>NZ_VATY01000001.1 GCF_005885635.1 Maribacter algarum (ex Zhang et al. 2020)
TGAATCATTATCAACATATGTCTTTAACTTTTGCGACCAAGGGCCTTTAATCTAAAGGACCTTCGGGAGAAAAAGCAAGATTGTCATGACAATGACACATCTTGAATTGCCGCTCAACTTCAAATTACTTATTGTACAAGAAGGGAATTAGGCGCCATTACGGTTTTATCCATTGAAAAAAGATTTCGAATGGAATATTCAAAAAACAAATCAAATGATTAGATGCATTAAGAGATTAAAATGAGACATCGTAACTGCGCCCTATTTCGATTTTAATTGACGTTTACCTACCTGGACACTATAAAATCGAAACAGGTTCCGGCGCGGTCAAGTTATGGTAAGATTTGGGGTATAAATATTAAACTTTATTGAAAAAGAGAATCACTTCACTTTTTTTATAATAACACATATCATCCTTAACTTAAACTTTATAAGAACTTATTTAGGCTTTTAAGCTGGGAGGATTTTCAATAGATTTTTGCCAATTCATTTGCTATCAAATAAATTCCTGCTAAAATTCCTCCAATAGACAAAAAAAATCCTCTCAGTGTTCGATAATTAATCTCAAATTCATAGAGGCCCTTTAGAGTATTTGAAAGTAAATAAAGCCCAAATATCAAAGCGATAATACCTAAAACTACAGATTTATTATCCATTAATATTGTCGTATTTTGGAAATATATAAGCCTTTATTTAAACTATTGGTTATGTTGAAACCATTCTTCGAATTTGATTAAATCTTCTCCAATTTGAATTTTGTAATCCAGATTATCAACAACAGTTCTACTTAAAACTCCATTTAATTGAGAGGCAGAATTATACGAACTTAAAATTCTTTTTAAAGATTCCAATACCCCATTATTTGGATGGCTTTCAATAGCTGAATCCATTTTAAGTAGTAGCTTTTCTTTTTCATCGATAAATTTCATTTTTAAGAATCCTTTATTTGAACTTTGGTTTAGATTTTTTGATAATAGAAATTCATGTCTTTCCAAATCACGAATTTCTTCTCAAATAAACCCTCGATGGTTAGATATTCATCTAAAAATAAATATTCGTCCCCATTTTCTAATTCAATTTCATCATGGTTAGTCATGAAGTGAATTAAATATAGTTTGTCTCCTTTTATTTCCCAATTTCCTATGTCTACTTTAACTGACTCTCCTTTCTTTATTTCATAGACTAAATGCTCATAAGAATAATCCTCTTTGAGGATTAAGGTGTCTATAGTTCGAGTGAAGTTTTTTGCTTCATATTTTCCAAAAATACGCTCATTATTTGAACAGGAATATATTACCAATAAGCATGCAATCGATATAAAGTTTTTAAACATATTACTATCCTTTATTTGAACTTTACTAAGTTATATCCTATCTCTTTAATACCACGAAAATCTTGTTTAGATTTCCTTTTTTCTAATATGCCCTTAGTTGATAAGTCTGATAATATTTTTTTAATTTTTTCGATTTTTTGCTTGTTACCCAAAATTTCTTTGTGTTCGCTAATTGGAAATCCGGTTATTCCCATAACACTTAAAGGCGTTATAACGAACTCTCGTTTTTCAACTTCATCAAAAATGATTTTCAAGATAATTGACTCGTCTATTTCTTCAGGTGCCAAATCATATATTTTGGTTTGATTTCCCATCCTTTATTTAAACTTTATTTTCTAGTCTTTTTAAAATTCGACCTGTTATGATTACACCAAAAACTAAACCACCGAATAAAATGCTAAATGAAATCCAGTTAGAAATTAAATTATCAAAACCATGGGCAAAGCATAATCCTAATAGTGTTAGCAGGCCGAATGATAATGCTACTACAAACAGAGAATAACAGAACTTCATTAATTTTAACATCCTTTTTCTGAACTATAGTCGAAAATACTTATGACACAACTTATTATTAAACATTCAATGCCTTAATTATCATCTTACTCCTCCGAAAATGTTAAAACTTCAGTAGTTCATCGAAATCGTATGTTTATCAAAAATAAGATAAATTTAGGTGCGTTATATCCTACAATTTATTGCAAGACCAAATTAATGATAGTGATATGATGATGTCCCCCATCAACGATGTAACCATAATTAGAGAACTTAGAATTGGAGATAATCTGCCACCACAGGCAGCTGAAAAAAATGGTTGGCCCACGGATGCTTTTTATGTAAAATGTATCTCTACCACATTGATTGTTTCCAAAACCTACTTTCAGGATGTTTTCAAAAAATTAAAAAAAGGAGATACCTTCAAGGCCGTAATCGATAAACATGACGATAAAAGGTTGTCTCACTTCAAATATTTTCTGAGTATAGACAAAAGAGGTATTTAATTAAACTCTTTACAGAAGGTGCAATTTGTAAAGAGTTTGCACAAAGGCATCATTTACTTGAACTTTAGAGTCCTGATAGCTATCGGGAGTATTATGGCTTTTAAAAGGAGACCTTATTGTCTATAGTTTATTAAATATACTTATTTAATAAGCTTTTGGAAATAGGGTATACATAGAAGCTATGTAATCTAAAATATTATTTGGTTAGTATTCAAGATAAATTCTTTTTGATTGTTGAATTTAAAAGTAATTCTGAAAACATAGGTATTGGATAGCAGTTCTTTATTATCAAATGACAATACGTAGAATTCAGGAAATGAACTATTAGCATACCTCATAGTAAATTCATTTATTGAAAACTCATACTTTGCAAAAGTATCTTGACTATTAATTTCTGGGGTTGGAATTAGCGTTATGTTTTCAGAGGTATCTTCAAACGCTATAAATTCGTCATTATTCTTTTTAAGCTCTACAGAAATACTTTCTAATTTGTCGTCATATTTTAGAGTATAATCTACTATGAACCCTTGTTCGGCGTTTTCTTTATTTTTGTTTGCATAATACTGAATTATAGAGTCTCTACTACTAGACATAAAATTGAAGTATACTAAAATTTCCTTTTCATCAACGAATTTTTCTACCTGGGCAGGTTGGATAATAGGGAAACCATCGCTACTTGTATACATTGCTGCATAATCAAGAGCAATTGAATCTATTATTATTCCATTATTAATAATAGACTCTATGCTTGCCGGAATCTCATCTACTTGTGGTTCTTCGTTTTCGGTGCAACTCCACAGTAATATAAAACAGAGAACTAAAGGTTTTAAAAGTTGTTTCATAACTTAGGTTTTCAGTATTATATATAAGAGATGTAAAAATTGAAATGGTTGCTTGTAATTACGGTCAATAATCGTATTAATGTACTATAATGCTTATTTCCAAAATTGGAGTAATTGAGTAAAATCCCTGTAAACACCTTTTTTTTTGCAGAGTCTAATAGTGTTTTAAAAGAATAATTAAAATAAATGCAAAGCCTTCCAAATCCAGCTGTTAATCTGGCGATCATATTAAATGCTATTCTTCTAGTGATGTATATAATTTTGAAGAATAATGGAGAAGAGGGTAGTGTTTTATTTGCGCCAGTCGTAAATCCGATAGAGCTTTTTAAACTAGCGAGGCGAACAAAAAATAAGGGTTTAAAATGGCTATGTTTTATTTTAGTTTTAACCTTCCCTATTTTATTGATTTTGTTTGTTATTGCTGCTTATCATGAAATGTCAAAGTTCAATTAAAGGATAAATAGAAATGCTTGAAATCGGCTTATTGATTTTTGGAATTATTTTGTGCGTTTTAGGATTAAGGTTATCTCGAAAATTTGAAAACGACCCGTCTAAAAAAGAACAAAACACGGGTGTTTTCTTTCAGCTGCATACTCAGCTTCTAGTTAATGGATTCCTATTGATTTTGGTTTCTCTATTGTCTATATTGAACAGAACCTAGTATAGATTAAAGTTCAAATAAAGGATCATTTTATTGTACCAAACAATAATTAAATATACCGTGGGAGTCGAACTCAAAACACGCCTTTTTTGATTTTAAAAACCTCTGTTTTTAGTTTCTTCTCACAAGGCTATTCTAATTCCTATCCAATAATTTGTTCATTTGATTAAGAGGCTATAATGACTAAATAAATGAAGTTGTTATAAATGAAACAAATAATATTCCAAAAAGTAGGTTTAATCCTACTAATTGAAGAAAAACCTCCATATTTATAAAGTTTTTATAGCTGTAAAAAAGTACTGTTTGATTTATATTTAATGGTGAATTCAATTATTAATTTAAACCCATTTATAATGAAAACAAAACTACTTTTATCTTTCATATTGCTCATTTTGCCCTTAATGGCAATAGCTCAGAGCGAAAACCCTATACCCCAGCTTTTTGAGGTTATAGGACAAGACGTATCTAGTTCCCGAAAATCAGCTACCGCTGTTTCGAGTAAAATGTCAAAACGTGCGGACAACCCAATGTTCTTTGAGATTAGAAAAGTCAAATTCCCGAATTTAAAGAAAATGGCCGAAGGGAATATAATGAACGAAAAAAGCCCTGCATATTTTCAGTTCTCAATTCCAAAGGGGAAAAAGAGAGCTACTGGGAAAATACTTGCGGTACCTAAACATATTGAAGTAGATGATGATGGTAATTATACCTATAATGCAGAATTATTGTACAAAAAGGATTTACAGGGGGATTTGACACTTATACATGAAGATGGGAAAAATTTTGGCAGCATGACCATTGGTGATAGGTCTTTCAAAATCGAATATGTGGATGGCGAGGGGGAGTTCTTGATGGAGCTTGATACAGATAAGCTGGTGGCCAATGAGGCCTGTATGACGTCTACGGATAAAGGGGAGAAATCCAAGTCTTCCATAGAAAGCCTTAACAAAACTGCTGATAACCTTCTTGCCGCAAGAAGTTCGAGTGGTGGTGCTTGTGTGGTTAGAGTACTTACCTTGTTCACTAATGCGGCTAGCAATGTGTCCAATCCAAATCAATTTGCAACAACTGGTTTATCAGAACTTAATCAGTCTTTGAGAAATTCGAGAATATATAGTAGTCAACTTACCTTTCAATCTGCAGGGATTCAGAATGTTAATATTCCCGGAGCAACAATTGATCCCCAGGATGATTTGGAGGATTTACAAACTAATCAGACAATAATAAACTTGCGAAATCAAGCTGGTGCGGATTTAGTGGTCATCCTTGTTAACAGAAATTATTTGGGAGGTGGCTTATTGGGCATTGCCCCACTTTTAGACTATGGCAACGAGGATACAGGCTATGTGGCTATGGTAGAAGCTGATGCAAGCACGAAGGTTTATGCTCACGAAACTGGTCACATGATGGGATGTAGACATGATATAGAATACGATGTTTTTGGAAATACGGTAAATGTTGATAATCAGATACCAGCAAATCTAAGTGTAACGGCTAAAGGGCATCAATGGTATAAAAGAAATTGCTTTTTTTGTCAAAAATTGTATCGCAAAAGTGTTGTTGCTAATGGAGGTACTGGAGGTCTTCCACGACTGTATTTCTCAAATCCCGATGTAACCGAGGAAAGTAAATCTAGGGGACCTACAGGTACTTCTAACAGAAATAACTATCGCCAATTACTTAATGCGCGGTCGGTTGTGTCCGAATATGATGATTTCGCTCCATTAATCGTTGGCATAGGGGGACCTTCAACTGTGAATGTTGGTAGCCAGTATACTATGTCATCAAGTGTCCAAAATTGTTCGGGTTCAAGAACGTACCGATGGGAACGCAGTGAAAATGGATTCAATTATTTTCAAGTTAGTACATCAAGCACCTATTCTACCTATGCGTTACCTGTAAATGGAAATCAAGTATATTATAGGTTAAGGGTTACATGTGACGGACAAACTGTGACTAGGACAAGAACGGTATATATAAATGACCCAAATGGCGGTGGCCCCTTTTATGCAAAAGCAGAGCTGCCCGAGTTGGAGGACACTAGTTCACGTTCAGTAGTATATCCAGTTCCCGCGTCATCCGAACTGAACGTATTGGTTTCTTCGGATATTGAACAAGAAACGGAGGTTAAATTGTACGGTATAGCACCTTTCTCTTATGAAAAGAGGTTGTTCAAAGGAAAAATTAGAGCAGGGGAAAACCCATTATTGTTCGATATTTCAAACATACCACAAGGAATTTACGAGCTTAAGGTTCATTCTAGTGACGGAATCCTACTGGAGAAACGAATCCTTATTTCCAGATAATATGTTTATCTTCAAAGTATGGGGGTGTTTTTGACACCCCCATACTCTTATTTTAATGAATTGATAAAAATGATAATTATAACATATGTTTAGATATCTCAAGGTCAAATGTATTGTCTTATGCACTGTTGTTTTTTCAGTTTCTTGCAATAAAGATGACGACGGTACGAAGGATTGTATGGAACAATTAGGCAAGACGGAAACTCTCATTAACAGTGAGACCCTTTACCAAGCTAGATGGACATTATTCGAGTATTTGGAAAATGGAGCCCTTTCAGTTACCAGTTTTGTACAAGACCAAAATTGTCTGTCGACGGCCAGTATGGGCATTACTGGCGAACCAAATTTAGATAGGCAAAATTTTACGAAGACTCAATCATTTAGGGAGCCAACCAATATACGATTTCGGCAAATAGAGGAAGATTCTCCTATTGGAAAATGGGAAATTGTTGAAGGGGAACCAAATTGGGTTCAATTTGACGAAATCACTGAAACCATTGTTAAAGGAAGGTTTCAAGCTACACTGGTCATCGAAGAAAACGGCAACGATTTTCAAACCCTTCCAGATACCCTACGATTTGACAATGTAAGTTTCGAGGCTGTACCAGGGGATTTGCTGAACGGGAATTAAGCTGAAAATGCTCGATTCATTTAAAAAAATCAAACTGGTTTTGGTCTTTTTTTAAGTTAGGAGTACCAGATTAGTTTTGTTACAGGTAAATCATTGCTACACATATAATTGTTAGTTTAAGCGTTACGATATCAAAAGTGATTCAAAAGCAAAGTAATTTTTAAGAGGCATTATCTTGAATTCATATTTAAAACAGTCTCAATTCTCTTAATCATTCAGGAATAATCTTTTTATAAAATTCTTGATATGATAACATGAATAAGAATTTTAATCCCACCAATAATTGAACTTTAAAAAATTGTCCAAAGTCTATAAAAGGTGTCAATAATTATACTCTTCAGGAGGACTTTTAAAAGTTCTTTTTAACGTTCCCATCGCCAAATTTTTAGAAAATTCACTGAATGGTCATATTTAATATAGGTCAAAGGGCCGTTTAAATATACTTTTTATATTATGCATTGGGCTAGGTCTCAAGATTGCCTTTGACTCCCCTACTCTACATTTCAAAAAAGTGAGACTCTTAACAATAGACGTCTAATGTTAAGAGTCGTTATAGTTTTGTTAGAAAGTCAAAATATGGCCTGATAAAATTGTCATTTAACAAGTTAAATAATTTAATCCATTTTTGTATTTAAGCAAATGCTAAAATACATATCTTTGAATCATGGGTAAACAAATATGCATACGGTTAGAAGCAGATGCTAAACAGATAATGGATTGTAGGGCTACAATTAGAGAATCGGATAGCTCATTAAGAGTCGTCTCTGAGGTGCTGAACTTGGCAGGAAACAAGGTCAGGCTTCAAATCCTCTTTTTGCTTCAAAGAGAGGGAAGACTTTGCGTTTGTGACCTAAGTGATATTTTGCAAATGAATGTTTCGGCAATCTCCCAACATTTGAGAAAACTAAAGGATAGAGACCTTATATACGCGACTAAGGAAGCCCAAACAATTTTCTATGCACTAAATAAGGGCAAATCGTTTATATTAAATCCCCTTTTTGAACTGGTAAAGGATAAAAACGTTATGGTATAGGATTATGAACAACAAGAAAAAATTAATCGGGACTTCCATTCTTGCAGCGATTACGGCCTCACTATGTTGTATCACCCCGGTATTGGCACTGTTGGCTGGAACAAGTGGAATTGCATCTACTTTTTCGTGGATAGAACCTTTTAGACCATATTTAATTGGTCTTACTGTTTTGGTATTAGCTTGTGCCTGGTACTTAAAACTAAAGCCTAAAACAAAAGCCGAGATTGATTGTGAATGCGAAGATGAAAAACCGAAGTTTATCAACTCCAAAGGTTTTTTGTTCTTGGTTACGCTATTAGCCGGAGCAATGTTGGCCTTTCCCCGCTACTCCCATGTTTTTTATCCCACTCCTGACACAAGTAAAGAAATTGTATACGTGGAGCAATCAAATGTAAAGGAAATCAGGGTGGATATTGAAGGAATGACCTGCTCGGGTTGTGAAGCACATATTGAAAGTGAAGTCAACAAACTAGATGGTATAATTAAAGTGAATGCAGATTATGAATCGGCAAATACAATAGTAAAATACGATGAAACCAAGGTCGATCTTCAAAAGATAGAAACTGCCATATTAAGCACGGGATACAAAATAGTGAAGTGATGGAGATAAAATTGGAATCAACAATTATCTGCCCTAAATGTGACCATGAATCCAAGGAGGAGATGCCTACAACGGCCTGCCAATTCTTTTATGAATGCAAAAATTGTAAGACCCTATTGAAACCAAAAGAAGGTGATTGTTGTGTATATTGCTCCTATGGGACTGTCGCTTGTCCACCAATTCAAGAAAACAAAAATTGTTGCTGATAAGTGGAATACAATCCAAAAACAATACGGACTTTTATAGGGGCTAAAAATTATAAGGAATCTCGGGAATTCTACCGTTCCCTTGATTTTGAAGAAGTAGAGCTAGACCCTAAAATGTGCTTGTTCAAAGTAAATGACCAATTGGGTTTCTACCTACAAGATTATTATGTGAAGAAATGGGTTCAAAATTCTATGATCTTTCTGGAAGTAGACGACATTGAGGTATGCGAAAAAGATTTGCTCGAGCGTGGTTTACATAATAAGTACAAATACGTTCGATTTACCGAGATCAAAACTTTTGATTGGGGCAGGGAGCTATTTATGCATGACCCTTCGGGTGTTTTGTGGCACTTTTGCGAATTCAACAAACCGTAAAAAAACCATGTTGCTTAGAGTATATATGATTCATTGCTAATATTAGTCAAGGAGTTTAAAATAACTTTTTGAAAGCCTATCTTTTTGCTCTATGATGAGAAAACTTCATGGTCATTCTTAAAACTTTTAAACTCAATCATATATCCGTTCGGGTCAGCAATAAAAAAAGAAAGGTGCTCACCAATCTTATCTTCCATAAAGGTAGCTTCTGTAGTCACTTCTTGATTCGATTGAAACAATTTGCTATAGAGTTTACCCCATTCTTCAACCGGTATGATAACTCCAAAGTGAAAGGATGGTAATATGGAATCACCGAGCTTGTAATTCTTAAAGTCAAAGTTGAAATCACCAGCTTCGGTGAATGTTAATTGGTGGTTGTAGAGGTTAATATCAGACCATTTATCTGCTTGCCTGCCTTTCGAAGCTCCTAGAATATCTACATAAAAGTTTCTTGTGGTCTCTATATTCTCACAAGGTAATGCCAAATGAAATTGTGCTTGCATTATACGATGGTTTTAGTTTTCTTTTTTAGGTGTTTGAAGTATTTTTTTACAGCATTCCTATCTTCCTTATCTAAGTAGTCCAGCGCTTCTTTCCAATGGGTCCAATACACATCTTTAAACTTTTCAGTTTCAATAACGCAAAAATCATTATTCTTCATAGGTAATACATAATGATGCTTTGTGATAGCCGCTTTACCTTTTAGAGATGTGGATGTCATATGAATGGCATGTTTTGGGTTTACTATTAATCCAATCTCTTCAGCCGTTTCTCGTACAAGACTTTCAATCAGAGTTTCCTTTTTCTTTTGAATACCACCAGGTAGTGTGAATTTCTTTTTTTTACCTATTTTTTCTATTACTAGGAGTTGCTTTCCGTTAACGGCTAACAATCGTGTTTTATGAATCACTTTCATTTATAACTATGCTAATCTTCGATTGGTTCAATATCCATTTCTTCATCATGGACTTCATCATCACCATTAATATCTTCCATAGCACCGACAAGACGTTTACTTACTTTTACTAAGTAAATGGTATCCTCAGTTCGTACCTCGACACATTCAATGGTCTCATTATGCTGGTTCTTGAATGAAATGATATCATTATCACCGAATCCGTCAGGATATTTCATTACTAATAAGTCCAAAATGGCATTGCTCAGTTTTTTAAAATCAACAATGACTCTTTTCAGGTTTTGATGGTTTGTACTTTTCATAATTACATATCTAAAACGTAAGCAAATAGTAATGGTGCTACGATGGTGGCATCGCTCTCAATAATAAACTTGGGCGTACTAATATCCAATTTGCCCCAAGTGATTTTTTCGTTAGGTACTGCCCCGCTATAAGAACCATAGCTTGTGGTTGAATCGCTAATTTGGCAGAAATAACTCCAGAAAGGAGTGTCTGTAAGTTCCATATCTTGATACAGCATGGGTACCACGCAAATAGGGAAATCACCGGCAATACCGCCTCCTATCTGAAAGAAGCCGATGCCATTTTCTGAATTTTTGGTATACCAATCTGCGAGGTAAGTCATATACTCAATACCCGATTTCATGGTACTTGCCTTGAGTTCTCCTTTCATCACATAACTTGCAAATATGTTACCCATGGTGCTGTCTTCCCATCCGGGGACTATTATAGGTAGGTTCGCTTCTGCTGCAGCGAACATCCAAGAGTCTTTGACATCTATTTCGTAATGTTTTTCCAGTACTCCGGATAATAATAATTTGTACATGAACTCGTGTGGAAAGTAGCGTTCTCCTTTCTCTTCGGCATCCTTCCAAATGGCTACTATGTGTTCTTGAATTCTTCGGAATGCCTCTTCTTCTGGAATACAGGTGTCTGTAACGCGATTTAATCCGCGTTCCAGTAATCCCCATTCATCATCAGGTGTCAAATCACGATAGTAGGGCACTCGTTCATAGTGACTATGTGCCACAAGATTCATGATATCTTCTTCCAAATTTGCACCGGTACACGAAATGATCTGTACTTTGTCTTTTCGAATCATTTCGGCAAAAATTTTACCTAATTCTGCGGTACTCATAGCACCTGCTAACGACACTAGCATTTTTGAACCTTGGCTCAATTGTTCTTCATATGCTTTTGCCGCATCTACAAGGGTAGCCGCATTGAAATGCAAATAGTACTTTTCTATGAAATTGGAAATGGCACCTTTAGTCCTCATCTTTAAATTTTATATAGTTCCCTAAACGGTTTGAGTCTTCATACGTGTCCTCATAATTAATTGTAGACCCTTCGTTATGAAACTTATAACTCAACATCTTATAGTATAATTTGGCGGCAAGGAAATCGGATGATTTATCGATTTCATTAGGACATAACTCAACGATATCAAAACCTACGACATTTTTTTCTGCGAATACTTGCTTTAGAAAGTCTAGGGTTTCGTACCAAAGCAGTCCTCCCGGTTCCGGCGTTCCTGTACTTGGCAGAATTGAAGGGTCGAAAGCATCCAAATCGAAGGTGATGAATACATTATCCGTCATTTGGTCGATGGAAGAATCCATCCAAGAATCATTGATGGCCATGTCATGGGCAAAATAGGTTTTGTCCAAATTCATGATTGATTTCTCCTTTACATCCATAGAACGAATGCCCACTTGAATTAGATTGGTGTTCTGGCTTGCTTCGTATACTGCACAGGCATGATTGCAAGAACTGCCCTCATAACTTTTGCGCAAATCTGCATGCGCATCAATATGCAGTACCGTTAAGCTGGGAAACATTTCATTGAATGCCCTAATGGTTCCGATAGATATGGAATGTTCCCCTCCGAAAACGGTAACGAACTTGTTCTTTTTTATAAATCTTTTGGTTTCTTGGTGAACAGCGTCTACCATGGCTTCAGGTGTTGCATTGACCGTAACAGGATCTGCGAGATAAATACCATATTTGTAAACTTCCGAATCGGTTTCGATGTCGTATAGTTCCATATTTTCTGAAGCTTCTAAAAAGGCTTTTGGTCCTTTATCGGCTCCTTTGCCCCAAGTGCTTGTTCCGTCATAGGGTACAGGAATCAGAACTATTTTTGAACTGTCCAATGCCGCATAATTATCTGGAATATCTGCGTAATTCGTATTGGTTTTCATACTACTTTGAATAGAATTAATAAGATGCTTTTATTACGTTTGAAATTTCTTCGCTATTGGATGTGACGTTCGCAATAGCCTTGTTGATGTTATAATCATATCCAAGAATAGACAGCATTTCTTCAGAGGTTTGCTGCTCTGAAAATAGTGAACAGTTCAATTCACCTTCTTCATTACGATTAAGTATAATATGTTTT
The DNA here is from genome assembly GCF_005885635.1 of Maribacter algarum (ex Zhang et al. 2020). Taxonomy (GTDB): domain Bacteria; phylum Bacteroidota; class Bacteroidia; order Flavobacteriales; family Flavobacteriaceae; genus Maribacter_C; species Maribacter_C algarum. The sequence continues at coordinate 12,304 of NZ_VATY01000001.1, forward strand.
GGCGCCGGAATTAAACAATGCTGTAAACCTCCATAACCGCCTATACTTTCTTGATATGCACCGGTATTGAAAAAACCGATATATAGTGGTTTCTGTTTGTTGAATTTTGGGAGGTAAATGGCGTTCATATGTTGCTCACTATTATAGTAGTCATCACTATCGCAAGTGAGCCCACCAAGTAGTACACGTTCGTACTCTTTATCCCAACCATTGATTGCCAGCATTACAAAACGCTTATTAATAGCCCAAGTATCTGGCATTGTCGTAATGAAAGAGGAATTTATCATATTCCATTTTTCACGGTCGTTTTGTTGTTTCTGGTACAAAACTTCATAAATGATTCCGCCACTCTCTCCTACTGTAAAGCTTCCGAATTCCGTAAAAATATTGGGAGCGGCAACGCCGGCCGCATCGCAGGTCTGTTTGATTTGCCGTATGATTTCATCTACCATGTAGGCATAATCATAATCAAAGGCCAAGGAGTTTTTAATAGGAAAGCCACCTCCAATATTTAGGCTATCAAGACTGGGACATATTTTTTTTAAGTCCACATAGACTTGCATACATTTCAGCAACTCATTCCAATAGTAAGCATTGTCCCTTATACCAGTATTGATAAAAAAGTGAAGCATCTTCAAAGTGACCTTGGGATTCTCCTTAATCTCTTTTCTATAAAAAGGGACAATATTTTTATATCCAATACCTAATCGAGAGGTATAGAACTCAAACTTTGGTTCTTCTTCAGAGGCAATACGAATACCAATGTTATAAGTGCCCTCTATAGCTTCACTAAGTAGGTTGATTTCCTCATAATTGTCAATAATGGTGATACAGTTTTTATGCCCATTGTTGATTAATCTGGCAATGTTCTGAACATACTGGTCACGTTTAAATCCATTACTGATTACATAAACATCATCATTTAATTTACCTTGAGCTTTCAGATTTTCTATGATATCAATATCGAAGGCTGATGATGTTTCTATATGAATATCATTCTTTATGGCTTCATCAAGTACATGCCTAAAATGTGAACTCTTTGTGCAATAACAATAGTTATAGGAACCAGAGTAGTTATTCGCTCTTATAGCGTTTGCGAACCAAGTCTTAGCTCTATTTATATTATCAGATATTTTAGGTAAGTAAGTAAACTTAAGGGGAGCACCATATTGTTTTATAAGGGCCATTAAGTCTATCCCATGGAAATTTAGTTCGTTATTTTTCATGGTAAACTCTTCCTGCGGAAAATCAAAGGTCTGGTCGATAAGGTCGACGTATTTTGTCTTCATTCTATGTATATGAAAGATTAGAAAATATAGGTTTTGCCCTTTGGGGCAAAGTCAGATGCATTTCTAAAAAATCAGATACGGAAAATAAAAGTGGTCGAGGGTTCAAAAAGAATTTGCTCGAGCCGCAGTTTAGTAGTATATATTTTAGAAGTCAGCCTGAGTATTCGGCTCCTCATCCCTAAGGCAGCTTTTGGAGTAGACTTCTTTATTCTCCTAAGCCCGAACATGAAAAAAGATTTCATTATGGTTATGGCAATGCGTCTTTTTAACGGACTCATTATAGAATAAATGTACTAAAAATTTGGATTGAGATTATTTTTTGGAAAAAAATTCTGTTTTTTCATTAATCACATATAAAACCAATTCTAAATTGGTGGTCAATCAAACTTTCTAGAATAGAGCTAGGCCTCAAAATGGGAACTTTAGCTAAGCGAATCGCCTTAGTTAGAAGATAGTCTTAAAAAAAGAGCGTTTTTTGAGAACTCATTTTAGTCTTGTTTTTGTCCCTTCAATTTCGCCTTTTTTCAGCACCCAAGTTATCGCAATCAGAATATGAGATAGTAATAACAGATTCAATTCAACATACGAAACTCCTGTGGCGAATACCCAACTTTTTTCTTAAACAAACGACTAAAATGCTGTGGATATTTAAATCCAAGCTCGTAGGCTATCTCACTAACCGATTTATTAAGGTCAAAAACTTTTTCTTTTGCCACCTCGATAAGCTTACTTTGAATATAGTCTTGAGCCGATTTTCCTGTTTCTTTTTTGACGAGGTCGCCAAAGTAATTAGACGATAAATGCAATTCATTTGCAAAGTATCCAACGGTAGGTGTTCCAAGAGTTTTAGGCTTGTCCGATAGAAAATAAGTATTCAGCAATGCATCAAATTTCTCTAATGAATGTTGATGCGCAGTCTCACGGGTCAAGAACTGACGGTCATAAAATCGCAAGGAATAATCTAAAAACAGTTCAATATTGGCAAGAATCAACTTTCTGCTATGCTTATCGATATTCTGTTCTAGTTCAAACTGAATTTTTTCTAACAGACTTATAATTACCCTGCGTTCTTTTGCTGATAAGTGCAACGCCTCATGTGTGGCATATGAGAAAAAACTATAGCGCTTCATCTTTCTGAGTAAATCTGTTCCTATCAATAAGTCCGGATGAAACAAGAGCGCATATCCCTTAGGTTTAAAATTAGGTTCATTGTAGGTCAAACCAACAACTTGTTCAGGACTGACAAATACTAAGGTTCCATCATCATAATCGTATGATTTGCCGCCGTATTTCAATTTACATCCTTTGGCATCTTTCAAGAAAATGGCATAACAATTAAATTGTAGCGCGTCATAGTCAGAAATGGTTTTTGCTGATTCATCAACCTTCTCAAAATCAACGACACCTACCAAAGGGTGAAGCACCTCCTGCTTTCGCATTTTCAAGTAGTCTCCTACAGCATTGATGGTACAAATATTTCTCATTACCTCACTAAGTTTGAACTAAAGATAGGATATTGATTACCAAGGTTTCAAGGTTACATATCAATATCCGTAAAAATGGTATGAGCAACCGTAATTTAGGTATGGCTAACTGCCCTATTAACCTCTATTTTTGAATCAAAAGAAAACTCTTGAATGGGAACGGCAAAACAAAATAGTTTAATTTAACTTCATATATCTAAAAGCAAAACCATGAGAACAATATACATCGCATTATTATTAATCGCATTTAGTGCGAATTCCTTCGCACAAGACAACACACTTAAACAAGAAATTACGAAGCTTTCTAAAGCAAAATGGGAATGGATGGCTGATAAGGATGTTGATAAACTCAGCACCTTGTTTCATGACAAATCAAGATTTGTGCACATGAGTGGCTCTTGGAAAAAAGACCGAGAATTGGAAATCATCAAATCAGGAAGCATTTGGTATAAAAAAGCTGATGTTCATGATGTGGTCGTTGAAGTTATTGCCGATGACACCGTGTTACTTTGGAATCGAATTACACTAACTGCTCATGTTCGTGGTAATGATGTGGCTAATGAATTTACCGTGACCGAGTTTTACCATAAAGAAGGAGAAGATTGGAAATTATTAGACCTGACTTTTAGCAAAGTAAGAGACACGCATGAGATTGCACACTAAAGTTTAATAACTAGAGGGAAATTCGTGTTTTAAAATTTCCTAACTTCATAGCATTCATATACTTATACAATAATCATGGCGAAATTTAATCTGAATATCAACGGAAAAGAACGAGAACTAGATGTTGACCCTACAACACCTATGTTATGGGTTTTAAGAGACCACATCAAATTAGTCGGTACTAAGTATGGATGTGGTATTGCCCAATGTGGGGCATGCACCGTACATTTAGATGGCAATGCAGTACGTTCTTGTCAACTACCAATATCTTCAGTTGGTGACAAAGAAATTACAACCATTGAAGGCTTATCTGAAAAAGGAGACCACCCGGTTCAACAAGCATGGTTAGAAGTTGATGTTCCGCAATGCGGCTATTGTCAAGCAGGACAAATTATGACAGCTTCCGCTTTGTTAGAAAAAAATCCGAATCCTTCAGATGAAGAAATCGAGACGGCCATGAATGGAAACATCTGTCGTTGTGGAACGTATACCCGTATCAAAAAAGCGGTTAAAATTGCTGCAAATTCAATCAACGCTTAAGTACTGAGCATTCCTAAAAACCTGATACTATGACACTCATAAAAACAAAAATAGGTAGACGCTCATTCATTCGAACATCCACTTTAGCAAGTGGCGGATTAGTGCTAGGCTTTAATTGGCTAGCCTCTTGCAAAAACAAAACAGAAGAAGAAATTTTGGCCATGCCGAAGGAATGGTTTGAAATGAATTCATATTTAAAAATAGGAGATAATGGTGTGGTTACGATTACCACACCGAATCCTGAATTTGGTCAAAACATTCGAACTTCAATGCCCATGATTGTCGCTGAGGAGTTGGGTGTTGATTGGAAAAATGTTATCGTGGAACAAGCGCCTTACCATGCTGAAAAATACGGTATGCAATTTACAGGTGGTAGTCGTGGTATTATGACCCGATGGGAACCGCTGCGAATGGCAGGTGCATCTGCACGTCATGTTTTGATTGCAGCAGCTGCCCAAGCATGGCAAGTTCCTGCAAATGAAATTACTACTGAAGATGGAATGTTGTATCATAAAGCAACTGAAAAATCTGCTGGCTACGGAGAAATGGCTTCCGCTGCAGCTCAAATTACCATCCCTGAAGATATTACTTTAAAGGATGTCAAGGATTTTAAAATTATTGGTACCTCCCACAAAAATGTTGATGCTAAAAGTATAATTACCGGAGAACCGATGTTTGGAATGGATTACCAAAAAGAAGGTATGTTGATTGCTATGATTGTACATCCACCAGCATTCGGAATGACATTAAAATCTATGGATGCTGAAGCTGCCAAAGCCATGTCTGGTATTAAAGATGTAGTCGCTATTAAAAGTTTTAAAGATGATTACGAGAAAGGTGGTTTTGATGTCAACGCATTCCCAGAAATAGTTGCGGTCGTAGGAAATTCTACTTGGGAGGTATTACAAGCCAAAAAGAAATTAAACGTAGAATGGCAACCATTTGATTCGTACACAGAGACCATCAATGGTTTTAGGGGAAAGCAAACTAGAAACGTTCCTTCCGGACTCGAATCTTCCAACAGTCACGAGGCGAAAATGGCAGAACTTGCTGCAAAGCCTGGAAAGATTGTCCGAACAGACGGTAACCCAAAAGCAGCGTTTAAAAATGCCGCAAAAATTATAGAGCGTTCGTATTCAGCTCCTTTTCTAGCGCACAATTGTATGGAGCCTCTAAATGCTTTTGCACATGTAGAAGGAGATAAAGCGCAAATTGCAGCACCTGTTCAGATTCCGAGTTTAATACTACCAACGCTGGCTTCAAGTTTGGGCATTTCTGCAGAAAACATTGCCATGGAAATGCCTCGCATGGGCGGTGGTTTTGGTCGGAAAGCGTATGCGCATTATGTGGTTGAAGCAGCTATGATTTCGCAAAAAGTAAAAGCCCCGGTAAAATTGGTATACACTCGTGAAGATGATATGACTAATGGAATTTATCGTCCTAGTTATCATGCCACCTATCGTGCTGCTCTAGATGAAAATAATAATTTAACGGCCTTGCATGTAAAAGCTGGTGGTGTTCCTGAGAGTCCTTTATTCGCAAATCGTTTTCCAGCGGGAGCTATCGACAATTATATGGCGGAAGAGTGGGCTATTGATTCCAATATTACCATAGGAGCTTTTCGCGCGCCACGTTCTAATTTTATGGCAGGCGCCGAGCAATCCTTTTTAGATGAAATTGCTGAAGCTTCAGGCAAAGACCCGATTCAATTTCGTTTGGATTTGCTAAATCGTGCGAAGGAAAATCCTGTGGGAGAAAGAAATGATTACGATGCAGAACGCTATGCAGGAGTTTTAGAATTGCTTCGTGAAAAATCAGATTGGAGTGCCACTCCAACGAATATAAACCGAGGAATATCAGCTTATTTTTGTCATAATTCTTATGCTGCACATGTTTTAGATATTCGAATGGATGACGGAAAACCTGTAGTGGAAAAAGTTGTTTGTGCTATCGATTGCGGCATTGTCGTGAATCCGGATGCAGCAATAAATATGGCCGAAGGAGCAATTACAGATGGTATTGGAAATGCCTTTTTTGGAGAACTACCTTTTATAGATGGGATGCCGCAGAAAACGAATTTTCATGAATATCAGATGATTCGTATTAACGACGCTCCTAAAGAAATAGAAGTACATTTTGTGGAAAATGAAATCCCACCAACCGGTATGGGAGAACCACCATTTCCGCCAATTTTTGGTGCGGTTGCCAATGCATTGTACAAAGCAACAGGGCAACGGCATTACCAACAGCCTTTTGTAACTGAAAAACAAATAGTTGGATAATTGATAAAACAAATTCGAGCATGACTCTTGTAAAAACAGCTATAGGCAGACGTTCTTTTATAAAAAGTTCAGCATTAGCTGGGGGCGGATTGATACTCGGGTTTAATTGGCTGGCATCATGTAAAATGACGCCAGAAGAAGTTAGAAATTTACCCAAGGAATGGTTTGAAATCAACGGATATTTAAAGATTTCAGATAATGGTCAAGTAACTATCATGTCTCCAAATCCGGAAGGTGGTCAAAATGTAAAGACCGCTATGCCGATGATTGTTGCTGAAGAATTAGACATTGATTGGAATGAGGTCATTGTAGAGCAAGCCCCTTTAAATACCGATTTATACAGTCGTCAATTTATCGGCGGTAGTCAAGCCATCCGAACCAGTTGGGAAGGCCTTCGTATGGCAGGTGCTTCAGCACGACACATGCTCATAGCTGCAGCTGCTGAAGCTTGGCAAGTACCCCTAAAAGAAATTAGTACCGAATCAGGAAAAATAAAACATACAGCAAGTGATAAATCGATTTCTTACGGCGCGATAGCATCCGCTGCGGCAAAAGTTTCTGTTCCAGATGAAGTGGCATTAAAAGCAACTTCGGATTTTAAAATCATTGGTACTTCCAAGAAAAACGTAGACGGACTCAAAATCGTAACCGGAAAACCTTTGTTTGGTATTGACACGCAAAGTGAAGGTATGCTAACTGCGATGATTTTACACCCGCCTGCGTTTGGTATGAAACTCAAATCATTTGATGATTCAGTAGTCAAGACCATGCCGGGAATTCAAGCTGTTTTTTCAACAAAAGTGCTTGATGACACTTATACAAGGCAACACTTTGATACCTGTACTTTTCTCGAGGTTGTAACTATCGTAGGAGATTCTACTTGGGAAGTTATGAATGCAAAAAAAGCCATCGCTGTTGAATGGGAACCTTTTGAAACCTATACCGAAGAAAGGCAACCCTACCGCGGACCTCAACAAACACTAACCATTCCGTCAGGATTAGAAAGTAGCGCAGACCATAGTACAAAGATGGCCGAAATGGCTACCAAAAAAGCTAGAGTAGTTCGTAAAGATGGAAACCCAGAAAAAGCGTTTCGTAGTGCTTCTAAAATAATTGAACGCACTTATACCGCTCCTTTTTTAGCCCATAATTGTATGGAGCCGATGAACTTTTTCGCAGATGTAAAAAGTGATAGTGCCCAACTATCTGGCCCGCTTCAAAAAGCTGAATTAACAGAACAAGCCATCGCAACCAGATTAGGTATTCCGGTAGAAAAAATAGATATCGAATTAACCCGACTTGGTGGTGGTTATGGCAGACGCTCCTATGCCCATTGGGCTCTGGAGGCCGCCATTATTTCCCAAAAAATGAAAGCCCCAGTAAAGCTGGTTTACACTCGTGAAGATGATATGACAGGAGGTATTTATCGACCAGCATATCAGGTTACCTATAAAGCTGCTTTAGATTCGAACAATAATTTGACAGGACTGCATATCAATGCAGGTGGAATTCCTGAAAGCCCTTTGTATGCAAACCGTTTTCCTGCCGGAGCAATTGACAATTACCAAGCAGATAGTTGGACGATACCTACGAATATTACCATAGGTTCCTTTCGAGCACCACGCTCCAATTTTATGGCAAGTGCTGAACAGTCTTTTCTAGACGAAATTGCGGAAGCCGCTGGAAAAGACCCCATCGATTTTAGACTGGAGCTTTTAGACCGCGCGGCAAAAAACCCGGTAGGAGAAAAGAATGATTATGATGCCGAACGTTATGCTGGCGTCTTAAAATTGGTCAAAGAAAAGTCAAATTGGAATAATAGGGATTCGAATAGCAAACAAGGGGTAGCAGCCTATTTTTGTCATAATTCATATGCCGCTCAAGTGGTGGATATGACTTGGGAAAATGACCAACCAAAAATTCAGAAAGTGACCTGTGCTATTGATTGTGGTATTGTTATCAATCCGGATGCTGCAAGCAACCTGTGTGAAGGTGGAATTGTTGATGGTATAGGAAATGCTTTATATGGAGAATTGACTTTTAAAGATGGGATTCCTCAGAAAAGCAATTTTGACGATTACCGTATGATTCGGATGCGTGAATCGCCAAAAGAAATTGAAGTACACTTCGTAAAAAATGATATTGACCCTACTGGGTTGGGAGAGCCGACTTTCCCGCCTGTTTTTGCCGCTTTAGCAAATGCAATGTATAAGGCAACAGGTAAGCGTTTTTATAATCAACCATTTGTTGGCGGAATGACTTAGTTTAAATAGCTGATTTATTTTTAAAAATAGGGTCTTGAAAAAAGAACGTTTTTTGGGACTAAAACAATTTTCTAGATTGGTTCTTTCAACTAATCGTTATATATGATGACTTTGCTATAGATAGAATTAAAACTGCCCCAAGACCAATTGGGGCAGTTCATAAAAAACCTTTCTTTTTCATATAGGGAACTTCAATAGGAAAGGCTGCAAACACCAAAACACAGAAAACTGGCCATTTTCTTGAGTCTTGCTTAGCTACTAGGTAGGTCTAGTTCTTTTCAAAGGTCAGGAGATCGATTCCTCCATCACCTCCACTTACATGTTTGAGTTCAATTTTCGATGCCGAATGCGAAATGATATCCCAATCTTCCGAAAGTTCTGCAAAGTCCGCTGGGGAAGCGAAGAAAATATTGAAATCAATATCACCAAAGGAAGAACCTCCCGAAAAATTTCCAATCGTACAATCGTTTTTAAAACGTAAACGGTCATCACCACCAATTCGTAAATCTACCTTTGACTCGCCATTTTCCAATTCAATCTCATGAAGCGTCCAAGTGGCTTCCAAATCACCTATGTCGGTGATCGTTATCTCAACTTGAATATTATTCCCGCTCCCGGATGCTTCCCAAGTACCCGAATATTCATTATTGTTCCAGGATACGTTCATGGTGCCATCAGCCGAGAAGTCAAAAGTGTAACCGTTCAGATTATCTTCCAAGTCATTATCGTTCAGCTCAAGCTTGTCCACATACCAGCCCGAACAGGCAGTCAATACATCGGTCAATTGGGATACGCTGCAATTGTTGCAGTCGTCGTCAGAGTTGTCATCGTTCAAACTACTGCTGGAGCTATCATCGTTTGAATCGTCATTGGAGTCATCATCAATGGTAATCGACCATGTCCCAGTTGCATTATTAGTTGCATTATCGGCCACCAAGCTTCCGTCTGCATTGAAGGAGAAACCATAACCTGTGAAATCACCGGTTTCATTTTTTCCTGAATCGATGAAATTGGTAATGACCCAAGACCCTGTAGAAACATTGTTGGTAATCGTCTCGATATCCGCCTGTAGATTTGCAAAATTGTTGCCGTCATCCGCATCTATGGTACATGCGCTAAAGAATAACGTCACCATACCTAATCCATAAATTAAAATGTTCTTTTTCATAGCAATTGTTTTAAAGGTTATTGTATTATTGTTTATTAAGAATCAATGTATCCGTTCCCCCATTACCACCACTGACATCTCGTAATTCTACTCGGGTATCCGTAGCGGAAATAACGTCCCAGGTATCGTCGAACTCATCCAAAGGTGCCGTGTTTCCGAAATTTAAGACGAGTTCACTATCCGAATTTTGTGCTGCCCATGTTCCATTGGTAACAGTACCATTATCAGCGACCGCAGTACCATCACTGTTAAAGTTGAAGGTGTAACCGTTATAATTACTTGTTTGGTCATCTGCGTCCTCTTTGTAAGAACCGACCACCCAAAGACCATCAGTCAAAATAGTTGCAAGTGTTCCGTTATTTCCATTTTCGTTGTCCCCATTATCGGTACAATTACTCTCGAACCGTAAACGGTCGTCCCCGATTCGAAGGTCTACTTTGTTCTCCCCCCCATTTTGCTCTATCTCATGTAGGTTCCAATTGGCATTGAAGTCGCTCAGGTTCGGGATGTTGATGGTAAAGGCAATATTATTGCCAGTTCCGGCACTTTCCCACGTACCAGAAAAGGAATTTGTATTGGTCTCAGCTGATAATGTTCCGTCTGTTAAAAAGTTGAAACTATATGCTGTGTAGTTATCTTCTAGGTCTTGGTCGTTGCGTTCCAGTTTATCGACCATCCAATTGGAGCATCCCGTCAATAGATCTCCAAGCTGGTTCGTGGTGCAGTTATCGCAGTCGTCATCGTTAAAGTCGTAATCATCGTCTTCGTCGCAATTGTCTTTGGCTTCATCAATTACCTGTTCCAAGGCAATAAGATTTCCGATACTGGTCTCGGTACCATCGGCAAGGACAACATTTATCGGAAAGGCAATGTTCACGACATCATCACTCTCTAAGTCATCAATAAAATTATAGAGTTGAGCATCGCTGATAATGGATAGATTGTCAAATGCCTCTGTGGTCTGATTGAAAATAGATGCCGTTATCGGATATTGAATATCCAAACATTCTATGTCATCATCAGGCACGTTCTCTCCGTTACAACCTGATGAAAAAGAATCGAATTCCGTGTGGTCCGCAATCCCGACTTCGCTAAAGTCGCTCAAAACAATCGTAATGGGAAATTGGATTTCTAGCACATCCGTATCATCGTCAGAGGTATCAAAAATCGCCTCAATGTTGGCATAGTCATCTTCGGTATCCACCAAAACGTCTATTCCGTTTGCCGTGACAACAACGGGTAATTTTACGGTAAAACAATTTGATCTATCGATTATGTTATCGATTGAGCCATCGTTCAGAGCAGTTCTTTCCAGCAGATCGGCGACCATAGAATTTGCCAGGTTCGGCTCATCAATGGGAGGAAAATATTCGAATTCCTCTTGTCTACAGCTCAGGTTTAGCAAGACAATCGATAATAAGAAAGCTAGTATTTTAATGGACTTTTGCATGATAAAAAACTATTTCGGTTAACGGGTTCTGCTACTAAAACAACCTACTCCTGAAAACTCCTGAATAATTTTAAAATATTTTATTTCTACATTTAGCCACACAAAATTCAAAGGCTTGTCAAAGGAACTACATGAAGATATTTGTCAAAAACACGTCTTTTCAGGCGTTTATAACAAATACGCCAAAAGTCTACATGACTATCTCTATTATAAATATGGGGAGCGATTGAACCCGAACGATAAGGCACAGGAAGCATTTATCAAACTTTGGGAAAATTGCAAAAAGGTCACTTTAGGTAAAGCCAAATCTTATCTGTACACGGTAGCCAATAATATGATGCTGAACGAGGTCAAGCACCAAAAAGTGGTCTTACGGTATCAAAAATTACAACCAGTTGAACATACTAACGAAACTCCCGAATTCCTAATGGAAAAGGAGGAGTATTTTCAGAAATACCAAAAAGCCTTGGAAAAACTTTCCGAGGAGCAGCGCGTGGCTTTTATGCTAAATAAAGCAGAAGGCAAAAAACATGAGGAAATTGCGGAAATGTTGGGAGTCACCCGTAAGGTGGTCGAGTACCGTATTTATACGGCTTTTGGCATCCTAAAAAAAGAATTGGAAAATTTTAAATTAAAATAATCAGGAAAAAACAGACCTTGGTTGTTATATAATCAGAAGCCGAATCGATGGATAAGGAATATTTGATACAAAAATGGTTGACAGATGAGCTTTCAGAGCAAGAAATGAAGGCTATCAAAGAACTTGACGATTACCCTGAACTTACCGGTATCATTGAGAATGCCAAGTATTTCAAAGCCTCCGGATTCTCAACTGTGGACGATTTTGAGACCTTTAGTGCGCGACTTGAAAAAGATACCGTGCCCGTGAGAAAACTAACTTGGCTTAAGCCATTCCTGCGAATCGCAAGTGTCTTTGTCGTCGGTCTGGCACTTTCCTATTTCTTTCTTTTTAATGGGGATGTAGAGATTAATACCCTTGCAGGCGAAAAGACTACCATAGAACTTCCGGATGCCTCTACCGTTGTGATAAATGCCCTTTCCGAACTAAGTTATTCTAAAAGTAAGTGGAGCGATAAGCGTGAAGTTGCGCTACAGGGAGAGGCCTATTTTAAGGTTGCCAAAGGTGCTAAATTCGATGTAATTACTTCCGTAGGAACGGTTAGTGTAGTGGGAACCCAATTTAATGTCAAGCAGCGGGGGAGCTATTTTGAGGTTGAATGTTTTGAGGGCATTGTGAAGGTTACCTCCCCGAACGCCACGGAACAACTTATCGCAGGAAATCGCTTTCGTTTTTCAAACGGTACCGTTTCCCTTGGAAAAACCACCTATCAAAATCCCCAATGGACCAAGAACGTCAGTAGCTTCGAACGCGTGCCTTTTTCGGAGGTCGTTGCCGAATTGGAGCGCCAATACGATATAACGGTCCAAATAGAAAACATAAGTGAAGAGCTGCTTTTCACGGGAGGTTTTGTACACGATAACTTGAATAATGCTTTGAAATCGGTCAGTGAACCTTTGAATTTGGGGTATCGAATAGCGTCTGGAAAACGGGTCATTATGTATACCATCAAAAAATGAGGAAGCTTGATTTAGTCTTTTCCAAAGTTGAAATTTTCTTCTGGTACATCTTATTATGTTATTCGCCATGATTTTTTGCCCTAAAAAAATACGCTTAACTTGACCTAGAAAGAGCAAAAACACGTTTAAACCATTAAAGTACTAGGCCAAATCAGGCGTTCTATAAGTGAACCGTATTTTATCATATATAGTCCTTCTTTTACTACTCTGTAATTCTACCAAAGTTTTAGGGCAGGATACGCAGACCAAGTCCCTGATCGAGGTTTTGAAGGAACTTGAAACACGTTTCGGCTATCAATTCAATTATGCCTCTGAAACCGTTGATAACATGCAAGTTATACCACCTTCAAAAGAACTGAGCTTTGACGAGTCACTTCGTAATCTAAGGGAAAGTACTAAGCTGATTTTTTCTGTTCTTGACGATAAATTCGTTTCCGTCAAAAAAGCGGAATTACAACTCTGCGGATACTTAAAGGACAAGGATACACAAGAACCCATTGTGAATGCTACGGTTCAGGGAACTAAAAGTTCTACGATTACCGATGAGAACGGATATTTTGAGCTAAAACCAGATACCAAAAACGACCTCCTAAGCATTCGTCATATAGGCTATAAAACCTTGGATAGGAGCTATCAATTTTTCAAGGAAACTGCTTGTGGAACTATCTACTTAGTACCAGATGAGTTGCAATTGGCCGAGGTTGTGCTATCTGATTTTTTGATTCGGGGAATCCATAAGTTGAATGACGGTTCGTTCAAGATAGATTTTGATAGGTTCAGTATATTACCTGGGCTGATAGAGACCGATGTATTGCAATCCATTCAGGCCTTTCCAGGCATTCAAAGCATTAACGAAACGGTATCCGACATCAATATCAGGGGTGGTACCAACGATCAGAACCTGATTCTGTGGGATGGGATAAAAATGTATCAATCGGGACATTTTTTTGGCCTTATCTCCATGTACAATCCTCAGATAACGCAAAAAGTAGGCCTACGTAAAAATGGGACACCGGTTAGCTACACCGATGGTGTTTCTGGTACAATATCCATGGAAACTGATAAGGAGATTACTTCTAAGTTTCAGGGGAACGCTGCCCTTAATTTTTTGGACGCCAATGCCTTTGTCGATGTTCCGTTGGGTAAAAAATCCTCCGTACAGGTCGCCGCTAGAAAGGGCATCAGTAATTTTGTAGAATCGCCGACCTACACGGCCTATTTTGAGCGAATTTCTCAGGACACAGAGGTGGAATCCAATACGGCAGACGTAATCAATTCCGATTTTGAATCCGATTTTTACGACCATTCGCTAAGGTGGTTGTACAAGCTTTCCGAGAAGGACGATATTCAACTGAACTTCATCAATGCCAATAATGAATTGGTCTTCAACGAAAATGCGACCTTAAACGGCGTGGAGGAATCTCGAAGGAGCAGTGTCGCCCAAAACAGTATAGCGGGAGGATTGCAATACCATCGCTCATGGAATGACCGTTTAAGCACTAATTTACATATTTATGAAACTGATTATACCTTAAAGGCCATCAACGCCAATATTTTGGATAATCAACGATTTTTACAAAAAAATTCGGTCTCGGAAACAGGTGCAAAATTAGAAGGGTCGTACCAACTTTCTGAACAATGGCGAATAAAGGGAGGCTACCAATATGTAGAAACAAAAGTGACCAACTTGGATGATATCGATGATCCTCGTTTCATAAGGTTAGAGGGCGAAGTACTGCGAACACATGCCGGATTTTCGCAACTGGGTTATGTTTCGAATGACCGAATGACCACCTTCAATGTCGGAGTACGGTATAACTATCTGGACAAGTTCAAAAAACAACTATTGGAGCCACGTTTTAGTTTTAACCAACGGTTTTTAAATTGGTTCAATCTGGAAATCCTAGGGGAGTTCAAACATCAGAACACCTCACAGATCATTAATTTTCAGAACGACTTTTTGGGAATAGAAAAGCGCCGATGGCGCTTATCGAACGATGGAGATATTCCTGTGATCATAGGCAAGCAAATCTCAACCGGACTTAGCTATAGCGACAAAGGTTGGCTAGTAAATCTGGTCGGGTATTACAAAAACGTGAATGGAATAACCACTTCAAGCCAAGGTTTTCAGAACCAATACCAATTTGTTAAGGCCAGCGGTAGTTATGATGCTATGGGTGCGGATCTATTGATCAGAAAACAATTCAAAAATTTGAATACCTGGTTGAGCTATTCCCATCTTTCAAGCGATTATACGTTCGAGACTTTAGCTGACACTAACTTTTCGAATAATCTGGAAGTGGTACAAAGTGCCTCCTTTGGAGTGACCTATACAACACCACATTTCTTATTTTCCTCTGGTTTGAATTGGCGTTCCGGTAAACCCGTGACAAGACCTGTCGCAGGCAATGAAGTATTGGAAGATGGCACTATCAACTACGGACCCGTAAACGAAGAAAGGCTTGATGACTACATGCGTGTTGATTTATCTGCCATTTACCAGTTTAAACTGAAAGGAACCAGTAAGGTAAACCTTGGTGTATCGGTTTGGAATCTTTTGGACAAGGAAAACAACATTAATACTTTTTATAGGGTAAATACTCTAGGGGCGGCCGAGCAAGTTGAACAAAATTCGTTAGGGATAACTCCAAATGCAGTACTTCGAGTTTATTTTTAAATATCTCCAGCGAGATACGAAGGATATAAAATTTAGTGTAAAGGTTGATTTCGATAGTTCTATGAAACGAACGTTTTTTGGCACTACATTTATAAATAAACCTACTTCCATTAATTGAACTTAACTTATTTCATCTGACGTTTAACTTGGCTTTTTAAAATGTAAATAACACTTTGTAACCTTCACTAAAATAATAAGGCTATCAAAGTATTTTTTAATTACTTTTAGGGTCAATTGTGTTCTTTAAATATTAAACAATAGTCGAGTGAGTGATTAGGTGAGTATTTATGAAGACACAATTATAACTTTTTGAATATCAACGTAATAAATCATAAGTTGTGACCCTGTCGAGGTCACTTAAAACAAAAAATCCACCCCTATATGGGGTGGATTTTTTGTTTTAAATAATGTCAACAGCTGTCAACTTTTGTAAATGGATTGAAATTTAAATCACTCATTTATATAGAATATACATTAGCAAAGCCATTATTCTTCAATTATTAGTTTTGATTCATTCGGCTCAAAAATAGAAGAAGAAATTTCTTTTCTCTCAATAGATTTTGCTTCTTGAATTGCTTTGAATAGTGTCAGGTATTCTATTTCATTCCGTACACTTACTGATTCAGCTTCCTGAAAAAATTGATTCCAAAATCCATCTGTGTAGTTTTTATATAGCGCCGGGTTTATTTTATATTCCGGATTGAAATAATACTTTCCTTTAACGATTTTGTACGTTGCTTCCGGATTTTTGGTTTCATAATTGATAGTTATTGATTCACAGAGCTCTCCGAGTATTTCCTTTTTATCTTCTGTATTTCGCTTAAATTCTATTAGACTTTCTTTTTCAGTTCCAAATTTGGTTTTGATAATGGTGTTAGACTTTTCGAACTCGGTATAAGTATACCCCTGATCTAAGCGAACTATAATTTTCATCCATCCTTTTTGTCCGGTTGCATGATATTTCATCGCATATTTATCTTCCTTTATGTAAGCTGTGAAAGAGCTTCCAATTTCATTTTCTAAAAAGCTCTTTGGAATATTCGAATTTACTGGTTGATAGTCAATTTCGTACTTGATTTCTCCCTCGAAATATTCTTGACCATAAACATTTGATAGTAATAAGAAAAAGATTAAGGGTAGCAGTAATAGTTGATTTTTCATTTTTTGAAGTTGCTAACGGTTTGTTTTTGGTTATTAGCGGAAAATCAGTTAATCCATTCCACCTCTTCAAAAGTACTTAATTCAAGTGAATATCCTTCGAGCTAATTCCGAAGTATTTATATATCAAAGGATTAGACCCTAAAAATATACATTCTCAAATCGCCATTGTCGATTCAATAAAGCTTTAATTGCCTACTTCTAACCCATTAAACCGTATATCTCTTAATCAATACTATCAAGGGCCATCCTCATCCCTTCAGATACGGCCCAATTTCTATATTGACTTTACTTGAATTTAAGCGGAAGGGCGATTTCTTCTTCTTAATGTTTGATGCGAATAGAGTATTTCCCATAGTGTTTAATGACCCATCTGTAGATGTAACGCTTCAGCTTAGAAATAGGTTATCAATGATGACCTACAATTTTTTGTCATTCGCCACAAAATCAACACTTTATATAATAAGTTAACATAGTGTTCGTTATCGATAAACCCTATGTTTTAAAAGGCATACCAACCAAAACCAAATGAATAAAAAGCTACTACCCTTCTTGTTGGTGCTATTCGTTACCTCAATAGCAGCTCAAACTACTCCAATACTCGACCCTAATTTTGAACAACAGCTAATCGACTTAGGTATCGACACCAATGCCGTACCTGATAATAGTATCCTAGATGCGGATGCTGCTGCTATAGCAACCTTAACCATCGCACGTACTGACATTACGGATTTTACAGGGCTGGAAGCATTCGTCAATTTGGTTGATTTGGATTTGGGTAACAATAACTTTACAACAGCTCCCCTTTCTACATTGACCTTGCTCGAAAATTTTTCTTTTAACAATAACGACGCTCTAGCAAGTCTGGATATTACCCAAAACACCAGTCTTCGTAATGTAAATATTAGTTCTTCAGGAGTTGGTACGCCTCCGTTGAATACCTTGGATTTATCACAAAATACATTGCTTGAATCCGTAAGTATTGATGGGTATTCTGAACTATCAAACCTAAACTTGCCGACTTCAACTACTTTGCACACCTTTTTTATAGACCAACATAAATTACCAAGTATATTCAATCTTGGCACACTCACAGGACTCCAAAACCTTACGATTCGCAATAATCAACTTGCAGGTGCTTTTGAGGTCGACCTAACTGCAAACACCAACTTGCAGACCTTAGATTTGACCTTTAATAACATGAGTACTATCGATATTACTAATAATGCAGCACTGGCAGATCTGAACCTTGGTGACAATGTCTTGACTGCCTTAAATACAACCAATGCTACAGCATTGATAAGTTTAAACGCTCAAAACAACCAACTGACATCACTTGATCTGCCGATTACTACGACCTTGACTACGGTAAATGCCCAAAACAATCAATTAGCCAACTTAGATATTTCGAATAGTACCGAGTTGCATAACTTGATTTTAAATCGAAATGAGCTTACAGACGCATCCGTATTAAACCAGTTTCACGCCATGTGGTCTGACTCCCTTGCTGTACCATCAAAACAATTATCAACCGGAATTTTAGACGTAAGCGACAATCAGATATCAGGCAATCTGCCCAACTTATTTGATGTTATCTTGAAACCCAAGAATCCGGGCGATCCAAGTTCATTCAATGTTGATGTGATGATTCATAATAATGAATTGAAGTTCGAAGATTTCGAAAATTGGCATGAGAACTTTGTGAATTTAACAAATGCTTTAGCCGCCCCTGGCACTCCCATTGTGCGAACATATACCTATGCACCTCAAGCAAAGGTTGGACCGATCGAAACAATTAATCGTAACGCGGGAGAAAGTGTTACTATTGCTGTTGATACCATTGGTACATCATTGCACTATAAATGGTTTAAAGACGGTGTAGAATTGGTCAACGCACCTGACCATTCAGAACTGACTATTAATAATCTAAAAGATTGTGATTCAGGGGACTATCATGTTGAAATAACAAGTGAGTTTTTCGCGTTCGAAAATGCCAATCCTCCAGGCACGGGAAATAAAAACTTAGTTATTGAAAGGAATGACGTAACGCTAGCCATAAATACCACTAAAGAATGTGTTTCACTTCTTGCACCCCTAAACGGAAATACAAACATACCTGTAAATACAGGAATTGAATGGGGTCGAGCCATAGGAGCATGTGGTTATAAAATAAGTGTAGGAACAAGCTCAGGTGCCAGCGACATTGTAAATAGTCTTGACGTTGGTTTTACCCATGTATATAACTTTGCGAGCGACCTACCCGCAAATTCTGATATTCATGTTACCATAACACCTTACTTTGACGACGGGGATTTTACCTCCTGTACCGAAGAATCTTTTACCACTGGTACGACCTCTGTTGTTCCTTCTTGTACAACTTTAATAGAAAGCTTGGGAGGAGAAATTGAGATTCCAGTCGATACGAATCTGATGTGGGTAGAAGCCAATGGAGCCGATGGATATCGAATTACAGTTGGTACGACCTCTGGCGGTAATGATGTTGTCGACAATTTAGATGTTGGCAATGTAACAAGCTATGATTTTCCCATTGACTTTGCCTTGGCCACAACGGTATTCGCTACGATTGTACCGTACAATAGCATTGGTGACGCTGTAGGTTGTGTTGCCGAATCCTTTGTTATCGAAAATAACAACACCGCAATCACCCCTGCTTGTACTTCTATCTTTTTACCTAGTGATGGCGCTACCAATATTCCTATTACCACAGGTATACGTTGGAACTCCATTGCCAATGCCACGGGATATTTCCTATCCGTTGGCACAGCAACGGAAGGGACAGATATTGTTAGTTATTTGGATGTTGGAAATGTCTCATCTTACGATTTCCCATCAAACCTGCCTGAGGCATCCGACATTTATGTCTCGGTGATAGCATATAACGAACAAGGTACCAGCATCGATAATACTGACCTAATGAATATAGGACCTTGCGCTGAACAAATGTTTAGTACCGAGGTACTGACGACCTTACCATCATGTGCCACTTTGATAAGTCCAGCGAATAACGCAATCGATGTTTCCGTTGAAGCAGATTTGATATGGAATGCTCCAGCTGGTGCACAAGGTTACCGCCTTTCGGTAGGAACTAGTTCTGGTGGATTTGAAGTTGTAAATAACGAGGATGTTGGTAATGTCACCACCTATAGCTATTCAAATTATTGGCCAGATGACCGTCCTATTTATGTTAGGATTACGGCTTATAATTCCATGGGTGATGCCATAGGATGTATGGAAGAAAGTTTTACAACTGAGGCCTTACCTGAAGTTCCGTCTTGTACCACATTTATTAATCCTATTGACAATGCCACGAATGTACCAGTGAATATTGATTTGGAGTGGAACCCTGCTCCTACCGCCACAGGTTATAAACTTTCTGTAGGTACAACATCTGAGGGAACAAATATTTTAGATACGCTTGATGTAGGCAACGTAACCATATATGATTTACCAACAGATTTACCACAGGGGACAGTGATTTTTGCTAAGGTCGTTCCATACAACCCTACTGGAGAAGCTCCGATTTGCGAAAGAATTCGATTTACCACCGAAGGTCTCGCCTCTGTACCTCCATGTACAACTTTGACCAGTCCGGTACAATCTGCAACTGATGTTCCGTTAACAACAAATATAGAGTGGGCACAAGCTCCTACAGCAGCAGGATACCGTATTTCGATAGGAACGGTTTCTGGCACCTCGGATATTATTGATAATCTTGATGTGGGCAATACCACGGTATTTGACCCAGGTTCGGATTTACCCGAGAATAGTCCCATTTTCGTAACGATTACGCCTTATAACAGCTTAGGGGATGCCATAACGTGTACCGAAGAATTTTTCACCACCTTGGCCGTGAACCCCGATCTGGAATGTGCCAGTTTGTTCGCTCCCGCCCAAGGTGCCATTAATGTAGATGTTGCTACTGACCTCACTTGGAATGCATCTTTAAATGCAGATGGTTATCGTGTTTCAGTGGGAACAACTTCTGGTGGAACAGACATCCTGAATAATCAAGATCTGAGTATCCTAACCAGTTATGATTTGCCTGAAGACCTCCCTTTCAATTCAGAGATATTTGTAAATATTACGGCGTATAATGGAGAAGGTAGTTCTGCCGGTTGTACAGAATTCAGTTTTACTACTAATCAGGCGATTGCCCCGATTCCGGAATGTGCCACTTTGAACATTCCTGAGGATGGAGCCATAGAAGTGCCTCTAAATTCAGCAATAGGATGGAATGCGGTAGAACATGCCGAGGGTTATCTGGTATCTGTTGGAACATCACCAGGAGCTGGCGACATTTTAGATAGTTTTGATGCTGGAGACAACTTAGGCTTGGATTTGGCAGAAGAATTCAATTATGGTAGCACGATTTATGTTTCCATTACCCCGTACAATGCCCAGGGCAATGCTTCGGGATGCAGCGAACAAAGCTTTATCATAGCTGAGGAAGTGATTATTGATATCGATGAAACCAAATTCGGACTCTCGCTAAATGGTGATGGTGTCAACGAGGTTTGGCTAATTGATGGCATTGAAGATCATCCGGACAATACCGTATTCATTTATAATAGCTGGGGTAACCTCGTTTTCAAAATGGAAGGTTATGATAATAACGGAAACGTTTTTTGGGGAGAAGCCAATCAATTGACCGGAATTGGTGCCAACAAACTTCCTGCAGACACTTATTTTTTCCATATTCAAATTCCTGAAGGAGAAACCAGAATAGACAAACTAACCGGTTACCTAGTATTAAAGCGTTAATATGACCATACCAAAAAATACTCGTATTGTATTGAATACTTTGTTATTCGTATTCGCATGTACCCTCAGCTTTGCACAGCAAACCGCTGCATTTTCAGAGTACAATTACAATCCATTTATCATTAATTCGGCCTACGCTGGTATGTTACCTACCTCTGAGGTGACTACCTCCTATTCCGGTATTGCCAGAACGGTTGAGGGGAGTCCCACTAATTTTGCCTTGAGTTTTAACTCTCCTATGAGCGATGGAAATATGGGCTTTGGTGCAGGTTTTGTTCGTGATCAGATTGGGGTGACGACCAATTCGAATTTCTTTGCCGCCTATTCCTACAAGATTCGCTTTGATGTGCGACGGAAACACTATGATTGGCAAATTTTCGAACCAGGTGTACTTTCATTTGGTATTAACGCTGGTGTAAAACAGTTTCAAGAAAACTTATTGGACTTAGGCATAACAGACGACGCCACCTTTGCCCAAAATATCAATGCCAATATCCCTACTGTAGGTATGGGCGTTCTATACAATCATGAAAATTTCTATGCGGGCCTATCAATTCCCAATCTATTGGGAGATAAACTGGCATCACGTGATGATTTGCAATTGTCGCAGTTCTATTATGGCTATTTTGGTTACCGCATATTTATGGATGTTTTCAACCAAATCATGATAAAACCCAACCTGCTCCTCAAATATGAGAATGGTGCTCCCCTTCAAGCCGATTTGAATCTATCGGTTAGCTTTATGAACCAATTTGAGCTGGGTGGCGGATATCGTACTACCTCATCTGTGAATGCCTTTGCAGGTATTTATCTTATCAATCATTTTAGGTTATTGTACCAATACAATATGGCCATTGCCAATTCTCCTATTCGTAACGTACATGGCTTGGTATTGAGTTATCGCTTTGGTAGTGGGTACCGAGGGAGTTAAAAATCAGCTTTTCAATTTATCTTTCCAATATTCCTATTACCTTCATTAGGAATACCTTACTTCGTATTTACTATCTTAGTTCTTATAAGTGAGATATAGTTAATAACTATATCCATTTGTTATGTGCAATACCTAAATATGAAACAATCGTCTAATAATCCAAGTTCCAATAAATTGAATTCGGGAATTTCTGAGTCTGATATAGAATATGCTGTTTCGAAATCTGGCTATCCTTTACAAACTGTGATATCTGACAAGCTAAGAAATCAATTTATGATTAAGGAAGAATGGAGTTTTTTAGATTTGAAGACTAAAGAAATAAGAGCCATTGATATATTAGCTGAATTACTCCTTTGGGATTTTGAAAAAGGACAACCAAGAGTAAGGCCTCAGCTTAACTTATTAATTGAATGTAAACAATCAGAGTTACCTTATGTCTTTTTTCTATCCAATCAACAAACCAAAACTCAAGACTATCCTGTTATTGGTGGATTATTTAATAAAGGAGTTACATTAAGCACAGATGATACAGGCTCTACTTTTTCTTATTCACTAAAACAATTACTAGATATAGACAAACACGAATTTTTCAGTGCTGCTCCAACTTGTGTTACATTTTCAAAATGCGTTCGAAAAGGTAAAAATATTGTTTTGTCAGGTACAGATGGTTATCAAAACATTGTACTTCCCATCATTTCTTCATTACACGATTACAAGGAAACTGAAAAACCAAAAGAGACTGCACTATATTTTGATGCTCATATTACTTTTGGTATTGGAGTTTTAGATGCTCCTATGATTGGAATAACAGTAAATGAAAATGGGCACGACCAAGAGCTCATACCTTGGGTGAGAGTATTTAGGCACGAATCATTTGAGAATGAAGACTCAAGTGAACGAAAAAAACTCTATGCAATTGATTTAATTCATAAGGACTTTTTGGATACATTCATAAACCAACATCTTCTTCCATTTGCAGAGGATTTCTCAGAAAAGATAAAGAAACATCATATTGTTATTGCAACTGGAAAAGGATTCGCAAAAGGATTAGACGAAAACTCTTGGGAAAATGTGGAGCCAAGGCTTGAAAAGGGTAAGATTCCGAAATTTTTAATAGGAAAAAACCCTTTTAAAAACAATAAGTAAAGCACATAACAATCTATATAAAAAATAGCGCAAGTTGTTGCTAACACGATGGTTTGGACATTTTTGGAAAGTCGCCAAATTTTTAAATTTGACGATTTCCGATAAAAAAACAAATAGTAAAATTTAAAAATTCGGCTTGTGTTAATCAGAAAAGTAACAGCTTATTTTCAGCGCAACTTTTCATATACGGAGCCGTAGCCAAAAAAAAGACCAGAAAATAAATTCTGGCCTCTTTTTTTAATAAAGCATTGGTCGGTTATTTCGTTTTCTTGTTTTCTTCTCTGAAGTATTTAATATACCCTACAATTTCCTTTGTACGTCTTAGGTAGTCTTCAAAGATATCGGGTCTATAAACATTGGGCTTTCCATCAATGATGCTTGTAATGTTCGGGTCAAAAAAAGCGTAGGTATAAAAAGCAGCCGTAACTATTTCATCGGTCGGCACAAGCTTGTCATACGCATAAATGTAACGAAGAATGGTCTCCTTATTTTCTGGGTACATATGTATCATTTGCCAATAGGCCTTCTGTAAATCTAAGGTACTCAGACTCTCTTTGACATCAATAAAAGTATAAACATCTTTGTAAACAGCTGATCGATAAGCGCTATCACGTATTAATTTCTGAGCTTCCTCACTAAAAATCATTTTTTCATCGGTAACGACAACTCCGGGTTCCACCAAATTTTTAAGCCACACTTTCATTTTTTGTTCCTTATCGTACATTTTTAAAGCCTCAGCCTGACTTAAGGTTACCGTTCCTTCTTGTTGCTGAGCTGGTACCTGTAACACGAGTAGCATAGTGAATGCTACCACGTATGAGCAGTACTTACTTACCTTTAACATAATTACTTCTTTTTTGAGTTTGTAATTCTATTTTCACAGCGATTTCATCAAGTAACTTCTCAAGTTCGTCTACCTGCTTATCTAATTGTTGCTGTTGCTTTTTCAATTTTTTGGTAGACCTCATCCAGTCTCCATTTTGGAGTCCTACGACGGTATTCACCATTTTTGGTCCTTCTTTTGGTCGATTCTCCCATGAACGACCCACGGCCAATTGATAGTCTTGCGTACGCATATTTTCAGGGTGTACCGCTTTACCATAGCCCTTGATAACCGTATCTGCAACGATATAGTCTCCACTGCGAACGGGGCCAACAACCTTGGCCGGTACTTGGCCTATAAACGCGACAGTATTTCCCAAGTAAGCGTTTCGCTCCTGTGGAGCATTCCCCATTACGATGGGTTTGTGGGAAACCACCATCAGTTGCTCGGCACCTTCAAGGTTTTTACTTATTCTACCGGCTCTGACCGCAACAATATCACCTGCGGTAAGGTATTCGGTAATATCTTCACGTTCTAACCATTCGGCATAATCTCCGTTTCCAGAAGAATACTCCACTCCTATATGATTGTATTCATCTATCAAATTTGAAATCTCCACCACACCAGACACAAAAGCATCTAATTTGTCGATGCCTATAAAACTAGCCGTCACATTAAGAACATAGAGATTATCCAATAGGGTATTGTTTCTAAAATCAACCACAGATTGTGCCTTAATCGCACCGGTTTGTCGACCATCTTTATCTTCAAAGGTCATGTATTGATTTTCCTCGGTCAATGAATTTACCACGGAATTAGCCCGAAAAACAGGAAAGGCAATACTATCACCTGTAACAGAAGGAATAAAAGGTATTGCTGGAACCAATTCGGTATCAGCAGGAACAAAAGTGATCTCTGGTATATAAATTTCTGGTATTGAAAGGCTTGGCACATCGGCACAAACGCGCCAAGGTGGTACACACCAGCTACTACAACCGCCAAAAAAACAAATTCTAAAACAAGCTTGTGGCGTACAACCACTTAAACCTGGAAAGAAAGTAATGGGATCCAAAAGATTTACACGTGGTGATTGTATTTGTGCAGATGTTATAGGTAGATGCAAGACCTCTCTATTAAGGTTATCGATTAGCAAATTTGTCAAGCTTATCATTGACTCTGCAATTAATTCAGCAGGCACTACGTTCATTAAATCTTGTATTTCAAATGTTCCACCATCGAGCCAAGACCTTACCTGACCAGTAGGGCCATCCAACAAGGTGGTTACCGGGTTATCGAGGTTTAGATAATCACTACCATTCCATGCTCCGTGGGTTTTTCCTAATTTAATAACAAGTCCATCACCATCTTCACCGTTCAAGTTTTCCATGACGGCTATGAATTCATCTTGGTTACTTTGAATAGCCAAGGTATGGGTGCGGACACTGTCTAGAATGGCGCTACCATTTACTTGCAATGTATTATCTATTAGGACACTTTCATTTACGTTCAAATTTCCGCCAAGGTCGGTAGCACTCGTATTGGCTACGGTTAGTGCCTCATTCAGGTTGGTTGCACCATCAACTTGAAGCGTACCACTCAGTTCAGTGCGGCTTCCGTTTGCGACCAGAACATCGTTGTTCAGACTGGCGTCGCCATCCAGTTCGAGGGTCCCGGTAAATTTTGTTGCTGCTTCGTTGGCTACCTCAAGGGAATTGTTCAATAACAAGGTGCCATCCAATTCAAAATCATTTTGAAAATTAGTTGCGCCATCTACACTCATATCTCCCGTGGCCAATACATCTCTATGATAGGCATGTGGGGTAAACAATATGGGCTTTTCTTCAAAGTCTACCATACCTTCCCCTATGTCGATTTCAACCTTTAAATTCTTGGGTTCTCCATACCATAAAATCTCGGTGTATACCCCTGATAACGGATTTCCTTTTCCAATCATCAAATGGAACATACCTTCGGCATCGGTCATCGTTTCATGAACTTCTTGATACTCAATGGTTTCTGTTTCGTCAGATATGGTAAATTGGACAGTAATGTTAGCATTCTGAAGCACGTTATCGCTAAGATCTACACCCGGAATTTCAGATATCGCCGGGCCAATAACCACGGCCTGATAACTCATACCATCGGTCTGTGCTAAACCTAGTGTTACGCAAAAGAAAAAGGTGATTATCGATATAATTCTTACCATAGGTCTACTCTTCTTCGTTTAACACTGAAAGATTATCTGCTTTTTTACTCAGTTGACGAACCCTAGCCTCAATTGTATTGAATTTCGCTTCATATGTTCGTTGTTTTCGCTCCAATTTCATCATGATTTTTGCCCAATCACCATTGTGAACGCCAACAACCGTGTTGACCATTTTTGGACCTTCGATTGGTTTCTCTTCCCAAGATCTCCCTACCGCAAGCATATGGTCTTTCGAAGTCATGTTTTCAGGATGTACGGCTTTTCCATATCCTTTGATTTCAGAATTAGCAACGATATAATCGCCACTGCGCACAGCGCCCATTACCTTGACAGGAACTTGCCCCATAAAGGCTACATTATTCCCTTTATATTCTTCAACTTCTTCTGGCATATTTCCTAAAATAATTGGTTTATGGGATACGACCATTATCTGTTCTACCTCGGTTAAATCGCGTGTGATTTTTCCTCCTTTTACCGCTACAATATCACCTGCGGTAAGGTATTCACTGATATCAGAACGCTCCAACCATTCAGCATAATCGCCATGACCCGAAGCATATTCTACGCCAATATGATTGTGTAAATCGACCCAGTTTGAGATTTCGACCGTTCCTGAAGTGAAACCATCCAATAAATCGATACCTATAAAACCAGAAACTACATTTAGAAGATAAACGTTATCTAAAATCGTATTATCCCTAAAATTTTGTACCGATTGTGCCCGTATTGAACCTGTTACCCTCCCATCCATATCTTGGAAAGTAACGTATTCATTTTCTTCGGTCAACGAATTGGTAACCGAGGTGGCACTTAGGTTTGGAACTGAAAAATCGAAACCGTTTCCTATAGGTATCTTGGGTATTTCCGGTAATATGGTAAATTCTGGGTTGATATCGGTTTCAGGCACGGTTATTTCAGGAATAGTAATTCGCGGTATAGATCCTAAAGGACCCAAACCGACTCCAGGAAAAATGGTGGTTCTCGGGAATAAATTTGTTCTTGGTATGGTCAATGCAGGAAACTTTTTTGGTAAACCCAATCCATCGTTCATCGCCTCGAACAGCTCATTGGTTATCGCGACCATTGCCTCAGCAATCATTTCGGGACCCATTAAGCCAAGCATTTCCTCTGGTGAAAAGCCTTTTGTTCCGTCCAGCCAACCTCTAACGGTACTTGTTGGCCCATCTAAAACTGATAATGCGGGGTTTTCGGCATATAGATATGCACTTCCGTCCCATGCTCCGTGCGTTCTACCCAATTTTATTAATAAACCATCACCATCTGCTCCATTTAGATTTTCAAATGTAGCCACGTGGCCAGGCTGATCACTTTGCACGGTAATCATTTGGGTTGATATATCGTCGATGGTCGCTAAGTTGTTTACGGTAAGAGTACTATCCATTTGGGTAGCTCCCGCAACAGTTAAAGTACCGGTAAGTTCTGTAGCACTTTCATTAGCCACATTCAAATCATCGTTTAAGTCAGTGGTCCCAACTACATTCAATGTACCCGAAAGCTCAGTGGCGCTTCCGTTGGTAACAGCTAGTGCGTCGTTCATAGTGGTGGTACCATCAACGGTTAAACTACCCGTCAAGCGTGTTTCACTACCATTGGCGACGGTTAGTGTATTATTTAATAAGGTGTGGCCATCGACTTCTAAATCTCCGTTTAAATCTGTTCGTCCTTCTACCGTTAAATCACCCGTAGCTATAATATCCCTGTGATAGGCATGAGGAGTAAACATCAACTCTTGTCCTCCCATATCAATATAACCATCTCCTAAATCCACCTCAACTCCAAGTTGTTTTGGGTCACCGTCCCACACAATTTCGGTATAGATACCCACTTGTGGAGTACCCTTTCCGATAATCAGGTGAACCATTCCATAGGCATCTGTTGAAGCAAGATGTACTTCTTGATAGTCCATCACACCAGAATCATCCGTTATGGTAAAGCGCATGGGTACCTCAGAACGTGCCAAGATATCACCTGGAACATCACGTCCGGGAATCTCATGTACCGATGGCCCGATAATCACCGCTTGATAACTGATTCCATCGGTTTGGGCTGCAGCAAATGCAAAGCAGAAAAAGACCAGTAGCAACGCTATGGCCCTTCGATTGACTTTAAAGGTATTATGGTTGTTCATTTTAGTGGGTAGTTGGTGGTTATTTTGTGGCGATTATTCTATTACGATTCGAAGGCCTAGGCCTATATTGTGACTCGAAATACGAAGGTCTTCAAGGTTTCCTCCAAATGATGTCACAACATTTGGAGACCAGGTTTTTCCATACATGTATTGCACGTAAAAGCTTAGATATCGATATATTAAATATGAGAATCCACCACCAAAACGTGTATCTAACACAGTTTTATTAAACTCATCGACATCTCTCAAGTTGATGACCTGATTATTGATGGTCTGATTACCCTGTACCATAAAGGCTAAGGTCAACTGGCCTTTTACATAAAATGCAAAATCTCCAGCCTTGATTATCTCATAGTCCAGCGAACCGTTGAAGTCGATGTAATTAACATCCCATTGCATGAAATTTCCGAGTCCGTCGTCACTTCCAATGGCGCCGTAGCCGGAAAGTGAAATCCCTGTTGATGCATATAGATTATCAAATAAGATTCCGTTTCGATAGCCAAATGCAATGTAATGGTTGGCATTGGGTTGAAGGTTCTCCAACTGATTACCCTGGGAGTCGGTAAAATCAAAGGAAGCAAAGGTCTTTCCTGATTCGAGATATACCTCTTGACCAACTGCGGGTATTGTTACAAGTAGAAATATGATGAGTAAAAATTTATTCATGTTTATCGCTTTATAATATTTACTTTGAATTGTTTGCTACCCGTCACGATTCGCATTGCGTAGGTCGAACTTGAAAGCGCATTTAAATCTAGTGTGATTTCTTGCTGTGGTTTTTGTTCATCAATGAATACCAACCTGCCCATCATATCATATATTGATATGAAAATGTTGTCATCAATGTCTTCATTAAATTTGACATTCAACTCACTATGAATTGGGTTTGGATAAATAACAGCATCTAAGTCTGATTCTGTAACGATAAGTTTGCTGACCTTAAGACCAGACTGAATAAAGCCTTGTCTTACCTCAACGCCGTTTACTTGAGAAGTCCCGATAACACTTGATTGGCCTATACTTTGTTGTACAAGAAAGGCTCCATCCTTTTCGGATAATTGTTTTGAAAACCCCGAGGTGCTAAGTGTAGATCTTAGAAGTTCTTGTGCTCTGCAATTGGCAATAACACATAAAAAGAAACCTAGGGACAATAGGTTGATTTTAGTCATTTGGCTGGTTGTGAGTACTTTAGCTATTTAAACGACAAAATAACCCTAAACATTTGGTCTTAAATAAAGAATGTTGTGTGAAGCCTGTGTTTTGTTGTGTATGATCGATAAAACGTCATTTGTTTAGAGCAAATACAATAATCTAAGGAGGAAGTAATTCATTTTCAATGGTTTAGTGTTCCCTAAGTTATAAGTTTAAAATTTAAAGAAAATCCTCACTTCTCAAAGACCTAAATAAACTTCTGACATACTGAGGATTTCTGTTTGTTGCATTGAGCTAGGGTAGGATATTATTTTCCCTAATTCGTTTCCGTAACTCTGTCAATTCCGGAAACTCATACATGAGTTGGATTTTTTGTCCAACAACCGAATTTCGAGTTTCAACATCAGACTGAACGACGAAGGTGGCAAAAACCTCGGCAATATCTTCTCTGGGACTTGTGGCGGCATATTCAGAAATAAAACGGTCACTATACTTTGTGTAGAAAGAAGATTTGGCAGCTATCGTTTCTTCAAGAGCATTAAACTCCTCTTCAATATCTAGCCAAAAACTATTGTAAAATGTACTGATATAGGAGTTAGCTTTTGAACAACCTTTATTGACATAGTAATTTGTACAATTATTCGGGATAACGCCGGCTGTAAGTTGTTCATTATTTAAAGTCAAAATATGTCCGAACTCATGAATGATGGTGAAAACAAGGTCATCTTCAAAATCGAAACCCTTCTCGTAAGCATAGTCGATGGCTATTGCGAATTGCCATTTTGATAAGTTATTGATGGTTGGATCTACAAAACCCGAGGTTTTCGTTTTTTCACCATGGTAAATCAAAAACTGACTCATCTTAGAACGATAATCTGGCGGAATTATCTTTTTTACTAGCTCCCAAAGTTCTTGATGTTTGGCTATATCATTTTGGAATTCAATTAATTCCCCTTCAACTTCATAGTCTTGAATCTTTATAATATCTTCACCTTCGACTTGGTACAGTGTGATTTTGTCTTCTTGATTTGATGTTTTGGGTTCCGAGGAATTATCAGAGAATTCAGAAGTGTTTTCTTGCTCAATGGGCAATTCAGGTGGTTCATAATAATCACAGGAATTTATGGAGAGCATTATGGTATACACCATAGCCAAACCAACCAGTTTTCTGGTAGTCTTCATAAGTAGGGTCTTAAAGATTCAGGACTTACAAAATATAATTGTAAGATTTTACTTACTTATAACGAAGATTAAACTGTATTATTTTAAACTCCTTTTATTCTAGCCTACACTAGACGTGAGAGTTTTATTTTTCCATTACCCAAATTCATACTTCCGACAATTTCGTTATCTTTTCCCCTTGAAACTTCTGTCTCGAAACCAAAGACCTAATACTATGAAATTGAACTACGTATACCATTTACCAACCTTGATAGCCATGGTATTTTCCTTTTCAGTAATTACCGCTCAAGAGGTACCTCAAGCGGATAAATCCTATGTAAAGGAAATCAAGAAGCTTAGCTCTCAAAAACAAATCAAGAATGCCTTTAAGATACTTGATGAAATTGATGAGCAAACCACAGAGGACCTGATTGCGCTTACTGAAATCGAGGCTCCACCTTTTAAAGAAACCAAAAGGGCAGTTGCCTTTAAAGCGATGCTCGATAAAGCAGGAATAGATAAATCTTGGATAGATGAAGTAGGTAATGTTATCGGACTCAAAAAAGGAACAGAGGGAAATCGCGTAGTAGTCCTTGACGCCCATCTGGATACCGTTTTCCCAGAGGGAACAGACGTCACAGTACAACAAAAAGGAGATACGTTGTACGCGCCAGGAATTGGAGATGACACAAGGGGGTTGGCAATGCTTTTGGCTATCGCAAAGGCCATGAAACAGGCTGAAATCAAACCAAAAGCTGACATCTGGTTTGTCGGTTCGGTCGGGGAAGAAGGCTTGGGAGATTTACGCGGCGTAAAACATTTTTTTCGTGAAGGAGCCCCAAAAATAGATTCTTGGGTGGCCATCGATGGTGGTTCGGCAGGAAGGGTAAATAACGCCGGATTGGGTTCTACCCGTTATAAAGCAGTCTTCAAAGGAAAAGGAGGGCACTCTTGGGGCGCATTCGGATTAGCCAATCCACATCATGCTTTAGGGTACGCGATTACCCACTTCACAAAGGAAGCTAAAAAGTATACGGATGAAGGACCCAAAACAAGCTTTAATATTGGTAGAATAGGCGGTGGAACTTCTGTTAATTCGATTCCCTTTGAATCGTGGATGGAAGTTGATATGCGTTCGGTGGATGCTTCGAGGCTAGTAATGATTGATAGTATTTTTAAGGCTTCTATGAATGCTGCAGTAGCTGAATACAACAAAACCGGAATCAATGATAAAATTGAACTCGAACTCATAAAAATAGGCGACCGTCCTTCGGGAGAATTGCCCATAAGCACTACCTTAGTACAACGTGCTATCGCTGCTACTACCTTTTTTGATGAGCAACCTAGATTGACAAGAGGTTCGACGAACGGAAACATTCCTATTGCCCTAGGAATTCCCGCAGTAACTTTAGGTCGTGGTGGAAAAGGCGGTGGTGCTCATTCCTTGGGGGAATGGTGGATGAATACTGATGGTACAAAGGCCATTAAAATGGCACTTTTAATTACCATGGCAGAAGCGGGTTTAAAACTAAGATAGAATTTAAATAATATGCAGATAATTACTCTTGATTTTTAAAGATCATTATCTTATTCTCCTTGGCTCTATTACAATATTGTTACTTCGTTGTTGACGACTTCGTTCTCCGATACTATTTAAGTCTGAGTAAATTACCCAATGCGGTATTTTTTCGGTAGTTCCAATATTGTAATAAGTTAAACCTTTTAAAACAAACCCAAGATTCAAATATTGACATAACAATCTTTCATATGGGCTTTTTCGAGCTAGCCCCACAATAGTCGTTCGACCACTTTTTAGGTTATAAGAATAGACCAACCTAAAAATAAGGTATTTTATGTAGTTAAAGCCGTATGAGCTTCTACCCGCAAGACGGTCCATTACAAACGTATTTTCCATATCTAACCCATCTTTTAAATTAGAAACGTTCTGCATTTGTTTAGTGAGTAGACTTTCTTCAAAAGACTCAGGTTTTTTTATTCTTTCAGTCACAGAAATTTCGTTTGATATATCAATTTCATCAGCAAAAGAACGCGCGCTATACAATGGTGTCATTTCATCACGCTCATTAACGGTGTAAAAAATAAATAGTGTATAATCTCCTCTCAAATCAGAATCATCAATAAACTTAGAACTTATGCTATGTGAAACTATTCCTTCTCCTTTTAGGAAATACATATATTGAGAGAATCTATTTCTTCTTTCCAAATCCAAAATACTTTGAAACTTCGAATTTACATTTTTCTTAAAGTTATAAACACCCTTTTTCAGGTCAGAAATAGAAGTAATCTGGTACTCGTTTGAGCTGGACCTTTCGATTTCTGTCAAAGGTCTCATTTGTAAAATAGCACAACATAAGTTGTTGGATTTTAATATAATAGAATTACCACTCTCTTGAATTGACCAAAAATCCGTATCATCTATTTTTTCTTTTATTAGTTCTTCCTTCCTGCTTAGGCTTGGATTATTATCAATCAATTCTTTTTTCAGAGAATCTATACTTTTTCTAATTTGATCAAAATGAAAATCATCCAATTTTTTATACTCACTCCTTTCAGGAAACAAAGGAAGCCATCTTTTATCTTTGTAAATCCCAGTTTTCCAAAATATTGGTATTAATGATTTGGGGATATTATGCTCAAAAACGGTTAATTTGCCCAAATTCCCAAAACCATACAACCTTTCATAAACCTTGTGTTTTCCCCATTTTTTATCCATATACAAGCTTCTGGAGATACGCGATACCATTTTTTTTATTTTTTTTGACTCCTCTATGGAGGTCACAATTGGAGAGCTATAATCCAGATAATTCGTAAAATCTTTGACACCTGCCTTTAATTCAATATTCAATTGATATTTATTTTCGATTTCACAAATAATATCTTCACATTCTTGAGCAAGTTGTATAGCAAAACATAAGAATATTTTACATTTTTTAAGTTGGTCAATCTGAACTTCCGATAAGGGAAACCTAATAATTTCAGGTTTATCTGTTTCCTCTAATAATTCAGTAAAAAATTGCTTTAACTGAATTCCAGATGTAATATTATCATCAAAAAAAATTAGAAATGATGGTTTTTTTTGTTGTAAATAAATCCCCAAATTTGTCACAGTGCATAAGGAGTCCAAACTATCTTGTTCACTATCAAATAGTTCCTTTCCAAGATCATATGTAAATATTGAGGCACTATCTTGGCCCTGACCCAAAGATGAAATAAGAAATTTTGAGTTTTTATTGTCAATCTCTTCCTTACATTCAGAAACAATAGTAAGCAATAGATGAAGTATTTTTTCTTGAGACAAAAATCTTATTGTAGACAATAATTTTAAAACAAATCCGACTTCTTCTGCTCCTTTAAATTGATATAAAAACGTTATTATTTTTTCTACACTAATATCTTTTGTGTAATACGTTTTGAAATTTTCAACCAAATATTCTATTAAATCTAAGTTCTTAAGAATTTTTTCTGCTTTGTTCATTTAAATTAAAAGCACCTGTTAAAAGTGCATAGGTAGTTTATATTAGTTAGTTCGTTAACATACATAATCATGTTTCAATAAATATTTTTGGGTAGTAGCACACTGAACACCCAGTACAAGCTTACAATGAAAAGGACTGATTCAATATGATTTAGCAATCAATCTATATAAATACTTTCAATTTCTTTTTTGAACTTCTCACGGATTACCCTTCTTTTTAAGGATAGTTTCGGAGTCAATTCTGATTCGGCTCCATCTTCATGAACGGGTAGCCATTCTTGGGCCAATAATCGGAATTTTTTGATTTGTTCCACATGACTGAATTCCGGATTGTACTTATTGATAATTTTTTGATACCGTTTAAGTACTTTTTTATGCGTAATGATTTCTTTTAAACTAGTCCAAGGGATTTCTTTTTTTGCACAATAGCTCTTCAACGCTTCTTCCGCTGGAACAATCAAAGCCGACACAAACTTTTGCTTATCGCCAATGACCATCATTTGCTCAACCAAGAACTCTTCTTTAATTCTGTTTTCGATGGGTGCAGGTGCAACATACTTGCCCCCAGAAGTTTTCAATAGTTCTTTTTTTCTATCCGTTATCTTTAAAAACTCCCTCCCATTGGGTCCACTAACTAACTTGCCAATATCTCCGGTCCTGAACCATTTCTTCCCTTCTATTTCGGTAAACACCTGTGCATTTATTTCGGGCTTCTTATAATAACCAAGCATCACATTGGGGCCATGAGCCAAAACCTCGCCTTCGTCTTCCTTATAATCTCCACCTTCTTGGTCGATTAAAATTTCAACACCTTCGATGGCTGGTCCCACGGTCCCTAACATAACACCATCCGAATCCATCGTATTTACGGTCAAGGTAGGTGAGGTTTCCGTAAGTCCGTAACCCTCACGTATGGGAATACCAGCCGCGCAGAAAACGCGCATGACTTTCACCGGACAAGGAGCCGATCCCGTTACAACGCCTTTTACTTGACCTCCCAGGGCTTCTCGCCACTTACTGAAAATCAACTTATCTGCAATCTTCCATTTTAGTTTTTTTCCAAAAGATAGTTTTTGATTGATTTCGTAGTCATCCGTAAGGTTCAAGGCCCAGACAAAGAGTTTTCTTTTTGCTCCATCTAAAGTCAAGCCTTTGTTATAAATAGCCTCGTATATTTTTTCAAGAAGTCGCGGCACCGTACTAAACGTAGTTGGCTTTACGGCCGCCAAATCCCCATCAGGACCACTGAGATTATCTGTCCCTGCAAAATAAGTTCCACATCCTTTGTAATAATATACCATGGAAACAGCTCGTTCAAATATGTGGCATAGTGGTAGAAAACTGAGCACATTATCCCCAGTATCCGCCGCCATTAAAATAGATGTTTTCTTAACCACATGCATAACATTGTCATGAGTGAGCATGACACCTTTAGGGTTTCCGGTGGTACCAGAGGTATATATAATGGTCAATAAATCTTCACCCTTAATTCTCTTTTTTACTTGTTCAACTTGTTCTTTATGGTCCGTACTGAAGATATCCTTCCAAAAGGGTCTATCATCATGTTTATCAAAACTGTAAATATGTTTTAAACCAGATACATTGGGTTGCGCTCCACTAAGTTTTTTATATAAATCCCCTCCTCCGCAGAAAGCTGCCTTTACCTCAGCTTCATTCAAGATATACTCGTATTCACCAATACTGATGGTAGCATATAAAGGAATGCTTATGAGACCAGCCATTTGAATGGCAAAATCCATAATGACCCACTCAGGTCTATTTTTGTAAATGACCATAGCGACCTTATCACCGGGTTGCAAACCTAATCCGATTAGACCTGAAGCGGCCTGCTCAGCAGCATCTAAAACTTGCTTTGAACTATAATTTTGCCAATTGCCAGATGCATCTCGACTACTAAGGGATTTTTCTAAAGGATGGTTTTCGAGTTGGTAATACAGCAGGTCAAAAAGTCTAGTCATTGGTATGGTATTTTGATTCGGCTTTTAATGTACAAAAAATACCAGAGGTTTCTTAAAGGAAACCTAGTATATTAAAGCGCAACGCAATGGTGAAATTAAAGCCTTAACTGTCTACTCCTATTCCCAATCTTAAAAAGAGCTATCTTATTTTAAGGACTATTCTCATCTCAATGTTTTTATCTAGAATTTTTTTTCCACCCAACTTCCATAATCGCCAATATTCCAATTAAAGCGGTCAATTGTAAATGTCGACGAAAATAAATGGTCGCTATACCTTGCCCCAAAAACAATATGCTTGGTACTATTCTTAATAACTAAATTACCTGAAATGGCTAAACTGTCTCCTGCTACGGGTCTTACCCTCGTGATATGAAATTCCGAAACAGGAAACTTTTCAACTTCAAAGAAGTCAGCACTTTTGAGATGTTCATTGATATTTCTGATGGGAATTGAATCACTCTTTGGAATGTCGGTCACTCCTATGGTAAGCATATCTACGATAAAACTTCCTCCCATTAGTTCCCCTCTGTTGGAAATAAAGTAACCGCTTTTTAGTTCGACTTCTCCTTCATGCTTAGTCGCTCCTCGCATTTTGGTTCCTTTCCAATGAACCTTTGATTTTTCAAGGTCAATTTGAACCGTGTCACCTAGTTGATTAACCGTTTGTCTTTCTGCATCGGTAATTTTCACCTTTTGGGCATTTGAACCATGCTTACCCATACAGGAACAGAAAAGAATCGAAAGGGTGATATATGTAAAGAAATTATTCATAATTAGGAATGTTCAACCCTAGAATGATGTCCCTTTTGGCGGTCAAAATACCATGGCCTACTTTTAATACCACAATACCCGAACCGCCCCGATTTTGCAATCCATCTCTTTCTTTTTGTATCAACATCGGGTCGTCGTCGAAAAGATAATTATCCAAATAGTATGGCTTCTTGTATGGTTCTACTATGTACAAATGAATATGTTGGGGGTCTCTTCCATCAGGGTATGCAGCAGGTCTGAAACTATAATATGAAAACTTACCATCCGATTCGGTTTTAACCCAACCCCTATATTTACCATGTCTTCGCTCCCATCCTACGGGATTCTCGCTCGGTTCATAAATACCATTCCTATTCGTCTGGTAGAAATAAAGTATGACATTTTTAGCTGGAGTTTTGCCATCTGACTTGAATACCGTTCCCGTTATTTCGATTTTCTTTTCGAAAGACTGATAACCTTCCACAGTATCGATAGTACTAAGTTGTAGGTCCAATTTCTGATAATCTAAGGCCGCCTCGCAATCCTCACAGGGTCCGCCTACTATTTTTTTAGTCTTGCCCCTTTCACGAACTTGCCCAGAGCAACTTGAAACAAAAAAGGCTACCAGAAATAATATTGAAATGATTTTCATGTTCGAAATAGTTTTGAACCAAACTATTCCAGCAATACCAAATCATCAAATAAAGTATGCTAAGCTGAGTAGATTTTATTCTAACCTGATGTTTTCGAAAAAGGATTTGAAATTTCGGCTGTAATTCCTGCTGACTCTTACCAAATGTTCGTTTGTCAAATAAAGGTCGTAGTCTCCATTTTTTCGTGAAGTATAGGATACTACGTCCTCTGTATTCACAATGACACTCTTATGAACTTGCAAAAAATTCTTGGTAGCATATTCCCTTAAGAAGGTCTTAAGCGAGCATTTATGCAAATACGTTCTATCCTTGGTTATTAGTGCTATATACGGCTTATCGGATTTTACATAAATAATTTCATCACAATCCAACAGAATTGCTTTGCCCTTCTTGTTGACTTTAATTTTACGCTTGGTTTTTTGGTATGTACCTTTCTCCAAAATGGATTTATCATTTACGAAA
This sequence comes from Maribacter algarum (ex Zhang et al. 2020), assembly GCF_005885635.1. GTDB lineage: Bacteria > Bacteroidota > Bacteroidia > Flavobacteriales > Flavobacteriaceae > Maribacter_C > Maribacter_C algarum. The sequence continues at coordinate 50,568 of NZ_VATY01000001.1, forward strand.
AGAAAATTGCAGAAACCATAAAACAAGACGCAAACGAGGCCATATTTGGAAGTAGTATTTATAAGCGTTCGATAAAACTCAAAGGAATCCTCAAAAAAGAGTGTTGATACGGAAAAAACAAAAAGAGAAAAAGCAGTAAGCTGCAGTATACTTAAAATGACCGGTAGTGTTATATTAAACCTCTTTTTAGCTTCTCTTTTACAGACTACTGTCAATGGAATAAATAGTAACCAGAATGTACTGAAAAGTAGTGATTCAGAAAGATAAAAACTATAGTCCTTGATTGAAGAATGTATGATATCCCTAGTAACAACTACGGACAGAAGGACTATACCTATTAGCAATAAATACTGATTGCTACCACTAGTAATTCTTTTTGACGCTAATATCATTTGTTCGAATCTAATCCTGTATCTAAGTTAAGGAAAACCTTAAAATAATTACTTCAACAATTAATCGTGGGCATAAAACAACTAAACGGACTCATTCGAACATTAGACTTAAAAACTCAGCTGCACAAGCTGGTTTTTCGGAACCTTCGATTTCAACGGTACAGTTCCATGTGATTTTTAATCCTGTATCTCCATAATCTTCTATTTTTGAGATTCCTCCAACTAGTCGAAGGCGACTGTCAACCACAACCGGACTCGGAAAACGAACCTTGTTCAAACCATAATTCACGCCCATTTGAGCAGATTTCACTTGAATTAGTTCTTCCAACATTTTTGAAAGCAAGGATACAGACATAAAACCATGGGCCACAGGTTTTTTAAACGGAGAGTATTTTGTCGCCTTTTCAATATCTACATGTATCCATTGAAAGTCGCCAGTGGCTTTTGCAAAATCGTTTATCATTTCTTGGGTAACGGTCATCCAATCACCGCTGGGAAGCTGTTTCCCTTCCAGTTCGCGAAAGGCGTCAAAATTTTTTAGTGTTAGCTTTGCCATAATTTTATCTTGAAGTTCCTCCGTCAATCGTTAAACATATTCCTGAAACGAATCTTGCTTCATCCGAAGCTAGATATAAATAACCATAAGCGATGTCAATAGGCTGTGCTACCGTTCTTAGAGGGATACTTGCTTCTATAGCTGCAAAATGTTCCTTAGGAATCTTATCCACCATATCAGTCATAGTAAAGCCCGGAGCTATCGCATTTGCGGTAATACCATGTTTGCCTAGTTCCATAGTCCATGTTTTGGACATGGCGATTACTCCTGCTTTGGTAGCAGCATAATTCGTTTGTCCAAAATTACCACGTAAACCTACATTAGAAGCAGCACTTACGATTCGACCGTATTTGTTCGCCTTCATATAGGGAGCAGCAGCTTGGGTGCATAAAAACACTCCCTTCAGGTTCACATCGATAACAGCATCCCATTCATCTTCGCTCATTTTTTCGAGGGTCCTATCCCTGGTAATTCCTGCATTATTAATTAGGATATCGAGTTTTCCATGTTTCTCATTTATTTCAGCGAAGAGATTTTCGATAGCCGATTTATCCGTTACAGAAACCGAATGAAATTCTGCTTTTCCTCCACTCGAATTGATTCCATCCGCGACATCTTGTCCTTGAGGTAACAGATCTACTATAATTACCGTGGCTCCTTCTTTGGCAAATAATTCAGACACCGCTTGACCTATTCCTCTGGAACCTCCTGTTACTACTGCTATTTTGTTTTCTAAACGCATATTACTTTATTTTTATTCCCGGGTAGTTGGGAATCTATATTACTATATTTTTCATTTTGCGTACTGTCAGTTCGAGCGGAGTCGAGAACGGCCTTTTTAGCAAGAAAGCATCTCGATTCCGCTCGATGTTACAGCAGTTACTAAAACTGCATCTCGTACCTTTTTCATTATACCTTTACTATCAATTTCCCTTTTACTTTTCTATTGGTCATTTCTTCCAACGCTTTTGAGGTGTCTGCTAAATCATAAATCGCGTGAATGTGCGGCTTTAATTTTCCTTCTGCATGCCATTTCATGAGCGTCATGGTATTCTCCATATTCGCTTTGGGATTTTTCATCGCAAAAGCACCCCAAAAAACACCTACTATAGATGCTTCTTTCAAAAGTGGAAGATTCAAAGGAATTTTAGGAATATCCCCGGCCGCAAACCCAACCACTAAAAATCGACCATTTCTAGCTACACCTCTTAAAGCTGCATCGGAATAGGCTCCTCCAACAGGGTCGTAAACAACATCGACACCTTTTCCTTCGGTCAATTCCTTTATCGTACTTTTTAAATCTTGAGTGGCATAGTTGATTGTTTCATCTGCTCCGTACTCCTTACATAATGCTAACTTGTCATCAGTCGATGCGGCGGCAATTACTTTGGCGCCCATCAGCTTTCCTAATTCTACAGCTGCTAGTCCTACGCCACCAGAAGCGCCTAAAACCAAAAGCGTTTCTCCTTCAGCCAATCGACCTCTATCTTTCAAAGCGTGATACGAAGTTCCATAAGCCATTAGAAAAGATGCGGCTGTTGGGAAATCCATTTGAGGGGGTTTTGGAAAACATGCATTCGATGGCACCAAAACTTCTTCAGCCAACGCTCCATGCGGTACAAAGCCAAAAACTTCTTGCCCTACTTTCAAATGGGAGACGCCCTCTCCTAGTTCCTTTACAATACCAGCTACATCACTTCCAGGAGTAAAGGGTAAATCAGGTTTAAACTGATACAAACCTTGAATTATCAGGGTATCTGGAAAGTTGAGTCCGCATGCTTTTACTTCTACAAGAACTTCTTTTGCCTTAGGTGTTAAATTCTCCACTTCTTCAAATACCAGGGATGCTGGTGGACCATAGGCTTTACATCGTATTGCTTTCATTTTTTAACTTTTCGCTTATTCTTAAAATAGGACTTGTCAGCTATATAAATCAATTTCTTCACCTCACAAAATACTACAGATCCGTCTTTGTTCGTAAGTTGTGTCGTCTTTATTATTTCCGTTTCTTGGTCTTGAGCTACTTTCTGTTTGATATCTACTATCTCATTTTCAGTATAACTAAAATCTGCAAATAGGTGTTCTTTCGCAGGACGTTTAAAATATATTTCTGCGGATTTATCCCAAACCACATAATTTGAATCCAAAAGATTCATGAGTTGCACCATGGGTATTGGGTCTACCGCAGAAAACATGCTTCCACCGAAAATAGAATTTACGTAGTTCCGATTTTTATAACTCAAAGGAAGCTTGATACGCACCTGTAATAAATCTTCGGAAACTGCAATTATCCTTCCCGTACTTCTACGATACATGGGGGATAGATTGAATCCGTATTTAAAAAGTGTTGGCTTTCCAATGAACTTTGAACCGACCTCACCGATTTTTTGGTAAATAGACATTCTTTCTTTAGGCTTTTATCTATTTCTATTATTTTGAGATTCTCAAAAATTCAACAAATGTGTTCCTAAGTTCTCGACTCCGCTCGAAGTGACAGTACTACTAGAAAAACAAAGCACTTCGAGCTTCATGCTTCTCTATTTCTCTATCACTTTCAGCACCAATTTCCCGTTCTTTTCTCCCGAAAACAGTCGATTATAGGTTTCCGGAAAATTCTCGATTCCCTCGTAAACATCTTCTCTTGTTTTCAATTTACCTTGGGCCATCCATTGCCCCATTTGCAAGGCACCTTCTTGATATCTATCTGCCCAATCGAAAACAACCATTCCGGTCATACTCGCCCGATTTACTAGTAGGGAAAGGTAATTGCTTGGTCCCTTAACCGCTTCTTTATTGTTGTACTGGGAAATCGCACCACAAATAACAATTCGTGCACGCATGCGCAATCGTCCAAGTACAATATCTAAAATCTCACCCCCTACATTATCGAAATACACATCCAAACCTTTGGGACAAGTTTCTTTTAATCGTGCTTTGACATCCTCATTTTTATAATCAATGCAAGCATCAAAACCGAGCTCATCTACCACATATGTGCACTTTTCAGCGCCTCCGGCGATTCCGACTACATGGCAACCCTTTATTTTGGCTATTTGCCCAACGATACTACCAACGGCACCTGCCGCTCCAGATACCACCACAACATCACCTTCCTTGATTTTTCCGACTTCTTGGATTCCAAAGAAAGCAGTCATTCCGGGCATGCCCAATGCTCCAATATAGGTTGGTAGTGGCGCTAATTTTGGGTCCACCTGATAAAAACCTTTCCCATCGGTCGCGGCATATTGCTGTACTCCACCATGACCGGAAACATATTCCCCGACTTTAAATCTTTCATTTTTTGAGGCAATTACCTCACCTACCGAACCCGCGCGCATTACCGAACCGATTTCCATTGGGGCGATATAAGATTTCCCCTCATTCATCCAACCCCGCATGGCAGGGTCTAGGGATACATAATGTTGTTTTACCAGAATTTCCCCTTCACTGATCTCAGGAATAGGATTCGTCTCTAATGACCAAGTAGAAGCATCGGCTTCGCCTTTTGGTCGTTTTACAAATAATAGTTGTTTGTTCATGAATAATTATCTTTTATTGTCATCCCCACGAAGGCGGGAATCTGTTTAATTATCGTTCTATTTTTACTTCTGACTAGCTGTCAGTTCGAGCGGAGTCGAGAACGAGTTTCAAGATGAAATGCATCTCGACTCCACTCGATGTGACAGAGGGGTTATTTCTTCTTACTCGAAAAACTCTCCACATAAGCTCCCATCTTGGCCCGTATCTCTGGTTTCCACCAAAGTTCATTCGCTTCAGCCAAAGAATTTTCCGCTTGCAAATCCAGTTTGTCTAAAAGATGCTTTCTAATCTTTGCTTTAGTATTTACTAAAATTTGCTGGTCCGCTTTCATATAGTGTTGCATCTGTTTTTCAGCTCGTTCCAAAACATTTTCCAAAGGGACCAATTCATCCACCAAGCCAGCGTCCAAAGCTTCTTTTCCGGAAAGAAGTTTTCCCTCCATAATATATCTGCTTGCTAATCCATCACCCATCCAAAAGGCGTAGACCTCTGTCAGGTTTTGACTGATTTGGATGTTCACGGCAACTTCATTTAATCCAATCACATATTTATCACCTTCCGCCATATAGCGATTATCACTGGTTACCGCCAAAACACATCCGCCTGCTGGGGAATGCCCCGTAATTGCCGAAATAAAAGGCTTTTTGAATTGTACCAATTCCAAATATAAGGCCCCGAAAGACACAAAGAAATCCTTTATTTGTGGTCGGTCGTATTGAAACAATTCTATCAAATCGAGCCCCGCAGAAAAGTAATGGGGTTGCCCCGTCAGAATAACTCCTTTTACTTCGGGATTCGCTTCCAATTTGCCAAATATATCCCTTAGGTCTTGCACCATCTCAAAATTGATGGCATTGACCTTGCCACGGTTCATTTGAACAATGGCATATTCCTCTTTGTAAGTAACTTCTAATGTGTTCATATGCTATAAGGAAGTACCTCCGTCTAAGGTAAGTGTTTGTCCGGTTATAAATTTTGAATTATCGGAAGCTAACCAACATACGCCTTCCGCAATCTCATTTGCTTCGCCGAATCTTCTCATTGGAATATGTCTCTTTAAGATATCCCCCATATCATCTCTCGTTGAAAGCAATTGGTCTAAAAGTGCTGAATGAGTATATCCCGGACAAACGGCATTGATTCGAATATTTTTATGTCCGTATTCCAGCGCTGCAGATTTTGTCATTCCCACTACGGCAAATTTACTAGCGCTATAGGACAGGTTATTCCCTGATGCCTTCAATCCTGCCAAAGAGGCTATGTTTACAATATTTCCATGCCCTTGCTTCATCATTTGTTGCAAGGCAACTTGCATACAATAGAAAACGCCGGTTTGATTTACGGCAATTACATTATGCCAATCTTCGTGTGTGTGCTCTGCTGTTTTCTTTTGATTTGCTCCACCAATTCCCGCATTATTTACGATTACATCAAGTCTTTCATGTACTTTGACAGTTTCAGCGATTAAACTTTCGACCTCTTCAAACTTTGTGACATTGGTTTTAATGGCCGATGCCGAACCGCCCGCTGCTTTGATTTCTTCGGCTACTTTTTGGGCGTTTTCTAAATTGATGTCCGATGTAACTACTGTTGCTCCGTGCGTTCCAAAAAGCTTAGCTGAGGCTGCACCAATTCCGCTGCCCGCTCCTGTTATGATGACTACTTTTTCTTTTAGGTTCATTGACTATAGTATTTTATATTATCCGTAGTGTTCCTGGATTCTCGACTCCGCTCGAAGTGACAGTATTGTAACAGCATACTTCTTACCTTCTACCTCGTACCTTTACCCGCAATGTATCAGTCTTGAATCTTCTAAGGCTTGTGCTCTTAAATCTAATGGGTACCCTTCTGCTTGTACCATCCCTAGAAAATCAGCAATGGTATTGTATTTAACCATTATGATTTTATCCCACAGGGTTTCATCCTCGGGGCCGATAAGCATGGTTTGGGGTTTTCCAAAATACAGTACCTCAGCGTTTGTTCTTTCGAAAAAGGGAGTCCCGGCTATCATATAGTTTTTATATGTTTCCGCTCCGGTCAATCCCGTTTCGGGAACATGTGCCTTAAACTTCAATAAATTCAACATCATCACGGGCGTGTCTTTTGGCAATTGAGTAAAGGCCTTTAATTGTTCGCTATTAATTCCTACGTACGTTTTCATTTCCATACACTACATTAAATTATCAATCTTGTTTTTCTGAATCGCCATCCATGCCGTGTTACAACATAGTTCGGCGGCTTTATTCAAGTAAGCGAATTTTGGGTCGCTGGTATGACCGTGTTTGTATCGGTAATAAATCTGCTGGGCAATCACGGCGATTTTGAACAATCCGTAGGCGTAATAAAAAACCAAGTTGTCAATATTGCGCCCACTTTTAAGGGCGTATTGCTGAACCACGTCCGTTCGAGAAGGATTTCCCGGCATAACAGTTGGCGATGGCAAACCTTGCTTCATAAAATCTGGATCTGCTGCAACCGTCCAATAGCCTAAAGATGTTCCCAAATCCATTAGAGGGTCACCTAGGGTACACATTTCCCAATCTAGTATGGCTGCAATTTCCTTCCATGTAGCATCTTTGAAAACGACATTGTCATACTTGAAATCATTGTGGATTAGCGTATGGTCATATTGCTTCGGTTGATGTTCTTGCATCCAAGCCATTACTTTTTCAGCGGCAGGCACATCATCTGTTGCTGCAGCTAAATATTGCTTGCCCCAGTTGGTCACCTGTCGTTCGACATAGCCTTCTGGGCGACCTAAATCTTCTAATCCCGCAGCTTTGTAATCAATATTGTGAAAGGCAACAAAAGTATCCAACCATGTATTTGAAATGGTTTTGAACTCTTCAGGAGTCACCTGTCTTTTGTGCGCTTCCTTTGCGGTCAAAATTTCTCCCTCAACTTTGCTCATGATGTAAAAAGGCGCTCCAATAATATCTTTGTCCTCAGTATAGGCAAAAGCCTTAGGTGTTTTATCAAAAACGGAATTCAAGTTATGAATTACCTTATACTCCCTACCCATGTCATGGCCTCTCTTCGGAGCAGCGAATGGAGGGCGGCGTAAAACGTATTCCTTGTCTTCTATATTTAATAGATAGGTAAGGTTTGAAAATCCATTCGAGAATTGACCGACGGATAATTCACTACCTACATCTTTAATCAGATTATTTTCAAGAAGGAATTTCTTGAGGTTGCCCTCATTGAGTTCTTCGCCTTCTCGTACTGGTTTTGTGTTCATTTTTTTAATTCAGACTTGCTGTCAGTTCGAGCGGAGTCGAGAACGAGTTTCTTGATGGAATGCATCTCGACTCCGCTCAATGTGACAGTTTACTTTTATATATAGCTACCTATCCTTTTGAGTATCTTTTAATCACATTCTTCCCCAACTGACTCATATGAACCTCATCAGGGCCATCGGCCAACCTGAGCATTCTTCCTGCGGCGAAAAAGTGCGCTAATGGGGTATCGCTGCTTACGCCTCTTCCTCCCATGATTTGCATCGCTCTGTCTACTACTCTTAAAGTCATGTTCGGAGTCACAATTTTTATCATCGCTATCAAATCTTTGGCTTCTTTGTTACCCATTCTGTCCATCTTGTCTGCGGCGGATAACACCAACAAACGGGTTTGCTCTATCTCGCAAGCAGATTTTGCCACATCTTGACGAATGCTACTGTAGGTATCTAAACTTCTTCCAAAAGGGGTTCGTTGGGTGGTGCGCTCGGACATCAATTCCAAGGAACGTTGTGCCATCCCAATAAGGCGCATACAGTGATGAATTCTACCCGGACCTAATCGCCCTTGGGCAATGGCGAATCCTTGGCCTTCACCTACCAATAGATTTTCTTTGGGAACTCGTACATTATCCAAAATGATTTCGGCATGCCCTTCCGGGGAATCATTATAACCGAAAACGGTTAAGGGTCTTACGATTTCCAATCCCGGAGTATTCATAGGAACCAAAATCATGCTTTGTTGTACATGTCGAGGCGCATCGAAATCCGTTTTTCCCATGACGATGGCTATCTTGCAATTCGGGTCCATCGCACCTGATGACCACCATTTTCTTCCATTGATGACATACTCATCTCCATCCAATTTTATTGAAGTCTCGATATTCGTAGCATCCGAAGAGGCTACATCAGGTTCTGTCATTAAAAAGGCAGAACGTATCTCTCCCTTCATCAAAGGCGTTAACCACTTTTCTTGTTGCTCGGGTGTACCGTATTTTGCCAGCACTTCCATATTTCCCGTATCGGGAGCACTGCAGTTAAAGATTTCCGAAGACCATAAAATACGGCCCATGATTTCTGCGAGAGGGGCATACTCCAGATTCGTCAAACCCGGACTCAAATCACCATAGGCTTTCGGAAGAAAGAGATTCCATAATCCTGCTTCTTTTGCTTTTGCTTTCAAGTCTTCCAATCCAGGCCATCTTTTCCAAGCATTGGCTGGATCTCCGTGGAATGCTTCCACCTCCTCCTCTCGCGGACTCACATGTTCTGCAATAAATTGCTTTAGCTTTTCTTGAAGGGCTAGTGATTTTTCTGTGTATTGGAAGTTCATATTGTTTGTTGTTCGTTGCTGGTTCATTATTTTCAGTCCTCCCCTTTTTTCAAGGGGAGGTGCCGAAGGCCGAGGGGTTAGCTTAGGAACACGAAATAGTGAACCAACTAGATTACTTCACCAGGACCCCTCCGCCCTGCGGGCACCTCCCCTTTGCAGGGGAGGACCTTTGTACTTACCCCGATATCAAATACCCGCCATCAGCGGCATATACTCCCCCAGTCATATAAGAACCTGCATCGGAAGCTAGAAGCATTACTACTCCGGCCATTTCATCGGGGTCTGCCATTCTACTTAGGGGCACCATTTGTTCATAGCCCGCAATCAACTTTTCATTGGACCATAAGGCTTCGCTGAACTTGGTTTTTATGAGTCCGGGGCAGACTACGTTGGAACGAATGCCATGACGCCCCCATTCCTTTGCTTGATTTTTGGTCAGCATAATCAAGGCCGATTTGGTCACACTATACAAGCCCAATCGAAATCCGGGATGTACGCCTTCAACAGAAGCGATATTGATGATGCTTCCCCCGCCTTGTGCTTTCATATGCGGATGTACCAAATTCGAAAGCAACCAGGGTGCCTTTACATTGACGTTCATAATCTTATCAAAGACTTCTTCATTTGATGTTTCCAAAGGACCGTAAAAAGGATTGATAGCCGCATTATTCACTAAAATATCGATTCTCCCATATTTCTCCATTGTCTTTGCCACAAGTGCTTCGCGCTGTTCGCTTTGCCCAATGTGACAAGCGATTCCTACGGCTTCTAAACCTGCCGAGTTGAATTCGGCGGCGACTGCATCCACGGCTTCCTGCTTTCGGCTGCTGATGACCACTTTGGCGCCGTTTTCTGCTAAGCCTTTTGCTATTGATAAGCCTATTCCTTTACTGGAACCGGTTACGATGGCTACTTTTCCGGTGAGGTCGAATTTTTGTTTGATGTTGCTCATATTTTTAGTTGATGGTGTTGTCTTCTATTATTAGGCTTGTATTTACTATTGCAATCTGTCAGTTCGAGCGGAGTCGAGAACGGGTTTCAAGAGGGAATGCATCTCTACTCCACTCGATGTAACAGTAGTGTTTAATACTTTGTACTCATTTTTTGTGTTCCTAGGTTCTCGACTCCGCTCGAAGTGACAGTATGCTAAATGCCTAATTGCCGATTACGCAAAAACCTTCTTATCCGTATTTAAGGTCAAAGCTTGCTTATCCATTAGAATTTCTGCTAGACCTGTTGTTTTGGGGAGTTCGTATTTGAAATAGAACTCCATGGTATGAATTTTACTTTCGTAGAAATCCGTGCTGTTTTCTGTGCTGCCGGTGACTAGGGCGTTTTGTGCTTCGCGGGCTATGTCCAACCACAACCAGGCCATGACGATATTGCTAAAGAATTCCATAAAGGGCGTGGCGTCTGCCAAGAAGCGTTGGTAATCCCCTTTCATGGCGAAGCCCATTAGGGATTGTAATACTTCTTGCGTCAAGGCGAGTTTTCCGCCTAACTTTTTGGCATAGGGAGCTAAAGATTCATGCGCCATCGCTGCTTTGATAGAACTCTGAATTTCCTCGGATAACAATTGCAAAGCCTTCCCATTGTCCATGGTTACTTTTCGGCCTAGTAAATCTTGGGATTGTATGCCTGTTGTGCCTTCGTAAATGGCAAAAATTCGGATGTCCCGTAAATATTGTTGTAAAATATAATCGGAGCAGAAACCGTATCCCCCTAATACCTGAACGCCATTGTCGACAGCTATTTTGCCCATTTCCGATGGATAGGTTTTTACTACGGGAGTCATGATTTCCAACAGCAATCGGTATTTCTCACGCTCATCGGCATCAGCACTGGCTATGGAAAGGTCATGGTATTTGGCTGTCAACAAAATCAGACTTAAAGAACCTTCGGATACCGCTTTTTGTAGCAGCAACATACGACGGACATCAGGGTGATTGATGATCAAGGTCTGTTCTTGATTCGCATCTTTCTTGCCCGAACTTTGCAATTGACGCCCTTGTGGTCTTTCATTGGCATAATTCAACGAAGCTTGATAAGCCGCCGTAGCAATAGCCGCTGCTCCCCTACCGACTCCGATACGCGCGCCGTTCATCATCAGGAACATATATTTCAACCCTTGATTGGCTTCTCCTACGAGCCAACCTTGGCAGTCTTCTTTGTCACCGAAAAATAAGTGTGTGGTGCAGTAGCCCTTCTGGCCCATCTTTTGAAAATCGGCTACCGTAGTGACATCATTGGACTCCAAACCACCATCTGTAGGTCTGTTTTTAGGAACCACAAATAAGGAGATGCCTTTCGTACCTGCAGGGGCACCTTTGATTCGGGCCAAGACCAAGTGTACAATGTTCTCGGCACCTTGATAATCGCCTCCGGAGATAAATATTTTTTGTCCGTGAATTTTGTAATGGTCTCCATCGGGAGTGGCCGACGTCACAATATCGGATAAGGAACTACCCGCCTGCGGTTCAGTCAAACACATGGTACCGCCCCATTGCCCCGTCAACATATTCGGCACATAGGTATCGTTCAATGCTTCGTTGGCAAAATGTGTAATCAGTTCTGCCGCACCTACCGTTAAACCGATATAGCCCGGCATATGGTTATTGGCCGCATCTTGTATAAATGCAGAGGAATGGGCTACCATAGCGGGCAACTGCATACCGCCATTTTCATAGGGAAAAGACCCAGCAATAAGCCCCATTTCGCCACCGGCCTTCATATATTTCGTCACTTGCGGATGCACCACAATCTCCCCATCTTTAAAATGGGCCGGCTTTTCATCCATCTCTTTGAAGTAGGGAAACAATTCTTTATCGGAAAAGTCTTTTACCGAATTCAATAATAGATCTACCGATTCTCTATCATAGTCTGCATAGCGCTCTTGATCCAATACGTCTTGTAGGCCTTGAACCTTGTATAACAAGAATTTAAGCGTTTCGATATCTACATACTGATTTGCCATAGTTTTGATTTTTTAAGGAGCTTCAAGGTACTAGAAATTTTACCCAAATTCATTAAACTGGTTTAATAAAGCTGTTGAAAAGTATGATTATAACTTCTGATATAAAAAGTAGGCTTTTACATCGGTTTTGTCAATATTTGGGGGTATATGGATGTATATTACATCTTAATAAAAAAGTTGTAGGTAATTTAACACAAACTACTTAATTCAAAAATATAGTTTCTTCAAATGAATGATAAAGACCAGGTAAAGAAACTAGAAAAACAAGTCAGAAAACTATCTGGACAATTAAAAAAATTACGGAGACGGAATCGGGTAAATAAAAATATAAAAACTAGAGTAACCGGCTTTTTTAAAACCGTTATTGTTGGGCCTAGTTTGGAAAAAAGCATTCTGAAAATGAATTTGGCTTTGAATTAGTGAAAATCAAAGATAGAGTGAGTATGACCAAAAAGAATAGACTTCCGTAAGGTTGGGAATTGAAATCATCCCCTAGCGAAGCTCACAAACAAGAAAAACACAAGCCGCCATAACAACAAACACATAATCCAATAAAATAAATGGGATGGAAATCATCAATAATACTGGTAAATACTGATATAGAAGTCAACGAAATTGAGCTATTGGAACGTTTGGGTTTTAATAAAATCAAAGCGACAGAGAAAGAATCTTTTGAAGTTGCGATTCATCCCAATGACAATCAGGTCTATATTGGTCGGTACAAGGGAAATTTAATCATCTGTACCCAAGAGCTACCCCTTACTTTTTTAGAAGAAACCATATCGAAAGGAGAAAAAGAGCTAGCAAGTTATTTTCCAAACACTGAAATCTGCTCACTTGTACTGCATAGCGTAGTTAATTTATGGGGTTACGCCATTTCAAAAAATGGACATAAAATGAGAGTAAGAGCCGGCAGCTCAGAAGATGGAACTTTTGCCGAATACGGTGAACCTTTAGAAGAAGAACTTGAACTGCTATCAAAATCAAAGATTGATGAAAATGGAAACAGAGTCTATCAACTAGACGATTTTCCTAATGAAGTTTTTGAAGAAGACCAAGTCGGTGAAAATTTTGTTTTTAACATCTCAAAAAGATATTTCGGAGAAAGACTTGATGCTGCTGATGACTTATTGTTTGAGACAGAATTAAATGGGTATTCCGTTAATACCTCATCATTAAGTAGGCGAGAAAATACGAATCAAGAAAGGAAACCTAATAAATGGGTTATCTATTTACTGATAGCCGCTGCCATTATTATTTTTAGAATACTTAGAAAAACTTTTTTTAGTGATTGATAATCAAATCTCCACCACTGGTACTCGTCTTCCTTTAGATAGGGCATCTGCAAGTAAATATTTTAGAAAATGAAGCTAATTCCATCCAGAAAAATAGAATTGTATACTTCTCTTCCCATAGAAGAAGTAGAAAAAATAATAGTGGAAAATGTTCAGGAAGCGAAAGGAATGGACTTTAGGTTAAGCAAACCAAAAAATCAAAAACTGTTTGAAGGCAATTACGCTAGAAATCAATTTGAAATTCAAAGGGTCATAAATTATAGAAACTCATTTTTACCCCAAATCAAGGGTAACATTTTACCTGCGACTAGTGGCTCCAAAATTATCGCAGAACTTAAAATGCATGACTTCGTGCTAGTTTTTATGCTGATATGGTTGGGTGGAGCTGCTTTGGCCTCTATTGGCACAATTTACAGTATACTTACCAATGGCATACAAAGTTTTTTTTCAGCTATACCATTGGTCATGCTAACTTTCGGTGCGGCTATGGTGTATTTCGCATTTAAATACGAAGCTGATAAAGCTGTAGACGAATTAAAACGAATCTTTAAAGCCAGACTAAGGGATAACCTTCGCTAGCCCTTGCTAGTGCTCGTCTGCGACGAGCAAACAACCTTTTTAGGCAATCATGTGCACAGATTTTGTTATATTCCATTGAAAATCAATCATCTGTATTTTACAGCCCAAGCATGAAAATTGAACAACCTATGAAGCAATTAACAACACTCTTATTCCTAACTTGTCTCAGCTTTTCAGTTTTAGAGGCTCAAGAAGCCAAAGAAAATGTGAGTCCCATAAGTTTCGATAAGTCCGTATTATCAGGCGTAGGCCTAGAAAAAATAGACCTAAAAGACGAACCCGAAAAAGACTTTTACCAAAAAAGATTGTATTGGGGCAAAGAGTTAGGCGTTTTCGTCGTCGGTACCGAAACTTGGACGAATACCATAACCAATTACCCTTTTGACGAGTTTATTTATATGTACAATGGAGAGGCCCTTGTAAAACCAATGGTAGGAAATTCTCAAATTTTCTATTCAGGGGAGTATTTTTTTGCTCCCAAAGGATTTCAAGGGGAATGGGAAGTAAAAGGAAATAATCAGATACATTACGAATTATCGGTCATAACCACCGTTCGGGCAGATTCATCAAAAGTAATCAAGAATTCAAGTCATAAACGGTTTAAAAAATCGATATTGTCTGGTAATTCTATCCATTTAAACCAAGATGGGTTTTATGAGGAAGTGTTGGAAAAAGGCGCAGAACTGACCATAAAATTGATAGGGGAAAAATTAGGCGAACGCCCAATTCGCACTACCGAAAAAGAGCAAATGATTCACATTCTAGCGGGCCAAGTTAACATCACCAATGTCGGAGCTGAGCAGTTTACCTACTATGCCGGTGATTTTTTCCTCATACCCCGAGGTCTTAGCGGAACATGGAAAAACGACGGCCACAATCTGGTAAAATATCTTTCCGTTGAACAAACTTCGGCTAATGCTACGCTGTAGCAGAAAATAAAAAATAGCTATGCTAGTTGCACCCACCATAACCGCCTTCTTGCCTACAGCTAAACCGAAGGAGTCCAAACAATTTTATTGGCACACCCTCGGATTGAAATTGCGGTCCGAAGATCCGTATGCCTTTGAATTTGAAGGAAATGGGCTAGTCTTGCGAATTACCATTGTCAATGAATTTACACCTCAGCCGTTCACCGTTTTGGGTTTTCGAATAGATAAAATAGAATCTCAAGTAAAAACATTACAGGAAAAAGGAGTCGAATTCGAAAAGTATGGTGGTTTACAGCAAGATGATTTAGGTATTTGGACATCACCCAGCAAAGCCAAAATTGCCTGGTTTAAAGACCCAGATGGAAATTTAATTTCATTGACGGAATACGAAAATGAATAATATTTGTTGGTACTCGTCCCGACCACAGGTCAAGACAGTGCGGTCTTGGGTTTAGTAGTGGTTAAGCACGATAGAAATATTTAGTATCTTAGGGCAACAACCTAAAACCTAGGGATATGGCTACAACTACACCCGAACACGACCAGCGTATTGCCGAAATGAAATTCTTTTCGGTTTATCCGCATTATGTAAACAGAATCGAGAAAAATGGCCGAACGGTAGCCGAATTGCACGAAGTGATTGAATGGCTCACCGGCTTTGATGAAAAGCAACTACAGGCCTTAATCGATGAAAAAGTTACCTTTAAAACCTTCTTCGAAAGAGCAACATTGAATCCGAATGCGGAACTTATCAAAGGAGTCATCTGCGGGTATCGTATCGAGGACATCGAAACACCATTGACAAAACAGTGCCGCTATATGGACAAGCTAATCGATGAATTGGCTAAGGGAAGAAAAATGGAGAAGATATTAAGAGGTTAGATGCTCGGTGTCGGATGCTCGATGTTAGAGACAAGATCGCTGCGCTGTTGGACTTTTGGATTGTTAGATTGTTGGATTGTTGGATTGTTGGATTGTTGGAAAATTATGATAAGACTCTTATTGCTATTCTTTTTGATTTCTATCCTATCCTGTGGTGATACGTCCGAATCAAAAAAGAAACCGGTTACCGAAGAACAGACTGAAAACCTAATTGGGGTTTTAGACACCATCTGGCAGAAGGAACAGACACCACTGCGATTGCGGGATTCTTTGATGCAGATTTATGGTACGGAATCTAAAGAAGCAGAAGTGTATCAAAAGGAGTATCGCAAAAACCACGCGGTCAACATCGTAAAAATCAAGGAAATTCTAAATCGTTCCGGTTGGCCAGAACTTACACTAATAGGCGAACAGGGCAATTTAACCATTTGCAATGTGCTGCAACATACGGATTTAGCAACGCGGGAACAGTACCTTCCTATGATGAAAAAGGCAGTTTTAGATAAAAAATTAGCGCCCAGATTGTTAGTCCGTGCAGAAGATAGAATTGCCACCGACAAAGGGGAACTACAGATATATGGCGGGCAAATGAAGTATTATCCAGAAACCAAAAGCTTCAATCTATGGCCTGTTTATGATCCTGCAAATATCGATGAAAGAAGAGCGAAAATCGGACTTGAACCTATTGCGGTATTTCTAAAACGTCGCTTTGATTTTGAATGGAATCTTGAAGAACAAATGGAGAGAACAAGAGCTTTTGAAGCGAATAGGTTAGCTAGCCAAAATCAGTGATACAAGAGGTTTAGAAAGTGGTTCGAAGTAAATTTAAATTCTGGTTTGTTTTCTGGTTCGTGTTTATGATAATCGCGTTGTCTGGAATTTTTTGGTTGCTTGCCAATTCAATTCACCATTTTATTTATATCGATAGGAACACTACTACCTTACTTCTTGGCTTATTTTTTCTATTCATCTTCTTCATAGGAATCCTAGTTCTAAAGGAATTTAAATACATCGTCATACATACGAAAGAGCGTCAATTGAAGTGGTATTCTATACTTGACCCCTTTGGAAAAAAAATCTATCTAAATGAATATTTAGGTATTATGAAAAATTCCGAATACACGGCCTACGAAGAAATCATCTCCATATATTTTATTGATAAAACTTGGACTACGTCGGGTAAAATAAATGGCCAATACTATTCTAATTTTGATGAAATAGTGACTGGTATCAATCTCAAAGAAGTACCGAACAAAAACTATGGATTTATCAATTATGTAAAACTCTTGTGCTTGGGCCGAGTTAAAATAAAGAAGTAGTTCGGTGCTTTATCTACGTTTGATTCCTTCCCAAACGCTTACGAATCTTGGATAGGCCAACGGGGGTGAGTCCCAAATAGGAGGCTATTAGGTACTGAGGTACACGTTGAAATAAATCAGGTCTTTTTTCCAGCAATCTTAAATAACGTTCTTCATTGCTTTTGCTACTCAAGCGTTCTACGCGCGTAAAGATTTTCATAAAGGCTTCTTGCATCGAAAGTCGTCCAAAGCGTTCCAATTGATGTGATTTGGTAAACGAATCCTCCGCATCAGATTTCTTTATAGCATATACCATAGTGGCTTCAGAAGCTTTTAAATAATAATTGGAGGATGTGCCTTTTACATAGGCCGGTAAATCAGTAAAAAAGACATCATCTGTGTAGAATTCAAGCACTTTTTGTTCACCATCTTCTAATTTGTAATAATAAATACAGCCTTTGGCGACATAGTAGAAATGGTCAACAAGCTGACCCGGTGAAACCAAAGCTTCTCCTTTTTTCAATTCGATTTTTCGATACACCTGTAACCAATAATCCAAATGCTCTTCGTCAACTTTGTTGTACGAGAGGATTTTGTTTTTGAGATTTTGAAGAAAATCTACTTTATCGACTACATTCATTGGGTTTCACATCGTTTTCAAGGCGACTTTAAAGATAGCTTTTTTTGGGCATTTTAAAGGTTTGCCTTTATTCGAATAGTAATTCAATCATTTCATTTCTTCTCAACTCTCTAAGAATTGGCCGAATACTCTCGCCACTACCATTTACAAAATAAACGATGTACGATTGTGAATCAGGAAAGTAACGCATCACAGATCGTCGACCGTCATAACCACCATCATGACCATATGCTATGCCATAATCCGTATCCATTTGAAACCAACAAAGCCCAATACCTTGTATTTTGTTCACTTTATTCTCCTCCCCATAGTTGAATTTATCAGGATGTAAAAAAGGAATTTCATCAAGGGTTGTTATTTCGTTTTTGGTTTCCTCGGAAACCAAGCTATTTCCATTCCAAAAAGTTTTTACAAAACGATGCAACTCCGCTACAGTAGAAACAGCCCCACCGGCCATAGAATGTGCTGCGAACGACCTTTGCGTAATATCTATGAAGTTACCCTTGCCGTTTTCGTCGAAATACCCACGTGTTAGGTCATCGGGAATGGTTCCGTCCTCATTGAAAAAACTATTGCTCATACCCAATGGGTCAAAAATTTTAGAAGTATAAAGTGCTGTCCCTGTTTGCCCTGTTAGTTGTTTTGCTATCATTCCTAAAAGCAAGAAATTCGAATTGGAGTAGTCTACTTTGGTACCCGGGGCAAAAACGGCAGGCTCTTTATATACCAATTCAAGTTCTTGCTTATCTGTCCAAACTCGAGTAGGGTCGTCGTAATATTTTAAGGAGTAGGCGATATCCAAATAGTCTGGAATACCGCTTGTATGCGTTAGTAAATTTTTAACGGTCACTTCTTTATAGTTGGCGATTTTATTAATCAAAGAATCAGGCAAGAATTTCGTGATTGCATCATCAAAGCGCAACCGACCCTCTTCATATAGCTGAAAAATAAGTGTTGCGGTAAAAACTTTTGTCGAACTGCCGAGCTTATGTTTGTTGCATGAATTGAGGGTAATATTGTTGGGTATGTCCGCTAGCCCAGCCGCACCCGACCAAATTCCGTCAGGAGTTTCAATAAGCATTGAAATTCCCGGAAGGCCTTCTTGTACTTTTTCTTCTAAAAAATTGGTAAAACGCAAACTATCAGGATGGGTGTTTTGAACGCCTATGGCACAATCGAAGGCGCTTTTAGGAAAAACAGGGTCGTCTTTAACACAGCCCGAAATTAAAAGCGCTAAAGCTGCCATATATAATTTGTGATTCATACTATTTTTAATTGAATGTATATTTTAGTCCTATTCCCAACATCGTATTTGGTGTAAAGGGCAATCGACCTTTGGGTTTATACGGCGCCAAACTAAACGCCTCATATCGCACAAATACTTCTAGCGGAACGCCAAGTAAGGCATACAAATTCAAACCAGTTCCGATACCTAACGAAGGCATAAAATGCGGTGTGCCCCAATTCCTTTTTTCTTGGTATTGCCCATTCTCAATTTGGTACGTTGGCTGTGTCAAAAAAGAATGGGCATAGCCCACACCTAGAATGGCGTGTAGGTTAAATAGATTATTAAATCGAAGTTCAAATTTGGGTTTCCAAGCTAAAAATGCAACCTGATTGAAATTGGCATGATAATAATAACCTCCTTGAAAAATATGCGTGAACTGATAAACTCCTGCCCTATTCTTTGAAGTTTCATAAGACAAAGTACCACCCCAATGTGTTTGAATGGCGTCAGTAGCTTCAAATGGCGTGGTTACCTTTTCATTAAATAGCGAAAGACTTATAGACTCCACCCATTGCTCATTCGTCTCCTGAGCCTGAATTGATGACATACAAAGGACCGTTAGTATCAGTAATAAAAAATTTGATTGAAGCTTCATCCTATTATTCCCAGTTATGTTGTTTTAAAACTTCATGAATTTTCCCTATGCTAATATCATCCTCATCAATTAATTCTGCTCCTATATTGGTCATAAAGAATGCCGCAATGTTCTTATTTTGGTTTATAGAAGTATATGTCATAACTCCAGGGTCAGAGCCGCTATGATATGGTGTTCCTCTTTCGGTCATTTCCCAAAAAATACCACTCCCTATTTCTCCAAATTCTTTTCGCTCAAACATTTCTTTATAGGAACTTTTGGAAAGAAGTGTTCCTTTTTGATATAAACCTTTCAGCATTTCTATCAAGTACTTTGCAAAATCGGTTGTATTGGTTATCAGACCACCGTCGGCTTTGGTTATCAACGAATAATCTGGTACACGCAGCCCCTTTTTGAAATATTTTGAAGCAAATTTATCAGCACCTTCTTCAGACAACTCCCATGTTGATTCATTCATTTGAAGGGGTTCAAAAATATATTTCTTGGTATATGCCTCATAAGGCATTCCAACCGCACTTTCGATTACAAAAGCTGCTAATGCCGCACCAATATTGCTATATCGATATGCTTTACCAGGCGCTTCTTTTGTGAAGTTTTTCTTTGAAAACCATTCTCCATTAACCCTTAAAGTCTTTTCCAAAAACTCAGCATTATCTAATTTTTCATTTTGTTGCAATAAGGAAATGTACTTTCTTACTCTTTTCGGTAGATGCGAATAATCTGCATTTGGTTCGTCAAGTAAATAACACTTATCATAAGTTCTTTCATCGTCTATACCAGACGTGTGGTTCGCTAAATGCCTAAGGGTAATCGGAGTTTTCTGAAACAGAGGATGAACCACTTTAAACGGCAAATAGGTATTGATATCAGTATCCAAATCAACGGCTCCCTGATCAATGGCTTTCATCAGAGCTACCGCAATAAAGGTCTTTGAAATCGAAGCAATATTTTGAGTAGTATGTGCGGTATATTTCTTTTTAGTTTCCAAATCTGCAAAGCCCATAGCTTGTTGATACATTACTTCTTTATCATTAACTACCACCACTGCGAAACCAGGCAAGGCAGAGCTTTCGAATATTGCCCGAATTTTGGAATTTAATTCTTCAAGGGTATGTGTGCCTGAGTTAGGCTCTTGCTGCGCGAAACCGGAATAACTTAGTAGCACGAAGGTTCCTATAATAAATAGATTTCTCATTTTTTGAATTAATTTTCTACAAAGCACCATAATACTTCGCACCTAGGCGCTCCTTTGGATGCAATGGGCCTTATTTCAGTTAATTCTGTTAGAGAGTTTTCTTGTATTCTGAGGGAGATAAACCTGTTTCTCGCTTGAAGATGCGGTTGAAACTGGTCTTTGATTTAAAGCCACATTCATAAGCGATACCCAAAAGGGTAAGGTTTTCATATTCAGTAGCACCAAGCTTATTCTTAACGGCCTCGACCCTGTAGGTATTAATAAGGTCATAAAAGGTAGTTTTCATTTCTTGATTTAAAAATCCGGAAAGTTTCTTATCGGTTGTATCGACCATTTTCGCCAATTTACCCAAAGTAAGATCTTCATCTAAATAGGGTTTGTCAATTCGAAGTATATTTTCTAATCGTGTTTCTAAGACTTTTTTGTCCGCTGGGGTTAAACTCGAAGGGACATTTGTTTTTTCCTTGCTACTATTCGCCAAAGGTTCTTTTTTAATTAAAAAATCTGGCAAGAGCACTTTGGTTTGATTTATCCCGTAGTAACCTAAGTATGCAATCCAAATGATAACCGAAATAAGGGTAATATTTGCTGTTTGCCATTGCAATTCAGTTACAAAAATTTCATATAAATCGATGAACAATTCGATACATGAAATTATTATGGCGCCTATTAACATTTTTTTTACCCAACGGAAATTACTCTCATCTATTGAAGAATAATTCAATTGCATCGCATTTCTGTATTTATGAAATAATTTTAACGATATTAAAAGGTAAAATAAAAGGTATAGCATCAATGCAGCAACAACATAGTCGCTATTTTCATTTAAATATTCAAAATAAGAGAAAGGATACTCTTCTTTGAAAATATAAATAAGCATGGGGATGGTTAAAAAGATAGTATGGAGCACTAGCGGTATAAAATGCAACCAATTTTTTTTGAGCAAGCTCTTGTTGTCTTCAAAGAGTGATTTGATATATAGATAAATTAGAGGCCCCAATAAGACTTCTATACAGAAACTAAGCAGAAACGTAAGAACGAATAAAATAGCAATGTTGTGATTTTCTGCATAAGAGTTCAACAGAAAACAGCATAAGGTGGTAAAGAAAATTACCAATAGCTTTTGCGGTAGGGCTTTTTGTTCTGATTTTATCAATAGAAATAAAATCAATAGGGTGGCGAAAATTCCCCCGATTAAAACAAAATCAATTAATAAGTCCATTACCTACCTTTAAGCTCAAAAATAAGATTCTTTTTAATAGACACTTAAAAAAGGTTGTTGTTACGATACTAAGCAAAAACAGTATATAACCTATTCAGGAAATTGCAGAATTTACTTCACTACCAATAATCGATTAATCAAATCAAAGACTTCGGTTTACGAGAGGATTTTGCTCTTGAGGTTTGTAGAAAATCCACTTTTTCGGTTGTGTTCATAACGGAGCCAAACAGTCCCTAAATATAAGGATTTACAAAAAGCGGAAAAGACTTCTCCTAAAAAAACAGTACCTTAAGAGGAATACAGAAGTACTAAAATACTTCGTACAACACCAATGACCGAACCAACTGCAAATTTAACTGTCAAGTATCGCGGCTATACCCTCTTTATCCTCACCGTGGTATATGTCTTTAATTTTATCGACCGGCAGATTTTGGTCATTCTTCAGGAATCCATTAAACAAGAATTGGGCCTATCGGATACCCAGCTCGGTCTGATGTCCGGATTCACTTTTGCCATTTTCTATGTTTCCTTCGGAATTCCTATTGCACGCTTGGCGGATAAAGGCAATCGGAGAAATATTATTGCCATCTCCTTGGCCGTTTGGAGTGCTTTTACAGCACTCTCCGGAAGTGCTCAAAACTTTATACAATTGCTCCTTGCCCGAATCGGGGTTGGTATTGGCGAAGCTGGGGGAAGTCCTCCAGCACATTCCATTATCTCAGATTTGTATCCTGCTAAAAAAAGGGCAACGGCCTTGGCCATTTATTCCACGGGAATCTCCATTGGTATCTTACTCGGGTTTCTACTGGGAGGATGGATAAATCAATATTTCGGTTGGCGAACTGCTTTTCTCGTGGTTGGTATTCCAGGGATTCTATTCGCATTGATTCTTCGTTTCACGGTCAAAGAACCTCCCCGCGGACTTTCGGAAAAAGAAAAAGACCTTGCCGAACAACAACATTCCATGAAGGACGTATTTCGATTGCTTCGGAATAAAAAATCTTTTCGTTATATCGCCGTAGGAGCTGGACTAGCGGCATATGTCAGCTATACAATAAGTTCATGGCTACCACCCTTTATGGCCAGGGTTCATGGAATGAGCAGTGGGGAAATCGGAACTTGGCTCTCCCTTATTTTCGGAATAGGAACAGGAGTTGGCTATTTTATGGGAGGATACTTGACCGACCGTCTTTCAAAAAAAGATATGCGTTGGTATTTGTGGCTTCCGGCCATGGCGCTTCTTTTTGCGATTCCCTTGGCTCTAGTGGCATTTTTCGCAACTGCGGCGAATACCACACTGTTTGCTATCATAATCCCAGCCTTCCTGAATTCATTGTATTTGGCACCTTGTATCGCACTTACGCATGGTATTGTGAACGTTCGAATGCGGGCTCTGGCCTCGGCAATACTATTTTTTGTGCTTAACATCATCGGTCTTGGATTCGGACCTTTCGTTGGTGGTATTATTAGTGATGCGCTGCAACCTACGATGGGTGTTGATGCTTTACGTTGGGCGCTGAGCAATTCGGTAATCGCCAGTATTCTTAGTGCTTTTTGTTTTTACATAGCGTCAAAAAGCATTCGAAAAGATTTGATTTGATAAATTATAGAAAACCGAAGTGTTAGAATATTTTTAGAACCGGTTTTTCAGAACCGTGCTTTTTCGAAAATTCCTTTAGTTCTTGCTCTGTGTATTCAGCACCGCTTTTAGGTTTGATGGCCCGTAACTTGGATACCTCATCCTTATTTAGAAAGGTGGGTATATCGGAAAACGCATTCGTCACATAAGCCATGACATCGGCAATATCCTTATCAGAAATCGTTTCGTTTCGTATCAGACCTGGCATGGCCAAATTGAATTCGTATTCTTGTCCATTCACTGAAACAGGACCTTGCAGTCCGTGAAGAATGATGAGTCCCAATCGTTGCGCATCGGCCACATGTTCCGAATTCATTAGTGGTGGTGCCAGTCCATCAATACCTTCGCCGTTTGCACCATGACAGGCGGCACAAATTTGTAAATACATTTTGCCTCCTACAGTCCTATTATCTTCCTCGAGGAACTTTCGCGAAAAAATAGGGTTAACAACTTCCTGCTCTTTATTTTTAATGGTATTTTCCAACCGGTCAATAATTTTTTCATCCTCCCATACCAGTAAAAAATTAAGTCCTCTCAAGAGTTCTTCTCCGCCATCAGCGAAACTACTTAACATGGCTTCTTGAACTATTGGATTCTCTTTGTATTTCTTAAGAATAAAAATAGCTTGATGAAAGAAAAATTTCCCTTCATAGGGCATCCATTTACCTAATGTGCTACTTATATATAAATCCAATTTTACTTCATCGCGTTTGAATATTTCTTTAAAAAGCGATAGAGCCTTGCTCCAATTCTCTTTCGTGGCAAATTGCTCTAACAAGACAATAGCATGAGCCGCAGCATCAGACGAACTTGATTTTGCCACCTTAGCCAAAAAATCAAAGTCTAAAGTATCCCATCCTTCTAAAACATTAAGCGCATGAATTTGAGCAAGTTCATTTTCCGAATTCAAGGCCAAATCTTTCAATTCAGATAGCACTTCTTTTTTCTCTTTAAAAATCAGATAATGCTGTGCGCGACTACGTATCCATCCATTTTTATGTTTTAGGAACTCTATCAGTTCGGTACCACTCAACCCATCAAAATTGGGGATTTTTTCAACAATGGAACCTGATTGCTTTACTTTTAGAATGCGACCAAAATTGGTCAAGGTATCCAAACGGTTCTCTTCGGTCTTCTTTTTAAAATACGGACTCAAATAGGCATGATGGCCAATAATGCCGCGATGCATATCTACGATATACATACTCCCATCCGGACCGTTTTTTAGCGTTACTGGACGGAAGCCTTCATCCGTAGAAGCCAAAAATTCCTTGCCTTCCCAAGCTTGTTTTGCGATTGTGGAATCTCCTGTAAAGGTCAAAATATTGCGTTTGATTAGGTTTCCTTCGGGAATACTTACAAACACATTCTGGTCATATCCCTCAGGAAAAACTCCACCTCGATATACCATTAGACCTGCCGCTGCTGTGGTATTCACCAAAACACTATCGGCAGTGAGTACTCCGGGAGCATACCCTCTATTCACGGCAGTAGCATGTAAAGGATATACACGTTGGTCATCCGTGAGCTTTCGATTTACGCCTGCTTTGGGTGTAAAATGCTTATTGCGAATCAAACGATTGGGCAATACATGATCGCCCAATAGTTGTTGCGAATTATTATTGTAATACAATCTTCCAAAGTTGTCATGCGAGATACCCCATTGTCCCCGAAAAGTTGTGGGTTCTTTTTTCCAAACCCCGTTTTTACGTTGGTACCTGAAATTTGACTTTGCGTTATAAATCCAGTTGTCAATGTTTAATAGGAGTCCGTTTGGTTGATGTTCAGGATTTCCATCCGCTGCATAAATGGAATCCACAACAATGCGATTCACAGGCTTATCATTTTCAATATCCACAAAGTACAGAAAAGGCGGTTCTGCATATAAAAGTCCCCCGTATACATGTGCTAAAGCTCTTGGCATCACTAGGCTATCCAAAAATATTTTGGCCCGGTCGACCACTCCGTCGTTATCCAAATCCTCGAGGATTTTAATACTTCCGACAGGTTTATCCTCATCCGAACCTTGCATGTCGTTCATATATCCCGGCATCTGAGCGACCCAAATTCTTCCTTTGGCATCAAAATCCATTGCTACAGGTGCCTCGAGTAAAGGTTCTGAAGCGATTAGTTCTAATTCAAATCCATCTTCGATTTGATATCCATCCAAGGAAATAACCGGTTCCTCAAAAGAGGTCTGGCAAGAAAACAAAATGCAAAAAAGAAGTACGGAAATAATAAATCGCATAGGAATCCGGAGTGCAAGCTTTTTTGTAAAGATAAGGATGACTACTCAATAATCATTAGTCAATCAATCCAAATACCCTCGGTAGCCAAAGGGATATCTCTGGAAGATAGGTAATCAGAAAAAGTACCGCTGTCATTGCTGCTAATAATGACAATAGAGGCTTAATCACTTTCGTCACAGGAACTTCCGCAACCCCACTACCTACAAATAAAAGCGTACCGACCGGAGGGGTACAAATACCGATACATAGGTTCAAAACGATGACCATCCCAAATTGAACCGGATGCATGCCCAAGGCCATTGCCACAGGTAAAAAGATGGGGGTGAAAATAAGCACTGCAGGAGTCATATCCATAAAGGTTCCCACAATGAGCAGCACAATATTTATAATCAAAAAGATAACGATGGGATTACTCACATTGTCCAAAATGGTATCGGTCATCAATTGTGGAATCCCTTCAAAGGAAAACAACCATGACATTGCCATGGAGGTGGCAATCAAAAACATGACTATGGCGGTGGTCTTTGCGCTTTTCAGTAGCACGGGCCTCAAATCTGAAAACTTCAATTCCTTGTTTAAAAACCCTAACAATGCTGCATAAACCACAGCGATAGCCGCAGCTTCGGTTGCGGTGAAAATTCCTGCGACAATACCGCCCACTACGATTACCAAAAGGGTCAAACTCAAAACCGCATTTTTGAAATCGGTAAATAATTTCTTGAAACCAACCCTTGGGGCTCTTGGCAATTTTTTCCGTTTGGCATAAATGTAGACCATAATCATTATCGCCAGACCCACCAGGATTCCAGGTAAATATCCCGCAACGAACAGTGCGGCCACAGAGGCAGTGCCGCCACTCGCCAATGCAAAAACTATTAAAACGTTACTAGGAGGAATCAATAATCCCGTGGTTGACGAGCTGATATTCACTGCTGCACTGAATTCCCGAGGGTAGCCTTCCTTTTCCATTTTATCGGTAAGTGTGCTACCGATAGCCGAGGCTGCAGCGATGGCTGAACCCGAAATGGCACCAAATAGCATTGCCGAAATCACATTTACAAATGCCAAGCCTCCAGGCAAACTACCAATCAGGGACTTCGCAAAATCAATCAAACGTTGAGCAATACCGCCTCTATTCATAAGCTCTCCAGCAAGTACAAAAAAGGGAATAGCCAACAAGGCAAAATTATCAATACCGGTGGTCATGCGCTGACTTGCAGTCGTAATAGCCGGTAAGAATGTAATGTTCAACAACAATGTAAGCATGGTTGAAACTCCAATAGAATACGCAACCGGAACACCATAGGCCAACAATCCAAAAAAACTGACGAAAAGAACAATAATACTTATGATTTCAATACTCATCTATTCGAAGTTTAGTTTTTTGATATTGTAAAAGGAAAAGAACATGATTACAAGTCCACATATCGGAACTATGGAATACACAAATCCCAAAGGAACATTAAGGGCAGACGAAATCTGACCTAGACTCAAGGTGGTATATACCAAATTCCCACCACCGATTACCATGATAATCAGGGCAAAAAGTGCCATGACGATTTGAATTACCTTTTGTCTGGAATGTCTTTTGTTTTCTGGTAATTTTGACAAAAGGAAATCCATAGAAAGATGTCCTTCTTTTTGTCCGTTGATATAAGCTGCTCCCAAAACGGTTAGCCAAATCAACGCGAATCGTGCAAATTCTTCTGTAAACGAGCTTGGCTTTCCGACTGCATATCGCGAGATTACCTGCCAGACAACATCAATCACGAGCAAAGCGAATATGGTTACCAAAAGCCATTCTATGACCTTGTTCAGAAATTGATAGGTCTTCTCCATTAGTTTGCATTTATTTTATCAATGATAGCTTTCATCTTTGGGTCCTTCTTCATGTTTTCCATTATGGGCCTAGATTTTTCTTGGAAGGCCTCTTTGTTAGGATATGTGAACTGGACACCATTTTTTTTAAGCATCTCCATTTGCTCCGCAATCGTTTCCTTCCAATATCTTTTCTGGGCAACGACACTCTCTTTTGAGGCAGCACGAAGCCAATTCTTTTCTTGATCTGATAATTTGTCCCAGAATTTAGTACCGATAATGACCACATCAGGAATCATCGTATGCTCATCAAAAGTGTAATACTTACAAACCTCAAAATGATTGGAAGTCACAAAAGAAGGAATATTATTCTCGGCTCCATCGACCACATTTTGTTGCAAAGCGGTATAGAGTTCACTGAAAGCCATTGGAGTTGCAGAAGCTCCTAAAGTGTTTGCCATAGAGACAGACATTTGGTCGTTTTGTACCCTAACTTTCAAGCCGGTTAAATCGTCAGGAGAATTAATAGGCTTTTCCTTTGTATAAAAACTTCGTGCTCCCGCATCATAAAAACACAAACCACGTAATAAATATTCACTGCCACTTGCCAACAGTTGTTCTCCAACTTCGCCCTCTAAATTTCTCCATAAATGGGCATCATCGCGAAATAAATAGGGAATAACGGTTATCTGATATTCCGGTGCGAAATTCGATAAGGCAGAGGCACTCACCTTCGTTATCGCTATACTTCCGATTTGCAAAAGCTCCAATACCTCGCGCTCTGAACCTAGTTGTCCGTCAGGAAAAACCTTGATTTGCAATTTACCTCCGGACTTTTCATTTAAGATACTTTGCATATCCAAAATTCCTTTGTGCACCGGATGAGAAGTAGGCAATGAATGTGCAAAATAAAGCACCTTGGTGTCACTTACCGCTGCACATGAGGATAATATCAAACACAAAAGTGTAAGGGTTCCCAAAACAATAGACTTCTTAATAGCTTTTGGTTTTATCATGCTTCAATTAAATTTTCGCGGATACCCTTTTCCAGACCTGAAAGTTGTGCCAAGCCCATTGCCCTTCCTATGAGGGAATAGCCAGAATAAAAATCAGCTTGTCGTTTTTTATCATCCAACAAAACATGACCATGGTCCGGACGCATGGGAATGGAAACTATTTTGCCTTTTTCATGTCTTTTTATTTGTTCTTTGACAATAGCTTTCATGACTTTGTCGATTGGCACAGAGCCACCCAAGTGCTCTGCTTCATAAAAACTACCATCTGCATTTCTCGCAACATTTCTTAAATGGATAAAATGGATTTTATCCCCAAAATCTTCCACGATTTTCACCAAATCATTAGCTCCGGATGCTCCCAAAGAACCAGAACAAAAAGTTAGTCCATTGCTAGGCGAAGGGCAGCATTCCAGTAAAAATTTCAGTTCTTCATAATTCGAAACAATTCTAGGAACCCCAAAAATCGAGAATGGCGGATCATCGGGATGTATGGCCATTTTCACCCCTAGTTTTTCCGCCTCTGGAATAATGGCATTCAAAAAATACGATAGGTTTTCTTGAAGTTGTTCTTTGCTAATCTCTAGAACAGTAGCGTGATTCTTTTTGAACTGGTCAAGTGCAATTAATTTTCTAGAACCAGGCATTCCTGCTAGAATTGATTCTTCTAACTTTTTTCTTTGCCCTTCCGATAATCCCTCGAAATAGTTTTTTGCTTCTTTGTAGATATCATCAGTATATGTCTGCTTTGCATTTTCCCTTTTCAAGATAAAGAGGTCAAAAGCTGCGGCAGCTATGGGACTATAGTACAAGGCGGAACCTCCAGACGGTAAAATATAGTCCAAATTGGTACGCGTCCAATCAATCAACTGCATGAAATTATAGCAAACTACATAGATGCCGTTTGCAGCAAGGTTTTTTAAAGTCTGAATATAATTAGCGATGTAGGCATCTCTTTCTGGGAGTCCATATTTAATAGCCGTATGAATATTGACACTCTCCACCACTGACCATTCCAATCCTTGAGATTCGATTTCGTTTTTTAGCGATGCAATGGTCTCAACGGACCAAACTTCACCTAAGGGAACTTCTTGGCAAGCAGCAACGACACCTTCTACTCCAATCTGTTTGATATCATCAAGCGTTACCCCAAAAGAAGGTCCGAACCATCGAAATGTTTTCTTTAAATACTCCATTGACTATACTCCTGAAAATGAATTGAACCCGCCATCTACATCAAAAATGCTTCCTGTCACGAAACTTGAAGCATCACTTAAAAGATAATGCACCATGCCGTTCAGTTCGGATGCATCACCAAAACGACCCATAGGCGTATTCTTGATGATATCATTTCCACGTGCGGTGTAAGAACCATCTTCATTGGTCAATAATCTTCGATTCTGATTTCCTATGAAAAATCCTGGGGCGATTGCGTTGACACGAATCTTATCTCCATGCTTCGACGCAAGCTCATTCGCCATCCACTTAGTAAAAATATCTACGCCAGCCTTTGCCATGGAATATCCCAAAACTCTTGAAATAGTTTGTTTTGAGGCCATAGAAGATATATTTACCACAGAGCCATGGCCTTGTTTTACCATCAATTCACTTAAAATTATAGTGGGGATTACAGTACCAAATAAATTGATATCCACCACTTTTCTTGTATCCCTCACTTCGATATCGCGAATCGTCTGGTCTGGTTTTAAAGTCGCTCCGGGAATGTTTCCTCCCGCAAGGTTCACGAGTCCGTCAAGACGTCCAAAATCTTTTTCAATGGTATCTTTTAAATTCTTCAACGCCTCTTCATTCATTACATCTACTACGAAAATATAGGTGCTGTTATCAGCGATAGTATTGAGTTCTTTTTGTTTGGCCTCAAGTTTGTCCAATGACCTGCCTAAAAGAAGTACATTGGCTCCGTTTTCAACAAGGTATTTTGCAATAGAACCTCCTAAGGCACCTGTGCCACCTGAAAGGGCGTAATTTTTATTATTTAATGATAATAGTTCACTCATTTAATCTTCTTTTGCCATTTTATATGCGGCGATGGTTGTATAATATTTTGTTATCATATTTGGAATTTCCCATTCGGGGAGTTCTCCTGCTTCCAAATATTGTAAATAATTATCGGTCACTTGTGCAAAATGTGCCTCATGACCGATTTTGAATTCATCAGGAATATTGATTTTCCAGAGACCATCGGACATTTTTTCAGCTGTAGTTCCAGGAAATAACTTTTGAATCTGGGTATCGATAGCGCTTTGAAGTATGTCTTCAAAAGGGCTTTTTATGGAGGGTTGAATGTATAATACCGGTTTATAGTTTTCCTCGGCACCCTGTTTGATAATCAAATCACATTTGGTTCCTCGCATGATACTATAATGGGTATCTCCAGTTCCTTCTGGGGCTTGATAATTCCAAATCACGGAAACTTTGGCGTGCTTGCCTTTGATTTTGTAAATCATTTCTCCATTGGAATACACGTTCAAACCATCTTTTGCTACATCTTTTTTAAGATATTCAGGATAGTCACTCAACTTCGTAACTTTCGTAAATTCCTCTAAACTAAGTACCGTTGGCCAACGCTTTGCCTTAAGCATTTCAACATCCGTAGAATCAATAATTTGTTCAGGAAAAGCTTCCCACTGCACCAAATCGACCAAATGGGTGGTTACATCCACTATTCCTTCTCCCTCTTCATTGACATCAAAAAACCAAGCCGGTCTAACCAAGGGGTTTCCAGAAACATATTTGAAAAAATGATGGACACTTTCTTTGCTGATTGCAGGTTCATCTGGCGTACCATCCACCAATTCCCCAAATACCTTAGGTAAAGTGGAGAATAGTTTCTGCATCATAGTTGTTGATTCAAAACGTTCTGTCATGATATCATAAATCATCACTCCGTTCTCTTCAGCAATTTCGAAGGCCTCCTTCAGTTTTACAAATCCCTCAGGATTAATGACCAGAGGTTTATCCGCATAAACGTTCAATCCGGCTTTTACCGCTTCTAAGATATAGTCGATTTTCTTGGAGTTCTTACCCGCAACCATCATTACATTGCCTGGTTTCTGAGCAATCATTTGCTCGAGGTAGTCATCACCAAAATTCGTTTTTACATTCCATCCAGTCGGATGCTCAGCTCGTGTATTGTATTGCTCGATTTTGTTTAAAAAATCTTGAACTTCGGGACCTTCAGGAGCAAAAACATATACCGTTGAGTCCACTTGCGGATACATGGTTTTCTGAACCAGGGCCGAATGAAAATGACCTGGATCCAATGTCATAAGTTTTACTTTATCCATAGTTGGTTCCTGCTTATTTTTCTCTTCGAACTGTTTTTCCGCGCACGAAAAGGAAAGACTTAATAGTAAAATTCCAATTAAATAGTTTTTCATTTTATATCAAATCTAAACCTTGACAGAATCAGTTCCATAAGGCTTGCGTTGTTCTCTACGTAACATGGCATTTGCCTCATCATCATTGACAAACATTTCCGTTTCTGGGTTCCAGTTTAGTTTTCTATCGAACTGCATAGCAATATCACTAATCAAACAGATGGTGCATGCTTTATGTCCTTTTTCAATTGGTGAAATTGGGACTTTTCGAGTTTTGATACAATCCAACCAGTTTCCATGTTGGTCATCAATTTTTTCTAAATGGATTTCATTTTCCCCAATTACGGATTCCAATATTTTTGGGTCGGAAGCATTCAATGCTTTTGCACTTTTTTCCTTGTCAACTGGATCCGAAGCAGATGCTTGATAATCGCCACGGGAAACGAATATCCAACCGTCATCACCAATATATTTAATTCCATTTGTATAGCCACCGCTAGTGTATGTCGTCATACCATTTTCATATTCATGTTTTACCAAGAAATCACCATGTACGTTCCAAAATCCGGACTTTGGAAATTCGGAAAGTGCCTCAACTGAAATCGGACCTGTAAGCTCTGTGTTCATTCCCCATGCCGCTGAATCGTAATGGTGTTGGCCCCATCCGGTAATCATTCCTGCACCGTAATTCCGATGTCGTAGCCAACCTGGGCGACTATAATCGTTCTGTGGATGTACGCCTATTTCATTGTAAGGCACTTCAGGTGTCGAACCCAACCACATGTCAAAATTTAAATTTTTAGGTATCGGCATTTCTGTCACTTCTGGGCCGCCAGGGTCTCCCGGTAATCCAATTTTTACGGTGTGAACTTTTCCTATTCTACCATTTCGAACTAATTCTGCGGCAACACGAAACTGCGGCATGGCCCGTTGTTGTGTTCCCACTTGAAGAATCACATTCTTTTGTTGTACAGCAGCCTGTAGTTGTTGGCCTTCCCTTACCGTTAATGAGGTTGGTTTTTGCAGATAGATATCTTTTCCAGCCAAAGCAGCTTCCATAGCAGGTTGTGAATGCCAGTGGTCAGGCGTACTTATCATCACCGCATCAATATCTTTATTTAAGAGCATTTCACGATAATCACTATAAGTTTTAGTATCCATGTAATTTGCCTTGCCTGTTTTTTCCTGATAGGCCTGATCCAAAAAAATCTTTGCTTTAGTCACTCGAATGGAATCTAAATCACAGACGGCCATAATTCTTGCCTCATCAAATTTTAAGGTGTCATGCATATCATGGCTGATCGCGATACGACCACAACCAATCTGACCAATGTTTATTTTATTACTCGGTGCATCTTTGCCCAAAACACTTGCGGGAACAATGGATGGAAAACCAACTGCCGCAGCAGTCCCTAAAGCGGTTTTACTGATAAATTTTCTACGTTGCATCTGTTCAGTCTATATTTAAGGTTAGTAGCTCGAAGTAATCGAATAACTCAATAAACCATTCTCCCATTTTTAAAAAAGGTAGTACTTAAAAGGAAAGGTCTAATAGCGTTTCTTATTTGGTCGGTTACTTCAAACTGCAATTCAAAATTATTCGGTAATTTACAAATCCTAATCGATTTTGGGTCAGGAAAGTTTGTCAAAAACGTGAACGTTAACGAAATAAAGCAAAAAGACTAAATAATGCAAAGAATACTACTGTCCTTTTTAATGATTTTTCATTTCTTAAATAGCCATTCGCAAAGTATTGAGCCACTGGAAATCACTGATGAATGGCTAGCGTCTATCGAAAAATTAGCCCCCTCGAAGACTACAATTAGTACGGACTCTAAAAAGAAAATACTTGTTTTTTCAAAGGCCACAGGGTTTTACCATTGGACTATTCCGCACAACATAGAAATGCTAAAAATACTCGCTAAAAAAACAGGTGCCTTCGAAGTACACGTGGGATATGACATTGAACAGTTCACCAAAAAAAACCTAAAAAAATATGATGCCATAATTTTGAATAATCCCAATCCTGCTGGGCCTGAACGGGATTTGTTCTCTGACCTTTTAAAAGCGAACACCTCGCTAAGCGAGGAACAAATCAAAACACAGGCACCCAAATACGAAGAGAACCTCATCAATTACGTCTCTAAAGGCGGTGGCCTAATGCTTATGCATGGTGGGATAGTTGTACAGAACAATTCCGTTGCCTTTAGTAAAATGACCGGAGGGAGTTTTGATTATCACCCGAAACAACAAGAGATACATGTAAAAGAAGTTGATAAGAATCATCCCATGGTCAAAGCTTTTAAGGGTAACGGGCTTACACATGTTGATGAACCCTATTTCTTTAAAAATGCCTATTTCGACTATAATTTCAGACCATTACTTTATATGGAAGTAGATAAGATTGAAGGTATGAAAGAAGTGGCTGATGAGAAAGTTATTTATGTTTCTTGGATAAAAAGACATGGAAAGGGCAGAGTATTTTATAGTTCCCCATCGCATAATGCGCACAGTATGCAGAATCCCGAATTGCTTCAATTCTTCTTAGATGGCATGCAATATGTTGTTGGTGATTTAAAGTGTGATGATTCCTCCATCGGGAAAAAATAATTATCTTACCAAAAAAATTCTATGCGTTTTTCAAAACCTACTCTTATCCTAATCGTTTTGACTTTATTTTTGACTGCCTGTTCTAGTGATGACGGGCCATCTCAAACCGATGAAAATGCCAAGGTAATTGGCACTTATACTCTATCAGCGGTTAATGTAAGTCCGGCACAAGATGCAAATGATGATGGTACGGCGTCTACAAATCTTTTGGATGAAATGACTTGCATCACCGGAACCCTTACAATAAATACTGATACATCTTGGAATCTCAATGTCATTCGAATCAACGTTACCAGCATTACCGGAGGATTATTTTTTATTGACTGTGGAGACGCGGATACGAGCAAAGGTACTTGGACCTTTTCTAACAACCAGCTGAATCTCAATGGTAGCTTCGAACCTACGGTTTACAACCTAAGCGGGGACACATTGACCCGTCAAATTGGAGATGATTTACCTGGGTTTCAAAGTGTTGCCTTTACCAAGTAATAGTATCCGAATATACATTCCTTTTAGAGTGTAACTTTTATTACCATTGGCAAATACATTTTCTACTACATTTGCCCAAATTCTTAAAAAATGGAAGTAATTCTTAAACCCTGGCCATGGTATGTTTCTGGTCCGCTTATCGCTTTGGTAATGGCAATTTTAGTTTTCTTCGGAAAGACCTTTGGAATGTCCTCAAACCTTCGAACCTTATGTTCTATTGGAGGTGCCGGAAAATACGCTGATTTTTTCAGATTCGATTGGAAAGCCCAAAAGTGGAATCTTACCGTAGTTCTAGGAGCGATTATTGGCGGGTTTATTGCCGTCCAATTTCTATCAGACGGCTCAGCAATCGATTTGAATCCAGAAACAATTGCTGACTTAAACACTTTGGGATTTCAAAATGCTGGTGCTACATTATTACCTGCGGAAATTTATCATTGGGATAGTATCATGACTTTTAAAGGTTTTTCCATCTTAGTCCTTGCCGGATTCTTGGTTGGGTTCGGAACCCGCTATGCCGGAGGTTGTACTTCAGGTCATGCGATTACTGGTTTAAGCAATCTACAACTCCCCTCTCTAATTGCAGTAATTGGATTTTTTATTGGAGGACTCCTAATGACTCACTTTTTACTTCCCCTAATCTTTTAAGTATGAAATTTTTAAAATTCTTATTCGTTGGTATTTTCTTCGGAATTATTCTTGTAAAATCGGAAGCCGTTTCTTGGTATCGTATTTTTGAAATGTTCAAGTTTCAATCTTTCCATATGTTTGGAATTATCGGTTCAGCAGTTTTTCTAGGGATTCTATTTCTATGGATTTTTAGAAGATTCAAGGTGAAAAGTATAGAAGGTAACGAAATACACTTAGCCCCAAAAGATAAAAGCTTTGCCCGATACATCATTGGAGGTACCATTTTTGGGCTTGGATGGGCATTAGCAGGTGCTTGTCCTGGACCTATGTACATACTTCTGGGTACTGGCGTTAGCAGTATGCTTTTGGTAATTGCCGCAGCAACTTTAGGCACCTTTGTTTATGGAGTTCTTAAAAACAAACTTCCACACTAGTTCTTGTATACTCTTACATAATCAATAACAAATTCTTGAGGTAAGACACTGTCGTCAATATCATGCCCCCCAAAATTACCTCCTATCGCACTATTTAAAATCAAATAAAATGGTTGGTCAAAAGGCCAAATTTCTTTGGTGTGCACTTTGGGTTCAAAAGAATACAGTAAATCCCCATCCACATAAAAATCTATTTTTTTGGGTGACCAGTCTGCAACATAGGTATGAAAACCTTCCTCAATATCATCAATCTTAGTCTTTTTGGTATTTATTGTTTCACCGTGGCTATCTTTTGTATGCAATGAGTTAAAAACGATATGAGGTTCCCGACCTACATATTCCAAAATGTCGATTTCACCACAAAGGGGCCAACCGACCTCTCGATGGTTCGAACCTAACATCCAAATTGCGGGCCAAATACCTTTGCCAATTGGCAGCTTTGCTCTAGCTTCTACTCTACCATATTGAAATTCGAACTTCTTCTCTGTCGTAATTCTTGTAGATGTATATGCAGTATCTTCCTTCCTGATTTGAATATGAAGAAACCCGTTTTTAAGGGTATGATTTGTTTTGGTATAGATTTGAGGTTCGTTATTCCCCCATCCGCAGAGATTTGGGCAACCATCACCCAATTCATAGTTCCAGAGTTTTTCATTCAGAGAAGTTCCATCAAACTCTTCAGACCAAACCAAGGAATCGGATGCTACTTCGATGGAGTATTCAATTTGATTTGGTAGCATGGCGTTTTGACCAAATCCATAAAAAAAAATAGCTGTAAAAATTAACAGAAATAGACTTTTCATATCCAAAAAATTAAAAAAGCCAATGGCGGGGGAAACCATTGGCCTTCATAAAACCTAACTTAAATTATTGATAAACTCTAATATAGTCTACTTCCATTGTGTCCTCTGTAAATGCCGGATCAATGCTTCCACCTAAGGTACCACCCATAGCAATGTTCATTATAAAGAAGAAATCACTATTAAAAGGCGTATCTGTTGTGTTTGCAAAACTGGTGTGAATCAACTCATCATCAACGACAAATTTGATGCTGTCGGCTGTCCATTCCATGGTATAATTATGGAATTCTGAAGTAGCTGTTGGCACGGAAGTAGAACTTGTAACTGCACTACCTCCAGAATTGCCCGGGTAATGTAAGGCACTAGAAACGACATTAGGATTATTACCAACATGTTCCATGATATCCATTTCTCCACAAGTAGGCCATCCCACTTCATCAAAGTTTGCTCCTAATGTCCATAAGGCCGGCCATGTACCTCCAGCTGAAGGAAGTTTGGCTCTAATCTCAACTCTACCATACGTGAACTCATACAGGTTCTCTGATTTAATTCGAGCAGAGGTATACGCAGCATCTCCAGTTGGACTAACTCCGAAATCAAAGAATAGAACAAATCTGTCATAGTTAAACGTTGGATCAACGGCAGGGGCTGCAGCGCTAAGATCAAAAGTTAGGGTCTCCCATGCATTTGCTACCGTTGTATTCGCATCAATCTCAAGGAATTTAGTATTATCACCTTTGTCTTCAATCTTCAATCTAACTACGGCACCTACTGCTGGAGACCACGTTTTAATGCTTATACTCGTAGAGTTCACTAAATCGAGTGGAGTATCCAAATCGAAAAAGGATCCGGCCCAGACTTCAGCGCCAACTGGTTTTGTTGACTGTGCAACTTTGCTTGTTGTATTTTCGCCACTGGCATCTGGATTATCAATAACTTCAGTACTAGTACCGCCAAAACCTGTAAATGCAGGTGCTGTTCCTTCGAAATCTTCAATTGTAGAAGTTCCTCCACCTATAGCTACCAAGGTCACGTCATCATAGTAATGCAAAACATTTCCATTATCTCCAGAGCCTATAGCAGTAATCTTTAGCATACCGCCTTCAACTTTAACATTTGCAGGATCATCGGTATAGGACTGGGCCTCACCATTACCCCAGCCACCGGCACCTAAATCATAGGTCCAGTTAGCCGGATTTGGCGCTCCATCAACGTCAAATTCATCAGACCAAACTAAGTTTGTAAATACAGTCTCTAAGCTTTCATCACCAGTATTCATTTGTGCTTCAGCAGTAAATCTATGGTACCAGGCTAAATCAGGATTCGCGGTGTCATATGTTCTGACATGTAACGAATTTTCAGTAATTGATAATATTTCATAAGTCGAAGAACCTACATAGTAGCCCATGAACCCTCCATCGGCAAAATCCATTTGGATTCCTGTTGTTTCAGTAGCGGGCACATTACCATCAACCATTGATATGGTTACGGCCTTTTCACCTGAAGCATCAAAATCATAACAAAGATCCATATCTCCTGTACCCCCAGCTGCTGCAAGATGTCCCACATTAAAATAAGTCTGTCCCTTGTTATCCAAAGAATAAGTTACTTCTCCGCTACTATTGATTGAAAAAGTCAATTCGTCATCACATAAACAATCTGAATCCTCGCTCCCACATTTTTCGAAAGCTTGGGCCGAGTACCATTTTGGGTACCACCAATCTCCGTCAATTCCTTCACGTGCAGGCCCAACTCCAAGGTGTCCAGGTTCAGAAGCCGCCAAAAACCAAGTTTTAGTTGTACCATTGGTCAACAAGTTAATTTCCGCGGGTATTTCGGCAGCAATACTTACAGATACCTGCACCGTTTCAGTAATACTAGATCCTGCTTCATCAAATGCAGTTATGGTAATTGTATATGTATTATCACCAGTCATATCATATGTTTTAACAATATAACCAGTTAGAGACTCAGCTGTTGTACCGTCACCAAAATCAAAAGTGTACGATTTTGCTCCCTGAGCTGTTGCCGTTATGGTAACTGTTCCCGAACCGTCCATACTAACTTCTGAAGTCGCTGCAAGATTTGCCAATGGCAAAACAGCAGGACCATCGTCATCTTCACAACTCAAAGTGATTGCGAATAAACAAATAAATAGATACTTTAATTTTTTCATTTTCTTTTTTTTAAGGTTAAAGTGCCACCTATGGCTGACGAGTTTTACAAAGCATTTATCAAGGTAGAATTTAAATACCTCGCTCAATTTTTAAATCCTATTTATGGAAATAGACGTTATCTACATAAATCGTTATCGCTCCAGATGGATCTCCAGAGTAAATTAGCTGAGCTATGTTAGCTGTATTTACAAGACCAGTAAAATCTGTCAAAGGAATGTCCACACTAACCCATTCTCCTTGATTCGGATTAGTTATCGCGATTTCATGTTCCACATCGTCACCGCCGTCAAAAGCACCATCAGGTCCAAAGTCAACTAATTTGATTCTAACTTCGGTAGCATCTGCTGTCCAAATATCTGTATGGAAGTGTGTCATTGTCGTAGCATCAATCTGACTCGAAACGGTTTCAGCCCCAACAAAGTTTAATTCGCTATACTTTTTGACATCATCCCCTGCCACCATTATATCTTCTAAAGAAGCTTGGGACCAATCTGTTCTCCAAGTATCAACAGCTACATTCGTATAAGCATTACTAAACATTGAAATTACATCAGTAGCATCTAAAGATGGTGTCGGAGCAGCGCTTGTAGGTCCAGTAGGAGTCGTGGTACCAGCATCATAGAAGTACACGTTATCTATATACACTGTTAACGCACCGGAAGGGTCTCCAGAGTAAATCAACTGCGCTATATTAGCTTTAGTAGTCAATCCGGCGAAATCTGCCAAAGGAAGGTCTAAACTCACCCATTCTCCTTGAGCCGGACTTGACACCACAATCTCATGTTCAACATCATCTCCACCGTCAAAAGCTCCGTCGGCACCAAAATCAACTAATTTGATTCGTATTTCAGTTGCATCTGCGGTCCAAATATCTGTATGGAAATGTGTCATCGCTGAGGCATCTATCTGACTTGATACGGTCTCAACACCAACAAAGTTCAACTCACTATATTTCTTAGTTGCATCACCAGCCACATCAACATCTTCTAAGGTGGCCTGCGACCAATCCGTTCGCCATGTATCCACGGCAACATCGGTATAGGCATCGCTAAAGAGAGATATCACGTTCGCTGCGTCTACTGTTGGCACAGGGGCAGCAGCTGAAGGCTCCATATCGTTTCCGGGTGTAGGGGGAGTTGCTGGTTCTGAAGCAAACATATGGTACCAAGCCAAATCAGGATTGGCTGTATCGTAAGTTCTTACATGTAAAGAATTTTCAGTAATGGAAAGTATCTCATAAGTTGAAGAACCTACGTAGTATCCCATAAAACCACCATCAGCAATATCCATTTGTATGCCAGTTGTTTGGTCATCAGGAACATTTCCAGATACCATAGATAAAGCTACAGACTTAGACCCTGAGGTATCAAAATCATAACATAAATCCGTATCACCTGAACCTCCCGCCGCGGCAAGATGTCCAACATTGAAATACGTTTGCCCATTATTATTTAGTTCATAGGTAACTTCTCCAGCACTATTGACAGAGAAGGTAAGTTCATCATCACACAAACAATCCGATTCTTCACTACCACATTTTTCGAAAGCCATTGCGGAGTACCACTTAGGATACCACCAATCCCCATCAATTCCTTCACGTGCAGGTCCAACCCCAAGGTGTCCTGGTTC
This sequence comes from Maribacter algarum (ex Zhang et al. 2020), assembly GCF_005885635.1. Classification (GTDB taxonomy): domain Bacteria; phylum Bacteroidota; class Bacteroidia; order Flavobacteriales; family Flavobacteriaceae; genus Maribacter_C; species Maribacter_C algarum. Next base: position 91,347 of record NZ_VATY01000001.1, read on the forward strand.
AGAAGCTGCCAAATACCAAGTTTTAGTAGTACCACTTGTCAACAAATTAATTTCCGCGGGAATCTCGGCATCTACACTAACTGAAACTTGCACAGTTTCTGTGATACTAGATCCAGCTTCATCAATAGCTGTGATAGTTACAGTATACGTATTATCCCCAGTCATCTCATAGGTCTTTACGATATAACCCGTTAGTGATTCACCTGTAGTTCCGTCACCAAAATCAAAAGTATATGATTTTGCTCCCTGCGCAGCAGCTCTGATGGTAACTGTACCGGAACCATCCATAGTAACTTCCGATGTGGCAGCAAGGTTTGCCAATGGCAAAACCACTGGGCTGTCGTCTTCCTCACAACTCAAGGTGAATGCTAATAAACAGATTACTAAATACTTTAATTTTTTCATTGTTTGTTTTCTTTAATTAGTTTGATTTCTTTTTCAATAATTGCACTGTCGTATCAAAAATTGGATGGCAAAGCAGGTACAAATAACATCGGGACAATTTATTATTCTATAAGGAGGAATCCACAAAAAGAACCCATACAAAAAACATACAATTCAAAAAAAAGTCCTTAAAACGGCTATATCATCAATTATTGACGACCATTACAGCCATATTATCAATTTACAGGTTATCAAAGGTTTATACCCATAAATTCAGATTTGTATGGGTAATGTTGTGGTAAACAAGCGGAGTGTTGTAGTATTCAGATTTCCATTATATAGTCCGTAAGACCATCTTCGTGAGGAAGATTCATTTTTTTACGCAAACGATAGCGTTTTACTTCAACGCTTCGAACAGAGATATTAAGTAATGGGGCAATCTCTTTTGAAGATAGATTTAATCTGAGATAAGCGCATAAACGCAAGTCGTTTGCCGTTAGTCCGGGATGCGTATTCTTCACTTTTTTTAGAAAATCTTTATCCGCATTATTAAAGGCATCCTCAAAGAACTTCCAATCATCGGAGTTATTAATATTTCGGTCTATCGTACGAATGACGGACTTAACTTGCGGGTTTTCCTCACTGCCTTTAAGTTGATCTTTAATAGCATTTAAAAACTCATTCTTTTTAATTATACTCATCGTTGAAATCGCCAGCTCTCTGTTCTTACTTTCAACTTCTTCTCGTAATTTCTCGTTTTTAATCTGAATGATTTTCTTTTGAGATTTTAGCTTTTTACGCTTTAACTTCTTCTTGTTTTCATTCAAAAGTTGCTCTCGCTGTTTTTTATAATAGTTCTTATACAATCTGTGAATTAGAAGGGAGAGAAGCACAAATCCCAGTACATATATGAAGATTGCAAAGTTAGAGAGGTACCATGGTCTTTCAATTCTAAAGGCATAAGTGGCTGTATTCATTGAAAGGTGACCCCCTATTTTCGCCCTGACTTTAAATTCGTAATTACCAAATGGCAAATTCTCAAAAGATATATTTGAAGTACGCGACCAATCGCTCCAAACGTCATATATACCTTCCAATTGGTACTGATAATTGACTTCGGTATACTTGTCAAATTCGGGAACATTATATGAGAAGAACAGATTGTTCTTAGAAAATTCAAAGTGAGCGTTATTCTCTTTGGAAACTTTCTCTTTGGCAGAATCACTGGTTTTGTTGGATATGGAATTGATTAGAACTTGATACTCTTTAGAAGCTAACTTATTCAAATCTACGGTTAGGTAACCGTTGGAAATCCCTACTAAATACTTCTCATCGCCTAAGGGAGTTAAACTCTCAAAGCCTAAAACTCCTAGGTTTTTACGGACATATGCGGGAATTGCTATTTTGTTTATTTCGGAATTTGCATCAAACTTCCCTGGAGAAGCATAGGCAATACTATGGCTAGTAAAGCACCAAAGACGTTTTGATTTTTCGTCAGGAATGAAAATACCAATGGGGTTATCAGAGCCTTCATAAAATGCATTGGTAAGTAATGTGTCAAGAACAAATTTGGCTTGACTGGAATTGTATTTAAAAATTCCGTTATCACATGTATAAAGGATATCATCCAAGTAGGTGACCAAACTAGCACCAACACCTTTGGAAACTTCATTTTCAACCTTGACGACTTTTCTATAATCCTTACTTAAATTCAATTTAAAAACACCTTTCAGTTCGCGATTTACGACTATTCGATTCTCGCCAACAAATTCAAAAAAACGACTTGATATATCAAAACCTTCAACTTCATTTCTTAATGTCCATTTGCCATTGAGCTTTTCTAAAACACTTAAACCATTGAAATTTCCTTGAAGCAATAGATTATTGTGACTTGGAATAGGCTTCATATCCCACGTACCGGGGAAATCAGAAATGAGCTCTGCCCTGTCCTGTTCTATTTTAAAAGTACCTTTATTATGTCCACAGAAAAGAGTTATATTGATTACTTTCAACAACCAGACTTGACCCTCAGTACCTTTAACAAAACGGAAATCTTCATCACTATTGACGGGTTTATAAAATAGACCCTGATTGGTTCCCAAATACAAATAATCATTGAATATCGCAGATGCGTAAACTACTCCTAACTTTCCATTCTTATCAATGTACTCATTGAACGGAGAATCAATATTAACAACACTGATTCCGTTATCAAGAGCCAACCACAAATTGTTTTCTGTATCCTCAAAAAGGGATAATACAGTATTATTATTAAGACCTTTTTCTTGGTTGATTTTTTGAAGTGTTTTACCTTCTTTATCAATATGTAAAATTCCATTAGAAATGGTTCCTAGAACAATGCTGTCATCATCTAATTGAAGGCTGCTATAAACATTTATCAATGTAGACTGCTGTTTCAAGGAAGTTTTCCATTCTATTAAACTTCCATTAACCATAAAATAGAATTCTCCCTCTTCAGTTACAAGAAGCGGTTTATTCTCAATAGCAAATATTCCGGTGATTATGGAATTCTTGAGAATAGGGTCATCAGATACTAAAACAGATTTGCCGTTTTCAATTTTAAAGAGTCCATTCTCAGTGCTATGAAAATAGATAGTTCCATTAAAATTAAACATGTGAGCTTTAGTAGATTTAGAGTCAATCACCTTAATGGTTTTGTCTGAAGTATTATAAATATAAATACGCTCAAGGCTTTGAAAGAGCACCCACTCATCTAACTCCACTATGTTCCAGAACTCCTCATCTTCTAGTAAAGGAAAAGTCAGGCCATTGCTTATTGAGGTGTATTCCAAGTCGCCCACAGCATTCTTTTCCCAAAAACCAAACTCCATGTAACAACCTGTATAAACCGTATTGTCTAAAGCTTTTACAGACCGAATGGTTGAACCATTGGGTGATCCATACAATTTCCATACCGCACCATTGAATTCGAGGAGTCCACCATTATTGGCTGCATAGATGTTTTTTTGCTTGGACTGAGAAATACCCCAGTTTTGGTTTTCAGCACCATAATCAATTGGAGAAAAATTTTCAATTGGGGGAAGTTCTTGGGCAATCACTAATTTTTGTGAAGCCAATAAAGCGAATATGAATAGTATCCATATATACCTTAAGATAGGAATGTTTTCTTTGGAAGAAAAAGAGAGGCTAGACAATTTCAGCACTTAATCCTGCTTGCAGAAGTCTACTACAACGTGGTTCCAAATCACTGAATTCTCCTGTTTTCACAGTACATTTTCCGTTGTGGTGCACAATCAAAGCGCATTGTTCGGCTTGTTCAGGAATGTGATCACAAACATCGATTAAGGTATCGATAACATGATCAAAGGTATTTACGTCATCGTTAAAGAGAACGATTTCGTTTTGATCTGCGACCTGTTCCTCTAAAAGTAATTCTTCGGATATTTTCTCTTTCGTACTCATGCTATTCAGGGTTTAATAACCTAGTAACACTCCTAAAATACATATTTTGCCGCTACCCAATTATTTTTTTCGAGGTTTTTTTCAAACTTTAACGCCACCTCGTTGCACTTGGAACTTATCATCGGTATATCTTCCTCATAAAATCCACTAAGAAAAAGTATACCATTCGCATTCAAGCATTTAACATATTTAGGAATATCGGATAACAGAATATTCCGATTAATATTCGCAATAATCACATCATACTTTTGGTCAATTAATAAGGCAGCATCACCCTCAAACACATTGACATGTTCACAATTATTTCGTGCTACATTTTCTTTGGTATTCAAATAACACCAATGGTCGATATCAATTGCATCTATAGTTGCAGCCCCTTTCATAGCCGTTAATATAGCAAGTACTCCTGTTCCACTACCCATATCTAAAACGGCCTTTCCTTCATAGTTATGAGCCAAAATATGTTGCAACATCATGTGTGTCGTTTCGTGATGGCCCGTTCCGAAACTCATTTTGGGTTCAATAACGATGTCAAACTCAACATCCGGTTTTTCATGAAAAGGAGCTCGAACGACGCAGGCATCATCTACCCGAATAGGCTTAAAATTCGATTCCCATGTCGCATTCCAGTTTTCTTGTTCAATCTCTTTTACTTGAAAACTGATTTCAAACATTTCGTTTTCCAGAATATGGATTGATTCCAAGATATTCTCTGACCAATCATTTTTTTGAATATATGCTAAAACTCCTTCTTCGTTTTCGACAAAACTTTCAAAGCCAGCTTCGCCTAGCTCTGCTACTAAAATGTCAGATGCTGGTTGAAGGGGATGTACTATGAAGTTGTATTCTATGTAGGTGATGTTGGGCATGGTACATATGGCTTTACGGTTTAGGATTTACCCCTCCGACATTCACTAAGAAAGAACCTCTTTCCAATTTCGGTCAGCGCTTCAACTCGTCCAGAGCTCTCGCTGTATCACTCCTTAACAGGGGAGGGCATATTGAATATCTCTTCTAGAAAGGTCTAGATTGCTTTTATGATGGCTACGAAGTCATCTGCATTCAGCGAAGCTCCGCCAATGAGTCCACCGTCTACGTCTGGTTTTGAGAAAATTTCTTCTGCGTTAGCGGGTTTTACACTTCCACCGTAGAGTATTGTTACATTCTCTGCAATTCCTGCGTCAAAGGCACCTGCAATCGTTTTTCTGATAAAAGCGTGCATCTCTTGGGCCTGTTCAGGAGAGGCTGTTTCACCAGTTCCTATTGCCCATACGGGTTCGTAGGCCAAAATTATTTTACTCCAGGAACCTGCGTCCAATGAAAACAAAGCATTCTTCAATTGACTTTCTACAACAGCAAAGTGATTTCCTGATTTTCGATCCTCCAATTCTTCTCCGAAGCAAAACATGACTCTCATGTTTTTTGCCAAAGCGGCAGTAACCTTTTTAGCCAAGATTTCATCAGTTTCCCCGAAATAGGCCCGGCGTTCTGAGTGACCAATGATAACGGTATCGATTCCAATATGCAGAAGCATGTCCGCAGAGATTTCACCTGTGTAAGCGCCATTCTCAGCAAAATGCATGTTCTGTGCAATTACCTGTATGGTAGAAGATTCTAAATGACGAACCGAAGTATTTAGATTCACATAGGTTGGGGCCACCATCACCTCAGCCTGGGTATCTGGTAGTTTTGCAGAAAGGGCGGTCAGCAATGCTTCCGTCTCTTCTAAATTCTTATTCATTTTCCAGTTTCCGGCAACAATCTTACTTCTCATCTTGTAAAAGGTTTAGTGTTTTAGGGCAATCCCTATTCAAATTTCAATTCGTCTAAATCGTTATGATGTACTTTTTGCTTTATAGTACCTTTTTCTAATACTAAAAACCCAGGATTAGACCTTACAATGGTTTTCAATGTTGTTTCATCGGTAAAATAAAACTCGAATTCAAGGTCATTATCTTGAATCAATTTCACAGTTTGTGCATTATTCGAAGCAGACATTCCGATTACCTTATACCCCTTCTTCATGGCAGCATCGGTTGTCCGTTTCACCTCGGCATATCTTGATTCATTGGTTTTTCTCAAATCGTAAGCTATAACCATGACCAATTTCGGTTCTTGTAATAAAGTTGAAGCAAAGTCTTCACCATCTTGCTCTATTGTAAAATCATGCACTGGTGGTTCATAGCCTTCCTGAATCTCAGTAGTTTTAACATCTATGAACTCACCGTCTACCTGCGGATAATCCCCATTGGTAACTATAACTTTTTCCTCGCCTCTTACGTTGAACTTCCATGCATATTCAAAAATGGCTTCCGGAGCCCCTTCGGGAACATTCATTCCATCCTCAATATTCTTTCCTATCTCATAGGGGCGAAAATCAATTACCGGCAAATGGTTCAATACATGATATACATAGAATCCTGAAAGTACTAAGGCAAAAAATACGATGAGTCGATTGGTTCTTACACTGAAAGCCGGGGCTATGTATTTTCTTCCTATAAACAGGAATATAATAAGTACTAATAGGACTATGTCTTTTGTAAACGATTCCCAAGGCGTAAGTTTAATTGCATCGCCAAAACAACCACAGTCTGTCACCTTATTGAAATAAGCAGAATAGAAGGTGAGAAAGGTAAAACCGATAATCATTAACAGCAGGCTCCAAACTGTAAATTTTGTTCTAAAACCGATAAGCAGCATCACTCCCACAAGTACTTCAAAAACAACTACTATTATGGATATTGTGAGCGCATGAGGTTCAAAAAATGGGAGGTCTAGAACTCCTTGACTAAAATATTCTTCGAGCTTAAAAGAGAAACCGACTGGATCGTTTAGCTTTATAAATCCACTAATAATGAATAAAATACCAACAAAAACTCTACTAAAACCAACTAAATACTTCATGTTTCGGGGTTACTTTCATCCAAATGAATCATAGCAAACACAGCATAATTTACCATATCTTGGTAGTTCGCTTCAATTCCTTCACTAACTAAGGTTTTACCTTTATTATCCTCAATCTGTTTTACACGAAGTAATTTCTGCAAAATCAAATCAGTCAAAGAACTAACACGCATGTCACGCCAAGCTTCACCATAGTCATGATTCTTATCTTCCATCAGACCTTTAGTCTCAGCTACATGTTTATCGTAAAGTTCAAAGGCTTTTTTGTTCAAAATATCAGGTTGTTCTGCTACCCCAAGTTCCAATTGAATCAAGGCCATAATCGAATAGTTTATGATTCCGATAAATTCGGAACGTTCACCTTCATCCACTTTTCGCACTTCATTCTGCTGAAGTCCACGAATTCGTTGTGCTTTAATAAAAATTTGGTCGGTGAGTGAAGGAAGTCTTAGAATTCGCCAAGCACAACCGTAATCGGTCATCTTTTTAAGGAACAGGTCACGACAAACTTTGATGACGTCATCGTATTGCTCAGAAGTATGCTGCATGAATATCAATGTAATTTGCGTAAATTTCGTTTAAAATTATGTGAATGTCAAAGTTCATGTGAATTACTTGTCTATTCCAAACCAATTGCCAAAACTATATCGATATAGAATCCTATGACCATTAACTGTAAAGGTGAATTAATAGATTTGAACTTGCCCAAAATTATGGGAATTCTGAATATTACTCCAGATTCTTTTTTTGATGGTGGAAAATACAAAGATGAGAAGTCCATTCTTTTGCAAACCAAAAAAATGCTTGAAGAAGGTGCTACTTTTATAGATTTGGGTGCTTATAGTTCTAGACCAGGAGCCGAGGTTGTTTCAGAAGAAGAGGAGCTAGCAAGAATATTGCCTATTGTCGAATTGCTTACTAGGGAATTCCCTCAAATCGTATTATCTATTGATACATTTAGAAGCAACATTGCCTCAAAATGTTTGGAGGCAGGTGCCGCCTTGATCAACGATATTTCTGCAGGAAGAATCGATCACAAAATGTTGCCTACTATCGTTAAGAACAGAGTTCCCTACATCATGATGCATATGAAAGGTACCCCCCAGACTATGCAACAGGAAACGAATTACAAGGAGCTACTTACAGACATCTTATATTACTTTTCAGAAAGAGTTTCGACAGCCAGAGCCTTAGGGATACATGATATTATTGTTGATCCAGGATTTGGATTTGCTAAAACCAAAGAACAAAATTTCGAGCTCTTACAGAAGCTGGATTTATTTCAAAGTTTAAACTTGCCGATACTAGCAGGTGTGAGTAGAAAATCAATGATTTATAAAACTCTAGAGACAAATGCCGAAAATGCTCTAAATGGCACTACTGCTTTAAACATGATAGCATTAAGCAAAGGAGCCAATATTCTAAGGGTTCACGACGTTAAAGAAGCAGTAGAGTGTGTAAAACTCTATAAAAACCTAAACAATTATGTCCCAAGTTCTTAGTTCGTTACTACTATCGATATATTTTAATTTGACTTATTGAAGTCTTATTTCCTAATTTTACCAAAACAGCGACCAAATTGGATTTCCTAAATTTTATTGATCTTAAGATTACCGATCTGATTGACATCGTTTTGGTGGCAATACTTCTCTACTATATTTACAAACTGGTTCGCGGTTCTGTAGCTATCAATATTTTCATCGGAATTGTTATCGTTTGGGGATTTTGGAAACTTACCGAACTCCTTGGCATGAAGATGATAAGTAGTATGGTTGGTGCCTTCATGCAAGTCGGTTTAATTGCTTTGATAATTGTCTTTCAGCAAGAGATTCGAAAGTTCTTACTTATGATTGGTTCCACTAATTTTTCAAACAAAAAGAACTTTTTAAAACACTTCAAATTTTTAAAACAAGAAGGACTTTCTACCAGTATTAATGTTGATGCACTTCTATATGCGTGTCAAAACATGGCTACAACTCGAACAGGTGCTCTCATAGTAATAGAACAAAAACACTCCTTAGATTTCGTAAAATCTTCTGGGGATAAGATGTATATCGAAATAACCCAGCCAATTATTGAAAGTATTTTCTATAAAAATAGTCCTCTTCATGATGGGGCCGTGGTTATCGTGAATAACTACATCGTTGCAACTCGAGTGATTTTACCCGTTTCAAATGAGCGAACCATTCCACTCCACTATGGCCTCCGTCATAGAGCTGCGGTAAGCATTACTGAAAAAACCGATGCCATAGGATTAGTTGTAAGTGAGGAGACGGGTAATATTTCCTGTATTAAAAATGGCGAGTTTATAACGTTTAAAGATTTGACAGAACTATCTGCTATACTCAAGGAAGATCTTATTTAGATTTCTATGGAATGTAAAAACTGTGAAAAATCTCTAAGAACAGATTATAGTTTTTGTTCAAATTGTGGAGCAAAAGTTATTCGTAATCGTCTTACTTTTAAAAATCTTTGGTATGATGTTACCGAGCGTTATTTCAATTTAGACAATACTTTTTTAAAAACTTTCCTCCATCTATTTACAAAACCGGAAATCGTAATCGATGGGTATATTAAGGGAATTCGAAAAAAGTATTTGAATCCCGTGAGTTATTTGGGAATTGCCCTTACCCTTTCTGGGCTCCTATTATTTGTTCTTCGAAAATTTGCGCTGGAAAAAATAGATTTAGACACATTTGGTCAGTCGATGAAAACGGAAACTACCAGAAAAATACTAAATGCTTCTCTAGATATCAGCTCCTTTACTTTTTTACTCTATATTCCATTGATTGCAATTGCTGGTTGGCTGATATTCAATAAAAAAAGTCACAACCTCTCTGAATACTCTGTAACGGGAATATACTCCCTTGCACACTATAGTATAATGACTTTTCCCTTTAGTTTAGCTCTTTGCCTATTGGCTCCAGAAAACTATCTTTCTTTATCATTTATTTTTATTGCCATTATGGCTGCCTACATTACTTATGTGGTTAATAGAATTCATGGTAAAAACATAGGACTATCGCTTGCTTTTATATTGGCATTCGGAGTAGGTTTTATGATGGTAAGTATCTTTTTGAATATTATGTTCCTTCTTACCGGAATAATATCCATTCAAGATTTAGTGCCTCAAAGATAGAGGTTAGGCTACTTCCTCGGCCATAAACTGAGCTTCATATAAATTGCTATAATACCCACCAGCTTTTAGAAGTTCTTTATGCGTACCTGTTTCCACAATGTTTCCAGCATCCATAACTATGATTTTATCGGCTTTTTTGATGGTAGCCAATCTGTGGGCAATGATTATTGAAGTACGGCCTTCAGTGATTTTTTCCGTTGCTCTTTGAATTAGTTGCTCGGAGTAGGTATCTACAGATGAAGTGGCTTCATCTAACACCAGAATACTGGGATTACTTACATAAGCCCTTAGAAAGGCAATCAGCTGACGCTGACCACTTGAAAGCATAGTGCCTCTTTCTTTCACATTATACTCATATCCGCCTGGAAGACTCGAAATAAATTCATCTACACCAATTTGCTTGGCTGCTTGTTCAATCATTTCAATTGTTACCGATTCATCTTTCAAGCTGATATTATTGGCAATCGTATCCGCAAAAAGAAAGACATCTTGAAGTACCACAGCGATATGTTTTCGAAGTGAAGCTAATCTGTAATCTTTGATATCAATTCCATCCACCAAAATAGCTCCTGAGTTTATCTCATAAAAGCGGTTTAATAAATTAATAATGGTGGATTTACCCGCACCTGTTGCTCCTACTATGGCAACGGTTTCTCCTGTTTTTACACTAAATGAAATACCATGTAAAACTTCTTCGTCTTTAAGGTATCCGAATCGAACCTGGGAAAATTTGATATTCCCTTCCATCTCAGCTTTTTCAACAGTACCCACATCAGGAATATTACTTTCGGTATCCAAAATTTTAAAAACCCGATTGGCAGCCACCATTCCCATTTGAAGTGTATTAAACTTGTCCGCTATTTGACGTAAGGGCCTAAACAACATATCAATGAGTAATATAAAGGCGAAAATAGTCCCGAATTCTTCCTCTTCAAGACCCGAAACATTCTGAAGTCCACCATACCAGACAATGAGTCCGACCCCAATGGAAGAAACAATTTCTGCAATTGGGAAAAAGATAGAGTTATACCAAACCGTTTTCAACCAAGCATTTTGATGTTTTTCATTAATCTCCCTAAATTTTTCACTTTCAATCTTTTCCCTCGTGAACAATTGCACGATTTTCATACCGGTAATACGTTCTTGAACAAAGGAATTCAGATTAGAAACCTGAGAACGCACTTCAATAAAAGCGACTTTCATTGCCTTTTGAAAAAGACGGGTTGCATATCCGATTATCGGAAGAATTGCAAAAACTATAAGTGCCAATCGCCAGTTAATCACTAGCATCACAGTTGCGGCAACTAGCATTTTTAACAGATCAGCAACAATTACAAAAAATCCTTGGCTGAAAATTTCGCCGATACGTTGCATGTCGGCTACAGCTCGGGTCACTAGAACCCCTAAAGCGGAATTATCAAAATACTTCATCCGAAAGCCCAACATGCGCTTGAAGAGATTAATCCGAATATCCTTTATAACAGATTCACCCAGCCAGTTCGCATAGTAATTAAATAGCAATTGACAGGTAACTTGAGCGAACAAGACAGCAAGCATTGCAAGTGTCAACCATAGCAACTTCTCTTCATTACTTTTCTTAATGGCATCATCTATGATTTCACGAAGAAGCAACGGCGTTAGAATTGCAAAACCGGAAATTAAGATAGCAGCCAATGCAACACCATAAAAGGTTGCTTTATAAGGGCGCGTATGGACTAACAAACGCTTAAACAGACGTTTGTCAAATGCTTTTCCTGAATCGTTATCCATGTTTCGTTGTGATGGTATCGGGGTAGATAATACGTGTCAAATATAATCCTTTTGCTGGTACTGAGTAACCCGCTTTGCTCCTGTCTTTGCTATTTATGATTGATTTAACATCAGCTACTGTAGACTTTCCAGTTCCCACCTCTAAAAGCGTACCGACTATTGCACGAACCATATTCCGAAGGAATCGATTTGCTGTTATCGTGAACACTACTATTTTATCTTTTTGAACCCAAGAAGCTTCTTTTATTTCACACAAATAGGTATGCACATCGGTATTCGATTTTGAAAAGCATTCAAAATCTTTGAACTTCAATAAAAGGTCCGCTGCCTGATTCATTTTTGAAATATCCAAGGGATGTTTTACGTAGTAAGCCGAATCAGTATAAAACGGATTTTTTTCTTGGCATACCCAATATTCATAGGTACGCTCCGAGGCATCAAATCGCGCATGCGCTTCTGGTAAGACTTCGAAAATTTCTTGTACTGCAATATCCTCGGGAAGAAAAGAATTCAATTTGTAAATCAAATCTTCGCGGTCTACTATTTCACCTACTTCAAAATGAGCAAACATCTGCTTGGCATGAACTCCAGCATCTGTTCTACCCGCTCCCATCAAAGAAACATCAGCTCGCAATAGGGTAGTAAACGCCTTTTCCAAAACCTGCTGAACCGTTATCGCATTTGGTTGGTTTTGCCAACCGTGGTAGGCTTTTCCGTTATATGAAAATTGGACAAAATATCTCAAAGGTATTCTCTAGCTTTGCTGCAAAGATAGACGACCCTTCTGAATTCTAAAGTCAGAACCTGCAATTCCGCCAGAAATGAAAAAAATCTTGTTGCTCTCAGATACCCATTCCCATATGGATGAGAAAATTCTAAAGTATGTCCGTCAGGCGGATGAAGTTTGGCATGCTGGTGATATCGGTAGTTTGGCCGTAACGGATGCTTTAGCAAAAAACAAACCTCTTCGAGCTGTTTTTGGCAATATTGATAATCATGTAATTCAAAAGGAATTCCCTTTGGATAATAGATTTATGTGTGAGGGAGTTGATGTTCTAATGACTCATATTGGCGGTTATCCGCCAAAATATAATGGACGGACCCGGAAGATGGTGAAAGAAAATCCACCAAAACTTTTTATCTGCGGACATTCTCATATTCTAAAGGTGATGTGGGACAAACCTTTGGGAGTTTTGCATATGAACCCAGGAGCGTGCGGAAAACATGGTTTTCATCAAGTACGAACCATGTTGCGATTTGTGATTGATGGTGAAGAGATAAAAGATCTGGAGATTGTTGAGTTGGGGAAGCGATAATACAAAAAATCAAATTTTAAGAAGCAATTTCCAACTTACTGGGGAGTGACAAGCATAAAAAACCCGGGAACAACCCCGGGTTTCACGCACTAATAAAACTAAGATGTTAGGTTTAACGCAAGCGATCCACAGATTTTACAAGATCTTCATCCTTCCTTATAGCTCTGTTGGCCAGAACTAAAAAAACGATAGAAAATACAGGAATGAGCATCCCAATACCCTTCTCAGAAACCAAAGTCTCTCCGGATAAGTTTAGCGATCGGTAAACGAAAAATCCTAGTAAAAAAAGATTTAATATCATATTCAATCTGTTTACAACAAATTGATTCTTTCTGTTTTTGAATAAGAAAATTGCAATAAGGCCTAGGGCGCCTATACTGTAAAACGCAGTAGCGACCAAAATATCATGTTTGGCAAAGAATTCCTCTCCATTGGCGTTTAACCAGAGATAAAGGAAAAATGGCAATACAGTCGCCAAAAGCGCTACAATTACTAGGTATATGGTCTGTATTCTTTGAATCATTGTGAATTATTCACCACTCGGACTGCAAAAATACACGTCTTTTTAAAAAATATAGGTGCATTACTAAAAATAATTTGTAATATTGTTTCGTTATTAGTTACAACACTTACCAAGAACGGGATATCTTTCCTCTGTAGTACCCAATTAACAATTTACTTCTTGATATTTTTCCAAAACGTATAATTTATACCATTCTTAATGTTTGAGATTTCAGATTTAAAATCAAAAAAGCTACCTGAGCTTCAGGAAATCGCTAAGGGCCTTAATGTACCCAAGTACAAAACCCAAAAAAAATTAGACTTAGTTTATCAAATTTTAGACGTGCAAGCTGCTAACCCTAAGGCTGCTGCTGAGATTGCTCCAGTTGCAACGAGCCCTTCTGAAGAAAAGCCTAAGCCAAAACCAAGATCTCGGGCACGAGTAGTCAAAGAAGAAGAAAAGACAGAATCTCCTGCAGCCGAGAACAATAAAGAAGAAACTGTGGCTAAAGTTGAAACAAGTGAAACAACGCCACGACCTAGACCGCGACCGCGACCTCAAAATAATAACAACGGTAATCAAAAAAGAGATCAGCAAAAAAATTCGCAGCACAAAAATCAGCATAACAAAAAACCTCAGCACCAAAAAGGTAGAGAGGATAAGAATAATTTTGATAAAGACTTAAAGAATCGATACAAGGAGCCTGAATTTGAATTCGATAGTATTATCGAAAGTGAAGGTGTACTTGATATCATGCAAGATGGTTACGGCTTCTTGCGTTCATCGGATTACAATTATTTATCATCGCCTGATGATATTTATGTATCACAATCTCAGATTCGTTTATTCGGCCTAAAAACCGGAGATACCGTTTTAGGAAATGTTCGTCCTCCAAAAGAAGGTGAAAAGTATTTCCCTTTAATTAAGGTGAATAAGATTAATGGAATCGACCCTCAAATTGTTCGTGACCGTGTTTCCTTTGAACATTTGACACCTTTATTCCCTGACGAAAGATTCAGATTGGCCGAACGTCAATCTTCTATTTCAACTCGAATAATCGATTTGTTCTCCCCTATTGGGAAGGGCCAAAGAGGTATGATTGTCTCTCAACCTAAAACAGGTAAGACGATGTTGTTGAAAGATATTGCCAACGGTATTGCAGCGAACCACCCAGAAGTTTATCAGATTATTCTTTTGATTGATGAACGTCCTGAAGAAGTTACCGATATGCAGCGTAATGTTCAAGGTGAAGTAGTCGCCTCAACTTTTGACAAGGAAGCGACTGAACATGTGAGAGTAGCCAATATTGTTCTTGAAAAGGCAAAACGTTTGGTAGAATGTGGTCATGATGTCGTGATTCTCTTGGATTCTATTACAAGACTTGCAAGAGCTTACAATACTGTTCAACCTGCCTCTGGTAAGGTATTGAGTGGTGGTGTAGATGCGAATGCCTTGCATAAACCAAAACGTTTCTTCGGAGCCGCCCGTAATATTGAAGGTGGTGGATCTTTATCGATTATTGCTACTGCTCTTACTGATACAGGTTCGAAAATGGACGAAGTTATCTTCGAGGAATTTAAAGGTACGGGTAATATGGAACTTCAATTGGATCGTAAGATTGCCAATAGAAGAATTTTCCCAGCTATCGACCTAACCTCTTCTAGCACACGAAGAGATGATTTGCTATTAGACAAAGATATCATTCAGCGTATGTGGATTATGCGTAAATATCTTGCGGACATGAATCCTGTAGAAGCTATGGAATTTATTGAGCAACGTTTCAAGCAAACCAAGAACAATGAAGAGTTTTTGATGACAATGAATCAATAATTGCCTTAGCGGCAAATCACAAAATATAAATCCTAAATTCCATAGCCTTTATAAGACCTGGGAGTTTGGGATTTTTCATGCGCTATATTTTTCCTTTTCAATATTCTTTCTTTTTTTTTCTGATTCCTCGTATTTTAAAATATCTTTAAGGAGGCAAAGAAGCTTTCTCCCCCATTTTTTTTGCAAGAACAACAACCATTAAAACACTTATGTCATGAAAAACCTTAAAAAGTGGTTTCCACTAGTGCTTGTATTTCTTTTCGTTTTCACTTTATCTAGTTGTAATGAAGAATGCCCTCCTTGTGAAGACCCCACGCCCGTTAAGGCTCCAGCTCAAATAGTTGAAGTAGATGATGCAAAAAAAATGTATGACACCTATACTATTCGAAGGAAACCTTTGATTCGACGCTATGAGGATTCCATAAATCGCGGGAAGGATTATAATCGCGACGACAAAATGAAACAACAGAAAATGCAGCAGAACCAGAAAGAAAATGCGGCTCAGGTTGATTCTTTCCCAGTCGCCAGATATGTTTACTATGATTATAAGACCATCAAAGATTATCTGACCTATCTTGAGCAGGAAGCCAAGAACCAAGGAATAGAAATTTCTACTTTACGTTTTTACTTTTCGAATTATCCTGAGGGCATGGTAGTTAAGGACGCCCTACCACGCCAAAATTCAATTTTTATTATGCCCACCATCACCCAGGATAATCAGACCTATGGTTACTTCTTAGATGATAAGGAACAACTCTTACTCTTAAATGATGATTTAAAAGTTAGTAAAACGTCTTTTAAACCTAAGGCGGAGGACTCCGAAATGAAGGCTTCACTTTTTCCGGAATTTAAATCCTCCATCAAAGCTCCATCATATAGCTTGTTCGAAGGCGGTAAGAGTTATATTCTCAACGAAGGAGGTGTTAGACCTCCACCTTATAACTAGTTTGAGTAGAATTTGCTAGCCCCATTATGAAGTTTCTTGACACCATATTAGGTAATTCGTTTGTTGTAATCTATGCGGTTACTTTGGTAATGGCCCTATTTAGATATAGAAAATATTATGAAACTCCATTACAATATTTACCGATTTTACTACTGTACACTTTACTAAACGAGATTCTTGGATTACTCGTAGTCCGATACGACTATTTTGACCTTTCGTTTGAAGCTACTTACGAAAATTACAATGTTATAATTTATAGTATTTATAATATTGTTTTCTTCCTTTACTTCTATTATTTGTTCAGAAGCTATGCCGAAAAAATGAATCAAAAAAAACAGATATTCTTCATAGGTATCCTATTTTGTGTAATTGCCCTATTTAACGTATTCATCCAAGACATAACAACCGAACATCAAATTCTAACTTACTTATTTGGGGGAATTACAATGATTTATCTATCTATTTCCTATCTGAAAAGCATATCAATTGCATTAGGTAAAAAGGACATCCTATTTTGGATATCCATTGGCTTGCTAGTATTCTTTATAGGTTATTTACCAATTAAAGTTATTAGATACTTAAAAATAGAAAATATAGACTACATGATTGTATGGCGAGTTCATATGTTACTAATTCTCGCTATGTACTCTTGTTTTATAATCGGTTTTCTCCGAATGCGAGAAAAATTAAAAAAACCAATTATTGAATCTGAATATCAAGCATAAAAAATGCCCTAACTTTCGTTAGAGCATTGAAATATTTTACAAGTAAGGAATTACATCGCAGCAACGTGCTTTGCTAATTTACTTTTAAGATTAGCCGCTTTGTTATTATGAATGATATTGCGTTTTGCCAAACGATCAATCATACTAACAACACCAGGTAACAAAGCCTCAGCATCTTTCTTCTTCTCTTCAGAACGCAATTTTTTCAATGCGTTACGCATTGTTTTGTGTTGGTATCTGTTGCGAAGGCGTACCGCTTCGTTTCTTCTAATTCTCTTTAATGCTGACTTGTGATTTGCCATCTTTTATTTCTTAATTATGTTTTCTAAAATCCTTCTTCGCCAATCTCACTCGAACTTTTGTAGCCCGTAGGGGAATCGAACCCCTGTTACCAGGATGAAAACCTGGCGTCCTAACCCCTAGACGAACGGGCCATTATTTACGGATCGAAGTTCAAAATACGAAGTAGGAAATAAAAATTTATAATTCTTAACTTCTAACCTTGTACCTTCAACCTCTTACTTTAGTAGTCCGTAGGGGAATCGAACCCCTGTTACCAGGATGAAAACCTGGCGTCCTAACCCCTAGACGAACGGACCATTATATTGCACAAAATGCGGATGCAAAAATACAATTATTTTTTACTATCACAACACCTGAATATAATTTCTTTACATCTTTTAATATGCTTTTGCAAAAAGCACTCGATGAGATGATGGTTTTCCTGTAACCATGCAGCTTCCCTCCTCTTCTTTGACATCAATCGGAATGCATCTTATGGTAGCTTTTGTCTCTTCTTTAATTCTGTCCTCGGTTTCGATGGTACCATCCCAGTGAGCAGATATAAATCCACCTTTTTCTTCCAATACTTTTTTGAATTCTTCGTACGAATCCACATTGGTAATATGTTCCTTTCGATAATCAAAGGCTTTTTGATAAATGTTCTTTTGAATATGATCCATCAAGAACTCAATTTTTGCAACCACCTCATCAGCAGGAACCGTTTCTTTTTCCAAAGTATCCCTTCTTGCGACTTCATAAGTCCCATTTTCCAAGTCCCGCTGACCAATTGCCAAACGCACAGGAACCCCCTTCAATTCATATTCATTGAACTTGAAGCCAGGTTTATGTGTATCGCGATTATCGAATTTTACTGAAATACCTTTTGCTCGTAACTCTTTTACCAATGGACCAATTTTTTCAGATATTACATCCAACTGATCCAATCCTTTATAAATGGGAACAATAACCACTTGTATCGGGGCTAATTTTGGAGGAAGCACCAATCCGTTATCATCGCTATGCGTCATTACCAATGCGCCCATCAATCTAGTAGAAACTCCCCAAGAAGTGGCCCAAACATGTTCTTTCTGCCCTTCTTTATTGGCGAATTTCACATCAAAAGCTTTGGCGAAATTTTGTCCTAAAAAGTGCGAAGTACCTGCTTGTAAAGCTTTTCCATCCTGCATTAAAGCCTCTATGCAGTAGGTTTCCAGGGCACCGGCAAAACGTTCACTCTCCGTTTTTAATCCTTTAATAACGGGCACTGCCATATGTTTTTCGGCAAATTCCGCATAAACGTTCATCATTAGCTCAGCTTCTGCAATTGCTTCCTTTTCCGTAGCATGCGCTGTATGACCTTCTTGCCATAAGAATTCCGCTGTACGTAAAAATAGTCTTGTACGCATTTCCCAGCGCACGACATTTGCCCATTGATTAATCAATAAAGGTAAATCTCGATAGGATTGAATCCATCTTCGATAGGTATCCCAAATAATGGTTTCGGAGGTGGGTCTTACTATCAATTCTTCCTCCAATTTTGCATCTGGATCAACGATGATGCCACTTCCATCCTCTGCATTTTTCAACCTGTAATGCGTTACCACAGCACATTCCTTAGCAAAGCCTTCCACATGGCTAGCTTCCTTACTCAGATACGATTTCGGAATGAACAACGGAAAATAGGCATTTTCATGACCTGTTTCCTTGAACATCTTATCCAAACCTGCCTGCATTTTTTCCCAAATGGCAAATCCATATGGTTTTATAACCATACACCCACGAACTCCCGAGTTTTCGGCTAAATCAGCCTTTACAACGAGTTCATTGTACCATTTGGAATAATCTTCTTTTCTTGTCGTTAAATTTTTACCCATTTCTTAAGTTTGGCACAGAACTTGTGTTAATAAAATCGTAATAGTTGGTAAAACTAACTATTTTTATAATGTTCAACAATTTAAATTACAACGATGATACAATCCCTACACCTCCAAAAAATTCGTAATGCGGCCTTAGTCGCACTGGTCGGTCTTTTCGTAGTTTCATGCGGTTCTTACCAACAGGCATCTTATTATGATAACGATGGTATTTACGGGTCTGACGAAAACCGTGTTTCTGTTGATAGAGCTCCTAGAAAAGCACCTCAGGCAAAGCAGAAACAAGGGAGTAACACGTATGCAGACTATTTTGGACAAAAAGCGGATGAAATTTCAGAAAGTGAGATTTTTACGGATGTTGATTCCTATTCAAGCGCTGTAGAAAATGATAGTATCACAGAGGGAGATTTAACCGAGTACTACACTTCTGAGAATGATTATGCCGGAAATGCAGGATGGGGAGATAACCCGACCAGCGTTAGTATAAACATTTATGATAATGGATGGAACAACTGGGGCTGGGGTGGTGCTGGATTCGGATGGGGATGGAATGACCCTTGGTTATGGAACCGTGGTTTCGGATGGAACAACTGGGGCTGGGGCCGAGGCTTCGGCTGGAATCGTTGGAATAGATGGAACAACTGGGGCTGGGGAGGCTACGGTGGATGGGGCTGGAACAACTGGGGCTACGGAGGTTTTGGTTGGGCAAATGCTTGGTGTCCTCCATTTGGTTACGGTTATGCAAATCAAGGCTTTTATGGAAATAGAGGTTATGCATATAACTCAGGTAGACGCGGATATTACAATGGTAGTAGAGCGCTAACAAGAACGAATTCACGGGTGGCACTTAGCCGAGGTAGATCTAATTTGAATACCTCTAGAAGCGGCACAACATCTAGATATAGAAGTAACAGAACCACGGGAAGATCGAGTATTGGGAGAGGAACTACGGCGCGAAGTACAAGAAGCAACAGGAGTGGTATCGCTTCAAGACGTACTGTTGGGGTAGATAGAAATCGTTCGTATAGAACAAGCAGAAGCACAAGAGCAACACCACGTTATAACAGCTCTTCAAGAAGCACTCAATACAGGAGAAGCACTACGCCACGCAGCAGCGGTTATTCAAGAGGAACAGCCTCTCGAAGTACTTCAAGATATTCAGCACCAAGAACCTCAACCTATAGAAGTTCTGGAAGTAGAACAAGAAGTAGCGGTTCTTATGGCAGAAGCTCTTCACCTCGAAGCAGCGGAGGTAGCTATAGATCGTCTGGTAGAAGCTCAAGTTCTAGAAGTAGCGGAAGTTATAGAAGTTCAGGAAGCAGCTCAAGAAGTTCGGGAAGCTACAGGAGTTCTGGCGGTTCTTCAAGATCATCTTCTTCTGGAAGATCTTCAGGAGGCGGTAGATCGTCAAGCAGAGGTGGGGGAAGACAATAGACTCCAAACATTCAGGAACCAGATTAAAATTAAAAAAATGAAAAGAAACTTAACTTTCATAATACTATTGGTATGTTCACTTGCCAGTGCTCAAAACATTTCTGATGTATTACGGTATAGCTCGGAAAACATTCAAGGAACAGCTCGTTATCAAGGAATGGGAGGTGCATTTGGAGCCCTCGGCGGCGATTTATCGGCATTGAATATCAACCCGGCAGGTTCGGCAATATTTAATAATAACCTGGGTACAGTTTCCGGAACCGTCTACAATCGTGATAATGTTATTACCTATGGAGGAAATGCTACTGCCACTTCACCAAACTATTTGGACATCAATCAGGCAGGCGGCGTTTTAGTATTCAAAAGTACACTACCCACTAGTCCATGGAGCAAAGTAGCTCTAGCTCTTAACTATGATGTTACCGAAAACTTTGACGATAATATCTTTGCTTCGGGTACAACCAATGAAGGTATCGATAATTACTTTTTAAATTTTGCCCAAGGAGTTCCTTTCGGAGATATAACGTTACGGGAAGGCGAATTTATCGAGGAAGCATATTTAGATATAGGAGCGAACTTAGGTTTTGGAGACCAACAGGCTTTCTTAGGATATTTTGGTGGTTTGATTGACCCAGCTCAAATGGAAAACGACAACACAGCATACATTAGCAATGCTGATTATACCACCGTTAATCAAGAGTTTTCGAGAATCACCTCAGGATACAACAGCAAGTTTACCTTGAACCTTGCCTCTCAATATAGAGAGCGATTAAGTATAGGTGCATCTGTAAATTTCCACAGTATTCTTTACAACAGGAACGACCAGTTCACAGAAACAGGATACAATGCTGATTCTGAAATACAGCGAACAACTTTTGACAACAGACTATTTACACAAGGATCGGGGTTTTCTCTTAATGTAGGTGCCATCGCCAAACTAAGTGACTTCCTTCGCATTGGTGGAAGTTACCAATCTCCTACGTGGTATCGATTGGAAGACGAGCTTTCCCAAAGCATTTCTTCTGATTTGGCAGATGACAATATCAACTTCATCAATTTTGATCAAGTAAATATTTTTCCTACTTATAAATTGAGAGTTCCCGGAAAAGTGATGGGTAGTTTGGCTTTGATTTTTGGCAAAAACGGACTCCTAAGTTTTGATTATTCGTTTCAGGACTTCTCGGAAGCCAAGTTAGGCCCGGTAGATGATGTCAATTTTGCATCTGTAAACTCTGATGTTTCAAGAGATTTAGGCACGGTAAATACATTTCGCTTGGGAGGAGAGTATCGAATAGATAGATTTAGCCTTAGAGCCGGTTATCGCTTTGATGAGAGCCCTTATGAAAGCTTAAATACCGTTGGCGATTTGGAATCGATTTCAGGTGGAATTGGATATAATTTTGGTGGTAGTCGTTTGGATTTAGCAATTAACAGAACAGAGCGTGATGTGGCGCAGCGTTTGTTTGATACCGGAATTAATTCTACTGCGTTGGTTAATGGTGTTTCTATGAACGGAACATTAAGTTATACCGTAAATTTTTAGAGAAGAATAGTACACCAGTTTCGACAAAGAAGAAGGCCATTTCACTAGTGAAATGGCCTTCTTCTTTAGGTCTTATCAAATTTTTCTACCGTTTTAAAGTAAAATGGGTCTTCCTTGTTTTCGCTACTATAGCACCATCTTCTTGTTCTCCATATTCGAACCTGAACCAATAATCTGATGAAGGCATAGGTTTGCCATTAAAAGTACCGTCCCAACCTCCCACTGTACCTAGTTGTTTCAATAGTTTCCCATAGCGGTCAAAAACGAATACTACAGGGTCCTCTAAAGTTTCTATACCAAATACGTTCCAGGTTTCGTGCATTCCGTCCCCATTTGGAGTGAAAAACTTCGGATATCCAACAACCAAAAATTCAATGGGTTCGGTCGTTCCACATCCGTTTTTGTCGTTGATGATAACCGTGTTCAATCCTGGCGGAACATCAAGAAAAATAGGATCATCTTGAAACTCACCTCCGTTTATGGCAAATTCATAGCTGCTATCGCCGTCGACAAAAAACTCAATATTATTTTGATCGGGGTCAATGGATAAGTTTGATTCCAAAGTTTCAACCCGATCTAACACAGGTACTCCGTAGAAGGTAATCAATATCCCTCCCACATCCGCAACGGTGGCAGGTGAACCAGAAATTGTTGTTATTTCAGCAAAGTACCTCCCCGAATTTGGACTAGTTACTACATATTCGGCTCCGAAGGGGCCCGTACCAGTAAGCGTATCATCAATTGTACCATCGTCATCATAATCAACAGACCAAGCCACATTCGCAATGTCTGCCCCGGCCGGCGTATTCAAAGCACTTAGGGTAATATCTGGGTCGCCTTCACAGGCAACAATGTCCAATCCTAAGAACTCGTCTCTCAAAGTACAGTCTATTGCCGTATCCTGGTTTGCATCAACCGAACTTCCAGTAAAGGTGAACATAAAAGACTCAGGGTCATCATTAAAGTTGATATTGTAATTATTGATGAGTATATAATAAATTTCACCCGGTTGTACATCCAACCATTCATCATAGGTATTTAAACTTTGCTTTACGAATGGTGCTCCTTCTTCACCGCTTATAGGGTTGACACCAATTCCAGTAAAACCAGTATCATTCACTTCATAATTACAACGTATGGGCTGCGCGGTTCCGTTACTAATATCTCCACAAGCAACATCAGGACCGTATACGGCAAAATCCCATTCTGCGGTTATCGTAGTTCCTGATACTGGTAATGCCTCAATATCAAAACCAACTTGCCCCCCAGTGCCAGCTCTAAAAACAAACCAAGAAGTGTTATTCTCGACATTTGCTGAACTATTACTGCCTTTTTCTAAACAACCAGTTTGAAGAATGACGTCGGGATCAAAATCATCGATATCGCCATTACCATCTACAGCGGGCATTATAGTAACAAGTCCATCCGCACATATGGGAATAGCGGTTCTACAATCAGCTGAATTGGGGCTTTGAGCGTTTGCTGAGGGGGAGAATAAAAACAAACAGCACAGGACACAAAGAAGTGTTCGCATAGATTTAGGGCTAAATAGGATATAATTGTATAAATACTATAACTCCGTGAAGTCCTATTTAGTATGTTTTTACCGACAATTCATGCCGTTAATCGATAAAATGCATCTACAAATTAAATATCTAGCGTTTTAAGGAGAAGTGATTGTTGATATATTTAGCCTCGGTAATTTGCCCATTGGTGTCCTTATAAGTAAGCTTAAACCAATAATCTGAAGAAGGCAAAGGTTTTCCCGCAAAAGTACCATCCCAACCTTGACTATTACCTGTTAATTGCGCCAAAAGTTTTCCGTATCGATCATAAATAGATACTAACGGGTTTTCCAAATTCCCAACACCTGCTATCTGCCAATAGTCATGCATACTATCACCATTGGGAGTGAAAAACTTAGGAAATCCCACAACTACGATTTGTTCCGTTACAGATCCACAACCCCTAATATCATTCACGGTTAGGGTATGGGTTCCAGCCAAAACATCATTAAAAATTGGAGAAGATTGGAATGAACCGTTATCCATTTGATATTCCCAATCACCTTCTTCCTCCGTGAAAACAGTCACCGTATTCTCTTCTTCTAAATCTTCAATTTCAATATCTGAAATCACAGGCGGATTGGAGACTATAACGGTTACCTCTTTAGAATTTGAACAGCTGACACCATTCTGAGTATTGGTCACAGTAATCTCGTATATACCTGCTTGCGCAACATCAATACTAGATGACAATTCACCTGAGTCCCAACTATAACTATGAAAAGGCCTTGTAACAGATGAACCGATAGTAACACTTGATGCACCATCGCATAGAAAAACCTCTGAAGGAAAATCCAAGACAGGGGTTTCTAAACGAATCAGTTGAAACTGTTGAGAAGCATCATAGCAATCTGGATTTTGTACGGAAGTAACACGAACATAAATCGTCTTTGTGGCCGATGGAATAGTAAATAACTTAGGAATTACATTAGTACCACTATTGGCATCAGCCAATGTATTGTGATAACTTACTACAAAATCATCCGAGCTTTGACTTCCTAAAGCTGCTATGTCTTTTACTGATAAATCAAAAGTGGTATCTTCAGAGCAGGCAGCCTCATCAGTTAGCGGAAATGCATTAGGCATTGTTGAATAACCAACATGAACGTCACTGATGATATTATTACCAGCAGGACGTACCACTTCTACGCGATAAGTTGCTGAACTAGAAACAACCAGCACGGAGGAATTCTCACCAACAATCGGTTCAAAACCTGCACCTATATCGGTAAACCAGTTATAAGTTACGGCATCGGATGTTGTAGCATTCAAAGTAACATTTGTTCCTTCGCAGGCTGAAATCGGTGGTCCTAAAAGATTGCTTACAATAGAGCAATCAAGCGCATCAAAAGGGTTGGTAACAAATATATTTCCTGAAAACTGAATGGAAAAACCAGAATTGCTATTACTGAAATTATTGATTAGGAGATAATAATCTTCACCAGGAGCAACTTCAATCCAATCTTCATATTGAATATTGCTAGCATTACCTGTGGGATCTTCACCGATACCTAAAAAGGAGTCTTGATCTTGATTATCAAAAAAGTTACATCGAATTGGTTCACCCAAAGTACTACAATCACCAGCTTTGTATAGAGCAAAATCCCAATCTTCAGAAGTGTCGATTCCAATATTAAAACCCAACTGACCTGTGGCACCCGTTCGAAAACGATACCAAGCAGAATTCGATTCTATGGCGTTTGTGATAGTTTCTTCCAAACAGCCACTCTTCGCAGCGCCGTTAAAGTCGTCAACGCCGAAACCATTAGTTCCACCATTAACCGGAGTATCATTACAAATAGGAATAGCATTGCCACAATCAGGAGAAACCTGAGCGGAGAGGGTAAAAATCCCAAAAAACAGTAATGCGCTAAAAAGTACACAAATACGCTTCATAAGTAGGTCTAAAATTAGGGACACCCTAAAGATAATCTGCAATACTCCTTAACACTAATTTATGTTGTGTAATGCCCGAAATAGAATATAAAGTGCCATATTATGTATATCTTTGCTGTTCGTTAAAGTCATATTAAATGAAAATTGACAGCACTTTGAAAGAGCATTTTGAGGAGATGGGAGACGGTCATGTTTCTTCCTCTGAGGACACCCCTTTACGAGATGATGCATTTGTATTGAACGAAGAGGAAAAGATTGAAAGAATTAAGGAAAATGTTAGGGAGATTATGTTGACTCTTGGCCTTGATCTTGATGATGATAGTTTAAAAGGAACTCCTAATCGCGTTGCAAAAATGTTCGTTAATGAGATTTTTGGAGGATTAGACCCCGAAAAAAAACCGAATTCTTCAACTTTTGAAAATAAATACAAGTACAATGAAATGTTGGTGGAGAAAAACATTACGTTATATTCTACCTGTGAACATCACTTACTTCCAATTGTTGGGAAAGCACATATTGCATATATTTCAAATGGAACTGTTGTTGGACTTTCAAAAATGAACCGTATCGTTGACTATTTTGCTAAACGACCTCAGGTTCAAGAGCGCCTGAATATTCAGATTGTGCGAGAATTGCAAAAAGTATTGGGCACAGAAGATGTTGCCTGCGTTATCGATGCAAAACACCTTTGCGTAAATTCTAGAGGAATTCGTGATATAGATAGTAGCACAGTTACTGCGGAATACGGTGGAAAATTCAAAGAAGAACCTGTACGCCGTGAATTTTTAGATTATCTTAATTTAGACACCAATTTCTAACCCTTTGCTCCAATAATGCAATTGTACCAGAATCAACAACTTAAAGTTTATAATTCCCTTTCAGGCAAAAAAGAAATTTTCCAACCTTTAAACGAAGGTCACATCGGAATGTACGTGTGTGGCCCTACGGTTTACAGCAATGTACATTTAGGCAACTGCAGAACTTTCATGTCTTTTGATATGATATTTCGGTATTTCAAACACTTAGGTTATAAGGTCCGATACGTCAGAAACATAACGGATGCTGGGCATTTGGTGGATGACGCTGAAGATGGTGAAGATAAAATTGCCAAAAAAGCGCGTTTGGAGCAGTTAGAGCCAATGGAGGTTGTACAACGCTACACCGTGGATTTTCATAACATTCTTCAAAAATTTAACTTTCTACCTCCGAGCATAGAACCTACGGCGACTGGGCATATTATCGAGCAAATAGAAATCATAAAAGATATTCTGGAAAAAGGATATGCTTATGAAAGGAATGGCTCGGTCTATTTTGACGTCATCAAGTTCAATGAAACAAATGAATACGGAAAGTTAAGCGGACGTAAGTTGGAAGACATGATTGCCAATACGCGTGTACTCGCTGCTCAAGATGAAAAGAAAAGTCCACAAGATTTTGCACTTTGGAAAAAAGCGGAGCCAGAACATATTATGCGCTGGCCTTCCCCCTGGGGTGATGGTTTCCCGGGATGGCATCTTGAGTGTACCGCAATGAGCACAAAATATCTTGGAGAAACTTTTGACATTCATGGTGGAGGAATGGATTTGAAATTTCCACATCACGAATGTGAAATCGCTCAAGCGGAAGCAAGTAATGGTCATTCTCCTGTTCGCTATTGGTTGCATGCTAATATGCTTACCATGAATGGTAAGAAAATGGCGAAATCTACAGGCAATAATATCCTCCCTGGGGAAATATTTACCGGAGATAATAAAATACTTAGCAAAGCCTTTATGCCATCTGTCGTTCGCTTCTTCATGATGCAGGCACATTACACAAGTATACTAGATTTGAGTAATGATGCACTTTTAGCATCTGAAAAAGGATACAATCGTCTGATGGATGCTTTGAAAAACCTTGATGGCTTAGAAACGGGAAAATCCTCCAGTTTCGATGTGCAATTATGGCGACAAGAGTGCTATGATGCAATGAACGATGATTTCAACACTCCTATTTTAATAGCCAAAATGTTTGATGCAGTAAAACACATCAACTTGGTTAAGGAAGGAAATGAAAGTATCACAGTAGAAGACAAATCAAAGTTACAAGTCATCTTAAATGGATTCATATTTGATGTATTAGGACTTGAGAGCAAAACTGATATTGGTACAGATTCTGATAAACTATCAGGAGTTGTGGACTTATTGATTCAGCTTCGAAAAGATGCAAGAGACAATAAAGATTTTGAAACTTCAGATAAGATTAGAGATCAATTGGCTGAAATGGGTATTCAATTGAAAGACGGTAAAGAAGGTACTACTTTTAGTGTTTCTTAATTTATCAAATATCAAACCCCCAATTTCGGCAGATTCCTGCCTTCACGGGAATGACAATTAAAGTAAGTTTTTGATGAAAAAGATACTGATAGCTCCATTTGTTTTTCTTGTGCGTTTCTATCAGCAGGCGATTTCTCCGTATACCCCTGCAACTTGTCGCTACTCCCCGACCTGTTCGCAATATACCCTTGAAGCTCTAAAAAAACATGGTCTTTTTAAAGGTAGCTGGTTGTCTATAAAACGAATTCTTAGCTGTAATCCTTGGGGTGGAAAAGGATATGACCCAGTCCCTTAAAATACACTCAAATACTACTTCTTCGATACGAAGTACTTTATACTAAATACTTATCTTAGTCGCTCAAAATAAATCTACATGTACTTTTTAGGAATTACCTGGAATCCGAATGAAACTCTTTTCAGCCTTGGACCTCTACAAATCAAATACTACAACCTACTTTGGATAGCCACCTTTGCTATTGGTTGGTTTTTGATGAAGCGTATTTTTACCAATGAAAAGAAGACGGTTGATCAACTGGATTCGCTTTTTATTTATATGGTTTTGGCCACAATGTTAGGCGCCCGTTTAGGACATGTATTTTTCTACGATTGGCCTTACTATTCAGATCATTTACTGGAAATACTTCTGCCCATTCGAGAAAGTGCAGAAGGAAGTATTTTAGGTTTTATTGATGGATATGAATTTACAGGTTTTACAGGACTAGCAAGTCATGGTGCTACAATAGGAATCATCCTTGCTGTTTTTCTATATATTAGAAAAAACCCTGAGTTTAAACCACTTTGGATTATGGATCGCTTGGCAATTGTCGCCGCGATTGGAGCATTTTGTGTTCGACTAGGAAATTTTTTCAACTCTGAGATTATTGGCAAGAAAGTTGAGGAATCGTTCATCTTCGCTACTCGTTTTGTCCGAGATAGTATCGGACAAGGTCAAGCCATGTCAATCACCAAGGAAAAAACGGTAAATGCTGCCTATGACGCATTGGTATCAAAACCGGAGTTTTCAGAGTATATTAAAGACATTCCATATAGACATCCAGCTCAACTCTATGAGGGAGTTGGTTATCTTATGCTGTTCTTTCTTCTGTACTATCTTTATTGGAAAACAGATAAGAAGGACAAACCCGGATTTTTGTTTGGAACATTTACGGTGGTACTGTGGGGTATCCGATTTTTAGCTGAGTTCGTCAAAGAACGTCAAAATGAATTGGACGAGTCTTTCACCTTAGCTATCGGTCAAATGTTGAGTATTCCATTTATTCTTATTGGTCTTTACTTTATGTTTCGACCAACTGCTAGTAAGCAGTAATCGGTTGGCAGTTGTCAAATATTTCTTTTGATCAAACTCAAATCTATGAACAATTTAAAGTGTATTGTAATTATCAGTTTGATTGGCATATTGTTTAGTTCTTGCAAAGAAGAACCGAAAAAGGTAATTAAGACCGAGCCTATAACTTTTACGAAGGAAGGTGAATTAACCATTACCAAACAAAAAGTAGATACGCTCATCACCAAACTGGATATCGAGTTTGCCGAATCTGAATACGAGACACAAACAGGATTGATGTACCGAAAAAGTATGGAAGACCATCAGGGAATGCTCTTTGTTTTTCCTGACGAGCAAATGCATTCTTTCTACATGAAGAATACCGAAATTCCGCTTGACATTATTTTCCTCAAATCAGATTTGACTATTGCAAGTTTCCAAGAAAACGCTCAACCCCTGAATGAAACTGGACTCTCCTCACAGGTGCCGATTCAATATGTTCTTGAGGTTAACGCGGGGTTAGCTGAAAAGTGGCTTTTAGAAGTCGGTGATAAAATAGAATACCAAAAAAAATAGCTGTTTTGGTGGAAGTCCAAAAAAAAGAATTGAGCATTCAAACCGCAAATGGGAAACCTATTGCAGTTACAAAATTCTTTTCGAAAAACTCAATTAATCAAGTAATTGTAATTTCCTCAGCGACGGGGGTATTACAGAAGTATTACTCACATTTTGCAGATTTCTGTGCATCAAAAGGAATTGTTGTTTACACTTTTGACTATGGTGGCATTGGCAAATCTATTTCATCCTTGGTGGAATTAAAAAAACACGTCGAAAACCTAACAAGTTGGGGCAAAAATGACCAAGCTGCGGTTGTTGCTTTTGCTAAGGAAGAAAATCTTGATGCAACCCTATCACTTATCACGCATAGTGTTGGAGGACAAATATTTGGATTTAATCCTAATCATCTATTAATTGATAAAGTGATAATGATAGCTTCCCAAAGTGGTTATTGGAAAGATTTCGAAGGATTTCATGGAATAAAAATGTGGTTGTTTTGGTATGTTATAATTCCGACTTTAACTCCCCTATTTGGATATTTTCCCTCAAAAAAGCTTGGTTTGTTTGAAAACCTACCTAAAAATATGGTTTTTGAATGGGCTTCATGGGGAAAGAAAAAAGACTATCTAATGCACTTTAAGAATGAATCGGATTATCTATTCGAAGATATTAGAATACCGATTCTAGCTTGGAGTTTTCCAAAGGATTCATTTGCGCCAAAAAAAACAGTAGATTGGTTGGCGAACCAATATGTAAATTCTCAAGTGACCCGCATACATTATCCTGCTGAAAATCAAAAACAGCCTGGACATTTTGGATTTTTCAAAAGAAGTTTCAAAGAACTTTTATGGGAAAAAAACCTTAACTGGATTCTTACCAATAATCTATTATGAGCAAATATCTTCTTACAGGTCTTGAAACTGAGCGTTTACGCTTCCGTAAATTAGAGCGTACAGATTTTGAAACTTGGCTACCCTTTCACCAAGAGCCCCTAAGTACTGAATTTTGGATAGGACTACCCGAAGACCCAGTGGAAGCCTGTCAACATTGGTTTGATAAAGCTTTTCACCGTTACGATAACGATCTTGGGGGAATGAATGTACTAATACATAAGGAGACCAATGAATTTATCGGGCAATGCGGATTGCTAATCCAAACTGTTGACGGCATCAAAGAACTTGAAGTTGGGTATTCTATGCTTCCTAAATATTGGAGGCAAGGCTATGCCACAGAAGCTGCGCAAAAATGTAAAGCCTTTGCCATTGAAAATAATTTAGCCACATCGCTGATTTCTATTATTAATGTAGATAACATTCCATCGCAGAAAGTAGCCATCAATAATGGCATGCATTTGGACAAGACAACAATTTTTAATGAAAACCCTTCTCATATCTTTAGAATACAATTATAAGTATGAAACATTGGGCCGTTTTCATTACAAATGATTCCAACAAATCAAGATTTGTTCATAGGCTCTTAGCTGGCAACGTTCCTGAGCTTGCCTTCCCAAAAGGTTTTAGAGGGGCTTTGTTATCAAAGTTAGCTCTTGAACGCTTCATGGATGAGGAAGACCGCCACGGCACTAAAATAATCACTCAAGGAACACAACAAGCACTAAGAACCATGTCAAGTGGTGAGCAAAAAAAGGCATTACTCAATCACCTTTTTGAAAATGACCATGATTTTATAGTGCTAGACAACCCATTTGATAATTTGGATACAGGGTCGCAAAAAGAACTTACTAAAACTTTAGAAGAAAAATCCAAACAAACCATATTCATTCAGATAATAAGTCGAAAAGAAGATTTGCTTTCCTTTATCGAGAATTTTGGGAGTCTCAAGAAAGATGAACTATCGATTAACCAGACATTGGAAAAAACATTCACATCTAATGAAGTTCCCCATTATGTTGGAAGTATACCCAATGCGCTGAATCCAATTGAGTTTAATCATGACATACTAATTCAATTAAAAGATGTTACCGTTAAGTTTGGCAATAAGACTGTTTTACAAAAGCTAAACTGGACAATCAAGAAAGGAGAGTTCTGGCAACTGTTTGGTAAAAATGGAAGTGGTAAAACTACCATTCTATCCATGGTAACGGGTGAGAACCCGAAAGGCTATGGTCAAAACTTGTTTCTCTTTGGAAAAAAGAAAGGTAGTGGGGAAAGTATTTGGGACGTAAAAAAAAACATCGGCTATTTCACTCCTGCCATGACCGATAAATTTAAGGGCTATCATACCATCGAAAATATGTTAGTTTCAGGTTTGAATGATTCTATTGGACTCTATCTAAAACCAACAGAGTCGCAATTAAGATTGGCTAAAAAATGGCTAAAACTAATCAACTTATGGGAGGAGAAAGACACTCTTTTTCATGATTTATCTGCGGGTCAAAAACGGTTGGTTATGACTACGCGGGCAATGATTAAACGCCCATTGTTACTCATCTTGGATGAACCTACAGCTGGTCTGGACGATGCTTCTGCAAAACTATTGGTCGATTTGGTAAACAAAATTTCGAGAGAAAGTGACACGGCGACTATATTCGTTTCCCACAGAAAAGAACCAGGGCTAGATCCTGATTTCATTTATGAGCTGCAGATGCAAGAAAATGGATCAACTGGTCGAGTAATCTCTTCCCTTTAACATTACCTATCCAAAATACTACGAACAAAAAAAGAGCCACACCAAAGTGCAGCTCTCTTCGAGAAATAAAATTTGAGTTAGTTATTTCTTTTCTTCTTGTCCAGTTTTGACGCTCTTCTTTAAGCTATCGAACATTACCGGTGTTGCGATAAACAATGATGAATAAGTACCGACAATAATACCTATAATCATCGCAAACATAAACCCTCGAAGTGAATCACCACCAAAAACAAAGATGGCCAATAATACCACCAAAGTAGTAAGCGAAGTATTCAAGGTTCTACTTAATGTACTGTTCAAAGCTAAATTTACGTTCTCACCTGAACGCCATCCTTTCTCTCCGATAATCTCACGTATTCGGTCAAATACTACCACCGTATCATTCAGGGAGTATCCAATAACGGTTAGGATTGCCGCAATAAAAGCTTGGTCGATTTCCATGTTAAAAGGCATAATAGTCCCGAAAATAGAAAAGATACCCAATACAATTAGAACGTCGTGGAATACGGCGGTAACAGCTCCCAAAGAAAACTGCCATTTACGGAATCGTAGCAATATGTAGAGGAATACCACCGCAAGTGACCCTATAATTGCTAAGAATGCATTCTTCTTAATATCATCCGCAATTGTGGGTCCCACTTTCATGGACTTCATTATGCCTATGGCATCATCACCACTACCGATTATAAAATCTGCTTTGCTGGTTTCCGAAGGTAAATATTTCTGTAAGGAAGTATATAGTTTATCATTGATTTCCTCATCAACCTCTATTCCCTCAACATCTACTTTATATGGGGTTGTAATTTTAATCTGATTCGCTTCCCCGAAAGTTTTTACGTTAGTTCCACTTCCAAAGACATCGTTCAACTCTGATGCAATCTCAGAAGGATTTACAGATTTCTCAAAACGTACTTGATACGATCGTCCACCAACGAAATCTACACCTTGCTGAAGACCCTGAGTGAATAGTGAGAACAATCCAACACCTACCAAAATAGCAGAAAGCACATAGGCAATTTTTCGTTTCCCTAAGAAATTGATATTTATGTTCTGGAATAAGTTTTTGGTAAGGGCAGTAGAAAAATCCAGTGTTCTTCCCTTTCCAGAAATGTACCAATCTACCAACAGTCTTGTAATAAAAATTGCTGTAAACAATGAGGTAGCAATACCAATTAATAATGTAGTCGCGAAACCTTTAATGGGTCCTGAACCAAATACCAAAAGTATTAAGGCCGTAAGTCCTGTTGTGATATTCGCATCAAGAATTGACGAAAGCGCGTTGCTGAAACCATCGGCAACAGCTTGGCCTTTTCCTTTTCCTTTTTTCAATTCTTCTTTAATCCTTTCAAAAATAAGTACGTTGGCGTCCACTGACATACCTATTGTCAATACAATACCAGCTATCCCTGGAAGGGTCAATACAGCCTCAATATTGGTTAGAACTCCGAAGATTAATAGAATGTTAAAAAGCAAAGCGATATCTGCAAAAAGTCCTGCTTTACCATAGTAGAAAACCATCCAAACCAAGACAATTATCATGGCAATAATAAAAGACATTAAACCGCTATCTATCGCTTCTTGCCCTAGAGAAGGACCTACAATTTCGGATTGAATGATTTCCGCCGTTGCCGGTAATTTACCAGCACGTAGCACATTCGCAATATCTTTTGTTTCGGTAACTGTAAAGGTTCCTGAAATTTCGGTGTTTCCACCAGAAATACCTCCTACAACCGAACAACCAGGAGCTGTGTACACCTTATCATCTAGTACAACTGCTATACCCGTATCATTCAAATTCGCATCACTCGTAAGTTCTTGCCAGTCTTTTGCACCCTTTGAATTCATGTTCATGGTTACAACGGGCTTGCCATCCATACCGAAATCTCCGCGTGCATCGCTTATAACATCTCCACTCATTCTTGGGATGCCATCTCTATTTGATTGTAAAGCAAATAAATTTAAAATCTCTTCATCTTCGGTAGCCGCGCGCTCCCAAGCAAACTTTGTAAACTGAATGTCATTAGGCAACAAACGAAGTACTTCCGGCATTCTCAAATACGAATTAATAGTAGCCGTATCCTTGATAGCGGCACTAAAAACTGCATAAGTTCCCCCTTTTGGAGGACCCAAAATATCGAGCAATGGGTTTACTTGTTGCGTTAAGTCCAAAGAATCTGAAGTTACATCCGATAAAAGAGAATCCAATTCAGATTCTGGTTTTACCTCTTCCTCTACTGGTTTAATATCAACAATGCTCTTTAATTTTTCATTGGCCTGAATAATGAATTGGCTAAAGCTTGGATTATTTGGCCTATGTGTTTCCCAAAACTGTAATTCGGCAGTTTCAGAAATAAGCTTCTTTACTCTATCTACATCCTTTGCTCCGGGCATTTCTATAAGTACTCTACCAGAAGTACCTAATCTTTGAATATTTGGTTGTGTAACCCCAAAGCCATCAATACGCTCACGGAGAACTTCAAATGCAGAAACTACGGCTTCATCTATCTTGGTAAGAAGAATGGGCTTAACTTCTGAATCGGTCATTTGAAAGTTAATTTGCTCGCTCAAACCTTTGTTCGCAAAAATCTCAGGTGAAGCTAATTTTGTATCGCCTTTGATTTTGTCAAAAGCTTCAAAAAACAAATCTAAATAGGTGTCATCACTATTTTTAGATAGTTCATCCGCGTCAGCCAAAGCCTTGTTGAAGACAACATTCTTTGAGTTATCGGCCAGTCCCCTAAGGATATCTTTGATTGAAATCTGCAAGATAACGTTGATACCTCCTTCTAAATCAAGCCCTTTTATGAGCTCACTCTTTTTAGCATCGTTGTAGGTAGTAAACCCCCATTGCTTATTTTGTCCAATCGAATCTAAATATTTAGCTACTAGTTGGTTTTGCTTGTCAAGAGTTTCCGAGTCATTGGCACTGGGCACTTGTTTAACGGCGTATGCCTTAGCATCATCTTCTACCTTGTTTGTTATAAATGTGAAGGATAGTTGATAGATACTCACTAACCCAAACAAGAAAGCAAAAAGTTTTATAAGTCCTTTATTCTGCATTTTATTGTTTATTTAAGTTTACTCTGTTCCGTAGCTATTCTGCTATGGATATCTTTAGGTAATAATTGATATTGGTGTTGTTCTTTAAACCTAGCAATTAGCACCAGTGTTTAAATTCTTTAGTGGTTTGTTTCTAAGGAAATAATCTTAGGGAAGTTCTTTGTTCTGTACATTAACGGGAAAATACGCTGGCAAGAACGTTAGCTACTTCCATAAGTAAAGGGTCCTGCCCTAACCTCGGGAATAGAACGTGAAGTATTATCTATAGCAATTGCTATACTTCGATTTATTTTGTAGGCTACCTTTACAATCGCACCTTGTTCAAGTGTTATTAAATCATTGAACTTTACGACCGGAGGATTTGAAAACCGCTGATAATCTTGTTTTAATTCAAAAGCAAGCTTTCCGTTTAAACCAAATCCATCGTTAGTTTGTTGCTGAAGATCTGAAACTACGATGTTACAAGTTTCAGGTAGTTTATCCTTGGGAAAATCAACAGGTAATTGATCTACATCTCCATAAATTAATGATAATTCAATATCTTGAGAAAGAAGTTCTCCAATACTGCGAGCGTCAATAACGCTATAATAATGAATACTTAAATGCGACCCATCATTTTTAATAATTTCAATATCGGTAATACCAAGAGCCTGTAACTTTTTGGTAACCGTCGACAAGGCATCATCATGAGCAGCTACTGAGGTAATTTCCGCGTCAGTAAATTGCAATACAATTTGCTGATTTGCAACTTTAGCTGGCTCTTGATTGAACCCTATTAAGGCAAGAAGAATAATTAGGGTACCGATGTACCATGTTGTATTCATGCGGCAAATATAAAAATAAAGATAGGACTAGGTAGCATATTTTCTTACAATATACATTTCCGAAACTGGTAGTCTAAAATAGAAAGCCTTCATAGTTAAACTACAAAGGCAATTTATATAGCTGTATTCAACTATAAACTATATTTCTAAAAGACCGTTCGTTTTAGTCACTCCTTCAGCACTTTCCTGCATTTTGGCCTTTTCAGCATCACTTAAAGGAACATCAACAATTTTCTCGATTCCGTTTTTTCCTAATATTACGGGAACTCCAATACAGATGTCATTTAAACCATATTCACCTTCTAAATAGGTAGAACAAGGAAACATCTTCTTTTGGTCACAGGCAATGGCTTGAACTAGTGCTGACACAGCTGCACCAGGAGCGTACCAAGCACTTGTTCCGAGTAAGCCCGTTAATGTTGCACCACCAACTTTCGTATCTGCGGCAACCTGCTCTAAACGTTCTGTCGATAAAAATTCTGACACACGAATACTGTTTCTCGTTGCATGAGAAGTAAGTGGTACCATTCCTTTATCACTATGTCCACCGATTACCATTCCGTCAATATCTGAAATTGGAGCTTCCATGGCTTCTGCTAAACGATATTTGAAACGTGCGCTATCCAAAGCACCGCCCATTCCTATAATCTTGTTCTTAGGAAGGTTTGTCGTTTTATGCACCAAATAAGTCATCGTATCCATTGGGTTACTAACAACAATCAAGGTTACATTTGGAGAATGCTCTATTAGACTTGAAGAAACTGTTTTTACAATTCCTGCATTAATTCCAATTAATTCCTCACGTGTCATTCCAGGTTTTCTAGGAATTCCTGATGTAATAACCGCGATATCGCTTCCAGCTGTTTTAGAATAATCGCCGGTCGTACCGGTAATTTTTGTGTCAAATCCGTTTAATGAAGCGGTCTGCATTAAATCCATAGCTTTTCCTTCGGCATATCCTTCTTTGATATCTACCAAAACTACTTCTGATGCAAAATCTTTAATGGCTATGTATTCTGCGCAACTTGCACCCACAGCGCCTGCTCCTACTACGGTAACTTTCATATGTATTTATTTTTAAGAATTTATTTTAAGTCTGGCAAAAATACAAATTCCGAAAGGAAAAATCTCGACGAAATGCACTTAAATATCGGTATCATAGTGTTTTAAAACATCGATGAAATACCACTGTTGTTAAAAAAAATTACACTTCAACGAAGAAAAACGGAATATGTTACCATACATCGAATTTTAGCAATACCTAATCGAATCATTACGTTCTACACACGAAAACCCCGAATCAAACCCACGTGATGAAAAAGTTATTTTCATTTTTTGCAATTATTGGAATAATTCTCGCCAGCAATTGTTCGAGAATTCCTGAGAATAATGACCCTGTAATTGGTATTTGGTCAAAAGTTGAAGTGAAATCCACTAGTCAAACTCAGAAAAGCACAAACAGACAAGAATGGATATTCAATGATGCTTACTTGGGAAGATTTCATAATTACAACAATGGAAAAATTGATGTATTGACAGATTTTAAATGGGAAGAAGAAGATGGTGTTTATACGATTTCATATCCGGGTATAGAGAACAAACTGAACGATGTGGTTACCATGATTAAATCAGAAGATGGGGAGATACTCAAAGCTACGGACGGTAAAACATTAGCCATACGCGAATAAAAACTTACAACTTAACCTACTAAAAAACCCTGCTTGATATCAAGCAGGGTTTTTATTTTTAATGGCATATCTTTTTATTACACATCAATATTGGCATAAACAGCATTCTTCTCAATAAACTCCCTTCTTGGAGGAACTTCATCACCCATTAGCATAGAGAAAATGCGATCTGCTTCAGTAGCATTGTCAATCGTAATTTGACGCAAAGTTCTAAAATCAGGATTCATAGTCGTATCCCAAAGTTGTTCTGCATTCATTTCACCAAGACCTTTATAACGCTGAATGCTTACACCGCCGCTATAGCTATTTGCGATTTCATCACGCTCTTCATCATTCCATGCATAACGCTTTTTCTGACCTTTTTTCACTAAGTATAAAGGTGGGGTTGCAATATATACATGTCCCATCTCAATCAATTCTCGCATATATCTAAAAAAGAAGGTCAAAATCAAGGTTTCAATGTGACTACCATCAACATCGGCATCACACATAATTACTACTTTGTGGTAACGCAATTTGTCAAGGTTCAATGCTTTACTATCATCTTCAGTTCCAATGGTTACCCCTAACGCCGTATAGATATTCTTAATCTCCTCGTTATCAAAAACTCTGTGTGGCATCGCCTTTTCAACATTCAAAATCTTACCTCGAAGTGGAAGAATCGCTTGGAAGTTTCTATCGCGACCTTGTTTGGCCGTGCCACCTGCGGAATCTCCCTCAACTAGAAATACTTCGCAGTTTACGGGATCTTGGTCAGAGCAATCTGATAATTTTCCAGGCAAACCACCAATACTCATTACGGTCTTACGTTGCACCATTTCACGAGCCTTAGTTGCTGCATGTCTAGCTTGTGCGGCAAGAATTACCTTTTGCACGATTACCTTGGCATCATCAGGATTCTCCTCCAAATAATTCGTCAACATTTCGGAAACAGATTGGCTAACTGCGGAAGAGACCTCACGGTTACCTAATTTGGTTTTGGTCTGACCCTCAAATTGTGGTTCAGCAACCTTAACCGATATGATTGCAGTAAGGCCTTCTCGAAAATCATCTCCCTGAACATCAAACTTCAATTTATCCAACATCCCTGAAGTATCTGCGTACTTCTTTAGTGTTCCTGTAAGTCCACGTCGGAAACCTGATAAATGTGTTCCTCCTTCATGAGTATTGATATTATTTACGTAGGAATGTAAATTCTCCGTATACGAAGTATTATACACCATGGCAACCTCTACAGGAATACCATTCTTCTCCCCTTCCATCGAAATAACATTCTGAATCAACTGTTCACGATTACCGTCCAGGAATTTCACAAACTCCTTAAGTCCTTGGTCAGAATAAAAGGTCTCGGTTAAATAACCCGACTCACTTTCCTTGTCTTTTTGGCGTTTATCAGTAATACTAATGGTAACGCCCTTATTCAAGTACGAAAGTTCACGCATTCTATTAGAAAGCGTCTCGTAACTATACTCTATCGTCTGAGTAAATATGGTCGTATCAGGTAAAAAAGTTACTTCAGTACCCCTTTCTGTTGTTTCTCCGATACTTTTTACAGGATACTGTGCCTTACCACGAGAATATTCCTGCTCCCAAATTTTACCATCTTTAAATACCGTGGCTCTTAAATGTTCAGATAAGGCGTTCACACAAGAAACACCAACACCATGCAAACCACCGGAAACTTTATAACTATCTTTATCAAACTTACCACCAGCTCCAATCTTGGTCATTACTACTTCTAAGGCAGAAACTCCTTCCTTTTTGTGCATCCCTACCGGAATACCTCTACCATTATCTCGTGTGGTAATCGAATTATCTTCATTTATCGTGACATCAATTTTATCACAGTGGCCGCCCATAGCCTCATCTATGGAGTTATCGACAACTTCATATACCAAATGATGCAGTCCTCTTACCCCAACATCACCAATATACATAGACGGACGCATACGTACATGCTCCATACCCTCAAGGGCCTGAATACTGTCTGCCGAATATGCCTTCATGGGGGTATTCTCTTTTTGAGTTTCCTCCAGAGGTTTTTTGTTCTCTTCAGACTCGTTTTTTGCTTCTTCGCTCATAAATAAATTAGGTTGTATTTAATTCAAGTTTTGCAATCTTACAAATATACGGAATACCCTATGGAATATAGTGTTTTGCTGAATTTGAAAGAGTGAAGTTATTAACAATTATTGTGGACAAACGAGGTTGCTTTTTCCGGTATTCCCTAAATATAACATTGAAGAATAGTTATTGTCTTAATTTGGTAGAAAAACCTCCAAAATATCTTTATTTTTAGGACCGAGTTTTAATCATTTTTCTTCGGTAACACTCCGTCAGAATGATTCCAATCAAAAGGATGACCATCTGCATGACCAAGCCGACATTTTCTGTTTGTTCATGTAGAATTGGTGTTATTTCAGTATCATACGCTAGGTTCCAAATGGCATGTCTATCATCTTTTTGGCCGAATAATGCTAAAACGACATTAATGGCCATATGTATTCCTGTCGGTAAAGCCAACCCCTTAGACCAAACAGCAGCAATTCCATAAATTAAAGCCCATATTCCTGGGCCAAGCAACTGATTAAAAAAGGTTAATCCTGTAAAATCATGATACCATGCAAAAAGGAGCGCAAGTAGAATTTGAGCAGGCCATAGTCCCACGTTCTCATTGATTTTTATAAATGCATAACCTCTAAAAATAATTTCTTCCATTAGGGCTAAAGGAAAAAATGCAAGGAGCCACAAAACAGCTGACAATATATTGGGATTCGTCTTCTGCCTAAATTGTAGGTTGGAAAAGTTTACTAAAAGGAAGAGCATAAAGCCGGTTATCACAATACCGATTAAAAATCCATAGGCAAATCGAATTGGTGTTTTTCTTTCCCAAAAGTATCCGATATCCTTAAATGTTTTTTTATCCTTCCTTAGGACCAAAAAAGTCATAAATAAAGCAATGCCAGTTACCATTACCCCCCCGAGTTCGTATTTATCTGGCAGCCCAATTGAGACAGCGCTTAAAAGAAACAATATACCCATGAAACTTATAGGCAATATTAGTGCAGACGTTGTCTGTATGAATTGATTTTTCATATGGAGCAAAGATTTAATTCAGAGAGAATTAAAGTGATTTAGGTTTCAAAAAAGGAATGGAAAGTGGGTAATAGTAGGTTTGTGAATTTAATACGGATATCAGGTTCTTAATGCTTACGACTATTCCAAATAAAACCACCGCGGCTGTACCAAAAAAATTAAACCCGGGAAATAGAAAAAAAGCTAATAATGAAATCATCAAAAATAAGGTAATCGTGCAGTGAAAGTTTATAATTGCTCTGCCGTGCTCATCATAAATGATATTGTCTTCTGCTTTATGAATCCAAAGAAATAGGGGAATCAAAATATTCGCAAAAGGAACAACTAATCCGAAAAATGGTAAACCGTGAAACATCAGCATCCATTTTCTTTTAACGCTTTCTTCATTCGGGTTATCTAAAACAATTAAATCCTCAACTTCAATTCCCAAACCAACGGCCAATAATTTTACGGTCTGCAAATGCGGCTGTACCTCACCTTTTTCTATA
Organism: Maribacter algarum (ex Zhang et al. 2020); assembly: GCF_005885635.1. GTDB lineage: Bacteria > Bacteroidota > Bacteroidia > Flavobacteriales > Flavobacteriaceae > Maribacter_C > Maribacter_C algarum. Next base: position 132,864 of record NZ_VATY01000001.1, read on the forward strand.
CGCTGAATCGTACGAACACCCACAGTTGTACTATCAGATAATTCTTCTTGGGTATAACCTTTGAGTTTTCTATGATATACTAAATTTTCGCTGATGGACTTTTTATTCATTTCTACCATTTTCTTGGCACAAATCTAAAGCGTATTCCTCACATTTTACACGCCATTTGAATGTCACCTAGCTGTCACTTACCGCATTTAAAGGGTGATTAGAGACAAAAACCTACTTTATAAAAATAAACCAAATAATTCAACAGCAAAAGACCCCGCCTTATGGCAGGGTCAATTGACTAATTAAAATAAAAACTGAATAAACAGAATTCACTATCGTATTTAGGGTTCACCTAAGGTATTTCTAATAGGCCTCTTCATGAACATTCGCTACAGCTCTTCCTGAAGGGTCATTCATATTTTTAAAGGCTTCGTCCCACTCCAAAGCTATTTGTGTACTACACGCTACCGAGGCTTCTTGAGGCACGCATAATGCAGCCGCATCTGAAGGGAAATGCTCCTCAAAAATAGAACGGTAGTAATACTCTTCTTTTGATGTAGGTGTCTGAATTGGGAATCTGAAATTAGCGTTCTTCAATTGCTCATCACTAACTTCGGAATCCACTACTTCTTTCAAAGTATCTATCCAGCTATAACCTACTCCATCTGAGAACTGTTCTTTTTGGCGCCATGCTACACTTTCCGGTAGCATATCCTCAAAGGCTTTGCGAACCACCCATTTCTCCATACGTTCGCCATTAATCATTTTATCTTTTGGATTGATACGCATCGCAACATCCATAAATTCTTTATCTAGGAAGGGAACACGGCCTTCTATTCCCCATGCGGCTAATGACTTGTTCGCACGTAGACAATCATACATATGTAGCTTACTCAACTTTCTTACCGTTTCTTCATGGAATTCCTTATCATTTGGTGCCTTATGGAAGTAGAGGTATCCTCCGAATAATTCGTCAGCACCTTCACCTGAAAGCACCATCTTGATTCCCATAGATTTGATAACGCGCGCCATCAAATACATGGGTGTAGAAGCTCTAATCGTCGTAATATCATAGGTTTCTAGGTTATATACCACATCTTTAATGGCATCCAAACCTTCTTGTATGGTAAATTTAATTTCGTGATGTACCGTACCAATATGGTCAGCTACTTTTTGGGCAGCGGCTAAATCGGGAGAACCATCCAATCCCACAGAAAAAGAATGTAATTGTGGCCACCACGCATCGGTCGTATCATCAGATTCTATTCTCTTTTGTGCATATTTCTTCGCAATTGCGGAGGTAACTGAAGAATCTAAACCTCCAGAAAGCAAGACTCCATAAGGAACATCAGACATTAATTGACGACGCACTGCCGCTTCTAAGGCTTCTTTAATTTCTTGAATACTAGTTTCGTTTTCCTTAACGGCATCGTATTCCATCCAATCGCGAGAATACCATTGTTTCAATTCTCCATCGGAACTATGCAAATAATGCCCAGGTGGGAATAACTCTATCTTACTGCAGGTGCCTTCTAAAGCCTTCAATTCTGAAGCTACATAGAAAGTACCGTTTTGGTCCCATCCCATATACAAAGGAATGATTCCCATATGATCTCTAGCAATAAAATACTCGTCTTTCTCAGTATCGTAAATCGCAAATCCGAAAATGCCGTTCATCTCATCGATAAATGATGGACCTTTTGCTTGATATAAGGCTAAGATTACCTCGCAATCAGATTCCGTTTGAAAGTCGTAAGTACCTTCAAACTGCTCTCTCAATTCCCTATGATTATAAATTTCACCGTTCGCGGCTAATATCAACTTACCATCCGGACTAAGCAAGGGTTGCTTTCCTGAGGCCGGGTCAACAATTGCCAATCTTTCATGAGCTAATATTGCCTTCTCATCCGAATAAATACCACTCCAATCTGGTCCACGATGTCTCACTTTCTTAGACATCTCGAGCAACTGAGGACGCAATACTTCTGTGCTCTCCTTCACCTCAAATGCACATACAATTCCACACATAACAATTCAATTAATTTTAATTATCATACAAATATCTATTTATACTTTCAATTATAAAACATATTTAATCATATCAATTACATATTATTACTATTTAAACGCTAATTCACACAAATCAGTTGATTTTAATAGCTTATTCAAAAAGAAACCGATATTCTGTAAGAACAGCTGATTTTAACGACTTTTTAGGAGAGAATCATTTGATTACTCATTAATTTTAACGCCTAAATAAATTAAACACTATTATGAAAAAAGTATTTATCATTGCCTTTATGGCATTAGCTATGGTATTTTCAACCCAAGCTGTAGCACAAGATTTTAGCGGAATTGACAAAAGTCCCTTAGACAATGCATCTTATCCTTCCGATTATAAGGTTTCTGACAAAGTAGTTCGTATTACCTATGGTCGTCCTCAACTAAAAGGTCGTGCCCTATCTGAATTGGCTCCTGCGGGAGAAGTTTGGAGAACTGGTGCCAACGAAGCTCCTGAAATTACATTTTATAAAGATGTCAATTTTGGCGGAAAGGATGTCAAAGCAGGAACTTATGCTTTGTTAACGATACCTGGTGAGAAAGAATGGACCGTCATTTTACATAGCAATTTGAACCAATGGGGTTCTTATTTCTACAAGGATGAAGCTTCTGATGTTGCTCGAGTTATGGGTGGTGTAAGCATGGGAGATAAATCTCTTGAAGCATTTTCTGTAGCTTTCAAAGAAGTTGAAGGAGGAGTTCATATGGTAATGGGCTGGGACAAAGTTCGTGTTGCCGTTCCGATTATGATGTAAGGTTCCGATAATTTATAAACTAGAAAAGCCGAAATCATATTGATTTCGGCTTTTCCTTTTTTAAAGTATTGTGAGTAACTATGCTATTTGTAGTGATTCAAGATCTTCTTCACCCGTTGTTCTTTTGAAAAATCTAGATATCAACGTAGGATAATAATAATTCAAACTATCCAAGTCTTCAATAATACACGTTTTCAAAAACGTACCTAAATCCTTATAAACCAGATTTACAGACATCATTGGTGCAAAAGGATGATTTAAAGTCTCCAAATCATAATATTTATCCTCTGCAATTACGTTCATGTAGACTCTCTTTCTGTCGTAATCAATAGAAATATCCGCTGCCTTATAGGATATACGGATTAGCATTTTATGGAATAGCTCGAACATTGTAAGGTCTTCACCTTCCACGCAACTGATATCAATGAGCAACTTTAAATCTTTAACGACATCATTTTTGGTTGGTTTCATCTCTTTTGGGTTTATTAGATTGAATTCTATCCCACAAAGAAGATGAAAATAAGAGCACAACATGAAATAATGTTGTGAAAACAACAATTTGTGTAGGTAAAAACCTACTTTTTTGATGAATTTAATAAACTAACAAATGTATATCAATGTGTTACCAAGGGTGTAATTCATCGAACTTCGCCCCCTATATACGTCTGCTCGGCCATTATTGTAGGAATTTCTCTTGCCGGAACGGTCATTATGTCCTTATTAAAAATCGTAAAATCAGCAAACTTACCCGCCTCAATACTACCTTTTTCGTTTTCTTCGAAATTGGAGTAAGCTGCCCAAATAGTCATTCCACGTAAAGCCTCCTCACGAGTCAATGCATCTTGCTTTTGAAAGCCTTCTTTGGGAAAAGCATCTAAATCTTTTCGGGTAACGGCAGCATAAAATGTCAAAAATGGACTCACTTGTTCAACTGGAAAATCAGTGCCCAAAGCCACCTTACCTGCTTTATCTAACAATTTCTTATAAGCGTAGGCACCTTTTATCCGCTCCTCGCCTAGACGTTCTTCTGCCCAGTACATATCGCTAGTCGCATGCGTAGGCTGAATAGACGGAATAACTCCATTTTTGAAATAATCAAAATCAATAGCGTCTACTACCTGCGCATGCTCCACTTTCCAACGTCTGTCATTTTTACCCTGCAAGGCTTTTTCATAAGTGCGCAGTACCACAGCATTTGCAGAATCTCCAATGGCATGGGTATTCATCTGATATTCTGAAATTGCGATTCGACGTGCTAAATCCTCTATTTCCTCTATTGGAGTTACCATCGCACCATAATGTCCCCACTTATCAGTGTATGGTTTCTTCAAAACAGCTCCCCTGGAACCTAAGGCTCCATCTCCGTAAACTTTTACAGAGCGAACATTTAATTTTTCGGTCTTTACGGGACCTTGGTATAAATAATGCTTTAAATTCTCAGGTGTGTTACTAACCATGGCATAAACGCGAATGGAAAGTTCTCCTCCCTGTTGAAGACTATCAATAAGCTCAATAGTCGAACGATTTAGTCCGGCATCATTCACTGTTGTTAATCCATAATTCATACAGATACGCTCAGCATCCTTCAAAGCCTGAACTTGAGCTTCAAGAGAAGGCTCAGGTATTATGGCATCAATCAATCGCATGGGGTTGTCAATAAGGACTCCAGTAATGCCCGAATACCCATCAGTCCATTTTTTTACGATTTCTCCACCTTCAACCTTCGTGTCCCACTTGATTCCTGCCATGTCCAAAGCAACTTGGTTGACCAAATAAGCGTGACCATCCACTCGCTCTAATACTACCGGAATATCTGGGTAGAGTTCATCTAGTTCTGTTTTGGTTGGGAACTCCTTTAGTTCCCAATCATTCTGATCCCATCCATCCCCAAGAATAAAATCTCTCTGGTTTTCGCGCTGAAATTGCTGAACACGTTCCAAAACCTCTTCGAAGCTTTTAGTACCGACAAGGTCAACTTCTTGTTGTTTAAGGCCCAATCCGTAGAAATGGCAATGCGCATCAATTAAACCGGGAGTAATTGTTCGGCCATCAGCGTCAACAATTTGGTCTGCAGTATAGGTTTTTCGTATTTCTTCGGATGTTCCAACCGCCACGAACTTTCCTTTATGAACAGCAAAAGCATCAGCTTTAGAAAAGTCGTCGTCCACGGTATATACATTGGCGTTTACAACCACCATGTCCACTTCTTCTTTTAAAAACTCACAACTTGTACAAAGGAATACTATGAAAGATACAAGGCAAACAACTCTTGGGTATGCCCGCCAAGAACTCTTAGGGAAACGACTTAAAAATATAGAAGCAAGCCTCAGAGCATTAAAATCTCGATTATCGCGTAAATTTTTCATTTTGGTCGGTATTGGGTCGACCAAAAATAAGGAAATCAATATCTTAAATCAAAAACGTTCTCTTAAAAGAAAAATGTCATTAAAGCTACCATCGTAGCCTAAATGACATTTTTAAATTTAGAGCACTATAACAGAATAGTGCTTATACCTTTTTATTCAGCAGAAAGTGTTTTAACACCAGTTATAGTCATTGTTCCATTACTGGGTGAAGTACTCGTACCTGATAATTTACTTCCTTTTGCCTCAAGAGCTACAGAAACAGTTTCCCCTTCAATATTTACGGTAAACGTAATCTTGTTCCCTTTTACCACAACATTTTCTCCATTTACGGCTCCTCCACTAAGTTGAACTTGTGCCTTATAGACGTCGCCTTGTTTTATAATCATCAATAAGCCTTTATCATAACCTTCAGGTGCACCTGCAACTGTATATTCCCATCCGCCTATTAAATCATCTTTAACTAGTACGGCTATATCATTCTCTTCTGAACTTGCCATTATTTCTAGGGGCGCGAACATCAATGTAAAAGCCATTAGTAAAAAACCAGCTATTCTTTTTGTAGAATTTTTCATGTTTGTTGTTTTAGGTATTAGTCTATCTATTTGTAAATGTAAAGAATTATTTAATTTGATGGGGCTAGGCGCAACTTTCAGGTTTAGCTTTTAAAGTTGGCCTTTACCATCTATATTCTTTTAATACAAAATCAATGCCACATTTTAGAGCTTTCATTTTATAAGTTCAAGAAACCCCTAAGAAAAGGTTTGCTAGATTTGTTAACCAAAATTCATTTAGATGAGCAGTAAACAAGACTTTACCTTAATAGGCGCAGGAATTATGAGTGCCACCTTGGGTGTATTACTAAAACAATTAGTACCCAGGGCGAAAATTACCATCTATGAGCGGTTGGATAAAGTCGCCGCCGAAAGTTCAGACGCATGGAACAATGCCGGTACTGGTCATTCTGCCTTTTGCGAACTGAATTATACGCCTGAAGATGAAAACGGTAATATTGATATTTCAAAAGCTTTGCGCATTAGCGAGTCATTTGAAATCTCAAAGCAGTTTTGGGCTTATTTGGTAAAGCAGGGACTCGTGGAAACCAATGTACCTTTTATCAACGATATTGATCATATGAGTTTTGTTTTTGGGAAAAGCAATCAGACTTTTCTAAAAAATCGGTACGATGCGCTTACCGCCTACCCTATGTTTATGGACATGAAACATTCTGAAGACTTTCGTGAAATCGCTTCATGGGTACCTTTAATGATGGAGGGAAGAAACACAAATGAGAAAATTGCTGCCACTCGAATGCCTATCGGTACAGATGTGAACTTCGGTTCAATTACTCGAAAAATGATTGGGTATTTAGAAAGTTGTGAAGATGTAGAAATCCATTTGGGGCATCAGGTAGAAGACATCGATAAAAGAGATGATGGGACTTGGGAAATCGAACTCACTGACCTCAATACGAATGAAGAAAAAACGGTTCGTAGTAATTTTGTTTTTATTGGAGCTGGTGGTGGTGCACTTAAACTTCTTGAAAAATCTGATATTCCGGAAGGAGAGGGTTATGGCGGTTTTCCAGTTAGTGGCCAATTTCTAAAATGTAATAATCCGGATGTTGTTTTGCGGCATGAGGCAAAAGTATACGGCAAAGCTGAGGAAGGTTCGCCACCAATGTCTGTGCCGCACTTAGATACGCGTATGTTAAATGGTAAACGCTCTTTGCTGTTTGGACCTTACGCTGGATTCTCAACGAAATTCCTGAAAAACGGTTCCTACCTAGATCTACCGTTGTCATTAGATGCCCATAATATATATCCAATGATCTCTGCAGGAATCAATAATATTTCGCTCACTAAATATTTGATTGAACAGGTAATGCAATCTCCCGAAGAAAAATTTGAAGCTTTAGTAAAGTATTATCCAGAAGCAAAATTTGAGGATTGGGAATTAATTACTGCCGGACAACGGGTACAAATCATTAAAAAAGACGAAGATGAAGGCGGCAAACTACAATTCGGAACGGAGATTGTTTCCTGTAGTGACAATTCGCTTGCGGCTTTGCTTGGAGCTTCTCCAGGCGCTTCAACGGCAGTTTCTATAATGTTGAATCTATTGCAAAAATGTTTTCCCGAAGAAATCAAATCCAGGGAATGGCAAACCAAATTGACAGAAATGATTCCGTGTTATGGAAAGTCGCTTATTGAAGATGGAGAGCTGTGCAAAAGAACACGGGAATATTCAACTGCTGTTTTAAAGCTTGAAGATGTGTAATTATTGTTGAGATTGGGATGTAATCCAGGCATCTATTTTTTCCTCCAATAAAACCAAGGCCAAGCTACCCGAGTTTAAAACTTGATTATGGAATTCTTTAATATCAAACCTTTCGCCTAAGGCATATTCGGCCCTCGTACGCAGTTCTCGAATTTTCAATTGCCCAATTTTATAAGATAAAGCTTGACCAGGAGTTGCCATATATCGTTCTATTTCAGCAATAATTCCTTCCTTGGACTCGGCTTCATTTTCGAGGCTATATTGAATTGCCTCCTCACGTGTCCAACCCTTCGCATGAATACCGGTATCGACCACCAAACGAATGGCTCGGTGCATTTCCATACTTAACATTCCGAAGTATTGAAGAGGGTCTTCGTACAAACCGAGTTCTTTTCCTAAAGATTCGGCATAGAGCGCCCAACCCTCCACAAAAACACCCATACTCTCTGGATGTAAAAATTCGGGGAGTTTTGTATTCTCTTGTTGCAGCGATAATTGAAAGTGATGTCCGGGAATGGCTTCGTGCAAAAACAAAGCTTCATCGGCGAACTTGTTATAGGTTTTTATAATTGGAATCGGAATGTAAAAAGTTCCTGCTCTAGTAGCATCTTTTGAACCCGGCACATACTCTGCACTAGCAGAAGCTTCACGAAACGCTTCAGTACGTCTTACTTCAAATCCTGCTTTGGGTCTAATATCGAAAAACTCATTCAACTTGGGCTCCATTCGTTTCTGAATAGCATTGAAGTTGGCGATTACTTCTTCAGGTTTAGAAAAAGGCATTTGGTCTTTGCGCTGACGCACGTGATTAAAAAAGGCTTTCAAATCTCCTTTAAACCCTATTTCATTTTTCACTGCTTCCATTTCACCTAGAATACGTTGCACTTCACTTTTACCTAGTTCGTGAATGGCATCAGCGGTCATGGTAGTAGTGGTGTGCAATTTTATAAGGTAATCGTAGGTTTCTTTCCCATTTGGTAGATTTGAGAGTCCTGATGTTTGACGAGCAACGGGCAGATATGCTTCCTTTAAAAAGGAATCTAACTCTTTATATTTTGGAATTAATTGCTGAGATAGGAATTCAATATACGCCAATTCAATTTCTGTTCTATCCGAATCACTAAAATTCTCGGGAAAATTCCGAATTGGAGCCATAAATAAATGCTTTGCAATGGGAGCATTTATGAACTCTTGCAACTGCGGAATCATTTTTAAAACAATAGTTTTAGGAAGCACAACTTTTTGAGCAATTCCTTCTTCCATTTTTTCGATACAGGTATCTAAAAAGGTCATATAATCCTGTAATCGTTTCAGCCAATTATCATAATCCTCAATTGTTTTGAAGGGTTGAACGCTGGCTCCACTTCCCAACTGAGCAACATACAAATGCAAGGATTGTATTTGTAGCAAAGGCATCAATTCAAAACTGGGTAAGTCATATATGGGCGAGGCCATAGTGACCAATTCGTTTTCTAGACCTTGGAGCTTAATAGAGCAATCCCATTTCATCACCCGAAGACTTAGCCATTGCTCCTTCGACATCATACTTTCATCATAGGCTTCTAGTTCAACTAAGAAACTGCGATACTTCTGCTTTAGCAATTCTTGATAGTTATCAGAGATGTAATTTGCTATGGTATCATTGTAACTATTAAAACCAGCTTTGGTAGCTTCTATAGGGTTTGCACTCTTTTTAAAATCGTAATAGGATTCAAAAACAGTATCAATGGATTGTAATTTTGCTTCAGCGGTCTTAGCACCTTCCTTACAAGAAATCAAAAGGAATAGTACTGAAATACAAGAAATGTATGCACTTTTTAAAAATGATGTGGTCATGAAAGGAAAATGAATAGATTATTTTTTACCTCTTGAACGTTTCTGCTCTTTCATCTTAACATAGACCAACTTTTTATGCCCTCTGGAGTCCTGACGACGTTCTACCTCAATAGCCTTGATAGACTGAAAAAGAGGTGTCAATTTTTGAAAACCATAATTACGAGAATCAAAATTGGGCTGTTTCTTCTGTAACAAACTACCAACATCGCCTAAAAAGGCCCAGCCATCGTCATCAGCTAAATCACTAATAGTAGTCGCAATCAAGCGCAGTTGTTTTGAGGTTATTTTATCAAACTCAGTTTTTGGTTTTGATTTTTCTTCATCAGCACCAGTGGTATCATCTTGTGACTGATTCTTTAGGATTTCGATGTAGATGAATTTATCACAAGCTACGATAAAAGGATCCGGAGTTTTCTTCTCACCAATACCAAAGACTTGCATGCCTGCTTCTCGAAGTCGGGTGGCCAACCTTGTAAAATCGCTGTCACTACTCACCAAACAAAACCCATTTACCTTGCCCGAATAGAGAATATCCATTGCATCGATAATCATTGCGGAATCCGTTGCGTTTTTTCCTTGCGTATAGCCGTACTGTTGTATCGGGGTAATAGCATTCTCAAGCAAGACTGTTTTCCATTTGTTCAGACGGGGATTCGTCCAATCGCCGTAAATACGTTTAATAGTAGGATTACCGTATTTGGCAATTTCTTCCATCATTTCTTTTACATAGGCTGAAGGAATGTTATCGCCATCAATGAGTACTGCTAGATTTAAGTCCATTATAATAGTTGGTTTTCTGCAAGTTACGAGGATTTAAAATACTACGGACCCAGTAGTTGTTTTTATGAAGCAAAATGTTCTAAATTCAAAATAAAGTATTGTTTATCGCTATTTTTTTATTGTTTATCAATAATTATTTGTTTCTTTACAGCATATTAATCATAATTTCTTATGAAAAAACGGACAATCATTTCAGCAAAGTCATTGATGATATTCTTACGCTACTCTCTTATTGGGTTGTTTATATGGAATGTGTTGCATTTAATGGTATTCTTGATTTTCCATTTGGGGCCAGCAGTACTATTTGGAGAAAGAAAGGGAGTCCATTTACCTATAGTATTTAGCCCAAGCAATGAAGGTATTCTAACATTGCCAAATACGGACTATGAATATATGTTTCATATTCCTGCAGCTACCGGTACCTTCCAAGCTTATGGTCTTCCCTTGAAATTCTTCTATTTGTATTCAATTAGCATCTTGGTGTATTTTGCCTGTATCCTTTTAATTACTTATTTAATCATTAAAATGCTAAAGAATGCTGAAAATGGCACTTTTTTGGTTATTAATAATGCTATTCGGTTACGCTATATTGCGATATTATGCATTGTTACACTTCTTCGTGATAAAGTAAACATAATCGCCTCCTCACATTATCTTAAGGACAAAATAGAACTTCCTGGTCTTGAATTTTATGACTTGGCCCCTTATTCATTTCAAAATTGGAAACATATTTTCCTATACCTTTTTCTTCTTATTATTGCGGAAGCCTTTCGAATAGGAGCCCAATTGAAAGAAGAAAACGATTTAACTATATAAAAGCAATACATGCCTATTATCGTAAATCTTGATGTAATGCTTGCCAGACGAAAGATGTCTCTAACCGAACTTTCCGAAAAAGTGGGTATTACTATGTCTAACCTTTCCATTTTGAAAAAAGGGAAAGCGAAAGCTGTGCGGTTTACCACCTTACAGGCTATCTGCGGAGTTTTAGAATGTCAACCTGGAGATATTTTGGAGTATAAGGCAGAAGATTAAGTAATACTTTTTAAAATTCTATTCGTCAATCAAAAACAATCATATGAAAAATCACAAAAGCTTTTTATCATTTATTTTACTTTTCACAACGGTATTCGCTTACGCTCAAAATCTGCCAAGCCTATTGACAGAGAAAAATATCAACTCCACTTTTTCTATTCTGGCTTATGATGAAAATACCCAAGAATGGGGAATTGCTGTCGCCACAAACAACATCTACGTCGGTAATTCTACAATATACATTGAACCTGGTGTTGGCGCATTTTCAGTAATTGCTGAAACTGAGCCCGGATATGCTATTGCAGGATTTGAGAAACTTAAGGAAGGAAAAACGATTAAACAGGCCATTACAGAAGTTAAAGACAACGATGATCAATCTAATTACAGACAAATTTCAGGAATGGATGCAAAAGGAAATATTTTTGCTTTTACAGGAAAATCCTTGAAATATTGGAAGGGAAATGCATCCGAAATTTTGGGTGAGAATTATGTTGTGATAGGGAATCAGCTGGCAGACGATGTACTTCAAGAAATGTGTAAAACCTTCGAGAATTCTAAAGGAACATTGGCCCAAAGGCTTTTGAAAAGTTTAGTAGCCGGACAAAATACAGGCGGACAAATTTCGGGAAAACAATCAGCGGCGGTGGTTGTAAAAGGCACAAACAACGACTGGTATAATCAAATCGACCTTCGTGTAGATAATTCCAAAGAACCAATAAAGGAATTACAAATCTTAATGGACTATCATTATGGTCGAATTCGTTTAAATCAATCACTTTATGCCATTAGAGAAGGGAATTCAATTAGGGCAAAGCAAAAATTAACAGAAGCTGAAGCGATGCTAGATGGTTGGACCGGAATGTACTCGAAAATAGCAGGTGCCAATGTTATCATTGGTAATGAAGACGCTGCTGTACAATGGATAAAAAAGGGGCTTTCGGAAAATCCGAATTGGTCAGTCAATCTACCAGCCTTCTATTTTTTACATAAGCACCCAGAAATGAAATCAATTATTAAGCCTAGTTCATTTAGTATTACAGACTGGGAAAGCGCTTTGGGAATGTTCAGTAATCTCGGTCGAGAACTAGAGCTAATCAATTTAGCAAAAAACTTAATCGGTCAGAATGTAGAATCCTCATATTTGAATTACTTATTAGGTAGAAGCTACTTTTTCGAAAAAGAACAAGACAAAGCTATTGTGCATCTAGAAAAAGCTTTAAAAATGGATGGAGAAAATATTGAGGCGGAAATTTTGTTAAAAAGAATAAAAACAAAATAACTTTTTATTGCGGATTCCGAGCCTTCAAAGATCCAAAAACAAGAAAGACCAAAAAGGCTAAGCCTAACCAACCTAATAGTTGATACGAGCCAAAAGCAGTAAAGCAAAGACTAAAGATACTAGGGGCCAAAGCACTTGCCAAGATTAAGAATGACATGACTTTTCCTGTAATTGCTCCTAAATGATTGCGCCCGAAAAAACGAGGCCAAGCAATTGTATTCAACACGGCAAAGAACCCACTCATTATACCAAAACCTGCCACTAACAAGGGAATACCGGCAGCCGTAGGCAATAATAAAAATCCAATTGATGCAACGATTCCACCCGTTATCATCAGATACAAATACAATCGCAATTGTAGATAATCACTCAAAAAGTTCGCAATGGTTGAAATCGAAACGGCAACTACCGAAGCTGGTAAAAAGATGGAAATTGCGTCTTCTTTTGGAAAGCCTTCACTGGCAAATATGGAAACGATGTGAAAAGTGAGTCCCGTTATAAAAAAACTATTGAAAGCCAAGATGAGGCCGTACATCCAAAAGGCGCGGGTTTTAGTAGCTTCCTTTAATGTGAACTGCTTCCGGTTAATTGCGGTTTTCTCCTCTGTTTCTACTATCTCTTTAACTCCGTCTGGCAAGAGTCCATATTTTTCTGGTTTATCCTTATACAGGAAAAAAATAAAAATACTCATTACTAATAAGCCCCATCCTAAATATTGCCATGCCCCTTGCCAACCGCTGCTTTCGATAAGAGCATCTACCCAGATGGGTGAAGACGAAAATCCAAATGATAGGGCAACACTACTGAACGCATTAACCTTTCCCCTATTCTTATCAAACCAAATCATGATGACGTTTCGAGAAGCCATGGTCAAAACACCCTGACCTGCGAAACGCAGTAAAAAGAACAAAAAGGTCATTATTACAAAGGGGATTGCCCAGGTATCTTGATTGAGCAACTCCTTTATAAATTCGCTCATTTGAGCAGACCATGAGCATAAAAAAAGAGCGACTGCCAAAACCAAAGCTGCAAAGAAGGCGACATAACGCGCTCCATACCTATCAAACCAAACGCCAGCTCTTCCAATAATTAATGAGCTAGCAATTGTACCAATCATATAAGCGTTGCTGAATTGATTTCGTGAAAGCCCCAAGGCATCTTTTACGGGATCTGTAAAAACAGAAACACCGATGGTTTGTCCAGGAATACTGCAATAGACGCCAACGGTTCCAATCAAGAGCACTACATAACCATAAAAGAAAGGACTTTTGGAAGGATTAATACCTGTAAAACGTTTTGATTCTTGAATGTTTTATGCTTTAACGATTAGAAGTGACGCTAAATTACATAAAAAAGCCCCGACCAATTGGTCAGGGCTCTGTGTCTTAAAAAACTAAGAAGTATATATTAAATTACTTTAACGTTTACTGCATTTAATCCTTTTTTACCTTCTTGTAGATCGAATTCAACTTCATCGCCTTCACGAATTTCGTCTACTAATCCAGATACGTGTACAAAATGATCTTTGTCTACACCTTCTTCAGTGATAAAACCAAAACCTTTGGTGTCATTGAAGAATTTTACTGTTCCTTTGTTCATTACTTAAAATTTAAATTAATTATTTAATCTTAAGCAAAGATAGTGCCAATATATTCAACAACACCATCTTATCAACTTAATGTGCTTTTAATTAAATAGTTACTTGAAAATTAAAATCGTTAAAAGGGAACCATGCAGAACTAATTTAGGACCCTTTTATTTGTTTATCATATCTCGTTTGGTAATGACAAACTCGACTCTTCTATTCTGTCGACGACCATTCTCACTATCATTCGTAGCTATAGGTTTTTTTCCGCCATGCCCTTTTGAAACAATTCGGTCTTCAGATAATCCTAATTTTTGAAGATATTGAGCTACCACTTGAGCTCGTCTAGCAGATAATTTTTGATTGTAGCTATCAGAACCTACACTATCTGTATGTCCTAAAATACTAACATATAATGTTCTGTCGCTATTCAAGTGTTTGTAAAGCGCCAGCATTTCTTTTTTTGATTCTTCATGGAGCTTGAATTTATCAAAGTCAAACAGAAGATTTTCGAAAACATGTGTTTTATCAAGGCTATATGTCTCTTCCGTCGATTTCAAATCGGCAATATTATTTTTTGAAGTCTTAATTGTTGCTACCGGCTCAACTAGCACAAGGTCGACATAGTAATATGCACCTTGCTTTGCATTGCGTTTGGTCTTGAACATTCTGGTTCTGGCATTGCTTTTAAAATTGCCCATAGTGAGAAACCTTTCCGTTCCTTTTGCCGTGAATTGGGTGTGAACTAATATCCAGTCTTTGGTATCAGAATAGAAATTACTGTACCCGATTTCCATATAATTATAATCGTTCCCTTTTTGCTGATACATCTTTTTCTTTGAAAGTGGTTTCTTTCCAGATATACTCATACGATCCTTTGAGAACAAGACCCCGAACTCCTTGATAGCGAAATCAGACCTTTCCGCTAGACTTACATAAAACGAAACCTGATACGTTTCACCCTTTACCAAAGTTTCAGACAATTCAGCCTGTAAATACTCACGATAATCATTCGGAGCATATAAATATAAGCCTGCATAACCTTTTCCAAAATCGGCGGGTTGTGTACCATTAAAGTTTTTAGGAGTTCCCATGGCTGTACTACATCCATTGAAATAATCTGTAGAACCTTCTGTAGGTGTAGACCAACTAACGACATCGGCATTAAAATTACCAAGACGTTTTGGACAATTGACATATTCCTCAAAACTTGGATTTTTAATTATGTTTTGAGCAATAGTGATATTTGCAAAAAGCAAACAAGCTGTTAAAGCCAAATGTGTTTTAAGCCTATAATACATTGGGACAAATGTTATAACTACCTTAAAAATAGGAAATTAAAAAGCAAGGCACCTATTATTCAGTAATAGGTTCGATAACCAGTAAGGGTTTTTGGTTGTAGTACGGTTTAGGAAGTTTTTGTTGTCCTAATTATCATCTTCGTCCTCAAAAAGACCTGAGGCGTAATATTCACGTTTCTTTTTTGAGATAATAAACTCTACACGTCGGTTCTTTTCTCGACCTATTTCTGTTTTATTGGCCATTAAAGGTTTTGCATCACCATATCCCTTCCAAGCAATTCGAAACGGTGAAAGACCATTCTCAACTAAGAATAACCCAACGGATTTTGCCCTCTTACCGGACAAGTCTAAATTGTAATCTTTATTTCCATAATTATCGGTATGACCATAAATGGCGATATTTAAAGAGGGGTTCTCTTTTAGGTAATCCAATAATCCTCGAAGTTTTCCCTGTGATTCTTCTTTAATTTGAAAACCATCAACATCAAAATTGAGGCCTTCAAACACATAAATCTCATCTAAAAGAAAGGATGGTTCTGCCTCAGAAATAGAGATCATATCAACATAATAATAAGAAGCTTTTTTTAAATTTTTACCTGTTACTATCATTTGGGTTTTTCGGTTCTCTTTAAAATTACCGAAAGTAAAATACCGCTCATTGCCGTTCGCAATATATTCACTTCTAATTTCCATCCAGTCTGACTTGTTCGAAAAGTATTTGGTATTGGTCATACCAAGATAATTTGAAAGACCTTCTTGAAGCATCATCCGATGTGGAATATTTCTGGTGGTTTGTAAATTAAGTGGTTTATCTCCAAAAAGGAAACCTAATTCCTTAACGGCATAAGCCGACTTATCAGAAAGGCTAACTACTACAGAAACTAGGTATTTCTTATCTTTTTGCAATACCTGTTTCAACTCTCCGCCAATATACTCACGGTAGTCTTTTGGCCCAAAAGCATAAAAACCGGCATACCCTTTTCCGTTAAAGACGTTTTGGTGACCTGCGAAATTCCTACCTACTGACATTTGTTTGCTACAGCTATTGAAATAGTCTGTACTTCCATTTGTTGGGCAAGTCCAGAACAGAACATCCTTATGGAAGGTAGCATAATCAGAGGGGCATTGCACATAATCCTCAAAACTCGGGTTCTTCACCAAATTTTGGGCCAAACAAGCTGTAAGACCGCAATAAAATAATGCGATAAGGACAAAATATCTCTTATGTTTTGAAAAATAGCTAACTGCCATATCAAGTAAAATTGTAAGAATTTTTTTACTTAATTTGGAGTTATAACGCACTTGTTCTTAAAAAAGTGCTTTTTTTCGATAAACTGCGCATACCAGAAAAGGCGTCATCATTTAGAAATCCCGATGCCCATTGGAGATACTTAAATTTTTAAAGGAATGTAATTCTACGATTTACTAGTCAAGAGAATCTATATAATCTTGTATGAGCTGAACTCCCTCGGCATGCTTTACGGTAATACCTACTAAGGGCATTGAAGGTCCGAAAGCCGGGTCGATATCAACCCTGTTTCGAATATCTGCTTTGAACGGGTCAATGTTACTATTAGTAAAACTTGTTTCGTATCGAAAATCAGGACGGACACCAATATTGGCATCATGTAACCCGCCAGGTTGATGGCAATGTGCACAGTTCACATCCATATAGGCTCTTGCTCTTTCTGACAAGGCAAAAGAAGTATCCGACCAAACAGGTAGCGACTCAATTTCAGAAATACTTGGTGCTCCTTCTAACAATCCCTTATCGATTAAATTCTGCAGGGAATTCACTCCGTTTTTCACAAAATTCAAATTTCGCGATTTCGGACCAATAGGCGTGATTGTGTTATTATTGCTATGGCATTGAATACAATTAACCATAATAGGAACTAGATAGTTGACACTTCTATTTGCCCCTGTTTTATCAATCCAATTTACAGGTACAATTGGCCCATCCAAACTCAATTCTGCATCAGTTTGTTCGGCATTCCAGATGTAATTTCCCATTTCCCAAATACCGTTCTTTTTGATTAGAAGTCGTGTTTCTATCATTTGTCTTCCTGCGGATGGATTCCGTTCATCATTTAGATAGTAAAAGGTTTTTGAAATAATGGTATTATCAGGGAAGCTTAAAAGCCCCTCTCCCGTATAGGTCATTTTTGAATCCTTGGGAATAGATATCGATCTCAATTTATATGAATAGTCCGTATATAAGGGAGTGGCTAGATTATATTCATCTACCGTTCGATTGAATTTTAGATTTGCTACCGGCCCTTCAAATAGGTTCAACTCAGAAAGAAAGGGTAAAAAATCAGCCGTGGGATAAACGGTATCATCGAAATAAGGATCAGTTGAATTCGTTATTTCATCTCCATTTAAGAAACCATCAGAATCGCAGTCGGCATTAGACCATAAGGTGCTCGAGGTATTGTGCCCCGTATAACCAGGTTCCTGTTTTGGATCACAAGGGTCATTCATATCGGTTCCGGCAAGAAGCTCATCACTATTTACAATTCCATCACCATCAGTATCCGTTATTTGATCAACATAGGGGTCGGTCGAAGCTGAAAGTTCATCACCATTTGTAATCCCGTCCTTATCACAGTCAGAAGCCAGCCAAGTAGCGCTTGTAGAATCAAAACCAGAATACCCTGAAACTTGTACTGGGTCGCACGCGTTGTTTTTGTTAGTACCATTGGCTACTTCTTGTTCATCGAGAATTCCATCTCCGTCAGAATCAAGCATAACCACCGGGTTATCACCCGTATCTTCTGATTTACATGAAATAATCAAAAGTGACATTAGTAGGAAAAATAAACTGAATATTCCTAAAAACTTAGAAATTGACTTCGTCATAAAACAACAATTTTCTTCTATAGCAACGTAAAAATAAATCTTATCATAATAAACTCATCTTAATTTGGCTAATAGTCGACAAATTACCGTCCACTATCACAAACTTTATATGATTTTAATCATGAATACGTGATTTATAACAACTACGGCTACCAAAAACCCTAAATCATGTTAAAATTCGGTATTCGAAATTTTAACATTATCCACCAATAACACGGTGTTCTGGATAGTAGCAGAAATACCTACCTCAAGAATATTTTGAATGGAATTTGAGGTTGGTAAACTGATTCCGGTGGCGGAGATAATCTCAACATCATCTTGCCAAAGCTCCAAAACCCCATCTTCGGCATCACTAAATTTAAGATGAACTTTGACTTTAAACCATTCCCCTTCGGGAACAATAGTTGCGGAATTTGATTCAAACCGAAGTTTGGCTCCAAACTTGTTTTCCAACTCTAGTTTGTTGTTACGAATTACGACACGGGGACCAGGAGAGCCCTCAAAGTAAGAGTTTTCAAAATCTACCAAACTATAAGGCATTCCACTCTTGATATAGTAATCGGCCTCAAACCACAAATCATCGCTCTTCTTAGAATAACTGAGCACAGACTGCATACTACACTTTGAAACTACCATATCGGCTGTCGGAGCAACGCTATTGAATTCAACTACTTTGTTTGTAGAATTCTCTGGGTCCTCTACAATTGTTATCGAATTATCAAGAAAGTCACAAGTCTCTTCTAAAATACATTTGCTCAAAGCAACATACTCCGGTACGGTTTTGGTTTGTGGGCTCTGTAAAGTAAAACCTGTCCAAAACAAATTAGCATCGCTCAAATCCGTTGCAAAAACATCAATAAACTTCGATTTTTCGAAGTCTTCAGCAAAGCTATTTTTGATGGGAATCAAAACGGATCCATCCTTTATAAATGTTCCAGAAGCATCGGTGGTATAGTTGTCTGATTCAAAATTAGGGTCAAAATATTGAAGTTGAAATTCACAGGCGTTATCTGAGCCTAAATATACCTTACCATCTTCATAAATATAAAGGTCATTGCCATTTTCGTCAATAAAATTGTCCAGTAAATTTTCCGTACTACAAGAACCATCAGTGGGAATTTCAATATTCATGGCCTGTTCAGCGTCAGAACTACAACTGAGAAAAAGGAGTAAAAAAAACACAGCTACAAGACTGTATTTAAAAGCAAAATGCATCGCTACTTATTTTTGGTTATAAGTAAAACGTTTGCCTCCAACAAATATTGGCATTAAATTTCAGGAAGTGTTTTGACTAAAAATCAAACTTATAGGTAGCACCGCCTAAAACTTGCAGGCCTTGTACTCTAAAATTGGCCCAACGTTGGTAGTTGTTATTGGCCAAATTCGACCCTCGAACAAAGACTGAGAGCTGGTCCGTTATGCGATATCCAATATGCGCATTGGCATCAAAATAACTGTCCAAATCGATAATCGTTGCAGGAAAATCTTGTTGTGGTGTATTTTCTACTGCAATGGTAGAGAAATCTTGTCGCTCTCCAACATAGAAAAGGTTAGCACCTAAATACCACTTTTCTCCTATTTGATAATCTAAGAACAACGAACCTTTTAAATCTGGTAGATTCCAAGCTGGTAAATCTGTTTCAGTGCTGTAGTTAAAATACTCTGCATTTACACCTAAAGTAAAATTGCGATTGACATCAACATTCAGTTCTCCGAAAATTCCAAAGGTTTTAACATCATCACCGATAGTCACACCATCCAAGGAAAATACTTCGAAGGAGTTTCCTAAGTAATATTGTTTGTCATCCGTTCGGAAATCGTTTCTTGGATTCAACTTAAATAAGGGCTTTCTGTTCTCAGCCTTATAGGAAGCCTTTACATTATAACTAAGGTTTGGAAACAATTGCCCCCGTAAACCGAAATACGCATCATATTGCTTATCGGTTGGAGCAACGGTCAAGGTTGGGGACACATAGGGATTCTCTTCAACAAATCCATAATAAGAATTCTGTACCAATTCTCCTTCAATACCGCCATAGGCTATAGCTACATCATTCAATAGACGATAAGAAGCCGTCACCGTCGGATATACATAAAAGTTGCTGTCGCTACGTTCTCCATCTAATCCGTAGACCAAATTCACACCTAAGTTTAGCGTTAGGTCATCTCGCAACATGGTTAAGGTCGGATTTACACCCACCTGCAAATGGCTGTAATTTATTCCTTGAATATTCTCCGTATTATTCAGGCTTGCGTTTTCAAAACTACCATTTACATAATCTACTTTGAACTTTATTCCAACCGTTTCTTCCGCTACGGGAAACTCAAATTCAGGAATGAAAACCACACGGTTCTCTCCAGATTTCACGGCATCCCAAAAGCGACGGTACTTAATTTCTGTTCCCTTAAAATATGAATCCTCCAAATTGATATGGGCACCTACTTCACCCATAAAATAGTTTTGTCGGGCGTCAATTGCAATATCACTGTTAACAAACGGAGCTTCGCCAAACAAACCTTCTGGAGTACCATACCAATTATACAATTGATGCTGAAAACCTAGGTCAATTCCCCAATCATAATCCCTATCTCTATTCTTATAGGAACCCTCTAATTGACTATTGGAATAAAAGTTATCTAATTCTACTCCGCCAATATCCGCTCTTGAAGAATTATGTTCCAATCCAACTGTATAACCTGATTCTCGATCTATCGTACGACTAGTATAAAACTTAGCCATGATGTTTGCAGGATTACCTCCTCCCGCAGAAGCGTAAGAATTGTATAAAATCGGCGGTGGTGTCTTTTTTACTTTGGATGCAGTTCCCTTAGCAGGAGAAAAGGTTGAAGCTACAGGTACAGAAAATATACTATAGTCAATCTTCTTTTTCTGAAGTGCGATGGAATCATTCATAATCGGAATGGATTTGATTTTGAAAGCATCAGAAATTGTTGGCGTATAAGCCTTGGTAACCGTTACCGTTTCTGTTCCGATATTATCTTCCTCTTCCTCTTGAGCCCAACCGAACTGGCAGAGGACTAAAATAAAAAGTAGTGTTAAATGTTCCTTTTGCATTTTGTGTTCTTTTGTTCTCTAGTTATCGTTTGGATTTACCGATGAATTGCTCTTCGCTTCTTTGGCTTTAATAATCGAAAGCTCCCCTCTAGCCTCCGCCACTACTTCTGGATACTGGCTGAAATTTGACGTCACACTTTCTAAAATATAAGTGGCCTGATAAGCGTCGCCCAGGGCATAAAAGTTCTTTGCCATGATAATCAAGCCTTTGCCTCCCCATTCTTTATAACTGGAATAGTCTTTGGCCAATTTCTGTACCGAAGCACTTGAAGCTTCATAATCTTGGTCTTGATTTTTGAAATAGGCATCATAGTACAAAGCTTCTGCCGCGAGGGAGCCTGAAGCAATTTTCAAAACCTCAGCATAGGCTTCTTTTGCTCTGGATTCATCGTCTGTTTTAATTGCCGAACGTGCAATGAAAATTTGAGCATCACTTTTAATGCGATTATCTATAGAAGGAGTTCGCAGAACCTTTTCAGCATAGGCGATCGTTCTTTCATAATTCTTCTGTTCATAATAGCCTTTCATCAAATTGGACTGGGCAAAGGTTCTATTTTGCTGAATATCGGCTTGATTTTCCAAGCGTTCTAAATACGGAAGTGCGTTTGCATAATTTTTATCCCCAATATAAACTTCGCATACACGAGTTAAAGCTTGCTCTGCATATTCACTGGCACCTTGGTCAGCAACGTATTTATAGTAAGGAAGCGCCTTGTCTTTCTGCCCTTTCCCAAAATACAATTGTGCCAAATTGAAATTAGCCTTGGTCGCATGCAGTCCGTTCGGGAATTGTCGAATATAACTTTCATACCCACGAATTGCCGCATCCGTTTTTCCTTCTAAATTTTGTTTGTCCGCAGATTCAAAAGTGGCATTGTCCAATTCAGTATCCGTTACCTCAACGAAATCCAAATCCCCAACCCAAGCGGCATATTCGTCAACTCTGCCCATATCAACATATACCAATTTGGCTGTTGCAACGGCTTGAATCGCCTCCTGAGTTTTTGGGTAATCGCGAACAACAGTTTTGAATTTTGCCAAAGCTGCTTCGTTTCTACTGCCGTTATAGTGCACCAAACCTTGTCGCATGATGGCTTGGGGCACCAAAGAACTTCCTATGTATCCGCTGATAAGTTTATCATAGGTTTGCAATCCCTTGTTTTCTTGACCACCTGTTATGTAGGTATTCGCTAATTCGAAAAGGGCATCATCCTTTAAAGTGGATTGAGGATAGCTAGAAACAAAACTTTCCAGCCCTTCAATTTTGGAAGCATTCCTTCCCACAAAGCCGTAACTCAAAGCCTTCTGAAAAGCAGCATAGTCTTTTTCAGGTCCGGAAAGCGCTAAGGATTTATTGTAGGTTTCAATTGCCGGCCAATACTTACTGGTAACAAAGTAACTGTCCCCTAATCGTAAATACCCGTCGTTTAGTTTCTGTGTGTCGTTTGTTCCTGAACTGGTAAAATTGGTAAAATAAGTTATTGCACTGGGGTAATTTCGTAGTTTGAAATGAGTATAGGCTAAACTGTACTCAAGGTCTTTGTATTCATCCGTAGATCTTGCTGAAGGATTTTGTTGGAATTCCATAAAATTGCTCAAAGCCGAATCAAAACGATTCAATAGATATTCTGATTCTCCTTTCCAATAACTTGCTCTCGCTTTGAACAGGGCATCTTCGGCACTTCCTAAGGATTTACCAAAACTCTCGGAAGCTCCGGCATAATCGGTTTCTATAAATTGCTCGACACCTAGATAGAAGGCCACTTTTTGATAAGTGGTCTTACTAGCAAAATCACGGTTGTTTTCAAGCAGCTCCATCGCTCCTTTGAAATTCTTGGAAGTGATATAAGAATCCACCAAAAGTTCCTTCATCTGGCTGACATTCTTGTCATTCGGATATTGTTCTATATAGGAGGAAATTACCTGTGGAACCGGTTCATAAGGATTCCCGATTTCATAACTCAATCGCGCGTAGTTCAAATAAGCATCTTTCTGTATCTCCGCAGAGAAATCCATTTGAGAGGCATTTCGGAAGGCGTTTAAGGCTTCCTGTTTCTTATCCAATTTCAAATAGCATTCCGCCAAGTGGTAATAGGCATTTTGGGAAACACTATTTGTTCCGCCAATAATTTTATTGAATTGCTGAATGGCATTGGCAAAATCGCCTTGTTTATAGTAGCTATATCCCAACAAGTAATAATCAGTGTTGTTCCATTTACCACGTTTTCCTTGGTAATCCTCCAAATACGGAATCGCATTATCATACTGTTTTAAATTGAAGTAACTCTCCCCGATAATCTTGCTCAATTCCGATTTTTCCTTGCGGTCACCTTTTGCCATTTGCTTCTTGGCCAAGGCAATTGCTTCATCAAATTTTCCAAGCTTGAAATTCATATCCGCTTGGTAATAACTCATTTTCTCCTCTAAAATCTCAGGGTCGGTAATCTCATCAAAACGCTCGTTTGCCTCCTCATAATCGTCTTCTTGGTACGAGATATACCCCAAGTAATATTTGGCTTGACTGGCATAAACGGGAGAATCAGTTACTTTGTTCAAATACCGCTCCGCCTCTTTTGTTTTTTTAGATGCAAAAAGAGAATAACCATAGTTGAAATTGAACTTATCCATCTCACCACGAGATAGTGCTCCTTGGTCAACTTTATTATACCATTTTAAGGCATATGGATATTTTCCGGTTTCAAAATAGTATTCCGCGACATCTGCAAAAGCGGAATTCCTTTTGGTGGAAGTTGGATACTTCTCAACGAAATCTTCCATCAAATTATCCGCTCCCAATTGATTCAGACGTACCGCAGCATTCGCTTCATAGTAGGCGCTATTAGCTTTGGTCTCTAAATTATCAGAAGTGTTTTTGACTTTCGCAAAAATGGTCTGTGCGGCTTGGTATTGCTCATTATTATAGAGAGCAAGCGCATCTTGGTAATCTTTGTCTTCGTGGGTATAGATTTTGGTCTCTTGGGAAATTCCTAAAAAAACCATCCCTAGAAAAAGCGGGATTAAAGTGATTGACTTTTTAAACATAGTGTTCTAACTATTTACTATTCTAGATAACGGCAATTATTGCGCCAAAGTATTTTGGTTGGGTTGTTTGTTCTTTGGTTGGTCAAACTAATCTAACACCAAAATTAAAAAGATTTCGACCAGCGGTAATTCGTTATCCATTTGAACTTATTACTTTTATATCAACAATACCTGCAGATGATGACACCCGAGGAAACAACCGAAAAAGTACCTGAAACTGTTCTAGAATTGAAAAATGTTTCTATTTTTCAAAAGGAAAGTCTGATTCTAAATGATGTCAGCCTCGAGGTCAACAAAGGGGAATTTGTTTACTTAATCGGAAAGACTGGTAGTGGAAAAAGTAGTTTCATGAAAACCCTTTATGGGGATTTGCCCCTAAGACAGGGGGAAGGAAAAATTGTTGACTTTGATTTGAAAACCCTTCGTGAAAAGGACATTCCGTTCCTACGAAGAAAATTAGGGATTGTTTTTCAAGATTTTAAGCTACTGCCTGACCGTACTATTAATAAAAACATGCGTTTTGTTTTAAAAGCTACAGGCTGGAAAGATCCAGCCAAAATGGACCAACAAATTCTTGAGGTTCTGGAGAAAGTAGGCATGAAAACCAAGGGCTTTAAATTCCCCCATGAACTTTCAGGTGGTGAGCAACAGCGAATTGCAATTGCCAGAGCTCTTCTGAACGACCCAGAATTAATAATCGCCGATGAACCTACCGGAAACCTCGATCCCCAAACCAGCGTAGAGGTGATGAAAGTTCTGCAGGATATTAATAAGGCAGGACGCACCATATTGATGGCGACTCATGATTACGCGCTTATATTAAAATATCCTTCGAAAACATTAAAGTGCGATGGGAATAAGGTTTTTGAGGTAATACAACGAGCGGTTTAGGTTTTTTCATAACAAATTCAATAAACAAAGGCATTTTATGATACTTACAACTACCAATACCATCGAAGGAAAATCCGTGTCAAAATATTTAGGTATTGTTACTGGAACTACTTATGTCACCTACGAAATGACTAAAATGAGTTTCAAAGATATGTTTAAACAAAAAAAGTATTACGAAGCTTATGAAAAAGGACTTGAAGAAGCCAAAGAAGAAGCTTTTCAAAAACTAAAGGATAACGCTGAACGATTAAATGCAAATGCTATCATTGGTATAAGTGTGGATGTCGAATCCGTATCGGGCAGTATGTATACAATGGTTTCTGTGGTAGGTACGGCAGCGGTAATAATCTAAAACTACCATACACATAACAAAACTAGTAATCTGCACATTTCAAGTATAAATCCCTGCAATATTTACTAGCTTTGAGTATGCCTTCGCAACCCATTCAACAATCTGATTATCGCATTCGAAAACTCATCGGCACCTTGGGGTTAGCCCTTCCTGTTTTGTTACCGCTTTCTGAGGGTATGCTATTATCCTCAATGAGCCATTATTACTATCAACCTCTATCATCCTTGATTTTTGTCATCATTCTTGCCTCCTTCGGATTATTTCTACTTTCTTATAAAGGCTATAAAATTGACTCAAAGACGGAAAAAATAAGTGATGATTTACTCACGAATATTGGTGGAATATCGGCGCTGATTGTTGTCTTTGTTCCTACCTACTGTTTGGAAAGTAGTAGTCCCGTTATTGATGAAATATGCGCCAGTGGGGAATACCCCTTATTAGGCCATATTGATGGGCTCAAGAATACAATCCATTTAATATTTGCAGGCATTTTTATCTTTACTATGGGTTGGATGTCTAAGTACAAGTTCACTAGAGGTGAGCAGACCTCTAAAAATAGATTCTACAAATGGTGTGGAAACTTGGTTTGGATTGCTATAGGCCTTTTAGTCGTATTAGTAATCATCGATTTTTTTAATGAAGACTTTCAAATTACTCCTTATGATGTTTTCTTTCTGGAAACTTTAGCCGTAGTTCCCTTTGGGATTTCTTGGTTCATAAAAGGAGAAGCAATGGAGAATATCAAAAGTTTATTTAGCAAAACAGATACTTCCCAATAATAAACAAAGTAAAATTAGTTTAAGAGGGATTTATTATCTTCAGGATTGTAGAGCTATCTTTCAGCAAATTCTTGAACATTGAAGAAAATAAGACAACTTACATTATTGTACTTTCTGTGTGTAGTTTTATTCGGATGCGAGAACCAGGAACCCAAAAAAATACCTCCCAATATCTTATTTATCGCTATTGATGATTTAAGGAATGAATTAGGCGTATACGGAAGCCAAGCGAAATCCCCAAATTTGGATGTCCTTGCCAACGACGGATCTCTTTTTACAAATCATTATGTACAAGTCCCGACTTGTGGTGCTTCCAGATATGCTTTGATGACAGGACTTAGACCATCAAAACCAGAACACCTAAGAAACGATGCGATTGAATTTGAGATTTCCAATCGAAAAGAAGGAGAAATTCCGGAGAGTTTTATTCATCACTTTCGAAGAAACGGATATTATACCGTGGGAATTGGAAAAATTACGCATTCTGCGGATGGATTTCTTTACGGATATGAAGAATCAGTATCAGAAAAAAGAGAACTCCCACATAGTTGGGATGAACTTCTTTTTAACCCTGGAAAATGGGAAACCGGTTGGAATGCTTTCTTCGCTTATGCCAATGGAAAAAATAGACAGAGTCTAAAAAAACAAGTAAAACCTTATGAAGCTGGTGAAGTGGATGATGAAGGTTACCCAGATGGATTGAGCACCAACCTTGCCCTTTCAAAACTAAGAGAACTTAAAAATAAGAAACAACCCTTTTTCATGGGGCTGGGCCTTTTCAAACCTCATTTGCCCTTCAATGCGCCAAAAAAATACTGGGATTTGTATGAAAGAGATAGTATTGCACTTTCTGAAAATCCAAGAATTCCAGAAAATATAGATTCAAAAAGTCTGCATGAAAGTGGCGAATTCAATCAATATGCGCTAGGAGAGGAAAAAGCAAGTTTGTCCGAATCAGTTACTGATGATTATGCTCGAAAGTTACGCCATGGATATCTAGCTTCTATCAGTTATATAGATACTCAAGTTGGAAAAGTGCTTGAAGAGTTAAAGCGCTTAGGACTGGAAGAAAACACAATTGTGGTAGTATGGGGAGATCATGGCTGGCATTTGGGCGATCAGCGCGTCTGGGGTAAACATACGCTTTTCGAAAATGCATTAAAAAGCACATTAATCGTCAAATCACCACATTTGAAGAATCAAAACAAAGAGATTCAAACCATTGTCGAAAGTGTGGATATATACCCTACTTTGATGGAGATTTCAGGTATTCCCTTTAATCATAAAATCGATGGAGAAAGCTTTGCTCAAGTTTTGGAAAGCGCCTCTGAGGGAAATGAGGTGGCCTATAGTTATTTCAAAAATGGTATCTCAATGCGGACTGAGAAATATCGTTTGACAAAATATTTTAGGGATGAAGAACCCGTTTTAGAACTGTACGACCATGACCTAGATTCAAATGAGTCCAATAATATTGCTGCTGAAAATTCAGAAATTGTAGCGGACTTGATGCACTTACTTGAAAAGGGAAATACCGGTTTATACAGTTCAAATTAGTCACCGAGGTCTAAAGAAATTTCTTCAATCACTAGCCAAAGTTTTTTGCTATTTTTGTTCGCGAACTATATTACCCACTAATGGACGTACTAGGAATTGACATAGGAGGCTCAGGCATCAAAGGTGCTTTGGTAGACTCGGTAACGGGAGAAATGTTAACTAAAAAACATAGGATACCCACCCCTGAAGGTCGAAAACCCAAAGACATGGCCCGTGTAGTTTCTGAAATTGTAAAACACTTCGACCATAAAGGTCCTATTGGTGTTGGTTTTCCTACGGTTATTAAACATGGGGTTTGCAAGTCACCTGGAAACTTGCATAAAAAATGGTTGGGTCTAAATGTTGAAGAACTTTTTAGAGAGGCCACGGGTTTACCTGTGACTGTGGTAAATGACGCCGACGCCGCTGGGTTCGCAACAATGAATTATGGAATAGGAAAGGGTAAGAAGGGCTTAGTAGTTATGATAACTATTGGTACAGGTTTGGGCAGTGGTGCATTTCTTGATGGCCGGCTAATCCCGAATTTTGAGTTGGGTCAAATTCCCTATAAGAAATACAAGAAAATAGAGCTTTGGGCCGCCGATTCGGCAAAAGAACGCGAGGGGCTTACTTATGAAAAATGGGGAAAGCGATTTAATACGTTTTTGGAATATGTGGACTTAATCATCGCGCCAGACCTTATA
Source organism: Maribacter algarum (ex Zhang et al. 2020) (assembly GCF_005885635.1). Lineage (GTDB taxonomy): Bacteria > Bacteroidota > Bacteroidia > Flavobacteriales > Flavobacteriaceae > Maribacter_C > Maribacter_C algarum. Next base: position 161,372 of record NZ_VATY01000001.1, read on the forward strand.
ATTTTAGGAGGTGGTGCGTCGAAAGATTTTGATGAATACAAACATTGTATAAAAATCGACACCCCAGTGATGCCTGCAAAGTTGAAAAATCAAGCCGGAATTATTGGAGCAGCGGCAGCTGCTTTGCAATAGCATTATACAACTAAAGCTTGTAAAAAAATCCCCAAACAGAAGTTCAGTTTGGGGATTTTTTAGTGTTGTCAATTTATCTTTAAGCGATTTTATTTCGCTTTCTATCTACTTCAGTCAAGTATATTTTGCGAAGTCTCAAGTGCTTCGGAGTTACCTCAACATACTCATCTTTCTGAATATATTCCAAAGCTTCTTCTAAAGAAAACTTAATCGCTGGAACAATCTTCGCCTTATCATCCGCTCCAGAAGAACGAACGTTAGAAAGCTTTTTTGTTTTTGTAATATTGATGGTCATATCATCACCACGAGAATTCTCGCCAATCACCTGTCCTTCATAAATATCTTCTCCTGGGTCGACAAAAAACTTTCCACGATCTTGAAGTTTATCAATTGAGTACGGAATCGCTTTTCCTTTTTCCATCGAAACCAAAGAACCATTTTGTCTTTGCGGAATATCTCCTTTCATTGGCTGATACTCAAGGAAACGGTGGGCCATAATTGCTTCACCAGCAGTAGCAGTCAACAATTGATTACGCAAACCGATAATACCTCTTGAGGGGATCAAAAACTCACAAACCATTCGATCGCCTTTCGCTTCCATACTAGTCATTTCTCCTTTACGGATAGAAACCATTTCAACCGCTCTACCAGATACTTCTTCTGGCAAATCAATAGTTAAGGCTTCAACCGGCTCACATTTTACGCCATCAATCTCTTTAATAATAACCTGAGGTTGACCTATTTGTAATTCATAACCTTCTCTTCGCATCGTTTCAATCAAAACTGAAAGGTGAAGTACCCCTCGACCAAAGACCAAGAATTTATCTGCACTATCGGTTTCATTTACGCGAAGTGCTAAGTTCTTTTCCAGCTCACGTTCCAAACGTTCTTTGATATGACGTGAAGTAACAAACTTACCATCTTGTCCAAAAAACGGACTATCATTAATCGTAAACAACATGCTCATCGTTGGCTCATCGATAGCGATTGTTTTCAATCCTTCAGGACTTTCTAAATCGGCTACCGTATCACCGATTTCAAAACCTTCCACACCAACCAAAGCACATATATCTCCTGTTGCTACTTCTTTTACTTTTTTACGACCAAGACCTTCAAAGACGAAAAGCTCTTTGATTTTGGACTTGACAATACTACCATCTCTTTTCACCAATGATATTTGCTGTCCTTCTTTTAAACTTCCTCTCGTCAATCGTCCGATTGCAATTCTTCCCGTAAAAGATGAGAAATCCAGAGAAGTAATTAGCATTTGGGTATTCCCTTCTGTTGGTTCAAAAGTTGGAATATGCTCAATAACCATATCTAACAAAGGTTCGATATTCTCTGTTTCATTTTGCCAATCGTCACTCATCCAGTTGTTCTTGGCTGAACCATAAACTACAGGAAAATCTAACTGCCATTCCTCTGCACCTAGCTCGAACATGAGGTCAAAAACCTTTTCATGAACTTCTTCTGGTGTACAATTTTCTTTATCAACCTTATTGATAACTACACAAGGTTTCAATCCTAAATCAATAGCTTTTTGCAGAACAAAACGTGTTTGTGGCATTGGACCTTCAAAGGCATCTACCAACAACAAAACTCCATCAGCCATGTTCAATACACGCTCCACTTCACCGCCGAAATCGGCGTGACCTGGAGTATCAATTATGTTTATTTTAATGTCCTTGTAGACCACAGAAACGTTTTTAGAGGTAATTGTAATGCCTCTTTCACGTTCAAGGTCGTTGTTATCTAAAATCAAATCACCGGTGTTTTCATTGTCGCGGAACAGTTGACAGTGATACATGATTTTATCAACCAAGGTCGTTTTACCGTGGTCAACGTGCGCTATAATGGCAATATTTTTTGTTGTCGACATAACTTTTTATTTAAAATAGTAAGCACCTACTATTTTCAGCCTGCAAAGATACTGCTATTTTCGACTTGCGAAGCCAAACTTATGTTATTTTTATATAGTTGATTTTGAGGGAGTTATTTTAACGTCGTTTGCGAAGAACCCAACCGATTCTAGCGGCCAAAATCAATCCGATCCCCTTATTGAAATCATCTTCTAAGTATGCAACTCCGCCTTCAAGTCTATAGAAAAATCCTCTTTTATAGGTCCGCTGAATCCCATAAACCGGACCACCACCAAGAATATCTGAATTTTGAATATCACCAATAAGTGGGGCACCACTTTGGTAAACTAAAAGGCCACCAACATAGTTTCCGCTATTCCCGGTGATATTTTTCCCTTTTCTAATTCTCCTTTCCATATTATAGTAATATCGATATTGCCCTCTCAGGATAGGATGCACTCCAAATTGGGTTTCACAACCTGAACAGCCTCTAATTTGGAGTCCGGTAAGTGCTTCAAGACTTAATGTGGCGTTTTTGCCGATTCCCTTTTCATATAAAACCGCTGGCATGGGCAGACCTATCTGCACTTGATTTTCTTCTACGTTTTTGTCGGACTGTGAATTCGCAAAAGAAAGACTTAGAAGATAAAATAGTATCGTAAATTTTTTCATGGTTGGTTTCTATTAAATTGAATTTTTCTACAGCCGCAAAGACTGCGCCAAAAAGATTCTTTTGTATGGAAATAATCTATTTACCCACACACCAGCGTTTCTCAGTAGTTTACTTTAAAGTGAGGTTATTTTTTGAATTGAATTGTCAGTTAAATCATTGAAAAGTCGGCTTGCGAGACTTACGCTTGGTAGCGACCCAGCCAAAAGTGAAATTGAACAAAGGTCCGTATCCATCTGGCACCCCATCCCCAAGATAGTAACCCGCTCCTAGTTCGGCGTTGAAGTTGAATCCGTTTTCATAAGTGCGTTGTACACCATAGGTAAGACCATAAAAACCCAGATTAAAATCATCTGGACCATCTATATTCGTGGCCACTCGAAGTGGCGAAAAAAATATACTTCTCGCTACCGCCATATAATTTCCTGAATTGCCCGAAACGTTTTTATTTTTTTGCATTCTTCTACCAAAGTTGTGGTAATACCGTACTCGCGTGTGCAGCGTCAAACCTAGGGCATATCCTTCTTCATAGGTAGCAAAACCTAGAACCAGACCCCCAGAGGCGGTGACATTTTTGAAGATACCAAGTTCATAGTCAAATCCTGGACTAAGTAAATTGAACTTGAACTGATGTCTTTCAAGATTTACAAGAGCGAACGTCTTTCCAGAATTTGTTTCGATAACTCTTTGCGCCTTAACTTGAAAAACTAAAGCGATACAAAAGATTAAGCTAAGTGCCCATATTTTCATAACAAGAAGTATTTTGATTTCTTAAATCTAAAAAGGTTACTAGAGTTATTGAGTATCTTTGTGTAAATTTTATGAAATGGACCTCAACCTAATTCCTCAGCTAAAACATACCGAAAGTAACAACTTTTTTCTCCTGTCAGGACCATGTGCCATTGAAGGTGAAGATATGGCCTTACGTATTGCTGAGAAGATAGTTTCTATTACGGATAAACTTGAAATTCCATATGTTTTTAAGGGAAGTTTTAAAAAAGCAAACCGAAGTCGTGTGGATTCTTTTACGGGAATTGGTGATGAAAAAGCCTTGAAAATCCTAAGAAAAGTATCTGAGACTTTTGAAGTTCCAACAGTTACTGATATTCACGAAGTATCGGATGCTTCAAAGGCAGCGGAGTATGTTGATGTCCTTCAAATTCCAGCATTTTTAGTCCGTCAAACGGATTTGGTAGTTGCAGCAGCAAAAACGAGAAAAGTAGTTAACCTTAAAAAAGGTCAATTTATGAGTCCTGAGAGCATGCAGCATGCAGTGAGAAAGGTTACTGATTCAGGAAACGAACAAGTGATGATTACCGACCGCGGTACCATGTTCGGATATCAAGATATGGTGGTTGATTTTCGAGGTATTCCGACTATGAAACAATATGCCCCGGTTGTATTGGACGTTACCCATTCCCTGCAACAACCCAACCAATCTTCAGGAGTAACCGGAGGAAGACCTGATATGATAGAAACAATATCAAGAGCGGGAATCGCAACAGGTGTTGATGGACTCTTCATGGAAACACATTTTGACCCAAGCATTGCCAAAAGTGATGGTGCTAACATGTTACATTTGGACCATTTAGAGAAATTACTGACCAATTTGTTGGCGTTGCGAAAGACCGTAATCGGATTGAAGTGAATTCACCAATCTCCTAAACATCTTTTTCGTACTTTGGAATTTCAACCAAATGGAGTTTGCCATGAAGTTCAAAGTCATCTTTCTTTTTATTGCCTTAATAGCGATTTTCTTTTCCTGTCAACCAAACTCTGAAAAGAAATCCTCAAAACGACCAAATATCGTCTTCATCATGTCTGATGACCATGCGTATAAGGCCATAAGTGCATATGATGACGAATTGATAAAAACACCGCATATCGATAGAATTGCCAAGGAAGGAATGTTGTTTACCAACGCCTCGGTTACCAACTCGATATGTGCACCTTCGAGAGCTGTAATACTTACGGGAAAGCATTCACACATCAACGGAAAAATCGATAATCGCTCCCCTTTTGATACTACAAATGTTACTTTTCCACAATTGCTTAAAAAAGCAGGTTATGAAACGGCAATGTTTGGGAAACTGCATTTCGGAAACAATCCCAAAGGATTTAACGAGTTTAAAATTTTACCTGGGCAGGGCGATTATTACAACCCAAAATTCTTAACCTCAGAGGGAGACACAACGATTACCGGCTACGTAACCGATATCATTACCGATCTAACGCTCGATTGGATGGAAAAGCGTCGCGATACCACTAAACCCTTTTTATTGATGTATTTGCACAAAGCGCCACACCGAATGTGGATGCCTGCCGAAAGACATTATAAACAATTTACCAAAAAGACGTATCCCCTACCTGAAACTTTATTCGACGATTATGCTTCAAGAGGGGAAGCATCAAGAACAGCGGAAATGGCCATTTTCAAGCATATGCTTTTGCAATACGACCTGAAAGTGCCTAAGTCTATTCTTGATGACCTTGGTATTAAAGAACATTTGGGTGCAGGTGGTGTGAATACCCTAAATGAAACTCAAAAAGCCAGATGGGATAAAGTGTATGATCCTATTGCTAAAGAATTCAAAACAAATTACCCCTCTTTCAGCGACTCTACTCTAACGGTATGGAAATACCAAAGATATCTGCAAGATTATCTGGGAACTATCGCTGGGGTAGATGAAAACGTCGGTCGGTTATTAGATTACCTAGATGAAGAAAAATTGAGTGAAAACACCATTGTAGTATACACCTCGGATCAGGGTTTCTATTTAGGGGAGCATGGTTGGTTCGACAAACGTTTTATGTATGAAGAATCGTTCAAAACCCCATTGTTGATTAAGTGGCCCAATGTGATCACACCCGGAACTACTGAAGATGAAATGGTTCAAAATCTTGATTTTGCGCAAACCTTTTTGGAAGTTGCAGGTATCATTCCTCCTGAAGATATGCAAGGTGAAAGTCTAGTCCCCTTGCTAAAAAACGAAAGAGAAAAATGGGATCGAGATGCAGTCTACTATCATTATTACGAGTATCCTGCTGAACATGCAGTAAAACGACACTATGGTATTGCTACCAAAGAATTTAAGCTCATGCATTTTTATTATGATGTAGATGAATGGGAACTGTACGATCGCGAAAATGACCCAAATGAAGTGAATAACGTTTATGCTGACCCAAATTATGCGCAGGTCGTAAATGAATTAAAACAAAAACTCAAAGGTTTAAGAATAAAGTATCAAGACTCAGACGAGTTAAGCAATCAATATATTCAGATTTATAAGGATAATGGGTGGATTGAATAGTTGTTATTTGTAAAACTTCTTGTTTCTAACCGAATATGCATCTTGAAGGACTTCAATCAGAATAGTATCATTGATTTCTTCCAAGGATTTATAACGAAGGGACTTCATCATTTTACGTTTTTCAGTGACCATGAGTTCTACATGTTTCGTCAAATGCGCCGCACTCCAAAAGCCTAGATCCACATAATCTTTGCTTTGGTTCATGTAACAAAATGGCTTCCCATTGATATAATAGAAAGGAATCCGGTATTTATATTTCAGATCAACATCAGTAACGGTAAGTTCGATAACCGATTGCAAATGCAACAATATACTCCTAAAAGGTTCATGTTGATTTAAAATGTAATTCTCGGCCGGATTCAATTTATACTCTTTTCCTCTTTCTGAACTCTATCAAAAAATTTACGCGATTGATCAAGAACATATCCTAAGGTATTGCTATCTCTAAAACTATGTCCTTGAAATTTTAGATAACGAAAAGTTGCATTCCCTTTCTTTTGATTCAAAAATGTGGCCTCCATGTCCTCGGCTTGTTCGGCAGGAACAATTTTATCATACCTGCCATGAAAAACAAGAAGAGGAGAGTTAATCAAACTTACATAGCTAACAGGCGAAATCTCTTCATAGTAACTAGCCTTGCGATTACCTAGGGCAGTGGTCCAGTAATCATATGAAAATTTTCTTCCGTCGGCTTTCTGACCTTTCATCCATTTCTTAATATCCGTTGGGGCAGCTAATGCGACCCCGGCTTTGAAAAGGGAGGAGTACCTAGCCAGTGAAAGATAGGTGGCGTAACCTCCGTAACTATGCCCAAAGATAAAAATCATTTTATCATCAAGTTGAAATGTTTTCGCAGTATATCTTGTAGCATCTACAATATCGTCTATCATAGTGGTATTCATTGATTGAACTCCAGCCAAAATATGGCTTTTACCAAAACCATCAGAGCCCCTAAAATTGACCCTCAATACGGCATAACCTTTTGAGGCAAAATATTGCGAAAAACCATCGAGTTCCCAATAATCCCTGGCCCATGGTCCGCCATGCGGAATTACAATCAATGGTGTTTTGTTATCTTTTTGATACGCCTCAGGCGCATTAAAATATCCGGATAATGGATGACCATCACGACTTTTAAATGATACGGCCCTCGTTTTTGAAAGCTTGAATTTGTCAAGTTCTTCGTTAAATGAAAACATAACCGAATAGCTTTTACTCGCTAAGTCATAGATACCAATATTACCTGAATACGTATCGCTCCATTGATTGATGACAAACCTATTACCAGATGCATCAACATCTACTATGTCATTGACATAACTTCCAAATTTTGTTCTCAAGGCGGCTCTCAATTTCACGTAATTTTGATTTAAAGCCCTGAATTCAGGCAGAATACCTTCATATCGCACTCCCCCAAGGTTTTTTAAATTTTCATCGAATAACAAGGTTAAATCATCAGCTTCTGGGTTTGCAACATCACAATTAGTATCAGAAAGAACTTCTTCAACAATCTTTTTTTCCTTAAAATTATATTTGATCAACCGTCTTTTATCAACTGTAATATTTTCAGCCAAATAAATAATTTCCGAGTCATAATCCGTTTCTACCAACACCAAGTTTTGGTCAAGAAAAGATGAGCCTTCGATTTTTAAGGGATATAAATTTCCATCTATTTTAATCTCAAGCGGTATCCATTCATCATCAGTTCCTTGCTCGTAAAATTGAAGTTCTTGATCCTTTACACGAGCACTTAGAATTACATTGTCATTTCGATCAAGAATCCACATATTCATTTTATCCTTTTTTCCATCTTTCACCAGCTCCTTTTCCCCTGTAAAAACGTTCACACTATGCACATATGCATATCCCTTTGCATCAAATGATTGAATCAGTATGGCGTCTTCAACCTCCTTTTGTAATGATAATACAGAATTGTATCTATAATTACGAAACCGTTTGTAAAGATCTTTTGTGGGCTTTCCTGTTATATTACCGACCAGTTCCGCTTTGTTTTCACCATCGATATCAATGGCATAAATTCTTCCGCGCTTTTCATAAATCAATCTTTTATTCGTCAGCCAATTAACTTCATCAAGTGATCCAGAACCTACTTTGAATTTATGTTTTAGTTTATAGCCATCTATGTCTATGACAACTATTTCATATTCAAAGCTATTCTTGAGAATTTCCAAGAATAATTTTCCATTAGGAGAAATTCTATAGTTACGTTGTTGTGATTTCGCAAAAAGGAGTTCAGGCGGCAACTCTTGAGGTATAGAATCCGCTTCGGCCTGACCAAAACTATTTATATTACAAATAAGACAAAGAGTCAAGCTTAGTAGAAGGCTGGTTTTTTTAAAATTCATTTCAAAAATTTTAGGACGGCTGCTTTGAAATAACGCTAACTATCTAGGTTTCATATACTATTTTGAACAATATTTTGAGTTTTACAGCTAAACCGGCCGTTGTTTGAAATAAAAAAGAACTCATATAAATAGGCATTTCAGAATGATTTATATTTTTTTGATTAAATGATAATGGGATTTTGTAATTTCAAAGAGGAGAACATTACCTATTATAAACAAACCTATTCCAATGAAAAAACTGACCTTTCTAATCGTGCTGATTTGCTTTGTAAATAACATGAATGCCCAGCACACGCACCAAAGCGAACACGCCCTTACCTACCCTAATATCGAGGGTTATGTAAGTCTAAAAACAGATTTACACATACATACTGTTTTTTCAGATGGAAATGTCTGGCCAACTATTCGTGTTCAAGAAGCCTTACGGGAAAATTTGGACGCTATTTCCCTAACTGAACATTTAGAATACCAACCACATTTAGATGATATCCCTCACCCAAATCGCAACCGATCTTATGACTTAGCACTTGCGGAAGCCAAAGAACATGACTTGCTTATAGTTCATGGTTCTGAAATTACGCGTTCAGCTCCTATGGGACATAGCAATGCAGTCTTCATTGAAGATGCAAATCCCTTGTTACAGGATAAAGGTGAAAAAGCATTTTCGGAGGCTAAAAAACAAAATGCATTTGTTTTCTGGAACCATCCTGCTTGGCATGCACAAAACCCTCAGGGCAATCCCATTCTCAGTGACTTTCAAAAAGAACGTATCGAAAAGGGAGAGTTACATGGAATCGAGGTAATCAATTCCGTGGACTATAATGAAGAATCCCTGGCGCTTGCTCTAGACCAAAACCTTACTATAATGGGTACCAGTGATATTCACGGACTCATAGATTGGGATTATACCGAAAAAGGAAATGATAGACCCATAACCTTAGTTTTCGCCAAGGAAAGGACCTTAGAAAGTATGCAGGAGGCTTTATTTGCTGGAAGAACAGTTGCAGTTTACAATTCTCTTTTAGTAGGGAAATCGGAGTTTCTCACCCCTTTAATACAGTCAAGTATTACGGTGACTGCTGCTAAGTATATTCCAAAAACGCAGGTACTGGAAGTACAATTAAATAACATTTCTAGCAGTCCGTTATTGTTTGAAAATGCAATGGACTATGGTTTTTACAGCAGTTCGCCGGTTTTCGAGATTCCGGCTATGGGTTCCTATACACTTCGCATCAAGACTTTAGAAGAAAAAGAAAGCATCGATTTAAAGTTAAAAGCTATTGGTGCTTTTACGGCACCGAAAGAATCTCCCGTTGTTTCGTGGAAAATTCCGGTTGAAAAGTAGAATTGATACTTTTTTAGCCCAACCTTGTTCTACTTTGAAATATTTATTTTAACTTTGAATTTCAAAGTACTTTAAAATGGACTCAAATAAATACTTAGACGACATATCAGAAATCAAAAATATGATGAGCCGCTCGTCACGGTTTATCTCCTTAAGTGGCATATCAGGTATTCTTGCGGGTTGTTACGCCCTAATTGGAGCAGGCTTTGCCTATTTGCGGCTAAAAGAACTTTCCAGTGCCAATTACGCAGGACTATCCGGACGAAGTTCTTCTCTTTGGGGAAATGACCTGATACAAGACTTGACTGTAATAGCCGTCTCTGTAATTGTGCTCGCTGTAGTTACCGGAATAATTCTGACCGTTAAAAAAGCGAAGAAAAGTGGTGAAAAAATGTGGGATGTATCCAGCAGACGCCTAGTATTGAACTTCCTGCTTCCACTACTCACCGGTGGGGCTTTTTGTCTGGTTTTGATCCAGTATGGAATTGCTGGTCTTGTAGCACCAGCTACCTTACTATTTTACGGACTCGCTTGCATCAATGCCAGTAAGTATACCATGCGTGATATCCGTTATATGGGATTGGCATTTATAATCATAGGATTAATTTCAACGCAATTTATAGGATATGGATTGTACTTTTGGGCGCTTGGTTTCGGCTTATGCCATATCGTTTATGGAGCATTAATGCATTTTAAATATGATCGAAAATAATTGGAAAGCTTTGACACTTTTTTAAAGCTATTTGGTTATTTTGATCTTACGATCTTAGGGTTTCTATTATTCTTTAATATTAAGAATTATGGAAAAGTAAATGGGAACTTAGGCTGTTGGATTGGAGTCATCCTCTTTGGTTTAGTATTGCCATTTATTTCCATGATGATTGAATTACAGATTGTAAAATCGAATGGGGGATGGATGGACAGTTTCGAAGTAGCTTATGTCTTTTTAAGGTTTCCTACTTATTGGATTATAGGAATAGTACAAAGTATTTTTTTTGCATTAACAACAAACAAAAAAGATGAGCCTAATAGATAATATAAACAAAGCATTTGACCATCGTATTCGGTTGGGTATCATGTCCATTCTGATGGTCAACGATTATGCGGATTTTAAAATGCTGAAGGAGTTATTGGGTGCTACTGATGGAAATTTAGCCAGCCACACCAAAGCCTTGGAAAAAGAGGAATACATTTTAGTGGAAAAACAATTCATAGGCAGAAAACCAAATACACGATATTCAGCAACCAAACTTGGTAAGTTGCAGTTCAAAAAGCATATTGACGCCCTTGAAAAGTTAATTGGAAAATAAGACTATATTTTTTTATCTTTTTACTTTGAATTTCAAAGTACTTTAAAGGTTACAACAATAAAAAAGCGATTTGCGTAAAGCGTAAAGCAAAATAATATGAGAGCACTAATCTTAGAAAAATTATACGAGTGGAGTTTGATTCCCTACCAGTCCTTCAAAAAGAACAAAGCCTGGGATTTGGGTATTGAAGACCTCCTGCAATACCCCAAAGGCACTTTAGGCTACCAAATGGGTTACTTTCTGCTCAGCAACAATTTTGACCTACAGGACAAACTCGAGAGTCATGATGTCTTTCATGTATTGACCAGAACCGGAATTACGGTTCCCGAAGAAATCAGCATGCAATTCTACTTACTTGGGAATGGAAAACGAAGCGCTTATCTCTTTTCCGTCATCTTTTTAGGTGGTCTACTCTTTCCTGATTATTTCAAAATGTTCCGTTCAAAATATAGACTTGGGAAAGCTTCTCTGCCTTTTCACCAACTAAACTTCAAAAAGCTTTTAGATCAACCGCTTGAACGTATTAAAGACACTTTTTTAATTCAATAAACCCTACTAAAATGAAAAATCGATTTAAACATTCCATTAATTATAGTGCTGTCATCCTAGCTATATCCAGTTTTGTTATCGGTACAATACTTCTATTATTATCCCAATCAATATCAGCAGACTCACTACTTGTAATCGGATTATACTACACTGGCTTAGCATTAATTGCTAATATAATTATGCTATTGATTCTAATTACGAACGCCATTAGATTTCATAAGGATTACTGTGAGAACCTCGGTACTATAACCATTTTGTTACTAAATATTCCCATTACACTTTACTATATCGATATAATCTTTTACAGTCCTTTTTAACCCAATTAAATCCCACAACAATGAAAAATAAATTCAAACATTCCATTAATTACATAGCTGTTCAGATAGCCCTACCCAGCATCATTGTTGGCGCTATATGCCTATTCCTTTTTAAAAATAATTCGAATACAGGCTTTGTAGGAATTGGCTATTTCCTTGCCATAGTGATTGGTGTACTGAACAGTATTATGCTGCTTCCTTTAGCGGTGAACACTTTACGAAGAATAAAAGATTATCCAGAACATTTGAAGGCTCTAGTCTTGTTACTCATTAACCTTCCCTTATCGGGAGCTTATCTAGAAATACTATGAAATTCGCCATTTCAACTTTGAATACTATTCAAAAGACTTACTAGCGAATTACACCTGACCTTAATACATCTACAGATGAAAATTGTAAAAAATAAAGACTCAAAACTCTATCATATCTACCGCAACTTAAGTCTTCTCATCGGCTTTGTTCTGGTACTTACAGTTGTTCAAATAAAAAACATACTCTCATTTTAAATAGCAATATTATGAACGTTCATATCAAATCAATTTTGTCAGCACTAGCCTTTAGCATTCTATTTTATAGCAAAAGCTTCGGCTTAAACCTCTTCTTAATTTCCATCTTAGTGGTGGTACTTGTATCAACTCTACGAAAGCAACATTCCATTTCTTGGGGTTATGCGCTCGCTTATGTAGGAACCGCAGTATTTGTATTTCTCAACCCCTCAGGCTTTACCATTTTCGTTCACTTTATGACTTTTATGGTTTTCGTGGGAAAATCAATTTCCCAAAAAAGCTCCCTTTATTTAACCTGGTTCTTAGGATGCATAAACCTAATCATAGGTTCTGTAGCGAACTATATGCAGAAGCAAGAAAATGAACAGGGTCAAGAGAAAAAGGAAAAGAAAGATATTTCTCCCAAACTATTCAATCGCCTGAAAGGTGGACTAGCGGCACTTGCACTGCTCTTCATTTTTGGAATGTTGTATCGAAATGCAAATCCGGTTTTTGGGAATCTAATTGAGAGGATTAACCTAGATTTTATAAGCTTCCCGTGGTTGTTTTTTACCCTATTGGGATATATAATCTTCTTGCACCTGTTGCGTCCTTTCGATGCAAAAGAATTGGTAGCATTTGATTTGGCACAGACTAACAACCTAAAAAAACCAACCGAAATCGTCCTTATCGGTGAAAAGAAGAAACTTGAAGGTGAACATACCTTAGGAAGTATGATTTTTATTGCCTTGAATCTGCTTCTACTTTTCTTTCTAACAACAGATGTTATCTATCTGTTTCAGAAGACAGAAATCTCCAATTCCGGATTATCTCAATCCGTTCATCAGGGAGTGTATGCATTGATGTTTTCAATCGTCTGTGCAATTGCACTTATTTTGTATTTCTTCCGTGGAAACCTCAACTTCTTTCAGGGCAACAAACGTATCAAATCACTAACCTATATTTGGATTGGCCTCAATGTAATTCTAGTCGCTTTTACGGCTTATAAGAACTACACCTATGTAGAAACTTTGGGTCTAACCTACAAACGTATCGGTGTTTTTGTCTATCTCCTACTTACTTTAATAGGACTAGTAACAGCATATGTAAAAGTTGCTCAAGTAAAGAACTTCATCTATTTGGTACGTACCAATATCGCAACGGTCTTTGCCTTTCTAATTGTCAGTGCGGCCATTCCCTGGGATAAAACCATCACATGGTATAACCTTAATACCATTGAAAACCCTGATATACATTATCTGATTTGGTTAGGGCAAAGCAATAGCGAACAGCTTTACGAGTATACAAAAGCCAATGCAACTAAATTGGAAATTAAAACTAAAGACCGTATAGAAAAAAAGTACGAAACCTTCGTGCAAGCGCAATCTGAAAAAACATGGCAAGAATACACCTTATATCAAATCGCAAAAAACGACACCAAATGATAGCACTATTTAAACATCGATGGAATCGAATTGCCGTACGCTTGGCAACCATAGGGCTCTTTTTCGGAACCCTGCTTATGCTAACTGCCTTGATGGCCGAAAATGACCTGATAATTACTATAGGCATTGTATTTCTCGTGCTATACATTCCGATAACGCTAGTGATACTATTTATTCTGTTTATCAATACTATGGCCAACTTAAAGAACATTCATGAGCATGTAATGGCCCTAATTATTGTAGTCATGAACTTTCCAATCGCTTTATTATATATCTATTTTATAAATCCTTGACAATATGAAATTTAACCATATGAAATTCTCGAATCACAGCAATCTTTATTTTAATCTTAGTCTTTCCGTTGGCTTTGCCTTTCTCCTGTTATTATTTCGGATGAAAATAACTCATAGTTCCTTTTATCTTTTTTTGGTTTGGAATCTTTTCCTAGCGGGAATACCTTTTGCCATTACCCAGCTCTTTAAAATGAGTTCAAAACTCCGCTCTCTAAAAATTGTTGGTTTCTTAGGGTTTGCTGCGTGGTTATTGTTTCTTCCGAATAGTCCCTATATCATAACAGATTTAGTTCATCTTCATAGCGACCGTTCCAGTTTGGTTTGGCTTGACCTCTTTTTAGTTTTCGTTTTTGCCTTCAACGGGTTGCTTTTGGGACTGTTATCTATGCTGGATATGTTTACCTTAATTAGTCAACGCTACGGAAACCAGGTTGCCAAATACACCCTATTCAAAGTTTGTCTCTTAAGTGGCTACGGCATCTACTTAGGACGTTTTCTACGTTTCAATTCTTGGGATATCACTACCAAACCAGCAACCTTATTCTATCAAATCGCATATAGTTTGAAAGAACCCAAAGTATGGCTCATCACTTTCGCCTTCGGAGGTTTCCTATGGATTTTGTTTTCGGTGTTACAGTCGGTTTTGAGTTTGCGTGAGAGTCAAATGGTAGAAAAAAGAGGATAGAAAATAGAGAAGAAAGGTTCCCCTCCTTTTTCAAGGAGGGGAACCCTAAAAAATCTTTTAAATTAAAATTGTTACAAGATCATGAAACTAACATTCAACAAAATCTATTTCCTATTCTTCATCCTGCTCTTCTTAACCGAAGCAGCAATCGCCTATTATTTAAAAAGTGGATTCATCCGTCATACTTTCGGAGACTTTTTAGTGGTTATATTACTCTACTGTTTCTTTAAAAGTTTTGTAAAGGCAAATTCAGTACTAATTGCTTTAATGACCCTAGTTATGGCATTCACCATTGAGTTTTTGCAGTTAACCAATTTCCTAGAAATGTTAGGGCTTAAAGGCAATATGTGGGCGAATCTGGTTTTCGGTAATAGCTTTAGTATTCAGGATTTGGTGGCGTATAGTCTTGGGATAATGGCAATACTATTCATCGAAATTAGAGTATTACGAAAATCATGAGTTATTAAGGCTAAAGATAAAATCAACATCCTAATGTTCATTTGAAAGTTTTTTAAATTGTATCGGCTCCTTTTGAGCCAATAATTCTAGTGCTTCAACATTGCCTTTGGAGTCATGAACAAATTTCACAGTGAATTCAGGATTAAAAGACTCCCTAAAGTCAGATAGTCCCTTTAAATAAAAGTTGTTATAAGCAATATGTTCTAATTTAAATTTGAATGTTGGCAATTGGGCAAACAAACCATTTCCTTCGTTTATAATTTTGATTCTACCGTACCCTTTTGCATCATAATTGCCTAAAAAATCCTTTTGCTCATGGGTTGGCATTTTGTCCTTGTTTAAGGGCTTATCTTCTACATCACCCTTATACATATCATTTACTAGAACAGGATATTCCTTTTCCGGAGACAAGTCGAGAAGTTTTCTTGAAATATAATCAGATATGATGTAGGGAAGTGTTGTATTGCTTTTATTGCACAAAACAACGACACCAGTCTTTCTAAAAGGAAACAATTCCATAACTGTGCTAAACCCATTGGTATTACCTCCATGGCGTAATCGGTAATGACCATTCCAAGAACGCATGCGCCAACCAAAACCTTCGGTAAATAAAAATGAATCCTCTGAATACTCCTCATTGTATTTCAGGTTTTGAGGTCGTGAAGCCTCGTAAATATAATTTTCAGGGATAACTTGATTCCCCTCAAATCTCCCCCTATTCAACCAAACAGACATCCAATTCGACAAGTCTCTTACCGTACTTTTAATGGCGCCTGCAGGCGTGTACGAGTAGTAATTTTCATAGGGTACTTTGACCACCTCTCCTTTATGCATAGCATAGCCAGTGGCATAATTATTTGTTTCCTTCATTGCTTTCAAAGTAGTAAATGAAGAATTCATTTTTAAAGGTCTAAAGATTCGCTCTATAATATTGGTCTCCCAATTTTTACGAGTTACTTGCTCAACAACTGTACCGGCAAGCGTATAACCCATATTACTATACTCCCAACTGTTTTTCACTTCAGTTTCTGGTTTTAAAAACTTTAATCGTTGAACCGTTCGTAGTTTACTTGAATCAGGAAACATTACCATAGAGGCACCATGATTCCCTAATCCACTTTTATGACTCAATAAATCTTCAAGAGTTATCAAATTGTTCATCTTATCATTGTAAAATTGAAAGTTGGGCACATGCAATGCAGGCTTGTCTTTTAGGGACAACTTATTTTCGGACTCTAAAATTCCCAAAAGAGAACCTGTAAAAGCCTTGGTCATTGAAGCTATATGAAATACGGTGTTTTCTGTTACAGGCAACTTATTTTCAATATCTCGATAGCCAAAACCTTTTGAATAAATAATCTCACCATCATGTACCACCGCAATCGAAAGTCCTATAGCATCATACTGCTGCATAAGGTTTGTGATACCTTTATCGATTCCTTTTAACTTAGAATCTGTTTTTTGACTAAAAGTGATTGTCGTGAAAAGAAATGCTAGAAGCTTTGCGTAAAATTTCATTTTGTGCTGTTTTAGTTCTCAACAAAAGTGAAGTTTTGAAACGTTTCAAAAGTCCGAATAAAGAAAGTCGAACTCTTTTTTTGGAATTTTTTAATGGGCCAATTGCTCTTTTCTAAAAACGGTTGGCGTTTTACCAGTTAGCTTTTTAAAGGAAGTATAGAACGAAGATTTAGAGTTGAACCCAACATGATAAAGTACTTCTAAAATGGTTTGATGCTTTTCATTAGGATTTGCCAAAATAGTTTTGGCCTCTTCAATACGATATTCATTTATAAAATCGAAAAAGTGTTTTCCCATATGATGATTTATGAGAATTGATAACTCCTTTTCTGGCATATCAAACTGAGTAGCTAACTTTTGTAGCGTTAGCTCAAAATCTAAATAGGGTTTTTCATTTTTCATGAAAGCCTGAAGTCTTTCAATTTCACCTTTCAATAGGGTTTGATTCAAGCTACTATCACCCCTGCGCAATGAAGATTTCACTGGTCTTAAATTTGTTTCAATACCCGTAAACAATTGTGGATGATATAACGCCTTTAAAACAAACCAAGTTGTAATTACTAAAGTTGAAATGCTTATGACAATATTTAAATCCAAAATTAAGTGTTCAAGGTTAACATATTGGAGACACGACTTCATAAGAACAAAACTGTGGGCAACACAGGATAATACCGCAAACTGAAACAACCATTGATAGGCTCTGGAATTCGATTGAGAGGTATTTTCAAGCTGAATTCTGTTATATCTTTTTAAACTCACAAAAACCGCAATCATATAAGCGAACCATTGAAGTTCAACTATCACTCCGTAGAGTTTTAAAGATGAGCTTGATAAAGAGGCAATTTTAAAAATGATTAAAAAAGTAACGAATAGAACTATATGTAGAAGATGTATCGGTTTAAATCTAAAGTTTGAAAAACAAACCGAGAGTACATAACATAAAAACAAGGGCATTTGTAAAAGTGCAGATGCTGTTTTAATGCTATTTAAGATAAGATGTTCTTCAAAACACTCGCCAATAAAAAACCCTGATAAATCAAAAGCTACCAAAAGTAACATTAGGCCTAGAATATAGTTGGAACTTTTTTTCGTGCTCTTTACCGTGAGGAGGAAAACAGAGAAAATAAGCATCAGAAAAAAGGCAATCTTTCCTAAACTACTAATGAAGACTATTTTATTTTCCAACAAATGTGCGATTAGCTATTGAACCTGTGATAAGAAACTTCAAACAAATCTATTCCTTTCCATCTACATAATTCTGCAAATAGGAATAGCGTTTTGTTAGCTTTCCATTTCTTGTCATACGAGCACGTTTAAGGACACCGTCTTCATCTTTATTAAAAAAAGCGGGAATCACATGCTTCATAAAGGCAGCTCCGAATCCTACACTTGCATCGTTGGGTAATTCGCAAGGTAGATTATCAACTGCCATTACGGCGATGGCAGATTTGTTTTTAAAGTTGGTTTCCTTTTCTGTTTTGGGGTCGTAACCGTAGATTGGTTTTGCTATGGTGGAGGGTCGAATAGTCGTTGCCACTGGCCCATCAATATCGCAACTGACGTCAGCCACTACTTTGATTTTAAAATCGGGATGTTTTGTATCTTCCCGAGTGTACAAATACGGTGCACCGTCTCCGTAGAAATGTCCAGCAATATAGAAGTCAGTTACTTTCGTAAATCTTGTAAAATTGGTTTTATATTCTTCAGGATTTGCAAAGAAATCCGCTTTGTTACCGCGTACTCCGTCTTTGCGTTTGTTGTATTCGGATGCATCAATTTGACAATAGACTGGTTCTTTGAATTCCTCTTCTAAATATTCTCCTACATTTACTTTTCGCATGCCCATTCCGTCGAGCATTTCACGAGCGCCGTTACCTACCCTACCTCTACCCGTGAGCATAATTTTGATATTCGGGAGTTTTATTTTTTTCAATTCCGAAATCAATGCTTGTTGGTCTGCTAAAGTTTCTGCTTTGGGAAGCTTGTATGTTCCGTATTTGAGTCCGTAAGCTCGGAATCCGTTATACGCTCCCACGATGCCCGCGTATCTCCCAAAAGCAACAACACGTTGCTCTTTTTGATTGGTGATAACTTCATGGTCATAGAGTTCGATATTCTTATCAAGAATGGCTTTAAGCAATTTTCGATTATAGGGTTGTTTCTTTATGGTGTGGGAAAAGAAAAAGTACTTTTTATTGGGAATCAAGGCTTCAATAGGTACTTCTTTTACGCCGAGAAGCACGTCGCATTCTTCCATCTTGGATGCTACTTCGAGTCCCGCAGCTTTGTACTCCTTATCCTTAAAAACTCGAATTGGTGAAGGTTCGACAATAATCTCCGCCTTTGGATGGTTTTCTAAGACTTTTTGACAGGCTTCCGGTGATAGTACTACGCGCCGGTCGGGTGGATTTTTGCGCTCTCTGATGATTCCGAACTTCATATATTCTTGGGTTTGTAACTTTTGGTGCGGTAATAGTTCCAAATTTAACGGATGACAGGACCCTATCAAAACTTTTTTTGGAATACTTTTTGGGGTATCTTTGGCGGCCTGTCTGTTATTTGACGGGAGGTGCGTTAGGGATAGAGGCAAGTACCGTGTACTACCGAAAGCCCGACCTGAGCGTTTTAGCGAAGGGGACGCCCAAGAAATTGTTCTTTGAAAAATATTGTCATTCTATTTAAAAAATAGATTCCCGCCTACGCGGGAATGACAATGGGGCCGACTGGTTTTGACAGCGAGACCAATGGCAATGTAAGCATGTCGAGCGCTGATGTATAGCTCGTAAATCTCATATTTCACACTTTTAATTGGCGATAATAACTACGCTCTTGCCGCTTAATCTGAATTATAGTAAGATTAGCCTCGTCTCTACTAGGTAGAGAAGCGAGATGTTCCTGAATAGCCTCTGTCGACGGCGATTCAATCAGGAGCACCATAAATGTCGATATAAGGCTATTAGCACTCCGATAGTAGCACTAAAACTTAAGGAGATAAGCGTTGGTTAGGCTGTTTCTGGTCAGGCCTGCGTCGAAAATCAATCAGAAAATAAACATGTAGAAGGCATTAACGTTGCTTGTTTGGACGAGGGTTCGAATCCCTCCGGCTCCACTATTAAAGTATCAAATTGATACAAAAACCTGTAAAAATCTGATTTACAGGTTTTTATATTTTTACTAGCTTCATTTAATATTTAATAATACTGTTAAAAAAGTTACCTATTCGGTAAGTATATCATATTGCACAATTACTCACCGAACAATAAGATAACTTATTGATTTTCTGTTTTAAAAGTTTAACAGTAAACTTTTTCAATTTTTATAGGGGTTTCCAGCGTTGTTACAGCAAAGATTTTTTAATCGAAAAAACTATAACCTTCAAAAAACTGAATATCTATTAATTAAAATACATAACACATCTTTAGCGTGTTACTCTCTTGCTTTACATTTCTCACTCGCAAAAGCTCGCTTCAAACTGTAAACGTTCCGCTCTTTAAACACCATCAAATTCAAACAAAAGAAATTAAAATCCTTTTATTTTTTATACCCAGAGCGCGTTCTCTCTTTCGATACAATAAACAGGAATAATTGATTTCAAATTCTATCGATTTGTTTATTAATTGTTCCTTTTACTTCCCATAATGCCTTCACGCTTCTCTTTTTCTATGTCCTTTCTCTCATCAGATTTGGGTCTAATAAGGGTTTATAGTGAGTCGCAAGCCTTATTATGCATTCGGTCTAAGAACAAATTGGTTTTCTATAGTCGGAAAGGGAAACAACAGCTCAATTTTGGAAATTATTCGATTTGAAGACGAACTATTTATATTACTAATAACCATATAGCCATTTCAAGACTATTACTAATATGTTAAATTTTGGTTCAGAAATCCCACTACGCTAATCGTTTAGTAGGAAAACGTTTTATCTTGCTTCTTCAATTCCTTTTTAATACCCTCATAAATATCATCTTTAAGTAAAATGGAATTCTTACGAGAATAGGCCTTCAAGGCGGAGTAATACATAACGTTCACGATTTCCGCCCCAGTAATCTCGTACTTCTCTGCGATTTGCTTCCAATCAATATCTTTTTTAGCCTTCATCCCAGAGGGCATACTTTGAATCCATAATTTATAACGTTCCTTAACACCAGGTAATGGAAAATGAATGACATTATGAAACCGTCTTAAGAAGGCATCATCTATATTGTTCTTAAAATTAGAGGCTAATATCAACAACCCGTTAAAGTCTTCAATTCGCTGCAGTAAATAGGAAACCTCTTGATTGGCAAACTTGTCATTGGAACTCTGAACACTGGTTCTTTTGCCAAAAAGAGCATCGGCCTCATCGAAGAATAGTACCCAATTTTTTCGTTCGGCCCGAGTAAATACCTGTTCTATATGTTTTTCGGTTTCTCCTATGTATTTGGAAACAACTTGTGAAAGATCGATACGATATACTGGGATGTTAAATTTCTTCCCTAAAAGGGTGGCTGTCAAGGTTTTTCCAGTACCTGCATTTCCATAAAACAAGACGCGATAACCAGGTTTAATCCGTCTGCCAAAAGTTGGATCTTTCAAAACTTTTTGGTGATGAGACATCCAAATTTGAATATCGTTGATTTGTTCATTCGATTGTGGATGTAATACCAAATCATCCCAATCCATTGAAGTTGAGATTTTTCTCGCTGGAAATTCAACACTATATACTGGAGATGCTTCCTTACCCATCAGAATTTTTTCGAGCCAATCTGAATCGATTTGTAGCAATCCACTCATATTAGGCTCTCCTGGGGGCGCCCCTGCAACTTGAAGAATTCCTTGAATAGCGAAAATCGCATCACTACTGAATATTTCTTGATGTACTAACCGTTCTCTAATGTCTAGACCTGCCAACATATAAATAGCTGTTTCACCAGTGGGCAGAATACCTCGATGTTGTTGTCCTTTTACGCCACCAATGGCAATAAATTCTCCACCTTGAGGGAGTGCCTTGAGCATTACGTCCTCTATAAAACCAGGTTTTACACTTGGGGTAAGTGCTAAAAGCAACACTAGCTTTTCTTCAAATGAAAAAGGAACATCTACATGTAAAATAGCGTCTAATTGCGAAGTGAATTCGTCTGTTTTATAGCTTTCAAGAAGAAAGTTGGTTTGATTTTGGTCTGCTGTGATTCGCTCTAGCAAAAGTTTACCTAAGGTTTCTACCCCCTGCATAAAATAGTCTTGGTACTTACCCACGACTTTCATACTTCCTTCAATTCTTTGCATAACCTTATATTCTTACATTCAAACTTTTAAAATCTTAATAATAAAAACGAGGGAAGTATGGATTTTAAGATACTATATATTTATGATGTATTCAATCATTTTGTAGTCTTTATTCCCCCTCCGTTGGCGCAGGCGTTGGCACCACTTCTTCCTCGCAATCTAAATCAACTGAAATATGAAAAGGATCCAGCGCATCACTTGCTGCTTGGGCCATAGCCCTTCTAGTAGATGCATTCGCGTCATGTAATTGTTGTACATGATCAGTGATACCTGCGCTACAACCTGTATAATTTATGGCTAGCTGAACACTCCCATTGTATTGGTTAAAGGCCGCAACATGATCTTGCTCATGGGGTGCCAATACATTGTCTATGGCATTGCGAACCCGTTCATGCTGACAATCAGTAAGACCTTGAGGTACATCTGGCAGCGTGACATGTGTTGATACGCTGTAGTTGATTTGCAATTGACCAGTATATCGAAAACAGTCGTTTTCGGTGCAACCTGTGCAGCCTTCTGCGGCAGTTCGCCGTAAATTTCTGGTAGATCCGACCCCACCATCAAAAGTTCCTTCCGTTTTGCCTTCAAAAGTTACCGAGTTGGCCAAGGCGGTTTTGTTAAAGGGAGTCCCGAAGGTTTGAAAATCAGGAAGGCTTTCTGGAGCTAATATCTTTTCTTCTTCCATTTCTGCTTCTTTTTCCATACTCATGGCATCATTAGCGGTGATTTGTTCTACCCCTTTTTCTTTTGTAGGTTCTGCGCTTTGATCTTCGGGCATCATTTGTATTTGGTGACGCCCGTTCTTTTGCTGCTGTACATGTTTCAATTCGTGTGCCAACAGCTGTTTGGACTCGAGACTGCCCTCCTTAAAATAATCCTTGTTTACTACGACATGGTTTTGCCAGGTAAAAGCTTTAGCTCCCACCTCCTTAGCTGCATTGGCTGCTTCCCTGTCTGCGTGAAGTTTTACATCGCCGAAATTATCATTCATTCGTCCTTCGAAAAACGTTCGGTTATCCTGGGAAAGAGGAGTGCCTTTCGTATTGATATTCTTCATATAAGAACTGAAAAAGGGCTTTGATTTTCCACTCGACTGTCCTTTTGATTTTTTTTGTACTTCTTTCTCCTGGTCTTCACATTTTTCACATTTACGCTGTATTTGCGCTTCAAAGAAATTTTCGTTTTGTTGCTTTTTTTGAGCGGGTTGTTGTTTTTTAACCCTGCGTCTACGTCTTGATGATTTGTTTTTCATGATAATTATATTGCTTTTTAATATTTAAATGTCACTATCCGGTCCTATTTCTGCTCTTTTACTACTATCGACGAAATACTCAACTTTTCTCGTCTGTCGTCTAAATCCGTCTCCCGTTTGCTGAGTATTGGCCTCTGCTGTAAGTTTTTCAAAGATTTGATTCATTAACGTTGTTTGGTCAACTTCTGATTCAATGAACTCTGCAGCAATCAAATTATTTAGAATTGCCCTAGCCAGAGATCTTCCCTCATTGAATTCTAAAGTTGCTCTAACACGCATTCTAAAACGAAGAATGCCCCCCTCTGGCAAAGTTCCTCTTGCTCGATTACTTTCAACCCGTTCTCCTATCCAGTCATTTATATTATCCTCTACACCTGCCATTGTGCCTGTATTAAACCTGGGGCTTGTTAAAATAATATTTAACGATTGAGCTTCACCTGGCCCTTGAAATCTATTTGCAATTAAATGGGCTCTGTGTAAACCAGTAGCTGTTGTAGAATTCATTCTTGACCTACCGGAGACTCCTGTATCACGTTGTCGTGCGAGTCCCGTCCCAACTATTTCCTGATTTTCGGTTCTGACTTGAGTTGTGGATTCGAGTTCGTTTTCACTAAGAGTGGCTGTAAAATTATTCCCGTTTTGAGTAGTAACCTCTATTTGGAAGGCATCTCTTGCATCTCCTTCAAAATCCATAAAGTCGATATCATCGATTTGGTATTCGGTGTGATTGCCACTACTACTACCAGGCTGTAGTTTTCCTTCGTTATCAAAATGATATGCATTCAAACCTGTCCCACCAGTTCTCCTGATATGAGCCTTTCTATCACTTGTTTTATCTATTACGGCATATCCCTTTCCAGTTACATTAGTTTTCAATGTATTTCCTGGCGGATTTAACAATGCTCCTGAACTATTTAAAAATGTAGAACCAACATTGCTACTTAGATAAAGATCTATATCCCCTTCTATAAGTTCTGGCATTAAACCAAATACAAGGGCAACCTTTAATTTTAAAGTATTCATAGCTGCGTCCAGTTCGGTCTGAGCTGCAGCAACTCTCTGTTCATCATTGGCCTGATCAGCACTGGCAAGAGCATCGGCTTTTTGCTTTGCTACCCCATGTTGTGACTCGGCGTCATTAATGGCATTGGTTTTTGCTTCATCTCCATTGGTAGCCTGGCGCCAAACACTTATTTTAGCAGTTAAATCCATTGGGTCACTCGCCACCTTGATTTTTGTAGTTCCACCCTCGTTTTCAACCCAAAGTCGATGAGCCTCACCTCCAGCACTAAATCCGAATACTGCTCCGAAGGCAGCTCTAATTCCACCTACAACCCTTTCCCCAAACTCAATGACCCGCAATATGCCATCAATTATAGGCCTACCCATCCGCAATGCTTTTGCAACCAGCCAGTCGATTCCTTCGGTTATTTTCACTCGAATGCCTTGTATGATTTCGGCTATACGACTACTAATACCTCCCAAACCAACTTGATTAGCCAAGAAACCAATCATTACCGGTATGCCTCTAGCCATAGCACCTTCGAGGTAATCCGCCGCTGCACTTACATTACCAGCTGCTATTTCCGCAATACCTGTCACAAATGAATTCAAGATTTCCAACATCGCTCTCAATTGCTCAATAAACGATTGAATGGCTCTGTAAATAGCAATGACGCTATTGATGACCGCCATGATACCGGTTGGGTCTAAAAAGCTTAATAATTTGGTAGTGACCGAAGCAATGATTCGGGTCATTATCCAGTTTTTAGCCGCATCAAGGACCATATTCCATAATTCACTCAATTTTTCTTGTACGTATTCCCAAATAGCAATAGGTCCCCGTTCGATAACATCTTTGATAAAAGTCCAGATTCCTGTTAACTTATCTATAGCACCTTTGATTTTAGCCACTTTTTCGGCTCCAATTTGTTCTGTCAGCTTTAACCATACTCTTTCCATTATATGGTCGACACTAACACCCAATATTTGCATGATTAGGTTTAGAATACTCTTAAAGCTAAGGTCGGGTGGCATTTGTATGCCAAGATCACCGAGAGAACCAAACAGCCAATTCGCTAAACCACTCATTAAATGATTCAGAATATTATCGAAGAATTGGGTAAAGCCCTGTTTTATTCCGCGAAGAATGTTCTTAAGGAAGCCTATAGGGTCTCGCTTAATGTTTCCGAATGCTTCTATCGAGCGCTGAATAATATTGTTTACCGTTTCAAACGGGAAATTCATCGCGATAAGCAGCAATTCAACAACGATTTGAACAATTGTAATTACAAATCGGATTAAACGAATAATAGGATCGCCAAAGGTGGCAACTATCCTGAGGAAGACATCGAAAGGGTTAAGGAAGTCATTCCAGTCCAAAGATTCCCAAAGACTTGTAAATAAACCGATGACATAATCCCATGTGAAATTGAGCTGTTCGACAGCGGTTTCCACTTTTTGGGTCATCGAATCAATTTTTCCACTTTCTTTTAGCTGCTGGAATTGTGCTTCCCCACCTTCCATCAGACTAAAGAAGCCATGAATCATATTCTCGGTATTTCGGAGTACCACGTTACCCGTAAAGGGATCTTTTCCGATTAGCACGGTAATTAAGAAATAGCCCCTGGTTTCCTTGGCAAAGTTGCTTAATCGATTTAGTAATGCCTCTTTTAGAATACCAACGAGAATGACCATGGCATCCGTGAAGAAATCGATAATTCGATTGATTGGAGTGAGGAAGGCCTGCGCAATTTCAGTAAAAGTATCTATAGGGTGGAAGAGCGAATCAAAGGTTATAAGTCCCCAAATTGTGGTAAAAATATTCCCAACATCACTAATGAGATCTTGTACAAGCCCAATACTTCTATCTATCCAATGCACGCATTTTACGAAAATGCCATTCTCTTCCATTTGAGCCTTAATCTGAGCCCCACGTTCTCCAAGAACTTTTAGAGATGCGTTCAAAATATTTGTGCCATTAAAAGCTACTTGTTCCCCGGTAATTGGATCCTCACCAAGTAGTAATACAAGTAAATCGTAAGCATCAGGGAAGTACTCTTTAACAAAATTAACTAGCGTTGTGGTAGCAATATCTTTGACCATAGTCAAAAAGTCGCCCCCTACCTCAGCTACGAAGCTTATGATATCTGTGACAACAGATTGAAATAGGTTGGCAACGTCGCTCATAACCTGTTCAGGATTGCCTACGTCACTAATACTCAGTCGGTTCCAGAAATTTTCGAAGCGTGTTTCTACCCGTGATATTAAATCAGAGAATCGTTGTACGGATTCGAACAACCAATTTGCCACAGGGTTTATAGCCTCAAAGTACTCCAATACCCATTTCACCATACTTCCGCCTATGGGAATAATATCTAGAACGGCGTTCAATAGGGTAATCGGCGTTTTGTTGATATTCCTTCCTGTAATCGGATCATAGCCTAGAATATAGCTTAGCAAGGTATATCCCGGAATTACCATAACAAAGTCACGTACTTTATCGAGCAACCAGTCTTTGGCCGCATTCAAACCTTCAGCGATACGATCGGCTACATCGGAGGCCAATCCTGAGACTGCATTCCAAGCATCGCCTAACCAACCACCTTGAATCATTTCTCCAGGAGATTTATTTCTTACCAATTGTGCTGGAGTAGATTCTGCCTTGGTCTGTATGGTATCAGATACATTATCGGTATCATACTCCATACCTCTCGAGGCAAAACCTCCTGAACCACCAATCTCGGACCGTTGAATAGTTTCTTCTTCTTTCTCTAAACCATTTGATTTTGCTTGTAGCCTTTCTTCCTCTTTTGGACTACTTTCTGTTTTGGTCTGTAGTTCCTCATCTTCCGCTATTCTTTCATTTTCAACTTTTCTGCTGACATTGTATTTTAATTTTCGTAGTTCTTTAAAAGTCTTAGGTTCGGTATCGGTATCTCCGTGTGCTGGATCTCTTAGGTTTCCTGTTTTAGCGACTAAAGGATTGAAATAGGCATGCCAGTTGCTAAGATCATGGGTTTGCACCTGTATCTCGCCGCCCATATTGTCATCTCCGGCGGTATTTCCATTTACGCTTTTTACGCGATTAGTGCCTTCCATTCCTACAACCAACCCATAATGAGATCGTTCTTTTTTATAGGCAATATCACCCGGTTTTGGCGTGTGGCCTGGGGGGTAGGCAGCTTCCGGTGGGATAAATGATTCGCCCAATTGCCATTTAGGCATGGGGATACCTGCTTTATTCAAAGCCCAGAAAGCGAAAATTCCACACCAACTGGGCATAACGTCACGCATGCCTTTGCCATTTTCATCGGCATCGGCTTCTACAACTGCACCATAAAATTCTGATTTCTTCTTGATGCCCTCCTTGGGAACCTCATTATCTGCTCCTGTAGGTTGGGTCACAATTTTATCTTTCCCAAAAGTAGTTTCGAAGTACTCTAGAAGGCGCTCCCAGCCGTATCTATTTCCATCAGGGCCTTGCTTATTGGCAATGACCTTGCCTTGCTCCACAGTAGCGAGTTCCACCGCTGCTGTTAATTGTGGTGCTATTTGTCGTTGTAATATGGCTTTGCGTTGAACTGTCGTGAAATTATGCTTTCGTTGGACATTGGCATAAACAGGGCTTGCCCCTTGCTGAATGGTGTGCGTTAATTCGTGAGCAAGGAGCGTTTGTCCCGCTTTAGAGGCGGGATCGTACTTTCCGCTATTGAAATAGATATGATTACCATACGTAAAGGCATGCGCATTTACTTGCTTACTCATTTGCTGAGCGCTTGTATCGGTATGTATCCGTACCGAACTGAAATCTGCCCCAAAGCGGGAGGACATAGAATTTCTGACAGGAGCGGCCATAGGCTTGCCCCCGGTAGTCGACTGGTGCAATTGACTTTGCAATCGCCCGGCACCCGCCGGGGGACCGCGACCGCTTAACTGTATCACATCTGAGTGATACATGCAAGGCGGTCGCTGATTGGAATAAGTCTGTACCGTTTCATCTTCATCATTGGAAGTAACTCGTTGTAGGGAATTTGAATCTCTTTGAAGAAATGAAATTTGTTTTGTTTGAAGGGATGAGGTTTCTTCTTGCTCTTCATCTGACATACGCTGAACTATTACTGAAGAAGTTTGTATCGTCTCTTGTTCCCCTTCCTCCGTATCCTCTTGCCGTTGTATTTCCGATGTCGCTATAGTAGAAAAATCAGTTTGAGTTTCTGACATGTTTACCACTCTATCTGCAACAAGATCGGCCTCTTTTTCGTAATTG
This sequence comes from Maribacter algarum (ex Zhang et al. 2020), assembly GCF_005885635.1. Classification (GTDB taxonomy): domain Bacteria; phylum Bacteroidota; class Bacteroidia; order Flavobacteriales; family Flavobacteriaceae; genus Maribacter_C; species Maribacter_C algarum. Next base: position 189,901 of record NZ_VATY01000001.1, read on the forward strand.
TCATTGGGCTTATTTACCTGCAGTTTAGTTTGTATTGCAGGTTTAAAAAAAGAACTTTCAGGGGCAGGGCTTACCGTCTCTTTTTGAGGACCAAAAAAAGATGATTCTGCTTTGCGTTGTACATTAACAGAAGGTTTTACCGTTTTGTCTGCTGTTGTGAACAAGTCTTATGTTTTATTCCATTCTACAAATAGGATTTGCTGCATCCAGCCTAATTTAACCGTTGTATAATTCCAAGAAATATAATTCAGTAAAATATCTACCGTTTTCATATCAACGAAGAGGTAATAAAACCCATTCTTGAATTTCAATTCTCCTTCCCGAATTAAAAAAGTCTCTCTTAAACCTTCAGGACTTGTGTTTTTCAAAGCTTCCCAATAGGTAATTACAGATTTCAAAAGTTCATTAATCTGTACATCAATTTTTTTCGAGGGCTTCATTTGTGTTGCACAATGTTGGCCAGGTCGTAATCCAGATAGTATTTTCGGCAAGGTCAATTTCCATTCAGGTGCAACATGCTCTCCTGTTGCTAGGTAGTGTAAAAGTATGGGTACTTCATTGGGTTTAAGCGGTTCTCCTTTGGAGCCTAAACAACCTAATTTCTTCAGAAACAAGGATAAAAAGGGTGCTAATAGTACCAATCCTGCTTGACCAATAAAACTACCCTCTTCTAATATCTCTATTTCTGTCTCTGATTCATTTTCTTTTGTAGCCTCGGTACCATAGCCAAGTTCATCTTCTTTTCTAAAAATATTCTTCTTTAGAAATGATTTAATTTCTAAAGAAACTTCATCTGGCACTTTTAATTTTCCATCGTGTATTCTTTTTTGAACCACGAACTCATCGATTAGTTTTTCAAAGGCAAACTCAAATGTGTTTTCTACTTGCAATAGATGAAAGAAAGCTTTATAGTACAAATCCTTTGCTGTAATCGGTAAAAAATTATTTGAATTTTCGACTACGAACCTCAAAAGAGCTTTTATTTTTATAGCGGTATTATTCTCATTTTCTAATTTATCAAGAATCTTATCTAATCGAACTGGTTCAATTAATTCGAAAAAACGAGAAAATGTATTCTTATCGAAAATTATTTCTCCGCCTATTTTCGCAAGGTTAGTTCCAATCATGAGATCATCAAAAAAGGCCGTTGAATAGATGCTCCATTCTTCATTTGAATAATCCGTTGCAAGCTGTCCCGTTTGTATATATTTTAAAATGATGCTCGCACGATACGTCTGAACAGGGGTGCGGATAGTAGTTTTTTCTTTTAAAGTATTTTTAAGTGCACTATAAATTTGATCCCATACAAGCGCTTTGATAGTATCGTCACCTTTTAAAAAATCAACTTTATGGTCTAGGCTTATCGTTATATTTAATTCTGATATTTCTACTATGGAATCAGAAGTTACTAAACTATCAATGTTGTCTTCAATGGCTTCTAAAACATTGGATTTTGTCCAAGCTAAGAGATCATTACTATCAAAACCCGTATTCTCATCACCATATAAATCAATAGTGATCAAAGCATCATGAATTGAATTTTGATTCATAAATAACGGTTATCAAATAAATAATAATCCCCTAGAAGATGCACCTAAGTACATCTTCTTCGAGGATTGGGCCTCTTTCGAGGCCCTGAAAGCTCATAATTTCTCACTTGCTTTCGGAGATCGGCCCTCTTGCGAGGCCCTAAATAAGGAGGGTCGGTGCCCCCCTTATACTTTATTAACTTATATGAAAACTAAAATGATTGTTTTCATTAATTGTTATTTTAAAAATTTTCGAAGGTTTACCAAAAATGGTTTCCCCATTTACCTCAACTGATAATGCTAGATAAAAATATACATTGTGAAAAGCTGATCTTAGACCCATTGCACGAATTTCATTTTTAAAGCCTTTAACTGAAAAATATCGATCTTGTTTGATATCAAGAATCATATTTTTACGATCTACGCTAAACTCGTTAACACGCTTATAAAAACTAAGACTATTTGGAGCTTCCTTTCTAAAGCCAGACTTGTTGGTTACCTCTGAATTTCTCTTTTTGGGTTTATATTTAAACAAGTGTAGGATAGGTTTGCTATTTAACCACTCATCGTTTTCTCCTAACAGGTTGACTTGCATAAGATTTACCGTACCATTAATCTTTTTTTCTTCGGGTTGAGTCGAGTTTATGTCAATATTTGCTTCATTTTTTATAAGGCTACTATAAGGTCTTCTATCCTTGCCCCATCTTAAATTTAATGTGGGTAATTTTGCAAACGTAATTTCAGGTGGTGTTGGCGGAGGAACAGATTGAACAATAGCTTTACTAATATAAGGTACGAAGAAATCTGCGATAACGGTACCTGCCTCAAATTGATCAACTAACTCTTTTAGTTTTTCTTCTTCAAAACTTCTGAACTTCATTGCTTCCATTAAAGTCAACATATTTGGATTGTCAGTTCTTTCAATTTCCATCATTTTGAATTCCTCCATACTATCTGCTACTATAGCAAATTCAGAACCGTTTCCTTGAACTTCTGGTTTATCGTTATATACAAGAATGAAGGTTCCACCGGTGGTTACGCCTGCCTTATGTTGAATTCCGGGGTTGTTTAAAGCATAATAAGCAAAACTTTCCTTTTCAATGACTTCATCAATAGTTAGCCCTTTTTCATTTTCTAAAACATTGTTTGCTGACCGTAAAATATCTGCATTTAAAGCTAGCACCTCAATAGGCAATCGCTTCTCGTTTATAACTTTATTGATTTGATCCAATGCTTCTTGCCAATTCAGACCAATATGACCCTCGATCCGAAGAAAATTATGGGGTTCGAGATCATAATCAAGTGGGGTCTTGTAATAGGAGCTTAAGCCATAATCCACCACATCATATGACAAATTGGTCTCACCTTTTTTCAACTGCTTCCTTTTATGGTTCCAGTTTACATATAATTCGTTTGGGCTATTTACAATGTCATAGTAATAGGGAATGGCTTTATTTGACAAAGGAATGTTTCCATAGGTACTAGGCGTAATCTTAACGGATTCTCTTTGACCTAGGGTTATAGGAATATTTCTAGGAATATTTCTTTTTTGAATAAGTAGGGCGATTTTTTTTAATAAAAACTTTATCCGCTCTTCCGAACATGAACCGCATGAAAGAGCTGGCGATTTGATCCAATGATGTCTAAACTCTTCTTCTGACGAAATTGCGTACCCTAAAATCAAATGCCTTGGAAATAATTCCTCATTGGGGCAGCAAATTGATAAACAAGCATTACATAGTTCTCTTAACTCTTCATACGCAAGAATTAAATCTGAGAAAAAGTCATAATAATATTGTGCATGATTCAGTTGCTCTTTACTTATACCCGCGCCCGCGCCAAATAGAAAGGAAACGGAACTGGCAAGACCCGAGAAAGGGTTAGAAGGAAACTCTTCACTAATACAATAGCCGAATGAAGTATAGGCCGAACTTAGAACAGTTTCAATTTCATCTATAAATTCTTTTGATAAAATGTTTAAGAAGTTTTGAAGAATTGTAGCCGAACTAAATTGTATTGTTGACGGTACATTGTACTTGGGCATTTTTAATTCTTGCCATTCGATACAGGAGGGCTCGTTTAAGAAAGGGTTTTCAGCATCGCCAAAAATCAAATTATGAATATCATCTTTATGAACCAACAATGGTCTGTGGGTCACTTCAATCGTGCAACCTTTATCATCGCATGAATCGGGGTCACAGTTCTTGTTGTCAACCTTTAAAAGCTCAACAAAAATCACCACCACCATATCCTTTAAAAAATCAGGAGTAAGAGAGATTTGAACTTCGGCCGCATCATTATTGTGAAGCAGGTGTAAATCGAATTTTTGTTTGTTATCATCATCTAAAAACGGATCATAGAATATCTCCTGTTCAGGAGAGAATGTGTCATCATAAAAAGAATAGGTAGTTTCAGGAAAAGGCACCAGATATCCTTTTGAAGTTACTCCGACACCGTGCGATATCGTCAATTCGGTACCATCGCTGTTTAAACTTACTTTCATGCCACATAAGATACCAATGCCGATTAAAGTAGTTCGGGTTAGTCGCTGTTGTTCCTCCAAATAACCAAACATTTGATTGAGACTACGTTCTGTAAGCACTTGATCTGCTACAAATTTTGGATACCGATCTTGTTCAATACGTTGTGCCATAAGATTATATTTTAAATGATAGTGCTATTTAGTCTGACCCTATTTTCATCGTCGCCATCTTCACAATCGTGCAGGGTAGCCTGTGGGTAAACACTTTTCAGGTTTTTGAATATGTCAATTAGTTCTACAAGTCTATTATGCAAATCTCCTGGGTTGGGTTCTGGTTTTGCCAATTCAGATAGCCAAGCGCAATATTTAATTTCAAATGCTACCAATTGTTCTTCTGAGACCCAGCAAATTTTTACACCTAGATGCGCTGGGGTTTCCAAGCGAATCGTTTTTTCAGCAAACCGTCTAAAAGGAATACCTCCATTAGCTACGCCTTGCTCCCCATTTAAAACTACCGTAATGCGAAATGAATAAGGGTCTTCTTCTCCGCACAATCGGCAATCACTATCAATACAAATAGGAAGGAATGGGTCTCCGTCAGGTGGAATGGCTAGGGATGTATTTCTTGGGCGTAATAATATATGTTCCACCACAAAAATCTTTTCGCTCAGAACAACTTTATCCATAAAGCTTTCTATACTATTTTTATGAGCATCTGCTTCAACTTCAAGAAGAAATTCCTCAGAAGCATTTGCAATAACATCTCCAGTACTGTTTTCTAGCTCTACCACGAACTTACCGCCTTTTGGAACAGTATTTAAATGTGTTTTTAAATGAAGTTGAGCAATAGCATCCTGTACTTTTTCTTTTAATTGATTTCTCAAATCATATTCCTGATCAATATCAGTTAATTCGATTCCGAATAAGAGTTTTTCTTCTTGGTCATTTTTCAATTGCCAGTTACCCTCCCATTTACCCGAACTATTATTTCTTACTTCATATTGAATAAATGAGTTTGCACCATTTAGACCGAGTATAACTTTTATTCTTTCGCTTAGACCTGTCGTATTTTCGGGATGGCATACTTTAGTTTCATCTTTGTAATTAAATGCCTTGGCCCTATTGGACGAAATCGACGGAAATTTCTCCAAGAAATTAATCTTATCGAAAACGAGCTCTTCCTCTGCTTTTTCCTCAACCCCATATGCTTGATACAACATAAGGGCATAATCACTAAAGGACTCTCCGAAACGAGCTAAAAGGTGGTCCAAAAATCCATTCCTCCTTTCTAGAAATTGACTCCTATCCTCCAAAAGATTGTGAAACGTATCATCGTTAACATCGATGTACAATTCTGATACCCCTTTGAGTTCTTCTTCTTTAAATAAGTCTGCGAAATAACTTTTGGAAATCGTGGGATTAATGGATAAGATGTCCTTAAAACGTTCTAATTGCCTAAGAAACACTGATAGTAAATGCTCAAATACCAATAGGTAGGCCTTCAACTGTTTGGCTTGGGCCTTTCGTTCATTTGAAGATGGTTCTTTCAAACCATGAGGCCCTACTCCATAGGTTTCTGGCAAATCATACTGCAATGGATAATGACCATTGTTATCAATATAATTTCCAAAAGGAACTTCTAAATCATTGTTGGTCTGAATAACCTTATTTTGCTGTCGAACCCCTTTCCACATCTGCAGGGTATCATGTAGTTCATCTTGATGGGGTAGAAAGGGCAAATCATCCTTGAACACCAATACCTTGGAGGCATGTATATATAAACGAGGTTGATGACCTGGTTGAATATGAAGTTCCCAAAGTTGAGATTCAACTAAATTACCGGCGTCATCATAGCGCGTAATAGCTATATTCTTTACCGCGACAATTCCTTCTATATCCATTAAAATATTGATGATGTCCGAGGTGTAAATAGTTGTTCTTAAATCAGAATTTTCCAGTTCTTCTTCAAGTATGAAACCATGGTCTAGTTTTGGTCCTAGAAAAATCTCTTCAGTGTATTTACCATCTGCAAGTAGTTCACTTAGCGTGTAAAACTTTACAACAGGATTCAAATATTCCGTTATCAGATAATATGCTTCTCCCAATACAGCCTCTATGTCTGCATCAGCAGCCATTTCTATATCCGCACAAAGCCCGACATCAACTATGGGCACTGTAGTAATATTACAATAATCTTCGGCTAGGTTTCTGTGGATATGAAGTGCGTTCGTAGCTTCTAAAACTGCTTCATCTGCTCTTTTCAACTGAAAAAGATATTGACTAAAAGGTCCTGTAAGTGTAACATCTTTAAAAATTGTTTCAACATCGCTTTCGTCAATTTCATTTCTTCCAGCGCTTGATTTAAACCAGATTTTAACTGGTAATTCCAATAAATCGACTTGTTTTGTACCGCTTGGTGTGCTAATTTTATAGGAAACATCTATGCGAAGTGGACTGCGTAAAGCTTTATAAAAAACCGAATCTGCTGTATCAATATGAAAATGGTTTATTTCGAGTATAAAAGTTGATATCTCATCCGCTCGCAACAGCTTTAACAATTGGGTATTTAGTTTTGCTTTGTGCCATGGACTGAATCTAATTTCGGCAACGGCTCTATGCTTTCCAAGGTCAAAAGAAAACGAATGAAATACTTTTCCGCTATTTAAATCTCCGTATTGCGAATCCACTTCGAGTTCTAGTAACGTATCCCAAAATCCTTTGATGTGTATTGGATGCTCTGTTTCTTCATAGGTCAAAACGCTATCTCGGCAATCCCCAAAAAACGGTGGATGGCAAGGGCAAGGAGTGCATTGCATCCAGGCATTGGCTATACCTGGTCGATCTATAATTACCTTGCGCCAGTCATTATTGGTAAAAGGATTTATAGTTAATATTTCACGTGCCGTATAAAAACATTGATCATTCCATTTCACATCCTGATCGGTTCTGAAGGCCAATAAATCTTCAATAGAGAAACCTAATTTAAATCCGACTTCTGTTTGAGCAAAACACAATAATTCCAATAGGGTAATTCCCGGATCGTGAATATTATAATCCGTCCAATAGGTACTGCCTAACTTTTCAATAAGTTCAATTCCTTTTTTTCGGAGAGCGATATAATCTTCACTCTCCCTAAAATCAGGTCGTTTTAATATCGTAATGTGTTCAGTCATCTTTACAATCTATATCAGTAATTACCTCAGGTGTATTCAGCAATACCGTTAAATCGTGTTTATTGGCTGGTACTGAAACTAGAATGGATCGAGCAGTGGAAGCAATAACTTCATCTACCTTAATATCATCACCTGAAGAAGTTAAATGCCTCAGTTCAAAATCAATGAGAAAATCTACATAAGGTAATTCCTCAATAAAATCGATTAAAACGGATTGATGAATTCTACCCCCGAAATTGAGCTCTTTATTTGAAGTGAAAGCCCAAGGGCTTAAGAAATTCATAATGTCATTTTGAATGACTTCTTTATAATAATTTATATCTGTAAATTCTTCTTGCAAGGTAATTGAACATTTTACCTTGACCTCTTCAAAATCAGGCTGTGCCGTATGAATCTTCACATGGCATGAAGTCCTGGCCTCAAGAAATTTTTTAATTTTGTTTAAGGTGCTTTTCTTGGTATAAGGTCTTAAAGGGTCAGTGTCATTTCTATTGGCCAAATCAGGAATTGTGATTACTGATACATGACCGGGGGCCACTTCATTATATATCAAATTTCCTTCACTTATCGAACCTTCAATTTTAGTATGATTTAAACACTTTACCCTATTCATAGGGAAGGATTCCAAAATTTGACGCTCAACATCCCAAATGTTTATTGGACGCCCTTTATGCCGTAAACGTTCCGATGCTCTTTGGTAAAATTCCTCGTCTTGTGGTCTACCGCCAAAGCTTGAGAACGGTTGGTTAATTTTTTTAATTCTTGCATCAGGGTCACGGAGTTTCTTAATCTCACCCGCCTGAGATATCATTGTATCGTAGGTAATCGTTTCCGGAAGAACTCGTTGCACTTGAATGGCATTGGGATGAACTCCTATAATCTTAGCTACAGCATCTGGTGCTTCTTTTACAGAACAACGAATCCATATCAGATTACTCTCAAAAGAGGCATGCACTAGACTTGCATCCTTAGGAATTACAAAATTAATTAGCCCTGACTCTATCAAGCCACTTGTATTATCTCCAACTCCATCATCGTCGAATTCTTCCCAAACGTCATTAGCTTTTAAGTATTCCCAAATTAGATGCTCCTCTGGTTTTTCAAGCAGGGGATCCTCACTGCCTTCTTGTAGTTGAAATAAAATGGACTGGGTGTCACCCGGAAACAAATTCTCTAGACCTATGAAAAGACTTCCTTGAGATTTATAATTTATAGGGGTTTTATATATTAACTTGTTCACTAATTTTGGTGGAAAATAGCCTTGTAAAGATCTATGTTGCGCATTATCGCCAAAGGGGCCTATATGAAAGAATTTTCCTGGGCCATCTTCGAAGTTATCATATACCGAAATTGAACAATTTGCTGTGTAACTAATACTAAACGATTCTAGCGTTGGTTGATAAGGATATACAGGTGCTGAGAGTAAGCCCTCAACTTTTGAATAATTTAAAAGTGCACTATAATAATCGCGATGTCCAAAATCATTTTTTAGGGATACTTTGATAAATCCTTTACTTGAATTTGCTCCATACTCTTCCCATGCTTCATTTTTAGATAGAAAAATTTCCTCCTCGCTATCCTCAGACAAATCAACGCCTAGAATTACGCGTTCAATTGCGCTACTACCAGAAGGCGAAGTGAATACGTTTTCATCATCATAAAGTTCCAAAACCTCCCATTTATTCTTACTGAGTTTCGAAATTTTAACGTTGGGAGTATTTGGTCCTGCCACACTATTGGTAGAATTATAGGTAACTGCGCCATAACCATCAAAATCAATTGCGCCAGAATTTATACCTCCTGAACTATTCAAAGGATAGTCTTTCCACTTAAAGTTTAATTGAATATTTGCTCCTTTTTTATAGAAAATTTCATCACTGCCAATAATAAAGGAACTTCCGACTGTGGGTTCGGGCCCCCAAGGATGAAACGGTTTGGAAGGGTCCAACGGACTTGTATCATTATACAGTTCCAAATTTTTTATTCCGTCTTCGTTGTAGGAGGTAATCTGTCCTACCCCAACCGATAAATCGATTCTGGCGACACCTGCATTGCTTAATTTGTCATATATGAAGTCTTCAGAATCCTTATGTGCTAAAACGATTTTTAGTACGGGTTCAGTGGTATTAAAATTTCCTTGATGCACATCTCTATTATATCCAGTTACGGCTTCTTTGTCGCCTTCAATAGTTAAACTAAAAGTCAATTGAGAAACTAAACCAATACTACTTTTGTTTAATTCTAAAACAGGTAACTCTATTTTCAGCCAGCCTTTTTCTGTTGTTATGTACGCGTCATAACTGAAAACATCTATATCAAAAAGCCCTGATGTTATCAGTTCTAAAGTAATTGTCCTATATCCTTCCTTTAATCTTAAATAATGTGATGCAACAGCAAAGCCTACTTCAGCTTTGGGCATATTTATTGAACTTATTTCACCATTTTTGTATTCTTTGATATGAAAAGGATGCCAAGCGATTACATCTTCAGCAATTTCTTCACCAAGTCCATCCGCACTATTTGCAATAGGTGCAGCAAATAATCTTCTATCATTCCCTGGTTGTAAGGTTGTATTGTCATTTGCGTCTGCACAATACAATGAGGAGAGGTGTTTAATTTTTGCTTGATTGAGAACCGTTTCGCGAATACTTTTATATGTAATGGTATTTCCAGTTTTGTCTTTTGGCCCCATAAAGAGCGTATCTTCTTTTATTGCATAAGATGGAGTTATTTTATTCAATTCCAATACCAAAAAAGCGTTGTCAGGTTCCTGTGACAAGGGTTTTAATCGTAGTACATCTTTGTAGTAAAAATCAAGGTGCCGACCTGTAAGTTCATTCAGATGATTTTTAGTGCCATCAAGTAATTGTAACCAACTTAGGTAAAGTGTATAATTAGGGCGGTGTTTGGACCAATTGGTTAAGTATTTAGTAATGTACTTCTGCGAAAGTCTGGTGATATAGTTTGTAGAAGCGGTAATCTCGTCAAGAATGCTAGTAAAAAAATTATGCTGTGTTACATACTTAATTCGCTTTCTAAAACCTGTCAAACCTCCAAAAATAGAAGAATCTGCCAAAGCTTCATTGTAGTAAAAAATAAAATCTTCCGGTGGAACGAAGCGGTTTTCATCCAAGCTTGACAATCCAGTCGCGACGAAATTTTCATGACCAATAATTGGTTCATAGAAAATATCCAAATCAACCTTCTCACTTGGAATAATCAAGCGCTGTAAAGCCGTTCCTTCTATGGAAGCTTTATAATAGGCAAAAGTTCGGGACTCCAAAGGTTTAATTTTTGCCAGAACATGACGCAGTAAAATAGTATTGTACTCAGAATCTGACTTTGTAGTTAGAAACAACCGATCAATTACAAGAAAATAGGAAAAAACAATATTAAAAAGTTCAGTATAGGCCTCTTTAAGACCAGCAGTATTGGTTTCAATATAGATGAGTTTTTCTCTAATGTATTTGGATAAATCATCTGGTTTGTAGCTCGCGACCAAGGCCAATTGTGCACTAATATTGTTTTTGAAGAATGGCTTCATAGTGCCCACGGAGGCATTATTTAAATCGGTATACTGAATGTGTTCTGAAAATCTTCCACCCCAAACCATCCAATCTTCAGTGGTTTTATCAATAATTTCTACTGATTTAGGACTGAATTTAGGCAATACTCGTTGTGTCTGGCTTGTACCAGTTCTAATCAATGGGGTTTTATTTTCTGAACAATCACTCATTTTAAATGGCCAATGGGTGGTTTGTGGTTAAAGTGTTTATCTCAGTTGCCTCTTCACTATAAAAAGGAAATACAAAATTGAACCTGCTATTTGTGGCACTAACGATGTACTCGATTGAAATCAATAGTAAACCTTCGTTTTGTCGAGAGTCATCTAAAATGATCTTTTTAGTTTCTATGCGAGGTTCAAAGTATAGTATGGCGGTTTTTATTCGTTCTTTAATCATCGTTTTGGCACCCGTATCTAAAGATTCAAATAACAGAGGTTCCATATGACAGCCATATTTGGGCTGCATGACGCGTTCACCTGGTCTTGTAGTCAATAAAATTTCCAAGCTTTTCTGAATATCATCGTATAGCTCAGTAGTTTCAACCTGACCCGTTTCTTGATTGAAAGCAGGTGGAAAACTCCAACCTACACCTATAAAATCTTTTGCCTTAGCCATTCGTAAATATTTATCCTATGAGTACATTAAACGCGCCAACAGCAATGGTTCCCCCATGAGCTGTTGAATCTCCTAAGCGAGCGGCGTATTTTCCTTCAATCTTTACTGTTGAAGACCCCATTAAAATGGAATCTGGAGGCCCGGAACAGGTACACATGTCTCCCACTCTTGCCGCAGGAAATCCTCCTATTTTTACCGTAGTAGCCCCCATAGAAATGGGCCCTCCTACATGCGGTACGGTACTCGTTACCATTGGACATATGTGAAAATCATTAACTCTAGCTGCCGGTGCTCCCATAGTTTTTTAATTCAATTCTAGTGTAGTTCCTTTTACTTTAGTTAACCCTCCTGAGGAAAACTCGGCCCCAGTACCTCCTTCAACCTTGGTTTTTGAACTTCCCTTTATCTCCACATTTTTGGAGGCATCAATTTTAAGATTATTTGAAGCTTTTATTTTAATCTCTTTCGAGCTTTCAATTTGAATTCCGCTGTCGTTCATTATAAATTTGTTACCATTGCTATCCTCGAGGGTAATGCTAGCGTCATCATCATTCATTAGTAAGGAATGTCCTCCAGGGGTTTCCAACAAAATGGATTTCTTTTCATCATCAAATACTAATTTTAATTTTTCTTTGGATTGGTACCCCTTTTCAGGGTTGTCATTGGCTGCGGAAAAGGGCGAATTGTTTTTGCTACTATGTACTTTCCCCAAAATCACACCAAAACGTGGGTCTGCATTCAGGAAACCGGCAATCACTTCATCATCTTGTTCTGGCCGAAATACCCATCCCCTTTCTTTTCCAGCATCGAGCGTGCAGAGTCGCATCCAAGCACCTTCATCGCTATCATGCACCATCGGAAGGCGTACTTGAATTCTCTCTTCTCCTTCGGGGTCTTCCAAACTGGTTACCACCCCTATTTGTAATCCTTGAACAGCAGGTACTAATGCTGATGCCATAGGTTGTTCAATTTTGAATTTTTCAGCGAAACGCTCGAGTGGTTCCCCGAATTGGATATATGTTTCCCAATTTCCCTTCTCTATCTGATGCCTTACTCCTGAGACCATCACTTTACCTTCAAAACGCTCTCCGACATCCTCAAGTGCTATCAGCTGTCCTGGTAAAGGAATGTGTGTACCATCTATCTTTAATGTACCTCGTATTTTTGCCAGACGTTGTTTCTTTAAAATACTGTTGGCCCAAATTTGGAGTTCTGCTTCTGACAGGGAGGTATGTCGCAATTCTAATTCTGTATTGGCGGTTACTCCTGCCAAATCGGACGCAGCTATGTTTCCAGCGGCAGGAACTCCTGGATCTTGTGCCTCGCTTTTAAAAGTTTCTTGGTCGGCAGGATTCCAACTGATCGACTTTAATTTTTCGTACTGACATCTTGCATCGATTTCTGCATCAAGCTCCTTGATTGTAGCACCATAGGCAAGGGTAAGCACGGGTTCTTGTGAAAAATCTGGGGCTTTGAAGTTTATTTTTGTCCCTTCTTGAGTAACAATCCAAAAACCATTTTCCTCTGCTCTACAAGCTATGAAATCCCAATCGGTACAATTAAATTGCACCAGTTCTTTATGGGTTATTTCTGATGTATCGCTCTCTAAACTTAAGCCATGATCCCTACATAATTGATCCACAATTTCATCATCCTTCATTTCATGGAAATAGTTGTTCTTTAATTTAGTAGTCATTTTAATGGCTTCATGCCGGCATTCAATAATAAGAACCGAAACACTTTTTCTCACTTTGATACTGTGCTTAACGGTAATACCTTTAAAAATCGATTCTTCATCATTTTGATATCCTGCGAGAACCTCTATAGGTTTTCCTGGTATGAGCTCTTCAGTATCACTTGTCTTAAAACCTTGTTCTGCAGCCGAACCGTCTTGGAATAAGATTGTAGCTTTAGTTACGGAATTGATTTCTTTTTGAACAACGATGCTCAATACCTTAAATTGGTCTGAGATTTTATTCCCGTCCAGAAGTATAGTGAAGGTCGAAACCGACTTAGGTAAAGTGCTTGGTATGGTATTTACCTCACTCATGCTACTGGGGTATTTTTCTTGATGGGAGGAAATAAAATTTCATCTCCTGGAGAAATATTCCTAAATGATGAAAGTTTGTTAACTTTTGCTACTTGTAAATAATAGTTGGAACTTCCATAGATTTTGTAGCAGAGCATTGGAAGTGTATCCCCAGATTTGATCAAACGATAGTGGGTCATATCGGGAGATTCATTTCGCTCTTCCGCTGTTCTCAAGTTATCTTCCACGCTACCGCTAAAAGTAACTTTGCAAAGAGCACGAATAGGCTTACCATCAGGATTGAATAATTTAATTGTGATATTTAGTCCAGTGCACCGACCTTTGAACAAAAGGCTTCCCCATAATACCTGAAAGTGCTTAGGTTCATGAATTTCACCTTCATATTTTAACAAAAGATCCCTCAATTCGGTAATGTCGTCCTCGATAGATTCTCTGGGGTTTTCATCAATTATTCCAGAACTGTCTAAGAGAAGTTCAAAAGCAAATTCCTCAGGTTTTTTTACAGAAAATCTTTGCTGCGAACTACTGGTACCCTGCCCCTGCCCGTCCTGATATTCAACTTTATAATCTAAACTGTAAGTCTCGGGATTAAGCATAGCGGTAAATGTTTCTTGCTCTGAAGGAGCATCTGAATAGTCCGCATTTTTAAATGCAATAATCTTAAGCTTTTCGATTTTTCCGAGAGCCATTATCTTTCGTTTTTGTTATTCATTATCTGAATTATCTGCTCAACCACGTCCTTAGCTACTTTTTCGGAATCTATTTTTTTACTTGCATCCTGCTCTGATACGGGAGTGCTACTTCCTTCCCCACCTTCCGAGCGAGCTTGATTTACAGAAATACTCACCTTCAAATTTTTGATATGCAATGCCATATTATCCTTTTTCCACTTTAAAATAATTGTATGCTATTTCTAGGGTTTCTACCATAATTGAATTTTCTGTAGCATTTAAATCGCTTACGTTCCATTTTCGCGGCCACGCCTTAAAAACCTTCCAAGTAAGTAATGGGTTATGCTCGTTATTCAGTAAATGTATGTTCATATTTACTGGCACAAACTCTCGATTATACAAAGCGTTTTTTACCCATTTTATAACCTCTGAATCAAGGAGTAGTCCTCTCTTTAAAGAGAGATCAGAAAACTTGCTTCTACCAGGAATTTTATGCTCGAACAGATTTTGTCCTCCTTCTTTTATATTCTCGACATCGAGTTCCATATTGAGTCCGCCAACACTTTGAAAACGGGTATCATTGTCATTGCCAATATTGATGAAGTCAACCTTAAAATAAAAGCCAACCGGGGGATAATACCCTCCGGAACTAAGTGCATCTTCCATAACCAAGAATCGTATCTAAATATCCTACTTACCGGCCACTGTCATACCTTCATGAGCAATTTCAAGTGTCTCAATAGCGACTTCATTTCCATCAGACTTCATATCACTCGGCTGCCATTTTATGGGAAAAGCATTTTTAATTTTCCATGACATTAAGGGATTGCCTTCTTCATTTAATAAACTTATAGTCAAATCTCGTCGTTCCACTTTTGTCATACTAACGGTATTGACCCAGTTATAAAAATCAAAATTATCTGCAAAAGTGCCTCTCTTTAAAGTGAGGTTACTATATTTCTGCATCCCTGGCATTTTGATTTTATGAAACTCTCGACTATTGCCATGTCTAAATTCAATGGGTTCAACTTGAAAATCAAGACCTGTAACTTCGCTAAAGCCGTACTTGCTTCCACCCCATTCAACCAGGAAATGGAACTTTGGTAAAGGATATGTTTCCATAATTATTTCTTTTATTTATGATTAATCAATATGATTTTTCGAACTACGATTCTGCTAGTTTATGGGAGAACTCTAGAATAATGAATTCAGCAGGTCGCACAACGGCCATGCCTATTTCTACTATCATTCGACCTTCTAAAATATCTAGTGCCGACATGGTTTTTCCCAAACCAACCGCGACGTAAAAAGCATGTTCGGGTTTTTCGCCCTGCAACGCACCTTCTCTCCAAAGGTTGGTCAGGTAATTCTCGATCATTGTCTGTACTTTTAACCATGTATTGGCATCATTAGGTTCAAAAACAAAAGGTTCTGTAGCATTTTTACAACTTTGTTCTACCATATTGAAAAACCTCCTAACACTAACATAACGCCATTCGTTGTCGTTACCAGCCAATGTTCTTGCCCCCCAAACAACGGTACCCCTTCCCGTAAAACTTCGTATGGCATTTATTGATTTTCCCGCAAGAGTATCAACATTCAAACCCATTTGATCTTCATGACTGACGAAAACGGATGGCTTTACTACATAATTAAACCCGACGTTTGCGGGAGCCTTCCAAACCCCTCTACTACCATCAACCCTGGCATAGATACCTGCGATTGTTGAACTTGGAGTTAGGGTTACGTTTAACCTACTTATTTCTGATTTAATTTGATTGTAGAGTGCATTGTTTGTTGCCTTTATATCGGACAATTTAGGTAGTGTAGTTATGCCCAAAGCATCAATAGCAGCTTTCAAATCGAAAAGCTCATTGGTCGCTGTGGTTTTTTGTGCCTCTAGCGAATCGTGTATTGTAGAATCAGTAATGGTACCTTCATTGATACCTAAAACTCCATATATATTTGTTGCATTAGTCGTCAAAGTACCTACTAGCTTTGCTTTCGTATCATCCTGATTTAGTTTATATAGTTTACCATATAAGTCGGCAATTATTTGTTCCAAATTTGCATCCATCCAAGTTGTCATGTTTGCTACCAAACTAGTAGCTGCTGGTTCAACGAGTGTGGGCTCTTCCGATTCTGTTGCCTCTTCAATTAAATTGTTGATACTATTCTTGTTCGATTCGAGATAACCGATAAGAGCGTTGACTTGATTAATTATGGTATTCTTAGAAAGTAAAGCATCACTCTCACTTGCCGCTTCAATCTCTAATTTAGTGTCAACTATCGCTGTTAATAATGTTTCCAATTCTAGTAAATCAATGCCGTCAACCACTTTTTGGGCGGTTGCCGATAAACTAATATTTAAGCCATTAACTTCGGTTTCACCTTCGCTATAGGCATAATCTAATGTCGTTTCTAAATAAGGGTAATAGGTAGCACCGTATTTCAACATATCTTTTTCAGGAGAAATATTAGATCTGATTTCTTCAACAGGATCGACATCAGCAACACCGTTATTATATTCTTTGTCCGAGTAGGTATCTAATAACGTAAAGCGATCTTGTAACTTGTTACATTGCGTCAAAGCACTGTTGTAAAGACCATAAAACTCCGCATCATCAGTCAGTGCGCTGGCATCAGGGAAAACTAAAAGCGTAGGTTCATCTTTAAGGGCAATCGCATTAAGCCCATCATTTAAGCCCATGAATCCAGCCTGCTCATTAAGAATTACCGGGGCTACCGAATTATTTGTTCTGGCAGAAGCATAGGTCCCAACCGATACAATAAAACAAGGTCCGCCCCCATTAGCAAAATACATTTGCATGTTGTAGTACATTTTAAAGGGGGAAGGGTTCGAAGGTTGTGTAACAATAACTTCTTCATTTGGTAAATCAGCATTTAAAACTTGTACACCGATACTTGTTTCCTTTTCTGAATATCCAAAATAGGTTTGATACTCTTTCAAAGATGATAATCTCAAAGGCTCCATTACCAAATCATCATCAATCTTCTTTTTTGCTTTTTCAGTATACCCTATGAAGGCTGGTATCGCTGTTTCAACCTGGGCAATAGAAGGTGGTAGCTTTGGTATTTCTTCGATGTATACGCCTGGTGTTTTTAGAACTGTTGCCATAATTTCTGATTTAATTGTTTTTATAAATTCAAATAAGTTTCGCTAATGATATAGCTGTTTTCATCTTCTGAAAGCGACAGGGTATTGCGCCCCGGAAGTTTTGTTTTCGTCAATGTACCCGAACTTGCTAGGTTTACAGAAATGGTATCTATAGCTTCTTCTTTCAATCGTACCGGTAACGTACTTTGAAAAGTAGTTGTGCCCACTAGACGTTCGAACTGAATTACACCATCCTCGTCGCTTATATCAACCACATTGTTGGTTCTACACTTATATTTTAATAAGTGTTGAGCTGGCGCAAACCGAATCTTATACGCTCTTATATCAACTTCCGTAGGATTAGCCGGAAGCATATAAAAACTACCATCTGGTTGAAGAAAACGGTATTCGTCACGAGTAACGAAGTCGTCATTATGAATGTTTATTAACCCTAGATAGGGTTGCCAATCATTTGTCGGCCTGAAATAGAAAAATTCTTCTTGAGTATTTATAGTCACTCGATAAATACCTTCTGTAAAAGGTTGATGGTTATCATCACTAAACTTTATTTGTACGCCTGAGAAATCAATGTTATTGGGGTTTTCAAGAGGACCTATTATTGTACTTTTTATTTCCTTATCAAATAGCAGACTACTTGTATCATAGGCGAAGTATTTAATGTCAATTGCAGAGTTTGGGGTAGTCAATGACACATCGCGCGATAGGTTTGTAAAAGTCAGAGCGGAGTTCGGGTTTGCATAACTTATCTTGCCTAAATTCCTAAATTGAGTGTTGTTATTTAGATTTCCCGTAGTTGCATTGATTTTTTTTAAGCATTCATAGGCGGTATTTGAACCACTTCTTACAAGGTCATTATACAGATAAGTATTTGCGTTATCGAACTCAGGCAATCTTTCATGTAGATAAAGCTCGTCTTCCACAGACTTTTCTCCTCCATCTATAATAGAGTTTGCATTACTGAAATATAATTTGTTATTGTAAGGATCAGCTACTTTGCAATTGGTAATCTGAGCGAAATTAGAATTTACAACCTCCAAGAAAAACTGAAGCTTAATATTATTGGCCAGATCAAGAAGAGGACGTGTATCTTGTATATGCTTTACGAGTGCATAAAGTTTATTGTTATAAAATTTAGTTACAAGACCCGCATTTCGTAGCACAATTTCAGTGGCCTCAGTTGGTACAATACGAAATACGTCTGGTTTGCTTATTGAATAATAATCATGTTCTATTTCTATAGTAAAGAGAGTGGTATATTTCATTTATAAATTTCTATTGGCTTATTTTAGCTCCAAGCATTTTCTAGATCAACTGTTACATTTCAAATCCAACCAGTTTTATGGAGCGACTGCCTCAATAACACTTTTATTTGTTTCAATTTCTGTAATCAATCCAGACTCTGTTTGATTGTCTTGATCGGCAATGGGTATCATTTGTAATTTATAAAGTACAGATGGCAGGTATTTTCCTCCTAAAGTGCTCCATAGATGATTTACTTGTTCAAAATTCATCGTATATAATTCCAATTTTAAGCGTTCTATATTTTCATCGAGTGATGGAAATTCTGATCGGGGGAAATAATTGTTGCTCTGAAAGCACTGTATGACATTAGAAATCATAGTTAAAGAAGTAGCATAATTTTTGAGGTGTACGGAGAACAGCAGATATAAATTGACTAGTATTTTGGGGTTGCCCTTCTTTACTTGCCCACCTACCCTATAGATGCCATCAGGATTCTTAGAAATACGATCTTCTTCTATATTTACTAGTGTAATAACAACCCCTGCGTCATCTCCATCATCTGCGATTTTCGCAATATTACCGAGGATAGCTTGTTTCTCGGTTTCAGTCGGATCTATACCTTGTAAATACAGGTTAGTTTGATCCTCAATGAAAGACAAGGCTTTATTGATCATGTTATAATGAATGCTTAATTGTTGGATGAGGGAAACTATGTTTTGAGGGAATTACTATTAAAGACCTGACGAAAAGCCCTATAAATAGTAGTACTAAGATGAAAAGAAATCAGTACTTAAACAATCCCTAAAAATGGGGATTTTAGTTCCAGGTAATTTAAAACCGTACAAACTATAAATTTGTAAATCACAATTCCATAACCTTGGAAGCCTTTTTAATCAATTGAGCCGTATTTTTTACACCAAACTTTTCAATAAGATTCTTGCGATGTGATATGGCCGTATGATTACTAATAAACAACATATTCGCAATTTGTTTTGAAGAAAAACCATCAGCAACGAGATGTAGCACTTCTTTTTCCCGCGAGGAAATGGCAGTGTGCCAGCTTTTTGAATATCTGTTTCGATTATTATTATCAGGAACGGAGAAGCAACCTTCAATACGCTCCTTGTCCGTAACATCGGAAAAATAGTTTACGGCCAAGGTAAGCCTGTTCAACCTGTGTACAATCATTTCATGCTTTATAGAAATACGCTTCTTCTTAATATCTGTAATATGATATCTCAGTGAAAGTGGACTGCATACCGTAGCAAATGACAAAAAATTCAGGATTCGGGCCTCTATCCGTAGGTTTTCATCCGAATCAAGAAGAGAGAGCCAGAAAGTCCATCCTTCTTTCAATAATCTTGAAGAATCTTCACCCAACATTTTTTTAAGATTTTGGTTTGCATACAAAAAGTGGCCCTGTTCAATCAAATAAATACCTATCATTAAATTTTTGGAGCGCTCACATGTCTCTAAGACTTCGAAGACTTTAGAAGTAAGGTTATTTTTATTAAAGCCAAATGGGTTTAGACCATTCTCGATTTCTGTAAGGTTCATTAGGGTGGGCAATTTCCTTCAATTTATTGAATATTACATTTTTGATTATTAAGAATTGTGTAGTTGGTATTGTTTATTACATAGACAGTCATTTTTAAACAATAAATGTAATACTTCTCCTTATTATTCTTATAACAATATACTTCTGCGTTATAAGTAATTCCATTTCGTGGTATTTGTAATAACTTTTTGAAATTTGAAATCAAAAAACTATTTCCTTGAAAATCCATGGCATCAATGAATTATCGAAATGTTCACACGTTTTTAAAAATGGAGTCCTTAATTTAAAATAATTGATATTCTATTTATGTTAGGGGGTATGAATAAAAAAAGGTAATGACTATCTATCATTATCTTAACACTTAGGGGGGGGGATTTTTGATACTATTAATGTTTCTGCCGTGTTGAATTTTCGTTTACTGCTTCTATTTAAAATCACCCATTCGGTGAGCACAAAAAGCCAATCCTCTCAAATCCCCTACATATGGATGAATTAGATGTTAGGTTCTAGTACCTCCGGCTCCACTTCACTCAAAAATACACCACAGATTGGGAACTAATAAAAGACCAATCTTGCCAGAGTATTTTTAATAAAAGTCAAGATACGCATCACCTAACCGGGGGGGGGTGTTTTGTTTACAACAAGGTAAGGTGGGAAAACGAGAGGTATTCCCTCCTACTTGACTTCAAAAGTAACCAAAAGGCATAATTCGACGTTTTTCGCAAATTACAAGGAGACCAAAACCAAGTCGCCTTCCGATGAGCTCAATTCAATGCGCACGATCGTATGATCAGTTTCACTAACTGGAGTCATTGTTCCTTTATATTGAACATCAGGACCAGGGTCTTCCCGATTGATAGTAAACTCAATTTCGAGTCCTTTAAAACTTCCAGACAACGGATTGTTCAATTCGGATTTACTATTGTGAATTTCATCACCATCAAATACTCCCATATGAACATTTTTATTATCGTCATTTGGCTGTAAGTCAATCTTGTAATCACTGTCGCCTTCAACCTGCCAAGTTGCGTTAAATCCAGGAATAAATGTAGTGCCACCACCAGGGTCTGAACTACATCCAACTATCAAGATTGTACAGCAAATTATCAGTAGGGTTTTATAGTTTTTTGTTTTCATAGGATTGGGGTTTTAAAGTTGCTAATTCATCTTACACAAAATCTTTATCCACTCATTTCAATTTTTAACTGAGACTGAAATGTATTTATTTTTAAATCCATTATGTCAATTTGTGTATCAAGATCATTGGTTATTATCTTAATGTCTTTAAGTATTTCTTCCCTCATTTTTTTCTTTTCACTATTACTATAAGTACTGCGGCCATACTCTCCAATAGCAATTCTCACTTTGTCAAGCTTTAGAATATTGGTTTTATGAATGTCATTTAAAATTCCGCTCAAAATAGCCTCTAACTCTTGACTTCTAGGTTTATTCCAATGTTTGGAAAAGTTCATGTGATATGTTGCCCCATTATTGTGAACATCATCAAAAACTTCGTTATAGTCTTCAATCTTCTCGGCTAATGCATTGAAGTAGTTTTGATTATCAAAAGCAAAGTTCGCCATATCTTGAAATTCTTTTTGAACATCTTTAACACGAACCATATACGTCGCTAAAACTCTTGAAACTTGATCGTATTGCTCCTTCTTGGCCGCGAGAAGTTCATGGGCATGCAATCGATCGAGCAACTTCTTCATGGCATTCTTTCGCGTAAGATTATCACGAATGAGACCTCTTTTTATCAAAATACTTCCTTTTCTAAGAATGACTTCACCTAAGCTTTGAAATGTCACGATAACTTCGTATTCACCGCTATCAATATCATCTTTTACTTCACCAAAAATTACAACTTCGGCTTGAAATGCCCTGAGACTATCAAGAGAAGCCAAAGGTAGACTTCGAATCTCCGCCATCTCCGTTTCCATATTTTTATGCGCCATTACTCGATTGTATCTTCTCCGCTCAAGTACAGTATATAATCCAGAATTGATTAATTCCGTCTCAAAATCATTTGTGAGCTGATTGCCTATTTTTCTAATTGAATCGTCGCTGACACTAAAGTCCCAGACATACACTATAGAATCGTTTGTAGAATTCAATTCGACTATGGGATGTATTAACCCAGGTAGTGCAGCAAATATTAATATGACTCCTATTTTTAGTTTTTTTTTCATGGTCTTAATCACTTTTACTATTTACTAGAGTTTCTGAAGCTCATAGTTCAAAAAGAATAAATATCTGTAGTGGGGAACAATACTTTTAATCACATAGGGTCAACCGCATATTATTTTTGGTAATTCTATGGTCAGTAAAACAGTTTCTATCGCCATTCTTAATTGTAAAGCGATGCATACCGTTTTTTTTGTGCAAACGAATTTTTATGAAAATCAGGTTCCGCTCAATGATTTCGGCTGGCTTATTGTCAACGAAAACTTCAGCCTTAGACATATTTGAAGGTACTATTAACTTTACGTCATAGGCTATATAAGGAACTGTCGCCTCTTTCTCTATTTTTTTATTTTGCTTTTTTTTCAGTGTATATAAAGAATCCTTTTTTCTTAGATTTTGTATGGAATCATATCTAACTTTCGCAATAGCCGTACTGTCTCTTAGTTTCTTACTCTTGTTTAAAAAATCACTCTTCCGAATGCCCTGAAACATAAAGAGTAACAGGAAAATTAAAGTAAAAGCTATAATTCCTTTTTTAATCGGTGAAGTTCTTTTTCCTTTGAAATCAGACTTGATCTTGCTCTGAACGAGATCACATAGCTGTTGGAAATCTGAATTAATGTGTAAATCAACATTCAAGGTATTTATGTCCTTCAAGATGTTCGTCAACCCTGAAATATTGTTTCTTATTTCAGTATATAGATTTAAATCCTCAGCTACTCCTTGAATATTTGCTAATTCTTTGAGTTCTCTAATCTTTTTATCAAGATTAACCGTCTCATTTTCCCAGTATTTTAAGAGATCCAATCGATCGGCAGCCCTTGCAATTTTTACTTCATCAAGCACTACTGGGAAAATTCGTTCGTAAAAATTTTGGTTTTTAAATATTTGTAAGAGCTCGAACATGCAGTTCTCAGACCTTAAATACTTTTTACTAATAACAAGGATTACATATTTACCCCTTCCAATCTTGTCCATGAAACGTTTAATCCGTCCTTTATACTTCAAGTCATTTTTATCGCGAATTACCTCTACACCTCTTTTCTTGAATTCCACTTCAATGAATTCGGCAATAGCTTCGCTTTCAGGATTCCAAGCGTAAGAAATATATACGGAAGGTTTTATATCACTTTTCTGCATACTACAGCGCCTTTGGCAAATTCACAATTTTTGGGGGGGGAAGGATATAGTCTAACCGACGAGATGTCGTCTTTTTGATAGAATACGAAACAGAGTCAGTTCTCTTACTCTAATAAAGCAGGCATTTTAATTCTTTGCTTAAAGGCCAACTCTAAACCAGTCTCTTAATCGAACATTTAAAATTATAGATAATATTTCAGTCGAGTACAACCATTTATACAGTGTTTAACACCATTTACACAAAAGTACTTTCTATGAGTATAGCACAAAGCAGTCGAGATTAAAGGAATAAAACCAGTTACTTGATCAAGTTTATCTCAATTCTTCTATTTTTCTTTCGACCGGCTCGGGTATTATTAGTAGCAATAGGTTCAGAATCTCCATGACCAACGGCTATCAATCGATTTTCATCGATACCTTGGTCAATTAGGTAATCACGAACTGCGTTAGCTCGTTTTTCGGAAAGCACATAATTTTCTTTTGAATTTCCTTGACTATCTGTGTGACCTTCTACTGAGAATCTAGCAGTTGAGTACTCACCTAAGATTTTGATAATATCAACCATTACACCAGTAGATTCAGCTTTGATAGACGATTTACCAGTATCAAACAAGATAGTCTTGGCATAATCGTTCAATTGCTTTAGAACTTCAACAGTTACTGTTGGGCAACCATTGTTAGCAAGAGTACCAGCAACATCAGGACACTTATCATCTTTATCTAATACGCTGTCACCATCTTTATCAGGCCATGGACACCCATTATTTTCTGACGGACCTGCTTCATTAGGGCAATCATCATCGTTATTAACAACTCCATCGAGGTCATCATCAAAACCACGAACTTTGGTCACCTTAAGTGAATCATCTTCTGATTGAACAATAGAAATAGGTTTAAAGCATCCATTGTTAATTTTAGTTCCTCTTTCTTCCGGACATCTGTCCTCATCATTCGGAATTCCATCTCCATCCCAATCATCGGCACTATAAGGACAACCACCGTTTGATACTGGACCTCTTATTTTTGGACATTTATCGTTTTTGTCTAAAACTCCATCCTTATCAAAATCTCCATTTTCAGTATAGTAAGGTATGAAAACAGATATGAAGCCTGGTGTGTTTGTTCCAACAGTATATCTTGTAAACTTGTATTTTGAACTGTTATAACCTTCCAACAACTTTTTAAGCTCTTTTGAAACCTCAAATTCTGTTTTTACTTCATACCGAATCTCAAAACCTGATGGATAATTATATGCTTTAAAAAAGTCATCGTCCTTTGGATATAATTGTATTTGTCCCTTGAAGTCAGTTCCTTCCATATAATCCATAAACTCTTCAGCCAAATATCTTTGCTCTTCATAAAAATAGAATCCAATTTTAAAGTCGTTAAGTAAAATAAAGTTTGATTGCGGACAACCCCCATTATCAATAGTACCAGGAACGTCGACACATTTATCGTCTTTATCTGGAGTTCCATCTTTGTCCTGATCTGGCCATGGACATCCATAGTTTTCTAATGGACCCTTCTCATTCTTACAATCATCTTCTATATCCACTATTCCGTCATCATCAGAATCAATCTTTTGTATTGGTTTAGGTAGTGCTTTGTTTAAAGTAATATCATAAGAATTACAATTAATAACAATACTTGAATCCATAATAACAATATCATTCCAAAATAGTTTGATAGATTTCTCCTTGTCATCAGTGTATACCGGTATTGTAAACGTGCTTTTGTTTTCTATCCTGGAAGAATCACCTAAAACTTTTCCTATAGGCCTTAGAACCTCAACTTCTTTATCAATTTGAAGACTCAATTTTCTTGTAATAGAATCAACGTTTTGCTCCAAATGTATTTCAACTTCTTTCATTTTGGGGTTTTCTTGCCAAATTAATGCCTCCCATTCACTTTCCATATTTGTTACATTAAGAAATGAATTTCCAAGAAATACCGCACCTGCAAAAAGCATCGAACACATCAAAAACGCCGAAAATAAAGTTGTCCAAAAATAATCTTTAAAACTTCTCCTTTTTTTAACAGAATCCTCTTTAAAATAACTCTGCAGGCTTATATTTTTAATTCCAGTTAAACTAGTATCATCGTGATTTATCGGAGTTTTCCAATTCAAATTCGGGTTCTCCAAATACGCTCTAGCTACCATATCCGTCATTTGGCTATTCTCTCTTAGAGTTCCAAATAAACTTTCTACATCTTTATAATGGTTATATTTATTGGAATCATAAGCATATAAAGTAAATTGACTAATAATTCGTTGCGTCTCCTTCTCTTCAAAAGCATAATGGGTTTCATTCAACTCAGCCTCCCCTATTTCATCCAAAAGCTCCAGAATAGTTTCTCTTGCCAAAACTTCATTTTCAACAGTTAAATGTTTCAATAAGCTCAAACGCATAAAATCAGGAAACTCTCCTTTTTCTAACCATGAGATTCTTGATAATTTTAATAATGATGTGAAATTTAATTTTTTCGCAAGGTCATACTCATCCATTATTCTCTTTCCTATTGATAAGGTAAGGTTCCAATTTATTTTAGGGTAGACAGCTAGAGCAGCTATCCATTGAAAAAGAACATTTGAAAAGCGGTTTTCATTGTTAATATTAGCCCATGATTCCTTTTCACAGTATTTAAGAAGATTCTCTAGATCTTCGAAATTTACCATTACATGTTCATAAAAACCGCTTTTGAATTGACTCAGTATGGTTAAAATATTAAGGTTTTCAATAAAAAGGTTATTCATAACCAGCAATTGACCTTCAATATCTAATGGAAATACCGGTAATTCTTTTAACAAAACCTCCTTCTCTTTAAAGCCCCAATCATTAAATGAAATAGGGGATATAATTGCTCTATGTTCCCACTTATTAATAGTTCTAAGTAAGTCTTTTTTAATAACCGGATAATCTGGATAAATTAATTGATGTGCATCACCATAAATTAAGAGGATATGCTCTGGATATTTGGAGTTTAGATGTTCTAATGATATTTTTTTTGCTTCTTGACAGCAATATAAAGGTGACTCTTTAAAGTAATATTTATCAATGTAAACACCTTGTTTTTGTAAAAGTTCTATTAAAAATTCAAATAATTCTGTTTGTTGAGAATTAGCCTCTTTTTGATTAATTAATACCAAAAATTCGCTTTGTTGTGTTCTTGAACCATATATAGGTTTGAAAAAACCAAAATTATGGACTGCACTATGAACTGTTTTTTTAATATCAAGAAAGACTATATTATCATTTATCCTTTTCCTCATACTTTTAGCCACATCACGAATCTTGTTCTCTACCACGGGTAAGAAATTCTTTTTATGGAAAGGAATATCTATAGTACCTTTATTTGCAAGTGAGAAAGAGTTGACTAATTCATCAAATCGCTTATCATTAATATGTTTGGCCCTCTTCTCTTCTTCCCGCTCTCGATAAAAATGGATAACAAAAAAAGAAGTTGAAAAGACAGCAAGAGCTAAAAAATAAAACCAACTTTGATAGGTTTTCTTTTTTGGAATGGATGCTGCATCAGCCGACATTTCAAATAATGCTGTAGGTTTCTCAGTATTTCGATACGCATTAATCGTAAAGGCATTTTGCAGATTGCATTCTGAATTTTCATCGCCAAAAAATGATTTAAAATAAAAAGTTCGGTCACCTTCTTCGTTCAGGACATACACCAACTCATTAGACTTTTTACTATAAATTTCTTCTTCGTTTTCGCCATACCACTTTACTTGTTTTGGCTCTTCCCCATCTACTCTAGCAATTAGTTTAAACTCTTTTCCTATTGGAATAGAATTTCTTCCCTGTAATTCCGACAATACTATTTTAGCGGGGATACAGACTTCTATTCTCTTTTTGATGATTGTATCCGCATATTTTACTCCCCACTTATTAAACATGCCAACATCCACAGATAAGTCATAAATATTTCCTTCAGTATAGGTATGGGATGACGTAGAATCAATTGGTGAACCATCTCCCCAATTTGTCGCTATTGAAAGGGTTAAATTCTTTGAAGAATTTTGTTGTAATTGAAAACTAAGTTCTAAGTTCTTACTAGTTATTCTTGAATCTGTATTAAATACTTTTGCGTCCATCTGCACTATAGGAGCACTGCAACCTAACCAGGAATAGCATTTATTCTGACTGACTACAATGAGGGATAAAACTAAAATCAAAATAAGCCCTAAGACCCATCCGAGCCATTTAGGCATCGACCGCATCCATTTCAATATCAATAGCTCTTTAGTCGTTCCTATACTATCCGAAAATCTAAAGGACTTTTCAAAAATCTGCTTAAATTGAATTTGTTCTTCATGAGAATTAGCAAAAATTGGGGATAAATAATCACATAACTCTAATTCCTCATTAACTCGTTTTGAAACATTCTTAATTATGAGATGGGTATTAGAAATTTGTTCAGGAGAAACCACAAAATCATTTTTCCTTAATTCATCAAAAAATAAGGATAGTGGCATGTAATTGCCTTTAGCAAAATCTGTATTTGTCTTATCGCTTTCCAAGTTCTTTGCTCATAATTTCAAAATCTGCTCTGTTTTTTGCTATTATGCCCAAAGTGTTCCGTATTTTGTTATGAAATTCTGGTGAAGCGTTTTTCCAATCTTTTAAATTAGAATCTAAAAGTTCATTTTTTTCTAAACAACATATCCAATCAATTAGTTCAGAGGTCGCCGGAGCTTTTCCAATATTGTTCATATTTCGCAAGTGCATGAATAAATCAATTGCATTAGCGAAAAAAGGACTTTCTAATTGCAGATTAGTCCTAACAATTTCTAAAAGTACTTCTGGAGAAGGAAAGTTAATATGATGGAAAATACAGCGACGAAGAAAAGCATCAGGTAATCCTTTTTCACTATTGCTAGTTATAACCACAACTATTGGGCTTGCATCATCTTGCATAAAACCCAAACCATTTAACTCTTTGATAGTAAACTTAAATGGCGGTTTTTCCAACTCAGATAATAAATCATTAGGGAAATCTCTAGGTGCTTTGTCTATTTCGTCAATTAATACAACAGATCCTCTTCCACTATCATCATTTACCACATCTGAAGTATAGTTTTGAAATGAATTCCAGTTCTCATTCACAGGTAATGTTTGTAAAATTGCTACGCCTAAACAATTAAGTGAAATAAAATTTTCTTTTGGTTTCCCCTCCTTATCTCCAAAATGGGATACCGCATCATAACTATAAAAAAGATCAGTAGATTGTGAAACAGATTTTGTGTTAAACCGTAAAGCTTTGTCAGATTTAAAATTATTGGAGAAGCTTTTTTGCAATTGTCTGGCTATAAAATTAGCACATTCTGTTTTCCCTGTTCCTGGTTCACCAGAAAGAAGTAAGGGTCGCTTTAAAAATAGGGCAGTATTGATAGCCGCCAGAAGATCTTTGTTTGGCCTATAGTAATCCTCTGTAAGTAATTCATCCTTTATTTCCATAATTTAGTTTAGTTTCTATATTGGTTGTCAAGCCATTTTATTATTAATTCATTAGCTTTTTTCATTTTATAGGAATTCCTTCTTGATGCATTCTGTCGATTTTCCCGTAAGATGTCATCTACATCATTTTCAAGAAATTTATCATTTACAAAAGAATTCAACCATTCCCTTATATCGTCTTTCTCAACATCATCTAACTCTTCTATATCATAAAGACAATTTTCAATAGATAATTTCTTTTTAAGATTTCTTATGAATGTTTCATATTGCTTATTCAAACTAATATTATATTCCTCATAGCTAAAAAATATGAAGAATAAATTGCTAGAAGGATTACTATTTTCGGTTAACAAAAAAGTGGGTAAAAACTCTAAAAGCAATTGTTCTAATAAGTGTAATTTTTCATTATTTTGAATTTCTATATCGGTAATTTCTATGGTTAAAAAAAGTCTCTCATTTCCAGTAAATACATATTCATCAGTATCAATGGACCAAGCTTTTTCAATAAAGATGTTAAAAAAGAGCTCGAACTTGCTCTTATCCAAAGTTTTCAATTTACTTAGGCTGATATGACACTTTTTATATCCTGTTTCCCCTATATCAACGTGAAAAATCCGATTAATGAAATCGTTTGGGCTATTCTCATTATCCGAAACAAAACAAAAAGAATTTGTTCGTTTTTTAAACTTCTTTTTAAATACTGAAGAGGGGATTACGCGATCCATTTGTAGTAAGCATTCTTTATAGTCACTAGCACTTATTTTCTTTTTAAAATTATGATTAAAAGTCAATAATATCTGCTTACATAAATTATCAGGAGTAGTGAATGGGTGAATAAAAGAGGCATTCTGATCTTTTGCCTTGTTGTAGAAGTTTTCTAAGGCAAGATCTTCTAGGTTCTCAGTATTCGCAAAATCATCTTTTTCATTCTCATCATCACTCCAGAAAACAAATATTTTGTAAAGTGGATTCGAATCTATAAGTCTTTTTGCTTCATTGTACTCCATTTCCGTATATGATATTCCGGTATCTTCAACTATAGATCCATATCGTTTAGCTAAAATCAAAATATAAATATCAGCTTCCCTCACATCCGAAAGACAAACATCAAGAGCTTTCATTCCACTTTCAGAAACATACCCCTCCATGGAAACAACCTCATATTCAGCCTGCAATCCTTTATGTTGAAACATATTGAGGATCGCATTTCGATACGGCACTAAATCCATATAGGTAGATGATATATAAACCTTTCTTCTTGGCATCTAAACAAATCTATCGAGCTTAAAAATATAAAAATGATGAAAAAGACTACTCAATTTACCGTTTTTTAAGACTAATTAATCTGTTTAAGTTATATTAAGTTGCGATAGCAAGTCAATAGAATTTTTGCAGCTGAAAAATAATAATGATTGCAAAAGATAAACGAACAAGTCGCTAGGTTCAATTACAAGATAATTTATCTTTTTTCCATTTCCCTCAATAAAAAAATTTTTCATGTCATTCTTTTAAAAAATCGATATGCTACATATAACATTTATTCATGGTATTGGCAAACATGAATTAACACAGGTACGGCTCAAAGCTCTTGAAGCAGACTCGCAAAATAATGACGCTGGTATCCATCTAGGAACTAGCAGCATAGAAAGTTCATTGATTTACTTGCTAACTTCAGTGTATTAATCAAATATCCACTTGTGCCTGTACCTATCAAGTACTTTTTAGAATGGTTACAAAAAAATACTATGGGGAGGGAAATTTGGAGATCAAGAAATGGTTCATATTGATGATATCTAGTTAGGTGGAGAGAACGTTATAATGCTATGGAGAAGGCTGTTCAATTAGGTAGCTAATAAAATATCAACTCCTTCTTTTAACTCTGTACCCCTGATACTCTTAAAAATGCTCTTTTTTTATTCTTCCTGAATCGCGTTTGCCAATCTCCAATAGTTCAAATCTGTTCTCTGCATTGCTCATTTCTACTAGACTTTTTACATCCTTATCATCAAAAACTTTATTCATGCCCAATGCATTTAATGTTTCGGTAGTAATAGGAAAGTTATATCTTAAATATTTCAAAAGTGGTTTCCCGCCGATATAGTCACCTTTTAAAGAGTTCATTTGCATATCCATTTCGTCGGCTGTTGGAGAATTAGATAACCATTGCAATACAACTTGATTTTGCCAACTAGCATCTTGCATCAGCATATCTGGGACCGTTTTTGCCCAACTTAAAATCCAGTTATCTTCAATATCATCCGTTTTTTTCGAAAAAACGCTGTATCCTGTTCCAACAGAAACAAGTTCTAGCTTTTCTTCACCCATTTCCCAACCAAAAGGAAAACCTTTGAGCGTGGCAACCATCAAAAGTGTTAATGAGGGGTTGTTCGCCATACTGACTCCTCCATCAACAAAGGCACCGGTTTCATTGTTTCCTACATCTATGAGCTGAGGTACGAAATACGTTGGAGCAGCACTACTCGCCCGCACAGCCTGCCATAAAGGTATATCTTTGTTTCGACCAATTTCGGAATCGTAGAATTTACCATCAGGGTGGTTGATTAACGTCCAAGTACTATTTGTATCTGCCCTTTTGGCGATAATGCATAGTCCAGTTCTTATTTCAGGACCACCTAATAAAATATCTCCAAAAGTATCCTTTAAACTTTTTTCTAGGGCCGAATAGTCATACTCAGCCTTTAAATATTTAGCCGTTTCCCACGGCTTCCACCAACTTCTCTTTTTACCAAAAATTTTCCCGCCAAGCTCTAAATAAAGTTCTGTTATCTCATCTACTGATTTTCCAATAGCTAAGCCTGAAGCAATAATCGAACCCGTTGAAGTACCACCGATCAAATCAAAATAATCGCATAGAAGCAATGAATCATCCTGCTCCTTTTCGCGAATAATACTTTCTATTTTTTTCAAATAGCCTAAGGTCAACGCACCGCGAATTCCACCTCCATCTAATGAAAGTATTCTCTTCTTTCCGTTATTGGCACTTAAATGTTCTGCTAAGGTTTTCATAAATAATATGTATTGTTTAGCCTAAATACTTTTTAAATTCTGAAATCAGTGATGCTAACGCTTTTTCATGTATTCCGTTTTCCTGCCTTGATTTATCAATTATTTCAAAATTATTTAGGGTTGTCTCCAACATCCAAGTTTCCTGTGGAGGAATTAGAGTAATTGCCTCGGATAATAATTTAGATGCTTCTTCGTAGTCATTTTCAATAACATTTAACTCGCTCAAAGTAGCCAAGTCCCAATAATCAGGGCTGGAAGATTCGATTTTGCGTCTAACGGCAAATTGTACTATCGGCAAATACTCCTCGAGCATTTTTTCATCTCCTTTTCTTTCCAATAAGGTGACTAAATTAACGCCTGGATATGCGTCACGCCAGTCTGCATCAAAACCATCTTTGTAACATTTAATGGCCTTTTCTAGGTAACCTTTTGCTCTTAATTCATCCTTGTCCTTTTCTGCCTTATCAAACAAATCTTTAAAAACTCTACCTAAAATTCCATTTGTCTCAGGATCTGACCCATATTCTTTAAGTATTTCTTCCAGTACTTTTCGTGCCTTTTCAGATTCGTCATTTCTATTGAAAGCTAATCCCAATTGTTCGCGAATCATTTTGGATTTCTTCAATGGGGCATCCATTGCGTTGTAACAAGCAATCATCTCTTCCCAGGCTTTTACACCCCTTAAAGACAGAAAAAGATCTACAACCACACCGACCGATTTTTGATTTATAGGGTGCAAGTCTTTAAACATCTTGAGAACCTCTTCTTTTCCTTTTAATCGGGCATTAAAAAGTTTTTCTTTTATATCATTTTCATAAATGGCCTGTTCTCTAAAAATATCTGTTTTCTCATGAGCCAAATTATGAGACACTTTCCAACCTTCTATTAATTGAAATACCGGACTATCCACCCTACTTTCTTCTTTGCACGCATTTAAATGAGAGACCAGGGTTTTTTTGGTAGCGTCAATATTTAA
This sequence comes from Maribacter algarum (ex Zhang et al. 2020), assembly GCF_005885635.1. Lineage (GTDB taxonomy): Bacteria > Bacteroidota > Bacteroidia > Flavobacteriales > Flavobacteriaceae > Maribacter_C > Maribacter_C algarum. Next base: position 222,727 of record NZ_VATY01000001.1, read on the forward strand.
TAATTTACCTTGATTATCCAATTGGTAAGGTAGGGTTCTTTGCATTTTAAGATCAAAAGGTAAATCAGCATCAAAAGCAAATATGGGTATGGTAGTATGTGCCTTGATGGCGTGTCTTAATCCCAACTCATAAAAAACATTTGCATTCAAAGAAGTAAGATCGGCTATGGCATAGTCACAAAGTACTAGTCGCTCAAACATTGGTTTATGAATTGTTCCCCCAAGCAGTTCTTCATCTGCCCTTATCGGTTCCATTCCACATTCTTCAATGGCTTTCTTTATTAAGGACTCATAAATGTTGTTGAAATCAACTTCTCGGCCAGACTTATCTAATTTTATGCCAAAAGGCATGAGTACAAAGCAGAGTGGTTTCATATCAGTTTTTTAAGTTCTTCAAATTATTGCCCAATGTTTTTAGCTTTGACATATAATCATCATCTAGAAGACTTTTTGAACTCATTGAAGATTTTACTTTCTCTGTGTCTAAAATATTATTTATTGAAATAACCTCTTTTGATTTTTCTTGGGCAAAACTTAATTCTGATTGATGCCAAGCTGTTGGTCTTTCTGAGTTGACGTTAATAACCAAATCTGCATCTGAAATTGCATTTTCAATATATTCTTCAATAGGCACACCGGCTTGATAATGTGATCCTGATGTAACTTCCATTCCTAAATCGTCTAACAAATCCTCAAGAACCGTAGCCATTTTGCTGTCTATTTTCGAATAGGATATGTATACTTTTTTTCCTTCTAAATCAGAATTTTCATTGGTGTCTTCAATCGTTGTATAGTTATCTTCAAGTGTTAGCCAATGCGATAATTTCAATTGTTCCTCATTCTTCTTGTAAATAATTATTTCAATCATGAACTCACCCCATCCCTTGGACTCTAACCTAAAACCTGTTTGCTCGTCCTCCACAGTTCTCAACCTATTCTTAAAAGTGGGATGTAATAGATATTCAACATGTGCTATCTCGGAGAGTTCATTTGAGTTGGGTTCTATCCAAATAGCCCATCCATAATAGTCTTTAATGGTTGTATCTTTTTCTGAACTCTGACCAATTTTAAATTCTTCCGAGTATTTCATATCACCTTTATTCTTAAGTTAGAATTTACAGTTTCCGATGTCCATACCTGATTTTGTGTCTTTACTTGAATTTCCACTAATGCATCTTCGGTCATTCCATTCATCTCTAAAATTGGACCCGCTGGCATTCTCAAAATAGTAGCCTCTTTCCAAGAACTCCATGAGCCTTTTCTATAAAAACGATATTGGACCAATTTTTCCCTTCCATAATTTTCCATTACAGTTTTGACGATTTCATCTGGTTCCAATGAAGCCTTAATTCTTTTTCCAAATCCTTCTTTCCAACCAAATATATTTTCCGATAATTCAAGTACGGTTTTAACTAAGTTCTTTGAATCATATTCCATGGTTTCATAACCGCTAAATTGAGGCGGATTCAGAACTCCTTTTTCAATTATTGCAATTATTGGTTTACCTAACGTTTGTGCAATAGAGCGTTCATGCTTAACCCAATCATTGGTTTTTCCATCTTCTCTTTTGGACAAAAAAACCACAACCGCATCTGAGCTTACTATAAGTTCTCTCACCTTAGTCTCAACAAGCTCACCTTGCAGTCTTTTACCGTCGATTACTTCTAAATCATGACTTTTAATGAGTCTGTGAAAACATTCTACTACAGGTTCAATTTGATCATCAAAATGATGTGAAAGAAAAATACTTTCCATAAACTCGTTTTTAAAAATTCAAATATACTTACTAAGGAATACCTCTAATTTATTAGGGGGAAGAAAAACTAAATCATTGGGCTACTATGGTATTCTGTTGAAATAAATGTTAAGTTACTTTAATTTGGTACTTTCGCCAAAAGGATTACAAAAAAAAATTATTGTTATTTTAGTAATTTTCCTATATTAATGTAAGATTTACTTCCCCCCCCCGAAATTTAATTAAAGAATATTACGTTTTTGGTATTTACCGAATCAAAAATGAAGTTCATATTTATTTATAAATTTTAAAGACGACAAAGCATGAGTGGATTAGCTAAAAATTATGAGAAGGCATTACGGAAAGAATTAAGAAGTCATGGTGCTTGGATGCCAGTTACCAACATTATTGAAGTGGGTAGCTATGGGTATTTTAGAGGTGGGGTATTTGAACCCGTAGGAAATATTAAAACAGATTACCCAGATATAGTCCTCGATATTAAACCTGGGCCGCCGACCAAAGTGAATTTTTCCTCAGTTGGCACAAAATCTCTAAAGTTTGATTTAGATGGAAATATTGTCGGTTCTTTTGCTGGTTTAGGAAATGCGAAAGCATCTTTAAAATTTGAGTTTAGCAAAAAGAATTCAATTGTTCTGAAGGCAGATGAAATATTATTGAGTCAAATTGAAAATCTAAAATCAGTCGCCCATGCTCTCGCTGCACAACCTGATTGGAAAAAAAAATATAAAGTTGTTTTTGGGACCTATACAGGCAACAACTGCTTAGTCGTCTGCGCGCGTGAGGCTGGGTCAGAATTTGTACTTAATGCAAGTGCGGATATTTTGCAACAAATTGATGGTGGTAAAGTTGGAGGCGGTGTCAGCTTCACTTCTTCTAATAACAGTACTTTCGATGCCGTAGGAAAATCTGGTGTTCTTGGGATTAAATTGTTCAAATTAAATTGGTTAAGTAGCGAAATTGATATACTTGCTGCGGATCAAATAACAGAGAATAATGTAATTATTGAAGATGATTTTGGTATTGATTCTGAGGATGATTTTGAGGATGATTTTTGATTCCAATGAAAACTAAAAAAATAGAATATCTTCGTTTTGATAAATTAGAGACAGGAATTCTTTCTGAAGGAAAACCATATATCATTTCAATTGGAGACAAAAGTGTCCTTGATGAAGTTAAGACACCAGAAGGTCACAAAAACCTATCAAAAAAACTGAGCGACACTTTGAGATATGGAAGTGGAATCACTCAATCCAAAAAGTTATCTGTAATAAAGGAAATAAGTGATTCCATAAGTCCCTTTTTTATTGATTCCAATTCCGTAGAAAAAGACATAGATCATCTAGAAATTTTCTTGAACCCCTCTGAACTAGCTTTAATTCCCTTTGAATTATTACTTGATGTTAATAATTCTCCAAGATTTATTTCAAAACCTGGAGGAGGGCGTATTCTTACTCGAAACGATCGCAGAGCTACGGATTTAAATCATAATATACCCGAGACTCCTAGAGTCTTGTTCGCCTATGTTACTCCTTCTTATAGCAAAACTGGCATTCGATTCAAAGAAGTACCCCACAAGAATCACTTGGGGTCCTTTAACTATGCGCTAAATAATAGAGGTGGTTCCAAACAACTGACTGTTTTAGAAAATCCAACATTTCTTGAATTCAAAAACAAAATTCTCGAAGAAGGTGAGAATAATAAGCCATACACACACATACATCTTTTGGCGCATGGACTTCTAAGGATAGATAGGAATAACCCTGGTGATTTTGAATATGGCATAGCTTTCAATACTGAAATAGATGACCCCGAAAATTACAAATCTACATCGGCCGTGGAGATTAAATCGATTTTTGAAGACTTGAGCCCAAAAAACCTGCCTTATTTAGTAAACTATATGATATGTGATGGTGCTAATTTTACAAACGGCGTTCTGCCAGATAAAAACCCTTTACAGGTTACTTTCAATGTCGGGGTACCTATCGTAATAGGTTCACAGTTTCCCCTATCAATGGATGGGTCTAATATGATTTCCAAAATTCTTTACAATCGATTATTTCGAGGTGATGATATTCGTGAGATACTAATGGAAATAAGAACTAATTTGTATAACAACAAGCCTCATCAGGACAGCCATGATTGGATTAGTTTAGTAACTTATGTAAATCTACCTATAACATATCAATATGAGCTTTTAAACCATAAAACCAAATGCCAACTTTCCATCCTTAATAGCATTAGGGACGGTAAAAATAAAGGGGTTTTATCTGAAGATGATTTTATAAAGGTAAAGTTTCAGATAAACGAGTCAATCAGGGATTTGGGTTTAGAAGCAAACAAAATAGAAGAAGAAAAGTCTCAAGAAAAAGAATTTTTAGAATATGCGGGCTTAATGGGAAGTTCTTATAAGCGCTTAGCTGAAGTTGAGTTTATGGAGGGAAACTTTCAAAGTAGCGATACATGGGATAAACAATTGGAATATTTACGAGAAGCAAAAAAATGGTACAAAAAAGCGGCGGATTGTAACCGTTCTCACCATTGGAGCATTGTTCAGTACTTGAGTTTAAAGACTATACTTTTAGGGGCATTGGATGAAGATGATATGGATTATTGGTATGCGGCGCGAGGCGCGGCGCGTGAAGAAATCAATAAAGCCAAAACCTCTGTCACTTGGCCTTATGGCACCTTAATCGAGCTTTATCTTCTAGCTCGACCCACTTCCAATGAAAAAGGTGAGAAGGATATTCTAGATTTTGCGCATAAACTCATGACAAATGCAAAAAAACAAGGAAAGAATGAACATATTAATTCTACTATAGTACAAATAGAGCGCTATCTAAAATGGTGGGCAGGTCCCAATTTTAAAATACCCAAAGTATGTTTGGCAGATAAAAGTCCTTTTTTGAATGAATTGATTAATGCCTTAAGTAGTTGAACCAGCTATTTTTGAAGTTAAAAGTCCATAACCTAGAAATTTATGTATCACACCAATGGATGGCGAGAACTGTACTAGAAAAATTGTCGGGTTTAGCTCTAGGGCAGCTGCGTAAAACTTAGCGGTATACTCCTGTGCTTGGAAGAATTATTGACTGCAGGTAAAGTCATGGTATCCCAAAAACAATACTCGACCAAACTCACCACATCTCGTTAAATAGCGGTAGTCATTCCTTTAAACTAATAGAACTGTTATTTCACAGACTATTTTTCAACAAAGAGCGTTTTAAATAGAGCTTTGCCCAAGAAATCACAAAGACATGAAGGTAATCCTACTAAACCTGAAAAAACAGTTGAATAACGAAAATACGCTAGCTGCGATTAGTTGTGTGATTCTCTCCTTTACCATATTTTTTATTAAAAGAATTATGGACTTTCATGCTGGGTTTTAATTTGCGGAAGTAGTCATTCGGTAATCACACCGACTTCACCAAAAGACGCTTGCATATCTTCTCCGTCCACAGTCAAAGCTTGTAATTTAATAAATCGCCCTTGTTTTTTAGGGAATTCTACTCTTTGCTCTAAGCGGCTATTCACAATGTTTGAAAACTCTCCCTTTCCTAATGATTCCCAAGTTTTACCATCTTTACTCACGGCAAATCCATAAAATTTAATTATTCCAAATGGATACCGCTCTTGAATAGGCCAATAAGTAAATCCTTTCAAAGTATAGGTATCACCTAAATCGATTACAACTTCTTGTCGACTTGATACACTTTTTGAAGTTGCCCAGAACGTTTTGGGGTTTTCATCAATCAAACGCCTTGCTTCTTCAAGATTTCCTGAGGTAGCATGAACAACTTTCCAATCTTTTTTAGGAATGTCCAAATCACTACTGATAGACTTTGTTTGCTTCCCAGAGTCTTTGTCATAACTAATTACCTTGACAGTAGTTGGTTTGTCTATCATAAAGGGTTTGGTATACTTTTGCGATGAATTCGAGGGTTCGCTTCCATCCAAAGTATAAAAAATTTCAACCGATTCATCAGGAACGGAAAGTGTTACCAAACCATCCTTATTTCGTTGAATTGTTGGTTCCACCAAGAAATTCGGAGCTCGATACAGTTCTACATTTGAAATTGCAAGCGAACCTTTAGATTTTAGAAAGTTTACTCTTATTTTGGTTGCTTCTACCGTATCAAATCTCAAAATACGTTTATACCCAACGGTGGTTTGCGTATCCACCTCAATCCATTTACCGTTGACTTCGGCTTCAATAGAAAACATCTTTACGCGCTGCCCCAAAGGGATATATTCTTGAAGAAGTACTCGATTTATTTCAGTTGCCGACTTGAATTCAAAAGTTAAACTTCCTACAGTAATACCATCATTTGTCGACCAATAGGTTTCATTATTTTCATCTTTTACATTAAACGCCCCATATGTATTACTACCTCCCCGCACATCTGAAGCCGTAACTTTTGCACCACGACCCAATTCAGATTTGAAATCAGCGTCAACTTGTTTTTTTAAACCGCGTAATTGCCTTTCATCATTCTCATGAACCAATCCGCGATTATCTACTGGAAGATTCAGCAAAAAATTCCCATTTCTTCCAATGGATTCATAATAAGTTTGTACAAGCCGCGGCAATGTTTTCACTTGATGGTCTTCCCTTGGGTGATAATACCAACCTGGTCGTATTGACGTATTCACTTCTGCCGGCAGCCAATGTGTGCCATCTTCATGACCCGAACGTAATTCTACATACCTAGGCCATCCCGGATAAATCTCATCACGTCGCATGATACTCCAGTTGGTTTCATTGGCCCAACCCTCCTCTGTACCTACCCAACGAATATCAGGCCCTCCATCACTAAAAATGACAGCATTGGGTTGTAATTCACGAACTATAGCTGTGGTTTTATCCCATTGATAATAAGTTTTGTTATCTATTTTTCGGGTTTCGTTAGCCCCACCATAATATCCGGAACCACCGTTTGCTCCATCAAACCAAACTTCGAATATTTCTCCATAATTGGTCAACAATTCCCGAAGTTGTTCATGAAAATCAGATACATAATCTGGTTCTCCATAATTTCCTGCATTTCTATCCCATGGAGAAAGGTAGATTCCTAATTTGAGTCCGTATTCTTTACATGCTTCCGATAAATCTTTTAATAAGTCCCCTTTACCATCTTTCCATGGGGAATTTTTAACCGAATGTTCCGTAGTCTTAGTAGGCCAAAGACAAAATCCATCATGATGCTTTGCCGTGATGATAATGCCTTTCATTCCGGCATCCTTGGCAACGCGTGCCCATTGTCGGGCATCTAACTCTGTGGGATTAAACTGTTCTGGTTTTTCACCGCCTGTACCCCACTCCATATCGGTAAATGTATTCATGTTGAAATGGATGAAGGCGTAATATTGCATTTCATGCCACGCTAAATGTCTTTCGGAGGGAATTGGACCAATAGGTTCTGGTGGTTCAACTTGTATGCATCCAGCCAAAACCAATAGCAATAAGAAACAAATACTACTCTTCATTAGTGGTTAATATTTGTATCGGATACTCGACAACCTCCCCTGTTTCTTTATCTATCGGCATTTGTGCATTCACTCCCTTAAGATAATCGGATAAGGTAGTAGCCAATTCCTTTAATTTCTCCGGATTTAACTCAGTTAAATTCTTCGTTTCTCCAATATCATCTTTCAAATTGAAAAGCTCCATACTTCGGTCCGCGTGATAATAAATCAATTTCCAATCGCCTTTTCGTACGGTACTTGCCGCACCAATTCCTGGGCCCGAGGGACCCCATTCATTTGGATAATGCCAAAACAAAGGCCGAACACCATTATAAGTCTCGCCCTTTAAAACCGAAACAAAGCTTTGTCCATCTATTTTTTGTATAGTTTGCAAACTATCGATTCCCGCCATTTCGAGAATGGAAGGATAAAAGTCCTCAATTATTACTTGACGCTTTGATATCGACTCTTTCTCGACAACCTCTGGCCATTTGACCAACATCGGTTCACGAATACCACCTTCTCGCATAGAACCTTTTCCGCTTGACAATGGTGCATTATGAGTATGTGGCTCTCCTGCTCTGGCATGCGCACTTAATCCACCATTATCTGACATGAACAAAATGATAGTATTGTCTTCTATATTTTTTCTTTCCACATAGTTCATGATATCTCCAAGGCTTTTGTCCATACCTTCAATCATAGAAGCATATTTGGCCTCAGTGGAGTCTATTCCCTTTTCCAAATACTTTTGAAAGTAACGCTTGTCCTCCATTATGGGTGTGTGAATGGCGTAATGCGACATATATAAAAAGAAAGGTTGCTGCCCTGTAACTGCTGAATCCAAAGCCGTAAGGGCTTCTTGAGTAATTGCTTCCGTTAAATAAATGTCTTTTCCGTGGTATTTCTCTAATCCCGGTACGGCCCAAACTTCTTTCCCTTCTTTTCCGTTTCCAAAGTTTTCCGTACCCAAATAACTTTCTGGTGCTCCAGCTGCGTGTCCCGCAATATTGATATCAAAGCCTAATTTCAAGGGATCTTCTCCAGGCGTACCAACAGCCCCTAGATGTGCCTTACCAGAATGAACTGTAAAATAGCCTACATCGTGCAAAGCTTGTGCTAGTGGCATTGCATGAACGGCTTTTGAATCTCCTCCAACAGGACTCAACCCATTTACATTCCATTCCGGGAAGGTTAATGCTTCATGATTTTTCTCCATAGGTTGAATAGAATCTTTTCGAAGGGTCCAATTGGTGACTCTGTGACGGGCGGCATTCATACCGGTCATCAAACTTACTCGTGTTGGTGAGCAAACTGGAGTGGCATAAGCTTGGGTAAATTTCATCCCTTCTTTCGCTAATCGCTCCATATTTGGGGTATGGTACAAATCATTGTAAGGCGTTCGTTCCGTCCAAAAAGGAACCGAGGTATCTTGCCAGCCCATATCATCAACTAAAAAGAGGATAATATTTGGTGGAACTTCCTCAATCTCTTCAGATTGACAGGAAACAAAAATCAGCACAACACCGGTAAAAAATAGTTTTAGCTTTCTCATTTTCTTTCTGAACTTTTTAATGGGATAAAATAGGTTCTATTTGATGCCATTCTTTTCCATTCAAATGCAAGGACGCGTTGGTTTGCTTCGTTCCAGGAGTACTTCGTCCATTTTCAATATAAACCTTCATTAGAACTGCCAATTCATTTGTCTTATCCGGATACTTCTCAAATAGGTTATTCTCTTCAGAGGGATCTACTTTTAAATCATACAATTGAAATTTCGGAAATACCGATAAGTCATCTGTACCTGGTCTGGGATAACTCCATCCGCCCGAACCTGGACAAAGAATCAACTTGTAATTTTCTTTCCGAATAGAAAAACTTCCGTTTATAGAATGGTGTACCGTAGCTTCTCGCTTATAACCTGTACTATCACCTTTATCGAGAATAGGAAGGAGTGAAAAACTATCCTCTCCCTCTGTTTCCTTGAGATCTACACCCACAATATCTGCGCAGGTAGCCATTAAATCCGTATGGCAAATGGTTTCGTTCGAAACTGAATTGGGTCGTATTTTTCCCGGCCATTTCATTAGAAAAGGAACACGATGACCACCCTCATAAATATCAGCTTTATGTCCTCGGAAAATCCCACTAGGATCATGCCCTTTCTCTTCCAATAATTCAAAATTAGCTTCAGGGGAACAACCATTATCACTGGTGAAGATGAGCAGGGTATTTTCATCCAAGCCCTGCTCTTCTAGCGTTTTAGTTAACTGCCCCACATAATCATCAATCATGAGCATAAAATCAGCATACGGATTCAATCCACTCTTTCCAAGCCATTCTTCGGTTGGTAAAATTGGAGTATGTGGCGAAGGCAAAGCAAGATATAAGAAGAAAGGAGTCTCTCCTTTTGATTTCTCTTTGATATAATTCATCGACTTTCTGAAAAAATTTGGGGTGACATCATCATGAACAAAATCAGCCGCAGTAGGTCCTTTTCTCCACCAAGTATAATCTCCTGTATCTTCTGTAATATGGTCAACTTCTGCAGTGCTCTTCCCGTTTTCAACATAAACATACGGCGCCATATCTAAAGAACCTGAGTGGCCATAGGCATAATCAAATCCCAAATCATTTGGAGTGTTGGTAATCGGCTTGGTAAAATCAAGGTTGTCAAAATCCTCAGGGTTCCAACCTTCTGCACCAAAGTTGGTACTGTCTTTTTGAGCCCAATCCCATCCTAAATGCCACTTGCCAATAAAGGCTGTTTGATAACCAGCTCCCTTTAACAGAGAGGCAACAGTAGTTCTACTTTTTGGAATTAAGGCTTTGGACTTTCCAGTCAAGACTCCATTTTTCAATTCACTGCGCCAGCTATATCTACCTGTAATAATACCATAACGAGTTGGGCTGCAAACTGCTGAAGGACTATGGGCATCTGTAAATTTCATTCCCTCTTGAGCCAGTTTATCAATATTGGGAGTATTTATTTTTCCCCCGGGATTAAACGAGCTGATATCACCATAGCCTAAATCATCAGCCAATATATAGATGATATTGGGCAGTTTCTTTTCCGCAACTGGCGCAACCTTCTTTTCGCCACAGGAAATAGATAATAGATTTGACAGTATAAGGCAAACAATGTAAAATGCTTTTATCCTCATGGAGCTAGCTGTTGTAGAACATCCTTAAAAATAAGCAATTTGAAATAGTATTTAATTTGATATCCTCGAAAAACAGAAGGCTACTTCACCTCGATGGTATGCCCAAGTTTATTATAGCCAGTAGATTCTTCCCAAACATCTTCATTAGCTAGTCGAATGCTGTATTCTGGTATAGATGCAATCCTTTCGTACGAATCTGCCAAGTGCAAAAAGAGTTCATAATTTCCGGTTGGTACATTTGAAGGGATGGCAAAAGCCCCTACTAAGCTAGCCGAGGTATACCAACGACGGATATCCGTAGAAAAAGGAAAACTAAAAACTCTACCATCTGAAGAATTTCTTAATATGAGTTTGACATCACGCCAACGAACCGGCGTAGCATAACCCGAGTTCTTAATATCAATCGTCAACTTCATTATTTCTCCTTTAGTCACTTCAGAAGGATAGGTGCCCTTTTCCAAGGCAAAACGATAACCCAGGTTTTTCTTAATATCGTCCATACAACCGCCATCTTGCCAATCATTATTTACGTCATGGTTAAAATCAGCGTTTAGAAAAGTATAATGGTGTTCTCGCAATTCTTGATCTGCTACTCCCAAAGGAGAACAATCATTTTGCGGACTATAAGTGTCATCACAAGTTTCTCCACCAATGATTACAAACTGACCCTCTTGACTTTGATAATTTCTTAAAACCGCAATATCACTTTTTTCTGGCGAAGACGAATTCCCAAAATCTACATAGGTGCCATTATCACTTTCACTGGCAAGGAGACAGTCGTTATGAAAAGCTATTCGAGCTGCTTCAGAAGGTCCGAAGGCAATTTCTTCAGATATTGGAGGTGTGGATGTTGGCGCATTAACACCATTCAGGTAGCGCTGCTTGAGCTGCGGGTAGCGCACCTGCACCATCATATCATCAGGTAGCTCATTCAATAATGCAGCCAGCACCTCTATGCGATCTTCCCAATTGGTATCGGTGAGGGCAATATCAACACCATTTTCATCAAACCCACCAAAATGGTCGGTATAGAAGTTTTCACCCCAGATTCCGATAAATCCCATTTGCAAGCAGGTAATTATGTCGGCATTATCAGAGAGATAAGGTCCCAGTTGTTGAATGTGCTGGAGGACAATATTTTTCGGAGCATCTCCGTAAGGAGGACAAATGTCTCCTTCGGGGCAATCGCCACTTTGCGTATCAACCGTATAAACAAACCGTGGTATTATCTTCATCCCTGTTCTTCTAATTTTGTTGAAGTCTTCTTGCATTTTAGTTAGAAAATCTTGAGAAATCGGACTATCAATAAAATCATCTAAGATGAAATATCTAAAAATCAAAGTTGATACCGTGCTGTAGTTGGCACCGAAGGAGGTCAAAGGTCCCTTGTATGAATCCAATATCGTTTCATTTAATTGGTCATAATTGCTCGCTCTCGTACTTGTATAACGATAAAACCCGCGATCAGGATTTGGAAAGTCTGAGTCATCAGCCCTATAAGTAATGACCACCTCATCATTTACCATGGTATCAGTATCAGGCACTATTGGTACGGGATTCTCCTTTTTACAGTTCCAAAGCAATAGAAATGCAAACAGAGCATAAAGGATACTAGAATACTTCATCTAATAGTGTTTTCAATAGTAAGTATTTACCAAGGTACTAGCTTACAAGGTTACAAAATTGTTTGTTCTATTTTGCAATAAAATACAATTCATCCATGCTTTTTCAATTCAAAATTGAAAAACAAAATACTTTACCCGAGCTTTGGGTTTAGCTCATTTTTACAGATTTCCAAAAAGAAACTATCTTTATCCTCCACAGCGATTAATCTGCACTATTGTATACCATTGTTGATATAGAAACGACCGGAAACGGTATTAAAGGAAACAAAATAACCGAAATAGCCATTTTTAAATATGATGGTTATGAGATTATTGAGGAATACTCTTCTTTGGTAAACCCAGAATGTGAGATTCCCTATTTTATAACCGGTTTGACCGGCATCGATAATCAAATGGTTCGTGATGCCCCAACCATTGATGAAATTACGGACCAAATTCTAGAAATCACCAAAGACACCATTTTCGTCGCTCATAGCGTCAATTTTGACTACAACGTCATCAAAAATGAGTTCAAGAATATAGGGAAGGAATTTGTTCGAAAGAAACTATGCACGGTTCGCTTGTCTCGTAAATTGATTCCTGGTTACAACTCCTATAGCTTAGGAAAGCTTTGTTCTGCTTTGGGAATTCCTTTGACGGATAGGCATCGAGCTCGAGGTGATGCTCATGCCACTACCCTATTGTTTCAAAGACTCTTACGGGAAGACGGTGCTCAAGCGGTCTTCAAAACCTTCTTAAATGCACGTTCACAAGAAGCTACACTACCACCAGCTTTATCTAGAGATGTTTACGAAAGGCTTCCGCAAGCGCCAGGTATCTACTATTTTAAAAATTCAAAAGGTGTTATAATCTATGTGGGTAAGGCTATCAATATCAAAAAACGGGTATTGAGCCATTTCTATGATAAATCCACCAAGGAGATACAAATGTGCCAAGAAACGGCCGATATCGATTTTGAGCTTTCGGGGAGTGAGCTGGTTGCATTACTTATGGAATCCGACGCCATCAAGCATCACTATCCGCACTATAACAGAGCACAAAAACGGACCATTCAACAATATGCGATTTTCTCTTATGAGGATAGAAATGGGATTCTACATTTAGCGCATAATAAGTTGAAGTCGGTGCCAAACCCAATAACTATTTTTTACAGTACTACCGATTGTCGTGCTGCAATTCAAGAAATATGTAAAACCTTTGCACTTTGCCCTAAATACTGTCATCTTCAAGAGGGAGTTGAACATTGCTCACATTACGACATTACAAATTGCAATGGTATTTGTAGGGGAAAGGAAGAAATTAGCGATTATAATTCCAAGGTTCTAAATGCCATCGAAGAATTAAAAGGCCAAAACCAAAATTTTGTAGTTCAGGAAAAAGGCAGGTCTATAGAGGAACAAGCTTTTATTTGGATAGAAAATGGTAGGTATGCCGGGTACGGATTCGTGCAAAAAGAAGAAACCATACATTCGTATGAAGACCTTGATACTTTTTTAATTCGCAAAAAAAATACGCTTGAAACTCAGCGCATTGTACAATCGTATCTTATAAAAAATCCGGAGAAAGAAAAATTCTTTATTACAGCTCCTATTCTCTAGTTCTATTAGTCATTTAGTTTTTTATACATGCGTATAATAAATACAAGCCAGATAGTAAACATGGCACCGACAAAAATGGAATACGTCAAAATCAAATCCATTACTTCTTATACTTTAGGTAGTTCATGAAACCTAGTATGGTGGGGGCCCAAAATGCAACAAAAATTGCATCTAACTTCTTTCCGCTTAGGAACAAATATTCTGAAAACACGATAATCGACAGGACTATCAATAACATCAGACAATTCATTGGTCCTATGCGCTTAATAAAATTTTTAATCATTCAGCGTAAAGTAATTCTTATTAAATATAAGGTTTTAAGGAGCGGAAAACTAGCAAAAATTAAGTTTTCTTTAACATCTGCGGATTTCTCGTAATTACAGGTTAAAAACTGCAATTAATATAAAGAACAAGTCCCAAATAGATACTTGTATAGTTCATAGTAGCATAGATTAGCTCTTCTTTCCGCTATTCATCAGGCTCAATAAAACTAATATTAGCAAGGCAACTACTGCGGCGAAGACCCCTATCATGATTATACCATTGCTCCAATCTACTAATGGAAGGATCAAATTACTCATAACTCGGATGGATTTAATATCTCTAAATTACCGGGTTTAGGACGTATAAAACATGACTTATCTCATGAGTCGCTACTGTTTTCAAAGAAAAACGCCTTCCTTGTAAACAAGAAAAGCGTTTCAAAAATATTGTAGTTTTAAAACTCTACAATGTAGAAGGACAAACCCAATCGGTCACTTCAGCCCCAGCCTTCTTCAAAGCACCGAAACCACCGGCGATATCAATTAAGTTGTGATAGCCCCTACTCTTTAAAATAGAAGCCGCTATGACTGATCTGTAACCTCCAGCACAATGCACGTAAAAGATTTCATCCTTTGGGAATTCTGCGAGGTGTTCGTTCAACAAACTTAAAGGTGCATGATTTGCATTTACAACATATTCGGACTGATACTCTCCTTCTTTTCGGACATCAAAAACCGGAACTTCTTTTGCATTGATTTTTGGTGTTACTTCTTCAGCTGGTAATGAGGTAATAGTGTCGAATTCTTTTCCAGCATTCGTCCATGCTTCGAAACCTCCTTTGAGATAACCTATGGTATCATCAAAACCTACTCTCGATAAACGCGTAATGGTTTCTTCTTCTTTTCCTTCTGGAGTGACCAATAAAATGGCTTGTTTTACATCCGCTATCAAAGCACCTACCCATGGAGCAAAATCTCCGTTAAGACCAATAAAAATGGAGCGTGGAACATGTCCTTTTACAAATTCATTTTGGTGACGCACATCTAATACCAAGGCACCTGTTTCATTTGCTGCAACTTCAAACTCATTTGGCGTGAGGGCCGTGTTGCCTCTATCTAGTACATCAGCAATATCTTCATATCCTTCTTTGTTCATTTTTACATTCAATGGAAAATATTTTGGCGGAGGTAAAAGTCCGTCAGTAACTTCTTTTACAAACTCCTCTTTCGTCATATCAGCGCGTAAAGCATAGTTCATCTGCTTTTGATTCCCGAGGGTATCAACCGTTTCTTTCATCATATTCTTGCCACAGGCCGAACCTGCTCCATGAGCAGGATAAACAATAATATCATCCGCCAAAGGCATAATCTTGGTACGTAAACTGTCATAAAGAATTCCTGCTAAATCTTCCTGAGTCATATCAGCGGCTTTCTGTGCCAGATCAGGTCTACCAACATCACCTAAGAACAAAGTGTCTCCAGAGAAAATAGCATGATCTTTACCGTCGGCATCTTTTAAGAGATATGTGGTGCTCTCCATCGTATGGCCAGGTGTATGTATAACTTTTATGGTCAAATCACCCAATTTGAATTCCTGCCCATCTTCAGCTATGATAGTTTCAAAAGAAGGATTCGCATTTGGCCCATAAACAATTGGTGCGCCACTCTGCTTTGAAAGGGTCACGTGACCACTAACGAAATCCGCATGAAAATGGGTTTCAAAAATATATTTGATTTTGGCATTATCGCGTTCTGCGCGATCCAAATAAGGCCGTACTTCACGAAGGGGGTCGATAATGGCAACCTCTCCATTACTTTCAATATAGTATGCGCCTTGGGCAAGACATCCGGTATATATTTGTTCTATATTCATAACTCAACATTTATTACTACAAAAATAAGACTAATCAGATGGATTGAATGTGACATTAGTCACTTTAGGGTTCTGTTTTGATTCGCCACTTTCCCTTGTAAAGCAGAAATACAATTGGGGTCATCAAAATGAGCCACTGCATCCTTGGTTTTTACAAAGAGGTGTTCTTTTCCCAATTCTTTTATGATACCGCTGCTAAAAATAATATCTCGGGTGGGGCCAATGGCTCCGGCAACAGAAAAATGTAAACCTCTTTCATGGATTTCCTTAATAACCTTAGTCAGCATTTGGGCAGCTGAACTATCAATATAATTAATTGCTTCGGCATTCAATATGACCCCTTTAAGTGTACTCCCTTTTCCGGAAATCTCTTTAAAAAGTTGTCGTTTGAAAAATCCGGCATTACCGAAGTAAAGTTGGGCATCAAAACGAACAATCAACAAATCATCCCTTATAATAACCTCATCCCCAAAACGATTTATGTTCTTGTAATACTCTGAGCCTTCAATATTGCCCAGAACTGCAAAATGAGGGTTTGAAGTACGATAGACCATCAATAGTAGTGAGAATAACACCCCTATTAATATCCCTTGTGGAATGCCTATGAACAAAGTAATCAAAAAGGTAACTAGGAGGATTACAAACTCATCTTTGCGATTGTACCAAAGGTTTTTGGCGTATGCAAAGTCAATGAGACTAAAAACGGAAACCATAATGATACTGGCCAAAACCGCATTGGGTAAATAGTAAAACAAAGGCGTTAAAAAAAGCAAGGTTAATACAACCAACAAGACGGCAAAAATAGCTGCCAAATTAGTTTTCACGCCCGATTCATAGTTGATGGCCGAACGTGAAAAACTTGCTGTAGATCCGTAGGATTGAAAAAAAGAACCCACAATATTCGAGGTGCCTAAGGCTACCAATTCTTGGTTGGCATCGATAGTTTCTACCCCTTCTTTTTCCTCCAGTGCTTTTCCTATGGATATAGTCTCCAAATAACCTACTAACGCCAAAGTCAATGCTATTGGCCAGATGCTCAGGGCACTTTCCAAGCTCATATTTGGGACTTTAAAACTAGGTAGTCCCGTTGGGATTGTTCCCACAATTTTAACTCCGTAATCTTCTAGATTCAAGAAATAAACAGCAAGAATCCCCAATATGACAACTAGCAAAATAGACGGAATCTTTTTACTCCATTTCTTTAAGCCTACAATAATCAAAATTCCAACCAGGCCGATGGCAAAATCTGCAATATTCGTATCAGATACTTTTTCAAAGGCATTTAAAATCAACTGGTGAAACTTATTACTCCGTTCAATATCTGCACCAATTAAGTGCTTTAATTGGCTGAAAATTATTATCAAAGCTGCTGCAGAAGTAAAACCACTAATTACTGGTTTAGACAAAAAGTTGACCAAAAATCCCATTCGGCTTATGCCCAAAAACAACTGAATTGCACCGACCATAAAGGCCAAGAAAATAGCCATGGCAATATAATTCTCAACTCCAGTAATCGCCAATGCTCCGAGACCCGCTGCTACCAAAAGGGAGTCCATTGCCACTGGGCCAACACCTACGTTTTTTGAAGTACCTAGAAATAGATAGACCAACAATGGAAAAATGGAGGCGTAGAGTCCATAAACTGGAGGAAGACCAGCAATCATGGCATAGGCCATGCCTTGCGGAATCAAAACAATTCCCACGGTAAGTCCCGCAACCAAATCTTTGGAGAAATCAGTTTTACGATAGTTGGTCAGCCATTGCAGAAATGGAAAGAATTTTTGCATTGCCCAAATTTACGTTTAAATGTGGAAATGGCTGTAACTCTAGTTACCTTCAAGTTATTGAATGTTTCCACCGACCTGTAATCTACTAGGAACGTTTTCAGGAATAGTCTTATCAAAACTATCGTCATTCAAAGTGTTTAAAAAGGAAATTATCAAAGACATTTCTTTCACACTTAATTTCAATTCACGAACAAATGGGTCATACTGTGATTTGGATACGGATGGATTTCTTTCCTTTCCTCCGGCAATATCTTCATAAAATTCAAGTACTTGCCTTAGGTTCTTTAGGCTACCGTTATGCATATATGGAGCTGTGAAACGAAGATTCCGCAGAGAAGGTGTACGAAAGGCAAAACTATCCCTGACCCCTTTATCAATTTCCACTAATTTGTTGTTATCTGGAACGCCTAGAATATGAATCTTATAATCGGAAAACATCGGTCCGTTATGACAATTCACACAACCGACGGATTTGAATAGTTCGAAGCCATCTTTTTCGGAAAGTAAAATAGCGTCTTCGTCACCTCTCATAAATTGGTCAAAACGCGAATTGTTCGTTACAAGGGTTCGTTCAAAAGTAGCAATTGCATTACCTAAATTTTCGACCGATATTGCATTCTTACCTCCGAAAGCAGCCGCGAATAATTCCTGATATTCTGTAATTTCCCGAAGGCGTTTTACTACTTCTTCTAAAATTTCGGTTTCTTCAAAGCCATGACCTCTCATTTCCTCAAATGCCTTGATAGGCTCTAAAGCTTGCTTTTCAAGACTTTTAGCGCGTTCATCCCAAAACATGGTAGCAGTTTCAGGGTCGTACCTATCTCGAGTGTCAATTCCATTAAAGGCAGTATTAATAACGGTTTGTGAATTTCTCTTTACAAAGGGAATGTCATTCTGCGCATTGAACTTACGTTTACTACCGAATCCGCGTGCATTTGGCCCAATGGAGAGATCCCGAAACTCAGCATAGCCACTACTGGGATGATGACAGGTTGCGCAAGCCACATCTTTGTTGCCCGATAAAATTGGATCGAAGAAAAGTAATCGCCCTAGTTCTACTTTTCTTTCGGAAAACGGATTATCATCTGGAAATTTCACATTTTCAGGAAGTGCCGTGATTGTTGTAGAAACCTTTGGGGCATTCACGGCAACTTTTACATACTTTTCTTCTCTACAACCACTTATTAGCAAGGCTACGGCAGAAATAATAAAAATGCAACGGCTTTTCATACGTAGGTTTTGAGACACCAATTGTAAAGTTAACAAAAAGGAGAATTGGGAATTATGACTAATGTTAGGTTTTAGAAAGAAACTAATTTAAGTATTTTGTTCATTGAACCACTGAAAATTGAAAAGCGCAGACTCTTAAGTCTGCGCTAATTTCAATATTCATGTATGTTGTTGGGTACTGTTAATTCACCAATCAATTATTAGAATGCGAATCGTAGACTTTTCCACTAATCTTCCATACGCCATCATTTTTGTAGAGGACAAAGAAATCGGTGAAGCGCAAACCACTCCAATCGATAAATTCTACTTTGGCCGCGGCTGCGGGTCCAGAAATATCAATCCAGGCGATATGGCTTTGTACATTTTCCGAAGGGCCTCCTTGATCCACCGCACCTCGAAAATCGTCAGCGGTCATGTTGTAATGTGTCCCGCCTATTGAACCTACAATATGAGCATGGTCAAAAAAAGCAGATCGACCTAATTTACCGTCTCCGGTTTTCGCAGCTGTTATGTAAGGCTCTAAAGCTTTAGCTACTTCTTTTATTTCGTTGAAACTATGTTTCTCGTCTTGAATATTCATTTTAGATGTATTTATATTAGTATTTGAATTACGTTCTTGAGCATTGCTATGGAATGCCAAAAGACCTATTGCTATTGATGTTAAAAGTATTTTTTTCATAAGATTGTTTTATGTTCAAATTAATATGCTCGTATTATCGATGTTTGCTATTTCAAATCAGAATCGTTCTCAAAAATCAAGTCTTCTTAATTAACCGAGAATCGCTTCTTTGTTCTTTTTTTTTAGGTTCTCAATAAAGTTTATATAGTCCTTCGTATTCTCTTCAATGTATTCTTCTGTTGGATTATGCTCCTCACCATAGAACGCATGCAATGTTTGGTAATCAGCTTTTACATATTTAAAGGTAATTTCAAAAGGCCTCGTTAATTCCTCAAGTGTATACTCATACCTTCCAGAAGCTTTATTGTCTTCCTCTTTAATACCAGCAGTAATTGCCAAGGCAAATTTCTTACCGGCAAGCTTGTAACCACTATTCTTGCCATACGCCCAGCCGTGAGCTAAAACCTCGTCAATCCATTTCTTTAAAAATGGCGGACAATTGAACCAATAAAAGGGGAATTGTAAAATGACCGTATCAAAAGATTCCAATAATTGTTGTTCTCGTCGTAAATCAATTTCCAAACTAGGGTATTCGGCATGCAAATCGTGCACAACAATACTTTCCGGATATTTACGAAGCTCTTCAATCCAACGCTTGTTGATTTTAGAGCTACCTAGTTTTGGGTGCGTTACTATGACCAATGTTTTCTCCATGTATACTTGTATCTAAAAACGTTCTTTTAATTATTAGAACAGGTAATTTGTGTTGTACTTGATTACTGACACAAAGGTATAGTGATAGCTTATCTAGTAAATGGAGAAAAAGTCCGTTGATATGGACTATCGGTTCAGCGAGATTATCCCTGACGAAATTCAGTTGGAGAACTACCTACCTTCTTTTTAAAGGTTCTAGTAAAATATAAGGGGTCATTAAAGCCTACACCGTAGGCAATTTCACTAACGGGCATTTCCGTTACACGAAGAAGTTCTTTAGCCCTTTGAAGCTTTTGGTTGGTAATATAATTGTTTGGTGAATCATTAAATACTTTGGTGAACTCCCTTTTAAAGGAAGATAAACTGAGGTTACATAACTTTGCCAAGTCTTCCAACCCAAGATTGGAATACCGATGTAAATCGATTACCTTTTTTATTTGAACACTTCGTGCCGAGTATAAGTCGGATATTAATTCTTGTATTGAACACACATTCTTTGACTGTATTAACAAAAGAATCAGCTCCTTTATTTTAAGTTCTAATAAATCATCATTAATCAAGGCGGGGTTCTCGAAATAGAATTCCAACGATTCAATAAACCTTGAAATCACCTCTTTTGAAACCACAACTTCACTTCGCTCATTGCAATCGTTGTGCGCTATAATTTTGGGGAGTTCTTTAGCATACAATTTTTTCAATATCTCCGGATAGAGATGAACAATCATTGCTTCTACTTCTTCTTCCTCAGTGTGTTTCAATAGTTCTAAAAAATGATTTCCGCATTTCAATAATACAGCCTCTTGACTGTTCACTTGAACGTTCTGGTCAGCAGATAGTAATTTGGGTGCCCGGTCTTTGAAGTAGATAAAACAACCACTGTTTTCAAAAATGGCCTCATACTTGTATGGGGTTGTCATTTTCATTTTTTCAATAAGCACTTTACCTTGGTAATCGAATGTTGAACGACTAATTATCATATGACTCTACTATATCGAAGGGATGCAATTAGGTTTTAACTTTCTTTATATAAGAATTTCCAAATTGTTATTAACTTGATTAATTCAAGGGGCAGTTTGGTCAGTTGCCATACTACGTTTGTTCTTAATTTGCACTAAAAGCAATCCTAGAATTATTAATATACTACTTACGATATGATATCCAAATAACTGTGCTCCAAATACGAGGGCAAACAAAGCAACGAAAAGTGGAACGGCGTTTAGAAAAACGGCCCCATTTGCCGCACCAAGTTGGGCAATGCCATAGTTCCAGCTGTAATAGGCCAGGGCGGTTCCAAAAACACCCATAACTATTCCTGCACCCCAAAACTCGAGGGGTAAGTTAAGCTGAAATTCACTTTCAAGAAACAATAAGGGTATAAACCCGAATAAGCAACACAAATTGGTAAGTGCGGTAAAATTGAGATTGCCCAAATCGTTCATATATTTTCTAATCCAAATGTTTTGAAATGCGAAAGCGAGGTTCGCGATTAGAAAAAAGATATCTCCTTTATTGAAATCAATATTTTGAAGCATTTGAAGATTTCCTTTACATAATAGATAAACCACACCAATGAAGGCCAGTACAATTCCGATGGTTTGTTTTTTGTCAGGTTTGCCGCCCTGTAAAAGATATACCAGCAGGAGGGTAGTTGCCGGATTCAGGGCAATAATAAGAGCGCCGTTCATCTCCGAGGTATATTTCAAACCTTGAAAAAAGAAAAAGATAAAACCAAACAACCCAATAAACCCGACTAAAAATATCCCTTTAAAGTTGGCTTTGATTTTTGACCAAGAGGGAAAAGTAGAAAAGGTCAAAATCACTAGGGTAGCTACACCAAAAAAGTACCTCCAAAAAGCGGATACATTGGGAGAAGCATAATCCATCATGGTTTTACCGAGATGAAAGTTGAGTGCCCAGAAAAGAACAGCTATAATTAGAAATGACACTCCCTTCATATTATCATTTAATTGGTTCTTCTTGTATTTCAAAATAATTGCATGAAAGAAGAAGTTTACTTATCGCACTACAAAGTTATGCAATGTTAAAAATGAAATATGGATAATCGGTTCAAGTTGATGGATTTTGAGGTCTAACAAAACCGACTTGAATTATACTAACATTAAATGTTCACTTTATGCATGCTTGATTATGCCGTATTTCATTATGAATATTGATCTCGGCTATAGTTTTTGGTGTAAGGTAAAACCACAATGAATTGTAGCCGTGGTCGAGCGTTCGTTTTTATAGGTAGGAGAGGATGAATGAATTATTTTAATTAGGTCGTAATCTTCCACATAATGCCAAATTTGTCCACACAATTACCATAATAAGACCCCCAGAATGTCGTATGCATTGGCAATGTTTTTTGTCCACCTTCAGAGAGTTCGTTAAATAACCTGTCCGCCTCATCTTTACCCTCTGAATGGATGATAAGGCCAAAGTTGCTATATCCTTTTAAGGCCTCATATCCTTCTGTATAGTCAGCCCCATTCAAACATGTTTCTTCACTAATATCCAAAGTGACATGCATAATTTTTTTTTCGTCCTTTTCTTGAAAAATGTGTCTGTCTTTTTTTGGAACATCTTCATAGCGTCCAATGTAAGAAATCTCTGCGCGAAAAACTCCTTCATAAAATTTGAATGCTTCTTCACAATTGCCATTAAAATAAAGGTATGGATTCACTGTTGCCATCAGAAATTATTTATATTGCAATTTACTTGTTTTGTCGCTACAAAATGATGCTCAACG
The DNA here is from genome assembly GCF_005885635.1 of Maribacter algarum (ex Zhang et al. 2020). Classification (GTDB taxonomy): domain Bacteria; phylum Bacteroidota; class Bacteroidia; order Flavobacteriales; family Flavobacteriaceae; genus Maribacter_C; species Maribacter_C algarum. The sequence continues at coordinate 245,568 of NZ_VATY01000001.1, forward strand.
GTCTCGGCTATGAGTAGTTGCGTGGGTTAGCACTTAACTTTACAAGTACACATCAAGTTGGAAATTCCGCAGGAATTTCCAAAGTAGGCGAGAACAAGCAATTACTTATAGCCATTGTTGTTCTTTCGTTATTTTTTTGTTTTTATTTCAGATTCCAGAAGTTGAAGTATTTCCTTGTTCAAGTTCATACAATCCTTATATTTTTCAGTTGCAATGTTGAAAAAGATAATTTGATTTTCAATTCTATTTTCAAATTCTGGCATTTTTAGCATTTGGTTATTATCAATTTCAAATCCAGATTTAGGTAATTTTAGATTCAAGTTGTTGTTAAAACCGACTATTTCATCAACATCAAGATAACTTCCATTTTTAATAATAAAATCAATCAATTCAAAATCGGTTTTTTGCGAGGCTTCTTCTCTTAATGTTAATTCAGATAATTCAGTAAGCCAAGATGATAAAAGATTACGTAAAACACTATTTTTTATTAAACCAAGGTTTCCTGAACTTATTAAATCGTTTAGAAAACCATTTTTAGCACTATAATCTGGTGATGCAGCAGCAGCATTTAAGTGTTTTTCCAAAATAAACTCTTCTGTATATCTTTTACCAGTGTGGTTGAGTATTTGTACACAAGATTTGATATTTTTTGTATTCACACTATCAATACGAATTAACTCTGAAAGATTAAAATTAAAATCCTCTCTTAAATTTTTTAATGCTTCTAATTCCAATTTATCTTGGTTAGAATTTTCATTCCAATTATTTATAGAAAGCGCAATTAAAATCCCAATAACAACAAGGATAATTTCTCCGATTGCATAAATCAAGTACTTACTGAATTTGTTTTCAGTCAGCATTTTTTGTCTAATTTTTCTAAAGAATTTTATCATTGGTTAGCGGTTTGTCATAATGAAGCACAACGGTTGGGCTAAGGTTCGTTGCTGTGATTCGTCCGAAGGACAATCCAGCCGAACCTAAAGATAGCTTTTTGCGCGTGATTTCCGTTTAGGAAATCCGCAAGCAATGAATTTTAGCCGTTGTTGTAAAACGTTTTTTCTCGGTTAGTTTGCGTTTTCTCGATATCTTTCGCTTTTAGCTAAAGTCCAAATATTAAGTGCTTTGCTTTTAAGTCCATTTGCGTTATCTGGCTCAACAATTTCAATCTCCGTAATTCCGGTTAATGCAATTCGATATTTTTTACTTTCTAATAAATAGCCGTCAATATAGATTTCGTTTTGTTTGTCCAGTCCGAAAAATTCTTTGAATTCCGTCTGCGTTTTACTTTCAGGACTTTCTTTCAAGTCCAAAAATACGAGTCCGTAGTCCGTAAGATTATAATAATCGTTTTCCTTTCTATTTCCCTTGCCTTTTAAAACTGCTATTTCTTTGACTTTCTCTTTGACTTCTTCTTCTGAAGTTCCGAAACTCTTCATTAAATATTCATTTCCAATAATTTTTTTGTTGAAAATCAAACAAGGTTTTTGAGTTTTAGCATTTGGCAATTTGAAATATTCATCTTGAGAAAACACATTTATGGAGGCAAATAAAATTAAAAGGGATGTTATTAATTTGTGCATTTTCAAAATGTTTTACAACTTGTTTTATGACAACTAAAATAGCTCTTTAAAGGGTAATAGCTTATGATAAAGACACTTTTGGTATGCTTTAGGATATTACTCATTCATTCAACTTCCCCAGGAAAACATTCACTTTAGGGTTAATCGGGTTACCCGCTGAACGACGTAAAACTACAATTTGCCCCGCATGCCAAACGGCATCTTCAATAGGACCATTGATGTTGTTCCAAAATGGAAATTCTGATTCCCCATTGGCCCGTTGGAAAATTACGGGGAGCCCTCCTAAATCGTCAGTCTTAAGAAAAAGTTCGCTTGCTGTTTTAAAATTCATCAAAGTTGCTTTCCGCGTCTCTTCAAAGGTCATATCCGGAGTTTTCTTGGTACGGTCGGTCGCTTCTTTTTTGGCTGAATTGGCAATTACTTCTGAGAGTCCATAAAGATGCGTTAAAGTTTGTCGAATGGTTCTGCCTTCGTTGCCAGGGGCATAATCCAATTCATTGTCGGTAAGACCTTCAGTGGCCCAATAGTATCTAAACCCAAGTCCATCTACCATTCTTGCAATAACAGCACCAGCGGTATATTCTTGTGGTGCTTCAGGTATGCTAGCGTACGGTAAAGAATCATTCATCGTTTTTTGGGATTGTACGGTTAGCGATATTAAAACCAGTACAATGGGCAGAAGAAGTTTCATTTGTTGGGTTTTGAGTTTGTTGGGTTGAAATTTACGAAGAAAGATATTGTGAGTGAAGGTTTGAGTTTATGGAATTTACTTGAACTTCTGATTGAGTTCTTAGCGTTGTAGCCTTTCGACTCCGGTCAGGATGACATTTGTCACTTACTCTATATTCTATTTTACCCCCCGAATTATAAATCAAGCACTTTAATGTGATTCCGATGCATTTCGATTTTACCCTCTTTTTCCAATTTTTTAAGTAAGCGTGAAATCACTACCCGAGAAGTATGAAGGTCGTAAGCTATGTCTTGATGTGTGGTATGAATGCTATCATCGTGAGTGACTTTGGCCTTGTCTTGTAAGTGTTTTAGTAGACGTTCATCCATGCGAAGAAATGCAAGCGTATCAACTGTCTCTAAAAGCTCCATCATTCTTGTATGGTAACTGTCAACTATAAATTGCTGCCATGAGGGATACTTGGCCATCCAAACTTCCATTTTTTGGGCGGGAACCATAAGTAGCTCGGTATCACTTTCGGTAACAGCCCGAATTTCACTTTTGGTTTTTCCCATTCCACAAGAAAAAGTCATGGCACAGGTATCTCCTTTTTCCAAAAAGTAAAGGAGCAATTCATCTCCCTCATTATCTTCTCGAAGAATCTTAATAGCGCCGTTGAGCAATAGCGGCATATGCGTTATAGGTTCACCAATATCCATAATGGTCTGACCCTGAGGAATGTTTTTATACATGCCGGTAGCATCTATTTCAGCTAAAAGTTCATCCTCAAAAAGATACCCGTACTGTTGTTGTAATTCGGCTCTCATAAAATCCTAATCGTTTACGGAGATATAAACTTTAAAGGTCTTTGAACTGCTCGGCAAATACTGAAATCCCTCATGCAGATTTTTTTGTTCTACTTCGTAGGGATAAAAAGTGATTGGTTCAATGCAAATCATATTCGGGACTTCTGTCCACAACATAAAGTTACCGAAACCTTCCGTACGAATTTGTAGTTCATTTTTATCTTTTAGAATCACTTCTTCGTAACCAATTACTTTAAAGGCCCGACTTCCAACAGCCATTACTTGAGAAAGTGAAATACTGTGCTCTTCTGCAATAACAACAGGGTTTTCAGTAACTAAATTAAAGGCAGGATGATACCCTAACATAAAGGGCGTATCCCTTTCACCATAAACCGTAAAAGAAATTTCTAGTCCATTTTCAGTTAGATTAAACTTCTTTTCGAATTCGAAATCATAAGTCCAATATAAAAATGGCTTATTCGATTTCTCAGGATGTTTTGAATTCTTAACTGGAGTTCTAGCGGTATAGCTTTTTTTAAAAACTACTTCTGTTTCGGTTTGAGAAATCAGTTCATACTCTAGCTCACGAAGTAAGCCATGTTGATCCTGTATAGCGGCATCGCGAGGAGTCTGTACTTGAAAACCTGCCTCAGCGGTTGGCCCGATAATCGGAAACATTTCAGTGTCTGAATTACCCCAACCAGGACTGCCTTTTTGATGAATGTATTCATGACCATTCACCTGGTAGCCTACAAGTTCACCCGCGTCAATTCTTAATATTTGAGCTCCATGTTCTAGAATCATAGTAAATAGTTAAAGTGCAGCTATCGAATCGTCTAACCAGAGTGTCCTAGCGGAAACCCATTGTTTTAAATAGGTAATCTCCTCTCCGTAATTGTTACCGATAAAATTATTTGGCCAAACGTAACTTCCAAGAATTGGCCAGAGACCAAAATTGGTGGCTACTGCTTTTGAATCAGTCAAAGTAGTCACATACGAGTCAACTTTACCAAATATAGCCGCATCTGCTAATGTACTTCCTCTTAATTCATTCCACCTACTTTTCAATTTCGCTACAAAAGCGGGGTCCTCCAATAATCTATCCCACCAAAAAGGTATGGCCCAAAAATCGTCAGGACATCTTTCATTGAACTTGTAGGCCCACACATTCGTTTCGCCTCCACCACAGTAATCCGCATTTCCAAAAGCCAGGTTAAAATCCCATATAGGTCCCATATTCAACTTTCCGTTCTTGTCTTTGTGCATATAGGTGCTGATACGATAGCCATCTACATTGTTGGAAATTTCATTAAGAATAAAAAAATCTATAAAACTATCTACATCAATATAATTTGCATAACCAATAGTTGGGTCAGCGAAATCATCAGAGGCAAGTGCAGCTTCAAAATTTGCTACATAAGTTGAAATATAATCCCTTTGTTGGACCGTAATATCATCTTCATCTGGATATTCGTATAAGAACCGAATTTCTTGGCCCATAGTAGAATTACTAGGCGGATACACTGAATTAAAGGAGTTTTGCGGGGTGTATCCACCTTTATCATTCTTATCTATTTTAATAATATAACCTCCTGTAAGATCTTCGCCTGAATTTTCATCCGGCTTTAATTTGTTGATATTTATACGCTGATCGTTGCGCTTTAACTTCTCCATAAAAACATAAACCCCTTTTTTTCCGCTGTTAACATCCAATTCGACAAACTGTGTCCGGCTTGCATAGCGATTCATGTCTCGCGACAAGTCATAAATCAACATGTTTCGAATTAGGGATTTGTCGCTATAAGGACCATGTAAAATCCAATCTTCTTCTTCAGGCATGCCCAAGAGCGAAACGTTGATGTCCATACCATCAGAATCCCAAGTTTCAACCCCATATGACTTTTTAGGGAAAAATTGTGACGAAGAACCTCTGATCTCGACGCCTATATCACCCGTATGAACGACTTGCCCATCCGTAGTAATTGTCAACTTCGCATCAATTTTAGGTTCATCGGGAATGGTAACTCCATTCGTATTCACCGAAATTAAGGTAAGCCCATTTTCAGTACCTGTCTCAGGAGGTTCAGGTTGACCTTCTTCTGGGACATCAATAGGATTATCATCACTACTACAGGACGATACAACCACTAGCAGTGTGAATGCAAAAAAGCACCGTAGTAAAGTTAAAAGAAGTAGGTTTCTCTTTTTCGACATAAAGCAATTTTTCTTTAAAGATAACGAAACTAAACGCAGGGATATCTCTAAGGAATTCAATGTAGTCCGCTTATAATATCATGCTTGGTAATGATATGATGTTTGCCATCTCCCAAATCCAACAGAACGGCCTGCACATCTTTATTAATTAATTTGGCAACATTGTCGATGGAAGTATTTCGATCTACGATTGGGAAAGGTTCTTGCATAAATTCCTTTATAGGCTTTGAAGTTACCGAAGCGTCATCCATAATAGCGTGAAACAGTATTGCTTCATCAACAGAACCCACGAAGCCATCAACATCCTCAACGGGGATTTGAGAAATATTGTAATTCTTCATTCGTTCTATCGCATGCATCACCAATTCTTCTGTTTTTACGGTAACAAGGGGCTCCTCGATATGATCTTTAATCAAATCTATGGCTTTGGTAACCTCATCATCCAAAAAGCCACGATTGCGCATCCAGTCATCATTAAACATCTTGCCGACATATCTACTTCCGTGATCGTGAAATAGCACTACCACGACATCGTCTTTGGTAAAATGTTCCTTTAATTGAAGTAATCCTTTTATCGCTGCACCAGCGGAATTCCCCAAAAACATTCCCTCTTCTTTAGCCAATCGCTGCGTGTAAATCGCCGCATCTTTGTCCGTTACTTTTGTGAAGCCATCTATGATATCGAAATTGACATTTTTGGGTAAGATATCCTCACCTATTCCCTCTGTGATGTAGGGATATATTTCATTTTCGTCAAAAATACCCGTTTCGTGGTACTTTTTAAAAACCGAACCATAAGTATCAATTCCCCAAACTTTTACATTCGGATTTTGTTCTTTTAAATACCCTCCCACACCAGATATTGTACCGCCTGTTCCAACTCCAACGACAAAATGAGTGACCTTACCTTCAGTTTGCTCCCAAATTTCAGGTCCCGTACTTAAATAATGTGCTTTCGTATTTGAAGGATTGTCATACTGATTTACATACCAAGAATTTGGAATTTCCTTTGCCAATCGTTTGGCTGTAGAATAATAGCTTCGCGGATCATCAGGAGCAACATCCGTAGGGCAAACATAAACCTCACTACCTACGGCCTTTAAAATATCCACTTTTTCTTTGGATTGTTTATCGCTGATTACGCAAATCATCTTATAGCCCTTTACCACAGCACCAAGGGCCAAGCCCATACCTGTATTACCCGATGTGCCTTCAATGATAGTACCACCTGGTTTTAAAATTCCCGCTTCTTCGGCGTCTTCAATCATTTGAATTGCCATACGGTCTTTTACGGAGTTTCCGGGATTAAAAGTCTCGTATTTCGCCAGCACCAAACATGGTAACTCAGCTGTCAGCTTATTCAGTTTTACCAAAGGTGTGTCACCTATGGTACCTAGGATATTTTCAGCGTACTTCATATGCTTGCAAAGTTATGGATTTGTAGCAGATAGAAAGCGTTTATTGTTTTATTCAAACTTGATTGCCTTAACCGGGGTGATTTTTGTAATAATATAAGAAGGAAGTAAAAGCATTAACAAACAAAGGAGCAGAACGCCAATATTCAATATCAGAATCGTCCAAAAGTTAATATGCACTGGAATATATTCGATATAGTACTCTTTCGGATTCGGAAACTTAAAGAGTTTGTATTTGCTCTGAAGCCAGATAACTCCCAGTCCTATGATATTTCCCCAGAGTAAACCAATTCCGATAAGGTAGGTGGCATTATATAAAAATACTTTTCGAATACTCCAATTAGATGAACCTAATGCCTTTAATATTCCAATCATTTGAGTTCGCTCTAGTATGAGTACTAACAAAGCTGTTATCATATTAATACCAGCAACAAGAATCATAATACCAATAATCAAAGCCGTATTGAAATCAAAAAGACCAATCCATTCAAATATATTGCGGTATTTGTTTTGAATATTCTGGGTATCTAAGGTTGAAAATGTTTTACCATGAATTTCTAAGGTTTTTTCCCTGATATCATCATAGTCATTTAAGAAAACCTCAAAATTTCCTACTTGATTGGAATCCCATTTGTTCATACGTTGAATATGGCGGATATCAACAAAAACCAATACTCCATCAATTTCTTCAAAACCACTATCATAAATACCCGTGATTTTGAACTTTCTTTGGTTCGGGGTGGATGATTTACTAGAATCATCTTTAAAAAAAACTGAAAAAAAAGTATCCCCTGTTTTTAGTTGCAAGCGATTCGCCATTATTCTTGACATCAGTACCTCATCATTTAGGTCTCCGGTATAATTGGGTAGTTGACCTTCAATGAGATACTCCTCTAAAACTTTCCAGTTATATTCCTTGCCAACTCCCTTGGCTATCATTCCCTCAAATGTTTCCTCAGTACGAATGACGCCGGCTTTACTAGCGACTGCCTGTACATGGACTATCCCATCTACGTTTTTAAACTCGGGATAAAAATCTTGTTCCAATGAAACGGGAACCACCGAGACATCCGAATCGTTATTATCGTAGTTGTAAATTTGAATGTGCCCATTGAAGGCGGTAACTTTTTCACGAATTTTCACCTTCAAACCATCTCCTGTGGCAATGGCTATCAGCATCATCAGAATACCAAGAGCAATAGCTGCAATAGCTATTTTTATTATTGGTGCGGAAATGCTAATTTTATCAGCACCACCACGAATTAGTCGCTTGGCGATAAAGTATTCAAAATTCAATCTATGGCATTTTTTTCCGGATATAAAAGTACAGTTTTCATTTGGTTTTTAATCTTATCCACTTGTGGAAGCCCTCAAAAAACGGAAAAGGCAAATGGTGCTATTGCTGAAGTCAAGGAAAAATCAGAAATTCTAAAAGCCATTGAGATAGGCGCTAATCAGACCGAGAAATATCTTCCGATGCTCAAAGGGAAATCGGTTGGTATGGTAGCTAACCAAACTAGTGTAATTTTTAAAGGTAATCAATACACACACCTCGTAGACTCCCTAATCACTTTAGATATAGAAGTTAAAAAAGTATTTACTCCTGAGCATGGATTCCGAGGTCAAGCAGATGCTGGGGAAAAAGTGAAAGATGGTACTGATGTTAAAACCGGACTCCCTTTAATTTCCCTTCATGGGGAAAATAGAAAACCATCTGCTGAACATCTAAAAGGATTGGATGTTGTACTTTTTGACATTCAAGACGTCGGGGTGCGTTTTTATACCTATATCGCAACGTTACAATTGGTTATGGAAGCTTGCGCAGAAAATAATATCCCTGTTCTAGTTTTAGACCGTCCCAATCCTAATGCGCATTATATTGATGGACCGACAATGGAAGCCGAAAACACCGGCTTCTTGGGTATGACAGAAATACCCTTGGTTTACGGAATGACCATCGGTGAATATGCCAAAATGATTAACGAAGAAGGTATGCTGACAGATGGTTTGAAAGCAAACCTCATCATCATTCCGCTTCAAAATTGGACACATATCACTCCATATCACCTCCCAATACGACCTTCGCCAAACCTACCTAATGACCAGGCCATTAATCTATACCCAAGTCTTGGACTTTTTGAAGGCACGAACGCGAATGCCGGTCGAGGTACAGAATTTCAATTTCAACGGTATGGCGCTTCATTTTTGGATAGTACACAATACAGTTTTTCGTATACCCCAAAACCTAATTTCGGGTCAAAAAACCCTAAGGAAAAAGGGGAATTATGCTACGGAAAGGACTTGTCTAAAATTTCGAAAATGAACGAAGTTACGCTGCAATGGATTATCGACGCTTATAAAAATTCGACTGATAAATCAAAGTTCTTTATTACCAATGGTTTCACAAGGCATGCGGGTACCAAAAAACTACAACAACAGATTGAATTGGGGCTCACGGAACAAGAAATTAAGAATTCTTGGCAAACCGATTTAGAAAAGTTTAAAAAAATCAGAAAAAAGTATCTACTCTATAATTAACCTGCAGTTTCTTCATAACCAGTTGGCTTCCGGTATTTATGAAAAGGTTGTTTCAAAAGCACTCCGATCTTACTGTTTTCCTCTTCATTAAAAAAAGTATCTACCCCATAAACGATATGCTCACGGTCGAACCATAAATAAGTTCCAAACAGTCTATCCCAAAAAGAAAATATATTACCGTAATTGGAGTCCGTGTAGGGTAATTTATAGTGGTGATGTACTTTGTGCATATCTGGAGAAACAATTACATAACTCAATGCCCTATCAACCTTCTTTGGCAATTGAATATTGGCGTGATTGAATTGTGACAATACAACAGACAAACTCTGATATAACATGATAACACCTATTGGAGCACCAACTAGAAAAACCCCTATTAAGGTAAATATATAGCGTATTACACTTTCTAATGGGTGATGTCTATTGGCAGTAGTTGTATCAACATTATGGTCGGTGTGATGTACTAAATGTATCATCCATAAAGGTTTTACCTTGTGTTCTACTAGGTGAGCAGTGTAAGCGCCTATTAAGTCCAAAAGCATTAGACCCAGCACAACATATAACCAAAGTGGCATCTGCGGTAGCCAGTTGATGATACCAAAATCATTTGCAATAGTCCAATCGGAAGTTTTCAACAATAGATACGCCAGCGGGAAATTAATCACAATTGTTGTTAATGTAAAAAAGAAATTTGGCAGCGCATGTTTCCACTTTTTGTATTTAAATTTAAAGAGCGGCAAAATACCTTCTAGCAACCAAAAAAAAGTAATTCCGCCTACTAAAATCAAAGATCTATGTAAGGGGGGAATAGATTCAAAATAACTAATTATTTCTTCCATAGGGTTTAAATATACAAAAGTATCAGGTCAATAGTATTTCTTGATTATGGTAATTCCTTATTTCAGCAGAACTCTTCGTTTCATCTCTTCAACAATATTAAATGCCGCTGGACAGATAGCCACATTCTTCAGAGTCAGGGCAGTGATTTGTTGAAATTTCTTCCGGTTTGTATGTGGAAACTCGCGGCACGCTTTGGGTCTTACATCATAAATAGAACAGTAATTATCCGCGTCTAAAAAAGAACAAGGCACTTGCTGAAGCACATAGTCATTATCTTCATCTAAGTGAAGGTATGTCGAAATAAACTGCTGAGGCTTCAGCCTAAGATGTTTCGCAATACGTACTATATCAGCATTTGTAAACAAAGGCCCGGTCGTTTTGCAGCAGTTCGCACATTCTAGACAATCTGTTCTTTGAAATTCTGCCTCATGCAACTCCTGCATCAGATAGTCTAGTTGTTTGGGTGGTTTTTTGCGAAGTTTTGCAAAGTACTTTTTGTTCTCAGCATGTTTTTCTTTCGCTTTCGCGGGAAGTTCTTCTAATATTTCCATCATCATTATTCCTTCAATAGACTCAATGCTGTCTCATACAAATCTCTGCTCCAACTTTCAGATGCTGCCGAAACTTCCTTTGCCAAAATAGGCTGTTTGGCCAGAATCTTTTTCCCCAAATCTGAATTGTAAAAGGCATTCAATTCTTCCTTTTGGATGGCAGACATCTTGGAACGGTCAATGGTCAACTGCTTTCCTGTAGGGCTTCGATAGAAAGTTGTCATCTCTTTAATTTCTGATCGCTCAAAATTTTGCTGGTATATAGGTACCAACTCTTTTTTTATCTCCGCAACAGCTTTTTCTTTGTTACTTTCAAGAAACTCCCAACCATTTGCCGTGCTTTCAGATTTTGGGTACTGCTTCCCCAACATTTTGAGAAGTTCATCATAGGCAAATTCATATTGGTTCAAAGTGCCATTACTCTCCAAATAAGTCGCAACTTCAGAGGTAAAGTCTGTCTCTTGAGCATTGCTGTTGAACGAAATCGCCAGAAACAAACAAAAAAATAGTTTTAAAGTTCTCATCATATATTCAATAAAGGCAAAAATTGCCACATTTGCACAAATTACAAATTATATTACCATGGATGTTTTGGGCGATGCAATTTTCGATTATCAGCAAGGCTTGTATACCGAAGATATCATTACTAAGTCCTCATTGGATGAGGAAGATGTAATTCCTTTGACCCACCTTTTTCGAGACTTTGAAGCAATGCCCGCTTTGGAACAAAAAGCTTTGAATCTTTGTAAAGGAAAAGTTTTGGACATTGGTTGCGGAGCTGGAAGCCATAGTCTCTATTTACAAGAAAAAGGTTTTGAAGTAACGGCCTTGGATTTCTCAAAAGGAGCTGTTGCCACTACTCGACTTCGCGGAATTGAAAATTCGATTCATTCAGACATATTGAATTATAAAGAAAATCAATTTGATACCCTACTTCTCTTAATGAATGGTATTGGTTTGGCGGGAGAACTCAAAAATCTTGGTGGGTTTCTTTCCCATTTGAAAAAACTCCTTAAACCCGGTGGTCAAATTTTATTGGATTCAAGTGATATCATTTATATGTTCGATGAAGATGATGACGGTGGCAGATGGATTCCGACTCACCAAGAATACTATGGTGAAGTCACTTATACCATGAGTTATAAAAATATAGAAAGTGAACCCTTCACTTGGTTGTATCTTGACCAAAACACCTTGAAACGAGCAGCAAACACCAACCATTTCAACTGTGAAATCGTAAGTTTAGGCGAACATTTCGACTATTTAGCCAGATTGACCCTAAAAAAATAATAGAAGGTCTAATTTTTGCGTTATTTTAGATAAAAACTATGAAGATGAAGCATTTACGTATTTGGATTTTATTTCTTTTTTTAGGACTTACCATAACTTGTTCTAAAAAGTCTGATGATACTTCTCCTGACAGTACTGAAGATCCTGTAGTTGAAGTTGACAGATCGGCAAATCTTCTCGCTGCAGGAGCTTCCGCAAACGACATTCTTTCAAATGATAAGTTCACGAAACTCAAGGTAGAAATTGCGTTCGTCACTGGTTTTAGACCTACCCAAGAATCCATGGATGAATTCGTTGCCTTTTTAAAAACATACACCTTCAAAGAAAACATTGAGATGGTCTTTAATGAATTGCCCTCTCCTGAAAAAGAAACACTAACCATACAAGAGATAGCTGATCTTGAGACTGAAAATAGGACGGTTTACAATGATGGGGAAACCTTGGGTATTTATATTTATTTTGCAGATGCACCTGCTGATGACAACAAAGAAGACGAAGGTATTCTCACTTTGGGGGCAGTGTATAGAAATACAACAATAGTAATTCATGAAGAGACCATTCGAAGACTGGCTGCTCGTAGTATTTTAATAACCGATGCTGATGTTGAAACCGCAACTTTAAATCATGAATTCGGACATTTGTTTGGTTTAGTAAATTTTGGGACAGACCAAGTAAATGATCATGAGGATGTTGATGCCGAAGCACATTGTAATGTTCCTGGGTGTTTAATGCGTGCACAATTGCAATTTGGTCAATCAAATGGAAAATCTTCAAACCTTGTTGCAAAAACAGAAATTAAACCAAGTTGTTCACTAAGTAGTATAAGTGTTCTTAAAATTCTGGAAAGTAATACTAAAAAAGGTAGTGTCAATGCTGTTCCGCTTGATGCTGAATGTATACTTGATTTGAGATCGAATGGAGGAAGATAATGTCTTACAAAGCTATATTGAGGCAGTAGTTAAGTACATTTTTAGACTACAACTATGAAGATGAGGCATTTGCAAATTTGGACTATTTTACTTTGTTTAGGTCTCGTTTTTTCATGTAAAAAATCAGATGACTCTAGCAGTGAAGAAGCGGCTAAATCGGCAAATCTTTTAGCCATCGGTAAATCAGCCAATGATATTCTTTCAAACGATACCTTTACAAAACTAAAAATAGAAATTGCCTATGTTACGGGTTTCAGACCTACCCGGGCGACAACAATAGTACTTGAAAACTATTTGAAAACCTATACCTTCAAAGAGGATATTGAAATAGTGTTCAATGAACTACCTTCCCCTGGCAAAGAAACCCTTACTCTTGAAGAAATAGCAGATCTTGAAACTGAGAATAGAACCGTTTACAATGATGGAGAAACCTTGGGGGTATATATTTATTTTACCGATGCACCTTCTTCCTCGGATGATGAAGGAGCTACCCTAGGAGCGGTATATCGAAATACAACTATGGTGATATATCAGCCAACTGTTAGAAGAATAGCTGTTCGCAATATTATTCGAGAATCAGTCGTCGAAACAGCGACTATTAAACATGAATTTGGACATTTATTAGGGTTGGTCGATTTAGGGTCAACACCGGTAAATGAACATGAAGATCCTGAATCTGAAAATCATTGCAATATTGCAGGATGTTTGATGGGTGCTGAACTGCAATTTAGCCGCGTTGGAAAATCTTCAAGCTATGCTGAAGAAAATGACTGGCTCAAGTCAGCTTGCTCTTTCAATGAAAAGAGCCTACTAAAAATATTAAAGAGTAGTACTTCTAAGTCCCTCAAGAATACAACCTCGCTAGATGACGAATGCATTCTCGATTTAAAATCTAACGGAGGAAGATAAATCCATCTGTAAATGACACCTAAAATAAATATTGAGGACCACAAACCCATTTGGATTGCGCTTTCCGATTTGTATGTTGATAATGAACTTCAAGATTACGATTTCAAACGCATAGCTTCTGTCATCAAGAAAAGTAAGTATTCTATAAGAGAGGTGAAGCAAATCGATAGAAAAGAGATTTTCCCAGTATTGTTTTGGAATTTATTAAGCGTAGCAGGAAATTGGACAGGCTTTCAAGAAGAATGGTTAGTGAATGAAATCAGAAGTAAAATTCAGAAGAAAACCCTATTTCAAAGCGCTTTCAATCGCTTCATGTATTTTTGCTTCAAAGGAATGAACAAAGATCACTGGATAAAACTTGAGAAAAAGTATTTAGAATTGAGCTCCTAACTTTTAAGGAATATTCAAATATTTATGCGTCTGTAGGGAAACTTTCCATTTTGGATTCTGCATAACATAATCCACAATTAAAGGTGTTACTTTTTCTCTTACACTCCATTCGGGCTGCAAGTATAAAATACAATTTTCATTTGTTTTAGGGGCTTGTTCCTCGGCAAAAATCAAGTCGTGTTTATTATAAACTATGACCTTTAACTCATGGGCCTCGTCGTAAATCTTACCAAAAGGGAGTTTATTTTTTTTAGGGGATAGGCAAATCCAATCCCAATTCCCTGTAAGTTCATAGGCCCCTGAGGTTTCGATATGCGTTTGAAGTCCTTTTGCCTTTAGAGATGCAGTTAAAGGTCCCATATCCCAAGTCAAGGGCTCACCCCCAGTAACAACAATAGTATCAGAATATTTCGCAGCATTCTCAACAATATGCCCTATGGATGTTGGAGGATGCAGTTCGGCATTCCAACTTTCCTTAACATCGCACCAATGACAGCCAACATCGCAACCACCGACCCGAATAAAATAAGCGGCTGTTCCTTTATGGAAACCTTCACCTTGGATTGTGTAAAATTCTTCCATTAACGGAAGCATCAATCCCTTATCTACCAATGCTAAAACGTCGTCTTTAACCATCGTGCAAAGATAGAAAAACACGATTGTAATATTTGAAATGATAGCATGTATATTTCCTAAAGGGAAACACTCATGTTTTTACAACCAACAACTTCATATACCTTTCCGTTGCTTTTGGTAAAAATGAATAATTCCCCAGAACTATTCCTGCCAAATCTAAGATCAACACGCTGCCCCTTCTCCATTTCACTAAAGCTGGTCACTCTTCCATTTAATTCTAAACCCAATTTATATATCTCAGCCTGTTCTCCCTCACTAATATCGGATAGCTCAGAAAAGAAGAGCGTTCCCCTGGGAATGTCACCAAATATGTATTTACCTTTAAGGAGTGGTATTTCGGAACCATTGTAAGTAAAACCACCAGAAATGGCATTGCCTTCATCATGGTCGTATTGAATAATGGGATATGAAAATTCTCCATCATCCTTCGGAAGCGGATATACTATTTCAGTATTCGCATTAACATCATACAAAAAAGTACCTTCACGATTAGGCCAGCCGTAATTCGCCCCCTTTTTTAAAAGGTTCACTTCCTCTAGACTGTGCTGTCCAATATTGGTTACGAAAATAGTACCAGAGTCTGCTTCATCCCAAGAAATGCGATGCGGGTTTCTAAAGCCATAACTCCAAATTTCTTCGAGTTTATCTGGGTCGCTTACAAATGGATTATCCTTAGGAATACCATATTTACCATTTCGGCTATCCTTACCAGTTGGGTCAATTCGAATGACGCTTCCCCAAATACTCCCCGGATTGTCACATAGAAACGGATAGCCCCTTAGAGCGGCAACTCCGTCCCCAATTCCTAAATACAAAAGTCCATAATCCGGTTCTCCTTTTTTTGCCAAGGGATTAAAAGTCAATTCTTGAAAACCATGGGCAGCAGTTACCATATCTACACGTAAGACTTCCCTTTTCTTTCCTGAGAAATACAAAGCAGATGGCTCATCCATCTTCCATTCGGTCAATACCCATTGTAATTTTGAAGAAATGGTATCATGAAGTTCAAAATCAGCAGTTGCAATTCTTGATGGTTCCGTATGGGTGGTATAGAGAAGTCCATTCGAGTGGAATTCAGGATGAAAATCAAAACTGCCCAAGCCTGTTCCCCAGCCAGGGTTATCAATAAAATTCTCAATTTCGACCTTCAGGTCAAGAAAAGTGTTCACTTCAGAACCAACTACTTCGTATAACTTCCCCCTTAGGTCAGCAATAAAAAGACGTTCACCTTCTTTGGTTTTAAGGGCCGAAAGTTTATTGATTCGCGCTTTAGGAGCTGTTTCAGAACTTGATGGAACCGTTAGCAATTCTTCGATGATCAGAGTCAAATCCGAATCAGGGATTTTTTCAGGTATCGGATTTAGGATTCCTCCAGGTCTATTGTTTACATTCCTCTTTTCGGCTTCAGAAAATTTATGAATAAACCCTAACAAGTCTTCTAAGTCTTTTCCTCGTATGACTTCAAATGATGGCATATAAGACTTGTATTTTGCATAAAGCTCGACCGCTCTTTTATCACCACTTTCAATACTTTTCTTGGGGTTTTTGATAAAATCAATTAGCCATTCTTTGGATACCTCCGAAGTGACACCCGCCAAGTTGGGGCCGATTACATTTTCGCTGAAATTATGACAGCTCGCGCAGTGCTGGTTAAACAATACCATTCCGCGCTGAATCGTAAGCTCGGCAGTATCATAGGTATCTACTTTGGCTTCGTTCTGCTCTCGGTTTTTCTTATCGGTAGAATTACAAGAAGTAAAACAAATGACCAATAGCAGTTGAAATAACCCTCGGAGTAGTTTCTTATGGAGATATAACATTTGAACCTAGAAAAAATTATACCAAGCATATTTAAGACAGGTTCGTCTAAATCAATAGCTTAGATTACACAAATTACTGCTTTTTGTTGGCACCAGCATTAATCTCTTTTTGTGTTGCCCAAAAATCCCCTATTTTTATCCCAAATTAAACCAAATGAGTACCAGAGACGAATTCTTTTCACATATTGAAAAAGGATATACCACAAAAGGCGATTTTATAACCATGGGGGCAGCGATGCTTGATGGGGAAGCAGTTACCGATGCTTATGTGAAAATCCCCTTAAAAACCTTAAACCGTCACGGTCTTATTGCTGGTGCCACTGGTACAGGAAAAACAAAGACACTCCAGGTTCTCGCAGAAAATTTATCTGAAAAGGGTATTCCGGTTTTATTGATGGATTTAAAAGGTGATTTAAGTGGAATAGCACAACCTAGTCCGGGTCATCCAAAAATAGATGAACGCCACCAGAAAATTGGACTTCCTTTTGAAGCCAAAGGTTTTCCAGTGGAAATATTATCCCTATCCGAACAAGATGGTGTTAAATTAAGAGCAACTGTTTCAGAATTTGGACCTACCCTCTTATCACGTATTCTAGATTTGACGGTAACACAGGAAGGTATCGTTGCAGTGGTTTTCAAATATTGCGATGATAACAAATTGCCGTTACTAGACTTAAAGGATTTCAAAAAAGTACTGCAATATGCAACCGGAGAAGGCAAAAAAGAATTCGCAAAGGACTACGGCAGAATTTCTACAAGTTCTACAGGAACCATTCTTCGCAAAATAATCGAGTTAGAACAACAAGGGGCAGATTTGTTCTTCGGTGAAAAGTCATTTGAAGTAGATGATTTAACCCGAATTGACAAAAATGGAAAAGGATATATTAACATCATCCGTTTAACGGATATACAGGATCGACCTAAACTATTTTCTACTTTTATGTTGAGTTTGCTGGCGGAGATTTATTCTACTTTTCCTGAGCAAGGTGATAGTGACTCCCCAGAATTAATTCTTTTTATTGACGAGGCACACCTCATTTTCAAAGAAGCTTCCAAGGCCTTACTTGACCAAATTGAGGGTATTGTTAAATTAATACGATCTAAAGGCATAGGACTATATTTTGTTACCCAAAACCCGACTGATGTGCCAAATGAGGTTTTGGCGCAACTAGGTCTAAAAGTTCAACATGCGCTACGAGCTTTTACTGCCAGAGATAGAAAGGCCATAAAACTTACGGCAGAAAATTATCCGGAATCACCTTATTATAACACCAAGGAAGTGTTGACCTCTCTCGGAATTGGTGAGGCCCTAATTTCAGCTTTAGATGAGAAAGGGAGACCAACTCCCCTAGCAGCAACACTGTTAAGAGCACCTATGAGCCGCATGGATGTGCTTACGGATAGCGAGTTGAAAACCGCTATAAAAAGCTCAAAACTAGTCAAAAAATACGGAGAGGTTATTGATCGCGAAAGCGCCTATGAAATTCTTAATGAAAAAATTGAGAAAGCTGAGAAGGCTGCTGAAAAAGAAAAGGCAAAACCAAAGTCCAAATCTTCGAGGAGGAGGAGTACACGTCAAAACCCTGTAATAAAAGTATTGACAAGTGCGACCTTTATACGAGGTGTGCTCGGGGTGCTAAAAAAGGTATTACGATAGTTTTATGAAGAAAATAACAATAACTGTACTTGTAGTTTTGAGTCTTTTCTTAATAGCTAACTGTGAACAGGCTCCAAAGGACACTACTTTTTTAATTACAAAATCTAGTATTGGCAAACTCGATAAGTCTAGTCTTGCTCGCGATTTAGAGATTATTTATGAACAAGATTCTATTGTAAAGGATACGGCAAGGCTTCTGGTCGGCTTTGGTGCTAAAAAAATCGATGTTTTCGAAAAAGGTGGGGAGCATTTACTAACCTTAACCCCAAGCTCAGATAGTATTCCAACTATTGAAAACGTACGCATTCAAGATCCACGTTTCAAAACTGAATTGGGTATTGGCCTAAATAGTACCTTTAAGGAAATCAAAGACAAGTATGAACTGGGCAAGTTATTAACTTCAACTAAAAATGTGGTTGTTTTTATAAAAAATAGTGATCTCTACTTCACAATTGACAAGGAAGAGCTACCGTCAAGTTTACGGTATGCTTCAAGTGTAAACATCGAAGCCGTTCAAATACCCGATGATGCCAAGATTAAGTATATGATGTTGGGATGGGAGTAATTACACTTTGAATCGAAATTAGTATTCCATATGATTACTAACTTCCATGATAACTAGTTCGGTTTGAAATCACGCAATTTTTATGTGTCTCCGCCCATTCCGTAAGTTCTATAAGTTTTTGAAGATAAGAATGTCCGAAATCGGTTAGTTTATATTCCACGCGAACCGGAACTTCAGGATACATCGTGCGTTTTAGATAGCCATCACCTTCCAAATGCTTGAGACGCTCACTGAGGACTTTGTTCGAAATGCCATAAACCTTCTTTTTTAATTCGTTAAAACGTAAAACTGGAAAATATCCTAAATAAAGCACAATTAAAATACTCCACTTATCAGATGCTACGGCCATAACATCACGTATGGGGCAAATCAAAGATGTATCCCTAAGGTCAACATGCCCAAACATTTTTTTTAATTTTTTTGCGGCCCTAACCTTCTGATTTTCAGTAATAGTTTCCATTTGGGTACTTAATTATGTTTCATATACCTCTTTTAAATCATAAAAAGAAGATGTAAATTTAGTTATTATTTCATACCAAGTTACTAAAAGTAACCATTATTACAAAACTATAAGCCATGAAAAAAAACAAGCTCATCGCGTCGCTAAAACAGAACTATGATGCTTTTATAAACTTTGTTGATTCGCTGTCGAATGAATCCTATGATTATAGTGTTGCAGGGAAATGGTCTGCTGGTTTACATACTGCACATTTGATGCTTAGTGTGAAACCATTGGTATATGTTTTCGAATTGGACAAAACCTCCATTGTTGAAAAATTCGGAAACACTACTAAAATAGGTTGTACCTATACCGAAATGAAAAACTTATATTTTGAAAAGTTAAAAGATGGTGGAAAAGCACCTGAACGCTTTGTTCCTGATATCGCAGCGGCTCGTCCAAAAACGGAACTTGCCCAAAAACTAAGGGTTTTAATCGACCAACTATGTATTTCCATAGATAGGTTTTCAGAAGAAGAACTTGATTCCTTTTGTGTGCCGCATCCCTTATTAGGCAGCTTGAGCTTACGCGAAATGTTGTATAATGCCATTTACCACGCGGAACATCATCAAAATTTAGTTCTCAAAATGATAAATAGGAAATTTGAAAAGACAAGTTAGATCATCAACTATCTTTGCACACTAAAAATTGGCCTTAATAAATTGGAAACATGAGCATGAATAAATTTATTGGCAAATTAGTACCTCGTACAATAGGTTTCTACTTTAATTTAGCCTCATTTTTCGCACCAAAGCGAATAGCAGAAAGTGCATTCCTACTTTTCTGTACACCTCGTAAGGGAAAGGTAGAAAATGGTCAGAGAGGGTTTTTGGAAGATGCAAAGGATCTTATACTTGAAGAGGAAGTTACTAAAATTCAAACCTACCGTTGGAAAGGTTCTGGCCCTACCGTCTTATTAATGCACGGCTGGGAAAGTAATTCATTTCGTTGGAGGAGCTTCATTCCCCGTCTTCAAAAAGAGAATTACAATATCATAGCTATGGATGGGCCCGGACATGGAAATACATCGGGCAACCTGCTCAACTTACCCTTATACTCCTCATGTGCTCAGAAAGTAATCAATAGATATAACCCAACACATGTCATAGGTCACTCTCTTGGTGGAATGGCAATTTTATATAATCTGTACAAGTACAAAACCAATAATGCGGCTATTGAAAAGGTGGTAACCTTGGGCTCACCCTCAGAGTTATCAGATTTTATGCGGCAATACAAGAATATATTAGGACTTAGCAATCGCATGATGGGCCTTTTGGAAGATTACTTCATTAAGACCTTCGGATTTCGATTTACCGATTTTTCTTCATCAAAATTTGCAAAACATATCACCAAAAAAGGACTATTGATTCATGATGAACTCGATGCAGTTGCTCCATATTGGTCTTCAGAACAGGTACATGCCAGTTGGAAAGGAAGTAAGCTCGTAGCAACCAAAGGCTTGGGGCATTCATTGCATCAAGATAAAGTACGTGATGAAATTATTGGTTTTTTGAAGTCATAGGAAAGAAGTATTTTTATTTAAAATATTTACCTATGAATACCGTTACTCCCTTCCATATTGCAATTCCTGTTCATAATCTTGCAGAATGCCGGACCTTTTATCGTGAAGTTTTAAACTGTGAAGAAGGCCGTAGTAGTGACCATTGGGTAGATTTTAATTTATTCGGACATCAACTGGTTATTCACTATAAGCCCAAAGCAGAAACAGAAGATTTACATCACAATCCTGTTGATGGTCATGATGTGCCTGTGCCACATTATGGAGTGGTTCTCCCGTGGGATACATTTCAATCTTTTTCCGAAGAACTAAAATCCAAGGGAATTCAGTTCGTAATTGAACCCTATATTCGTTTTGAAGGGCAGCCTGGTGAGCAAGCTACTATGTTTTTCTTAGATCCTGCTGGGAATGCACTGGAATTCAAGGCTTTTAAAGATATGGGGCAGTTATTTGCCACCTAATTTTATTGAGACCACTTCGTGGGAGTTCTATCCCATCGGTGTTTTTTAAGTTCTTGATGTAGCTCTCTGGACAAGCTTTCTCCATCACTCGTAGCAACATTTGCCAAAACATTTCTTTCTTTCCGCATACCCGGTATAATCGTGCTGACAGTTTCGTTCATTGTAATAAACCGAAGTGCCATTTCAGCCATAGTCATTCCCTCGGGAATTAGAGGACGTAAAGCATCCGCATGATCAACACTCGAATTTAAATTCTCAGGTACGAAATAGGTTCCTCGCCAATCTCCTTCTGGGAAGGTAGTTTCCTTGGTGATATTTCCGGTAAGTGTTCCTTCATCAAAAGGTACTCGGGCAATCACTCCAATATTCAGTTCTTCACAAAGTGGAAATAGAACATCTTCAGGATTTTGGTCAAAGATGTTGTAAATCACCTGAACCGCATCCAACATTCCTGTTTTGAGTGCTTTAATTCCATTTTCAGGTTCCCAACGGTTTACACTTACGCCCATTGCGGCAATTTTACCTGATGTTTTTAAATCTTCTATAGCTCGTTGCCATTCTTCCCTGTGACTCCAACCATCATCCCAAGTATGGAACTGCATCAAATCAATTTGCTCTAAACCAAGGTTTTTTAATGTTTTTTCGGTGTATTCAATAACATGCTCTGTCGGATAGGACTCTTCAAAAGTATATTCTGGTTTTGCAGGCCACCGAAAGTTTTTTGGTGGAATTTTGCTAGCAGTATATAACTTTTTTGAAGGATGTCTTCGCACCAATTCTCCCAAGAGTTCCTCGCTATGCCCTTCTCCATATCCCCAAGCCGTATCGAAAAAAGTCACGCCGTTCTCCACAGCCAAATCCAAGGACTTTGCAGATTGTATATCGCTACTTTCCGTCCAACCAGCCATTCCCCACATACCATACCCTATTTCACTTACCGGCCAATCTGTTCTTCCAAATTTTCTATAAATCATTCTGCATTGTTTTAATATTGATGAAAAGCATCAGACACGAAACCGAGAACTGTCGGCAAGGCTTCTCGCCAGTAGGTCCAGCTATGTCGTCCATCTCTAACTCTATATTCATGCGGTATTTCCTTTTTTTTCATAGCGATATGAACCAAACTATTTCCCTCGTAGAGGAAGTCATCATCCCCGCAATCAATATACCAACGCACGGATTTCACATCCTTCTCTGGAACAGTTTTCAACAATTCTAAAACATTATGCCTTTCATAATATTCCTTTAGTTCAGCTTTTGTGTATTTCTCTTTGTACCAATCCATTCGGTCTTCTAATTCTTTCATAGTCAATGGACCTACGTAAGCACTCAAGGGACAAGCAGATGAAAACAATTCGGGGTGGTGCAAAGCATACATGAAAGAACCTCCCCCGCCCATGGAAAGACCGGCAACCGCACGGTATCTTTTCTCAGATTTAATTCGGTACTTTTCTTCCACATAAGGCATAAATTCTTCAAAGAAAAAATCCTCATACTTCCATTCTCCAGCATTAAAATAACCCATTCGGCCTGTGTCGGCATCGGGCATTACTATAATCATGGGAGTAGCGGTACCATCTTTGATTGCATTGTCGGTAATTCGTAGAACCTCACCAAATTGAACCCAACCTGTATGGTCATCAGTTGCTCCATGCAACAAATATAGTACTGGATAACTACGCTCAGAAGTTTCATAATCAGGAGGAAGGTAAATAGCATAGTTACGTTCCATTTTTAAAATCTTACTCGTCATGGTAAGGTTATCATGAACCTTTCCGGATTGGGCGAAAGATGATGCCATGATACACAAACCTATGGCACAGACAAAGAGTAGCTTTTTCATTTTCTATAGTATTGATTGAAGTGTTCTACAAGATAGGAAAAGAGTGGAGACTTTTTCCAGAAATCTAGCTTTTGAAAGCCTTCCTGGTCATTATCAAGGGAAGTCCTATAAGGACTAGGGCGACCGAATTTATCATTACCATGTTGTGCAATGCTCCATAGTAAATTGTGATGCTGCTATCCACTATAAACCAAGACAGAAGTCCTAGCCACAAGGTCTTATTCGCCCAGGACTCCTTTTTCTTAAACGCATTTTCTGAAATCATAATCATCAATACATGAAAGCCTACGATGGTGCCTCCAATAATTCCAAACAACCAATTTTTAAAATTCAGAAGCTCTCCTTGCATTTCATTTCCTTGAAAAAAGAGTTCATTCGTAAAGGAATTATAAGCGTCAAAGAAAATGGAATTACCCGCAAAAGCCACAAGCAATCCAACTAATACGGTCATCACGTTGGCCCAAGTCAGCCATTTTTGCCAAAAATTGAATTTAGCATCTGTCATTGTATTTGCCTATTTAGGGGGAAGTGACATTACATAATCAAAACTTTCGTTGAGGAGTTTCAAAAGGGTTTCTTCATCTGCCCACATTGATTCGGGAATTAAAATGTATCCTTTCATCATCGCGCCATATGACTTGTAAATAGTAGTTCCCAATTCCGCGATATATTTTTTCTGAGTTTCCTTAGAAAAACGAATTCCAATTTCATTGGCCTTATTGAAAAGCGAAAACATATACCCATTGGCAGATGTATAGGGCATCGTTTTACCCTTCCTTTCAAATCGGTCACATTTGGCGATAAGTGCGTCGTAGATTTTTAGTTTTTCTGTATCCATAGGGCTTGTTATTTTAATTCAAACCGTCGCCAAACTTTTTCTCCTCACCCAGAAATAGGCAAAAATCATATTCGGCACCCAACACAACCAAGCCACAATTCGATAGGCAGGAATAAACCCACCAAAAGCTGTGGACAACATAGGTAACCAAATACGCAAGGTCACCGCCGCAAAACAGGCAGCATAACTGTATATCATATAAATTTCATGCTTTTGGATATCTCCGTTTCTAATAGTTTGATATCCTTTGAAGGTCGTATAAAGCCAAATTACAGCCAAACTCCCGAAACCAAGTTTAGCAATTACACCACCAGTAGCGTAGAAAGCAATATACAATCCCGCAAGACCACTTATACCAACGGCTATCATATAAATTTTGCCTATCAGTCTGTGTCGTTTCAAATTCGCATTTCTAAAACGCTTACTAAACTGCACCCATCCCACTAACAAGGCCAAACCGCCAAATGAAATATGGGTATAAAAACCAGTATTCCAAAAAACATCAGCCAACAATTCCGCAGTCTTCCTACTCCGCAAAGCTTCTTCTACATCTATGTAGGCTAGATAGCCATATAATATTGGATAAAGGCTTACGCCAATTGCTAAAAATGCAAAGAGAAACCAGGCTATTTTGTTTCCTATTTTATTCATATTCATTCTATTGCTTATTTATATCTCCAACTCGTCAAATCCGCACCTTTGGGAGCACTTTCCGAAATGCGTTTCATTATTTTTGGAACATACATGCTGTTATAGCGCAACCTACTTATAGCGTTGGGTTGTTCAGGGTCACCATTCCAGCAGTGCTCTGCACGATCTCCGTACAAAACTTCTCCGTCATAATGAGGATTCGTCGTTCCTTCAAGGAAGTCCTCCATTAGATAGACGGCATTATTAAGGTAATAGTTATCCATATCGCCACAATAAATATTTATTTTCCCCTTTAGGTTTTCGCCTAACTTATCCCAATCACGCTCCAAAATGTGTCTCAGGTCATAGTTCTCCTTCCAATATTCTGCAATTTTATGGTCAATATCACCAGTCATTTTATCCCAAATACGAACGGGATAACCATCTTCCCCTTGAGGGGAATAAGTAGCTTCCCAAATATCCCATTGTTGC
The DNA here is from genome assembly GCF_005885635.1 of Maribacter algarum (ex Zhang et al. 2020). Lineage (GTDB taxonomy): Bacteria > Bacteroidota > Bacteroidia > Flavobacteriales > Flavobacteriaceae > Maribacter_C > Maribacter_C algarum. Next base: position 270,660 of record NZ_VATY01000001.1, read on the forward strand.
CCTGAGCGGGATTTATCCCCCAAAACCAGTTCCAAATGATTTCCAAAACGGAGGGTTGATTGAATATTTCCAAGATAATCCCTATGTGATGGAACTTCTAATTTTTTATGATCACTATCATAGTAGTAAGCATTCTCATCTTCATAAATATTGGTGAGGCAATAGGCCCTAAAATCAATTGGGTCAGGGCAAGCAGCAAAACAGCCATTGTATTCTTCAGGGTATTTTACCTGAACGGCCAAAGCTTCCCAACCACCAGTAGAACCTCCATACAAAAAGCGGGACCATCCTTCTCCTATACCTCTAAACTGTCTTTCTATTTCAGGAATCAGTTCATAAGTAATCGCATCGCCGTAGGGTCCTTGACTTGCAGAATTCACCGCATACGAATCATCATAGTAAGGTGTTGGATGCTGGATTTCAATAATCAGCATTCTAGGAAAATCAGGTTCATTCCAGCGCTTGTAGAAATCATAGGCCTCTTGTTGTTGAATTACATTGTAACCTTCTAAATCAAAACGTGCCGAATATTCAGGTTCTAAATTTGGGTCTGGTGGTGTAGTTCGGAATCCCCCAAAGTCAGATGGAAAATGTCCGTGGAAAACCATCAAAGGGTACTTTGCCTCAGGATGCTCATTAAATCCCTTTGGCAACAAAACATGAGCTCCCAAATAGATATCCCTACCCCAAAATTCAGAGAGTTTTTCAGACTTTACCTTGATGTGTTTAATCCATTCAGTGTCTTTTGGTTCTTCTATCGGAGGAATTACTTGGTCCATAACCACATCGATATTCTGAATCCCGTTTTCCGTTACGGTTATTTTGAAAGGCCTGCTATAGATGTTTCCAGGAGATCTATTCCATCGTTGTCCTTCTCCATTATCCATAGGAAGTTTTACCGTATGCCCTGTTGCAAGGTTAAATGTTTCATACTCATGTAGTAAGGCCTGAACGTTATATTCACCTGGTGGGACTTCCGAAAGACTTGGGTACGGATATCCAAAGACTTCGTTGGTAAATGTCATTGCCGCGCCAGGAGTCATTCCGTCTACATTCATTCCATAAATAAGCTGGGTTGAAGGGCCATCATTGATTTGAAATCGAGGTTCTTCCTCATCATTGGTGGAAAGCATTAGCAACAAACGTCCATCTTTGGTATCGGTACTTATATCCTCGGAAAAAGAAACATTAATGGAATTTTGAGACTCACTTTTCAAGTTAGATTGACATCCTATTAAACTTGATAAAACAAATAAGAAAAAAAGTTTTTTCATGGCTGGTTGATTTACCACAAAAGGTACTGATTTTAGGTCAGGAATCAAACAAAGTATTTCCTACTAAGATTGGTCTCGACGCAGCCTTTGCCGAGCGCTGTCGAGGTGCTCAACCGGAAAGTCCATATAAAAATGAGAAAGGGATTTAAGCAATATTTTATTAGAATATTACGTTTTCCACAAACTAACTAGGTGAAATATTCCTACTAAATTCACTCGTTATGAAGAAGATTATGTTTGCTTTCGTACTACTAGTTTCAGTAGTAGTTATGAGCAGCTGTGATTATGATGACAGTAACGACATCGACGTACTCAATCCGATTGATAGTACGGTAACAGGAAAAGTGAAAACTTTGTGAAAACAAAAAAGTTCTCAATATTGAGGGCTTTTTTGTTTTTAATACTATTCCTTACTTCTGTGCCTTTCTCTTGCCAAAAGTGTATTCTTTAGTAGCATTGCAATTGTCATTGGCCCTACTCCGCCGGGGACAGGAGTTATATAAGATGCTTTTTTACTCACGTTTTCAAAATCAACGTCTCCCGTAATATAATATCCTTTTTCCTTTGTCTCATCAGGTACTCTTGTAATACCTACATCAATAATAACGACATCATCTTTAACCATCTCCGCCTTTAAAAAACCCGGTACACCCAAAGCAGAAATGATAATATCAGCTTGTGTGGTAATTTGACTGATATTTTTCGTACGACTATGCGTCAAGGTAACCGTAGAATTCCCCGGGAATCCTTTTCTGCCCATCAAAATACTCATTGGGCGACCTACGATATGACTTCTTCCAATAACCACCGTATGTTTGCCTTGTGTCTCCACCTGATAACGATCCAACAGTTCTAAAATTCCAAAGGGTGTTGCGGGAATAAATGTGCTCATATCCAAAGCCATTTTACCGAAGTTCATCGGGTGAAATCCGTCAACATCTTTGTCAGGATGAACAGCCAAGAGCACTTTCTGCTCATCGATTTGTGGAGGTAACGGTAATTGCACTATAAAGCCGTCGATATCATCATTTTCGTTTAGTTCCTCAATTTTCTTTAATAATTCTATTTCGCTCGTCGTATTGGGCATTTGTACCAATGTAGATTCAAAACCAATGCGCTGACATGAACGGACCTTACTACCAACATAGGTCAAGCTGGCACCATCGTTACCAACCAAAACCGCGGCTAGATGAGGAACTTTTTCGCCTCGCTCCTTCATTTTATCAACTTCAGCTTTGATTTCAGCCTTAATGTCGTTCGATATTTTTTTTCCGTCCAGTATTTCCATTTATGGGATATTACTAATTACTAACTACTTTTTACTAAATACTAGTTTAGCGCATTCCTTTCATTCCACCCATCATTTGCATCATACGTTTGCCACCACCACCTTGCATCATCTTCATCATTTTGCTCATTTGGTCAAACTGCTTTAGTAATTGATTCACATCTTGCACATCGCGACCTGCACCTTTGGCAATTCTTTTTTTACGGCTGGCATTGAGTTTTGACGGATTTGAACGTTCGTCGGGAGTCATTGAATGAATAATAGCTTCAATGTGTTTGAAAGCATCATCGTCAATATCCAATCCCTTTAAAGCTTTGCCAGCTCCAGGTATCATGCCCATCAAATCTTTAATATTACCCATCTTCTTAATCTGCTGAATTTGAGATAGAAAATCATCGAATCCGAATTTGTTCTTGGCGATTTTCTTTTGGATTTTCCGCGCTTCCTCTTCATCGAATTGGTCTTGTGCTCTTTCCACAAGGGAAATCACATCACCCATTCCCAAAATACGATCCGCCATACGATCTGGATAGAAGACATCAATAGCTTCCATCTTCTCGCCCGTACCTATAAACTTAATCGGCTTATCAACTACAGATTTAATGGAAATAGCTGCACCACCACGTGTATCACCATCTAACTTGGTTAGAATAACTCCGTCGAAATTTAGAATATCATTGAAAGCCTTCGCTGTATTCACAGCGTCTTGACCTGTCATAGAATCAACTACGAAAAGTGTTTCTTGCGGCTGTATGGCTTTATGGATGTTTGAAATTTCATCCATCATCTTTTCGTCCACAGCCAAACGACCTGCGGTATCAATAATTACCACATTATGTCCATTGGATTTTGCATGAGCGATAGCCGCTTTTGAAATGGAAACAGGGTCATTGTTTTCTCTATCAGAATACACCTCAACACCAATCTGTTCGCCAACTACATGAAGTTGGTCAATCGCTGCGGGACGATAAACATCACAGGCAACCAACAGTGGTTTCTTGGTCTTCTTCGTTTTTAAATAATTCGCCAGCTTTCCAGAAAAAGTGGTTTTACCAGAACCTTGTAGTCCGGACATCAATATTATGGAAGGATTTCCTGAAAGGTTGATTCCTTCGGATTCTCCGCCCATCAATGCAGTCAGCTCATCCTTGACGATTTTCACCATCAATTGACCGGGTTGCAAAGTCGTCAATACATTTTGACCTAGCGCTTTTTCCTTTACACGGTTGGTAAACTCTTTTGCTATTTTGAAATTAACATCGGCATCCAATAAGGCCCTACGGACTTCCTTGGTAGTCTCTGCTACGTTGATTTCTGTAATCTGTCCATGCCCTTTAAGAACATGTAAAGCTTTATCTAGCTTTTCACTTAAATTATCAAACATCGTCTTGCTGTCTTTTGAAGAAAAGCAAATTTAAGGAATACAAAAGGAAAAGTTAGATATGCTCCAAAAAATATCAAAAGTAAAGAGCACCCATCTTGCGATGAATGCTCTTTAAAAATGTGGGGCAAAAAAGGTGTGGGACTAAACTTTCTTTTATAAATCAGGAGGCTTTATTCGCAATCTTTTTCAATCACTAAATACTGGTCTCCTCTTTTCATTTTAAATCGGTCTCCTCTACATTCAATAATTTCCCATTCGCCAATGTAGTTGGCCATTTCCATACTTAAGTTATTGAAAGTGATTGTGGTTCCTGAAATTTCCCAATTACCTTCGTCAACAACTGTTTCATTTGGATTTCTTACGTGAATGTTCATACTTGTAAAGTCCATTCTAAAGTCATCCAAATACTCATTATTCCCATCTGAAACAGCCCAAACACATTCATCGAGTAATGTTTCTTTTATAAAAGCCTCTGTGCACTCTACCATTGGTTCTTCACAAACTCTTTTTAAGATAAGTTTATCTCCGTCAGCACCTATGATATAAAGCTTTATTCTATCCTTATCAATTTCGTACACAAACCACTCTAAGCTAAAGGCCTCTATGAATTCAAATTCTAAAGTTAATTTCACACGGTAATCTGTAACTTTTGTACTCCATTCTCCCTCTAACATATTGCCTTCTCTATCACGAGCAACTACGGTACTATCTTCCTTGAAATTCAAAACATAATCAGCATAAGCATCCGCAACTATACCTTGAGTTAAATCACTTCTTCGCAATTCTTTAACCAACCAAGGACATTCAACTAATAGATTATCCAAACGTTCTTTCGTAAAATCATCATCATTGTGATCATTATCATCATCTTCGTCACAAGCCTCCTTAGCACGCTCCATCGCATCAGCTAATTCTTCATTATTATTTGCAGTTACTTTTGTACCATCAAACATTTCGAACATAACTGGAAATTCGATACTAATCACATCGGTTTCACTAAGACCTGCAAAGAAACGTCTCATTTCCTTATCACTATTTACCGTAACCGAACCTGTTTGCTCCAAGTTTGGGTTATAAGTAAAAAGCGTAACTGGATAAACTACATCAATACATTCGATATCATCATCATCACCGCCTTCAATACATTCCTTAGCAAGCTCTCTTAAATCAGCTATACTATTTATTGTTATTTCGGTATAATCAGCTTTAGTAACTGTAATAGGGAAAATGATGTCAAGAATATCATCATCACTATCAAGTGCATCAAATAATTCTTCAATGATTTCTAAATCGTCTTCAGAATCAATGGTAATTTCAAGTCCATTTACCATGACAGTATATGGAAAACGAATATCAAAACAACTTGATCCATCTACAATATTGTCATGAGAACCGTCATTTGAAACGGTGCGCTCAATTAATTTAGTAGTTGCCGAATTAGCAGTAAGGGTCTGTTTTTCATCTAATTGAATATCCAGGGGTTCTTCATTCGAACAAGAGGTAAAACTTAGAGCGAATGCAAGTAGGATTGCATAGGTCGCGAAATTCAAGAACTTTTTCATAATGATTTGGAATTTTGTTTGTTATAGGTTTAAAACAATCGATTTTAAAAACACCCTACTTTCGGTTTTAAATTTTTTCTAAATATCTTTGAAAAAAACCAACTCTTTGGAAACCAAAAATAACGATACCGTCTGCGACGAGCAGGTCTTTAGCAATATCTTCAAAGCTAATTCTAAAACGGTATTTAATTATATATATTATAAGTTCGGCAACGAGGAAAAATCGTATGACGCTGTGCAAGAGGCCTTTGTAAAGCTATGGGAAAATTGCGCCAAAGTTTCACCAGAAAAAGCAAAATCATATGTATACACTGTAGCCAACAATTTATATCTGAATGTTATCAAGGCGGAAAAGGTGCGTTTGAAGTATGCAGACAAGACTTTGAAGACTACTTCAGAGACTCCGGAGTTCTTGATGGAAGAGAGTGAATTTAAAACCAAACTAGACAAAGCACTCAACGATTTACCAGAAAATCAAAGAATTACTTTCCTATTAAATCGTATTGATGGAAAAAAATATAAGGAAATCGCTCAAATGGAGGGAGTTAGCGTGAAAGCAATCGAGAAGCGGATGCATTTAGCTTTGAAGTCGCTCAGGGAGAAAATTGATGGAATTTAAAAGAATAAAAAACGACAATTGGGGTGATTTTGCCCCTTTAAACGTGAATATTTATATACTCAACGATAAATTAGAAATGAACGCTGTATATAAGGTAGGGTTTTAAGCTAATTGGTTGTTATTAAGATAGTAAGATAGAAATCATGCAAGAAAATTATTTAGCAAAATGGCTGAACAATGAGCTCTCTGAAGCAGAACTTGCGGAATTTAAGAATTCCGATGAGTATGCTTCGTATCAGCAAATTGTTGACGCCGCGAATGCTTTAAAGTCCCCCGATTTTAATGCTGATGCAGCCCTTGAGGCCCTAAAAAATAAGCGTTCACTAAGCGATAAAAAGGTTATTCAATTGAATCCATTTAAGAGGTTCCTAAAAGTGGCCGCGGTTGTGGCCATACTCCTTACGGGTACTTACTTTTATGTAAGCTCTTTGGATGAGCAAATAAGCACACAATATGCCGAAAACAAGGAAATCGTTCTCCCTGATAATTCGGAAATTGTTTTAAATGCCGATTCAAAAATCACCTACAACAAAAAGAATTGGGACAGCAACCGAAATGTAACCTTAGAAGGAGAAGCCTTCTTTAAGGTCGCAAAGGGAAAACGCTTTACGGTTGCTACTGATGCGGGAGAAGTAGCCGTTTTGGGTACCCAATTTAATGTTGAAAATAGAATAGGTTTCTTCGAAGTTACCTGTTTTGAAGGATTAGTAAGTGTTTCCTTTGACGGAAAAGAAACCAAACTACCCGCCGGTAATTCGTTTGTCGCCTTAAATGGCGAAATTGTTTCTGAAGAAAAAGAAAATTCAACAGCTCCTTCGTGGATAAATGCTGAAAGTTCTTTTAAAAGTATTCCTTTGAAGTATGTTCTCGACGAATTTCAAAGACAACACAATATCATTGTTGAGACCAAAAATATTGACACAAACCTACTGTACACGGGTTCATTTAGCAATACAGATGCTAATTTGGCGTTACGAAGTATTAGTACGCCTTCACGAATAAAGTTTAAATTAGAGGGCAACAAAGTGCTCTTCTATGCCGAGAACTCACAGTAAGCTTTTAGGAATTCTTTCCATTATAGTTCTACTTTGCGTCTTTTCCGTAACTAATGCCCAAGAAAAGACGATAGAAGAAACCTCTCTTATCACATATATTCAGCAGCTCGAAGACAAATTTGAGATTAAATTTTCTTTTGCGGATGCTGATATTGGGTCCGTAAAGATTACCATTCCGGAATCGGAAGTTTTGGCCGAGATTCTAAATCACCTAAGAATTCAAACCAAGCTTAAAATCCAAAAACTCAACGAGCGGTATTACACTATTGTAAATACCAATACGATTTCTATTTGTGGTGTTGTTCTCGATAATTTTCAACAAAACACAGTGGCGGGTGCTACTGTTGAAATCCTAGAAACCGATAGGGCGATAATTACTGATGGGCTGGGGAATTTCTCTCTTGAAAATGTTCCATTGAACGCTAAAATCCAAATCAAACACATTGGTTTTAAAACCCTGTTCATTGATGCCAAAGAACTGGTAAATACTGACCCTTGTCAAACATTATTACTCTCTCAATTTTATCAAAAACTTGAAGAGGTAGTTGTTTATGAATTCTTGACCAAAGGGCTGGTACAACAACTGGATGGTAGCATACAAATGAACACAGATGAATTTGGAATATTACCGGGGTTGATAGAACCCGACGTTTTGCAAACAATCCAAGCCCTACCTGGAATCAAAAGTATTGACGAAACCGTTTCGGACATTAACATACGTGGGGGTAGTAATGACCAAAACCTCATCTTGTGGGATGGAATTAAAATGTATCAATCCGGACACTTTTTTGGACTGATTTCTGCTTTCAATCCATTTCTAACAGATGAAGTGACCCTGATTAAAAATGGAACAAGTGCCCAATATGGCGATGGAGTAAGTGGCATTATTGACATGCGAACCAATAATGAGCTTACCGAAAATTATTATGGAGGTGGGGGTTTTAATCTTATTAGTGGCGATTTATATGGACAAGTACCCTTGGGGAAAAAAGTAGCCTTTCAATTCTCAGGAAGACGTTCTCTTACAGATTTCTTTACTACTACAACCTTCGACAACCTATTTACCAAAGCATTCTTAAATGACCAAATCAAAGATGGTCTCGCCCAAGCTGTTGACGTAGAAAGAGATGACAAGTTCTACTTTTACGATTTTACAGGAAAGGTTCTATACGATATTAACGAGAAACAGAAACTGCGATTCAGTTTTATTAACATCAACAACTTTTTAGATTATTCAGAAAATATACCAAGCCTAAATCGTGAAACCATTAGTGGGTTAGACCAAACCAATTATTCACTTGGCGGAAGCCTTGAAAGCAAGTGGTCAAAAAAATTCTCCACCGTTCTGAATACGTATTATAGCAATTACAATCTAGATGCCAACTCGGCCACTGGCCAACAATCGCTCTTACAAAGAAATAAGGTTGCTGAAAAGGCTTTTAAACTAAATTCGAATTTTCAACTTAAGAATAACCTCAATTGGCTGAATGGGTATCAATTAACAGAAACTAGTATCACAAATGAGACCCTGGTTACCCAACCCCAATTTGGTAGTAAAGTAAAAGACCTAATTAAAGTGCATTCACTATTTTCAGAACTGAGTTATACATCGCCAAATAAAAAATTGAACACCCGAGGTGGAATTCGACTGAATTACTTTGACAATCCTGATTCGTTAAGTGTAGTTACGGTTGAACCTCGTTTGAATATTAATTATGCGATTACTAAAGAACTAAAAGTTAATATATTAGGTGAATTCAAAAGTCAAGGGGTTAACCAAAAACTAGACTTGGAGCAAAACTTCTTAGGAATTGAAAAACGTCGTTGGGTTCTTTCTGACGGAGAAAGTCTTCCCGTCACCAAAAGCAAACAAATCTCTTTAGGAATCAACTATGATGCAAAAAACCTATATGTGGGCCTAGAAGGCTTTTACAAAGAGGTAAATGGTATTAACACTATAACGCAAGGGTTTCAAAATCAAAGTCAATTCGGAAGCGAAATAGGTAAGTATGATATTAAAGGAATAGAATTTTTAATCAATAAGAAAACCTCCAAGTATAGTGTTTGGGCCAGTTATGCGTACAATTTCAATAATTATACTTTTGAATCTATTCCTCCACCAACCACCTTTCCGAACAATCTAGATATAAGGCATACCGCAACCTTTGCTGGCACGCTAACATTCAATAAGCTAAAAATTGGTGTCGGACTTAATTATCGCACAGGAAAGCCCTTTACCGAGCCCGACCCTGATAATCCAATCGATACAACATTTTTTCCAGGCTTGATAAACTACCAAGAAACCAATAGCCAAAGACTAGCCGAATACCTTAGGGCCGATGCGTCAGTGATTTACAATTTTGACATTAAAAGTGGTATTAAAGCTTCTACGGGAATCTCCGTTTTAAACTTTACGAATAGGGAGAATATTCTAAACACCTATTACCAAGTCAATGACACCAATACGATTGAGACCGTAGAAAGCTTTTCTTTGGGAATTACTCCCAATTTTAGCTTTCGAGTGAAGTTCTAAAAGTCCGACCTTCTTTATTAAAGTGAAAATCCATATTTAACATCACCTGTAACTCTTCAAACAATTCAGGAAAGTCATTCTTAAAAATAGCAGGGGTTTCGAAATAGTTCTCTACTGCCACTGAAAAGAACTCCTGTAAATTGGTAAGACCGTATTCACGAAAATATTGAGAAGCAGCTAATTTTACATTAAAGTCTTCTTCTCCAAACAACTTTTCTATTCGTCGTAATCCCACTCTAAACTTGCGCCCCTGCCAAGAATTATTCTTGTTCATTTCATAGCTTAGGGCATGTGCAAACTCATGCATGGCTAAGTTCTTATTGTCCATTAAGTCCTCAAATCCCTCCCAAATCTTATCAGCCGAAAGAATGATAGTCTTAAAATTGGGATTGTACTCACCTAGATGATTTCTTCGATTAATCTTTGAATAATATTGGCTAGGATAAACGATAATTCGAATCAAGGAACGCATCATTCGGTATTGTCGTAAACCCAGTGTCATAATAACGATGGTAGCACTTAAAAGTAATTTAAGGTCTTCACTTCTGTCGGTATTTCCGTAAAAAACAAAGTGCTTTTTACTCCGAAACCAAATGATTCTTTCGTGGCATTTTGCCTTCATTTGAGGAGAAAACTCTTTATATATAGGAAAGTTATCCGCAAGAAAATCTTCCTCGCCTTCAGATAAAGGTTTGAGCTTTACAAAAGGATTGAATTGGTATAAATCAATCGCATAGTATATCAAATAAAATGCATGACCAATTATACACGCAGGGGCTAAATATTTTAGGACATCCCAAAACTGCATAGATTTAAAACTACGAAAGCGGGTTTTAATTGCCTATCAGCAGACTTGAATTGAGAAAAAAATTATAGTGGGCATTTCAAAATTAGCATCATTAAATACTCTTTTATAGGGTGCTCAAAGGCAATAAATTCAAATATTTATAGTTCTAGTATTCACCAAATTGTCACCAACCAAATCTCATGAAAAGCCCTTATCTGTTATTGGGTATTACATTCCTACTATGTAATGTCTTACCTGCACAAAAAAATGTTTCACCTACTCCTGAGCATGTAAATCAAGCGAATTCTCTAAAAGAAATATATGAGGAAGACGATGTGATAATTCTTCAAAGCAAGGAGACTGTTCATTTTGGCCAGAACAAATCTAACGACCTTGTAACGGTAAAGCACAAAGCGGAAGAAGAGCTTATGAACATAAGTGAACGCGCTGATATTCAGAAGTATGTTTTTTACGATAATACTTCTAAAATCACCACTTTCAATACCAGACACCGTAATTCTAAAATAGTTCACTTTCCGGTAAACGATGAGTTCTATACCAGTGGTAGTATTTTTTACACTGATGCTAGGGTAAAGTACATGAATATAGATTTCCCAGTAAAAGGTTTTAAATATCTATACCACCTAGAAAAAGAATACACCGACTCCAAATATTTTACCCAGATTTCATTGATAGACCAACATCCTATTTTAAACAAATCGGTAACTTTTAACGTACCAGACTGGCTCGAAGTAGATTTATTGGAATTTAATTTTGAAGGTTATGACATTGAAAAACAAGAAAACTACAATGAAGAATTAAAGGTGACAGAACATACTTTCATTGTAAAAAATATGCCCTCTGTTGGTGATGAAGAAAATACTCCTGGTCCCTCTAAAATTAACCCTCATGTTCTAGTCGTTGTAAAATCGATGAAAAAGGATGGGCAAGTTATTACACTGTTCTCAGAGACCAAACAATTGTATAATTGGTATAAATTTTTAGTAGATAGCATGGGCGAAGACCCGACCATATTAAAATCTAAAGTGAACCAACTTACCAAAGACGCCGCAACAGATGAGGAAAAAATTAAAAACATATACTACTGGGTTCAAGATAACATACGGTACATAGCCTTCGAAGATGGAATTGCCGGTTTTAAACCTGACGAATCCCAAAATGTATTTAAAAAGCGATATGGAGATTGCAAGGGGATGGCCAACCTCACCAAAGAAATGCTTAAAATCGCTGGTTTTGATGCCAGACTTACCTGGATTGGAACCAAAAGAAAAGGAGGGTACGATTATTCCATTCCAAGTTTGGCAGTAGATAATCATATGATCTGCACACTTCTTCATAATGGCAAATCTTACTTTTTAGACAGTACTGAAAAATACAATTCTTTTGGTTCCTATGCTGAGAGAATACAAGGTAGACCCGTATTGATAGAAAATGGGGAAGACTATATCCTAGATAAGGTCCCTGTAGCGGATGTTGCCTTGAACAAAAAAACAACGGCATTGGAACTTCATATCGTTGGAGAAACTCTTGAAGGTACTGTGCAAAAAGTATACAAAGGAGAAAGCAAAGCAAGCCTTCTTAACGGTTACAATGCCCTTAAAGATCATAATAAGGAAGAAGCACTAAAGTATTACCTAACCAAAGGAGATAAAAATTGCAGTGTAAATTCAATAGAAACTACTGATTTAGAGGATAGGGATAATGCCATTACCATTTCATACGACATTGCATTAAAAAATAAAGTTTCCGAATACGAAGATGACATCTATATTGACCTAGAATACGTCAAACATTTTAAAAATACCGATGTCAGCGAACGAAGACACGATCTAGAGTTACCGTATAAGACAAATCTAGAATTTACCACCGTTTTACATCTACCTGAAGGCTATAGAATACAGCATATGCCAGAAAGTATTCATAAAGAAACTGATGACTTTATTGTGGACCTTTCGTTTATCGAAAGAGACCGTACAGTTACTTACAAAAAGGAATTTATATTTAAAAATGCAACAATAACTAAAGCGTCTTTTTCAGAATGGAATGCCGTTTCTGCAACACTTAAAAAACTCTATAAAGAGCAAATTGTTCTTACCAAAAACCAAAATATAACCACCAAATGATTAAAAAAGGTATATTATTAATCGTAGCATTCGCATTTTCTTCAGTCTTTATTTTTGCACAAAGCAAAAAGGAGCTAGAGATAAAAGAATCAATATGGGGAGAAAGTGATTCTCAAAAAGGCAATATAGAAATCCCTGAAAAATGGCAAAACGAATCTGCCGTCATTCTATATAAGGAATATTTCTATGACTACCACAAGTTTGCCAAAAATGTTACTTACCAACATTTCTACAGAAAACGTATCAAGTTATTAGACAAGGCTGCCATTGAAGATTATTCTGAGTTTACATTCACGAAAAAATTCGCGATTAAAAGAGGATGGGCTAAAAAAGGGAAAAACTATGTAGGCATCAAAATTATTAAACCAGATGGAACCGAAAAAGAACTGGAAATTGACAAGGAAGCGGTAAAAACCGATGACGCGTATAAAATTGCTATTTCCGGTCTGGAAAAAGGAGATATTTTAGATTACTATATCTATAGTGTTGAACCTTTTAGACAATCGAATGGGTATACATTCGAACCAGTTACTAAAATCATTAGTGACGAATATCCTATCAAGAAAATTGCACTTAATTTATATACTGAAAACGATTTTTACCTAAAGTTCAATAGTTATAATGGAGCGCCAAAACTGCAGGAAATAGAAACTGATAAAGGAAATGAAAAAAAATATTTTTTAGAAGCGGAAGATATTGATAAAAATGAGTTCCCTTTCTGGTATTATCCTTTGCAAGAATTGCCTCATTATAAATTCCAGATAACTTTTGCTAGAAAAGGATACCATAAGAACGATATATTTGAATTCATATCTCCTGAACAAGGAGTGGTGAAAACTATAAATACAAAGGAAGATGTTTTAGATTTATATAAGGTAAAATGGCGTTATGGAATAGTTCGCACCATTAAAGAACTGGAAAATTCCTTAAAAGAAAAAGACCTGACCACTGAAGAAAAAGTTCGTGAAGCGTATTACTATTTCAGACATTATTACCTAACACAATTTGTTGAGCGCTCCGTTTATGCAAGTGCTAAGATAATTCCTGATATGGTATACGGTTCCACCGCTTATGATGATTACAAGTTTTCTATGGACAACACGAATATGATGGGTATTTTCCTCTATAGGGCGAAAATTCCATATAGCATTATTGCGGCTACTCCAAGAAGTTATGGCACTATGGATAATATGCTTTTTAAAAGTGACCTTACCTCTTTCTTGGCCGTGCCGGTAGATGGTAAAACACTTTACTTACCTCCTCTAGGTTTACATTCCAATATTGGTGAAATACACTACGGCTTCGAAAATAGTGATGCCTATAACCTACTTGTAAATATAGAAAAGCACAAAATTCAGGATATTGAACCTCATAAAGTCACTCCATCAGCCTCAGAAGATAATGGTACAGTAGAGATTAGTACTTTTTCGTTTAATGAGGATATGGATGCCATAGCTGTTAGTAAAACAACAAAGCATCTAGGACATAGTAAAACCAGCACTCAAGATGATCTTTTAATGTATTACGACTTTATCTCCGAAGACTACAAAAAATTCGGTAACGAAACATATGTAGATAAGCAGGTAAGAAAGGAAAAAGATAAAAACCGTATTACGAGCGAAGCAGCAGCATTGGTAAAGAAAATAAAGGAAAACCAAGCTGAATACATCAAAAAGCAAACAGAGGATCAATATGATTTTTCAGTAGAAGATCATGAATTTACCATTTCAAATACAGGAAGATATGGTAATAAACAGCCTCTAATTTTAGAGGAAAAGTTTAAAATTACCGAGCACTTAATTAAAAAAGCTGGTACTAACTACTTACTAGAAATCGGAAAGCTAATAGGTGGGCAAATCTCTTTGGACGAGGATGACAAAATGCGTACGAACAACATCTATATGTCATACCCCAGGTCATTTAAAAACACCCTTGAATTCAATATTCCCGCCGGATATAGTGTTGAAGGTCTCGATAAGCTTAATACAAAAATCGAAAACGAAACTGGTGGTTTTGTAAGTACCGCAGAAGTAGTAGGGGGTATACTTAAAATTAATACTAATAAATACTATAGAAACTACTACGAGCCAAATGCTAATTGGAACAAAATGGTAGATTTTCTTGAAGCATCATATCAATTTACCCAAGAAAAAATAATGCTGAAAAAAGTTACAACCACTGCAAAGTAAGGAGTTACATTCTTTCAGGAACATCTATACCTAAAAGTCTAAACCCAGATTCAATTACCTCGCTTACCTTTTTCGAAAGCTGTACACGAAGTACTTTCTGTTTCTCATTGGTTTCACCAAGAATAGAAATTTGTTGGTAAAAAGAATTGAATTCTTTAACTAAGTCATATACGTAATTGGCAATCAAAGCCGGACTGTAATGCGCGGCTGCCAATTGAATCGTTTCAGGGAAAATCTGTAGTTGTTTGATGAGTTCTTTTTCCTTTGGATGTAATTCTTCTGTCGCCTCTAGTGGAGTCGAGAGGTCAACATTCGTGTCCTTCGCTTTTCTCAATATCGATTGAATACGAGCATAGGTATATTGAATAAACGGACCCGTATTCCCTTGAAAATCTACTGATTCTTCAGGATTAAAAAGAATTCGTTTTTTAGGGTCTACCTTTAGAAGATAGTATTTCAAAGCTCCAAGCCCAACCATTTTGTAGAGAACTTGTTTTTCTTCATGGGAGTATTCTTCTAACTTACCTAATTCTTCGGATAATTCTCGTGCGGTAGCAGTCATGTCAACCATCAAATCATCAGCATCGACTACCGTACCTTCTCGACTTTTCATTTTCCCGCTGGGGAGATCAACCATTCCATAACTTAAATGGTGTAATTGTTCTGCCCAAGAAAAACCAAGTTTCTTCAAAATCAGAAACAATACTTTAAAATGGTAATCTTGTTCATTACCCACGGTATAGACCATTCCGTTAATATCCGGATAGTCCTTTACACGTTGAATTGCCGTACCAATATCTTGGGTCATATAAACTGCAGTACCATCCGAACGCAAGACTATTTTCTCGTCTAAACCTTCATCGGTTAAATCTATCCAAACACTGCCGTCATCTTTTTTGTAGAAAACACCTCTTTTTAATCCATCAGCCACAAAATCCTTTCCCAGCAAATAGGTATTACTTTCGTAATAAAGTTTGTCAAAATCGACACCCATGTTCTTATAGGTTTCTTCGAAACCTTTATAGACCCAGCCATTCATTTTTTTCCACAGGGATACTACTTCTTTGTCGCCGGTCTCCCATTTCTGAAGCATTTCTTGTGCTTCCAATAGAATGGGTGCTTCCTTGACAGCCACTTTTTCTTCAACGCCGTCTGCCATCATTTGAGCAATTTCTTCTTTGTAAGCTTTATCAAAAGCTACATAGTAATTCCCAACTAGCTTATCACCTTTTAATCCAGTACTTTCTGGAGTCTCGCCATTTCCAAAACGCTGCCAAGCCAACATACTTTTACAAATATGAATACCTCTATCGTTTATGATTTGGGCTTTGTATACTTTCTTTCCTGAAGCTTTTAAAATCTCTGCAACGGAATATCCTAAGAGATTGTTTCTTATATGGCCTAAGTGAAGCGGTTTGTTTGTGTTAGGAGATGAATACTCAACCATTATGGCGTCTTTAGCACTTTCTTTCACCAATCCGAAATCAGATAAATCTTTGATTCCATTAAAGAAATCAAGGTAAAAAGAATCACTAATCACCAAATTCAAAAACCCTTTAACCACATTATAACCAGATACTTCGGCAACCTCATCTTTCAAGTAGGCTCCAAGTTGCTCTCCTATCTGTACAGGATTACCTTTCAAGACGCGTAACATAGGAAAAACGACCACAGTAATATCACCTTCAAAATCTTTGCGTGTTGGCTGAAACTCTACAGATGGTAATTCCGCATCAAAAATAGACCGCGCAGCTACTTTTACTTTAGTTTCTAAAATAGTGTGAATGCTCATTGTGTTGGGTTTCTAAGCTTGCAAAACTAAGCATTTTTTGCGCCTTTTAGGTAATCAAGCTCCGGGCGATCCTCAGTACATTTTAAATCTAAATTATCAAGTCAAATCTACGAGCTATTTCAATGCCTTCATGAGTTTTACTTAACTTTAGAAAAAACTAGTATTTATGGAACATATGCAAATCGCGGTTCCGGTATTGGCTTCGTTAAATATTGACAGAACCGTTGAATTTTATCAAACCAAACTCGGCTTTAACCGTATTGGGTATAAAGACAAAGATTATGCAGTAGTATGTCGTGATAAAATAGAAATCCATTTTTGGAAGTGCAACAATAAGATTCATCCCAAGAATACAAGTTGCTACATTCGTGTAAAGGATGTTGATGGGCTTTATGAAGAAATGAAACAAGCAGGTGTTGTGCACCCCAATGGCCCCTTAACTGACCAACCCTGGAACATTCGTGAGTTTGCCATTTTAGATGAGGACGGTAATATGATAAAATTCGGAGAAAACCTCTAGACATGCTCTTAAACGTATCATATAACAATAAAGAAGTTACACGCAAAGTAGATAAGGCTGTTGGTAAACCCTTTACATTGAAAGAGCGCTGGAAAATGAACGGTATTGGTTCACCAAAACTTTTCATAACAGAAACCAGCGTTGAAATAAACAACCTGCTTATTTTAGATAACAACACCAACTCCTGCAATATTGAAATGCGCCCCGAAGGAATTATCGTTCGGTTTAGATCTTTATTAGAAACTTTTGCATTGGTAATCCCCTATTACAAACTCACAGTATACAAAGGTGATTTTGCCATCTATTCTATATATAGAGACAATCACTTCATCAAAGTAAAATCAGACACAAAGGCGATTCAAAAGTACTTTCGTAAAATGTTGGATTTTAAGGCAGACAATACACCTACATCCATTGGAGACTTATGAAAATACTCATTACAGGTGCAAATGGTTATATTGGAATGCGATTGCTTCCTATGTTACTTGATTTAGGACATGAGATTGTCTGCACCGTTCGTGATGCCGAGCGTTTATCGGTAGATAAAGAAACGCGAAACAAAATTCAGGTCCTGGAAATTGATTTTTTACAGGATGTTGTCGTGGGAAAAATTCCGGATGATATCGATGTTGCCTATTTTCTTATCCATTCAATGAGTAGCTCTACTTCAGACTTCGATGAGATGGAAGCCATTACAGCCAGAAATTTCAATAGGTATCTCGATGGTACATCAGTAAAACAGGTTATCTATTTGAGCGGTATTGTCAACGATGAAAACCTTTCGAAACATTTATGGTCACGAAAGAATGTCGAGCAGATATTGTCTGAAGGTCCATTTAAACTTACAGTTCTTAAAGCCGGAATTATCGTAGGTTCTGGTAGTTCTTCTTTTGAAATTATTCGGGATTTATGTGAAAAACTCCCTTTTATGATTACCCCGAAATGGGTGCTTACCAAAACGCAGCCCATCGCCATTCGTGATGTTATGAACTTTCTGGTCGGGGTTTTGGGTAATGAAAATACCTATGACCATTCTTTTGATATCGCAGGGCCCAATGTTTTGACCTACAAACAAATGCTACAGCAATATGCCAAAGCAAGGGGTTTTAAAAACTGGATAGTTACAGTACCTATTATGACTCCGAAGCTGTCCTCATATTGGTTATATTTTGTGACCTCAACTTCTTACAAACTTGCACTTAACTTGGTAGACAGCATGAAAATCGAGGTAATAGCAAAAGATAAACGATTAGAAGAGTTACTGAATGTCAAAACCCATACCTACGGCGAAGCCATTGATATGGCCTTTAAAAAAATTGCTCAAAATCAAGTGGTTAGCAGTTGGAAAGATAGCATGGTCAGTGGTCGTTTTCGACAAGACTTGGAAAAATATATTCAAGTCCCAAAATTCGGGGTTTTAAAGGATCAGCAAAAACGTAATGTACTTAATCAAGAAGCCGTACTCGAGAATATTTGGAGCATAGGCGGCGAAAAAGGATGGTATTATGGAAATTGGTTATGGAAAATTAGAGGCTTCTTAGATAAAGTTTCTGGGGGCGTTGGCTTACGAAGAGGAAGAACGCATCCTGATAAGCTAAACCCTGGAGATGCCTTAGATTTTTGGCGTGTTCTTTTGGCGGACAAAAAAGGCAAACGATTACTGCTTTTCGCAGAAATGAAACTACCTGGAGAAGCATGGTTGGAATTCAAAATCGATGATAATAACGTTTTACATCAAACAGCTACATTTAGGCCAAAGGGCTTAAGAGGTCGTTTGTATTGGTATAGCATCGTTCCTTTTCATTATTTTATCTTTGGGGGAATGATTAGAAACATTGCCAAAACTTAAATCTTGTATTTGAAGTACAAAACTCTTTTCATATTTCTGTTTTACGTTATTTTACTTCAAGCCCAAAAGGAAAAATTAACGGTAAAAGATTATGGCTTTCAAATTACAGAGATGGGTATTCCAAAAAGAGCACCGTCGGGCTATGAGTCTATTTTGACGGTCAAATTAAACAAGCCTCTCTATCCAAAGAAAGCGTACGAAGTTGGTTTTTGGATTATCGGACGACAACTTCGTAATCAAGGGTATTCCTATCCAATAAACATTTTCCCCTCTAATTTCATGGGTCCTGTGAATGGACAAGTTTTTGATCAAGTGGAATCCATTGAAATTCTTCCAGCGCTCAAAGTATTACCACCACCTAGTTATAGTGGTCGCGGTCATTTTACCTTTGTTATTCGACCCGACACCATTTACAACTATATAACGATAGCATTAAAAAATAGCGATTGGGGACGTTCTCCCATTAACTTTAGTAAAGATGTTACCGTTACCGGAGTTTTTGTACGACCCTTTACCGAAAAGCAAAAAGAAGAAGATAAAATCATCGAAAACAATGAACGAATAATTATTCCTGAAGAAACACTTCCTAATAAAATTGCAGAACGAGTATTGATTGACAGTAAAAAGAGCTATTCAATTTCCGAACGGATTATTTCAATAGGCTTATATGATCATCGAAACATAGACAAAGACCGAGTAACTATTTATCACAATGACAAAATAGTCGTTCAAAATCTGGAGTTAAAGCGAAAGAAAAAAATGTTTGAGATTAGATTGGAGCCTGGTGCAAACCGGATTACGCTTCATGCTAAAAACCTAGGGGAAGTAGCTCCGAACACCGCTGCAATTTTGATCAAAACCAAAACACAAGAATATGAAGCAGTGCTGGCTTCAGATTTAGGTCAGAGTCAATACTTCACGCTCATATATAAACAAAATAAGTAGCCAAAGGACTTTTACCCCTTTAAAAAGGCCTGTACCTGATTTCGGTAGCTCTCGCTAATCGGAATTTCAATTTTTCCAATTTCAACATCCTGTTTGGTATAGGCGATTACTTTATTAGCATTGACAATATAAGAACGGTGTGTGCGAACGAACCTATTATCCAAAAGCCCTTCAAAGGAAGTCATACTATGCTTCACTAAATGATTACTCTCAGGAGTTACAATCTTGATGTAGTCCTTTACACTTTCTATGTATAAGATATCTTTGAAAAATACTTTGACCTGCTTCCTATCTTTTCGAACAAATATATGGTTTTTGGGTATTTCTTTGACTTCGCTTGGTGTTTCGATTTTCGACTGTTGTTGCTCCAGAAATTTCTCAATGGCCTTGAAAAACCTTCCGAAGGTTATTGGTTTTAATAAATAATCGACGGCGTTAAGTTCAAATCCATCTAATGCATAGTCGCGATATGCCGTAGTGAAAATTACTTTCGGTTTTTGAATGAGATTAGCGAAAAATTCAGTGCCCGTCAATACCGGCATTTCAATATCCAGAAAAAGCAAATCCACATTTTCGGTTTTTAAAATTTTACTCGCCTCAATCGCACTTTGACAAGAAGCAACTACCTTGAAATTCTCCAATTGCGAGATATGATTTTCGATTAGCCTTCTCGCCAAATCTTCATCGTCCACAACAACACAAGTATATATCATTTTCGTTCTAGTGTTAGTTGTACGATATATGTTGACTCTTCATCTGACAATTGTAATTCATAGGCATTTGGATATAATAGTTCCAATTGACGTTTTACGTTTTTTAGTCCGAGAGCTTCTTCCCTATTCTCAACTCTAACCACCGAATTAGGTTTGGTATTTTTAATCTTAATTAGAATATCTTCCCCTACTAATTTTAAAGATATATCAATCGAAGCCTGTTTTAATTCTTGTCGTACTCCATGTTTAAAAGCATTTTCAATGAATGTTAATATTAGTAAGGGTGCTATTTTGATGTCACTTGGTATCTCGTAATTAAAAGTAATCGCAACTCGATTTCCATAGCGTATTTTCTCCAAGGCGAGATAGTTCTCTATAAGTTCTATCTCCTTCTGCAATTGCACAAATTTATCTTTGGTACGATATAGCATATAGTCAAGTATATCGGAAAGTCTTTCGATTACTTCAGGAGTTCTTTCCGATTTTTCTAAGGCCAAAGAGTATAGATTATTCAAAGTATTGAACAAAAAATGCGGATTCAATTGTTGTTTTAATGCACTTAGCTCTGCTATCTTTTTTTGTTCATTGATTTTAAGAAGTTTCTGCTGGTTCCTATAAAAACGATACATCAGCAACAAAGCTGTAGGGGTTAGATACACAATACATTTACTTAAAAAAACCGAAAAATAGGAGAGTCTTTTTAATAAAGAATCCTTTGCAAACTTTCTTTGGACTTCGTCATAAAAATCGAAGTATTCAACGTCAAAATATATCAACTTAACACCCTGATAAAATGTATATACCAGAATCAATACAGTCAACATCCAAAAAATGAAAAGACCCGTTTTTTTACGATCTAAATACTTTGGCATCAATATATAAATACAAGTATATGCCGTAATCATCTGAGCTAGTACGATAAGTCCGTAAGTCTCTAGCAAGTGCCGGTAACTGGCGAACATACTCAAATTATGTACTGAAAGGACGAAATATAAATACACAATGGTCCAAAACACAAGATGTCCCGGTAAAGAGTCTTTGAAATATGTAGTGATCCTGTTCATTGCCCATAAAATTACCGTTTAAAATCCATTTGCAAATTCAATAGTATACCAAACCTTGCTTTTCGTCTACCAATACTGCTAAACTAACTACGAGCGCCAAATCTTCCTTCCGTAGACCAAGATTTAGCATCGGTCTACTTTTTAAAAACCCAGAAACCATGGTCTGTATTTTTGATTCAATTAAAATACAAACCATGCAAAACTATTTGAATTTTATCGGTCTTATGTTGTGCATACTTCTTTATACATCTGTAAAAGGACAATCTGTAGAATCTATAACTGGAAACGTCGTCAACTCTAAAAATGAAGTTAAGTTAGGAAATGCGTTAATAGTTTCATTCCAAGATTCTACCATTTTAAAAGGGACAAGTTTTTTTGAGGGAAAGTTTGAACTTACGAATATCAATAAACAAAAAGTATTATTAAAGCTAACCTCATTGGAATTCCAAGATTACTATCAGGTTATTGAATATCATGGAAAAGCAGATATTGACTTAGGAGATATTGTCATAACAGAAGGGACCACGGCATTAGACGAGGTTATATTACTTTCAAATATTCCGCCAATTCAGACTAAAAGTGATGGGAGTATTCAGGTAAATGTAGCAAACACGGTCCTAGCGACAAGTACTTCCGTCGAGGAAATACTATCAAGGTCTCCCAATGTAATTGTTGAAGACGAGCGTATATCAATCTTTGGGAAAGGAGAAGCTATTATTTACCTAAACGGGCAGCGCATTTTGAACGAGCAACTTTCTAACATTCAACCTTCAGAAATTAAAAGTATAGATATCATCACCAATCCCTCTGCCAAGTACGATGCGGAAGGTGAAGCAGTTATAAATATAGTAACTATTAAAAATTCGTTGGAGGGAATTAAAGGATTACTACAGCAGAATCTTACCGTATCTGACTTTGCCGCACCTTTATCGAACACAAATATCAGTTTAGATTACCGAAGTAAAAAAATATCCATTCGAGGAAACTATGGAATGGAATTGGGAACGTCTCGATTTATCCTCAATACGACGAGAACCCGTTCAGGGGAAAGCGATTTTTTTAACTCCGACATCACCACAGATTGGAACTGGAAGCAAAAATACTTTGCCAATTATGGTCTTGGGATGCAATACAATTTCAGCCAAGACGGATACTTATCCATAGCATACAATGGACTTACCAATGACTTAGGAGGAACAGAAACAAGTAATAACACCATAATTGCAAATGCCGATACGGAAGATTTTCAAAGTGTGCTCAACAAAGATGATTTGACCAGCCAACATTCTTTTGCCTTAAATTTTTCAAAGGCTCTAGATACCATTGGTTCTTCTTTCTACATAGGAGGTCAATATTCGTTGAATGACACCTCAATAGATGACATTATCGAAGAAAAATCCACAACAGAAACTCGAACAACAAACCGTATTTTGAAAAATTTGGTAAAGCGCAACATTCCAATTTTAAGTGTGCAAAGTGACTATACCAGAGCCTTTTCAAAGCAAAGCCAGCTTGAGATAGGAATAAAGCTGGGTCAAGTTTCAAATACTTCTTCTTCAAAGTTCTTGATTTCCCATGAGAACGGAGAATTCACCTTCGATGAAAATCTGTCCCGAGATTTTGAGTATAATGAATCTATTTACGGTGCCTACGTGAACTACAGCAAAAATGTTCAAGATAAATTTAATTATGCTATTGGGCTTCGCACAGAGTACACTGCTTACAATCTAAGCTCAGATGCTGACAACAATAGTTTACAAGAGAAAAACTATTTCAATTTGTTTCCGAATTTTTCTATGAGTACTTCGATTGATGATAGTAAATCTCTATTTGCTTCCTATTCCTCACGGATATTTAGACCACGATATCAATCATTAAACCCCACCATAGTTTATCAGGATGCTTTTACTTCGATACAGGGTAATCCGAATATAGTTCCAGAAAAAATACATGCATTTGAATTGGGTGCAAATTTGAAAAAGTTAACTGCAAAATTGGGGTACACCTATACCATAGACCCTATTATTGGGGGCGCTGTTCAAGGTGAAAACCCGAAAAGTTATATCCTCCAAAGGCTAAACAGCGATAAGCAACATAATATTTTTGCCAGCCTATCCGTACCCATCAACACCAATTGGTGGACTTCAACCAACACAATTACTACTAGTTATCGCAAATTGGTCGACACGCGTTCTTCTTTCGGATTTAAAAAAACTAGGCCACAAGCCTACCTTTATACCAACAATAAATTTAACATTGCTCCGGGTTTTAAAATTCAACTGCTTGCATGGTACCTCAGTAATCGCTACGACGGTATTTATTTTAGGAAGAATCAAGCAGATATTACCATAGGGATAGAGAAAGAGTTTCTCAATAAATTTTTAAAACTACAAATCGTAGCAAACGATATCTTCCATACCAATAAACCTGATGGAAATTACAGTTTGGGTGAAACCAGCATCTTGTTTGACCGAATTTACAATACACAAAATATTAGATTTGTGGCTACATATAACTTTGGAAAGTTGAAAAAGACAACTTACACAGGGAAATCTTCGGGAGATGAAGAAAACAATCGGTTATAGGAATTTTTGGAAGCTACTTTTTCTCAAAAGCCTTCCAGTTTCGCCAAGTTTGATATGCCTGGCGTTGGTTACCAGCCCCGTCCAAAAGCCCGTTATCGCGCCATACTTTCAAAATATCGGGCGGATTCGGAGTTTTATCATAAAGTTGGTCATAATCCCTAAAGACAAACCAGGCTACGAATTCAGCATTGAGATTATTCGCACTATTAAACAGTTTATTCATATACTCATTCTGCCATGTCTCGGAAGCCTTGATATTTACTCCCAGGTTCGGAATAGTCAAATCCTCAGCGCAAAACCCGGTCTCGGAAATTGCAAATGGTTTTGCCGAGTCTAAATTTCTAAAATCTTGTAGCCAGTTGTCCTCAAACAAATCAGGATTGGCATCTCTTTGTAAGTTGCTATAATCTAAAAATGGATATGTACTCATAGCGACATAATCCGAATGTTGAAGTAATCTTTTCGAAGTTTCCAGAAGTTCTTGATGCGTGTTTTCGAATGAGCGATCTTGAAGTGTCAGAAAAATTGGAAGGTCGGGATAATCAGATTTTAGTGATATATAAACCGTTTCAGCTAAACTTAAGAAGTTCTCAAAACCGGCGTCATCATATCTAAATGCAGCATTTGCCTCTATTGCATAAGCAAAATAATCAGGTTGTACACTTTCAATAACCCGTTTACAATATTTGATATACGCGGCAATAACATCAGGGTCATCAAAACTCTTACCCTGCCAGAAAACAGGTAAAAGTTGATGACTACCCTCGTTGTTCCAATAGCCATTCAGGCTTTTTCTAAGCTGATCCGTTGGTGTAGCAGTCAGTAAGATTTTTGTATTCGTTGCCAAACCACTTTTTGTTGCATCCAGCGTATTTTGGACTTCAGTCGGAAAAGGTAAATCATTCAAAGCTTCATCCCAAGGTACACCATGATCTAGATGTGTCAGAAAGATATCACTAACACTTGTCACTTTTTGGTATGTTTCTAGCTGAGCCTCTTTACTAAGGTCGTATGGAAATGCCGTAAAACCCATATAAAATGAACGAGTTTCGACTTCTTGTTCCAGTTCAAACTTGTTATCCTTCGAACATGACAAAAGGTAAAGAAACACTAAGACAAAACGAATAGGCTTCATAGGATAGGACTTCCCATAAATAACGGAAAAGGGATATACCTTATTGCAACTCTATGATTTGGGCAAAAATACTTCGGCCATCATACAACGCGCACTTCCTCCGCCGCAGGTCTCAATCGTTTCTAGTGAACTATGTATAATTTTACAGTGTTTTTCGATTGCTTTTATTTGGTCATCACGCAGACTATGATAAGCTGCCGAACTCATTACCATATATCGTTTATCATCAGCACCTATTACTTGCAGCATATTACCTGCAAATGAATGCATTTGTTTCTCAGTAATTGATATAACTTCCTTGTCATCTTTTTTTAAATGGGAAATTACATTTTTACGTTCTTTTTTATCGTCAATGGTATCCAAACAAATAACAGCAAAGGTTTCGGCCATTGCCATCATCACATTAGTGTGATAAATTGGTTTTCGTTCTCCATTAACGGTTTGGTTAGCGGTAAAAATTACAGGAAAACAATCAAAATCCTCACAAAATTCAATGAACAACTCTTCATGCGCACGTTCTGATAGCGCACAATATGCTTTTTGATGAACCCGGTCTTTCAAAATACTGCCAGTACCTTCAAGAAAAACACCTTCTTCTTCCGCCGATGTATAATCCACTATATCTTTGATATCGAAACCCTTATTCTCTAGAATATCGAAAATATCTTCTCTACGTTCGCTTCTACGATTCTCAGCAAACATGGGGTAAACCGCTACAGTACCACTTGAATGGAAAGAAACCCAATTATTGGGAAAAATACTATCAGGCGTGTCTGGTTCTTTGGTGTCATCTATAACGATAACATTTACCCCTTTTGCTCTTAAAACCTCCACAAAGGAATCAAACTCCTCTTGAGCCTTTTGATTAATGGCGGTACTTGAACCATCGATTTCCTCTTGAAAATAGTTATTTACAGCCGTTTGCTCATTCATACGAAAGTTCACTGGGCGAATCATTAAAATGGTATTTGTAACCTGCATAACTTGTATATTATTCTCTAACTAATGGTAAAGTACTACAACGTAATAAACCTTCTTGTTTGGCAATTTCAGCATACGGAATTTCCTCGACTGTAAAGCCTTGTTCTTTGAGCCAGTCGTTCAACCTTGTAAAATTCTTTTCTGATACAACGACCTCAGGGGAAATAGAAAACACATTGCTAAACATATGATACATCTCATCTGAAGTTATTTCAAAGATGTTTTCTTTCCCGAAGAAATCAACCAACCATTCATATTCTTCCTTTACCAAAAATCCGTTTTTATGTAAAATAGCTTTACCCTTTCCTAATGGTTGAAAACAACAATCTAAATGCAGTGCATTTTCTCTTGCATTGCTCGATTTTCGAAGTTCGAAAGACTTCACCGTCTTATGTGGAAATTGTTCTTTCAGAAATGCAACCGCTTCTTTGTTAGTTCGGGCAGTAATCCAATCTGAATAATCAGGTGCGGTATACGTTCCAACAAAAATATAATCGTTCCAAGGCATTACATCTCCCCCTTCTACATGTACCTCTTCTGGTGCATGAACAATATGTTCGGGGTCAATATATTCCAAAACGTGTAAAATGGCCTCAAACTCTTTTTCACGGTCAGGAAGTATATTCGCTTTTATCAATTTGTTTTCTATGACGAAAGCAATATCCCTAGAAAAAATCTGATTACAATCCTCTAAAACTTCTGGTCGAAAAAGGGCAACATCATATTTTCTAAAAACAGCTGCAAAAGCATCCATTTCCTTAATCATATCTTCTTCTTTTGGATAGGTACCAGCCAAAATATGTTCCAAGGACTTTGGGTCATAAGCCTCTTCAGGTTTAGGAGTCGAACCACAACTTTCCGCGGTTCCCAGAACTACAGCTTTAAGCGTTGCAATTTCATCTTTTACATTCAAATTTAGCATTATGTAGCTTTTTACTTTACTTCAAATTAGTATCTAAAAAAAAGCTCTTTTAGAATCTAAAAGAGCTTTTTTGTTTTTTTTAGAAGGTAGCAATCTACCTTTTATCAACTTCGACAAAAGGTCTGCTATTTTCTCCAATATATACCTGTCTCGGACGTCCAATTGGTTCATTTCGCAATCTCATTTCTCTCCACTGCGAAATCCACCCTGGTAACCTTCCTAAGGCAAACATTACGGTGAACATTTCAGTTGGAATGCCTAATGCTCTATATATTATTCCAGAATAGAAATCTACATTTGGATATAGTTTTCTGTCTACAAAATATTGATCCTCTAAAGCTTCTTTTTCCAATCCTTTCGCTACGTTTAAAATTGGATCATCGATTCCTAAATCACCCAAAACCTCATCCGCAGCAACCTTGATAATCTTAGCTCTCGGATCAAAGTTTTTATAAACACGGTGCCCAAAGCCCATCAATCTGAAAGGGTCGCTTTTGTCTTTGGCCTTCGCCATATATTTTTTGGTATCACCACCATCTTCTTGTATTGCTTCCAACATCTCCAATACTGCTTGATTTGCGCCGCCATGAAGAGGCCCCCATAACGCTGAGATTCCGGCTGAAAGGGACGCAAATAAACCAGCATGTGAAGAACCAACAATTCGAACTGTAGAAGTCGAACAATTTTGTTCGTGGTCCGCATGTAAGATTAAGAGTTTGTCAAGAGCGTCAATTACAATTTGATTTTTTTCGTACTCCTTAGAAGGTTTTTTAAACATCATCTTATAGATGTTCTCGACATAGCTCAAATTATCATCACCATAATCTAAGGGAAGTCCCTTCTTTTTTCGCATTGTCCAGGCTACGAGAACTGGAAATTTTGCCAATATTCTTACGATAGCCCCGTACATTTCGTCCGCTGATGTTACATCTACAGAGGTTGGATTAAAAGCTATCAATGCACTAGTTAGTGAAGAAAGAATTCCCATCGGATGCGCAGACTTTGGAAAAGCATCCAAAATTTTCTTCATTTCTTCATCGACATGCGACTCATTTTTTATATCAATATGAAAAGCTTCGAGTTGATCTTTATTTGGCAATTCCCCAAAAATCAACAAGTAACAAACCTCTAAAAAATCAGCTTTCTCTGCCAATTCTTCAATAGAATATCCACGGTAACGTAAAATACCCTTTTCACCATCTAAAAACGTGATAGCACTTTCACAGGAGCCCGTGTTTTTATAACCTGGGTCGATGGTAGTTAAACCCCCAGTGGCGCCGCGTAAAGTTTTGATATCAACTGCAAGCTCATCTTCTGTTCCTTTAATGACAGGGAATTCGTATTTCTGACCGTTATATTCTAGTGTTGCTTTATCTGACATTTGTAAGTTTTACTATGAATTAAAGTGAACTACAAATTTAAGAAAAACAAGGCACGTTAACAATTCCTTCTTTCTATTTGTAGATTTATTAACTAGGATGGCGCATTGGCCGAATGCAATAAAACCCTGTTAAAGCAGGTATAAAACTTTATAATATTCATCAACAAATTTCTTCCAAGTAAAACGTACTTTTTTGGCATTGTTTTGAATCTTCTTCCATTTAGGTTTATCGTTCTTGTAGATGTCAATAACCTCATCGAAACTTGCCAACATATTGCTGATTTTTTCGTCATAAGTTTTGCCGTCGAAAGCAAAACCTGTTTTCATAGGCATCACCGTATCAATTAGTCCACCAGTATGATGCACTAAACAAGGGTTACCATTTCGCATCGCCAACATTTGACTTATTCCGCAGGGCTCAAAAAGACTTGGCATAAAATAAAGGTCAGATTCTAGATATATGGAATCGATAAGGTCTTCAGATTGACCGTTGGTGAAAATAAAATTATGATGATCATAACTCATTTGACGAAACATTTCTTCATACTCCGGTGCGCCAGTTCCCAAGAGCATGAAAATTCCATCAATCTTATCTAGCTTCTTAAGGATTTTGACAAATGCTTCCGGAGAACGTTTGAAAAAATAAAATTTCTGCTCGGTAAGCCGTGCAACGCTCGACACGATGAACTTTGGAGGTTGTTCAACATATTCCATTACTTTTTCTCCGGTATGCGCTAAGAAATCTGCTTTATAGCTTTTTGATTCTTCTTGAAGCCATTTAAACAAGGCTTTGACCGTATTTCGATACAATTTTCCTTTATCAGCAGCCCTGATATTTGCATAATTAGAGCCGTTTAGTATGCCATGTAAACGCCCTTCATTGTCGGCTTGCTGCAAATCCTTTTCCAAACCTTCTCCTCCAATAAATTCAGGGGGGGAACTTGGCTTAAGCACATCTTCTTTATAGGATGGAGATACCGTATGTACAGCATCGGCCAAGCGAATGCCTACAGCCATGAGGTTAATACAATCCTGGTAGCGGTAATCCCTTAGACCTTTATAATCTAGTGGAATATCAGGAAACCAATTTCTTAAAGATGAGTAGTTATTCTCGAAAGGTCGAATACCTTGAATCGCCAAATTATGAATGCTATAAACATATCGCATCTTCTTCAGAGACTTATAAGCAGGGTGATATTGCTTTAAGAAAAGCAACAAACTAGAATGCCAATCATGCATATGAACGACATCCAATTTGCCGAATACCCCTTTTTTGATTGCCTCGGCAACTGCGGTACAAAAGATAAAGTATTTAATGGCATCTGTATAGAAAGGTTCCGTTGGGTCGTTATGATAGATGTGAGCGATATCACCAGCTTCAATTTCAGGATGGTGAATAACGTAATGGTGAATATTTTTAAACTCTTTCTTCGGAATTACTTCGTATAATTCGGCTGTATACGTTATGCCCTTAAGCTGAAAATTCAAATTGGTTTTGAAAGTGCCATTTTGATGTAGGCGTGAATAGGAAGGAACAACTACATGAACTTTATCTCCTCGCTCTGAAATTTGACGAGGAACGTCTCTTACCACATCACCCATTCCTCCAGCTTTGCAATTCGCAATAGCGTCATTTTCAGCGGCAACAAAGAGGAAGTTATTCATATAATCAAGTCTTAGCGTTTATGTGTTAAAAAGATAGGTATTCTGAATGATGAGACCAAAAAAAAGCCTTTCTTTAGTGAGAAAGGCTTTTTAAACTTTAAAAAACTATTATTAATTGATTTTAAAGGCTTTTTCTTGTGGATAATAAGCAGTATCTCCCAACTCTTCTTCAATACGAAGTAATTGATTATACTTTGCCATACGATCTGAACGCGAAGCTGAACCGGTCTTAATCTGACCTGTATTTAATGCAACTGCAAGGTCAGCTATAGTATTATCCTCTGTTTCACCCGAGCGGTGCGACATTACAGAAGTATAACCTGCATTCTTAGCCATATTCACGGCAGCAATTGTTTCTGTAAGCGTTCCTATTTGGTTTACCTTGATTAAAATGGAATTTGCAATACCATTATCAATTCCCTTTGAAAGTCTTTCTACGTTGGTAACAAACAAATCATCACCCACCAATTGGACTTTATCTCCAATTTTGTCAGTTAGCGATTTCCAGCCATCCCAGTCATTTTCATCCATTCCATCTTCAATAGAAATGATAGGATACTTTGCAGATAAATCCGCTAAATACTGCGCTTGCTCTTCAGAAGTTCTTACTACACCCTTATCCCCTTCAAATTTGGTATAATCATATTTTCCATCCACAAAAAACTCGGCTGCCGCACAATCTAAGGCTATCATTACATCATCACCCAATTTGTATCCTGCCTTGTCAACAGCTTTAGCAATAGTGTCTAATGCATCCTCCGTACCACCGGCCAGATTTGGAGCGAATCCACCTTCATCACCAACAGCAGTGCTTAAACCTCTGTCATGCAATACTTTTTTCAAGTTGTGGAAAATTTCGGTTCCCATTTGCATGGAATGTGAAAAACTTTTCGCTTTTACCGGCATCACCATAAATTCTTGAAAAGCTATGGGAGCATCTGAATGCGAACCTCCATTGATTATATTCATCATCGGCACAGGAAGGGTGTTTGCACTCACACCCCCTACATATCTAAACAACGACAAACCTAATTCATTTGCAGCGGCTTTGGCAGCGGCTAGAGAAACACCTAAAATGGCATTTGCGCCTAATTTTGATTTATTCGGGGTACCATCTAAATCAATCATGACTTGATCGATTAGATTTTGTTCGAAAACATTCATCCCTAAAATCTCTTCAGAAATAACCGTATTTACATTAGCTACCGCTTTCAGGACACCTTTTCCCATGAAAGTATCTCCACCATCTCGTAATTCTACCGCCTCATGTTCTCCTGTTGAGGCTCCTGAAGGAACCGCAGCTCTCCCCATCACTCCATTTTCAGTAATCACATCAACTTCAACAGTCGGATTTCCTCTTGAATCTAATATTTGTCTTGCGTGAACGCCTAGGATAATACTCATTTAATTCTATTTTATTACTATTAATTTCAGCCCACAAATATACGAAAGCGTGTTTTGTTTACTCTCTGAATATGAATGGATTGAAAAAATATAACGATTTGTTAAATTGAGACCGCTTTCTTGCTTGATTTTGCGATATTCTCAAAAAACTGGTCGAATAAATATTCAGCATCATGTGGACCAGGGCTAGCCTCAGGGTGATATTGTACCGAAAAGACATTTTTATTCTTCATACGAATACCTGCAACTGTCTGATCATTGAGATGCACATGTGTAATCTCCAACTCAGAATGTGCTTCAGTCTCTTCTCTATTAATAGCAAAACCATGATTTTGAGAAGTAATCTCTCCTTTTCCTGTAAGTAAGTTTTTAATAGGATGGTTGATTCCTCTATGTCCGTTATGCATCTTATACGTAGATACACCATTGGCTAAGGCAATAACTTGATGCCCTAAGCAGATTCCAAAAAGAGGAGCGTCAGTGGCTATAATATCTTTTGCGGTAGCAATTGCTTGTGTTAACGGCTCTGGGTCACCAGGGCCATTTGAAATAAAATATGCGTCCGGATTCCATGATTTTAACTCCTCAAAAGTACTATTATATGGGAAGACTTTGATAAATGCACCTCGCTTAGCCAGATTTCTTAAGATATTCTTTTTGATTCCGATATCTAAAGCGGCAATCTTATAGGTAGCATTTTCATCTCCATAGAAATAGGGTTCCTTTGTAGATACTTTGGAAGAAAGTTCCAAACCTTCCATACTTGGGAAATCTGCCAACTCTTCTTTTAACTTTGCGATGTTGTCAACATCCGTAGATATTACAGCATTCATCGCGCCGTTATCTCTAATATAGCTTACAAGTGCTCTAGTATCCACATCCGAAATAGCGAACAAATTACTCTTTGCTAAAAAATCCTCCAAACTTGCATCTGCATCATCCCTAGAATAATTATAGCTGAAATTTTTACAAATCAAGCCGGCGATTTTAACAGAATCAGATTCTACCTCATTCTCATTGGTACCATAGTTGCCAATATGTGCGTTTGTGGTTACCATCAATTGACCAAAATACGAGGGGTCTGTGAATATTTCTTGATACCCTGTCATACCTGTATTAAAACAAACTTCTCCGAAAGCTGTTCCTTCATTGTCACCAACAACTTTACCGTGAAAGATGGTGCCATCAGCTAATAAAATAAATGCTCTTTTTCTAGATTGATACTTCATGTGGTTCTATCGAATTTTTAATTTGACAAATAAACATAAAAAAAGGATAGACTTAAAGTCTATCCTTTTTCAATTATTAAAATCTCTTAACAATTTTATTCTTCTGAATCATCTGCTTTTATTTCTGCATCAGTTTGAGAATCTGTTTTCGCTTCTACGGCTACTGGAGGCGTTTGTGCTTTTGCCCCACCACCTCTTCTACTTCTTCTTGTAGTTTTCTTCTTAGGTTTATCAGCATTGTAAAGCTCATTGAAATCAACCAACTCTATCATTGCCATATCTGCGTTATCACCTAGACGATTACCTAGCTTGATAATTCTGGTATAACCTCCTGGTCTATCACCAACCTTTTCAGAAACTACACTAAACAATTCAGTGATGGCATTCTTATCTCTTAAGCTTTTGAAAACGATACGTCTATTATGCGTACCTTTTTCCGCTGATTGGTTGTTCTCTGCCTTAGACTTAGTAATCAATGGCTCAACAAATTGTTTCAAGGCTTTAGCCTTGGCAACTGTTGTATTGATCCGTTTATGCTCAATTAAAGAACAAGCCATATTAGCCAACATCGCCTTTCTATGCGCTGTCTTTCGACCTAAGTGGTTAATTTTTTTTCCGTGTCTCATGTTTTTATTTTATCATCTTGCTACCAAACTCGTTTGAACGAGGAGCAAAATATGATTAATCTTTATCTAATTTGTATTTTGAAAGATCCATTCCGAAACTTAAACCTTTGTTGATTACCAACTCTTCAAGTTCAGTTAATGATTTCTTACCGAAGTTTCTGAATTTCATCAAATCATTTTTGTTGAAAGAAACCAAATCTCCTAATGTATCAACCTCCGCAGCTTTCAAACAATTCAAAGCACGAACTGAGAGATCCATGTCTACTAGTTTAGTTTTCAATAACTGACGCATGTGCAGTGATTCCTCATCATAAGTTTCAGTTTGAGCAATTTCATCAGCTTCTAAAGTGATACGCTCATCAGAGAATAACATGAAGTGGTGAATTAATACTTTTGCTCCTTCTGTCAAAGCGTCTTTAGGGTGAATTGAACCATCTGTTACGATTTCGAAAACTAATTTTTCATAATCGGTTTTTTGCTCTACACGGAAGTTCTCAATGCTATACTTTACATTTTTTATTGGAGTAAAGATTGAGTCGATAGCAATGGTTCCCATTGGCATACCAGATTTCTTATTCTCTTCTGCAGGAACATAACCTCTTCCTTTGTCAATAACCAGCTCCATATTGATGCTAACTTTTGACTCCATGTTGCAAATAACCAAATCAGGATTCAATACTTGATACCCAGAAATGAATTTTTGAAAATCTCCTGCAGTCAACTGATCTTTTCCGCTAACGGAAACAGATACCGTTTCAGCTTCTGAATCTTCAATTTGTTTTTTGAAACGTACTTGTTTCAAATTCAATATGATTTCAGTTACATCTTCAACAACACCTGGAATCACAGAGAATTCGTGTTCTACTTTATCAATTCTTACGGAGGTAATTGCATGACCTTCTAATGAAGAAAGCAATACTCTACGCAAGGCGTTCCCAACAGTTAATCCATAACCAGGTTCCAAAGGACGGAATTCAAACTTCCCTTCGAAATCTGAGGAATCGATCATTATTACTTTATCGGGCTTCTGAAAATTAAATAATGCCATAATTGGATTGGTGTTGTTTATTTAGAGTATAACTCGACGATTAATTGTTCTTTGATGTTCTCAGGAATCTGCATTCTCTCAGGAATGGTAACAAAGGTTCCTTGCTTGGTATCGTTGTTCCAAACAATCCATTCGTAAACGGCACTGCTAGCTGCAAGAGAATCCTGAATTGCCTGTAAAGACTTCGATTTTTCTCTTACCCCAACAACATCTCCCGCTTTTAACGAATATGAAGGAATGTTTACCAACTCACCGTTAACGGTAATATGTCTGTGAGAAACTAATTGTCTAGCACCACTTCTTGTTGGCGAAATACCCATTCTGTAAACAACGTTATCTAAACGAGCTTCACATAATTGAAGTAGAACTTCACCTGTAACACCTTTACTTCGGTTTGCTTTGGTAAATAGGTTACGGAATTGCTTTTCCAAAATACCATACGTGTACTTTGCTTTTTGCTTTTCCATTAACTGAACTGAATATTCAGATTTCTTACCACGACGTCTTGCGTTTCCGTGTTGTCCTGGTGGGTAATTTTTTTTGTCGAATGACTTATCGTCACCGAAAATCGCTTCTCCGAACTTACGCGCGATTTTACTTTTTGGTCCTGTGTATCTTGCCATTTTCTTTTAATTTGAAGTGTGATTATGAATTAAGGCTTCCTCCTTCGATAATCGTGTACTACACTTCTGTGAAATTATATAGTGATTTATTAAACTCTTCTTCTTTTCGGAGGTCTACATCCGTTATGAGGCATTGGTGTAACATCGATAATTTCTGTTACTTCAATTCCTGAATTATGAATTGCACGTATAGCAGACTCTCTACCATTACCAGGTCCTTTTA
Organism: Maribacter algarum (ex Zhang et al. 2020); assembly: GCF_005885635.1. Classification (GTDB taxonomy): domain Bacteria; phylum Bacteroidota; class Bacteroidia; order Flavobacteriales; family Flavobacteriaceae; genus Maribacter_C; species Maribacter_C algarum. Next base: position 306,200 of record NZ_VATY01000001.1, read on the forward strand.
CATAAACCTTTACTTTTCTCAATCCTGCCTCGTGTGCAACTTTAGAACAATCTTCGGCCGCTACTTGAGCAGCATAAGGTGTATTCTTTTTTGAACCTCTAAAACCCATCTTTCCTGCAGACGACCATGAGATTACATCTCCTTTTTTGTTCGTCAAAGAAATGATAATGTTGTTAAAGGATGCTGTAACGTGAGCTTCACCTACAGACTCAATAATAACCTTACGTTTCTTAGTTGTCTTTGTACCTGCTTTTGCCATATTTATTTTAGTTTCTAGTGCTAGTTCTTAGTTATTGGAATCCTAGACTTTTACATTTCAAACAGATTCTTCTAACGTCTAAATACTAATGACTACTATCTAATTATTACTTCGTTGCTTTTTTCTTGTTAGCAACAGTTTTTCTCTTTCCTTTTCTCGTTCTAGAGTTGTTCTTTGTACGTTGGCCTCTTAATGGAAGTCCTGATCTGTGACGAATTCCTCTGTAACAACCAATGTCCATCAATCTTTTGATGTTCAATTGTGTTTCAGAACGTAATTCACCTTCTATTGTGTAACCAGCTACCGCTTCACGAATACGCCCAATTTCATCATCGTTCCAATCAGAAACTTTAGTGTCTTCACTAACTTTTGCCGTAGCCAAAATCTCTTTAGCTCTGCTGCTACCAATTCCAAAAATATAGGTTAGCGCTATCACGCCTCTTTTTTGTTTTGGTATATCAATACCTGCAATTCTTGCCATAATTACCCTTGTCTTTGTTTAAATCTAGGATTCTTTTTGTTGATTACGTACAACCTACCTTTTCTGCGAACAATCTTGCAGTCGGCACTTCTTTTCTTAACTGATGCTCTAACTTTCATCTTTCTACTATCTTAATATCTATAAGTAATTCTCGCTTTTGTCAAATCGTATGGACTCATTTCCAACTTCACCTTATCACCAGGAAGCAATTTAATGTAATGCATACGCATCTTTCCTGAAATATGTGCAGTCACTACATGACCGTTTTCTAATTCGACACGAAACATTGCATTAGACAATGCTTCGATTATGGATCCATCTTGCTCAATCGCTGCTTGCTTAGCCATAATTATGCTACTTTTCTGTTTTTACCTGATTTCATCAAACCATCATAGTGACGATTTAACAAGTAGGCGTTCACTTGTTGTACTGTATCAATTGCAACACCTACCATAATCAATAGTGAAGTACCTCCAAAAAACAATGCCCATCCGGCTTGTACATCGAGTAACTTTACAACTACCGCAGGTAGAACTGCCAACAATGCTAAAAATATAGACCCGGGTAAGGTAATCAAAGACATAATTTTATCTAAGAAATCTCCCGTTTCTTTTCCAGGTCGTATGCCTGGAATAAATCCTCCACTACGTTTCAAATCGTCAGCCATCTTATTTGTAGGAACTGTTATTGCCGTATAGAAATAAGTGAATATGATTATCAAAAGGGCAAAGACCAAATTATACCAAAAACCAAATATGTTATTTCCAAAATTAACCTGAAGCCATTGACCAGCGCCAGTATCCTTTAAAAAATCAGCGCTACCAATAAGACCAGGGACAAACATAATTGCTTGTGCAAAGATTATTGGCATTACACCTGATGCATTTAATTTCAAGGGAATGTATTGACGAGACCCCATAACGTTTTTTTCATATCCACCAGATGCCGTTCTTCGGGCATATTGTACTGGTATCTGACGTGTTGCCATTACTAATAAAACACTTGCTAAAATAACCAAGAACCAAACAATAACTTCAACCAAAATCAACATCGGTCCACCAACTCCTTCAAGTCTTGAAACAACCTCTTGTGCGAAAGACTGCGGAAGTGTAGCGATAATACCTATCATAATCAACAAGGAAATACCGTTACCAATTCCTTTATCAGTTATCTTTTCTCCCAACCACATAGCGAATACACAACCTGTGACCAAAATAATTACCGCAGGAACCATGAAATTGAGACCTTTACCAATCAGGAAAGCACTATCACGCACACCAAAAGCTTCCAATCCATATAAATATGCAGGAGCTTGAACAATACAGATACCGATAGTCAGCCATCTGGTAATTTGGTTGATTGTTTTTCTTCCACTTTCACCTTCCTTCTGTAATTTCTGAAGATAAGGGATTGCAATACCCATCAACTGAACGACAATCGATGCGGAAATATAGGGCATAATACCTAATGCAAAAATTGAAGCATTTGCAAAAGCTCCACCCGTAAACGCATTCAATAGTCCAAAAATACCCTGTCCGGTTTCATCAGCCAAGGCACCCAATTGTGATGTATCAATACCCGGAAGAACAATCTGGCAACCAAAACGGTAAACCAAAAGAAGCATTAAGGTAATACCTATTCTATTCCTTAGTTCTTCTATCTTCCAAATATTGGATATTGTGTCGAAAAAATTCTTCATAGTTTGCTTTGCTTATAAACTTATTGCCTCTCCACCCGCAGCTTCAATCGCCGTCTTCGCTGTAGCAGTAAATTTATGCACAGAAATTTTAAGGGATGCTTTCAATTCTCCACCGCCCAATATCTTCACCAAATCATTTTTACGTGCTAATCTGTTCTCAACAAGAGTTTCTAAAGTAACTGTATCCTTTATGACCTTTTTGTCTACCAACTCCTGTAATTTGGAAAGATTAATACCTTGATACTCCTTTCGGTTAATGTTTGTAAAACCAAATTTAGGCACACGTCTTTGCAAAGGCATTTGACCACCTTCGAAACCAATTTTCTTAGAATAACCCGATCTTGATTTAGCTCCCTTATGACCTCTTGCGGCCGTTCCACCTTTACCTGACCCCTGGCCTCTTCCTAATCGTTTTCCGTCTCTATTGACAGAGCCCTCAGCTGGTTTTAGATTACTTAAATTCATTACCTTTTATGTATTAAGCTTCTTCTGTAGAAACTAAGTGTTTAACTGTATTTACCATGCCAACGATGCTAGCTGTAGCCTCATGTTCCACAACCTGACCAATTCTTTTCAAACCAAGAGCCTCTAAAGTTCTCTTTTGGTTTTGTGGCCTTTTGATAGCACTCTTTAACTGTTTTACTTTAATCTTCTTTGCCATTGTCTGCTTGAATTATCCTTTAAAAACTTTTTCTAAGGAAACACCTCTTTGTTTTGCGATGGTATGTGCACCTCTTAATTGTAAAAGTGCATCAAAAGTTGCCTTTACCACATTGTGTGGATTCGAAGAACCTTGAGATTTTGAAAGTACGTCATGTACTCCAACAGCTTCCAAAACCGCTCTAACTGCCCCACCTGCAATAACACCTGTACCATGAGATGCGGGTTGAATGTATACTCGTGCACCACCGAACTTCCCTTTTTGCTCATGTGGCAATGTAGCTTTGTTCAAAGGAATACGAATTAAATTCTTTTTAGCATCTTCGATAGCTTTAGCAATAGCCGTGGCAACTTCCTTGGATTTACCCAAACCGTGACCAACAACTCCATTTTCATCACCTACAACAACAATTGCAGAGAATCCGAAAGCTCGTCCACCTTTTGTTACCTTAGTAACTCTTTGGATACCGACCAATCTATCTTTTAAATCTAAACCACCTGGCTTAACAGTTTCTACGTTTTTGTATTTCTGGTACATGCTCTTATTTTAGAATTTTAACCCTGCTTCTCTTGCTCCTTCAGCCAATGCTTTTACTCTACCGTGGTACAAGTTACCTCCTCTATCGAAAGCTACTTTATCAATACCAGCTTTTGCAGATCTTTCAGCAATTGCCTTACCTACTAGGGCTGCAATTTCACTTTTAGTTCCCTTAGCTTTTGCTAAATCTTTATCTCTAGAAGAAACAGCTACTAAAGTTTTTCCTTCAACATCATCAATTACCTGAGCATAAATTTCTTTATTACTTCGGAAAACCGATAATCTAGGTCTTTCTGCAGTTCCGGCTGATACTTTACGTATTCTCCTTCTAATTCTTAATTTTCTTTGTGTCTTTGATAATTTCATGATAACACTAATATTATGCGGATTTACCAGCTTTTCTTCTCAATTGTTCTCCAACGAACTTAATTCCTTTTCCTTTGTACGGCTCTGGCTTACGGAAAGATCTAATCTTAGCCGCTACTTGACCAACTAACTGCTTATCAAAAGAAGTAAGTTTCACAATTGGATTCTTTCCTTTTTCAGAAATAGTTTCAACTTTAACCTCTGGTGCTAAATTCAAAACAATGTTATGAGAAAATCCTAATGCCAAATCTAATTTTTGACCTTGATTGCTTGCTCTATAACCTACACCTACAAGTTCCAACTCTTTTGTCCATCCTTTAGAAACTCCTTCCACCATATTCAAAACCAAAGATCTGTAAAGACCATGTTTTGCCTTATGCTCTTTGGAATCAGAAGGTCTGGTTACCCAAGCTTGTCCATCTTCTACCTTTACAGAAACTCCTGAAAACTCTTGAGTTAATTCACCCAACTTACCTTTTACAGTAATTATATTTTCATTTACCTCTATTGTGACTCCCTCAGGAATCGCTACCGGATTATTACCTATTCTAGACATTTTCTAAATCTTTATACTGATTAATATACGTAGCAAAGTACCTCGCCACCTACATTTTCATTTTTGGCTTGCTTACTTGTCATAACACCATGAGATGTAGAAACAATGGCAATACCTAATCCGTTTAAAACTCTTGGCAGATTATCAGCTCCTGTATACTTGCGTAAACCAGGCTTACTAACTCTCTGTAATTTTTTGATAACAGGATCTTTAGTGAACTTGTCATATTTCAAAGCAATTTTGATGCTGCCTTGAACCTTGTCCTCTTCGAACTTGTAACTTAGAATATACCCTTGATCGAATAATATTTTAGTTATCTCTTTCTTCACTTTTGATGAAGGTATCTCAACAACCCTGTGACCTGCGCTATTGGCGTTTCTCACTCTTGTTAAGTAATCTGCTATAGTATCTGTAACCATTCTTATATATTTCGGTAACGGTTTCCAACAGTATTGCCAGACCTGAAACCAGTTATTCAATTTTGTCTTACCAGCTGGCTTTTTTAACTCCTGGAATCAATCCTTGATTTGCCATTTCTCTGAAAGTTACCCTTGAAATTCCAAAAGTTCTCATGTAACCTTTAGGTCTTCCGGTAATCTTACATCTGTTGTGCATACGGACAGGTGAAGCATTCTTTGGCAATTTCTGTAAGCCTTCATAGTCTCCAGCTTCTTTCAAAGCTTTTCTCTTTTCGGCATATTTAGCTACAGTCGCTGCCCTTTTTCTTTCACGGGCTTTCATTGATTCTTTAGCCATACTATTTCTTTTTAAAAGGTAATCCTAGTTCTGTTAATAATGATTTCGCTTCCTTATCGGTTGCAGCCGTGGTTACGAAAGTGATGTCCATCCCATTTATTCTATTGATTTTATCAATATTTACCTCAGGGAATATAATTTGTTCCGTTACACCTAAGCTATAATTTCCTCGTCCGTCAAAACCGGTAGCTTTAATTCCTTGAAAATCACGAACTCGAGGTAAAGCACTTGTAACCAAGCGATCTAAAAATTCGTACATTCTTTCTCCACGAAGTGTAACTTTAGCACCAATTGGCATTCCCTTACGTAATTTGAAGGTAGCAACATCCTTTTTAGATATTGTTGCAACTGCTTTTTGACCGGTAATCATCGTCATCTCGTCAACCGCGTGGTCGATAAGTTTCTTATCGGCAACAGCAGCACCAACACCTCTACTTACTACTATCTTCTGTAGCTTAGGTACTTGCATTACATTCTTGTAACCAAATTCCTCAGTCAACGCACTAACAATGCGCTCACCATATTCTTTTTTTAATCTTGCAACGTAAGCCATAACTAAATTACTTCATTGGATTTCTTAGAAACTCTAACTTTTTTTCCATCTCTTACTTCATAACCGACTCTAGTAGTCTCACCAGATTTAGCATCGAGAAGCGCTAGATTAGAAACATTGATAAACGCTTCTTTTTGAACAATACCGCCCTGTGGATTTTTCGCACTTGGCTTCTCATGTTTAGATACCATATTAGCACCTTCCACGATTGCTTTGTTCTTTGCAATATCAACACGCATCACTTTACCTTCGGTACCTTTATGGTCTCCAGCTATGATTCGTACCGTATCTCCCGTTTTTATTTTTAATTTTTTCATTCCTCGCTATAAATTATAGTACCTCAGGGGCCAATGAAACAATTTTCATGAACTGCTTGTCACGAAGTTCTCTTGCAACCGGTCCGAAAACACGAGTTCCTCTCATTTCGCCAGTTGGGTTTAACAATACACATGCGTTGTCATCAAATCGAATGTAAGAACCATCAGGTCTTCTTACTTCTTTCTTGGTTCTTACCACAACTGCTGTTGAAACAGCACCTTTCTTGATACCTCCGTTTGGAGTCGCCTCCTTCACAGTAACAACAATCTTGTCTCCAATAGAAGCGTATCTTCTTTTTGTTCCACCCAAAACACGGATGGTCAAAACTTCCTTCGCTCCTGTATTGTCCGCTACTTTTAATCTTGATTCTTGCTGTAACATAATTATTTAGCTCTTTCTAAGATTTCTACTAACCTCCAACATTTGGTTTTGCTCAAAGGACGTGTTTCCATAATCTTTACGGTATCACCTTCCTTGCAATCGTTCTTTTCGTCGTGTGCAACGTACTTTTTCGTTTTCAAAACGAACTTACCGTACATAGGGTGCTTTACTCTTTTTACCTCTGCAACCACGATAGATTTCTCCATTTTGTTGCTAGTAACAACCCCTATTCTCTCTTTTCTTAAGTTTCTTTTTTCTTCCATAAAGCAGAACCAGTTATTGGTTTTCCCTATTAGTTAATTCCGTTGCCAATCGCGCTACTGTTCTTCTCACCTTTCTAATTTGAAGAGGATTCTCCAAAGGAGTTACGAAGTGTGCCATTTTCAAATCTGCATGCTCTTTCTTAAGCTCAGCGTACTTTAATTTTAGCTCTTCAACAGATAATTCTTTTATTTCCTTTTTTTTCATGATTTCCTTCAATTAGTCTGCAGCAGTATAATCTCTGGCAACAATAAATTTTGTCTTAACCGGTAATTTTTGAGCCGCTAATCGCAAAGCTTCTTTAGCAACATCCATTGGTACACCTGCAACCTCGAACATAATTCTTCCTGGCAAAACGCGAGCTACGAAATATTCAGGAGCACCCTTACCTTTACCCATACGTACTTCTAATGGTTTCTTGGTGATAGGCTTGTCTGGAAAAATTTTAATCCAAAGCTGCCCTTCCCTTTTCATATATCTTGTTGCTGCAATACGAGCCGCTTCAATCTGACGTGCTGTTATAAAGCGAGTCTCTAAAGATTTAAGACCAAACATACCATTAGAAAGCAGGTGCCCTCTTCCGGATATACCTTTCATCCGGCCTTTTTGCATCTTACGAAACTTTTGTCTTTTCGGTTGTAACATGATTTTCTTACTTCTTTAAAAAATTACTTTCTACGGCGTTGTTTTCCACCTCGATCTCCTTTTCCTCCTTTATCGCTTTGGCCTTTTTTCATACCAACTAGCGGAGAAAGCTCTCTCTTTCCGTATACCTCACCTTTCATTATCCAAACTTTGATCCCTAACTTACCATAGGTAGTTTGAGCTTCGTGTAAAGCATAATCAATATCCGCACGGAAAGTAGATAATGGAATTCTACCATCTTTATACGATTCAGAACGAGCCATTTCAGCCCCGTTCAACCGACCGGAAATTTGAATTTTGATTCCCTCAGCGTTCATACGCATCGCAGCAGCGATTGCCATTTTGATTGCACGTCTGAAAGAAATTCTGCTTTCAATTTGACGCGCTACACTTGCAGCTACCAAATTCGCATCAACCTCAGGTCTTTTGATTTCGTAAATGTTGATCTGAACTTCTTTTCCAGTAATCTTTTTTAGCTCTTCTTTAAGCTTATCTACTTCTTGACCACCTTTACCAATAATGATACCAGGTCGTGCAGTAGTAATAGTTACCGTTATCAATTTTAAGGTACGCTCGATAATAACTCTTGACACACTTGCTTTTGCTAGACGTGCATGAACGTACTTACGGATTTTGCTATCCTCAGCTAGTTTGTCTCCATAATCGTTTCCACCGTACCAGTTAGATTCCCATCCTCTGATAATTCCTAGACGATTTCCTATCGGATTTGTTTTCTGTCCCATTCTAGCTTGCTATATTATTGTTAGACCCCAAAACCAATGTTACATGGTTGGAACGTTTTCTAATTCTGTGTGCTCTACCCTGCGGAGCTGGACGCAATCTTTTTAACATCGCTGCACTATCAACACGAATCTCTTTTACAATAAGATCAGCATCTTCTAGACTTGCATCCTCATTCTTTGCTTGCCAGTTTGCCAAGGCGGAAAGCAAAAGCTTTTCTAATTTGCGGGAAGCTTCCTTCGGATTGAATCTCAATATTGCCAAAGCTTTCTCTACTTCAACACCTCTTACCAAATCCGCAACAATACGCATTTTTCTAGGAGAAGTAGGACAGTTGTTCAACTTTGCGAACGCTATCTGCTTTTTTTCAGCCTTAATTCTTTCGGCCATCTGTTTTTTTCGAACTCCCATAGCTTACTTTTTACCTTTATTCTTTGCTCCAGCGTGACCTCTAAAAGATCTTGTTGGAGAAAATTCCCCTAATTTGTGACCTACCATATTTTCTGTTACGAATACAGGAACAAATTGTCTCCCATTATGTACAGCTATGGTTAGACCCACAAAATCAGGTGTTATCATAGAAGCTCTTGACCATGTCTTTATAACACTCTTCTTTCCAGAAGAAGCATTTTGTTGGATTTTTTTCTCCAAGCTATAGTGAACGTAAGGTCCTTTTTTTAGTGAACGTGCCATTTTTTCTTCTTTTTATTTCTTTCTACGTTCTAAAATATATTTGTTTGTGCTCTTTGTCTTCTGACGGGTTCTATAACCCTTAGCCGGAATACCGTTTCTAGATCTTGGGTGACCACCTGAAGCTCTACCTTCACCACCTCCCATTGGGTGATCGACAGGGTTCATAGCTACTGGTCTTGTTCTAGGTCTTCTACCCAACCATCTACTTCTACCAGCTTTTCCAGAAACCAATAATTGATGGTCAGAGTTAGACACTGCACCAATAGTTGCTAGACAATCAGATAAAATCAATCTCGTTTCACCAGATGGCATTTTTACGGTAACAAATTTGCCGTCTTTTGCCATTAATTGAGCAAAAGTACCAGCACTTCTTGCCATTACAGCTCCTTGACCAGGTCGCAACTCAATACAAGAAATGATTGTTCCTAAAGGAATTGCACTAAGTGGCAGTGCATTACCAATTTCAGGCGCAGCGTTCGCACCAGAAGTTACCTTCTGATCAACTTGCAATCCGTTCTGAGCAATAATATATCTTTTCTCACCGTCTACGTACTCCAACAATGCAATAAAAGCTGTTCTATTGGGGTCGTATTGAATAGATTTTACGGTTGCTGTAACATCTTGCTTATCCCTTTTAAAATCGATAACACGATACCTTCTTTTATGACCTCCACCTTTTTGGCGAATAGTCATCTTTCCTTGACTGTTTCTACCTCCGGACTTTTTTAACGGAGCGAGCAAGCTCTTCTCCGGCTTATCAGTCGTAATGGCGTCAAACCCATTTACGACTCTAAAACGCTGTCCAGGAGTTACTGGTTTTAATTTTCTAACTGACATTGTTCGTCTTTATAGATTGCTGTAAAAATCAATAATATCTCCTTCGGCAACATCAACTATCGCTTTCTTGATAGCATTTGTCTTACCATGCTGAATACCAGTTTTGGTATACCGCGATTTTCTTGTTGGACCATAATTCATGGTACGAACTTTCTTAACAGAAACTCCATAAGCTGATTCAACAGCTTCCTTGATTTGAATCTTGTTGGCCTTTGGGTCAACAATGAAACCATACCGATTGTACAACTCGCTATCAGCGGTCATCTTTTCAGTTATAATTGGCTTTATCAACACACTCATGGTTCTCCTATTTATTTAAGTTCGCTACGATTCCTTCTAATGAACCTTCTAATAACACAATATTGTTTGCGTTTAATATTTTGTAAGTACTTAATTCTGAGCTTGTTACAACTTCAGAGCGCTTCAAATTACGCGAAGACAAATATACACCATTATTTGAATCACCCAACACAAATAAAGACTTTTTGTTCTCTAGTCCTAAAGACTTCAAAACCTGTACAAAATCTTTAGTTTTTGGCGCCTCAAAATTAAAATCTTCAACTACCAAAATTGCCTTCTCATTTGACTTGATACTTAAGGCAGATTTACGTGCCAAACGCTTCAAGTTTTTATTCAATTTTTGAGTGTAATCCTTAGGTCTTGGCCCGAAAATTCGTCCGCCACCTCTAAAGATTGGTGATTTGATACTACCAGCACGTGCCGTACCTGTACCTTTTTGTTTTTTAATCTTTCTTGTACTACCCGCAATCTCCGCTCTCTCTTTAGATTTGTGCGTTCCCTGTCTCTGGTGAGCCAGGTATTGTTTTACATCTAAGTAAACCGCATGATTGTTAGGCTCTATTCCGAAAACAGCATCAGAAAGGTCTGCCTTTCTACCTGTTTCTTTTCCTTTGATATCTAAAACTGCTACTTTCATTACTTCTGAATAGTTACGTAAGCATTCTTATGACCAGGTACACACCCCTTAACCACGATAAGGTTTTTCTCTGGAACTATTTTTAAAACTCTAAGGTTTTGAACAGTAACTTGATCACCACCCATTCTACCAGCCATTTTCATTCCCTTGAAAACTCTCGCAGGATATGAAGCGGCACCAATAGAACCAGGAGCTCTTAGTCTGTTGTGTTGACCGTGTGTCGCTTGACCAACACCAGCAAAGCCGTGTCTTTTAACAACACCTTGAAAACCTTTTCCTTTTGATGTACCAACTACATCAACAAATTCACCTTCTTCAAATAGATCCACACCAAGGGTGTCACCTAATTTGAACTCACCTTCAAAATCTTGGAACTCAACGACTTTTTTCTTAGGAGATGTACCTGCCTTTTTAAAATGACCCGATTGAGCCTTATTAGCACGTTTCTCTGCCTTGTCATCGAAACCAAGTTGAAGGGCACTGTACCCGTCGACCTCTTCGGTTCTGACTTGGGTAACTACGCATGGCCCAGCTTCTATAACGGTACATGGCATGTTCTTGCCGTTCTCGTCAAAAATACTGGTCATACCTACTTTTTTTCCTATTAACCCAGACATTCGATTTAGATTTTGGATATCGGATTTAAAGTTTAAATCTTCCTTCCGTTTATATTAATTAATATTACTCTTAACTATGACATAAAAAAACAGGGTTAAAAACTAATTCAACCCTGAATTTTGTTTTCTTCCGTTTTTCCCTTGCACGCGGCTCAGGACATGTCACCTATCCTATTCGAATAGGTTTTGTACTTATACTTTTATCTCAACCTCAACACCACTTGGAAGCTCAAGCTTCATAAGTGCATCAATAGTTTTTGATGAAGAGCTATAAATATCCAATAGTCTTTTATAAGAACTCAATTGAAATTGCTCTCTTGATTTTTTATTTACGTGCGGCGAACGCAAAACCGTAAATATCTTTTTATGTGTTGGCAAAGGAATAGGGCCAGTTACTACCGCTCCGGTTGTCTTTACCGTCTTTACGATTTTCTCAGCAGACTTATCTACCAAGTTGTGATCGTAAGATTTTAATTTTATTCTAATTTTTTGACTCATCTTCTAAAAATTAAGCGGTTACACCTTTAGCTGCCTTAATTACTTCCTCTGAAATATTCGATGGAGTTTCTGCGTAGTGCGAAAATTCCATAGTTGATGTTGCCCTACCAGAAGACAATGTTCTCAATGAAGTAACATATCCAAACATCTCAGATAAAGGAACCGTTCCTTTAACAACTTTAGCTCCAGCTCTATCGCTCATATCACTAATAGTTCCACGCCTTCTATTTAAATCACCAACAATATCACCCATGTTTTCCTCTGGAGTAATAACCTCCAACTTCATGATAGGCTCCATGATTACGGCACCAGCAGCTTTACCAGCAGCTTTGTAACCCATTTTTGCAGCCAATTCAAAAGAAAGTGCATCGGAATCCACAGGGTGAAAAGACCCATCTTTCAATACTACTTTCATAGTATCCATTTCAAATCCAGCCAATGGTCCATTCATCATCGCAGCCTTAAAGCCTTTCTCAACAGATGGAATGAATTCCTTAGGAATACGACCACCTTTAATTTCATCAACAAACTGAAGTCCAGTTCCTTCGAAATCATCATCAGCAGGGCTCATTTCAAAGACAATGTCACCAAATTTACCACGACCCCCAGATTGCTTCTTGTAAGTTTCTCTGTGTGCAGCTAATTTAGTAAGCGCTTCTTTATACTCAACCTGAGGCTCACCTTGGTTTACCTCAACCTTGAATTCACGCCTTAAACGATCAACAATAATATCCAAGTGAAGTTCGCCCATACCAGAAATAATGGTTTGACCTGATGCTTCATCGGTTTTTACTTGGAATGTTGGATCCTCTTCGGCCAATTTAGCCAAAGCCATACCCAATTTATCAACATCAACCTTTGTCTTCGGCTCCACGGCAATACCAATTACCGGGTCAGGGAAATCCATGCTCTCCAAAACAATGGGATGCTTTTCAGAAGACATCGTATCACCGGTTTTAATATCTTTAAATCCTACCGCAGCACCAATATCCCCTGCTTCGATGTAATCGATGGCATTTTGCTTATTCGAGTGCATTTGGTAAATACGTGAAATACGTTCTTTTTTACCCGAGCGATTATTCAATATATAAGAACCAGCATCTAAACGACCTGAATATGTTCTAAAAAATGCCAAACGTCCAACAAATGGATCGGTAGCAATTTTAAACGCTAAAGCAGCAAACGGCTCTTTAACATCCGGTTTTCTGCTAATTGCTTCACCAGTATTTGGATCCGTTCCAACAATGGCATCCTTATCTATAGGAGAAGGCAAGTATCTACACACTGCATCCAACAAAAACTGAACACCTTTATTTTTAAAGGAAGAACCGCAAATCATTGGAATAATAGCCCTATCCATAACAGCTGCCCTTAAGGCGGCGTGCACCTCTTCTTCAGTAATGGAATCCTCATCTTCGAAGAATTTCTCCATCAATTCCTCATCATATTCTGCAACAGCCTCAATTAGCGCAGCTCTATACTCCTTTACTTCAGCCTTCATTTCCTCTGGAATATCAACAACATCAAAAGTAGAACCATAGCCTTCATCATGCCAAACTATGGCTCTGTTCTTTGCTAAATCTACAATTCCCTTGAAATCAGCTTCATCACCTATTGGCAAAACAATAGGAACCGCATTAGAACCCAACATGGTTTTAACTTGGTTGCAAACCATCAAAAAATTAGAACCTTGACGGTCCATTTTGTTTACAAAACCAATACGCGGCACTTTGTAATTATCAGCTAGTCTCCAGTTCGTTTCAGATTGTGGCTCAACACCATCAACCGCACTAAAAAGGAATACCAAACCATCAAGAACACGTAATGACCTATTCACCTCAACGGTAAAATCCACGTGACCAGGAGTATCGATAATATTAAAGTGAAAACCTTTCGCATCAGCAGTCGGCTTTCCGTTTTCGGTCGGAAATTGCCACTCACAAGTAGTTGCAGCCGAGGTAATTGTAATACCACGTTCTTGCTCTTGCTCCATCCAATCCATAGTAGCAGCACCATCATGTACTTCACCAATTTTGTGACTAACACCTGTATAGAACAAAATACGTTCTGTAGTAGTAGTTTTACCGGCATCAATATGCGCAGCAATACCTATATTTCTTGTATATTTTAAATCTCTTGCCATTTCTGATTAGAATCTAAAGTGAGAGAATGCTTTGTTTGCTTCAGCCATTTTATGGGTATCAACTCTTTTCTTGACCGCAGCACCTTCTTCTTTCGAAGCCGCCAAAACTTCAGCTGCTAATTTTGCAGCCATACCTTTTTCGTTACGCTTTCTAGAATAACTAATCAACCACTTCATAGCAGTTGAAATTTTTCGGTCTGGTCTGATTTGCATTGGAATCTGGAATGTAGCTCCACCAACACGTCTACTTCTAACCTCAACATGTGGCATAACGTTAGACAATGCATCCTTCCATAGCTCAAGAGCTGTTTTTTCTTCGTCTGTCTTTTTTTCTTCTACAATATCAATAGCATCATAGAACACACTAAAAGCAACCGATTTCTTACCGTCCCACATCATCATGTTAACAAAACGTGTAACTAACTGATCGTTAAATCTTGGATCTGGTAATAATGGTCTTTTCTTTGCCTGCTTTTTTCTCATTACTGCTTCTTTACAAAGTTATGATTACTTCTTAGGGCGTTTTGCACCGTATTTAGATCTTCGTTGGGTTCTTCCTGCAACACCTGCAGTATCCAAAGCACCTCTAACGATGTGATATCTAACACCTGGCAAATCTTTTACCCTTCCGCCTCTTACTAATACTATCGAGTGCTCTTGCAAATTGTGACCCTCACCAGGGATGTAAGCATTCACCTCTTTACCATTGGTCAACCTTACCCTTGCTACTTTACGCATAGCAGAGTTAGGCTTCTTAGGTGTAGTGGTATAAACACGTGTACAAACCCCTCTTCTTTGAGGACACGAATCCAAAGCAGCCGATTTACTCTTCTTAGTAATTGTGACTCTTCCTTTTCGTACTAATTGTGAAATTGTTGGCATACCTTATATATGTATAAAACTTTACCCCTGTTTAAGGGCTGGCAAATGTAATACTATTTCATAATATTTCAAATCCTAATACATTAAATTTCTTTTATTTTTTCAAAACCCGAATTAAACTTAATTTTCAACAAACAATTGTCTTCCATAAATAAAGCACAATTTCAAATCGTTTAGACTTTTAACTAAAAACTAAAAGTCAAAAACAAATCGACTTTACCACAGATATATGAAGAATCTCATCCTCCAAATTTCCTAAAAGTGTTAAAATGGATTTTTTTATCAAATCGATAAAAACTCAGGCTGTTACATAATACATTGATATAATGGCAAATTGTTTTATATGTAACCGGCAAAAAAGAAATGCTCTCTTAAAGTTTTATTAATATTAGTTTGGATTATTAACATGAAATTATGATTTTTGCGCTTAGCTAATTCAAATAATTAAAAAATGAGAACAAAATTAAATGGAATCTTAACGCTACTATTGGCGTTTGTTGTGCATTTATCTTTTGCACAAGACAAGACGATTACCGGTACGGTTACAGATCAAGACGGTCTGCCACTGCCTGGTGTTAACATCGTCGTAGAAGGTACAACTAATGGTACCCAAACTGATTTTGACGGAAACTACGCCATAAGTGGTAGTGAAGGTCAAACACTTCTTTTCTCTTACATCGGTCAGAAAGATGTGAGACAACCAATCGGTTCTGGTAGTACTATTAATGTACAAATGCAGGAAGATGCACAAGCCTTAGAAGAGGTGGTTGTAACTGCCCAAGGTATTAAAAGAGAGAAAAAGGCACTTGGTTTCGCGGTCTCCTCTGTTGGTTCTGAAGATTTAGAATCTAGAGCTGACGGTGATGTTGCCCGTGTTCTTTCTGGTAAGGCTTCCGGTGTACAGATTACATCTGCGGGTGGTATGTCTGGATCTGCAACTAACGTTGTAATTCGTGGTTTAAGTTCCTTTAGTGGAAGTAACCAGGCATTGTTTGTTGTTGATGGTGTTCCTTTCGCGAGTGATACAAACGCAGGTAACCCCAATAACGGTGGTAGCTTCGTTAGTGGTAACACAGGATCTTCTCGTTTCTTGGATTTAGATCCTAACAATATTGAGAAAGTTGAAGTACTTAAAGGTCTTGCGGCTGCAACACTATATGGTACGCAGGGTAAGAATGGTGTAATTTTGATTACTACGAAAGCAGGTGCCGCAGGTTCAGGAGGAGTAAAAAAATCTGAAATTACGGTTAACCAATCTTTCTTCGTTAATCAAATGGCTTCTACACCAGATTATCAAGATAAGTATGGTAATGGTTTCGATCAGTCATTCGGATGGTTCTTTAGTAACTGGGGACCTAGTTTTGAAGCTGGCGGACCTTCTGGATATACAAACCCAGGGAGTTTCGCTTCAGGGTTTGATTTCGATCCAGATACCGTAACCTTACCACACCCTTACTCTACTACAGGTGTTGCTTCTATTCGTGCTGCCTTCCCAGAGTTACAAAATGCTCGCTATGATTGGAGGCCTTATGATAACTTGGAGAATTTCTTGACAGATGGAGGTATCTCTAATACCTCTGTTAACATCAATGGTGCTTCCGATGATGGAAACACAACCTATAATGTGAACTTTGGTTATTTAGATGACAAGGGATTTGTTCCCGGTAACTCACTAGGTAGAACTAACCTTTCTGTAGGTGGGCGCTCAAAATTGTCTAATAAATTTACAGTTTCGGCAACCATGAACTACTCAAGGTCTGATTATAAATCGCCTCCTATTGCAGCAAGTCGTGGTAATGGTACCGCTGGACTTTCTGTTTTTGGCGCTGTGTTCTTTACTCCACGTTCTGTGGATTTAAATGGCTTGCCTTTTGAAAGCCCTATTGACGGTTCAGCTGTTTATTATCGTCAAAACAACAGTATCATTAATCCAAGATGGACTTCGAAAAACGTAAAGTATAGACAATTAACTAATCGTTTTTTCTGGAATGCATCTTTACAGTACGACATCAATGAAAACTTAAATGTTTCATATCGTGCAGGTATGGATTTCTACACAGAGAGAAATACACAATATTCGAATAAAGGTGGTGTACAATTTTCACAAGCGATATTTGGTTTCTTAAATACTTTTGATAATAACAATACGATTTGGGACCACTATTTAGCTTTAAATGGTAATTATGATTTATCAGAGAAGTTAGGTATGACGTTTAACCTTGGTGCAACGACTCGTTCAACTGAGTTTGACATACAAGGTGCAGCAAGTTCTAATCAAATTGTTTTTGATGTTCAGCGTCACTTTAACTACGCTACTACTACTCCGATCCAATTCAATGTTAAACAAAACATTGCTGGTCTATTAGGTCAAGCTACTTTTGATTATGACAACCAGTTGTTTTTAACAGCTTCGACAAGAACGGATTGGGTTTCGAACCTTACAACGGAGAATAACAGCAGAACGTATCCAAGTGCTAGTTTATCTTGGTTACCAACAGCCTCCTTCCCAGGTATCAAATCTCAAAAAGGTTTGAACTTCTTGAAATTAAGAGCTGGTATTGGACAATCTTCGACTTTCCCACAATTATATCCTACACTTGGTGTTGGACAACAAGTTGTTGGTGTAGCTGGAGACGGACGTGAATTCTCAACAAACCAAGTAGGTAGTTTACGAGCAAACCCAGACATAAAGCCTGAATTACTTTCAGAAATAGAGTTTGGTTTTGAGTCTAAGTTTTTAGACAACCGTGTATCATTAGACTTTACGTATTTCGATAGAACAACTAAAGATTTAATTGTATTTGAGCCGTTATCTCCTTCAACTGGTTTTACCCTTAGACAAAGTAATGTTGGTAAAATTGAAGGTGATGGTGTCGAAATTGACTTAGGAGTTGATTGGTTTAGAAGTGAGGAAAGAGATGGGTTCAACTGGAATACCAGAGCTAACTTTACGAAAAGTCAATTCATTGTTACTGAACAAGAACAAGATATTATTATCTATGCGGGTAGTACCAACCTTACTGCCTTAGGTGGTAACGCGGCTATCAAAGGTGAGCAGCTAGGTGTTATTGTTGGTTCGGCAATTAGTAGAGATGCTCAAGGTAGATTCGAGGTAAATAGTGCAGGTAACTATGTTTCGACTACGGTTGATGCTGATGGAAACGTGCCTATTATCGGTAATCCAAACCCTGACTACGTTATGAACATTATCAACAGCATGTCATACAAAAATTGGAGCCTTGGTTTTCAATTAAGTCATACCAAAGGTGGAGACATCATGTCGAACACAGTTGCAACACTATTAGGTCGTGGTTTGATTGTTGAAACACAAGATCGTGAAAACACCTATATATTACCTGGTGTTGTTCAAGGAAGTGATGGTGTGCCAAACAATAAGCAAATTAATAATTCAACTTATTACTTTAGCAACTTGCTTTTTGGCCCTCTTGAAAATAAAATTTACGACGGTTCAGTTGTACGTTTACAAGAGCTTTCTTTGGGCTATTCATTCCCTTCTAGATTCTTAGATAAAACACCTTTTGGTTCTTTATCTATAACCGCGCAAGGTTTCAACCTTTGGTATGATGCTTACAATACTCCTGATGGAGCGAACTTTGATCCAAACGTTCAAGGTGCCGGTGTAGGTAACTCTCAAGGTTTTGATTTCTTAAACGGTCCAAGTGCAAGGAGATATGGAATTAGTTTAAGAGCATCATTCTAAAAAACGATTTAAATTACAATACGATTATGAAAAAAATAATAAAATATATGATGATTGTCCTCATTGCGGGTTCATTTTTGAACTCCTGTGAGACAGCCGATTTGGATCTTAGGGTGGACCCTAATGCTCTTTCTGAAAATCAGTTAGATCCCAATCTAATTTTGAATTCGATTCAATTTGCATATGTAACTAATATGCAAAATTATAACAGGTTAGGTTCTCAGCTTACCAGAATTGATTACATGGGAGGCCGAAACTATTTCAATAACTATCCTGGAGCCACATTCAGTGGAAACTGGGCTAGAACGTATAGTAGTTCCTTTAACGGAATCGGCAACAACGCTGCCGTTGGACTATGGACTAACATTCAAAACATAGAAGCCCAAAATGAATTGGATGGAACTGGAAAATTCGATTTTCATGTAGGTGTTGGTAAAGCTCTTCAGGCACACAACCTATTGCTATTAACCGATTACTTAGGAACTGCTGCTTTTAGTCAAGCTGGTAATGCAGATGAATTCCCAGCCCCTATGTTAGACGATGGCCCTGCTGTATATGCTGGTGCCTTAGCAATGCTTGATGAAGCTGAAGCACTACTTTCTCCTGGTCCCGCTCCTATTGGAGCAAGTGACTTCTTTTATGAAGGTGATACCGACAAATGGGTTAAATTCATTAACACGGTACGTCTTAAAGCAGCTGTAACCACAGGAGACAGTGGTACCTTTAACAGTATTATCGCTGGAGGTAACTATATTTCTTCTGCTGCAGATGACATGCAGTTTCAATATGGAGCTCGTCAACTTGACCCAGATACGCGACACCCAGTATACGCTCAGAACTACACTCCAAGTGGTGCTGGTGGATATCGTTCAAACTGGTTGATGAATAATATGTTGAATAAACAAGATCCTAGATTACGCTATTACTTTTACAGACAGGTAGATGCAACGCCAGGTGCTGACGCACCAGCAGATGAAGAAAACTTGGCTTGTAGTTCAGCTACACCTCCACTTCATTATGACGGATTTGTTTATTGTTTCATTCCAGAAGGATATTGGGGTAGATCTCATGGTAATGATGAAGGTGGCCCACCAGATGGATTCTTGAAAACAGCTGCAGGTGTTTACCCACATGCAGGTCGTTTTGACGATAATAGTTTTGGTAGTGTAGGTCTTGGTCTTGGTGGTCAAGGAGCTGGAATTGAACCAGTAATTTTATCATCGGATGTTGAGTTTTGGAGAGGACAGAATGCTATTGCCACTGGTGGTGATGCGGCTCCTTTCCTAAAAGCTGGTATGGAGAAGTCGATTGCAAAAGCAGAAGGTTTTGCTGCACTGGATGCCACTGCTGATAAATCAATTGCTCCAGATGAGGCTACAGTTACTGCCTATGTTGACGGTATTGTTAGCGATTATAATGCTGCGACAGGTGATGACAAGATGAATATTTTTGCAGAACAGTATTGGATAGCTATGTACGGCGGTGGAGCGGAAGCTTACAACTTCTACAGAAAAACAGGATTTCCTACAACTCTTGCTCCAAATTGGGAGTTAGATCCAGGGCCATTCCCAAGAACATTCTTACTTCCATCAAACGAAGTAATTACAAATTCAAATTTAACGCAGCGTACAGACATGAATACTCAGGTATTCTGGGATACTAATCCTGCAGGTCCTGCATTTCCACCTGCTAACTAAAAAATGAAAAAAATGAAAAATAAATTTAAACTCATATTATTTTCAGTTCTTGCCGTAGCAGGAATTACTTCATGCGAGGACAGTGATAAAGTAGTTGACCAAGTCAATGACGATGTCACAAGAGGAGCTGTATTAAGAACCATAAGCGCTTCTGGGACCTTTAATAGGTTTGACACTTCTTCTACCTTTAATCTTGAAATTGAGGCTCAGGATATTGAAGACGGAGGACTTTTAAGTGAGGTGGAAGTATTTGCAAATTTTACAGATAATACTGCTGCAAATGGTGAAACAACAGCGTCTGAAGCTTTAGTTACAACAATTCCTGCCGGTTCTTTCACAACTGGACCATTTGGACTTCCTAGAGCTACTTTCTCGACTTCATTAGCCGATGCACTTTCATCACTAGGTGTTGTTGATGGTCAATTTGACGGTGGTGATGAAATAACGTACCGTTTAAACCTTAAATTAACGGATGGTAGAGCTTTTACTAGCACGGATAACACCAATACAATTACCCAATTGTTTTTCAGGTCGCCGTTTCAGTATCGTCAGGTTATTAAGTGTATTCCAACATCACCAGTAGCTGGTGATTACGAATTTCAACTTAGAGATTCATACGGTGACGGATGGGATGGTGCAAAGCTTGAAGTTACTATTGATGGTACTACAAGTGAAGTAACTTTTACATCAGGTAGTGAATTCGATACGACTATTACTGTACCAGCTGGCACTACTGAATTTACTGTTGTATATGTTACCGGTAGTTTTGAAGGTGAACATTCTTACACCATCATTGCTCCTACTGGTGAAACTGCTATTTCAGATGGACCTAGTCCAGCAGCTGGCACATTAGTGTTTAACATTTGTAACGGCTAGTAACTGTTTCAGATTATATAGAATTTAAAAACTGCTCGATTTACATCGAGCAGTTTTTTTATTTTTGATATATTCAAAACCCATCATAAAAAATAAAATTAGTTTGTCAAAACTCTCTTTAAATATTAATGCTCCAAAAAGCTTTCAAAAAATTATTCTCGTACTTACGACTATAGCTTCTGTTATGTCTTGCAAACAAGATTCCCTAGCCAAAAAATCGCAATCGAATTTGCCTGATAAAGAAGTATCATCTACAAAACCCCTGTTTGAAGGCATAGCAAGTGATAAAAGTCAGTTAATATTTAGTAATACTATAAAAGAAGATGTATCTACCCTGAATAACCTATTTAATTTTGACTACTTCTATAATGGCGCAGGAGTTGGTGTCGAAGATTTAAACAATGATGGTCTTTTAGACGTGTTTTTTTGTGGAAATCAAGTTCCGAACAAACTCTTTCTAAATAAAGGAAATCTTGTTTTTGAAGATATTTCCGCTAAAGCAGATATAAATAAAGGAAAGAAATGGGCGAACGGCGTTACCTTTTTGGACATTAATAATGATGGTTTCAAAGACATCTATGTTTCACAAGGTGGACCACACAATCGAGATAACCGAAATAACTTATTATTTATCAACAACCAAGATTTAACCTTTACCGAATCAGCGCAAGAATATGGTCTTGCTGACAATGGAATTACGACACAATCGGCTTTCTTTGATTTCGATAAGGATGGCGATTTGGATTGCATCGTCATGAATGAAAACGAATTATATGGCGTAGACCCAATAAACCTTAAACGTTTGGTAAACCAAAATGAGGAAACCGCCTATTCCAATAGCTCACACCTATATCAAAATGATAACGGTAAATTCAATGACATCACAAAGAAAGCTGGCTTGTTGCGTCCAATTTTCGGCCTTGGTCTTTGTGTTGGAGACATCAATAATGACAGTTGGTTGGATATCTACATTGCCAGTGATTATTATTTACCCGATGCAATTTTTATAAATAATCAAAATGGCACATTCACTGATTCAGTTAAATCATATACAAACCAGATTTCTTTTTACGGTATGGGCGTCGATATAGCTGACATCAACAATGATGACCTACAAGACATTTTTACATTAGATATGGCTTCTACAGACCACTTTCGAGCAAAGACCCTCATGGCGTCAATGAGTACCGGCCGATTTTCGTATTTGGTAGATACTGAAAAATTTCAACATCAATATATGTTTAACTCCCTACAGTTAAACATAGGGAATAATAAATTCAATAACATTTCGCAACTGACCGAAACTGCTAACACCGATTGGAGTTGGTCTGTTTTGCTTTCCGATTTTGACAATGACGAAGACAAGGATATTTATATCACTAATGGATATCGTCGTTATGCCTTAGATAATGACCTACAACGCAAAGTATTTGAAACGAGAAAAAAATACGGCAATAATGTCCCCTTGTCTATAAAACAACAATTATATGACCAGATGCCCTCCGAGAAATTAGCAAATATCTTATATCAGAACAACAAGAATCTTAGTTTCAAAGATGTTGCTCAAGACTGGGGACTCGCAGCCCCTTCTTTCAGTAATGGTGCCGCAACTGGTGATTTAGATAACGATGGCGATTTAGATCTCGTAATAAATAATATGGATGATAATGCTTTTCTGTATAAAAATACCACGCGTGAAAACGATTTAGGGAACTATTTAAAAGTTAAGACCACCGGTGAAAACTCTGAGGCATTTGCAAAAGTCACAATCTCATATGATGGCAAATCTCAATTCATTGAAACCAAAAGAGTTCGAGGCTATATGTCTTCCCAAGATGATACTGCCCATTTTGGATTAGGAAAGGTAACTAAAGTGGATACAGTCTTGGTTGAATGGCCAAGCGGATTGATAGAAGAAAAATATGATATAACCGCCAACACCTCAATAGAGTTCGACGAAGGCAACGCTATAGTAAAAAAAAGAACGACTAAAAACTTAAATCCTTATTTTAAAAGTACTAATACGCAAATAGGATTAAATTATAAACACAAGGAAAATCTTTACGACGATTTCGAACAGGAGATACTCTTACCCTATAAGCAATCTACTTCTGGTCCTTTTATAACTAAAGGTGATGTTAATGGTGATGGAAAGGAAGATATCTATATCGGAGGCGCTTCAGGACAATCGGGACTATTGTACGTGCAGAACGACACTGGTTTCAAGAATCTAAAATCTCAGGCCCTTTCCAATGATTCTGGCTATGAAGATATGGAATCAGCATTTTTTGATTTTGAAGGTGATGGTGATCAAGATTTGTATGTAGTTAGTGGTGGAAATTCATTTGAATCCGGCTCTTCCTATTACGCCGACCGAATTTATCTTAATGATGGAAAAGGGAATCTTACAAGATGGGATGGTGATATTTTAAAACAAAATCCGACCAGCGGCAAGACTGTCACTACCATTGATTTTGACAAAGATGGGGATTTGGACTTGCTAGTGGGCAACAGGATAAAACCAAAAAATTACCCTAGGCATTCCTCATCAATACTGTATGAAAACACAGGTGGTAAACTAAAAAACGTTACCAACGAAAACGCAGGTGATTTAAAAGCGTTCGGAATTGTTAATGACATTGTATCAACAGATTTTAACAAAGATGGATGGACGGATTTTATTGCTGTTGGGGAATGGACTTCGATAGGTTTTTTCGAAAACAAACAGGGTAAATTTATTCAAAAAATAGGTGCCGATGGAATCCCCAACACTACTGGTTGGTGGTTTTCAATTGAGGAAACAGACATTAATAATGATGGGGTTCCCGATTATATTCTAGGCAATGCGGGCAAGAACTTGAAATATAAAGCGAACGAATCAAAGCCTTTCAAAATTTATGCAGATGATTTTGACGGTAACGGATCTCAAGATATCGTTTTGAGCAAAAAATATCAGGGAGAATATGTTCCAGTAAGGGGTCGCGAATGTTCTTCACAACAAATGCCCTTTATAAAAGGTAAATTCCCTAATTATACCGATTTTGCAAAAGCAACACTTTCAGATATATATGGTGATAAATTGAAGACTTCTTACCAGAGAGAAGTAACTAGTTTTGAATCGGCAATTTTGATTAATGATGGGCAAGGAGGTTTTTCGCTAAAACCATTACCGATTGAAGCACAGTTATTTCCAATACTTGATATAGCTCTTTATGACTTTAACAAAGATGGTTTTCAAGATTGTCTTGTTGGTGGAAATATTTTTGAAACAGAGGTTGAAACCCCGCGTTTAGATGCGATTTCAGGACTGATACTAATTTCTAACGGACTAGATGGGTATCGCCCTGTGACCAACCAGAATAGCGGGCTATATCCGCTTGGTAATCTTAAAAGTTTTGAACTTTTATCATTTAAAAAAGAGAAGCTGTTAGTTTTAGGTTTTAACAACGACAACTTAAAAGTACGCATCTTAACAGATAATTAATACCTAATTGGCGTGATATTTGTATATTTGAGTTTATAAAAATTTAGTTCTTATGAAAAATTTAATGATAGTACTTCTTTCGCTATGTGCGGTTACAACAGCACAAGCTCAATTTGCAGGCCAAGCTCCAATAACATCCGCAGCTGGTAGTACCAATACTGTTGCAAATTCAGCAATACAACAATTTTTAGGTCCTATTAGTGATGCTGAAATGAAACGTAAGGCAATTGACATTTCCAATGCGCAAGGATCCCCGTATACATCTTTTAAATTTGCACCTACTACTCTTTACTACAATGATGAAAAAATAGGAGATATTTTCTATCGCTATAATGCCCTAAATGAGGAAGTTGAAATAAAGAGATCACAACTTGAAGAGGAAGGATACAGAGGTTTAAGCAACGATAAAAAAATTAGTCTTATTATTGATGGTAAGAAAATGGCTTTCAACACTTTTATCACAAGTAAAAAGAGAACAACCAATGGCTATCTTACCACCCTTGTAGACGGTGAGGAATATGACTTATTTAAAAGAATAACTGTTAAATATACAGAAGGGCAGGATGCACAAAACTCTTTTGTTGCTGCAGTACCGGCAAAATTTTCCCAGTTTACTGAGTATTATTATCAGAAAAAAGGTGTAAACAGAATAGACGAAGTAATTGCAAAAAATTCAAAACTTCTGAAAGTTCTTGATGCAAACGAAAAAGTCAAAACCAAAGAGTTTTTGAAAGAAAATAGTTTGAATGTCAAAAATGAAACTGATTTAATTAAAACTTTTGAATTCTTGAATGGTAAATAAAAGACTATAGATAACTTTTAAAAAGACCGCCTATAAACTATTGTTGGCGGTCTTTTTTTGTTAAAATTCTAGAATTTATCTAACGTCAAATTCATTTCAAATACATTTACGTAAAATTGAATACTATCAATATCCTGCTATGAAAAAGTATTTACTTTATTCCGTGTTATTTTTTACAACTTTGACATTCATAAGTTGTTCAGATGATGTTAAGACCCAAGCTCTTGGAGGGGTTCAGCCAGAAGAAGAGATTATCAACGACTTAGAAAATCCAGAATCTGTGGTGGAAACAGATTTAGGCAAAGCTGAATATTTCAACAAAGCATTAGTTGATGACAATTATATCTTGATTAACGACAAATTTGGTGATAAAAATGTCTACTTGATGAATAAAGACCTTGAGGTTCTATTCAAGTGGCCTTTGAATGGAAAAAAGTTAGGTAATGATGCCTTTATTCTTCCCAATGGAAAATTATTGGCTATGTTTCAGTCGGAAGACCCCTCCATTAAGTTAGGTGGGTTTGGAGGTATTCTGCAAATATTGGATAAGGATGGAAATGTTGAGTGGAATTATGAGTATTCAACTGATGATCATATAGCCCATCATGATTCAGAACTACTTCCAAATGGTAATATTTTGTTTCAATCTTGGGAACGAAAGACTGTAACTGAATCTGAAGAAGCAGGCTCAAATATGGATATTGAATTAATTCCTGATGCTCTTATTGAAGTAGATCCTTCCAACAATGAAATTGTTTGGGAGTGGCATGCGTGGGATCATTTAATACAAGATTATGATGAATCAAAATCAAATTTTGGTATTGTCTCCGAAAACCCACAATTAATTGATTTGAACTATGTAGCGGATGAAAATGGAGACATAATGCATGCCAATGGTATTAACTATGATGCAAAGAATGACCTTATTTATCTCAGTGTTAATTTCTTTAGCGAAGTATGGGTGATTGATCACAGTACGACAACAGAAGAGGCAGCAACTAATTCAGGTGGGGCCTTCAATAAGGGCGGAGACTTAATCTATCGCTTTGGAAATCCAGAAGCCTATCAAAATACAAGTGGTGAAAGACTTTTTGACCACAACCACTACCCCAACCTCTTAGAAGGATCGGATGAAGGTAAAATCTTAATTTTTTCCAATGGTTTTACAAAGGAACAATCTACTGCATATGAACTTAGACTTCCAAATCCACTAAGCCTTCAGGTTAATACAAACAACGAACCGCAAATCGAATGGAGTTTCACAGACGAAACACTTTTTTCACCCAAAGTATCCGGAGTGGTGAAACTTTCTAATGGCAATAGGCTCATAACCGAAGGAAATGCAGGTATTTGGGAAGTCACCGAAAAAGGTGAAGTCGTTTGGCGCTTTGTTGGAGAAGGTTTTTTCTGGAGGGCCTATCACTATGATAAAACTTCTCCTGAAATACTTTCTCTAGGGATATAAACAAGACTCACCTAATCAATATAAACAATAGAGCCATGTGAATTTAGCACATGGTTTTTTATTTACCTTTACTGCCTATGGAAAAGACCACTCAAATATATGGCATACGAGCCGTTTTAGAAGCCATAAGCTCAGAAGAACCTATTGACAAGGTTTTTATTCAAAGGGGGCTTAAAGGTGATTTGATGAAGGAACTTGAGAGTGTCGTGCGTAAAAACCAAATCAATTCTTCTTATGTACCGGTGGAAAAACTGAATCGTTTAACTAAAAATAATCATCAAGGTGTAGTCGCAAATATTTCACCCATTACGTTCCATGAACTTGAAACCTTGGTTGAAAAGGTAATGGAATCCAAAAAAACACCCTTATTCTTACTTTTAGATCAACTTTCAGATGTGCGCAACTTTGGTGCTATCATTAGAACTGCTGAGTGTACCGATGTGGATGCAATTATTATTCAAAAGAAAGGATCAGCTCCCGTTACCGCTGATACCATAAAAACTTCAGCCGGAGCAGCATTTAAAGTGCCAATCGTAAAAGTAGACCATATCAAAGATGCGGTTTTTTACTTACAGGCTTCCGGTGTTGAAGTAATCTCCGCAACCGAAAAAACCGATAACACAATTTATAATGTTTCTTTTAAGGCACCATGTGCAATAGTAATGGGTGCTGAGGACCGAGGCATTTCCCCATCTATCTTGAAAGCTTCCGATCATTTGGCAAAACTTCCGCTTTTGGGAGATATCAAATCTTTGAATGTATCCGTTGCTTGTGCTGTTTTCCTTTATGAAGCGGTACGACAACGAACGAATTACTAACTCTAGAATACTATTCTGGGTTTGAACCTTCCGGTGAATTCTTTTTGTATAAATATGTAATTTTCAAAGGTTCGTTTTCATTTTCAGGTTCTTCAATAATGGTCTCGACAAAGTTTCCGTCTTCATCAAAGTGCTTTAGAAATTCATCATCTTCTTCATTGTAATCTTCATGTTCCCAAGCAAATTTTTTAGGGGATGGTATATGGGATTTTAAGAAGAACGCCAAAGCCAATCCGGAAAGAAAGCCTCCCAAATGGCCTTCCCAAGAAATACCATCTTTAACTGGAAATATATACCATAATAAACTTCCATAAATAAAAACCACTACCAAAGAAAGGGCCACCAGACGAAAGTACTTCGTGAAGACTCCTTTAAAAAATATAAAACTTGCCAAAAGGTAAATAATCCCACTTGCGCCAATATGATATGATGGTCTACCTATTCCCCATGTTATCAATCCTGAAAACAGAGCACCTAAGAGCAGTACTTTCAAAGCTACCCCCCGATAGAAATAAAACAAGAAGGTCAATAAAAGTGCCAAAGGAATCGTATTGTTGTATAAATGCTCTAAAGAACCATGAATAAAAGGGCTGAAAAGGATGCCCTGCAGACCAGAAAATCTTCTAGGATAGAGCCCCAAATCGTTGAAATTGGTCTGAAAATATAATTCCATCCAAAAGACAAACCAAATAAGTAGCAGAGCCAACAGAGGAGCAACCACTACTGAGTTTGAAAATCGAAATTCGGTCTGTTCAGCCATTTCTCTAGATAATTTTTTTAGTAAGTCAATAAACAAGCCAAAAACTTAAAAACGGAAAGAATGTCATTTATATTATTTGCTACATTTACCGAATGAACGAACCACTTGCAGAGAGAGTGCGCCCCAAAACGCTAGAAGACTATATTAGCCAAAACCATTTAGTGGGTGAAAAAGGGTCGTTAACACACCAAATCAAAAAAGGAATAATTCCCTCTCTAATTCTTTGGGGTCCTCCAGGTACGGGCAAAACTACACTTGCCAACATTATTGCCAACGAAAGTGAAAGACCTTTTTATACGCTTAGCGCTATTAACAGTGGCGTCAAAGATATTCGAGAAGTTATCCAAAAAGCCAAACAAAGTGGGGGCCTGTTTACTGCTAAAAATCCCATTCTATTCATTGACGAAATTCACCGCTTTAGTAAGTCGCAGCAAGACTCGCTTTTGGCAGCCGTAGAGAAGGGATGGGTTACTTTGATTGGTGCAACTACTGAAAATCCAAGTTTTGAAGTGATTCCTGCATTATTGTCAAGATGTCAAGTATATGTCTTAAATGCTTTTGGAAAGGAAGACTTGGAAGCCCTTTTGAACAGAGCCCTAAAACAAGATACTTTTCTCAAAGGAAAAAAAATAAAACTAAAAGAAACCGAAGCACTCTTAAGGCTTTCAGGAGGCGATGGTCGGAAGTTGCTAAATATTTTTGAGCTTGTAGTGAATTCTGAACAATCTGATTCTATCACTATAACTGACAAGCTGGTTTTGGGAAAAGTTCAGAAAAACACTGTACTGTACGATAAGACAGGCGAGCAGCATTATGATATCATTTCCGCTTTCATTAAATCCATACGAGGTAGTGACCCCAATGGTGCTGTATATTGGCTCGCTCGAATGATTGAAGGTGGTGAAGATGTCAAATTTATTGCACGTAGACTACTTATTTCAGCCTCTGAAGATATTGGATTGGCAAATCCGACTGCTTTGGTAATTGCAAATGCAACTTTTCAGGCTGTAACTACGATTGGATATCCAGAGGCAAGGATATTACTAAGTCAATGTGCAATTTACTTAGCTACATCTCAAAAAAGCAATGCCAGTTATATGGCAATTGGCAAAGCACAACAGATTGTGAAGCAAACGGGAGATCTTTCCGTTCCCCTACCCTTGCGAAATGCACCCTCAAAATTAATGAAAGACTTAGGCTATGGGCAAGACTACAAATACGCCCATGACTATCAGAACAACTTTGTAGAAGAAGAGTTTTTACCAGAAGAATTATCTGGTACTGTTTTTTACGAACCTGGGGTAAACCAACGTGAAAACGCTATCAAAGAGTTCCTAAAAAATAGATGGAAAGATAAGTACAATTCTAAAACTTAATATTAAGTTCTTCTTTTACAATCTGACCTCCCTCGTGATACTCGAAAAACCATTTCCCATCTGAAGTATACACTACTCCATCTCTACTATCACCCTTGGCGATGTATACATTTGGCATAGAGCTTTTGAAAATCTTTAATTGAATTTTTGGAGTACTATCTACCAATTGATATCCATTGGGGAGTTCTTGTGCATATAAAGTTCCGCGGGAAATTTTAGATACTGTGGAGCCAGCAAGTTCTCCCTTCTTATAATCAGTTTGAACCGGCTCCATACTTTTAAAGCTTCGTTCATCTTTCGTAGCTATTTGCTCCACTGTTTTCTTTTCGCTAGTAGACTCAGCCATCTTAATATCTGTTTCTATTGGCGTACGATCCTTGTAATACTGCACTTCCTCAGTTGAAATCTCCTCTACTAGTCTATCTTGTTGTCTTTTTAGGTCTGGTTTTTCCACTACTTTTTTAATATCATTTTTAAAGCTCACGGTTACTGGCGCCTCCTCTTCCTTTTCGCCTTCCTTCGGAACATACGTATAATTCAATGACTCGAAAGAATCAAAGGCCTCGGTAATTGCCTCGTTAAAGGCACCTTTATAATCTTTGTTCTTACTCTTCCCTTCTTCAGAAAGGAACACTTCTTCACCTTTGCAATCTTTTAAGGCCAAAATTGTTTTGGTGGTGAACATTGATGAATTTTCAATGAGATCTACGTAAAGTCCTAAGCACCTATCAATACTCAAGTCAACGGGTAAGTTATCGTCATAGATAGTCAAGAAGCCTTTCTTACTGAACAAATATTTTATCAAGGTACTTGTTTGATGTTGATTTTCTTTTCTAAAACCATCAAACCTTTTAGGTACTACAATGTATTTGTAGTCATCCATATTTACCTGAGATGAACCAATAAAACTTACCATTAAAAAAACAGTTATTACAATAATTTTCAAAATCACACATTTTTCAAAACCATCACAAACTTAGATACTGTGACAATTTCAGATTAATTATAACATCATATGAAAAAAGCATGCCAAAGAAGAAATTAGTAATGAATGGCTGCTTAATAAATCATATCATTTCTTGCCCCAAGATATGATATTTAATCCTAATTGAAAAGAAGCATAACGGCTGTCCGCTATGTTGCGATAAGCAAGAAGATTATCAGCCATCAGGTACAAATTAACAGGGCCAGCTTGCAAGTTAAGTCCGAAACCAATATTGGTATAGGTAAACTTATCTGCCGTATAAGTAGCTTTCACCGCCATAATATTCCCAAATCGTCTTTGGTAAAAGGCCGTTATTGCCGCTTGTGGTCCACGAGGACGATTTATCATGTACAATTGTCCGCCAACACCATTAACAAATTTCGGAACTCTATTGCTACTTGTAACATATGGTCCGCAGTCACAATCTGCGCCTCTCAATGCCTGCTCCCCCCAATTATAACGCAAGGAAGCATAGAGTTTAGTAGGTCTAAAAGTTATGTAGTTATTGAAATTATTTTCAAAAGGAACAATTTCCTCAATATTGTCGACTAAATCTTGCCAAAAATCTCGATTGGGATCTAAAACGTCTTGAGGTAAAATAACCTCAACACCTTCTGTGGTAACATCACCCTTTAATGTATAATTTTCCACATCATTGGAATGGTAGATAAATCCTAAATCTAAAAGGCTTGCGGTAAATACGGTTTGTTTGTTCAACTGGTAGGTAAGGCCTAAATCGATACCCAAACCTAGGTTCCCACCGAAAAATCCCCTCTTAAGAATTGTTCCGGGAATGTCCTCTTCGTTTTCGGCAGCCTTTAGAGCATTTATACCGGATGTTCTCCATTTCATATCAGCATTGAACGTACTTGACAATAAATTATTCTGACCAGGGCGGGTAACAAAAAAACCTTTGTTTCTTGTTGAGTTGAAATCCAAAATGCTAGAGTAAATTTTTGCTCGACCGCCAACGGTAAGTTTGTTATTCATCTTCTTATTGACTCCGAAGTGAAAAACATTCATCATTTCCCCTCTTGTTTTTAAATCTCCTAAATCAAATCTTTGATTCAAGCGATCTGCATTTCCTTCTATCGCCAAAATAGCATAGTCTTGAAACCAATATCCTATGGCGTCACTCTCATTGTAAATTCCAAAAGAATAAAAAACATTGGGGTCGTTACTTCGAAAACCGACATTCAACAATTCAATTTGCTGTGTTCCGCTGAGTTCATCTCTTGTGGTCATACCACCGAGTAGACGGTCTCTTACTTTCGTATTAAAATCTATACCGTCTGCAGCAAAAAGATCATATGCTGAGACACCGCTCGATCCAGCTTGAAAAGAAAGTCCAGAAATTCCAGGGACGCCAGCATACCATTTGAAATCAGTTTGCACGCCGGGGTTAATAAGCAATGACTGCGGAATCTCAGTAAAATCATACAGTAACTGCTTGTTCTGGGCAAGCGTACCAGTACATACCCACAAAAGGGTTAAGAATAAGATTTTGGGAATTCTCATTTTACACGTAGTCTGAACTTACCGCTAGACTTCAAGGTGATAAGGGGATCTGGCAAAGTTGAAACACTGGTATTGTCCCCCAAATTTGTGGCGGTAACTCGTATGGTTGAAAGGGTTTTTATAATGTCTATACTTCTACCTGAATCGCCATAGGCAATCTCACGCTGAATGATGGCCGTCGGCGCTGGTTCAATTGAAAATATTTCGGTATCGGTAACGGTGTCGGCCTCATCCAAAAGCTCTACAGTAATAGCTAATTCCTTACTCGTTGTATTTTCCACAACAAAAGTTATTGTCCCATCAAGAACCCTATCAGCAAATATGTCTGAACTAAAAGCATCAAAATTGAAGTTTTGACTAAAAACATTGGTTCCTGAAATTAAGTTTATGAGATCCTCCTGTGCTTCAAGGTAAAGAATACCCGCCTCATATGTAGGCGTAGCTTCTAAATCATCGAATTGGTTAAAATCAAGTTCTTCTGTACAAGCGCTCATACCGCCGAGGAGCAGCATAACAAACAATACACTTTGAAGTATTCTTTTCATCGAATAAACCTTTTAATAAACAACAGGAAAGAAGTACTTTACCCTACTTATGATAACTCTACAAAAAGCTTTTTATTTCACTTAAATCTTGAATGATTGGGCAAAACTCGTGGAAAGGTTCTTTATGTGCGTTAAAATGCAATATGTGAAATCCGGAATCTCTTGCTCCAAGAATATCGGCTTCAAGGCTATCTCCAATCATCAGGGCATTTTTTGAAGCAATATTTGCCTTGTTGAGTGCCAATTCGAAAATTATTGGATTCGGTTTTTTTACACCGGCCATTTCAGAATCAATGACATGTTCAAAATACCCATCTATATTGGAGTTTCGGAGCTTTTTTCCTTGAATTTCCTGAAAACCGTTAGTGATAATATGTAGTTTGTATTTGGGCTTTAAGTATTCTAAAACTTCCATTGCATTAGGAAAAAGGTGATTGTAAGAGGACAAATACAGAATATATTCTTCAGATAACTTGTGAATCATTTCATCTACGACGGAAAGTCCCAATTTATCAAATACGGATTTCAAACGCTGATATCTCAGGGCTTCCTTGGTGATTTTTTCTTCACGATATAACTTCCAAAAAGCCAAATTAGCTGGAACGTAGACCTGTAAGAAATCGGAAAGACTTACTGGAATATTATTCTCAGATAGAATTTTTTCAAAAGTAAGTGCCGAATTCTTCTCGAAATCCCAAAGTGTATGGTCCAAATCAAAAAATACATCGGTTACAATTTCTTTAAACATGAAATTCACTTAATACGGATTCATATAATATTTTCCAATCTCTGGATTTTTGGCCGCCAAGAAGTTCAATGGAAAAAACGCTTGTAAAATCTCCATTCACATTTTTAACCCTTTGATACAATGCACTAATCTTTTGTGAAATTTCTTCTTTAGATGCCATACTCACCAGAGCATAATCGTGAAAAGCAAATGGATGAACGCGAATGGGTTGTTGCAACTCAAGATTAATATCATAAAAGTAAAATGGAGTACATGTTCCTGCTCTAAAACCTATCTCATGGGTATATCCCATAGTATAGTCATCAGTAAACTCGGCATCTACTAGATTTCTATAGGTATTTGGGACATCAACGCGATTATAGCGCATTCGCGAGGAAGTCACGTCGCGATTTATTACATCTGAAAGTCTCTTTTTCTCATTCTTTAAAAGAATAATGTCTTCGAAAGAACTATATGAAGCCGCAAGTGCAACCGTACTATAATCGGCAATCGATTTAATCAAAAATTTAAACCTATTATTATTTGGAGAAAGGTTTTTGTCATAGGTGGAATAAGAAGCAAACTGAAAAAAGAACATGCTCTTCACGGTAAACTTTTTATGCAGATTAATCAAATAACCATAATTGTCGAAAGGATCCTTTTTCGGATTAAACCAAACCCCTATGCGTCGCCCGACTCTTCGCAATTTGAAGGACCCCAAGTCATATAATAGTCCAGCCACACTCCTAGTGAATCCACGATGGGCAAATCCATGCGAAGTGGTTACATCCATAACTGAAGTGTATTTATAGGCTCTCTTCTTAAATTCCAAATTGGGAAAACGCTCTTTCAGTTTTGCCAATAACTTAAAAGCCCAAATGTCGACCACAGGCTGTTGTAAAAATCCATTTTGATAAGCAATGCTTTCTTTAGGCGGAAATCGGCCGTGCATATCTTTTACATGGGGTAAATACTCCTCATACCGACTTAGCAAATAAAAGCTAGCTGAAAAAATGTCAAAAGGAATGGTGCTTCGCTCACCAGCAGTAAAAAAACAAGGAACACCTTCCCAATCAGAAACGCTAATTTGAATATCATTGATACCCTGCTCAAAAAGCAAATCATTACTTCGAATGAAAAATTCATTCTGTAAAGGCTGTTTGGTATAAGTAACTTTTGCTCCGGAATGCTTTATGAAATCTTCAACCTTAGTAGTAAAGGTAACATCTATCCCCAAAGTTCTGGTGAAGATGTGTTTCATTGTATAACTGAAACGAGGGGTAATCTTATGGGTATAGATTAATAACATGAATATCTTAATTCAGAAAAATACGATTTTATAAAACGCCTTCGTCTGCAAAACTAAAATATTCCTTTTGGGTAATGATTAAATGGTCTAAAACTTTTATATCAAGTGCTTCGGCGGCAACCTTTAACTTTTGTGTTATTTGTTTGTCGGCATTGCTTGGTTTTAGTGTTCCCGATGGATGATTATGTGCTAAGATTAAAGCTACCGCACCTAGTTCTAATGCTTGTTTCATTACCAACCGGACATCTACCAAAGTGCCAGTAATTCCCCCTTTGCTTAGCTGGGCCCGATGTAGGACTTTGTTGGAATTGTTTAGATAAACAATCCAAAATTCTTCGTGTTCCAACTCTCCCATGATAGGCTGTAAAAGCTCAAAAACACCTTTACTACTTTGAATTTTTGTGACTTTCTGAGCTTCTTCTCCCCTTCTGCGCCTTCCCATTTCTAATGCTGCGGCAATGGTTACGGCTTTCGCTTCGCCAATTCCTTTGAATGCCATAAGTTGTTTTATGGAAAGTTTTCCCAGATCATTAAGATTGTTGTTTACCGATGCTAATATCCGTTTCGAAAGTTCTACGGCGCTTTCGTTTCGGTTTCCGGAGCCAATCAGAATAGCTATGAGTTCCGCATCTGAAAGCACAGCTTTACCTTTCTGTACTAATTTTTCCCGCGGTTTATCATCGTCAGACCAATTTTTAATGGAGAGGGAAGCACGTTTTTCTTGCATTTCTAAAAATAAGATAAATCTTACAAATATGAAATTGTCCAATAAAGCATACTTTTATGGCTCAAATCCGATAGCAATGAAATCCCTTTTTGAAGAATCTACTTATAATGAAGTTTTAGCGCGAATTGATTCGCTTAATGAAAATTCTGAACGGCAATGGGGTAAGATGACAGTTGGACAAATGGTTTGGCATTGTCAATTTCCATTTGTGATTGGAATCAAAAACAAGGACAAAGGAAATGGAAATATCTTCGTTCGAACCTTCTTTAAAAAGCAGATGTATTCAGACAAACCTTTTCGAAAGAATCTACCAACAGCTCCAAACCTAAAGGCAAAAGAAAAAAGGGATTTAATTACAGAGAAAGCAAAATTAAGACAATTGGTTGCTGATTTTTATGAGTGTAGAACTCGTATGGAATGGAACCCACATCCCATATTTGGAAAATTCACACATGAACAATGGGGAAAGATGGAGTACAAACATCTGGACCACCACTTGACACAATTTGGAGTCTAATCGTCTTCTGACTGAATCTCTTGGTGTTCGATTTTAGCCCTAGTATCATTTACCATTCTATCTTCTTCTAGAATAACATTGGAAATACCCAACATACAGGCTATCATAAAAAGGGATAGTTTTCGCTTTAAAAATCGATATGCAGCATTTATAAGAGTGGCTTTCTGCTCTTTGGTCATGTAGGGTATTAGTCAAAATACATTCCAGACACGCTGTACCTGACAAATATGCAGCTAGCAATCAACGCCTTAAGATTCTACAGTGGCTTTCAGCGCTTCCAAATCCAATCCGCCATAATTACCTGAACTCATTAGAAGTAAGGTGGAGTTATCAAAGTTTTGACCAAAAACATAGTTATGAAATTCTTCGGCATTGGTGTATATTTTCAAATCGGGGCGTTCAAAGGCTTCCTTAATTTGCTCTCCGCTCACGGGTTCCAATTTTTTGATAGCGACTGACTCTGGCAAATAGAAAACTACTGCAACATCCGCGGCATCTAAAGCGCCCATATACTCCTTTAAAAATTCCGGATTAAAACTACTATAGGTATGCAATTCCAAACAAGCGATTAGTTTTCTATCGGGGTATTGTTCCTTCACAGCATTTGTGGTCGCAGCAACTTTACTGGGTGAGTGGGCAAAGTCTTTATAGGCAACACTAGTCTTCCCCTCTGCAATTTTCTCTAATCGTTTTGAAGCCCCGGAGAAAGTTGCAATCGCCTCATAGAAATCATCTTCGTCTACACCCATGTTTTGGCAAATCCATTTGGCGCCTGCTAGGTTGTTCAGATTATGTTTGCCAAAAACTTCAATCGGCATTGGTCCTTCGGGAGTTTCCAAAAGTGTTTCTCCATCTTTAACAGCGTACTCGGGGGTTTGATAAGGCAACTTTCGAATCGCATTTTCCGAAGCTTCTACAACCTTTTTAACTTCTACATCTTCTTCATTGTAAGTGATGCTTCCTCCCTTGACAATACTATCCACAAAAATCTGGAATTGCTCCACATAGTTTTCAAAAGTGGGAAACACATTAATATGATCCCAAGCGATTCCGCTTAACAAAGCGATATTGGGTTGGTACAAATGGAATTTCGGCCTTCTATCGATAGGTGATGAGAGATATTCATCTCCCTCTAAAACAATAAAGTCATTTTCTTCGGTCAGATGCACCATGCGGTCAAAACCATCCAACTGCGCGCCTACCATAAAATCCACAGGGCGGTCGTGATAATTCAACACATGAAGAATCATTGAGGTAATGGTGGTTTTACCATGACTTCCGCCGATTACCACTCTTGTTTTATTCTTCGATTGCTCGTATAGAAATTCCGGATAGGAATAAATTTTCAACCCCAATTCTTGCGACTTCAACAATTCAGGATTATCAGGTTTGGCATGCATACCCAAAATAACAGCATCGATATCTGAATGTAATTTCTCAGGAAACCATCCGAACTTTTCAGGTAGCAAACCTTTGTCTGCCAATCGGCTTTTAGAAGGTTCGAAAATGACATCGTCACTTCCGGTAATTATATATCCTTTAAAATCTAATGCTAAGGCGAGATTGTGCATCGCACTGCCACCTATGGCGATAAAATGAATTTGCATGAAGTAGTAATTATTGTGTAAAGATAGGAATTGAAGTTAGCTTCGAAAACCACCACATTATATTTATCTTAGTTGTAAATACAAAATACCATGAACCTCAACCTCTCCAACATTCAATCCAAAGAAATCATGCCAGGTTATCATGGCAAACTGGTGCATACCGAAACCATGAGTTTGGTTTTTTGGGATGTTGAAAAAGATGCCGTAGTACCGGAACACCATCATGTGCACGAACAAATCATGCATATAATAGAAGGGGAGTTTGAATTTACTTTGGATGGAGAGACCAAAATTTACCATCAAGGAGACATTGTACCTATTGCTTCAAATATCCCACATAGCGGAAAAGCATTGACTCCCTGTAAATTGATGGATGTATTTAGTCCGGCTAGAGATGAGTATCGGTAAAGGCTAAATGCACGATGCACGATGCACGATGCACGATGCACGATAAAAATCAAAAACATCGAGCACCGAGCACCAAATAGCTAACCTTTCTCCCTAACCCAAAAGTACTCTTCCCTCAATTTTCATTGTTTTCAGGGGGTTTTGGCTTCACCTTTGTACGTAAATTTGAAATTGTATACCTTAAGTAGAGCTAAATCGTTCTATGTATAGCGTATAGCTTAAGAAACTCGTAATGAAACATCTAGTAACGATATTAACGATAATTCTATTTTCTCAAATGGCGCAAGCGCAGAAAAATAATGAATCTTTCGAAACACTTTGGAAACAAGTTGAAAAACTTGAGAACGAAGCGTTGACGAAGTCCGCGCTGAAAGTGGTGACTTCCATTTCTGAAAAGGCGAAAAAGGAAAAAAATTCAGCTCAAATCATAAAAGCTTTGTTGTACGCTTCAAAGTATGCCATGACCTTGGAAGAAGATGCCCAAATAAAAATCATCAATGATTTCAAATCGGAAATTGCAAAGGCAGAATCGCCCACCAGAAACGTATTGGAAAGTTATCTGGCAGGACTATTCTGGCAGTATTTTCAACAAAACAGATATCAGTTTTACAACCGGACTAAAACCGATGTAAAAGTAGATTCAATAGATTTCAGAACGTGGGATTTGACCACCTTGTTCCAAGAAATAAGCGTTCATTTTGATGCTTCATTGCAGAATGAAACAGCATTGAAACAAACTCTGGTTTCCGATTTTGATGTTATTTTGAATAAACAAACTAATACCCAAGAATATCGCCCTACCCTCTTTGATTTATTGGCACATAACGCACTTAGTTTTTATAAAACAAGTGAAAACAACATAACACGTCCGGCAGATAAGTTTGAAATTGATGACCCAGACTTGCTCTGCGACGGAGTAGCTTTTTCTGCTATAAACATCGATATTGCAGATGCAACCTCCATGCAAGCCAAAGCGCTCTGCATTTATCAAAAGTTATTATTGCAACATCTTCCTAGCGCAAAGCCCTACACCTTTGCTGAAATCAATATTGAACGTCTGAACTTTATACATCAAAACGCAACCTTTGAAAATAAAGATGCCCAATTTCTCGAAGTATTACAGAATTCTGCTTCAGCCACAAAAGGAAGCTTGGCATCAGGTTTATATAAGTTTCAAATGGCTTCAGTATTAAACCGTCAAGGCAATTCATTTCATCCTAAAACCAACGAGGAAAACCGTTGGAAAACGAAAGAAGCACTAGCCATTTGTGAGCAGGTAATTAAAGAATTACCAGATAGTAGAGGTGCAGAACAATGCAAATCTTTGAAATCACAAATTCTTCAGAAGAGTTTGCAACTAACGGCGGAAAGACATATTCCTATCAATACGACTTCTCGTTTCTTAGTGAATTACAAAAACCTCGATGGCTTATCACTTACAGCAAGAAGGGCGACACAGAGAGAACTCAATAAAATACAAGAGCTATATCCGAAGGAAAAAATATTGGATTTCATTAAAAAGCTACCTATTGCCAAAACTTGGGAGGCTGACTTAAAAAATGAAAATGACTACCAAATGCACAGCACGGAAATTTCGATGCCACCTTTAGAAAATGGTCAATATGTGATTTTGGCAATGCCAAAAGGTGAAGTGAACAAAGACTTTTCATATAGTCCGGTGCAAGCAACCAACATAGCTTTGGCAGAAACTCGAACAAATACCCATCAGTACTTTCAAGTTATCAATAGACATAACGGGAAACCTATCGCTGGGGCTAAACTTACTTTTCGATATCGAATAAATTATGATGGCCAACGTCTGAGCAAAAACTTCACAGCTGATAAAATGGGGAATATTACCATTCCCTTAAACAATGAAAACTGGAGTGATGTTAGCGTATCGGTAAATTCAGCCAAGGATTGGGCCTATTTCAAAGATTATTATGTCAACCGAATGTATCATCAGAATAAGAATGTGGTCAATTATTCGTGTTTCTTATTTACCGACAGAAGTATCTACAGGCCCGGGCAGCCTCTATATTTTAAAGGAATTACTATTGAAAACAATAATGGCGTTTCTTCGATTTTAGAGAATGAAACTGTTTCTGTTCAACTAAAGGATGTAAACGGACAAGTACTAAAAACAACCGAGTTCACAACCAATGATTATGGCTCTTTTTCTGGGGAATTCATATTACCGAACAATGGTTTAACGGGAGAGTTTTCAATGCTAGTCCTTTCCAATAAAATCGCTTTAAGCGGATATGCGAATTTCTCGGTGGAAGAATACAAACGTCCAAAATTCGCAACTTCATTTGAACCTGTAACGGAAACCTATAAAGTCAATGATAGTGTAACTGTAAAAGGAAACGCTACCGCATACGCGGGAAGTAATATTACCGATGCAAAAGTCGTCTATCGTGTAAAACGAGTAGTCTATTATCCAAGATGGTGCTATTGGTATTATCCTAATCTTAGTAGTTCTCCACATGAGATTGCACATGGGGAAACTTCCACCGATGCCTCTGGAAAATATGAAATCGATTTTAAGGCTATTCCCGACAACGGAGTGGATAAAAATAATATGCCCACCTTTAGTTATGAGGTGACTGCCGATGTTACTGATATTAACGGAGAAACACATAGCACCACAACTCTTGTAACTGTCGGCTATCACACCATGACGGCGAATATGTATATGGCTAATCCGTTTGATAAGGATTCCAAAGAAAATAAACTTAGTATTTCAACTAACAATCTAAACGGACAATTTGTTCCCGCGAAAGGAGTCGTTAGGATGTATAAATTAGAGGCGCCTGAAAGTGTAAATCGTCCGAGAACTTGGCCTGCACCTGATTATTCAGGATGGTCAAAAAGTGAGTTCAAGAAACTTTATCCGCATGATGCGTTTGACAATGAGCATGACCCATCGAAGTGGGAAAAAGGCGAGCTCGTTTGGCAAACAAATTTCGATACGTCAAAAGCCAAAGAAATCTCTCTTGGGAATACCAAAAAATGGCTATCCGGAAAATACGTGCTTGAATTAGAAAGCAAAGACAAATTTGGAATGCCTGTAAAAGACATCTTTCAAACGACGCTCTTTAGCCATTCGGATAAAAAATTGGCAGATAATGGTCTATTCGAAATCAAAACAGACAAGAATAGTTACTTCATTGGCGATAAAGTAAAAGTTACGCTGCTATCAAACGTTGAAGATATCAACGTTACCGTAAACATAGAAAAAGACCATAAAGTCATTGATACGAAGTTGATTCATCTCAACAACAATTCGGATTCTTTTACCATACCAGTAACTGCAGATGATTTAGGGGGATTTGCCCTTACCTACAGTTTTTCAGCATATAATTATTTTCAAGCGAGTAGTCTAAATATACAAGTGCCCTACCCTAGTTCCCAACTGGAAATTGAGACCGTCACTTTCCGTGATAAATTACAACCCGGAACCGATGAAACTTGGTCTTTTAAAATCAAAGGTCCGAAAGGTGATAAAGTCACTGCCGAGCTTTTGGCAAATATGTACGATGCTTCTCTTGATTCTTTTCGAGGACATTACTGGGGGTTTAATCCGCTAGTTAGACCAACCTATTATACCCAACGTACTGCAAATGCCTATAACTGTTTTTCTACAGGTTCGTTCAACACCTTTTTAGACAATCAAAGTTATGGCTATACAAGTCTGTACTTTGATTCTTTAAACTGGTTTGGTTTACACTTTGGTTATGGAGGTTATTATGGAAGAGGTCTTCGACGCAGTCGAATGATGAAAAAGGAAGGAGCTCCATCGCCATTAGCATCAGGAATAATGATGGAAGATATGGAATTGGAAGAATCTGCTGCGGATGCTATTTATGGAGATGTAAGTGGAGTTAACGAAAAAGATACAGTTATTGTATCAACCAAATCCGAATCACAAAAGAAACCAGAACAACAACAAGAAAGCTCTTCAGGTGAAGTTCAAATACGTAAAAATCTCCAAGAGAATGCTTTTTTCTTTCCACAACTAAAAACTGATAAGGAGGGTAATGTGTCTTTCAATTTCACCACTCCTGAAGCCCTAACGAAATGGAATGTGCAACTATTGGCACACACCAAAAAATTAGAGAGTTCATACCAAAGCATGCAAGCGGTAACACAGAAAGAATTGATGGTGATTCCTAATGCGCCTCGTTTTTTACGAGAAGGAGATAGAATCTTCATTAGCAGTAAAATTGCAAACCTTGTAGATAAAAATCTTTCTGGTATAGCCAATCTACAATTGAATGACGCGCTAACGGGCAGGGATGTTACCGATGAAATTCTTTTAAAGTCCTTGATCATAGCAGACGCGAACAAAGATAAAAGTAAAATTCGCGAGGTTTCCTTTCAGGTTGATTCACTAAGTAACACGCAAGTCTCTTGGGATTTATTAATTCCAGATAATATTCAAGCCATTCAATATACAGTTACGGCAAAAGCTGGAGATTTTAGTGATGGTGAACAGAATCTACTTCCTGTTTTGACAAATCGCATGTTGGTTACCGAAACGCTACCCATGTGGGTGAGAAGCAATCAAACAAAGACCTTCACTTTAGATAAGTTGAAAACAACTCAGTCAACTACTTTGAAGCATCACAAGTTGACTTTGGAAATGACTTCAAACCCTGCTTGGTATGCGGTACAGGCACTGCCATATTTAATGGAGTATCCCTATGAATGTAATGAACAGACATTTTCCAAATACTATGCGAATACCTTGGCGACTTACATTGCAAATAATAATCCGAGAATTCAAGAAGTCTTTAACCAATGGGCAAATACAGATGCCTTAGTAAGTAACTTGGAAAAGAATCAAGAATTGAAGTCACTCTTGATTCAAGAAACGCCATGGTTGCGTGATGCACAATCCGAAACGGAACAGAAAAAACGGATTGCACTATTGTTCAACTTGAACAAAATGAAGAACGAGCAAGCCACTGCTTTGAACAAATTGAAGCAGAACCAAAAAGGTTCAGGAGCTTGGCCATGGTTTAATGGCGGTCCGGATAGCCGTTTTATCACGCAGCATATCATTACTGGTCTGGGCCATCTAAAACATCTTTCTGTCACATCGAGCGGAGTCGAGATGCAGAACGTAATTCAAAGAGCAGTTGCCTATTTAGACAGCGAATTTATCATAGAGTACAACCTAACGAAAAGGCATGCTTCAAATATCAATGATGACCATTTGAGCAATACTCAGATTCATTACTTGTATATGCGTAGCTTCTTTTCGGACATCAAAACCTCCAAAAAAGTTGACGAAATAACGGCTTATTACAAAGGGCAAACTCAGAAATATTGGATGAATAAAGGATTGTATTCTCAAGGGATGTTAGCCTTGATTATGCACCGAGCGAACGATGCAAAAACATCTGATAAAATTCTTAGAGCCTTAAAGGAGAATAGCATTACCTCGGAAGAATTAGGCATGTATTGGAAAGAAAATACAAGCTCTTGGTATTGGTACCAAGCACCCATTGAAACACAGTCTTTATTGATTGAAGCGTTCTCGGAAATTACTCCGGAGGATAATACAACTATCGATAACCTTAAAATTTGGTTATTGAA
Source organism: Maribacter algarum (ex Zhang et al. 2020) (assembly GCF_005885635.1). GTDB lineage: Bacteria > Bacteroidota > Bacteroidia > Flavobacteriales > Flavobacteriaceae > Maribacter_C > Maribacter_C algarum. The sequence continues at coordinate 349,970 of NZ_VATY01000001.1, forward strand.
GAACAAGCAGACCAACCAATGGAAAACGACCAAAGCTACTTCAGATGCTGTTTATGCCTTACTCTTGCAGGGAAGCGATTGGTTATCGGTCACAGACGCAGTTGATGTTTTAGTGGGAGGCGAAAAAATCGAACCTTCAAAACTGGAAAATGTAAAAGTTGAAGCAGGTACTGGCTACTATAAAACCGCTTGGGACGGAGCAGAAGTAAAGCCCGAAATGGCCGAAGTACAAATCAGCAAAAAAGGAAAAGGCATCGCTTGGGGCGCCTTGTACTGGCAATATTTCGAGGATTTGGATAAAATTACATCTGCGGAAACCCCATTGAAATTGAAGAAGAAGCTCTTTCTAAAAAAGAATACAGATACGGGAGAGGAAATATCTGAAATAACAAATAAAACCGATCTAAAAGTTGGTGATTTGGTTAGAGTACGTATTGAACTACGAGCAGACCGATCCATGGAATTTGTTCATATGAAAGATATGCGAGCAGCTGGTTTCGAACCCATAAACGTCATTTCAAGATACAAATGGCAAGACGGGCTGGGCTACTATGAAGCCACAAAAGATGCTAGCACCAATTTCTTCTTTGACTACTTACCAAAAGGAGTTTTTGTATTCGAATATGACTTACGCGTCAACAATGCAGGAGATTTCAGCAACGGAATTACCACCATTCAGAGTATGTACGCGCCTGAGTTTAGTAGCCATTCAGAAGGCATACGGGTGAAAGTAGGGGAATAATTCTTTTCAAAATACGTTATGAGTAGACTAACTATTATACCCTCTGTTTTGAAATACATAGCGTTCTTTTTTTTCTTACTAGTTGGATTCTCTTTGAAAGGTCAAAGTCAAGTTGATAGCTTGGTCAATGAAGGAACGAAATATCATGATGAAAAGAATTACGAAAAGGCTATTGAAAAATATCAGGAGGCCCTAAAAATCAATCCTGATTCTTGGTTAGCTCATTATGAAATCGCTTTTTCTAGTTATGAAATGAAAGATTATGAAAATGCCATTTTGAACGCCGAAAAAAGTATCAAAAACGATAAAAACAGTGCGTATTATTCTTACGTCATTTTAGGTTCAGCATATGATATCATAGGGAAACCAAAAAAAGCGATTAGAGCTTATGAGAAAGGAATTAAAAAGTTTCCAAAAAAGTACCTTCTTTACTACAATTTAGCTCTTACATACTATAATCTAAATGACATTATTAATGCAGAGCCAAATGCAATTAAAGCGATTGAATTTAATCCTAGTCACCCAAGTAGTCACCTGTTACTGGCCTATATGAATAATCAAAAAGGAGAGCGTTCAAAAACTGTTCTTTCCCTCTATTATTTTTTAATGTTAGAAGCAAATTCTCCTCGGTCAAAAGAAGCGCTCAACCTTTTAAACAGTCTTCATAAAAAGGGGGTTACTCGTCGTGATGAAAAAAATATTGATGTCGTAGTAAATGTTAATGACGATAAGGATTTTGGAGCATCAGAATTGATGATGTCCCTATTAGAGGCTTCTAAGAATCTAGAAGAAAATAAAGACAAATCTCAAGGGGAACTGTTTTTTGAAAATACAAAATCATTCTTCACAATTCTAGGTGAGTTAAACGACAAGAAGCCAAAAAGTAGTTTTCAAAAGAGATTCTATGTTCCCTTTTTTAAAAAATTGGTTCATGACAAACACACCGAAGCCTTTAGCTACTACATTCAAATGTCGTCTGAGGACAAAGAAGTTTTAACTTGGTTGGAGCTCAATGGCAACCAAATAGAAAAATTTGGAAATTGGTATGAAAATCAAAATAAGTGAAAAAATTGCCTTCAAATTTCTTCAAAACAAATCAAGCGCATAATTTATGATAGAATTCACTAAATTGTAATTACATTTTGTAATTTCAAACTAACTATAAAGGTGACTTGACTCGTTCAAAGTGGCATTAGCCTAGTTAGTGGTTTTTTAGGCGGAAGTAAGCACATAGTTTAGAGGTATAACTTTAAAACTTGTAGATTATGAAAAATGCCATTCGAATTTCCGTAGAAAAACCATGTCCAGAAAAGTTTGAAAATTTTAGTCCAACATCAGATGGAGGGTTTTGTGATTCTTGTCAAAAAGAAGTCATTGATTTTACAACAATGACATCTGAGGATATCCTAACTCATTTCAGCACTAACTCTGGTAAAACTTGTGGTCGCTTTAAGCCTTCACAGCTAAAAAAATATGAACCGATGATGACCAGCAAATCAAATAATAGTTTCTTGTCAAGAGGACTCGCCATTATGAGTTTTTCGCTTCTCTCCTTGTGTGCTGTTTCCAATTTGCAAGCACAAGAAGTAGCAAGTATTAACGCCCCTACACAAACTGAATTAAGCGTTTTGGGGCGCACAGTGGTTATGGGAGATATCGCGATTGAACAATATACCGTAAAGGGAACCGTGGTCGATGAAGAAAACCTACCCCTTGCTGGTGTAAATGTGGTCTTAAAGGGAACTAGAATGGGTGTCGTCACTGACTTGGATGGAAAGTTTGAATTTCCAAGGGCATTGGATATTGACGATGTTTTAATTTTCAGTTATATCGGATACAATCCAAAGGAGTATACTGTTGTTGCGGATACCTTCGCAAATGAGAACATCAAAATTACTTTTGACTTATCTGATATTTCACTCATGGGAGCTGTTGAAGTTGAAGGTGTTTATAGATCTAAACAGAACATCTTCAAAAAATTCATAGGTCTCTTTAAATAATGAGATTCATTATAATTGCACTATTCCTAGTCGGAACGCTAGTTTACGGACAACGTTCCGACTTCGAAGATATCGACTTTACAAAGGCGGATAGTATTGCTGCCTATTATTCCGGAGCAAGTTTAAAAAACTTACCTGTACTGACTCATAATTTAACGGCCGACCTACCCACAGATGTAGAAAGGTTTAGAGCCATTTACACATGGGTCGGCACGAATATCGAGAATGACTATAACTCCTACATAAAGACACGAAAAAAGCGGAAAAAACTATCCAAAAATCAAGAAGCTTTAACTGCTTGGAATAATAGTTTCACGCCCAAGGTCTTTGAAAATCTTCTCAAATACAAAAAAACGGCTTGTACAGGTTATGCTTATTTAATCCGTGAATTGGCAAGCCTGGCGGATATTAATTGTAAAATCATAAATGGTTATGGACGCACCGCCACTTTGATTTTAGATGAAAATAGTATCCCAAATCATTCTTGGAACACTGTTGAACTCAATGGAAAATGGTATCTGTGCGACCCAACCTGGTCGGCTGGTAGAATTGTTATTGAAGAAGATGGACCTCGCTTTGAATCGGGTTATTTTGATGGCTACTTTTTAGCGGAACCTGAGCTGTTTATTCGAACCCATTACCCCCTTGAAATTAGTGCTTCCCTTTTGGAGAATCCTCCAACTTTGGACGATTTTATTGAAGGTCCTGTGGTTTATAAAGAGGCTTTTAGTGCTGGAATTTTCCCCATTGAACCAAAAAAAATGCATGCCGAGATAGTTAAAACTGAGTCCATATCTTTTCATCTAACCTCAATTCAACCAGTTGATACCGAAAATCTAGTGTTAGTATTGAATACCGGTGGAAGCAGCAAAGACCTTCAACCTAAAATTACCCAAAACGGAAATAATTATATCGTACAACACATCTTTGATAAATCAGGAAGGTACGATGTGCACATAAAAGTTGATGATACTATTATGGCTACTTATGTGGTGAGGGTAAAGAGAAAGTAGATTAAACCTCCATTGCTGGCCAAAACAAGTTATAGAAAAGAATTCCTAAGGTAAATCCGAAGGCAAGTCCCATTATAACAACTAATACAAGTAGCTGAGTTGAAGTTTTTGGACGAATATTTACCAGAGAAACTGGCATTCCATTTTTTCTAATTTCGAAAATACTCCCCTTTCTTCGGTAATTCTTATCTCGTTGAGCGATTCGATATTCGTTCTTTCCAATAGTGAACTTGTGAGAGGTTCCTATGTTTGCATTCTTTTCAGAAACCGTTTTACCATTGAGCAAGATTTTTTCTTTTCCTAAAAGCGTACTTACCACTTCAATCTTGTGGTTCTCAATGTAGTACATAGCACATATTGCCATCTATAATTTTTTCTAGTTATACTTCCGTCATGGGGAACACAGTGCACTAAAAAACTTGAAAAAAAAGTAATGTATTAAAACATTACAGTTTAAGCTCGTTCAAATTTGGTTTGGAAACAAAACACAATAATTCTTATGTTTTGAAAAAGCAAATTATATAATTTCAACAAATTCTCAAACGAAAGTTTTTAACAAAAGAAGTATTCTTACAAAGCGTGTAATTTATTCAAAAAAATCATGGGAAATACCGTTTTTAGGAGTTCAACATATGCCAGAGTCGGTCTTTTAACTCTTGAATACCTTGTTGTGCTACAGAAGATATGAACATATAGGGCACTCCTTTCAAATCGTTGTCCAACTCCAAACGCATCTCTTCCATCAATTCATCATCTAGCATATCACTTTTTGAAATAGCAACGAGTCTCTCTTTGTCTAATAACTCAGGATTATATCTTCGAAGCTCATCTAAAAGGATCTCATATTCTCTACTAATATCATTACTATCTGCTGGAATTAAGAATAGTAATGTCGCATTACGCTCGATATGACGTAGAAAATAATGACCGAGCCCTTTACCCTCAGCCGCACCCTCGATAATTCCGGGAATATCAGCCATCACAAAACTTTGAAAATCGCGATATTGAACAATTCCTAGATTCGGTTTCAGCGTAGTGAATTCATAGTCTGCAATTTTGGGCTTTGCAGAGGTGATAACTGAAAGTAGTGTAGACTTCCCCGCATTCGGAAAACCTACCAAGCCCACATCTGCCAGAATCTTTAGTTCTAAAATAAAAGACTCTTCTTTGCCTTCCATTCCTGGTTGAGCATATCGGGGGGTTTGATTCGTCGATGATTTAAAATGCCAATTACCGCGACCGCCCATACCACCTTCAACCACAATTTTTTCCTCTCCATGCTCAGTAATCTCCAAAACAATTTTATTCGTTTCAGCATCTCTCAATATGGTACCTAAGGGCACATCTAAATAGACATCTTCTCCATCTGCTCCAGTACTGCGACTCTTAGCTCCATGCGCACCATGTCCTGCTTTAAAATGTTTTTTGAATTTGAAGGTAACTAATGTCCAAAGGTTTTGATTGCCCCGAAGTATCACATGGCCTCCACGACCACCATCACCTCCATCAGGTCCACCTTTGGTAATATACTTTTCACGATGTAGATGTACAGAACCTTTGCCTCCATTACCTGAGGTCAAAAAAACTTTTACATAGTCTACAAAATTCCCTTCAGTCATTTTAGGCAATTTAAATTTCGGCAAAGGTAACTGAATTTTAATGTTATAATAGGGAATCTATGACGTAGGTTATACCAGTATCCTCGTTCAATACCCAAGTTTTTTCTTTGGAAGTCATTTTCCGAGCACCTAATTTTTCCATAGCTCTTTGGGATCTATAGTTTTTAGAATTCACATAAAAAACAACATGGTTACAATTCTGCATCGCATGGCTGATCATCAATTGCTTAAATGCCCTATTGTACCTGCCTCCCCAATACGCCCTTCCAAGAAAACTCCATCCAATTTCGACAACCTTCTCATCCTCATCAATAATCTTGAATCTAGAGCTTCCGATGACATTTTTTGTTTGTACATCAATTATTACCAAAGCACCTTTTGAATTTAATGCTTCATTGAAAAATTCAGTAAACTTTTTCTGAGTATAGCGATCTTTATTTTGATGCTGCTTCCAAATATATGGGTCAGAAGCTATGGAATATAATGCTGTAAAATCAGACTGACTTAAAGGTCGAAGTTCAACTAAATCGTTATCAAGAAAGGGTTGGAGGTTAAAGTTCATTTCAAGGGGTTGCTAAAGAATCATCTAAATAAAAAATATAAATAAGGTAGCATATAGAGAGAACCACAAAAATGAGAACAGCGGCACAACCAGTGAAGGCACAACCCTTCATTGCTTCTTTAGGGCGTATTACTTTCTCTGCCATAATTTGGGGCTAAAAATTCTTGTTCCTTGACTACAAAAGGTTTATTGCCTTTATATAAATTAGATTATCATATCGGTTGAGGGCTTAAAGTTCTTCGATAACTTTACCCAAACGATGGGTAATTGCATCGATTTCACCAATGCCATCAACACTATGAAATTTACCTTGCACTTCGTAGTAATCCTTTAAAGGAGCGGTCTTCTGATTGTATTCATCAAAACGATTTCTAATCTTATCTTCATCTTGATCGTCTGTTCTGCCGCTCACCTTTCCCCTTTCGAGAAGCCGTTGAATCAATACTTCATCATTTGCTTCTAGCGCAATTGTAGCATCTATTTTCATTCCTTTAGTAGCAAGAAATTGATCCAATGCTTCTGCTTGAGCCGTTGTTCTTGGAAAACCGTCAAATATAAACCCACTTGCTTCAGGGTTTTTTTCAACATCATCCTGCAACATTTTGATAGTAACCTCATCAGGCACCAAATCTCCTTTATCTATATATGACTTGGCCAATTGTCCCAACTCTGTATCATTTTTCATATTGTAGCGGAAAAGATCTCCAGTTGAAATATGTTTCAAATTATATTTTTCCTTCAAAAATTCAGCCTGAGTGCCCTTTCCTGCTCCAGGTTTACCGAATAAAACGAGGTTAATCATGTGTTTTTGGTTTAGTTGGTATACTTCTTTTAAATTTCGGCCTAGCTCATTGTAATCGAGTCCATAACCTACAATAAATTTGTTTGGTATTTCAATACCGACATAGTCGATGCTATATTCCCCATTATAAATTTCGGATTTATAAAATAAGGTGGCAATCTTGAACTCCTTGACATTTGTATTTGAGAATAGGTGCACCAATTCTTTTAAGGTGCGACCCGTATCAATAATATCCTCAAGAATGATAACAGTTCGGCCTTCAATATTTTCCGGTGGGTCTAACAAGGTTTCAACAATACCGGTAGAAGTCAAGCCTTGGTACGAGCTCAACTTCACAAATGAGACTTCACAAGGGTATTCATAGGCTTTTAGAAAGTCGGCAACAAACATAAAAGCCCCATTCAAAACCCCAATAAAAATTGGTGTCTCATTTTTATGGTCAGCCGAAATTTTTCTCGCTAAATCTTCAACTGCTATTTGAATTTCAGCTTGACTTAAAAATGGTTTAAAATATTTGTCCTGGAGCTTGATCACCTTTCTATTTATAAAGGCGCAAATATAGCGTTTTGATTTCTCTTTTTTACCGCCATAACGTTGGTTTTACTATTTAAATGTATTTTTGTGAGAACAAAAAAAAGGACTTTGACAAATAACTCAAATAACTACTTTTCTTCCGATTTTAAATTGGGAATATTAGGCGGAGGTCAACTTGGTAAAATGCTTCTTTATGAAACAAGAAAATTCGATATTCATACCAAAGTTTTAGAAGCTTCAAAAGAAGCCCCTTGCCGAATCGCCTGCGATGAATTTGTATTAGGGAGTTTAATGGATTTCGATGCAGTTTACAACTTTGGGAAGCAAGTAGATGTCTTGACCATCGAAATAGAGAATATCAATCTCGATGCACTTGAAAAACTTGAAGAAGAAGGAATTAAGGTATATCCGCCTACAAAAGCACTTCGTACCATTCAAAACAAGGCGACTCAAAAACTGTTCTACACGGATAACAATGTTCCAACCGCCGACTTCTCTCGTTTTGCTTATGCAAGCGAAATTGAAGATGCAATTGAAAATGGCGGACTAGAACTTCCTTTTGTATGGAAAGCTGCCCAGTTTGGCTATGATGGACAAGGCGTAAAAGTGGTTCGTTCTATTGATGATTTGAAGGAGTTACCAGTTGGAGAATGTATTGCTGAAAAGATGATTCCTTTCAAACATGAGTTAGCCGTTATAGTAGTTCGCAGTGTGAGTGGAGAAGTTGTTACTTATCCTGTTGTGGAGATGGAATTTCATCCGGAAGCCAATCAAGTGGAGTACGTAATTTGTCCCGCACGTATTGATAAAATTGTAGCTCAAAAAGCAACTGAAATTGCCTTAAAAGTTTCAGAGGAAATTGGTCATGTCGGAATTTTAGCTGTGGAAATGTTCCAGACGCAAGAAGATGAAATTCTAGTGAACGAAGTAGCACCGAGACCTCATAATAGTGGGCATTATAGTATTGAGGCAAGTTATACGAATCAATTTGAACAACATATTCGCGCCATTTTAGATTTACCTTTGGGTAAAACTGATAGTAAGGTAGCCGGAATCATGGTGAACCTAGTTGGAGCAGACGGATACACAGGTGAAGTGGTTTATGAGAACATTGCTGAAATCATGGCAATGGATGGTGTTACTCCACATATCTATGGAAAAAAACAAACCAGGCCTTTTCGCAAGATGGGGCATGTAACGATTGTAGATGAAGATATTGACGAGGCCAGAAGAGTGGCGCAAAAAGTAAAGGAAACGATTAAAGTAATCAGCAAATAATATGAGTAAAGTAGCCGTAGTAATGGGAAGCACCAGCGACCTGCCCGTAATGCAGGAAGCTGTTGATATTTTAAAAGGTTTTGATATCGAAGTTGATGTTGATATCGTATCAGCGCACCGCACCCCGGAAAAGCTTTTTGAGTTTAGTAAAAATGCACATACCAATGGTTATGCTGTTGTTATAGCAGGAGCTGGAGGAGCTGCTCACCTTCCCGGAATGGTAGCTTCATTGTCTCCTTTACCCGTAATTGGGGTTCCTGTAAAAAGTAGTAACTCTATTGATGGTTGGGATTCTGTATTATCAATTCTCCAAATGCCAGGTGGTGTTCCCGTAGCTACCGTTGCCTTAAACGGAGCAAAAAATGCCGGTATTCTTGCTGCCCAAATTATTGGCTCAAATGACAAGTGCGTTCTTGACAAAATTATTCTTTACAAAGAAGGTTTGAAGCAGAAGGTTATTGAGGGAGCTAAAAAAGTACGAAGTACAAAGTAAGAAGTACAAAGTATACCTCTGATTGTGAGTAAAACTAATTTCTTAATCTATTTTAAGCGTTATTCAACTTGTACTTGACGTTTGAACTTGAACTTATAAAACATGAATCCACTTTTATCCCCATTTGATACCGCCCCTTTTTCAAAAATAAAAAACGAACATTTCAAACCAGCTTTTTTACAGGCTATGGAAGATGCTCGTGCTGAAATAAATGCGATTACCGCAAATTCGGAAGCACCTACTTTCGAAAATACGATTGAGACTCTGGAATTCTCTGGTCAACAATTGGATAGAATTTCAAGTGTGTTTTTTAACTTGAACTCCGCGGAGACAAATGAGGAAATTCAGAAGATAGCACAAGAGGTTTCTCCTCTACTTTCTGAATTTGGGAATGATATTACATTGAATGAGGCATTATTTATAAGGATTAAATCGGTTTACGAGCAAAAAGACACTTTAAATCTTTCTGTAGAACAAAATACGTTGTTAGATAAACGTTATAAAAGTTTCAGTCGAAACGGAGCCAATTTATCCAAGGATAAAAAGCAACGTTTGCGGGAAATCGATGCCGAATCTTCAAAACTCAAATTGAAATTCGGGGAAAACGTTTTGGCAGAAACCAATAAATATCAAAAGCATATTACAAACGATGCTGATTTAGAAGGATTACCTGATGGAGCCAAAGAGGCGGCCGCTCAGCTAGCAAAGGCAAAAGGAAAAGATTCAGGTTGGATGCTTACTTTAGATTACCCCAGCTACATCCCCTTTATGAAATATGCTGAGAATAGGGAATTACGCAAAGAACTATCACTAGCTTTCGGAAGCAAATCATTCAAAGGTGATGAACTAGACAATCAAGAAATCGTTCTAAAAATAGCCAATCTAAGACATGAACGTGCCAATTTGCTGGGCTATAAAACACATGCCCATTTTGTGTTGGAAGAACGTATGGCGGAGACTCCAGAGAAAGTCCATTCGTTCTTAAATGAATTGCTTGAAAAAGCAAAACCAGCGGCTGAGCGCGAATTCAAACAATTGGAAGACTTCGCCAAAGATTTAGATGGTATTGACCAGTTACAGAAATGGGATGGCAGTTATTACTCCGAAAAACTAAAACAGAAATTGTTCAGTTTAGATGATGAACAATTAAAACCTTATTTCAAACTGGAAAACGTTATCGATGGTGTTTTTCAAGTAGCCGAGAAATTATTCGGATTGCAATTCGAAGAAGTATCAGACATTGATACTTACCATAAAGAAGTAAAAACTTATCGTGTGTACGATTTAGAAAAGAATTTTATTTCCGTTTTTTACGCGGATTTTCATCCTAGGGCCGGAAAACGTGCCGGTGCTTGGATGACTTCCTTCAAATCACAATGGAAAAAAGATGGCGAAAACGTTCGCCCTCATATTTCGAATGTCTGTAATTTTACACCCTCTACCAAAACAAAGCCTTCCCTATTAACCTTTAATGAGGTAACTACTTTGTTTCACGAATTCGGACATGGCTTACATGGCATGTTAGCGAATACCACTTACCCTAGCCTCTCGGGCACTTCTGTTTATTGGGATTTTGTAGAACTACCGTCACAAGTAATGGAGAACTGGTGCTACGAAAAAGAGGCCTTGGAATTGTTTGCCAAACACTATGAAACAGACGAAGTCATTCCTATGGAACTAGTACAAAAAATAAAAGAATCCGCAACCTTTCAAGAAGGTATGGCTACATTACGCCAACTAAGTTTCGGGCTTTTAGATATGTCATGGCATGGAGCAGACCCAACCAATATTACGGATGTAAAAGTACATGAAACAAAAGCTTTTGCTGGAACCAACTTATATCCTGATACTCCAGAAACTTGTATGAGTACAGCTTTCGCACACATTTTTCAAGGCGGCTATTCCTCAGGATATTACAGTTACAAATGGGCCGAAGTACTTGACGCGGATGCTTTTGCTTATTTTAAAGAAAAGGGTATCTTCAATAAAGAGGTCGCCACAAAATTCAAGGAGCATGTACTCTCAAAAGGAGGTACGGAAAAACCAATGGTCCTTTACAAAAGGTTTCGAGGAGCAGAACCTAAGGTTGAAGCTTTGCTCGAAAGGGCTGGGCTTCTGTAAAACCGGAGTTCGCAATATTTCAAATAAACGTCTATCAATACAAATCGTTAGGATTCAAGTAATCAAGGTTCAAATTCAAATTACTTATGTAAACGTCTCTTGACCCAGTAATTACTTTCTCTTCAGCTTTAAATACAATCTCATTATCAAAATTGAAGTACTTTATCATAAGCTTATCCGATGCTTTAGATACTTCAATAAAAGATATATTTTTATCCTGATATCTTGGAGATACTAATAATGTTCCGGATTGCAGCTTACCTTTTTCGAATACTGCACGATGTTGTTCAATTCCGTCTTTATCATAACGAATCACGGGTCCCTCTAAAGAAGTATTTGAAAGGGAGTAAACAAGACGTTTTTTATCTGAATTTTTAAAATAAGCTGTTACTTCTGACTCTTGAGCACTTTTATATTTGGTGACACGTTTGCCGTTTGTATCAAAGTATACAGATTCTAGTAACATACCATCTTTATAGGTCTCTTTACTTTGCTTCTCCGTGGTATATACGTTCAAAACTTTAGTTCCGTTCATAGGGAGTCCATCTTGATAATCCATTTCGGATACGATTTTCCCTTCCTTACTATAGTAGATGGATTTTCCGTTTAACTTGTCAGCTTTGTAGTTTTCGATTTTTTGCAAATTACCTTGATAACCAAAGTATTTAAAAACACCTTCTTTTTTATCATCCACAAATTGGCCTTTCTCCAAAACACTCTGATTGTTATAATCTACCTTGGTATAAGATCCATTCTTTATACCGTCTTTTATGGTGTATTTGGTCCTATTACTATTATCATAAGCAATACCTTCCCAAGGCTTTTGGTCCTTAAAAGTCAACTTCGCAATCACTTTGCCTTCAAGGTCATAATAGGTAGCACAGCAATTTATATCAAGTTCTTCCTCCAATACTGGATTTATATGACCATACCCATCGCTCTTTCCGTAACTATATTTCTTCAAACGTTGGGTTGCTCCCTCTTTCGCCTCTTCCATAAGTTTCAATTTGTCAGAATCACCAAAAAATTCGTAGCGTATACCGTCTTTCTTTTTGTAATCGTAGGATCCGATTAAGTGTTCCTTTTCATTATAGAATTTCCCGAAGGTTTTGTTATACTTTACGTACTCTATTTCACTTTGTTTTTTCCCATTACTGTAAAAGAAGGTTTCCTTTATTCTATCATAACCATTGTCATCGTATTCTTCTATTTTCTTAAATGTTTTGCTAGCATTTTTTCCAACTTTACGCTTTCTAAAACTGGTTCTCTTAATTTGAATACCGTTCTTAAACTCATCAATACCATTGACAACACCATCTTGATAGTCCATGGAGTAGCGTGTTCCATCTTTTGGTTTTAGATATCCATTGTCATCTTCTAGGAAAAGAATCCCTAAAGTATTTCCCCCTTTGTCGTAATACGTTTCAGAGATTTTAGTCTTCTTAACTTTTGGCAATTCGCTATTCAAGTAAAAAAGTGTTTCTTCTACAAGTTCACCGTCCATATAAGTGCTCGTGCGTCCTTTTGCAATCTCGGTACCATCAAATGGTCGATAGTTTTCATATACCATTCGAGCTATTTCTTTACCATTTTCATTATAGCTTACTTGTAATACTTTAGAACCGTTCACATAATCAGTTACTGCACTAAGTTGACTGTTCTCATGATATAGTTTATCTTTTGTAATTACTCCGTCAGCATAGCTACGAGCTGTTTGAAGAACATCGGTTCTGACACCTTTGTCATATCCAAAAAATAGTTCGGTACCATCAAGTGGTTTTAAACGATCTCTATCTAACTGATACGTTACTTCTGCCAATTCTTTTCCATTTTTTGCAAAAAAAGTTTTAGACCAATTAGGATCTTTGCCTACTTTTTCTCGTATTTGACCATTGTCATAATAAGTATCTGAAATCAATAACTGTCCAAAAGGATGATAGCTAACTGTTTTGACGCGCATCGGGTTTGTGTAATAAAAAACCTCGACTCCTTTGTAATAATTATTTGGTAAAAGTTTTCGTTCTCCTATCAACTTTCCCTTATCATCATAATATTTCGAAAGAAACCTGTAACTTTCTTTAGTGCCGTAATGTTCTTCACGAATACCCTTGATATCCTTTTCGTAAAGCACTTCAAACAAAGTATCGCCTTCTTGCTCAAAGTACAATTGTCGATTACCAAAAATCGTATTTCTTTTCCCTGATTTGAAGCGACCATTCTCATATAGTGCGATTAGCTTTTGCTCTCCTAAGTAGGTAACAAATTGTCCTTCCAAACGGTTGTTTTTATAAATGCCTTCCTGAAAAACGCTTCCATCTTCATTATACCAAGTCACCTTTCCTTCCCAAATATCTTTTTCAGCGCTTTGAGATGCAGCATTCATTTGAAGTTGACCTGAAATATAGTAGTCTTGCACCTTAAATATATTTCCTTCTTTCTTGACAGGGGGCCTAAAAAAGGTGGCGCTATCTTTTACCGTCGTTTTCCAGTTTGATTTGTAGAATAAGGTATCTTGCTGTGCAAATAAGGAAGTATTTATCACTATTAATCCTACTACAAACAGCACTATTTGAATTGATTTCGAGGGTCTTTTTTGGGGCATTTCACTTTGGTTTTACCGATGTTTAAAACTGCATCTTTTCTAGAACGAAATTACTTCGTATGAATTATAAAAACATCCCTGAATTCAGTTAAATAACTAAAATGAATATCGTCCTTTTAAAAATTATTTACATTCTATTTAAAAGGCTTTACGTTTGAATAAAATAATTGTTTTACGCTTTTATTGGTTTATCTCTTCGAGTATTTGTGACAAATATTCTTTGAGCTTATCATCTTTGTTAAAAGATCGATTGTGCCAATACACTTTATCAGTCTTTAAATTAGTATGCCTTTTATTCTGTTTGCCTTCAGAAATCAAATAAACGTTATAATACTGCTGGTCGTGAATAACCAATTCGGTATAATCCTTATTTCTTATTCTCTTTGTATTGAAGGCAAGCGGTTGTTTACCCGTGCCTAAATACACATCAAAAGTTTCAAACGAATAGTGCGGATTATCGTTATCAAAATTCCTGTAAGTTTTGCGGTCTCCATTTTTAAAAATGAATTTTCTAAGCTTTTCAAAATCTTCTTTGGAAAACGTTTCGCTGATATCCATAAATTTTTTGTCCTCCAATTGCTTCCACTCCCCGGCTAAATTATACATGCCTTTAAAAAGGTATTCCTTTCTACCCATTCTAAATTGAACGTTTTGGTTGGCATCAAAATGAACGTAACGGCCATCTATTCTTCCAGCTGAAAGGTCATACCGGTAGTCTTCTAGGTATGGATAGCTAAGATTACCCGCTTCGTCTGCATAAAAAGAAATCTTGCGTAAATCTTTTAGGTCTTGGTATTGCAAATAAAGAATGGCATTTAGTTTACCATCTTCTTCATAAATATGCTTTGAAGTCATGCTTATGGGCGATAAATCCTGAATAACATCATTTGTTCTCATAAGGGTATCGAGTCCTGCTTTTGCGTTTTCTTTGTATTGTTCCAAACTATAAATGTCATATTGATGCAACCTGATTTGTTTGGTCTTTACATTGATATCGATTTCTGCCAATTTTGAGCCAATCGGAATATCCTCAGTAGACAAAAAAGACACCAAAGCGAATACCAGTATTTTTATTTCTTCCATTATTACAGATATTTTCTAGTTTTTAGAAACTTCACCATCTTCGGATGTATTTTATGCCTATCGATTTTTCGAATAGGTTTGGTCTTAGCTCCTTTCTCAACCAAAAAAGAAACCATTGTAGTATCATTTTCCAAAACCGCTGAAGTAATTGGGGTTTTATCAAAATTCAAGAAAAACCCTGACTTAATATCAATATTAGCCCCGGCATCCAAAAGTGTTATAACCACCTCAGTATTTCTGGTTAGTACTGCGACTTCTAAAATGCTTTTTCCGTTACCACCAACGCGATTAACTTCTGCACCTAGATCAATGAGATATTTCATCATCGCGACGTTCTCGTTTTCACTTGCCGCCATCAAAGGCAAAACGTCCATCATATTTTCAGGGTCAGAAAAATTGATGTCCGCTCCATAATACAATAAGCAATCTATAAGTTCTTTATTTTCTCTTTTTACGGCAATAGTAAGGGGCGAACCCCCAATAGCGATGAAATTTGGGGAAAGACGTTTTTGTAACAAACCTTCTACAGTTTCGATATTATTTTGATAACACGCATGCTGCATTTCTTGTTGCAATTGCTTTAGTTCAGAAGATTCGAAAACTTTGGCTTCTTCATTCTTCGCAACAGGTTGAAACTTGGTTTTCGCCTCGACTTGTTCCTTTATTCCCCAAAAACTAGTAACATCTGTAGTATTTTCATCAGACTGGAGGTAATTCAAACCTTGTTCAAAATATTTCTCGACCGAGCTATCTAAATACTTTTTATATTCTTGATTAGTTTCTTTTTTCTTGAGTGCTAATGATGCCATTGCATAGGCGCTAACTTGCTCTGGCAAATACCCTTGACTTTGCATTTGCCAACCAAATCCGTCGTTCATACCTGATTGAAACTGAAATTTGGCATTGGCGATAAAAATTCCGAAACCGAACACGATGGCCATAAGGTCGGTTAGATATTCATCATTTTGAATGATACGATGCTCGCCCAATAGTTTTTCGTGTGCCAATTCATGACTTATGGTTGCAATCAAACTTTCTGAGTGTTTTAATTGACTACGCTCTATTCGAATCAGTGATTTTCCACCTGACTTTTGATACGTTCCAGCAGCTCCTGAAGACTTTCCCATGATGTCCGCAGTAGAACTTAAAAGGGTACCGTCATCTAAATACCGATTTTCCTCTGAATAGAACTCCAAAGAAATTTTTCCTTTCTCTATATCCATCAAGGCCATGCAACGCTCCAAAATAAACTGAGCATCAGCTTCTGAACTGTTAAAATCCCTATCAAAAAATTCCTTGGTGGGCTCTACGGTTTTGACCTTTCGCACTCTTTCGTCACCCAGACTATCCATTAAAAAAGAAAGCGACTCTTCGACCCAAATTTGGTCTTCAGACGTTACAGGTAGCTTCAGTTTCTTTTTCCAGAACATTTTTTATTGACTTTAAAAAGGATGATGTTTATTTCTTTTTCGATTATAAAACCAAATCACCAAAGCCGCTGAACAGCTAACAATGATTATTTGGCCAATTACATATCCAAATGCTGCAACTATTGCAGCTTGTACCTTCACTTCGGTAAAAAAAACAAACCAAAAAACAAAAACTATCGCCAAAATGATTAACCTACATATTGTTTTTTTCTTGGTCATAATGATTATTGGTGCATTTTTTGCACCGTGGAGGGTTCAAAACTAAGCATTGAGCTACTTTTTCAAATCCCCATAAACAGTGAAATAAGTTCCTCTTTCAGCGCTTGATATTATCGTTCACTTTTCTCCTCAGGTAACAAATCATTTTTAAACGGATTCTTCACAAACGGGAACGCAAATTGTTTGAGAAATCCCTTAGGAAAAGAAGCATCTACCAAGCCCGTTCCTTCTGGCCATTCTTTACCGGGAAGGTAATACGTACCAAAAATCATATCGATAAAAGGGAAGACCACAGCAAAGTTATTACCATAATGTTCTGGTTCTTTACAATGATGCCAGTGGTGATATTGAGGTGTTGTAATGATGTATTTCAAAAAGCCGAAATTAATATTTGTATTGGCATGAATTAAAACAGCATGTATCGCTATAAAAACGATGTAGACATTAAATGTCAAAGTAGAAAAGCCAAGTACATACAAAGGAATATAAGACATACTCCGAGTAAAGAAAATATCAATAAAATGGGTACGTGAACCCGCAAGCCAATCCATATTTTCTGTGGAATGATGAATTGAGTGAAAACGCCATAAAAAATAGTGTGAATGAAAAATTCGGTGTGCCCAATATTGAAACAAATCAGTGACCACCAATGCCAGTAAAAGTTCAACCACAAAAGGTAAATCGTTGACCCAAGTATGAACACCTTCTAAGTTCATCCAACCGAAAAAAGCGACGGCAGGTTTTTTAGTCAGTACACCAAAAAGTTGAATCGCTAGGTGACTTATTCCAAAATAGATCAGATCCGTACGCCACTCTTCATGAAATTTGGTCTGTAGTTTATTTTTGGGAAAAGCCAGTTCAATGGGTACAAAAATCAAGACCATTACTAGAAGATCAAGTATTAGCCAATCCAAGCCAAGGCTCCAATTCAGTTTTTCTACTGCCCTACCTTCTACGGTCAAGCCACCTAGTACAACGGCCATAGTACCCAAGGCAACTCCGTAAACAGCTAATTTTTTGTTTTTTGCCAAAAGCATACTTACCAAAGCAAAAAGGAAGGTAGCAATGATAGCTCCCAGCATTAGATTTTCCACCAATTCCGGAGTATATACCTCTCGAAATTCAGGTGTAGTTAATTGCTCGGGAAACTTGAAACATAAGATACCGGCCAGCGATAGGACGCCAAGAAAAATAGAAACGGTACCGCTAATTTTGCCTTCACCGACTCGCATTCGTTTATTCTTGCTTTCCATCTATTCTGTTTTTCGTTAAAAAGGTTCGATGTACGAACGTTTGATAACAAACTAAAATTGTATCTCAGTATTTCTTCATAATACTTGCCCAGTGTCTACAAGGCCTAAATTTTGAATAGTGATATTCTCGTATGAATGGCCAAATATCATTTAAACCTCAAAAAATCTGTTTAAAAACACTATCGACAAAGATTGTTTAGGAACACTTGGTGTACAAAGTTGTAGTTTTAGTAGCTAGAGTCCATCCCCAATTTCAGGGATTTTTTCAACCGAAGAGGAGAAAAAGGGTAAAAGGAAAGAATAAATTGCTACCTGTTGCGATAGGCATCATAACCTCCTTCCAAATCAATGACATTCTTATAACCCAGTGAATCCAAAAGATGCGCAGCCTTTGCACTGCGGCCTCCCTTTTTACAATACACATAAATCGTTTCGTCTTTACTTATGGATTCCAGCTGTTTTGCAAAATCTGAATCGTACCAATTGATATTCAATGCATTATCAATATGACCAGTAGCATACTCTTCTGGGGTTCTCACATCAACCAATATCCCGGTTTTGGTATCGTTTTGTGAAAATTCTGTGATAGGTTTTGACTTACTTTGGGCACAGCCCATTGAAAACAAGAATAATAGTGAAAGGAATATTGTATTTCGCATAAAGAAGAAGTTTAATCAAAGATAAAATATATGGCAGCATTAAAATTCACACAGACACAAGAAAATTTTGAGGTAATTAAATCAAATTCCGTTACTTTTGAAAGCGATTCAAAAAAAATGGCTCCACATCAACTAAATCCTGATAACTGGGTAGAGCAGTACGCTGACTACCTGTTCAATTTTGCGGTAGCTCGCGTTAGCGATGCTGAAATCGCAAAAGATTTGGTACAAGAAACTTTCTTTGCAGGACTTAAATCAGCAAAAAACTATAAAGGAGATGCCGCCGAACGTACATGGTTGATTGCCATTTTAAAGCGTAAAGTCATCGACCATTACAGAAAAATCAATTCCAACAAGGGCAAAGCGGAAGTTCGTATGAATTACAGCTCAAGTAGCGATTCTGAAGGTGATTGGTTGGAGGAACAAGTAGCAGATCCCTTTAGCAAGTTAGAAAACAGCCCTATTGAGAATGAAGAATTAGGCATGGCAATTCAAGAATGCATCTCTAAATTACCAAAAAAACAGGCCTTGGTTTTCAAGATGAAAACTATTCAAGGAATAAGTACTGAAGATATTTGTAATGAACTCGGAATAAATCCGTCAAACCTATGGGTAATGATACATCGGTCAAGAACTGCCCTGATGGGTTGCCTTAATGAAAATTGGTTCTAATACTATGATTTCTTGTGAAAAAGCTGCTATAATTTGCAATAAGACTCAATATGATGAGGCTTCCTTTATGGAAAAACTGAAGCTCCGCTATCACCTTTTTATGTGTAAAACCTGTTCTGCATTTACAAAAAAGAACACAGAATTCACGACGCTTTGCCAAAAGGCGAACCTTCAAAGTCTTTCAGAAGCGGAAAAACTTAAAATGAAAGAGCAACTTCAGGGGAAACATTGAAATAGCCTTTTAGCAAAATGGCCATACCATACCAAAAAATGGGAATGGCTTCTACCCAAAAAGAAGAAAAATACTTGGACTGATTTCGTTTGGTTATGAAAAGTACCCATCCGAGAGTCAAGAAAAGTATTCCCTTTAGAATCAACTCTTCGTTACTCAAATCATCTTTTAAAAAAGTACTGAAAAAAAACAGTAGCGTTGCAAAACCTCCAAAAATCTTAGTGTTAGTGATTCCAAGACGTTGTGGTACAGTTTTCAATTCTACTTTATCATAAATCAAATCTCGTATTTCGAAGGGCACCAAAAGGACCAGTACCAATATAAAACGTTGAAAGATTTCAATACCAACGTCCCATGCCACGTATTGGTTAGCGGAAAGTATTGGTAGCAAAACCGTTGCTCCTGCCCAAACTATTGCTACAACAAATATCTTAAGACCACCCCAACTTCTAAGGTTTTTTGTATTTGGCAAAACAGGTATTGCATAGAGACCCGTAAGAAGAACTAAGCCTAGAATACCTAACCATGTACTCATACTTAAAAAAAACCCATGGTAAAGGGCCATGCTTAATGTAATAAAACTTAAAAACTGTATCCCTTTATGGTACTTATCAGCAACCATAATATACTTTTCTGCTTCAACTCCATATTTTATAAAATTGTAGCAGCTTATCGATCCGAAAAATAGAAAAATAGAAAGGTGGTAATCACTTGGAATGTTTAAGGTTTGATATGTCACCTGAAGTAGCGCATATATTGCAAAGGCAACGTGAACACTGGCATCTAAGTAAAAGTTAAAAATGAGTTTTAACCACCTCATTAAACAAAAGTAGCCAAACTGTTTATAACCTTCTTTTTTAGTTAAAAACTTTCATGCCATTCGTCGAGTATAGGCTGATTTTATGTCAATTAATCGTTAATTTTGCTCGACTAATTTGTATATCATTTATGAAAACGGACGTGTTTGCATCGCGCCATATTGGCATTAGGGAAGAGAATATTCAACATATGTTAAAAGAGGTGGAAGTTGAAAATCTGGAACAACTGATTGTTGAAACCATTCCTGAAGATATTCGACTAAAAGAGCCATTGGAACTTGATACTCCGATGAGCGAACACGAGTTTCTAGGTCATATTGAAGCCTTATCAAAAAAGAACAAGGTTTTCAAGTCTTATATTGGTTTAGGCTATCATGAAAGTTTGACCCCTTCAGTAATCAAAAGGAATATTTTGGAAAATCCGGGTTGGTATACGGCATATACCCCCTACCAAGCAGAAATTGCACAAGGGCGGTTGGAAGCCTTATTGAACTTTCAAACGGTTGTTTGTGATTTAACCGGAATGGAATTGGCAAATGCTTCGCTTTTAGATGAGAGCACTGCAGCCGCGGAAGCAATGACCATGCTTTTTGATGTTCGAAGCCGAGAGCAGAAGAAAACCGGAGTTTTAAAATTCTTTGTTTCCGAAGAAATTTTACCTCAAACGCTCTCCTTGTTAAAAACACGTGCCACGCCTTTGAATATCGAGTTGGTAAATGGTAATCATGAAGAATTTGATTTCTCCAATGATTTTTTTGGGGCCATTTTACAGTACCCGGGTAAATACGGACAAGTACATGACTACGCCGAGTTTACGGCAAAGGCAAAACAAAATGATATCAAGGTTGCGGTTGCGGCCGATATTTTGAGTCTTGCACTTTTAAAGGCACCTGGTGAATTTGGTGTTGATGTAGTCGTAGGTACTACGCAACGTTTTGGAATTCCGTTAGGCTACGGAGGACCTCATGCAGCGTTTTTTGCAACAAAGGAGGCTTATAAGAGAAATATCCCAGGTCGTATCATCGGGGTTACTATGGATACCGATGGTAAACCGGCCCTGCGAATGGCTCTGCAAACAAGAGAACAACATATCAAACGTGATAAGGCGACTTCGAACATCTGTACGGCCCAGGTATTGCTAGCGGTAATGGCAGGCATGTATGCAGTTTATCATGGCCCAGAAGGACTGAAATACATCGCGGATAAAGTCCATAACAAAACAAAGATATTGAGTGAAGCTCTACAAAACCTGAGCATTACCCAACATAACACAGCATACTTTGACACTATTAAGGTTAGTGTTGAAAATGCCCAAATAGTGCGTGAAGCTGCAGAAAAAGCTGAATTAAATTTCAATTATATTGATGACAAGACAATTTCAATTTCTATAAATGAAGCAACTTCGTTTAAAGACATTATTGCTATTGTTAAAGTCTTTAAAATTTTGAAAACCAAAGTCATTAATGAGGATTTCTATGCAGAAGCGGACAAAATTACCGCTATCCCGGCCTCTATTCAAAGAGATTCGCCTTTTCTTCAAAATGAAGTGTTCAATTCCTATCATTCGGAAACCGAGTTGATGCGCTATATCAAAAAATTGGAGCGTAAAGATTTAGCTCTCAATCACTCTATGATTTCTTTGGGAAGCTGTACCATGAAATTGAATGCAGCCTCAGAAATGTTACCCCTTAGTATGGCGAATTGGGGCAATATTCATCCTTTTGTTCCAATAGAACAAGCTGAAGGGTATCAAATCATGTTGAAAGAATTGGCCAAAAATCTCACGGTTATTACCGGATTTGCAGATACTTCCCTGCAACCAAATTCTGGTGCACAAGGTGAGTACGCTGGTCTGATGGTGATTCGCGCTTATCATGAATCAAGAGGTGAAGGAGATAGAAATATTTGTATTATTCCGGCATCTGCTCACGGTACTAACCCTGCGTCTGCGGTAATGGCGGGAATGAAAGTAGTTGTCACTAAAACGGATGAAAGAGGCAATATTGATGTCGCTGACTTAGAAGAAAAAGTGACCCTACATTCGGAAAATTTGGCTGCGTTAATGGTCACTTACCCTTCAACACATGGGGTTTTTGAATCATCAATCAGACATATAACAAAACTAATTCACGACCATGGTGGACAGGTCTATATGGATGGAGCCAATATGAATGCACAAGTAGGACTCACAAATCCCGGGATGATTGGTGCAGATGTTTGTCACTTAAACCTTCATAAGACCTTTGCAATTCCACACGGTGGCGGCGGACCAGGAGTCGGACCGATTTGCGTTGCTGAACAATTAGTACCTTTTTTACCTGGAAATCCTTTGGTAAAAACAGGTGGTGACCAAGCCATAACGGCAATTTCGGGTGCCCCTTGGGGTAGCTCTTTGGCTTGCTTGATTTCTTACGGATATATCAAGATGTTAGGTGAAAACGGATTAACAGATTCTACAAAAATTGCCATTCTTAATGCAAATTATATTAAAGAAAGATTGGAAGGCAAATATGATGTGCTTTACACTGGCGAGCAAGGTCGTGCAGCACATGAGATGATTATCGACTGTAGACCCTTTAAAGCCCACGGAATTGAAGTTACCGATATTGCAAAGCGTCTGATGGACTATGGTTTTCATGCGCCAACGGTTTCATTTCCAGTGGCGGGAACCATGATGATTGAGCCAACAGAAAGTGAAAGCCTTGATGAAATTGACCGTTTCTGCGATGCTATGATAGCCATTCGGGAGGAGATTGATGAAACGCAATTGGAAAATCCCAATAACGTTTTAAAAAACGCACCGCATACTATGAGTATGATAACTAGTGATTCTTGGGAGTTTCCATACAGCAGGCAAAAAGCGGCATTTCCATTATCCTATATCGAAGATAATAAGTTTTGGCCCTCGGTTCGCCGTGTAGATGATGCCTATGGCGACCGTAATCTCATTTGTACTTGTGCGCCGATTGAAGCGTATGCAGAAGTAGAGTAAGCTCAATAAAAATAGTACTTTCAAGCCTTTTTCTATTTTGAGAAAGGCTTTTTTTATGTTTCGAAAGGAAGCAAAGTGGTGTTGACCGTCGTATTAAATATTATGCACGCATAATATTTTTAGATTTTTAGAGTATGTTTATTCGACCAAAAACCATAAGTCACATGCAAATCGCAATCACAGGTACCGGCAGCTACATACCAGAAACAGTGGTTGAAAACCAAGATTTTGAAAAACACGAATTTCTAAATTCTGACGGTTCTTCGTTTAAACACGATAATCCTGTAATCATTGAAAAATTTAAAGCCATTACTGGTATAGGTGAACGACGCTATGTAGCCAAAAACTTGAATACCTCCGATATAGCCTTTCTTGCAGCCGAGCGAGCTATAGCGGATGCAGGAATTGACAAAGAGGACTTAAATTACATTATTCTTGCACATAATTTCGGCGATGTCGCTTATGGCCAATCTCAGGGAGATACCTTGCCAAGTTTAGCAACCCGCGTAAAACATCATTTGCGCATCAAGAATCCGAAGTGCGTCGCATATGACCTGATTTTCGGCTGTCCCGGATGGATTGAAGGTGTAAATCAGGCCAATGCATTTATCAAAAGTGGAATGGCCAAAAAGTGTTTGGTAATTGGTGCCGAAACGCTTTCACGAATAGTGGACCCCTATGACCGGGATTCAATGATTTATTCCGACGGTGCTGGTGCAACAATTATAGAAGCAAAAGAAAATGCAGGGCAAATTTTATCTTGCGCAAGTGCAACCTATGCTCACGATGAGGCTTTTCTTTTATTCTTTGGAAAGTCATATAAAAGTCCATCGGATGCTACGCGTGCCGACCGGCAGGAAAATACAAAGTACATAAAGATGTATGGTCGAAAAATTTATGAGTTTGCGGTTACATACGTTCCCCAAGCCATGGATGATTGTCTAAAGGATAGTGGGGTATCAATAGCTGATATAAAGAAAATATTCATACATCAGGCCAATGAAAAGATGGATGAAGCCATCGTAAAACGATTTTATGGTCTTTATGATATGGAAATGCCAGAAGGAATTATGCCAATGAATATTGGGAAATTAGGCAATAGTTCGGTGGCCACTATACCTACTCTTTTCGATATGGTTCGTAATGGAAAGTTGGAAAATCAATCTATTCAAAAGGGAGATGTTGTTATCTTTGCAAGTGTTGGCGCAGGTATGAATATAAACGCCATTGTATATAGGGTTTAAAGTTTAAGGTCCCATGGTAAAGGTTCGGTAAACTTATAAACCCTGAACATAAAACCTTGAATTCTCTAGATGTACGAAAAGACTTTTCCGAATAAACGTTTTCAAAATACACTTTCCTTTCTGCAAAAACATATATCAACAGATGAATCTATTTTAGATTTGGGTGTATCAAATCCCTTTTCCGAAATAATGACCAGAGAGGGTTATTCTGTACAAAATACCTTAGGAGAAGATTTAGATATAGAATTTTCCTCGGTCCAAAATTCAACCGCTCAAGTGGTCACCGCTTTCGAAATTTTTGAACACCTCATAGCTCCCTTTAATGTATTAAGAGAAATTAAGGCGAATAAACTGGTTGCTAGTATTCCTAGGCGCTTATGGTTTTCTCCTGCATACCAAAGTAAAACGGATCCTTGGGATAGACATTACCACGAATTTGAAGATTGGCAATTTGATTGGCTGCTCGAAAAAGCGGGTTGGACGATAAAAGACAGTGCTAAATGGACTAACCCAGTCAAAAAAATTGGAATACGCCCTTTACTCCGAAGTTTTACACCTAGGTATTACATCGTTTATGCTGAGCGTAAGTAATTCCAAGATTAAAATCCCAAATTCCAATGTATATTCTTGGAAGTAGCATTTGGAATTTGTTATTTATAATTTGGTGCTTGTAATATGAAATATTATATAATCATTCCCGCGCATAACGAAGAAGCCTTTTTGGCCGACACGCTAAATTCTATTCTAAGACAAAGTTTAAGGCCGCAAAAGGTAATTGTCGTAAACGATAATTCTTCAGATGGAACGGAAACCATCATAAATGAGTTCACAACGTTAAGTCCTATTTTCTCAAAATTGAATACGGCCTCTTCCGAAATTCACATGCCCGGTAGCAAGGTCGTAAATGCATTTAACAAAGGTTTAGCTATTTTGGATGATAATTATGATTTTATGGTAAAGCTTGATGCTGATATCATTCTACCCGATAATTACTTCGAACGTATCGCTTATATTTTCACTGGAAACCCTAAAGTGGGTATCGCCGGAGGGTTTATATATGAGAAAGATGCAGAAGGTAGATGGAAATTGAATCACCCAATGAACAAAAACCATGTTCGCGGGGCATTTAAAGCCTATTCTAAGACATGTTTTAAAGCCATAGATGGACTTAAAGCAGCAATGGGATGGGATACTATTGATGAGCTTTTAGCACAGTACAACGACTTCGAAATCTTTACCGATGATAGTCTGCACGCCAAACACCTAAGACCAACTGGTCACTCTTATAATGAAAAAGCAAAATTGCTTCAAGGAAAGGCCATGTACGCCATGCGCTATGGCTTTTGGATTACCTTTATTGCTTCTGCAAAAATGGCTTGGAAAGTCAAAAAGTGGAAACGCTTTATTGATAACTTCGAAGGATACTATACTGCAAGAAAAGAAAAGGAACCATTTTTAGTAAACGAAGAACAAGGAAAGTTCATTAGGAATCTACGCTGGAAAAACATAAAGAGAAAACTCTTTTAAACAAAAACGTCCCACAAGTTGCGAGACGTTCTTAAAGTATATCTAATTAAACTTCCTAAAAACCTAGCTCTTGTTTTACTTCTGGAAGTAAATCTTTTCCTTTAAATACTATGAGTCCTCCAGGTTGTTGAGCGTCTAATACGTAGTCAAAACCTTGAGCGGCTGCAACTTTATCAATGGCTGCTTTGGCTCTTTCAGAAATAGGTGCAAATAACTCGGCTTGCTTCTTTTGAATCTCCTGTTGCGCAGCTTGTTGCGCCTCACCGATACTTTTTTCAAAACCTTGAAGTTCTAAAGCTCTTTTCTGGTTCTCCTCTTCAGTTTTTGCTCCAGCTTCATTTTTATACAATGTGTACTTATTCTGCAATTCTGTCATCGAAGCTTGAATATCTGCTTGATACGTTTCAGAGAGTTTCTTTAATTCAGATTCAGCAGCTTTCATTGCTGGCATGTCAGCTAATAATTTCTGAACGTCAATGTGAGCTACCTTGCTCTGGGCGTTTACAAAACTTGATGCCGCGATGAACAAAACTAGTGCTACAGCAATCTTTTTTAAATGTTTCATGAGTTTAATTTTAAAATTTGAGTGTTAATTTATGTTAGTGAAAATAATATTTATCCGTTTTCTGAATTGTCTTCAGTATCTTTTTTTCGTTCCTCTTGCTTCGCCTTCTTCTTTGCTTCGCGCTCTTCTAGTAATTTCTTTCTTCTTTCTTCATATGCCTTCTTTCTTTCTTCCCTCAACTTCAGCTGCTCAGCTCTCTTTTCATCAGCCGTCTTATTTCTTGCGTCGGCCGCTTTCTCCGCCTGCTCCTTTCGAGCCTTCAACTCATCGCTCATTTCCTCAACTGGCTCTTCCTCATCTTCAAACCGACTTTTCCGAGGTGCCTTTTTCTTAGGAGCACTCACCTTTCTAGTTCGTGCTATACCTCTCAAAATCTGGTCACTAATATCGTGTCTTTTCTGGGAATACAACATTACGACATCCGCTGATTTATCGAAAATAAAATCATATTTTTTATTCGTTCCTATTTTCTGTACTTCATTGAAAACTTGATCTTGTATTGGTTGTATCAATTGTCGTTTTTGTAAAACCAAATCTCCCTGTGGACCAAAACGATCTTGTTGATAATCAAACATTTCTTTTTCAAGAATCTGAATTTCCTCTTCCCGCTCTGAAATCAACTCATCGGTCAACAAAACTTTTTCAGCCATGAGATCTTTTTTCATTTGCTCAACCGAATTTTGCTTTTGCTCGATTTCTCCTTTCCATTTTTGCACTTTCGTTTCCAATTGTGCCGTTGCATCACGATACTCTTCTACGTTCTCCAAGATATATTCCATATCTACATAAGCTATTCGAACTCCTCTTTGGGCAAAGGTGTACGAAGAAAAAAGTACAGCTATCAGTACAATAAGAACTTGTGTTTTTGCTTTCATTTTTGATTTCGTTTTATCCTATAGAAAATATCGTGCCAAAAATACTAAAACTTTATAAATGAGCGCTTTAGATTTTGATACGAAGCTATTAAATCAAAACTGTTGGCCGATAATGAAGTGTGTTTGCCAGCCACTCGGCCCATTGCCAATAGATTGTGGTCTTAAGTCCTCATCAAACCCATAACCAAAATCTATCCCCAATAACCCAAATGCAGGCATGAAAATACGGATCCCCACTCCAGCCGATCGTTTAATCTGAAACGGATTAAACTCCTGAAAATTGTTGAAAGCGTTACCTCCTTCTAAAAAAGCTAGTCCGTAGATGGATGCTGAAGGTTTTAAAGTTAGCGGATATCTAAGTTCTACGGAGAATTTATTGTATATCAAACCACCCTCCTGCTGACCGGTTAATTCATCAACTGGGGTAAGTGATTGGTTTTCATACCCTCTTAATTGAATGATATCTCGACCGTCTAAGGTAAAATTACCTAGACCATCACCACCCACAAAAAATCGTTCAAAAGGGACATCACCTACATCATTATTATAGTTTCCTAAAAACCCGAACTCTACATTTGTTCTTAAAACAAGTGATTTATCAGCACTACCGACTAAAGTGGTATACCAATCTCCTTTGAATTTTAACTTATAATATTCCAACCATCGAAATCGCTCTTGATCTGAATTTTCAAGTTCAGCAGATTCTTCAGCTGATAAGGTTTCGCCTTGTTGTAAAGTCGATCTTTTAATATTAAGCTCTTCACTTCGGTCTCTGAGTGACTCAAAATCCTTGTCACTAAAAAGGGAATAGGGAGGTGTAAACTTGGCCGTTATCTCAAAATTCGACCCTCCTCTTGGGAAAATTCGCCCACCAGAAGTTGCATTCCTAGAAATACCCAAGGTATAGGCAATCGAATTTGATTTGCCATTACCAAAATTGAATAGGCCAATATTATAGTTCCTAAAATCATAAAGCTGATAACCCAAAGAGTGAGAAATGGTAAAAAAATCATCTGGCCATTGTACTCGCTTTGCTAGACCGAGAGTTGCTCCAGTTATAGAAAACTGTTGCTCTTTATTCGGTTGAAATCTACCGCGATTATCTCTAGTAACACCAAATTGCTGTGTTCTAGACACCGATAGGTTAAATCGTACGGGCTTTTTACCCCCTAACCAAGGTTCAGAGAAATTAAGACTGTAGACCCTAAAGGTTCTACTTGCTTGAAGTCTCAAAGCAAAGGTTTGCCCATCACCCATGGGCACTGGCTTGTATGCCTCACCCTTTAAGATATTACCAATAGAGAAGTTACTAAATGAAAGACCTAGCGTTCCAATAAATCCGCCACCGCCATAACCACCTTGTAATTCAATCTGACTTGAACCAGATTCAACCAAGCTATAGGCCAAATCTACGGTACCTTCATTTGGATTTGGGTTCTGAATATCCGGCTTAATCTGCTCAGCATCAAAATAACCCAATTGACCTAGCTCTCGAATACTACGAATGATATCAGACTTGTTATACTTCTGACCTGGCCGGGTACGGAGTTCTCTAAAAATTACGTGATCGTTTGTTTTTTCATTACCAGTTACCGTAACATGGTCTAAGAATGTCTCTTTGCCTTCAATAATTCGTATCTCGAAATTTATGGTGTCATTCTCCGCAGAAACCTCAACCGGATTAATACTTGAAAAGAGATACCCGTTGTTCTGATAAGCGCTTGTAATATCCTCTGCGTCTGGTTTTGAATCATCGGCAATTCTTTTTCGAAGTAAAACACCATTATAGGTAGAACCTTTTTTTATTCTTAAAAAGCTATTCAGCTGCCGATCCGTATAAACACTATTACCAACGAAATCAATATCACCAAAATAGTACTTATTACCTTCCTCGACTTTGATCTTGATATCAATATTGTTTTCATCGACGTTTACTATAGTATCGGACAAAACTCTTGCGTCTCTGTATCCATTTTCTGCATATTTATCCACAAGTAGGTCGAGGTCATTGTCATAGTCATCTTGAATATACTTGGACTTTTTCCAAAAACGACCAAACTGTCTTTTCTTCGTTTTCTTTAAGGCTTTACGAAGTTTCTTAGCCGGCAACTTTTCGTTGCCTTCAAATACAATATCATTGATTTTTACCTTATCTCCCTTTTTAACATTGACTACCATAGAGCGAGTATTGGTATCAACCGTATCTTTAGCCGTCGCAATATTCACCTTTGCATTTAAATAGCCCTGCTTCTTGTACTTGTTCTGAAGGTAGTTTTTGGTATTCGCGATTAAACTTTCAGTTATTTTCTTTCCTTTTTTAAGGTCGGTATCCTTAAGGATTTCATCTACTTTTCGCTTCTTCACCCCGTATACCGTTACCTTAGACAAGGTTGGCCTTTCGTTGATTACCAGCTCTAAAAAGATTTTCTCTCCTTCAACATTCGTAATAAAGAAGTCGATATTCGTAAAGAGCTCTAAACTCCATAACTTATTGATAACCGCACTTATCTGATCTCCAGGCACCGTTATAGGCTGTCCAACACGTAAACCCGTATATGTCTTTACAGTTTGCTCGTTATAACTTTGAAGTCCGGTGACTTCAAGACCACCGAGAATATATTTTTTACCATTCTCATACGAAGCGCCTTCTTGAGCGCTCAAATTAATCAAGGTAAAAAGTAGTAGGAGTGTAAATAAGAATTCAAGGGATATGAATTTTTTCATACCGCTAGTTGAGTTGTTCGCTAGTTTTTCCAAATCGTCTTTCTCTGTTCTGGTAGTTTTGAATGGCCTGTACTAAATGTTCTTCGCTAAAATCGGGCCAAAATACGTCTATAAAATATAATTCGGCGTATGCTATTTGCCAAAGTAAAAAATTGCTGATTCTATGTTCTCCGCTCGTTCGTATTAGCAAATCTACATCGGGCAAATCATGCGTGTAAAGATGGTTATTAATAATCGTTTCATCAATACTTTCAATAGAAATTATATTATTTTTAACTTTGGTACTTATCTGTTTTACAGCATTTTTAAGCTCTTCGCGGGCACCATAGCTAAGTGCCAGCGTAAGCGTCATTCCCGCGTTTTTTCTTGTTTTTTCCATTACCTCTATCAACTCTTTTCGTGCCTTATCTGGTAAGGAATCGATATCACCAATAGTGTTCAACCGAACATCATTTTTTATGAAAGTTTTAAGTTCTTTCTTAAGGGAAGAAACTAGAAGACGCATTAGTGTATCAACCTCAAGCTTGGGTCTTTTCCAGTTTTCTGTTGAAAATGTATAGAGCGTAAGATATTCTATTTTAAGCTTCACACAGTTCTCAACAGTTGTCCGAACCGTTTTTACACCATTTTCATGCCCAAATACACGGAATTTTCCTTTTTGCTTTGCCCATCTTCCATTGCCATCCATAATTATGGCAATATGACGCGGTAGGTTTTTTTCAGTTATGTCTGCGATTGTGTTCATTTAGAATAAATTCCAAAATTCAAAAAAAACAAATTCCAAAAGAAACTAGAAAGTTTCTGAGGCATTATTTTGAGACTATGCGTTAAATCAAGGGATTAACTTCAAATTTACTCTCTGCTAAAAAGCGGTGCAAATATAAGCAGACATTTTGGACAAGACGTCACGGAATTGCAATGATTACGAAGAAATTACTCAAAACAATCCATACAAGGCTTTCTGCCGAAGGTATATGTGAAAGTTATGCCAGAAAAAACGTACCAATCATCGCTGAAGATATTTCCGAAAGCGGGATTGATTTGCTGCGCAACGGTTGATTTAGTGGGATTGCTCGCATCTAAATTATCAGTAAACGTGTAACGCGCACCGATTTCAGCTCCCAAAATAAAAAGCTCGCTTATACGGTATTTAAAACCCACTGTCATAGGAATAGCAAGAGAACCATCTCTTTGATTTAGCCCATCTTGCAACCTTCCGGCGTCGAAGTAATTGTAATCGTATCGAAAATAGGTCAATCCGGTATATAAATAAGGAGTAAAAGCTGGGCCTAATTTATGTAAGTTGTATTCTACGAAGTTGAATTCTAATCCGGCAGAAGCTTCTAAAATCGAATTTCCTACCACATAACCTCTTTGTTGTCTCGAAGAGATACTTGATTTTGAATCGTCAGCTGTAAACTTTCCATAAATAACACTACCACGCCAAGCATACCGTTTACTTTTATTCCACTTAAACAATCCTCCTACGGCAAAATTAGAGGGTAATATAAAATTAGTTCTGCCTACATCTCCAATATTATTGGTTCCACCGCCAAACACGCCGATTTCATAGGTTTGGGCACTCAGGCCCATCCAAATAAAAAAAAGGATACAAAAGAGACAACTCCTCATAGGTTATAAAAGTTTGCAAATACAACAATTGCAATAGCTAGGACTAGTTCATTTGCCATACTACTGTTCTCACTTGATAAACAGCGTTTAGGAGTTTTTATTGTTTCTGGGATGTTCAATTACGCCTGTCTTCGCCCCAAAGCAATTTATTGCGAAGCGTTTTTAAAAAGCTTTCTGAAGTATACTCAATCATTTTAATGGTAAATGGTGCTTTTCGAATTCTAAGTTCTGTTCCATTGGCCACGGATGCAATTCTGGAATCTAATGAAACCAAATGATTTTCCTCTCTACCTGATACTTTTAACCGTATCTCTGTTTCGTCTGAAATAACGAGGGGCCTTGCATTTAAGTTATGTGGAGCAATAGGGGTCAGAACAAGAGACTTCGCCGTTGGAACAATTACGGGACCTCCACAGCTAAGTGAATACCCTGTTGAACCGGTAGGTGTAGAAATGATAAGTCCGTCAGCCCAATATGAGGTCAAGTACTCATCATTAAGAAAGGTTTCAACGGTAATCATCGACGTGGTATCTTTTCTACTCACGGTGACTTCATTAAAAGCAAAATTAAGTTCACTAAATTCAGGAATGCCCGAATCTTTTGTTACCTCTACTAAACTTCTTTCTACAACTGTATATGCCCCCTGAACAAATTCTTGAACTACTTTTCGAACATCTTCTTTTTTGAAGGTGGAGAGGAAACCTAACCTTCCTGTATTCACCCCAACAATGGGAATACCTTTATCTTGAACATAAGTAGTGGCTCTTAAAATAGTACCATCACCACCAAAACTCACAAACATATCGAAAGATGAGTCGAGCCCCGAAGAATCAGTAAACCTTGCATATGAATCCGTATCGTAGTTTTCGGATAAAAGTTCGAGGAAATTTTTCTCAATTGCTATTTCAGCGTCAACCTTTTGTAGCTCGTCTATAAGTTCAACCACATAAGCTATGGCATTGTCTTGATAGGTTTGACCGTAAATGGCAACTTTCATTCCTTATACATTTAGATATTTATCCAAATAATCAGAGCGTTGCTTTAAATCTTCAAGGAATTGATCATCATGGTTTCCAAAAAGAATATTGTAGTTGTAACGTCGAAACGTTTGGGTAATCTCATTGAAGTTGGTTGTACCTACCTTTATAGTAACCTGTACAACATCGTTTTGCATCTCGGTTATAAATCCTCCTATAAACCTAGCATTATTGCTTTCAACAATCTGCGCAATTTCACTAAATGAGTAATCTTTTATTCCTTTTGAGACCACTAATATACCGCCAGGTTCTGTAAAGAAAGGGGTATCTATGAAAACACCCATAAAATCCGTCAGGTCATAATAGCCGATTACCGTTTCACTGGCACCCAAAATAGGCAGCAAATTTGCCTCATTTCTAGAAAACATCTCCAATACATCAAGCCAATTCGTATCACGCCGAACGAAAAAGGTTTCCAAGTTATATCGATAATCCTCTATTTTGTCTTCTATTTTAAAATTTTCAAGGTCATCTTCACTCAATACACCTAAAAATCTATCCTTTTCAACAACAGCAACATGTGAATAAGTATGGTCTTTGAAAAACTGAACTACTTTTTCAAGGGAATCTCCAACTTTGAAAATCGGAATATTGGGCAATATGTGGTCGTGGATCTTCATAGGTTAAAATATAACGCAAAATACTAATTAATAATATCAAAAGGTGTGCCTAATTTGTATTTTTACCACCTCTTAGAAAGACATCGAATTTATGACACACTTAAGCGTGAATATTAACAAAATTGCCACTCTGCGTAATGCCCGTGGCGGGAACGTACCTAATCTTTTAAAGGTTGCCGCAGATATCGAAAGATTTGGTGCCGAAGGCATTACCATTCATCCTAGGCCCGATGAAAGACATATTCGATATCAAGATGCTAGGGATTTAACGAAGGTAGTTACCACCGAGTACAACATAGAAGGTAATCCCAACCCTAAGTTTATTGATTTGGTTCTGGAGACGAAACCAACACAGGTAACCTTGGTTCCTGACGCCATTGACGCCATTACTTCAAATGCCGGATGGGATACTATTGCTCACAAAGACTTTCTCAAGGATGTTATCAAAACATTCAAGGAAAACGGAATTCGTACTTCAATCTTCGTAGATGCAAATACCAAAATGGTTGAAGGTGCTTCGGAAATCGGTACTGACCGAATAGAACTTTATACAGAAAGTTATGCGAAGGCATTTGATGAAAATAAAAAGGAAGAGGGAATATCTCCATTTATCCGAGCAGCTATAGTTGCAAACTCTTTGGGTTTAGGTATTAATGCCGGCCATGACTTGAGCTTGGACAATATTAAATACTTCAAAGATAGTATTCCGCATTTATTGGAAGTTTCAATTGGTCATGCACTTATTTGTGAATCGCTTTATTTTGGTTTGGACAACGTTATTAATATGTATCTCAACAAATTGAAATGAGTGACTTGTTACATTCAAAGATTTTAGGATCCGGAGAACCGCTGGTAGTTTTGCATGGTTTTCTTGGGATGAGCGACAACTGGAAAACACTAGGAAGTAAATACTCGGAAAATGGATTCGAAGTACACCTCGTCGATCAACGGAACCATGGAAGGAGTTTTCACTCAGAAGACTTTAACTATGATTTTTTGGCGGCTGATTTAAAAACCTACCTTGATTATCACCAAATCGAAAAAGCGAGTATTATTGGACATTCCATGGGCGGAAAGACAGCAATGCAGTTCGCCTGCGACTTTCCTAATTTAACAGAAAAGTTAGTAGTAGCCGATATTTCTCCAAAATACTATCCCCCTCATCATAACGAAATAATCAACGGTCTAAATGCATTAAATTTTGAGTTAATACCTTCACGAAGTCAGGCCGACCAAGAGTTGGCAAAGCATATTGCCGAGCATGGCACACGACAATTTTTACTTAAAAATCTGTATTGGGTAGAGAAGGGACAACTTGGCTTTAGATTTAACTTGGAGGTATTGAGCACTAAAATGGAAGAAATAGGCGAAAACATATCTGCAATTTCCAATTATGATGGGCCCACTCTTTTTTTAAAAGGTGACAAGTCAGAATATGTAGTTGCTGCCGATCTACCTGAAATCAAAATACACTTTCCAAATGCGGAATTGGATACAATCGAAAACGCCGGACATTGGCTGCATGCCGAAAATCCAAAACAATTTTTTGAAAAATCGATTGCTTTTTTAAATTCATAAAAAAAGAATCAATTTATTATGCATGCATAATTTTTTAGTCCAAATTATTGCGCGTCTGATAATTTTGGTTAATTTTGATTTTACACGACTTAACTCAAAAAATCAAACATGAAAAAGTTCCTTGCATTACTAGCATTTTCGAGCTTGCTATTCGTTTCTTGCCTAAGCGATGATGCTCAACCCCCAGTATTCGAAGTACCCACGCCACCGGCCATTAATTTCACAAGTGGCGAAGCTGATTTTTCAAAATTTGTTTCTGTCGGAAATTCATTAACGGCAGGTTTTTCAGATAACGCCTTGTTTATGGAAGGGCAAACAAACTCTTTTCCGAATATGATGGCTTCTAGCTTTGCTCAAGTTGGTGGAGGTGCGTTTACAATACCTTTTATGGCTGACAATTTAGGCGGGGCCACTTTAGGTGGACAACCAATTCTTGGAAATAGACTGTTTTTGTCCTTCGCTTCAGGCTCTCCCCTACCCACTCCGGTTAGTGGGACTGGAAGTACCGAAATTTCATCTGTATTATCCGGACCTTTCAACAATATGGGTGTACCCGGCGCTAAAAGTTTTCACTTGTTAGCTCCTGGTTACGGAAATGTAGCCGGTGTTCCTATTGGAGCTGCAAACCCATACTATGCAAGAATGGCCTCAAGTCCTAACGCAACAGTCTTAGGTGATGCCGCTGGCCAAGCACCAACTTTCTTTTCACTTTGGATAGGAAATAACGATATTTTAAGTTTCGCTACCTCTGGAGGATTAGGAGTTGACCAACAAGGTAATTTTGACCCCAGTACATATGGCGGTACTGACATAACTGATCCAAACGTATTTGCCCAGACGTACAATGGTATTTTACAAACTTTGACCGCAGGTGGTGCAAAAGGGGTTATTGCTAATATTCCAGATGTCACTTCCATTCCATATTTTACAACAGTACCCCATAATCCAATTCCACTGGACGCAGCTACAGCAGGAGCAGTTAATACCGCCTATGCAGCTTACAATGGAGGGCTAGCCCAACTACAACAACTGGGGGTGATTTCTGCTGAGGAAGTTGCTCGAAGAACAATATCATTTAGCGAAGGAGCAACAAATGCCGCAGTTATTATTGATGAAGATTTAACTGACCTGACTTCTTTCAATCCAGCTTTGATTAACATGCGTCAGGCCACGGCAGATGATTTGATGGTTCTTGTCGGACTTTCTTTCATAGGTACATTAGCCGATCCAAATAATCCTGCCTCTGTAAATGGGGTCGGGGTTCCACTTGGTGATCAATGGGTACTCACGCCAGAGGAACAAGCAAGCGTTTCACAGGCGCTGTCAGCGTACAATGAAACCATAGCTGCGGCAGCTGCGACTTTTGATTTGGCATTTGTTGATGCAAATGCTTTTCTCAAAGAATTGAAAGCAGGTGGTTTCCCTCTTAATGATGGCACCACAGTTACGGCTACTTTTGGTACTGGTGGTGGGTTTTCACTTGACGGAGTACATCCTTCACCACGTGGTTATGCTTTGTTGGCCAATAAGTTTCTCGAAGAAATAGAAAATAAATATGGAGCTACTCTACCTGAAGTAGAGCCTGAGGCCTTCACTGGTGTATATATAGAGTAGTCACTCAAATACTAAAAGTTTTACTAAAAGGTATCGTAATTTTTCGGTACCTTTTTTGCGTTAGTCAATATTCATTAAAAAATCTAAATCATGAAATTTATTCTAAGACTACTTTTAAGTGCCCTTGCCGTGGTCGTGTTATCAAAGGTACTACCTAATGTTTCAGTAGACACCTATACCACTGCTCTAATTGTAGCAGTTGCATTAAGCCTTTTAAACTTTATCGTAAGACCTATTTTAGTGATTCTTACACTACCCGTGACCATATTGACCTTCGGGCTTTTCCTTTTGGTTATTAACGCAATAATTATAAAGCTGGCAGATCATTTTGTAGATGGTTTTACCGTCGACGGATGGCTTTGGGCAATTGTGTTTAGCTTGCTTCTATCCTTACTGCAATCCATTTTGTTTTCTATTTTGAAAAGCGACAAAAAGAAGTAGAAAACGATTGTTTTTCAGCAACTTAAAAACTTGGTAGGATATAGAATTTGTACTACTTTTGCATCCCATTTATTTAAGCAATAATACTAGTATAAGATGAATATTACCAAAGAGCAGATTGACGATTTGAATGCAGTAGTTAAAGTAGCCGTGACTAAGGATGACTACCAAGATAAGGTTGATAAAATTCTAAAGGATTATAGAAAGCAGGCAAATATTCCCGGTTTCAGAAAAGGTCAAGTTCCAATGGGTCTTATCAAGAAACAATACGGAAAGGCGGTTTTGGTTGACGAAGTGAACAAGTTGATCCAAGATAATTTGAATAAATACTTGACCGAAGAAAAACTTGATGTTCTTGGAAACCCCCTTCCGAAACAACAAGATGGCTTTGATTGGGATAAGGAAGATTTCGATTTTGAATTCGAACTGGGTTTGGCCCCGAATTTCGAAGTTCCTTTGAAAACAAAAAAGGCAATTACCCATTATAAAATCGTTGCTGATAAAAAAATGGTCAACGAGCAAGTCGAACGTATTCAAAAGCAATATGGTAAACTCGTTAGTAAATCCGAAGTCAGTAAGAAAGACGAAGTAACCGGAACTTTCAAAAACGAAGAAGAAGAAATAGACAACAAAACAACTTTAGAGTTCAACATGCTGAAAAGTAAAAAGGCGATTGATATCCTTGTTGGAAAAAAAGTTGGCGATGTTGTTAGCTTAAAGATTAAAGGACTTTTTAAAGAGGATAACTTCTTGACAAGTGTTTTAGGCGTTTCTGCGGATAAGGCTGAAAAACTAAACATTGAAGTTTCCTTCACAATTGAAGAAGTCAATGAGAGAGAGCCCGCAGAACTAAATCAAGAGCTATTTGACAAATTGTTCGGCCCGGATGCAGTGAAATCTGAAAAAGAGTTGAAAGAACGAATCAAAGAAGATTCTGAAAAACAATTCGAGCAGCAGTCTGATCAAAAATTATTGAACGATGTCACCGAATATTTCATTGAAAATACCAAGTTTGATTTACCAAGTGGTTTCTTAACCAAATGGATTCAGATGACCGGCGAAAATCCTTTAACCGAGGAGCAGGCAAGTGAAGAGTACGAAAAATCAGAAAAGGGACTCCGCTACCAACTTATAGAAGGAAAGGTAATTAAGGATAATGATGTTCAAATTCAGTTTGATGAATTGAAGGAATTTGCGAAAGGGTTTATCAAATCGCAAATGGCCCAATACGGACAGTTAAATCCTGCAGAAGAGGAATTGGATACTATTGCTGCACGAGTAATGAGCAATCAAGATGAAGTTAAAAGACTATCAGAACAATTGATGAGTCAAAAGCTTTTGAACCTTTACAAAGAAAAGGCGAACTTGAAGACTAAAGAGGTTACTTACGAAAACTTTGTTAAGGAGGTTTACGGATAAGTTTCCGAAAAATAATAAGTATATTTACGGTGCCGAAAATGTTCTTTTCGGCACCTTTTTTATCTAAAAAATTGAACGACAGCAAATGGATTACGGAAAAGAATTCAAAAATTACGCTATAAATCATCAAGGTATCAATAGCATGTATTATGATAAAATCATGAGTAGCATGTATCCTACGAATATGACTCCAAATATTATTGAGGAACGTCAATTAAACGCCATTGCCATGGATGTTTTCTCGAGGCTAATGATGGATCGTATTATTTTTCTTGGGACAGGGATTAATGATCAGGTAGCGAATATTGTACAAGCACAATTATTATTTCTTGAAAGCGCGGATGCCTCTAAAGACATTCAGATTTATATCAACTCCCCAGGTGGAAGTGTTTATGCCGGATTAGGTATTTATGACACTATGCAATTCATAAAACCAGATGTAGCAACTATCTGTACAGGAATGGCCGCATCTATGGGAGCAGTACTCTTATGTGCGGGAGAAAAAGGAAAGCGAAGTGGACTTACTCACTCTCGCGTTATGATTCACCAACCTATGGGTGGTGCCCAAGGTCAGGCAAGTGATATCGAGATTACCGCTCGTGAGATTTTAAAACTCAAAGAAGAGCTTTATGCAATTATTGCTGACCATTCTGGTCAGACAATCGAGAAAGTTCATGATGATAGTGATAGAGACTATTGGATGAAAGCTGATGAAGCCAAGAAATATGGTATGATTGATGAAATTTTAGTAAGAGATAAAGACTAATTTCGACGAATACCCTAAAATTGTTTATATCTGAGGCCTATTTGATGAACCAAAAATCAAATTACAGCGTTAGTATCTAATAATACGATAGGACTATTATGGCAAAAGAAAACTTAGAGTGCTCATTTTGTGGAAGAAAAAAACCAGAAACCAATCTTTTGATTGCTGGTT
This sequence comes from Maribacter algarum (ex Zhang et al. 2020), assembly GCF_005885635.1. GTDB lineage: Bacteria > Bacteroidota > Bacteroidia > Flavobacteriales > Flavobacteriaceae > Maribacter_C > Maribacter_C algarum. Next base: position 389,307 of record NZ_VATY01000001.1, read on the forward strand.
TAGATGCCCATATTTGTGACCGCTGTATTGAGCAGGCACATGGCATAGTTGCGGAAGAGTCCAAACAAACAAAAACCAACGACTTATCTTCAGAGTTGGTTTTAAAGAAACCTCTGGAAATTAAGGAATTCCTTGACACTTTTATTATTGGTCAAGAGCGTACCAAGAAAGTAATGTCGGTTGCTGTCTACAATCATTATAAAAGGTTGTTACAACCAAAGGCGAAGGAAGATGATATTGAAATACAAAAGAGCAATATCATCATGGTGGGTCAAACTGGTACGGGTAAAACCTTAATGGCTAAAACCATTGCCAGAATGCTCAATGTTCCCTTAGCCATTGTAGATGCTACCGTACTTACTGAAGCAGGATATGTTGGTGAAGATGTTGAGAGCATACTAACACGTTTGTTGCAAGCAGCAGATTACAACCTTGAGAAAACCGAACGTGGCATCGTTTTTATTGATGAGATTGATAAAATAGCTCGAAAGAGTGATAACCCTTCTATTACCCGTGATGTATCGGGAGAAGGTGTACAACAAGGTTTACTCAAGCTTTTAGAAGGTACAGTTGTAAATGTACCACCTAAAGGAGGAAGAAAACATCCAGATCAAAAATTCATAGAGGTTAATACTGAAAACATATTATTTATAGCAGGAGGCGCTTTCGACGGAATCGAAAGAGCCATCACCAAGCGTTTGAATATGCAAGCCGTAGGTTATAGTGCTTCAAAGGCAGATGAAAACCTAGATGAAAGCAATATTTTACAATATATTATCCCAAAGGATTTAAAGGACTTTGGATTAATTCCAGAGATTATAGGAAGGCTTCCTGTATTGACACACATGAATCCGTTAGACGAAAAAACACTTCGTGCGATTCTTACCGAACCAAAAAATGCTATTATCAAACAGTATGAAAAACTGTTTCATATGGATGGTATTTCTTTTACCATTACTGACCAGGCATTAGAGTACATCGTCAAGAAGGCAATAGAATATAAATTAGGAGCAAGAGGACTTAGGTCATTATGTGAAGCTATCTTCACCGATGCCATGTTTGAGATGCCCAGCAGTGGTGAAACCGAATTTAAGGTTACCAAACCCTATGCTGAAGAAAAGCTATCTTATGAAACTATTAAAAAACTAAAGGCAGTCTCTTAGAGACTGCCTTTAGTTTTTTATCAAATAACGATTTCGAACTAAGCTATCTTAATTTGTATCGTTTTTTCTTCTTTTTGTTTTTTGGTAACGTTATTTAGGAGGTCTAAACAAATCCTACTAATAATTTTTTCATCTGCATACATTGTATGGCCAAAACCTGTAATAAGGTCCGACTTCACGCCAACTTTTTGATGCCAGTCTAATTTAGGTCGATACACATCCTGATCACCGAATAAAGAAACTGTTTTACATTCAGGTTTCGATTCCTCTGCCCGAATTCGAGTGGAAGAAACCGTATAAAGTGATTTCATAGGAAGACCCATCAATCCAGCTTTCCAAGCTATCGTACCACCTATACTAAAACCAAGATAATGAGCCGCCTCTGTTTCTTTTTTCAACAAATGTGCAACAGCCGTATCAATACCTCCTTCAACAAAAGCCCTATGTACATTTTCAGTGGTTTGAACCTTCACGTCAATATTCGAAAGTTGTTGAATATCGTAATAGGTTATATCATAATATTGTTGCAAATATCCCAGGTAAGAAGTTATCCAGAGACCTTTTTTGGCACCCCACATATCAGATAATATTACTAGTTTTTCGGCCATAATGATAAGCTTATATTAGTTGTTCGGTTAAGCGATGGAGCTAATTTGAGCATTAAACGTTCGAATTCCTTATTTATTTGTTGAGGTGGGATAATTCTTCGACGTAGTACGTTTTATCCGATGAACCATGTGTTTATTACGTTTACCGTTGAATTGTGAAATGTATTCCGCAATTGATATCAAAATTGGATCTTATAACTTTCAGAGGACTTTTATAGTTTCTGTAGGACTAAACTAAAACCGCTTGCCAACGGTTATCCCCAATCTCGGATAAACATCAGGAAAATTTGAGAAGTAACCTTCAGTATCCGTATTTGTATCTTCATTCAGATTCCAGCCACCACCAGCAACAATTTCTAAACTCCAATTCTTTCGGACCATAAATTTGGCGCCAACAGCCAAACCTATGCCTAATCCAGTTTCTTTGTCCGTTTCATCAAACGAATCCCTAGAAAAAACCAGACTATTAGCTTCAAAGAAAAATCCTGCAGCAAGTTTTCTACCTAAATAATACCTATAATATGGTAAAACAGCAAAATCATAGGTCAAAATATCCGTAACATAGTTCGATTCTTCAGCTATAATGAAACCCCCAATGGTCAAACCGATTGCTGATTTATCTCCTATTATTCGTTCATAAGACAATTCTGCGTAACCTCCGGGTAAATAAAGTGCGTTGACCTTCATTTCATTTTTAACATTATCAGTCTTGATTGATACTTGTGAGAAAAGTTGACATGCGCTTAAGCTCATTAAAAGAATCCAAAAAGTTTTCATGATTTTTAGTTTTAAAGTTTTCTCAAAACTAGAATAGGTAACAAAAAAGGAGTCCGAAATTATCCTATTTAGAGGAATTCGGACAACCTTTTCTGTTATTTGGAAGTAGACTTTCTATAGGTTGTAGGAGTTTGCCCAGTAAATTTCTTAAACGCGGTATAAAACGTAGATTTCGAATTAAATCCACATTCTAATCCTATGGAAACAATAGTATACCCTTCAAAATCTGGATTCGCCAACAACTTTTTGGCATCAGTTACACGCAACGAATTGATGTAATCTGAAAAATTTTTTCCACTGAGCTGGTTAATCAACATGGAAAGCTTACTTGTGCTTATCTCCAATTCTTCGGATAGTTTTTCCAAACTTAAATAAGGATCTAAGTACTTTTGATTATTGACCACATAATTATTCATCTCATTAAAGACCAAACTTTCCCGCTCCCCTTTTTTGAAGTCTATGCCCCTATCAGTAGATACTGTTCCGGCAGTTTTATTCACTTCCCTTATCTTCTTCCTTAGGCTTTTTCTGTCCTGAAGGACTACGAATCTAAAGAAGCCTTGATATCCTATCCAATAAATAAAAATCGAAGTCCCTAAACGTAAAGGATAATAACTATAGGGAGCCTTAATAGTTTCTGACACAAAGTTCAATAGCACGGCTATTCCCCATAAAACCAAAACAATTCCTCCCAACTGAATTAGGCGTTTAATCCATTTTAAATCATCATAGGCTAGGATAGACGCATATAGTTTTTGATATCTAAAAAGGACTTTCAAAACATGATAAAAAATGAATATAGAAAAACCCAAGGTTAATGCGTCCTCAATGGCATTGTACAGTTCAATGTACTGAGGGTCTAAAGCTCCACTTGTTATCCGAGATATTATGATTGCTCTTGCAACCAGCTCCAAAACAAATACAAGAGCGGTGAGCTTAAAAAAAGGTTTTCGTTTTTTTTCAATTCCCAGATAATTGACCAAAAAGGCATGAAACATCGGCGCCAAAAGCACGTAAAAAGGGATTGTGTAGTAGTAAAAAGCTATAAAGCCCTTATCAATTAACCATGATTGTAAATTGTTCAGTGATAGAAAGAATACAAAGAGATTTAAAAAAAGAACAGGTGATTCTATCTTCTTACGTGAAAGAAAGGTTGCTGCATTGAAGATGAAGCCCTGTACTGAACCTGCTATCATCAAGAAATTGAATACAGCAGTCATTGGCTAGGAATTCATATTTAAAAGCTCTTCTAGGTAATCTCGTTTATTACTAAGCCTTGGGATCTTATGTTGCCCACCGAGCTTGTCTTTTGACTTAAGCCAATCGTAAAACAAATTCTCACGTGCCATATGAACCGATGGCATATTTAAAGTAGTATTGTTATATCGCTTTGCTTCGTAATCAGAATTCAAAGATTTCAATGCGTTATCAAATATCTCGGTAAAATAATCTAGTTTTTCAGGAGGTTTTCTGAATTCTATTATCCATTCGTGCGCACCTTTTTCTTTGCCAACCATAAAAATTGGTCCAGCAGTATAGTCTTTAATTTCTGCACCGGTCTTGCTACACACACTTTTTAAGGCCTCTTCGGCATTTTCAATAATCAATTCTTCCCCGAATACATTGATATGGTGTTTGGTACGACCAGTTACTTTAATTCGATAAGGATCAGTGGAAGTAAACCGAACCGTATCACCAATCTTATAGCGCCATAAGCCGGCATTTGTAGTAATAATTATAGCGTAGTTAATGTCTTTTTGCACTTCCCAAAGAGGAATTGCTTGTTCTGTTTCAGTACCGAAGACATCCATGGGAATGAACTCGTAGAAGATTCCATAGTCCAACATCAACAATAAATCATCGGCATTGTTGCGGTCTTGGATGGCGAAAAAACCTTCGGAAGCATTGTAAATTTCATAGTATTTAAAGCTTTTCCTCGGAAGCAATTTCTGATACTGTTCTTTATATGGGTTGAAACTTACGCCCCCATGAAAGTATACTTCCAAATTTTCCCAAACTTGAAATAAATGGTCTTTCCCGGTTTCATCCAGTACTTTATTTAGAAGAACAAGCATCCAAGAAGGTACTCCTGCTAAACTTGTAACATTTTCTCGGGTACTTTCGTCTATAATTGCCATGAGCTTGGACTCCCACTCTCCCATCAATGAAACCTTATTACTAGGTGTACTACTGAATTCTGCCCAAAGTGGCATATTATCAATTAAAATCGCAGAAAGGTCTCCGAAGGAAGAACCGTTGTCTTCGTACAATTGTTTACTACCACCCAAACGAAGGCCTTTACCGGTAAAAAGCTGAGAGTTCTCGTTATTGTTCAAATACAGACACAACATGTCTTTACCCGATTTGTAGTGGCAATCTTCCAAAGCTTCCGCACTTACCGGAATAAATTTGCTTTTTGCATTCGTCGTACCACTACTCTTCGCAAACCACTTTATTGCCGTGGGCCAAAATACATTTTGTTCTCCACGTCGCGTTCGTTCTATATTCGGCTCTATGTCTTCATAAGAAACGATAGGAACACGTTCTCGAAAGGTTTTATAATTTTCAATGGACTCAAAATCATGACGCTTGCCAATCTCTGTGTCTTCAGCAATTTCCAGCAGTTGTTCCAAAACCTCTTCCTGTACCTCGGCTGGGTATTTCAAAAAAAGCTCTATCTGATGATAGCGCTTTTTAAGCAACCATGAAGCAATGGAATTGAATAAAGGTATTGGCATTTTGGGTATCTTTGGCTATTACGTTGTGTAGCTAAAAATAGCTTTAAAAGTTATCATTTTCAAATAAGAAATACTTTTATGCAGTACGAAGGTGTATTACGAAAAATGCAGACCGAAATCGCGAGTCCGATTCAATATTATATGGTTTTTAAGGATGATTTTCTAAATGTGAATCAGGTACTGAACAAGACCTTGAAAATCAATTTTATCAAGCATCAATGCTTGAACTGTGGCAACGACCGACCTATTTATCGTCAGGGTTTCTGTAAGAGCTGTTTTTTTGAGATTCCATCAGCTGGAGACTGGATTATGCGTCCTGAATTAAGCACCGCCCATTTAGGAAAAGAAGACCGTGACCTGGAATATGAAAAAAAAGTACAGCTGCAGCCTCATATCGTTTATTTGGCAAACTCTAGCAATATCAAAGTTGGCGTAACACGTAAAACGCAAGTCCCGACACGATGGATTGACCAAGGCGCACATGAGGCTATAGAAATAGTTGAAGTTCCCAATCGGTATTTAGCCGGAATTACCGAAGTAGCCCTGAAAGACCATATTGGAGATAAGACCAACTGGCGCAAGATGCTAACCAATGCAATTGAAGATGAGAATTTGGTGGAATGGCGAAGCAAGCTCAAACAATACATTCCAATGGAAGCACAGGAATATTTTTTAGACAATAATGGGGAAACACATTTGGAATTTCCTGTTTTGCAATACCCTAAGACAGTCAAAAGTTTGAATTTGTCTAAAACGCCTGAATTTGAAGGGGTTTTAAAAGGGATTAAAGGGCAGTACCTCATCTTTGAAGATGATACCGTTTTTAATGTTCGGGGAAGTGAAGGGTATTATGTCGCACTTGGAATTCATTAATAGAACTTTACTTAAACGCAAGGAGTGCAAAGAAAGCGCAAGGGTCGCAATGAGTTATTATTTCTTTGCGACCCTTGCGAAAAACCTTGCGCCCTATGCGTTTAAGCCTAATTAATGGAATCCTTCTCAGACTTCGTCGTATCTTTCTTTTTCTTCCGGTTCAGAAATCCACCCAAAATATCTTTTGCTTTTTCTTTTACAACATCTTCTTCCGTCTTTGCTGGAATAGAATCTGTTTTTGTAGCTGTCGTATCCTTTTTGTTTCCTCCTAAAATTCCGCCTAAAACATCTTTGACGGCATCTTTGGTTGGGTCCTCGGTTTTGGTGGAATCTTTTTCTTTTGAATTTCCTCCTAAAACATCAGTCAACAGTTCGGTGGCTTTATCTTTTCCTTTATTGATGAGTTTCTGCTTTTGAATTTCAATCAAGCGAGAAGTCAAAGTTTTAATTCCCGAAGTCAGGTCGGTAGTTACATTCGGATTATTATAATCCCCTCCAATATTGGCAACTACGGGTAGGGTTAAATTATCCAATTGACTGTCATCAATTTTTGCAATTAGGCTATTTACTTCGCTTCCCAAATATTTTGCAGGCACCTCCATTGATGCTTTATAGTCCATCTTTCTATCAAACGAATGCCCACCATCGATATTGATAGCAATGTCTTTATAATTAAGAGTAAAAGGCTTTACACTTACCAATCCGTCTTTGAAAGAAAGCTTTGTTTTTAAATCATCAAGGTTCAATTGCTTTAAGTCGATAAAATCGAGTTGACCCGCTAGGGATTGTAACAAAGGAGATGATTCCGTATCAAAATCCTTGGTAAAGATGTTGGCTAACATATCACCACTTAGCGTCAATAAATCGGGTGTTAAATTATCAGTCAACGCTCCGGATAATTCAATATCTGAATTAAGTTTTCCTTTTAGGATTTCCGCGACCGGAGCCAATACTTTAAACAGCTCCAAAGACTTGAAAGTTTCTCCAATTTGCAATTGGTCCATTCCCAATTTCATATTGAAAGTTGGTGTTTCTTCCTTGGTGGATACTTCTCCGTCAAAAGCCATTTTTCCACTGAAAATGGAAGTCGTCATATTACTTAAAGTCGCCTTCTCATCTTTGATTCTGAGGTTTCCCTTCACATTTTTTAAAACCAAATCATCATACAATACCGTATTTGCAGATGCATTGATATTCGCATCCAGAAAAGAGGGTATTTTAAGTTCTGCTTCTTTAGTGGTAGTCGAATCGCTTTCTGAATTTGTATCTGTCTCTGAAGTTTCATCTGCAGTCATAAAATCGCTTAGAGCAAAGGTATCGGACTTCAAATCAAAATCCCCTTCCACTTTTTCATTATTGAACATATAACCGAGGAGATTGTTAATGGTTCCCGTCGCATTGAAATCTGTTTTACCCGTAGTTCCGTCAAGTTCATTCAAAGTCACCGTTTTCGGGTTAAATGTCAAAGCTGTTGCTTTTAGTTTTACAGGATGCAATAACTCCTCTGAATTGTATTCAAAATCCTTTAGACTCATCTTTCCAGTGGTCTCCGTTTTCTCATATTGCTGGCTTTCTACGGAAGCCATATCGAATGCTGTTGTGATGTCTGCATCGAGAATCCCCTTTAAATCTAAATCTGCAGGCACTGGATAGGCTTGCTCGATATTCGCCAAGTTCATTTTTCCATCCAAATGGGCATTGACTTTGGTGTTGCCCATCAACTCATTAATATTGGCAACCATATTGAAGGTATCTTCATCAATCATAAAAGAGAGTTTTGTGATATCGACATAGGTATCTTCGGTAACGCCCGTTTTGTTGACAATATCTACATCAATGAACACATTACGAACTGATTTTGGCAAATCAGGATATTTAAATGAAGCATTATCTGAATTGATTCCGATATGAAACCTTGGGATGTAAGAATCATCAACAATTCCTTCAAATTTACCTTCGACTATAAAATCTCCAGTAGTTTGAACGTTTTCAATGTTCTTCGAATACTCTTGAGGAATCAGTGCCAGGAAATTCTTGAACTCCGAAGAAAGTGTTTTAAAACTGATATCCACTTCTTGATTGTCCTCATTCACTTTCACAAATCCGTCAAAAATCAAAGGCAATTGATTTATGACCGCTTCATTCTTCAGAAATGTATATTTACGCTCTTCCAAATCTATACCGATTACGGCATCTAAAAGCACTCTGTTTTCGTTGAGATAATTCGTGCTATCCATTTCGAAGGAAACCAAGGCCTCTGTGTGCGTGTCTAATTCGGAAGAAGCAAGAGAGAGGTCTCCTTTTCCTTCGTGCTGCAGATTGGAAAGTTCAAAGGACATTCCCGAGGACTTATCCAAATAAGAAATACTAGAGTTTATGATTTCGTAGGATTTCATATCAAGCTGAAATCCGGTCGATTCTTCTGCCTTCAATTCACTTTCCGTAGCCGAATCTCCACCAATATCATAGTTCGCATTTTCAGACTCATCCACTACAATATTGAGATTTGCACCGTCAATAAATAGGCTTTCAATTGCAATGGATTCATTTTCATTCTTGAAAAGCTGACGGATGCCCATTTTCAAATCCACTTGCTTCGCAGCAAACAACGTATCACCTTCAAAAGGAGCTTTGTTCAATAGAGTAATGTCAGTAAGCGAAACCTCCGCATCTGGAAAGCTACGCACAAGACTCAGACTAGCATCTGAAAAGTCGAGCGTTGCATTGACAGTATTGTTGACATTGTTCTTTATGATATCACCGATCTTCGCTTCTAGAATAAAAGGTGCAGCAATTAATACCCCTACTACTAACAACAAAAGAATACCAATAATCTTCAAGAATTTCTTTCCCATATCCATATAAAATTTACCTATTTCTATAACTCTCGGGAAAGCAGAATATTTCAAAAATTGGACTAAATATCCAAGTTAATTTCCTCCCCGATTTTAAGACCAAATCGTTTTCTTAGGAGATATACGAAGAAATAGAGAAAAGGGGTGTCAAAGAAGGCAACTAAAACCTTAAAAAGAAATCCAGCCACCAATAAACCTTGGAAACGCTCCCATTCTATTTCACGAAAATAACAAAGTAAAAGAAGAACAGTTAACGTATCTACAAACTGCGATAAAAATGTTGAGAAATTATTCCTTAACCAAAGGTGTTTTCCATTAGTTAGTTTTTTCCAAAAGTGGTAAAGGTGGACATCAACAAATTGGGCAAGTAAATACGCTATCATTGAGGCACCTACTGCTAAAATAGTTTTTCCGAAAACCTCCAAAAAAACTTCATCTTGAATCGGTGACCAACTAGTTGCTGGAACAATAGTGGCAACATAGACAATAGCAATGGAAAAAACTGACGCGAAAATACCCGCCACAATTATTTGATTTGCCTTTTTCTTCCCAAAGATTTCAGAGATTAAATCGGTAATTAAAAAAGTAATCGGATACGGCAATATACCCACAGAAACTTCAAAGAGGGAAGATCCAAAAACAGTAACATCCCCAAAAGGTTGCCAATAAAAGAACTTTTGAAAAATCAAGTTCGAAACTACTAAGGAGGTAATAAATAAAGCTCCTAAGTAGAGGTATGTTTTATAAGCAAGTTTTTTATCCTTTACGGTCATTTGTTACCCATTGCAACTAAGAAGCATCGTAAAACACCCCTAAAGTCCCCTCAAGGGGACAATCTCTTTTATTACTTGATGTCCAATACAAATGGCATTCTAGCTTGCGGACCTTTTTGTTCCATCACCGATTTTATTTGCTTTAAAATGGTATACGCCTCCACACCAATCTCGTCTTCGATAATACTCTTTTTCGCCTTTGCACCTGCACCACCGAAATCTTCCATAAACTGTTCTAGTCCGGTCTTATATCTTGGAAATTTCTTGATTCCGTATTCCTCTATTTCTGCCATTTTCGCCGCTTCTTCAATAGCATCGTTTAGATTCCCTAATTCATCAACCAAACCGTTGTTCTTCGCATCTACCCCACTCCATACTCTACCTTGCGCTAGACTATCGGCCTGAGCAACTGTAATTCCCCTACCTTGGGAAACACGGTCTAAAAAGGTCTCATACACATCTTCGATACCTTCTTGAACTGTATTTCTAAAAGTATCGGTCATCGGCTCAAAAAGGGAATAATCCACCGAATTTTCGTTGGTGCCAACTTGTTCTGCATTGATTCCAATATCTTCTGCCAACTCGGTCATATTGGGAATAGTACCAAAAACACCTATCGAACCTGTTATGGTTGTAGGTTCTGCAAAAATCTTATTCGCTCCGGCGGCAATATAATACCCACCGGAAGCCGCAACATTGCCCATAGAAACCACAACTGGTTTCTTCTCTTTGGCCAATTCGATTTCCCTCCAAATAATATCGGAAGTTAAGGCACTTCCTCCGGGAGAATCTACCCTCAAAACTATAGCTTTGACCTTATCGTCTTCTTTGGCTTTGATTATGGCTTCGTTCATTAAACCTTGCCCAATTTGTTGTGGCCCGCCCTCTCCATAAATGATTTCGCCTTGAGCGTAGATTACGGCAATTTTATCTTTGCCAGATTTTTTCATTTTCGGATTTGAACGCTTCAAATAGTCCTCAAGTGCTATGATGTTCAAGTCATTATCCAAAACTGAATCAACAGCGTACTTCAATTTAGCCTCATACTGATCGTGAAAAACGATTCCGTCTATTAGTCCGGATGCTTTTGCTAACTCTGGAGTTCTTCCTCCTAGGGTATCAGCAATTCGATTTAAATCTTGCGGAAGAATGTTTCGCCCATCCGAAATTTCCTCAACCACTGAATTCCACAAAGAGCTTATCAACTCCTTGATTTGTGTTCGGTTCGCATCGCTCATTTCATTCTCTAAAAAGGGCTCAACAGCGCTTTTATATTTTCCGTGTCTGATAACCTCCATCTTGACGCCTGTCTTTTCTTGAAGGTCTTTAAAAAATAGAACTTCAGAAGCCAAACCCTTAAAATCAATGGCCCCAACAGGATTTATAAAAATGGAATCGGCAACACTTGCCAAATAGTAGTCTTTCTGCATGTAGAAATCAGAAAAGGTATAGATGAATTTTCCCTTGTTCTTAAAGTCTTGTAAGGCTCTCCGAATTTCTTGGGTCTGGGCATAACCAGCCATCGTAAAATTGTTATTGATGCTAATTCCTTTGATGTCATCATCATTTTTAGCGACTTCAATAGCATTCAAAATTTCATCTAGCCCTTGAGACTCTTGAAAAAGCGTTCCGAAAGGGTCATCGGCATTAGAACCAACATAATCACTTATAGGCAGTTGAAGTTGCAACTCTAAAACTGAATTCTTCTTTACCGCTACTCCATCTTCAGCACTGCCAAATAAACTAGCAAATAAGAAAAACATGAAAAAGACAATGCCAAAAGCAACAAGACAGCCTAAGATGGCTGCCAAAAAATTTCGTAAAAACTTCATAAATGGTGTGTTATAAATATCTTTCAAAGATAATGAAAGTGAATTTGTTTTATTTACTTTGTTACTCCCTATTATGAGCTCAACCAAAACCGTACATCTTTCCCTTGGAAGTAATATTGAAGATAAACTGAATAATATTCAGGATGCCATCTTTGCTATTCATCAGACTGTTGGAGAAGTATTACGCATATCACCTGTTTACCAAAGCAGTGCATGGGGATTTGAAGCCGAGGATTTTTTTAATATCTGCATAACGATTCAAACACAATTAGCTCCGGCAACCTTACTCGATGCTCTATTGAAAATCGAGGTTCAACAGGGAAGAATTCGGTTAAAAGAGGATGGCTACGAACCTCGTAAAATAGATATCGATATTCTGTATTATGAAAAGGAAACGATATTTAATGACAACCTGGTGATACCGCATCCCGAATTGCCTTTTCGAAAGTTTGTATTGAGACCCTTGGCGGATATTGCACCTCAGTTCTATCATCCAGTGTTAAACAAAGATTCACGGAATCTTTTACAAGAATGTAGAGATAAGGGAACACTCGAAAAAAAAACATATCGTCTTTTCAAGGATAGAAATGACCTTTTTGCACATACCAATTTTATAGCAATCGAAGGAAATATTGGCGCAGGAAAGACGACTCTAGCCAAAAAAATAGCAGAGGATTTCAATGGAAAACTAGTACTAGAACGTTTTGCGGACAACCCTTTTTTACCAAAATTTTATGAAGACCAAGGCCGCTATGCTTTCCCTTTGGAAATGTCTTTTTTGGCAGACCGTTACCAGCAATTTACCGATGACACATCGCAGTACGACCTCTTCAAAAGTTTTATGGTTAGTGATTACGATATTTATAAATCATTGATTTTTGCCCAAGTAACCTTGCAAAAAGAAGAATTTGCACTCTATCGAAAGCTTTTCAATTTGATGTATAAGGAGGTTAAGAAACCGAAGATTTATGTCTATCTATACCAATCTACTGAACGGCTATTGAAAAACATTAAAAATCGTGGAAGGGATTACGAGCAAAACATTGAACCCGAATACCTTGAGAAAATCAACTCCGGATATTTCGAATTCATCAAAAGTTACCCGGAGCAAAACAATTTAGTAATTGACTTAGGGGATATGGATTTTGTGCAAAACCCAGAAGACTATGAAACCCTAATCGATAAAATTCTAAAGTTCGCGGTTCAATTGCCATTTTAAGTTAATTTTAAGGAAAATGTTGCATAGAACATATGGATTTCCTTAATTAGCGGCAACGAAAACATAACTAACTAACTCAAACTATATACCCAGCCCGATTTTATCGGGCTTTTTTTATGCATTCAACTTTCGCCAAAAATCCCAAATTACAACACCTGCACTGACGGAGATATTCAGGGAATGCTTTGTGCCGAATTGGGGAATCTCTACCACTTTTGAGCAGATATCGACTACGCTTTGGTCCACTCCTTTCACCTCGTTACCGAAAACCAGAACATACTTTTTTGAAGTTTCCACTTTTAGTTCGTTGAGCATTATGGCCTTTTCAGCCTGTTCAATGGCTATTGTTTCGTATCCTTTTGAATTATATTCGGTGATCAATTCAATGGTACTTTCTCTGTACTCCCAATGAACACTTTCTGTAGCTCCCAAAGCTGTCTTTCTAATATCTTTGTGAGGAGGAGTTGCGGTAATTCCGCAGAGATAGATTTTTTCAATTAAAAAAGCATCCGCTGTTCGAAATACGGAACCGATATTGTTCAAACTTCGAATATTATCGAGAACAACTATAATAGGGGTCTTCTTGGCGTTTTTGAATCCGTCAACATCCAACCGGGGTAATTCTTCGTTTTTTAGTTTTCTCATTTGGCTATTGGCTATTGGCTATTCAAAAGATAATTTATCTGAGCTTGAACCTGTCTCGCCGGCAGGCAGGCTTTGTATTTATATAGCAAAAGTTATCCCCATACTATCAACAATACTGTGGTTTCCTTGGCAAAAATAGTACATTCGTTTCTACCGATAGGTATGCGATAAAATTTCAATACAATCACATTGGCAAAAAAAGTAAAAGTAAAGAAGGTAACCCCTTTGATGCAGCAGTATAATACCATCAAGACGAAATATCCTGATGCCTTATTGCTGTTTCGCGTGGGTGATTTCTACGAAACTTTTGGTGAAGATGCGGTTAAATCTTCTAAGATATTAGGAATCATCTTAACCCATAGAAACAATGGGGGCGATAGAACTGAATTGGCCGGTTTTCCACACCATTCCTTAAATACCTATTTACCAAAATTGGTAAAGGCTGGTCAGCGTGTTGCCATATGTGACCAACTGGAAGACCCCAAAATGACCAAGACCATTGTCAAAAGGGGGGTAACTGAATTGGTGACTCCTGGTGTGGCGATGAACGATGACATTCTTGATACCAAGACCAATAATTTTCTTTGCGCGGTTCATTTTGGAAGAAAACTAATCGGTGTTTCATTCGTAGATATTTCAACAGGAGAATTTTTAACTTCCGAAGGTACTGAAGAGCAAATAGATAAATTACTTCAGAATTTTGCGCCAAATGAAGTATTGGTTTCCAAAACACATAGGAAGGATTTTTTAGACGTCTTTGGAAATCAGTTCCATACCTTCTTTATGGAAGATTGGGTATTTCAGGAAGATTACACTCAAGAAACCCTTAACAATCATTTCAAAACCAAAACTCTCAAAGGTTTTGGGGTTGACCATTTGAGTAATGGCACTATTGCCTCTGGAGTGGTTTTACATTATCTATCTGAAACCCAACATCGCCAATTGCAACATATCAATTCGTTAAAGCGAATTGCGGAAGAGGAATATATTTGGATGGACCGATTTACCATCCGCAATCTTGAATTGTACCATTCTACCAATTTGAATGCGGTTACGCTTCTCGATATTATTGATAAGACGATTTCGCCTATGGGCGGACGATTGTTGAAACGATGGTTGGCGCTTCCCTTGAAGAACGTGGAGAAAATCCGAAAAAGGCATCAGGTTATTGGGCATTTAACACAAGAAGAAGATACCCTTCAAAGATTACGGCAACATATAAAAAAGATGGGTGATTTGGAACGACTGATTTCCAAAGTCGCTACCGGAAAAATTAACCCGAAAGAAGTGGTTCAGTTGAAGAATTCTTTGGAAGCCATTATTCCTATAAAACAAATGACTTCCCAGACTGATAATGAAGCTTTGCAATTGATTTCTGACCAATTGCACCCTTGTGATTTATTACGTGACAAAATAAAGGAGATGCTAAATGAGGAGGCTCCCGTGCAAATTCCAAAAGGAAAAACCATAGCCGATGGGTATTCTGAAGAACTTGATGAGCTACGAGCTTTGGCTTTTTCAGGGAAAGACTATCTAGCTAAGATGCTTGAGCGAGAAACCGAACGCACTGGCATTACCTCATTGAAAATAGCCTCAAACAATGTCTTTGGATATTACATTGAAGTTCGAAATACGCATAAAGACAAGGTCCCCGAAGAATGGATTCGCAAACAAACCTTAGTCAATGCAGAGCGGTATATTACCGAAGAACTAAAAGAATACGAGGCTAAAATACTAGGTGCGGAAGAGCGTATTCTAAGTCTTGAAAACCAGTTGTTTTCACAATTGATTGTTTGGATGCAAGAATATATTGCTCCAGTCCAAAATAACGCCTATCAAATCGCACAGCTTGATTGCCTTTGTGGATTTACACAGCTAGCCAAGGAAAACAAATATTGTGAACCTATTCTGAATGATTCTACGGAAATTGAGATTCGAAATGGGAGACATCCGGTAATTGAACAACAATTGCCATTGGGGGAAGCGTACATTGCCAATGATGTTGTTTTGAATCGCGATAATCAGCAAATCATAATGATTACAGGGCCGAATATGAGTGGTAAATCCGCTATTTTACGGCAAACTGCCCTAATTGTATTGCTGGCCCAAATGGGAAGCTTTGTACCTGCTGAGTCAGCCCAAATAGGCTTTGTTGATAAAATCTTTACGAGAGTTGGTGCAAGCGACAATATCTCTATGGGTGAATCTACCTTTATGGTGGAAATGAACGAGACTGCTTCTATTTTGAATAATCTCTCTGAGCGAAGTTTGGTCTTGCTTGATGAAATTGGTCGTGGCACAAGCACCTATGATGGTATTTCTATTGCATGGGCGATTTCAGAATATCTACATGAACACCCTGCTCGGGCGAAAACCCTTTTCGCTACCCATTATCATGAGTTGAATGAAATGACTTCTACTTTTGAGCGTATTAAGAATTTCAATGTTTCTGTAAAAGAATTGAAAGATAATGTGCTTTTCCTTCGCAAACTTACCGAAGGAGGAAGCGAGCATAGCTTTGGAATACATGTAGCAAAAATGGCCGGAATGCCTCAGGCGGTAATTGCGAAAGCTAACAAAATCTTAAAGAAGCTTGAGAAATCCCATTCTAATGAAGAGCTCACTGATAGCCTAAATGCCGCTCAAAACGAAATGCAGTTGAGTTTTTTTAATTTGGATGACCCACTTTTAGAACAGATAAAAGAAGAGATAACGCATTTAGATATCAATACCCTTACCCCAGTTGAAGCCCTGATGAAACTGAATGAAATAAAGCGTTTATTGACTAAAAACAAAAAGGCAACAAGCTAAATTTAGAGCTGCTATTTTTTAAAAGAAATTCCTTTGGATTTTATAGAATTGTATTAAATTTGCATCCGCATTAATTAGTAATGCACGTTCTTTTTAATGTAAGATTACCACATGCGAAAGTAGCTCAGGGGTAGAGCATCACCTTGCCAAGGTGGAGGTCGAGGGTTCGAATCCCTTTTTTCGCTCCAAAAACGCTGCTAGTCAGCGTTTTTTTATTCATGTACTGCGAGTACATTGATGAGGCTCGAGTGGTGGAATTGGTAGACACGTTGGACTTAAAATCCAATGGACATTAGTCCGTATGGGTTCAAGTCCCATCTCGAGTACAGAAAACCCTGATAATCAATTAATTATCAGGGTTTTATTTTTTATAGGGCTTTGAACAGGTTAACCTTAAATTTTAAGTATGGTCAGCTTGTTTTCCAATATGATTCTTACTCAATCTCACCCTGTTCCCTTTTTTGCCACAAATGAATCCTCACCTCTTCATAAACAGCTTGTTTAATGACATTATCATTTACAAAGTCATTCATCATAGCCCAACCCAAGGCATATGAACTCGCGAATTCGTCAATGTCGCCAAAACCAAGCTCATAGTATTTTTCCTCCACTTCTTTATAGTCCAAATGATAAGGTTTGGAATCTGCCACCTGATATAATAATGTATTGACTTTTTGAAACAATTCTCCAACACCTGTTTGTAGTCTATTTACAAATCCGAATCTTGTTCCGTCGGATGGTATTGCTTTTTTCAGATGAGACATTTCTGAATCAGTTTTCTTCATATTTCTATATTTTTCTAGTTACTTTATTTTGAATTTTTACTTTATCGTTAAAAAAGAAATTGAATGCTAGAAGTACGCTAAGTACTAATGTTATATAAAATTTTATATTCGGTTTATTAAAGCCTGTCTCTTGCCAGTTCAAAAGGATTATCATAACTGAATACAAACTAATAATAACGGGTACTAAAAGAAATGGTCTTGGTTTCCTTTTTCTTGCACCGTAGTAAATGAAAGCTCCCAGCCAACCCAGATGGGCATAAAGATGTAGCATTAGGAAATAAATGAAAGATCTGTAGGACCAAAACCCTCCTACCCCATCACTATTTGTGAGCAAGCTTTCTATTCCAATTATAGGAACCCAGGGACGTAATGAGGCATCTCTTAAAGTGATGATGTCATGTAAATAAGGAAGCGTACTAATTAAAATTATAGCAAACCATATCATTGAAGTGGGGAGATCCAATCTATTTTTCTTAAGATAGGCCAACACCGAAATAAGACTAATACCGAGCAAAAGGATGAGCTTTACTTCCGGTGTGTTGGCCCCTGATTTTCTTAAGTTAAATAGGATTATGAAGATTTGATAAGCTCCCATTATAACTGGTATGAAAAGGGCAAAATAGTAAGATGTACGTTTTGAAACAAAGAGCCAGGCCAACCAGCCAAACTCGGTGAAGAGAAAAATAAAAATAGTGTAGAGGAACATTCTATAGGTCGAAAAACCTAAAACCTTTCCTTGACCGTCTGTTAGTAAAATTTCGATGCCGAAGATTGGCACCCATTCTTGTAGACCGCTATTAAAAGTAGTAATTGCTTCGTGCAAATAAGGAAGCGATGACAAGCTAACAATTGCCATCGCTATCCAAAAACCTTTAGGTATCTTCGTTTTTAACTTCTTTTTTTTCAATTGAGTCATAAAGATTGTCGTCTGCTTCAGCGTTATCTGAACAAGATGTAAACATGCCAGTAACGAATAAAACAGCTAATGCAAACACTAGGTTTTTTGCTTTCATAATTAACTTTTTTAAGGGTTAAACTATCTTAAGTTAACTATTCAAACATCCCGAAAATTGCATTTTTCAAGCTGCTTTCGACAAACTACCGCTTTTCATTATAATAGGACAAATTACGCGGTTTTACCGTAAAAATAGGTATGCAAAACCTTTGATTTCTGGAGGTTTTAACCTGTCGCTACATGAGGCATTTAGTAGATTTATTTGAGGTTTTATTTTTAAACCACAATGGGGGTCAAGGAATAACAAGCAATTTTTTATTTTTCAACGAACATTGGGATAGAGAGATTAGATTATAATTTAAAAGTTAGTGCCGTGAAATGAACAAAGATTTGACATAAGGATCTATCTCGAGTAAATAAAAAGTCAAAACCCTTTGTTCTAGTAATGCCAAGTCGTTTACCGAATTTTTTATCCTTTGGTCGTTCCGGCCTGAATTTGAGTTTATCGGATTACTTTAGTAAGAAAAATCTTCGGAATATTGGGCTAGCCTTGCTTTTTATTGATGCTTCTTTTTTTCTTTAAATCTAATGAACGTTTTTATCTAGGTGCAGTCATCGAAAAACACCATAAATTGTTGCCCATATTTGTACATAAATCTATCTTTACGCAAACATTGAATATGTGTAGTCCCCCGCAATCCGTGTACTTCCTACCTCTTATAACGGCTAATTTTGCAGTAGAATAGATTGGAAAATCGTATCTTATTGCAGAACTCTTTTAGTAGTAATACGTTGTATTGTCCAACAAGAGTATTTTAATGATTTATTCAGAATTATAGTACAATAAATTGGAACAATTGACAAGGGTAAAATAATTAGAGTTGTTCATTTGGGTTAATGAAAAAATTTAAAAAATCAGACTTAGTTATTCCAATCTCCATTGTGATACATCTATGTATTATTAATGGCATACTATGGTTGCTTACCCCAGAAACGTACCTCAATAAAATCAATTACATCTACTACAATGTAGCATGGCTAAGTATTGCATATGCAATTAATTACTACCCCACAGATAGGAAGGAACGATTCACTACTAATTTTCACAAGAGCTTTCAACTATATATTGTTTTCGGACTAGCATACTTTGCGCTATTTGGTTTTACAAACCAAAGCTTTGATTCTTTAGAATATCAACTCCTTATTTTCGCCTTAATATGCCTATGTATTACCTGGTATCGGGTAATTTTCTTTTGGGCAAGGGGTAAGTATCGAAAAGTAGGGGGGAATTCTGTTAACGTTGTGGTTATCGGACGAGACACGATGCTAAAGAAAATTCGCAATGTATTCGATGATCCTTTTCTTGGGTATCGTTACAAAGGCTATTTTGACGATATACCTTCGACCAGCCCAACCTATCTAGGCAAAGTCTTAGACTGCTTCTTATATATCCTTGAAAATGATATCGACGAGATTTATTGTGTTGCCTCAAAATTCAACAAAAAAGAACTCCAGAATCTTATCAATTTTGCGGATAATAATCTGATTCGAATAAAAGTCATTCCCGATAACAAACAAATATTTTCTAGGGCAATGTCAATTGAATCTTATGACAATATTCCCGTACTAAATTTAAGAAACGTTCCGTTAGATACAGAATACGCGAGAATATTAAAGCGTACCTTCGATATCGTATTTTCTTCAATTGTAATCGTCGGCGTGCTATCCTGGCTATCACCTATACTTTTTATTTTGGTCAGATTAGAGTCACCAGGATCTTTATACTTTAAGCAAAAACGTCACGGCCTTAAAAGAAAACCTTTTTGGTGTTACAAATTTCGATCTATGACCTCATCTGCAGATGCTCATACAAAAATGGCCACAAAAAATGATATGCGTCTTACCCGTATGGGTAAATTCATGCGAAAGACTAGTATCGACGAACTCCCACAGTTTTTTAATGTATTCATGGGAGATATGAGTGTCGTAGGCCCAAGACCTCATATGGAATTACATACTTTAGACTATGAGGTTTCAGTAGACAAATACCTAGTTAGACATTTTGTAAAACCAGGCATAACAGGTCTTGCTCAAATAAAAGGTTTTAGAGGAGAAATTATTGAAAAAGCGGATATTCTAAACCGAACAAGACTGGACATTTTTTATGTTGAAAAATGGTCGTTATGGTTAGATTTTGATATTATTTTCAAAACAGTTTTCAATGTATTCAAAGGGGAGGAACGAGCTTATTAAGAAGATTTCCAAACGGTATTTTAATCATCAAATAAAGTTATATTTAGCAGAAATATTTTAAAAAGAATTAACCTAGTTTTCTGCTTTTAGCTGTTTTTAGAAAAACATATTTAAATTACCATATCCAAATAGTTAAAGTTTTCAAATCCTTATTAAGTGATTGATAAAAACCCTTTGATTAGTATAATAACCGTAGTCTATAATGGCGAACGGTATTTACAACAGACCATTGATAGTGTAGCAAATCAGAGCTATAAAAATATCGAATATATAATCGTAGATGGAGAGTCCACTGACGCTACACTTTCTATTATTAAAAAAAATAGCAACCATATTTCACAATGGATTAGTGAGCCCGATGAAGGGTTGTACGATGCAATGAATAAAGGTATCGGAATGGCTAAGGGGGTTTTAATAGGCATCATCAATAGTGACGACTGGTATGAACTTAATGCCGTAGAAACTGTTGTTAATACCTATCTAGAGTTTCCTCAAAAAACAATATTCCACTCAAATCGTTTTGATGTTGATAATGATACTAAAAAAATCAGAAAATTTAATCCATCAAATTTTAAATTCAAATATTACGGAATGACATACAACCATCCAAGTATGTTCATTTCTCCCAGGGAATATAAAGAACATTTGTACAATACTACGCTAAAGTCGCTTTCAGATTACGAATTTATACTTACCGCATTTTTAAGGGATCCTGATAGATTTTACTATATCGACCAAACCTTGGTCAATTATCGACTAGATGGTATAAGTGCTCATATGGGGTTTTTAGAAAGTAAAAAAGAGGCATATCTTGCGAGAAGGCAAGCTGGAATGTCAATTTTAGAACGTGTCTTTGCAGTCATTTTCGGGTCTTTAGTTAGACTTTTTTACCCCATTTTTAAATTCTTGAAATAATTATGGGTGCGTTTCGAGAAAAAGAAATTCTGAAGGTTGGATTATTTTACCCTGATTTAGACAAAGAAGGGGGCTACCCTCGTGATGTTTTACGTTTATTCAAAGAACTGGAGAGTAAAGATGGTATTAAAGTAAAAAAAATCAAAAGTCTACCTCAGCTCCTTGTTTCGCTCAAAAAGTTAGACTGTGTTCATGTTTTTGGCTTTTTTTCTTTCAAAATTTTCCTAACATGTCTGTTATGTATTGTCTTTAATAAAAAATATATAGTATCAGTTTTCGGCCAGTTATTACCGGGAGCCCTATCCATTGGCAAACTAAAAAAGATTTTCTTCATCAATTGCTTTGGTCGTTTTATTTTAAGAAGAGCGAGCAAAATTCATGTATTCACAGATTACGAAGCGAAAGAACTTATTAAATATCAAATTTCAACACCAACTTTTAAGAGTTTTTTTGGAATATATCCCGAAGACGTCAAAAATACCCAAGAAATTATGCCTTTGGTCATGAAAAAACCATTTTTACTCTTCTTTGGACGACTAGATATCCATCAAAAAGGGTTAAATATTTTATTGGAAGGTTTTAAAAAATATAGTATCAAAAGTGAAATGTTTGATTTGGTAATTTCCGGACGTAACTACAATAACGGAAATCTGTATATTGAAAATTTTCTAAGGAAAAATAATTCAAAAAGTAGAATTCATTTTTTAGGCGAGGTTACTGAAGTAGAAAAAGAAGCTTTATACTCTTATGCCGCAGCGATTATATATCCTTGCCATTTTGATGGAAATCCAAGACCGCTAAGACACGCCCTTTGTAGGAAGAAAAAGATATTGACTACTTTTCAAACTAATTTTGCCGATCAACTAGAACCTCACAACTGGGGGGTACTATTTGAAAACACTAGTTTGGACTTAGCCGAGGGAATTGAGAAATTTGAGGAAGTATCAACAAAGATTCCTTATGAAGAACCTTCAAAAACGAGATCTTGGGATTATTGCAGCAATGAATTTATGGTAGCGTATGCCGCCACAATTAATAATTAAATCAAGGTAACGAACACCATTCTATCTCGTGCAAGTCACTATATTCCCATTGTCCAAAGCGACCAAAAGGTAGAATATTGTTTTCCTTAAGAATAGCGATGTTTTCCAAAGTAGTTTCATCTTCTATATTTTCAGTTGGATAACTCGTTGGAGCATATAAATCCCGTAAATATTTCAACTCCTTAATTTCAGGCACAATTTCTTTTATGCGCAGTTGAATTGCCTTTTCTTGGACCTCTCCATACTTATGTGCTTGCAATTGTACAAGTAATAAAGAATCAGTGACCGAAATACATCTTAAGATTGAAGAATTGTAATCACAATCATAAACAACTTCATTTTCTTCCATTTCTCCATCAAAAGTATAATAGAAAAAATAGGCAGGAATACTTTCAAAGTTATAGGCAGAAGGTTTTTGACAAAGACTCAACAATTCGGGCAAATGTATTGTAGATATAAGGTGATCGTAATTTATAATAATTTCATTGGTAATTACTTCTTTTTTAAGGTAATCAATTTTTTCAATGTCACTGTACTGTATAATATTAGGCTCTATTTTTTGGATGGCCAGATTAAACAATGAAAGTCCATTGATATAACCGATTCGGGTGGCTTTATTTTTAGATAAATAGTGTCTTTCGATTTTTGAACGTACTTGTTTATATGGCTTGGTTAGCATCTTTTCACTCCACTGTTTTAAACCTAAACAAAGCCACTTATTTATACTTTCATTTGAAATCATAAAATCGGCAAGAGAGTTTTCTCCAATAGTATGTTCTCTAAAATCAAAATTTGCCACATCGGTATACCTAACCCTTATAGGCTTTTGCTTAGGAATATTCTTAAATAAATCGCTTAGGTAAAGTTCTGATTCAAGTACAGGAAAAATTGGCAGGGGACTGAACTCGATTTCATGGTGCTGTATAGTTAAAAAGTGATTTCTAGAGGATTTTTTTAAAATAACAATATCACTAGCATTATATCTTTCCAATAATTTGTGATAAGCTATTAGCGAGGCGTAACCATATCCAAGAAGACATATTTTTTTATGTATTTTTTTCTTCATTTTATTATTGGTTAAAATTGTTTTGGTTCTTTGTAAAATACAATCTAGAAACTAATAGTGGTTCGCTTTATGACCTTCAGATAGAGGTGTATTTAAAGTTTCGATGACCGAAGTTGCAACGTTCGCTTCAGTATATGTTAGTAAAAGATTGTAATTAGTGTACTCGGTTGGTATGGTAACATCAATCTTAGAATTAATACCAAGTGGTTTTATTGCTAATACATTGCCACTTTGATCATACTTGATAAACATCCATTCAAATTTATCCTTCAAATTTTTGGTATTTGTATGCTCCCATTTCCCATCTTGATTAATTAATGCATGATAACTTACCTTATCACCTGGCATAAGCCTTAAAGAAGGTTTCAAAATTCTAATTTTAGGCACTAAAAAGGTATGCTTTGGTACATTCCAGATATTTTTAAGTTTAAAAAAATCTGACTTCTTTTTACCTCTAAAATCAAGAACTCCGTCGAAGGTAATATCTTTAACCCTCCATTCATTCTGCCAATTTTTAATGAAAATTGACTTATTTGCCAATACCTTATAGTTATTGATATAGTTCCGTACATCTATGCTACTTATAAAATGTTGTATATTATTCGACTCCGCAAACTTCACAAATTCATTCAAAAAGTAATCATCCCCGACTTTTAATCCATATGCGTCGACTGTTATGCCCTTTGATTTCATGTTACGTACCCTTTCAATAGAAAATTGCGAAAGTTGAATTTCTTGCATGACATATCTTTGACTGTCAACTCGATGAATTTCATTTACCAAGTCACGGAGCCATTGATAATATGCCTCTTCTTGCTTTAAGAAAACAAAATAATTATTGCAATTTCTAAGTCTAGACCAGAAATCATCCTTTAGTAACCAACCCTTTATATGAACATGATTATTTAATTCTTTGATTCTTTGAATAATTTTATTTTTAAGTTCCTCAAGCAATATTTTATCTTTTACAAAATCTACCGTATTTAATAAATCGAAACTGTATATTAAGTCGAGTTTATTCTCTTTCGAGTATTTCAAAACATTCTTATCATAAATAGAAGATTCTTTATATTTCAAAAAATTAATGTTTAGCTCTTTCATCAAACGAAAATCACGTTCGAGCTCCCCTTTTTTCGCCACATAATTATTCTCTATCCAGTTTACATATTTTTCATAACCTGCTCCTTGTATTTTCTGATCTATTTGTTTGGGAACGTAACTGTTTTTAATAATGGTATCGTTCATTACATTCTCACCATTAAAAGTATCATTCTTCGAGAAGAAAGAAAAGTTACTGGCATTGTAGTCCGAGAACGACCAATCTAAATATTCATAAGAGTATTCATGCTTATTGATAGGAATATTTTTATCGAAAGATGAGTTAAAGAAAACTACTGCATTAATTTCTGGGTATAAAGAATCAATTGAACTAAAGGCATTGTGAAACCATTCTTTTCGATTCCCGCCAATTTTCAAAGAACCCAATTCCGCAAGCAAAACAGGTTTGTAAGGCAGTTGCTTTAGCCCTTCATGAAAAGGGTGGTAAAGTTCTTTGAATTCATACCATTTACCATCCGAATTTAGTTTTCCATAATTTAACAGGGTTATACCAATCCAATCAACAAATTCATCACCCGGATAATATTTTGCAATTGCATTGTCCTTCCAGGGATTCCATACCCATACAACATTTTCAACATGCATATTTTCAAATATTCTATAAACATATTGCCAAGCTTCTATAAACTCCTCAGGCGTATTTTTACCTGTCAAAGACCATGGATATCCTGGATTATCAAATTCATGTGCAAATCGCAAAAATACAGGAGCATCAAACTCTTGAATTCTCCTTGCCATTTTTTTTATATAATTGTCAAATGTTCCCTCGGTAATATGATAAAAAACCTTTTTATTATCGCTAAGTCCAGGAATTGAATCACTAATTTGGAAGTCACTCGTCCAAGGTTCCCAAGATATCATTGGTACAGCACTACTTGTTTTTATTTGTTGTAGATACTCCATGGAAATGAGACTTTTCTCTGAATCTCCCCAAGGAATATACATTGATACAATTTGATAATTCAATTTGGTTTTTTTCTGGATTTTACTGATTTGTTCAATATCAGAAATACCCGTAGAATCAGATGGTTCGAAAATCCCATAATACATATAACTCATATTCGTTTCAGTATATGATTCTACATCTTCCCAGACACTTTCTTCTATTTTATTGAGTAAGAAGTAGGATAAAAATATGGATGCCATCAAAATTGGGAGAGCTATTTTACGAATACTAGTAAAAATGATATTGGAAAGATTGCTAATATATTCTTTAATCTTCTTTAGCGAATCAATAGTATGGCTTTCTAAATTGGTCCTTAATATTCTATTTCTATTCATAAGTTTAGAGGCTCCGTAAACACTCATAAACATAAATACAGCGTTTAACAAAGCAAAAAAGGCCATAATAAGACTAAAGGGGGTTAAATCCCTATTTAGGCCATAAACGATAGCAATTACCGATAGAGCCCCAATAATTATGTTCGGAATAGCGATCGTCAGATTAGTTTCTTGGTTTTCACTTTTAGGGGTTGGAAGATATGGAATCTTTTTTCTGACAAATGTATAAACTACTCCCAGCGAATAAACCCACCATGTAATTATTTGCAAAAGCCCACCTATAATATGAAAACCCCTCTCTCGTTTATCAATAACCCATTGCTGAATATAGGTTCGAATCATGAGAGAACTCATATAAACGGGCATACTAATTATGACAAAGTATAAAAAATTACCAGTCCATGGCATTTCAGACATAAACAACGAAATAATCGGGATCAAGAAACTTATTAAGTAAATAAAACCTATCAAATAGTGCAAGGGCAAAAGCGCATAATGAATTTTTTGTCTAGTAGTGAGTTGTCTAAATATTCTGGGGTAAACTTTGTATAGTAGTTCAAAAGTGCCCCTTGACCATTTTAATTGTTGCTTATAATAAGATGTTAGATCTACCGGAACCATACCCTTTGCTAGAATTTTGGGTACATAAACCGACTTCCAGCCCTTTGCATGAATAAGCATAGCTGTATGCATATCTTCCGCCAAACCTGGGGCATGTCCTCCAATACTATCAAGAGCTGATCTTCGAAAAGTACAATTCGCTCCAATCGCATTGACGGTACCATAAGTGTTCATTCCCATCATCATGGGGCCATAAAAATGAAAAGTCTGTTCTGCTGCTCCTCTAGCTACTAATGTCTCATGCTTGTTGTGGTATGCTTGAACAATTTGAACAAACCCGACCTTTTCATCTTTAAAATAAGGTATAACCTCGTTTAGAAGATGAGGCTTTGGTATGTGGTCTGGATCTAAAATCAGACATATTTCTCCCTTGGCAAATCTTAGGGCGTTATTAATATTTCCCGCTTTGGCATCTACTCTGTTGTCTCTTGTGACATGTATTATTCCCAATTTTCGACATTCTTGCTTAAGAAAAGGATCATTGGCCTCATCACATAGATAAGTATTATGCGGATAGGTAATATTCTGAATAGCTTTTAGAGTTTTAAGAGTCATTTCATAAGGCTCACCCGGAAAATATGTTGTTAAAACATCTACCGTAAATGCCCTATTCAGTTTAGGCTTTTCTGGAATGGAAATACTGAAATAATGATACCATAAGTATACTTTCTTCAAGATTCCGTAGAAAATCAAGATTGAGAGGAGTGTATATAAGAGTGTATTTCCCTTAAATTCAGACTTATAGAAGAAATACAAAAAGTTGACAATACTGAGTAGTCCAATTACGATCATAATCTTGACGGTAATTGATTCAACTCTAGTAGGTGCTTTAACCTCCCTCTTTTTTTTATTCATTATTTGGATTTAGGACATAAAAAGGAACGTTCGCGGTTGCATGGAATTCCTTATTATCTTCAACATATACAAAAAGCCTATAAGGCCCTTCCTTCATTGGTGAAATGAAACTTGATTTCGTTGAACCACTGCTTAAAAAGAGATTATTTATCGGTGCTGGCTTTGCTTCTTCTCCGTAATGTAGGTAATTCCAATTCTCAGGCCGAATTTCCCAACGGGTTTTAAATTGTGAAGAGGATTGATTATCTGCTAGCAATAGTTGTGTATTTACCTTTTCATTAGAGTTGAGAATAATACTTTCCTGCGCGCCCTTACCATTCAATAGAACATAATTAATTCTTGGACCCAAAAATGTTCGTTCTTGGTTTTTCCATAAGCTTTCCATTTCAAACACGGCTTGAGTCCTTTTGCCAGTCTCCGAAAAAAAACTGAACCAAGTGTGCGTTCTTTCTTGCTTATGGCCCCAATAAAAAGTCAACGACCCTAAGAATCTTCCATCGTCTAGAGTTTTAATATACTTTTCATATCTATTTTTATACTGTTCAGCCTTCTTGGTACTTGTCTGTTCTATTGGAGAATTCCATAAAGTTTGTTCTGCTTCCCAAGGGCCGTTAACTCCGAACTCACTAAAGACATAAGGTCCGTGCCATAGTGGATAAATCAGTTTCTTTCTAGAACCAAATGTACTTAACTCCCCAAAAATATTGATGCTTAATAAATCTAGGTTATTGACCTTATGATTAATACTTAAAATTCTACTTCTATCAAAACCTCCCACTGCAGTACTTACTGGATGATTATGATCTGTTTCTTTAACCAGTCGAACAAGTTTATTAAAATTATCATAGAAATTATCATCACCAGGTAGATCAGGTGCTTTCAGTTCGTTACCTAACATCCAATATAGCAAGGCAGGGTGATTTTTGTACTTAATGACGAACGCCCTTATATCTTCAAAAAGACGATTCATTTGACTATTATTAGCATAAACCGAATCGGGGACTATATATCTTGGTATAGGAATGTCCAAAATAACTGCTAAACCAGCTTTGTCCGCTTCATCTAAAGTCTGTACTAAATTGGTGGTGTCATAAATTCGTATCGTATTTCCACCTGCTTTCTTTAGCTCTTTAAAATTAGAATTACCTGAAGTGCCTTTGATTAAGAAAATCTTACCGTTACGCACAAGTTCATAGCCCGAAGAGGTCTTTCTCACAAATACTGTTGCTTCTATTTTTTCTTGTGAACATGATTGGAATAAACCAAGAAAAAGTATAACGGCGGTTGTACTTATGGCTATTTTATTTTTATAATTTTCATAAAAAAAGCGCAGTATATATATAAATTTTTGATAAAAAATGGCCAAACGTATTTTATGAATTCTTTCTAAAAATTATGGTTTTCATTTTATCAAAAGTCTTTCGACCAAATGAAATATACTTCACATACAATTTCTTAAGAGTCCCGTAAATGAGGTTCTTTTTGTTTATAACTTCGAAAGATTCGACTTCCCCGTAACCATATTCATATCCATAATTATATTCTTTATCATTATGACCAACACCATTCAATAGATATACCATATTTCTTAGCTTGTTCTGAGCAAAAATCTCTTTAGAGAATTCGAGCAATTTTTTCTTGGTATAATTTGCTCTAGTTACAAAAAGAGTAATGTCTGCAAATGGGGCAATTAACAAAGTATCAGACACCAACATTGTGGGGGCCGTATCTATGACAACAAAATCATACTCTTTTTTAGCATTTTCAATAAAAGTACCGAAGGCATTTCCTGAAAGTAATTCTGATGGATTGTGAGGAACCTTACCTGTAAAGCAAACCTGGAGATACTTGTTTCTTAAACCATTAGCAGTTATGGGTTCTTTCCAATCAATCTCAGGGTACAACAAATAATGTGACAGACCTAATTCGCTGCTTTGGTCAAAAAATGTCTGCAGTTTCGGATTCCTCAAATCACCTCCAACAATCAATATTTTTTTCTTCAAACTTGTAAGCGCAAATGCCAAATTTAGTGCGGTTAAAGTTTTTCCTTCACCTTTCACTGAAGATGTCACTAAAATTACTTTTCCATTAGCATATTCGGATACTTTTCCCAAATGATAAATAATATTTGCACTTAATAATCTATACGATTCAGCAAGAACTGAGCGGTCATTCACTTCAAGAAAGCGTTTGTCATTTTCAAAAAACGGTATCTCACCTATTATTGGAATTTCAGAATTCGTCTGAATTAAATCTTTTCGTTCATGAATTTTATTGTCAAAAGTAAATCGAACATAAAGAACCAAGAATGGTATTGCTAGCCCTAAGAAAAGGCAAATAGGATAGGTAATAAGCTTTTTAGGAGAAACCGGTTTTTTTTGCGTTAAACCGTAATCAACTATTTTAATTGAAGGTGCCGTAATCGCATAATTAACAGCGGCTTCTTCTCGCTTTTGCAGTAATAACAAAAATAGTTTCTCTTTAATTGATTGCTGCCTTTCAATAGATCGCAGCATTTTCTCTTTTTCAGGCAACCTCGAGAACATGTCATTGGCCAAATCTTTCTGTTCATCGAGTTTTTTTAAAGATGAGCCCAATTGCCTTCGAAACACATTTAACGTCTTAAGAATATTTTGTTTGGCACTTTCTAATTGAGCATTCATATCTTGAAGTGTTGGATGATTAGTTCCAACACTTGTCATAAGTTTACTTCTTTCAAGAGAAAGCTCATTAAATTCTGAAACTAAGTTATTGATGCTACTATTTTCTAAACCAACATCGGATGGCAGTAAGCTATAGGACTGCTCGTTAACAAGTGCCGATTTTAGCAAATTTGATAGGGTAATTTGGGTCTCCAAATCAAAAACCTCGTCTTCAGCAACAGATTTTTTCCTTAAGATACTCGTAGCATCTTCTTCAATATAAGAAAGATTATTAGCCTGTTTATAACCTTGTTTTCCGGCTTCTATTGAATCTAGTTCTCCTGAAAGGTATAGAAAACGTTCATCTAAAAAGTCCAAGGTTCGTTTTGAAATTAACTGTCTATCTCGAATACCATCTTCATTAAATTTTTCAATAGTTTTATTCAAAATATCTTCCGAACGTTGCCCGCTCTCTCCTACGAGCCATAAAGTTAGAATTTCACTTTTCTTGTTTGAAGGTTGAACCTGCAGATTATTAGTCAGGTTCATTACAGCTTCCTTCTTAGGGTGAATAGCTACTTGATAAACTACATCTTCATATTCTTCTAGAACAATACCCTCCAATGGTCGAATATTGAATGGTAAACCAGTCATAGAACTTCCCAGATTATTATATTCAACAAAATATTCCCTATCATAATCATCAGTAATATGAAAACCTTCGGCCTTTAATTCAACTTCAAACCATAATGGCTCGATAGCTTCCTCAGATAACAAATGATCAGCAACAACAAAAGGTTGGTTCCAGATTTCCGAGGTTTTGAAAGTGCCTTTGTAATAGTATGAAATATCTAAGTCTAGGTCGTTTACAACTTGGTCTAAAAGACGGTATGATTTTAAAATCTCTATCTCATTGTCCATGTTGATTTTGCTATCTGACCAAAATAAGGTAGAGGGGTCTTTTGCAATATCCAATTCTTTGGTATCGTCTATAATCTTGATTTTGGCCATAGTTAGAAAAGTAACTGAAGCATAACGCATATAAAGAAAACCAATAAAAAGACTAAGCAAGGTCATGCCTAAAAAAAATGGCCAATACCTAAAATACTTCATAAAAGCATCCGTTAGTGAGAACAAATCCTTTTTCTCGAAATAATCAAAGCTATCTTTCAATTCATCCATCTCGGTACTTGCTTTTTAGGTTTTAAAGCGTTGTCAAAATTAATTTTTAAATTTCAAATATAAAGTTTCTACATCAGAGTATAAGATTTTACCGACAATCGCATCAATTAGTACGACAGAATAATTCCATACCTAGATTTTCTCATTATGTTGTATTACTCAAGCAAAAAACTCTTGAATAAACCATTTCCATACTAAATGATGACCTAAGGCATCAAACAATTCTTTTAAGTATTCCAGTCAAATTATCCTCGAACTTTTTAAGAGTAAACTCCTGCAAATAGAAATTTCGTCCTTTGACTCCCATTTCAGATCTTAGTGTCGGACTAGCTATCAATTGTTCTAGCCTATTTGCCAATTGTTCAGAATTTTTTTGTTTGACCAAAAAGCCTGATTGACCTTCTTCGACTATTGCTGCTATGGCACCCTCTGGGGTAGAAACAATTGGCAATCCATACTGCATGGCCTCTAAGAGAACCAAAGGAAAGCATTCATTATCATAATGTGTAGGCAAAGCAAAAATGTCGGCATTTCTATATGCTTCATCCTTATCCTTTCCATACTTTTTTCCTAAATAAAAGATATCATTCTGTAATTGCAATTCTTCAACCCTACTTTGAAACTGACCTTCTGAAATATCTCCTTCACCCCCAATAAAAACACAACTAAAATCTATACTTCTATCCTTTAATACCTTACAAGCATCTATAAGGGTTTGGACTCCTTTTGATTCAATCAGGTTCGAAAGAAACAATATTTGCGGCTTTCCGTTTTGCTTTTGCTCTTTTATTTCGAATCCCCTTATTTCCGGTACACCATTGGGGCAATAATACACCTTAGATTCGGGAATATATTTTTGAATATCACTATACAATGGAGGAGCCAGTAGTATGACTTTACATTTTTTGAAAACAAACTTGTATATAAGATTATAAACCCATTTATTTTGTTTGTTACTAACACCTTTATTATGAAAATGATAGACCATCTGAATACGAAATAGTCTGATTAGTAGAACAACTAGAGCATCCTTAAAGAAGCCAATTCCTGTAGAGGTTAGGGTGATGTAGACCAAATTAGGTCTGAAATTTTTCAGAGACCTATAAGTTTCTTTCAGAATTTGAAAAAACCTTTTCACTTTAGACCAACCACCTTTGCCAATGTCATCAACACTTACAGAAGTACCAAGGTTTATATAATCACACTTAAAAGTGGTATTGATATCTTGACTTTCCCTTATATATTTACCCACCATAGCGGCACCATGTACTGGCGGTGGGTAATGCAATATGAAAAGCACTTTTTTTACAGATTGGTCTTCCAATTTTCTAGCTAGTTAATGATTTCTTCTATTCGATTGTTGAAATATTTTTATATGACAAAAGATTCAATAATGACATCTCCATTCCATATGGTTCATCAACCTCTACTTTCATCAAAATTTCTTTTATCAAAAAAACAGAAAAAATAGAGTTAAATTCAGGTATGCCAACCTCATTTCGAATAGATTCTAATAATTTTTTATCCCGCTTATTATGAAGTAAGTGATTTACCTGAAACTGAAACTTCAATGCGTCTAAATGTTCAAGTCCGTGTTCTTCGAAATATTCAAAATCGAAAGGCATTAATTCGTTTGCGACCCATATAAGATTCCATGGGGCGAAATCACCATGCTCGAAAACCTCATAATACTGATTGGTGGAATGGTTTATAGCTTGATCCAGTATTTCACACAACTCCCAAAGTTCCAAAAATTCTAATTGACTCCTAAGTTTATGAATTCTGGGGTGATCAACTAGTTTGAAAGAATTTTGTTTTTTAAACAAATCCAATACAACCTGATACTGCGAAGGTTCAAGATTGCCTATTGAGCCTTCGACATTTTGAAGGATAATATATGGTCGTTTATCGTAACTCCCTTCATCAATGAGTTCAGGAATTAAGTCAAGTTCAAAAAGCATTTTAGTCGCTTTTTTTTCATTAAGGATTCGTTTATGACCTAACGGAGATATAGCATACTTCAGATACCCGAGAATACTTCCATTCTCCAATAATTGTAAAACAACTTTGTCATGCGCGGTCGATAAGTAAACTGAACTTTTAATCTCCTTATCAAGCCGCCTCTCTAACTCTTGGATAAATTTTGATTTTTCACTTCGTACAGTTGGTAGAATTATCTTTGCAAAGAAATTAAAATATATACTTAAGAATTTAGTGAATGTCTTTAAAAGTCTAGCTTTTTTAGAAAAAGGATTGTACAGCTTGAAGGCCTCTCTGGCTGAACGTCCATTTTCAATGTTAAGGTAAACTTTGGGATTATTTTTTGTTGGCAACACCAAATTTACACCACCAGATAAAAATTCTGTATTATCCATTTATACTATTCCTAATAATACGACCGATTTCAGAGGCTATCTCATCTGGGGGTCGATTAACTTCGATATTGATGTAACGTTTGCCATCGGCTAGATTGCGATACTGAACAATTTGTCTTTTTAGCTCGTTCAAAGGAACTTCCTTTTTCCTACTATAAATAACGTCTGCATCAGTGGTTAAAATAAAATAAAATCTAGGTTTTGGAATAAAATGCCGTATAAACTTGGCCGTACTCATTGCTCCTCCATACCTATATCGACGGCTATCTACCAATAGATCATCATAATATCTATCAAAAATTATTAATGAAGATTGTGATTTTAAACGGAGAATATTATATACCCAGCCGAAATTATATTGAACAACAAAAAATAGCAACTTCAAAAATGACTTGAGGTGGCCGTAAGGTTTTTGACCATGCGGATTATCCTGTACAACATGCTTACTTCCCTCAGCTTTAAAAAGGGGTTTTAAGTGAAAATAGTCATACCTACTAAAGGGTAGATTCTTAGCTAATAACTTTTGGATAATAGTAGATTTACCGGAGCCATCTGGGCCTAAAAAGGCAATGGCAAAACCATTATCTGCTGTTTGATTGCGGGGAACGTTTGTCTTTTTTACCATACCTATCTCTGATGTTTAGGCTTTTGTTTTATTTAAAACATCCTCATAGATATGGCATATCTGTTCCTTACGCCGGACCCAAGTATACTCTGTCATAATTCTTTTCTGAGCATTCGTACTTAAATCTAAATACTTTTTTTCGTTATGCGACAATTCCATCAGCCCATCACCTATTTGTTCACAAATCATTTTGGAAGATTTTAAATCTATGAGCAAACCGCAATTTTCGGTAACCATATCTTTAGGCCCGCTGGTATCAAGACAGATAATTGGCAAACCATAAGACATAGCTTCCATTATAGACCAACTACCCCCTTCACGAAAAGATGGATGTATTAAAACATCGGATTCAACCATCTTCATTTTTATCTTAGCATTATCGACAAAGCCTCTAACGAAAATAGAATTTTCAAGCTTATTCTTATTTATATACTTTTCAATACTAGACATTTCCTTTCCATCTCCAAATAATTCAAGTGTACCACTTCCGCCTGCTTCCAAAAAACGATGAAACCCTTTGACGGCATATAAAAAACCCTTCCAATAGTTCATTCTACCAACACATATGGCCTTAATGTTTTTACTGTGATTTTTCTTAGGATGATTTTTAAAACTAAATGCTGGCATAGCTGTTTCAGAAATAGTTTCATAGATGGTACTTTTTCTCTTGGGGAAAGTTCTTGCTGAGCTTTGAGTTCGAAATAAAATGGCATCTGCCTTTTTCCTAGTGAAAAATGAAAAAATCGAAATTCGATTGATTTGATTAACAGTAGTATAAATCAATTCTTGAAGTACTGCGCCGAATCCCATATTTTTCAAAAATCGCATGGGTACTGTATCGCCACCCCCAATTGGCCCCCAAACAAATGGTTGTTTTAGTAAATAACCAGGAGGAGCTATCCATGATATGGCGAAATTTAGATGATGTACCAAATCAATGGGGCGACTATAACTTTTCATAAATTTATTCACATAAAAATAGGCTCCCCATTGCCATAACGCATAATATATTTGTGTACCCAAGGGCAATCTCTTTTTAAGGGAAGTAAAGAAAGAAGGTAAATCATAATAGATAAATTCAACATTACCCGCTTGCTTCGATTCTATAACCGCACGATTATTTGCACGAGTTAAAATTATGGTATCATAGGCTTTTGAAATATGATTTCCCATATTCCAACCCACCCCTGGTTCGGAAGTTTTATCAGGTTCGCATGCATATGCTATTAGAAGTACTCTTTTTGTATTAACCATCAATATGAAATCTATTTGGCAAATTATCTAAAATTGCATGGTAATAAATGTCGACCATTTCATCTATTGATAAACTAAATTCGTTTTTTTTATCTAATGGCACCGAAGCATTTTTAAAATTCAACCAGTGAGTCCTAACAGCTTTTTCAGGATTAAAACGTTCCTCTGGCTGAATAATCAGTGTACTTCCTGTTATCGCTTTAAAATTGCTCATGAAGGAATTTGCCCGGCTTAGCTCCACAAAACGAAACAAAATATCAACTTTTGCATTTAACAAACTCACAAATTTGTCAAGTTCTTTTGATTCTAGGTTTGGAATATGCAAAATCATTCCCTTAGGCGCTAAAATTCTGTTTAAAATTCTATAGGTATTCCACAAAATATATTGTACTCTTTTCCCCATTGAGGAAATATGATGTAATCGGGAATTGTTTAATTCGATTATTTCATATTCATCCAACTTTTCCTTGGTCCCTTTCAGATAGTTCATTAACAAATTTGTACTTTCTTCTTTGAAATGTTGCCTTAAAAGAGTTAATACCGCTTTAGAATCTGATAACTTGAAATGATTTCTAATGTACCTATCGTCTTGCTCAAGCGACCTTTTTTTAACGACACGTTTTACTACTTTGTAACAACATGCAATCTCGTTATTAGGAATTGGTATTATCTCATTAAATCGATTACAGTTGTGAACTAATGTATTAGTTTTAAAACTGTACTTTCCAATACCTTTAGGGTCAATCAAAAAGTCAAGTGCTAGAAAAATATCCTCGTTGTCCTTTTTCAGAACATAATAGAAACAGTATTGAATATCATACCATAACTTTTGATACAAGGACCAACCGGTTAATTCTCCAATGTTTACAATTAACTTTTCGAGTTTTGAAACATTGGTGCTACCAAAAGCCATGTCTACGTCAGAACTTGAAAAAAAAGGTAATGTTTCATAAGAGTGCAAAACGCACCATTCACTGTGAAACTCATTGTTCATAGCCTCGAAAAAGGGCCTTAAATAAGACTCGTGAGGATTATCGGTCATTGGTGGAAAGTTAGGTCTTTAATGGCTGACCAAAAATAGTGTTTAAATAGAACTATTTAGATTTCTTTCGACAAGATGAGTAAATCTAAAGGTGAATTTTTAGCGAATCAATTTTTACTTTTAACGTTTCAGACTCATATTACCCGTTACAATCGACTCATCAGAAAATATTGCCTTATACCAGTAATCGGTTGCGGGTAAAGGACGACCTGCTAACATTCCATTCCAACCTACTGATTTTGGGTCAATTTGGGCAAGCATATAACCGTATCTTGTAAAAATATGAATAACATCACATTCAACTTCGCCCTGAACAATTGGAGGAATAAATTGCCAATAATCATTAGCTCCATCACCATTGGGCGTAAAAAATTTCGGGAATCTCCCAACCGTTAAATCTTGCTCAATTGTTTCACTCGTAACCCCGCAACCGTTTTTATCCCTAACGAAAACATTAATCTCGCCCACAGCTACCACTTGAAGAATATTTTCGTCTTGGTAAGTAACTCCATCAAGTGAAAACTCGTAATCTCCTTCTCCGCTAATCGCAACTTGCACAGTGCTTCCATTAACAACGAGATCATCAATTGTTGCCGTGGCTGAAGGTGATACTTCAAAACTAGCCGTACTTATACACTCAATCGTGTTTCCATCGAATGAAAAAATATTAATCGCCTCCAAAATATAGTCTCCCGACTCAATAGCATTAAACTCCTGGGTCTGCGAGACTATACTCGTTTCATTCTCATTTATTTTCAACCACCTGTAGGCATCAAAATTTTCAGGCCCCATTATTGATAGTTGAGGGTCATTCATACAAATTAAATAAGATTCTTCTAGAACAATAGTCGATTTTGGTTCCACTTGAACAAACAATTCAGCATTAGAAGAACATCCAGCCGCATTTGAGATCCTATAATAGATACTTTGACCAAATGGCAATGTGTTCATAAATTCTTCTGGGGACGGGATGCTTATATCATCATTAAGATTATCCAAAGTAAGATAATAGGAATATGTAGACGTGTCGTCATTTTCTATTTCACGAAGGTTTATAGTCGTCAACCCATCTTCAGAATCGGCTATATCATCATCGCAAACAATCAATGTTTTAGGATCCGCAACGGGTACTGCGTCAAGAGTAACCGAAATCTCACCAAAAACTGGGCACTCTATTTCATAAGGTCTCGTAAGCGTCACTTTATAGACGCCTTCATCCGCAGCAGTAGGTGCATCAATTCGGTAAATATTTCGGGTCGGATTGTTAAAGACAACATTGTCCTTCTCCCAGGTATAAGTACCATCAACAATGTCTTGTACCTCGAGCAAGAGAGGCTCTCCTTCACAAACCACAAGTTCGATTGCGTTGTTATCGTCCGCATCTTTCGGCAAAAAATCGACACTCTCATAAAATGATGGAACCAAAGGCGGTAGCCCAACCGAAGAGGTTCCAGTGTTCAAAGCCAAACCTTGATGTTGGTAATCAGCAGCTAACCCAGCCGTATCTGGATTGTTTATAACTCCTAAGAACGGAATTCCAGTTTCAAAATTAACAGACAGTGCCCTATAAATTTTACCATTATTCGCCATTTGGAGTGCTCCACGATAAATATCGGAAGTATCTAACAGAATTTGAGACCCGGTAATGTCGGCTGCAGTCAAATCATATTGCGATAAATCAGAAGTATGCCCATCGTACGCACTTCGGTTGTTAGATGCATGTACATATAAATATCTACTATTTGGAGAAAACTCAACACCGTAAGGTGCATAGTTCAAACCGGACATGTGTATACGCTGTTGGTTCGAAAACAACCCCGTGGCTACGTCAAAATCATATATAAGCAAACCATCTCTCATGTTGGCACTTGCCAACTTAGTCTTATCTGGTGAAATTTTGATGTAACCCCTATCATCCAATACCGTAATCGTATTAAAAGTACTCTTGACTGAGGTATTTGATACCCCAGCCGGTGTAAGTTCAAAAGCATGAAGAGTATTAAAATCTGGAAATGTCGGAGGTAACACTCTTTGCCCTGTTTCCGTGGCCTGCGCAATAATCCAAATTGATCTGGTCTGACAATCTTGAATAACCGCAGTAATTTTTTCAGCACAATCTTCAAGCAAATTCGTATTCTTTGTAATTACAGCTCCATTACCATTATTTAAGCGCATGTCAACCACCGAATAGTTCAATCCTGTTCCTCTAACCCCACTTGTTGTGGCATCAACAGAAAAGATGTAAAGTAAATTGGAATCTCCAGGGTCTGGAACAATCAAGGCGGTTTGGGTACCTGTCGGATTGGTAATTAAACCGGTACCGTTCATCATCAAACTATGAGTTCGGTCATAAACGTTGGCTCCATCCGTATAAAAAAGAAGATTACCTTGAGCATCTGAAACCGAAGCACTACCCTCGGGTGCGTCAATAACACTATTATCAAATTGCGTTATAGAGCCATCAGCGTTGAATTGTAAACCAACTTGGTAGCCAAAATACCAATTATTCGATTCACCTTGACCATTTGTATAAATTGGCCAAAGGAAACCTAGAAGTAAAATAACAACTATTCTCTTCATTTTATATAAGTGTTCTTAATCAAGTGCGCGCAATATAATATAAAAAGTTCTGCTGGCTTATCGTATCAGATTACCTGATACATTTAATAGATAAAAAGTAACCTATTTTATGTTAAGGAGATAAACTCAGCGTATTTTAGCGGAATACTTCGCACCTTCGAATATAAATATGTAACAATTTGCAAACCATAAACCCTACCTAAAAAACTATTTAGAGATTCTTTGGTAGTTGGCACTTCTTTGTGTTTAGAAATGAACTCATTTAGACTCGCTAATTATAGAATAACTTATTATTCTAATGAAGTAAATGTCTTAGACCTCGAGTTGAATAGAATTCTAATGCGCTTTAAAAATGACCCCTTAATTCCTTCTCAAAATTACTTTCAATATCTAGAATGAAGTAATAAATGGTACAATCCAATATTTGGCATCATTATCATTTTCCATTTAACATAGACCCCAAGGATTTTCAATAGCCTCTAAACCTTATTGTTTAGTATCTTCTTTATTTGATCGTCAGTTAGTCTTCTGAATTTATTTGAAAAACATATTCCCACAAAAAACCAAATAGTAAAGTTATATGTTGAATAACTAATCACATTCTCAACAAATAATAATACAGTATGTACCAATAAAATAAATCCAAGACTTATGACAAGTGTATTGTTAGATCTAAAAAAGGCAAGATATATGGCGCTAATAAAAAGAATAAGGTTTAAAAGAAGAGCTATTATACCTCCCTTTAAAAGAATACCCAATACACCAACTTCAATATTCAACCGTATCGGAGAATCTCCTTCTACTGTGCTAAAATAATCACTGTAATAACGCCCGTTTGCCCCTTTTCCTATTAGCATACGATTTGTATCAATCAAATCAATATAAACTTCTTTGTATAGAAAGGTTCTGGTATCAACACTATATTCGTCGTCTGAAGATTTAGACAAATATTTTTCGAAAGGACTTTCACCAGTAACTATTCCTTGTTGCAAAAGCACAAACGGGGTGATTATTGAGAACAGGGCTAAAACCAAAATAATCTTTACTCTAAAGCGTTGAACGAGATATACAGCGAATAAAGCTAAGAAATGAAGTATTTCTCGTATCATCATTGTTCGGATACTAGTTTTTGATGATATGTAAAAAAGAAGAATGACAGCTAACAACACCAATAATACGATCTTCTTATTTTGAAATGGCAGCAGGAGGATTAAAAAAACAATTGGTTGTAATAAAAGAAACGATATTTGTAGTTGGGTTTGAGTAGCTGAACCTCCACTTAAAATATAGAATACCAAGAATAAAGGTATTCCTACCAGCATTAGTCGTACAAAAAGATCGTTCATCATTTTTATACTTCTATTACTAATAGAGAAAATAATTACAAAAGGCACCAGTAAGGATAAAGAAGTAAAAACATTCCCAATAATAGTTATCATCGAACCGTCTCTAGTTAAAATACTTCTGAGCACTCCTAGAATATTCCATCCCAATAGCAAAATCAAGACAACCACGGTGAAAGCAGGTATGTTTTTATGTAGAATCTTATGTTTTTTTACATATTGAAATAATGCTATTCCGAAAGAACACCAAACCAGAACTGTAATTACAATTTTGAAAATCGAAAGCCCATCTAAATAAAAAATTCTAGTTGAAAGCTCGAAAATCAACAAGAGCAAAAATGATAGTTTAAGCTGTAAATTTTTAACTTTCATTTTATAGTATTACATTTTCAAATAACCCAGTTCTATAGGGTATCAATATTAAAACAATTCTTCAACAACTATTTATTCCATATTCCCTTGGCCCGTTTATTAATAAGCTTTGAATATTGAATGGGAAACAATACGAGATTTGGAGCAACACAAATAATAGTCGCCAATATGACACCCTCTACCCCAAGGTTGAAATATTTGACAAGAAAAACAGAAAGAGGAATATTTAAAATCGCTCCAATGGCAAAAGAATACATGTGCAGTTTTATCTTACCTACTCCATTTAAGAAAAAATTAAAGGGCGCATATGAAAGTGTAACAACAAAAAAGACACCCATACATATGGTCAAAATCATAGGGATTTCAACTTTATTCCCAAACCAAAATTGATATGACCAAGGGGAGATTAGCACTAAAAAAACGATGAAAACTATTATTAAAAGAGAAAATTTTGTCAAATTACGCATTGACTTTTTAATCCATTCGTATTCTTTTTTAGTATAAGCCTCTGTAATACTAGACCAAAAAGGTGTGAGTAGAATAACAAATACCATTGAAGAAATACTTACATACTTATGGGAAAGGGTATATGGAACAACAGCTTCTGGACTAAATAGTTGGGTAATAATAAAGCTATCTGTAGAAAACATAACAATTACCGCAATCTGGATGATAAAAAAGTTGATTCCTAAACCGAAAATAGAATTGAAATACTCTTTTTTAAAAAATTTTATGTTGGGCACATATTTTTTATATTTATTTGAAAAGGCGTAAAGATTCAGACCGACTAATATCAAAACTGGTATTACAGAAAAAACTATTCCAAAAAGCAAAAGAGAACTTAAGGCTAACTTTGTTAAAAGCCAAACTGCTAGGAGCGAACTTAAAGCTGTAATAAAGGTTATTTTGCCTTGTATCGAATGATTCTGATCGGCAGTATAAATCGAAGTTATCAGCTTAACAGTTAAAAGAATACTGAAACAGGCGAAAACGACAGGCATAAGATAATTCAGTTGACTATTTAAATCCTCTGAAGTATTGAATATTTTTGCCCAGTCGGCAAAATAACTGACTACCAGAGAAGCGATAAACAAAAGCGAACAAATCGCAGTTATCGTAAAATAAGCGGTGCTTACATAGCCTCTGGCAGATTTCATATCGCCGACGGCCTTGGCTTCAGCGTATTTATTTCGAAGCCCGTTGCCTAGACCAATATCAAAAAACGAAAACCAAGCAACGAAACTGCTTAGAATCATCCACACACCATAATCCTCTGTACTTAAAAACTTTAAGGTTAAAGGTACGAGCATAAAATTTGCCACTATACTACCACCTTTGTATATGGCAGATAGAAGAACATGTTTAGATATGTTCTTCGTTCTATCACTTTCAATACCAAGAAAAGCTTGTATTTTTTTAAAGATTTTTTTCAAGATTTAGTTCATGTATATCATACAAAATTCAACAAGAAGAATTCTATACTTTAGAGTCTCGAAATGGAGGTCTAACGCTACAAAATCCTTTATTCTCGAACATAGAAATGATTGTGAAAACAATTCATCAGTTTTAGAGAGGGCACCCATTTTACTCTTAAAACATTTTTTAAAGGAATGTAGTCCATCATAAATTGCAAAACAGTGGGCTATATTTCGGAATGCTTATAGGTTGACTTCTAATGCTCGTAAAATTAATTCTTTTTAAATCAAAAAAGTTAGACGTCGGCTAATTCGCCTAATGTTTCGATGTAAAGCACTTTAGGTTGCTATTATCACTCTTTACCGAAAATTTGATTGAAATAGTAAAAAAACATTTATTTTACGGTTTTGAGATTTCTTCAGGAAGTCGGTATCGTGTAAATTATTTTCAATAAAATATATTATGAAAACTAAATTGGTTTCAAAACTTTTTATTTTATCTATACTGATGAGTGCCCTATTAGGGTGCAGCAAGTCCAAAAATTCAGTGGATGATGAAGTGGTTGAAATAATTGATAATTCTATTCTTACAGGAGACGTCAATGCTCCAGATTTCTGGGATGGTGATAATTTGGTCTGGAGTGATGAGTTTAATGGATCTTCACTTTCTTTAGAGAACTGGGCACCGCAAAGATTTTTAGGTGGTGTTGGCAATACAGAGCTGCAAAACTATAATGGAATTGACAACTTAGAAGTCAGCAACGGAACCTTAAAAATCAAGGTGGACAAAATAGGAGAAGGTCAAAATACTGGCGATTACAATTCTGGCCGGCTAAATAGTAAATTCATTTTCACTTATGGTCGAGTTGAAATGAGAGCTAAACTTCCTGCACAACTCGGAAACGGACTTTGGGCAAAATTATGGCTTTTAGGTAGTAATTTTGAACAGGTCGGCTTCCCAAATTCGGGAGTAATCGATATAATGAAATATGTAAGTCATATTCCAGATGAGGTTCTTTCGGAGGCGATAACCGCAGACAATTTAGCAGGCAATGCTCCTCCGGGTACTTCAGGACCAATTGCACTTGAATCTGCCGAAAGCCAATTTCACAACTATGGTGTTTTATGGACGGATGAATACCTGAAATTCTATATTGATAGTATAGACAATGTTACATTTACATACCAAAGACCTCCCAATGCAAATGATAAAAATTGGCCCTTTACAAAGTCTTTTTATTTTATAATGAATGTTGCAGTTGGAGGCGAATTCGGAGGTGTTGAAGGAGTTGATGACACCATATTTCCTACACAAATGGAAATAGATTATGTTAGAGTATATCATGGAAAAAAATAGTTTTCCAGAATAAAAAGAACACATGACCATATTTAAGATGAAACAAGTATCAAAAACGCCCTTGAATCTTAACTTTGGATGACCTTTTTGCAATTAGATTAACACTTATAGCGCACTACTACAAAAAGTCAAAGCTCTTTTTTTCTTTGTCTCAAAATATTTATCTATGTCCAAAACAAACCATACTTTTTGCTTAGGGTATGACATTTTTGAAAAGTCGCTTGTACAGTTACCACTTTACAAA
The DNA here is from genome assembly GCF_005885635.1 of Maribacter algarum (ex Zhang et al. 2020). Taxonomy (GTDB): domain Bacteria; phylum Bacteroidota; class Bacteroidia; order Flavobacteriales; family Flavobacteriaceae; genus Maribacter_C; species Maribacter_C algarum. The sequence goes on from NZ_VATY01000001.1 coordinate 432,925, forward strand.
AAAACCTTAATCAGCACAATCAACCAATACTCCTATTGCATTGCTGAAAAAGATTCAGATTTTAAAAAATCTTTAAAGGAATCTGAAGTATTACTGCCAGATGGTATAGGTATCGTAATGGCCACCAAATTTCTCTATGGAAAAAAAATAAAGAAAATTGCTGGAGCCGATATTCACCAATTTCTTTTGGAAAAACTTAACAATGAAAATGGTTCATGCTTCTATCTAGGTTCATCTGATACTACGCTTATGAAGATAAGCAAGCGGATTAAATCAGAATATCCTAATATTCGTGTTGACACATATTCCCCTCCATTCAAACCTGTTTTTACAGAAAAAGACAACGATGAAATATTTAATGTCGTGAATCAATTCAAACCCGATGTTCTATTTGTAGGAATGACCGCTCCCAAACAAGAAAAATGGAGCTATGAAAATAAAAATGCTTTGGATGCTAAAGTCATATGCTCAATAGGCGCCGTATTTGATTTTTATGCCGGCACCGTAAAACGGCCTAAAAAAATATGGATTGATCTAGGATTAGAATGGCTTGGTCGTTTATTTAAAGAACCTAAACGAATGTGGAAAAGATATATTTACTATGGCTTTGTATTTCTAGGGTATCTTTTGAAAAACAAATGGACATTAACTTTCAAAAAAAAATAGATTTCGAAGATAAAAGAACTTTCGAGGAACGAACTTATTTTGCTAGCGCATTGGAGATTTTATCATCTACCACCCTCTTTATACAAATCAATATTATCGGTCCAAAATTCACCTTATTTACTAAGTATTTTTATTGAAATAAGGCGATAAACAAAACCATAATGATTTTTAATTTTTTGTAAATTAAAAGTTGACCCTAGACAGCTTTAATTTAAAAAAAGAAAAATCAGAGTAAGTTTAATAGTTTTTTATCGATGTCTTCAAATTATTATCGATAAAAACCCGTGAAATCGGGATATTTTTATAGATTGATGCGTTATTCGCAAAAAAGTCTTTTTTTTGCCAAATAGCTACCTTTCAATGAGATGACGATTACTATTTATCAAAATAAAATCAAAAAAAATGTCCAAAATAGGTAGAGTATTTTTTTCTATAATATTCTTTTTTATTTGGTGTTCTGCATCTAGTCAATCTACTCCTATTCCTGACCCGAATTTTGAAGCTCAGCTAATCGCACTAGGATATGACTCAAATGGAGCTAACGGAAACATTCTCAATAGTGATGCCGACCTAGTTACTAATCTCACAACCAACAGAAATGACATCACTAATTTTGATGGATTACAAGCTTTTAGAAATTTAATTGAGCTCAATTTAGACCGAAACCAGTTTACCACCTTACCAATGAGCAACTTAACTGGCTTAGAAAGATTAACTTTTAGGGATAACGAAGTACTCGCAAGCCTTGATTTAACAAGAAATGTCAATCTTAAATGGTTAGATATTCAATCTATACCAGCTATAAACACTTCTACATTGACAACATTGGATCTTTCTGCAAATATTAGGCTTGAGCACATTCATATTTTTAATTTTCAAGATTTAGAAACGATTGTACTCCCGCGAACTAAAACATTGACATATTTAGATATTAAATCAAATTTTGATCTAATTGCAGACACCTCATATTATGACAACCTAGAATTCTTAGATATCGAAGTGTTTCGAGGCATGATTATCACACTAACATTGCCACAGGTTAAAACAAATTTAAGATCGATTCGCGTTGCCAATGGAGAAGTAATAGATTTCAGGGGCTTAGGGGAATTTGTCAACTTAGAAAAAATAATTCTATTCACACGCACAGAATTTATTGAATTTCCTCAATCAAATAGTCTGACCGATGTTCAAATAATCCCACATTATATTGCTACTCCTGTTTCTTTTAATGGAGTACCGAATCTAAACTCATTAACCATAGGTTCAAGCAAGGTAGAAACTCCTTTTATAATTGATTTAGGATCTAACTCCGAATTAGAAATACTGGTGTTGAAAGATACCAAACTGGTCAATCTCGATTTGTCAGGTAATCCAAAATTACGTCTTCTTGAAGTAAAGGAGAATAACCTTGAAGAGCTTGACTTGAGCAAGAACTCAGAGCTTGAATCTGTAATCGCTTTCAAAAATTTAATTACCAATATAGATTTAAGAAATAGCAATAAAATAACCGTTTTAGATCTGTCTGATAATAGATTGGAAGGAATAGATCTTAGTCAAAATACAGTTTTGGAAGATTTAAATGTTTCGAAAAACTTATTTTCGGGTGAAGGGCCAGACATCACTCAAAATACGGAGTTAGTAAAACTTAATATGGCTAACAATAGTATTTCTACCTTAGATATAACTTCATGTCTAAAATTGGAATCTGTTGATCTTTCTTTCAATCAATTTTCAGGCAATAACATCTTAGAACAAATAGTTCAAAATTATCAAACTGCGGGCAGAACATTAGGCGAAGAGACCTACGCACTAAATGACAATCTTTTGTCAAACACGATACCAGATTTCACCTCACTTGTATCAACCACCACAAGAAATTTTAGTTTGAATTTTCAGAATAATAATTTTCATTTCGGTGATTTCGAACAGCAGCATGCGCAGTATTTAAGTTATCGAGATACGCCCCGAGGTGGAGGAACAATTTTTAAGAGATATTGGTATGCTGGTCAGAATAAAGTCAACGTACGAGAGGTAATTACGACGGTACCAGGTCAACCAATTACCTTGGCAACCGTGGTGCGAGGTGCCCGAAATCATTACAAATGGTTTAAAGACGGGGTTGAAATTCCTGGTGCAGCAGATGCACCCGAGTATACCATTTCTTCACCTGAATCCTGTGAATCTGGTATTTATTATGCAGAAATAACAAGTGATTTGGTACCACTTGAAGATGGGGATGACCCTGGTAATAATGGAAGGAATCTTGTCTTACAACGAAACGATTTGGTATTAGGCGCTAATGGAGTACCAACTTGCGCGCTCTTAATCAGCCCTTTGAACAAGTCGGTCGATGTACCAATTAATACTGGAATTGAATGGGAGAGTGAATCTGGTGCTTGTGGTTTTTTATTGAGTGTTGGATCGACATCAGGGGCTTCTGATATACTAGATGCGTTAGACGTTGGTAACGTAAGTGGATATAACTTTGAAAATAATCTTCCTCCTGATTCTGAGATTTTTGTGACCATTACGCCTTATTTTGAAGACGGTTCTTTAGATGGATGTCTTGAAGAATCATTCTTTACCAGCAGTGAGGCTACCGTGCCGGATTGTGCAATTCTTACACAACCCCTTGCGGGTAGTGTGGGCGTAGATGCCAATACAAATATCAATTGGTCAGTTGCTAGTGGTGCAAGTGGATATCGTATTAGATTAGGAACAAGTTCTGGTGCCAGTGATTTGGCAAATACCAATATCGATGATGGAAGCACATCGTACGATCCGATTGATGATTTTGTAGTCGGATCTGAAGTTTTTGTTACAATTACTTCATTCAATGATGTGGGTGATGCTATAGGTTGCGATGAAAGTAGTTTTTTTATCGCCTCCGCGGATGCTCTTCCGCCATGTACTAACCTATCGCGCCCACTCAATGGAGAGCTTGAAGTAAATGCAAATACTATTATTCGCTGGAATAGAGTTGGTAATGCAAGTGGGTATGTGCTCAATATTGGAACCTCTGCATTTGGAACTGATATACTCTCACGTGACGTTGGCTCGGAAATAGAGTTTCAACTTGACAATAATTTACCAAATGAACAAACCATTTTTGTTACGGTCATCCCGTACAATACGCAAGGTTCAGCGGAAGGATGTGTTTCAGAAAGTTTTGAAACAGCGGCGGAAACACCTTTACCAGAATGTACTACTTTGATTTCACCCGCAAATGGTGAAAGGGATGTAGACCCACTCATAGATTTGGCTTGGAATATTTCTGAAAATGCTACAGGTTATATTATAGAGGTAGGAACCACACCGGATGGTGATGATTTCTTTTCACAAGATGTTGGCTTGACAACCTTTTACAATTTCAGGGATGATTTGCCCGAAGGGAGGCCAATATATGTGAAAATCATCCCATATAATGAGACTGGTGAAGCAGTTGATTGTCAAGGGGAGAGCTTTTCGACAAGTGTACCTACAAGACCAGAATGTACTTCGTTAGCACTGCCGGAAAACGGTGCAATAAATGTTAGCACCACTACAAATTTTGCGTGGAATGCCATTTCCACCGCCAAGGGATATACCCTAAATATTGGTACTACTATGGGAGGCTCTGATATACTTTCTGAAGATGTTGGTGCAACTACCTTTTTTGATTTACCAGATAGTTTACCTGAAGAGCAAATTATTTATGTGAGCATAGTACCGTATAACGATTCAGGTGATGCAATTGATTGTATCGAAGAAAGTTTTACCACAAGTGGAGCTATTGTCCTACCTGAATGTACCAATTTGACAATGCCTACCGATGGAACTACCGAAGTTCCTGTTACGACCAGTCTTGCGTGGAATGCCATTAGCAATGCCGAGGGGTATCGAGTTATAATTGGGACTTCAAGTGGGGCTTCAGATGTATTCTCTGAGGATGTCGGTATTGCAAACGCTATAAGTCTCCCTGAAAACTTACCTGAAAATAGTAGTATTTATGTTTTGGTTACACCATATAATGCCATAGGGGATGCTCTCTCCTGTAGCGAAGAAACTTTTACAACTACGGCTGCCCCCATCACACCTTCATGTGCAAACTTGACCATGCCAACCAATGGAGGTACAGCAGTGAGTATGTCTACTAATTTTGCCTGGTCTGCAGTTGCCAATGCCAGTGGTTATTTCTTGAACATTGGTACGTCTACTAACGGTACAGATATCTTTTCAGAAGATATTGGGTTGACGAACTTTTATGATTTAGCACAAGATTTGCCACCAAGTACAGTCATTTACGTCTCCATTGTACCCTATAACAATGAAGGTTCTGCCCTTGCATGCACAGAAGATTCTTTTACCACCGCTTCTGTACCGACTATTCCTTCCTGTACTTCGCTTAGTTTACCCATTAATGGAGAGATGTCTGCGAGTACTTTTACCAACTTTGCATGGAATCTGGTTGACAACGCGCAAGGTTATACCCTACAGATCGGCACTTCATCAGGTGGTTCTGAAATTTTCTCCGGAGATGTCGGAAGCACAACTTGGTACGATTTAGAAAACGAATTGCCCGAGAGTACTGAAATTTTTGTAACCATTGGAGCATACAATGATTTAGGCGAAGCTCAAGGTTGTTTGGAGGAAAGCTTTACCACTGCCGATGCACCAACAGTGCCTTCTTGTTCTCTTCTAATATCCCCCGTAGAAGGTTCGAGAGCTGTGGACCCAAATACTAGAGTTGTTTGGAACGCAGTTTCAGATGCCGATGGGTATCGTCTTTCAGTAGGAACTACTGCAGGGGGTACCGATATCATTGACAATCAAGATGTAGGCCTACTCACCGAATTTTCCTTGAATGGAGGTTTCCCTACCGCTTCTCAGATATATGTTACGATTGCTCCATATAATGTTGTAGGAGAAAATTTAAATTGTTCCAGTCAATCCTTTACCACCGCAGCTTCAAGTACAGACGTCGTTCCTTTTTGCACCTCCTTATATGAACCCATTGATGGTCAATCAAATATACAGACGGAGACAACACTTCGTTGGAACGAAGTATCCAATACAGATGGATACCGAATATCTATTGGGACCACTTCTGGAGAAAACGATATCCTTGATAATTTTGATGTGGGTTCATCTACTAGTTATGATGTGGAAGGACTACCCATAGGAGCTATTATTTATGTACAGATAAAACCTTATAACGCACAAGGAATTCAAGAGGGCTGTCAAGAAACTAAATTTATTACCACTTTTGTGGAACCATCAAAAAATGAAACCAAATTTGCACTTACACCGAATGGAGATGGACTCAATGACTTTTGGCGAATAGAGGGTATCGAAGCACATCCAAATAATATTGTCCGTATTTTCAATAGGTGGGGCGATGAAGTATTTAAGATAAATGGCTATAACAATCTGACGAATGTCTTTTCTGGAGAAGCAAATCAAATGGCCAGTTTAGGAGCCGGTCAGCTTCCAACAGGTACTTATTTTTTTGATATTCGCATTGATGGGGAGCATGATATCGATAAGTTAAGAGGCTATCTAATACTTAAAAGATAATCATGAGTTTTCGCTTTTTTATTGTAGCAATTTTGCTAGGAGTCGCATGTTATGCCCAGCAGACTCCGGTTTTTTCAGAATATAATTACAATCCTTTTCTTATTAATTCCGCTCATGCAGGGGCTTTGCAAAATGCTGAAATTTCGTTGACGCATTCGGGGCTTTTTAGCACTATAGATGGTAGTCCAAAAAGTTCAAATGTTAGCTTTAGAACACCTTTAGCAAATAAGCAAATGGGTTTAGGTGGAGGATTCATTCATGATGAAATTGGCGTAACAACTACAACCTCAACTTTTGCCGCCTATTCGTATAGAATACCATTAAATTTGGACGATGAGCCCTACTGGAAAGTGCAAGAACCCACAGGTATTTCTTTTGGATTGACAATCGGGTTTCAAAAATATCAAGAGAACTTATTAGGTCTAGGTCTAGGCACGGATCCGCTATTATCTCAAAATATCAATGCTACTCTTCCCATGGTCGGTGCTGGGATTGTATTGAACTATGCTAAATTTTATATTGGATTATCTACTCCAAATTTGTTAGGAGATCGTTTTGCTTCCGAGGATAATCTGGATCTTCAAAGCCCATACTATGCCTATATTGGTTATCGTTTTTACTTTAGTCGCTTTGAAAATGTCTTATTGAAACCAAATGTGCTTTTGAAATACGAAAATGGAGCTCCGATTCAAGCAGATTTGAACCTATCCTTTACCATGAATTCAAAACTTGAATTTGGATTAGGGTATAGAACAAACTCATCCCTTAATATCCTTGCAGGTGTATATTTATTCGAAAGTCTCCGAATCATATATAGTTACAACGTAGCTTCAAAAAATCTAAGCTTTGGAAATACCCACGGTATTGTATTAAGTTATCGATTTAATCGTGGCTATTCTAGAAACTAAATCATTCTGGGGAAAAGTCGAAATACTAAAAATATAATCAACCATATTAGGTGCCATTGACCTCAGAAATTTCAAATTTCAAAAAGCTATTTCGCTTCATAATCAGAACTCAGTTAGTACATCTCATTTACCTTTCTTAAAGCCAAAATAACCGCTCATCGATAACTTTTACCCTTTAAAGAGTTTTTAAATACCCATTTGGCAATATCAGTATCTTTCACGTCTCATCGATTAAATGCAATAATCAATGAGCGGATTTTTACCAAATCCATTTTTTTAGAATCGAGAAGTGGCTTGATATTTATACCTTAAAAACCAGGCGCAGATATCACAGCATCGAGAACATTTTTTTGAATAGCGACCATACCAATATAACAAACCAAATAAATGAGTACAACACCAAATAAAGTACTAGTAACTGGCGTTGCAGGATTTTTAGGCTCGAACCTTTTGAGCAAACTCCTGAATGAAGGACACCATGTTGTGGGTATCGACAATCTTTCAATGGGGAGATTAGAAAACATTCAAGGTTCTTTAAATCATGAGAACTTTGTTTTTCTAGAGAATGACATCCTAGATAAAGACTTTGTAGAAAATCTGGATAACGATTTTGATGTAATCATCCATTTAGCGGCCTTTAAAATTCCTAGATATGGAAATGCCGTGGCTACCCTACAAATCAATTCCAAGGGAAGCGAGAATATGCTTGAATTCGCCCGTAAAACCAAAACTAAATTTGTTTTGGCGTCTACCTCAGATGTATATGGTATGAGCCCTGATATTCCTTTTAGAGAAGATGGCAACTGTGTCATCGGCGATTCAAAGGTACCGCGTTGGGCCTATGCTGTTTCAAAACTCTTTGACGAACATTTGGCACTCGCCTATATGGAAGATTACGATTTTCCGGTAGTAATGTTACGATTCTTTGGCTCTTACGGCCCAAACCAGCATCTTTCTTGGTGGGGCGGCCCACAATCGGTATTTATTGATTGTATCTTAAATAATAAAGTGATTCCTATTCATGGCGATGGAAAGCAAACAAGAACCTTTACTTTTGTAGATGACACTGTTGAAGGCATTTATGCGGCTGCCATGAAACCAGAGGCAAATGGTGAAATCTTCAACATTGGTGCGAATGAAGAGATTACGATTCTTGAGTTGGCAGAAATGCTCAACGACATAGCTGATGAAACCGTAAAGGCCGAAATACAGCTGATTCCATATAACGAAATCTCAAGTGGTAGAAAATATCAAGATGTGATGCGGCGCGTACCAGATACTTCAAAAGCTGAAAGAATTTTAGGTGTTAAGGCAAAAACTAAGATGAGGGAAGGTCTACGCCTAACTTATGAGTGGCAAAAACAGGTCACAATGGATAAAGTCGAAACTACATGAAAGTAGGTATTGTTGGCGGAGGTTTTATGGGGCTGGTATTGGCCCATGAAATTTCAAAAACAAATACCAAAGTAAAAGTGTTTGAAAGTGACTCGCAATTAGGAGGCCTGGCAACACACTATGATTTCGGTTCTTTCATATGGGACAAGTTCTATCATGTCATTTTACCGACAGATAATCATCTTATCAATCTTATCAATGACATAGGGCTTGAAGAAAGTTTGCAGTGGCGAAGGTCAATGACTGGGTACTACGTAAATAAAAAATTCTATTCCATAAGCAGTTCCAAAGAATTTTTGCTTTTCCCCGCTTTAAACATTTTCGATAAAATCAAACTGGCCTATACTATATTTTATGGTTCCAAAATTAAGGACCGTAAGAAACTCGAAGGGATTTCAGTAAGAGATTGGCTCGTAAAAATGGGTGGCGAAAAGACGTATGAGAAGTTTTGGTCTCCCCTATTAAAGGCAAAACTGGGAGACAACCATGACAGGGTATCCGCGGTTTTCATTTGGACCTATATCAAAAGATTATTTCAAGCACGAAGTTCAGCTGCTCAAAAAGAACATATGGGTTATGTATCAGGCGGATATAAAACCATCTTTGATAGCATACAACAACTGCTTAATGAAAAAGGTTCAGAAGCAATTACCAATGCTAGCATTGAACGAATTGAACCAAACCCACTGGGAGGAATAACACTTCATCACAACGGTGGTGAAGAGCATTTTGACAAGGTCATATTTACTGCTCCTTTGAACATATTGGAAAAAGTAAGTTCACCAGATCTTTTTATGCTTTCAAATAATAAAGAGGCTGTGGAGTATCTTGGGGTAATCTGCATGGCCCTAATAACCAAAGAACCCTTGACACCTTATTATGTATTGAATATCGCTGATAAAGAGGTGCCTTTCACTGGTGTTATAGGTATGAGTTCTTTGGTTGATTTAGAACAGACAGATGGGAGTTACATTACTTATTTTCCAAAATATATAACAGCTGATCATGACTATTGGTGTAAATCAAATGAAGAATTGGAGGCAATTTTCCTTGATGGCGTTCGACGTCTTTATCCGGAGTATGACATGAAAGCGGTTCAATCCGTTCATATGAACAAAGCATTTAAGGTACAGCCCCTACAAGTATTGAACTATTCGGACATTATCCCAAAAATAAAAACAAAACATTCAGACTTTTTTGTTTTGAACACCTCTCAGTTTGTTAATGACACCCTCAATAACAACTCTGTAGTGAATCATGTTCAAAGCTTTATGAATGATTTCAAAATAGAACTTTCATCAAAGCCAAAGACCAAAATTGAAAATACGTTATGAGTAAACCATTTTTAAGCCTTTCACTTGATATGGATAACCAATGGTCGTACATGAAAATTCATGGCGAAGAAGGTTGGGAAGAATATCCTTCATATCTCGATATTTTTGTGCCGCATGTGCTAAAAGTATTGGCTGATTTGGACTTGAAAATCACTTTTTTCATAGTAGGGCAAGATGCCGCTTTTGAAAGCAATCATAAGTATCTTAAGGCAATAGCCGATGCTGGTCATGACATTGCAAATCATTCCTTCAAACATGAAACTTGGCTACATCTTTACACCAAGGAAGAAATGAAAGAGGAAATAGATACAGCTCATGATATCATTGAAAAGGTTACAGGAAAAACGCCTAGCGGCTTTCGTGGCCCAGGCTTTAGTTGGAGTCGCACCTTATTGGAGGTTTTATCAGAAAAAAACTATAAGTATGACGCATCAACACTACCTACCGTAATTGGGCCGCTTGCCCGAGCCTATTACTTTAGTACGTCTAACCTTTCCAAAGAGGAAAAAGAAGACAGGAAAGAAATTTTTGGTAAATTTTCTGATGGCTTCCGAAAGCTAAAACCTTACTATTGGCAGTTAAAAAAGGAAAAGAAGTTGCTTGAACTGCCTGTAACAACAATGCCTCTTTTTCGAATACCATTTCACCTGAGCTATCTTTTATATTTAAGTAACATTTCTATTCATATCGCAATGTTGTATTTAAATATTGCCATCTTTCTTTGCAAAATAACACGGACTGAACCTAGTTTCTTGTTACATCCTTTGGATTTAATTGGTGGAGATCAAATTGAAAGCCTGGCCTTTTTTCCGGGAATGAATATCTCAAGCGATCGGAAAATATTTATTTTTAAGAAAGTAATGCGTAAACTGGCAAAACATTTTACCCTGGTAGATATGAATACCCACGTTGAGGCCATTGAAAGTAAAACTTCATTGAAATCAGTAGCAATAAGTAGTTTATCATAAGAAATAAAAAAACGGTGCCAATTTCTTTGTTTACCTAAATTGGTGAAACCGCCATATTAATTAATATTAACCGACCAAACCACCTTAAATGGTTGCAGAAAATCAAACCGTCACTTTAATCAAGCCTTTGGTTTCGATAATTATACCAGCGTATAATGAAGAGGCATTGATAGAGCAGAATGTCGGCCTGTTATATACTTATTTAGAAACGCTAGGTGATTCGTATCGTTGGGATATTTTAATTGTCAATGATGGTAGCAGTGACCAGACTGGTCCGATAGCCGATGCATTGGCTGAGAAGTATGATAACTTAAGGGTACTCCATCACATAACCAATAGAAATTTGGGAACAGCTTTACGTACTGGCTTCCAAAACACAAAGGGAGACTACGTTATTGTTCTTGATATTGATTTGAGTTATTCCCCCGATCATATTGAAAAGCTCTTATCAAAGGTGAAAGAGTGCGATGCTGATATGGTGATTGCCTCCCCCTATATGAAAGGTGGTAAAAATACAGCCGTTCCGCCCTTGCGTTTGTTTCTTAGCAAGACCGTTAATTTTATTATGCGTAAAGCATCAGGTTTAAATATCTGTACATTCACGGGTATGGTACGGATTTTTAAAGGTGAGTTTATACGATCGGTCAACACAAAATCAAGCACCTTTGATATCAATTCAGAACTCATTTTCAAAGCTCATATTTTGAGAGCAAGAGTAATCGAGATCCCTGCTCATTTAGACTGGTCGGCACAACGGGATTTAGGAAAAGTAAGAACCTCTGGAGTTCGAATTGTAAAAGGCATTTTCAATGGTTTGGTGAATAGTTTTATCTTTCGCCCTTACTTATTTTTCTGGCTGTTGGGTATATCTGTTTTTCTGATTTCGCTATACATTATTGTCTGGATTTTCATCAACACCTATTTACAGTACCCAATGACGGCTGAGCTAGCCCAAGGCTTTGAAAATAGATTTAGTCTAGCTGTATCTGAAGTATACCGACAGCGACCGTATTCTTTTGTTGTAGGTGGTGTAACCTTGATTATATCTATTCAAATTATGAGTTTAGGTTTTATATCGCTTCAAAAGAAGCGTTATTTTGATGAGTTGTTTCATTTGAATTCCGCTATTCTAAAAAAGAACCAGAGAGATTCAGAAAATATAGACTTATGAAACTTGCCAAAAAAATAGGCTTGAAACACCTAATACCTTTTTTACCCCTTCTTGCACTATATGTCGTTTTGATTTTGGTTTTTTCACCAGACCAACTCGTTGGCGACGAAGGTAGGTATATGTATTATGCCAATAATATTATAGAAGGATTTTATGCGGACACCTCTGATCCGTGGATAAGAAATGGCCCTGGGTATCCACTAGCAATTACGCTTCCGGTATTACTCAAGACACCTTTTCTGTTGATTCGGCTTTTGAATGTTGTTTTTTTGGCCATGGCCTTATTGCTATTTTACCAATTGCTTGCCATGTTTATCAAAACCCCAAGAATTGTCATAGCCATTTGTTATCTGCTGGGCTTATATCCTCCACTGGCCAGAAGTGTAACAGGAATACTATCCGAATCCTTTTCTATATTCTTGATGTGCGGGTTTTTATTTTTCTTTGTTAAACTTTGCACCCATCAATTTAAACAAGGCCGTAATTTATTCCTTTCAGGTCTTTTTCTCGGTGTTTTAGCTTTGACCAAAGTAATCTTTGGATATGTTATTTTATTGGGAATACTTGGATGTTTAGTGACATTTATTTTCAATACGTCCAAAAAAATCAAACTAAGTCTTTTCACCTTCATTCTAAGTTTTTTATTCTGTATTCCGTATTTAGCGTATACACAGCATGTAACTGGTAAAAAATTCTTATGGGGAACTCATAGCGGTGAAATGTTATATTGGAGATCTACCCCCTTTGAGAACGAGTATGGAGACTGGGTAAGTGCTGATATTATAACAGGAAAATCAGAATCGAATTACATTGACACGGAAAGCTTAGTTGCGAATCATGGGGAATTCATCAAATCTTTGGAACCCTATTCAGCAATTGAAAGAGACAGTATTTACAAAGAAAAAGCTATTGAAAATATTAAAAACCATCCTACTAAGTTTGCTAAAAATACAGTTGCCAGTGGATTTCGATTATTTTATAATTACCCGTATACCCATATGCCCCTAAAGGTATCCACCTATTTCTATTTATTGCCCAATACTTTTCTCATCGTATTTTTATTGATAACATCATTTTTGGTTTTTACCAATATAAAAGTTGTTCCATTTGAGATATACATATTAGGTTTTTTATCTATTGTTCTTATGGGAGGGTTGACCCTTTTGGATGGTCGAGTTCGGCATCTGCTTCCGATTATTCCGATTTTGATATTTTTAATTGCCTATACTTTAAATAGGTTCTTGCAGGTCAAAATCATAAATCGGGAGGCCTAAATCCTGAACTAGATTAACACAGTATACACTAATTATTCAATGCTAACTGAACTAGAATATTTTCTACAATTGTAGTAGCTTCTTTTAAAGCGAATCGTTAAATTCTTATACTACTTTCTTCATAGCCATTACCTCGGTGCTACGGTATTATATGCATTTTTACCGTAATCGCCATGCGTAGGTTTTCTCATGACTTGTCTTAGGTTACCAATTGAGGTATGTAATTCAGTGGTGCCGTTTGCCCTGGAATTATTGACCGCGGTACTATTTCTCCAATTAGCCTGATAAACACCTACCTTCCAATATCCCACTTCTTGCTCACTTCCAAATAAAACCCTTTGTTGCTTGTCATAAACCAATGCTCCATTTACCCATAGCCTGAATCTGCCACTGGAGGCATCACCCCAAACAATGTGCATAACTATATCGTAACTGCCCCCAGCAACAGGAACAACACCCGTCGCAGCAGTGTCAAGATTTGGCTGACTGACCGCGCTATTAACGACACAAAGCTCACCTGAAGCATTTCCCAGCCCTCCATGGTTTACGGGCAAGGGCTGTAAGCTAAGCATAGGTTGTGTATTACCTCTAGATGATTCTATTTTAAATTGGGTCATCACCCAAGGATTATTATCGGGCACATAATTAGAATCAAATTTAATATTGTATCCTATCCATTCCTCTGTGTTTGATGGAAGTACTGTATACGCATCGGTCCTTATCTCCTGTCTGTAGTCAAGCGAAGATGCATTTGCAATAAGATTAAAATGTAAACGACCACCTTGGACATAGGTACCTGAATCTTGATAATGGGCACTTCTGTATAAATTACCACCTGCAAAAGATTCTAAGGCATTTGTGTTAGCAACCTCTCCTGCTAAGTCGGTCCAACACCATTGCTTAAATCCTTCCGTGCTTCTTGGGGTTGATATTGTAGAACAAGAATTACTGACGACTATTTCTTCTTCCACCGTTATAGTAACTGCAGCCAAATCCGATAAGCCTTGTGCATCGTAAACAACTAAGTCTACGTTATAAACACCGGGGGTATTAAATGTATGGGAAGGATTGGCCAAATCAGAGATAGAACCATCTTTAAAGTTCCACTCATAGCGCTCAATAGCCTCATTATCTGTCGAATTGCTTCCTGTAAAATTCACCTGCAATGGTGCCGTACCTGAAGTTATGTTTGCAGATACAACTGCTACCGGTGCCTGATTTGGAGGGTCGCTTACAGTTATCGTAACGGAATCGGTATCAGTCAGACCTTTCTCGTCTTCAACCGTTAGTTCAACAACATACGTACCTGGAGTATTAAAAGTATGCGACGGGTTGGCTGAACTAGATGAAGAACCATCTTTGAAATTCCATGTATACTTGGTTACCGCTTCATCATCTGTTGAATCACTACCATTAAAGTTCACTTGTAATGGTGCTGTTCCCGAAGTAACATTTGCATTTGCCCTGGCAACTGGAGTTTCATTCTCTTTTTCATTTACGGTTATCGTTACGGTATCTGTTGAATTTAACCCTTCTGCATCAGTAACTTTGAGCGTGACGACGTAACTTCCTGGCTCAGAGAATGTATGAGTAGGGTTTGCTGAGGAGGCCGTATTCCCATTCTTGAAATCCCATTCGTAACTGGCTACCCCCTTGTCATCCGTCGATTTACTAGCACTAAAGTTTACTTCTAGAGGAACTATTCCAGAAGAAGGTGTCGCTTCTGCTACTGCTTTTGGGGCAGAATTTATTTCTTCTTCGGGAGTATCCTCTTCGGTAGGCTTGTCCTCGGTAGTGTCATCTTCCGTAGGATTATCCTCGGTTGTATCATCTTCCGCAGGATTATCGCCAGTAGTATCATCTCCAGTGGGAGTGTCCCCAGTAGTATCATCTTCGGTAGGATTGTCCTCAGTCGTATCGTCTTCCGTGGGACTGTCCTCAGTCGTATCATCTTCTGTAGGGTTGTCCTCTGTTGTGTCATCTTCCGTAGGACTGTCTTCAGTGCTATCGTCTTCTGTAGGACTATCTTCTGTTGTATCGTCGTCTGGCCCCACTAATTCCTGATTGTCATCTACTATAATTACTTCGGAGCTAGTAGGTGCATCATAAGTCACTATTAATTTTGGCCCTTTATTCGTTTTATTTTCCTTGGAAGCAAAAGCCAAATCATTTCCATCTTCATGTTCCAAGATTAAAGTGAAAATTTCGGGAAATAATTCAGTAACCTTTAATTCTATATCGATTTCTACCCCAACATGATATACTTGCTCTATTTTTCCCAACTCGGTAATAGTTTGGGGAGCGGACTTTTCAGAAAGCTTATCTTCAGTCCAATCACTTGAAGCCCCTTTAAAGGCCTTTATTATACCGTTACCATCATCGGCATTTATAATGAATTCAAGACGTGCAGATGTTATGCTTCCTCCGATGGAATCAATCGGGCTTAAATCAAACATCAGGTAGCTCCTTCGAAAATTTTCTTGTAACCTAACCAGTTCTTGATCAAAGCCAATTCCATTTTGGAGATAGGCATCGTTTATTGCAGGAAAAGTAGTTGTTCTGCTTTCGAGCTCTATTTCTTCTTCACTTACGTCATCAGTTTCTTCGACATCACTCTCATCTTGAATTTGATCTTCAGATTGATCCTCGTTTTCCTCTAGCGTACTACTATCTTCTTCGATAACGGGAACTTCCTCCTCGTTAAGAACAGCATCAAGAAATGTATCTCTGTCTTTATTACAAGAAATAACTAACAAAAACGATATAAAAATAAGGCATATGAAAGACCTAAATAGACGAGTGGGGCGTTTATTCATGTGGGATAAATTTGGGGTTTATCTTTACTTCGTTATAGCTACGCGACCATCTTATAAATAGCCGATGAACGACCCATTATTTCGATGAAATGCACTTTATTTTAACAATTACACTTGTTTAATACGTTTTTAGAGCAGGTTTAGTATGATTCTATTCATATTTTTTAGTGATATTAAAGTACTCTTTAGGTGCCTTGAAACAGCGACGAAATCTATTCATCAATAAAAAACCCTATTCTTGAGTAAGTAGTTTGGCGAAGAGATACCTTGTTACGTGGGCATTCTTCCAATTTCAGAAGTACGATGAAAAATTATATTCCATGAAAATCAATTGGGTACTCTCACGAGTTCGTCCTTTATTTTAACCTTTTCAAAGAATTTTAATGCAGTTACAGTTTTAAAATATAATCTTTGCTACTACTATGATTACACAATCCTAAATCGCAAGAAAAGTGTCTTAGTTATTGAAATTCAGGTTAAAAATAATGCCTGTATGGCCGATTAATGAAAACTTAATAGCACATCCAAAGCATTCATACCAATGAAGCGCAGGTGGAAAAATTGAATGAAAAGTACTATTTACATATATGGCAATTTAGATTTTTCAGGCAACTCCGCTGCAGCAAAACGAATGATGTATTATGCAAAAGCTTTAGCCGATGAAAAAAGAAAGGTCTATTTGCTTAGCTGTAGCCGTACTAAAATTTGCCCTGAAAATTTTATCGAGGTCGAAAATGGAATTCATCTACTTAAAAGTAAATCGTATACTACATCATCTTTTAGTTCTTTCTTATTTTTAAGACGACTGTACTCTTTTTCAAAATCGAAAGCCACTCCTGCTTCATTTATTTTATATCCGCAGGCCTATTTTTTCTTGGAATTATGGACCGTATTTTACTTGATATTCCTTAAACGACAGAAAGTCTTTTATGAATTCAATGAAGTTAAGAAACACTATATCTTTCTATACAAATCAAATTCAAGTTCAAAAATCAAGGCTTTCTTTAAAACCAATATTCATAAGGTTCTGTTTGTGATACTAGATTATTTGATGCGCTTTTACGAAGGTCTCATTTGTATTTCAACAAACATTCAAGCCTATGGTGAGCTTTATAATAAGAATACGATACGTATTCCGATTTTGACAAATCCTAGACTTAAAATTGAGCATTCAAATAAAGAATATGCAGACGCAGACAGTTTTAATATCGGGTTTTCAGGTTCTATTGTCCCAGGAAAAGAAAACCTAATAGAGTTTGTACAGGTAATAAATAAAGTTCAAGAGAAAGGGTTTGCCTTAAAATTCAATTTATGCGGAACGTTATCAGAAAAGAATTCTAAGCTGATGATAGATTCCTGCACTCAAGAAAACACCATAAACTATTATGGAAATCTAAATGAAACGGAGTTGTCTAATTTTCTAAAACAACAAGATTTACTAGTGGTTCCACGTGGTTATACCCTTCAAAATAAATATGGGTTTTCCACAAAACTTTCCGACTATCTCAATCACCTAAAAGTTATTCTAATTACTGACATCAGTGATAATGCCCTGTACATCAAAGATGGTGTAAACGGTTTCATAGTAGAACCAAACAGTCAAGAAATGATGTTCGAAAAACTAGTTTACATTATTGAAAATTTTGATGCTTTGAAAGAAGATATTATTGAGAATGCAATTAAAACTTCAAAAGAAAGTTTTGATTTTAGGTTATATAAAAGCGAACTTCAATCTTTTGTCAGTTGAATACTTTACATCGTGTTACTAACTGATTTCAATAATTTCTCCATGGGAGTCTATTCGGGAGAAACTTTATCATACGCATTTTGTCTATAATTCGTATCACTAGGCTTTCTTGTAATGATGCGCAAAGGGCCCATAAAGGTCTCAACTTCACTGACACCTTGAGCTGCAGAAGTTTGAACCCCTGTTTCACTACGCCAGGCATGTTTGTAGATTCCAAATTTAGAATTACCTCCAACTCGGGTCGAGCTGCGGACTGTTCTTGTTGTTTGTAGGTCAACTAATTTGTTGCCATTTAACCACACTTCAAGCAAACCGGTGTTTTCATCTCCCCAAATCACATGAAGCACCACGTCAACCGTCTCTCCTGCCGTTGGCACAATGTTGGTGCCATAAATTGAATTTTTCGAACCATCCTGTGAGGCGTTCACAACAACTATTTCACCGGTTTTATATGAGCTACCAGCTCTTCCGTCTATTTGCAATGAAAGCAATGGACTTGCCCCTAGGGTGCCTTCATGCGCTTGATAAAAAACCCAGTTATTGGTAGGGTCAGGAATATAATTATCACCAAAACCATAGCTAAAACCAATCCATTCCTCAGTTCCGGATGGGTGATCAACGTTCCAAGGCATTGTTCTGATTTCTGAGCGCATATTGAAATTTTCAGGACACCAGCTAGCGGGAGAAGGTTTGGTCGGATTAAGTACAAATCGCAAACGATTTCCTTCTTTATAAACTTGATTGGCATTGCATTGAATGTTCAACGCCAATTGGCCATTGCTGAAGCTATCTCTTCCTGTAGATGCTCCCGATGGAACATCAATATCTCCCCAACACCAGGTCTTTAGTCCTGAATCATTTGCCATGCCCCCAGAGGTTGCGCAATCACCTGTTTCAGCAACTCCTTCATCATCTGAATCTTCCTTGGAAATATTTTCTTCTTGTTCTTCATTGGTTGTACCATCCTGTTCAATCAACGAAACAGTTTCTTCTTTGACAGTCTTGGCACTCAAAGTATCAGCATCCTTACTACAAGAAAAGTTGAATAGAAAAATTGCGATAAAAGTGCAAATAAAGTGCATAGGTAATCGTGTTCGAAAAGCCTGTAAGTTCATAAGTAGTAGATTTGGGGTTAAAAGCTATAGATAGAGCTCTTACACTACGTACGTAACTTACAATGCGAATAGTCGGCTAAAAGTATTAAAATTAGATGAAATACAATGTCACGACCAAGTTTTCGATGAAATACGCGATTCTATCCGAATTTATGAACTGTACATCGGAGATTGAACAAAGCCAGTTTTGTAAAATGCTGGTTCTAAAGCTTATAAAACGGCAAGGAAAATCTATACTATTCTAAGACCATGGCCGGGAAATCTTGTCACTGCTTTTTTATAATCCCCCAAATCATACCGATTAAAAAAATAAAGCTACTTATGTCGTATTATTTAACATTTTGAACGAAGTATAGACAGTTTAAACCAATAAATCCATAATTTGGTCGTCCCTAAAAAGTCCCAAAAAATAATAACCAAAAACATCCTTAAATCGTTGATTATATGACGACTTTGATACAGCCAACACCTCATTCTGCAATGGATAACGGAAACCTAATACTTATACTATCCGACATTCAATAGAAGACGATTAAATGAAAAAGAAAATTGCAGTAATTGGATTAAAAGGACTACCCGCCTTTGTTGGTGCTGGTACTGTTGGAGAAAACATTATTGACCAATTAAAAGATGAGTTCGACTTTTACGTATACTCAACCGCATCGCACACCGATCATAAATCAGGTTATTTAAATGGGTATTATCAAAAAGTTTTCAAAACCCTTCCTAACAAAAAACTTAATGCATTTTGGTATTACTTAATATCTGCATTACACGCTCGATTTATAGGAAAGTATGATGTAATTCATATACATAACAGTTTTGCTGGTTTTACCGTGGGACTGCTGAAAAGAAAATACCCTATTGTATTAACCACACACGGTGCCTTTATAGTTAGAGATAAGTGGAAAAAATTTGCATGGTTTTTTGAATATAATACGAAGCACCTCGTCAAAAAAGCGGACTATTTGTGCTGTGTATCAAAAGATGAGAGAAGACAATTCAAAGATCTACTAAACCTTGATGCTCATTACATTCCCAATGGCATTAATCCTGTTGATAAAAACACTTTGCCAAAACTTGACATTACGGAGCCTTATCTTTTCTTCGGTTCAGGTCGTATAATACCAACCAAAGGCTTACATGATTTAATGAAAGCATTGCATAAAATCAATTATAAAGGAAAATTAATTGTGGCAGGTGATATGGATCAAATGCAATCATATAAATCTGAGCTTTTAAGTTTAGTTGGAGATTTAAATATTGAATTCATCGGCTTAATTAAGGACAAAAATCTACTTTATAGTTATATGATGCATGCTAAAATGCTCATTTTCCCATCTTATGTTGAAGGCATGTCTATGATGTTGCTAGAAGCTGTCGCCGTAGATTGTCCGATAATCAGTAGTGATATAATTGCTAACAAAGATGTTTTGGCCAATAATGAGACCTTATATTTTAAAACTGGTGATATTGATGACCTAGCAGAAAAAATCACTTGGGCCTATTCGAATTTTGACGAGATGATTAATCGCTCAAAAAATGCAAAAACTAAATTTTTGACCGAATACAATTGGCCGACTATTGCGCGTCAATATGAAGAAGTATTTAAGAAAGTTGCAAACAGATAAACCACAGTATACTTATAAAAATTAAAGAATGAAACAAGAAAAACTAAAAATAGGAATCATCGGCCTCGGAAGAATGGGCTTGGTTCATGCTGCCATATTTAACTCTCTTCCCGAAAGTGAAGTCGTGGCCGTGGTTGACCCTGCATTATTTCCAGCAAAGCCGCTTCAGATGATGAATCCTAAAATCAAAGTTTTTAAGTCTATTGACAAAATGTTAAAAAAGATGCATATAGACGGTGTTTTGATTGCTAGCCCAGTGGGGTTTCACATTGAGAATGCTTTAGAGTGTGTCCGTAATAACATCCCCTTCCTTATGGAAAAGCCACTGGCTTTAAATGCGGAACAAGCTCAGCCATTAATTGATGAACTTAAAAAAAATCCTGTGCCAAATATGATCGGGTACATGGCACGTAATATTGATAGCTTTCAAGAAGGTAAAAAAATAATCGATTCAGGTGCCTTAGGTAAAATTATTAATGTCAAGGGAACGGTTTACGTGTCACAACTTTTCAAGCAAGGAAAAGGTTGGAGATACGACCCAAAAATATCAGGAGGTGGCGTATTAGAAAGTCAAGGGTCTCATTTACTCGATTTATTATACTGGTACTTTGGCCCTGTCAAAAAGGTGAATGCTGATATTCTTTCGGTATACTCAAAGGGAATTGAAGATTTCTCGCACGTAGTAATGGATTTTGAAAGCGGTCTAAAAGGTTGGATCGATGCTTCTTGGAGTGTACGGTTCAAAAGAAAGATGGAATTGAAAATAGATATCCTTGGGGAAAACGGAAACCTTGCCATCAGTGATGATTCGGTTGATCTTTTTCTAGATTCTCCAGTTGGGGACTATAAGAAAGGAAAGACTTATTTGTCAGCCAATGAATTATTCTCAGGGGTACATATTGATATTTCAGGGGCAAAATTCACCTATCAAGATCAGGAATTTATTCGCGCTATTATGGAAAAAGATAGCACTTCTCCTTCCATACACGATGGTTTTCACATTCAAAAGATTGTAGATTCTTGTTACGAATCGGCATCAAATGATGGAGCACCTGTTTTTATAAAATGATTTGATTTAAAAGAATAACCATTAATTATAATGAAAAAATTAGATAAGATACTACTCGGACATAACCCGTTATTTGGGGTAGATCACCTTTCTCAAGCACAAGGAAATGCGAAAGATCAAAAGTTCGAAAACAAGAACGCCTTGACTGATATATTGAGGTATGCTCATAGTAAGGGTGTAAAAGCCATGATGATGTCCACCCATCCTCGGGCACAAGTAATTCTTGATATTATTGAAAAAGACCCTGTATTAAAGGATGATTTTACCGTTTATCCACTTTTACCCTACGTTGTAAAATATGTAAGAGCATCCAATGAAAAAGGAATGTTCAACGTGGTAAAAGATTTGCTGGGCCAAGCAGGAACCGGTGGAAGCTTATCTATGTTCATGAGCGGATTAAGTAGTCTTGTAGGCGGAAATCTTTATAAGACTATAAAAATTCTAATTGACATTGAAATGCTACCATTCAAAAATCACAAATTGGGAGCTGTTTTCATGCATGACGGATTGGTCGATTTGGCATTAGGTCTTGGTTGTGACGAAGCGTTTGATGTTTTCAGAGACCATATCGAAAAAAAGTACAGTGTCCCTGGTGGCCTGATTACCAAAAATGTACCAATGCTAGTGGATACCCTAGATGCTAGAGGTTGGGAGGAGTATCTCATCATGGCAGCTTTTAATAAAACGGGGTTCTATATCAACCCTTCTTTGGAATTGACCGAAAAGACCTTGAAAAAACCTGGAATGAACTTTATCCCGATGAGTACCCTAGCTGCTGGTGCTATTCCGCCTCAAGAGGCATTCGAATATATCGGACAATTTCCTGAAGTTAAATCTGTAGTAGTTGGTATGTCTAAGAAAAGCCATATTGATCAGACCGTAGATTTAATAAATCAAAATATTAGGTAGTAATTTATACGTTTCTGGGAAGAGTTTCTTTCCAGAAACTTAGTATTTCTTTAGCAGTATTTACGCTTTCCCTTTTATTTCAAAATCACCATCTTTAATCGCTACATCGTCAATGTTTGCGATAAAATCTAGGTACTTTTTTTGAAAGGCTTCAAAACTAAAGTTATCAATCAAGTGAGTATAACTATGTTTTCCCATTTCCGCTCTAAGCTGAGGGTTCTCAATTAATTGCTTTACTTTTTGAGCAAGGTTTTTGTAATCATTAACCTCAGCAAGAAAGCCATTTTTGGTGTCTAGCACCAAACGAGAATTATCTCCCACATCTGTCGCAATAATAGGCATAGCACAATTCATAGCCTCCATTAAAGCATTAGAAATACCTTCAAATGACGAAGTACACAGGTAGATATTTGCCGTGTCAAGCATCGCATACATGTCTGTAGCATCAGTTACAACATCTATTTCCTCTTTTACATCATGTTTTTTAATTTGTTCTAAAATAGAATCATATTCCGGTCCTTGACCGACAATTGTGTATTTAAGACTAATATTTTCATGGATAATTGTTTTTAGGTGAGCAATAGTTTGAATTGCAATATCATATCGCTTAGGCAATGCCAATCTTCCAAGACTTATCATCTTAATCTGATCTGCATCATCTGCTTTTTCATGAAGTTCTCTAATTTCAATACCATTTGGAATTACGAATATCTTCGGAGTAAATCCAAAATCTATAGCAACTTGGTAGCCCGCATAGTTATTCGCAATGGTATAATCCAGTAAGTAGTTGTGCGTGGCTTTTAAGGCCCTAAACTTCCACTTAGGCCAAGAACTACTTCTAATACCTCCTATTCTATATTTGACTCCGGATAATTTCCCTACGATAGCTGATAAAACAGTGTCGGTCGCTAGAAACGAAAAGGTGTATTCTATCTTTTTCTTCTTAAATAACTTAAATAAAACTTGAGTCTTGCCAAAGATGCTTTTAGGAAGGAAAATAGTTTCAATACCCTCTTCTTGAATGGTCTTTAATCTAGGAGCATACACTTCTTTCGTTGGGTCAACTACAACGAGAATAACGTTATGAAATGGTTTTAGGGCCTGAGCTAATAGCACACTTTGTTTTTCAGCCCCGCCCATTACAAGCGCGTTAATTGTAATACAGATGTTTTTCTTTTGCTTCATTAGTTATCTTCCACTCAAATATTTTATCTTAAATACTGCTTTTAAAATGCACTACTTGCCATCATCCTTTGTTTCGCTTTTGCAGTTATTTATTTTAAATCTTGTAAAAATTGTTTCATCTTTTGTCCATAGACTTTGAAATGAAAATTTCTCTCCCCTAACTCTTTACCCTGAATTCCTACTTTTCTAGCTTGTTCTAAGTTATCAGGTACATAGTCCATTTTTTGTGCAAATTCCTCAACATCATATTTTTGAGATATCAAAGCAGTTACCTCATCTTCAAAGTACGCACTTATCTCACCCACGTTTGTTGTGATAACCGGATTGCCCGTTGCAAGATATTCTCCTATTTTATGTGGAAATCTTGCGGTATCTTCCACGGTATGGCGCAAAGGTATCAGAAGGGCTTGGGCATCTGTAAACAACTGCATTAATTCTTGATAAGGCACATTGGAAAATAGTCTTACATTGCCCTTAGGAAACCTTTTATTCAATTTCTCTTGTAGTTCCTCAAATTGCCATTGCTCCCTAACACCAATCAGTAAATACAATTTAAATTTATCCTTATTCTTCATGTTTTGATAGGAATCAAGTACGAATTCAACAACATCCATAAAGGAAATACTCGCACAGTAGAGAAAATAAGGTTCCTGAGGATTCCTTTTGACCTCGGCAAAAGTATCATAATCACATATCACCGGGACTTTCATATTCCCTTTGTTAGGTGCAATATCAGCATAGAATTCACATAACTTATTGCTTATCGGCATTGCCCCTTCGAAACGCTTAAGCAGCCATTTTTCCATCAACCAATTTTGAATTCTCATTGAAATGGAAGACCTACGATCTAAGGCTGAGGCCATTTCAAGCAAACTAAGAGCAATGGGAAAGCCTAGAAAAACGCTGTATAATTTATAGCGTAAAGCATCAGTAAAATTCATGGTAGAAAGAACTGCTGCGTCTATGCTTCCTTCCTTTTTTAGTTTTATCAGATAAAAAAATTCATTAATAAGTCCTTTTAAGCGTTGGTATTGCCTCGAGATAAAACCCTCTTGCCTAAAAGGACTATCCACAGTATACTTATAATGAATACCTTCATGTATGCCCTCTTTCCCATAGTCAGTTTTGACATTTTTACGCCACACTCCGTATCTACAGACTACTCTTACCTCGCATCCTGCTTCTATCAGAGCCCTTCCCATTAAGGTCATACGTTGTATATGCGCCAAGCCCACCGGAAAACCGGAATCACCGAGAAACACAACAGACTTTACTTCTTTCATATTCTCTTTAGACATTTGGTGATGCTTTAAAAAAATAGAGTTGTTCGAAATTAATTGTTCCGGCCAACGCAATGGTCACGGTAATCAGGATATAGTTACGACATCGTAATCCTGTAAGACAAATCATCGAGACCATATTCCACGCTCCTTTCTTAATAAAATCTTTCTCACCTGAATGGGTGAGATAATTGCCAAGGGAATCAAACTTGTAATCGTACCTAAAACAATACCTACAACTCCTAAATCAAAGACCTTAACAAAGAATAGCGATGCAGGAATATTAATGATTGCAGCAAATATCCATGCATACATTTGTAAAGTAATTTTACCCGTGCCATTTAGGACAATATTGTACATATTTACCCAATTGGTCAAGCAAACGGATATAGCTACCGAAATGGTAATCGCTATAGGGATATCCAATTGCCCTTGCAGCCATAACTCATAAACGTAGGGAGATACCAGTACCATTAAGGCTGCCAAAATCAAAGTTCCAAACCAAATTTTAATTACGCTACGCATTGACTTTTTCATCCAATTAAAATCTCCTTTATTAAACGCATCAATATTCGAAGGCCATAATTGATTATTTAACACTACAAATAATAACATAAAAACAGAGAGATATTTATAAGCAGCTTCATATTTCGGCACGCCTTCTAAGGAGACAAAACTTGCTATCAAAACGTTATTCGTATTGTGTATTATAAGAATCGAAATCTTCATTACAAAGAACTTCACTCCTAAAGAAAATAGGTCTTTAAAATAGGATAGTTTAACATGTGCAATTGAGGGCCTGTATTTTTTGAATTTGGTTCTGAAATAGTAAAAGCCCACAAACAATGGCACAAGTGCAAAAGTCATGGCCCTAGCACTACCGAATAGAATTAGAGAATCTTTCTTTATAAATGGTAGTGCCAAAATGAGCAATAAAAATGACAACTTTGTCAAGAAGGTGAAAATCTCCACATATGCCATTTTTTGAAGCGCATAAAATATCTCATATACATTTTGAGCTATGAATCGAATTCCGAAAGCTAGAATTATTACGGCATTCAGAGTTTTAACCTCTTCAACATAAATTTGCTTTATATTCAACCAATCGGTCCAAGGCAACGTGAAGTTTAGAATTAGTAATATTAGTGTTAAGCAGACGATAATAATGCTCAATATAAAGTAAGCAGTACTCACATAACGTATCGCATTGTCTTCTTCGCCCTTAGCCACTGACTCACCAAATTTGTTACGCAAGCCTAATCCAATTCCAATATCAAAATTTAGAAACCAATCAACGGCAGAAAGTAAAGTCAAGAAAATTCCAAATTTAACGGCACCTAGATAATCAAGTGATAAAGGAAAGTAGGCAAAGCCTATCAAAATGCCCATTGCTTTTATTACTATAGACAGCAATACATTTTTTTTGGCATTCACTGTTCGAGCACTACCTTTTAACAAAATACTTTTAACCTTATCGAACAGATTCATTTTATAAAATTGATGACTTATGAACCGGTAGCAGGTTCTAATGGCTTTGGTTGGTTTTTGGCCAGTTTCATATACCCAATACCAATACCAATATGAATGGCATAAATTATTCCAGGGTCTGATAATAGTACAAGTGAGTTTGTCAAATTTCCAACCAAGAAAATAATGCCGCTAAGAAAAGGAATGACGAAATAATCGTCCATTCTTATATATTGGCTATGGAAAACAACTGATAAAACAGTAAATAAAGTAAAAAAGATTAACGCAGGAATGCCATAATAGAACAATACAGCCAAAAACCCATTGTGAATACCTCCAACCGTACCTTCAGCACGATCCCTGTTTCGTGTTATCGACAACATACCCGTATAATAGACTTCATTATTACGATCGCCATATCCCAAAATTGGTTTTTTTTGATAATTGTTAAAAACCATGGTATAGTACCCTTTTCGCCCATCAATATCGTCTGAAAGTCGCTCTTTAACCAGTGCGCTATTCATAATGTCTTGATAGTAAAAAATGGACACAGATAGCCCTAAAGCTAGCATCGACAAACCTAATACCATTAATTTTTCTATGGCAGTTTTTCGTACGTAAACAAAATAAGTTACTAATACCAAAGCCAAGACTAACCAACTCATTCGCATAAACGAAGTGATAACTCCAAATGAAAATAAGGTAACGAGTAGTATCTTATATACTTCCTTTTTAACGGTGGTCAGTACCCATGCAATTGCAATTATTAAATAATAAGAATGGTGATACTCTTGACTGAATATACCATTAGACCGCAACACATCTCCAAATGCATCTCGAGCCGAACCGATTCTCATAAAAAAAGGGTCGATTACCAATTGTATAATAGCCACTATACTGGTAATTACGGCACATATAATAATAGATTTACCTATAAGAGCATAGGAAGCTTTATCCTTCATTATACCTACGCCTTTAATAATAATTAGAAATGCAAATCCATCTAAAATGACTTTTAGCCCGGTTGGAAAAATATTTACTACAATGGAAAGTGTTTGAAAAATTAAGAAACCTATTAGGGCCAGTTCGTACCAAGGAAGGGTATTTTTAAAACTTATTCCTTGACCATTTTTTGAAAAAAATGTTTTTCTGAGTAGCAGGAACCCTAAAAGCAAATAAATCAATCGTATGGGTTGGATTTCAAAAAGACTGAGACCTGGAATTTTTAATATTAACAGATTGTTTAAATTTCCTGTCAATAGATAAAATGATATAAAAAATAACTCAACCTTATGTTTAGAATTACTTTTAAAGATCAAATAACTGGCAACTAACAAGGCGAAAACAAAATAAATATAAAAATGCGTTATATTTATTTCGGCCAAATCAAAATAAAAATAATCTGAATATTCAATCATTTTACCCTAGTATTGGAGAAATCGATTACAACGGCTCGATAAACATTTTACCGTTAGAAATTAATATAAACTTAAACTGAAAGTGACTCGTTGACTAATTGGTCTTCTTTGTTTTTGCCATATTTCTCCTCATAACCGTATTTGTGGTCTTTTTTAGGTACGTCATTAAAGATTATGAAGCTTTTCTTATTCTTCAGAATTAGCCCTTTTAAATCTTCTAAAAATTTGATTCTTGCTATCTTTCTTCGTACCACAAATAAATTGATGTCTATAACTTCTGAGAGAAGCATAAAATCAGAAACAAGACCTGCGGCCGGCGTGTCTAGAATGATATAATCAAATTTCCCTTTCAGTTCTTCCACGAGGTTTTTCAGTCTAGAGCCTGAAAGCAGCTCATGTACATTCCCCTCTGCCAAAGAAGTAGGTATGAACTTCAGATTGCTCAATTCCTCATGCGGATAAGTAATATCGTTTATCTCAAAAACATTACCCCGCAGGTAGTTGTAAAGCCCTTTTCCTTCAACCTTATTCACCCTATTTACTAGACTTGGATTACGTAAATCCATATCAATAATGAGTGTTCTTTTACCAGCTTCAGCAAAAGTGATTCCCAAATTAATGGCACTATACGTTTTTCCCTCTTCAGGCATAATTGATGTCACACCTAAAACACAAGGTTCTTTTGAACTCACAAACCTTAAGTTGGTACTTAGGTCTCTAAATGATTCTTTAAACTTCCATAAGGATACATCAGATTTGGATTTTTTGCCTTTTGATTCGTGATGTACAATACTTGCTATGACCGGAATATCACTATTCGCCATGATCTGACCCACGTTTTCAATAATATCCCTTGACGAAAACAAAACAATCCATGCCATTGGAATCAATGTGCCCACTATAAGTGCCAATAATAAAAGAAGGGGTTTCTGAGGTGAAACCGGGCCAGTTCCAACCATTCTTGCTTCATCCAATATTCTGGTATCGGAAGTATTTTCGGCACCAGCAATACCCGTTTTTGCTAACTCCTGACTGAGGTAGTTGAAGAGGTTCTCGTAAAGCGCACTTTGCCTTTCAATAGTTAGTAGTTGGTTTTCTTGGTTCGGCAGAGAACTAATAACCCCATTATAACTTGATAACTGTGAATTGATTCTTTCTAAAGTAAACTCAGAAGACTTAATAGAATTTCTCAAATTACTTAAAAGTAAATCTGTCGATTCATCAATTTGTTTGTTGAGAATATTCATTTCTTGATTCGTACTGGTCACATAGAACTTCTTTTTTG
Source organism: Maribacter algarum (ex Zhang et al. 2020) (assembly GCF_005885635.1). Taxonomy (GTDB): domain Bacteria; phylum Bacteroidota; class Bacteroidia; order Flavobacteriales; family Flavobacteriaceae; genus Maribacter_C; species Maribacter_C algarum. The sequence goes on from NZ_VATY01000001.1 coordinate 462,119, forward strand.
ACCGTTCCGCGTACAATCTTTTGAGTTCAAGTACATTTTCATTTATTAGACGGTCATCTATACCGATGGCCGTGGGTATTACAAACTCTTCACTGTTTCGATTATCTTGAATATTTTGAATTAGGGAATTGTAATAGTCAACATTCAATTTGATTTTGGCCTTTTGCATTTGCAAGTTCGAAGTTCGACCTAGTGCGTTGGAGGCAGTGGCACTTAAGTCAAGTGCTCTCTTATCCTTTTTGAAGTTCTCGAGACTTAATTCAACCTTCGTCAGGGAATCTGACACAACCTTCAATTGATTTCTTATGAAATCCTCTTTGGCCGATGCAATCTTGTTTCTGGAGGTAAGCTTGCTTTCAACGTAGTTTTCAGTAAGCTTCTTCAGAAAATCTACCTCCTTGGCAACAAGGGTACCAGACGATGTTATTTTAAATATACTGGCTTGGATATCAATATTGCTAACCCCTATTTTTGAAGCGTAGCCTCCAGCCACGGCATCTAGACTACTAATAGTAAAACTTAGTTGCTCTTCCTTAAAATCTTCATTTAACACCTTATACTCAGGTTTTTCAAGAGTAAAATTGAAATAATCATGAATGACAGGTTGACCTAGTCTATATTCCTTGGAGAATCTGAAGTCTCTCTTAATCTCCCGTGTAGAGCCATTTACCGGATTCGAAACAGTAAAATCATCACCTTCAATAGTTATTCTGTACGTATCATTCGGAAGCATTTCAATCTCAAATGGAACACCGTACAGCTGCGATTTGCTCTTATCAAGTGTAACCACAATAGGAAAATAACCGTAGGATTCTTTTTCCTTAATGAGACCTTTCGTATGATAACTGACATCGAACCCAAGATCTTCAACGGTTTGCCTGATTAGACTAAAGGATTTAATAATACCTATTTCGTTATACAAGTTCTTTTCAACGTCTATAAGACCTACTCCCCCATCAACATATTTACTATCACCCAAAGCCCGGCTTCCAGAGGCATCAATTAGAATAGAAGTAGATGCTTCATATTTTGGTGTGGCCAATTTAATATAAACCATAGCAAGAGCTAAGCACAGACCGATACTCAAAATAAAAAACCATTTATTTTGAAGTATTTTCTGAAAAAATAATTTCAAATTAACCTCGTGTTGAGCGTTAAATTGAGAGTCCTTATTCTCTTTCATTTTTCAATTATAAAGTTCAAGTGCTTATGCATACCTCCAATAAATTTTTTCCTACTTCGTAGTAAAATTCAATACTAAAACAGTAGTTGTAATGGCTGATAAAATTAAAGTTAACACTCCCAAGTTACTTTGTTTTATATTAGGTTTTGAAGTCTCTACATAAATAACATCGTTAGGATGTAAAAAATAGTATGGAGACTTAATAATCGAAGGTTTCGTTAAATCTAAATTTACTACCACTGATTCGTTCCCAATCTGTCTTATAACCTTTACCTTTTTTCGCTTCGCAGATAGGTTTAAATCCCCAGCGGCCGCCAATCCTTCAAAAATTGTGGCCTGGTTATTATATATATAATTTGTTCCCGGGTTTTTGACATCACCCAAAACAGAGACTTTAAAACTTGTTAATTGAACAGTTACTGCTGCATTAACAAGGTATTTGTCTATTTCTACTTGCACCAAATCTCGAATCTCATCGACATTGAGTCCACCCACCTTAAGTTCGCCAACAATAGCGAGATTTATTGCTCCTTCTGGATCGACCGTGTAACCACTAAGAAACAAGGAAGCAGGATTTGCTTGAAAATTTCTATTCTCGATAGAGGTCAAGTTAAAAAAAGCCGTTTGTTCAGGATCTCTACTTTGCACTTTTATACTTAAGACATCACTAGGTTGAATCTTGTATTGCTCTCCTTTGTTAAGGGGTAAAATAATAGTTTGTTGATTACTTTGTAAATAATCAACCCCTTTTGATGTATAGCAAGAAGATAACATGAATGCCAAGATCAATGCAATTGAAAAGTTAAAACCTATTGATTTTCTCATATCCAACATAGACTTCTTCATTTTAGATGTTATACTCTTTTTACTCATACTATTTGTGCAATTTGCAGTCATTGAAGACTTAATTTATACTTTAAAAACATGAAGCATCTGGGCGCTCGGCCTTTTATTTCATTATGTGTATTCCAATTGGACTGTAACATGTTTGCGTTTCAATATCTAGTTTTTCTTCCTTGATGTACAAAGTTAAAACCCAAAATTAATCTATAGTTAATATTATGTATTATTATCATACATATCACTCCATTCAAAGGTGATAATTTATGGTTTAAAATGCCTTTTTATGGTGACCCCCAAAAACCGTCATAAAAATGATCTTTACATCTAACCAAAAACTCCAATTTTCAATATACCATAAATCATGATGAACGCGTTCGTTTTTTTGTTCTTCGGTCACCGTTGGGCCACGCCAACCATTTACTTGCGCCCAACCAGTAATCCCGGGTTTCACGTAACTCCTAACCATATAGTTTTTAACCGTACTTCTAAAATCATTCTGTAAATGAATTCGGTGTGGCCTGGGTCCTATAACGCTCATATCACCTTTCAATACATTAAAAAACTGAGGTAGCTCATCTAAATCCAACTTTCTTAAGAACTTACCCACCCTAGTTATTCTTGGGTCATTGACTTCTGTTGATTTTGTCCCATTCATAGGGTCTTCACAGACAGACATTGTTCTAAACTTATAGCATTTAAATGTTCTATTTGCTTCTCCTTTTCTGTAAGGTGTATAAAAAATAGGACCTCTATTATCTAGATATATCAGAATCGCAATTAACAAGAAAATCGGTGCAAATGCGATAAGTATAAAAAAAGCAAACAAGAAATCGAAAAGACGCTTTAAAATAGTTAAACTGAAATTATCCAATGGTGATTGGCGCAATTTAAAAACGGCCAACTCGCCCATAGTAAATGCCTTATAGTTTTTTGACATTAAAAGCGGGTTCTCAGGAATCAATTTAATGCGAACTCCAAAATCATCGGCAACCTTAATGACCTCCGCAATTTTTTCGTGTTTCACATCTGACATGGAAACGAAAATTTCATCAATGGAATAATCTCGCAACACATCTGGTAAATCATCGATTTCACCAGAAACACTCAAATCAAGATCGTTTGGGGTCATTACATTTCGATCTTCAAGATAGCCCATTACATTATACCCATATTGGGTCATAGCATTTATAAAACCCGTTAGGTTATTGCCTTTGTAACCTGAACCAATCAATAAGGTATTTGAAAAAAGGTGAGAACCTTTATCCTTTAGAAATCTCAACAAGTACTTAGCACTAATCAAGATTAAGTATGAAAAGATAAAAATTGGTATGATAAAGGTTGAGCGAACAAAATAATCAATCCTAAAAACCAAGGCCAAAGTTGTAACTATTCCTATAAAGAAGAACAAAGAAGTTAAAACGTTCTTCATATAACGATAATCTGCATTGAAATAGAATTCATTATCACGAATGTAGAGTATTATAAATAACCAACTTAGGTTATAAATAGTACCTAGTTTTACCATATTCAAAAGAAACCCGGTATCATTAAAAGAGAATTGTGGAAGCTTGAAGTAAAGAAATACAACCAAAACAAAATTCAATAAAATGAATTCAATGGCCAGTAAATTGACAAGTACAAATCTATTTTTAGAATTCATGAAAAAGGTTATAAAAAGGAACAACATGAAATCCCATTAGATAACCTTCCATACTTTTGTATAGACTGTACCTGATTAATGTTCTGCCCCTTTTGGTTTGGTCTTTATAGTTAAAAGTCGAAATTAATTTTATGCTACCTAACAGGGCAAATTATTAGATGAACGACGAAAATATCCTTCGTACTACAAACGAATTACTAATTAAGCAACATTCAAGGTTCAAAATGCAAAACCATCAAACCTGCCTATATTATTGCCTTTTCAAGTAACATTTAATATAAGAAACATATTGGACCATGGGTTTATCAAAAGATTAATTTTTATGTTTTCAAAATTCACCCTCCCTGATAACCGTTTCAATAAATTTTCGAACATTTATCTGAGGAATTCTGATTTGCTCGATAAGTAAGGATATTATTTCTCAAAATAACCTTAGCACAAGGCCTAGCCAAAAAACTGATGGCATTTACCTATCTTTAATATTGGATTTTTAATTTAGGATGAAAAAAAAATACTTCCGGATTCTACTTTGGCTTACAGTAATACCAATTCTCCTGGTTTTGCTTTGCAACTTTGCTATTAATTCTTCAGCTGAGGGAAAAACGTTTTCGCGAATCGAAGAGGTTCCAAAAAATAAAGTAGGTTTGGTTCTTGGCACTGCTAAAAAGTTATCCGATGGTCGTCCGAACCTTTACTATTCATATCGTATAATGGCAACTGTAGCTCTTTTCGAAGCGGGTAAAATAGAATTTGTTTTGGTGAGTGGTGATAATGGTACACAATACTACAATGAACCTACTACCATCAAGAAAGATTTGATCGCGGAGGGAATTCCTCAAGAAAAGATATTTCTAGATTATGCCGGTTTTCGAACTTTAGATTCAATGGTTCGCGCCAAAGAAGTATTCGGTTTGGAAAAAGCGACCGTAATTTCACAAAAATTTCACAACCAGAGAGCTATTTATATCGCCGAGCGAAAGGGGCTCACCGCTATTGGTTTTAACGCTACGGATGTAACTGGCAATTCTGGACTGAAAGTACATCTCAGGGAATATCTTGCACGTGTAAAAGTGTTCATTGACTTAATATTCAATACTCAACCCAAATTTTATGGTGAGCGCATCGAAATAAGGTAACAAGAACACCTTTAAGGAAAAAAACTTATTTTAGGAAGCGTAATAAGAACCATCGCCAATGTCAAAACTTCAAACACTTCTTAAAAATCTTGGCCCTGGGCTTTTGTTTGCCAGCATGGCTATTGGCACCTCTCACTTGGTTCTTTCCACCAAAGCTGGGGCTCAATATGGTTGGTTGATGGTAATTCCAATTATTCTAGCTAACATTTTTAAGTATCCTTTTTTTGAGTTTGGTGTGCGTTACACTAACGTTACAAACAAAACCCTTATTGAAGGTTATCTTAATCGCGGAAAAGGCTGGTTATGGTTTTACGCTTTCATCACTTTGATTACAACTTTTACGATATTAGCTGCTCTTTATACGGTCACGGCAGGTCTTTTCATAAACCTATTCAAAATTTCAGATATTTCCATTGCCATGGTAGCTCTTGGCCTCTTTGTGTTCATTAGTGCTTTGCTAATAATTGGTCGTTATCGGTTTCTTGAAACCTCCTTAAAGTTTGTAGTGGCCATTTTATTCATCGCACTTTTGGTTACTACTATTCTCGTAATTTATAAGGGTCAAGTCGATTCTGTCGTTGACTTCTCACCACCTCCTATATTTAACGATGCGGGAATTTTATTTTTAATAAGTCTAATGGGATGGATGCCCACCACGGTAGAAGCCTCAAGTTGGGTTAGTCTTTGGAGCATTGAAAAATGGAAAAACCAGAATGTAAAACCTACCTTGAAACAGTCACTACAAGAATTCAATATTGGGTATTTAATGACAGCAATTTTAGCGATATTCTTTTTGATTATAGGTTCAATGACGCTATATGGAACTGGTATTGAATTAAGCGGTAACGGTGTCGTTTTTGCGGATCAGGTTGTTTCATTATTTACAACGCATATTGGTTCGTGGGCTTATATATTTATTGCCGTTTCCGCTTTTGCAACTATGTTTAGCACCTGTATGACGGCCCACGATGCTGTAACCCGCGTGAGTTTGGATATTATCGATTTATTATCCCCAAAGACGAAGCTTCAGGGTAAAAAAAGTTTCTTTGCAATTGGCGTTCTTTTGCTAGCTGCTATCAATTTTATAGTTATCGCCCTGTTCTCCGCCAACATGGGTAAGTTAGTTGCTCTGGCCACTTTTGTTTCATTTGTAGTTGCTCCTATTATAGGTTACATGAACCTCAAAAATGTTATGAGCGACGATTTAGCAGAGGAAAACAAGCCTCAAAAATGGCTACAATACTTAACCTATGCGGGTATTGTTTTTTTGGCTTTCTTTTCAATTTACTATTTCTACATAGTAATTTTTTAGCAGTAATTTTCATGCTTCTATTTTATACCCACCCCTGCAATTTGTTAGACAAAATACTGGTTATCAATTAAATAAAGTATAAACTCAATTCTAGGTTGAAGTCCTTAAAGTGATTTTTTTACGTACATATTTAAAATTCACCCCTAATCCCTGAATTATGAAAATCCAAAGCTCCCATGTGGCCTTGTTACTCTGTATATTCATTTTCGTTAATTGCAATAGTGACAATACCGTTCTAGTTCTATTAGATGAAGAACAGGTCGATACCGATAACACACCTGAGGATACTAATACAGAACCCGATGAAAATACCGATTCAAGTGAAAACACTTTAGAACTCGTAGCTAATGATTTGTCCGCTCATCCAATGCAGGGTATTGACAAACCGGCGTATTTAGAAACTATTACCGACCCTTCATTCGGAACGACCATTCGTCGCATTAGTGATGCAGGCGATGGCAATATTATCAAACCCATGTATAGCACTATTCAAGCGTGGAATTCCGACGAAAGTTTAATGATTTTGTATGAGCAAGGAGTAGGACATCAACTGCTCAATGGAATGGACTATAGTTTTATTCGATATTTAGACGATGTAAATCCTGATGACTTAGAACAGATTTTTTGGGATTTCAATGACCCCGAAATATTTTTTTATATCGACAGAACAACCGCTGAATTAGTTAAATACAATACGACTACTCAAAACAAGGAAGCTCTAACGAATTTAAAGTCCCTAACCAATTGTGCTGATAATATTGGCTCTGGAAACGATGTGCAGATGATGTCATGGAATTCAGATGTTATCGGCTTTCGATGTGATAATACAGGCGCATATGCTTACAGAATTTCAACCGGAGAACTAATTACTTTTAACATTGATGATGTTCAGTATACAGCTCCTATGCCGGGAGCAAGTGGAAATCAATATTATCATGGAAAGGCAGTCTACGATATGGATGGTAATCAAGCAGCTTTACTAAATGAAAGTAGTGTTGAACATTCATGTCTTGGTAAGTTGATAGGGGGTAATGATGCTCATTTTGCCGTTGCTTTTGCTGAAGGGCCAGAAGGAGGTTGTATTGGAAATATTATTGCCCATGACTTAACCACCGGTGAATGCTTTCCAGTTATCAGTGAAGAACAAGGTTATGATTATCCTAAAAGCGGTACCCATATCTCGGCTGTAGCTCATAAAAGCCCGGGGTGGATTGCCGCTTCTATGGTTGGCAATGACGAAGATGGTCAAAGTCTTTTAGATCAAGAACTAATTATTGCCCGAGTAGAAAAAGGAAATGTGGAAGTATACCGTATAGGTCATCACAGAGCAGACGAGAACGAATTCGACTATTGGGGTGAGCCGCATGCAGTAATAAGTCCGACAGGCACTAGAGTGCTTTTTGGTTCTGACTGGAGTGGCTCACAAGATGGAAAATCAGTAGACGCTTACGTTGTAGAACTACCGAATTTTATTAAATAAACTCCCCTTTTTACAAGCGAAAAAAGCAAAAACCCTTCTTGCAAACCTTACTTTAATTCATCAAGATTTTGAATAACAAAAAGTGTTCTAAGATTTTGTTTGTGTAGAAAATCTAGGCAGTACACCCCATTTGTGCAGCTATTCATTATTTTTTCTTCTCCATAACCAGTAGACGATAAAATATTACTTGAAGAAGCACCATTTTGTAAAAGGTAATTACGAACCGCATCCGCTCTCTTTTGAGAAAGTGCTTTATTGGTTCTACTTCCGCCTCTACTATCCGTATGGGTCTCTATTTGTAATTTTAACTGTGGAAATTGACGTAACATTTTAATAACATTGTCCAATTCAAGAGCAATATCTGCCGTCACATCACTTTTGCCTCTTGCAAAAAAGAAATCATTTACATCTAAAACATTTTTACTCTCTCGCTCAGTAACTATATCATCAATACTAACCATTTCAACATTCAAACCACTTTTTTGTAAGTCTTCTAGCTGCCCTTTATTATAGGAACTATAAAAAGAGGAATGCCCATCTTTCTTTATTTCAATAATTAAATTATCTCTCCAGGGAATTTCAATTTGATATTTACCATTGCCCTTGGTAATGAATTCTTTCAATAGATTACCCTCGGTATCCATTAGACGCACCGCCACATTTATAATACCTTGCTGGTATTTAGGCTCGACTACTTCACCTTTGAGGGAGAAAGTTTTTGGCCCTAAATACTCTCTAATTTTAAAACCGTATATATCATCATTGCCTTTACCTCCAGGTCGGTTCGAAGAAAAATATCCTGAAAAACCTAAATTTTCATCTCCTCGTATAATAAAACCAAACTCATCTTTTTCAGAATTGATTCCAGCTCCCAGATTTATAGGGATACTAAAAGTTCCATCTAATCTTGTATTGGCTTTGTAGATGTCCATTCCTCCGAGACCGTAAAAAATATCCGAAGAGAAATACAAACTATTGTCGTGTATAAAGGGGGCAATCTCATTCCCTGGAGAATTCACTCTAGGCCCTAAATTAACTGGTTCAGACATTATTTGCCCGTTGTTCGTTGAAACATAGTAAATGTCGGTACCTCCGTAACCATCTTCAAAATTTGCGGCAAAATACAGTCGGCCACTTGAATCATCATAGAATGGATAGTAAAAGGAAGTGCTCAAATCACGAAGTAAGAATGAAAAAAAGCCATTTTCATAAACCATACCTATCGCCATTGAATTTTTTCCATTGTCATCAAAGGATAACTTATCACCTTCTGCATTTGATAGAATGTAAAAGATTTTATCCAATTCCTTCGCATAAAATGGGGTCGATTTGTGAAACTTTGTATTGGGCATTCGGTCGAAAACGTTCGGGTTTAAAACGTCTCCATTCTGACCTATTCGAGCGACATAAATATCATAATAAGATTCACCTGAGGGACCATAAATCCTTTTTGATTTTACAGGGCGTCCACTACTAAATAGTAATTTATCCTTATAAAAACTCGGCGAAAAATCCCCCTGAGGACTATTTCCATTTATATTGAAAATTTCGAACTTTTGAGGGTCTTTTGTTGTTTCTAAAAGTTCAAAATTGAATTCGGCATTTTCCATTAATTCATTTGCCAGCAAGTCACCTTTTGTATTCAAAAAAGCCTTTATACGCTCCTTTTCAGAGGTTTTTGACAAACTTTGTAACATCTTATTGAAACGATGATTATCTATTATTGTATCTCTCTTATTGATGTCTAAGTATATTCTTGAAGCATTTGTATAGTCTCCTGTTCTAAAATAACTATCGGCCAAATTAAGGAACTGGTGATTTGTAATAAGTTTCCCATCCCGCATATCCTTGTTATACTCTGCTATAGCTTCCTCATAAGCATACATGTAAAAATACTTGTCCGCTTTCGACATTTCCTCTTGAGCATGAGATACCACGACCATTAGCAAGAAAAAAAGTATGAAATTCTTTATCTCCATTTTACCCTTTCTTTAGAAAAATCTAGGTGTATCGATTTGTTTCGGTTTTCCTTTTAGCTTCTTATTATTAGAACCACTGCTGCTACTATCACCTTTGCCTAAATAGAACTTCAAAACCACCTCATGAGAACCGCTATTAAATTCTCCCAAGCCATTGGTATTGTAATCATATGAATATCCAATAAATGTTCCACCACCTACTTGAAATCCAGCTAACCCGCTAATGGAATTTCCAACGCGATAAGATGCCCCTGCAGTAAACTTGTCATTTATTAAAAAGTTAGTCGAAACATTTATATTAAGTGGAGCTCCGCCAATATAATTAAGTAAAAATGCGGGTTTAAATTTTAAGCCCTCACTAATATCAAATACATAGCCCCCGATAAAATTTAACTGCATTTTATCCTCCACAATTGTAGCTACATCTTCATTATAAATACCATCGGTTAAGAAATTAGGTATTGAGGCTCCCAAATACCAAGTATCTCGTCCGTACATAAAAAGCCCTGCCCCGATGGTAGGATAGAACTTATTAATCATTTCACGATCTAAAATGGGTTCACCTGGGTTCTCGAAAGAACCTTTGGTAAAATCTACATTTAATAATGAGCCTCCAACATCCATACCGAAAGAGAGTTTGGTATTTTCCGAGAGATTGAATTGGTACGAATAGGCCACATCAATATAAGTTTGGCCTGTTGGGCCTATTTGGTCGTTAACGATGTTAAATCCAATACCCATTTTTTCGTTCGAAAATGGAATGTTCGTACCTAATCGTATTGTGCTTGGGGCCCCGGGTAAACTAATCCACTGCGCACGATAGGATCCAATAATCTCAGGTACTTCAGTAGTACCCACATATGCAGGGTTGAAACTACCAATATTGTACATGTATTGTGTATACTGGGGTTCCTTTTGAGCATGAGATACGCTAACAAAGCACCAAAAAAGGCCAATAGACATAACGTACTTATATAGAAATCTACTTTTACTGTAAATCATTCGTATCTTATCTTATGAGCTGAATCCAGCCTTTTTTGAGTTTTGGACCATCACCTATATCTAAATTCATCGTATAGAAATAGGTTCCATTAGGAGCGTCTTTGCCCTTCCAAGAACCATCCCAAACTTCACCGTCAGATTTGTTGTTTGCTTCATAAACTAAGTTTCCATATCGATTAAAAATCTGAATGTTGTATCTGACCTCTACTTCTTGATTAGTTTCACTGTTCAATCTATTTATTTTCAGCACGTCATTAGTACCATCTCCATTAGGCGAAAATTGATTAAATAAAAAGCCAACGTCCGCAGGGGTCGGCAGACTTACAGTTACCTCAACAGTAGCCTCATTATTGGCGGGATTGCCGTCAACAGGAGTTGACCTTACTATAGAAGCCGTATTTGTGAATTTACCCTCATTAGGTACCCTTACCCTAATCTCAAGTGTTACTTCTTGCCCTTTTGCCATGGAAGGAACACTCCAAATACCTGTAACTACATTAAACTCACCTGAAACAGTATTGTGATCAATGTATTCAAAGTTCTCAGTATCAATAATATCTCTTACCTCAATATTGTTAACGGGATTGGCATCAATTGAAGCATTGGTAACTTTAAGAGTGAAAATCACCTCTTCGTTAATCAATGGATTCGCACTCAACGCTGTTTTCTCCAATACCAAATCAATTCCTTCAGGGAGCTCAATTGGTAAGGTTATAGGTTCACTGCGGTCATTGGCCGGATTGGTATCCATCTGAAAAACTTCCAGCAATTCCGCGATGTTGGTGTAGGTGCCGCCTTCAAGAATATTTACGGTTATTTCCAAAGAAGCACTATCCATTCCATCAATAAGTGGTATAGACCACTCTCCGCTATTCGGATCATACCCTTCGGTGGCTGGACTATGCGATACGTATTCAAAACCACTTTCCAGTAAGTCTCCTATTACAATACGGCTCGCCCTATTACTAGAGAGGTTATTAACGGTAATCGTAAAAACAACCGTTTCCCCTATCAGTCCATTTAAGTTATCAACAGCTTTCAATACTTCTAGGTCGACTTCAGCGTTACATGCACTATTCTCGAGGTCAGGATCACAAGGGTCATCTGGGTCACTACCATTTGAAACCTCATCACTATCGGTTATACTATCACCATCAAAATCGCATACCCCGTTTAATCTTGTAGGTATGCAAGGGTCCGGATTACTAGGATCCAACTGATCAACCACCCCATCTCCGTCTGAATCCAAGATATTTGAATCCAGTGCATCGATAATTCCATCAGGGCTTGGCATTCCATCAGCATCTAAATCACTATCCAAAGGATTTTCAATATCACCGCCAACTTCTTCACCATCGTTAATACCATCACCATCGGTATCAGCGTTGTTAGGGTCTGTACCCAAGATAGCTTCGGGACCATCGAACAATCCGTCCATATCCGTATCGATGTCACAATCATTTACAGTTATGGTCATAACCGTCGATTCGTTCACACAAGGCGCCTGAGCCCCAGTAGTTGTATACGTAAACACATATTCTCCATCTGGTCTCCCTTCAAAATTAAGGATATTGTTGGATGGAATATTAAAATCTGCAAAAGGTCCACTTGTATAAGCCCAATTCCCTGTATCTTCTCCGGAAATCAAATCATCTAAATCTAAAATTGTAGGCCCGTTTTCTTCAACGCTGCAGGCAGAAGCATTTCCGCCATTCTGAGGCGTTCCTGAAGAAGGTTGTTGTTGCACCATTGCAATTACCTGTTGCCTTTCGCTAGCACAACCATTCAATGTAGCTTCGGCATAATACGAAGTTGTTGTTGAAATGACAGGGGTTGTAAAACTTGAACCCGTGCCGATTATTCCTCCCCCCGTTTCAGAGGCATACCAATTGATTGTTGCATTATCAGAAGCCATAGCACCGAGAACAACCATACCAGTGCCGCAACGTCCATTTCCAGTTACCTCATTTAAAACAGGAGTAGTATTCAGAACCAAATTAACCTGAAGTGTCGGACTAGCGCACATATTTACAGCATCATAGAAAAAACCATAGTAAGTACCCTCTAAAGTTGGAGGATTATTGGCTTGTGCAGGAGTTAAATGTGCATTTGTATTCTCCGCATCTGAATCCGTACTCCATGTGAGTACAGTGCCAGTTGGGGCCGTACTATTTGTGTAATCGTTGAAACTTGCTGTAAACTCATCACAGGCTATAGTTGGTGTGTCCGGGTCTAATACTGGGGCTATATTCCCTGCAACACAGGGGTCACAATCATCGACCGAAATGGTAAACACAGCAGCATCGTTCGTACAGGGCGCAACGGCATTGTTAGTTGTATAGGTATACACATAAGTACCTGCATCTCGATTTCTAAATTGCACCCGATTATTCGCATTCGGTATCAAGGTCTCTGGCCCAGAGGTAAAAGCCCAAGTACCTGCATCAACACCTGCGGAAAGCAAGTCATCGAGGTCTATTAGCGTTGGCCCGAAGGTATCATCAGGATTATTACAAGCAGAACCATTGGCGTCAGCTCCTGCAGTCGGAGACTGACTTAAAACCAAATCAACTTGGTTCGATGGACTAGCACAAGGAGTAGCAGCGTCCCAATATACCCCATAATAAGTTCCGGAGGCTGTTGCAGTATTGGTCGGAAGAAGATTCCCCGCCGTTGTAGGGTTAGCAATCGAGCTCCATCGTAAAGTGGTTCCAGCTGGCGCACTTGCTGCCCCACCCGTGATAAAAGTATTTAGATTAACACTGGCCACATCACAACGGTCAGTTGCTGTAGCTGTATTTAAAGGTGGTGCGGTATTTCCCGCTAGACAAGGGTCACAACCAGCAACCGTAATGGTAACATCCTCATTATCATTTGTGCAAGGCGCAACCCCTGTCACAGTATATCTAAAAACATAAGTGCCGGCTGCATCACCGTTAAAATTGACCACGTCACTTGCATTGATTCCCGGATCTCCTGTCCCACCAGAAATATAGGTCCATGTGCCCCCAGTATCCTCCCCTGTAATTGCAGTATTCAAATTAATAGCAGTAAGTTGTCCGAAACCACTTTCATTACATCTTGTCAATCCCGTAACTGCAGTACCTGCCGAAGGAGACGTATTTAAAACAATAACCAACTCTGTGGAGGGGCTACTACAAAAAGCTGCACCCGTACCCGCCGTGAACAAGGCGTAATACGTACCCGCCGGTGCTGCAGTAACCGCAGTACCTGAAAGTAATTGTGCCTCAGTCGGGTTTGCTACCGTGCTCCACGATAAAGAGGCTCCCCCAGGAGCTAATCCATTAACAAAAGAATTCAAGTCAACATTTGCAACATCACAAAGTGTTGTTGGGTTACCATTTAAAACTGGTGCCGTTGTTCCGGCTGCACAATCATCATCAATGATTGTCACAGTACCTGTATTTGGCACTCCAATAGAGTAAAGCGGATTACTAGTTCCTGTTAGCGTTATTATAACAGTTTTGTCAGATTCTGCAATATTATCATCCCAGGGCACCACATTTATGTTTCTTCCCAAGGTACCTTCGGGAAAAGTTGCCCTGTTGTTCGCGGCATTGACAGCTCCGGTGAGATCATGATCAAATGATGCACCAACGCCCGGACCGGGGGTTGAAGTCCCAGTTATTACAAAGTCTACCAATACCGTTGCACCTGTGCCATTGGCCTTATCGACGCTTAATCGAAACTGACCATTTTGACCACCTTCAAATGCATTGGGTCGATATCCATTAATTACCGAAGTATCCAAATTTAAAGTGACCACTCCTACATCGTTATCAGCGATATTAATAGTTACCTCATCGGCAGCAGCATTGATAATACCCGTACTAGTAACAGATGTTAATGTCACAATTATTGTCTCCACACCTTCTACCAACTCGTCATCAGTTATTGAGGTAATATTAACGGTAACTTCGGAATCCGTCCCAGCCCCAGTAATTGGCAAAGTCACCGTACCAGAAACCAAATCATGATCAACACCACTAGTCGCAGTACCAGTAACGGTATAACCTACCATAGGGGCTGAAAGTGTCCCTCCAGGCCTGGAAATTGTAAAACTGGCCAAATTCTGAGCTCCAGGAGCCGTAACTTCACCGGCATCAGAATCAGCAGAGGTTATTGATACCAGTTGTGCGGACAATGCATTAGTCAACAGCAATATGCCAAAAAATAAAAATCCTTTAAAAACTTTTGACAAATTCATAAAGGAGCTATGTTCTCGTTTCAAAATCATAATCTGTTCATTGAATTACAAATAATCCAAAGGGACAGCATGAATAGGCATTCCAAGTAGGTAAAAAATGGGTGTCAATAATACTAAAAAAATCTACCAATACCTTAAATAACTAGCTAAATATGGGTTATTCAAGATAAACAACAGATAAAATCGGTCACTGATTTTGTATTAAGGTGACCGAAGCCGTTTGAGCCTCTGAATTAATTTTCCGAACCAAGCCCTGTAATACCTTACCTGGGCCCACCTCTGTAAACAAAGTAGCTCCGTCTTTTATCATATTTTGTACACTTTGCGTCCATTTAACCGGTGCCGTCAGTTGAGAAATCAAATTATTTTTAATATCCTCTGAATTAGATACCGCCGTTGTCGAAACATTCTGATAAATGGGACATTTAGCCGTCGAGAAGCTTGTATTTTCGATAGCATTGGCAAGTTCTTCTCTTGCGGGTTCCATTAAGGGGGAATGAAAAGCACCACCGACAGGAAGCACTAAAGCTCTTCTTGCCCCCGCTTCTTTCATTTTTTCGCAGGCAGCCTCAATTGCTGACACCTCTCCAGAAATCACCAACTGTCCCGGGCAATTATAGTTAGCAGCAACTACTACACCGGGAGTTTCCTCGCATAGTCTTTCTACAACATCATCCGGCAAATTTAAAACCGCGGCCATTGTACTAGGTCGTAATTCACATGCTTTTTGCATCGCCAAAGCCCGTTGAGATACCAATTTTAAACCATCCTCAAAATTCAAAACTTCATTGGCAACCAAGGCTGAGAATTCACCAAGCGAATGGCCAGCTACCATATTGGGCTGAAAAGAATCGCCCATTACCTTGCTTAAAATAACGGAATGCAGGAAAATCGCAGGCTGGGTAACCTTAGTTTGCTTTAGCTCCTCCGGAGTGCCCTCAAACATGATATCGGTAATGGAAAAACCTAAAATCTCATTCGCCCTTTCAAATAACTCTTGTGCTATTGGGTATTTTTCGTAAAGATCCAGCCCCATACCCACAAACTGGGCTCCCTGACCGGGAAATATATATGCCTTCATTACTTTCTAATTTGATTGGCAAAAATAAGGATATAAAATAAGTTCAAGCACAAGTACTAAGTTCAAATTCAATGATTATGTACTTAAAGTATTAACAATTGAAGAATGATAATCCCTACTCATCTGTTTTGAACCAACTGGAATACTTGACATAATTATTAGCGATACGATCTACTTCTCCCGTGCTTAATTCAGGACTAATATCTTTTATTTTTTTTGCCGGCATACCTGCGAAGACAGTTCCTGCTGGTACATGGGTCCCTTTAGTTAAGACTGCCCCAGCGGCAATGATACTGTTGCTTTCGATAATACAGTCATCCATTATAATACTTCCCATACCTACCAAAACATTATCTTTAATGGTGCAACCATGAACGATGGCATTATGACCTATTGAAACGTTATTCCCGACCGTGGTAGGTGATTTTTCATAGGTACAATGTACAACAGCGCCATCCTGTACATTTACCTTATTGCCCAATTTGATGAAATGAACATCTCCGCGCAATACTGCATTAAACCAGATGCTACATTGGTCTCCCATGCTAACTTCCCCAACTATTGTTGCATTTTCTGCTATATAACAATCTTCTCCTATTTGCGGAGTTTTACCGTTTATTGTTTTTATAATCATGTGTGAATTGAATATTTAAAAAGGTACTCTAAAAATAAGCCAAAAGATCTTTTTTCTTTGATGCGGACACTAACAATTCCTTTCCATTGGAAACAACTACGCTTCCCCCTTTACCCTTTCTGTATTTAACAACTTCATTGACGTTCACCAAATATGATTTGTGAATTCTGGCAAAGGCAAATTTTGAAAGCGCTTCTTCAAAATACTTTAAAGTCTTGCTCACCAATATTTTCTTGTTCTCTAAATAAATTTCAGTATAATTATCATCTGCTTTACAATAGAGTATGTCAGCGACATTCAGCACTTGAAAACCGTCTTGTTGCGGAAGCGTTATTTTACCATCCACTTTATTTAATTTTGGAGTAAGTACGCGGTCTTCTAATGCATCTTCTTTTGTTCTGATTTCAGTCACATAGTCCACGGCTTTGATGAGTTCATCAATATTAATGGGTTTCATTAAATAGTAAGCTGCGTGATTGTTCAGCGCATCAATTGCATATTGATTATAGGCGGTTACAAAAACGGTTTCAAAAGTACGATTGGGTAATTGCTCAAGTAAGTCAAAACCAGTACCAAAGGGCATTTCCACATCTAAGAATACTAAATCCAAAGAATGTTTTTCAATTAAATTCTTAGCTTCTTCAATAGATTCAGCTTCCCCTACAAGATTTACACTTGGGCAGTATTTAGTCAAATAGTTCCTCAGTATTTCACGACTATTTGCTTCATCTTCTACTATAATTGATTTTAGTTTCATGTTAATCTTTTTTCAAGGTAAATACGACTCTTGTACCAGTTCCATCAGTCTCTAAATCTGCAATATGCACATCTACTTTATCTTTGTACATATCGTTCAGAATGGCAACTCTTTTCTTAATATTACCCATTCCTTTTGATTTCTGTTTCTTTTGATTTGTTGTTTTCAACGCTGCGGATTTCTTTCTACCAATTCCATTATCGGTTATTGTAATCTCAATGGTTTCTTTATCCTTTTGCAAGAGCTCAATATTCAAGAATCCTTTTTCTTCCTTATATCGAAGTCCATGCCAAATGGAATTTTCAATATAGGGTTGCAATAGCATAGGCGGAATTTGAAAAGCACCAACGTCTAAATGGTCTCCTATCGTAATTTTGTAATCAAACTTATCAGGAAAACGTGAATGCTCAAGCTTGACATAAAGTTCAAGAAGTTCAAGTTCTTTGGGTAATGGAATAAAATCTTCCTCAGAATTCTCCAACACCGAGCGCATTAGTGTTGAAAACTCACTCAAATAACGATTCGCACTTCGCTCATCACTCTTCGCGATGTAATTATTGACCGAATTCAGCGCATTGAATATAAAATGAGGGTTCATTTGAGATCTTAAGGATTTCAGAGCCAGTAGGTTATTAGCTAACTTTTGTTGTTGATTGCTTCTATAAAAAAAGAAGGTTGCCAAAGCCATCAAAATCAATCCAAAAATTAAAGAATAGATTACCCATTTTTGCCGCTTGTTACTTTCAGTTATCAGCTGTTGCTCTGTAACCGCTAAGTCATACTTACTTTGCGAAAGCTCCCTTTCTTGTTCCAAACCTGAAATGCGACTCTGCTTCGTTGAAATTTCCCGATTGAAACGTGCTGCTCGCGAAATCTCTTGTTCTTTTCTAATATATAGTGTGTCCACTACCGAAACATAGGCCTGATATGTTGCTAAGGCTTTTGTAAAATCTCCGTTATATTCATAGACTTCAGAAAGTTTTCTAGTAGCATCTTTCTGAACTATCAAATCATCATCGGAATCTGCTTCTACAATACTCTTCTCTAAATAGGGAATGGCCTGTTCATATTTGTCTTGAGCAATATACGCGCTAGCAATTTTATAGTTGATACGTTGTGGAGTAATTGTATCAGGCTTGATTAGACCTGAATCATACTCAAAAGATGGTTCTGGAAGGTTGTTAACTTCATTTAAAATCTGTTTCCGCAATTGTATTTCATCATCATAGCGGTTCTTCTTATTATAAAAATTCGCCACCTTTTCCTTTTCTTGAATGGCACGCTGTGGTGCTTCATTTTCTGCCAATTTCAAGGAATTTCCGTAATATCCTTCTGCCTCAATGGACTTATTATCGATTGCGTATGCATCGGCTATTTTGGAATTCAAATCAGTTAACTTTGGTGTAATCTGATTCTTATTAGCGACAGTCAAACCTTCCTCATAAAAATCCACAGCCTTATTGATATCACCCAAACCTATATACGTATCTCCAAGGTTTTCATACAATTGCACCCGTTGAAAAGGAATCAAATTTTTAACTTTCAGGAGCGGCCTTAAAATCTTCTCAGCACTTTTAAAATCTTTATTCGATAAATATGCGCTACTTAAAAGTATAGTGGTTTTACTTGTTTTATTTGCTTCTAAAGCATCTTTATAGTTGGTAATTGCCAAATCATGTTGATTGTGATACTGGTATACCTCACCGAGAGCCGTTAGCGATAGGGCCAACTCCTTTTTATTTCCCCGTTTTCCAAGTTGCGCGATAGACTGAGTTATAAAGTCAATACTTTTCTCTATGTCCTTTTTCTTATAAGTGTCGGCAGAGTCCAAATAAGACTGGTGGATCGAAATTTTATTATCCCTGAGCATCTTACTTTTTGACCTTACAGAACTATCCTCCGAATAACCTTCTACCCGTACATCAACATCTTCATCACTTTTGATAAGGTATCGCTTGGTTTCAAATTCTGGGCTTTGAAAAATCAGTTCGTCGCCAATGGCAGCCCGAATCTTATATTCTCCTTGACTATCCGTTATTGTGTAAATTCCTTTATCTGTTGATACCTCGACACCAGATATGGGCTCAAAATTCTCCTTTCCTTGTACCGAGCCTTTTATTTCAACAATTCTACGGATTTCCGTGGCACCATTAAATTCGGGCTGCTCCTGTGCAAAAAGGAAAGAACATCCCGAGAAAAAAAGAATCCATATATAAATGTACTTTCTCATATCTCTTAGCAATACAACGTAAACTTAGCTGATTTATGTCTTATTAAAAAATGAGTATTGGCGATAACCCTCAATAAAATGGGCATGTTTATTAGGTTTACGCAATCAAACTGCTTGTTTACGCATTCGGAAGTCCGTTTCACTCATTCCACATTTTATTAGAAAAACTTTGAATATAGTTTTACCTCATAATCACTAACAATATCAAGATGAAATCCTTCATTAAAAAACGATTCAAGAAAGTAGCTTCAATTCTGGTATTACTCTTTGTTGCACTTTTTATCTTCAGACTGATATATGGATATCAAACGGTTACGGAACCGACGATATCTAACCGATTCCATGAAGTAATTGATATTTCTTCGGAAGTGCGCAAAAACTATGCATCCAAAAAGTATCAACTTAATTCAGGAATGTCCCCTGTAAGCGTAGATCAGAAATATGAAAAGATTGCTGACGTCAATACCCTATCAACCAAGTTTGACAAAGAGGAAAAACAGATTCGTGCTCAAGTAAAAGATTATAAAGGTTTGATTCAATTTGAAAACAAAAGTGGTAATGAAGGTCATCGCAGATTGAACTTGATAATCGGTATTCCGCCTGAGAATTTTGACTCTATCTATCATAGCATTATAAAGATTGGAAAAATTCAATCAAAACAAATTACTAAAACAGATAAAACAAATGAGTATAAGGAACTAAATGCTAAGAAGGCATCCCTTGAAAAAATACGTAGCTCTTTAATTGAACTGAAGAACAAAGGTGGACGAATTGACGAATATATGCAGTTAGAGAACCGGATCTTAGAGATTGAACAACAGCTGCAAGAACTTGGCGTGAGTTTGGGAAACTTCGATGATGAAAACGAATTCTGTACCGTAAAGGTAGCTTTATCAGAGGTGCAACTTATTGAAATAAGCACCCTACAGCGAATTAAGGTAGCTCTAGAATGGACGATTAAATACTATATCCTTCTACTGGTGGGATTGTCTTTTGCAGCGCTATTTACCTACCTCCTGCTACTATCCATAGAAAAAATACGAACAAATATTTAATAATGAACAGATTTCCCTCTTCAAGGAAATGAAAAATAAAAGATTCTATTTATGAAAAATGCAAGACAAATATTAGGAATTGGGCTTATGGCCCTAACGCTTTCATCGGCCTATGGTTGTGAACTGAAAACAAAAAAAACAGAATCACTTATCGCCCATGCTATAGCCAATAATGAAAAAGAAGCAAACAATACGGTAAAAATTGCCCTTCTGCTTGATACTAGCAATAGTATGGACGGACTTATCAATCAAGCCAAGGCGCAACTTTGGGATATCGTAAACAAGTTTACCCACGCGAAATGCGGCAATGAAGCACGTCCGAAATTACAAATTGCCTTATATCAGTACGGCAATGACGATTTATCTTCGAGAGAAGGTTACATACAGCAAGTACTTGATTTCAGTGGAGATTTAGATGAAATTTCTGAAAAACTATTTTCTCTGACCACCAATGGTGGAGAGGAGTATTGCGGAGAAGTTATTCAAACCTCATTAAAACAATTGGATTGGGGTAAAAATGCTGATAATCTTAAAATGATATTCATCGCAGGTAATGAACCTTTTACACAAGGAAAATTGAACTACAAGGATGCCGTTACCAACGCAAAGGAAAAGGATGTAGTAGTAAATACCATTTTTTGCGGGAATTATGACCAAGGAGTCAACACCGATTGGAAAAATGGTGCCAAACTCACAGGCGGTGAATATATCGCCATTGACCATAACCGTCAAGTAGTTCATATTGATACACCTTATGACGAAGTAATCATCAAATTAAATTCCAAACTAAACAAGACATATGTTTCTTATGGAGCCTTAGGAACAGTAAACATGAACAAGCAATCCAGGCAAGATTACAATGCCCTGGAAATGGAAGAAGCTGTTGCCGTAAAACGTGCCGTAAGCAAATCTTCAAGAATGTACAATAACGCTTCTTGGGATTTAGTTGATGCAATCGAAGACGATAAAATTGAAATCTCAGATATAGCAGATGAAGATTTACCAGAGGAATTAAAGGATAAGTCCGACGCTGAAATCACCTCTTATATTGAAGAAAAGAAATCAGAACGAGTCAAAATTCAGAAGGAAATTCAAGAACTGAATAGCAAGCGTGAAGCTTACATTTCTGAAAATCAAAAAGAAAGTACAAAAGGTGAATTGGAAAATGCAATGTTAGAGGCTATCAAAAGGCAGGCAAAAAAGAAAAATTATACCTGGGAATAAACACCTAAATCATATAGATGAAATTGTTGAACGCAGTTGGTTGGTGTTTAGTTAGTGGGTCTATCCGAATTTTGGGTAGGCCCATTTTATTGAGCGGCCGGACAATAACAATCGTACTTTCTTTCCGTCTGTCCGAAATCATACCCAACAGTAAGTTGGTGGAACCCGCCGTTATCAAAACGGATGTCCCCTATCTGATAAGAGTAGTTATATGAAACTAAAAATCTCCCAACATTGGCACCGACAATTGGGGTAATAAGCTGTAGTCTTTGTTCTCCAAAAGTTCCATCGGTTTGAAATTGAGCACCATCGAAACTTCTACGATACGATAAACCGCCCCATATTCTTCCAAAATTAACATCTTTGTAAATCTTGGCATTAATATCCAAAGTTTTTTCCTGCGTAAATTCAGTCATTTGAAAAAGCACTGAAGGTTCAATTTGAACCTCGTTTCTTCCAAAAATATATCCTAATGAGACCAAATATCTCCGAAGATTATCAAACTCAATCGCAGTGTACAAATCACGGCCCGTACCTAGAATATTCAGTGCAGCAAAATGCGCGTAAAATTCCATTTTGCTGTAAGACATACCGAAATCGACATTTCCATAGCTCACACTATTATTTGAACCTGTAATAACCGGGTCTTGAATAACCGAGCGAAACTCCGATTCATCCAAATTACTCTGTAGCAAACCTGCACTAAGTCCAAATGAAAGTTGGTTCAAATAGCGCGCATCCCCACCTAGTTTTAAATGATGTGCATAAGTCAGTTTTACGCCCGTTTGAGAATGATATCCATTGGCATCATTGAATACAATTGCACCAATACCACTATTACTATCCCCTAATCGAAAGTGTGCATTCAAGGTTTGAAGACTTGGAGCTTCATCTACATTGAACCATTGTTTTCTGATAGTTCCACGTATTTTGCCCCCTTCACCAATACCTGCCATTGAAGGATACACGAGATAGTAATTATCAGATAGATAATCAAAATATACTGGAATACCTTCTTGAGCATAAGAATAACTTCCAAAGGCTAGGAAAGTGAATAGGGCTACTAAAAGATTCTTCATTTATGGGATGAGGCTATTGTTCTACCGTCTAAATATAAAGTATAACGGATGAAATGCAACTATATTATACGTGGATATACTGGTAATCCGGTATGGATTTTAGCAAAAAATGAGTATCCTTTTCAAAAACTCAACCTTATTTTTCCAATTTCAAGTTCAATTAGATAGAAAAATGATCGAGAATCATAGGATCCCCGGCATTACGATTTAACATAAAATGAAAAGCTATTGAACTTTATAAACAGGATACATTTAGATTTACTTCGTATTTTTGCCAAAAATTAAACGCAATGAAGGAGTATTCAATTACTGTCGTAGAAACCAACAATCCTACCATATTAAAATTCGAAACCAATCACTTCATAACTACAGGTGCCAATTACGAGTTTAAAAATATAGATGAGGCGAAAAACTCTCCATTGGCCCAACAATTATTCTATCTACCTTTTATAAAAACAGTTTATATTTCAGGAAACTTTATAGGTCTTGAGCGGTTTGACATTGTGGAATGGCAAGATGTAGAAGACGAAGTTGCACAGCAGCTGGTAGAATACCTAAACGCAGGCGAACCTATTATAATAGAAGAAGAAAAGACAAAACCAGTCGCGGTAACCGTATATGCGGAGGTAACTCCAAATCCGTCGACTATGAAGTTCGTGGCCAGTCGGAAAATAGTACCCGCAGCCTTTGAATTCAAAAATATTGATGAAGCTAAAGATTCTGATTTGGCTTTGGCCCTTTTTCAATTCCCTTTTGTGAAACAAGTATTTCTAGATGAAAACTATGTTTCGGTAAGCAAGTATGATGTTGCCGAATGGGATGACATAACCATGGAATTGCGCGAACTTATCCGCAATTTTATCGCTGATGGAAAAGATGTTGTTTCCCTTAACATTCAACCTCAAAACAAACCAGAAGTAAAAGAGTCTCAAAATCAAAATCAGCCAGCTGCTGATTTAGACGACACCTCACTAGAGATTATCGACATTCTAGAAGAATACGTTAAACCTGCTGTAGCTAGTGACGGTGGTAATATTCTGTTTCAATCTTATGAGAAAGAGAGTAAAACTGTGAATGTTATTTTACAAGGTGCCTGCAGCGGTTGCCCTTCTTCCACTTTTACTCTCAAAAATGGAATCGAAACGATGCTCAAAAATATGATGGGAGATAGAATCAACGAGGTCGTAGCTCTAAACGGATAATTTGTAAGATTTATCTAGCATTTTACCTTATTAATTTGCTATCTTGAACCAAATCTAAAAAACAAAAAATTATGGCAATTTTAAAAGTTATAGAAGTATTGGCCAATTCTGACAAAAGCTGGGAAGACGCAACAAAAAAGGCAGTTGCACAGGCTTCTAAATCAGTAAAAAATATTCGTTCGGTTTACGTTCAAGACCAAAGCGCTAGTGTAAAAGACGGCGAAATAAGTGATTTTCGAGTAAATGTTAAAATCACTTTTGAAGTGAAATAAATTTTACAACATCAAACTTTTTTTAAAAGCATCCTTCCTAAGCGGGATGCTTTTTTTATGCCTGATATTAGCATTAACTTTGAGTATGCGCAGCTTGTTCAAATTAACAGTACTCTTATTGTTTTCATTGAACTTTTATGCTCAAAAAAAGGACACCATGACTCATAAATACACCAATGCCCTCATTAATGAAACGAGCCCTTATTTGTTGCAGCACGCTCATAATCCGGTTAATTGGGAAGCTTGGAACCCCGAAGTACTTGAGCGGGCCAAAAAAGAGAATAAACTTCTCCTAATAAGCATTGGGTATGCTGCTTGTCATTGGTGTCATGTTATGGAGCATGAATGTTTTGAAGATGATGAAGCGGCTACGGTTATGAATGCTAATTTCATAAACATAAAGATAGATAGGGAAGAGCGACCAGACGTAGACCATGTTTATATGGATGCCCTTCAAATGATGACCGGAAGTGGTGGTTGGCCCCTCAATATCGTAGCGCTACCTGATGGCCGTCCATTTTGGGGAGCAACCTATGTTAAAAAGAAAGATTGGATAAGTATCTTAAATCAATTGTCGGAAACGTATAAAAATAGTCCGCAAAAGGTTGAAGAATATGCGCAGAACCTTGCGAATGGAATAAAAGCCATCAATCTTGTAGAAAACCAAAATGAGCTTCATCTTTTTACCGCAGAGCAATTAGACGATGCTGTAAAAGATTGGTCTCGCTATTTTGATACTTTTTTAGGAGGCTACAAACGTGCGCCTAAATTCATGATGCCTGTCAATTTGAATTTTCTATTGCATTACGGTACTGCACGGAAAAATGAAAAAGTTCTTGAATACACGCATACCACTTTGACAAAAATGGCTTGGGGAGGAATTTTTGACCATGTCGGTGGGGGGTTCTCACGCTATTCGGTAGATACAAAATGGCATGTACCGCATTTTGAAAAAATGCTCTACGACAATGGACAATTGGTAAGTTTATATGCAAAAGCTTATGCCGCAACTAAAAATGACTTATACAAAACCACAGTTGAGCAAACGATTGCTTTTGTAGAAAAAGAATTAATGCATCATACTTTCGGATTCTATTCTTCATTAGATGCGGATAGTTTTACCGAAACTGGAGAACTCGAAGAGGGAGCCTATTACGTTTGGCAGGAAGAAGAATTAAAAAAGTTCTTGGGAGATAACTTCGGAATTTTTAAAGATTATTTCAATATCAATGGTTATGGACATTGGGAACATGGCAATTATGTTCTGATTCGGGATGCATCCGACAAAAAAATTGCTCGGAAACATTCCATTAATACTGATGATTTAAAAGGAATTATCAATAGCTCTTTAGCGATACTGGATGCGGAACGAAGCAAAAGAAACCGACCCCGATTAGATGATAAGATTCTAACCTCTTGGAATGGACTTATGTTAAACGGGCTCGTAGATGCCTATCGGTATTTAGGAAATGATTCCTATTTAGAACTCGCCTTAAAGAATGCCAGTTTCATTTTAGAAAATTTAGTAAAACCCGATGGCGGACTTTGGCACAATCACAAAAACGGAAAGAGCACCATCAATGGCTATTTAGAAGATTATGCTTCTATCATTGAGGCTTTTATAGGCTTGTACGAAGTTACCTTTGATGAACAATGGTTAACTCATGCGAACATTTTAACTGCCTATTGCCAGAAAAACTTCTTTGATGCCGAGAGTGGAATGTTCTTCTTCACCTCAAAGCAAGACGATTATGTTATCAGAAGAACAATTGAAACTTCTGATAACGTAGTGCCAGCATCGAACTCCATAATGGCAAAGAATCTATTTCGACTTTCAAAGCTATTCCCAGAAAAGAGTTATGAGGAAACTGCTTTGCAATTATTGAAAAACGTACAGCACAACTTTGATAAGAATGCTCAAAACCATGCCAATTGGTTAGAACTACTTTTGTTCTTTGACCAACCGTATTATGAAATAGCTATCGTTGGAGAAAATCACAAGGAGAAAGCCAAGGAAATTGCGGGTTACTATTTATCAAACACTATTATGGCCGCAACGGAGAAGGAAAGCACTTTAAGCATTCTTCAAAACAGACACTCACCCGAGAATACCTTCATTTACATATGCGAGCAAGGCGCCTGCAAGCTTCCTGTACCGACGGTAAATGAGGCTTTGGAGTTGCTCAGAAATTAAATTCTAAAAGCCAGGTTCTTTGGTGCTATTACTTAAATTTCTAGGTTTGGTATTATTTTTGTAAGAATATGCATCGTAGTTTCCCACCATTCTAATTTGAATTTGGGAAAGTTTTTTTATCTTCTGTTTATGAAAACAAAACTTTCCTTCTTGATTTTGTTGTCTAGTTTTTACTGTTTTTCACAGGATACCGATGAGCCAGTGACCATAAGGTTCAGTTTGCCTTCTACTGCCGACCGATTGCAAGATGATAGAACAAGAATTTTTACCATAAAGGGTACTCCATATCTAAATGAGGAGCATCAATTAGGAACTATTATCAATGGCGAGACAACAATGGAGGCACCCATTCGATACAATGCATACTATGACTATTTTCAAGTTTTGGATGAAAACAAAAAGAAGGCATCTGTCCTAAAATCGAATAATGTAATAGTACAGCTAGACGGGAAAACCTACCATCTGCTCACCTATGAAGAGACGGTTCAAGACAAGGCATTATATTATTTACCGCAAAACAAAAATCAGCAATTAAGCGGCAATATGAAGGAAGGTTATTTCTGTGCGCTATCTGATGGAGAGACCGTCCTTTATAACAAAACAACTAAAAGAGTTCCAAAGTTCAAATTACAAGATCATGGTTACACACAATTTGCACCAACCGACTTAGTAACTCTCAACCATTATTATATCAAAAGAAAACATAGACCGGCCGTACGAATTAAATTGTCAAAAAAAGAAGTATTATTCGCTCTCAACAACAAATACAATGAAGTACGGGATTACATTAAAAAGAACAAACTAAAAGTTAAAACAGAAGAAGAAGTTATTCAGATTCTCTCCTATTATGATACTTTGGATTAAGTTCATTTCTTTGCTTTTGTTTGAAGGATAAAGTCTTTTAGGTAGTAAGGTTCGAAGTAGGCCACATCTTCAAAGTCCCTATTTTGGTATTTCTCAAATGAGAGTTGCGACAATTGTTCTGCGGAAGGAACATGTTCGTCAGCGATACTCAAATTTTCATTTTTCAATACTTCTTGGCATTTCGATGCACCACTCCCAAGTAGCAACACTTTTCCTTGATTCAAAAAAGAGCTGAACGAATTTGCATCTATAATTTCCGCCTTTGTTTCTCGAATCTCATTTAATAGGTTATCGAAAACCTTGGAATAAACCTCCATACGTCTGGCATCAAGAACTGGAATAAGAAAATCAAACGCCTGAGATTTTTCTTGGTACGCCAGACTTTCTAAAGTCTCAACGGAAATCAAAGGAACGTCCAAAGAAAAGCAAAGTCCTTTGGCTGCGGAAACACCTATTCGAAGTCCGGTATATGAACCAGGTCCTTTGCTAATAGCAATTGCATCTAAGTTAGACAAAGAAATCGACGCTTCTTTTAAGACTTCCTGTATAAAAACATGCAATTGTTCAGAATGTGAATAGTTTGGCGTATCATGCTCCTTTATTGCAATAGTCTTGCCTTCTTTAGCCACGCTCACCGAGCAGTTTGTAGTTGCCGTTTCTAGATTTAAAATCAATGCCATAATGGGCGCAAAGATATGTGCTTCCTATTAAAAGAAAAAAGACCCGTAAGCTTTTAAAGAAGCTTGCGGGTCGATTAACCAACATATGGAAAATTAATCCAACTTAATGGGAATTCCGAAATAGAATTCCAATACCTTAAGTCTAAAAATATAGTCATATTTCGTTCGTATTACTTCAGCTTCCGCGTTATCAACTCTCGCTTGTGCTTGACTGAAATCGAAGGCGTTCATTAAACCAACATCAAAACGTTCTTTGGAATATTGATAGGCCAAACGTCTTGCCTCAAGCGTTTTTTCGGCTGCTTCGTATGACGCAAAAGAGCTATTTACATTCGCATAGGTTTGATTCACCGTTGTCTCTAGGGCCAGTTTATCCTGTTCCAATTGCACTTTTGCTTTTTCAACGCCAATCTCTGAACGTCTGATAGAGTTTCTTGTACTAAAGCCATTGAAAATTGGAATGCTTAATTGACCACCATATGTGATTCCATCAAAAAGCCATAGCTGATCCAATAAATCAAATCTTGAAGATGTTTGCGTAATAGGGTCAAATTGCTTTCTGCTCGAATATGAAGTATTGTAATTAAAAAAAGCTGCCAAGGTTGGATATCTAGCCCCCTTAGCTATATCAAGATCTTTTTCAGCAAGTTCAACATTCGACTCTGAGAGTTTAATATCATTTCGGAATCCGACTGCTTTAGCAAAAATGGATTTAGGCGAATTGTTCAATATATCAGAGGGAGGTATCTCAAAGGCATCATCCGCAATATCAAAATTTTCATAATCCGTTATCTGCAACAGTTGCGCTAAAGTGATTCGAGAAATAAGCACTTGATTTTCACCATTAACTATTTGTTGTTGTTGACCAGCCGCAGTTGCCTCGATTTCTAACAAATCCCCTTTAGGAACAACACCAGATTCTACTAATTCTTTCGTCCTTTTCAAATCTTGTTCAGTGAACGCATATTGCGCCTTAAAAACTTTTAAAGCCTCTTTATTTGAAAGTATATCTAAATAATTTAAGGCGACATTTAATCTGATATCATCCTTTAGGTCGTCTAAACGATATTGACCTGCGATAGCGTTCAACTTGGCTCTATTCATGCGATTTTTATTTCGCATTCCGTTGAACAAAACCACATTTGAAGAAAGATTACCCCCTAGTGTAAAAATACCAGCAGTAAAATTACTACCTGTAATAGGATCCGAAGATAAACCTCTACTTCCAGAAGCAGTAACCGTTGAGTTTAGGTTTGGAAGAAAATTACCCAATGCATCTGATTCATCTATTTGAGCATTCTGAAGGTCGAGTTCAAATTGTTCGATACTAAGATTATTCTCTACTGCATATTCAACGCACTCCTGTAACGTCCATTTTTTAGTTTGTGCAGATAGTATTCCTATTGTCAATACTAGAAATAGGGTTGTAAGTTTAAATTTCATTTGATTTGTTTTCTTGATTATTGATTGATGTATTAGTCTTCGCTTTCTTCACTATCCTCTTCGCCTTCTTCATCTTCTTCACCTTTTTTAATTGGCTCTGTTTTGTTCCATTGTTTTATTTCGTCACTTTCTGTAAGACCAGAAACAATCTCAACGTTTACTCCATCAGAAATTCCAATTTCAATTTCCTTTCTTTCCCATTTTTGTTCCTCTGCGGAACCTACTGCCAACTCAACATAGGGCTTATCTGTTTTTTTATCGAATTGCAACAAGGCTTCTGAGATAACCAAAATGCTATCTTTCTTTTCTAAGACTATCGAGGCATTGGCACTATATCCTGCGCGGATAAAAACATCTTCCTTAACTTCAACATCTCCCTCAATCTTGAATTGAACCGCTCCTGTTTCTTCCACTCCTTTTGGAGCAATGAACTTTAACTTAGCATCAAGCTCTGCTCCCTCCACGGCTCCGAGGCTTATTTTCAATGGAGTTCCAACTTGTAATTTTCCAACTTCCCCTTCATCTACTTTTCCTTCAAAAATCATCTTGGTCAAATCGGCTATTGAAGCAATAGTAGTACCATCATTAAAGTTATTGCTTTGAATCACCTGGTCGCCTTCCTCAACTGGGATTTCCAAAATTGTTCCACTGACCGTAGCTCTAATATTCGTATTAGCGGTCGCGGAACCTCCCGCAGAACCTCTTCGAATGATTTGATAATCCGCTTGCGCATTCGATAATTCCTGCTTAGCCTGATCTATTTGAAGTTGAAGATTATTAAAATCTTGACTTGAAATAACTCCTTTATCAAATAAGGCTTTGTTTCTGTTGTACTCTATAGTTGTATTATTTAAGGCGATTTCCGCATTACGAACCCGACCACGAGATTGGTTCAAGGACTGCTCATTTGGAACAATCTTTATCTTGGCAATCAAATCACCAGCTTTTACCTTCGCCCCTTCTTCCAAATATATCTTTTCGATGATACCTGAAATTTGAGGTTTAATCTCTACCTCATCTTCTGGTACCACTTTACCTGTAGCAACAGTTTTCTTTTCGATACTAGAGATGAATGGTTTCTGGGTCTCATAGGTAATCGAAGATTTACTATTTGATGAAATGAAGAAAACAGCAGCCGCTAAAATGCCTACAATAAAAGCGAAAATTAAAAAGTATTTTAAATATTTGTTCATTTTAAATGTATTTGAATTCGTCTATTGGTTTTGTTTATTATTCTTCACGTAATGCGTCTATTGGTTTGATACTGACCGCACGTTGTGCTGGTATTAGTCCTATTAAGGTGCCTAACACTACCATAATTACCAAAGCCCCTAAAACATAAGGGATGGGTACCGTAGGATTGGTGTATGGAAAATCAACGTCTTTGGTAAATGCGTTTATTGCAGATAAAACCCCTGCTCCGAGTATTATTCCTAGAACTCCAGCGATAAGTGTTAAGAAAACAGATTCTAAAACAATAAGATTCCGCACCTCACTTGGAGTTGCACCAAGTGCTCGTCGTACTCCCAATTCTTTCGTTCTCTCCTTTACTGAAATCAAAAGAATATTTCCAATACCGATTACTCCTGCCAAAATGGTTGCTATTCCCACTATTAGTGACATAAAGGTTAAACCAAATGCAAAATCCATAGTTCTGCCGAAAGCCTCCCCTAAGTTAAATGACCCAAACGCCCTTTCATCATCAGGGTGTACTCTTTTCGTACTCCTTAAAAGTGCTTTAATATCTTTTTCCACTTTAACAACATCGACATCATCATAGGCTGCAATGCATAAATAACTTACCAGATCTCCAGTATTATACAGTTTTCGATGTGTGGTAAAAGGAATGAACATATCGCTATCTGAATCAAAACTTACCCCATTAGCTAACTTATGCACTCCCACTACTTGAAAATAAACCGTTCCCACGCGTATGTATGCGCCAATTGGGTCTTCATCCTTCTCAAAAAGCTCTTGTTGAACACGTTCTCCAATTACGATAACCTTTCTCGCCTGTTCTATATCTTCCTCATTGATAAATCTCCCTCCGTCATAGATTTTCTTTGTTGCTATTTTTGTATACACCGGATAGTCACCGTACAAGCCATAATTGCCTGACTTTTGACCTTTTACTGTATAAACAGGCTCTGAATTCGGGCCACCGTCACCTTGTCTAATCCGAGGAGCTATATACTGAACTTCCTGTATTCTATTTTGTATCGTAGAAACGTCATTCAATCTTAAATCCATTTGCCTTCCTGTCTTGAAGCCATCATGGGGCATACTTGTACTCTGAGGCCAAACGAACATACTATTCATTGCTACGGTCTTAAATGCCTTGTCAAATCCGTTATTCAATCCTTGAGCAGATCCTGCCAAGGCTATGTAAATAAAAATTCCCCATAGTACACCTATTACGGTTATCACCGTTCGCGTCTTGTTCTTACTAATAGAACCAAAGATCTCTTGCCAGGTATTACTATCGAATATAAATCTCATATCATTCGTCTCTTAATGCTACAATAGGCTTTATACGGGCGGCGCGTTTTGCTGGAATATATCCGGCCAGTGCGCCAAAAAGTATTAAGACTATAGTTGCTCCAATTGCCATTCCCATATCTATGTAAGGATCGGTAATAAAAAAATCCTTTAATTTTTCCCCAAAGGAACTGAGCATTGAAATGCCTATTATCATTCCAACAAAGCCTGAAACTGTGGTGATAAAAATGGACTCCAAAAGAATTGTACCAATTACTGATTTTGGAGTAGCTCCCAGGGCCTTTCGAATTCCCAATTCCTTGGTTCGCTCTTTGACCACAAAGACCATTATATTGCTGATACCGATTATACCGGCAATGATAGTTCCAAAGGCAACAAAAGCAACAATGAGTTGTAAGACCCCCGCAAACTGTTGGCTTTGTTTTAATCCTTCGGCAACATTACGTATGAAAATACCTTGTTGATCTTCAGGACTGATATACTTCTTTTCTCTAATGAAGGTATTCAAGCTTCTATCAAGAGCCAATGCACCGGCGTATCCCAATTCTGGTTTAAAGGCAACAATTAGCTGGTCAACTTTATCGGTATTTTTTTCAATAAGCTGCCGTGTAGTATAGGGAATATAAATTCTCCGCTCCTCATCATCACCACCGTCATCTTGATAAACACCAATAACTTTGAAAGCACTACCTGCAATATCTATGTATTTGCCCATGGCGTTTTCCTCACCAAACAAATCTTGTTCTACCAATCGACCAACAATTGCATTTTTAGTTTTGTTTTTGATATCAAGGCTATTTAAATACCGCCCTTTCATCATAATTGTTTTCTCCGCAAATTGATGAGAAGGAGCAACAGCCCTCGTAGAATAGTTATTAGATTCATTCTTATAACTCACTAGGCCACCTCTGGTAATTCTTGGTGTTGTATACTCCAAGAACATGCTGAAGTTTTTTTCAATATCGACCAGGTCGCTATTATCAAATTCAATTTGACGACCTGACTTGTAGCCTTTATATGGCTCCGTAGTGCGACCAGGAAAAACAAAAATTAAATTTTGGGCATCATCTTCAAAAAAAGATTGAAACGTATTGATTAGTCCATTACCAAAACCAAAAAGCACAACAAAAATCAAAATACCCAAGGCTACGGTAAAGCCCGATAAGAACGTACGTAGTTTGTTCTTTTGAATTGTCTCGAATATTTCTTTCCAGTTGTCCCTACTAAACATATTCTGAAGCCCTAACTTGTTTGATTTTTTTATCCTCTAGAATAATACCATCCTTCAAATGCACAATACGCTTACACATATCTGCAATATCGGGTTCGTGAGTAACGATTAAAATGGTATTGCCCTGATCGTTAATTTTTTGAATCAAATCCATCACTTCATACGAAGTTTTACTGTCCAATGCACCTGTAGGCTCATCGGCTAACAGCACCTTTGGTTCAGCAGCCATTGCCCTAGCGATTGCGACACGTTGTTTTTGACCACCCGAAAGTTCACTGGGAAGGTGTTCAGCCCATTCTTTCAGACCAACTTGATCTAGATATTTGAGGGCTTTCTCTTGACGCTCTTTTCTTCCTACTCTTTGATAGTATAATGGGAGTGCAACATTTTCCATTGCACTTTTGTAGTTGATTAAATTAAACGATTGAAA
Organism: Maribacter algarum (ex Zhang et al. 2020); assembly: GCF_005885635.1. Lineage (GTDB taxonomy): Bacteria > Bacteroidota > Bacteroidia > Flavobacteriales > Flavobacteriaceae > Maribacter_C > Maribacter_C algarum. The sequence continues at coordinate 495,817 of NZ_VATY01000001.1, forward strand.
AACGAAGCCTAGGAATTTATTGCGATAATTGGCGGCTTTGGTCTCATTAAGATTTTTTATAGGAACTCCATCTAAATCATACGACCCTTCATCCAGTTCGTCTAACATTCCTAAAATATTGAGCAATGTAGACTTTCCTGAACCCGAGGAACCCATAATAGCGACTAATTCACCTTCTTCTACAGAAAAGTTGATACCTTTTAAAACATGTAGGGAATTGCTTCCCATCTTATACGATTTATGAAGGTTTTTGATTTCAATCATGTTGGTAGTATTTGTTTTGTTTGGTGATTGCCAAAAGGTATTCGGCAATAAGACACCTAAGTTGTTAATTTGTTACAAGATTTCCTCCAAATTTTATGTTAAAGATTAGTTGGAATCTTCTTCGCCCGATTCTATAGCATTCCAGACTTTTATTTTATCATCTTTGGATATCCCTGATTTCACTTCTACGAAAATTCCATCGCTCACTCCTAATTCGACATCTTTTCGATCAAACTTTTGATTTCCACTTTCAATTTCGACAAAAGGTTTCTTGGTCTCATCATCAAATTGCACCAAGGCCTCTTTAACAGCCAATACACTATCGGCTCTTGCCAAAATAATAGAGGCATTTGCACTCAGACCAGCACGAATGAATACCGTATCTTGCTTCTTCATGGTACCTTTAATTTCGAACTGAATCGCACCATTTTCTTCTTTCCCTTTGGGAGCTATATAATCCAACACGGCATCAAATACTGTATTTTCAATAGCTCCAACTGTAATCTCTAAAGGAAGATCTTCTTTGATTTTACCCACCTCAGACTCATCTACCTTGCCTTCAAAAATCATTTTTTCAACATCGGCGATAGCGGCAATCGTGGTGCCCTCATTAAAGTTGTTACTTTCTATTACTTGGTTACCCACTTCCACTGGTACTTCCAATACCATTCCGCTAACTGTCGCCCTAATCTGCGTATTAGCTGAATTCCCGAACCCTTTGGCAGTACCTGTTTTTACAATATCGTACCTTTTGTTGGCCGCACCATAAGACTGTTTGGCTTGATCGTAAGTCACTTGAGCTCGTTCCAAATCCACTTTAGAAATCACTCCTTTCGCAAAAAGACCTTTTTGACGTTCCAAATTACGGAGTTGATCATCTAATCCGATTTTTGCTTCATCGATTGCATTTCTTGCGTCATTTAGCGCATTTAAATTCGGCACAACTTTTATTCTGCATAGCAGATCTCCGGACTTCACATAATCTCCACCTTCGACAAAAACCTCTTCTATTACCCCAGAAATATTAGGTTTAATTAAAACCTCTTCTAAAGGAAGAATACTTCCAGTGGCTACTGTTTTCTTAATGATGGTTTGGGTCGAGGCTTGATCTGTTTCGTATACAACAGGGTCTTCTGAATTTTTTTGATAGAGATAATACATTGCTCCTCCGAATAAAATAACGATAAGCAATAAGATAATTCTAGTAACTGATTTCTTCATTTTTGATTGGTTTGTTAATAAATACTTGATTGATGTTCTTTATTCTGTCCTTAAAGCTTCTATGGGCCGTACTCGTATTGCACTATTTGCAGGAATGAAACCTGCTAATAATCCGGATACGATTAATATAACCAGGGCACTAACAACAACACCTAAACTTACGCTCGGATTAAGAAACATATCTACGGGACCAATCGAATCTAAGAGCGAATTTATGCCGTAAATAGAAAGAGCTCCGAAAATTATGCCTATCATTCCAGAAATAATGGTCAAGAAAATGGACTCCATTAAGATTTGTAAACGTATTGACCAAGGGTTTTCCCCTAAGGCCCTGCGTATCCCAATTTCTTTAGTTCGCTCCTTTATTACAATGAGCATGATATTACTCACCCCTATTATTCCTGAAATGAGTACTAAAATACCAACGAAATAGGCCACGAACCTCAATGCCCCAAATAAGCTTTCCACCCTATTAAATTGCTCGTACAAATCAAAATACCCAATGGCTCTTTCATCATCTGGATGTACTTTTCTACTTTGTTTTACGGTGTTAATTACCTCCTCATTTAATTCACTTATTGAGCTTCCGTCTTTTGCCGTAATGGCCATCCATCCAACATTATCAGCTCTATTGTAAGCTTGGGAAAAGGATGTAAACGGCATGAAGATTTGACGTTCACTGTTTTCACCACCATTGTTGGTTTTCTCTTTATATGTACCAATAACCATAAAATTCACACCACTGATTTTGAGATAAGTCCCCAAAACTTCTTCATCTTCTTCATAAAGGTCTTGTCGAATCCCATCGCCAATAACGACTACCTTGCGCTTCTCATTGATATCATTATAGTTGAAAAATCGCCCATGAGCTACAAACATTGGGTTCTGTTCTATAATTTCAGGGTAATCACCGAAAACACGATATCTGCCCGTTTCCGTTCCTCGAATCACATTGTCACCCTCTTGCATTCGAATACTATTTCTAGGGGATATTATTCGTAATTCAGGGACATTTCGACGCAAAAGGTCAACATCTTCCAATTTAAAGTTGAAGTTTCTCCCTTCCGGAAGTCCTTCATACGCCATAGAAGTAGTCTCCGTCCACATGAACATCGTATTTGTTGCCACACCATTAAAATCCTGTCGGATACCATTTTCAAGGCCCTTACCAGCAGCTAACAAGATAATTAGAATAAAGATTCCCCAACCCACACCAAAAGCCGTCGCTACCGTTCTCCACACATTGCTTGAGAGCACCTCTAATATTTCTTTCCAACGGTCTTTACTAAACATTTTTACTTGCTATTTTTCTAAATATGATTCATATTATCGCTACTCATCACGAAGTGCTTCGATTACCTGAACTCGTACGGCTTTCCAGGCTGGAAAAAAACCTGCAAAAGCGCCTGCAACAATTAACAAAATCACTGTAGATAGGGCTACTTTAAAATCTACAGATGGATTCAATACATAATCTACTTCTATCTCAGGACCAACAATCTCTAATAGCCCCATACTAAAAATGAGACCTGAAAATCCTGCAATCGCAGTAACAAAAATGGCTTCGTGCATAATCATTCCAATAATAGAAGAAGGTTTTGCTCCCAATGCTTTTCGTATACCAATTTCTCGAGTTCTTTCTTTAACTACTATGAGCATGATATTGCTAACACTAACAACTCCTGCAATCAACGTTAAAAATCCAACCCCCCAAAAGAACATTTCGATTGCGGTTCCTAATGTGTAAAACCGTTTTGCTTCTTGAATCGGATTCCATAAGCGAATGGCCCTATCATCTTCCGGGGCAACCCCATGATATTGCTTTAAATAAGTCAAAAGCTCTTTAGTAAATTCATTGTTCTTTTCTACAGTTGCATCAAACGATTCCATTTCTGGAAGCATAAAATTCAGGTTGTTAATATTATCGGACCCATTAAATGCTAGTTGAGCTGTAGTTATAGGTATAAAAATGCGTTCCTCTTCACCTTCATTCTCACCATGTTCACCGAATACACCAACGATTCTGAAACCTGCCCCAGATATAGTAAGGTATTCTCCTATAGGTGTTTCTAAATCGGCAAAGACCTCTCTTTTTATTTTATTACTGATTACAGCAACCTTAGCATTTTCCTGTACATCTGTTTCATTGATATATCTTCCTTCCGACAAAAACTCGTTTTCAATGGTTTGAAGGTCTCCGTTTGTTCCGGCCACATTGTAAACCAATAAATCATTATTGTAAACCACCTGAACATCGCGGGGAAAGTATAATAAAGACGCTTTTTCATAATCATTTTTGAAGGCATTCGTAACGGTTTCAAAATTCTCATTACGAAGTTGAATGCGGCGTCCAGGATTCAAACCATTATGCTCAATAGTAGTACGTTGAGGCCAAACCCAAATACTTGTGGCAGCATCTTCTTTAAACTCCTCGGCAATGCCATTTTGCATGCCTTGACCAAAACCCAATAAAATAACTAGGATAAATATTCCAGAGGCAACAGATAGACCTGTGAGGAAAGTCCGCAATTTATTTTTACGGATGGTGTCAAAAATCTCTTGCCATCTTTCGATGTCGAACATTGTATTGATTTAGTTGATTGATGAATGTATGGTATAACCACACACTTACTATATGACGCTCAATGTCACAAAAATGTTACAGTTTTGATAACAAAAAAATGTTAAAAAAGTTTGAGGCCCTTAATTTTTCATCTTTTTGTAAACAAAATAGAAGAGCACCGCTACCAAAACGTAGGGGATAGCCATCAAATAAACAATGCCATTATTGATGCCTTCTGCAGTTTCGTTATTTCCCTCACTTTCCAAGACAGCTCTACACATGGCGCATTGCGCTTGCGCAGTGTCCGGAAGAAAAAGCAGCAAGAATAAGATTATAAGAATAGCTTTTTTCATTTGAAAACACTTTGATTCCACTCAAAGCAACATTAGACTAGTTAATATAATAGGGTGAAATCATGAGGTAAACCACCACCCCTGAAATAGCTACATAAAGCCATATCGGAAAAGTGATTTTCGCAAACTTACGATGACTTTCGTATTTACCTAAATATCCTTTTGCATAGGTCTTTAAAACTAGGGGAATAACTACAATTGATAATATGATATGTGAAATCAAAATAATAAAATAGAGGTACTTCAAAATTCCATCTCCTCCATAAGAAGTAGATTCAGAAGTCATGTGGTAGATGATATATAAGATTAAAAATACCAGAGAAAGACCAATACAACTTGTCATTAGCTTCTGATGCAAACTTTGGTTTCCATTTTTAATTGCCATAATTGCCGCAATCAATAGAATTGCTGTAAGCCCATTTATAGTTGCATAAATAGGAGGTAAAAAACCCATTCGCTCAACTCCATCAATTTTAACTCCGAACAAAATCGCCACCACCAAAGGCACAACAATTGAAACAATAGTTATCAATCGATTAAACTTTCTTTCCTTTAATGCCAAGTCTTCCATTATTCTTCAAGTAGTTTTTTAATATCCACTTTCAAAACAGTTATTTGTTGCTTTTCGCCTTCATCATTCTCCCCTGCTTCCTCAGTAATTGCACCCCTGTAGTAAACAATCGGATTGCCAAATTCATCAACTCGTGAACGGATATAGCCATTCTTGTCAATTAGGGCAAATAATCCGGAATGTTCAAAACCTCCCGGAGCATCAGGCATTTCAGCCGCGAATATATTGAATCCACTATTTGCCAAGTCATAGATTTTGGTTTTGTCGCCGGTCATTAAATGCCAATCGAGATCGGTAATACCATATCGCTCAGCATATTCCTTTAAAACACGAGGGGTATCATAATCGGGGGTTATGGAAAACGAGGCGATGCCAAAGTTCTCCGATTCAGAAAACTCATTTTGAATCTCGACTAGATTCTTTGACATAATCGGGCAAATGGAAGGACAGCTGGTAAAAAAGAATTCTGCAACAAAAACCTTTCCTTCATAATCTTTATCACTGATTAAAAGGCTATCTTGATTTAAGAATTCAAAACTAGGAACCCTCCTCTTTTTACCATTTAGCATTACAAATGCTAAATCTCCATTATTATCTTTTACGTTAATTCTGTCGTTTTCTACAACAGTTCCCCCTTTTACGCGATCGATTATTCTCGGTATAAAAATAATTCCGAAAATCAAGATAATTAGTGATACCCAGACGTAGGTATATTTATTCTTCATTATTTCCTTCGATTTGGATCATTCTTTTTCAATGCCAAGCGATATTCCGCCAAGATGACTTTTACATCGTCTACCATTTTGTTATTTAAATCGGCAACGGATACGGTATTAAAACCGTATTTCGTTCCTTCATCCTCATCTTCGTCTCTGCCCCTAAGGTTCTTATCTTTATCAATAACAAATACATAAGGTGTTGCTAAATTCTCATCTAAGGCCAAGTCCGTTTTTAGGCTTAAAAACAAATCTTTTATCTGGCTTTCTTCAGCGTAAACAAACTTCCATTTTGATGTGTCAGCCAGATTGGCAAGTTCATCGGTTAGTTCCGCTACTTTTTCCTCGTTCCCCTTTGGAACGAGCATCACAAATTGAAAGTCATTGAATTCATAAAAACGTTTGTAAATCTTCTGATTTAGATTGAAGGTATTTGCCTTTTTATTTTCAATATCGCTTCCTAAAAAACCTAATATTGTAATCTTGTCATGTAGTGAAACATTTCCGTTTATGTTCGAAACATCGTTTACATTTTCCGTTAGAGTCGGTAGTTTTCCAAAGTTATTTACTCCGGAAGCAAAAAAGAGATATGCTACTATAGGAAGTATAAAAAGAATAGCTAAAACAAAGGTCTTCTTCATGATTACAATAATAGGGAACCGTATTATTACTGAATACTAGTTCCGGAAAAATTGAAAAGAAGCCGAACTAAATTCGGCTTGTACAAAAATAAAAAAGACGGCTCATATGCCGTCTTTTTAGATTGTTAATTATACGTTAGAAATTCCATGTCACAAAGCCATCTTTGTAAACGTTGTACACGTAATCGGCTTCAAAAAGCAATATGAATACAAGGTATAGCACAAGGAATATCGGTGTCCAAACAATTGCTCTTCTCAGGGCCGTTTTTTCATCACGCAGGTGCATAAAATCCCAGGCAATATAATAGGCTTTCACAAGAGTCAAGATAATGAATATCCAATTCAACAACTTCATGCCTAAAAAATAGGTGTCTGTTAGGATTTCGGGCTTCATGATACCCAGAACTACTTCTATTGCCGTAACAACACATAAGAAGGCAAGTACGCCCCAAATTTTTTGCGTGTTAGATTTGAACTTCCATAATCCTCTGAAAATTTCTAATTTATGCTCGTGTGCCATTTAATAAACTCTTTTTAATCCCGTTGAATCTGAAAAATATATAACTAAGTTAAATAGATTCCCGCCTACGCGGGAATGACAATAAATATTATACCAAGTAGAAAAAGGTAAATACGAATACCCAAACTAAATCTACAAAGTGCCAGTACAATCCTACCTTTTCGACCATTTCATAATGGCCTCGTTTTTCATAGGTCCCTAAAACTACATTGAAGAATATAATTAGATTAATTACAACCCCTGAAGTAACGTGAAAACCGTGAAATCCTGTTATGAAGAAAAAGAAATCCGCAAAAAGTCGGCTACCATATTCATTTTGAATAAGGTTTGCGCCTTCCACCACTTGAACTGCGTCATTTAATTTTGTTAAGGTTTCTTCTCTGCTCAAGAGTGTTTTCTCTCCTTGTCCTTCTCCTTCTTGAATAATAGCCTCTGTTCTTATTTGGATATTGGAATTCGCCTTAACACCAGCAATAACCTCGTTCAAAGAATACGAAGGAAGTGCTTGACCCTCATAATACCATACGCCATTTTTCTTCTCATGGTTAACTCGTTCGCTTTCAATAGTTGTTGCAAAATCGGCAATTGCAGCTCTTTCACCAGTATCTGCATTTACAAATTGTAAAATACGACCACCTTTGGTTTCTAAAGCTCCAAAGTCACCCTTAATGAAAGTTGCCCATTCCCATGCTTGAGAACCAACGAAGATGGCACCACCAATAATGGTCAAAAACATGTACCAGATAACCGCATTCTTTTTCATTCTATGGCCCGCGTCAACAGCCAGTACCATAGTTACTGAGGATATAATCAGAATAAGCGTCATAAACGCTACATAAATCATTGGAAAATTACCGTGAACAAAAGGAACGTGAGTAAAAACCTCATCTGCAATTGGCCAAGTCTCAATAAACTTAAAACGAGAGAATCCGTATGCGGCCAACAATCCAGAGAATGTCAAGGCATCGGAGACCAAGAAAAACCACATCATTAATTTACCATAACTTGCTCCTAAGGGCTTGTTACCTCCACCCCAAACGTTTTCTTCCGAACCTGTAGCTACCGTTGAATCCATATATAACTTATCCTGTGATTAGATTTGTGCAAATTTACATCTTTTTTAACGTTTCAAAAATTGAATTGCTATGAAAACCTATTTTAATTCAATTTATTTTACAAAGGTCATAAACAATATTAAATACACCCATAAAATGCCTAAAAAGTGCCAGAAAGTAGCACCTAATGTCATGCCTAGATATTCTTGTGAAGTGTATTTCCCTTTTAGATGATTGAATAAAACAACTGATAACGAAATGAGCCCCGCTACTACATGCAGAATATGCACACCAGCGATTAAATAAATGTAGGATGCCTTGATATTACTAGTTGGCCCTGTAAAGTAATTCCCTTTAGAAAGCATTTGTTCAAAACCACTAAACTGGAGCAGAATAAAGGCAATGCCTAGAATCATAGTTGTGATTAATAGTATTGTACTGAACTGGTTTTTGTTCTGTTGCACGCCCCGTTTTGCCAAGATATAGGTTAGGCTACTGATAATAATAAGTCCTGTGCTTACATAAAAAAGAGATGGTAATTCAATATTTTCTATCCAGTCTTTTCTAGAGCTACTTACGATATAAGCACTCGTCCAAGCCGCAAAGCCCATCAATAAAGCAACAATGCCGAACCATAGCATCATTACTTTCGATCTATCAACTTTATCCTTCTCCGAACCTTGGGTTAAATCCATTGCCATATATGCGTTATATAAATTTATCAATTACGTAAACAATCTGCATCAATGTAATATAGCTTACACTAGCCAACATTAATTTCCGCGCTGCGGGATTATCTCTTTTTTCATAAAGACGGAAAGCAAAAAACAACATCACGGCTCCAATTAGAAATACAACTATCGCCGCAGGTATTGAGAGTGTCAAATCTCCTGTTATTCCAAAAACGGGAACTATCGATATGACCATCATCCAAATCGTATACATTATAATCTGTAATGCCGTACCAGTATCTTTTTTGCCCGTGGGAAGCATTTTAAAGCCCCCTTTTTTATAATCCTCATCCAACATCCATCCTAGTGCCCAAAAATGTGGGAACTGCCAAAAAAACTGTATCATAAATAAGGTTCCTGGTTCAATTCCGAAATCATTTGTTGCCGCAACCCACCCTAACATAAAAGGAATTGCACCTGGAAAAGCACCCACAAAAACCGCTAAGGGCGTTTTGGTTTTTAAAGGGGTATAAACACTTGTGTATAAAAAAATAGAAATCGCGCCGAACATTGCCGTTTTCGGATTCAAATAGTATAGAGCGATTACACCTAACAACGTCATCAAAACCGCGATCCATAAGGCCTTGTTTACCGACATACGCCCTGAAGGTATGGGTCGATTCTTTGTTCGGTTCATTAAGGCATCCAAATCCTTTTCTATGACTTGGTTGAAAGCATTCGAGGCCCCAACCATACAATAGCCTCCAAAGGCCAAAAGCAATAACGAAAAGGCATCTAGGGAAACAGGAGCCAGTAAATATCCCGCAAGGGAAGAAAAGACAACGCTTATCGCCAGCCGTGCTTTGGTAATCTCCTTAAAATCGGAAAAAGCCAAAGACCAAGTGGTACTTTTTGCCGAACTGACTGCCGTCTTCATATCTGTTTTTAAATGGTGTGCAAAGATAAACCCCAACCTTCTTTTTTACAACCAATTACACTGATTTAATCCTATATTTGAAAATAGACACAATAACTCTCAATCGTATGAAAATGAAAGCTTCCTTTTTGACATTTCTATTTACTTTTACTTCGATTTTTCTTGTGAACGCACAGGACAAAGAAGTCATAATTACTGTGGATACTCTTTCACAAAACGTTTATATGCTAACCGGTCAAGGTGGAAATATTGGTATTTATGTTGGCGAAAGCAATGTATTTATGATCGATGATCAATTTGACAGGCTAAGTAAAAAAATTCAAGCAGCCATCGCAAATTTAACGGATAAGCCAATTGCTACTTTATTCAATACACATATGCACGGAGATCATTCCGGTGGAAATGCCAAATTCAATTCAGATGCTGTCATTTTGGTGGCCCATGATAACGTACGGGACCGAATCAAAGCCACCATGCAGGCAAAGCTTGACAAAAATGAGATTACAGCAGACTATTTGGCCAAAATGCTTCCTGAAGTTACTTTTTCTGAGGATATTACATTTTATGACGGCGATGAGACCATAATGGCTTTCCATGTTCACAATGCGCATACCGATGGAGATGCCATGGTATACTTTATGAATAATAATGTACTGCACATGGGTGACACCTATTTTTCAGGTCGCTATCCGTATATGGATTTGAAAAGTGGCGGTAGTGTCAATGGCTATATAGAGGCCCATAAAAAGGCTTTAATGGTAATCAATGAGGATACTAGAATCATTCCAGGTCATGGCAGACCTTCTTCTAAGAAAGAACTGGAAACGTATGTTGCCATGCTGGAAGATATACGCGGCAAAATTCAGGCAGCAATTGATGCTGATGCTACCTTAGAGGATGTAAAAGCCAATGCAGCACTTACTGAAGCTTATGACACTGTTCATGGCAATGGATTTATTAGTCCGGAAAGATTTCGCGAAACGGTTTATAATAGCTTAAAAGAAAAGTAGAATTCTACTCATAGATTGAAAACAAAAAATCCCCAGCGAGTTGCTGGGGATTTTTTATGAGAGAATATTTCTTCTATTGTAATTTAAAAGTAATCGGAATACTAAAAGGTACACGTACCGCCCTACCTCTTTGCTTACCAGGAGTCATTCTTGGTAATTTAGAAATAATTCTAGCAGCTTCTTTTTCTAAGTTCTTGTCCGGACCACGCATTCTAACGTTTCCGATACTACCATCCTTTTGAATCGTAAACATAACACTAACTCTACCTTGCACACCCATTTCCTGAGCGATTTCTGGATAACGGAAGTTCTTACTGATATGTTTTTGCATCATTTTATTAAAGCAAGCTCTTTTATTACTCTCACTTTCACAACCTGGAAAAACAGGTACATTTTCAATTACAGCAAAAGGTACATCAACATCTTCATCAACTTCTTCAACCTCAACATCCTCTACTTCCATAACTTCTTCTTCCTCGTTACTTTCCGTAGATTCGATTACCGTTTCTTCAACTTCCTCTTCATCTTCAACAACCTCAATGATTTCAGGTGCCGCTGGTGGTGGTGGTGGTGGTGGAGTTTTTAATTGCTCAGTCATTGGAACTTCTTCATCCAAATCATCATCAACATTCATTGAAATATCATATTCATTACCCCCTTCATAGGTTTTATGCTCTAAGGCAAAATACGTAAGAGCCATTACAGCGAACAATCCTACAGCAAAATATAAACCAGTATTTCTACTTAAGTCTGCTTTTGGATTCTTTTTTGGTTCCATAGTTTTACTTTTAATGTGTTTGCTAATTTAATTAAATATATCCTAAAAAAGCAATTAAAATTCCCACTTTAACCGTCTTTTACCAGAAAAATAGAATTTCATTAAGATTCCACCACAAAAACTTCCTGTAGTATTTGCAAGTCCATCTAGTAAATCACCCGTTCTAGTTACGGTCATGCTATATTGTAGCACTTCCATAAGTATACCAAAAAAAATGGTCCCCAAAATCATGATTACCACAGCCTTTTTAAACGGTAGGTTACCCTTAGTGCGTTCTCTTAAAAAGAAGGTTCCCAAAATGCAGGCAACGAAGTAAAACACGAAATGAACGATCTTATCGGCGTGCGGAATATTGAATCGAGATACGTGGGGTCCTTGAAAAGAATATAAGCTGGAAAATGTTACAAACACCATCCAGCTTATAAACGCAATTGTGAAAAAAATTCGTTTAGGCACCTATTAAGTTTTTGTAATCGGCATCTGAAAGTAATCCTTCAAATTGCGAAGGGTCACTCATTTTTATTTTTATCATCCATCCGTCACCATAGGGATCCGTATTCACTTTTTCCGGCTCATCCTCCAATGATTCATTGAATTCAATAATTTCACCGGTCAAAGGAAGAAAAAGGTCAGAAACCGTCTTCACCGCTTCTACCGTACCGAAGACTTCGTCTTGATCTAAGGTTTCATCTAAAGTTTCGACTTCAACATAAACAATATCGCCTAATTCACCTTGGGCAAAATCAGTAATTCCGACTGTAGCGATATCACCTTCGATACTTACCCATTCGTGATCTTTGGTATACTTTAATTCTGATGGTATGTTCATTATAGGAATTTTAATTAGTCAGACAAATGTAAATGATTCCGTTACAAACTCAAATACTAAAATCGAATTCAAACTGAAAATTCCATTCCGAGACATCTTTGCGAGGAACCAAACCAAACTTTGAAGAAAAACAAATGTCATGGCGACGAGGTAATCTGTTTGTTTACTTTACTGTAACGAAGCGGTAAGTTCATATTGAAAAACTTCTGGTTTGATAGCAACAGATTGCTTCGGCAAAAAAAAGCCTCGCAAAGACGTTTTTTAATTCCCGAAGTTATAGCGAAGTGTAAACCCTGTATTAATGGTGGTTTGCGGAAAGGCTGTAGATACCGCGAACTGTGAGAAAGAGTGGTCGTAAAAGAACAATGCATTCAAATTCTTGCTTAATGCGTAGTCTGCAGTAAACTTAATGGATAAGAGGTTTTGGCCTGAAGTAATTTGATTGTTATCAATGTCGAGGTTACGAATAATGGTCAAATTATCCCTTAGGGTAACATCGGCCTTCAAATTCAAATCTCCTTTCAGACGCGTTTTTTGTCCGCCAATATTGGTGACGAATTTCACATCCTTTATTCGGTAGCCTAAACCAACAGTATACTCTTTTCCGTTATTTTCGGTAAGTAAATTGTTATCCAAACTCAAGGATAGCATACGGTCGGTTCGAACCTCTGCCAAAACACTTACGGAATTTTTCATTTCAAAATCAACACGCATCAACGGATTGAACTGATCTGTCAGAACTACATTGTTAAATATCAACTCAGGTCGGAAGTCAAATTCGATTCCGCTCGGGTCATCTTCATCAAAAATTTCCCTACCATTTTGTATTTCTAAATTCGACTGAAATGAATTAATACTATATGCAGCTCGATACCCATGACTAACAGAAAAACGTTTAAACTTCTTTTTAAACCACTTGTTTTTCATCAATCCCGTGTATTTTATATTCCAATTTGGAATGGGGATTTTTCTAAAACCATCTAAGTTCACACGACTAGCATCCTGACCAGTGTAGGCCGCAAAAAATGCGGGAAGCAAAACATCAGGCTGCGTTTTTCCATAACCTCTAGGAAAACCTTCTGCATCAACCGCACCTTCAGATTGATTACCACGGTCAGCCTCTATTCGATTGGCAACCGTAATCCTATTTTGCTTAAACTGCTCAAAGTTTTTTGAATCAAATTCATCACTTTTTCCAAAAGCAGTACCTATCATCATGGTAGATATACTAAAACTTCCAAGGCTATTAACAAGGGCGGGTTGTCCGTTTTTCCATTTTTCCAGATCAAAATTTTCTTGAGAGCTTTCAGAGAATTGGCGGTCCGCCACCAAATCAATAGTCAAATCTTTAAGAGGTTGCGCAGTTGCTGTAATATTCAACTGTTTGTTCGTTCTGCGGATGTATTGCTCATTAAAATCTCCAAACGGAGTCAACCATCCGTTTCTCGCCGCCTCAAACCGAACATCGGACTGACTGCCAAATACAAAACCAAAAGTTGGTCTGGTAGTACCTACAAAACCTATCGATTGTGTATAACCTGGCAAAACAGTACCATTCGTTTCATTATAATTAAGGTTCAAGCGTTTCACCATAGTAACCGCATCTACAAACGTATTAAAAAGTTTACTGGTTTTACGCGGTCCTTTTTTCTTCTCTTTTTCCTTAGGGTTGCCTGCCTTATCTTTTCGAACAGGGGCTGCACTTGTCTGAGTTTTACCTGTTTTTTTCTTTAACCCGATAAGATCATAGAATTTTTGCATCGATAAAGACGCCGTCAAATTATGGGTGTTAGAATTTTGAACTGTATTAACCTGAGAGTTTCCTGCCCTACCGGGATCATTCAGTTCTAACCACTCGCGTGCCACCTGATTTATAGCATCACCACCTCTTTGCCAGTCAAAATTGCTACTGTAGGTATACTGTGAGCTGATAAAATCTAAAGCTGGAATCTTACTGAATGGCAGTTCATAATTCAACTCCATTTGTTGTGCATGACGGTTAGGCTCACCGATATCGAAAAAACCATCCCAAATATTCAATTGTCTGTCAAGGTCATCGTCTATTCTACCATCTGCATCTAAAAAGTTACGTACGATACTATTATTGCTAGCGGTCAGATTTAATCGTAACGACTTGGTCAAACTATAATTCACTGCATATTGCCAATTGAATTGATAGTTGCGTTGTCTTAACGTAGGCAGTGCTAAGCGCTCTTCCCCTTCCACAAAAACATCGCGAAAGCGTTGCTGGTTAAACTGCCTATCAATATTTGAATTCACTGATATGGTAGCGGGCAATATATTAAAATTCAAATCCTTCAACCATTTCAAATACTTACCATTAAATAAAGAATCTTTCTTTGCAAACGGAGCTACTTCAGCTGGTTTGAATGCATGGTTATAAACAAATCCGGTGTTTACACTTTGATCTCTCAAATCTTCAATCTCAAAATCACGATGTTCGGTTTCGTTATAGGAATAATTAAAGGTGAAATTTTCAATATCGTAGAAATTGGCATCAGCTTCTTCTCCTCGATCTTTTCGAACTCCTATTAAATTGATACTTGTTCGTTTGGTATAATCTTCAGCTTGCTCCAAAACCATGTCTTTATCTTCCTGCGAATCGGCAGCATCAATTCGGTCTTGAAGTTTTAAGTCGTCATAAACAGGGTCGAATTCAGGTGTAATAATTTCTTCAGATATACCATAGTTGAAAGGTAGTTGAATATTCCATTTGTTAGGAAGCAACTGCCCAACATTCACATTGGTTACCACGTCATAAGAAAGTGCGTCCTCTCTAGCTCGTTCATTTGGCATTTGATCAATTCCCCCAAAACCAGAAGTGCTTTTGGCTCCAGTAGCGGTAACATTGGCAAAGTCCGCCATATTTGCATCTATGGCAGCTACTGCAGCCCAACCACCATTGTTATCCAAACCGGCTAGACGTAATTCGTTAAACCAAACTTCACCTCTAGCAGGGATATTATCAATATTCTTTACCCCGACCATCATACTTCGGATACTTCCTAAAGAAGGATTCCCTTTTATTCCAATTCGGTTACGTCCTAAAGTCCTTGGCGCAAACTCGTCTACTGGAATCACCTCTCCATTCTCTACTTCAAAAAAGCGTACTTCGCTTAAATCACCACCAGCTATCCAAGCAGATTTCACTTTATTCAAATCAGACAGCAGAATCTCCATCTCATTCACCTCAGGCCAGATTTCATCTTCTGTTCTTGCTGTAAAGGGGGTAAGCTGTAATGCACGTTCAATTTGGTAAAAGTTCTCTGAGAAATCGGTACCAATTCTTAAGAATCCTACCAAAGGGGTATCATCGTCAGAATAGTCACTATCGACAATTTTCTCCGCATGCATGAACATTTTCAACTTCTTATACTGACGTACATCAATATTCAAGCTCTTAAAAACACCTCTTGAATCTTCAGACTCCAAATTTTCGACGACAAAGGATAGGGACTGTTCATTTTGACGAATCACCGTATTGTTATTATTCAAACGTTCACGTACCACTCCAGGAGGTAAAACATATGGAATGGGAGTTCGGTTTTCATTCTCCTCAATATTTACCGCATTTACATCAATTACAGTTCCATCATCGGTTGGGTCACTGTCAACCATATCATCTTGAAGATTCTTGGTATACGTTCTCCAATCCCCACGAACTAGATCTAAAGTTGCAAAACGAAGTACCGCCGGAGTTGTAAAGCCAGTCATGTACATTCGCATAAAACTAATAGACCTGAAATCAGAAATACCCCCTACTGCTTCGGTAAAATCACTCAAAGGGATTTTATACTGAATCCAACGTCTGTTGATTTGCCTACCATCAGGTACATCATTTGTCGGCACGGGTGCTGTTTCCAGAACATCGGTAACATATTTATCGTTTACGGTAGCATTGGGCCGAATGGGAATGCGATATTCATAATAACTATTAATCGTATTCATAGTTAAATCACGATCAATGTCCTCAACATCGGGTAAGGTATTTGATCCTCTATCGGTATTAGAAACACTAACAGGGGAATTACCATCCGGGTTATTAAAATCTTTGTACCGTTCTAAAATATCACCTTCACGATTCAGGTAATATTGATAATTATCCAATGCTGGATCATCACCAGTATTGTTTCCGTAAATTGTTGCTTCATCGGCGTCGTTTAGACCATCCAATCCTATATCCTGTAAAGTCCTGTTGTTTTCATCAGCATCAAAGGCATATACTAGGGCCTGTGTTTGAGGTACTCTACCCCAGTCTGTATCTCGAACGAGTTCACTACTATCAACACCTGGAAGTCCATTCTCATATTGTTTTCTTCC
Organism: Maribacter algarum (ex Zhang et al. 2020); assembly: GCF_005885635.1. GTDB lineage: Bacteria > Bacteroidota > Bacteroidia > Flavobacteriales > Flavobacteriaceae > Maribacter_C > Maribacter_C algarum. The sequence goes on from NZ_VATY01000001.1 coordinate 512,287, forward strand.
GTCTTTAAGAATGTCCTCTGAGATATTTCCAAAATTCAGGACCAGTTCTCCAGGGGAATCTGTAATTCCATCAACATAGGGATCTAATATCCAAAACTGGACGAACTCCACATTTGCTTGCTCAAAGTTGGTACTGCTCAGTGAACGCATAATTCCAGCCCATTTATCCTGTGGTTGCTCGGCTTCAAAATTCGGATTGTTATTGTAGGGCCCTTTTTCGTTTGGAAAGTAATTAATATTCAAAGTATTCTGTACTTGTGTCTGTCCTTGAGCCACGTCTTGTTGAAAAAGTTGCTGTATAAACACCCGTCTTGTTTCGTTGGTTGACATGTCACTATCCGTAACACCAGAAGGTCTTTGATTCGTATAAAATATAGGGTCGATGGTATACCAAGACATTTTGGCTCTTTCAAAGCCCGTTTCCAAACCTTGTTTACCTTCTGCAAACTCAATTGGGGTACTCGCCAATGACCAGCCCAAAGAAGAGCGAATATCGATTAAGGCTTGCGCTCCTTCAAAATCATCCAAATACGTTGTAGTCTCTCCTTGAAAATCTGCATTTTTTGGGGAATTAGGTTTTAACCATGCTACTTCAGCACGTACTGATACATTCGAAGCTACATCAGTATCTATATTCGGCAATTTGTTTGCCATTCTAGTCAACCAAGGTACTTCTGTTGAAAAGTTTCCATTTAAACCAAAAATAGTATTGTTAACAGGTTCTGTTCCAAAATTCGATTTTTGCGTTAAGGGACGCTCATTTAGATTCAAAAGTGTTCCACCTAAAACAAAATTTTCATTCACCTGGTGCTCTACATTAATACCCGTGAAACGCCTGGTTTGCTGTCCAAAAACAGCATTATTCTCTACCGATATATTAATGGGTGTATTCGAAGCTTCTAAGCTTGGGTCTAGTATCTGTACCGTACCTGCTTGATAGTTTACCGTATAGTCAATACCCTCCTGTAAAGTTCGACCACCAGCCGTTACACGTACTGAGCCTCTTGGCACATTAAAAGCACCAATCGGAATACCATTGCTTCCTTCGGATTTATAACGTCCTTTCAAGAGAAATTTATTTTTCTCTGGATTTTGCAAAGAAGCTGCCTTCGTAAGCTCATACATGTCGCGAAATACATACTTCGCCTGATTATTGTTGTAATCTTCTTCCCTGTTATAATCACCACCTCCTAACAAATCATGTAAATATTCTCCAAACGGTTCGGTCTTTGTGAAAATTATAAGTCCGTTTCGGGTATTTACCGTTCGACCTGGAATGAAATCAAAGAAACCATCACCACCTGGTTGTAAATCATTATAGGCATTCAATCTATCCAAATTGAAGACATCTAATAAAATTCGTTCCTCTAAAGGTTTTCCTTTCTCACTTTGGGCCGACGTAGGAAAAGGGTCAACGGGAGTAATATAATTACGAGGTGTTGGGTCAGAGTATAGAATATTCAGCTTGAAATCTTCTTGACTCAAACGAAAAGCACCTGTAGCGTAAATGTTTTTCATCATCAAATCCCATATAGGGTCGGTGATATTGGTTACATTACTTTTCAATAATTTCAGAATCAAAGTATTGTTCTCAATTATTGGGTTTGTCGTTCCTGTTTGAACAGTAGCACTAGTGGCATCAACACCGCCGTTCGCAAATTCACCTACTTGAAAAACTTGCCCATCGATGGTGTATTGAAACGCAACACCCAATACCTCATCGTTACTCAAACGCTGATTTAATGAAATGTACCCTAACTGTGTATCAAACTCGTAATCTCTACCTGGGTCTAATTTTCTTGCATTTTCCAAGATAGCATAGTCAAAACCTTGATCAACTTGATATCCGGGAATATTGAAGCCTGTTTCTACTGTTGCAATATCACGAATATCAGTAGTAAGCGCCCCACTTCCTATTTGCGTAGGGTCAAAACCATTTGCATTGTTTCTAGGCAAATTATTTGGACCATTGCCATTGGTATTAAAGAATGTTCCTGAAACACCTCCTAGCTTACCCACTCTTGTCGTTCTTTCTTCTATTACCGTACTTAACTCGTCGTATTCCCCTAAATCTTGTATAGCAACCACATTTCTAACATTCAAAGTCTGCTGACTTCTGTTCGTTACCCAGACTTCTAATCTTGTGATTTGAACCTTGCTTTGTATATACGGGTATTTTGAAAGGGCTTGGTCGTAATTGTCTCTAAAATATTGGGCTAAAAAGAAGTGCCTATCTTCATCATAATCCAAAGCGGTAATCGAAAAATCACTTATAGTTCCTCCACCTTGTGCGACTACTGTGTTATTCTGCGATCGTTGCTCTGAGAAAACCGCCGTAACCTTCGTTTTACCAAACTGCAATTGTGTTTTTACCCCGAATAGACTTTGGGCACCTTGAATAAGCGAACTATTCAATGGCATATTTACGTTACCTACTTCAATACTCTGAATGATATCATCCTCAGTAGGTGTATAGTCTAATTTTACGATATTCTGAAAATCGAAAGTAGCTTCGGTATCATAGTTGGCTGTGACTTGAAGCCGCTCTCCTATTTTACCCAGCATACTTAAACTGATCCGCTGATCAAAATCAAAAGATAAATTGGTTCTATTTCTTGGAGATAAAGAAGGATTGTCATTCTTCTGCCAAATCACACCTAGATCCATCGCAACAGAGCCTTGTGGTATCACCTCAATAGTATTTCCACCAAAAACGGATTGAAAGAAGTTATTGTTTACATAAAAATTTGGAAGTAGGTTTTTCTGAGCGTCGCCAGACCCTTCTTTTTTACCGGATAGTGCGTCTCCTTTTTCCTTAAAATAATCCTTTATTCCCTCCTTACGGACTAAATCGTAATATTGATCCGGCGTAAGAATGATGGGATAGCCAATATCAAAATCACCGACACTTTCGTTGTAGATGTACCGGTCTAAATTCGGATCGTAGATATATTTGGAGACAATACTTTCAGGATTCTCAAGAATCAGTTTTCCTAATGAGAAACCTGTTTTTACAGAGTCTTGTTGCTGTGTATTCTCTTCATCTGTTTCTTGGGCATAGGAAGACTCCGTGGCCGTAAAGAAAAGTAGGAATAGAATGGTTAGCTTAAATGAAGATTTAAGTATTTGTTTTGCCCCTTTTTTCAAACTAGTTACAAATTTTTAAGCGCGAGTTTTATAATGTTTTCAACGCTTAGGGAGGAATCTTGAAGAAGCACTTTATCCACAATTTTTTCAGACTGTCTTCGGGTGTACCCAAGAACCTCTAATGCTGATAACGCTTCTTCTTTATTTGTATTGTTTGAACTGAGGGAAACTTCGTCAATATCATAGACTTTTAAAACCTTGTCTTTTAGATCCAAAATCACACGTTGCGCCGTCTTAGCCCCTATACCTTTGATACCCTGTATTGTAGGAACATCACCCCTTGCAATTGCATCCCGAATTTGAGCAGGTGATAATGATGATAACATTGTACGAGCTGTACTGGATCCAATACCGGAAACGGACAATAAGAGCCTAAATATTTCCCGTTCTGATTTTTCAGAAAACCCGAACAAGGTATGTGAGTCCTCTTTCACCTGCAAATGCGTAAAGAGATTGATACTTTCTACATCAGCTATCTTAGAAAATGTATGTAAGGATATGTTCACGAAATAACCAACTCCTCCACACTCAATTATAACATGGGTTGGATTCTTTTCTACAAGTTTTCCTTTAAGGTGATGAATCATTTGGGTATTCTATTATTTATTAATTCTGGCCTTTTTTCTTTTCTCCCTTTCCTGAGCATCAATTGCGGCTACAGCGGTCATATTTACCATTTCATCAACACTGGCTCCTAATTGCATAATATGTACAGATCTTCGGAGGCCAACCATAATAGGGCCTATAGAATCTGCTTTATTCAATTCCTTAAGTAGCTTGTATGTAATATTTGCTGATTCTAAGTTGGGGAAAATCAAGGTATTTACCTTTTTACCTGCAAGTTTCGAAAATGGAAATTGGCTTTGCAGCAATTCTTTGTTCAAGGCAAAATCTGCCTGAATTTCTCCATCTACTATTAAATCAGGATTTCGTTCATGCAAAATACGAATGGCTTCTTTTACCTTTCTTGAATGCGGATGGGTTGAGGAGCCGTAATTCGCATAAGATAATAAAGCCATAACCGGTTCAAAACCAAAAGTAGAAGCTACATTAGCGGTATTTTGAGCAATCTCCGCCAGTTGTTCGGCTGTCGGATTAATATTTATAGAAGTATCCGCTAAGAAGATAGGACCACTTTTAGTAATCATTATATGAACGGTTGAAGCTTTTGAAACTCCAGAAGCCCTACCGATTATTTCAAAAACAGGTTTTACCACCATAGGGTAAGCTCTGGAATACCCAGAAATCATACCGTCGGCATCTCCTTCCAAGACCATCATTGACCCGAACGAATTTCGTTTCTTCATTTGCGTTTGAGCATAGTACAAAGTACTTCCAGTACGACGTCTATTCATCCAAAATCGTTCTGCATACTTTTCCCGCTTTGCTGAAGCCTCATCAGATTGAGGGTTGATAATTTCAACGTCCGCATGGAATTCCAATTCATGCATCAATTCTAAAATAATCTCTTTATTCCCTAACAAAATAGGTGTCGCAATTCCTTCATCATAGGCTATCTGAGCGGCTTTTAACACATCCAAATGATCCGCCTCAGCAAAAACAATTTTCTTCAAACTCATTTTTGCTCTATTGTGCAGCAAGCGCACTACTTTATTATCACCACCTGAACGCTGGAGTAATTCTTCTTTATACCTATCCCAATCTTCAATGGGTTCTTTTGCGATGCCACTGTCCATAGCCGCTTTTGCAATAGCAGGTGGAATTTCAGAAATCAACCTCGGGTCAAAAGGTTTGGGGATTATGTATTCTTTGCCAAAAGTCAAACGGGTTTCTCCATAAGCGATATTCACTTGCTCCGGTACAGGCTCACGGGTAAGTTCGGCCAAAGCTTTTACCGCAGCCATTTTCATAGCCTCGTTAATACCAGTTGCTCGAACGTCTAAAGCTCCTCTAAATATAAATGGGAACCCAAGAACATTATTCACTTGATTGGGATGGTCAGAACGGCCTGTCGCCATAATAATATCTTTTCTCGTCTTACAAGCTAATTCGTATTTAATCTCTGGATCAGGATTCGCCATGGCAAAAACGATAGGGTCTTTTGCCATAGAAAGCAACATTTCAGGGGATACAATATCTTTTATGGAAAGTCCGATAAATACATCTGAATCCTTCATGGCCTCATCAAGGGTGTCTATTTTTCTATCGGAGGCGAATTCCAACTTTTCTTTGGATAAGTTTTCACGGTCTTTGCGAATGACCCCTTTGCTATCGAGCATGACGATATTTTCGTCTTTTGCTCCGAAAGCTTTATACAATCTTGTACAGGAAACAGCTGCAGCCCCGGCACCACTTACTACAATACGAACATCTTCAATCTTTTTACCAGTCAATTCCAGTGCATTCAATAACGCCGCCGCGGAAATAATTGCAGTGCCATGCTGATCGTCATGCATTACAGGGATGTCCAATTCCTCCTTCAATCTACGCTCAATCTCAAATGCTTCTGGAGCTTTGATGTCTTCCAAATTGATTCCCCCGAAAGTGGGAGCAATCATCTTTACCGTCTCAATAAATTTATCAACATCTTCTGTATCTACTTCGATGTCCATACCATCTATATCAGCAAAAATCTTAAAGAGGAGACTCTTTCCTTCCATAACAGGTTTGGAGGCTTCAGGACCAATATTGCCCAGGCCTAAAACGGCAGTACCGTTTGAAATAACTGCTACTAAATTTCCTTTTGAAGTATATTTATAGGCGTTGTCCTTGTCTTTTGCAATCTCTAAACAAGGCTCTGCAACTCCCGGAGAATATGCCAATGCCAAATCACGTTGTGTGGAATAAGGCTTTGTAGGAACAATTTTTATCTTACCTGGCTGGGGTTTGGCATGATAAATCAATGCCTCGCGCCTACTCTTCTCTTCACTCATGTTCTCGAAAATTTAAGACACAAATATAATTCTATTCTTCTTTGATTTTACATTAAAGATGCAGCGCCATGAGAGTTGCTTAATCAAAAAATAGCATCAGGATCCACAAGTTCATCAAGATTAGCAATCCTATTTTTCGGCAACAAACTCAAACCATATTGGTAAGAAGCGTTCATCCAACCAAATCCGGAAGTTGTGATGTAATCAAATTCGGTTCCCACATTACCGTACTCCGCATATACTTTATGTGTACAAGAAACCACATCATATTTCTCTGGAATTGTTCCATTATAATCTACCGCATTCCGTGTAATCATCCAAAGCCAGCGATAGGCAAGTTCGTGCGCTTCTTTTTCAAAACCGTAGTTCAAAAGTCCTTTCCAGATTAACATTTGATGGGGTGCCCATCCGTTAGGATAATCCCATTGTCGCTGCACCTTTCCTTTGGATAATTCTTCAATTGACCTTTTCGAGGTAGAAGCAATTCCGCCTTTTACCTTGAAATTACTCATCAAAAGGACCACCATTTGATTTGCCTGTTCTTGACTACAACATTTTGCCCATAGCGGGTAAAAATTGGTTGCAGAACCAAAGTCAGTCAATAATTTGCTTTTGATATTGAAATCAAAATAGTTTTGAAGCTTCTCTGACCATAAAATGGAATTCATTCGTTCTTTGCGGTTTTTGGCCTTTGTCAACCAATACTGGGAAGTATATATTCCACCATCTGTTCTAAATTTGTCACAAAAGTAAGTTTCAATGAGATAGGCAAAATCTGTCTCGTACTTGTACAACAAGGAATTCAAATCTACCGTATTCAAATCAGCACATACATCGTCTAAGCGCCAAGAGGTATCATGACCACTTTCACGAAGGCTCCTATCGTGAACAAAATAGGTGTCTAAATCCTCATCGCGAATTTCTCGGCTTTGATACTTTTCAACCAAATCAGAAATAGTCAGTTCATGTTTTTTGGCGTATTCCTCTAATACTTCAACAAAATGACCGGGCTCTGTTTCGGGGGGAATTCCAATCCCCTCAGCAAAATAGCGATTAAGTCCATTTTCCGTTTGTCGCTTTTTGGGTACCATCCAAACCGTTTCGTATTCTTTGATGGCCGTTTCTAAAACCCCTTCAAGCCATTTTTTACCTATGGATTCATCAGTTTGATACACTTCCCGAATAAAGGAGCTTAAAAATGGGGGCTGAGTTCTTGTCAAATAATAGGAACGATTTGCATTCAGAATTTTACCATAGTGTTCAATTTGATAACAAAAATTGTCGACCATACCTTTTGCCAAATCTACTCGCCCGTCTAATAAAAGTCCTATTCCTTCAAAATAGCTATCCCAGCCATACATTTCATTAAACCTTCCGCCAGGAACAACAAATGGAACTCCGTTTTCACCTTCAAGCTTTAAGGACAAAATCCCCGGTTTTGTATTGATGGACTTTACATATTCAGGCGTTATATCTGCGGGAAGAACCACAACTTCCAAATCATATTTGGACGCTATCTTCTTAAAATAATCTTGGGCGGCATAATCCAAATACGGAACATAAATTCGATTTACTACACTTTCTGCCTTATCATCTCCTACGATATTTGAAATGCCTTTTTCGTCTATGGTTCTTGTGAGGTCATCCCAAAAAACCTCACGAATCATTCTAGAAATTCGCTGAGTAGGCTCTTCCTCGATTTTTGACAAGGGAATCTCAACTTCCTCGAGACCTTTGTTTTTTGCCAAGGCTAACTCTTGAAGAAGATTTGATAGAAAATAAGTCCCTTTTATTTTATAGGTCCGTCCTTCAGTAGATAGTATCTCGAAACTTTTAGGCCCCTGATCTTCTTTGGTTATTTTTTTGTCCCCATCTGTGTCTTCTTGAAGCAGTAATTCTGCAAGAGTTTTACTTATTAATAGTCTAAAAATCATGAATTGACCTGGGCTTGTTTCTTAGAAATTTTGTCGATAAGTAAAACGAAAACAATTAGTAGCACCATTGGAATCAGCAAAAAATAAAAGGCATTTGCACCTCCAATATTTTCAAATAATTCTCCAACAATTCTTGAACCTATGGTTCCACCTAGTGCTGAGAAGATTATAATAAGGCCTGACATGGGTGAATGTAAATTTTTAGGAAGCGAACTGAGTACTGTTGAGTTTAATAATGGATAAATTGGAGCGATAAAGAGTCCAATAAGTGGTAAAATAAATCCTAATATTGGAACGTCAGCCAAACTGGATATTTCAGTAAGTGCCTCTACGTCCACCTCTAATTGTGGCAAAACTGCTAAGAGAATTCCACCTGAAATCAATACGCAAACTATGACCAAAAATACCCATGAAATTTTTTTCGTTAAGTACCCGGCTAAAAATCTTCCTATAGCAAGGGAGAGAGCAAAAATAACCGCCATCTGTACACTCAACGCCTCGCTGAAACTAAATATTTTTTCATTAAATCTAGGCAACCATGTCATTATACCCTGTTCTATCATTACAAAGAAGAATGCAGATGCTAAGAAAACCAGTACTAAAGGCACAAGTATCAACTTAAGGGATTGGATTAAATCTTCTTTAATATTTGACCCAATTACTTCTACTTCGTATTCAACTTTGGAAAACAAAAGAAATAGAAAAGAGAGCGCAATAAGTAACATCAAAACATAATATACATTGAGCCAAGCATTTTCATCGGTATCTGAATAAAAGGCTGGAAATAGGAAATATGCTGCCGCAATTCCGACCATAAAGAAACCTTCAATTGAACTCATTAGTGAAGAGTGTTCTTTTTTGGAATCGGTAATAATCCCAATTAGGGAATACACAGATAGTTTTATCAGAGCAAAACTTACACCAATCGCCATAAAAAGAACTTTGGTATAAAGAAAAGTATTTCCGAAAATCATTAAAAGACAACTAGCAAAGACAATTGCCAAGCCCGTTAACATTGCTTTTTTATAACCAAATCTTGGGAGGAAGGATGCAATGAAAAAAGAAACTACAGCAATTGGCAAATCTTTGAATGCTTCAAGCACAGAAGCTTGAGATTCGCTTACACCGTACACATTAATGGACTTGGCTATTACTATTCCCACACTATTCAGTAAAATTGCAAAAACAAAATAATTCAGAAAGAGCGAGATTTTTATTCCTGTATTCTTCATCAAATTACTTTTTAGATATGTTCAATCGCATCGCTAGAACCGCAGATATTATGAAAAACACACCGGCGAAAAGAATAGCATTAATTGCGCTACCACCTAATAAATATTTGTAAATAGGGCCAAAAGTCAATGTTTCAATTCCCATGGGAATTACTATCATCATATTCAATATTCCCATGTAAACCCCACGTCGATCTTGAGGGACTACCTTTGAAACCATTGTATATGGAATACCCATCATAGCCGCCCAACCAATACCGAAAAGTACCATCGGTGCCAAAACTAAATAAGCATCAGTAATGAAAGGAATTGCAAAAAGTGCTAAACCCGTACCTACAAGACTTAAGGCATATATTTTTTTTCCTCCATATTTCAAAGTAAGTGGTACCAATGCCAGCGCCACCACCATCGTTACGATGTTATAGGTCAAACTCATTTGAGCGGATTGAGAGGCGGCTTCCGAAGTTGAATAGCCCATTGTCAACTTGAATAGCGGAGTAATATATTGCCAATATATAAACAGCGCGTACCACTGAAAAAGATAGACCGCTCCTACTTTCCACATAAATGAAGGCATCTCTTTAATCGCTTTCGCAATCTCAGTAAATGGCTCCGCTATACGTTTCCCTAATGCTAGGCTTTTGCTGTGATTAATTTCCGCCAGTTCCCCATCAGATGGAGGTATTTCGGGTGTTTTTAGAACCGACCAAAGAATGGTTGCGATTGATAAAATTCCACCTATGTAAAACGAATAATACAGCCATTGCGGAATTTCACCTGCAACTTCAATTGATTCATCGCCGAGCAGATATTGAAACAATACAATAGAACCGTTAGCCAAAAGAATTCCAGCCCCTACAAACAAACTCTGCATTTGGTATCCTAAGCTTAACTGCTTTTCAGGTAGTTTATCACCAACAAAGGCCCTATACGGCTCCATAGCCATGTTGTTTCCAACATCAAGTATCCATAGTAACCCAACCGCAAACCATAATACCGGACTTGAGGGAAAAGCAAACAAACACAGACTACCTATAATCGCACCGATTAAAAAATAGGGTTTGCGCCTACCCCATCGCGGTGACCATGTCTTATCAGACATTGCACCAATAATAGGCTGCACCACTAAACCGGTAACTGGGCCAGCAATGTTTAGGATTGGTAGCATTTCTTCCGGAGCACCTAAGTATAAAAAAATAGGATTAATAGCTGTCTGCTGTAAACCGAAACTATATTGAATGCCTAGGAAACCGACATTCATATTAAAAATCTGCCAAAAGCTAAGAGTCGGTTTTTTTAATACTTCCATTTTATAAAGGTTTGGTGGTAGTTCTGCCTAACAATATACTATTAAAAACGATTGGCTAAACCAAACTTAACAGTAAAAACCTGAGAAATGAAAACGAAAACGATATAGTAGGATTCTCACTATAGTTCCAATCTCATAGTAGTATTGCCAATTGCAGAATAACTGATGAATACTTCCATATTTTCTAAATCGATGTTAATCTCGGACCAGTCCTTATCAGCAATCCATTTCATTTGCAAAATGTGCGGTTCGGAATCTATCAATTCAAAATTACCATCGAAAGATGGATGCGAATTTCTGAATAACATCAACTTTTTTAATTTAGAAAACAAGGGTGTTTGCGTAGTTTCTACAATCTCTTCGTGGGTAAAATAATGTCGGTTGATATCCCTACCCACATTTGTTCCGGCAAGTAGTTGCATATCATTTTCTCCGGCCATCAATCCAACATAATATACCTGTGGGATTCCGGGAACAAAAAATTGAATGGCCCTTGCAATGAAATAAGCGTTTTCATCTTTACCTAGGGCATCGAAATAGGTGCAATTTACTTGGTACAAATCTAAATTTGATGCCGCAGCACCAGTGGCCTTTCTACTCATACCCCCACTATTTTCATGGATTCGCTCCACAATAGCATTCAGTCGGTCATCGGGAATCAAACCTGGTTTACCTCCTTCTGAAGCCACGTCTACTATACCGATTCCATCATGGGTATCGAGTACTGTTATCACATTTCTAGGAGCAACTTTCAACCATTTCTTAAGATTGGATCCATCTTGATTGTACAAACAATCCAAAACCAAAACAGGTAGGGCAAAATCATAAACGTAATCTACGCGTTTGGCAATCTCTATCTGTGTTTGGTAAAAGGAGTGAATTTCCACTAAAACCTCAATACCTTTTAGTCTTGCCTTTTCCGTGAGCTGTCCTATGAAATCGAATGTCTCATCAGTCATAAAACATGAAGTTCCCCTGCGCTTCACAGCATAACCAGCAGCATCTAGACGTATCATAGTAATTCCTCCCTTTTGAAAGGTATCCAGTATTCCATCCAAGTAATCAGAACCTATTTCACTTTTTACATCGATATCTATTTGATTCTGAGTAAAAGTGGTCCATAAGGTTTTGGTCTCCCCATTTTGTAATTTGAATTCGGTAAAAGGCAATCCTGGTCTAGGGCGGTAGATCATATTGATTTCCGCGTCGCTAGCCCCATTCGGAAAAACTTTGTCTTTGGTAAGGAACAGGTCAGCAAATTCCGAATCTTCCCCTTTTTGTAAATAGTCTTGAAAAGCGTCTGATTTTGCAGATACATGATTCACAATCAAATCTGACATGATATCTATTTCAGAACCTAAAGATTTCAGGTCATTCCAATCTCCCAGCCTTTCGTCTATCTTGGTATGATCAATAGGGTCAAATCCCGCGTCAGCGCCATCAATTGGGAAGAAAAAAGGAAGAATATGAACACCTCCAAAGAGGCCTTTAAATTCATTGGCCACCAAAGATTCTAGGTCTGATAAATTGTTACACCCGATGCGGTCAACGTAGGTTATCAGTTGTATTTTGTTCTTCATAGCTGCTTTGACAAACAGCTATATTAAAAATAATTGATGATTTAATTTTCTTTTTTTTCAATTAAAACCAACTACAACCTTGTAGTACTATTGTAGAAATTTGATATTGCGTTGCAAACCGGAAAATTTAGTTCTTTTCACCGCAGATTTTTGAAATACTTTCTTGAAAACATCCTCAGTAATTTCTTCCCAATCCTTCTTGGTCATCGAAAGTAAATCAGGATGAGGATTAAAAAGAGGCTCACGATGCGGCTTTGAGAATTTATTCCATGGACAAACATCTTGACATATATCACAGCCAAAGGCCCAATCATCAAATTTGCCTTCAAATTCATTAGGAATTTCATTTTTTAACTCAATAGTGAAATAAGATATGCATTTACTGCCATCAACGACATAAGGCTCCACGATGGCCTCGGTTGGGCAGGCGTCGATACAGGCGGTACATGTGCCACAATGGTCAGTTACGGGGGTATCATATTCCAATTCCAAATCAACAATCAACTCCGCGATAAAATAAAAAGAGCCCACTTGTTGCGTCAGGAGGTTACTGTGTTTACCTATCCAGCCTAGTCCACTCTTAGCAGCCCAGGCTTTATCCAAGACAGGAGCGGAATCTACAAAAGCGCGACCGCTGACTTCTCCGATTTCTTCAGAAATAAAGTTTTGCAGTTGTCTTAGTTTTGATTTGATTACATGGTGGTAATCACTGCCATAAGCGTATTTGGAAATCTTATATGTACTCTCCTCTTGCGTTTCTTCTGGGTAATAATTCAGTAATAAAGAAATCACAGATTTCGAACCATCTACTAATAAACGGGGATCTAAGCGTTTGTCGAAATGGTTTTCCATATAGCCCATTTCTCCGTGCATATTGTTCTTTAGCCATTTTTCCAAACGAGGAGCTTCCTCTTCTAAAAAATCAGCTTTCGAAATACCACACGACAAAAAACCGAGGCGTTTGGCTTCGGTTTTTATCATTTGAGTATGATTTTCTTTTGAACTCATTTTTAAATCTACAGAAAACCAATTTATTTGGTTCCCAATAGCTGCTAAATTACAATTATCAGATACAACAACCTTTCTATTGAATAGAACTCGAAATGCACCTTTATGAAATTTGAAAATAAAAACAACTCCAGAAATGTAACATTTTGTCTTTTTTGTAACTAACAAGAAGTATTGAAAACAACAACCTAAAATGATTCAAATAAACAAGCTAACAAAATCCTTTACTTCTAAAACAGGAAAAGGGTTTAAAAAAGAAACTGTTACAGTGAATGCTGTAAACGAAGTTTCTTTCGAATGTAAACCCGGAAGAATTTTTTCGCTCCTTGGTCCAAATGGCGCAGGAAAAACTACTACACTGCGTATGATAGCCGGGATTATCAATCCTACCTCGGGCTCAGCCATTGTAGATGGTGTGGATATTTCCCAAGGAAATAATGAAGTAAAAAAACGTATTGGATTCCTTACAGGTTCAACCGGACTCTACGAACGTCTGAACCCAGATGAGACCCTAGATTTCTTTGGGAAATTGTTCAAGTTGCCAGAGAGAGAACTAAAAGAACGTAAGGAATATCTTTTTGAAAAACTCGGTATCAACGAGTTTCGCAAAAAACGTATGGGACAAATGAGTACGGGTATGAAACAAAAAGTATCCATTGCACGTACCTTGATTCATAATCCTGAGGTACTCATATTCGACGAACCCACTTCAGGGCTTGACGTGATTACCGCGGATAGTATCATTGATTTAATCCGTGAATCAAAAGCAGATAACAAAACGGTGATTTTCTCATCTCATATCATGAGTGAGGTAGACCTATTATGCGATGACCTTGCAATAATTAACAAAGGCTCTATCATCTACAACGACACTTTTGACAATTTCAAAAGAGATATGAAGGCCGACAACCTAACCCAAGAATTCATTAATCGAGTAAAAGAAGCCTAAGATGAACGAACTATTTGTAATTATAAAGAAAGAGCTTACTGAGCTTTTACGCGATAAAAAAACAATTATCAACTCGATTGTGCTACCTACATTGCTGATTCCAGTTCTCATGTTTGGAGGCTTAAAGGTCAGCCAGATGATTCAGAAGAGTAATCAAGAAAAGAAAGTACAAATCGGGTTAGTGAATGCTCCTGATGATTTTAAAAGTTTGGTGGTCAGTGACACCTTGAACCAAGTTACCAATTATGATGAATCTATAGACTTTAAGACACTGATTGACGATGGTACAATTCAAAGTGCTTTGGTGTTTTCCTCTGATTGGCGCGTACGGATGGATAGTCTAGAAAGCAGTGAAGTATATATATATCAGAACGGAACTAAGGATAATGTAAATAGTCGTGTTTCAGCAATGCTGGAGGAGTATAGTGCGAGATTAAAAGAAACTAGGATAACACAATTGAAAATTCCAGTTGAGAAAATGACTCCATTTGTTAAGAATGTAGTTGAAGTTGGTGAACAAAAAGAACTCATCGGCAAAAGAGTTGGGGGCTTTATACCTTACATCTTTATTTTGACCATGTGGGGGGGGTGTCTTCTGGCAGCCATTGATTTGGTTACTGGTGAAAAAGAACGTAAAACCATTGAAACTACATTATCACTGCCTATTTCAAAGTTCAAGGTACTCATGGGCAAAGCTATTGTCGCTTCCTTTCTTGGATTTATACCTGCCTTACTAAATCTTATTGGTCTGATTTTAGGATTGCAATTTATAGATGGCATACCAGAAGTAATCACCTCAGCATTAGGTGAAATGTTGAACTTTCAATCCATCACTATGATCTTATTATTATTGATTCCGTTCTCTCTCTTCTTGGCCGGACTTATCATAGCATTGGTAGCTGGAGCCACCTCTTTCAAGGAAGCACAAAGCAAAGCCTCACCTATCATTATATTGATAATCATTCCTTTGGTTATGGCCCTAATGCCTGGAATTGAGTTTACCTGGGCTACTGTATTTATTCCAGTGTTGAATATTGGATTGGGTGTAAAAGAAATTATGGCAGGGACCATTAATATGGGCATGTACAGTGCAATGCTTTTGTCATTAATTGCCTTCGCGATAACTGCAATTTATTTCAGCTATAAAAAATTCTCAGATGAGAACGCAATTTTAAAGTAGATTTAGCGGTTGATTATGAAGAAGGCGGAGTGATTCATATTACTTCGCCTTTTTTATCTTGGGATAAATCTTAAACGAACTTCTTTAGGCCTCAGCGAAATTAAAGGATCTAGTTCCACTTCCTCTGTCTGTTTTTCTATTCGGAACTTTTTTAAGATTCTGGCCACGACCAAAATCATTTCGTACATCGCAAAATTATTCCCAACACACATTCTAGGTCCCGCTCCGAAAGGGTAATAATAGTTCGAAAAATCTTTCTTATTCTCAGGATGAAAACGCTCCGGTTGAAATGCCTCTGGGTCATTCCAAAAATTTGGGTCTCGATGTAATTCATAAACAGCCAGTAATATCATAACATCTTTTGGTATGGTATGTCCCCCCAATTTATCTTCCGCAATTGACATACGGTCAATATAATACGCAGGTGGATACAATCGCATACCTTCTTCAACGCACTGTTTTACGTATTGAAGTGAGACAATATTTTCAAGATGATTCCGATCGTCCAAATCTACTTTAGAAACACTTTCAAAGGCCTTGGCCTGCACCTCTTCATTCTGAGCTAATAGAAAAAGGGTAAAACTCAAAGCATTGGCCGTAGTTTCGTGACCTGCAGTAAATAAAATAAGTACCTCATCAATCAATTGATCTCGCGACATGGGTTCTTCGTCTTCATAGCGCGCTTTCAACAACATATCAAGAAGGTCATCTTTTTCTATGCCTGAGTTAATGCGTTCTTGGATGATTTTATCTAGAATTCCCCTGGCTTCTTTAGAGTATGTTAAATGCCTATTGATTGCCCCGCTCATTTTGAACCACCAATTCAAATAAGGCTGTCGCATTTCCTTAATCAGCATCACCTGATTGGTTTCTGTGATGCGTTTCAATTCAGCCATTTCAGCTTGAATATCATCCCTACTAAAAAGTGATTGTGCCACGACCTGAAAGGCCAAATCCCCCATTAAGGGGTAAATATCTTGTGCCTCACCATCATGAATTCGCTCTAGTTCCCTATGAATGGCAGAATTCATAATACCTATTAAACCTTCCAATTTTTTCTTGTGAAATGCAGGTTGCACCATTCGTCGATGGGTGCGCCAGTGTTCTCCATTAGATGTCAGCAGGCCTTTACCAATGTATTTGGCCAAATCTTCTGTTTGCAAAGTAGACTTATGATACTTTTTGTGATTTTTTTGAAGGATTTGTTTAATGAACTCGGGACTTCTAGTAAAAAGAATCAAACCAGTAGGGCCGATTTTGACCTTAAAAATATCACCTAGCTTATTAAAATTTTCATTGTGAAAAGGAAGGGGATTTTTCAGAATACTTTTTCGGTTCTTAAAAACTCTGTACGCTGAAACGGTAGGAATATTTTGCATTAGAACAATCCGGGTTGGGTTCCTCCTTTTATTTTACCAAGATGTTTGTACGCCAGTTCGGTCACTTCCCTACCTCTAGGAGTACGCATAATAAAACCTTGCTGAATCAAGAAAGGCTCATACACCTCTTCAATCGTTTCAGCACTTTCGGAAACGGCGGTTGCCAAGGTGGTAATTCCGACAGGACCTCCTTTGAATTTATCAATTATGGTGGTGAGAATCTTATTGTCCATTTCATCCAAGCCATGGGCATCAACATTCAAAGCTTTCAAACTGAATTTCGAAATATCCATATCAATATTTCCATTCCCTTTGATTTGAGCAAAGTCACGAACACGCCTCAGAAGAGCATTACAAATTCTTGGGGTGCCTCGGCTTCTTCCCGCTATTTCAATTGACGCATCATTCGTGATTGGTACTTTTAATATTTGGGCACTGCGCTGCACAATCGTCGAAAGTAACTCCGTGTCGTAATACTGAAGTCTACTTTGTATTCCAAATCTTGCACGCATGGGGGCCGTCAATAATCCGGAACGGGTGGTTGCTCCAATCAGGGTAAACGGACTTAAATTGATTTGCACAGATCGTGCATTCGGACCCGTTTCTATCATAATATCGATTCGATAATCTTCCATAGCAGAGTACAAATATTCTTCTACAATAGGACTCAAACGATGAATTTCATCAATAAAAAGTACGTCGCGCTCATCTAGATTTGTAAGCAGTCCGGCTAAATCCCCTGGTTTATCTAAAACAGGACCAGAAGTAATTTTAATACCAACGCCCAATTCGTTGGCAAGAATATGTGCAAGTGTGGTTTTTCCTAATCCCGGAGGACCATGAAATAAAGTATGATCTAAAGCCTCACCCCTCTGATTAGCCGCTTCGACAAATACTTTTAAGTTCTCCAGTACTTGTTCTTGACCCGTAAAATCATCAAAACTAACCGGACGCAAAGCTCTCTCGATATCGAGTTCCTCATTGGAAAATCCGTCAGTAGAAGGGTCTAAATACTCATTCATTGTTACACAAAGATAGGGGAAAAAGTCAGAAGATTGTTGCCAATAAAGAACCTGGGTTCGGACTATTTGAAAGCAAATAAATTCGTAATTTCAAAGCATGGAAAAGAAAACATACTCCCCGGGAATTCTTCAATATATTCCTTTTTTTTATGTGATTTGGTCAGATGATTTAGTATCTGCTTCAGAAATAAATGTTGTTGAAAAAGCAATTGGGCAAGATGCCAGTTTAAGCAAGGACGAATCTTTTGTCCTGAAATCTTGGTTAAATACAAAAAATCGACCTGCAAATGATGAGCTCAAGAACTGGAAGCATATTGTGTCCAACTCAGATGTAAAGCTTGTAGAGAGCAATACTTATCCTTTAAGTACTTTTAGTCAAAAAGTCGTTTGCAATTATTTTGAGGAATGTCCTTTTAACGATTCCCTAAAACATATTGAGGTAAATTTAGGAATTCAACCCAATCATTACAATCATTTGTTTGATGTGGAGGTTGAGCATGAAATCACGTCAAACTACTACAATGCTTCCGAAATTGATGAAATATTAAAAGGAGAACATGCCGAGGTTATTGATGGATTTCGCAACACATTGGATAATCCAATTTTCAGATGGGACATCCATCGAAATAAAGAAGAATTCCGTGAGGTGGTTTTGAATCAAGTAAAATATCTTGCGGATAAAGGTTATGGCGCACTTGCCTACCCAAAAGCTTACGGCGGAATTGAAGATATGGAAGGCTATGCATACATGTTTGAAAATATGATGTATGTGGATGGAAGCTTGACCATAAAATTTGGGGTGCAATTTGGACTATTTGGTGGAAGCATTCAAAAACTCGGCACCAAAAAACATCATGACGAATACTTGACTGAAACAGGAAAGGCAAGTCTTTTAGGTTGTTTCGCTATGACCGAAACAGGTCACGGTTCCAACGTTCGGGGAATTAAAACCACAGCCACCTATGACAAGGCTTTAGACCAAATTATCATTCATACTCCCGGGAAAAATGACAACAAAGAATACATCGGCAATGCCCTACATTCTAAAATGGCATCGGTATTTGCACAGTTGATTGTTGACGGAAAGAATGAAGGGGTACATGCGATTTTAGTTCCTGTACGAAATGAAAAACATGAATTACTCTCTGGAATTACTATTGAAGACAATGGTTATAAGTTGGGATTGAATGGAGTTGATAACGGAAAGATTTGGTTCAATCAGGTGGCCGTTCCCCGGGAAAATCTATTGAATAAATATGGTGATATCAAAGAAGATGGTTCATATCGCTCGGATATTAAAAATCCTAATAAACGCTTTTTTACCATGCTTGGAACTTTGGTAGGCGGACGTATCTGTGTTGCCAGAGCAGGACTTGGAGGTGCAAAAATGGCTTTAACAGTTGCTATCAAACATGCGCTCAAAAGACGGCAGTTCAATGACAGCATAAAAGTTCAAGAAGATCTCTTGATGGATTATCCTACACATCAATTGCGTTTGACCCCTTTAGTGGCAAGTGCCTATGTATATCATGTCACCCTTGATAAGATGATGAAGGATTATTGTGATGAGAGCAAACCTGACAAACGTATTGTAGAAACGCAGGTTGCAGGGTTAAAATCTATCATAACTTGGTATGCAAATGACACCATTCAAGAATGTCGAGAAGCCTGTGGTGGAAAAGGATACTTGATAGAAAACCGCATTGCCGATTTAAAAGGAGATGTAGACATTTTCACTACTTTCGAAGGTGACAATACCGTTCTTTTGTTACTTGCAGCCAAAGGCGTTCTTTCTGACTTTAAAGCGGAATTTAATAGTGCTGGATTTTCGGCGGTATTAAAACTTCTAAGTAGTCAGTTAAGTGATAAGCTATCCACAATTAATCCCTTATATTCCAATAAAGTGGATAAGGAGCATTTATACAACCCTCAATTCCATAAACATGCTTTTGATTATCGCACCCGCAGGTTGACCTATACACTAGCGAAGCGTATCCGTAGTTATATTAAAAAGGGAATGCCTTCTTATCAAGCATTTATGAAAGTGCAAACACATTTAATAGCATTAGGTAAAGCCTATGCCGTTGAACTTGCTTACACTACCTATTCAGATTTTGTTGATGGAATGTCAGAAGGAAAAAACAAAGACCTTTTTAAAAAATTAGGAACTATTCATGCCCTATATGAAATTCGAAAGGATTCAGAATGGTATCTAGAACAGGGTTACATTAGTGGTACGAAGTCAAAAGCTATTCGTCAGCGCGTAGAACGTTTATGTACCGAACTAAGGCCTCATATTGGAATACTAGTAGACGGTTGGGGAATACCACAGTCTTGTATGAGTGCGCAGATTGCTGAGTAGAATGAAATTCGCTAATCATTGAAGTTTCAAAGTTCTCGACTCCGCTCGAAGTGTCAGTCTGTTACGCATCTAACAAAAAACTACTTCTCTTTGTGAAGTTCTGAGGTATCTAAAAATTCAATAATATCAATCTCGGCATCTCCACTCAGATAGGTTTTTGACGAACCCCTAGAGGTAAGCTCAAAAACTTTGCTTGCATATACGCGGGCACTTGGCGATCCCTCTGCAATTACTTCCACACCTTCAGCATCTAATTTACGTGCTTTTAAGTTTGCGTTATCAAAAAGTTTTACGCTCATTGCGTAGGCAGTACCCTCCATTTTCGCACTTGCATTCGAATTCATTTGAATATCATTACGTTGGCTCGTAGTATACAAACTCACGTCCACCCTATCCTTTAGTGTTATATTTAAAGAATCACCTTCTAAACTCAAATCTCCTGAGCTATTTCCTTCCATAGTCAAGTTCGTAAAATTTGTATTTGCATTTAACTGTAATTTCGAAGAGCCGTAGGTTTCGATAGTAAGCTCATCTGTCTCAATGACATCCTTCATAAGTATTCTGCCATCACGGAGTTTGAGACTCGAAATATCATAGTAGTTGACCGTGATATCAAGTTTCTTTTTGCTGGTTATTTTATAAAAGGAACTAATCACCAAAGTATTATCTTCTACCTTGAACTTTAATACGTCTACCAAATTATCATCAATTGTAAGGCTATAACCCTCTTGGTTTGCTTTTACCAAGTTGATGTCTAGGTCATCATTTAATTCGATGGCATTGAAAGCCGGAAGACTTTCAGTTACCTCAATTACATTTTTGTTTCCTTTTATTTTGGGTTTACGTTGCGCAAAAACTTGTACGCATAATAACAAGGAAAGTAGTACAACAATATTTTTCATCTCTAGTGTTCTTGGTTTATTGATGGTGTTCTAAATATAATACATAATAGCTAGTATCAAAAAAAATGCCCAACTAGATTAGTTGGGCATTTTTTTGAATTATTTCAACTTGTTTAATGCTGAAGCTCTTCTTCATCCTCTTGTAAAGGCACCGTTTGAGGTACAAAATCTTGTCCCGGTATTATATATTCCCCATTCTCATCAACCTTGCTGTAGTCATAGGCCCAGCGGTGTACGTGAGGAATTGGTCCATCCCAGTTGCCATGAATGTGTTTTACTTCTGCCGTCCATTCCAAAGTATTTGAATTCCAAGGGTTTTTAGGCCCTTTCTTTCCGTAAAACATACTTCTTACAAAATTATAAACAAATAGTAACTGTGCAGCTCCTGCGATTAAAGCGAATGTAGTCATCAATACTTGAATATCCGTAAATTCATCAAACATGGGAAATGCCGTATTTTCATAATAACGTCTCGGTAGACCTGCCATACCAACAAAGTGCATTGGGAAGAAAACCCCATAGGCACAGACCGCAGTTACCCAGAAATGGACATAACCCAAGTTCTTATTCATCATCCTTCCTTCGAACAATTTTGGGAACCAATGATAAACACCAGCGAATAATCCGTAAAGTGCAGAAATACCCATTACCAAATGAAAGTGCGCTACCACGAAATAAGTGTCGTGAACGTTGATATCCAAGGTACTATCTCCAAGGATAATTCCTGTCAAACCACCCGTAATGAAAGTTGATACCAATCCTATGGAAAACAACATAGCTGGGTTGAGCTGCAAATTACCTTTCCATAAAGTGGTTATATAATTAAATGCTTTTACTGCTGAAGGAATCGCAATCAATAAGGTTGTAAATGTAAACACAGACCCTAGAAAAGGATTCATACCTGAAATGAACATATGGTGACCCCATACGATAGTTGAAAGGAATGCAATTGCCATAATTGAAGCAACCATCGCACGGTAACCAAAAATAGGTTTACGGGCGTTGGTAGACATTACTTCAGAAGTAATACCCAAGGCTGGTAATAATACAATATATACTTCAGGATGTCCTAAGAACCAGAATAGGTGTTCATATAAAACCGGAGACCCGCCTTGGTAATGCAATACTTCTCCTTGAATAAATATGTCGGATAGGAAGAACGACGTTCCAAAACTTCTATCCATAATCAACAACAAGGCTGCGGAAAGAAGAACTGGGAATGAAATCACACCGATAATTGCAGTGATAAAGAAAGCCCAAATCGTTAAAGGCAATCTAGTCATTGACATTCCTTTTGTTCTTAGATTAATTACAGTAACAATATAGTTCAATGACCCTAATAGCGAAGAAGCAATGAAAATGGCCATAGAAACAAGCCACAAGGTCATACCCATACCAGAACCTGGCTGAGCCATGGGCAGAGCGCTTAAAGGCGGATAAATTGTCCAACCTGCCGCCGCCGGTCCTGCTTCAACAAAAAGTGAAATAACCATGACAACACAGGATACAAAAAACATCCAAAAGGAAAGCATATTCAAAAAGCCAGATGCCATATCCCTAGCACCAATCTGCAATGGAATCAACAGATTACTAAAGGTACCTGAAAGTCCTGCAGTTAATACAAAGAACACCATAATGGTTCCATGCATCGTTACCAATGCCAGATACATATCTGCATCCATTACCCCGTCAGGTGCCCACTTTCCAAGAATCGCTTCAAAGATTGGAAAAGATTCTCCTGGCCAAGCGATTTGCATTCTGAAAAACAAGGACATTGCGATTCCAATAAAACCCATTACCAAAACACCAGTAATTAGATATTGCTTCGCAATCATCTTATGATCTTGGCTAAAAATGTATTTTGTTACAAAGGTTTCTTTGTGATGATGTCCGTGATCATCATGAGCGTGATCATCTACCTGTGCATGTGCTGTTGCTGACATAATCGAAATTCTTTAATTTATTAATCTTCTTTTTATAGCCTACTTATTGAACAGATGCCATTGTTTGGCCAAACGTCTGTTGTGTTTTCATCCAAGCCTCATACTCCTCTTGCGTCTCCACAATAATCTTCATCTGCATATTGTAGTGAGATTTACCACATATCTTATTACATAATAAAATGTAATCGTATTCCCATGAATCCAAAAGCTCTTTAGTGGGTTCTCCGTGTGCTTCTAAAATCCGATTCTCTTCGGTAATTTTTACATTTTTTTCAGCACGTATCTTATTCGTCCTTTTTACTTTGTCAACTACCTCAGAGTTTTGTCTAATCTCGGCGGTAGTCGTAATAGGCGTAAAAGAAAACTCGGTAGTCATACCAGGAACACAATTCATTTGTGCTCTAAAGTGCGGCATATATGCAGAATGCAATACGTCTTGCGAACGCATCTTAAAGTTTACTTTTCTACCAACTGGCAGATGCAATTCTTTAACGATTACATCGTCTGCAGCATAGCTATCAGATTCATCTAAACCCAAAACATTGGCTCTGTCGATATCTATCATTCTAACATTGGCTCCACCTAAAACATTATCGGCTCCACCATATCTAGCGGTCCAGTTGAATTGCTGTGCGTATAACTCTACAATCAATGGGTCATCTTCGTCATTGACATCCATTATGTTTGTCCAAGTATATAATCCCCACAGGATTAAACCAGCTAAGACAATTACGGGAATGATAGTCCATATAAATTCCAAACGATCATTATCCGCATAAAAGAGGGCTTTCTGACCTTCTCTACCTCTGTACTTGTATCCAAAATAATGCAATAAGAATTGTGTAATAAACTGTACAATGAAAATAATTACGAATGATACCAGCATCAAATAATCATACTCCTCACCATGTGCCGAAGATGCATCTGGTAAAAGGAATTTCGAATACTTCCAAAAGGAGAAAATGGTAATCAGATAGGTGAAAACCATAAAGGCGAATAATAGATAACCGTTATTCTTGTTATCGTTATCGTTGGCTATCTGCGCTCTTGATTGATCTGCCTTTAGTTGAGACAATTCAAAGATTTTGGTCATTTGCCAAATCGCAATTGCCACTAGTGCTAAAACAGCTAAAGTTAAAACTACAGTCATCGTATCTATTTCTGTTATACTTTAATCGTACTAATAATGAAAATGTCTACTCTCCTCGATAAACGGATTACGTTTCGGTTGTAATGGAGCCGAGGCTAGTGCCCTGAAAATCCAGAAAATGAATAAACCGGCAAAGAACAATATCGCTCCTATTTCAGGGATACCTATATACCATTGATCACCAACAGTTGAAGGCATAATGGCATTAAAGATATCCATATAGTGTCCTGCTAGTATAACTATACCCGCCATTACTACAAACCAGTTCAAGCGCTTATAATCACTATTCATCAATAACAACACAGGAAACAAAAAGTTCATTGCCACCATACCAAAGAATGGCAGATTATAATCTTCTATTCTAGTGATATAATAGGTTACTTCTTCAGGAATGTTCGCATACCAAATCAACATGAATTGTGAAAACCATAAATAGGTCCAGAAAATACTGATGCCGAACATGAACTTCGCCAAATCATGAATATGACTATCATTTACTTCCTCCAGGTATCCTTTTGATTTCAAATAGATAGTTACCATTGCGATAACGGTAATACCCGAAACAAACATACTTGCAAAAATATACCAACCAAACAAGGTACTGAACCAGTGTGGATCTACGCTCATAATCCAATCCCAAGACATAATAGATTCTGAGATTAAATAAAATACTAGGAATGCAGCTGAAATTCTAAAGTTTAATTTGAAGTTTGAATTGTCATCAGACTCATCTTGCGCTAATGATAACTTTCTTGAATATTCACGATATCCAATCCATCCCGCTAAGAAAATTGCTGCACGGATTAAGAAGAAAGTTGGATCAAGATAGCCAGCTTTTCCTTGCAACAAAACATCTTTGTCCACAACCGTTTGATCCATCCAAACAAATAAATGATTCATGTGCATTACTGACAACACCAAAATCACAAAGACAATAATTCCACCAGGAACAATATATGAGGTTATTCCTTCCATTACACGAAATAGTAAAGGAGACCACCCTGCCTGTGCAGCGCGCTGAATGGCATAGAATGCCAGCACCCCTAATGCTATCATAAAGAAAAAGAAGGCTGCAACATACAACGCCGCCCAAGGCTTATTTGCTAACTGGTGAAACACATGCTCATCGTGCTCTGCTTCGGTCATCGCATGACCTTCTTCTTTGTAAGAACCGTGTCCTTCGTCAATTACCTTAACCACATCACCATGAGATTCTCCGTGACTATCACCATGACTCGCTACCATTGCTTTTGCCTCCGCAACATTTGACGGAGCAGACAAAAATCCAGTAACAATTCCTAAAGCACCAACCACCATTAAAATGATAGCGCCAATCTTTAATTTGTTCGAAACCGTGTACATATTCAGTATCTATGTATTATTTAGTTAAGTCTTGTTTCAATTTCATAACATACTCAGAAACCTGCCACATTTCTTCCGTATTCATTTGCGATGCATAAGAACCCATTGAATTCAACCCGTATTGAACGGTATGAAAAGAAGTTCCAACGGTAATATTACGTGCTACATCATCATAACTAGGAACTCCTAATATTTTCTCGTTCTTTACTAACGCACCTTGCCCCTTACCTTTTGGTCCATGACAAATAGCACAATAGATATTGTATAACTCTGCTCCCTTGGCCAAGTTTGCGTCTCTTTGTAAAGTGTCTAACGGACTAACATTCAATCTTGCCAATTCCTTACCTTCAGGTGTATTCTCAATACCGTAGGGCATCCAACCTCTTGGAACCGTGTTTGCCGGAGGCACCATAGCCTCTTGACCACTAGGCAAGAAATCAACTTGCTCATACGTTTCATAACCTACCGGCTCATACATGTTAGGCATGTACTGATAGTTCGGTTTGCTATTGTCTTGACAAGAAACCAAAACAGCGAGCAATCCAAATACGATTCCTATTTTCTTCAAACTGTTCATATTAATGAAGGTCTTTTTCTGATACGTTAATCTCAACTGCTCCTGTATCTGATAACAAGCTCATTAATTCAGCTTCATTATCGTGAATTTCAATTTCCATTAAAAAATGGTCATCTGTTGTTCTCAAATCAGGATTTTCAGCTTCTTTAAAGGGCCATAATCTACTTCTCAAGTAGAACGTAATAACCATTAAATGAGCCGCAAAAAATACAGTCAACTCAAACATGATAGGTACAAATGCTGGCATATTTTCGATATAGCTAAAGCTTGGCTTACCACCTATATCTTGAGGCCAATCTTCAATCATAATGAAATTCATCATTACAATAGCCACGGTTAAACCTACACAACCATACATAAAAGATGTAATTGCTATTCGTGTTGGCTCTAAGCCCATAGCTTTGTCTAGCCCGTGAACGGGAAAAGGACAATACACTTCCTCAATATGATGTTTGGCAGCCTTCACCTTTTTGACCGCATGCATAAGCACATCGTCATCATTATAAAATGCCTGTATAACTTTAGATGCCATATCTATTTGTTGTTATTTAAAGTTCTCGCTTGACCTGCCCAATCATCACGTTGTGCCCTTCCTGGGAAGGCTTCGGTAATAGAGTCTAACAAATCATATTCTTTTCCTGTCATTCGACTTACTTGTGCAAAAGTGAAAATGCCGATTTGGTTCAAGGTCTGCTCCATTTTCGGACCAATACCTTTTACTTTCTTTAAATCGTCAGCCGTTTCCGTTGCTGGGTCAAATGTTCCAATTGAAGCTAACAAACTCGACGCATCTTTCTTTTCAGTCGCTACGGGAGTTGGTTTTTCTACAACAATTTTCTCTGCTGTTTCCGCTTTTGCGGGAATTTCTTGAGATACTTTTGGAGATTCATTACTTATTTGATACAAAGGCTGACCCGCATCTCTTAATTTTTTGTATTTCGAACCGGATGACTTCAAGATAGATTTCACTTCCGCTTGAGCAATTACAGGGAAGGTTCTTGAGTACAATAAGAACAATACGAAGAAGAAACCGATTGTTCCAATAAAAATTCCAATATCAACAAATGTAGGCGAGAACATCGTCCATGAAGATGGAAGGTAATCTCTATGTAATGAAGTAACGATAATTACAAAACGTTCAAACCACATTCCTATATTTACCACTATCGAGATAAAGAATGAAAACATGATACTGGTACGTAGTTTCTTAAACCACATGAACTGTGGAGAAAATACATTACAAGTCATCATTGCCCAATAGGCCCACCAGTAAGGTCCGGTTGCTCTATTTAAGAATGCATATTGTTCATATTCAACACCCGAATACCAAGCCATGAAAAGCTCAGTAATATAAGCACATCCCACAATAGAACCCGTAATCATAATTACAATGTTCATCAATTCGATATGCTGCACTGTAATATAATCTTCTAAATTACACACCTTTCTCATGATAATCAAAAGAGTGTTTACCATCGCAAAACCGGAGAAAATCGCACCAGCAACAAAATAAGGAGGGAATATCGTGGTATGCCATCCTGGAATTACCGAAGTAGCAAAGTCAAAGGATACAATTGTATGTACAGAAAGTACAAGTGGAGTTGCTAAACCTGCAAGAACCAAAGATACTTCTTCAAAACGTTGCCAGTCTTTTGCACGGCCACTCCATCCGAAACTTAATAAACTATATATTTTCTTTTGGAAAGGAAGAATTGCTCTATCACGCAACATTGCAAAATCAGGAAGCAATCCTGTCCACCAGAATACCAATGAAACGGACAGGTATGTTGATATCGCAAATACATCCCAAAGTAGTGGTGAGTTAAAGTTTACCCATAAAGATCCGAACTGATTTGGAATAGGTAATACCCAATATGCCAACCAAGGGCGACCCATGTGAATGATCGGAAACAATCCCGCCTGAATAACCGAGAAAATAGTCATCGCCTCGGCAGAACGGTTAATAGCCATTCTCCATTTCTGACGGAATAATAAAAGTACCGCAGAAATCAAGGTTCCAGCGTGACCAATACCTACCCACCAAACGAAGTTGGTAATATCCCAAGCCCAGTTTACGGTTTTGTTTAGACCCCAAGTACCAATTCCTGTAGAAATGGTATAGATTATACACCCAACTCCCCAAAGAAATGCTGCCAAAGCAATGGAAAAAACAATCCACCAGTGCTTATTCGCTCTACCCTCAATAGGAGCTGCAATATCGACAGTTACATCATGGTAACTTTTGTCTCCAGTCACTAAGGGTTTTCTAATAGGTGCTTCGTAATGCGACGCCATAGATTTATATTATAGTTACTTACTTTACTGTATTGGTTATGCTTCTGTTGTATTTCTTACTTTCACATGATAGAATACGTTTGGTTTTGTTCCTACGTGCTCTAACAAGTGATACATACGGTCGCTTTCTTTCAGTTCAGCGACTTCACTTTCTTTGTCATTTATATCTCCGAAAACAATTGCACCATTGCTACATGCAGAAGAACAAGCCGTTTGGAACTCATCATCAGCTACTGGACGACCGTCTCTCTTCGCATCCAAAATGCTTTTTTGTGTTTTCTGAATACACATAGAACACTTTTCGATCACTCCTCTTGAACGAACGTTCACATCAGGATTCACGACCATCTTGCCCAAGTCGTTGTTCATATGGAAATCAAACTCGTCATTGTTATTGTACAAGAACCAGTTGAAACGACGTACTTTATACGGACAGTTGTTTGCACAGTATCTTGTACCCACACATCTATTGTAAGCCATGTGGTTTTGACCTTGACGGCTATGAGATGTTGCCGCAACCGGACAAACCGTTTCACAAGGCGCATGGTTACAGTGCTGACACATTACGGGCTGGAAAGCCACCTGCGGATTTGCAGAAGGTTCTTCCAACCTATCAAAAGTGGAAAGAGAGCCATCCCCTTCGCGATCTCCAAACATATAATTCCCAAGACCAACACCATCAGCATCGTCCTTTTCTATATCATCAGCTTCAAAAGTATCTTCAGAAGAATAGTATCTATCAATACGAAGCCAGTGCATATCTCTTGACTTTCTGACTTCTTGCTTACCAACAACAGGAACATTGTTTTCTGCATGGCAAGCAATAACGCAAGCACCACAACCAGTACAAGCATTTAAATCAATTGACATGTTGAAATGATGCCCAATAGAGCGATCAAAACTATCCCAAAGGTCTACTGAAGTTGCAGGAACTTCCTGATGATTCAAAGAAACAACGGGAACGTGATTCCATTCTGCATGGTCTTTTGTGTTGAAAATCTCCAAAGTAGTTTCTTTGATGATATCGCCTCTACCCATCATGGTTTTATGCAACTGAACACATGCAAATTCATGCATTCCAACTGCTTTTTCAATCTTGACCGATTGTATATTATTGAAGTCTTGATACAAAGCAAAAGCATTTACGCCAGTTTGCATCTCAGATTTCATTCCCGCTTTCTTTCCATAGCCGAAAGACAGTCCTGCAGTTCCTTTTGCTTGACCAGGCTGGATAATTACAGGAACATTATTTACTGGAATGCCATTTACAGTTAAGTTGGCATAGCTTCCGTCTAATCCTCCGTTAGCCACATTTTCGTTTATCAAGCCTAGCGTTTGTGCATCTGCTTTGGAAACGGTAACATAGTTATCCCAAGAAACACGAGTTATTGGGTCAGGAAATTCTTGCAACCACGGGTTGTTCGCTTGTTGACCATCACCCATACCCACTTTAGAGTATAAAGTAAGCTCCATTCCATCTGCTCCTGTAGCGCTTGCTAAACTTCGTACTGCTGAAGAGATGGAAGTTGACGAAGACATCATTTGTTCCTCATCAATCACAGTATCCGCTTCTTCACTAGCCGTTGTCGCCATTGCGACAAGCTCTGCAGCATCATTTACTATTGCATCACCACCTGCTACAAAAACGCCGTCGTGAATCGCTTTATTAAAGTCACTTCCATTTAAAACAAAAGTGTTCCAAGTTTCTTTGATATAATCGTAATAGCTCTTGTCATTACCCATCCATTTTAAAACAGATGCTTGAAATTGTCTTGTATCGAACAATTCCTTGATGGTAGGTTGCATTAAGCTATAGTGTCCCTTTTTAATTTGAGCATCACCCCAAGACTCCAAGTAATGGTTAGAAGCAGCAGCATAAGTTGAAACAGCAGATGTTTCATTCCAGTTCGTTGAGAAAGTCACAGAGAGACCTACATTTTCAATACCGGTTTTAAATTCAGCTGCATTCGGTAAAGAGTACATTGGGTTTACACCATCAATGATTAAGGCTCCCACTTTACCAGCATTCATGTCAGCGATAAGCGACTGAACAGCCTTTGTGTTTCCCTGTCTTGTATATCTAGGCGCTTTTGAATCAAAAGCCTTACTACCCAACATTTCATTGATTGCTAAAACAACCGTTTGAACGTTGATATCATCTATTCCAGAAACAACTACAGCTCCGCTTTTGTTCTTTCTAATTTGAGCGATAAGAATATCCAATACTTTTTGAGCATCAGCAGGAAGCTCGCCACCAGCGTTCGTTCCATTTAGCTTTGCATACAAATATGCCAAAGCTACTTTTTGGAACTGAGAGCTTAGCGCAACACGTTTATCCGCATTTGCTCCAGTCAAAGACATGTTTGCCTCGAACTGAACGTGTTTTGACATTTTTCCGTTCTTCGGAACACGACCTTTTGAATAGCCACTATCATAACCTCCACCTTGCCAGTCTCCTAGGAAATCAGCACCGAAAGAAACAATGATATCCGCATTCTCAAAGTTATAATCCGCAAGTGCACGCTCACCATATTTTGCCTCAAAAGCTGATAAAGCAGCCTCCTCTGATATGGCGTCGTATGTTACATGATTTACTGTAGGATAAGCCGCTTTCAGCTCCTCTAACAATCTTGAAGTAGACGGACTAGCATAGGTCTGCGTCAATAAAGCGATTTGCTTTCCTGAACCTAATTTTGACTTTACAGCAGCATCGATAACATCCCAAGATACATCATCACCAGCCCCAGATTTAGGACCTTGCAATCTTGTACTATCATATAGAGACAAAACAGATGCCTGAACACGAGCATTCGCACTTCCAGCTACTTTAGCCTCTTTATTATTTTCAACTTTTATTGGTCTTCCTTCACGCGTCTTAATTAAGATACTCGCAAAGTCAAAACCATTTGCAATTGTAGTAGCATAGTAGTTCGCAACTCCAGGAACTATATTCTCAGGAGCAACAACATAAGGGATAGACTTGATAACCGGTCCTTCACAAGCAGCCAAAGACGCGGCTGCTGTGCTAAAACCAACATATTTTAAGAAGTCCCTTCTATTAGTATTGGTGGATTCCAAAGTTTCTTTATCACCCAAAAACTCATCAACAGGAATATCTTCAACGAATTCATTCTGCCTTAGCGCCTCAACAATGGAATCGTTAGGATTTAACTCCGCTTCGCTTTTCCAATATTTTTTGTTTGATGCCATACGTATATCTGTAATTAGCTACTTTATCGTTTGTATTAATAGTGACACTTTCCACACTCTAGACCACCCATCTGCGCAGCAGTTAGCGTCTCAACTCCATATTTCTTAGAAAGTTCCTCATGTATTTTCGCGTAGTATTCGTTACCTTCAACCTGCACATTCGTCTCACGGTGACAATTTATACACCAACCCATGGTCAATGGAGAATATTGATACATAATTTCCATTTCCTCTACAGGTCCGTGACAAGTTTGGCATTCAATCTTACCAACTTCAACGTGTTGTGAGTGATTGAAATATGCAAAATCAGGAAGATTATGAATTCGAACCCACTCTACTGGCTTCGTATCGCCAGTATATTTTTGATTTTCTTCATCCCATCCAACGGCAGCATATAACTTTTTGATTTCACCTGTATAGAAATCATTCGTGTAACCATTTGCCAAATCTTCTTGACTAGGAGCTTCTCCAGCAACCCCGGTATACTCGTATATAGACTTGTGACAGTTCATACAAACATTCAAAGAAGGAATTCCTGAATGTTTTGATTTACGTGCCGAAGAGTGACAGTACTTACACTCTATTTTGTTTGTTCCTGCATGTATTTTGTGCGAATAATGTATAGGCTGGATTGGTGCATATCCTTGATCAACACCCACTTGCATCATCCATCCGTAAGCGAAATATCCGCTTCCTAACAAAAGGAAAATAACCGTGCATAAAACCAAAAACTGATTCTTAGCAAAAGCTTTCCAAATTGGTGTTCTTTCTTCAGCATTCTCATCAGCAACAACCACCCCATTGGCTTCGGCAATTCTTCTTAGCGTTTTATTGACCAAGAAAAGCATCATTACCAAAAGGGCAAAAACCAGAACTAAGGCGCCCAAGATGATTTCGTTGGATATGCCCGGTTCGTTTGACACGATTGGAATTGTTTTAGTTTCCTTTTCCCCACCATTATCAATTACTGGGACCGTGTAAGCTAAAATATTATCAATATCTGCATTTGACAAGGTCGGAAAGGCGGTCATTGCAGCTTGATTATATTCATTATAAATCTTAACCGCATAGGCATCACCAGATTTAATCATACCTGGACTATTCTTAATCCAAGCATATAACCATTCGCGATCCAAGCCTTCATCTTCCGCCAGACGAGCCTCAACATTTGCTAGTGCCGGACCAGTCATTTTTCGATTTAAGGCATGACAAGCGGCACAATTCTGATTAAAAAGTTGCTTCCCTTTCACCGCATCACCACTAGAAGCATCTTCAGTGGCTGCTGGCTCTTCGGCGACAACTTCGTTTTGTGCAAAAAGTGAAATAGAGGAGAGTAGAAAAACTACTAGACTGATACCTAAAACTTTAGAAATTTGATTGCGGTAAGTAACCTTTTTCATATACAGAATATTTCAATCTAAATCTTGGCACGATAATTTATATACTTAAGAATGTAGGTTAGAATTATCGCTTCCTAAATTGGATGCAAAAATACGACACAGACTTTATTTAGAAAATCTTAACGTATTGATAATTTCTAATTTATAATTGTTCTAAATAAAGATGAATTTCTTTCCTATGAAAGATAAAAAATTACTTTTGTACGTACCTATACAAGACCTTTAGCAGAAAACATGAAAACACTGACATACATACTTCTATTCACCTTTTCGTCTACTTTTGTCCTTGCGCAAACAGGAGAAATTACAATTGACCAAGATGAAAAAATTGAAGCGCTTTTAGAGATTTATAAGTCCGCCGGTAGCTCTGGATATTATACCATTCAAGTAGGTTTTGTAAGCTCAAACCAAAAAGCAAATGACCTTAGGTCATTAGTAAATATAGACTTCCCCAATTTATCTTCGAGGGTTGATTTTGATTCCCCCACTTATAGAGTAAAAGTAGGTAGATTCAAAACAAAGTTGGAGGGTGAAAGAAAGCTCCAAGAAGTTAGACGAAAATATCCTGCCGCGATGTTATTAAAACCAAAAAAATAGAGCCAATTGGCTCTATTTTTTTGTCTTAATGGTAGATTTTTCTACCTAAATACTTTAATTTATTTTAGCTTTTTCGCAACAGCTACTTCTTGGAACGCTTCCACAATATCGCCTTCCTTGATATCATTGTAGTTCTTAATTTGAAGACCACAATCATACCCTTTTGCAACTTCTTTCACATCATCTTTGAATCGTTTCAATGAAGCAAATTCACCTGTGTAAATAACAACCCCATCACGAATCAATCGTATGTTTGAGTTTCTATAAATCTTACCGATAGTTACCATACATCCAGCAATGGTACCGATCTTAGAAATTTTGAAGGTCTCACGTATTTCAGCAGTACCTGTAATCTCCTCTTTCATTTCAGGAGAAAGCATTCCTTCCATAGCGTCCTTCAAATCATTTATGGCATCATAAATAATAGAATACATACGGATATCGATTTCTTCCTTATCGGCTATCTGCCTAGCATTGCCCATTGGCCTAACATTGAATCCAATAATAACCGCATCGGAAGCAGAAGCCAACAATACATCTGATTCTGTTATCGGACCAACAGCTTTATGGATAATATTTACCTGTATCTCATCTGTGGACAATTTCTGGAAAGAATCAGTAAGTGCTTCTACAGAACCATCAACATCACCTTTTAAGATAATGTTCAATTCTTTAAAGTCGCCTAAAGCAATACGCCTTCCAATCTCGTCGAGTGTGATGTGACGTTGTGTTCTTACAGATTGTTCTCTCTGAAGCTGCGAACGTCTTGTGGCAATCTGCTTTGCTTCACGTTCATCATCCAATACATTGAATTTATCACCAGCTTGAGGTGCACCGTCCAATCCTAAAATAGAAATAGGCTGCGAAGGACCTGCTTTTTTTACAATTTTACCTCGTTCATCCTGCATGGCCTTTACCTTACCACTGCAAGTTCCGGCGAGAACGTAATCACCAATTTTAAGGGTTCCTGCCTGCACCAAAATAGTTGAAACATAACCTTTTCCTTTGTCCAAGAATGCCTCTACCACAGTACCATTGGCGAGCTTGTCTGGATTGGCCTTCAACTCCAATAATTCAGCTTCAAGCAATACCTTTTCTAATAATTCCTTAACACCATCACCTGTCTTGGCGGAAATATCGTGTGATTGTATTTTACCACCCCAATCTTCTACCAACAAATTCATATTTGCCAAACCTTCTTTGATCTTATCAGGATTTGCGGTTGGTCTATCTATCTTATTAATTGCAAAAACAATGGGAACTCCCGCCGCTTGAGCATGACTGATTGCCTCCTTAGTTTGTGGCATGATATCATCATCAGCCGCAATCACAATAATAGCGATATCAGTTACTTGAGCACCACGTGCACGCATCGCGGTAAAGGCTTCGTGACCCGGTGTATCTAGAAAGGCTATTTTTTGACCATCTGCTAATGTCACTCCATAAGCTCCTATATGCTGCGTAATTCCACCACTCTCCCCTGCAATAACGTTTTCTTCACGAATATGATCTAACAGCGACGTTTTACCATGGTCAACGTGACCCATTACCGTAACAATTGGAGCTCTTGGCTGTAAATCTTCTGGGGCATCTTCCGCCTCTTGAATCGTCTCCTCAATATCAGCGGTTACAAACTCAACATCATATCCGAATTCATCGGCAACAATAGAAAGTGTTTCAGCATCCAGACGTTGGTTCATGGTTACCATCAACCCAAGTGACATACAAGCCGAAATAATCTCGGTGGTTGAGACATCCATCATGGTAGCAACCTCATTAGCTGTTACAAACTCGGTAACTTTAAGTGTTTTGCTTTCTATTTCTTGTAATTCAGCATCAACATCCATCTGTTCACGATGCTGCTCTCTCTTGTTTCTGCGATACTTCGCTCCTTTTCCTTTTTTCGATTTACCCTGAAGTTTCTCAAGAGTTTCACGAACTTGTTTTTGCACATCGGCTTCAGTAGGCTCGACCTTTGGCGCTCCAAAACGTTGCCCTCCTCCCTTACGATTTCCACCTCCGGAATTAGCACCTCTAGGACCTGTTCCTCTTCCGGAAGTTGAACCAGGCTTATTGCTAATAATCCGTTTACGCTTACGCTTTTCGGTATTCGCTGCGGGCTTCGCTTCTTCTTTCTTTTTCTTCGGCTTTTGAAATTTGGTGAGATCTATCTTATCACCCATAATTTTCGGCCCAGAAAGCTTTTTATATTGGGTTTGAATCTTCTCATCCACTGGAGCTTCCTCAGCAGCGGGCGTCTCACCTTCAGCAGCTTTGGATTTTACCTTAGCTTCAACAACCTCATCTGTCTTAACCTCATCTTTTGCAGATTTGGCAACCTCAGAAACCTTAGGCTCTTCTGCAGTAGGTGCTTCCTCTTTTATTGGAGCTTCTTCTTTTACAGCAGCTTTCTCTTTTTTCTTCGGATTTAAATCTATTTTCCCAACAGTCTTTGGACCGCTAAGTTCGGCCTTAGCTTTGATGACTTCCGAGGCAGCAGCTCGTTTCTCACGCGCCATCCTTCTTTCTTCTTGCTCCTGCTCTAATTGAACTCTAATAGCCTCTTTCTCTTTCCTCTTTTCCTCTCCAACTTCTTTTGATGCAACTTTCTTGCTCATATCAGTCTGGAACTCGTCCAACAACACCTGATGCACCTCTTCGGAAATCTTGGTGGTTGGGCGCGCCTCTATTTCATGGCCTTTTGACGATAGATAGTCCACCGCTCTGTCCAATGAAATATTAAGTTCTCTAAGAACCTTATTAAGCCTTATTGTTGCATTATCTGCCATAAATTCAAATTCCTATTCTTGTAATACCTTATAAAACACCGCTAATATATAGCTATTCTTCTAATTCTGCTTTTAGTATGCGTACAACTTCTGTAATTGTCTCTTCTTCAAGATCTGTTCTTTTAACTAGGTCCGCCACATCTTGCTCTAAAACACTTCTTGCCGTATCCATTCCTATTTTCTTAAACTCATCGATAATCCAAGCATCGATTTCATCTGAAAACTCGGTCAATTCCACATCTTCTTCAACACCTTCACGGAAAACATCAATCTCATAACCCGTTAATTGACCGGCTAATCGAATATTATGACCCCCTCTACCTATTGCTTTAGAAACTTCTTCTGGCTTCAAGTAAACTTGAGCTGTCATTTTCTCATCATTCAATTTTACCGATGAAACTCGTGCCGGACTTAAAGCTCTAGTAACTAATAATTGAGGATTGTTCGTCCAGTTGATGACATCTATATTTTCATTCCCCAATTCACGCACAATACCGTGAATACGAGACCCTTTCATACCTACACATGCACCTACGGGATCGATACGGTCGTCATAAGAATCAACCGCCACTTTTGCTTTTTCCCCAGGTATACGAACTGCTTTCTTAATAGAAATCAAACCATCAAAAACCTCAGGAATTTCTTGAAAGAATAATTGCTCTAAAAATCTAGGCGAACTACGCGACATGATAATCGCAGGCTTGTTACCTTTCAATTCAACACTCTCAATAATACCTCTTACATTATCTCCTTTTCTAAAGAAGTCAGACGGAATCTGTCTGTCTTTCGGAAGAATAATCTCATTACCTTCATCATCTAACAAGATAATTGCCTTATGACGAATATGATGCACTTCGGCAGTATAAATTTCTCCTTCAAGATCCTTGAACTGTTTGTAAATTGTAGTATTATCATGCTCATGAATTTTAGAAATCAGATTCTGACGTAAAGCCAAAATTGCCCTTCTTCCTAAATCCATTAACTTTACTTCCTCAGACACATCTTCTCCAACTTCAAAATCAGGCTCTATTTTTTGAGCTTCAGAAAGTGAAATTTCTTCATTAGGCTCCTCAACTTCACCATCTTCAACTACGATACGGTTTCTCCATATCTCCAAATCCCCTTTGTCGGGGTTGATGATTATATCAAAGTTATCATCCGATCCAAACTTTTTCTTCAGGGCATTTCGAAATACATCTTCCAAAATAGCCATCAACGTTACTCTATCTATGAATTTATCATCTTTAAACTCTGAGAAAGATTCTATTAACGCAATATTTTCCATGGGTCTGTTTCCTATTAAAATTTAAGTATAACTTTTGCTTCTTTTATCTCAGAAAAATTAATCTCTTTCTTCTTCTGAACTGTATGCTTCCCTTTTCCTATGGGTTTGGGTTCCCGTGCTTTCCACTCTAAAACGATATTATCTTCTGTAGCCGCCGTCAAATTACCTTCAAAGGTTTCCTCAGCTGTTCTAACTGCTACTTTCCTACCAACATTCTTTTTATACTGACGCGGCAAAACCATCGGCGAAGCGGCTCCTGCCGAAGCTACTTCCAAAGAAAAGTCTTGCTCTTCCCGATCTAAATTATGCTCAATTGCGCGACTGATTTTCATGCAATCTTGAACTGTAACCCCTTTATCTCCATCTAAAACCACATTGATTTTGTTATCCGTAGAGATAGAAAAATCAATCAAAAACAGATTTCCATCTTCCTCTAATGCATCATTCAAAAGTGTCTCGACCTGCTTTTTAAACATATCTTTTATCTAATTTTGAAAGACCCTGAAATTTTTCAGGGTTGCTGAAACAAAGTTTCAGCAATAAAAAAGAGGACTTAATGTCCCCTCATGAATAAAAAATCTATCCTTTCAGTCGCGCAAATATACATTTATTTTTGTTTTTCTGCAATTCTACGGATCCACTTAATTTTACCTTTTCAAAGATTCTATTTATTCAATAATCCACCACTTGACACAATAATATCGTATTAAATGCTATTTTTAATATATCGAGAACCATAGTTCTAATCACAAAAACCAAATAACCAATGGAAATTTTGTCTTCTTACAACCTCATTATTGGGGCTTCACTTATCGTAGTTCTATCATTTTGGTTTAACGGAATTTCAAAAAAGACAAACATCCCTTCGGTATTGATGCTGATTGTTTTGGGGGTACTTATTAATATAGGGCTTGGCTTTTTCATTCACGGTGATGTGAATTTTGGCGATTCCCTTGGAGGCACTCTTGAAATCTTAGGAACAGTCGGACTTATCATGATAGTCTTAGAAGCTGCCCTCGAGCTTGAACTCAAAAAGGAAAAGACTATTCCTATTCTAAAATCGATGGCAATTGCACTGATTGGTTTGGTAGGATCTGCCTGGGTGGCCGCGCTAATTCTTTTTTATTTTATAGACGGCATGACCATGCAATCAGCTTGGTTATACGCAACACCAT
Source organism: Maribacter algarum (ex Zhang et al. 2020) (assembly GCF_005885635.1). Taxonomy (GTDB): domain Bacteria; phylum Bacteroidota; class Bacteroidia; order Flavobacteriales; family Flavobacteriaceae; genus Maribacter_C; species Maribacter_C algarum. Next base: position 550,968 of record NZ_VATY01000001.1, read on the forward strand.
TGTCGATTCTTTCAAGTGCGATAATTATTCCTAGTGTAGGCGGCTTAGTTGAAACTAAAAAGGAATTCCATATCTACGAAAGTACCTTCTCTGACATATTCGGTATCATGATGTTCTATTTTCTAGCAGGAGGATTGAACCCTGAAAGCGATGGAGGGGTAGTTGGTTTCGCAGGAAATTTAGTGCTCACCATCGTAATTGCAGTTGTAGCAAGTTATGCCATTATCCTAATTTTTCAACGTATAAAAAGTCAGGCGAAGCTATTTCTTTTGATTGCTGTGCTCTTATTATTATATGCCATCGGAAAACAGATGCACCTTTCATCCTTAATAATTATCTTGATTTTCGGACTGATAATCAAAAACATCAACCTATTCTTTCCTGGCAAAACAAAGATATTTTTAGAAGAAGAACGTATGCATCAAATGTATCATGAATTGCATATCATAACCCTAGAAACTGCATTCGTCGTTCGAACCTTCTTTTTTGTCATCTTCGGAATAACCATAGTTTTATCATCACTTCTTAGTTTAAAAGTGGCGTTGGTGAGTATTTTAATCATCATTTCTATTTATGCGATTCGCTGGGTTATTCTACGTGTTTTTATCGGGAAGGATATGTTACCCCAACTTTTTATTGCTCCTAGGGGATTGATTACCGTATTGCTTTTCTATGCTATACCTGCACAAGCTGAAGTAGAAGGTTTTGAATCTGGAATTCTACTCTTTGTAATTATCGCAACAAGTTTGATAATGACTTGGGCCATGATTAAAGACAAGCGTAAAATGGGAACAATGCTCGATGAAATCGATGAAGAAATTTTACTTCGCAACGAAGCGGAAGATGCTTTGAATGAACATTCGGAAACATCAGAAGCCATAGAATCTCCTGAGCCAGACGTTTTGGAAAATCCTGAAACAGATGGTGGTATTTCTATGGAAGATTTGGATATTGACGGTGAGTTGCCCGCTGACTAAAGTATTCCAAAAAAGATACCTCATTACACCAAAACCCTTAATTATTGCGTTAGTGAACTGGAATAATTCATGGTTACACCCATATTAAAACGAATTGGCAATCATTATGAAAGCATTTTTTTATATACTATTGGTTTTAGGATTAACTTCAGCTTACTCGCAGGAAAATTGTAAAAACTTTAGAACTGGGAAATTTCAAAATATCGAAAATGGCATTTTAAAGGCAGAGATTCAGAGGAATGATACAATTCAAACTGAAAAATATGGCCAAAAAGAAGTGAAACTTAAAATTGAATGGATTAATGATTGTAGTTATCTACTAAAATTTTTAGAAGGAAATACAGCTTTCTGGAATTCTAGACCTAAGAACAAGCCAACACCTGATTTGATTGTCAGAATAACAGGAACCGAGGGGAATTCATACTTACAAGAATCAAAATTCGATATTGAAGACGCCTTCATCTATAAGAGTAAAATAACTAAAATAGAATAAGGTAAAACTGGATAAAAAATCCCGACACTTTCGTATCGGGACTTTTCGTTGGCCCACAAGGACTCGAACCTTGAATGACGGTACCAAAAACCGGAGTGTTGCCAATTACACCATGGGCCAATCTCTAGAAACTGAACCAAGTTCAGCTTTCGAGCGTGCAAATTTAAAACAATGTTTGGTTTGCACAAACATTTTACATTACAATTATATAAAAAAATGCACCTTTTTGGCTGTTAAAGGTTTATCAAAAATCTATTCGCATATCTATATTTATTCCTAAATTCGCCCCATCGGTTAAACACCTGTGTTATGTTTAGTCCGTTGTGTTGGTTAAGTCGTAGTTATTTTTTGCCAGAACTAGACAAAAAATTAGTGCATAGCCTTTGCTACGGAATCATTTTTTAACGCAGTACTGGTGAAAAAGAACAAGACTTGGGCCGACTAAAACTGGCTCAACATAACACTTGATACATGTTTTCAAAGAACTTCGAAAAATGGGACACTATTCTAGGGTGGTCCGTCTTTTTTATTGCCTTTATCGTTTACTTCATCACGGTTGAACCCACAAGCAGTTTTTGGGATGCTGGTGAATACATTTCCACCTCGGCAAAATTACAAGTTGGTCACCCTCCAGGAGCACCACTAATGCAAATGATTGGGGCATTTTTCGCCATGTTTGCTTTTGGTGATGATCAATTGATAGCTCGAATGGTAAACTTTGTTTCGGGGGCATCAAGTGCCTTTACCATTCTATTCATGTTTTGGACAATTACCAATCTAACCCGAAAGATAATTGACAAAAAAGATACGCTTACAAATAGCAAGGCAATGGCGGTTTTGGGCAGCGGCGTTGTGGGAAGTTTGGCCTTTACTTTTTCCGATAGTTTTTGGTTCAATGCAGTGGAAACCGAAGTATACGCAATGGCAAGTTTTATTATGGCAGCGCTATTATGGATGGGATTAAAATGGATAGACAATTTAGATGACCCAAGGGGAAATCGATGGCTTGTCTTGATTTCTTTTGTTGTAGGACTCACTTTCGGAATTCAATTTATGGGATTTCTTGCCATACCTTCCATTGGTCTTCTCTATTATTTTAAGACGTACAAAAACACTACAATAAAAAACTTTTTACTCGCCAATATTATCGTAATTGCCATTTTAATGTTGGTGTACAAATTCTCACTGACCTTTGTTCTAATGCTTTTTGGAAAGGGTGAAATATTCTTTGTTAATGACATTGGTCTACCCTTTAATTCCGGTTCAATCATCGTCGGACTCTTATTCATCGCAGCCTTCTATTTTGGATTGAGTTATACACGAAAGAACGATTTCAAAGCAGCAAATACGATTGTACTTTGTTTGATGTTCTTGCTCTTAGGGTTTTCTTCTTGGATTATGCTTCCCATTCGCGCAAATGCCAATGTAGTGATTAACGAGAATGATCCGTCTGATGCTCGTTCGCTCCTTGCCTATTACAATCGTGAGCAATACCCAGGTGTTGATAGCCCAGTTTATGGTGCCTACTATTCTGATTTATTTGCCCCGGCTGGAGAAAAAAGAGATTTAGCGCCCAAGTATGAGCGTGATGAGAAATCAGGCAAATACGTCATAGTAAATTTTTATAAAGATGCCGACCAAAGCCCGAGCCCGGACCATGTAGGCCTGCTGCCTAGGATGTGGAGCACCCAGCACGCGGAAAATTATATGCAATATTTCGGTCGACTTGACTTTAAAATGAAGCGATCTAATGAAGAGTTACGTAAGGCCGTAAAACAAGTAAAAGATGGCTACGACAACGGTGAAATTGACGCCGAGCAGTATATCAGCTTCTTAAAGCGTTTCGATGAGTACATTGAGGTACAACCCCCTACCCTTTGGCAGAACATTCAATATATGTTCGAGTTCCAATTTAGCTACATGTATTGGCGCTATTTTATGTGGAACTTTACTGGAAAACAAAATGACGTTCAAGGTCGCTACAACGAAAATGGCAACTGGATTAGTGGAATCAACTTTATCGATAGTATCCGGTTGGGTAGCCAAGAGAATTTACCTAGCGATATCGAAAACAACAAAGGAAGAAATACGTATTTCTTTTTGCCGCTGTTATTGGGAATTATCGGACTGGTATTTCAAATCTCCAAAAACCCGAAACAGTTTTGGGTACTCTTTGTATTCTTTATGTTTACAGGAATAGCAATACAGTTTTACACTAACCCCTACATCTTTCAACCTAGGGAACGTGATTATTCCTTAGTGGGTTCATTCTATATTTTTGCGATTTGGATAGGATTAGGTGTTTATGGGCTTTTCGATGAAATTCGGAAATTACTGAGCGCAAAAATTGCCGCACCCGCCATAACCATAATCTGTCTTTTAGCAGTACCATTTCTAATGGCATTTCAAAATTGGGATGATCACGATCGTTCAAACAAATTTACTGCTCAATCTACCGCGAAAGCCTATCTCGACTCTTGTCAAGAAGACGCGGGCGCTATTTTATTTACTATTGGGGACAATGACACCTTTCCACTTTGGTACGCCCAAGAAATTGAAGGCTATCGAACAGACGTACGTGTAGTCTGCACTAGTCTTTTTGAGACAGATTGGTATGTAGATCAAATGAAACGCAAAGCCTACGAAAGTGACCCTATCCCTTCACAAATAGCGCATGAAAAATACCGTACAGGAAATAGAGATGTGCTGTATCATCAAAACGCGGATCAAATCTTTAATAAAGAAGTTTCTAAAAGTACTTGGAGTGTTCAAGCTTTTATCGAATGGGTAAATGATGATAAACCACAAACCAAGTTCAAATATTATTTGGAACAGATGGGTGCTGATACTTCTGAATATTCAGAAGATGTATTGAACTTTGTGTACTACCCCACTAGAAAATTGCGTATTCCGGTAAACAAGAAAAATGCTCTGGAAAGTGGTTTGGTAAAAGAAAAAGACTCTGCACTATTGGTTGATTATATTGACATTCAACTGCCTGGTGTCATTACCAAAAAGAGCATGATGATGCTAGATATTATGGCCAACTTCGATTGGAAAAGGCCTATCTATTTTTCTGGCGGAAGTTTTGATGATGCGGAATTTATATGGATGAAAGACTATCTACAATTGGATGGTTTGGCGTACAAATTAGTCCCCATTAAAACAGAGAGACCGAACAGTTTTGAAATGGGAAGGATTGATACGGACCTCATGTACAATATTGTCAAAAACTGGGATTGGGGTAATTCAGGTGACCCAGATATCTACCACGATACGCAGACGCGTATTCAAGGTGTTACCTTTAGAGGAAACCTGGCGCGTTTAATGGAGACTTTAATCAAAGAAGGTAAAATCGAAAAAGCAAAAGAAGTAATCGATATTTCAATGACTAATATGCCTATCGACCAATATGGGTATTACACTTTGGTGGAGCCCTTTGTTGATGGATATTATAAAGTGGGAGAAACCACCAAAGCAAGGGCCCTATTCGAGCGTTTGAAAGTAAAATATCAGGAAAGGTTAGACTATGCTGCGAATACAGATTTAGACCAACAGTATGACAAAATTGATGACATCATCGGCGACATGGAAGCCTATCGTAGGAATATTGACGTGCTCATTACCAATAATGATCGAGAATTTGTTGAGAAAGAAACTTTGATTTTCAATGAATACATTGATAAATTCAGTCACTTCTATAAGGATGAAATAGATGAAGGAAGGCCGCCTGTTGACACTTCAGACCCTGATATGTCAGATACGGTTCCTATTTCTGATACGACTCAAATACAAGAAGAAATTCAGGATTCAACGTTAGTGCCAGCAAGTAATTAATAGTTCGTCTTAGCGCGTGAAACGAAGCAATCAGTTGCTATAAATTTATATATCCAAGCTGGACGAGACCAAGATAAACAGATTGCTTCGTCGCAAAAACTACTCGCAAATATGAAGTATTAAAACAGTCTTGTTTATTGAATCTAAGAAAATATCTCGAAGATTCGGGAGTTGACGTCTTTCTTTTAAACGTACTCGTTAAGAATACCTATTAAGGTATTGGCATCTTGCTCACCACTTTGGCGCCATACCATTTCACCTTTTTTGTAGATCATCAATGTTGGCAAACCTTTTACGCGAAGTGCGTTTGAAAGTTCTTTATTTTTGTCCACATCTATTTTTATGACCTTACCTTTATCTCCCAAAGCAGCCGCAACATCGCGAAGAACAGGATGCATAGCAGTGGATTGATCGTTCCAATCGGCATAGAAATCTAACAATACCGGAACCTTTAAATCTATAAGTTCACCAAATTTTGACATATGTATATCATTGGGTTACACGTCAAAAGTAGTAAAAATTGTTAAATTCCTAGAAGTATTGTAGGTTTTTGGGGCTTTAACCGAGTTAAATTCATGTTAAGGATTTCTTTTTCAAGGTTATGACCGTGATTTCCGGCCAAATACCAAATCGACCTGGATAACCCAAAAAGCCAAAACCTCTGTTTACATTTATGAATTGCCCCATTTCCTCATAGATACCTGCCCATTGCTTATAGCGCCATTTAACAGGGCTCCATTTAATCCATCCGGGAATTTCTATGCCAAACTGCATTCCATGGGTATGTCCGCTTAAAGTCAGATGATAATGATAATCATCTGGCACAACTTCTTCTTCCCAATGACTAGGATCGTGGCTCATCAATATTTTAAAGTCCTCTTTTGCAACTAAAGACTTTGCTTTCTGCAAATCACCTGCCTTTTTAAATCCTCCTTTACCCCAGTTTTCAACTCCAATTAGTGCGATACGATCGCCTCCCTTCTGCAAATAGCGACTTTCATTCAATATCAAATCGAAGCCCATTTCCTTTTGAAGACTTTTTAAATCTTCTAAATTGGCCGACTTAGCTTCTGGGGTATCCCACGCGATATAATCTCCATAATCATGATTTCCTAAAACAGAATACTTTCCATCCTTCGCTTTCAAAGTAGAAAAAAGTTCTTTCCAAGGGTGCATCTCTTCAGACTTGTTATTTACCATATCCCCGGTAAATAAGAGCACATCGCTTTCCTGTTGATTTATCAAATCAATGGCATATTCAATCTTTTTCCGATTGTCAAAACTTCCGCTGTGCACATCAGATATTTGGGTAATCTGATAACCATCAAAAGCATCTGGAAGATCCTCATATTCCATGGTATACTTCAACACCTTGAAATTATACTTTCCTCTGAACATTCCATATAACAAGGCTCCAAAAGGCAAAGCTGCAATACCTAGTCCGATTAAACTCAAAAAACGTCTTCTCTCTCCAAAACTGAACTCTTTTTCACTGCCAGCAAATCTTTTATAACCAGCCGATAACACTCGAAATATATCCTCAGAAAAAAGAAATAGTACGGTAATTATTTGAAACGCCAGCATGGCAATTAAAAAGCCAAAAGCATAGCTCTTTGGGCGACTCAAAACGCGACCCGGTTCTTCTCCTACCGTAAATTGAAAAATGAAATTGCCGATAATCAAAAGAGAGAGAGCAATAAAAGTCCAATGCACCCAAGGGTGGCGAGATGCTGTTTTTAAAGCCTGTAAAGTATAAAAACCTAAAAGGAGGTAGAACCCTATAAAAAGTATCCAACGAAGCATATTCAATATTTTGGCAAAGGTATTTTAAATCGAATTCAAGCGAATTGCAATTAGGTTTTATTTAACGGCCTTGATAACTTCCTGAATCACCTCAAAATTCGATACAGGTATGGAATCGTCTGACAACATACTAGGAGAGTTCATTTCAACTTTGGGATCTTCAAAAAGCTTCTGCTTCATTTCAACCCCTGATAAATGTATTGCCTTGAATCCTCTCTCTTTAAACAAATGAGCGTTGCTAGCTTTTATTCCAGAACCGGGCATTATTACAGTACTTGATGCCATATCATGAAGATCAGACAAAAGATCTATACCTTCAACCGCAGTCTTTTGCTGTCCAGAGCTTAATATGGTATCGACACCCATACTTTGAATCCATTCGAGTCCCCAAATTGGGTCGGGCACCCAATCAAAAGCGCGATGAAAGGTAGTTTTGAGACCGTGGTTCATTTCACCCAACTCCCAAAAACGGTTCTCATCAAAAACAAAATTGGGATGTAACATTCCTATTACGATTCCATCAAAGCCCATTTCACCACAAAGCTTGATATTTTCTTTCATAATATTGAACTCGTCATCAGAATAGGTAAAATCTCCACTTCGTGGACGAATAAGTACACGAATCGGAATTGAAATTTTCTTGGCAACCTCTTTTAAAAGTCCATAAGATGGGGTAATTCCACCAACTGCAAGTTCCGAGCAAAGTTCGATTCTATCTGCTCCAGCCTTTTCTGCATTTAAAGCAGATTCCAATGAATTAGCACAAACTTCTACTAGCATTTTACCTATATTTATTTCTCTAAAATAAACAACCAAAATCGATGCAAAGAAGAAACTTCCTAAAAAATTCAAGTGCCGCCGCCGCAGGATTGATTTCCGCTCCCTTGATTGCTTCCTGCAAGGATGAAACGGATACAAAGATCGATACTGGCGATATAGCCCTAACCATTCGCCCCATAGCGATCTGCACTTGGAATTTCGAAAACGCTACCGCCAAAGCTTGGGAGGTTTTAAAAGATGGAGGAGATTCGTTAGATGCAGTTCAGCAAGGGGCCATGGTCGAAGAAGCCGATGTAAACAACCAAACGGTAGGTATTGGCGGAAGACCTGATAGAGACGGCAATGTTACTTTGGATGCATGTATTATGGACAAAAATGGAAACTGCGGAGCGGTTTTAGCGATGCAAAATATTGCTAGTCCTGTTTCAGTAGCGCGTAAGGTCATGGAAGAAACGCCACACGTAATGCTTGCAGGAAAAGGCGCCGAAAAATTCGCCTATGAGCAAGGTTTTGAAAAATTAAATCTACTTACAGAGCAATCCAAACAAGAATGGCTAGAATGGAAAAAAACATCAGAGTACAAGCCCATTATCAATATTGAAAACCACGATACTATTGGTATTTTGGCAATAGATAAAAAGGGTGATATTTCAGGAGCCTGTACCACCAGCGGCATGGCCTATAAATATGCTGGCCGCGTTGGCGATTCTCCAATAATAGGTGCCGGACTTTTTGTCGACAACGAAATAGGTGCAGCCACGGCAACAGGAGTAGGAGAAGAAGTAGTCCGAACCGTGGGCAGTTTTCTAATTGTCGAATTAATGCGACAAGGGAAGTCTCCACAGGAAGCCTGTGAAGAAGGCGTAAAGCGCATCATGTCTAAAAATAAGGGGCGAACTGATTTTCAAATCGGTTTTATCGCTATCAATAAAAAAGGAGAAACCGGTGGGTATTGCATTCAACCTGGTTTCACCTATCGAACCTACTCAGAGGAGGGACATATGAACAATCCTTCGGAATCATTTCTTAAGTCATAAATAGAAGGAAGAAGATAATATTTGTAGTTTTGAAATCCTTCAAAAAAAAGCTAAAATGGCAGAACAAAAACGACTTTTTTTACTTGACGCATACGCATTGATTTTTAGAGGATATTATGCACTCATAAAAAACCCAAGAATCAATTCAAAAGGCATGGATACCTCAGCCATAATGGGCTTTATGAATTCGCTTTTTGATGTAATCAAACGTGAAAAACCAGACCATCTTGCCGTTTGTTTTGACAAAGGTGGAAGTGCTGAGCGAACTGAACTTTTCCCTGAATACAAAGCGAATCGAAGTGAAACTCCCGATGCTATTCGAATTGCGGTTCCTTATATACAGGATATTCTTAACGCGATGCATATTCCCGTTGTCGTCAAAGAAGGTTGGGAAGCTGATGATATAATAGGAACACTGGCCAAACAAGCTGAAAAAGAAGATTACAAGGTTTTTATGGTAACGCCTGACAAAGATTTTGGTCAGCTGGTTTCTGAGAACATATTTATGTACCGCCCTGCTCGAATGGGTAACGGTATCGAAATTTGGGGTATTCCTGAAATTCAAAAACGATTTGGAGTCGAACGACCTGAGCAGGTAATTGACTACTTGGGAATGATGGGTGACGCCAGTGATAATATTCCCGGATTACCTGGAGTAGGTGATAAGACTGCCAAAAAATTCTTAGAAGAATTTGGTTCTATGGAAGGCCTTCTTGCCAATACTGACAAGCTTAAAGGCAAGATGAAAGAGAAGGTCGAAGCAAACGGGGAGCTTGGCTTACTTTCGAAAAAATTAGCTACCATTAGCCTTGATGTTGACGTAACTTTTGATGCCAAGGATTATGAAATGTGCGAGCCTGATAATGAAAAAGTGCAGACCATTTTTGAGGAACTCGAGTTCAGAAGACTAAAAGACCAGTTTATCAAAATATTTTCTGGAGAAATTGAAGAACCGAAAAAGGATACTGAAGGCGCACCAATTCCTAAGGGACAACCAAAAGAAGCCGGCGGCGGACAATTCTCATTGTTCGGAGGTGACCCATCGGAAGCAGCCGGAACTTTAAAAGACCATAATAGCAGAAAAACCATTGCTGATACGGCGCATGTTTACCAAAGTATCGCTCCAGGAATGGCGATGAAGTTGTTCGTTCAGAATTTGATGAAACAAACTTCCGTTTGTTTTGACACGGAAACTACCGGACTCAATCCGCTAACTGCAGAATTGGTTGGGATTGCTTTTTCCTGGGAATCTACAAAAGGCTTTTACATTCCCTTTCCTGAAGATAAAAACGAAGCTCAAGTGCTTATTGAAGAGCTGCGACCTTTCTTTGAATCGGAAGATATAGAGAAGATTGGTCAGAATTTAAAATATGATATTAAGGTACTTCGTAAGTACAATGTCACGGTAAAAGGAAAGTTCTTTGACACCATGTTAGCGCACTATCTTATCAATCCTGATATGCGCCATAATATGGATGTGCTTTCAGAAACGTATTTAAATTATACTCCGGTTTCAATTACCGATTTGATTGGTAAAAAAGGAAAGAACCAACTCTCGATGCGCGATGTTCCTTTGGAAAAACAAACCGAATACGCAGTTGAGGACGCCGACATTACCTTGCAATTGGCCGAACATTTCAAACCTGAATTAAAGGAAGCAAACACAGAGGACTTGTTCAATGATATTGAGATTCCTCTTTTGCATGTTCTAGCCGACATGGAATTGGAGGGCATTAATCTGGATAAAGAATTTCTTAATTCACTTTCGGATGATTTGAATACGGATATCACGAACCTGACAGCAAAAATATACGAGGCTGCTGGAGAGGAATTCAATATTGGTTCTCCAAAGCAACTCGGGGAAATCCTGTTTGACAAAATGAAACTGGTCGACAAACCTAAAAAGACCAAAACAGGACAGTATTCAACAGCAGAAGATGTTCTTTCCTATTTAGCTAAAGATCATGAAATTATTCAAAATGTTTTGGATTACAGAGGTCTGTCAAAACTGAAAAGCACCTATGTTGATGCCCTTCCTTTGCAAGTAGAGGAAAGTACAGGTCGAGTACATACAGACTATATGCAAACCGTGGCCGCAACCGGAAGATTAAGTAGTAATAATCCGAATTTGCAGAACATTCCCATTCGGACAGAGCGGGGACGACAAGTGCGAAAAGCTTTTGTTCCAAGGGATGAAAACTATACCCTACTGGCCGCCGATTACTCCCAAATAGAATTGCGAATTATTGCCGCATTGAGTGAGGAAACCACAATGATAGAAGCCTTCAAAAACGGAGAAGATATTCATGCTTCAACCGCCGCAAGGGTTTTCAATGTTCCACTAGAGGAAGTAACGCGTGAACAAAGAAGTAATGCCAAAACCGTAAACTTCGGTATCATCTATGGTGTTTCTGCCTTTGGATTGAGCAATCAAACAGACCTTTCTCGATCAGAAGCGAAAGAACTTATCGAGACCTATTACAAGACCTATCCTAAGCTTCGAAATTATATGGGCGAGCAAGTTGATTTCGCTAGAGATAATGGTTATGTTCAAACCGTTTTGGGAAGACGCAGATATTTAAAAAACATTAATGGAAGTAATGCCATCGTTCGCGGAGCTGCAGAACGAAACGCGGTGAACGCACCTATTCAAGGTAGCGCTGCTGATATCATCAAATTAGCTATGATTAACATTCATAAAAAGCTGGCTGAAGAAAATTACCAGTCCAAAATGCTGCTTCAGGTGCATGATGAATTGGTTTTCGATGTCTACAACCCCGAAATGGACAAATTAAAAGCTATGGTAAAGGCTGAGATGGAGAATGCCTACACGCTGTCTGTTCCTTTGGACGTAGAATTGGGGGTAGGAACGAATTGGCTGGAGGCGCATTAAGTCATACTAATTATGAACATCAGTCTCTCGCATAAATATCAATTTTCCTTGCAAAAGCACTCCATTAACAGATAAATCGGAAACTCGAACCGTAAAGTTTTCACCTTCAAGAGCGGCGGCAAAGCTATAACTTTGTCCATCAATATAATCTACCGTTAAGTTTGAACCATCAAAATCAAATGTGCCATTAATTAAATCGCTCTTAGATGCACATTCCACTTCCACGCCATTATCTCCCATAGATATATCCAAATATTTCATGGCATCTTTATATATCACTGCACCATTAGATTTAAAAGTGTACTCCAATGGGTCACATGGCCTAGCTATTAACTCTGCAATAGCTAATTTTGCCAACTGTGATTCATTCTCGGGACTATTTGCATCTGGTTGAAAATCTAAAATATGCCAATGACCGATGATAGAATCAATTGCGGCTTGATTGTCTTCCTTTTTACATGAAATGCCAAATACTAAAACAAGGGCAAGGAGAATACGGGGAAACTTCATAAGAATTTGTTTTCCCGCAATATAGCTTTGGAGGTCTTTTCCCTTAAAAAAAATCGGCATTGCGCGATAATCTCGGTTAAACGGTTACAATTTTGTCATGACTATGTCACGTGTACTTGAACAAATATGATTTCACGAGAAAGTCTAGGAACTCATTTATTAGAAAAATCAGCTTTTAAAATTATTTGAGGATTAATTCGCTCGAATATATCTTTGAATCCTATCTGCTGAAATACTATTCTTCTAACATTTTTTTGTGATTTGTTATGCACTAAGCTACTCCTAAGTCCGTTAAGAGAGTACCAAACCATATGTTATGAAAACCTGGTTAGTACCATTGATTTTTACTTTGTTCACTTTTTGGACCACTGCTCAAAGTATTGAAGAAGACAAAACGACTTCTCAAACGGAAGTAATTTCAAAGCAAAAAATAAAAGTTTTCCCTAACCCAGCGACGAATGTGGTCAATATACTTGGACTAAAAAATAGCAGTCGAGCCGATATTGTCATTTCAGATATCTCAGGAAATATTGTTTTAAAGCATCAGTGGGCTATCCGTAAGAATGCTGTTAGTATTCCTATCCCCAATTTGAGAGCTGGTATATATGTTGCTCGAATCGAGTCAGAGGAGCAACAGGTGCAGGCGAAGTTTTACAAGAATTAGTCCCTTCTAGTCAAAGACAAAGTTATAAGTAACTGCAAAGAGCGGACTATTCAATATAGAAAGTTCATAGGTTCCAAGAGGGCTTCCCAGAAACACTTCAGAATCAACAGCACCTTGGCGCTGCGAATAATATAGGTTAAAAGGATTTCTTCTGCTGTATACGTTGTAAATCGTAAAGGTCCAATCTCCCTTCCATTTTCTATTAGGATTCCTTCCGTACTTTACCTTCCAAGAAAAATCCAGTCGATGATAGGGTCGCAATCTTGCATTGTTTCGTTCAATAAAAATAGGAACGTTAATGTCTTCTATCGCAAAAACACTATTCGCAACAGTGTATGGTCTTCCGCTTTGTGCAGTGAAATTGAAGCTCCATGTATTCCATTTATCTCCCTCAAAATTAATAGTACCATTAAAGACATGTGGTCGATCAAAATCAGAAGGATATTGTTTGTTATTATTGACCCGATCTGCCAATCTCTGATTTTGTGATTGTAACAAACTTCTCGAGTAGGTATAATTGAACCATCCGTTAAGCTTTCCACGTGGTTTTTTAAAGCTCAATTCCACGCCGTAGGCCTGACCTTTAGCTTGAACTACATCTCGTTCGAGAAATTCTTCAAGGAAGAAATCTGCACCTGGTTTGTAGGTAAGATTATTTTCAGATTCCCTGTAATAACCTTCAAGACCAATCTCAATCTCGTCATTATTTAAATTTTGATAAACCCCAAAACCATAGGTATTACTGCTTTGAGGTTTAATATTCGGATCAGAGGTTTTCCATCGCGAAGTTGGAAGGGGCGTTGTTGTATTGTATATATTCTGTAAATACTGATTGGTTCTCGCGTAACTAGCCTTTAAAGAGGTATTCTCTCCCAGCTTGAGATTAGCTCCTAACCTTGGCTCCAAACTGTTATAGGTCTTTACAGCATCTCCTTTTTCAAATTCAGTGGAACTTAAAATAGTACCGGAAACATCATCAAAAACAGCTTCTGTATATGGTCCGACAAAGACAAAATGATTGAATCGCAAACCTCCTGAAACAGAAATATTCTCTGTTGGTTTCCAATTCAGATTTGCATATGTTCCAATCTCATAACTGGTCTCGGTTTCAAGCGTAACTGGAACTATACTATTTCCACTTCCAGGATCTAATGCCCCAGGGCTTATCTTATATTGATTCGCTTGTACCCCACCGTAATAGTCAAATTTATCACTTATTATCTTTGAATATTCAGATATGAAACTCAAGTAATTGATTGCAGCATTATATTCTATCTCGTTGTCATTGGCCTGTTCCGGAAAAATTGTTTTGGGAGTATAATTGCTGTACACAAAAATATTTCTCCAATTTGATTCATCACCAAAAGTATGGGTCCAATTCAAAGTACCATTCAAAGTCTGTAAATCATATTGATTGTTCTCTGCATTTATATTTCCAACTTGGCTAATAAGGTCAAGCTGATAAAAATCTTTGCTGTAAAACCCTGTTAAAGATACCTGATCGTTTTCTGTGGGCAGATATAATAACTTAAAGGTGCCATCGTAAAAATTCGCTTTAGTATTTTTAAGTCTTTCTGAAAAAAATGGAATCAAAAATCCTGTGAGACCTGCACGCCCACCGATATTGAGCATCAACTTATCTTTGATTAATGGAGTCTCAAGATTTAACCTACTAGAAACTAGACCTATTCCTCCAGAGAATTTCGTTTTCTCCACATAGGGATTCTTCACTTTTACATCCAACACCGAAGTTATCCTTCCACCATATCGAGATGGAATATTTGCCCTGTATAAGTCCACGGTTGAAATCATATCAGGGGTAAAAACGGAAAATAATCCGAATAAATGTGTCGGATTAAAAACCGGAGCATAGTCGTACAATAATAGGTTTTGATCAAGAGAACCTCCTCTAACTGAAAGTCCGTTACTGACTTCACCTGAATTGTTAACCCCCGCTACCAATGTCATCCCCCTTAAAACATCAAATTCACCGACGGCCGCCGGCAATTTCTTCAATGTTCTAGCGCTGATTTGCAAAGCACCCATTTGAGGAGTTTCAACATTGTCAAGCCTTCTTTTAGCTCTCACCACAACTTCAGACAATTGTTCTTGTTCTTCGGTTAAATTTATTTTCAGGATTGTATTTTTTGTTAGTTCAAGTGTTCGTGTTTCGTCTTTGAATCCGATAAAAGAAACAGTAATGTTGTAGGTATCACTTGGAAGTTCGATAGAAAATCTACCCGCGCTATTTGTAACACCTCCACAATTACATGGGGTGATTGAAATTTGTGCGTCGTCTAGGGGAAGTCCTGATTCTTTAGCAACTACTTCAAATGAGATTGCATATTCTTGTGCCTGGGCAAAAAAAGGAGCAAATGCCACTAGAGCAAAAAGCAAGAAAAAAGATGGCTTGTTCATCATATTTTTACTTTTCATGCTCATTGTGATTCCCACTTTTCTGGCCGTACGGCTGTCCGCTCCCTATTTTCCGAACAAGGTGCAATAACTGTTGCAGGTGGAGGATAAGGAGATGCAATTTGAGGTTCGAGGATTATAGGATCTCTGAATTCCAGAGGAGATTCTTCTATAAATGTTCTATTGATAAATGCCGAGGCAGTTGATGTTGCAGCGGCGGTAAAACGACCAAAGACAAAATCTTCGTCATCATCTGGGTTTGATAAGTTACCAATCAATGCCGCAGGAGGTGGAGCGTTTAAACCACTGGAATTATCTACAATATCTTGCAACACTTTATAATATTGATATGCGGCCGGTGTAATAGAAAATTGCTGCACCTCAATAACGATATTTTCTTTATTAAATAACAAAAGATCCCCAACAGGAAATTGTGTTACGGATTTTCCATTAGAAAAACGATCGTCAAAAATAGTTATACTTTCTGGGAAACGAATACGCCAGCAATCTACATCACAAGCATAATCGAAATAGCGACTTCTAAATCGAGCAATTTCGACTGGAGTACATTCGCCATTCCTCCATATCGCTTCCACACATTGTTCACAATAATCTAAATTCTCAAAACTCTTGTAGGTCCAGTAGTAATAATTCTCAGTGTCCGCCGGATCACTAAAATCAATTGAAACCTGATGGCCCGGAACAAATTTGCCTCCTAATATCTCACGAAAAGCCAATTCTGGGTCATAACGCACTTCAATATTGTCAATGGGTACAACATCCAAAACAGACTCAGGCAATGACTCTATCCTTTTTCCATCTGGGAGTTGAATGTTCAATTTCCATTCTTCACCTGGCCGAACAAAAAAATCATCTGGAGGCAAATACGAATTTCTAGTTTCTACAAGATTTACAACTTCTCCAGTGCCAACGTTTTCAAAATTTACAGAAGCGCCTTCCACAAAATTTACCACATATACCCCGAATTCTAATGTCGACCTATTTATTGTTACAAATGAAGCCTTGGTAACGGTGGAAGCAATACTCTCTACAAAAACCAACCCCTCTTTGAACTCAAATTCAGGCTCTACTGGATCTATGCATGATGAGAGCATACAGGAAGCAAAAAAAACAACGATGAACTTCTGGTAGCGGAAGCCCATTTTTTCGATTACTTGCATCTAGTCCAAATTATTTGCTACTAAGATAAGTGGAATACAGGTATGATATGGAAAAAACAAAAAAACAAACAATTATGCTAGTGTGAGACAAATTTCATGCACTATTTCATGTGCAAAAACAAAAAAGCCCTTCCGAAAAATCCGAAAGGGCTTTTTAATTTTTATAAAGAGCTGTTAGAACTTTTCAAAAATTATTTCTCCAGCAGCATCAAAATTGGGAATATCTAGATCTGTAGCGTCGGCCGACATGGTATCTCCATCTATACTAACCTTCACCATAACCGTTACTCCGTCAGTATCAACGGTGGTCAAGGTTGTTCCATCATAAGTATACGTACTTGATTCTGTATCTTTTTGAGTTGGACATGGCACTTCCAAACCGGTTGGTGTAGCATTAATTTGAAGGTAGTTAACTCCACTTTCACCTATGAGAGTCATATCAGAATTAAAAGTGAAAGTTATAATATAACACTGTTCAGCGGTAAGATTTGCCAATATTTCCGCTCCCAAGTTGACATTAGAACTATTGGGGTCAGCGGCCTTGAACTCGGTTGCCCTCCAAGAGCCAACAATGGCGTTTTCAGGAGTTACTTCATCAGTTTTATTTTCATCTTTTGAACAGGAAAATAGTAAAACCGATACTACAAATAGGGCTATTAGGTTACATTTCATTTTATTAAATTTTAAGGACATATTTACGCAGAAAACGTAGAAATAAGGGTTATATTTCAACTTAGCTCATTTTTAACTAAGGTCTTATTTAATCAAAACCATAGTCAAACCTTCATTTCAAAAAAAAGATGATTGAAAATGGATAAAAATTAAACGCCAAAAAATCAAGAAAATAATTGAAAACAAGCATTTGGAATTCAACTTAATAGTTGTACATTTGCACCCCGTTTATAGGGATTGAAGTATTTAATCGTAAATAAAGTAGTAGTGGATACATTAAGTTACAAAACTGTTTCAGCGAACCGAAAGACTGTTGACAAGCAATGGTTGTTGGTAGACGCTGAAGGTCAGGCACTAGGTCGTCTTGCTTCGAAAGTAGCAAAGTTACTAAGAGGAAAGCACAAGCCTAACTATACACCACATGTTGATTGTGGCGACAATATTGTCATCATCAATGCTGAGAAAGTAACCCTTTCTGGCAACAAATGGGATGATAAAACATATTCTCGTTACACGGGTTACCCAGGTGGACAACGTCATACCTCAGCTAAAGAAATGTTGGAAAAAACTCCAGGCCGTATAGTTGAAAAAGCGGTTAAAGGAATGCTTCCGAAAAATAGATTAGGTGCAGATCTTTTTAGAAACTTAAAAGTGTATGTTGGTCCTGATCATGATCAAGAAGCTCAAAAACCAACTGCAATCAACCTTAACGATTTCAAATAATGGATAGGATTCATAAAATAGGAAGAAGAAAAACAGCCGTTGCCCGTGTATACGTTTCTGACGGAAAAGGAAAAATCACGATTAACAATAAAGATTTGAATGATTATTTTCCAACGGCTACTTTACAGTATAAAGTGAATCAACCATTTTCTTTGACTGATACAGTAGGAAACTACGATGTAAAGGTCAATGTTTACGGTGGTGGTATCACTGGTCAAGCAGAAGCAATTCGTTTGGCATTGTCCAGAGCAATGTGTGAAATCGATGCGGAAAATAGACTGACTCTTAAGCCAGAAGGTTTATTGACAAGAGACCCACGTATGGTAGAACGTAAGAAATTCGGTCAGAAGAAAGCCCGTAAGAAATTCCAGTTCTCTAAACGTTAATACAGAATTTCAGGTGTCTCTTCAGAGACACCTTTATTTATATTCATTAACAAGTTCATTGAAAGTTTCCTGATTTTCAGGAAGCAATTAAAAATCCTTATCTCTCTAAAGAGCGAAGGTAAATTAGTTTAGCATCTAAATGGTAGAGGCTTCATGACTCATATCATGATACCACTCTAGCATTGCTAATTCAAAAGAACGTAAACTAAATTTAAAAATGGCGAAAGTCGAAGTAAAACAATTATTAGAAGCAGGTGTGCATTTCGGACACCTTACCAGAAAGTGGAATCCTAACATGGCGCCCTACATCTACATGGAGCGTAACGGAATTCACGTTATCAATCTTTACAAAACAGTAGCAAAACTAGATGAGGCTAATGAAGCCCTTAGTAAGATTGCTGCCTCAGGAAGAAAAATTCTTTTTGTAGCTACCAAAAAACAGGCGAAAGATATCGTTGCTGAGAAAGTAGCAAAAGTTAACATGCCTTACATCACAGAAAGATGGCCAGGCGGAATGTTAACTAACTTTGTAACTATCCGTAAAGCTGTTAAGAAAATGGCGATGATTGATAGAATGAAGAAGGACGGTACTTTCCTTACTCTTTCTAAAAAGGAAAGATTGCAAGTTGACCGTTTACGTGCGAAACTTGAAAAGAACTTAGGTTCTATTTCCGATATGACTCGCTTGCCAGGTGCACTATTTGTTGTTGATACCATGCGTGAGCACATTGCTGTTAAGGAAGCCCAAAAACTGAACATTCCAATTTTTGCAATGGTCGATACCAACTCTGACCCTAGAGATGTTGATTACTTGATTCCATCCAACGATGATGCTTCAAAATCAATTGACATAATTATGACCCAAGTTACTGATGCTATTGCCGAAGGTTTAGCAGAGCGTAAATCAGAAAAACAAGGAGAAAAAGAAGGTAAAGAAGAAGCTCCAAAGGCAGAGGCGAAAAAAGAGGCTAAAGCTGAGCCCGTAGCAGAAGAAGCTCCTGCGGTTGAAGAAACTGTTGCAGCCGTAAAGAAGGAAGCACCTAAAAAAGAAGCTAAAGAGGAAGAGACAAAGAAAGAAGCTGCTCCTAAAAAAGCAGCCAAAACAAAAGCCACTAAGGGTGATGACTTGACTAAAATTGAAGGAGTAGGTCCAAAAGCAGCGGAGGCCTTAACAAACGCAGGACTTGACACTTTTGCAAAAGTTTCAAAAGCCAAAGCGGATAAGATGAAAGATATCTTAACTGAAGCTAGTTCAAGATTAGCCCATTTAGATACTGGATCATGGGCGAAACAAGCTAAAATGGCCGCTGATGAAAAGTGGGATGAATTGAAAGCTTGGCAGGATAGTGTTAAAGGAGGAGTTGAGTAAGCAACTTTATTAAAGAAATTAAAAATAAGATTACGTTATGGCAAAAATTACCGCCGCAGAAGTAAATAAATTAAGAAAAGCTACAGGTGCTGGAATGATGGACTGCAAGAATGCTCTTGTAGAGGCCGAGGGAGATTTTGACAAAGCAATTGAAGTACTTCGTAAAAAAGGTCAAAAAGTAGCTGCGAAAAGAGCCGACAGAGATTCTTCGGAAGGTGCTGCAATTGCAAAAGTGAATGCAGACCAAACTGCTGGTGTTGCAATAGTTTTAGGTTGTGAAACAGATTTCGTGGGAAAAAATGAAAAATTTGTTGCTCTAGCCAATGAGCTTGCAGAAGTGGCACTTAACTACAATTCAAAAGAAGACTTTGTAGCTGCTGATTTCGGAGGAATGACCGTTGCTGATAAATTGATTGAGCAAACTGGAGTAATTGGTGAGAAACTAGACATTACTGCTTTCGAAAAATTGGAAGCACCCTATGTTGCAAGCTACGTACACATCAATAAAATTGCTGCTTTAGTTGGCTTATCTTCAAAAGTAGATACGGCTGAAGTTTTAGGTAAAGACCTTTCTATGCAGGTTGCTTCTATGGGAGCGACGACCTTGTCTTACAAAGATTTCGATCCTGCATTTGTTGCAGCTGAAACCGAAGCCAGAATCGCAGTTATTGAAAAAGATAATGAAGAACTAGGTCGTTTAGGAAAAACACTTAAGAACGTTCCTCAGTACATTTCTATGGCGCAATTGACTGATGAAGTAATGGCCAAAGCGGAAGAAGATGCGAAAACGCAATTGAAAGCCGAAGGCAAGCCAGAACAAATCTGGGATAAAATCCTTCCAGGGAAAATGGAGAGATTCATTTCTGATAACACAACTTTGGACCAAGAGCAATGTTTATTGGACCAAAATTTCATTAAAGATGAGAAAATCAGTGTTGCAAAATACGTTGCCTCTCACGGAGATGTATCCGTTACAGGTTTCAAACGTGCAACAGTAGGATAATAAGTTATCATGCTAACTCAAAAGAACCGTCAAGCATATAGCAAGGCGGTTTTTTTATGCTCAAAATTCAAGTCGATAATTCAGGAATGGAATTAACTCTAATTGGAAGCTAGTTTCCAATTGGCCCGTATTTGAATTGAAGAACGCATTGTCCACATTCAAACGATTTGTAGCATTCTGAATATCCAGGGCAATGCGATGTGCCGCTTTTGGCTTATTTAGACGATAATAGATACTAGCATCTATTCTAAAATAGGAATCAAGCTCAATCGTATTTCGCAAATTTTCATCGAGGATAATTTCTCCAGTTTGATCAAAGATTTCTTGATTTATAGGCGTAGCACGTTTTCCTCCATTGAAAAGTGTTTTGGCCGCTAAACCCAATGTGTTGTTTTGTTTCTTACCGACTGTAAATTCCTTTCCTCCCACTAAATTAAACGTATAGTTGTAATTATAGGCACTGTCATACCAATTACCATCAACAGCTCTATACTGTGTATCGTAAAGTGAGGTTGTTGCTAGAAAGTAATACTGACGCGAGAAGAATTTTTCAAAGGTGAGCTCTAGTCCGTAATTTTTACCTTTTCCTGAATCTATCAATGCCTCATCTAAAAACCTTCCATTGAGATAGGACCCGGTCAAACTTGGGTCGTTGACAATCGCTACCTTATTTAAGTTTTGATAATACACCTCCACTTTAAGGTGACCGTTTTTGATGATACGCCAATCATGACCTAAGATATAATGCGTTGCTTGCATCAAATCCAGCTCTGTATTGGGCGTATTATTTTCAATTCTTATGAAATATTGATTGAGCGGCATTCTTCGGGAATGAATACCAAGACCCGCGCTTAAGGTGTGCTTTGTGCCAACCTTCCATTCAAAACCCAAGCGAGGCTCAATCGCAATATCTTTATTCACTGAGAAATATGTTCCATGAAGTCCAAAGGTTGTTGAAAAATCAGTATTAAAACGATGTTTTGCTTGAATGTATGCTTGCGCCATATTTCCATTACCATCTTCCCTTACAATATACCTTGTTTGACCATTTTCAGTTTCCGTCGTTAGTACATTATAATTCAAAAAGCTTCCTATGGCTCCGGTGTTTAAAGTAGTTCTAGCATTTATCTTTTTCGTGTAATCCAAACTAACTCGAAGGGCACTATTCCTTAAAATATCACTATCTCCAAAAGTATCACCGGTCACTGAATTCTGTTCTTCAAATACAAAATCACTAGCATTTCCCGAATAGGATATTCGACCTTCAAACTTATCATTATTTTTAAGGAAATGAGTAAGTGTCAAACCCGTCATATAGGTTTTTGATTTGAAAATCTCCTCGCTCGAAAAATCACCATTTACTTCGGGATCTTCATCTTCATCACTGATTCCTCCTATTCCCCAAATAGATAGATTTGTTTTTTCCCCTAAAGGAAGATTTAATTTCATTGAAACATCCTGGTATGTCGGTGTACTTCCTGGGGTTACATCTGTAATTTGATTGAGCAGAGCGATTGTAGAATACCGGTAATTAATCAAATAGGATCCTTTGTAGTTTTTGCTAAACGGACCTTCAGCGGTTAAATCTGTTCCCAGAACTCCAAATTGAAAGGCGTATTCACCCTTTTCATTGTTTCCATTTCTTAAGTTGATATCGAATACCCCAGAAAGTGCGTTTCCGTAGGTTGCTGGAAAAGCTCCTGTAAAGAAATCTGATTTCCCAAGCATATTACTACTTATCAAACTCACATTACCTGGGGAGTACCCTTCTTCAGAAAAATGATTCGGCTCAGGAACTTCAATTCCCTCGATACGCCAAAGCAATTGATTTGGGGCATTACCACGAATAATAATTTCATTACTTGTATCGTCAGAATTCGTAACGCCAGCAAAGGACAAAGCCATACGGCCTGGGTCACTAACGCTTGCCGGAAAACGTTTTGTTTCCTCCACACTAAATGAACGAGCACTAACCGTGGCTAATTTATTATTCGGATTAATATTATCCGTCGGAGCAACCAAAACAACTTCATCAAGCTGATTTAGCGCTTCAGTCAGGTTGATTGTTAGTTCTACTTCCTTAGCTGAGCCAATCAAGATTTCAGAAATCACAAAATCTTCGTAGCCTAAATAGGTAAACTGAAATGATGCTCGCCCTACGGGAATATCCTCTAAACGAAAATACCCATCCTCATCAGTTATTGCACCTCTCGCCGGATTGGTATTCAAAACAATCACATTAGCTCCCAAAAGGGGTGCCCCTGTTTCGGCGTCGACTATTTTGCCTTTTACGGTTTGGGTTAAGGTTTGGGCAAAGGAAAATGAAAAGATAAAAAAGAAGAATAAAGCAGTAAGTAAACTCTTTTGGTGGTTTAGCATTTAGAAATCAGTTTTTAGTATTATACTTTAAAAATGGTGGTTATCTAAAAGACAGTATGATTTGACGAAAGTTGCATCATTCATACTACTGAACTATTAGTGCTTCATTTACCAAATTCTGGAACTTCTCTCGTAAACCGAGTTGGCGGTATGGCGATATTTGCATCATCATGATATAGATTAAATCGTTTTTAGGGTCTATCCTGAAATAAGTTCCTACAGCTCCACCCCAACCATAAACGCCTCTTTCTCCATTTGGCTTATAGGCTGCCACTGAAAACCCAAGACCAAAACCTGTTTCTCGCGGCATCAAGCGCAAAGGTTCTTTTTGGTGTTTTCGCACATCGCTCAAATGGTCTTTGGTCATTAATTGAAGTGTTTCCGGTTTTACAATTTCAGCTCCTTCAAAGGTTCCCATATTTCGCAACATTTGGCAAAATTTGATATAATCAGGTGTTGTTGACACCAAGCCTCCACCGCCCAAAAACAAAGTGACATTTTGCGTGAATCTGCTTTCGTGTGGTGCTTCGGATACGAATAAATTTCCATCTTCATCTGCTCCATAACCCACTGTAAATCTCTCGAGTTTTGCCTTTGGAAGTTGAAAATGGGTATCGACCATTTGCAATGGAACGAAAATATTTTCACTTAAATAGGTATCTAATGACTGGTTGGAAAGCACTTCAATTAAATACCCGATAACATCTGTTGAATATCCATAACCCCAATTGGTACCTGGTTCAAAGTATAGCGGCAATTCACATAACTTTCCGATAAACGTTTTCAAGTCTTTCGAATTCGTTAATCGCGCGTTTGCATATAGTTGGTTAATGTAGTCATTTTCACCTCTACCGTAACCAATGCCAGAAGTGTGTCTTAACAAGTCAATAATTTTAATTGGGTTTTTAGCTTTTTTCAAACCGCCTTGTTCTGAATGCATCTTCATGCTTTCGAACTCCGGAATAAACTTATGAATTGGGTCATCCAATTTAAATTTTCCCATTTCATAAAGCTGCATGAGGGCTATAGAAACAATAGGCTTAGTCATTGAAAAAATCCTATAGATACTATTCATTTTTAGCTTCTCTTTGTTCTGCAGGTTCGAAAATCCATAGGTATCCAGATGAGCAAGTTTTCCTTTTCTTAGGATCGCGGTTTGAATACCTGCCAGCTGACCTGAGTCAACCACATCATGTAGTTGAGTATTGAGCTCTTCCAACTGATTACTAGATAAACCTACTGTTTCAGGTACGATGGTAGAGAAATCGCTTTGGGCTGAAAGTATCATCCCGAAAAAGAAAGAAACACAGCTAATAAATATTTTTTTGTAATTCATGTATTAAATGTAGGGGAACTAATTTGAATCTACCACTTGGCCAGAACCAGTATTTGAAATGTCTATAGCAGGAGAACCTCTATAAAAAATACTTCCGCTACCTGTATTTGACCCACTCAATGCATCCGTACAATTGATTTCACAATCTCCCGATCCTAAATTGGCAATTGAACAGTCCGCGACGGTAAAACCAAATCCTTTATAGTTTCCAGAACCTGAATTCTTAATAGAAAGGGTGTTGCCAGAACCGTTCATGGTTATGTTACCACTGCCTTCATTATCGATGGTGAAAGCTGGCAAGTCCTCAAATCCTGAGACGGTAATATTTCCTGAACCGGTATTTTCAATTCCTTCAACATTCGGAACACCTATGACCACATTTACCGTAATATCAATATAATTTCCATCGGCTAACACTACCTTTAAAACTCCGCCTTCTACAACCGTTTTTACTTCACTAATAATATTATCATCCGCAGACACTTGAACTTCCTGTGAAGTATTTTCCGATACTACAACGTCGATTGAAGTAGAATTTTCAATTTTCGTAAAACTGGCCACCTCACGACTTTGGGATATGATGTTTCCCGAACCGCGAAAATCATCAGTATCAGAACAAGCACATAAAATAACGAGTATGAGTAAAAAACCTATTGTTAAGACTACTTTTTTCATATTGCATTTTTTCAACTACCAAACTAGTAACTTAGGGAATAATAAAAGTCCCATAAGAAGTATTGGGACTTTTTCAAGAACAAATTCTTCAGTGAAGCTATATCTTGATTACGAGTAAACAAGCTGTTAAAATCCTAATAGTTAGAGCAGACCAAAATTCATTTCTTACTAGAGCAATAAAGTTTAGGGCGAACGTTTATATGGAGTCTTAAAAAATCAAAAAAGTATCAATTAGATAATTTCAGGAAGCATGTTTAATTTTATATTCCCTGGGGGAAATACCCGTCTCTTTCTTAAAAGCCCTGTAGAAGCTACTTTTAGAATTGAAACCGCAGGTATAGGCTATACCTACCAAAGAATATTTTTCGTACCCCTCTAATCTCAACTTCTCTTTTACAGCTTCTACTCTAAAGTGATTCATATAATCGTAAAAGGAGCTAGATAAAGAATGATTCAAGAGTGCAGATAGTTTTTTGTCAGAAGTATTTATGAGTTCGGCCAACCCACTCAAAGTAAGTTCTTGGTTTAAATAGGGTTTTTCATTTTTGATAACATCTTTCAAGGTTTCGAATAGTACTTTAGCCTCGTCTTTCTGAAGATACTCTACTGTACTTCTATTTTTTAGCTTAGAATTATAATGCTTTTTTTTAAGATAAATTATACCGCCGCCCAACAGCAATAATATCAAAACAAGCCAAATCCAAAAATAATTAGTATTTGATGTAAGAACTTCTCTATCAACACTTAAATCTTGTTTATTTTCTTCTTCATTTTTTCTAAGTGTTTCAACCACCAATTGTTTAGTAATAGCAAATATCTCCTTAGTACTATTCAAATCAACGTTTATCGCTTCCAGTTCCTTTTTGGCTTGTAACGCCAAATCATATTTCTCCTGCTCTTCATAAACTCGAACCAAATTTTCATAAGATAAAGCCAATTCCCTTTTTAAACCAGAATTCTTGTTTACCATCACTGACTTCAATGCGTATTTTTCTGCATTTTCAAAATCCTTCATTCCGAAATAGGAGCTTGAGAAGGCATAGTATATCTCATCTTCATAGGCTTCGTCATCTATAGCCGCAAATGCTCTCTGGGCGTCTTGAAAATAGTTGAAGGCTAAGTCATATTTTTCTCTTTTTAGTGCCACTAAACCCAATCCGTGCAAAGGATCGCCTACGGTCTTTATTCCTGTTTCTTTTTTGTAATCCAGTGATTTATTAAAATAATTTTCGGCCTCATCAGGCCTGTTTAATTCCAACATTAATTCACCAATATTGGCATAAATAGCACTTAGCCGATTAATGTTTTCACTCTTTTCGTAAAACTCCTTAACTAAATTAAAATAATGAATCGCTTCTTCATATAATTCCGCGCGTTCTAAAAGGTAACCGATGTGGTGCTCAGTAAGGGCAACTGCACTAAATTCTCCTTTCTCAAAAAATGTTTTTCTCGCCTCAAAAAAGAGTTCTAGTGCTTCACTGGGTTTACCTATATTATTTATGGCAATGCCTTTATTTAGAATAGCTCCCGCACAGTATAATTCTTTTTGTCTACAAAGCGCCAAGGCTTCTTCTAACAATTCTAGTGCTTTGTTATACTTTCCTTGGCCTAAATAACTGCTTGCTATGTTTGCCTTTACTTCATAAATCAATTTCGGGTTACTGATTTTTTCAGAAATATTTAGAGAAAGTCTATAATTATCCCTTGATGCTTCAAAATTTCCGAGAATAAAAAAATAACGTCCTAAACTATTATATCCCTCGGCAAGATTGATAGAATCCTTAGCGGACTCACTTAAGACAATAGACTGTTTAAAAAAATCGATGGAGTCGTCCATTTCTCCAAGAATCAAAGCCGAAGAACCTCGATAACGTAATAATTCTGCTTTAGCTTTGAAATCATTCAATTCCTCAGCCAGTAAAAGGCCTTCAGAAGTAAATTCCAGGACTTGACGAGCTGAAGAATTAGCACTCTCCTCACAGAATTGCAGGATAGCAGCTAACTTTTTAGATCCCACAGTAGTAGAAATTCTACTTGCAAGACTATCCAAAGATTTCTTTTCATTCGTTTCCTGAGCAAAAACCTGGAGCGCGAAAAAGCAAATTAGTAGAATATGAATTTTTAAATGCAATTGAAATTGTTGTTTAGATAAAAATATTAAAAATGAGAATTACTATATCTGCTTAGGTCACAAGATATAACACTAAATCAATTTTTGTTAATCAATTGGCAAGCAGGCTCTTTTAAATTGGTCATTTCAACTCATTTAATTTTTCGCAACTTCATTATCTCACCATACTGAATATAGTTTGCCTCTATAATTTCATTTTTTGCATTGAATTCAAAGGTATGCCATCCGTCAAATTCTTTGAAAAAAAAGGTGTTTTCATTCTGCGCATGCAATTGCAAGGGTGGTATTCTTTTTCCAGTACTGATTAACTTGTCACCTTTTAGTTTAATTTTAATTTCTCGTCCGGATTCGAAGACAAAAGTACCTTCATATCGCTTTAATACTTGCTTCGGCAACAGTATCTCCTTTTTCTGTGGCAAACCCAGTAAAAAACGCTCCAATTGGTCATGAAAATCAATAAACGCTTTGCCTCCACTCGAGGTCAACATGATCAAACCTAAATCTTGATCTGGATAGAAATCATAAAAACTGGCGTACCCGTCTAAATCTCCCCCATGCCCTAGGGCTAAGATATTCTTTTTTCCTCCTTTTCTGGATTCAAACATTCCAAAGCCATAAGAAAGTGCGCCGCTTACCTTTTCTTTTTGGAAGGTCAAAAGCAAAGGAGAAATTGCTCCCGTAGCTTGATGAATCTTGTAGTCTTGCATTTGTGCCTCCATAATTCTGATCAAATCTTCGCCAGACGAGAATATCCCCCCCGAAGCCTTTGTAGTTCCCGTTACCCAAGGTCGTAATTCAATCTCTCTCTTGTGGGTAGCATACGGTATTGCCAACAAATTGAGAGGAATATTTTTTTCAACCACGGTTGTATTTTCCAATCCATGGGGTTGATTCACATACTCTTGTAACAGTGTAGCGTAAGGTTTCCCGCTAACCTTTTCCATAATATGGCCTAATAGCGCATAACCAAAGTTGGAATACGAAAATCGTTTTTCAGCTTTGGTATTAACCTTCATATTGGTCAAATCCTTCAGTAATAACACTTTTGTATAAGGTTTTTTCTGAGGTGTGCCATTTGGTGAGGGAGGTAACGATTTTCCATCATGTGGGAAACCTGCTCTGTGATGCAAAAGATCTTTAATAGTAATTCTATTTAATTTCATAAGAACTTCAGAGGAAACATCTTCTTTGAGGTATTTCGAAATGGGTGCCTTTAATTCAAGTAAACCTTGTTCAAGAAGGGTGTTGGCAATAATTGCTGTAAACGTTTTGCTGATTGAGGCTATTTGGAAAACACTTTTCTCCGAAATTGGCAGTCCATTTTTTCGCTTTGTGTTACCCCTTTTAATATATGTTACCTTTCCATTTTCTACGATAGCCACTATTATAGCGGGTATATTGTTCTTTTTTACATAGTCATCTATTCGAACCGTAATTGAATCTATGTTTGTAGTCTGTATACGTTCCGATTCTTGAGATTGAAGATGAGTCCAAAATAAAAATATTGTCAGTATCAAAATATGTTTCATGCTTGTTTTTTTAGTTTGATTTTTTGTGTTCTCGTAGCCCCATTTACCTCTACCACAAGAAGATAATTTCCTGTTTTCTCCACATGCTCGTTCAATAGACCTTCGTATATATTTTCTTGCAGTTTAGAATTGACGATATTCTTAAAAAGCGAACCATCTGGTCTGAGCAGTGCAATGCGAACTTGAGTATTTTTAATATTGGTCAACCCTAAAGTAACGCCATGCCTATCATGATTAATTGATAAGACGGTACCTTTAGGTAATTTTCCCGAAGACTCAGACTTACGATACTTTTTATAGGCAATTTGCTCTCCAAATAAAAAAGGAAATACTTCACGCAACCAGCTACTCTGAACATGAATACGCTGTATCATAAATTGTCCATCGATTGCAGTATGCAACAAATAAGACCCTGGTTTAACTGAATTCGGGTTCCATGAGAAATCATAAGTGCCTTTTTCCAAGTAGTTATCGACGAGTGTTCGAATTGACTCACCCTCCTCGGTCACTATTTCCAATTTTGCATTTACAGGGGTTTCTTTTACATGTAGTGTAACCCCAGTATTCCCCTTTGGATTATTATCAAGGGTACACCACACACCATTCGGAAGTTTCCCGTGTATGGGTACGATACTCTCCCAGCCTGGATCTCTTTCAACCTCATAAGCGCTTGGATGAACACAATTGCGAATCGTGTCATATCTAGAATTTCCTTCTTTGGTAATTTTAAAAATCAAAAGCCCTGATTCGTTTTTCCTTTTCGAGGATTTTTTTTTTGAATTTATGGACCCACTAGGGTTTGAAGCACATCCGAAGTACAGCCATTTAATGTAATCGTCATCCTTGTTTTTAAAATATTCATAATAGGGGTGTGCCTTGTTGAAGCTATTGGACTCTAGTTCTATATCGACCGTGAGGCCATCTGACTGCCCATAAAAATTGACTGCTACCAATAGCAAGGCGATACTTGAAATAATGTTTGTTTTCATATCTGTTATTTTTTAGATTCGGCACTAAGCTATCCGTATTATCTTTTTGGTTTTCAAAAAAACGACCAAGCTATAGTTTCCATAGGCTATTTATCACGTTTTAGTCCATAGACTTTATTCGACCTTAAAATGCTTTCATTAAGGGTTGTTATAACACCTATTCGTCTACAATTCCGAATAAACAGCCTCAAAGTTGTTATTTTAGGAGTGTTATATTATTTCGAAAAATGCTGGATAGAATTTTGAAAAATCGGGTACTGACCCATATTCTGTTTTGGGTTGTCATACTCATACTCCAATCTCAAGTGTTTCTGTATACAGGATATACCCTAAAAGTAATTTCGGTATATACCCTTGCTATTTTACCATCTATTTTAATAGCGGCTTACCTTCTTGTTTACTACCAACTGCCAAAATATGCATACAAGAAGAGATACCTTAAGTTCATAGGGTCGGTTTTGTTGAGTATGTATTTCTTGACCGTATTGGCCCGATTACTTACGGTATTCGTTGCTGAACCTATTATTGGAGTTGTTGAGGACACCTCTACCATTAATATGCTCTTACTCGTATTATTTAGTCTTGATAGACTAGCGCGTAACTATTTACTTCCTATTTATATCGCTCCTACAATTATGGCTAGTATTAAATTGTTGAAACAAAGAAGTGAAGAAAGAAGAAGATTGGATGAATTGGAAAAGGAAAAAACAACGGCCGAACTAAACTTCTTAAAAGCCCAAATACATCCTCACTTTTTGTTAAATACCTTAAACAATATTTACGCCCTTACCCTTAAAAATTCTGATAAGTCGTCTGAGTCAGTTTTGAAATTATCCGAAATGCTAACTTATGTGCTATATCGATGTAATGAAAAATATGTTTCGCTAAAAGACGAAGTACGGCTTTTGGATAACTATATAGCATTAGAAAAATTAAGGTACGGACCGGACTTAAAAATTACATTTGATAAAGATATCAATGACACCCATATTCAAATTGCTCCACTTATCTTATTATCAATTGTTGAAAATGCTTTCAAACATGGTATCAGTAGTGCTTTAAATGAACCGACCGTCAATATGAGTTTAAAGGCAACAAAAGATATATTAACTTTCGTTGTTTTTAACACCAAAAGTCCAGATTCACAAGAAGATTTGACCAATTACACCAAGGGTATTGGAAGTTCAAACATTAAAAAACAGCTCGACCTAATCTACCCGGACAACTATGAATTAAAGGTAGAAGAAACAGATATAACCTATGAAGTACACTTGGAAATCAATTTAATTACCATCTTGTCATGACTACTAAGTGTATTATCGTTGATGACGAACCTTTAGGAATAGAAGTTATTGAAAACTATCTCATTCAGTTGGATGGTTATGAAATCAAGGCACGTTGTAAGAATGCTATTGAAGCGTTTTCCATATTGGAAAAGCATGAAATCGATTTGATGTTCCTTGATATTCAAATGCCCAAACTTACAGGTATTGAATTTTTGAAATCTTTGAAACACCCTCCACAAGTTATTTTGACCACAGCCTATATCGATTATGCCGTAGAAAGCTATGAACTTGATATTTTAGATTATTTGGTCAAGCCAATTTCATTTGAGCGATTTCTAAAATCAATCACCAAATACGCCAAGCAAAATAGTGGGAGCCAACAAACAATATCAGCTACGACCACTATTAAAAATGTACAAGACTACATCTATGTAAGGGCTGATAAAAAAAAATACAAAATTCTATTTGCTAACATTCTTTATATTGAAAGTGTTAAGGATTATGTGAAGATTCACTTAATCAATAAACGGTTGATGGTCAAAACAACCTTGATTGATTTTGAACAGCAATTGCCCTCGGAATCATTTTTAAGAATTCATCGGTCTTATGTGGTCAACTTAAACCATATTACGGCACATACCTTGAAGGATGTGGAAATAGGTGAAATAGAAATACCTATAGGGGTGAGTTATAAACAAAGTGTGTTTGAAAAGCTTAGATGACTATTGTCTAATTAATGCTAGAGTGTAGTCTAAAACGCTATCTTTCTTATCAATTTCCTGCTGAACCGTATTTCGCAACCGATGATCAGGAATGACCCCATGACCATCATTTTTATAGGAAACGTCAGTAGTGTAATTAACCAGACAAATTAGTATACGGTTTTTTGAATGGGGCAACGTCATGAATGTTTGAATGCCACTGATATTAGTGACAGGGTTACCGCCAGTTTCTTCACCTAAAAAAATAGCATCTTTTCTGTGCTCTTTTAAGATTCCACTCACCTCACCTGTTGCAGAAAATGACCAACCATCAATCAAGACATACAAATTGCCAGTGAAAAGGTTCTCCGAAGGTGGTTGTGGTTTCTCCTCATAACCAAGTTGGCTTTTCATTGGATATACGTCGTCAACTTTTTCATTAAGAAAATTCTTTTTGAATTCCGTTCTTGATAAAATATCAAATTCATAGTACTCCGGATTTGGCAATGTCCTGATTTTGGCAAAAACCTCTTTATACAAATGAAAAGGCTTCTTTACAAGATGTTTCAATAACTCTAATTGGGGTTTAACATCCCCGCCTTGATTTCCACGTAAATCTAAAATTAGATTAGCGGCACCTCTATTTTTTACTTCTTTAAATGAACTTTTTATAAATTTACTAAAACGTTCACCCTTCTTGCTCTTAAGACCATTACTAAATTGGGTAACTTTGAGATATGCGATGTCATCGTTTAAAAATTCAAAATACAACGGTTTAGGTTCTCTTCGCCACCAAGGCACAAATTCAGTATCGTAACGCTCATTTAACCTTTTTTTGAATGTTGATTCGTGTATACCGTCTACTTCAATAACTAAATTATCACCTTCTGGACTTATTATTTCTAACTCGTATTTCCTAGCATCTCCAAAAAAGTGGGTGTATAGTAACCGGAATTCTTCCTCTACAATTTCACGAGGCCTTGTTTTGTTGTACCCATCTTTAAACCAACGGTCAACCATATAATCAAAAACCTCAATTGCAGACTTGCCATTTATGGACTTCAAGATTGATCCTTCCACTATGTCAGGTTGGTCAGAGACGTTGCTCAAAATATAAAGCTGGTCATCATAAAAATAGAGGTCTAAGGGTAATAAATTTGCGCTTGTCACAACAAAATCTTCCCATTTTGATGACGGGACTATAATAGTATGCCCGTTCCTAATTAAGTTGGAAAGTGGAGCTATTAAACGAAAAAAATCTATACTGCTCATATCGTCAACAATATCTTTCTTTACTTCTTCGAAGAAAGCGTCCATTTCTTTTTTTGACGTGTAATTATACAAACTTGGTTGGGCTGTTTCCAGATTTCTTTTTAGATTCTCCAAATCTTGGAGCAAGCGATTTTTTTCAATTAGTGGTGCTGCAATATTTATTTCACTTTGAGAAAATGAAGCATTGCTAATCACAAATAAAATAAATACTAATGGATACAATCGATTTAAATTCATACTGATATTTAGTTATAAAATTTTAATACTTTCAAAATATTACTTTGATAGAAATCAAAGGTTCCGTAGAAATTCGTGGTTTTTTCACTTAAAGTTCTTCAGGAATATCTTCTGACTTTTTTATGCGCCATGTATCATCATAAATAGAGCTATAAATGATTTCGTAGTCAAATTCGTTTCTTTCAAGTTTGCGCAAAAACTTCTCAGTTTTAATATATCTGTCACCAGATCCGCCAAATTTAATGGCCATGCGCTCAGCGCCAGCCGGTATGGCCAAGCCCGCATCAATACTTGCGCTAGCCAAAACGGCGACACTATCAGTTTGAAAAATATCGGTTCGAAGGAAATCAGCAAAATCCATCTCATAGGTCTTCCCTTTGTAAAATATTTTTATCTCTTCTATGATTGCAGGTCCAACCCCATAGTTATTTAAAGTCAAGGTAATGAAGTCCTCATCTGGGTTATAGCCGGTTTCCATGATCAAATAGGGCATAACGGATAAGCGACTTTGTTTTTCAATAATGCTGGTTTGCCTTGCAAAAACAATTAAGGTAAATAAACTAATGAAGATTGCCGTTAGCGTGACTATTCTATCTGGAGTCCAAAATTTATTCCTTGCCATAAAAAATATGATCTATTTTCACAAAGGTTTTAGGAGGCTTTGTTCTTATTATATCCATAAATTATCAAAAATGCCCCTGATATGGATCCAAGCATCCCAACCAATGTGCTTCCACTTATCATCAATCCGATACCCGCTATGGTTGCACAGATTCCTAAGGTGAGCATAAAAGCCTCAACATTTCTCTTATTTTTATCTTTCATCAAGTATGGTTTATTAATTAAATACCGCGTTCAGTTTCGTCTTCATACACTATAACTTTGAACTTAAGCTAAGTGCAATATTGAAAAAACTCTTTTTCAGTTCAAAAACAAGGTTTCCAAGTGAATGAATTCTTCCCAGACGGCTATGGTATTCTCTTGGTTTTTATCTCCAGTAGCATTGGTCATCAATATCTTTCCAATTCCTGTGCTAGGATTGAAATACATAAAATTGTAAACTCCGGGGTCGATACCGCTATGACCAATATCACCAACTCCTGTTTCCGCAAAAACATCCCAGAAAATACCATTTCGTTCGCCGTCGGGTACTGATAAATGGTTTTTGAAAAGTGTTTCGAAACTCTCTTTACTTAGAAATTCGCTATCTCCTGCATATCCCTTAAGCATTTCCTGAAGAAATAAGCCCAAATCAGTACTTGTAGTTTTTAATCCCCCATCAGGATAGGTGCTAAGCTCATAGAATGGTGCAATGGTGTGTTTTTTACCCACATATCGGGTAGCAAAACGGCTCATATCAACATCTTTGTAAAACCAGCCTGTAGAATCCATTTTTAAAGGTTTGAAAATTTCTTTTTTTGTGAACTCTTCATAAGGCATTTCAGCTACTAATTCAACGATATATGCTGCCAGAGAGGCACCTATATTTGTATATTCATAAAAACTTCCTGGTTTAAAATCGTAATAATTTTTGGAGTTGTACCATTCTCCATTTACCTCAAGCAACTTCTTCAAATACGCATCTAGTGAAATTCGCTTATTGTCTTTAATTTTTTTAAGAAACACTTTTTCCTCAAGCGAAAACCCTTTTGCGTAAACAGGTTCTTTTTGAAAAACTGGGTCTAAATAATAAGACTTAAATTCGTAATTGCCTGGGGTATCTTTTAAGCCTGAGGAATGTGTCGCCAAATGGAGAATGGTTATCGGCGTTTGAGGAAACTTGGGATGATCAACAGAAAAAGGAAGGTATTTATTAATAGGATCTTCAAGTCTCAATTTGCCTTTTTCCACCAATTGCATTAAAGAAACCCCAATAAGGGTCTTTGAAATAGAACCAATATTTTGAATGGTATTGTTATCATACAGCTTTTTAGAATCTAAATCAGCATAACCAAAACTATTTTGGTATAAGAAACCATTTGCGTTTACCATTGCTAAAGATAGACCTGGTAGTCGGCTTTTTTGGAAGGCCCTGGTCATTTTTACCGATATAGTGTCTTCAACAGTTTGCGCTTTCGCTACACTTGTTAGAAAAATTGCCAGAATAATAAAGCCAAACGCATTGGAAAGTATTGAGAAACTTGTTTTTAACATGGTAGCCTATAACTTGATATTTAAACAGCAATTTATATCAGGGAGACTACATATTCGTCCCACTAAAAACATCGGGACTAACTTGTGATAACTATATCGCTAGTTATTCAATAGAATTTTCCTTTTTGTAGGCCGTCGGAGAAATACCTGTCTCCTTTTTGAAGGCTCTATAAAAACTACTCTTGGAATTGAATCCGCAAGTATAGGCAAGTCCTAGAAGAGAGTATTTCTCATACTCTTCGAGTTTCAATTTTTCTTTTACTTCTTCGACACGATATTGGTTTATGAAGTCATAAAATGAAACATTCAGGTGGTGGTTGAGCAAGCTAGATAATTTTTTATCAGTAGTTCCTATAAGTTCTGCAAGTCCACTTAAGGTCAGTTCTTGTTGCAAATAGGGTTTTTCGTATATTAGGATATCGTCAAGATTACTTTTAAGTTCCTCTAGTTCTTCTCTAGACAAACTGAACTTGATATTTTGATGCTTATCCTTTTTACTCGCTTCTTCATTATCCAATAAAAATTTAGGAAGGTATATGGTGGATTGCTTTAGTCCATGATATCCAAGATAGATAGTCAAAAGAATCAAAAAACAAAGCGATATAAGACCAACGTCCCAAGATATTTCTTTTATGAAAAAGATTCGGTACAAAACAACTACCAAATCAAATAGCACCACCAAAAGGCAGCTGATAAGAAACTTATTAATCCAATCGAAGTTTGCTTTTTTAAAACTTGAATAATTGGACTTCATTTTCGTTTTAAACATTAGAAAAAGTCGACCTGATAGGAAAATATATAAGAGCCAATATAAGTCTTTAATAATGGCCACATATGCCGTACCATGCAATAGCTCTAAATAATCGAAAAGTGTTTTGCCAAGTATTCGACTTATACCTATTGGAAGAGTAATAACACCAAAATAGATTATAAATGGTAAGAAATGGAGTAGATGATTTTTAATTAAATTTTTATCCTTTTTGAAAATCGATTTAATATAGATAAATAACAATGGGCCCAGAATAAAGCGTGCCCCATCTTCTAATAAATTAAAAAAAATAAAAACATTTCTAAGTTCATGAAGAGACGTCGCTACCGTAATAATGATGATCAAGGTAATGCTCAAAAAGAGCATCAAAATGTTTTGTGGGGTTTTTCTTTTTTTAGAAATCGCCAACATAAACAAGATAACCGAAGTAATAGCAAAGCCAGTTATTAGAATAAAATCAGCTAGTAGTTTCATTGAAAATAGAATGTGCTAAAATAAAACTATTCCCCGTTGTAGAATCGAGTAAGGAATCATTAAATAGACGCAATTCAATTTCATTTGTTACAACTACCAACAAATAAAAGGCACTAATTTTAGAAGTGCCTTTTGTCAAACTTGAAGTAAAATTCCAACATTTTTTAATTCGACCGTATCATAATATCACCATTCATAGTTTTAAAAAGTATCTCAGCACCACCTCCATTAATAGACCCAGTTACCCATTTGTCGACTGTTACCTTGTAGACACCAGATGATGATTTCTTTTCATCTTTGCTTACATCTCTTGTCATTTTCATTTCGTAATCTGTATAAATTTCTCCTTGATCTGTCTTAGCCTTTATATTGGCGGCTAAGTCGCTAGGAAACGTAATATCCAAATCACCATTTAAACTTGTAAAAGCCATCGGAGATTTCTCATAGCCTTTAGAAAAAGTTACTATAATATCCTTATTTAAGGCATCTGCGATTACCGAACCGCCTATATTTTTTAAGGTAATTGCGCCATTGAGATTACTAATCTCCATTTCACCCCTTACCCCTTCTACATTTATATTTCCGTTATTGGTGGCACGAAGGTCCAAAGAGAAATTTTCAGGAACCTTAATGGTAAAGTCTACTCTTTTGTTTTGTTTTTTTGACCTAACGGTTACCTTGTTTTCATATTCCTCTACACTAAATTCGAGAGAGGTATCTCCAATTCTTCGCATACCATCTTTTGTTTTTGAAGGTTTTGATTTTTCCTTGCTTTTTGTCTCTATAATCACGTCTTTCCCTTGATGTGCTTTAACTGTTATTGAGCCATATAACAATCCTATTTTTAATTTTCCGTCTTCCCCAGGTTTACTCAAAGGGATGGTGACCGATTCGGTTTCTGATTGGGCAGTAAGACTCCCTACACCTATGAAAAAAATCAAAAGCCCTAAAATTTGTAACGTTTTATTATTCATAATTTTATTTCTTTAAAGTTGCGTCTCCATTCAAGAGATTAAAATCAAGCTTAATTCCGCCTTTACCAATTCTATAGGATTGATTTGCGCTCAAATTAAATTTTATTCCTTTTCCGTTTTTAGTTTTGGTTTTTATTAAATCGGGCTTCAAAGCAGTGGTGTCATAATTTGTATACAAATCGCCATTCAGGCTTTTAAAAGAAACATCTGCGTTTAGATTGTCTTTAAAAGTAACATTGACATCACCGTTGAGAGAATGGTATTTAGAATCACCAATGGGATTTCTATAATACGTGATATTGATGTCTTTATTTAATGCATTGACATCAGTCTTGCCCGCTATGTTATCAAGCGTTATGGCTCCGTTCAGATTACTGACAATGATTTCATCGCCCTGAACTTCTTTTGCATAAATATCGCCATCGTTCATTGTTGACAACTCAACACTGATATACTTTGGCACTTTGACTATAAAACCAACCTCAAAACGATAATTGAGTCTTGTCCACCGGTTGTTTCTTGAATTTTCATATCGACCTTTCGCCGTATTAAAGTCGTTATTTGGAGTTTCTACATAAACATAAATTTTGTTATCAAGCTCCTCCATTTTGATTTGAATTTCTTGTTTGCCTTCTTGCAAATAACTTTCCCGTTTAGCAGAAATGCTTTTCTCAGCAACTATTTTTACGGAGTTTCCGTCATAACCCTCAACCTTTATCGGTCCGTTAATATTTTTAACCACCAACATATTTTTATCGGATTTTGATGAAAAATTTAATTCCTCGGTTATGGTTTCGTTAGATTTTTGTGCAATTGATAAACTACAACATAGAAATACCAAAAGCATCATAATTGTTTTAACTGTTTTCATGATTGTTCGTTTTTTGATTATTATATAATTTGATTGATTGATTGCTCTAATTTTTGTTTTACGGTATTATTGATATCTGGCTTCTCTAATAATTTTTCCATTGATTCTATGGAAGTCTTCTCTTGAAGTTTAACCATAAGGTCGGCCAATGCAATTTGGACTAAAGGTGAATCTTGAAGTGCAATGGATTTCACTAATCCCATTCTCACTTCGGGGGTTTCTACATACCTTGCCAGAGATTCAATAGCTACTAATCGAACATTGATATTAGGGTCTTTGTTTAAAGTGAAGAACAGTGCTTCAATTATCCGTTGATTTGCTTTATTCAATTTGGCAGCCTCGTTTACGGCTTGTAACCTTTTATTGGCGGAAGGTTGCTCTAATAAGGTCAAGACCAATTGTTCGCGAACTTCCTCAGTTTCATTTGTTGAATTAGACACAACTGTTTCTTGGATGTTTTGTTCAAAAGGGCTTGAGTTTAAAAAATACCCTATTCCTAAACCAATTGCCAATAACAACATTCCAAAAGCCAACTGTGGTGTCTGAATAGGGTCAAAGAAAGATTTCAAGTTTACAAACCAATTGGATTTTTTATTCTCTTTTTTCTCAATTTCAGAATTCAACATATCAAAGAACGAAGCATCCATCATTTTAGATGGTTCGGGGACTTCTAATGCATCTATTTGATTCCAAGTTTCGGCAACGGTTTCAAATTCTTCCCTATGCTTTGAACTATTTTTCAAGTAATTCTCGAACTCCTGTTTTCTGCTTTCATCTAAATCTCCAGATAAATACTCCATCATCCATATTTCAAACTTCTCTTGTTCCATAGCTATCTTGTTTCTAATTGTAGAAAAATTGTTCTTAAATCTTTGAGAGCTCGATGTGCCTTTACTTTTGCTGCTCCCTCGCTACATCCTAAAATGACTCCAATTTCACTAAACTTCATTTCTTTAAGCTTGCTCAGAACCAAAACCTCACGTTTTTCAGGAGGTAAAAGTTGCATCGCTCTATTCAAAACCGAAATCTCATCTTTTTTGTTCATTCCTTTTTCGATACTATCTCCATCTTCTAACTTATATTCCACCGTTGAGATCTCGCTTTTATTAAAAGCTATTTTGTTTTTGCGGTAGTAATCATAATTCACGTTTCTTGCGGTTCGGAACATCCATGCCGAAAAAGAACCTTCACCAGTAAAAGTGTGCTTGTACTTTAGCATGCGCACAAAAACATTCTGCACTAAATCCTCACTCAAAGAAGCATTACTATTCATATTGTAAAAGAATCCGAATAGCCTTTTTTTATGCCTTTCGTATAGCAAGCCCAGCTTATCTAGGTCACCAGATTTCACTTTAAGCATTAATGCGTTGTTGGTCAGTTCTTGCATTTCGTTTTTTGATCTTCAAAAGGGTAAACTGCAATTTCAATAAAAGGTTACAAAAAATATCGATTTTCTTTTAAGGTAGGTTTTTCAAATAAAAAAAGCGCTACCTGAAGTAGCGCTTTCAATTTGATTCTAAAGTATATTTAATTCCTAGCCCTTCATCCAAGCTTCTCGAAGTTTTGTTTGGGCATCTGTCAGACCTTCAACAGGAGTTACTTTTTCAACCATCACAACTGGAGTACCTGCAGTTCCTGTTAAGGTTAGTTCTTCATCCCCTCTTTTCACAATCATTGTAATTTTCTCTTCAGCAGGCCAAACAAAGCTCTGTTGAATAATGGGCCCGATACCTTCCATAGTAACCGGTGTACCGTTAATATTTTTTATAATATCACCACCTTGCGCTCCTAAATTAGTGAAAAAGCTACTCAAAGCAATCCCTTTGCGCACATATATGGCATTGTCATTTGATGGGTCGGCATCTATGAAAGGAACCTCTTGATCTAAGAAAAAACGACCGCAAGCCTGCTCAACAGTCCCGGAAGCTAGACCCACTTTTGAGAAATAAGCATTATAATCTATCGGCGTATCTCCCAAAACATGGGTATCAAAGAAAGTGCGTATTTCAGGATACGTCATCGCGACAATCTCATCAATAAGTTTTTCATCTTCAAAGGGCGTCATATCCCCATATTTCTTAGAAAGCTCTTTCATCAACCATAGCACACCTTTTTCTCCATTACTTAATTCTCTAAGCGAGATATCCAAGGCCATATTAATCAAAGCCCCTTTTTCATATACATTCGCATATTCGTCTTTAAACGGTTCTTCTAAAACATTTTTACTCATTTCGGTAAAAGACATAGCATCATTATATCCTTTGGCATTGCTGATTTTACCCATAATACGCTTATAGAATTCTGCATCATCAATCAAGCCCTGTTGAATTTGAAAAAGATTAGCAAAGTATTCAGTAGTGCCTTCATACATCCAAAGGTGCTGCGACATTTTTGGGTTATTGAAATCGAAATATTGAACCTCTTTGGAATGTACATTTAAAGGAGTCACAATATGAAAAAATTCATGTGAAACTACATCGACCATCGCCTGTTCCAATCGTTCTTTTTGCATCACTTCCGGAAGCACCACAACCGTTGATGTATGGTGTTCCAAAGCACCAAAGCCATTAGCATCCGTTTTGCCCATTTGAGATAAATACAAAAGGATAGAATATTGTTTCGTACCATCTATGTCGCCTAAAAAGGCCTTTTGAGCTCCCATCATCTTTTCCATACGATCTTTCAAACTTGCAGCCGTGTAAGACCCATTTGGCGAATACACACTCAATGTAACCGAAATGTCATTGATTTGAAAAGTTTCGCTATTTGGCTTAGAATACATTATTGGGTTGTCAATAACCTCAAAATAGCGTCCAGCAGAAAAAACATCTTTTGTGCTAACTGCATCTTCCATCATTTTTTTGGGTAAGGATGTTGTAGCAGACAATCCCGCTGGCTTATCAATATGAATTGTATATGGAATCTCCTTTAAATCCTTAAAATAACCTACAAATCCATGTAGATTTAGAACAAAATTTTCACCCGCTAAAATGTTGGTTCCTGAGGGGGAGAAAACAGCTTCTTCTTGCTCCCCTTCACTATCGTAGGTATCATTGACCCAATAGCTAATTTTATCCAAGCTTTTTCCACTGGAGATATTCCAAGTATTGTCGTCTGATTTTGAAACCGAAAGCTCCTTTCCGTCGTAATCAAAGGCCTTAAAACCTTCAATATACTTTCCGTAGTTGTCTGTACTATAAGTGCCAGGAACGGTTTTCGGAATATAAAAAGAAACCATCTCAGAAGTAAAAGCTCCGGGGTTGACTTTTACCATTACTTTATCATCAGTAACATTTACCAAATCAATATCCACTAGCATGGGAGACTTATCTGCAGTAATCAAAGCTTTGGTCGATCCGCAGCCGTAAAGGACTACTCCCATTAACAATACAATAGCTATTTTCTTCATTTTTATATTTTTTCAATGGATGAAAAGCACCCATTTTTAAATTTCTTTGCAAGAATATAAAAAAGAACACTCTCAATTGATACTATTAGGAAAAAATTAAGGGGATTGACCTCTGCATATCAAAGCTAATTTCATAATATTTTTGATTATTTTTGTTCGAACTAAATCGAAATAATGCAATACAAAAGAATTCTTTTGAAGTTGAGTGGCGAAGCGCTCATGGGTGAAAAACAATATGGAATCGACCCAAAACGAATTGCCGAATATGCTGAGGAAATTAAGGAAGTCGTTGAAAAGGGAATTCAGGTAGCTATTGTTATTGGTGGTGGAAATATCTTTAGAGGACTAGCTGGAGCGGCAACGGGAATGGATCGGGTTCAAGGTGACCACATGGGTATGCTAGCAACCGTAATCAATGCTCTTGCTTTACAGAGCGCTTTAGAGAATGTAGATGTTCAAACTAGAGTTCAATCAGCAATTAAAATTAATGAAGTTGCCGAACCATTTATAAGAAGGCGTGCCATGCGTCACCTAGAAAAAGGGCGCGTTGTTATTTTTGGCGGCGGAACTGGAAATCCGTACTTTACAACAGACTCGGCCGCGGTTTTAAGAGCTATTGAAGTTGAAGCTGATGTGATTTTAAAGGGTACTCGTGTAGATGGCATTTACACTTCCGACCCTGAAAAGGATGTAAACGCAACGAAGTTCGACACGATTTCTTTTGCTGACGTTCTTTTAAAAGGATTAAAAGTGATGGACACCACTGCCTTTACATTAAGCCAAGAAAACGAACTTCCGATTGTTGTTTTTGATATGAATACCAGAGGAAATTTATTGAAAATAGTCGATGGACAAAATATCGGAACAGTTGTAAACGTATAAACTGTCTGCCAACAGATAAGTTGGCACAATTACTGTTAGATTACTACTAAACTTTTAAGAAAATGAACGAAGAAATCACTTTTATTCTCGATGCTGCGAAAGAAAGCATGGACGGTGCAATCGCCCACTTGGAAAAAGAGTTTATGAAAATTCGTGCCGGTAAAGCTAATCCTTCAATGCTGTCAAATGTTAAGGTTGATTACTATGGCTCTCAAACTCCTTTATCTCAGGTTGCCAATGTGAATACTCCAGATGCACGTACAATTTCCGTTCAGCCCTGGGAAAAGAATATGCTTCAAGAAATTGAAAAAGCAATCATGAACGCCAACTTAGGTTTCAACCCTATGAATAATGGTGATATGGTCATTATTAATGTACCGCCATTGACCGAAGAGCGAAGACGTGATTTGGTAAAACAAGCGAAGGCAGAAGCCGAAGATGCAAAGGTAAGTGTGCGTAGTGCACGACAAGATGCTAACAAAGAAATCAAAGGTTTAGATGATGCCTCAGATGATTTGAAGAAAAATGCTGAAACTGATGTTCAAGAACTTACGGATAGTTATACCAAAAAAATTGATGCGTTTTTAGATAATAAAGAAGTTGAGATTATGAAAGTCTAGTCTTGCAAGAACATAAATTATTAAAAGCGACTATAGTGGTCGCTTTTTTATTTGACGAATACTGGTTCATTTCAACCTGGCAATTTTAGGAACACAAGGCTTCATTTTCTACCTTTGCCAGCGACAAAATTAGCATGGCTAAAAAATTACCACAAAGCTTTTGGGCAAAAACGGCAAGAATTATTCTTCGCAATAGAGTATTGATTTTACTTCTTGTTGCTGCTTTTACCGTGTTCTTGGCCATGCAGTGGAAAAACATGCGTTTTTCTAGTTCTCAAGCAAACCTATTGCCGGACGACCATCCGGTAAATTTGGAGTATAAGGACTTTTTGAACCAATTTGGCGAAGAAGGTAATGCAGTTGTTTTTGCCATAAGGGACAGTGCTTTATATTCACCAGAAAACTTCAACCGCTGGAACAGACTGAGCAAGCAACTTGATGCTTTTCCTGAGGTTGACTTTGTACTTTCTACAGATAATCTTCAAGAACTCATTAAGGACAAAGACAAGCAAGAGTTCGTCATGCGTCCCTTAATCGAAAAAAGTCCAGAAACACAATCTGAAGTTGATAGTATTAAACAGCATTTATTTAATGACTTACCATTTTATGAAAGTCTACTTTTCAACAAAAAGAGCGGTACGCTTCGTACGGTAATGTATCTAGACAAAGACATTGTCAATACTTCTGTTAGAAAGGACTTTATTTTACAAGACCTGACAAATTTAGTAGAAGACTTCGAAGAAGAAACCCAACTCGATGTTCGTATTTCAGGTATGCCCTATATACGCACAATGAATTCCCAAAACATCATTGATGAAATTGGGAAGTTTATTTTAGCCGCCCTAGGAGTTACCTCCCTTCTATTTTTCTTTTTCTTCAGAAGCGTACGTGCGACTTTCATTTCGATGGGGGTTGTGATTATTGGAGTAATGTGGGCCTTTGGTATTCTAGGATTACTACAATACGAGATTACGGTTTTGACGGCTCTGATACCGCCATTGATTATCGTTATCGGAATTCCTAATTGTATTTTCTTGATCAATAAATAC
This sequence comes from Maribacter algarum (ex Zhang et al. 2020), assembly GCF_005885635.1. Lineage (GTDB taxonomy): Bacteria > Bacteroidota > Bacteroidia > Flavobacteriales > Flavobacteriaceae > Maribacter_C > Maribacter_C algarum. Next base: position 595,448 of record NZ_VATY01000001.1, read on the forward strand.
CAGCAAGAAATTAAAAAGCATGGTAATCAGGCACTTTCATTACAACGCGTTATTTCTAAAATCGGAAATGCGACCTTGATGACCAACGTCACTACTGCTTCAGGTTTTGCTACTTTTATTGTAACCGATAGTAAGTTGCTGAAAGAATTCGGTATTGTTGCATCTATTAATATTATTGGTATTTTCATTTTATCGCTACTGATAATTCCAATCGTTTATAGCTTTTTACATCCTCCTAGAACTAAGCATTTAAAGCATTTAAATAAGAAATGGGTTGATGCCTTTGTAAATTGGACCGTACGCGTGGTTAAGGAACAGAGAATTGCTATTTACGCTACTTCAATCATCTTACTTATAGCAAGTATAATTGGAATCTATCAAATTGATATTTCAGGAAGCCCCATTGAGGACATGCCTAAAAGCGAGCAGTTCTTTAAAGATATCCGATTTTTTGAGGAAGAGTTCGATGGTATTATGCCAGTTGAAATTGTTGTTGATACCAAACGTCCCAAAGGAGTTCTAAAGCCTGCAACACTCAAACGAATGGACCAATTGGGACAAGTTATTGAGGAAATTCCAGAATTGTCGAAACCCGTTTCAGTAGTCAATCTAATTAAGTATTCGAAGCAGGCATTTTATAATGGAATTCCGAAGTACTACCAACTACCAACTTCTCAAGAGAATACTTTCATTATGGATGTCGCCCGTAAATCATCAGATGATGGCGACCTCTTAAAAAGCTTTGTAGATAGTACGGGTCAAAATGCGCGAATCACAACTTTTATGAAAGATGTGACCACAGAACGCATGGAGGAAATTGAACGTCGTTTACAAGAAAATGCGGACAAGCTTTTCCCAAGCGAACGCTATAATGTTTATATGACCGGTAGTGCATTGCTCTTTCTGAAAGGCACCAAATATTTGGTAAAAAATCTGATTCTTTCTTTAGCATTGGCCATACTATTGATTGCCTTGTTCATGGCATATCTCTTTCGTTCGTTTCGAATGATTATCATTTCACTTATTCCAAACTTACTGCCTTTAGTTGTTACGGCAGGAGTTATGGGGTTTGTCGGAGTACCTATCAAACCATCGACTATTTTAGTCTTTAGTATCGCTTTTGGTATCTCTGTTGATGATACCATTCACTTTCTTGCCAAGTACAGGCAAGAACTAATGGCCAATAAATGGAAAATTAAGGTATCCGTTTATGCTGCTTTAAAGGAAACTGGTGTAAGTATGTTCTATACATCGATTGTCTTGTTCTTCGGATTTTCGGTTTTTGTCATTTCCAATTTTGGCGGAACTGTGGCCTTAGGAGCATTGGTTTCTGCAACCTTACTCTTTGCAATGTTAGCGAATCTAGTTTTATTGCCTTCCCTTCTATTATCGCTAGAAAAGAGCATCGCTAATAAGGCAACGCTTAAAAAACCGCAGATTGATATTCTGCCTAAGGATGAATTGAATTCATCGAAAAACGAGGAATAGCCCCAATTTTAAACCTTTTCTAAACCATTCTTTTTTCTCAAAAGGCTATCTTTGATTTTTAAATTTTTAGCATGTCAGTACCAAGTGTAAAAGAACTCCTATCTACCAATCCTGCTTCGCAAGAAGTTGTTATCGACGGATGGGTAAAAACCTTTAGAAGCAATCGTTTTATTGCGCTAAATGATGGCTCGACTATTCACAACATTCAATGTGTAGTTGATTTTGAAAATTATGATGAGCAATTATTAAAAAAAATCAATACCGGTTCGGCCTTAAAGGTTACCGGGGCCTTAGTTGAAAGCCAAGGTAGAGGTCAAAACGTTGAAATTCAAGTTTCCGAAATTTTCGTTCACGGCGATGCTGACCCAGAAGTATATCCAATTCAACCGAAGAAACATTCAATGGAATTTCTCCGTGAACAGGCGCATTTACGTGTTCGAACGAATACATTTTCGGCGGTGATGCGGGTGCGCTCGGCATTATCTTTCGCCATTCATCAGTACTTTCAGCAAAACGGTTTTTACTATTTCCATGCCCCTATTGTTACGGGTTCCGATGCGGAGGGAGCAGGTGAAATGTTTCGAGTGACCACTTTGGATGCAAAAAGGCCACCTACAACTGAAGACGGTGAAGTTAATTTTAAAGAGGATTTTTTCGGAAAGGAAACAAACTTGACCGTTTCAGGACAATTAGAAGCTGAGGCATATGCCATGGGCTTGGGTAAGGTGTATACCTTTGGCCCAACCTTTCGCGCAGAAAACTCCAATACATCAAGACATCTTGCTGAGTTTTGGATGATTGAACCGGAAATGGCCTTCTATGACTTAGATGACAACATGGATTTGGCAGAAGATTTTATTAAAAGCGTAATTAAGTACGTTTTAGAAAATTGCCAAGATGATTTGGCTTTTTTAGAAAAACGCCTGCTAGATGAAGAAAAAACAAAGCCACAAGCCGAGAGAAGCTATATGGCTTTGATAGAAAAACTGAAGTTTGTTTCCGAGAATACGTTCAAACGTGTTACCTATACGGAGGCGATTCAAATACTTCGGAACAGCAAACCTAACAAAAAGAAGAAATTCCAATTCCCGATTGATGAATGGGGTGCGGATTTACAGAGTGAACATGAGCGTTTCTTGGTGGAGAAACATTTCAAATGTCCAGTGATTTTATTTGACTATCCAGCAAAAATCAAATCCTTTTATATGCGTCTAAATGAGGATGGTAAGACGGTCGGGGCTATGGATATTCTTTTTCCAGGTATTGGGGAAATCGTAGGTGGGTCTCAGCGTGAGGAGCGCTTAGATGTTTTAAAAGAAAAAATGGCTGCATTGAATATTCCTGAAGAAGAATTATGGTGGTATTTAGATCTTCGAAAATTCGGAACAGCAATTCATAGTGGTTTTGGTCTTGGTTTCGAACGTTTGGTACTTTTTGCTACAGGTATGGGGAATATTCGCGATGTAATTCCCTTTCCTAGAACACCACAAAATGCCGAATTTTAAACGATTATCTACGCTTTGAATAAAATAAAATGCTGTTTTTTTCATTAACTTTAGAAAGGTAGAAGTATACCCGAATGCTAAAACAATATTTACAGTTCAAATTATCTCAAAAACTATCTCCTCAGCAAATACAGTTGATGAAGTTGATACAATTGCCTACACAAGCATTTGAGCAACGTTTGAAGCAGGAATTGGAGGAAAATCCAGCCTTGGAGACAGGCAAGGAGGAAGCGGAAAGTTTAAATGATGAGTTTGAAGACAACTATGAAGGGGAAGATGGTACTGAAGATATCAATACTGAAGACATCAATATTGATGACTACTTGAGTGATGATGAGATACCTGATTACCGAACTAAAGCAAATAATTATAGCGCCGACGACGACGAGAAAAGTGTTCCATATGCTGCTGGAATCTCATTCAACCAATATTTATTAAGACAACTAAACACTTCCTATTTAAACGAAGAAGAATGGAGTATTGCCGAATTCTTAGTAGGCAGTGTTGATGAAAGTGGGTATATCAGAAGACCAATCAGTGACATTTTAGATGATTTGGCCTTTACCCAAAATATCTATACCGAGGAAAAGACGATTGAAAAGGTCCTTGAACTTGTTCAAGAGTTAGACCCACCAGGTGTTGCGGCTCGTTCTTTAGAAGAGTGTTTAATTATTCAACTAAAACGAAAAGAGGTCACCCCAAGTGTTGAATTAGCAACTGCCATCTTAGAAAAATCCTTTGAACAGTTTACCAAGAAGCATTACAAAAAACTGATTCAGAAACATAATATTTCTGAAGAAGAACTGCGGGAGGCTATATCGGAAATCGAAAAGTTGAACCCAAAACCTGGAGGTTCGTATTCAGGGAACAACCGTATGATAGAGCATGTTGTTCCTGATTTCACCATCAAAATAGCTGAAGGAGAACTTGAGCTTACCTTAAACGGTCGCAATGCCCCAGAACTTCATGTTTCTAGAGAGTATAACAATATGCTCAAAGGCTATAAGGATTCTAAAAATAAGTCTAAATCACAAAAAGATACAGTGATGTTCATCAAGCAAAAGCTTGATGCCGCCAAGTGGTTTATTGATGCCATTCGACAAAGACAACAGACCTTGTTTATTACCATGAATGCTATCATGCAATATCAGAAAGAGTATTTCTTGACGGGAGATGAACGAAACCTTCGCCCAATGATTCTGAAAGATATTGCGGACAAAATTGATATGGACGTTTCAACCGTTTCACGTGTTGCCAATAGCAAATACGTAGACACCCCATATGGAACAAAATTGATAAAGGAATACTTTTCAGAGTCAATGAAAAATGACCAAGGAGAGGATGTTTCCACCAAGGAGATTAAAAAAATCTTAGAAAATGTAATTCGAGAGGAGTCAAAGAAAAAACCTCTTACCGATGATAAACTAGCTGCAATCCTTAAAGAAAAAGGATATCCCATAGCCCGTCGAACCGTTGCCAAGTATAGAGAACAACTTGATATTCCCGTGGCACGATTGAGAAAGCAGATATAATGAAGCTGTTTTTAAAAGCAATCACCTATTTATTTCATCCCCTTTTTATACCCATGGCGGGTACTTTGGCTTATTTTATTATTACCCCAAGGTTTACGCCAACAGAATTTCAGAGCGGAAACATCTTGCCCATCTTTATCTTAACGGTAATTATACCTATCATCTCTTTTTTGATCCTTAAAAATGTGGGAGTGATAGTGGCTGTTTTTAAGCCCGATATTTCAGAACGAAAGTATTTGCTTTATATCGGCATCTCCTTACTCTTAATGGTAGTTTATAAAGTAATTCCGAACAATTATGCTGCAGAACTACATTTTTATTTTATGGGACTTATAGGAGCTACTTTCGGCTCGATAGTATTGCTCTTTTTTAATTTCAAAAGCAGTATTCATCTAATGGGCATGGGTAGCTTATTTATGTACCTCGTATGTCTAAGTGTTCATTTTGAAATCAATATTACAATCGCGCTTAGCCTAGTTATTTTGGCAACAGGACTAGTGGCCACATCTCGTCTTTATTTACAATCGAATGGAAGAGCAGTTCTACTTGTAGGTTTCTTGCTAGGCGCTATTTCCCAATTATTGACGGTTAAATTTTGGCTGTAGTAAACTACTATTCAAGATTCTTATAAGTATCCCCTTCATAGGTTGTATAATTAATTTTCAAAGCGTTGATTTTACGGAGTTCTTCTTTAACATCATCAATCAATCCCATAGAAGCTTTCTTATCCACTTTCAAAGAAATCGTAATAAACCCTCTAATATACTCAGGTCTTTCGTTAATCGCCTCCAGAACTTTGGACCCAAGGTCTGCTAGGTTTACAAATCTATCGTCCATTTGTATTTTTAACTGATTACCTTGGCTTTCTTCAAATTTCTTAACCGGTTTGCCAATATAAATTGTAATTATTCGATTCTTCTTTTCAAGCTTTTTGATTTCCGTCGCATTAGGAAGTTCATTCACAACTTTCAATGTATCGTCTTTCATTACGGTTACCGTCATAAAGAAAAACAACAGCATAAAAACGATATCTGGTAAAGATGCTGTAGATACTTCTGGAGTGTGCGTGCTTTTTTTTAACTTAAATTTTGACATGGTTTTATATTTTTATTGACGTTCTGCTTCTGATAATTTCATCGGATATAATTTCTGTATACTCCGAATCTTCTTTTTCAGTTCATCTTTTTGAACTTTAGGCGTTTCAGCATTAGCATATAAGACCTCCATAGCCGTGAAGTCGGTTTTATAGAGTCTTTGTGCCTCTCTATTACGTAAGTGGTTGTAGGCGGCTACCAATTCGTTTTGAACCGCTATATATACGCCATAAGTAGTTTCACGATTACTCATTAAGGACACAATAGCTTTATCTGGATTATCAGAAGATTTTGCATTGCGTTCTCCTTGACAATAGATGCAATAGTTTTCACTCTCATTAGACGCTCCTCCATTGTCTAAAAAGCTAATGGTTATATCTTTCAAATCTTTAAGATCGATAATAGTTTTGTCTACCATCAATTCATCTTGCCCATTAATCAAAATAGGAAGTATATTTCGTTCTGGAATGGGAGGTGGCACATCTATATTTGGTCTAGTCAACATACGATCCAAACCTGCATCAGTTTCAATAGTCGTGGTTACCAAAAAAAAGATGAGTAATAAAAATGCGATGTCCGCCATCGAACCTGCATTAACCTTTGGTGCTTCTTCTCTACTAGCCATACTTGTTTTTTTAGATATTAAACAATAATGAAAGCCGAAAAAAGTTGGAGTTGTTCTTTATAAGGAGTGGGGCAAAAAAGCGGAAAGGTGTTTCTTATTTAGTAAGTAGCAAGAAGTATGCCAGTCCTTAAAGTATTGTTAAAACGAGTGATGAAAAAGTGAAGAAAAATTGACTTTACTACAGAACGTAGAAGACTAAACCTATGCGAAGTGGACTCATTTCGATGTTATTCTCGTCTAAAGTAACACCATTATTAAAAAGACCCGTTAATGAATAATAGGCATGCATATTGAAATTATGATAGCCGAAGTTAAATGTAAGACCATATTGGAAGTTACGGACATCGGTATTTTGAAACGATTCCTTAAGGTCCGCCAAGACGTATTTAGACCTTGCGTTAAAAACATATCCAAATTTTACTCCGGCGTAGATACGCCAAAAACTGTATATTTCTGGATTTGAATTTCGCCAACGAAACTCTAGCGGCACTTCCACCAAATGCGTTTCTAGCTTGCTTCGTTTGAAATCGTCCACATCCTGCACAAGCAAGTAAGCAATATCATTCCCATTTTCTATTGCTCTAATATTGGTATAATAAGTATACAAACCCAGACCCAGACCTAGTCCGACACCAAAAGTTCTATCGTTATTAAGTGGAATGTCTTTTATAAAACCAACTTGGAGTCCATAGGAAAAGTCTCTCTGGTTTGCTTTGTTCGGCTCCTCTCCCGGTAAGTTTAAAATAAAGTTATACGTAACACCAGCATAAAACTGATCCTCAAAATAACGTGGGTTAACGGTTGTTGTATCTTGCTTCGCTTGGGAGAACATACTGAATGGAACGATAATCAAAAGCCATAAAACATACTGCCTCATACATACAAAATTAACGAAATAAAAAACGCTTCAAACATAATGTTTGAAGCGTTTTATAAGTTTGAAATTTATTCTCTTCTAATTTAGATTATTAAAAGCGTCACCACTACCAGTTGTGTAATTTACTTTCAAAGCATTCACTTTACGGAGTTCTAATTTAATATCTGAGATAAGACCCATATTGGCATCTTTATCTACTTTAAGAGAAGTTGTGAGCACATTTTGAAGCTCTTGCGCTTTTTTAGCACGTTCCATCAAAATAAAATCTCCAACTTCAGATGGACTAGCAAACTTGTCATTTAATTGAATCTTTGGCTCCGTACCAGCGATTTTTTCATATTCGCGGTTTGGCTTTCCAACATAAATGGTAATTACCCTGTCTTTCTTTTCTAACTTTTTGATTTCACTAGCTACCGGCAGTTCATTTTTAACTTTCAGCGAGCTATCTTTCATCACCGTTACGGTCATAAAGAAAAACAGAAGCATAAAAACAATGTCAGGTAAAGAAGCAGTTGATACTGCAGGTAATTCACCGTCCTTTTTCTTTGCAAACTTTGACATAGTATTTATTTTAAGCTTTTAAATTAATTTGATGATGAAGTCTCTGCTTCAGATAACTTCTGCGGAAACAACTCCTGAATCCTTTTGACCTTTGCCTTCAATTCTTCAAGAGCATCCTCATCTAACTTATCTTTTGTTTCAGGATTTAAGTAATCTGCTTCAAGCTGAACGAAATCCATATTGTATAAGCGATTCGCTTCTCTGTTACGAAGTTCATTGTAAGCTCCTACCAACTCATTTTGAACCGTTATGTAGGTACTATACTTGGTCTCCCTATCACTCTTAAGAGAAATAATGGCCTTTGAAGGGTTATCAGAAGACTCTGGATTTTTCTTACCCTTACAATACGTACAAGATGCATCCCCGTTATTATCTAAAAACTCCTTGGCTTTATCTCTTAAATCTTTTAAATCAATAAGATTATCATCTGCCAGTAATTGTCCATTCTTGTTAATGTTAACTTGAAAGATGTTCTTTTCTTTAATAATTACATCAACATCTGGCGGTTCAATTGGTGGCAACATACGATCTAAACCTGCATCTGTTTCGATGGTTGTAGTAACCAAGAAAAAGATAAGTAGCAAGAATGCTATGTCTGCCATAGAACCGGCGCTTACTTCTGGTGCTCCTCCTCTTCTAGCCATAGTTTCTTTATTTACTTGTTGCTTTTTTAACGGCTCCCCATCCAATAACAACAACCGCTACTAATAATAAGAGACCAAACATGTTAATTCCAGCTCCGACACTTTTAATTTCGCCTTCTGAGGTATCAATACCCAATCTTTGCATGGCATCAACACTTACATCAGTTCCGCTTGAAAGCCCATAAGCGATACCTAAGAGAACAAGTAGTCCTCCAATACCCATCAATGACTTTTTAAGCCCTCCTGGAGTCGATATCATATTTTTCAATCCGAAAATTACGGTCGCAGCTACTGCAACAGCTAGCAAGATATATGCTATCCAATGCATTGCATTCATTCCACCACTTTCCATAGCTTCGGCCACTGGCATATCGCTATCAGGCATGAAGAATAATAGTATGGCAGATATCACACTGATAACTATTAATCCGATTTTTACAATTTTATACATTATGCTTTGGTATTAGGTTGGACTATTATTTTTTGTGGTCTACCAACATATCAATCAAAGAGATTGATGAGTCTTCCATATCATTTACAATACTATCGATTTTTGCGATAATGTAGTTGTAAAAGATTTGAAGGATAATCGCAGTAATAAGTCCGAATACCGTTGTTAAAAGAGCTACTTGAATATCACCTGCAATTAAAGATGCACTTAAGTTACCTACCGCTGCAATCTTTTCGAAGGCCTGAATCATACCGATTACCGTACCCATGAAACCAAGCATTGGTGCAATAGCGATGAATAAAGATAGCCATGAAACATTTTTCTCTAGTTGACCCATTTGAACTCCACCGTAAGAAACAACCGCTTTTTCGGCAGCTTCTACACTCTCACCAGCTCGATCTAAACCTTGGTAGTAAATTGATGCAACAGGACCTTTTGTGTTTCTACAAACTTCCTTAGCAGCTTCAACACCGCCAGACGCTAAAGCATCTTCTACTTGTTGCTTTAGTTTACCTGTATTGGTGGTTGCCAAGTTTAAGTAAATAATTCTTTCAATAGCTACTGCTAAACCTAAAATCAAACAAATCAATACGAAGCTCATGAAACCCGCTCCACCTTTGATATACATTTCTTTTAGGATTTGCTGAAAACTCCTATCCGCAGCAGCGGGAGCCTCATCTTGCAGCATAACAGCTGTGGCTGCTACTGTGGTTGTTAGATTTGAAACTACATTAGCTGTAGTCGCTTTTGCATTTACAGTATTTGTACTTAATACAAACAACCCAGCCAATGCTAGGATAGAGAATAATCTTTTCATTTCTTTCAAACTTAAAATTTAGTTAGTTAATCAATCGGGTTAAAGATAAAAAAAAATAGCAATAATAAAAGTAAAACTTATTTGCAGAGAGGAAGGGATTCGAACCCTCGATACACTTTTGGTGTATACACACTTTCCAGGCGTGCGCCTTCGACCACTCGGCCACCTCTCTAGTTCAGCCTTTAAGGTTCGCCAAATAACAAAAAAAATATTAGTTACAGAAATTAAAACAAGTATTTTTAATTCATTTCACCACGCAAGGATGTTTCAAATACAGTTTTAAAAGAACCCTTGGAGATTTCACTTCCTAAAAGATACATTAGTTTGGTAATTGCGGCTTCTGTTGTAATGTCTTTACCACTAATAAGTTGTAGTTTTTTCAGCTGCTCACTGGTCTCATATTGCCCCATTATTACACTTCCTCCCGAGCATTGGGTTACATTAACAATATGCAAACCGTTTTTTACAGCCTTCTTTAAATTTTCAACCAACCAAATTTCTGTTGGCGCATTACCGGCACCATAAGTTTCTAGAACCAGAGCCTTTAAATTTTCCGTTTCAAGAATACTTTTTAAAAGTGATTCATTAAAGCCAGGAAAAAGTTTCAGAATAGCTACATTATTATCTAGCTTTTTGTGCACAAAGAACTTCTTAACTCTTTTCTTGGGTAAAAGATATTCTTTGTACACCTTCAAATGTACTCCAGATTCAACTAAAGGCGGATAGTTCAAAGATGCAAATGCTTCAAAATGCTCGGCGTTGATTTTTGTAGTTCGGTTTGCGCGATACAGTTTATACTCAAAATATAGACCTACTTCCTGAATTACTGGTCTTCCTCTTTCTTGAAGGGCAGCTATCTGAATAGACGTTATTAAATTCTCTTTAGCATCGGTCCGTAAATCACCAATAGGCAATTGTGAACCCGTAAAGATGACGGGTTTTCGCAGGCTCTCCAACATATAACTTAATGCTGAGGCGGAATAACTCATGGTATCACTACCATGTAGCACGACAAAACCATCATGACTTTCATAATGCGTTTCTATAATGGTTGCAATATTGACCCAGTGCGACGTATTAATATTTGAAGAATCAATTGGTTCATCAAAAGAAATGGAATCTATATGACAATCAAGTTGGGCTAACTCTGGAATATTCTTCAGTAGCTTTTTGAAGTTAAATGCTTTTAATGCTCCAGAATCATAATCCTTTACCATACCTATGGTACCGCCCGTATAAATCAGTAAAATGTTTGTTTTTCTTTCCATTCAAGTATGCATTCATTAAATACCAAAAACGGCTTTGGAATTTGCAGTTGTTATGGCTGCTATTTCGGCTCCATCCATTCCATAAATAATTTGCAGCTTCTCGAGTATATTAATAAGGTATGAACTTTCATTACGTTTCCCTCTAAAAGGCACTGGTGCTAGATAGGGCGAATCAGTTTCCAAAACAACATATTTCAAATCAATCCGGTTCAAGAACGTATCTATTTTTCCATTTTTGAATGTTGCTACTCCACCAATTCCCAGCTTCATATTGTAGGATATGGCCTGATGAGCTTGTTTCATGGTTCCTGTAAAACAATGAAAAATCCCGAAGAGGTCATCTCCTTTTTCCTCTTCTAAAATTTCAAAGATTTCGTCAAAGGCTTCCCTGCAATGAATGACAATAGGCAACTTGTATTTTTTAGCCAAACGAATTTGAAAACGAAATGCTTCTTGTTGTTGTTTGAGGAAAGATTTATCCCAATACAAATCAATTCCGATTTCCCCAACAGCATAAAACTTGTAGGTGGCTAACATTTCTTCAACATGTTTCATCTCATCGAGATAGTTCTCTTTCACATGTGTAGGATGTAAACCCATCATCAAAAACATATGTTCGGGAAATGCATCTTTCAAATCAAACATCGCCTTTGTATAAGTAGAGTCAATTGCCGGAATAAAGAAGCGTTCTACACCTTTATCAATGGCATTCTGAACTACTTGTTCACGGTCTTTATCGAAGGCTTCAGTATATAAATGTGTATGGGTATCTGTCAAGATCATGGGGCAAAAATAGACTTATCTTTGCAGAAAACGAATAGATGGCAAGTATGAAAAAATTCCTATTGAAAAAAAACTACACCAAAATACCATTGGTGCTAACCGCTACAAATCATTTTGAAATTGTTGCCAAAATCAATGGGATTACCGGACGATTTATTTTAGATACCGGAGCATCAAATACATGCATTGGTTTTGACAAGTTAAAGTTCTTCAATCTCACGTCTAAAGAATCAAAAATTAAAGCAGCTGGAGCTGGAGCAACAAACATGGAAACATTGATTTCAACCAAAAATAAAATTCAAATAGGAGATTGGCAAAAGAACAAATTGAAAATTGTACTGTTCGACCTAGTTCATGTCAACGAAGCACTTACTGCACACAAGGCTTTACCTGTTGACGGAATCATTGGTGCCGATGTGCTCAAAAAAGCAAAGGCAATAATAGATTATAATAAGTCTTGCGTCTATTTAAAATTGAAAACTGTAAAATAGTAATACGAAGGTTTTCATGATAAAAAAGAAAACCCCAAAGGCTTTTGGAACCTTTGGGGTTTTATTATCTTATTACTTTAGCATTACATTTCCAACGCCTTCTTTACATTATTATCCATCAATATTTCTTCAGGATTTTCCAAAGCTTCTTTAACCGCTACTAAGAATCCAACAGATTCTTTTCCGTCGATAATTCTGTGATCATAAGAAAGGGCCACGTACATAATTGGAGCGATTACAACAGCGCCATCTTTAGCTATCGGCCGCTCAACAATATTATGCATTCCAAGAATAGCACTTTGCGGTGGATTAATTATCGGAGTAGACAACATAGAACCAAAAACGCCTCCATTGGTTATGGTAAAGGTTCCTCCAGTCATCTCGTCAACGGTAATTTCACCTTCACGAGCTCGAATGGCCAAACGCTTTACTTCAGATTCAACACCTCTAAAGGTCAAGTTTTCAGCATTGCGAATTACAGGAACCATCAAACCTTTTGGTCCCGAAACTGCGATACTTATATCACAGAAATCATACGACAACATTTCTTTACCATCAATCATAGAATTCACTGCAGGATACATTTCCAAAGCGCGAACAACTGCTTTTGTAAAGAAACTCATAAAGCCTAAGCTGACGCCATGTTTGGCTTTGAAACCTTCTTTGTATTCTTTTCGAAGCGAAAATATCGGTGACATATCAACCTCATTAAAAGTCGTCAACATTGCGGTTTCATTCTTTACAGAAACCAAACGTTCTGCTACTTTTCTGCGAAGCATTGAAAGCTTGGAGCGCGATTCTCCTCTGTTCCCACCGGTAGGTGTTCCCATAGACGGTGTAGCATTTACAGCATCTTCTTTTGTTATTCTGCCATCTCTACCTGTTCCTTTTACTGAACTTGCAGCGATGCCTTTTTCGTCTAATATTTTCTTAGCGGAAGGTGAAGCAGTTCCTGTTGCGTAACTTTCTTTGGCAACTGGCTTTTCTTCCTTCTTCACCTCAACCTTAGGCGCTTCCTTTGTTTCTTCTTTCTTAGGCGTCTCTCCACCTTCAGGTTTGGCAGCTGCCGTATCAATCAGACAGACAACGGCACCAACTTCAACAGCATCACCAACTTCGGCTTTAAGAGTTATGATTCCACTTTGTTCAGCAGGAAGCTCGAGGGTTGCCTTATCAGAGTCAACTTCGGCAATCGCTTGGTCTTTTTCTACATAATCTCCATCTTCAACTAGCCATTCCGCTATCTCAACTTCGGTTATCGATTCTCCCGGAGAGGGGACTTTCATTTCTAAAATCATAATAATCTATCGTTAGCTATATTATTTTTTCTTTGTTGGTCTCGTCATATTATTTTTAGTCTTATCAAAGACATAATCAATGACTTGCTGATGACGCTTCTTGGAACGTACAGAACTACCCGCAGCAGGAGACGCATAAAAACGTCTCGATGCCACCCTAAATTTAACTGCACCTTCGAAGTGCATCAACATATGACTCCATGCACCCATATTCTTTGGTTCCTCTTGTGCCCACACTAAATCATCGGCATTTTTATACTTCTTAATTGCCGCTTGCATTTGCTCTGCTGGTACTGGAAATAATTGTTCAACACGAACTAGCGCAACATCATCTCTCTGGTGCTCTTCTCTGGCAGCTATCAAATCATAATAGAATTTACCCGTACAGAAAACCAAAGTCTTTACCTTTTTTACCTCAGCCGATGCATCATCAATAACCTCTTGAAAACTACCAGAAGCCAATTCATCAACTGTCGAAATCGCCTTTGGATGACGAAGCAAACTCTTGGGAGTAAACACAATCAAAGGTTTTCTAAAGTTTGCCTTCATTTGTCTTCGCAATAAATGAAACATATTCGCTGGTGTTGTGCAATCAGCGATATACATATTATCTCTTGCACAAAGCTGTAAGTAGCGTTCCATACGCGCAGATGAATGTTCTGCACCCTGACCTTCATAACCATGAGGTAATAACATTACCAATCCGTTTTGCAATTTCCATTTGTCTTCTGCTGCGGAGATGTATTGGTCAATCATAATTTGAGCACCATTACTAAAGTCTCCGAACTGGGCCTCCCAAATAGTTAAGGTATTCGGACTCGCCATGGCATAGCCATAGTCAAATCCAACCACACCATATTCAGATAAGAGGGAGTTGTAAATTTGAAAATTTCCCTGCTTTTCCGAAAGATTATTCAACAACAACACTTCCTCTTCACTTTCTTCAACTTTCATTACAGCATGACGGTGCGAGAAAGTGCCACGTTCCACGTCTTGTCCTGAAATTCGGACTCCATAGCCTTCTTCCAATAAGCTTCCATAGGCTAAGAGTTCTCCCATTGCCCAATCAAGCTTGTCGGTTTCGAAGAACATTTTTTTACGGTCGTTTACCAAACGTTCAACCTTACGCAAGAATTTCTGGTCTTTAGGAAGTTCAGTAATAACTTTAGCAATCGCCGTTAATTTTTTCTTATTGAATTTGGTGTCCACCGCATCCATCATTTCCCACTCACGAACATTTTCAAAGCCTTTCCATTCATCTGCCATAAAGGGAGTAATAACGGTTTTGTCTTCTTTTCGTGAATCTTCCAACTCTTCTTCAAGCGAAGCTTTGTACTCATTTTCAAGTTGCTTTACATACCCATCATCAATGACACCTTCAGCAATCAATTTTGCCGCATAGATATCCCTCGGATTTGAATGTTTTGCAATTGCCTTGTATAATTTTGGTTGCGTAAAACGAGGTTCATCACCTTCGTTATGACCGTATTTACGATATCCCAATAAATCTAAAAAGACATCCCTATTGAAACGCATTCGATACTCCAAAGCAAAAAGAGAAGCATGCACTACAGCCTCAGCGTCATCAGCATTAACATGTAATACCGGACTCAAAGTAACCTTTCCCACATCCGTACAATAGGTAGATGATCTTGCGTCCAAATAATTCGTCGTAAAACCGATTTGATTATTTACAACAATATGAATGGTTCCGTTGGTTTTATAACCGTCAAGCGTTGCCATTTGAACTATTTCATAAATCAGGCCTTGACCTGCAATGGCTGCATCTCCGTGCACCACAATCGGCAGTACTTTCGAAAAGTCATCAGCATACTGTAAATCTTGCTTTGCTCGGGCGATTCCTTCAACAACTGCTCCTACCGTCTCTAGGTGCGAAGGGTTCGGTGCGATGTTCATTTTAATTTTGTTGCCGTTGTCAGACTTTCTATCTGAAGTCCAACCTAAATGGTATTTTACATCGCCATCAAAGATTTCCTGTTCATAGTCTTTACCATCAAACTCGCTAAAAATATCCTTGGCGGCCTTACCAAAAATATTCGTCAAGACATTCAATCGCCCTCTGTGCGCCATCCCCATTACGAATTGCTCGACTCCCATTTCAGCTGCGCGTTCAACAATGGCATCCAAGCCTGGAATAAGAGATTCATTCCCCTCCAAAGAGAAACGTTTTTGCCCCACATACTTCGTATGTAAAAAACTCTCAAAAGAAACTGCTTGGCTTAGTTTCTTAAGAATATGTTTTTTTCTGTCGTTGTCGTATTTTGGTTGATTATCATTGACGTTAATCCAGTTCTGAATCCATTTTACGCGCTCAGGCTTTCGAATATACATATACTCAACACCAATCGCGTCACAATAAATATTGGTCAAATGCTGAATTATTTTACGCAACGAACTTGGACCAATCCCTAATATCTCTCCGGCAGTAAAAACAGTATCTAAATCCGCATCATTCAAGCCAAAATTCTCAATTTCAAGCGTAGGCACATACTTCCGTCTTTCACGAACTGGATTCGTTCTAGTAAATAAATGCCCTCTGCTGCGATACCCATCAATGAGTTTCACAACTTGAAACTCTTTTTGAAGTGATTGCGGAATAACAACTGCTCCATTCGCTGAAGGAAGGTCAAGTTCATCTAAAGAACTCTCTAATCCGAAATCATATCCTTGAAAAAAGGCACGCCAACTGGGCTCAATACTATCAGGACTCGTTAAATACTTGTCATATAACTCTGCAAAAAAAGAAGTATGTGCAGCGTTTAAAAAGGAATATTTATCCATAAAATTTTTATCTCTCTTCGGAATAAATTCATATCAAAAATACGATATTTCCCATTTCTGGATGTATCTTGGGAAGTAATAGTTAGTAAAAAACGAATATTATGAACAAAATTGTTCCCTCAGGTTTAAAAATGCTCCTTTTTGGAGTTTGTCTTTTCTTTGGAAGTGTCAACTGCTTCGCTCAAAATCCTACCCAAAAAAGTGACTTTTGGAATAAGGTACGTTTCGGCGGAGGTATCGGATTTAACTTTTCAAATGGCGGCTTCAATGGGTCGATTGCGCCTAGTGCCATTTATCAATTCAATGATTACATAGCGGCTGGTATTGGTGCAAATGTGAACTTCTTTAAATTTAATAATCAAAAATTCTGGGCTTATGGGCCAAGCGCCGTTGTTTTAGGTAACCCAATTCCTCAAATTCAATTATCGGCAGAATTTGAACAGCTGCGCATTAACTCTTCTATACAAACTATTGGAGGTACTCTTGAAAGAGATTTTTGGTCTCCAGCACTATTTATAGGCGCTGGATATAGAACAAATTTTGCAACTGTGGGCATACGCTACAATTTGTTATATGACAATGTAGACAGTATTTATTTAAATGCTTGGACACCTTTTGTAAGGGTATATTTTTAACAGCGTCGAGATGATTCAGACCAAAGAAATCACTTATTCCAATTCAGAAGAAAGCTTTCAAGGATTTTTTGCTTGGGATGATTCTATTCAGGGAAAAAGACCTCTAGTATTGGTTTCACACGCCTATTTGGGTAAATCACCGTTTGATGAAGAAAAAGCAATTCAATTAGCTAAAATGGGCTATCTCGGTTTTGCCCTAGACATGTATGGAAATGGAAGAAGGGCAGCTTCTCCGGAGGAAGGACGAATACTAATGGGCGAACTGAATGAAAACAGAACTTTACTTCTCAATCGAATTCAACTAGCCGTTCAAACTGCCAAGGACTTTGAGTTGACCGATTCCAATAAAATAGCTGCTATCGGATTTTGTTTCGGGGGAAAGTGCGTTCTAGATTTGGCAAGATCTGGGGCAGACATCAAGGGAATAGCTACCTTTCATGGTGTTTATGACAAACCTAACATGAATCATGAAGGCAACATCAAAAGCTCTGTCTTAATTTTTCATGGATGGGATGACCCCTTAGCAACACCTCAACAAACTATTGCTCTTGCAAAGGAACTAACTGAAAGAAATGCAGATTGGAATATCAGTGCCTACGGACATACAGGTCATGCATTTACTAACCCACAAGCAAATTCTCCAGAAACAGGAATGAACTACAACAAGAAAACCACCTATCGTTCTTGGCGTGATCTAACCAGTTTTCTTGCAGAAATATTTGAATAATCTCAGCTATATTTTGCCTTCAACCATACTTTCTGCAATTCTCTTTTGAGAACAAGAAAAGTGACTTGTTCTGCAACTTCGACCGCATCGGTCATATGTATTTTTTTAAACGCTTTTTCAGGCACATCGATAATATATAGAAGGTTAAGATACTCGGTAAATTTTTCTAAAATTAGAAAATAGATTTTTTCGTGAAGAAGGGTCTTTAAAACATCAGGCTCTACTTCAGACGATAAATCGATGTCAATATTTGCTAAGGCGAAATCCTTTTGAAGTTGACTCACCAGCTTGTCATACAGCTTTTCTTTTTGAGCAGTTTGAAAAAGAGCCGTACTATCTGAAAGGTCTTGGAGCATTTGCCACAAATTGGAAATATGATATGTTTAATAGAGTTTAGCCATTTTATCAGAAAAACATCCCCCTGACCCCCTTCAAAGGGGGATTTCTATTGTTTGTAAATAATCCCTTCCTTCATTACAAACACCGCATTTTCTAAAGTACTCACGTTTTTTGTAGGGTCTTCATCAACAGCCACAATATCGGCGATAAACCCTTCTTTTAATTGTCCTAGCTCGTTAGCCATTCCAAGAAGGTCGGCGTTTGTTATTGTTGCTGCTTGAATCGTTTCCATAATGGGCATTCCCGCCTCGTTCATGAATCCGAATTCTTTACCGTTTTCACCGTGTGGAGAAACACCTGCATCCGTTCCAAAAGCAATTGGAACGCCTTTCTTGTAGGCCTTCCCAAAAGTAACCTGACTAACCGGCCCAATCTCACGTGCTTTCTTGGCAACCACAGGCGGTAGATATCCAGGAATATCGGCCATCTTGGCGGCTGCTTTTCCAGCAGAAATCGTGGGCACTAAATAGGTATTATGCTTTACCATCAAATCCATCGTAGCTTCTTCCATTAGGGTACCATGTTCAATGGTTTTAATTCCAGCTACAACAGCTCTGCGCATTCCTTCATCGCCATGAGCATGCGCTGCGGTCAGCATTCCATAGTCCTTTGCAGTTGCCACAATTGCTTTAATTTCCTCAATAGTAAATTGTGGGTTTTGACCATTTTTCGCAACACTCATTACGCCGCCCGTTGCCGTTATTTTGATAACATCAGACCCATCTTTATAGCGTTGACGAACCGCTTTTTTTCCATCCTCAGGAGAATTCACCACGCCTTCTTTTGGTCCAGGATTACCTCTTAAATCTTCACGCATTCCATTGGTAGGGTCACCGTGCCCTCCTGTTGAGGCAATTGTTTTTCCAGCAGTAAAAATACGTGGACCTTTGATTGTTCCTTTGTTAATGGCGTTACGCAATGCAATATTCACCCCAGAACCACCCAAATCACGCACAGTTGTGAAACCAGCCATTAATGTTCTTTCTGCGTAAACTGTAGATTGAAAAGCAACATCAGCAGGGTTTTTAGTAAAGCGCTCGATATATCTTGTCGGGCTAGATTCTCCTTCAATATGAACATGCATATCGATAAAGCCTGGCAGCACTGTTTTTGTTTTAAGGTCGATCGTTATATCATCGCCGGAGCCGTTAACAAATCCGTTTTGGACGCTTTTGATCTTATTCCCTGAAACGACAATTGTTTTTTCCTTTAAAACTTTGCCAGATTCAGTATCGACAATATTTCCGCACTGTAAATAGAGGTCCTGAGCTGAAATAAAAGTTAATGAGAATAATGCTATAGCAAATACGAATTTTTTCATAGGAGGTTGGTTTAAATAGAAAATGCCATGAAATATACAAATTTCCATGGCATCAGTACTGTTTGGAGTGTTCTTTTAAATTAGTGTTTACTACGCACTTTTTGCTCCCAATCCCATGCTGATTTCATGGCCTGGTCTAAAGTGTATTCCGATTTCCAGCCTAAAACCTCGTTTGCTTTTGTGGTATCTGCGTAAGCAGTAATAACATCCCCAGCTCTTCGTTCCACAATTTTATAGTTTAATTTTTTTTCAGACACTCTTTCAAAACTTTGAATAACCTCCAAAACGGAACTTCCTGTACCGGTGCCTACATTGAAAACTTCATAGTTATCCTCGTTCTTATCTTCCAATAAACGTTTCAAAGCAATAACATGTGCCCTTGCTAAATCTACCACATAGATGTAGTCGCGAACGGCGGTACCATCAGTCGTCGGATAATCATCACCATAAACGGATAGTTGCTCTCGAATTCCCATCCCTGTTTGGGTTATGAAAGGAACCAAATTTTGAGGAACTCCTAGAGGCAATTCCCCTATTTCAGCGCTAGGATGGGCGCCCATTGGGTTAAAATAACGAAGCGCAATCGCATTCATGCCCTTTGTTACTTTACAAGTATCTGCAATGATTTCCTCACCCATTTGTTTGGTATTTCCATAAGGAGACTCGGCTGTTTTCACAGGTGCATTTTCCGTAATCGGCATTTCATCTGCTTGCCCGTATACTGTACATGAAGAACTAAAAATAAAATTGGATCGTTCCTTCTGAGAAAGTTCTTTTAAAATATAAACCAGTGTTCCAATATTGTTCTCGTAATACAATAGCGGTTTTTCAACACTCTCTCCTACTGCCTTTGAGGCCGCAAAATGAATTACGCCTTGTATATCGCTATGTCTCTTGAAGAAATCTTGAACTCTTGACTTTTCTTTTAGATCAATTTTTTCGAATATTGGAGTCTTTCCCGTAATCGCCCTAATTCCCTCTAGAACCTTTTCATCTGCATTTGAACAGTCATCTATAATGACCACTTCAAAACCTTCATTTTGCAATTCAACAACAGTGTGAGATCCTATAAAACCTAAACCTCCTGTAACAAGGATTTTCATAATCATTTTTTTTAATCCTGCGTAAGCGGAAATACATCTAGAATCAAATCTACAATAGCTTTTGCTTACCCGTTAACAAAATCGATAACCAAAGACGTTATGTGGTTAATCTGCTCATCATCTAACTCCGTATGCATAGGCAATGAGATAACCTCTTTCACCAATTGATTCGTTACTGGAAAATCAGCCTCATTATATCTATTATCTAAATACGCCTTTTGTCTGTGAAGTGGAATTGGATAATACACCCCACAAGGAATTCCATTCTCTTTAAAATGTTCAACTAAAGCATCTCTCTTTCCATTTGTGATTTTCAATGTATACTGATGAAAAACATGGCAGTCACAGGTGTCGCAAATTCCAGAACAACCATTGACCGTTTTGGGCGTAACAATATGCTCTTGACCTTCAAATGCCTTATTGTACTTTTTTGCCGCATTTCTTCGAGCGCTACAATACTCATCTAACTTCGGAAGCTTTGCTCTTAAAACAGCAGCTTGTATACTATCTAGCCTAGAATTCACGCCAACTACGTCGTGATGATACCGCAAGTACATTCCATGATTTACAATTCCGCGAAGGGTATGCGCCAAATCATCATCATTGGTAAAGATTGCCCCTCCGTCACCATAGCACCCTAAATTTTTAGAAGGAAAAAACGACGTAGAACCTACATGCCCCATCGTGCCTGCTTTTTGTTTCTTTCCATCTTTGAAAGTATGGTTAGCCCCGATTGCCTGTGCATTATCTTCAATTACATATAATTTATGTTTTTCAGCCAATTCCAAAATAGCATCCATATTAGCGCATTGTCCAAACAAGTGTACCGGCACAATCGCCTTTGTTTTGGAGGTTATGGCTCTTTCAATCGCCGCTACATCAATATTAAAAGTATCCGGCTCGACATCAACCAAAACTGGTGTTAATTGAAGCAATGCAATAACCTCAACAGTAGCGGCAAAGGTAAAATCTGCCGTAATAACCTCATCACCTGCTTTTAACCCTAAACCCATCATGGCTATCTGCAGTGCATCGGTACCGTTACCACAAGGGATTACATGTTTCACTCCCAAATACTCTTCCAATTCCTTTTGAAATTCTTTTACATCTGATCCGTTAATGAAAGCCGAGGTCTCTAAAATGTTTGCGATTGAATCATTTACTTGTTCTTTGATAGCATGGTATTGCCCGTTAAGATCAACCATTTGGATTTTCTTCATAGATAGGAATTTGGTTAATTTGGAATTCAGATACTAAAATTTGGCACAAAAATACGAAACCACCTGCAATGATTTTCTTTGAAAGAAGCGTATTTTCGCTTTAAAGAATTTCAATTTGAGGATTATCTACAATCTGATTGCACATATTGCTTGGTTCCACTTGAAAATAGCGGCGCTGTTCAGTTCAAAAATGAAACTCTTTGTAAATGGGAGAAAGCTAACTTTCGATATACTTGAAAATGCATTTTCCAAAAGCGATGGGGTTATTTGGATGCATGCTGCCTCATTAGGTGAATTTGAGCAGGGTCTTCCGATTATTGAAAAACTGAAACATGAATTTCCTTCATATAAGATTCTGGTTACATTCTTTTCCCCTTCAGGATATGAAGTGAAGAAAAACACTACAGCTGCAGATGTAGTTACTTATCTTCCAATCGATACTACCCAAAATGTAAAACGATTTGTAAGTAGCGTAAATCCTAAACTGGTGATTTTTGTTAAATATGAAATATGGCCAAATTATTTGAACGAGCTTAAAACAAGACAAATACCCACAGTACTGGTTTCTGCAATTTTCAAAAAGAATCAAGTTTATTTTAAAGGATATGGAGGATATCTAAAAAAGGCTTTGGCCAAGTTTACACATATTTTCGTTCAAAATGAAAGTTCTCTAAAATTGTTGGAGTCGATTAAAATAAAGAATACAAGCATCGCTGGGGACACCAGATTAGATCGTGTTTCAGAAATTTTAGAACGCGACAATTCCTTATCCTTTATGGAAAAATTTAAAAAAGAACGTCGCTGTTTGGTTGCTGGAAGCACTTGGCCAGAAGATGAGAGCATTCTTATCAATTATATTAATCATGCTCCAAAAAATCTAAAGTTCGTTTTAGCACCGCACACCATTAACACCGACAAAATTTTAGGTCTCGCGGGGGCTATTAATAAAAAAACAGCAATCTTCTCCAAACTTAACGAAGAAACGATAGGTGATTTCGAAGTGCTGATTATCGATTCTATCGGAATGCTTACTAAGATTTACAGCTATGCAGATGTAGCATATGTTGGTGGTGGTTTTGCTACTGGGCTACATAACACTCTAGAACCTGCTGTTTTTGGAGTTCCAGTTTTGATAGGTCCAAATTATTCAGGATTCAAGGAAGCCGAAGACCTCGTTTCTTTAAAAGGTCTACTAACAATTACGGACCAATGGAGTTTCGATGAGCAGATGAAGAAGTTACTAGATAGTCAAGAGTTACTCGAAAGAACTGGTGAAATCAATAGTACCTATATAGCTAAAAATAAAGGAGCAAGCGTCCAAATCATCGATTACGTTCGTAAATTACTGTAGCCTCAATTTTTTATCTGCTATGAACTTCTCCCGAATCCAGGTCGCGATACTTTTATCTATCCTTTTTATTTCATGTCAAAATGAAGCTGGAAAAAAAAGCGATATTGAACCCAATAACAAAGTATTTCCTTCTACAGAATATCAAAAAACAAAAAAGTCAGTCCCTAAATCTGAAAGACAAAAACCCGTCGAAAAACAGCTTGACAAAGAGCTGAAAAAGAAAAAGTTAAAGGCTATGGATACACTGAAACCTGTGGTAGCACTCCCATAGAAAATGGATTAAATAATATTCATTTTTTTGTTAGTTTTACAAAAACCAACAAAACAAACCTATGGACGCTAAGATTGTACGAATATCACTCATAATTGCGCTCGCGGGTTTCATATTCGGTTTTGACACAGTAGTTATTTCAGGTGCGGAGAAAAAGCTTCAGCTTTTATGGGGTACTTCAGATGCATTTCACGGCACTGTGGTTATAGGAATGGCACTCTTCGGTACTCTGTTCGGAGCAATTTTTGGAGGATTTCCGACTGACAAAATTGGACGAAAAAACACATTGATTTGGATTGGCATACTGTATTCAGTCTCCGCCATTGGTTCTGCACTCGCTCTTGACCCTGTTACCTTCGGAGTTTTTAGGTTCATCGGAGGGCTTGGCGTAGGAGCTTCAACAATTGCCGCGCCAGCATATATTTCAGAAATCGCGCCGGCAAAGCACAGAGGTCGCTTGGTAGGATTTTACCAACTTATGTTGGTCTTTGGAATTCTCGCTGCGTTCATATCAAATTATGTAATAAGTGGCGTAGCCGCAAATGACTGGAGATGGATGGTTGGTGTTGAAGCTTTTCCTGCTGTAATCTTTACCCTATTTGTTACTGGTGTTCCCAAAAGCCCAAGATGGCTTCTAACCAAAAATAAACCTGAGGAGGCTCGAATAGTTTTAGCATCTATGAGTAATAATATCACTTTAGCGGACATGCAGGCTGAAATAGCCAGTTCAAAAGAAGGAACTAAGGCCTCAGAAAATATCTTCATTAAGAAGTATCGTTTTCCTCTTATGCTCGCATTTTTCATTGCTTTTTTTAATCAGTTTTCTGGAATTAACGCCTTCTTGTACTATGCCCCCAGAATTTTTGAGGCAGCAGGACTGGGTGAAAGTACAGCTCTTCTTAGCAGTATTGGAATAGGTGCCACAAACCTAATTTTTACCTTTATTGGAATATTTTTAATTGATCGTTTGGGAAGAAAGCAACTAATGTACTATGGTTCTTTCGGTTATATAATTTCATTAGCGCTGGTAGCTTGTGCCTTTATATTCGAATGGGAAGGTATTGCCGTACCTATTTTTCTTTTCCTATTCATAGCTTCGCACGCCATAGGTCAGGGAGCGGTAATTTGGGTTTTTATCTCTGAGATTTTCCCAAACCATTTAAGAGGTTCCGGACAAGCGTTTGGAAGTTCAGTTCATTGGGTGTTAGCTTGGTTGATTCCATCTTCTATTCCATTTCTATTTACATGGATTGGGCCAGGTCCTGTTTTTGGCTTTTTTGCCTTTATGATGGTACTTCAACTGTTATTTGTTCATTTTATAATGCCGGAAACAAAAGGTATATCACTTGAGGAATTAAGTAAGAAACTTACTGATAAAAAGGGAAGCTAAATATTTCGCATTTTATCGATAAAATCGGCATTACAGCAGTAGAACAGGTTAAATCCAAGACAGTTAGTCGAAATATTACAAAAAAACCAGGTATACTGGCAGGTATTTTCGTAAATTGTAGAAAACTACTAGAAAAATGGAACAGCAAGTAACTCAAGGAGTAAGATTGCTCAATGGTTTTCTAAGTATTATGGTTGTTGTACTGGTTGGTATTTTACTTTCCGTTGTTGTAGCTATGATTCTCTGGGCCGTAGGTGTCTTATAATCCGTTCGATTTATGTTCCCCAAAACAATCTTATAGTACCTATTTACTGTTTAAAATTTTGACTTTTGCCATAAATGAGGCCCTCTTAAAAAAGATGGGTCTTATTTTTTTCATAAAAAAAGCCTCTCTTTGAAGAGAAGCTTTTCTTTGTACAGGCGGAGAGACTCGAACTCTCACACCTTGCGGCACTAGATCCTAAGTCTAGCGTGTCTACCAATTCCACCACGCCTGCATTTACCCCTAAAGGGGCTGCAAATATAAAGCAAAAAATCAATTCTCTAAATAGTAAGGCTTCAAAAAGTTCTTTTTATTAATTTAGACTTTATATACTCCAAAATACATGAAAAATCCAAAGGATTACATTACTCAAAACAAAGATCGTTTCATCAATGAATTGATTGAATTACTCAAAATTCCATCCGTTAGTGCTGACCCTGCCTTCTCACAAGATGTTCTAGACGCCTCAGAGACCATTAAGACATCTCTTTTAGAGGCTGGATGCGATATTGCCGAAATTCATGAAACCGATGGATACCCTATTGTTTATGGAGAAAAGATAATTGACCCTAATCTTCCCACGGTCCTGGTCTATGGCCATTATGATGTGCAGCCTGCTGACCCCTTGGAATTATGGGATTCACCCCCATACGAACCCGTAATCAAAAAAACAGACTTACATCCTGAGGGAGCAATCTTTGCAAGAGGTTCATGCGATGACAAAGGGCAGATGTATATGCATGTAAAGGCTTTGGAATATATGGTAAAAACCGACCAACTTCCTTGCAATGTAAAGTTTATGATCGAGGGTGAAGAAGAGGTTGGCAGCGATAACTTGGGAATCTATGTAGCCAATAACAAAGAAAAATTAGCCAATGATATTATCCTGATTTCAGATACTGGAATGATTGCCAATGATGTTCCTTCTATTACTACCGGATTACGCGGATTGAGTTATGTCGAAGTTGAAGTTACAGGGCCAAATCGAGATTTACATTCAGGATTGTATGGTGGCGCCGTAGCAAATCCAATTAATATACTTGCCAAAATGATTGCCAGTCTTCATGACGAAAACAATCATATTACAGTTGCAGGATTCTATGATAAAGTGGAGGAATTATCCAGTGAAGAACGGGCTGAAATGGCTAAAGCTCCATTTTCTTTGGAAGATTACCAAGATGCTTTAGCTATTGAATCTGTATACGGAGAAAAGGGGTATACCACTAACGAACGAAATTCTATCCGACCTACTTTAGATGTGAACGGAATTTGGGGAGGTTATATCGGTGAAGGAGCAAAAACCGTAATCGCAAGTCAGGCGTTTGCTAAAATATCAATGCGTCTAGTTCCTCACCAAGATTGGGAAGAAATCACTGAACTCTTCAGCTCCCATTTTGAGCGAATCGCCCCCAAAGGAGTAACCGTAAAAGTAACACCTCACCATGGCGGACAAGGCTATGTGACACCAATTGATACAATCGGTTATAAAGCAGCTTCAAAGGCATACGAGACAACATTTGGAAAAAAACCAATTCCGCAACGCAGTGGCGGAAGTATTCCCATAGTTGCTCTATTCGAAAAGGAGTTGGAAAGCAAAACGATTCTTATGGGCTTCGGATTGGACAGTGATGCTATTCATTCCCCCAACGAACATTTCGGAGTTTGGAATTACCTGAAAGGGATAGAGACAATTCCGTATTTCTACCAGAATTTTACTGAAATGAAAAAATAAAAATTCCAATACTGTTTTCTGGAAATTGGGATTTTTTGATCGGAGCTTGAAAATCGTTTCAGATTTTCTTCACATATTTCGTAATAATCACAATCTGCGTCGGCCCAACCTTGCCCTCGATATATTCCGCATTTTCACGATCTAAAGAAATTCTGCGTAGTGCCGTACCTTGTTTTGCGACCATGCTTGAGCCTTTTACTTTCAAATCCTTAATAAGCACAACACTATCTCCATTTTGCAGTACCACTCCGTTTACATCTCGGTGAATTATTTTTTCAGCTTCTTCCTCGTCTTCTCCTGTTGCCCTTGCCCATTTCAAAGTATCGTCTTCCAAATACATCATATCTAACAAATCTTGCGACCAACCTTCAGACTTTAAACGTGAAAGTATTCGCCATACAACTACTTTTACGGCCTCGTGCTCGCTCCACATACTATCATTCAAACACCGCCAATGATTGGCGTCTGCAGTAACAGTCCCAAGGTTTCGGGATTCAATCTGACCAATACAAGTTTCACAACCTAACAGGCTTCCGTCCAATCCTCCAGTAGAAACCGGCGGCACCTCATATACTTTTAAATCATTGGTTGTAGCACATAACTCGCACTGCCCACCACTTCGCTCTCTTAATTGCTCAAATAAACGCATTCATTGGGTTTTATTGATGCAAAGCTATCGCTTTGTAGGTTAATAGTGGTAGTTGGTCGTATTATTCTCGTTCATAGTACTATAAATCATTTTTCTTCGTTCTCGACTGACCTACTATGCAAACACATTACCAATGGCAATTTCAAAGCAAAAAACGGCCCTGTTTTTCAGGTTGAGTATTTCCGTTACCGTATTCGGTGCACTTTTTAAATTCATTTCGTGGCCTTTAATCATATTAGGTGCCACAGGAATGGTTATTTTTCATAGCATTCAATTTTATCAAAAACAGAACAGAGTACCCCTGGATTATTCTAGACATCTACTCATCGTCACTTTTGCATGCAATTACATTTTTAGCCTTCTGCATTTGCCGTATGACTATATTCTAACCGCTTTGACTAAAGTAGCCCTAATCGTTTTTGTATTGTTTTATTGTAAAGAAATAATATCACTCCTATTAGAAAATGCACAAAACGGGCTTTTACTGCAAAAGCTCGGTACAGAAAATCTATCTAGAATACTTGCAGACCTCGCCACCGTTTATATTGTAATAGCTTCGTTGTTTAAAATTCTTCACTGGGAATTTGGAATAATTAATGCCAACGTTTTATTGGTTATCGGACTGTTCACAGCCCTAATTTCGATTTTGGCCAGTTCAAAAGACTTTGGGGAACAAGAAACTTCCTAGTGATAATCTCAAAACAACAAACTCGCCTTTGTTTAAGACTAAGCATTGCCGTAGCGATTCTTGGAATTCTATTTAAGATAATGCATTGGCCTTATCCAGGGGTTTTACTACTCACTGGTACTTTAGGAATTGCTATTTTCTACAGCCTTCGATTTTCGCAGAAGCATCCTAAAACTTTGCTTGATTATTCTAAACTGTTTTTGTTGATTGCTTTCCTGTTTCATTACAAATTCAAAGTCTTTCATCTAGCCTACGGATATATTTTTACGACTATCATGCAAGTAGCATTTGTTCTACTTATTTCGGCGCACATTCGAGAAGTTTGGTTTTTAGATACTGATGCTGACACCGATGAAATTGATTCCCCCTCTGTGAAATCCAAACCGAGACAAAGGGCACTGAGCTATTTATTGTATAGTTTAGCAGGCATAGGAATTTTTATGGGTTACTTTTTTAAAATTCTCCGTTGGGAATTTGGTTTTATAAACGGAAATGTACTGCTCACTATTGGACTACTAGCGGCCGCAATCACTGTTTTATTAGGAGCGTCGTCCAAAGAACCGCAGTAATAAAACCCTCTTTGTTTAAATATTTTTACTCTACACTTGTAGAATTAAAATATTTATTCTATGTTTGTAGAGTTAATTCTAAAAATGTAGAATATGCAGCTGTCAAAAACGGAAGAAGAACTCATGAACATCCTCTGGAAGCAAAAGAAAGCTTTCATGAAAGATTTGTTAGATGCCTACCCTGAACCGAAACCAGCAACTACAACAGTTGCAACACTTTTAAAGCGAATGACCGACAAGGGATTTGTGGCCTATAAAAGTTTTGGACGGTCTCGTGAATATCATCCGCTAGTAAAGAAGAA
Organism: Maribacter algarum (ex Zhang et al. 2020); assembly: GCF_005885635.1. GTDB lineage: Bacteria > Bacteroidota > Bacteroidia > Flavobacteriales > Flavobacteriaceae > Maribacter_C > Maribacter_C algarum. The sequence continues at coordinate 624,303 of NZ_VATY01000001.1, forward strand.
AGATTACTTCTCAAAGCATGTCAACGGACTCATCAAAAACTTTTTTAATGATAGTCCGGGGCAATTTGCCTCCTTCTTTACTCAGGAAACTAATTTGAGTAAGATAGAACTGGAAGAATTGAAAGCACTTATCGATAGCGAAATAAAAAAGAAGTAATTATGTTAGTCTATATCTTAAAATCCGCAGCCTGTCTGGCCATTTTATTTGTATTCTACAAGCTGTTTTTAGAAAAAGAGAGCGTACATAAGTTCAAGCGTTTTTATCTGCTTGTAGCCCTGGTGTTTTCCTTGCTAGTTCCTGCTTTGGTCTTTACGGAATATGTTGAAGTAGAACCTCCTGCCGAAATGACCTATGCAGTTCCAAAAACTGCTCTGGTATCGAAAGAAGTTATTAATGTCCCGCCAGCCTTAGAGGCAGATGTTTTAGACATAGAGCCAATTCTATGGGGAGTGTATTTCATGGGATTATTTTTCTTCGGATTAAAATTCATTCGAAATCTATTTCAAATTTTTAGGAGAATTCGCAGAAATCCGAAGCATAAATTAAACCGATTTACGCAAGTATTGCTCCAGGAAAAAATAACGCCTCATACATTCTTTAGCTATATTTTTCTGAATAAGACCAAATTTGAGTCAAAACAAATCCCGAAGGAAGTGCTCCTCCACGAAGAAACCCATGCACAACAAAAACACAGTTGGGATGTTGTTTTTGTTGAACTACTCCAAGTCATTTTTTGGGTCAACCCTTTCATATACATGGCCAAAAAAGCCATAAAACTAAATCACGAGTTCTTGGCGGATCAGGCAGTATTACAAAAGAACATCGACGCGACTACCTATAAAAACACCTTGCTATCGTACTTATCACCCGATAGCGAAAAGAAGTATCAACCCTTGGCCAATGCCATCAATTATTCATCAATCAAAAAACGATTTACAATCATGAAAACACAAACATCGAAAAAAGCAGTATTATTAAGAAGCCTTTTGTTATTGCCGCTTCTTTCCATTTTGATTTACGGATTCAGTCAAAAAGATATTGACTATATAACAACTCCAAGCGCCAATTTTATTATAAAAGATTTCATAGTGGAAATTAATGAGGATGGAGAAATAATATATGAGAATAGACCTATTTCTCTTTCAGATATGTCGTTCGAAGTAGAACAATTGTACTCCGATTTAACGAATGGTGAGCGAAATACATTTATAACGGCTTATATCTTTTATGATGAAAATAGCGTCCATGAAATTTCTGAGGTTGAATTAGAAATAAAACGCGCTGGATTAAGAAATGTAGAACATGTCAGTCAGCAAACAGCGGCTATTGTTAATAACGGCGAGATTAATCCAAGTATATTTCATGGAAAAACAATTGAAGAATCAAGAGCACTACGAAAAGAAATATATGACGCTCACGGAACTATATGGTTTGATATTAGGAATGAAAATGAAATATGGTTTGAAGATAAACTGATAGCTTTAGAAAATTTAGCAGAAGTTATTGAAGATAATTTTAATCCCGAAGACGAGCTAAATGAATTGGAGGTACATTTTTACTCAACTGGAATTCTTCGTTCAGAATTTGTAGAACAACTCAACATAGAAGCTAGAAAAACTAGAGCTAAGAAAGTAGAAGTTAGAACTGAGGAATATATCATGAAGGAAGATGATTATCAAAAGAAAATTCCTTATACATCTTCTACGGTTCGACTACAAACAAACAAACTAACTTTTCAACAGGAAGCAGAATTACTATATGTAAACATCAATAAAAAAGGGCAACTTTTAGTTCAAGATGAACTTGTCGAGTTTAATGACCTAGATAGTTTTTTGTCTAAGATCAATTCACATTTATCTAATGAACAAAAGCAGAAAAATGTAAGATCAAATATTTTTATTGAATTTGATTCACCAAAAGAAGTAATTGATGAAGTATTTAAAATAGTTTCAAAGTACAGTGATGCCAGTATTTATCCCATTGAAAATGAATTAAAACCTTCATCTGAAGACCATACTGCAAGAAGTATAGAAATAAGAATTTTAAAAGATGGAAATTATTTGGTTGATGGCATCAAAATTAATAAGAATCAGTTAACAACAACTGTGAATACCTTACATCAAGACATCACTCCTGAAATACGAAATGATATTATGAATATTCATGTTAGTAGCTCAAGTGAGATTTCTAAAAACGAAGTCTGGCATATCTTTAATTCTCTTAAAGATTATGGTTTTTATCGCATCGTCTCACCCAATCAAGAAGTAGTTAAGGGTAAAGGTAATACACCTTTTAAAATAATTGATTCTGAATATAGGCTGTTGCAGGAAAAAGATTCTGCTACTCCTAACCAAATAGCCGAATACAACCTATTAGCAAAAAAATACAATACCATGCTTGCCGAAAGTAAGAGCATCCAAATCAAAAAGCAAGATGTTGATCGTTTGGAATACATATATGGTTTGATGTCAGACAAGCAAAAAGCAGATGCAGAACCTTTTCCTGATTTTCCAGAGCCACCGCCTGCGCCAAAAGTTCCAGGGGTATTAAAGGGAGAAGTAAGTAATATTCCCCCTCCACCGCCGGGGAATGCTCCTAGAGTTTTAAAAGGTGAGGTTGGTAATATCCCTCCTCCTCCGACTCCGCCTGAACCACAATCACCATTGGACCATGTCATTGAAATGGCTAAAAAGGGTGCTACTTTTTACTATGAAGGCAAAAAGGTAAATTCTGACAAAGCCATTGAGCTTTTAAAAAAGAACAAAGATCTTAATATTCAAAGCACTGGGGGAAATTCTAAAAAACCCACAGTAAGAATTTCTAAAGAACCCATTTACCTTGATAGGTCTGCTAAGCCCACATCTATTGAAACAGGAAACATAGAGATAAATGGCGATGAAGGCTTCTACAGCAAAAAGGATGGAATAACTTCATATTTTAATTCTAATGGAGAACAAATTGATAAAACCGGAAAGGTTTTAAACAAGAAATCTGAAAATAATCCAAAATTCTTTTTTGATAATAAACAAATATCTTCTGAGAAAGCCAATCGACTATTGTCTTCCAACAGATCCATTCAATTGACAAGTAAAGAATTCACAGACGGAAGCTATGCACTACTGCTCACTGATTTAAATTCATCATTCTCTCAAGATCCGAATAGAAACTATAATCCTAACTCGGTAATTGACTTAACAGAAATGATTAAAAAAGATGCTCTTTTCTTTTATAATGACAAGCCCATTACAGTTGAGAAAGCGTTATGGCTTACCAAAAACAATCGTATTGAACGTGTAAATACAATTCGTCCTAAAAAGGGGAAGCCCAAGGTATATTTTTGGGACCAAGCGTGAGCAAGTTTTCTTGCTATGCAAGTAACAAGACAATGTTAAAGCCCTCATTTAGAGGGCTTTTTTTTGTAACAAAACGATTATAACATATACTAATAACTGAAATATATCAGTTACTCTTATATATCTTAAGAGATAAGATTATTCATCAATCAATTCTTTCATCATGCTTCAAAACTTCTTTATTCTCTGCTCAGGAGCAGATTCCTCTATTTTAAAGACTTGTTCAGAAGGCGAACAAAACAAATATGCTGGTATCGGCGCAACTGTATTTTTTACTGCTGTAATGGCTTTTATTGCCAGTAGCTACGCCTTATACACCGTTTTCGATAATCTAGCCGCCTCTATTTTCTTCGGATTGATTTGGGGGTTACTGATTTTCAATCTCGATCGCTTTATCGTTTCCACCATAAAAAAGAGAGACAGTTTTAGCAGTGAATTTATACAAGCAACTCCAAGAATCATACTAGCAGTCATAATCGCAATCGTTATCTCCAAACCTTTGGAAATGAAGATTTTTGAAAAGGAAATTAATCAAGTTTTATTGGAGGAAAAAAACGAAATGACTTTGGCCAACAAAGATCAATTGGCGCTCCAATATACTCCCGCTGTAGAGAAACTAAATCAAGACATTGTTGCCTTAAAGGGAGAAATCGCGGCTCAAGAAGCAGAGACGAACGCACTCTACAATACCTATATCTCAGAAGCGGAAGGAACAGCAGGCACCAAGCTATTAGGTAAAGGTCCCGTTTATGCTGAAAAAAGGGAAAAGCATGATGCTGCCTTAGCAGAATTAAATCAACTTAAAGAAACAAATGCTGCCAAAATCAATGGAATAGAAACTCAGATAGCAGCTTTAAACACCGAATACGCAGATGTGGTCAAAAATTCACAACCTATCATAGATGGTTTCGATGGACTGATGGCACGCGTCAACGCTTTAGAAAAACTACCTTGGCCGCCTTCTTTCTTTATATTCCTCCTATTTCTAGCTATTGAAACCTCTCCTATAATTGCTAAACTCTTAGCGCCTAAGGGGGAATACGACTTAAAACTGGAAGATCAAGAAAGTGCCCTAAGGACATGGGTAACCCAAAAGGTTCGGCAGAGAGCACAGGTTTTAGCAACCGATACCGCATTGAATGAAAAAATCTATACTGAAATCAAAGAAGAGGAAGCGGTCCATGCGTATAAGAAACTAAAAGCCGAAGAACTTCTAAAATTACAAGCAGATGCGTTTCATGACCTCCAGGTAAAGAGCCTGTAGATTAAGTAGTTTTCTGAATATTTGAACTTTGAACCGCTTAGTTTATAAGCTCGTATACTTGTAATTGATTTGCTAGAAATCGATTTCCTTTAGCAAGAATTTTTTTAAACTGGCCGTCCGAGCTTTTGTTTCCTTTTTGAAGTTTTCTTTGATGCCGTTCTGCAAATCGAAAAGCATTTTTCATACCCAAAATATTGAGTTTATCTTTTAGTTTGGCGACTTTACCAGCAGCAGCTCTTGGGGCTCCCATGTCGATACAAAACTGATATGCTTTAAGTTCTGATGTAAATTCTTCCATAAAAGTTCTTAAAAATTTATTCTGAAAATCAATATCAGCATTAGAAAGTTCTTTTATATAAGATAGGTTCGGAACTTCTTCCAAACTACTATTTCCATTTCTAAAGGACAAATTGAATGATTTATCTAATGTGTTTAGAAAACTTGGTTTTAGTATTTTCTTTAAATTTTCGATTATTTTTTTAACATGCATCTGGGAATTACTAAGTAGGTTTTTAATCATGATTAGGGTTTTTATGAGTGAAAGATTTGGGAATACATTTCAAACTTCAGATAGAAATAGATTTACTTTTTTTAAGATTTTTTGAAAGCCATAATGCATACTAGTGTCACCTTGCTGTAAGTTCTCTTCATGTGTGTTGGCAAAATCATAAGAATTTTCCAGCCCAAGAATCGAAAACTTATATTTTGATTTGGTGACAATCTCCGCGGCAGATCGAGGTTCATTTTTCTGAATATAGCGCAAATACATGCCCACTTCCCAAAGAAATTCTTCTTTAAAAAGTTTGATAAATCTCTGCTCAAAATCATTGTCTTGACCAGCAATCTCCTCTAAATAGGAAAGATTTGGGGCCTCCTTCATATCAATCAAAAGTTGCTTTGCACTAATTACAAAAATCAAAAGTAAGATTATTCCTACTTTCTAATTAACTTTTGTTGTGAAACGCATGTAGTTGTAGGGCATCAAAAGAAAATTGGATGTTTGAGGTAAAAATTAGGGCTATTTTGCGGTTTGTGTACGCTTTAGTAGCACAACCCAATCTTGATTGTCTTTTGAAGATGACCTGCCCAATGATCGAATACCTTCGCCTTCAATGGAGCTTACGGTACCCAGATGCATTTCCCCACCTGTTAACGGATTAAACCATTGTATTTGAAATGTACCCTCGGCAGCAGTTAAATCAATTGTATGCTCTTTTGAATCGGTGAGATAAATTGCATAAACCTCCCCTGGTTTTTCAAGACAATAGGCATCATTTGAGTTAATGCGTTTATGGTTCGCCTTCATTTCCCAATAGGGCAGATTGTCTTGAAAAAAGTCCAAAGCATAACCGGTTAACTCCCACAGACGGTCTCTGGTTCGCCAATCTTCTGTATTCAAATCATTATACCGATTTCTCGCCCCAAAGTACCATTCCACTCCTGCTCCACCAGATAAAAGTGTTCCCCATAGCACATTACTCCGTAAGGTATCATGATTTGGTGTAATAGAATCCGATTGTGCACCTGTATGCCACATTCCAATCTCATCCATGGTAATCATCCATTCATGACCAGATTCTCGTGCTTTGGTCTTCCAAGTTTCCATCACTTCTCCCGCTCCTTCGCGCTTATCTACTTGCAATGAAAGTCCATCGAGGTTCTTAAACCCTACTATGGAATCCAGTATATATCCTCTGTATGGTTCATGGGAGTGCGTATGCAACAGAATGGGATGATTGTAAGGGTCTATTTCAGTTATAAAGTCGGTCATCGCCCTTCGCTGCGCATCGTTTTGAGATATAGGTGTAAATTCGGCATATCCGTTTTCTTCACCAAGGTTAAAATTCATCCCTAAATGATGTCCGAAGCGGGCAACCATTTCCCGCAAGTATAATTGTCGCATTGGCCCCGTATCACCATCATCAAGCATGGTCTCATTTTCGGTTTCCTGTAAAACCATGTGCAATAATATTCCCTTGGATTGCATGTGCTGGAAAACAATTTCCCACTGCTCCAATTTGCTAACATCAAACCGCGTAAAATTATCAGGACTAGCATAGGGCCAAACGTCTTTACCATCACCTTTTATATTCATGGTCAAAAAGTAGGCAACGTTCATTCCCTTGGAAGACAAATAATTCAACGCTCCAATAAGACCCTTTCCCTTCCCATCCTTCCATGTCGGGTCTCCATTTTTCCAATCTTTTAGATGGGGTCTATAACTATGGATGGTATCATTGGTTTTGGCCTCGCCATCTTCATTGGAGCTTTGCATACGGTAGGTACCATCAAAATCTTCATAAGCCAATAAGTTCTCCGGACTATCCGCACCACCTTTCATCCAGTATTTTCCAGAATCTTTAAAGCGAAAGTATCCCTTGTCATTCACCAAACGACCATGAGTTCTAAAATCCGCTCCTTGTTTATCCGAAGGGATTACCATGAACTCACCAGAAGCATTTGTAATATCTATGGAAACACCTTCAAAATCATCTCCTTTTAAAGCAATGCCTTCTCCCTGTTGCAATTGCGCTGTATAGGTCCATTTGCCCATTCGATCAGGAGTAAAACGCACTTGCCAAACATTCCCAGAATCAGCACTTGTTTCCGAAGCCTGGCCATCTGCCGCATAAAACCCTCTAATACTTTGTTGGGTTTCCATGTGCTTGAACTCAACGATCAAACGATAGTTTAAAAATGGGTTCTCCGCAGCATCTTCTTTTGTATCAGGCCCTTCAAAGGGTAGTGTAATTGTGTGCCACTGTTGATAATTGGTCAAATTGGCTTCTTTTATCTTCTCTCCGCAACCAAGGCAGATGCCTACTAATAAAAGGATAATAAAACTCTTCATAAATCTATTTGTTATTTGTTCTCTGGATATAAAATGCAGTGTATACAACCCAAAACAAGACACTGCCTTCTATAATTCTTTGGAATAGCCCAATAAATGGACCCGTTGGGTCTCCAAATAAAAGTACAACAAAACTAAAAGCCAGAATAGCGCAAATTATTGAGACTCTTGGAAAATTTGTCGAGTCCATTATCTTTCTTGATGAAAATCCGATACCCAACAAACAGAATGGAACCATCGCGTAAGTCAAAAAACCTGCTGTATTATGAATGAACTGGGAAAGACTCGCCTTTTCAGGGTCGGGGTTACAACCGATATCACAGGGAAAAAATCCCGTTGTCACCGTTCCAAATCCATAAAAAATTGCGAATAGAAAGAATCCGATTTTAATTCCTACGGCTTTTGGCATTTTGGACGGAACCAAGAACCCAAATAGCGCCAATAAAACACCGCTAGTAACATACATATACCGTAAGTATTCGGTATTTGGTAGCCCACTAGCATAACTTTCACTTATAAATTGACTTACCAAGCTGTAACCTTCGATTTGAGCTCCACCTAAAATACTGGCTACAACAAAAAGCAAGGTACCCAGAATTCCTGCTCCAAAAATTAAAATCCTCATAGTCTAATTAGGTGGTTTAACGCGTTAACTCAGATACCTAAAATTCGATTCCATAGACTCTCCAGTAGCCCCTCCGCATCTGATGGAGTTTTAGGTGCCTCTGTAACCTGAAGTCCGTTCTCGGTATTCTCTATTTCGTATGTGAATGCAAACTTGGTTTCATCTGGTTTTAAACTAAGCAAACCGAATCGGAGATCACTGAAAAGCAATTTCTCATCTTGCTGAGAAACTGTGAACCATCCTTCGGTTATGTCAATAAGACGAGCAACTTTATCATTTGTTGCTAAACTCCCTAATAATTCATGATTCTTCGAATAAGATGAAAATGTTATGGGTTTTGCATCAAAGAATGAATAATTCCCAATCAAATAGGCATCTTGGGTATCAACATTCGCCGTCCACAATAGTGTAGTAAAAGGTGCGGGGCGAACATCCATCTCTTCATATACAATTCCTTGAGCGGTAAGTCCATCTGCAAAATGCTTATAGGCGAATCCTTTTAAAAGCAGGGAAATGAGCAGATATGTGCTGCTTAAAAAGAGTCCCCATCGATTATATATTCTTCGCCTAGGGGAAGTCCGCTTTTGCCGCATTGCCAAAATCAAAAAAATCAAGAAAGGAAGGGTATACAATGGGTCAATGACGAATATGTTTTGGAAGGCCAATCGCATTTTGAAAGGCCAAAAAAGTTGCGTCCCCCAAGTAGTGAAAGCATCTAAGATAGGATGTGTAAACAAACCCCAAAACATAAGCCATGACCAATCTTTAAAAGTCGCTTTTGACTTTTTATTGATTTTCCAAATCAGCCATCCGAAAATTGGCGCGAACAAAATAGAAAAGAAAATGGAATGACTAAAACCCCGATGCCATTCTGTTGCAGTAACCGTATCCACAAAATATCGGGTCAAAACATCTAAATCAGGAATAGTACCAGCGATTGCTCCGTAAAGCATAGCTTTATTACCTACTTTTTTACCTAAAACCGCTTCACCGACGGCGGCGCCAAGAACGATTTGTGTTAGTGAATCCATTGGGGGATGGTTAATGGTTGCATTTCATGTTCTAAAAATTAAGTTCATGAATTATAGCAAATTTAACATAATTAATATGCCCCTTTTGAAATTAGGGTTCTAGTTTACTCCACAATTTGCATCTTCTTCAGTAAGAAAGAAGCATTCATATTCTGGCAGATACCTTCTTTGAACTTGTAATCAAAATGCAGCTCGTTATCAATAATTTCAGCATCGAAATAATGGTTTTTTATTTGTGGTAATTCCTTGGCTACTTCACATAGACTTAAATCATGGGTTGCAATAATTCCCGTGGATTTAGAACCTACCAATTTTTCAACAAACTTTCGCGACCCTTTAGCCTTGTCGGTACTATTGGTTCCCTTTAAAATTTCATCCAATACAATGAAAAATCGGTCGGTCTGAATTTCATCAACGATAAACTTTAATCGTTTTAATTCCGAAAAAAAGTAGGATTCATCATCCGTTAGCGAATCAGTGGTTCGCATGCTGGTAATTAATTTTATGGGGTTGTATTTTGTTTCACAAGCACAAACGGGAAGTCCCACATTGGCCATTACTAGCTGCAAAGAAACGGTACGTAAAAAAGTACTTTTTCCGGCCATATTCGCTCCGGTAATGATAAAGAATTGCTCATTGTCAATCTGGAAATCATTCATAACACTCTTCTCAGGGTCTAATAGCGGATGTCCGGCATCCTTAGATTTCAAAACGATAGAGTCATCCGATAAAATAGGAAACGCATAATTCGGATGATTGAAGGCAAATGTTCCCAGACTGATATAGGCATCAAAAAATGCAATCACTTCAAACCATTCTTTGGAAGAATGCCCATGTTTGGCAATCCACTGTTCAATTTTATAGCTGGTCGCTAAACCTCTTAAAAAGTAACCGTTTCCAAAGATGAGATAGAAGATATTATTGTTTTGGTCAAGATTTCCTAGGAGTTTTGAAAACTCTTTTAAAATAGTAGAAGTCTTCTTTCCTTCACGGATAATCTGTTGTTTTTTATCCTTTAGAAAAGCAGATTTGAAATCCGTATGTTCAATAATCAGCAATAACTTATTGTACTGCTCAAAAGTGGATTGGGCCCTGGAACTTTCAGTCCCAAGTTTTGTTATCTTTTTCGTAAAAACCCCCGAAATACCAAAACCTATGACCAATAGCAGAACCAAAACGGATTCTGGAATATAGTCCAAGAAGTACAGCGCAAAAGAAACTATCGAAAGAATGGAAAATACCAAAGGAAGATATTTCATGACCGACGGTACAAAAGGTGTATAATTCTCCAACCATCCTTGTATTGCAGTTGTTGTAGTTTGGGTTTTTGTCAAAGAAGCTACGGCAGAGAACTCTTGTCGCCACTCGGGCATAGAAGCCAGCTCCTGTATAGCTTCCTGTTTCTGAGAAATGTCTTCTATGGAATTCTCAACAAACAATCCAGCGAGGGTTTCACTTCCTTGCCGCAAAGCAGTCCGATTGCTGTATTGATAAAAAGAACCTCTCCCGAAAAGATCAATATCTTGACTGAAGTAATGGTTGGAATCTTTGAACACATTTCCGGCTGGAAGGTGATGAAAATCTCGGTTTAACACCTTGACTTCTGTCTCATTAATTACTTTGAGTGCTTGTATTTTATCTCGTTTGTATTGCAAATCGGTATGTCTAGAAACCAAAAATAGAAAAGCGATAATTCCTACCAAAGCTACGCCTAAAACCAATTTTGTTTTACCAAACAGCAGATAAATGGCGATGAAGATTACTATAAAAACCAGAAGGCGAATCGTGCTTGAAGCAGCTAATTGTTGCCTAACCTTCGACAAGGTTTCTGTATGTTTTTTGATTTGATTTTTATAAAAGGAAGCTAAATCCTGCATTGGGGTTCTACGATTTCTATCAAGCAAAGATATGTATTCTGACCTAGCTCTGCTTCGCTGAATTTAGCATTGCAATTTGGCCCAAGTGGTAGATATCATGTTGGGCTATACTTGTAAGAATCGGTCCAAAAGTATATTCTTTTCCGGGTACTTGTTTCTCTAATACTTGGTCTGTTTCTTTCGACAATTGATGCAGCAAATCATCTTGGGTCTTCTGAAGTGTATTTTTTAAGGTATCCCATTCTTCCTTGTTACTAATGCGGATTTCATCCCAGTCATTTTCTCCGTCGATGCGGATATTATACACTTCATCGCCCTCTAACTTTTTCAAAACGAAAATCCGCCAGTTGATAATATGTTGAACCAAAACTGCAATAGATTTTTCACCATACACTTTGTCATTCACAGTTTGCCAAGGCACTGCATTCAACTTTTCCATAACCGGAATGCCATACCAAGGTTTTCCATCAAAAGAATCTTTGAGATTTTGAACAATCGTTTCTAGCTTAGTTCTCATTATTCTATTCTAAAGTGTCGAATTCAGCTTTCAATTTTTTGGTGAATTTGGCGACTACCAATTCATACGAATGATCAATTAATTCAAGAATCAATTTGGGAGGCAACTGCTCAATCATTAGGGTATTCCACTGTGCTTTGTGCATATGATACCCGGGAATAATTACGCCATCATATTCCTCACGAAGCGCTATCGCCCTTTCAGGGTCGCACTTCAAATTCACTTGTGTTGGTACCCTTTCCAATCCACATAAGGCATACATTTTGCCCATGACTTTAAAAACCAAGGTGTGCTCATCAAAAGGAAAACTTTCGGTAACTCCTTTTTTTGAAATGCAATAGTTTCTGAATTCTTCGATGTTCATTTAACGAATCAGTTTACTCCCTTAGAATCATAGACAATAACCTTTGTCCATAATTTACTCGATTCCTCAATAAAGAGTTTATGGGGAGCTTCATCTTGGTAGTTTTGTTGTGCCTCAGCCGATTCAAAAGTCACAATCAATGAATAGGTAAAAGAGCCATCTACAACATCACGACTAGCTCTTGGTGGCTTACCGATAAATTTGGTTTTGGCATAGGCGGAATTGTCCAGGAACTTCTGCAAGGAAGTCTCAAATGCTTTGCAATCTTCAGCATTATCAGGATTCGCTAACCAGAAATATACGGTATGTGCAAAATTGGAATCAAATTCATTCATAGTATTGTCGGTTTGACCAAATGCGGTCATTGTAAGGGTTAAAAATAATAATGTGCAGATTGTTTTCTTCATGAATGGTCTATTATTTTTTTAAAAGTTTCTTTTTCTCTTTATCTCCGATTTCCAAAGCCGAGTAGTCCAATTGCCAACCAATTGTGGCCACAATTGATTCTATTAGCAAAACGGCCTGAAGTGCCTCTTTACGAGCTGTTTCCATTAATCCACTTTCTGGGATTTTATCTCGAATATGTTTTTTGGCTTCATTGTTCAAAGTCGTTAAATCATCTGGGGAAAAAGAATTGAACATTCCGTTTTTGATATCATAAAACTCTAGTTCTGGTTCTATGGATAGAATTTCGGGTTTCGGAAAATTGGTTAGTATAATGCGCTTATTATCGACGTCGGAATTTATCTCCACCTTTTTTAAATCATATCCGATTTGAGCCTTTGCATTAATAACAATCAACGCTTTTTTCTTGCTTGAAACCAAACTTAGAAACCGCTCTTTCGTATTCTCATACTTATAGATTTCAGCAAATTCTCCCTCAACCGAAACTAATTTGCTAACACTACGGATCTTTTCTAAAAGCACGGTTGACTGATGCAAGGTAACCTCCTTGCTTTGCTTTTTCTTGAAAAAAGTGTAAATCCAATAGGTGGCAATTGCACCTAGAATCAATCCTAATACAGTATCAAATATGCTATCCATTGAAGGTCAAATTAACAATATTAAGTTCGTTCATTTTCCTATTTCCCCCAAATGCGTGTATTTGAAGCCTTTGTCATATTTTAATCCGTAGCCCATTATTCTATCCATAGCTGAATGCGCAAATAAAATAACTCCCATTAACTGCACTACAGGACTAGAAAGATAAACCCCTAGCAGGTAAATTGCAATTGCGACCCCTTTGTGGTGAAACAAATTATACATAAAAGCGCCCACCTTATTTCCAAATAGATATCCTACCATACCAATATCTGGAGCTAAAATCAAGACAAGAAACCACCACCATTCATACGGCAGTAAACTAAATAGATACACCCCTAATACGAACATAAAAAGTTCTTCGATTTTCAAGCTAGTCTTCATCAATCTTCAATTTTATAAAGTACAGGTCGACTTGGACTAGCATCATTCTCAAAAGGTGCAACTTGTAAGTTGAGAAAATACTTTCCGTCTTTTACCTTATTGGGTACAAATATGAATTCTGTGATAGTAGCATGTTTCCGGACCTTACCACCCGTATTCCAAAAAGCGTTATGCGCCAAAAGTGCTCCTCCATCTTTTTCTTTGTCTACCGAAGGAAGGTCGATTAATAAATGTTCTATTCCTTTACCTGCCAAAAACTCCGCCGCTTGTTCCAACAAATAAGGCGGATTCGTATTCGAATACCGTCTGGATAACTTTTCCTTTAAATTGGGCAAAGTTCGAATAACCAATGCCTCTCTTTTTTTATTACCCAAGGCATATTGCAATTGCTTTCGGGAAATCACAAAATCATCTTGATACTTTTCAGGAGCTAATGTAATCACCTCAGCTTTAAAAAAGTATTGTTTTAAATTTTGATTTACAGAATAAAAATATTCGGTTATATGACCAACACATTCCGTGTGCGTTCCATGTGCGTGGGGATTGAATGAAATATCATTAAAATTTACAGAAGCTCCTTCGGAAACTTTTCCCACAAAATCACCTTTCGAATGGGGTTCTATTTTAGGGTGGTCTACATACCAAGCGTTGACATTGCTTGAATCTCCACGCAGGGGGATAGAAATATCTAAGGGTTTGGATAAATCAATGAAGTCGTTTTTAATTTTGGCTAGCATACAAGCTGAACTTAATTCAGTATTTACAAGTTAATCATAAATAAATCTGCAGCAATACCATCAGCTAAAAAACGTCCTTTTTTAGTAGCTATGAGTTTATCGTCATCAATAAATAATAATTGTTCTTCAAGATATTTATCAGCTTGTTGCAGCAAATATTTAAGGTATTGTTTTCCAAATTCCTCTTGGACCTTAGTCAATGAAACACCCCAAATGGTTCGCAAACCGGTCATTACATATTCATTGTATTTATCAGTCTTTGACAGTACTTCAATCTCAACCGGCAACTTATTGTTTTCGATAGATTTTATGTACTTCGGATTGTTATTGATATTCCAGCTTCGTCGCCCGCCATCATAGGAATGGGCAGACGGACCAATACCAATATATTTTTTCTGTTGCCAATAGGCGGTATTGTTCTTTGAGAAATAACCGGGTTTCCCAAAATTAGAAATCTCATAGCATTTGAAACCAGCAGTTTCCATTTTATCCAGTAGGATTTTAAAATGTTCCTGGGCTACTTCATCATCAACAGGCTTAATAATTCCCTTTTGGATAAAACTTGCCAATGCCGTTTTAGGTTCTACCGTTAGCGCATAGCTTGAAATATGTGGAACATCGTATGAAAGTGCTTTTTCGATATTTTGAATCCAGCGTTCATTCGTCATTTCTGGGATTCCATAAATGAGGTCTATGGAAATATTATCGAAGTGTTTCGTCGCTTCTCGGATGCATTGTTCAGCTTCTTGAGCATTATGAGCTCGATTCATCAACTTTAGATCTTCCTCGAAAAAAGACTGAATTCCGATGCTTAAACGGTTAATTGGACTTTTGAATAATTGGATTATTTGATTCTTGGATAAATCGTCAGGGTTTGCTTCTAAAGTAACTTCAGGGTTTTCACTTACCTGATAGTTTTCATAAACCGAATTAATAATATCATTGATTTCTTCGCATGACAGTACCGAAGGAGTTCCTCCCCCAAAATAAATTGTCTCAACAGTCTCGTTTTGGAATTCACCTTTGCGCAATTCAAGTTCTTTTCGCAAAGCAGAGACCATAGCCTCTTTCTTTCCCATAGAAGTAGAAAAGTGAAAGTCGCAATAGTGACAGGCTTGTTTGCAGAACGGAATATGTATATAAATACCAGCGATGACGTCGAATTAAATTTGCTTTTAGTCTCTTGGGGTAAATTTAGGGCTAAACTTTCTCTTAACTATCAGCCTTCTTTTGTATGCTAAATAAACCGAGTACCCATAAAATCCAAATAGTAAGACAATAAAAAACCAAATTACTTTATTCCGTTTCAGAACGAATCTGGTCATCCATAATTCCCTTAAAAAATAGAACAGAAAAGCGAATCGAAGTATTAAAATTAAATTTCTATAATCGATATGAATTGAAAACAACTATCTGACTTTTTTTGGATTCTGTTTCACAAAAGCATCCCAACCAGAATAACTCTTTCCTATGTCAACCCGGCCTCCATTATAGAAATGACAAACCGCTGCCGCCAAACCGTCAGTAGCATCAAGGTTTTTGGGTAGTCTTTTTAGATTCAACATACTTTGTAACATTTTTGCTACTTGTTCCTTACTTGCATTTCCATTTCCTGTAATGGCCATTTTTATCTTTTTCGGAAGATATTCCGTGATGGGTATTTCTCTTGAAAGTCCTGCTGCCATGGCAACTCCCTGTGCTCTTCCTAATTTCAGCATTGATTGAACGTTCTTTCCAAAGAAAGGAGCCTCTATGGCAATCTCATCTGGGTGATAGGTATCTATAAGTTCTATTGTACGTTCAAAAATCAATTTTAGTTTAGTATAGGGATCTTTGTATTTACTTAAGAGAAGTTCGTTCAATTGAATAAACTCCATCTTTTTGTTTACCACTTTAATAAGTCCGAAACCCATAATGGTGGTTCCGGGGTCAATGCCTAATATGATTTTTTCTTTTGCCAAACTTGGATTCACTTAGAGTTTAAAAAAATTGGAATTCTAAATTTTGCACTTACGGGAATACCTCTTTTCAAAGCTGGTTCTATTCTTGGTAGACTTTTTAGGCTTTTGGCCACTTTGTCCTCAAACTTCTCCATTTGGGAACCAAAAATTTCTTTATTTTCAATGTTAATTATGGTAATCGCACCATCATTTTCAATCCGAAAATCTAGAAAAACCACATCTTTGATTTCCGTTTCACTGGTTAATTGAAATTCTTGTAGGTCGGCGGACAAATGTAAAAGCAATTTCTCTTCAAAACACTGTTTTTGGATTTCTTTCGAGAGCAGTTCGTCACAATCACTGAACAATGGATAATCATCAACATCAGTCCAGTCGATTTCAAGTAGTTCCTTTTCAACAAGCTTTTGAGTTTTCTTCTCCGTTGATTCAAAAAGACTACAAGACGTAAATCCACATAAAACCAATACCATTAAAAGCTTACGCATATGCCTGTGTTCTTCGGCGGAAATTACGATTTTTTAAGGACATTAATCCTTGGCGAAATGAAGCTCTTGCTTTATTTCGGATATCCGTTTTAGAACAAAATCAGAAATATATGGTTTCTTCTTACCAAACTTTTTAATGAAATTCTCATAGTACTCTAATTTAACCTTAGGGTCATTTGAAACCTGATCCATTAAAGCGCAGATTTGATAATAGACACGATAGTTAGTCCGGTCCTCGTCAAAGGCCAACCTATAGTATTTTAAGGAAGTATTCAAGTCTTCTTCGGTTCTAGCAAAGCGCGCAAGACTTTCATATTCTTTCTCAAAGGTTACTTTTTGTACTTCAATAGATTTTTTAATATAATAGGTGGCACTATCAGTCTGGCGATCTTTAAAGAATACATGTCCTAAATTGAAGTAGGCATCTTCATTGTCTTCATCCATTGCTATAAGATGTTTGTAGGTACTCTTTGCTTTCTCAAACTCCCAAGTCTTGAAATAGCAATACGCAAGCTTAGTGTACACAAATTCCTTTTTCTCGCCCAAGTCTATCAAACTTTCAAAGAGCGGAAGTGCCTCTTCGTAATTATCATTATTAAATAAGGCCAAAGCCTTTAGATTTATCAAAGACACATCATCAGGATAGAATTTAAGGCCCTTATTCAAGTATTCAAGAGCATTTGCTTTTTCTCTAGTGATTACAAAATGCTTCCCCAATTGAAAAATACTTTTGAGATGGGTGCTATCAACTTCAACAGCCTTTTTGTAGGCAACCAAACTACTTGCGCCCTGATCTAACTCGCGAAAAGATTCACCCTGATAATATAGGTACTCCGGATTGTTCGCATCATCACCCACTAAACCAGCAAACAATTTACGTCCTTCATCAAACCGTTTCGTTTTCAGATAAAGTTTTCCCAATTCAAAACGAGCGATTTGCAATTCGGGACTTCTACCAATCAAACTTTCATATTGTGCGATTGCCTTAGCATAATTACCAATGGAATTGTAAGCTCTTGCAATTTGCAGATTCCCTTTTTGAGAACCCACTTCGGCATAGAAGTTAATGGCTTTTGTATAGTTGCCAATTGCATATAAACTATCTGCAATGGCTAAAGCCGAAGTCTGGGCTTCGGCTTTAAAAAAAAGTAATAGTAGTATTAGAAAAATAAATTTTTTCAATCCTTCTTTTTAGTTATTATTTGAATAACTCCGTTTTTCCCTTTTTCACCATACAAGGCTTTGGCCGATTCACCTTTCAAGACAGATATGGATTCAATATCATCGGGAGTCATCAAACTCAATTCTTCCTTGGAGGATTCCTTTCCATCAACAAAATAGATAGGGTCATTGCCATTACCTAAACCAAGTTTCACGATATCAAGACTTTTGCTATCGGTACTTTTGGTATCACCTTGCAATTTAAAGGTAACCGGAATCGAAAAAGGAACATTTACCGCCTTACCTTTTTGCTTACCTGGTTTCATCTTTGGTAGTCTTTTAATGATACGCTCTACTTCATTTTCTAGTAGCGGATCAGGTCCCCTTTTTCTTATATTTTGAATAGACCCGTCTATAGCGATTGTGAACATGACGGCTACGCGCCCTTGTATTCCTTTTTCTTGAGCCTCTTTTGGGTAGTTGAAATTTTTAGAAATGTGTTTCTGCATTTTTTCATTGAAACATTTGCGCTTATTCTCAGCATCTTCACAGCCCGGGAAGACCGGAACTTCATCTATTGTGGCAAAGGGGACTGTTTCACCTTCTTGGTCTATTGCTATTTTCAGTGCTTTAATTTGTTGATCCAAATTGACAATAATTGGGTTCTTATCATTTGTACCTACAAGCAAACGCTCACGCTCAGAACGTAATAAATCATATTGTTCCTTTGCTTGTTCTATTGACAATTCATCGACAGTCAGACCACCTCCACCATTATGACTAAAACTATCAACTGAACCTTCTAATGAACTACGTAATGACTCTTTGAGGCTTTTCAACTGTTCATCAAGATTTACGATAATAGGGTTTTTCTCATTGGTGCTTTTTAGTAGTCTATTGCGCTCGGCAACCAATTCATTATACTGACGCGTTGCAGCTGCTAACTTTGGGCCGAATTGATTGGAATCTACAGGTAGTTTTTCAAAAGTACTCTTAGTATCAAGCTTAAAAACAACAGGAATCGAAAACGGCACATCAACTTTTTTCCCTTTATGCTTACCCGGTTTCATTTTGGGTAACTTATTAATAATACGCGCCACTTCTTTTTCTAATATGGAATCTGGACCTCGCATTCTAAGGCCTTCAATATTGCCTTTTTTGCTTATCATAAACATAACATTGACCCTTCCTTGAATTTCCCTTTCTTGGGCCTCCTTTGGGTAATTGAAATTATTGCTGATGTGTTTTTGTATTTTTTGTTGAAAGCAAGCTCTTTTGTCATTTTCATTTTCACATCCAGGAAAGACCGGCACATTGTCAACTTTTGCAAAAGCTACAGGGTCTGATTCTTTACCAGCTTCAATAAAAATATCGCCATCAGAATTCGATGTTATTTTTGTCGAATATTTACCATCCGTAATGAGTAGTGTATCCATTTCTTTAGAAGTGCGAATTTCGTCAAGCAATTCTTCCTGTTGTGCCTTTTCACCCTTACTTAAGTGCCTATTATCATATACGCTCAGCATTATTTTTTTATCAAACCTTTCAACTAAACCTTCAGCAGTACTATTCGCGTAAGAACTCAAATCCTTTTTCGGCAAACCTTTCGAAACCAAGAATGCATATATTCCATCGGTTAATATAAGGTCACTATAAACCGCACCTTCTTGCTCAAGAATTTCCTCTAGTTTGTTGTTAAACATTCGTAATTCATTACCCGTCAAATCTTTTACATTCTCTACCTCAAAAAGGAATGAGGAATTTTCATAATTCGGCTTAATATCAATAAGATTTATTTGTTGGTCATAAGCTTTGACAGAGAATTGTAAATTCGGGTCTAGAATGAAAAAGGCTTCTTTTCTACTTAAATAGTTTTCATATCTACTTGTTGAAGGTAAAGGCATTTTAGGAAGAGGTTTTCTAGGTAGAACATCATCACCGAATTCAACACCTTTAAAATTTTCAAAAAACATTTTATGCAAGAGTTGTTCTTTGAAATACTCCTTTTTTGATAAAACATGAGGTCTTTTTTTGTAAATAGGAAAGATCTTTCCTGAAATATTTTCCTCAGTGTTTTTTAGCCTAAAAAATACTTTTTCTAGTGACCCAACCCTTGCAATTTCCTTTTCAATTTCAGACTTAATCTCGGATATTAACTCAGCATCATTTGTAGTTTGATTGATTTGTTCAATATCATCATCCAAGTGCTGCTCAGCTGAGGTATATGCCAACATCCCAAAAACCATGGGCAACAACAATAAATACTTCAACTGCCAAATTTTCTTCGATTGTGCTTTCTGTAACATGACGATTCGTTTTTTGATTAATGAGGTTTTAAAAAATTGATTGATAAATGATATATTTTGTGTTTGGAATACCTGCGATAACAGAAATTCGTATTGCTCTTTTTTATTCGTTTTGGCGACCTGAGCGTCCGCAATAAATTCATGCAATTCAGAAACACGGCTTTGATACACGTATACTAATGGATTAAACCAGCCCACGATTCGCATCAATTCAAAGAACATCAGATCATAGGAATGCCTTTGCCGAATGTGTACTAGTTCATGTTGAACAATACTCTGATGTTCCTTTTCGATTACTTTATCCCCTAGGAAAATGGATTTGAAAAAGGAAAAGGCCATCGAACTATTCGAAATAATAATCTGGGTAAAATCCTTGAAATAATGGACTTCTCCCTTGCGCTTTAAAGTGTAAATCTGGAATAACTTATAGCCAAAAAACAATGTTGCTAAAAACATACCTCCAAATAGAACCACATATTCCCAAGAAATAATAAAGGACGTTTCCTCTATGGCAGTTGCGGTTACAGCAATATCATTAGTACTCCACAAAAATTCAGGATAGCCCTGAAAAGTCTTCGGCACAGTGGTTTTCATGGCCTCTATTTTTATCCATGGTAAAATCATTGATATGATATAGGTTCCGATTAGGTATAAGCGATTCCATTGAAAGAAGGTTTCTCGTTTTAAGAACAAGTCGTAAATGATGAGAAACACCAACTGAAAAGATACGCACTCCAATATATATTGTAACATACGCTTATTTTTTAGATTTTTTATTTGCCGCTGCCGACTCGGCAGTCTTGATATCATTCATAATGGATTCCAGCTCAGAAAGACTCATATCATTCTTCTTCATAAAAAAGGAAACCATACTCTTGAAGGAGCCTTGAAAATAACCGTCTACTAGTTTGTTGATAGATTGATTACTGTAGTCCGATTTCTTTAGAATCGGGAAGTATAAATAACCTTTCCCTTCTTGTTCATGGTCCACAAATCCTTTGCTTTCTAAAATCCGGACGATTGTCGACACGGTATTATAGGCGGGTTTCGGTTCGGGCAACTCTTTAATAATTGCGGCCACATTGCATTTTTGTAGCTGCCATAATATCTGCATTACCTCTTCCTCTGCCTTCGTTAACTGTTTCATTGAACTAATTTTTTAGTTGAACCATAAAACAAATATAACTAAATATTTAGTTTAAACTAATTTATTAGTTGAATAATTTATTTCACCTGTAACAAAAGCGTAGTATCTTCGTCCTATAGCAAAACGAAATTGATGGATATTGCCTTACTTATAATCGGATTTATACTTTGCCTGCTTGGAATTATCGGAAGTTTTTTACCTGTGCTTCCTGGTCCACCAGTGAGTTGGGTAGGGTTATTGCTACTTCATTTGACTGCCGCAGTCTCTGAAAATTGGTGGCTTCTTGGTGTTACCGGGGTAATAGCTTTGGTAGTTTTCGCCTTAGATTACATCATCCCAGCCGTCGGGACAAAGAAGTTTGGCGGCACAAAAGCTGGTATGATTGGAACCACAATAGGTCTTATCGTAGGCATTCTCGCTCCTATACCCTTTGGGATAATTATTGGTCCATTTGTCGGTGCGTTTTTGGGAGAACTTTCTAACAAGGCGGACAACAAAACAGCTTTAAAAGCTGCTTTTGGTTCTTTCTTAGGATTTCTTACCGGAACTTTTATGAAGTTCGTGGTAACGATGATTTTCTTAGGAATATTTATAAAAACTGTGTGGGAATATAGGGAAGGTTTGTTTCCTTTTCTAAGCTAGTACATCCAAACCACTTTATCCTCTATCGGTTTTCTAGTTACCTCAGGAAGTTCAGCATCATAATAACCCATATAAAAAAAACCCAAACATTTTTCACCTTCATACAAATCAAAGAACTCGTCCATATATTTTATGAGTCCGGGAGAACTCCAATAGCTTCCTATTCCCAATTCGGTGGAACAGAGCCACATATTCTGAACGGCCATTGCGGTGGCCGCTATCTCCTCCCACTCAGGAACACATTCATCAGGGTCACGTTGCATACATATGGTAATTATAGCACCAGCTTTAGGAGGGTTTTCTAAAAGCTTTCTCGTCTTGATTTGTTTGGGTTTCTCAGTTACTTCTAAATATTTTTCTGATAAAAATTGACCTAATCTCACCTGAGACTCTCCTTGTAAAATTTTAAAACGCCAAGGCTCCGTTTTCTTATGGTTTGGTGCCCAATTCGCGGCTTCCAAAATCTTTTCTATGTCAGCTTTGGCAATAGGTTTTTCAATATATGTGGATGGAAAAACTGAACGTCTTTTTTTTATCAAGTCAAAAATCATAAACAAATAATTTATAGTATTTTCTGCGCTTGTGCTGCCCCGACGCTTCCGGGGGTATCAGTAAAGGCAAGAATCCTTATTTCTACAAAATTACTATTTCAAGATCTGAATTTAGACTCGTTTAACAGCAAATTCACACCATGCCGAAGCACCGGATTCCGGTTGTCTTTTTTCCAAATAACAGACAATTGCGCACGTTGCTTGATTTTCTTAAGCTCAATGAATTTCACATCCATATCAAAACCATACTGCAATGAAGTGGGAATTATAGCTATTCCCAAATTATTCTCTACCAAAGTAAAAATCGTCTGTGCATGGACCGACCGATGCGAAACCTTTGGTGTAAACCCGGCATCTTCGCAAACGCTCATGACCTTATCATAATACAAGGGACTATAATCTTGCGAAAAGAGAACAAAGCTTTCTTCCTTAAGCTGATGCATACCTTTGAACGATTTTTGATTTAGTCTATGATTCTTTGGCAAAACCACTGAGAAAGTATCTTCAAAAACAGGTTTTATATTCAGTTCTTTTGGAACTCTAGCCAAGCGAACAAAGCCCAAATCAAGTTTGTCTTTCTGAACGGCATCTACCTGAGCATGATTCGATAGTTCATCAAGACTTGTTTTTATATTAGAATGAGTATCACGTAAGCGCACCAGTAAATTAGGCACTACGTGTTGCATGGCCGAACCAAGAAATCCAATACGCAATTCTCCCGAGCTACCCTCTTTAATGAGTTTTAGCTGTTTTTTGGTCAGCTCTAAATGATTTAAAACGAATTCAAGTTCGCCTTTTAAGTACACCCCTACTGCGGTTAACGAGACTTTTTTCTTATTGCGATTGAACAACCGAGCATCTAGAATTTCTTCCATTTGCTTAATTTGTCTACTCAAACCCGGTTGGGAAATAAAAAGTCGCTCAGCTGCTTTTCGATAATGTAATTCTTCAGCAACAGCCATAAAATATTTGAAATGACGTAATTCCAATTGATAACTCATAAGCATTAAATATAAACAAAAATGGTATTGGTAATTATTAAAGATAAGATGTAGTTTTAATACTTCAAAATCGATTCATATGATTTCAGTACCCAAAAGATTTAGTTTCGGAGAAGATTGGCTTACAGCAGGTATTGCATTGGCCATTGCATCCGGAAAAACCAAGGTAGAATTAACCCAACCTACCAGAAAAAAAATAGCCTCTAGTTGGGAAATAGTGCAAAATATAGTGGATAAGGGACATCCTGTTTATGGCATTAACACAGGATTTGGACCTTTATGCACTACCAAAATATCCAAAGAAGAAACTACCATATTACAAACCAATATTCTACAAAGTCATAGTGTGGGTGTAGGCAAAGCAATCAATACTGATATTGCTAAATTGATGCTTATTCTTAAAGTGCATTCTCTAGCAAAAGGTTTTTCAGGAATTGCAGAAACTACGTTGGACCGAATTATTTGGCATATCGAAAATGATGCTATTCCCGTAGTGCCTTCGCAAGGTTCGGTAGGAGCTTCAGGGGATTTAGCACCGCTTTCTCATTTATTCCTACCGCTAATCGGACTTGGTAAAATTGAACATCAAGGAAAAGTCTATGACACACCTAGCTTCTTTAAAAAATACAATCTTGCACCTTTAGAATTAGGTCCGAAAGAAGGGCTTGCCTTAATCAACGGAACTCAGTTTATCGCTGCTCATGCTGTCAAGGTTGTTGAAAAATTACACTCTTGTCTTTCGCAAGCAGATGTTATTGGAGCAATGATGATAGAAGGACTACAAGGTTCAGTAAAACCTTTTTTCAATGAACTGCACGCTTTACGCCCTTTCAAAGGAAGCATTCATGTTGCCAAAAGAGTAAAGCGTCTTTTAAAGGGTTCTGAAATTATGGAAGACCATATTGACTGTGAACGTGTGCAAGACCCCTACTCGCTGCGCTGCATTCCTCAAGTGCATGGTGCTTCACGAAACGCCTGGTTGCATTTGAAAGAGCTCTTAGAGGTTGAATTAAATTCGGTAACAGACAACCCTGTAATAGTCGATGAGGAACTGACCATTAGCGGAGGTAATTTTCATGGACAACCATTGGCAATGGCCTTGGACTATGCTTGTTTAGCTGCTTCGGAAATTGGGAATATTTCAGACAGGCGTATCTATTTAGCTCTAGAAGGAAACAGTCCGGGAGTACCCAAATTACTTATGCAAGATACCGGAATCAACTCCGGATACATGATTCTACAATACACAACGGCAGCATTGGCGAGTGAGAATAAAGGTTTGTGTTTCCCATCAAGTGCGGATAGCATTCCTACTTCATTGGGACAAGAGGACCATGTCAGCATGGGTTCCATAGGAGGTAGAAAAGCGTTGCAAGTAATTGGAAATGTAGAGAAGATTTTGGCTATCGAACTGCTTACAGCCGCTCAAGCATTTGAGTTTCGCAAACCCATGAAATCTGGTATTTTTTTAGAGGAAATTCACAAAGAAGTCCGTAAAAAAGTTGCCTTTGCAGATAAAGACAGAGTTTTTGCGGACGATATTGAAAAAGGAATTCAGATGATAAAAGATAAAACCATACTTCATTTAATTAACCAAATAGGTGAAAAAGAGAAAATATCCTTGAGAACGAAACACTCTGACGAATTTGAGGTATATTGAATTGAACGCTATAATCAAATCGCTACACGCCATACGCACAAAGCGTAAAGCGTAAAGCGTAAAGCGTAAAGCGTAAAGCAAATTAAAAAAGTATGAGTACAAGAAAACTTATAGGCCCTTTCAAACAAATTATTCCTATGTCGGGATTATCTCTGAAAGGTGCCATTTCAGATAGTCAGCTTAACATCATACAAGATGGTGGAATCGTAGTTGATGGTGGAAAAATTAAAGTTATCGGAAACTTTGTTGAAATGGTTAAAAATTCCGTAGATGCTGAAATTCAGGAACTCAAAGGAAACCATACCTGCCTTCCTGGTCTGATAGATTCGCATACACATATTTGTTTCGGCGGTTCTCGTGCCAGAGATTATGCAATGCGAAATGGAGGTAAATCCTATCTGGAAATTGCAAAAGCAGGCGGTGGCATTTGGGATACAGTCACCCAAACCAGAAAAGCATCTAAAGAAGCATTGATAAAACGAACCACAAAATTGGCCAATCGTCATTTGAAAAATGGGGTGACTACTATAGAAGTAAAAAGTGGTTATGGATTATCGGTGGACGAAGAACTAAAAATGCTCCAAGCTATCAAAGAAACGAATGCAGTTGTTTCAGCTGATTTGATTTCGACTTGTTTGGCAGCACATATGCTTCCAAAGGATTATGATGGGACTCACGAACAATATTTAGCTGAAATAAGCGGGAAGCTATTTCCAATTTTAAAAGAGGAAGGACTTGCAAACCGCATCGACGCCTTTGTTGAAGAAAGTGCCTTTTCTGCTGAGCAAATCACGCCCTATTTCGAAAAAGCAAAAGAAATGGGCTTTGATATTACGGTCCATGCCGACCAATTCTCAACTTCCGGAAGTCAGGTTGCCATTGATTTTGATGCCGTAAGTGCGGACCATTTGGAAGCAAGTACTCCAAAAGAAGTCAAACTTATAGCGAATAGCAGTGTCATCGCCACAGCCCTACCAGGAGCTTCCATTGGGTTGGGCTGTGATTTCACGCCCGCACGTAAGATTCTCAATGCAGGCGGGACACTAGCTATTGCCAGCGATCATAACCCTGGTTCCGCACCTATGGGGGATTTATTGACCCAGGCATCCATTTTGGGAACTTTTGAAAAACTATCCAATGCGGAGGTTTTAGCAGGAATAACTTTCCGTGCCGCAGCTGCTCTGAACTTAAAAGATAGAGGACAACTTGCAGAAGGATATACTGCCGATTTTATTGGTTTTCATACAAATAACTACCAAGAAATTCTATACAACCAAGGCAATTTCAAACCCTGCATGGTCTGGAAAAATGGGGAATTGGTTTTTGATAAACACAAGCATTAACAAATGGATTTCAAGTCACAAATACTCCAGGGTATTCCTGAGAAACTTCCTCCAAAAAAGGAATACAGATTAGATGCAAATCACGCTCCCAAACGAAAAGATATTTTGTCTTTGGATGAGAAGAAATTATCAATCCGAAATGCCCTTCGGTATTTTCCAAAAGATTGGCATGATGAGCTGTCAAAGGAATTTGCAGTAGAACTAAGAACTTATGGTCGGATTTATATGCATCGGTTCAAGCCTGACTATGACTTATACGCGAGACCTATTCAAGACTATCCCGCAAAGACTATTAAAGCAGCGAGCATTATGCTTATGATTCAAAACAACTTGGATCCGGCAGTTGCACAACATCCCGAAGAATTAATCACCTATGGAGGAAACGGTGCCGTTTTTCAAAATTGGGCGCAATATCTTGTGACGATGCAGTATTTGGCTACTATGACCGAAGAGCAAACTCTTCATATCTATTCAGGACATCCGATGGGATTGTTTCCTTCTTCGAAGGAGGCGCCGAGGGTTGTGGTCACTAACGGAATGATGATTCCCAACTATTCAAAACCTGATGATTGGGAAAAATATAATGCCATTGGTGTTACCCAATACGGTCAAATGACCGCTGGTTCATATATGTATATTGGTCCGCAAGGTATTGTTCACGGAACAGCAATTACTGTGATGAATGCTTTTCGAAAGGTTTTTAAAACGAATGAAAATCCCGCAGGAAAATTATTCCTTACTGCAGGGTTAGGAGGCATGAGCGGCGCCCAACCCAAAGCAGGAAATATTGCTGGATGCATTACCATCTGCGCAGAGGTAAATCCTGCGGCAGCGAAAAAGAGACACGAACAAGGTTGGGTTGATGAATTACTACATGATTTAGATGGATTGGTATCGCGCACCAAAAAAGCAATTCTAAACAAGGAAGTAGTGTCCTTAGCTTTTATAGGGAACGTGGTTGATGTATGGGAGCGATTTGATTCCGAAAACATTTTTATTCATTTAGGTTCTGACCAAACTTCGTTACATAATCCATGGGCAGGAGGTTATTATCCTGTTGGATTATCTTTTGAAGCATCGAACCAATTGATGAGTAAAAATCCTGAGGAGTTCAAAGTCAAAATTCAAGAGACCTTACGAAGACATGCCGCTGCAATTAATTCGCATACCGCAAAGGGAACCTATTTCTTTGACTACGGGAACGCATTCCTTCTTGAAGCATCTCGTGCCGGCGCAAATGTGATGGCTGAAAATAATATCGATTTTAAGTATCCTTCGTATGTTCAAGATATTTTAGGCCCCATGTGTTTTGATTATGGTTTTGGTCCTTTTCGCTGGGTATGTACTTCTGCAAAACCTGAGGATTTAAGAACAACAGATGCAATTGCACTCAGAGTTATGGAAGAAATAAAAGACACTGCTCCAACAGAAATTCAGCAACAAATGCAAGACAATATCACTTGGATTCGAGAAGCCGAAAATAATAAATTGGTGGTTGGCTCTCAGGCAAGAATCCTTTATGCTGATGCTGAAGGAAGAGCGAAAATTGCTGAGGCTTTTAATCAAGCTATTGAATCTGGAGAACTATCCGCTCCCATTGTTTTAGGAAGAGACCATCATGATGTTAGTGGAACGGATTCTCCCTTCCGGGAAACCAGTAATATTTACGACGGGAGTAAATTTACCGCCGACATGGCCATACATAATGTAATCGGTGATAGCTTTCGAGGAGCAACTTGGGTTTCCATTCATAATGGTGGCGGAGTTGGTTGGGGTGAAGTCATGAATGGCGGCTTCGGAATGGTGCTTGATGGTTCAGAGGAAGCTTCAAAACGATTAAAAAACATGTTGTTTTACGACGTGAATAATGGAATTTCAAGAAGAAGTTGGGCCAGAAATGATGAAGCACTTTTCGCCATCAAAAGAGAAATGGCACGCACGCCTGAATTGAAAGTTACATTGCCTAACTTAGTGGAAGATGAATTGTTAAGCAATTTATTCGATTGATGTATGAATAGATATCTTGAAACAAATCCTGAATTTTGGTCTGGGCGAAAGTCAGGCAAGAAACTCTATTTACATGAAAAGGTGCAATGCATCAATATAGAGCGGGAATCACTTCCAAAGAAATCAAAAAAGAGCTTTACACTTTTGAGCTATGCTTGTGATGAAGGGGTGAAACGAAATCAAGGAAGGGTTGGAGCCTTTGACGGACCACAAGCGATTCGCAAAGCTCTTGCCAAACTACCCAATCATCTAGAAAAAAGTACTTCACTTGTTGATGCCGGAACATTAGAATGTATTGATGGTAAGCTTGAAAATATTCAAACCCACCTTGCTGAAAAAGTTGTTCAACTCTTGCAACAAGACTCATTTCCAGTCTTGTTAGGAGGCGGTCACGATATCGCTTACGGGCATTACAACGGCATAAAAAATCATCTAGAAAATAACGAAACCATTGGCATCATTAATTTCGATGCGCATTTTGACTTACGAACCAATAAAAATGGCAACAATTCTGGAACACCTTTTTTCCAAATAGCCGAAGACTGTAAAAAAGATAGTACACCGTTTAACTACCTCTGTTTAGGCATTAGAAAAGATGCCAATGACAAAACGTTATTTAAAATGGCATCTGATTTAGGGGTAAGCTATATCGAGAACAACACTTTTAAAACACATTATGCGAAACAGGTGGTTCAAGTCGTTTTGGATTTTATTCGAGAAGTAGACCATATTTATGTGACCATAGACCTCGACGGATTTTCCTCTGCATACGCTTCAGGAGTGAGCGCTCCATCACCCATGGGTTTTTCACCTGATATCGTCTTGGAAACAATGCAAATGATAATTGATTCTAAAAAATTGATTAGTTTAGATATCGCTGAAATGAATCCGAAATATGATAGAGACCATCAAACTGCGAAGTTAGCTGCAAGTTTGATTCATTTTGTGATACATCAAATTTAAAGTCATTAAACTTCTTAAAATTGCATCTCGACTCCGCTCGATGTGACAGCGAAATTACTCCAACCAAGACTGGTAATACTTTCCGTCATCAATATCCATAGCAGCTTGGGTAAGTTTTAATGGTTTAAAAGTATCAATCATCACTGCCAATTCTTCCGTACCTTTTTTGCCAATACTGGCTTCATAGGTACCAGGGTGAGGACCATGTGGAATTCCGGCAGGGTGTAGCGATATATATCCTTCGTCAATCCCTTTTCTGCTCATAAAATCTCCATCTACATAATACAACACCTCATCAGAATCTATGTTCGAATGATTGTACGGTGCAGGTATCGACTGTGGATGGTAATCATACAATCGTGGACAAAAAGAGCATACTACAAAAGCACTAGTTTCAAAAGTTTGATGTACTGGGGGTGGTTGGTGCACACGTCCTGTAATGGGTTCAAAATTATGAATAGAAAATCCGTAGGGAAAATTATAGCCATCCCAACCCACTACATCAAAAGGATGCGTTGCATAAATCATATGATGCAACTGACCTTGCTTCTTCACCTTCATTAAAAACTCACCCTTTTCATCATGGGTTTGCAAGTTCTGAGGAAGTTTAAAATCACGCTCGCAAAAAGGTGAATGTTCCAAATGTTGTCCGAACCAATTTCGGTATCTTTTCGGAGTATAAATGGGATGATAACTTTCCGTCATTAACAAGCGATTATCCTCTGAATCAAATGATATCTGATAAATCATCCCTCGAGGAATCACCAAATAATCTCCATACTCAAAAGGAATTTCCCCAAGCATCGTTTTTAGAGTTCCAGAACCTTTATGAATAAATAAGAGTTCATCTGCATCGGTGTTCTTGTAGAAATAATCAGTCATTGATTTTCTTGGAGCAGCTAAACCAACATGAACATCCGAGTTGAACAAAATCGTCTTTCTACTAACTAAATAATCATCTTGAGCTTTGATTTCCAAACCTTTTAAAAGTCGCGACTTTATGTTGTGCTCAACGGCAGCTCTTGGGGTAACATCTAAAGATTTACCAACCTCCTTTACTTGTGTTGGTCGATGCAAATGATACATGAGTGATGACATACCATCAAAACCAATTGTACCAAATAACTGCTCGTAATGGAGTGTACCATCCTCTTTTTTGAAAATTGTATGTCTTTTCTGTGGGATTTTTCCTAACTTATGGTATAGTGGCATAAAAAGATTTCGCTTTTATTCTAGAATAAATTTACAATAATTATGCGCCAATAGTTATAAAAACAAAGGGTGATTTGACCAAAAAAAGTGCATTTTAACGTTGCCATTAACCTATCATCGAATAATCTTTACATAATAACCTATCTACTTTACATTGGCGAAGACTAAACCATTAACTAACTAAAATGAACCGAACGCGAGAGCAGATAAAAGCTGCAAAAGCGAGAAAGGAATGGCAAAGCTTGCAAGAGCAAAAACTCAGAGAAGAATCGAATGAGACGCCAAATTTGAAAAAAGTTAAGAGCTCCACAAAAGAAAACAACCTTCGGGATTCCGCTTAGAACTTTTCAAAATCCTTTACTCCCTCTTCATAAAAAAAAGCCTTCCAATTTGGAAAGCCTTTCATTGGCCCTAACCTAGACATAGGTTTTGGGTCACAACACAACGTTACAAATATAGCAAAGGTATTTTTAATACTTTCTCAATTGCCTATATTTTATGTTTAAATGGTCGAACGATAAGGCGTGCGGCCTTATCATAGTTGATATAATTGTAGGCCCAATTGAAGAAGACTACCACTTTATTTCGAAATCCTACTAAGGCCATTAAGTGAACGAACATCCAAATGAACCAAGCAAAAAAACCGCTAAACTTTAGTTTTCCTAAATCGGCCACGGCTCTATTTCGGCCTATTGTAGCAAGGGTACCTTTATCAAAATAGGTAAAAGGTTTCATTGGTTTTTCCTGAAAAAGCAGATTCAAATTCTTTGCTAAGTGTTCTCCTTGTTGAATGGCGGGTTGTGCAACTTGAGGGTGTCCGTGAGGAAAAGCATCTGTTACCATATAAGCAATATCACCTATAGCAAAAACATCATTGCATCCTTCCACTTGGTTAAATCGGTTAACCTTGTAACGGTTTAATCGCTCTACAAGTTTTGTAGTTTCAAATCCAGCTATTGAAGCTCCAGTTACTCCAGCTGCCCAAATTAAATTTTTGGTTTTCAAGGTCTCACCATTTGCTTTTGTCAATAGGTTGCCATCATAATCGGCAACTATAGTATTTAGGTGAACCTTCACGCCTAATCTTTTCAAAACTTGATTAGACTTTTCAGAAGCATGCTCACTCATCGGCCCCAATATTCTTGGCCCTCCTTCAAAAAGATGGATCTCCATTTCATCCACATTCAGATGTCTGTAGTCTTTAGGAAACACATTCCGTTTCAATTCGGCAAATGCGCCTGCTAGTTCTACTCCCGTCGGTCCTGCGCCTACGATACAAAAAGTGAGTAACGCTTTTCGCTCTTCTTCATTCTTCGAGTCATCCGCTTTTTCAAAGTTTTGTAGCATCAAGCTTCGTATGTTCAATGCTTGAGGAACGGTCTTCATGGGCATGGCATGCTTCTCAATATTAGCATTTCCAAAGAAATTCGTCTTAGTTCCCGTAGCCAAAACCAAATAATCATAGGTCAATTCACCTATGTTGGTTTTTATCTCTTTGGTATCGGGATTTATCTTTTCTACGGATGCCAATCGGAAATGAAAATTCTTTAATCGCTTTAAAACTTTTCGAATGGGATACGCAATAGAATCTGGTTCTAAACCACTGGTAGAAACTTGATACAATAAGGGTTGAAATGTATGATAATTATGTCGGTCAATAAGTACTACTTGAAAATCTAAATCTTTAAGCTTTTTTGCTAAGGAAATGCCACCAAACCCACCGCCTATAATCACTACTCTTCTCTGGGAAGTCTTAGGTAAATTCATATCGAATTTTAAACAAAATTACGACACAAAAACATAGTGAAAAAGCTTTATTAGTATTAGTTTTCGGTCATTGATTAATCCCTCTTTCATACTCGGCCATTCAAAATTTCACTAATTTCATAGGATGAAGACCAAAGCTGATATTTCCAATAGAAAAGATGTGAAAAGCCTAGTGGTCACTTTCTACCAAAAAGTGCGAAAACACGATATTCTAGGTCCTATTTTCAATCAGATAATCACCGATTGGGAGGCCCATTTCGAACTCCTAACCGATTTCTGGGAAACACAACTTTTCCTAAAACGGAAATACCATGGCAATCCTGTCACAGTGCATCAGGAAGTAGATGATAAAACAAACAATTCAGTAAGCTCAGAACAATTCGGTTTATGGCTAAACCTTTGGTTTGAAACCATTGATGAACTTTTCGAAGGTGAGATCGCATGGGTCGCCAAAAACAGAGCTCAAAAAATGTCTACCATGTTATTCCTTAAAATTTTTGAACATCGCAATAGAAGCTAAAGAATTCATTACTTTTAAAAATAGACCGTAAACTTAGACTTTGTTAAAATGAAAAAAAATACTTCGCGTAGGTCATTCCTTAAAAAAGCAGCATTGGGATCAGCGGCAATGACTTCGGCCCCAATGGTTCTTGCTGCAGATTATGAACAAAAAGTAACTCTAAGCAAAAACTATGAGTTTCTGAATTTCTCTACTAACGACCAGATTAATCTGGGGTTGATAGGGTCAGGTATACAGGGAATCTATGATACAACAGCCGCCTTAAAAGTAGCGGGGGTCAAACTGGTTGCCGTTTGTGATTTGTATAATGGAAGATTAGACCGAGCCAACGAACTTTGGGGCAATGACTTGTTTACTACCAGAGATTATCGTGAGCTATTGGATCGAAAAGACATCGACGCGGTAATTGTGGCCACACCTGACCACTGGCACAAAAAGATAACCGTTGACGCCTTAAAAGCTGGCAAACATGTATACTGCGAAAAGCCAATGGTCCAAAAATGGCAAGAAGGTCAAGAAATCATAAAGGCGCAAAAATCTTCAGGAAAACTATGCCAAATAGGTAGTCAAGGCATGTCCTCTTTAGGTAACGAAAAGGCAAAACAGTTGTATGAAGACGGTGCCATTGGTGACTTGGTTATGCTAGATATGTACAATGACCGTTACTCTGCTGAAGGTGCATGGCAATATCCCATTCCACCAGATGCCAGTCCTGACACTATTGATTTTGACACGTTCTTAGGGAGTGCTCCAAAAACTCCCTATGACCTCAAACGCTTTTTTAGGTGGCGTAATTATAAGGATTATGGCACTGGAGTTGCCGGCGATTTATTTGTTCACGCCTTTTCAACTTTAAACCATGTGATTAGTTCTAACGGGCCAAACAGAGCCTTGGCCACCGGTGGACTTCGCTATTGGAATGATGGCCGCGATGTTCCTGATGTGAGCATTACATTATACGACTATCCAAAGACCGATACCCATGCCGCATTCAATGCTGTCTTTAGAATCAATTTTATTGCTGGCTCTGGCGGTGGTGGCGGTTTCAAACTTATCGGCACCGAAGGTGAGATGGAAGTGGGGCAAAACTCTGTGAGATTGACACGCTCAAAACTAGGAATGATACCTGGAGGGTATTCAATGATTGCCTACACTGAAGCTACTCAACAAAAAATCAAGGAAGGTTATGCAGCCCAAAATCTCGAGACGAGGGCTTCTAGCTTAAATCTTGGTAAAACTACATGGGAAGCACCAAATGATTATACGGGTGGCCATTATGACCACTTTTATAATTTCTTTCAGGCCATCCGAGGAAAAGGAAACATTGTCCAAGACCCAACTTTCGGACTTCGAGCAGCTGGTGCAGCACTTTTAGCCAATGAAAGCTATTATAAAAAACAGCCCGTGAATTGGGATCCCATCGCGATGAAACTCCTCTAGATTTCACAAAAATCAATTTTCTTATCAAATCCAAACTCCTATTTTTGTCGCTTAAAACAACAAATACATGACCTTACTTTTAATGGCCGCTGGTAGTGGAAGCCGATACGGAAAACTAAAACAATTTGACGATTTAGGCCCAGCCGGGGAATTTCTGATGGAATTCGCGATGTATGATGCTATCAAAAACGACTTTGATCATATCGTAGTCATTACAAAAAAGGAAAATGTTGATTTTCTCAAAGACCATTTAAGTGGTCGGTTACCTCAAAATATCAAATTGGATGTGCTAGCCCAAGAAAAAACAGATCTACCCGACGGAGTTACTTTCAACGGGGAGCGCAAAAAGCCTTGGGGTACTGCACATGCCGTATGGACGGCCAGAAGTGTTATTAATGGCCCGTTTGCGGTTATTAATGCAGATGACTTTTATGGTCAATCTGCTTATGCAAATGCAGCAAAATTTATGCAAAAGCATCCAAATGACAATACCTATGCTTTGCTCGGGTATACCTTAAAAGATACACTTTCTGAATATGGTTCAGTTTCTCGTGGAGTCTGTATGGTCGAAGGCGATGATTTAACTTCGGTTGAGGAACGACTCGAATTAGAACAACAAGATGATAGTGTCATCGATCATCATTCAGGAAATAAGTATTCTGGAAACGAGCAAGTAAGTATGAACTTTTGGGTTTGCAAACCTTCCATTTTTGATAAAATTGAATCTGAATTCCGTATTTTTCTGAAGGATGAAGATCGCATCGCTAATAGCGAACTCTATTTGCCGATTACCATTCAAGAAATGCTACAAGCAGGAGAAGCAAGCGTGAAACTGGTTCCCTCTGGTGGTGAATGGTTTGGGGTCACATATGCAAGCGACAAAGAAAAAGCGATGAAAAACTTAAAGGATAAGACGGAACAAAATCAATATATCTCGCCTCTATGGCCGTAGAATTGGGAAACTATTCCGAAGATGGGCTTAGAGCAATCCTAAAAGAATTTAAGATTGCCCAAAAT
This sequence comes from Maribacter algarum (ex Zhang et al. 2020), assembly GCF_005885635.1. Lineage (GTDB taxonomy): Bacteria > Bacteroidota > Bacteroidia > Flavobacteriales > Flavobacteriaceae > Maribacter_C > Maribacter_C algarum. Next base: position 659,531 of record NZ_VATY01000001.1, read on the forward strand.
GATTATTCCTTTAAATCCATAACAGCGGGTTACATCAATGATACCTTTTTGGTATGTAATGAAGAAGAGCCATTATTTATTCTGCAACGTATTAATCATAATATTTTCGAGAATATTGAAGGCCTTATGATGAATATAAATAGGGCATTCAAATATTTAAAAGGAGGAGGTTATAATCAGATCAAATTAATACCCGCTTTATCCGGCAAAGCATATGCTTCTCATAAATCCGGTTATTGGCGTGTTATGACCTATATAGCCAATAGCACTACTTATGATACCACCACAGAGGCGGAAATCGCATTTGAAGCAGGCAGAATCATAGGAAAGTTTCATACACTACTGGCCAATGAGCCCATTGAGTCTTATGTAGATACCATTCCAAAATTTCACGACTTGAAACTTCGTAAAATGCAATTTCTTGCGGCATTGGCAAGAGCATCAGATAAAAAAAAAGAACTAGCTAGCGATGCTATTCTTTTCTCGCAGGATATGCTTGTGAAGCTAACATCTATGCACAATGAGCAATTACCTAAGCGAGTTTGTCATAACGACACCAAACTGAACAACATTCTCTTTTCCAAGGAAACAAAAAGGTCCCTATGCCTTATTGATTTGGACACTTTAATGACGGGATACTTTCATTTTGACTTTGGGGATGCTATACGGACTATAGTAAATACTGCTCCAGAAGATGAGAAAGAACACGGCAAAATCACTTTTGAAAAAAAGCTCTTTGAAGCTTTTGTTGATGGACTGGCATCGAATGATTCTTTTTTAAACCTTGAAGAAATCAAAGCACTTCCCTATGGGGTACTACTAATGCCTTTTCTACATGGTATAAGAGCACTCACCGATTACCTCAATGGCAACATCTATTATAAAGTCGCCTACGAAAATCAGAATTTAGACCGCTGCTTGAGCTTGTTTGACTTTACCAAAAAGGCTTTGTCAAATATCGATTATATGAAGACGGTGCTTTCTGAAAAACTCAAATCTTAGTAGTACTAGCATTAATAGTTTTAATACCCTGCTCTTTTTTATCATCCTGAAATACTTAAATACAGTTTTTTTAGTTATATGTAGGAAAAAACTTTCTTTTTCAAAATTTTAAGACAACCTACAAATAAAAGCAACATGAAAAAGCATATGCAAAATAGTCTGAATTTCAGCTTTATTATAGTAGCATTAACCTTCTTTATAACAGCTTGCAGCGCAGATGAAGGGTCGATATTTGAAACCCCACAAGATACAGGTCAAGATGGGATGGAGAATATGGATGGCACCGATGAAGTTGCAACCCTCATTTTTAATGAATCAGACCCGAGTAAAAATATACTTATTTCAGAAGCGAACGGAGAAGTCGGCTCAAGAGTTCGAGCTAGAGTCATTTTTACTAGCTCAACAACGACACAACGGCGTTTATATATCACTCAAAACATAGCTGGCACAGGTGATATGCCATTTAACGATTTTGATTTAGGAGATACTGATTTAACCAAAGTACTAAAAGCGGATGGGTCTATTGACTTGGATGGAGCAAATAAAAAGGAAATTGATTTTACATTCGAACTGCCTGTACCAGATGTTACAAACGGTCTAATCGTCTATAGCTTTTGGACAACCAAAGGGAAAGGAGATTTTAGAGACCCTACTAAACGTATAGCTCTAGGAGTAGGAACCATTACTGTTAAAGTTGGGGCGGGTACTAATCCTTTTGCAACAGTTCGAAAATTTGAAGGCATTAAACTTTTCGCTCCCGACCAATTTGGTAAAACCGAGAGCTTCTTTTCTTTGTTAAACGAAACCGTTTATAAAATTAATCAAGGTCCGGAATTTCGCGCATTTTGGGACTTTGGTTACTACTGCGGTGCATCAGGAAGCTCCGCAAATGATGATGCTTCCTTCGCATCGACCAAAGCTTATGATGCCTCTTTTGGTTTTGACGTTGAAGGTCTAAAGCCTGCAGATACCGAAGAAGACATGGCCGAAGAAACTTTAAATGAAATGTTTTTTGCAAAGTCTGGGAAGAGCACTACAGATTTTGATGGAATCGCTTTGGCAAGTGACCTAGATGGAATCGACAAATCTACTAACCAAAAAATTACTAATCTTACCGTAGACGATGTTATTGAATTTGTAGACAACTATGGTAAAAAAGGACTAATTAAGATAACAGCTATTCAAGCTGGTTTTGGAAATAATGACTTTATCGAGTTTAGTGTAAAGATTCAGCCGTAAGATAAAAAAGTAGCTAATCGCCATAGACACTAATCATTGGCTATAAAAAAGCCCTTCATTTTACCGAAGGGCCTTCTAATTTGCGGTCTGGACGGGACTCGAACCCGCGACCCCCTGCGTGACAGGCAGGTATTCTAACCAACTGAACTACCAGACCAATGATTTTATCTTTTAAAAGACTCCTGCTACAGCGGGATTCAAATCTTGTTCAAATTGCTTTTGTAAAGCGAGTGCAAATATAAATCGTTATTTCTATTGCACAAACTATTTCTATCAAAATTAAAGGCAAGTCAAAGAAATTTTTGACGCTCAACAAGATAGGTGTTCAGAACCTTTGAGAAATCCCCTCGAACATCTACATCAACATACTTGATTCTGTATTGAGCACATTTCAATTTTAGCTCCTCAAAATAGGCACTGACGCTTTCCTTGTAAGCGTCTTTGATATTCTCGGAATACAAATCAATATGCTCCCCTGTTTCAAGATCTAAAAAACGTTTGGGTGTATTTTCAAAATCAAAGTGCTGCTCCTTTTCTTTATCCAATAAATGAAATAAAACTACCTCGTGCTTATTGTACTTTAAATGCCGTAGTGCATCAAACAACTTTTCATCATCTGTTGAAGTTTGAAACATATCGGTAAAAAGAAAAATCAAACTCCTTCGCTTTATCTTTTCGGCAATCAAGTGCAGATAGGTATACGTTTCAGTTTTCTGGGCTGGCTTAGTATCTAAACTAATCTCACTTAGTTTGGCCAAGAGCATTTGATGATGTCGTTCGCTTCCCTTTTCTGGAGCATAAAAGTTGTAACCATCTGAAAAAACGCTCAAACCAACCGCATCACGTTGACGTTTCAACATATTCATCAAGGCAGCAATCGCCAATACACCGAAGCCTACTTTGTTCAAATCGCCTAACTCAAGGTTTTTTACTTCTGGATAATACATAGAAGCGGAACTATCCAATATCATATGACATCTTAGATTCGTCTCCTCTTCATATCGCTTGGTATAAAGTTTATCTGTTTTGGCAAAAAGCTTCCAATCAATATGTTTCGTGCTTTCACCTGTATTGTAGATTTTGTGTTCGGCAAATTCTGCTGAGAAACCATGAAAGGGACTTTTATGAATTCCACTTATAAATCCTTCTACAACCTGATTCGCCAACAACTCTAAGTTTTGAAAAAGGGAGGCTTTATTTAATTCAGATTGCAGATTCATACAACTAAGATAAAACAAAAAAGGTTCAGCAAATGCCGAACCTTTTCATATCAATTCTATTAGTTACTACAATAGAGCGTCGATTGCGTCAGTGTAAACTTTTTTAGGAGATACTCCTACTTGCCTGCTTACAATTTCGCCACCTTTAAATACCAACACTGTTGGTATATTTCGTACGCCATATTTAGCTGCGAATTCTTGGTTAGCGTCAACATCAACCTTACCAACAACAGCTTTTCCTTCATATTCAGTGCTCACCTCGTCGATGATTGGTCCTACCATTCTACATGGTCCGCACCATGCTGCCCAAAAATCCACTACTACGGGTTTATCACTTTTCAATACTACTTCGTCAAAAGTCGCATCTGTTATTTCTAATGCCATTTTGTTTTGTTTTAATATTACGCAAAGTTAGTCAAATATTACGCTGTTTCCTTACTAACGTATTATTCCTTTTGACTATTGCGCCATCAGGGGAATTTATTGATGTTTCACCCTGTTTAGTTCAATTTGTAATGTACCTCATCCTCCTCCAACTGATGTAATAATTCACTGGAAATCTGAACCTTTTGTTTTCTGCTTGACAGATTGACTTTTATCTTTTCTTCCATCTCGTAAACGATGAAGTTCAAGTTATGATTCCCTTTATGGCTAACTAGGGTATCTTTCAATTGGCGCACTCTTTCTTCTTGTAAATTATTAATATCCAGTTTTATAGTTAATTTTTTAGCATATGCTTCCATTACCTCTTGCAGCAACATAAAACTATTGAATTGCATTCGTGGGTCGCCTTTTTTGCCCGTATCACGATTCACCCATCCATCCTTTATAAATATTTTGACATAGGCGAAAGAGTTTATCATCAAAAAATGGCGGAACTTCAAATACTCTTCCCCGAAAATTCGGAATTCATAGGAATCCGTATAATCTTCCATTGTAAAAGCTGCCCAACCTTTCCCGTTTTTTGAAATACGATGTTGCACATCAGTAATTACTCCGGCCAGAGTCAGTTCACGATTGACATAGTTTTCCATTTCATTGACGTGTGAAATACTGGCATTACAAAAAGCTTTGATTTCCGTTTTAAAATCATCCAATGGATGTCCTGAAATATAGATCCCCACCACCTCTTTTTCTCTTCGGAGTTTTTCCATTGTACCCCACTCCTCACAAGGTGGAACTTCAGGTTCAGGAATCTGGGCTTCACTAATGCCTCCAAACATATCCATTTGGGAAGAATTTTTATTCTCCTGATATTTTGCAGCAGATTTAATCACCTTTTCCAAGAAAGTAATACTATCGCCTTCGGTATGGAAGTATTGTGCACGGTGCGTGGTTCCTAAAGAATCAAAACCACCAGCAACTGCTAAATTCTCAAATGCTTTTTTGTTCGCCGAACGCAAATCGATTCTCTTTGCCAAATCAAAGACTGAGGCAAAATTTCCATCCTTTTTACGGTGTTCAACAATAGTTTCCACTGCCGAACGGCCAACCCCCTTAATGGCCCCCATTCCGAAGCGAACTGCTCCCCTTTTGTTTACCGCAAACTTGTAATAGGATTCATTCACATCAGGACCTAAAACCTCAAGTCCCATACGTTTACATTCTTCCATAAAGAACGTAACCTGTTTGATGTCATTCATATTATTGCTCAGTACTGCCGCCATATACTCAGCAGGGTAATGTGCTTTCAAATACGCAGTTTGATAAGCGATATAGGCATAACATGTAGAGTGACTTTTATTGAAGGCATATGCGGCAAACGCTTCCCAATCTTTCCAGATTTTTTCTAAAGTTTCGGTGGGATGTCCATTCGCTTCACCTCCTTCTAAGAACTTGGGTTTCATCTTTGCCAGTACAGCAAAAATCTTTTTTCCCATGGCTTTTCGAAGTACATCAGCTTCACCTTTAGAAAAACCGGCCAATTTTTGCGAAAGTAGCATTACTTGCTCCTGATAAACCGTAATACCATAGGTTTCCTTCAAATATTCTTCCATATCCGGAAGGTCATAGGCTATCTCTTCATCACCGTGCTTTCTTCGGATAAAACTTGGAATATATTCCATCGGACCAGGACGGTACAAGGCATTCATAGCAATCAAATCATCAAAAACCGAAGGTTTTAAATCCTTCATATGTTTTTGCATCCCTGGAGATTCATATTGGAATATCCCTACGGTATCTCCTCTTTGGAAAAGCTCATAGGTCTTCTCATCATCCAACGGAAAATCATCTGGCACCAATTCAATGCCATGTTTGGCTTTTACGATTTTGACCGTGTCTTTAATTAAGGTCAAAGTTTTTAATCCCAAGAAATCCATCTTCAATAAGCCCGCACTTTCAACAACGGAGTTATCAAATTGGGTTACATATAAATCGGAATCCTTTGCAGTAGCAACAGGAACAAAGTTGGTGATATCATCAGGAGTAATAATCACCCCACAGGCATGAATACCCGTATTTCGAACAGAACCTTCAAGCGTTCGAGCCATGGTTAAGGTTTGCCCTTCTAAATCATCACCTTCCGCAATATTTAAGAGTTGATTTACTTTGTCATAATCATCCGCTCGGAATTGCTTTTTAAGTTCTGCATCCGACTTGCCAAAAATCTTATTCAATTTTGACATGGTGGGAATCAACTTGGCAATTCTATCAGAATCACCAAGGGGTAAATCTAATACCCGCGCCGTATCACGAATCGATGATTTTGCAGCCATCGTTCCGTAAGTAATAATCTGAGCTACTTGATTAGACCCATATTTTTCAATTACATAGTCCATCACACGACCGCGACCTTCATCATCAAAATCAATATCAATATCCGGCATCGACACTCGTTCTGGATTTAAAAATCGCTCAAAAAGAAGATTATATTTTAAGGGGTCAATATTCGTAATCCACAAACAATAGGCTACCACAGAACCTGCGGCAGAACCCCTACCCGGCCCTACGGAAACATCCATATTTCGGGCTTCACGAATGAAATCCTCAGTAATCAAAAAATACCCAGGATACCCTGAGTTCTTTATAGTATCTAACTCAAAATCAATTCGTTCTTTGATTTCAGAAGTAATTTCTTCATACCTTTTTTTGGCACCCTCATAAGTAATATGACGTAAATAGGCGTTTTCACCTCGATTGCCTCCATCAACTACATCTTCAGCAACTTTGAATTCCTCTGGAATATCAAATTTGGGCAACAATACATCCCGAGCTAGGTCATAAGGCTCAACTTTATCGAGAACATCTTGAACATTTAAAATAGATTCCGGAAGGTCTTTAAACAACTCCTTCATCTCGTCTTGTGACTTGAAATAGTACTCTTGATTCGGCAATCCGTAACGGTAACCACGACCTCTTCCTATAGGTGTAGCCTGCTTTTCACCATCCTTCACACACAACAAAATATCGTGCGCATCGGCATCTTCCTTTGCACAATAATAGGTGTTATTGCTCGCCACCATTTTGACTTGGTGCTTTTTAGCCATCGGAATCAAAACTTGGTTTACACGGTCTTCATCTTCTTGTCCGTGACGCATGATTTCGACATACAAATCATCTCCAAATTGTTCTTTCCACCAAACTAAGGCTTCCTCCGCCTGTTTTTCACCCACATTTAGAATCTTTCCTGGCACCTCTCCATATAAATTTCCGGTAAGTACAATGATGTCTTCTTTGTATTGCTCAATTACCTTTCGGTCGATACGTGGGACATAGTAAAATCCATCAGTATAAGCGATGGAAGACATTTTCGCCAGATTGTGATAGCCCTTTTTGTTCTTCGCTAAAAGCACAATCTGATATCCGTAGTCTTTTACATTCTTATTTGTATGGTCATCACAAACGAAAAATTCACAGCCTATGATAGGTTTGATTTCCGTCTCCGTTGGTAACTCCCCTTTTTCAATAGCTTCTGCATTTCGCTCCTTAACGCCAGCATTATTTGCCTTAACGGCTTTCACAAAATGAAATGCCCCCATCATGTTCGCATGGTCGGTAATCGCAACAGCCGGCATTTTGGCATCTGCAGCTGATTTCACCAAATCTTTTAAAGAAATGGTGGATTGCAGAACAGAAAACTGCGAATGGTTATGCAAATGAGCAAAAGAGGCATCTTCAAGTGATTGAATATTCGCCGTAATTTCTTCTTCGGATGCAACACTTGTATCTTTCTCCCAAAGTGCATCGGCAATTTTTTTGGATGCTTTTTTGAGATTGATATGTTTTAATCCGATTAATTCAATCGTCTGCGGATTTGCCTCCGAGAAATTCTCAAAATAATCAGGTTGGACATCTAATTTTTCAAGGGAATAATGCTTTCTACGGATAAGCTCCAAAAAACAACGTGTCGTTGCTTCAACATCGGCAGTCGCATTATGCGCCTCGCCAAATGGTTCTCCGAAAAGGTATTGATGCAATTCCGTCAAAGTAGGAAGCTTGAACTTTCCACCACGACCTCCGGGAATTTGACAAAGGATAGCCGTTTCCTCCGTACACGTATCTAAAACAGGAAGCTCCTGTAACGGATTTTCAACACCTAACCTGTGAAACTCTGCTCCCATGATATTCAAATCAAAGCCAACATTCTGACCGACAATGAACTTCGTCTTTGACATTGCCGCTTTGAACTTCTCTAAAACTTCAGCTAAAGGAACCCCATTTTGAGCTGCCAATTCCGTAGAAATACCGTGGATCTTTTCAGCATCATAGGGAATATTAAAGCCCTCAGGCTGCACTAAATAATCTTGATGCTCCACCACATTACCCATTGCATCATGCAACTGCCAGGCGATTTGAATACAACGCGGCCAGTTGTCGGTATCGGTAATTGGGGCGTTCCAGTTTTTTGGCAGGCCTGTGGTTTCAGTGTCAAAGATTAAATACATTCAATTTGTTTTCTATTCACCAAAAAGGTGAGAATCTGTTGTACAGTTGCGGAAAAATGAGTTTCAAAAAGTACCGATAAAAATACGTAAAACAGGCAGTTTGAAAAAAGGGAGTTGTTAGGAGTTATTAACTTCTAATTTGCCAATTCACTTGTATTATGAACATTCCCTATATTTAAGGAAACCTAATTATCAATCGATGAGATTTGCGTCCAGTATATTTGTAATTGTGTCCTCTTTACTTTTCATTAGTTGCGGGAACGAAAGAGGGGCGCCCGACATCTCAAATGAAGAAAAGAAAGCACTAAATTTTGTTATCATTTTCGCAGATGACCTAGGATATGGGGATTTAAGTTCATACGGAAATCCCACTATTAATACACCAAATTTGGACCGGATGGCCACTGAGGGTCAAAAATGGACAAATTTTTATTCAGGAGCCAGTGTCTGCACACCAAGTAGGGCGGCTTTATTAACAGGCAGACTTCCTGTAAGAAGTGGCATGGCAAGCAATAAACATCGGGTGCTTTTCCCAGATTCTAAAAATGGTTTACCAGCTTCAGAAATCACCCTAGCAGAACAATTAAAAACAGTTGGCTATCAAACCGCAGCTATCGGAAAGTGGCATCTTGGGCATAAGGAGGAATATTTACCCACAAACCACGGTTTTGACTATTATTTTGGTATTCCCTACTCTAACGACATGGATATGATTGGTGGATTGCTACCGTATTGGGAATATTGGCAACAACCCAATGACTCTATAAAAACAGAACATTTCAATGTGCCTTTGTTTCGAAATACCGAGATTATCGAACGTCCTGCTAATCAACATTCCATCACCAAACGCTATTCTGAGGAAACAGTTTCTTTTATCAGAAAGAACAAAGACCAACCCTTTTTTGTGTACTTGGCACATAACTTGCCTCACATTCCCTTATTTGTTTCGGCGGAAGCTAATGGCAAGAGTGAACGTGGATTATATGGTGACGTTGTTGAGGAAATTGATAATGGGGTTGGCAAAATATTGACTGTTCTCGAAGAAGAAGGTTTAGCAGAGAACACCATCGTTGTTTTTACCTCTGATAACGGTCCTTGGTTATCCTTTAAGAATAACGGTGGAAGTGCAGGTCTACTTCGAGCAGGAAAAGGAACTACTTGGGAAGGTGGTATGCGAGAGCCCGGCATCTTTTGGGGACCTGGAAATATAAAACCAGGATTAATAACGGATCTTGGTTCAACAATGGACCTATTTACAACTTTTAGTAGTCTGGCCGGGGCAAAAATACCAGATGACCATGTAGTGGATGGCGTGGATTTAAGTGAGACTTTATTAAGTCATGAACCAAGTCCGAGAAAGAGCGTACTTTATTATAGAGGCACAGAAATTTATGCAGCACGCCTTGGAGACTTTAAAGTCCATTATGTTACACAAGGGGCCTATGGTGAATTGGGAGAACGTCAAGAACATGAAACTCCAATACTTTATAATCTTAGCCATGACGCTGCAGAAAAATTTGACATTTCTCAAGAGCATCCTGAAATATTAAAACAAATTCAAGAATTGGTGCTTGCCCATAAATCGAAGTTGGAAGCTGGAAAAGACCAGCTTGCGGAAAGGGAGTAATCCATCAAAGGTAAGATACAGAAATCCAGATGCCCCACACATCTGGATTTCTCTAAGATTCAGGGCTTTTTTCAAAGCTCCATTTAAAAAGCGTTCTCGCTTTTCCCTAAGTTACGCAAGAAAATCCATCAATCATAAATTTTAACAAGGTTTAATCTATGTTTAACAGCCCTTTTAACCCGTATTTTTCACTCAAAAAAGTTGTTGGAACTTCAAATAGAAGTGCTATATTTGCATCCGCTTAAAGAAAAGCGAAAGTTTAGAATTAATAATCAGGGTCGGGCACCCTACAAATTAATGTGATATGCCAGTTAAAATTAGATTACAAAGACACGGTAAAAAAGGAAAGCCATTTTATTGGATCGTTGCAGCTGATGCACGTGCTAAAAGAGATGGTAAATTCTTAGAAAAATTAGGAATCTACAACCCTAATACCAACCCGGCTACGATTGAAGTTAATGTTGATAATTCTGTACAATGGTTACAGAACGGAGCACAGCCAACTGATACTGCGAAAGCTATCTTATCTTACAAAGGTGTTTTACTAAAGCACCACCTCTTAGGAGGACTTCGCAAGGGAGCGTTGACCGAAGAGCAAGTTGAAGAAAAATTCAATGCTTGGTTAGAAGAAAAAGAAAAAGCTGTTGCCGCAAAAGTAAGTGGATTGGATAAGGCTAAAGCTGATGCAAAAGCCGCTGCTTTAAAAGCTGAAAAAGAAGTAAACGAAAAACGTGCTATTGCAGCTGCAGAAGCTGAATTGCCAGAAGTTGCTGAGGGTGAAACCGCGGAAGCGGAAGGTGAAGTTGCTGAAGCCGCTACTGAAGAAGTGGTAGAGGCAGCAGTTGAAGAAGTAGCTGAAAAAGCTCCAGCAGCCGAGGAAGCTAAAGAAGAAGAGGCCGCGCCAGCAGCATCTTCTGAAGAAGAGTAAGATACCCAAGATACGATGCGAAAGGAAGACTGTTTCTACCTAGGCAAAATCGTTTCTAAATATAGTTTTAAGGGTGAGGTACTTGTGAAAATCGATACCGATGAACCCGAATTATACGATAATATGGAATCAGTTTTTGTTGCGCTTCGCAACAATCTGGTTCCATTTTTTATTGAAAAATGTAGACTACATAAGTCTCAATTATTACGTATCGATTTTGAAGAAGTTAATTCAGAAGATGATGCGGATAAGATTATGGGTTCTGAACTTTATCTTCCGTTATCGTTTTTACCTGAGTTAAATGGGAACAAATTCTACTTTCATGAAGTGATAGGTTTTACCGTTATAGATAATGTTCATGGCGATATTGGGACCATTCAAAGTATAAACGATACCACTTCTCAAGCGCTTTTTGAAATTTTGAAAGGAGATAAACAGCTATTAATTCCTATCAATGATGATATAATCAAAAAAGTGGACCGAGAAAACAAAACGATTCACGTAACCACTCCCGAAGGTTTGGTTGATCTTTACTTATCCTAAAATAATTATTTCAACGCCAATTCACAGAACGCTAAGCATTTCTGAACTTCTTCAACGGCATTAGACCCTTCAGGTATGGTGTATTCCAATTCAATAGTCCCAGGATGTGTATACTTATTATTTCGCATCAATTGCAGGGCTGGCGCAATAGGAGTATCGCCCTGCCCCCATGACAGATTACCTTTGGCATTTTCAGGAGTTTGACGATCTTTTAGATGCATGCTTTGCATACGGTTATGTTTGGCAATGATAATCTCCAATGGTTTAGAATTCCCTGCCGCAACATAGTGTCCTAAATCAAGGTTCAAGGCATTATAATCAGATTGTTCCAAGGCCGTATCCCATAAAGTTGGTGTTTGTTGCTCGTGACCATGGTACCCCACATAAATTCCATTCTTTTTAGCAAGCGCACCTAAACGCATAGTATGCGTGTCATCACCTGGATGCTCTACTGTTACATGACTTGCCCCAAGTAGCTTCCCTGCTTTCATACCCCATTCGATATCCGCATCGGAATTGTCTTTTGCAAAAGTATTTCTGGGTTTGAAGGCATAAATACCGACCCCCGCATCATTGTACATTTTTCGAAATTGTTCAAACTTATTCATGTCACAGGTTTTCCTCCAAGCAGACACTTGCTTTTTATATGCTTCAAGTTGAGCAGTCATTTCTTCGAGTTCCTTTTCTTCATCTTCCGAAATTTTACCCTCTCGCTTCTTTCCCCTCAAAGGCCACATTTTTGCCATATCAATAGGATTATCTGGTCGACCTGCAAAAGTCTCAGCAGGATCTCCGATTAGTTCTATTGCATTTATCCCACTATCTAAAATATACTTTAAAGTAGCCTCTGCACTTTGATCTTCCATACTTCTGAAAGAATAGGTAATAACACCTATTTGCACTCCATTTATTAAAGAATTAGGTTTCTTGTAATGCTTTAGAATACCTGGCGCACTAAAAAGCGCTGGACCTGATAATACGATACCAGCAGTTGCCAATGAAGATTTTGAAATAAAACTTCTTCTGTTTAAATGTTTTGTGTTGGTTTTCATAGGAACGGTTTTTTGGTAAAAGTACCACTTGAATACTTTTGGTTCACCTTTTAATATTCTGATTGTATGAAAATTAACTATATTCAAACCAATTAACAAGCTTTTCTTTATGACTACCAAACTATGTCTCAAACGTTCCAAATCATTTTTAGGAATTATCTTTATTACTATACTTCTGGCCCTCGTAATATCTTGTAAAGACATAACCAAAAATTCAGAGGTTAAAAAGGTAACGCCGCCAAACGTAGTTTTAATTTTTACAGACGACCAAGGTTATAATGATGTAGGTGTTTTTGGTGCTGATGATATCGCCACACCCAATTTGGACCAAATGGCTACCGATGGCCTGAAACTAACAAGCTATTACTCAGCCCAAGCTGTATGTTCTGCTTCTCGTGCTGGAATTTTGACTGGTTGCTACCCCAATCGCATTGGTATTCATAATGCATTAGGACCTGGAAATACCCACGGAATTAATGCATCAGAAACGACCATGGCCGAAATGTTGAAAGAGAAAGGATATAAAACGGCTATTTATGGAAAATGGCACTTGGGGCATCACAAAAAGTTCTTACCCACCCGACATGGGTTTGACGAATGGTTCGGGATTCCCTATTCAAACGATATGTGGCCTTTTCACCCTCAGCAAGGACCTGTTTTCAATTTTCCTGATTTACCACTTTACGAAAACGAGACGATAATAGATACACTTATAGAACAATCTCAACTCACAACTCAAATCACTGAACGTAGTGTTGATTTTATCAATCGGAATAAGGACAATCCCTTCTTCTTATATGTGCCACATCCGCAGCCACATGTTCCCTTATTTGTTTCAGATAAATTCAAAGGAAAATCAAATAGGGGTTTGTATGGAGATGTTATTATGGAAATCGATTGGTCCGTTGGGCAAATTATGGAAGCTTTAAGGTCCAACGGACTAGAAGAAAACACCATCGTTATTTTCACATCGGATAACGGCCCTTGGTTGTCTTATGGAAATCATGCGGGAAGCGCTTTTCCCCTTCGAGAGGGCAAAGGTACTTCATGGGAAGGTGGACAACGCGAACCTTTTATCATGAAATATCCAGAGAAACTTAAATCCGGACAAGTTGTTGACGTACCCGTAATGGCCATTGATATGCTTCCCACAATTGCGGAAATAACTGATGCTGAACTTCCCTTAAAAACCATTGACGGAAAAAGTGTTTGGAATGTATTGACCGGAGAATCCAAGGAGAGTCCGCAAGAAGCATATTTCTTCTACTACAGAGTTAATGAGTTATTTGGAGTACGTTATGGAAAATGGAAATTATACTTTCCGCACCGTTATCGCACTATGAAGGGACAAGAACTGGGCATGGACGGATTACCTGGCAATTACAAAATGATAGATATGGAAGAAATTGAATTGTATGATGTCGCCAATGATATTAGCGAAACAAGAAATGTTGCGGAAGCAAATCCTGATGTAGTAGAAAAAATCAAATTATTGGCGAATACCATGCGTTCGCGATTAGGCGATTCTTTGTTAGAATTGGAAGGTTCGGAAACAAGAGAACCTGGAAGGATAGAATGAGCCAACTTTTCAAATTCAAACACTTCTCCATCAACCAAAACCGCTGTGCCATGAAAATTGGTACAGATGGAGTACTCCTTGGCGCCTGGGCTACCATTGAAAATGAACCAAATTCAATTTTAGACATTGGTGCGGGCACAGGGCTTTTATCTTTGATGCTTGCCCAAAGAAGTTTGGTTGAAAACATTGAGGCATTGGAAATCGATGAGAATGCCTACGAGCAATGTGTAGAAAATTTTGAAGCTTCACCTTGGGCGGACAGACTGTTCTGCTACCACGCCGGTTTAGATGAGTTTATAGAAGAGATTGAAGAGCCTTATGATTTGATTATTTCCAATCCGCCATTTTATTCAGAAGATGTTTCCAGTGGAAACCCTTCAAGAGATACAGCACGGCAAAATCAGTCACTTCCTTTTGATGAATTGTTAGAGGGAGTTTCAAAATTACTTTCCAAGGACGGACTTTTTGCAACTATAATTCCCCATAAAGAAGAAAAATCCTTTGTAGAAATGGCAAATTCTTATGGCCTTTTTCTTAACCGAGTTTTACGAGTAAAAGGAAATCCATCAGCCGAAATCAAGAGAAGTCTTTTGGAATTCAGTTTCAAAGAAGAAAAAGTTTCAGAAGACGAATTGACCATTGAAATAAACCGACACGAATACACGTTTGACTATCAAGAATTGACCAAAGCTTTCTATCTAAAAATGTAACATTTGATTGACGTATTGTTATATTTTTATTATTTACCTTTGATAAAAATTGCAATTTATGCGACCTGATTTATTTGAAGCTCCTGATTATTACAACCTGGATGATTTATTCTCCGAAGAACATCTTTTGGTGCGTGATGCTGCCCGTCAATGGGTAAAGCGCGATGTTTCCCCTATTATAGAGGAGTACGCTCAAAAGGCTGAATTTCCTAGGCAGATAATTGGTGGCTTGGCTGAAATTGGAGCTTTCGGACCCTATATTCCAGAAGAATATGGTGGAGCTGGTTTAGACCAAATAAGTTACGGACTCATCATGCAAGAAATCGAGCGTGGTGATAGTGGGGTTCGCTCCACAGCATCCGTGCAATCTTCATTGGTTATGTATCCTATTTATACCTACGGAAATGAAGCACAGCGGAAAAAATATTTACCGAAACTAGCTTCTGGAGAATGGATGGGTTCTTTTGGGTTGACAGAACCAAATCACGGATCTAATCCTGGAGGCATGGAGACTAAATTCAAAGATATGGGTGACCATTATTTATTGAATGGTGCAAAACTTTGGATATCGAATTCTCCATTTTGTGATGTCGCAGTGGTATGGGCTAAAAACGAAGAAGGCCGTATTCATGGACTCATTGTTGAACGTGGTATGGAAGGTTTTTCGACTCCGGAAACACATAACAAATGGTCTTTACGTGCTTCGGCAACCGGAGAGTTGATTTTTCAGGATGTCAAAGTTCCCAAGGAAAATCTTCTAGAAGGAAAATCTGGATTGGGTGCTCCCCTTGGTTGTTTAGATTCAGCCAGATATGGAATTTCTTGGGGTGCTATTGGCGCCGCAATGGATTGCTATGATACCGCTTTACGCTATGCTAAAGAACGTATTCAATTTGGCAAACCGATTGCAGCTTTCCAATTGCAGCAAAAGAAGTTGGCTGAAATGATTACTGAAATCACAAAGGCCCAATTATTGGCTTTCAGACTGGGTCAACTAAAAAATGAAGGGAAAGCGACTACCGCTCAGATATCAATGGCCAAGCGTAACAATGTTGAAATGGCCATTAAAACTGCACGAGAAGCTAGACAGATATTAGGCGGAATGGGTATTACCGGTGAGTACAGCATCATGCGTCATATGATGAACCTTGAAAGTGTAATTACTTATGAAGGTACTCATGATATTCACCTGTTAATAACCGGAATGGATATCACGGGGCATGCTGCTTTCAAGGGTTAGATCTTTTTCAAAGTCACTTTTATCGATTTACTAATAGGAGTCTTACTCTTATCTGCAAAATGATTGTACGGCACTAGTACATTTGTTTCCGGGAAATATGCGCCCAAATCTCCTTTAGGAATTGCATAGGGAATGACTTTGAATTGATGAGCGACACGTTCGATACCGTCATAAACACTTGTAATATCAACAACATCTAATTTTTTAATGTTAGCGTCCTCCATATCCTCAGGATTCATAAAAAGTACTCTTCGCTCATTGTATACGCCACGGTAACGATCATCTAATCCATAAATGGTTGTGTTGAATTGGTCATGCGAACGCATAGTCATCAACATATATTCATCTGGATTCAAATTGTGCTGTGGCGCTTTATTAATCGTCAATTGGGCTTTCCCATTTGGTAGTTTACTGAAATCAAGCTCACGAACATTATTTGGCAAATAGTAACCAGCACCTTTGGATTGCTTTTCTGTATCATTAAAGCCTTTGACGACCTGATCTATTTTTTCTCGAATAAGCTCATAGTTCTCCCCCAATCCTTGCCAATCCATCGGATGGTTGCCTTTGAAGAAGGTATGAGCTAATTCGGCAATAATATCAGGCTCACTTTTAATTTTGTCAGAAGCTGGTTTTAGTAGTCCTCGAGACTGTCTCACTTGTCCCATGCTATTCTCAATAGTGATGTGACGAAGTTTTCCATTTTTCACGTCTTTTTCTGAGCGGCCAAAAGTAGGAAGTAACAACGCGGTCTTTCCGGTAACCAAATGAGTTCGATTTAGTTTGGTGCTTACTTGAACTGTGAGTGCGCAATTCTGAATTCCCTTTGCGGTGTATTCCGTGTCAGAAGCTGCCATCAGAAAATTTCCGCCCAAGCACATAAAAACTTTCGCTTTTCCTTCATACATAGCCTCCATGGCACCAACCGTATCATGTCCTTCTTTTGACGGGGGCACAAAACCTAAATGTTTTTTTATTCTTTCATTCAACTCATCGTTCACGAAATGCATAATTCCAACACTTCTATCCCCTTGAACATTACTGTGACCTCTCACTGGGCATGTTCCAGCATTCGGTTTACCTACAGCTCCTTTTAGTAGAAGTAGATTCACATATTCCCGAATATTTTCTACTCCATTTTTGTGCTGCGTTAAACCCATCGCCCAACACACCACTATTTTTGATTTTTTTGCAAGTAGGTTCACTGTTTCATTTATTTTTTCCAGGTCTACACCACTTTGCTCCAAGAGTACTTTTTCATCATAGGTTTTCAGATTATCAATCAATTCTTGATAGCCCTGAACATAAGTTCTTAAAAAATCATGGTCAAAAATATCTTTCTTAATTGCATCCAGAGCCGCTAGTTTTATCAGCATCAACTTGATAAGCGGTATATCTTGATTGATTTTTACAGGAAGATGCAAGTCAGCAATATCTTCTCCGGGACCTATCCAGCCCTTTAAGTGTTGCGGGTTTTTAAAATTTACAAGTCCGGATTCTTTTAGCGGATTAATGCTAATCACCTTTCCACCGTTCTGCTTGCATTTTTCCAAGGCCGATAACATACGTGGATGATTGGTTCCAGGGTTTTGTCCTGCAACGATGACCACCTCAGCTTCATACAAATCTTCTAACTTGATTGAACCTTTTCCAATTCCTAAGGTTTCACTTAATGCTACTCCACTCGACTCATGGCACATGTTCGAACAGTCGGGCATATTGTTCGTTCCAAAAGCACGGGCGAACATTCCGTATAAAAAAGCAGCTTCGTTGCTCGAGCGTCCAGAAGTATAAAAAATAGCCTCTTCAGGAGAATCTAGTTTTTGTAATTCATTGGAAATCAAATCATAAGACTCCTGCCATGAAATCGGTTCATAATGAACGCTTCCCGCTTTTAAAACCATCGGTTCTATAATTCGTCCAAACTTATTTAATTCATAATCGGTGAGCAGTGAAAGCTCTTCTACAGAATGCTTGGCAAAAAAATCTGCTCCAATATGTGAAGTTGTCGCTTCATCAGCCAAGGCCTTTGCACCATTTTCACAATACTCGGCAACTTTAGAAGGTTTTTCAGGATCTGGCCAGGCGCAACTGGGACAGCTAAAACCATTCTGTTGATTCATATCCAATAAAGCCGTCATAGACCTAGCAACACCCATTTCTTTGAAGCTATGACGAAGTGCTTCCTTAACTCCCAAAGCCCCCGCAGCAATACGAACTGGCTCTTTCAGTTTGATATCTGAAAAGTCTTGATTGCCCCGTATGGAAACATTTCTTTTGAAAATCTCAGCCATAGTCTTGAATTGTATGCTTAAAATTACATTTAATCGATTATAAAACCGATGAATTGCAGTAAATAATAGTATTTCAAAACGCTAAAAAACAAAATCATAGGCGCTCACCACAACTTTGCCTTGCTACACATCATTTCTTTTCTCAAGCTGCATTCTCGATATATCTTTGGAGTGTAATTAAGAAGTAAATTTTTTCATTTTCATATAGTGTTCTCGTAAAAGAGCTCCGATCGAAAGACGGAGCTCTTTTTAGTTTACTCAATAATCGAGATTGGAATACTGCGATTCTTTTGTAGATATTCTTAGACATTTTCTTTTCAAATACCCTATTTGCCGAAGTTATTTATTGTCTTTCATCATTGGTCTTAACTGTGATTCTATCTTTTTGTTGAAACACCTTAACACTTGTCTTCATATCAGCATATCTAGGGTCAGGGACATAATTTTGCTTTTCCATTTTGATAACCTCAATACTTAGAAAACCAAATTCGCTAACCACTTTTCCATAAAAACGATAAATTCCTTTACCCCGAAAATAGTATTGGGCAGCTACGGGTGGAAACAATACTGTATCGAAAACCTTTCCCTCTTGATCAATCATTGTGGCGAAATGCATACGTTTTCCATTATGGGTACTTGTATTTTTTACAGTGACCAAATAGCCATAAATATCAATACGGCGATTTAAAAAACGTCCGAGGTCTTCAACACATCGATTGTTCTCTGGAGGTTTTTCCAATAACTCAAACGGACTGCATAAACAAAAGCCTAAAAGCTCCAACTGGGTAAAGGCCATTTCAAGATCGGTGGTATGCAATCTAGGAATCTTAAAATTTTGATGCCTAGGCGGGAATAATTTCGGGTGATCGATTTTTACATTCTTATTGAGAAAGAGGTGCGCCTTCCAGAGCAATTGATGTTTGTTCACGCCCGTAAACCGAAATGCATCTATGCGAATCAGAATACTTGCCTGATCAACGGTTATAAAAACACGATCTAGAAAATCTTCCAGAGAACTATAAATTCCATTGGCTAGCCTATCTTTTAGAATTCTCTCTGAAACACGATCTTCTAACTCACGTAAGTATCCAAATCCGAGAAAAATATCCTTCCCATAAATCACATTCTTATTAAAACTCCTATTGACACATGGCGGGTGAATGATAGCACCCATCATTCGGGCTTCGTGCACATAAAATTCAGAACGGTAAAATCCACCACCATTATTAAGCACGGCCACCATATATTCCAATGGAAAATACGCTCTCAGGAAAAGTGTCTGGTAACTTTCCACAGCATAAGAAGCAGAATGTCCTTTGGCAAAAGCGTAACCCGCAAAGCTGGCAATCTGACTCCAGATTTCCGAAATAAGTTTTTCATCATAGCCTTTATGGCTACAGTTATCAAAAAATTTCTCCTTTACTTTTTGAAATTCTTCCCGCGACCTGAATTTTCCACTCATCCCGCGTCGTAATACATCAGCTTCTCCTAAATCAAGACCAGCAAAAATATTGGCCACCTTGATAACATCTTCTTGATAGACCATGACCCCATAGGTATCGGGCATAATATCAAGCATCACCGGATGCGCTTTCTCTTCAGTTCTACCAGGATTGCGATGCCGAAGAATATATTCACGCATCATACCACTCTTTGCTACCCCAGGTCGTATAATTGAACTTGCGGCTACTAACCCCAAATATGTATCGACTTCCAATTTTTTGAGTAGCATACGCATAGCTGGTGATTCCACATAAAAACACCCCATACATTGTGCCGTTTTCACAAGGTTATTGATTACGGGATCTTTTATAAATTTCTTAATATCATGAATATCAAAACCATCGGATTCATCAGGTCGGTTATATGCAATTATTTCTAAGGATTCCTTGATTTTTGCCAATCCTCGTTGCCCGAGAATATCAAACTTATAAAGCCCTACATCTTCAGCGATGACCATGTCATATTGTGTAGTAGGAAAGCCTTTTGGAGGAAGGTTCGTAGCCGAAAACCAATGGAGTGGTTTTTCAGTAATCAGTATACCACCAGCATGTATACTTAAATAGTTAGGCATGCCTTTGATTAAATTACCATATTTGATGACCAATCTAGAAACCTCATCCAATTTTGAGGTATCGTACCTTCCTTCCGATAAAAAATCAATCTCACTTTTAGGTAAACCAAAGACTTTACCTAATTCACGAATGACGCCCCTATCTTTAAAAGTCACATAGGTGCCCAACAACGCCACATGTTCAAAACGGTCGAAAATGTATTGGGTCATTTCAGGCCGGTCACGATGCGAAAAATCGATATCAAAATCAGGTGGATTGGCGCGATACAGATTGATGAACCGTTCAAAATAAAGATCTAAATCTATCGGATCTACATCGGTAATTCTCAAAAGGTAGGCAACGATACTATTAGCTCCACTTCCCCTACCTACATAAAAAAAACCTCTTTTTCGCGCTTCGGAAACAATGTCCCAATTAATCAAAAAGTAAGAAACAAAACCTTTCTCCTTAATCAGTTGCAATTCTTTCTCCAGCCGATTGTAGATATCTTTTTTAGGGTTCTCATAACGATAGGGTAATCCCTCCTGACAGAGCTTTTCAATCATTTTTTCATCCTCTTCTTGACTACCCGTATAGGTTTTCAGATTCTGTGGCTCTCGATCTTTTGAAAAGTCGAAATGAATGCTACAGTCATTCATTAAACGCTCCGTATTTTCTAAAATAAATGGATACTCGCAAAAAGCAGCTGCCAAGTTCGCTATGGGAAATATTTTTTCATTTTCATTGGCCTCTTCGGTTTTATCCAACATGCTCAACAAAATATTGTTGTCGATAGCGCGTAGCAATCGATGCGCATTGAAGTCGGCTTTCGAACGAAATGTAACAGGCTGTTGTACAACTAATTTGTCTTTCAATTTCGATAATCTTGAAAAGGGCAATTTTCGTAAATCAGTAATGGAAACTCCTATAAATTCATATTCAGCAAATTCGTACTGCTCATTCTGCAATACTTTCTCAAAAGGATAAACCACATAGGCATGTTCAAATTTCGGTGCAATGGGAGAAAACTCTCTTTCCTCGTGAAGATGCCCAGAAAGAAAATTGTTCAATTCTAAATATCCTTCATTGTTTTTGGCGATACCCACATAACATTGATTCACACCATTTCTAAAGTCGATACCCAAAATAGGTTTTACCTCAAAATCAGGCGCCAACCGTACAAAATTGAGTCCAGCAGAGGTATTATTGATATCGGTCAATACCAATCGTGTGACTTGGTTTTTTTGAGCTAGGCGTAGGAGTTCTTTCTCGGAAAATGTTCCGAAGCGAAGACTATAATATGTGTGGCAGTTAAGATAGATGTTATGCTTTAGATTTTAGACCTGCCTGACCGGCAGACAGATGTTGGACTTTAAAGTTCAAGTTTAAAATTTCTCGGCGCTAGAAATCAAAAACTCTGAATCTTCAACTGTTCAGTCTTTATTCTTGATTCTATAAGCCAGCGGTCTTATATCTTTTTTTACTGTTTTCGATGTGCCAATACAATCGGTGGTTGCCCGTTAAAAGGATTGTGCATTCGACCGATGGTGTTTTTTCCCATCGCTGAGGCACGCACGACACTTTTATCTCCATAACGATTTCTGATATGGTCCATCGCTTGGTAGAGGTTCAAGGCTTCTTCGGTATCTTCGAATAGGTTTATTTGGTAATTACCGCTAACCAAATGACTAAAGCGTATACCTATTAGGCGCACCAATAATCTTCGATTATAAAGCGTTTTGAACAACTCCAGAATCTTGGGAATCAAGATATGGTCTGCACTGGTATACGGAATACGCATTTGCTTTGAATAGGTATTGAAATCAGAATACCGAATCTTTACCGCGATGCAGGCTGTCAACTTTTCCCCTCTACGCAATTGGTAGGCCAAATTCTCGGTCATGGCGATTAATAAGCCTCTTAACTTTATAACATCAATGGTGTCTTTATCAAAAGTGCGTTCATTGGAAATTGATTTACGTTCCCAAAAAGGAATCACTGGAGTATGATCAATACCGTTGGCGCGTTTCCAAATAACCGTTCCGTTTTTGCCTAACACGCGTTGCATGACATCCATGGGCATTTCTTGTACAGTACCTACCTTTCGCAACCCGAGGTTTCGAAGCGTTTGATAGGTTTTATCACCGACCATCGGTATTTTCTTGATAGATAGTGGTGCCAAGAAGGTTTTTTCTAATCCGTAATCTATTTTCAATTGATTATTGGGCTTGGCTTCGCCTGTCGCCACTTTAGAGACCACTTTATTGACCGATAATCCAAATGAGATAGGGAGTCCGGTTTCCTTTATAATTCTTTGTCGTAGTTCGGAAGCATATTTATAGGATCCGAAAAAACGATCCATTCCTGAGAGATCGGCATAAAACTCATCGATACTCGATTTCTCGAATAGTGGCACGTATTCTTTAATTATTTCGGTAACCTCATCAGAGTGTTTACTATATGTACCTGCATTACCTTTGATTCTTATGGCATTAGGGCATAATTCCTTTGCCATTTTCATAGGCATACCCGAATGAATACCATACCCTCTAGTTTCATAACTACAAGCAGCAACAACGCCACGGTCACTTAGGCCACCAACAAGTATTGGCTTTCCTTGCAAGCGACTGTCAAGTTTGCGTTCTACGGATACAAAAAATGTATCGAGGTCGAGATGTAGAATATTTTTGGTCATTGCTATCCTAAAAAATGGATAGCTAATTTATGGAATTATTCCATTTGTTTGGATATATTCCATTTTATATTTACAAATATTCTTTTAGATTAGTGAACAATAAGATAAAATCAATAAAAATAATATTTAGAATAACCCTAATAAGAATGGTGGCAAGTGTTATCTTTTTAGCACATCACCTAAAAAAGATGTATTTCAACGAAAAAAATTAATTTTTTCAATATAATATTCATCGATTATCTTCGTTTTTCTATTTTTGACTCGTCTTTTTTAAAGACAACGTAGACCACACCTTCTTTACCTAAGAAAATCATTATACAGGACGAATATTATTAGACTTAAAATTCGCGTGGCTATGTTCCCTATTATCAATACAAAAAATTCCTTTTTATATTATCCCTGCTTGTTTCTACTTCTTTTATCGTGCAACCAAGATGCAGACTTATTATTAGAACAAGCATTAGAAAATGAAGAGGTATCTATTGTAGATGATAATTTCAAAATTCCCTTAGATAAGATAAGTATACTAGATGTACTATCTAACGACAACTTCGCATCCAATAATGTCAGAATCATTGAAACTTCTTCACCATTATATGGAAGCATCACGATTAACGAAGACAACACAATAACTTACATACCTAGAGAAACAAATTCCAACAGCTCTTCCGAAGAACATGGTACCGAAGGAACAGGCTCCGAAGAAACAGGTTCAGAAGAAGAGACAAACGAAGAAACCGGTTCGCAAGAAACCAATAACCAAGAGGACACTTCTTCTGAAGAAACCACAAGCGAACAAAACACAGCAGAAGATACAACAGAAGAAAACAACGATGTAGAGACATCTAATGAAGAAGACGGGCAAGATAACCTGACAACTGAAGAATCGTCTGAAGAAAGTACGGAACAAAGCGAGGAAGATACATTCACTTATACAATCGAAGTTGAGAACGAAGATGGCGCTACTATTACCGAAACTGGTACAGTAACTGTAGACATCGAGCCAGATCCCGAGTCTACACCAGAACAGGAATCAGAAGCCGAGCCTGATTCTGATTCCGAATATGACTATTGGCGCGAACCTGTGATAGAAGGAACACGCCTTGTAGATGAAAAATACTATAATCTTGATACAGAAGAAGTATCCTCTAAAAATGTAAATTTACAACGTGGCCAAGTAGAAAATTACGTCGAGCATGAAAATTGTCCACAGCGAATTAAAAATAAATGGGCAAACCGGATTGAGATTACTCCTAATCAAGTCAATGGCAAACAAAATGGTCTCCAAGAAATTTTTGATGCACACCCAAAAGGCAGCTTATTCTATCTTAGAGCTGGCACTTACAAAGACCAGAAAAATGCAGTGCTTAAAAACGACCAAGATATTGTTGGCGAATACAAAGCCATTCTGGACGGATCAGGCATTCAGGGAAATAGTGAAGAGTCTACACGTGCAATACGGTCCATGGAACGTGGTTTTATCTGTAATCTTAAGGTACAAAACTATCCGACATGGAATGATCCTAAAGATTCCAGAGCACCAAGAGGAGCAGCATTAGAGGTCATACAAAATGGTGCGATTCTTAATTGTGAAGTACATTCCGAAAATAGAGCCATTGCCTTAATCTACGGTTCAAAAGCAATGTGGAACAAGGTTACTGCTGGTCGTCTAGGTATTTATGGCTATGGGTCACACGACCCCAACAGTCCAAACCGTCGTGGCGCAATGGTTAAATATAACGAGATATATAACTGTAACTTTAATGACTACGATGGTGAACACGAAGCGGGTGCTGCAAAATTTGTACAGGTAGACGGTGTATTATGGTCTCACAATTACATACATAATATTCCTTCTGGTGGTGGTATATGGCAAGACGGAGATAACAGAGAATCTGAAGTTTATAACAATGTTATTATCAAAACCCACAGGAGCATATTTTCTGAACTTGCCCATACATCAGATGTTCATCACAATACCATTGAGTACGGCACTGGATTTGGTGCGGTATACATGTCAAACAGTCAAGACGAAAAGGTACATCACAATTTCATTCGATGGTGTAGAAATGGCATAACCATAAGAGATAAAGAAAGGGGTACAAGTAAAATTTATGCAGGAAAAGCTTGGAGGGGTATTAATAATGTTATTTATAATAACCATATATGGCAGCGACCGGATCCATCAACTTGGACACATGGTGTAGCTACTCTTTTCGACGGTCATATTGACCCAAACAATACCACAAATAAATGGTACGACAATCACTATTATGTGGACGACAATGCTGAAGGAGCCGTTCTTTTCTCACAAGATGAGCCATTCAAACTTGTATTTATGTATAGCAAGCTAGCACCTGATAGTGATCACAAAACCATAACATGGGAAGAATGGAAAAATAAATCAGGAGACACGAATTCCGTATTAGAGTATAGAAAGTATTTTTAGTTTTTGGAAGCTATCGAATCAACGTTAATGTCGAATCCTATAAAATTAAAAAGCCCATAACTTGTTTAGCATGGGCTTCTTTAATGGTTTGATTTTGTATTCATCACATTCATTTTAGCTAATTAGTTAAAGGAAAAACCTGTGAAAATTCTAAAAAGCAACGCGTAGAATCCCATAAAAATGAGGGCAAAACAAAACCATGAAAAAAATTTAAAATAATTCTTCAGTATAAAACTTCCGATGTTTTTAAATCCTTCCAAATAAATCTCCTTAATAAGCAATGTCGTCTTCATAATCTTTCTTTTTAATAGTTATACTACTTAAGATGACAAATGCCGTGCTAAGCTTAAGATTTCGTTTAAAATTTAGTCTAAAGCAACAAATAATTGGTTGAAATACACCTTTTTGGGGCAAAAATCGAAAAACCCTATGTCAAAATACTTCAACATAGGGTTCTTCAAATTTTGTTCTATTTTTCAATCTCCTAACAGCGAAATCGAATAGGAATTTTAGAACTACTCTCCAAATTGATAAGTGACCGTTAGCCTAACAACACTATTCTTGTTTTTAAGACCATTGGTAACATCGTTCGAAAGGTTAGTTACTCCTATACTTGCTGATAAATCAACATTCAAAGCATCAAAAAATTGAGCCCCAGCACCAAAATTAATACCAACATCAAGTGGTTTAAGCTCATCATTTCTGTTGCCCCCAACATTCAATTTATCATTATCTCGTTTTGCTGATAATAAAAATCCAAGCGAACTACCCCCTAAACCATATAATCTAGTACTATCGCCCAAATCGAGAAAGTAATACTTCATTTGTAAAGGCATTTCAAGATAGAGAAAGTTGAATGTCACCAGCGTATTCAAATCAAAACTAGATTTTCTCTGTGTTAATAATAATGCCGGTTCAAATGACAACTGATCACTAAAATCGATTTCATAACCGCCCCCGACATGAATACTAAACCCTGCATTTCCGAAATCAGCAGTTAGGTTATCGTCATTATCTTTAATTAGTAGACTCGAAAAGCCTAGTCCACCTTTAGCTCCAAACTGTGCTGCAGCAGTAATACTTATCAGGCCAATAGCCATAAAAACGAATACTCTCATAGTTTTTTTCATAATAGTTTATTTAAAATATTTATATGTTTAATTTGATGATTGCAAGGTATTTTGAAAAGCATTTTTATGAAATCGCAGCATGGGCGTATTTTTTTCTACTAGTTTACAGGTATTTTTTAGTGCTTTGGGTTTGGTTTTATTCTTATTAAATATCTTGTGGTAAAATCATAAAAATGTTTTCGAAATTCCATTTCTTAATCCTAATATTCACCTTTGGAATCCTCAACTCAACTTTTGGGCAAGAAAGTTCACTTGCTAAAATTGATAGTTTGAAAAACGTTTTAAAAAAAACCAGTACGTCATTAGAAAAAGCTGAAATCCTGTATCATCTTGCAGAGGCAAAATCTAATTCAGATTCAACCGAAGCTTTTAAATACAGTAGGGCTGCACTTGAACTTTTCGAAAAGAATCAAGATTCATTAGGTATTGCGCGAGCAAGAAACGTTCTTGGACTTTCATACTTTAATTTCGGAGACCCAGAAGACGCAGAAAAAAATCACAGACAAGCCTTGGAGATTGCCGAAAAATTAATACGCAAAGATTCCTCATATAAACACATGAAACTCTGGACGCATTCAAACTTCAGCATGGGAGTCAGTATGAGTATACAGGGTAAAAAAAGTGAAGAATTAGAATACTACCTTGCGGCCGCCCCCATAGCAAGAAAAATAAAAGATTATCGCATGCTGGCGATAATGAATACTAATTTCGCCATCATGTATGTCAATAACAAAGAGTTTGAAAATGCTTATCCTTACTTCGAAGAAAACACTTCTCTCTTCAAGAATATTGAATTGCAATCAACCGAAATTCATGATAGACTAATATTCGCTTACTGCCTAAAAGAGCTTGATTCCTTAGATAGGATGAAGACTATACTTAACAACGTAAAGGACAATTTGGCCGGTTCTTCAAATAATCTTCAAATACAATTGTATCATAATATTTTAGGCGAATACTATTCCAAAGTTGGAAATTATAATCTAGCACTTGATAATTACGCGAAGTCAAAAAAAATAATTGAAGACAATAATCTCAAATGGTATCTCGAAGGTGTTTTGGAAAATTACTCTAAAACATACTTGAAAATGGGAAATAGAGCAATGGCAAAAAAATACCTTTATGAACTCCTCGCTCTTAGTGAAACTCTTTTACAGACCAAAATAAACGCCTCGGAGAAGCTTGCAATACTCGAAGAAGAGGATGGTGAATATAAAAAAGCACTTAAATTCTTGAATTTAAGAAATAGTTTGAAAGATAGTTTAGATTCAAGAAATATCAAAAACGATATCGCCCAACTAGAAATTCAATACCAAACAGAAAAAAAAGAAAACAAAATCTTAGAGCTTCAAAATGAAAACAGTTTAACTGACTTGAATCTGGAAAAAAA
Organism: Maribacter algarum (ex Zhang et al. 2020); assembly: GCF_005885635.1. GTDB lineage: Bacteria > Bacteroidota > Bacteroidia > Flavobacteriales > Flavobacteriaceae > Maribacter_C > Maribacter_C algarum. The sequence goes on from NZ_VATY01000001.1 coordinate 687,569, forward strand.
GAAGTCTCAAAACTATCTGCTTTTAATATTATTGGGTTCACTCTCGTTCATTTTGGTATCTGGTTATTTAACCTATAATAACCGTCGTAAAAAGGCCTTACTTAAGGAGCAGGTACAATCTCAAGAAATTCAACAGTTAAAAGTGGAACAAGAACGCAAACTTTTTGGCGTAATGATGGAAGGGGTGGAACAAGAGCGTAAACGTCTTGCTGCTGATTTACATGATGGCCTTGGGGGAAGGTTATCAGGCATCAGTATTAAACTTTCACGATTAGCGGAAAATAAAAAAGCGGAAACCTTACTGCCCCATTTAGATGACATTTTAGGGAATCTCGATGATTCATTACAAGAACTTCGAGGTGTAGCTCGAAACTTAATGCCAGAGACCTTACTCAAATATGGACTTAAAGCTGCTGTTGAAGATTATTGCAGTACCCTTGGTGACAAAGAAACAAATATCACACTCCAATTTTACAACACTGAAAACGTTACTGATAAAAATGAATTGCTCACGCTTTATCGTATTATTCAAGAATTAATAAACAATGCCATAAAACACGCTAAGGCAACTGAAATATTAGTTCAATGTATCGTCAGTGATGATAAAATCGACATTACAATTGAAGACGACGGTAGAGGGTTTGAAGTAGACAATGTCACAAAAAAAATGGGAGTCGGACTTACTAGTCTAAAAAACAGAGTTGATTATTTGAATGGAACAATGGACATTCGTTCAGAAATCAATGAAGGTACTTCCATAAATATCCAAATTGAAAAAGCATGAGAAAAGAAATTGTAAAAGTTGTGGTTGTCGATGACCATCCGCTGGTCATTGAAGGACTTAAGTCATCTATTGGTATGGATGAAACGATTGAAGTGACTGCTTGTTTTGAAAATGCCGAAGATCTCTTTGCCCATCTTAAAAGAAAAGTGGCCCATGTGGTAGTACTTGACGTCAATTTGCCGGACATCAATGGGGTTGAAGTATGTGAAAAAATAAATTCAAAATACCCCCATGTAAAGGTATTGGGATTAAGTACCTACAATGACCCAAGTATTATCAAACAAATGGTAAAGAACGGAGCTAAAGGGTATCTACTTAAAAATGTAAGTTCTAAAGAACTGGGTATTGCCATTCATCAAATACATGACGGCTTATCTTATTTTAGCGCCGAGATTCAAAAGATTTTAGCAGATTCTATTTTTGATAATAACCGAATACCCAAATTAACCCGAAGGGAAAAAGAGATTTTAGCACTCGTGGCCGAAGGAATTACTACACCTCAAATTGCAGAAAAACTTATTATTAGTCCGTTGACCGTCGAGACGCATCGTAGAAATCTAATTCAAAAAATGGGAGTCACCAATGCGGCACAATTAGTCAAAATGGCCATTGAGCAAAAGTTGATTTAATGACAGAGAACTTTGGGAAAATCGAAAAACCCCATACCAAAATATTTCGATACAGGGTCCTTCAACTAAACTAACTCAAACTAATTATTTCTATAAGCCAAAACGATAGTTTGCCGATAACATAATAGCGCCATTCGTAATTGACACTAAACTTTGTTCTGCATCAGTATTTAACAAACCGAATTCAAACACCAAGCCTATATCAATACTTTCATTAAACCCGTAACCGACACCTGTAATCAATCCAAAGTCAAAGAATTTGAAGTCATCACCAGGTCTACTGCCCACATCTAATTTTGTGCCACTAAAATTTGCGGCCATCAAAAGCCCTGAATACATACCAGCTCTTGCGTAAAGAATTCCCTCCGCTCCCACTTCGAGAAAATCAAAACGTGCGGTTACGGGTACTTCTAAATAATAGAGGTTAAAATTTCCGGATAGGTTGGCTCCTCCTTTTTTGAAAAAAGACATACCCGATTGTAACCAGAACTGGTCTGAAAGTTCGAAATCTATCGTACCTCCTAAATGTGCCGAAAACACCCTTCCAAAAGTCGTATTTGAATTGGTTGATGTAATTAAATTAGAAATACCGAGGCCTCCTCTCACCCCAAAATATTGTGCCGATACCGACATACTACTCAAACTGAATACTACTACCGTTACTAGTGTTGCTAAACTTTTCATAATGTTATTTTTAGTTGAATATTATAGGCCCAAAGTATAGCATATGTACATGCAAGTAAATCGCGTGAAATCTGTATTTTTCGCTACGGGATTTCTGTGATTTTTTCTACTGGATTTCAGGTAGAGGCTAAATCATAGCCAATAAAAAAGCCCTGCCTTATTAAAGACAGGACTCTTTCTACAAACTAAACTCTGACCTACTTTTCTTTATATATTTTAGATGTTTACTGTACTTTAAAATCAAATATTTCAGATTGCGAAGTATTACCAGTCGCATCTTTCGAAATTACACGCCAGTAATAGGTTTGTCCTGAATTTGTAGAAGCGCCAATGCTGCTTTGAGCAGTAACTCCCAAGCTCGTTGTTGGATTATTACTTGTACCAAATAAAACCTCAAATTCTACCAAATCATTATCCACATCATTACCTTGCCACTCTAAATTTACGTTTCCGGAAGAACTAAGCGTTTGCCCCCTGGTAGGACTAACTACACTTGCCGGAAAAGGGGCATAATTACTTACACCTTCGCCTTGATTATAAAAACGCCAGGAATCACTATTTGCAGTAGCATTCGTACCATCAGATTTTGATACAACAAACCATGAGTACGGTGTATTTCTTTCAACTGTAATACTTACTTCATTAGTATTCGTATTCACAGTGGAAGAAGAATTCGTATTTAAATTGGTAATATTTACCTCATAACTATTCGCATTTGCTGCCGCTTCCCACTGAAACAAAATTGTACTCTGAGAATCACTTACAACAGTACCCTCTGTACACTCCATATTATTATCAGGAAACACCAACGTTGCCGCGGAGGGAGCACCTGATGGATCAATGTCATCAGGATTATCCTTCCCTCCGGGACAAGACGTAAGCGTGCCTATAGTTAAAACGGCGGTCAGTATTTTTACAATTCTGTTCATTGCTTTATAATTTTATAAGTTTCTACTTTTCCATTTATAGTAATGTACAAGAGGTACATTCCGGTTTGTAAATCATCGGCATTTAGGGTAATGGTTGTTTCTCCTGACTCAACCATTTTCTGCATTACTGTCCTACCTTCAAAAGTGTTCAATTGCACCCCTATTTTTCTTTCGGATGCCCTACTGAGTTGAACCGTAATCTCTCCCGTGCTAACCGGATTTGGATAAACTACTACACTCGCACCTAAATCGATAGTTTCCTTGTAAACACCCTGACATTCCTTTTCTGTTTTTACGGTGAGTTTAGTACGTTCCGATTTAATAGGAAGTGTAATCTCTGCATCAGAAGTAGTAAATACTTCATCGTTCAGATTAATAATGTAGGAATCACTCCCTGATAAATTAAGAGTAACTGTTCGAGCCGTTAAATTTGTTTTCGATGAAACTCCCAAAGCTTCCGGTTCTGCAACCACAACATCAAAACAGTTTTCATATCCGGCTTGGCCTTGTACAGTTATACAGACTTTATAAGTGCCACCCTGCAAATCTGGAATCTGAACACCAGTATTCGTAAAATCTCCAGAAGCATCCACGCCATTACCTGTAATTATTGCCGTATAACTATAGTTTGCAATGGCGGTGATTTCAATGCTTCCGTTATTACTATTTCTACAAGATTCTCCTTTTGATCGTATTCTAAAATTATCCGCTGGCAAAGAGAAAATCTCACAACCTGTGGCATCGACCGTTGTGTTTGGTGGTGTATTCGGACACTGGTCTTCTCCATCCAATACACCATCGCCATCAGCGTCATTAGGGTTCGTTGGCCCAGCTGTTCCGATGGTCACTGTAAAATCTTTTGTTGAACCATCTTCGGCTGTAACACGATATACCACAGCATTAGTAAAATCATTTATGTTTACGCCACTTTGCTGTGTCGTACCCGCAATCGAGACCGCTGCCTTAGCAGAATTAGCAAAAGTCGCCACCAAATTTTGTCTGTTGATATTTGCGGGAAGGTCTACGGATATTTGATTGCCATTGATGACACCTACCGCTGCAGGATTGACTACATTAAATCTAAAGTCAGTAATTTCTTTTTCACTACTCAAAGTGCTACGCTGACCCACCGTATACCATATACCCCATTTTCCATTGGGAATAAGTTCTGAAGGATTTCCTGTCGGACTAATTTTATCCGCAGCCAGATTAATTGCCAAGATATCTTCATCACCATTATTAAAAGAGTCGAAAATCAGCTTGTCATCGGTTTTGGAATAATTCGGGAAGCCTAATTTATTATTTTGATATACCGTTCGAATATCCCCTGTTTCAATGTTTACAGCAATTACTTCATAGGTATCATCATTCTCATCAAAAACATCAAAAGCCAATACGTTTCCTGAAGTTTTTGAAAAAGAGGGGTTACCAATACTAACACCTTCCGGAAGGTTTGTAAATAGTTTTTGAATGCTTCCATCTCCGAAAGAGCTACTTTGATTATCCCAAACTTTTAGGGCCCCAACATCCCAGTAATCAATATCATTTCCGTTGCCATTATCGATACGATTTAAGGCATCGTAAATAAGATATTCTCCCGAATAATCCCATTCTATAGCATCAGGGTATAAAACCTCTCCCGTAGTAATACCCGTATCTGAAGTAGTCGGGTTAAAGAGCTCAAAAGCCTGTGATTCACTACTAATTAAATCCGATATATAGATAATATTACTTTGGTCATTTCGAATTGCTGCAAGTTTGGTTCCATCTTTTGAAAGAGATACCTGTGACCAGATTTGTTCATTAGAAAGCACCGTTTCCTCAGAACCGCTAGTTCTTAAGGTGACCGCATTAACCGTATTACTCTCAGTAACAAAAATTGCAAGACTACCATCATCGGCTACACTTGGTTTGCGAAAAACCCGAGTGGTAGTCAAGGGAACAAAATTCTCTCCGTTCGTATCGGATATGTAAAGTGTATTTTGGTCAGAATCACGAATATCAAGGCTTAAGATAAAATCATCTCCACTAGCTGTTGGAATATCATTATCAGTGTCAGTACCTGTTCCGTCAGTAATACCTACAGTGTCAAAAGCAGTTTCTGCTGCTTGCACCTCAGCAGAACCTGCACCATGTAAATCAGTGGCCGACCGTAGTATGGAAAGCCGCAAATCAATGAACTGCGAAGATTTGGTAAGGTAATTATCCAAAGCCCTATAATAGACTTGCTCCGCTTTATCCTTGCCTATTGCAGTAGCAAAGAGATAGTAGGCACGATTGAGTATACCGCTATTGATATGAACACCCCCGTTATCTTGCTCACCGGTGTAGAACTCGGACATATCCTTTGGTTGCCATCCATTTTCACCTAAGCCATTTCTACCATTATTTGGGTTTTGCATATCGCGCATAGCACCCGATGGGAAGTATTCTGTATTCACGATATCTTCGGCAAGTTTCCAGTCGTCTCGATCAATCATGGCACCAAAAATATCCGCAAAGGATTCATTGATTGCCCCTGATTGATTGCGGTATTCTAATTTGGCCGTATTTCCGATGACGCCGTGTGACATTTCATGTCCACCAACATCAAGCGCACCCGCAAAAGGTTTAAATGCCACACGACCATTTCCGTAGAACATAGCTTTACCGTTCCAGAAGGCATTTTCTAAAGCTCCTCCTTCTTCGTCACCAACATTGATAAATGAAATAACACTGCCCCCCTGCCCATTAATCGAATTTCTATTAAAAGTCGTTCTAAAATATTCATAAGAGATATCAGCATTATAATGTGCTGAAACCCCATTTGCATTATTCCAGGTGTTACCACTGGAGGTTACATGAAAAATCTGCACTCCAGGTTGAGAAGCTTCACCTCTAAGGTCGAGGGTCATTATTCCGCCAACAGGATTATCAGGCAGTTCCGATTGCCCTGCATTGAACATTGGTTTCGAAGTATCGATTAAATAGTTTTGGGTACCATTGCTCCACGTATTTAACTGGCGGTTAACACCATTCAAATCTGCGCCACTCGTATTAGTCGGAGGCAAAGGACGTGGATTTTTCTTTTCTTTATGCTCCTCATTAAAATCATAGTGAAACGTACAAGTATGGTAGTACTTATCAATGACCTTGCCCGTATTTGCGTCGATAAAATATTCCCATCTGTCCATAACACTAGGAAAAACGGTGATATGCCTTGTCAAAATATCTTGCCCATTTAAAGAATAGATAATCAATTCTTCCTCAGGCGAAGAAGGGGTCAGTAAATCACTTAATCTTGATTTAGCAGTTATCGTTTTCGGTAAGGCTTTACCCAAATCAATTTCAATATTTGAAAGTGCTTTATGAAATGAAATTTTAGGCGTCACGCTTTCCAACTTGGGCGTCGGTTTACTTCTGCCGTTGAACGCTTGTACCTGTCTTTTTTTGTTTAGGTGCAGCACTACTTCGCTACCGTAGACTTTAACACCTTTGTAGACCTGTTGCATTTTAATGTGTATCTGTCCTAAATCATCTACTTTTTTCGAAATATTTTGAAATTCTTCAGAAGGATTAGCAACACGAAGAATTTCTTTAATATCTTCTAAATAATTTGCGCCCACATTTTCAGCAGACTGGCTTTTAGCCGATATCTTGGCGGGTTCTGTCGCCTTACTTTCAATGAAAACGGGAAGTCCTTCCTCAGAAGATTTCAAAACCCTATGCTCATATAAAGATGGAGCGCCCTTCAAACTAAAAACCGAAGGCATTTGATAATTTGTTCTTCCTTTCGTAATTACGCTTTGCTTTGCTTTTACGTTTAGCTTCGAAAAATCGAAGCTTATGTTTTGAGCAGTTTTGGCTGTCGCAGTCGATTCACGTTTCTTATCATCAAAAGTGGACTGGGCATTAGTTAATAACCCAACAAACAGAAATCCGAAGAGAAATAATAGTAGTTGTTTTTTCATCACAATTATTTTATAGCTGTTCTAAGTTCTTTGTAAAAATCTTTGCACTCACTTGAAATCTCATGGTCATTTGAACCCCAAGTCACCCGATACCGTTCTTCGCCTTTTACCTCTTCCAAGAAATAATACATATTTCCCGGATGGTTAAAACTCATTTCGGAGAGTTTTAATGAATCCATCTTTTGAAAACAAGAAGTAGCTTCCTTCTTGCTAAGACTTTTGATTTCGGAATTCTCTTTTGTCAAAGAATTGTTGTAGAATACTTGTCCATTTTCCAACAAGGTATAGGTAGTTACTTCCCCAGAAATTCCTCCACCTCTGCCAAAAATCAATTGCTTGCCTGGTAATGTGTCAAGTGTATATTGTTGTGATTTACAACTAAGAAGCATTATTGAAAAAAGGCTAAAAAGGAATATAAGTCGCATCGGTCGTTATTTTAAAAATCGTTGATTTCGGAATAATTGAAAGCACCAATTTTATGATAGGACCAAAGTAGATAAAACCTATCCTCGAAGAAATACCCTATTGATTGTATTTTTTTCTACTGGTTTTCCAGTATATTGAATGTAAGGTATTTATAGTACCATATACTTGTGTTATATTGGACTTAACAAAATCAATAAACCACCATATTAAATGCGTCTTTCATTACTATTTAGTGTAATTCTTCTACCCTTCTTGGTTTTTAGCCAGACGGAAAAGGAGCAATATATAGATAGCCTGCAGCAAGTACTTGAAGACCTAAGATATCTTGAAAAAGAACAACAAGATGCAGATATTTTAAATCATAAGGTCGAATTACTCTGCATCCTCGCTAGAGAATTCGACGGCATTGATTCTACCAAAACTTTTGACTTTGCCCATGAGGCCCTAAAAATAAGTAAACAGAATAAATATGGTAAAGGCATAGTCGATGCAAATTTCACCTTAGGCAGGGCATTCATGTATATTGACCAACAAAAAGCTGAATACCACTTAGAGAAGGGCTATAAATTGGCCAATCAGCTCATTAAAAGTGATTCTTCTATTCCGTTATTAAAATTATGGGCGAATGGAACTTATAACCTCGGACTCACATATGGTACTCTCGGGAAACACAAGAAAGAAATTGAATTTACTGATAAGATAATACCCGTTGTGAAAAAACTGGGGGATAGCCTTTTTTTAGCTAATATTTATACCAATTTAGGAGTCAAATATATAAATCTTGCAAATTACAATAAGGGTTATCAAAGCATCTACAAGGGAAGAGAAATCTATAAATTACTTAATGATCCTCAAGAAACCACATTTAATGTTATTCAACTAGCGCAGGCTTATGAAGGTTTAGACTCTCTCGGGCAAATGAAAAAAACATTGGCCGAGGCAAAGGTGCTCCTAGAAAAGCACCCTAATGTTTTTGATAGTTTCAATTATAACCTACAAGAAAGCCAATATTACATACGCACCAAAAAGCCTGAAGATGCCGTGAAATCCCTTGATGAGATTTTAGGTTTAGTAGAAAACGATAAGAATTCAACACTATACGGAATAGTAATGCAACGTTATTCGAGAGCATACGAGGCGATGAAAGATTTTAAAAGCGCTACTTCCTTCACTGGAAAATATATTGAAAATTCGAAAGCTACAGACAGAGGTATGAGTTGGTTTCAAGGACTTTATCAACGCTCTAGACAATATGCGGCAATGGCCAACTATGAGAATGCCTATAAAGACCTCTTAAATGCGGTCGATATTTATGACAGTTTAGAAACCATAAAAACCGTTGCAAAACTTGAAGAGTTAAATTTAAAGTATGAAACTGCCCAACGTGAAAAGGAAATCCTTGGATTAAAAGTTAAAAACGAAGAGAAAAAATCTCAAGCCTACCTACTCGGAGGTATCGCAAGCATACTTTGCCTTTTGCTTTTCGGAGGATACTACGTTTATAGCCAAAGAATGCGTAAAGCAAGAAAAAAAGAAAGAGAACGCGAAGCTGAAGTGGAGCTACTTAAACAAGAGCAGCAGAATAAAATTTTCTCTGCTATGATAGAAGGTCAGGAGAAAGAACGAAAACGACTTGCTATTGACTTACATGATGGACTTGGAGGACGCCTTTCAGGAATCAGCATGAATCTATCCAAATTGGATAAAGATGAGCCGAAGCAATACCCGAAAAAACAATTGCAAAAGGTCATGAAAGATTTAAATGATTCCTTGACCGAATTGCGCAGTATAGCTCGCAATATGATGCCAGAAACTTTGGTTAAATTCGGACTTCAAGCAGCGCTAAAAGATTATTGTAGCAGTATGACCGGTAGTGAAACCAAAGTCACCTTACAATTCTACGGCACTGATAAAGGAATAAATATTAACCAACAAGTGACCATGTATCGCGTGATACAAGAATTGATAAACAATGCCATAAAACATGCCAAGGCAACAGAGGTTTTAGTGCAATTTATGAGAGAAGACAATCAGGTAGACATTACCGTTGAAGATAATGGGGTTGGTTTTGATAAAAGTAAAAGCTTAAAGCAGAAAGATTCGGGTATGGGGTTATCGAATCTACAAACCAGAGTAGCTTACCTAAAAGGAAATATTGATTTTGAAAGCGAAGAAAATGAAGGCACAACAGTCAACGTACACATTAACATCGATGCAGCATAAACCAATTAGTGTTCTTATTGTAGATGATCACCCTATGGTGATTGAGGGACTTAAGATGCTCTTAAACGATAATGATTCGGTAGAAGTGAGGACCCACTTCACTAATGGAAAAGACACCCTTGATTTCCTTGAAAAAGAAATTGTTGATGTTATTCTATTGGATGTGAACTTGCCCGATATCAATGGAGTTGAAATGGTCAAATTTATTCTTGACAAACGAGCTACTATTAAAATTCTAGGTTTAAGTACCTATAGTGAACCCAGCATCATAAATCAGATGATAAAAAACGGTGTAAAAGGATATCTTCTAAAAAATGCAACCTCTGATGAGTTGGCAAATGCTATAACTCAGGTAAATGATGGCAATTTTTACTTCGGAAGTGAAGTACAGAAAATACTCGCAGATTCAGTGACTCAAGAGAGTAAAGACCTTCCAAAACTAACCAGAAGAGAAACACATATTCTCCGTTTGATTGCTGATGGAAAAACCACGAACATTATTGCCGAAGAGCTTTTTATAAGTCCATTGACCGTTGAAACCCATCGCAGAAACCTCATGCAAAAAATGGAGGTTTCAAATGCGGCCTCCTTAATTAAGATTGCTGTTGAGCGGAAGTTGATTTAATTATTTCCGTTTTAATATTTAAGTTCTGGCGCTGGAAAGTAAGAACGTATGATTACCTCTAGCTTAAGAAGAAAATTAATTCATCTAGACAAAAGTATAATTTGAAAAACCTACTCATAGCTATGAGTAGGTTTTTGTTTACTATGCATTTAACAACTGATTTTATCTAACTCTGTTTACCATGAAATCTTTAACTTTTTAACACAAAAACTAGATAATCTATTTTTTATAATCAAATCTATTCTTATATTCGTTAACGTTAACGTTTTTATTGTGTACGTTAACGAATTATGTTTTAATCAAATAGTTTACAAAACAACCTTCAAAATTCTTACTTATTTATTGTCACAATCAAAACCATTATGCTGCACACAAATAAAAGTCCTTGACATATTGATTTCCTAAGCAAGTACTCCTCCCCCAGCTTACAACTACTCAATTAACAATCTAACACTAATATGATATGGAAAAACTACACTTAAAAAAACTAAAGCCAAAAGCGAGGGCCTTTCTACTAGCGCTATTATTGAGCATTTTGGGAGTGTCACCCGTTCTTGCTGAGCCAAATACCGAAATCGATATTTCTAGTAGCGAAACATTTCAAACAACCGTTACGGGTACCATTACCGATGAAAACGGTGTGCCTCTATCAGGTGCCAGCATAGTAATAAAAGGTACTACTACCGGCGCTGTTGCCGATTTTGACGGAAATTATTCTATTAGTGTTGCCTCAGATGGCGTTTTGGTATTTAGCTATGTAGGCTATGCTCCTAAAGAAATATCAGTCAATGGAAGGTCAACGGTAAATGCCACTTTAGCACCAGATGCCTCCGCGTTGGACGAGGTTGTACTGGTTGGTTATGGTACTCAAAAGAAGGGTGAGGTAACTGGTGCGATTGAAACCGTTACAGCAGAACAACTAAGTATTGTACAAGTATCAAGTACTATTGAGGCTATCAAGGGACAAGTTGCCGGTGTCGATGTACAAGCAACAGGTGGACGACCTGGCCAAAATCCAACTGTAAGAATTCGGGGTAGACGCTCTATTAGTGCCTCGAATGACCCCTTATATGTCGTGGATGGAATACCATTAATTGATGGCCCTGCATCAATGGCTGATATTAACCCAGACGATATTGCTTCCATGCAGGTACTTAAAGATGCAGCGGCTACAGCAGTCTATGGTTCAAGAGGGGCAAACGGGGTAATCCTAGTTTCGACCAATCGCGGTCGAGTGGGAAAAACTAAAATTACCTATAGTGCGCGTTATGGGGTTACATCCGCAACGAGATTGGTGGATATGATGAACGGGGCGGAGTTCGCAGAACTAAAAAGAGAATCAAGACGTATCGGATGGAATGGTGCAATTCCTGCAGATACCGAAGTTTTCTTAGATCCCATTGAGTTAGAGTCCATCGCTCAGGGCAGATCTACAGACTATCAAGATTTGGTATTAGATAATGGTTGGCAGACCAATCACCAAATTGGAATAAGTGGTGGATCTGAAAACACAACTTTCAGCACCTCCATCGGCTACTTTAAAGAACAAGGTATTATTAGCAACCAAGATTTTGAAAGAATTTCAGGAAGAGTTAATGTAGATCATAAAATCAATGATATTTTCAAAGTTGGTGCCTCCTTTTTGGTTGCAAAAACTGAACAAAATTGGGGTTCCAATGCCACCATGCAAGAAGCATTGGCAAATAACCCTCTGGGAGTACCACGGGATGCAGAAGGAGAATTGTTGTTCTTACCGACAAATGACGGAATTCGTACCAATCCACTTAGTGAGTTGGTAGATGGTGCCTTTATTGATGAAAGACAACAAACTAGAATTTTCACACCTATTTATTTGGACATTAATATTTTGGAAGGGTTGAAATGGACAACAACTTTTGGTCCTGATATTCGAATAGGTCGAAGGGGTACTTTTGCTGGCAGTTTGACCAACACCAACCGTGGTGGACCAGGTAGAGCTGGAATAATCAATGTAAATGATTTCGGATATACCCTGGAGAACCTGCTAACTTATAATAAGGCCTTAACGGACAGACAAAATCTCAAGGTTACTTTACTTCAAAGTATTCAAAAGTCTCGATTAGAAGTTAATACCGGAAACGTCACAGGTATTCCTTACGAGTCGCAGTCTTTTTATAATTTGGGTTCAGCTACCGCCGGAGGTGTACTCGCATCCAGTTTAACAGAATGGGCCTTGGCCTCTTTCATGGGAAGAGTTAATTACGATTTCGATGGAAAATATTTATTCCAGGCTTCGTTAAGGGCAGATGGCTCTTCAAGATTAGCCCCTGGAAATCAATGGAAATATTTCCCTGGAATTTCTGCAGGATGGAGAATTGATCAAGAAGATTTCTTAGCCGACACCTCGGTATCCGAGTTGAAATTGCGAGCATCTTACGGTCAAGTAGGTAACACTTCCGTTTTGCCATATCAAACTGCCGGTAGATTGGGTAGTACCGTTTATGCTTTTGGAGAAGAGCCAGCCCTAGGTTTCGGATTGAATGAAATACCTAATGAAGATTTGACTTGGGAGGTTTCCAAAACATTTGACATTGGTCTTGACTATGGATTTTTGAACAATCGAATTGTAGGATCAATCGATTATTTCAGAACCAATACTGATGATTTATTATTAGAGCGAGCCTTGCCTAGTACTTCTGGATACTCCACGGTACTTCAAAATATCGGGTCGACCCAAACCAATGGTGTTGAATTTACAATTAGTGGTGGAATCATTGATAATGTTGGTGATGGTTTCAATTGGGATATTGACCTAAATATTTCAACTTATAAAGAAGAAATTACCGAACTGGCTTTGAAGGATGAAAATGGAAATCCCATAGATGATACTGGTAATAACTGGTTTATCGGTTCACCTATCAATGTATTCTTTGATTATGAAAAAATTGGAATTTGGCAGGCGAATGAGGAAGCAGCAGCACTTGCAGCAGAAAATAAGGTGCCAGGCGAAATTAAGCTGAAGGACCAGAATGGCGATGGAGTCATTACTCCAGATGATAGAATAATTCTAGGCTCAGACGTTCCAGATATTTATGGTGGATTCAATAATAAGTTTTCCTACAAAGGAATTGATCTAGGAATTTTCTTCACCTATAGATTAGGGCACATGCTACAGTCAAACTTTCATGCAGGTAACAATTCGCTTTTCGGTAGATATAACAATTTGGATGTTGATTATTGGACTATAGACAATCCCACGAATGCGTTCCCAAGACCTAATGAAAATCAAGAGCGTCCTAGGGATGGTTCTACGCTAACCTATTTCGGTGGAGGTTTTCTTAAGCTAAGAAATATTTCATTGGGTTATACACTACCTGAATCGGTAACGGAAAAACTTGGAATGGATCGACTTCGCTTTTCGATATCTGGTCAGAATCTATTTTTCATTACGGATTTTGAAACCTTTGACCCTGAAGTTGGGGAAGATGAAGGAGCGTTGGACAGTGGTATTGTGCCCAGTAACAAAATGTGGTCATTTTCACTTAATGCCACCTTCTAATGAAAAAATTGTTGGTTAAATTGGAAAATATAGATATTATGAACAAAAAAATATATATCACCCTAGTAATAGCAATAGCTTTACTAACAAAGTCATGTGATAAATTTATAGAAGAGGAGCTAGTTACAGATGTATCAGCCGCTTCTTACTACACTACTGAAGCAGGGTTTGAGGATGCTGTGAGAGCTACATATGCAACACTAAAGCCTTTTTATGGTCAAGAAATTGGAGCCGCAATGACGACCTTCGGAACTGATATTTGGCAAAATGGAGCGGACGGGGGACATAAGGTATTTAATTTTTATGATGGTGGACTAAATGGCTCAGAAAGTTACATTCCCCAATCATGGGATAATTGGTATAAAGGAATCAACCAGGCAAATGGTGTAATCAATCGTTCCGCAGACGTAGAAATGGATGAGGCCCAAAAGACTTTGCGCCTTGCCGAAGTTAGATTCTTAAGGGCTTTTTATTATTTCCATATTGTGACCACTTGGGGAGATGCCCACCTTAGTTTAGAGGAAACTGTAGGTATTGAAGTAGAGGCAAATAGAACTTCGCAGTCAGAAATTTATACTCAAGCGATAGTGCCTGATTTGGAATTTGCTATCTCCAATTTACCCGACGAACAGTCTGACTATGGTCGTGCTACTAAAGCAGCGGCCGAATTTCTATTGGGTAAGGTATTACTAACACGTAGCTACAAGTCTTTTGCTGATGGTACAGATGCTTCAAGGGCGGAAACACTTTTTGGTAATGTTATCAATAATTATGGCTTTTCACTTCTGGATAACTTTGCCGATTTATGGGATATTACCAATCAAGAAAATAGTGAAATGGTATTTGTAGTACCAAACTCCAAATCTCAGGTGGATAGCGGCGTGGACCCTTTCGGTCATAGATGGCATCTTTATTTCTTACAAGAATATGATGTGCGCAGAGGAATGACCAGAGATATTGCCAATGGAAGACCATGGAAAAGACACCGCCCGACCGATTTTATGCTCACTCTTTGGGATAGGGATGTTGATTCTCGTTATGATGATTCTTTCAAACATGTTTGGTTCGCTAATAAAGACGAACCTGCCACTGATGCCGTTGGTGATGAGCCAGCTAGGGCTGCATTGGCTATTGGAGATTCCGCGATTTTCATTCCTGGTCCGGGAAAAAATGTGGACTGGCCACAATCGCGTCAAGATGGGGTTCCTTATTTGGTCATAACCAACGATGAATATACTGAAAGACTATTCCCTTCTATGAATAAATGGATTGACCCTACTAGACCTGATCGGCAAAAGACACAAGGCCAGCGCGATTTCATTTTAATGCGATTAGGAGATGCATATTTGTTGAGAGCTGAAGCTAGACTTGCCCAAAACAACACTACAGGGGCTTCTGAAGATATCAATGTGATTCGTATGAGATCTGCAGTACCTGGTCAAGAAGCAGCAAGTCAAATCACTCCAGCAGATGTTACTCTCGATTTTCTGCTTGATGAAAGAGCACGGGAATTAGTTGGAGAAGGTCATCGCTGGTGGGATTTGGTACGAACTGGGAAATTGGTAGAACGAACCCGACTTCACAATACAGGTGCAGCTCCAAATATACAAGACTATCATACGGTAAGGCCTATTCCGCAGAATCAAATAGATAGAACATTAGGTGGATACCCTCAAAACCCGGGTTATCCTCAGTAAAAATTTTGAGTTTGAGTTAGTTTTAGTTTTGACCCTCCTGTAATTGTAAAATAATGGGAGGGTTTTTTATAAAGCAACCTAATATTGAAATTACAATGAAGCCAGATGCTCCTTAACTATAATTTCTACCGGAATATCGAGATGTAATTCTGAATCATCTTGCTTTGTCAAAAAGTTGAATAAGCTTTTGATAGCGATATATCCTTGGTATTTCGGTTGCTGATTGATTAGAAAGTGAATTTGGTCATTCCTTAGGTATTCCAAATTCTTTTTGTTCAAATCAAAACCCATTAAAAAAGAATTGCTAACATCGTTTGCTTCAAGAATTTCAGGAATAAGATGGGCTCTTGAATTGGTTACAAAAATTCCTTTTGGGTCGTCACCTTTAAACCAAGATTCCATTTCTATAGTGACCTTAAAAGTATCATTCAATGGGTGATTTATGGTATTAATATCTACTTCTTGCCCGATAGATTCGAAAAAGGCTCGAAAACCGTCCTCCCTTTGTTTGTTATTGACTTGAATGCCCCTATCGTTAATAATATTGACAATAAAATACTTCCCTTCATTCCCTACTAGACCATGAAGTAATCTTCCTGCCACCATTCCGGCAATATGGGAGTTTTGATTAATGAAATGTGCTTGGTTGTTCAATTCTATCTCGGTGTCTAAGAAGACTACCTGGATGTTCTTTGATTTCGCTATTTTTAATAAGGTGTTACACTCTTTTTCAAAAAATGGCACAGTAATGATTGCATCATAATTTTTGAGAAAAATCTGCTGACTTGCCTCCTTAAAAGAAGATGAAGAACCTGCAAATTGGTAATAGTCTACCTTTACCCCAAGCTCTTTTAATTCATCTACGGCTTTTGAGATACCTTTTTTGGGAAGTTTCCAATAGTCATATTTATTTTTAGTTTCCGGAAATAAAACTGCAAATTTTATTTTTTTAACGGCAGCAAGCTTTAGTCTGCTCGCCATCATATTTTTCTGATACCCAGTTTCCTTGATTATCTTAAGGATTTTCTTTTCAGTCTCTTTAGATACACCACCTCTTTTATGCAATACCCTATCAATGGTACCAATTGAAACGTTTGCTAATTTGGCGATTTGTTTTATTCCCATAGCCTAAAGTGGTGCTAGTTTTTAAAGCGCCATAAGGTAATATGTTTGAAATGAAATTTAAAAATTTATCGGTCAATAAATTTCTTTATAGTTCAGCGACCGAAATATCCTTAAATTGTATTGACATTTCCCGATTAGGGTGAAGTTGAATTCCTATTGGGCCTTCTAAATTTGCGCCCTCAAGGGTGTAGTTCATTACTTCGCTTCCGTTTAACCATGCTTTGTAAGTATTGCCAATGGTCATGGCTTTTATGGTATTCCAATCATTTATTTTTAACAATTCTTTTACTCCCTCAGCCTCCACTGGGTAACCCTGTTTAGGAACATAGGGTGATGCGGTCATATCTCGTTTTAAAGATCCGGATTCACCGATTTGTATTTGCGCATTTTTTTCGTCATCACCACGCATGAAAATACCGGAGTCAACGGTGCCTTCTCCAAATTTGAAATCCATTTGCACAACGAAGTCCCTATAATTTTTCTTTGTCCATAAAATAGATCCTTTTTTATCGGGGTCACTTTTCGCCCAAAGAGTTCCTTCGTTCATTGCCCACCATACATTATTCTCAGGGACTTCCCAATAGTCCAAATCATCACCATCAAAAATAGTCGTCATTTGAGGTGCTACAACTTGATTAAAATCATTAAAAGATTGGTCAATTTCTTCCTTGGAAAGGTTGGAACCACTATGTATAAGAATACGATATTTAAACGTCGTGGACTCCCCTTGGTTCAACTTGAAATCCAATGTTTCCTTACCATCGGAAAACACAGATTGCCCTAAAGGATTGGCGGCAAAAAGCCCGTAACCCCGAGCATGCCAATAGGTAGGATAACCCACATTCTCTTCGTTATCTATTATAGTTACTGAAACCGTTTCAGAATCCATATTTCCTTCTAATTTTACCCATTTATTTCTAGTTCCCCAGACATCTCCTCCGGTCAATCCTTCACTACCCAAATAGTCCCCGTTCACACCTTTATTATTTAAAACCTTCACCTCAGTGACGTTTCCTTCAGCATCCGTGTACTCTGCTGGTTTGTCTGAAGGTAGTTCGAGTTCACGGGTCATTCGCATGCCTAACATGCCTTCTTTATTGTCCTTTAAAGAAACCCCTTGAAGGGCTTTTAATGTTGTTGTTCTATCAATAGCCCTAGTATTTCCTTTCTCTGAAAAAATGAATTGTGTAGTTTCTTCCAAGAGATCAATGTCATCTGGAGAACGCCAAGTGGCTTTGATAGTAAGCTTTCCCTCTTTTTCATCCATCCCAGTTATTTCCT
This sequence comes from Maribacter algarum (ex Zhang et al. 2020), assembly GCF_005885635.1. Classification (GTDB taxonomy): domain Bacteria; phylum Bacteroidota; class Bacteroidia; order Flavobacteriales; family Flavobacteriaceae; genus Maribacter_C; species Maribacter_C algarum. Next base: position 705,460 of record NZ_VATY01000001.1, read on the forward strand.
GATGGTAAATTGTTCCATATTTGGCTTTTTCTTCCTCCGGAATAGCATACGAATTATTCCAAAAATCCAAGCCGTTAACATCCCCATAGTTTAACCAAAGTCCGGCATGATGCGGGTGATCTGTACGCTCATGCGCCCTTGGAGCAAAGGGAAAACCTCTCGTCACAGTCTTTCCGCTTTTGGTTACTATGGGATAAAGAATAGGTTTCGGGGTCTCTCCATCATAGACATAACTTGTAAAATGTTGACCATCTATTCTGACCTCAACTTTTTCGTTAATGGTATCATCGGTGAAAGTGACCTTCGGACCTAAGGTGATTTCGCTCTCATTGGTATTTTCACTTTCAGCAGTCTCTTTCTGCTCTTTGCAAGACATAGAAAGTAAGGTTAAAATCAAACAACAATTCGTGATTACTTTAAACATATGTAAAATGTCTTAATATTGAAATACTTTGCCGCCAGCTAAAACATCTTGGGTTGCTTCATCAAAGGTAGCTTTGAGTCCTGTTCTCAAGGCAGCAGTGGTCATGATATTAGCTATGGAATGGTTATAACCCGCTTCAACCGGACCGTTAGTGGTTTCTCTACTACGAACACATTCCATCCAATTTAGCATGTGCGTTGTAGTCATATTATCAGCACCTGTATTTGCAGAAGTAACTACTTTTGGCGCGTTCTCCGCAAGGTCAAAACTTTCCAATTTATTGGGTTTCATATCCATGGCAGATGCAAACCGTTCATTCAATCCACCATTATCACTTACTTTGTTCGTATCAAGGTTTAGCTCTCCGGCATTTGAATAATAAATCTCTTTTGTTCCCCCAGCAGAGTTGGTAAATCTCGATGAATAGGTCACTTGAAAACCAGAACTCATATCATCAACAGGACCATAGTCAAAAACTGCGGACATGGTATCAAAGTTCTTCCGACCATCTTTCCACAAGTAAATGCCTCCATTCGCCGCAACACTTCTGGGATGATTCAAACCGGAGAACCAATGTACTGTATCAATTTGATGCGACATCCATTGTCCAGGAATACCCGAAGAATAGGGCCAAAATAAGCGATACTCCAAATATTTTCTTGGATCCCATGCTGCTTCTGGGCGATTCATTTGATAACGCTTCCAATCAACGTCAGACTCTCTAATCTCACTGGTTAATTTTGGCAAGCGCCATCTACCTGGTTGGTTGACATTCCAGGTCATTTCAACCATTACAATGTCGCCAAATTTGCCAGATTTTATGTAATTGTTCGCAGCGTGATAGTTCGCTCCACTTCTTCTTTGCGAACCAATTTGAAATACAATCCCAGCATCTTTCACTGCTTTCATCCCGACCCTAGCATCAGCCATGGTTTCCGCAAATGGTTTTTCGCAATACACGTCTTTCTTGGCATTTGCGGCCTGAACTGTATGAAGTGCATGTTGAAAATCAGCAGTGGAAATGATTACCGCATCGATTTCATTCTTATCATACATTTCTTCATTATTTCGCCATGAAGTAATTTTGTTTCCGGTTACCTCCTTCACTTTGGCCATTCCTTCATCACGACGTCTGTTCCAGATATCAGAAACACCGACAAGTTCGAAATTTTGTGCTTTGCTCAAACTATTGAAGGCCGGAAGCAAGGCTCCTTTAAATCGATTTGAAAAACCAGCGATACCGACTCGTACACGGTCATTTGCGCCAATTATTTTTTTATAGCTACTTGCACTAATTGCATTTGCTCCTAAAACAATTCCGCCAGAGGCCAAAGCTGTTTTCTTTATAAAATCGCGTCTATTTTTTTTCATTATGTAATTTTTAGAATTCTCGTATTTTGATGCTTTTGAATGAAACTTTATCTCCATGGTCTTGTAATAAAATTAGTCCCTCGGGAATACGACCAAAATTTTCCCATTTTTCATATTTACTTTTCTCTACCAAGGCGCCAAAAATCTGACTGAACCTATCAAACTCCACCACTTTTATTTGATTGAGCCAGTGTTCAACATGACCATCTTTGACTACAATGCGCGCATTGTTCCATTTGCCTACGCCTTTGAAATTTTTACCTCTTGAACTTCCATTGTTTTCTGCTCGGATCAGATCATATAAAGAACCTACCGTTCGATTCCCATTTTTACCTTGAGCAGCATCAGGATGTTTCTTATCGTCCAGCACTTGAAACTCCAAACCAATTGCGGAACCTTCTCCTTTATTTAATTCAGAATCCACAAAATATTTGATACCGCTATTGGCTCCTTCGGTGATTTTAAAATCAACGCTAAGTTCAAAATTGCTATAAGAATCGGTAGTTACAATATCACCCCCATTTCTAGATTCAGCTCCTCCGGAAGATAATACGGTAAGTATTCCATCTTTCATTTCCCATCCTTTGTCCGGGAATTTATCCAACTTTGCCCCTCTCCATCCATTGGTAGTTTTTCCATCCCATAGTAGACGCCATCCCTTTCTAGATTCATCGTTAGTTAGACTATTGGTGAGATAACTTATTTCAGGGACATCACTGTCAACCGTTTTTCTGGAATTCTCCAAATCAGTTGTCTTTATCCTAATATTTTTCCATCGTACCGTTTTTCCCTCCAAGCTTTCATCATGAATACTATGCACTTGAAAAGCCACAAATCCGCTTGCTGTTGTATCATCAACTAGATTGGCACACTGCACATCATTAATCCAAGTACGAATACTCTGGCCGATAGCTTCAATTCTATAGTGATTCCATTGGCCTGGCACAAAAGCGTTTTGGCCTTTCGGGTTTCTTGACAAGGGGTATAACCATCCATTACGGGCCTCATCATAAACCCCACCCGCCCATTTTCTTGAACTGGTTTCGATTTCACATTGATAACCATGTACCCGCCCATCCATATAATCAGGAGTACTTAAACTTCTGAATTGTACTCCGGAATTCAATCCGTTTTCTACAAAGACATCAAACTCTAAGATAAAGTCTCCATAGGTGTTTTTAGTAACCATGAAACTGTTCGGAGTTCCGATTTTCGAAGTTCCTATCAACTCCTTGTTTCTAACCTCATATTTGGCATCTCCATTTAGTTGCGTGAAATTCTTTAGGTCTTTCCCATTGAACAATACCTCCCAATCTCCTTGGGCTGAAAGTGTAGCAATTGATAGTATTGCCGTAATAAAAAGAAGTGTTTTGGTTTTTTTCATTTGAAAATAGGTTCTGATGTTAATTGGTTTTCTCTCCACAATATAGTAAGATAAAAAATATGAAAAATATTTTACGTTAACGTTAACGAATATAAATAATATATTTAACTTACCGCTGAAAACAGGCAGTTTGTTGTGGGTATTACGTAGAAATTGCGTTTATTGTCAATTGCGACCAAAAAGAGGATTTAAATGCACCGACCATCCAAATTCATTCATGATAATTTTCTTCTTGAAAATACTTTTGCAGAGGAGCTCTACCATGAGTATGCATGTAAAATGCCGATTATCGATTACCATAATCATTTACCACCAAATGAAATTGCCGAAAACAAGATTTTTGAGAATATTAGTCAAATATGGATCAGTGGTGACCATTATAAGTGGCGGGCCATGCGAACTCTTGGCATTAATGAAAAATATATTACAGGCTCGGCTTCGGATCAAGAAAAGTTTCAAAGATGGGGGCATACGGTTCCGTATACCATGCGAAATCCATTATACCATTGGACTCATATGGAGTTGGACCGATACTTCGGAATATCTGACTTATTAGACTCCGAAAATGCGGACCAGATTTACAATGAAACTGCCCAAAAATTAAGCACAGAAGCTTTCAGCGTTCAAAGTTTATTGACAAAAATGAACGTTGAATCCTTATGTACTACAGATGACCCAACAGATTCCTTAGAACATCATCAAAAGCTTTCGAAGAGCGATTTCAAGACGAAAGTAAGTATGGCCTTCCGGCCAGATAAAGCCATATTTATTGGATCCGACTCATATAAAGAGTATCTAAATAAATTAGCTCAAGCCTCAGAAATAACTATTGATTCCTATGATAGCCTTTGTGATGCGCTTCGCAATCGAGTAGTATATTTTCATGCCAATGGATGCCGCCTATGCGACCATGGTTTTGAGCATATGTATGCTGAAGCTTTTACGGAAACCGAGGTTAAGACTATATTTAAAAAGAAACACGAAGGATTGTACCTCTCAAAAGAGGAAGTTCTTAAATATCAGAGTGCACTCCTCCTATTTCTATCTGAATTGTATCATGAATTCGGTTGGGTGCAGCAATTTCATTTAGGAGCCTTGCGCAATAACAACAGTAGAATGCTTGAAAAGCTTGGCCCAGACACTGGCTGGGATTCTATAGGTGACTTTCAACAAGCCAGTAGTCTCTCAAAGTTTCTGAATACCATGGATAGTAAGAACAAATTGGCTAAGACTGTTATCTATAATAATAATCCGACAGATAATAATATGATGGCGGCTATGATTGGAAATTTCAATGATGGCAGTATCAAAGGCAAGGTTCAATTCGGGTCAGGCTGGTGGTTTATGGATCAAAAGGAAGGTATGATTGACCAAATGAACGCTCTTTCAAATATTGGACTTCTTAGCTGCTTTATAGGGATGCTAACTGATTCAAGAAGCTTTCTGTCTTTCCCCAGACATGAATACTTTAGACGTATTCTTTGTAACCTTTTCGGAAAAGATATCCAAAATGGTGAACTACCAATTGACATGAAATGGATTGGAAAGATGGTGCAAGATATTTGCTACAATAATGCTAAAGGGTATTTTGAGTTTTAACTACATATTATTGTTATTTGGGAATGTAATTCTCATCCCTTGTCATTATCCACTTGTCTAATTCGAATCCATCTTCACGCATTGCAAAAGTGATGATATGTTCCCCAGCAGTTTTAATATCTAGATATATTGCATTAGGAATACCGCAATGGTTCTGAGGAACCCGCTGTGCAGAAGACCATGTCCATTTATTCTTTCCTTCACACCATTGCATGCGGGCACCACTTTCTGGCCACTTTCCATCCAAACCAACGTGTACTCCGTTATCCTCGGAACCAGATGAAAAAGCTCGTGCCCATATATAATATTTCCCTGGCTCAGAAATGTTTACCTTATAGGCTACCAATCCTCCTGTACCCTGTTTTGGAAAAAAGTTTACTCCATCCATTAAATTATCATCATGCGTTACTCTAGTATCTGGCAAAGCCTCAATATACTTGCCACCACTTGCATTCTCAACATGGTTTTCTAAATCACCCATATTCATAACATCCGCAGGGCGTATATACCAATTTCTGGGCGTTCCATTATCAGAGCGGTATTGATAATCTTCTGCCTCCACAACTATGATTCCATCTTTTTCTGTAAAAGGAACGGCACTCTCCATTTCTTCTTCCATAGATAAATTCGAGGGGGCGAAAATTAGCCTATTCCACCTACCGCGAGACCAGGCCGTTTCATCATTTTCAGGTATTTTACCATTGGTCACTGCCATGGACTCAACCTGAATAATATCATTTGTCGCCACAAAGTATTCCCCAAAATTATGGTTTACTTCATCATACGTATCATTTGTAGGCGGATTCACCAAAGTATCCAGAACTGATCCGTTTACCTTTACTACATAAGAAGATTCTCCATCATTCTCTGTCATGGTAGCCAAAGACAATCTGTACATTCCGCGCTCTCCATTAAACACCGTTTTGGCCTGTGCAAATTTGTTTCTCAAGGATTTATTTGCGGCATCAATAGCCAAAGCTTTATTTTTTTCATCTTTATAATAAGTAGATGTTGCGGATGACGGATTGATTTGAAAATCGCTGAGAGAATGAAGTGACATGCCCTTTTTAATACTTTTGATAGCAGATGTTGTTACAGGTCGCTTGGCCTTTAGCAAGGCCACCCAATCTTTATCTTTACTTGGAGGGTAACCAATGTTTACTTTAGCTCCGCCTTTCACCGAACGAACCGAACCTTTTTGAAGTGGTCCTCCTAACCTTGGGTTATACCATTTTATAGGGAATGTCGTCTTAGCACCCGTTAAATCAATCTCCGTTGCTTCAACCTTTGGCATATAAATAGCATATACATTTCCATTTTCAGCAAATACAAAATCATGAACATTATCGGTAAGTCCGTTGGCTGCCTTCATTTTATTGAATGGTAAATTGACTCTGAAAAATTCAAGGGCATGCCTAGTTTGATCCCAAAGTAGATCTCTTGAACGCAAATCCTCACAATTGAGGTCCATATGAGCAAACTTATACCCAAAATACCATTCAACACCAAAACCACCAGCCATAAGGTTACCCCAAAGTACTTGGGAACGCATCTCGTCATGATTCGGGTCATCAACATCGGGCTTTGCACCCACATTTGCAGGCCCGATTTCATCTAATGGCACTACCCATTGGTGCCCCGCCTTTTGTGATTCACGAATCCATTTCTGAGTAGTCGTATTCACCTCATGCGGGTGATGCAACTGGATAGAAGGTCCTGTTAAGTGTTCATAACCCAATAAGGGTTTCAAAATTGGATCATGCTCATGAGTTTGCGCATGAGTATGTACAGCAATATGATTTTTATATGGATCGTTTGTTCTTATATATTCCGCACTTTTTTTACGATCATTATCATCTTGAGCTTTAGGAGACCATCTTACATATCCATTTTCTTCTCCTAAATTCCAAGTCACACCCAAATGATTTGCAAATCGGGCAATTAATTCACGATAGTATAATTTACGCTGTGTTTTGGTTTGACCAATATCTAATAACAACTCATTCTCTGTCTCTTGGGTAAAAATGTGTAGCATGATTCCTAAAGAATCCATATGGTCGAAGAGTATTTCCCACTGGTCTAATTTACTGCAATCAAATCGGTAACGTTCGTTTATATTGTTCCATGGCCAAACATCATTCCCATCACCTTGCACGTTCATGGTTAAAAAGTACATAGAATTCATCCCTTTTGATGCCAAGTAATTCATGACTCCTATAATACTCTTACCTTTTCCGTTTTGCCATGTAGGGTCTCCATCTCTCCAGTCCTTAGCATGCGATTGGTATTTATGAGAGGCGGGGGTTTGATCAAATTCATAATAGCCCAATAAGTTTTCGGGACTACCCGCACCACCTTTTATAAAATACTCTTTTGTTCCCTCAAATTGCAAGTACCTTTCGCCTACATATTTTAGTCGTCCTTTAGCTCGAAAATCTATGCCCTTTTTATTTGAAGGATCAATATTAAAACTACCCTTCAATCCATCAAAGGCAACGGCTTCACCAGCGTCAAACTTATCACTTACGGCTATTTCCTTTCCTTTTCTAAAAGAAACTTTATAATCCCATTGACCAACCATGTTTGGCCTAAATCTTACTTTCCAAACATTTCCTTTATTCGAGCTGGTTTCAGAGGCATTTCCATCTGCAGAGTAAAACCCTGGTACTACAAAGTTTTGCCTTCCATTGGTGAAGGTTACATTTAGTCTGTAACTTAAAAACGGGTTTTCTTCTGCATTTTCAGAAGTTTCAGGACCCTCAAATACCAAAGTAACTTTGTGCCATTTCTTCAATTCACCTAGAACTTTTTGTGCTTGAATCCTATGATTTTGTAGGAAAATAAGGAAAATACCAAATAATATAACTGTTTTTTTCATCCCTTTTTATTGATGCTAGATTAATTTAGATAACTTTTAGTCTGGTCATAGACCAACCTTTAGCTTTGTATTTTATTCCAATAAATAATATTACCTAAGTTTAAGAAGTCTCAACTGATTATTGTTCAAGGCTATCAAAAAACCAACCTTGTTACTAGTACCTAAGCGAATAGTTGTTATATCCTTAACCTCTCCATTAATAAAAAGATTACTTTTTTTTGGTTTTACAACATTCCAACCTGTTGCACTGCCTGAAAGAACAAGGCCTACTCCAGCATCATTTCTCGGGGTCTCCACTTCGGATTGCAGAAGGTTTCCGCCCGAAATGACATCTGGGTATTGATCTCCATTATAATCGAATATTTCGAATGCACTTATTGATGAAAATTGAGTATGATTGGGTAACTCATGCATTTCGAAAGAACCGTTGCCTTTATTTTCTATCCAATGATGGGCAAAAGTATCAACCCTATATTTTAACGACTTTTCTAAGATGCTCTTTCCATAGATATCGTTCAAATCAGCATTAGCGAAAGATTCAAATGTTTCAAAACGTTTTTTAATTGCGGGTACCTGTTGAGACGAGCATTCCCGACCTCGCAACGGAAGCTTAACACCCTGTTTTTCATAACTCAAAACGATGTCTGAAGTACCGTTCTCATCAAAATCGTTTGCATAGATTTCAAAAGGCGAACTTTTACTTGTCTTATACTTATAATTCAACCCTAGATTCCCTGCTAGGTAGTCAAGATCGCCATCTGCGTCTATATCCACTTTCTGGAGATCATACCACCAACCACGACTTTCTTCAAATCCCATTTTTTCTGTTACCTCTTCAAAAGCATTTCCTGTATTTTTGAAGAATCTTATGGGCATCCATTCACCGGACACGATAAGGTCTATATTTCCATCAGCATCAAAATCATCCCAAAGGGCCGAAGTTATCAAGCCAGCATTACTAAGTTCCGGTGCCAATTCTTGTGTTACATCGGTAAAATGTACCTCTAAATCCTTTCCTCCATCATTTCTAAGAATATAACTTTGCGGCGGGTACGGATAATTGCCGGGGACGATTCTACCACCAACAAAAAGATCCAAATCCCCATCTTTGTCATAATCCGCAGAAACAACTTTCAAGCCACTTGATGTAATTTCTGGAAGGGATTTTTCAGACTTTATGAAGCCCTCATTTGTATTTATGTATAATCGATCTTGATAATGGGTTTGGTGAGCACGCTTATTATTTCCTCCATTGACTATATATAAATCCAAATCGCCATCAGTATCGGCATCGAAAAACAAAGCCCCGGTATCTTCAAATTGCGAGTCCGTTTCCCATGGGCCTTTCATGATCGTAAAACCCCCTGTCAAGTCTTGAATATAAAGCCGTGCTGCACTTTTCGCGGCATTTCCTATAAAAAAATCATCAAGACCATCTTGATTCACATCACCTACAGCAAGACCTGGGCCCAATTGTGAGTTTTTATGAGGGAGTAGGGGTTCAATTCGGTAGTCGTCATAATAATCTTCTTTATGGATAAAGTTTATACCTGATAATTGGGATATATCGGTAAACCTTGATTCTGCCTTTGAGAACTCATTCTTAGTGAACTCAGTTGAATCTATTTTTATTACTATTTTTTGATTGGACGAAATGTCCTTTAGCGTCTGACTCTTGCCATTGGGCCAAACTATCGTAATTTCTTCAATGGTAGTTGAACTACCCAAGCCAAAATGTAGAATAGGCTCGGTACTCGATTGATACCCTCTTGTTAAGGTCAATTCTTGAGTTTGTTTTCCAACATCTGTATTAAGTGTTACTTTGGCACCTAATCCGAATGGATTTTTAGGCCCCGCATCTAGTTTAACTTTTAAATAACCAGCATTAACCGTATTTGTAGAATTGGCATAAATGGAAGCTTCAGAATCCAAGTTATTGATTACTAAATCAAGATCTCCGTCATTATCCAAATCTGCCGCTGCAAATCCATTTGAAAATCCTTTTGCATCTAAACCCCATTCTTTTGTTGTTTTAGAAAAGGTATTATCTCCGTTATTACGGAATGAATAATTCGAAATAGGCGTACTTGGCATAAGCCGGTAATCTCTTTTTTCTTGTTTCCCAAATGGACTTCTAGAATCGTACTTTACGAGTACATCATTGTTGTTTACATCTCTTTTGACACCATTGGACACAAAAACATCACTAAAACCATCATTATCAAAATCAGCAAATACGGTACCCCAACTCCAGTCCGTTGTGGCCATACCTGCAAAGCGAGAGATATCACTAAAAACAGGAACCCCCTCTGAGTTGACCCCATTGTTCATTTGTAATGAATTCTGCATATATTGGTAATTAAACCCCAAATCAACCGCCTCGTAAAAGGTTTCAGGCCGCATACTCGCCATATTGGTTTTAGAACGTTTATGGTCTTCAGCAGTCATGTCAACTTGCATAATATCCATTAATCCGTCATTGTTGAAATCCCTTGAATCAATTCCCATTCCGAACATTGAGGTATGGCTCAGGGCCTCCTCGGCAATCTCGGTAAAGGTACCATCCCCATTATTTTGGTATAAGTAATCTGGTACATTAAAATCATTGGATAGGTATAGGTCTTTGAAATTGTCATTGTTGAAATCTTGCGCAATCAATCCCAAGGTCATACCAAAATTTCGAAGACCTGCTGAATCGGTAACGTTGGTGAAGGTTTCATTTCCATTATTTCGGTATAAATGACCAGAATCTTCCATGGTATTTATATCCATCTTATCATAATAATATGCATTACCCATGCTGACCTCTACGATGGGGTAGTTAGCCACGAAAAGGTCGAGGTATCCATCGTTGTCGTAGTCAAAGAAAGTTGATTGAATCGAAGTGCTGTTATCGTTTATGCCATAAGCTGAGGCCTTTTCTGTGAATGTATTGTCCCCATTATTAATAAAGAGTTGATTTTCTCCGTTAGATGCGAATTGAGATACGTTCACATAGATGTCAAGGAACCCATCATTGTTAACATCGGCCATCGTAGAACCGGTATACCATCTCGTATCCCCTGAAACACCAGCTTTTTGGCTAATATCTTCAAACTGCAAGTTACCTTTATTCAGATATAATTTATTGGGAACAAGATTTCCGGTGAAGTAGATATCAGGTAGACCATCGTTATTGATATCTCCAATTGAAACTCCTCCTCCGAGATATAGATATGGAAAATTGAAATAATTTAAAGTATCGTTTTCGACAATATTATTCGAAAATAAAATTCCGGAAGTCTTGGAAGGTACTTTTTGAAAGTTTGTTGCGGAGGAGTCATTTTGTTCATCATCACAACTGGCCATAAGTATGGCCAGAGCAATGAAAAAAAATAGATTTCTTCGCATAATTAAATATAAAGAAAAAAGGAACCACCAAAAATGGCAGTCCCAATTAACTACTAACTCAACAATATTAATATCCCGGATTCTGTACTAAATTCGGATTTTGGTCCAATTCATTCTGTGGAATGGCCATATACTCCCTACCCGGTTTGAAAGCACTTGTACCAGCACTTCTAGATTTTACATCGGCAGGATTGTTAACAATCTGATCAACCACTTTACCCCATCTAAGCAGGTCAAAGTACCTCGTACGTTCAAACGTTAATTCCTTGACACGTTCATCTTCGATATCTTGCATAGTTATTGCTGTAAAGGCAGGCATGTCAGCTCTTGCTCTTACTTGGTTGATAGCATCTAATGCGGCAGCCGTAGACCCACTAGACATGAATTCAGCCTCAGCGAACATCAACAAGACGTCAGCATAGCGCATCATTCTTAAATTATTGCCTGCACCATGCCAACCCTCAGCTAAGGACTGTGAGAGTCCGTTAAATTTCCAATCGAGCCATTTATTGCCATAGACATCCGTAGCTGCTGCATCGTAAACATCTGTATATGCCTGATCCGTATAGGTCTTAGATTCAAGCACTTCTCCTTCGTATGTTGTTGTTTCCGTAGTATTCCAAAACAATGTAACGAATGCTCTTGGGTCAATTTCATCATTTATGGTCCTTTCATCAAGAAATAAATCCAGTGCCCATTGGTTAACCGTCATACCATCTTGATTTGTAAAACCTGCTGGTGCGAAATCAGGTTGGTAACCAGATCCTTTTCCCCTATTTGGAGCGTCACCACCCCAACCACCATTGCCATCGGCAATAAGTTGAATTTCAAATAGTGATTCAGCATTGTTTTCGAACTCTTCAGTGAAGTTATGTGCATAGTTATCTACCAATTGGTACGTGCCGCTGCTCATTATCTGTTGAAATGCTGTTTTGGCTTCGGCATACTTGCCTTGGTATAACAGCGCTTTACCCAAATAGGCAGTCGCTGCACCAGAGGTAGCCCTTCCTGTCTGGTCCGAAGGCCATGATGCGGGCAATAATGATTGGGCAGCTTGCAAATCAGCTTCTATTAGTGCCCATACTTCTGTAGGATCCGCTTGTACTATAGACAGTGGGTCTTCAATTTCAGTAAAAGGAATTGTAAGTAATGGGATATTTCTCCAATTATTTAACAAGTTAAAATAGTTGAACGCCCTAAGGAAGTGTGCTTCACCAAGAATATTATTTTTAGTGGCTTCATCCATTTCAATATTGGGTACTCTAAAAAGAACTTCATTAGATCTTGTTACACCTTGATACATAGCTTGCCATACCCATCTAATTGGATTGCCCGCAGGATCTGTGTTAAAATAACCTGCTTGTGTTCTATCAGATGTACCAAAACCGTTAACGACATCATCTCGGTAATCGGATAGGAAAACCTCAAACCTAGAATAATATAAAATGTTGGTCAATGGGCTGTAAGCACCGATGATACCTTTTTGCGCATCTTCAGCTGTTTGCCAAAACGATGTTGGGGTCAATGCATTTGGGTTCGGTTGATCTAAAATGTCATCAGAGCAATTTAAACTTACGAGACTAGCCGTAAGCAAAGCGAACCCTGTTTTAATTGAACGATGTAGTTTTTTAAAATTTTTCATATGTAATTTTTTTGAGTTAAAAAGAAACTTGTAGTCCAAGTTGAAAGGTTCTACCTGTAGGTGTGGTTCCTTCGTCTATCCCAAGATTAAATTGACTCGAACCGCCTCTTCCGTTTCTACCAATTTCTGGATAATATCCTGTATAGTCAGTAATGGTAAATAAGTTTATCGCCGAAACATATAGTCTCAGTTTACTTAATTTAATCTTATCCAAGAAACTATCTGAAAGACTGTACCCTATTTGCGCATTTCTTAGTCTAAAGTAAGCACCATTTTCAAGATAGAAATCTGACATTCTTCTGTTGAAGCCATTGTCAGCCTGCGTGTTTCTAGGTATTGTAGTATTTGTATTCGAAGGCGTCCAAGCATTTAATGCTTCGGCCAAATAATTACCATCCGTATCAAAGAAACCTCTATATCTATTACTATTCAGAAGGGTATTTCCTGAAACACCATTAAAGAAAAGGTTTAAATCCCATTGTTTGTAATTGGCGCCAAAGTTAAAACCATACTCAAAGTTTGGAATGGCGCTACCGATAAAGGTTTGGTCGTCTACATCAATATCACCGTCACCATCCAAATCTTTAAACCTTAAGTCTCCAGCTACAGGGTTTCCAGAAGCGTCGTTAGCTGCAGCTGCTTCAGCATCACTTTGATAAATACCATCTACTACATATCCAAAGAAGGACCCTATTGGCTGACCAATATCAGTTCTCTTACTATTTAAGCTATTGGAAGTGAAACTACCTGTATTTATAGGGGTAGAACCACCTAGACTGGTAACTTCATTGTTTAAAGTAGAGAAATTAATCGAGGCATTAAAAGAAAAGTCCTCGCTCAATTGATCTACGTAGTTTGCGGAAAATTCAAATCCCTTGTTTTCAACACTAGCCGTATTAAATGGAATGTTATTGTTAAATCCAGTATAGATCGGGAGTCGAATACCTATTAAAATATCCTCAGACTGTTTAACGAAATAATCCATAGTTACATTCAGCCTGTTATTCATCGCTCCAAAATCCAAACCTATATCAGTAGTTTTTGTAGTTTCCCAAAAGATATTCGGGTTAACTCCTCGAGTAATTGAATACCCAGTAACTCTACCAGGAGAATCTCCTAAAACGTATTCACTAAATAAGTTCAGCGTTGGATCAATCGAATATACCCCAACATTATTAGAGCCGATTTCACCGTAACTCGCTCTAAATTTCAAGTTTGTAATTGATGAAACATTTTCCATAAATTTTTCATTGCTAATGTTCCAAGCAAAAGCAGCTGATGGGAATGTACCCCATCTTAGGTCCGGAACAAATAATGAAGACCCATCTCGCCTTAGCGTCGCTGTAATCAAATAGCGATCGTCGAAAGAATAGTTAAGTCTACCGAAATAAGACTGTATAGCAGATGTGTTATCAAATGAAGGTGTATTTGAAACCTCTTCAGCTGCAGATGGTACACGAAGACTATTAGAAGGAAACCTTCTTGCGTCAACACCGAGCCTTCTTGTATTATTTTCTTGTTGGGTAAAACCACCTATGATATCTACACCATGCTTTCCAAATGACTTTTTATAATTTAATGTATGTTCAATCAAGGTAGACAAAAAGGTGTCATTTCGTTCGCTTAGTTCAGCAAAATTACCCAGGTTGCCATCTATGAAAACTTGATCTAATGGTCTAAACCTAAAATTATTATTCAGGTTGAATTCTAAACCTAAGTTTAACTTATAAGTTAACCCGTTAAATACTTCATAAGAAGCTGCCAAGTTACCCAGTATATTGGTATTAGTAACTGTTCTATCTTCTAGAGCAGCGACACCTAGTTCGTTGATTATAGTACCAGGACCATAAAAAGTTGCTAAAGCAGATCCTGGTTCTAAATCCGAGGAGTTCCAATTACCGTCGTTATCTTTCAGACTAATTGTCGGTAGTAAATTACGTTCCTTGTTAAAGTATGGATTAGGATTATTAATTGATCTTGTTAGACCAATTGTGTTTTCTAGTCTGAACTTTCCTTTTGTAAAAGAACCATTTGCTCTTATGGTATATCTTTCGAAATCATCATATTTTACAACACTCTCACCATCGAAATGACTTAGTGAAAGGCTGTAAAGTGTATTTTCGCCACCACCGGCCAATCTAAGGTTTGTATTGGTGAGTGAGGCCGTCCGTATAGATTCGTCGTAAAGATTACTAGAATTACCTGGACTAAACGCGGTATCGTTTGCAGGTGACCTATCAGTACCATCGTTATCGTCGGCTCTATTTACAATATCAGCATATTGTCTCGCATCAGCCCAATCTACTTCGTTGACCAAATTGGTAATCCCATAATTGGTGTCAAAGTCTATTGTTAATCTTCCTTTAGTTCCTTTTTTTGTTGTAATAATAACCACCCCATTGGCTGCTCGAGAACCATAAATAGCTGTCGAAGAGGCATCTTTTAAAACCGAGATAGTATCAATATCTTGAGGGTTCACCGAGTTCATGTTATTGGTAATTACACCATCAATCACGAATAATGGGCCAGCGGCCGAGAGAGTACCCGTACCCCTAATAGTTATAAGAGCCGTTGATCCAGGAGACCCTCCTTGGGACTGAATATTAACTCCTGCCATTCTACCTTGAAGAGCCTGTGCAGGATCACTAAAGGTTATATTTTCGATATCATCCCCCCCAACTGTGGCTACAGCACCCGTTAAGTCAGATTTCTTCTGAGACCCATAACCTATTACCACTACTTCTTCAAGTTGACTGGCGTCTTCTGTAAGTGAAGCATTAACTGTTGATCTACCAGCAACAGCTTCTTCTTGGGTTGTATATCCCAAGTAGCTGATTACTAAAGTAGCATTCGAATCTGCCTCAATTGTATAATTACCATCAAAATCAGTTTGAGTACCATTTGTCGTACCTTTCACAAGTACATTTGCTCCGGCCAGGGACTGTCCAGCTGTATCAGTAACTACACCACTTATAGATGTTTGCGCGTGGCCCACGGCGAAAGCAGCAAGCCAAAAAAACGCAAAAAGCAGAATACGAAATTGGCCTTTTTTTTGAATTGATTTAAACATTTTCATAAGCATTTGGTTCTAAGAGTTGTTAGTTTATTTATTTCGGGATAAAAGTAATTATGAAGAAAAACCAGAAGCGCAACAAACTACCCGAATGGTGCAACAAATGGTTTAAATCACAAAACCCTTATGGAAACCTTTACTTCCATCGTCTAGGTGGTAATGATTTTAAGGAAAACAATCACAGGCTAGCCGGTAATTGGCAAATCATTCAGAGACTCTTAAAGGAGTGAACCATTACTTGATGCTGGAGATGTATTTAAAAACCGAGATAAATTCAATTTTAGAACTTTTCGGTTTATGGAATATTAAGAGTCCTTGTGCTTTATTGAGATTAATACCCCTTTTACATATAATTTTAGAAAAGGCCACGAATTGTCTTCACTGACAAGCCAACATCATTGGGTTTCTCGAGATTGTTCTTTACTTCTTGATTTCCATTGCAAGAAATCAAAAAGGGCTATGATCTATAAAAAACACAAATGGCTCTTTCATAACAATAGTTTAACGAACCACCCGCCCTGAAGCATTACCGCCCATTAATCGTTCTACCTCTGCACGAGTGGAATAATTGAAATCCCCTTTTATGGAATGCTTCAAGCATGAAGCGGCAACTGCATAATCAACAGCCCTCTGAGTTTCACTCAATTCAGGAGTTATGGAAGCGAATATTAATCCGGCAGCAAAGGAATCCCCACCACCAACACGGTCAACTATGTTCTTTATTTGATAAGGCCTATAGTTTCCGTTTTCATCCAAAGGTGCAAAAGACGGAGTATCGGTTGCGGCATCAAAAAGCATTGCTCCCCAGTTGTTATGGCTTGCGGAAAGACTTTCCCTTAAAGTAATGGCTACTTTGCTCACATTGGGGAACTGTTGCACAACCTGCCGCGCCACATCGGGATACCTAGAAATATCCAATGCGCCCGAATGCACATCGGTATCGCCAGCTTGAATGCCCAAAACATCATGACAATCCTCTTCATTGCCCACGATTACATCTACAAACGGTAAAATGCCGCGCATTGTTCTTTGTGCTAAATCACGCTGCGAATAATTGGAATCCCACTTCCATAGCTTTCCCCTAAAATTTAAATCAATGGAAACAAAACATCCTGCTTCTTTTGCTTTCTGTGCCGCAACCAAGGTCGCTTCTGCCGCATTTTTCGAGAGGGCAGGGGTGATTCCACTTAAATGCAACCATTGTGCATCCTTAAAAATCCCTTCCCAATCATATTGGTCGGCCTTAGCTATCGATACGGCAGAACCGGCTCGGTCATAAATGACATTACTGGGCCTTTGATTTGCTCCTGTTTCGAGAAAATAAAGTCCCAATCTGCCTTGATCCGTGCGTAGAATAAAATCGGTATCAATACCGACGGCACGGACTGAGTCCATGGTCGCTTCGGCCAAAGCATGTTTCGGCAAGGCGGTAACATAACGCGCTTTTCCACCAAAATTACAGATTGAAGCCGCCACACTTGCCTCTGCTCCGGCGTAGGTTACATCGATATTTCTCGTTTGTCTTAATCGTAAATTCGCCGGGGCCGCCAATCGGCCCATTATTTCTCCAAAGGTTACTACTTTCTTCATCAAGGTATTTGATTATGACCGAATTTCGGTAATTAGGTTTCTTATCTCTTTCGCGTTGTTGGTAATCGTTTCCCAATCCTCGGATTGAATCAAGTTTCTTTTGGCAATCCATGTGCCTCCGATTGCGGTAATCAAATCGGATTTAACATAGCTTGGAGCATTCTCTATATTGCACCCGCCCAAGGGAATGAATTTCAATCCTAGGTAATTGTATGGTGCGGACATGCTCTCCAAATGTTTCATACCCCCTGAGGTCGCGGCCGGGAAAAACTTAAGGATGCGGCAGCCTTCTTGAATGGCTATCTCAATATCCGAGGGCGTCATAATACCCGGAGCAAATGAAAGGCCTTGTTTATGGGCCTCCGCAATTATTTTCGGATTACAGCCCGGGGAAACGGCAAAGTCCGCACCAACATCAACAACCGCTTTTACTTGGTCAACGGTCAAAACGGTTCCGAATCCTAAGGTTATTTCTGGCACTTCTTTTTTGATTGCCTTCGCAGCTTCTAAAGCTGCAGGCGTGCGGAGCGTCAGTTCAATGGTGTCTACACCGCCTTCGAGAAGTGCGTTTGCCAATGGAACAGCATGCTTGACCTCATCAACAATAAGGACCGCAATGATTCCGGCATCATCTATCTTTTGAATTAATTCTAGGGACATTGCCCTTTGCGCTAATGGTTGCATTTTATAAGTCTTTTACAAGGTGTAAATTCAATTTTCGAAGATAAAATGGCTACAAAAAAACAAGTAGCACTTTGGGCTAAAAATTAGGTTCGAATGGTTTTATTATATCCTCCTGTCGTCGAAATAAGTTTTGTTCAAATCATTCAAGTTAAAAAGAGAAAAAGAGTACTGCAAGTAGTAATTGTCACATCAACTTCTTAAAGAATTGAAATAAAGCAGCGTCTTCTTTATGTGCTTTTGCCAATATGACCATTCATGTCCCCCCGAAAATTCCTCATATGTATGTTCAATATAGGATGTATTTAACCGAGAATGCAATTCACGATTGTAAGAAATCAATTCATCGTCAGAACCACAATCAAAACGGATTTTAGGAAGATTGTCACCATACTTTTCTATGACGCCCAAAACAGAATTCTCCCGTTCATCTTCCTGTACATAATTCTCTTTGAATTCTTCAACGAATAATGGCATCTGCTCAATTTCGGTAATAGCAGAGTGTGCACTGATCGCCTTGAATTTTTCTGAGTATTTAATACCTAATCGAAGTGCTCCAAAACCACCCATTGATAAACCAGAAATAAACAAGTTTGATTTTTCACTTACATGAGGAATATTCTCAATTACGGCTTGTGGAACGTCGTCAACAATCCATTTCTCAAAATTTTTTTGATTGTGTTGAACATACCCAGAACCATCTCCCCACAAACCGTCAGAAGGCATAGCAATGACCATGGGCTCAATTTTACCTTGTTGAATCATCGCTAAAGCGGTAAAATGCACCCCAGCTTTTTGAGTCCATGCCCAAGCACTACCATAGACTCCGTGAAGCAAAATCATTAGTGGAAGATTTTTTGCGTTTTCAACCGGAGGTACAAAAACACATATATCACCACGACCTTTTAAATTATTGCTTTTAACAGTAATAAACCTAAGGTTTTCACTTTCAAACTGAGGGTCTGATATTTCAGTTGTTCTAAAGGCTTCTTTCATTATTCAAATACAATTACTCCTTTGGCATTTTTACCTGATAACATATCTTCAAAGGCTAGGTTTAATTCATCTAAAGAATAGGTTCGGGTTATCATTTCTTCAAGCTTTAACTCTCCTGATTGAAAATGTTTTACAATTTTAGGAAAATCGTTTTCAGGATTGCATCCCCCGTATAAAGGATTGATATAAATCTTATCCCATTCGAAGAGATTCATATCAATTGTGATTTCTTGCTCTATACCACTAACTTGGCAAGCTGTTCCTGCGTTTCGAATCATTGCAAGCGGAGCAGCCCCTAATTCTGGCACAGCCGTGCATTCAAAGGCGTAATCGGCGCCGCGACCATCAGTCATTTTTTTTACTTCTTCAGCGGCTTTCAACAAACCTTTATCTTTTTTATCCGCCAAAATCGTGTGGTTGGCGCCAAAATTTTCAGCCATTTTCAAACGACCTGGATTGATGTCTACAGCAATAATCTTAGAGGCTTTACTAACTTTTGCTCCCTGAATCACACTTAGTCCAACACCACCCGTACCTAAAACCACAACAGAACTATGAGCCTCTACCTTAGCAGAATTAACCACCGAACCATAACCAGTCATTACACCGCAACTGATAATACTTGCTGCAGCAAAAGACATCTTAGTAGAGGGGTTTTTTACCACCGCAGAAGCTTTGACCAAGGTGTACTCAGATAAAGTGCCAATATTAAAGGACCGTTCGATAGGTTCCCCATTATAGGTTGTACCTTTCAGATGTGCATGTCCTTCAGTAAACCCATTGCTTCCCGCAACCACAGGAGAGTTGTTTTCGCAAATATGTTCATTCCCCCGAACACATTGAAAGCATTTTCTACAAGGAGTTGCCCAGTTCAAAATCACTGCATCTCCAACAGCAACATTCTTTACATCACTTCCAATAACTTCAACAATTCCTGAACCTTCGTGACCCAAAATTATTGGTTTTCCCCAAGTAAGTGAGTCATGGTCTGTATGACAAAGGCCGGCCGCTTTTAACCGAATCAACACTTCATCAGATTTTGGATTCGAAACCATTACGGTATCAATGACAAATGTTCCATCTCCTTTCGATATAGCGCTTTTTGAATGTGTGGCCATTAAATTATTTTCAGTTGTTAAGTAATCACTATTTTGAGATTGGCAAGTCTTTAATCATTCCAATGTTCATCGATTACTTGTTGAATGTGTGGATATTTAGCATCCGTTTCATTTAGATCTTCACGCATTTGGGTCAATTGCTTTTTTAAATCCGCTATTACTTCTTTATACTCAGGGTTGGAATACTCATTATTCATCTCCTTAGGATCTTTGGTCAAATCATAAAACTCCCAAGCTGGAGGAGTGTGATGGGTAAAATCATTTCCCCAACTCTTTTTGTTCCACTCGGCATTCGGATCATCGGTATCAACCCAATATTTTCCATAGTAAAAAATCAATTTGTATTCTTTAGTACGGATTCCAAAATGCGCGGGATTTTGATGCCGGTGTGCCAAATGCATCCAATATCTGTAGTAGGTGGCTTTTTGCCAATCTGCGGGTTCGATTCCTGTTTCGAGAATCGATTTAAAACTTTTGCCCTGCATATATTCAGGAGCTGTACCTCCAGCCAATTCAATCATGGTGGGTGCAAAATCAGTATTGTTGATAATGGCATCCGTGCGGCTACCTGCGTTTATTTTTTCGGGATAGCGAACAAAAAATGGCATGCGCATAGACTCATCGTACATCCAACGTTTATCAATATAATCATGCTCGCCAAGCATAAAACCTTGATCTCCTGTATAAACTATAATGGTATTTTCAAGTAATCCTTCGGCTTCCAGATAATCTAACAAACGCTTGATGTTATCATCGACACCTTTTACACAGCGTAAATATTTTTTCAGGTAATCTTGGTAAACTTTACTGGTATATTCTTTTTCTGCTGCGTCCATTTCCCATTTCACATATTCTTCTGATTTTATGTCCCGAGCATTTCTATATTGTTTGTAAATGGTACTGTCGTTCCAATAGATATTCATCGCCTGATTTCGAATAACGTTTCTGTGCGAGACCGAAGACCCGATGATTCTCGTCAAAGAATCATTTTTTCCTCGAATTGCTTCCGAACCGTGATTTTTAATTTCGTACAAACTTTCTGGTTCAGGAATAAAGGTATCTACCAAATAATTCTCATAACGTGGCGCATATTCAAAATCATCGTGAGGTGCCTTGAAATGATGCATTAAGAAAAAGGGTTTGCTAGGGTCTCTCTTATTCTTCAGATAATCCAAAGTTGCATCCGTAATTATATCTG
This sequence comes from Maribacter algarum (ex Zhang et al. 2020), assembly GCF_005885635.1. Classification (GTDB taxonomy): domain Bacteria; phylum Bacteroidota; class Bacteroidia; order Flavobacteriales; family Flavobacteriaceae; genus Maribacter_C; species Maribacter_C algarum. Next base: position 726,804 of record NZ_VATY01000001.1, read on the forward strand.
AAGAGTGCCCTTTCGTTTTTATAACATTTTCAGGCCAAGGCTTTTCTCCTTGAATTCGAAAATCAGGATCGAAGTATTTACCCTGAACGGGCAGAACCTGATAGTAATCAAAAGCTGCAGGCTCATGATGCAAATGCCATTTACCTACAATGGCAGTCTGATACCCCAATTTGCTCATTTCCTTTGGGAGAAATTGGTTTTCTGGTGCAATTGCCCCTTCCAAATCAACAACTCCATTCGTTTGTGCACGTTGACCAGTAATGATCGCTGCCCTACTTGGGACACAGATAGCATTGTTCACGAAGGCATTGTCGAAAATCATCCCTTCATTGGCCAACTTATCTAGATTGGGTGTTGGGTTTAAGCTCGCTAAACGGCTTCCATAGACTCCAAAACCTTGGGTGGTGTGATCATCTGACATGATGTAGATGATGTTGGGTTTTTGTGTTATTTGTTTCGTCTGTTTTTCACCACAGGAAAGAAACTGAACAAAAGAAAAAATAGCTAGTAACCTAAAGTGAATTGTCAGTTGTATGTTTTTCATATTCAAAGATTTCTTGAACTTTTCCTTATTGAGAATCCTATCAAGAAAAGCTTCCTAAATATAAAGAAAGTATCATTCGGATATAGCCATCTACCCTAGACAAAAGCACAACAATGTTTTAAAAACTATAACATATGGGTAACTTCTTTGAAGAATGCGTGTCGAAGGGAATTCAAACCATATGATTGAAAAGGTCTAGTCGGTTTGTATCTCAGTGTTTTGCTAATACTAAAAAGCCGACTGCATAAGTCGGCTTTCTATTTAAGTACTCGAGGTGGGAATCGAACCTAGTCAAAAAAAGGCAATCAAAAGAATATAACTTATTGATTTTTAATTTTTTAACATTCATATATTCACCTCTATTTTTCTTTAATTTCTCTTGTTTTACGTATTTTTGTTACTATACTGTTACTAATATGTCTGTAAAATTAAGAACAAAAACCTTAGCAAAAGGAATAAAAAGATACTACCTAGATATTTATCACAATAAAGAACGTTCTTATGAATTTCTTGATATAAAAATTACGCCTAGAGATATTAAAAGTAAAGAAAAAAAGAGATTAGCTGAAAATATAAGAGCAAACAAGGAGTTAGAACTTATTAGCCTCGGGACGTCATACCAACCTGAACATCTTAAGGACCTAAATTTCAATGTATTTGCTGACAATTTTATTTCAAATTATAAATTTAAGGATGTTAGAATAGTTGCGAACGCAATTACCAAATTCAATGAGGCGACCGAAAATAGAAAACTAAAACTGTCGCAAATTACCCCATCAGTCATGGAAGCCTATAAAACATATCTTATTCATGATGCTGGATTATCTGGAGAAACTGCTCATAATTACTTCACTAGATTCAAAAAGGTGCTTCGTAGTGCTAAAATTAAAGGATATATCAAATCAATGCCTACTGATGAAATTCGATTTAGTAATCCTAACAAAGAAGATTCTCTTAAAAAGGAAGTTTTGACAGCGGAAGAATTGCAGCTTCTAGCGAATGCTCATTGTGGCAACAATGATGTAAAAAGAGCTTTCTTATTCTGCTGTTATACCTCTCTTGGAATGGCTGAAATTAGGAGCCTACGATGGAAACATATTAAAAGCAATAGGCTTGAGACCAACAGGGCTAAAACAGGACAATTGATTAACAATAGATTGAATTCAGTAGCGGTTTCCTTACTTGGAGAAAGGAAAGGTAAAGAAGATTACATTTTCAACTTACAATTTATTAGTGATAATGCAGTGAACAAAAACTTAAGGTATTGGGTTAAAAGAGCTAATATCGATAAACATCTTACTTTCTATTGCGCCAGACATACCTTTGCTTGTCTGTTACTTATGAATGGCGCTAACTTAAAAACCGTTGCAGATGCAATGGGTCATAGTTCTACAAAAAGTACTTTGAAGTACTTAAATCATGTCCAAAAATTACAGGATAGTGCAATTGATAATCTACCTAATATAGTTCTTTAACCTACTATAATTAAATGTAATTGCATAATTATGAATGACGATTTGAGAAAAGGTTATACAAGACGCTCCGCCCTAAGAGTCTAAGCAAAAGTTGGTTTTAAACTCCAAATATATCGAAGTCATAAAAAAAATTGAAACGTATGGTTTCTTGAAACCTACAATTTAAGTTAAGCACAGTTTCTCTTCAATTTGTATTGAAATTCTTTGACTTTCAGGTAACTACATTTTTTCTTAATTTTATTTATATTTCAAATTGTGATGAAAAAACTTACTTTACTTTTTATTCTATTCTGCTTCTTTAATAATCTTTTTGGTCAAGTTCAAAGTTGTCAAGATAAATTTATCGCTCAGGAGTTTGATAAAAATAGAGAGAACGGCGTATTTGATTATAATGATAAATGGATAAATGGTTCAACAATTAAAGTGAAGTTTCTCGGGGGTAGTGATTTTGTGAAATCTAAGATAGTTAAGTATTCAAGATATTGGGAAAAATATGCAAATATTACTTTTAAATTTATAGACTTTGGTTCGGCTGATATTTTAATTTCATTTTTAGATGACGGTTCTTGGAGTTATGTCGGCAAAGCTTCTAAAAAAATAGCAAGTGAGAATAGGGCTTCAATGAATTTTGGGTGGTTTACTGATACTACCAAGGAGATAGTTTTTAAAAGGACCATACTGCATGAATTCGGACATGCATTGGGTTTACATCATGAACATACAAATCCTAAAAACAATATCAAATGGAACAAACCAGTAGTTTATAATTATTACTCAAATAAGGGCTGGACACCCGAAAAGGTGAGAAGTAATCTTTTCCCTAAATATGGCGAGACCCTTTCAAATAGTAAATACGATAAATATTCCATTATGCATTATCACATTCCCAAAGAACATACCTTAGATGGTTATTCTGTAGGATGGAATTCAGAACTATCCAATGGAGACAGAAATATTATCTCTGAAATGTACCCTAAACCAACTACTAAAAAAGTTACCTCTACTGAAATCTCAAACACTAAACCGGCTACGGGACAAATCTTAGATGTTCAAATGGAACATGGTGTTTATCGACTAGATAAAAACAATACTAATACCCTTGGTACGGAATTATCAATAAGTTTTAACATTAACAATGCAAAATCAAAAAAGTCTAGTATAGTTGCTTATTTCTATCATGCAAATGGTCGAAAACTAATTAATAATGAAGCAATAAATTATAGAACAGATATTGGTCAAGTAGGTGCTTTAAAAGAGTTTTCACCTACGTATGAAGAATCTACTTATGATGGTTTAAAAATATTTATTCCTTATTGGACTTTTGATCTTGGAAATGGAGAATTTCCCCTAAAGTTCATGTTTAACTTACGCTCAGAAGATAAAACATTAGTAACTAGTGGTTATTACCAAATAACATACCTGAAGGGAAAAATAGTAAATGAGCTAAAATCAAATGCTATAATGACAGGTGTAAATATTGGAGTCTTGCCCATTTTTGTTATAAAAAATGCAGAGGAGGAGGAATGCACCACATGTTTACTTTTTGTTAATTCTAAATACCAACCTATTTTAACTCAAGAAAATCAACACTTCAAAATTTGCCAAAACTTCACCCCAAAAAACTTTACCGAAATTTATGGAGTTCACCCTGATGACAATAAGATTAGTTTAAGTCTCGATATTAATGATATACCAATGAATAAAAGCGAGTTGAATAGTGGCAAAATATATTATGCCGTAGCTTTATATAGCGAGGGCACAGAAATAATTAGAGAGGCCACTTGGACTCCTATTGAATTTCAATTTGAATAAAGCAATGTTAGATATTAACTCATTAACGACATCAATTACTTATTGTGGCTAGTATACTAAATGTTTAATTTTCGAGCTATTAAACCCTGATTAAGTAGCGGATTCAAAAAGGAAAAGAGTTACTCCTTTTTCTGGAAACGTCGCCACTCACCTCTGGAGAAATAATACATATAACCGTTATGCTCAAAATTTTGATATCTAGTCACTAATCTCTTAAGTATGTTTTCTAATTTTTCTGGAGATTTAATGTATCTTTTTACATGTCCATGCTGACATAATAATGGTTTTCCTTTATTTACCAAAAGGTAGCTGTTTCCACTATTCGATACTTTAAAATTTCCATCGAAGTAAACCGCTTGTCTTATCCAAAGAGAGATTATTTCATCGTGTATATTATAAATTTCGGACATAATCCAAATTTATGGATTTATTCCATTTTATTTAATTTTAATTATATTTATATAAATTGTGAATCATGTGCTACTCGACATCAAATAAAGAAAAATCAATAGCCCAAATGGAGCGAGAGCTAGAGGCGCAAAAAAAAGCTAGTTTAAATTATAAGCCCCATTATTGGATGACAGGCTTCGCACATGAAACCATCTATGCAGTAACCCAAGAAAACCCTAGTATTATTGACGAAATGACTTGGGGCATTGTTGAACCCTGGACCAATGATGTGAGTGAAAGGTGGAAAAAGCTAGCGGGTAAATCCTTAAATACTCAAGCGGAATATGTGTTTGAAAACAATCGAAGTGAGGAAGCCATTTTAAAGCGTAGATGCATTATTCCCGTTACGGGTTATTTTGAACCCTATAAAATAAAGTCTGCTTCGTATCCGCATCTAGTGCAACCCGTACATGAAACGTATTTAGGGTTGTTGGGAGTCTACAATACTATCAATGGAATTAATTACACTAGTATCTTGACTGCCCCCGCCAACTCGTTCATGGAAATGGTTCATAATGGAAAGAAACGTCAACCGATTATGCTAGACCCTAACTATTGGAAAGAATGGGTGTCCAATGACTTGAACGATGGACAAATACGTCACTTGATGTTTCAATGTGATACAGAACAGGAATTAGAAGCGTTCACAGTCCTCAGAACTGCAACCAATGCCAGGGCTGATAACAATGTTCCTGAAATTTTAGATAAGCAATATTTCCCAGAGGTAGTCGAGCAACAAAAATATGATATTCGTCAAGCTGATGTTTATAATGAAAATTGGGATAATCTCAATAGCGGAAATCAAAACCCAACCAACCTATTTGGATAAGGTAATATAACTAAACAATGATATTGATAAGTACATAAAGAACTAAGAAAAACGCCAGTATTAACTGAAAGAATGGACATTGAAAGTAATGAATTCAAAAAAATTCAAAAGTAGAATAGTATTTACTAAAACATATTAAAATTATATGGTCATGAGTAAGAAAGAAAATGACGACCTAGAGAATTGGAAAACTTTGATCGATTCAAGAGTGCTTTCACCTCAGGAAAGGATTAAGGAAAAAGAAGCACTTCATAAAGCGAGAGAGACTAGACGAAATAATAGTTCAAATAAAAAATCACTATGACTATAGATGATTTCAACCATAAATGGAAAAGGTATCTTGGTGATGGTCATTATGGGATGGATATTAACATCCCTGAAGTTATCTTATATCTTGATAGTGAATTCGATAAAGAAGTAAAAATTAACCCAGATTTCCAATATTTTCAAATAAAACTAAAATATGAAATGTGTGTGATTTATGCCGAGAGTGATAAAACCACATTTTGGCAAAATGAAACAAATACTATGTTAGGGAATACTGAACCTAAACTTTGGGAGCCAAAGTAATGGTTTCCTGAAGATTAATATTATAAATCGAAAACTCAGATAAACACCTTCAAGCTCTTCAATATTCTCCATAATGAAAAGTAAAACTCAAATAGAGCGTAAATTGAAATTCTTAAATGAAGTTAAAAGAACAACTTCAATTAATTCTAACAATAATAAAAAGTTTGAGATAAGAACGTCAAACAATATCTATGCATGGTCAACAAGTATTGAAAAAATCGAACTTATAAGAAAAGGACTATCCTATGCTGCGATAGAATCCTTAAATGAACAAACTAAGGTACCACTAAACCATTTTTTAAACTCTTTAGAAATAACTCAAAACACCTACGCTAAAAAGAAAAGAACCAAAGCAGTATTAAGCCAGCGAAAAAGCGAGTTTGTTATGGAGTTGGTGGAACTTTTCGATTATGGACTGAGGGTATTCAATTACGAAGAGAAAAAATTTCAAAGATGGCTACAAAAACCTAATATCACTTTAAACGATTTATCTCCCCACAGCTTTTTTGATACTACCGCAGGTATTTCTGAAGTGAGAAAGGTGTTGAACAGAATTGAAAATGGGAATATGGCCTAATTTATACCAATTCAGAATTTTATAAGTTAATTATAGTATACTGTTTGAAATTGGTTCAAAATTTGCTTTGATTATAGTAAGATAAATTTTAATCGAACAGTTAATCGAATCTTTTTGTTCTTTGAATATTAATTTTCTAGATTAAGGAATAATAGATACATTTGAGTATGTCAGCAGCGGTAAAAAAATATGATTTTGGTAACCTCTTCGAAGAAGCGGGTGCAACAACTAACAAGTTGCATGTTGTCTTTAGAGATAACTTGTGGTTTTTAATTAGGGAGGACAGAACAAGGTCCGTTTTTAGACATGATGATATGGTTAAGGTATTGAACAAGGCTTACCTTTATATGCTTGAAACTCAAGATTTCGATAGACTGGCTATACATAATCGTGATGGTTCTGTAAATCAAATAATACCTTTCGAATATATTAGAAATACATTCTCTAATATTTCAGCTAGAAAGAAATTAAATAAATCTAGTTTAAAAAAGATTTAGAGATGACGTTTGAAAAAAACGTTTTTATCAATTGTCCTTTTGATTCCGAATATCGGCCTATTTTAAAGGCCGTTTTTTTTTGTCTGGTCTCTCTAGATTACAATCCTTTACTTTCTGAAACGGTTAGTTCTTCTAAGCCGAGACTTGAGGGAATTCTTGACTTGATTGAAAAATCAAAATATAGCATTCATGATTTGTCTAGAATGAAAGCCGCAAAAAAAGGCGACCTTTCAAGGTCAAATATGCCTTTTGAACTAGGTTTGGATGTCGGTTGCATAAGGTATGGGAGAAAAAAGCACAAGGAAAAATGCATGTTGATTTTTGACGAAGAGCAATACCGATACCAAAAATCAATTTCGGATATAGCGGGAAGCGACATTGAGTCTCATGGAGGACAACCTCTAGTTGCTATTAGAAAAACAAGAAACTGGATATATAGACTTGAAAAAATATCCCTAAAAAGCGGGAATGCTTTGTGGGATTTATATAATATTTTTTTGACTGATTTTGAAATAATAGCTAAATCCAGAAATCTTAGTCAGGAAGATATTGAAGAGATGCCCTGGGGTGAATTCAAACAAGCAATTCAAGATTGGTTAAAAGGCAGAAAGTAATTAAAAACCATCGGTGTTTCTACTAAAAAACTAGTCAAAATTTTTAACGCTCATATTAATCCATTATCAGCAAAACTGAAATACTCATTGTTTGGACAAATTATTAGGTGATCTAAAACCTTAATATCAAGCAAGTCCCCTGCTTTACTAATCTTTTGGGTTAACCTTATATCTGAATCACTAGGTTTTAATTTTCCACTTGGGTGATTATGTGCCAAAATGATACCCGTTGACAAGGTCTTTAATGCGATACTGAACAATATTCTTATATCTACCAATGTTCCTGTCAATCCACCAGTTGATAAGGTTGAAATTCCCTTTACTACATTGTCATTACTTAGTAAGACTATCTTAAAAGTTTCAAATAGTTCAATATTTTCATGATCCCAAGAATTGAATAATATTCTGTTGGCATCATAAGATGAACTTATCTTTAAAACATCATCTTCTTTTCTGTTTTGCTTGTAACTGATACTGATTTCGTTTGCTCTTTCCATTTTTTAAATTTTGATGGCGAGCCTGTCCAGATTTTGAATGAATTAGCCAAACTTTCTTGGTGTTTCATTCAAAATCTGGAGCTTGCAAAGCAAAATTTCCAAAATGTAAAGGGCATTCACGTATCAATCAAACAACCTGAACAGATATTATAAATACCTAATCCAAATCTAGATCGAGTAATGTTTTTCTCAATTTCTTGCGCTTTGTTACATTGGACTTTTCTTGGTTTGTAGAGGGTAGAAGGTTCCGAGTTTCTTCAACAATTTTAGTATAGTTGTAATATATCTCATCCTCTGAAACAGGTCTTAAATTAGTATCAACTGGTATAGTGCTTTCTCTAAATGGCTTGAATTGAACGCCTAAAAACTCCCTTGGTTCACCATCAGCTAATATTCCAAAAAACTGACCCGCATTTAAGTTTAGGATTTCAGAGGCTCTCACTCTTTCTCGTTCTTGAACACTTTCACTTTGACCTTGGTTCTTGCCGCTTGCCGAGTATCCTAAAAGACGGAAAGACTTGCTCTTACTTTTACTTTTGGTCCAATAGCGTCTTTCATGAGTACCGAAAATCTCCTTAATCATCTTAGCAGTCATTGGGTTCGTTGTTCTACCATAAAACTGATTTCCCAAATTAGAAACTATTACTTGGGCTTTTTGAGGTCCGTATTTATCATTGATTTGACTGATGTCTTGAGCTCCAAAAACTGTAGCTATCTTATTGCTTCGTCCGGTAGCTGGAATTTGTTCAAAATTTGGAATATAGATAGTAGGTGCTTCATCAAGTAATATCAAACTATGATGCTTATCTGGTTTGTTCATTAGCTTCGTGCACACAGAAATGATCAATGAAATAACTGGTGCATAAGTTTCAGACAAAGAACTTTCATTACCAACACACAAAAATTTGGGATTTTCTTTATCATTAAGATTTAGGTCTAAATCATTACCCGAAAGTACCCAAAAAATAGTAGCAGAATTCAATGTTGAAAGGGCGTTCTGTAAGGTCGATAAAACACCTGCCACTTGCTTTTCAGCTCCTCTATCAATAGCCTGTTTTAAACTAGCAATCATACCACCTGCAACAGGGTCTTTTACAATTTCTGAAAGTAAAGATTCGATATTTGAATGAAGTAGTAAACTAATGACATGCGGTAATGTGCAATATCTAGGATGTTGGTTTCTCATAAACCATATCAATCCTGCTAAAATGTTTTGTGCATTTCTTCCCCAAAAATCTTGTTTCAAAACGGTTTCAGGAAGCAAATTATTAATCAAAGATTTACTAAACTCCAAGGCGTATGCCGTATTGCTTAAATATTTTGGGTTTAGAGGATTAATACGATGACTTTGGGTTGCATCCTTAAAATCCACAAAATAAAATTTCACGTTTGAAGGATATCTATTGGAAGCTGAAAAGACATGTTTAGTTAATTCCGGACTCTTAAAATCATACAGGATTCCCGAATATTCTTTTTTAATCGCTTGGTCAATAATTGGTTCAAACAAGCTATTACTTTTACCACTCCCCGCCCCACCTTGAATAAAAATTCCTCTAAAAGGATTATCCAAATAGATTTTACCGCTCTTGGTTAAAAACTTGAATCCCAGCGCATTTCTATTCAACAAGCGAAGGTTAAAACGTAAACCTAACATTGGTCTTAGAACCCTAAAAAAGAAATAAATGAAAGGATAGATAATGTAGATTAAGGCTGGTAATCCAAAACAAAGCGATATCAACATCCAAAATATCGGGATATCAGTTTTTTTATGAATCAAATAGATTCCAATAAAAATTAGTATTATCGATAAGGTCAGTTGTCCGTCTGACAACTCATTCCTTGAAATTAAATTTGTTTCCATTTTTATGTTTTAACGTTCTAAGCTTTGTTCCTTTGTTTTTTGATATGATGGTTCATTTCTTATTTCTAATTCTTTTTCTTTTTTAATACTTTGAAGCGCTAGGCCCTTTTCTTCAGCTGTGCCATTTCTTAAAGTGTTCTGTATCTCAAATTTTTCAATCTCCTGTCGCTTATAATCAAACATTTTGTCAAAGCTTTTCTCATTTTCGTTTATCCAACTTTTCCTATCAAAACCGACTTGATACGTATTGCCTCCAATCCTTCGCACTTTCGATTTTTCATTTGCCATAGGGCTAATCTTCATTTTTTGCGTTTTATCTTTTCTACTTACAATAAGATGCACATGCGATTGAAGACCAGGTTTTAATTCTCCTGATTTCGCTTGACCATTTAGCACTTCTTTATCAGTTCCTTTGAAATGTCTTTGATGTTCTATTTTGGCGAAATACACTAAATCTTTTCCCCCTTTTAAACCTCTATCTTCTCTATTAAAGTTTTTAGCATAATTATCCATAGCTGACCTTGTATAGTCCTTTAAAAGCTGGTTATACTTTTCAAACTCATCTTTTTTTAATTCATCTACTGACTTCACTTTTCTGCCATCCGTGGATTGTTTCACTAAATAATTTAATTCCTTAGAACTAAAGCTTAAAGTGGGAGCAAAAAACTTTGTGTCATTCTTTCCTAATTTCGAAATATTAGCATCAATTTTTTCCTGAGCTTTTGTCTGAGAAACGGCATCCGATGTATGATTAAAAAAGTTTTGTTGTCGACTTCTAAATTCAATTTCAGCTTCGCGACTTGGAGCATTCATCGCCTTGTTTTCTAAATCAATATTCTCCTTATCCAAATAATTAATTAATGCTGATGAGCTTCCAAGATTACCTCCATTAGAACTGCTATGTGTTTTAGATATCGGCATTATTAAAAACTTCAATTAGACTATTTACTAACCCTGAGGAACCTCGTGAATCAATTGTCGATGCTATCTCAACTAAGCCTTGCTGCATTTTTCTTATTTCACTATGTACCAAACTGGTTCTATTTTGATCTGCATTATTCATTCGAGATAGTAGGTTTTGCAAATTTTCGGTCAACTCTTCTAGAGAAGTAGATTGGTTTTTACTTGCCAAAAAGACTTCATCTCTCATAGGTTTTAAAATGTCTCTTTCTTGAACTCGTAGAAAAGAGACTATGCGTTTATCTAAAACTTTAATCATTGAAGAAGGGTTTTCTTTAATACCCTCTAAAGGGTTAATTCCTGTTCGTTTGAAGTATAGAATCATTGCTTCAATAAGCCCCCCTAAAGGACTATTAAAACTATTGGCCAATACCTTTAAGTCTTTATGACTATGTTGACTGATAATGATGCTCTTTTTTGACATATTATATTATTAACAGCTGTAAATCAATTGCTTATAGTCCTTTCTATAATTATATTATAACCTGTTATAAACCTTAAACAGTAGACAAAGCCCTTCAATGAAGGGCTTTGTAGGCCCCGCAGGGCGAGTTGGAAAGGGGCTCTGCCCCTGTCCGACTCGCTCTTTTAAAAAAGACCTTTTAAAACCTCCGGCTCTTTCCTCCCAATTCAATGAAATTGAACATTTCGAAAATTCGGTCGTAGACCTGAATGCCATAAATCTTTTTAAAATCTTGAATAGAATGATTGGTTGTAACGAAGGTTTTTGTGCCTCGCTCTTTGAAATTGTTATAGCGTATTTGAAGTAATCTGGTAAACAGATTTTCCTTAACACCCCAGAGTTGAACCATCTTTTCAGTTCCTAAATCATCAAAATGAACCGTACCTCTACTATACTTATCGACTACGGTTTCGCCATGTTTATTGAACTCTGTTATCACATCATGCACAGATACATTTGAAAACCAAAACTGCATCAAATTATATTCAAGACATATTTTTCTGATGATATCGAAAACTGAACTTTTACCAGTTCCACAGGGACCATAAATCATTAACCCTTTTCGTAATTCACCTTTGGTTTCAGTTTCAAAGGCTCGATCACCGGTAAAATATTTGGCGATTAAATCCAAAAAATTTTTGTTCTCGTTATCTACGACGAAAGAGCGATTTAGCGTTTTAAAGTAGTCTTTACCAACTTTCCAGAGTAAGGTTTTAAACTGATTTGTTGAAATGTTATGCACCCTTTTGATTTCTGGTTTTGACCAAATGGCATCAAAATATTCGGTGGTTTTCTGATTGGCTTTTTTATTTTCTTCTATTCGAATTTTCTTTTCCGAATCAGTTTCTAAACCAAGATTTCTTTTGGTTCTTTTTCCCAATGAATTTTTCATTTTTTTCTCGGATTAACGTTCTTATTTTTTCTATTCGCTTTATTAATAGATGTATTACTATTATGTTTTAATCTGTTGTCATTTTTCGCATGTTGCGAATCGTGATTATGCGAAGTGCTTCTCGCCGAATTCTGACAGTGCGCAATAGCAGTTTTTAGGTATTGCGAAACTTTTATATATCTAATCGAACCAGTTTGAGTTCTAACAACCTTTCTCGTTATCATGCCCTTGTCAACTAAACATTTTATTACATTGGAAACACGACTTTCTGATATCCCAAAAAACTCAGCGAAATATTTATTGCCCGCATAGCATCCACCTTTACCATTATTTTCAAGGCTATCGATTTCCACAATGAATACCTTTTCTTGAATGGTAAGTTCTTTACTTAACCAAATGGTTTTCGGAATCCAAATACCTTTGAAAGCACGATTCATGACAATTAATGTTTCCTATTTTGAAACATGTAGTTGGTTGCATCCTCCTCAATTTGCGCAGTCGTTTTTTGCTTATTGAGCAATAGCCAATTGTCTAGCTCTTCCTTATCGAAGAAGATGACTTTCCCGTTTGGTTTACTAAAGGGTATTCTTTTTTGAGAGGTTAATTTGTAGAGGTAACTCTTTGATATGCCTGTATAATCACAGACGTCGTCGAAGTTCAATACTTTCTTTTGTGAGGCTAGTAAACGTTCTATTCTATCTAGCCTTTGAGACAATTCTATATCCATTGTTCAATAGTTTAAAATGAGTAAATGGAAAGTGCACTTTCCTTTGTTTTCGAATTCTTGAAACAAAAGAACTATAGAAAAGTAATGGCAGAGTTAACTAGGTTAAGATGTTAACCTTTTAATTTTTTAAATGAAAATTAGAGATACTTTGTACTCCTAAAATAAATTGCGATGCATAAGAAAGACTACCTAATTCTAGTCATGAATTTTTTCCTTCCTATAAGCCTAAATGTGTATACGCTTTATCTTTTACTTTTTGATAAGGAAGACACGCTATTTGACACTTCTTTAAGTATTACCTTGCTTTGCTTACAATTCTCTTTATGGTCTTTGTCATTATTAATTGACAACGATGCTTTCTCTAAAAAAGGAAAATCTTTATAATACCGGAAGTCTTGATAACTGGAGAAATCTATCAACGGCTTTGAGATACTGAAAATAACCTTACTGGATTAAAATTTACTGAAATGAAACAAGAAAAGACTTAAGGTTAGCTCGTTTTTCACGGGCTAAACGTAGTTTTTCGCAGATGAATGAGGTAAGATTTTAAAGGATATAATTACGGCTTCTTAAAAAGAGCTACTAAATCTTCTTCCCTTTTTGGACCTAAAAATTTATTTCTACTTGATGATGCACTTAGCGACGAGCTATTTATGTAACCGCTTTTATTCGTGATGTTTTTTGCTTTTTCAATATCTGATAGCTTTAATTTAGAGTCAATATGAATTTTAAATTGGTCTAAAAAATACTTGGTTTGAGGATTGTCCATTTTTAAAACACAAATGGATTCATGACTATACCAATTCTTTAAAAACACTTCAACAAAATTAGTTTCGGTGGTATGGTCGATATCTACAAAGTCTTCCCTCTTTAATTTGTGATACAAATTCTTAAGGGCTATTTCTGAACATTTCAACCCATAATTCGGCTGGCTATCGTAAACATATTTTAGATCATTCAATCCACTTTTAAGTTCATCTAGATACCAATTCAGAAAATTGAAATTGGCATTTTTTAGAAGTAATGCATGAACCCTGTTTATTTCCAGTTGAATTAATCTTGAAGATATGGCTGTTGGTTGCTCTCGTATTTGAATCAAGATTGAGGTAAGATATTCTTTAATGAATTTATTTGAACCACCATTTAACACATAATATGTATCTTTTCCTGTGAAATGTGAGTTCTTAAAAACAAAAAGAAATATACTTTTTGTAAAATCATTTTGTGTAGCCATAAATGACTTGTAGAACTCCTTATTCCCTTGTTTAAATTCTTTCAAGCTGTTGGCAATATCATTGGCTTTGTCATAAATAAAATTTATATACTCTTTACGAAGCGCATCGCAAATACTTGGTTCATGAATAGTATTTGAATTCACATAGGTATCAAATAGATTAAAGTTGAAAATGGATTCAAAATAAGGTAGTAAGTCTTCTTTGAGATATTGAATCACGTCATCATACGAGACCAATTCTTTCTCACCATTCGAGTTGTACTTTTCACGGACCTCTTGAAATAGTTCACGAAAATTAGAACCATTTATCAACTTTTCCCTTAATTCATGATAGGCATAACTATATTGCGAATTATCGGGTGTTTTAGAACTGGTAGTTTCCATTTGGTTGATTTTTGATTTAAGAATTAATCAACAACTATTCCAAACTCTTAAACATTATCTTACCTATTTACTATTTCGCAGGTTAATATTTAAATTTTCGATTGAAATTGATAAGGAACCGTTAAACAGCTCAGTAAAACCAATTTTTTGACCGAAAGCCAAAGAGTTCTCGTTGGGATTTTCAATGATGATATACTGTATATTATGGATGGGTGCAACTTGACAAATAAATTTAAGAAAGCGCGTGCCATGACCTTTTCTTTTTTCTTTAAAAAACATTCGGGCTATAACCAACTCGTCTTTGTTTGATAGACGATATCTTAAATACAAATCGAATTTAGCTCTCCTAGCATTTATTTTATTACTATAAGCTACCCTAGCTGGCGGAGTTTTATAATTGAATTGCTTTTGTAAGAATTTATTAAGTTCAAAACATAAATTTTCTACCATGAAATTATTTGAATAGGGAGTATTAAGGTTATTAAAATTCTTTGTAAATCCAAATTGTCAAAAACGATATTGTTATTTATTAATCGTTTTATTAGAGTTTGATTTAAAGGGTAGGAGAAATGTTGTTCTTTTTTATTTTAATTTTCATCAACCCCAAAAAGATTGTAGTATTTTTAGGACTAATTTGTAACTATTAGGAATGCCGACACTAAACTGGATAGGAAAAGAAAAGGTGATTAACCACCACCAAGATGTCCCTTTCCGCATATTAGAACCTCAATATACTTTTAAAAATGGTAAGGAAGAGACTCCTACTAATTCCAAAAATAAAATAATACATGGAGACAATCTAGAGGCCTTAAAAAGCCTTTTGCCAGAGCATGAAGGTAAGATTGATTGTATTTACATTGACCCTCCTTATAACACGGGTGAAGAAAATTGGATTTATAATGACAATGTAAGTAACCCAAAAATTAAAAAGTGGCTAGGACAGGTGGTAGGTAAGGAAAGTGAGGATTTAAGCAGGCACGATAAATGGTTGTGCATGATGTACCCTCGTTTAAAATTACTAAATAAACTATTAAGCAAAAAAGGGGTGATATTCGTTTCAATCGACGATAACGAACTATATTATTTAAAAATATTAATGGATGAAATTTTTGGAAAAAAGGCCTTCGTTACAAATTTTATTTGGGAAAAAAGAACAAATCGCGAGAATAGAAAAGTAATTTCATCTAGGCATGATTATATCTTATGCTATTGTAAAAACACTTTGAATTTTGGTGAATCTATACGTCAACTTCCTATGACTGAGGAGGCTCTTTCAAGATATAAGAATCCCGATGATGATAAAAATGGTCCATGGAAATCTGACCCGGCTACTGCACAGGCTGGACATGCAACTGAATCTCAATTCTATGAGTTAATTGCACCGAATGGCAAAAAACACTTACCTCCAAGCGGCAGATGCTGGTTATTTACAAAAGAGGTAATGCAGGAAAAAATTAAAGCAAATGAAATTTGGTTTGGAATTCATGGGAACAATGTTCCTAGGGTCAAAACATATCTAAATTCCAAAGAAAGAGGCTTGACCCCTGAAACGATAATATTTGCTGAAAATGCTTCTACAAATGAAGGTGCTAAAAAAGAAATAAAATACTTTTTTGAAGGCGAAGCTACTTTTGTAACTCCAAAGCCGTCCAAATTAATTCAACACTTACTATCTATAGCTACTACAAAAGATTCTTTTGTCCTTGACTCCTTTGCTGGTTCTGGCACTACGGCTCACGCAGTTCTAAGTTTAAACAAGGTAGATGGTGGTGACCGAAAATTTATAATGGTTGAGATGGAAGACTACGCAAACACCATAACCGCTGAGAGAGTCAAAAAGGCTATTAAAGGTTATGGAGTAGGGACAAAATCTGTTGAAGGCACAGGTGGTGATTTTAACTTTTATGAATTAGGGCAACCAATGTTTTTGGAAAACAAAGTGCTGAATGAATCTGTTGGTGTTGTCAAAATCAAAGAATACGTATGGTATACAGAGACTGCTACTCCATATATAGCTCAAAATGAAGCTTATCTGCTAGGCACAAAGAATCAAACGGCTTATTATTTCTACTATGAAAAATACCAATTGACCACCTTAAATGAACATTTTTTAAGAACCTTAAATACTAATGCAGAACAATACATTATCTATGCGGATTTATGTCTGTTAGATAAAACATTGATGGACAAATACCATATTGTCTTTAAAAAAATCCCTAGAGACATCACAAGATTTTAAGCAATCACATACGAATGGAATTAAAACCATACCAACATAACGTCATTAAAGAACTAGAACACTTCTTAAGTCATGTTCAGAAAGAAAAAACCCCTGCAAAGGCATTTAACCAATATTGGGAAGGTAAATTGGGCATGCCTTATACTCCACAATTGGATGGTTCTTTTGAAGGTATGAAGCCCTATAAAGACAATATACCCAACGCAATACATATCGCCATAAAAGTACCTACTGCTGGGGGGAAAACGTTCATTGCTTGTAATGCTCTGCATATCATAGACAGGCATTTTAATAAAGGAAATGCCAAAGCCGTAGTTTGGTTGGTGCCATGGTCTAACTTATTACAACAGACAGTTAAAAACCTGTCTGACCCTGACCACCCTTATAGACAAAAACTGAATAGTTTATTTGGAAACCGTATAGAAGTATATGAAAAAGAGCAATTGTTACAAGGAGCAAATTTTAACCCTACTTCGGTTACAGAACAACTTAACATTTTCGTGTTCAACTTTAGCAGCTTACGAATTAATTCTAGAAAGAAGGATGATAGAAAAGTTTTTCAAGAAAATGGAGCTTTAGAATCATTCCGGAATACAATTGTTGAAAAAGAGTTAGTATTGCCTGATACGGATGAAACCGCACTTATAAATGTCATTAGAAGCCTTAATCCTGTTGTTATTGTTGACGAAAGCCATAATGCCGAAAGTGATTTAAGTGTTGAAATGCTGAACAACCTGAATCCTTCATTAGTCTTGGATTTAACAGCTACACCAAAAGAAAACAGCAATATCATTTCTTTCGTAAATGCTTTGGCCCTTAAAAAAGAAAATATGGTTAAACTACCCGTTGTAGTTTATAATCATCATAAAAAAGAAGAAGTCATTACCAGTGCGTTGCACTTACAACGGCAATTAGAGCTTTTAGCTATTGAAGAGGAAAAATTAACAGGTAAGTATATTCGACCCATAATTTTATTTCAGGCACAGTCAAATATTAAAGGAAAGAATAACACCACCTTCCAAAAAATAAAGGAGCAATTGGTGAAACTACAAATACCCGAAGAGCAGATTAAAATCAAGACCAGTGGTATAGATGAACTTAAAGGTATTAATCTCAGCGACAAAGAGTGTAAGGTGCGTTACATCATTACCGTTAACGCATTAAAAGAAGGTTGGGACTGTCCTAATGCGTATATCCTGGCATCCTTGGCGGATAAATCATCAGCAGTTGAAGTAGAACAGATTCTCGGAAGGGTACTGCGACAACCTTATGTAGTAAAACATCAAAATGCTTTGTTGAACATGTCATTTGTTTTAACGGCATCATCAAAGTTCAATGAAACTTTGGACAATATTGTTAGAGGTTTGCAAGATTCAGGTTTTAGTAAAGATGATTACTATGCCGAAGAAAAACCCGAAGAAGAATTGACTCCAAACGAAATTCTAACCACTACACTGTTTGATGAACCAGCAAATACTGATGAATCACCAAAATCTGATGAAGATTTTGATTTAGAACAGATTAACTATGACCATAATGAAGACGTTTCTTTGGATACCATACATACCAATAATCCGCAATTATCAGAACTGACCCAAAAAGCAGAACAACAAGGAGCAGAATTTGAAAGAAAAATCAGGGAAATAGAAGTAGACTATGAAACCTCAATATTTACAGAAGTAATGAAAACATCTCCGAAACACTACAATATTATTGATGGTTTTAAGTCGATTGCAAAAGGTATTAAGCTCCCCCAGTTCTTTATACAAAAGAAGGATGATTTAAAAAGTGAACTCTTTCCAGAACTCAATGAAGAATGGTTACAGTTGCATAAAAACAGTTTGTTGGATGGCTTCAAACTGTCAAAATACAATACCGAGGTAACATTCAATGAAATATCTAAGGACATTAAGGCAGTTGATTTTGATGAAACTAAAGGCACAGCGACCGTAAGAAACTTTAACCAAAAAGCTAAAAACATCTTGGTTGATACCATTTTAGCAAATCCAAAGCCATCACAGATAAAACAAGTAAGTAGCATAATTGTTTCCAAACTTGGAGATATGACCCCAATTAAAGAACAGGAATTGACTTCTTATGTCGGGCGTGTTTTTGAAGACCTTTCGAATGAACAAATTCGAGACATTGTAGAGAACGATTTTATCTATGTTAAAAAAATCAGAGATAAAATTAATTCATTATCAAATAAGTACGCTAAAGAAAGGTTCAAGGTACTTATCGATAAAAATCAAATAACCGCTAGAAACAATTTTGAGTTTCCTGAAAAGATTTCTTTTCTAAGTCCTAGCACGAACATCAATAAGTCGCTTTATGAACTTGAGGCAAAAATGAACAATTTTGAGCAGACAATGATTATGGAGGTGGCAGCACTTGAAAACATTGTTTTCTGGCATCGAAACTTAGAACGGGGCAAAGGTTTTGCACTAAATGGATATAGCTCCAATCATTATCCTGATTTTATTTTATATACCAAAAAAGGGAATATTATCCTTCTTGAAACTAAGGGAGATGATAGAGTCAACGAAGACAGCAAGAATAAAAATATATTAGGAAAAACTTGGGAGAAATTAGCTGGTGAAAAGTTTAAATACTTTATGGTCTTTCAAACAGCTAAGGTTGAAAACGCCTATAATGCAAAGAGTGTAATTGAGGTACTTAAAGGGTTATAGATGGCTGCAAATCGGGGATTAAGGGCAAAAGCGAGTAGAGCGGAGATTCTAGATAATCACAAAATAGAGACTCTATATAATAACACTTTTGAAGGGGGTAGATTTTTTAGAGTAATTTTTCAAGATGAAAATACAACAAAAATTCAGTTAGCTCCTAAGACTTGTATGCAAGTGGTATTTAAACCTAGTCGAAATAACATTGAAAGTATAGAACTCGTAAAATTTATTGGTGAAGAGGAAAAACAAAAACTAAATTTTTCAAAATTTAATTTTCAACAGCTTAAATCATTTTTACAGTTTATTGATGAAATCGATTTGGAAACCGTATCTGAACGAAAACTGAAACTTGCGGATAATTCCCTAGATGTTCTTGACGAAAACACGAAAAAAAAAATTAGCACCCTACTTATCGGTAATGAAGGAGCAAAATTAATTCAAGAACTATTAGACAATAATATTGTTACTAGTCAAGATATTGTTAACACAGGCTATAGGAAAGCTCAACTTGAAATATTTAGAAAATTACTTTACGTTCCTAATTTTATTCAAGAGTTTAAAATAAATGAAGATAGCCTTAATTCCAAGTCAAAAGACGAAATAGCTTGGCAAGATTTCTTCAATAAAAACCAATGGATATTTGGATACTGTCTGGATTACAGATTTCAAGGAATCCTTCAAAAAGAATTTAGTGCTTCAGACACAGATGCCTCCGGGAAAGAGCAAGTAAATGCTGATTTCTTGATTGGAGATAATAATTTCACAACGTTTGTTGAATTAAAATTACCTGAAACCCCACTTTTCGGTAACTCTAAAAACAGATCAGGCTGTTGGTCTATTTCAAATGACTTGATTGATGGTATGAGTCAAATATTAGAGCAAAAAGCAAGCGGTCAAATAAAAATCGATTCAAAGGAACTATATAACGATAAGGGAGAATTGATTACCCAGAAAAGCTATGATTCTGATACCATATTAATCATTGGAAATTTTAAAGAACAAATAGAAAATTCAGATGATACTCCTAAAATTAAGCGTATTAAGAAAAAAACCTTTGAATTATTTAGGAGAGATTCAAGAAATATCACTTTTCTTACTTATGATGAATTATATAATAGGGCTGAATTCATTGTATCTCAAAACGATTAATACTTGTTTGACAACAACTCCATAGAACAATTGGGCTTTTATGTATATGCCCTAATACATCCAGAAACCAATAAACCATTCTACATTGGAAAAGGTTCTGGCAATCGTATTTTTAACCACAAATCTAATGCTCTAAAAACAGACAACCCAAATCTTAGACTAGATGCAATACGAAATATAATAGATTCAGGGTTAGAGGTTAAACATATAATTCTCAGACATGGTCTAAATGAAAAAGAAGCCTTTGAGGTGGAAGCTTCATTGATTGATTTTGGAAAATATATTGGCTTAGATACATTTAATATTGTAGAAGGCCATCATACATTTGATAGAGGATTAATGACCTCAGATGAAGTTATACGACGTTACAACGCAAAGCCTTTAGAAGTCCTAATTCACCCCGTTATTATTATTAATATTAATAAGAAATATAAAAAAGGTCAATCTATCGAAGCTATATACGAATCAACCAAACAAGCTTGGGTAGTTGGAGCCAAAGGAAGACACGAATCCAAATTTGCTCTTGCAGAATACAGAGGTATAATTATAGAAGTCTTCGAAATAAAGGAATGGTATCCAGTTCAAATAAACGGCGCTAAAATCAAATTTAGGTGGGGTTTTAATGGTATAGTTGCAAAAGCTGAAATAAGAGATGTTTATGTAAACAAGTCAATTGCACACACGAAAAAACCTGGGGCATCAAATCCAATCAAGTATATTCTATAATATATGCAACTCTCCAAAACAGACTTCATTCAATACCTAAATTGCCCTGAATCTTTGTGGCTACTTAAAAACAAGCCTAAAGAATTCAACAAATACAAAGGAGAGTTTTCATTGTTCCTTGAAAAGCTAATTAAAGAAGGTTATGAGGTAGAAGAATATGCCAAATTATT
The DNA here is from genome assembly GCF_005885635.1 of Maribacter algarum (ex Zhang et al. 2020). Taxonomy (GTDB): domain Bacteria; phylum Bacteroidota; class Bacteroidia; order Flavobacteriales; family Flavobacteriaceae; genus Maribacter_C; species Maribacter_C algarum. The sequence continues at coordinate 748,161 of NZ_VATY01000001.1, forward strand.
ATTTCCAGAAGGAATCAACCTTCCTGAAAATTCTACTCCCCAACATACCCAACAACATTTGGATTCTGAAAGTAATGTACTCTTCCAACCTTCATTTTTAACCAAAAAAGGAGCATTTGCAAGAATAGATGTTTTAGAAAAATTGATAGATAACACCTATCATATTTATGAGATTAAATCTGCTTCAAGTATAAAAAAAGGTAAACTAGAAGATACATGCTTTCAAAAGTATGTGTTGCAAGAATGTGGCTATACCGTTTCGAAAACCTCAATTATCCATCTTAACAAAGAATATGTAAAACAAGGGGAGATTATCCCTGATGATTTATTAGAAATTGCAGACGTAACTGAACAAATAGACAGCATCTATTCAACTGTAGTTAATGATATTAATGCAGCACTACATTTTATTAACAAAGAAGTTATAGTCGAAAACCAATGTTCTAGTCGATATAAAACAAGAAGCAATCATTGTGACACCTTTAAATATTTTAATAAAGATGTTCCTGATTTTAACATCTATGAGATTGCTAGAATTTCAGCTAAAAAAATAGGGCTACTAGTTGACAACAACCAATTAGACATTTTAGATATACCCTTAGATTTTGATTTAAGTGTAATTCAGCAAACACAGGTAGAATCAGTAAAAAAAGAACTGGTGGTAATCAACAAGCTGTTAATTGACAAAACATTATCGAATCTTAAATTTCCTCTCCACTTTGTAGATTATGAAACCTTTCCAACGGCCGTTCCTAAAGTAGATAAAATGGGCCCTCATAACCATTTAGTTTTTCAGGTCTCTATTCACTCATTAAAAGAAAATGGAGTATTGACTCATTTTGAATGGTTAGGCGAAAAATTAGAACAGCCAATTGAAATGCTAAAACAAATGCAAGATTTCACAGGTTTAAAAGGTACTTTCATTTCTTGGAATGCACCGTTCGAAATAAGCAGAAATAAAGATATGTTGGCTTGGATTCCAGAGTTTTCGGAATATTTAAATTTTATGAATGCCCACATGTTTGATTTAATGAACGTATTCAAAACCGACTACGTAGATTATAGATTCCACGGCTCCACTTCTATTAAGAAAGTGCTACCTGTTTTATGTCCTCAATTTTCATATTCTGATTTGAAAGTGTCCGATGGCACTATGGCACTGGATACTTGGGGCAGAATGGTCTGCGACCCAAATTTTGATGAAGATGTGGAGCAGACTAGAAAAGACCTCTTAGAGTATTGCAAGTTGGATACTTTGGCTATGGTTAAGATATATAAGGTTTTAAAAAATATTTGAATGGGGAAAAAAGCGACAAATACAAATGTTCAAATTGAATTATTAAAAGGTCGAGGATTAATTTTAGATTATGATGAAGCTAAAATAAAAGAGTTTTTATTAGATATTGGCTACTATAGACTGGGATTCTATTGGCATCATTTTGAAATAGATGTTGATCATAATTTTGCTAAAGGCAGCAAGTTAAGTGATGTTATTGCTCTGTACTACCTTGATGTGGACTTAAGAACAATTTTATTAAGGTATTTGAATCGTATAGAAATACATTTTAGAACCAAGGTTATTTATTATGTTTCAAATAGGTTTAAAGCTTCACCTGCTTGGTTTGCTGATGACGGCGTAGTCAAAAATAGCTTTATTCATAGTACACCTTACAAAACAAGTATGCTTAACAGAGTTTATACCCCTGAATTCATAAATAACAATAAAACATTAAAAAAGCATCATCAAAATAATCCCGAAGACACCTATGCTCCTGCATGGAAAACTTTAGAGTTCTTTACTTTTGGAGTGTTATTGAACTTATACAAGGAAATTAGAGATGAAGATATTAAAAAAAGGGTTTCGGAAAGCTTAGGTGTTTTTAACCCTAAAAAATTTGAAAACTTAATGAGCACTGTAGTACTAATAAGAAATATTTGTTCACATGGTGATGTGCTTTATGATTTCAAGACTCCTAGAGGATTATCTGTTGTTCCTGGTATAGATTTTGAAGGGAGTGATAGGAGTTCCCTAAGAGCTAGCATAAAAGTTATTGAATATTTGTTAAAACATATTTCTGTTAATAGAAAAAATGACTTTCTAAATGAAATTGACAACTTGTTTGCTGAAAACTCTAAAAATGAGACTATTAAAAAAATAATTACTGGTAAGATAAAATATAAATAACTTTTTGTAGTTTTGTACTAGTGCACTGCTATTCATTTAATTGCTTTAGTTTCTGCACTTAAAAAGAATAAAATTAAAACCCAGACTTGCTCTGGGTTTTTTCATTTTCTACTTTATGTACCCTAAATTTATCCCCATTCTGTTACTAATATGTTACTATTAAAATTACAAAACCCTGTTAATCAATTGATTAACAGGGTTTTTATGTACTCGAGGTGGGAATCGAACCCACACTCCAAAGGAACTGGATTTTGAATCCAGCGCGTCTACCAGTTCCGCCACTCGAGCGTTTAAAATTAGGATTGCAAAGCTAAAAAAATATTTGATTCTAAAAATGAAAATAACAACAATTATCCTTTAGCAACACAAATTAATTTTTAAATTTGCACCTCCTTAGAAATCAGGGATTAAAAGCAGTAGAAACCATTATGGCATATCAAGTTCCAGAACCTAAATTTTTTGCCTGTTCAAACAGTAAAGATTTGGCCGAAAAAATTGCCAAGTCCTATGGCACAGAGTTAGGCAATGTTAATCTATCTAGATATAGCGACGGTGAGTTTCAGCCTTCTTTTGAAGAATCTGTTCGTGGCGCAAGGATTTTTCTAATAGGCTCAACACATCCTAGTTCTGAAAACTTGATGGAGATGTTATTGATGTTAGATGCTGCGAAAAGAGCATCCGCTAGGCATATTACAGCGGTAATGCCTTATTTCGGATGGGCGAGACAAGATCGTAAGGACAAACCCCGTGTACCGATAGCCGCTAAGCTAATTGCCAAAATGTTAGAAACCGCAGGTGCGACTCGAATTATTACCATGGATTTACATGCCGATCAAATTCAAGGGTTCTTCGAAAAACCTGTTGATCACTTGTTTGCTTCTACCCTATTTTTACCTTACCTAAGGGATTTAAACCTGGATAATCTAACCATAGCCTCACCTGATATGGGAGGTTCAAAAAGAGCTTACGCTTATTCGAAGGCTCTTGCTTGTGATGTAGTTATCTGCTATAAGCAAAGAGCAAAGGCAAATGTTATATCTCACATGGAACTTATTGGCGATGTAACCGGAAAGAATGTTGTCTTGGTTGATGATATGGTAGATACAGCAGGGACCTTAACTAAAGCGGCTGACTTGATGATGGAAAGAGGTGCGCTAAGTGTTCGGGCGATTACAACACATGGTTTATTGTCTGGTGATGCTTATGAGAAAATAGAAAAGTCACAACTGCTTGAATTAATCGTTACAGATTCGATTCCAGTCAGAAAACAAAGTGATAAGGTTAAGGTTTTAAGCTGTGATACCCTTTTTGCAGATGTTATGCATAGGGTACACAACAATACTTCGATTGCATCGAAGTTTCTAATGTAGAATTATTAATTTTTAATATATATAATGAAGTCAATTACAATTAAAGGATCAGAAAGAGAAAGCGTGGGCAAAAAGGCAACTAAGGCCCTACGTAATGCTGGAATGGTTCCTTGCGTAGTATACGGAGGGGAAAAACCACTACACTTTTCAGCACCTGAATTAAGTTTTAGGGATTTAGTGTACACCGGCGCAGCCCACACCGTAAAGGTTGACTTGGGAGAAGGTAAGGTAAATGCAATTATGCAAGATATTCAGTTTCACCCTGTTACTGATAAAATTTTGCACATTGATTTTTATCAACTCTTTGATGACAAAGAGGTCACAATGAACATACCGGTAAGACTGGTTGGAAACTCACCAGGAGTTAGAAATGGTGGTCGCCTTCTGTTCAGAAAGAGAAAACTGGCTATTAAAGCTTTACCAGATAAATTACCGGATTTCTTTGATATCGATATTTCAAAATTGAAAATCGGTGATAACATTACGGTTGAATCATTGTTAAACGACGATTTTTCTATTCTTCACCCAGAATCACAAGTAGTTGTGCAAGTTAAAACTGCTCGTGCTGCTATTGTTGTCGAAGAAGATGAAGAAGAAGGAGTTGAAGGTGAAGAAGGAGCTACGGCCGAAGGAGGCGATGGAGCTGCTGCTGAAGGTGGAGATGCACCTGCAACCGAAGGTGGGGAAAACTAGGAATTGGATTTCTTATATCTATAAAAAGCATCCGTCATTTGGCGGATGCTTTTGTATTTTTATACGGATGTTCAGATTTTTAAAATTCTTATTTGACAGTCAACCTGCAATTTTAGAAGAAACAGATAGTATGAAGAAATTCTTAATTGTCGGATTGGGCAATATTGGCAGTGAATATTCAGAGACCCGACACAATATTGGTTTTAAGGTCCTAGATGCTCTTTCTAGAAAAGAAGAGTTCAACTTTGAAACCGCAAAACTGGGTGACCTTGGAATATTCAAAGCAAAAGGGCGGAGCATTCTGTGCTTAAAACCTTCCACCTTTATGAATTTAAGTGGGAAAGCACTGAAATATTGGATGGAAAAAGAAAAGGTTCCCTTAGAAAACGTTTTAGTAATTACGGACGATATCAACTTAAATTTTGGTGTTGTAAGAGTAAAAACGAAAGGTAGCGATGGGGGTCATAATGGGTTAAAAGATATTCAAAACGTATTACAAACTACAGTTTACAATAGGTTTCGTTTTGGAGTTGGTGCCGAATTCAGCAAGGGCCGTCAGGTGGACTATGTCTTGGGGGAATGGAATGATGAAGAGAGGGAGCTATTGAAGGAACGTCTTGATAAGTCCTGTGATATTGTACGTTCCTTCGTTTTATCAGGTGTAAAGAATACGATGAATCAATTTAATGGCACTTAATCGTCAAAGAGCTCTAAACTCGAAGATGCCTGAGTCTGAAGTATTTCCCTCACTATCTTTTGTTATTACCCTCCAATAATAAACTGTATTTGCAACTACCGAAACTTTTGTATCTGTAGCATCAGGTCCTGGCGTGGAAATAGAGGTTTCTGGAGGAGTTTCAGTAGAAAGAAAAAGTTCGAAACCAATAATATCATCATCCACATCAGCACCCGACCATCTTAAGACCACATCGTTATTGATATCTTTAAAAGCACTGGCGCCCATTTTTGGCTCTACAATCTCTGCAGGAAAAGGTGCATAGGTCGTTTCAAATCCGGAATTATAAAAATTCCATGAAGGGCTAGAGGCGGTTTGCAAAACGGCTGAATTTTTAGAAATTACTACCCATGAGTAAGGTGTACCTTTTGCAATAGGTAGTTTTGCGCTCGTAGTGGTTACTGTAACATCTTGCTTATTTCCATTTTCCAAATTCGTTACGATAAGTTCATAGGTTTCCGTATTGCTAGAAGCCCCCCACCGAAACTCTACTTGGCTAGTTGTTGCATTAATATCCTCTCCAGTAGTACACTCTGAGTTTTTTTCCGGAAATACAAGTTGAACGCTTTCCGGTGGCTTAGGTGGTTCTTTCTTCTTACAACCCAGCAGGATTACTGCAACTATAAGTATGGACAAAAATCTCATCTTTTGATTACTTTGGAAGTTCCCTTTATATTATCTGCTTCAAATTGAATAAAGTACAGGCCAGTGGACAAGGCCGTTAAATCTAATTCTTGTTCAGTTGAATTGACAGCATATTCGCTATCAAGAACCAATCTACCATTTGCTGCAAAAATACGAACCTTCACCTCATCAACGGTAGTTCCGAAGAACACCTTTATGAAGTCCCCAAATGGATTTGGATAAACAAAGGGTTCATCAGAAAACAGGAATTTCTCTTCATAAGTACCTTGGCAAGGTAGATTTGTAGTTACTTTCAAGGTATTCAAACCAGCTTTAAGATCTAGACTGACTTCTGAACCTTCAACCTGACGAACTACTCCGTTTAAATCTATATTATAAATAGAAGCACCTTCCATTTCCAAATCGACAAAACTTCCATCTAGTGAGGCTGTTGATGAAACACTTAAAATTTGCGGTTCTTCAATTACCACATCAAAACATTGTTCTGAAGACACAAGCGTTCCATCTGTCGCTGTTATACATAAATTGTAGGTTCCGGCAGCCAAATTGTTTAACGTAAGTGAAGGCGTGGTGAAATCATTGGAACTATTTGTGCCGTTGCCTGTAAGAACGGCGGTATAATCTAAAGCTGATTGTGCATTAACCACTATTGAACCATCATTGCTACTGCGACATGACTCGCTTCTTGCCTCTATTCTATAATTAGAAGGGGAAACAACAAGTATCGGACAACCTGATGTATCTACTTGAGTTCCAGCAGGCGTATCTAGGCACAAATCGGGACCATCATCAAAAACCCCGTCATTATCCGCATCTGGCCTAAATTCCCCTTCAGCACATATTTCAAGAGAAAATTCTTTTAATACTCCTCCATCGGAAGGGGCATTATCTGACACAGTTAAAATCCATTCACCAAGGGTAGACTGCCCATTAAAAGAACTTAGTGCGCCGAGGGGTTTCACAGTACCGCTTATAGCAGGATTCTCTTGACATATAAAACCAGTAGCACTATCGTCAAAAGTTGCGTTCACATTTCTCGAATCATCACAGGAGTTATTGATAAGAACAACCGTCGTTCCGGAGGGAGAAGTTAATGTAACCACCAAGTCCTCAAGAAAAGAGTGATCTAGTTCTAGGCGTACATTGATATCCGCAATTGGCAAATCGTCAAAGACCGAAATACTAGAGAATACTTTGGGCGTACCAGCTGCTGAAATTATTGCAGGTAGGTCAGATGCATCTTTGACTTCACAGCTAAAAGGAATAGTAATAAAACTAAATGGGGCGCCAAAAACTCCTTCTCCACAACTATTTTTTGATTTGACTCTCCAATAGTACTCTGTAAAATTTTCGAGATTGGACGGTGTAAATGAATTACTTATCACAGAACCTGTTTCAATAATATCAGTAAATGCCTCATCTCTAGCAATTTCAATATCATAGGAAGTAGCCAAATCATCTACCTGCCATTCAAATAGCATCGTCGTAGAAACATCTATTTCATCATCGTCCGGTGCGGTTAGTAAAACATCGGAAAAGTTGGCGTCGTAGACGTTTAAATTAAAGGTAACTTCTTTTGTCGAGGATGCTGTACTTGCCAATACTCGAATAGGGTAAGCACCTATCGCTAGGTTTTGAGTATTTGTAAAAGTGACCTCCACTGGGGTGCCGTTTGCAACTGCTGTTTCAGGAAAAATAGTTATATCAACACCAGATGGTGGAGTCGCTATACTAAAAGTAGCTTCTTCATTAAAGCCTAAGAATGTCTCATAAGTGAATGGAACGACTAAAATATCCGAAGCACATACCTCTGGTTCCAACTCTGCAAAATTCATTATTATCTCAGACTCGGTAATTATAAAATTTGATGAATTGACCGCAAAAAAGATATTATCATGCGCCTTTACCATAATACGTGCTGCCGCTGCTGGACTTGCAGGAATCTGGACAATGTGACTGCCATCATTTGGAACATCTTCCGCCAGTAATGTTGGGAATGTAGCTCCTCCATCCGTGGAGAGAAAAATATCCACCGTCTGCGCATTGATAGGAGCCTTTTCTGTATTTGCAACATCCCATGTAATTTCCTCCGTGTCTCCTGTACTTAATTCTATATTCGAGGACTGTGAGGTTACGATAAAAGGTCCTGCACTGTTATCAACAAATACATTTACCAAATCAGAGGCCACTTGGCCACCACCCAAAGCGTTATCTCTTACCGTAAGTGCAAAATTCAACTCTCTCTCTATGTTTGATACCGTTTCCCATTCCGAGTCAATGGTTGGGTTAGTCTCTGTCAATTGACCACTCAGAACACGAGTTAATCTTGGGAAATAACGTTCTGGATTTGTTGACGGCTTTACAGACCGGAAATTACTTCCTTCTTGGTTGTTTGGACCGAAGGCTGACTGTGGGACTTCACCATCATCAATTTGCTCCCATGTATAGGTTAAAATATCACTAGTATCAGTATCAGTGGCATCCCCACTTAAAACAAAAGGTGTAGAAATAGGGATAGTGAATGCTCCTGTAGGTGTGACCACCGGTGGACTATTTGTTAAACTAATAGTTTCACCACAACTAATAGAACCTAAATAATCTGTAATCTCAACAATACTAATGTAATGAAAGTAATCATCACCATTTAAGGCCACATTATTTATACCCGTAATTCCTGCATACCCCATAATCGTAGTTCCTGAACCTGGTTCAATCTGAGATAGTGAATCTTCGTCTTGAAAAGACCAGGTATGTCTCGCACTAAATTGATGTCCTATCTCGTGCGCTATAATATCCAAGTCAAAGAGGTCTCCAATTGGGTCAGGAGTCGCTCCATAGGCACTACCTTTTCTATTGTCAACGCATACCGCACCTAAAAAACCAGAATTACCATCAACACCATTATCTATTTTATGGAATAAAATACCCAAATCATAGTTTGCTTCCCCTATTGTAGTGGTGAGTTCATTCTGCACTTTCGAGCTCAGACTACCACTATATGGATCTTCCTCAGCATCTGTGAAAATTACCTGATCAGTATTGGCAACTAGTTCAAATCGAATCGCCAAATCCGTTTCATAAACTTCATTAACTCTGGTAACCGTGGCATTAATGGCTGCAAGAGCATCGGCTACCGTGCCACCGTGATATTCGGTATATTCACCCGAAGCTGATACTGCTAGTCGAAATTTACGCAATGACTGACCTGTGACCGGTTGCTTGAAAGTTGATAGATTACTAGTCTTAGATAATTTTGCTTCCGTCGAACACCACAATTCATCAGTCAAAGATGGATTTGAATCCCTATCGTAAATCACATACTTTCCATTTGCGTCTTTTTGCATAAAAGTTGAACCCCTTTTATCCGAATGAACAATCATACTTTGCACACCGTTGTGCGAAACACTAAATCGAATCTTGTCCTTAGCTTCATTTAATGTATGACCAGCATAAGATTTGATACTAGGGTATTTCTTCGAGAGTTCGGGAGATAAAACAGGTTGTTCACTTACTCGAAAAGCAATGAATTCTCCATTCTCATTAGGAAAATAGACTATTTTGGCGGTGCCTTTCGAAACAGAAACATCCTTCAGTTCTTTTCTAAACATTTGCTCATCAAATGAAAAGATTTGACCTTTTTGGACATTAAAACGATCTGAAAAACTCTGGTCCAATACTCCTTTCGTAACATCTTGCTGCCAATACCCAGTTTGAGCAGAACCGTAAAAGGAAAGAAATGCTATGGTAATTGAAAAAACAAGACGTAATTTTGTTATCATCAATGGGGATTTTCCAAACTCAAATATAAGCCTTTTTATCTTCTATATTTAGTGGTAACTGTTCAAAGCATCAAGGAATACGACCAAAAACACTCGACTGTCATTACCATTGGCACTTTTGATGGTGTTCATATCGGCCATCGAAAAATACTCGAACGTTTGATAAAAGGCGCAAGCGTTTCAGAATTTAAATCGATGGTACTTACTTTTTTCCCTCATCCAAGAATGGTACTCCAAAAAGACTCGAACATCAAATTGATAAATACTATTGAGGAGAAGACGAAAATTCTTAAAAACCTAGGATTAGATTATTTGATAATTCACCCATTCACCTCAGATTTTTCTAGACTTTCAGCTACCGAATTTGTTCGGGATTTACTTGTAAACAAACTACAAACCAAAAAAATAATTATAGGTTATGATCATCGTTTTGGTCGAAACCGCACGGCCAACATTACAGACTTAATAACTTTCGGAAGTACTTTCGATTTTGAAGTTGAAGAAATTTCGGCTCAAGAAATAGACGATGTATCCGTCAGCTCAACCAAAATTCGCAAAGCACTTGAGGAAGGTAATATTCAAACCGCCAATGCATATTTGGGCTATAAATATATGCTCACGGGAACGGTGAAAAGAGGAAAAGGCTTAGGTAGGAAATTGAATTTTCCAACAGCCAATTTGCATATTGCCGAGGACTATAAATTAATTCCGAAAAACGGTGTTTATGTTGTACAATGCAAAATGAATGACTCTATAGTCTCGGGAATGATGAATATTGGATTTAACCCTACTGTTGATGGAACCGAACAAACAGTGGAAATACATTTCTTCGATTTGGACAAAGACCTTTATGGACAAAAATTGCAAATTGATATCATCGAACGTATTCGCGATGAACACAAATTTGAGTCTGTTGATGCGCTCAAAGTGCAGCTTTTGAAAGACAAAGAAACATCTCTTTCCATACTAGCAAAGTTATGAACGCCTTGAGTCAGTTGCTGTTTACTAAAATTGACAATTCTTCTTTACTCATTTTCCGTATTTTCTTTGGAATTCTAGTTTCGCTTGAATGTTACGGCGCGATTCTCACGGGTTGGGTTCGAGACACTTTAGTCGATCCCCAATTTACCTTTAACTTTATAGGTTTTGATTGGTTACAACCGCTTCCTGGATATGGTATGTATATCTACTTTTTCGTTATGGGAACACTTGGTGTGTGCATAGCGCTAGGCTACAAATATCGATTTAGCATTATTTCATTCACTATACTTTGGACGGGTGTTTACCTAATGCAAAAATCATCCTATAACAATCACTATTATTTGCTGATTTTAATATCGGGCATTATGTGTTTCTTTCGTGCAAATGCTGGATATTCCTTGGATGCAAAAAAGAATCCATCCATACGCACAGAACATATGTTTGGCTATGTGAAATGGGCAATTGTACTGCAACTTTTCATTGTGTATACCTACGCATCGGTAGCGAAGTTGTATGGAGACTGGTTGGATTTCGGAATTATAAAAATCTTGATGTCAAATAAGGCGGATTACTATATTATCGGAGACCTGTTACAGCAGCCTTGGATTCATAAAATTATAGGCGTGGGTGGTATTTTGTTCGACTTATTAATAGTGCCTGCCTTGCTTTGGAAGCCCTCCCGAAAATTTGCATTTTTTGCATCTATCTTCTTCCATCTTTTCAATTCCATTGTCTTTCAAATAGGGATATTCCCTTATTTATCCCTTGCATTCATAGTTTTCTTTTTTGAGGCTAAAACCATTCGAAATATCTTTTTCAAAAAGAAAACGCTTTACTCCGGAAATACTATAGAAATACCTTCCTTTAAAAACACAGCATTGCTTCTGGGAAGTATATATTTCATCATTCAATTGGTCTTGCCCATACGGCACTATTTTATAAAAGACGATGTTTTATGGACGGAAGAGGGGCATCGTATGAGCTGGCGAATGATGCTACGAAGTAGAACAGGAACAATTACATTCAATGTAGTTAACGAAGAAACCAAAGCTACCTCCTTTGTGAATCTTGATGATTATCTGAGCAAAAAGCAAAAAAGAAGAATCGCAGCTTACCCTGATTTTATTTGGCAGTTTGCCCAACGCTTAAAAAAGGAATATGCCAAAAAAGGGGAAGTTGTTTCCGTATTCGCCTTAAACTCCAAAGTAAGCATTAACGGAAAACCCTACCGCGCTTTTATCGACCCAAAAGTTGATTTAGCCAATGAGTCTTGGAATCATTTTGGACATCACGAATGGATATTGCCTTCTGATAAAATTAGTTCTTCAAAATAGTTACCAACATGATTAGGCTTAGATTAAAGAACGTGATAAACTCAAAATTAAACAAAACTTAGGCAACTAATTATCACAATCGTTTGTTACGAAAGTAGATCCAGGTGCTGTAATAATCGATTCTACATATTCAGGTAAATCAGCCTCAATACAAATATTTCGACCTCGATAAGCATAACTGGAAATAACAAATTTTTCCAATTTATCGTTTGCACCATTTTTTAAATCTATAAATTTAAAGTCCGAATACGAGGTCTCTAACCAAATTTTGCGGAGATTCGCATTATTCACTAAACTAAGTACCGGCATGTCAGTTCGAAGTAGTAAATGAAATTCTTCTAAGGATGGTATATTTGCTAATACGTTATCAATATCCGAAAACGTGACCCAATTAAATTTCAAAACCTTAAGATTAGGGTTGTTACTTAAATCTAAGTTGTTTACATAAGTTTCGCAACCTCCACTACTTGGACCTCCACCGTTAATTCGTAACTCTTCTAATTGAATATTTTTTTTCAAACTAAATTCATCGACTACTTCGATACAATTAAAGCTAATTTTCTTTAAATTAATATCACTTAACAAGTCAAAAAAGTTAGTTCCCGACAGGGGGTGGTGGATAATAGTAAGAGATTCAAGGGAAACGAAATCCTGAAGCCCTGTGAAATCTTCAATAGGGAGACTAATTTCAGAAGCATAAGGCTCACCATCTAAATATTCTAAATAATGAAATTGTTTTAAAGTAAGTTCTAACAGATTCTCAATATTTGCAGTCAACACATAATCATCAATAACATAATCATAACCGAGTAAAATAAGAATTTTTTCAAAGTTATCATCTGGCACGTAGGTTTTTAAAGTCGAATCTAATTGCCTTTGCGAGCAACCATTAACATCTACTTCTTCTCCAGATGTAGTTTCCGGGCATTGATCATCAGCATCCATTACACCATCACCGTCGGTGTCTATCTGACTATCTGAGCAACCTAATGCATTAACACTTTCTCCTGTAGGTGTGTCAGCACATTCATCTAAATCATCGGTCACCCCATCTACGTCAGTATCTTTTTGACTGTCGGAGCAGCCCGTAACATCTACTGCTTCTCCAGATGTAGTTTCTGAACATTCATCATTCGCATCCATAACACCATCACCGTCGCTATCAATTTGACTATCGGAACAACCTAAAGCATTCACACTTTCTCCTATTGGTGTGTCTGCACATTCGTCTATATTATCGGTCACTCCATCCTCATCACTATCCTTTTGACTGTCCGAACAACCATCTTCATCTACTGTTTCATCCGTTGGCGTATTTTCACAGGTATCTAAATCGTCCGTCACTCCGTCCTCATCAGTATCTTTTTGACTATCTGAACAACCATTGGCGTTAACAGATTCACCTTGTGGAGTATTTTCACATTGGTCTATATCATCTGAAACCCCGTCTTTGTCGCTGTCAAGCTTCTCAAAAATGGCAGTAAGCTGTTTATGAGTGTCCATTGTCAATGTAATACTTTTTGATGATGATTTCGAAGCACCATCCCAAGTACTAAAAACAAAGCCTTCATTTGCAGTAGCAATAACTTCAACATCTGTATCAGAAGGAAAATTTCCATCTATTGGAGTAACTTTTCCGCCTTCTTGAGGTTGGATTGAAGTCGTTAGGTCAAAATTTACTACTTCATCTTTATTTGAACAGGAACCAGCAATTACAAATAAAATGAAAGCTGCAAAAATTGGTTTAATAATCCTAATCAATGGAATTACAAACATGATGAAAAACTTAGATTACTAGAAGATTCTATAGTAAAAGTATTTTAAATAAAAGATATATATTCTTTAATCAACAACTTTTACCAAAATTTATACCTAAAATATAATGATTCATCTTTAAAAATAGCGCTTTAAGATTCATCGGAAGATTATAAAATTGATTCGTTAGTCAATTAAAAGTAACTTTGTATTTCAAACAGAAATTATAATGCTACAGTTACAGACCATTCGAGAAAAGAAAGACGAAATCGCAAGCGCTTTACAAAAACGAAATATCGATGCGACTTCCCTTTTGAATGGTATTCTTCAGTTGGATGAAAAACGTAGAGCAACCCAAACTGAGTTAGATAGTAAACTTGCCGAATCTAATAAAATTTCGAAAGAAATCGGGATGCTTTTCAAAAGTGGAAAAGCAGAGGAAGCTAGTGTTTTAAAGGAAAAAACAGGAGTTTTAAAAGAAGATTCTAAGCGATTGGGTGAAGAGTTGAATGCGGTTGCAGAGGAATTAAGACATTTACTATACCAGATTCCGAATGTGCCTCATGAGTCAGTTCCTGCGGGAAATACAGACGAGGATAATGAAGAGATTTTTAAAGAAGGTGATATTCCCACTTTAGTTGATGGTGCCCTCCCCCATTGGGAGTTGGCAAAAAAATACGACATCATTGATTTTGAACTTGGGGTTAAAATCGCAGGAGCAGGTTTTCCAGTATACAAAGGAAAAGGTGCTCGTTTACAACGTGCTTTGATTTCTTACTTCTTAGATAAAAATGCTGAGGCGGGTTACACCGAAATGCAAGTACCTCATTTGGTGAACGAAGCATCAGGACTCGGAACAGGTCAATTACCGGACAAAGAAGGTCAAATGTATCATGTGGGTGGCGATGACTTATATTTAATCCCAACTGCCGAAGTACCCGTTACAAATTTGTTTCGTGATGAGATTCTGAATGAGAAAAACTTTCCAATATGTTATACGGCGTATACGCCTTGTTTTCGTCGTGAGGCAGGTAGTTATGGGGCCCATGTTCGCGGTTTGAACCGATTACACCAATTTGACAAGGTGGAAATTGTTCGTGTTGAACATCCGGAGAACTCTTATAAAGCCTTAGACGGAATGGTAGAACATGTGAAATATATCCTTCGAGAATTAAAACTTCCCTATCGCATTTTAAGATTATGTGGTGGTGATTTAGGATTTACTTCTGCTTTAACTTTTGACTTTGAGGTATTTTCTACAGCGCAAGATCGTTGGTTGGAAATCAGTTCGGTTTCTAATTTCGAGACCTATCAAGCAAATCGTTTGAAACTGCGCTTCAAAGACGAAAACGGAAAAAGTCAATTGGCACATACCTTAAACGGAAGTGCATTGGCTCTACCGAGGGTACTAGCCGGTATTTTAGAAAATTACCAAACGGCGGATGGTATTGATATTCCTGAAGTTTTAGTGCCGTATTGCGGGTTTGACAAAATAGACTAAGGCCTTCAATTCGCCTTTATTCATCTTCAAACCTTGTATTTACGAAGACAATATTGCTATCATAGAATTTAGCAACTTCGTACATGTTTGAAAATTTGAACCAGTCTTTATCATTCGTTTTATCGCGCCAAAGAGCGCTATCACCGAATAAGTTATAAAGAGTTCGTTTGAACTTCGCTTTTGTAACCGAAGTATAAATTCCTTCTTTATAAACCAAAAAGCGCAGCGATTCCGGTTTTGAACTCTTGGTAAATTTAGGTTCAAAAAATACTTGAATAGTGCTGCCCAGGTACATATTTAGATAGAACATTTTGTCAAGAGGTTTCTTAAAATCCTTAGGTAGGGATATCAACTCAAAATCTCCCCATTGAATCGCATCGCATGTTTCCGCCATGAAAATCTGAGAAAAATCATTGGTATTTTTTCGAAACTCAATGTGTTCAGATAGAGTACCCGATTTAATTTCAAAACGAATTTGGCCATAATATTTTTCACCATTGCTCAATGCCATAAGCCCGTCTTGCCACTGCTCAATACCCTTTTCAATGTACGCTTGTTGCAATGAGTCGACCTGCGCAAACAAACCAAAAGACAATGATAAAAAGCAGCATATGATGAATTGCTTGAAGTTACGATTCGTGCTTACAAACATAATTGTAGGTTTTTTCTTACTATATTTATTCAATAACGCCCATTACGAAAGATTGTTGTTTCTTCTGGGTACAAAAAGTACTGCTTGCTTCTAAACACCGTTTAACCTTGTATTATGTGAATTCTTCCATAGAACTGCGGTATATTTACAGTATGAAATCATGCCTTTGCATCTTTCTTCTATTCCTAACAACTTCTCTTTTTGCTCAAGAAGATTTCTTGGCAAAGCGTTACTTTGAGGATGGAGATTACGAGAAAGCAGTTGTTTTTTATGAAAAACTGGTCGAAAAAGACCCGAGAAGAACTGATTACACCGAAGGTCTAATAGCATGTTACCAACAATTGGAACGCTATGAAGATGCTCAGAAATTTCTTTTGAACGCACTAGAACTAGGTAGGCCTTACCCCACCCTCTATATTGAACTGGGCTATAACTATACCTTGCAGGATAGTACGGGAAATGCCAACATATATTATGATAAGGCAATTGCCAAGATTGATGAAAATCCGAATTACGGCTACGGCATTGGATTTCGCTTTCAAAAATATTCACTTTTAGATTATGCTATCAAGGCCTATTCGAGGGCAATGGAACTAAACTCAAAACTAGATTATAATTATCAGATGGCTCGGATATATGGTGAACAGGGCAATATTGATAAAATGTACAGTTCCTATTTAACACTGATTCGGGAAGGAAAATCTTCAATGTCAAATGTGCTCCGGAACTTTGACGACTTCGTTAGTGAAGATGCGGAAGCTGAAAATAATATCAAACTTAAAACCATCCTGCTACAAAATGCTCAAAAAGACCCGGATGTACTCTGGAATCAATTGTTAAGTTGGTTATTTGTACAGCAAAAACAGTATAGTAGTGCTTTCCGTCAAGAAAAAGCCATTTACAAACGTATGGATGGTTCATCAATGCAAAGACTTGAAAACTTGGGGAACTTAGCTTTAGATGATAACGATACCGAAGTAGCGCAAAGCATTTTTGAATATATAATTGAAAACACTAACGACGAGGTTACCAAACTAAACGCCCAATTAAACATCATAGACATTCAATTGCTAGATGCTAATGAAAAAGTATTAAATACCGTACAAAAGCAGTACGACGAGCTTATTGAAATTCATGGTTATAAAAGTCAAACGCTTCAATTGCAAATTGCATATGCTAACTTCTTAACGTTCAAAAGAGATAGCCCGGAACCGGCCATTGAAATTCTAAAAAATAGTTTGGAACTTCCCCTAAATGCCAGAGGAACCGCCTATGTAAAATTAACCTTGGGCGATATTTTAGTTTTTAATAAAAAATTTAATGAGGCACTTATCTACTTTTCCCAAATTCAGAAAAAACTCAAGAATGATGTGTTGGGACAGAATGCTCGCTACAAAGTAGCACAAACCAGCTTTTACAAAGGTGATTTCGATTGGGCCTTGACACAGTTGAAAGTTCTGCGTGGTTCAACTTCACAGTTAATTGCCAATGATGCCATGCAATTGAGCTTGTTGATTTCAGACAATTCACTGGAAGACTCTACACAAACGGCATTAAGAAAGTATGCTCGTGCGGATCTGCTAGCTTATCAAAATAAAACAAAAGAAGCCATCGATGAATTAAATGGAATTCTCCTCGACCATAAAGGTGAAAAAATAGAAGATGAAGCTCTTTTAAAACAAGGAGAGCTTTTAGAAGGAATAAAAGACTACGCAGCTGCAGAATTGAATTACCGCAAAATCATAGAATTCTACGGCACTGGAATTCTAGCAGATGACGCTTATTTTCAATTGGGCGAATTATACCGAAATGTGCTAAATGACCCTGAGAAAGCCAAAGCACAATACGAAAAGATTATTTACAATTACCAAGACAGTTATTACTTTCCGCAAGCGCGAAAAAACTTTAGAAGGCTAAGGGGGGATTCTATAAATTAAGCTCAAGTTCAAAACGCAAACTCAAACTCAAAATCAATTTTGAATTAGAATTTGCAAGATTCCCGCCTTCGCGGGAATGAAAAAATAAATCTATTTATGTACATATACAACGTTACCATCAATATAGAAGAATCTGTTCATGACAATTGGTTTAAATGGATGAAGGAAACCCATATTCCCGACGTTCTAGCAACCGGGAAATTCCTCAATGCCAAAATGTGCAAAGTTTTAGTGGAAGAAGAAATGGGAGGGGTCACCTACTCTGTTCAATATACCACAACAGATAAACAAACATTAGAGCGATATTACAAAGAAGATGCCGACCGATTACGTCAAGATATCACCAAACTATTCGCTGGAAAATTCGTAGCATTCCGCACTGAGTTGGAAATCGTTAGTGAGCACTAGGTATGGGTAAAAGCAAGAAAAAGTCCTATCAGACTTGGAAAGACAAAAAGAAACGAGATGATAGCCCAGTTAAGGCCAAAAAACATCTCGGACAACACTTTTTAAAAGATGAAACTATTGCACGGCAAATTGCTGAAACACTTTCCTTTAAAGGCTACAAAAATGTCCTAGAAATCGGTCCAGGAACCGGAGTTCTTACGAAGTACCTTTTGATGAATCCCATTGATTTAGTGGCAATGGATTTAGATTCAGAATCCATCATTTATCTAAATCATAGCTTTCCGCTAGAACATCCTAAGGTTTTACAAGGTGAGTGTTCTTTCAAAGTTATCGAAGCAGACTTTTTAAAGTATGACCTATCAAAATTATTTGGAGAAGAACAATTCGCGGTGACCGGAAACTTCCCATATAATATTTCCACCCAAATTGTTTTTAAAATGCTGGAAATGAAGGAACAGATTCCTGAATTTTCGGGGATGTTCCAAAAAGAAGTAGCCGCCCGTATCTGTGAAAAAGAAGGAAATAAGACCTACGGAATTCTATCAGTTCTCGTCCAGACCTTTTATGATGCAGAGTACTTATTTACCGTTCATCCACAGGTATTTGACCCGCCTCCTAAAGTGCAATCTGGAGTATTACGTTTGACCAGAAAAGAAAATTTCAAACTTGATTGTGATGAAAAATTATTCTATCAGGTAGTAAAGGCCGCCTTTAATCAACGTAGAAAGACCATCCGCAACAGTTTAAAAACCTTCGGGCTTTCTGATATTCTCAAAGAAGATGCTATATTTGACCGACGCCCTGAACAATTGGCAGTAGCCGATTTTATCGGGTTGACGAAGAAGATAGCAAATGACATCCTTTAAACTCACAGATGAGCTCCTAGCTCGAATTGCACAGCTGATCGAGAATCAAAAAGATTCCGCCTTGGTATCCCTTTTGGAAGAGGTCCACTATGCCGATGTTGCTGAAATTGCCAATGAGCTAAAGGTTGACGAAGCAACCTATCTTATCAAACTCCTTGATAGTGATAAAACTTCCGATGTTCTTACAGAGTTGGATGAGGATGTGCGTGAAGCTATTCTTAGTAATCTTTCTACAAAGGAAATTGCAGAAGAATTAGAGGAACTCGACACCGATGATGCCGCAGATATTATTGCTGAACTTCCTGATGAAATAGTTCAAGAAGTTATCTCGGAAATCGAAGATAAAGAACATGCCAAAGACATTGTCGACTTACTTCGCTATGACGAAGATTCCGCCGGTGGACTTATGGCAAAAGAACTGGTCAAGGTCAAAGAAAACTGGAATGTGCTCACTTGTGTGAAGGAAATGAGGTCTCAAGCCGAAAACGTTACTCGCGTGCATTCCATTTATGTTGTAGATGATGAAGAAAAACTTATAGGTCGTTTGTCTTTAAAGGATTTACTGACTACCTCCACGACCTCACCTATTCGGGATGTTTATATTCCAAAAGTAGATTCTGTCAATGTAAATGAGGACCCTGAAGAGGTTGCCAAAATCATGTCGAAATATGACTTGGAAGCTATTCCCGTAGTTGACGAAATTGGGCGATTGGTCGGAAGAATTACTATTGATGATATTGTAGATGTAATCAAGGAAGAGGCGGATAAAGATTACCAATTGGCAGCTGGTATCTCGCAAGATGTCGAAGCTGATGATAGCGTTTGGGAATTGACACGTGCGCGTTTACCTTGGCTTATTCTTGGGCTTTTTGGCGGATTAGGTGCGGCTGCAATAATGGGTGGTTTTGAGGAGATGATTTCAAAACATGCCATACTATTCTTTTTTACTCCTTTGATTGCTGCGATGGCTGGTAATGTTGGTGTACAGTCGAGTGCTATTATCGTTCAAGGTTTGGCGAATGATGATTTAAAAGGGAGCGTTGGAAATCGCTTAATAAAAGAAATGCTTTTAGCATTGCTAAACGGACTTATTCTAGCTGCAATTTTACTCCTATTCACCTGGTTTTGGAAAGGAGATTTTTTAACTGCCCTAGCTATTTCAATTTCTTTAATAGCTGTAATAATAGTAGCGGGTTTCATAGGCACCTTCACCCCACTTTTCTTAGATAAAAGAGGTATTGACCCGGCCATAGCAACAGGTCCTTTTATAACAACAAGCAATGATATCTTTGGTATCTTGATATATTTCTGGATTGCCAAGCTTGTTTTAGGAATTTAAAATTTTCAATCATGAAACCCATAAACCTAAAAGAAAAACATTCCCTTTTCACCAAGCAATGGCATCCGCATCAAATAGCAGTTGTTGATGACATGCAGGTTATTCTTGCTAAAGTACAAGGCGAGTTTGTTTGGCATGCTCATGAAAATGAAGATGAGCTTTTTCAAGTTTTAAAAGGAACTCTTTATATGAAGTTTCGCGACCGGATAGAAGTTGTCAAGGAAGGGGAAATTATTGTGGTACCAAAAGGGGTTGAACACTGTCCGTCAACTAAGGATGGCGAAGAGGTTCATCTTTTGCTTTTCGAAAAACAGAATACTGCTCATACCGGGGAGCTCGAACATGAAATGACGCAAAACCATTATCCCAAAATCTAAATTCTTTTTTATGAAAATCCTACACTTAGATACCAATCACCCTTTAATAATAGAACAATTTGAAGCGCTTGGGTTTCAAAATGATGAGGATTACACTTCGTCAAAGACAGAAATTGAACAGAAGATTCATGCCTATGACGGTATAATCATTAGAAGTCGTTTTTCTTTGGATGAGGCATTTCTTGATAAAGCTACAAACCTAAAATTCATTGGAAGGTTAGGCGCCGGATTGGAAAACATAGATACCGCTTATGCCAAATCTAGAGGTATTTTTCTAGCAGCCGCACCAGAGGGAAATCGGAACGCTGTAGGTGAACATGCCTTGGGTATGTTACTCGCGCTTTTCAATAAATTACATACAGCAGATCGGGAAGTCCGCTCTGGAAAATGGGACCGCGAAGGCAATCGAGGACTGGAATTAGAAGGCAAAGTAGTAGGAATCATTGGCTACGGAAATATGGGCAAAGCCTTTGCCAAAAAACTAAAGGGCTTTGATGTAGCAGAGGTTATTTGCTATGATATTCAAGGTGGAGTCGGAGATGAAAATGCGCGTCAGGTGGGTATATTAGAATTGCAACAAAGAGCCGATGTTTTAAGTCTTCACGTTCCGCAAACCGAATTTACAATCGGTATGGTTAATACTGAATTCATCAGTGCATTTCAAAAATCCGTATGGTTGATTAACACTGCCCGTGGCAAATGTGTAGTTACTGAAGATTTGGTAGCTGCATTGAAGTCTAAAAAAATTCTTGGAGCCGGTTTGGATGTATTGGAATATGAAAAAACGTCCTTTGAAAATATGTTTGTTGATGCTCAAATGTCAGAAGCATTTCAATATCTTATCGATTCAAAAAATGTAATTCTATCTCCACATGTTGCCGGTTGGACGGTAGAAAGTAAAATTAAACTAGCCCAAACTGTTGTAGATAAAATCAAGGCGAAGTTTTGTTAACTTTAAAAGGTGAAAAAAACGGTTATCACTTTTGGCTTACTCATTCTAGCCTTGCTCCTACTATTTCAAATCAGCAAATACACACTTATCAGCGGTAATAGGAATATTGAAATAATAATTGCCGTTGTCGCAATTGTATTCTTTATTATTGGAATCTACCTAAATAAACGAAGTCTTCACAAGAAAGAGCTACCACAAAACGCAATTGACCATAAGAAGATTGCGTCTCTCGATATTAGCAAAAGAGAATATCAAGTATTAAAAGAAATCTCTTTAGGCTTATCAAATAAGGAAATAGGCGATAAACTCTTTTTATCCGAAAGCACGATAAAAACTCATGTGTCAAATATTCTAGTCAAACTAGATGCCAAACGAAGAACACAGGCAGTACAAATCGCCAAAAAACTTCGAATTATCTAAAATCATCTGAATAAATACTAAAGTACGAGCATTTTAGTACTTTAGTATGAGTCCCAAAAATTCCTCCGATTTTACTTTTGTTCTATCTAATAATAAACACAGGTATTATGAAAAACACAGTTATCAAATTCGGACTCTATGGTTTTCTTCTAGCCATAGTACTTTTTTTATCAGGACTTTATTTTGGAAAAGGAATGGACTTTTCTACCCAAGAGGTTGTGGGTTATCTCACCATGGTTGTCTCATTGTTATTTATTTTCTTCGGGATAAAACACTTTCGAGATAACATAAATAGCGGGGAAGTTACTTTAACCAAAGGTCTTCTAATTGGTATATTAATATCAATCTTTACAGCGAGTGGTATCGCTATTGCCGATTTCATCTATACCTCAGTTATCAATCCTGATTTTTTTACAGATTACGTGGCTATGATGCGAGAACAAGGGCACACGGAAGAAATTCCCGATTGGTGTAGCGGTTTTATGGCCTTTATCATGTTCATAACTGTTCTCATTATAGGTTTAATAATTTCATTAATTTCAGCATTAATACTTCAACGCAAAAACTAGTCTTATGAACTACAAAGCAAATTCTCCAGAAGAATATATCAAGCAGCTTCCTGAAGAACGGCAACCTGTTATTACTAAGTTAAGAGCAATTATTTCCGAGAACCTACCGAAAGGTTTTCAAGAACAAATGAGTTATGGCATGTTGGGTTGGGTGGTTCCACATTCTATCTATCCAGATGGGTACCATTGCGATACAAAACTTCCCTTGCCCTTTATAAACATAGCTTCTCAAAAGAATTTTATTGCTTTATATCATTCAGGAATTTATGCCGACCAAAAACTACATGATTGGTTTGTAGCCGAGTACCCGAAGTATGTCAAGACAAAATTAGACATGGGCAAAAGTTGTATTCGTTTCAAAAAGTTGGAAACAGTTCCTTATGAACTAATCGAGGAGCTTTGCACTAAAATGACCGTTGAAAATTGGATATCGCTTTACGAAAAGAATGTAAAAAACAAATAGTATGATTCCCACCTTCGGGGGAATGACAAAAACACTTGTGATGAAAAAAAGAGTAACAGGTTTAGGAGGATTCTTCTTCAAATGTGAAGATCCAGACGGAATAAAGAAATGGTATAAAGAGCGATTAGGAATTCCAACGGATAATTATGGTTGGACGTTCTGGTGGAAAGACAAAGATGGGAATGATTGCTCTACACAATGGAGCCCCATGAATGAAGACACAAAATATTTTGCGCCAAGTGAAAAGCAATTCATGATGAATTTTAGGGTTGAAAATTTAGTTGAGCTATTAGCCGTTTTGAAAAAAGAAGGTGTTACCGTGGTCGGTGAAATAGAAGAATTTGAGTATGGCAAATTTGGTTGGATTCTAGACCCCGAAGGCAATAAACTAGAGTTATGGGAGCCTATTGACAAAGCATTTCTCTGATTTATAAATATTTGCTACATTTAGCAACAATAATAACCAAAAAACAATACCATGTCAGAAGAAAACAAGGATTTAGGCGATATGGCCGATGATGCGATGGATAGTGCTAAAGAAGGAGCAGAAAATCTAGCGGATAAGGCTGAAGATGCTTTTGATTCCGCTAAAGAGAAGGCAAGCGAGTTAGGAGATAAAGCAAGTGAGAAGTTTGATGATGCAAAAGAAGCTACTAAGGAGTTCGCCGAAGATGCTAAGGAAGCAGCAAGTGATTTTGCGGATGATGCAAAGAAGACCGCAAATGAATTTGCGGATAGTGCCAAAGAGGCCTTCAACACTTCATCAACAGAAAACAAAAAAATGCTTGCCGGTATACTAGCGATTGTATTAGGTTCACTTGGAATTCACAAGTTCATCCTAGGATATCAAAAAGAAGGAATTATTATGCTAATTCTTGGTATTTTAGGTTTTTTCACCTGTGGAATAACCTCGATGATTTCATGGATTGTCGGTCTTGTAGAAGGTATTATGTATCTCACAAAGTCGGATGAAGAATTTTACAATACCTATCAAGCAGGTCAGAAACCTTGGTTCTAATTAATTAAAGAAAGTCAGATTTTTTGAGTTTGACTTTTTTTATATTATTTATTATCGTAATATTGCAATATATAAATATGTAATGGGAATTACCAAGACACAAATATTCAATAACAGACAAAATGAATTGGCTACAATCTTTAAAGTATTGGCCAATCCAGCACGCATTGCTATTCTACAGTATATAAGTGGGCAGAAGGCCTGTATTTGCAATGATATTGTTGATGAAATTGGGCTCGCCCAGCCCACAATTTCCCAACATCTGAAAGAATTGAAAAGTATTCATTTGATAAAAGGTGCAATTGATGGAAAAAAAGTCTGCTATTGTATCAACCTTGAAAAATGGAAGGAAATACAAGACCTCTTAAACTCCTTCTTTGATAAAACTAAATTTAATTGTTGTTAAAATATAATTATGAAAACAAACGAACTTTTATCCCTTTTGAAAGACAATCCAGGTAAAATACTATTGTTTGAATACAAACCGAACAGCTTCATAAGATCAAACTATCACATCACAGAAATCAAAAATATTACGGTTGATTCTGTTGATTGTGGTGCAAAAACTGATTTCTGGAAGGAAACAATCATCCAACTGTGGGAAGACCCGAATGAAATAGATACCGAAGGCACCATGACAGCTTTCAAAGCCTTAGGTATTCTAAATAAAGTTGACTCTATAAAACCTATGGAGAGAGAAGTTGAAGTAAAATTCGAATATAGCAATCCCAATTTTCATATGGCGCAACTCTTTGTAAATGATGTTGAACTATCAGAAGACAGAATCATAATGAAGTTAGGTGTTGAGCAAACAGATTGTAAGGCAAAAGAAACTTGTGGGGTTACTGTAGAAGCCAGTGCTCAAGAAAGTAATTCCTGTGCTCCAGGAAGCGGATGTTGCTAATTAATAACTAACTAAAACCAAAGTATTATGGATATTCTATTTTATTTAGCGACCGCCAGTTTGATTCTCTTTATGTTGCTGGCGACTTACGACGGGTTCTATCTCCACATCTGGAAATATAGACTTTTTGATAGAGAAGAAAGCCTATTTGAACATAAGACGCATACGGTTAGAGCCATTTTGTTTCCATTGATTGTTTGGTTATTGTTTATAAACGAAACCAGCTTTTCATTTTTCTTAACTGGAATTGCTCTGGTAGTTATAGACATCATTGTATTAGGCATAGACGCATATCATGAAAAGGAAAGCAGAAGCTTTATGGGCGGACTACCCAAATGGGAATATATCGTACATCTTTTTGCCAATGCCTTTCATTTTTCGGCAATTATTCTTGTTTTAGCTTTACGTCTAGATATCTCCGAAGGAGCTATGCTTTTTGTGGATTCCATCGCAGTATCTCAAGCCAATACACTGTTTCAATTTGTTTCGGTAAACGTTATTCCCGGTGCGACAATCTTGGCCTTATTGCATTTCATTCTAATGCTAAAAAAACCAAAGAATATTTGGCTAAATTACCGTTCAAAAGTAACTTGCTGCTAGTATGCCTAAAGATATAAACACCAGAAAAATGGAAGCTTCTGATTGGGATGCAGTTTCCAAAATTTACACCGAAGGTATTGCTACGGGTTTTGCTACTTTCGAAACAAGCATACCAACTTATGAAGCGTGGGATGCAGCTCATATGCAGACCTGTAGACTTGTCGCTGTTACAGGTAATACAATTCTCGGCTGGGCCGCACTATCCCCAGTTTCCAGTAGATGTGTTTATGGAGGAATCGGAGAAGTAAGTGTCTACGTTAGCTCTAATGCTCGTGGTAAAGGTGTTGGTAAACTTTTAATGCAAACCTTGATTCAAGAAAGTGAAGCAGAAGGCCTTTGGACTATTCAGTCAGGAATTTTCCCAGAAAACGAAGGAAGTATTGAACTCCATAAAAAGATGGGCTTCCGATATATCGGCAAACGTGAACGAGTTGGCAAATTGGATGGTGTTTGGAAAGATAATTTGCTTTTCGAGAGAAGAAGTGAAACAGTTGGCACATAGAAAAAGAGATGGCAGAAGAACCAGTATTTCCTGAGATAGGACAGACTATCTCATCTTTGGATATCGACCAAATTTCTGAAGGTCGAAAAGAAGTCTTAAACCCTTTGGTAAATTATATCAAAGAGAGAATAGCGAACAAAAAAGCAATCGCACTAAATTTCATTTGTACGCACAACTCAAGAAGAAGCCATCTATCGCAGGTTTGGGCACAAACTTTAGCACATTATACAGGTATTAAAAATATCGCTTGCTACTCCGGTGGTACCGAAGCTACAGCCATGTTTCCTATGGCCGCTGAAACCCTAAAAAATCATGGTTTTATGATTGCTAAATTATCTGTAACGGACAATCCTGTTTATAGTGTTAAGTATTCGGCAAACTCGCATCCTATTGTTGGTTTTTCTAAAACCTTCGATGATGATTTTAATCCTAAATCAAATTTCGCAGCCATAATGACTTGCTCATCAGCTGATAAAGGTTGTCCGTTTGTGGGAGGTTCTGATGGTCGTTTTCAGATAACTTTTGAAGATCCAAAAGCCTTTGACAATACACCTCAGCAAAAAGAAAAATATCGCGAAAGAAGTCTTCAAATTGCAACAGAATTGTTGTACGTAATGAAGCAAGCTGTGGAGTAGAATAGACGAAGGAATTGACTAAGCATTCCCGTTCTGGTAAGCCTCGGTAAATTTGCGTTCCAACTCTGCTTGAAACTCTTCCATAACCGGTTTTACTGTACTCTCAGGAAGATCCGCAATTTTGATATACATTAATCCGTCTACCGAGTTATTAAAAAGTGGATCTACATTAAACGCAATCACTTTTGCATTCTGCTTAATATACTTCTTAATCAAAACAGGCAAACGAAGATTACCAGGCTCAACTTCATTAATAAGTCGGTCAAACTTATTTAAATCAGACTGAGTCTCATCGAATACAAATTCTTTATCGGCATCATTCAGCTTCACCTTGAACTCCTTTTTAGGACGGATGTATTGTGCCACATAAGGATCCCAATAATGCGATTTCATAAACTCAATCATAAGGGATTTCGAGAAGTTCGAAAACTGGTTACTGATACTTACACCACCGATTAAATACTTATGCTCAGGATGTCGAAGGGTGGTATGAACAATACCCTTCCAAAGTAAAAATAATGGCATCGGCTTTTGTTGATACTCTTTGATGATATAGGCACGACCCATCTCAATCGACTGTTGCATCATACTAAAAAGTTCAGGCTCAAACCGGAATAAATCCTGCAAGTAAAAACCATCTATTCCGTACTTTGCGAAAATCTCAGCGCCCAGTCCCATGCGGTAGGCTCCAGCAATCACTTTTGCTTGGTTATCCCAAAGAAACATATGATGGTAATAGGCATCAAATTTATCAATGTCAATGGAGTTATTGGTTCCTTCCCCTATCTCACGAAAAGTGATTTCACGTTGTCGCCCTATCTCCTTTAATGTAAATGGCATTTCGTTCGCAGGAGCTAAAAAGACTTCATAGTTCTTGCTCTGCAACATTCTTCTATCCTTTTCAATCAGCTTTTCAATCTCGCCTTCAATCACCTCCGTGCGCACAGCCGTAACAATCTTTCTAGGTTGCTTGGGAAGTTTTAAAGTTGTCGGAATTTGATCTATCAAACGTTCTTTGGCATATGCGTTCGCCAAGATATAGGTCTTCTTTCGAAGCAAATCACCAAAATCTTCGAAGCTACTTTGTTCTTGTTGTGTTTTCACAGTTATGGGCTGCCCAATACGCACCTTTATTGGACGATTCCTTTGCGTATATACTTCAGAAGGTATCTTCGCTGTGCGGAAAATATCACTGATTTTAGCCAAGCGATAAAAAAGCTTACTATTTCGAGCATGAAAGTAAATGGGAACCACGGGCACTTCGGCTTTCCGAATTAGTTTTAAGGCAGCTTCCTCCCATTGCTTATCTACTAAAAGTTTTCCCTCCTTATGCGTTGAAACTTCTCCTGCCGGGAATATCCCCAAAGGATGACCATCTTTTAAATGTTGTAGGGCACTTTTGAAACCGGCAATGCTACTTCTAACATCCTTTCTATCTTCAAATGGATTTACGGGAATAATATAAGGTTCGATGGGCACCATGCGTTGTAATAGAAAATTCGCCATGATTTTATAATCTGACCTTTGACCAAGCAATAGTCTAAAGAGCAGTATGCCATCAATAGCACCCAAGGGATGGTTTGAGATGGTTATGTAAGGTCCCTCTTTGGGCAATCGTTTAAAATCTTCCTCGGGAATCTCAAAGTCAATTTCATAATGCTTGAGAATAGCATCGGCATATTCCTTTGCTTCAAGATGCTTTACACTATCGTAAAATCTGTTGATGCTAGATATTCGAGTAACCTTCATCAAAAACCAGCCGATAAAGGTGCCGAAAAAGCCATACTTATCGAGATTGATGGCTTTGGCCAATTCTTTAGCGGTCACTAAACCCATTCATGATTAATTTAGGTAACGGTAAATATAGGAAAATCCCCATTTGAGGGGTGCATTTTAACACTTTCAAAGACAAGTCCATTTTAAAATGGTTGCCTGCCAAAATGTTAAACCCAGGAATTATTTGATTACAAATTGAACGGTTTCTTTGCCTCGTTGCTCTAGAAGGACTTCATGTCCGTTTAAAAGAGATTCTATTGCTTTGCTATTGAAGTGGCGAATGGTGTATAATGAAACATCCTCTTGACAAGTGACTTTGAATCTACTTTTCAAGTTATTCAGAAGTTCTTCAAGTCTGCCAAATTTGTTATCGACACATACCGAAAAACTAATTGCGGAATTCTGAATTAAATCGACTTTCATCTTATACTCGTGAAACATTTTGAAAAGCTCACTGATACTATCTTCCACGATAAAGGAAAAGTCCAAAGAAGAAAGTTTCATCAACACCTGATTCTTTTTTACTATGAAACAAGGTACTTCCGGTTCGATTCCAATTCCTTTACCAACTGTTGTTCCTGCATTTTTTGGATTAATAAAGGACTTCACATGCAAAGGAATCTCTTTGCCCTGAAGCGGTTGTAAAGTTTTTGGGTGGATAACAGAGGCACCATAAAATGCAAGTTCAATTGCCTCTCGATAAGATATATTATTCAATAATTGGGTTTCTTCGAAATATCTGGGATCAGCATTTAAAACCCCGGGGACATCTTTCCAAATCGTAACCGAACTGGCGTTAAGACAATAGGCTAAAATTGCTGCTGTGTAATCTGAACCTTCTCGGCCTAAAGTTGTGGTAAAATTGTTGTTATCACTACCTAAAAACCCTTGTGTGATATTAAGAATAGTGCGATTTATAATGCTGGAAACATTATTTTGTGTCTTGTCCCAATCTACAGTTGTATCCCTATAACTATCATCAGTTTTTATAAGTTCTCGAACATCTAACCAATTATTCTTCAATCCTATTTCATTCAAATATTCACTAATGATTGAAGTTGAAACCAACTCACCATACCCTACTACTTGGTCATATACAAAGTTGTAGTTTGGCGATTTGTTCCAAGCCAAAAACCCTTGTACTTCATCAAAAAGTGCTTTCACTTTTTTAAAAATAGGATGCTTGTCATTTGGGAATAATTGTGACAAAATAGTATTGTGATAGTTGACCACCTCTTGAACAGAATTCGCAATCTCAATTTTATCATTGAAATATGCATCGACCACAGCTTCCATCGCATTTGTGGTCTTTCCCATGGCAGATACAACGACTAAGGTGTTTTCATGCCCTACTTCTTGTAAAACCTTTGCAACATTTTTAACCCCATCCGCATCTTTAACCGATGCTCCTCCAAATTTGAATACTCTCATAAATACTATCTATTCTCTAAAAAAGCTTGCATTCCCTTTTCATCAAGCTGAACCACATCCCAGTCGCGCATTACACGCGCACCTTTCTTTTCATAAAAGGTTATAGCGGGTTCATTCCAATCAAGCACTTCCCAACTGATACGTTTTACACCTAAGCTGTTTCCATATTTGACGACTTCAGTTAGTAATGCGCTGCCCAAACCACTTCCTCTCATTTGCTCCGTGACAATCAAGTCTTCCAAGTGAATAACCGGACCTTTCCAAGTAGAGTATCTTGGATAAACCAAGGCCATTCCGACAATTGAATCATCTGTTTCAGCAACAAAGCACTGAAAAAGTTTTTCGTTACCAAAACCATCTCTAATAAGGTCTTCGGAAGATACTTCTACTGCATTGACTTCCTTTTCGAAAGATGCCAATTCTTGAATAAGATGTAATACCTGTGGCATGTCATCTG
Organism: Maribacter algarum (ex Zhang et al. 2020); assembly: GCF_005885635.1. Taxonomy (GTDB): domain Bacteria; phylum Bacteroidota; class Bacteroidia; order Flavobacteriales; family Flavobacteriaceae; genus Maribacter_C; species Maribacter_C algarum. Next base: position 778,446 of record NZ_VATY01000001.1, read on the forward strand.
CCCTTGCTTCTCGAATTCTGTACATAATTGTTACAAATAAAACACGAAGTTATAAATTTAAACAATGAAACTAATGGTAAAGCGTTATAGTTTCACAAAATAGGTGATCTTTGCATCAAAATAAACAAACCCATAAATGTTACGTAAAAAGAATAAGACACTAGGAGAATTTATTATTGAAAATCAATCTTCTTTTCAATATTCTTCAGGTGAACTTTCTAAACTCATCAATGCTATTCGTCTGGCGGCCAAAGTTGTAAACCATGAAGTAAATAAGGCTGGTCTTGTAGATGTGTTGGGAGCAGCAGGAGACACCAATATTCAAGGCGAGGATCAGCAAAAATTAGATGTTCTTGCTAATGAAAAGTTCATTCAAACACTTAAAAACAGGGAGATTGTTTGCGGAATCGCCTCTGAAGAAGAAGATGATTTTATTAGTATTAATAGTAACGATGAGCAACATCAAAATAAGTACGTGGTTTTAATAGATCCTTTGGATGGATCATCGAATATTGATGTAAATGTATCTGTGGGAACTATTTTCTCCATCTACAGAAGGGTTACTCCTGTCGGAACTCCTGTTACTCTAGAAGATTTTCTGCAACCCGGAAATCAACAAGTTGCCGCTGGCTATGTGGTCTATGGAACATCGACCATGTTGGTGTATACCACAGGAGATGGTGTTAACGGATTTACATTAAACCCAGCGATTGGAACTTTTTATCTTTCTCATCCTAATATGCAATTTCCTGAAAAGGGTAAAATATACTCTGTCAATGAAGGCAATTATGTGCATTTTCATCGAGGTGTAAAAGACTACATCAAATATTGCCAACAGGAGGAAGACGACCGGCCTTACACCTCTAGATACATTGGTTCTTTGGTATCTGATTTTCATAGAAACATGATTAAAGGTGGTATTTATATGTACCCTAAAAGCAGCGTCACGCAAAGCGGAAAGCTTCGTTTATTATATGAGTGTAACCCTATGGCTTTTATTGCTGAGCAGGCTAATGGCTTGGCCATTGGTGGCAAATCACGTATAATGGATATTCAACCAACAGAATTACATCAAAGAGTACCCTTTTTCTGCGGAAGTAGAAAGATGGTAGAAAAGCTTCAAGAGTTTTTAGAGAAATATCATTAAAAAAGGGGAGCAATTGCTCCCCTTTTTTCTGAATGTTTTAAAGCTTAGCGGTTCATATTTTTTATCTCATCGATAAAATTATCTTCATCAACACCAGCATGAACAAGTTTCAAAGCTTTGTCAACCACATAGTTTACATTGGCGGTTGAAAATCCAAGTCCTACACACAAACGTTCAAGCATAGTGGTCTGACGCTCCCCCAGCTCATCATCTGCATATACCATACGTGCTAAATCATATAAACGTTCTAATCTACGGTCGTAGCTACTTGGCGGATTCACCGGATGGCTCATGTAGTCTTTTAATATCTCTTTGTAATCACCATCAGAAATATCTAGTTTTCGCGCCAGCCTATCTAAAAAGGCTTGCTCGTCTTCAGTAATTACACCGTCACTCATGGCTACACGAACAATAGCGGCAAAATGGTCTTGATTTCTTTTGCGAAATCCACTATCAAAAAAATCTGCAATCGACATATTTCTAATTTTTAACGTGGCAAATATAATTTTTTTCAGGGGGATAATTTATATTCCCAGCAACTTTGTTTTAAGGATAAACTCCATCAATGCAAACCCCTAATTTTTAGTTTTAGAATCACCCTGATATGTAACGTCGAGCCTCTCAAAACTTAAATCTCGATTATCGAGCAAATTTGTAACTTCACGTTGCTATGAGAAAACCGCTTTTAGAATTTACTGATAAGGGTATTTATTGCAGTGCAGCAATGGTGTATTTAGACCCCTGGAAACCTGTTGATAGGGCCATTATCACCCATGGTCATGCAGATCACAGCCGATATGGGCATCGCCAATATATTACGCATCACAATAATATGCCTATTATCTCACATCGTCTTGGGGAAATTAACGTTTTGGGCAAGAATTGGGGCGAGACATTTTTGATCAACAATGTAAAATTTAGTCTACATCCTGCGGGTCATATTATTGGCTCTTCTCAAATACGAGTGGAGTACAAAGGTGAAGTTTGGGTCTTTACAGGAGATTACAAAACTGAAAATGATGGTTTTACCACGCCTTATGAAGTGGTTAAATGTGATACTTTTATTACGGAATGTACCTTTGGATTACCTGCTTTCAAATGGATACCCCAAAAAGAAGTTTTTCAAGATATAAATCAATGGTGGGCTGAAAATCAGGCTGAAGGGAAAACATCAATTCTATTTGGTTATAGTCTGGGAAAGGCACAGCGCCTTTTGAAATACCTAAATCCGGAAATCGGAAAAATCTATACTCATGGTGCCATTGAAAATATGACAAATGTGCTGCGACCGATGGTAGAATTTCCAGAAACCAACCTAATCACGCGAGAAACTAAAAAGGAAGAACTTTTAGGTAATCTAGTTCTAGCGCCGCCAAGTGCTCATGGTAGTACATGGATTCGTAAAATGGTACCTTATGTAACCGCTTCTGCAAGCGGATGGATGACATTTCGCGGTGCCCGAAGAAGACGAGCAATAGATAAAGGTTTTGTGCTCAGCGACCATTGCGATTGGCAAGGATTATTGGATAGTATCAAAGCTACTGGTGCTGAAAAGGTAATTTGCACACATGGGTATTCAGAAATCTTCTCTAGATATCTTAGAGAACAGGGCTACGATGCCAGAACAGAAGAAACCCAATACGAAGGGGAATTAAACGAGTTAAATGCTACAAAAGAAGAATCTGTGGCGATGAATTAATCAGCTAGTAGGACATCACTCGCAATGAGCCCATGAAAAATTTCGCACAACTTATTAAAACCCTCGATAGTACCAACAAGACGAACCTTAAAGTAAAGGCACTTTCAGAATACTTCAAAATTGCAAATGACAAAGACAAGGTTTGGACGATTGCCATTCTTTCGCACCGTCGCCCACCTAGACCTGTAAATACTACCCTTTTAAGAGAATGGGCTTCCCAACTTTCCAACATCCCACTTTGGCTTTTTGAAGAGAGTTATCATATCGTTGGTGATTTAGCGGAGACTATTGCTTTAATTATTCCATCCAAGAAATCATCCACAGAAAAAACCTTGACTCAATTTCTTGAAGAAATGATTGCACTCAAAAAGAAAACTGACGAAGAAAAGCAAGCCTATCTTTTTGAAAACTGGGAATGTCTTGATTACTACGAACGCTTCGTTTTTACAAAGCTCATTACAGGGGGCTTTCGAATTGGTGTAAGTCAAAAGTTAATGACCAGGGCACTTTCAAAAGCTACTCAAATCGACGAAGATATTCTGGCATATAAACTCATGGGCAATTGGGATCCCAACAGTATCACTTTCAAGGAGTTAGTTTTAGAAGAGAATGAAAGTGATTACCTCTCTAAACCCTATCCCTTCTATTTGGCTTATGCTATTGAAAAAGAAGTTGAGGATTTAGGCGAGGTTTCTGATTGGTCCGCCGAGCATAAGTGGGATGGTATTCGCTCACAAGTCATTCTTCGAAACGATGAACTATTTGTTTGGAGTCGCGGCGAAGAATTGGTCACTGACAAATACCCGGAATTCGAAGCTTTTATAAGAACAATTCCTAACGGGACTGTTATCGACGGAGAAATTCTACCCTACCTCAACGATCAAATTGGAACATTTAATGACCTACAAACTCGCATCGGTCGCAAGAAAGTTTCAAAAGCTTTATTGGAAAAAGTACCGGTCATCCTTAAAGCATATGATTTACTAGAATGGGAAGGCAAAGACCTACGCAATCGACCATTTATAGAAAGAAGACAACTATTGGAGAAATTGTATTCAGCTGTTAGTTCGAGTGGAGTCGAGAAGCCCTTACACCTATCCAAAACCATGCACTTCACCTCCTGGAAGGAGGTCGCCCAAGAACGCGATCTTGCAAGGGAAATGCATAGCGAAGGACTCATGTTAAAACGTAGAGATTCACCCTATCTAGTGGGAAGAAAAAAAGGAGATTGGTGGAAGTGGAAAGTCGACCCCTTGACCATAGATGCCGTTCTTACCTATGCCATGCGAGGTCACGGTCGAAGAAGCAATCTCTTCACGGATTACACCTTTGCTCTCTGGGATGAAAAGAAAAACGGAGAAAAAGAACTAGTAACTTTCGCAAAAGCCTACTCCGGTTTAACCGATGCCGAATTTCGGAAGGTAGATACATGGATTAAAAAAAACACCCTAGAACGTTTTGGTCCCGTGCGCTCGGTCACACCATATCACGTTTTTGAAATCGCTTTTGAGGGCATAGCTTTCTCAAAGCGGCATAAAAGTGGTATCGCAACCCGCTTTCCTAGAATATTACGTTGGCGGCAAGACAAGAATATTCATGAAGCCAATTCTTTGAATGACTTACGAAAACAAATACCTGGTGAACCTCAAAAATAATGACTAGAGACCAACTATATGATATTGCAGCATCTTGGTTTCAATCACAAGATTGGGAACCTTTCCCCTTCCAAAAACAAACTTGGAAAGCATTTCTACAAGGCAAACACGGACTTCTAAATGCACCTACGGGAAGCGGAAAAACCTATGCACTTTGGTTTCCTATTGTTCTGAATTACATAAAGAAAAATCCTGAATACAAAAAGAAGCATAAAAAGGGATTAAAAGCAATTTGGATAACACCGCTACGAGCTTTATCCCACGAAATCAAACAATCTGCAGAACAAGTTGCTACGGATTTAGGAACTCAAATGACCGTCGCTATTCGCTCAGGTGACACTTCAACGAAAGAGCGCGCTAGGCAGAAAAAGCAAATGCCTGATTTGTTGATTACAACTCCCGAAAGCCTACAATTGCTTTTGGCAACCAAAGGTTACGACAAGATTTTCAAAAACTGTTCGGCAATAGTGGTTGATGAATGGCATGAATTGCTCGGCACGAAACGTGGTGTACAAATGGAATTGGGTCTCTCTCGCCTTCGTACCATTTCAAAAAACCTTCGAATTTGGGGCATCTCCGCCACTATCGGTAATCTTGAACAAGCGCGACAAGTTTTACTAGGTCCAAGTTCACAGGCCCTGGAAAAGTCCATCATGATTAAGGCAAATCTTAAAAAGAAGATTACGGTTAAAAGTATTATTCCAAAAGAGATGGAAACGTTTCCTTGGCGAGGCCATTTGGGTATACGTTTGTTGGAAGATGTAGTTCCGATTATCAATGCAAGTAAAACGACTTTGCTTTTTACAAACACCAGAAGTCAATGCGAAATTTGGTTTCAAAAGATTTTAGAAAAGCATCCTGAATATGCAGGTGAAATTGCCATGCATCATGGAAGTATCAATAAAGAAACTCGGGTTTGGGTTGAAAATGCGATTCGTAATGAAAGTTTAAAAGCAGTAGTTTGTACTTCAAGTCTGGATTTAGGTGTCGATTTTGCACCTGTTGAAACCGTAGTTCAAATTGGTGGTCCCAAAGGAATTGCCCGTTTTTTACAACGTGCCGGAAGAAGTGGTCACAGACCGGGGAAAGAAAGTGTGATTTACTTTCTCCCTACACATGCCATTGAACTTGTCGAAGCTTCTGCCTTGCAGCAAGCAGTTAAACAAAGAGCGGTGGAAGACCGAATGCCCTACTTAAACAGCTATGATGTCTTGCTCCAATATCTGACCACTTTAGCGATTTCTGATGGATTCTACCCTGAAGAAATCTATCAAGAAATCAAACAAACGTTCTGCTACCAAGCGGTTTCAGAAGACCAATGGCAATGGCTGTTAAACTTCTTGGTCATGGGAAGTCAAAGTTTACAATCATACGATGAATACAAAAAGGTTGAAGTTGAGGAAGATGGAAAATTCAAAGTCAATAATCGGGGAGTAGCCATGCGACATCGTTTTCAAATCGGAACAATTGTTGGTGACGCCAACCTTACGGTTCGCTATCAAAAAGGCGGATACATAGGTACTATTGAAGAATATTTTATTTCGAAACTAAAGGCTGGTGATGTATTTACGTTTGCTGGAAGAAATCTGGAATTCCTTCGTATCAAAGAAATGCAGGTTCACGTTCGAAATTCAAGTAAAAAGACCAATAAAGTCCCAGCTTGGGGCGGTGGTCGTATGACCCTTTCAGCACAGATGTCAAAATTGCTTCGGGAAGAACTATATACAGTAAGCTTAGATAAAAAGGACCAATCAAAAGAAATTAAGTCTTTGTTACCCATGTTCAATCAGCAGCGATTTGAAAGTATCGTACCAAGACCCGATGAATTTCTAATCGAAACTTTTAAAACCCGCGATGGTTATCACCATCTCTTTTATCCTTTCGAGGGTAGGTTTGTGCATGAGGCTATGGGAAGTTTGCTAGGCTATCGCATAAGCTTGCTGTCTCCAATTACATTTTCCTTAGCCTTTAATGACTACGGATTCGAATTGCTCTCCGATAAAGAAATAGACATACAACAAGTGATTGACAACAATTTATTCTCCACCGAATTTATGCTCGATGATTTACAAAAGAGTTTGAACTCCACAGAAATGGCGCGACGTAAATTCCGTGATATTGCGGTTATTAGTGGAATGGTTTTTACGGGGTATCCAGACAAAGGAGTTAAGATGAAACACTTGCAAAGTAGCTCACAATTGCTCTTTAATGTGTTTCGTGATTATGAGAATGATAATCTGCTTTACCAGCAAGCTTTTACCGAAACCTTCGAGCATCAATTGGAAGAAGGTAGATTACGTATTTCACTTGAGCGTATTGCTACGCAAGAAATCGTTTGGAAATCGTGTTCAAAACCCACGCCCTTTTCATTTCCATTGATCACTGACCGTATGAGTCGTGAAAAACTTTCAAGCGAAAAATTAGCCGACCGCATCAAAAGAATGGCCGCGATTTTGACAAAGAAATAAGTATTTTTGAGCAATGACGCTGCCCATTAAAATTCAAGACCATACGTTTATCATGCATCCTTCTGGAGTATTGTTTTGGGAGGAAAAATCAATGCTTATTATTAGCGATGTGCATCTGGGAAAAGTCTCTCATTTTCGAAAATTTGGTGCAGCTGTTCCACAAAAAGCAGTCCTAAAGAACTTTGAATTAATGAATGAAGCCATTGCTTTTTTCTATCCAAAAACTATTTGTTTTTTAGGAGATTTGTTCCATTCATCCGTCAATAAAGAATGGGAGTTGTTCGAAAAATGGGTAGCACAAACTTCATCAGAACTCATTTTGGTTGAAGGCAATCACGATATTATTTCACCTTTAAAATATGAGAAATTAGGAGTTCAAGTGGTGCCAGAAATTGAATCAAATGGATTTCTTTTCACACATCATCCTGAAGAAAGAAAAGGATATTTTAATTTCTCTGGACACATTCATCCGGCAGTTCGTCTTCGCGGTGCCGGAAGACAAACTTTACGACTGCCCTGCTTTTTCAAGAGTAGCAATCAAATGATTGTTCCTGCATTCGGAGAGTTTACAGGAAACCACACCTTAAAACCTTCTAAAAAAAACGAGGTCTTTGCAGTTACAAAAGAATCCGTTTTTCAAGTTGACTTAGGATAATCCTTCTTCTAAACAACTTTTCATTCAAGAGTATTCCAGTGACTTAAATAGTTGTATTTTTAACAAAAATGCTTCTAATGAAAAAGCGATTCGCTATTCTTAACTTGGTTTCCGTAGTCATTGTGATTGCCATTAACTATATATCACAAGCCATTCGAATTAACGAAACTACCATTGGCGAAGTAAGTAATAAATACTTCAATCTATTCACACCAGCAAGCTATGCTTTTGCCATTTGGGGACTCATTTTTTTGGCACTATTAGCCTATGGAATCTACCAAGTCAAAATGGCATTTTTTAGTGATAAAGCATCCGATTTTATCGAAAAAACGGGTTATTGGTTCGTAATTACAAATCTTTTAAACTGTGTTTGGGTTTTTGTTTTCGCCTATGATTATACTTGGCTATCGGTAATCGTTATGTTGGCAATTCTTCTTTGTTTGCTGAAAATTATTCGGAACAACAATATGAATATTGTATCGGTCTCCCGATCAACAATCGTATTTGGCTGGTTGCCTATTGGCATCTATAGCGGTTGGATTGCGGTGGCTACTATTGCAAACGTAGCCGCCTACTTAAGTAAACTAAATTGGGACGGCTCCTTCTTCTCAGAACAACAATGGACAGTAATTATGATGGCCATCGCGACACTCGTAAATATTATTATGGTTTGGAAACGAAATATGCGTGAATTTGCCTTTGTAGGAATCTGGGCTTTATTTGCAATTTATATTCGACACAATGGAAACATCGATGCCCTAGCGAATATGGCACTAACTTGCAGCATTATTTTAACACTTGTAATCATAGCTCATATTGTTCAGAACAAAAAGACCAATCCGTTTTTAAACTCGAAAGCGAGTTCTTAAAAATAGCATGGTAGGTTAGCCCAATTGGGCAATCGGACTTATATTTGCAAAAATTTTACGGTTGGTTAAAACCCCGATTTCCGAGTTCTTTGCACAGTCTCCGCAACTGCTGAAACTGCGAAATGCTATTGCCAAAAGTGAAACTTCCACTCCGGTTAGATACCATTTAAAGGGACTTGCAGGCTCTTCAATTTCTTTTGTATTGTCAGAAACTTTCAAACAAACGGAAGCCCCTTTCCTTTTGGTGTTCAATGATAAAGAAGAGGCTGCCTATCACCTCAATGACCTTGAGCAATTGACTGGTGAGAATGATGTGTTATTTTATCCAGGGAGTTATCGTAGACCCTATCAAATCGAGGAAACCGACAATGCCAATGTATTGCTACGGGCTGAGGTTCTAAATCGTATTAATTCTCGAAAGAAACCTGCGATTATCGTCACCTATCCCGATGCACTTTTTGAAAAAGTAGTTACACGAAGAGAGCTTGAAAAGAATACCCTTAAAATAAAATTAGAGGATACCCTTTCGTTGGATTTCCTCAATGAGGTCCTCTTCGAATATCAGTTTAAAAGGGTTGATTTTGTAACAGAACCCGGAGAGTTTTCAGTACGAGGCGGAATAGTGGATGTTTTTTCCTTTTCAAATGATGAACCCTATCGTATAGAGTTCTTCGGCGATGAAGTAGATAGTATTCGAACCTTTGATGTTGAGACACAGCTTTCAACTGACAAAGTGAAAAAGATTACAATCATTCCGAATGTTGCTAATAAATTTTTGGAAGAAAAGCGAGAGAGTTTTCTAAAATACATATCTCCTAAAACCATTGTTTTCGCCAAGAATACCGAAATGCTATTTGACCGTTTGGATGATTTCTTTAAGAAGGCGAAAGAGGCATTTTCAAAACTATCTGAGGATATCAAACACGCCAAGCCCGAGGAGTTGTTCTTAAATTCGACTCAGTTTAAAAAGCAGTTAAAGGATTTTGGATTGGTCACGTTTGGTGTTGGAGAATCGCTGAAACCAATTGAAGGTTACGAAATTACCTTTCGAACCAAACCTCAACCTTCTTTCAATAAAAAGTTTGATTTACTAATTGACAACCTTAATGTCAATCATCGAAATGGCTATAGCAATTTTATCTATTGCGCCACAGACCAGCAAGCCAAACGATTTCATGACATTTTTGAGGAAGTTGAAACGCAGGTTCATTATAAAACAATTGTCTTTTCCTTACATCAGGGATTTATTGATGACGACTTAAAACTTGTCTGCTATACGGATCATCAAATTTTTGAGCGGTATCATAAATTCAGTTTGAAAAATGGCTATGCAAAGAAACAAGCCATAACGCTTAAAGAACTTAACAAACTTGAAATTGGGGATTATGTCACCCATATCGACCATGGCATTGGAAAGTTTGGAGGGCTTCAAAAAATAGATGTAGAAGGCAAGAAGCAAGAGGCCATCAAATTAATGTACGGAGAACGTGATATCTTATATGTCAGCATTCACTCACTTCACAAGATTTCCAAATTTAATGGAAAGGATGGAGCCGTGCCTAAAATCTACAAACTTGGTTCAGCAGCCTGGAAGAAAATCAAACAGAAAACCAAATCGAGGGTCAAAAAAATAGCTTTCGATTTGATTAAAGTATATGCGAAAAGAAGACTTCAAAAAGGCTTCCAGTATGATCCAGACGGGTATTTACAGCATGAACTGGAAGCTTCATTTATTTACGAAGACACTCCCGACCAAAGCAAAGCAACTGAAGACATCAAACGGGATATGGAAAGCGAACGGCCCATGGATCGTTTAATCTGTGGTGATGTTGGCTTTGGAAAAACCGAGGTGGCCATTCGAGCTGCTTTTAAAGCAGTGGCTAATGGAAAACAAGTCGCGGTGCTCGTGCCGACAACTATTTTGGCTTTCCAACATAACAAAACATTCAAAGAGCGACTAAAAGAAATGCCGGTAACGGTGGATTACCTGAATCGTTTTCGAACAACAAAAGAACGTCGATTAACCTTAGAAAAACTAGAGGCAGGCAAGGTAGATATTATTATTGGAACACATCAGTTAGTAAACAAAAATGTAAAGTTCAAAGACTTAGGCTTACTTATTGTTGATGAAGAACAAAAGTTTGGAGTTTCTGTAAAGGATAAATTAAAATCCATCAAAGAGAATGTTGATGTGCTGACCTTGACCGCAACACCAATACCTAGGACATTACAATTCAGCTTGATGGCGGCAAGGGATTTATCTGTAATTAATACACCCCCGCCCAACCGTTATCCCATTGAGAGTCAAGTAATCCGTTTTGGGGAAGAAGTTATTCGTGATGCGGTCACCTACGAAATTCAGCGTGGTGGTCAAGTATTCTTCATTCACAACAGAATCGAGAACATTAAAGAGGTTGCTGGAATGATACAGCGCTTGGTCCCAGATGCGAAAGTCGGTATCGGACATGGCCAAATGGAAGGTAAAAAACTTGAGACCCTTATGCTAGCATTTATGAATGGGGAATTTGATGTGCTTGTATCTACCACTATAGTCGAAAGCGGGCTCGATGTGACCAATGCCAATACCATTTTCATTAACAACGCAAACAATTTTGGCCTAAGCGATTTACATCAGATGCGGGGTCGCGTAGGTCGAAGTAACAAGAAGGCCTTCTGTTATTTTATAACACCTCCTTATGACGTCATGACCAATGATGCGCGAAAACGAATTCAAGCTTTGGAACAATTCACAGAACTGGGAAGCGGTTTTAATATCGCCATGAAAGATTTGGAAATTCGAGGCGCTGGAGACCTCTTAGGAGGTGAACAAAGTGGGTTTATCAATGAGATTGGCTTTGATGCGTATCAAAAGATATTGGCAGAAGCGATTGATGAACTGAAAGAAAACGAGTTTAAAGAACTTTATGAGGAAGTTGAAGGGCATCAAGAAAAAACATTCTTGAAGGATTCACAATTGGATACGGACTTTGAACTACTATTTCCCGATGATTATATCAATAATGTTACAGAGCGCTTGAACCTCTACACTTTGCTCAATCAGGTAAAAGATGAAGAAGGACTGGCAAAATATGAAACCGAGCTTATAGACCGTTTCGGGGAATTACCAGTCGAAGCAGATGATCTCTTGAATTCAGTTCGCATCAAGTGGATTACTACGAGTATTGGTTTGGAAAAAGTAATACTTAAAAAAGGAAAGCTCATTGGGTATTTTATTTCGGACCAACAATCTGATTTTTATCAGAGTCCAAATTTTACAAAGGTTTTGCAGTTTGTACAAAGCCATAGTTCTATCTGTAAAATGAAAGAAAAGCAAACCCGCAACGGGCTTCGACTATTACTAGTCTTCGAGGGTATAGAATCTATAGAAAAAGCTTTAGAGGCATTAGGCCCTCTTAAAATTTCGAACACGAGCTCATCTTCCATACACTAGAAGTTATTATTAGATAAACAATTTGTAGTTTTTTCGTACGTTAGTAGCTGTATAAACCTACTTATTATGGCTTCAGCAAATACACTTAAATTCAATATTCCAGAAAAATTGGCACTTGTAAAGATGATTTACTCGGTAATTATCGCTGATCGCGTAGTCCATAAAAAAGAGATTCAGCGAATGACCGACCTCACCCAGCGTCTTAATTTTGACACTAGCTTTATTGAGCAAGCTCAAACCCTGAATACTGATGAAAGTCTTGCTATACTAGACGATATGCAAAAGCAGAAGAAACAAGCCGTTGGTCAGATACTACATGAAGTAGCCAAAACTGATGGCTTCATGCATGATAACGAGATGAGCTTTCTATTGAACATTTTTGGAACAATTGGTATTGGCGCGGATGATGTACACTAATTCTTTAATAATATCATTTATAAACTTAATTGGAAATAGCTCATTTGTAGTTTTTACATTTATTTGTTTAATTTCGTCGCATTCTAACCCCACAATTAGAAGCTATGACACTTTCAACCATTGGCTTTTCCCTAGCCGAAAAATTGGCTATTGTAAAAGCTTTGGATTCTCTAATACTCGCCGATGGCCATGTTCATAATGCAGAGATTACCATGATGAGTTCGTTAATGAGTTATTTAGACTTTGATAGTAACTTTCTTGTTCAAGCCAGAAACCTTACCATAATTCGGTCCAACATAGTCCTTGATAAGATGTCAAGAGAGAAGAAGATAGTTTTAGCGCAAATCTTAAAAGACATGGCTAAAGTTGATGGCTTTGTACACAAAAAAGAAACAGAAGTGATTTCAAATTTCTGTAAAGAAATTAAAATTTAAGACTAAATAGGATAACCATGCCTTAAAAACACCAACCATGAAATTCACTCAAGATGAAAAATTAGCGGTTGCCAGCACCGTTATTGCAGTAATAAAGGCTGATAAACTTTTACATATGGGTGAAATAAAGTTCATGGAGCGGCTGAAAAAACAAATTGGGATTGATATACCAACCGTTGAAGCTGCCGACGATTTAGATAGGGATTCAGCGCTAGTTACACTTCACAAAATGACCTATCAGAAAAAGAAAGCTTTGGTCAAAATTTTAAGGGAGGCCGCTATTTCTGATGATTTTCTTCACGAGACCGAGATGGATTTGATTTTACAAACTTTTAGTAATATTGGTTTAGGCGAAGAATTAGATTGATACTCCCAATTAAGTATATTTTAGATTTTGTAGTTTGGCCTAACTTTTGAACTTTCAATAAATATGCGCAAAACTTTTTTTATAATCACTTTCCTTATCACTTTTTCCATAAAAGGGCAGCATCTAATTTCTGGAACATTTTCACCGGCAAAAGAGTATAGCTGGATAATTGCCTACCATCTAAAACCAGGCACCCAGGTATATGTTGCAGATACCGCTATCAAGAATGGTGAATTCAGTCTAAAACTTCCAGAAAAATCAACTGAAGGCACATACCGATTGGTATATGCTGTACCTCAGGAGGAGTTCTATTTTGATGTAATATATAACGGAAATGAAGATATAAAACTTACTTTTGATAGCACTCAAGGCTTAACGTTTACTGAGTCTAAGGAAAATATACTATTTGGTACGTATTTCAATGAAATGAATGTACTTGAGCGTGAAATGATTTCATTCTATTCCAATGGCTCAACAGATGTAAATACCTATCAAGAATTACTCAAAAAATACCAAAAAGTACAGGAATCCTATGAGAAAAAGTCTGAAGAATTAACTGCAAATCAATTTATAAAAGCAAACAAGCCTTACATTCCAACTGAGTATGAACCAATACAAGATTATGTTCGTAATCGAAAGAAATCCTACTTTGAAAATTTAGATTTAACAAATTCCACTTTACAAGCATCTGGTTTTCTCACGGATAAATTGGCAAACTATGTTTTTACTGCACTTCCTTTAGACCAACTTGAGAAAGCCGAAACAGAAAAAGAAATCCAAGCTAATATTACTACGATTTATGAAAAATTAAAGGGTGTTTCAGACACTTATGCTTTTCATGTGCTCTATACACTTTGGACACAAAGTTCTGGAAGTGACTTTAATGATACCTCAGATTTCATTTACAACACCTATTTAAAACCCTCAAAAGTAGCTTCTGCAAACAAAGATATCATTGACAAAATAGAAATTTATAACCGTCTTCGCATTGGAGTTGTTCCCCCGGAGATAAGCTGGAAAAATGGTGATACGCAAGAAAAACTAAGCACTCTGAAAAGTTCAAAAAATTACTTATTGGTTTTCTGGAGCAGTACATGTGGTCATTGCCTCAAAGAGCTTCCTGCACTACATGAAGAATTAAAGGAAAATAAGAATGTAAAAGTAATCGCCGTAGGTCTTGAGGATGACGAGGTATCGTGGAATATTGAATCTAGCAAATTGGAAAATTTCGAACATGCAATTGCCTTGGGGAAATGGGATAGTGAATATGCCCAATTGTATGATATACATGCAACTCCTACATATTTCATCTTGGACGAGAATAAGAAAATTATTGCGAAGCCAGATACTGACAGAGAAGTCATTTCCTTTTTACGAGAAAATTAAAACCTAAAGAGTTTTTAAATCCTTTATCGTTTTAAATGCGATGTCCACTTGATTATCATCAACAAGAATGGTAAACTCATTGGTTGTGGATATTACTTCATAAAGTACAATACCCTCCCAAGCTAGGCGCTGGAAAATAAAGTAATATATACCGGGTACGGAAACATTTTCAGCAGGAAGTTTGACAGTTATAGAAGAAAGTTCTTCAGCTTTTTGAGTACATTTTTCCGCTCTGAACAAATCCTCAACTGTATTGTCCATTACATTGCTGATAACAATATTTATCTCATTTACACCTCTAGAAGAGGTATAAAAGACATCTTGATTCTCATTGATAGCCTCCAAAAGTTTAGCTTGTTGTACTAAAATAGTATCAGAAGCCAAAAAAGTATAGTCCGATAGTGAGGACCTAACTGTTATTTCCCCGATATTCTTTAGAACCTTTATAATCTTGTGCGTAGCTCGAAACTCTAGGTCATCGGATAGGCGTTTAAGTGCCATCACAATGGCTCCGTTTCGGATATCCTTACCAAGTTCTTCCTCGATTTCAGGTTTGACAATTCTTGAAAGTGAAGTTAGGTTGATGATTCCCTGTGCCAATGCGCTTTGTAGAAAGGGCTTTTTCTTGATGTATTGCTCTACGACTGATGAAATTGTTTTCATTTTGATTGATTTTATAACAAAAATAACATATTGTTATAAATAAAACAAATTGTCAGAAATGATAAAATGCACTTTCCAAATGTTCAATCTTGAATATGGATTTATTTTTTAAAATCGTTATCACATCAAATCGAACCTCAACATCAAGCTTATTTTCTACAACAAAATGGTCTGCACCCATAACTAAAAGTTTGATTTTCTTTTTAGTAATAGTATCCGCAATTGGAATGATTTTATCGTTACTGCGGGCTCTTACCTCAACAATCGCCAATATATTTTCCTTCTGGGCGATGACATCAATTTCAGACTTTAAGTACCTATAATTCCTGTATTTGATTTCGTAACCTTTATTGATTAAAAAGTCAGTAGCAATCTTTTCACCTTCCTTGCCAAACTCGTTGTGCTTACCCATGAATTAAGAAATATTTCTTTAAAAACGTGCATTTCATCGAAAAAACGTGCCGTTAAACGTCCTAATCGAGTAAAAAGTACGTAGCTTATCTAGTAGTTCAACGAAAATACAAGGATTTCAATACTATCCTATTTTTCGCTACGTTAAATTAGTTCCCCAAGCAAATAGTAGCCCCAAGCTCTATGAACAAACATACTAACGCCCAAATTGACTATGGAATATTTCATTAATTGTAATACTTCTCCGTTGTCTCCGTATGCTGGTACCCTCTCACAACAGCAAGTGGAACATCTCTACAGAAGATTAGGATTTAGTGCATCAGTACAGACCATCAATGCAGGAACTGGTCAAACTGCCGGAGCCCTGGTAGACAATCTAATTAACCAAGCAATTGGTCAAGCGCCAATTCCAGCCCCAGCTTGGGCCAACTGGAACAATAGCAACTACCCTGCAGACGAAGACCTTAGAAGACAAGTAAGACGTCAACAACAAGATGAATGGGAATTAGCCTATGCAAATTCTCTTCTAAACAATGATCTTCGCGATCGCCTGAGCTTTTTTTGGAGCAATCATTTTGTAACAGAATTAGATATCTATGACTGCAACGCCTTCTTATACGAATATGTGAATTGCTTGCAACGAAATGCCATTGGGAACTTTAGAACCTTTGTCAGTGAAATAGGGCTAACCAGTGCTATGTTGTACTATTTAGATGGTGTATATAATAATGGTAACAATCCTAATGAGAACTATGCTCGGGAATTATATGAACTCTTTAGCCTTGGGGATGGAAACGGCTATACCGAAGAAGATATCATTGAAACTGCAAAAGCACTTACAGGTTATGTCGAACGTGGCGAACTAGGTTGCGAAGCAGTTTTATTTAACCCTGAACGGCACGATGCAGGGCCAAAGACCATTTTTGGTCAAACTGGCAATTGGGGATATGATGATGTTATCAACATTCTTTTTACACAACGCCCAAATGAAATAGCAGAATTTATCTGCAGAAAATTATACGAATTCTTTGTGCATCCAGATTCACGTGATGCTGCAGGAAATGCCCAGACAATCATATCGGGAATGGCGGCAACTTTTGTAGGGGCAAATTTTGAAATTGCTCCTGTTTTGTCTCAATTGTTCAAAAGTGAACACTTTTTTGACCAAGATGCCATTGGTGTAATTATTAAAAGCCCTTATGACTTATATTTTAACTTCATAAAAGAAACGGGCTTTACCTATACTGATACTACTGTAGCCTCTATGGTAAATTATGGTGGATTGCTCAGTCAACGTTTGTTCGACCCTGTTGATGTTGCCGGGTGGCAAAGAGACCGATCTTGGATCAACACCAACTTTATGATTGGTAGATGGTTGACACTTGAAACAATTCTTGAAGAATTTTATCAAGCAAACGATGAGGAATTTAGAGCTTTTGCGGTGGCAGCTGTAGGTCCGGCAAATAGCAATACCAGCAATCCTGAACTTGTTACACAGGCCATTGTAGATAAAATTACTCCAAAAGGTTTGCTTACCTCTCAAGATTTTCAAAACGCTTTGTCCGCTTTCAAGGTCGAAGATGTTCCTGAAATTTATTACAGTCCGGACTATACTACTGGTGGAACCTCACAATGGATGCTTAGCATAAGCCCTCAAGTTCCTAATCAGGTATATCTCTTGTTGGTTCATTTATCAAGACAACCAGAATTTCAACTAAAATAAACCTACTACTATGTGCGATATTAACGATTCATCACCATACAAAGGCCTAGAACATGATGGCCATGATACAGAACACAAGCAATGGAGCCGTCGCTCATTTTTACAGGCATTAGGCATAGCCGGTTCTGGTTCAATGATGTTGGGCAGCAACATGCTTACTGCTTCTGCCCGGTCTCCTTTAACTTCTGCAATTGCAGATGCTGAAACAGACAATATTCTAATTTTGATTCGTCTTTCTGGTGGTAATGATGGTTTGAGTACGGTCATTCCCATTGAACAATACGATTCCTATGCCAATGCTAGGCCGAACATCTATATTCCCGAAAGTAAGGTACTAAAACTTACTGATGAGTTTGGTGTTCCTTCTTATATGGGAGCTTTACAACCCATGTGGGGAGATGGACAGTTCAAAGCAGTACATGGTGTAGGATACGAAGGGCAAAGTTTATCACATTTTACAGGTTCCGATATTTTTGCCAATACAGATTTAAATACGACAGGTTTCAGTGGTTTGAACACCGGTTGGATGGGCAGACATTTTGAACACTGCTTTCCTGATTACTTATCAGATTTTCCAGGAAGTAGACCAGAAGGGCCTGCTGCCGTTCAAATCGGTCAATTCGGAAGTTTGGTTTTTGAAGGTGAGGAAACCAACTACGCTTTCGTAGCAAACAACATAGATCAGCTGGAGGAAATAGCCGAAACAGGATTGCAGTATTCTGTCGATGAAGCCCTTTTTGATGATTGTATGTATGGAGACCAACTTCGATACTTACGCGGTGTTTCCAATGTAACTAACGAATATGCAGGCACAATTCACGAGGCTTGGTTAAGAGGTCAAAATCAGGTCGAATACCAAGACAATTATTTCGCAAGACAATTGGCGTTGCTAGCTCGTTTAATAAAAGGAAATCTAGGAACCAAGGTTTATATGATTTCAATGGGTGGTTTTGACACACACGGAAATCAGCCTTTGGCACATGAACGTTTAATGACCAATTTATCAGTAGCCATTGATAATTTCTATGATGACTTAGGTTTCACCGAACAAGATGATAAAGTATTAAGCATGACTTTTTCAGAATTTGGAAGACGAATTTTTGAAAATGGTTCTAATGGAACGGATCATGGCAAAGCTGCACCTACCTTGTTCTTTGGATCTGGTCTTAATGGAAGTGCTTTTGTAGGTGAACACCCAACACTTGATAACCCAGATGGTCGAGGAAATTTGGAATATACAATGGACTTTAGAGACCTATATGCTACAGTTTTAGCTGAATGGCTTTGTGTAGACATTCCAATTGTAGAACAACACTTATTGGATCATCCTTATGCACCTGTTAATTTAGGGTTCAATTGCAGTGGAGTTGATTTTCCTGATATCGTTTATAGTGATGGTGATGTAACTCCTCCAATGGGAGAGGAACCCAGTGAGCCCACACCGTTCGATCCAAGTTTATTGAATGCTATCGTTCATAAACCTTTTTATCCAACGGATGAGAATCCACATATCTATTTAGAGATGCCCTTTAGTGCACATGTTGATATACAATTGTATAACATTTTGGGTCAACAAGTTGGCACCGTCTATAATGAAATGATGTTAGAAGGTCAAGTAGAAATTAATATCCGCGAGCGAGTTCCACAGCATCTAGCAGCCGGAAAATATATATATCGTATTGATGTTCAGAATCAAAAAATGGCCAAGTCAGTTATGGTGGCCTAAAATATAAGTGTTTATGAGTACGTATTTCGTCCCCTAAATCTACCCCCACTTTTTGCTAAGCCTCCGATTGTACCCACAATACATCGGAGGCTTTTTTTATGTCTATTTCGGATTAAAAATCTTTATTTTTGCGCCCTAACGTATTCTTTAATGGCTCAAAACCAAAATTCTCCAGCAAGGTATACCATAACTGCCGCTTTGCCATATACAAACGGACCCATTCATATAGGCCACCTAGCAGGTGTATATGTTCCTGCTGATATTTATGCCCGCTATTTGAGGTTAACGGGAAATGATGTCGCTTTCGTTTGCGGAAGTGATGAACATGGAGTAGCCATCTCAATGAAAGCTAAAAAAGAAGGCATTACGCCCAAAGAAGTAATTGATACCTATGATGGTATTATCCGTCAGTCGTTTCAAGACTTCGGAATTACTTTCGATAACTACTCACGTACTTCACGCGAGATTCATCATAAAACTGCTGGAGACTTTTTCAAAAAGCTGCATGAACAAGGCGACTTTATAGAAGAAACAACCGCCCAATTATACGACGCTGAAGCAGACCAGTTCTTAGCAGATCGTTTTGTTGTAGGCACCTGTCCCAATTGCGGACATGAAGAAGCTTATGGAGATCAATGTGAAAACTGTGGTTCTACTTTAAATGCAACAGATTTAATCAATCCGAAATCGACTATTTCTGGGGCAGTGCCTACAATGAAAGAGACGAAACATTGGTTTCTTCCTTTGGATAGATATGAAGACTTTTTGAGAGAATGGATTTTAGTCGGACACAAAAATGACTGGAAATCGAACGTTTACGGACAATGTAAATCATGGATTGACGGCGGCTTAGCTCCTAGAGCAGTAACCCGTGATTTGGATTGGGGTATTCCGGTACCCGTTGAAGGCGGAGAAGGCAAAGTACTGTATGTATGGTTTGATGCGCCTATCGGATACATTTCTTCCACCAAAGAATGGGCGGAACGTGAAGGTAAAGATTGGGAGCCCTACTGGAAGTCTGACGACACGAAACTGGTTCATTTCATAGGAAAGGATAATATCGTATTTCACTGTATCATTTTCCCAGCAATTTTGAAAGCACATGGCGATTATATACTTCCTGAAAATGTGCCGGCAAACGAATTTTTAAATCTGGAAGGAAATAAATTATCCACTTCAAAGAATTGGGCAGTTTGGTTGCATGAGTATCTACAGGAATTCCCAGATATGCAAGACGTATTGCGGTATACCTTAACCGCAAACGCACCAGAAACCAAAGACAACGATTTCACCTGGAAAGATTTTCAAGCTAGAAACAACAGTGAATTGGTGGCCATCTTCGGAAACTTTGTAAATCGAGTAGTCGTTTTGACGAATAAGTATTATGAAGGAGTTGTTCCAAGTCCTTCAGAATTCTCAAAAGTAGATTTGGAAACCTTGGCCGCTTTAAAGCAATTTCCGGCAACAATTGAAAGCTCTATCGAGCGTTACCGTTTTCGGGAAGCAGGTCAAGAACTAATGAACCTAGCGCGCTTAGGAAACAAATACCTGGCAGACGAAGAACCTTGGAAAGTCATCAAAGAAAACAAAGAGCGTGTAAAAACTATCCTATTCGTAGCCCTACAAATTGCTACTGGATTGGCTATCTTAAGCGAGCCTTTTTTACCGTTTACTTCTAAAAAATTAAAAAACATTCTTTCTTTCACATCGAGCGGAGTCGAGATGTCTTGGGTACACGTAAGCTCAAATGATGTGCTGCTCCCTTCTACTCATCAAATCAACAAAGCCGAACTCCTCTTTAGAAAAATAGAAGACAAAGAAATACAAGCACAACTAGATAAGCTAGAAGCCACAAAAAAAGCAAACGAAAACGCAAACAAAGAACTTATGCCCCAAAAAGACACCATACAATTCGATGATTTCACAAAGCTTGACATGCGTGTCGGTACCATAGTCGAAGCTGAAAAAATGGCAAAAGCCAAAAAGCTTTTAGTGCTTAAAGTAGATACTGGTCTAGACACAAGAACGATTGTTTCTGGTATTGCAGAGAGTTTTACTCCTGAAGAAATTGTGGGTAAAAAAGTAACTGTTTTAATCAATCTAGCGCCTCGTGCTTTGCGTGGTGTGGAAAGTGAGGGTATGATTCTGATGACTGAAAATTCAGACGGTAAGTTGGTTTTTGTAAACCCAGATGAAGATGGGGTTGGGAATGGAGAAGGAATAAGTTAAAATTGCATATATTTCTATAATAGAATACGTTTGATTAACAATTTTCATAATTTAATGTATCTTTCATTTTTTGATAAACCTATTGCTTTTTCTATTACAAAATAATGGCCGAAACCTTACATATTAAAAATTTTGGACCTATAAAGGAAGCCAAAATCGATGTAAAAGATATGATGATTTTCATTGGCAAACAGGCTAGTGGCAAAAGTACTTTAGCCAAAATAATTACTATTTTGAACGACTTTAACTTTAGGCAGAACGACAGTACTAAGCTTAAGAATGAGTTGGAAAAATACAACCTTCAATCATATCTAAAAAAGAATACTTTGATTACATACGAGTCACTATATTTTAGATATCATTATTCTTCAGAAAAGGAAACAAAATTTGATTATGATTCCCTTTTAGAAAGACTTTTCGCTATTAAGGAAAAGAAGAAGGAGAAGGAAAAAAATGAACTAATTAAAGTCGTAATCAATCTAATGATAACGGCCATTGTATTAGATGGAAAACAGAGAATTTTATTTCGCGAATTAGGCAACGATGATTCATTTGGATTTCATGATAATATTTTGGAGATTTTTGATAAAACAAAAGATAATAATAAATATATCGATGAAATTCTAAGTTTGTTTAAGTTGGAGGACAGTTTAGATTCCTATAAGTTATTAATGAGTCCTGTTAAAAAGGCTTTTCAATATATTCGCCCTCTTGATTCTTTATATATACCTGCGGAAAGGTCATTGATTCCATTATTATCTCCTAATATTGCTGGTCTTATAAATAATGACATCAAAATTCCAAAACACATATTAACAACTATTCAAGAATTTGAAAAAGCTGTCCAAGAAATAGAAGATTTAAATATTGATATTTTAGGAAGTTTTCGTTTTAAAAGAGTTAACGGCTCATCCTATATATACCATAACAAAACACAAAGAATTTTATTGAGAGAATCCGCTTCTGGAATTCAAACCTTACTGCCATTGGTGTTGTTGATAGAACATTCAATTCAAAATATTAACTATCTCAATTTAAATTATGTAGTTGAAGAACCAGAGCTTAATTTATATCCTGAGGCGCAATACAACTTAGTTAAATATTTAGTCAAAAATTGTTTAGAGACTAATAGACAGGTACTTTCAAAAAACTTGATCATCACCACCCATAGTCCTTACATTTTGGCTTCAGTTAATAATCTTTTGTTAGCTCATACAAAAGGTAAAATTAATGCTGAAAAAGCAAACACCATTATTGAGAATTGTTCATGGATTACACCTGAAAATTTCAATGCTTATGAAGTCAAAGATGGTTCTGTAAATAAGATTTTCAATTCTGAAAATAATTTGATTGAAGAAACCATAATAGATGAAGTCACAGACTTTATTATGGATGACTTTCGAACGTTAGCACTTATTAATGATTGATAAGATTATAACAGCATATCCCCACTGCAAAACCAATTTATGTCATGAAGAATTTGGTGTTTCATTTTATTTAAATGATCATAATAATGCCAAATGCATTGCAACAACTGATAGAATTAATGCAACTTGCTATATTGAAAACTCCGACCTAAAAATTATTGATTTTGTTGCAATTGATGATTGTTTAATTAGTTCGGACAATATTAAAAAATGTGATGCCCTTTTAACAAAAAAAAAGGTTGTTTGGTTTATAGAACTTAAGGAGGTAAGATGGTCAAACAATGCTGCATTAAACAGAAAAAAAAGAAATACGAATCGGAAAAAAGCCGTTGAACAATTAGCTTCAACTATTAATGACTTCAAACAAAAAGGTATTGACTTTTCAGGTTATTTTGTTGCAGGTTTGATTTCCTTCCCTCCATTTGCCATATCAAATCCTGTAACAGCACCTACCACTTCTTCACAAGCCAGAGTTCTAGAATTTGCGAATCTATGCGGATATAGTGAATTACATGAAGGGAATTATATTGTTATGTAGGAACTTATATTACTAAATATTCTTTATTCTTCTACCTCAAAGTAGTTAAAGAGTCTAAAAAAATAATATAAAATGACACTACTCAAATATCTGACGAAACACACCCAACTCTCCGAAAAAAGCATAAAGAACACCGTCGAGCTTTTAAATGAAGACTGCACCGTGCCCTTTATTTCGCGCTACCGGAAAGAGAAAACAGGCAACCTTGATGAGGTACATATTGGGGCTATTGTAAAATTCAAAGCAGAGTTTGAAACTATTGAAAAACGTAAAATTGCGATTTTAAAAGCTATTGACGAGCAAGGTGTTTTGAGTGACGAGTTACGCTCTAAAATTCAAGAAACGGAAGACTTAGTTAGCCTTGAAGACATCTACCTCCCTTTCAAGAAAAAAAGAAAAACAAAAGCAGAGACTGCCAGAAAAAACGGATTAGAACCCTTAGCTAAAATCATCATGGCTCAAAATCACGATGAAATTGACTATGTAGCTTCGCAATATTTGAATGACCAAGTTCAAAATGAAGACGATGCCTTAGAAGGTGCTCGACATATTATTGCAGAATGGCTGAATGAACGCATATCCATCCGAAATCAAATCAGGAACCAATTGGAACGTTCTGCCATGCTCACAACGAAAGTCATTGGAACGAAAAAAGATGACGAAAAGGCACAAAAATTCAGAGATTACTTTGATTGGAGTGAAGCTTTAAAACGCTGTCCATCCCACCGTTTCTTAGCCATTTTGCGAGCCGAAAATGAAGGTTTTATTCGGGTTAAAATCGAAATCGATGAGCACTATATCATTTCAAAAATCGAAGACCGAATCATAAAATCGAATAACTCCTGTACACCTCATATAAGGTTAGCTTTACAAGATGCCTATAAGCGTTTACTTTTTCCATCGCTATCTAATGAACTATTGAAAAATGCAAAGGAAAAAGCCGATGATGAGGCCATAAAAGTGTTCTCCACAAACCTCAAACAATTACTGTTGGGTGCTCCATTGGGTGAAAAACGTATTCTCGCGATTGACCCAGGTTTTCGAACAGGCTGTAAGGTGGTTTGTTTAAGCGCTCAAGGCGCTTTAGAACATAACGAAACCATTTACCCGCATGCCCCTCAAAACAAGAGTGCAGAGGCCATCAAGAAGATAAGCTCTTTATGTGATGCCTATAAAATAGAAGCCATCGCTATAGGAAACGGAACAGCTTCTCGAGAAACGGAGCGCTTGGTCAAACGCATTCATTTTAAAAATCCAGTAGAAGTATATGTAGTAAGTGAAGCCGGAGCATCCATTTATTCAGCTTCCAAGATTGCTCGAGAAGAATTTCCAAATTATGATGTAACGGTTCGTGGTTCTGTTTCTATTGGGCGACGTTTAGCCGACCCCTTAGCCGAGTTAGTGAAAATCGATGCCAAATCTATTGGCGTAGGTCAATACCAGCATGATGTCGACCAAAATAAACTACAAACATCCTTAGATGCCGTAGTAGAAAGTTGCGTGAATTCAGTGGGAGTGAATATCAATACGGCAAGCGTTCCTTTATTGAGTTATGTTTCTGGTATTGGTCCAAAGTTGGCAGAAAATATCGTTGCTTTTCGAAATGAAAATGGCCCTTTTGAAGACCGGGTAACCATTAAGAAAGTCCCTCGCTTGGGCGGAAAAGCCTTTGAACAAGGTGCTGGTTTTCTTCGGATAAAAGATGGAAAAAACCCCTTGGATGACTCTGCTGTGCATCCTGAAAGTTATTCTGTAATTCAGAAAATGGCTAAGGATAAAAACATGCCTATTTCCGATTTAATCGGAAACAAAACCGAGCTACATCAAATCGATTTACAAAAGTACTGTACTGATTCGATAGGTCTACCTACACTCAAGGACATCATGGAAGAACTTGAAAAACCGGGGCTCGACCGTCGCGAAAAGGCTAAAGTATTTACATTTGACCAAAATATACGTAAAATAGAGGATTTAAGAGAGGGACAATTGCTTCCCGGTATCGTCAATAATATCACCAATTTTGGTTGCTTTGTAGATATCGGCATCAAAGAAAGTGGATTGATTCATGTTTCCAATCTTTCGGATACGTTTGTAAAAGATGTGAATGCGCATGTAAGTTTAAATCAGCAAATTATTGTAAAAATATTAGCCGTTGATATTGCCAGGAAGCGTATTCAATTGAAGTTGCATAAGAACTAGGAATAATCAAATGCTCAAAATCGCCTACCACCCCATCTACAAACACCATTTGCCTGATGGGCATCGCTTTCCCATGCTGAAATATGATTTGTTACCCAAGCAGCTTTTACATGAAGGTACTTGTGAGGAGGAAAACTTTTTCGAGCCTGAAATTCCCAATGATAAATACATTGTTGCGGTTCATGACCCTGAGTATTTTTATGATTTATTGAATATTAAGATTCCGCCTAAAGAAGCGCGTAAAATAGGTTTCCCCCTTTCAGAGGATTTGGTTCAGCGCGAACGTACTATTACAGATGGTACCTTGAAAGGATGTGAATTTGCTTTAGAAAACGGCATCTCCATGAATATCGCCGGAGGTACACATCATGCATACACTAATCGTGGGGAAGCTTTTTGTATGCTGAATGACCAGGCCATTGGCGCAAGATATCTTCAAGCTAAGGGTTGGGCTAAAAAAATACTGATTGTTGATTTAGACGTACACCAAGGCAACGGCACAGCCGAAATCTTTCAAAACGATGCTTCGGTTTTCACCTTTTCAGTACATGGGGCAAGCAATTATCCTTTTAAAAAAGAAAAGTCCGATTTGGATATTCCTCTAGAAATAGGAACGGATGATACGACCTATTTGTCCATCTTAAAAGAGACGCTTCCGAAGTTAATCAAACAGCAAAAACCTGATTTTATCTTTTACCTCTGCGGTGTTGATGTGATTGCGACCGATAAGCTAGGAACGCTTAGCATGAGTGTTCAAGGATGTAAACAAAGGGATGCTTTTGTTTTAGAAACTTGCCACAGGCTTCAAATTCCTGTACAATGTAGTATGGGCGGCGGGTATTCGCCGGATATTAAAACTATTGTAGATGCACATGCAAATACGTTTCGGTTAGCGCAGCAGATCTATTATTAAAAGATTACCTCGTATAAAAAAGGCTTCCCAATTTTGGTAAGCCTTTTTATTTTCCGTTCCTAGAGGGAGGCACTTTTAAAAAATAAAATAAGTGCTAAGTACCATGATAGTAATTATCGCCCCTGCTAACAAGGCATATTTCCAAGGAGTCGTATCAATTTCATCAGTAACAATTTCCTCATAAATTGTTTCTTTTGGTTTCAGCTTACCAACTAATAGCATTATACCAACGTTGACCAAGAATAAAATCCCCATGATATGTAAAAAGTGAGGATAGGCCTCTGCTTTTAGCACACTCATAGCCTTACTGCCTCCAGAAATGCCTTTTGCCAATGCATCTGATTCAGCGGCATCTATAAGCATTGGACCAATACCAAACTGACTAATTAAATACATTATAACCCCGCCAATTAATACAATCTTTGCTCCCAACGCTGGTACTTTCTTCGTATAAATACCAATAATCACAACAGCTAAAATAGGAACACTTAAACTGCCCAAGGCCTCTTGAATGTACCCAAAAAGACTTCCTGCATTACTAATAAATGGGGCAATACACATCGAAACTACGGCCAGACCAAGTCCAAAACGTTTGCCCGCTTTTACGGTTTGGATTTCCGTTGCATTTCTATTAAACCAATTTTTGTACAAGTCAAAGCCAAAAAGTGTAGCACTACTATTCAGCAGACTATTAAAAGAACTCAAAACCGCTCCAAAGAGAACCGCGGCAAAGAAACCTACCAAAGATGGAGGCAATACTTTTCGCACCAGCTCAGGGTACGCCAAATCAGCCTTGTCTAAAGTTCCATCAAATACGTGCCAAGCAATAACGCCAGGTAGGACCACAATCACCGGAATCAAAAACTTCACCAAAGCGGCGAGGATAACTCCTTTTTGTCCCTCCTTTAAGCTTTTTGCCCCGAATACCCTTTGTAAAATCGATTGATTTGTACCCCAATAGTACATTTGGGCCAAAATCATTCCCGTAAATATAGTTCCAAAAGGTATTTCTGAATCGACTTCACCTTTAAGGTTAAACTTTTCAGGGTGCTCGTTCCACAGTGTACTAAGTCCTTCCCCAATACTGCCATCACCTATCAATTTCAAACCAAAATAAGGAATCAAAATACCTCCGATTAACAAGCCTATGGCATTTATCAAATCAGAAACAGCTACTGCCTTCAGCCCACCAAAAATGGCATAGATTGACCCTATTATACCAATGCTCCAAACACAAACCCAAATGGTCGCATTTTGGCTCAAACCAAGTAGATTGGGAAGGTCAAACATAGAACTGAATGCCAATGAACCTGAGTATAAAATAGTTGGCAAAAGCACAAAGCTATAGGCAAATAGAAATAAGACTGATAAAATCGATTTTGTTTGGGTATCGAAACGTCTTTCGATAAACTGCGGAATGGTAGTTATACCACCCTTCATATATTTTGGCAGCAATACTATAGCCGTTATTATCATAGCAATCGCGGCCAAAGTTTCCCAAGCCATTACCAAAATACCTTCGGTAAAGGCTTGACCGTTAAGGCCAACTATTTGTTCTGCGGAAAGATTAGTTAGCAGCAAGGAACCTGCAATCGTTAAAGCCCCTAAGCTCCGCCCTCCTAGATAAAACCCATCGGCTGAATTCTCATTTGTTGATCTGGTCGACCACCAGGCAATAAGGGCTACTAAAAGTGTAAATCCAACAAATGATAGAATTGATAAGGTTCCCATAAAAAATACTAGTTTAGTTATTATTGAGTTAGTTAGTTATTTCCCTAATAATACGACAGGGGTTACCAGCTGCAACTACATTCTCTGGAATATCCCTGGTAACGACACTTCCTGAACCAATAACGCTATTGTTACCTATAGTCACTCCTGGATTTATGATAGCACCACCGCCTATCCAAACATTATCACCGATTCGTATTTCTTTGGCAAATTCAATCCCTGAATTCCGTGCTTCATATTCAACAGGATGTGTCGCTGTAAAAATCTTCACAGCCGGAGCTAACATTACATTTTTACCGATGCGAACAGGTGCAGCGTCTAATATAATACATCCAAAGTTGGCGTAGGCGTTTTCTCCCCAAAAGATGTTGCTTCCATAGTCACAGATAAACGGATTTTCGATGAAGAATTTTTGACCCGTTTCAGCAAAAAGTTCTTTAAAGAAATGTTTACGCTGCCGCTCCTTATCTTCTGGAATTTCGGAGATTGTACGTAGAATTTGACGAGATCTTGTTCGTGCTTTTCTCAATTCTTTATCATAAGGATTATAAGGTAGGCCTTTGACCATTTTCTCTTTTTCCGTCATGATAATTAATTTTCAGATTTTTTTCGCAATTAGAATTCCGCAGGGCGGAATGGCTATTTCAATAAGTCCTTTTACAAACTCCAAATTTGAATCGGAAACAAATTCACCTCTGCAATCGTAAACCTCACATTTGTAAGTTCCAAAATCTTTTTTATTTCGGAGGACTACTTCGTTTGCCATTTGGCCGTTGTGGATATGGATTGGGTTATCATCATTCTCCAGAGCAATAACCAGTTCTTCATAAACTCCTATAATGGTTTTTCCATCTTTAGAAACCCTTTGTGTCGGGTAATTGGCCAAAGGCTTGGAAGGAATAAAATAACCATTCATCAGGGTATCCGCATTCTCATTCCAATATTCGGTATAGAACTTCACCATTTCTAAATGTGAAGCAGGCACATCTCGTAACATAATCGATAATTGCGGAACTCCAAACAATATATTTATCAGTTGAAGAGCTGCAACTTCAACAGTTTCTTCCCTATGCCAAGTAATCATATCGGCATGGGCAGCAGTATTGCCACAAAGCATCCGGATATCTGCAATGCGAATGCGATTCATTACAGCATCACCGGGGCAGTCAAAGGCACGAAACATGTTACCATATTTGCGCATTGCAGGCCCAGTATATTTTTGTCGGAATTCGATAAACACATCAGACTTTATCGCCTTTAATTGTGTAATCACATCGGTCAATAGTCGATCTACTGCTTCATTAATAGAAGCGTAGTCACGACCGTTCTCTTTGCCTAAGGGTGTTGATTCATAAATATGGAAATCATCTATAAAATCAAGTTTAAATCCGTCCAAATTCCATTCTTTTAAAGCATTGGTATACAAACCTATAAGATGCTCACGAACTTCAGGATATCGTGGATCAAAAACTGGTGCCCATCGATGCTCCTCCGTTAGAAACTTTCCTTTGAACTTTTGGTACGCTTTAGATTTCTTACCACAAAATGGGACAGAATACCAAATGGCAGCTTTCATGCCAGTAGCTTGCACGTTTTTTATAAGTCCCGCCATATTTGGAAATCGCTCAGGCTGCCAATCACCTGTATAATCATACCCCCTGTTTGAATCATTCGTCTGCCAGCCGTCATCAATTATTATCGCTTCATAACCCATTTCCTTAGCTACAGCACACTCGGCAACAAGAACTTTCTCTTCGAGACTTTGATGAAATTGATACCAGGTAGAGTAAATGGGTTTCTTAGCAATTTCAGGGACTGGAGTTGGTTTCAATGCTTCAAAAGTTTCCCACCATTTTGAGACATCCCGCAGGCAATCAGAAAAGTGATTATTTCTAAAATCAATTCTTAATTGTGCTTTGAAATGCTCTATTTCTTGTTCTTGCTCTGAAAAAAAAGTAAGATGGCAATAAAAATGATTATCCTCTTCTCTCAGTCGAGCATTCATTTCTAAAGTATTGATGGGATTCGAACAAGAGAAGGTCATTATGTTGGAATCTTCGTTTCCGAAAAGCCCAATTACCGGAGCGTCTATAGAAATCCTTGACTCCATGTGTTCCAATTCCCAATCCGCTTGAATGCGTTTGTTGAAATCAGTGGTAGGTTTCCAAACCCCTTTTACGTCTATCCCTGGTATCTTCCATTTAAGGGTAATGGGTGATGGATATAGTGGTGCTTTCGAATTGACTTCAAAATCGTAAACGGAAATACCATTTTCTGAAAACACTTCCTTTAAAGAAGCATTCATATTTGATTCAGCTCCATGAATGCTGATATCCAACTTTATTTTATCCAAAGTACTAATCATCTGTAAAATACTTTTCTAGTCGTTCTATGAAGGCGGCTTCAAAAAGCCATGAATCATGCAAAAACATGTTTTAGAATAGCTATTCTTTTCAATAATTCCATCAAGGTATGATATTCTATGCTACTTTACCAAATTTATCGATATTCCGATTAAAAATATTGCCAAGATTCTTTAAAAATTTATAGAGTTTCGTCAGTTGTCGTTCCTGTAAATAGCTATCAAATGTGTCCTGATATTAAACGAAGTTTCTAGACTATCACTGGCCAGTTGAACAGTCATTGATTTTGACGGAGTTGTAGGCATGTGGCAGGCAATGCAGTTGTTCCCCATTTGCTGTATTTTATCCGATTCCCCAGTACAAATCACAGATTCAGTATGACAGGCAATACATTTTTGATTGAAACTACCGGTTTCTCCTCTTTCATTTTTATGAGGATTGTGACAGGTCGCACAATCCATCGTTTTCGTTTGCTTAAAACATTCACTTTTTGTTAATAATCCGTATTGGTTTCCATGAACATCTAATGGGGTATTTTGATTGCCCTTATAAAAGTTTCTGGCATACTCATTAAGATTATTCCCCACAAGGAAGGAAAACGAATTCCCCTGTAAAATACGGTCACGTGGCCCGGAATGACACTGAGCGCATGCATCAAGACGCTGTTGTCTTGAAAGTGTATCATATTTTATCATAAATTGTGCCTTAAGCTCACTTGGGTTGTTTCTATGAAACACCACATGTTTTTTAGCAGGTCTATGGCATCTTTCACAATCTACCCCATAAATAAACTGACTTTTTTCATAGGTGTTTCCTTGTCCGGAAAAATCTTTGTTTTTAACAAAAGTCACGTGACATTTTATGCAGGCATCACGTATTGGTCTATCTAAACTATAGGATGGAAATCCGGGACTATTTACCCAGCTGTTTGTTGGTGTATAGTAAGATGCTTGCAATTGAAACAATTTATCCTCCTCCCAAGTCAAATAGGATTGCCCTCTAACTCCTGAACCGATAACGATATCAAATCTTGCCGGAGGTTTCTCTAAAAGCCTATTCTTTATCTCAGTATGCTGATAAAACGAACCATCCTTTGGAAGCATCTTAAAAGCTACACTTTCAAGATCTAAAATATTTGAACCCTTTTCAAAACTGCCTTTTATGCTCTCAGCATTTCCGGGGGACGAGGTATTTAAATGAGCGGTTTGCATATGGGATGCATATATATCCGCATGACATTCCATGCAAGTTTCCGAACCGACAAATTGTTCCCCATTGGAATGGATGGCCAAAGCAGCAGGACTTAAGTACTCAGATTCAATTTTAGGGTTCTTGCAATGATAAATCAACACAGCTAAGAGAAGTATTACCAAAAGTATTGTACTATTTAAAAAGAACTTCTTCTTTATCATTTTTCAAAATTCCCTTGATTTAAAGCAGTCTAAGCAATTCGGCTCCAGTTGTCCAGTTGCCTCAATTCACCCTAATAAGTTGTGCTCGGGTGTCATTTTTAGCTGCTAGTAGATGCTTTTTACCATTAACAGAAAGTGGCTCCAAATCACGGACATCACCAACGATTTTTAGACCAGATTCCATCATAGTGACGGCTGTAAATTCTCCAGAACCGTTTCCTTTCAAGAAAAGACCAAAACTAGAATCGTTTCTAGGAGTTTCTACTTCAGAATTATAAAGGTTACCTGCTAATATTACATCTAGATTTCCATCCGAGTTGAAATCGTCAACAACAAATTTGTTTATACTTGAAATTTGCGCCAATTGGGGCAAAGACTTCATTTTAAACTTACCGCCTTCGTTTTCGAGATAAACACTAGCAAATGATGTAATTTCATAGCTAAGAGACTCCTCTAACATCTTCGTAGTGTAAATTTGCTTTAGCGAGGAACTTGCAAAAGAATTATAATCTTTGAACTTTGCTTTTATCGCGGGCATTTGCTGAGACGAGCATTGTCGTCCCCTAACTGGAAATTCTGTATCCCCTTTCTTATAACTTAGAACAATATCAGATTTTGCATTGCTATCAAAGTCATTCATATAGATTTTAAAGGGTTCAGATTCGCTAGCCTGATATTTATAATTTTTGCCAAGATTGCCCACTATTAAATCTTGATCTCCGTCATTGTCAAAATCACCCTTTTGAATATCAAACCACCAGCCTGAAGATTTGCCTTGTAGAAGTTCATCAGATACATCTTCAAAAGAACCTTTTACATTTTTAAAAAATTTAATCGGCATCCATTCCCCTACGATAACCAGATCTTCCCATCCATCATTATCAAAATCAATCCAACTTGAAGAGGTCACAAGGCCCAATTCTTTTAGTTCAGGCAATGCTTTTTGAGTAGCTTCCACAAACTTTAATCCAGAAGAAGAGCTCACATTTTCAAGCAAATGAGAATCTGCGGGATAAGGGTATTTCTTTGGAATTATCCTTCCTCCCACAAATAAGTCTATATCTCCATCGTGATCATAATCGGATGCCGAAACATGCAATCCACTTGTTTTGATATCTGGAAGCGCCTCTTTATTACGCCTGAATTTATTATCTCCGAAATTTTCATAAAGCCGATCTTCATAACCAAGCGAACCTGGTTTGAATTCATTACCACCACTTGCGATGTAAAAGTCATTATCACCATCGTTATCAGCATCAAATATGATAATGCCTAAATCTTCATAATATTGGTCTTTAGAAAGGTCCTCGATAGGTAAAGGCTCAAAAGTGCCATTTTCGTTTTGTATAAAGACTTGTGCTGGTCGGCCAACAGCAGCACCGGCTATGTAGTCATCCAGACCGTCACCATTTAAATCTCCGGTAGCTAAAGTTGGTCCTAATGTAGAGTTCTTATGAGGCAATAATACCTCAACTTCGAAATCATTGAAATTGTTTTCCTCATGCTCAAAAAGATTAGGCACTTCGACAGTTTCGAAACGTTTCTGCTCTACCGTATGAGTTTTCTGATAACCTTTGGTATCCTTGTCATACGTCACAGCAAGTCTCTGATTGGATTTAATAGCATCTAACTTGGTTACAGTTCCATTTGGCCATGCTACTACTACACTATCGGCCTGTTGCGCTGCCCCAAGTCCAAAATGTAATAAAGGAGAGACAGAAGACAAATAGCCTCGTACTGTATTGTATTCTTGAATTTGTAGTCCTTCAGAGGTATAAACCGAAACCTTGCTCCCGTTTGGCAATACTTTGTCTGAACCTTTTAAATCTATGGTCAATTGATTACTTTTCTTGGAATTATTGCGATAGATACTTGCTGTATCTTCCAGATTATTAATCACTAAATCTAAATCTCCATCATTATCAAAATCGGAGTAGGCTACTCCATTAGAGAATGTCTTTTCATCAAAACCCCATTCTTCGGTTTTCTTCTCAAAAGTCAAATCTTTGTTATTCCTGAATATGTAATTGTTCAATTTCTCAGACGGGAGCTCTTCCAAGTATTTTAGGAGCCCAACTTCTTCTTCCTTGTTTTTATAGTTGGGGTCATTCTCCATTTTATTAAAAAAATCGCGATACTTCGCATAGAAGTCTTTATTGTTCACATCGCGTCGGATTCCATTGGTAACAAATAGATCCTTCCAACCGTCATTATCGAAATCAGCTAGTAAGCCTCCCCAGCTCCAATCAGTAGAGGAAACTCCAGCTAAACGAGATACATTACTAAATAAGGGAAGTTCACCAGGCTTATTACCATTATTCAGCTGCAACGAATTTTGCATGTATTGATGATGAAGTCCTACATCGACGGACTTATAAAATGCATCGGGATCCATTGAAGACATATTGGCCTTCGAGCGGAAATTATCCTCGGCGGACATATCCAATTGGAAAATATCCATATATCCATCGTTATTGAAATCGGCAATATCAGCACCCATTCCAAAGAAAGATGTTTGCTGTAGGCTTGTGTCTATTTGATTTGTAAAAGTTCCATCTTGATTGTTTATGAACAAGAAATCCGGGGCATTGAAATCATTGGATACGAAAATATCGGTATAACCATCATTATTGACATCAGCAGCCACTACACCAAGACTTAATCCGAAGGAGCTTAAACCCGATTCAATGGTAACATCAGTAAAATGCCCATCATCGTTCCGATACAGACGATCTGAATCAGGCAATTCATGATTATCAAGCATATAGTCATAGTATTCCACAGGAGCTACAAAACTAGTTGGAGGATAATTGATGACGTATAGGTCCAGGTCCCCATCTTTGTCATAGTCAAAAAACGTTGACTGCATACTTTGACCGTCACAGTCTATGCCATATTCAGAAGCCTTTTCAGTAAAAGTATTGTCCTTATTATTTATAAAAAGAACATTGTTATGAGGCGTATTTTTTCCACTTACAGAGCAGTAGATATCTAAGAAACCATCTTTATTTATATCAACGAAAGTCGTTCCTGAAAACCACCTTTCATCTCCAGCTATTCCCGCACTTTCGGAAATATCCTCAAATTTTAGGTCGCCTTTGTTCAAATACAATTTATTAGAAACCATATTTCCTGTAAAGAAAATGTCTTCTAAACCGTCGTTGTTAATATCTCCTACGGATACACCACCACCAAGATACATATACGGATAGGTGAAGTAATTGTATTTATGGGTTTCAGTAAGTTGGTTTTTAAAATCAACCCCTGTCTCTGAACTACTTAGTTTGGAAAACAGCTTCGAAGACTCTTGCTCACATGATGTAAACAGAATCAACAAAACAAGGAAATAGATCCATCTTTTCATAGCAAAAAAGGTATTGTCAAACATTCCTAAAATAAGAATAACCCCGCACAAATGCGCTAAGGGTTATTCAAATTAAATGTTAATCTTAGATAAAATATTAGTACCCAGGATTCTGAATAATAGAAGGATCTTTATCGATTTCTTCTTGTTTAATAGGCATGAAATAAACATGATCTTGCCAGATTCTATTCTCAAAAACTATATCCGTAGGTCGATATACGTAGTCGAACATAGCCGGGTCTTTACGATAATCACCTGGATCAATAGCTGGCGTACCCGCCTTTTGCGTAGCTTGAATCAAGATTTGCTGTACAGGTTTATTTAAAGACTCCGGACCTTCCATCCATCGCTTCATATCAAACAGTCTAGCATCCTCATTTACCAACTCTATATTACGCTCGTTTTTATATAAATCTACTAATGCCGACCCCGATTCAGTGACTGCTGGCATTCCGTTTCTAAATCGAAGTTTATTCAACCAGGCCACAGCCTCGCCTTCATCACTAGTATTTAAACTAGCTTCGACATAGTTCAAAAGCACTTCGGTGTAACGAATATATGGTGCATCTACCTTTTGCAAATCATTTGGCCAAGAAGCAGGAGTTCTAGGATCGGCAAACTTTCTAAAATAATACCCAGTTCTAGAACCATTCCAGTCCTCAATAGGCCCTTGACGTGTATCAACACCATTGATGATTGTACCATCAGAGAGTGTATAAAAGCCTGTCTGAAGCTCATTGAATTTATCAAACTTCACAACATCATCTGTTCGTTGTTTCCATGGTCCTCCATCATATAATATAGTTGCATAAAAACGTGGGTCTCTATTAGTATAAGGGTCAGCTGCGTGAGCTGGGTTATCCCAGTCAAAAGGAGTACCATCTGCCATACTATATTTTGAAACTAAAGCCTCGGTTGGTGTAGTTCCAGCCCATTCATGATACCCATTCGGGCCATGATATAAAGCCACCATTCCAGGTCCTTGTGACCATCCATCACCACCAGGATATGTTCTTGAACCAAAACCAAACTCTTCTACCGATCTTCCCCAAATGTAATCTTGGTTCTCATCTCCCTGAAGCCAAATATCTTCATAATTTTGAATGGCTTCATCCCTAGCAGCTGGTGCCGTATAATCCAACTTATAACCGGTAGTAGCATCTAATAAAGCTTTAGAAGCAGCTTTTGCAGCTTGCCATCTTTGTTCTTGGCTACCACCTGTCCATCCAATAAGTTCGGGATTACTGTAGCTTGCAATTGTAGCTACTGAAGAAGCCTTAGAGGGCTCATACAAGTCACTCGCTACATGGGTCAATACCCTAGATTTCAAAGCCATTGCAGTTAACAAATGTGCTCTTTGCTTACTAGCAGGTGCATCAGCCAGCAAAGTCTCAGCCTGCGCAATATCAGCTAAAATCAAATTAACCGTTTCCTCAAAAGTCCCACGAGGGTTGTTTGCTTCACTATCTAAGTCTAAAGGCTCTGTTAATAAAACGACGCCACCAAACTGACGCATCAATTGCGTATAATAATAAGCTCTCATAAAATATGCCTCTCCTAACATTTGATCCACAAATGCTTGGTCAAAACCAGCTTCGTTGGCGGTCAGTCTAGAAATCGCAATATTAGCGTTTCTGATAAAAGGATAAATTTGTGGCCAGCTAAACCACTGCATATCCATAAAGTTCCCTGCAGGATTCATTTTCCCCTCGGTATATCCATCAACACCACGACCAGGGTGTGTAAACACCGCCTGATCTGTAAAAGCGTCAGTAGTTTCTTCCCTCGTCAATGTTCCTGCCCAAGTGCCTTGATACAAATCTAAAACCGCCGCTTCGGCTAGTTTTACATCAGACCAAACACTTACGTCAGATGCTTGACTTAGAGGTTGTGTCTCTAAAAAGTCATCGTTGCACCCGACAAGCAATAGCCCGAAGACTATGAGGGATGCGAATTTTAATAAATTCTTCTTCATAATTTGAAATATTTAAAAGTTAATAGCAATTTTTATTTTTAAAATGTTACTTGTAAGCCAAAGTTAATGGTTTTTAGCATAGGATATATTCCACCATTGGCAGTGGAGCCACCACTTACACCTCTGTTATTATCGCCACCATTGGTCGCAAGTAAATCATTACTAACCTGTATAACCTCTGGATCAAATGGGAAATCTGTTATCGTAAGCAAGTTCGTTCCTGAAATTGAAAGTCGAAGGCTTTGCGCACCAAGGGCCTCGATAGCTCTTTGTTCAAAACTATAGCCAATTTCTAAATTCTTCAAACGGAAGAAATCCCTTGTAATTAAATAAGCATCGGTTTGACCAGAATACCATTGATCTCCTCGATCTGCCAATCTTGGGCCGTATGCATTTGGATTGTCAATAGACCAAGCTCGATCACGTACATCTCTTTGTACATTCGCTAAGGTTCCTGACATAAAACTCCATTCATAGTTACTATATCCTCCAGCAGCACCATTCCAGTACATACTAAAATCTATGTTTTTATAATTCAGCGATGTATTAAATCCGAATTGGGTATCAGCAAAGGCACTACCACCAGTTCTTTGTTTATCTTCTGGACCGATACGGCCATCACCACTAATATCAACAACTCGCGCATCACCAGGCTTTAGTAAAGGTGTTACCCCTGTGTAATCTAATGTCTCTGCATCAATTTCAGCTTGTGAACGGAATACACCATCATACTTGTATAATAAAGGTCTTCCTATTTCCCCTCCTGTTTCACGCTGCCAAGGACGGTCTTCCAACGCAGGTTCATCGAAGAAAACTAGTTTGTTATTAGAATCACTAAAGTTGAGTGTGAAGTTATACTTCAGACCATCTTCCTGACCTCCATTAAAACCTATACTAATTTCATAACCTGTATTTTGAAATTCCCCAATATTTACAGCTGGTGCGTTTATACCGCTGTATTCTGGTAAAGTTTTCAACGGAACTGTTAGAATATCCTCTCTTGAGTTCTTGTAGAGGTCAAAACCTAAAGTCAGTCTATTGTTAAGCGTTCTTAGATCAAATCCAATATTTTGAGAAGTTGCTGTTTCCCAGGTAATATTTGGGTTAGCTACATTGCTCTCAAAAGCGGTTGTTACAACAGGCCCTAGACCAGTAGCAGATAATTCATAAGCATTTAGAAATTGAAAGGCCGCTACATTATCATTACCCAATTGACCCCATGAACCTCTTAACTTAAAGTAATCGATAAATGGCAGGGCATCTTGAAAGAATGATTCTTCGGATACCACATATCCTGCCGAAACACCTGGAAAAAATCCGAAACGGTTTTCTTCTGGAAAAAGATAAGAACCATCATAACGGAATACAAATTCCAACAAATACTTTTCTTTAAACGCATAATTAACACGCCCAAAATAGTTTAAACGTGCCGTTTCAAAACCACGACCTTCGCTATTTTGTCCTTCAGCACCCCCCAAGTCCAATTGAGCTAGTTCACTAGAAAGGAAGAATCTTCTAAAGGCTCCAAAAAACTGCTGTTCCGACTCTTCACGAGTAATACCACCTAACAACTTAAAGTAATGATCGCCCAAATCCTTTTCGTAAGACCCAGTAAATGTAGCCGTAATATCTGTTTTTGTTGTATGCTGTTGTCTTAAACTTGGGTCGCCTGGGCCCCTTTGTGCTGCGGTTAAACCAGATGAGTTTCTGTTTTCACCATCCCAAGTAAACAAAGTCCATGGTCTGTTCCATTCCTTATACTCTCTATTCGCCTTATCATACGAAACATTACCTCTAAATTGTAGCCCCTCAACACCTGGAAATTTATATGTCAACCCAATATTACTTTGCACAAAATTATTGTTTGTGTCTATGTAACCAGGGGAGTCAGTCACCCTAACGGCAGGGTTATTACCATTTTCAATATCTGGCCCTAACTCGCCTGAAGGCCAAAATGCTGGAAACCAAGGATATTGACGAACAAGGTCATCAAAAATATTATTCGCAGCACGCGTGCTCCTGCGATTATCTTCTTGTCTTGAGTACAACCCAACATCAAGGCTTAAAGACTCACTGATTTTAGCATCAAGATTTACTCTAAGGTCATATTGTTGATATCCTTTGGGAGCATTTTTAAAGTTGACGTCTTGTCTTAAATAACCGAGAGAAGCTAAATATCTTACATCTTCCGTACCACCAGAAACCTGCAGATTTTGACGGGAAATCAACGCACTTTTTGTAGTTACTTCCTCCATCCAATCTGTATCAGGAAAAAGCCATGGGTCATCACCGGCTGCTGTGTTATTTATACGTTCAGTTGTAAAGGTTGGGTTAACCACCTCGCCATTATCTAATCTCGTGTAAGGCGCACCTCTTCCCGAGTGAGCAGTTGCCCATTCGCCTACTGGTAACTTGTATACATTTAGAACATTTACCAAATCCATATACTCTGCACCGGTTAACATATCTGGGGTAGTAGTAAAACTTTGAGACCCGACAGTACTATTAAATTTAACCGTTGGCGTACCCACCTTACCTCTTTTCGTTGTAACCAGTATTACACCATTCGCTGCTCGCGCTCCATATATCGCAGCAGATGCATCCTTAAGTACTGAGATAGTCTCAATATCCGCAGGGTTTATTCTAGCAATACCCCCTTCACGAGCGGGTATACCATCAATTACAACCAAAGCTCCGGAGTTATTAAATGTATTCGTACCACGAACACGAATAGCTGGTGTATCTGCACCTGGAGTTGCTTGACCAGTATCAATGAATAGTCCTGATACCTTCCCAGAAAGCGCAGCTCCCAAGTTTGGCGAAGATGATTTTTCCAAGTCATCACCACCAACACTAGAAACCGAACCAGTTAAGGTGGCTTTTCGTTGCGTACCATAACCTACCACTACTACCTCGTCAAGGTTTTGTACATCTTCTTGCATTACAACATCAAGAGAAGTATTTGAACCAACTGTCAAACTCTGTGTCAGATAACCAATAAAAGAAAATACAAGAACTGCATTTTCGTCGGTTACAATAATAGAATAGTTTCCATCAAAGTCGGTTTGTACACCCTGAGTAGTGCCATCTACAACAATACTAACACCAGGGAGAGGACCTGCCGCATCAGTGACTACACCAGAAACTGTTATTTCTTGGTCTTGGGCTTGTAGGGATGTAAATAAAAATCCATTAAAAAGCATAAAAATCGCCAGAATGACGCAGTTGCGCATACTTGGGCTTTTACTAAACTGTTCTCGGTTCTTCATAAAAGTAGTTTATTTGTTAGTTGTTTTTTGATGCGACTATAAACCAGTTTTATAGATTATAATCTTTAATTGATATTTAGGGTTGCTGTGAAAATTAAATATTTTGGTTCGAGACCTTGGTTTAATTTTGATTTTAAAAAAAAAGAGTACATTTTTAAAACAATAATTCTTAGCTCAAAGTTCCTTGCGGCTTCTCAAGTAAACATAGTGAATTAATAGGAATACCGTCAAAAAATCACTTCATTTTTTACTTATTCGCAATTATTTTAACAAAAAGCCAAATAAATGTTAACGAGTATCTCGAATATCAATTAATACACTAAAGCAAAAGCCCGATGTTAACGTTAACAATGAGACTGTTCTTCACCTCAATTTCGATTATCATAAAAAGTAAAAGCCAAGAAATAAAATTTATAACTCGGCTTTTTCAATACTCAAAATTGCCAAACTAACTCAACAATAAATTAAATGCTATGATACTCTATGCTACTCTTCAAAAATAACAAAAAAAATCAAATCTCATAATTATTCTCTAAAATAATTAATTATTCTCAAATATTTTAAATATTAGTCGCCAAAAGTGTATTGTTGAAACTGCTTGGAGTAAATGATTGGGCATGCAAGAAAGCCTTTATCATAACATATAAAACAAAAGAATAAAATGTATACTGATTTGAAAGATTTAAAGGGAATTTCGCTTCATCAAATTCAGCGGCACGATTTCTTTGGTCATATCCTGATTCTTAATATGATCAGCAGATTTTTTTGCCATTTCCTTAAAATCTGAAGATATCGTAGTTATTCCTCCGAAAACGATTTCCTTTACTACATGGTCGTTATGCGAAAGAATGCCCACATCTTTACCTACTACGTATTCATTATTTCGACAGTCTCGCAACACTTCCCAAAGATAGGTGTCACTAATAAAGAAATATAATCTTCCTTTTTTAACGTTTCCTGGCTTGTACTCTTTTTCAACTTTCCATTCAATTTCATAATCAGTTACAAAGCGTTGAAAAGCTGTTAAAATCCCTGGTGGGTAATCTTTGTTATCCGAAAAGAACAATACAAACTTTTTGTACTTACGAATTCTCGGTAATAGCTCTAAAAGCTTGTTATAAGTGGCTTCTTCAAATTCTTGG
This sequence comes from Maribacter algarum (ex Zhang et al. 2020), assembly GCF_005885635.1. Taxonomy (GTDB): domain Bacteria; phylum Bacteroidota; class Bacteroidia; order Flavobacteriales; family Flavobacteriaceae; genus Maribacter_C; species Maribacter_C algarum. The sequence continues at coordinate 820,079 of NZ_VATY01000001.1, forward strand.
GAAATATAAGAGTACTCTTGAGGCATCTCTAAATAGCGATCTATAATCAGCAATTTCTGTGAATCTATAGATGTTAATAACGGACGAATAGAAACATCAGGTATTGGAGCAACTACGTACATTCCGTACTTACCTCTTATATTATTAAAAACCGTCTCAAAAATACCTAGATTATTATGGTGGAAGAAAACGTCGATTTGAAATCGCTTACCCAACTCTTTACGAAAAGTATTATAGAATTCCTCTTGAAAACGTTGAAAAGAGAATAACAACAAAGCCACCTTTAAAGTCACCTTGGTTTCCTCACTTATAATAAAATAGCCCTTGAGTTTTTTTGATTCTATCAAGCCTCTTCCTTTCAATTCTTCGTAGGCTTTAACAATGGTTTTTCTGGCAAAACCAAGCTCTCCTACCATCTGATTTATAGACGGCAATTGATCGCCTACTACCAAAATCCCTGAATCAATTGCTTCAATGATGCCATGTACCAACTGCTCATGCTTGGAAAGGGTATTAATACTACTTAGGTTTTTTATCTTATCTATTAAAGACATACTCGAAGTATTACGAAAACTAATTAGATTGTAACTCGTTTTGTTGGTAGCGTGAAAATACGAAATAAATGCAAAAACACTTTCCGTTTAAAATGCATCAACCCCAAGAGTGCAAAATTTTATTACTTTTAAGAAACCATCGATAAATCAACGCTTTATGAAGAAGTACTTTATATTTTTTTTACTGTTATCAATTAGCATTCTTTCTGGACAAACCAAGTCCGTTAAAACCTCATCCCCCCTTTCAGAAGGTTCCGCTTTGCAAGAAGGAATGTCGCCAGAGCGACTGAATCGAATTGATGCCATGCTTAATAATGCGATTAAGTCAAATCAAATTCCCGGTGCGGTTGCCCTAATCGCGCGAAATGGCAAAGTAATTTTTCACAATGCCTACGGAATAATGGACGAAGATGGAAATCAAATGGACAATAACGCCATATTCAGAATAGCCTCTCAAACAAAAGCTATCACTTCAACCGCTGTTATGATGCTTTGGGAGGAAGGTAAATTTCGTTTGGATGACCCTATCTCAAAATACATTCCTGAATTTGAAGATGCTCAAGTTCTTGATACTTACGAAGAATCTGATGGCACTTACACTACGAAACCAGCTAAAAACCAAATTACAATTCGGCACTTGCTCACACATACTTCAGGACTGGGGTATGGCGTAATTGACGGAGATAAGCGTTTTAAAAAAATCTATAAAAAAGCTGGAATTACCGATTTGTTTACCACCGAGAATATAAGCATAGAAGAAAGCGTAAAAAAATTAGCCAAGCTTCCCTTGCATCATAATCCAGGTGAGAAATTTACCTATAGTGAAGGACTTGACGTGCTCGGATATTTTATTGAGGTTGTTTCAGGCTTGCCCTTTGACGAGTTTCTAAGAACACGGATTTTCGACCCATTGCAAATGGACGATACTTGGTTTTATCTTCCAAAGGAAAAACACAAAAGGTTAGTACAGGTTCAAGAAAGGAAAGAAGATAAATGGACAAAATACCCAGTAACCTTCTATGACACGGATTACCCGGTAAAAGGAGCCAAAAGATTTTTCTCGGGTGGTGCCGGTCTTTCAAGTTCCGCGAAAGACTATGCGACTTTTCTTCAGATGTATTTGAATATGGGTGAATTAAACGGAGTACGTATTATAAGCAGAACTACTGTGCAAAGTATTATGGGAAATCAAACAGATAATAAGTTCGGGGAAGGCAAAAAACACTATGGGCTTGCTTTTGGGGTAGTAACACCTGAAGGTCAGGATGCCGGTGGAGAGGGAAGTACAGGTACTTTTGACTGGGGAGGCTATTTCAATACGCAATATTTTGCAGATTCTAAGGAACAAATCATCGGCGTTTTAATGAAACAAACCCAAGGAAATACAGGTGATGAAACCGGATGGAAATTTCGTCAAATGGTTTTTTCAGCTATTGATAATTAATTTTTGAAATATATCGTTAACCCTTATTTTTCTACGACATTAAACATAAATTATAACCTTAATATCTATAAAAATGAAAAAGTATTTTACAGTAGTGCTGGCAGTAGTTTGCACTTCAGTTTATGCCCAAAAAATGAAAGTGGAGCAAGGGGCTTTTGATTTCATCGCAGGGCAAAAAGAAGTTAATGTCGAATTTGACTACAGTAATATGAAGTTGATGAAAGAGAATTTCACCAATGATGAGTATGTTACCAAGCGATCGGGGGACCTTGAAGAAAAAACCCGTGGAAAAGGAAAAACATGGGAAAAAGCTTGGAACTCAAGCCGGGAGTTAATTTGGAACCCAAAATTCCTTGAGCTGATGAACAAGTACTTGGGGGAAAAAGAAGACATTTATTTTGCTGAAGATCTTTCTGATGCAAAGTATACCTTAATAGTTGAAACAATATGGCTATATCCAGGGTGGGATGCTGGTATTATGAAGCAGCATGCGAAGGTTAGCACGAATTTAAAGTTTGTGGAAACTGCTAACAAAGACAATGTGTTATTGGAGGTGAGCAGCAAAAATGCACCAGGTGACCAGTGGGGAAACAATTATAGCAATGAAAGTCGAGTTGGTGAAGGATATGCAAAAACGGCTAAATCACTGGCAAAGTTGATTCTAAAAAAAGCTTTTTAATAATACCCTTGGTTTTGTAAAATGCAGGTAATATATTTAATACCTGCATTTTACTTTGACCATGGAATTTTCTAATCGAAAACTAATTTCTGTTATTCTCTTCATGACTATTGTCATGACTGCTCATGCGCAAATTTTTAAAACGGATTTGGGTAGTTTAGAATCTATATATGGCGTTGAGCGTTATAATATAATTTTCGAGTATGCAGAGAATCTTGAGATTCCGAAATATTCTTCTGAGGAGGCATTTTTGGAAATGCATGCCAGAAAAAAAGACAAGAAAGAATCAGGGACAGGTGAAACATTTAAGAATCACTGGTTTTCCAACAGAGAAAAATTATTTGAACCTAAATTCATTCAGGAATTCAATTTTTTCAACCTAAAGGAAAAGCAAGTCACAGTTGCCAGAAATGTCTCAGATGCAGAATACACTATGGTGGTAAGAACCTCATTAATAGACATAGGAAACAGTAATTTTTTCTTTAAAAAAGATGCACGTTTAGAGGTCACAATTCAAATTTACAAGTCAGACGCTCCGAATGAAATTTTATATGCTACAGAAATGGTCGATGTTCATAGTCGTGGAGCCAGCAAAGATGACTACGACCGCATAATGTCAGCTTATGCGGAACTTGGACGCGGACTCTCAAAACATTTATCTAGAAAAACATAAGGCTAGCTCGTTGCCTCTTGCTCCATATTTGCAATATGAGCAACTGCTTTGACCAACCGATGATGGTTTTTCACAAATGGGTTCGTTTCATCCCAAACATAGCCGGCTAAAACAGCACAAATTTGTCTTTTAATTTCAGGGTTTTCCTTTTCATGAAAGAAAATGGTTTGTAGATTTCCAGTATACCATTCTTTCACGTAAGTTGAAAAAACATCAACCCCTCCTTTTATATAATCGGAATACTCAATCTCCCAATTCACAGATTCATTTTTCAACTCTCGAGCAATCAATTTCGCTGCGGTAATTGCCGATTCAGTGGCAAAGGTAACTCCAGAGGAAAAAACAGGGTCTAAAAACTCTGCACTATTTCCCGTCAAAACATACCCTTCTCCGTACATCTGCTTTACAGATTTAGCAATGTTCTTTATCATCTTAGGTTCAAACTCGTATTCGAGTCCTTCGAAACGGTCAAAATAATAATCAGAAAGTTTCATCATTTCTTGAAGCTTCTGCGTATTATCACCTTCAAAAGATTCTAAATATTCAGTGGGGCCAACATAACCAATACTGGTGTAACCATTAGAAAAAGGAATTACCCACAACCAAGTTTCCAGACTCACAATATCAAAAGTAATGATGGTTCCCTCTCGTCCTTCCGGCCGATTCGTTTCCTTAACATGAGTAAAGATTGAAGAATGTTTTGGAATTTCTGAAGGTGCATCTAAATCCAATAACCTAGGAAGTACCCTTCCAAAACCACTAGAATCAATAATATATTTTGCAGTTACGGTGGACAAGTTTCCATCTATATCTTTGATTGTTGTGGTGGAAATACTTCCCTCGAAATCAACCGCAACCACTTCTTTTTCAAAATCGATATCAACCCCTTTTGCCTCCAGACTATCTGTTAGGGTTTTATCGAAATCGGCACGAGGCACTTGCCATGTCCAATCCCAACCTTCCGTATGTTTTTTGCTAAAATCAAAATTACAGATTTGTCCGTCTCGCATAAATCGGGCTCCCCCTTTGATTTCGAACTGCTTGGCGTTTAGAGCTTCTAATAAACCGACTTCCTCAAAATGATGCATGCAACGCGGCAACAAGCTTTCTCCAATAACAAAACGTGGAAATTTATTCTTTTCTACCACTTTTATCTTGAAACCTTCCTTATGGAGATACCCCGCGGCAACACTTCCTGACGGACCCGCTCCAATAATTAAAACATCGACATTTTCATTTTTCATAGGGGTGAATGTTTTCTTTTTCGCAATTCTGGCACTAATAAATGAAGGCCATTTGAGTTAAAATAGGCTCTCATTTACAACAAATTATAAAAAACCGAACTTTCTAATCCAGGAAAGTTAAGATAAAGACCTCTTCTTCATGAATTATTCTAAATTTGCATACCAAATTAACTATTTTTATTCAGTTTTAGTGAGAATTCCCCAACATAACCAACGATAAATGCCAGAGATTAAAGGAAAGTTAGGAATAGACGAATTTTACAAAGTTATTTTCAAAGATGAATTACTTTCAGTGGACCAAGCAGTTTTAGATACGGTTCAAGAAAGTTTTGATTTTCTTCAAGAGTTTTCTAAAAACAAAGTTATATACGGAGTAAATACGGGTTTCGGCCCTATGGCTCAGTATAAAATAAAGGATTCAGAGCGAATTCAGTTACAGTATAACCTTATTCGCAGTCACGCTTCAGGTACAGGAAATCCAATTGCACCCAAATATGTAAAAGCAGCCATGTTGGCCCGGCTAAACACCCTTAGCTTAGGTCATTCAGGTGTTAATACATCAGTTATCGAAGTGATGACTTCTTTGATTAACAAAGACATAATTCCACTTATTTATGAACACGGCGGTGTGGGAGCAAGTGGTGATTTAGTACAATTAGCACACCTTGCTTTGGTTTTAATTGGTGAAGGAGAGGTTTTCTACAAGGACGAACGAACCAGTACAAAAGAAGTTTTCGAGAAGGAAGGAATAACTCCAATTGCCGTAGAAATTCGGGAAGGTCTTGCTTTGATAAACGGGACTTCTGTTATGACCGGTATCGGAGTAGTAAACACAATTTACACACGGAGATTACTAGAATGGATGATAGCCTGTTCATCTGCCATTAACGAAATCATGGAAGCTTATGACGACCATTTGTCATTTGAACTGAACCTCACGAAAAAACATCAGGGACAACGAGAAATTGCACGTTCAATGCGAAGTCACCTTCGTGATAGTACTTTGACGAGAAAGCGTGAGCATCACCTATACACCAACAATGATGGAGTCAAAGTCTTTGAGGAAAAAGTACAAGAATACTATTCCATTCGCTGTGTTCCGCAAATTTTAGGACCGGTTTTAGATACTTTGAATGATGTGGAGCGCGTAATGATAGAAGAGGTGAATTCGGCCAATGACAATCCGATAATAGACCTAAAAAAGAAACATGTATATCACGGTGGTAATTTTCATGGTGATTACGTTTCTCTAGAAATGGATAAATTAAAAATAGTTGTTACAAAATTGAGCATGCTAGCTGAAAGACAACTCAACTATTTAATGAACTCCAAATTAAATGATATTCTTCCTCCTTTTGTAAATTTAGGAGAGTTAGGTTTGAATTTCGGTATGCAGGGAGTTCAGTTTACTGCAACTTCCACAACCGCCGAAAATCAGATGTTATCAAACCCAATGTATGTGCACAGCATTCCCAATAACAATGACAACCAAGACATTGTAAGTATGGGTACAAATGCTGCACTAATTACAAAAAGGGTGATTGAAAATGCTTTTGAAGTAATGGCAATCGAAATGATTACCGTGGTTCAGGCCATTGAGTACCTTAAGGTTCAAGATAAGGTTTCTTCAAAAACCAAAATGATGTATGATGCTGTGCGTAAAATAGTTCCCCCGTTTAAAGAGGATTTGGTAATGTATCCTTTTGTAAATGAAGTAAAGAACTATATTATTAATCATGAAAATAAATAACAGTATGAAATCAAAAATCACTTTTTTATTCACTTTAGTTTTAGGCTCCTTTTTATGCTTCGGACAAGAATTAGCTCTTGTTAAGGAGGGAAAAAAGGCAGGATATATCAACAAATCAGGGGAATTTGCTATTCCGATTCAATTTGATGACGCAAAAAGTTTCTCCGATGGAATGGCCGCGGCTGAAAAAGATGACATGTGGGGATTTATTAACACTTCTGGAGAATGGGCAATTCAACCTGAATACGATAAAGTAAAATACTTTAATTCTGGTGTTGCGCTAGTTCTTAAAGATGACAACTGGTATTACATCGATAAAACAGGAAGTAAAATAGATGCCCCCGTAGCTGACAAATATTTTGACTTTAATGATGGCGTAGCATTCTACCGGGCAAACGACCAAATCGGTTTGATTGGACCTGATGGAAAAGTAGTTTTGGAACCCAGTTTTGACGCCATTAAAAAATTTAGAAATGGGCACGCAAAGGTGAAGAAGAATGACCTTTGGGGAATGATTGATAAGACAGGAGAGCTTGTTATTCCTGCCGAATATACCGCTTTAGGAAATACTTGGACCCCAGCGGGTGTAGATGCGCGAAAAGGAGAGGCTTTTGGCATCGTCTCAAATGGAACTTTTAATGTCATTGAAGGTGCGGACAAGGTTTGGGGATTTAAAGGGGATTCAAAGCTAGCTTATGCCAGAAAGGGCAAAAAAATAGGTTTTGTGAATAGCCAAGGAGAATGGGTAATAGAACCCAGCTACGAAAAAGCAAGAGCATTTGTAGACGGATTGGCACCTGTAGCCAACGGAAAAATGTGGGGCTACATCGATGAAAGTGGTAAAATGGTAATTGAGGCCTCTTACAGAGATGCGGAAGTTTTTTCAGATGGAATGGCTCCAGTTAAAGACAAAAGATGGGGTTTTATTGACAAGACAGGTAGTTTAGTTATTCCAATGGAGTATGATATTACCGCTGGATTTGCCTTCATTTCAGGACGAGATTCAAAAGGATTCATTAATGGTTTAGCACGGGTTAAATCAAAAAAAGGATGGGGTTTTCTTGATAAGACGGGAAAACTATTGGCTGACAAATGGTTCGAAAATGCTGAGCCTTTTGAGTCGGTAAAATAAAAATAAAAGAAGTTAATGGCGGAAAAGAAAGAAAAGAAAAAGTGTGCGTTGATAACCGGGGGTTCACGCGGTATCGGAAGAGCTGTATGCATACGATTAGCGAAAGATTCTGATTACCATATACTCATAAATTATAATAGTAATAAAGAAGCTGCTCTTGAAACCTTGAAGGAGGTTCAACAGGCTGGTGCATCTGGAGAAATCATGCAATTTAATGTAATTGATGCTGAAGTGGTACAATCCGCATTAACGACTTGGGAAGAGGCAAACCCCGATGCCATTATTGAAGCCTTGGTAAACAACGCAGGTATTACAAAAGATGGCCTTTTCATGTGGATGCCAAAAGAAGATTGGTCTTCGGTTATCAATACAAGTCTCAACGGGTTTTTCAATGTTACCAATCACCTGATTCAAAAACTATTGGTGAATAAATATGGAAGAATTGTAAATATGGTTTCCGTTTCCGGATTAAAAGGAACCCCTGGTCAAACCAATTATTCCGCCGCAAAAGGTGCAGTTATAGCAGCTACTAAAGCGCTAGCACAAGAAGTCGCCAAAAGAAACGTTACTGTAAATGCCGTTGCGCCAGGTTTTATTAAAACCGATATGACCAGCGAACTCAATGAGAAGGAACTCAAAGCAATGATTCCTGCAAATCGATTTGGGGAAGCCGAAGAAGTAGCACACGTGGTTTCTTTTTTAATTTCAAAAAAGGCATCTTACATAACTGGCGAAACTATTAACATCAACGGCGGTATTTATTCTTAATTCTAACGATACAAAGGGGCAATAATGAAAAGAGTCGTTATAACGGGCATGGGTATTTATTCTTGTATAGGTAAAAACCTAGACGAGGTAAAAGATTCATTATATCAAGGTAAATCTGGAATCATATTCGACCAAAATCGTGTTGACTTTGGGTACCGTTCTGCGTTTACAGGTATGGTCGAAGAGCCAGACCTTAAGCCCTATCTTTCAAGAAGACAGCGTCTAAGCCTGGGTGAAGAAGCGGCTTATGCTTACACCGCAACTCGAGAAGCGCTTGAAAATGCCAAAATCGATCAAGCCTTTTTAGATGAAAATGAAGTAGGTATTATTTATGGCAATGATAGTACAGCGAAATCAACCGTAGATTCAGTTGACAAAATCAAAGAAAAAGGTGATACGACACTAGTCGGGTCAGGAGCTGTTTTTAAAGCAATGAACTCGACTGTTACTATGAACCTGTCGACCATCTTTAAACTTAAGGGAGTAAATTTTACCATAAGTGCTGCATGTGCTAGCGGTTCCCACTCTATTGGAACGGCTTACCATCTCATAAAAAGTGGGTTGCAAGATTGTATTATTGCTGGGGGCGCTCAAGAAATAAATACGATTGCAATGGCATCGTTTGACGGTTTAGGGGTTTTTGCTACCGGTGGCAATGAAGCTTCCAAAGTATCAAGACCCTTTGATAGCAAAAGAAATGGTTTAGTGCCAAGCGGAGGAGCAGCTACCGTAATATTAGAAAGCTACGAATCAGCAGTAAAACGAGGCGCACCTATTCTAGGTGAAATTATTGGATATGGATTTTCATCAAACGGCGACCATATTTCCACGCCTAACGTTGACGGCCCGTCTCGGGCGATGCGAAAAGCTTTGGAACAAGCTGAGATAAAAGCCTCAGCAATCGACTATGTAAATGCACATGCTACTTCTACCCCAGTTGGTGATGGCAACGAGGCAAAGGCTATTTTTGATGTTTTTGGCGAATCAAATCCGCCTGTGAGCTCGACCAAATCGATGACAGGTCATGAGTGTTGGATGGCGGGGGCCAGTGAGGTCGTTTACTCCATGTTAATGATGCAAAATTCCTTCGTTGCTCCAAATATAAACCTTGAAAATCCTGATGAAGATTCTCAAAAATTAAACCTTGTTAAGAAAACCTTAAATAAAAAAATTGATGTATTTTTGTCCAATTCTTTTGGATTTGGTGGCACCAATTCTGCCCTAATTATTAAAAGTGTTCTTTAGCTATGAACAAAGAAGTTATTATAGAAAAAATTGATGCTTTCCTTATCGATGAATTCGAAGTTGAGGAAGATGACATCTCCCCCGATGCAAATCTTAAGGACACACTTGGTCTGGATAGTTTAGATTTTGTTGATTTAGTTGTAGCTGTCGAAAGTAATTTTGGTGTGAAGTTAGTTGGTGAGGATTTTGTAAACGTTCTTACACTTCAAAATTTTTACGATTTGATCGAAAGAAAATTAGGCTAACCTATTTTCAAGAAAACCCGAGAAATGGCAACGGAATGGGAAGGCAAATCGCGAGGTACGCTCTTAGGGTACAAAATATATATTTTCTTCCTTTGTAATTTTGGTATTGGTTCAGCTTACTTTATACTTCACCTGGTAATTTTCTATTATGTATTATTCTCTCCGAGAAGCAATAAAGACACGTATAACTACTTCAGAAAAAGACATAAATATTCCATAGGAAAAAGTTTAGCAAGCATCTATAAAAGTTACTACACCTTTGGCAAGACATTGACTGACAAGGTTGCTATTTCTACCGGATTACGCCATAAGTTCACCTACACCCATGATGGCATTGAACACATAGACAATTTACTTAAGAAAAATCAAGGAGGTATTTTAATAAGTGGCCATGTCGGTAACTTTGAGATATCCCATTATTTTTTAGAAGACAGATACTCCATTTCTAAAATAAGCATGGTTACTACCATGGCGGAGCATGAGAATATTCAAGAATATATGGAACAAATTTCAGTGAAATCACATCTGAAATTTATAGTGGTAAAAGACGATATGTCACATATTTTTGAGATACACAAAGCTATTGATGAAGGTGGCTTAGTTGTTTTTACTGGAGACCGGTATATGCCAGGAGGCAAAGTTTTGAATGAATCTTTTCTAGGCAAAGAAGCTAGCTTTCCAATGGGCCCCTATTTGTTGGCATCTCGCCTGAATATGCCCGTATTATTTGTGTATTTTATGAAGGGAGAGAAACGTCATTACGACCTCTATGCTAGAACAGCGGAGTTTAAGGCTCGTGATGCCCAAGGGCTTTTGAAGGAATATACTCAAAGTATGGAGTGGATTTTGAAGAAATATCCTTTACAATGGTTTAATTATTACGATTTTTGGAAAGATAGAAAGAACTCATGAAGGAAATCTTAGTCGTATACTACACACAATCGGGGCAGTTATTTGATATACTTGAAAATATTACTTCTACAATTAAAGATAATGATGTCAATATTTCCTATTATAGGATAACTCTTGAAGAACCATTTCCTTTTCCTTGGACTAAGGATAGATTTTATGATGCTTTTCCAGAATCTTTTCTCCAAATTCCTTCCAAAATACACCCTCCAGAAGAAGAAACTCTCAATAAAAAATACGACTTGATACTACTTGGTTATCAAGTTTGGTTTCTAACACCCTCACCTCCAATTAATGCTTTCCTAAAATCGGAAATCGGAAAGAAATTAATGAAGAATACACCTGTTGTAACTGTTGTTGCCTGCAGAAATATGTGGATTCAAGCGCAAGAAAAGGTGAAACGTCTTTTGGCAGAAAACCAAGCCGACCATACGGGTCATATTGCCTTAGTTGATCGTCATGTAAATCATGTCAGCGTAATCACTATTGAACATTGGATGTTCTCTGGAAAAAAAGAACGTATGTGGGGTATTTTTCCAAAGCCCGGGGTTTCAGATAAAGAAATCAACGGCTCCTCCAAATTTGGAAAACCAATAAAGGAAGCACTACTATCAAACAATTTCAAAACACTTCAAGATGATTTATTAGCCTTGGACGCGGTCAAAGTAAATCCATATTTGGTAATGACCGACGCAAGAGGCAATGTACTTTTTGGGAAATGGGCCAATTTTTTAATAAAGAAAGGCGGACCTAAAAATCCAAAACGGTTAAAATGGATTGGATTCTTCAAATTTTATTTGAAATTTGCAATCTGGGTCATAGCACCAATAGTTTTTATTGTATTTTTGCTGACTTATTTGCCCACGTACCAAAAAAGAAATAGAGAGCGGAAATATTTTTCCTCTGTTTATTTAAAGTAGAGTTGATGAAAGACGTTTACATTACCAAAATAGCCAAGTTCTTACCCAACAATCCCATTGACAATGATAAGATGGAGGAAAAATTGGGTGTTATTGCTGGTAAAGCGTCGAAAGCAAGGAGAATTGTACTTCGCAATAACAGAATCAAACAGCGTTATTACGCAATTGATGACAAAGGTAATGTTACACATAACAATGCCCAGTTAACTGCTGCTGCAGTAGAAGAATTATGTGACGACGATTTTTCAAAAGAGGATATCGAATTACTATCATGTGGCACTTCTAGTCCTGATCAGATTCTTCCTTCACATACGGCCATGGTACATGGATTTCTAAAGAATGGGAATCTAGAAATCAATTCCCCTTCAGGAGCATGTTGTTCAGGAATGAATGCCTTGAAATATGGATATATGTCCGTCAAAACCGGACAGGTCAACAACGCTGTTTGTGCTGGTTCGGAACGAACTTCGTCATGGATGCGGTCTGATGTATTTGAAAATGAAGTTGCCCATTTAAAGACCCTGGAAGAAAATCCTATTCTTGGCTTTAATAAGGAATTTTTACGATGGATGCTTTCGGATGGCGCCGGAGCCATGTTGCTCGAAAATGAGCCTAAGGGTGAAAATGCGCTCAAAATAGAGTGGATGGAAGGCTATTCATATGCTTTTGAGATGGAAACTTGCATGTATGCCGGAGGTGAGAAATTAGAAGATGGCAATTTGAAAGCATGGAGTGAATATCCTGCGGAAGTATGGGGTGAAAAAGCGCTTTTTGCCATGAAACAAGACACCCGACTTCTTGGAGATAATATCTTGGTAAAAGGTGTTGACAGTCTCAAACATGCTTGTGCAAAAAATAATATCAACCCTAACGATGTTGACTATTATCTTCCGCATATTTCTTCATATTATTTCAGGGAAAGGCTTTACGAAGAATTGAAACTGCAAGGAATCGAAATGCCATGGGAAAAGTGGTTCTTGAATCTAGAAAATGTTGGTAATGTCGGTGCAGCTTCTATCTATCTAATGCTAGAAGAATTAAAAGGTTCTGGGAAACTTAAAAAAGGAGACAAAATTTTACTGCACGTTCCGGAAAGCGCTCGATTTGCATATACCTATGCCTATTTAACAGTCTGCTAAAATGAATCTGCTAGAAAACGAAATTACTGATTACGATTTTCTACTCACTTTGATTCCACAGAAGAAACCATTTGTTATGGTTGACAAATTACGTTTTTACTCTGATAAAAAAATAATATCAAGCCTTACCATTTCCGAAGAAAACATTTTGACCAATAATGGTGATTTTTCCGAACCGGGACTCATCGAAAATATGGCGCAGACCATCGCACTTCATACCGGCTACAAATATTTTTTAGCACAAAAACCGGCTCCAACTGGATATATCGGTGCAATCAAAAAGGCTGAAATTTTTGAATTACCACGTATTTCAAAAGAATTGACCACTTCAGTTGAAATAATTCATGATATTATGGGAGTCACTTTGGTTCACGCTAAAGTTGTATGTGATGGGCTACTAATTGCTCAAAGTGAAATGAAAACAGCTCTAGCTCCTGAAAATGCGTAAACCTCGGCATAATGTCAAGATAGAAAACTTTCTACCCCATCGAACTCCGATGTTGATGGAATGTAAAGTGCCTTATCTTGACGGTGAATCCGTAGAAACACAATTTAAAATTAAAGAAGCATCTATTTTCACAGATAAAAATGGGTATTTTTCCGAAGCCGGACTAATAGAAAATGCGGCCCAGGCTTGTTCTGCAATAACTGGACAAGATTTTTTCGACGACGACGATCATGAGGGTAAAGGAAATAAAGTGGTAGGCTATATAAGCGCTATTAAAAAAGCCGAAATATCCCTATTGCCGAAAATCGGAGACACCCTTGTCACGAAAGCTTCCCTTGTTTCTAGATATGATACCGGCGAAATGAGCATTTGCACTATCGAAGCCTCTTCTTTTAGAAATGACGATTTAGTCGTAAATTGTACAATGAACTTCTTAATTCATGAAGTTTAAATACATCCCAAGGATGTATTTCGCAACATCAAAAACCGAGACAGTTGAAAAAGGAGGACGTACCACAAGATGAAAGCAAACTCGAAACTGCGAACATACGCGAAATGTATTATGCCATAGATGAAAACGGTGAGTACACGACGGAAGTTAGTACAGGTTGGGACCCCAAGACCATAGCTTTAAATAACGCTTTGGAGCAGATTAAAGAAAGGGCTGAAGATGCCAAAATAAAAGTTCTTAACAACGAAACTAGTCCCATCGAATATTACATGGAATTGAATAAAATGGATGTTCCTATATTAGCCAGTTATGCCGGATTTTGGCAGTGGCAGGTTAAAAGGCACTTTAAACCTTCCGTCTTTAAGAGATTGAATTCAAAAAAACTACAAAAATATGCTGATGTTTTTGAGATTAGCGTAGAACAACTAAAAAACATCAAGGCCTAACACATGCAGATAGATTTTAAACACAACCAATCCGCCCATTGTGAAAACGGGGTGGTATCTAACCTTATGCGCCATAACGGATTTGAAGTTAGCGAACCTATGGTTTTCGGTATTGGTTCTGGATTACTTTTCAGTTACTTACCATTTTTAAAGGTAGACCACGCACCTGTCTTTACCTACCGAATACTTCCTGGACTCATTTTCAAGCGTTTTGCTAAGCGAGTTGGTGTTAAAATAAAACGAGAAAAATTTAAGGACCCAAAAGTAGCTAAAGCAAGATTAGATGAAAATCTTAAAAATAACAACCCCGTAGGTTTGCAGGTTGGTGTTTATAATTTAGTTTATTTTCCTGATGAATATCGCTTTCATTTCAATGCACATAATATGGTGGTTTATGGAAAAGAAAATGACCGTTATTTGATTAGTGACCCCGTTATTGAACATGTAACCTCCCTCACAGAAAAAGAATTGGAAAAAGTTCGCTTCGCCAAAGGTACAATGGCTCCTAAAGGACATATGTATTACCCCATTGCTTTTCCGGAAAAACTAGATTTAGAAAAGGCTATAGTAAAAGGAATCAAACAAACTTGCCGCGATATGACGGCTCCGGTTCCCATTGTCGGCGTTAAAGCAATAAGATGGGTGGTTAAAAACATTAGAAAATGGCCGGAGAAAGTCGGAACCAAAAGAACCAATCACTATCTGGGACAGATTGTCCGTATGCAGGAAGAGATTGGCACTGGCGGAGGAGGTTTTAGATACATATACGCTGCATTCCTTCAGGAAGCTAGTAAAGTTTTGAACAACAATCAGCTCTCTGAACTCTCTAAAGAAATGACTGAAATAGGAGACCTATGGCGTGATTTTGCGGTCGATGCTTCTCGAATATATAAAAACAGGAGTTCGCAGAGTGATGGATATAACAAAATTGCAGACCAATTAGAACACATTGCCAATTTGGAGGAAAGCTTTTTCAAAAGATTAAAAAAAGCAGTATAAAATGCCCTTTCGGGAACTTAAAAGGATAAATGATTCAAATCAATCAGCTTTCAAAAAAATACAAAGGCGCCGAAGGCTTTTCGGTATCTGATTTGGATTTGAACATTGACAAAAAAGAGATTTTTGGATTATTAGGCCCTAATGGAGCCGGTAAAACTACCTTGATATCAATGCTCAGTTCATTGATAAAACCTACCTCAGGTTCCTTCTCAATTAACGGACTAACATTTCAAGAAAATAAAAAGGAGCTCAAACAACTCATCGGAATCGTACCCCAAGAATATGCACTCTACCCCTCTTTAACAGCTTTTGAAAACCTCTCCTATTTTGGAAGCACCTACAACCTTAAAGGAAACACTTTAAAAGAAAAGATTCACGAGCTTCTTAAAACCCTTGGCTTATCTAATTTTGCGAATAAAAAGATTAGTACATTTTCAGGAGGGATGAAACGGCGTATCAATCTTATCGCAAGTATTCTACATGAACCCAAAGTTTTGTTCTTAGATGAACCCACCGTAGGTGTTGATGTACAGTCGAAAAATGTAATTATTGAACATCTGAAACAATTGAATGCAGCGGGTACAACTATGATTTACACCTCCCACCATTTGAATGAAGCAGAGAGCTTTTGTTCGCGGGTTGCCATCATTGATAACGGAAAAATCATTACCAAAGGAAAACCTAAAGATCTAGTTTCATCCTATCAATATGCCAGAAATCTGGAAGATGTATTTTTAGCTATTACAGGAAAAGCCCTTCGCGACCATGCATAAAATTTGGGCTTCCGCATACAAAGAGTTTTTGCTCCTCACCCGGGACTTAGGTGGATTGTCCGTTTTATTTTTGATGCCAATTTTATTGGTTATTACCATAACCATTATTCAAGACGGAACTTTCAAAACACTAAAAGAAACTAAAATTCCAGTGCTTTGGGTAGATCAGGACCAAGGTGATATCTCTAAAACAATTTACCAAGGCCTGGTTGAATCAAACACTTTAGAGCTCATTGAAAATACTTCTGAAACCGAAGCAGCAGCATTGGTCAACAAAGGAGATTTTCAATTAGCAATTGTCATTCCCGAAAACCTTTCAAAAGATTTAGATAAAAAAGTAAATGAAAATGTGACAGGCATGCTTGCCAAGTTTGGTTTGGAAGAAGATAGTATTGTTCCTCTAAAAACTATTCTCTCGCCAAAAGAAGTTAGACTTTATTTTGACCCCGCTACGCAGTATACTTTTAAGAGTTCCATTAAAAATGGAATTGATCAAATGATTGCCAAGGTCGAGACGCAAAGTATTTACAAGGCATTTCAGCAGCAAGTTACCGATGACCCCTCTGAAGTTATATTTGATACTGAAAGTTTTATCACTTTCAAGGAAATCGGTCCTGAAGACAGAGAAAAAGCGGTGATTCCAAATTCTACCCAGCACAATATTCCTGCTTGGACGCTTTTTGCCATCTTCTTTATAATTCTTCCTTTATCCATAAATATGGTTAAAGAAAAGAACCAAGGTACTTTTGTTCGATTACGTACAAATCCAATTTCCTACGCAACCGTTTTAGCTGGAAAAACGCTGGTTTACCTTTGTGTTTCATTACTGCAATTTGGACTGATGTTACTCATTGGTGTATACCTATTCCCTAATATTGGACTGCCTAAATTGGATGTTGCTGGAAAGGTTCCGATGCTATTTGTAGTCGCATTTTTTGCAGGTTTAGCCGCTATCGGCCTTGGTCTCTTACTTGGCACTATTGCCAAATCTCAAGAACAATCTGCACCATTTGGAGCTACTTTCGTTGTTATTCTAGCTGCACTCGGTGGTGTTTGGGTTCCCGTATTTGCAATGCCTAGTTTTATGCAGACACTCTCAAAATTGTCTCCGATGAATTGGGGACTTGAAGCCTTTTACGATGTTTTTTTAAGGAATATTGGATTTAGTGAACTTCTGCCTGAAATATCCTTGTTATTTTTGTTCTTTGTGGCAACAGCTGCAATAGCCATTGTCTACAATGAAAGAAAAAATGCAGTTTAATAATGAAGAAGGAAATTAGTTTTACAAGTAACTTTCGTGTTCGATTTACAGAATGTGACCCCTTAGGAATCGTCTGGCATGGCAATTATATTCAGTATTTTGAAGATGGTCGCGAGGCTTTTGGGCGTCATCATGGCATCTCATATTTGGACCAAGAGAAACACAAATTCTCCACACCCATTGTCAAGTCCCTTTGTGAGCACAAACTACCTTTGAAGTATGGTGATGTAGCTACGATTAAAACGACCTATGTTGATTCTGCCGCTGCCAAAATGGTTTTCAAATATGAGATTTTAAATCCTGAAGAGAAAGTCGTCTGCACAGGAGAGACCGTTCAGGTCTTTGTAGAGCTCTTTGGGGAAATGTCTCTGGAAATCCCTGATTTCTTCCGGGAATGGAAACAAAAAGTTGGTCTTTTAGATGAGTAAAGTCTACCTCTCATACAACAATATTGTTTCTTCCTACGGATTTAATAGTGCCTCGGCAATCCAAAATATAAGTAATGAGGTTTCCGGATTGCAATTGGTTGATGATAAAAATATCCTCCCAAATCCTTTTTATTCATCTCGAATTCCGCAAGACGAACTTGAAGGAAAATACCAAGATTTACATCCCGAAGAAAAACATACGCGACTTGAAAAAATGCTTCTGGTTTCACTAGCGGATACGATTAAACAATCTGGACTTGAAATAAATCAACGTGTCGGACTCATCATTTCCACAACCAAAGGAAATATTGATGTGTTAGAAAATGGAAGTGATTTTCCTGAAGAGCGAGCTTATTTGGCATCCCTCGGAGAAAAAATCAAATCCTTTTTCGGGTTTCAAAATGATGCTATTGTCTTATCCAATGCCTGTGTTTCAGGGGTACTAGCCTTAACAGTTGCCAAACGATTTATCAATCAAAACACCTTTGACCATGTGTTTGTGGTTGGTGGAGATTTGGTTACCGAATTTATTCTTTCAGGTTTTAACGCTTTCCAAGCATTGAGCAATGAACCGTGCCGTCCATATTGTAAAACCAGAACAGGAATTAACATCGGAGAAGTCGCAGCGAGTGTTCTGGTCACCAAAGATTCGACAAAATTGGTCAACGAATCGGTCGTTGCCCTTGGTGAAGCATCCTGCAACGATGCCAACCATATTTCAGGTCCTTCAAGAACGGGTGAAGGACTACATCGAAGTGTAGAATCTGCTTTAAAGCAAGCAAAAGTTTATCCCGAGCACATCGATTACATATCAGCTCATGGCACGGCTACCAATTTTAATGACGAAATGGAGGCAATTGCCTTCAATCGTTCCGGTTTACAAAATACACCGCTTAATAGTTTGAAAGGATATTTCGGGCATACCCTCGGCGCCTCTGGTTTATTGGAAACTATTATCGGTATGCATTCGTTAAATCAAAACACTTTGTTCGCCTCACTTGGATTTCGAGAACTTGGTGTTTCAGAGCCTTTACATATTATTGAAACTACTACCCCAAAAGAAATCAGTACCTTTTTAAAAACTGCCTCTGGCTTTGGGGGTTGTAATACAGCAGCCATTTTTCAAAAAGTTAGCGAATAACTTCTTAAATTCGCGCAGCAAAAAACTGTAGAGAATTAAGGATAGTAGAATGTCAAAAAAACCAATGAAGGCCTTTGATGCATTGCAAGAAGCTCAAAAAATTGCCTTCGCCCCATTTGTTTTTCAGACCACGGTATCACTTCGGAATTTGGGCGTGCTAGATTTCATTTTTGAGCATAATACCAAAGGAGGTGTCACCATTCAAGAAATTTCAAAAGGAACTTCGGTGAGTGAATACGGACTTGGAGTACTTTTGGAGATTGCCGAAAGCGCAGATATTGTGTGCAAGGATGAAGCGAACAAATATGAATTAACCAAAATCGGTTATTTTCTGAGCTACAATCAAATGACCTCTGCCAATATTAATTTTACCCAAGATATTTGCTACCAAGGTTTATACCATTTGCAAGAAGCCATTGAGACTGGCAAGCCATCAGGACTTAAAGAATTAGGAGATTGGCCAACGATTTATGAAGGTTTATCTCAACTGACCTCTAAAGAGCAAAAATCTTGGTTTGATTTTGACCATTACTATTCCGATGAAATATTCGAGGAAGCTTTAGAAACGGTTTTCAAAAAGAAACCCAAACTCCTTTATGATATCGGCGGAAATACAGGGAAATTTGCCAACCTATGCTGCGCCTATGACGATGAAGTTGCCGTCCATATTTTTGATTTACCCGGACAATTGTCAAAAGCTTTGGAGAATGCAAAAAACAAAGGTTTTGAAAATCGAATTTCGGGCACAGAGATTGATTGGTTGTCAGATAATCCAACCATTCCTAGTGGTGCTGATACGATTTGGATGAGTCAGTTTTTAGATTGTTTTTCCAAAGAAGAGATTCTCAAAATATTAAAGGTTGCTGTGAATGCCATGGATGCCGATACCGAATTGATTATTATCGAAACTTATACAGACCGTCAGAAATATGGTAGTGCAAAACTAACCCTCGAGGCAACTTCTTTATACTTTACAGCATTAGCAAACGGAAATAGTAAGATGTACACTGCTGAAGAGTTCAAAACTTTAGTTAAAGAAGTTGGCATGACTATCGAAGCAGATAAAAAGGTAGGCGAATTCCATACGATGTTTGTTTGTAAAAGGAATAAATAACCTAGGGGCAAGCCCACCAGGCATTACAAGGAAAATTAACATTGGTTTCGACGCAAGCGTTGGAGCATTTTAAATCTCGATTATCGAGTAAATTCTATTGAATAACGACTATCACATAGAGCGATATTGCCATATCAGAAATAACGATATTTCTTTAGATGGAATTTCTTTGTACAGCGAGAAACATGATAGTTTTAAAGATTTTGCCAAAGCGACTTACAAGCATCTTGAAATTAACCATTCCAAGTTTTTCAAGATGGATAATTTGAGCAAACTCGCTTTTTTGGCTGCGGATGTACTTCTTAAAGAAGAAACCGAAAAAAATGTTGGCTTAGTACTTTCAAACAAAGCAGCAAGCCTTGACACCGACCGGAAGCATCAAGAATCGATTAAAGATTATCCTAGTCCCGCTGTATTCGTTTATACCCTTCCCAACATTTGCTTAGGTGAAATCAGCATCAGACATCAACTCTTTTCAGAAAATAGCTTTTTTGTTTTTGATAGTTTCAATGCAGAATCGTTGTATACCTATGCCAATAGTTTATTGGATGAACAAAAGTCAGAAAAAGTACTTTGCGGTTGGGTAAATTTTGATGACGGAAAATATGATGCATTTTTGTACGTTGTTGCTAAGAAAGGTACTTTTGTACATTCTGAAGCTGAAATAAACCGTTTATATTAGTTTTGTATTAAATCTTTTGTGTCGGTTAAGCCGCAGTTATTTTTTGTCAGGTCAAGACAAAAAATTATTGCATAGCAGTAGCTACGGAATCATTTTTTAACGCAGAGATGGCAATAAAGAACATGGCTTGGGCCGGCTAAGAAAGATTTAATGGAAAACAATACCCAATGAGCGAACTGAAATTAGAATTAAAGGAAAAAATAATAGAGCAATTGAACTTAGAAGATATTGCTATTGAAGAAATCGCTGATACTGACCCACTTTTTGGAGAAGGACTTGGCCTTGATTCCATTGATGCTTTAGAGCTTATTGTAATGCTAGATAAGGATTATGGCATCAAATTAGCAGACCCTAAACAAGGGAGAACTATTTTTGAATCAATAGATTCTATGGCTGCCTATATTGAGGAGAATCGTAGTAGATAAAATTACCTCTTAAGATTTTAAAGGGGTGTTCTGCAACAGTGGAACATCCCTTTTAATTTTCTCTTAAAATCCTATCCGATATTCGTATTTTTGATATGAAATTAGAATTGAGTCCAGAAGAGAAATGAGCAAAGGCGTTGCAATTACGGGAATGGGTATTATTTCTGCCATTGGAAACAATGTTCAGGAAAACTATGATTCCCTTATTTCTGGTAAAGCGGGTATTTCCAAAATTTCCCATATCGAAACCATACACGCTGATGAAATAATGGTGGGCGAGATTAAAATCCCCAATACTGAATTTGAAGAGCAGCTAGGCCTTTCTAAAAATAGCTATTCTCGTTCGCCCATTTTAGGAATTATTGCAGCAAAAGAGGCACTCGCTCAAGCTGGTATTTCAGACATCAATGATTTTAAAACGGGGTTGATTTCAAGCACCACTGTAGGTGGCATGGACAAATCGGAACAGTATTTTCATGAGTATTTTGAAAGTAACAACAACTGGCAGCATATAAACGGACTTCACGCTGGTGATTCCACCAAAAAAATAGCTGATGCTATTGGCTTGAAAGAAAGTTTTATGACTACTATCAGCACGGCCTGTTCCTCCGCTGCAAACGCAATAATGCTTGGTGCTCGAATGATAAAATCAGGAAAATTAGAGAGGGTAGTTGTCGGTGGCACGGATGCACTATCCAAATTTACTATCAACGGATTCAAAACCTTGATGATTCTCTCCGATACCTACAACACTCCTTTTGATGAAAATCGAAAAGGTCTTAATCTTGGTGAGGCTGGAGCTTTCTTAGTTTTAGAATCTGAAAGTATCATTGAAAGAGAAAAAAGAGAAGTTCTAGCCTATGTAAAAGGCTTCGGAAATGCGAATGACGCCTTTCACCAAACGGCCTCATCTGATAATGGTGATGGAGCTGTCTTAGCTATGGAAAAAGCCTTAAAAGTAGCCGGGTTGAAACCTGATGAGATTGACTATATCAATGCACACGGAACGGCAACTCCCAATAACGACTTATCTGAAGGCAGGGCCTTACAAAGGGTATTTGGTAAAGGAAAAGTTCCGGAATTTAGCTCAACAAAGGCATATACCGGTCATACCTTAGCGGTAGCTGGAGGTGTAGAAGCGATATACTCCGTTTTAGCCTTGCAAAATAATTGTATTTATCCCAATCTGAATTTTAAGACTCCGATGAAGGAATTTGATTTGCTTCCACAAAAAGAGGTCAAGGAAAAGGAGCTCAACCATGTACTTTCGAATTCATTCGGCTTTGGAGGAAATTGTTCAACCCTTATAATTTCCAAGGAGGCATGAACAAATCCGTTTATATCAATAGCATAGGTTCGGTTTCCGTTCAGAAGACCTTTGATAATTCAGAATTCTTGAATGAGATAACTATCTATAATGATACGGTGGCAAGTGTTTTAAACCCTGATTACAAAGCTTATATTCCGCCCGCACAAGCGAGAAGAATGGCGAAGGGTATCAAGATGAGTACCGTAAGTTCTCAAACAGCTTTACGTGAAGCAGGACTAGAAAATGTGGATGCCATCATCGTCGGCACAGGATTGGGCTGTATTGGCGATTCCGTAAAATTTGTTCGTGATATTATTGATAATGATGAGCAGTTTTTGACTCCTACACGCTTTATACAGTCTTCACATAACACCGTCTCTGGTCAGATTGCCTTGGGTATTGGATGCAAAGGCTATAATTTTACCTATGTACACGCTGCAGTTTCCTTTGAATCTTCTTTGATAGATGCAAAAATGCAGCTAGAAAATGATGAAGCCAAAAATATTTTGGTAGGTGGCGTTGATGAAATGGTGAAATACCATGTAGATACACATCGCTTGATTGGTCATATCAAATCAGAGCCTGCAGATTCAACGAAATTGCTGACGTCAAACACCAAAGGTTCGGTGATGGGTGAGGGTTCTCATTTCTTTGTGCTTTCCAATGAAAAACAAGAATCTACTTATGCGGAATTGGTTGGGGTTGAAACTTACAATAGTATCTCTCAAGAAAACATTCCTAACAAAATAGAATCCTTTTTAGAGGAGCACCATAGTGCGGTTGATGACCTTGACTTGGTTATTCTCGGAAACAATGGTGATGTCGATTTCGATGGATATTATGAAGGCCTAAGCACTGGACTTTTCAAGGATAGGCCCCAGGCATACTACAAACATTTGTCCAGTGAATTTGATACAGCTTCAGGTTTCGCTTTTTGGTTGAGCGCTAAAATACTCAAGATGCAGACCATTCCCGAAGTAGTAAAGTTGAATGAAATAGAAGTGTCAAACCCCCTAAAAATATTAATATACAATCAGTATCGAGGAGAGAACCATAGCCTCATGCTGCTACGAAAATGTTAAGGCGAAGAACTGTTAATGGCATAGCAGGCATTACCTTGGTGCTCTTAACAATCTCTAGCTTCATTGTTGAAGTGCCAAATTGGTCTTTTCTATTCATTGCAATTGTTTGGTTCTTGATTACCTTATCCGGTTCGTTCTTTATACGATGGAATTACCACTTGACTTCACTACATTCCAACAAGAATACTACAAAGGAACAAGTTGCTATTACTTTTGATGATGGGCCGCATCCAGAATTTACGCCTAGAGCTTTAGATCTTCTTAAAAAGTACAACGCTAAGGCCACTTTTTTCTGTATTGGGCAAGAGGTCGAAAAACATCCTGAAATTTTAAAACGTATTCTAGCAGAAGGACATCTAGTTGGCAACCACACGTATTCGCATTCCAAGTCCTTCGGATTTTTCAATACAGACAAAGTAGTTTCCGAATTGCAACAGACAACCCAAGTCATAAAAGAGTTAACCGGAAAAGAAATGAAGCTCTACCGCCCAGCGTTTGCGGTTACAAACCCTATGATTGAACGCGCTGTAAAACAACTAAAAGTGAGTTCGATAGGATGGAATGTGCGTTCCTTAGACACCACCTCACGTTCTGAAAAGATGATTTTAAAACGTATTACTGGTAAAGTCTCAAAAGGTGATGTTATCTTATTACATGACACCAGCCAAAAGACCATTAATGTTTTGGAACAGTTATTGTTATTTTTGCAGGAGAAAAACCTAGAGTCGGTCACCGTAGACCAACTTTTGGAAATTGAGGCTTATGAAGCGAAATGAGTTTGTCATTCCTATGAAGACGGGAATCCGTTTAATGTTTCTACTACTGTTCCTTGGGGTTACGATTCTCTGTGCCCAAACCAAAATGAGCACTCCAGAAGCGGCTGCTTTAAAAGCTACGGTAAAAGCACTTTCAGACCAAACGGAAACTATCACAGCTGATTTTGTACAATACAAGCGCTTGGATTTTCTTTCCGATGATATCAAATCTGAAGGAAAACTGGCGTTCAAATCACCTTCGATGGTAAAATGGGAATATGTAAAGCCATTTGCCTACTCCGTGCTCTTCAAAAACGAAACCCTTTTCATAAACGACAATGGTAACAAAAGTGATATGGATATGGGTTCAAACAAAATATTCAAACAACTCAATCAACTTATTACGGCAAGCATTAAAGGAGATATGTTTGATGCTTCGGAATTTGAGGTTTCTTATTTCAAGAAAGATGGAAATAGTGAAGTCCATTTTAATCCGAAGGACAAGCAGTTTGCGGAGTTCATCAAGTCTTTTCACATCACTTTCAATACAAAAGGAGAAGTTCAAGAAGTGAAAATGATTGAACCTTCCGATGATTATACACAGATTGTATTTAGCAATCGTACAACGAACCAACCTCTTTCTGATGCGGTATTTGCTCAGTAGTGTACTTTTGGTATTGTTCGTTTCTTGCGCTTCCTATCCGAAGAAAAACGGATTCACTGCTAGCGTAAGACAGCCTATTCAAAACCCATATTTCTCTGATGCTTCGAAAGATTACGTTTACAAAGCAAACATCGTGGCTTTTGGAAATTCTTTCAGCGGAATTTTTATCGTCAAAAAACTTGGCGAAGACCATCATAGAATCGCTTTTACCACCGAAATGGGAAACAAAATCTTTGATTTTACGTTTCAAGGGGAGGATTTCAAGGTGAATCATATCTTAAAAAAGATGGATAAAAAGATTCTAATAAATGTCTTGAAAAATGATTTTAGGGTTTTGGTAAAAGAAAATCCATCCATGGAAAAAACATTTCAAAAAGATTCGAATTCTATTTATGAAACAAAAATTGGAAACAAGAAATACTATCATTTTTTATCCAAAGAAAAACTGAACAAAGTAGTCCGAGTAGGGAATGGAAAGGAAAAAGTAGAATTTACATTCTCAGAAATAAATGATAACATTGCACTGCATATCCAAATCTTGCATAAAAACATCGAGTTGAAAATCAGCTTAAAATCTATCTAATATGAAAAATTATAGAATCATTTTCGTTTTTGTTCTATTTTCATCTATTGCTTTCGCCCAGACCAAAAAGAGTTTTGGTTTGCGACTAGGGGTAAACTATTCGAATATTTCGAATACTGGTCTCGATGCGAGATTAGGCGGTAACGGCGCTTTATTTTTCGAAGCTCGATTTTCTGACAAGTATGCTCTACAACCTGAATTAATGTTTTCAAGTCAAGGCGGGAAAGCTTCAAACAACACTAACGAAGATTTGCGAATAGATTACTTATCAGTTGCGCTAGCGAACAAGCTCTTTATTATTCCCAAAGCGGGTTTGCACCTTTTGGCAGGACCTAGTTTTGATATGGATTTTGAAAACAACCCTATCAGGCTAATCAACGGAAATAGTGATTCGAATGTAACTCCTTTCGACCTTTCCATATTTGGTGGTATTGGCTACGAGTTCCCTTTCGGACTAATACTCGAAGCTCGATACAAGCAAGGGCTCATAGAAATTGACCTTTTCGATTTTGATATTTTTTCGGATTCCACCAACAGAAATAGAGATGAAGCCTTTAATGGCACTTTTCAATATAGTATTGCTTATAAATTTTAATATATGCTAATAGAAGGATTATATACAGTTCAATCACTTGAACAAAAAGAACAAGAGGTAAATGCCAAAGTTAAGCTTCATAAGGAACATAATGTTTTCAAAGGTCACTTTCCTGGAAACCCTATAATGCCTGGTGTTTGCATGATTCAAATGATTAAAGAACTTACTGAAAAGATTACTGGAAAAGCTTTGTTTTTATCTGTTGCCACAAATGTTAAGTTCATGGCAAAAATCAATCCCGAAGAAAACGAATTAATTGATTTGAACTTGAAGATTTCAGAAGAAAATGGCATCATAAAAGTAAAGAATGTTACTTCTTACGACCAAACTATTGCTTTGAAGTTAAGTACTACTTTTAAAATAGCTCATTAATATGCGTTTATTGACAGTCATCTTTCTATTTTTTTCTACTCTTTGCATTTCGCAGGATTTAAAGGAACTGCGCATGGATTATCCAAAAGCAAATTTAGACGAGGCGGTTACTAATACACTTCATGAAGAACTTTTAGGGGTGACCAAGGAAGACAACAAAACAATAGTTGCCTATAAAGGCGCCGTCTCTACACTAAAAGCCAAATTCGCCAAAGGCTTTAAGAACAAAAAGACCTTTTTCAAAGAAGGAGCCGAACTTTTAGAATTTGCTATAAGCTCAGAACCCAAAAATATTGAGATTCGTTGTTTGCGTTTAGGAGTTCAAGAAAATTCTCCGCGAATAGTTGGCTACAAAAACAATATTGAGGCAGACAAGCAATTCCTTTTAGATCACTATAAATCAGATGCCAACAAGGAAATCCGGAATTTTGTGAAAGGATATGTACTGCTTTCAAACGTCTTTACAGAAGCTGAAAAGCAATTGTTTTAGGGCTTACAATCCGTATCTTTGGTACTAAATAAAAGGCCTATGTTTATAGGTGTTTTGAACAATAGTACTAGTGCCGACTCAAACCCCAATCGTTCAATCTCGTATGGAGCAGCTTAAATGCTGTGTGCTTATTCCCACCTACAATAATCACAAAACACTACAGAAAGTAATTGAAGGGGTTCTAGAATACACGGAAAACATGCTAGTTGTAAATGATGGTGCAACGGATTCTACTCGGGAAATTTTGCAAGGTTTTCCACTGCTAGAACAAATTCATCTTCCCCAGAATAAAGGAAAAGGAAATGCTTTAAAAATAGGATTCAAAAAGGCAATTGACCTAGGTTACGAATACGCGATTACTATTGATTCAGACGGACAACATTTTCCTGAGGATATTCCGGTTTTTTTGGATGCACTAGAAGCAGAATCAACCAAAAATGTACTCTACATTGGCGCTAGAAACATGGAACAAGAAGACGTGCCAGGGTCCAGTAGTTTTGGCAACAAATTCTCAAATTTTTGGTTTTGGTTTGAAACGGGTATTCGCTTGAAAGATACCCAGAGTGGGTATCGCATGTATCCTCTAAAAGAAATCGAAAAACTCAAACTTTACACCCCAAAATTCGAACTTGAAATTGAAGTCATTGTTAAAGCTGCTTGGAACGGAACACTGGTAAAGAACATTCCTGTAAAGATTTCATACGATGATGAAGAACGCGTTTCACATTTTAGGAAAGTTCCTGATTTTGCTCGTATCAGTGTTCTGAATACTTGGTTTGTACTTGTCGCTCTATTCTATATCAAACCCAGAGATTTATATCGGAAATTTCGAAAAAAAGGAATCCGGAAATTCCTAAAAGAAGATGTGCTACATAGCAGCGATTCACCTAAAAAGAAAGCCACATCAATTGCATTGGGCATTTTTATTGGATTATCACCTATCTGGGGTTTTCATACAGTAGCCGTGCTTGCTTTAGCGGTTTTATTTAAGCTGAATAAGGTCATTGCATTTGCATTTTCAAATGTAAGTTTTCCTCCATTTATTCCATTCATTTTATATGCTAGCCTAAAGCTAGGTGCTTTAATTACTGGTGAGAAATTGGTTTTTTCCAAGGATGAGATGATAGAAAACCTTGGTTTCATAACACATCTTAAAACGTATATAATAGGCAGTATTTCATTGGCAATAGTGGCCGCAAGTCTTTTTGGTATCATCGCTTACTTGGTTTTGAAAATTTTCGAAAGCAAAAAAATAGCTATAAACAATGGGTGATTTCTTTTACAAGGCATACCTGTTTATACAAAAGAGGAAGTGGGTAAGCCTTTTTGTGCTGCTACTTGTTATAGCTTCCCTTGGGGGGATAGCCTCCCGAATTGAATTTGACGAGGACATCACAGCCTTGATTCCTGCCACCGAGGAATCGAAAAAAATCCAGGAGGTTTTAGAGTCCATTGCTTTTACAGATAAGGTTATCGTTAATATTCGACGTGAAGGGGAAGGTTCTGTAGATGACCTAACACAATACGCTTCAACCCTTTTAGATAGTCTTGCAAAAACCGGCGACACCTACATTAACAATGTACAAGGAAAGCTAAACGATGAAGACTTACCGAACACACTTAATTTGGTATATGATAATTTGCCACTCTTTTTAGACTCAGCTGATTACCTTCAGATAGAACAAAAATTATCAAAGGATAGTATTGCCATCCTAACCGAGCAGAATTACCGCACTTTAATTTCTCCCTCAGGAATTATCGCAAAAAGAACAATTCGAAAAGACCCCTTAGGGCTCTCTTTCATTGCCTTAAAAAAATTACAACAATTAGGAATCGGAAATGATTTTAAACTGAAAAATGGATTTCTATTGGACAAAAAAGAGCTAAACATTCTGCTCTTTCTTACCCCAACACATGGTTCAAGAGAAACCGATAAAAACACTGCCTTAGCCGAAAAACTTTATGAGTTACAGCACAAGCTAAACACTTCGTACAAAGGAAAAATAAAAAGCGAATATTTCGGCGCGGCTCTAGTGGCTGCTGCCAATGCCGCTCAGATTAAGCACGATATTCAATTTACAATTAGTATAGCCCTAACATTCTTATTAATTATCCTAATTGTATTTTATCGGAAGTTAACCACACCTCTAATTCTATTTTCTCCTACTGTAATTGGAGGCCTACTGGCTGTTGCTTTTCTATATCTATTCCGAACCAAAATCTCTGCCCTTTCATTAGGTATTGGCTCTATTTTATTGGGAATTACGCTAGACTATTCCCTACATATCTTAACTCATATTCGAAACGGAAATTCTTTAAAAAGCCTATACAAAGATGTTGCTCCTTCGGTTTTGATGAGTAGTCTGACTACAGCATCGGCATTTTTATGCTTACTATTTCTAGAGTCTCAGGCCTTGCAAGATTTAGGAATTTTCGCAGCAGTTAGCGTTTTAGGCGCTTCCATTTTTGCTCTTATGTTTATTCCACAAGTGTATGCAACAAAGCGAAATAGTGAATCAAAAAAAACTTTTTTGGACCGTTTGGCAAGGTACGATCTCCATAAGAACAAATGGGCAATCGCAGTTTTGGCCTTACTGCTCATAGGAAGTTTATTTACGTATCGAACCGTTATTTTCAATCAAGATATCGCCAAACTGAATTATGAATCTGGAACCCTAATAGAGGCAAGAGAACGTTTGGAAAAGTTGACGGATATTGGTTCGAAATCCATTTATCTTTCTACCTACGGGGAAAATCGCGAATCCGTTTTACAACGGAATGATTTCCTCTTCAACCAACTGCAAAGGTTGAAGGCAAATGACGAAATTGTAAGTTATAGCTCGATTGGCGCTTTGGTGCGTTCAGACAAAAAACAAAGGTCTAGAATCAACAAATGGAACTCCTTTTGGAATGCGAATAAAATCCAAAGTACAAAACAGAACCTCATCGAAAGTGGAAACGAATTTGGCTTTAAAGAAAATACGTTTGACCAATTCTATGACCTTCTAGAATCAGATTTCAAGCCTTTGAAGATTTCTGACTTAGAAGTAGTTTCTTCTTTTGCCGTAGATGATTTTATCGTTACCGATTCTACATCAACAACAATTACCTCATTGATTAAAGTAGAAGATGAAAACCTCGAAAAGGTTAAAGCTGTTTTTGGCGATACCCCACAGACCCTTTTCATCAATCGGCAGCAGGTAAATGAGTCGTTTCTAGGGAACCTCAAAAACGATTTTAATAACCTCATTGGCTATTCCCTTTTGGTGGTTATCTTAATTCTATTGCTCTTTTACCGAAGTCTGTCTTTGACCCTGATTACCGTCATTCCCATATTTCTCACTTGGTTGTTGACCATTGGTCTAATGGGATTACTAAAAATAGAATTCAACATTTTCAACATCATCATTTGCAGCTTTATTTTTGGTGTAGGCATCGACTATTGTATTTTCATCACCAACGGATTACTCACTGAATACCGAACTGGTGAAAAAGCGCTTTCGACACATCGCACCTCCATCATATTGTCGGTAATTACCACAATTTTGGGTATTGGTGCACTGGTTTTTGCTAAACATCCAGTGCTGTATACAATAGCCGTGGTTTCCCTAATTGGGATTCTCTCTGCGGTTTTTGTGGCCTTTGCCATTCAACCCTTACTTTTTCATTTGTTTCTCGGAAGTACAAACAAAAGACCGATTACGATAAGAGTATTGATTCACTCCCTGCTGTCATTTGCCTATTTTGATTTAGGAGGTTTATTACTTTCTGTTTATGGTTGGATAGTCCTGAAATTGAATCCGAAAGCACATCTGAAAAAGCAATTGGGACTTCATAAGCTTACTTCAAAGTTTATGAAATCGGTCTTATATACAAATCCTTTTCTCTTAAAGGAAATCCGAAATCCACATAACGAGACCTTTGAGAACCCTGCTATGTTAATCGCCAATCATTCCTCATTCCTAGATATTTTGGCCATGGGCAGCTTGCATTCCAAACTCATCTATTTAGTGAAAGACCATGTTTATAATTCCCCGATAATAGGAAGCGCAGCAAAACTGCATGGCGCATATCCTGTCTCTGGAGGTATTGAAAATGGAGAAGCATTTTTAAAACAAAAAGTCGAACAGGGCTTTTCTATAATTGCCTTCCCAGAAGGAGCCCGCTCTACAAGCAACAAAATAAATCGCTTTCACAAAGGCGCTTTTTATCTAGCCGAAAAACTGGAATTGGATATTCTTCCAGTGATGATTCATGGCGGCTCCGAAGTATCCCCAAAAAACAGCTTTATCATTCGAGATGGTGATTTTACCGTTAAGCTGTTACCAAGAATTGAGGTAAGTGACCTGTCCTTTGGAAAATCGTATAGCGAGCGGCCAAAACAAATCGGTCAGTATTTTAGAAAGGAGTTTCGAAAATTCCGAATGGAAGTTGAAGATGAATACTATTGGCACCAACTCCTTTTAGAAAACTTCCGACATAAAGGAGGAGACATTTACAAAACGGTAAAAACTGACTTGAAGGAGAATGCAAGTGCCTACAGAACCATTCTAGAAGCCATTGGCGAAAAAGACAAAATCATACACCTTTCAAAAGACCATGGTCAGCTTGATTTGCTCTTGGCCTTAGATTCCATAGACCGAAAAATTTACAGTTATTTGGAAAATGATGAAGCAAGAACCATCCTCAAAAATAATTACCTAACACATCAATACAGTAAAATCAAGGTTGGAGATTACTTTAAGGAAGCCTTAGAACATGAGGCAAATGTTCTTATACTAAACCTTGACTCTATTTTTACAAGCCAACTAGAAGACCCATTAAGAGAGAGAATTAGTATCTTGATACTTCTAAAATCCAACAGGCCAGATATAAGAGAATTCGCAATTGGCAAAGGGTTTTCTATAGAGATACAAGAAGATAATCTCACCATATTAAAGCGATAGAATAGCTAAAATGAAAGACCATTACGACATAGTGATCATTGGTAGCGGAATGGCAGGTCTAGTAGCAGCCAACATAATGGCGCGTGAAGGAAAAAGTGTCTGTATACTGGAAAAGAACAATCAATATGGGGGCAATTTACAGACCTTCGTTCGAGAGCGTACTATTTTCGATACAGGAGTGCACTATCTCGGTGGACTCTCAAAAGGACAAAATCTCTATCGATACTTTGACTATCTTGATATTCTGGATGAACTCCATTTTAAACAACTCAATAAGGATGGCTTTGATATCATTACCTTCGATGATGACGAAACCGAGTACCCGCATGCACAAGGGTATGATAATTTTGCCAAAAGTCTATCTGAACAATTTCCAGAAGAAGAAGATGCCATCCGCTCCTATTGTAAAAAGCTTCGGGAAATCTGTGATGAATTTCCTTTGTATAATCTGGAAGTCGGGAAACCCTATCAAAACAATGCGGAGATTTTTCAACAAACCGCAAAAGCATATCTCGAATCACTAACTGGAAACAAAAAACTACAGTCGGTTTTGGCAGGTTCAAATCTTCTCTATGCTGGCGACCCTGAAAAGACTCCGGTTTATGTGCATGCGCTTTCCTGCAACTCCTATATAGAAAGTGCATATCGCTGTGCAGATGGCGGGAGTCAAATCACCAAATTGCTCATTCGAAGATTGAAAGAAAATGGTGGTGAAGCCTATAAACATCAAGAAGTAGTTGATTTTACCTGTATCGATAAGAAGATAATTTCTGTCACCACCAAAAAAGATGATGTTATCAAGGGCGATGTATTCATTTCGAATATTGAACCTAAGAATACCTTAAAAATGGTAGGGGAAGAACACTTTAGAAAATCATACAATAGTCGTATTCAAGATTTAGAGAGTACCATTTCCGCTTTTAGTATCCATGTTGTTCTCAAACCGAAAACGTTCCCATATCTCAACAAAAACTACTATCATTTTAAAGACCCATCACGCGTTTGGCAAGGTCATGAGTATACCCAAGAAAGCTGGCCTGAAACATACATGGTTTCTATGGGAGTGCGTAAAAACCAGGATGAATGGGGTGACCAACTGACCGCTATAACTTATATGCATTATAATGAAGTGTCCCAATGGCAAGACACTTTTAATACCGTAGCTAACAAAAACAATAGAGGTCAAACTTATGAGCAATTCAAGGAAGAGAAAACCGAAATTTTCCTAAAAGAGCTGGAAAAGAAGTTTCCGAATATTCGTGAGTGTATTCAATCCGTATATACTTCGACGCCCCTGTCATATCGTGATTATATTGGTTGTAATAGAGGTTCGATGTACGGATATGTGAAAGACGTAAACAATCCACTTTTATCATTCATATCACCGCGTACTAAGATTCCGAATTTATACTTTACAGGGCAAAGCTTGAATATGCATGGTATTTTAGGAGTAACCATAAGTGGAGTTGTTACCTGTTCTGAAATTCTAGGAGGAGAATATCTAGTAAATAAAATTTTAGATAAAGAGACAATTAAAAATCAAAATAAACAGGTTTCATGAGTCCATTCAAAACAAGCGCTTTGAAGTTTATGAAAAACTGTTTTACAGGATTCATTCTGTTGCTAATAGTATCTTCTTGTGGAATATCAAAAGGCCTTGAAGACCGTCCGGATGTTAGCAAATACGACATCACTTTACCAGAACGCACTAAAATTTCGGACTCTACCTATTCAATTGGTGACAACTTTCTTACCAAAAATAAACACGGTTTATGGGAAATGCATGTAAAAGGCAATCCTATGGAATTGGGCTTATATCAAGGTGCTTTAAGCCAAGAACTCTTTAATCAGCAGGAAGCCGTTTTCTTGAAAAAGATTGATGAATTAGTACCATCTAAAGGCTATCAAAATATCCTTCGGAAATTTTTAGCTTGGTTCAATCGGAAGGTTTATTTACACATTGATGAGCAATACAAAACTGAGATTTATGGCATCTCGCAATATGCCTCGCCCAACTATGATTATATCGCAGAGGAATACCCGCGAGTGCTCTACTTTCACGGTGCCCATGATATTGGCCATGCTTTACAAGATTTAGCATTGGTAGGATGCTCGTCGTTTGCTTCATGGGGAGAAAATACGAAAGATGGTAAACTTCTAATTGGGCGCAATTTTGATTTCTATGCGGGAGACGATTTTGCCAAAAACAAAATCATAGCTTTTATTGAACCGGAAGACGGACACAAATTTATGTCGGTCACTTGGGGAGGTATGATTGGCGTTGTTTCTGGAATGAATGACCAAGGATTGACGGTAACGATTAACGCTGGGAAGTCACAATTCCCATTGGTAGCCAAAACTCCGGTTTCTCTGGTGACCAGGGAAATTTTGCAGTATGCTTCCACTATAGAAGAAGCAATCGCCATTGCTAAAAAACGGGAAGTATTTGTATCTGAATCAATTTTTGTGGGAAGCGCAAAAGATAAAAAAGCGGCTGTTATTGAGGTATCTCCGAAGAATTTCGGAGTGTACGAAGTACCGAATTCTAGCAATCAATTGATTTGTTCGAATCACTTTCAAAGTGCAGCTTATGCCGAGGATAAAAAGAACCAGAACCATATTTTAGAAAGTCATTCTCAATATCGATATAAACGAATGGAGGAGTTGTTGGAAGAAACTGAAAAGGTAACTCCAATAAAAGTCGTAGAAATTCTTAGAAATAGAGAGGGTTTAGAAGAAGATAAAATCGGCTATGGTAATGAAAAGGCTCTCAATCAAATGTTAGCGCATCATGGCATTGTTTTTCAACCTGAAGATTTATTAGTTTGGGTTTCCAGCAGCCCATATCAAATGGGTGAGTTTGTTGCCTATGATTTGAATGAAGTTTTCAAAGATGGAAATAAAAAATTATCAGTAGCTAGTATGGCATTGAACATTCAAAAAGACCCTTTTTTAGAAACGGAAGCCTATCAAAACTATGAGCGCTACCGTTCTTTTCGGGATGAAATTCAAAAAGCCATTTCCGAAGAAACACATTTGGAACAAAAACTGCTTTCGGATTTTACAGCATTGAATCCCAACTTCTGGGAAGCACATTATTTAGTTGGAAAGTACAATTTGGACAAAGGATATGACACCTTAGCTTTGATAGCATTTCAAGAAGCTCAGACCAAAGAAATTACTACTTTACCGGATAGGGAAGCAGTAGAAAAGCATATTAAAAAATTGAAACGCAGCTTAGGCAAATGATTCCAGAAATAGAGAAAGCAACATCCAAAGAAATAAAAGCTTTTCAAGAAGACAAGCTTCGAAAACTTATCACTTATGTTTCTGAAAAATCTCCTTACTACAGAAGGGTTTTTCGAAACTATAAAATCAGTCCTTCAGATATTAATTCCCTTAAAGACATGACTAAACTTCCAGTAACAACAAAAGAAGATTTGCAGGAGTTCAATGATGATTTCTTTTGTGTTCCCAAATCAAAGATTATCGATTTTGTGACAACATCAGGTACTTTAGGGAACCCCGTAACTGTCGGTTTGACCGATAAGGACTTAAACCGCTTGGCTTACAATGAGGCGATTTCATTCGCCTGTGCGGGAGTAAGAGAAGAGGACATTCTTCAGCTCACCACCACAATGGACCGCAGATTTATGGCCGGACTTGCTTATTTCTTAGGTGTTCGAAAATTAGGCGCAGGAATCATACGTGTTGGTGCCGGTATTCCTGAACTGCAATGGGATAGTATTCTAAAGTTTAATCCAACCTACCTCATTGTTGTGCCTTCTTTCTTGTTGAAATTAATTCAATACGCCGAAGCAAATAACATCGATGTAAATGCTTCAGGAATCAAAGGGGCAATCTGCATCGGGGAATCCCTTCGCAATCAAGATTTTTCATTAAATATTTTAGCTGAAAAAATCAAAGCCAAATGGGATATTGAATTGTATTCCACCTATGCTTCCACCGAAATGAGCACCGCATTCACCGAATGCTCAGAACAACAAGGTGGACACCAACACCCAGAATTGATAATCGTAGAGATTTTAGATGAAGACAATCAACCGGTTGCCGAGGGAGAAGAAGGAGAGCTTGTGATTACAACATTGGGTGTTGAAGCAATGCCATTACTTCGTTTTAAAACGGGAGATATTGTCGCTGCTCATGCTTCAGGTTGTAGTTGTGGAAGAAATACCCCTCGTCTTGGTCCTTTAGTGGGTCGCAAAAAACAAATGATAAAATATAAGGGCACCACACTTTACCCTCCAGCGATGGCTAATCTTTTGAATGACTTCACAGAAGTTAAAGGTCACGTAGTTGAAATCTATCATAACGAAATAGGAACTGATGAAATCTTAATCAAAATATTTGCTCCGAAAGCATCCGATAGATTGTTATCTAAAATCAGAGACCATTTTCGTTCAAAGTTGAGGGTAAGTCCCGCTATCGAAATCTGTTCACGCGAGGAAATTCAAAAACTACAAAGTTCGAAATTAGGTAGAAAGCCGGTTGGGGTTATTGATAGGCGGTAGTTTTTAATTAAAAAAAGCTCCTCCCCTCAGACGACGCGAACTTAGAAAAATTCCTATGAATCCAACAGATACAACCCAATCTTAATCTTCCAGTAGGGTAATTTTTCCTCGAAATATTCGAAATACGCTTTTAAACCATCGGCATTCGGTAAATCTATTTTTGCTTTTTCAATTTGGGAAAGTTCTTCTTTAGTTACCAATTCATGAAGGTCCACTTCTTCCCCTTGGGAATTCATTTTTAGCAAATGACCATAAATCGTATTCTCAGTCAACTCTCGCTTGACAGCAATCTCGGCAGGAGAAAATCCTTCATTGAATAAAGCCCATGTTTGTTCATGGGTTGCAACTTTTGGTTTTACAGATTCCACATGTGCTGCAATTTCCTTTAGAAAGATATCTGCATATTTTTCAAGTTTTGCTTCCCCTACTCCCGAAACCTCCGCAAATTCAGTTATTGTTAAAGGCTGTTTAGTTTCCATATCTTTTAAACTAGCATCGCCAAAAACAACATAGGCCGGTACACCTTGCTCTTTCGCAATTTGATAACGTAGTACGCGAAGCTTTTCAAAGAGTCCTTTTTTATCCGCTTTAGCTCTAGATTTCTTTTCAGTTTGTTTTTCAACTTGGTTTAGAATTGCCAACCGAACCGGTTTCTTATCATACAGAATCTCTTTTGCTAACGGAGTCAGCGCAATACGACTATTCTCCCTGAAATTAATTTCTAAAACACCTTGGTTCAGTAGTTGAATGATGTACTGCTGCAAATCTTGCCATGAAACATCATTTACGGCTCCGTAGGTTTTAATACCTTGATATCCTTTGTCGAATACATTCGCATTTTGTGCGCCTCTTAGTACATCGATAACCGTTCCCATAGGCTCTTGCTCTTTCATTCGCACTACGGCAGAACATATTTTTTGAGTCAAAACAGTTGCATCGAAATATTTGGGTGGTGCTTTGCAAATATCACAATTCCCACAACCTTGAGTGACGTGCTCTCCAAAGTAATTTAGCAAAGCAATGCGCCTACAACTTAAAGCTTCGGCATATTGTTGCATCCGTTCTAATTTTGCGTACTGTACTTGTGCATTTTCACTTTCCGCAATAAACTTTCGAAGTTGCACCACATCAGCATAACTGTAAAAAAGTAAAGTATGCGCGGGAAGACTATCCCGCCCACTACGTCCTATTTCTTGATAATAGCCTTCCAGGTTTTTTGGAAGGTTATAATGAATTACCCAGCGGACATTGCTTTTGTCAATTCCCATACCGAATGCGATTGTGGCACAAATAATAGGTGTTCGGTCATTGATAAAATCCTCTTGAACTTCAGTACGTTCTTGTGTGCTCATTCCGGCATGATAAGCTTTTGCATCATAACCTGAGTTCTGTAACTTCTCCGCCAGCTTCTCCGTATTCTTTCGACTCAAACAATAGATGATACCACTTTCATCAGAACGTGAATTCAAGAAATTGAGAATCTGTTTGATACGGTTTTGTCCGGGTCGAACATCTAAATATAAATTTGGACGATTGAAGGATGCCAAATGTCGAGAAGCATCCGAAATCGAAAGTTGCTCTACAATATCATCTTGCGTTGCTTTATCCGCCGTGGCGGTTAAAGCCATTACTGGAATATTCGGAAATCGATTTTTCAAACTTCCCAATTGTGTATAGGCAGGACGAAAATCATGCCCCCAAGAGGAAATACAATGGGCTTCATCAACAGCAAACAAACTGATTTTAATTTTATTAAAAACAGCATCGAAGTGCGCAATGCTCTCAGGTGCGACATAGAATAATTTAAGCTCACCATTATTTAGTTGCTGGAAAACATCCTGTTGCGTCTCTTGGGGTTGCGAACTGTTATAATAGGCCGCCGCAATTCCGTTGGCCTGAAGAACATCAACTTGGTCTTTCATTAAAGCAATTAATGGGGAAATTACAATAGCTGTTCCCTCCATGGCCAAAGCTGTTAATTGGAAGCATAATGACTTTCCTCCACCGGTTGGCATAATAGCCAAAACATCTTTTTTATCCAACACATCTGTAATGACCTCGAGTTGATTTGGGCGGAAATCATCGTAACCGAAGTGGGTTTTAAGGAGTGGTAAAAGTTGTTCTTTGAGTTCAAATGCAAGCATAGGTAAAGTTAGTTTACTTTTCTATTATTAAAGAAATTGGAGGTGCCAATTTGGCGCCTCCAATTGTCAAGTTTGTTTTGAAACTATTTCCCCAACATCAAAAGCTCATTACATTTAATTTCAGTAATATACCTCTTCTCACCTTCTTTCGTTTCGTAAGAACGATGTATCAATTTACCTTCAACGGCAACTTGTTTTCCTTTGACTAAGTAGTTCTCTACAATCTCGGCAGTCTTTCCCCAAGCAACTACATTATGCCATTGGGTATCCTCCACTTTCTCACCTTTTGCATTGCGATAACTATCGGTTGTGGCTATCGAAAATTTGGCAAGTTTGCTACCACTTTCAAGGTTTACAATTTCTGGGTCTTGACCCAAGTTTCCGATTAACTGTACTGAATTTCTAAGTGCATTCATACTAAAAAATTTAAGTGTCTGTCATAGTACACAGACAGGTTTACAATTTGTTTTGACGAGTTCTTATGTTTCGACACTGCAAACTTAGAAGGCACTACAAATTATAATCGTATGTTAAACATTTGTATATGTTTGTATACGCATGTAAATGTTTAAAAATGTATTATGTTCTGACAATAAGGAAACTATATTCTATAAAATTCCACACACATTCTTGAGGTTGTTTTTAGTAGATGGGCATCTATAGGGCATCTATCACCATTATGGGACAAGAATAAAGGGTAGATTATCAAAATCCTTAAGTAGAATTTATATTAACTTTAACTTAGAAGACTATATCGGCAGAGTATTTGATGAATTGAAAACAAAATGAGCCCGTTTCAAATCTCATGATGAAAAAAACAACTCTTTTAATTTTTGCTTTTTTTTATTTTGGAATTCATATGTGTACTGCCCAGTCACTACCTCCATTCACAAAATTAGTAGCTGAAAATCAAAGCATCACAGCAGATAATTTCGGAACGAGTTATCATTTTTGGCCGTTAAACTGGTATGCTAAAGGTTATCCTGTTCCATATGGAGTTACTCCCGCTGATCATCGGTTAGAAAATCCACATGGAAATCCTAATCTAGAGCTGTTGAATCAATACGAAAGTGCTAGATGGGTTCGTAATTTCTACCCTGCTATCGAGACAATTTG
Organism: Maribacter algarum (ex Zhang et al. 2020); assembly: GCF_005885635.1. Lineage (GTDB taxonomy): Bacteria > Bacteroidota > Bacteroidia > Flavobacteriales > Flavobacteriaceae > Maribacter_C > Maribacter_C algarum. The sequence goes on from NZ_VATY01000001.1 coordinate 859,537, forward strand.
GCATCCTACCCAAAAGCTTTCAAATAATGTTGTTGAGTGGTTTTTGAAAGAACTTGATTTTCATCATACTAACGGCAAAAAGTTCTTATGGGCGGGTAAATGGTTCAATAATGAAGGTAATGTTCTAAGTAAAGATGTAAACTCAAAGGAATATGAACGAAATCTTGTTAGTGCTATAACCGAATTGCTTACCTCCAAAATTACCAGTGATTTAGGATATACCGTCGCATCACACCCTGCTTTGGCGGCTATAGAATTTAATAATGAACAAATCAATTCGACAACGGTAAACAACTACAACAACGCGTATGCTCGTTTTGTCCGAATAGTCACTAAATTATTCCAGAAATACAAACCTGATTGCAGAATAATAACATTTTCTGGTGTAGGAGGTGAGGGCTTCAACTTTGCTAAAATTTTGGAAGGGAATGCAGAAAGTATTGTTTCCATCTCAACAAATGGAGATGACGGAACAGGCAAAACGGCCGCCGGTTACATCGATATCGTTTCATGGCACTTTTATAATTTTCATGTAGAAACCTATGATCAGTACAAAAAGGATGTCGCTAATAATGGGTTTAGTTCAAGAAACAATTTATTTCTAAGTCAGGCGAATTTAATGCTGCCCATTAAACAACAAAATGATAGCAATGCGAGTATTTTAGAAGATAAAGACTTTGACATTTGGAATACTGAAAGCGGTATAACTCCTTTGGAAAAATTTTCTCCATACGATGGAGGAATGCGATGGTTTAGGATGACTCGAAAAGAACGTTTTGAGGCTCTAATGAAGTGGTTCACTCCTACCTTATTCCAAAATGGTAAAACCACAGTGAGTTGGGCTTACAAATCTGATTTGCCTGGCATTAAGTATTTAGATTACCCGGGTGGTACTCAAGGCACAATGACGGAAATAAGTTCTGGAAAAAATGGTAGAATTAGATTCAAACCTTCATCTACTCCTTCTAAAGGATGGCTTGAAAATATGAGTATTGTAATTACCGGACCTGAAGAAGGCTGGCCCGATTTAAACTTATTAGCAGGTGAAAAACGAAGATTTGAAATCTCTTTGGTTTCTGAAAACCTTCTAGAAATTCAAAATTCGATTTTTACTAAAACACCAAAATTCGTACCCTCTTACACGGAGTATCAACTCTATCACAGCCCTTATCCTGAAGAATTTAAACAATATATAGACTTGTTGAAATCTGGACTGGTTACTTTTGGATGGATTTACTATCCGAATGAAAAATACCCAGGTATTTACGTCGCTGTTAAAGGAAAAGGGAAATGGTACACAACTCGATACGGTGAGCTCAAACAATGGGAATCAAATAGGTAATCTTAGAAATGACTACTTGCATATTTTTCATATCATAATTTAACCCCTGACACAATTCGACACAGTCCTGTTTTAAATTTGTATCAAATAACAAAATCATGGACAATGCAAACACAAAAAATCGAACCCTTTCAAGTCATCGGAATCTCAATAAGAACGACAAACGAAAACAATCAAACAGCCTCGGACATTGGTTCTCTCTGGGAAAGGTTTATGACCGAAAATATTTTACAAAAAATACCCAATAAAGTCAGTGATGAAATACTTTCTATTTACACCAACTATGAAAGTGACCATACCAAGCCCTACGATACGATTCTAGGTTGTAAAGTCAGCTCATTAGATGTCATTCCTGAAGAAATGGTAGGTCAGTCTTTTGAGGGTGGAACGTTTGCCAAATTCGTTTCAAGAGGAGATGTAACCAAAGGAGCCGTCTATAATAGCTGGGTAGAAATTTGGAATACGGATTTAGAAAGACTTTACACTGCAGACTTTGAAATCTATGGAGAAAAGGCAAAAGACCCATCAGATGCTGAAATAGATATTTTCGTTGCCATAGGTGTATAGTCGACTTTTATTTTATTCTAAAAACTTCTAGCGTAGAATAAAGAACCATAGATATGAGAAGTGGATAATGGCGTTTCTTTCGTATTGAAATTATAAGCTATTTTAAAAGTGTTTCTTTTTACTTGAAGAATAGCTCCAATCTCGGTTTTGAAAATATGATTGGTAATATCAGTTGTAAATAAAACGTCATCGGTAAAAATACTTCCTTGAATCAGAGTGTTATGTGCTACATATCTGTATCCTGCAGAAACATATCCATAAAATTCTTTTGACGAACTGTTGTCCACAATAGTGGTTCTTGAACTGTTTTGAAATGTATTTAACCTTCCGAAGAAATAACTGATATCATTTTCCAAATAAATGTCTTTGGTCCCTAAACTTGGAGAAATACGATATTGGAATGCATTACGTTGATTCGACCAATCAAAAACATGTGTGATTTTAAGATTAAAAAGCCACTTAAATCCAATTTGTTCAACCCAGGTCGGCCTACTATCAATTCCGAAAACATTATGTAGTCCAACTTGAAAATCTCCTGCTAGAGATTCTTCTCCGGTGATTCCCGTTTCAAAAGCAAGAAAAAATGCCGACTTTTTCTTGATTGAACCTACTTCAAGTTTGCCAAAAAGCCATCCTGCAAAAGGTCTGTCAAAATCATCCGTGTTCGTAGAAGAAAGGCTGGCTGGTGAATATATTTCATTTCCAATACCTATGTTTAATTGTAACTTATTACCATCTGTTTTGGGGAATATGAAGTTTTGTGCTACTGCTTTTTGGTAGGTAATGTATAGGCCGTTTGTAAAGTACTTGTCATCATCGGCAAATTTATCATTGCTCAATGTAATTGCTAATTGCTGATTTACGTCTTGCGCATAAAAATGTTCAGTTGAGATTACTATGAAAAGTAAAATTCTGAAAAAAGTAAAAAATTCGCCCAATTTTTGGATTTAAGTTAGTACCAAGTTCAAATAGAATGAAAACCGAACTACTTTTTTGTCGTTTTAGTCTTCAATTCATAACGTTTGATTTTCAAATCTATAACAATACAAATGCAACATTCTAAAACCGAAATCAAATGCTAAAATATTTCATACTTTAACGGCCAAATTCAACCACCATGCTTTTACGTATTTCTAATTTCATTTTTTTTCTGGGATGTGTAACCCTTCTCGCCCAAAAACCAAAAGTCAATCAAGACCGACTTGAACAGCGTATTTTTGAACTCGCCAAATTCGGACTTCAAGAAAACGGGGAAACCGAGCGTGTCGCATTCAGCGATGCGGATGTTGCCGCTCAAAAGTGGGTGACGCAAACTTTGACCAATCTCGGACTAGAAGTCTACATTGATTTTGCAGGAAACATTATCGGAACGCGAAAGGGCAAAGATGCTTCTTTAAAACCGATTTCTTTCGGTTCACATATTGACCGTGTTCCCAATGGTGGAAATTATGATGGCTGTGTCGGTTCAATGGCTTCTTTGGAAGTGCTTGAAGTTTTGAACGAAAATAAAATCATTACAGAACATCCTTTGGAAATCATCGTTTTTTCAAACGAAGAAGGCGGTGTTATGGGTAGTAGGGCCCTCGCAGGTCATTTGGGAAAAAGTGCCTTGGAAGTTGTGAATTCTACAGGATATACTATGGGAGAAGGCATCATGCGGCTCGGGGGAGATACCACCCGAATTAAGGAAGTAGCTCGTAATAAAGATGAAATTGCCGCTTTTCTAGAACTACACATCGAACAAGGGGGAACGCTCGAAAAAGAAAACATTGATATCGGCATCGTTGAAGGTATTGTGGGGCTCAAATGGTGGGAGGTTGAATTCACTGGCTTTGCCAATCATGCAGGTACTACTCCAATGAATGCAAGACAAGATGCCTTATTGGCTGCGGCAAAATTCATTGTCGCAGTTAATGAAACCACGAACAGTTTTGAAGGCGCTCAAGTAGGAACGGTTGGTAAAATTAAAGCCGAACCTGGAGCACCCAATGTGATTCCGGGTAAAGTGGTGACAAGTTTAGAGGTACGAGATTTATCCTCAGAAGTGATTGAAAATGTATATCAAGCGATTAAAACCAAAGGTGAGGAAATCGCAAAAGCTTATGACGTGCAAATTGAATTCCGACCATTAGATACCACAGCAGACCCGGCCATTATGACAAGCTCAATTCAAAAGGAAATTGGAAAATCTGCGAAAAAATTAGGACTATCAACGAAAAGAATGCCTAGTGGTGCAGGACATGACGCCCAAGATATGGCTTTAATTGCTCCCACGGGAATGATATTCGTGCCAAGTAAAGGAGGTATTAGTCACTCGCCCAAAGAATTTACCTCGGCAGAAGATATGGCCAATGGAGCAAATGTTTTATTACTCACTATTTTGGCTTTGGATAAAAAATTATAGTCCGTAAGTCATTAAAACGAAATTTACATCCTTCCCTCTTTTAATCAGTATATTAGTTAACTCTTTTAACCTAAGAACACACGAAAATGAAAAAAGGACTACTCGCTTACGCCTGTTTGTTATTTATTACAATTGGGTTTTCTCAAACCAATGAAGAAATCGTTGAAGCCATTCAAAAGGAAGCCAATGAAAATTCTCAATTAGAACAATTGGCCTATGAGCTAATGGACCTCAATGGACCACGTTTAGTCGGAACTCCTCAAATGAAAACTGCGCATGATTGGGCCGTAAATACGTACAAGAAATGGGGTATCGCTGCTGAGAATCAAAAGTGGGGAACTTGGCGTGGTTGGCAACGTGGTATTACACATGTTGATATGGTTTCTCCCCGAGTAGCCTCACTGCACGCAACCCAATTGGCCTGGAACCCCGGCACAGGAAAAAAAGGGGTTACAGCTTCGTTAATAACCCTTCCGAAAGTTTCAGATTCTCTTGCTTTTGCCAAATGGCTTCCCAACACCAAGGGTAAAATTGTAATGGTTAGCATGTTGCAACCTACCGGAAGACCAGATTACAACTGGGAAGAGTTTGCTACGGAGGAATCCTTTGAAAAAATGAAGTCCGAACGAAAAGAAATCGAAGATGATTGGAGACAAAACATGAAAAATACGGGCTATACGAGTCGAAACATAAATGCTGCACTCGAAAAAGCAGGAGCGGTAGGTATTGCACAATCCCGCTGGTCGAAAGCTTTTGGAGCGAATAAAATATTTAGTGCGAATACTAAGAAAATCCCTGTTGTAGATATCTCAATGGAAGATTATGGAATGCTCTATCGGATGGTCGAAAATGGGGCGAATCCTCAAATAAAAATTGTTGCAGAATCTAAAGAATTGGGTGAGGTTCCTACCTTTAATACCATCGCAACAATTCCCGGGAAAGAGCTTCCTGATGAATATGTAATTCTCTCCGCACATTTCGATTCTTGGGATGGTGGTACAGGAGCTACGGACAATGGCACCGGAACGATTACTATGTTGGAAGCTGCTCGTATTTTGAAAAAAGTATATCCAAATCCAAAAAGAACAATCCTAGTCGGACATTGGGGAAGCGAGGAACAAGGATTAAATGGTTCTAGAGCCTTTGTAGAAGACAATCCTAAAATCGTGGAAAACATGCAAGCGCTCTTTAATCAAGATAACGGAACCGGTCGTGTAGTTCGACTTTCTGGACAAGGCTTTTTACATTCTTATGACTATTTAGGAAAATGGCTAGAAGCTGTGCCAAAAGACATTACGAAACAAATTGAAACCACATTTCCTGGAACTCCAGGAGGCGGTGGTTCAGATTATGCCTCCTTCGTTGCCGCTGGTGCTCCCGGATTTTCATTAAGTTCATTGAGTTGGAGTTATTGGAACTATACTTGGCATACCAATTTGGACACCTACGACAAAATTGTCTTTGACGATGTTCGAAACAACGCCATCCTAACAGCAATTTTGGCGTACATGGCGAGCGAAGACCCAGAAAAAACATCTCGTGAAAAAGCAACTTTGATTGGAAAAAGCCGAAGAACGGGCAAGCCTCTGACTTGGCCAAAACAAAGAAGTCCGAAACGTAAAGGAGGTTTAGATTAATATTGCAATATTAATCTAAAATAGAAAGGCCGACTTCGACCATTTCGTTCAATTTTTTAGAATTCTGTTCTACCTTCGACGTTACCCGCAAACCACTGAAAAGGGTAAAAAGGGTAAAAGCAATGGCTTTAGGGTTTTTGGAAGCATCAATATGGCCATCATCTATTCCCCTTTGGATATATTGCTCAAAAAGGCCCTCGGTATTCGCAGCGTTTTGTTTTAATTTTTCCAACAAGACAGTATCTCCTGGCACCAATTCCGTAATGGTATTCACCACAAAACAACCCTTTTGACATCCCTGTGTTTTGACATCATCGATGACCATTTGAAACAGTTTTCGAAATCCTTTTTTTACATCAGATTCTGAATCAAATATACTTTTCAAGGAAGCAAGGCTGATAGTTCTATAATTTTGAAAGGCTTTATCAAATAACTCATTCTTACCACCATAAGTATCATAAATACTAGCACGATTAATACCCAGATGATTCACCAAGTCTTGCATGGAAGTAGCATGGAACCCTTTTTCCCAAAAGAGTTCCATAGCCTTATGCAATACTTCCGCTTCATTAAATTGTTTCGTACGAGGCATATCTGGAATAACTGTTCCAAATGTATTCAAAAAAATTATACCTGTGCAAATCCTCCGTCAACAGGTATCTCCGCACCGGTGATATAACTACTATCAGAAGAAGCCAAGAACAATGCCGTATTTGCTATCTCTTCTGATTGCCCAAACCTACCTAAACTAATCATTGAGGGGAAATTAGCCGCCATGGTATCAATATTTTCTTGAGGAACATTGTGCTTTCCATAGATAGGCGTGTCAATCGGGCCAGGAGAAATGGCATTTACCCGTATTCCTTTCGGTCCAAATTCCGCCGCCAAGGTACGTGTCAACGAACGCAAAGCCGCTTTGCTAGATGCATAGGCCGACATTCCTGGGAAACCCTTGACATCGGTGACCGAAGTATTAAAAATAATACTGGCTCCTTCATTTAAATAATCATGAGCCGCATTTACGGTAAACAAAGGACCTCTAACGTTCACATTATACACTTCGTCAAAAATTTCCTCTGTAAGTCCGTCTATGGTTTCTACCCTAAAAATACCTGCATTCAAAAACAGGGCATCTATTTTTCCAAAAGTATCTACGGTCTTTGCTATCAGTTTTTTACTGTCAGCCACACTTGAAGCTTCTGCCTTGACCAAAAGATAGTCACCGGTCAACTCAGACCTAAGATTATCCAATTTTTCTTGGCTCCTTCCTGTAAGAACTACTTTAGCACCTTCCTTCAAAAATCTTTTGGCTGTCTCTAGTCCCATTCCGCTCGTGGCTCCTGTAATTACCGCCACCTTATTCTCTAATTTGTTCATTGTTTTTATTTAAATATTAATTGTTTTTTATTTTGGAACGTTCATTCCGATACAAACATACAAATAACAGAACAAACGTTCCAAATAAAATATTCCTTTTTAACTTTTCCTAAACATTTACCGTTGGTTTTACTATCTTGTTCAAGACTAATTTATAACCATCACTTCCTATGAAAATCCTGAAATTACTGGCAATTGCATTATTGATTCTTCCCCTGAGCCTGCAATCCCAAAGAAGAAAAAAGAAATCAACTACACCTGCAATTACAATACAAGATTCCATGTTTCATGGACTCAAATGGCGAAATATTGGTCCGTTTCGAGGTGGGCGAAGTGTCGCATCATCAGGAGTAGTAGGTCAACCTATGACTTATTATAATGGCACTGTTGGTGGTGGTATTTGGAAAACTACTGATGACGGTTTAAGTTGGAAAAATATTTCCGACGGGTTCTTAAAAACCGGAACGGTCGGTTCTATTGCCGTTTCGGAAAGCAATCCCAATATTGTGGTTGCTGGGATGGGTGAACATGCAGCTCGTGGCGTAATGACTTCCATGGGCGATGGAGTTTATAAATCTACCGATGCTGGAAAAACTTGGAAGCATATTGGTTTGGATAAGACGAGACATATTTCTGATGTGATTATCCACCCAACAAATCCTGATATCATTTTTGTGGCCGCTCAAGGTGCGCAATATGCTGGAAGTGCTGAACGAGGAATTTATCGTTCTATGGATGGAGGCTCTACCTGGGAGCGAACGCTTTTTGTTAATAATAAAACGGGGGCATCTGATTTATCAATGGATATGCAAAATCCATCGATTCTCTATGCGGCGATGTGGGAACATCGTAGATATCCCTGGATAATGGAATCAGGCGGAAAAGACTCCGGATTGTACAAATCAACAGACGGCGGAAGTACATGGAAGAAAATGAAAGAAGGATTACCGAAAGATTTTGGAAAAGCAGGAATCTCTGTTTCCCGAGCAAACAATGAAATCGTATATGCGGTTATTGAAGCGAAAGGAACCAAAGGTGGCGTTTACAAATCAACGGATGCCGGTAAAAAATGGACACAAGTCAACAAAGACCGTATCAACATCGCACGTTCTTGGTATTACATGGAAATCTTTGCAGATACGCAAAATGAGAATATCGTTTATGTCTTGAATGCTCCCGTGACAAAGTCCATTGATGGTGGTAAAAGTTTTAAACCTCTTCCAACTCCACACGGAGACAATCACCACTTGTGGATTGATCCACACAACAATCAACGCATGATAAATTCCAACGATGGAGGTTCAAATGTTTCGAATAATGGTGGACAAAGTTGGAGTACACAACAAAATCAAAACACCGCACAGTTCTATCGAGTAATTACCGATAATTTGGTTCCCTATAATGTTTATGGCGGGCAGCAAGATAATTCTACGGTTGCGATTGCAAGTCGCACCAATGATGCGGGTATAGATTGGAAAGATTGGTACCGAGTAGCAGGTGGCGAAAGCGCTTTCTTGGCATTTGACCCAGACAATCCAGAAATCATTTATGGTGGAACGTATCAAGGAAACCTAGATAAATGGGATGCTAAATCCCGAGAATCAAAACCTATTAAGGAATATCCTGAATTGGGACTGAGTATCGCTCCAAAAGACTCCAAATACAGGTATAATTGGAACGCTCCGGTCATTACATCTCCACACGACAGAAATACAATTTACCATGCGGGCAATGTGGTTTTTAAATCTATGGACGAAGGACAAAGCTGGGAAGTTGTGAGTCCTGATTTGACCAAAAACGAAACCGAGAAACATGGCCCCGGTGGCGGACCTTATACGAACGAAGCGGCTGGAGGCGAAAATTACAATACCATAACCTACATGGTGGAATCGCAACATGAAAAAGGGGTGCTTTGGGTCGGAAGTGATGACGGACTTTTACATGTAACAAAAGATGGGGGTCAAAACTGGGCAAATGTAACACCACCAAATGTCCCTGACGGAATTATAAATAGTATTGACGTTTCCCCACATGACCCAGCTACGGCTTATGTCGTTGTGATGCGATACAAGTCCATGGATTTAAGGTCACATATTTTCAAAACCAACGACTACGGCCAAACTTGGACACGAATCGTAAACGGAATAACTGGCGAGCATACGTTTACCAGAGTTGTTAGAGCCGACCCAAAGAAGAAGGGGCTATTGTATGCTGGTACCGAAACAGGTTTATTTATCTCATGGAACGATGGACTAAATTGGCAACCATTTCAATTGAATCTCCCCGTTGTTCCCATCAATGATTTGATAATTCAAGACAATGATTTAGTAGCCGCCACTGCAGGACGTTCCTTTTGGATTTTAGATGATTTGGGAGCCATTCAAAATCTAGAGACTACGAAAGAAATGGTTCAAATATTTCGACCTAAGGATACCTATTTAATTTTTGGAGGAAGTAGTGATAAACCTCGACCAGGTTTGGGGTCAAACCCTAAAAGTGGAGTAACATTGGATTACTACATAGCTCAAAATGCAGATAGTCTAGACTTAAAATTAGAAGTTTTTCAAGGGGATAAATTACTGAGAAGCTACACTAACAAAAAACCAAAAGGATTTAAAACTTGGCCTGGCGGTCCGTCTAAACCACAAGTCCTTCCATCGAAGCAAGGATACAATCGTTTTACATGGAATTTTCGTAGAGAGAGTCTTCCTTCCATAAATAAGGTTTTCGTTTTTGGTGGGCATGCGGGCTCCAATGTCGGACCAGGAACTTATAAATTAAAACTTTCCATGGATGGAACTTCTTCGGAAACCGAGGTCACGGTTTTGGCAAATCCAAAAGTGGATGCCGAACCAGCAGATTATGTGGCGCAACAAAAACTTCTAGAGGAAATTGAAAGTGCTCTTAAAACCATACACGAATCGGTCAATGATATGCGTTCGGCTAAATCGCAATTGGATACTTATGCCGAACTCCTGAATGACAACGAGGATGCTAAAGCACTTTTAGAAAAAGGAGAAGCCTTGGTAAAACGTATTGTTTCTTGGGAGGAGAACCTAATACAATCCAAACAAAAAACCTTTCAAGATGTCATCAACTACAACAACAAGTTAAATGCACAAATGATTCATCTAAAAGGATATATTGATGCTGCAGAACCAAAAGTTACGAAGGGCGCGAATGAGCGTTGGGCCGACTTACAGAAAGATTGGAAAGTATATGAAAATGAGCAAAAAGCTATTATAAATGAGGAGATGAACGCTTACAATAAAAAGTTTAAGGAACTAGATTTGCCAGCGATTATAATGTCTAACTAATGATTTTAGACCAAACATTTAAAAACCAAAATTATACCCAATCAAGACTCCCAAAAGGTGAATATGAAAACTGCATTTTCGAGGGATGTAATTTTGAAAATGGATATTTAGATAATCAAAATTTTATGGAGTGCGAGTTTATCGATTGCAACTTAAGCAATGTAAATCTCGCACATACCATTTTCAAAGAAGTTACTTTTTCCCACTGTAAAATGATGGGACTCAAATTTGAGGATTGCAATGATTTTTTAATGGATTTCAGATTTGAGAATTGCACTTTAAACTTTTCCTCTTTTTATGGATTGACGCTAAAAAACCAATCGTTTATAAAATCTAAATTGATAGAAGTTGACTTTACCGAGACCGATTTAACTAATGTCTATTTTGACTCCAGCGATTTGGATAGAGCTATTTTCAGTCAAACCCATTTGCAAAAAGCAGATTTCACAAAAGCCCAAAACTTCAATATAGACCCAGAAAAAAATCTATTGAAAAACGCAAAATTTTCCAAAGATGGACTCCCTGGCCTTTTAAGTAAATATGAAATTAAAATAGAGTGAGTGTCCGTTTTGCATACTTGAGCAACGTCAATAATATGTAGAATCACCTCACCCGTTTGAAAACGGATATTTCGTATATTGTTCAACTGGTAAATCATTTAAAATGAAAGCTTTTCTATTTTTAGTACTCCTCACAATTTCCTGCAGCGCACAAAACACCATGTCACTTAATGAAGGGGAATCTTCACCTAATGCTTCCATAGAAGAAATTTTGTGGATGGAAGGTCATTGGAAAGGAGAAGCTTTCGGTGGAATCACAGAAGAAATATGGAGCCCCCCACTTGGTGGCTCCATGATGTTTTCTTTTAAACATGTTGCAGATGGAAAAGTCACTTTTTACGAATTAGGTCATATTCGCGAAGTAAACGAATCTTTGGTTTTCGAATTGAAACATTTTGGCGGCGATTTAAAGGGATGGGAGGAAAAAGATGAAGTACAACGATTTAAATTAATAAAAGTAGATGGCAATCGATTTTACTTTGAAGGTTTCACTTTCGAAAAGCTAAGTGATAAAGAAATCAATATCTACGGACTAATCGAACAAGACGACAAAGCAGAAGAGGTAAAGTTCAACTATAAAAAGCAATGAGCGAAAAGAAAAAGTGTTTAGAGTGTGGTAGAAAACTCATGGGCCGGAGTGACAAAAAATTCTGCTCAGATGGTTGCAGAAATGCACATCACAATAAAGTAAATCCTGCTGCTAAAAATCTAATAAGGAATATCAACAATCGACTAAGAAAGAACTACCGGGTTCTAGATAGTTTTACCCTTAAAGATGGAAAAACAAGAACCACAAAAACGCGTTTGCTTGATAAAAACTTTGATTTCGACTTTATTACAAACCTTTATACCACTAAAAAAGGTACAACGTATTACTTTGTGTACGATTTAGGTTATTTACCTTTGGACAATGATTATTATATGATTGTAAAACGCGAATAGTCTTTCTATGAAAAACCTACTACTTCTATTCTTCTTTTTATTTATCGCCCAACTATTTGCCCAACATAATTCAATTACTACTGAAGATTTCAATAGTGATGGTATTGAAGACATTTTAATGTGTTCTTATGAAATAGGTAGTAATTTTGGTGGAGCCGATTGTGAACTGACTGACGGAAAAACAAAAAAAAAATTCACACTTACCAATTACGGTTGTTTTTGCGCAATTAAAAAGCGTGTTTCCGTGCTCCCCGAACTACGAAAGAAAGAGAATGAGTACTTCTTCTACAACTTGAAAAAAGAAGTATTGCCAAAATTCAGACCTACTCCCGACCAATCTTTGTTTTGGATTATTAATAGTTCGCTCAACACCCAAAAGCAAGAGGAAAATCAATATTTCAACTTAACTTTTAATCCAAAAACGGTTTGGCGGCAAGAGGAACCTGAACTTCCGTCGACGTATTATATTGAAATGGGAGCTCGAACACTTTCGAAAATAATTCGTCAAGAAAAAATAACATACGCTAAATCTGAATCCTCAGATCAAAAAGATTTTTTAATCTATTATGGTGATACCCATTTTTCATCAGAAGGAGGAAAAACAAAGGCATTTATTCCAGTGGAAAAAAATGAGTCCTACGAAATTCTAAAGACAGATCATGGTGTAATCGCTAAAAAAGGAAACAAGTACAAGTGGGTATTCGTGACAGATATGGATATTAATGCCTCCCCTCAAAAACTTAGGTGGGCTTCTATTGAAGAAGTTGTTTTGCATGACAATCATGTAATTATCAAACAAGCCTTAGCACCTGACCCAAAGTACAACATTTATGTGATTGAAATAGAAACCGGGTTGGGAGGCAGGCTAAAAATAGATTTTGATTTTTTACTGGAGAGGGGTATTGAAATTCCAGATTTGAAACCTGAAGAGCGTTTTTCAATTACAGATGATATGATTGTTATAGGAAAGAAAAGAAATAAAATGAAATTTCCCCTAACTGAAATCAAACAAGAGCTTGAAATTCTCATTAAGGGAAATTAAATTCATAATAAAGGGGAACAATCTCCTTTATAGGGGCAAAAAAAGTACTATTTCCAGTTGGCGCCACTTAATTTAAGCGCCGCAACTACAATATCTTTTCGGCTAATTTGACCAATTAATAGTCCATTTTCCATAACCGGCAGTCTTCTCCGGTTATTTTTATGAAAAGCACCAGCTGCATCAAAAATAGTCATATCATGTGGAATAGTCTCCACACCTTTCGTCATAAATTTCTCCACACTTTTATCTAGAATCGGTTGGTTGAAATACCGACTTTCAGAAATTTGCTTCATACAATCAGCTTCCGAGATGATGCCGACTAAGAATCCGTTGCCATCTAACACAGGGCCACCGGAAATATTGTATTTGGTAAACTGCTCCATCACTTCCAAGATGGATTGTTCGGGGGTAAATGTGACCAGTTTTTTGGTCATATAGTCAGTTACCAATATGGGCGCATTGTACTCCTTCTTCGAAACTGTTTTGGCTCTAGGGCCTTGAAAACTCTTGATTCCCATATCGTTAAGGTTTTAGGCTGTCGGGGCAGACAGACGAGGTTAATTAATAAATATAGCGAAAAATTTAATGCCTTTTACAATTATTCGACGTACTGCGTCAAGGGTTTTGGACCTTTGAAATACTGATTACTCCTAGTAATACCGCTCTTTTACTCTAAAATACGATTGGAATTTTATACTTTTAGATTTCCAACATTAGCATTATGAAAAGGTCTTCCGCGATATTTACCCTTCTATTGATTGTCTTTGCCATTTATTGGAGCTTTCGCTCCCTAACGCCTGTATATTCAAGTGACTCCTCTGCAGAAAAAACTTCTTTTTCCACTGATAGGGCTCTTGAACATGTTAAACAAATTGCTCGAAAACCGCACGGAGTAGGCTTTCCTGCTCATAAGGAGGTCCGGGAATATATCGTTTCTGAGCTCGAAAAAATGGGACTGGAAACTTCTATCCAAGAAGGATATACATCCGGTGATTGGGGAAATCTCAGTAAAGCCATCAACATTCTGGCAAGAATTAAAGGTTCAGACTCAGGAAAAGCCTTAATGCTTTTGTCTCATTATGATAGCAGTACACATTCTTCCTTTGGAGCAAGTGATGCAGGTAGCGGCGTTGCTACCATTTTAGAGGGAATTCGTGCGTATTTAGCCAACAACCCAAATCCAAAGAACGATATTATTATTCTTATTTCAGACTCGGAGGAATTGGGACTAAATGGCGCTGACCTCTTTGTAAAGGAGCATCCATGGAAAAAAGACATTGGGCTAGTACTCAATTTCGAGGCGCGGGGCAGTGGTGGACCAAGCTATATGCTTATTGAAACCAATCGCGGTAATGCCAACTTAATCAAGGAATTTACGGAAGCGAATCCAAAGTACCCCGTCGCAAATTCATTAGCCTATAGCATCTACAAGATGTTACCAAATGATACTGATTTAACAGTGTTTCGGGAGGATGGTGATATCGAAGGCTTCAATTTTGCCTTTATCGATGACCATTTTGATTATCATACCGCAAAAGATACTTATGAAAGATTAGACAAAAAAACCATGGCACATCAGGGCAGCTATTTGATGCCGCTACTGGACCATTTTAGTCAAGCTGATTTGACAAATCTGAAAAGTTTGAATGATTCTATTTATTTCAATGTCCCCTTTTTCAAACTGATCTCATATCCTTTTGAATGGATATGGCCTATGTTTGGTTTGGCCGTACTTTGTTTCATCCTCCTATTACTTTATGGATTTCGAAGAAAAGCCTTGAATCCAACTGAAGTTGGCAAAGGATTTTTACCCATGCTATTGGCCATAGCGATAAATGGAGCTGTCGGTTATTTCTGTTGGACTGTTTTGAAATGGATGTATCCCGCTTACAAAGACATACTTCATGGTTTCACCTATAATGGACATACCTATATTTTGGCATTTGTGCTTTTCTCAATTGCAGTATGTTTTTGGGTGTATAATCGATTTAAAAAGGTAGAAACTGCAAATCTACTAGTCGCTCCCATCCTACTTTGGTTGGTAATCTGTGGATTGGTGAGTCACTATTTATCAGGGGCGAGCTTTTTTATAATTCCCGTATTTGCAGTATTATCGGCATTTATGGTACTACTCAATCAGAAAATGCCAAACCCGTATCTCTTGACCTTTTTGGCCTTACCTGCATTGTTCATTTATGCGCCTTTTGTAAAAATGTTTCCAGTAGGTCTTGGGCTTAAAATGATGGTAGCCGCTACACTCTTCACTACGCTCACTTTTCTGTTATTGTTGCCTATTTTTGGTTTTTATAAAAAGAAAAGGCGATTGGCTTATTTAGGCCTTATTTTGTTTTTCGGATGTATGATTTCAGCACATTTTAATTCCCGTTTCGACAAAGACAGCCCTAAACCTACGAGCCTTCTATATGTGTTGGATGCAGATTCTAATAAAGCAAAATGGGCAACCTATGAAAACACTCTTTCCGATTGGACCGCACAGTACATAGGAACCGAAAAAAAATCCCCAGAAAAACTATCAAAAAAGACTATAAGTAGTAAATACAGCTCGGGATTTACCTATGTATCGGAAGCTCCTACCAAGGAAATACCGCAAATGCTAGTAGAAAAGACTCGTGATACGGTCATAGGAAATAGTAGGTTGCTAGATATTTGCATTACGCCAAATCGGAATGTAAATCGACTTGAGGTCTTCACCGAAACTCCTCTTGAATCTGCGATTGTGAATACAATTAAACTTTCAGACTACTACATTGAAAACAGACGAAGAGGTAAACTGGTGACCCATTATATAAGCAATAATGAATATACCGACTTACAACTAAGTATACCAAAGGATTCAATTTTAGAGCTCACTATTTATGAAGCCTCTAATGATTTATTGAGCAATTCTCAGTTTAGCATTCCGGTCAGACCAGAAGACAATATTCCTATGCCTTTTATACTAAACGATGCCATTTTAGTTACCAAAACTGTTCGCTTTGAATAGGAGAGTCGGCGTATTGGGTTGCGGTTGGCTAGGGTTTCCACTTGCGATTTCTTTAGTTCAAGACGGATATGAAGCACATGGTAGCACAACATCAGAAGAAAAGTTAGCACAGCTCAAAAAAGAAGGCATAGCGCCTTTTATAATTTCTCTAAGACAGAAGAAAATAAATGGAGATGTTTCAGGATTTCTTCAGGATGTTGGTGTACTAATTGTTAACGTTCCACCTAAACTAAGAGGTCAAAACAAAGAAAACTATGTTAAAAAAATGCAATTGCTCCATACGGAAGTCAAAAAGTCTTCTATACAAAAGATAGTATTTGTGAGTAGTACATCCGTTTATGGTGATGTGGATGGCGACGTAACTGAAGAAACCATTCCCCAACCCTCTTCAGAATCGGGGAAACAACTTTTAGCTGCTGAAAATATCTTTCGAAATGATAAAGATATAGATACAACAATCGTTCGTTTTGGGGGATTAATTGGCCCAAATCGGCACCCTATTACCAAGCTTTCCGGAAGACAAAATTTATCCAATGGGAATCATCCCATAAATCTGATACATTTAAACGACTGTATTCGAATTATCAAGTCTGTACTAACCAATTCTTGGTGGAATGAAGTCTTGAATGGCGTCTATCCTGAGCATCTTTCCAAACAAAGGTACTATAGTTCAGAAGCTAAAAAGAAAGGACTGCAAGTCCCTGATTATAAAGTCAATAATACCAAAAAAGGCAAAAAAGTGCACTCAAAAGTGCTAATAAATGTTAAAAAATTCGATTTTACTACAACGTTATAGTCTTCGTACACATCAGAAATTTAACATTTCACAACAAAGTCTCCGTTTTCCTGTTAATACAACGTCCTTTTCATCGATTAACGCGTAACTTTATTGTATAATTAAAACGTTTTGCCATGGAAAATTCAAATTTAAAAGGGCGAATTCTAATGGAAATGGAAGATTTGATTGCCCAAAGTTGTCCCCAGCAAAAAGTTGCTTCAGACTACGAAACTTTGCATGTTGCAATTTTAAAAAAGCATTACAACGCAGCGGATGTTTCGATTGATTACCACCGCAGAAGGGTGGAAATGGAACTTGTAATGGATGATAAAGATTATGACCCCAAAAAGGTCAATCTTTATATGCCAACCTTACATGTTAATCTATGGTTCAGAAATCTACGTGATTTCT
Source organism: Maribacter algarum (ex Zhang et al. 2020) (assembly GCF_005885635.1). Lineage (GTDB taxonomy): Bacteria > Bacteroidota > Bacteroidia > Flavobacteriales > Flavobacteriaceae > Maribacter_C > Maribacter_C algarum. Next base: position 876,918 of record NZ_VATY01000001.1, read on the forward strand.
TAAAGTCATGCATAGATTATGATAACAAAAGTCTTGCGTTTTATGCAAGTTTATTAAATTCTTACACCAATAAGAACCGGCCACTAATGACGGCTTAGGAAATAAAAACCCCAAACCAATATAAAAGAGATGCCCATTAAGGGCATTTTTTTTGCTTTATACCGAGATCCTAATTCTTTAAAGGTTTTATTAACAGCTTGCTACGAATAAATTTTATAGTTTAGCGCACCAAAATTAATAAAACCAGAATACGATGAAGAGAGTTATTTTAGTGTTGGTCACGGCCATTGGGTTTTTAGGTACGGCGCAAACCAAAACCGAATTACAAAAGCATTATGAAGCATTTTACAAAGAAATGCGCTTGCAGGGAGATGTAAGTGGGGTAATCAATGCCATGACCCATTTAAATGTAATAGCACCTTCACAAGAACGAAGAGATACTTTGGCCTATGTATATGCGAACAACAATCAGCACATACAGGCCTTGAATACCATTGGAATTGAAAAAAATGAAGGTGATTCAGACCTTTCTGTTCAGGTTAAAGCCATTTCATTAAAAGCTTTGAATCAGCCTAAAAGGGCCCTTGAGCACTTTGAAGTTTTGTTCACCAGAAATCAAAATCCGTATTTGGCCTATGAATTGGCAGATTTAAAAATTCAGACCGGGGATATTTCCGGAGCAGCAACTAATATCGAATATGGATTGGCCAATTCAAAGGATGATATGAAACATGCTTTTTACGAAAGACAGCAACCCTATGAAGCATCGTTAAAAGCAGCGTTCCTTCACTTAAAAGGACTCATGCAATTCAATAAGGACAAAGATATTGATGCAGCGATAGCGCTTATTGACGAAGCCCTAAAAGTTGACCCTAATTTCAATTTGGCCAGCTTAAGCAAGCAAGCACTTACCACAAAAAAGGAGCAACCAGCTGCTGAAACGAAGAACTAACGCCATGTATAATAACAAAAAAAGCCGGCTCGATGGGTCGGCTTTTTTTGTTTAAAAGCCTATAATAATATAACAAGTAAAAGCAACCAAAATGTTGCGTATATAATTTTATTGTTTATATTTGCAACCATGTAGTTGCGTATTAATCATAAAATTTACAATCATGAAAGATGTTATTATTAAAGAGCACATTTTCAATCACTCCATTGACAAAGTCTGGGATGCTATCTCGAAAGAAGTTGAAATATCAAATTGGTTTATAAAGGCTGATTTTAAGGCTGAAAAGGGTTATTCCTACTCATTTAAAAGCGAAGGGGAAAACTGTACTGAAATTAACGGAGTAGTAAAAGAGGCGAACCCCTATACTCTGATATATACCTGGGTTGTTCAAAATACCAATGTAGAAACTTTGGTAAAATGGATGTTGAAAGAAACTGCCGAGGGCACCTCACTTTACCTAGAGCATTCTGGTATATCAAATTATTCCGGAGATACAGCGGTTCAAATGTTTACCGGTTTTAATGGAGGATGGGACAATTGTGTTTCCGAGCTTTCCAAATATCTAATGGAAGAAGTACATGCAGGATAAAATCACCAGAATATTAAAAGCTATAGCCGACCCTACCAGACGTGAAATTTTTCATGCGCTGGTAGTGGCGTCAACGGCATTGCCTATCACTCAAATTTCCAATCTGTTTGATATAAGCCGCCAAGGGGTTACCAAACATATAAAGACTTTGGAAGAAGCAGGCTTGATTCATATTAGCAACAAAGGGCGAGAACGTTTTTGTTATGCAAATGCTGAACCTCTAATGGAAGTTAATAAATGGCTCAAATTTTATGAGAAATTCTGGGATAATGCAATCGGCAATTTAGAATCCTATCTAGACGATAAAGCTTAGGGCTAGGCAGATAATTGCTCTGCAGTAAATTGAGCCAGATTATTTAGGGCACTTTGGGTGTTTTTTCTAAATATCTTTTTTATCAATAGCGTCATTGCAAGTTTTTTCAAAGGGGACTTAGCCTCCCAATAGGTTTCTAGTTTTAATTTACAGGAAGCTTCTGAAGTAGGGGTCACAATATAAAACTGATACAATTTATCAACAGGGGGTGGACTTGAAGTCATCTCACCGTAAACAAACTGACCTTTACATACATCTTTGGTAACTGCAATAAAATTCAAATGTTTGCCATTTATCACGCACACGTGCTCCGAGCCAACTCTGGTTACCTCATTCTCGTTATATTCGAATTTATCAACCCCTTTAGCCCAATGATGTCGATAAGTATAATTTGTGATATACTCCATTAGACTTCGTGCGGAAATAGGAAATTCTTTTTCAAAGACAAATTGAGGTGGTTTATCAAAGCTTACCTTTTTCCCTTGTAAAAAAGTATTTAGCTTTAGTTTGCCCTGGTCGATTACCGAATAAATATATTCTACTTCTTTTTCATCGTAGATATCCTTTCCTTCTTTAAACCTATAAAGTTTACTCCAGTAGTATATGGGCAGTTCTATTGTACTAGCCAATTCTTTGCTTATCAAGGCATAATTTTCACTATCTACGGAATTTTTAAGCAATCTATGTGCCTCAATAACATGTTTTCCAAAGGGTTTACGATTTCCTTGTACCTCTATGAATTGTAAATCTCCGCAGTGTGCCACAATTTTCAGTTGTAAATTGGGTGCTGAGGCACAAGCATTACAAGGGCATATTCGGTTCGTTTCTAAAAGTTTCAAGTGACTATAAAAAGCTGTAAACATAGTCTCAATCTGGGCCAACAATCTTTCCTGCGATGGTATCTCACCTTCCTTATAGAAGAAGAGGGCGTCACCCTCAATCTCGGCAAGTTCTAAATCTTGGGTGTTGGCCGCTATTAATACTTCCAATAACTCAGCTATAACGTGTTGGCTGTGTTCTACTTCGGTAGTTTGAATGAACTTCGTAAAACCAGAAATATCAGGAATAAACAAAAATGACTTCGACATAACTAGAAATTTAGTCGCTCGTTTGAGAGGAACTATCAACATAAATCTATAAACTTCTATTCTTCTTCCAAAAGAGTCTTTAAGTCCAAAGTATTATTTGTAATAGAATTCATTTGATTAAGCATTGCATTGTGTGCTTCAATCATTTCTAAAACTGATATTTTCGAGTCAATTCTATAAATCAAATCTCCTTTTGTCTTTAAAATGAAGGTATGAAAGACTTTTTGTCTACTCTTTATTTGCGGTTTATCAAAAGCTTCTGGATACGTTGATTCTTCAAGTGCCTTTTGTTTTTCAATTAGGTCCTCCAAAACCAAACTCAAATCTTCTGTATTGCCAACTTTGTATATGGCATCTAATCCAATTTGAAGCGCATTGAATTCTTCCCAGTCTTTTATTATTTCAGCCGTTTTAGAGTTAGGACTAGTTTTCTTTGGCCAATCTTCGGTAAGGATTTCATAAGACGAAGTATCCTCTGCTATCGATTTGTCCTTATCGCCCTTGCAGGAAACTAAAAGCAGTAAAAAAATACCAAAGACGAATGTTTTACTCATTCGGCGAATGTACAAATTTTAATAAACGGTATCTTTATACGCGAATTCATTTAACTCGAATTTAATGCAAAAAAATATTCTTATAATTGGCGCCTGCGGACAAATTGGAACCGAGCTTACCTTTACCCTACGTGAAAAACATGGAAGGGATATTGTAATAGCCAGTGATATTAGGGAGGGCCATGACAACCTTATGGATTCAGGCCCTTTCGAACTTTTGGATGCCACTGATTATGACGCACTTGAAGAAGTAGTCGCCTACTATGAAATAGATGAAGTTTATCTTATGGCCGCCATGCTAAGTGCAACCGCAGAAAAGTTTCCAATGCGTGCCTGGAACCTCAATATGAATTCGCTTTTTAACGTGTTGAATCTAGCAAAGGAAAAGAAGATTTCCAAAATCTTTTGGCCTTCTAGTATCGCCGTTTTTGGTCCGAAAACTCCCAAAGAAAACACTCCGCAAAACACTATTATGGCACCTAGTACGGTTTACGGTATTAGCAAACAATCTGGTGAACGATGGTGCGAATACTATCATAATAAATTTGGAGTCGATGTGCGGAGTATTCGTTACCCCGGATTAATTAGTTGGAAAACGATGCCCGGTGGTGGAACAACCGATTATGCTGTAGAAATCTACCATAAAGCACTTGCAGAGAAGACCTATACCTGTTTTTTAAGCGAAGATACTTCTCTACCCATGATGTTTATGGATGATGCTATCCGCGCTACCCTGGAATTGATGGAAAGCGATTCTGGTAAAATAAAAGTGCGCTCTGCCTATAATGTAGCAGCAATGAGTTTTACTCCTTCGGAGGTTGCTCAAAGCATAGCAACCCAAATTCCAGAATTCAAGATGACCTACGAACCAGACTCTCGTCAAGCCATCGCCGATTCATGGCCTAGTAGTATTGATGATTCAGAGGCACGAAAAGATTGGGGGTGGAAGTCTGTATTTAATCTGGAGAAAACTACTCAAGACATGTTAAAAAATCTTTCCAAATAACAAATTCTACCGTTTAAGGGCTTTTTAATATCCTGTTATTCAGTATATTTAGTTTTAAATATCACTATTATGAAACGTCCAAGAATTTTTAAATGTATTCTGCTATTAGTTCTTTTCATCACAAGCACAAGTCTTTTTGCGCAGATGAATCAAGGCGTATATCTTTTTGAAAATGGGAATGTGCACCACGAATTGAAAGTTGCCGAAAACTACCTGATTCATTCAGTCTATGAAAAATCCCCAGCAAAATTCATAAAAACCCTAGGTGGGTTTTATTCTACTGAAGAAAACATGCTAAAACTCAAGTTAGAGTTCAATTCGGACTACCAAAAAGATTCTTTGAGGACTTTGGATATTCCAATGCAACTTGATGGTAATAATTTAGTTTTGGAAGGAGCCTCAAAAATGGTATTTGTACCGCAAGAATCAAATACTCAAGATTTGGATGGAGCTTGGTTATTTGCTACTCGTGGACCAGATGAAGGTCAAGAAAGACGCGGAGAATCTCGGGCAAGGAAAACATTGAAATTTTTAATGAATGGACGCTTTCAATGGATTGCCTATCAGACAGAAACTTTTAAATTTTCAGGAACGGGAGGTGGAAGCTACTCATCTAAAGATGGCGTTTACACCGAAATTATAGAGTATTTCTCAAGAGATAATTCTCGTGTTGGTGCAAGCCTAAAGTTTGATTATGAAATCACAGGAGACGACTGGCATCATACCGGAAAGAATAGCAAAGGAGAGCCCATGTATGAAATTTGGGCAAAACGAAAGTAGGCATCACTCCAATTTGATAGGTCGATTTTCTCGCATAGAAGTATACGCGGCATCTGCTAAAACGATGGATTTAATACCGTCTTCACCACTTATAGGCACGGGATATTCGTTAATTAAGGCCTTTACGAAACTTTGCATCTCGTTTAAATAAGATACTTTATATCTATCAACGAAGAAGTTCAGATTCACATCTGAATGAGATCCCTGGGCATCGGATTTGGTTACGTTTGTCATCAATGGGTTCTTGACCTGTAACATTCCTTTCGAACCGAACACCTCCAACCGTTGATCGTAACCATAAACTGATTTTCTGCTATTCTCAATTACCGCTGTAGCCCCATTTTCAAAACGTAAAAGCACGGTTGCGGTATCAATATCACCGGTCTCTCCTATTGCTGAGTCGACCATACAACTTCCGGTAGCAAAAATTTCAGTTACTTCGCAACCCATGATAAATCGAGCCATATCTAGGTCATGAATAGTCATGTCTTTAAACAATCCTCCAGATTGTCTAATATAGTCGATTGTTGGCGGTGCGGGGTCTCGACTTATTATATGTAGATTTTGGATATTTCCAATCTTTCCATTGCCCACTTCCCTTTTGATCTTGGCGAAATCAGGGTCGAATCTTCTGTTGAATGCAACCATCATTGACACATTCTTTTCTTTGACCTTGGCTACAACCTCCTTTGCCTTTTTTAGGGACAAGTCAATCGGCTTTTCGCAGAAAATTGCTTTCCCGGCCCCAGCTAACCGAATAGCGTATTCAGCATGTGTATCACTTGGGGAGCAAATTAGAACTGCATCGATTTCAGAATTTTCCAAAATGACATTGATATCGTCAGACATAATTTTTACACCAAACTTTAATGCATAATCTTGGCCTTTTTTCGAGGGATTTACCACTGCAACAACCTCGACCCAATCGATTCTTGTACTTAAGTTTTCCAAGTGAATCTTGCCAATCCTGCCCATTCCGATAATGCCTATTTTGATACTATCCATGAACTAAATGTAGGTATCGTCATTGAGTATTCCAAAATCACTAAGAACATTGAAAATACTTTTCACTCAAGGAGGTTTTATATTGATGACCAATGAACTATTTAATAATTTTTCTTACCATAGTGTAAATACAAAAGAGTAATTTTATTTTTTATCTAATCTCTATAGGTTGATTTTGGGGTTTATACAATTCACAAATGCTTAAAATCAATTGAATTAAAAGTGATATGATAATTGGACCAAACAGATTTATTACACTTCCAAAAAAATTAGTCAAAATGGAATCTATATTTATAATTCGTCCGAAGACTTAAATAGATAGCATATGATTATTTTGTATTTAGACCTTCCCATAACTTGATTAAATGATTTTTTCAACTACAATATTTTTATTCTTTGTTGTCATAATTTTTTCGGTTTACTGGGGATTATTGGGATTAGTAAAGGACGAGAGTAAAAGGCTTAAAGCAAGAATATTGTTTTTGCTTTTGGCATCATACTACTTTTACATGTCCTGGAATCCAACTTTCATTGTATTAATCCTCTTTTCTACCCTTGTAGATTTTTATGCAGGAAAAGAAATCCATGCGACAAAATCACAACGGAAAAAGAGGTTTCTATTAATTATAAGTTTAGTCGTAAATCTTGGTTTTTTAGCTTATTTCAAATACACCAACTTCTTCTTGGATTCCATAAACCAAATTTCAGGAATTGTTTCTGAAAATGGTGGAACCAACTTCTTTCTAGACATTGTTTTACCAGTTGGGATTTCGTTTTACACTTTTCAGTCTTTATGTTATACAATAGACATCTTTTATGGCAAAATGAAACCCTCCAAGAACATTTTTGAGTTTTCATTGTATATTTCATTTTTCCCTCAATTAGTTGCTGGCCCTATTGTCAGAGCTAGGGACTTCATTCCACAATTAAAAAAGAATACATTTTTTACAGATATTAATTTTCAATTAGCTGCAAACTATTTTATAATGGGCCTTGTCAAAAAGGTCCTAATCGCTGATAATATTGCTCCAATTTCAGATGCTCTTTTTTCAGACCCATCTCAATATGGTACTTTGTCTACATGGGTAGGAGTCATGGCATACTCTATTCAGATTTACTGTGATTTCTCGGGCTATTCTGATATGGCGATTGGCGTTGCTGCTTTATTTGGATTCAAGTTAATGGAGAACTTCAATATGCCATATACAGCCTCAAACGTTACCGATTTTTGGAGAAAATGGCACATTAGTTTATCTACTTGGCTTCGAGATTACTTATTTATTCCTTTGGGAGGTAGCAGGGGCAAGGAACAGACGTATTATAGAAATCTAATGATAACAATGTTGTTAGGTGGTCTTTGGCATGGTGCCAGTTGGAATTTTGTAGTATGGGGTGGGTTACATGGTCTCGCGTTGATCGCACATAAATTGTATAAAACCCATGTTTCAGCCAAATTTCAGTTTGGAAATTTAGCCTCATCAGTTTACCGACTTGCATCTTGGGCTGTTACAATGGTTTTTGTATCTGCAACCTGGGTATTTTTTAGGGCTCAAACCTTTAGCGACTCTTGGAGCATTATCAAAAATATGTTCCTTTTCAAGAAATCTATTGACTATCAAATCCCCATCGAGTTTTTGTTACTTCTGCTAATAATGGTTATTGCTCATTACTTCGGCGTTAGATTCTTTAATAAAATTGAACAGAATAAAAATCACGTTTTTAGTAATCCATATATACAAGCGGCTATTTGGGGTTTAGCAATGTTTATTGTATTACTATTTGGTCAAGATGACAATCAGGCCTTTATCTATTTTCAATTCTAACAACCATGAAGAAGGCACACAAATTATTCTTAATTCAAATTTCGGTGGCTGTAGTCCTATTTGTTGTCCTAGCATCTCTAACAAAAACCTTCTTTTATAAAGACGAGAATATCAAAGGCTATTTAGCCATTAATGACGGAGTAAAAGAAATGGCAGGTACTTCTAGTGATTTTTTAGATACTTTAATTGTAAGAAATGATGTTACTTTCGATCCAACTAGCGGTAAGGAATTAGAAAGGGTTTTTAAGCATCTTAAGTATTCGAATAAAGAAAAATTCTTGTTCGTTGGATCTTCACAACTTCGTGTTATTCAAGGTGAGAACACTTCAGTTTCGTATGAAAGTTTAGTTACCAAAAAGTTCGAAAAATTTTCCAATGGTCGATTTCAAGTTTATAATTTGTCCTTAGGAGGAATGAGCAACCCCGAAAAGTTAATTGTATCTAAGAAAGCATCCGAGGTGTTGAAACCTGAAAATGTTTTGATATCCGTTACGCCATGGGATTGCCTCTTAGATAAAATCAGACTAGGTGTTACTACTATCGAAAATCAGAAATTTACCAATCGTCCGAACCTTGTTGAAGATTTAGAATATGCCGAAAATGATTTACTTTTTCCTTTAAATGTAAATCAGAAAATTACTGAGAGAATTGAAAATACCATTGATAAAAGCTTGACGATTTACTCCAAAAGAACAGGAATTAAACAATGGCTAAATGATGAATTCGAAAAGGCTATAAACCCAACCAATGATTCATTAGATAACACAAATGAAGTTCCAACCTCTTCAATAGCAGACTATTGGTTGACCCTACACCAAGATTTGGACAATAGATTTGGCTGGGACAATAAGGTCTACAAAACAGGGAAACGCTCGCTAAAAATAGTCAATGCGGAAGGTAAAAGGGCCAGATGGTTGGGCACCCCAATCTCTTTAGAAATACCAACAGAAACTTTTGAATTCGAGGGATGGAGTAAATCAGATAGTGTTACTGTTAGTAAAACAGGACTATACGCAATAGATTATCAAATAACATTTATAGATGATACCAAGCAGTGGTATCTCGATAATTTAATATTCGAAAATGGAACGCATGATTGGGAGCAAGTAAAGACCACGGTGACTTTTGATAAAAAGGTTAAAACCATAAAACCTGTTTTAATGTTTTTTGAGGGGAAAGGAACCGTTTGGTTTGATGATATAAAAGCTTTTCCAATTATTGATGGTATAAAAAGTGAAAATATTATACCCAACCCTAGTGCAGAAATTGAACTAACAGAAAGACAAGATACCTCGTATACATATAGCGAGGAAGAATGGGTTAAAATACGAGAAAATATCTTTTCCGTAATCGATTATTTATCGTCTAATCAGGCCGAAAATAAGTATTTGTTGCTCACCCCATTCTGGCACACTGATAAAAAATCAGCCTACCCTCAAAAAGCAGAATATGAAAATCTTGTAAATGCAGTTAAGCAGTACTGTGAGCAAAAAAATGTGAAATGTATTGATGCCTCATATATTTTAAACGAAGATGACTTTGGAATCTACGCGGCTGGATCTGTGCGAGATAAAATAGATGTTTTGCACTTTGGTGTTCGAGCTCATGAAGAGCTGGCAAAATTTATAATTGAAAAATTAAATTAAGAATAGTCATTGCAAAGAAGAAAAGGTCTTCAACACTTAAAGCGCCACAGATAACCTAGTCGGTATTTCCAGCAATTTCTTAGAAAAAATGAAGAGTAGCCCCGGCAAGAATCGAACTTGCATCTAAAGTTTAGGAAACTTCTATTCTATCCATTGAACTACGGGGCCAAAAAATGATGGAAAAGCTAAAATAGAATTTTTTAGTTATTGGTAAAAATTAGTCCCAACTAATTCAACTTGTACTTTATCATTGTGCAAATCTTAACTATCTTAAGGTTCTAAATCCAAGAGAACCAAATGACCCTCTCCCCTTGGGATATCGGAATTGTAATTGCCTATGTCGTCGGTGTACTTGCCCTCGGTTTTTACCTTTCCAAAAAGTCATCGAAAAATCTAGAGTCCTATTTCCTTGGAGGCAATGAATTACCATGGTACTATCTCGGCCTAAGTAATGCTTCCGGAATGTTCGATATTTCGGGAACGATGTGGAGTGTTGGTATTCTTTTTGTCTATGGGTTGAAAAGTGCTTGGCTTCCGTGGCTTTGGCCTGTATGGAATCAGGTTTTTGTCTTCGTCTATCTCGCCATTTGGATGCGGCGTTCCAATGTCATGACGGGTGCAGAATGGATAACCTTCCGTTTCGGGGATGGAAAAGGGGCCAAACTCTCTCATATTATCATCGTTATTTTTGCCGTAATCAGTGTTCTAGGATTTATAGCTTACTTCTTCGAAGGAATCGGAAAATACTGCACCGCTATTCTCCCTTGGGATATGGCTTTTGAATTCCTAGGTTATAAAGTTTCATCGGCCCGAAGCTATGCTTTGATTGTTTGTGGACTGACTTCTTTGTATACCGTCAAAGGAGGAATGCATAGTGTGGTGGCTACAGAAGTAATGCAGTTCGTTATTATGACCATTGCCTGTATTGGAGTGGGAATTGTGGCGTATACCATGGTCACTCCGGAACAGATTGCCACGGTGGTTCCTGAAACATGGGATAAACTTTCGTTCAGTTGGAATCTTGATTTGGATTGGAGCAATTCGGCCTTTCCCCAAGTAAACGAAAAAATAGCCTCTGACGGATTTGACCTATTCGGTTTACTATTTATTATGATGGTTCTCAAAGGTGTTTTTGCTTCGATTGCAGGGCCCGTACCCAGCTATGACATGCAACGGGTTCTAGCCACACGAACTCCTGCTGAGGCAGCAAAAATGAGTTTTTTAACTGTTTGTGTCTTATACCTTCCCCGTTATTTTATGATTATCGGTTTTGCCCTTTTAGCACTGGTCTTCCTTGGCCCCGAATTAACCGCAATGGGTGATGCCATCGACTTTGAGCAGGTACTACCGATGGCTATCAACAAGTTTCTTCCGGTAGGATTAAAAGGTCTAATGTTGGCAGGTTTTCTTGCCGCCTTTATGGGTACATTCGCTGCTTTTGTCAATTCCGCTCCAGCCTATATCGTTAATGATATTTATAAGAAATATATCAATCCCGGTGCTCCCGATAAAAAGTTGGTAAAATTGAGTATTATCTATTCTTTGGTTTTGGTGATGGTTGGTATCATCTTCGGGTTCAATGCAGGTTCCTTGAATACATTGATTCTCTGGTTGAGTTCCTCACTTTATGGCGGATATGTTGCAGCCAATGTTTTAAAATGGATATGGTGGCGCTTTTCAGGAAATGGTTATTTCTGGGGGATGCTCTTCGGATTAATAGGTTCTACAGTAAAGTTTATCTTCTTCCCGAACTACGTCGACATTTTTGTATTCCCATTGATTTTTGCCTTCGCTTTCTTAGGATGCATTATTGGAACTTTCTTGGAACCGTTGCCCAACAAAGAACAGGTGAAACGGTTCTATAAACAAACCAACCCTTGGGGGTTCTGGGGGCCGATAAAAAAGGAGGTTATGGCAGAAGATTCCAGCTTTGTTCCTAACTTAGATTTCAAACGCGATACATTCAACATCATCGTCGGAATTGTCTGGCAGATGGCACAAGTGGTTATACCTATGTATTTTATGCTACGACAGAATACCGAAATGGTTATCTGGAGCGGTATTTTGATTCTTACGAGTGTACTGTTGAAAAAATATTGGTGGGATAATTTGAAAGAAATTGAGAACTAAATGCAAATAACAGGAACCTTTCTAGACGAAATCAGCCACGATATACCACATCAAAATTGGGGTGCCAAAGAGTGGGATGCCGATTTTGCCCACATGAAAAAGATGGGTATCGATACCGTAATTTTGATTCGTTCCGGATATCAAAGGTTTCTGACGTACCCCTCGTTGTATTTGTTAAATCAACAAGGTTGTTTTGAACCTCCTGTTGACTTGGTGAAGCTCTATCTAGAATTGTCAAACAAATATGGTATGACATTCTATTTCGGCACATATGATAGTGGTAAATATTGGGAGACAGGAGATATGCGGCATGAAATCGATGTCAATCTTCATGTTATTGAAGAGGTTTACAAAATCTATGGTCATTACAAGAGTTTTGGCGGATGGTATTTAAGCTTGGAGTTAAGTAGAAAGACCAAATGGGCAATAGATTCCATCACCAAATTAGGGAATCAGTGCAAAGCTGTCAGTGATGGCTTGCCCGTTCTAATTTCCCCATGGATAGATGGGAAAAAAGCCGTTTTGGCTTCTACAAATCAAGTCACAAAAGATGCATCGGTCTCGCTAAATGAACACGAAAAAGAATGGAATGAGATTTTTGATGGCATCAAAGAAAGCGTAGATATGGTCGCCTTTCAAGATGGTCATGTGGCTTATGGAGATTTAGAAGATTATCTGAGATTGAACAAAGCCTTAGCAGATACACATGGACTCATATCTTGGACAAATTCCGAATCGTTTGACCGCGACATGCCGATAAAATTTCTTCCCATTAAATGGGAAAAACTATTGTTCAAACTTGAGGCTGCTAAACGTGCAGGTTGTGAAAAGGCGATTACGTTTGAATTTTCACATTTTATGAGTCCACTGTCGGCTTATCCGCAGGCAGGACATTTGTACAATAGATATATGGAGCACTTTTCAAAATGAAAAAATACGCTGAAATATACGGAAACGAATTGCTCAATGAGGTCATTCCCTTTTGGGAAAAATATTCCCTAGACAAAGAATATGGTGGCTATTTTACATGTCTTACTGAAAAGGGTGAAATTTATGATACCGATAAGTTTATTTGGTTGCAAGCACGACAAACATGGCTCTTCTCATTGCTATACCAATTGGTACAAAAAAAAGAAAGTTGGAAAAAAATAGCTTTATTGGGCGCAGATTTTTTAAAAAAGTATGGCCGAGATACAAATGGAGACTGGTACTTTTCTTTAAACCAACAAGGACAACCTTTAGTACAACCGTATAACATTTTTTCGGACTGTTTTGCAGCCATGGCCTTTGGGAAACTAAATGAAATTGATCCGAAAAGTGAGTATGCAGAAATTGCAAAATCCACTTTTGAAAATATTCTGAGAAGGCAGAACAATCCGAAAGGGAAGTACAACAAAGTGTATCCCAAAAGTCGAAATCTTCAAAACTTCGCACTACCCATGATTCTTTGTAATCTTTCTTTGGAATTGGAACCCTTATTAGGTTCTGAAAGGGTTTCCGAGGTAACCGACTCCGTTATAGATTTGGTCATGAATACCTTTTACGATAAGAAAAGTGGACTCGTTTTAGAAAATGTTTCTGCCCAAGGGGAATTCGTTGATAATTTTGAAGGTCGTTTGTTAAATCCGGGTCATGCTATCGAAGCCATGTGGTTTATTATGAATCTGGGTATTCGAAAAAATGATTCTGAATTAGTTGAAAAAGCAGAAAAAATCATGTTTCAACAATTGGATCACGGTTGGGACGAAAAATACGGAGGTATCTTCTATTTCATGGATATCAAGGGTCATCCCCCACAACAACTAGAACATGACCAGAAACTCTGGTGGGTGCATTTGGAAACTCTTGTAGCTCTGGCTAAGATTTACGCATACAACCAAAATCCCAAAGCAGCAGAGTGGTTTAAAATAGTACACGACTACTCGTGGAATCACTTTCGAGACAAAGCAAACGGTGGCGAATGGTACGGATATCTCAATCGGCAAGGAGAGGTCAGTTTGAACCTCAAAGGAGGTAAATGGAAAGGTTGTTTTCATGTTCCAAGAGCATTGTTGGAAGTTTGGAAAACACTCGAAAAAACAGAAAGATGAAAAAGCTATATTTCTCTTTTCTCACTCTTTTGATAATCTATACTGTTTCGGCTCAGAAGGAAGTAGACATTTTGATTATTGGAGGTGGTGCTGGCGGAACCTCAGCTGGCATTCAATCAGCGCGAATGGGCGCCAAGGTTCAAATCATAGAGGCTACGCCATGGCTCGGTGGAATGTTGACTTCAGCCGGAGTATCAGCAATAGATGGCAACCATGAAATGCCATCTGGAATTTGGGGAGAGTTTCGCCAAAAACTGCGAGACCATTATGGCGATGCAGAAGCTTTGGCCACAGGTTGGGTGAGTCATACGCTGTTTGAACCTTCTGTAGGCAATCAAATACTTCAGGAAATGGCTACCATTCCCAATCTGGACATTGCTTTTAATGCCATGTATACAAATATAGATAACGACGGAGACGGTTGGTCCGTTACCTACAAACAAAAGGGAAAGACCTATACTACCAGAGCAAAACTTCTAATGGATGCAACGGAAATCGGAGAATTGCTTCCCCTTGTTGGAGCTGATTTTCGTCTCGGGATGGATTCCCAATCAGATACTGGCGAAAAAGAAGCTCCGGAGACTGGGAATTCCATAGTTCAAGACTTGACTTATGTACTAATCCTAAAAGATGTTTCAGGAGATTCCCGCCTTCGCGGGAATGACAAAAAGGGTTTGGTGAAAAAACCTAAGAATTACGACCCTAAAGCTTATGAATGTGCTTGTAAAAGAGAAAACGGGGAAATGTTTAATGCAGTTTCCAATTGTCAGCAAATGCTGAATTATGGTAAACTACCCAACAACAAGTACATGATGAATTGGCCCAATTGCGGCAATGATTTTTATCTGAATTGGCCTGAACTGAATGCAAGCAAAAGAAAAGAAAAATTAAAAGAGGCCAAAGCCTTTACACAAGGATTCGTCTATTATATTCAAAACGAACTCGGGTTCAAAAACCTAAGGGTAGCCGAGGAGTTTCCGACCAAAGATAATTTTCCGATGATTCCCTATGACCGTGAAGCACGAAGAATTAAGGGCAAAACATTTTTGACCGTAGACCATCTCGAAAAACCTTATGATTTCGACCTCTATAAAACAGGAGTCGCAGTAGGAGATTATCCCATCGACCACCACCACGATAAAAATCCTGATGCGCCTGAAATCGAATTTATAAATATCAAGGTACCAAGTTACAATATACCTCTCGGGAGTTTGATTCCGGAAAAAGTAGAAAATTTCATAGTTGCTGAAAAAAATATCAGTGTATCGAATATCGTAAACGGAGCCACCAGACTTCAGCCAGTAGTATTAGGTATTGGTCAAGCTGCAGGCACTTTGGCAGCAATGTCCGTAAAAGAAGATAAAAAACCCTCTGAAGTTTCTGTTCGTAAAGTTCAAAACGCGTTGCTTGAAAGCAATGCGTATTTGATGCCCTTTATCGATGTTAAAAAAGAGGATGACGGTTTTGCAGAAATGCAGCGTATCGGGGCGGCTGGAGTGTTAAAAGGTTTTGGGGTTCCCTATAAATGGGCCAATCAAACTTGGTTTTATCCAGAACGAATCGTTTCGGAATATGAATGGAAATCAGGGATGTTACCCTATTATCCTGAACTTGAAAAAATTCCTGCCTCAGGTAAGGCGATTACGCTTGAATTTCTTCATGCCGTAATGAACGAATTAGACGGGTTTGCTTCCTATTCAGGACTTGTTAAAGATTGGTTTGATTTTTACAAAACAAAACCCTTTGATGTAAAAGCTCCACTAAATCGGAGAAAGGTGAGTATTATCACGGATCAAATCTTTAATCCGTTTTCTATGGAAATTGATTTTGAAGGAAACCTCAAGACAGACTAATCCGTGAACAAACCAGGAAGCCAAAGCGATATTTCAGGAATTAAAGTAACTAAAACCAATACTCCCAAACTCACCAATAAAAATGGAAAGCCAGCTTTACTAACCTTTCCAATGGAAACTTTTCCGATACTTGATGCCACGAAAAGGCAAACTCCAACTGGTGGTGTTGTTAGACCTATAATCAAGTTCAATACAGCAATTACAGCGAAATGAATAGGGTCAACATCTACAGCAATTGCAACTTTCAATAAAATTGGAAACAGAATTAGTAATGCAGCAATGGTTTCCATAAAAGTGCCGACAGCTATTAGTAACAGATTAATCAACAAAAGAACGACATACTTGTTAGAGCTAAAACCCAGTATCTCACTGGATATCGTTTGTGGAATATGTTCTGTAATTAAAATATATCCAAATAAATTCGCGAAGCCGACCAAAACCATTAATGATGCGGAAGTCTTCATCGAATCGAGAATCACAACCTGCACATTCTTAAAGTTCAACTTTTTATAAACGAAACGACCCACTACCAAAGCATACAAAACTGCCACAATCGAAGCTTCCGTTGGGGTAAAGATGCCCCCAATAATTCCGAAGAGAATGATAAAGGTCATTAATAATGACCAGAATGTATCTACAAAACCGCGAGCAACCTGGCCAAAACTGCTTTTGGGATGCTTGGGATAATTCTTTTTTCGAGCAATGAAATAGGCCACGACCATCAAGCCAACTCCCAATAACAATCCTGGAATGGCTCCCGCCAAGAATAACTTCCCAACGGAAAGTCCGCTTAAAGTAGCCGCAATAATCATGGGCACACTAGGTGGAATAATTGGCCCAACCGTTGAGGATGCCGCGGTTACGGCACATGAAAAATCTGCATCGTAGCCTTCCTTTTTCATTGCCGGAATCATCACCGAACCCATACTTGCCGTATCGGAAATTGCGGTGCCCGAAATACCTGCGAACAACATTGAGGCTCCAATATTCACTAGCGAAAGTCCACCTCGAATATGACCCATCAAATGATTGCAGAACGAGATTATCTTTTCAGTCAACCCACCCTGATTCATAAGATTTCCGGCGATTATAAATCCCGGTATACTCAATAGTACAAAAACATCAATGCCCGAATACATTTTCATAGGCATCAAAATTAACGGAATTCCAGCACCGATTAAATAAACCAAGCATGCCAGCCCTAAAGCAAAAGCTATGGGATACCGAAGTACGAGGGCAACTACGAATACAATTACGAGAATCCAAATCATGTGCTTTTCCTTTTAAAAGCTTTTACAATTTTATGCCAGGCATAGTAACACAAGGTTGACCCAATGATGAACATACTAAAAAATGACACACCCATATTGAATCCCATACTTGGTGATTTTTCTATCATTCCTAAGCTTACGAATTGTATTGAATAGAAAGCGAAAACAGCAAATAATAGGAATATAACTATAGGAATAGATTTATCTAGGAAAGTCTTGAGTTTTGGACTAAACCTATTGTAGAAGGCATCAAGGGCTACATAATAGTTTGATGACTTTAGGGCGAGTCCGGAAGCAAAGGAAATGGCATAAATAAAAAGTATACGCGATGCTTCCTCCGTCCACGAAGGCGTTTCAAACCAAGAAAAGCGACAGATAATCTGAAGCAAAACCATGGCAATCAAGCCCCAAGTACTGACAAGGGTACCAACCTTAAGAATTTTACCTATTGCTTTTCGCATGTGCTTCTTGTTCGCGTTTCAATTCGTGATATATTTCTTGCATCTCGGGGGATAAACTATCATATATGGCTTGCTCGCACTTCTTGGCAAATGCTTCGGTATCCACTTCTATCAATTCCATGCCTTTGTCCTTCAAGACTTGCTGTATTTTTTTTTCGTTTTCCAAAAAAAGGTCATGCTCATACTTCTGCATTTCCCTACCAGCTTGAATAACAAGTTCTTGAAGGTCAGGAGGTAATTTCTGAAACTGCTTTTCACCAATTACAGCATAGACCCAACTTATCACATGCCCTGTGAGATTTACATATTTCTGTACCTCAGCAAAACCCCCATTATTAATCATGGCAAAGGGATTTTCCTGTCCTTGAATAGTTCCCTGCTGTAAAGAGGTGAAAACTTCGGAAAATGCCATAGGCGTTGGTTTTGCACCCAGCGCACTCCATGTAGTAACAAAGGAGGGAACATTGGGAACCCGCAAAATCATTCCATTTAGGTCATCAGGATGTCGAATTGGTCTATTGGAAGTCAAATGCCTCGGTCCACGTTCAAAATGACACAAGGCCCGGACTCCTGCTTTCTCAATCATTTCCGTCTCCATCAATTTACCCACGCGACCATTGATATATAGGTTCATATCGGTGGAATCTTTCATCAAATAGGGAAGCTCACAAAAGGTGGCTACCTCAAACCAATTTGTCAAGGTGGAACCGGTGGTGGTTATATCAATAACCTCAGCTTGAATCAAGCGAATCGCTTCAATCTCCTTCGCCAACTGTTCCGAAGGGTACAATTGAACTTCGATACGTCCCTTGGAGCGTTCTTCTAAAATTTGTTTGAAATAGTCAAAGGCTTTATACCAAGTATGGTCTTCCTTGACAATAATTGCTGTTCGAAATAAGAATTCAGGTTGGTTGGCCTCAGGTTTACAACCTATAAAAAGTAGTAGCACAAAAGCCGTACTGCAAAAAGTAAGCAGTAGACTCCTTCGATTCTTTTTTATTGGGACTTTTCCATCCATCCTATTCGTAAACCTCAACAATCATTTCGACTTCAATAGCAATGTTGCTTGGAAGTGCCCCCATTCCAACGGCGGCTCTGGCATGTTTTCCCTTATCCCCAAAAACGGCCACCATCAAATCGGAATACCCATTAACCACTTTGGGTTGGTCTGTGAAATCGGGCATGGAATTCACCATTCCTTTTACCTTGACAATACGTTTCACCTTATTTAGATTGCCCAACTCGGCCTTCAAGACAGAAAGTTGATTGATTCCCGTAATGCGAGCTGCTTCATATCCCTCTTCAATGGTCAGGTCGGCACCTAACTTGCCCGTAATATTTTCGCCATCTGCTTTTCGGGGTCCTTTACCAGCTAGAAAAATCAAATTCCCTGTTCGGACCGCATTTACATAATTAGCGACAGGAGCCGAAGGAGTACTTAATTCAATACCTAGTTCTTGAAGTTTAGCCTCCGGATTGTAATTTGGGTCAATGGCTTCTTGAACTTCTTCGGTTACTTTTTCTTCTTTAACTTCCTTGACTTGATTACATGAAAAAGCAAGTAAAAGAGCAAGGCATAAATAGATTTTATTCATAATATTTGCGTTTGGTTATTGACAATTTAGACGTTTTCAAGAACTTCCTTTACACGTTGCGCAACAATTCGTTCTTGACCGAGTTCCATCATCCAAGTGGTAATCCCTACTTGTTCTTTGTTTCCGACCGTTTCTATGGATGGATGTCCATCCCGTAATCGTTTACGCATTTCGTCTGTGGATATACCCACTTCCTTTTCATCCCATCTAATATACAAACTAGGAACATGATTCGCATGTGGAGGCACATGAATTTCGGTTTTAACTCCTTTTACAGAAAGTGCGCTGTCGCTGATTAATTTGATTTGACTTTCCCAAAGTTCCCATTCCTTTTGGTGATCTCTAGAAAGATAAAGCTCCAAGGCTACCATCATGCCCAGGACTTCTTCCTTATTTACTTTCATCCCACGTGCAATAGTGGTTCCCCTTGGTGGAGTGTGTAATCTTGCGGCTTCAATGTATTCTCTTTTTCCTAATAGCAAACCGGCACTCTGGGGACCTCGAATTCCTTTTCCTCCTGAAAAACAAACCAAATCAAAGCCTAACTTCGTAAACTTAAAAAGGTTTTCTACCGGAGGGACGTCAGCAGCACAATCGATAAATGTCGGAACATTAAGTTTTTTTCCCAAGGCAACGAATTCCTCCCATTTGATTTCACCATTATCCGTATTGGCATTTAAAAACCAAAGCATGGCTGTTTTATCATTTACGGCCTTTTCCAGTTCTTTTGCAGTTTCGATTTCCACAATATTCGCCCCCGTATTTATAAGTGCATGGGTATACCCGATGGAATGTCCTTTTTGAACAATGACCTCATCTTTTAATCCAGTAGTATCAGGAAGCTGAGCGACCTTTTTTTCATCCATTCCACACATAATCCCTGCGAGACCAATAGTCATTGCTCCAAAAGCACCTGATGTTACGGTGGCATATTCGCAATCCAGCAACTCTGCAATTCGCTCACCTACCTTGTCATGAAGCTCATCTAAATTGACATATTCGGTTGCACCGTAGCTAATGGCATCGGTTACTTCTTTGTGCATGAGAGAACCCGTCATTGAAGTGTAAGTCCCCGCTGCATTGATAAAAGTGCGCAGACCCAATTCTTTGAAAAAATCCCGGCCAGCCTGTTCTAGGAATACTTCCTCAGATGCCTTTGCGGTCAATAGACTTGGCCCGAACATTCCCCCAACAAGGGGAAGCGTCGATACTATTTTTAATGCTTTTCTTCTACTAGTGCCCATAATTAAATGTTTTATTGTCATTCCCGTGAAGACGGGAATCTGTTTACCGTTATATTAATCAACCGCTGCAATACAGTCCATTTCTACCAGTGATTTCCCTGGAACTCCACCATAGGTAGCCACTGTTGTTCGTACTGGCGGATTTTTTCCAAAACGTCCACGAAATACTTCGTTCATTCCTTTGTAATCGGCAAGGTCAGCTAGGTATACATTTACCTTCAGAACCTGTTCCATAGAAGAACCGTTTGCTTCCAATCCTTTTTGAAGTTCCTGTAAAACAATTTCAGTGTGTGCTTTGATTTCGTAGGGTTCTACATGTGCTCCTTTTCCAGCAATGTAAAGTGTATTACCATGTTTTACTGCTCCTGAGAAAAGAGGAATATCTTGATCCATTACGATATCGCTAGCTTCTTTTATTGGGGTTTTTGATTTATTCTTAGTCATCGCATTGGCCGAACCAATTCCGAACAATGCCGCTATACCCATTCCTATTTTTTTGAAGGATGCCCTTCTTGTTGTTTTGTTTTCCATATTGTTCATTTTCTAAGTTGTTTTACCACATTCGTTTTTTAAGAAGTTCTTGTATTTGTGCTTTCGGAACAGGAAGATCATCGATATGGTCATTCAGCCATTTTGAAAAATCTTTTTCGATTTCCTCTGACCATTTATTATCAATTTGCCCTGGAGTATATTTTCCCTCCTTTAAGCGAGTTATACCAAATAAATCACGTAAACGGACAACCTCTGAGGTCACCACCACTTTTTCCGCCAAATGAGCGGGGATGAACATAACGCCTTCTTTCTTCCCTAAAATAATATCCCCAGGCAGAACGGTCGCGGCTCCAATACGAATAGGCGAATTAATACTTAACAACATCACTTCCGTCAAAAATGATGGATGCCATTCCCTTACGAATACATTGAAACCTTCAATTTCCGAAAGCCCCTCTTGATCCCTACTAGAGGCATTAAAAACCACGCCTGTTTTTGATTTGGCATAAATTGCATTTCCTAAATTGTCACCTATCAAAGTGCCGTCTACAATTTTCCCAAAGCCGTCAGCTACATATACATCTCCCATTTGAAGCATGTCGATTGGCCAGGAGTTTGTATTTCCAATTTGGCCATCGGCCTTACCCTTCTTTTTAATTTGGTCTGATACATCGGGGCGATTAGGCATATATTGAACGGTAAGTGCACGACCAACTACGGGAACGTCATCATGTAAGGGTTCCCAACCCCCTTCAAATTGATTGTGATATCCTTCGTTTCTTAAAACGCCCCAAGCTTCCTCAATGGCAACTTCTTTCATTCGTTCCAAAATATCGTCAGCTACTTTGGGCCTTCCATCTTCAAAACGTTCTCCCTCCCATTGGGGTGTTAAAAAAATAATTTGTTCTTTGGATGCGGTTTGAGAGGCTGCAAAATTGCATCCAACAAAAAACAATACCATCAAATTAATAAATCGCATAGGTTCTCTTTTTTTATTTTATTCTATTTATCCCATGATTCGGAGGCCAATCCATTTAAATCATAGACCACTTTTCCATCTCGAATGGTGAGTTCGCATTCCAGTTTTTTATTCCCTTTCATTCGTTTTCCCTTTGTATCGATAAAGCCAAAATCACCCGCTCTTTGATTCAAGATAGTTATGTCGGCAACAGCCCCTACTGACAAATGCCCTAAATCTTCCCGTTTGATAATCTTTGCAGAATTCCATGTTGTGGCAGCAAGTACTTCGTTAAGCGGCATATTCAGATTTAGAAATTTTGACATCACATTGATAATATCTTTCATGCCGCCATTCATACTTCCTGTATGAAGGTCGGTACTTATTGAATTCGGTTTGAACCCTTGTTTCATTGCAGGAACAACTTGTTCAAAAAGAAAGCTTCCCCCACCGTGACCTACGTCGAAAATAATTCCTCTTTTTTGGGCGGCCCATGCAAAATCCTCTACTTTACCTTGCTCATTTACAATAGGGGTTCGTCCATTTACATGTGCATATGCGTGTGTAAAAATATCACCAGGACGAAGCTTTTCCATAAATAATGTTTGAAGGGATAGTTCAGGCTCACTCCCTCCAAAGTCAACCATGATAGGTATATCCGCCAATTTACCGGCCTCAACGGCCCTTTCGGTCGGAGTCCAATCAAAACCACTAAAGTGCGCCAATTTGACCCCAACTATATGTTCGGGAAATTGCTTGGCCACCATCGCAGTGAGTTTAGGGTCCATGTCGGCAATATTCTGTTCAATCGCGCCTCCTTTCATTCCAGAACCGATAATATTCAAAAAAGAAAGTACTCTGGTTTTGGACCGATCAATGACATTTTCTTTGAATGTTCTAAAATTGCGCCAACCGGCACCCCCAACATCGACAATTGTTGTTACTCCACTTCGAAAACTGAATCCATCAGGTGGAAGGGCCGTAAAACTATTGCTCAAGTACGCATTCGGTTCAGTCCCAAAAAAGTTATGGCTATGAATATCCAATAACCCAGGTGATACAAACAAGCCCTTTGCATCAATCACTTTAGAGGCCTTCGAAGCAGGTATAGCTGTTTCTACTTGTGCAATTTTTCCATCCTTTATCGCAACATCGATGACTTTGTCGATTCCATTCTTGGCATCTATGACATGTCCGTTCTTGATGAGAATATCAAACTCCTGCGCATTCAAAAAACAGGAAAAAAGCAATGCTATCATTAAAAACCAACTGGTAAATCTATTTTTGTTTTCCATATTTTATCCCATTAAATACAATTATTCTCCTACCGTCACGGGGATTTCGGTATTCTTTTCTTCTAGGTCACTTCTTCGACTGGCAACCTCATCGCTTTTGATGGCACTCGCATCATTTCCAAAATTAGCGCGTATAAAAGTCAACACATCCGCGATTTCAGTATCGCTTAAAAAACTATGCTGTGGCATTACTCCGTTGTAGGTCTCTTCATTGATTTGCATTTCACCTTCCATACCTTCTAAAATAATGTCAATCAATCGTTCTTTATCACCACTAACCCAATCGGTATTTGTCAAAGGCGGGAATCTTCCTGTAGCTCCCCCTCCATCTTTTTGATGACAGTTCGCGCAATATGTATTGTAAACAACTTCGCCTGGTGAATTTGCTTCTTGTGCTAAATCATCTTTTACTTTATCAGGAGTACGCACGTGAGTTTCCAATTTCCGCTGCTCCATTTGTGCAAGTTGTGCTTCCCCAAAATTATTTTTATCTCCATCAAAGGTGATTTTCCAAATTCTACCCTTAACAGAATCCGAAATGTACATAGCTCCATCTTTGTCGAAAGCGATTCCCATCGGTCTTAACTTGGCGTCTTTTACACTTTCAATGGGGTCAACTCCCGCGAAACCATCGGCAAAAACTTCCCAATCACCGCTGGGGTTTCCATCTTTAAAAGGAACAAAGGCAACAATATAACCTGACTGCGGATATGGCGCACGATTCGTAGACCCATGAAAGGCGATAAAAGCACCATGCTTATAGCGTTCGGGAAACTGGTCTCCCTCATAAAATACCAAATCATTTGGTGCCCAATGCCCTGGAAAACCAATTAGCGGGTCATCAAATTCAGCGCATCGACCAATTATATCGCCATCGCCCCCATATTCGGGAGCCAAGACTTTTTTGCCCTTGATTTGATCATAGTAACAATAGGGCCATCCAAAGTCAGAACCTTCGGTTACTCGTATAAATTCCTCAGAAGGCAAAAGAGCACTTTCCCAAGGACTGAATCTATCAGGAAACAATCGCAATAAATCATCGCGACCGTGCATTGCGATATACAGGTTTTCATCAACAGGGTTCCAATCCATGGCCACTACTGAACGGATTCCTGTGGCATATTTATACCCATCCTTTTGGGTCTGTCCTAGGGTATTCGCATCGAAGCGCCAAACGCCACCATGATGTTCAAGTTGAGGGCAAGGGTCCATACCAGGGGCCCCTGGAGTTCTTTTCGGGTCTTGACAAGCATTTGACGGAGCACCAAAAGGCACATATAAGTTTCCTTTATTATCAAAGGCGATAGGCTTACCGATATGCTCATGCTTACCATGTTCATGGTCGTCGGTTACAACAACTTCCATCTCGCCATCTGGGACCATACTTCCAGGTTTTAGCTTGTAACGATAGACTACGAGTTCTGAACTAAAGTACATATAGCCATTGTAGATTCGCATGGCCGTGGCATAGCTCCATTTTTGTTTTGACCTATAGGCTCCGAATTTTTCAATATCATCTGCCCTGCCATCACCATCGTTGTCCTTGAGTGCTATAATTCCAGCTTTATCATGTGACTCCCTCAACTTTCCATAGAGCACTCCGTCATCTGATATAGCCATATGACGTACACGCTCTTTTACCTCATCAACCATAATGACTGCATTGAAATTATCAGGAAGCAAAAGACCGCCATTCGGAAGTTCTGGAGAACACCCAAAAAGTAAAAAGATAACGAAGAGTATAGGGAATCTTCGCAGATAGGTTTTGGTCATCATGCTATCTCAATCTTAGAGTTAGTCTTTGTCTTTAATCAAATACAGACATTGTTGTAGGGGCATTAAATGACTGCCATTTGAAGGTCGTTGGGGGGAATAAACTAATGCTTTAAGGTAATCCACTTTTGTTGAAAAAACAAGATTTAATTTCAAAATGTGTACGAACACATTTTTCAAAGCACCTAATTATCAATGGAATAAATTTACAGGAAGCTAATTCGTTATTCGAAGACAAGTGAACCGAAATATTCAGGGCGGTGAAAATCGGGCGTTTCAGTACCAACGGCATTCCAACTTAGGTAGTGACGTTCTGAAGTCCGGTCGCCACATTTGTAAAAATTAGCTCTGGTTTTGAGTCCTTTTAGCTGAATTCCTTCATCGGCATTCAAAATGGAAGCGGGAATAATTATAGTCATCTCCCAGGAATGGCCACCCGTTCTTTCCGCAAAGGGTTCATTCCCTAATGAGGAAGTAATTTCAATATGCTCTTTTATCTTTTCCTCATCCACAAATTGGCGCGCTCTCCTTCCAGGGCCATAGGCCAAATGAGGCATTCCAATACAGCTGAATTCAAAATTGTAATAATTGCCATCAGCTTTTGGGTCAAAAAAGAACTCAACACAACTATCACCAGCGACACCACCATTTATGGTATCGACTTGAGCGAGTATATTCTCTTCGGTTACATAATATTTTAACCAAATCTGGTTATTGGCATGTGCGATTCTGAAATCAGCCTTTGGGGTATAGGAAAAGGTATCCCAGTTGATAATATTGATGGAATGGAGTTCCGTCTGCTCCTCAAGTAGTTCAGAAACCTGAGATAGTGTTACGTTTTTATCCGTTATGATTTCCTTTACCTTCAATTCTTTCGGTGCTTCGTTTTGTGCATTGCAACTTGCAAATATTAGGAATAAGAAGAATAGCAATGACCTCCTTTTTTTCAACATATCAGTTAAATTGGTTACTCCTACTGAGAATATGGCCTCCCTACTAATTTACGTATTCTTTCGTTTGCGTTGGTTTTTTTCCGTCCCAATTAAATTCGTAAATTAATTCGGGCTTAGAAATAACAACGGATGACTTCCAGAGTATTTTTTCTTTTAGGTTTTAGTATGCTGCTAAGTTGTGGCCCAACTATGCCTGAAGAAGTAGAAATCGCTTATGAAGACCTTCCTGAAACCATAGACTTTAATTTTCATATACGCCCTATTCTTTCGGATCGTTGTTTCGCTTGTCACGGACCTGATGAAAAGGCACGAAAGGCAAATCTCAGACTGGATATTGAATCCAATGTTTTTTCAAAACTTGAGGACAAAGAACTGTTTCCTGTGGTAGCTGGAAAACCTGACCGAAGTGAAATCATCAAACGTATTCTTCACGAAGACCCTGAGATGGTAATGCCTACCCCTGAATCCAAAATGAGCTTGACGAATACTGAAAAGGCCATTTTGATAAAATGGGTGGAACAAGGAGCCAAATGGAAGAACCACTGGGCTTTTGAAGCTCCTAAAAAATCAGAACTCCCCACAGTATCAAATGCAAAATGGACAAAAAGCGAGATTGACCATTTTGTCATGAACAAACTAGATTATCTGGGATTACAACCATCCGAAGAAGCTACAAAAGAGACCTTGATAAGGCGCTTATCTCGCGACCTAACGGGATTGCCCCCTACACCAGAACAAGTTGCTGATTTTAAAAATGATAGATCTGAAAAAGCCTACGAATTGTTAGTTGACCGTTTGCTAGCATCAAAAAGTTATGGTGAACGATGGGCCTGGGAATGGCTGGATGTGGCTCGTTATTCGGACACCAACGGATATCAGGGTGATTTTACACGTGATATGTGGCCCTGGCGCGATTGGGTCGTTCAAGCATTCAACGCCAATATGTCCTATGACGAATTTAGTATTAAACAACTTGCCGGTGATTTACTTCCAGAAGCTACCACTGAGGATATTTTAGCAACGGCTTTTAACAGAAACCATATTTATAACACGGAAGGAGGCACCATTCCCGAAGAAACCCGTGTGGCAAATGTTTTTGACCGTACAGAAACAACGGGAACAGTTTGGCTTGGACTTACGCTGAACTGCGTTCGATGTCATGATCATAAGTTTGACAATATCTCTCAAAAGGAATACTATCAACTTTTCGATTATTTCAATCAAACTTCGGAAGAAGGTGGTGGTTGGGGAGGAAAAATTAAACCTTTGCTCACACTGGCTCCTGAACAAGACCAAAAAGAAATCAAGGAGCTAGAGTCCTATATAGCTACACTTTACGAAAAAGTAGAAACCTTGGAGTTGGAAAAATTTCCTCGGGCAAAAGGATTGCCTCCCTCGGAATCAGAAGTAGCAAAAAATACGGCGAACCTAGATCCCCGTATTCTTTTAAAACCACCTAAACTCCGCGGAGCAGGAGGTTTCAATCAGTTGATAAAGTACTTCAAAACGAAGGACGCCTACGGAAAAACCATCAAAAAGTTACACAAGACGTTGTCCAATTACAATGAAATCACCTCTAAACATACTCAGGTTCTGGTTATGGACGAGTTGGACGAACCAAGAACAACTTTTGTGCTGGACAGAGGTGGCTATCAAACGCCAATCCTAACGGATACCATTCGACCTGATGTACCAAAATTGCTTCCACCTTTAAAGGATGTTTCAGAGAATAATCGCTTAGCCTTGGCAAAATGGTTATTTGCTAAAGAGCAACCACTTACTGCGCGAGTTACAGTAAATCGATATTGGCAGGCTTTCTTCGGAAATGGTATCGTTAAAACTGCGGAGGATTTTGGGGTGCAGGGTTCGCTTCCTACACACCCTGATCTATTGGATTGGTTAGCTACCGATTTTCAAGAAAATGGATGGGACCTAAAACGTCTTTTCAAACAAATTGTAATGAGTGCAACATATAGACAGTCATCGAAGGTTTCTGAAGAACTTCTGGAAATTGATCCTGAAAACGTCTATTTGGCAAGGGCTACAAGAATGCGCCTACCATCTTGGATGCTTCGTGACCAAGCACTATTCGTGAGCGGAATGTTAAAGGATTCGATTGGAGGAGTTCCTGTTAAACCCTACCAACCCGAAGGCATTTGGGATGAAGCTACCTTTGGTTTCGTAAAGTACGAACAAGATACAGGCGATAATTTATATCGAAGAAGCTTGTATACGTTTTGGCGGAGAATTGTTGGACCCACCTTTTTGTTTGACAATGCCTCAAGACAAGTCTGTACCGTACGTACTCTAAAAACAAATTCTCCCTTACATGCTTTGACCACTTTAAATGACATCACCTTTACCGAGGCGAGTCGTGTCATTGCAGAACGCATTTTGAGCCATTCCGTTGATGATAAAAAACGATTGCAATACGGATTCAAACTGCTCACTTCTAGAAATGCAAGCTCAGATGAAATCGACATACTTCTTAACCGACTTGCTTCACTCCGAAATACATATTCGAAAGATAGATCCGCAGCAAAAGAGATTACCAGTATTGGGGAGTATCGAACCAATAGTGACTTAGATTTAACCGATTATGCTTCTTACGCGGTACTGAGTTCACTACTTTTAAATTTGGATGAAACCATAACGCGGCAGTAGATGGATAAAAAAATTCGACATCCTTTTGAGGAATTCCAAGCAGCTATGACCCGAAGAAGTTTTTTCGGAAAAACTGCCATGGGAATCGGCGGGATGGCTCTTGGAAATCTATTGAACCCGCTGTCAGCATTTGGGATGGATTCCGTTCAGAGAAAAACTCTTAAAAATGGACTTGGGCTTCCCCATTTTGCGCCAAAGGCAAAACGTGTTATCTATCTTTTTCAAAATGGCGCTCCGTCACATGTAGACCTTTTTGACTACAAACCGATGCTCCGTAAATGGCATGGCACCCAGATTCCGGATTCGCTCACCGAAGGAAAACGATTTTCCACAATGACAGGCGAGCAAGCCGCTCGACCCATAATTGGTGAAATAAGCAATTTCGAGCAACATGGTCAAAGTGGTGCGTGGGTCTCTGATTTTATGCCCGAAACGGCCAAGGTTGTCGACGACCTTTGTTTTATAAAATCGATGTACACTGAATCGGTAAACCATGCACCAGCAATCACTTTCTTCTTAACAGGTTCAGAACAACCTGGAAGACCAAGTATGGGTTCTTGGTTGACCTACGGATTAGGAACAACCGCAAAAGATCTTCCTGATTTTGTTGCAATGACCTCGAGAGACAAAGAGGCAAGTTGCGGACAAATTTTCTATGATTATTATTGGGGAAGTGGATTTCTCCCAACCAAATTCCAAGGCGTAAAATTTCGAGGTGGTGGTGACCCGGTTTTGTATTTGAAAAACCCCGAAGGAGTCAGTCGTGAAATGCGTCGCAAGATTTTAGACGACATGCAAGCGCTAAATGAAATCAACCACAATCAATA
Source organism: Maribacter algarum (ex Zhang et al. 2020) (assembly GCF_005885635.1). GTDB lineage: Bacteria > Bacteroidota > Bacteroidia > Flavobacteriales > Flavobacteriaceae > Maribacter_C > Maribacter_C algarum. Next base: position 906,280 of record NZ_VATY01000001.1, read on the forward strand.
CGGAGACCCAGAAATCAATACCCGGATTGCCCAGTACGAAATGGCATACAAAATGCAAATGAGCGTACCCGAACTCACCGACTTCTCCGATGAACCTCAGCATATTTTAGAAATGTATGGCCCTGATGTGCATCGTAAGGGAAGCTTCGCTTACAATTGTCTCATGGCACGTAGATTGGCCGAACGTGATGTGCGTTTCATACAATGTATGCACGCAGGGTGGGATCAACATACCAACCTCAATCATCAATTAAAGATACAATGTCAAGATACCGACCAGCCAAGTGCCGCCCTGGTAAAGGACTTAAAACAAAGGGGGATGTTGGAAGATACCTTGGTCATTTGGGGTGGTGAATTTGGACGTACGCCATTCCTTCAAGGGAATATTAAAGATGTTAAAAACTGGGGACGTGACCATCATCCCTATGTATTTACGGTTTGGATGGCTGGCGCCGGTGTAAAACCCGGTTTCACTTACGGGGCATCCGATGATTTCGGATTTAATCCCGTAGAGGGCAATGTGCATGTGCATGATTTTCAAGCCACCGTTATGCATCTATTGGGTATCGATCACGAACAGTTTACGTTTAAGCATCAAGGAAGACGTTACCGATTGACCGATGTTCATGGTAATGTAGTCAAAGATATTTTAAGCTAAATTAGAACCTATAAAACCGAACAAATGAATAGACAATGCCTAGCCTTAGATTTAAAAGATGACCCAACTCTAATTGCCAAATACGAAGAATACCATAGAAATGTATGGCCTGAAATTTTAGATAGTCTCCGTGATTCAGGAATAACTCATATGGAAATCTATCGTGTTTCAAATCGACTCTTTATGATTATCGAAACGACTGACGATTTTTCATTTGAAAAGAAAGCCCAAATGGATGCCGATAATGCAAGGGTACAAGATTGGGAAGTTCTAATGTGGGATTATCAGCAAGCCCTACCTATTGCCAAACCTGGGGAAAAATGGCAGCCTATGGAAAAGATATTTGATTTTAGTACTTGAGCCCAATTTTGAATGAGGGCACTAATCCCTCTTATTTTTCATATATTTAAAGGAATCGTTTTATCCTTAAAAACGTATTGATTTACATACGTCAACCAACCACATATGAACTTAAATTCTCAGCTCAAACCAGAGCATCTAATCAACAAAATTGACAACTTATGGTCTTTGTCAGGGGGTAAGCTCAAAAGCATGACTTCCTCTTTGAAAGGGGCTGAAGGTTCGCCAGTGGTTACCGTCAATGGAACCTATAAACCGAGAAGCTGGACCGATTGGACACAAGGTTTTCAATTTGGCTCCGAATTGTTCCAATACAATGCGACGGGCGATTCATATTTTCTTGACTTGGCAATAGACAACATTAAAAGCAAAATGACCTCTCATGTGAGCCATTTTGGCGTTCATGACCACGGTTTCAATAATTTAAGCACCTATGGGAATCTGCTTAGACTAATGAACGAAGGAAAAATCCCTAAAGATTCATGGCTGGAGAATTACTGTGTTTTAGCATTGCAACTTTCCGCATCTGTTCAAGCCCAACGCTGGACTTCCATACCTGAAGGAGGGTTTATTTATTCCTTTAACGGTCCACATTCTTTATTCGTAGATACAGTTCGCACAATTCGAATTATGGTTGCGGGTCACTTACTAGGTCATCATTCTTCCGGAGAAAATGATATCAAAATAAGTTTGTTGAAACGTGCTTATCAGCATGCCTTGGCAACCGCAAAGTATTCAGTGTATTATGGGGAAGGCCGCGATAGTTATGATATTTGGGGACGTACCGCCCACGAGGCTATTTTTAATACCAACGATGGGAATTTCCGCTCCCCTTCCACCCAACAAGGCTACAGCGGTTTCTCAACTTGGACTCGTGGATTAGCATGGGCCATGCTTGGGTTTACGGAGCAACTTGAGTTTTTACAAAGCCAAGACAGTTTGCCCGAATTTGAAGAATTGGGAGGCAAGGCGCATTTAGAAAAAGTCTTTCTTAAGGCTGCAAAAGCTACATGTGATTTTTATATAGATCATACCACTGTTGACGGAATTCCCTATTGGGACACCGGTGCCCCAGGCTTAGTTCATTTACCGAATTGGCAAAAAGAAAAGTCAGACCCATTCAACGACTTCGAACCTATTGATAGTTCGGCAGCAGCAATTGGAGCGCAAGGCTTATTACGTTTGGGCAACTATCTCAAAAAAGATAGTTCTGCCGAAGCCGATAAATATTGGGCTGCAGGACTTACCGTAGCAAATACATTGTTCGATGAACCCTATTTAAGCTCTGATACGAAACATCAAGGCTTAATTCTACATAGCATCTATCATCGCCCCAACGGCTGGGACCATATCCCAGAAAATAGCAAGATTCCAAACGGAGAAGCTTGCATGTGGGGTGATTATCACGCTAGGGAATTGGCGCATTATTTAAATGAAGTCATCAAAGAGGAATCTTATTATACTTTTTTTAAAGGCATAGCATCTAAGTAATGGCCAAACAAAAAATCACTCGTGTTGCTCAATTGAAATCTGCCACGGATTTTACAGAACATCTATCAGCCATTGGAACCGATTTGCCATTTAAAGAACATTTAAGTGCACCTGGGAAATCTAGTTTGGGACAATCTTTTCAACTAAAATCTGGTCAGATTATTGGAAATCGATTTTGTATTCTTCCTATGGAAGGCTGGGATGGCACAACCGATGGTCTCCCAACCGAAAACACAAAAAGAAGATGGCATAATTTCGCCATTAGTGGAGCCAAGTTATTATGGGGCTGTGAAGCGGTTGCTGTTTGCCCTGATGGAAGGGCCAATCCGAATCAACTCATGATTAATGAGCAAAATCTGCAGGCTTTTAAGGATTTGTATGCTGATTTGGTCTCTGATCATGAAAAGAAGTTCGGGGCAACTTCTGACTTATTAATAGGATTACAATTGACTCATTCGGGAAGATTCGCAATTCCAGATCGTGACCGGATTCGAAAACCAAAAACCCTATATCGTCACTCTTTACTTGACAAAAAATTCAATCTCCCTGAAGACCATAAGCTGATGACCGATGCAGAAATCGACCAGTTAGTCGATGATTTCGTGAAAGCAGCAAGTCTTGCAAAAGAAGCAGGATTCCAATTTGTAGATGTCAAGCATTGCCATGGCTATTTAGGGCACGAATTTCTAAGTGCCAAGACAAGGGAAGGCAAGTATGGTGGTTCGCTTAAAAATAGAATGCGTTTTTTAACTTCAGTTGTTGAAGGTATTCGAGCTACCAGTAATATTCCTGTGGCAGTGCGATTGAGTGCATTCGATTTTATTCCCTACAAGAAAAATGAATCTAATATTGGAATTCCCGAAGAAGTAAACCATGCGTATACTGAAGCATTTGGAGGAGATACCAAAGGAACAGGTATAGATATCTCCGAAGTCTTTGAAATGCTAGGTTATTTTGAGGACTTAGGTATTGAATTGGTATGCATCACAGCAGGAAGCCCTTACTATGTGCCACATATACAGCGCCCTGCCATTTTTCCACCATCTGATGGTTATCTTCCTCCTGAAGATCCATTGGTAGGTGTTGCCAGACAGATTCAAATTACGGATAAAGTCAAAAAGAAGTTTCCAAAACTTGTGATAGTTGGTTCTGCTTATTCCTATCTTCAAGAGTGGCTTCCGAATGTTGCCGAGGCGGTTATTGATGAAAATGGAGCGGACTTCATTGGTTTAGGACGTATGGTATTGAGTTACCCTGAAATGCCTGATGATATATTGAAAGGTAATCAGTTGGTTCGAGGAAGTATTTGTAGAACATTTTCTGACTGTACCACAGCTCCTAGAATAGGAATGATTTCAGGTTGTTTTCCATTGGATTCCTATTACAAAAAAATGCCTGAGGCCGCAGAATTGAAAGCATATAAAAAAGAGGCACGACTATGAAAAAAAATGTCTTGATTACCGGAGGGTCTCGCGGAATAGGCCTAGGCATCGCAAAAGAATTGGCTGCCTTAGGTTGCAATTTGGCCATTAACGGGGTTCGGCCCGAAGACGAAGTAAAGGAAACACTAGATATGCTCAGGCAATCAGGAACTAAGGCAATTTATTGTCAGGGTGATGTTTCTTCTGCAGGTGATAGAAGTAAGATTATCCAAGGAGTTCTGGATGAATTCAAGTCCATCAATGTGCTCGTAAATAATGCTGGGGTCGCTCCTAAAAATAGAGCAGACCTGCTTGATGTTTCAGAAGAGAGTTATGACCGCTTGATGAATATAAATCTCAGAGGGCCATTTTTCCTGACCCAAATGGTAGCAAAGCATATGGCTTCACAAAAGGCAAACGATTCGGATTTTCAAGGGAGTATCATCAATATTTCTTCGGTAAGTGCAATTATGGCCTCGCCAAATCGGGGAGAATACTGTATTTCCAAAGCGGGTATGAGTATGATGACCAAATTGTTCGCCGTAAAACTAGGGGAGCACGACATTCCTGTATATGAAGTACAGCCTGGAGTTATTAAGACAGATATGACCACGGCAGTTCAGGAAAAATATGAAAAACAAGTTACTCAAGGGCTCACAATAGAGCCACGTTTGGGATTTCCCGAAGATGTGGGCAAAGTGGTAGGCGCAATTGTTGAAAATAAAATTCCCTACGCAACGGGGCAGGTTTTTACCATTGACGGTGGTCTATCACTTCTTAGATTTTAAAATATGAAAAGTTCAAAACGCACACGACTTTTACTCATTTTGGATTTAATAGCCATTGGCTTGGTCATCGCGACATTCAGCCCTCTGGTCATTCCTGTGAATGAATCAAATCCAAGTTGGTATGGTATTCCATTTACGCTTTGGTCGAGTTTTTTGATAAGTGTACTTTTTGTTGTTTTGGCATATTTGGTATCCCTCGTAAATAAAGAAAAGAAGCATGCTGACTAAATTTATCATTGCGGCTGTCATTTACCTAGCGATACTAGTTTTCTTGCTACGACTTACTCGTGTCAAGGAAAAAACAACTTCAAACTATTTATTGGGTGGTGGTAATATAGGAGCGGTCATTGGACTTTTTACAACCGCAGCTACTTTGTTTAGTGCTTTTACCGTGGTAGGAATGCCTGATTTTTTTAGAACGCATGGTATTGGAGCTTGGATTTTTTTGGCCGTTTCAGATGCTTTTATGGTCTACGGATTAATCCGAGTAGGTGAATTATTGAGAAAAAAAGCCAGACGTCTAGATTTTAAAGGGATGTCGGGACTCATGAAAAGCACCTATGGTAGTAAAATGGCCGGATATGTTGCTTTTGGTGGGGCAGTGGTTTTTTTGATACCGTATATCGCAGTTCAGATTAGTGGTATTTCTATTTTTTTGAATGCGGCTTTTCCAGATACGATTCCCGTTTGGATATGGAGTTCCATCATCGTACTTATCATGGTTATTTATAGCGAAACAGGTGGGTTGCGAGCTATTATGTACAACGATACCCTTCAAGGAATTCTTCTTTTCATAATGATTTGGATTATCGGTTATAATTGCATTGACCATTTCGGCGGTATAGAATCGATGTTCGCTAAAGTAAAATCCGTAAATGCAGAATTGCTTTCTGTGCCGGGACCTAAAGGACTTTTTACGCCCCAATTTCTTATTATTTCCGCTATTGCCATTATTTGTTTGCCATTTACCCAACCGCAAATTTCAACACGGGTTGTCATTATGAAAAGTAGTGCCTCGTTGCGACGAATGGCCATTGGTTTAGGATTGGTCGCTATTTTCATCATACTACCCACTTTATTTATGGGAATGTATGGCGCCGTTTTATACCCTGAGGCCACTACCCAAGATTTCATAGGTCATGTTTTACTCTATGACCAAGGCTCGAGCATTGCCGCTTTAGGGTTAGTTGGTTTAATAGCCGCAGCAATCTCTACTTCAGATTCCCAGATATTCGCTTTGGGTTCAGAGTTGCGCTCCCTATTATCTTTGGATGACAAAAAAGCGGTTTCAATCACTCGTATTTTTATCTTGGTTTTTGCTGTACTAGCCCTGATTTTTTCCATAGTCAGCACAGAGCATTTAGTCCTATTGGCTAGAACAAGTTTTACCGGAACTGCGATGATGGCCCCAATGATTCTTGTGGGTATTTTAAGTTCGAAGAAACTTTCTCGTTTAATGCCAATAGTCACCTTAGTGGCTTTACTCTCTTTTATCCTAGCCAAAATTGGAATCATCCCGGTTAGCATTGGTAGCCTTCAAATGGAAATGTTATTATTTATTGGTTTGGCGATTTCGGTCCTAATTGAAGTCTTAGTCATGTCTAAACAGAAAACGGAATAATAACATTACTACATAGGATGTGTTTCCAGTAATTCTGCAGGCGTATAGAAACCTTCTTTGTCTTTTGTTGCCTCTCTCACCTCTTTGACCTTTTCAGGTGAAATTGGATTTGCCTTATTACCATGCGCATTCCTCACAAAAGTCAAGACAGCAGCTATTTCTTTGTCATTCAGCATACCACCATAAGGAGTCATTGGCACCTGACCTGGATAGGTTTTGCCCATCAGTTCCAATGGACCCATTAGTCCGTGTAACGTTAATTTTATTAAGCGTTCTTCACTTCCAGTAACCCATGGTGATTTTGCCAAGGGAGGAAATTGAGAGGCACTTAAACCTTTGCCATCAGGTTGATGACAAGTGATGCAAAAGCCTTCGCGATTGTAAATTTCCTCGCCCATTACAAAGAGTTCTTTTTCGGCACCCTCTAAATCGGTCTTGGTTCCTTTGGTTTCCGGATCCTGATTGATATTCACATCTTGAATATGTGCCAATGCAGCTTCCATCGGTTTTTCCATCCATTTATCCAGAGGCATTTCACTAGCGGTTTCTAGTATGGGCAAGCCTACCTCTTTATCTAACCATGAAGCAGCAACAAATGCTTCAAGCCGAACTCTTGGGTTTTCATCCTTGACAGCGGCCATCAACAACTCCGCCTGATTGGCAATCTGATGTCCTGAATAGCGGAGAACTTTTACAGCGGAGGCTCTTGCTCTAAAATCTTTAGCGGCCAACATTTGATTTAACAATTCCGCATCGACTTTGTTTAATCCCCAACTTACCCATAGAGCCTCTAAAACATGATGCTCATATCTAGAATCATTTTTATCCAAAGCCCTAACCCAAACTTTCAACTTAGCTAATACCCCTTCTGAATCCCTGGCCCGTAACTCTCTTTTAGTACGATAGCGTGACCTATATTCGGGAAGTTTCAAATTATCCAATAGTTCGTCGATACTGGCATCAACAATTTTGGCCGGCTCTACCAAAGGCCTAGATGGATACGTAATTCGATAAATTCTTCCATGCTCATGATCACGCAAAGGGTCACGGGCATTATGCTGCATATGACCTACGAGTACATTATGCCAATCAACAAAATACAGCGATCCATCGGGAGCAAATTCCATATCAACAGGACGGAATTTTGTATCACTCGACACCACTAAATCTTGACGATGTTTACTGACATATCCAGAACTATTCGGATCATCGACCATTGTATGTTGTTTGGTTCCCAAGAAACCTATCGTGTTGTGAATAATTAAATCACCTTGAACCTCATCAGGAAAGTGGCGGCTTGAAACGAATTCCAAGCCAGAAGTTGGCCGAACTCTATGTGCATCCTCGATTAAATTTTTGGGCAATGGGGATGATTGTCCATAGCGAGGCTTAATAGACCCCGGCATCATCCAGGTCATATCAGGACCTGAGGTATGTGCAAAGAAATTTTGCCCCCATTCGTCAAAAGCGATTCCCCAAGGATTTGGAATTGGTAATTGTGCCGTTCGTTCCAAATGATGTCTTTGCGGACTGTAACGATAAAAACCTCCGTTGGTTGCACGAACGGGACCGTACGCTGTTTCCACATTGGTATGAAGAAAAACACCTTCTCCCATATAAATTGCTCCGGATGGATCCGCTACAAATGCACCCGCGGTGTGATGTGTGTCATGATCATCAAAACCACTTAGAATGATTTCAGTTTCGTCTGCTTTATCATCTCCGTCGGTATCTTTTAATAAGACCAAGTTCGTTCCCTGGGATACATAAACTCCCTCAGGTGCAAATTCAAAACCGATAGTCAAATGCAGGTCATCTACAAAGGTTGTTTGCTTGTCAGCTTTGCCATCATTATCGGTATCCTCAAGGATGATTAATTTATCATTGGGCTTACTATCTCCGGGTAAATAATGTGGATAGGTGGGCATAACCCCTACCCAAAGTCTTCCTTTGTTATCAAACGACATTTGAACAGGATTCGCCAAATCAGGGAACTCCTTTTCCGAAGCAAACAATTCCAACTTATAACCCTCAGGAACCTTTATTCTATTCAAAGCTTCATCACCATATAAATACCCTTCCGACGCATCGCCTTGGCCTTTGTTGTAATTGGTTTTTACGGGAGGAAGTTCCCTGGTTTTTGCATCGGCGGCAGCCAAATCCAAGGTTTTTCCTTGAGTAGCTTCCCATATGGCCGCATCACGAATTTCAGTCATTTGGCGAATCTTCTCTTTTTCAAAAGGATAGTTGTCAGGACCAAAAGGGTCATATCTTCTACCCCAAGCATGCACACCGTTAGGCAATTTTATCTCATTATGCCAGAACCAGTTTTTCTCCATGACGGCTTCATGAACCAATTTTCGATTTTCGGCAGCTTCTTCATCAGTTTCACCGAAAACTGCATCCGCCAAAAACTTGCCGAATTTCTGGTAGCCTAAATCGTTCAATTGAAAACCATCCGCAGTTAAATCCTCAGATTCAGAAGCAAACCATTTTGTAGTGGTATCAAAGGCGTCAACAAATAGCACACTATCCTTTGCAGCGACTTCTTTCATCGCTTGCGTATACAACCCCAAGTTTTTATTTTCTTTTTTCCCGTCTGGCAAGTCCATTTTCACGGATAAATCTTCGAAAGCAATGGGTGAAACCAAGGCAAGTTGAGGGGCTTCAACACTGTTATATTTTTGACTCTTTGTATGCTCAATAAAGGCATGTAACTCATTCTTGTAATTCTGTAAACCCGCTTCTCCTTCAAAGGATTCGCTATAGCCAAAAAAAGCAATAATCACGTCTGCTTTTAAATCGGTTAGCCATTCATCCTCCGTTGGAAAATGACCTATGCTTCCTGATTTATTGGCAAGTTCAGTTTGAAACTTTTCAGCTCCCGGAAATGCCCAAGGGGAATTCCTAGAAGAATGCGGTCGAAAACCAGGTGTGTTTGCGGGATCAGCCATATTCCGAATGAACAAGGTACTATCCGGATATCTCAAATGCATTTCAGTTTCAAAATGACCAAAATTCAGCATCCGTGATGCTAAATTGTTTCCAATCAAAACAATATGGGAATCCTTTTGAATCGGTAGTTTATTTGAATCCTTTTCACCACAACTTGCAACCAGTATCAGGATGCCAATAGTAAGAAACCATTTTGTTGCAATTCGATTTATATTAATTCCCATTCTTTCCAGTATAAAAGATTTTCTAAGTATTCAATTGAACATGAACACCTTCCTTAACCGACTTTTCACAAGCTTCGATTATTTCCTGACAAGTAATTGCGTCCTGCAAACTTGATAGTGGTTCTTCGCCGACTCTTACTACCCGATTTATAAAATGAGTAGCCGTATTTTTTATTGACTCAGGGTAATTCTGATAGGTTTGCGAATGTGCCCCATTTCTATCGTTGATTACAAAATCACGATAACTGTAACGGGTACTTCCCTTTGTTCCGATTACTTTAATGATACAGGTCCAAGGGTCGCCAGCATGGTCGTCATTAGCAAAACTGGCACAGAGATGACTTAGGGTTCCATTCTGCATTTGAATATTTGCCATGGCAATATTTTCTTGGGGAGCAATCGTATCATCCACCGTATTCATCAAACAGGAAACCGTTTTTGGTTCACCGGCTAAATACAACATCGTATAACTGTGGTGCGTCAAAATCTGCCGAATTACACCAGGATACCTTGCCCGAATCTCATCGGCATGATGAATATTGTACATCATGTAAAACTGGACAATATCCCCAAGCTTTCCATCTTGAATCATAACTTTAGAACGCTCAATACCTGGCTCATAAATATAGTTGTGCACTGGCATACATTTCACGCCTGCTTTTTGAACCGCATCGTTCATTTTTTCCAACTCAGCAATGCTAGAAGCAGCTGGTTTTTCAACTAAAATATGTTTTCCTGCTTGTGCCGCTCTGACCGTGTATTCGCAATGTGTTTCCATATTGGTAAGCACAAAAACCGCATCTACTTTTGGGTCATTTAACAATTCGTCGACCGATGTATAACTTGAGCACCTATATTGTTTTGCCTTGGCAACTCCCTTTTCAGGAGTACGATTCCATAAACCGATTAATTCAGCACCAGGCAAGTCATTGATTGCCTCTGCGTGTAAATTGGCAATGTCACCTGCTCCAATAAATGCTATTCCCAAGGTCTTCATGAGGCTGGCGTTGAGTATTCCAATGTTCCTTTTTCGGCCATTTTTTTAAATTCTAAAAGTGATTTGCGAATACCTTCCGAAATTTCAGTAAGCCGAAGATTGTTGAAAGTACTTGCTATTTTTCTATGGTCCAAATCACAGATAAAAAGATTCGGCGGTGCATTGTTTACAATGGACAAGGAAGCAAAATCACCCATACCCAATTCTTTAGCTTGATACGCTGCTAGTTCTAAAAATGATTTTATCGGAATTGTTTCCCCTTGAATATTAAAAGCACCGAACCCTTCATACGACTGTAAAGTAACAGCCGCAAATTGAGCTCCTACATCTTCCACAAAATGGTAGTTCTCTCTGCCTTGATAAGGCATTTCAAAAGGCAATAGCTCCCCGGAAACAGTTCCCATAGCAATCGCTTTTAAGGCATTTGTGGGAGCAGATGTTTTTCCTTTGTCCCTTCCTTTGCCATAGGTAGTATTGATTCGCAAACAAACGGTTGGGACTTTGGTATTATCGTAAAAGAAACGTGCTAGATGTTCTCCGGCCAGTTTCCAAATTCCGTAATGATTGGGAGGTGCCAAGGGTACATCCTCGGGAATAATTTCTTGCGGATACATCGACCGCATTCCATATACCGCCCCGGAACTTGCAAATACGAATCGCTGTAAATTCTGAAGTTTCTCGGCTGCATCGAATAAGGCCATAGTGCCTCCGGTATTGATTTCCATGCCGCCGATATGATTGCGAGAACAATCAGGACTTTGATAGGCCCCTAAGTGAATAATATGGGTTGGGTTTACTTCAAGCAATACCCGTTTGATTTCAGAATAGTTGGAAACATCAAGAGTTATAAATTCCAAACGAGGATCTAAGTCTTCCCCAAGCCATAGTTTTAAAGGCTCTGCATTGTTGGAGCGTGTGGCAATAACTATTTTGCCAACTTCTGCAGATTGTAATAATTTATAAATAGTTACCGAGCCTATGCAACCTGTGCCTCCGGTGATGAAAATTTTATGCATTAAATTTCTATTTAGAGTAAGGAAAAGCATCCCCCTGCCCACTTCAAAAGGGGGAATATTTTAGTTCATTTTTACTACCGCCTTCATATTTTGTGCTTTGATAGAATCCTCAAAGGCTCGGGTTACATCTTCAAAATCATAAAGATTGGTATAGTGTTCGGCGGGGAATACACCCGTAACCATCAATTTCATTGCCGACATATAATCATCACGACAAGACCCCATAGAACCTCTCATGTTCATGGAAGTCCGGGTCAAATGTGTTGCATTTATTGAAACATCTTGTCCATAAGTCGCAATCACACAAATATCACCTTCGGGTCGAACCACATCAATTGCCTCTGTAAGTACCGCAGGGACGCCTGAACATTCAATTAGCAAATCCACTTTACCGTTACTTCCGAAAGGTACTCCATTTACATCCGTAACTCCTTTTTGCAATTGGGAAGTCATAGTATTCTCTGGAGAGACTTCCAAGGTTATAAAACCTCTTTCTTTTGCCTTTTTCAGTCGAATATCCCGGTCGTGGGCAATTCCTGTAACGGCAACTCTGGCTCCGGATGCTCGAGCAACTTCTGCGGACATCAAGCCTATAATTCCGCATCCTGTTACAATCACATCCTGTCCTGGTTTGATATCACATTTGTTATAAAGTGCATTTGTAATAATAGATAGTGGTTCTACCAAAGCTCCTTGCGCCGGAGTTAAACCTTCCATTAAGGGGACAACCCGGTCCGATTCGAGAACTACGCGTTGGCCAAACCCTCCATTTCTATGAAACCCTATGATTTGTTTTTGCGGACAAAGGTTCCATTTGGCAACACTGCAGGCCGGACATTCTTCGTTTTGACATCCTAACATAGCCAAAGGGGTAAATACATCCCCGACCTTAACATCACCGTGGTCTCCTGGGCCCAATTCTAAAACTTCTGCACTAAATTCATGGCCGATTACCCTAGGTCTTTGTACCCAGTCAAAATTTGCCTTTCCTATGGACGCGCTATTGTCGGAACCACATATTCCGGTATATAAAGTTTTGGCAAGAATTTCTCCCTCTTTTAATTCGGGAATTTCCATATCGATGACGGCTGTATTGCTCGTTACCGATACCCCTGAATTTGGATATATTTTTTCTTTGCCTTGAAGGCAAAAGCCTTTTATTTTTTCACTCATTTAATTTCGTTGATAGTTGTTCGTTGTCGGTTGATAGTCAATACTGCTTACTGCCAACTCACTCCGGTATCTTTCCAACTTTTTGATTTGGCAGATTCTAGCACTGCCTCGCAGACTTTCTGGGTTTCTTGTGCTTCTCGGAAAGTTGGAGAACATGGCTTGCCTTCTCCTAAATTCTTTAAGAAATCTGCTATTTGATGCACAAAACTGTGCTCATAACCTATAGATAATCCAGGTACCCACCATTTATCCATATAAGGCTGGTCGCCGTCTGTTACATGAATGGAGCGCCATCCTCGTTCTATGGATTCGTCTCTATGGTCGAAATATTCTAAGCGAGTTAAATCGTGTAAATTCCATTTGATAGAAGCATGCTCACCATTGATTTCAAAAGTAAATAGGGCTTTATGGCCTCGTGCATATCGAGTCGATTCAAACAATCCTAAAGAACCGTTATCAAAATGACAATGGAAGATACAGGCATCATCGATTCCCACTTTTTGTTTCTCTCCTGTTCCGGTATGAACTCTTTCTTTTATAAAAGTTTCAGTCATCGCGGAAACATTTTTGATACCTCCGTTCAACCACATGGCCGTATCGATACAGTGCGCCAATAAATCTCCTGTTACTCCAGAACCTGCTGCATCATTGTCCAATCGCCAAAGTCCTTCGCCACCTTGGGGAAGTTCTGGACTAATCGTCCAATCTTGTAAAAAATTCGAACGGAAGTGAAATATCTTACCCAACTTTCCAGCATCTATAAGTTGTTTTGCCAAAGTCACGGCTGGAATTCGTCTATAATTAAAGTAAACCGTATTTGGCACCCCAGCTTTTTCAATGGCATCTACCATCGGTTGTGCTTCAGCGACAGTTCTCGCCAAAGGCTTCTCACAAAGCACCATTTTCCCTGCTTCTGCGGCTGCAATTGCAATCTCAGCATGCATATTATTCGGGGTACAAATATCAATGGCATCAATATCATCACGCTCAACTAGTTTTTTCCAATCTGTTTCGATGGACTCATATCCCCATTGCTCCGCAAATGCTTTGACGCGTTCCTCATTTCTCGCACAAACTGCTTTTAAAACAGGTTTGTACTTTAATTCGGGGAAAAAGTCTCCAACTCTTTTGTAGGCATTGGAATGCGTTCGACCCATAAATCCGTAGCCTACCAAACCAATTCTTAATTCTTTTTTGTTACTCATAATAGTGTCTGGTTATTCAAAAATTTATTCAGCCTCATACCATCCGTGTAGTTCACGAACTTTTATCATTGCGCCTAGAACATCATTCCAAGTTTTGGATTCCATCATTACATCGTTAGGAAACATGCAACCATCCCAACAGATATGTTTGAACTTTTTAGTCAAAATTCCATTTTCATCGCGAAGCCAATGACCTGCATCTATCGCAATATCCAATTTACCATTAGGGTCGGTGGCTTGACAGTGTCTTCCTGTTTTATCATGGTCGCCGGAACCGAAGACTGTTCCGTCATTTTGTGCCACGTGAAAATCGATGGTCCATGGTCGTAGAGAAGCCGTCAAGGTTTTTAGGCCTTCAGTTAAAGTAGCTCTATCTTTCCAATCGAAATCTTGAGGCAAAATGCGCTCATCCTCTTTATTGTACCCTAATAGATACAATAATGTATGTGCCATGTCGGCTTGAAATCCGATATTTGGTCGGTCTACTGCCTCCAGCGTATTGAGCATTGATTTCCAACCGTGCATGCCCCCCCAACAAATTTCACCTTCGGCAGCTAAGGATTCTCCATAATCAGCGGCAACATCACAAGCTTCGCGAAAGGTTTGTGCAATCAATTTTGTGTTTCCAACTTCGTCTTTCGCCCAACTTTCAGGGTCTACGGAGGAATCTATTCGAACAACTCCATTGGGTCTGATGCCCATTTCCCTCAATTTTTTTCCTATGGCACAAGCCTTTCGCACCTGAGTAACAAAATTTTGTCGGTCTTCAGAAGAACCCATGGCAGAACCACCACCAGTACCTGCCCAAACAGGGGCTACAAAACTTCCAATTTCCAAATTATAGGAGCTAAACTTATCTGCCAAACGTTTTAAATCATCATCAGAGGAATCAATACTGACATGGGGATCAGCTAAAAACAAATCGATACCATCGAACTTTTGACCATTAACCTCAGCTTTTGAGGTTAAATCCAACATAGTGTCCAAATCAATTGGCGGTTCGGAATCTGGGCCTTTTCCTACTACTCCCGGCCATGAAGCGTTATGCAGTTTAGGATAGTTGTTATTTTGCATTTTGCATATATTTTAGATGTTCCAATTACTTTTGTGTACGTGCACAAAGTGAACTAATTTAATTAAAATTCGATTATTATCACCGATAAAAACTGTTGGTTTTATAAAACAGATGGTTATTTTGTGACAAACCAACAAGACTTGGGCAAATTAATTATGATAATAGCAAAAAAGTAAGTAAACTTATAGACTCAAATAACACTACAACCACAAATTCTAATCAATACAAACTAACATTTTCAAATTATGGAAACAAACACTTCTTCGAATGCTAATAGACTCTTTTACGGTAGTTGTTTTGCATTGATTACTACGGCTTTATCATTCAGTATTCGTGCAGGAATCCTTCCTCAATTGGGAGAGGAATTAAGTCTATCTGGTGAGCAACTTGGTTTTATCAACTCGATGTGGTTTTTAGGTTTTCCTATTTCAATGGTAATTGGGGGACTGATTTATCACAAAGTAGGTGGAAAAGCCATTATGCAATTTGCATTTTTTGCCCATGCCATTGGAATTATCATGACCATCTATGCTGGAAGTTATACAGGTTTATTAATATCTACGCTTCTCATTGGACTAGGAAATGGATGTACCGAAGCAGCTTGTAATCCAATGATTGCAGACGCCTATGAGGGTAATAGAATGAGTAAAATGATGAATCGTTTTCATATGTGGTTTCCTGGTGGTATTGTTATTGGAAGTTTAGTATCTAAATTCATGACCGATGCAGGAATGAGTTGGCAATCGCAAATTTGGGTGATTATGATCCCTACTTTGATTTATGCCTATTTGTTCTTTGGACAAAAATGGCCAAAGGCCAAGGTTCAGGAAGCTGCTACTCTTACTGGAAATATAAAAGCAATGTTTTCTCCTTTATTCTTATTCATGATGGCCTGTATGGCCCTGACGGCAATTTCAGAATTTGGTCCACAGCAATGGGTAGGCTTGATATTATCAAAAAGTGGTGCATCTCCTATGATAATCCTTGCCCTTGTTACCGGTATAATGGCTGTTGCCAGATATTTCGGTGGCGAGATGGTTCACAAATTCGACCAAACTGGAGTACTTTTGGGTTCCGCGGTTTTAGCAACAATTGGAGTTTATCTTTTCAGCACCCAAACAGGTGGCATGGCTTACGTTGCAGCAATTTTCTTTGCACTTGGCGTAGCTTATTTTTGGCCTAATATGATTGGATTTATAGCAGACAAAATTCCTAAGAGTGGAGCCTTAGGAATGTCCATTATAGGAGCCGTAGGAATGTTTTCAACATCAATTTTCCAACCGATTATTGGTGGATGGATTGATAGCGATAAGGCCGCTGCTGCTGCTAACGGATTAACAGGTGATGAATTAGAATTAGTTTCTGGCCAGGCAACATTAGGCACGATGGTTACCTTCCCAGCCATATTGATTGTGCTATTTGCTATTCTTTATTTTTGGGTTAAAAACAAAAAAACCAATGATGCGGAACCGGCAACAGCTGCACATTAATTGAAAATATATTTGTAGAACAACCCCCTGCCTGTTACAGGAGGGGGTTGTTTGGTTTAAATGAAACGAATTAGTGAAAATCTTTCTCATTGGAATGATAACTTGATTTAAAGAGATTCCGGTCTTCACCGGAATGACAATAAAAAGTACTATTAATGAAAATAGGAATGAACATGCTTCTTTGGACCAATCACGTTACAGAGGAACACTATCCCATAGTTGACCAACTAAAAGAAACTGGATATGACGGTATAGAGCTCTATATGGGAGATGGTGATGTGGAGCATTACACCAAACTAGGGAATCATTTTGCTGATTTAGGATTAGGTGTTACGACCGTTACCGGACTTGCCCCAGAAGAGAATATTTCAAGTGAGGATCAAAACATTCGTCAAGCGGGACTTGACCGTCTCAAATGGGCCATTGACAATGCTGAGGCGCTAGGAGCCGATAATATCTGCGGCCCTATACATTCCAGCTTTGCTTATTTTACAAGGCAACCTCCTACTCAGGATGAAAGAAAACGAAGTGCTGAAATGCTTAGAAAGGCGGCAGAATATGCGGCAGAAGCAAATGTTATGCTTTGTCCAGAAGCACTTAATCGCTTCGAGTGCTACCTCTACAATACCATGGCCGATTTGAAAACTTTAGTAGAAGCCGTGGACCATCCGAATTTAGGGGCAATGTATGATACGCATCATAGTAATATTGAAGAGAAAAGTCAATCCGAAGCGCTTAAGACCATAGCCCCTGTTTTAAAACACATCCATATCAGTGAGAATGACCGGGGTACTCCCGGAAGTGGCCAGGTGCAATGGAATGATGTTTTTCCTACTATTAAGGAAATCGGCTATGATGGTTGGTTGACCATTGAGGCTTTTAGTACAATCATTCCTGAATTTGCCAATGCGATAAACGTATGGCGTGATTATTCGCCATCTAAAGAAATTTATACAAAGGGGTTGCAATTCATAAAGAACGGAATGGGAATTTGAAATTAAAATGTTTGTAAAAGAGATTCCCGCCTACGCGGGAATGACAATAAACGAAGTATACAATGAAAAAGTTAATATATCTATTCGCTCTTATCGCATTCGCCGCCTGTAAAGAAAATAAATCGGAGAAGGTGGCTGCAACTCCTGAAGTAGAAGTCCCAACGGATTGGGTAGTTTTTGAAGGAAATGATTCGAACGCCAAACACATCGTTTTGGTCTCAGGAGATGAGGAGTATCGTTCTGAGGAAGCATTACCTCAGCTCGCCAAAATACTATCAAAACATCACGGATTTAAATGTACCGTGCTCTTTGCTCAAAATCCTGATAAACCAGGAATCGTAGATGCGAATTACGTTAAGAACATTCCAGGACTTGAGGCCCTTGACACCGCCGATATGATGGTGCTCTTTACACGATTTCGTGCATTGCCAGACGAACAAATGCAGCATTTTGAAGATTATTTAGCAGCGGGGAAACCTTTGGTAGCTTTGCGCACCGCTACTCACGCTTTTAACTTCAAAGAAACTGACACCACCAATTTTGCTCATTACAGCAACGGCTATTCAGGAGATAAAACGGAATGGACCGACGGCTTTGGCCGATTGATTCTGGGTGAAAAATGGGATTCACATCACGGTCATCATAAACATCAAAGTACACGTGGGGTTATTGCGGAAACTGCAACGGCACATCCTATCACAAATGGAATAGAAAGTGGCAGTATCTGGGGCGCCACTGATGTTTACGGAGTACGCTTACCTCTTCCAGGAGATAGTAATCCTATTATTTTGGGACAGGTCATAAATAGAGCAGGAGAGTATGATGAAAATGATTTGTTCTTTGGCATGAAAGCTACTGATACAGAACTTGCCACTGAGAACGACAAAGGCTTAAAAGTGAATGATGTTTTGATGCCCATAGCATGGACAAAAAGTTACCAGATACCAGGAGGCAAGAAAGGAAAAGCCTTTACTTCAACGATTGGCGCTGCCTCGGATATGCTCAATGAAAGTGTGCGAAGATTGTTGGTAAACGGAGTTTTTTGGTCTATGGATTTACCAGTTCCCGAAAAAGCCAACGTTTCTGTGGTTGGAACTTATAATCCCTCAGCATACGGTTTTAAAGATGATGCCTATTGGATTGAAAAACAATTGTCCATTTCAAGTTTGGGAACAATTGAAGAATAGGTTTTATAAGGAATTGTCTTCTCTTAGATTATGAATTGTACTCTGCAACGTCCCTTTTAGTGACATGTCATTAATACTGGAAATATCATAGGAAATCGACATCACATCAACAGGTTTAATATCTTTTAAAAACAACTTTACTGATTTACCCCCTTCTTGTAATTCTACTTGACTTATCGCTAAAACCTGTTTGTTATAGCGATCTGAACCATATTTGCTACTTCTTTTTAAATCCCATGTTTTCACAATATAGTTCTTGATATCCATTGCATTTGTGGGGTCTAACTTAGAATCAAATTTTAGTGTAATCCCAGAAGTTGTGGTTTTTAAATCTATTGGAGTTGTTAAAGGTTTTCCAGTATAGCGTATGCGGTATAACCCTCCACCACGAAGCATTTGGTTGGTACCCCATGCGGACATACCACAGGCATATAATTGTCCGTCATCTGGGTTGAACCTTCCGCGCATGACTCCCGTTAAGAATTTGATTCCTGGTAGATCAATTACACCACCTTGCATCTGCCCTTTTACCTTCTCATTCAAAACCAATTGAATCTTTCCGAAGCCATATGAAAAACTCAAAAGGCTCCCGTTAAGAGGGCCCCATTGCTCACTATCGACCCACAATAATTCTGAAGGCGATCTATCGAATTCCATATCCAACCAAACCATGGGTTCTTCCATAGCAACTCTAGTACTATCTTTTGGCGGGTCGTAACCCCACATATTTCCGTAGAATTTTCCTTTACCATCAACCCAATTGATTCGGTTCATCGGGTTCCAAAACCCTTGCTGATCCGTGACCAAAAAACTTCCATCGGGATTTATACAAACACCATTCGCAGCTCTAAATCCCTTAGCAATAATCTCGGTTTTAGAACCATCTTTGCTAACCTTCAACAACGTACCATGTTGAGGCACCAAGGCTTCCCGAGCGTGACGTCCACTCTTAGCATAATATAAATTTCCTTCATTGTCGGCCTGAAGTCCCATTGCAAATTCATGAAAGTGGTCCGTAACTTGATGGTCATGGTTGAAACTCTCATAAAAATCGGTTTCATTATCTCCATTAAAATCGCGTAACACCACCAATTGATCACGGCAAATAACATAGATTTCATCGTTTAATACCTTAATGCCGAGGGGTTGAAAAAGACCAGAACCTATGCGTTGCCATGTAAGTTCATTAGAATCATCAGTTAGTCCTGTAATGAGCCAAATATCCCCATCCGTAGTACATGCCAGGGCTTTATTTGCATCTTTCATAAAGTCGATTCCGCTCAACTTCATTCGACTAGCCCAAGGATTGTCAAACGGAGGGGTTAGCAAATCAACTGCGAATGCACCTTTATCAGGTCCTTTTGTAATTGTGCTTTTTAGAATTTCTGGATAATGCCGTGAACCCGTTTCTGTGATATATTTCTGTAGCTTTTCCGGAGTCACTTTGGACGTTGCAAGGTTTGCAAAATCGTCTACATCTGCATCAGCTATATAGAGCTTTACATTTGCGGGTTTTTTCTTTTCAACATTTAGCATCACAAAACCATCTTCATTCGATAAACTGCCTCCTTGACCTATTATAGCGACCTTCAAGTCTATAGGAGCCACTCTCATCTTCAACATGGATGTTGACGGAGAAATATCGAGTGTTCTGATAAAAACAGTGTCTTTGCCATGATATTCTAGGTCAAACTTTTCTAAAACATTCGCGTTTCCCACGGAATAGGAAATAACAACGGCATCGTCATGATGATACAATCCTTTATAGTTAGCCCAGCTCTTTGGAAGGGGACCAAAAGCACGACCGTCTCTAGCTCGAAATCTTGGATCCTCAAAAGAGCCTGTTTTGGGGTTAGCCCAACCAGGGCCAACAGGAGTTTCAAAATGGAGTTTGCCAATAGTTCGTGGATAGGTCTCGTGTTTGTCATCTAAAAGAATACCATTCCAATCTATAAAGCCTTTCCCAGTCCACCCACCAGCGACGCGCATGAGGTCATGGTCGAATATCATCCAGGCTCTCCCTTTTGAAATTCCTCCGTCTCCTTCGTCTAAACGTACGGCGATACCTTTGTAGGCAAAGTTGTTTTTAAGATAATCTTCATCAGGATAAGGCACGGGACGAGGTGAATGGAATCTTTCAATGCCCGTTTTTTCGTCTACCAATTCATAGGTGTTGATGAAAAAGTTTCCATAATTCATATCTGCCCAAGGCTGATAAGGTTTCGTTTCAGGTCCACGGGAAGTTCCTTTTGGTAAACCTGCCAGATAACCTGGGGTACTTGTTATGAATGCCTCTCCTTCTTTTTCCTTTAAATACTTCTGACGGATATATGAAATGACATCATACTTTTCTTTTGGAGTCAAAATTGGTTGTGGAGGCATTGTAGCAAAACCCCGACTAATGGTTTGGTACATGGAATAGGCATCACTGCCAGCTTTCAATTCTTGCTCCCAGAATTTGGTTGAAAGCGGAATGGAACCTTCCACCTCTTCATTGCCATGGCAATTAATACAGTTTGAACTATAGATACGTTCTCCTCGCTCATAACCCTCCCTATCAGCATTTGCAATCAGTCCAGTATGGTCTATATTGCTTTCCAGTTCCGCCAAATCATCTTCTGAAAGAATATACTTTATTTGTGAGCGATCAATTAAAACGAGTTCGGAAGACTGTTTCGTAGCGGTAAAGGGAAATAGCTCATCTTCAATCTTGACATTTCCAGAAAAATTATTCTTCTCAAAAGAACCTTCTAAGCTAGCTTCTTTTCCGTAGAGCGAAAAATCACCTGATAGTTCGGCACCATCAATCTCCAAATTTTCGAGAATAAAAGTTCCCTCATCAAAAGATACTAGAGAAAGTTGAGTGGTATCATTTGATTTTTTTAACCTCATAATTCCTTGAGATTGGTCATCACCAAAATCAATTTCATAGTCCCAATAAGTATCCTGGTTACTTCTTTGACAACCACATAGGAAAACAAAAGAAAACCCAAGGCTCCATATGATTTTTCGAATACCTTTCATCATGGTATATGTCTTCTAGTCTTTCTTAATAACCTTAGCACCCACTTCAACCTTTTCAAGGGTATTCCCTTCACCATCTATGTAATTCGCTTCAAAATCGCTATCGTTTACCCAACCAGATGAAGTTTCTTCACCTGACATAAATCGACCGTAAAAATCATTATTTCTTGTAAACGGATGTGCTTCGTAAAGATGTCCGAAACCTTTCATCCGTAGGTC
Organism: Maribacter algarum (ex Zhang et al. 2020); assembly: GCF_005885635.1. Taxonomy (GTDB): domain Bacteria; phylum Bacteroidota; class Bacteroidia; order Flavobacteriales; family Flavobacteriaceae; genus Maribacter_C; species Maribacter_C algarum. Next base: position 928,179 of record NZ_VATY01000001.1, read on the forward strand.
ATTCTGCTCTAATAGCTTCGCTTCCATTTCCGATTTCAGTTGCGCCTTCAATGGTTCAAGTGAACTATTATTAGCAAGATTATTTATACAGTAAGGGTCATTCTTAATATCGTACAATTCTTCTGAAACGCGTTTGCCAAAGTTTAATTTCCAGAAATGTTTATTTGTTCCTTTTCTTCGCAAATTCAAGATTTCCGTTTTTGTCGGACTACCGTCTGTATTCAAATAGCCCGTTTCAGGATTGCCCGAGGGCCATCGGTCGATTTCATAATTTTTCAAATACAGTAAACTGTCTTTGTATATTCCCCTAATGGGATAGCCCACATCATTTGGTCTACCGGTGTCATGCCTTTCTTTACCCACTAAGACATAATCCCGCTCAGTTTCAATTTGACCCGATTTTTCGGAAGTAATGATATTCATCAAACTCTTTCCAGTTGCCGGATGCATTCCAGAAGACGCCCAATCTACTCCAGCAGCTTCTAAAAACGTTGGCGCTAAATCAATAAAACTGATATAATCATCAACGACCTTTCCCTTCGATTTTCCTTTCCATAGCATAGCCATTGGCACATGGTTTGCATTTTCATATTGGTTGCCCTTAACCCTTGGAAATGGCATACCATGGTCAGAGGTTACTACAATCAAAGTATTCTCCAATAAATTTCGTTCTTCAAGGGTTTTTAAAACCTTCTGTATATGCTTATCCGTATCTTCTATTTCATAGGCATAATCAAGTAGATCATTTCGGGTAATTTCGTTATCAGGCCAATAGAGTGGAAATTCCTTTATCATGTCAGTCGTCTTGCCCGCTAGTTTTGCCCCACTTCCATATTCATAGCCACGATGTGGCTCAATGGTTCCTATCCAAAAACTCCATGGCTGATCCGCCGGAGCTTTGTCTAAAAAATCCTTAAAATTGGCACTGTAATCGTTTGAACCGATTCCGATTGTTGGAGGGGTCAAGGTTTTTTCATTAAATGCTGGACCCATAACCTGTCTTTCACTTCCATCGGCGGCAAAAGTCAAAGCGGGACCATACCCTTTGCCTGTATGACCCGTGGTATACCCATTTTCCAAAAGTGCTTCTTGATAGGTTTTGAATTTCGACGGAAAGTAAATAACATGATTTGCAGCAGCATCCAATTGCCACGAATTTCTCCCCGTTATCACCGATGCTCTGGAAGGGGCACATTTGGCGTTTGGTGTATATGCTCGGTTGAATAAAACTCCATCTTTGGCAATAGCATCAAAACCAGGAGTATTTACATAGGTGCTACCGTAGGCGCTCATGTCCAATCCTGCATCGTCAAACATAATCACTAAGATATTAGGACGGTTGTCGATTTCTTGAGCCCTTGCAAACGAAAAGACTATAAAAAAAACTAGAACAATATAAAGTCTTAAACACATTGGGTTAAGGTTTCTATGAATTTAAGGACAATTTTATAAAACGATAAATTCATTTCTTCTTTTGAATACATTGATGTCGTTTAACTTTTATATTACTATTCTAATTCTCCTTTATAGTAAACTCTGGCAATCTGATGATTTCTCCTCCTTTCATAGCCGAATCGTGGGCCAAAATACCAACACAAGTGATATTCGCAGATTGTACCGCATTTGGGTACGGTTGATGGTTACCTACTAGCGCCATCAAAAACTCATGCACCAAGTGTGGATGTGAACCACCATGACCTGCGCCCTGTGTAAATGAAAGGTGTGTATTGTCATCGGTATCATAGACCCCATGAGTCGTGAAGGGCTGTATTTCCTCGGGCAACAACTTCGCAAAATCCGGACTTTCCACTTCTTCGGGAATTTCCGGTTCTGGTTTTTTGGCCGTATGTACGACTAAAGGTTTACCTTCTATCAAGGGCCATTCTACCGATTTCTTAGATCCATATACTTCAAAACTTTCTCGGTACTGACGGGCAACATCAAATAGCGAACGATGGACTTGTGCGCTTAAATCAGAATTACGGAATTTAATATGTGCCGTTTCCACCGCGAAAGGTGAGTCATATTCTTTTATCAGTTCTTCTCTAATCCTTCCTGAACCAAAGCAGGAAACATATTCCGCTTCATCCCTAGTAAGGGCTAAAATAGGCCCTACACAATGTGTTGCATAATGCATTGGCGGAAGTCCTGGCCAATAATTTGGCCAACCATCCATATCTTGTTGGTGGCTCGCTTTTAGAAATTGAATTTTTCCCAGTTCGCCATTTTCATAAAGCTCTTTCATATATAAAAACTCCCGAGCATAGACTACGGTTTCCATCATCATATAGGTCAATCCAGTTTCCTTTACTAATTCTACAATTTGGCGGCATTCCTCAACTGTGGTTGCCATGGGCACTGTACAGGCAACATGTTTTCCTGCTTTCAATGCAGCAATTGATTGTTCTGCATGATTGGGAATTGGAGTATTGATATGAACTGCATCAATGTTAGGGTCTTTTAGCAATTCACTATAGACGGTATACCTTTTTTCTATTCCGTAAGTATCTCCTATTTCATCCATTTTAGATTTGTTCCGCTGACATATCGCATACATTTCAGCATTAGGATGCTTCAGGTAAATCGGTATAAACTCTGCCCCGAATCCGAGGCCCACGATGGCAATTCTTATTTTCTTATTCATTAGTCTAGAATTTGGTTCGGGAATGAATTAGAGCGACACATTCAATTTTTCTGGAGGATTCAATTCTTTTAAATACGCAACCAAATTTATAACCTCTTCATCAGTAAGATTGTTCAAAAGTCCATCTGGCATCATTGACTTTGTTGTTACTTCTCGATTTTGGATTTTTGAGGTGCTTATGGAAATAGGATCCTGACCAACAACTCTCAAGGTTACATTCCTATCGTTTTCAGAAATGATATTTCCACTATACGTTCGTCCATCATTTGTGGTGATAACAACGGTCTTATAATCGTTTTGAATGTCACCGTTAGGATTTAAAATATTACTTAAAAGATAAGCTGTATTGGTTCTGTTGGAGCCAGTCAAATCTGGTCCAATAACACCCCCTTCGCCGTGCATCATATGACAGGCTGAGCAAGTGCGCTGATAAATGGCTTCACCTTCAGTAAGATTTGCTTTTGAAATCGCAGCATCACTAAGTAATCTTTGGTACTTACTGAAATGCCCCTGTTTATCGCCTGAAATCTCATCTATTGGCCCCCAGATTTCGACAAATCCATTCCCGACCACCCTTTTTAATTGCAGGGCTACATAGGCTGGAATATCTTTTTTAGGCATAGACCCATCCTTTATGGCAAGCGCCAAAGGCCAACCATAAACAGGTCTTGAAGCCAAGGTTTGAATCACTTCTTGCTTTTCTAAAACTGAGTAGTTGGGATATTCTTTCAATATAAGTTTACCCAAATCTTCATTGTTATAGGCAGCAATCGCTCTAATAGCATCTAATCTTAATTTTGGATTTTGGAGCAATTTGGGTAAAATAGTTTCCAATTCTTTTCGCTGCTGCACGGCTAAGTTTTTGATGGCATTTTGCTGCTGTTCAACTTCTGCATTCGGGTTGTTTACAATCGCCATCATTTTTATGGCTGCCTCAACACTACCAAAACGTTGGGCAATTTCATCAGAGATTACTGCCAAATTTGAGTCGGATTGTAATTTCTTATAGGTCGCCGACCAATTCGATGGTTCTTTCAAATCAGCTCTACTCTCTAAGCCTGACAACATGCCATTCAAAAGATGTATTTGTTCTTTGGATTTTTCTGCTACTCCGGCAACTAGTTGTTCCAACTTTTCTCCATCGACAAGTCTTCGACCTATTTTTTCTATAATTGAGGGGATTTGACTTTGACCTGCCAATTCTAGTGCCTTTACAGGATCTTTAGCAATCAAAGGTTCAATACCGAACCAAAGCATCAACGGAATGTTTGGATCATCAATATCTTCTTTATGTTTTGCCAGCGATGTGGCAATAGACCAGCGATTTTCTTCACCAATACGTTGTAAGGCCGAGGCCAAGTAAAGTCTAACCACAGCCGACGATTCATTTTTCGCCAAAGCGGTCATCGCTTCAATTCCCTTTTGGGATGGTTGACCATCTTCTACCAAAAATTGTATTGCCCAGCCTCGAACATATTCTTGCTTATCCTTCATGAGCACGATCAGGTCATCAGAAGAAATGTTGTTGGTAACATGCAATGTCCACAAAGCGCGTAACCTTGTGTCTTCGTTCGAATTTTCCTTTAACAGTGCTTCTGCTTTTGAAATAGCAGCGGCATCCAAATCTCCTTTGTTCGCTCTGTTTTGTAAAATAACCCGTGCTCTTTGCGCATGCCAATTGCTTTTGCTCAATTGCAATTCAACAAGTTCAGTATCACTCTTTTTGGTTAGGTCATCATATCTTCCAGTCCAATTTTCTGCCAAGGACTTTTCGGGCATAATGCGGAATACCCTACCCGTATCTTTATTGATCACATCATTTCCACAGATATCGGCATCATGCCAGTCCAGGACGTAGAGTCCACCTTCGGGGCCTACCTCCATACTGAACCCAATCCATTGTGCATTGTTGGCCATCATAAATTCGTCGCCATGACTCGCACTAAAACCTGAACCGTTCTTGTGCAGCACATCCGACAACACGGCATGCTCATGAATGTTCGCCATAAAAACCTTACCATGATCTTCTTTGGGAAAGGCATCAGATTGATAAATTCGTGCTCCTCCATGTGCGGATCGATGCCGATGGTCGACAATAGTTTGAATATCTTCATAGGCATACGGATTAAAATGCTGACCTCCTTGTCTGTGATAGATTCCCCCTTGGATAATATGGAACAAATGCGGAATCACACAGGCAGAAATAAGTAGCTGTCCTTTGGCATCATAATCTATTCCCCAAGGATTACTAAAGCCATGAGCCACGACCTCGAATTTTTTCTTAATGGGATGGTAACGCCATACACCTCCATTGATATCCACTCCATCAGCGTCTAACAAATCTTCCGGAAAAGCTTCCCGATGTTTGTAAATTTTACCTTTTCCTTTTGGTTTTCTGATAACGGAAGGTGTCGCAAAGCCTTCCAATCCATATAGCCATCCATCAGGTCCCCAATGGAGACTATTAATGGTTTCGTGACGATCACGAATTCCCCAACCTGTCAATAAAACTTCAATGTCATCCACATCCGCCTTATCATCTCCGTCCTTATCCGGTACAAAAAGCATATTTGGTGGGGCACCTAGAAACAGACCATCATGACCGATCGCTATTGCCGATGGAAACGGAATACCTTCTAAAAAAACCTTTCTGCTATCCACTACCCCGTCTCTATCCGTATCTTCAAGAATCAAAATGCGACTGTCCCCTGAATTGGAAAAACCTTCTTGGCGATTTTCATAATCACGGTTTTCAGCAATCCACATTCTGCCTCTGTCATCCCAACAGAACGCCATGGGTTGTGTAATCATGGGTTCTGAAGCATAGGCATTGACCTGATAACCTTCTTTAATGGTCATGGCATCTACTGCCTCCTGCGGACTCAAAAGCTTTGCATCTCTTCCTTCTTGACGTGCAATATTCCAAAGCGAAGCGATTTTATAGAGTCCATCATCACCTGCATAATCGCCCCATAAATCATTCATCTCAACTGGATTCAATTTGCCAGAATAGGCTACTATTTGGTGTTGGATTGTTTTGATTTCCCCTTTTTTGATATGCCAATCTCCCATTCTTGCTCCAACCGGACCTATACCTAATTGACCGTCGACACGCCAGGTCTGAGGAAAATTATCATTATCAGGGTGGTCAAAAATAGCGATGTGGCCCCATTCATCCAAGCCTTCAATTTCCATCCCCGCATCTACCCACATTGCCCTTTTACCTTCGGCCTTTTCATTTCGCTGGCGTGCAGCGTTCTCCACTTCTCCTTCAATACCTTCTTTCCAGGGCATGCGCAGAAATAGTCCGCCGTAATCAAATTCATTGATTGAAATATCCGTTAGAGCCTCGCCCTGCCATTCTAAACTCAATAGATATTTTCCTTCTTTTTCTTTAAAAGTCCAAATTTGTGTTTCTTTTAGAATGGGTGTTTTGTCAGAATCGAGCATGTTATAGACAGACTGCCATTTCACTTCGGGACCTTCCACAATTAGAACTTGGGTTGAAACTCTTTGCCAATACTCTGACCCTGGGTTATGAAAAAAATCACGACCAATTTTCTGCTGGATATCTTCAGGTTTGTTTTTATCGTAAAACCACTTCTTGAGCTCCGTTGAATCGGCTCCAGTGCCATTTACCCTAGTAAAACCCCAATACAAACCGGTTTGATGTGGATGATGCCCAGGACTATATTGAGTCAATTCTACTTCGCTCTCCGGGGCAATAATTGGATGAATAAAAGGTCGAAAATCAGATTTCACATTTTGGGTTACCAAAGGCAATGATTCATCTTGTCTAAAAACCTTGATGAAGTCCCCACCTTTTTCAATCTTGAAATGTGGTACTTTCTCAGAAACCGAGGCGGTGGTTTTTTCCGTTTTGGATTTGCAGGCTAGCAGACATGTAAGTCCTATGAATACAATCACTATTCTCTTCATACTATAATATTCCTAAAAAATATTGGAAATAAAAAGTCTTAAGGCAAAGGAAGTCAACGAAATAGAAGCATTCATAGAACTTGTATAGGTTTTCATATCAAAAAATCATTCAATTTCTTGAAGGGTTTTTTGATTATTAAAGCTTCGCATCTTGGGCTCGAATCTATTCTTCTATTAAAATCTCCAACAACTGAATAGCTGCATCGCTAATTTTGGTCCCCGGACCAAAGACGGCCACCGCACCTGCGTCATATAAGAATTGATAATCCTGCTTTGGAATAACTCCGCCTACAATCACCATAATATCTTCGCGACCATAGTTCTTTAATTCTTCAATAACTGCAGGTACTAAAGTCTTATGACCTGCGGCTAAAGAAGAAACGCCTAGTATATGGACATCATTTTCGATAGCTTGCTTTGCGGCTTCTTCAGGAGTCTGAAACAAAGGGCCAATATCTACATCAAAACCTAAATCGGCATATCCGGTAGCGACCACTTTTGCTCCTCTATCATGACCATCTTGCCCCATTTTGGCAATCATGATACGCGGGCGACGACCATCTTGCTCCGCAAATTGGTCAGTCATGGCTTTTGCCTTTTCAAAACTTTTATCGTCTTTGATTTCTTTGGAGTACACGCCTGAAAATGAATTTATAACTGCTTTATGTCTGCCGAAAACTTCTTCCAAAGCTGAGCTAATCTCACCTAGAGTCGCTCTTAATCGTGCGGCATTTACAGCTAAAGCTAATAAATTTTTATCCGTAGGCAAGTTTTGGTCATCTGATTCCATTTTCAATTTTGCTGCTTCGGTCAGTTCACCCAAGGCCTTTTTAACTGCAGCTTCATCACGTGATTTTTTAATAGATGCTAAGCGCTCCAGTTGTTGTCTGCGCACTTCCTGATTGTCAACTTCAAGAATTTGCAAATCGTCCTCTTCTTCGAGTTGAAACTTATTCACGCCAACAATTACATCTTGCCCACTATCAATACGTGCTTGTTTTCTCGCCGCCGCTTGCTCGATGCGCATTTTCGGAATTCCAGCTTCAATCGCTTTGGTCATTCCACCCAATTCTTCTACTTCTTCTAGCAAAGCCAAAGCTTTTTGAGCCAATTGGTCGGTTAGATATTCTACATAATAACTACCGGCCCAAGGGTCGACCGTCTTTGTGATTTTGGTTTCCTCTTGCAGGAATATCTGTGTCTCACGGGCTATTCTTGCGGAAAAATCAGTAGGTAAGGCGATAGCCTCATCCAAAGCATTCGTATGCAAACTCTGTGTGCCTCCTAAAGTAGCGGCCATAGCTTCAATGGTCGTCCGGGCCACATTATTGAAAGGGTCTTGCTCGGTTAAACTCCATCCACTAGTTTGACAGTGCGTTCGTAATGCCAATGATTTTTGATTCTTCGGATTGAACTGCTTTACCAATTTTGCCCACAACATTCGGGCCGCTCGCATTTTAGCAATCTCCATAAAATGGTTCATGCCTATTCCCCAGAAAAAGGATAAACGGGGAGCGAAATTATCGATCTCCAATCCGGCTTTAAGTCCGGTTTTGATGTATTCCAATCCATCGGCCAAAGTATATGCCAGTTCAATATCTGCGGATGCACCAGCTTCGTGCATATGGTATCCAGAGATACTAATACTGTTGAATTTCGGCATGAACTGACTCGTATATTCAAAAATATCCGCTACCAATTGCATAGAGGGTTTTGGTGGATAGATATAGGTATTCCTTACCATAAACTCCTTTAGAATGTCATTTTGAATCGTTCCTGCTAGTAACGCTTGATCAACACCTTGCTCTTCAGCAGCAACGATATAAAATGCCATAATAGGAAGCACAGCTCCGTTCATTGTCATAGAAACGGACATCTTATCTAACGGAATTCCATCGAATAAAATCTTCATGTCCTCGACGGAATCAATAGCAACCCCTGCTTTACCAACATCGCCAACAACACGTTCGTGGTCACTATCATAACCTCTATGTGTTGGTAAATCGAAGGCAACGGAAAGTCCTTTTTGACCTCCTTTTAAGTTTCTTCTGTAAAATGCATTACTTTCTTCGGCGGTCGAAAATCCCGCATATTGCCGAATCGTCCAAGGTCTGCGAACGTACATTGTAGAATACGGTCCGCGCAGGTAGGGAGGGATTCCAGCAACGAAATCAAGATGTTCTGCGGAAGCTATGTCTTCTTTGCCGAAGGATGGTTTGATAACAATTTTTTCTGCGGTTTCAAAATTAGAGGTACGAGATATAAGGTTAGAAGTTTGAGTATTTTCATCATTTACCTCGTCCTTCGTACTTTGTACTTTGTACTTCAGTTTTAATTGTTGTACATCCTTCCTACTCATCATTCAATCTTTTTTGTTCTACTTCCTCGGCTAAACGTTTCTCTAGAATCGGTTGAATCAAAGTCTTTCGTGCATTTGTTTTTAAAAAGGGATACAATTCAATCGTATCTTTCATTTTATCATTCTCGTTTTGATAGCGATTTGTGCCGACCAAAACTTCATCTCCAGCATCGAAACGTGCTTGTTCTTTTTCGGCACTTTCTTGTATTTTTCGTTGAATGGTATGTGCTTTCAATTGCTTTAAAAACCCACCTCCACTTTCGATAGATTTAAATAAGAGCAATGCCTTCTCAGCCAATTGATTTGTAATACTTTCAATGTAGTATGAACCGTCGGCCGCATTATCAACTTTATCAAAGTAGCTTTCATTTTTCAACAAGAGCAACTGATTCAGGGAGATACGGTCTCCAAAATCATTGTCTTTATGATAAATAGCATCATAAGGCAAATTAAGCACTGCATTTGCCCCACCTAAAACCGCTGACATACATTCCGTGGTTGTTCGGAGCATGTTGGTGTTATAATCGTACAAGGTTTTGTTTCTTCTCGTGGGAACGGCTACGATATGACAGTTTTCTGAAACCCCATATTCTTTAGCTAATGTTATAAATAACAAGCGAATTGCACGAAGTTTAGCGATTTCAAAAAAGTAGTTAGTATCTATTGAGATTTTAAAAGAAATTGTACTAGCCAGTCCCTTGTCCGACATATGATTCAAATACTCGTTAGCATGTGCTATCGCATAGGCTAATTGTTGTACTCGATTTGCTCCCGCATTCTGATATAATGAAATGTCGACACTTAAGCTATTTTGGTATTCGAGACTCAAAATCGTATCGAGTTCTTTGTAGTCTTTTTCAAAATTGAAAAACCAATTTCCCGTTCGGGCTAAATTGCCGATGGGATCTATATTCAAATACAGGTTTTCTTGAGCATCTCCTGCAAAATCAAGAACTGTTTTAAAATATCTACTTGATAAAAACTGTAACTCCAGATAAACTTTTGTATCCGCTAAGGTGACTCCGTCAAGCAGTTCTGAAATCTTAACATCCTCGGAAGTAATAATAAAATAGATAGCTTCAGCACCTTTCCTTAGAACTTCTTTTGCATTTTTATTTGCGGCTTTTGCATTTCCAGCATAAATAGATTGACCAACATTCCAACCGGAACCGCTGGTTAAATTCCCAGGGGTACTTACTGCATCATCTGCATGATAGAATGGCTTTACTTTAATGCCTTCAGGAGATTCCCAAACTAAGGTTTCGTTATAATCTGCTCCCTTTAAATCAAATTGTATTTTCTGTTTCCACTCCTTAGCAGAAACGGACGAGAATTCTTGAAATAGTGGGTTTTTACTCATCTAATAAAAAAATTACAACGGAATATTTCCGTGTTTTTTCTTTGGCAAGGTAGACACTTTGTTTTGAAGAGCACTATAGGCTTTTATTAATTTTCTTCGAGTATTCTTCGGAAGAATTACCTCGTCGATAAATCCTCTTTGCGCGGCACTATATGGATTTGCAAAAAGGTCAGCATACTCAGCTTCTTTTTCTGCTAATTTGGCTTCAGGGTCTTTCGCCGCTTTGATTTCTTTTCTAAAGATAATCTCACTGGCGCCTTTCGCCCCCATCACCGCAATTTCTGCGCCAGGCCATGCGTAGTTAAAATCCGCCCCTATGTGTTTGGAGTTCATTACGTCATAAGCACCTCCGTATGCCTTTCTGGTAATTACCGTTACTTTTGGCACAGTAGCTTCACTTAAGGCATATAATAATTTTGCCCCATTGGTAATGATTCCGTTCCATTCTTGGTCGGTACCCGGCAAGAAACCTGGCACATCTACCAAGACCAAAAGTGGGATATTGAAACAATCACAAAAACGTGTAAAACGTGCTGCTTTTTTCGAACTATCCACATCTAAAACTCCCGCCAGACTCATCGGCTGGTTGGCAACGATTCCGATACTTTTTCCTCCTAATCGTGCAAAACCTACAACAATATTGTCGGCATAGTCTTTATGTATTTCAAAAAATGTATCCGTGTCGATAATCCCATCAATTACATGACGCATATCGTAAGGTTGATTTGAGTTTTCGGGTACGATGCTTTCTAGTTCCTCTCGAATTTCATCGCCCATTTCAAAGGGAATATCCGCCGGTGTATCTTCACAATTCTGTGGCATGTAACTTACCATCTGCTTGATTTGATTGATACATTGAATATCATTCGCAGCCGTTAAATGGGTTACTCCGGACTTGGTTGCATGTGTTGAAGCACCACCCAATTCTTCGGAGGTCACTTCTTCATTTGTTACGGTTTTCACCACATTCGGACCAGTTACAAACATATAACTCGAATTCTCAACCATTAAAGTAAAATCGGTCATTGCCGGAGAATACACTGCACCACCAGCACAAGGTCCCATGATTGCTGAGATTTGAGGAATCACTCCTGATGCCATCACGTTTCTATGAAAAATATCGGCATAACCTCCTAATGAACGAACCCCTTCTTGAATTCGGGCACCACCACTATCATTCAATCCGATTACGGGAACTCCTATTTTCATCGCCAAATCCATAATCTTGCATATTTTCTCGGCATGGGTTTCGGAAAGTGCACCACCAAATACGGTAAAATCCTGCGCAAAAACACAAACTTGTTTCCCATTTATGGTTCCATATCCAGTTACTACCCCATCCCCATAAAAGACTTGTTTTTCCATTCCAAAGTCCTTCGTACGATGGGTTACCAAGGCACCCATTTCTTCAAAAGAACCCTCATCTAAAAGAAAATGAACCCGCTCTCGAGCAGTTAATTTTCCTTTGGCGTGTTGTTTATCAATACGCTCTTGACCGCCCCCTAAATAGGCCTGTGCAAGTTTATCTTCAAGTATTTGTTTTTTATCCTTCATGCGCTATATCCAAATCAATTCGAAGTATTACATTCTATTTTTTTGCCAATCCGTAGCAACGGCAGCAGGAGTTTTTAATGTTTTCTGATTTTCAAGGTACAATTGCAATGCCACCAGACCCGCAATTTTTCGTTCTTCGGCATATTGTTCTTCCAACTGTTCGGGAGAGTAATATTTCTTAACAAAGTGGGTGTCAAAATTTCCGGAAGTAAAAGCTTCATGTTCGCAAACGAACTTTCCGAAAGACAAGGTTGTTTCTACTCCTTCTACTTTGTAATCTTCGATGGCCTTAATCATCAACTGAATGGCTTCTGCCCTGTTCTTTCCGTACGTAATCAGTTTTGAAATCATTGGGTCATAGTAGATAGGTACTTCCATACCTTCTTCAAAACCGTCATCAACACGAATTCCTTCTCCTACCGGAGTTTGATAGGTAGAAAGAGTTCCAATACTTGGAGAAAAGTTTGCCAAGGGGTCTTCAGCATATACGCGGACCTCTAGGGCGTGACCTTGAATTTTCAAATCATCTTGAGTGAATTCCAATTTTTCACCACGTGCAACCTTTATTTGTTGTTCTACTAAATCTACTCCTGCGATAATTTCTGAAACAGGATGCTCAACTTGTAGCCTTGTATTCATTTCAAGGAAGTAGAAATTTTTATTTTCATCCAAGAGGAATTCAACCGTACCCGCACCAACATAATCGCACGCCTTCGCTACTTTTATAGCGGCTTCTCCCATAGCTTTTCGAATCTCAGGCGTAAGCACTGCCGATGGAGCTTCTTCTACTACTTTTTGATGTCTTCGTTGCACACTACATTCACGTTCAAAAAGGTGAACAATGTTTCCATGTGTATCTGCTAGAACCTGAATCTCGATATGTCTTGGGGAGCCTACATATTTCTCTATGAAAACAGAACCGTCTCCAAAAGCTGCTTGCGCTTCACCAATGGCACGATCCATTTGTTCGGATACATCTTCTAATTTATCAACCACCCGCATTCCTTTTCCACCACCTCCAGCGGCAGCCTTTATAAGGATGGGAAAACCAATTTCCTTTGCTATTTTTTCTGCGAGTTTGACATCTGTAATGGCTTCTTCTATACCAGGCACCATAGGAATTTCATAATCACGAACCGCTTCTTTAGCAGCCAATTTATTCCCCATCACTTCAATCGCATGGGGTTTAGGACCAATAAAGGTAATTCCTGCATCTTCCACCATTTGGGCAAAGACCGAATTCTCACTTAAGAATCCGTACCCAGGATGAATACCTTCAGCACCTGTAGTTTTAGCAGCTTCAATAACTTTTTCCATCACCAGATACGACTCCGAAGATGGTGCGGGACCTAAAGGAACGGCCTCATCGGCAAATTTTACATGGGGTGAATGTCGGTCTACCTCAGAATAAACCGCTACGGTTTTGATTCCCATTTTTTGAGCGGTTTTCATAACTCTCAAGGCAATTTCACCTCGATTCGCAATTAGTATTTTTTTCATTCAATACGTACTTTGTTGTCATCCTGTAAATACAGGCATTTTTTATTCCATTTCAATAATCAACTGTCCCTTTTCAACAGCATCATCCTTTTTAACTTCTATAGATTTCACAATACCATCTCCTTGAGAAAGAATGATATTCTCCATTTTCATGGCAGATAGAACAATTAATGGCGTTCCTTCCGAAATCTCTTGACCCTCCGTCACCATCACATCAACAATAAGACCTGGCATAGGTGCTTTTATGGAATTTACTTTTTGCGCCGTAACAGCAAAAAGGCCCATTTCTTTCACCTGTTGGTCATATTCATCTTCAATTTTTACTTCGTAAGGATTTCCATTAACGGATAGTTTTACCGTCTTATTCAAAAAATCGGTAGCTAGTACTTCAACTTCGAAAGCTTTGTTATCTCGAAGTAAATGGAAGTTGGAAGAATCAATTGAAACCATATCCAAGGCTTCAACGGCGGTCTTTTCAACCTGTATTTCATCTTCGTTTACTGCAATTAAATAGTCCGACATCTGTAATGTATGATAAGGTGATTTTTTCTAATTTTTGCTAAAGGTATTGAAAAATTAGTTAACTATGTTAACTAATTTTTACCAGTTGCTTTCCAACATTTTTTCGTTCGAATAACCTATTGAGCGCTATCGGCATATTTTCCAAGCCTTCTAAAACATCTTCTTGATAGGTCAGTTTTCCCTCTTTTATCCATTGTGCCATTTCCTTTTCCGCAGTTGGAAATTCCTTTTCAAAATCATAAATAAAAAAACCTTCCATCTTTGAGCGAGTTCCGCCAATCTTATGCCAATTCTTTAAATAATAGTCTGTATTTTCTCTATCGGAATACTGTGAGATTCTTCCACAGCATACTACTCTTGCATAGCGTCTTAATTTGGTCAAGGCGATATCCAATATTTCTGCCCCTACATTGTCAAAATACACATCTATTCCCTCAGGAAAGAAATGGTCAATACGCTCGGAAACATTATCCTTAGTGTAATTAATGGCGCCAATATAGCCTAATTTCTCTATTAACAATTGACACTTTTCATCTGTACTGGCAAGACCAACAGCTCTTGCTCCTTTAATATTTGTCAAATGACCCACATTGGAACCTACTCCCCCCGTGGCTGCCGAAACTAATACATTATCCCCTTCTTTCAACTCACCAATAGTATAGAGTCCGAAATATGAGGTAAAACCGGTCATACCTAAAACGCCCAATGCCGTTGAATAAGGCAGCCCCTGTTGATTCACCTTGTACATCATATGATACGTACTACCATCACAAATCACATATTCTTGCCAACCGTGTTTCCCTTGCACAATATCCCCTACTTGAAAATCGGGGTTCTTGCTTTCCACAATTTCGCCAACACCGCGACCTCGCATGGTATCTCCAATTTGCATAGGATTTTCTATCCCCGCACCGTCTAACATATAAAATTTCATTACGGGAGCTACGGATAGAAAAAGTGTTTTAATCAAAAACTCTCCGTCTTTGAGCGGTGGCAAATCATCAACTTCTAATTTGAAATCCGATTTTTTGATAAAGCTTCCTGGTCGGGTGGCCAAAGTGAGGCGTCTGTTTTTCATGTTTCCAAAATACAAATAAATTAGTTAACATAGTTAATCGTTAAATTAATTAACTATTTTTTAATGAAAACCTTTTACTTCCGCTTAAATTAGTTAGTTTTAAGGGATTTGTTCGTTTAAAGCACCTTTAATATTCCAACTAATGAAGAATTTTTTTAAGATTTTTACTGGTCTTTACATTTTATTTCTTGTTTCTTGTCAACCTAAAGAACTGATTTTCGAAGATTCCATTTGCATTCAAAATATAAGTACCATAGACCCCATGGATGGTTTGAAAGAAAACCAAACGGTCATTATTACGAATGGAAAAATTCATAAAATAGGGAATACCGATTCTCTGCTATTATCTGCAGATAACAACATCATTGACGGCACCGGCAAATATTTGATTCCCGGATTATGGGATGCCCACGTTCACTTTGCTTATATCGAAGAAATCGCACCACTGATGTTTGATATGTTTCTCAGCGCTGGAATTACGAGTGTTCGCGATACCGGCGGAAAAGTCGATTTTGTCAAATTATGGAAAGATAAGGCATTGACAAAACCAACCACGGCACCGCGAGTCATGATGGCCGGACCTTTACTTGATGGCGAACCCAATGTGTATGATGGAAGCGATGCCTCTCACCCTGAACTTTCCGTTGGTCTAAGCTCCGTTGAGGATGTTATTTCTCAAATCGAAACTTTAATCAATAAAGATGTTGATTTATTAAAAGCGTACGAGATGCTTAGCCCTGAACAATTCAAAAAAGTTAATGAGTTGGCAAAGGCGAACGGCATAAAAGTCACCGGACATGTGCCATTGAGTATGGATGTTATATCCGCAGCCAATGCCGGATTAAACAGTATGGAACACCTCCGAAATTTGGAGCTATCCTGCGCGTCAAATAGTGATGAACTTTTAGCAGAGCGACAAAAAATGCTCGCTGACGGAAATGACATGGCTGGCGGGAAATTAAGAACCTCGATACACACAGCGCAACGTGAAAATGCCCTCAAGAATTATGATGAAACCAAAGCAGATGAAGTCTTGAATGTCTTAAAGGAAAAAAATGTTTGGCAAATTCCAACATTGGCATTAAACACGTTTTTGTCCAATAAATACTTTGCCGATCCTGAGTATCAAAAAAGTTATTTGCAACTACCAGATTCTATTGCAAAACATTGGAAAAACCGTTCGAATGTACTAAAAGACTTTCCGATGTCGGAAGCCTTCGCAGCTCAAGTGGATTTTAATCTTAAAATGGTGAAAAAAGTCTACGAAAAAGGTATTCCCTTAATGGCCGGCACGGATACACCTATCGCTTACCTAACACCAGGATTGAGTTTACACGAAGAACTTGAAGCTTTGGTCAATACAGGTATTCCTCCTTTGGAAGCACTAAAAACGGCTACTTATAATCCTGCTAAATATTTTAATATGGAGGGTGAGTTGGGTTCTATCAAGGAAAATATGTGGGCAGATTTGGTGATTCTTAATACCAATCCTCTTGAGGATATTCAAAATACAAGAGATATTGAAGTCGTTATTAAAGAGGGGCAAATATATGTCTCGGAAGATATGAAAGCGGACCTGAAAATTTTTAGAAATTAGGTCAAAATGGGTATAATTTCATAATATCTCTATAATTATTGCTCTTTTCTTGGTAAGTAATTAAAATATTAGTTAACTTTATTAACTATTAATGAATTAAACTATTTTTAATGAAAACACTTCCTTTTTTAGCGGCCCTGCTTTGTTTGACATTATTAAGCGTTTCTTGCGGCGGTGGAGAGAAAAAGAATCAGGAAGAAGTCAAGCCTGAATTTAACACAAAGAAAACCGAAAACACCTCAAAAGAGACCACCGCAGTGGCCTCCACAATTCCCCAATCGGAAAACAAGTTGGGTAGGCGCGTATTTCTTTTATGTGCCGCATGCCACAACGTAGTCAAAGGCGAGCCCCATAAGGTAGGTCCAAACTTAAATGGATTCTTAGGTCAGAAAGCGGGAATGAAAGAGGACTTTGTATACTCCGAAGCTTTAAAAAACAAAGGTATTGTCTGGAGCGAGGAAACCATTCGGGAATGGTTAACCAACCCTGCGGGTTATGTGCCGGGCACAAAAATGGCCTTTGTAGGTGTGCAAAAGAAGGAACAACAAGACGCTTTAATTGCGTATCTAAAAGAGGTAACACAAGACTAATTCGTAAAAATATAGCTATGAAAACGAACAGACGTAAATTTATTCAAGGTCTAGCTGGTGCTTCGGCGGGACTCATTATTCCCGCAAGTTGTACGCCCAAGGCAGAATCCAAAACCGCCAATGTTGAAGCTCCGGCAATTCACTCGAAAAACAAACCTGTTAAAGCAAGTCATGATATCGTTGTGGTAGGTGCGGGACTTTCTGGTCTTCACGCCGCTATGCTTCTTGAAGAGCAAGGTTTTGACGTACAAGTCATAGAGGGTAGAAATCGATTGGGCGGCCGAGTTTATACCTTAAACGATGTTCCAGGTAAACCAGAAGCTGCAGGCGAATTTATTGGCGCAAATTATGCGCGAATGCGAAACACAGTAGAAAAACTTGGTCTTGAAATGTACACTCCTGATGCAGGAGGTGGTGCAAATCGCCCTTGGTTATATAATATTAAAGGAGAATATATTACTGCCAAGAACTGGGAGTCTCACAAATTTAATCCGTTAGAAGGAGATGATAGAACCTTACTTCCGCATCGCTATTTATCTACTATTTCACACCGTGACAATCCCCTTCAAGGTAAACCCTTAAATGCTTGGTTAGAACCAGAATATCATCAATATGATATTCCGCACGACCAATATTTACGTTCCAAAGGTGTAAATGAAGAGACGATAAAACTCATGAATGTAATCATACATGCCGGTGGTATGCACAATACTTCGGCCATGAATGAATTACGTCGTTACCATGTGATGCATTTTAGTGATGGAAAAACGACTTTTCCTGATGGAACAGGTTGGAAAATGATTAAGGGAGGAAACTCGTTACTTCCTCAAGCCATGGCGGAAAGCATGAAAAATGAAGTACACTTGGGAAAAACTGTTATTGGTTTTAAGGAAGAAGATGGAGTTGTTCAAGTAAGCTGTGCTGATGGTAGTGAGTATACTGCAAAACAAGTGGTTTGTAGCATCCCTATAACTGTTCTCAAAAATGTAACCTTTGAACCTGTAGTTCAGGGTGTCACCAAAGATGCTATCAACGAAATGGATTATGGATTATCTGTTCAGGCTCACTTCCTGATCACAGAACCTTTCTGGGAGCAAGATGGTATGGATGCTAATATGTGGACAGATGGTCCGCTTGAACGTTTTGCAGTTCGTACGAAAAAAGACCCAAGTGACCCAGATGCTGGTTTGGCATTTATTAATGGGCCGGAATCATTGAAATTCCGTTTAATGAACGATGACCAGGTATTCACTTATGTGGAGAACAAACTAGCTGAAATCAGACCTTCAACCAAAGGAAAATTGAAGCGTATTATGATTCAATCTTGCGAACGTGACATTCACGGTGCTGGTGATTGGGTATACTGGCAACCTGGACAAGTGAAAAAATATGCCAATCACATGCGTAAAAACCATGGTAATATCCACTTCTGCGGTGAACACACAGCCATTATGGAACGAGGCATGGAAGGTGCTTTCGAGTCTGGTGAACGTGCCGCATTGGATATCATCTTGAATGCATAGCATAAACCGAAAGCTGTATTAAAAAAGAACACTTATGAAAACCTTCCGCTTTTTTGCAATACTTCTTTTAGCATCGATTAGTTTCCAAACTACTCATGCCGCTATTATCGTAGACGATGGTGACCCCAACGTCCGAGACCTTGGCGTTTTAGCTAAATGGTTTGAAGGTGAGTTTGACAACGATGAACAGTTATGGGTTGAAAGTAGGAGTGACTGGTGGGGTAAAGCCGACGAAAAGCACGGACGCATTCATGCAACCCACAAAAGAATAAAAGCTGATAGCATCGGCAAATATGTTTTCTATATCGAGGAGTATATGGATGACGACCCAAGTAAAATTGGCAGACAACGAATCGTCTCTTTTGAAAGTCTCAGCGAGAAAAAACCTGGCATTGAGATGAAATTATATTTTCTAAAAGATGCGGAAAAATATCTAATCGGTTCTGATACTCATAATGAGATGTTAGCCAATGTGACCATGGATGCGCTCTTCGGTCTTGATGGCTGCAATGTAATATTCCAGAGAAACGGACAACAATTTCATGGCAGTATGCGTGAGAAAGCATGTCAATTCGGAAAAGGAGATGAGCTTCGATATTCCGTTCATGATATGGTGGTTTCTGAGAAGGAGTATTGGCGTGTAGACCGTACTTTTTTGGTGAAAGATGATTCCTTTTTTAAAGGGCACCCGAACTCCGAACCTCATAAAATGCGAAAAGCTAAGGTGTATACTTGCGATGTTTCCTTCTATGAGAAAGCGTATTATTTACCTAGCGATAAAGACAAAAGTTACAAGGGATTAAAGGTACATGACCAAGGAGGAACTGCTTATGTTCTCAACCCAGTTGACGGCAAAACCTATTTCGTGCAATTACGAAATAAGGAATATCCATTTTATGATTTAGAGGATTCTGATTTCTTCTTTTTGCGATTCAAGGAAAAAGAAGCACAAGCTTCTACCGCACTTGCTTTTGCTGAACCTAACGCAAAAAAAATAGGATTCCAAATGAACTGGGCATCTGCGGTTTGTGAATGTGAAGAATAGCTAAATAATAAGCTCAAAATATATGGAACAAAAAGAATATCTAATGAAAAGCTACTTTCAAAACCTAAGTTCACTTTTGTCCATTGCACTGCTCGCAGCGAGCTGCAACTCTTCGGCACCATCAGAATCAGCAGAAAAAACAAGCTCGGAAAAGACTATAAAACAAGAGATTGCTTATGATTTAAACGACCCCAAAGATAAGCTCTTGATTTTCGAAAAAATGCAGGGAGACCTATCTGGGAAAATGACTTTTTCGTATTCGGAAGGAAGGGTTTTCGGGGTTCGACCTGATAGACCAGATAGCCTAAATGTTTTCGGAAAAGAAGTATTTCGGTATTCGGGCTGTGGAATGAAAATCATGCGATTACTTGACAATGGCAATGTGGAAACCAAATCAAAAGGTTGGCTGTTATACAGAGACCCAAAAACTGATGAATTTCTTAGCGAAGTGAAAAATCCTTATACGGGTGATGTTGTTGAAGTACCGGCATTCCGAGCTGGAATAAGAGGAGGAATAATGACGTCAGAAGGTCCTGAAGTAGATGCAAGTTTCACCATGGAAAGTACAGCGATTGGCGCACCCTTAGATTTAGTATTTACCGATATGGGCGATAAAATGCACATTACACGTCATGCATTTACCAAATGGTTCGAAAAGAAATCACAAACTTGGCGGACGGAAATGACTTTGGATACCTATGATGTAGAAAAAAAGTATTTATACGATAAATCATTAACTCATATTCCTGCGGATTATCATTGGACAAGTCAGACTTCTTGGTTGTCCCTATTAAAAATGGCTGGAACACCTGGTCATATGATTTGGACTTCCAGTGGTGGTACGTTCATGAGTAAAGATGACCTTCCTGCAGATTTTATAGCGGCTACAGAAGAAAAACAACCAGATGTATTTGCAACACCTTTAACTTGGGACGAGGAATGAAAAACGAAAAGAAAATCCAACAAAGCATCAACAGACGTGAGATGCTCAAAAAAAGTGGCCTAGCACTTGCAGCTGCTCCCTTTTATTTCGGACTAAACTCCTGTGTTAGTGGCGCAAAAAAAACAATGGATGCCGATGTTATTATTGTCGGCGCAGGGCTAGCTGGTTTAAATGCAGCGCTACTTTTTGAACAAGCGGGTTTTAAAGTGAAAATAGTTGAGGCTACCGATAGACTTGGTGGACGTGTACACACAGCGAAAGAAAGTGATGTACCTGGTCACCCAGAATTAGGAGGTAACGGTATTGGTGGTGGTTACGCTAGAGTACTCGATGCAGCACAAAAGTATGGGGTCTCTATGGGGCCGATGCGACCAAGAACCGAAGCTCGAAAAGGAGAATTGGTTTATCGCATTAAGAACAATTTCATTCTTCCTGAGGAATGGCCAACCCATGACCTGAATACCCTACCCGAAGGATATAGAAAGGGACTTCCTGCCTACGTTACCTGGGGTCACTTCGGAAAAATAAATCCATTGCCAGAAAATGATTTAGCAGCATGGCGCGACCCAAAATATAAGGACTGGGACAAGTCCACATACTCTGTTTTAAAAGATGAGGGTTTTTCAGATGATGACATCAAATTGGTGATGGGCACCAACTCTAGTTATGGTGTTGATGCACAAAACATATCAATTATGATGTATTTTCAGATACTCACTTGGATTGGCCAACAAAATGCATCTACTGGAAAAGGAGGGGCCATTGTTGGCGGAAACCAACGTTTACCTGAAGCTATGGCAGCCGCTTTCAAACAAGACATTATGCTAAGCAGTCCCGTTAAAAGCATTGCCTCAGAAGCTGATGCTACCACAATTACCTTGGACAATGGAAATACATTAAGAGCTCCCTATTGTTTGGTCACCTTACCGGCATCCGCACTACGTCGAATACAAATATCTCCGAGTGCCCAAGGCATACAACAAAAAGGATTTCAAAATTTAGATTATACACCGGTAGTGCAACTCCATTACGTTCCTAAGAAAAAATATTGGGAAGAAGATGGTTTACCACCAAGCATGTGGTGTGATAATTTGGCTGGTCGATTTATGGCTTTGAAGAATGATTTACAAGACCCTGATAGAGTAACTAGTTGCGTGGCATTTTTAAATAGCAATGTTGCCTTGGAAATAGATAAAATGAAGCAGGAAGATGCTATCGCTTTAGTTACCAAAACACTGGAAGACATACGGCCCAGTCTAAAAGGCGCATTAGACTTTACCTATTATTGGACTTGGGTAAACAACCCCTATGCCGGTGGCGCTTACGCCTATTGGAAACCCGGTGAAATCACTGATTTCGCGAACAATCTTGCCGACCCCATCGGACGTATTCATTTTGCCGGAGAACATACCGCTGTTATGAATAGAGGTATGGAAGGTGCCATGGAATCAGGGGAGCGTGCCGCTTTTGAATTAATGGATTTACTAGGGTAATAAAAAGCAATGGGTAGCATCAAACACAACCTCAACTTCTCAGAAAAGGATTCCAATATCAAGGGATTTCAAGAGGTCGTTTTTAGTGTTGCTGATATGAATCGATGGATAGACTTCTTTCAACGCAATTGTGGTTGGAAACTCATTAGTACCGAAAAAAGTTCTGGTGCATTAAAAAATATTTGGTCACTGGATGATTCAGTAGAATGGGAAGAAGCAATCCTTCACAACGATCGTGACCATGAAGGATTTGTTCGTTTAATACAATTTAAAAATGTGGAACAACGACAAATACGTTCCGCAACCAATGTTTGGGATACGGGCGGTATTTTCGATGTCAACATGCGCACGCCCGATATGGATTCGTGGTATCGAGAATTGCAAGATGAGGGCTGGAATGGTGTCTCAGAACCCAAACGTTATGTTTTTGGTCAATATGATGTGTCTGAAGTTTTAATGAAAGGTCCTGATGGAATTGTCATTGCCTTTATGCAACGTTTTAATCCTCCCTTGGTTGATTTCGACCATATGAAGAAAACGAGTCGTATTTTCAATTCTTCGGTTATTGTCAGTGATATGGAAGCATCCCACGATTTTTACATCAACAAATTGGGGTTCAAAATGTTTTTTCAAACCCCAGGTTTAGATAGGGCTTCGGGACACAACGTTATCGGTATTCCGCCCAGTGTAAATCATGAAATTACAGTTCCTATTGACATTGTACGACCAGATATTGACAATTTTGGCTCCATAGAATACTTAAAAACCAATGAACTCAAAGGACGGGACTGTGCCGAATTTGCAAAACCACCCAACTTAGGAATCCTAATGTATCGTTTTCCTGTTCGTGATGCGGGTGCCTATGCAACAGAACTTAAGAGTAAAGGAGTACAACTAAACTCTGAGGTACAAATGGCCACTGTAGCTCCCTATGGAAATTTAAAAATCTTCTCGGTTCTTTCGCCTGATGGTGTTTGGATTGAATTTATAGAATTAATCAACTAGAATTATGTCACTTTTATACAAAAGAATTACGCTTTGTGTTGCCGATTTAGACCGTTCACTTCAGGTGTATCGTGATATCTTAGGATTTACCATTAATTACATTCAACCTTCAGAAAAGGATTCATTTT
This sequence comes from Maribacter algarum (ex Zhang et al. 2020), assembly GCF_005885635.1. Classification (GTDB taxonomy): domain Bacteria; phylum Bacteroidota; class Bacteroidia; order Flavobacteriales; family Flavobacteriaceae; genus Maribacter_C; species Maribacter_C algarum. The sequence continues at coordinate 951,459 of NZ_VATY01000001.1, forward strand.
CATATCCGGTATTCAATATTCCGAATGAGGCAGATTTGAATTTCGCCACCTTGGATAGTCCGACCCAAGAGCGCACCTTCGCCCTAACGGAAATTAAGGGTGTTCCCTTACCCAAACAAGAAGGCATTCATATGACCGCCTCGGTTATCAAAGTAGATTATTTGGCCGACGTTATCACTAAAATAAAAGCGTTAGGACTTAAAACTACGGATGTCAAAACCGATGAAAATGAATACTCCACATTTATCGAACAGGCCTTTGTAGATTTTGATGGACATTTGATTGTGCTCTACCAATTGATGAAAAAGTAAATGCATTTCATGGCCCTTGAATACAAACGAAATACGTTGGTGGTTGCCGACTATAAAAAGTCGCTAAAAATCTATTGTGATATTTTGGGCTTTTCGGTGAACTATATTAATATATCCGCTGCGGATTCGTATTCCTACCCCGTTTTTAATATTCCACCTGAGGCGACTGCCACTTTCGTAGCTTTGGACAGTCCAACTCAAGAACGCACTTTTGCCCTTACGGAAATTAAAGGGATTAAATTGCCTAAGAAGACTGAGCCACGTATGTCGGTCTCGGTCATCAAAGTGGATGATTTAAAAGGTATAATTGCCAAAATCAAGACTTTGGGTTTAGAAGTTTTAGTCCCATATGAAGACAATACGGATGGGATTAGCTATATCGAACAAGGCTTCGTTGATTTTGATGGCCATCTTATATTGCTCTACCAAGTCTTGGAATAAACTTCCCTTTTATTGGACAACCTCGGTTGTCTCTTTGGAGACAATAGGCTTAATAAAGAAACTAATTACAAAAGCGATGGTCAGCAATACTACAATCAACCAAAAACTTGCATTGTACGAACCTGTTTGGTCAGAAATATAAGCCGTCAACCACATTCCCAATCCTGACCCGACGCCTTCAAAGAAAGAAATGGCACCCCCAATTTTTCCTGCTGATTTAACCCCAAATGTGGTAATGATGATGTAGTTGAATAAGGTATAGAGTCCGCCCCAGCCAAGTCCGACAGCAACTAATGATGGCCATACCAAAGCTGGCGTACCTATTGCCAGACCTACAGTACCCAAAGTCATCATCGCCAATTGAATTTTAAACAATCGATGTTCATTGATAAGTTCAGCTATGGCTCCCGAAGCCAATTTCGCAACCAAAATTATTGCGAAGAAAATACTCAGCGCATTACTTGCATATTTTACCGAGAAATCCATTTCTCGTAAGTGCAAGAATAGATTACTGATAATCCCCAAAATACTATAGAAACAAAATACCCCAGCGAAGCTAATCGCCCAAAACACGGGGGATTTTATAGCTGCCGAAAATGACAGCTCTACCAACCCAGTTTCCTCATCCTTAACCGCCTTGTCGTCTGCCTTCTTGGTGTACTTAATCGGCTTGATAAAAATGAGCAATACTACCATTACGATTAGTGGTATAATCGCTTCAAATTGAAAGGCAGCGCGCCAACCGTAATTTTCCAATAACGGCCTTGCGATTTGGGGTATAATAATTCCTCCTAGAGAAGTACCTGCAAGGGCTATTCCTAAAGCGAGTCCTCTTCGTTTGACAACCCTTTGTGATACCATGATTACCGTAGCTAAAGTACCGGCTCCTGATACCGCAAAGGCTAATAACAAGTGAATCCCATAAATATGCCAAGCGGATTGAATATAGGAATACAAATAGTACATGGCCGCGAGCAATACCAATCCTAATACCATCATTTTTTTAACGCCGTACTTATCAATGACCGCTCCTAAAAAGGGAAGAATGACCGAGGCAGCAACCATATTGATTAAATCTCGAAGTTTCAATTCGGACTTCGTCCAACCGAAATCGGATAAAATGGCTTCGTCAAAAATGGTAATTCCCGAATAGGTCATACCATTGGTTACAATTAAAAGAATAGTACCTAAAATGGCGATTCCAAGTACTTTTAAAAAAGTTTCGTCTGTTTGTTTTGTATCCAAAATCGCTAGGTTTTAAAAAATTATTCAATCTTTATATAATCAATTGGCGTGTCATAAGGTGTTAGTTTCACCCCATCTTGGCGAACCAATTCCATGACGGACAAATGTCCATCAGAAAGTGTTTCTATAAGTTGAAAGGTCATTCCATTTCCTATATCACCAATGTGATTTACTGTAAATTGGTCGGTTACTTGCAGCGTGTATTCAGCAGCACCGAAAGGACCAACTTCCAACTTAGTATAATCCAATATCAAATCGTCATTGGCATTGGTAATCGTTTTCGGGTCTAAATGAGGTGCCTTTATCGATTCTAAAAACACTTTGCTTTTACCATCGGAGCGCAGATAAAAAATAAGCGGTTTGATATCCATTGCTTTTCCCGGGTAGGTATAATAACTTTCCTCAAGCACGTAAATACCTTCATGCCCTTCAGGGCGATTAATCACTTTATGATTACAGATATCGGTCACATGTTTCGCATATGGATGTACCTGCTTGCCTTCAGCCCGCTCCTTATCTACTTGTGCCTGATTATCAAGTGTACCGCACAAAATATCGGTAAATCGTTTTAATACTTTGTCCATTAGTTCGCTTGAAAAATTTCTACGTAAAATCCGTTTGGTGTTTCTAAAAGGCAAGCTTTACCGTCACCATGAATGTAGTCTGAAACTTGTTGTATTTCTGAAATCACCTTTATATTCTTGCCTTTGGCATTCGCCCTTACTTTTTCGATATCTTTGGTATGTAACGTATACATGCCCAAACCTTGATTTGGCACACAACTTTGTACGCCAGTATCAATCATATTGCCGTCTTTAAAATCTAAGAGCAAGTAATGGTTTTGTTGTGCTTCTTTTGCATAAATGCCGCAGAAACGGAATGGAGTTCCGGTATTAACACCCAAAGCACCTTCGTCAGCAGCTTCCCAAACCGAATCAAACAAAATATAATGTTCTAAAACATCGGTAAAAAAAGCAACCTCAGCATCGGAATCTTTGGCTACAAATGCTGAATACCCAGGACCACCAAAACCATCAGCAGGGTCACAAGGTGCTAGCTGCGGATAGTTTACACGCTCAATTCCCACGCAATGTAAATAATCGGGACCTTGATAAATGGTTTCTAAATAATGTCCTTTGTCTCCATTAGCGCGAACGATATCACCCAATTGCATCGGAGCCATCGCTTTGACACCGTACTCTTGCATGCGTTTATCCATTCCTTTTGCATCCGAAGTAGGGAATCCCAAAGAAAAAGAACCGAGTTCATAAGAACTATAGCTATTGTGAATCTGAGGTGTTGGTGTTTTCAAATGCAGAATTCGCAACTGAATCAAACTGGGTACGGTCGCCCGATAACAATGGTATAGGTCGTAGTCGATATCTGAAGGAATATTCCAAAACGCTTTTTGCTTCTCTTTTTCTTCATCGGTCAAAGTTACTGCATCGATTTGCATCTTCATTACCTCGCCATAAAAGTGCTTGTAGGTATCTAAATCGACCGTACAAAGGGTGGCCGTATGAATGTAACTCGTTAAAGCACCTTCACCGATTCCATTGGGAATATTTAATTGTGTTTTCTCCATTTTCTCTTTTCTTTTTTATTCCATTCGGTCGAGGTTGTGATAGGCATAATCTGCTGCGGTTGTTACTAGTTCACCAGTATCTAACAGAGTAATTTTATCGCGATAGGCAAAGACATCTTTAGTCAATCGTACTTGGTAGTTAAAGACTTTGTTACCAAAAGCGCAATCTTTGCCGTTCATGTTCATATCGTAGGCCTCGCCATCTTTTGCCACTATCAAGTCACATTTATCTGGATAGGCGCTGATTTCTTCAGCAGTAATGTTTTTTAATACTTCTGGATTTCTCCATGCACCTACATACTTTTTCTTATCCTTAAAAGGCCACATTTTCACACGAATAGTTTCCGTAGAATCAATGTCTAAAGTGTAAATACGTTGACGATACGTACTATCGGGTTGATGGTTGCGGTACTCCTCAACGTACAAAACGTTATCCCCAATTGCAGGGTTATCCACTTTGATGTAATGTGACTCTACCTGTAGCCAGCCACCTTCGCCTGTATCATCAAACATCCAAACTTCTCCGCCAGCTTCTTTTGCTTTGGCGATTTGTTTGTCATTGTTGAATTTTCCAGGCCAAAACTCCATGATTTCAGCTAATTGTTCTTCGGGAGTCGTTGCCACTTTTACTACTTCTTCAGCTTGCGCTGGGGCTTCTGTTTTTTTCTCTTCCTTGCAACTCATAACCAAAGCCATCAAGGTTACTGCAAATACTGCTTTTTTCAATGTAATTTTCATAATTGCTATTTTACGATTTCCTTATTTCTTTACTTCTGCGGCCACTCTAAAGCCTAGCATAAAACTTTTGTAGTCGGCACCATCACGAGAGCGAACCGCTGCCCTGCTCCACGCAACTCCACTTATCCAGCTTCCGCCTTTTGGGGTTCTTGCATCACATTCATTATTCTCATTATCTGTCCAAGCCGAGCCATCGACTGGGGCATTGGTCAAATCATTTTGGAAGCAATCATTGGTCCATTCCCAAGCATTACCAACCATATCATAAAGCCCAAATTTATTTGGTTTGAATCTACCGACCCTTGTTGTAAATACATATCCATCAGTACAAGGAAAAGAGGCTCTGGTAGGAAATTTATCTGCGAATGCGGTATCTCCAATATTCGCATATTCACAAGCCTCCTCAGGATTAGTCCCCCAATACCAAGGTGTGGAACTTCCTGCACGTGAGGCATACTCAAATTCGACTGCGGATGGAACACGATACGTACGCCCTGTTTTTTTACTCAACCATTGGGCATAGGCGTCGGCATCCGTCCAACTTACACAAACAACAGGGTCTGTATCGCGTTGCGGGTATCCAGGATTCTTCCAGTTATGCTCGGCTATATACCCATAACTTTTTCCATCAAAATAATTACATCCAACTAAAGGTTCGCCTTTGTAGAAGGCTTGATTGGATTTGTATTTGGTCTCTTCCATAAAAGCACGGTATTGCGCTAAGGTCACTTCGTTCTTGGCCATAGCGAAGGATTTTTCTATGGTCGCTTTTACGCGTTTACGCTCTCCCTTTTTTCTTCCTATTTCTTCTTCATAAGAACCTATATAAACTGAGCCCGAAGGAATGACCACCATTTCAGGACAACCTTTACAATCCGTGAACGTTTTTATCTCTTCTTGGGTGTCGGGTTTGTTCCCCACAGCTACCACAAAAAAGAGGGCAAATGCTAGAAATTTGATTGCTTTTTTCATGACGTTCTATTCATTTAAACTATTGAGCGTATTTGTGATATTTTCAAAACTTGGTAATGATTTTCCATCTGTAGTTTCCGCATAGCGAACCACTCCTTCACCATCGATTACAAAAGCAGAACGCATAGAGAAGCCCGTCATACCAGCAAAGTCACCATCGAACAACACACCGTAATCTTTACTTACCTGTCTATTAAAATCTGAACCTAAGTGAAAATCCAAACTGTTTTCCTTTGCGAATTTATCCAAGACAAAAGGAGAATCAACAGACACTCCGACCACTTCGGCATTTAGCGAAGTATAATCATTATTATCGCCATTAGCGGTACACAGTTGTTCGGTACAAACGCTGGTAAATGCCAACGGAAAAAAATGAAGTATTAGATTTTTGCCTTTGTAATCACTTAATTGAATTGGTTCTAAATCGGTACCAACCAATTTGAAATCTGGAGCCTTTTGCCCCACGGTTAATGCTGCCATTTTTGTGCTTAGTTTTATTCTTTATCGGTTTTCTCCATTTTCGCTTTTTCCGCCATATACTTTTTATAAACCGTCCAGGACGTTTCATTTTCCCTTTTATCATCCTTTGCAGGAGGATTCATATAAAGAGGGTAGCGCTCTTCAAGTATTTTTTGAATTCGAGGCCATATTTTGTCTTTGTCTAAAACACTTTCGCCTGTTGAATTTACTACCATAATACCTTGCTTTCCTCCCATATTCATCCATGGCAACCATTGCGCAATACGCGACCATGAGATACTTGATGTCTTGAGGTCTCTAATTTTAGGGTTTGTCAATTCTTCAGTGGAGTAATACGTATTAAATATTTCCATAGCGTGATATTTACCACCAACTGCATTTTGATATTCGCCTCCTAAAGGGTTATTATAAAAAAGTGGATATTCATAAGAAGTAACAGCTACATCACCATACTGTCGGAATGAAAAGGTAGCTCTATCCTCGCCTTTATCATCCTTTTCGTAAATGTAGCTACGAAGACTTACAGGGTCGTTTGCTACATGAAGTACCTCAACGGTTTCACCTGTCCATGGGTTTTCCCAAGTATCTAAAATTTCATTGGTTTCCGGGTCTAAATACATCATGATTTCACGACCTACGCTACGAAATCCTTGTCCTTTTATATCATCTTCCACACAATCACATTGACGGACGTTAATTCCCACAACATTAAAAATATTCTTGTCCTTTTCGCCCTCGATGCGACTGTACATGCGACCTTCCCACATGCCATAAACCGGCTTTCCCTCTTCAAGAGTATTACAAACCGTTTTTTGTAACATTTGTAAGGCTTCGAGTCCTTTGAATTCTTTTTTCTGTGCTTGTAACGTTATCACGAATACGACGCTTAATAAGAGTGTGATTTTTGTTTTCATTGTTCTGGTATTAATTGTTCATTTCTAAAAATTCCCACCAAACCCCATCAGGACTTAGTAGTGCAAAGCAATTTACTTTGCCATATGGTTCTATTGTAATTTCTTGTAATGGTTGATGCATTTGAATACCTTTTTCCAAAAGTGAATCGTAATACGCTTCCACATTTTCAACCTCGCAACGATACATCAACAAGCCTCTATTTGGGGGAATCGCAAGGCTTGAAAAATCTTTTCCGGTTACTCCCTCAAATTCACAAGCTTGAAACATGACATCACGGGTTCCATCCAAAGAAAAAATGTTGGCTTTACAGGTGATATCCTCAATCATATTCATGGGGATATTGAACATATTCTCAATGGGAGCGTCTTTCTTTACCTCATATTCGTTCAAAAGTGAAAACCCTAATTTATTGACATAAAAGTCTTGGGTTTCTTCCAAATTCTTTACGGTGAGGGAAGAATTATATACATGCGAAGGAATTTTATACCCTTCGGGAAGTTCTAAAGGCGGCTGTACCCTATGCGTAAAAGCGATGATGATATCATCGTAGCCTTTCATTAAAATATCATACAGTTCAAAGGGACCCATTTTTTGCAACAAAGGGTCGCTAAGCCCATGCCAGCCCAAATCACGTATTTCATCAAAAGTCTGGGCTACTTCAGGAACGCGCAGGTTGATATCCATTATTCCACCAATATCCCATGGATTTTGAGAAGAACGAATGTGCTTTTGTTCTGTGTTATGATATTTTACCAAACGCAAGGAACCTGCTTTATGGTCTGCAAAACGAATCAATTTTTCGGATGCAGAAACGGAACTATCAAGTTTCCAGAAGTTCAAAACACTTCGGTCAGATTCATAATCACCCACAACGTCAAGTCCGCCGTAATCACAGAAAAAGCTTTTTACTTTTTCCATGTCACCAACGCTATAAACGACTTCTATTATGGTTTTCAGTTGATACAAAAGTGTTCTTTTCCTTTATAGATTGAAAAGATACAAAAAATAGTTAACTATGTTAACTATTAATTTAATTAATCTTATTGAAATATAGTATCAGGAGCCAGGTCGCAACTCTTGCTGCATCTTCACGTTCCGGTCTGTTTTTAAATCGCATTGCGCGCGAATCCATCCGGGATTAAAACCGATTCTATCCGCTCCAGGATTTCCCCATGAATAAATTAATGTTTTCTGTGTCGCTTTATCGACAATATATATCACAAAGGTTTCGCGGTGCATTCCGAACGACCAGGTATTCCGCATACCAAAATGCATTTGGCGACCATCTGGATACTCAAATTCAAAAGAACCGCCTTGGTCGTAGATATCTATATAGTGTTTGGTAACCGTGGGACGACCGTTAGTATCGTTGGGGAAATCGAGCATGCAAGTAAAGCAGCGTGCTTTTTCCATATGGTAAGCACTTACTTGTTTATTGTCAGCCATACGTTTACCAGATTGGTAGATAATCTCTTGAAAACCAAAACTTTCTTCTGTAATACTGAATTGGTAATCTATGTTTTGTTTACCATCGGCACTTTTGTTGCAACTCTTATCTATGGTTTTTGCTAAAAATCCATTACCATTTCGTCGTAATATCATTTCACAACCTTCAACTAAGGCTTCTGATTCTGCAGTCAAGCTAGCGATTCCATCAAAAGACTTGCCTGCCGCCAAGACCGCTTTTTTATCCTTAAAATGGAAAACTTTTACTCGAATGGCCTTTTCGTTATCATCAGGAAATAATTGATACACACATTTTCTAGCGATGTTAGTTGGGTCATCTTTTCGATACTCTTCAACATATACCGCCCCTACTCCGAAGTTGGAATTCTGAAATTGCCGCACTGAAGCATGTACGCGTTCATGCGGTGCAACCTCACCTTCTTTCAATTGAATTTTGTCGAAATCGAGCTGTTCGACATTGTCATACTCCCCCTCCCAAATGTGCATCAAATAATCTAGTTCTCGCTCAGGATAGGTAAATTTTCGATTTGGTTCGACGGTTGATGCTAGTCGTTTTTGAGCAGTTACAGAAGATTTTCCCATTTCTGGAGAGCTAGCGGACGGTTTGTTTTTTTCTTGACTTTGGCATGCTAAAAAACCCATTAAAAAAATGGTTAGTATTATTTTCTTAATGGGTTCCATATATATAGTGGTTTGATTATTTATCTTTTTTTAGCCAATCTCCAACTCCGTATGGGTCTGGGTGCGCCTCAGAAACATGCTCGTGTCTGATTTTCCAATCACCATCTATTTTTTTCATTACAAAAGACGAGCGAAAGGTCGTCATGATTTCTTTATCTCCTATGGAAATGTATAAGTCAGTTACACCACCAATCCATCCCATATCGCCCACGATTTCCTCGTACGGGCCCTCGGTCCAAATAATTTTATCTAATGAAATGGAGGAAGTAACAAAATCACCCCATCCTTTCATAATCATACTAAAACCTTTGGTGGCTAAACGTGGCCCTTCTAAAACTACATAGGTGTCTTCATCTGGGCAGTATCCGTTTCTGATTTCATCCATATCACGTTCCGATATGGCATTCCAAAATTTTCGAATTCTTTGTTGAAGTATACTCATTACATCTCGTTGATATCGTTCGCAATTTCTTCCAACGATTTATCAGGATTCTCCAATTCTTCTTGCTCTTGCTGTACAATTCGAAGTACTCGGCTAATATACTCGGCATGCCATGTTTGGCGCTGCTCCTCCTGCTCTTTGGTCTCAGGAACAAAAGTTTCGATTTCCTCGCGGGTCACCGTTCCTTTTTTCTCTAATAGACGTTCAATACTGTCCATGCGCTCACGCATTACGGCAAGCTCTCCGGCTATGGCCATGGTAATATTCAAAACACGTTCCACCGCAGGGTCGTCATGAAAATAAGGACGTTTTCCCTTGGGCTTGTTTGAAGCTAATTTTATATAATCTATTTTTTCTTCCATCTTCTAGTTTTTAATAGCACCAAATACATTCCAAATTGGTGAACGACCATGATCTTCTGGTTCATCCGCTTTTTGCGAACCATCGTCCAAATCGTTTTCCGCTTTAGCGCCAATTTGCATAAAATCTTCTTCTCTAAATCCTGAAGATTTCATCAAATCAATAGGCTCAATATCATGCATTTTTGACCAATAGGGTTCATTGTTATAAAGTGCATCCCAATCACGGATGAACTTTTCAAATAAGCTCATATCATCAGTATACTGAGGTTGCTCAATGTGTAAGGTCAAACCTTTTGGTTTCAGTACGCGGTAAACCTCATTCATGATGTTATAAATTGATTTTCCACCAGTTTCATGAAAGAACATAGTAGATTGTACCCAATCAAAAGATTCATCCTCGAAGGTAGTTTGCGCGGCATCCATTTGCATGAACTTTACGTTAGTAATACCTAAATCCATTGCTCGTGCATGCGCATATCGTAACATTGGTGCACCTGTATCTATTCCGATAACCTCAGCATCAGGAAATGCTTTTGCAATCGGCAATACATTATGACCCATACCACAACCGATATCTAAAATACGTTTCGGACTGAAATCAGGGTAAGTTTTCTTAACCCAACTAACAATAGCTTTTCCTCCACCATCACTGTAGCGACCTAAAAGTCCCGCAGTAGTTACGAAAAGTCCGGTATCATAATTTGCAGCCGGCGTTACATCCTCCTCAATAAGTTCGGTATGATAACTACCAGGCATGATGTGATTGTCACATGCCAACAAATAAGGGGGCACCTCCACACTTTCATCAAGTATCAAGGAATCTTTACCTTCATTCAGAGCTTTTACTTTATCACGTAATTCCGCTGCCTGACGCAAAACGATAGAACGCCCAGCTTGCTGACGCATTTCCATTGTACTTCTTCTTAAGGAAGACCAAACTTGGTAATGGGAGTCTTTGCTTATCGCTTCTTTTAGTTCTTCGGTGGATGCTATTTTTCTACCGTGTTCTTTCTCAAATTTAGGTTCTACCCTATTTTCAAAAGCCACTTTGTTACCGGTAGATACGTGCGCTAAATGCTTGTTCAAATTCGCCAAGAAATTATATCTAGCTCTTTCATCATGGTTCATCTCGGGAAAAACAGCATGTTGTGCTATTTTATTATATACCGGAGGTAAGTTTCGTACGCTCATAACTTTCTTTTTTAACTAATATATCCTAAAATTTTATCTTCTGCTATTGCAGCTTTATCCCTATCCGCGGGGTTGCCGTATCCAGCACCTCCAGGGAGTGTTAATATCAATTCTTCACCTGGAAATAATTTTCCCAATCCTTTGGATGGAAATTCACGTTCAGGTACAATTTTTACTGAGCCCATGGACCCATCTTCACCACCCAGAATTCCTTTGGAAGCAGTTACCGTTTTCTCTGCAACCATGGAAACGTTGATTGGTTTTTCACCGATATTCTTAAAGCTAAAACGTTGTCCCAGTCCACCTCTAAACTCTCCGTTTCCGGCCGAGTTAGGCAGTAAAGATTTTTCAGTAACCAAAACTGCAACATCGGTTTCCAGTACTTCGATAGGCACATTCGCCACGTTGGTAGGAAAACTTAAAACATGTTCCCCATCCATAGTCGGTCTTGCACCGTAGCCTCCATTTAGAAAGAAGTACTCGACAAACTCTTTTCCTTTATGTTCCCCGTTTAGCACAATACACCAACATGCACTACCACAGTCCGCTTGCACTTGATTCGGTACGGCTTTTGCCAAAGCCCCGAATACCACGGAGTGCAACATGTTTCCGGTAACGTTTCTAGCTCCAAGCGGGGAAGGTTTTTGAGCGTTTACAAGACATCCTTTCGGCGCGGTAACCGTGATGGGATAAAATGACCCATCATTATTTGGCACATCTGGACTGAAAGCACATTTAATCGGATATGCCGTATATGCAAAAGCATAGTTCAGTACAGCATTGATACTCATATAATGTGCACCCGAAGTACCGGTATAATCGGCAACTACCTTATCACCTTTAATCGTAATTGTAATTTCAAAATGACAGCCTACACCTCTTCCATCTCCGTCTGTATCATATGCATAATGATAACTGCCATCTGGTGCTGCTGATAAGGCTTCACGCATTGCTTTTTCAGATGCGTTTATCACGGCATCCGATAAATCTTGAAGGTCTTCCAAATCATTTTCTTCCATCAACTTCATCAAAGATTTGATGCCTTGGTCATTAGCGGCAACCTGTGCACGGATATCACCAACCGTTTGGTCAGCAGCCCGAACGTTATGTTCCAATATGTTGAATAAAGTCTCATTGGGCTCTCCTTGCGACATCAATTTCGTTGGTGGCACCATTAATCCTTCTTCATACAAATCACGAGTACCTGCACCCCAAAGTTGACCGCCCATATCAGGAGAGTGTGCAATGGTTCCAATAAAACCAATAATATAACCCTTATAGAAAATCGGAGAGACAATACCAATATCAGGTTTATGACCTGCACATAACCAAGGGTCATTGGTCATGACTACATCACCTTCTTTCCAAGTATCTAATGGAAAATAATCTTTCAATAAAGCCTTTGTCAAAATGGGTAAAACGCCCAAAAACGAGGGAACTGAAACACTTGACTGTGCTATAGAACGCCCTTTTTTATCCATCAATACGACGGCAAAATCATTACTCTCACGCGTTACCGTTGAAAAGGAGGTACGCTGTAATGTTGTTCCTGCCTCATCAACTATACTTATTAATCTTGACCATAGAATACTAAGGGCTATCGGGTCAAAAGTTGTTGCTGTTTGCTGCATTATTCAAAATTAGTTAACTAAGTTAACTAATTTTTGCGTTTAAACGAATTCTCATTTAGAAAATCTTAACCTAAAACGGTGATATTTCCTTAAAAATCGGTGTGTTACACAAAAATTAGTGTATAGATTGTTTTATTTATGATAAGGTTCTCCCTAAAATTCTTCCAAAGCCTAAGGCTGGTGTAATTGCCATTCCACTACAAAATGAACTACCGCTTGTAGCTCCTAGTCCTAAAACTTCTCCTGCGGCATAAATACCTGACATGGGCTCACCCTGGGTATCTAATACTTGTAAATCTTTATTTACCTTAATACCTCCAAAAGTTACCAATACTGAAGCATGTACTTTCAATGCGTAAAAAGGAGCTGTCTTAATGGGGTCTTCTAAATAAGCACGACCAAAATCAGGATCGGACTTTGTTTCAACCATTTTATTATAACTAGAAATTGTTTCTAATAAGTTCGCTTCTGGGAGTCCGGTTTTCGATGCCAGTTCTTCAATAGAATTTGCCATACACAAAGCATTTTCTTTCGCCGCCTCGGCTTTCATTTCTTCCACAGAACGACCGATTATTATCGGATTATGATTTCCATTTTCATCCGAAGCATTCAAAGCGGTTTCATCAAAAATCACCCAAAAACACCAATCAGGTTGCTGCATTGTAGTGAGTTCTCTAGTCTCAGGACTTATTTCATCTTCCTTAATAAATCGTTTTCCATGAGCATTTACATAGATATCGCGAGGCTGTCTATATATTGATGTTAAGACCATTGCCCAGGCCTTATTGAAATCAACACGACCGCTACCTTCAACTTCTTCCATTCCGCCTAAACTTGGCAAATGAAATTCTCCAAACCGGAATTGCCCACCCTGATTTTCTAAAATCACATGGCCATCAGCTGTCGCCGAGGGATAGGCTGAACTTACCAGAGGGATATCTTTATGTTTTTGCTGAAAATATGCAGGGTTGCTTCCATATCCTCCAGAAGTAATCACAATGTTCTTTCCTTTATACTCACGTTGCCCATTAGCAGTGCTACAAATAATTGTATCAAAACGGCCATTCGATTTATCTAAACCTATAAACGAATTTTCAAAATGACATTCTATATTTCCGTTGGCAACTTGTTCCTTCCATTCCGGAAGTAAAACTTTATAAATACTCATTGCCTTTTCAGGTCCGTAAATTGTGCGAGCCTTATCATAGGCCACATGCCCATAAATAATTCGCGGACATTCAGGAGCCCACTCCATTCCCAATTCATCTAACCATTGGATGGTCTTCGGAGCTTCATAAACTGCCTTCTCTATTAGGTCTAAATCACCAGACTTACCGTTTATACGATAAATATCAGCTAGATGTTTTTCTGGGGAATCTTCAATTCCCTTTTCCTTTTGCAAGTGTGTCCCGCCTGCGCTCATGTGACCACCGGACCAATGCATCGCTCCACCGACATGGTCAGACTTCTCCACAACCCCAACTTTTAGTCCACGTTGGGCAGCGGTAATTGCACAGCTCATTCCCGCTGTACCTGCACCCACTATGAGAATATCGTATTTCATACTATAGGTGTAAATCGATGAGTATATTTTTATTTTTATCAACCTGAATGGTGGTATTCACTCCAATAACCGTCGTACTTTCTGTCTCTTCAATTATGGCCGGACCGTCGAATTTTTCATCTGGTTTTAGCGCATATCTATTATAAACAGGACAATCTAAATACCCCGTTTCTTCAAAGTACACTTTTCGTGTGCCTTTAAAGGCGTCTTCTTCGCCAACTTGTGTGGTAAATTGTTTTACTTTCATTTCCGGAGTTGGGCCCTCCACAACCACGCGCCATGTTACCATTTCCATCCGCATACCCTCAATAGAACGATTGTAACGGAACTCGTATTCTTTTACAAAACGTGCTTGGATTTCAGCAACATCACTATCGCTTAATTTACCTTCTGGTAAATCAATGGTAATTTCATGTCCCTGACCATAATAGCGCATTTCAACAACACGACTGATAATCGCATCTTTTCTATCGATATTGGATTTCTCTAGGAATTTATAACCATCCTCTTCCATATCTGATAAGAAGTTATTCACTTCGTTCCAGTCTAGGGTTTTCAGTTCAGAAATATGACTATGTATTTTTTCGCTTGCTACTGGAGACACTAAGAAACCAATCGCAGAAGTTACCCCTGCACCTACAGGAATAATCAAGCGCTTTGTATTTAATAACCTCGCTACGCCAAAAGAATGCACAGGCCCGGCACCCCCAAAACCTATCATATTGAAATGTCTTGGATCCATTCCTTTTTCAAGTACATGAACGCGTGCTGCATTAGCCATGTTTTCATTCACAATTCTGTGAACCCCCATTGCTGCTTCTTCTATTGAAATACCCATTGGTTTTGCCAATTTGTTTTCAATCGCTTTTCTTGCAGCTTCCACACTCAATTTCATTTCGCCACCCAAGAAATAGTCCGCATTTAAATAGCCTAATACCAAATCTGCATCTGTAACCGTTGGGTCCTCACCACCTAAATTATAGCAAGCAGGACCCGGAGTAGACGAAGCACTATCGGGACCAACAGTTAGCAGTCCAATATTGTTTACACGAGCAATACTTCCACCACCTGCACCAATTTCAATCAAATCGATAACCGGGATACGAACCGGAAGTCCACTACCTTTTTTAAATCTTTTTACACGACCTGCCTCGAAATGATTTGTAATTTCTGGTTTTCCTTCATAGATAACACAAGCTTTTGCAGTCGTACCACCCATATCAAAACATAACAGGTTCTCTTCTTGCAAATGCTTCCCATAGAAAACACCTGCCATTGCCCCACCCGCAGGACCTGATTCCAATAAATGTATAGGTGATTTACGAGCTCCGTCAATAGTGGTTAATCGGCCACTGGAAATCATAATATTGATATTGCCCTCGAAACCTGCTGTTCTCAATTGCGTTTCAAAATCCTTTAAATATTTATCCGTAATTGGCTGCACGTATGCATTCATCGCTGTGGCAGAACTGCGTTCGTACTCCCGAATTTCAGGCATGATTTCCGAGGATAGACTATAGTACATATCTGGAACATTCTTCGACAAATAATCCCCCAATGTTTTTTCATGGGATGTATTTGCAAAAGAATTCAGCAAACAAACGCCAACAGCTTCAATACCGTTCTCTTTTAGCGTATTTGCAAGGGATTTTAAAGCTCCCTCATCCAAAGGAGTTACAACATTACCTTCGATATCGACACGCTCAGAAATACCCATTCGTAAATTTCGAGGAACCAAAGGCTTCGGCATCGTCAAGAATATATCGTAGATATCATAACGCATTTCGCGACCGATTTCCAATACATCTTCAAAACCTTTTGTAGTAATGAAAGCTGTTTTAGCACCTTTACGCTCTATAACGGCATTGGTCACTAATGTCGTTCCATGAACGATACCATCCATGTTCTTAACTGGAAAGTTGAACTTATCCTCTATTTCCTTCACCCCATTGAAAATACCAATGGTAGGGTCAGGGTAGGTCGTCAATGTCTTTGCAAAATACAATTGATTGCTATTGTTGTCGAACAATACAAAATCTGTAAATGTTCCTCCGATGTCTATTCCTAGTTTCATTTCTTAAATTTCAAATTCAAGTGTCAAATACAGATTCAATTTCTCCACTAGACTTTTGAATTTGATTTTTGCATTTAGTTTTATCTTTTTTTACTTCGCACTTCTAATTTCGTACCTCGAACTTTTTAATGGTATTCTTCCCCTCCCGAGACATTCATTGCCTCGCCAGTAATATAATCTGCTTGGTCGGAAGCTAAGAAGGCTACTGCTTTGGCAATATCTTCTACAAGTCCGGTTCTTTTTAATGGGTTTTTATCAACTATAGCTTGCAGGTAATCATCGTAATCTTGACCTAATTTTTCGCTAAAAAATTTGTTTTGCCAATGCCCTAATCCTGTAGTGATATGATTCGGACAAACCGCATTCACACGTATTTTATGCGCTCCTAATTCTACAGCGTTTGAACGTGTCAAGCCAATCATACCATGCTTGGAAGCCGTATAAGCAGCCGCAAATGGAAATCCTGATTTGGCCGCTTGACTTGCAATATTGATTATCGCTCCACCTTTGCCTTGGTCAATCATAGCGATTGCGGCATGCTTGGAACATAAAAAAGCACCTTTAAGGTTGACATCTAAAACGGCATCCCAACTCTTCTCTTTGAATTCCTGAAACGGCTCCATTATATAACCTACTCCAGCATTGTTCACCATGATATCAACACTACCAAAAGAATCTCTTGTCTTTTTAACTAAATCTGCTACTTGGTCTTCAAACCGAATATCACAAACAATGGCTGTGGCATTTACGCCTTTATTCTTTGCTTTTTTGACAATGGTTTCCATATCATCTGTAGTGCCGATATGCTCTTCACTAAAGTTCTCACCTTGCGCAACACCAATATCTGAAATAACTACATTACAACCTTGTTCGGCAAGTTTTAAAACAATGGCTTCGCCAATACCATCGATTCTTCCAGAACCAGTTACAATAGCAGTTTTTCCTTTTAAGTTGTACATGATTATGCTATTTGTTCTGAAATAATAAACATTGGATTATCTGCAAATGATTGGAACTGTGTGGCTACTTTTTGCATAGCCTTTGAACCTGCTTCTTCGCCAAGCTTGTTCATATCATTTATCTGCAATACCTCGCAATATTGATAAGGCGAAGGATTTTCTGTACCCATTACATTTCCTAATCTGAAGACTTTAAAATCGTCTACACAGCTCATTTGAGAAGCTGTAGGAACATCGGTTTCTTTAGCCCATTGTTCATAAGCATCTCTGGCAGACTCATCTTTCAGGTTGAATAGTACTACTAGTGCTGACATAGTTTTTTCTTTTTATTTGAATTTACTTTCTTGCTTGTAAAAATGCATTCCCAGAGGTTTTAATCAAACCTTGAACGGAATTCATTACCATCGAAGCCCCTTTTTCAATGAGCGCTTCGGCTCCAGCTGCATTACCTGCTACCGTTCCAAACCATTTTCCTGAATCCAAAATTGTGGCAAAGATTTCATCCAGGACTTTCTTCACCTCATCATGTCCGGGACCATCATAAAAGCCCATCGACATAGCCAAATCACGCGGACCGATTATAAATCCGTCGACACCCTCAATCTTACACAATTGAGGAAGGTTTTTTACACATTCCATAGTTTCTATCTGCGGCATAACTAAAGTCTGTTCATTGGCAAAACTGACATACTCTTCTTGGCTCATAGGACCTTGCATATAATCAGAAGCCCTTACTGGACCTAAACCTCTTTTACCAAAAGGGGGATATTTTATGGCTTCTACTAATGTTTTTATATCATCCGCATTATCGATGGTTGGCATCATGACCCCCATGATACCTGCATCCATATATTGTAAAATCAATTTGGCATCAATACTTCTAATTCTAGCTAGAGGTGTTGTATTTCTCAACTCACAAGCACGGACCATATTTGTCACATCAGAAGCCGTTATGGCTCCATGCTCACCATCAATCATGTAAAAGTCCATTCCCAAGAGGCCTATGTATTCACAAATGGTTGGGTCGATGGTTGGAGAAATTACCCCAAGTCCAGCTTTGCCTGACTCAATTCTCTTTTTAAGTTGGTTTTCTTTCATGTGTTATGCTATTGTTAGGTTGTGCAACTATGATTAAGAAAAAGTACACCGTGAATTTTCACCCTTGTTGAAAACGATTTTCCTAATCTTGGAACAATTTAATAAAAATAGTTAACATAATTAACAATTAACATAGTTAATCATTCAAAATTAAACGTATTTTAAGAAATACAGCCTTATTTTACGGAAAACTCACCCGAATCGAGCTCTGAATTAGAAAAGTACACTTATTCCAAGAGCTATTCAAAAGATTATAAAAAGAACTCTAAACAATTATTGAATAGGCTCTCCTTTGGCAATTTTATCGCGAACGAAATTCATTAATCCGCCTGCTTCAGACACTTCAGAAACAAATGGCGCCACTGGGACGGAAGTAAACTCGGTGCCTTTGGTAATATTTTTGATAATGCCTTTAGCCGCATCATATTCCAATTCGTCACCCGTTTCGCATCCTAAGTGCATATCATCATCAGAAGTTAAAAAAGGGAGTCCGTAGTTGATAGCATTCCTGAATTGTAATCGGGCAAAACTTGTCGCGAAAACTGCTTTAATTCCAGCTCCCATTAGTCCTGTAATCACGTGTTCTATAGATTTTCCCCCACCGGCAAAATTATGATTCGCCACGATGAAAGTGAAACCCCTGTCTTTAAAAGCATTCTCTTTGCTGAATTCCTCTTTCACGCCTGACATTACGATTTTACTATTTTCTTCAGGGTCAATTGGTGAAGTCCAATGTTCTGAAGTTATAATATCGTAAGCCATTACATAGTCATCTGCTACCCAACAAGTTCCTTTTATCATGATTTAAATTTTTAGGTCATTAATTCGTTATAAACTCTTCTTGCCGATTCTGCGGCAGCCTCCATCCCTCTGGATTCATGTGCCGTATGTTCACCAGCAAAGTGCATATTGCCCGCAGGTTTTATCATGTCTTCAAACCAAGCGGCCTGACCAACACCAAACTCCACATAAGCACCTTTGTTGTATTTATATTTCCCCCAATTCTGTTGGCCTAAGTACTCTATTTTTCCAACAGTCGAAGGACGGATTTCATTTATCTTTTTAATCGTATAATCTGCAACTTCTTTTTCGGACATCTTATCAAAAAAAGCTGTTCCCAAACCATTCACCCAACAAGCCAGTTCTTTCTCAGTAGGAGAAGAACTCATATTCATGATACGCTCCAAAGGAGTATCAGTCCACATATCAAACGGCATTTCATCTTGCTCCCAAAAAGGCTCTGTATGCTGTAAATGTATTTGTGTGATATCAGTATAGTCTAATTCGTTGATGGCCCTTTTTTGATTTCCGTTGAACGAAGTATTCATTTTTACATCCCGTAAGGTTGTAAAGGGCATTGTAGAAACTACTTTCTTCGCCCTATATATCGAATCATCTGCACATTTGACCACAACTTCTTTTCCATTATCATCTATGGTGTTTACCATTTTATCGGTCAAAACAGGATTTTTAAGACTGTTGGCTATTGCATTTATAAAATGGTGCGAACCGCCTTTAAAATTTAGGACTCTTTCTGAGCCATTGAACTTACGGAAGGCAGAACTATGATATGCATTTATAGCAGATGTTTCTCTTATATCATTATAATTGGCACTAATGTTGGCCAAATCTATTTGCTCTTCGGAAAGTCCGTTTCGCTTTAATAGTTCGCTATAGGTTTCGTCTAATTCCGGTTTTTGATACCATTGATTTAGCGCGGTTAATTGGGGAGATTTTCCAAAAGCGGAAAACTGTAAATACGCAGGATTCGTTTTCGGGTCAGGCCATTTGTCATATAATTTACCCTCCAAATAAATCGCTGATGGAGAGCGCATATAATCTGTAATGTCAATCATTTCAGTATTGAACTCCTTAACCAATTTCATGACCTCGGAATATTTATCACCGATACCTCTACCACCAACTTCACGCCCAATATCTTCTCGTGAAAACATTCGACCACCTATTCTATTGCTTCCCTCTAGGACTAAATAATCTTTACCCGCTTTATCTAAAAGATATGCTAAATACAGGCCTGAAAGTCCCCCACCTAAAATTAGGATTTCCGCATCAAGCTTTGGCGCTGGTTCAGCACATGCCAATGGCATAAAACTGAAGGCAAGACCAGCAGCACTTGATTGCTGTATGAACTTTCTTCTTTTCATTTGAATTCTTTAAATATCAAATGTTCTTGGATCTGTAATTTCTCCGGTTATCGCAGATGCGGCTACGACTGATGGTGACGTCAAGTAGACTTGTGCATTACGACTACCCATACGACCTGTCATATTTCTATTTCCTGCACTTAAAACAATATCGCCATCGCCGGCAACACCTGTATGTAAACCTGCGCATGAAGCACAACTTGGGGTATCAATAGCAACCCCTGCTTTGATCAAAGTTTCTAAATGACCTTCTTGTAATGCCTCTAAATACACATCTGTACTTGCAGGTACCAAAATCATATTTACATCACGATGCACTTGCTTGTCTTTCATGATTTCAGCCATGGTAGCGATATCTTCTAATCTTCCATTCGTACAAGTCCCTACAAAGGCTTTATTGAATTTTGTGCCAAGTAGTTTGTCTACGGTAACTGTATTATCTAGTTTTCCTGGCATCGCAATTGTCGGTGCCAAATCGGAAATATCAATGTCGTACACCATATCATATACGGCATCTTCATCGCTCTTTACAAAATCCCATTTATCAGTTGTGCGCCGTCTCAAATATCTTTCGGTGATTACATCTGGTGCGACAATTCCATTTTTCGCTCCCAAATCAACCGTCATATTACAAAGGGTCATACGTCCTGCCATACTCATGCTCTCAATCGCAGGACCTGTAAATTCTAGAGATTTATAAAGCAAATGACCGTTCCAATGCATCATCCCCATAATATGAAGACTCAAATCTTTGGCCATTACCCAAGGTTGCCACTTACCAGTGATATTGAATTTCACAGATTTCGGTATTCTAAACCAAGCTTTGCCCGTCGCCATTGCAACGGCGGCATCAGTTACACCAATAGCATTACCCATTGCGCCAACAGCACCATAAGTGTTTGCGTGCGAATCCGTACCAATACTTATAGTTCCGGGTAGTACATGGCCTTTTTCAACCATAATCTGATGAGCAATACCCTGACGACCCAAGTCATAGAAGTTGGTAATATCATGTTGTTTTACCACCTCACGCCATTCGTTCAACATATTGGCAAATCGTTGTGTTGGAGGAGGCACCAAATGGTCAGAAACACAAATAACTTTGTTTTTATCAAAAACTTCGGTTTTTCCCAAAGACCTAAATTTATCGAAGCACTGTCTTCCCAAAAAGTCCATTGTCATGACCGAATGTATATCAGTCCAAACCAATTCACCTGGAGTTACAATGTCTCTGCCGCTACTGCGGGCCATAATCTTTTCTGTAATGGTCATTCCCATACTGAGAGGTGTTTTTTAAAGTTTAGTTTTGAAAAGTCCTAAATGATAATCCTAGTTATCAGACCTTGATTTTTGTCCGTTGGTTCTGTTCTTTGGAAGGTCAACCCAAAATTGAGGATCAATACCCTCTTTTCCACAAACTTTACGCTCTTCTATCATCGTAATTCCATTAAACACATCACCATCAGACCATTTCCAAACACGAATGCGATGGTCGTCATTGCCAATAAGGTCGATTTGTTCAAACAACATCATTCCAGGCCGGTGTTTGTATTCCCATATAAGGACAACACTTCTTCCGGTCTCCCAAGCTTTTCCGCTTAATCTCGGGTTTTCGAAAATCAATTCGTTTTTTTCATTGAAAGGGCATACTCCAAAGTCAAGGCATTCTTTAAAGCCGTCATCCCACATATATTCATTTACCTGATGGTACTTGTTGTCAGGAAGCAAGACGCACGTCAAACGACTTTTCCATTGGTCAATTAGGACACCATCAGCACCTATCCTCTTGTATGTTCCTTCCCAAATACCTTCGTGTTTGGGAAATAATTTTAATTCGGGCCTACTCATTACTATCTATTTATTGGGTTTCTTTTTATTCGATTCTCTAAAATAGTTAATTTAATTAATAATTAACATTATTAATCATTAAATTTATGAATAATTTTGAATTTAAAGTAGGTTATTGGTAAGATATAAATCGCTCTAAGAGCCTATTAAATATGACTTTTTTATGGGTTTTATAATAACCGATTTGGTAAAGTTTTACTCATCATAAAGAAGCACTTTACCTGAAATATCGATTTTCTTTCACTAAATTGTTGCGAGAAGATACTCAAATTGAACAAATGTACCATCTCAAATTAACCAAGTCCAAACAAAAAAATAATGAATTTTAAAAACCTTAAAGAATTTAAATTTGGATGGCCTGTCATCCTATCATCAACTTTTGGCATAGGCTTAGGCATGTCGCCTTTACCCTTTTACACTATAGGTGTATTTGCCATTCCGTTGACAAAAAATTTTGGCTGGGGTATGGATACGGTTATGGCAGCCATGCCTGTTTTTACCATTGGAGCAGTATTTTGCGGCCCTTTGGTAGGGTATATTGCAGACAAAATTGGAGCAAGAAAAACTGCATTAATATCAGTTCTGTTGTTTGGTTTGGCCTTTATGGCCTTCAGTTTAAATAATGGTTCTAAAACACTGTATCTTATTCTGTGGGGAATTTTAGCCATTGCCGGTGCAGGTACTTTACCCATGACATGGACTAGGGCAATTAATAATTGGTTCAATGAAAATAGGGGACTTGCTCTTGGTCTCTCCCTCCTAGGCACAGGAATATTTGGTTCTTTAGCAAAGCTTTTTGCATCTGGTTTAATTGACAACTTCGGATGGCAAATGGCGTACATCGGCGTTGCAGCATTACCGCTTGTCATAGCATTACCACTGGCATATTTTTTCTTTAGGGATACCGACGACCCAAAAGTCGCAGATAAAGTGGCAAAATTGAGAAAGGAGGTACCTGGTTATGAAAATAGCAATACTGCTGGAATGACTGTAAAGCAGGCCCTAGCAGATTGGCGTTTTTGGCTGTTATCAATCTGTTTTTTAATAATCTCCTTTGCTGTGGGAGGTCCGATACCAAATTTGGAGAAAATGTTAAGTTCTAAAGGTTTTGATACTGGTGATGCCATATTATTGGCTAGTTTTCTAGGATACGCAGTTGTCGTAGGCAGGCTAGTTGGGGGTTATCTTTTGGACAGGTTTTGGGCGCCTGCTGTTGCCTTTGTACTATTGAGTATCCCAGCTATTTCTTGTTTCATGTTACAATCAGCTGATTTGAGCTATACGAATGCCATGATTTCTGTTTGTATATTAGGTTTTGGAGCGGGAGTAGAATATGACCTTTTAGCATATTTGGTTTCCAAATACTTTGGTATGAAAAACTATGCTGCAATTTATGGTTTCTTATATGCCTTTTTTGGTCTTGGCGCTGGTTTTGGCCCATTCATTTTCGGAAAATTCTTCACCAGCACAGGAAGTTATGACACCATCTTAGGGTATGCTACAATCGCCTTTTTAGTTGGCTCGTTTCCCTTATTATTACTGGGGAAATACAGGACTTTTGAAACTGAAAACGTATTCGTGCAAAAAAAA
Source organism: Maribacter algarum (ex Zhang et al. 2020) (assembly GCF_005885635.1). Lineage (GTDB taxonomy): Bacteria > Bacteroidota > Bacteroidia > Flavobacteriales > Flavobacteriaceae > Maribacter_C > Maribacter_C algarum. The sequence continues at coordinate 975,218 of NZ_VATY01000001.1, forward strand.
CAGACATAGTCTTAATCCATGGTGCAAAAAACCAAAAACATACGTTGGTGGATTGCAGGCAGTATTTTTCTAGCCACCACCATCAACTATATTGACCGACAAGCTCTTTCGGTTGCGGCACCCGTTATTCGCGAAGATTTAAGATTATCCAACGAGCAATACGGTTGGATTGTTAGTGCATTTCTTCTAGCCTATGCCATCATGCAGATGGTTTCTGGTCGTTTGATTGATAGTCTTGGCACCAAAAAAGGATTTTCCATTGCGGTTATTTGGTGGTCCATTGCCAATATGCTACATGCGTTTAGTAAGGGGATGATAAGCTTGGGAGCTTTCCGTTTTCTGTTGGGTATCGGAGAAGCCGCAAACTATCCTGCTGCCATGAAGGCCATATCAGAGTGGTTTCCAAAGGAAGAACGAACCAAAGCAGTTGGCATTTTGAATATGGGCCCAGGCTTAGGTGCTATCATCGCCCCACCTCTTATGGCTTGGTTAATTACTGATTTTGGTTGGAAAATGGCTTTCGTTATTACCGGCGCAATCGGTTTTTTCTGGCTCTTACTTTGGCGATGGATATATTACGAACCTGAAAAACATCCGCGAATATCATCCGAAGAATTAGCGCTTATACAAGCATCACAAAAAGAAGAGAACCTAGAAAAAATGCCTTGGTTGAGCTACTTCAAATACAAAGAAGTTTGGGGCTTGACCTTATCTCGTTTCGTTTCCGATGGTGCTTTTTACTTCTTCGTTTTCTGGCTACCCTCTTGGTTGGCAGATGTAAAAGGATTTAGTTTACTAGAAATAGGAATGTTTGCATGGATTCCATTTTTACTATCGGATATCGGAAGTTTTGTCGGTGGATGGACCGGCGGGCAATTAATGAAAAACGGCATGTCTTTGGATGCTTCCCGAAAATGGGTCATTTGGGTAGGTGCAATTTTGGTAATTCCAGTTTTGGGATGTCTTTATATTGAATCCCCTTATTGGGCTATTGCATTGATTAGCCTTTCATTATTTGCCACTCAGTTCAAACAAGCTTCCTTATTTACTTTGCCGATTGATTTATTCGGAAAGAAAGATGCTGCTTCTATTTGGGGTATTTCCGGGTCTGCTGGAAGTTTTGGCGCCATGTTATTTACGCCCCTAATTGGTTGGTTGGTTGACACGATTTCTTATTCGCCCGTATTCGTCATCGTCTCAATTTTACATATCATTTCCGCACTATTGGTTATGGTATTTATTCCAAAAATAAAACTCGTCTCAAGAGCAGACAACTTAAAAATCAAAACATGAAACAAGCAGTTTTCCTGGTAACATTTTGCATAGCAACACTCTTTGGATGTAAAGATAAGAGCACACAAAAAGAAATTCAAAAAGCGCTAACAGCTACTCAAATCATGAAAAAAGCGCATGAAAAAGCGGGTGGTGCATTCTGGCAGAAACCAAAAAGCCTCGCCATGAAGGGACATGCTATTTTTTACCGAGATGGAAAAGTCAGCAAGCACGAAACACATAATATGTGGCGTGTATTTGAGAGCACCAAAGAAGATGCCCATGTAGCCAATGGTAAAGTCCGCATAGAATCTTTTAAAGATTCCACGCCCGTTTTTATCGTAAGCTTTGATGGTGAACATACATATGACTTAAGAGGAAAACAAGGCAAATCGGATGCCGATGCACGTTGGGCATCAAACTTTGGGTACGGGGCGATTCGCCATGCTTTAGACGCAGGTTATACTTTAAAATTAGTCGAGGACGACATGGTAAAAACAAAACCCGCATACACCATACAAGTTACCGACCCCAATAAAGGAGAAACCTTTTTCGGTATTGATAAAGAGGATTTTAAAATCGTAAAGGTCGCTTTTCAAACGCCCCAAGGTTGGCATCATCGTGAATATTCAGCATTCTTTTCCAAGGAGAAATATTCCTGGTTACAATCCGGTCGAGTGGAACTGTTCTACGACGGCAAAATATCGAATGAAGTTTTTTGGACTGATTTTGAAGTAAACGAAACGCTACCTGATAGCTTATTTGTACTTGAGTCAAATTAATTAGTATGCGAAACAAACAATTGGTTATTTCCAAATTCTCCGATGACATAAAAGACGCAAGTGAAATCATCACATCTCCTATACGAATGTTAGGGGATAATGAAATCTTAGTCCAAAATAAATACATTGGTATTAATGCGCTCTATGACCGAGAACTGTACCGTGGTCGAGTACCTTACATTGATGTGCAGTTTCCTTATATCTTTGGCGTGGAAGCCGTAGGAGTCGTCGTAGAAACTGGCAAGAATGTTGAAAAAGTCAATGTGGGAGATGCATTATCCACCGTCAAAGTAGGCACTGCTTATCAAGAATATCAAATTATTTCTGATAACGATGCTATTAAAATTCCTGAGGCCACCGCTGAATATCTCACTATCAATCCCACAGGTGTCTCGGGTTATTTAGCTCTTAAAAATACTGCGGAGTTAAAAGAAGGTGAAACCATTGTGGTTTCCGCGGCTTCGGGAGGACTGGGTCATATTGTGGTTCAACTGGCCAAAAGGAAAAACTGTCATGTGGTTGGCATTTGCGGAAAACCGGAAAAAGTAGAACTACTCAAAAAATTAAACGTTTGTGACCGTATTATCAATTACCGTGAAGAAGATATTGCAGATGTTTTAAATAACGAATATGCAAATAAAATCAATGTTGGTTTCGACTCGGTTGGCAGTTACATGTTCGATGCTTTTTTAGCTAATATAGCACCGTTGGGAAGACTTGTTGTCAGCGGATTAGCCACTGAATTGACCGCTGCACAATTTGAGCAGATTACAGGACCTCGTGTATATGAAAGTATCTATTGGAAAGGTGCTTCTGTACGTTGCTTTATGAATCACCTGTTCAGAGAACAACAACAGGAAGGTAGGGAGTTCTTATTCGATTTATACCAAAAAGGAGCGCTTCAAGTAAAAGTCGACGCAACTTCATTTGAGGGAATAGAATCTATAGTAAATGCTTCGGAATATCTATTAGCGGGGCAAAGTTGTGGAAAAGTAGTGGTGAAGATATAAGACCCCTATAGTTACTAGGGTTTTTCTTTCAAATTACATTGGTCCATATAATATGAGTGTGGCCCTACTCGTCCATCGGCCTGTACCATCTCGATATTGAAATCTTCCGGTAATTTGAACGCTGAAAAGGTGTATACCGTTGGTTTGCCTTTGTAAATATACTTTTGAGGTTGAAAAATTGGAGAATACCCATTTTTCTCTGCCTCATTCGCAGCGGATTTTACATCTTCATATAAAAAACCCAAATGGTCTAAGCCCGTTCTAATCGTACCTTTAGCAAGTCTTGAAGAAACATCTTTGGGATTGATTCCCAAAGCCTTTGGTTCGGATAAAATCAGTTTGGCATCAGCGACCATAAGACCAACGGTTTCTGGTTGACTTTCAAGCTGTTTCGCCGCAAACACTTTTTCAACTTGTTCTTGTGTAGCATGAACATCCTTTACGAGAAATTGAATGTGGTCAATAGCGTACTTGGCATCTCCGAAATCGTATTCTGGTCGCTCAACGATAATTATTTCAAAACCGTCTGGCCCGTAAATACTGAATGCTGGGGTTTTTGGTTCTAAAGGAAGTGATACATCATTTTCTGAAATTTCCACACCTGCTGCCAGAAGTTCTGAACGTGATTTATCAAGGGATGAAGTTGAAATAGCCAACCACTTGGCTCCATAAACAGGTTTGGTTTTTTCAGATTTAGGGACTATAATTTCGGCATCCAACCAACGCTGATTCCGTTCTGGTGGTAAATCCGCGTAGGGTCCTATCGGTGTAATGGTAATTGTCGGACCTTGCCATTTCAATGAAATAAAACGCACTAAATCGAATCGTTCTCCAGGATGTGCCATTTCTCGGCCGCCAAAATGCTTTGTAAAAAACGCAACTGCTTCCTCTTCATCGGTTACTATAAAATGGATGTCATCTAAATGAATCGGTTCTATTTTATTTGAACTTGTGCTGGAAAATGAAATAGATGTAACGGCACAAATCAGAATAATAATTTTAAGCCAGGTATTGTGTAGTAAAGGTTTCATGTACGATTTCATTACTGAAGTATCTAGTGAATATTTTGCTGCGCACCGTTTCATAGGTTTTATGTATTGAAATACTCAATACTTTCAAGCTCGTAATGCGTTTGCATGTATCCTGCAGCACTAGCCTTTAAAAATAAGTAATCATCATCAGCAGTAACCCAGACATGGTATGGAGGATGTTCTTCCAACAAACTTCCGGCAGTATCGCCGACTGCAAAATGTCTTGACTGAAAAGTTCCTGCAGCTACTGTAATTTCTTCTTCCCCCATATACTCAATACTCATCTGCTTCATTTTAAAAAGCATTGGACCAGTAGCCCCTCTATGGTCTGGTGAGGTCAACATGAAGTCCTTGAGCATTTGTTTGCCTTTTCCTTTGGACAAATCGTAACATTTCATCAGTAATCCGTCTCCAACAATCGGATGAGCCTGTAACCAAGGGACAGTTTTTTTCGTCTTTATTTTTTGGGTAATACGACCGTCTTTTCGATTATACATTTCACATTCTACCTCATCTTCGTCAAAACGAAACCAACCTGTTCCTTCAAATTGGTCTCCAACAGACAATCGCACACTGCAATCCAATGGAGTAGCATCTTTTTTCATGGCAACAACAACATCGCGAATAACATTCGGTTCATCATCTATTTCGCAATGTGCATCCATCACAACCACATCATCAATCTGGGTGGTAATCGTAAAAAATTCACGCCCGCGTTCTTGGTCTAAACGCTCTGGTTTTTTACTCGTATATCTAATGTAACCTCGTATTGTTTTATGTTTCATCTGTACTTATCTATTTCTTATTTCGGTCAGATGTAATTCGCCATTAATTCTTACTCATGTTACACGCAACAGAGCGGCTCATTTCATCTTATCCTATTAGGTGAAGTCCAAGTGCTGCACATGCAATGGTGCCTACCCATATTCCATATACATAAGGCATGCAATTATCCATCTTTTTTTTCAAGATAGCATTTGTATCCGGTTTTTCATTACCAGTTACCAAATCGACAAAAGCAGGAGTGAATTTTGAAAGTTGTTGGCGGATGGCAAGTCCGCATAAAATCAATCCACAAAGCACTAATAACTTATAATTTAAAAAAGGAGCCATTAAATGTGTAGGATGCATCAGATTATAAATTGCTACCGCTCCAATACCTATTACGAGGATTGGTCGAATCCAAAAATCAATGGTTTTCAACTTTTTCTTTAGTCCCTCGTTTTTACTAAAATGAGCAGCCAATACCAATACCAGCCATAAAATACTAACGGCCCAGATACCAGCCAAAGCTCCATCGCTAATCTTAGCTATCCCCATCAAACTAGCCATGTGCAATCCTGTTGGAGTGACCAAAGGCATTGCAATACGAGGTCCTAAATCACACCCTAATAAGATATTTAGTGCCGTGGTTCGTTGTCCGGCTGTAAGTTTCGGATTCACCACAAACTTACTTGAATAATAGGTGCCCATATCTGTACCAAGCCAAAAGGCAAAAAGCAAAACATGGATTAATTTTAGAAAAAGATACGTATTCATAATTTGGATTTATTTGGTCTGGTTTCTTGTTTCAAAATCTACAACTTCCACATAAACCAGTCTTCCAATAGGGTTTTGACATGTTTTAGAAAACGAGCTGCATCTGCGCCATTGATTATTCTATGGTCGAAACCTATCGTTAAAGGCATGATTAATCTAGGCTGAAATTGACCGTCAATATGAACGGCTTCCGTTTGACTTCCGGCAACTCCTAAGATAGCTACCTGTGGAAAACTAACTAAAGGAAAGATAGCACTTGTTCCTATTCCCCCTAAATTAGAAATGGTAAAGGTTCCGCCATCAAGGTCATCCATACCGATTTTCTTGCTTTTTACTTTTTCAGCCAAGTTCCCCAATTCATATGAAATATCGGTAATACTTTTCTCATTTGCATTTTTAAGTACGGGCACCATCAAACCTCTGTCACTATCAACAGCAACGCCTACGTTAATGTAATCTTTATATACAATCGCTGAATTTTGAGTGTCGATGCTAGCATTGAAGATAGGGAAATCCTCAAGGGCCTTTGCCACCACTTTTACCAAAATTCCCGTAATGGTAAGGGAACTTCCTTTCGCTTTGAAAGCACCTTTGTGTGCTTGTCGCTTTTGTTCTAAATAGGTGATATCGACCTTTTCTTGCAACCAAGCGTGGGGAATGTTGCTCCAAGAAGTCGTCATGTTTTTGCTGGTCGCCTGCATGATTCCTGTCATCGCTTCGCTTCGAATCGCCCCCCATTTACTTAAATCTGGTAAAGTGGCCATTGCCATCGCCGCACCGCCACCAGAAGCTCTATTCTGATTCAATGCTTTGGCATAGTTCTTTACATCTTGAACGGAAATACGATTGCTGCCTGATTTTAAAGGCATGGTGGCAATATCGATTCCTATTTCGCGGGCAACCTTCTTTGCTAAGGGAGAAGCTCTAAACCTACCATTGCGTTTAGCATCATTTTTCGCTAGTGGCGTAGTTTCAACGTTAACGGGAATTTCCACTTTAACAACCTCCTTCACTTCCACCGCCTTTTCCTCAACTACGGGAGCAACAGGCTCTTCTTCTGCAACTTCAGAAGCCCCACTGGAAATTTTTATAATCGGAGTTCCTTCTCCTACTTCATCGCCAATCTTTACTAATATTTCCGTTATCTCTCCAGCAAAATCAGCGGGAACCTCAACTACAACTTTATCGGTTTCCACCTCCATCAAAGTCTGTTCTGCAGCAATGGTATCACCCTCCGCTACATGAATGGCAATGATGGTACCGTTTTCGATACCTTCCCCTAAAGAAGGTAATTTTATTTCGGAAACAGCGGCTTTCTTCGAGGTAGTTTTATTTACAACTTCCGTCTTCACTTGAGCCTCTTGAACCAGCACAGCTGTATCTGACTCTGCAACTTTAATTTCGGCAACTTCAGGTGTTTCCATTTCTTGAGCAGTATCACCACCTTGTAAACGAATGATGGGTGTGCCTTGAGAAATCTGGTCGCCCGTATTCACTAAAATCTCGGTCACTACGCCTTCGGCGTCAGAAGGGACTTCGACAACCACCTTGTCTGTTTCGACTTCCATTAGCGACTGCTCTAAAGTTATCGTATCACCAACAGCAACCATAATATTAATCACAGTGCCACTTTCGATACCTTCGCCCAATTCAGGTAATTTCAACTCGGTCATTTTCTTCGGATTAAAGGGGTTGGCGATTACGCCATCGGATTAATTTTACTGTTATCTATCTTATGCTTCTTGATGAAGTCCTTCACTTCTTTTGCCGTGGCTGCACCTTCTTCGCGCAACAATTGTAAAGCGGCCAAAGCGATGAATTTCGGACTGATTTCAAAGTGGTCTCTCAAATCTTCCCTTGCTTCGCTCAATCCGTAGCCATCGGTACCTAATACATGATATGCTTTTGGCATCCACTTGGCGATTCCGTTTGCCCACTGTTTTACATAATCAGAGACGGAAACAAATACTCCAGTCTCTTTTTCCAACAATTCTTCCACATAAGCTTTCGGTCTTTTACCATCTGTAGAAAGTAATGCCTGGCGCTCCACTTCTTGTGCATCACGATGTAATTCCGTGTAGCTAGTCACACTCCAGATATCGGTGGAAATACCCATTTCTTCCAACATTCTTTTGGCTTCAACAACTTGCATCATTATCGACCCACTGCCCATCAAGTGTGCTTTTCTGCCTTTCGCTATTTTTTTCGTTGATTTTTCATAGCGATACATTCCTTTAATCACTCCTTCTTCAACACCTTCGGGCATTATCGGCATCGGATAATTTTCGTTCGTTACCGTTATATAATAGAATATCTTTTCTTGCAATTCATACATTCTATGGATTCCGTCTTTGACAATCAATGCCAATTCGAAGGCAAATGAAGGGTCATAACTTTTCATATTCGGAACAATACTGGAAAGAATATGCGAGTGACCATCTTGGTGTTGAACGCCTTCTCCGTTCAAAGTTGTTCTTCCAGAAGTACCGCCGATTAGAAAGCCTTTACACATCATATCACCACAAGCCCAAATCATATCACCCACTCTTTGGAAACCAAAAATGGAATAGAAAACATAAAAAGGAATCATGGGTACACCATGCATAGAATAGGCAGAACCAGCAGCCATAAAGGAAGCAATTGCACCCGCTTCACAAATACCTTCCTGAAGAATTTGCCCGTCAGCACTTTCTCTATAATAGGAAATGCTATCGGCGTCGACTGGTTTATACAATTGACCTTTGGGCTGATAGATTCCCGCGTAGCGGAACAATCCGTCTAAACCAAATGTCCGGGCCTCATCAGGAATAATCGGAACAACATATTCTTTGATGCCATCTTGACGCAAGAGTTTGGTAATGATTCGCACCAAAACCATAGTAGTAGAAACTGACCTACCTTCAGTACCTGTAAAAAATTCTCCCCAAAGTTCTTCACCTGGAGTTTTTATAGCTGGCGCTTCATCTTTACGTTCTGGCAGGTAACCTCCGAGCTCATATCTTTTCTTCTTTAAATATGTAATCTCAGGACTATCTTCAGCAGGCACATAAAATTTTGCCTTCGCTGCATCTTCTTCACTCATTGGAATACCGAAACGTTTCGCTGCTGCAATACGTTCATCTGCATTCATATTCTTTTTCTGATGCGTTGTATTCTTACCTTCACCAGAATCACCCATTCCATACCCTTTAAGTGTCTTCATTAGAATCACACTAGGTTTTCCGTTGGGTTTAGCCGCCTTATCAAAAGCAGCATATATCTTTTTATAATCGTGTCCACCTCGTTTTATGGTACGAATTTCTTCGTCTGACAAAGAGTGCATCAACTTCTCTAATTCCGGATTATCTTTCACCCAATGCTTCCTTACCTCGTCACCAGGGAGCACTGAATACATCTGGTAGTCGCCATCAAGCGCTTTGTTCATTCTATCTACCAAAATGCCTTTTTGGTCGCGTTCTAAAAGGGCATCCCACTCGCTACCCCAAATAACTTTAGTCACATTCCATCCAGCACCTAAAAAGCTACGTTCCAATTCTTGAATTACTTTTCCGTTACCTCGCACAGGCCCATCCAGACGTTGGAGGTTGCAATTGACCACTAAGACAAGATTATCCAATTGCTCACGTACGGCAATGTTTAATGTCCCCAGTGTTTCTGGTTCATCCATTTCACCATCACCTACGAATGCCCATATTTTACCGCCGTTCTTTTCTTTGAGTCCTCGATTTTCCAGATACTTTTTAAATCGTGCCTGATAAATTGCGCTGACACCGATAAGTCCCATCGAGGCAGATGGTATCTCCCAAAACTCAGGTAATCTTCTCGGGTGCGGATATGAAGGCAAACCACCTCCAGGTTGCAATTCACGTCTAAAGTTTTTCAGATTTGTTTCTGTTAATCTTCCTTCCAAAAGCGCTCTTGCGTAAACTCCCGGAGCGGCATGAGGTTGAAGGGAAACTAAATCACCTCCATAATTGGCGGATTTTTTTCTAAAAAAGTGATTGAAGCCCACTTCATACATACTGGCCGCAGAAGCGTAAGTAGCAATATGGCCACCAACACCTTCACCACTATCGTAACCTTGTAACACCATGGCCATGGCATTCCATCGGTTGATGTTTTCAATTTTATTTTCAATAACCGTATTGCCTGGATAAGGTGGTTGATGTTTTGCATTAATAGTGTTGATGTAGGGGGAATTCAATGCTTCACCAGCTAACTTCACTCCTTTCCGAATCGCCAAGGCACGTAATTCTCTAATGAGGTCGGCAGCTTGCTCATCCCCCTGGTCTTCGATAACCTCTTCGATAGAAGCTATCCATTCTTGTAATTCTATCTGCCACTCTTGGCTTTTTTCAACAGCAATTGTATTCATAGTAATGGAATTATGTATCTCTAATACAGCACTAATGTAATTAAAAATTAGTTAATATTATTAATCATTAATATAATTAACTATATTTATAATGAATAAAAATTGCCTTTTAGCGTCCTTTATTAAGCTAAATTTCATTCCTTAAAACATTGAATATAAAATTATGAGTGACAAACTATTATATCGTACAACATCAAATCCACAACTAAAAAGAGGGTATGTAGATACTGCTGACGGACAGATTCACTTTGGTACCGCAGGAGAAGGACCCGCCTTAGTTTTGATACATCAATCCTCTTCTTCAATGGAAGAGTATGCGGCCCTCGTCCCGTATTTATTTGAAAAATACCAACTCATCATGTTCGATTTGCCAGGTCATGGTTTATCGAGTGACCCTAGTAGCGAACCTGGTGTTGAGGAGTTCACTGATGTAGCTTTAGCAGTAGTCAACCATTTGAATGTTGAAAAATGCAGTGTTCTAGGACATCACGGTGGTGCCTTGATGACGATGAATTTTGCCTATCGCTTTCCCGAACGTACCGAAAAAGTTATTCTATCGGGAACAAGTGGTATAAAGTCAGAGGAAGAGAAAGTTGAATTTTCTAAGTCTCTTGAAAACAAGAAAAAAGTAGGTCTTGGAAAAGATGGGCAATCCTTATTATTAGCATGGCAGCGCTATGTTGCGTATATGCCCGATGCGGAAATCAACGATGTACTTCGCCCTTTTCTAAATAGTGTAATCACACGTATGCGACCTTATGACGCACACCATTCCGTTCTTAAATGGGATAGACAACCAGCGCTAGAAAATCTGAAAGTTCCCGTTTTACTGTTACAGGGACTGTTAGACGAATTCGTAAGTCACCAAGAAAACTTATTGGATATTATTCCAAATGCCGAGCGGCAAGTCATCGAAGATGGAGGTGCTTTCTTATTTTTCGATAAGGCAAAAAAATGCGCCAAAATCATCGACACATTTCTTAGTAAATAACCTTAGGGCAAGCCCACGAGGCGTTAGAACGAAAATTAACATTGATTTCGACGCAAGCGTCGGAGCGTTTTAAACCTGCCCGTCCGGCAGGCGGGTCTCGATTATCGAGCAAATAATTTATCGCCCCCAGCCGGCTCCAGCTTCACCTTTTTGTAAAGCCCTGACTTCGGCAATATCTTTGGGCGGATTTAGCCATTTCGGCTTATCCTTTTTTGCCCATGTTAACAGTTTTTCAGGGAATTCATCATGACTTTCCACACGCCAAGAGTGCAATTGTATGACCGCTTTTTTATCTGGCATTCCCGCCCAAGGTGGAAGTGCCCCATAACGTTCCCATGCCATTTGGTGTGGTTCGTCGACGCTTCCCTCAGGGTGAATAAAGAAATCATAGTTTTCCCATGCTTGATATTGTCTTCCACCTGGAAGCGGAAAATCTAAATATACCTGTGCATTATATATGTAACTACTCCCCATTTTTCGATAGGGTATTCCGTCTTCCGATTTGATAACTTGAACGCGTTCGCCAACACCTTGCTCAACATCACCATAAATTCTATCGTTCTCAAGGCGATAGGTTATCATTTGATAAGGATAGGCAATCGGCGTTACCGGTTGACCATTATATTCAGTAAGCACCTCGCCGGTCTCAGGATCTGTATAGGCAAATGTCTTTCTAGTCAAATGCGTTACTTTTCCATCAGCCTCATCAGGCCAAATGATGGTCGAACTATCGAAACCAATCATTCCGAAAAGTTTTTTTCCCGAAGGATATTCATATACAGCACCATCTGCCACCCAATGCACGGGTTCGCCAGTTCCTGCTCTTGCATCAACCCAATTCTTTAAAACCTCCGGTGCACTCTGATAAGAAGCTTTATCCGCCCAAGGATGCGCAACTTCAGTAATCGCGTCTTCTGCTTTTTCAACAGTTTCAATTTTCATGTTCTCTCCGCATCCGAAAAGAATTACGACTATTAATAAGGATAGTAATTGCTTCATAGTTTCTCTTTTAAATAGTGGACTTTAAAATTTCAGAAACTAAATATACTTAAATTAGTTAACTTTATTAACTAATTTTTAATTGTACCTATATATGAATGTATTGATTGTACATGCACACGAGAATACCGATTCATTTTCAAGTGCTCTTGCTAGAACCGTGAAAAGTTTTTTTGAAGAAAATGGACACCAAGTCACTATTTCAGATTTGTACGGAAAGGGATTCAATCCCGTCGGCGGCATACACGATTTCAAAAATCTTACCAATAGCGACTACTACAAATATGCTGTTGAACAAATAAATGCTGTCAAAGAGAATTCATTTTCCGAAGATGTCTTCACGGAAATGAAACTACTTGAAGAAGCCGATGTGCTCATTTTGAACTTTCCGCTATGGTGGTTTGGCATGCCTGCGATATTAAAAGGTTGGGTAGATCGTGTATTGGCCTACGGTTTTGCCTATGGAGGTGAATACGGTTTATATAAGGAAGGAAGATTTCAAGGAAAAAAAGCATTTTTAAGCATAACAACCGGAAGCCCCAATACATTCTATACAGAGGAAGGTACTCACGGAAGGTCACTTGAAAATATTCTATTAAATATAAATGAAGGTATCATAGGCTTGGTGGGTTTCGATGTACTTCAACCCTATATTGCCTATTCCGTATCCCGCATTTCAGAGGAGAAACGAAAAAAATATATCGAAGACTATCACTCATTTCTTATCAAAAATTTTGGGTAAATCTGCTTGGGAATCCTTAAAAGATTTGCCGATACTTTAGGAATCATATAAGTCTATACTAACCTACGTTGATAAAATCCTTAAAATATTTTCAAAAACATATGGAAATGAAAAAAATTCAAAAAAAAATAGTTAATTATATTAACCATTAACATAATTAATTATTATATTGGTTGCAGATTTAAACATTATTTAGCTAAAAAAACAAGACAATATGCGGCCTAAAGTCTTTAAAAATGGGCAAAAGAGAACTAATTCTAAACCAGTAATTCAAACCTTATGAGAACTAAGAAAATTATGAATTTGGTCTGTTTGTTCAGTTTTTTACTCTGTTCTGCGGGAGTTTTTGCCCAGGGCACAGTAACAGGAACAGTGACAGATGACAACAATCTCCCCATCTTGGGAGCAACGGTACAAGTAAAAGGCACCTCCAACGGTGTTGTAACCGATGATAATGGAACGTATAGTATTCAAGCCTCTAACGGAGATATTCTTGTCGTTTCTTATATTGGTTTCGGACGAAAAGAAATAACAGTAACGGGAGCTACGGCGAATGTACAACTTCAAGAAGACGTAAGTCTTTTAAATGAAGTAGTTGTTTCTTCAACAAGAAAACCTGTAAGAAAACTACAGACGACAACATCAGTTAATAGTGTTGGTATTGCTGAGCTTGAGACCATTAAGCCTGAATCTTTTTCAGAGGCACTTCAAAATACCCCTGGCGTCACAATTGATGAATCACAAGGTAGAAAAGGCGGATTCAACATAAGAGGATTTCCAGGAGGTAACTTTGTAACTACTTTGATAGATGGTATGCCTGTTTCAGGTATTGCAGGTCAATCAGGTGGGACTCAGGAGTTTTTTGGCTTAGATCCCAATGTTGAACGAATCGAAGTGGTTCGCGGTGCCGCTGCTACACTCTTTGGGCGATCTTCAGCAGCAGGTGCACTAAATATCATATCAAAGACCGGTGGAACCGAACATAAGGGTTCATTCTCCATCACTAAATACAACAATACGGCCAATGATGGACATATATACGATGGAGATTTGGACTACAGGGCTGATTTCAACCTCAATGGTCCACTATCGGATAAGCTTCGTTACAATGTTGGAGGATATGTAATAAATGATTCAGGGGTAAAAGAACAAGCAAACAAAGACAAAGGCTTCCAAGTAAGAGCAAATGTCGATTGGTTGATTTCCGATAAAAGCAGTATAAGATTCTATGCAGGTTATTTCAATAATCAATTCCAAAATATAATTGGTACGGTTTGGGATATGCAGAATGAAAGTTTAGCTGAAGGGTGGAATGCCCGAAGTACTTTTTATAATGATCCCTTAGGATCTACAGTATTAAACCAAGACCTTGGTGTAAGACAGGCTTTCTTCAATCCTACACCAGTGACCAATGCTGCAGGTGGCGGTGCATTGACTTGGAATCCCGCAGAAAGTATAGAAAGAGCTAAAGGTATTAATTTCGGTGTGGATGCAACTTTCCATTTAGGTAATGATTGGTACTTTTCTGAAAAGATAAGGTACAATGACTTCTTTCTTCGTGACATTAATGATTTGAACCTTACGACGATTTTCGAAATTGGCGATACTACTACAAGGTTAAATGCCAATGCACTCAATCAAAATAGGGATTTATTGACAGAGACAAGATTTAGCAAATTAATCAAAGGAGAATCTTCTGAACACAATCTAACCTTAGGACTCTATTACAGTGATGCTAAAAGAGATCGCTTAGGCTTTAATTACTTTTACGGATCTAATGTGAGTCCTAGACCTACTTTTACTACTTTATTCGGTTTTGGTAGCGGTTCTTTTAGCGATCCTACTCTTCCGCAAACTGTTTACATTTCAAATACTTCTTCGCACAGAGAGGAGACTGCCACAGGTTTGTTCATTGGAGATGAAATGGTATTTAATGATAAATTAAGTGTCAATGCTGGTTTCCGTTACGATTGGCAGAAAGGATTTATCAATAATAATCCAGAAGAAATAAGGGAGAAGTCTATTGATTTCGATCCAGGTATGGAGGAAGAGAATGAAATTAAGCTTTCAGATTATTCATTCTCTATTGGAGCCAATTATTTAACGGGTGAGACATCTGCGGTTTACGCAAACTTTACACGTTCCTTTACTTTTCAAACAGTCGATGAGGTAGATGATGAATTTTTAGATAACGAATTAGTGAAAAATTTTGAAATAGGATATAGAGCTGGTCTTGGAGATATAACAGTTGATGCGACTTATTTTAATACCAATATCGATAATAGTGTGTCTACTGTTTTTGATAATGATGTAGGTGGTTTTGTAGATCGACCCGCTGGTTCATACAAAATTAATGGAGCTGAAATTGCGCTCGCTTATACGCCTAAAATGGTTAAAGGTTTATTATTGAGCGGTAGTTTTACACTCCAAAATTCAGAATTTGATGATTTCATTGAAGGTATTGATGATGCTACTGTTACGGCCATCAATGATGCTGGAAATCCTCTTGATTTAAATCTAGTTAATCAAGGTGGCGCTACTGCACTAGACCTTTCTGGGAATCAGGTAAGACAACAACCCAAGACCATTTTTAATCTTAATCTCGCTTACAATGGTAAGAATTGGGGAGCTAATTTCGGTGGATTCACCTATACCGGACTTTACTATGATAATGCTAACATTTACGCGTCGCAAAATCTTTCCATTTATAATACAGGTGCCTACGTTAAATTTCCTTTAGGAGATGATGAACTTAGGCTTTCAATACTTGTAAAGAATATTTTTGATGGCACAAATGCACAGAATATATTCACTGCAGGTGGTTTAGATGAGGTAATTCAGTCTACAATTGTCGATTCAAACTACACAAATCAGCTCGCTTTTGCAGTAAATCAAAATCCAAAAAGGGTTTTGTTCACAGTTGGATATAGTTTCTAAAAACTGATTAAGTTTTAGTTTGAGTTAGTTTAAGTGCTAAAGGGAATGACTTATTAGTTATTCCCTTTCCTTCATTTAGAACTATATTAAATAAACCATCTAAGGAAAGAGTAGCTGAATGATATTACTAGAGATAGTATTTTTAGATGAATTACATCAAGTAACGCTCCATATACCAGGACTGAAAACCACATTCGACTACTAGAATATTTTTACTCTCAATTCTTCTTTTCCTCTATCAATTCTATAAACTCCCCTGCTGGCCCTTTAACAATGACCATTCTATTACCATCATAACCCAATCCCGGCAGTATAATTGGAGAGTTAATAAACAAACTTGAATCTATCAAATCGAGATTGCTTACCGTAAATGAGGCCATAGACACTCCTGGAGGGAGTTCTCCTTCCTCTGTTCCCCGAAGTTTCGCATTTTCAGAATACCCATCAATTTCAATGGAGTTACTAAAAGCTCCCAATCGCACTAACCCGAGAGCGAACTTATAATCTTTGGTCAAATTCTGAGCTGAGGCAATTAACGGAATAGGTGTCTCCATAAAAAAAGCTTCTTTTGCGTTGAAAATATTTACATAAAAATCGGTCATAACTCTGGCATCAGGTCCCGCAGCCACCATAATAAAGGGTCGGTCGATGGCGCTTCTAGCCTTCAGTAAAGTAGATTCTTCATTATGTCCCATATCCGCAGTAAAATAAAATACTTCCCCTGAAGGTCCTTTAAATTGAACTGCACGGATAGAAGATAAACCGTCACCTAAGTTTTCAGGACCTCCAATATGTACAAATGGACTCTTACTCAATTTCTCATAAACTTCATCTGGGTTTTCCACAATGAGCTCAATGGCATTCCATCCGTATGTTGTCATTGCCTTGTAGTCTTTGGGTACCGTCCCCTCGACAACCCTTAAGTAGACATCATCTCCACTTTTGGGTTGTAGCAAAGCGAAGGGTTTTTCGTTCATTTTTGGAGTACCCCATCCATTTGCCATTTCTTTAGAAATTTTCCCTTCATCAGCCAACTTATAATCCAACCAGCCAGTATATAGTTTTTTCGTTGTCTTTATATCTTTTACGACTACCGTTGCCATCTTAATTCGTTCAATAATCGGCAGAATTACGTCATTTGAATCTTCCTGAATCTTGTACGACTTCAAATCAGGGGCAACCAATCGATTTATAATTTCATTCCCGTTTTTTAAAATTATGAAACGGGCAGAGGCTTTTACCACCCCTACATTTTTTGCATGATGATATACATTGATTGATTTTGCTTCGGTTCCTCTCCCTAAATCCCAATAGGTATCAAATTCGATACGCAAACAATCTTTATAATTTCCCGAAGGGACAATGACATCTTCCGTTCTGCTAATTTGTTGTGTTATCGAAAAAATACCTTTTTGCTTTCGCCCGTCTTTGAAAAAACGGATATAGTTTCGTTCTGCGTTTAAGGTATCCCCTACTGTTTCTATAGGAGCAAACCAGTGTATCGGCTTCTCAAAAACAGCGATACTTCCATCACTAGAAAAGGTTTCTCCGTGATAAAGAATTCCATTTTCTCCTACGGAAAGTAGCTTTGAAGCTTTCGTCGCATCGTAGTGTCGAAAAGTTTTGGCATTTTTTGCAATTTGAAACAGGCCTTTTCCATCCTCATTTTGTATTGAATCAAAAAGTGACAAAAATCCTTTTGGAATCGCAACAATCTTAGAAACATAGTCCCCATCTTTCCATCCTTCAGGCGCAGTATACCGCCATTCGTTTTGGTCTGCAATAGGATAATAATCATGTACGGAAAATGTATTTTGACTGGACGCAGTATACCAACACAGAAAAAAAAGAGTAATTGTAAGGGTAGTATTTTTGAGATGCATCCGTTGTAATATTAAGATGAGCTTTCCTCAAAATGCGCCATAGTTTCTGGGTGTGCTGTCTGAATCAACAAGGCCTTCTTCCTGAAAAAACGTAAAAAGCCAGCGTCTCCCATCCGGGAACCATTAATTCCCGATTCTTTAAAGGAATTCTTTTCGGCATCGTATACTTTGTTTGTCAAACTACCATCATTGATACTGATGGCACCAGCTTCAATATGGGAGGCAATTTCAATAGCTTTATCTCTGTCTTTTGAGAAAACGGAAGCCGACAAACCAAAAATACTGTCATTGGCCCAATCCAAAGCCTGCTCTTCCGTACTAAATGACATGATAGGAATGAGAGGTCCAAACGTTTCATCAACCATCACATCCATATCGTGATTCACGTCGGTTAATACAGTAGGGGCGCACCATAGTCCCCCATTGATGTTTTCTACTTTTCCACCAGTCAAAACCTTTGCGCCTTTTGATACCGCATCGTCAATTTGTTCTTGAATTTTTTCAGCCTGTTTTTCAAATATAAGTGGACCCATTTGTCCTTCATCAGGGTTTGTTGTCAAGGTAACAGCCGTTGCTTTCTTCACAATCTGTTCCACAAAACTATCATAGATATTTTCATGAACATAAATACGTTCCAACGATTGACAAGCTTGTCCTGTGGCTCCTACACAACTTCTCAATACGGCATCTGTTGCCACTTCCAAATCGGCATCTTCTAAAACAATTGCTGGGTCTTTTCCACCCAATTCCAAAAAGGCAGGTATAAAACGCTCAGCACAAGCCGCTCCAATTTTCTTACCTGTTGGCACGCTACCCGTAAAGCAAATAGCATCAGAATTATTCACAACAGCCTTACCAGCTTCTGCCCCACCACGCACCAGTTTTAATACCGCCGCCAATTCAGGAACTGCAGCAATGCTCTTCTCTAGTCCGTCCATAAAACGGGGTGTAACTTCACTCGGTTTCAGCAATACACCACAACCTGCAAGTAAGGCAGGAATGGTATCGATTAAGGCTAATAGTAATGGAAAATTCCAAGGACTAATAACGCCTACTACACCATAAGGCACCCATTGTTGTCCGATTTGAACAGTCGTAGCCGAGGCGGAAGGTCGTTCTGCTGGCGGATTATATAACTGTGGCCCACGATAGCTCCATGCCTGCATCAAACCAATGATACCACCAGTCTCAACTTTGGCAATTCTTTTTCGTGCGGTATCAATCGCCAACTGTTCGGCAATTTCGGTTTGAAATTCCGTAAAACTCCCCAACCATTTTTGGAGTACCGAAACACGCTCACGAATAGTACGCTTGTGCCATGTCTTATGTGCTGAACGGATTTCCTGTGCTTTCTTTTCAACCACTTCGGGAGCATCTTCAACCAACTCATAATCATATTCCCCCGTTCTCGGATTTCGTACCTTCATATTGTTACTTCTAAAATTAGTTAATAAAGTTAACTATTATTTCGGATAAACTGGCTTAGTTTCATTAAAATTAGTTAACTTAGTTAACTAATTTTGAAAGCGATTGATTCTTTATGAATGTAAGCAAAATTATACTCGAAGAACAGGGGCTTCGCGACGGATTTCAAACTCTTGAGCAAGTTATTCCAACGGAAAAAAAGTTGGAATATGTTGACCGCTTGGTTGCTGCTGGCGTCAAACGCATTCAAGTTGCATCCTTTGTTCACCCAAGATTGGTACCTCAAATGGCAGATGCGGAGGCAGTCTGCGAACAATTGAATAAGAAAGAAGGTGTCATTTATAGCGGTTTGGTCTTAAATTTAAAAGGTGTGGTAAGAGGCATTACTGCTGGACTAGACCATTTGGCTTGTTCAATTTCCGCGAGCAATACGCACAGTCAGAAAAACGCTCGCTTGACCCTAGACGAAGCAAAAAGTGCCTTCAAAGAAATGGTACAACTTTCCAAATCCAATGGAATTACTGTTCGAGGTGGTATTCAATGTGCTTTCGGATGTCGTTATGAAGGTCATATTGACGCAGACCATGTTCTAGATATGGTAGACCATCATCTGGATACGGGAATCGATGAATTGGCGCTAGCTGACTCTACAGGAATGGGCAATCCCAAACAACTGCGTGATTTGATGCAAAAAGTTGTGGGAAAAGCGGGGGACATTCCTGTGATTCTGCACTTACATAACACTGAAAATAAAGGATATTCTAATTTCTATGCAGCAACCGAAGCTGGAGTACGAATTTTTGATACTGCTTTTGGCGGTCTTGGCGGGTGTCCCTTTATCAAAAGCGCCACCGGCAATATCGCGACGGAAGATACGGCCCACACTGCACATCAGATGGGATACGAAACCGGATTGGATATCCATAAAATAGCCGAAATAAGTAGAGAATTGGAAACGACATTGGGACACAAACTTCCCGGACAGTTGTACCAATTAGTTGATAAAGATGATATTAAGATGATTTAATGGGACAGACAATTTCAGAAAAAATTATATCGAACCATGTTGGCAAAAAAGTATATGCCGGCGAACTCGTCGTTAGTGAAGTAGATGGTTGTATGGCAAGTGACACTACTGGTCCTTTGACTATCAAAGCCTTTCATGAAATGGGTGGAAAAAAAGTTTTTAATCCGGATAAGTGTGCGTTGATTATTGACCATGCTGCACCATCACCTAACGAAAGAATTGCCAATTTGCATAAAATGATGCGTGACTTTGCGAAAGAACAGGGCATGCGTTTGTTTGAAATTGGAGAGGGTATTTGTCACCAAGTAATGGTCGAAAACGCCTATGTAAAACCAGGAGACATTTTTATCGGTGCGGATTCACATACGCCAACCTATGGAGCCTTAAATGCCTTTGCATGCGGAGTGGGTTCTACGGATTTAGCCGCGACTATGATGACCGGAAAAATATGGCTGAAAGTTCCGCAGACCATTCAAATCAATTGTTCTGGGAAATTGCAAGAAGGTGTGACCGCAAAAGATTTGATTCTGTTTTTAGTTGGAAAAGTAACCGTTTCAGGAGCTACTTATCAAGCTATTGAATTTACAGGAGAAGCGTTTGAAGGACTGAGCTTGGCAAGCCGAATGACCATTGCAAATATGTCATCCGAAATGGGGGCGAAAACAGGAATCGTTCATCCAAAAGGGTTGGAACTGAATTATGATTTTGAAGCGATTACTCCTGATGAAGATGCCAATTATATTAAAACTTTTGATTTCGATGTCTCAGGATTGGAGCCACAAGTAAGTGCGCCAGAATCTCCAGATAATGTGCATAACATTTCCAATTATGAAGGCACCAAAATCAACTATGCTTTTATAGGCACATGTTGTAATGGAAGATTAGAGGATTTGGACATTGCCGCAGAAATTTTAAAGGGAAAGAAAATACATCCCGATGTGCGGATGGTAATTGCTCCAGCATCGCAGAGCGTTTTGTTAGATGCCATAAGTAACGGCACGATGACTACTTTAATTGAAGCAGGAGCGTCATTAATTACCTCAGGTTGCGGCCCCTGCGTAGGAACGCATCAAGGCGTTCCTGCTGATGGCGAAGTTGTGATATCGGCAGCAAATCGGAATTTCAGAGGAAGAATGGGGAATCCGAATTCCAACATTTACTTGGGCGCGCCTTCAACAGTTGCGGCATCCGCTTTAGAAGGACAAATTGTGAATCCTAAAAAATACTTGGTGTAAGATGAGTGAAGTACAAACAAATATCAAAGCAAAGGCGCATGTGTACGGAGACCATATAGACACAGACCGTATCATCCCAGGAAAATATACCAAAACATTGGACATGACTACTTTGGCCAATCATGTTTTGGAAGATTTAGACCCTAATTTCAATAAGATTGTACAACAAGGAGACATTCTGGTTGCTGGCATCAATTTTGGTTGTGGTTCTTCCAGAGAACAAGCGCCCTTAGCTTTAAAAAAGTCAGGAGTTTCTGTGGTTGTCGCCAAGGATTTTGCGCGTATCTTTTTTAGAAATGCGATCAATATCGGACTTCCCGTATTAGAAATCGCAGACCATAACATTCAAAAAGGAGCCGAGCTCGATATTGATTTAAAGGAAGGAAATGTAAAAGATTTAACGGCAGGTGTTACTTATACTGCTACCAAACTTCCGGATATTATGATTAATATTTTAGCAGAAGGCGGCTTGGTAAATTATCTAACCAAATATGGAGATTACTCCCTTTAATCATGAGCAGAATTGCGCCAATTTCAGATTATCAAACTAGTGAATTAGCCCCACTGTTTGAACAAGCCGAAAAATGGATGGGCTTTCAGCCCAACGATGGATTGCTCATGGCGCACAAACCCAACCTCCTAATTTCCTTTTTTAGTTTGGCCAAAGCAGTTTATGACGAAGGCTACGTAGACCAAGGTTTAAAGCGAATGATTGGACATATTGCAAGCCTTTCCGCAGGATGTGAATATTGTAGTGCCCATACAGCCTTTAGTGCTGAAAAAAATGGCGTTTCCGAGGAAAAAATGAAGTCCATTTGGAATTTTCAAACCTCATCCTTGTTTTCCAAAAGAGAAAAAGCAGCCCTAAATCTAGCATTGAAATCGAGCATGGTGCCTAATCAGGTTAAGGAGGTAGATTTTACAGAATTAAAGAAACATTTTAGTGATGCGGCCATAGTAGAAATTATGGGCGTAATTTCTCTCTTTGGATTTCTTAACCGATGGAACAGTACCTTCAAAACTGAATTGGAAGTGCAACCAAAAAAAGCATACGAATCTATCAAAACAACTGAAAATGCATAGTGCCCCACTAAAAGGTTTAAAAGTATTAGAATTCACACATGCCGTAATGGGCCCTTGTACTGGTTTGTTGTTGGCCGATATGGGTGCGGACGTCGTTCATATTGAACCTACAAAAGGAGACAATACCCGGAGGTTAAAGGGTTTTGGTACAGGATATTTTTGGTTTTACAATCGTAATAAAAAGAGTTTGGCGGTTGATTTGAAATCGGAGGAAGGTATTCAACTGATTTATGATTTAGTGAAGGAATATGACATTGTTGTTGAGAATTTTGGCCCAGGTACGATGGACAGACTTGGTCTAGGCTACGAAAAACTCAAAACTCTAAATAATAAACTTATATACTGTTCATTAAAAGGATTTTTAAGTGGTCCTTACGAGAAAAGACATGCCATGGATGAAGTTGTTCAAATGATGGGCGGCCTTGCATATATGACCGGTCGTGAGGGAGACCCTCTGCGCGCCGGGACTTCCGTCATTGATATCACGGGCGGAATGTTTGGTTACATCGGTATTCTTCAAGCCCTTTATGAACGTGAAAAAACAGGTGAGGGTGGCTTCGTAAAATCGGCGCTTTTTGAAACCTGTGCTTTCTTGATGGGTCAGCATATGGCCTATGCTTCACAGATAGATTATGAGATTCCACCAATGCCCTCCCGTGTAAGCGCATGGTCTATTTACAAAGTGTTTGACACTAAAGATGATAGTAAAGTTTTCGTAGGTATCATTAGTGAAAAACACTGGGCCAGATTATGTGAGGTATTTGATTGGAGTGATTGGAGCAGCGATGGACGTCTTGAAACGAACAACAAACGTATCGATGAACGAGATTGGTTTTTGCCAGCACTTGATGAACGATTTAAAGCCTTTACAAAACAAGAAATCATCAACCGATGTGATAAAGGTCATATTCCGTTTGCCCCAATTAGTCAGCCCGAAGATTTGTTCGACGATGTTCAACTTAACGAAGGAGATAGTCTTTTGAATGTAACCATGCCGGATGGAAAAAAAACAAAACTTCCTAAATTTCCATTGGAATATAAAGGAACCCGTTCAGGCATTCGTATGGATCCTCCCAAAATCGGAGAACACACCGCAGAAGTTTTAAAAGAATTGAATATTGATGATGATGCCATTGCGAAAATGGTCGCTGCAGGAATTATAAAAACGGAGTAATTATCTAAATTAAACACCGAAAAATGAGGTTTCTGGTTATTTTATTATGCTTTATGGTAAATGCTTCGCTATTATCCCAAGAACCAAATGTAAAGGAACGTGATATTTTAAAGCAAATTGAACATCTTCGCACTGCACATTTGAATAGTGATGTAGACTTGGCTTCTGAATTGTATCACTCTCAATTGATACTGACTTCACAAAGTGGCAAAAAATATAAAAAGGATGTCGCACTAGTAAATATCAAAAACACTTTTGAAAGCTATGAAAGTTCAGACATCGAATTCGTGTATATTTCGGATGATGTCGTATTGACCAATTACATCAATGAACGCAAGTACAAGGATTATGACAAAGGTAAATTTCGTTTGACTGTGGTATGGACAAAACATGAAGATGCTTGGAAAATCATCTCCATGCAGTCTTCAAAAATAAGGGAACCAAAAAAGTAATATACTATGCGCCCTATTATTCAAATCGATGAACTATTCACACTACGCGATGCTAAAAATCTTATCATCGTTTACGCCAGTAGCGGTGCCGATGCTTTTTCAAAATATCAAGCAAAGCATTTAGATGGTTCGCTCTTTTTAGATTTAAATAAAGACCTTTCTGAAATACCTGAAGATGCATCGAAAGGCGGAAGACATCCTTTACCAAAAATTGAAAATTTTGCTAAGACTATTTCCGTTTTAGGAATATCTCCGGAAAGTCATGTCGTAATTTATGACGACAAAGGTGGAGCTAATGCTTCCGCTCGATTTTGGTGGATGCTCAGAGCAATTGGGCACGAAAAGGTTCAGGTTTTGAACGGAGGAATTCAAGAAGCTGAAAAACAAAAATTCCCTATAAATTCTGAAAGTGTACAACCGCATTCTACAGCAGCCTATCCGGTCATTACATGGAAGCTTCCCATGGCTGAAATTAAGGAAGTTGAAAGAGTTTCCCAAGATGCAGAACATATGGTTGTTGATGTTCGTACAACACCCAGATACAATGGAGAGTTTGAACCGCTTGACCTAGTTGCAGGACATATACCTGGAGCAGTCAATACCCCCTTTACCGAGAATTTAGATAATTCGGGACTATTCAAATCCCCTCAAGAATTAAAAGAAAAATACAACCAATTGTTTGGCGATGTTCCAGAAGAAAATAGGATATTTCATTGTGGTTCAGGTGTAACCGCTTGCCATTCACTTTTGGCTATAGCCTATGCCGGATTGGAAATTCCAAAACTCTACGTAGGCTCTTGGAGCGAATGGAGCAGAAACGATAAGGCAATCGCCACTGAACTTAAAAAGTAGCATATAGATGAAAGGAACAAAAATGCAAACCACTGATAAAACAGCCAAAGAACTTTATTTTGAAGTAAAAGCGAACCCGGCACGAAAACGATTTGGATTTGGTAAAAAAGCAGCTTTGGTAAATATTGATATTCAAAAAGCATACACAAGAACCGACCTTTTTAAAACGGCCTATGAAGCCGACCCAAAACAACTGGATTATGTAAACGAACTAGCCGCTAAATTTAGAGTTTTAGGTTGGCCTGTAGTTTGGACAAACGTTGCCTATATGGATACAGCGGCCGATGCAGGTATTTGGGGAACACGAACAGATACACCGGATAGCCTACAAAACATCAAATTCGGCTCAGAGCGTTCCGAGTTAGATGACCGCTTGATTTTAGACCGTTCTACAGATGTTTTTTACGAAAAGAAAATGCCTTCTCCCTTTTTTGAAACACCCCTTCAATCGCTTTTGGTTTGGCATCAAGTTGACACGGTAATTTTGACTGGTGGTTCAACTTCAGGTTGTGTTCGCGCTGCTGGTGTAGATTCGCTTTCGAGAGGATATCGGACCATCATTCCTGAAGAATGTGTTGCCGACAAACATGAGAGTTATCACTATGCCAACTTGACTGATTTATCTTTGAAGTATTGTGATGTTATGGAAGTAAAAGAAGTTCTTAGTTGGTTAAACAATCAATGATTTATGAAAGAAGATCCAGGATATTATGATTATTGGCCCTACGAAAATCGACCAAAGATTGAATGGCCCAATGGTGCCAAAGTCGCTTTTTGGGTAGCTCCCAATATCGAGTTTTATGAATTAAATCCACCTGACAATCCGTTTCGAAAACCTTGGCCTCAGCCTTGTCCGGCTTTGCCTGGATATACTTCTCGCGATTGGGGAAACCGAGTTGGTCATGTACGTCAAATGGAACTGCTTGAAAAATATGGTATTCGAGGTTCCATCTCTTTATCGACGGCTTTATGTGACCATCATCCTGAAATTATTAAGATGAGTAAAGAGCGTGATTGGGAATTCTTCAGTCATGGTATTTACAACACTCGCTATACGTATGGAATGACCGAAGCTCAAGAACGGAAAATGATTAAAGATTCTATCGAAACCATCTATAAACATACGGGGCAAAAGTGTGCTGGATATCTTGCCCCTGCCCTTTCACATTCCGAAAACACGCTTGACCTTTTTGCAGAAGTAGGCACTGAACTTTTTGGAAATGAAGCAGGAATTTATTCCTGCGATTTATTCCATGATGACCAACCAACTCCGATTCATTTAAGAAGTGGGAAGAAGTTTGCTTCGATTCCATATTCCTTGGAAATGAACGATACTATTGCTTATTTGGTTCAAAAAATTACCCCAAGAAGATACGGCAAAGAACTCAAAGACAACTTTGACAGACTTTATGCCGAGGGTGCTCAAAGCGGAACGATAATGTGTATTCCCACCCATAACTATCAGGTAAGCAATGCCCATAGAATAAAGGCGTATGAAGAGGCGCTCGAATACATTACCGGGCATTCCGATGTTTGGGTAACCACCGGAAAAGAAATCGCACAGTACTTTTTAGACAATTATTATGATGACTCGTTAGCAGATATCGAAACTAAAAACAAGAAATATGGCAACGCTTAATGACGACTATTTACAATACCCTGAGCGTTCGTATGGAATGGACCATGACCGTTACGAGTGGTCAATGCTGCAAGATAGAAAAGCAGTGCAATGGCCAGACGGAAAGAAAGTAGCGCTTTGGGTCAATGTGGGATTACAATTTTTCCCCTTAAACCAAAAGGGGATTCCGTTTAAAGTTCCTGGTGGAATGACAAAACCTTATCCTGATTTAAGGCATTACAGTTTGCGCGACTATGGCAATCGGGTAGGTATTTATCGATTTTTAAAGGCTTTTGATACATACAACATTACGCCCACCTTTGCCATGAATACCAGGTTGGCAGAACGCATTCCGTATTTAGTTAATACTATCAAAGAACGTGGCGATGAAATCATGTGTCATGGTTGGGATATGGATAAGTTGCACTATGGTGGACAAGATGTATCTGAAGAAAAAGAACTTATCAAAAAATCCTTAGAAACACTTAGAAAACTAACGGGGCAAGATATCACCGGATGGATAAGTCCCGCTAAAAATGAATCTGAGAATACTCCAGACTTACTTTCTGAAAATGGCATCAATTACTTCTGTGATTGGGTAAACGATGATATGCCGTATGATTTTAAAACTAAAAATGGGGCTTTAACAGCCATGCCATTACCCACCGAATTGGATGACTATTTTATTATCAACAACAATTTACATTCTTCAGAGGACTGGGCCGACCAGATAGAAGATGCATTTGAATTCTTATTAAAAGAAAGTAATACCGGTGGTGGACGCATATTGGCCTTAAATATTCATCCATGGGTATTAGGGCAACCTCATCGTATTCAGTATCTTGAACGTGTTCTCGAAAAGTTGGGCGGCCATCCTGATGTTTGGTCTACCTCAGCAACGAGCATCGTCAATGTTTGGAAAAGCCAAAAGTAAACAGATACTAAATGACCGAATTCTTATCAGCTTACATTCCTACCATTCTCCAAATTCTCCTTTTTTTGGTAATGTTTGGCATGGGAATGACGTTGACTATTCCTGATTTTACAAGAGTCGGTATAGCACCAAAAGCAGTTTTCACAGGTTTGGTGAATCAAATTGTTTTGGTACCTTTAATCGCCTACGGCATTGTGTTATTAATACCCATGGAACCCATGATTGCTATGGGATTGATGGTATGCGCCTGCAGTCCGGGCGGAGCGGTTTCGAATTTGTTCTCCTATTTATCAAAAGGAGATACTGCACTTTCAATTACCTTAACCGCAATTAGTAGCATCATAACCATTTTCACGATTCCATTGATTATCAATTTTTCTTTGGATGCCATACTTGGGGAAGCTTCCAAAAGCATTCAATTACCATTAGGAAAGACCATATTCAATATTTTCAAGCTAACGGCTTTACCTGTTTTCTTAGGAATGTTTATAAACTACAAATTTCCAGCTACAGCGGAAAAAAGTAAGCCGGCCATTAAATGGGGTTCAATTACCGTTATTGTGCTAGCATTAATTTTTATGGTTTTGAAACTAGAAGAAATCGGAGACAGTTGGTCTTTTCTGAAAGCTACATTTTTGAGTGTTGTGTTGCTTAACTTCTTCACGTTGGGTATTGGTTTTTTCAGTGCAAAATCCCTTAAATTATCGACCAAGCAATCAGCTACTATTTCAATAGAAAGCGGCATGCAAAATAATGTTCTAGGAATGACCCTAGCGATGTCTCCTGGATTATTGAATAGTCCTGAAATGGCTGCGACACCAGGTGTCTATGGTGTTGTTATGAGTGTTTTCGCCATTGGGGTAATTTACATTTACAAGACAATGATAGTTAAAGAAGAAAAGGCATGAATCTTTATTTAGAAAACAAATTATTTTTAGTAGGAGGCGCGACAAGCGGACTTGGAAAAGCCATTTTGGAGCAGTTAATTTCCGAGGGAGCCAAGATTATCGCTATCGCTCGAACCCAAGAAAAATTGGAAGCTTTGCAAAGCACTAATTCTGCAATTGAAATTGTTGCTGGCGACCTGTCTGAAGAAGCAGTTTTGGACTCAGTTTTACAGCAGGTTGGCAATCGCATTTTGACTGGTGCCGTCATTAATTCCGGAGGTCCACCCGCAATGCCCGTTATGGAAGCTACTCTTTCTGACTGGGATGAAGCTTATAAATCAGTTGTTCGATGGAAGATCGCTTTGACCCAAGCCCTGCTTCCTAAAATGATTGATGGCGGCTATGGCAGATTGTTATATATAGAAAGTGTATCGACAAAGCAGCCCGTGGAAAATCTCGTTTTGAGCAATGCAATGCGATTAGCAGTAACTGGGTATGTAAAAACACTTTCTCAAGAAATCGGAAGTTCAGGAGTTACCTTAAACATACTGGGTCCAGGATACCATGCAACACAACGTATGGAAAATCTGTTCGCAAAAAACAGTGAATTAAAAGGCATTCCGGAGGAAGAGATTCGAAAAACATTTTCTGACCAAACGGCTGTAAAGCAAATCGGAAAACCTGAAGATTTTGCTTCTTTGGCTGCTTGGCTACTTTCACCAATGAGTGGTTATATAACAGGTCAAACCATCACGATGGACGGGGGTCTAGTGAAAGGTATTATGGGTTAAGGGAGTTAGGAGAAAAATAAATTTTTGAACTTGAGCTTGATTCTTGAGCTTGATTCTTGAGCTTGAACTTGAACTTGAATTTCTAATGCATACTCGCACCTCCATTTACATGAATGCATTGCCCAGTCAAATGAGAAGCTCCATCACTGAGTAAAAATAAAATTACTGAACTAACCTCTTCAGGTTTCGCTATACTTCCCAAAGGAACCATTTGCATATACCGCTCTTTATCAAAACGCGTAGAACCATCTTCCTTATAAATAAAATTAGTATCAACGGCTCCCGGAGCTACTGTATTTACCCTGACTTCAGGCGCTAATTCCGCGGCTAAGGTTTTACTAAAACTAATAACGGAGGCTTTTCCCGCGCTATAGGGTCCATAATTTTTTTGCCCAATAAAGGCAAGTCCGGATGACATGTTTACAATCGATGAATCAGGTGTTATTTTCAACAGTGAAGCAAAAGCTTTGCAAGAGTTAAAACAACTCTTAAAACTAATGTCATAGGTTTCATTCCATTCGTCTGCATTCAAACTCTCTATAGATTTAAATTGACGAATCGTACCTGAAAGATTTACCAACGAATTGAGATGAGAAGTATGGTTTTGGATAGTCTTGACCATCTCAACCATTTCCTTTTCTTCAAGAGGGTTTGCTCTGAAATAAAAATAGTTTTCTATTATTGGAAATCTGGATTCCTTCTGGATATCCACCCCAAAAACCATGGCCTTCGCTTCTAAAAGTTGTTTGATAAGTTCTTGCCCAATACCACTATTAGCACCGATTAATACTACGAAAGATTTGTCTGCCTGATACTTTGCTTTAATCATCTTATTTTTTATCAACTTCAAAATTTTCAGAATACCAGTCCGTTAAATAGGTTTGAATGGTTTCCGCAGTTTCTTGAGGGTTATTTTCAACAAGGTCTTGCCACGCTACTAAGAGGTGATTCCCGTTCGATTGCACTTCTGGCGGAGTACTAGTTGACTTCTTATACACTAATTGTATTTCTTCCTGAACATTAATTTCTGAAGTATCAATTGTTTCTACGCCAAATTCAGTTGCTTTTTCATTCATAAAAGCAACCATTTTTTCTGTGCGTTCGGTTGCATCTCCTTCAATCATAAAACCCTGAATGTGGTCCTCAAAATCATGAGCTAAAAGTTGGTCAACATATTTAGTTATAATGCTATTATTCCATCGAAAGATAGTCGTCGGTACTTTTAACTGTTGCACGTATTGTCCACGTTCGTGCTGAAATGCCAATTTGTAGGCTATGTCATAAGTGCTACCTGCCCTCAAATAATCCATGGCTATCATTTGTAAAACAAAATCTGGCATTTGAGGTCGATTTAGGGCGTATTCTTCAGTTGTGAAACACCATGGAAAATACTGAAACAATTGCGAAACAATCGTCCAGATTTGAGTGAGATGACCCCCGTCTAATTTCGGGGTTAAATCGGGAAAGTAATGCTCCAAAATCTTATCTGACAAAGCATCATCGAAATGAGCTGAGTTATCAAGAAAAATATGGGAAACCACCTCAGGATATTCCAAACCGTAGCGAACAGCCAATTGCGCTCCTGTCGCCGAACCATAAATAGCTGGTTTTTTAAGACCCATTTTTTTTAAAGCTTTGTATAAGAATGCGGTATAGTTCGATAGGTGGGTGGGACTCTCGATTAAGGCATCAGATTGACCATATCCAGGAGTATCGACACAGTAAACGGTATAGTGCAATGCCAATTGGCGCGCCAAAGGAATTAACGACAGACTACTACTCGGCGAAGGATGTAGCATAAGTAATGCCGGCCCCTTGCCCATTGTATAAAAATGAAGTTTTTGATTGTCGATTTCTACAAAATTGCTCATATTATCTCTGGAAGTTTTAAATAATTAGTTAATATAGTTAATTATTTATAATATTAACTAATTTTGAGTACTTTTAAGAACTATAAAACATTTAGGATGACAAATACAATAGTAACTCTCGAAAGCAGACCTACAGGTGCCATACAAGAAAGTAATTTTGGTATGAAAACCGAAGAAATACGTGAGTTAAATGACGGAGAGTTTCTTGTAGCCATCGAAGCCTTATCAATGGACCCAGCTATTCGAGGATGGATGAATGCTGGTACAACCTATATTAAAGGAATAGAATTAGGCACCGTTATGCGCAGTTTTTCCGCTGGAAAAGTCATACAGTCAAAGAACGATGCTTTCAAAGTCGGTGACTATGTAGAAGGTATGTTAGGCGCGCAGAGCCATGCCATTTCCGATGGTTCTGGCATGCGGATAATTGATGTATCAAAAAGTAAACTAACCCACCATTTAGGCGTTTTAGGGATGCCCGGAATGACGGCCTATTTCGGTTTGTTACGAAGAGGGGAGCCTAAAGCTGGTGATGTTATATATATTTCCGCCGCTTCTGGAGTAGTTGGTTCGACAGTAGGGCAAATAGCTAAAATAAAAGGGTGTACCGTTATTGGTTCCGCTGGAAGTGATGCCAAGTGTAAATTCTTGATTGATGAGTGTGGATTCGATTACACAATCAACTATAAAACCGAAAACCTTGACGCCAAACTGAAAGAATACGCGCCAAACGGAATTCACATTTTCTATGACAATGTAGGTGGAGATACTTTGAACACCGCCTTGGCAAATTTAGCCCAAGGTGCCCGTGTCGTTATTTGTGGAGCTATTTCGCAGTATAATGATATGGCCAACATCCAAGGTCCAGCTAACTATATGAAAATTGTGACTGCAAGAGGATACATGACAGGAATTATCGTTTTTGACTTCGTAAAAGAATGGCCCGCGGCCGCTAACGAAATTGCCGGTTGGATTGCAGATGGAAAAATAAATGTAAAGGAACATATTGTAGAGAGTCTTGAGAACTACTTTTCAACTTTACAAATGTTATATACAGGTGAAAATTTTGGCAAACTAATCCTGACCGTTTAATCATATGGGTGAAACTTTGGAAAAACAGAACTTACCCGATACCGGAATTAGTGGCGTTTATGAAGTAATTTTAGGTACGGATGATGCCGAGTATGCGAAAAAATACTTCGCAGATTTCGGATTTCAAGAGTTTGATAGGTCCACAATCTCAGCGAAAGAGGCATCAAGAATTTATGGTGTTGATTCCAAACTCACCTCGTACCGTCTACAAAACGGAAAGATAGATAGTCATGGTTTGCTTCGGATTTTAGAATGGGAAAAACCGTTGGGTAAAGGTATTGGCTATGCTCCGGTAGAAACCATCGGTTCTCGCATAGCAGTCATGCGTACCCATGATATTTTTCGACTCTATGATATCTATAAGATGGCTCGAGAAGAAGGAAAAAAACTTTGGTTGCCCACAGAACCCATTGCCGATGACCTTTTCGGATTGAATACCGGAGAACGTGATTTCTTTAACCGCCCAATTATTGTGCGTGAAAATGCCGTTTATGGTCAATTTTTCAATCATATTTTCTTTCAGCGCTATGGATATGTAATTCCCGGTTACGGAACTATTGAAGATGATACACCGTTAAAAACTAGTGAATTCACCCATCATGATTTCATTATCGATGCAGAATCTATGGAGCAGATGAGTTATCTATCCACCGCTTTAGGATTGAAAGCAGAAGAAGCACCCGCCCTAGATGGAGATTGGTTGGAAGGACCAAAAAGAGTATTTCAAATGGAGCCGGGTTTCAGCCATGTATACCAAGGTTTTGTATCACCAAATAATATCTGTGGAAAGATGAAATTTTTTATTCCAAATGGAGTAAAACCTAACAAATCCAAAAGTCAGCGTATTGGTGAAAAAGGAATCACTTTGCATTCATTTTATACCCCAAAGCTAAATATGGTACATGAATTAGTTTCAGAGCACAAACTAAATCCGACCCAGATAGTTAAAAATGAATTCGAAGAGCGTTCATTTCTTTTTTCAGATACCGCGGGTGTAAGTTGGCAAATAATAGAAAGGAACGAGCCAACAAAAAGTAAACCAGCTACAAAGCTCGAATTCAAGAAAGAAGAATGAAGTTCGTAAAACTTGTCTATTAATAGTGGTTTTTAACGAATGAACAGCCTTTACATTCAAAATAGTTAATAATATTAACTATTTTTACGCCTAGATATAAAATTTCAATTTTGAATCTGATTCAGAGATATAAAGCACTTGCCTTACAAACTGAATGCTTTGCAATCAATAAATGCAAAGACAGAAGTTCTGCATATAATTTGATGCAAAAATCTTTGAATACAGTTTTGGCAGAAACGAAAGGTTCCAAAGCTTTTATCGGACCTGATTTGAAGCTTGTAGTGCTACCTGAATATTTTTTGACCAGTTTCCCTTTCGGGGAAAGTTTGGATGAATGGAGGGAAAAAGCATGCCTGTCGACAGATGATGCTCTGTTCAATCAAATGAAGGAGTTTTGTGTTCAACAGTCTATCTTTTTATCTGGGAATTTTTACGAGTTGGATGAAAATTTTCCTGAGTTATATTTCCAGAGCAGCTTCATTATTGATGATGAAGGCGAATTGATTTTGAAGTATCGAAGATTGAATTCGATGTTCGCACCGACACCACACGATGTATTGGACGATTATATAAAAGTCTACGGAGATGATGCACTTTTTCCAGTCGCGGATACAAAACTAGGAAAGCTGGCCTGTATCGCTTCGGAGGAAATTTTATATCCAGAAATAGCACGATGCCTTATGATGCGCGGGGCAGAAGTTTTTTTGCATTCTTCGTCGGAAGCTGGAAGTCCGCAATTGACCCATAAAGAAGTTGCTAAGAGAGCAAGGGCAATCGAAAATATGTGTTATGTGGTATCGGCAAATTCAGCCGGGATTTCAGGTATTGATTTTCCCTTTGCCGCCACCGATGGGCTCTCAAAAGTTGTAAGTTATGAGGGACATATTTTATCTGAAGCAGGAACCGGTGGTAGTATGGTAGCTAACAATTATTTAGATATTGGCGCACTTAGAGACTATCGTTCAAAAGTCTCCATGCAAAATTATAATGCACGGCAGCGCTTTGAACTTTACGCTCCCTCATACACAAATTTTACACATTACCCGGCCAATAGTTTTAAGATGGAAAATCCATCGAAAGAATTGTTTATAAAAACACAATTAAACGTTATTAAAAAAATACAGAAGTAGAGCTACGCGTCTTATATTGCAGAAGCTTTAATTCCCCACTTAATAGATAGAAACATGATAGAGAAAAGCATTGAAGAATCGATAGTATTGAGCATTTTTGAACTGGCCAATCAGTTGAAAAAAATAGGTGATGAAGTTTATCAAAAAGTTGAACTCACCACCCAGCAATGGCTAATTTTATTGCATTTGGCTGAAAATCCAAACCTACCTTTTTTCAAGAGAGAGAAGCATAAAAAGGCCTTGATGGCAAGCGAATTGGCAGAATCATTGAACGTTTCACGCGCCAATATCACAAACCTTATCAACGTCCTTCTCGATAAAAATTTAATTAAGCAATACGAAGATGAAGACGATAGACGAAAAAAACGTTTAGAGCTCACAACAAAAGGCGTTGAATTGGTCAACCGAACCCAACCTTCTCGGCTTGCCGTAATTATGTTTTTGACCGAAGGTTTTAGCAAAGAAGAGAAGGAAACCTTCTTACTCTTCTTAGAAGCCTGTACGGGTAAAATCACAGATGAGGAAGAAAAAATCAAGTCTTTTCACAAACTTTTGGTTGAAGCTTAACAATTAAATACTCAAGTATAGGTATAAATAGTCCTTTTTAAAAGAAGAAGCTTTCAATATATTTGATGTTGTCTATTTCATGAATAAGCAGGATAAATCTTCCACCCTTTTACTTTACAATAACAAAAAAACCGTTCAAGAAATTGAACGGTTTTTTTGTTTAAAAAGCTCCCCCTCTTGGGCTCGAACCAAGGACCCTCTGATTAACAGTCAGATGCTCTAACCAACTGAGCTAAGGAGGAGTGTTAACTTTAATTACTCAAAGCGGGTGCAAATATAATCGTTTTTTAAAATACCACAAACAAAAAAAAGCGGGATTTTCTATTTAAAAATTGCTCTATAGATATCGTTGCCATTTGCAAAGAAAACCAAGGCCAGCAATAATACGAAACCTACAATTTGAGCGTATTCTAAAAACTTATCACTTGGCTTCTTACCACTGACCATTTCATATAATAAAAACATCACGTGACCACCATCCAAGGCCGGAATAGGAAGTAGGTTCAGCACTGCTAACATGATAGATAAAAATGCGGTGATTCCCCAGAAAGATTCCCAGCTCCAATATGGTGGAAAAATATCGAAAATCGCTTTAAAACCACCAAGACCCTTATATGCGCCAGTGCTTGGTGTAAATATCTTTTTAAGTTGGGCTCCATAGCCCGTAAGTTCATTTGTAAATTTAGTAGCACCTACTGAAATACTTTCAACGAAAGTATACTCCTTTCGAACTATCTTTAAGTAACCTAACTCTTCCAACTGTGGATAAGAACCCCCAGGATAAATACCAAATTTACCATCTGCGCTGACTTGAAGTTCTGTTTCACTTTTTTGACCCTCTCTTAAAAATTCAACATTCACCTTTTGACCTTTTAATTCTTCTAACCTATTCGCCAATTGATCAAAAAACTTCAACTCTTTACCATTAATGGAGAGAAAAACATCTCCTTCTTTCAAATCTGCATTGACATTGGCCGAACTGTCTGATACAGATGCAACTATGAAGGGATAGCGGATTTCAAAAAAAGTATTCTCCTTGCCCTTATCACTTAATTTACCCAGAAAATCTTGTGGTAGAATAATTTTCTTTGTTTGCCCATCCCTGTCAATAGTAATCTCATCTGCTGTAATTAAGTTTTTACGCATATCAGAATAGTTCTCATAAGCAACACCATTGATTGAGACTATTTTATCTCCTGTTTGGAACCCGGCATCTGTTAGTATGGGATTAGTTATTGAATAACCATCCTTTAAACTCTCGGTTGAAATATCGGTATCTCCATAGTAAAAGGAAGCAAAAACATAAATTAGGAAGGCAATCAAAAAGTTAACCGTTACACCCCCGAGCATTATAATTAATCGCTGCCAAGAAGGTTTACTTCGAAACTCCCAGGGTTTGGGTTCCTCTTGCATGGCTTCCGTATCCATACTTTCATCAATCATGCCCGCGATTTTAACGTACCCCCCCAAAGGTAACCAGCCAATACCATATTCAGTTTCACCGATTTTCTTCTTGAAAAGAGAAAATTTAACATCGAAGAACAAGTAGAATTTCTCCACCCTGGTTTTAAACCACTTTGCAGGTAAAAAGTGACCCATCTCGTGAAGAACTATCAAAAGAGATAAACTTAATATAAACTGGGCAGCCTGAATGAAAATAGGACTCATAGGAATTTTCTAAATTTAAAACGCACAAAAGTACAGCTTTACGAGGTCTTATAAAAAGAAAGTATTTGTGCTCATTACTTTTTAAGAAAGATTTAGCAGCTCTAATCCACAGGTTTCTTGAACACCCGGCGGGTCTGCCGTATCTTTGCATAAAATTCATATGCGCTCATTCTTCGGTAAATACAAACTTTTTTTTCTAGTGCTTTTTTGTATTTCAGCAGTCATTATTTACCTTTTTTATAATGCTCTGATACCTCAAGAGAAACTTCCTATATATCAACCCTCAATGGTGAATCCTGAATTAGTGGACAGCACTTTACAGAAAAAAAGAAAATACCATACCATTGCAGATTTCTCGCTCACCAATCAAA
This sequence comes from Maribacter algarum (ex Zhang et al. 2020), assembly GCF_005885635.1. Classification (GTDB taxonomy): domain Bacteria; phylum Bacteroidota; class Bacteroidia; order Flavobacteriales; family Flavobacteriaceae; genus Maribacter_C; species Maribacter_C algarum. Next base: position 1,012,031 of record NZ_VATY01000001.1, read on the forward strand.
ACGGAAAGCGAATTACCCAAGCCGATTACAAGGATAAAATCTATATAGCAGATTTCTTTTTTACGACCTGCCCTACCATCTGTCCGATAATGACAAAAAATATGATGGAGATTCAAGAATATATCAAAGATGATGATGTGCTTCTTTTATCACATTCTGTAACTCCTGAAATCGATTCTGTAGCCCAGCTCAAAAAATACGCTCTAGAAAAGGGAGTAGATGATATCAAATGGAATTTGGTTACCGGGGATAAAAAACTAATTTATGACCTCGCACGAAAATCATATTTGGCTGTTAAGACTGATGGCGATGGTGGACCATTTGATATGATTCATACCGAAAATTTTATTCTGGTAGACAAAGAAAGACGCATTCGTGGCTTCTATGATGGGACCAATACAGATGAAATTGAGAAATTGTTAGGGGATCTAGAGATTCTTCAAAATTCGTACCTCAAGTAATTTCCACTTTTTGATTCACATTTTTGGGTTTTTACAATAACGATTTGGGTTTTTTCTCCTATTTTTGCCTCCTTACTTATAATCAATCTAAATAAAAATTGGGTATTACAGTTGCTGATTTAAGACGTGGACAAAAGGGAATCATCAAAGAGTTTGCCGATGATTTACTTCCTATCAAACTTCTAGAATTAGGCTGTCTCCCTGGCAATCAGATTGAACTAGTACAAGTTGCACCTCTCAAAGATCCAATCTATATCAATGTTAATGGTTCTCATATCGCCATTCGAAGGTCAACGGCTCTTCAGATAGAATTGGAAATGATTGAAGATAACCATGTATTATGAGTAAACAGATTAATGTCGCGCTCATAGGAAACCCAAATACTGGTAAGACTTCAGTCTTTAATCAGCTTACAGGACTTAATCAAAAAGTAGGAAACTATCCCGGCATTACCGTTGAAAAAAAAGAAGGTATTTGCAAACTGCCTAGAGGAGTTAAAGCGCATATTCTGGATCTTCCAGGCACCTATAGCCTTAATACGACTTCATTGGATGAAAGTGTTGCCGTAGAACTACTACTCAACAAAAAGGATAAGGACCACCCCGATGTTGCTCTTGTTATTTCTGATGTTGAAAATCTGAAAAGGAACCTTCTTTTATTTACACAAATCAAAGACCTAAAAATTCCCGCAATATTGGTCATTAATATGGCGGATAGAATGTCAAGAACTGGTATCTCGGTTGATATTGAACAGTTAGAGGAACGATTAGATACTAAAATTGCATTGGTCAGTACCAGAAAGGAGACAGGTATTGAACGATTGAAGGAACTTATTGCGGACTACAAAAACCTCTCTTCCAAACCCAATGTCGATACTACTGTAATTGCACCCGAGTATTTTGAACGCCTGCAAAATACATTTCCAAACGAAGATTTGTACAAACTTTGGTTGGTCATTACTCAGGATGTCAATTTCATGCCTATCGAAAAGACGCTTATAAAAGATAGCACATCTTTTGCGACAAAATCAAAGTCTGAACTGAAGCGTCTACAACAAAAAGAAACCATTGTGAGGTACCAATTTATCAATGGAATTCTTAAAGAAACGTATAAAGTTGATGCGAATGCGGCCAAGGGTTTTCGTGCTACTTTAGATAAAGTACTGACACATAAAGTCTTTGGATATCTTATTTTCTTCTTCATACTGCTGACCATTTTTCAAGCGATATATGAATGGAGCAGCTATCCACAAGATTTGATTGAAGGTTTTTTTGCTTCCGCTGGGGAATGGGTCAAAAACACTTTACCTTCAGGAGCATTTACCGATTTAATTGCCGAGGGCATTATAGCAGGAATTAGCGGTATTGCTCTTTTCATCCCGCAAATTGCCTTTTTATTCTTGTTTATTTCTTTGCTTGAGGAATCAGGATATATGAGCCGGGTAGTCTTCTTAATGGATCGTTTAATGCGCCCATTCGGACTTAGTGGCAAAAGTGTGGTGCCTTTGATTTCAGGCACCGCTTGTGCTATTCCAGCAGTAATGGCTACACGCACTATTGAAAATTGGAAGGAAAGATTGATTACTATTTTAGTGACTCCATTCACTACCTGTTCGGCAAGACTTCCCGTATATTTGATTATCATTTCGTTAGTCATCCCCGAAGGTCGATTTATTGGATTGAGCTATCAAGCGCTAACGCTTATGCTTTTGTACCTTATTGGGTTTGGAGCGGCCATACTTTCAGCTATGGTGCTGAACAAAATTCTGAAAATTAAAAGTCGTTCTTTCTTCGTAGTAGAAATGCCAAATTATAAGCTGCCTCTTTTTAAAAATGTTGCCATTACTGTATGGGAAAAAACCAAAAGTTTTGTTTTTGGAGCAGGTAAAATAATCTTAGCAATCTCTATTATTCTATGGTTTTTAGGTTCAAACGGATTTGCGGACGATTTCAAAAATGCAGAATCCATTGTTAAAAAGAGAATTGAAACCAATGGATTTTCTGAGTTCAACAAAGCCAGTATTGAGACTGACCTGATTAATTACAACAAGTCTTTACAGGATAGTATTTGGAAAAAAGTTTATGTGCTGGACGCATCGGCTATAGCAGATTCGATTCAGACTAAAAAAGCAATACTAGAAGAACTTGCGCAAAACCAAGAGATTGCTAGCCATAAGCTCGAAAATTCATACATGGGCTATGCCGGAAAAGCTATTGAGCCCGTCGTAAAACCGCTTGGTTATGATTGGAAAATTGGTATCGCAGTTCTTACATCTTTCGCAGCACGCGAAGTTTTTGTGGGAACTTTAGCTACCATTTACAGCGTTGGCGGTGGTGAAGATAATACAGAAACCATCACACAACGAATGGCTGCTGAAGTGAACCCACGAACAAAGGAACCTTTGTTTAATTTGGCTTCTGGTATTTCACTACTTCTTTTTTATGCCTTTGCAATGCAATGTGTGAGTACACTAGCAGTGGTGAAACGTGAAACTAATTCATGGAAGTGGCCAGTTGCTCAATTGGTGTTTATGAGTGTTTTTGCCTATATTGTTGCTTTAATCGCTTATCAAATTTTAAAATAATTATGGAAAATCTTCAACTGATATTGGTCTATATAACACTGGCAATTGCGGTAGCTTACATCGTGAAGAAATTCTTTCTGCCCAAGGCACTTTTTGTTTCCAAAAAGTCGAATTCCAAAGCCTGTGGACAAGATGATTGCGGTTGTCACTAAATCACTTTAATACCTTCAATAATGAAATTAGTTACGCTAAAGCGTAACAATACCTCCTTCGGATTCGTCTTCAACATAGGACAAGGTAGATAAATCCGTTAAAAAAAGGATAAATCCGTATTAAGGAAATCAAAAAAAGTGTGCTTTGTTCGGTAACTGTCGTTTTTTTGTTTTCCTAAACCCACCATCATTATTTTATGTTGAAACTTACTCCTCCATTTTTCATCCTTTCTTTTGTAATCTTTGCTTCATTTGGGCAGGCACAAACCTTAACCTCGGTAATAGTCGATTCGGCTACTCAGAAACCAATACCCTATGTTACCGTGCAGTTAAAGAAGAAAGGGGTTATTACCAATGAGGAAGGTCGATTTACTTTTCAATTGGATAATACCATTCAACCAACTGATTCCCTATTTATTTCCTGCATTGGTTATGCGACCATAGGAAGACCTTTGAATCAGTTCACAGAAAAACAGATTGTTCTGGCGGCCAAGGCCATCGATTTGAATCCTGTAATAGTAACCAATAAAAATTATACTCCTGAAGAAATTATAGAAATAGTCGAGGATAGTATTAGCAAGAACTATAACCTAGGTCTAGGAAAAAAGCGCGTTTTTCTTCGCGAAACCTATAGTAGCCAGATTATGAAGACCGATTATACGTTGAAAAAATCAACAATTGATGCTTTTAACAAACAATTTATTGACAACCTTATCAATCAAATACCTAAAAACAATACAGTTTATAATGAGGCTCTTGGAGACCTTTACGGCGGTAGCGATGGTGATCAACAAAAACTAGATTTAATAAAAGCTTCAGAGCTATACGACAAAAGCATGGAGCTCGATTTTGAAATTCTTGAAGAGAAGTTCAATAAAATCATGAAGGAAAATGTGAAGACAGATTCGTACTTTAAGATTAAATCCGGTCTCTTTGGCACCAAAGTAGATGCAGATGAGATGTTTGAATCAGAAGTTGACTCAACCGATGTTGCTGCCTTAAACGAACAGCTTGAGAAAGAAAAAGAGAGCAAAGAGAATCGCAAAAAATTCTTTGCTAAATACAAAAGGCAAACCATGGGCAACCTTTATGAGAATCTGCCTGTTTTTGAGGATACAGATTATAATGTACTCTTCAAACCCGGTCGTTATGAACTCGCACTTGAAGATTTTACCTATTTAGGTGATGCTGCAGTATACGTCCTTAGTTTTACACCTAAAAGATCGGAAGAATTTAAAGGGAAGCTCTATATCAATTCAGATGATTTCGCCTTAATCCGGATGGATTTTGAAAACGTAAAACCTTTGCGTGATTTTAGTTTGTTAGGCGTTTCACTAAAAGAATATTTGGCGAAGGGAAGAATAATTTTTACCAAAGGCAATGACCAAAAATATCATTTGAGCTATTATGATATAACAAAGGGAATTCGTGCAGGTTTTAGAAGGCCTCTTAAGATCATCGAAAAAAACAAAAACGTAAAAGGGCGTAGAAAACAGAATGAGCTTTCAATGAAGGTAGATGCCGCTTTCGGTAACCGGAACCGCTATGAATTGGTTGTATTCGATGAAACTCCTATTAACCTTTCTCAGTATGACTCTTTCAAGGAAAACAATACCGTCCTCCCAAAATATATGCCCAATTATGATCCCGAATTTTGGAAAGGGTACGATATCATAGAGCCTAATCAGGCCATAAAAGAGTTTACTTCAATAGGCGAAGCGGAGGACTAAAACAATAAGTATTTGACATAGTTAAATCGCAACAATTCACTTTGTTGCGATTTTTTTTACGCATTGGTGTAACCTTTTGTAATTTCCAGACTATATAGAATTGAAGACCAACAAAAGAAACGCTTTTTGGAACAGTTGACCGACGAAATCTTAATGGCAAAAGTAGCAAACGGAAACTTGGATTTACTCAAGATTCTCTTTGAAAGACACCATAAACATGTGTTTAACTTTTTACATAAGATGTGCGGAGACCGAATGTTGAGCGAAGACATTACACAAGAGGTCTTTTACAAATTGATGAAATATAGAACCTCTTACAATGATGGGAAATTTGTTTCGTGGCTATTCACAATAGCTAGGAACAGTTTAAATACACATTTTAGAAGGGTTTCGAACAAAACTGAAGATATTGAGACCATCGATTACAAAGTTGCCGTTCATGAAGAGGTAAAACAAGATTATTCCGATTTGCATTTGGCCATCAACAAATTGGATGCTTCAGATAGAGAGTTGGTGATTTTAAATCGATTTCAGGAAATCAAATATGAAGAACTTGCGGAGATTGTGGGAAGCACTCCCGGAGCGGTAAAAACCAAAGTCAGCCGCGCATTAAAAAAATTAAGGGCCATTTATTTTAAAAATTCATAGAAATGGAAAAGAATCATGTTATAGAACTACTCCCAGAATATTTGGATGGTCTTTTGAATAAAACTCAAAAGACAACTGTAGAAGCACATCTTAAGGATTGTAATTCATGTTCACATGAATTAAGTGAGTTGAAAAAGCTCTTTAAAGTATTTAAAGAAGAAAAAGAAACAACTCCTTCAGGTAACCTGAAAACCAATTTCTTTGAGCAAATCGAGCTAGAGAAACAAAATAATTCAAAAGTGGTTTCACTGGATAATGTATCAGTTCAGGGCAAAAATAATTGGACCAATAACCTCTTAAAAATTGCGGCAAGTGTTGTCTTATTAGTTGGTGTTTATTTCTTTGGAAAACAGCAACAAGAGCAAATATCGGGAAAAGAGATTGCTCATCTCGCGGACGAGACTCAAGCGTTCAAACAAACTGCTATGTTATCCCTAATGGGAAACAAATCTGCCAGCAAACGCATACAAGGCGTGAATTTTATTGAAGAGTTTTCCGACCCTGACGAAGCTATCGTAAGTGCCTTAGCCGATCGGATGCTAAATGATGAAAACACCAACGTGCGAAGAACTGCCGTTGAAGTTTTAAGTGAGTTTACAGCTTCTGAAACCGTAAAAAATAGTTTTATCAAAGCTTTGAAAACCGAAAAAGATCCCGGAATTCAAATTACCATCATTCAAGTGTTAGGTAAAATTCAAGAAAAGAAGGCGGCGGCGTCAATGCAATATCTTTTAGAGCAAGACGATACCCAACCTTATGTAAAAGAAGAACTCGAGTCAGTATTACCAAATATTATTTAAACATCAAAAAACGAAAAATCATGAAACGAATTCAAATAACTTTATTAGCATTAATCTTTTGTTCGATACTTGCGGCGCAGGAAGACTATACACAATCTCTCGATGGCATTGAGTGGGTGAAAGTTGAATCAAAAGCAGACATCATAGTTCGAACACATGGTGAAAAACAATTACGAATTAAAGCTAAGGCCTCAAGCAAAAAACCCGAAAAAGCAAAAGGTTTAAAACTTTTGGGAGCTGGGGGCTCTGATAATACCGACGTGGGTTTTTATGTAGTGAAAGAGGGAAATAACCTCATCGTAAGAAACCTTAGAAAATGGAATAATGGCAATGCTGAAATTTACTTGCCCGCGAATCAAAACATTTCAGTAACTACAAATGGTACAGGTCAAAGCGATATCAGAATATATGGTTTTAAAGGCGAAATAGAAGCGAACGCAAGGCTGAACGGTGGAATTAAAATTGAAGATGTTAGCGGACCAGTTACAGCCAATTCATTGAATGGAGGAATCGATATTTCCTTTGTAGAAATTAATCAAGATTCTCCAATAACCGTCTATTCCACGAATGGAGCACTTGATATTAAATTACCAGGAGATACCCCTGCGAACCTATCCTTGGGTTCAGTTAATGGAGAGATTTATACCAATTTCGAGATTAAGTTTCCAGAAAAAAATGGTTTGAAATCTGTTTCTACTCAAAAAATCAGACAGACCATCAACGGTGGTGGGGTTAAGCTACAGCTTAAAACTACCAACGGAAACATTTATTTGAGAAAAGAATAATACATCTTAATACAAAACTATAATCAGACTCTGAAACCAGTTCAGAATAAAAAACGAACAGTCATGAAAAATTTAGTCAGTATCCTATTGTTAGGCCTCATCAGTCTTACAATGAACGCTCAGAAAATTATTGAAAAGAACATCGATTACAAAAATCAGTTTATTGATGTAGAAGTAAAATTTGCCTCACTTATTGAAGTGAAAACTTGGGATAAATCAACCGTTTACTTTAAAGTCGACCTTACCACAGAAGACGGAAAATTTCAAGACATGTATGAATTAGATATCGATGAGGGTTCAAGCACCATTTATATAGAGTCAAAAGCAGAACCCGTTTTTAAGGCGTTTCACGAAGAATGGAATAAAAACAACCCGGATAAAAAGAAGAGATATTACAATACGGGTGATATGTATGAATTCAATTATGTTATCTATATACCTAAAAATGCAAGGTTCAAAATTAGTAGCATCAACGGCGATTTAAAATCTGAAGTCATTGAAGGTGAATTTGAAGCAGACCTTATCAATGGAGATATTGACATCGCCAAATACTCAGGAGAACTTGATTTGAGCACCATCAACGGCGAAATAGACTTAAAAATGACCAATGTAAAAATGGTTGCAGAAACCATTCATGGGGATATCTACGCCGATGACAAATTGAAATTCAGTTCAACCGATCGTCATGTTGGGCAAAAAATAAGTGGTTCACTTGGCAATGCATCCAATCGCTTAAAGCTGAATACAATTAACGGCAATATGTACTTACGCCTGTGATTAAGTAAAACATCCATTCGAAAATACTAACCTACCCTGCCAATCAGCAGGGTCTAAAAAACAATCATATGAAAAAGTATGCTGTATTGTTCATGGGATTCTTATGTCTTGTTTTGAGTTTCAGTAGTTGTTCTCAAACCAAATACGATTTAGCCCTAAAAAATGTGGCTTTGTTTGATAGCAAGAACAAAAAGGTTCTAGAAAATAAAACCGTCTTGATAAAAGCTGATACTATCGCAGCCATAATTGATGCGTCAACAAATTTTGTTTCGAAAGAAATTATAGCCGGAGGAAATCGGTTGCTAACTCCTGGGTTCATCGACACGCACACCCATTTAATGCAGAACTACTCTAGTAGTAGTGACTATGCCCCTGAATATATTGAAGAGGGTAATCAGGATTTAGCCCGTAATCTTATGACTCAAATGTATTTGGCTTATGGGATAACAACCATAATCGATATGGGACAACCCGAGGAATGGATTGAGGTAACCTTAAATTGGCAAAAGAATCCCTCTCCAGAATATCCTAATCTGTTTATCTGTGGTGGATCTATAGTTTCTGATGCGAATTACAGACAGCCACAACATCATATTGAAGTTATGAATCCAGATGATGGAAGAAAAAAAGTCCGCGAATATGCCAAAAAGGGACTAAAGCATATGAAGTTCTATAGAAAACTGAGGAAACCTGAGTTTGAAGCGATGGTGGATGAAGCTAAAAAATTGGACATTACTATTAACACTCATACTGATAACAACGTAGTAACCATTGATGAGGCATTGGAAATGGGTGTCCAAAATTTCGAACATTTCTTTACACTGACTCCATCCATCTTAAATTACGATGTGCATTGGAAAGCCATGAATGAAAAGTACGGTTTACAAATGTCTCCCAGTATTGACGAGTTCGCGGCGCATATGGTTTTCTTTTTTAGCTATATCAAAGAAAATCCTGAGTTTGAAGAAAAACTAATGGGGCTTTTTGACCGAATGGCTGCAAAAGGAGCAACCTTGAGCACCGCGTTAAACGTTTTAGCCTCAGCAGCTAGAAAGACAGAGTTTTTTACCTCATTCGAGTATTTCCCAATCCGCAGAACTCCCATGGTTGATTACTCCGAAGAACAACAGAAACAATTAGATGAAGCCTTTGAAGCCATGATGCTTTATGTGAAAAAGGCTCATGAGAAGGGAGTTAAAATTCGTGTTGGTTCCGATTGTCGCTATGGGGGAAGAGCTATGCTACATGAGCTTTTGCTATTTCATAACGCCGGCATTCCCATGGAAGATGTATTACAAATAGCCACTCTAAATGGATATGAGTCTATGAAACTAGATCAAGATTATGGCACAATTGAGGTAGGCAAAAAAGCAGATTTACTGCTTTTTGACAAAAATCCGTTCGAGGATAATAAGAATCTCTTATATAAAAAAACGATTATAAAGGGCGGAAAACTTTTCTCTCCGAAGAAATCACTAGCCTATGATTTACAGGATATCATCATTGACGAAGGAAAGGAAAGAGGACTAAAATGGTTCGAGGAAATGAAAAGTAAGCAGATATACGAATCCGCAGATAAGGATGAATTAAAAAATGTGGTAAGCACCTTTTTAGGTGATGGAAGAGTTGAAGATGCAAAAACAGTCCTTGGTATTTTCAAGGAAAATTTCCCGAACCAAATCATGAATGTAGATGGCACCATTTTGACGAATGGAACCTACGCTCGCTTAAGAAATAAAAATTATAAAGAGGCCATAGCGTTTTATGAGTTTGGTCAGTCCAACTTTTCAAAGTCCGAAAAAACCTTGCCTCTGGCTGTTTTAATCACAATACTTAAGGAGGGAATTTCCGAAGCTAAACTACACTATGAGTCAATAAAAAATGATAATTCCTTTATTTTCAATGAAGATGAAATGAACGGTGTCGGGTATCTCCTGCTTCAGCTTGACAAGCCCCAAGAGGCAATTACTATTTTCAATCTTAACATAAAAGCCTTTCCAAACTCCTGGAATGTTTATGATAGTATGGGAGAAGCTTATATGTCAGTTGGACAAAAAACCTTGGCCATCCAAAACTATAAGAAATCCATAGAGCTTAACCCTGAAAACGAATATGGAAAAGAACAATTAAAAAAACTTGGAGCCTCACATAAGTAATTACAATTTGTTAAAAAAAGATTAAAATCGAATCTTACTGTAACTACCTAATTTTTTGTGAGTCTTTAAGACACATCAATCTTAAATCGAAAACATGAAGACCAACTTAATTACTGTTTGCACAATTCTCTTTGTGCAAACAGTATTTTTTGCGCAAGACTCTACCGATGTTGTTATTAAAAGAACATACACCACCAAATTTCTTGACAAGGTAGCTTCCCCTGAAATAGATGGACTTCTTGATGACCCAGGTTGGAATGTGATAGAATGGGAAGGTGACTTCATCGAACGAAGACCTGACGAAAACACAACACCAGACCATAAGACAAAGTTTAAGATTGTTTACGACGAAAAATTCTTGTATGTCGGTATACGGGCATATGACAGTGACCCTGACAAGATTGAAATGCGGCTCTCAAGACGTGACGGATTTCAAGGAGATTGGGTAGGTATTTTTATTGATAGTTATCACGATAAAAGGAGTTCCTTCGGTTTTATCACCACGGCCGCGGGTGTCAAAGCAGATTTTTTCACCTCAGAAAACGGTAACAATGAAGATGAAAGTTGGAACCCTATATGGTATACTAAAACGAATGTTGATAAGGAAGGTTGGACCGCCGAAATGAAAATACCCTTTAGTCAATTGAAATTTGGAAAAGCCAAGGAGCAGGTTTGGGGTATCCAATTAGATCGTCAATACTTTAGAGGTGCGGAACGATACTCTTGGCAACGAATTAAACAAGATACCCCGGGTTTTGTAAGTGAATTTGGTCTTTTAGAAGGACTAATCGATTTAGTACCCCAAAAACAGCTCGAGATACAGCCCTATACTGTTGCCAAAATGGAAACTTTTGAGGCTGAAGCTGGAAACCCTTTTCGTGATGGTCGCGATGGCCAAATAACAGGAGGGCTTGACGCTAAAATTGGTATCACAAATGACCTTACTTTAGATTTAACTGTAAACCCTGATTTTGGACAGGTAGAGGCCGACCCTTCCGCAATCGCCCTAGACGGATTTCAGATTTTCTTTCGTGAGCAGCGTCCTTTTTTCGTGGAAAACAAGAACATATTTGACTATCGTGTTAGTCAATCAGAAGCCGGTAATACTTTCGGATTTGATAATGTTTTCTATTCCCGAAGAATAGGAAGAAGTCCGCAAGGTTTTCCAAATACAGAAGACGGAGAATATGTAGATCAGCCTGAAAACACATCTATTTTAGGGGCTGCAAAATTCAGTGGAAAGACCAAAGACGGTTGGTCCATTGGTGTTCTGGAAAGTGTTACTGCGAAAAAATATGCAACCATCGATAATAACGGAGAGCGAAGAAAAGAAGTAGTTGAACCGCTGACGAATTACTTTGTTGGTCGCGTTCAGAAAGATTTTAATGACAGGAATACTTTTGTTGGCGGAATCTTTACAGCTACAAACAGAGACCAACTTACACCAGAACTTAACTTCTTGCATCATTCAGCCTTTACCGGTGGTATTGATTTCAAACACCAATGGCAAGAACGTGATTGGTATGTTGGTGGGAATCTAATTTTTAGTCGTGTAAATGGAAGTACAGAGGCCATTTCAAACACTCAGCAGTCCATAGCACATCTATTTCAACGTGCGGGTGCTGATCATGTTTCCGTTGAAGAAGATAGAACTTCATTAACCGGCACTGGAGGTAATCTTCAGTTAGGAAAAGTTGGTAATGGAAACTGGAAGTTCGAAACGGGGGCTACTTGGCGGTCCCCAGAATTGGAATTGAATGATATCGGTTTTCAACGGCAAGCAGATGATATTAGACATTATACATGGATTGGGTATCAAACCTTAAAACCAACTGAAACTTTTAGAAGAGTAGGCATCAATTACAACCATTGGAGTGTTTGGGATTTCGGAGGTAACCACAATAGCCTTCGTTTTAATACCAATAGCTGGCAAAACTGGGACAATAACTGGTTCACCAATCTCGGTATCACCTATGCACCTAAACAGTACTCCAATTTTGCTTTGCGAGGTGGTCCAAGACTCCGCCAGGCATCTGAAATAAGCTTCTTTAATGGATATAATACCGATAGACGAAAAAAAGTTCGTTTCAATGTTTTCCATAGAGGACAAAAAGGAACGGACAATTCATACAATTCATATAACATTGATTTTGGTGTTACCTATCAACCTTTTAACGCTTTAAGTATCTCTGCAAACCCAGAATATGGAATCAATATGGACAAATTACAATACATTGATAATATTGATGTGAATGGGGAGACTACTTATCTCACCGGTACAGTAAACCAGAGAACGCTAAGTATGTCTTTGCGTCTAAACTATACCATAAATCCGAATTTGACCGTTCAATATTGGGGACAACCTTTTATCTCTAGAGGAAGATATAGTGATTTCAAGGAAGTGGTAAACCCTATGGGAAGTAAATTCAATGACCGTATCTCCTTGTATCCTGAAAATCAAATTTCTTTTGCTGATGGTACATATTCGGTAGATAGAAACTTGGATGATGTCACGGATTTTACTTTTGGTAACCCTGATTTTTCATTTGTGCAGTTTAGGTCAAATCTTGTAGTTCGATGGGAATATATTCCAGGTTCAGAAATATTCTTGGTTTGGTCTCAAGATGTTTCCCAATCAGGTGACCCACAAAATGGACTTTTAAATGACCTCGGAAACAATATTTTTAATGACGAAAAGTCACAGAATATCTTCTTGGTAAAGGCTACTTATCGCTTTGTTCTATAGGAATTAAACAATGTTCTGAATAAAAGAGTACAAAAGCAAGCTCCATCCTATTACTAAAAGCAAACCACCGATTGGAGTGATGGGACCAAGGAATTTCAGTTTTTTTCCTTTGGATGCACTTAGGGTCAATCCATAGATGCTAAAGGAAAAAAGGAAAGTTCCTAGGATAAAACAGTATATCATATACTTTTCTACTGTTGTTGTAAGGTTTAGATTGAAACCTAGTATCAATAAAACTAAAGCGTGATACATTTGGTACTTTACTCCGGTCTCAAAACTTTTCAGTTGATCTTCGGAAAAAGACTTTTTAAGAGCATGTGCCCCAAAGGCTCCAAAAAACACTGCCAATAATCCGTAAAGAGCACCTATAAAATGAGCTAAGAGAACCATAATTAAAAGTTATGGCCCGAAGATAACTATTACCTAGAATTTTTCGGAATTGAGAAATCAATTATTGCAATGATACCGCGGCCACAGGTTCTTTCGTTTCTTTTGCCAAATAAACCGGCGATGTCGTAAATAAGTTTTCCACCTGATTCTCCCAATCACGAGCTAGATCATAGTAGCTTGTGTTGGTTACCGCCATTATTTCATTACAATCTTGACAGGTATGTTTGTAATCCAGAAAGTGGTGGGCAAATTCATGAAAAGCAACCACTTTTAACATTTCGGGATCCAACATTGCAGCCCAATTAATTAAAATATTTTCAACATTTCCCTCTGCATCCCGAGTTACCATTCCTAAAACTGTATTACCTTCCTCTAAAGGTAAAGAACTTGTGATATCAATATTATTGAGTTGAAAGAGTTTTTCGTGATAATCGATATTATATTTTTTACATTCTTCGAAAAACTCATTGAGAATAGACTGTAAGCGTCCATCGATATCGACACTTTTTTGGGCATTTGCAGAAGATAAGCCCAGAAATAGGCATATCATAACGAAGCAGGAACATGCTTTCATAGAGGTAGTAGATTTTGGTTGAATTTGGGTTGGTTGGATAGTGAGTCTGCCCTAAGCACATTCATCAAATCCTCAAATAATTAAACGATTAAATTTGAATTTTATTGATTTCTTGGCATATTTTAACACTATTGATATTAATTAGTGTAATTTATTAAGAAATTCTTAAGTTGTATTGACTGCAAAACAAGGCTCTTCCACCAAAAACCTTTCGGTTAAAGAGTCAAGAGCCATGAATTTTTGAGAAGTTATTAAAAAGAATTATTGTTCTGCCTCATCGTAAAAGAATTGCTCCTTTACAATTTTTCCGTCTTTAACCTGATACACACCTATTTCAGACATTGTAGATCTATGACCTGAAGGCCTGTGCGTAGTATCCATTTCGAAACGAACCGAGAACCAATTTTCGGCAACTATAGGTTCGGAGACGGAGGTCTGATGGACTTCGAAATTTTCTTTCCACCATTCCCCTTTTTTCTGTAGCCCTTCGAAACCCTCAGCAATGCCACCTTCACCCTTGCCATCATTTTCTATGCTGACTACATTCGGACTATATAAATGTTGATAAGGTGTTTCAAAGTCTCCTTCTTGACACCATTTTACTAACTTTTCTGCGATTTCTTTTGTTTCCATGTCTGCTGTTTTTATTGATTAGTCTTTCAAAATACAACATGCCTCCCTTAAAAACAAGGGATTAACAAAACCTTAGAAATAGCTTTAATTAATTGGAATTCTAATTTCAAAATCCCCCTTCATCTCGAACGAGCATTCATCAAAACTTGGCGGGCCGAAGGTTTTTAGTTTTCCTATGGAAAACCCAAGAGGTTCTTTAGGGATTCCAATAAAATTGGTGTCCATCTCCTTGTTGCCATTTTCATCGTGGAAAATACAAACCGCATATTCACCATTTGGTAAATCGGGAAGGTCAATACGCGTAACACCTTCCTCCGCCTTAGTAAAAATCCCTGCAAAGGCCTTTTCATTTTTTAAAAAAGTGTCTTTGTTAGTATAGACACCAACTGCAATGAACCCATCAGAAGATTGCACATCCTCAACTAAAATGGTAAGTGTATTTTGTGAAAACGCCAGAAATGGTAGACACATTAAAAGGGAGAAAATAAGTGTTTTACGCTGAAGCATTCACTTTTAGTTTCCTTCGGACATTTTATTTTGAAGTTCAATTTTACCCTTGAAAAATTTGAACATTTCAACCGTTTCCAGTGAGTCTTTCATATTCAAAAATAGTTGTGAAGAATCTTTGTTCACCAACCGGATTTTTTGATTTTCAAAATTATCAACAAAAACATACACCTTTCTATCCGTAAGGGTGTCTTTAAATTCTTGATAAACACCTTTTCCTTTTTCAAAGGCCGAAAAACCATTTAATCGAACCATTGGTGGAATCTTGTCCACCCACTCCACTTGATTCAAATCTTTAAAAGCCAAATTGTGATAATAAATTCCAGATAGTATTGTCATTTTATCAGGCTCAATTCGTGTCCAATTTTTATAATGAGCAGCAAAAGCCATTAAACAGACGATAACCGTTAGAACGATTAAGGTATTCCAAAGCCAATGTCTTTTTTTGCCGGCCATTTTTTTGGTTCGTTTAAGTCTTGAGTAGTATATCCAAAGATAGGACTTAACACTGTAACCATAACGTATACTTCGGGGTAACTATTGCCACCAATACTCATTAAATAAGGTAATCACTTTTTACATCTATAGTATTAGATTATCCCTATATTTAAACGACAAAAATTCAACCCACCTTATGAAAAAATTCATCGTTCTATTTGTCCTATTTATCTCTTTTTCAGTTGTTGCACAAAAGCAAGTTCTTGACCACTCTGATTATGCCAAATGGAATACCATCAAAGGTTCACTGTTGTCTCCTGATGGAGAAAATATATTGTATTCATTGGAACAGGGTGAAAAAGATAATTTTTTAAAGATTAAAGACCTTAAAGGAGCCTATGTCTTTGAGCACGAGAGAAGTTCAAAGGGAATTTTCGATTATGACTCGAAGCATGTATTCTTCACGATAAAGGCTTGGAAAGACAGTGTTACAGTGATGAAGAGTAGAAAGGTCAAGAAAAAAAATTTACCAAAAGACTCGTTGGGCATCCTAAATTTGGCAACAGGAAAACTTATCAAGGTTGCCCCTATTAAATCCTACAAAATTCCTGAAAAATGGTCAGGTTATATAGCTTACATGTTAGAGGAAATCAAGGAAAAGAAGAAGGAAGAACCAAAAGATTCCCTTCAAGAAAAAGAAAAAAAGAAAAAGAAACCTAAGAAAGTAGGGAAGAAAAATGGGTATCATGTTGTGCTTAGGAATCTGGAAACCCAAAAAGAAGATACCTTAAAGTTTGTAACGCATTACACGTTTGCCAAAAAAGGAGCGTTTTTCGCCTATACAACAACAGGTATCGATAAAGAAGGCGATTCGGGAGTATTCGTTTTGAACTTAGCAACTGATGAAACCCATAATATTTACAGTACAAAAAAGGGAAAATACTTTCAGCTTGAATTTAGCGAATCAGGTAAAAACTTAGGTTTTGTTGTAGATACCGATACCACTAAAGTTCAAACTCGACCGAATGAACTTTTCCATTGGAAAGAAGGAAATGCAAGAGCCGAAAAGTTGGTTGATTCTGAAAGTGCACCAAAAGGATATCTGGTTTCATCAGATGGAAAAGTGAGCTTCTCAAAAGATGACTCAAAATTGTTCTTTGGGCTTCGAAAACCACCTGTTATCAAAGATACCACACTAACCAAGGAAGAAATTGTAAATGTCGAAGTATGGACTTATGACGAACCTCAGCTCTACACCGTGCAAGAACTACAGCTGAAAAATGACACAATTAGATCTTATCAAACAGCAATTCATCTAAAGAATAATAAACTAGTACAATTGGCAACTTTCGATTATCCAAATAGTCAGTTGGGCGATGAAGGTAATGCCCAATATGCCATGGTCAATACCAAAAGACCTTATGAGTTGCAAAGCCAATGGACTGGCAATAGAAATTACGATTATAACATTATAAATACAGTTACCGGAAACGTTCAAGCCCAAATTAAAAAATCAGAACGGCTGAGGTTAAGCCCGAAAGCGGAGTATGCGTTCGGTTACAGTCGAAAGGATACCACTTGGGTGGCTTATAGTACCGATTCGGGTGCTCGCACTGAACTTACAAAAAACAAAGGATTTTTTAATGAATGGCATGATTATCCCGACCACCCATATCCCTATGGCTATGCTGGATTCTCAAAAGACGATAAAACGCTACTGCTCTATGACCGCTATGATATTTGGGAATTTAACCCAAAAACAGGCGAGGGCAATCGATTGACCAAAGGTCGGGAGACGAAAACTAGATACCGCTATGAATGGTTAGATGAAGAAGAGCGTTTCTTAGATCCGAAAAAAAATTGGTTGCTATCAACCTTTGATGAGGCCACTAAAAATTCAGGGTACGCCTCCTACAATCCCAGGAATAAGAAATTGGAGCAATTAATTTCAGGACCTTATCGTTATGCAAACACCAAAAAAGCCAAACTGAGCAATCAATTGTTGTTTACCAAAGAGTCCTTTGAAGTTTTTCCTGATTTGCATACCAGTGACGTGACCTTTAAAACGGTAACTACAGTAAGCGATGCCAACCCGCAGCAAGAATCGTACAATTGGGGTAGTAATGAATTGGTCAACTGGACTTCCTTGGATGGAAAAGAACTTACAGGAATGCTTGTCAAACCTGAAAATTTTGACCCGAATAAGAAATATCCGATGATAGTCAATTTTTATGAACGTAGTTCTGACGGACTTCATAGACATAGGGCACCAAGAGCCGAAAGGTCAACCATCAATTACAGTTTTTACACCAGCCGCGGGTATGTGATTTTCAATCCTGATGTGGCATACCGTGTTGGTTATCCAGGGGAGAGTGCATACAACTGTGTAATTCCCGGAGTCACTTCATTAATTGAAAAAGGATTTATTGACAAAGACAATATCGGAGTACAAGGTCATAGTTGGGGTGGTTATCAAATTGCTTATTTGGTCACGAGAACCGATATTTTCAAAGCTGCAGAATCCGGAGCTCCGGTACCCAATATGATTAGTGCCTACGGTGGAATACGCTGGTGGACAGGCTTAAGTCGACAGTTTCAATATGAACATACACAAAGTAGAATTGGAGGAACACCTTGGGAATATCCAGCACGATATATTGAAAATTCACCCATTTTCAATATTGACAAAATAAATACACCCCTATTGATTATGCACAATGATGCAGATGGACACGTACCTTGGTATCAAGGAATCGAGTTCTTTGTAAGTTTGAGAAGGCTCGGCAAACCATCATGGTTTTTGAATTATAATGGAGAGCCGCATTGGCCGCTAAAACTACAGAACCGAAAAGATTTCAGCATTCGAATGGCACAGTTTTTTGACTATTATTTAAAAGGGAATTCAAAGCCCATTTGGATGGAAAGAGGTGTCCCTGCGATAGAAAAAGGAATTAATCAAGGCTATGAGTTAATAGATGAATAATTCTCAGCAATGTATTATTTGAAATTGTAGACCATTCCTAATTGAATTACATTCGAGTAAAAATTATCTATGGTATACACTTCAAAACCGGCATTTAAGGTTGTGAAATTCTCAACTCGATAGGATAGACTACCTGTATAGCGCTCGAAATTTGGTTGGCCGACCTCCGAAAAAATTGAGGCATCCGCAAGCATTTGAAACGGGCTGTTATCAGAACCAATGCCCAAGGCAAATCCACCACCACCATAGGTCCTTTTAGCTGCCATCCAATACGGATAGCTGTCCCTACGGTTTATGGTGCCTAAACTATAGGCAGCCTCAATAAGCGGGGATACCCGAAACAATTCTGATTCAAATAGAAGAAATTCTGTCCTAGCAGAAACTATAAAATCAGCGTGTTCATCAGAATAATAATTCGTTTCGAAAGCTGCAGCTTGTTTCAATCTTTTGGTCAATTGAAATGTATTGTAGTTCGTAAATTGTGTTCGATAAATCTCAAGAACGTGACCTGGTCCAGTTCTCACGGGAAAATACTCCAACCCAACCCTATTCAATCTCTTCTCTCCTTTCAAGTTAGCTCCAATACCAAGTTGATAATAGGTTTGGCTTTCATTGTCCCGCTCTAATCGTGCCCTAGCCGAGTAACCGAATTTTAAGGAGTCCGCTTTTTTAAAACGATATTCAAAGCCTATTAAATCCCTTCGCGTATTCACATTGTTCTCAGAAGTAAAGCTCAGACTGTACATAGAGCTTTGCGTACCCGAAAAACTATGAACATTCCATCTTTTATCATAGATATTTAAACTCACCACATTTGATAGTGTACTTGGTTCAAACACATCATTTATGGCATAGCTATTTGTACTAACCGAATTACCTTTCTCACGGCGAACAGACTCCGAAACATCTTTTCGCAAGTTTGTAAGTCGAAGGACATTTTGACTCGTAAGCGATTTTAAAGGGGAAGCTTTTACCCTTTTTGGTTCTTTTCCTTTCTTTTTTGAATTTGTAGAATCAGAAACTTTTAGAATATGCGCAGAGTTTGCAAGTGGCCTTTTTATCTCGGCTGTTACATTTGACCAAGTCGATGCACATCCTAAGAAAAAACCGCCAATAAAAAGAAGTTTTGCGTATTCCGTTACTCTCATCATAACCCGCGAATTGTTTAATCGCATGCAATGAGATAGGTGTTCTGTTAAGACTCTCTTGGGGAGAATCTAACAAGAAACGAAATAGTAGCCATGGCAACATTTATATTAGTCAAATAGCCCATTTCCTCTATAAAGTGGAAAAATTGAACTTGCAAGGGCAAAATCCTTATCTTTATACTGAGTAATATGCTTAAAGTCACTTCCATAGCGGTTTCCTTGCTTATTCTAGTCCAAAGCTTTAATGTTCATATTGATGACATTGTTGAGTTGGACGAGTTAATAGAGCATGCTCAATTTCACGCTGAGGAACATGGTGATAATTTCTTGGTCTTTATTTCAAAGCATTATGGTGAACTCAAAGCCGAGCATAGTAAAAAGCATCAGGAAGAAAAAGAAGAACACGAGCAACTACCCTTCCAACATCAGTATCAGACCGCTTCGTTATACGCATTTGTATTAAATCAAGCTCCGGCAAATCTTGTAGAAATAGAATTTGCTCTTGATCAGGACACCAATTTCTTTTATCAGGCCTCCTACCACTCCTTGGCTCAGGAAGGTCTTTTTCAACCGCCTCGGCAAGCATAATCCCACTTTTTAAGTTTTATAATTTCACGGCGCTTCTTGAGCATCGTGTTTTCGGTAATTCCTATTTATTTGGATTATGCTTTCATACATCATTAATTTCAGTATTCGGAACAAGTTTATTGTATTCCTGTTTACCCTATTCATTGTAGGCTTCGGATTGTATTCATTGACTCAAATTCCAATTGGGGCGGTTCCCGATGTAACCAATAATCAGGTTCAGGTCATCACTACCTCAAGGAACCTTTCCACTCAAGATATGGAGCAGTTCATCACTTACCCTGTGGAACTTGAAATGGCTAATTTACCAGGTGTTCAAGAGATTCGTTCTATTACCAAGTTCGGACTTTCAGTGGTAACTGTTGTCTTTGATGACGACTTAGGTACTTACTTGCCCCGACAGTTGCTGGCGGAAAAAATCAAATCGGCTTCCGAGAAAATCCCTAAAGGTTTTGGTACTCCTCAAATGGGTCCAATTACGACAGGGCTTGGCGAAATTTACCAATACATCCTAGATGTAGAGCCAGAATATAAAGACCGTTACACAGCCACCGATTTACGCACCATTCAAGATTGGGTTGTGAAGCGCCAACTCTCAGGCATTTCTGGAGTAGTAGAAGTAAATACTTGGGGTGGATTTCTAAAGCAGTTTGAAGTTGCTATCAAGACGGAAAAACTCAATGCCATGGGCATAACCGCCCAACAAGTATTTATGGCCTTGGAAAAGAACAATAGTGTAGCTGGTGGAGGTTACATAGAAAAGGTAAATCAAGCCTATTTTATTCGCGGGGAAGGCTTGGTCGAAAACTTTGAGGATATCAATAACATTGTCGTCAAGACTAATGAGGGCATTCCAGTTTATATCAAAGATTTGGCTGAAGTGGGCTACGGTAGCGCTATTCGCTTTGGAGCTATTACAGGAAACGGAGAAGGTGAAAAAGTATTGGGTCAGGTGATGATGCTGAAAGATGCAAACTCCAAAAAAGTTATTGACGCAGTAAACGAACGGGTCGCTTCTATTTCAAAATCACTCCCGGAAGGGGTTTATATCAATCCGATATTAGATAGAAGTACACTCATTGCGAAAACAACCTATACCGTAACTGAAAATCTAATTCTAGGTTTTCTGATTGTCATTTTTGTGGTGGTACTTTTACTCGGAAATATACGTTCCGGCCTCGTGGTTGCTTCGGTGATTCCTTTATGCCTGCTCTTTGCACTCTCCTTGATGTATATTTTTGGAGTTGATGCCAATCTCATGAGTTTAGGGGCAATAGATTTTGGAATCATAATTGACGGAGCCGTTATTATTGTTGAATTTATTGCCTTTCAAATGATGGTCAAAAGTTCGGAGCTTTCATCTTTGGAACCAAAGGAATTACAAGTGGAAAAAGATACCATAACCGAAAAAAGTTCCTCTAAAATGATGAACTCTGCCATCTTCGGGCAACTGATTATCCTAATTGTTTTTATCCCTATTTTGGTCCTTAGTGGAATTGAGGGTAAAATGTTCAAACCCATGGCATTGACCTTCAGCTTTGCCTTAATCGGAGCGATGGTACTTTGTTTCACGTATGTTCCTGTAGTTGCCTCACTTTTCTTAAAACCCGAGAAACCCTCTGAGAAAAACATTTCGGTTCGGTTAATGCGATGGCTGAATGTCCGTTACGACCCAATAATCGATTGGGCTTTGAGAAGTAAAAAGTTGGTCCTAGGCATGGCTACTCTACTTTTATTATTGGCAATATTCATATTTTCAAGGATGGGTGGTGAATTTGTGCCCACCTTGGATGAAGGGGATTTTGTGATTCAACCTGTCCTGAAAACAGGAACTTCTTTGGGTAAAACTGTAGAAATCACCACCAAAATAGAACAAATTTTGTTGGAGGATTTCCCAGAAGTTGAACAGGTAGTCACGCGTATAGGAGCCGCTGAAGTTCCTACCGACCCTATGTCGATGGAAGAAAGCGATGTCATAATAACTTTAAAGCCTAAAAACGAATGGGTTTCTGCGGATAGTAAGGACGAACTAGCAAATAAGTTCAAAGAGGCCATGGCGATTATTCCAGGAATGGAAGTTGAATTTACCCAACCCATTGAAATGCGATTCAATGAGCTCATTTCAGGAGTTCGGTCAGATGTAGCCATTAAGATTTTTGGGGATGACCTTGAGGTATTAAGCAAAAAAGGGAATGAAATCAAAACCCTCATCGAAAATGTTGAAGGTGCTTCAGATATTTCCGTGGAGAAAATCGTTGGACTCCCAGAAATGAACGTTAAATATAATCGTGCAAAAATTGCCCGTTATGGACTTAACATTCAAGACCTCAACGACATGGTTTCGATGGGTTTTGCAGGGAAAACCGTAGGTAGTGTATTCGAGGGTGAAAAGCGCTTCGATTTGGTCGTTCGGTTAGCTTCTGAAAATCGAAAAGACATTGACAATCTTAAAAATCTGTATGCGGATATTCCTTCAGGAGGGAAGATTCCTTTAAGTGAATTAGCAGAGGTGAGTTATCAAAAAGGGGCTGCCAAAATCTCCCGCGATGACACGCGACGAAGAATCGTAGTAGGCATCAATGTTCGCGACCGTGATTTACAGTCCGTTGTGGATGATGTACAACACCTAATCGATGAAAACATAAAACTTCCGGTAGGATATAACATCACTTACGGAGGGCAATTTGAAAACCTGCAAAGTGCTAAATCACGTTTGCTGGTCGCTGTTCCAATTGCGCTTTTGCTCATTTTTGTATTGCTCTATTTTGCTTTCAAATCCGTTCGGGAAGCGCTCCTGATTTACTCCGCAATCCCTTTAGCGGCGGTTGGAGGTGTTCTCTTACTTTGGATTCGTGGCATGCCCTTTAGCATCTCCGCAGGCGTTGGTTTTATTGCCCTTTTCGGAATAGCGGTGCTAAACGGAATTGTACTTATTGAACACTTTAAGGAACTCAAAAAACAACATTTCAATGATATGGAAACCCTAATTAAGCAAGGCACAAAAGACCGATTGCGTGCCGTTTTATTGACCGCTTCCGCTGCAGCTTTAGGTTTTCTGCCTATGGCAATTTCAACCAGTGCCGGAGCCGAAGTCCAGCGGCCGTTAGCTACAGTAGTTATTGGTGGTCTTATTACGGCTACACTTTTGACCTTGATTGTACTTCCTGTGCTATACGCTTTATTTGAAAAAGGGAAAAGTGGTGCTTCAAATAAGAACATCAATACGGTTCTCATACTTATCGGACTCGCATTTACATCAATAGGAAACGCCCAAGAGAATCCGAAAGATTTAGAAGAGCTCATCAATTTGGCCATTGAGAATAATGCAACCTTGAAAGCAGCAAGTTTGACTATGGAACGTTCGGAAGCCTTGTTGGGAAATGCATTTGATTTCGATAAAACGGAATTGTATTACAGTTATGACCAGAACAATTTAACTATTGGCAATCTACCTCTAAATGTGTTAGGCATTCAACAAGATTTTTTATTTCCAACGGTATATTTTGCCAAACGAAAAACGCAGAAAGCCAATTTTGCACTAAGTTCAAGTAATTATGCAGTGCAAGAAAAAGCCCTCAAACGTGAAGTGACTTTAGATTATTACCAATATCAATATGCAAAGGAGAAGGAAAATATCTATTTGCGTTTGGATAGTCTTTACCGAAATTTCGCTCACATGGCAAAGCGTCGTTTCGAGTTGGGAGAAACCAATTATTTGGAAAAAATAACCGCTTCTTCAAAACAACGCAAGTTGCAAATTGCACTGGAACAAGTGCAGGAAGATGTGTCCATAGCATACAATGAATTGATATCCAAAATTCAAATACCGAGTGGTATGATTATTAACTATGAGCTCATCGGAAAAATCCCCTTAAACGTTGTAAACATTAACGAAACAGTCGAAATGGATTTTTCTAGAAACATGATTGACCTAGCCTACGCACAGCGCAAACAAGAGACACAACAGTTACTACCAGATATCAGTTTGAACTATTTTCAGGGAACGAATAGTGCCGTAAATGGGAACTTAATCGGCTACCAGGCCGGACTTAAAATTCCACTATTATTTTCAGGGAATGCCTCCCGAATCAAAGCATCTAAAATTGCTGAAGAAATCGCTATTGAAGAATCAAAAGCTTTTGAAATAAGATTAAAAACAAGATATACAGAATTACAATCGCAATATGAAAAATTTGCTAAGGCTTTGGACTATTACGAAACCGAAGGCAGTGAGCTATCAGAAGAAATTCTGAAGACGGCAGAGCTGAGCTTTAGAAATGGGGAAATTGATTTTTTCCAGTATATACAAAGTATCGAAAATGCCTATGAAATTCAGTTGGACCGACTTGATAATTTAAATCGGTATAATCAAACAGTCATTCAATTGAATTATATCACTATAAATTAGATTAGCGGCCAAGAACCCAATCAAAATATAACAACATGAAAAAAGGATTCATAATACTACTTGCTTCACTCAGCTTTATGTATGGTTGTGGTGAGAAGAAATCTGCAGAAACTACAGTTTCTGAAAACCAAAACGCTGACGGAACCATATTACTCTCCCACCAACAATTCGAAAATAGTGGTATGACTTTGGGAAGTCTCGAGGAAAAATCATTTCCGCTTACTATTCAAATCAACGGAATGATTGATGTTCCTCCTGAAAACAGAGCTGTGGTAAGTGCTACTATGGGAGGGTATATTAAAAAAACACCTTTGCTTATTGGTGACGTAGTTAAAAAAGGGCAAGCCTTGGTAACCCTCGAAAACCCTGAATTCGTGACACTTCAGCAAGAGTATATGGAAATTAAGCAACAGTTGACCTATTTAAAAGCGGAGTATGACCGACAGAAAACGCTAAAGGAAGAAAATATTACTTCTCAAAAGAGTTTTCTAAAGGCGGAAAGTGACTTCAAAACGTCCAACGCTCGATACAACGGACTTAAAAAACAATTAACCATGCTAAATATTTCGCCCGTACATGTTGAACAAGGCAATATCAGCTCCACTGCTTCGGTTTTTGCCCCAATTGGGGGTAGCATTACTCAAGTTAATGTTAATAAGGGCACCTATGTTTCTCCCGCCTCTCCAATTTTGGAAATCATAGACAATGACCATATTCATCTTGAACTTTCGGTGTTTGAAAAAGATATTATGAAGGTTAAAAAAGGTCAGCCAATCCAATTTCGTATTCCTGAAGCATCGAAAGAAATATTTCTAGCGGAAGTTTATTTAATTGGCACTTCCATCAATGAAAACCGTACCATCAAAGTACACGGGCACTTAAAGGAAGAAAGCGAAAACAACTTCTTGACAGGAATGTTTGTAAATGCAGAAATTATTACAGAAAATAAAAGCGCAAAAGCCCTACCGTCTGATGCTGTTGTCGAACAAGATGGGGAATTCTATGTTCTTCGGATGCTTGAAAACACTTCTGGGGGTTACTCATTCGAATCGATTGAAATCCAACCAGGAAATGTAGCCAACGGTTTTACAGAAATCAAGAATGCCGATTCTCTTTCGACTTCAGACAGTTTTTTAACGAAAGGTGCTTTTGATGTTTTTGGGGAGTAAACTATCCTAAACCAACATCCAATGCCATCATGACAATGAAGCCTCCTATAAAGCCCATTACTGCAATATCGGAATGTTTGTCTTGTTGCGTTTCGGGAATCACTTCTTCCACCACTACAAAAATCATAGCTCCTGCAGCAAATGAAAGTGCATAGGGTAAAATGGGTTGAAAAGTAATCACTGCCCATGCGCCAATAACAGCCGCAATTGGTTCTACCATAGCGGAAGCCTGACCATACATAAAGCTTCTTCTCCTTGTAAGGCCTTGTCTTCTTAACGGCATCGAAACGGCGAAACCCTCTGGAAAATTCTGTAAGCCAATGCCCAAAGCCAAAGCAACAGCACCACCGATTGTAGCACCATTAAATCCGGCAGCAACTCCACCGAAAAGTACGCCTACCGCCAAACCTTCGGGAATGTTGTGTAATGTGATTGCCAAAGTCAAAAGTGTGGTTTTGTGCCAGGGCGTTTTGATACCTTCGGCCTCGCCTTCCTTAAAGTTGATATGTAAGTGGGGTAAAATCTTGTCTAATCCAAAAAGAAAAAGTGCCCCCAGTAAAAATCCAACCGCTGCAGGAATCACTTTTACAAAACCCTCTCCAGGACTCATTTCAATCCCAGGTGCCAATAGACTCCAAAAACTGGCTGCTACCATAACACCACCAGTAAAACCAAGCATTCCATCCATCACTGAGCGTCTGGGGTTCTTGAATAAAAATACCAATGCGGCACCCGCAGCGGTTAGGCCCCACGTAAAAAGAGTGGCATAAAATGCGGCTAAAATAGGGTTTATGGACTCAAAATAATCGACTACTTCTTGCATGGCTATTCCGTTATTTTCAAATACAGGTTAGTGGCTATTTGGCTAGAAATATGAATGGTTCTTTCTTTAATTTGTATATCAATTGAACCATCAAATTCTTCTTTGTCGAGAACAAGAATTGTGTCTCCCAAAGCAATTTTATTTTTGTCTAAAAACTTTAGAAACGGTGGGGAAGAATCCTTCACACCGACACAGATTCCACTTTTACCGATAGGGACCTCATTCAACAGTTTCTTGATGGCTTTTTTGAATTCACCTTTTTTCGAAGGAATAGGGTCACCATGCGGGTCTACTTGTGGAAAGCCAAGATGTTTATCAAGTTGGTCGACCAACTTTTCACTTTTGATATGTTCCAACTGTTCAGCTACCTCATGTACTTCATCCCACGAAAAATCAAGTTTTTCAACAAGAAAGACCTCCCATAAGCGATGCTTACGAACCAAGGAAAGCGCAATTTTTTGGCCATATTCAGTCAGACTAACTCCCTTATAGGGCTTATAATTAGCCACCCCCTTTTCCGAGAGTTTCTTCACCATATCTGTAACCGAAGAAGGCTTGGTGTCCATTTGTTCCGCCACAGCATTGGTAGAAACAGTCGTGTTCTCTCCCTTGCCTAGGTGGTAAATCGCCTTGATATAGTCTTCCTCAGAAAGTGTCATAAAATCAAAATATCAACAAAAATACATTTTTATATATAAAAACAAATATTTAGCTTTGTCTAAAATTATTTTTTTAATACCCAAAAAAGGAAATTTGATTTATAATAAAATAAGCCTTCTACTTTTTTTGCTGTTTGGCCTAGGTTTTACCTCAATCCAAGCGCAACAAGGAGAAATTAGCGGTGTTATAGCCGATGACCTAACGGTTATTCCCTTTGCCAATGTATATTTAGAAGGAACTACTATAGGCACTTCTTCTGATGAAGATGGAAAATATAGTTTAAAGAATATCCCAGAAGGTAAGTACAAACTACGCGTGAAAGTTTTAGGATATCGTGATTTTTCTAAGACTATTTCTGTTGGTTCAAATGAGCGACTAACTATTCCCATTCAAATGATTGCAGCTTCGGAGCAATTGGAAGAAATGGTAGTTTCAGGAACTTTAAAAGCAGTAAGTCGTTCTGAGAGTCCGGTGCCTGTGGAAGTGTATAGTCCGACTTTTTTGAAAAAGAATCCCACTGCTAGTATTTTCGAAGCTTTACAAAATGTGAATGGTGTCCGGCCCCAAATTAACTGTAATGTTTGTAATACCGGTGATATTCATATTAATGGCTTGGAAGGTCCGTATACCTTAGTTTTAATTGATGGGATGCCCATTGTAAGTGGTTTAGGAACGGTTTACGGATTATCAGGAATTCCAAATTCCCTAATTGAACAAATCGAAATTGTTAAAGGTCCAGCCTCTAGTTTATATGGAAGCGAGGCAGTTGGCGGACTAATCAATGTTATCACCAAAAACACTTTAGAGGCTCCTGATTTTGCCGCAGATGCCTTTCTTACTGGATGGGGAGAATACAATCTTGACCTTGGTGCCAAAATTGATGTCGGCAAAAAGACCGATTTGCTGTTGGGTGTAAACTACTTCAATTATGACCAACTGATTGACAACAACGGTGATAATTTTACCGATTTAACCCTTCAAGACCGCATCTCTGTTTTTCAAAAATGGAGTTTTCTACGCAAGGACAATCGCATCCTCTCTCTGGCAGGTCGCTTCTTCTATGAAGATAGATGGGGCGGTGAACTACAATGGACACCCGAATTCAGAGGTGGTGATGAAATTTATGGTGAAAGCATTTATACAAGACGTTGGGAAGTCTTGGGCAAATACCAATTGCCTGTAAAAGAAAAGCTGTTACTTTCTTTCTCGTATAACGACCATGCACAGAACTCCGTTTACGGCAATGTCCCCTATCTGGCAGATCAACGCATCGGCTTTACACAATTGACTTGGGATAAGAAAGTGGGCAATCATGATGTTTTGGTTGGTAGTGCTTTGCGATATAATTTTTATGACGACAACACTCCGGCAACCGTTTCTGCTGATGAAGTAGTTATTCCCAGTCTGTTTGTACAAGACGAAATTAGTCTAGCCAAAAAACATTCCCTTTTATTGGGAATGCGGTATGACTACGACAAACGCCACGGAAACATCTTTACCCCCCGAACCGCCTACCGATGGAAAATGACCGACAATGACATTCTACGACTGAATGCGGGTACCGGTTTTCGCGTGGTGAATTTATTTACAGAAGACCACGCAGCGCTTACAGGGGCACGTGATGTGATTGTAACCGAAGAGCTCGAACCCGAACGCTCTTTCAATTTGAACCTGAATTATTTGAAAAAGATTTATAGTGAAAACGGCACGTTTGCCAGCGTCGATGCTTCTTTATTCTACACCAATTTTAGTAATGCCATTCTCCCTGATTATGATACGAATCCCAATCAAATTATCTATGACAATTTAAACGGAACCTCTATTTCTCAAGGAATAAGTGCAAATATCGATGTCGTGTTTCCCTCAGGGTTTAAATTTTTAGTAGGAGCCACCTTTCAAGATGTAAAACATACTGAAAATGGTATTTCAAGACGTCAAATACTTACCGAGAGCTATACAGGAACTTGGAATTTCGGTTACAACTTCAGAAACCTAAAATTAAGTGTTGATTATACGGGAAACCTATATGGTCCAATGCGTTTACCAACTTTAGGTGAAAGAGACCCTCGTAGCGACTTTTCACCTGTTTGGAGTATTCAAAACATACAATTCACCTACAAGGGGATAGGTGATTTTGAGTTTTATGGCGGTATCAAAAACTTGTTAGATTGGACACCGAACAGAGGTAACCCATTTATTATAGCCCGTGCCAATGACCCTTTTGATAAGAATGTGGTTTTTGACAACAACGGTGATGTGGTCCCTACAGCAGATAACCCAAATGCTTTAACTTTTGATCCTTCTTACGTTTACGGTCCAAACCAAGGTATTCGCGGATTCTTCGGAATGCGCTATCGATTGAACTAGTTAATACTTATTTTTGAAAGAATTAACGCAATCTACTTTTTTTGAATAATTCCTCTCATTTTGATTTTATCATAATTGGTGCCGGGGCTGCGGGATTAATGTTGGCCGATGCTATGATTTCCGATGATTTCTTCAAGGGAAAATCTATCCTCCTCTTAGACAGAGACACCAAGCAAAATAACGACCGTACCTGGTGCTTTTGGGAAAAGGGAGAAGGGCAATTCGATGCGATAGTCCATAAAAAATGGAATCATATTTTTTTTGGTGGGAAGCAATTTTCGAATCGGTTTAATATCAATCCATATACCTACAAAATGGTTCGAGGGATTGACTTTTATAATTCCCTTTTGCAACGAATAGAAGCTCATCCTGGAATTGCTTTCAAGCAAGCTGAAATTCATGATGTATCAGATGATGGTAAAATTGTAAAAGTTTCTACCTCACATGAAACATATTTAGGAGTAAAGGTCTTCAACAGCATTTTTAACTATAGAATGGCTAAGCATCAAGAAAAGTATCCAGTGCTCCAACAGCATTTTATAGGATGGTTTGTAAAAACTCCGAAACCTGTTTTCGATGCTGACCAAGCCACTTATATGGACTTTTCAATTGAACAAAAAGGAAATACGCGTTTTATGTATGTATTACCGACTTCAGAAAATGAGGCACTTATCGAGCACACCCTGTTTTCCGAGGATTTATTGCCAAAGGAAGAATACGAAACAGCCATAAAAGAATATCTGCAAAAGGAATTGGACACTACGGACTATGAAATCATAGAAACCGAAATGGGTAGTATTCCCATGACCTGTTACGATTTTAAGGAGCATCACACGCAAAACATGCGCTATATTGGCACTGCGGGTGGTTGGGCCAAACCAAGTACAGGATATACCTTTGCCAGTACGGCAAGAAAAATTCCAGTATTACTCGAGTATATCAAAACTGGAAAACCTTTGAACAGTTTGGGTTTCAAAAATCGATTTTGGTTTTATGACCTGTTGTTTTTAGATGTGCTCTATAAAGACAATTCAAAAGGCTATCACATCTTTGAAACCTTATTCAAGAATAGGAATCCTAAGCTGATTTTTAAGTTTTTAGACGAACAAACCAACCTTTGGGAAGATATCAAATATATTTCGGGCTGTCCGAAAAGGACATTTATAAAAGCACTATTTCGCAGATTGTTCTAAACCTTTCTCCGCATTAAGTTCTCTCCAAATAGATGAAGCAATTTCTTTTTATCATCAGATATTTTTAGGGCCTCAAGAACTGCAAAGGCTTTTTCTGTATACGATTCTATTTCAACTTGCGTACGATTTGTAGAACCGCTTTCCGTGAAAATTGCTTTGATTGTTTTTATCTTATCAGAAGGGTCTTCAGGTTGAATGGAAAACAAATCTGAAAGTTCTTTCTTTTGAATCGCTGTACCCATTTCCAATGCTTTCAAGTATAAAAAGGTCTTTTTGTTCTCAATGATATCACCTCCTACCTGTTTTCCAAAGGTTTTAGGATCTCCGAAAGCATCTAAATAATCATCTTGAAGTTGAAAGGCGATACCCAAATTCCGACCGAATTCATAAATACTACCCTGGTCTTCAATAGATGCTTGAGCGATTATACCGCCCATTTTTAAGGCCGCTGCAACCAAAACCGCAGTTTTGAATTCAATCATTTTCAAATACTCCCCTTGAGTGACATCATCACGTGTTTCGAAGTCAACGTCATATTGTTGGCCCTCACACACTTCAATGGCAGTTTTACTAAATAATTTGGCCAAATCTCGGAAAATCTCACCTTCATAATTCTCAAACAATTGATAGGCATTGATGAGCATCGCATCACCTGAAAGTATTCCCGTATTGATATCCCATTTTTCGTGAACCGTTTCTTTACCCCTGCGTAAAGGAGCATCATCCATAATATCATCATGAACTAAAGAAAAGTTATGAAAAACCTCAATTGCCAAAGCTGCATCAAGTGCCTTTTTATAATCCGTTCCAAACACTTCGGTTGCCATCAGAACCAGCACGGGGCGTAAACGTTTACCGCCTAAGCTCAATATATAAGTAATAGGTTCATAAAGGTTAATGGGCTCTCTAGTAGCGGTTTTGGACTCTAAATACGAAATGAATTCATTTCGATAATGTTCGATTGAATGCATGCAGCAGATTTTCTTCAAAAATACGTCCAAATTACGAAACTGTTATCGGTAGACCTGATACTATGGAAATTTTCGAAAATAATGAAACAAACAACCTAAATACTAAAATAGCTCAACACATTCAAAGCCGAATTTTTTCAGTTCTTGAGCTAAAAAGTTGTTCACAACAATATTGGCATTAATCCGTAATATATTGTCTATATCTTCGAGATCAAAGTTCCACTTGTTTTTTCCAACAATGAGATTCAATATATCTTCAACCATTCCTATCTCATCTTCATTCGCAATGGTAGTCTTAAAAATAGAAATCTCCGTTTGGTTGATAAAAACGTTTACTGTTTTCTCGCTCATAATATTCTTATCTGGTTACAATGGTTTGGGTCGGAGTATAAATACCTAAGGTAAGTACTGCTAATACTATATTTCCAAACGTTTGTTTGGTAGAAACCGTATAGTCATTAGCTGAACCCGCCATTTCTTCAGGATTGCAGGAATCATCCTTGACAGTTCCAAAGAACATATGGTGATTCAATTCTTTAGCATATGAAGTGCCTTGAGCACCTTTACCAACTATTTGTTGACTTGAAGAACATGAAGCAAATAAGAACGTTATTGCGGCGATTGTGGATAATTTAGTAATACGTTTCATGATTTTATATTGAGTTATTAATTAAAATTGAAGGCGATATCCGAAATCAGGAAAGAAACCAATTTGATTTACCTGATCTATATTATTGGTTTGGCGATTATATCTTCTAGCAAATACATTTTCATTCGACGTAACATTTTGCAGGTCTAAATAAATTTGATGAGAGCGCTTTTTTACTTTACCATTAAGTTTAATACCAAATTTCACGTCCCACCTGAAATAGGTATCGTATTGAGCACTATATGTCAATCCTTCTCTTAGCACTTCAAAACCAGCTTCTTGTGATGCTTGTAAATCAACTGGTGTATAATAACGGCCTCCTGAAGAAGTGAGCCTAGTATCAATGAAAAAAATATTTTTACGTGTCCGTCCCACTTTAAATTCCCTTCCCCCTAAAAGATTTACGACGTACCCGTTGTTGAAGGGCGAGTTGCGTTCAAGACCATCACTCGCGGTGTATTTACTTTCGAAAAAAGAACCGGTAAATAGGCCGTAATACCCTTTGTTAAAAAATCTCTCCAGTGTGAATTCAATACCGGTATTGAATCCCGTACCGTCATTCACCAACGAAACGCGATTATTATCAAAAATGAAATTAGCACCTTCTGTTAAGGTTGAGTAGCCAGAAGCGAAGGGTTCAACACCCGCCTTGTCTATATCTTGATAGTACAACTCTATTTTACCTCGCCAACTACTGTTCAGTTTTACGTCGTAACCCAATACAAAATGGCTACTTCTCATAAAATCCAAGTCCTTGTTGGTCTGCACTAGTTGTACATTAATTTCTTCATTCAAGAATAACAACGGAAGCGCTATTGATTGTTGATGAAGTCCGTAACCAAGGTTGATGGTATGTTTGGGCGCAACCTGATAAGTCAGAGAGCTTCTGGGCTCTAGGACAAATTGTTTGTTAAGTCCACTATATTGAGCATGTACCCCCCCATTGATAGTCAACTGTTCAGAAAGCCGATACTGTATATGGGCATAGGGTTGAATCAGTAGTATATTTTCGTCGATATCACGGAACGTAAAAAAATCTGGGTCACCATCAGCATTATTATCGGGTTGTTTATTTCGATCTTTTAAAAGGTACTTTACATTAAAGTTTTCCACCAGGGTACCTATTCTAAGTGCGCTTTTGTTGTTTAGTTTTGAATTGAAAAGAGTGGAAAAAGTAAATCGAGTTTCTGAATTATCAACCTTAGCATATTGAAGAAGGCGTTCGTCAGATGTTTCTTTGTCTATATAACGATCTATATTAAAATCATTTCCTGAAAAAGACCCAGAAATTATTGATCGTAAATAAGAATTTTGACCCAATTGCAATTGATGTTTCAGTCCAAGTACACCAAATCGAGATTTTGCCGTTGTGTTTTCATCTGCAGCAGCAAAAAGATCATCTTCATTAATTTCATTTCCTAAGAATTCAATATCTGAGTTGCCCATAATACCAAATATGGAAAATCTACCGAGTGCGCTTTTTCCAAAATTAAGATGAATAGATAGGTCACTATAATTGGGCGTGGCGGATGTACCACCTGCACCAACTCCCAAAAGGCTAATAAGCGAATATCGCCCAGCGATTAAAAAAGAACCCTTATTTTTTCCCAAAGGACCTTCTGCCATGGCTTCTACGCCAGTGAAAATCCCAGTTTGAAAGGTAAATTCGTATTTATCAATGTTACCGTTTCTAAAACCTAAATCAAATACACCACCAATGGCATTCCCATATTCAGCTGGAAACGCCGAGGTCAAAAAGTCAGAATTTTTCAACATATTGGGATTCAAAGCAGAAACCGGACTTCCGGTGGTACCTGCCGTACCAAAGTGATTTGGACTAGGAATAGGAATACCTTCTAGGCGCCATAAAAGTCCGGTTGGCGAATTTCCACGAACTACAATATCATTACGACTATCATCTGGCGAAGATACTCCAGCAAAATTAGCTGCCAATCGACCTACATCACTTCTTCCACCAGAAAATCGCGTAACTTCCTCTAATCCAAATTGACGGGTAGAAACGGTTGCAAGTTCATTAATCGGTTTCTCCTTATTCATATTTGAAGTAAGGACTACCTCATCCAATTGATTAAATGCTTCTGTCAATCCAATATTTATAAAAACATCTTTACCAGAAGTGACTTCTATATTTGGAATAGTATAAGGCTCATAGCCCAAATAAGTTATCAGAATAGCCTGTCTTCCTACTTGTACGTTATTCAAAGTAAACCTTCCGTCAAAATCAGTAATAACTCCAGTGGTTTCACTGGCGTTAAGAAGTTCGACCACTGCTCCAATTAAGGGGCTTTCAGATTGCTTGTCATAAATGATACCTTTAATTGTGCCGGTTTGGGCAATAATGGGCGATATGCCTAATAAGATGAAGTAGAGGGCAATTCTTTTCATTAATTGGTTTATTTTTTTCATCAAAGATGTTGAATTGAATAAACCGAGTAGGGCCAAATAAAAGGAACTGACTAATTAGGTGTTGAATTGTTAAGAAAGACTTTAAGAGTAAGTAACAGATAATTAAGAAGCTGCATTACATTCTAAGATGAATATATACAGTTCAACATGTATTTTCTCAATTGAACGCGAGCAACTGCCATAAAACAGATTACTTGGGTATCTTTAAAAATTATTGTTCTAAAATATATGTTTAAGAAAAAGAAAGTACAGAAGTTTTTATTTCGTTGGTTAGTAGTAAATGTGGTGTTCTTTCTTGTGAAAGCCACCATGGAGAGCGAATACAATGAACTAAATGGGTTGCTCTCCACGCCCACTATTTATTATTACTGTACTACTTTTTTTCTGTTTATGGTTACATGGGAGAGTAATGACTGGCTTATAGCTAAACAGTTGAAAAAAGGTGGATTAGACTTAAAAAGCAGTTTTCAAATATTGGTCAAATCGATGGCTGTTTTAATTCCTTTTAGTGCTTTATTTTATTATTTGGCATTATACCCTTTTCAAGATGTTATTGGTCATCAAACAGATGACCAATTTATTTGCTTTGTTCGTGATATGCTGCGAGCCACACTACTTGGGCTTGCCACAATCTCCTTTAATTTGTTTTATCATGCCATGAAACAGCGTGATGAGATGACAAAAAAATTAGAAGATTTGCAAAAAGAAATGTTAGTCTCGAAGTATGCTTCCTTAAAGAA
Source organism: Maribacter algarum (ex Zhang et al. 2020) (assembly GCF_005885635.1). Taxonomy (GTDB): domain Bacteria; phylum Bacteroidota; class Bacteroidia; order Flavobacteriales; family Flavobacteriaceae; genus Maribacter_C; species Maribacter_C algarum. The sequence continues at coordinate 1,047,535 of NZ_VATY01000001.1, forward strand.
CCAAATTAGCCCTCATTTTTTATTTAATAGTTTGAACACCTTGACTTCATTAATGTATGAGGATCGCGATATGGCATCTGATTTTTTATCAAGATTAGCCGCAAGTTATCGCTATATACTAGAGAATACGGAAGAAGATTTGGTGAGTTTGAGCAAGGAGTTAAACTTCCTAGATTCCTATATCTTTATGATGAATGTTCGTCATGATGGCGCATTAAAAATAGAAATGGACATTAAAGTTGATGTGGAAGAATTTTTGGTGCCAACCTTATCTTTACAAATGTTAGTTGAAAACGCTTTAAAACATAACTATTATTCCAAAGAAAAACCCCTTAACATCAGAATTGCATCTGTAGGTAAAATAGGTATTGTGGTTGAAAATACATTGAAGAAACGAATTAACGAAGAAGTATCCACCGAACTTGGGCATAAGAACATCCAGAAACGTTATTCTTTTTACACCAATCAAGAGATGACCATTGAAACAGAAACTGATCTTTTTAGAGTAACGATGCCTCTATTGCATAAAGACATCAAGAAAGTTAAGGTTTTGTCAGTTTCTTAAGTATCAAAATGTACAAGAAGAATTGAAAGCAGTTATCATAGAAGACGAAAGTATTGCCTCAAGAAGGCTGGCAAATTTAGTTGCCGAAATTGCTCCTGAAATAGAAATTGAAGCGCAACTTACCTCTGTGCAAAGTGGTCTTAAGTGGTTTGAATTAAATACTTTACCACAATTGATTTTCTTAGATATTCAATTGAATGATGGTTACGGATTCGATATTTTGGATAAGCTTGAGAATCATCCTCCTATAATATTTACGACAGCTTATAATGAATATGCTGTTCGTGGATTTAAATATAACGGACTTGACTATTTACTAAAACCTATTGACAAGAATGATCTGCAAGTTGCGTTAAATAAATTTCGAAAAAGCAAAGGTCAAGCTACGGAGGCAATAGCTTCAGATAAGCTTGAACAATTCAAAAACTTATTTAATAAGGAATACAAGCACCGCTTTATGGTCAAAGTGGGAAATCAATTTAAATCATTTAATGTTGAAGATATCGCATTCTTTAAATCACATGAAGGATTGATTTTTCTTTACACCCATTTAGGACAATCCTATCCAGTTGAATATACAATTGATCAATTAGAAAATATATTGAACCCTGTTCAATTTTTCAGAATAAACAGAAAGTTCATGGTTTCTGTGCAGTCGGTAACCGAAATTCATTCTTATTTTAACAGTCGCCTGTTGTTAAAACTTATACCAAAGGAAAAAGAGCAGGTCATAGTTTCAAGAGAACGAACAACGAATTTTAAAAGGTGGTTAGATATGTGAGAACTTCTGAAAAGAAGTTTTTTATATTTCTGTATGAAAGCTACTTTGATTGTCTTTCGCTAAAGTCGCTTTTTTCAATTGACAACCGAACTTCAATTGTTGGCTCTTTCAACATACTTGAAAACCCCTCAATGTCTTCTTAACCTGTAAAATAAATGCCCTGTAAAAAATGTGCAAATTTTATTCTTACTTGAAACATCTTTATTGTTACAAATAAGATAAATATCGAAAAGAAAATACCATAAAAATGCAATCGTTTACAAATTTGTCGTCTTTATTATTGAAGATCGATCAAAAAGTAATTCTTGAATGGTTTCTGACACAGAAAACTATAAAAAACTAAAAACCTTTTTTAATGATGAATATCATTCATTAAGAATATACACGCAATCAAGAATTGATGATGCGTCAGACCGTGATGCCGAAGATATTGTACAAGATGTTGCTTTAAAATTGTTCTCAAGACCTGATACTGCTTCGCCAATTCATAACATTGCAGGGTTTGTCTATAATTCAATTCGAAATAGGATAATAGATATCATGAGAACAAAAAAAGACCAAATTAATATCGAAACCGATATGGAGGTAAAACTAATGGAGTTCACAGAATTGTTTTATGGAAAATCGGACAACGGGTATTCCGACGATATGAAAAGGGAGCTTAAAAAAGCGATTATCAATTTAAAACCCACATATCGAAATATTATTAAAGCCATTGATTTCGAGGGGTTCAATTATAACGAACTGTCTTTGGAAACCGGCATTCCCAAAGGAACTCTAATGTCACAACGCCACAGAGCAATTGCAATACTGTTTAAAGAATTAGAAACAAAAAAGGAAACAAAAAATTAAAATTATACTTATGAAAGAATATGTAGAACATCAAGTAAAAGACAAAACCGAAAAATTCTTCCGCGGAGCTTTTAAAGTAATTTTTATGATTATTGCAGCCATAGCATTTCTGTTGTTGTTCGGTTATGGGTTTATGCTTTTATGGAATTGGCTAATGCCAGAAGTTTTTGGGCTACCGAACTTAAGTTATTGGCAAGGTGTTGGAATACTAGTAATGGCAAAGTTATTGTTTGGAAATTTTGAGGGCAAGGGCCATAAAAAACATTCTAAAAAAGGGCGCAAACATTTCAGAAGCAAGATGAACGATGCTTGCAAAAGTGATTTTTCCAAATGGGAATTTTATGATGAATTCTGGGAAGAAGAAGGAGAGAAAGCATTTAACGATTACATTGAGCGTCAGAAAAATGATGTGCAATGATACTTATCATCTGATATGTTAAAAAAATGTAAAACTTAGGAAACTTTAAATGTTTTTAAAGTTTCCTGTCCTATATTTGCCGTCCAAAACGTCATGAAGGAAAAGATTTTACATAAAGCGACGGATATGTTTTTGACCCTCGGGTTCAAGAGTGTTACAATGGACGACATTGCGAACGGGATGGGTATTTCCAAAAAAACCATTTATGCACATTTCGAGAATAAAACCAAATTGGTTGAGGAATGTACTAATAACTTGTTTGAGGTTATTTCAACTGGAATAGACCAGATTTGCGCTTTGGAAAAAAATCCTATCAAAGAACTTTATGAAATTAAGAAGTTCGTAATGATGCATTTAAAAGATGAAAAATCATCGCCACAGTACCAACTTCAAAAATACTATCCTAAAATATATGAAGCTCTGAAAGTAAAAGAATATGAGGTGATGTTGGTATGTGTTGTTGACAATATCAAAAGGGGGTTAGACCTTGGTATTTATAGACCTAATCTTGATGTTGATTTTGTTTCACGCATCTATTATTCTGGAGTTTTTGCTATTAAGGATAATACCCTTTTCCCAAACACCGAATTCAAAATGACCACATTGGAAGATTATCTTTTAGAGTACCATCTTCGAGGAATAGTTACTCCAAAGGGAAGAAAAATATTAAACTCAATCATCAATTCAAATCAAGAATAGTATGCGCAACCACGTTTTAACCTTCCTAATTATATGTATTGCGAGCATTGGATATGCACAGGAAGAAGTAACCAATACGGATAGCTTTACGCTGCAAGAAGCAATCAGTTTTGCACTTGAGAATAACTATAGTGCCATAAATGCAGATCGTGACCTAATCGATGCTAAAAAACAAAAATGGGAAACTATAGCTACAGGTCTTCCTCAGATTACAGGTGCGGTTGGTTATCAAAATCAATTGAAACAGCCCGTTTCTTTGATTCCAGCCGAATTTGCGGGTGGTGAGCCAGGCGAATTTGTGCCTATTGTATTTGGACAAGCCCAACAGGCAAATGCAACTGCAACCTTGAGGCAACAAATTTTTGATGGATCCTATATTGTTGGAGTACAAGCAACTAAGGCTTTCCTAAGTTATAGTCAAAATAACAAGGAGAAAACAGACTTGGAAGTTCGCAAAGCTGTCACCGAAGCTTATGGCAATGTACTACTTGCAGAAGAAAGTGTTACCATTTTTGAAAAGAATAAGGAAAACCTAGAAAAGAACCTATTTGAAACCACCAAAATCTATGAAAATGGATTGGGAGATGAAGAAAGTGTAGAACAACTTCAAATCACTTTATCGTCAGTTGACAACCAATTGAAGAATGCCATTCGTCTAAAAGGAATTACGTTGCAAATGTTGAATTTAGTAATGGGTATCGCTATTGATGCTCCCACCAAACTAGAGGAAAATTTAGATGATTTGGCACAAAGACAAATTGATTTTGGTCTTTTAGAATCAGAATTTAATATGGAAAACAATGTAGACTTCAAATTGGCTACAAATTTAAATCAACAGCGCTACTACGAATGGAAGCTGGCTAAAAGTCGAGCCTTGCCCACATTGAACTCTTTTGTAAACTATGGTACCGCCGGATTCGCGGATAACTTCAACTTCTTTAGCAGTGACCAACAATGGTTCGATTCATCGGTTTTAGGATTTGATTTAAGTATTCCCATTTTCAGCTCCGGCCGGAGAAGTGCAGGCACGGCAAGAGCTAAAATAGCGTTGGAGAAAGCCAAAACGCAATTGAGTGAAGCCGAAGAACAAATTCGATTGCAACTTGAAAGTTCTAAAAGCAATTATATTTTGGCTATTGAGCAATATGAAACTGCCAAAAGCAATCTTAACCTTGCAGAAAGAATAGAGAACAAAAATCAAATCAAATATGCCGAAGGTTTAGCCAGTAGTTTCGAGCTACGCCAAGCACAAACCCAGTTATACGATGCCCAACAAACGTACTTACAAAGTATGGTTGAGGTCATCAATAAGAAAACAGAGTTGGAGACTATTATAAACAACAAATCCTAAGAAAAACATCAATCCTAAATACTATCAACATGAAAAAAATAATCTATACCCTTATTGCAGTTGTTGCACTGGCAGCTTGTGGAGATCCTAGTGAAAAATCTGTCAGTGATTTAATCGCGCAAGGTGATTTGGAAACCCTTCGTGCTAAAAAGATAGCAATCTCAGAACAGCAAAGAGCGATAGAAAAAGACCTTCAACTATTGGATTCTGTTATTGCGGCAAAATCTGGTATTGAAAAACTTCCTTTGGTAACCATTTTGACCGCCAAGGGTGAAAAATTTGATCACTTTTTAGAATTACAAGGTGATGTAAAAACAAAGCAGAATGTATTAATCTATCCTGAAATGGCTGGAACGCTACAGCGTGTTTATGTAAAGGAAGGGCAAAGAGTACAGAAAGGGCAACTTTTGGCATCAATTGATGATGGCGGAATGAGTAGCCAGGTATCACAATTGAAAACTCAAGCGGAACTAGCAAAAACGACTTTTGAGCGACAAAAACGTTTATGGGAACAAAAGATAGGTTCTGAAATACAATATCTTCAGGCGAAATCGAGCTACGAGGCTACCGAAAATGCAGTGAAGCAAGCTCAGAGCCAACTGGGTAAATCAACCATTCGGGCACCTTTCTCAGGTATTATAGATGATGTTATTAAAGATCAAGGTACGGTTGTAGCACCCGGTCCCGGGGCAGAGGTATTCCGTATAGTAAATCTTTCTGATATGTATATTACGGTTGATGTTCCTGAAAACAACCTAGGTGGTATTTCAAAAGGTAAAGAGGCTAAGGTATATTTTCCTGTACTTGGAGATACAGTTATTTCAAAAATACGCCAGACAGGTAACTTTATTAACCCTAGTAACAGAGCATTTAGTGTTGAAATTCCTGTTCCGAATAAAAAAGGGAATATAAAGCCTAATCTATCTGCCCGTGTTAGTTTGAACGATTACAGCAATGATAATGCTATTCTAATTCCGCAGGGAATTATTTCTGAAAATGCAGATGGAGAGCAGTACGTTTATGTAGCCTCAGAGCCAAATGATAACAAGGCCGTGGCAACAAGAAGAATAATCCAAACTGGAAAAACCCAGGGAAGTTTGGTAGAGGCACTTTCAGGAATTAATGATGGTGACCTTTTGATTAAAGAAGGCGCCCGAACTGTAAAGGAAGGTCAAAATGTCCAGATTTTAAAAACTGAGAGCGATGAGTAAACAGAAAAAGAACGCCAATAAGGAATTCAAAGTAGCATCGTGGGCTATTGATAATCCCTCGGTAATTTTTGTGATGATAGCTATCCTTTTATGGGTGGGTTTTTCAGCATACCAGTCTATGCCGAGAGAGGATTATCCTGAGATAGTGGAAACCAAGGTTTATGTAAGTACACCATATCCTGGAAACACAGCTGAGGACATTGAACGTTTGATAACCGACCCCTTAGAGGATAGATTGAAAAACGTAAGTAATGTTGTCGAAACAAGTTCTACTTCGCAGGAAGATTATTCCATTATAACTGTAGAATTCGATGAAGATATTACGGTTGAGCAAGCAAAGCAAAAGGTAAAGGATGAAGTAGATACAGAAAAGTCCAGTGAAGACTGGCCCACTTTCAACGGAGCTAAAGTAGAACCGAATATTTTCGATTTAAACCTAGCAGAATCGTTTCCGATTATGAACGTCAATTTCACAGGAGACTATCCTGTTGAAAAACTAAAAGACTATGCAGAATATCTAGAGGAAGAGATTGAAAACCTTCCGCAAATCAAACAAGTTGATATTCGAGGAGCTCAAAAGAAAGAAGTTGAAGTAGCCGTTGATGTGTACAAAATGATGGCTGCGAAAGTCAGCTTTCAAGATGTTATTAGCTCCATAGGGAATGGTAATATGACAATGTCTGCAGGAAATATTAAAACCAGTGAGCAACGCAGAACAATTCGAGTTTTAGGTGAGATTCAAGACCCACAGGAGCTTAATGAATTTGTGGTTAAGTCTGAGAATGGTGCCGTATACCTGAAAGACATTGCAACGGTAACTTTTGATGAAGAAGACAAAACCACCTTTGCAAGAGAGTTTGGTGAAAGTGTCGTTATGCTTGATATAAAAAAGCGTTCTGGAACAAATACAATTGCAGCCACACAGGAGATTAGAGCGCTTGTAAAGAAAGCTCAAGCAGAGTATTATCCTGCAGATTTAAATATTTCAATTGCCAACGATTCGTCTGATAGAACATTAAATCAAGTTGATGACTTGGTGAACAGCATAATCTTCGGAATCATTTTAGTAGTAACCGTTTTGATGTTTTTCCTCGGATTTCGAAATGCCTTGTTTGTTGGGTTTGCAATTCCGATGTCAATGTTCATCTCTTTTTTCGTCTTAAATACTTTAGGACTGCTCATTGACAGCCTTAGTTTCACCCTGAATACGATGGTATTATTCGGAATGATTATGGGTCTAGGTATGCTTGTGGATAATGGTATCGTGGTCGTCGAAAATGTCTATCGTTTAATGAGTGAGGGAATATCAAGAACCGAGGCTGCTAAAAAAGGTATTGGAGAAATTGCAGTACCTATTATCATATCAACAGTGACTACTGTTGCCGCCTTTGTCCCTCTCGGATTATGGCCTGGACTTTTCGGTCAGTTCATGATTTATTTCCCAGTTACACTGTCTGTTGTGTTAGGTTCATCGCTATTTGTGGCTCTATTTATGAATTCGATGCTTGTTTCCCAGTATATGGAAATTGGTGACAAAGAGATTAGTCGTAAAGGTCTCATTAGAACATCAGCTATCGTTGGGGGTCTTGGGTTACTAATACTTTTCGTTGGAGGGCCTGCTAGAGGATTGGGCACAGTCATGATTTTTACAGCGCTCATGCTATGGGCCTATAAATATGTTATCAAAGGATTGGCCAACAGTTTTCAGAACAAGATAATGCCGCGTTTTGAAGATTGGTATGAACGTCGAATTAAACATGCATTACGCGGTGGAAATGTGTATTGGTACTTTGGAGTCACTGTCGTACTACTATTGGTTACCTTTATGTTGTTTGGGATGTCGATAGGCTCAGGAAGAACCAAAATTGAGTTCTTTCCAGAGAACAGTCCGAATGAAGTATATGTGTATATTGAATATCCAGAAGGCACATCCATCGAGAAAACAAATACAATTACCAAGGCCATTGAAGATAGGGTTTACAAGGTTGTAGCCCGTGAGAAGTATAAAAGGGATGCCGATTACAATTACTTGGTAGAATCTGCAGTATCACAAGTTGGTGAAGGTGCTGGTAACCCACAAACGGATGGTGGCTCGTCTTCTGAAATGCCACATCGTGGAAAAGTAACCGTTTCAATGCGGGAATTTAAATACCGAAACGGATTAGATACCGAAGAACTCCGCGGAGCAATTCAAAAAGACCTGACAGGTATCTATCCAGGAGTTTCCATTTCGGTTGAAAAACTCAATGAAGGTCCTCCAGCAGGATACCCTGTAAACATTGAAATACAAGGCAAAGACTATGATGAATTAATTGCAACGGCAGAAGATATTCGCAATTATTTGAATGGCAAGAATATTCCCTTTATTGAAGAATTGAAGATTAACGTAAACAAGAGCAAGCCCTCAATGCAAGTAGTAGTTGATAGACAAAAAGCGGGAGAGCTAGGTGTTGCTGTGGGGCAAGTTGGAAATCAGTTACGACGTTCACTATTTGGCGAAAAAGCAGGTGTGTTCAAACAAGATGGTGAAGATTACGACATCAATGTTCGTTTTAATAGCGACTTGCGTTTTGATAAAAATGCACTCTTTAATCAAAACATCATTTTCAGAGACCAAGCTTCTGGGCAAATTAAAGAGATTCCAGTTTCTGCAGTAGCATCACAGAGAAATTCATCTGGCTTTAGCTCTATTAAACATCGCAATGGTAATCGTGTTGTTACCGTCTACTCTGGACTTACCGCCGGTGGAAACCCTGCAGAAGTAGTAGGCAATGTCATCAAAGAAATGGAAAATTTCAAAGGCATACCTGACACCGTAAAAGTAGATTATACCGGCGAAATCGAAGAGCAAAACAAACAGTTAAACTTTTTGGTAGGTGCTTTTTTCGGAGGCCTAGCATTAATTATGCTCATATTGATTTTCCAATTCGGAGGGATTTCAAAACCCCTAATCATAATGATTGCCATCTTCTTGAGTTTCATAGGAGTTTTCGGTGGACTGATGATAACAGGCTGGTCTTTCGTTATTATGATGACGATGATGGGTATTATTTCCCTTGCGGGAATCGTGGTAAACAATGGTGTTGTTCTCTTGGATTATACCCAAATTCTCATCGACCGTAAAAAGGTAAAACTAGACCTTGATGATAAAGATTTATTATCTATGAAAGATGTTACCAAAGTAATAACCAAAGCGGGGAAGGCGAGGTTACGACCAGTAATATTAACGGCCATTACAACTGTACTTGGGCTAATTCCTTTAGCCATAGGATTGAATATTGATTTCGCATCATTGGTTACGGAGTTTAACCCTAAAATTTATTTTGGAGGTGATAATGTTGTTTTCTGGGGGCCATTGGCTTGGACGGTGATATTCGGACTTATCGTGGCTACTTTCTTGACCTTGATTATTGTACCCGTACTTTTTAATATAACTTATCGAATAAAAACAAAAGTTCGAAGGTGGAGAAAACCTGAAATGAATCTGGGAGAAGAACTCATAAAACCAAACGAGGAATATGAAGTTTTGCCCAAGACTGGCACTTCTGATTAGCAACTAATAAGCTCAGACCTCTGGTTTGAGCTTTTATTTTAAAAAATTACGAGTCAATTTCGTAACCTTATTTTCAGGTTTATTTAGGATAAACAAACTTGATGAAATAAGTAGTCCTAACAAAAACCCAGCACATAGGAATACGATGCGATTTGTAAACGTCGAATAATCTGCAGCATCATATCTAAAAAAATACAAGGCAATGGTAGTCACAATGACTAGCAGCCAATAAACACTAAATTCAATTTTAGTAGTTTGAGTCTTTACTGTAAATCGTTTCATCTTAGAAATGAAATGAATAATTGCCCAAGCCCCAAAAAGGCTAAAAGCATATTGTAGAATATGAAATAACGGTATTTGAAAGTAGGTGTACTTCATTAAGGGTAAAAGCTCAACAAAAAAACCATTTTTATGGGTAAAAGAATCCCACACCAGATGACTAATATTACCAATCAAAATTGAAACAATAATCTTAAAATAGTTCAACTTCAAATACACAAGCCAATTAAAAGTCAAAAAAGGTGTAAATCGTGAGCGAAAAAAAGGCGGTAGATGTAAAATAAGTTGATTTCTTACAATCAAATGATAAAGTGTAATGGTTAAAATAGCAGTGGGAACATTCAACCAAAACATGGGCAAAATGGAGTGCCCATGAATGACTTCTGCTTCAAGACGTATAAAGAACTCGAAATCGGGTACCATGCTACCCATAATCAATCCTGAAACGGATAAAATGCGGGATTTTAATAGTGGGGTAATAATCGCTGGGTGGGAACCTGTAAATGGCATTAATAGTAATTTTCTTGAATTCTTAAAACTTGTCAATTAAGAATTTGGAATTCATTTGACATCTATCCTTTACTAACGAGGCATTGCCTCTTTTATTCTATAATTTTTTCTTACTTTTTAATGACTCTAGCTCCTTAATTACCTAAAAGTTAAATATCATTTTAATTAACCGGTATCTTATCAAAACCAACTTTTATCTTGACTTCATTTTTAATTATTAAAGCAAACAAATAAAACCAAGATAAATACTTCTTAAATTTGTCGCTTCAAAAAGAAATAAAATCATGTACAGAAGCCATAATTGCGGAGAATTGCGCGAATCACATATCAATCAAAAAGTAACTTTATCAGGCTGGGTACATAAAACCAGAGATAAAGGCTTTGTCGCATGGGTAGATTTACGTGATCGTTATGGTATTACACAACTGGTTTTTGATGAAGACCGTACCTCTTCAAAACTATTGGAGCAAGCTAGAAGCTTGGGTCGTGAATTTGTAGTTCAAGTGAATGGTGAGGTGATTCAAAGAGCCTCAAAAAATCCAAACATCCCGACAGGAAATATTGAAGTTTTGGTGGAAGAGGTTATTGTTTTGAATGAATCTAAAACACCTCCTTTTACCATTGAAGATGAAACTGATGGTGGTGAAGATATTCGTATGAAATATCGTTATTTAGACATCCGAAGAAATCCTGTAAAAGAGAATTTGATATTTAGGTCGAAAGTAGCTATTGAGGTTCGAAAGTATCTTTCGGAAGAAGGTTTTATCGAGGTGGAGACTCCTGTTTTAATAAAATCAACCCCAGAAGGAGCCCGTGATTTTGTAGTGCCAAGCCGTATGAACGAGGGTCAATTTTATGCGCTACCGCAATCGCCACAGACATTTAAGCAATTGCTTATGGTCGGTGGTTTGGACAAATATTTTCAGATTGTAAAATGTTTTAGAGATGAAGATTTACGAGCTGACCGTCAGCCAGAATTCACGCAGATCGACTGTGAAATGGCATTTGTAGAGCAGGAAGATATTCTAAATGCTTTTGAAGGATTGACGAAACATCTCTTGAAGGAAATCAAAGGAGTTGACATCGAGTCATTCCCAAGAATAACCTTTGACGAAGCCATGAAACGCTTCGGAAATGACAAACCAGACATTCGCTTCGGAATGGAATTTGGCGAGTTAAACGAAGTAGCACAGCACAAAGATTTCAATGTTTTCAATTCCGCGGAATTGGTAGTTGGGATAGCTGTCCCAGGAGGGAATTCATACACCCGAAAAGAAATCGACAAACTTACTGACTGGGTAAAACGACCACAAGTCGGAGCCTTGGGAATGGTCTATTCAAGATGTAATGATGATGGAAGCTTTAAATCATCTGTCGACAAATTTTATGACCAAGAAGACTTGGCCAAATGGGCAGACGTTACAGGCGCAAAAGCAGGAGATTTAATCTGCGTACTTTCCGGAGACCAAAACAAAGTAAGAACGCAACTAAGTGCTTTGCGAATGGAATTGGCAGAACGTTTAGGTTTAAGAAACCCTGAGGAGTTCGCACCTCTATGGGTTATTGATTTTCCATTGCTGGAGTTGGATGAGGAGACAGGCCATTATCATGCCATGCACCATCCATTTACCTCTCCAAAACCTGGTCAACTTGAGCTTTTAGATTCTGACCCAGGAGCAGTGAGAGCAAATGCCTATGATTTAGTTTTAAACGGAAACGAAATCGGCGGAGGCTCAATTCGTATTCACGATAAAGAAATTCAAAGTACCATGTTCAAGCACCTTGGTTTCACTCCCGAAGAAGCGAAAGCACAATTTGGTTTCTTGATGGATGCTTTTCAATATGGAGCACCACCTCATGGAGGGATTGCCTTTGGTTTAGATAGATTGGTTGCCATTCTGGGTGGACAAGAAACCATTCGCGATTTTATAGCCTTCCCAAAAAACAATAGTGGGCGTGATGTAATGATTGATGCGCCAGCTCCAATAGACAAGGAGCAGTTGAAGGAATTGAATTTGAAACTGGACATCTAAGTTCTACACATCCCATAATCATCAATTCTTGGGTTTCCTAAGATTTTATTTTTAACTTCCCTACATGTCAAAAATAAAAATCTCCAAAATAGGAACAATTATTTTAGTTGGGATTACAATTTGCCTAGTATTCGGATTTGAAATGCTACTTCCGAATTATCAAAATAGCTTTGATAGAATCCATAAAGGTCATATTGGTTACCTAGATTCGGCAAACCCTGATGTTTCTGAAAATTTTGAACGTTGTAGTGATAAGCTTCCCGTCGGTTTTTATCATAGTACAGCGCCATATATATACAAAGGTGGAAAGCCAGCCTTTAAAAGTTTCATTCAAAACAACTTCTCTGGGAAAGACTATGATGACGATGGTTATTTAAACTTCAGGTTCCTCATCAATTGTAAAGGTGATATAGGTGATTATGAAATCAATCCATTGAACACGGTGCTCGAAGTAACTACTTTGAATAAAGATTTGGTCAATGAACTCTCAAAGTTGACGCTAAGGAAAGAAAACTGGAATTCTTTAAAAACAAGGGAAACACGTGACTTATACATGTATATCATTTATAAAATTGAAAATGGGGAAGTCGTTGAAATTTTACCTTAGTATATTCGGTTTTATGTTGATTTTCTCATGTAAGGAAACAACAACGGTACATAAAGAAACCGATTATAGAGCAGAGGCAGAAAAAGTATATAAATCTGGAGAAAATATGCTTCAAGGTTCTCCGGAGAGCATGAAAAGAATCGAAGAGGCAATTGCATTGGACACTACCTACGCAGAAGCCATTAGGGAGCTTTCCGTAGCCTACTTGAAGCGCGGAATGCCCCATAAATGGAAGCCTATTTTCGATAAAGCGGTTGAAAAAGATGCAGCAACTTGGCGACCATGGCGAGGCTATCTTTATTTATGGTTTTATCGTGACTATGAAAAAGCCATTGCTGATTTTAATGCTTCAGATACCCTAACCGATTACATCGATTACCCACAAGGCCATAGCGTGGATTTTTGGCGCGGAATCGCTTACTTAGGATTAAAAGATTATGAACATTCTATCGCTTATTGGGATAAACATATCGCTAAGGAAACCGAAGATAGCGGCGAAGATTGGGTTGAATTGGAAGCTTTTTTATATCGTGGAATTGCATATTACGAATCAGGAAATACCATAAAGGCCCTCGAAAATTTTGATAAAATTATTCACTACTTCAAACAATCGGCTGATGCTAAATATTATAAAGCTTTGATTCTAAAAGATGACGACGTAGCAGAAGCAAAAGCTTTGATTAAAGATGCTATTATTGATTTCAATGCAGGGTTCTATAATAATAGGGATTATGTGGAAACACTTCGCCAACTATATTTGGAGGATTTAGAAGATTTGAGAAAAGTGCTTTTGGAATAAGATAAATTCTGCTCTCTCGATTTTTACTACTTTTAAATACGCAAACATCCTAAATGCCAACCCGAGTACAAAAACTCTTTACCAAATTCTTAAAGTGGCGGTATAAAAACATCTCCAACAAAACTTTTACGCATATTTTAGCCGTTTGTGTTGGTCTCTTAGCTGGGCTTGCTTCCGTGACTCTAAAAAACCTTACTTATTTTATTCAATCCTCGCTTGAAAGTGGTATCGTCTTTTCAAGTAATCAATTGTATTTCATACTCCCGATTATAGGTCTCGCTTTAGTGTTTCTCTATGTAAAGTTCGTGCACAAAGAAAAGCTAGAACATGCGGTTTCCTCCATCTTATTTGCATTAAGCAAAAAGAAGGGAATCATGGACTTAAAGAAAATCTATACACCACTAATCACCGCCCCACTTACTGTTGGTTTTGGAGGGTCAGTTGGGCTACTCGGACCCGCTGTAAAATCAGGTTCCGCAATAAGTTCCAATTTAGGTCGTGTGCTTCATTTGAATTCAAAAACGCGCTCTTTACTCATTGCCTGTGCATCTGCAGGAGCGGTAGCATCTATTTTTCAATCTCCTATTGCAGCCATCATTTTTGCGGTCGAGATTTTTAGTATTGACTTTACCATGCTTTCCGTAATGCCACTTTTGTTGGCCTCAGTATCTGGAGTGCTTACCTCCTACTTTTTTCTGGGGAATGAGGTTCTCTTTGATTTTAGACTTACAGATAGTTTTGAAGTAAAAGACACCCTATTCTATATTTTATTAGGGGTTGGAACGGCATTTGCATCCATCTATTTTACCAAAATGTACTTTGGGATTCTTAAACTTTTTGAACCTTTGAAAAGTCCGAAATACAAACTCCTTGTTGGTGGACTTGCCATAGGAATCATGCTCTATTTCATACCGCCTCTTTACGGTGAGGGTTTTAGTTTCATAAGTAATCTTTTAGATGGAAACCATCTTTCAGCACTAGGTTCTACCCCATTTGATGATTATATGAATAATATTTGGGTCGTGATTGCCCTTCTCTTCGGAATCACTGTTTTTAAGGCAATTGCAATGACCACCACTTTTGCCGCTGGTGGAGCAGGAGGAATTTTCATTCCGACTATGGTAATGGGAAGTGCCTTAGGAAATGTTGTCGCCAAAGTCATTAACAATTTAGGATTAGGATTCGCAGTCTCCGAAAGTAATTTCACCTTAATCGGCATGGCAGGATTGATTGCGGGGGTACTTCATGCCCCTTTAACGGCAATCTTCTTGATAGCGGAAATCACAGGAGGTTATGAACTTTTTGTTCCCTTGATGATTACGGCGGCCATATCTTATCTCATCACAAAAAATGCCATCAAGCATAACATTTACACTCGCGAATTGGCAGAGCAGGGGGCTTTGTTAACCCACGATAAAGACGAAAATGTTTTAACCGTAATGCAATTAGATGATGTAATAGAACAGAACTTCAAAACGGTATCACCTACCATGTTTTTAGGAGAAATGTTGCACGAAGCGGTATCACAATCTACGCGAAATTTATTTCCTGTTATAGATGAGAACGAGGCTTTGGTTGGCATTGTGTTACTAGATGATATTCGGGAGTTTATGTTTGAAACTACATTATATCGAACTACTACGGTTTCAACTTTCATGCATTCAGCACCTGAATATATTTTCCATGGAAAAGATAGTATGCAACAGGTCATGAAAAAATTTCAAGACAGCAATGCCTGGAACCTTCCAGTTATCAAAGATGGAAAGTACTATGGCTTCGTTTCAAAGTCCAAATTATTGACCGCCTATCGTAGGGAATTGATTAATTTTACGCAATAAATAGGTATTATGGTTTTTGTTCTTGGAGCCACATTGGCTGTTATTTTTCTTTTTCTTTCCGCTATACATTTCTATTGGGCATTCGGTGGAAAATGGGGAATTGATGCTGCAATACCAACAAATGACGAAAGTATTCAAGCACTAAAACCGCCAATAATTGCCACTATAATCGTTGGCATTGGACTTTTATTTTTTTCTTTGTTTTATATGATCCGAATTGAAGTCTTTACTGCTAAACTACCGAGTTGGCTGCCCTTATATGCCGGTTGGATTTTACCTTCCATATTTTTACTTCGTGTAATTGGAGATTTTAAATATGTGGGGCTTCTTAAGAAGATAAAAATGACCAAATTTGCAAAATCAGATACGAAATACTTTATTCCCTTATGTGCTTTCCTGGCTTTAGCAGGGTTTATAGTCCAAATGTATTAGTAACATGAAACTTAAGCATTTTATTACGCTGGTTGTTCTTGCCTCTTTTGGTGCAATCATTTATGGTTTCACTTTGGATGACTCCCAAGAAATGCTCGCAAATAAATATATTGGCTCCGGAACTGCAGGTCTCTTTCTAGTGGCTATGCCCCTCTTTCTATATAAGGAAAGTAAAAGCAGGGATTTCAAAGACTATATGTTGACGGATGAGAATGTTCGGAAAATGCAGGGGAAACCGCCTAGAAAATCAAAGGATTCTTAATTTTAATTCCGTTTTTGGACGAAGAATCGCTTTAGTAAGTCAGAAGCTTCATTTTCCAAAACACCTCGTACAATCTTAGTTTTTGGATGAAGTCTTGTTCCCATTGCACCACAGCCACGTTGTGGGTCTTCCGCGGCGTATACTATTTTTGAGATTTGACTCCAGTATAAAGCACCAGCACACATTTGACAGGGTTCCAAAGTCACATAAAGGGTGCAATCTTTCAAGTATTTACCTCCTAAGAAATTCGCTGCAGCAGTAATCGCCTGCATTTCGGCATGTGCCGTTACATCATTCAATTGTTCAGTAAGGTTATGTGCTCGGGCTATAATTCGGTCCTGCACTACGATGACCGCGCCAATAGGCACTTCCCCTTTTTCAAAGGCAGCTTCCGCCTCTTGCAGGGCCCTTTTCATAAAGTAGGTGTCGTCGTAGGGTAAAACCATTTCGGAAAATTAATTTACAATAGTATGGAATAATTGTTTTGGCACAAAAAACCCTTTGATAAACAAAGGGTTTTTATATTATTTTTTTGAAGATTACTTTCGATAATATGAATTTTCTGAACTTTCTTCTCCTGGGCCTAGTCTTATAACATCATCAATGAGAAAAATCCCAATCTCCGCAAAAATTGCTCCCTCACCGGGTTGATAAGTTGATGTTTCTGTTTCACCATTCACAGTATAAACATCCTTAGACATAATTAAAATCAATTCATTGGTATCTTCTACATATGCCCAATTACCGTTTGTTATTTCGGTACTTTCGACTTCATCGTAAAGGGCTTCGCAGGATTCTTTTGATTCGTTAAACCTTATTTCTTTGCTATAGTCGTCATTTGTGTATTCAAAAGTTCCATCAGCTTTGAAAGTAAATGAAGAACTATTCGTCAAATAGCACCAATAATCCGCAGTAAAAGACCCCCCGTTGTTACAATTGAAAACTTCATCTCCACTGCAATCTTGCTCACCAACTAACGTTGTAGTAGATTGCCCACCAAAAATATCAACTTCTTTGAATAGATTCCACTTTCCTTCTATTTTTGAACTACCTCCCCAACTTTCAACTGTAACGCAGACCTCTTGTGGGTTACTTATATTTCCTTCTACATCGTAAACACATATTTCATAACAGAATTTACCTGGCTCAATTGTTGAGTTAAAGTCGATATCAAAAATAGCCTCATCTGTTTTAAGTCCTTTCAAACTTGCTGCGGGTTTTTTAAACCTTCTCCTCCGTAAAGATTTGTCATTCTTGTTTGAATTATTGCTCTCAAGTTTTACATCAAAATAAGCATCTGAAATATTTCCCTCTATTGATTTGAATTGAATATAGGCCCCAGTAACGTCTCCATCAGAACTAAAAGCTATATCAAAGCCTTCATTTAACAATGCAGATTTACTTGTATTCGAAAGGTCTAAAGAAATTGCTCCATTTGGAGTTGGGGGCGCACCTTCCATTTTTGTTGCCCCTTCAATTAATACATTATCCGTTACATTTTCTATGTCCAAAGCTGTGCTCTCTAGTTCTTCAACTTCTTCATCAAAAATATCGGCTATAGTGTTTGCGGTTTCCTTGCCGCAAGATGTCGTAAGTATTAATCCTGCTATCAATGCAGTTCTTAAAATAGTTTTCATGTTTATGTTATTGATTGGTTGATTGTTAGTAACGTTCAAAAGGAATTTACTAGTACAAAAGGAGCAAGGTTTGTTGTGAAGCCGCAATTAACAATCATCAAACAAGGAAAAGCCGTAGCTTTGTAGCTTCAATTTTTCAAAGGTGTCTCAACATATTCTTAATAAAATAGAATCTCCTAAGGACCTTCGCAAATTAAATGCCGGCGAACTATTGCTACTCGCCCAAGAACTTCGCGAATTCATTATCGATATCGTAGCTACTAAAGAGGGGCATTTGGGAGCTAGTTTGGGGGTCGTTGAACTGACTATTGCTCTTCACTATATTTTTGATACTCCGAATGATAAACTTATTTGGGATGTAGGCCATCAAGCCTACGGGCATAAAATCTTAACAGGTAGAAAAGAAATTTTTGAATCAAATCGGCAACTGGGCGGAATTAGCGGCTTCCCTAAAATGAGCGAAAGCGAATTCGATGATTTTGGAACTGGCCATAGCTCTACTTCCATTTCAGCTATTCTAGGGATGGCGATTGCATCTCAGTTAAAAGGAGATTCTAGCAAGCAACATATCGCGGTAATTGGGGATGCATCTATTGCCAGTGGAATGGCCTTTGAAGGTCTAAACCATATGGGTGTAACCGATGCAAATGTATTGGTAATTCTAAATGATAACGCCATTGGAATCGACCCTAGCGTCGGTGCCCTAAAAAAGTACTTGACCAACGTAAAGAAAGGTACTGCTAAGGATGAGAATATTTTCGAATGTCTAAATTTTGATTATTCGGGACCTATTAATGGCCACGACTTAAATGCCCTATTAACCGAACTAAAACGACTAAAATCTATTTCAGGCCCAAAACTTTTACATGTAATTACTACCAAAGGGAAAGGTTTAAGACAGGCTGAAGAAAATCAGGTAACCTACCATGCCCCCGGCAAATTCGATAAAAAAACTGGAGAATTACATAAAAAATCTCTCGGGCAGCAGCCCTCAAAATATCAAGATGTCTTTGGTCATACGATAGTAGAACTAGCTAAGCAGAACGAAAATATTGTGGGAATTACTCCGGCTATGCCTACAGGGAGCTCCCTAAAATATATGATGGAGGAAATTCCGGATCGTGCTTTCGATGTTGGTATTGCTGAACAGCATGCCGTTACTATGGCAGCAGGAATGGCAGCGGAAGGCCTAGTACCTTTTTGCAACGTTTACTCCACTTTTTTACAACGGGCGTATGATCAGGTAATTCATGATGTGGCCTTGCAAAACCTACCTGTAATTTTCTGTTTAGATCGCTCAGGACTGGTCGGACAAGATGGGGCAACACATCACGGTGTTTATGACATTGCGTATTTAAGATGTATTCCTAATCTTATTATTTTCGCACCCATGAATGAAATCGAGTTGCGGAATATCATGTTTACCGCACAACTTGGTTTAGAACATCCGATTGCAATACGATATCCTAGAGGTAGCGGTGTACTTCAAGAATGGAAAACTCCTTTTGAAAAAATTGAAATTGGCTCTTCCGAAGAATTAAAAAAAGGTACACGAATTGTTGTTTTGTCAGTCGGACATATCGGAAATATGATATCAGGATTACTTGAAGAAACAAATCATTTAGGAGAAATCGGACATTACAATATGCGTTTTATCAAACCTTTGGATAAAAGACAATTGGATTCGATATTTACCAGCTATGAGCAAATCATAACCATAGAAGATGGATGTAAAACTGGTGGATTTGGCAGTGCTTTATTAGAATATGCCAATGAAAAACATTTTACGAATCCCATCCATATTCTAGGAATTGATGATGTGTTTATTGAACATGGTACCGTAGAAGAATTGTATCAACTTGTTGGACTTGACCAAATATCTGTAAAGGCAAGACTAAAATCTATACTAGATGAACTTTGAAATAATGAAACCCCAAAACTTTTTTTTCATACTCTTTCTAGCTGTTCAATTGGGCTATTCCCAAGATAGCATTCCTAATCCTTTGATGCCAGATTCTACCATCGTTGCTCCAATATTGCGCGATAGCATGCGAATAGATACCATTGTAATTAGAAGAACACAACCAAGGGTCAAACAAACAGCGGAGCCGGTTAACATTATGAATACGACCATTTCATTCAAAAAAACCAAACCTCTATCTGAGATTCAAAAGAAATTTGAGGTGCCAACATTCTGGCAAAGTGTAAACCTAATTGGTCTCAATTTTAGTCAAGCTGCTTTCATCAATTGGAATGCCGGGGGTAATAACTCCATCGCAGCCCAGGCAAATGCCCGTTTTGAACGAAACTATAAGTTCAGGTATTTTCAGTGGAACAACATTTTGGAAACTCGCTACGGCATTAATCTTCAGGAAGGTCAAAAAATAAGAAAAACCGATGATGCTATTCGAATAAGTTCTACAGTCGGGTATCGCCGGGATACGATTAGTAATTGGTACTATTCGGTGAAGGCAAATTTCAATACCCAATACACTGATGGTTTTAAATATCCTGATCGAGAAACTCCTATTTCTAGGGTTATGAGTCCGGGTTATTTTTTCTTGGGTGCAGGTACCTCGTACATATCAAAAGGACAGAAATTAAACATTTACATCTCGCCAATTACTCAAAAAGCCACCTTCGTTTTAGATCAAGAGTTGGCGGATAAAGGAGCATTTGGAGTAGAAAAAGCAGTACTAGACCCTGATGGTAATATCGTCGAACGTGGTAAAAACCTTTTTCTCGAAGTGGGCTTTTTAATCACCAATGATTGGGAAACCCAGCTTATGGAGAACATCGCCCTAAAACATCGGCTAAACCTCTATACGGACTATATCAGAAGTTTTGGGAACATCGATATAGATTGGGAACTCAATGTAAACCTAAAAGTCAATAAGTATATCGTCACCAATTTAGGCACACATATTATTTATGACGATGATATTTTATTCGATGCGTTGAAAAACGAGGCAGGAGAAGTTATTAATGAAGGGCGTCCTAAATTACAGTTCAAACAGCTCTTAGGGGTTGGAGTGGCATATAACTTTTAAAGTTGTTTCCCCATAATTTTATTATGAATATGCACCGCGGCACTATCAGAAAGACTAGCCACATAGCAACAGGAATTCAATAAAATCTGATAAATAGAAATATCAGTCCGTCTATAAAACTCTGGAAGTGTGCTAAGCATTAAACCATCATAGTTTGAAGCCTGCCCTTCTTTCTCTCGCACTAAGGCCGTGATATATACGTCCAAGATATCGGAAATGATTTTATAGCCCGCTATCTCCTTTTCAATGACTTCTTGCGATTCATATATCTTTTCTACACTCAAAGAAATGATATCGGTAATCTGCGCTTCATACTTACTTTTATCCATTAAGGAAACAGCGAAGGTACCATCCAAAATCGCCTCCTCGTTCTTGATAAAGACATCGATAGCATCTTGAATTAATGTATTTATAGCCAATGCGCGTAAGTAGCTTAACCGGTCTTCTTTATATTTTAAGGAATTATACTTATTGGTATTTATACTGTCTTTTACCAGTTTGATTAAATATTCCAAGGCATAATCTTCGGAAATCAATCCAAGATTAATTCCATCCTCGAAATCAATAATGGTGTAACAAATATCGTCAGCTGCTTCTACCAAATAGGTCAACGGATGCCTTGAAAAGCTTATATCTTTTCCTGAACGTGTTTGTAACAGTCCAAGTTCATCAGCTACTTCTTTGAAACTCTCTTTTTCCGATTGAAAGAAACCAAACTTCTTATCCGCGATATGCTTGGTCGGTTTTTTAGGGAGCGATTCCTTCGGGTACTTCATAAAAGCACCCAAGGTCGCGTAACTCAATCGCAATCCGCCTTCAACTCCTTCCCGAGTTTCCGTTAGCAATTTAAATCCGTTGGCATTTCCTTCGAAATCAATAATATCTTGCCATTCTTTATCCGTCAATTGCTCCTCGTACTTCTGACCAGCTCCTGTTGCAAAATACTCTCCTATGGCCTTTTCACCACTATGGCCAAATGGCGGATTTCCGATATCATGCGCCAATGCCGCAGCAGCAACACTAGCTCCGAAATCATTAAAACGATAGCCGTGCATTTCCTGCAAATGTGGATGTTTCTCAAGTAACATTTTACCAGCGATTCGACCTAAACTCCTGCCGACAACCGATACTTCTAAACTATGCGTCAGACGTGTATGAACAAAATCGGTTTTGGAGAGGGGAATCACCTGAGTCTTGTCCTGTAGACTTCGAAAAGCCGAGGAAAAAATGATACGATCGTAGTCCACTTCAAACCCTAATCGGATTTCATCTTGTTCTTTTCGGAGTCTTTTATGTGTGTCGCCAAAGCGTTTTAAAGAGAGAAGTTGTTCCCAGTTCATGGTTTTGTTTTAATAGCCCGCAAGATACCAAAATTTGCCAGTACCCATAAACATTAGGCGCACCAAGAACTCCTTAACATTTAGGTAATATAGTAACGTTTAGATAACCCTTTTACAATACACTTTTAACATATGGGTAACCCGACTTTTACAAGTGTATAGTTTTTTTGCAGCGGTATTTAAAATCAAACATAGTAAAACAAAAATGAGAAAACTTTTAATTGGCTTGCTGTTGCTCGCCACTGCTCAAATTACTGCACAAGAAACAGGAAGTATTGTGGGAAAGCTAACGGACACAGATTTTAATAATGACCCATTAGCTTTTGCAAATATTCTTATCGAAGGCACAACTAAAGGAACTACCTCGGATTTTGACGGTCTTTACGAAATCGCAAATTTAGACCCAGGAACTTACACCGTTGTTTACAGTTTCTTGGGCTATGAAACCATTACTAAAGCCGATGTTGTTGTCGAAGCTGGCAAATCTACTACGGTTGATGTCGGTCTATCTGCGGCCGCAGGTGTGGAACTCGAAGAGTTTGTAGGCACAGGCACAACAAAAAAAGAATCTGAAGCTGCCTTGTTGTTAGATCAAAAAAATGCCACAATTGTAAAGGAAAGTATTGGCGCGCAAGAATTGTCATTCAAAGGAATTAGTGACGCAGCAGCTGCTGTGAACAAAATTTCTGGGGTGTCAAAACAAGAAGGTGGAGGTAATGTTTATGTTCGTGGTCTTGGTGACAGGTATTTAAATACGACGTATAATGGTCTTCCAGTACCATCAAATAATATCGAAAAGAAGAATATCGATTTGAACTTGTTTTCCTCTGACGTCATTCAAAACGTTGGGGTGAGTAAAACTCATGCAGCCAATTTCTATGGAGATTTTGCTGCTGGTAATGTTGACATAACCGCTAAAGAACATACAGGTGACTTCTTTCTTGATGTAGATCTTGGAACTACTGTAAACACAAATGCTGTCGGAACTGATTTTGTAAAAAGTGAAGGCACGGGTTATTTTGGATTCTACAATAGATATAGAAACAATCCGTATGCAGTATTGCTGTCTCATGGAGTTGATGCTATTTCCTCTGAAGGAAATACAGGTGTTTCAGGAAGCTTTGCTAGCGGAAAGTCTTGGAATATAGGTGATGCCTCACGATTAAGTGTGTTTGCAACCGCCTCATTCGGAAACTCTTTCGAATTCCGTGAAGGTCCTGCAGTAGATTATACAACCGTTGAAAAGAAACGTTTTCCAAACTCAGAACAATACGAATATGGAAGAAATACAACGGCTATGGCGAACATTGTTTATCGTATCAATGATAAACACAAGGTAAAATACAACTCACTTTTCATAAATGACGCTACAGATGAGGTTTCCTATTTTGGAACCAAGGGCTTAGGTAGCAATCGTGATGCGATTCTAGATACAGACCGTGGTTTCTACCAATCTAACGTACAATTCAGTCAGGACATGATTTTTGTAAATCAACTTCTTGGAACTAGTACCCTGAGCGAAAAATTAAAATTGGACTGGGGAGTTGGTTACAACAATGTTCTAGCACGCCAACCAGATCGTAAACGTATCTCTGTTGAACGTTATGACCTTGAACTGGATAATGACGAATCTACTAACGGTTTTTTCTTCAGTAACATAGCTTATGATAACCAACGCTATTTTCAAGATATCGAGGATAGTGAGCTGAATGCTCGTATCAACCTCTCTTATGATATATCGGAAAAATTGAAATTCAACTTCGGTTATAACGGTCGTTCGAAACAAAGAACATTCGAAAATATCCGTTACGGATATGATTTCATACAGCCCAATACTCCCGTTGGAGACGTAAGGAATTTAGATGGTGTTTTTACTCAAGAAAACTTAGGTACGGTTTTCAATACAGTAGTATTCAATGGCCTTGACCCGCAAAACGGATTAGGTAACACAAACTTACCGGGCAGATTCGAAAATACATATGAAGGAAATTTAAATGTACATGCTTTTTACACCGATGCTGTTTACAAAATCAGTGATAAGCTATCATTTGTACCGGGTATACGTTTAGAGAAGTTTAATCAAGATATCACCTATGATGTGATTAATTTACCTGCTACTGATCCAGGGGCAAGAGACGCTAGCGAATTTTTCATCCTTCCAAGTTTAAATGTGAAATACGCCTTGAACGAAGATCAAAACCTTCGATTCTCATTTAGTAGTACGGTTTCAAATCCGGAATTTAAAGAAGTTGCACCATTTGTTTATGAAGATGTCACACAACGTATCGGAGGTAACCCTAATCTATTGAACGACCCAGCGTTTTCTAGAATATATAACGTTGATATAAAGTACGAGTGGTTTATGAAACCAAGCGAACTTTTATCGGTTGCAGCTTTTGCTAAAGCGATTAACGACCCTGTTAACTTGGTAGTAGCCAACGATGCTACAGGAACACAACGTTTCTTTAGAACAGGAGATCAAGCACAAGTACTCGGTTTTGAATTTGAGGTGCGCAAAGCCTTGATTACTGATGCTGATGAGCAAAGTGTTTTATCAACAGGTATCAACGCAACATATACATATACCAAACAAGATTTGAAAGGGAGCAATGGTGTTTTCTCAACAACATTTGACAGAGAATCGGACCAATTGCAAGGGGCCTCACCTTTATTATTAAATGCAGATTTAAGCTATCGCCCAACCTTCGGCTCGTATAAGCCTGTTGCCAACTTGGTCTTCTCTTATTTCTCTGACCGTATAGATGCGTTGGGTTCGGGTCAACTCGGAAATATTATAGAAAAAGCAGTTCCCACCCTTGATTTTGTATGGAAAAACAACATTAATGAAAAGATGGAGCTTAACGCAAGTTTCAAAAATCTTCTAAACCCAACTATAGAGAGAGTACGGGAAGTTGAAGGAGGAGACGTTACGCTCTCAAGTTTCAAAAGAGGACTCAATATCGGGTTTCAATTCAAATATAAATTCTAATAATCACAAATAATAAATTACTACTCCATGAAAACAAGCAAGTTTCTTTTAGGTTTTTTTACATTAACAATTCTATTGGTTGGTTGTGCTGCTGATGATACAGCAGATGTTATTATTAATCAAGAAGGTGGAAACCCTACAAATCCGACAACTCCAGATAGTAATGAAATTGGAGGAACCCTTTCTGAAGACCTAACCTTAACCACGGGAACGGAATATAAATTGACCAGTGCATTAATCGTCCCTGAAGGATTTACACTAAATATCGAACCAGGTGCTGTAATACGAGCTACTACAGGTGCTGATGTCTATGTTGCGGTAATGCAAGGTGGAAAAATCATGGCAGAGGGTACATCAACAAACCCTATCGTTTTTACTTCTGATTCAGCAACACCAAACCCTGGAGACTGGGGCGGTCTTATCGTTTTAGGGAAAGCGCCTATCAATTCTGTTACCGGTGGTGATGCGACATCTACCTCTGAAATTGGTGGTTTACCTTATGGCGGAAGCGCAGCAGATGATAATTCAGGAATTCTCAAATATTTACGTATCGAATACTCCGGTGGTGCAGCAGACGCATCTTCAGAGAACAATGGATTTTCTTTCTATGGTGTCGGTAATGGAACAACTATCGAATACATACAAGCATTTGAAGGAAAAGATGATGGCGTTGAGTTTTTTGGAGGAACTGTAAACGCATCATTTGTATCTGTTATTGGTGCTCAGGATGATTCTATCGACTGGACAGAAGGTTTCACAGGAACCTTAACTAATGTATATGTTGAACACAGACAAGCACACGATAAAGGAATTGAAGGTGATGGTTTCAACACTGATATAGGAAACAATTCAGACCCATTATTCTGGTCTGCTCCTACTATCAACAATATTACCATTAACGGAAATGGTTCTTCTAATGAGAATGAAGCTATCCGACTAAGAGCAGGAACTAGAGCACTTTTTACCAATGTATTGCTATCAGGTTTTGCCGAAGGTTTTGATTTAGATAGTGATGGTGCCGACAGTCCGACAGGTCAGGGCGTTCTTGATGGTGATACAGGTGTTACTAACATATCTTTTGACGATGTTACAGTAAACCTTAAAAATGATACTGGCGATACCTTTGGAGAAGCTGAATTCTTCACAGGAATCGGAAATGGAACTGGAGCTGATTACAGTTCTTGGAACGGTGGATGGACGCGTAACTAAGGATATGAATTATGTTTGATTGGGCTATAGGATACTAGAGCTTAATTAAATACCACTGAAAGCCCCGCATTGCTGAGGGGCTTTCTTTTTGATGTTGATTTGTTAACTATTTTGTTACGCATAATTAATCTGCACTTAACCCAAACTTTACATTCCCAACGTTATTTTGTAATAATGATAAATCGAAACATGAAAAACTTCTTTGCATTTTGCTTTTTCTTATTCACAGCAGCAGCCTTTTCTCAAAATCAAGGGGCAATTCGCGGTACCGTTGCTGACAAAGCAATGAATAACGAACCAATGCTTTTTGCAAATGTTCAATTGAAAGGAGCTGATACCAGTTTCCAGACCAATTTTCATGGTAATTTTGAAATTTCTGAGCTTAATCCAGGCATACATACTTTGGTAGTGAGTTATGCAGGTTATGAAACCCAAGAAATAGAAGTCGTAGTCAAAAGCAATGAAATCACAGAGGTGTATTCCGAGGTATCACCCATGCAGATTAATTTTGATGATGTTGAAGGAATGGATGCGGTATTAAAAGAAGATACACTGAGAAAATAATTTTCAACCCTATAAAGTAAAAAAGCGGTCAACTTGTACAAGTTGACCGCTTTTCTATAGAATAAAATACGTTTAGTTTCTACTAACGATCCCTTCAGTATTTTTAGTTTCATTTACAGCTGCAATAGCATTATTACTATACTCGACCTCTTTCAATATATCATTGGCCCAAAACAACCACTTTCCGGTTTTTACACCACTGGTATATGAACCTACTGAGATAGTTTCACCCTTTTCGTTAAAACTCATCCACTCACCGTGAAGTTGTTTTTCTAGGTTGAACGTACCTTTCTGACTGACTTCTCCATTGGCATGGAAATATGTAGCTTCAATTAGATTCGTTTCTTTATTTAGTTTCATCTCCGGCTTTGTTTGTGCAAAAGAAGCTGCGGATACAAATAGTATAACAAGGAGTAAGAGGGTCTTTTTCATGATATTTAAATTCTATTATGATACAAATGTACTAAAAAATTTACGTTAAATGAACTTTTGCTTAACATTAAATTTACATTGATAACGTTTCAAATATGCTTTTCGTATAAAACGCTTTAAAAAAATAGCCGTAATAGCTAATATTTCAAGGGGATTTTCCAAATTTAGAGTCCGTGAATTCTAAAAAGCGATTTCTCAGCTTTTTTACGCCTTGAATCAATTTCATAACATTAAATTAACGTATAAACTGAATTATAGTAGCACTTTTGTGATTGACCAATTTCTGACCAATTATTACAGATTTAGTGGGAGAGAACATTTACCTTTTTATGATTATCGCGCTAGCCGTGCTAGCCATTACCGACTTGGTAGTAGGGGTTAGTAATGATGCTGTTAATTTTTTGAATTCGGCTATTGGTTCTAAGGCCATTTCCTTCAAAACAATTATGATTGTCGCAAGTGTAGGAATTGCTTTTGGAGCAATGTCCTCCAGCGGTATGATGGAGGTAGCTAGAAAGGGTATTTTCAATCCCTCCGAATTCGTCTTCGCCGAAATCATGATCATCTTTATGGCGGTAATGATTACCGATATTTTGCTCCTTGACTTTTTCAATACTCTGGGAATGCCAACCTCTACAACCGTTTCCATTGTTTTCGAACTCTTAGGTGCCGCAGTGGCTATTTCATTGGTAAAGATTTCCAGTTCTGGAGGTGGATTTTCCGAATTATCAAACTACATCAATACTGAGAAGGCGACCGAAATTATACTAGGCATATTACTTTCGGTAGTTGTTGCCTTTACTATAGGTGCCCTTATCCAATTTGTTTCAAGAATTCTTATTTCTTTTAAATTCAATGAAAGACCTAAATGGGTCGGCGCTTTGTTCGGTGGTTTTGCTATCACATCAATCATCTATTTTATCATTGTAAAAGGTTTAAAAAGTGCTTCAATTTTTAGTCCTGAAATATTGGGTTATATCGGTGAAAATCCAGAGATTTTTCTTTTGGGGAATTTCGTTATCTGGACATTATTTTCGTGGCTGGTAAGCAGTTTTTTCAAAATAAACATATACACGCTAATCATTGTTTTAGGAACCTTCGCTTTAGCCATGGCCTTTGCAGGAAATGATTTGGTCAATTTTATAGGTGTTCCGTTAGCTGCATTGGAATGGTTTAATTCTTGGTCGGCCTCCGGTGTTGAAGCTGCCAATTATACCATGGAGAATCAACCGGTTCGCACTCCTACTCTACTTCTATTGGCTTCGGGAGTTATTATGGTAATAACGCTTTGGTTTTCTTCGAAAGCAAAGAATGTGGTCAAAACCAGTGTGGATCTTTCCCGTCAAGATGAAGGTGATGAGCGTTTTCAACCGAACTTTCTATCGAGACAGATTGTCAAATTGACCATTCAAGCTTCAGAGAACCTCGGGGAAATCCTTCCAAAATCGCTTGTGGCTAAAATTGATTCCTGCTTTGAAAAACCGTATACCTATATTCCTAAAAGCAGAGTACAAGACCTTCCGGCTTTCGACTTGGTTAGGGCAGCTGTTAACCTTATGGTAGCTAGCGTACTTATTTCAATTGCAACCTCAATGAAACTTCCACTATCGACCACATATGTAACCTTTATGGTCGCGATGGGTACTTCTTTGGCTGATCGTGCTTGGGGCCCTGAAAGTGCAGTTTATCGCGTTGCTGGGGTGCTTAATGTTATCGGCGGATGGTTCTTTACCGCAATTAGCGCCTTTACTGCCGCCGCAATCATTGCATATATCATACATTTAGGTGGTATTTGGGCTATCGGGGTGCTATTGGTCATTGCCTTTTTATTGATTGGTAGAAACTACCTCTCACATAACAAGAAAATGAAGGAAACGAAATTAGAAGAGAAGCTTCAAAAATCAGAGAGTAATTCCATTATTGAGCTTATAGAAGAAAGTTCCTCTAACGTTTCTTTGACTATCAATAGAGCGAATAAGATATATACGCAAGCGATTGACGGACTTTCCAAACACGATATTGACCGACTTAAAAAGAGTAAAAAGGGAATTGCCAAATTGAACAACGAAGTAGAAGACCTCCGTGGCAATATTTTCTATTTCATCAAGAATTTAGATGATTCCAGTGTTGGTGCAAGTAACTTTTATATAACGGCTTTAAGCTATTTGCAGGATATGACCCAATCTTTGGAATACATTTCAAAGGCCAGCTACAAGCATGTAAACAACAATCACAAAAAGTTACGTTTCAATCAAATCAAGGACCTAAAGGAAACCGACTTGTTTATCGATGAATTGTTCACCGAAATAAAAACAATTTTCGATACCAAAGCCTATGACCAGCTTACGGAAATCATTATAAATAAGGATCAGTTATTACATACTTTAGATCAAAAAATAACGAAGCAGATTGAACGGACAAGAGCTGATGAATCGAGTCCGAAAAATACAGCACTTTACTTCAGTCTTTTATTGGAAACCAAAGATTTGTTGAAAGCCACCATGAGTCTACTTGAAACTTATGATGGGCACGTCAATGCCGGTAGCATATAAACAACCTGTCATGAAAAAATTAATTATTGCTATTGCTGGTATTCTAAGTATTAGTTCATCATTGAGCGCCCAACTTCTTTCAGGCGAAGAACTCCTTGACAAAGCTATTTCATATCACGACCCAAATAATTCTTGGTCTTCTTTTAAAGGGAACTTTGGTGTTACTATGAGTACTCCTGACGGAAAAGAGCGTATTAGTGATATCGTATTAAATCTCTCTGGAGAGTATTTTCAACTCATCTCTGAAAAAGATGGTGTTGTCTTAAAACAAGTCTTGGAAAAAGGAGAATGTAAATTAATGCTGAACGGAAATGCTACGGTTTCTGAAGAAGATAAAAAGAAGCATAGGCTGACGTGCGAGCGGGCAAATATGTATAAAAACTACTATACCTATCTCTATGGATTACCCATGAAATTAAAAGACCCAGGAACCATTATAGACCCTAAAACCCAAAAGAAAACGTTCAAGGGCAAGGAATATATGGTTTTAAAAGTCACTTATGAAGAAGAGGTTGGGGGTGATATTTGGTATTTTTATTTTGACCCAAAAACCTATGCCATGGAAGTATATCAATTCTTTCGCGACGAATCCAAACCGGACGGAGAATATATTCTTCTCACTGGGGAAGAAGAAGTCTCAGGAATCAAAATGCCAAAAATCCGAGCATGGTATTACAACAAAGATGACAAATACTTGGGCACCGATGTTTTGACAAAAAGCACGTATCTGGAATAATAATTCCTCGATATTGTCAGTGAAGGTTGCGGTTTTTCTCACAAGAAAAATTTCAGTTACCGAAAATTTGATAGCGTTCAACGAAAATCTGGTTTTTCGACTTTTTCCTGAACTAATACTGGACTTATAAGGTTATATTGTTTAACTTTTAAGTGATAATGGGCACAACGACAAAAATAAATAGAAAGGTATTATCTACCCTAGAAACCAAAATCGGAAAGTTTGAGTATTACTCAAATATGGTTGTTGGAGAGGTGAAAGAGGGAGTTCACGTAACTTTTGAGACCGCCGTAGAACCCTTGCAGGAAGGCGCCCAGATATTCGGGTATGCTGAAAACTTTGTTTACATATCACACCGACTTCATTCCTATTCAATAGATCCTACAGGCTACTATGAGGCTGCAAGTATGTTTCCTAATTTTAAGGCCCTGGCCATTGTCGCCACTAATAGACGCAGACGTATGCTTGCCAACTTAGAACGTCTTTTTATGAAACGTCCCATTCATGTATTTGACAACCTAGAGTCGGCCTTTGAATGGGCTGAAACGTTTTTAGAGAATCAACCCAAAAATCCTTTTTAAGTTACCAATTCTATAGTAGTATGGTATAGATTCTTTTCTTCCATTTTAGCCTTTAACCAGGCATAAAAGCTCATTACAAAAATGTCTTCTTGTTCTTTACCTATCCATTCAAATGAATTTTCTACTTCATTCTTGAACACGCGACTGGTTACTTGGTTCGGATTCTCATAATATCTGCTAATCAACTTTACGAATGCTAAAACGCGTTCTTCTCCCTTGTTTTGGAGCAATTTTGAGAACTTACGTTTGAACTGCTGTAGACGCACGAGAACAAGGTCTAACTTATCCAACTCCGTTAGTAATAAAATCTCGATAAGATTCTTTTTTACTACCCAAACCCATCCCATTTTTTTCTCATACCAAGTATCCGTATGACTCAGATTTTTAATGATTTGATAAGACCCCGAAAACTCATCTTGCTGAAATAAACACATTGCAATGAGGAGTTTTAAATCCAGAGAATCGCTTTTAAAATCTTTTAATATAGAAAGTGCTTTTACATGTTCTCCAGTGTAATTGTAGTTCAAAGCTTTAAGAGTAACTAACTTCTCCTCGAAACGTTTATAGTAGGTATTGTTTTCTTTTCGCATCTCTTGCTCCATTTCCTTGGTAAAACGCATTGAAGCTTCAAACTTTTTATTTCTGAACTGAGTTATCGCCAGTAAATTCAGAATACTTAAATGATAAAAGCGATGTTTGTTTTTAAGACTGCTTTTCTTATCCACAATATCGTAAAGTTCTAGCATAAAAGGAGAAATCGCATAAAAATCACTTTGTGCTTTTGCCGCTGTTGCAGTCAACTCCATTAACTGGAATAGTGATTTATAAGTAAGGGCTTCATTAACTTCTATATGGAATTCAGAAAAGGTGTTTTGAATAATATCCGATACTGAACTATGCTCGGTATTCTTCAATCTTGATTTGATAACCGCGTAGGCTCTGTTCAAATGAAATTCTTGTCGAAATAACATCATATTATTTTCAGAAGTTTCGATGATTTCCTTTAGCACCCAATTCGTATTCAAATGTGCATATTGAATCTTAGTATGGTAAATTTCATTAAGGATTGAATATAAGTCCAGGGGAATGGCCATCCGCTCCGCATTTTCCAAAGTTTTAAACGCAAGCTTGTTCAGCTTCTTTTCAAAGAAGATACGACTCGCTAAAAGCAGTTTCAAGATTTCAAGTTCTTCAGATGTCTCACCCGCAAAGCTCTTGCTGGCAACAAAATCAATCAAATTATCCTGAAGCCTTTTGCATAGTGCATGAAAGGCATTGCGAGAAGGCTTACCATACAGTTGTATGTCTAAATCCTTTGTCTTTCCCGAGTCGATAAGTTTAAAAAGCTTTTCATTTTTGGTATCTGTCCGGCGGTTCCTTCGTCGCAATTGAAGAACGAATTCTTGCTTCTCATCGGTAGTAAGTGTATTTAATATAGCAATTATTCCATACATTAAAACATAAGTAAATTTTATTATTATATCAATAAATATAGGAAATATATGATTTAATTATATTATTTAATCGTAAGTTTTTTGGGAATATTGTATTTCATATCTAGGCATTCTCCCCCATCTTTGCCCTAAATAATCGAAATTTCTAAATCAAATTAAAATGGAAAATTCAACATTTAATGAAAAAAAGGAAATCAAGAAAATTGAAGAGTTTACAGGAAGGCCAACTTCCGCGTTTGTATCCGCCTCATGGATGGCGGTGCTTATAGGAATGGTATCTTATTGTATTGGTCTTTGGAATGCGCACATGCAACTGAATGAAAAAGGCTACTACTTTACTATTCTACTTTTCGGACTTTTCTCGGTAGTATCCGTCCAAAAAAGTGTTCGTGACCGTCAAGAGGGAATTCAAGTTTCCGATATGTATTATGGTATTAGTTGGTTCACAACACTTACTTCTGTCACGCTTCTAGTGATTGGATTATGGAATGCCGATTTAGACCTTAGTGAAAAAGGATTCTATGGCATGTCATTTACCTTGAGTCTTTTTGCGGCAGTTGCTGTACAAAAAAATACACGTGATATTCAATATTTGGATAGCGTTGAAGAGAAATAATTTAGCTACTACAAGCCTGTTTGATTCACCAGACAGGCTTGTATTTAATCCTACAGAACTGTTAAAATGCAATTCCGAAATTCTTAATACGTTATTCTAAAAATACCATTAAATGAATTCAAAACTTGAAAGGCAGCTTGCCGAGCTTTTGGAAGCTGATATCATCAATTCGGAAACCGCTCAAAAGATTACGGCTTTCTATCATACAAAAGATGAAAGCAAACCGAATCGCCTCTTTACCATTTTTGGTGTTTTAGGGGCATTGTTAAGCGGTTTGGGCATCATTCTTATCATCGCCCACAACTGGGATGATATGCCTCGAAACATAAAAACCTCTTTTGCTTTTTTACCGCTTCTGATTGGTCAAATCGCGTGTGGGTTTAGTTTAATCAAAAAGAAAAGCACAACCTGGATTGAGTCTTCGGCTACCTTCTTAATTTTAGCTGTTGGTGCGACCATATCATTGGTCAGTCAGATATATAATATTCCAGGTGATTTGAGTGATTTCCTGTTGGTATGGACAGTAATCACAGCACCATTGATATATTTGATGAGATCAAACTTGGCTGTAATTATCCATCTAGTACTTGCCACTTGGTACGCTTGTTATTCCGGATACTCATTTAGTAGCATTGGTCATACCCCTTGGCTGTATTTAGTTTTATTTGCTTGGGTCATTCCCTATTATATGATGCTACAAAGACAAAAGGCAGAAACCAATATTACAGGAATAATAAATTGGCTTCTACCACTAAGTCTGGTCATTGTACTTGGCACTTTTACAAATGGTGACACATTACTACTTTTAATGTACATAGGGCTCTTCGGATTGTTTTATAACCTTGGTCAACTATCAATATTCAAAAATCAAAAACTAAGAAGAAATGGTTTTACCATTATTGGTTCATTAGGTACCATATTTCTTTTAACCATTCTCACCTTTGAATGGTTCTGGAAAGATGCAATCAAAGAAACCTACCACGGAAGCGATGTGTTGATTACCATTATCCTATTTATTGCAGGTATTGCCACTTTGGCCTATTTACATTTGAAAAAACAGGTGCAAGGTTTCAATCTATTTCAATACGCCTTTATGATTATAGGTTTGCTATACCTGACTAGAGGTATAGGTTCCGTTTACGGCATTGTCGCAACGAATCTTTTGGTTGCTGCCTTAGGTATTTTCGCAGTTCGTATTGGAATTAACAAGTCCAGTTACGGAATATTAAATTATGGCTTACTAATTATTACAGCATTAATTATTTGTAGGTTCTTCGATACAAATCTCGATTTTATCTTTCGGGGAATCCTATTTATAGCCGTTGGCGCCGGTTTCTTTTTCGCCAATTACCTTTTGATAAAAAAGCAGCGTAAAGCCGCTCTTAATTCAACTTCAAATACTCAAACCCATGAATAAATCTATATACATCACTCTGCTGTTTCTTCTGTTTGCTGTCCAATTATTCGTTCCTGCCCAAATGATATACCAACAAGAGGATACCCTTCACACAGGAACAGCTTACAAGTTTAAAACACAACCCATCGACCCCTCAGACCCTTTTCGAGGCAAATTCATTGTTTTAAACTATGAGATGGATTCTTTTGCGACAGATGAAGAAGGTTGGGACGATTTCAGCGGCAACGTTTTTGTGTACTTGAAAACCGATGCAGCGGGTTTTGCGGCAGTAAAACACGTAAGCAAAACTTTGATGGATACTTCAGACGATTATGTCATTGCCGAAAGCAGATACAACCGCAATAACAGGGTGAATTTTGACTTACCCTTTGATCGCTTTTATATGAATGAAAACAAAGCATATGATGCTGAAATTTCAGTTCGGGAAGCACAAGTCGACACAACAAAAATCTGCTATGGTTTGGTATTTGTAAAAGACGGCACTGCAGTTTTGGACAATGTTTTTATTGACGACACTCCAATTCAAGAATTTGTTGAGGAGTATCAAGAGGGTATTCAATAGACAATCGATATTATCGGTCAAATGACGTACTTTCCAGCAAGTTATTTGACTCATCATGAGAAAATCATTTTTGTTAGCTGTCTTCGGTTTTTTTTGCATCATATTGAATGCTCAAACTGTAAAAAATCCTTCATTTAATGACCTTTCACAAGACTCTACAAATACATCAATTCCTTTTTATTCAGGACTTCAAGATTATTTCTCTTTTCGAATTCCATCACTAATCAAATCGAATAACGCTTTGATTGCATTTGCTGAGGGGCGGAAGAATTCTACTAGTGATTTTGGTGATATCGATTTGGTATATCGACGCTCTTTTGACAATGGAAAGACTTGGGAACCCTTGAATTTATTATACGACCAAGATACACTGGCCGTTCAAAATCCCGTTCCTATTTTTGTCGCTTCAGAGAATAGGGTCGTGCTGCTTTTCAATACAACTTCCTTGAGTGAATATGATGTATTGAACAAAGATTACGGACCTGAAGAAGAACGAAAAGCTTACGTAACATCTTCTACAGATAATGGTGAAACCTGGGAAACTCCCAAGGAAATCACCAGACAGGTAAAACGAAAACATTGGCGTTGGCATGCTTTGGGCCCAGTTCATGGTGTTGAATTAAAATATGGTTCCCATAAGGGTCGATTGATTGCCCCAGTGGCGATAAGCATTGGAAAAGGAAATAAGGTCTACACAATGGCACTCGTTTACTCAGATGACAAGGGTGAATCTTGGAATATTGGGGCGGTCGACAAAAATCTAAAGGATGAAGTCTTGGCCAATGAAACTACTATTATTGAATTAACAGACGGTCGAATCTATGTCAACACACGTGACCAAAATGGAGGTTCCTTAGAAAAGAATCGTGGGGAGACCTACAGTTCTGATGGTGGACTCAGCTTTTCAGATGCCGTTGTAGAATCCGATAGATTTCCAAGTCCAGTTGTACAATCAGCCTTGCTTCGATGGAGTTCTGAAAAAGAAGCTAGTAAAAACGTGCTGCTCTTTTCAACTCCTTCTCATAGAGATAAAAGACTTGATTTAATCGT
Source organism: Maribacter algarum (ex Zhang et al. 2020) (assembly GCF_005885635.1). GTDB lineage: Bacteria > Bacteroidota > Bacteroidia > Flavobacteriales > Flavobacteriaceae > Maribacter_C > Maribacter_C algarum. Next base: position 1,083,914 of record NZ_VATY01000001.1, read on the forward strand.
AATGGCAAGTTATGATGAATCGGAAACTTGGCAATCGCTCTTCAAAATCCATGATGGCTCATCTGCCTATTCAGATATGGTAAAACTTAATGAAAATACTTTGGGAGTAATCTACGAAACGGATGACTATAAGAAGATTCGATTTCGATGGGTAACTATGGATGAATAATTCTACCGATAAAAATTCATCTCATCCATATAGTTCCAAACTGCATCCGGAAGCATGGTTCTGATGTTTTTACCAGCAGCATGGTTCTTTCGGATAAAGGTTGACGAAACCTCCATAATTGGCGCATTCACTTGATGTATCTTCGGATGTTCTTTGAATTGATGTGCGACTTTTCCTTCTGAAATTCGTGGATACACATAGAGGTCGTAATTCTCCAAAATAGCCTCGAAATTCTTCCACTTATGGAAACCTTTTAAATTATCCTCACCCATAATAAGGCAAAAATGATATTCTTTGCCATACTGCTCATCCAAATGTACCAGGGTATTAATAGTATAGTTCGGTTGAGGCAAATCAAATTCTATTTTACTGGGTTTTAACTTTGGAAAGTCCTTCGTTGCCTCAAATACCATTTGATAACGGTGATGATTATCTAACAAGGTTTTCTTCGTCTTAAACGGACTTTGGGGTGTGACGACGAACCAAACCTCATCCAAATCGGAAAACTCGACCATATGATTGGCAATGACCATGTGACCAATGTGAATGGGATTAAATGTTCCGAAGTAAAGACCTATTTTTTTCATTAATAGGAAATTTATTTTCATTCCCGCATAGGCGGGAATCTACTCTGTTTGGTTAACTCCCACAAACTCAGCAACAAGTTCATGCGCTTCGTTCAAGGCGGTATCTAAATCGTAATTCTTTATGACTTTATCGAATTGAGGAGCAGTTGCGAGCTCAACGGAAGCTTTGGCAATACGCATGTTTATCTTGTCATCACTTTCAGTGCTGCGCTTTTTCAATCGAATCTTTAATTCATCAACACTTGGGGGTTTTACAAAAACTGCTAAGGTTTCTTTTGGAAACTTCTTCTTAATTCTAAGTCCACCTGCCACATCAATATCAAAAATAACATTCTTGCCTTCCGCCCAAAGTCGTTCAACTTCACTTTTGAGGGTTCCGTAAAAATTATCACGATAGACTTCTTCCCATTCTAGAAAATCATCTTTCTTAATATGTTGTTTGAATTCAGAAACGGTAATAAAATAGTAGTGTTCTCCTTCTTTTTCTTTACCTCTTCTTGGTCTAGATGTTGCTGAAACCGAGAAGGCCAAATTCAATTCAGATTGCTTTAGAAGATGCCTAACAATAGTTGTTTTACCACTTCCTGAAGGAGCCGAAAAAATAATCAGTTTTCCACCTTTCATTAGAGTACATTCAACATTTGTTCTTTAATCTTCTCTAGTTCGTCTTTCATTTGCACCACCAATTGTTGCATGGGGGCATAGTTCGCCTTTGAACCTATAGTATTGATTTCCCGTCCGATTTCTTGGGATATAAAGCCTAACTTTTTACCATTAGAATCATCAGATTTTAAAGTTTTATCAAAGTAATCCAAATGATTTGCCAAACGAACTTTCTCTTCAGTGATATCATACTTTTCTAAGTAATAAATCAGCTCTTGTTCGAAACGATTAGCATCTACATCAGCTTTGATATCCGCTACCGCTTTGTCTAAACGTTCACGTACATCTGCTTGTCTATCTGGATCCATTTCAATCACTTTGGCAAGCAATCCTTCTAGGTTTTTGATTCTATCTATAAAATCTTTCTCAAGTACATTTCCCTCTTCAGAACGAAAAATATTGATTTCAGAAAGGGCTTCTTTCAAAGCCAATTGAATCGCCTTGTACTCCTTTTCATCGATATCTTCTCGTTCGGTCTTCATCGCATCAGGCATCCGAAGAGCCATCTCAAGCAAACGTAAATCATCACCCTCGGCAATTGCACCCAATTGTTTCATATAAGTCGTGACAACCTCTTCATTAATCTGCGCAGAAGTTTCTCCACCTGTAGTTTCTACATACAACCCAAAATCTACCTTACCTCGCACTAAGGAACTTGCAATTATTTTCCGAAGCTCCAATTCCTTTTCGCGATACGCTGAGGGCATCCGTGCATTTAAGTCTAAGTTCTTACTATTGAGAGATTTAAGTTCAACGGTGATTTTTTTAGACGGAAGTTGTATTACATGCTTCCCGAAACCGGTCATTGATTGAATCATAAAGTCATTTTAGATTTTGGCAAAGGTACTGGTTTTCATGAAAGCAAGAATAGTCATGTTATAACTCCCGTACCCAAATATTGCGATAGCTCACGCGACTATTGTCACCATGATCTTGTAGCATTAAAGGACCTTTACCATGAGCAGGGTTTTTAGGCCAACCGATGTAAGGTGTAGTTCCTTTTATTTCTACATGGTCTTGAACTAAAACTCCATTATGAATAACTGTCAGAGTTCCAGACTTGATTTTACCGCCCTCAGCATTAAATTCGGGTGAATGATAAATGATCTCATAAGTATTCCATTCTCCTGAAGGCACTGAAGCCATGGCCAAAGGAGTATGTTGTTTATAAATTGAGGCTACCTGTCCGTTGACGTAAGTGTCATTATCGTTATTATCCAGAACCTGGACCTCATAAATTCCGTTAAGAAAAACTCCGCTATTCCCTCGGTTTTGTCCATCTCTCTGCACCTCAGCTGGTGAACTCCATTCGATATGCAATTGAACATCTCCAAATTCCTGCTTGGTTCTGATATTTCCTGTTTTATCAGCAACGGTCATACTTCCGTCTTTGTTGATATGCCATTTAGCAGCTGTGCTGTCTTGAACAGTCATCCAACCATCCAAAGAACTTCCATCAAAAAGAACAATCGCATCACTCGGAACTTTTCCGTTGGTAGCTGGACCAACAACAGGTACTTTAGGTTCGTAGTACTCCGTTCCTTCTGGTTCAGTTGGTTCTGGTTTAGTGTACTCTTCATGAATTATAACCTCATCTTTAACCTCGGTAGAAGTCTCACCCACCTCTTCCTTTATCTTTTCTTGACATGAAAATAGAGCAATAGATAGAACTCCTAGGATATATAATTTTTTCATTGTTGAACTTATTTCAGGTTACTTATAACTCTTTTATTTTGATGTTTCTATAGGCCACAACATCACCATGATCTTGCACTCCTATTTTGCCAGTTGTGTACTTGGCAAAATGTTCCCAATCGGCAAATTTTGATTTCGAAACCATTTCTCCCCATTCGGGATTATTTACCGGAAAATTCACAACTTCAACCTCATTGAGCACAACGATTCCCATGTTCGTTTTATGGTTAATGGTAATCTCACATAGATTCCATTCCCCAATGGCTTTGGTAACATCTTCTGAAGGTGAGACCATATCATACAACGCTCCTGCTTGATGGCTCGTTCCATTTTTACCATCGGGGTGTTTATCGTTGTCAAGCACCTGAATCTCTGGTCCTGTTTCGTAAGGTTGCCCTAACTCTGGCAACTCCTTTACACCCCAAAAAATACCACTATTTCCAGCTTCCGCGATTCGCCACTCTATAGAAAGTACAAAATCAGTATACTCGTTATCTGAAACCAAATTGTAGCTTTCACCATTTCTTTCTTTTGGGGGATAGAAAACCATAGCGCCATCTTCTATTTTCCATTGTTCCGAAACCCCTTCCTTTCTATATTCGTGCCAACCATCAAAGGTTTTACCATTAAAAAGAACCTTCCATTCATTTTGCGGAACTTCCATTTCAGTTTTGGCCATTGCATTAGAAGCTTTTTCCTCAACCCCTTTTGCTTTTTCTTTGCATCCGATGACTAGGCTAGTCAAAAGTGCTGTAAATAGAAGTTTTTTCATTGGTGGTCTATATTTAGTTATTACTATGTTCCTAGTATTTTTCTTAGCATGTCTTTATCCACATCCGCTCCAGCGAAATCATCAAAGGTCTTCTCTGTCGCTTCAATTATATGATCTTGGATGAAAATCGCCCCTTCGCGTGCTCCTTGCTCCGGACTTTTAATACAACACTCCCATTCCATTACCGCCCAAACATCACATCCGTATTGTGTCAACTTTGAAAAAATGGTTTTGAAATCGATTTGACCGTCACCCAAGGAACGATAACGTCCTGCACGGTCTCCCCAATCATTATAGCCTCCAAAAGCACCTTTTTTCCCAGTTGGGTTGAATTCTGAATCTTTGACGTGGAATGATTTTATGAACTCATGGTAGTGGTCAATATATTCAATATAATCCAACTGTTGTAAAACGAAATGACTTGGATCGTAAAGAATATTTACCCGTTTATGATTTCCTGTGGCTTCCAAAAATCGTTCGAAAGTATCGCCATCATGTAAATCTTCACCTGGGTGAATTTCATAACAAACATCAACTCCCTCTTCATCAAAATGATTTAAAATTGGCATCCAACGTTTGGCCAATTCTTCGAAGCCCATTTCTACTAATCCCGCAGGTCTCTGTGGCCATGGATGCCAGGTATGCCAGAGCAAAGCACCTGAAAAAGTAGCATGAGCTGTGATACCCAATCTTCGACTGGCCGTAGCGGCTTTCTTGACAACATCCACTGCCCATTCCGTTCTTGCTTTCGGATTGTTCTTCACATTATCAGGAGCAAAATTATCGAACATTAAATCGTATGCAGGGTGTACCGCCACCAATTGACCCTGAAGGTGCGTTGAAAGTTCCGTGATTTCCAGTCCGTACGAATTGACTTTCCCTTTCAGCTCATCACAATAGGTTTGGCTTTCAGCAGCCTTATCCAAATCGATAAGAAAGCTTTCCCAAGTGGGAATCTGAATGCCTTTATAACCTAAATCAGAAGCCCATTTACACATTCCATCCAAGGTATTGAATGGAGCTTTGCTATCTACGAATTGTGCTAAAAATACTGCTGGTCCTTTTATTGTCTTCATTTTATGTGTTACTAGAAGTTATTGAATCTAAAAATTATGGGAATTTAACCCTATATTTAGTGAGGAAATGTTCCCTGTACTTTCTTTCCAAGTGAAGTTATAAATATAGGGAATACCATCAGAAAACCATAAGAAATCTAGAATGAATCCAGAAGAACAATACGATGCCATTGTAGTCGGAACAGGTATAAGTGGCGGTTGGGCTGCTAAGGAACTATGTGAAAACGGTTTAAAGACATTAGTGCTCGAAAGAGGGCCAATGGTAAAGCACATTGAAGATTATCCAACGATGCACGATGACCCATGGGATTATCCTTTAAAAGGAGAATTATCTGCTGAGGACAAGAAAAAGTACCATGTTCAATCACGGGTGAATTGGGCTCCCAAAGAAGACGTCAAACACTTTTTTGTCAATGACTTGGAACACCCTTATGTGGAGACCAAACGCTTTGACTGGATTCGTGGTTATCAAGTCGGAGGGCGTTCCTTAACCTGGGGTCGTCAAAGTTACCGATGGAGTGACATAGATTTTTCAGCGAACAAAAAAGAGGGGGTGAGTATAGACTGGCCTGTTCGATATAAAGATATATCGCCATGGTATGATAAAGTTGAAGAATATATTGGGGTTAGTGGGGAAGCACTTGGTTTAGATGTATTACCTGATGGGAAGTTTCAACCGCCGATGGATTTAAACTGTGTTGAGGAAGATTTTAAAAAAGCTACAGCCGAAAAATTTGACGATGGACGTTTAATTACCATTGGTAGAACGGCTCATATTACTGACCCAAATTCCACTTTTGAAGGTCGCGGGGTTTGTCAAAATCGAAATCGCTGTTGGAGGGGCTGTCCTTTCGGAGGATATTTTAGCAGTAACTCTTCCACACTTCCTGCCGCTGAACGTACGGGAAATATGACACTAAGGGCCAATTCCATAGTACATGAAGTAATCTATGATGATAAAACTAAGAAAGCAACTGGAGTTCGGGTAATTGATACGGAAACCCATGAAAAACTAGAGTTTAAAGCCAAGGTAATATTCCTATGTGCATCAGCAATGGCGTCGGTAGGTATCTTGATGCAATCAAAATCAAAGCGATTCCCTAATGGGTTGGGTAATGATTCAGACGCATTGGGTAGAGGAATTATGGATCATCACTATAAACTAGGCGCAAGGGCCAAAGTCGAGGGTCATTTAGATAAATACTACAAAGGACGTAGAGCTAACGGTTTTTATATACCACGGTTTGTAAATCTTGATGAGAAAACAAAACGTGAAGGATACCTTCGTGGCTTCGGTTATCAAGGCACTGCAAGCCGGAATGATTGGTCAGCTTCAATTGCCGAAATGGGATATGGTAAAGATTTAAAAGAAGAGGTTCTAAAACCCGGTCACTGGGAAATCGGCGTTACCGGTTTTGGAGAGTTCTTGCCACATGATGACAACCGCGTTACTTTAAGTGCAACAGAAAAAGATAAATGGGGCTTACCACAGTTAGACTTCGATGTAGAGTTCAAAGAGAACGAGCTGAATATGAGAAAGGATATCAAAAAGGAAATTGTTGCGATGTTCAAAGCTGCCGGATTCAAAGATGTGGAACCTTATGAAGAACCTTCTGGACCAGGGTTAGGGATTCACGAGATGGGCGGGGCCCGAATGGGCCATAGTCCTAGAAATTCCATTGTAAATAAGCACAATCAGATTCATTCCGTCCCTAATGTTTATGTTACCGATGGTGCTTTTATGACCTCATCTAATTGTGTAAATCCGTCCTTGACGTATATGGCATTTACTGCTAGGGCTGCCAATCATGCTGCAAAGGAATTTAAGGCCGGTAAATTCGCCTAAACCATTTTCATGGAAGATATTTTATACGACGCTATTGTAGTTGGCACAGGAATCAGTGGGGGCTGGGCCGCTAAAGAGCTATGTGAAAAGGGGCTTAAAACTCTGGTTTTGGAAAGAGGCCGCATGGTAAAACATATAGAAGATTATCCTACTATGAATAAGGATAATTGGGATTTTAAACTTGGAGGTCAATTGTCGTCAAAAGAAAAAAAGAAATTTCATACTGAAAATCGAAAATGGGCTCCTGGTGAGGATAATGCCCATTTTTTCGTTAATGCGGTCGACCACCCATATGAAGAAACCAAATCCTTTGCCTGGATGCGCGGTTATCATGTAGGTGGGCGTTCGATTACTTGGGGAAGACAATCGTATCGTTTTAGCGAAATTGACTTCGAAGCTAACCGAAAAGATGGTCACGGTATTGACTGGCCCATTCGTTATAAGGATATTTCACCTTGGTATGATAAAGTTGAAAAATACATTGGTGTAAACGGAGAAAAATTAGGCTTGAAACAACTTCCTGATGGAGAATTTTTACCGCCTATGCAGCTGAATTGTGTGGAGCAAGACCTTCAGAAATCAATGAAAACAAAGTTCGATGACGGTCGTTTGTTGACTATAGGACGCAGCGCGAACTTAACCGGAGTAGTTGAAGATCAAGAAGGCAGAACACTTTGTCAATATCGGAATCGATGCAGTAGAGGTTGCCCTTTCGGAGGGTACTTTAGTAGTAATTCTTCTACTTTACCCGCCGCGGAAAGAACTGGAAATATGACCCTTCGACCAAATTCAATTGTTCATGAAATCATTTATGATGAAGCCTCTAAAAAAGCAACCGGCGTTCGTGTAATTGATACGGAAACCCATGAAAAATTGGAGTTCAAGACTAAATTTATTTTCCTTTGTGCTTCGGCAATGGCCTCTGTCGGTATTCTATTGAAATCAAAAAGCGAGCGTTTTCCTAATGGTTTAGGTAATGATTCAGGAGCGCTTGGCAATGGTATTATGGATCATCATTTTCAGGCCGGAGCAAGTGCCGATGTACCAGGTTATTTAAATAAGTATTATAAGGGTAGAAGGCCCAACGGATACTATATTCCTAGATTCGTAAACCTTGACCAAAAAACGAAACGCAAAGACTATGTCAGAGGATTCGGTTACCAAGGTGGAGCAAGCAGGAGTGATTGGTCATCAGCAATTGCTGAAACCTCTTATGGGAAAAATTTAAAGGATGTAATCTTGAAACCAGGTACCTGGCGAATTGGAATGACCGCTTTTGGTGAAGTTTTACCTTACGATGAAAATAAAGTTCGATTGAGTAAAGACAAAAAAGACAAATGGGGGTTACCGTTGCTTGACTTTGATGTTGCCTACAAAGATAACGAAATGAAGATGCGCAAAGATATGGTCAATGAGGCTATCGCCATATTTGAACGAGCGGGTTTTGAAAATGTGCATGGGTACGATACTCAAAATGGGCCGGGAAGCGCTATTCATGAAATGGGAGGCGCAAGAATGGGACACAGCCCGAAAAACTCAATTGTGAATAAGAACAATCAAGTGCATTCTGTACCCAATGTTTATGTAACTGATGGAGCTTTTATGACCTCATCTAGTTGTGTGAATCCGTCATTGACCTATATGGCATTTACAGCCAGAGCTGCAAACCATGCGGCAGAACAATTTAAAACAGGGGAGTTCTCCTAAAAGCTTCTTATATTTAGAAACTAACAATATTAACTAACCGCCATACGTTAACATTTCATGGACAACGCTTCAGCCAATAACATGTGGGGGGACTATCTAAAAAATCATCTTGAAGATGTCTTCCACGAACCCCCAAAAGTTTATCATTTTTGTGATAATGAAGAAGATGCGAATACATGTGCCAAACTCGTAAAAGACGGTATTAAGAAAGCTACTTCGGATTCTTTACTAGGACTTCAGTATAGGAACGAAAGATTACCTAAAATTGGTGACTTTCTTATTGTAACTGACTGGGAAGGCAAAGCACAATGCATTGTTGAAACAACCAAGGTAACACTCAAACCTTTCTTTAGTATTACCGAAGAATATGCACGTCTTGAAGGCGAAGGAGATAAATCATTAGCTTATTGGAAAAAAGTACATTGGGATTATTACACAAGAGAGTTAGAACAATTCGAACGCGTTCCTCGGGAAAGTATGATTATCGTATGTCAAGAATTTGAAAAGGTTTTTGAACGGAAAAAATAAAAATATCTTATAAAGAAAAAGCCGCTAAATAGCGGCCTTTTCTATTCCATATTTTATTGAAAATTACTTCATCATCCTAACCCAAGTGTTCTTTTTCTTATGTGATTCTACCGTGGCTTCGATAAAGTTCATTCCGCGAACTCCATCTTCCATAGTTGGAAATTCACCATCGTTATACTTTTTACCACGAATGGCCTTCGCAGCTCCTAAATAAATATTAGCCATGGAATCAAAAATACCTTCTGGGTGACCCGCTGGAAGCTTAGTACCGTCTAAAGAAAGTTTAGAATTATATGCATGACCTGGTTTATAAACCTGAAGCGGTTCCGTATCACTCATTTTGTATAAGAAGTTAGGCTTTTCCTGTTCCCATCTGAACGCTCCCTTAGAACCATAAATGGCAATAGCCAATCCGTTTTCCTCACCAGTTGCTACTTGACTGCCTCGAATAACGCCTTTCACGTGTTCATCCATACGGATTAAAACCGTTCCATCAACATCCATCTTATTATCCTTGTAGAGATAGTTGAAATCACACAATAGTGATTTAACTTTAAGCCCTGTGGTATATTCAACCATATTAAAAGCATGGACGCCGATATCGCCCATGCAAGAGCTGATTCCTGCTTTTTTCGGATCTAATCGCCAAACTGAATTTCTTTTTTTCTTGTCATGGATAATAGTGTTTATCCAACCTTGGTAGTATCTCGCATCCACTTTGTGAATCTTGCCAATAGCACCTTTTTTAATCATTTCACGCATTTGGCGTACCATAGGATAGCCGGTGTATGTATGCGTTAAGGCAAAGACCGTTCCTGCCTTTTTGTGTGCTTTCTGCAAAATTTTTGCTTCGGCCAAAGTAGTAGTCATTGGTTTTTCACAAATGACATGAAAACCGTTATCCAATAGCTTTTTTGCCATTGGAAAATGCAAAAAGTTCGGTGTCAGAACTGAGCAAACCTGAATACGTTCATTTTCAGGAAGCTTCATTTCCTCTTCTATGAGTGTATCAAAATCAGGATAGATTCGTTTTAAGGGAACATCTATTTCTCTTGCAAAAGCTTTGTTAGCCTTGAAATCTGGATTGAAACATCCTCCGACGATTTCATAGTTATCATTGATATGCGCTGCAACGCGATGTAATACTCCGATGAGGGAGTCTCCCCCTCCTCCTAATACTCCTAATCTTATTTTCTTTGGCATGGAATTGATGTATTAATGTTATGTTTTTCTTTAAGGATTATGAATATATAAAATATCTAAGATTCGTAAGCGATTTTTTCATTTTTGAACAAAAGGGCAAATAAAAGTAATACTACAGCAGCAAAACCTGCAGGATATAGCCAAATGGCTTCCCAATTATGAGTTCCTCCTGCAACAAGATAGGTATCTGTTATTTTTCCGGCAATCCAAAATCCTATTAACATGCCTATACCGTAAGTGGCTAATGTAATCAATCCTTGAGCTGCGCTTTTATAGGTGGAACCTGCCTTCGTATCGGTATAAATCTGTCCTGAGACGAAGAAAAAGTCATAGCAAATTCCGTGTAGTGCTATTCCTCCTAATAATAGAAATGTGAGTTCACCTGCATTACCATAAGCAAATAGAAGATAGCGGAGGCCCCATGCGAGCATAGCCACTAAAATGGTATTCTTAAATCCAAACTTCTTGAAAAAGAAGGGGAGCAACAACATAAACAAAATCTCGGAGATTTGCCCAATAGTCATTTTACCTGCCGGATTGGTTACTCCGACTTCCCCTAAAAATTGTCCGGCGTGTTGAAAATAAAAGGCTAACGGAATGCAAATCAATACTGAAGCAAGAAAAAAGATTAAGAAGTTTCTATCTTTTAAAAGTCCAAGTGCTTCCAAGCCAAGAATTTCAGATAAGGTTACTTTCTTCGACCTATAAACTCGAGGTGGTGTTTTTGGTAATGTAAAGCTAAAAACACCTAAGATTGAAGAGGATATTGCCGCCATTAAAAAGGTATTTCTCAGAATTCCATCCGACATTCCCGTTTGCGAATCCCATCCGAAAAAACTAATCAGAAGTCCCGCAGCTATCCAACCTATTGTTCCGAATACACGGACAAATGAGAATTCTTTCGCTGGGTCTTTCATCTGATTAAAGGAGACTGAATTTACCAAAGCCAAAGTAGACATATACATAATCATATATGCTAGTAGAAAAGGATAAAACACTGCAAAATCTGAGGTGGTATAGAGCAAATACATAAGTACTGCTCCGAGTAAATGCAGTACGCCTAAAATACGTTCTGCATTGAAATAACGATCGGCAATCAAACCTATGAAAAAGGGCGCTAAAATTGCCCCCCAAGATTGGGTCGAATATGCAAGTGATATTTCGGACCCGCTGCTACCCAATGTATTTGGAAGATAAATCCCCATGGTAACAAACCAACTTCCCCAGATAAAGAATTCTAAGAACATCATCACAGAAAGCTGTGCCCGAACTTTAGAATTCATACTTTTTCCTGTTTATCGTTTGTAAAATACGTAGTCCAATTGAAGTGGTTCGAGTCCATTTTGTCTAAAATCAGTAGCCATCTGACCTCGATGATGTGTTGAGTGATTGATAATATGAAATAGGATATCCTGCACTGTATTGGTAAACAATCTCCCCTCAGCGTTTTCGTAATCAATACGCTTTTCAAAATCATCGGCATTGGATGTAATTTCAAACGAACTTCTTTGGTTTTCGTAATGAATATCACCCCAATTCTTTATCTCGTGGATTTGAAATACATCATACTCTGCTTCTTTATCCATCAACTTGGCATTCCATCGGTGATGGGTATTAAGAATATGACTGAAAAGCCATATGCTCTTTTCAGGTATATCGTCTAAAGCGGAACAGGTCTCGATCAACTTTTTATTACAGTAAAAATTGTAATCGAACAATTGGTTGAAAAATACTTTCACGAATTGAAATATATTTATTTGGTTGGGGACTAATTAAGTTCCTTAGCGACTTTTAACATCAAATCTTTGGTTGCTTTGATTCCTGCTTCCTCACTTAGGATGCTTCCCTCGTATTCAACGCCGATGAAACCGGTATATCCAGCATCTTTTACCATTTGCATCATTTTTACATAATCGATTCCAATGGCGTTTCCTGCTTCATCAAAATCATTTGATTTGGCACTTACCGCTTTGGCATGCGGCATCAATTCCGCAACACCTTTGTATTTATCATATTCTTCTTTACAACTCCAATCTTCATTTCTAGTGATACAGAAATTTCCGAAATCGGGTAAAGTTCCACAATTATCAAGATTGACTGCTTTCATAACTTCCGCATGCAATGCTCCATTTGACGATAGACCTCCGTGATTTTCTACGAGTACATTGATATTTTTTGTTTTCGCGTAGGTACAGAGTTTGGTGAGTCCATCAACCGCACTTGGCTTCCACTCTTCAGGCACCATACTCCCATTCAAATTCACACGAATTGCATGACAACCCATAGCGGCAGCTGCATCAACCCATTTCTTATGGTTTTCAACAGCTTCATTGCGTTCCGCTTCATCATTTACAGCTAAATTGCCTTGACGATCAATCATAATCAATACATTCTGCATACCATGCTTTTTAGCTTCAGCATTGGATTTTTTTACAAATGCAGCCATAACTTCATCAGAATATTGATTATTCTCCAAATCCGCCGGGTACAGCTGACTTACATATTCCAATCCTGTAAAACCCCAACTCTTTGCTTTTTCAGCAAAAGTATACGGGTCAACACTATCGTTGCGAATCATTTTATTAATTGACCATTGCGCGAGTGAAAGCTTGAAAAAGGGTTCATTAATTTCCTCAGCAACACTGACAGCTTCCTTATCCTCATTATTCGTTTTCTTGTCCTCTTTACAAGCATACATTCCTATGAGAACGCATACCATTAATACAGGTAAAATATTTCGGGTAAAGTTTCTTCTTTTCATTGGTCTTGATTTTATTTAGATTATAATCGGACTAAAGTTCTGTTATCTTCAATGTGAATAGTTAACTATCAGGGTATTAACATTTTTCTTGCGGATTATGTATTTCATAGCATTGCGAATTGTACAACAAATTATCACAAAACACCCTGTTTTAGGCAACAAGAATAGTTTTTAAAAGTAGAAAATTAATTTTTAATTTAATAAATTTAGGGACTAAACAATTCAGTACATGAGTAAATTTTACTACAATGAAGAACAAGAGTCGTATGATGCGATTGTTGTAGGTACGGGTATCAGTGGAGGCTGGGCCGCGAAGGAACTATGCGAGAATGGTTTGAAGACCTTGGTTTTGGAGCGGGGACGCATGGTAAAACACCGCGATGACTACGAAACGGCTAACATGGATCCTTGGGATTTCCCCAACGGAGGTCAGCCGACCCAAGAGATGGTTGCCAAACAAGAGAAACAAAATAGAACCGGATATACAACCAATGCAGCAAGCCACATGTGGTTTGTTAATGACTTGGAACATCCATATAATGAAACAAAACGCTTCGACTGGATGCGTGGGTATCATGTTGGTGGCCGTTCGTTACAGTGGGGTCGTCATAGCTATCGCTGGAGTGATATTGATTTTAAAGCTAATGCAAATGATGGTCATGGCGTTGATTGGCCTGTTCGCTATAGGGACATTGCACCATGGTATGATAAAGTGGAATCTTACATTGGGGTAACTGGTGAGATGTTGGGATTACCTCAATTACCGGATGGCCAGTTTGAACCGGCATTGGAGCTCAATTGCCTCGAACAACATGTTCGTGAAAAAGTTGCTGAGAATTTCGATGGTCGCGTAATGACTTCAGGACGCGTTGCGCATATCAATAGTGACAAGCAATTCGATGGAGACGGAAGAACCAGATGCCAATACAGAAACCGTTGCATAAGAGGTTGCCCTTTCGGCGCATATTTCAGTAGTCTGTCTTCTACCTTACCCGCTGCCGAGGCAACAGGGAATATGACCATGCGAGTGGATTCAATTGTACACGAAGTAATGTACGATCCAGATACGAAGAAAGCGACCGGAGTAAAAGTAATCGACCGTCTCACTAAAGAGACCTTTGAGTTCAAAGCAAAGGTCGTTTTCCTATGTGCTTCAGCTGTTGCTTCAACCTCTATTTTGATGCAATCAAAATCAGATCGTTTTCCGAATGGTATGGGCAATGATTCTGATCAACTGGGTAGAAATATTATGGACCATCATTTAGGTGTCGGTGCTTCAGGAAAATTTGATGGCTTTGGAGACAAGTACTACAGTGGTCGAAGACCTGGTGGAATCTATTTGCCTAGGTTTAGAAATCTTGGTGGTGAATCCAATAGAGCCGATTACAAACGTGGTTTTGGTTATCAAGGTGGTGCAGGAAGAGGAAATTGGGAGGAATCAGTTGCTGAGCTATCTCACGGCGCAGAACTTAAGGAAGCAATTCTAAAACCTGGCGGATGGACTTTCGGCATGGGTGGTTTCGGAGAAGTATTACCTTATGAAGACAATCGATTCACGCTAGATTATGATAAATTAGACCAATGGGGATTACCTACTGTAACTTTCGATGCAGAATTCAAGGATAATGAATTGAACATGCGAAAGGACATGATGCAGTCTGCAGTTGATATGCTTACAGCAGCAGGCATGCGTGATGTAGAACCTTTTGACAGAGAAACTGCCTTAGGTTTAGGAATCCATGAAATGGGGACGGCCCGAATGGGACGAAACAGAAGAACTTCGGTACTTGACGGAAACAACGCTTTACATGATGTGCAAAATGTTTATGTAACCGATGGTTCCTTTATGACCTCAGCAAGCTGTGTAAACCCATCATTAACCTACATGGCATTTACCGCCAGAGCTGCAAATCACGCAGCGCAAGAACTTAAAAAAGGAAACATATAATGGATAGAAGAAAAGCACTCAAAAATATGGGGCTTGCTATGGGATACACCGTGGCAACTCCTACGCTTGTCAGCATTATGCAAAGCTGCAAAAGTGAAACTGTAATGGAATGGACACCAGATTTCTTCACTAAGGACCAAGGAACTGTTCTTACCAAATTGGTGGATATCATCCTTCCCAAAACAGATACCCCTTCGGCTTCTGAAGTCCAGGTGAACCTTTTTATTGACCGTTTTATCAACGAAGTGGTAGATGAAGAACAACAGGGGTTCATCAAAATGATTACAGGTCGTTTTATGGAAAAAGCCGTAAAAGACGCTGGCGAAGAAAAAGTTTCTGATGTTAGTGTAGAAGCTCTTGAAAAAACACTGGCCTCTGCTCTAAAAGTTTCCAAGGAAGACGAGTCTAAAAATGGGGAAGCTGTCCAAGCCTATATGACGGCAATGGCTGAGGGCAAAAAAGCTGTACTTGATGATAATGTAGCTAGTCATGCATTTGCAAGTAACTTGAGAAATATGACCATAATGGGTTACAAGACCTCTGAGTATATTGGAGAAAAGGTATTGAACTATTTACCTGTACCTGGCAAGTATGTTGCCTGTGGTGATGTTCAAGAGTTAAGTGGTGGAAAGGCTTGGTCACTTTAAAACCTTTCGAATGAAAAGAAGGAGCTTCATACAAAAAACAGCCCTAACCGGCGGAGCATTCTCCTTGGGTGGGGCTTTTTCATATGCATCAAATGAGACACTACCTATGAAACATCAATTCAATTTGAAATACGCACCACATTTAGGTATGTTCAAACATCATGTAGGCGAGGACCCAATAGATCAGTTGAACTTTATGGCTGATCAGGGATTTACGGCCTTTGAAGATAACGGAATGATGAAACGAGATGTTGCGGTACAAGAAAAGATGGCGAAGACCATGCAGGATCGTGGTATTGAAATGGGTGTTTTCGTAGTTGATAAAGGCGGCAATATGGCCAATACCTTGGCCGCGGGCAAACAGGAATATATCGATATCTTTTTGGATGGATGTAAAAGAGCGGTCGAAGTAGCCAAACGTGTCAATGCCAAATGGATGACCGTTGTGCCTGGAGGGTTTGAAAGAAAGCTTCCAATTGGTGTTCAAGATGCAAATGTAATCGAGGCTCTAAAAAGAGGAGCAGAAATTTTTGAACCTCATGGTTTAATAATGGTGCTTGAACCGCTTTCTGATTCCCCAGATTTGTATTTGCAGAATTCAGACCAGACCTATATGATTTGCAAAGGTGTTGATAGTCCTTCATGCAAAATACTTTACGACATCTATCATTTACAAAAAACTGAAGGCCATCTAATTCATAATATGGGACTTACCTGGGATGAAATCGCCTACATTCAAATAGGTGACAACCCAGGAAGAAAAGAACCTACCACAGGTGAAATCAATTATAAGAATGTCTTTAAATGGATTCATGAAAAAGGTTTTACAGGTATTCTAGGTATGGAGCATGGAAACTCCAAAGAAGGTAAAGAAGGTGAACAGGCGGTTATTGATGCCTATAAGCATGTTGATAATTTCATGTAATCTTTCAAATAAGTTTTATGAAATAGAAAAGGCTTCCGTTTGGAAGCCTTTTCTATTTACTTCTTCTTTACTTAATTAATCTCCGGAGTATTTAATCGCGCAATAGACGCATTGATTTCTTCTTGTGACAACTCGTGCTTTATTATATTTCCGGCGAAATAATCATCATACGCTTTCATATCGAAGTTGCCGTGTCCACACAAATTGAAAAGTATGGTCTTTGAAACTCCTTCCTCTTTGCATTTATTAGCTTCTGCAATCACTGTTGCAATACCATGTGTAGCTTCCGGCGCGGGAATAATACCTTCTGTTTTGGCAAATAACACCCCTGCCTCAAATACTTCTAGATTATCATGAGCAACCGCTTCAATCAAATTATCTTTCAATAATTGACTAACAATAACTCCTGCTCCATGATACCGTAATCCTCCAGCGTGAATTGGTGCGGGAACGAAATCATGACCCAAAGTGTACATCGGTAATAAAGGCGTCATTCCACCAGTATCACCAAAATCATATCGGAAAACTCCCCTAGTCAGTTTGGGGCATGAAGTAGGTTCACTTGCAATACAGCGAATGCTTCTTCCTTCATCCATATTCAAACGCAAAAATGGAAATGCCAATCCAGCAAAATTAGAACCTCCACCAAAGGGAGCAATAACAATATCAGGCATATCACCGGCCTTCTCCATTTGTTTTATGGCTTCTTGACCAATTACTGTCTGATGTAACTTTACGTGATTAAGAACGCTTCCTAGGGCATACTTGGTGTCTTCTCGCTGAGCTGCCATCTCTACAGCCTCTGAAATTGCAATTCCTAACGAACCCGGACTGTTCGGATCTCCTTCTAAAATTTTTCTACCAGCTTCGGTCAAATTTGTTGGAGAAGCAAAAACGTTTGCTCCCCATGCATTCATCATTGACTTTCGATAAGGTTTATGATTATAGGAAAGCTTTACCATATATACGTCACAATCGATTCCGAAATGTTGACACGCAAAACTTAATGCACTACCCCATTGACCAGCTCCAGTTTCTGTAGTTATCTTTTTTACACCTTCTTGTTTACTGTAATATGCTTGAGGAACCGCTGTATTGGGTTTATGTGACCCAGATGGACTAACGCCCTCATATTTGTAATATATTTTTGCTGGGGTATCCAAAGCTTTTTCCAGGCCATAAGCACGATATAAGGGGGTTGGCCTCCACAAAGAATATATATTTCGGACCTCATCAGGAATTGAAATCCATTTTTCAGTACTAACCTCCTGTTCAATAAGTGCCATTGGAAACAAGGGAGCCAAAGCCTCTGGACCAATCGGCTCTAAAGTTCCAGGATGTAAAGGAGGAAGTGGTTTATTTGGCATATCAGCCACAATATTATACCAGTTTTCAGGAATCTCTTTTTCTTCGAGGGTAAATTTTCTTTGTTTCATAAGAGCGGTTTATTAGTATTTTTCTTAAATATAGCAAAAGCGGTTCAAAACAAAATATCGTTGAACGGTAATAAATACGGTAGTTCGTCGGATAAATTCATTCTAGAATGTAGTTCATCGAAAAAAATGACCCTTTTCGATATACTGCACAATGACGGTATAAGATAATGCTTTTCCGTACCGTTCTAAATACATGTCCCACTTATACGCAATATTAGCCTACTGTGTGTTGATGCTTCTTGCAAAGGTAGCTTACACGTATTTTACAAGTCCGAAAAAGGAAAAAGCTGTTCGACTCAATTGGAATTTAAATCTAGTTCATTTGAGACAGGCATTTATGAGTGTGTTTTTTTAACAAAACTTTGTCTAAATCACTCTCAAAATTTCTTTTTTAAGATTTTTTCATGCCCTAAACCGGTTGTTTAGCCTAGTGTTTGGGTTATTTAACGAATTATTAGGCATATATTTGTAATTTTCGTAATCTTTTTACGTTAAATTACCGTATATACTATATATTCGAATCAAAGGCATGGACAAATACTATATCATATTACTTATTTACGTGGTTGCATACGCTTTTTCAAGAGTGGTGCGTCCTTACGTAGAAAAATAAGAAATTTATAGAATTCATATAAATGCACCTTAAACTTGTACGGTGTATTTTTTTGCTCTTTTTTTAAATTTTAAAAACTAACAATAATCAAAAAGCCCAACAGAAATCTGTTGGGCTTTTTTGGTTATAGAATGTTCTTTTTAGTTTCTAACCAAACTAAGATCCGCACATTAAACAATCATCATCCGCTTGACCTTCTTTTGCTCGCGCAATCATCTCTTTCATTTCTTGAGGAGTCATTGGTTGAATATCTGTTTCAGCTTGCGCCGCTGCTACTGGGGTGGTTTCCACCTGAATTGCACTCGCCGCTTCCGCTGAAGGTGCAGGTGTAGCTGCCAATACTTCCGCTTCAGCAGCAACACTTGTTGGAACTTCCTTTTTCTTGGTATTATCCAACGTAAATTTAATAGCGTCAACAGCTGCTTTGGTACGTAAGTAGTACATACCCGTTTTTAGACCACTCTTCCAAGCGTAGAAATGCATCGAAGTCAGTTTTGAGTAGTTTGCATTTTCCATGAACAAGTTCAATGACTGGCTTTGGTCAATGAAATAACCTCTGTGTCTAGACATGTCGATAATATCTTTCATGCTCAGCTCCCAAACTGTTTTGTAAAGCTCTCTAATATCTGCCGGAATAGTCTCGATATGTTGAATAGATCCATTAGCACGCATCAATTCCTGCTTCATATTCTCATTCCATAAGCCTAGCCCTACTAAGTCTTCTAAAAGGTGCTTATTCACCACAATAAATTCCCCAGAAAGTACACGTCTTGTATAGATGTTAGAGGTATATGGTTCAAAACATTCGTTGTTTCCAAGAATCTGAGAAGTTGAAGCGGTTGGCATTGGCGCAACTAATAATGAGTTACGAACTCCATTTTTCTTCACTTCCTTACGGAGTTTACCCCAATCCCATCGCCCGGATAATTCCTCATCTTTAATGTTCCATAGATTATGTTGGAAATCACCTTTAGAAATTGGCGAACCTTTATATGAAGAATACGGACCTTCTTCTATAGCAGCTTCCATAGAAGCTGTAACTGCAGCGAAGTAAAGTGTTTCAAATATCTCCTGATTCAATTTCTTAGCCTCGTCACTAGTAAACGGTAAACGCAACATGATAAAAGCATCAGCCAAACCTTGTACGCCTAAACCGATAGGTCTGTGACGCATGTTTGAATTCTCTGCTTCTATTACTGGGTAGTAATTTCTATCGATTACCTTATTCAGGTTTTTGGTAACACGTTTAGTCACCTTAAACAATTCTTTATGGTCAAATTCACCGTTCTTAATGAACATTGGTAAAGCAATTGAAGCCAAATTACACACAGCGATTTCATCTGGAGAAGTATACTCCATAATCTCAGTACATAAATTCGAAGAACGGATTGTACCTAAATTTTTCTGATTACTCTTACGGTTAGCTGCATCCTTATATAGCATGTAAGGTGTACCCGTCTCGATTTGAGATTCTAAAATTTTCTCCCAAAGTTCTCGCGCTTTTACAGTTTTACGTCCTTTACCCTCTGCTTCGTATCCTAAATATAACTTCTCGAACTCTTCACTGTGACTTGTAAAAAGCCCAGGACATTCATTAGGGCACATCAAAGTCCAGTCTTCATTAGCCTCTACTCTTTTCATGAATAAATCAGAAATCCACATGGCGTAAAATAAATCACGCGCACGCATTTCTTCTTTACCATGGTTCTTTTTCAAATCTAAGAACTCATAGATATCAGCGTGCCAAGGTTCCATATAAATCGCAAAGCTTCCCTTACGTTTTCCTCCACCTTGATCTACATATCTTGCCGTATCATTGAATACGCGAAGCATTGGAACTATTCCGTTAGAAGTTCCGTTTGTACCTGAAATGTATGAGCCAGTTGCACGAATGTTATGAATAGACAAACCAATACCACCTGCTGATTGTGAAATCTTTGCTGTGCTTTTTAGTGTATCGTAAATACCATCAATACTATCATCTTTCATTGCTAATAAAAAGCAAGAAGACATTTGCGGTTTTGGAGTACCTGAATTGAAAAGTGTCGGTGTTGCATGCGTAAAGTACTTCTTAGACATCAACTCATAGGTTTCTATTGCAGCGTCTAAGTCATCTAAATGAATACCGATAGAAACACGCATCAACATGTGTTGTGGGCGTTCAGCAATTTTCCCGTTTAATTTTAAAAGATAAGATCGTTCCAAGGTTTTAAAACCGAAATAATCGTAGCCAAAATCACGGTTATAAATAATAGTAGAATCAAGTTTCTCTGAATTCTTTTTGATAACCTCAAAAACCTCATCTGAAAGTAAGGGTGCTTTTTTACCGGTTCTTGGGTTTACATACAAGTACAAATCTTCCATTGTTTCAGAGAAAGACTTCTTGGTGTTCTTATGTAGGTTTGAAACAGAAATACGAGCTGCCAACTTTGCATAGTCAGGGTGCGTTGTGGTCATCGTTGCCGCAATTTCTGCTGCTAGATTATCTAATTCAGAAGTGGTAACTCCGTCATATAAACCTTCGATAACGCGCATTGCGACTTTTAAGGGATCTACCAGTCCGTTAAGACCGTAGCATAGTTTTCGAACTCGAGCTGTAATTTTGTCGAACATTATCAGCTCTTTTCTTCCGTCTCTTTTTACTACATACATGTGGCTACTGTTGTTTTTTAATGGTTAATACTGTTGGTCATTAAAGCCTACAAGATTTTAAAATCCAGTAGGCAAAATATAGGTTTCTATTATATTTGTGGGCAAACTTACAAGACGGTTAAACCTCTTGAAGCTTAAGTAACTTATCTAAAAATCTGCATCAAAGCTAATCTTCTGAGCGTCTTCGTCTTTGTTCATTACACCAGCTTTCTGGTATTCAGCCACTCTTTTCTCAAAGAAGTTTGTTTTCCCTTGCAGGGAAATCATGTCCATAAAGTCAAACGGATTTGTTGCATTATACACCTTATCACATTCCAATTCAACCAAAAGTCTATCCGTTACAAACTCTAAATATTGCGTCATTAGTTTTGCATTCATTCCGATAAGGCTCGCAGGAAGAGATTCAGTAATAAACTCTCTTTCTATATTTAAAGCATCTACTATAATTGAAGTAATACGCTCTTTCGGCACTTTGTTTATTAGGTGCTTATTATGCAGGTGTACTGCATAATCACAGTGCATACCTTCATCTCTTGAAATCAATTCATTAGAAAAAGTCAAGCCAGGTAAAAGCCCTCTCTTCTTTAACCAAAAAATAGAACAGAATGCTCCGGAAAAGAAGATACCTTCTACAGCTGCAAAAGCAATTAAACGTTCTGCAAAACTTGGAGATTCAATCCAATTCAATGCCCAGTCAGCCTTCTTCTTGATTGCTGGAAAATTCTCTATCGCTTTAAAAAGAATATTTTTCTCTTTTTCATCTTTAACATAGGTGTCAATCAAAAGAGAATAGGTTTCAGAATGGATATTCTCCATCATAATCTGAAATCCGTAGAAAAATTTCGCTTCAGCGTATTGAACTTCACTAACAAAATTCTCAGCTAAGTTTTCATTTACAATACCATCGGAGGCTGCAAAGAATGCCAAAATATGTTTGATGAAATAGCGCTCATCATCGTTTAATTTATTGTTCCAATCATTTAGGTCTTCACTAAGGTCAATTTCTTCCGCTGTCCAAAAACAGGCCTCACATTTCTTGTACCAATCCCATAAATCATCATGTTTTATAGGGAAAATAACAAATCGGTCTTCGTTTTCTGCCAAGATAGGCTCTATCGCTGTGGACATATTCTTACAAATTTAAAAAGTTAGTGTAGTGAACTGAAAATTACCCTCGTGATGGGCTTACAAAGATGGAAAATAAAGGGGTATAAAAAATGCGTGTTTCAAAGATTCCATTACAAAGTTTTTAACATCGTATGTTGAAATCTAGGTTCGCTACTGATGTACGTTAGCCTTACCGAAGAAATGAATTTTACATAAAATTTACATTGAAGTTGAACAAAAAAAATAAACCAAAAAGTATAGTTAAGAATATACTTTTTGGTTTGCAAAATGATTTAAGACAATTATTTATTATAACTCAAACCTTAAACCCGAACTACACTTTTTCATGGTCCAAACATCTGTTTTTATACTTGTGTCTTCATCATCATACCAAACATAACCTCCAACAACAAAAACCTTATTATTAAAAACCACTGAGGAGGTTAACACCCTTCCTTTGAATGGCACCTCATTTTTGTTGGTCAAGTTCCATCGATTACCATCGGAGCTCCACCAGATATCGCCGTCTATACCCCAACCTGTTATCGCCCAAAGTTTATTGTCATAAACTACGGATGAATGCCACGCGGTCCTTCTAGTGCTAGAAAAATCGAGCCCTTCACGCCGCCAATTGATTCCGTCATTGCTACTCCATCGATATCTAGTTCCAATTCCTCCTATTTGCCATAACCTGCCATTAAAAACAGATAGGGTACTACCTTCCGAATAAGGCAGTCGAAATAATAGCCCATGAGTCGTCCAATTGACCATATCCGTACTTCGCCACGCCTTCCCAACATTGCCAACAGAGGTACCTCTAATACTCCAAATCTTATCCTTAAAAATTACGATTTTATAATCATCAGAAGAATAGGGAGGAGGAAAATTAGCTGAACGCGATACCAACCGCCACCCAGGCGCCCTAGTTTTTTGTTTAAGCTCACCGTATTCCCAAGCCCAATATATTTCGTAACCTCCCCAGTACCAGACAATTTTCCCATCTCCTGAGATACACCAAAGCTTATTTTTAAATGTCAACAGCTTCGCTTGGTCCGTACCTAAATCTTCCGGCAAATTGACCTTACTCCAAGCAGATCCATTAGTGCTTTGCCACCATTCCCTCTTATCAGCACCTGAGGTGTAAATTTTGGAATCGAACACAAATATACCCCCACTAGCTCCTCCACTGCCCTTAGCAACACTAAATGGGGTTCTTTTAGTTAAGGCGGTTTTACTAAAGATCAAGGTGTTGAATTTAGTACACTCCTTATTAATTTTAGACACCATTTGTCCTCCTTTACCATCTTTGGCGACAACTTTCCAGCTGTATTCACCTATGCTATTTACAAGGCCATCCAATTCAAAAGAAGTGCCTGCAATGTTTTTTGCGACAACCTTCGAAATGCCATCTTCGTTTTCGGCAATAACATCATAGGTTAAGGGGTCGCCATCGGGATCAGTAGAGGCCTCCCACGTTAGCAAAGGCTTTTGACCATCTCCTTCATTGATGCCTAGCAATTCAAAAGTTATTGGTGCCTTATTTTCATTTGTTTCAATGGTGTCATCATTCTTGGAACATGACAACAAGACCAGAATCATAGTCGTGCCAATTAATCGATAGATTTTCATACTTTCATTTTTTAAGGTTTCCTTTTTATACAATTGGAAGAAAAGGGTTAACTCGAAAATGAAGTTTTAACACTTTAGAGAGGAAATGCAGGCAAATAATCCTTTCCGCCGTATTTTTATGGGCGTACTATTACCTAAAATTTACATCGAAGTTGAACAAAAAAAATAAACCAAAAAGTATAGTTAAGAATATACTTTTTGGTTTGGAAATAGCTCCCTGAATAGATATGGCCTATGGCTTATAAATAACAAAGGAAAAACTATTATCATTTTGAATGCCGTCTATACCCTTAGTTGCAATTAGTAATGTCTCGGCTGATGAATAAGCGTAGTTTATAAATCCAGGAAAAAGATTTCCTCTACTCAATACTACGGTATACCGCGAATCTATTCTCGCTCCAACAAATCTAATTTGGTAAATACCTTCTCCCGTCCGAGACACTGTAAAGTTATCAGTTCCAGAACCTTTATCGCCACTAGTGGTTACAACGCCATACGCATAGGGTATCATATTTGCCGAACCTGTTCTAGCGCCATGTATCTCGCTCGAGGTTTTAATATCTCCATCAACTTCTAATTTAACGGTTGGATTTGTGGTGCCGATACCGACATCTCCATCAGCATCTACAGTAAGTTTTGGGTTCGCTCCCGTGGTTAGGTGAACCTTTCCCGTGGTATTCAATACACCTGTACCAAAATCCATATCATTATCACCTGTCCAGATGCCTGCGTATCCTTTATACCCCCCAGAATTGTTAAATGCGATATAGTTGTTACCTCCAGAAGAGATTAGATTGATTGACCTTTCCCTTTCAGTAGAAACATTCAAGGGGTAATTTGCTGAACTATTTATTCCAATACCAATGTTTCCAGAACCATAGTTAATTCCCTCCACATCTTCTGTCCATAACGAACTTCCACTACCACTGGCGCCTATAACTAAATTACCATCAGCATCAGCCATTACATTTCGTTGGCCCGTACCCGCAAGTTCAGTAGAACGAATATCACCATCTACATGTAACTTCACTGCTGGGTTTTCTATACCAATTCCTAACCTTCCTGAAAGATAATTTTTATCTTCTCCATCTGTGTAAATCCCATACTTATCACCAGCGCCAGCATGTATTCTTGAAAAGAAGGCATACTTCGTTCCAGTTCCAGCACCGTTCATATCTGCTCTATAGGCATATGAGGTGGCGCCTGCGGCACTTTCTACACTTGACCTCATTCCAAAGGTAAGTTCATCATCATTACTTCTCGCACTCGATGAAATTCCCACTTTATAACCTGGGTTAAAAACAGAGGCCTGTATACCGTTTCTGATACCTGGCAGGGCATTTTGAACGAACAATCTTGCTGTGAGACTTGCTTGATGTCCAATTCCAACAACACCAGATCTCCTTGAAATGCCTTCTTCATCTTCTGACCAAAGTGAACTTCCGCCTCCAGCAGCACCAATGATTAAATTTCCATCGGCATCAGCCATAACATTCCGTTGACCAGAGCCACTTAGGTTACGAATGCGAGCATCCCCGCCAATATCT
Source organism: Maribacter algarum (ex Zhang et al. 2020) (assembly GCF_005885635.1). Lineage (GTDB taxonomy): Bacteria > Bacteroidota > Bacteroidia > Flavobacteriales > Flavobacteriaceae > Maribacter_C > Maribacter_C algarum. The sequence continues at coordinate 1,109,425 of NZ_VATY01000001.1, forward strand.
AAAGTAGCAGTTGGAAATGCACCTATTCCAACATTACCTCCTTCTGAATTTAGCATCAAGTTAGATGGAATTCCGTTGGCCAAGGTTTGAATGGCTTTTCCTCCCATGACCATTTGAAAAGGGCCGCCCGTAATTTCATTATCCGTTATAGTAAAAAGTGCGTTTGTAAAACCTATATCTTCAGATACACCAGGCACACCGGCAATTTCAAAAAGTGTTTTAGGTATCTCTCCACCTGTGTTAATTCCCACTCTATTATTCGAGTATATGTGGGTAGCTTCTTCATTCCAAAGTGAACTTCCTCCTGCACCTCCAGTTTCATCGGTGCCAGCAACCCAGTTGCCGAGAGCGGCATCCCATTTGGCTACTTGACCATCAGATGTTCCTATCAGTCCATCCACAATACCTTCATTACCTACCAAAAGGCCACGACGTCTAGTTACATCTATTTCATTTTCTGGATCCGCATCGGCATCTGTTCCTCCACTGGGTATTGTAACAGTTCCACCATCGGTTAAACTTAGTTCGTTCGTTCCTGGGTCAAAACTGATGGTCTGTATTTCGTTGGTTGGGTCTGCGTCCGCATCAGTGCCTCCACTTGGAATAATAACTGTATTTCCATCCGAAAGGCTCAATTCATTGGTGCCAGCATCGAAAGTAAGAGATTGCAGTTCATTTTCTGGGTCGGCATCTGCATCGGTTCCGCCTGAAGGAATTGTGATTTCTCCCCCATCGGTAAGGCTGATTTTATTTGAAGCCGCATCAAAACTAATCGTCTGTATTTCATTAGTTGGATCTGCGTCCGCATCGGTGCCACCACTTGGAATAGTAACTGTATTTCCATCAGACAGACTCAATTCATTTGTACCAGCGTCGAAACTCAAGGTCTGAAATTCGTTGGATGGGTCTGCATCGGCATCAACACTTCCGCTGGTCACCAATTCATCAATGGCATCTTGAGTCGTCATAGCTGTTAGACCAGATGTTGAATTGTCATATGGCACTTCATCTGCCGAAGGATTGGTGATATTTCCTGCACTAATCGCATAAGGCACGGCCATCATTTCTGTGGTTCCGATTTCGTTTCCGTTCATTGAAACGGTTACAAAGGTTGCAGCGCTTCCCCAGGGAAGCGCATTGTAATCACCTTTTGCTGGACTACCGTTGCCAATTAAAAGACTGAAAACTCCATTCGCGTCTGTCATTACAGCATGACTTTCTTCATAAACAGAAGTTGCACTCGCATTTCCAAACTTCAAGGCGATGTCTATGGTCATCGATTCTGAAGCCAACAATGCATTATCTACATTACGGGCCACGCCTTGGTAATTGATAAAGTTCTTTTGGGTTTCTTGGGCAATCATTATTCCTGAGAATATGATTGCAAATAGTAAGACAATGTAATTTTTTTTCATGATTTCTCGATTTCTTGGTTGTTCTATTTTTTAATTATTTTAAACAGTTTAGCCTCCTCAGTACCTTCAACAAATAGGCGTAGCACATACATACCTTTTGATAAATGACTCAAATCGATTTTATGTTCTATTTGAGAAGCATCCACTTTTTTCTTAAGGGTTCGCTTACCATCTACCGCAAAAAGGGTAATGGCATAAATAGGGTTGTTATTGGTAAAGATGTTCAGTTCATCAACCACAGGGTTTGGAAAGATTTTGACACCCTCCAATTCCTTTTGTGCAGTAATGGGTTCTACCATCAATGACCCGGCCCAGAAGCCCTGGTCAATCGAACTTTCGCTCGCTATAAAACCAACCATAGGTTCGCCAATGGTATACCCGATGACAACTTCCGGCGCGGACATATTGCCTCCGGCACTTGCTATTACCGTCTTATTCGTTGATTGGGCGCAAAGATGTATCGCACTAAAAATTAAAAAGTAAGTAAGTAGTAGTTTCATCATATAGCCTTTTGTTCTTCTTTTATGTCATTGTGAAGAAGAGGTTAACAATTCTTGTGCTTTTTTTCGAGCCATGATAGAATCATGCTGAAGAAATTGCTAACCGGGCTATATTACTAAAGGAAAGAAGTCTTTGTTAATTAGAAATGGCGGTTACCACCAATACTATGGCGATAATTAACATTCCTATTACGAGAATTTCCCCCGCCTCTATTCTAGTGGTTTTCATAGTGTTTCTTTTTAGTTGTTCTAAAGTATTTCTAGGGCTTTTGCGTTTTTATGACCAGCTCCCCTTTTTTGTTGGCAATTACCTTTGCCTTGGTTTCACCCAGATTAAATTCATCGCCAGGGGAGATGTTTTCTGACTGAAAAAATTCTTCAATAGGCGAAAACTGTTTGTCTGTATAGATAACTACTGTTGTATTTTTACCGGGTACTATTGTGTTTTTATTTAGGTGATAACTTCCTTTTAATAAGCCTAAGAAAAATTTATGGTGACCGTAGTTTTTCATTAATTGTTTTTCTTCTGTTTTTTGAAAATTTGCGAGTAAAACAATATGTTCCACTACATCTGACTTGTTATCAACCACCAATATTACCTTGGTTTCTTTTGTAATTCTTTCTTGGCCAAAGCATATTCCAGAGCATAATACGATAGCCGTAACCAACAAAATTTTCAATCGTAGATCAAGTAGCTGCATCATCATTTTGATTTGTTCATCAAAACTATTTTAATGCATAATGAAGTAATAGTATATATGTAACAATAATTACAACTTATGTAACATTGTTGACCTACATAGCCTAATGAGAGGTTTTCAAATATTCGGAGGGTGTTTTTTTGTAGGTTTCTTTAAAACATTTAATAAAATAGGAAGGAGTATTAAAGCCTACTGTATAGGCAACCTCGTTTATAGTGGCATCAGAAGTTTTTAGAATTTGTAGCGCTTGCTTTAAACGTTGCGAACGAATAAAGGCAGATGTAGAAAGCCCTGTAAAAGCCATTAGTTTTCGATGAAGTTGCATTCGGCTCATACCAATAGACTTACAAAAAGATTCGGCGCTGAAATCCGGATCTGATAGTTGCTTATCCAATACGTTTTGAACCCGATTGAAAAAAAGCTGATCGGTAGGGGTAAGAGCGATATCTTTTGCTTTGATTATCATTTCTTGACTATAGCGATTTCTTAGCTTTTTACGAGTTGCAATAAGGTTCTCTACCCTTGTTTGGAGAACAGGAAGATTGAAAGGCTTGGTTATAAAATCATCTGCTCCAGATTTTAGTCCTTTCAGTTCTTGTTCTTCACCTATACCGGCCGTCAATAATATGATGGGGATATGGCTTGTGCGTTCATCTGTTTTTAAAGTATTACAGAGTTCAATACCATCACACACGGGCATACGCACATCTGTAATTATCAGGTCTGGAACCACTTCCAAGGCCTTTTCAATACCTTGCCGCCCATCTTCGGCTTCAAAAACCTGGTATTTCTTATTCCATACGGATTTTATAAACTGCCTTACTTCTTTATGGTCTTCAACTACCAAAAGAATGGGGAGTTCTTCCTGATTTGGGTTTTCTGAATTCTTAGGATTGCTATCTACACTATCCAAATTGTTTGTACCAATGGGTTTATACGGACTTGAAATAACTTCTATCTGATCTATTTCAGTAAATGCTTCTTTTTCAATAGGCAGACGCACTTGAAAAAGGATGCTGTTCTCTTTTTGCATCTGAACCGTAATTTCCCCTTGATACAAATGCACCAGTTCTTTAACCAAAGAAAGCCCAACTCCTGCACCTTCGGAATACTCATCTTCTTGGTAAAAACGGGTAAATAGCTTTTCAACATCAACACTAGTTGAAGGAGATACCGTGTTTTTGATATTTAAGCGTAAATAATGGTCGTTTTTAGTTGCCTCTATTTGGCAATTACCTCCTTCAAGACCATGTTTAAAGGCATTCGAAAGAAGATTGGTTACTATTTTTTCAAGAGCATCTTCATCATACCAAGAATCATTAAAATCAGCAATGTTAACCTTATATGCTATATTTTTGAGTTTTGCCCTGTATTCAAAAGAACTGGTCAACATACCTAAAAACAAACCCAGATTACCTTTTGCGATTTTCAGTTTTAGTTTTCCTTTTTCAAGTTTTGCCAGATACAACAACTGATCTACCAACGATATCAATCTATTCGTATTTCGCTTAATCATAGAGAAGTTGGTGAAATCGTCCTCCGTTAAGGAGCCTTCACTCAATTTCGCATCGACTGGTCCTGAAATTAAGGTGAGCGGTGTTCTGAATTCATGGGAAACATCAGTATATAATTTCGATTTAAAATCATTTAAGCGTTTTAATCTTATAGCTTCCTCTTCCTGTAATTGCAGATTCAAACGCATTCGTAATCGCCATTTCAGATAACTGTAAAAACCATATATTGCTGCCAACAGCAAGAATATGTAAAGGACTTTCGCGAGCGAAGTAAGATACCAAGGGGCGTGTATTTGAAATTTATAATTCACAGGGATATTGTTCCAAACACCATCATAGTTGCTTGATTTTACTTGAAAATCATAATCTCCTGGAGGTAATTGTGAATACCTTGCAAAATTCGTATTACCTGCATGCACCCATTCTTTTTCATAGTCTAGCAAGCGGTATTGATATTGATTTTTTTCTGGAAGTGAGAACTGTAAACTTGAAAAGGTAAAAGTCAGGGTATTTTCATTATGCTCTAAAGCTAGATTTTGAGTTAAAGGGCGCGATTCATTAAAAACCTCTAAATCAGTTATTGTTGTCTTCGGTAAAACATTGTTTTCTTGCAGTTCGTTTGGTTTGAAAAAGTAAAATCCTTCTAAACCCCCAAAATATAGATTGCCCGACTTATCTTTATGGTAGGCACCTGTATTGAATTCGGTGGCAAGTCCATCATAATTGGCATAGTTGATAATTTGTGGTTGAGCTTCAAGTGATGTGCCTGACTCAAATTTGGTGATACCTTTATTGGAACTTAACCATAAGTTTTGTTCCTCATCAGGAAGTATTCCGTAGATGACATTGTTTGCAAGTCCGTCTTCAACGGTAAATGAATAGAATTTGTTCTGATTAATATCAAAAGCGTTCAAACCAGAGCCATTTGTACCAATCCACAGAATTCCGTTAGGGTCTTCGTATATGGATTTAATATTGTTACTAGCCAAAGAATTGTTCTCCTCAATAGAATGCTTATACCAAACAAAGGTCTCCGTGGTTGGATTAAAGGAGGCAATACCTTCCTCTTCTGTACCCAGCCAAAGTGTTCCATTTTTCCCAGCCGAAATGACTCGAATGTTGTTTCCCGGAGGGCCTTTTTCGCTTTCATTCCGTGTTTTGTATTTCTTTAGTTCTCCTTTGTCTTTATCAAATAATATAAGACCTTGTTCTCTTGTTGCCAGCCAAAATTGATTCTTCTCATCTTTAAAAATATCCCAAACTGTTTCGGCTGATAAAGGAATTTCTGAATTAGACGAATAATGCTTGAAACGTTCATTTTGATTTAAAATACTCAAGCCTTTTCCTTGACTTCCTATCCACAAATCATTATGCTGGTCTACAGCGAGGCTCATAATTCTATCTGACTTGATGGCATTCTTATCCAACTCATTCGATTTGAAGGCTTGCCAGCTATTCGTCTCGGGCTCGTAACGTGTGAGTCCCTTGCCAGAAGTTCCTACCCATACCGTTTCATTCTTATCAACCACAAGAGCGCGAACTACATCTATATTAATGTTTTCCGGAGTTTGATAATTGGTGAGCGAATTAAATTTTTCTAGGTACTCATCGTAATAACTGACGCCAGCGCCGTCGGTACCAAACCAGAGCGTACCCGAATAATCTTCATAGATACAGAGTACATCGTCGTAATGAAGTGTAATTGGGTTGTTTTCCTCAACATTGAAATGAGTGATTTTTTTCAGCTTGAAATCTACCATGTAAACTCCTCTGCCATATGTGGCTATCCAAAGGCGATCTTTTTTATCAATGTGGAGGTCGGTTATGTTTAACTCCACTGGGAGAGGGTCGGTAAATTCCATTTGACTAATCCTTTGATAAGCCTCGTTACCTATTTCCTTAAAATAAAGTCCATCACCGAAGGTAGAAATCCATTCTATCCCATTTGAATCAAAAATGATATCGCTGAAATTTGCAACAATGGTATCTCCATAGATAGTTCTGGGGGTTTCTTTAAGGAGCTTGGATGTCTTATGATTGTAAACAATAATTTCAGAATCTTTGGCAAGCACTAAATTCCCAAGCAGGTCTTGCGCCATACGGTATACAGCACCTTCGATATCATCTGCGGTAAGTATTTGCTGGGCTTCACTCTCATTTGGCTTCAATAAAAATAAGCCATTGCTGTATGTACCGAACCAAGTATTGAAGTTAGTATCTTGAAAAATTATGCTTACATCGGTAATTCCAAGAAGGGGGTCAAAATTATTGGTTTCAGGGTTTAATTTTACGGCAATTTTATTCATTGGAATGGCCCAGACATCACCTTTTCTATCCGTATACACCTTACCCAAAAAACTATAATTTGGCCTCGTAATGTCCACGAAGGTAAAGGGAAGGATTTCGAACTTTCGACCATCATATTTATTGAGGCCGTCTTGGGTCGCTATCCAAAGATATCCCGTGCTATCTTGGGTAATGGATACTGTGCTATTTTGTGAAAGACCGTCTTTTACGGATAACTGTCGAAAAGTAATCTGTGATTGCGGATAAAGTAAGTATACCGAACAGATACAGACAAGAATACTTAAGCTTTTTCTTAGATTTACGATTTGCATTACTGATTTCACCTACTCAAGATAAGATAATTCACGTAGATATTTGATTTGGAATACATAACCAAAGAGTTTTCCAGATAACAAAACCCGAGAACATCATCCTGATGTTCTCGGGCAGCTAACACTAACCATAATTGTAAGTGGATATTCGTCTGTGGTACCTTAACTGAAATGGGTGAAATGATTTTTATAAGCAATGTATGTGTAGATATAAAATTACGTTATCTGGCATGCGGCTTACATGTATTTCATGTTCTGCAAAACCCGCTTCTTTAGCTAGTTGTAGCAGTTGTGTTTCAGTACGATGAATGAGGTGCCAGTCCCCTAGAATTTCCATATAGTCTCGACTTGGATTGTGCGCCTCGTTGTAATTACCAACAACTATTTCACCTCCTTTTTTCAGACACCCCTTAAAACGTCTCAATAACTTTACAAAAGCTCTATCATTTAGATAGTCGAATAAGCCCGCAGACCATATGAAGTCATATGATTCTTCAGTTTGGTATCTGAAAATATTCGAGTTTACATATTCAATGCGCTCTAAATGGGCTTTGTTCAATTCTTTTGAAAATGCAATGGCTTCATCATCGATTTCAACACAGGTCGTAAATATGTTTTCTTTTTCAGCATTATAAAGTTCAACCAATTCCCTTCCTGAACCACTGATAATATTCAATACTTTTATGCTAGAGGCCAACTTCGCTTTTGCTTTTGCCAAGTGCTTAAAATACTCTTTTCGATTACGCACTGCGTTAGGGGCCGCACTCTGCTGAACATATTCATCCCAAATTTTATATTTCGAATCTTCAGAAATATGGTTGGTGTAAATCCGATCTAAAAAGAGATAATCTCCAGGATAACCATTGGGTTTTAAAAAGCCTCTTCCATGCAGTGTGTTCTCTAAAAATTCCTTTCCAAAACCCAAGCTGATTTTGGAAATTTCATCTTTAGATATTCTTCCTTTTCTGTACTCATAGGCAGTAATTGAAAGGAGTTCCTCTAATTGGAAAAAATTTGTGTGCGATAGTTCTTCGGTTGCTATGAATTCCCTTAACAACTCAAGCCCTATACTTTTGTAGGCATTATTTTGAAGTGCAATCATAATATCCGATTTATTGTTTATTTCGACTTCACTACAAAGATGTTCAGATAACCAAAATCAAGCGTACAGGCTCTGTTCAGTTCTCTTAACCATTTATTGGCGAAATACCCTAAAATCAATACCGCCTCTACTCCGATTAGTATAAAAGGGTTGATTCCTTTTACGATAGTTGAAAGAGGTTCTGCCACTAATAAGGTGGTGTTTAACAATAGTGCTGCGATAATAATCATTGATGTTTTCATGGTTGTATATTTAATTATGTTATGCAAGTTATTTTTCTCTTAGCTCGATATGCTCATGGTTTTCCCTGAGTTTTTAAATTCAGGGTATTCCCTTAGAAACTCAAATACGTGTTTCATTTATATATGAATGTCATTTTGACCATAAAAGGTTAACATGATTATTTAAAATTCATATCAACGCGCTATTTTCAATAAAGGGCTTATTTCTAAAAAGGGGAAGGGTACTACTCGTGTAAGGAAATTGTGGTCAATTTATGGTATAAAGATAAATGACACTTTCTCTCAACTTTGTGGAATTGTAAGATTGGAGAGGAATCTTGTATACATTGTCAATTATTAGGTTTTTATACAAAAGAAAGACAACGGTGATCCTGAACAATATCAGCTCTAGGCCATTAAAAAGAATGACCTAAAGAAGTTTTATATTTCTATAGTAGTTTTTCTAATTTCATTTTTTTTATGTAACCCCATAAATCTTCGGCTTTAATATTTGCACCTGAAGCCTCTACAAACATTCTATCTCCAACTTTATACCATAGCTGTGTGATATTTTCTCGTTCATTGTATTGTGTTATATAGGGTTTAATATCCTTTTCTTCTTTACCATCATTTTCCATTGCATATGCAAAATCTATCATCTCTGCATCACCAGGGCTTTTTGAAAAATCAACTACATAAAGGTCTATTTCTTTTTTTTGACTTTCGTTAGCATAGATTAAATGAATATTGTTTTTGTTTTTTCGCCCTTTAGGTGGATTGCCATATTCTTTGGTAGTTAGTGATAAATCACCTAGTTTATTTGGTGCCCATGTTTCAAATTGCTCTTTTGATATGGGTGTTAAATTGTATAACTTTTTCAATACTTGTATTTCTTCATCCTCCATGAAATGTTTTATAATCCATTTTACCTTTTTATTTGCTGGTGAAATTCTCTTAAACTCTATTATTCTCACCGTGGTAGTTTGAGAATCATCTTGAACTACATTCTGAACTTCCACAAGATTTTCTTCTATAAAATTCCATCCTTTTTCAAAATTGATGTTCGCACGAACTTCAGCGTAAATAGTACCCGTACTCATAGCTATTTTTGTACACTCTTCTTTAAAGGTTATGGCTCTATCAATATAAAACCAAAAGTAGGTAGCCTCCGAAGGTGAAATAGTTCTTTGATTATTATTTCTAGACACTATTTTTTCGTCGCTTACAGGATATAATGCAGCTATATTTACACCGTATTTTTTTATGAATATAGGGTCATATTTCTTTGAGTAGATATCATCAAAAGGTGTTTCGGCAAAAACATCTCTGTCTTTACAATCACTATCTATTGAAAACCAATTTTGAAATTTGTTAGGTTGTAAAGGAATGCTATCAAAAAGTGTTTTAATATTGAATTCTAGTAAATTGAAATGAATTGTGCCATCAGCATTGATTTTACCTAATGTGATTTCTTCACCATTATCTTGCATTTGAACTAGCTCTAAAGCTTCATGTGTATAGTCTAGCTCACCTTTAAGATGGTTTTCAACTTTAGGTAAGGTATTTGTTGATTGTGATTTCTGCGCTTTGCAAAATTGTAAATGGCATAAGAATAATAAACATAGTATTTGTGCTCTTATTTTCATGATTTTTGATTTTCGGTTGGTAATTCTTTAGCTAATCTATTCTGCACTCCAGAACCTGCGAAAAATGCTTTTCACAAGGTCATCATATTATTTGAAATAGTACATGTTTCAAAAGAAATTAAATTCCCTTAAACCACACCTCATATTTCTTACCTAGAATTGGTGCTGGCTTTTCTTTTTCATTAATAGCATTCATGAGACCCATTATCCACATATACAGCAACACAAATATTCCTAATAAATTGATAATCCAACCTAGAAAGGGAATCACTCCAACTATCCCTAAAGCAAGACCAGTAGCAGCCAAGCCTAAGGACTGGCGAATGTGATATCTAGCAAAGGGCAGCTTCTTATCATTGTTCATTACAAAGGCAATAATCAATCCTATAATTGTGACGTAAGAAATAATTGCCATTTTCTTGTCTTCTTCTTTTATTGCGGGCATAAAAGCCTCTTCTTTTTTTGTTGTCGTTTCCATATTCCTATTTTCAATTAGTTAAAAAAGTATTTTCCAACATGCGTAACCACATATTCTATGGAATCTCTAGTATGTAATGTTGAGGTGCGACTCTCAAAAGTCATTTCATTTCGGTCCGCGCTAAAAAAGGTATACTCATCGGTTTGTGTATTAGATATCGTTGTAAGCCGATTATTACTCAAAGTCCAAACCCAATCTTCGCGCCCTTGTTCAGGAATGTCAATAAAACCAGTGCCATCTGAATTGAAAGTAAAACTGATATCTATAAAATACTGGTTGATATCATTCTCGATTTCTTGCCCTGATAACCCAGAACCGTCATTATCCTCTATTACAGTATTCTCATAACGGGAGAAAGTCCATGGACTTTCTTCCACAAGAATGTTCTCTACATCCTCAGGTTCATCAATAAGTTTTTCCACCACTTTTGAGCAAGAAGTGAGCATAAGAGCGCATACTACCATACTGATAATTGCCTTTGTTTTCATATGTTTCATCTTTAAATTCATTTAAAAATTATTGTTTTGTCAATTCAAGAAGTGTATTGAAATCGAGTGCTACAGTTTCAAAATCATATTTTGGTTACAAGCACTAAAATTTAAGCTTTACCGTTCCACTAATTGGAAATTTTCCTTCCTCTGAAACATCAAGCATTGAACTACCCATTACATCAAAATCGATGCTTAAGGAATTTGAAGTGCGTTTTACCTCTATTTGGCCTGAACGCAAAGCAATCCGTTTTTCTGTATGCCGTTTTACCTTACGATTCTTATCAAAAAAGCTGAGATAAAGTGGCTTATTTGTAGAACTAACCTCAGGATGGGTATACGTAAAACTCCCGTTCTTAAAATGTTGGTCACTAGCCGGAAAACTGAAATCAATAATCGGAGCACCCTCTTGAACAATCGAAATCAATATATCATTACCGATATCGACCTTTGAAAAATCCCAGTTAATGCGTTCATATGTATAGGTTTTACCATTCATGTTCAGCATAATTGTAGCACGGTTATTTGTTGTATTCGTGGTGATTAGTGTTGATGTTTGTGCCGTCTTTTGACTTTCTCCACAGCCAACCAGTAATAGAAATATAACTGATAACACTGCAGTTAAAATAGTTTTAATAGTAATTTTCATAGTAGTTGATTTTACGTTATTCGGCAAATTTGACCAATGCTTCTAAATCTAATTTTCTAGTAAATTCCCAGGTTTCTTCAACATTCATAGAGGTTCCATTTACGGTAATCAAAAAGCGCTCTTGATAGGCAAACATGAGCTGGGTGTTGTTTGCTTTTTTCTTATAGGTTTGTTGCGCTTTTATACCGTCAACCGTTACAGTTTGCAGATGTTTGTATTCGTCTTCAGTTTCCATTTCCATATTTCCGAACATGCCATAACCTGCTGTCATCATACTTCCCGTCGGGCCAGCACCGTCAATTAGCATTACATTGAATATTTGTTTGCTATCTGTTTTCTTGTATGTTCCTTCCACCGAATTTACCTGGTACATTCCCGCTTGGCCTACCTTAAAACCTGTTCTAACCAAATCTCCCAAGTTTTTGGGTAACCATTTTTTCAATTGTTCATTCGTCAAAGGCGTTGCATTTTTAAGTTCTTCTATGCGACCTTCAACCTTTTTTGCTTCTTTTACGAAGGTGGTTGCATTTGAAACACCTTCTTTGGCTTTGTTGAGTTTTTCTTTGGCTTCACCAAAACAAGAAATCAAAGAAAAGAAGAGTAGTACCCCGGTTGAAAATTTTAATATGTTTTTCATGGCATTAGTTAATTAGTTCTGCACAACTACCTTTTTGTAGTTCGGCTTTGGCATCTTCAAGCGCAGTATCAAATGCTTGTCTTTGTTCACCCAAAACACAAGCTTCTACTTCTTCCATTGCTTCTACGTAATTTAGCGCTGCGGCTCTGAAGCTTTCACAAGTAGGTATTGTTGGGTCGTTTTGAAAAATTGAAGCAGCTTTGTTAAGAGCATCCAGCTCTGGTTTTACTTGAACTGTCCATGCTTCATCACAATTACCATCGAGTTCGTCAATTATTTCATCCACATCACAGCTAAGATTAGTAAGTAAAAAGAGAAGAAAGATTCCAATTAAAAAAAAATTTGTTTTCATAATTTCTAGTTTTAAAATGTTTTACAATCATTAGTACCTCTGTCTGAAAAATGTAAACAAGTTCCGGTGTATTTATTCGCTTTAATCTCGCATTAGAAGTTCACAAACTCTACACGGCGATTGTTCGCCTTACCTTCTGGTGTAGAATTATCGGATACTGGCACACTTTCACCCATACCTTTTACCTTCAATCTTGCGGCTTCCACACCTGAATTCGTAAGCGCTTCTTTTACCGCTGCGGCACGTTTTTCTGAAAGTTGAAGATTATGCGATTCCTCACCGTCACTATCGGTATGTCCTTCTATACTGAATTTCAAATCAGTATGTTCTTGCATCATCTTGGCTACTTGATTGATTACCCCCATCGAACTTGGTTTTAAGCTCGCTTTATTTACATCGAACAGAATGCCTCGGGTTACGAATTTGCCATCGGCCATGACACGGTCGTACAATTTTTTACCCCCTTCAGCAATTCGAATATTCTTTATGGCCATCGTCTTACCTTCTGGCTTATGCATATAGCTGCCAATACTAAACATTTGAGGCTTGTATTTATAATTGGGAATGTTCAAGGCGCGGTATTCATCTACAAATACCTTTAGGCTGCGTTTGTTGAAGGAAATGGCAATGTGTTTCCAGCCAGTTGACTTGCCTATGGTTTCATTATGTCCGTCATATTTCTTGGCATTGCCTTGAACCTTAGTATGGGTCGTTGCACCATCTTTAAAAACTTCTATTGGGTAAAAAAAATCTTTACCTTCGCTATGGTGGTTTGCACCGTGCCAAAATCGAATATTATATGACTGCCAACTATAATAGACATCTTCAAAATACGCATCGAACTCAATGGTAAAAACTTCAGGCAAGTAGCTTTCGGTCTCCATCAACGGAGTAATAATGCTTCGGTTTTCGAAATTGATGATATTCTCATTTCCTTTCTTTGCATTTTCGGCACTCCCTTGTGAGAGATCCCATCTTGAAGGAAATTCGCCGTTTTCCTCACCGCTCAAATCATCCTCAAAAATAATTTTATCACCCGGCACAAAATTGTATTTAGACCAGGTTTTGGGCGTTGAATCTGTAGCAGTTTCGTCGGCGTTTTCTCTTTTATTTTTTGAATTCACCGGACTATCATTCTCCTCCAACTCTTTGTTTTTAGTCTTTTTTGAGCTGCGTTTTTTATTCTTCTTTCCGTTGCCTAGAATAGTATCCATAGCCCTTTCAGTTTCTTTGTTGACCTTCTGCTCTGTTTTTCTGGTAACGGCACGTTCGGCAGCTTTTTCAGCGCTTTTCCCTAATTTTTTAAAGAACTGGGCTTGTGTTGCTGTTCCCATAAAAAGGAATGCTATTGCGACTAGAAGTGTTCTTGTTTTCATAATCTTAAGTTTTAAATGGTTTCATAATCATTGGTACCCCGACTTTGAAAATGTAAACACCAAAAACAAAAAACCTGATAACATTGCTGTGATCAGGTTTTTTCAAACTAACTCAAAACAGCTCTAATACTCCAAGGCAAAGTAATCCATAACTTCTTCGTAGGTCATCTTATTAAAGTCTATTGCGGATTTTCCTGATGGTGGTGGTGGAATATTTACATATCGAACCTCTTCAAAATAGTCAAATATTACATCTGAAGCATTCGTTGTTTCACCAACAAATCCCATTTTATTTGGTGTGATATTCGGAAAAGAACCTGACCCTGGAACTACATAATAAGTATATCTTTCAACCCCTACTTCATGAGGGATTGGCGATATATTGCCATTTGTATTTTTTCCATAAACAAGAATAGCACCGTTGATATTTATTTCTGGTACATTAATCACAAAAGCGGAGATGTTAAATGGTGTTACAGAAAACTGAGTAGCAATCCAATCGGAGACAATAACATTTGCATTACCATCTTGGCCATCAGCTCCATCTTGGCCATCTGTACCGTCTTGTCCGTCTGCTCCATCTTGACCGGCAGGACCTTGGTCACCTTGTGGACCTGGTACGCCCAAGGCTTCTCCATCTTGACCGGCAGGACCTTCTGGACCTTGAATTCCTTGTTCTCCTTGAGGACCTTGCGGACCAGTATCACCGGGATCCCCTTTTGAGCAAGAGAAAAGGGCCATACTTACCATTAGAATTATTACATACTTTAATTTGAACTCTACATTTTTCATAATTTCTAGTTTTAAAATTTTACATCCGTTTGTTCCTACTCTCCAAAAAAGTAAACATTACCCTACTTGAAATTTTAACTTATCTTGTGTTTACCTTTTAACCAATACTGTATTAATGACTGACGAGCAACTTATCGCACAGTTGAAAAAGCGGGACCGCAATGCTCTAAAAAGCGTGTATCTTAATTACAAGACCGAGTTTTTTAAGTTTATGTCTCGCTATAATGCGAAAAACGATGTCTTGGAAGACATTTTTCAAGATGCACTTATTGTGTTGTATGAAAATGCGCAGTCAGGCAAACTCGATGCGCTCAAAAGCACGGTGAAAACCTATCTGTTCGGTATTGGAAAGTTTATGCTCTTTAAGCATTTTAGAGATAGCAAAAGAGAGGTGCCTACTGAAGAAACCTATCTTTTTGACCAATATGAACAAGCGGTTATTGAAGATGTATATGAAGATGAGGGACCAAACGACTATCAAAAACAAATGGCAGCCAGCTTTAAAAAATTGGGTGATAAGTGCCGCGAGATATTAGAACTGTTTTATTTACAGGGAATGAAATTAGGTGAAATTACCGTAAGACAGGGATATGATAATAAAGATGTAGCGAAAAGTCAAAAAAGTCGTTGCCTCAAATCTTTAAAGCAACTAATAGGAAAGAAAGATGGATAAAGAGGAATTGATAAACGGCTATTTTGAAGGTTCTCTCAGCCAAAATCAATTGGAAGAGGTGGAACGTTTGCTCATAACTGATTCAGAATTTGCTTCTGAATTCGGGTTCCAAAAAGAATTGCAAGTTTCGCTTAAAAAAGAAGAGCGTCAAGAGATAAAAGCGATGTTCTCAGATATCGCAGATAAGGATTCAGCAAGCGAAACTAAGGTATTTCAATTGCGCCCATGGCTTGCTGCGGCTTCTATTGCTTTGCTTGTTGGACTGGGTTCTTGGTTTTTACTTTTTAACAATCCTGACCTTAATACGAATGAATTGTATGCTGCGAATTTTAAGCCTTACGATAATGTGATACACCCCATAGAGCGGGGCAATCAACTCGAAGATTTAAAAACCAGGGCATTTACAGCCTATGAAAATGAAGAGTACCCTGAAGCCCTAATTCTTTTTCAAGAACTGCAATCAAAACAAAATGATGCCTATATCGATTTTTATAGCGCCATGGTTTTGATGCAACTGAATAAGCAAGAAGAAGCTATTCCTTTATTAGAGGGTTATATCGAGCAAGAAGGTGAGTTGAAAGATCGTGCTTCTTGGTATTTGGCTCTTGCCTATTTAAAAAAGGAAGATCTTGATAGTTGTAAAAAGGAACTTAAAACTTTAGTGGAGAAAAATGAATTTAAAGCTAGGGCCGCAGAAAACCTACTCGAACAGCTCAATTGAAACTGGTTTATTTCTGAAGTCCAGTTTTTCTGAAGTCTTTCCCTTTCTTTGAAAAAATGATCAAAATAAGTAAGGAAAACATTCCAACACCAACTACCCACCATAGGGTATTACTATTTGATATTGGGCTCACATCTCCAGAAACCACGAAGGCCGCCCAATAGTACGGGTGCTTTAAAAATTCGTCTTCGGTTGTCTCCAGATATTTCAATTTTGCTTTTCGCAATGCTTCTGATTTCGAATGTCCTTTGCTCAAACCCTCGTAGAAATACTCCATCAACTTAACAGTGCTTTTATCATTGATTTTCCAAAGGGTATTTACTAGAGATTTTGCCCCAGCGTAATAAAAGCCTTTCGAAAGACTCATCATTCCTTGCCCTTTCTGCAGTTTGCCGATACCGGTTTGACAAGCACTTAGAGTTACCATATCTGCATTTAAAGACATATTGTACAGGTCTTTGATATATAAAATATTACTCCGGGTACTATCTTTATTCGCACTAAATGCCAAATACGAATAATCAGGATACTCATCGTTCGCGGTAGCATGAGTGGCCAAATGGATTATGTTCTGATTAGGCGCAAAACTCATGAAATTTTCCAAAATTGCAGTGGAATCTGAATATACCTCGGTTTCATAGTAAGATCCAATCCTTTGAATCTCATCATCATTATACAATAACTTTCCAAAATCTCTTTCGGTAGTTTTCTGCTCTAAACCTTTAAAGCTTGGTGCAAATGCCAAAACGTTTTTCTGCCCTACATTTTGCTTTTGTTTCAACTCAATAAGAGAGGCTATGGAATTTGAATAACTAATGTTTACCGTTTCTAAAAGATAGGCCTCGTCCTTAATCAGCATATCGAAAGGCAAGTAATGCAATTCTCCATCTGGAATAACTATTAGGTTTTTAGAATTAAGTCCGGTTAATGGAGTTTTTAAAAGTTTTTTAAATAGCTTTTTGCCCAATTCGGGAATCGATTTTTCATTTGTTCTTACTGAAGGGCTTGAAAGTTGTGTGTAGAAAACTCGTATCATTTGTCTATCTGAATCTGAAAACGGGATTTTTAGAAACTTTTCCATTTCATCGTTTACTACGACAGTATAAAGATGATTATCCGTCAAGGTATAGGAAACCAAAGTGCCTCTATCTTTTAAAAGCCAGCGGCGAATTGTCCCTAAATCAATAGAAGTGCTTTGGTACTTCAAACTATGATACTTCGGATAATGAAGTTTTACAGAGTCTAAAAAACTATAATATTCCTGTTTTACCACAAAAAGGCTTTCTGAAAAATCATCGTTTAAATCACCTGCATCGAATATTTCCTTTTCAAAATAGGTGATTTCCGCACGCAGTTGGGCTTCTTTGTTCAATACAGCCTCTGGAATATTTGCATATTTACTTGCTTGAGTACTACGAAGTGCTTCAAGTAGCAAAAAATCTTTGTTTTTTTCGCTAATATCAATAGCAAGCTGAAGTAATTCTTTTGATTTGTTAACTTGATAGTTCTCATAGGTGAAAGTAAACATCCTATGGAAAATTGGATATACATTCTCGGCCAAAAACTGCTTGTCAAGTTTACTGTCGAACTCTTTTTTTAAAACATTAAAAGTGCTTAATATATCCTTATTGGTATTTGTTGCAGCAGTAAGATAGGATTCATCTTTTTGTTTTTCATAGGTTGCATAAAGAAGTTGGCTTTTTATATCTAGCAAATAAAGTAGTTGTCTTTTTGAAAATACCTCACCGGGCTCGGGATTTGCTTCCACCGAATTTAGTCTTGTGGAAACTCTTGAACTTCCTAAGGCCTCTTTTATCGCCTTCAGACCCTTCTTGTAATCTCCTTGTTTCAAATAAAATTCGGCGATTCTTCCTTGAACTTTTGCAACTTCTTGGTGAGGTTTTTGATTCCTGTATTTCAGATAAAATCTTAGGGCATCATTATAGTATTCCAGTGCTTGAATATTCTTGTCTTGTTTTAAAAGAATATCTCCATATAGTAAAAGTGACTGCTTATAAAAAGGATCATTTTCTATTAAAAACTCTTGGCTTTCATCAAGATAGTATATTGCCTTTTGAAGACTATCTTGTTTTATATAATTGTCCACTAGCCTCTGATATACAACAACCAGGCTATTTTTGTATTCTTTATCACTCGAATAAAGATTCTTGTAAGAGTACAATAACTCTTGCAATATCTCATCTGCCTTTTCATGCTTTCCAATATTTATGTACAATTGTGCAAGCAACCTATTGGTAGATCGATCAAAACCTTCTTTTTTTGCTAGTTCATTTTTCTCTATTATGGTAAGCGCTTTATTAAAGTAATTCTCCGCTATATCAAATTTTCCAATATCCATATATATGGAAGCTAGCAGATTTGTGGAGTAAATCAGAAAAGAAAGATCGTTGTAAGTAAGAGTCTCGGGATTCTTTTTACTATATATATCATGTAGTTTTTGAAATCTAGATTTGGCTTTTACATAATTCTTTAATTCTTCATAGTAGCTACCTTCCTCATATATAAATCGATTTTCATAAAATCGTATTTCTTCGGTTGTCATATCACTAGAATAATTAAGCAACATCGCTTCCATTTTATCGAGATTAGATTTGTATGTTTTCAAATCATAATGAATGCCACTTGCAAAAATCGATTCTAATATTACATCTAGGGCTTGTGAATAATTTTTTAATTCAAGATTATACTCCCTTGCTAAATCCAAATAGAAATATGAGCTGTCCTTTTGGTCATATCTAAATTCAAGACCTTTTTCAAAATAAGTATTCGCTAAGTTTTGTTTATCAGATATTTTCTGAGCGAAAACTATCTGGCAAAAAAACAGTAACAATAAATAAAAACAACTTCTTCTCATAAGACACTAAATCACCAGACTGAAGCGGGCATAAAAGGTAAAGTCCCTAAATTAGGGACTTTAAAAAGAAATTTTATTAAGAATTTATAATATTTCAATTGGTATTGGAATCTTCTCAGCTTCAGTACTCACCTCAAGAATACCTTCGCTAATCTGACTTAACTCAATCTCAATCTGAAACATACCTTTAAGGTCATTGTGTTTTCCTAACAATATACCAGTTGAGATTACCCTCCCGTCTGCTGATTTGAATTGTACCTCTGTATCTTGAGCTAGTCTTTCTTCAACATTGATTAAAAGCCTTCCTTCCCTCATACTGTTCTTGCATTTCCATTCCTTACCAGGGCTACATTTAGAACCCCAAGAGGCAGCATATATTATTGGGCTTCCTTTAAAAATCTCAAAAAGATAATTATCAACATTAATACCGCAATTCTCTAAATCTTGTTTTATTCTTAACAATTCATCAAGTGCATCTTGATTACCTTCTGAAACTTTTGAAGACAATTCTTCATATCTTAACTTAAGTAGCAAACAGGTAGTATCTAAAGTGTTCTCAAGAGAATTATAGCGTTCAAGAAGTTTCTTGATAACCGCCTCTAATTCCGGTAAAAGATTCTCATTTCCACCCTCAATTTTTTCTTCCAATTCCTTTTTTGTATGCTCCAAAATTGAAATTTGATTAATAGTGTGATACTGCTGCAAATCGATGACAAAAATTTCTTGAGATTCCGTTTGTTCAAAAGTACGAGCACGATAGTCGATAGACTTTAGCTCATCATTCTCTGACGAATCCTGTTTGGAACATGAAACTCCAAACAGCGTCAAAGCAATAACGATTAAATAGTTCATTTTTTTCATAATTTATGGTTTATATAGTGTTAGTATCAGAATCTTAGAAAAGTAAACATGCTCGTTAAATCTTGGCAAATAAAGCATATCAAGAATCAACTTGTTTAGAAATTGTATTTACGGATGCAAATTCTGTGTAAACAGTTCATTATCAAGTAAAAACGGCAAATGTTAAATCGAGGGAAGAAATTGGTTAACTTTAGTCAAAACTACCCCTTTTCAAAGCCAAATCATTGTATAAAACGGACATTAGCTTTCATTTTTACCGGATTTCCTTTGTATGAAACTTTTTGAAACAATCAATTACGAAATTCCAATTGTACTTCGCCCATTTGTTATGGCCATAGTTCAGGGAGAGACCTCATCAGCCGTTCAAACCAGTATGCCCGCCCCACCGACTGGCTTTCCCCTGTTGATTTATGTTTACAATGATTACCATAAGCTAAATGTTAATGGAAAAAGTTTTTATCCCACCTCGGTACCTTTGAATGTTGCTGGGCAAATTGATATCTCAGGAATACGAATGGAGGTAAATGGGGTTTTTGGACAAATAGGTTTGGTATTGCATCCGCTAGCTCCTTATTATCTGTTTCATTTTCCTGGAATTGAAATTTCAAATGGCTGGAAGGGACTATTAAAAGAACTGCCAAAAAACCTCAAAGAACATTTTGCTTTTCTCTCAACTGAAGTAAAACCCTTGGAAAATATCTCTATTATCCTTGAGGCACTTCAGGAATTACTAAGGCACAGAATGGAACCTATTGAATGGCTTGATGCAACAATTCTAGAAATATTTAAAAATAATGGAGCCATTTCTATTAACGAACTTGTTGATCAAACGGACCTAAGTACCAGACATTTTAGAAGAAAATTCAAAGAAATTATTGGTATCGCTCCAAAATATTTTTGTAAAGTCATTCAACTAAATTCTGTCTTTGAAATTATAAAGTCTGGAAACTCTGATAAATTACACACTCTAGCATTGGATAATGGTTATTATGACCAGGCTCATTTCATCAACGATTTTAATAGACTGATAGGCAATAGCCCATCTAACTTTTTGAATGGGGAGTTCGTGCATTTAAGATCATATTTGGGTAGAAGTAGGGTCTAAAAAGAAAAAGGCCGAAGCAATGCTCCAACCTTTAAATTTCTGTTTTTGTATGAATACCGCCAAACCGTACGGCCCTTCCAATGTATCAAAATCAATACTTGTTACAATGGCGCTGATTTAGGTAGTTCCCCCGAAACCTATAATCGAGCAAATCACCTAAGGCCAACAAGTTGGTTAGGTGTCCAATATGCAACAATTCATTAGATGGGTCTGTTCAAAGAACAGTAATACGCTTTAATTTGTAACGCATTCCCAGACCGTACCTTATGGATTGGCAGTTTCATAAAATCATTTCGAGTTTCCCATTCATACATATGATTGTATATTATGACATAAAGAAGCTCTATTAAGTCTTAACGTGTTAAGAATTAAATAGTTGGTCAATCAGGGGAATGGGGTAAAAATACGACATTTACGGCCATAAACCCTAATAAAACCACGGTTATTTCATATGTATTTGTCAAAAACCTCTGATGTTTTTTGTCAAATCCTTTATCTTTCTATTTGGTTGCAACAAAGTTTCCTTTTACTTTGACCGACTTCCCTATAGCATTACTCATCTGAATATTTATTACTCCTTTTAAGTTGGTTTCATCCAAATACTCAATCTGTATTTCCCCACTTTTGGCAAAAAGCGGTAATTCGCCTAAGGCATTAATATTTGCAAAGCCGAATACGCCATCAAAATAATTTAATAGTCCTTCATTATTATTTGAAACTTTGTGCGTTCCCTCTAAAACTGAGTCTGATTCTTTCTCCGATATCAAAAACTCCATAGAATGCGGGATTAAACTCTTTTCACTTTCGAGTTTTAACTTCAATACGGAAAATGAAATTCCTTTAGAAGTAGTTACGACCGAAGTTTCAAAGCGTATGGTCCCATTAAGACTATTATTCAGGTTTCCACTTGCACGCAATGTGTAGTCCTCATCACTATTGACCTTTGAAAAAGTATCAGTGTTCAGTTTGGTTCCAGAGATAAATAGAGTAGGTAAAAGAACCCAAAGAACAAGTTTTGCAGCTTTTGAGAAAATGTGTGGCATCGAGACTTTGGTTATTTTCTGGTTATACTTTGTACTGGCTCAATTTTTAAGGACATGGTCTGAAACTACATCATTTGTTAATTGATTGTCAGTCGCGAGTTCACTTATTACAATTTTGTCATTAACGATAACTTCATTCGAGTGGTCGGTTAAAGCCGCCAACAAAAGCATCAATACGAAAAAAACAAACATTACAAAGCACCTTTTCATTTCAGTAGATTTAATTCTTGTTCTATTCTTGATAGAACTATACAGGAGGAAACTAAATCAATTCTCATATTCTAGGCCTAAATTAAACTAGACAGATTAGCACAGAAAGCGTTAATGTATCAATGGTAAGGTTTTATGTATAAATGGTATGACCCTTTAATTTACAGGCTTTTAGAAAGGAAAATAACATTTAAATTGGTTTAATTTTGTAAGAAAAAAGAATGGATTACGTAGTAAAAGCGATTTTTGTGCGTTTTTTTACCAATTATACTTGAATCATCTCCATTGATACATCTTTTTTGTATTACCAATAGCTTCATTATATTTTTGAGTAACTTTCTATACTAAGAAATGATTGATATGATAGAAGCGATAATAGTAGATGATGAGATAAAGGCGTTACAAAGCTTATCTTGGGAGTTAACAAACTTTAGTGATGAAATTAATGTAGCCGCTTCGTTCACCGATCCCTTGGAGGCGCTCAATCATTTAGAAAAAAATTCACCTGATTGTCTTTTTCTCGATATTGAAATGCCTACTATGGATGGTTTTCAATTCATTCAAAAGTTGAAAAACAAAGACTTTCCCGTTGTAATTACGACAGCCTACAATCAGTACGCCATCAAGGCACTTAAAAATGAGGCAATTGACTATCTTCTAAAACCAATTGATACAGATGATTTAAAGGATACCATTGTTAAAATCAAGAAGTACAACGCCAAAAATTTTACTGCGGAGCGGCTTGAAAAAATATTATTGAATTTTAATTCAAGTGCGGTTCACAAAAAAATAACCTTTAATACTGATGGTAAACTTGTTTTCTTAGAAAGTGATGAAATATTATATGCAGAGTCTGATGGCAATTATAGTACTATATACCTAACAGACGGTCAAAAAATCGTACTTACAAAGAAATTAAAGGAAGTAAACGCACTTTTGCCTGATGACTCTTTTTTTAGAATTCATAACTCATACATTATCAATCTTTCCAAAATAAAAGAGTTTCTCAAGACAGACGGATACGTCATCTTGAAACCCAATCACAAAATCCCCGTTTCTAGACAGAAAAAATCTGATTTTCTAGATATGTTGTAAATTTCTTTATGAACCCCCCCAGCTACATTTATGAATCCGACCTACACCTGCGCTTTATTTTGTGTATGAAACGTTGCTTAATTATCGGATTCTTGTGTCTCTTTTATCAAGGATTCACCCAGACTGTTCCTGAAACTTTCAAGAAGAAAGTTGATAGTTTGGTTACAGCCGCTCCAGAGGGGTATTCCCCGTTACATTCCGTTTTAAGAAGCCATCGACGTGATACGGTTTTGATGCGCTATTTTGCCAATGCCTCTGATGCAGCTCAATACATCGATGGCCACGCTTATGCCCTAAATGAACTAGGACGAAATTATCGTAATCTTTCTCAATTTTCAAGATCTATAGAGCTTCATAAAAGAGCTTTGGACCTTGCTGCTGAGAATGACAATCTCGAATTTAGGGTATCAAGTCTCAATAATCTTGGGGTAGTGTATCGAAGAACTTCTTCTATTAGAACCGCTATGGATTATAATCAACAAGCTTTGGAATTGGCAGAATCAGTTGAGAATCCTTCCAGGAGTATTAAAAGAAGTATCAATGTGTCGGTAAATTGTATAGGTAATCTCTACCAAATGCTGAACCAACACGATAGAGCGATTGCGTATTTTGAAAAATCCCTTCAGCTTGAAACAGAACTTAACAATCTCCTAGGTCAAGCAGTTAATTCTCAAAATATCGGAGAATGCAAAGAGGAATTAGGGGATTTAACTGGAGCTTTAAAAGATTATCGAACATCACTTGCTCTTAATGAGAAAATAGATAATGATATGGGTCGGGTGATTTGTAACAATGCTATTGCCAAAATTTATATCAAACAAGATAATCCTCAAGAGGCCATTGAACTTCTTCAGCATGCACTACCCAAAGCTCAAAAGCTAGGTGATGGATTTCTTATTGCGCCCGTATTTATAAATCTTGGCTGGTCGAAATTATTACTGAAAAAGTACACCGAAGCCGAGAAAAATATGCTTCAAGGACTAAAAATTGCCGAGGAAAAGAGTTTGATATCTGAAGCTTCCCAAGCGAATCGTTTACTATCAGAACTTAATAAAGAACAGCGTAATTTTGAGAAAGCACTCACCTATAACTTAAAGGCCGAAGAACTGCAGGAACAAATATTAAATACGAGCACCGTGCGCTATGTAAATGATATTATGTTTCGTTATGATTCACAAAAAAGAAGCAATGAAATTGAGGTCTTAGCTAAAGAGAAGGAGATTGTAGAGCTTAATTTGAGAAAGAAAAATACAACGCTGCTTATTAGTGCTATTGTTTTAGCATTGTTGGCCGGAATTTTCTACATTCTTTACCGGCAGTATCAACTAAAAAACGAAAAGAAGTTGCTGACATTAGAGCAGAGTATGTTGCGTAGTCAAATGAATCCGCACTTTTTGTTCAATTCACTCAATTCCATCAAGCTCTATATCATCAATAATGAGCAGAAAAATGCCGTGCATTACCTCAACAAATTTTCAAAACTGGTCAGGAAAATTCTCGAAGCCTCCTCACTTAGAGAGATACCCTTAGCTGAAGAGCTGGAGACGGTCGAGCTTTATATGAATATAGAGAACATTCGATTTTCTAATGAAATCGATTTTGAAATAAAAATCAGTGATGAAATAGACCCCCATACCGTCAAAATACCTTCTTTGATTTTACAACCTTTTTTAGAAAATGCGCTATGGCATGGTCTTTCGTCAAAAACTGGCGAAAAAAAAATAGTCCTCAATGTACGAAAGGCTTCAGATGAAAATTTCATTCACATTAGCATAACCGATAACGGAATTGGTAGAATGGCCTCTGAAGAAATTAAGCAAAGTAAGGTGCTAAAGCGAAAATCAGTTGGAATTGACATCACCAAAGAGCGTTTGTCAAACTTTTCAAGGGATTATTTAAATTCCTTTAATCTTCAAATTCTTGATCTTTACACCGAGGATGGAAAGCCAGAAGGCACCAAGGTACTTTTACACATCCCTATTGTCTAAGATGTTCTTTGGCCGTTTGTTCAAGTTCTTTGTACCATGTTTCTCCGAACTTGCGAATTAAGGCCTCTTTTACAAACTTGTAAATAGGAACTTTCAATTCTTCCCCTAAAGAACATGCTGGATCACAAATTTCCCATTTATGGTAGTTCACTGCGGTTAGTTCGGTATACTCCTTTACACGAACGGGATATAGATGGCAAGAAACGGGTTTCTTCCATTGGGTCTTGCCTTGATTGTACGCTTCTTCCAGGCCACATTTGGCTGTTTGGTTTTCAGAGAAAATGACATAGGCGCATTCACTTCCTTTTATGAGCGGAGTCTCCCATTCGCCATCTTCACCTTTTACGAAAGCACCTTGTTCTTCAATAGCAGCAATTCCATCAGCCCGCAAAAAAGGTTTTACGTCCGCATAAATATCAACCAAAATCTCAGTTTCATCCTCTTCCAAAGGCGCCCCGGCATTGCCATCAACACAGCACTGGCCTTTGCATGCATTCAAATTACAGACGAAATCATTTTCTATAATTTCTTCCGATACTATAGTTTTTCCCAGTTGGAACATAGGCTTGCTTTGAGCTTTCAAATATACATTTTATACCAATGTGGGATTAACTATTTATTTCATCCGTAGACATTTGAAACTAGTATTTTAAACGTAGATTTGCGGAAAATTTAAAGGTATGTCAATAGGCCTAAACTTTGATTTCAGACAAATCGCTACTTCTAGTATGATTCTTTTTGCGGTAATCGATATTGTGGGAAGCATTCCTATCATTATCGGTTTACGAAATAAAGTAGGGCATATTCAATCGGAAAAAGCTTCTATTGTTGCTGCTATCATGATGGTTGCCTTTCTTTTTGTTGGCGAGGAAATTTTAAACCTCATCGGCATCGATGTAAACTCTTTTGCGGTTGCAGGGGCCTTTATCATTTTCTTTTTAGCCATCGAAATGATTTTGGGAATACAACTGTATAAAGACGACGCCCCAGAAACCGCTTCTATTGTTCCTTTGGCATTTCCTATGATTGCTGGGGCGGGCACAATGACATCACTATTATCCTTACGTGCAGAATATCATGTTGAAAATATTATAGTTGCCATTGTTGTGAATATTATCTTTGTATACTTGGTACTAAAATCTTCAAGCAGAATCGAAAAAGTTCTTGGAGCCAGTGGTATTGGGATTATACGAAAAGTATTCGGCGTTATATTATTGGCCATTGCTGTGAAACTATTTGCCACTAACATAAATCAGCTTTTTTAGAATCATAAATTAGGCATTCAAATGAACAAAACTCTTTTCATAATTCTAATTGTAATCGCAGTAGCTTTGATTGCCTACAATGTTACTTTATTGAACTTTCAAAACCTTTTGGAAGGAGATAGCATCATTGCCCTTATTGGAATCGTAGCCTCTTTATGTGCCATTGTTTTGCTCTTAATCTTTATAACTTCAAAAAAGATAAAGGATAAGATGAACCAAGATTAAGGTGTTTAATTGATAGATTCAATTGCCTCAGCTTCCTCTTGTTTTACTGCAGGATTATCAAGTTCTAAAACCTGTTGTAACATCGCATCAGCCTGACTTTTAATCTTGGCATGTACATTTGCTCCGAATAATTGCTCGGCCAAGGCGGCCTTTAAATACAACTTCACGCTGTCTTCAAAATCGTAGAAACGCATATTTAGTTTGCTCCTGATAGCATATTCCACAAACCGCTCAAACAAAATATCGTCAATCTTGAAATTAGCGACAAAATCTTCTTCGGAATAATCCGTGTAACGGTCTCTATCTTCATCAAGATGTTCAAAAATAAAATAGGAAATAAATCCAACGCTATCCATACTTTCAACAGCTTCCTCCTCGTTTGTTCCAATAGGCACAAATACATCTGGAATAATTCCGCCACCACCATAGACTACCTTGCCTTTAGGGGTTTTGAATTTTAAAGAGTCGGCGACTTGAATACTATCTACTGAAGTCAGTTCACCGCTATGGTAACGGTCTGTGAATTTTTGATAGTAATCTTTATTCCCGTTTTTATAGCTGCGTTGAATGCTCCGCCCTGTTGGGGTGTAATATCTTGATACGGTAAGTCGCACCGCCGAACCATCACCGAGTTCCATTTCTCGTTGCACCAGTCCTTTCCCGAAAGAGCGTCGCCCCACTATAGTACCCAGGTCGTTGTCTTGAAGTGCCCCGGCGATAATCTCACTTGCTGAGGCGGACCGTTCGTTAATTAAGACATAGACCTCCTTATCTTCAAAGCTTCCCTTATCAGTAGCGTATACATTATCTATTTTACCTTTTTTGTTTTTGGTAAAAAGAATCAATTTTCCATCTTTTAAAAACTCATCGGCCATCTGTTCAGCAATACCCAAATATCCTCCTGGATTATCCCTTAGGTCTAATGTTAACTTGCTAGCTCCCTGTTTTTGTAAAGTTTTAAGCGCTGTTTTGAACTCCTTGAAAGTAGATTCAGCGAAACGATTGACTTTAATATACCCCATATCGTCTGACATCATGAAGTAGGATTGCACACTTTTGATTGGAACGATATCCCGTTTAATATTCACGGTAAATATGCGGTCTTCCTTCTTGCGATACACTTTTAATTTTACGGAAGTTCCTTCCTTGCCTTTTAGTTTTTCCACAATTACACCGCTCGGCAAATCTTTACCATATAACGTATCGTTGTCCGCCATTAATATGCGATCACCGGCCTCAATTCCTTTTATAAAACTAGGGCCATCTTTAATAGTGCGAATAACCGAAATAGTATCACGATAAGGATAAAAATTAATACCAATCCCAACAAAATCCCCCTTCATGCTTTCTGACACCTGTGTCATCTCTTCTTTAGGAATGTATACTGAATGTGGGTCGAGCTTCTCTAAGATGTTGTTGACCGTAACATCAACGATGCTATCTGTATTGATTTCATCGACGTATTCGTAGTCGATATAGTCGATTAGCCTATTGAGCTTATCCTTCTTGGAATTGGTCGTGAAAAGTTTTTCAGGGGAGTCATTAAAGTCTAGTTTACCGCCTAAAAAAACACCCACTGCCAATGCGGCGGCAAGTATGGTAGGCCATAAATAAGTACTCTTTTTTTTCATTTCTTTTTATCTCAACCGATTAGGCATTTTCAATACTTGGCAAATGTTCTAATTCTACACCGGCTTTCCGAAGAAAATCAAGTCCTGAACCATCTTTATACGCTTCTTTATATACAACACGTTTTATGCCAGATTGATGAATCAATTTACTGCATTCGCGACATGGCGAAAGAGTTATATACAAGGTTGAATCTTGACATGATTGCGTAGAGGAGGCTACTTTCGAAATGGCATTTGCTTCTGCATGCAAAACATACCATTTTGTATAGCCATCATCATCTTCACAGAAGTTCTCAAAGCCAGTAGGAGTTCCGTTATATCCGTCAGAAATAATCATACGATCTTTTACGATAATAGCACCAACTTGCTTGCGTTCGCAATAGGATAATTTACCCCATTCTTGCGCCATCCGCAGATAAGCTTTATCATATTTTTCTTGCTTCTTTTTTTTCATGTATACATCGGTATAACAGGCGTCTAAGATACCTGCTTTACCAAATTCCTACAACCTTAATAGGTTAAATTTAACGTAAACTTACCATGGGAACGTAGCAATCAACATAGGTATTGTTATAAG
This sequence comes from Maribacter algarum (ex Zhang et al. 2020), assembly GCF_005885635.1. Lineage (GTDB taxonomy): Bacteria > Bacteroidota > Bacteroidia > Flavobacteriales > Flavobacteriaceae > Maribacter_C > Maribacter_C algarum. The sequence goes on from NZ_VATY01000001.1 coordinate 1,138,183, forward strand.
AATGACCAAAATGGAAGCTATTGTAATAAAAAGTCGCGATTTGACCTTTACTACGGAAAGAAATACATAGGATACTGCCAGCACTACCAAAACAATCAAAACCTGGGCAATTTCAATTCCTGTAGCAAAACCCAATAATGACCCAAGTTTCTCTTCTTCTTCGGCCATCAACATATTGAAATAATTACTAAAACCAAAACCGTGAATCAAACCAAAAAAAGCAGTTGCAAAAATATGTAACCTCAGGCTTCTATTTTCTTGAGTGGATTTTACATAAATCAGGTTGAAAAGTGCTGTTCCTAAAATCGTAACAGGAATCAAAAATTCAATCAAACCCACATCCATTACCAAAACGCCATATACGGAAAGGAATAAGGATAGGCAATGGGCAATTGTAAATATGGTAGCTAATAAGATTACTTTTTTCCAACTCTTAAAGGTAAAGGGAAGCGTTAAGGCAATCAAAAAGAGAATATGGTCATAAGCCGCGAAATCGAGCACATGGTTTAGACCTAATTTGATGTAGAAAATGAAATCTTGCATTTTTTAGTGTTCAGTTAAAGCTTGTCGTAAGTGGAATTAAAGCCCACGTTCTTTCTGAATCGTTTCATAAGCCTTTTGCACTTGTTTGAACTTCTCCTCAGCTCCTTTTTTTATAGCTTCATTCTCCGTATTCACACGATCAGGGTGATATTTTTTTGCCATCGTGCGATAAGCCTTTTTGATTTCATTATCTGTTGCGCTTCTTTCAATTTCAAGAATCTTATACGCCGTGTCCGCAGACTTAACGAACATTGCCTTGATACTCTCAAAATCTCGAAAAGCAACTCGAAGGTATCCTGCAATTTCTTGAATTTTGTTGGCTTCTGAATTACTTACAGCACCATCTGCCTGAGCTATTCCAAACAAAAAATGTAATAATTGTAACCGGACTTCATACCTGGTTCTTTGATTCAAAAAAGCACAAATACGCTGCGCTGAAATTTCCCGCTTTTTGTTGACCTCATTGAAAGTTCTAAAAATTGCATTGGCTTTTTCCTTGCCATAGGTCTGCACGAAATACTGACGTACATAATCCATTTCGGTTTGGCTTACGGTGCCATCTGCCTTAATAACAATAGAGCATAAAGAAAGAAGGTTTAGTTCAAAATCAGCAGGTGAAACCCTCTGGCGTGTCATATCCCTTAAAACATTGGGTCCTTTAGCCTCACTGCGGCTCAGGCTATCAATACCACTACCAATAAAAAAGCCTAAAATTGCTCCAGGGTACTTAAATAAGAAAAGACCAATAACAGCACCGACCCATTTAAACATATAATATCCGATTTTGCCCAAAGATAGGAAAAGGGAAGAAAGCTTACCTATTGAAAAGTTAAGGTCTACCTACAAAATGCGACAAAACCCGTATCTTTGAATCCTGATTTAAAAAAATAGCATATGTATCCTGCAGAATTAGTAAAACCTATGAGAGATGACCTGGCAAACGCTGGGTTTGAAGAATTATATACGGCCGAGGCTGTCACTAACGCAATTAATCAAGATGGCACTACACTAGTGGTGGTAAATTCGGTATGTGGCTGCGCCGCCGCCAATGCGCGACCAGCTGCCAAAATGAGCTTGCAAAATGAAAAGAAACCCGATTACGCCGTAACTGTTTTTGCCGGTGTTGACACTGAAGCTGTTGATGCTGCTCGAAATTTGATGATTCCTTTTCCGCCTTCTTCGCCAAGTATGGCTTTGTTTAAAGACGGTGAATTGGTTCATATGATTGAACGCCATCACATTGAAGGCAGACCTGCTGAATTAATCGCAGAAAATTTAACAGCGGCTTACAACGAGTTCTGTTAGGCCTTCTCTAAGAAATTAGATAAAACAAAATCAAAACCGTTTCTATATGAAGCGGTTTTTTATTTTTGTACCATGCAGAAACTAGTGGCATATCCCTTGTCTGTCTTATATCTGATTTTCTTCGGATTGACCTTATTGGTTTTTCATCCGGTTCAATGGATTTGCTTTAATCTCTTTGGATATAACGTGCATAGAGCAAGCGTTGCCGCTTTAAACCTATGTTTGATGCGTTGCACTCACGTTCTGGGAACGACTTACAGTTTTAATAATCCGCATGATATTCCCGCAGATAGGCCTACTATAATCGTTCCGAATCATCAGAGCATGCATGACATTCCACCGATTATTTGGTTCCTTCGTAAGCTGGAACCTAAGTTTGTTAGCAAGAAAGAATTAGGAAAAGGCATCCCTAGCGTATCCTACAATCTTCGGCACGGTGGTTCTGTCTTAATTGACCGTAAGGATAGTAAACAAGCGCTTGTTGAAATATCGAAATTGGGGAAGTATATCGAAAAACATAGCCGAGGTGCCGTGATTTTTCCTGAAGGAACAAGAAGTAGAACAGGTCATCCTAAGCCTTTCAAATCTACTGGCTTAAAACTATTGATGAAGAATTCCCCTTCGGCATTGATACTACCCATTAGTATCAATAATTCTTGGAAAATGCTGAAACATGGGAAATTTCCAAATGGTATTGGAAATCACATCACCTTCGATGTACACGAACCTATTCCTGTAGAAGGAAATCTAGATGACCTCATCGCTAGAACGGAAGCAGCCGTCAACTCAGGAATAACCTCATTCAAATGACAAATATCGAAATCGTTGATACAACGATAAACTTTGTAAAAGAATCGCTAAAAGGTGCTGAAGGTGGACACGATTGGTTCCACATTGAACGTGTCTTCAACAATGCCAAATTAATTGCAAAAAGTGAGCAAGTTGATGACCTGGTAGTAAACTTAGGCGCTCTGCTCCATGACATAGCAGATGCTAAATTCCATGATGGTGATGAGACGGTGGGTCCACGTATGGCCTCTGAATTTTTGAACTCTATTGCGGTTGACCAAAAGATAATCGAGCATGTGGTTCTTATTATTGAGAACATTTCATTCAAGTCTAGTTTGGAAAAGAAAGGTCGCCGCTTCAATTCTCCTGAACTTCAAGTAGTTCAGGATGCCGACCGCTTAGATGCCATTGGCGCTATAGGAATTGCACGCGCCTTCAACTATGGGGGTTTTAAGAATCGAGAACTTTTCAACCCCGATATTCAACCCAATTTGAATATGTCTAAGGATGAATATAAAAAGTCTACTGCACCGACAATCAATCATTTTTATGAGAAACTTCTTCTGTTAAAAGAAAAAATGAATACCATAACAGGTAAAAAATTGGCTGAAAACAGACACCAATATATGCTAGGGTATTTAGATCAATTTAACCAAGAGTGGAATGGGTTCCTATAACAGTTTATACGAAAACCTTGTAGTCAATCATCTTTAAAAGCCAGTGAATTTTTTCTGTTTTTTCCGTATCTTCCTAGCACAGAAATAATTCCAAATGCAAAGAAGAAAATTTATCAAAAAGTCAGCTGCTGCTACGGCGGCATTTTCTATTGTTCCAGGTTTCGTAATGGGCAAAAATCATATTGCCCCAAGTGATACACTCTATGTGGGTGCTTTCGGAGTAGGAGGTCGAGGCGGTGGAGTAATGCGGGGAATGGATGCTACCAAAAAAGTGAAGTATGTCACCCTCTGTGATGTAGACGACCGAAGAGCTGAAGGTGCCTATAAAAAATATCCCAAGGCAAAAAGATATAAAGATTTTAGAAAGGTATATGACAATCATTTAAATGAGATTGATGCCGTAATGGTTGCTACGCCAGACCACATGCATGCCTCGATTGCACTTCCTTTTATGAAGGCTAAAAAGCATGCGTATGTGGAGAAGCCTTTAACGCATAACATTAACGAAGCGCGCTTGATGACCCAAATCGCTAAAGAAAATGGCATCATTACACAAATGGGGAATCAAGGTGCCTCAAGTGATGGGAGTCGCGAAGCCAAAGAGTGGATTGAATCGGGGGTCATTGGAAAAGTGTATAAAGTAGATTGTTGGACCAACCGCCCGGTTTGGCCTCAAGGTGTTCCGCTTCCCACGGAAAAACAAGATATCCCTAAGGGATTGGATTGGGACTTATGGCTAGGGAAAGCTGAAATGCGTGATTACAATGCCGCATATCTTCCCTTTAAATGGAGAGGTTTTTGGGACTTTGGAACCGGAGCTCTTGGCGACATGGGATGCCACATTATGGAAACTCCCTTTGGTGTGCTAGATTTAGGATACCCAACCGAAGCAGAAGCAAGTTGTACCACCAATTGGGTAGGTGATTTTGTAGAAGCGGATTATAGTGCTTCTTGCCCGGCATCTTCCGTTGTTAGATTAAAATTCAATACCGAAGCTCACGGTGATATCGCTTTAAACTGGTACGATGGCGGAATCATGCCCGATTTGCCAGATGAGTTGAAAGATGGTGAAACGATAGGTGCTGGTGGTGGAGGTTCTGTATTCTATGGGACTCGTGGTATTTTGGTTTGCGATGTATATTCCAGAAACGCAAGGTTACTCCCTTCGGAAACCATGAGTTTATTGAATCCTCCAAAACCGTATTTAAAGCGAATTGATCTAGATACCGACGGTCATCAAAAGAACTTTGTTGAAGGCTGTTTGAACGGAACGGAAACCTCTTCAGATTTCAAACGTTCTGGTCCATTAACGGAAGCCGTATTGATGGGGAATTTGGCCATCAAGGCATTCCAATACAAGAAGTTCAAACCTGGTAAAAAAGCTGGAGACTGGGATCCCTTCGAGTACCCTGGGCGTCGCAAAATCCTATGGGATGGCGCCAATATGAAAGTTACCAACTGGGATATGGCCAATGCGTGGGTGAAAGGCTCCTATCGCAAAGGTTGGGAGTTGAGCTAAATGTTCAATCCACATAAAATTCCTTAAGCTTAAATACTATCAAAAAGATAACATACTTAGTATTCGTCTTGACCATGGTCTTTTCTTATAAGCAATTTCAGGAAAGCCCAAGTGTCATATTTGAAAAGGATGATATCTCGTTTACTTGCCCTAAAGGATGGTCGATTACCGATGAAGACAATTTAGATGGTATAGGATATTACCTATCGATTGAAAAAGATGGCTTTGATTCAAGTGGACTGATGACTGTAAGTTGGCTTTATGAAACCGTAAATCCTGATGACCTCATATTGGCATATCAAGAAGATATGCAGGAGAATGTCATCTATAAGCACTCGAACCTCGTTTTTGATCCTACTTTTGAAAATAAATTTCAACATTATACAGTAAAATCAACAAGATATCAGGTAACTATTGTCGGCATTAAACATCAAGGCATTATTTCGGCCGTTAATTACGGAGACCAAACTTTTGGCATATTAAAGCAAGGAGCCACAGAAGATGTCGTTATAAATAAAAAGGGGTTTGAAATGATTGAAAGCAGCTTCAGAATCAAGGAAATTCAATAAGTTTCCTAAAAAATCATTTAGGAAAGTGTCAGTCTAAGCGCAGTTGAAGTACTCTCCGGTTCTCAAGCATTTCGACTGCGCTCAATGTGACAATTTTTTCTAAAAAGCGTATCCCGCAGATATTTGAAATACGTTGTTTTGATTACTCACGGTGATCGCAGCATTTTTATTGATATCGGTAAGCCCTTTGTTGTATCGCAAACTGAAGAAAATACTTTCGTTTAGTTTATAAGAAGCGCCTATTGCAAATGCCACGTCAAGACTGTTATAATCTTCCTTATTTGCGTTGGTAGAAATAAGAAACCCAACTACAGGACCTGCTTCGGCACTCAATCCCTCGATAATATAGTACTTGCCTAAAATGGGAAGATTTACATAATCTAATTTGAGATTGTTACCTCCAACAAAATTCCATTTGGTACCTTGAGATGAATACAGTAATTCAGGTTGCACCGCGAACTTTTCAGAAATAGGGACTTCAGCAATGCCTCCTATATGAAAGCTTATTTTAGAACCAAGGCCCCCGAAACCGGTATACGTGCCTCCGCCAACTGATGCAACATTAAGGCCTCCTTTAACCCCAAAACTAAAGTCTTGGGCCGAGACTAGGGAAAACAAGAGACAAAAAAGGATTGTAAAAATTGAATGTTTTTTCATAATCGAAATTCTTATTTAAGGTTATGCCTATTAGTATCCCCTTTTCTAAAAAGTAAACATCTCAAGAAAAAACAATTAAAAAAGTCGCATCTGTCCATCTTTAAAAGACTCATATAAATCATGATTGAGTTTAGGAAATACCTTATCCCTGAAATACATGTGCCTTGCCAAACGCACTAAATCATGAATTTGTTTGGCAATATTACCTTCACCACGACCACGTATTCCATAACGGCTATCGTTTAAGTTTCCTCCATGACAAGCTTCTATTTGAAGCAGTACTTTCTCTGCCCTATCGGGAAGCGTCTTGCGAATCCAATCCGTGAAGATTTGACCAATGGCACCATTTAATCGGACTACAGTAAAAGCAAAAGACAATGCCCCATTATCAGAAACGGCTTTAGCCAAGTTCATAATTTCATGACTATTGATTGCCGGAATAATAGGCGCTAACATGGCATTCACGGGAATTCCGTTTTCCGCTAAAACACGAATGGTTTTCAAACGTTTTTTGATGGTGGCCGTTCTTGGTTCCAAGATTCTTCTTGTTTTCTCGGAAAGTGAGGTAACCGAAACATTTACGCCCACTAACTGATGTTTTGTCAGTTCCTTTAGGATATCCAAATCCCTTAAAATCAAAGCATTTTTGGTAATGATACCCACGGGGTGCCGATATTTCAAAAAGACCTCTAAGCATGCTCGTGTAATTTCAAACTTCTTTTCAGCAGGTTGATAGCAATCTGTATTTCCGGAAAGGACAATGGTACTTGCTTTCCATCTTTTACTTTTCATTTTTGCCTCAAGTAGTTTGGGGGCATCTTTTTTGATGAGAATTTTCCGTTCAAAATCCAGACCTGCACTATAGCCCCAGAACTCATGCGTATTCCTCGCATAACAGTAAATACAACCATGTTCACAACCTTGATAGGGATTCATAGAGTGCATCATCCCCACATCGGGACTAGTAACTTTGTTGACAATGGTCTTTGGAAAAATGGGAATGTATTGCGTCTTGTTATGGTCCGCTTCTTCGCCTTCAATTCTGCAGAATTCAAGAAAATCATCACGCGTTTCGTTGGTGTATTGAAAGAACTTATTTGGTGTATTTTGCTGCGCGCCTCGCCCTTTGATGTAATCTTCTTGTTTCAATTATTGGATTTATTCCAAATTTATGGAATATTTCCTATTTTTAAATATCCGATATGTTAATTGTGTACGGGTCCCTTGCTTTTTTAATGAGGGGTACGGATAGGCGGATAGTTATATTAGAGGCGGCAATGATTCAGCTTTCTAGATAGCTTCACCAGAACCCCTCCGCCCTAAGGGCACCTCACCTTCACAGGGGAGGGCTAAAACTTTTAAATTCTGCGATTATTTAGAAGGTTCGCCAGAAGCCCTACCTACCTCAACACGAACCAATTGCTTTTTCGTTCCGCGCTTGGCGTAGAAAACCAATTCATCAGTGTCATGATTCATTAAAGGTCGCGAAACCATAATCGGAAGACGAACCTCTTTATCATCTATTAACTTTTTGTGCGATAGATTTCCAGAAGCATCCATTTTGATAACAAACATATTTGGATTGCGGCTAAACCCTTGTTTGAACATAATTCGTTCATTACTTAATTTCTGAGGGTTCTCTCTTGAATTGATAAAGAAATACATATCCTCATTATGACCATAGGCGCTGTACGAAGCATAAGCTTCATCACCTAAGGTTACTTCGGTTTTGTTTATGTTTCGGGCCCATTTCATTGACCCATCCGAAGAAAGCTTTGCACAAACGATATCATTGTAATGAAACTTTTCCACTTTACGATTCGTTCCACTTTCCTTACCAGTCGTAACAAAATATTCTTCAGCACTGAAAATGATATTTTTTTGAGGAGTGATGTGTACATCTTTGAATATCAAATTCTTTATTTGGGCATCTACTTCACGCCCAAACTTATCGGCCATAAACTGTTTTGAAAACGGATTATATTTTTTGGATAAGATGGACAGGCTCGTCGGATTCAAGTTAAAATGAACCAACCCGTTATACCTATTGTCTTTTCTATCGGCGTAAAAGCCAATAACGACTAGCTCATTTCCTATAGCTATTGGTTTTAAAGATTCAGGATATCGGCCCACATCGGCAAACTCTTGTATTTTGTGACCCTGATTGGTCACACGCACCAACTCGTATTGAAAGCGTCTTTCTTTCGCCTCAATACGTTTCTTCTTGAAAAAAGCTTTCCCCATAAAATACACTGTTTTCAAATCTTTGGAAACTTCTATATTTTCAAAAGCATAATTCTTGTCCTGAGTTTCAGCAGTAAAATCGTATTCAATCTGTTTCTTCAAATCTGTTCCAAAAACATACATACTGTAATTTTCGTTCTTTCCTTTTCGATGTTGTATCGTAATACCGAAGGCCGTTTTTTCTTTGTTAAAATGCACGGCTGTTGAAAACCCGTTACCAAACTTGCGGTTATACTTGTTCACCGCTAAGGGGTTAGCAACTTCTTTTGACGGTACCGAAAGCAAGATTTTTTCGGTAAAATTGAATTCTCCTATCGGACTATGATGTACCACATATTCGTATGCAAATTTTAGATCATCATAACGAAGTTCTAGTAGATACAACTGTCCGTTTCTGATAAAACCATCTACCATGTACTGACCAGCATACTTGTTGTTGTAATCTTCAATCAAGTTCAAATCGGCGTCATACAACTCGATAAAATGTCCTTTCGGTCGCAAGGGCATACCCCCATAATAGGTACGAACAATTACCGTTTTATCGGTGTTGTCAGCATCAATACTGAGTACGGTAGAAAATTTGTGCCTATCGGAATTATTTTCTCCAAGGCTATAATTTACAGGGATTTCCTGTGCTTTCACAAATGAGAAAGCAGCAAGAAACAAGAGCAGGGACATGCTTTTTCTAAGTATCATAAGTAGGTAATTTGGGATCTGCTATTTGCCTGGGAAATCAGCTTTTCGTTTTTCTAAAAAGGCGGTTGTACCCTCTTCGAAATCGGCAGTTCCAAAACATTCGCCGAACGCTTTAATTTCAGCAGCATATCCGTTACTATCATGTTTAAAACCAGCATTTACCGCTTTTATTGCATGACTTATCGCCACAGGGGAATTATTCGATATCTTACCTGCTAACTTTTCACAGAATGGAAGTAGTTCCTCTTGCGTCACAACATAATTGACCAAGCCGTATTTCAGAGCCTTTTCAGCATCAATCATTCCTGCCGTCATTATCATTTCCATTGCTCGGCCTTTACCCACCAATTGTGGTAATCGTTGCGTACCACCATAACCCGGAATCACACCCAAAGAAACCTCCGGAAGCCCCATACGTGAATTATCACTCGCGACTCTAAAATGACAAGACATGGCCAGTTCCAATCCTCCACCTAAAGCAAAACCGTTAACGGCTGCAATAACAGGAGTAGATAGCTTTTCTACAAAATCAAATAACAACTTTTGTCCTTTAGCCGCCAGTTTACCCCCTTCTTTTTCGGAGAAGTTCGCGAATTCGGAAATGTCCGCTCCTGCTACAAAGGCTTTTTCACCGCTGCCAGTCAAGATGATGGTTTTGACTTTTTTGTCTTTGTCCAAGGCTTTAAAAGCCTCGTGTAACTCTTGAATGGTGTCTTTATTCAAGGCATTTAGCTTACTCGGGCGGTTTATTGTAATTGTTGCTGTTGAACTTTCTTGTTGGACTAGTATGTTGTTGTATTTCATGCTTTTTGTTTTTATCTAAATCGACCACATTCCTTCACTTACTGGTACGACCTGACCACCTACTTTTAAAATGTATTCGTTTTCTTTCATTGCGCCATCCAAATATAAAATAGAATTACGGCCCATCTCGAAACCTTGTTCTACAATTACCGATTGCTTAGGATTATCGTGCTTTAACAAATATGCTAAAAAGCAGCCATTTGCGCTTCCGGTGGCGGCATCTTCCCAAATCGATGCATCTTCCAAAACCATCATACGGGTATGATAACTATTTTGCTTTTCTGCTGTTTCCCGAGTGACAAAAAACAAGTTCGTCGTCAATCCTCTTGGGTTGTTGCTTTTGAACAATTTTTCCTGCTTTAAAAACTGCTCTATTTTATCTGGATTCAATTTTAGATTCCCAATACTTTCTAAATCCTTTAGGAAAATTATCAGATAGGGTAATCCGGTATTTACATCCTGAATGGGCATAGATACATCGAAATAATCCAAAGGAATATCAAAGGCATCAGACACCGTTTCAGCTGAATAACTAGCTCCAAATTCAGGTTGTGCCTGTTGCATTGTAAATCGACTTTCTTCTAGTTCTTGAGGATTACTTATAGTCACAGGAACATCTCCTACCTTGAGTCTCAACACTATCTTAGTGGACCGCTTCTTGTCTAAATGTTTCGCTAAAATATAGGCAGTCCCCAAAGTAGGATGTCCGGCAAAAGGCACCTCGTATTCCGTAGTGAAAATACGCACGCCAAAGCTTCCGTCATCTTCAATAGATCTTATAAAAGTGCTCTCGGCAAAATTGATTTCCCGCGTCATCTGTAGCATTTGCTCATCGGATAGCTTTTGTTCCAAATCGACGAAAACGGCCAGTTGATTACCTGCGTACTTTTGTATTGCGAAGACGTCTACGATATAGAATTTAATTTGTTGCATTTAGGTTTCTTTCAATTATTTTATTCTAACTCCCAAGAACACATCTGCCAGGGCTTCAACTCGCCCACAGCTGTCGGTACGTCGTCTCTCAAGAAGAGAAAATCAAGCAGTCGCGGCTAGATTTTCTTTGGGGAAACGCACTGTAAAAACGGTTCCTTTTTCGGGTTGAGAGCTAAAATCAATCGTTCCTTTATAGGTTTCAACGATATTTTTTACCATGCCCAAACCGAGTCCCATACCACTTGATTTTGTGGTGAATTTAGGTTCAAATATTTTATCAGTAAACTCATCTTGAATGCCAATACCGTTATCGGCCACAGATAGTTTTACAAACTCGTCTTCACTAGAGACCGAAACCAAAATACGTGGTGATTGGACATCAGGCACGGCTTGAATGGCATTCTTTACTAAATTGGTTACCACACGAATCAACTGTGTACGGTCCAGTTTGGCTATGATTTCTTCTTCTTCAGAAATGAAGTGAATGTAGTCCTCTGTAAAAATATCCAACGCCAACTTTACAATTTTGACCACATTCAAAGTTTCATTCTGTTGGGCCGGCATTTTGGCAAAATTCGAAAAGGCCGAAGCAATATTGCTCATCGTATCAATTTGCTGAATAAGCGTTTTGGAATATTCTGCCACCTTAGCATCTATGTTGGGGTCTTCAGGGTCAAATTTTCGTTCAAAACTCTGTACGCTCAATCGCATTGGTGTTAACGGGTTTTTGATTTCATGCGCCACTTGTTTTGCCATTTCACGCCATGCCTGTTCACGTTCACTACGTGCCAACTTTGCAGCACTTTGCTCCAATTCGTCAATCATCTCGTTATATGAATCTACAAGTCTTCCTATTTCAGAACTTGGGTCCTCAATAAAAATCTTTTCATTGCGCTTGGTCAAATCGGTTTTATGCATCATGTCAGAAACCGTTTGCAAGGACCTCGTAATATATTTTGAAATAAAATAGGCCAAACCCACTGCAACAAGTAACATTAACAAACAGACAGTCCCAAGCCGAATTAAGATTTCCCTTAGCTCCTTATCGTAAAAAGAATTGTCCTCATAATAGGGCAAGTTCAGTATGCCAATGGGTTTGAAACGCTTATCATTGATATACGTATATGAGGCCTGGTACTGGTCTCCTACAGCGGAATTACGTTCCACATAGCGTTTTTCAACACTCGAACCGAGTTGATTGAGAATTTCTGCATCCAAACAATTGGAATTCGTCTGAGTTTCAAACTTCGGACGTGAACTTTTAATCAGTTGTCCGTCTAAATCATAGATATTAAAGGGCGCTGAAAGTACATCGGAAATCTGATAAATATCATCCTTAAAAATCAAGCCTAAATACTCTGTCGTCTGCGGATAAGTGGTCTTTTTAAGCGTAAAATTAACACTCTGCCGAACCTGCTCCTCTTTCTTTCCCAAACGGACTTCATGATAATCCTTCGTTTGCTCACGGTACTGATAAAAAGTAACCCCCGCAATCAAAACAGACGAAATCATTACCAGTACAATCATGGTAACGAAAATGCGCGTTCGTAACGAGAGTTTTCTGAACAAGTTCTTGGTTTTTGTACTCAAAGGTAGCAAATATCACACCATTTTTAAGTTCAAGCGCAAGTGCAAGTTTCAAGTTCAAAAAGCAGTAAGAAATTCTTTTTGAGTTTGAGCTTGATTCTTGAACTTGAACTTCTCAGGCTTCCGGATTCTTCTCTCGAATTCGTTTGTACAATCGAATACCAAGCATTAGTAAAATACCTAATACCAAAATTCCCACTACTCCGAAAATCCAATTGATAGCACTTTTGAGAATGACCAAGAAAACAACCGCAAAAAGCACTAAAGTTGCCACCTCATTCCATATACGCATATACCGAGAAGTATATTTCACTTCATCATTTTGTAGTTGTTTGAAAATCAAGTGATTTCTACCGTGATAGAAAAACAATAGTAATACAAAAGCGAGTTTTACATGCATCCAAGGTTGTTGTAACCAGCCAGGCATCAAAATCAATAACCAAATGGCAAAAAGGGTACAAAGCATAGCAGAGGGCCACGTAATGATATACCAAAGCCTTTTGGTCATCAGCTTTAGTTGTTTTGTCAATATTTCCTTTTCAGGGGATGGTTTTTCGGAGGCCTCAATGTGGTAAATGAATAATCTGGGAATGTAAAACAATCCCGCGAACCAGGTTACCACGAAGATTAGGTGCAGGGATTTTATGTAGTTGTAGTATTCCATTGTTGGCTATTGGCTATTGGCTATTGGCTATTGGCTATTGGCAAATTTAGGGCATTTCGAAAGAAGTTGAACTTAGGGTCCTCCCCTTTTTTCAAGGGGAGGTGGCGACAGCCAGAGGGGTTGGAGCTAGGAACACAAATGGTTTGAACTTCTTGCCTACTTCACCAAAACCCCTCCGCCCTGCGGGCACCTCCCCTTCGCAGGGGAGGACCTATACTTAATACCTTTTAAAGAAGTTTACATCCGAATAGCCCCCACACCAACATCCCATAATTTCTTATTAAAGTCTGGGATTGAAGTTTTCATAAACGTTTCCGCCTTACTTTTCAAAACACTCCACTGCGCATCGAGCTCTGCCTTACGGTCCTTTGAGGGCTGGTTTACCCTTGGGATGGAGCTATTCGTAGCATCTATCAAGAACAGATATTCCGCGGTAAATTTATTCGGAAAGTTCTCTACATCATCATAGGCTTGCGACTTTCGTTGGATCATGTCTTTATCCCAAGTATCAAGGCCTTCAATTAGTTTTTGTCCCTCTGCTTTTACGGTAGCATCTTTTACATCTTTCAGCACTTCTTTCAATTGCTGTTGTGCTTTGTATAAACCATTGATAGTATGATGCATGTCCGTTAATTTCGTTTCGGCATCGGTTAAAAACGTATGGTATTCCGCATACTGCTCAGGCGTGGTACTGAAAGTGGGTACTGCAACGATTTTACCTTTCGTAGAAACCGTCTTACTTCCAGACTTTACACGAACCGTATAGGTTCCAGGGGGTAAACGATGCCCGCTGAAACGCGATTCGATATAGGTATTGGGAACTCCAGGTAAAATGCCTGTTCTCATATCCCATACAAAACGGTTCAACCCTTCTTTCTTCGATAGGGTCGGTGCTGGTCGTGGTCCGCCACCATTATGTGGTTTGTAGTTTTTGTCCTTCTCTGAGGAAAAACTGCGAATGACGGCTCCGCTGGCATCCATGATATCCATGGTAAGCGGAATGGAATCGGCCACTTTAGGCAACTCATAATAGAGCACCATACCATTTGCGGGGTTTACACCTGATAATGTATTGGTGCCATCAAAATTGTCAATCTTTCCATTCATAGGGCTGTACCAAGTCCCGTTCATGGCATCATTCGGTTGATAGAGTTTCATCTCATAATCGGAATCACTATGCGATTTCGTCTGGTATTCGCCTTTGTCATATTGCGAAAGCAAAGTCAAATCATCCAATATCCAAAAGGCCCTACCTGAGGTTGCTACAATCAAATCACCTTGATGGATTTTAATATCCGTAATCGGCGTCTTCGGCAAATTCAATTGAAAGGGTTTCCATGTTTTTCCACCGTTCCAGGAAAGGTATAAGCCTTTTTCGGTTCCCGCATAGAGCAAATCTTTACGTGTAGGGTCTTCGCGAACCACTCGTGTAAAGGCCCCGTATGGAATTCCCGCATTGATGCTCGTCCATGTTTTACCGTAGTCGGTGCTCTTGTAAATCGCTGGCGTATGGTCATTGAATTTATACTTCGTTGTCGCTACATAAACCGTGGCTTTATCATGTGGAGAAACCTCAATGGCATTCACTAAAGACTCCCCTAAATTCTTCGGCGTAATGTTCTGCCAGCTTTCACCATTATCTTTTGTAATCTGCACATAACCATCATCACTTCCCGTATAAAAAACGCCTGCTTCGTGGGGCGATTCCAATACATAGGCTAAGGTTCCATAATTCTCAGCACCAACCGCTTCGTTGGTATACGGACCTCCACCGTTCCCTTGTTTTGCATCGATATCACGGGTTAAATCAGGAGACATTTCTTCCCAGGTCACCCCCATATCACGGGTTCGCAATAACAATTGTGCGCCATGGTAAAAGGTATTGGGTTCGTGCTGCGATTTTAAGGTGGGAGCATTCCAGTTGTAGAGGTATTTCATGTTTCTGGCCTCACGACCCAAATACTGAATGGGCGCTGCCATAACATTGGTGGAGGCTTTTGATTCCATGTCCAAGACTTCAATCGTACCCAAATAACTTCCGCCCATCACATACCTCGGATTATCAGGGTCAAAGGCCAAAAAGGCACTTTCACCACCTGCGGAGGGACTAAAATCAGATACAGTAATGCCACCTCTTCCAACGGACATATTTGCTATCATAGCTGAAGAATAATCTTGTTGCCCTGCGTAGATGTTATAAGGGAATTGATTATCGGTGTTGATACGGTAAAACTGACCCGTAGGCATATTTACTTGTGAAGAAAACGTTTTTCCAAAGTCAAAGGTAACTGCGGCTCCCCCGTCGTTTGCTATGACAAAGTTTAAGGAGTTCTTCGGATTAATCCATAAGTCATGAAAATCGCCATGCGTCCCCGTGATGCGTTCCCAATTTTTACCTCCATCCAAAGAACGAAGGGCTGGGGCACTTAAGACATACACAATGTCTTCATCTTGAGGGTCGGTGAATACTTCTATATAATACCAAGCCCGTTGTACCAATCGGTTATCTCCGCTGGCCATACTCCATGTTTTTCCTGCGTCATTGGAAACGAAGAGTCCGCCTTTGTCTTGATTGCTATCACTTTCAATCAAAGCATATACCTTATTCGAATTCGCGGGACTCACAGAAATCGCCATCTTCCCTTTTTCTTCGGGAAGGCCTTCGGTAAGCTCGGTCCAAGTTTCACCAGCATCGGTAGATTTGTACAATCCGCTACCTTCGCCACCACTGACTACCATATTCGGTTTGCGTTGGTGTTCCCACATGGCAGCATACATGATTTCAGGATAGTTCGCATCCATAGAAAGTTCAACCGCACCAGTCAATTGATTTACAAAAAGCGTATTCTTCCAAGTCTTTCCGCCATCGGTGGATTTGTAAACCCCACGCTCTTTGTTCGGACCATACAATTGCCCCTGCGCCGCCACATACACAATATCGGGATTGGTTGGATGAATGATAACCCTTGAAATGTGTTGGGTCTCTTTGAGTCCCATATGCTTCCACGTTTTTCCTGCGTCGGTAGATTTGTAGACTCCGTCTCCGTAGGAAGTCATCACCCCTCGTGGTGCATGTTCTCCCATACCTACATAAACGATATTCGTATTATAGGTCGAAACCGCAACAGCACCCACAGAACCCATTTCGAAAAAGCCGTCTGAGATGTTATTCCAACGCTGGCCAGCGTCTTCGGTTTTCCAAAGTCCCCCTCCGGTGGTGCCCATGTAGTAGGTCATGGGGTCGCCGACAACCCCGCTAGCGGAGACTGAGCGCCCACCTCGAAACGGACCGATATTTCGGAATTTTAGGGGTTTGAAATAATCTTCTGCCGTTTGGGCGAAGGATATTGTTGTGGTTAGGAGGGCTAGTAGTAAGAGGTTGAGGTTGTTTTTCATTTTGGGTTTTTAGGTGTTGTTCGTGTTTTGGTGTTCCTAGGGTCTCGACTCCGCTCGACATGACAGTGGTGGCAGGTTTTTACAACTAATCTGTCACTTCGAGCGGAGTCGAGAACTTAGGGACACGTATTTCTAATTTTTATCTAAATCTTTGTTCTTAGCATGACTCTCATTTCTACATTCAGCTAGCAAAGGCAGCATGTCATACTCATCATTCGCCAAGGCCAATTTCTTAGCGCAACTCCATCTTTTAATTTTCTTTTCAAAATATTCAGCTTGTGCGAACTGCATGAATTCTTGGTGCCAAATTAGTTTTACTGGTCTTCTTTTAGAGGTGTATGAATTGTCATTCCTTCCAAAATTATGTTCTTTCAGTCTACGGTCTAGGTTATTGGTCAGCCCTGTGTAAATCGATTCGTCTGAGCATTCAACCATGTAGACGTAGTAAAATTTCATTTTTTGAACCTTTTAGTTTGGGGTGACATTGTTACCAGTAACATCGGTCTCGACGGAGCCCGTCTTGAGCTCTGTTGAAAGGCTCGAGCTGACAGTAGAACTAAGTTCTATGTATATTCTATACTGTCACTTCGCGTTTTTCATTTATGCTCAACATCAAATTATCTCTTGTTTTGCAAAAACTTATAATAGCAACGCAAGCTTTGTTTACCCCTAATCTGTCATGTCGAACGGAGTCGAGACCTTGGCGTGTTCCTAGGCTTCTCGACTCCGCTCGAAGTGACAGTATAGCTTACTCCTCCACAAACAAATAATTCAATTTCAAATCATTAAATGCCTGATTAAACTCCTTCATTTCAGAATCTACCATGGCATCAAATGTTTTTAATTGCGCTTCGATTTTACCGGTCATTTCTTTTTGAACGGCTATGTCTTGTGCTGTTGGTGGGAAGTCGCCCATGCCTACCAAGCGATTTAAGTGCGCCAATTTGTTCGTCAAACGGATGGGGAAGTTCAAGGGGTCTTGATTACTTCTGTTTTGCGTTTGGTACAAGGCTTTTTCGATTTCTTCGAAATTTTCTTTCATGGTTTTGGCTTTTTCTACCAACTCCTTGGTGGACTCGTTGTCTTTGTATTGCTCAGTGAAAGCATCCAATTGTTTGTTGACGCCTCTTATTTTCTTTATGGAACCATGTGCCTTGTTTATTGTGGCGTTGATGGCCGAAATAAAATCGTGCTGCTTTTGCATATCGGCAACGGAAACCTCAGCTCTTGGGTCGGGGATGATATTGAAGTCTTGTGATTGGCTATCGCCGTTGACATTCAGATGGACTTTATAACTTCCGGGTACTGCTTTTGGTCCGTTGAAGCCGGCTGCCCAGAAAATCATTCCTTTTAGGGTTTCGGCTTTTTCACCTCTCGTATTCCATACGTGGGTGTTGCCTCCTTTTTTGACTTTGAGCTTTTTGTCTTTCTCTTTGGCTTTATTGCTAAACGATGCCAAGGTATCTCCTGCCATGGTGGTATAGGTGATGGCTACTTTATCATCATCGCCTAAATTCTTGAGATAGAAATGTGAAATAACGCCGTTGGGATGATTCATTCCCTCGGTCTTAGAAGGTTCTTTACTTGCCCGACCTCCGGTACGGTAGCTGTCTTTGGGTTTGTACAAAATAGACGACATACTTTTCTTTCCGGCATCCAATTGATGGAGGACGGTCAGGTCATCTAAAATCCATAAGCTTCTTCCTTGGGTGGCAACGATTAGGTTGTTGTCTTTGATGGCCAAATCCGTAATCGGAACAATCGGAAGGTTCATTTGAAACGGACTCCAATTGGCTCCATCGTCAAAGGAAATGTACATTCCTGTTTCGGTGCCAGCGTAGAGTAAGCCTTTTCTTTTCGGGTCCTCCCGGAGGACGCGCGTAAAATGCTCTTGATTTATACCGTTCGTTATTTTCGTCCAAGTCTTCCCGAAGTCGGTGGTTTTGTAGAGGTAAGGTCTAAAGTCCCCAAGCTTGTATCGGGTTCCGGCAACATAGCAGGTTCCTTCGTCAAAAGCGGACGGTTCAATGCTGTTTATCATATTCCATTCGGGCATTCCTGCTGGGGTCACATTTTCCCAATTGGCACCACCATCCTTGGAGACATGAATCAATCCGTCATCACTTCCAACCCATAATAATCCCTCTTTCAAAGGACTCTCATTCGCTGCGAAAATGGTACAGTAGTATTCCACACCCGTGTTATCCTGTGTTATCGGTCCGCCACTGGAAACCAATTTTGTGGGGTCATTCCGTGTTAAATCCTCCGAAAGGATATCCCAACTTTGCCCTTCGTTCGTACTCATATGCACATGCTGCGAAAAGGTGTATAATTTCTTCGGGTCGTGTTTCGAGAACATGATAGGGAAATTCCATTGAAAACGATATTTCATTCCCTCTGCACCATATCCCATCGGGTTATCAGGCCAAACGTTGACACCTCTAACGGTTCCGGTTTTGTGATTTACCCGAGTCAGGAATCCACCGTAAGAACCTCCGTAGACAATATCATTATCCAAAGGGTCGACGGCGATATGGGCAGACTCACCCCCTGCGGTTACCTCCCAATCGTTTTCGCTAATACTGCGGCCGTCGCTACGGTGCTTTACGCGCAAGGTCGAATTGTCTTGCTGCGCCACATAAATACGATACGGATGCGAATTATCAGTCGTCACCCGATAATACTGTGCCGTAGGTTGGTTGTAATAGGTGCTCCAAGTCTCGCCGGCATCATAGGTGATCTGGGCGCCCCCATCATCACCGATAATCATACGCTTCGCATCTTCAGGGGCAATCCACAAATCATGGTGATCCCCATGGGGGGCGTTGAAGGTATTAAAAGTCTTTCCGCCATCTTTCGAACGGTGGTAGCGCACATTCATCACATACACCGTATTTTCATCTTCGGTATCGGCATACAAACGGGTATAGTACCAGGCACGTTGGCGCAGTTTTCGTTCGCTGTTCACCTGTGTCCATTTCTTGCCACCATCCTCAGAACGGTACAAGCCGCCTTTTTTCTTGTTTTCGACCAAGGCCCAAACACGCTCCGAATTTTTCGGGGAAACCGTAACGCCGATAATACCCAAGGTGTCTTGTGGGAAGCCTTCATGCTTTGAAATCTCGGTCCAAGTTTCACCACTATCGGTACTCTTCCATAAGGCCGAACCATCGCCGCCACTACTCAAACTATAGGGCGTACGTTGCGCGCGCCATGAAGAAGCATATAAAATACGGGGGTTGTTGGGGTCTAAGGTCAAGTCGACAAAACCCGATTGGTCATTGACGAATAATTTCTTGCTCCAGGTCTTTCCGCCATCGGTACTTTTATAGATACCGCGGTCTTGGGTAGGCTTGTAAATATTACCGAGTACGGCCGCATACACAATATCGGCATTGGTAGGGTGAATGCGGATTCGCGGTACATGGCGACTATTTTTTAGTCCTGCTGAGGTCCAAGTTTTGCCTCCGTTTTCGGTTTTCCAGATGCCATAGCCTGAGGATACATTACCCCGAAGGGTTTTTTCACCCCCGCCTACATAAATGACATTCTTATCACTTTTCGCGACTTCTACCGCACCAATACTACCACCAAAATAGCCATCGGAAATATTCTCCCAAGTACGGCCACCATCTAGGGTTTTCCAGACACCACCGCCTGTGGCACCCATATAAAAGAGATTGGGTTCACCCCGCACTCCGGTTACGGCAGCGGAGCGCCCACCGCGATGCGGACCGATAGAACGGTACTCCATACTGGAATAGAGGTCTTCAGCAAAGGAAGGCACCGCCTTCTGGGTTTTACTTCTTCTTTGTGCTTCGGAAGTTAAGGGGAGTAGGAAAAGGGCAGCAATTAGCAGGCCAAGAAGGTTGCAGTGAGTTCTCATTTTCAAGTGGATTAATTAGTCAGACTAAATGTAGTGAAATGGGGGTTACTAAAAAAATGATGTTTGTCATGATTTTTAGGGATTTCATGTTATCATATTTGTGAGGGTTTTAGTACATTAGGCCTTCTAATTTATGTCTTTGCATTTTTAAAATGAAAGACTTACAATGAAACAATTATAATCTTATTTAAGCTTGACGAAGACAATTTAAATAAATGGCAAATAACATTTTAACTGCAGCTAAGAAAGCTAAGAACGATGAGTTCTATACACAATACTCTGATATACAGAAGGAGATTCAAGCCTACGTCGACTACAAACCGGACGCTTTTAAAGGTAAGACTGTTTTGTTGCCATGTGATGACCCTGAATGGAGCAATTTTACCAAATTCTTTGCGCAAAATTTTGAGCGTTACGGCCTAAAAAAACTAATTAGTACTAGTTATGCGTCAGAAAGCAAAAATTACAAAGATGGTTATCAAGTGACGTTGTTTGAACAAAATGCAGAGCAATTCGAACATGATAAAACAAAAATTAAAGGAAAGATTTTCACTTTAACTAGGGATGTGTCAGGCGATGGCAAAATAGATATTGAAGATTTAGAATGGAATTATCTTGAAGGTGATGGGGATTTTAGAAGTGAGGAGGTCAAAAAATTAAGAGATGAGGCCGATATAATAATTACCAACCCGCCTTTTTCCCTTTTTAGAGAGTTCATAAGCTGGATATTTGAAGTCGAAAAACAATGTTTAGTTATTGGCAATATTAATGCAATAAAATACAGCGAAGTTTTTCCTTTTATAAGAGATAAAAAATTATGGCTAGGAGCAACCAATTTTAATAAAGGTATGTACTTCTATGTTCCTGCGGATTTTAAATACTCTAGCACTTACAAGTTTGAGAGAGAGAAAGATGGGAAAAAGATTAATCGAGTTCCAGGAGTTTGTTGGTTTGGCAATCTCGACCATGGGAAAAGGCATAGTCCATTATCCCTAATGACAGAGGATGAAGTAATCAAATTTGTTTCAAAAAAACCATTTCGAAAATATGATAACTTTGATGCTATTGAAGTGCCTCTAGTAAAACTAATCCCAAACGATTATGGTGGAATCATGGGAGTCCCTATCACATTTCTTGATAAATATTCACCTGAACAATTTGAAATAGTTGGTTTATCAATGCGGGACGGTTTTGGATTAGAAAGTCATAAAAAATATGATAATTACAAAGAGATAAGACAAGACGGAACATATACTGGATCATCTGGAAAGAAAACCAATGGCAACCCCATGCTAAAAGGGAAACCTGAAAAGGGTAATTACTATATTGATAAAGATGGTAATTGTGCCTACTCCTTATATGACAGGCTTTTTATTATTCACAAATCAAATTAACAACTTTAAGAACAAAGTGTAAACAATATATGGCGAACAAAAATTTAACTGCTGCTAAGAAAGCTAAGAATGATGAGTTTTACACACTGTATTCTGATATACAAAAGGAGATTCAGGCCTATCTAGACTACAATCCTGATGTGTTCAAGGATAAAACTATATTACTTCCTTGTGACGATCCTGAATGGAGCAATTTCACCAAGTTTTTTGCGCAAAATTTTGAGCGCTTTGGACTGAAGAAACTAATAAGTACGAGTTTTGCTGCAAATAGTAAACCTTATAAAGTAGGTTATCAGGTAACACTCTTTGAAGAAAGTGCTCCGCAATACGATAGTAATAAAACTGAATCACACGGAAAAATTTTCACTCTAACTCGTGATATAACTGAAGATGGGAGAATTGATGTAGACGATTTAGAATGGGAATATTTAAAAGGTGATGGGGATTTCAAAAGTAAAGAGGTTAAGAAATTAAGAGATGAGGCCGATATTATCATAACCAATCCCCCATTTTCATTATTTCGCGAATTTCTTCAATGGATTATGGAGGCAAAAAAACAGTTTGCCATAATTGGAAATATAAATGCAATTACATACAAAGAAGTTTTTCCACTAATTAAAGAAAATAAGATTTGGTTAGGAACTGGAATGGGAAGGTGGATATCAGGTTTTATTGTCCCTGAATCATATGAACTTTATGGAACTGAAGCCAGAATTGACAAAGATGGAAATCGAATTGTGGCCACAAATAATTGTCTTTGGTTAACTAATATAGAACACGGCAAGCGTCATCAACCACTAAAATTGATGACAATGGCGGATAACAGTAGGTATAACAAAAAATTACAGAAAAAATCTGCCTACAATAAATATGATAACTATGATGCGATTGAAGTTCCGTTCTCTGATGCAATTCCGTTGGATTATCATGGAGTAATGGGAGTACCTATAAGTTTTTTAGATAAATATTGTCCTGAGCAATTCGAAATCATAGGTAGTGATTCCTGTGTCAAAGATGGCTTGTTACCTAATTTAATCAATTCCAAATGGGAGGGGAAACTTGACCGAGGGTACATCGATAATAAGCGATTTTATAGCCGCATCTTAATTAAAAGAAAGAACTAAAATATATGGAAACGACTTTAAGAAATGATATAACAATAAAGGATATCTGTGATGGTTTTGTTTACAATGAATCGGAAGGAAAAGGTTTGTTTGGGCTTTCTGGTGCATTAACTATTCAGCCAGAGTATCAACGAAATTATATTTATGCAGATGGGAAAAAGGATGTAGCTGTAATTGAATCAATTCTTAAAGGGTATCCTTTGGGGCTAATATACTTTAACAAGGTAAACAATAATCAATTTGAAGTATTAGATGGGCAACAGCGAATTACTAGTATTGGAAGATTTCTCACTTTCAAGTTTGCAATTAAAGATGAGAATGGTATGGAGCAATATTTTGACAGTCTTCCAGCTGACAAACAAAAGAAAATAGAGGAAACCGAATTATTAATTTATGAATGTGAAGGAGAAGAAAGTGAAATAAAAGAATGGTTTAAAACTATTAATATAGCTGGTGTCCCTCTTAATCCTCAGGAATTACTGAATGCAATATATTCTGGACCGTTTGTTACGCTTTGCAAAGAAGAATTCAGTAATAGCCAAAATGCTAATATTCAAAAATGGGGAGCCTATATAAAAGGTAGTGCGAATAGGCAAGATATCTTACAACGTGCGTTAGAATGGGTAAGCAAAGGTAAGATTGATAATTATATGAGTAGCCATCGAAAAGAAAATAACATTGACGAACTTAAGACTTATTTCAATAGTGTTATTGACTGGGTTTCAACGGTATTCTTAGATGTAGAGAAAGAAATGAGTGGCTTGGAATGGGGTCGTTTGTATGAAACATACCATAAAACAGCTTACAATCCGAATGAAGTGTCAGAACAAGTTCAAAAATTATATGGAGATGCTTTCGTCAAAAATCGAAAAGGAGTTTTTGAATTTATTCTTGGGGGATCTTCTAATACTAAACTTCTCGATATTCGCGTATTTGAGGAATCCACGAAAAGGTCTGTTTATGCAAAACAGAAAAAGGAAGCGGAGGCTAAAGGAATTTCCAATTGCCCTCATTGTGCCTTAGGTCATGATGCTAATAAATCAAAAGTTTGGGCAATAAAAGACATGGATGCCGACCATGTTTCAGCATGGAGTAAAGGAGGAAAAACCGATGTCAGTAATTGTGAAATGCTCTGCAAGACTCACAATAGAGCAAAAGGAAATCGTTAAAAACATCAATAAATTTTTATTCGTTTTGAGCAATTAGAATCGTCAATAGAAAATACCCAATTATGAATGATTTTAAGAATGACATACCGGACTTCCAAACTATAATGTTACCAATGCTCAAATTATTAGCAGATAGTAAACAATGGACGCTAAATGAGGTAATGCGGGCGCTCACAAAACATTTTAATCTCACTGAGGAACATCTCAAAATTCAGGTACCAAGTAAACAAATGGGGCTTTTTAGAAATCGTGTAGGTTGGACACGCAGTTATCTCAAAAAAGCAGGCCTCATAAAATACCCAGATAGAGGTGTATATCAGATTACTGATTTTGGGAAAGAATTTCTAAAAACCAACCCAACGAAGTTGCGCATGAAGCAATTGGAACAATTTCCAGACTATCAAGAATGGCGCAAAACTTTTATTGATAGTAAGACTAAAGAAAAACCAATTACTCGAACAGGTGAACAAACACCTGAGGAAGTTTTGGGTTCTACTGTTAAAGAGTTGAAAAATGAATTGGCAACTGAATTGTTAGATAGACTAAAAGAAAACTCTTTCCAGTATTTCGAGAATTTTGTCATTCGATTACTTGAAAAAATGGGTTATGGAAATTTTAGAGAAGATTCATCTCAGCATACAGGTCAAACAGGTGACCAAGGAATAGATGGCATCATTTCACAAGATAGACTAGGATTAGAAAGTGTCTATATTCAAGCCAAGCGTTTTACTAATAATTCGGTTGGTTCACCCGAGATAAGAAATTTCATAGGTTCCCTAGCATTACAAGGAGTAAGTAAAGGTGTGTTTTTGACTACAAGTCGTTTTTCATCTAGTGCTTTACAAACTGCATTGGACAGCAAGCAGCAAAAAATAGTTTTAATTGATGGAAAAGAGCTTACAGAACTGGCTATTGAATACAATCTAGGGGTTCAAACTTCTGAAACGATAGAAATAAAAAGAATAGACTTAGATTATTTTGAGGAATAATATCCACTAACTCCAAAAACAGATAACTAGAATGAACTTGTTAGGTGTTGTGAACATCAGAAATTTATTTATTGAGTTTCTACAGTATTTGTTTAGGGGTGATGTTGGGTAGTTAGACTTCTGATTAGAAGTAAATTATAGATTGATGTAATGGCTCATAGTTTTAAGCTTGATAAAAACGTAATAGTCAAAGTAGGTGATTTATTACCTCGATTAAAACATTCTGTCGAGCCTATTAAATTAATCAATTGGCTAGAAAACTTTGATGAAGATGAAATAGATTTAGCGATTGATTTATTGAGTGTTTACGAGTATATTCCATTTAATGAGTTTATGTTTCGTTTAAATGATTTGTTAAACGAGATTTTTAAAATTATACCTAAAGGAGAAAAAATAGTAATATTCCCTTATGGCAAAGTTGGTAAGAGCGGCACCTTAGTTACTTATCCTTTAAAAAACACTAATGCTTTTAGAAGAAGAGAGAAAGACATTACACTTACGCATGATTTTATAAAGGTTAAAGACCCAAATAATTTTAACCATATTATATTTCTAGATGATTTTATTGGTAGCGGGAAAACATTTTTCAAGGAGTTTTCTAAGCCTAAATCTGTTCAGGAATGGATAAGTAAAAATTGCATTGAAAATGTTTATATTCTTTCAACTATTATAATGGTTGAAGGCAAGGCTTTCATATTAAAGAAATTTCCTTTCATTCAAATATTTTCTGAAGAAAGAAATATGATTTTTGATAATGCTTTATCCCCTTTGAAAATCATTGGTAATGCTAAAAAAATTGAGGACATTGTTAAAAAGCATGGAAATAAATTGCCCGTCTTTGGCCACCCGCCTTATGTTGCACCCTACGGTTATGACGATAGCCAGTCGTTGGTTTCTTTTTTTCATTGCACACCAAATAACACTTTATCAATAATATGGGGGAAAAGCAAAAACTGGAAACCTCTATTTCCAAGAAGGGCAAATATTAGAATGGATGAAGCTCGTCAATTTAAAAAAGAAATTGCCTTTTATATCGGTATTTGCAATAGACTAGGGATAGACTTATATACTGGAAGGTCTATTATTTATAAAAAGAAGGACAAACATGTTAGAAATATACTGCACAACACCAAACAAGACCATTCAGTAATAGCTTTGTTATTCTTGAAAAACAATGGCTATGACAATTTGATTATTTGTCACTTACTAGGCATTACGAGAAATGAGTTGAGATTAATTTATATAGAAGCAAAAAAGCTAAAATTTATAAATAAGAGATATGAATTAACCGTAAATGGTGTCAATTTTCTTAAAGAATTGAAGAAAAAAACCAAACCAGAAAATTTTAGAAAAGAAACAAAGTACAGTCTAAGAGTTAAACATGAATTATATATACCAAAAACATTTGATGGATTGACATAGCTTGTTGTTAGCAATTAACCCTAATAAGGTTTTCTCAGTGTAGTTCATTGAGAATTATTGAAGCCACTTGATAGCATAACTTATATGTTATTAATAATATGCTTAAAGACTAAACTAAATCTAGGTCGGCTAGATTGACTTTACCCCTTAAGCACATTCTCAAGAATATTAAATTTAACATTCAAGAAAGAGTAACAGCAACTATGTCATTTCCATTTAATCAATTTGCCCTTGAAGCTAAAGAGCAAAATAAATCACAAGAATTTATTGACGCTTGTTTGGCTTATGCGAGCAACTTATCTGAACAAGGTTATCCCGTAACTTTCTCCATAGAACATTTGGCAATGCAAATTGGAGTTCAGTCAGATTATTTAAGAAATTTAATCGGTGATGGAAAAAGAGATATTACCTACGATTATGAACACAAGTACAAAAGATATAACTACTTCAAATTAAAAAAGAGGGACGGAAATTTTAGAGAAATAATGTCGCCTGCAAAGGATTTGAAATTCATCCAAAAATGGATTTTGGTTAACATATTAAGTAAATATAGGCTAGCTGAAAGTTGCAAAGGATTTCGAAAAAGAATCTCCATTTATGATAATGCCAAAGTGCATGAAAATTCAGAAATAATACTCAAGGTTGATTTACTTAAATTTTACGATACCATTACGGAAAAAAGAGTCTATGGTCTATTTAAATCTTTAGGTTATGCCACTAATCTATCTTTTTCACTCGCTAAGATAACAACAGCTAAGCACAGAAAGAATTATTGGAGAGACTTCAATAATAGCTCTAAAGAAATTTTATCAGAATTAGTTCAAACTAAACCTGCAATACTTCCACAAGGTTCTCCGACTAGCCCAATGATATCAAATATCCTAGCAACTAAAATGGATTATAGATTTGAAGGTATGGCCAAGAAGCAAAATTTTAGATATTCTAGATATGCAGATGATTTAACTTTTTCAATCACCAAAGAAGGAAGCCTACCATCATTAAACGTAATAAGTAAAATAATCACTCAAGAAGGTTTTTTTATTAACCATAAAAAAACCCAATACTTAAAAAAAGGCTGCAAACAATATGTAACTGGTTTAACCACCACAAATGGAATAAACGTAAATAAAAAGTACAGAAAACAAATTTCTGAACATATCTATTTTTGCAGAAAATATGGTGTAAAAAGCCATTTGGCAAGACGTAAGAAAGACTTTCCTAATTCAAATAGTCTGAGTTTTCATAACTGGTTGTATGGTCATTTATGTTTTATAAATTCGGTAAATAGCAAAGCAAGCAAAACACTTTTAGAAGAGTTTAATAAAATTAACTGGTCGGTATGAACCACCTTTGAAACAACGAATTCTTGCATTCTTCTAACTTATTATATTAATATTACCTGAGAATATATCTATGTTGGTTTCCCCAACCTTTCACGACCAACTCCTCATAAATCATAAACAAATTTTGCCATGCAAAAACACCCCATAAAAGTAGCCGTAGTATCTGATGTCGCCTGCCCATGGTGCTATGTGGGTAAACGCAGACTAGAAAGTGCATTACAACAATGGCAAGGTGCCCCCGTAGAAGTCACCTGGCACCCCTTTCAGTTAGACCCTACTATACCCGAAGCGGGTTATGACCGTGAAACGTATTTAGCCAATAAATTTGGTGATAGAGACCTTACTGATGCCATGAAAAGAATCACAGATGCAGGTGAAGGCGAAGGCATCACTTTTAATTTTGGAGATAAATGGTTGGCCGTAAATACCTTGCCTTTACATCAATTGCTACATGTAGCCGGAGATGAAGGTTTTAAAGACCAACTCAAAGAGCGCTTTTTAAAAGCCTATTTTGATGAAAATTTGCATCTTAATGATACCGAAGTGCTCATCAAAGTGATGCAAGAATTTGACTGGGCAGCTGAAAAGACGACGCGTATTCTCAATGATGATGCTATTGCCTATGCCGTAAAACAAGAGATTGCGCATTACCAACAGCTGGGTGTGACGGGTGTCCCCTTTTTTATTATCAATGACCAATATGGTATTTCTGGCGCGCAGCCGGTAGAGGTGTTTTTGGAGGCGTTTGGGCGGGTGTCTGAGATGCAGGTGATTGGTGAAAGTGATGGGGATAGTTGTGGGGTTGATGGGGTGGATTGTTAGATTTTTGGATTGTTAGTAGATAGTTTATAGGTCCTCCCCTTTTTACAAGGGGAGGTGCCCGCAGGGCGGAGGGGTCCTGGTGAAGTTATCTAGAATGTTGAATTATTCAAGTATCTAGCTCCAACCCCTCCGGCTGTCGCCACCTCCCCTTGAAAAAAGGGGAGGACCCTGAGATTGAACTTTTGTATTCCTAGGCTCTCCCCCGAAGCTTCGGGGCGCTCGATGTGACAGCATAGTTCGATTGCTAAATCGAAAAAAGACAGAACCCTAAAAGATACTTAAGAGCTGCTGTTATATTTATACACTGCAAAAGAAGGTATAAATATTAGGGCCAAGCCAACAAGGCCAATGAGGAAAAATAAACCACTGGTTAGTGGACCAAGCTCCCACTTTAAGATTTTAAAAAGATTACCTAAAATGGTTAAAGACGAAAATACGGCTCCGGAAACAAATGCTAATTTTTTCATATGTATATAAATTGGTTCGTTATAACCTTAAACGGAGAATTCCATGATTTTATTTGAAAAATAGCATTTTTTGCGGGACTGCCCTTAGTGTTGGTGATTGGGTTTTTTAATAGTCTGAAAGTTGGTTTTGGCTTTTTGTGTTCCTAGGCCTTCGACTCCGCTCAGGATGACAGCAGAGGCGGGTTGAAACTTATCTGTCACATCGGGCCCTTCGACAGGACTCAAGATTACAGTATTGGTGGGTTGATTATCTTTGCTACATGAACCTTATACTCCTCATTCACATTTTTACAACTTTATTTATGTGCGGCCTTTGCTGGTTTGTACAAATCGTGCACTACCCTTTGTTTAAGGAGATTTCAGCTGCTGATTTTCCTACCTATCAGAAAAAGAATTATGCTACGGGATGGATTACTGTACCGGTGATGACTATCGAACTTTTTAGTGGTATTTGGTTTTTATATACCGACTACTCTCCATTGTTTTTAGTGAATATGGTGTTATTGGTTCTTATTTGGGGGAGTACTTTTGTTTTTCAGGTGCCTACGCATATTCAATTGATAGAAACACCCACCCATACGCTGATGAACAAATTGATTCGTACGAATTGGATACGGACTATTTGTTGGACGGTTCGGGCGCTGCTTTTGGGGTATTTGGTTTTTTTCGCTACACGCTGATCGCTAAACGCCGTTCGCTATACGCTCTAAGCTGTGCGATTTAGCGATTTGCGTATGGCGTTAAGTGCATATTTGATACCTTTAAAGAGCTAAAAGTATTCTATGAATTCAATTGTTTTGGTCTTAAGTTCATTGGGTATTGCACAAGCGCTCTTTTTGTGTGTGTACCTACTTACGCTTAAAAAGGGCAATCGCAAAGCGAATCTGTTTTTGGCATTCGTTTTACTTGGCCTTACCATTCGTATTGGGAAATCAATTTTGAATGTCTACCTCGTTTTAGAACCTTGGCAGCGAAATTTGGGTATTTCTGGGGTGATGATGGCCGGACCGTTTCTTTGGTTTTACGGCCGCTTGTTGTTGGGAAAAGAAAAGGGGTTTTCTAAGCACAACTACTGGCATTTGCTACCCTTTGTGCTTTTCGTATGTTTTTGCTTTTATATTCCCAATGGTTCTGGTGCATTTCCGAATGCAAGTTATTTAATCGCCTTTTCACATTTGGCTGTTTACTTGGTATTGACCATTGGTTTATTGGTAAAATACAAAAGGCAGGCCAACAAGTCCGTTTGGGTCTGGTATCGCAATATGGTCATTGGCGTGGCTTTACTATGGATATTCTATATGGGGAATCTGTATGGATTGATTCCCTATTATATCGGAGGGGCCATTTTCTTTTCCTTTTTACTCTATGCCTTCTCTTTTCTGCTCTTAAAGCGACCCGTTTTTGCTATGGAAAAGTATAAGAACTCATCTATTGATAATTCAAGTTCTAAAAAATACATGCAGCAAATTCGAACACTGTTCGAAACGGAAACACTATATCTTGACAGCGAATTGAACATGACCAAAGTGGCACAAAAATTAGGCATCGCTTCTCGGGATGTATCTCAGGTCATCAATGAGAATGAGCAACAGAATTTTTCTGAATTTGTGAATCATTATCGTATCGCAAAAGCCAAAGATCTCTTGGTCGACCCGTCCTACGCACAGGAAAAAATCGCTACCGTTGCCTATGATTGCGGCTTTGGCAATGTAACTTCTTTTAATTTGGCTTTTAAAGCTGCCACCCAATTGACCCCTTCGCAATACAGGAATAAATTTCGCTTGGGGTAGAGACTCTTTCGAATATTTCTCTCACTTTTCGTTTTAAGAATCATGATTTTTAAAGGATTTTAGAAAGGTCACCCCTAGTTTTGACTCAAATTAGCGATGCTATGCGATTAATTCAAAAGTCCGTTTTTCTGATTTGTTTCTTGGGAGTTTCCGTTTGTGTTCAAGGGCAAGATTCCCTTTCACTGGAAATGCTACAACCCATAAGCTATCATTTCTTAGTAACGGATGGACAATTAACCGGTAAGGGAGCGGATTTCCTCAAAAAAGAAATTGCAAAGGCACAATTTACGCTGCTAGGCGATTACCCAGATTCTAAAAGTAGTTCTGATTTTTCAGCGGCCCTGCTTCCTGAATTGAATCGATTTGAATATAAAACCATGGCTTTGGGGATTGGTGTGCCTTCTGCTCGTTTGTTAAACGCCATGGTAAAAGAATCCCAATCAGTTGTCCCAGAATTAAAAGCATTGAACAATACTTACGGCTTCACCGAAAAGGAAATGCTTGTCCTTCCAATGCCGGATATGAAGTCCGTCGCCGATGCGCGTTTCGTTCAAAAAGCAGGAGAGCTTAAATGGTCCATCGTAGGTTTTGGCAACGAATCTTGGAACAATCTTCCTTGGTTGCTCGACCAGCTCTATGAAGGGCTATCTGAAGAAAGTCAGAAAATAAACCATTCGTTATATTTAGAAAGTAAAACCTTCTTAAAAGTATGGTACGCCAAACGAAATGGGGATTTGTTAGCATTTGCTACAGCAGTAGAAAATTCAAAATTCATATATGACTTCCTCAAAATCGCGGGTGAAAAATCCCCCGAAAACCTTGTCATCGTAGAAGCCTTTAACAATAGTATAAAGAACTGCCGATTTTATGCCGAAAAGGAATTTTTTGATAAAAACGAATGGCGCGTAGATGAAGAAAAACGACTGTTACGACAAGAATTGGAACAAATCAATTTCGATATTCATCAGGATAAGCTCTTTGTCAAATGGGATATGAACTTTCTTTCCAGAGGATTTCAGCCTTACGCTTTCTACGGCGTTGGGAATACCCTAAGTGAAATTGCCAATTACAATGGAAGTAAATCGCTACATATCGGCATAGTGCCACGGTTTCAATCGAAAAATGGAGTTATTCAAGATTTGATGAAACTTGAAAACACGATGGCGTATCGGTTCGCTGCGCTCACACAAGCTGCCAAAAAAAACCAATGGACGGTCATTGATTTGCAGCAAATGATTCAGGAGACGCATTATACTCCGGTAAAGTATCTTTTGGATGCACCCATACAAGATTTGATTAAACGGTACGACCTTATTATTATTCCGGCTGTTGAAAAAGAAGCTACTTTGAATTACGATAAATAAACGAAACACCATGAAAAAAATACTGCTTGCCCTTCTCGTACTCTCTGCCTGCAAGTCCGAAGTAAAAGTTGAAGCTCCTTCGTATCCGAATCCAGCAAAAGAAATTATAATCGATGGATTAGCACGCCCTTGGAGTATGGCGTTTTTATCGGAAACCGAAGTCTTGCTTTCCGAAAAAGACGGCGACTTGCTTCGGATTGATTTAAATACCAAGCAAAAGCATAAAATCAAAGGATTTCCCTTGGATAAAACAGATAGTCTCACCTATAGAAAAGCAGATTACACGAAAGGAACATTTCCCGGCGGGTTAGAAGATGGTGCAAAAGTGACGTACAATGCTGGAATTTTAGAAGTATTACCCGACCCTGATTTTAAAACAAATCAACAGCTCTATATTTCATATACGGCCAAAGGGGAAGGTGGAGCAACCACCAAAGTTATACGTGCGCAATTGCAAAATGATTCTTTGGTCAATGTCAAGCAACTGCTCTTGGCGTTGCCCTATTCGCATGGTTTATTTCATTTTGGCGGAGGGATGACCTTTGGCACTGACGGAAAGTTGTACATCACCGTTGGGGAGCGCCTTTTTAATGAAGATTACCAACCTGAGGTGCCCATTGCACAAGACCTAAGTGATAGGCGGGGGAAAATTTATAGGCTGAATACTGACGGGAGTATTCCCGAGGATAACCCTAATTTTGGTCCGGATGCCATTCCCGGCCTATATGCTTCAGGAATTCGGGCGGCCCAAGGCATAACTGTCGAACCCCAAACCGGAAACATTTGGTTCAGCGAGCACGGCACCAATCAAGGTGATGAAATCAATCTGCTTAAAAAAGGAGCGAACTACGGCTGGCCAGTAATTACGACAGGTACCTATCGCGGAAACAAATTCGTTCCTAAAAAAGTAGACGGTGTTGATTACACCGACCCGGTTTGGTTTTGGAAACATACCGTCGCCCCTACAGGACTCACCTTTTACACCGGAGATGAGTTCCCTGATTGGAAAAACAATTTAATCGTACCCGGCCTCTCACGCGGAAGTCTATGGCGTATTCGTATCGAGGGAGATACGGTAAAAAGTATGGAAGAATTGTTTTTGGATGATCGCGAACGTTCCCGAAAAGCGGTTATGAGTCCCGAAGGGAAACTATACATCCTTACCGAAGACCTAAACGATCGTACGAACGGAAAAATCATTCGAATACAACCACAATACTAAAAATATAAAACCCGAAGTAAATGAAAACCCATTATTCAATAATACTTCTCTTGCTAACTTCCCTTGCTGCTATAGCTCAAAACTCCAAACCGTCTTTTGACAAAGAAATAGAGGCACTATTTTCGGAATGGAATCAACATGATACACCTGGAGCGGCAGTAGCTGTAGTTCAAAAAGGCAAAATAATATATTCTAACGAATTTGGGAGTGCTAACCTTGAGCACCAAATACCCATTTCGGCAGCCACTAAATTCAAATTAAATTCACTTCAAAATCAAATTGTTGCTTTTGCTGTTCTCTTGCTCGAATCACAAGGAAAACTTTCTTTAGAAGATAATATTCAGAAGTACCTTCCTAAAATGCCCGATTTTGGCAAACCCATTAAAATACGTCATCTGCTCACCCATACGCATGGCATACCCAATGTTTCAACGCTTCAACGCCTTGCAGGTTGGGAAGCGAATGATATGAAGACAAGAGAGCAAGCTCTTGAAATTATTTATGGGCTAAGCGCTTCTATTTACGATGCCGGTGACAGATACCGTTTCTGTGATTCAGGAACTTTGTTGGCTACAGAAATTGTAGCAAAAGTTTCAGGAATTCCTTTTACAAATTTTGTTGAGAATCAGGTATTTAAACCTCTCAATATGGCTAACACGGTTTATGGAACTGTTGAAAATCGTGTAATTAGTAATCAATCCAAAATGTATTCAAATAGTGAAGACGGTTTTAAAAATGAAAACGCTGTATACATCTCCAGTGATTTTACACTGTATTCTACTGCTGAAGACATGGCTCGCTGGATGTTGAATTTTGAATCGCCAAAGGTTGGAAACCTTGATCTTATCAAAAAAATGTATCTCCCAACCCTTCTCAATGATGGTTCATCTACGCATGGTCAGGGCTCATCTTCTTATGCTGTATATGGACAATTTACGAGTCCATACAAAGGTCTTAAACGAATTGAGCAAAATGGAAGAAATTATGGTTTTGTAACCTATATTGCTCAATTTCCAGAACAAGATTTTGGCGTGGTAGTACTTGGAAATTCACTTGATTTTCATGCTGAAGGGGCAGCGCTTAAAATCGCTGATTTATTTTTGGAAAATGATTTTATACATGAAAAAACAACCGTCAAAAAAGACAGTATTACCAAAAATGATTTTATAAAATTAAGCATTCCTGAACTTCAAAAATTCTGCGGCTCATATTGGAACAAG
Source organism: Maribacter algarum (ex Zhang et al. 2020) (assembly GCF_005885635.1). Classification (GTDB taxonomy): domain Bacteria; phylum Bacteroidota; class Bacteroidia; order Flavobacteriales; family Flavobacteriaceae; genus Maribacter_C; species Maribacter_C algarum. The sequence goes on from NZ_VATY01000001.1 coordinate 1,172,778, forward strand.
GAGAGTTCGTATATGAGAAAAATACATTTAAAAGATGGCAAACTTTACTACTATCGCAGTGAAGGAAATGAAAGTGAGCTTGCGCCAATTTCTAAAAATACCTTTGTTCTTACCCAAGAGCCAGATAGCTACAGTATCCGATTTGAGCAAAAATCCGATAAAGATTTAATGATTTTTGCTTGGGGAGAGGGAGGAAACGAATTTCAATATTTCAATGAGAAATTCGATTTGGTCACTTATGACACGAAGCAACTTGCTGAATTTACAGGATTATTTTGGTGTGAAAATCTTAATGTCATGTATAAATTGATAATGCAGGATGGAGTGCTAACGGTTTCTCATAACCGTAGTGATGACTTTGCAATCACCCCATACAAAGCTGACAAATTTACCAGCGATGCCTATTATTTCGATAATGTTGAATTTGAAAGGGACAAGAAAGGTAACATTAATGGCTTTTGGATTAGAACAACAAATATCGGGAGCCAATATTTTAAAAAACTAGGTGAAAGCTGAAAAAACAATAAGAGCGTCATACGAATTACAAAAACGGCAAAATCGTCCGTATAAAACAGAATAAGAATTTAAAATCACTATTATGAAAACACTATTTTTTACTGCAGCACTCCTATTAACATGTGCAACAAGCCTAGCCCAAACCGAAGAAGACGCAATTCGCGCATCACTCCAAAGCTATATCGAGGGTAGTTCATACAATGACCCTGAGAAAATCGTTGCTCCTTTTTATGAAGATGCTCGCATGTTCTTATCAAAAAAAGACCAACCCATTTGGATTCTTTCTGCTGCTGAATATGCCGAGCTTTTTAAAAAGCGAGAAAAGGGAAAGTTCAACGGTAGGGTGGGCACTATTCTATCCGTTGATCAATCGAATGATATCGCGATGGCCAAAGTCGAAATCAACATTAACGAAGGAGAGATGCTATTCATCGATTTGTTTATTCTTAAAAAGCTAGAGGGTCATTGGAAGATTATTAGTAAGGCCGCTACCAGGATGCCCGAGGAGTGATTGGGTTGTACTAATCTGTCTCATCGAGCCTTTCGACTTCGCTAAAGAAAGGCTATTTCGAGATGCACTCGTGTACCTAAGCTCTCGACTCCGCTCGAGATGACCGTATAGAAGTCATGTCTCCAACCTATTTATAAAAACACCAAACAAACGGGTTTCGAGAGTTTTTCTTCATTGAGGAAGGTAAGTGTTCCTTTTTCCGTATCCCTTTTAAAGACGGTAATGTTATCGCTTTTTTGATTGGCTACCAAAAGGAATTTTCCAGTAGGATCAATGGTAAAATTTCTGGGCCAATCGCCATGAACGCTTTCGCGTCCTACGAGGGCCAAATCTCCGGTGTATTTGTCAATGGCGAATATGACTATAGTGTTTTCCCCACGATTTGAACCGTACAAAAATCGTCTGTCTGGTGAGATATGAATATCTGCACAAAAACTTTCCCCTTCAAAATCTGGTGCCAATGTGGAGAGCTTTTGCCTACCACCATATTCACCTGAATCCTTTTTGGCAAAAACAGTGATTGTAGAATTTAGTTCATTAATCACATACATAAACCTTCCGTTTTCTGTAGTAGTAAAATGCCGAGGTCCGGCACCTACGGGCAATTGCAGCTTCGCACTTGGTTCGGTTAACGCATTATCCTCATCTTTATATTCCAAAACGGCATCCAACCCTAAATCAGCTATATATATATTTTCGTTCACCCATTTCACCATGTGCGCGTGTGGCGTCTTTGTGCTGTCGATTTGCTTGTGGTTCATTATGGCTGTTGGACCTGATAACTTACCGTCGGCAGCCCTATTATAGACGCTTGCATTCCCTCCAGAATAATTGGCAACCGCCAATTTATCCTCTGATGGTGAAAGACTAAGGTGACACGGATGAGCCCCTTTGCTTGAAACGGTCTGTATTTTGGTTAGACTATCATTTTTCAAGGTATACCCAGTTACAGCTCCAGAGCCATTTTCAAAATCATTGACCTCTTGAACGGCATATAGAAAATCTTTTTCCTTTGAAATCGCCAAATACGATGGACTTGTAATTTCTGCAGCCAATGTCGAAGCCGAGAGTTTTCCCGTCTCCGAGTCAAATTGCATTTTATAAATACCTTCACTTTCGGCATCAGTATAGGTGCCTACAAAAAGTGTGGCCAATTTGTTTTCCTTTTGTTCGCTACATTGAATTACGCTCATAGCAAGGACTATTAGTATGATTGATTTGATATTCATTAGGCTGTATTGTCTATTTCTAATTACATCTAAAAATAGGGTAAATTCAAAACACCACGCTTATTGCTGCAAATCTTTTTTTATTTCCCTGTTCAGATACCAAGCCGTGACAATAGTCGCTAAAACATCTGCAATTGCGAAGGAGGTCCAAACGCCCATTTCGCCGAAGAAATAAGGAAGGACAAAAACCAAAGGAATAAAGAAAAATCCTTGCCTAGAAAGCGTCAATAACATGGCGGGAACCGCTTTGCCGATAGCTTGAAAGTAAGCGCCACCCATAAGTGGAAGTGCTATAATTGGAGTCGCGGCAAATACCCAACGCATGGCGGTAGAAATATGTTCTAAAACATAAGCGTTGATAGCTACTTCATTGGCCGGCAGACCCTCTTTTGAGCTCAAGAAAAGAGACGCAACTTCCGTGGGGAAAAAGAAGAGTCCGAGATACACTATGGTACCCAATACCGAGGCATACTTGATCGCCGTGTAAATGCTTTCCTTAACACGGTCGAATTTTTTAGCCCCATAGTTGAATCCGGCAATTGGTAGAAATCCTTGTGCGATACCATAAACCGGAAACAATGCGAACATTAACATGCGTCCGATAATGGCGTAAACCGCGACTAAGGCTTCACCGCCCAATCCAAATAAAATGTTATTCAAAATGAGCACCACTAGGCTAACCATGGCCTGTCTTGCCAAGGTAACAGAGCCCAAAGAACTAATCTCCTTTAAAATAGGGGTTTCCAGTTTTAAATGAGAGGTATTTATCCGTAGCTCGGACCGATTGGAACGAAAAATATAGATTAAATATAGAAAGGATATAAAATATGAAATCGTAGTGGCCCAAGCGGCGCCTTGCATGCCCCAATCGAAGACATAGATGAAAAGATAATCCAGCGTTAGATTCGAAATCGACGGAATAATCATCGCAATCATGGCGTACTTTGGTTTCCCTTCCGAACGGATGACTATATTACCCATCATCGTCAAAGCGAGAAAAGGAACGCCATAAAAAACAACCGTATAAAAGGGTTTAGCAAAGTCGAAAATTTCTCCTTTTCCGCCAAAAGCAAGAATAAGATTGTCGGTAAACGCCAAACCAACTATGGCCATGCTAATGGTCACCACAACCGTTAAGGTGATTTGATTTCCAAAGGTTTGTTTGGCCTTTTCAAGTTGATTAGCTCCTAAAGCCCGTGAAATAATACTCGCACCGCCTACTCCAATGGCCATTCCTAAAGCAGCAACAAAAAAGGTTACAGGAAGTACAACGCTAATTGCAGCAATGGCAAGAGGGCCAATCCAGTTTCCCACAAAAATAGAATCTACAAGAACATTCAGCGACATCACCAAAACCCCAATTGAGGCAGGTATAGACTGCTTGATAAGCAGTTTGCTAATGGGAAGTGTTCCGAGTTCTTCTGAGGTTATTTTGGGCATTTCGTCATTGCGAGCAAGGCGTGGCAATCTGTTGAAAATATCTCAAAGTTCATCAGATTGCCACGTCGCTTTTATAATTTATCCGATTTCACTATTTCTACGGCTCCTCGCAAAGACGTCTGTGCTAGAACGAGATGCATTTGTGTTCCTAGGCTCTCGACTCCGCTCGAGATGACAGTGGCACCCTAGACCGGCAGAACTTCTTTCGCTTGCCACTCATTCACCCATTTAGCCATAACGGCTACCCAGGCATCACCATCGTTTAAGCAAGGAATATGCTTGTAATGTTCACCACCCGCTTCTTCGAATTGCTCTTTTCCTTCCATCGCAATCTCTTCAAGGGTTTCGAGGCAATCGGAAACAAAGGCTGCGGTTACCACCGCTAAATTCTTTTTACCTTCTTTGGCCAAACGTTCGAACTCGTAATCAGTGTAGGGTTTTAACCATGGGTCACCTGCCAATCGCGATTGAAAAGAGGTGCTGATTTTTTCTTCGGATAATCCGAGATAGTTTTTTACCAACTCTGTTGTTTCATACACCTGATGTCTGTAACAGGTATTATGTGCTACCGAATTTACGCTGCAACAACTTCCATCAATTTTACAATGGAATTTTGTCGGGTCACTTTTGCGGATATGTCTTTCGGGAATTCCGTGATAGGAGAATAAAATATGGTCGTAGTCAAAATCTTTTAACCCATCTGCAATGCTTTCCGATAAGACTTTAATATACTCCGGACTCTTATAAAAAGCAGGCAGCGTGGTAATCTTCATTTCAGGGAAAAACTCCTTCTTATCCTCCATCGTTTTAACTACAACAGTCTCATAAGACGACATCGCGTAATGCGGGTATAACGGAACTAAAAGTACCTCATCTACACCCTTGTCTTTTAATTCTTGTAATGCTTTTTTAATAGACATGCTTCCGTAGCGCATTCCCAAAGCAACTGGCATATCGGTATGCTGTTGAACTTTCTTTGCGAAACGTTCTGAAAGTACGATTAAAGGAGAACCTTCATCCCACCAAATTTTTGCATAGGCTTTCGCGGATTTCTTGGGGCGGGTTTGCAAAATGATGCCGCGCACCAAAAGATTTCGCAATACGGGATTCACGTCTATCACACGTTCATCCATCAAAAACTCATCTAAATACGGTTTAACATCCTTGGCGGTGGGGCTGTCAGGAGAACCCAGATTTACCAATAAAACTCCCTTCATAATACTGCAATTTTTCAGGTGCAAAAATAAGCCACAAACACCATTCTACCTTCAAAAGCCTTCATTTGTTTTTCGATGGTGGTATAGGCTTTGTCAATTAAAATGAAAAAGTCTATCGATTGACAAAATACAGCCCCAAAATGGCCGTTATATCAAGAACCAGCTACGAAACTTTCACAGTTTGTAGGGATAAACTAAGGTTCATCCTTTCTTAAATTTGTGAAACCACAGGCCAAAAAACTAGTAATGCGGAATTTTTTTACCATACTCTTCTCTCTTTGTTTCATGGCGAACTATGCACAGGAGAAAAACAGTTTGCTATGGGAAATCTCTGGAAACGGCCTAGAACAGACGTCTTACCTATACGGAACGATGCATGTAAGCAAGCGAATCGCTTTTCGTCTAGATGATGTTTTCTACCAAGCCTTGGAAAAAAGTGACGTCGTTGCTTTAGAATCAGACCCTGATACTTGGTTAGATAATGATATCAATTCCAATGCTATCTCCAACGGTTTTATGGCCAAAGGTTTTTATACCTATCCTTTTGCGATAAAAAATCCGAAGAAAGAAGAAATCGGCTCCTATCTCGCCTTTGAAGACCGCAGGGTTAACAGTATTTTATATCGTACGAATGAGTATTCCCAAAATTTCGAAGAAGAGACCTACCTTGATATGTTCATTTACCAAGCGGGAAAGAAATTCGGCAAAAAAGTAATTGCCCTTGAAGATTTGGAAGAATCATCTGCGCTTGTTGGTCGTGCCAGTCTAAACGCAATGAAGAAAAAACCAGACGAGTGGTTGCAGAAAAAGATGCAGGAGTCCGACCCCATGACTTTACTTCAAGATGCCTATCGAAATCGAGATATAAATATGCTTGATTCTATCGATAAGGCCATGTACACCGACCATTACCGTAAGAACATGTTGACCATTCGCAACCGGAATATGGCGAGTAAACTGGACTCGGTCATGCGAACAGCCAAGGTCTTTACAGGAATTGGGGCAGCCCACCTTCCAGGAAAACTGGGCGTAATCGCTATGCTCCGTGATATGGGGTATACGGTCAAACCGTTGACTTCAAGAGCGACCTCAAGAGGAAGGGTTTTGAAACAAAAGATTGAAGACAGTCTGGTACAGAATACGTACAAAACCGTAAGGCCGGATGATGATTTTTTCAGAATCAACTTACCGAATAAACTGTATCCAATCTCTGAATTTGTGAACACCACTTACATTTCACCCGATTTGGCCAATGGCAGTTATGTAATGCTAAACCGTATCAATACTTTTTCCTATTTAAAAAAAGAGCATACCTATACTTTGGATGATTTGGATAAGCTTTTGTTTGAGAATATTCCTGGTAAAATCATAGAAAAGACAAGGTTTACCCGAAACGGTTTCGAAGGATTGGATATTCGAAATCAGCTTAAAAATGGAGACCATCAACGGTATCATATTTATGTAACCCCCTTGGAAATCCTGATGTTTAAAATGGGAGGTAAAGGCAATTACGTAACCCAGTATTCCGACACGATTTTCAATAGTATACAATTCAAAAAGCTAGACAAAAAGATTACTAAAATCTCATCAGGATACGATGATTTTGAGTTAGCAATGCCTCAACTTTACAATTTTACAAACCGCTATCGAAAAGGGCAACGTTTGGTGCAAGCTTATGATTCAATTACTAAAGACTACTACTTCCTACGAAAGGTTACGCTAAACGATTTCAATTTTATTGAGGAAGATACTTTTGAACTTAAACAAATTCAAAAACGTTTTTACCAAGATTTAGAGCTAACCCCAAAATACAACGCTTGCCAAGGGAATTCCTTAACTTCAAAAGCAACCTTGGATAAGGGGGAAAACACAAATTTATATTTAAAAACGACTTTTAAGCGCGGTGATTATTACTTAATGGGAATTGTTACGAAAGAGGAGCAACACGCCACTGATTTTTTCGATTCTTTCAAACTTAAAAAACCTGTTTATACGGATGCCTTTAAAAAGGTACGCGATACGGCGATGCTCTTTACTTCGGTAAGTTCTGTAAAACCGGTGAAATTCGTAGAAAACAGCCTCAACTATTATAATGGTGAAAACAAGCCAAAATCGTATAGCGCCTTCAAAAAGAAAAGTGTTTATCAGAACAAGAATAACGAAGCCATTACGGTGGAACTGAATAAATCTCATGATTTTTTAATGTTCAATCATATCGATTCGGTTTGGGCCTTGCGGAAAAAAATATATGCCAATAAGCGCTTTAAAATCCACAGTGAAAAGGACAGTATGCGGGCTGCAGGAGAATATGAGCTCAATTTGACCTTGACCGATACTGCGAGTACTAGAGGCATTCTCATTAAAAACATTGTGAAAAACGGACTCTTATATGAGTTGAAGTCTAAAGTGGATACCATTGATAAGCCCAGTCGTTTTGTGACGGAATTCTTTCAGAATTTTACGCCTTTTGACACAGTAGTGGGTAAATCCATCTTAACCGATAAAACAACGGATTTCTTTAAAGCACTACGTGAAAATGATAGTATTGTTTCCGATGGATATTCTTTTATCAAGTTTCAGAAAAAGCACATCGATTCGCTGAAATATTACATTTCTGAATTTGATTTTCCTGAGGATAAAAAATACATTCAGTCCTATTTAATCCAAAAGTTGGCTAAACTAGATGATCCTCAGGTGAATTCATTTTTCAAGGAATTCTATGCGAAATCGTATAACAACTCAGTCGCACAGACGAAAATACTAACGGCAATTACCAAAAAGGCAGATGAGGAATCCGTAGACCTTTTGTTGGAATTGATGTCAAAGGACTTGCCTTTGGTCTCAAATAAATTTGAAATCCACAAAATCTTCAAACCCTATATGGACAGTCTTCCGATGGCTAAAAAGTTATATCCTGAAATATTGGATTATAGCGCCATCGAAGAGTACAAGTCTCCAATTTTTATGATGTTGGCCGATTTAAAAGCAAAGGGGCTTATCAAACCAAAAAGTTATAAAAAGTATCGAAAACAAATCTTGAACGATGCTAAAATACAATTGAAGCGGCAATTGGGTCAGAATTCATTCTCCTATAATCAAAGGGATGTATATGGTTTAGCCCCACCGGCAAACGGGTCGGTCGCAAACACTAAAGTTTTAGAAGATTACGCTGTCTTGTTGTATCCATTTGTTAAGGAAAAGGATGTGAAGCAATTCTTTAACCGCCTGCTTTTGGTAAAAGACCCCAAAGTAAGAACAACCTACGCTGCTTTATTGACCAAGAATGAATTGACACTTCCGTATGGCATGTTGGATTCCTTGGCGGGTGATATCAATAGTAGGGCTTTGCTATTCAACAAACTTAAAGACATCGGAAAATTGGCATTATTTCCTTATAAATACAGAAATGAGCAGTCTCTAGCGGAAGCCAATCTATTTGGTTTTAAGCACTTCGACAATAAAAAAGATTCTATCGCATTCTTAGAAAAGCGTACTTTGGAGTACCGGGGCAAAGCCTTTACAGGATACTATTTCAAGACGAAAAATGGCAATGACTATGACAAAAATTTCAAAATGCACTTGGTCGTTTTCGACAATCAGAAACCCTTAAGTACAAAACCTTTCTATAGTAGTGATGCTCTTCGCATCGAAGATACTGATACGGACAAAGAAGTGCTGGAATATGTTACCGAAGGTTTCCTGCTCAAAGACCGAAAGCGTGCTATTGTTTACAGGCCAAATGGATATGGGGCTTATGGTTTTCATGGGTATTGAAAGTAGAGGTTAGACCTCTGCGCTGTTGGAGGCAAAAATCAAAACTGGAATATTCCCAAGTAAATACTACCGAACTGTTTAGCTATTCCAAACTATCCTGAAGTACCTCAACCGCTTTTGTTGTTAAAGAATCAACTTCCATAACTGGTATTGAATCCATTTCTGGGAGCTGTTTTATATCCAAATCATTTTTGTTTGGATAGAGTTGTTCATCGGTCAAATTTTCAGAAGCTTTCCAAGTTTCCCCCAATTGATCTAGAATTGTTGTTGTCCATCTTGAAGGGTGTTTGGCGTCGATCCATATTACATCTCGATATTCAGCGTCAACCAAAGCTAAATCAGGAGTAGCGGCACCATCGAATTGTTTACTATCATCTTTTACGGCCGCAACTGTACCCAAAACGAACATACGTTTCTTACCAGCAATATGTTTTATGAATGGGCGAAATTCCACGGGTTTATTTACAGACCAATCGTATTCCTTTTTCGATTCAATCACCTTTAAAGGCATAGCGGATACGCCGGCATAACCTTCTTTTTTGGCCGCATGGTCGTAATAATACAACTTCTGGGAGCCATCTGCCGGAATCATAACACTAAAGGCTAAACTGGTTCTTTCATCGCCGATAGGTTCCAGACCGAACCAATGGTAGAGTCCGTCTACCGCATCTGTTTTCATACCTTCAAAATTGAAGTCCGTTACATAAGGTTGTTGATTTTGGTCTTCTGGCAATTCAGGAATTTTTACCGCTGTTTTCATATTCCAGGGGAGTGGGTCAGTGAATCCGCCTAAAAATTGGAGTGACTGTGCTTGCAATTGCGAAATGCGTTCTGCAACTGTATTCTGCCCTTTCAAATAGGGGTGGTTTTTGATTTCATCAGGCGCGATATACGTCCCTTTACCAATGGTAACACGCTCCATATAATCATTAATATCATGTTCACCAGAGTCAACCACCATTACGCCTCCATAAGTCGGATAAGGAAAGAAAAAGCCTTTCCATTTAATCAAGTTTACTACTTGTACCCATTTGTCTTCATCATTTTTCATGTAGAACACATCGCTTGGTTCCATAGTGAAAAGTTGAAAGAAATTGAAACGCTGAACTACAGCATTGTACGTATTGCGACTAAATGCTAAAGATTCCCCAATTGAAAAAGTTACTGGAACGCGATTCTCGTTCGAAAACCTTGGAAAAGGTGAAGTACTCTCCACCATAAAAATCTCTTCGGTATTGTCATTCATTCGCTGCCAAGTATATTCTTTAGCAGGTTGTACGGCCATAGTCCATTGGTTCGTACTATCGACACGTACGAGTTGCGGTAAGGAAACTTCCTGAGTCTCACCCACGGACTCGTAGGCCATAGTAACAATATTATTAAAAGGCTGAATTCGTTCGTTTTGAGTCAAGGGGAGTTCATCCAACTGCTCTAAATTCAGATTGTTGAAGACATTATAAGTCTGCATGTAATTGTAGAGATTCAGCTTCCATCCGAAGAACCATAGCGTAGCAAAGAAACCAAAGATTCCCACTAAAATTAAAATGCGTTTGCCTGTGCTAGCAGCGCTTCTGAACTTTGTTAGAGTTAGCCATAAGAAACCAATTCCTAGAAGGATAATGAAAATGTACTTTCTTAGAAATAAGAGAGCTGGTTGGTAGTCATCTCGAAGAAAGAACAACAGTAATATCATAACGATTGCGCCTAAAATGACGATTCGTTTTTGCCTCTTTCCCTTATTGTAGTATGATTTGATCATAATGTTCCGATTTAAAAAAAATTAATTCCGCATATAGAGCAAGTATCCTCCTCCAATAATTAGTAAGGGTGAAGCGATGCATAACAAAACAATACACCAGCGATACAGGCCCCAAAATGAAATGGTTTTCACCTCGTCGTCATCCTTCTCGTCATAAACGATTTTTACTTTTTCGCCAACTTTATACGCTGGTGGATTTGAACTGATATCACTTTCATATCTCCGAACTTCTTGCTGACGATCAGCGAATTCAAATACAGGTTTATAGGTTGAACCATCACTACCACTTACAGTTATCATTTCTACAACTGTCGCCGTTGTTTTAATCCCAGTGCTTAGTAGGTCTCTCGTATTGTTATAGGAACGCATGGCGAAATATAGCGAAACCATTCCCCCAGCAAATAAAGCCCAATATAGATACTGTATCATAATTTTTTAGGTCCCTAGGAAATTTCAATACCTTAGCTAAAATGCATCTCCCCCGTAACTTTAGGACGCTCGATGCGACTGAGATTTTCTAATTGCAATACTGAATGTGCCAAAATCTGGCTATTCCTATTTTATCATCCCTTTATCCTTAAATCGGTCTCTTGCCGATTTCTTAGCCTCAACTTTTGGTTGCGTCTCAGTAATTTCTTCAACCTTGGCCTTGGGTTCTTCGATGGCTTCCTCTTCTCCATCAACTAGATCTTCTACTAAGTCCTTTCCTTTATCAAACACCTTTTCTAGGTTCTCCTTACTCGTACTATCCCTAGTAAAAATTACCGCAGAGGCGACGTAACTTCCTATCAAAGTTCCTACAATTGCTGATGCGAAATATTGAATGAAGAATACATTTATTGGTGTTACAAAAGTGACTATTCCGGCACCAACTGCAAATAAAAGGGTTATCCATACCAGGCGGAGTAAAAAAGGTTGCTGGTGAATAAATCCTTTTCGGTTATCCGATTTCATTTGCAAATCTTTAGCGTGAGTTATTTTATTAGCTAAACGATAGATTTTATTGCTTTTTGACTCTCTCCAATACCAAACGATTCCGAACAAAATTGCTCCGATAAATACAATGATTTCTAGTGTCATACTTTTTATTTTTGGCTACTCCCTTATAAGTTGTTAATACTTCAATATTGTTACATTCCCTGTTTTTGGTTGTTTTCAAGTATCTCTTCAATCACCCAATCCTGATAGTCGGGTTTCCATTCTGAGTATACCCTGTAAAACTGTTCTTTATCATACCAAAATAGATGAACTGGGTCTTTCGGTACAATCTTAGAAAGCAATTTCCAAGCTAATTCTTCCTCCTCTTCCTTTAACGAAGGATGCGGTTCATGCAGCACTTTTACAAAATGCGGGTCGACATATTCCTGAAGCTTAAGGTTCTTGTCGACAATCAAGCGCTGATAATACAATTCCACCCCCGAAATTCTTTTTTGGACTTCTTTTGGCAGCTTATTAAGATATTTCTTGAACAGAAAATGACTGTCTAAAATTTCACTTAAGGGATGTTCTGTTTTTTTGGTTTCTTCAACAAAGACATGCTTTTTAATTCGGTCGTATCTCTGACTTCGCATAGCTCCTTTGAAGTCCTTTCTAAGAACCAAATTACTTACTAAAGCATCCATTAGTTCGTCATGGTCTTTATGAAATAACATTACTTCATGAGCGGAGTCGTTTATAGCACTTTTGAACATCTTTTCATCTTCGAAAATCAAGATTTTCTTTACAAAGTTTTTCAGAACGAACACACCACCAAAAGCCCTGGTATAAAATGAACTTACTTTAAGTTGTATAGGTTCGAGCTTCAATCTCCGTCCTCTTAAATCGCCATACTCCTTGGCGGAATTCAACAAATGATTATGTACATCACGGTCGATGAAATTATTATCTCGATTGAAAAAATTGATGAAAGCTTGTTGCTCCATCTGCTTTTTATCCAGGTCATTTAGAAGTGCAAACGTGACTTCTATTTTATCATAGCGTAATAAATCAAAAGGTTCAAAGAAGGCATCAATCTTTTGGTCTAAATGCAAAACCAAAGCGGAATCTTTCGTAATATCTCGAATTTCCCGTCCGTAGGCCGCAAAAACAGCTTCCATTACATCGCGGTCAAAACTGTGCGAAGGCATGTGTACGGGTTTGTTTTCTTGTTGGGGCGAAATGATAATGGCATTTACATTTGCCTCACCGGTATTTAGATAGTAATTGTCTTTTTTCTCAACAGCTACTTCGGGACTCCAACCCATTCCGTCAATGGAAAAGGTTTTGAGTTTGGTCGGCGTAACCCCAAGCATGGCCAAACATTCATTGTAGCGCTTCGCCAACGAGCCCGAAAGGGTCGTCAACGCACCACCAAATAAACCTGCCGCCCTTAGTTTCTCCATTAGTTACCGTTCTCAAATAATTTGTTCGCTTCCAAACTAACATTTAAATCATGAACACGCTGGTCGACTTTACGTTTGAAATCTGTATCTGCAATCGTGGCCACATTATCCAAATAGCGGACCGTTTCTTGTCTTCGGATGTCAGAAAAGTCAAGTCCTTTCATATTTCCTTTCATCAGTTCCTTCAACATTTCAAATTTTGTGTCATAGTCTTTTTTGAAATATAAGGTTGGGTCATTAAACCAATCTTCGGGAAGGTCGAAATCTGTCAGCCTTAATGAAACAGCGCTTTGGATATTTCGGATATCCCGTGAAGAGAAAAACGGAAATGAATTCTGAATGTGCTTGTACAGTTCTGCAAAAAACATATGCTCATTAGTCTTGTGTTTAGCTTCCGTCTGCTCATATATTTCAAGTACCTTAGCTTCGGTCGGCTTTTCAGATTGATTTAAAATCTCGCTTAAGTTTTTTGCTAAACCTTGTTCGCTCAAGAATTTATATTTCTCCGGATTTTTCATGTTTACAAAGTCCGGCATCGTTTTTTCAAACTTCTTCCACCAGATATAATCTTGGTCAATAAAATCGGGAATAGTACGAGCTCCATCAATCTTAAATCGCCCTTGCACACGAGAAATCACCGCTTTATCCAGCATTTCAGGAAGGTTTGTGAACAATCCAATAGAACTGTTGCCGTAATTAATAGCATAGGCACCTTCAGTATATCTTAGGAATACACCAATTACTTCTTTTACCCCTGCGGAAACACCTTGTGCAGTTCGTTCCTGCAAGTTGTTTTCAGCGTCATCAATCGGTGCAAAAATGAGTTTGTTTGGGTCTTGTAGCGGTTTCATCCATTGCACCATTTTTTCCGCGGAACCTCCTTGAAACGTAGATATCAAAGTGTCCGGCATTGGATGAAATAAAAACGGAATATCCAAGACATCACATTGTTCTTTCAACTTGGTGGCGATGGCGGCAATCAACATACTTTTGCCCGTTCCGGGGATTCCGTAGCCCATGAAGACCGGCATGAATCCGCCTAGCTCTTGAAAAGGATTCTTCTTGGCTGCAAAATCATAACTCATCATTCGTTCGGTCAGACGGCGCGCGAAATGCTTCGCATCACGGTTACCAACAATTTCCTCAAAGCGGATTTTATTGAACTCAACACTTACCGCGGTTCCTTCAAAAACATTCTCCCATCCAGAAATCGCGAACTCACTTTTTTCAAGCTTGTAGGTTCTATCCTCTATGGTTTCGGTATACTCGAAAGTGCTAAGACGCTGCTGTATTTCTGAAATAAGTGCTTCGAAGTATACTACGGTAAAATTGGTTACCTCCTCATCTGAGGTAATAATCTCAGGATGGCTCATATACTTATCGTAGTAAAACAACATGCATGAAATTCCCTTTAGTGGCGAAAGCACCGAAAGCTCGGGAATGCCCGCAAACTTGTTTTTCATCACACTCAAATCATCCGAAGCCACAGGTTTTAAATCGAACAAGATGCGACAGGCGATACCGTGTAACATAAAAGCCGTTGCCGTTTGTTGTTTGGAATCATACTCACGACGTTGACTAACATCTAAGGTAGACTTACGCTCATTTAAGGTTGACAATCCCGAGGCATCTGAATAACTATCGCGCAGCCAAATGCCCATCGTTAGACCCTCCTGCAAAGCATATAATGCCCTGTTTAAATGCAAGGGAATGGCAACCGAATCAGGTAATAATCGCTTCTTTAAAGACAGAATCGTTTTTGAAACCGATGTCACTTCATTGGTCGCATTGCCTGTTGCTTTAGACAGGTATAAAAGAATAGACTCATCCTTTTTGTTCTTGTTTCGGCTTTTGGCTTTACCACCTTGTTCCCATTGAATACCTTTTAAATAGGATGTCGCCTCGTCACGAAGCGAATTCAACTCGGAGTTTTTTATAGGGAATGTGCTGTTGTGTTCCATAAATGTTATTCTAGTTTCAAACTCGGAATCTCAATTGGATTCCCTGTTAATGCATTAATGGTTTCAGGGATATTGTCATACATCGCTTGCATTACACGATGCGGACAGAAAAGGTAGTTCTTTGCTTTTGACTTTTCCCAAACTTGTAAAACTTGTTTATTGAAGAAATTGCCTTCTTTGAATTCAGAAGTCGAAACGGCTTCATCAATATGAACCGAAATCGCATAAGCCGAAAGGTCAAAGGTTTTTTCTATAATTGCTTTCAAAATGACATGCGTAACTTCAAGCTCATCTTTCGCAAAAACGCTATGCAATGGACCTAAATCTATTTTTTTAATACGCTTCGGAAATACGTAGGGCAGCTTCTTATCAATAGCATAAGCCATCATGTCAATATCCATATTTCGATCTGCAGTATTTTCTAGAGCCGCATAAATTTCTCCTTTTACATCTTCAACTTTCTCCTTATGCAAATCGAAGTACATAAAGCAAATAAAAGGTCGGTTAGCCGTTACATCATAGAAAGACCAACTGACCATATGCTCGGCGTCCAATCCCATTACAGGAAGGATTTTGCCCTGCACAAAACGTTTGTAAATAAACTGCTTTTCTACGGATGAATAGTAAATAACTGATGCTGCTTGATGCAACTTTCGGTCATTGATGGGTTGCTTATCTTTTAACAAGGTTTCGAGAAATTCTGCCTTCACTTTTGAGACATCGGGAAGCTTGCTAACGTGTTCTTGCTTTAACTCCAGGTCGTTATACAGGTACCGAAACTCTAAGTAATTCGGAAATCCGGATTCGGTTAAATCCACACGCATTTTTTCATCATCATCAAATAGGTATTTGATTCGGAAGGCTTCCAGCGAATAGGTCAACAACTCACAATACTGCTTTACAAAAGTTGTCTCGGCATCAGTGCAGATATTTTCCTTTTCGATACTATTAACCAATTCGTTGAGTGCATGCGCAACAATCTTAAAATAGACTTTATACTGCTCTTTTGTTTCTAGAACAGCGCTATCTAAAGGTGTAACGATTTGGTTAATGGCCATGAGCTAAGTAAGTTTTTATAAAAAATGGAAGTCAAATAGTTGCTGTCTCCTCGAGCGGAGTCGAGAGGTAATTGTTCTCGACTCCGCTCGAACTGACAGTGAAAAACTCTAAAAAGTTGAATTTAACTTAGTAAGTCATCTTCAGCAGCTGGCGCTGGCGCAGGAGCATCGTCATCCCCTTTTTCTGAGGGCGTAGCACCATCATTGGCATAGTACTCCTCAAAAATCTCCTTCATATCGATACCATATCTATCGGCGAAGTTCTTTTGAATTTCAGAATCCTTGACCCGGATTTCTTGAAGCGCTTCTGCATAACTGGAGTATACGCCTTGCATCACTTTCTCATGCACAGGAATGTTATCCATCATTTCTTGACGTGCTTTGGCACTTGCGGTATGCATAGAAGCTAAGGTTTGTCCGATATGTTCATCTGTTTTGACACCTAAATGTTCTAGGATTGCTGCAAACTCTTGATCAGTTCTTGCCTTTAAAGCGACAACATAACCATCATAATACTTCAAGCGTTCATCGGTATCACTTTTCAGTTTTGCACGGTGTGTTTGCAAGTTGCTTCTAAGTGAAGTCAATACTTTAATGGTCAAGTTGTGCTTATGAACAAAACTATCTTTACTAGCTGCAAGTGTGGTATACGCATTTTTCAGCCCCTCTAATTCCTCAACCTTTTGCTCGATAGTTGTAACTTTTCCTATAGCTTCAGAGTAAGCCGAAGATTGCTTATCTGAAATCTCTTCGAGGGCTTGACGTGCTTGTTTTAAAAGTGCATATTGCTCTTCCAACTTATCTTCAGTCTCCTTTTTCTTTTCGAGCGCCTTTGTATGATTCTTGCTTGCTTCGACTATCGCCACCTGAAGTTTGTCTTCTACTTCCTTGATTTCAGTTTCGCGTGTTTTTAAACGACCAACCGCTGCCTGACTTTTATAAGACAACTCATTCAACAAGGTTTGAACATCAGCCGTTTCAATTCGCTCTTGAAACATGGCCTTTGCCTTCATATCAGCACCTTCTCTTGTTTTTTGTGCCGCGTCAAGTTCTGCCTGGCGCTTTTTGATTTTTGACTTTCTACCCCAAAGGTTGTTCCACCAATTGTCTTTTACCTTTTCCGCATCTTCTAAAGCTATTTTAGCGCGTTCCAAAGCTTTCTGAGCATCATCGATAACCTTTTGCTCTTTTGCATTTAGTGTCGAGAATTTTTCAAAGATGATACCAACCTCATCTTGGTAATCGGTCAGGTCTTTGATAGCCTCTAATAGCGACTTTCTATCAGTTTCGGCCATTCCCACAACATCATCAAGGGTGGCATTCAATATTTTCTGACGCACATTTGGGTCATCTTCTTGTGCAAGCTTGGACTTCATTTGGTCCACCGCCTTGCCCCAATTGACATCTACTTTTTCTTGTTTGGAAGTGGAATCTGTTTCTAATAAATCAAAATCGTCGGCCATTCTATGGAGTGTTTTTAGGTTTATAAATTTGAACTTTCAATTTCGGTAAAAAAACCGAGGTGTAAAAGCCCTTTCGTTTAAGAGCGCAAATTATATGTATATGGAATTTTAGTTTTGTTACGAATAAAATAAAATTCGATTTCTAAAAAGGAGGTATTTCCATATTCTTACCAAATTAAACTTGGCTTAATAATTGCTTATTTTTGAAAGATATATGAAGACAACAAATCTACTCTTGTTTCTTTTTTTGACTGTACAGGTTTTAAGTGCGCAACAAATCACATGCTCAAAAGCAGATAAAGAAGCCTTTGAAAATAAGACCATTGAAATTGATGGATTGCTAGAAAGTAATCTCGGAAAAACCATTGTAGCGGTTGGAAAGACTTTTAAGGGTATTCCTTATGTCGCCAAAACCTTGGAGATAGGAGAAACTGAAACTTTGGTTATTAATTTACAGGGACTCGATTGTACTACTTATGTCGAAAATGTTTTGGCTTTTAGCGCCTTATTACGAGAAGGGAAAGCCGATTTTGAAAGCTTTACAAATATTCTAAAAACCATTCGGTATAAAGATGGAAAGCTCGATGGATACGGATCACGACTACATTATTTTACAGAATGGATTCGTAACAATGAGAAAAAAGGTTTATTGAAAGATATCACTGCTGAAGTTGGTGGAATTGAAATCAAAAAGGATATTAATTTCATGGGAACACATCGTGATTTGTATCCTTTTCTGAAAGACGATAATAACTTTGAAAAGATTCTGGCTACAGAAAGGGAATTGGCAAAAGAGAGTTTTTGTTATCTCCCTCAAGATCAAATCGAGGCAAGCGAACATTTGATTCAGACGGGAGATATCATTGCTTTAGCAACCTCAATAAACGGACTCGATGTTACCCATACTGGAATCGCCACTCTTGAAAAAGATGGGCGAATTCATTTGTTGCATGCTTCAACGGGTTCCAAAGAAGTAGAAGTCTCTGAACTTCCATTGGCAGAATATTTAAAGAAAATTAAAAAGAATACCGGTATTTTGGTTGCACGACCCTTATAGATTTAAATTCTCCAAGGCGGGTTCTTTCGGTTTACTCCTCCAAAAAATAAAATAATTTGGTTATTGTCAACATCTCGTAATCGAGCTTCACGCCACTTCCAATTCTTATCATTTGGAAGTTCTTCAAACTCTATTCCCTTTTCTATTAAAGCTTTTACATGTTCATCTAAGTTTGAACACTCAAAATAGACATGTACTCCATCCCCAGTGGGTAATTTTTCTACTTGATGAATAGAAAACGTTGCATCTCCTTCGGGGCATTCAAATCGAGCGTAGTGTGGTAAGGCTTCAACAATCAGTTGAAGACCAAGTTTTTGATAAAAAGGAATTGACTTTTCTAAATTAAGCGAAGGGACCGTTATTTGGTTTAGGTTCATTTTTGAATTCTTATGGTATCATCAGTTAGCCAAACCCATCAAATATTTCTTGGGCGTGGTGCCATACTTCTTTTTAAAAGCAGCGATAAAATGACTCGCTGTACTATACCCGACTTTTAATCCGACCTCATTTACATTGTGTTGTCCTGTTTCAAGCATTTTTCGGGCGTATTCCATCTTATAATCAAAAAGAAAACTGAAAACTGAATCTCCATAAATCTGTTTAAAGCCCTCTTTCAGTTTTTTAAGGGATAACCCGATCTCCTCTGAAAGTTCTGTCAGCGTTGGTGGTTCTGCCATTCGGGAAATCATTATTTCTTTCGCCTGACGGATGCGGCGCACATTGTCCTCGTCCACTAAAAAGGGACATTGTTCAATGTCAGCTTCCGAACCTTTGTTGAAGTACAAAGAAATCAATTCGTAAACTTTCCCTTTGATATACAATTCTTTAATAGATGGATGCAGGTTGTAATTCATCATCTGACTCAATACTACCGCAATAGCAGGACTCACACCTTCTTGAGTATAGTATTTCTTGTCTTTATTCTCCTCACTCAAAAATGGAATATAGCTTGCTTCCTTTGAGAAAAGGGAATGGAATTTTCGAATCGTCATTACCACTGATACCAACCATGAATTGGGGTTTAACTCCAAGTTTAAGGGCAAGTCCATTTGGGTATTATAAAGCAAAAGAGAGTTTTCCTCGGACACTTCCAAAGCATACCGACCGTCATTGAAAACAAACTTGGCATTCCCCTTAAGACAAAAGTGAAATTGAATAAAAGAACTATCTATTGCACGGCTAACCTTCTGAATATGAGATGTATCGTTCTGAATTTTAAGCACATAAAATCCTTCTTCTATTAAAACTTCCTGAAAAGAACCTTGAGCGACATTTTTTACTTCCATAAAAACCAATATTTAATGCATTCTATTTAGAAAGGTTCTAAATAGAATACTGCAAATCATCTGATAACCTTATAAAAATAAAGCTATTCAACGAAAAAACATTGAAATAGGTGTAAAAATACTCGTATCGATACTAATTGTTCCGCTAGCGTTATTTTTTTAAGTTCGATGCTTCTATTTTTGCTTCCGTTCGGAAAAATTGCATGAAGGATTATCACATTTCACGACACAGTTCTTTTTATACCATAGGTCTTAACTACAAAAAGGCAGATGCTGAACTTCGTGGTCGTTTTAGTATGGAAAACGCCCAAATGATTTCCCTTTTGGAAGATGCCAAGGACCAAGGCATTGATGGTTTACTTGCTACTTCTACGTGCAATCGAACGGAATTACACGGCTTTGCGCAACATCCATTTCAATTGATAAAATTGCTTTGCCAACACACCCAAGGTACAGTAGAAGAATTTCAAGAAGTCGCTTATGTGTACAAGAACAATGACGCTATTGGCCATTTGTTTAAAGTAGGTACGGGATTGGACAGCCAAATACTTGGTGATTTTGAGATTATTAGTCAGCTCAAACAAAGCTTTAATCGTTCTAAAAAATTGGGTATTGCGAATCCGTTTATTGAGCGTTTGTGCAATTCGGTTATTCAAGCAAGCAAGCGTATCAAGAACGAAACCGAAATTTCTTCAGGCGCTACTTCGGTCGCCTTTGCTTCGGTACAATATATCATGAAGAATGTGCCTGAGATTTCAGAGAAAAATATTTTGCTCTTTGGAACTGGAAAAATAGGAAGAAACACTTGTGAAAATCTAATCAAACACACCAAAAATCCTCATATCACTTTAATCAACCGAACACGAGGTAAAGCTGAGCAAATTGCCGGAAAATTCAATCTTGACGTCAAAGATTTTGGTGATTTACAAACTGAAATCAGAAAATCAGATGTTTTGGTAGTGGCTACTGGGGCACAGTCACCAACGATTTCCAAAGAACTTATCTATACAAAGAAACCATTACTGATTCTAGATTTGTCTATTCCTAAAAATGTTTCAGACGACGTTTCCGAATTGGAAAATGTAACTACGATACATTTGGATCATCTTTCGCAAATAACCGATGAGACTTTGGAGCGACGCAAGCAATTTATTCCCCACGCGGAAGCGATAATTGAAGATATTAAAGAGGAATTTATACGGTGGTTGGAAACACGAAAATTCGCTCCGGTTATCAAAGCTTTGAAGAAAAAGTTGAAGACTATGAAAGAGGAAGAAATGGACTATCAGTCTAAAAAGCAATCCGATTTCAACGAGGAGCAGGCTGACCTTATATCCAATCGTATCATTCAAAAAATCACCAAACAATTCGCCAACCATCTCAAGGATGATTCAGTAGATGCGGACACTAGTTTGGCACTTATCAAAAAAGTTTTTCAACTCGAAATCGAATCTCAACAATGAGCAAAGTAATACGCATCGGTACTCGCGATAGTGAATTGGCATTATGGCAGGCAAATGCTGTTAAAGATATGCTCGAAGAATTGGGGCATCAGACCGAGTTGGTTCCAGTAAAATCTGCTGGAGATTTGGTTTTGGATAAACCCCTCTATGAATTGGGCATTACTGGTATTTTCACAAAATCTTTGGATGTTGCCATGTTAAACGGCGATATTGATATCGCTGTACATTCCATGAAGGATGTGCCAACTGCGCTACCAAAAGGAATTGTGCAAGCAGCCGTTTTAGAGCGTGCAAATTTCATGGATATTCTTGCCTACAAAGACAATCAAGAGTTTTTAGCTCATCCGGAAGCAACCATTGCTACTGGTAGCCTTCGGAGAAAAGCACAATGGTTAAATCGCTACCCAACACATACTGTGGTTGATTTACGTGGAAACGTAAATAGCCGCATGCAAAAACTGAATGACAACGATTGGAACGGAGCTATTTTCGCAGCAGCAGGATTAGATCGCATCGGACTAGAGCATGAGCATACCATAGGTCTAACCTGGATGGTGCCCGCACCGGCACAAGGTGCAATCATGGTTGTTGCCATGGAAGCAGATGAAGAAATTCGGGAAATCTGTGCAAAACTAAATCATGAGCGCACAGAAATCTGCGTAACTCAAGAGCGTAAATTTTTAAGATTATTAGAAGGCGGTTGTACTGCCCCTATCGGTGCTTTATGCTATATCAACAATGATAATAAAGTTGTTTTAAAAGGAGTGTTATTAACGGTTGATGGCTCTAAAAAACTAGAAGCAGAAATCACCGCTAATCTTGGCGAACATCAAAACTTAGGAGTTGATTGTGCCAATAGCATTCTCGCACGTGGCGGTAAGCGATTGATGAGTGAAGTCCAAAATGCTTCCCTGCCAACACATGTTTATGCCACTAAAAAACTAACCGAAGCACAAAAACGATTGTTCAACAATGTGATTGGTGTGAAGTCCGATGATTTTATTCGCGTTAGCATGAATAGGCTTTCCCCTGCAAAGCTAAAATCAGAATTTCAAAATGTTGTTTTGACAAGTCAGAACGCTGTGGAAGCTATACTTTCTAGCGTTTCACCCGATGAACTAAAGTTCAAAAATATTTACTGCGTAGGCAGAAAGACAAAACGTTTGATTGAAAATAAAATCGGGCCCGTTGCTCAAGTAAAAAGCAATTCAAAAAAGTTAGCAGAATATCTAGTAGAATTTATTGATGGTACAGAAGTAACCTATTTCTGTAGCAACATTCGATTAGATGATTTGCCTACTATTTTGATGGAAAATAAGATTAGGGTTAATGAAATAGAGGCTTACGAAACCAAACATGCCAAAATAGAAGTAGATGATTCTGTAGAAGGAGTTTTGTTTTATAGTCCCTCCACAGTGGATAGTTATTTGCAAAACAATTCCACTAATAAGATTGCCTATTGTATTGGAGAAACCACTGCGGAGCATGCTAGAAAACATTTTGAAGATGTGAGGGTCGCGAAGATGCCTTCAGTGGAAAGTGTGATTGAATTGGTGAATGAGAACTATAAAAAGAAAAACTAAAACGTCTTTGCGAGGTATTCAAGTGAAACGTAGAATGCCGAAGCAATCTGTTAAACGTATCTAGAAAGGTTCAACAGATTGCCGCGTCGCGAAAAGCTCCTCGCAAAGACGAATAATAAGCAATATGAGTATTAAGAACGATTTGTTTTTACGCGCCCTAAAAGGCGAAACCGTTGAAAGACCTCCTGTTTGGATGATGCGTCAAGCTGGGCGATATCTTCCTGAGTTTATGGAAATCAAAGCCAAATATGATTTTTTTACGCGCTGTCAAACTCCCGAGTTAGCCTCTGAAATTACGGTGCAGCCCATCCGCAGGTATGGTATGGATGCTGCTATTTTGTTTTCTGATATTTTGGTGATTCCACAAGCGATGAATATTGAGGTGGAGATGAAACCTAATTTTGGTCCGTATTTACCTAATCCGATTCGTTCTCAAAAGGATTTGGATTCCGTTATCATTCCGGATGTTGAGGATGCCTTGGATTATGTTATTGAAGCTATCAAAGCAACGAAAGAAAAGTTGAATGATGAAGTCCCACTTATTGGTTTCGCAGGGTCTCCATGGACGATTCTTTGTTACTGTGTGCAGGGACAAGGCAGTAAAAACTTCGATAAAGCCAAGGAATTGTGCTTTACGCAACCTGTTGTTGCACATTCCTTACTTCAAAAAATCACGGATACCACGATTGCCTATTTGAAAGCAAAAGTAAAAGCAGGCGTAAACGCTGTACAAGTCTTTGATTCTTGGGGAGGCATGCTTTCACCAACGGATTATCAAGAATTCTCTTGGCAATACATTCAACAGATTGTTGATGCCTTAAAAGATGAAACTCCGGTAATCGTCTTCGGAAAAGGATGTTGGTTCGCGTTAGGAGATATGGCAAAGTCAGGTGCTTCCGCATTGGGTGTAGATTGGACCTGTTCTGCACGAAACGCTCGTTACCTAACCGGAGGAAACATTACGCTTCAGGGTAATTTTGACCCATCGCGTTTGCTATCGTCACCAGCTGACATTAAGAAGATGGTAACCCAGATGATTAACGAATTTGGAAAGGACAAGTACATCGTAAATTTAGGGCACGGTATCCTTCCGAATGTTCCTGTGGAAAATGCAAAAGCATTTATTGATGCCGTAAAAGAATATACCTTCTAACCCCTAAGGTGAAAATAAAAAGCTGTGGTGTTCTTAGAGTTCGATGATTATTATATTGACGCTATCCATGAAAAATATGCATGGCGACTTTGTGATTTTTGCACAATAAACACTGAGCGCCTGCAACGTTATTTTCCGAAGACTCTTGAACAAAACCTAACTCCTGATTTATCAAAATACTTTGTGGAGCGAAAAATTAGGGCTTTTCAAAACAAAGAAGAATTTCTGTTTGTCCTAAAGGAAAAAGAAAATCATACCCTCATCGGACTAATCTATCTCAAAGAATTGGATTGGGAGAAAAAACAAGGTGAGCTAGCCTATGCATTAGGCTATCAAGTAGAGAGCAAAGGCTACATGACCGAAACCGTCAAAGCAATTTCCAAGTGGGCTTTTGGAGAACTACAACTGGAAACACTGCAAATCATTACCCATAAGTCCAATTCAGGCAGCATTCGTGTCGCGCAGAAATGTGGTTTTACTTGGCAGAAAGTCCTACTTGGAGAACATACCCCGCCAGGCGAAAGTCCATTAGACATGGAATTATATGAACTTTATGCTTAAATCATGAAAGACAAATTTTACACATATATTCAAAACCTTCAAGACACTATAACTTCTAAATTGGAAGAAGTTGACGGCAAGGCCAAATTTCAAGAGGATATTTGGGAACGCCCAGAAGGTGGAGGTGGCCGCACGCGCGTCATTGAAAATGGAGATGTATTTGAAAAAGGCGGCGTGAATATTTCCGGGGTTCATGGAGCCCTCCCCGAAAGTATGCAGAAGTATTTCGGAGTGGAAGATGCGGACTTTTTTGCTTGTGGCTTAAGTTTGGTTTTACACCCAAAAAATCCGATGGTACCGACGGTTCATGCAAATTGGAGGTATTTCGAAATGTATGATAAACAAGGGAATATTGTTGACCAGTGGTTTGGAGGAGGGCAAGATTTGACTCCGTATTATCTTTTTGAAGAAGATGCAATTCATTTTCATTCCGTTTGTAAAAAAGCTTGTGACTCACATCATCCTGAATTCCATTCAAAATATAAAAAGCGCTGTGACGAATATTTTTGGAATACACATCGTGGTGAAGCGAGGGGTTTAGGTGGATTGTTCTTTGATTATTGCAAAGCGACCGACAAGATGCAAATGGAAGATTGGTACAACTTTGTTACAGAAGTTGGCGATAGTTTTTTAGAGGCTTATATACCAATTGTTATAAAACGTAAAGGCATAGGATTTACTAAGCTTCATCGCGATTGGCAAGAGGTCAGAAGAGGGCGTTATGTAGAGTTCAATTTAGTACATGATAAAGGTACATTGTTCGGTTTAAAAACGAATGGACGTATCGAAAGTATCCTCATGAGTCTACCACCTCATGTACAGTGGAAGTATGACCATCACCCTGAAGAACGGAGTGAAGAAGCCAGGCTTATAGAGGTATTGAAAAAGCCCAAAGATTGGGTATAAATTTATTTTTTTGGTATGGCTAAAAAAGGAAAAGCAAAAAATACCGTTAATAAAGCGAAACATACCAAGCTTATGAATCGAAAAAAGAATAAGCTGAAGAAAGAGGAAGCTTTCAGAAAGGAACGCCTTAAAGCCATAATTAAGCAAAGCTTACTAAAAAACCAAAACGAATGACTTTACTAAAATATGTAGCTCGCATAGGGCTCATTATAAATTGGAAGACACTTTTGATTACCTTTCTATCTATCGTTTCCACAGCATTTTGTCTTCATTATGAAATTAAGGCAGACTTTCCTTTAACCTTGATCGGCACCGCTATTGTTTTCCCCATCGTATTCTCTATTGGCGGAGCCTATAAGCGTCGTGAAGTTGCCTTAGATGAGTACGGTTCTATAAAAGCGCATGGACGAGCCTTGTACTTTGCGGTTTCGCATTGGCTGGAAAATCCGCCGGAAGAACTAAAAACCGAATTGAAGGGACACCTGAAGTCTCTTATGAATTCTTGTAGAGAGATTTTTACACAACCTGTCGACCGATTGGAAGAATATGAAAAAAATGTGTATTCTGATTTTCACGAACTTTCCGTTTTTATAAAATCTATGCGTTCACATGGCTTGCCTTCTGGTGAAGCTTCCAGGTCCAATCAATTTCTAAGTAAAATGATGATTTCCTTCGAACGAATCAAACATATTTATCAATATCGAACTCCCCGTACCTTGAGAACCTACAGTGATATTTTTATTGTTATACTTCCCGTTATTTACGGCCCTCACTTTGCAGAAAGCGTAACAAGTTATAGCTATGGGCTACAATTTGCGGTACCCGTTTTGTTTAGTGTGATTCTAGTGGCGCTGGATAACATTCAGTCGCATTTGGAAAATCCTTTTGACCAGCAAGGGGAAGATGATGTTCATATCAACGTAGAAAAGTTTATTCGAAATTTAGGATAGCTACATAAGGCTATACTTGTGGTTAATTACATATTTTTATAAAAAATCACCAAGATGTTAGAAAGTCTTCTTGAGGCATTAAAGTTATCACCTAATAATGTGCCTCTTAAATTCCAAATCGCTAAGCTTTACCTTCAAAATGGCCAGTACGAAGATTCTCAGAATCACCTACAGGATATAATTAATATTGACCCTAGTCATTTAGATGCCAAATACGAGCTTGCAAATTGTTTTTATAGACAAAGCAAGCTATCCGCTACTGAAGTATTGCTCGAGGAACTAATTAGTAATAGTCGGGAGAACCGCTTTCTTGAACTACTTTGTTATTGTCAAATCAAGCAAGAAAACTACTCAGATGCGCAACAAACTTATCAGAGTATAATCGAGACCGATCCATCATATTCCAATGAAGATTTTGACGCCAAACTCAAAGTAAACACCATTTCTGATGATAGTGAGTTTGTTGATGAGGACGCCATTTCATTTCTTAAAAAGCCAGATATGGGATTCAAGGATATCGGAGGAATGGATCATGTGAAAAACGAAATATCCTTAAAAATCATTAAACCCCTAGAGCACAAAGACCTTTATAAGGCTTATGGGAAAAAAATTGGAGGGGGAATTCTTTTATATGGCCCTCCTGGTTGTGGAAAAACACATCTTGCTAAAGCTACTGCTGGTGAAATAAATGCAAATTTCATCAATGTGGGAATCAACGAGATTCTAGATATGTGGGTGGGAAGTTCAGAAAGAAACTTGCATCAAATATTTGAAACGGCCCGTAGAAATACACCTTGTGTCATATTTATTGATGAAATTGATGCACTGGGTGCCAACAGAAATGATGTGAACAAGGCTGCGGGTCGAACAGTTATCAATCAGTTTTTATCAGAACTTGATGGCATTGATTCCGAAAATGATGGAATATTGATTATCGGAGCCACTAACGCGCCGTGGTATATCGACCCAGCTTTCAGAAGACCCGGTAGGTTCGATCGAATAATCTTTGTTTCGCCGCCAGACCTTCAAGCAAGAGCTGCTATTTTTGATATTCAACTGAGAGATAAACCTATAGAAAATATAGACTTTGCTGCTCTCGCAAAAATTTCAAAAGAGTTCTCGGGGGCAGACATCAAAGCTTCTATTGATGTCGCAATAGAAAACAAACTGGAAAAAGCTTTTGTCGATGGCATTCCGAAACCGATAACCACAAAAGATGTTTCGAATGCTATTAAAAAAATGAAACCCAGTACCAAAGAGTGGTTTGGATCTGCCAAAAACTATGCTCTGTATTCAAATGATGGTGGACTATATGATGATATTCTGAAATACTTGAACATTAAAAAGTAATGGAATCGAAAAATCTCACCCGTGGCACACAACTAATTCAGCTTGGAAGGTATAAAGAAGCCATTCCTTTCTTACAAAATGCTATTGCAGAAGATCCCGACAATTGGACTGGAAAATATCATTTGGCAATTTGTTTTTTTGATACCGGCGAATATTCCAAAGCATCAAAATTAGCAGATGGTTTGTTGCATGACATGCCCAATGATCCGGATTTATTTTTCTTGAAAGCTCAGATAGCGCTGCGTCAAGACAGGGATGAGGAAGCTATGGAATTTGTTAATGAAGCCATCTCCTTATATCCTTATAGTGCTGATTATTTTGCCTTTAAGTCTGGATTATTATTAAACAAGAAAAAATATGAAGAGGGCTTAAGGCTTGTGAATGAAGGATTAAAAATTGATGCCAAAAACGCATACTGCCTTAATATTAGAGCTCAGATCCTTACCAAGCTCGATCGGGTAGAAGAAGCGAATGAGACCGTAGAAAACATTTTGTTCGACAATCCCGAAGACAGCTATTCGCATGCAAATGTCGGTTGGGTTGAACTTGAAAACGGAAACAATAAAAAAGCTCTAGAGCATTTTAAGGAAGCTTTGCAATTTGACCCGAATTTCGAATATGCCCGCGAAGGGATGAGTACCGCACTTAAAAGCAAAAATTTCTTTTACCGTTGGTATTTGAAATATTCATTTTGGATTGCAAAACAATCCTCTAAAAATCAATGGGCCTTCATTATAGGCATCTACTTAGTTTATCGCGTAAGTATTAAGGTTTTGAGTGCTAGTGATATGACCTATCTTGCCATACCCTTGATGATTGCCTACTTGCTTTTCGCTCTTGGTGGATGGATTATGGAACCTTTGTCAAATACCATTTTGAATTTTGACACTTATGGGAAGTACTTACTGGCTAAGGATGAAAAAATAAGCGGCTACGTTTTCGGCGTCTTATTGGTTTTGGGAATAGCAGCGATTGCTACCTTTTATTTTCTAAACATGGAGTACGCCCTTGTACTTGGGGTAACCTTTATCTGTGCCTTGTTACCACTTCCTAGAGGTTTTTTGTTAAAAAGTAAAAAAGCTAGGTTAATGGGAATTATTTATGGTTCAATCATGATATTGACGGGTTTAATCGGACCTTTCTTCATCGATATGTATACAATCGGTATTGCGGTTTTTATAATGATGATGGCTTACACTTGGATTGGAAATTTTATTGAAAGACAATGAAAAACAAGCTGATTCTATTTGTTTCGATCGTATTATTTGCAATGTCCTGTACTACCAAAAAATCAAAAAGCGATATTGAAGTAGTATTTACGCAGGACACCTTAAGCGTTGGTTATACGTATTGGTGGCCACAATCCGGGCCGTTTATTGGGGCATGTGGAGAAGAACTTTCACTTGTTTTTGAAGGAACAGTTACAAGTCTTAATGAACCAACGGATGACCCGGGCCCATTGTACACTTCCCAAAAGGGTATTGTCGAAATTGAAAAAGTATATAAAATCAAGGATTTAGGGGCGAATAGCTACACAGGGCAAAATTTTTTTACAACCGATTGTTTTTATCAAAGTGGTGTAAACATTGGTGACCAGGTATTGATTTTCTGTTACGATTATGAAGATAGTTATACAATTCCGGGTAAAAATTCTATTGTTAAAATAGACCCAATGGATTTCGCAACAGTTGCCTCTATTCGCACCTACATTGATTCTGACCAGAATCCGCTTTCTATTAAGGAAGATATTGAAATATGGGAAGCACATGACTTAGGAGAAGGTCTTAAAGAAATTATTCAGTGTAAAGAAGAGATTGGAGTTGAGTAGTTTCAATAACGCTCTTAATGCTCATTATTTCCAAGTAATCGCTTTTTTAGAAACTTCTTTGAATTGATACATAATATGTGAAAGTCTTGCTTTCAACAACTCTTTTCTTCCCTTTAGTGAACGGGTATACAAGAGTTTTGATGAGTCCACATGTTTTTTCCAACATTGATGAAAAAGTTGGGCGTCTTCTTTTCGCTTTCCAAATTGGGTAGGCACTACGTAATAATTTCGTAAGCCCCAATGGCGCTTTATCCAATGTTTATATACTAGTAAATATCTAGGATTTTCAACTGGTGCTAAAATCTCAGCCAATAAGTTCACAAACAAGGTGCTTTCTGCATTCGTGGCGCCTTTAAGATAACACACAAATGTTCCGTTTAGCTGTTGTTCCGTTTCCACAGATACTTCTTTAATAGGGGTATGCAGTCTATCTGTTCTATTTACAATATCTAGTAATGCGTTCCCAATCCTCTTGGTTTTCTTGTAGGTGTTTCCGAATAACAAATACAGTTTGATTGCCTTATAGGTCTTCGGTGCGAACCCAACAAAAATTCCTGCTAAAAAAATATAAATAAATTGAACTACGCCTTTCGTAAATAATGTTCCTAAATGTTTTATCAAAAACTCCGGAAAAAATAAACCTGCGCCTACTACTACCTCGAGAAACAAATATTTCGAAGCACTACCCCATCGCAATCTTTTTGCTTCCTTAAAGGGCAATTTATCTAAATAAGGTATTTTAACTTCACGAATAAGAACACTCCCTTTTTCAATGGCATCAAACCACCTGTTCTTCAATACCTTTCTTTGTGACGCTGCTTCAAACATCTTAGCGTTCAAAGCTTCTAGATTTATGTTAGGATTAAAATCAGTAGGAATTTGAAGTCGCTCTATTCCATTTTCGATATACGTGGTTTTTGAAAGTGATACTCCTGAAAATGCTTCAAATCTTTTGTGTAGTTTTTCTAGGTCTTTGCCTCCGCCTATAACGGTTGGGTCAAGACAAGCTAGATGCCAAATGTTTCCGGTTTTATTTGGTATTTTTTCATCTATTCGAATTGCACGTCCGCGCATTTGATTTGAAGACACGAAAGAACCGATATAAGAAGCTAATATCAAGGTGTTTATAGCGGGAGCATCCCATCCTTCGCCAAGCAAAGACTTTGTGCCCACAAGAATTTTAAGAATCCCTTTTTGAAACAATTTTGTTATACTCGCTACGATGGTATTTTTTACTGAACCAAAAGAGTTAATGACAACGAATTCATCATCCGATTCTAAGGTCAGAGCCTTAAAATTTGAACTACTCACTTCCTTTTTAAAATGGTGTAATGAACCTTTAGGTATGATGACCAAAGAACCTGATAACACGCCAATATTTTCCTTTGAAACGCCAGTAGTTCTTAGGTATTGAAAAATCGAAACCACACCTAACTTTTTGAGTTCAGTAGTATCGTCACCGTTAAAATCTAAATATTCTTTTCGAATAAAGTCAGTCAGTATTACCGCTTTTAGCTCTTGTCCTAATCTCCCTTTTTCAAAAGAAACTATCTCAGAAATACTTTTTAATTTAGAAGGACTATTGGCTAGGTTTCGATACAATTGTTCATCTCCGATAAAATTGACCCTTTTCTTATTGTAGACACCTATTCGAGAAAGTTGCTTCTCTATATCAAAAAGTAAGGCTTCATATGCTTCTAGTGACTCCCGTTGTTCTACTAATAATTCTTGCAGTAAAACTTCTAACCATTCATAGGTTAAGTTGGGAAATTGAACATTATTAACATCAAATCCTAAAAACTTGAGCTTCTTTTTATCGGTTTTACGTCCACAGGCATTTAAAAAAATTAGTATCGATGAGAAAAATTCTGGATTCTCATATATATCTTCTAGCGACTGCTCTGATTGAGTATATATGGGAAGTTCTGTTATCAGTTTTTGAAAATCGGCATTAGCAACCAACGCATTATTAAATGCAATTATCTGTTCCCGATACGCAACGATATATTTGATTTGAGCTTCATCGGGTTGAGAGAAATGAACAAAATCTTGGTGTGGACAAAGGTCCCCGTTTGCAATTAAGTCGGGTACTGCAATTTCATCATCGAGCGGGCCACAAAGCTCAAAATATTTGTTCAATTCTTGAGCAGTACTGTCATAAGGTGGAGTGGCTGTCAGCGAAATTACAGTCATATGCTCTATCTGTTTCAACGAGAAAAGACTCTTCCACCAAGCATTTTTTAAATGATGCGCTTCGTCTAAAACAAGGGTTTGTATATTATGTTTTGTAATGTAATCAAGGAGAGACTTTTCACTTTCAATTAAAGATTTATCTAAAGCATGTAAAGATTGATAGGTTGAAAAGGTGAGCAAAGATGGTTTTTTGATATCTAGAGTGTAATTGTCAAACGCATTATTGGCAAGAAAAAAAGTCTCTAGCCTATCTTTCCATTGATTTCGTATCGTAAGTGTAGGTGAAAGGATAAGCGTAGGTTTATTTACGCGTATCAGCATTTCCAGACCCAAAATAGTTTTGCCCGACCCAGGTGGAGCTACGATATGAAGGTGGTTATCCTTAATGTGATTTTCAAAACGGTTAAGGAATTTCTCTTGATAACTTCGCCAAGTAAATTTGAATTTTAAATTTTTTTGGAGTTCGCTCAAGAGTTAAGGTGTTTTGACAAATTTAAAAGGATAATAAGTAACTTTGAGTTTCATAAAAGAGGGCAATTCAATGTATCCATTAAAAAGAAACCGTAGACTAAGAGTAAACGATTCCATTCGTCATTTAGTGCGCGAAACAATCATAACTCCAAGTGACTTTCTAGTTCCATTATTTGTTGTGGAGGGAAAAGGAGTTAAGGAAGAAATAGCTTCTATGCCCAACTATTATCGCATGAGCCTAGACAATCTTGAAAAAGAGGTCAAGGAACTATGGAATATGGGACTTTGCGCTGTTCTTCTTTTTGTAAAAGTCCCGGATAATTTAAAGGACAATAAAGGGACAGAAGCCTTGAATCCCAACGGATTGATGCAATTAGCCATAAAAACAGTTAAGAATGCTTGTCCAGAGATGTTGGTGATGACGGATGTAGCCCTTGATCCTTATTCTTCTCTAGGTCATGATGGAATTGTTCAAGACGGACAAATATTAAATGATGAGACTTCGGAAATTCTTGCGGAGATGAGTGTAAGCCATGCCGATGCAGGAGCCGATTTCGTCGCACCTAGTGATATGATGGATGGACGTATTTTAACGATTCGGGAAGCCTTAGAAGACGAAGGTCACATCAACACTGGAATTATGAGCTACAGTGCAAAATATGCCAGTGCATTTTATGGTCCTTTTCGAGACGCTTTAGATTCCGCTCCTGTAAATATGAAAGATGTACCTAAAAACAAGAAAACCTATCAAATGGATTCTGCAAATCGTTTCGAGGCGATTTCGGAAACCCAAGCTGATATCGATGAAGGTGCGGATATCGTAATGGTAAAACCCGGATTGGCTTATTTGGATATTGTTCGAGAAATCAGAAATGAAGTTGATGTCCCCGTTGCGGTATATCAGGTAAGTGGAGAATACGCCATGTTAAAGGCCGCAGCAGAAAAAGGATGGTTAGACCATGACGCGGTTATGATGGAGCAATTACTTGCCATAAAAAGAGCCGGTGCCAATATCATTGCGAGCTACTTTGCGAAAGATGCTGTTCGATTGATGGGATAATTATTCTATTTGTCATTCCGAAAGGAATAAACCCTTTATGAATGAAATTACATATTTTTATACTCATTGGTTTATTATTCTCCAAAGCCCACTCTCAAAAGGCCTTACAAGAGATTGATGACCCTGTATTTGATTCAGAGTTCGGTTACGCAAAACCTTCAGAAGTCAAGCTAGATTCTTCTTATATCCATATCAAAGTAGATTCCATTATTAATGATGGAATCGAAAATGAAGCATTTCCAGGAGCTCAAATTCTAGTTGCCAAAAACTCAAAAATCATATTTCACAAGGCTTATGGTTTTCATACCTATGATAGTATTCAAAAAGTTGCCTTGGATGATATTTACGATTTGGCGTCTGTTACGAAAATTACGGGGCCATTACCGGCAATAATGAAATTAGTGGATGAAGGTAAGTTAGATTTAGATAAACCTTTTAGTACGTATTGGAAGCCTTGGCGGAAAATAAAGGATAAGAAGAACTTGACGTTAAGGGAGATTTTGGCTCATCAGGCAGGATTGACCCCGTACATCGTTTTCCTTAATGAGGTACTTAAAAGAAACGGAAAGGTAAAAAAGCGGTTTGTTCAAACATCGGCCTCTTCTGGGTTTGAAAACCAGGCCTATGATGGACTCTTCATCAAGAATAATTTCAAGCGTAAGATGATCCAAATGATAAATAGGTCAAAAGTGTCCGAAGAAAAAAAATACAAGTATTCAGGACTGACTTTTCTGATTTTTCCACAACTCATAGAACAATTAACAGGCCAATCCTATGAAAACTACCTGGAACAGCACTTTTATAAACCGCTAGGAGCAAGTAATATGGGATTTCGGCCAAAAACCAAAGGATATACAAATCGAATAGTTCCCACTGAGCAAGACACTTTGTTCCGTCATACCCTTACGCAGGGATGGGTACACGATGAGAATGCTTCTTTATTAGGGGGAGTTTCCGGTAATGCAGGTTTGTTTGCAACAGCAACCGACCTAGCCAAACTGATGCAAATGTATATGCAATATGGTTTTTACAATGGCAAAAGATTTGTTTCTGAGGCTACGATAAAAGAGTTTATAAAAGTGCAGTATCCAGAAAACGAAAATCGACGAGGATTAGGATTTGACAAACCACTACTTGGCAACGATACCTTGGATCATAAAGAAGCATATCCTGCTAAGTTGGTTAGCTTAGAAAGCTTTGGTCATTCAGGGTTTACTGGAACTTTCGTCTGGGCCGACCCAAAAAACCAATTGGTATATATTTTTCTCTCAAACCGTGTAAATCCTACTAGAGCACATCGAAATTTGTATAAACTCAAGATTCGGGAAGCGGTTCAGCAGGTGTTTTATACTGCCAACGTACCTGCGGATTGAGCATTCTCATGTACTGATAAAATTGGTATCTTCGTAATTCAAAACTACCGTACATGGGCCTGTTGATTTTTTACGCTGTAATTTCCATTTTCTTCTCCTTCCTCTGCTCCATTTTGGAAGCTGTTTTGTTGAGTGTAAATCCGACTTTTATAAATCTCAAAAAGAAAGAGGGTAAGGCCTACGCCACTACTCTAGAAGAACTTAAAAAAGATGTGGATAAACCACTTATCGCCATTCTTACTCTAAATACGATAGCACATACGGTGGGTGCAATTCTAGTCGGTGTTCAAGCCAAAGCGGCTTATGCCGAAATGTATGGAAATACCACGAGGTCTATCTTAGGTGTGGAATTTACCGAGGACTTGATGGTTGGGGTTGTTTCAACTATTATGACCATATTGATTTTAGTGGCCTCAGAGATTATTCCTAAAACCATCGGAGCGACCTACTGGAAGCAACTTTCCAACTTTAGCGCTAAAACTCTACGCATTATGGTTTTGGCATTAAAATATACAGGTTTGCTTTGGGTACTGCAGCTTTTCACAAAGTTGGTAGGCGGTAAAGGTCACCATGGAAGCGCACTTAGTAGGGAAGATTTTACAGCGATGGCCGATATTGCACATGAAGATGGAGTTTTTGAAAAGTCTGAATCTACCATTATCAAAAACCTATTACAATTTGACGAAGTTTTGGTAAAAGATATAATGACCCCAAGGGCGGTGGTTAAAATGACATCTGAAGACCAGACCATTCAAGAATTCTTTACGGAGAATCCTAAATTACGCTTTTCAAGGATTCCCGTTTACAGCCAAAAAGAAGATCATATCACCGGTTTTGTGCTTAAAAACAATGTATTAGAGGAAATGGTAAATGGCAATGGCGAAGTACCTCTCTCGGAGATTCGCAGGGATATCATGATTACAAAACGAAATACGCCTATTCCTGAGTTATTCGAGACCTTGATCCGCAAAAGAGTACATATGGCACTTGTGGTGGATGAATACGGTTCTATAAGTGGTCTAGTCACTATGGAAGATATCATAGAGACCTTGCTAGGTTTGGAAATTATGGATGAAAGTGATAGCGTAGCTGATTTACAGGAATTAGCCCGCAAAAATTGGGAGACCAGAGCAAAGAAATCCGGACTAATAGAAGAACGCAAGGAAGAATAATCGTATGGAAACCGCATATATAGCTACGCCTTTGGGAGTTGCAAAATTAGAGGGTACTGCCAATGGATTGTCTGCAATATCGGTTTTAGATACAGAAGAGACTCTTACCGATGTGATTCCCGAAGCACTCGAAGATGCCGTTTACCAATTGAGAGAGTATTTCGACGGTCAACGCGAAAATTTCGATCTTCAATTGAATCCACAAGGAACGTCCTTTCAACAAGGGGTTTGGGAAGAACTTCTTAATATTCCGTTTGGTAAAACGATGTCGTATTTAGAGCTTTCGAAAAAACTGGGTGATGTGAAGGCCATAAGGGCTGTTGCTGCGGCAAATGGCAAGAATCCGCTATGGATAATTGTGCCTTGTCATCGGGTAATTGGAAGCGATGGTTCTCTAACCGGATATGCTGGAGGATTACATCGCAAAAAATGGCTTTTAGCCCATGAAAATCCGGTGAAGCAAGGTTCTTTATTTTGATGATTACCAACAATTGGGTCTTTTTTCAAATTGTAAATGATTCCGATTCTCGTAGTTATCTAGCTTCATCAAAAAGGAATATCCCAACTATTGTATATAAACAAACTTGTAGGTCGGTTCTTATTATTTGAGTAAGAAAATACATAATATTTAGTTTATCTCTTTTTACTTTGTATATTTAGGGGTCAAACCATCGCCAAAAGATGCTTTCCAGAATTAATTTAGAGCATATTCTTTTTCTCGATATCGAAACGGTTCCAGAAACGCAATCTTTCGATGAACTTGATGACGAAAAAAAAGCGCTTTGGGATCAAAAATCAAAATACCAACGCAAGGATGATTTTACTCCTGAGGAATTTTACGAGCGCGCAGGTATTTGGGCGGAATTTGGTAAAATTATCTGTATTTCAGTAGGGTATTTCAATTTTAAAGGAGACATACGAACTTTCAGAACCACGACTTTCCACGGCGGGGAAGTAAAACTCCTAAAAGAGTTCAAGAACTTACTGATTACCCATTTCAGTAGCGCAAAACATCTATTATGTGGTCATAACGCCAAGGAATTCGATTTCCCTTATATCGCAAGACGGATGATTATCCACAATATAGAACTTCCCTATAAACTGAACCTTTTTGGTAAAAAACCATGGGAAATTCCACACCTAGATACCATGGAACTCTGGAAATTTGGTGATTACAAGCATTTTACTTCCCTCAAATTACTGGCGAATATTTTAGGCATACCTTCTCCTAAAGAAGATATCGATGGCAGTATGGTAAGGGAGGTGTATTATGAAGAAAAGAATCTCGATAGGATTATTACCTACTGTGAACTAGACGTGGTAACCACCGCGCAGGTCTTTCTAAGACTCCGAGGAGAAGAATTGCTAGCGGAAAATGAAATCAAAAATATCTGATACTACCCGTTATATTTTAGTTGAATATACACGGGGAAGTGATCACTATAGCCCCCAATATATTTTCTGCCAGCGTAAGTTCTATAGGGTGTTCCTTTAAACTTCCCTTTAAACTCAGTTAAAAAGGCTTCATCAAAAATATTGGCATGGGCAAAACTATGGGTACCTTTTTCGTAATTCAATAAATTATGCGATACCATAATTTGGTCAAAGAGCATCCAAGTCTGTTTGTAATTCGCACTACCCCGTTCAGGGCTAAGCAGCTTTTCCATAGGGTTGTATAAATGGTCACACTCCATGAGCGATTTTATGCTTTCTGAATCAGGGCCATCATTAAAATCTCCCATTACTATGTAATTGGGGCTTTCAACCGTAGCATCTATCTTGGCCATATACTCCTTTATAGTTTCAGCCGCCTTAACCCTTTTGGAACTGGTTTCGTCCTGACCATCTCTGCGAGAGGGCCAATGATTAACGAACACATGAACTTCCTCGTTATTCAATTTCCCTTTTACATATAAAATGTCTCGCGTGGTATCTCTTCTGCCATCCTTTTCGAAAATCATTAATGTGATAGGCTCTGAATACAGTACTTCAAAATTTGATTTTTGATAAATAAGAGCAGTATCGATTCCTCTTTCATCCGGAGAATCGTAATGAACATAACCATAATCAATATCACGAAGGGGTTCTGCACTGATTAAATCCTCGATTACCTTCTCATTTTCCACCTCTGCAATTCCGAGTATAACAGGTGGGTTTTTAGTGGACTCGTCTCCAATTTCAGAAATAGTCTTCGCCAATTTATACAGCTTGCGCTTATACCGTTTCATTGACCATTTTTTGAAACCTGTAGGTGTGAAGTCATCATCCAAAGTATTTGGATCATCATTGGTGTCGAACAGATTTTCTAGGTTATAGAAACCTACGGTAAAAATGTTCTTTCCCTTTTTCTTTTTAAAAAATGAG
Source organism: Maribacter algarum (ex Zhang et al. 2020) (assembly GCF_005885635.1). GTDB lineage: Bacteria > Bacteroidota > Bacteroidia > Flavobacteriales > Flavobacteriaceae > Maribacter_C > Maribacter_C algarum. Next base: position 1,210,857 of record NZ_VATY01000001.1, read on the forward strand.
AAAATCATGGTTTTTATTGTTGGGGATTCAAATTTACAAAAATCGTTACCTAGATTTGCACTTTAAAATGGGTTTATGCTTGAAAAGAAGTCGATAGATTATGAAAGGGCGGTACTTATTGGTATAATGAACCGCGAACAAAATGAAGAAAAGGTTACTGAATATCTCGATGAGCTTGAGTTCTTGACCTATACTGCAGGAGGCGAAGTATACAAACGTTTTGTACAACGTATGGATGTACCCAACCCGAAAACCTTAATCGGGAGCGGTAAAATGTTAGAAGTAGAAGCCTATGTTGAAGAACATGAAATTGGTTCTGTAATCTTCGATGATGAGCTTACACCCGCACAACAACGTAATATTGAAAAACAATTACGCTGCAAGATTATAGATCGCACGAGTCTTATTCTGGATATTTTCGCGCAAAGGGCACAAACAAGTTATGCTCGTACACAGGTGGAATTGGCACAATATGAATATCTACTTCCAAGATTAACCGGACTATGGACACACCTTGAACGACAAAAAGGGGGTATTGGAATGCGTGGTCCTGGTGAAACGGAAATTGAAACGGATAGGCGTATCGTTCGTGATCGCATTTCATTATTGAAAAAGAAACTGACCAAAATCGATCGCCAAATGGAGACCCAACGTGGTAATCGCGGAGCTTTGGTTCGCGTTGCTTTGGTGGGATATACTAATGTTGGAAAATCCACATTAATGAATGTCGTCAGTAAAAGCAAGGTATTTGCTGAGAATAAACTTTTTGCAACCTTAGATACTACGGTTCGCAAAGTTGTGCTAGGAAATCTTCCCTTTCTATTGAGTGATACGGTTGGGTTTATTCGTAAACTTCCCACACAACTTGTTGAGAGCTTCAAGAGCACCTTAGATGAAGTTCGTGAAGCTGACTTATTATTACATGTCGTAGATATATCGCATCCGCAATTTGAGGAACACATAGAATCGGTCAATAAGATTCTGGCCGAGATTAAAAGTTCGGATAAGAAAAGTATCATGGTCTTTAATAAGATTGATCAATACAAACACGAGACTATAGATGCAGACGATTTAATTACGGAAAAAACAGCCAAACACTTTACCATTGAAGAATGGAAAAAAACCTGGATGCAAAAGGTTGGTGACCGAGCCCTCTTTATTTCAGCTTTGAACAAACAGAACTTAGACGAGTTTCGAAAAAGAGTTTATAATGAAGTGCGGGATATACATGTAACTCGTTTTCCGTATAACAACTTTCTATATCCAGAACATTTAGACGAATATCAATAGGGCAAACCCTCTCTTAGAGTGAGGTCGAGCTTTTCGCTATATTTTTTTAGGGAATAAAAGCCTAAAAAAGATGCCGCTGCAATCCCTTTTGCAAAAAAACCCACTTTCTTTTCCTACATAAAAGTGCAGTTCGTCGAAGAAATAAAACTGTTCATATTTTTCACAACATCGTAGCTTCACTTCACAACAATAATTTAGATTGGTCAAGAATCATCTATATCTTTACCATGTTATTAAGTGATAGTTTGACCCAATATCAATACTTAAAACCTACAAGCTTACGGAATACCAAACCAAATTAACCCAAACCTACTTTTTACAAAAGCCCTCCAGATTGGAGGGCTTTTTTTATTCTAGCTTATGGAATGGACTAGCTCATTGGTTGTTCTCTCCAAAATGATACTTCGGACTGCTCTCTGATACTCCTAATCAATCTTCCATTTCGAAAAAATATCATCTAATTAAGAAACTTTTTTGTTAAAAAACATAGGTTTTTTATTATTATATTGTAGTCGCCTATTTAGTTGACCCCATACTAAAATTCCCCTCATCAATAAGTAGCCTTAATTCATCTATGCATTTTCTCAAATCATAGTTTAAACCGAGTACACAAACTATTTAATATTAACCCCTTAAAACCCCATTATTATGAGAAAAAATTACTCAAAATTACTCTCTTTAATTTTATTTTTTGCCCTAATTAGTTCTAGTGTTCAAGCCCAACAAGCTGATTTAGAAAAACGGCTTGAAATAATTAAACAGTCTCAAGAAAATTTAAAAACTGGGCAATTGATGAGCCCCGATCTAGCTGAAATTGCAGAAGGCAAGCTCTCTATCTTTAACCAAAATAAGTATATAATTCGAAATGGAGAAGTATTCCTGATAGCAAGATGTAAATCAAATGTAAACGCATTGGCCGATGAACTTAGAACTCTCGGAGCCAAAAAAATAAAAAAGTACAACCGAACGGTAACTTTCCGCTTAGCTGTAGATAAAGTTATGCAGTTAAATAATTGTACTGAACTCAGTTATGCCAGACCTGAAATAAAACCGCATGCCCAGGTAGGTTCTGTTGAGAACGAAGCGTTCGAATCATTAAAAGTAAATCTGGTATCGAAACGTTTTGGACTTACAGGAAAGGGCATCAGAATTGGTGTTTTATCCGATAGTTATAATACTTTAGGCGGAGAGGCTGCTGGTATTGCAAGCGGTGATCTTCCCGGACCGGGTAATCCTAATGGTTATGAAACACCAGTAACGGTGTTGTCAGAACTAGAAGGAGGCACAGGTATTGACGAAGGTAGAGGGATGATCGAGTTAATCCATGATTTAGCTCCAGAAGCCGAAATATTCTTTTACTCAGCATTCAACGGTTATTTTGATTTTGCCGATGGCATAAGAGCTCTAGCTGATGCCGGATGTGATATCATCGTTGATGATATTATTTATTTTGCAGAACCTTACTTTCAAAATGGTGCAATTGCCCAAGCGGTCAATGAGGTTAGCAAAGGTGGTGCAGCTTATTTCAGTTCTGCAGGAAACTCCGGAGAACAGTCTTATGAAAGTGATTTCAGAGCGGTCAATCCTTTAAATGTCCACGATTTCGATGACGGAGAAGGTGTCAATTTTTTCCAAAGAGTTGAGGTGGCCTCAGGACAACAACTTAATTTATTTCTACAATGGGATCAACCGAGTCCATTTTTCACTGATGGTCCCGGCGCAACAGACGATAGACTAGAGACGAATCTAGATATTTTCGTTTTTGACCCAGATAGCGGGGCACTTATCTTTCAGACTACTAGTTTAAATACCGACGATAATATTGAAGGTATTGGTTTTACCAACAATGGTCCTGATAGTTTCATTTTCGATATGGCCGTAGTAAAACAATCAGGCCCTGATCCTCAAAGGATAAAGTGGGTAAACTTTGGAAGTGACTTAAATGTTACGTTTGACACCAACAGTTCAACGGTTGTAGGGCATGCCAATGCCCAGAGAGCTATAGCAGTTGGAGCGGTTGCATTCTTTAGGGTAGAAGGTTTTCAAGATCGCCCTTCTACGGATATCAACGGATTTTCTTCACTCGGTGGTACGTTCTTAAGACTTAACGACAACGGATCACGTAAGCGTCAGCCTTTAGACACTAAAAAACCAAACATATCTGCCACTGATGGGACAAATACTACCTTCTTCGGAAATGATATTCCTGATATTATTGGTGGCGTGCCGGTAGAAGAAGATACGAATCCTAATTTCTTCGGAACCTCAGCCGCTGCACCACATGCCGCTGCTGTAGCTGCTTTAATGCTACAGGCCAACCCTGATTTGGCACCTAATAAAATTAGAAATATTTTGCAGAATACAGCAAGTGATATGGACGACCCTTTAACCGAAGGATTTGATAGTGGATATGATAGAAAAACAGGCCATGGGTATGTTAATGCAGTGAAAGCGGTTAGGCGGGTTATCGCACAAGTTGGTACAGAAGACCTTGAGCTTTCCCCTGTTTGTACCGATGATAATGATACGGAACTCAGATGGCAGGTTGACAACCCCAATCCGTTTAATGTTAAGTACGACTTCAGAATTTTGGGCACGGGTCAGAAGGGTGAATTAGTTGCCCTACCAGGAGAAAATTTCTTTCTTAGTCAAACCGTTCGCGGACAAAATAAGGCAAGAATCAAATGGGATATAAAAGGTGAAAGTAAGCCAGGTCGTGCTACCGCAACTTTCGACTTCGACGATTGTGATGATTCAGATACTGGAAAAGGTCTTGTTGTTCATCCGAACCCGATTCGTAATTATGCGACTGTTTCATTTAATTCGAATGAAAATAAACATAGTTATGTAAATGTTCGGAAGCTCAATCCGACGGCCCCTATCGTGCTTAGTGTTCCTGTAACACTTTGTGAGGGGGAGAATAATTTTCACATTGATTTTTCTTCTTTGAAGAAAGGACTTTATATTCTGGAACTTGAAGGAGTAACCAAGAAAATCATTAAGAAATAAAAATTACTCATTGAAGTTATAAAAGGGACTGTTAAAAGCAGTCCCTTTTTTTATTATCTGTTTTTCTTCTGCTCCGCTTCTCTTTGTAAGCGCACGGCTTCCCTTTGAAGACGTTCAGCCTCTCTTATTTTTCGCTCGGCTTCTCGCATGAGTTGCTCAGCTTCACGTTCAAGACGCTCTTCTTCTCGTTTTTTCTTCTCTTCTTCATGCTTCTCTTCTGACTTACCTGAAGTATAGTTCTTAATGTTTTTGGTAATCATTTTTAGCTTATTGAACAAAGATGAAGAAACCAGTTCCTTGTCCACAAAAATTCTTAAACTACCATCATCTACCTTGACTTCATAACCCGTATCTCCACTATATTCCATTTTCCATAATTCCTTAGTCCCTGAAACTTTCATGTTTCTTTGACCTAATTCCTCCTTTAAATATGCTCTTATTTTTGTTGTTTTTCGGTCTGGAAACTTCGCCCTTACCTTGTAGGTGTCATCTGAATCACTTGTTGAGAAATACATGTTTTCATTTCCTGAAAAAGAAAGATCTCCATCCCAAGAAAAAGATATGTCATTATTTGTTTTTTTCGAATCAGACTCCTCCTGGGCATGTGTATTAAGGATTCCTATTAATATGCTTAAAAAAAAATATACTAAAGTTCTCATGATTTCTGTTTTTAACTATTAATTGATTTGATGAATTCTTGCCCTAATTGGCTAAGTAGATTATAAACCTGGCTATCTGAGTTCTTGCGTGTTACTTCGATACGGAGTTTGTTCTTTTTGACTTCAACCTTATAAGCTAGTTTTCCGTCTGGTGCTGTTTTCTTCCAAACCATGGTTTGGAATCCTGAAGAAATAGTATCTACGTCTAAGACTTTGGAAACCACTTTTTGAATCTTGTCAATCTGACCTTCATCAAAAAACAAATTTATTTTGTAAACTTTATTGGTCAACTTGACGGTATACACATCTTCAAACTGATACTCATAGTGAGCTCCTTTCATAGAGGCTTTAAAGTCATATATCTCAACAGATTCTGAACTTAACAGAAAGCTGTAGTTCTCTTCTTCTTGAGAAAATACGCTGGCTATGGCCAATACCGTCATACAAATTGTGATTTTTAAATTTTTCATGATTTTTCGTTTTTGAATTATAATTGATGATTCTACTTTGCAATTTCGTTTTGATAAGCCCTAATGGCATTCCAGCTTGCTTGAACTAACTTGGCCGCTTCTGGATTGTCAATAACATTTGAATTGGTAAAGAAAATGGCGCCTAGCTTGATATCTTCGTAATAGTACATCAAGGTCATAATGCCCGGATCAGCCCCATTGTGACCAATTATGTTATTTCTATTATGCTCCCAGAAATACCCATAATTATCCTTTACTTCCTTCTTACTGTTGTACTGCTGCTTAGTCAGTTTTCCTATCATCATTTCTTTGGCTGAATCTTGTTTGAGTATAGTTCCCTTCCCATAATAACAGTTAAGCATTTCTTGGGCATACTTTGTGAGACCGAGCACGCTGGTACATAACCCACCGTCGGGATAACTATTCAACGAGTACCTTGGGAACGCAATACTAGTATCGGAATATGTTTTTGCAAAATTGTTAACATCGATAGAATTGTAGGACCATCCGATATCTTTAATTTTTACTTTATCGAAAATGTGTTCTTGTGTAAACTCGGAAAACGATTTTCCAGAAGCTACCCCAATACAATACCCTGCCAACGCAGCGCCCATGTTAGAGTATGTGTACCGCTCACCCGGTGCGGTCTTCAAAAAATTCTTCTTTTGATACATACTACCATCAGTTGAAAAATATTCATGTAGAAAAACCCCAAGTTCCATAGCTTCGTTCTCCAATAGATTTTTCATGTATTTAGCGGTTTCTCTATCATAAATAGAAATATCAACGTTTTTGGGGTTTTCCAAAACATAACTTCTATCATATGATTCATCCGTGTCCTGTATTCCAGAGGTATGGGTCGCTAAATGTGTGATGGTTATTTGTTCCTCTGGATAACTTGGATGAATAACCTCGAATGGCAGAATATCGTTTATCGGAGTTTCCATAGAAAACAGACCTAGTTCTACCGCTTTCATTAAAGAAACGCCAACAAAGGTTTTCGAAATTGAACCAATATTATGAACTGTATTGACAGTATATGGTTTTTTGTTTTCCTTATCTGCATAGCCATAGCCTTTTTTGTATAGAATGGTATCTGGAGAAAACACAGATACACCAAAACCTACCAGCCCTTTTTGTTTGCTAATACTATCTAATTTATGATGTAAGGTTTCTTCCGGTGTTTGGGCAATAGCGTTTAATAGTACTGTGATGAGCAGTAACAAAGTGATTGCTGTTTTTTTCATGTTTTTCGTTTTTTGATAGATGAGATAAACTCCTGTTATTGACCTACCCTTCGGCAGGCAAGTTGATTTCAAATGTTAATCCGACACCTCGAACACTTTCTATAGCAATGTTTGAATCTTGCTTAAAGTATTTCCGAAGTCGGCTTATGAATACGTCCATGCTTCTCCCTGAGAAAAAGTCGTCGTTGCCCCAAACGTCTTTGAGGAGGTCTTCGCGTTTTATCATTCTATTTTTATGTTCATATAGATATTGTATCAAAACGGTTTCCTTTTCCGTTAAACGCTGCTCTTCGCTTTTAAAACTTAGTTTGTGGTTTACAGCGTCAAACTGATATAAACCTATGGTAATTAGCACTTCTTTTTTCGGTTGAATTTTTCGCATGCGCTTCAAAATATTTTTCATTCGAAGAACTAAAATGTCTGCCTCAAAAGGTTTTACGATATAGTCATCAGCTCCTAATTTCAAACCTGTAATTCTATCTTCTTTTAGCTTCTTTGCGGTCAGAAAAATAAAAGGTACTTCCGGGTTTAATTCCACCACCTTTTCTGCTAAGGTAAAACCATCCATTTTTGGCATCATCACATCAAATACGCAGATATCGAAATGGTCTTTTTCAAAACATTCCAAAGCTTCCTTACCATCTTTGGCCCAAGTGACCTGATAGTCATGTATTTCTAAATACTGTTTTAAAATACTTCCGAAATCAAAATCGTCTTCTGCTAATAATACGTGTGTCATATAATCTTAACTAACCGGTATATTAATAATAAAACTAGTTCCTTTATTTACTTCACTCATTAATGAAATGCTTCCATCATGCGCATCTATTACCTGTCTCGTGTAATACAGACCAAGACCTAACCCTTTAACATTGTGAACATTTCCAGAAGCCACCCGATAGAATTTCTCAAAAACTTCCTTTTGGTGTTTGTTTGAAATTCCTATTCCGTTATCCTGAATTTCGATTTCATAATGATTGTTCCTTAATCGAGTGTTGATCTTTATTTCTATGGATTCCTTTCCATATTTTACCGCATTTTCAAGAATGTTGAACAAGGCCGTAGTGAATAAGAATGAGTCAATGCGAAGCACTACCTCTTTAGGTTCAATATATTTTTGAATCGTTAAATCTTGACTCTGAACGGACAAAGAAAAATCTTCAATGATATTCCTAAAGTAATCATCATCGATTACTTGTTCTTTATTTAAAACAAAATCCTCCGACCCCAAACTATTGGTCATGACTTGGTCAATAAGCTTTTGTAACCTTGAATTCTGACGGTCAATAATACCAAGTGTATTTTCGAAAATTGCGGGCGACTGCAATATTTCCTTTTGCCTTAAGCTCTTGGAAGCCAAGCTTAAAGTAGCAAGGGGCGTTTTAAGCTCATGCGTTATGTTATTGATAAAATCCGATTTAACATCAGCTACTTTTTTTTGCTTGATTAAATTCTTAATTGAGTAATAAAATAATCCAGTCACGAAAAGAAATACCAAAACTGAAGCTATTAACAAACCTGCCATTCGGCCTAAAACTATTCTTTTCCATTCTGAAATACTCATTTGATCTCTTGTCGTAACTAGAAACTCAAAAGTTCTTGCTACTCCTTGGTCATCAATTTGAGTATAATCGGTTTGCCATCTTGCCTGACTTACACGGTAACCTTCTTCATCTTTAAAATTCTCTCCAAGTACAAAAATCGGGTTCTCTTCGTTGAATGCAAATACCGTGTCGTTTGCAACAGAATCTAGAATAATGATAGAATATATGTTCTTCTTAAACTGAACATCATACCCCAAATTTGATTTTCTTACTTCATTCTGATATAGTTTGTTAAATGCCTTGGATAAAGAGTCTCTTTCAGTTCTTAACTCGTTCAAAAACTCATCTCTACCTAAATTCTCGAATCTATATTCCCAAAGAAGCTCAACAAACTCCTGTCCCCATATCTCTGCGGTCTCAACCACCAATTCCGCCTCGTCATCTAATCTTCCAATAGCATCTGAGGTTTCGTTCAAAAATGCCTTCTTCTTTAGTTCGTAAGTATTATATATGAGATAGACCTGAATACTTGTTAAGGCTAATAGTGTGATTATTGCGGTTACAATAAGTATGTTTATTCTTTTCTTCATGGTTTGCTATTTGACTGGCAACAGTTCAAAAGTAGAACAAACCCTAATTTTCGCATAAAAAGAAAACATCGTTAACCCACCATTAACGTTAATTCTACCGCAACCCCTTTTATTTAAGAAGTTTTAACCGCTTTGTTAATTGGCAGATTAACAAGTAAATGTATTCATTAACATTAAAAACAAACTCAAAGCTCCTCTTATGGACTAAAAAATAAGACTAGTATTTGTTGTTGCATGTAATTCATCGAACAAGAAAACCCGTTCATCCGAGACACAACATTATAGTATCCATTCACAACAATAATTTAGAAGAACCTAGAAACCACTATATCTTTACATTGTAATTAAGTGATAGTGTTGACCCCAAATCGCCCCTTGAACTTAACTTAAATGTTGAATGTATCTTTTCCCAAATCGATACTTAGCCTAAAAAGCTTAAACCGATTTAAATCGGAACTCAAATTTTACGATAAACCTACTTATTAAAAAAAGCCCTGAATTACTTCTGGGCTTTTTTATTGATTATCAATTATTTGTTATTGTATCAAAATAGCGTGCAGTTCATCGATTAAACCACACATTTTAACGCAGTTCACAACAGCTATTGATTCGTTCACAACAAAAATTTATTGGTGCGCCCCATGAAATATACATTAGTCATGTATTTGAGATTTAGTGTAATGTCCCGATGAAACTAATCTTAACCGAAAATTTTAAGTATTTGGATTGTGCCCAAGTTTTTACTTGACCTGAAATTTGATTTTATTGACTGTAACAACCAAATTTACGAATCCTACTTAACTAAAAACGCCCTGACAATGTCAGGGCGTTTTACATTTTCTATAATTTTTGTCTCGACACTATAAAGAATAGTTCAAGCCAAACAACCAGTAACTTTGCGTATTTGCATCAGTAGTTGCAAGAGTGGCACCAGGGTTTGCTCCAAGCGCAAAAGATTCTTGTTTGTTACCTCTTAAGCCAAACTCAAATCCAAGTCCAATTCCTTTCCACAAAGTATAACCGAAAGAATTTATCCAATTCCAGTTTGATAAGTCCCCACTCTTATAGCTTTGAAATGTAGAGAAGTTAGATTTAAAATTAACAGCTCCTAACTGTCTTGTATAATCAACTACGATTTTAGCTCCGGTAGACGATTCGTAGGCTGCATCCTCTTCGGCAAATATGAAGTTGTAATTTAACGGGTGAACCACTACAACCATACCTTCAATAGGTAACCAAGTAGCACCTATACCGATATCAAGGTAACCAGGGTTATTGAATTCATTAATTGAAGAACGAAATTCCCCTAAGGCCGATACTGCGAACTTTTTGCTCAAATTATAACCAAACAGGGATGTAAAATTGATTACATCTGTAGTTGGGTTAAATTTATCAGCATCTTCAGCTGGATTTTCAGCGTCCTTATCCTGTAACTTCACCCATTGAAGATTAACATTTGCAGAATTGTTCCAAAAGTATTTCTCTTTCTTCAAATTGGCGAAACCGTTAAGAGCAATACCAATGTTTCCGGCTGAGTTATTCGGCGTCGCTTGCTGATACCAATTATTTGAACCTGATAAGTTAGCTCCAATTGTGCCGAAAATTCCTTTTCGCCATCCAGGCAAACCATCGATTTCACCTTGAATGGCATCGATTCTTCCTTGAATAGCAGCAATCGAGTCGGCTTTAGGGCCTAACATTGCTTTAAGCTCTTCCGCTTTTTTTGTATCGTCTTGTGAATAGGTAAATGCCCCAGCAAATACCGTAAGCGCAACAAAAATTAATTTTTTCATAATGTTTAGTGTTTAAGTGTTTAAGGGAATTTTGCCGCAAAGGTAAGAATTGTTCACAGAAAATAAATAAAACGAAATCTATTTCTTCTTAAAAAGAGGTACGGAAGAACAAGCCTCCCCATACATTATACTCTTAGCAACTGACTGTATTTTGGTTGTAATCCAGAGGTAAGCATTCGGTGGAACTGGCTTATTGCTACACCCTTTGATGATAATTGACTTGTCCTGAAATAGGGTGACATCTATCTTTTCTATTGCCAGCTGGTACAATGAAGTTTCTAATTGTTCAAGATTACCTACAACAACCTTTTTGGCATACGGTTGAAGTTTGGAAGCAATCAACATATTCGCCCAACCGGGAATAATAGCATCGGTGGAACAAGTCAACGCGACAAAGGCATTTTTGTATTGTTCCCAATTGTGTTCGGAAACATGGTTTCTAAACTCCTTTTCCCTTAAAATAAAACCTTCATGTAGCCATTCTTTGATATCTAAAACCACACGCTCTCCTTCGGGATAATAATCCTCTAAGTCAAAAGTGATGAGTTTGCTTTGGGCAACTCTGTTTACGATTTCATCTGACATAAAGTTTTCTTTAAAAAGATTCCCGCCTTTACTGAAATAAGTTCTGCGCAGGCACGGGAATGACAATAAACTTTTTTAGAGCAACCCTAGTTCTAATTTGGCCTCTTCGCTCATTAAATCTTGTGTCCATGGTGGGTCAAAAGTAATTTCGACCTCGGCGTCTTTTACCATATCCAAAGATTTCACCTTCTCTTCAACCTCAACGGGAAGTGTTTCCGCTACCGGACAGTTTGGAGAAGTCAGTGTCATCAATATCTTGACATCATTTTCTTCATTGACCAAAACATCATATATCAGTCCCAATTCATAAATATCAACAGGAATCTCAGGGTCGTAAATGGTCTTAATAACACCTACTATCTTATCCCCAAGTTCTTGGGTATCTATTGTTGTCTCTTCGCTCATACTACTCTTAATTTAACTGTGTTTGATAGGCCACAGCATACAATTTTAATTGTTTTATCATGCTCACCAAGCCATTCGCTCTTGTGGGTGATAAATGTTCTTTCAATCCGATTTCATCGATAAAATCAGTATTTGCCTCAATAATATCCGTGGGCTTTTGATTGCTAAATGCTCGTATTAAAATGGCAATAATTCCCTTGGTAATTATAGCATCGCTATCTGCTGTGAAAACTAATTTATCACCTTCTAACTCCGCATGCACCCAAACCTTACTTTGACAACCTTTTATGATATTATCGTCGGTCTTGTATTGCTCGTCGATTAGTGGGAGTGCTTTCCCCAAGTCAATCATATATTCATAGCGCTGCATCCAATCCTCAAACATGGAAAATTCATCTACGATTTCTTCCTGAATATCTTGTATCTGCATATGACCATCTTAATCTCCAAAAAAAGAGATAAATTATTGTGCAAAAATACGATAAGAATATCGGCTATTCAACAGTTTCTGACAATGCGAGTATTTGATTGATTAATGGTTCGAACAACTCGGGAACATTGCTATAATCTATCTTGAACACCATCTCTTTTGAGTCGTCAATTCCTTTAATCGTCAAAGTCGATCCAATAGCAGCATCTATACTCAGTTTTTCAGAATCAAAACCTTCAGTCTGGTCTGGTAGAGCTTCGCAGCGTTTTAAAAGAGCTTCCCATTCATCTTTTGGCATTACAACTTCGGTTCTATTTTCGGAAGTTCTGTTTTCAAGAACCGAAATTTTTTGTTTAGTCAATTCAATATCCTTGTATAACCCTCTAGAAGAAGCCAGATAGGTTACCTTAATCTCATTTGGAAATTGTTGTGCCGAACATCCTGAGATTATCATCAAAACCAGTAAACCTAAATAATATTTGCTTTTCATCATAAGCCAAAGTAAAAAAAAGACACCTTAATAGGTGTCTTTTTATGATTATATTATGGTAATAATACGGTTAGCTGCCTAAAAAACTTGCTCTAGCTCCACCGGGCGCAAAAATAGCTCGCATTCTAGATTTCTGACCTTCTGAGAACATATACATACAAGCATCATCAACATAGTCCATATAATTCATTGTCATGTCATTCGAACGACAGTTAACTGTTGGATATGAAGGACAACCATAGTTAGGTGCATCAGAGCTAGGAGTATCAGTAACGAAGTCGTCACGCTTACATCTACCATCTCCCCAAATATGTCTCAGATTGGCCCAATGCCCTACTTCATGAGTCATAGTTCTACCACCATTAAATGGTGCTGAAACAAACCCTGTAGTGCCAAAAAACTGAGGTGAAACTACTACGCCATCTGTCGAAGCGCTGCCTCCAGGAAATTGAGCATAACCTAAAATTCCTCCACCAATATTACAAACCCACATATTTAAATGTGTTGCAGGAGATACCACATCAGAACCTCCGTTTGCCGAAGATTTCATGGCGTCATTGGTTCCCCAAGAAGTTCGAGAAGAAGAAACACGGATTACTTGGTCAAGAGTAAAATTAAAGTCAGAATCAGCAACACGACCTGCAAATTCAGAAGGTACTTGATTTACATCACCATTCGTTGCGTTGAAGTCTTTATTCAAGACGGCTATCTGAGAATTAATTTGTGCATCACTTATATTTTCGTTGCTATTGCTATAAATAACATGAACCACTACAGGAATATTTATTACTCCTAAACCGTCATCGACTGGATCTTCGCCTCCTCCATCACCGCCATTACCGCCGTTACCATTGCCGTTACCTGGTTTATCAGGCTTTTTAGATGCAATAAATTGTCTGGCATGTTTTTCAATGTCGAACATTCTTTTCTCAAGACCTTTGTTCGCCTTAAGGTTCTTATTCAACACACGCATGGTTGCACAATCTTTACCATTGTTTCCTTTTCCGGAGAATTCATTTTCTGCTTCATCAGTATAGACATAAAAGTCACTCATGTCTACTTGAACTTCCTGAGCTAAAATGTCATTTTGAACATCGGTTGTGTCTTGCTCACACGAGATTATCACTACTGCAAAAGCAGTTAAACTAAAAAGTACTTTTTTCATACTAAAGGGGAATTTTTTAAGTTAATGTGACGCGAATATATGAATTTTTAACAAATCATTAACTAATTGTGAAATTATTTAAAGAACTGTTAAAACCGTTCGTCGATTTACCCTGATTTAATATAGGGATAACAGAGTCAAAAAGTTATTAACACGAAAGACCTCGATGAAGGGAAATGATTTACTTTAAAGGAGCATGTTTTTTGCTCTTTTTACTCCTTCTACCAAAACATCTACCTCTTCTTTGGTATTATAAAAACAAAAGCTTGCACGAACCGTACCGGGAATATTGAAGAAATCCATAATAGGTTGGGCGCAGTGATGACCTGTTCTAACTGCAATTCCTAATTTATCCAAAATAGAACCAATATCATACGGATGAACTCCTTCAATATTAAAAGATATCACAGAAGTTTTATCCTTTGCCGTCCCGTAGATTTTCAATTTGTCTATTTCGAGTAATTTTTGGGTAGCGTATTCTAAAAGCTCGTGCTCATACTTTGCTATATCATCGAATCCGATGGAATTCATATAATCAAGTGCAGCTCCAAAAGCAATACCACCGCAAATGTTGGGTGTACCTGCCTCAAATTTATGTGGTAAATCAGCATAAGATGTCTTCTCAAAAGTTACTTCAGCTATCATTTCGCCACCACCTTGATATGGAGGAAGTTTAGTCAACAATTCTTCCTTTCCGTAAAGCATTCCAGCTCCTGTTGGGCCACAAACTTTATGAGCGGAAATCGTATAAAAATCAACATCTAAAGCTTGAACATCAGCTACTATATGTGGAGCTGCTTGGGCTCCATCGATTAGAACGGCTGCGCCAACTCCATGTGCCTTTTCAATGATTTCTTCAATAGGGTTTATGGTTCCTAATGCATTGGAAATATGATTACAGAAAACCAGTTTTGTTTTGTCAGATAGGAGTTTATCATATTCATCCATCAATAATTCACCATCTTGATTCATCGGAATTACTTTCAGCAATCCGCCAGTTCGCTCGCAGAGCATCTGCCAAGGCACGATATTGGAGTGGTGTTCCATCGCCGAAACTAGAACTTCATCCCCTTTTTTTAAAAGCGATGAAAAACCATTGGCAACAATATTGATGCTATGGGTCGTACCAGAAGTAAAAATGATTTCATGTGCTTTCGCTGCATTAAAATGTTTTTGAATTTTTATCCGCGCCTGTTCGTATTTATCAGTCGCTTCTTGGGACAGCGCATGAACACCTCTATGAATGTTTGCGTTGTAGTTTTGGTAATACTCTACAATCACATCAATAACCTGTCGCGGGGTTTGCGAAGTGGCCGCATTGTCTAGGTAAACCAAAGGTTTTCCATTTACCTTACGGTCTAAAATAGGGAAGTCTTTACGGATTTCATTTACATCAAACATAGCCACTAAATTGATTTACAAAGATACCTAGTATCCCCCGAAAAAGGGAAGGAATTTCTCTAATTAAAACTAGATTTTGTGATTATAAGAAACTATAATTTGCTGAAAGCTGTAAGGCTACATTGTAGTTTTGAATATTCCCTTCAGCGCCGTTCAAACGGTTCCGTAGTCCAATGTAAAATCTTGGGGAAACCGAAAAACTTTCGCTCACATTAATTCCTATACCTGCTGCAACCCCGTAATCCAACTGAAAGTCTCCAGAAGTAGAAGTTCTATCATCAGGTAGCGTATCATCGCGCTGGTCGAGATTCTTGATTTTGGTCACTTGATTTAACAGGAATCCGAACTGTGGTCCAAACTCGACATCCAAACGGTCATTTAGGGCAAACTTTCCAAGTATGGGTATAGTCAAATAATTGAACTGTACATTGGTGCGGATATCATTTTGATCTAATACCTCATCTCCATTCTGAATGGTTAGCAAATCAGAACTAAATTGAAACCCTTGCGAGGAATACAACAATTCGGGTTGAAAGGAAAATCTATCGGTAAATTCTACCTCAAGATAAACCCCAGCATGACCTGAAAAACGAAATTTAATTCCATCAGTCAAATCACCAATTATTGAAGAATAGTTTAAGCCTGCCTTTACCCCAAAAGTAGTTTCCTGGGCATTCAAAGTTACCTTAGAACTTAGTAAAAGTAAAAGAATACAAAGGCATTTTCTCATTTCAATGGTTGAATTATGAGGAATTTCAAATGAAGTGCAACTACAATTTGTTACAAATCAAAACCTAGATTAACTCCCAATTTTTTGGCAATCAATTTATTGATTCTAGCTTTCAATTCAGGAATGCGAACACTTTCTAAAACATTATTGGCGAAAGCATACATTAACAATGCTCGTGCTTCTTTCTCAGGAATTCCTCGTGATTGTAAGTAGAACATCGCATCCTCATCTAATTGGCCGATAGTACAACCATGTGAGCATTTCACGTCATCCGCAAATATCTCTAGTTGGGGTTTTGTATTGATGGTTGCCTTGTCGCTTATCAGAATATTATTGTTTTGCTGAAAAGCATTTGTTTTCTGTGCAATCTTGTCAACGATAATCTTTCCATTGAAAACACCTGTGGAATTTTCACCATAAATACCCTTATAATCTTGATGACTTTCGCAGTTGGGCTCTATATGGTGTACCAAGGTATGGTGGTCAACATGCTGCTTTTCACCAAGAATGGTAACCCCTTTCATGGTTGAATCCATATACTCACCATTCTGATAGAAATTAAGGTTATTACGTGTCAACTTTCCACCGAAAGAGAAGGTATGGACATTTACAAAACTTTTACTCTTTTGATTGATGTATGTATTATCTATCAATGACGCAGTAGCGGCATCGTTCTGTACTTTGTAATAATCTATAATAGCGCTCTTAGCAGCAAATATTTCGGTAACAGAATTGGTCAGAACTTCATTGGTAGTTAAGCTTTGATGACGTTCGATAACTTGAAGCTCAGCGTTTTCCTCAACAATTATGAGGTTTCTGGGCTGTAGCATCAAAGAAGCTTCATTTCCTGTCGCAAAGTGTACGATTTCAACCGGCTTCTTCGGCATTTTATTTTTGGGGATGTATATATAAGCACCTTCCCTACTAAAAGCCGTATTCAAAGTCGTCAACGATTCATCTTTGGAAGCCACCTTATTAAAATATACATCGATGACTGCCTTATACATTGGCTTTGTCAAAGCTGAACTCATCAAACAGATATCTACTCCGTCATGAGTTGTTTCCGAAAGATTGGAGCTATAGATACCATCGATAAATACAATTTTATAAGTATCGATATCGTGGATGAAATATTTCTTGACATCTTTATAATCAAGAGCGTTATCCTGTTTTGGAAAAATACTGAAGTCAATCTTTTGAAGACTGTTCAATGACGTATACTTCCAAGCCTCTTCTTTTTTAGACGGAAAGCCCTTCTGTTCAAAATTCTTCATGGCCTCCGTGCGCACATCATGTACAGGATGGTCAATATCGACGTTGTTCTCAAACGCCATGAAGGAAGAAACTAATTTATCTTTTAAATCCATAATTCTAAACCGTTGCTTCTTGCTTAATCCAATCGTATCCTTTTGCCTCTAGTTCCAAAGCCAATTCTTTGCCTCCAGATTTTACAATCTTACCGTTATGCAATACATGAACAAAATCAGGAACTATATACTCTAGCAAACGCTGATAGTGTGTAATAACAATTACTGCGTTGTCTTTACTTTTCAATTTGTTTACTCCATTGGCAACAATTCGTAACGCATCGATATCCAGTCCGGAATCTGTTTCGTCAAGAATGGCCAATTTGGGTTCCAACATCGCCATTTGAAAAATTTCATTTCGCTTTTTCTCTCCTCCTGAGAAGCCTTCGTTAAGTGAACGGGATAAAAATTTTCGGTCGATTTCCAACATTTCAGCCTTTTCGCGAATCATTTTTAACATCTGATTGGCGGGCATATCTTCTAAACCTTTTGCCTTGCGGGATTCGTTGATGGCCGTCTTCATAAAATTGGTCACCGAAACACCTGGAATCTCCACAGGATATTGAAACGAAAGAAAAACACCTTTATGAGCTCTGTCTTCCGGAGCGTCATCTTCCAAATCCTCTCCATCCAAAACCACACTGCCCTTGGTCACCTCAAACTCTTCTTTTCCAGCAATAACCGACGCCAAGGTACTTTTCCCTGATCCGTTAGGCCCCATAATCGCATGAACTTCCCCAGCATTTACTTCAAGGTTGATTCCGTTTAATATTTCCTTGTCTTCTACACTCGCGTGTAAATCATTGATCTTAAGCATATTTTTTACTTTAAATATTCGGGTGCCTTCGGCATTTTATTAAAATCTTCTTTTTGGTGCTGTAGATACACCTTTGCATTTTTTTCTTTGGCAAAAGCTTCAAAAGCATCCATACTTTTAAGGGTCTCCTCTACATCGGTATTAAAAACAGGAATTCTTCTATGTATTCTGTTTTCATATGTATGATATAAATCTCCCGTTAGCAATAAAGGACCGTGTTCAGGCAGGTCGAGAAATAAGACCTGATGACCAGGCGTGTGCCCGGGCATTGATTTGATGATTACGCTTCCATCACCAAATACATCATGATCTCCTTTTAATTTTTGAACGGTCGTAAGTTCTTTGATGGCTTCATACAAACCTGCATTTTCTCCATTTTTAATCTCGTCACTAGTAATAAAATCATACTCCGTTTCTTGAACCAGCCAGATTGCATCCTTTAAAACATTGGCATGGCCACTATGATCAAAGTGTGAATGAGACATAGCAATATATTTAATGTCTTGCGGCGTCATTCCTATGGATTTCAATTGGCTCTTTACCGAATCCTTTCTAGAAATAGTGAAATTTCCCCCTGGCGGTGTAACCGGTTCCGGTGATGCTACGAGACCTTCTGGAAGACCGGCATCCCACATTAAATTTCCATTAGGGTGACTGATTACATAAAAGGCATCTGAAAACTCTTTTGTTTGACCTCGATACGTAGTGTCTTGCGAAAACAATTCTAGATTGTTGACCATGACCGTACCACCATCAAAAGTGTAGAGTTTTACCTCTGGTTTAACTATCTCGGCTACTTCCTCTTTTACTTCTTTCTTTACCTCTTTGCAAGAAAAGACAAGAACCGTTAAGGATAATAGTATGATTACATGTTTTTTCATTTTCAAATTTCTTATCCGACAGAACCTTCTAAACTAATTTCTAGAAGTTTTTGTGCTTCAACTGCAAATTCCATAGGAAGTTTATTCAGTACTTCTTTGCTAAAACCGTTTACGATTAATGCAATGGCCTTTTCCGTATCGATTCCTCTTTGGTTGCAATAGAAAATCTGGTCTTCACCTATTTTACTTGTTGTCGCCTCGTGTTCTATTTGTGCCGATTTGTTTTTTGCCTCGATATACGGAAAAGTATGCGCTCCACATTCATTCCCCATTAAAAGGGAATCACATTGCGAGAAGTTACGTGCATTTTCCGCTCTAGAACCAATTTGAACCAAACCTCGATAACTGTTCTGAGATTTTCCTGCGGATATTCCTTTAGAAATAATAGTACTCCTGGTATTCTTTCCTAAATGGACCATTTTAGTCCCGGTATCCGCTTGTTGAAAATTATTCGTAACCGCAATGGAGTAAAACTCTCCAACAGAATTATTTCCTTTCAGAATACATGAAGGGTATTTCCAAGTAACTGCGGAACCGGTTTCTACCTGCGTCCATGAAATTTTGGAATTCTTTTCACACAAACCTCTTTTGGTTACGAAGTTGTAAACTCCGCCTTTTCCTTCAGCATTACCAGGATACCAGTTTTGAACCGTCGAATATTTTATTTCGGCATCATCAAGTGCAATCAGCTCAACAACAGCTGCGTGCAATTGATTTTCATCACGTGACGGCGCTGTACAACCTTCCAAATAACTAACATAACTACTCTCATCTGCAATTACCAAAGTTCGTTCAAATTGGCCTGTACCACCTTCGTTGATTCTAAAATACGTTGATAATTCCATGGGGCATTTAACACCCTTCGGAATATAACAGAAAGAACCGTCTGTAAATACAGCCGAATTCAATGCAGCATAAAAGTTATCTGTTTTAGGTACAACCGTACCCATATATTTCTTAACCAACTCAGGATGTTCTTGAATCGCTTCAGAAATCGGCATAAAGATGATGCCTTTTTCCGCTAGAGTTTTTTTGAACGTGGTTGCCACTGAAACCGAATCAACAACAATATCAACAGCGACATTCTGTAGCTTCTTTTGTTCATCAACTGAAATCCCTAATTTTCGATACATCTCCAACAAATCTGGATCTACATCGTCCAATGATTTATTAGGATCAGCAGCTTTTGGAGCAGAATAGTAACTTATCGCCTGAAAATCTGGCTTTTCATAATGCACATTTGCCCATTCTGGCTCTTCCATCTTTTCCCAAATGCGGAAAGCTTCTAAACGCCAATCCGTCATCCAATCAGGCTCGTTTTTCTTTTTAGAAATCGCACGAACGATATCTTCATTCAATCCTTTTGGGAAAGTATCAGACTCAATATCCGTATAGAAACCGTATTCATATTCTTTGGTTTCCAGTTCCTTTTTTAACTCCTCTTCAGTATATGCCATAATCTTTTAAAGTCAACGAGGTAAAAAAGTTAAAGAGTTAAGGTTGATGGATACTTTTATCTCAACCAAAATCATTTCTCTTCTTTACGTATTTTATATAGTTTGAAAGCTGCTTCGATATCCCCGAAATATCATTCTTTAAGTCATCCGCCTCCTTAGGTGTGATATACTTTACAGTTTTCAACACATTAATAATATTCCTTACTTCACCGGCCGAGCCTTTTGAAAAATAAAGAAAACGTATTAATTCTTTATCTGTTTCTCTTTCGAAACCCTCTGCAATATTGTTAGATATTGAAAGAGTGGCTCTTTTTAATTGGTCAGTAAATGCCCATTCTTTTTTGAACTCCTCTTTTTTAAGCAATTCAAAAATCTCTATTGTAAACTCAATCGCGGCTTTGTAAACTTCAAGATCTTCAAAAGAAGTATACTTCGCCATATTTTACTTTAACTTATTTCCTCCTTTAACTCTTTACCTTACTTTATAATGAAAAGCTCTCGCCACAACCGCAGGTGCGTTGCGCATTCGGATTGTTAAAAACAAATCCTTTTCCATTCAGCCCACCCGAATATTCTAAAACAGTGCCTACTAGGTACAAAAAGCTTTTCTTATCTACGATGATACGAACATCATTGTCTTCAAAGACCTTGTCTGTTTCGCCCATCTTATTATCAAAATCAAGTTCATACGATAAACCACTACAACCCCCACTTTTAACGCCTACACGGACATAGTCCGTTGTCGCGTCAAAACCTTCTTCGGTCATTAGGTTCATGACTTTTTGTTTTGCCGTTTCTGATACTTGAATCATAATATTCTTGCTTGCTACCAAATTCTATTTGGTATGATTCTAAATAGTTTACAAATATAGGCTATAAGTCTCTTTTTACAAGAGTTCCTAACATTATTATAACGTATGTTGAAATAGGGGTTTTCTATGGAAGAGTCAACAAAAAAACCAAGGCTGATTTTAAGAATGAATAAGTAGTCACTCTAGAATTTTTGGCGAGGGGTTTTTGCCTTTAAAAAGAACAGTAGATTTTCTCTATTTAACCTTAATAATTACGGCGTCGGATTTTCCTTTGTTCTGCAGATTTGGAAAATCATCACTTGACGTTTCACCAACCAAGATAATGCTTCCGTCTTCAGTTTCTATAGCGTCGAAACCAAAATCAAGACCGGTTCCACCGAATGTTTTCTGCCATTCCATAGTACCCTTAGCATCTGTTTTTACCAGCCAAATGTCATTTTCTCCCGCATTCGCATTCAAGTCATTGTTAGTGCTTTTGGAGTTTCCGGCAATAATAAAACCGCCATCTTTGCTCAAAGTAACACTTTGCCCATCCTCAAATTCGGCGCCGCCATAACTTTTATCCCAAACTTTTTTCCCGTTGGCATTAATCTTAATCAACCAAATGTCAGATGCTCCATTATTTTTGGAAACATCAGCATCATGGCTAAATGAATTTCCTGTGATGACATAACCGCCATCTGCCGTTTTCGAAACATCTTGTGCTCTTTCAATCCCTGTCCCTCCAAAAGAACCTTCCCAAACTAAATTGCCCTTATCATCAACTTTAACCACCCAGAAATCGTAACTGCCTCGAGAATTTGCAATGTCAAAATCATTACTTTCTGTAAATCCAGCCATGACATATCCGCCATCATCGGCTCGGACTACCGAATGGGCACGGTCATTATTTGTTCCGCCAAAATATCCTCGCCACTCCACCTTAGCTTTGGCATCTATTTTTGTTCCCCAAAATTCTCCTACCCCATGCGCCGTAATTGAATTTCTTTTTTCAGTATTGCCATCTGCTCTTGCCGAAGTGATGTCTAAAAATCCAACGAAAAATAATCCGCCGTCTTCTGTTTCCAGAAGGTCGTAGGAATGATCATGTCCTGAAAAACCGAAACTTTTTTCCCACTCTATATTTCCTGAGGCATCTAGCTTTAGAATCCAATTATCGTGAAATCCTTTGTTTACGGTTCCGTCACCGTCACTACTCATTGCATATCCTGTTAGAGCATATCCCCCATCTTGTGTTTGCACTAAACTTTGTCCACGGTCATCTTTACTTCCGCCATAGGTTTTGCTCCATTGTACATTTCCCGATTCATCTAGCTTTAACAGCCAATAGTCATTAACCGCGGTAGTTTTTCCATTCAAATCACCATCTGTACTATTTGAAAAACCTAAAACCGCAAAACCTCCATCAGTAGTAGAAATAATAGCTCTAGCGGTATCTTCTTCTGAACCGCCAAAGTTTTGCATCCAATCTACCTCTCCTAAAAATGTTGTTTTCTGAATTTCTCCTATACCTTCAACATCTGAATCTTTAGTGCAGCTAAAGGCAAAAAATAGAATGACTATGCATATAAATTTCTTCAATCTTAATTTGATTTTCTAATGATAAACAATCCGGCATTGATATCGCTTACTACTATTTTTCCGCTCTCAAAATATGGGTAAACACTCCATACCCCCGAAAACTGAGCTCTGTCTGAGGAGATAAAAGTATCGAAGAACCCTGATTCTGATATTGATTTGTTTGCAACTCCTGAAATATCCAAAACACGCACTCCTGCAGTATAATTAGCCAAAAAGTACTCATTTCCTTTTACATAACCATTGTGGTCAATGGCACTGGTTGTTCCTAAATAGGTGTCATGTTCAACAGGATTGTCTAAATCGGAAAAATCGAATACCAAAGTTCTTGATTTAAATCCGCGCTCCACTTCATCCAATTCATCTCCTAATAAAAAATACCGTTGGTCTTCAGTAAACCAACCTTGATGCGTGTACTCAATATTTGGATAACGAACAGAGGAAATAAATCGAGGGGCTTCCTTATCGGTAACATCCGCAATTATAACAACGTCCTCATTTGCACCGACATAAATTTCTCTTCCCGTATAATCAGAATCAGGGCCGTTATACGTTATAACTTGGGCATCGTGAGAATAGCCATTGTCAGCATAGCCCCCTGTAGCCTGTGGGTTTTTAGGGTCTTGAATATTAATGAAATGAGCTCCACCACGAAATGCATCATCGCGAGCCGTTCCTACTACATAAGCAAAGCCCGTATCTTCATTGATGACTATATTATGGGCATTTCCAAAACCCGTATATCTTGCATCAGCCTGAAAAGTGACAGGTGGATTATCAACATTCCGCAATTTGGTCAGGTCTAAAACTTGCATACCGTGTCCAGGGGCTTCTGATACTATAAAGGCATGATCTTTATAAACTTTTACATCCCGCCAGGAAATTGGATCTCCTGCGGAGGGCAGTTTTCCCAAATAAATCAGGTTTTCCTCATCAGAAATATCCACAAAAGCCGTCCCGTTGTCAAGTCCCATTATCGCATATTCCTTTCCAGTTGTTGCATCTGTCCAGCCCCAGCTATCATTACCTGATTGTGCGCCAAAATCCTCTAAAGAAATTCGACCAATAAAATCATACCCATCGCAAGGGTAAGTTCCAGCCAAACCATTTTCACATGGGGTTACATTGGAAAGCAATGGAGTTTCAATATCAGGGCCGTCGTTCATAGTTGGACTTTCATCAATTGTGCATCCGATTAAAAGTAATAGGGAGAGACCTAGGAAAACAGATTTTTTCATTGTGTTTTTTATTTAATTCAGCAAAGATAAAGGATATCAGATTCCATTACCATTAAAGCCAATCATAACTACAACAGTTTAATTCATATTAACCCTACGAAAGATTGGATATTTATTGTCCCTTACTGTAATACTTCTACTTTTGCAATATGCTAGAAGATAAAAATCAGGAGCGGACTTCTCTGGAAAAATTGGGTGAATTTGGACTTATAGACCATTTGACAAAAGAATTTACCATGCAACATGAATCAACCTTAAAAGGTATTGGTGACGATGCTGCTATTCTTGATTTCAAAGACAAGAAAACGGTGTTATCAACGGACTTGCTTATCGAAGGCGTTCATTTTGATCTTAGTTATGTGCCATTAAAGCATTTGGGCTACAAAGCGGTAGTTGTAAATCTATCGGACATTTACGCCATGAATGCAACGGCTACCCAGATTACCGTTTCGATTGCGGTATCCAATCGTTTTCCTTTGGAAGCAATCGAGGAATTATATGCAGGGATCGCATTAGCCTGTAAGAAATTTAAAGTTGATTTGATTGGTGGCGACACAACTTCTTCAACCACCGGATTACTAATAAGCGTAACGGCCATTGGCGAAGCCAATGAAAAAAATATCGCTTTTAGAAAAGGAACTAAGCCAAATGACTTGCTGGTTGTAACAGGTGATTTAGGAGGGGCCTATATGGGACTGCAAGTTTTGGAACGCGAAAAGGAGGTTTTTAAAGTCAATCCGAACAGTCAACCTGATTTGGAACCCTATTCATATATCGTTGAGCGTCAACTTAAGCCAGAAGCACGAAAAGATATTTCAGGATTATTACAGGTTCTGGGAGTTCAACCTACTTCAATGATTGATATTAGTGACGGACTGTCATCTGAAATTCTACACCTGTGTAAAAACAGTGAAGTTGGTTGTAATTTGTTCGAGGAGAAAATTCCTTTGGATCCAACGGTTATATCAGCTTGTGAGGAATTCAATATTGACAGCACAATGGTAGCCTTAAGTGGTGGTGAAGATTATGAGTTACTCTTTACGGTGGACCAAAAAGACTTTGAAAAGATAAAAGGAAATCCGAATCTATCAATTATTGGTCATATGACCGATGCTTCTGAAGGCGCCCATTTGATTACCAGAGCCAATACCAAGATTCCGTTGACGGCTCAGGGGTGGAACTCCTTCAAATCAGAATAGCCTTTTTTCGAATCTCTAAGAAATGATTAGCTTGTACTTATAAGTGCTAACTATTTTATGGAATCTATTTTAAATGCAGGTTTGGGAATTGGAGTTCTTATGTTCCTCCTACTGCTTTTCAAAAAACCAAAAAAGTCCGAAGATTATCTCTTTCTTTCTTGGATTGTTATCACTCTTTTGCAGATTGTCTTCTCTCTTATTACCATTTATTATTTTGAATTAAAGGGAATATGGGCCATTCTCGGGTTCGGTCTTCCATTGCTTGGAGCTCCCCTTCTTTTTATATATATACTAATTCTTACAGGTCATTCAATTTCATGGAAAACCTTTATTGGTCATTTGTGTGTTTATCCTATCTATGTTTTATTGCTTTTAATTTTTCAGGAAACCTATTCCATGGAAATAGTAGCTTCTAACGGATTTCTGGACTTATCTGACAGTTCAAATATCTGGACAAATTATTATGCTATTCCCATGGCAATTTCAGGATTGATTTATTTCATATGGAATTTGACACTTCTAAGAACACACAGAGAAAAGATAGTCAACCTATTTTCATTTAAAGAACGTATCAATTTAAAGTGGTTGGACTACATCGTGTATTCTTATCTTATTTTGTTTGTCTTAGCTTCTTTTCTGATTTTTGGGTCCATTCACTTTCAGTTATTCTCTATGAAAAGTGCTTTTGCCTTGGTGGGCATATTGCTATGTCTAATGCTACTAGTTTTTGGGTTTTATGGTTTTAGACAAACCGCTATCTTTTCAAATAGGGAGATGGCTAAACCCATAGCGCCGTCTGGCATATCAAAAGCATCATATGCAAAATCAGGATTAGATGAGGAAAGGATTAAAGACTTGGCAAAAACACTGTCAAACCATATGGAGACAACAAGTCCTTACTTAAATGAGGACTTAAATTTAAAAAATCTCTCTGCGGAATGTGGTATACAGCAAACTCATATTTCGCAAGTCATAAACCAACATTTCAAAATGAACTTTTATGACTTTATAAATCAGTACCGCATTGAGGAAACCAAAAAAAGACTGAGCTCCTCGGACTTCGACCATTTATCGGTTCTTGGAATTGCCTTTGAGTGCGGATTTAAATCAAAATCTTCCTTTAACCGATACTTCAAAAAGTATACTGGTGTTTCTCCCTCTGAATTCAAGAAAAAACAAACAAAATAGGTTCAGCCAATCGGTTGGGTCGCCAATAGCAGCTCTTTATTCAATATTTGTGCAAAACCTCAAATAAAATGGAAGAGTATACACTGATACACAAAATAAACATTGTAGTTCATGTTATTTCCGGTTCCTTGGCACTAATTCTAGCAATCATAGCGATGGCAGTTCGGAAAGGCGGAAAAACTCATAACCGGAGCGGGCAAATATTCCTCCTTCTTGTGACATTTGTAATAGCTACGGGTTTAATAGGTGTATTTGTTTTTAAGGTAAATACCTTTTTATTGGTGATAACCCTTTTAAGCGGATATGAAGCCTTTTCGGGATATCGGATTTTGAAATTAAAATCAAACACTCCAAAACTTTTAGACATTCTTGTAGCTTTACTAACGATGGCTTCTGGAATTTACTTTCTCTACTACTTCGAATCTATAGGAATGTATTGGTCCCCTGTAATTATTTACAGTACTATAGGAACTTTGTTCTTATTAATAACCTATGATTTTTTACGATACGTGATTCCCGCTAAACGATATAGAAGAATGTGGCTCTACGAACATATATATAAGATGATAGCTGCCTTCACCGCATTATTATCCGCTTTTGTTGGCACAGTATTACCTCAGTATCATCCTTATAGTCAGTTTCTCCCATCTATTTTTGGTACCATGTTGGCCATCGCTTTTATCGTGTATTTTTACAGAAAAAATAATAGCGCAAGAAATGAAGCTCCTCAAAAAAATAGCTAAAGTTTTAGGTATATCTCTTTCAATCATATTAGTCGGCTGCGCATCAGTCCCGAAACTATCCAAAGCAGAAAAAGAAATTATTTCAGAAGTTGTAAAAACACCAATTCCTGAGATCATACAAGGAGAAACAGGTTTTGCAAATTCAGGAAAACACCAAATATGGTTTGAAAGTATTCGTCCAAAAATTGAAAACAAAGGCGCAGTTGTCCTTATTATGGGTAACGGAAACGATGCCCTGACCTGGCCCCCTCAATTTATTTCTAGTCTAGTCGGCAATGGTTATCAAGTCATTCGTTATGACCACCGTGGAACAGGTTTATCTATATCAGAAGAAAAATGGAAAAAGAAAAAAGCCTATTCATTAAATGATATGGCAGGCGATATTATTTCCATATTAGATGTGCTGAAGATTAAAAAGGCCCATATTGTAGGTATTTCCATGGGAGGTATGATCGGTCAAATCG
Organism: Maribacter algarum (ex Zhang et al. 2020); assembly: GCF_005885635.1. Taxonomy (GTDB): domain Bacteria; phylum Bacteroidota; class Bacteroidia; order Flavobacteriales; family Flavobacteriaceae; genus Maribacter_C; species Maribacter_C algarum. Next base: position 1,238,349 of record NZ_VATY01000001.1, read on the forward strand.
TGGCGATAGAAAATCCGGAGAGAACCATAAGTTTAACTTCAATCATGTCCTCTGGTGATCCAATGGATCCAACTTTACCGCAAATGTCAAATGAAATTGTACCTGAAATGATATCAGCCATTTTCAAACATGGATTTTTCGGAGGCAAAAAAGGGCAAGTCCAACGCCAAATAATTCAAAAACGGATATTGATGGGTAAGGCCACTGGAGAAATTGATATTCGAACTATGGCACAAACGTCATTATATAATTTGAAAAAACGAGAGGGGTATAAGTTAATGTCAGCACGTCATCATTATAATGCTATTTTGAATTCATCCTCTAGGTATGTTCAACTAAGTCAGATTAAGATTCCAACTTTAATCATTCATGGTCGTGAAGATCCAGTAATACCTATTCTTCACAGTGAAAAATTGGCGAAAATCATTCCAAATGCAGAAACCCTGTGGGTCAATAATATGGGGCATGATTTACCTGACGGTAAAATCATTGAAATTACCAAAATGATGCTTTTAAATTTTGAGCGAGCCTCTTCTGAGTAAATGACAAAAAAAGACCCCGGTCATCTGCGGGGTTATTTCAGCCAACAACTTTGTAAACAAAAAAGTTTCGCAAAGCTGGGCTTGAATAAAAAAATTCCCAAAAATTAAGCGTAATCCTTTCTAACTGTTGTGGGGCGAACGACAGGCAAGAGTAGTGGAGTTGACTTAGATTTCTGGGAATAAAAGTTGAATTCCAATTTGTATTTGAGATTAGAATTCGTTTGCCAAAGCATAGTAGATGCTAGACCCGAAATTTCCGGATAGCATTATGCAGCATGCTCTGCTGCTCTATGTCTTTTTTGATATATAGTTTCCAAGGTTTTATTGATATCCTGCAATTCAGGTGTCAAAGTTGATAAATTTCCGCTAACATCGGTAGTAACTTCTTTGCCACAGTGAATGCACTTGTACTCTTTGATGTGAAGAGTAACTTTTTTTGAAACGGAGTAGTGATGTCCGAAAAGGTTACAAAATACTTTTTTCATGCTTGTAGGTTTTACAAAACGCTTTCATGATTTGGGACAGGAAAACATTTTAATGCGATTTGGGTCAATTGTCTAGTGGTCTATTAAAACACCTAGGCATAAAGAACGTAGGCTTTTCATTTTTTATTGGACTACTTCGTCGTTTCGAACCGTATTTTCGATGAACTGCATTTTTTTCGACAAACGGATTATTTTGCAAGACAAGTAACCTACTCTTTACTCGATTAACTAACTTGTTCATTATCAATTATTTCAAAAATTCAAAGAGAAGCTTAATGCATTTTTATCTCTGAAAACTAGTGAAAACAATTTTGCTATCTTTCCGACCTAGTATCGATTCATGAACCAAACTAAAGAAACACTCGTAACTGCTTTCGCACTTTTCTCACTCTTTTTTGGTGCAGGTAACTTATTGTTACCTCCTCTTTTAGGATACAATGCAGGAGAAGATTGGCTATGGGTAACCTTTGGGTTTATGATTACCGCTGTAGTGATTCCCATTTTGGGTATTCTGGCACATGCTAGATTGCAAGGCACCATGTTTGACTTTGGCAAAAAGGTGTCACCGGCCTTTAGTACGATCTATTGTATCATCGTCTACCTCATTTCAATCACCATCCCTTCGCCTCGTACGGCTTCTGCCACGCACGAGATTGCGATTCATCCTGCTTTTGGTACTAGTCCGTTGTTGACAAGTAGTATTTATTTTGCCCTGGTACTGGTATTTGTTTTGAATCGTTCTAGAATTTTAAGCTTTATCGGAAAGTTCTTGACTCCTATTATAGTAATCATGCTTTTCGCCGTTATCGGCATCGGATTGTTTTCTTCGGATGGATTAATGAACACCTCAACCTTTGACGCTCCAGTGGTAAGTGGTATCCTAGAAGGCTATCAAACCTTCGACGCCATAGGTGCAGTTGTAGTGGGAGCAGTTATTATCATTTCATTAAACTTAAGAGGTCATGAAACCTTTGAAGCAAAAAAGGACATCATTCGAAAATCAGGATTCATTGCAGGATTAGGTTTACTCCTTATATATGCAGGATTGATTTCTGTGGGTTCTTTCTTCGGAGCTGATATTGAAATTGACAATACGCTTAGTGGTGATATGCAAAGAGCAAATCTCCTTCGGGGAATTAGTTTGGCTTCTTTAGGGACCTTCGGAAATAAAGTCCTTAGTATTCTAATTGCTCTAGCCTGTTTTACCACCGCCGTAGGAATCGTAACAGGAACCGCCGATTATTTCAAAGGATTATTCAAAGGTTCTCAGAAAGCCTATGTTATTACCGGAATTCTTGGTTGTGCTATTGGTGTTTTAATAGGTCAGCTAGATTTTCATTCGATAATCGTTATTGCCGTTCCGGCTTTGATGATTATCTATCCTATTACTATTGTGCTGATTTTGTTGAATGTTGTTCCTGAGAAATTTGCTTCGGCAAAAGTTTTTAAAATGTTAGTTATAACAACCATTCTGTTTAGTATTCCTGATTTCCTAGGAACTGTTGGTTTCGGGGAAGCCGTTGCTGGAGTTCAAAATTATATTCCTTTAAGTAAGTTTAGTATGGGGTGGGTGTTGCCTGCTTTGGTTGTTTTTGCTATTTTGAATCTAGGTAGCAAAAATCAAGAGCAAACTCAGAACTAAGTTTTTTACTTCAATTGAAAATGAATATGGTATTCATGACGAACGTCCTAACAGCCATGATATCAATTTTTTGATTCTTCAGGTTCAATCTTATTTTTAAATATGGTTCTATAAATAGTTTTACTTTGGAGGGTTACTTCAAAATAAATAAAAAGTCAGCAACGATTTCTCAAAGCTGACTTTTTTGGTCAAAAAGATTCTTTCAAATTTAAAACGCAGTCCCTTTTTCCCCTTCATCTGCGCCGCCTGGAACCGTCGTTTTCGGCTGCGCTTTTCTCAAACAGTTACTGTATCTCAAATACAATTTATCAACTTGGTCAATCCATCCATCAGACCCTCTTACCAAGCGTGATATTTGTAGTAAAAGCTTTTCCGCGTCTACATTACATTTATTGATTTTACTCCAAGTACTTGCCGAACGCCGCTTAGTCAGTTCTTTTCTTATTTCCTTGAGATCGTTTTCACGGTCCTCTACAAGTAACTTTTCATGCTTTTTAGCATCCTCACAATCTGCTTCATTTAGTCCTGTACAATCCACTTGCGCGTAACCAATTGATGTCACTAATAACATACTTGCGATTAACAATAATTTTTTCATAATCATAAAATTTTGAGGTTAATGTTTTCATTTATCTTATCTAATTTAATGAAAAATAAATAAAATAATTTACTTTTTCCTTACAGATATTGTAAGCCGTAATTAAATGTTTAAGGACTGTAATCATTCTAATCTTCCCGATTTTTTAAATACTGTTGCATTGAGGTTTACTTCAATTGAAAATGTATATGGTCATCGTGCCGAACCGCTTGGCATCCATGAAATCGAATTCTTTGGTTCTTCATATTCAATCTAGTTTTTAAATGTGGTTCAATAAAAAGCTTGCCCGTAGATGGCTGTTTCAAAATTTCCTGAATTAAATCCTTGGTTGCTTTTTCTGAAAAAGTCAGCTCTGAATTGATTATGCCGAAAGTCAAATACCTGGGAAAGTCATATTGCCATTTGCCTTTATCCAGACACTTCTCTATTTGATTGTATTCACTAGGTTTTGGTCCTTCATAAACTCCGTAACCACTTATTGAAGGTTTTTTATTGGTAAGTTTCCCATTTTCATCAGTATATATTAAAGAAATATCAATCTTCTTCCCATCGCTATGACTTAAATGAGGAAGAAGCGGAAACTTATTGATGAATGGAAAATTCGCATCCAAATAAACCAATTTTATTCCTGGATATTTTTTATCAAGTCCAGTGGCAATTTTTTGCAGCGATGTGTTCAGTTCAGGTCTAACATAGTTGCGGTTCATTAAATCGGTCATAAATGTCCGAGCTTCCACATATTCGAACTTCTTAATTTTTTCACGACCAAATATGGGAGCGATAATAGGAACGAATAAAATTGTTGTTATTAAGTAAAGTAGTGAGAAAGTGGTAAAACGTTTTAAGCGATATCTAGGGCTGTTATTTCTAACAAGAAGAAGAGTAATCAAGTAAACTAACCCTCCTATTTGGGTACTGATTGTCAAAAAAACAATTATAACAAGATGTAATACAAATTTTATCGTTTTTCTAAACATGCTTATAACACCTTATTATCTAGACTTGGATAGAAACTTAGTTATTCTCTAACCCTAAATTTCCATCGTCTTTCAATCTTCCTCTCATTTTGCTTTTTCATGTTCCATAAATTCCCCAAAACCGTTTAGCATTCCTTTAATACAATCACAAGGTGTTGGGCCACCATCCCAGATTCCCTCGCATGGAACTTCTATAAGGTCATTTCGGTTTTCCTGCACCCAAGCTTTTGCATCATAGTAGGTATCTGGGTCATTTGAAGAAGTACTTACTTTACTGATTTTATTATTCTTTATAGTCAAACGAAAAGTATCGGTGACATTAAACTGAATGTCAAGAGCAGCCATTAGGTCATCTTTTACCGTTACCGGAAAAAGAATAGTCGAATCGTTTTCTTGAATGGTAGTACCTCTTTTAAGGAGTTTATAATTTCCACATTCAGCCCATTTTTGATAATACAGGAGTTCCGGTTGAGATTTCTCAGCATTGGATAAGGCAGCTTTCAGTACTTTATCATCAAATGAATAAAACGCATCAATAAACTCATTCCCTAGAATTATGTAATTAGCGGCCTTCTCAGAAACCTTAGATTCTGAAGTGTTTTTGCAGCTAAACTGTAGCACTACAAATAAAAGAAATAATAATATTTTTGGCATGATTTGAAATGTCCTACGCATTCATCAAAGCTTCAATTTCTTCTACTTCGATCGGGATATTCCCCATCAAATTAAACGGCTCACCACTTTCTTGAATGACCACATCATCTTCTAAACGAATGCCCATTTTCTCTTCTGGAATATAAATACCAGGTTCAACGGTAAAAACCATATTCGCTTTCATCGGAGTTTTCAGTTCTCCGTAATCGTGTGTGTTGAGTCCGATATGGTGGCTGGTACCGTGCATAAAATATTTCTTGTAGGCTGGCCAATCTTTGTTCTCGTTTTGAACATCTGCTTTATCTAACAACCCCAATCCTAAAAGTTCGGAGGTCATCACTTTCCCGCACTCTTTGTGATACTCGGCCCAAATAGCACCAGGTACTAGCATCGTCGTTGCCTCCTTTTTTACATTGAGCACAGCATTGTAAACATCCTTTTGTCGTTGTGTAAACTTTCCATTTACTGGAATGGTTCTTGTCAAATCACTAGAGTAATTGGCATATTCCGCGGCAACATCCATCAGAATCATATCGCCATCTTTGCACTGTTGATTGTTCTCTAAATAGTGCAAAACATTGGCATTATTTCCTGAAGCGATAATCGGGGCATAGGCAAATCCCTTCGAACGGTTTCTCAAAAATTCATGGGAAAGCTCTGCTTCTATTTCATATTCCCAAACCCCAGGTTTAATAAAACCGAGCAAGCGTCTAAATCCTTTCTCAGTAATATCACATGCGGTTTGCATCAGAGCGATTTCCTCTGGTTCTTTTAAACCCCGTATTTCTTGAAGTATGGGAAAACTCTTAGCGACGCGATGGGCGGGATACTTACGTTTGCACTCCAAAATAAAACGGTCTTCACGAGTCTGTAATTCTACTGCCTGGCGATAATGTTCGTTTGTGTTGAAGTAAATTGTATCGGTCTCAGTCATCAAATCAAAGAAAATTTTGTCGAAATCAGAAAGCCAATAAATGGTTTCTATTCCAGAAACCTTTGTTGCTTGTTCCTTGGTTAGCTTTGCACCTTCCCAGATGGCGATGTGTTCATTCGTTTCACGCACAAAAAGTACTTCTCTATGTTTTTTATCCATGGCGTCTGGAAACAAAATCAAAATCGTTTCCTCTTGGTCTGCACCACTTAAATAGAAAATATCACGATGTTGCTCAAATGGCATTGTACTATCTGCACTAATAGGATAAATATCATTGGAATTAAAAACAGCAATGCTCTTGGGCTGCATTCTATCCATAAACTTTTTTCGATTCTTTATGAATAGTGAATTAGGAATTTGCTCGTACTTCATAGGTATTCTTGTTAGTTGTCTAAATGTAAGAATTACCAGTAATTTCTAAGGGATTATCGGTGAACTATTTTGTAAATTTAAAAGCTATCAACCAACCCAAGAGCAATATGAAAATGATACAGCGCTTTCTTGCATTCCTCTTTTTACTACCTATCGCAATTTCCGCCCAAACGGATGCTAAAGTATTCGAGAATTTGAAATTCCGTTTTATCGGTCCTGAAGGAAATCGGGCGATTGCCATCGCAGGTGTTCCAGGCGACCCAATGATCAATTATATTGGAGCAGCATCTGGTGGATTATGGAAAACAACCGACGGCGGACTTAATTGGAAACCCATTTTTGATGAACAGGATGCTTCATCAATTGGATCAATTGCGATAACACCTACCAATCCAGATATTGTTTGGGCAGGAACGGGCGAAACATTTGTCATTAGACCAGCCCATGCCATGGGAGACGGAATCTACAAATCAGAAGATGCTGGAAAGACCTGGAAAAACATGGGCCTTGAAAAAACAGGGCGTATAGGGCGCATTATTGTACATCCTACCAATCCTGATATTGTTTACGCAGCAGCACTCGGTCATACCTACGGACCTCAGCAAGAGCGAGGTGTCTACAAAACTGTCAACGGCGGTAAAACTTGGAAACAGATTTTCTTTGTTGATGAAAATACGGGAGCTGCGGAATTAGCCCTTGACCCTAAAAATCCCGATAGACTTTTGGTGGGCATGTGGTCTATTCATATCAATACTTGGGGTTTGCGAAGTGGCGGTGCCGGTGGCGGCGTTTATCGTTCTTTGGATGGAGGGGATACCTGGGAAGCACTTTCCAAAAAAGGGCTTCCAGGAGGAGTGGAAAATCCCGTAGGAAAGACAGCTGTCGCGATTTCGCATTCAGAACCTGATATCATTTATGCGCTGTTTGAAATTGATAGTCCGGCATTGTATCGTTCTGAAGATTTTGGTGAAACTTGGACTTTACAGACTAGAAATCATGACATCGCAGAGCGCGCACCGTATTATACCCGAATGGCAGTTTCCACCTCTGACCCGAACGAATTGTATTTCGCTAGTGTCAAGTTCAGCATTTCAAAAGATGGGGGCAAAACTATTGATGCTGGTTACAAAGCTGGTGGAGACAACCATGATATTTGGGTAGACCCCAGCAACTCAGACCGCATTATGGTTGCCCATGATGGCTGTGCTAGTATAAGTTTAAATCACGGAGAAACTTTTAATCGAATTGTGCTCCCAATTGCGCAGATGTATCACGTTTCTGTTGACGACCAAATTCCGTATAACGTCTATGGTAACCGTCAGGATGGCTACTCATACAAAGGTCCGAGCAATAGTAGACAAGGTTATATACCGGTCGGTTTATGGAAAGGTGTTGGCGGTTGTGAAAGTGGTTTTGCCCAACCTGACCCATTTGATAACAACATTGTTTGGTCAGGATGTTATGACGGCGGACTACAGCGCTATAATGTAAAAACAGGTCATGCAAGAGACGTGCGAGTTTGGCCAGAAGCAGGTTACGGATGGGCACCCGCTGATATGAAATACCGCTGGCATTGGAATTTCCCCATGGCATTTTCTCCCCATACCAAACACCGCGTTTATGTGGGCAGTCAGTTCGTGCATAAAAGTGATGATGACGGACAAAGTTGGCAGGTGATTAGTCCTGATTTGACTTTGAATGATAAATCGCACCAACAAAGTTCTGGTGGAATAGCGGTTGATAATCTGATGACTTTTGATGGGGCTACTTTGTTCAGCATTGTAGAATCAAAATTAGAAGCAGGTCTTATTTGGACAGGTAGCAACGATGGGCAAGTACAATTAACCAAAGATGGTGGCGAAAATTGGACAAACGTCACGGCGAACATTCCCAATTTACCAAAATGGGGAACCATAGCGAATATCGAAGTATCCCGCTTCAAAAAAGGTGCCGCATACATCACTATCGATTTGCATCAAATGGGAGACTTCGACCCTTATGTTTACAAAACCGAAGATTACGGAGAAAGTTGGAATTTGATAAGTGGTACGGTTCCAAAATCGGTTCACAGTTTTGTGCATGTCATCAAAGAAGATCCGAAACGTGAAGGCATGTTGTACTTGGGAGTTGATAATGGCATTTACATTTCCCATAACGATGGTGGAAGTTGGATGCGTTTGAAAAACAATCTCCCTCCAGCACCAGTATATTGGTTGGAAATTCAAGAACGTTTTGACGATTTAATAGTGGGCACTTATGGAAGGGGTTATTATATTCTGGATAATATTTCTCCCTTGCGGGAATTCGATATCGACGCGCAAGACAAGGATGCGCATCTCTTTAGTTTGCGACAAGCCTATCGTTTTCAGAACCTACAAAGCATCAAAACGGATGGACCAAGTATGAACTCAGGAAGGAATCCGGATTATGGAGCTGAAATCAATTATTTCCTAAAAGATAGTACAGACCAAAAAGTGGAGATTCAAATCATCAAAGGTGAAAATGAGATTGTGCGGACTTTGGAGGGGAAACAATCCGAAGGAATACATCGCACCATGTGGGATTTGCGATATGAACCCACTTACAAACCCAAATTAAAAACCACTCCAACAGGAAGGCCTTGGGTGCAATTAAACGGAGAAGGTTGGCGGCCGCTAGTTACTTGGGATTTAGATTTAATGCGCGGTCAATTCGGCCCAAAAGTGGTTCCGGATACTTATAAAGTAAAATTGATTATTGGAGAGGAAGAATATGTTCGCGAACTAGAAGTGTTAAAAGACCCATCCACAGAAAGTTCTATTGAAGATATCAAAGAACAGGTGACTTTTTCGTTGGAACTTCGCGATGCCATAAATATCGGCGTTACCATGATTAATAGTATTGAGGATATTAAAAGTGAACTGCAAGAAATCATTCCGAAGTTGAAAAAAGCTTCGGATAAGAAAAAGGCAAGAGCACTTTTCAACTCTGCTCAATCCATTGCGGGAACTCTATATGATATTCAATTGACCGGAGCGCGTGAAGATGCCTTTCGTTCCCCAATGCGATTATACGGAAGACTGAGTGCTTTAGCCAGTGACATAGGAGCTTTTGGCGCAGATTTTAAACCAACAGACCAACAGCGAGAAGTCTACGGAATATTCAATAAACGTCTTGAAAATGCTAATAAAAAATTCGAAAATTTTATAAAAGTGGAAGTCCCAAAATTGAATAGCCAAATCAAAAAAAGTGAATTACAAATTCAGGGTGGGGAGAAGATAAAATCTTAACTGTGTTTTGAGTTATTGAGGGTTGTATAATATTTTCAGTTCCTTCTCTTCCATTGAAATAATATTAACATCTAGGGATATTGGAGTCAAAGGTTGATTTATAGAGTCACGCTTCACAGCAACAATGGCATCGATGATTTCCATGCCCTTGATAACTTTACCAAAAACGGTATAATCTCCATCTAATCGATGTTCCCCCTCCTTATTTTGAACAATATAAAACTGACAACGTGCCGAAAGCTTTTCGGCATTTCCATCGCGACCAGCTCCCAAAGCGCCATATTCATGGGTCAATCTATCCACAAACTCTGGGGCTAACAAATAATCTGGGTCATTGAACCCTTCAGGAGTATCGGGGCATCCGCCTTGTGCAACAAAATCTGGGATTACTCGATTAAAAGTCAGTGAATCCCAATACCCCTCTTTTGCTAATTGTATGAAACTGGCTTTATGATTAGGTGTTTCATCATGCAACCAAATCAAAATATCTCCCTTGGGGGTTTTGATTTCACCAATTTCATAAGTCTCTTGAGCCGTGCAGCCCGTAAAAATAAGAGTCCCGATTATTGGTAAGAAGTATTTCATAATTTCCAAATATAGTTCATTCCATAAAAGGCATTAAAAAACCCACCCGTTTCGAAAAACTGGGCGGGTTGATTATTACTTGTTTACTTCGTTATTTTGACATCGCATTTTTGATGACACCAATGATTGCCATGATAACGCCACCACCGACACCGCCTCCTGCGACGCTTCCTAGAATGCTAGACATATCCATTCCTCCAGCAGCTTCTGCGGCTCCAGACATATCAGTTCCTGTTGCTGCTCCAGCTCCAAGACCTAACATCCCCAGAAGTTGACCTCCGATACCACCTCCAACAAGTCCGGATATGACATTTCCGACTGTTCCTAGAGACAAGTTTTTTAACAATTTTCCAGCGGTAATACCTCCAAGGCCTCCCGATACAAGTTGAACGATTAACGGTAAATACTCTTCCATTTTAAATTAGTTTAGTTGATTATGTATCAATAAATTAACAAAATATTAAGGAGAATTACAATTTTGTTCTATTTAAATTGTCAAAGTAGAGGATATTTAAATAGGAAATTATTGATTTCATAAAGTGGCATTCTCTCTTAAATTACCTTAGACTAAAGGTTTCTTGGCAAGTTTTACTAACTTCCCATGACTAATTTCTTGAAAACTATGCGATACCTCTTACTAACTTCATTTTTTCTTTTTTCAACACTAAGTCTTGCACAAATTTCGGCCACTAAAGCACAAAACGTGGAAACCGCCTTACAGCAGAAAAAACAAATGCTGGCGAACTCGCTAGTGCAGAACATTCCTTTGAAAAACATTGGCCCTACGGTAATGAGTGGTCGTGTGGTTGATGTGGATGTTAATGCTGAAAACCCTACGGAATTTTATGTAGGCTATGCTTCAGGCGGATTGTGGTACACGAATAACAACGGAACATCTTTTACACCTGTTCTCGACACTTCAGAAACACAAAATGTTGGAGACATTGCTGTAGATTGGAAAAATGGAACGATTTGGGTTGGAACAGGGGAAAACAATTCTTCACGCTCCTCATACGCGGGCGTCGGAATCCTAAAATCAACCGATAAAGGAAAGACCTGGCAAAATATGGGTTTGACCGATTCACATCATATTGGCCGCATTGTCATAAACCCTACAAACCCAGATGAGGTAGTCGTCGGCGTCACTGGGCATTTGTATTCTCCTAATGAAGAGCGGGGCATTTATAAAACCATTGATGGAGGAAAAACATGGAAAAAAACACTGTTCATCGACAATGGAACAGGTATAATTGATGTCGCCCATTCTCCAAACAGCTTTAACATTATGTATGCCTCCGCTTGGCAAAAAGACCGTAAAGCTTGGGATTTTATTGGTAACGGAAATGCTTCCGGTATTTATAAAAGTATCGATGGGGGTTCTACTTGGAATAAAATTTCAACCGCTGAAAGTGGTTTCCCCACAGGAGAAGGTGTCGGTCGAATTGGACTTGCCGTTTTTGACGATACTACCGTTTATGCGGTTCACGACAGTCAATTCAGACGTGAAAAATCCAAAGAAAGAAAGAAAAAATCCGAAGGCCTAACCAAAGATGATTTCAAAACCATGTCCTCCACCGACTTTCTAAAACTGGAGGATAAAAAGCTCAATACCTATCTCAAAAGCAACAATTTTCAGGAGAAATACAGAGCGGAAAACGTAAAGCAAATGGTGCGTAGCGGCGCCGTCAAACCAGCTGATTTGGCTAAATATCTTGAGAATGCAAATTCGGCTTTATTTGATACTCCGGTAATTGGAGCGGAAGTGTATCGCAGTACGAATAGCGGAGAAACTTGGGAGAAAATGAACGAAAATTATATCGATGACCTCTATTATAGCTACGGGTATTATTTTGGGGAGATTCGTGTGGATGCCTCAAACGTCAATAAAATTTATCTAGAAGGTGTACCGATTATCAAATCTGACGATGGTGGCAAAACCTTTACATCAATAAATGGTGACAATGTACACTCGGACCATCAGGCACTTTGGGTGAATCCAAAAAAACAGGGTCATTTATTAAACGGAAATGATGGCGGACTCAACATGACCTATGACGATGGTAAAAACTGGACGAAATTGAATTCTACATCCGTTGGACAGTTTTATGCTATCAATGTCGATAATCAAGAACCTTATCATGTATATGGTGGACTACAAGATAACGGGGTTTGGATGGGGCCTCATAATGCGGCTACCAATAGCCGTTGGCACCAAACAGGACAAAACCCTTGGGAGTCAATAATGGGGGGAGATGGCATGCAAGTCCAAATCGATAGCCGAAATCACAACATAGTTTACACTGGTTATCAATTTGGAAATTACTTTCGAATCAACAAGGAAAGTAAGGCGCGCAAGTACATTCAGCCTAAGCATGAATTGGGCGAAGCCCCATATCGTTTTAATTGGCAGACTCCAATTTTATTATCTACTCACAATCAAGATATTTTGTATTTGGGGGGGAATAAATTACATCGTTCGTTAAACCAAGGTGATGACTGGGAAGCCATTTCTGATGATTTGACCCAAGGTGGAAAAAAGGGAAATGTCGCCTATGGAACGCTAACAACGATTTCTGAATCTTCTTTCAAATTCGGATTGATTTATACGGGAAGCGATGACGGTTTGGTTCAAGTAACCCAAAATGGTGGCGGAAGCTGGACGAATGTATCCAATGCTTTTCCAAAAGATATGTGGGTGAGTCGTGTTGCCGCATCTAAACATAAAAAAGAACGTGTGTATGCCACTTTAAATGGATACCGATGGGATGATTTCACCCCTTACGTCTATGTAAGCGAGGACTACGGCCAAACTTGGAAAAGTATTTCCGCTAATATTCCAACCTCAGCAGTTAATGTGATTTTAGAAGATCCTGAGAATGAAAACCTATTGTTTGTTGGAACAGATAACGGACTTTACGTCTCTCACAACCGTGGCCAATCTTGGGAAGCCTTCCAAAATGGGATGCCTAATGTAGCTGTACATGATTTGGTCATTCAGCCTGAAGCCAAACATCTATTAGTAGGTACCCACGGACGAAGCATTTACAAAGCTGATATTTCGACTTTACAGCAAATGACTCCTGAAATTATGGGAAAAGATTTACATGCCTATAAACTTGAAAATATTAGGCATTCTTCACGTTGGGGCCGTTCATGGAGCACTTGGGGCAAACCGCAAACACCTGGCTTAGATGTGACTTTTTATTGCGGAAAGGCAGGTGCTATCGATGCACAAATCAAAACAGAAGATGGTATCATCGTCAGCAAAACCCAAATTGATGCCGTTAAGGGCTTAAATATACTTTCTTACGACGTAGCCTTTTCAAAAGCAGGCAAATTGAACTACTTGAAAAAACATAAAACCGAACTCAAAGAGGCTAAAAACGGAAAAACATATCTACCCAAAGGAAATTATGTTGTGGAAATTAATAGTGGTGGAGCCAAAGAGAAAGTTGAATTCGAAATCGAGTAAAATTGGAAGTAAGAATTGAAGAATTACCACAGAAGACCTTAATCGGTAAATCGCTGCGAATGTCTTTAGCCAAAAATAAAACCCATCAATTATGGCGTAGTTTTATGTTGGACAGGAATGCAATCAAAAATACAGTCGGCACAGATTTATATTCGATTCAGGTGTATGATGAATTGCTTTACTTCGAAAACTTCAACCCGAATACTGAATTCACCAAATGGGCCGCTATTGAAGTGGAAAATCATGACCTGTTACCAAATGATTTTTTGCCTTTCAGCATTGAATCTGGCCTTTACGCCGTTTTCATTCATAAAGGAGCTGTAAGTGAGTTTCCGAAAACATTTCAGTTCATTTTTACTACTTGGTTGCCGCAATCAGCTTATGAGTTAGATAACAGACCTCACTTTGAATTACTGGGAAAGAAGTATAAAAATAATAGTCCAAGCTCCGAAGAAGAAGTATGGATTCCTATACAGGAAAAGACCTAGTTGTTATTATCTTAGGTAAACACTACATTTAAAATTCTAAACAATACGCCATGAGACGCTTAACATTTGTCCTGCTTATCATTTTTCTTTCTATTGATGCCAATGAAGTTAAGGCACAGGAAAACCAAAAAATCAAAGTACTCATTGTTGATGGTCAAAACAATCATGAACAATGGCCAAAAATCACCGTAATGCTCAAGAGCTATTTGGAAGAGACAACTCTATTTTCTGTTAATGTAATACGTTCAGGGTATACTTGGAAAGGAGAGGAATTCATCGCAGAATTCCCTATTGAGGAGTTACCAGCAACTATTGCAATGGATAAACCCACAGCTGATCCTGATTTCAATCCTGATTTCTCCAAATATGATGTTGTTATCTCCAATTTTGGATGGAATGCTGCCGATTGGCCCGAAACGACCAAAAAAGCACTTGAAACCTACATGGAAAATGGTGGTGGATTAGTAGTTTTTCATGCAGCAGACAACTCTTTTCCAAAATGGGAAGCCTATAATAAAATGATTGGCCTTGGCGGTTGGGGCGACCGCACCGAAAAAGATGGTCCCTATGTGTATTACAATGATGCTGGTGAACTTATTCGTGATGATTCTCCCGGAAATGGTGGTGCTCACGGCCCGCAAAGCGAATATCAAGTGCAAGTTCGAAATGCTGAACACCCCATAACCAAAGGTATGCCCAAGATTTGGATGCATACCAAAGACGAATTATATAACAGCTTGCGAGGCCCAGCTGAAAATATGGAGATTTTAGCGACCGCCTATGCTGACCCCAATAATAAGGGTACAGGGCGCCATGAACCAGCATTGATGACCATATCTTACGGAGAAGGGCGTATTTTCCATAATATCATGGGACATGCCGACTACTCTGTTGAATGTATTGGATTTGTTACAACTATGCTCCGCGGCGTCGAATGGGCGGCAACAGGTGGTGTTACACAAGAAATTCCTGAAGATTTTCCCTCTGCCGAAAAGTCAAACTCTCGAAAAAGCATGAAAAAGTAGCCCTTTTCACTCGTTGAATCGAACAATTTATATATTTGCACCCCACTAAACATTCCTTTTTGATAATGAAAAGTGTCAAAAACATCGACTTCTTCAAGAATATACGGCAAGTACGTGAATTCGAATTTGGTATCTTCTACTTCTTTGATGGTCTCGTGATTTCGGAAATGAAAGATGGTGTGATATTCAATTGGAACATGGCCCAAAAGGTTATACAAGCTGCACACGAGGTCTTGGGTAAAGATGCACAAATCGCTTATATATCAAATCGAATCAACAGCTATTATGTTGTACCAACCGATTGGATTAAATTCTTTAAAAATAGGCACCAACTAAATTTCTACTCCGTAGTTGGGTATACTAAAGGAAATGTAGTGAGCCTTTATCTTGAAAGGTTGTTCTTTCGCAAGTCCATTCGAAAGTTTACTGATTTAGAGGAGGCTATTAATTGGAGTGTTGAAAAAATAACTGCTAAAAAGGTGTTCGTTTAACACTGTTTTTGATAAAATTCAATCGTCTTCCTTTTAATAACCATAATACAGCCTTCCGACCATATGGTCGGTTTTTTGTTATTAATATAGCTCTCATAAAAAAGTAAATCCGGTTTCTGTTTGTGAAACATCGATAAAACGTTACAAAATGGGCGTTCATCGGTAAAAAGCATGCGTAAACAGACCGATGAGTCGGTTTGAAGCGTGTATTTTGAATTCGATTTCAAATGAATTTTAAACCATCCCCACATGAAAAAGGGCCTCACCTTGGTTGACTACCGCTTGGTGGTTAACACAAAAGATATAGCCATCAAATGGAGCCTTGATTTGTTTGGTTCGTTTAGCGAAAGTATCCGTAATAATACCTAAAACCTGTCCTTTAGAAATCTCACTGCCATTGGTAACCTTGGGAATAAACATCCCTGCAGTTGGAGCTCGTAACCACCTCCTACTGTTTAGGTGAATCGTTTTGTTTCGTTCAACATATTTGGGCACTATATCGGCAATCATTCCAAAGTGTTTTAAAACATTCGAAATGCCTTGCATACCTTCCACAATGGAATAGTCATCAAAACGCATACTTTCTCCCGCTTCAAATACCACGGTTGGTTTGTTCATTCTAAAGGCGGCGTTTCGAAAGGAACCTTTAATCAACTTTGAGGGGAAGGAAATAGGAGCATTGAAAACCTCAGCCAACTCTGCACTTTTCTCATCCTCAGCGGTATATCTTATCTGTGGGAAATTATGCCGCTGCCCTCCTCCTGTGTGCAAATCAATCCCGTAATCTATTTGGTGCATGATTTCGGTAACGTAATGATATGCCATCCTACTGGCCATCGAGCCTGTTTTAGTTCCTGGAAAACTTCGGTTGACGTCTTTTCCATCAGGAACATCTCTGGAAAAATGTATGAATCCGAAGATATTTAGAATAGGAACCGCGATGACAGCACCTTTTTTGACTCTAAATCGTTTTTCTGCCAGCATACGGCGTACAATCTCAATGCCATTGATTTCATCACCGTGTAATCCGGCTTGAACTAAAATCGTTGGACCTGGTTTTTTAGCATTGAAAACGTAGACTGGAATGTCAATCAGGGTACCCGTAGGCAGGCGGTCAATGCTTATTTTAAGTAGTTTGTCTTCTCCAGGAGAAACCGTTTGCCCACCAACAACAATATCCTTATTTTCTTCTACGACGTCCATTTCGTTCCACATATAATATTATTTCCTTTGCAATATTCACTCCAGTTGCAGCTTCAATGCCCTGTAAACCTGGGGAAGCATTTACTTCAATCAATAGGGGGCCTTTTTTAGATCTAATCAAATCAACTCCTGCAACACCAAGGCCAATATGTTTGGTAGCATTTAAGGCGATTTGCTGTTCTTTCGGACTTGGTTTGATAACCTCAGTATTTCCTCCTCGATGAACATTTGAGCGAAACTCGCCTACTTCGCTAGAACGCTTCATACTTGCTACAATTTTATTGCCAACCACAAAAATACGGATGTCTTCCCCATTAGATTCTTCAATGTATTCTTGAATAAGAATACTCGTATCCATTTTATAAAAGGTGTCAATAATTGATTTGGCCGATTTTTGAGTTTCAGCTAAAATCACACCCAAACCTTGGGTACCTTCCTGAAGTTTGATGATGACAGGAGCACCGCCGAGAATTTCAATTTGTTCACTAATATTATCAGGGTTGATTGCAAATAACGTTTCTGGTATAGGAATACCCTTTCGAGCCATTATTTGTAGTGTTCGAACTTTGTTTCGCGCTCTTGT
Source organism: Maribacter algarum (ex Zhang et al. 2020) (assembly GCF_005885635.1). GTDB lineage: Bacteria > Bacteroidota > Bacteroidia > Flavobacteriales > Flavobacteriaceae > Maribacter_C > Maribacter_C algarum. The sequence goes on from NZ_VATY01000001.1 coordinate 1,255,669, forward strand.
AATACTCAATGAACGTGCGGTGCTGAAAATTCCGTTCATTTCAAATTGCTTTACAATTGCAGCACCATGCCGTGTTACTTTTGTACCAATTCTGGGTATAACAGCATCAAATTCATTGGTTATATTCTCTCCTAAATAAAATATTTGAGGTTTTCCCTTGCCTAGTTTTACCACACATTTGGTATGGTCGATTCGCTCAATATAATGACCTAATTTTTCAGCCTCTTCAGCTATTCTTTTGGTAGAATAGACGTTCATACTGACAGAAAGAAGTCCAATATCCATGGTTAGTGTTTACTTGGCTGTAGAATTTGTTCCTAAATATCGGTCAAAAAATACGATAACAACAATTCGTTGTAAAGAAATTGGCCACACTTTGTTTTAATTCCCATTTATACAAGAAATAAGTCCAGATATACAATAGCATATTCTTTTTATACATAATGTTCTAATAATCAGTGTTTTATAATACATATTAAAATCTATTGAACCGTTACGTTTCTTGCATACTTTGTTACATATGACCAATGTTTCAATTATTCGCTAGTATAATTTTGACAATAGAAAACCGTAAAAAACAGCCTGCACATGAGTTGGAACGTTTTTAATATTTTGATTTTAGTTTCTTCCTCCCTAATTATTTTTATTTCGATTTTCAAATTGGTTCGTTTGGAGTACAATCGAACAATGGTGTATTTGAGATGGTTTACCATCTTAGCGAACTTGGTTATTATTCAAGTAATTCTGATTGATATTGGACTAACAAATAGATTTCCTTGGTTATTACTTCTCTATATTCCTTTTCAATTTCTAAGTCCCGTTTTGTTTACGGCATTTACATTTTCCTATTTAGGACGAATGGATGCCTTTAAAAAAAATCGTCTTCTACTTCTACTTCCTTTCACCACTTTCTTGCTCCTCTATACCCTCTTTAAAGTAAATGTATTCTTTGATTACGCCTTTCTATCGAAACAAACAGTTGCTTTTATAGTTGCTGAAATAGATGAAAACCTAGCCGTTGGCTTTTCATTATTACTTGGCATATGGAATTATAGGACCATCCATAATTACGAAAGAAGTTTTGGTAATCTTCCATATCAAATTGTAATGAAGAAAACGAATTGGCTAAAGGGTATATACGTTACTTTGGTGGTTTTGTGCTTATTGTGGGTAAGCACCATTCTCTATTTAAAAATTAATGCGAATGCATCTGGGCATTCCTATTATTACCCATTATGGATTTTCTTCATAAGCTTCTATTATTGTTTTTGCTTTTTGGGTACTAAACACCTAAGGAAAGTGAGCCTTAAAAAAAGTGCAGAAAAAGCTTCATTGCATACTGTTGCACAAGAACTTGGCATACAAGGTTTGGGTACCCTCTTTACACCAAATGAATTGGAAGCTATAGAGGGAAGTCAATTCGAAACCACAGCTATTTTAGGGTATTTTGCCACCTCTCTTTTTGATAAAAACAATACAAAGGACATTTTATGGGACATTGTTGGAAATTGCATATCAAAATTGAACTTAGAAGATTGTGTCATCTATTCTATAGATTCAGAACGTAAAAAACTAATTCAAAAAGCGGCGTACGGTAATAAAAATATAGGAGAGCGAAAAATACTTAGCCCTATTGAAATTCCAATTGGAAAGGGAATCGTGGGCACTGTTGCCCAAACCCTGAACTCGGAACTTATCAATGACCTCTCAAAAGATCCTCGCTATATTGAGGATGATCTTCCACGCAAATCGGAACTGGCCGTGCCTATTATTTATGAGGACAAAGTTTTTGGTGTTCTGGATTCCGAGCACTCTGTAAAAGGCTTTTTTCAAGAACGCCATCTTTTCCTTTTTCAACTTATTGCCAAGTTGACAGCTACAAAACTGGGTTTGTTGTCAAGAAAATCCACTGCAGAAATTACTGATGATAATGCATACTACAAACAATTGTGCCTTTTGCTAGAAAAGGGAAAGATTTATCAAAATCCGGAATTGAGCCTCACAGCGGTTGCCGAGAAACTAAATATTAGCGGGCCATATCTTTCTCAGCTAGTCAATAAATTAAGTAACAGCAACTTCTCAGATTTCATTAATTCATATCGAATTCGAGATGCTGAATACATGCTTACAGATTCGGATTTTACGGGTTACACGAACGTTGCTATAGGTCTTGAGGCAGGTTTCAATTCGAAGTCGGCTTTCTATTCTTCCTTTAAAAAACATACAGGCCTTACCCCATCCGAATATCGGGAAAAGCGTCTTTTAGTCTCCTGATTTCTTCTCCGATTTACAAATAAAAAAGAATCTAGACCTGCTATTCTTCATATGGTGTGCTAACAGAACCGAAGGTTGGATTTTTCTTCCTTTAACAATAAATGAAGTAAACAACTCAAAACTGTAAGACAAGAGAAATCTTTTACCCTCAATGACAAAAGAATTACAACTTTCAGCTTAGGTAGTCCTTATCCATTATGCCTTTTTTAGCGTTTTTGTATGTATGGCAAGAAATGAATGATGAACAGTAGCCATTTTACTACAAATGGTAAAATTTGCATGTATATATCTGTAAATCAGCTTTTTAAATTGCGTCCTGATTCTTTCAATCTTAAATATTCGGGACACTCTGAAATCAAATCGCGCCTAGGTTTGTAGAGATTAATCCTTAAAAATAAAATTATGAAAACTAGAAAAAGTATGTTCAAAACAATTATTTCCATGTCATTTCTGGCATTTTTAGTAATAGTTATACAAAGCTGCGTTGTTGAAGTACCACCTGAAGATCCTGACCCGCCCACTTTCTCTTTCAGAATTATCGGCGATGGATTTGATCACACCTTTACCCAGAATACTAATTTCAACAGCATCACCTTAATGTTAAGGGTTGGGGTGACCTATGAATTCACATTTTTCGGCAATGATGAAGGTGGTATGGATCACATGGGTTGGTACAGCGTTCACTCTGGCAGTATGGTAGTTGACCCTTCATTGCACGGCGAATGGAACTTTTCAGAGTTGACGGGTTCTACCTCATTGGAATGGCATGGTAGTCCAAACGACCCATTATCGGGAAGCATTATAACTGGCACTCTTACAACTCAAGGAAATGTGGTCACCAATGGAACTTTCCGATTTACCGTAGAAGATTATGGGGGTGAATCTGGAAGATCGAACAACATTACCGAAGACCTACCAGTGGTTTTTGGTGCCCATACTACTAGAATTAGAGACAATTAATCAATGAACCTTTTAGAAGATCAGATTTGATTCCGCCGGATTTAAAGAATATTTAATTTTTAAAACAGAGAACAATGAAAACAAAGAAATTAATGAATCGTTTTATGAGTATCGTTATTATTGCCAGTCTTTTTATGGCTTGCACAGACGATGGAGTTGAAGGACTTATTGGCCCACAAGGCCCTATGGGTGAACAAGGTATCGCTGGACCAGAAGGGCCAGCAGGTCAAGATGGGGAAGCTTTAGGAGTGCCAGGCCCTCAAGGCGACCAAGGACCTGCTGGGCCTCAAGGGCAACCAGGAGAGCAGGGCCAACAGGGGCCACAGGGAGAACAAGGGCCAGCTGGACCAGAAGGAGAACAAGGTGATCAAGGGTCTACCGGACCTCAAGGACCAGAAGGGCCAGAGGGCCCACAAGGACCGCAAGGCAATCCGGGTACTGCCAACGTCATTTATTCAAGTTGGATCCCAACTGAGTTAGGAAGCAATATTGTTGGAACGGGTCAAACCTTTGATATTGATTTTCCTGAATTCTCTGCCGCAATACACAATACAGGAACTGTACTCGTTTATGGAAGAAGAATTCAAGCAGGTGGCGGACAAATCAATACCACTACCTACGTGCTGCCATTGATTCTTGCGGCCAATATTCAACAACACTATTCTTTCAGCATCAAAAACAATCCTGGGCGAATAAGAATTGCCGCATCATCTTTAGACGGAGGCTCTTTGGGAGATGCTACATTCATTGAACAATACCGATATGTTGTTATTCCTGGTGGAACTCCTTTGAGCGGTAAATCTACAATCCCTGAATATACCAAGATGAGCTACGAAGAAATCATTGCACATTTTGGCATTCCAGAATAGGAAAATTTAATATAACTCAATAAAAGATGAAAACAATACTTAAAATTGGTGTTTCGGTAATTTTCTTTGCCTTAACAGCTTGTCAAAAAAGTGATTTGGGAGAAGACCAAAATCTACCAATACTCGAAAAGTCAGCCTCCTTTAAAACCTCCTTTGAAGTAGAAAGTGAAACTTTGCAGGCGCAATTAATTAGTGAAAATAATCTAAACCCTATTCATGATCATGCCTCTGTGGTTTTTAAAGACAAGATTTGGGTCATAGGTGGGCATAAGAACGGCAAGGCAAGTAATACTATTTTGAATAGTAGTGATGGTGTTAAATGGAATACAGTCAAGACACGTTCCGTTTTTTACCCTCGTAGGGGTCATTCTGCGGTAGTTTTTAAAAACAAAATTTGGGTAATAGGGGGCACACCTAATCACAACTATGGAAAACATGTTAACGATATGTCTTTCTATAATGAAGTCTGGTCCTCTTCTGATGGAATAGAATGGGAAATGATGCACCAAACTTGGCAAGGAGGCTATCTTCAGTCAAGAATGGATTTTGGAGCTACTGTTTTTAAAGATGAAATTTGGGTGTTTGGTGGCTTTTCAGACAATCCCACTTTCAGTAAAGCTGTTCAAAAAAGTAGTGATGGTATCAATTGGCAAAACGTAGATGCAAATATATCGTGTCATGATCTGATTGGTAATCAAGCCATGGTTTTTGACAATAAGCTTTGGTTGATTGGTGGTTATACCCACTTAGCTTGGGATGATGATATTGTAATAGCAAGTACTTCTGATGGCTTAAACTGGGAAAAGTACAATACTGGTATTCCAAAATATATACAACATCAATTGGTCACGGATAATAAAAAAATGTATCTATTAGCTGGGGATTATGTGGCTCCGAATACTTCTGGGTATGGGACACCATCTAACCATATTCTGTATTCCGATGATGGTAATAATTGGTCGAAAGCCAAAGCGAGTTTAAACTTTCCCGAAAGAGCCCGGCACTCTTCCGTTTATTTCAAAAATAAATTTTGGATTATTGGCGGCTCGAATAATGACAACTCTACGGGCTTATCAGATGTTTGGACTCTCACTCCAATTGACCCATATACCATCGATGATTTGACTTTTGACTAAGGATTAAAATAGTGGCGTTCCTTAAATCTAAAAAAGCAGCATTTTTCGAGTGCTGCTTTTTGTTTAAACCTCATTCATCATTTTAAGCCTAAAACATCTATTAATTCAACAAACGCAGCGGTTTGCTTAAATTCAATCCAAATAACATACTAAAGCACTCTAAAGTTTGTTAATAACTCGGTTCTACAGTATTTTTGTACCGCTAAATACACAACTAATGAGTGCATTGATAAAATCTTCACTTGCCCGAAAAGTAGTCATGGCCCTCTCAGGTCTTTTCTTGGTTTTCTTTCTCGGGCAGCATTTTGTAATAAATGTAACCTCCGTAATTGCGCCTGACACCTTTAATTCATGGTCGCACTTCATGGGGTATAATCCACTAGTGCAATATGTGCTTCAACCTATATTGATACTAGGTGTAATCGTTCATTTTGTAATGGGGTTTATGCTAGAACTTCAAAACCGTGCTGCTAGGGGTGGCGTGAAGTATGCTAGTTATAAAGGAAGTGCGAACGCTTCTTGGATTTCAAGAAACATGCTGATTTCAGGTGCTGTGGTTTTGGCTTTCCTAGGGCTTCATTTCTATGATTTCTGGTTTCCAGAAATGACCTATAAATATTTTGGGGATAACCCCGAAAATGCCACAAGATACCTGGAAGAAACGGTGCATAAGTTTGAGCCTATATGGCGAACCGTTTTATACATCATTTCTTTTGTTCTTTTGGCCTTGCATCTATTGCATGGTTTTGCCTCGTCTTTTCAAACCATGGGCGTAAACAACAAATATTCCTCGGCAATAAAAACATTTACTAAAGTATACGCGATTGCAATTCCATTAGGATTCATTCTAATCGCAATCTATCATCACCTTAACCCAATAACACATTAAGTATGGGCATATTGGATTCAAAAGTTCCAGCAGGGCCATTGGCCGATAAATGGACTAATCATAAAAATCACATTGACCTTGTCAATCCTGCGAACAAGCGAAACATCGACATCATCGTTGTCGGTACGGGTTTGGCTGGAGGCTCTGCGGCAGCTACCTTGGCAGAACTGGGTTATAATGTAAAGACATTTTGTTATCAAGATTCTCCTCGTCGAGCGCACTCAATTGCTGCTCAGGGAGGTGTAAATGCAGCTAAAAACTATCAAGGTGATGGCGATAGTGTTTATCGTCTCTTCTATGATACTGTAAAGGGCGGTGATTATCGGTCTCGTGAGTCAAACGTGTATCGTTTGGCTGAAGTTTCTACGAATATCATTGACCAATGTGTTGCTCAAGGAGTTCCTTTTGCACGAGAATATGGAGGTCTGTTAGATAACCGTTCTTTTGGCGGTGTTTTGGTATCTAGAACTTTTTACGCCAAAGGGCAAACAGGTCAACAATTACTATTAGGCGCCTATGCTGCCTTGAATCGTCAAATCAAAAGGGGAAAGATAAAATCCCATACGAGACATGAGATGCTCGACTTGGTCAAGGTTGATGGAAAAGCGAGAGGTATTATTGCGCGTAACCTAGTGACCGGAGAAATCGAACGTCATTCTGCACATGCAGTAGTATTAGCCACTGGAGGTTATGGAAATCTGTTTTTCCTATCCACATATGCGATGGGCTGTAATGTAATGGCCGCATGGCGTGCGCATCGAAGAGGTGCTTTCTTTGCCAACCCTTGTTTTACGCAAATTCACCCCACTTGTATTCCTGTTTCTGGAGACCATCAATCAAAATTGACGTTGATGTCAGAATCATTACGAAATGATGGTCGTATTTGGGTTCCAAAACGTCTTGAAGATGCACAAGCTATCCGAGAAGGCAAATTAAAACCGACCCAACTTGGCGAAGGAGAACGTGATTATTACCTAGAAAGAAGATATCCTGCCTTCGGAAACTTAGTGCCGCGAGATGTAGCCTCAAGAGCTGCAAAAGAGCGTTGCGATGCTGGTTTCGGAGTCAATAAAACAGGAGAAGCTGTTTACTTAGATTTCAGTGCGGCAATCATGCGTTACGGAACAGAAAAAGCCTTAACCTCAGGAATGAAAAATGCCGATGACAAAACTATCCGCGCATTGGGCGAAGAAGTCATCGAAGCCAAATATGGAAACCTTTTTCAGATGTACGAAAAAATCGTAGATCAAAATCCATATAAGACACCTATGATGATTTATCCTGCGGTACATTATACCATGGGCGGACTTTGGGTTGATTATAACCTTCAAACTACCATTCCCGGATGTTACTCAGCTGGTGAGGCGAATTTTAGCGATCACGGCGCGAACCGCTTAGGTGCTTCTGCATTGATGCAAGGTTTGGCGGATGGCTATTTTGTATTACCGTATACCATTGGTGATTTTCTATCTGACGATATTAGAACAGGTGCTATTTCAACAGAAACTGCTGAGTTTGACGAAGCGGAAAAACATGTTAGAGATCGCATTGAGAAGTTAATGGAAGGAAAAGGCGAACACTCCGTTGATTATTACCATAAGAAATTAGGTAAAATCATGTGGAACAAATGTGGGATGAGCCGTAATGCCAAGGATTTGCAGGAAGCAATAGATGAAATTGCAGCTTTACGAGCTGATTTTTGGGAGAATGTTCGCGTACCCGGAAGCCCAGATTCGAAAAACCAAGAACTTGAAAAAGCAGGGCGTGTTGCCGACTTCCTAGAGCTTGGTGAACTGTTTGCAAAGGACGCATTAACCAGAAATGAATCTTGTGGTGGACATTTCCGTGAGGAATATCAAACACCAGAAGGAGAAGCACTTCGTGATGATGAAAATTTCAAATTTGTTTCAGCATGGGAATACAAGGGTGAACCTAAGGATGCTGTTTTACACAAAGAGGAGTTGAAGTACGAAAACATAGAACTGAAAACAAGAAGTTATAAATAAGAGGCTATGAAATTGAATCTAAAAATATGGCGTCAAAAAGATGCTACGTCTAAAGGTCAAATGGTTGAGTATCCTCTAAAGGGTATTGAGGAAGACATGTCTTTTTTAGAGATGTTAGACGTACTAAACGAACAATTAATCAATAAAGGAGAAGAGCCCATAGAGTTCGACCATGATTGTCGCGAAGGTATTTGCGGAACTTGCTCAATGCAAATCAACGGACAGCCACATGGCCCAGATAGATTGATAACGGTATGCCAACTGCACATGAGAAGCTTTAATGATGGAGATACCATTGTAATCGAGCCATTTAGAGCCAAAGCTTTTCCGGTAATAAAAGATTTGATTGTAGACCGAAGTGCTTTTGACCGAATACAACAGGCTGGTGGTTTTGTTTCAGTAAATACCTCAGGAAATACATTAGATGCAAATGCAATTCCTATAGGTAAAGATATTGCCGATACCGCATTTAATTCAGCTACTTGCATTGGTTGCGGCGCTTGTGTTGCGGCCTGTAAAAATGCCAGCGCCATGTTATTTACTTCAGCTAAAGTATCTCAATTTGCCCTATTGCCACAAGGGCAAGTAGAAGCTACTGAGCGTGTTCAAAATATGGTACGCCAAATGGATATAGAAGGTTTTGGTAACTGCACAAACACAGGTGCTTGTGAGGTGGAATGTCCAAAAGGAATTTCGTTGGAGAATATTGCTCGAATGAATAAGGAGTATTACAAGGCAAGTTTGAAAGGATAAATTGTATAAATCTTAATATAAAAATCCCAAATTCCAATAATTGGAGTTTGGGATTTTTTGTTAACCCTATTTTACAGGAATACAAATATCTACAATGAATTTACCCTCAGGATGTTGGTTGACATCATTATGATAAATTTCATGATAATGCCCATCTCGGATTTCGAAATTATTTTCAGGTACCCAGAGCGACATACTGTTCCATGCTTGTTCGTATTCGTTCATTTTAAGCTCAAATCGTCCAACCGCAAATTTCCCTTTCGGGATGGTTATTTTACTAACTTCTCCTGAAACCTCAACGTTGTCTTCAATCGTAATGCACGCACTCGATTGCAATTTTGACGCATCAGTAACTCGAGGACTGTCATAATAAATACCAGCAGTTTTAGTTTCTGGAAAATTAAGTAACCCCCGTGGACCGGCCCACTTCATTAACTTATCAAAGGTCTTCCCAATTTCACTATATGAACCTTGGTGTCTAATTTGTGCCAGTTTTAGCTCTGGCATCTCTTTTACTTCTACTTGTGTTTTCATTTCTAACCAATTTTTAAGATTATTAATGGTGTAAAAGTATTTTTCAAATGACACCTTTTCTGTACCATTCTTGCTTTGCATTTTACCAATCTTGCTAAACTCGCTTTGTCCTCTCTTTTGAAATTCAGATGCGCTAATTCCGTAAAATTTCCGAAAACTTCTGGAAAAAGAATGAATGCTCTTAAAGCCATACTGCAAGGCCAAATTGGTCAATAAATCGTCCTTTCTTAAATAAAGAAGACGGCCGGCTATTTTTTCTATTCGTCTACGGGTAATATAATTATTTGGTGTCTCCTCAAGTAAGGCGCAAAAAATACGGTGAAAATGAAAAGGCGAAAAACAGGCTATTTTAGAGATTTTCCAAAGAAAGGTCGGCATCCAAATTCTCATCAATATGCTCGACCACCTTATTGATGCGATTTATATACATCAATTGCTGAGGATTCCTATTATTCATGATTGATAGTTGGTTCCTTAAAAGTAAAAGATTTTAAGTACAGATTATACCAAAATGAAAATGTAGCAAGATTTGTTAAATTGACCAGATTTCTTTTCCTAAGGAATGCTTTTTATACATTTATACATGCCCAAGAAATATTCAGAAGAGCGTATAAAAGTCCCTCGTTTTAATGAGGAATCAGGCTTCTATACGACCCCAGAACGTTCCAAGATTATGGGTAAAATCCAAGGTAAAAATACTAAGCCTGAACTTGTATTTCGAAAAGCCTTATATGCCAAAGGATATCGTTACCTGGTGGATTATAAGAATCTAATTGGCAGACCAGACATCGTTCTTAAGAAATATAAAACGGTCATTTTTATAGATGGGGAATACTGGCACGGTCACAATTGGGAAGAAAAGAAACCCAAAATAAAAACCAATCGCGAATTCTGGATTGCCAAAATAGAGCGAAACATGCAACGTGACCAAGAGGTCAATATTGAATTGGAACGACTTGGCTACACGGTTTTCAGGTTTTGGGAATCCGCTGTAAAAAAAGAGTTGGATAGTTGTCTCAAACAAGTACTAGTCCATTTAGAAGGTATGGGAATAGATTAGTCTGTCTGCTTTTTTATTACCTCAAAAAGTTGTTTTATCTCAGAAACGGGTATTTCAAAGTCCGCATACTCGGGGGAGGTGTTCAAACTATGGCAAGTAATCTGTTTGCTTTTTTCATCATAGTTTATAATTTCCTTACATAGGATATTTTCTCCGAATATGATAATTGCCTTTGGGTTTTTAACTTTCCCTCTCATTTCCAAATCTTCCTGTAAAATTTCTTTGGCAAGAACTATTGCTCCACTAGGAATGCTATCGGCTGTACCATTTTCCATGGAATTACCCATAATTTCGAAGGCAACGTATGTTCCGGATTCAATATTTTCAACAACAAAACTTAAACTCGGCAAGCTCTTTAAAAATTCTCGATTTTCAGTTTCATGGCAATAGTCACGGAGTTTTTTAACCGTCACCAAGGGAGCATTGACAATCCATTTTTTGGCATCTATCTTCTTGACGGTTAATGTGCTATCTGAAGTTGCTGAACTTAACTTGTATATATCTTGCTCTTCATTTACTTCGTGTGAGTATAATTCTGCAATACTAACTTCAAAGTAATTGGCAATTTTTGTTAGATTCTTAATCGGGATATTGGCATTTTTCTTCTCGTACAATTGAATGGTACGTAGACTAACCCCAACAGCATGTGCTAAATCTGTCTGATTTATCTTTTTTTTCCGCCTTAGTTGCTTTAAAACAAACATAAAATTGTAATATTGCGTAATAATCTTACATATTTTGTAATACATGTAATTAAATTACAGATAATTGTAATCCGATTACAAACAAATATAACAAAATGCGCAATTTAACTGTACAATACGAAAATATATATTTTGAATGGAATAACCCATCGGCTAATAAACTGAATACTAATCCTAAAGATATCCTCTAAAATGTTTGACCCAGAAGAGTATGGAAAACCAATTAATGAAAGACTATCTATAATTCTGAGAAGGAATACCACCAAAGATGATTTTGCAAATGTTGCTGCCATCACAAACGTAAGTTTCTCAACAATTCGAGATGTCCTATATCGTACAAATAGTTTAACTTATTCCAATTCAAAAGCGATTCGTGAGCTTATAAAAATAGCTTTTGACAATGCATTGGCAAGACAGTTGCAGGCAGAAAATGATAAACATTTTCTTAATAAATTGTTGTAAAAACTTAGGACTATCTAAATTAGTTAACTTAATTAACTAATTTAGAGGATATAAATTTTGCTATGCCCTTAAAATCATCATTTCATTCTAAGCTTCCGAATGTCAAAACTACCATCTTCACTATAGTCGGTGACCTAGCCAGAAAACATAATGCAATAGATTTGTCACAAGGTTTTCCAAACTTCGAAGCCGATCCAGAACTTATCGAATTGGCCTGCAAAGCCATGCGTGATGGACATAACCAATATGCAGGTATGAAAGGTTTACCAGAACTTCGCGAGGTACTTTCCGATAAAATCGAAAAACAGCATGGCAGGTATTATTCTCCTGAAACGGAAGTAACAGTGGTTGCAGGTGCTACACAGGCTATTTATACTGCCATTAGTGCTTTTGTGCATGTAGGTGATGAGGTAATTGTTCTAAAACCCGCTTATGACTGTTACGAGCCAGCCATCGAGGTGAATGGCGGTATTACTGTTCATGTAGAACTTGAAGCTCCAAATTATCAAGTTGACTGGGAAGCTTTTAAGACAAAAATAAGTGCTAAAACGAGAATGGTCATTATCAATACACCGCACAATCCGATTGGTCGTATTTTTTCTGAAAATGACATGCTCCAATTACAAGAAATTCTTCATGACACCAATATAATCCTATTGAGCGACGAAGTATATGAGCATATTATTTTCGACGGAGAAGTACATCAAAGCGCATCGCGATTCGAGGACTTAGCCACACGAAGTATCGTTTGCTCATCCTTTGGAAAAACCTTTCATGTCACCGGTTGGAAAATAGGATATTGCGTCGCCCCAGCTGGGCTAATGAAAGAATTTCAGAAAGTCCACCAATTTAATGTTTTCTGCGTTCCGCGACCCGTTCAGCACGCACTCGCAACTTATCTTAAAACGGAAAGTCACTATCTAGACCTGGGTGCTTTTTATCAGCAAAAACGAGATTTCTTTTTAGATGCAATTAAAAATTCGCTTTTCAAATTTACCCCTAGTCAAGGTTCTTTTTTCCAAATTTTGGATTATTCCGATATTAGCGATGAACGTGATGATGCTTTGGTAAAACATCTTATTCTTGAACACAAACTGGCCAGCATTCCAGTATCTGAGTTCAACTTAAACCATAGGAATGACGGAATGCTCCGTTTCTGTTTTGCCAAAAAGGAAGAAACGCTTCAAGAAGCTGCAGAGATATTGAATAAGCTCTAATCTAAAGCCTCATTCAGCAACTTCATAAACTCTCCTATTTTGCTGGGCTCAAGCCATCGTGTTACCACTACTAAATCGTTTTGTTTGTCTATGACAATGAAGTTGCCTCCAAAACCTGCGGCGTAATAAATATTCTCTGAAAGACCTTCCCAATGACGGTTGCCCTTCTTATTGAGCCACCACATATATCCATAATTGACATTTGGTTTTGAAGGAGTTGTGGCTTTTTGAATCCATTTTTCGCTTATAATCTGTTCCCCTTTCCATCTGCCATCATTCAAAAAAAGCAAGCCGAAACGGGCCATATCTTCTGCACTTATGAAGATTCCCCCTCCTGAATGACCCCCTCCTGTAACCGACTTCATTTTGAGTCCATCTATCTCCGTCCAAGCATTTTCGTAACCATGCCAGCGCCATGTTGTAGAAGCACCTATTTTATCCATTATGTTTTCTTTCAGCACTAAAGGCATAGGTTTGCGCCAAACGTGCGTAAGCGAATAGGCCAGAACATTAACGCGAACGTCATTGTATTCCATGACCGTACCTGGTTCTTTTGGTTTTTCGAATTTCCAATCGTCAATACCACCTTCTTTGGGAGGTCTATCTGCCCAATCTTTACCCCCCCATAACTCGCCAGACCAAGCCGAATTTTGTTGAAGTAGGTGTTCCCATGTAATTTTTGAATTGTGTTCGCCGTCGAAAGTACCATCCCATATATAATCGATCACCTTGTCTTTTGTACTTGCAACTAACCCTTTGTCTTCTGCCAATCCCGCCATGGTAGATAAATAGCTCTTTGTTACGCTAAAGGTCATATCAACACGTTTGACCTCTCCCCATTTGGCAATCACATAGCCGTTTTTAAGAATCATTCCTGCTGGGCCACCTCGCTTTTTCGTTGGCCCCAAAATTTCATGGAAAGGCTCTCTTTCAAATCCTTTCAAAATAGCGATACGCAAATCTCGCGAACCTGAATATTCATTTTCTTCTGCAAAGCTTATAGCCATTTGTAATTTTGTTGGGCTGACATCGACTTCTTTAGGAAGTTTTTCTTCCCAAGTTGAATTAGGCTTAGGGAAGTAATAATTGGTTTGAGCAACCGCAAAATTTGCGCAAAATAACCATAGAACTATTTTGTAAGTCATTTTTCTATTTTTTTTAAGATAGCTAAAGTTATATTATATATTTAAACCCCGAAGATTTACCTGTTAATCAAATTTTAATTTCATTGCAAACATTTGATTTAAATATTTTTCAGCTCCTAATCATTCTTGGGTCCATCCAAGGATTAATCTTTGCCTTCATCATTTTTACGCTCAAAAAACTAAGAATTAGAAGTAATATATTTCTAGGGTTACTTGTTGTTTTTATTGCACTGAGCAATGTACAGCACATTTTAATCGATATGGAATTTTTATCAGAGAGTAATGCTATTCGAAAGCTATACCTTCCTATTCAATGGTTAATATTACCCATGTTCTATTTACATGTCCATGAGGTCATTTTTAGAAAACATATAAGCTTTCCGACCTCATTATATTTATTCACTCCGGTAGCCTTTGTTTTTGTTTTACACCTTGTGCATTTCTTCTTCAATTATGGTATAATGCCTATTGCTGAAATGCCTGATTATTATGCCCCCGGCTTATTGCTATATATCAATGGGATTTCTTTTTTGTTTAACGCAATTGTCGGTTATCATATTTATAAAATGCTTAAAACTAATGCGCCGGCAACTAAAACAGGGAAGAAAAAAAACCCAGAACAGGAATGGTATATGTCTTTCTTAGCTCTAGTAGCAGGAATAGGGATTATTGGTGTTTCTATTACCATTTCTTTAATCCAATTCGACATCGATCATACTTGGTTGATTTATACTCTTTTTCTAATGGTATCAACTGCCGGCTACTACATGGGTTATGTTGGTGTATACCGATCCACCTTATGGGGGGAGCCCAAAAATTCATTTAGTACAGTTTCAAAAAACGGTGCAAATACGTATCGTAAAATACATTCTTATATCATTGAGGAACAACGATATTTAGATATGGACCTAAATCAATCCGAAATAGCGGAAAAGTTTAATATAAGCCCAGGGTATTTGTCGCAATTGATCAACACAAATAGTGATCAAAATTTTAATGACTATATCAACACTTTAAGAATAGAAGCATCAAAAGAGATGCTGGTTGCAGAGCAGTTCAAAAATTACACCATTGAATCAATTGGGTTGGAGTGTGGTTTTAAGTCAAAATCAAATTTTTACGCTGCATTTAAGAAATTCACTGGGCAAACACCTTCAAGCTATATTAAAGTTCAAAAAATGAGTCCTGTATCTTAAACTTCTTACAGATACAGAACTCTTAAACACCGTTATTCCTTACTTTTGCCAGACTTTTTAAGAATTCAGTCTTAAAAAAAACGATGCAATTTTAGTACTTTTGCACTAACCATTTTGAAGCCTCTCCATTGCTGGAGAGGCTTTTTTTAATTCAACCCGCATAAGCCAATCAGTTTGTTTATCATTTCCGATATAGTAAGGGTGTGTGCCAAACTTCGTAAATCCATTCTTTTGATAGAATCGAATGGCATCGGTATTCTTCTCCCATACTCCTAACCACATATATTCCTTTTTTAACTGAGATGCTAGTCTTATGGCTTCTTGAAGTATATGCTTTCCTATTTTCTGTCCTTGAAATTCTGTTAGAACATAAATACGTTCAAGCTCAATGGCTTCTTCGGAATTGATATCGGTCTGGGCATCCTCAATGTTCAACTTAAAATATCCAGCGAGTTGTCCATCCTTAAAAGCAAAATAAAAATGGGAGTAAGGATTCTTGAGTTGGTTTGCAATATTACTCTTTTCAAAGGCCGAATCAATATAATCTTTGAAGTCTTCGGGGTCATTGTCCTTTTCAAAAGAGTCTACAAATGTCCTTCTAGAAATTTCTACTAGCTCAACCAATTCTAAGAAAGTGCATTTTTTAAAGTGAAGAGGCATACCAACTATTCTCAATATGCATTAAATGTAAAGGCTTTGATTATCTTATGCAAGGTCAACAAAGATTCCAGGCTTTACTGAAGCCAATTCAGTGCAAGCGCGGGAATGACAATAAACAAAAAAGCAGCCTTTGGGGAAGCTGCTTTTGAAAATTCTTTGGGTTTGGAACCTATAACATAAATAGTTTGCGTGTTAACATAATAATGCCACTAAAGAAATCATTCTTGTATACTTGGATCTCTTTTTGTGTAGGTGCGTTCATTTGGGCTTCCATAGTAGTAGGTTTAAATATTAGTCATCTTTGCAGATGTAGTTGGGGCGCAATCAATTGCTTGATTACGTTGTAAAGGTAGTATCTAACGTAATCAAGGCGAAACTATTGTTGTAAAGGCGCACTAAAACGTTGTGAATAATATGAAGTGTAGATTTATTCGATTAAATGCATGCAAAAGTTACATTACAACTGCATTTCAGGAATATCGCCATCGACCAAAAGCATTCCTTCAGTAGCAATACGAATTTCGTCAATTGTTACTCCTGGTGCTCGTTCGAGCAATTGAAATCCATCTGGTGTTATTTCCAAAACTGCTAGATTCGTGACAATTTTCTTAACACAGCCAACTCCAGTTAGCGGTAATGAACATTTCTTCAGCAACTTAGAAGCTCCTGCACGATTCGTATGCATCATAGCTACTATAATGTTCTCAGCAGAAGCCACAAGATCCATTGCACCACCCATACCTTTTACCATTTTACCAGGGATTTTCCAATTGGCAATATCACCGTTCTCTGACACTTCCATAGCTCCTAAAATAGTGAGATCAACGTGTTGACCACGAATCATTCCAAAACTAGTTGCAGAATCGAAGAAGGAAGCCCCTGGAAGCGTAGTAATCGTCTGCTTTCCTGCATTGATAATATCTGCATCTTCATCACCTTCAAAAGGGAAAGGACCCATCCCCAGCACCCCATTTTCACTCTGGAATTCCACTTCAATATCATCACGTACAAAATTGGCAACTAGCGTTGGTATACCAATGCCTAAATTGACGTAGTAGCCATCCTTTACTTCTTTGGCAATTCGTTTTGCTATTCCGTTTTTATCAAGCATAATTCAATTTAAAAATGTATTTGTCCATTCTTTCATCTGAAATAAATTACTTCTTTAAAGCGTACCTATTAAAATTTTTTACCGCCTTATTTTCTCTATTCCATAAAAACATCGGTATTCCGGCAATTGCCGAACCCGCTATTCCCAGAATTTTCCAAAATGACAGACTTACTTGCATTATTATTTCAAGATAGTTACCTGCCAATAAAATAATTAGTACTCCAATTACAAAACCTCCGACGACAAGCCTGTTATCTGGTGTCGCACTTATTCTATTCAGGTGCTTCTTGTCTTGCTTACCACAATTCGAACAATTCACTCTTACTTCATCGCCTATTTTCATTTGTAAATGTGCCCGGGTAGGAAGCACAGGGGTATAATAATTCGATTTTTTACAACTAGAACACGTATATACCAATCGCATTAGTTTCTTTTTCTAACTGTTTTTTGCTCAATTCGTTTCTCATAGTTTTTCCCTTGAAAAATACGTTTTACAAATATACCAGACACATGAATTTCATTTGGATTCAATTCCCCAACAGGAACGAGTTCCTCAACCTCAGCTACAGTTATATTTGCAGCACCACACATACAGGGATTAAAATTACGCGCCGTTCCTTTAAAAATAAGATTCCCTGCCTCATCACCTTTCCATGCTTTTACAAAAGAGAAGTCGGCTTTATAGGCCATTTCCAAAACATACATTTTACCATTGAACTCACGAGTTTCTTTTCCTTCCGCTACCTCAGTACCATAACCAGCTGGTGTGTAAATTGCTGGAAAGCCTGCCTGAGCTGCTCTACACTTTTCTGCTAAAGTACCTTGCGGAGTTAGTTCAACTTCCAATTCGCCACTCAACATTTGACGTTCGAATTCGTCATTCTCTCCAACATATGATGATATCATTTTTTTTATTTGTTTTTTCTGCAGTAGCAATCCTAAACCAAAATCGTCGACACCTGCATTATTAGAAATACAAGTAATGTCTTTAATTTCCATATGAACCAACTCGGTTATTGCATTTTCCGGTATTCCACAGAGCCCGAAACCACCTAACATAAAGGTCATTCCATCCTGAACTCCCTGCAAAGCCTCTTGTACAGTCGCTACTTTCTTTCGAATCATTGCATCTTATTTTATATCTAAATTCCCAAGAATTTCTAACACTAATTTACAGTTTTTAATTCGATTGATTCCAACGAAAACGCCCTGAACATTTTAGGGATTTTCAGGGCGTTTGTATCTCGTTTTAATCGAAACCAAAGTCTTATTAGAAGCTTATATCCAAATCATCTTCGGGATCAGCATTCTTTTTAGCATCTTCAATTATCTTGTCACAATCTAAGTTTATAGACATTCCTGATGGTTTTGGAAAATCACCATCAGAGATTCCTAAATCTTTGTTCTCATAATTCTTCTTCATATAAATTCCCCAAATTGGTAAGGCCATTGCAGCCCCTTGACCGTAAGTAATGGTTTTAAAGTGTATAGACCGATTGTCGCCTCCAACCCAAACTCCGGTGACCAAATTAGGAACCATTCCCATAAACCAGCCGTCACTATTATTTTGAGTTGTACCTGTTTTGCCTGCAATAGGATTAGTGAATTTATAGGGATAGCCTGTTATTATCTCATCATATTCCGGTTTCCATTTATTAACACCAACGGTTCTTAATCTTGTACCAGAGCCCCCTTTGGTAACTCCTTGTAACAAGTCAATCATGGCATAAGACACTTCTTTGCTCAAAACATCTTTCGTCTCTGGCACATATTCATAAAGTACGGTACCGTTTTTATCTTCTATTCTAGTTACCATAACTGGCTTTACATAAACACCTTGATTTGCAAACATGCCATAAGCGCCAACCATTTCATAAACGTTAACCTCAGGAACTCCTAAAGCTATTGCAGGCACTTCAAGCATATCACGGCTTATTCCAGCATTTTTTGCAATTGAAACTACTGATTTTGGCCCTACCCTATCAATCAATTGTGCAGTTATTGAATTCTTAGAATTTGCTAATCCGTTTTTTAAAGTATAAGCCTTACCTGAAAACTTATCACTTGAATTCTCAGGGCACCATGCCTCCATATTTCCATGTTTACCTGCTTCGATGCAATAGAGAATATCTGGCAAGGTATCGCAAGGCGATAAACGCAACTGATCGATTGCAGCGGCATAAACAAAAGGTTTAAAGGTAGAACCTGCTTGACGTGAACCTTGCCTAACATTATCATATTGAAAGTGCTTATAATCTACCCCACCAACCCATGCTTTGACATGACCTGTTTGTGGCTCCATAGACATCATGCCCGTTCTTAAGAAGGATTTATAGTACCGAATGGAATCCATTGGTGTCATGATAGTATCTTTTTCTCTGGTTTCACTAGTCCAATCAAAAACAGACATTTCTCTTTTCACCTTGAAAGATTTTCGAATTTGCTCTTCCGATTTTCCTTCCTTTTTCATTTGACGCCAACGATCAGATGTTTTAACCGCTTGCTCCATTATTTTGTTGATATCGCCTTTTTCTAAATCAAGGAAGGGTGCTGTTTTATTACGGTCAGGCGTATTTTGATGAAAGAACTCTGCCTGCAGTTTTCGCATATGCATATCAACAGCTTCTTCCGCATTTGCCTGCATTCTAGAATCAATTGTGGTGTATATTTTTAGTCCGTCTAAATACAAATTCCATTTGTCACGCTCCCCTTCTAAGGCCGGTTTTGGGTTTTTGGCTATCCAACCATTCATAAAACGTTGGGTATACATTCTAAAATAAGTCGCCAAACCATCGCGATGTGATTCTGGGTTGTAGTTCAAATCAATTTCTAGGGCTTGAAGTGAATCTTTTTCTTTTGGCGTTATGTAGTTGTATTTCGCTAATTGACCTATTACTAGGTTTCTTTTCCTTTGTGTTCTTTCAAGGCGACGTAAAGGGTTGAATAGGGAAGAATTCTGTAACATGCCAACAAGCATAGCTGATTCTTCAATTTTTAATTGTTTGGGCTCTTTACCAAAATAAATTCTCGATGCCGAACGAATACCATCTGCATTATTACCAAAGTCATAAATGTTGAGATACATTTTAATAATTTCTTCTTTGGTATATCTGCGTTCTAACTGCACTGAGATTACATACTCTTTTGCCTTTTGTAATATTCTTTGAATGGGTTTTCTTGATTTAGAACCCACATATATTTGACTCGCCAATTGTTGTGTTATTGTACTTCCACCTCCTCGACTCCCCAAGTAGGAAAGTGCTCTTAAAGTTCCAAACCAATCAATACCTGAATGTTTGTAAAAACGAACATCTTCGCTTGCGACCAAGGCATCTACCAGATTTTGAGGAAGAGAGTCATAGGGCACATCGGTACGGTTATCGTCAAGATAAAACTTACCCAATAACTCATCGTCAGAAGAGATAATTTGTGAAGCCAAATTTGTCTGAGGATTTTCAAGGGCTTCATAGCTTGGCAGTGGTCCTAACCAACCCCAAGAAGCAGATGAAAATAGAAGTGCTACAGAGAAAACACCAATGCCAAATAATATCCAGAACCACTTAATGAATTTAAAATAAGATGGTTTTCCCTTTTTACCTGTAGACGAAGCAGGTTTCTTGACAGCCTTTGCCATATACGTATTAATTACTTTTTACAATTTCAAAACCTATATCGGTAACTCCCTCTAGATTAATCACTCCGTTCACATCCCCATTCTTTCGCATCGCGTGAGAAATGCGTAATGTATATACGCCAGAAGAAGCAAAAACGATGTTTTCTTTATACCATAATTTATTTTCCTTAATGCTGCCGTAGCCTTTGCCCAGCCAGGTACCATCAGGCATTGCCATTTCATATTCTAAGGTATCAGTAACACTTTCTCCATCAGGAAACTCGAGATTGGCAATTAAGAAAAGGTTGTTATACGGAAAGGAATTGTCATTTCTGACGTTGATGAACATATCATGCTCCTGGATGGTGTCCATTTCTGAGAAGCTAAACTCAATCAAATCGTCTTTGGACCACATCGCATTATCTGTAGACCGAAATTCTGATTTTACGAGTCCCTTGGCACAAGATGCCATAAAAATAACTAGTAAAAAAACAGTGAAAACCTTAGGCATTTTTAGGACGTCTTTTTGAACGATTGGCATTCTTATTCTTATTTCCTTGGTTCTTTTTATTACCTGGCTTTTGGTTTCCTTGATTGCGGTTTTTGTTTTGACCTTGTCTTTGGTTATTCCCTCCGCCGCTAGCTTTTCGTTTTTTATTTCTGTTTCTATTTCGGCTATTTTTACTCCTTTTCGGCTTGTCGAAACGCGTCAGACTATCTTGGCCAACTACATTTTCAAAGACTACCCTTTCCTCTATTTCAACGAGATTTTCAACAGCATATTCTTCAAGACTGGCAACCTTTTCTTTTTTCTTGTTCTTTTCTAATATCTCCTTTACTTGTTCTGGAGAAAGTACATGCCAATTGGCAGGGTCGTCTTTATAGGAAAACCAAAGCTTCTCCTTAAAAATATCCGTTTTTTGACAAAATGCCAATCCCTTTTCGGTAAAGAGTTTGGTGTCTTGCGCAGGGAAGTCTTTCAACGCGTCAATGTATACATCCAACTCATAATTCAAGCAACATTTTAGTTTTCCACATTGGCCCGCCAATTTTTGCGGATTTAAGGACAATTGCTGATAACGAGCTGCAGAAGTACTTACAGACCTGAAATCTGTCAACCAAGTAGAGCAGCAAAGTTCTCTTCCGCACGAACCAATTCCTCCTAGTCGTTGCGCCTCTTGACGATACCCGATTTGACGCATTTCAATTCGGATACCGAAGGCTTTTGCCATGTCTTTAATCAACTGACGAAAATCTACCCGTTCTTCTGCAGTATAATAGAAAGTAGCTTTTGACCCGTCTCCTTGAAACTCTACATCTGAGATTTTCATCTGGAGTTTTAAGATGATGGCAATCTCTCGAGCTCGTTTCTTAATTTCCTCTTCACGATCACGACATTTTTGCCAAGTATCGATATCTTTTTGCGAAGCTTTTCGATACACCTTCGGAAGTTCAGCGTCATTAAAATCAACCTTCTTCCGTTTCATTTGAACTTTTACAAGTTCTCCTGTTAGAGTGACCATTCCGATGTCGTGGCCTGATTTTGATTGAGTACCGACTATATCTCCTATTGATAGTGAAAGATTTTCGGTATTTCTGAAGAATTCTTTTCTGCTGTTTTTGAAACGTACTTCAACGCAATCAAATGGTTTTTCCCCATTAGGAAGCGACATATTGGAAAGCCAATCAAAAACTGTTAATTTATTACAACCATCGGTACCACAAGTGCCGTTATTCTTGCATCCACGTGGTTGCCCGTCCTTACCGGTCGAACAACTGCTACAACCCATATTTTATATGTTGGTTTGGTCTTCTTCGGGGGAAATTGACCAAAAAAGGTTCATACTAAACTTAAAAGTAAAGATAGTATAATTTGTGACGGGAAGAAAGTATTCTGCTTCGAGCGGCAGTTTGTAAAAGAACATTGTTGAAACCTGTAATTCAATCAGGCTCATCCTCATCTTCTTCAAAAAATAAGTCAGCATCATCAACATCATATTTAAAATATAAGGTAAGCCCAATAGCAATCAAACCTATTCGGATAATCCAAGCAACAGTATCTCCAAAAAAGTCAATCCATGCTAGGACCATAAAAGAGTAATCAAATAAGGATAATAAAATGGAGCCCAATCCAAGAAGTGCGAGTATGCCTCCTGATTTCTGTAATTGTAGTTTCTTTTGAGTTTCCATCTTTTACTTTTCCTGGTTTACTTCTTAAACTTCAGTACCTCCGACCTTCCTTTTTTGAAAATCTTATTGCTTACGACTTTGCCCTTCCGGAGTGCTTTTTGTTCTTCAAAAGGAAGATTATGTACTTCCTGACAGTTCGTAGAACAGCAATTATCCATTTTCTTAGCACACTCCTCACACTGAATAAATAACAAATGACACGCTTCGTTCGCACAATTCTCGTGGGTGTCGCATGGCTTTCCGCATTGGTGGCACTGGGCAATCACATCGTCTGAAATACGTTCACCTCGCCTATGATCGAAAACAAAATTCTTTCCTCTGAATTTATTTTCTAAATTCTTCTTTTCTACTTGTCGAGCGTATTCGATAATTCCTCCTTCAAGTTGATACACCTGTTTAAACCCTTTGTGTTTATAGTAGGCACTCGCTTTTTCACATCGAATTCCACCGGTGCAATACATAACCAATTTTTTATCCTCTTTATGGTCGGCTAAATCTTTTTCAATAATATCTAGGGAATCGCGAAAGGTATCCACATCAGGAGTAATCGCATTTTTAAAATGTCCTATCTCACTTTCATAGTGATTTCTCATATCCACCAAAACTGTATCTGGATCTTCGATTAATTCATTGAATTGTTCAGCGCCAACATGAATTCCTTTATTTGTTACGTCAAAAGTAGCATCGTTCAATCCGTCTGCCACTATCTTCTTACGGACTTTCACCTTCAACTTCAAAAATGATAAATTATCTTGCTCTATGGCAACATTCAAGCGCACATTTTCCAGAAAAGTAATACTATCCAGATGAACCTTAAACGCTCCAAAGTTTTCTGCTGGAACAGATAATTGGGCGTTGATTCCTTCATGCGCGACATAGATACGACCAAGCACTTCAAGTTCGTTCCAATGAATAAAAAGGTGATTTCTAAATAACGACGGATTGCCAATGTGTGCGTAAGTATAGAAAGAGATTGTAAGACGTTCTTGTCCAGCTTCTTCAATAAGAGCCGCTCTTTCCTTTGCACTTAATGTATTGTACAGTTGCATGCTATACCAATAATTTAAGTCTGCCTGACGACAGTAAGGTTAAAGAATATTTAATTTAATAGTTGTCCGAATGGCAAAAATAGGGATAATTAAAGAAATTTGAGGGAATCGGAAGATTATGGCAAAAAAAGAGCCTCGAGAAATCGAGACTCTTTTACGGCCGTTCCATTTTTTCTTCTTCATAGCAGTTTTAAAGTACCAAAAGGAAGAGGCCACCATTGCCCATTGCCGTTCAAAACAATAGATATTCTTTCAGTCGAAATAGCAACTTTTTTAATTAGATGTAGCTTTTATAAAAAGGTTGCGTCCCTCATTGTTATATGCAAAAAGAATTGGTAATTTAGCCTTCCTTACTAAACGAGAAAACTATGAGTTCTGAGAAAGATGCCAAATTAAAAGCCCTAAAATTAACCCTTGACAAACTAGACAAAACCTACGGAAAAGGTGCGGTCATGAAAATGGGTGATAGTGTGATTGAAGATGTTGATGTTATACCATCAGGTTCACTAGGTTTGGATATTGCATTGGGCGTTGGAGGATATCCTCGCGGTAGGGTTATTGAAATTTACGGTCCTGAATCTTCAGGTAAAACCACATTAACACTCCATGCCATTGCTGAAGCTCAAAAGCAAGGTGGTATTGCAGCTTTTATTGATGCAGAACATGCCTTTGATCGTTTTTATGCCGAAAAATTGGGTGTTGATATTGACAACCTTATTATTTCTCAACCTGATAATGGAGAACAGGGCTTAGAGATTGCAGATAACTTAATTCGCTCGGGTGCTATCGATATTGTTGTTATAGACTCTGTTGCCGCCTTAACTCCGAAAAGCGAGATTGAAGGAGAAATGGGAGACTCAAAAATGGGGCTTCACGCAAGACTAATGTCTCAAGCTTTGCGAAAATTGACCGGTTCAATAAGCAAAACACATTGTACCGTAATATTCATCAACCAATTGAGAGAAAAGATAGGTGTGATGTTCGGAAACCCTGAAACAACAACAGGTGGTAATGCACTCAAATTTTATGCATCGGTTCGTTTGGATATTAGACGGTCTACTCAGATAAAAGATACTGACGGAGGTGTACAGGGTAACAAAACCCGTGTTAAAGTCGTGAAAAATAAGGTCGCACCTCCTTTTAGAACTACCGAGTTCGATATTATGTACGGAGAAGGTATTTCTAAAGTTGGTGAAATTATCGACTTGGGTGTAGAATACGAAATCGTAAAGAAAAGTGGGTCTTGGTTTAGCTACGGAGATACAAAATTAGGGCAAGGCCGTGATGCGGTAAAAGCTCTATTGCTTGACAATCCTGAATTGTTTGAGGAATTAGACGCGAAAATTCGTGAAGCCATTAATGCAGTAAAGTAAATTTTAAAAGTTTACGCCTTATCCATTTTCTTTGTTAGAACGCAACCTTTAGGTGATACATGCATCTTTAAAGCAAAAATGTTTGCTGATGAAGAAAACCTTTTTCAGAATCTTATTTGTAATGACTTTGTTGTTGGTTAATTCGTGTACCAACGATGATGCACCAAATTTTCATTTTGTGCCTTTGCAAATAGTGAGCGCTGAACTTCCAGAGTTTTTCAGTTTGAATCAGACCTATCAAATTCGGGTGACCTATAACAAGCCTGATTCTTGTACCAGTTTTAGTGGTTTCGACGTTACACCTAAGGATGTTACCGTGCGAAATGTTGTGCTCATTGGAACCAAACGCACGGATCAAGAAAATTGTGATGAAACTTCATCTGAAGAGGTGGCCACTTTTGGTTTTGAGGTTCAGCATTTCCAAACTTATATTTTTCGCTTTTGGCAGGGCGAAGACGCAAACGGCGAACAAAAGTATTTTGAAGTGGAAGTTCCTGTCATTTAAGACTTTCATTGTAACCTAACCAACAATTTTGAGTCTAGAAGAGCTCATAGACCATTGTAAACGAGGAGATCGTAAGGCTCAAGCGCAACTCTATAGAAAGTACGCACCTATATTGTTTGGTATAAGCCTCAAATACTCTCGCAATAAAACCGAGGCAGAAGACAACTTGCACGATAGTTTTATGACCATTTTTGACAAAATAGGTCAGTATAGCGGCAAAGGTTCTTTTGAAGGATGGATTAAACGTATTACAGTGAATACTGTACTACAGAAATATAGAAAAGAAGAACATTTAAATGTAGTTTCTGAAAATACGGAAGAAGAAGTTGAAGTAGATTCTGGATATGCAGATATTAATCTCCAAACCCTTCTTCAGTACATTCAAGAATTACCCAATAAATATCGATTAACCTTTAATATGTATGTGCTGGATGGTTATTCTCATAGAGAAATCAGTGAAAAACTAGGGACCTCCGCAGGAACATCAAAATCAAACCTTGCTAGGGCACGAATGATTTTAAAGGAAAAAATCGAAAACGAACAAACAAAAGCCATCATTGGTCTAATCATATTTGTAATGAAAGACTTGGTATGACCAGTGAAAAAAACATCAAAATAAAGACCTCACGTAATGGGTAAAAAGAATTTAGACAAACTGTTTCATGAGAAACTAAAAGACTTTTCGGAAGTTCCCGATGATAAAGTCTGGCAGTCGATTGAAGCATCATTAGACAAAAAGAAAAAGTCTCGTAAAGTAATCCCTATCTGGTGGAAATTAGGGGGAGTTGCAGCTGTCCTGCTTTTAGCTATAACACTGATCAATCCTTTTGAGGATAATTCTTCTGTTAAGCCAGTAGTCACTGATGTGAAAGTGGATACTGAAAAATCATCCGAAGAAAACAAAACGGAGTCTACATTTGAAAATCAAACTTCGAATGATGAGCAAATCGTTGATGCGCAGCAGGAAACTATACCTGATGAACAGAACTCATCAACGAATCAAGTAGCTAATACAGAAACTATTTCAAAAGAAAATTCGGAATCCAAAATGGTTCAAGAATCATCTAAAAAAGAGGTGATTAAAAATCAAAATGCTTTAGGGGTTCAAGTTGCCAATTCAGATAAGGTAGAGGTTCGTAAAGCCATTGAGCAAAATCAAACCAAGGCTGCTGAATACAACTTTGACCAAATTAGCGAGAAAGCAGAGGTTGCCGATTCGGATGCTCCTAAAAATAAACTTGAAGAAAATCTGTCTAGGCAAGATAGCGATGCAAAAATGAATAAGCTTGTTAATGAAATCGTTAAATCTTCTGATGAAGGTATTACTCAAAATGACAAAGAAGAGGTCTCCGAAGCTATTGATGAAGAGTCAAAAAAGAAGTCCATTTTTGATGAAATAGCCGAACAAGAGCAGGAAGAAGTTATAGCTGAAAATTCGGGAAGTAAATGGTCCGCCGGACCAAGTATAGCACCTGTTTATTTTAGTGCAATGGGTGAAGGCTCTCCGGTACATTCAATTTTTGTTCCAAACAGCAAGTCAGGCGATGTCAACCTTAGCTATGGTCTTTCGGTGGCTTATGAGGTTAGTAAAAAACTTAGTATAAGATCAGGTGTTCACAAAGTTGACTATGGTTATCGAACAAACGATGTGGAATTTTCTTCCTCCTTGGAAAGTGCTACCAATAGCCAAATTGATAATATTGATTACTCGCTAACTTCAAGGAATTTAGTTGTCAGTAGTAAGGTAAACACCAGAATTGAATCATTGAATCAAAACCCGTTTCTCGATACCTCCTCAGATGTTTCTGCAGTAAGTGCAGCCCGTGATGGAGTTATGGAACAGCAATTCGGCTATTTAGAAGTGCCCGTTGAACTAAACTATGTCGTATTGGACAATAGGTTTGGAATCAATCTTATCGGAGGTGTAAGTTCATTGTTCTTGGTTGACAACTCTATTTCACTTAGTTCTGGTGAATTAACCACCGAAGTTGGTGAAGCCAATAATGTGAACAGTGTTAATTTCAGTACGAATGTAGGTTTTGGAATGAACTATAAGGTCACTCCGAAAGTACAGTTAAATATAGAACCGGTTTTTAAATATCAACTCAATACCTTTTCGGAAACGGATGGAACATTTAATCCATTTTCCGTTGGTGTGTACAGTGGGTTGAGCTTTAAGTTTTGAAGTTTACTAAAAAGAACAGGCCCTGAACCTGTCTGCCGGCAGGCAGGTTCAGGGCAAGAAGTTGGTTGGTTATCCATTGTTTAAACAATGGTGTTGAGCGCCCTGCAAAAAATTTGCAGGGCGTTTATTTTTGTTTCAATTCGTTTAAAATAACTTCTCTTACTTCCTCTCGAAGCGTTGATTTATCGTCTTCTGCCAAAATTCCTGTTTCGAAAAAGGTATGAACTTTTGCTCTCAACTTACCTGGTCCGCCACTCAAAAAGGTAAAAGAAAAACGTTCCTTGCTATCGTAAAATGTCATGGGAACAACCGGAATATCATGTGCAATGGCCATTTTGAAAGCGCCATCCTTAAATGAGTCAAGCAGAACATGTTCTTCAGGCACACCTCCTTCAGGAAAAATACAAATACTTAAGCCTTGGTTTAACCTTCGCTGTGCTCTTCTGTACACCCCTGTTCGGCTTCTTGTATCTTCTCTGTCTACCATAATACACACCCTTTTAAAGAAAAATCCGAAAACGGGAATTTTTGATAATTCCTTCTTCCCGACAAATACAAAGGGATTTTTACTAACTCGCAACATCAACATAATATCAAGCATACTCGTATGATTGGCTACCAACATATAGCTTTTTCCTCGTTCCAATTTTTGCTCACGAACTATTTTTGGAGGACAACCCATACCATACAGAATAGGTGTCGCCCATAGGTTTCGTGCCAACCAAAAAAATTGAGGATACCATTTCTCCGAAAACGTACTGACAAGTAAGAAAGGAAAGAACAGAAAGATGGGTAAGGCTACCAAAACATAAAACCAAATGCGGTAGATAACGTGGCCAATGTTTTTAAAGAAAGTAATCATGATTTCAAAAGTAACGCCATTTTTTGGTATTTGTTTTACCTTTGTCCTCTTTGACAATAAAACTAATGGCAAGAATCTTAACAGGCATTCAAAGTACAGGTGTACCACACTTGGGAAATATTCTCGGGGCTATCATGCCTGCTATTCAAATGGCTCAGAACCCGAAAAATGAATCTTTTCTATTTATTGCTGATATGCACTCGCTTACGCAAATCAAAAATGGTGAAGAGCTTCGCAACAATACCTATGCTACAGCTGCTACCTGGTTGGCTTTCGGTCTAGATATCAATAAAACTGTTTTTTACAGGCAAAGTGACGTCCCCCAAGTGACTGAACTAGCTTGGTATTTGAGTTGCTTTTTCCCATACCAACGTTTAACCCTTGCACATTCCTTTAAGGATAAAGCGGACCGCTTGGAAGATGTGAATGCAGGTCTTTTTAGCTACCCAATGCTAATGGCTGCGGATATTCTATTATATGACGCCAATATCGTTCCTGTTGGGAAAGATCAATTACAGCATTTAGAGATGACTCGTGATGTAGCCTCTCGTTTTCATGCACAATTGGGTGAAACATTTGTGCTGCCGGAAGCTAAAGTACAAGAAGAAACCATGTACATTCCTGGAACCGATGGCGCAAAAATGAGTAAGAGCAAAGGGAATTTAATCAACCTCTTTCAAACTGATAAGAAACTGCGCAAACAATTAATGGGTATTGTTTCCGATAGCACCCCAATGGAAGATCCGAAAGACCCCGAAACAGATAATACTTTTGCCCTATACAAAATATTGGCCTCAGAAGCTCAAATTGCTGAAATGAGAGCTAACTATAAAGGCGGAAACTATGGCTACGGACATGCAAAGCAAGCCTTATATGAGGTAATCATTAATCGATTTGGCGAAGCCCGCGAAAAGTTCGATTACTTCATGAATAACCGTAGTGAAATTGATGACGCACTTGCACTTGGCGCGGAAAAGGCCAAAAAAGTGGCTGATGAAGTGCTAGATAGGGTCAGAGCTAAGGTCGGTTACTGATTTTTACGCTAGTATTTTCTTTCCAGTCTAATTTTCACTTCGTACCTTGATTCATTAACCAATTGTGTTATGAATCGATTTCATTCTATTGTTCTTATCATTGTTTGCCTGGTTTACCTCCCTTTTTTCACTAATGCTCATAATACCATAAAAGAGAACAGAACCCTCATCAACTTACAGACTCAACAACATCAAATAAGTGGGAAAGTTATAGATAAAAGTACTGGCGAGGCAATTCCATATTGTAGCATCGCATTGGTATCTTCTTCAATAGGAACGGCCACAAATGAATTAGGGGAATTTATTCTGAACCTTGACAGTTTACCAGCTAAATTAGCCTTCTCACATTTAAACTATAATCCGTCTAGCGTAGAAATCTCCGAGGTTTCTGATATAATTATAGCTCTTGAACCTTTAACAACTGTGCTGGAAGAAGTTGTAGTAAAGGCTTCTAAAAAAGATGACTTTGCTATACAGTTGGCAAAAAAGGCTTTTAAAAAAGCTGAAAAGGAAGCGAACATCAGTCACTACAGCCGTGCCTTTTACCGCCAAAAATCTAAAAATGGAGAGAACTATTCCGAATTTTCAGAGATCTTCTATGACATTCGCTATAGCACCAATGGAATAGAAGATTGGAATATTGCCGAAGGCAGATATGCTCTTACTGATAATGCTGTTTACAATAGAAACTATACCCTTTTTTCAAGAATTCTAAAACCCTCGCAACCGAATACCGATGACTTGGTATTACCCTCTCACCCAAGTTTTGAAAGGTTTTATCGCCTCAGCGTCACCGATATCGTAAAATCAGTTGATTCTAAAATTGCTACAGTACATTTCAAACCGTTGAAAACGGTCAAAACCCCAGCTTTCGAAGGGGACGTTTATATTGACATGAATACTTTCGATATCCTGAAAATCAACTGGTCGATTGCAAGAGATGATTTGGACTTTGTAACGTTAACCAGTAAAAACAGTTCTTGGAAAGATTATAGCATCTCCTATGAAATCGCCTTTAAGAAAGATAGTTTAGCTGTTCAGTTGCTTGATTATATAAAGGTGGACCAATCTTTTGACTACTATAAAGACGATAGCTTACAGTCTCGTTCAAACACTAGCTCTATTCTTACATTTTATGAACACTATTCGCCAACATCCAAAAAAAGACTGGGAAGGCGACTTAATTCCAATCGGAGTGATTGGAAAAAATTAGATGAAATAGGGTATAACGAGCAGTTTTGGTCCAATAATTCCATCGTAAAACGAACTCCGGTAGAGGAAGAAGTCATCAGTTCTTTTGAAAAAGAAGATGCGTTTAGCTCAATATTTCTCAATAGCGCAGAAAACATCGCATTGATGACCTCAAACATTGCCGAAGATCCTTTCATTAAGGTTTTAGGCACACAAATGAACCTTTACAACAACTACAACCCGACCGAAAAAGTTTTCTTACATACTGATAAAAATCTATTTTCTGCGGGGGAATACCTTTGGTATAGTGCCTATGTAGCTATAGGACCAAATCATCAATACACCACAGCAAGTAGGGTACTACATGTAGATATGATTGGACCTGACAACAAAATTTTGAAGTCTCAAACACATGAATTAATTAGTGGAAGAGGCTCTGGTCATATAAAGCTTCCTTCAAATATTACTGCAGGAACATATCAATTAAGGGCATATACCCAATGGATGAAAAATTTCAATTCGGATTTCTTTTTCACTAAAAGACTCTCCATCCTTAATGATACCAAACACACTTCCGTTTCGGAAAAGACAGAAGAACAGATAGATTTGCAATTTTTCCCTGAGGGAGGTGAGTTGGTTGCCGGTATAGCTGGGAAAGTTGCTTTCAAAGCCATTGGAAGTGATGGCCTTGCAAAAAAGGTAAAAGGACAGGTTTTAGATTCAGGAGGCAAATCAGTTGCCTTATTAAACACGTTTGGAAGAGGAGCAGGTTTTTTTCAATTGCTCCCAATCACAGGTGAAAAGTATACCGCGGTATTGGATGACGGCACTCAATTTGAGCTGCCAAAAATTTTGGATAACGGCTATACACTTATGGCAGATAATTTGAATGAAAAAAGTATTCGCCTAAATATTCAGGCTACTGTAGCCTTACAGAACCAAGCCTTTTACATAATAGCCCAAATGCGTCAAAGAAGATTTTACCAAGGGAAATTCGAATTTGGTGATAAACCATCGATGCGAATTGAAATTCCCAAAACGCAGATGCCTAGTGGTGTGCTTACTATTACCCTTTTCGATGAAAATAAAAAACCTTGGTGCGAGCGACCTGTATTTGTAAATAATCAGGAAGAATTGGTCATCACAACAAATATCAATCAGCAAAAATTTGCGAAAAGAAATAAAATAGGGCTTCAAATAAATATTACAGATACGGACGGCAGACCGGTTTCAACGGAATTTTCAATAGCCGTTACAGATACCGGTCAAGTGCTAAAAGGATCGGACTCGGATAATATCTTGACACAGCTTTTGTTACAGTCGGACATCAAAGGTCATATTAGTGATCCTGGACTTTTATTCAAAGACCAAAAAAGGGCTACGCTACATTCTTTGGATTTGGTAATGCTTACTCATGGTTGGCGAAAATTTAATTGGACAGAACTTTGGCAGCCGCAAAATCAAAAAAAGGAATTTGAATTTGCCAAGGGACTTGTTATATCAGGTAAAGCTCGCAGATTGAATGATAAACCTATGTCAGAAGCTTCTCTAAATGTTATTGCGAAATCAGGAGATCTTTTAGGTATGATATCAACCAAAACTGGTTTAGATGGCAAGTTTGTAATTCCAGATTTTAATTTTAAAGACAACACCGAAATTGTTTTCAATGCCTTTAACTCTAATGACAGGCCCCTAAGCCTTAAAGTAACCCTTGACAAAAAGAAGAAGCCAGTACCTCAATCCACGTTCAAAGGCCACCAGGGTAATATTACCAAGAATACCGAAGGTTACCTCGCTTATTCCTCCACTCGTGCGCAAATGGACGCTTATTATGACCTTGACGATATTACTGAACTTGATGAGGTAGTGGTTAGCGAGAAAAAAATCGAGCAAGGCGGCTCACCGTCCGTTTATGGTCAAACTCCAGATGCAACGTTATATGCCGCAGACAACGTATCAGCATATACTGTACTTGACTTGGTTAGAAGGTTTTCAGGGGTTATAGTCAATAATAATAGCGTGAGTATTCGAAACGGTGGTACACCATTGTGGATTTTAGATGGAGTTCCTGTCTATAATGACAACCCCGAGTCTTCAAGAATAACGGAACAAGCATCAACACCTGGTGATGCAAGCCCGGTCAATCCTTCCCTTGAGCAGGCTACAACAGCAGGTCCAGTACCTAATTTCATTAGAACTATGGATACATTTACTGTAGAAAGGGTAGAAATACTCAAAGGACCAAAAGCAGCTATTTATGGCTCCAGAGGAGGTAACGGGGTTATTCTTGTATATACAAAAAGAGGAGTGGGTCAAACAAAAGAACCTGTGTTATCTCCTGATTTTACGATTATGGGACATGCAGCAGAACGTGAATTCTATTCTCCTAAATACGATGTAAAGCTAAATAAACACAGTACATCAGACTATCGCGCCACGCTTTATTGGAATCCTTCCTTAAGCACCGATAAGGAGGGAAATGCAACCATTGAGTTTTTTAATTCAGATGTGGCTAAAGGAATACAGGTGTCAATTGAAGTCTTGTCTCCTTTAGGAATTCCAGGAACTTATTTACAAGCTTCTGGCGATGATGAATAAGTTGTTTTTATTTCTCAATAGCCAATAATTCCATTTCAAAAATTAAAGCGGCATAGGCAGGTATCATACCGCCTCCGGCACCTCTTTGCCCATATGCTATATCTTGAGGAATGAATACCTTCCATTTAGAACCAACTGGCATAATTTGCAAGGCTTCTTGCCAACCTTTAATCACCTGCGTAACTCCAAATACACTGGGTTCTCCCCTTTCAACTGAACTGTCAAAGACCTTACCATTAATAAGCATTCCTGTATAATGTACTTTCACCTTATCTTGATCGGTTGGTATGGCGCCATCGCCTTTGGTTAAAACCTCATACTGTAAACCACTATCGGTCGTAACCACTTCAGCCCTTTTTCCATTTTCTTCTAGAAAAAGTTCTCCTTCTGCGCTTTGCTTCTTTGCTTCTTTGTCTTGAATCAGCTGTATTGTTTTCTGAACTTCCGTCTGACAATCTTCAAGTCCCATTTGTTCTCGTCCATTCATAACATCTTCCAATGCGATTGCAAAAGCGTTGTATGATAATGAATCAAAGCCTACCGTCTTTAGATTGTTGCCGATACTAACTCCGAAAGCATAACTGAAACTTTGCAGGCTATCTTGTAAATTTAATTCATTAGCTTTTTGAATTTTACTCAATTTAGCTCGCATTTCGGCAGCTTCTGCTTTTAGCTTAGCTACTTCATTAATCAAGTCCTTCTTTTTCTGACCAAAGCTTGCAAAACCAACAAGTAATGCCGCTACAACTATAATGGATTTCTTCATTTCTAGGTTTATTATTTGCTGCGAAAATAACTAAAATCTTAATATTAAGATCACCCAGAAAGGATTTGACCCAAGAATCGCCAAAAGACTACATGGTCTGTTTTGGTACAAGAAATAGACTCAGAGAAGAAGAGTCAATCGATTTTGAATGGTTTTTCATCGATGAAATACTATAAATGCTATATAGAATCGACAAAATGATTTGAAACAAACTCCTTGGTCTTTTCCTTAAGGATTTGGGAACTTTGAGCTTACAAGATATTCGAACAGATTTCCCCGCATATTAGTCAAAGTTCACGACTAAGCTCGTCTGAAAAAGATGAAAGTATAAATGGTTTTTACAAGGCTAACTTTTTAAGAGTATATCAATAGAGCTGAAAGTACCTATCTTATACTGCATAGCTTTTTTTAGTAAATTTAAGTGTATTCAAGGAGGGACAGAAAAGCCGTAATATTTTACATCTGTTGATATCATGAAAAAAAGCCAATCTGTATCAGTTTTATTGTTGCTCTTTTGGCTACAAGTTTCTCTGGGGCAAGAAAATAACTCCTTAACCGATACAGCGTTAGCTTTAAACAACTTCATTTCCGTACAACCTTCTGAAAAAACTTTTGTACACACCGACAAAGATTTTTACTATACCAACGAGACCATATGGCTAAACTTGTATTTACTAGACGGGAGTTCTCACCTTAACTCTGAAAAAAGTCAACTTGTTTACATCGACTTATTGAATGAAAATGATAGTTTGCTCACCCAAAAGAAACTACATGTTGAAAACCTATGCGCTAGTGGTCATATTGATTTAAATAGTTCTTTCAGTCCAGGATTATATACGCTAAGAGTTTATACACTTTATATGCAAAATGACTGGAATCCAGTTCCTTTTGAAAAACAGATTGCCATTTTGGGACAAGAATTTATGCCCCAGGTTACTAAAAACCATAAGATACCGCCTAAAAAACGGATAAAGTTTAAAAAATCAGTGTCTCCTAAATCAGAACTACGGATTAGTTTTTTCCCAGAGGGAGGGCCTATGGTTAAGGGAATCGAAACTTTTGTGGCTATTAAACTTACTGATGAAAGCGGAAAAGGTATCGCCACGCAAGGAAAAATTATTGATGAGAAAAACCAAATAGTATCCTTTTTTAAAAGCCAAGAGTTTGGCCTAGGCGTTTTTAAAATCTTGCCACGGGCAAACAAAAAGTACTTTGCAGTATTAGGTGACAGTTTAAAATATGACCTTCCAAGTCCCTTATCAGAGGGTTATATACTTAATACTAAGAATAAGGGTAATGTAATTTTGATAGACATTACTACAAATATTCCAAAGGGTCTTAATGGCTTGTATCTTTTGGGTCATCTTAGAGGGCAGACCATACATAAACAAAGGATTCCAAGTGCATATGATAAAAATTCATATAGAATTCGATTTCTGAATACTGAAATTCCATCGGGAGTAGCGCAATTCTCCCTATTCACAGCAAATGGTGCCCTTTTATGTGAGCGCTCACTATTCATCCATCAAAAGGATAACGGACTTATGCTGTCTATTGATAATATGAGCGAGTCATACACGCCAAGACAAGAAGTTTCGGCAAATTTAAATGTTGTCGATACGGATGGTAAGCCCGTTTCGTCCAATGTTTCATTGGCGGTTA
Source organism: Maribacter algarum (ex Zhang et al. 2020) (assembly GCF_005885635.1). Classification (GTDB taxonomy): domain Bacteria; phylum Bacteroidota; class Bacteroidia; order Flavobacteriales; family Flavobacteriaceae; genus Maribacter_C; species Maribacter_C algarum. Next base: position 1,291,673 of record NZ_VATY01000001.1, read on the forward strand.
CGTCAGTCGACCGTCTCGATTTAAGTGATAGAAATCACACCATAGAAAATTGGTTACTGTTAAATTCTGATATAGAGGCGGGTTTAGCAAATCCTGAATACTTTTTTGAGGATAATTTAGAAAGCAAAAGAAACCTACTTGATGCCCTAATGATGTCTCAAAATCGAAGCTTATCTAAATGGAAAAAAATACAAGGCCAAAAAAGCACTCAGGAAATGACTATTGATCCTGAAAAGGGCATAACAATTACCGGAAGAATTGTAGATTTCAACAATAAACTAGAACCAAAACAGGCATCTGTAAAACTGAGCATACTGGGTTTAATAAATGGTGTTCATGAAACAGAAAAAGTTACAGATGTTAATGGGGAGTTTAGTTTTGGTCCTTATGTTTTTTTGGATACTGTTAAAGCCATTGTCAATGCGGAGAGTTTTGAAAAAAGAAAAAATGGAAAGTCCAAAAACCTAGCTATTCTAATTGATAAGCAAGCACCTTTCCAGAAAAGGATATCGAATAATAGGCCTAAAAACGGTTACATATTGCAAAATTATAAAGTAGCAAGTCCAAAATCTGTTTTTCCATCCCCCAATAGTATTGATTTTCAAATGGATCCAAAGGTTATTAAACTGGATGAGGCAATTGTTTCCGAAAAGAAAAAAACACGTCAGGACAGTATAAATTTAGCATTCAAGAAGCTATCTCCGCTTTATGGCCGTCCATCTCGGCGGATATTTCTTGACTCCATTCCCGGATCATCAAGTCTGAGGGTCGTCGATCTTTTAATTAGGACAGGAGGAAGATTAATAGGTGCTTTTCCAAATGAGAAAATTTTGTTAGGCTATCGTTTCGGGGATAGCCCGTTATTCGTTGTCGATGGTGTTGAGGTCGACGCAGAATTTGTAGATGCCATGAACACGGATAGTATAGAATTTATCGATGTTTTACACCCTGCAGAAGCCGGGGCCTATATTAACAGAGCGGCAAATGGCGTGGTTGTAATATATAGCAAAGGGAGTTTAAGCCTTTTTCAGAAAAGAAAGCCGATTGCTGTACCCAACATCAAAGGTTTTGAAGTAACTGGTTTTTCTTCCGTTAGAACTTTTCAAAATACCGACTATTCAGCATCAAAAACTGAACATGGCAAAAATGACTATCGAAGCACACTACATTGGCAGCCAAATATTAAAATTGAGAACTCAGAGCAACAAAACAATTCAGAAGTCTCTTTCTATACAAATGACGTTCCCGGAAAATATATGGTAAAATACAGGGTATCACCTCAGATGGCAGGCCACTAAGTGCTATGCAAGTATTTGAGGTAAAAGAGGAATAACGTCATCAAGAGGAGAGAACAGCTAAACTTACGCGTTAAATAGCTTCAAATAACTTCCCAGGAAGTGGTCGAACTACACCCTTCATTTCCATATTTAAAAGTGTGGAAGATGTTTTAAAGATAGGCAATTGACATTGGAGAGCGATACTATCTAATAATTGCTTCCCGTCTTTCTGTAGGTAAGAATAAATGGACTTTTCAACGGTATCCAATTCCACAAAAAGTTGTTTTTGAACCGTTTTAGGTTCCTTGTCGGGAACATCCCATCCTAAAAGATATACCAAATCAGCTGCTGAAGTAAGCATATGTGCTTTTTGTTGTTTTATTAAGTTGTTGCAACCCAAACTGTACTTATCACCAGCTCTTCCCGGAACGGCAAAAACATCACGACTATAGCTATGCGCAATATCAGCTGTAACTAAACTACCTCCTTTTTCCGCAGATTCTACCACAATAGTAGCCTCAGATATTCCCGCTACAATTCGGTTTCTTTTAAGGAAATTTTCGCGTTCAGGAGTGCTGTTACTCCAAAAATCAGTTAAAAACCCTCCGTTTTTCTCAATATCGGTAGTATACTTCGCATGAACCCTGGGGTAGATTTGATTCAAGCCATGTGCCAAACATCCTATGGTTTGAAGGCCATGTTTCACAGCGGCTTTTTGAATACAAATATCAACTCCATAAGCAAAACCACTAACAATGATAGGATTTAACGGAGCGATATCTGCTATAAATTTTTCACAGAAAGCATTCCCGTAGCTCGTAATCTTTCTTGTTCCGACTACACTAATGATTTTTCTTCCTGCTAAATCAATATTTCCTTTTTTGAATAGAAGAATAGGGCCATCGATGCAATGCTTTAAATAGGAAGGATAATCCTCATCCATAAAATACGAATACCCAATATTCTTACTCTTAATGGAGTTGTATTCAGATTCCGCAGCTTCAATGTGTTCTTTGTCATGAATACCCTGCAAAGTATGCGTGCCAATACCGTCGATTTTTAAAAGGCTTTTTAATTTATCGTCAAATATCGCGGCTGGACCTCCACAGCAACCAATTAATTTTTTGGCAATCACATCACCAATATTCGGAATATTTTGAAGCCGAAGTAGTGCAATTAATTCATCTTTAGCTATTTGTGAATCGCCCATAGTTATTCACAAAATACGTAAATTATAATGTTAATAAAAAGTTATGATAGGGGTTTTGAAGGGCTAATATTTTTTGTAATATTTGCGGCAGATGGTATTAGAACACTATATCTCAGAATTGCTTTATCGATACAATTGCGTCATGGTGCCCGGCTTAGGTGCTTTCTTGACACAAATGAAGTCTGCCGTTATTCATAAGACTACAAACGCTTTCTATCCTCCATCAAAAGCAATTTCTTTCAACGAGCAGGTTGTAACTAATGACGGATTACTGGTTTCTTATATGGCTGAAGCGGAAAAAACCAGTTATGAGGAAATGTTGACCAAGGTGACCGAAATTACATCCGAGTGGAAATCACGGCTACAAAAAGGTGAAAAGTTGTTACTGGATAATATTGGTGAATTAAAGTTGAATGATTCGGGCAAGATTCAGTTTCAACCGCATTACAATATCAATTATCTGACTTCTTCCTTCGGATTGTCTTCTTTTGTTTCAGCTCCTGTAACCAGGGAAATCTTGAAAGAGGAAGTCGAGGCCATAGAGGAAAAAGTGCCTTTTGTATTTACTCCTGAGCAAAGAAAGACGAGGTCTTTACGACCCTATTTGAAATATGCTGCAGTTGGCCTTTTGACTATTTCTTTAGGGCTGACTGGATATCGATTTATGAATGACAATCTTGGAAATCAACAATTGGCCGTCGAAGAAGCACAGGAACAAGTTGCGAAACGAATTCAGGCAGCAACTTTCTTTGATGTTGAGCCATTGGAGTTGCCCTCAATTTCTTTAGACGTTGTTAAAACCAAGGCTACAATCTCGAAAAAAACTAATGTTAAGACACATCATATCGTTGCTGGCGCCTTCCGTTTTCGAAAAAACGCGGATAAAAAGATTCGCCAGTTAAAAAGACGTGGTTACAACGCGACCTACATAGGCACGAATCGACACGGGCTTCACATGGTCAACTACGACAGCTACACCGATGTTGACGAGGCTCTAAACGCCTTAAGAGCAGTAAAACGCACACAGAGTAAAGATGCGTGGCTGTTGTCTGTTAAATAATTCACATCCTCTTTTTTCACCCTAGTATTCCGACGTATCTTTGCCCAAAATTTTAGGTATGGACGCTAAAAATCCAAAAGATTCACTTGCAATATTGACCGATATCGTGCTTCCTGGGGAGACGAATATATTGAAGAACCTCTTTGGTGGTGAATTACTTGCAAGAATGGATAGGGCAGCAAGTATCGCTGCTGGAAGACACAGCAATAGATTGACGGTAACGGCCTCTGTAAATCATGTAGCCTTTACGCAGGCAGTTCCGTTAGGAAGTGTTGTTACTGTGGAAGCCTCAGTTTCTCGAGCATTTTCAACCTCCATGGAAGTCTTCATAGATGTTTGGATCGAAGATCGTTTTAGCGGAAAGCGTTCCAAGGCGAACGAAGGTATTTACACTTTTGTCGCCTTAGATGAAACCGGAAGACCTACTCAAGTGCCCCAATTAATACCAGAAACTGATTTGGAAAAAGAACGCTTTGATGCAGCACTTCGCAGAAAGCAATTGAGTTTAGTTTTAGCTGGGAAAATGGAGCCAACAGACGCCACAGAACTTCGGGCTTTGTTTATGGGAGGGTAGTTAAAAACTTCTCTAGATTTCTTATAACTGATATACCCATTCCTCTGGGTTCAACTTTGAAGTATCCTCGTAGAGGTAGAATTTAAGGCGGGTTTGACCATTAGACTGATTGGTATAAATTTTTCCAAGCTCTGTTTTAAGTGCTACCGTATCTCCTTTACGTACGTAAACATCCGAGAGGTTGTAATAGGTGCTAATGAAGTTTCCATGCTTTATGGTAACACCTTTTTTACCCCCAGGTACGGCAAGAATCGCAATTACTTCACCTTCAAAAATAGCCCTCGCGATGGCTCCTTCATCCGTAGCAATAATAACACCGTTACTTTCATGCTTGATACCTGGATAAACTGGATCTCGATATTCCCCAAAACCTTGACTTTTAATTCCTTTTTCAACCGGCCAAATTAGCTTGCCCTTATTAGCCGTAAAGTTATTTGCAACCAAAGTAGCTTCTGGTGTAAGATCGAACTTGCTAGAGTTTGATACTTTACTACTCCCAGCTTTCTTATTGGCTGCAGCAATCGCCTCTTTTATCAATCGTTCAATTTGCCTATCTATTTTTCTAGCTTCCTTTTGCTTTGCGTTTATACTTGCGGTGTACTTACTTTCATTCTGACGAATGGTAGCCAAAAGTTCTTTTTGTGTTTGTATTTCTTTAAAAAGTTGGTTTTTCGCCTTTCTATTTTGTGCGATCAATATCTCTTTTACCTTTCTTTCTTCATTTAAATCTTTGTTTAGGCGAGCTAAATCATCTGTCTTGGTCACAATTGATTCTCCTTGCTCCCTTCTATAATCAGTGTATTGTTTCATATACTGAATGCGCTTAAAAGCTTGAAAGAAGTTTTCGGAGGACAGCAAGAACATCAATCGACTCTGCTGTGATTTATTCTGATACGACTTTTGAATCATCAATCCGTAATCGTTTTTTAGTATTTTTAAGTCCTCTCGCAGCTTTGTAATTTTCTTGATATTGGCATTAATCTGACGATTCAAAAGGTTGGACTGTTGATTCGTAACCCGAATTAATTGCTGACGCACATTGATTTTCTTATCCAAAGCTTCCATTTGGTCTAAAATGGTTCCGCGTTCTTTTTTCTCAGCAAAAAGGAGCCTATTGATGTCTCTAATTTCCGTTTGAAGCCGTTCTCGCTTAGCCTCAAGGGCCTTTTGTTCGTTTGTTTGGGCAGTTGTAGTTTGTGGGATAAACATCCCTAAGAAAAGTAAAAATGAAAGGATGTATCGTTTCCTAAATATCATTTTTCGTTAAAACAATTTCTTTATACCCTTTCGGGATTTTATACGGAAAATTCATAGGATTATTGAATTCGATATTCCGGTATTCTATCGCAATCGTATTCTTTATATCCTTATCGATAGCAGTTATAAAAATCGAATTTGGCAACACATATTGACTTATTTTTTGATAGTTCTGGTAATCTATTTCCAGTAGCCTTTTCTTCAAGGGTTGTGACAGCTGTTGCGTGGCAATTTTGAAATTTTTCGGTTCTATTTGAAATAGTATTTTAAAAAGTTCAGCTGCCTTTCTAGGTTTTAACTGATAGTTTCTATCGGCTACTTCCAAGTCGTATTTCTCCTCCGTTAAATCAAGTAATGCTTGGCCTAAGAGCAGGTTCTGTACTTTTTGAAAATCAAGTTCGGTTCCTAAAAGATTGCTTAGATAAGAAAAATCCCCGTCGAAATATTCATTTTCTAGTTTGTTATAAAAAGATACTCTATTGGGTGTAATATATGCCTTGACCATACCAAAAGGAGCGCTAATCCATATCGCTTTGTTTTTTTCCATGCGAAGACTAACGGAGACGCCTTGATTATCCTCACCATTGGAATACTCGATTTTCATCTTCCCTCTAAGAGTTTTGAAATCAATTTCATTTTGATAGTGGGTCTTGATAATGGTTTTTGCGGAAAGGTTTTCGTTCGCCGCGCCACCCGTCAAAACCTTATTGGACTTACAGGAAATAACGAAGAAGACCAAAAAACAAATGCCTAGGCGTTTTAGAAGGGACTGAAATACTATCTGTGTCATTTAAAATCCGGCTTTTACCTTACGAAGATACATATTTGCCTTAACGGAATTGTTAATGCCGTTATAAGCTTCTGATAGTTCTGTATAGATTTTATTGGCTAGTGAAATATCACCCACCAAATAATCAAGGGAAGCTTCTAATACCTCAATCGCATCACGGTGTTTTCCCGTTTTATTAAATGCATAGCCTTGTGCATAGTAAAAATAGGGTTGTGATGGAAAACTTTCAACCGCCTCTGCAGCAACTTGTTTCAGAATCATATGATTTTTCGTTCTGATAAGACCGTCAATTCGCCCTTTGTATCCATTTAACGAAGCCGTCCCTTCAGAGGTGTTTGTAACAGTTGCCGTAAAAGATGTTTTTTGACTGTTTTTGTCTCTTTTTTCAATAGAATCGTTGATTTTTGCTGCTAAATCATCTAAAAAGGTAGTTTTTTTGAGCTTTTTCAAAATGACCAAGGCATCTTCGTATTTCTCTTTTTTGTAGTAAATCAGCGCTAGATTCCCTTGTAGTTTTAGATTATCGGTGAATATACCCATCTCCAAATCTTCAATAGAACTTCCTTGTTTTTCAAGGGTTTCCACAAGCGTGTTCAAATACCAGTTATTTTCCGGTTCTGAAATAAGGGCGGCAACACCATAATCACGTGCTAAATTGTATTTCTTATTCTCGTAGTAAGCTTTTGCCAACTCATGGTCAACAACGATGTTTTCTGAATCAAGCCTCTTACATTCCAAAAATAAATTAATTGCACGGTCGTAATTCTCAATTCCTTTTTGCTTGAGGGCTTCAAAAAAGGCCTCTTCGAAATCATCTGAATATTCTTCAAGAAATACCTCGGCGCTTTCTTCGATATTGATTTCTGGTACATTTTCTTGGGAGTAAAATGATTTGGACATTATTAATCCAAGCATTAAAAAGAACCATCTAAGTTTATCGTATCTCATTGCTCAAAAATAATTACTCCTTTCTCAATACCATCAAATCTTTTTCCAAGTGTACTATTTCGTAGACTTGTGTACCTGATAGTTCAAATGGTTTTCCAATCACTGCTTTATAATAAAAAAGTTCGATTTTCGCCATTTCCTCATGCGGATAAAGCTTCCATCTGCCTTTTGTTCTTTGAGGAGGTCCAAAATAAAATTTTTCTGTGCTTCTACCGCCTGACCCAGAAGGACCACAAGTTCTTCTAGGTCGTCCAATTTGCTTTTTATATATCTTAACCTTGCTGTAAGGACTATTTACAAATACATCGCTATGTTTAGCAAATCTCCATCTAGTTCTAGCTTTTTCATCCAAATCATTACGCTGAAAAAAATCTTCATTTCTATATACTATTGACTCGAAAGAAGATTCTTCTTTTGACATAACCCACTTATTATAAATGTAATCGAGATTTACACTATCTAATGTTCTTTGTTGAGCGCTTAAATCATAACTAAAAATGATGACCCCAATTAGCCATAACTTACTTTGAAATCCCATCTTGTAATAGTTTAATGATGGGATGTCAATCTCAAGAACTATTCCAGAACCGAATAATCCCCAATACTTATGGCTTCAAAATTACCATCAAAAACCACATGATTGCCTATCATGGCACTATCTAAATTGGTATTTGATATTTTAGTTTGGGTTTGTATCAAACTGTTCTTAATCGTTGAATTTACTACGGTTGTGTTATTTCCAATAGAAACATATGGTCCAACTGTTGTGTCTTTCAAGACTACATTTTCACCAATGAAACAAGGTTCAATGATGTTTGCGTTATCTAGCTGAACGGAATTTGAAATCAAAGCTTCTCCGTCTTTCTCAAGAAAGCCGAGCATTCGCATATTGGTTTCTAGAGTTACTGCTTTATTTCCACAGTCCATCCATTCGTCCACTTTTCCAGGGACAAATTTCTTCCCTTTCGCCATCATTTGTTTGATGCCGTCATTGATTTGATATTCTCCTCCGTTGATAATGTTGTTATCTAAAACCAACTGCAATTCATCTTTCAACTGACCAACATCTTTGAAATAATAGATGCCGATTACCGCCAAATCAGAAACAAACTGTTCTGGTTTTTCAACTAATTCTACAATCTCTTGATTGTCGTTTAGTTTAACTACTCCATATGCTTCTGGCTGGTCCACTTGTTTTACCCAAATCACGCTATCGGCTGATTTGTCTAAATCAAAGTCCGCCCGGATCAAAGTGTCTGCGTAGGCAATTACCGCCGGGCCGTCCAATGAATCCTTAGCGCACATGATTGCATGACCTGTACCCAAAGGTTGATCTTGACGATAAATAGAAGCTTTTGCTCCCAAACCTTCTGCCAATTCTTTCAAACTAGCGACAACATCATCTCCGAAAAAAGCAGGGTCTCCTAATACGAAAGCAATCTCATCTATCGGTTCACCAAGTACTTTAGCAATATCACTTACTAAACGATGCACGATAGGCTTACCTGCTACAGGTATTAAGGGTTTCGGAACTGTTAATGAATGCGGTCTGAGTCGCGAACCTCTGCCCGCCATGGGAACTATAATCTTCATATTGAAATTTCAGTTTGTTATTGTATTAGTGTAACGGTGAATTTATAGGTCAATTGCTGCGTAAAGACATTATTTTATAATCTTCCTTTATTTTAGACCCGTCGAACCAAATCCACCAGCTCCGCGGTCTGTCGAAGAAAGTTCTTCAACTTCAATCCATTCCGCACGGTCGTGTTTCGCGATAACCAATTGTGCAACTCGCTCTCCATTTTCAATGGTGAATGCTTCATTAGATAGGTTAACAAGTATGACTCCTATTTCACCACGATAATCAGCGTCAACCGTGCCAGGCGCATTAAGTACTGTTATGCCTTTTTTAGCTGCCAGACCACTTCTTGGTCGAACTTGTGCTTCAAAGCCTACGGGAAGCTCTATAAAGAGCCCTGTTTTGATGATTGTTCTTTCCAAAGGCTGTAACGTTACTGATTCGGAAAGGTTGGCTCTAAGGTCCATTCCTGCAGAAGCGATAGTCTCATAATGCGGTAATTGATGAACCGATTTGTTGATTATTTTTATGGTCATGATTCTTGTTTATTGTATTTGGTACGGTGCTCGGTGCTCTAAAGTAAAACATCGTGCCTCTGACACCTAACTTCCAAGCTTATGTTTTCGATTTTGTAAATATTTGTCTGAGTTTGTCATTTTCAAGTTTGTAAACTATGCCCAAGAAAATTAGGAGTAAAGGTATTCCGGCATAAAGACTTCTTCCAAATCCGTAAAAGGCTATAGCTGAAAATAGGATTGAAATTCCCATATAAAAAAGAATCTTTCTGAAATTATAGGGCACGGGGTATCTTGATTTTCCGAAGTAATAAGATAGAAACATCATTATACCGTATGCGAATAAAGTTGCTATAGCCGACGCCATATATCCAATTTTAGGAATAAATAAATAATTTATTCCAATGGTAAGGACCGCTCCTATAATTGATATAAATGCTCCGAATCGTGTTTTGTCAGATACTTTATACCAAACCGATAGATTATGGTATATACCTAAAAAGAAGCTGGCCAATAGTAACAAAGGGACTACATTCATAGCTTCCCAATACTCTGAGTTGGGAATAAAAATCCTTTTTAGAATATCTGCAAAAACAACGACAGCTAACATAATAACACTGCCTAAAATCACAAAGTAATTGGTGATTTGGGCATAGGTTTTTTGGGGGTTTTCACTATCAGAATGACTAAAAAAGAAGGGTTCGACCCCCATGCGAAATGCCGTAGCAAACAAGTTCATAAATAGGGCCAGCTTGATACAAGCAGCATACTTTCCAACCTCACTTTTAGCGTATTCTTCATCGAAAATATCCGTAAGGATGTCTTCAAGCATTATGCGACCAAAAACCTCATTAATCGTATAAGCGACACCTGCTATTAAAACTGGAGATGCATATTTGAGCATGGTCTTCCATAAGCCTTTATCAAAAGTATACGAACTTTTAGTATAAAGTGAAATCATAAGAAGTAATGTGATACCACTTGCGACTAGATTTGCTATTAAAATGTAGGATATTTGGAAATCGGTTCGGTAAATTCCTGAAAAAATACGCTCTGAACTACTAGCTGCTAACTTAGGCAAGGCTAATAGAAAAAATATCGTAAGCCCAAGGTTTATAGCAACATTTACTATTTTGACTATTGAATAACGTGTTGGTTTTTCATTCGCGCGGAGCCATGCAAATGGAATAATCACTAGAGCATCCAAGCCTAAAATGCAGAGCACATAATTAATGTATTTGGGGTCAATATTCAATAAGTCAGCCAAACTATTTTGATATATAAACCCTATTCCAACAAATAGAATACTGCTAACAAGTATTGAAATCAATGATGTTGAAACTACCGTTTCTTTATTTTCTGATTTACTAAAGAATCGGAAGAAAGCGGTTTCCATTCCATAAGCTAATAAAACATTCAAAATTGCGACCCATGAGAAAATTATGGATAACTCTCCATAGAATTCCGGCTTCATTGCGCTTGTGTAGACAGGCACCAAAATAACGTTCAACAAACGGGGAACAACCGTAGCCAAACCATAAATGGCCGTCTGTTTAAATAGTTTTTTAAGCGGATTCAATAGCGCGAAGGTTAAGTGCCAAAATTAGACATTTCAGAACAATCTCTGAAGCCTTTGGTGAAAGTTTACCTTCTGGCCTTCAAAGATTCATAAATAACTACAGGGTTCTGTCGAATACCTGATAGTTTTATATACTTGACCTTGTCTTTTTGAAGATAGCTTAAAACTGCCTCAGTATCTCGTAATTCGAAAGGAAAAAGCTCCATCTTTTTATTATCCTTCTTTTTCTTACTATTAGGAGCTTCGGGCACAAGAATGTCTTTTTTCAATAAATCTTCTTTACTATATTCGGCAAGGGCAATCATCCCAAAATCACGAAGTTCAATAGAAATATCGACCATCTTGCCTTTATGATATAGGTTTTGTAAAACTGCCTCATTTTCATCAAGACTCATAACAGGGATTACTACCTCATAGCCCGAATCTTTAGCAGCATTTTCTACAATCCAGTTTTGGCCATATACCTCACCAAGTGTAAAAGGAGCGGATGTTTCTAATTTCTTTTGAGATGAACAGGCTACGATTAATATCGAGCTAATTAATATTAGAAAATGTGTTCTTTTCATAATCATATCTATTTGTGCTTTATAGATACGTATGAAAGTGAAATGAAGTTGTTAGTCTTTCAATTCCTTTAAAATGGCCAGCTCTTTCCATACTTCTCTAGCAATGAAAATAGATAGTACAATCAACAAAACCATTGAAGAAACTACAACGTAATTATAAAACCCAGAAGAAAGGCTTTCCTTGAATGCCGGAAGCAGCATCAAAAACCCAATACAATACACAAGAATTATAATAGGCGTGAGAACGAAATGTACTTTTTTTCTTTTCATATAGTAGCGAATCATCTGCTTTTTAAACTTTTCTGCTGAAGTCGAAACATTCAAATTTTTCAATGTTCGAATACTTGAAAATTCCAATCCTATTCTTAAAACCAGTGCACCTATCATTAGGAAAAGTCCAATCATTACGGTTTGAAATTTATACGCAGAAACATAAAAGAAAAAGGCGACCAGAACTAGTCCCGTTGCGGTAAGAACAATATTGGTAATAACTTGTTTCTTGCGGACCGATGTGATTTTCTTCAGAATCTGTTTTGCTCCATCTTTGGGGATTTCTGATTTAGCTTGATTTTCCCACTGTGATTTTAAATCTTCAAATGCTGTCATTTTTCACACATTGTGTTAAACTATTTTTTATGCGATGTATTCGAACGCGAACTGCCTCATGCGATAATCCCATTATTTCTGCAATCTCTTTTTGGGGTAGTCCTTCTAGTTCCAGAAGAATAACTCCCCGACTATTCTTTGGAAGTTTATTTATACATTGATACATCTTTTTCAATTGATTTTCTTTGGATGGATTAGATTCCTCGGGTGTTTCAGTCAACTTCTCAAATATTTCATTACCCCTTAGATACTTCTTCTTTCGAAGTTGGAGTAAACAGGTATTTACAGTTATACGATATATCCAAGTGGCAATACTTGCTTCTTCTCGGAAGGATGCTAAATTTTCCCAAACTTTGACAAAGACTTCTTGGGTCAAATCTTTTGCTAAAGCGTCATTGCCATTTACATATCCCATACAAACTCGAATTACCTTTTGATAATTCGATTGATAAATCTTCTCAAAATGGGATTGTTCTTCATTCATACCTACTCTAACTCTCTTGTAATTTGTTCCAAAAACCACTCTGGTTGATCGTACATGATAAAATGGGCAGAATCCACTGCAAACTCTATATTAAAATTTTCCAAATTCTTGTATTGCTCCTCATAGGTCTTTTTCGCTGTTTCCAATCCATAAGGATGGGTTGCTCCTAAAACGCTCACCGGAATTGTTATTTGGGCGATATCTTCCCTTAGATCCAATTTCAATAAATCAGTATATCCATAGACGTAAGTTTCTCTGTCAGATTGCATAATCCAGTCTTTCAGTTGTTGATGCCTTTCAGTGTTTAAGGTCATTCCCGATACCATTTGTGATGCCATTTTTTCAAAGGCTTCGGCATCCATTTCTAACATTTGACTATTCCAGGGGTTGTCATAAACCATATCTTCACTTTTAAAGTTGGGTATCATCAATGCCCCTGTGGAAGGAAGTGCATCAACAATAATCAATTTGGAATAGGGATGGATGTCATCACTTGCTAACCATAATCCAAGGGTGCCTCCCAGGCTATGTCCGATAATGATTGCATCTACTAGTTTCTTTTCCTGAACGTACTTCACTATTCCTTCCTTGATTTTCGGAAGCCATGGTTTTTTAATAGGCGCAACTGCTCCGAAACCGGCAAATGTAAAAATATGGCATTCATAATTCTTTGAAAGCTCGACAACGGTATCCTCCCATACTTCTCCTGTACAGGTAAACCCGGGAAAGAGCAAAACAGGTTGCCCCTGACCTTTTAAAGTTACCTCAAAAGGGGCTTGTGCATTCAGTCCAAATACGGATATAAAAAATGAAAGGATTACTACTATATTAAAGATTTTCATGATTTTATTTTATACGATTCTTTCTTTAGATACATTTTTTAAAAAATGTTACATCTAAAAACAAAAAACTCCACAATAATTGTGAAGTTTACTATTCTTTAAATATTTACAATTGAAGTAATTAATCGGCAATCGTATTCTCTAGAACCGGTGTTTCATCTTCCTTCAAATCCATTCTTTTCATAGCCAAAACCGCGAATAGAAGTGCTACAAAAAGCAACATCGCTGCAAGAACATAAGGTGCTCCTGGGAAGTATATCTCTGTTTCTGGGCGAATGAAATAGTAGAAAACCGGTGCAAATGTCAACTGTCCGAGAATGGCGGTTACACTCACCAAACCGGTTATGGCGCCTTGTAAGTTTCCTTGTTCTTTTTCTGATACCTGATTTGAGATTACGCCTTGAATGGTTGGCCCGGCAACTCCTCCAAAAGCATATGGAATTAAGAACGCATACAACATCCAAGGTTCAGAAGCTTGCGAAAAGAGAAACATCCCGATGGTCCATAAAAGGAATCCACTAATTATAGTTCTTTTCTTTCCAATTTTTTTCACCACAATGCCCACCAAAAACCCTTGTGCAATTGCAACTAGTAAACCTACAGCCATCAAAGAAATACCTATTTCCTGGGGACTCCAGTCATATCTTTCAATTCCGTAGTAAGACCATACAGATGGTAATGCTTGCCCTGCTAAATTTGCTAGAAAAAATGCAAAGATTAGTAATAGAACCCCTTTGTAGTTTCTTAGACTTACTAACGATACCCCTGGTATCATTTTTAATGGATTGATAGGTCTTCTATTTTCAGTAGTCAGTGATTCAGGAACGAAGAAATACCCAAAAACAAAGTTGGCAAAAGTCAATCCGGCCGCAATGTAAAACGGAAGTCGAATATCGATTTCTCCGAAAAAACCTCCTATTCCTGGGCCGATAATAAAGCCTAATCCGAAAGCCGCTCCGATTAATCCAAAGTTTTTTGCCTTCTCTTCAGGCGTGCTGATATCTGCAATATAGGCGGAGGCTACTGTAAAACTTGCCCCTGTGATTCCCGCTAAAAATCTTCCTATGAATAGGAAAGTAATTGTTGGTGCCCAAGCATGGATTAAGTAATCAATACTTAATCCTAGCAGCGCAATCAGAAGAATTGGTCTTCTTCCGTACTTATCCGAAATCTCCCCCAGCACTGGTGAAAACAAGAATTGCATTCCAGCGAAAGCGGTAGTCAACCACATACCATAAATTACGGCTTGGGCCGTGCCTTCTCCAGTCAACTCCATTATTAAATCGGGAATGATAGGAATAATTATACCGATGCCGATTACATCAACCAGAATCGTAATAAATATAAAAAGTAAGGCGGTTTTGTTGGATTTCATCGAAGTGACAAAAATCGGTTAAAAAAAAGAAACCCCACATTACTGTGAGGTTTTATTTTTTAGAATTACTAAGAAACAAATTGCTTCGCTTTGCTCGCAAAAATATTTAATTATTCAATGCCTCAGCACCACCAACAATCTCCAAAATTTCATTAGTAATCGCTGCTTGACGGGCTTTATTATAAGTCAATTTCAACTGATCACGAAGTTCAGTAGCATTATCTGTTGCCTTATGCATCGCCGTCATACGTGCACCGTGCTCACTAGCAAATGAATCACGAATGCCTTTGTACAATTGTGTCTTTAAAGACTTTGGAATCAATTGCTCAACGATTTCAACTTTAGAGGGCTCAAAGATGTAATCACCACTTGAACCTTCAGCACCTTCAATCGGAACAATTGGTAAGAACTGTTCCGTCATTATAATTTGGGTCGCAGCATTTTTGAATTTGTTGTAAACGATATCTATTCTGTCATACTCACCTGAAGTAAACTTCTCCATTAAGTCTTCAGCAATAACGGCGACATTGTCGAAAGTCAACTCTTCGTATAAATCACTGTGATTCGCAAGAACAGTCGATTTTTTACTCAGAAAATCATTCGCTTTCTTTCCAATAGCTACAAAATCAACCTGCTTTCCAGCATAGGTTTCATCAATCAAGATGGAACATTGCTTCAAAATATTGGAATTGAAAGCTCCTGCAAGACCTCTGTTTGAGGTAACCGCAACCACCAATACTTTATTCACCTCTCGATTGTCGGAAAATTTACTTCCTGAATCGCCGTCCAAACTTGCACTTAAACTCTGTAAAAGTTCGGTTAGCTTGTCAGCGTATGGACGCATGGCAGTAATAGCATCCTGAGCTTTCTTCAATTTCGCAGCAGAAACCATTTTCATGGCACTGGTAATCTGCATCGTTGATGATACCGACGCTATTCTATTTCTAATTTCCTTTAGATTCGCCATTTTCTATTGTTATAAAAGGACTAATTAAGCTCTATACTTTCCTGAAAGGTCTTTGGCAACTGTGGTTAAAGTATCAATTACCTCATCTGTTAGTTTACCAGATTTTAGGGTATCCAATACATCTCTGTGTTTTGCATTTAAGAACTCAATAAAATCCGTTTCGAATTCCTTTACTTTCTCAACAGGAACATCTCTTAACAAGTTTTTAGAACCTGCATAGATAATTGCTACTTGGTCTTCTACTGTAAAAGGGTCATTTTGTGCTTGCTTCAAGATTTCAACGTTACGACGACCTTTTTCAATTACGTTTAAGGTTGCAGCATCCAAATCCGAACCGAACTTCGCAAAAGCTTCCAATTCACGGAACTGAGCTTGATCCAATTTCAAGGTGCCTGCAACTTTCTTCATTGATTTAATCTGAGCATTACCTCCCACACGCGATACCGAAATACCTACATTAATCGCAGGACGAACACCTTGGTTGAACAAATCTTGCTCCAAGAATATTTGCCCGTCAGTAATCGAAATTACGTTTGTTGGAATATATGCAGAAACGTCACCTGCTTGTGTTTCAATGATTGGCAATGCTGTCAATGAACCACCACCTTTTACCATTGGTTTCAATGAATCAGGTAAGTCATTCATATCTTTTGCAATCGCATCATCATTAATGACTTTTGCGGAACGCTCTAATAAACGAGAATGTAGGTAGAAAACATCACCAGGATATGCTTCACGCCCTGGAGGTCTTCTTAATAAAAGAGATACCTCACGATAAGCAACTGCTTGTTTTGATAAATCGTCATAGATAATCAAAGCTGGACGACCGGTATCACGGAAGTACTCACCAATCGCAGCACCTGCCATTGGAGCATATACCTGCATTGGTGCAGGATCGGATGCATTTGCAGCAACAATAGTTGTATAAGCTAAAGCACCTTTATCTTCTAGCGTCTGGGCAATACCTGCAACAGTAGAAGCTTTTTGTCCGATAGCTACATAGATACAATATACAGGCTCGCCTGCATCGTAAAATTCTTTTTGATTCAAAATAGTATCAATGCAAACTGTAGTCTTACCAGTTTGACGGTCACCAATTACAAGTTCCCTTTGTCCTCTACCTACAGGAATCATAGCATCAATCGCTTTAATACCTGTTTGTAATGGCTCAGTTACTGGCTCACGAAAGATTACCCCAGGCGCTTTGCGCTCCAATGGCATTTCGTAAGTCTCACCCGAAATAGGACCTTTACCATCGATAGGCAATCCTAGAGTATTTACCACACGACCTGTAATTCCTTCACCAACATTGATAGAAGCAATCGTTTGTGTTCGCTTAACAACCGAACCTTCTTTCACATCACGTGATGGGCTCAAAAGTACCACACCAACATTATCTTCTTCCAAGTTCAAAACGATACCTTTTAGTCCTCCTTCGAACTCCACCAATTCGCCGTATTCAGCATTCGATAGTCCGTATACACGCGCGATACCATCACCTACTTGCAATACTGTTCCTACCTCATCTAAAGAAGCTGATGCTTCGAATTCTGATAATTGTTTCTTTAAAATTGCTGATACTTCAGCGGCTTTTACTCCTGCCATATGTTCTAGATATAAGACGTAAGACATAAGACGTAATACGTCTCATCTCTAAATATTTATTTATAGACTACTTGTAAACTCTCTTTTTAAACTACTCAACTTATTCGCAATGCTGGCGTCATATTGCAAGTCGCCAACGCGTAAGACGAAACCACCAATAATGCTTTCGTCAATTTTATTTTCTAAGGATACTTTGTTCCCTGTCATTTCAGTAACCTTTGCCAAAATCTTCTTTTCCAAGTCGGCTGTTAAAGGGACCGCTGTTGTAACGTGAGCAATATCTTTTCCTTTCAACTTTTCATTGAGGATAAGATATTTAGAAGCAACCTCGTTTAGCATTGAAACTCTTTTATTGGAAACCAACATTGAAATAGTTCCTTCAGTTATTGAATGGCTCCCTTTGAAGACAGACAATAAAGCTTCTTTCTTTGCACTCCCTTTTACAACAGGGCTAGCCAACATCTCACGAAGTTCAGCACTCCCGGAAATCGTACCGACCACATTCTGCATGTCCTTTTCTAAGGCATCTGTAGCTTTGTTCTCAACGGCTAGGTCAAGAATAGCTTTTGCGTAACGAAGGGCTGCTCTAGAATCGCTCATGGGCTCTTAGTTCAATTTGATATCTCCTAATAAATCGTCAACCAATTTCAATTGCTTGTCTTTATCAGAAAGTTGTTCTTTAATTACTTTTTCGGCAATATCAACAGAAAGATTCGCTACTTGACTTTTAATGTCAGCAACCGCAGCTTTCTTTTCACTTTCGATAGCAGCTTGGGCTTGCTTAATCATTTTATCTCCCTCTACTTTTGCTTGCTCTTTAGAATCTGCAATCAATTTATCTTTTATTTCGCGAGCTTCTTTCAACATCGCTTCGCGTTCTGCTCTAGCTTCCTTCAATAACTTCTCGCTATCCGCAGTAACATTCTGCATTTCTTTCTTTGCATCTTCAGCTGCTGCTAAGGCATCTTTGATTCCATCTTCACGCTCATTAACGGCGCTAAGGATAGGCTTCCATGCAAATTTCCACAATAAGAAAAGTAGTAGTCCAAACAATAAACACTGCCAAAAAAACAGTCCTAGTGAAAATTCTTCTAATAATTTTGCCATTTCTTTTTACTTTATAAAAAATCTTAATTTTTAAAGAAAGTAACAGCTACAACCAACCGTTGTAGCCGTTACTTGACATTTTAGAATTATACTGCAAATAATGCAGCAAATCCAATACCTTCAATAAGTGCAGCAGCAATCAACATCGCTGTCTGAATCTTACCGTAAGCCTCTGGTTGACGAGCAATTGCTTCCATAGCAGAGCCACCGATTTTACCGATACCTATACCAACACCAATTACAACTAAACCTGCACCTACCATTACTGGAATTTCCATAATATATATAGTTTAAAAATTAAAAATTCATTCTTTAGATTCCCAATCTCGCAGGGAACTACAATAAAAAATCATTTAGTGTGCTTCTGCATGGTCATGCTCTACTGCAGCAAAACCAAAGTACAATGCCGAAAGCATAGTAAATATATATGCCTGTAATAAAGCAACCAATACTTCAATCAACGAAATAGCAAAAGCAAGTCCAAATGACAATGGACTACCTATCCAACTCTTAAATAAAAACATTAATCCAATCAAACTCATTAATACAATATGACCAGCCTGCATGTTTGCGTACAAACGAATTAGTAATGAGAAAGGTTTAATGAATACTCCCAATAATTCGATAGGAATCAATATGGGGTATAAAACCAATTTACCATACCAGGGTAAGGTATCTCCTAAAGGATCAAAAATATGCATCCAATAATCTTTTGTACCTGTTAAATTGGTGAACAAAAATGTCAACAAAGCCAAAGCAAATGTGATTGCAATGTTACCTGTAACATTTACTCCTAAGGGAGTCAATCCGAAAATATTAAGGAACCAAACAAAGAAAAAGATAGAGAGTAAATACGGCATGTACCTTTTATACTTTTTCTCTCCAATGTTAGGTCTGGCGATATCATCTCTAATGTATAAAACTATAGGTTCGAAAAAACGACCAACACCGGTTGGAATTCCGTTATTCTTAGCATAAGATTTTGCTAAACCTCTAAACAATAAAAACATTAAAAGTCCCGTAATGAAAATCATTACTACACTTTTTGTGATTGAAAAATCAATAGGCTTCGCGTTTGTTGGATGATGCTCTTCGTCATAGTTTATAGTGCCTTGAGCATCAGTTTTGTAAATCTTACTATGATATAATTTGTAGTGGTTACCGTCTACCTCGGCTAAGGTCTCCCCATGATGAAATTTAGATGAAGAAAAAACCTTTAGGCCATCATCCCACAAGATTACAGGAAGAGGAAAACCTACATATTTATGCTCTCCTTCGTCAGTAGTGTATGAGAATAACGAAAAATCATGCGAATCTTTAAGGTGATGTTGAATATACTCTTTAATCTCTGTTTTAAGGTCTTCTTTAGACCCTTCTGAAGTCTCTTTTTCTTTGGCAAAAGAATTGGCACTTAAAAGTAGTGCCATCACCAAAAGAATTTTTGTAAAGTTTGTGCGCATATTCCTCAAAAATATCGGTCTCTAAAAATCGCTGCAAATGTACGGCATTCTTGTAAAAAGAAAAAAGCATTTTAGATGTTTATTTCGAAGAGATTTAGGAAGTTGAATATTCCCTGTTTTTAATCCAATTTTTGAAGCATTTTGGCGGTAAAAACGGTTTCCAAAACAAGACAAATAGCATAGGGAATGAAGAAAGCAGCAAACTCCAATCTACTCATATCTCCATCTAACTTATAACTGGGATAGAATACAATAAAAAAGAAAATAAACTTTAAAAAACTGCCTGCCATAAATAAGAACCCAATATAATTTTGCAACTTATTTCGATAGATATAGAGGGAAACAAAAATAACGGTTGCCAAAATCGCATTAATCAAATATGACAAAACGATTTTGTTATTGTACTTAGGATGACCCACATTTTCTAATAAGGTGATATGGATAAAAAAAGCTAATCCTAGGGAACAAACAAGAAGCACTAGAAACCTAACTATGACATTATTCTTGGGCATTAGTATTGTATTCTTTTTAGCTGCCGCAAAACTACCCAAATAGAAATTGCCACACCAATGAGTGTGGCAAATGCAGTAAAAATTCTTTTATCGGTTTGGTAATGTTCATCTAACCATATACCACCCTTGGCTGCCAAAAAAATAATGGCACCCATTTCAAAGGCAATGCCCGAAAGCATTGCTACATTTTTAAGATTGTTTTTTTTCTTAGGATGCTTTTGCTGGTCCATTTACATTACTTCCCAAAGAAGATTTAAATCCACCAGAAGTATTTGAACTTGAGCTCGAGCTTGAAGAAGAACTACTGCTCATTGAAGCGCCGCCTTTCCCTTTCATAGTACACGAAGCATTGAACGTTGCACCAGGCTCAACAGCTAGTTTTGTTACGGCAACTGTTCCTTCTATTACCGCAGAAGATTTTAAAGAGAGGAGGTCAGAAACCAAAAGCTCTCCATTGAAGCTTCCTTCTATATCTGCGTTTACACATTCTACTTTTCCATGGATGTAGCCATCTTTACCGATGACCACTTTACCAGAAGTCTTTACGTTACCATCAAGCTTTCCGTCAATTCTAAAATCAGCTTCGGAAACGATATCTCCTTTGATCTTAGTATTCTTTTCAATTCTGTTGGGTTGTCCGCCTATTTCGTTCATAGTTCTAGGTTTTTTGTTATCTGAAAACATTGTAGTTTATGGTTTTGGGGTTAAAACTGAATTTCTATACTCTTTAATATTTTTGTGTACCTGTACGATTTTGTAGTTCGATGATAAAATCACAAAACGTGGATTTCTAATCTTATAGTCCTTGTTCTTTTCAATCAACTCTGAGTAACCGAGTGCCCTATCTTTTGATTTAAAGCCATGTACGATTACAAATTGGTCTTCCAAGGTATAAATATCTTTTGAAACGACATTACTATATTTTAAATCTTTTATTGATTTCTCTAGTTTTTCCTTCAACTTTAACGCTTCTTCATTCTTACTGCGCTTGAAGGGGAATACTACCTTCCAATTTCCAGAACCTGAAGAGGTTACTTCAGGTGAGAATTCCTTTGGCGCCAATTTTGGTAATTGTTCCGCTACCATTTGCTCGGCTTTCTTACCTTCAGCATTATTAGGATAGGTAAGCGCCACATAGTTCAAAGCCTCTTTAAAAGGTTCAAAGCCATTTAGTCTGCCGATTGCATTAGCTTTCAACATTTCGAACTTTGGAACTATCGGGTCTCCCGTAAATCGATTGATGTTCTCTTCAGCACCAGTAATCACTTGCAAGAATTCTTGATCTCTAAACTTTTCAAAAAGTGCGCCATAGCGAGCATCAGGACTATCAGCCCCCTCCGCTATAACGGCAGACGGATTCAATAAGATTTCCGCATAACGGGAATCACCATGGTTTTGAAGGATATTAGCTTTCATATCAGCGGCCAACGGACTTCTTTCCTCCTCATAAATCTTGTATAAATTATACTTCGAAGGAAGTATCAAACGCTCCTCCGGATTCGATTTCAAAACATCCTCTAACTTTCCGGCTGCTAAAAGATTTTCTTTGAATTTCTCCTTATATATTAATCCCAATTGGTAATTCGCGAAGTTTCGTTCTCCATGAAGACTGTCAATTGCTGCTTCATCCTTAGGGATACGGTCCATATAAAAAGCTACATCGTATTTTTCCTCATCGGTAGGCTCAGCACTCAAACTGTCATTGGCAACAACGGCATCACCGGTTGCTTCTGACGGTAACGCTCTTGTTTTGTTGCTCCATCGCCAATCATCTTCCAACTCGCGATTTCCCCATTTGTTGGTAAAGTCATTTTTGCCATATCCAAGGCTAGTAACATTGTAGAAATAGAATTTGCCTTTATTTTCTTTACCTCCTTTAGATTCCCCAAAGGATGCAAAACTCGCGGTAATCTTTTCTTCTGCCTTCTTTTTCGCCTCCTCCTCAGCAGCTTTCATCTTATCAATAAAATCCTGAAAATAGGCAAGTTGATCATCAACTGGCAAATTATATAAGGTGATCACACTATCGCTGTACTGAACAATGTCTTCATATTTGATAACATCTTCGAGGTTATCGAGCTTCTTTTTAGTAGCCCTGAATTTTTTCGTATTCTCTGGAAGGTTGGTTAGCATACTATCATAATATGCTCCCGCAACCTTGTATACGTTTTCATCAAAATTATACTCCGCCAAATTCTCATAGTTCAGAGCGTTCAATTTTGGCTCATTCTGGGTTGCCCGTAAGGATTTATTAAAATAGAGCAATGCCAAGCTATCAGATTCATTTCCCAAGTGGAACTCTGCAACCTGACGGTATATCTTATCTAAAAAAGGTCGATTCTCGCGATTCTCTTCCAATTCCGTTAAGTACTCTAGAACTTCTTCTTTATTTGCTGAAGTAATTTCGGTATTCCTGATTTTTTGAATCTCGGCATTAATCATATATACCCGAGGGGATTTCCGATTCAAGTCAATCACCTTGTCAAAGGCATAATTTGCGCTGTCCTTATAGCCCAGTTGGTTATATAGCTGACCTATAATATAGTAGTATCTCCCTTTTTCAGGATTTTTTTTCGTGTAGTAGGATGCAATCTTCAACTGTTGAATTGCAGTGTCCGGGGCCTTTAAATTGATAAATGCTTGTGCCATCATCGCTCTGGCATCTGCATATTCTTGGTCTTTAAGTTCTTCGTATTTAAAAAGACGCTTTAAATTTTTAATTGCTAATTCTTCGTTTTCTAAACGAATGTTGACCTTCTCTCTCCAAATATGGGCTTCGTTAAGTTTATTGCTATACGAATACTTTTTGATGATGTAGTTAAAAGCTTCTAATGCCGGAATGTAGCGTTGGTCAAAGTATCTTCCTTTTCCCAATAGTAGAAAAGCTTCATCCGTTTGAGGATTGCGCTCCTCGTCTTTGATATCCATACTGTGTTTCTGTATGGCCTTGGTTGCCTTTTCTTCTGCAATAATAAAGTTTGGGTTGTTGTCTTCAGAATCTAACTTGATTTCATCAGTGACTTCAAGGCGTTCAATAGGAAGTATTTCCCAGTAATCGTCTTTATAATTCGCGTTGAGTTCTTCACGCCCAGTTTCGAATGCAATATTACCATTATACAATGTATTGTACTTGGTGTTCAAAGCATGCCAGTTGCGGTTGATGAATTTGTCTTTTTTGACGGAGCAAGCATTGAAGAACATGCCGCCCAAAATTGCCAAAAGAATAAGTCTAAATTGAATCTTCAAAATTGTGTGTATACGTATGTAAACTTAACTGAAAAACAACGGGTTTATTATGTACTTCATCGACAAAATACATTAAAACGAGGAAAGTGAATTCTTGAGAAGCTAAATCGTGTGCCTTGTTTTACAAACTAAGAAGTTTGTTAAAGATGTTTTCCATCGAAAAAACACCTTAAATACTGTACTTCACAGATTATTTAGGGTTCGAAAACCGATTTGTGAAGAAAAAGGATTTTAGATTGCCATGTGAAACCAACTGGATAGTCGGTTACCTTATTTCGAAGCTTGAAGCTCTAACTGTAGCTTCTTTTTTATTAAATAGGAGATTTCTAACCGATTCGATGTCTTTGAAATAGCTGTTTCCAAATAGGAAATTGCTAAAACAAAATCCCCTCGTTTAGCATAATATTCGGCATAACATCCATAAAACAAATATGCTCTTTGTTCGAGGTCTTCAATGGGTAGTGTTTCTAAAATATCTTTTACCACTTCAAAATTGCTCAACTGCAAATTAACAATCGCCATATTCAAAAGGTTAAAAGTACTTGGTTGTAATTTTTGAAGTTCAGTATACCATTTTAAAATTTTCTCCCAGTTGGTTTCTACAAAGGTCTTCGCCTTTATATGTTCAGCGGCAATGGCAGCTTCGTAATGGTAAATGGATACATCTTCATAGTCCATTGCCTTGTTCATGGCAGAATTTCCCATTTGAATCAAAGGGAAGAACCATTTTTTGCGGTCTTGCTCTCGAATATCAACAATCTCATTGGCATCATTGGTTTTGCTTTCAAGCCGAGAAGCATGAAAACACTGTAGCGCGAACAAAGCATAAAGGCTTCCGGAGCGGAATTTCTCCTTTTTAAGTAAAAGTTTGCAAAGACGAATCGCCTCACCACACAGGTCTTCTCGAATGAGATTTTCTTTATTAGTCGAGTGAAACCCTTCATTAAAGGTCAAATATACAACCTCCATTACTCGGGCAAGTCGATCTTGAACTTCGTTAGGAGAAGGGAAATCGAATTGAATATTATTTTTGACAATGGCCTTTTTCGCTCGATTGAGCCTTTTGGTAATCGTATCCTCCTTGGTCAACAGAGCAGCAGCGATTTCCTTTGTGCTAAAACCAGAAATGGTTTTTAAGGCGAAGGCAATTTGTTCTTTAGGCTTTAAACTAGGGTGACAAGCGACAAAAATCATACGGAGTTGGCTATCCTCTATTTCATGCTCAAGAAATAGTTCGTTCAATTGAATAGCGGATGCTCCGTTTGCAATTTTATCAACACGTTGCTTCTCGGCTTTAATACTGCGAAGCAAATCAATTGTCCGGTTTTTGGCAACTTTGGTCAGCCAAGCTTCTGGATTATCAGGAAGCTGTTTCCGCCATTTAAGGGTAGCCTTTACAAATGTATCTTGAACCGCATCTTCAATGGTCTCGATATGCGACAGACCGAAGAAGCGTGTTAAAATAGCGACCATCTTTCCATAATGGTGTCTGAAAAGATGGTCGACAATTTTGTGTTCCATAATCTACTGGTCAAAAACCATTATTTCGCGTATTTCAACGGTCCCATCTAAATCCCAATCAGGATAGTCTTGGGCTATTTCCACTACGGCTTCGGCACTTTCGGCTGAGACGATGTAATAGCCTCCAACAATTTCCTTGATATCCGCGAAAGGTCCATCGCTGACAGTCCTGTCTTTTCCGATAACACGTTTGATGGTTGGCACCAATGCCTCCCCACCTTTAAGAATGCCTTGGGCTTCCATTTTTTGACCCCAGGCAAACCATTTTCCCATGCGGCCTTGTAATTCATCAGGCGATAAACCTAATTGCTGATAATCAGCCCCAATAAAAATCATCATAAAATCTTTCATTTCTTTACTATTTAAAGATTAATAAAACTGTTTACCTCTATGACGGAGGAAGAATCAAAATTTTGGACAAAATTTTTGACTTTTTTGTTTCTATCCTGAGGTTTTGATAATAGGGTTGTGAAATTTATCTACAAAGAAGTAATTATTTCTTAGCTATCCAATTTTATATGGTGTTTGCAATGCCTAAATTTGCATTCTAATTTTTTGAAAAAGAAAACATGGCCGATTTTCATACGCTTACGGTAAAGCATATTAAAAAACTTACCCCGAGTTCTGTCGCAATTACTTTTGACATTCCAAAAGAACTAATTCAGACTTTTAATTTTGAAGCGGGTCAATATATCACCATAAAAAAGGAAATTAAAGGAAAAGAATTGCGAAGAGCCTATTCCATAAGTTCAGTTCCGAAAAAAGATTCGATTACTATCGGAGTCAAAAAAGTTGACCGTGGTGGTTTTTCAGATTTCGCACATTCAAAATTAGCCGAAGGAGATACACTTGAAGTTATGCCTCCAGAAGGACGATTTGTTTTTGTTCCTACGGAAAGTTCAAAGAATATAGCAGCCTTCGCAGCGGGAAGCGGAATCACTCCGATCATGAGTATTGCGAAAACCGTTTTGGACAGCAATTCAGCAAATACCTTTGTGTTGGTTTACGGAAACAAATCGTATGAAGAAACCATGTTTTACACGGACTTGGTAAAGCTTCAGTTAGATTATACCAATCGGTTTTTTGTTTATTTCACGAATAGTCAAGCCCAGGAAAAAGATTCCCTTTTTGGACGAATTGATACTTCTACGGTGAATTACGCTCTAAAAAATAAACACAAGAATGTTGATTTTGATGGCTACTATCTATGCGGACCTGAGGCCATGATTAACAAGGTCACCGATACCTTAACTGAAAACAGCATTCCAAAAGACAAAATTCATTTTGAGTTATTTACGGCTACAGAGATAAAAGAGGAACTACCTATTTCTGCCGAAGGGGAAGCACAGATAGAGGTCCTTGTTGATGATGAAACCTTTTCTTTTACCATGGACAAGAAGATGGTGGTTCTTGATGCGGTCTTAAAAGAAAATATTGATGCTCCCTATTCTTGTCAAGGAGGAGTTTGTAGTAGTTGTATCGCCCGTGTTACGGAAGGAAAAGCTGAAATGGCGAACAATCAAATATTGACGGATAGCGAAATCGAAGAAGGTTTTATCTTAACCTGTCAGGCACATGTGGTTACGCCTACTTTGAAAGTAGATTATGATGATGTGTAAATAAACCCCAAACCTTCTTTTGGAAACCTTTAAAACTTTTGTTCAGTGCTATGTTTCTTTAGCTCCCAAGGAATGGCAAATCATTTCTTCGAAATTTGATTCAAAAGTATACAAGAAAGGAGAACTGCTGTTGGAAGAAGATAAAGTTTGTAATCACCTCTCTTTTCTAGAGTCGGGCCTACTTCATTTTTTCATTTGGAACGATGGCGAAATTAAAACCAAGTTTTTTACTGAAGCTCCTTACATTTTTACCTCTCAAAGAAGTTTTAATAATAGGATTCCAGCTAAAGAAAATATTCAAGCGATAGAAAATAGCATAGTCTGGCAGGTATCATATAAAGATCATCAAGAACTTCTCAAAATCCCTGTTTGGAATACACTCGCACAAAAAATCACACAGGAAGTACAATTCTTTACCGAAAATATACTTGAAGAACTGCAGAATAAAACAGCAGAAGAACGCTATTCACTTCTTTTAAAGAATAGATCAGATTTAGTGAAAAGAGTACCCTTGAAATATTTGGCTTCTTATTTAGGGATTACTCCTCAATCCTTAAGTCGCATTCGAAGAAATATATAAAATTTACCATATGGTAAGTAGCTAGTGGTAGTTGGCTTTTAATTTTGTCATAAAAAAGATGAAAAGACTAAAAGTAACCTTAGTCCTGCTTTTTATGGCAACAATCGGCAACTCACAGGAAGTAACACAAACGAACAAACATTTTTCAAACACCACTGAAACGAAAGCTTCACCCAATAAAATTTGGAAGATTTGGACAGATGTCCCTAATTGGAAAATTTGGGATTCTGGTTTAAAAGATGCAAACTTAGATGGAGCATTCGAATTAAATGAAAAAGGAAAAATAACCTCTTTAGAAGGAAAAACTTCTAGCTTTAAGATAGTCTCATTTGAACAAGGTAAATCGTACACTTTTAAATCAAATTTACCTTTAGGAAGTCTTTATGTTAAGCGTTATCTAAGTATAACTAATGATGGCACTACGTTTACGCATGAAGTTTGGTTCAAAGGTTTGACGGGAGGCCTTTTCGCGAAAAAATTTGGCCCGAAATTCAGAGAAATGTTGCCTCAAGTAATGCAAAATATTAAAAAGCTAGCTGAGGAATGATTGCACTTAAAACAGTTTACATCGCAAATATACTTGTGGCCGGATGGATAAGTATTACCAGCTTATTCCGCCCCAAAAAGGCATTGGCCAACATTTTTGAAAATTCTTTGGAATATTCTGAAGTTATACGATTAGTGGGAGCACTTTGGACTGGCATTTTTATACTGTCAATTCTTGGGTTATTCCACCCCAAGAAAATGGCTCTTGTACTTCTTTTTCAATTAGTTTATAAAAGTTCGTGGTTGCTTTTTGTTGCTGTTCCCGCTGCATTGACCAAACAGCCCTGCCCAAAAGGTATGGCCGTCTTTTTCATGATTTGGTGTATCATACTTCCTTTTGTTATTCCTTGGAAAGAAATTTTTGCAATATCCGTTTAGCTTCTTGATATCCGATAACATAGGCTTTTTCAATTCCCTTTCGGTCTAGAACACCAATTTCCTCGAGAGCTTCAGGGGCGCACATTAAATCGCAAGCGTCTAGTTTTTGCTGGTTAATGGCATAAATCATCAGCGCAGTAACTCTGCTTGTTAATTGCAAGGAATTCCGCAAGTCTTTTTTCTGAAGGTCACCAACGATAGAAACATTGCTTCCTACAATAAAATCAACCTTCTTTTTAATCGGTTCTAAGGGGAAGTTATTCATTATGCCTCCATCGGCATATAATTCCCTATCCAATTCTAAGGGACTAAACAAAGGTGGAAGTGCCGCGGATGCTAAAAGTGGACGAATCAATTCTCCTTCTGTAAAAAATCGCTGCTCTGCTTTTTGAAGGTTGGTCGCCACAACATGCAATTCCTTTTCCAAGGCTTCAAAACTATCCTCGGGAAAATAGCCTTTAAAAATTTCAAAGTAGCGATCTGTATCTATGAATCCGGACTTCACTAAAGTCAAAAAGTTGTATTTGAACAAAGGAGTTTCCTTAAAAAAAGCAAGCATATCTGCGACACTATTTCCATTAGCGTAAAGAGCACCAACAAGGGCGCCTACACTACTTCCAGATACGATATTTGCTGAAATTCCGTACTCATTCAATGCTTGAATTAAGCCAATATGAGCCATTCCCCTGACCCCTCCGCCAGATAAGACCAATCCAATAGATTTTGATTGTAATCCCTCCAATTTCATGGCCTAAAAATACATCGTTTCATCATCTTTAAAAGACTTCTTGGTATGTAAAGTTTAAAAAATCGGTTTTCTCTATGCTTATTTGTGTATTTCATCGATGAGAACCCATATTTTAAAGGACATCTCTACAATTAATACCTTTTGAAGCACCTAAAAACGGACTAAAGCGTCGGTTTTCGTTGATTACCCCAAATGAGGTAATTAAACAATTATTGTAATTCATTTAAGAGTCTGACGACCAAGGTGAAGTACAATTCTTTGTAAATTTGTACAGTTCATGGGTTATCCTTCAAAACATAAAACGGCTATTTTGGTTTTTGCCCGCTCATCTCAGGAAGAGGTAGCGCACAAATCAATCTACAATGGCGGACAATTGTTTGATGCACTTACAAATCATGTTTTAGAAACTGTAGTAAAAACTCAACTTCCGTACTTTCATTTTTCCGAAGAAAAACAAACAGGCAATACGTTTGGAGAACGTTTTACAAATGCCATAAAAACGATTTTCGAAAAGGGATATGAGCAAATTATCACGATTGGCAACGATACCCCTCAGCTCGAAGCGTCTCATATTCTTGAGGCAGAAAAACAGCTCTCTTTGAACAAATCTGTTTTAGGTCCTTCTGTAGATGGTGGTTTTTACTTGATGGGACTGCATAAATCTCAATTCGATGCGTATGCCTTCCAACAATTGGCTTGGCAAACCTCTGATTTATCAAAACAATTATTAGGACTTTTAAAACTTCGAAATGCCGACGTTTACCGACTCCGAACGCTTAGTGATATTGATACTCAGGCGGATATAAAATCAATTATTCCGTATTCCTACAAGCTTACCTGCGAACTACTTATTGCAATTCTTCAAACATTAGAATCAGGCGAAAACAGTCATTTTATTCCCTCACAAAAATTTTACCCTCTTACTCTTGGAGTACGACATAACAAAGGTTCTCCAATATTTATTTCATAATAGTCGCTCTTCTTTGGACTATTCATTTTTCACAGCTAATTACACCACGACATCATTTTAGAGCGAGTAATTTCGTTCGTGGTATCAAAGCATTTAATTTCAAACACATAAAAAATATAACATGGCAGATTCATATTACAATCCCGCAGACCTTAGAAAATTTGGAAAAATCACAGAATGGAGTGAAGAAATCGGAAACAAATTTTTTGATTATTATGGTAAGGTTTTCGAGGAAGGCGCACTAAGTGCGAGAGAAAAGTCCTTAATCGCTCTTGCAGTTGCACATGTGGTCAAATGTCCATACTGCATTGATGCCTATACAAAAGATGGATTACAAAAAGGAATTACAAAGGAGGAAATGATGGAAGCCGTTCACGCAGGTGCCGCCATTGAAAGTGGTGCGACATTGGTGCATGGTGTTCAAATGATGAATAAATACAACAAGTTGTCGATGTAGGCTCGCCCCCTAACCCCCTGAAGGGGGATAAAAATTTATACCATGGAGAAAAGTATTTTACCAAAAAAGACAAAAAAACCAATGCAAAAGTCCTTAAAGTCCAGGGACAACGAACTTGCAATAACTAATAAACAGCTCGAAATATTAAACGGAGGAATTTTTGCAGATGGCGAACTCCCTTATTTTAAGGATAAAATCAATGAAATAGGACATTTTCCACTGCGCCCGAACAAATTGGAAATACTGCAAATCAACGTTGGTTATATGTGTAATCAGGTTTGTGAACATTGCCATGTGGATGCAGGTCCTGACCGTAAGGAAATCATGACTCGCGAAACCATGTCTCAATGTTTGGATATTATTCGCAATACGGGTGCTCATACATTGGACTTAACAGGTGGAGCACCTGAAATGAACCCTGATTTCCGTTGGTTTGTTGAAGAAGCGGCTAAGGCAGGTATCAAAGATTTTATAGTTCGTTCGAACCTGACAATTATTAGAGCAAATAAGAAATACCATGACTTACCTGATTTCTTCAAAAAGCATAATGTGCATGTAATCTCATCAATGCCCCATTATACAAGAGGAAAGACTGATAAGCAGCGTGGAGACGGTGTTTTTGATAAATCCATCAAGGCATTACAGGAACTTAATGAAAGAGGCTATGGAATGCCAGATAGCAGTTTACGATTGGATTTGGTTTATAACCCCTCGGGGGCATATCTACCGGGAGACCAAATGGCGTTGGAAGCAGATTTCAAAAAGGCTTTAAAAGAGGATTTTGATATTCAATTCCACAATCTTTTTGCCATCACCAATTTACCGATTGCTCGCTTTTTAGACTATTTGATTGCATCAGAAAACTATGAGGACTATATGTATTCTTTAGTTGAGGCATACAACCCTGCAGCAGTAGAAAATGTGATGTGTACTAACACCATTTCTATCAGTTGGGATGGCTGGATTTACGATTGTGATTTCAACCAGATGCTCGACTTAAAAGTGGCGAGTAAGGTGAAGCACATTAAAGACTATAATGAGGATATCATAAATGATAGAAACATCATTATTTCACAGCATTGTTACGGCTGTACCGCTGGAGCGGGAAGTAGTTGTCAAGGAACTGTGGCTTAGTCTTCCACCCAAATTAAAAAAACAACAGATTAAGAACCCGAAAAACAGACCCATTAGTCAGTTTTTCGGGTTTTTTGAAATGTTAAAGTCTCTTATCAGACAACACATTTCTTATCATTCACAACATTGATTACTCAAAACCCCAATAAAATAGGCATCTTCGAGATAACTAAAAAATCCGACGTTTTGGTCGGTTTATCAACTAATCTAGAAGAAAATCTAATGGAAAAATCATTAAAGAGAATGGCAACCATGAACCGAATGCAAGTCACTGGTCTTGAGCTTTTCTATAAAAACGGATATTACAACACCAGTGTCGATGACATTCTCAAAGAACTTTCTTTATCAAAAGGTGCCTTCTATTATCACTTTGATTCGAAAGAAGATTTCTTCGTACAAATTATCCAGAACCTCTTGGTTCGAAAAATATACAGCTCACTAATCGAGCCAATCGAAGGCCATGAACATACCTTAGATTTAATTATTAACTGTTTTGAAGATGCTTTAGAAACTGCAGTTCACAACGAAATGGATTATGGTTTTCTACTGAGCAATTTTATCAATGAATTCAATGGAAGAAATGAGGAGGTTATGAAGCACCTCAATGAAATCTTACGCATTTGGGAAGTTACCTTAGTTTCCGCCATTCAAAGAGGAAAATTCAACGGACATATTGATAGACATGTTGACGCCGAAGGTGTCGCAGTGTATTTAATGAGTTCATATATTGGTATTCGAACCTTAATGGTGGAAAACACGCCAAGTGCTAGAAAGTATCGATTTATGTCACAATTGCGTCAATACTTTAAGTCCATTGAAATAAAGCAGTCTTCTTTTTAGAAAGCTTCAGCTATTTTTCTAAAATTGTATTTATTTTTCTTAGGATGTCTTCCGGAAGAATAGTCCGCATGGACTCAGAATAGCCATCTGGCATCTTATTTCCGTACACGGAGGTGGGAATTAATGGAAACTTCTCCCTATCAGACAATAAAGCATTTTCAATATCCTGACCAAAAGGATAAAACCCAGCATACGGATGCGTTACACCCCAAAGTGTAACGGTAGGAATACCAAAAATAGAAGCTAAATGTGCATTTCCACTATCCATAGCTAGCATCATATCAAGATTAGAAATCAGGTCCAATTCTTCGGAAAAGGTAAGTTTACCTACGATACTGACCGTATTTGGAAAATGTTTTTCCCAAGCCTCAAGCTGTTTTCGTTCTTTTTCACCACCTCCAAAAAGAAGAACCCTATTGTCAGGACTTAATTGAGAAACGACCTGTTCCGTTAAATCCAATGGATACATTTTACCTTCAAATGCTGCAAAAGGGGCTATTCCAAGTAGTTTCCCCTTTTCAGATTCAAATAGTTTTTCTGTCTTTTCAGACAACAGTCGCTTGGGTAAAAACGAAGCATTCGTTAAATCTAAGGGAAGGTTTAGTGCTGCAAAAACATCCGCATAACGCTGATGAGTAGTCTTTAACGGTTTGAAAACCTTATTCTCCGAAGCAGTTAGAGCTTTTTTTTCTGCTCTTCCTTTTTCGATTTGTTCAAAAGGAAATCCCCCTAACATAAAATAACATTTTAGAATATTGCTCCGAAGGACATTGTGCAAATCTGCTACGGCGTCTATTTTAAGTGTTTTCAGCTCTTTATAAAGTTTTAGAAGACCAAGTACACCTTTGTGTTTCCCCTTTATATCAGCGACATAAACTTTGACATTTGCTAATTGGGAAAATATAGGTTTAAAAAAATCCTTAGTAAGAACCGTTATTTGTAAATCTGGGTATTGCTTCTCCAAAGCAGAAAGTACCGGGACGGTCATCGCAACATCTCCCATGGCGGACAAGCGTATGACCAAGAGATGTTTGCTAGCACTCATAAATTGTTTCGCTTACTTCTGACCTCTGAGAACCGGGTTGAGTTCGTCATCATTATACATTTTCATCTGTTTGTAGACTTTCATGTACTTATTACCGCTTTCAATATCACCTAATAATTGATCAATAGCGGTTGACAAATCTTTCTTTTGTTCAAGTAATACTTGAAGTTTTTGTTGGCATTTTTCCAAATGCTCAGCAGAAGCATCTTTTCTTGTGGCTTCTTCATTCATGTGATATACTTTCAAAGCTAAAATAGAAAGGCGATCAATAGCCCAAGCAGGGCTTTCTGTATTAATTGTAGCATCTTCCTTAATTTCTACCGATTGGTATTTATTTAGGAAATAACTATCGATATACTCTACCAAATCTGTTCGGTCTTGATTACTAGCGTCAATCTTACGCTTTAAAGTTAGCGCTGCGTCGGGGTTGATATTCGGGTCACGAATGATATCTTCATAATGCCATTGCACGGTATCAATCCAATTCTTACGATACAACAAGTGCGCAATTTCATCTTTTGGATATGGATTTGCAAAAGATTGGTACACATCATCTTTAATATGATATGTTGCTATGCTTTCATCAAAAATTTTAAATGCAAATTCGCTGAACATCTGAGTTAAATTTTCGCAAAGTTACTATTTAATAACTAGAGTTGTAAGCAAGATTACCAAAGGAATAAAAACCGAGACCATCAAGACAACTTCCTTGATATTGGGCTTCTTAATGGACTCTACATAATTTGTAATAAATACTGCTGCGGGAAAGAATGTCACCATAATGGGGTGCGCATCAGCAGATGAAGTCAATATCTTAAGAATTATGCCTAAGACAAACGAGAAACCAATTAACCGCATGGTAACAATCTGTCCAAGACCTGCTTTTCCCAACTTTAAGAAGGCGAATATCATGGCTAACAAAGTTAATATGACATAGATTACAAGTTTCGTGCTGTTGGCCCATTCGGAAAAGTAAGCAACATTGAATTCAAATGAAAATTGATAATGATTGACTAAGAATTCCGTCTTATTCGACAAAACCAATACACAATAGGTAATCATAAATACCGTAAACACACCCGTTAGGGGCACCATCCAATTTCGAATGTTTTTTGGTTCATAAATATATATCGCCAAAAAGACTAAAACTAAATAGATCATGGACCATTCGTAGAACAAGCTCGAAACCATCACCCACAAAGTTGCATCAAATACTTTAAGCTTAATATTCTTAAGCGAACGAATGCTTATCAAACGCCTTGTTGCCATTAAGAGGAAGAGACTGCAAAAAATAGCGCTTCTATCCGACAATGTTTCAGGAAAAACAAGTATTAACAAGGCATAGAATAAAATTGCAAAGGAATTAGGGGCCGTTATCTTATTTCTTTTAACAATAAAATCTACTACAAAAATGCTAAAAGCTAAAACTGCAAAAAACAGTACTTGAAGAAAGAGTTCATAGATATCATATGTACTGTTGTACAGAACAAAATGAACCAACCAAAAAGCAGCAAACAAAAAGGATAAAACAATGATGAAGTTTATGGGTTTAGTTTTTCCAAAAATGCTTGAAATCATCTGATGTTTTTGTATTTTTGCTTTTTAAACGCCCATATACCTTGGTTCAAGAGCGTTAATTTAAGAATAACTTAAAGTTAAGGGCAAACCTTATAACACATAATCTCGATTATCGAGTAAATATAGCTAACATGACTTCATTTTTTAGAGGGATAGAAGATTTATTTGTAAACGTACTTTTTGCTCCTTACGATTTCTTTCGTTTTATGGAAAGTTGGTGGGCATCAAATGCCATCAACTGGATTTTAGCAATCATTGGTATGGTAGCCTTTGTTTATTGGATGCTTGAACTTAAAAAGTACAATGATAACGGGGAAGAAGACAAGAGCATTAGTTCGCATTCTTACCTTTAACTTCGGTAACGCTCAACTATCCATACTTTTCTAAAATATTCTCCAAAACGTATATTTTATTGGGTTTTTACAGGTCAAAACCAATATCTTTTCGGTAGTTCATCTTATCAAAACGGACTTTTTCGATGTTTGCGTAGGACTTCTTTAGAGCCTCTTTAAAATCAGTCCCATAGGATGTAACAGCCATTACTCTTCCTCCATTGGTGACTACTTTGCCATCTTTCAATATTGTACCCGCATGAAAGACCAGGGAATCATCGATTTGGTCATAACCAGTCATTTCTTTCCCCTTTTCATAAGCTTCAGGATAGCCTCCAGAAACTAGCATTACCGTAGTCGCTGTACGTTCATCCAATTCTAAATCGATGGCGTCCAAGCTCTGGTTGGCGACTGCCTCGAATACCTCAACCAAGTCATTCTTAATCCGTGGGATAACAACTTCAGTCTCTGGATCACCTAGTCTTACATTGTATTCGATAACGAAGGGGTCGTCACCAACCTTAATAAGACCTATGAACACAAAGCCTTTATAGGGCAAATTATCTTTTTTAAGCCCTTCTACGGTAGGAATAACCACGCGCTCGCGTATTTTCTCCATAAACTCCTTATCAGCAAAAGGAACAGGGGATATGGCTCCCATACCGCCTGTATTGAGACCCGTGTCTCCTTCACCAATGCGTTTATAATCTTTTGCGGTAGGTAAAACTTTGTAACCCTTACCATCTGTTAGAACAAAAACACTGAGTTCAATGCCCGCGAGGAACTCTTCTATGACCACTGTTGCGCTAGCATTACCAAATTTGGCATCTACCAACATAGTCCGCAGCTCTTCCTTAGCTTCATCCAAATCTTGAAGGATTAAAACGCCCTTTCCCGCTGCTAATCCATCAGCCTTTAATACATAGGGTGGACTTAAGCTTTCCAAAAAAGCGTAGCCTTGCTCTAGGTCAGATGCCGTAAAGCTTTGATATGCAGCGGTTGGAATAGCATGGCGGATCATAAACTTCTTTGCAAATTCCTTACTCCCCTCTAATTCGGCCGCAGCGCTCTGTGGGCCAATAACCGGAACACTCCTTAATGCGGTATCTTTCAAGAAAAAATCATGGACACCATTCACCAAAGGGTCTTCAGGACCAACCACAACCATTTCGATGTTTTCCGCAAGAACCAAATCCTTGATTTGCGCAAAGTCATTTACACCAATTGGTACATTTTGAGCTATCTCCGCTGTACCTGCATTTCCCGGGGCTACAAATAGCTTTGAAAGTCTAGGGCTTTGGTGCAATTTCCAGGCGAGTGTATGTTCACGACCACCAGACCCAAGTATAAGAATGTTCATTTGTACGGATTTGGGGCAAAAATAGAAATGTTCTTCGCAATAGCAATAGCAGCATTGATTATATAAACAAAAAGATCTTTTTCAAAGCTTTGAATAGCTAGAAATTTGTTATTTAAATGCTTCTCTTACTATTTGCTGAAAATTGTATTTCACCGATGAAATGCAACAGCTAATCTGCTGTCAAATCGCCTATTTTAAGGATTCTTACGAAATCGTATACGATTTTTTAAGTTTTAACATTTTCAATAATACAATGATTATTTCACTAATTAAGGCGAAATAAGCCGGTCTTTTCAAAGTAATATATTCTCTTTTGACGAAGTGACAATTTCATCAAATTATTTTGCTAAAAGGCATAAAAAAACCCAACT
Organism: Maribacter algarum (ex Zhang et al. 2020); assembly: GCF_005885635.1. Lineage (GTDB taxonomy): Bacteria > Bacteroidota > Bacteroidia > Flavobacteriales > Flavobacteriaceae > Maribacter_C > Maribacter_C algarum. The sequence goes on from NZ_VATY01000001.1 coordinate 1,328,711, forward strand.
GATTGAGTTGGGTTTTTTTATAAGTAACTTTCTTATTTTTTATTTCGCTCGGAAAAATCTCGATGCTCAGTTTTCTCTAAATCTTCTTTTGATAAGGTTTTGAAATATTCAAATGTTTTGCGCATTCCCTCTTCGCGACCTACTTTCGGCTCCCATCCTAATATTTCTTTTGCTTTGCTAATATCTGGCTGACGTTGCATTGGGTCATCCTGTGGTAAATCTTTGTAAATAACCTTTTGCGTGGTTCCTGTAAGTTTAATAATCTCCTCAGCAAAGTCTCGAATTGTTATTTCATGAGGGTTTCCAATATTAACAGGCAAATCATAATCACTCATCAACAATCGATATATGCCCTCTACTTCATCATCTACATAGCAGAAAGAGCGGGTTTGAGAACCATCTCCAAAAACTGTAAGATCCTCTCCTCGTAGCGCTTGTCCCATAAAAGCGGGGATTACACGTCCGTCATTGAGGCGCATTCTTGGTCCGTAGGTGTTAAATATACGTACGATACGCGTCTCTACACCATGAAAACGATTGTATGCCATGGTTATAGATTCCTGAAAACGTTTGGCTTCATCGTAGACTCCTCTTGGCCCTATGGTATTTACATTTCCGTAGTACTCTTCCGTTTGGGGGTGAACTAAAGGGTCTCCGTATATCTCAGATGTAGAGGCAATTAATACTCTTGCTCCCTTCTCCTTGGCTAAACCTAAAAGATTATGTGTTCCTAAAGCGCCTACTTTCAAGGTTTGAATAGGAATCTTCAAATAGTCAATAGGACTAGCAGGTGAAGCAAAATGTAAGATATAATCAAGTTTACCAGGCACGTGTACAAACTTCGTGACATCATGGTGATAATACTCAAACTGTTCTAACTTGAATAAATGCTCTATATTTTTAAGGTCTCCTGTAATCAGGTTATCCATAGCGATAACGTGATATCCTTCCTTGATAAAACGGTCACAAAGATGAGATCCAAGGAATCCTGCCGCTCCAGTAATTAAAATTCGCTTCATGAAATGGGTTGTTTTGTCTATCTAACGTAAGTATTGTCCAAAAATTGGGATGCAAAATTAGTTTTTACCTAAGGCTAATAAAAAAATTCTAGACCAAATGTCGTAAACATAGAAGAACCCTATATAATTGGGGTCAAAGGACAGTTTCATCGGTAGAATTAACCTTTGCCTCTTCTTCCTTAAATTTTCCGTTTAACTGATTGGCTTGGGGATTTGAATTTTTATTAGACTCACTCTTCTTACCCGTAATCTTATCCACCTTTCGCTTTAGCATAATCTTTTGCTTCAAAGTCGCAAAGCTGTAGTTATATCTAAAGAATATGTACCCTAAAAACACTACAACGGATACTAACATCAATACCATCCCTAGATTCCTGGCTTTGCTGCCTAAAACAATGAACAACATCACAAAAAGCAGGTTAAAGCATCCAATGATAAAGCTTGCTTGTTTATGGGTTAGTCCCCAATAGTCAATTAAAACGTGGTGTGTATGATTTCTATCAGGGGAAAACGGGCCTTTTTTGTTTGCAATACGAATGGCAAAAACCCGCGCAGTGTCGAATAGCGGCACAATTAAAATACTTATAGCGATCAACGGTGCGTTTTCAAGTAAGAAAGGTAATTCAGTATAATCACTTGGATTAAGCGCCAAAAACTTAAGCGTCAAAATACTTATAACGAAACCCACAATCAAAGAACCCGTGTCTCCCATAAAAATTTTCTTATCCGAAGAAACGTTGAACCCTAAAAACGCCATCAAACTTGCATTTACGGTAATAGCCAATAGAGCGAAGAAGTACTCTTGAGTGAGGTAAAAAATCGTAGTGTATATTACCATTATAACAATGCCTACCACAGATGCCAAGCCATCAATGCCATCAATTAAATTGTACGAGTTTATTATCGTCAGCATCATAAAACCAGCGATAATCAGGTAAAGATAATGAGGGATTTCATGGATATTCAAAAACCCATTCAAAGAATCAATTGTAAAACTTGGATTGGCCAATATAAAGATGATGGCAAATACCTGGGTAATTAATTTTGCGCCTGGGGAAATAACAACCAAATCATCCTTAAGCCCCACAATAAATAAGATTGTCAGCCCTGGGATAACATAAATAGCCTCGTCGAAACTGCCCCAACTTTTCATAAAGAAAAGCGCAAAAATCAGAGTGTAAAAGAAGGAAACTCCACCAAGCGTAGGTGTTTTACTAGCATGTGAACTGCGGTGGTCAGGGTCGTCCATCAAGCGTTTATACTCAACAACCTTGATGATTTTGGGTATTGTTAAATAAATCAGGAGAAAGGACCCAATAAATAGTAATATGGCGGTTTCTAGAAAGTTCACTTGTTAGATTGAGACTCTAAAAGTAGAAAAACTTTAGGCATTTTGACTGGAATCCTTTAAAAACATGAGCATTTTAGTTGCTAGGGCATTTCTGTCAAAATCTTTAAGAATTGCTGTATAGCTACTTTCGTCGATTCTATTTTCTTTGCTCATGACTTCAACTTTGGCGATAAAGTCTTTTTCATTCTCTGGTTCAAAAGCCAGACCCACGCCATAGTCCTCAACTAGTTTCTGCGCTTCTCCCTCAACCCCAATCAAAATCGGCTTATGCATACCTGAAAGTTCAAAAATCTTTGATGGGAGAACTGATTTGAAGGTGTTTGATTTTTTTAGATTTACTAAGCCTACATCTAAAATCGAAATGTACTCCTTGACTTCTTCCTTAGCCACTGGCGGAAGCATCGTAACATTTGTCAAGCGTAGCTTTTCCTTAAGTTTCACGAGATTTTCCTTTTCAGCACCTGTCCCCAAAAACAGAAAATGAATAGTGCCATTCTCTACTTTGCTTGCAGCTTCTAGTATGAAATCAAGTTTGTGCGCCATACCATGCGTTCCGATATAGCCTAAGATAAATTTATCTTGAAGCCCTAGCCTACTTAATAGTACTTTATTTTTTGGCATAGGTTTGAACATCTCTGCGTTAATCCCATTTTTAACCACTTCTACTTTGTTGGACGGAATTCCTCTTTCATTTATCAATTGTTCTTTGAATGAATCGGTCACTGTAATGACCTTCCATGTACTTTTATACATGCGGAGTTCAAGAAATTCGAAAAAGCGAATGATTAGGTTTCTATCCATAGCGCCAACGGCTCTGATGGATTCCGGCCAAATATCCCGGACTTCCATCACCCATCGCTTTCTTTTCCAAAAGGAAAGCCATCGGCCTGAAACTGCGGTGAAGAACTGCGGGGAGGTCGCAACTATCAAATCTGTTTTAATAAAAAGGCCTGCCCAGAAAGACATCACCATAAAACTTAAGAAGTCAATGATTCGTTTTAGGAAGCCTTTATTCGCCGAGATGTACGTCCAAACGCGAATCACTTTGATTCCGTCTACCATTTCAGTTTGACGCCATTTGTTTTTATAGCCTTTGAACACTTTCCCTTCAGGAAAGTTAGGCACACAGGTAATTACCGTGACCTCAACACCAGCTTTCACCCATTCCCTGCAATGCTCGTAGGTTCGCGTTGCCGGAGCATTGAACTCTGGAGGGAAATTATCGGTTAAGAAAAGTAATTTCATATTTGAATGGAGGTCTTAAGGGTCTTCTGAAAAGATACCGCGATTTTTTGGGACTTTTCTCTTTTGTTGAACCCGTTAGCAAAGTGGAAGGACATTAGTTCAATTTTCAAATGATTTTCAAATGTGATATGAATGTTCTCCTTAGGAAGCTTTACCCCATTATCAAGAATTATAATTTCTTTTACATTCGGATGAAAATGAAAAAACGCTATCTGATTCAGCTTCGTCTCTTTGTCTATTTCATCTACTAATAGAATTTGGGCGGCTTTAGCGGTAAAAGTTCTTGAATGTTTCAAACCTAAGTTTCTATAACCGTTATGCACAGCTTTTACTTGGCTTTTCGTATCCTCTAGTATATTTACTTCTGCTCTTTTGGCTACTCGAAATCCGCCCCAAACTTGGGTTTGCTCTTGATTACCAATTTTGACCGTATTGTGTGATGCGGTTTCTCGTTCTTCGTGTCGCAAGGCATTCTTTTCGTAGGTGGATGTTCCTGTATCAACGATAATTGGATTGCCGGCAACATATAATTCAAAATTGAAGGTGTCCGAATGGGCATGCCCTGGCTGATAATTTGGCCCGACAGTTCCAACATCTACAAAAAGCTCATAATTCGATTGGACGAATTTGCGATAGCCTGAATCTGAGAGCTTTCCTTTATACCATTCCAGCCCCAATTCTTTGGCATAATCAAAAAGCTGTTTTGATTTGGGAGCAATTCCATAGGCACTATCATTAACCATTGGGATATTTCCATTAGAAAATGATGCCTCCTGAAGCCAAGACAGCATTTTTAAGGCCTTTTCTTTAAGAAATGAACCAAGTCCATCTTCTTTCCAAGAATTTAGCTGTAAGAGGTTAATACAGTCCAACAAGCGGTGTAAAAGTATCTGGTGATACATGGGGCTGAGCTCAAAATGCGCTCCGTCTTTCAAAATTTGCTCATTCAACTCTTCCTCCAAAATTTGCTTTGTCCTTTTATAGAGCAATTCATCCTTGAAATAATAGGCGCCAAAGAAAAGGGAAAAGCCATTCTCTAGGAGATGGTTCCCTAAAAGATGATATTCTAGATTATTTAGAAGCGTTTGGTAGTGATTATAAAGAGTTTGATTGATTTCGGGGTTCGAAATTGAATGTTTTGATAGGAATTTTACCCAATTAATTCCTCTCAAGGAAATAGGATAAGGTTCTTTTCCATCTTTTAAAACGGAATCCTTTCCAAGGTAATCTTGAACTAACGCTAAGCCTTCATCAGAGGAAATAGAAGATTGATTTAAAAAATCAAAATAATTCAGGTTGTAGGTCCAGAGTTTGCCGAAAGCCTTGTAATTCCAATCAATTTCAGTGTCAAACGTATGAGACAGATTTAAAAAATCAAAAGTTTTATCTTTTTTATAACTATCAGTATATAAAAAAGAATCCTTCCATTGCAAAGGGGCAACAACTTTTTCTAGAGGATTCTTGTACTCTTTTTTGAAAAAGCGATTCCGAATCAAATAGTAACCACGAAAGTAGAGCTGTTTAAAACGAAGGTATTTTAGGGTATGGAAAAGTAGTCCTAGTTTACGGGGATCCATTTGCCTTGTTTCAATGATTCGATAGCTGCAAACGATGCTTTTGTAGTATTAACGATTTCATCGATAGGAATTATGGGGCTCCCTCCTTTTTGCTGTTGTTCAATCAAGGCCTGAAATTGGTTGAAATGACCTTTGTCCTGTTTTGAAGATGCATTTCCGCCACCTTTAAATCCGAAGGACTTCAATTTTCGCCAATTGTCCATCACCAAGGTGCGTTCCTGAGAATAGACCTCAACGCGCTCCTTTGAATACGCTTTGCTTCCGTTTGCAAAATAATTTATGACCGCATTAGAACCATTCTCATATTGCAACAGAATACTAGCGTTATCTGTGTTTTCTTCCGGATTTACTCCCATTGCATTCATACAAACTGCTTTAACTCGGCTTCCGGCAAAATACGTGCATAAATCAATGTAGTGACAAGCTTCCCCAATGATTCTTCCGCCTCCAACTTCCATATCGTGCACCCAAACATCTGCAGGAATAAACCCTGCATTCATGGTTGCAACAATATTTATTGGGGTATTGTCATTACCCAAAAGCTTTTTCATGTTTTGGGCCAAAGGAGCGAAACGCCTATTAAAACCAACGCTTACATTAACATTTTGAGCATTATATTCTGCAATTATGGACTCTAATTCCAACTCTGTTAGGGCCAAAGGTTTTTCTACGAAAACACTTTTCCCTGCTTTTAGGGATTCTAAAACCATTGGAGCATGCATGTTATGTTGAGTGGTTATCAAAACCAAATCAACATCAGTATCCGTCAAAATCTCTTTGTAGTTGGATGTTGAATTACCGATAGCGTGACGCTTTGCCATAATGGTTGAAGACAATCCACCTGAACTTGCAATGTATTTGATATTGGCATTCAACTTCTTCAAATTCGGAAGTATGGTTGAGCTCGTAAAATTACCCGAACCCACAATTCCGATTACTCCTTTCTTACCTTCAAACGATTTATCTGCAATACTAACCGTATTTACAGGAGCTTTGGTTTGGTCATATTCCAAAATAGAGGCGATGGATTTCGAATTCCCCATATCACCATAAATTTTATCAAAGTCCTTAAGCGGTATGCGCTCCGTAATCAAAGGTTTGACGTCTAAAGTGCCTTTTGAGATAGCATTTAAAATTGCTTCGAAGTTTCGTTTCTCTGTCCAGCGGACATATCCGATAGGATAATCATTCCCTTTTTGCTCGTACTCCTCATCATAGCGCCCAGGTCCATAGGAACAAGAAACCTGAAAAGATATCTCTTTTTCATAAAAATCTGCTCGGCTGATATCCAAGCCTATGACACCTACCAAAATAACACGGCCACGCTTTCTGCACATCTGCGCAGATTGGGCTATAATTTCATTGCTTTTATTGGAAGCGGTAATGATTACTCCGTCTGCGCCGATTCCGTTAGTGTAAGATTCAACAAATTTTACTTGGTCGGTACCTTCGGCAGGGTTGATGGCAACAATACCTTTTTCATTTGCAATTCGGACTTTCTCCGGATCAAAATCAAAACCGATGACATTACAGCCGTTTGCCAATAACAACTCCGCAGTTACCAAACCGATAAGTCCGAGGCCAACCACGACCATAGTTTCCCCAAAAGTTGGATTTAAGAGGCGGATGCCCTGTAAACCGATAGAACCAATTACTGTAAATGCAGCTTCTTCATCGGTAACATTATCCGGAATCTTAGCCACTAAATTCTTGGGAAGATTTACATATTCCGCATGATTGCCATTAGATGCCACGCGGTCACCTACTTGAAATTCCGTAACCCCTTTGCCAACACCGACAACTTCTCCAACATTACAATACCCAAGTGGTAAGGGCTGATTGAGTTTATTCAAAACTGCATCCATTGTCGGTTTTAGGCCATCAGTTTTTACCTTGTTCAAAACCATTTTTACCTTATCAGGTTGTTGCTTGGCCTTTTGAATAAAATTCGCCTTTCCGAATTCTACTAACATGCGTTCGGTACCCAATGAAACTAAAGTTCTAGAAGTTTTGATCAAAACACAGCCCGATTTTACCATGGGTACTGGTACTTCTTCTAATATGGTTTCTCCGTTCTTAAGATCTTGGATGATTTGTTTCATATAATAGGTCGAGAAAGATAATAATGGGTTTACTTGTTGAATACTTTCGGTTTAACAAAAGTACCCACTGTAGACACATAATAAAAACTATTTTTTGACAGCTTGTCTTATTTCCTTTATTGCTTCCTTTCCATCACCCCATCCTTCAACTACCGCTACATCATTTTTATTATAGTTCAAGAACCACAATTCAATGATTTCAATTACCATTGGGTAGTTCTTCTGCAATTCTGCATATGTGGAAGCCTTTACAATCCTTTTCTCTTTTTCCATGGGCACGGCTATTATCTTATAATCTTGCTCACCTTTGTCCACTAGTTTTAGCATTGCAATGGGTAGCACTTCAACAATAGTTCCCGTTTCGTGACTTTCTGAAAGCACCAATATATCCAGGGCGTCGCCATCACCGCCTGTTTTCTTATCGGAAATAGTAGAAGGTATAAAACCATAATTTCCAGGATAGGACAGAAAATCAATAACTCGGTCTTTGCCGTTTTCTTGGTCAATGATAAACTCCTTTGAATCGTGGTCATACTCGTATTTTGAATTTGTGCCTGCCGGAATTTCTATGACTGCATTTACTGCACCTTTTGCAGAAAAACTTGGGGTTTCGTAATAATCTCTTTTCTGGTTGCAAGAACAGACTAAAAAGAATAACAAAATAGCGGTGCCTTTCATTGACTAGTTATTCTTTATCTATTATTCGTTTTGAAAGTTCTTGCCTAAGCACCTCTTGATTTTCCTTCAAAATATCCAAGGACAAAACAGCCTCACCCTTAAACTCGGCTTGTTGGGCTTTTGCCAAGCGATTTAAATCATCTTGGTATTTGATTTGTAGGTTTTCAAGATATTGCGGATTGGAAACTTCTTCCAAGGCAGCATACAATGCCTTTTGAAAAATCAGATCCGATTCAGACTTCCAGTAGTGTTTTAATGCAGGGAGTTTGTATCCAGAGTTGCCGTCAAAAGCAACAGGTTCTATCAATGATGAAATGGGGTTATAAAACCAGCGCAGATTATGTGCAGTCAAGCCATGCGTTCCTCCGAAGAGATTTGCAATAGCCGTAAATTTGGCGGTCTTCTCCACATCAAAAACCTTGGAAATAGGAAGCTCTCCTCTTTTGTAGCGATTCAAGAGATTCTTTGCCAAGGTAAATTGCTTATTCAACGTAGTATCTGCAAAAATAGTGCTAAGGGAGTATGCCGTAATGGTCATATCATTGTTGCTACCGTATCTAGGATTGTATTTACCATCTACTTGGGTTCCTGTACGTTTGCTAATTTCGAATACTTTGGCACTCTCGCGCCACATATCAGCCTCTGTTAGCTTAAGTATTACGCCTACCTTGCGCCCGTTGTTCTCAATCAAGCGTTTATCAAAGGTTTCCTCAATTGCATAAATACCTACATTTTTGGTTTCGGCAGTGTCATTGCTTCTCATTTTTACCTGAAGGAATCCTTCTAGAAAGTCATACCGAAGCCCAACCAAACCCTCTTGTTTGATTGCCTTATGGTACAACCATTCATTTAAATAGCCTCTTGAACCTGGGTGATGCACTGAAAACTTGCGCATGCCCTTAATGGTTCGGTCATCGGCTAATTTTATGCGATAGCTCCATTTCAATCCTTCCAAATGATCTGTCCAATCGCCTTTGAGTCGCAAACTCGCTTTATAATCTTCCTTCATATAACGAATCGTCGCAGGTACATAATCATCATCGGAAGTTTGCAACACGCCAATACTCACAGCTTCATCGCGTTTGGCTTTCAGTGTTTCGAAATGCTTTTCATTGAGAATTACTTGAAGGGAATTGTAGTTGGTGTTTTGAGAAATCTCAGGAATCACTTTCACCGTTTTCGAATTTCCCTTTTTATGGGAGAGTAAAACCAGCAATAGCAGAAAACTGCCTAAAGCGACAAGTAAAAACGGGTTGGATCTCTTCTTTTTGACCAGCATTTGATTTCTCTAGTGTCTTTCGATAAAACTAAATTCCATTTCTCCCAATTTGGATAGGGCTTCCTTGGCTTGAATTAAACCTTCAACCGTTTTAAATTCAACATTTAGGGAAAGCTCGGCCATCTCATTAGATTGGTCAATTCTTTTGATATCTACTTGGGAACAAAATTCCTTAAGTGTATTAATAATTTCGGTTTCGTTTACTTTTCCACTTCCACCGGCAATGGATAAAATCAAGTTTTGCTGTGCGTGCTTTTTCTTGTTTGAAGCTCCTGTTATTATTACAAACAATAAAACAAACAATACCCCGACCAAAGTGATGGTTTTTTGATCCGCCCCAAAACCTAAACCTATCGAAATTGCAATAAAGAAATAGGCAAGTTCCTCTGGTTCTTTAATAGCCGTTCGAAAACGAACGATAGATAATGCCCCCACCAAACCAAGGGAAAGTGCTAATGATGATTTCACGATGGTTATGATAATCATTGTGGTGATACTTAATAAAACCAGGGTTTGTGCTAGTTTATTTCGATTAGACAACGAAGCACCATATCGTGAATAGACGAAACTTAAAAGGTAAGCTGTAATCAAAGTCAACAACAGATTGATGAGAAAATCGACAATGGAAATATTCTCAGTATTAAATTGGGATAGTAAATCGTTAAACTCGTTCATAATAGTTGGTTTGTTCTTCTATTTATTATTCAGGAAAAGATTGAAAATTATTTACTCCGTTCACATATTTTGAGTTCTTGCTCAATCGAAACGGGAATTGAGCAGAAATGCTATTTGCTATACCATCGTCTTCTAGCCCGTATTTTAGTTCAACCACATTGAATGGGTCTGACTGTGGCATTTTGCTAAAATTATTCATTCGTGTTTTGATATTTCTATAAAACACTTCGTAATCCAAGGTTATTCGAAACTTTTGGTTTGCAGAAATAAAATACCGCCTGGTATATGAATTAATCAACGTAGGGTTCAAACTGCGAACTATTTCGTAAATGGGTCTTGGAAGGTTTGAGTCATGGAATAATTTACCCAAATCTCGACCAGTAATCGAACTGTCGAGTGTGAATGAATTCAAATCATAGGTCCATTTATCGCCAACCAATCCGTTTTTGATCTTGATTTCAAGCTTTGGATTTTTGATACTCCCCAAAATATCTTCGTACCATCGAATACGAACTTTTTGTCGGTCCGCGACGCCATCTACATTGTCAAAATAGTATTTGAAATCGTTTGTATCGAAATAGATATTGTTTACCTGTCGTTCATGAAAAACTTCTCTAAAGTGTGCTGAATTGTCTTTAACAATCGCCACTAGTTCATTCAAATGCATTGATTTGGGAACGATATATTTTCTTTCGTACCGAAAGTTATTAGCGATTTTTAAAGCATGTTCTATCTGCTCTTCTATCATTGTGTTTTCTTAACTCGCGTTTCCTTGCTATCTACACCAAATTCCACTCCGTACATCTGCTCTTTTACCGCTTCAATGGTTTCCGCTTGTTCGCCATTTAAAAGTAATGAAGATTTATTCTCAATGAGGTATTCCGTTTCAACCTGAGTCATTTTTACATTATCAGCAGTGATATTTGAGGCACCAAACTCGGGTTTTTTTTGAAAGGCAGTAAAGCCTAATTTGGAGTTTGTAATTTTAGCACCCTGAACTTCCACTATAGACAAGTCCTTTCCGGCAACAGCAATTTCACATTGATCAATGGTAATTCTTTCAGCTTTCATTACACTATCCTCTCCGGCGCTCAGCGCCTTATCTCCAGCCTTGATAATTTTGAGGTCGTACATTTCTAATTTTGAGCCCGAAACGTCAACCGCATCGTTTCCTAAATTTTCAAAAGTGCAGTTCGTCAATGTGCCTTGTACAAAATCCCCATCAAAAGCATCTGATTGTGTATTGCGAAAAGTAGTATTCTTCATAGTGAAGTGGGTTCGAATGATGTTCAAGCCATCTTCACAGCTGTTATCGGCAATTAGAACATGGTCTAAATTAACCGGGCTTTCATAAAAAACAACCGCGCCTGTCAAATCCCATAAACCATGTGTCTGATTGGTTAGATTATCAAATTCTACGTAATTCAATTCTGAGGTTTCCTTTGCGCTGACCACAAAAATGCCCTGTCCTTTTCTATCGGAAGAATGTATTTTAATCGGCTTCTCTTTTGAGCCTTGAAAATTAAGCGGGGATTTCGAGATTATTTTTCCACCAGATTTGATGTCTATTTGCAATCCAGATTTGGCATTAACCACATAACCTGCCGGAAGTAGTAAAGGTGAACTCAAAACAATAGAATCCGAAGCAAACTTAATTTCTTTGTTTTCCTCATCAATAGCTATAAATTCAAATTGGGATAGGTCGCTATTTACGCGCAATAAATCATCATCTTCAGACAATTCATCCAAATCCTTAAAAGGAGTTATTTCATTGTACTTCACTCCAAATGTTCCCACCAAACGATACCCTACGGAAAGACTGAAAATGTCTTTTTCAAAAACGAAACCTGTGGTTTTCTTTTTCTTTTGGACAAATAAATTATCATAACTATCTGGAAGACTAAAGACAACTTTTGTTTTTTCCGAAGGCATTATTATAAGATTCTCGATAGGAGGTCCCGTGATGAACTTTTCTTGTTTATAGGATAATTCCTCAACCTCAAGAGGAAAGTTGGTCAGGTTCTGGATCTCAACTTCTATTTGGTTCTCATCATACCGCACTAAAGCCATTTTGGTAATTGTAGAAGGGTTCAAAGACTTTTCAAGAACCAACTTGTTATGCTGAAAAAGTTCCATTTCAAAGAGGTTCTTTGGATTGTTTTGATGAGTGACTTCCAATATTTCTTTGAGTTCTCGTCGATTTTTAGACACCAATTCCTGAACGTCTTGTAGCGTCGCCATCTGTGCTAATTGTTGCGCGTATTGCTCGGCAAAAGTAATATCTTGAATTTTCAAGTTTTTGATATATGTATTCAGACGGCCTAAATCTTTAGTGACATGAAAGGGTTCAAGTAAACCGGTTTTTTCATTATAGTTGAGGTACAGACTATTATTCGTGCGATTAGAATAGAGGCTTAGTAAGGAGTAATAAGTTGCTAATTTTTCGATATCAAAAACTTCTTCAAATTCATGCCCTCCCTCGATGTAGACCATAAATTTCGGGGTAATGAGTAGATTGTCTAAATTCAGATATTCGACCTCAGGAACACTTTTTCGCTGCGTAAGACTTTCCCAAAAAGAAATATCATCTTCGATGTAAACTAACTGCAAGCCCTTTTCCTTTAAATAAGCATTGAAAGATTCCGAATTTTTTAGCACATCCGTTTCTTTAAAGTTTTCCCCAGCAGATATATACGGAATCCTGTTGTTTCCTAAAGTCTTTGCGAATAGAAGTTCATAAGCCGACGTTTCCGTATTTAATCCAATGGTCAATGAGTCTATTTTACCCTGTTCTTTTATTCTTGACTGGATTACTTCTTTTGAGGAAAGTATGCTGTTATCTATGGTCGGGATGGCTGTTTGCCAATTTTTAGTGTAAGGAACAATTTTAGCTATCTCAATGTTAGGAAGCACTTGTTTCGCAACATAATAATTTAGACCATTATGCGAGTAAGTAATGGTATTTGCGGAATAGGTAATATACTTTCTTTCACCCTTTTTCCTTTCTGTGGGGTAGATATCTAAACGGATAGATTCAATCAAAGTATCATTTGGAGTCGCTTTTTTTATTAAAACTACTTCGCGATATATTTTATTCTGGAAAAAGTGGGCGTCAAATTTTAAAGCCTTGATTCTCTCAAAACGTCCTTGGGTTGAATCAAGAATGATATCTATTGGCTCGTCTCTAGTAAACCTCTCATAAGGCTCAGGAAGCTGCTCAAACGAATTATTATAACTCAGGGTATGGTCAAATATAGAATCGGAAACATTGTTTTTAATGCTATTCTTTGATTTAAATGCAAACAGGCCTATGACCAAAACGATTAGCCCTAGAATGAGGTAAAGTTCTTTGTTTTTAAAATGAGGTTGATTCATAAGAAAGCAACTCCTTACGGAATTGAGATTCAAGGTTTCTTTCGGGGTGGAAAGTTACACAAACTTTAGCCTAATGTCAATTGAGGTCTATTTCAGAAGTTCTTTGATTTCCTCTCTATTGGGGTAGTTAATAAGCACTGCCTTGTACTTTCCCTTGAAAACAAAAAGACTGCCTGCCGCCACGCCAATTACCTTATATTTTTTGATAATTCCTTTAATATCATCCAAAGTTCCTGCTCCGCCTAACACCGTCATTGGAAGGTTGATAGCAGAACGAATCATATCAATCAACTTACCATCATACCCTTTCATTATACCGTCGTTATCAATTGAATTTACCACGATTTCTCCAGCACCCAATGCTTCAAACTGCTTTGCTAACTCTTTTGGGTCCTTTCCTGTGGATTTTGTTCCGTTGTGCGTATATACCTGATACTTCCCAAAAAGACCTTTCTTTTTGACATCTAGCACTACTATCACACTCTGAACTCCGACAGCTTTTGCAATTTCCGTTACCAAGTTAGGGTTTGCTATCACAGCAGAACTCAAGGCAACTTTTTCAGCTCCTAGATGAATGATTTTTTTGGCATGCTCAACGGTTTTAACTCCGCCCCCATAACACAAAGGCATTCGAGATTCATTCGCCAGATTTTCTATCATCTTGAAATCGGGTTCACGCCCTTCTTTGGTGGCGTCAATATCAAGAACAATCAATTCATCGACTTCCTTTTCATTGAAAATCTTAACGGCATTGATGGGATCCCCAACATATTTACCTTCTTTAAACTGAACCGTCTTGACAAGGCCTTTGTTTCGAACCAATAAACAGGGAATTATACGAGACCTTAGCATAGCTTATAAGTTTGCAAAATTTTTAAATAATTGAACTCCATTACTATGGCTTTTCTCGGGATGGAATTGCATTCCAAATACATTATCATTATTAACTGCGGATGAGTATTCAAGTCCGTAGTAGGTACTTGCCAGTCTATTTTCTATTGAAGTACAAGAGAAGTAATAGGTATGTAAAAAATAAAAACCCCTTTCGAAATCGATATTCTCAAAAATAGGATGCTCTTTTGTCGGATTGATACTATTCCAACCCAAATGTGGTATATGTGGCTTTTCTTCAAAAAACAAACTATCGAACTTTTTCACATGACCATCAACATAGCCCAAGCCAGATAATTTCCCCTCATCACTACTTTTGGCCAAAATTTGCATGCCAACACAGATCCCCATTACAGGAATCTTCTTTTCTAATACCAATCGGTCTAATTCTGTCTGAAAGCCAGAATCTAATAACTCTTGCATGGTTTCATCGAAAGCACCAACGCCTGGCAGGATAAGTTTGGTCGAATCTGAAAGTTCTTCGGGAGTACTAGCTACAAAACATTCAATATTTAATTGCTTATAGATATTAAGAATGGCTTGAATATTCCCCGAGCCGTAATTAACGATTTTTATCATCGTTTTCCTCCTTTTTCAAGTCCGACCATTCGCATCACTCTTGCTCCTATATTATAAATACTATCTTGTGACTTATAATCTTTGTAGGTTTTATTAGGGGCGTCCATATAGCTCTGTAGTTCTTCCACTGATATTCCCAATTTGTTTGCTATAAATTCAAAGTCTTGTTTTATGGTTTCAGGGTCATAGGCCGGTGTTTTAAGTTCCTCCAAGGCTTCTTCCCTTGTCATCTGATCGGTCAGTATCAAACTTGAATACTGCACTTTTCTAGTGTCGAAACCAAACTTTTTTGGTAGCCAATAGGCTTCATAAAATCGGGTAAAACGCGATTCAAAGTGTTTTTGTGGATACTTTTGATATCCGTAGTTATCCACTAAAAACTGCATGGCTTCTTCTTTATGATAGGGAATATAGTCCAACGGGCGAATCAATTTAATCCCTTTGAAATAAGGCAAATAGACCTTATGCCACAGAATATTGGTGACGGGGTAGTCTTTCAATGTTCCTGTGCCATGTTTTTTATGAATATCCCGTAATTGAATAGAGTCTGATTGGTAATACATCCACTCTAAAGGATTGCGAACACATTCCGTAGAATAATTTCCGCCTGTTAGAATGTATTTGATTTTATGCTTCGATGCAAACTTATACATAGTGGCAAAAAAGGCGTGGTCTTGAGGGGTGTCTACATGAGAAACTCCTGATTTGAAAAATGAGAGTTGTAAATCTTTCATTTCTTCCCAGTTGATTACCTCTGTATATAGATCTAATCCCAATCCATCTACCAAACGCTCGATATTATTAACGGCAACCTGCGAATTCCAACCTGCATCAACATGAAAAACCAAGGGACGTAACCCATACTTTTCTTTCATGGCATACAGAAGAAAGGAGCTGTCGATACCACCACTCATACCCATTAAACAGTCAAAATCTTTGCCTCTCCCTTCTTTCTTAATTTTAGCCACTATTTCCTTTAGGGCTTTATCACCCCGTTCATCAGTATGCCATTTGGGTAAAATGTCTTGAAAGTAGGTATTGCAATGGTCACAAACCCCATTTTCATCAAAAACGATTTTCGAATCCGTGGTATCCATCACGCAATTTGTACATATTTGGTATTCTCTGTTATTCATGGTCATCTTCATTTCGAAAGGAAACTCTCTATTTTTTTGGCTATTAAATGAGCAGAATTACCTTTTCCGTATGGTTCTATTGTCTTAACAAAAGGTTTTTTAATTAAGATATTATAACTCTCCAATATTTTATCTTCATCCGCACCAGCTAAAATATTGAAGTTGTATTCAACCATTTCAACCCACTCGGTTTCATCTCTCGTAGTAACGCAATATTTACCGAAAAAGAAAGCTTCTTTTTGCAAGCCACCGCTATCAGTGATAACAAGGTTTGCGTACTTTATAAGATTAACCATTTTTAAATATCCCACAGGTTCCAAAATTTTAAAGTTTACCTGTAGGTCAAGGTTATCTATTATTTTTCTTGTTCTTGGATGTAGTGGAACAACAACTGAAATATCTTCATTGATTTTGTTCAAGGCCGAAATAATTCCTGTTAATCTGGAAACATCATCGGTGTTTTCTGCTCTGTGAATTGTTGAAAGAACATAATCATTTTCAATAGCTCTTTCCTTAATTGACTTTGCATAGTGCAATGCTCCATCGTACATAACATCCCCTACATTCAACACCTCACAATCAATAGTATCAAAACCTTCCTTTTTCAGATTTTCAACAGCATTCTCGGTTGGGCAAAATAATAGGTCACTAATTCTATCTGTTAGAATACGATTGATTTCCTCAGGCATTTTTATATTGAAACTTCGTAATCCTGCTTCTACATGAGCTATTGGAATATGGAGTTTTTTGGCAGCCAATGCACCCGCCAAAGTAGAATTTGTATCGCCATATACCAACACTATACTCGGTTTTTCAGCTATTAAAATTTCTTCTATCTCTTTGAGCATCTGTCCGGTCATTGCACCATGACCTTTATTATTTACATCCAGTCTGAAATCAGGCTTCGGAATACCCATTTCTTCAAAAAAAACATCCGACATGTTCACATCGTAATGCTGTCCCGTATGTAGTATTTTCTCTTCTAGGTTTGAATTGCTTGCTTTTAAAGCTCTGGAAACTGTGGCAGCTTTAACAAATTGTGGGCGAGCGCCAAGCACTGTTATTATTTTCATGTGTATTTTACAGTCTTTTTAATCGAGGGCTCTTTTGTAATTTTATCTTATTTGAGTCAAATGTGTTTCAAAAATAGGATATCTCGGCGTATTTTGTTCTCAAACCCTTCATTTTACTTCTACAGGGGAATGAATCGCAAATCAACTTTCAATAAGCTCCTTTAAAACATTCCAACGAATTGATTTGTAGTGATCTTTTAAAAAGGTTTCGATGTCCGGTTGTATTTCATAGAAATTCTCATGAAAAAAGGCCAAAGTATCTACATATTCTCCTGCGGTTTTATTTGTTCTAATAATGGTTTTGGAAGATCTAATCAAATTTCTAAGGTCTGCATAAGCCAGCGGCAGGCCTAAAGAAAGTAGATTAAACGCCCGATTACTTACCGTGGTCGCCTGAACGTTCCCTAAAGTTGCATCATAGGGTAAAATGGAGCAAAAGACATCATCCACTTCGAGTTCCTCTATCTTACTATAGGGCACATATGAGAAAGTAGTATAGGTGTTTTTCAAATGGGCAACCATTTTTTCGTCGCTTTTACGAATTGTGGGCCCAACAAACCTGAAGTTATATGGGGTGTTTTTAATTATCGCTTCGGTGACTTCCCAGTTTAATCTTCCAACAAAGCCAAAATATAAAACCGTATTTCGTCGCCCATTTTCTAATGGTCTCATATAAGTTCTTTGGCTCCATGGAAAAAACAGAGTCACATTATCTTGATAGCTGTTCAACTTGTCATAAAGAGGATAGGAAACCGTTAGGACATGGTCTGAGTTTTGACATGTTTTTCGAATCTGGTTTCTAATCTGCTTGGTCATTCCGAATTTGGCTTGCGCTTCAAAATCATCTTCCATCATGGTAATGATTTTTTTACCTGGAGCAAGTTTCTTAAGAAATGAATAGTTATAGCTGAAGTTCATTATAAAGTCAAACTCCAACTTTTTCATGATTTTCTTAAGGTAGAATTTTACCAAACTATTATTCAATTTCTGAATGAGGGGGAAGTACCTCAATTGATGGTGTATCAACTGCGCATGAGAATAAAAATCAATGCCTTCTTCTTTTCTATGTTTGATGAAAATACTCTTATAGCTATTTTTCTCAACGAAAGTAATGCTGTATCCTTCCTCCTTTAGCAAACGCGTAATTTGATGCCGGATTCTTGGAGGTTCGCTCCAATCTGTTTTTGTTAGTATCAGGACTTTTTTCATTGATTAGAGCATTTGTTTGCGCGTATCTTTTAAAACAAAAATAGCGAGTAATAACAGTACAAATCCGCCATGTGTCAATAATACTGTAGTTAATGATGAACTTATTAGGGAAAATATAAATAGGAAGATCAATCCAAAAAATTTACCGCTGATATTCAATTGATTCAAAGTGGAAAAATAAAGTCCCACAATAACTGCATTAATGGTTACTCCAATCATTCCGAAATTCATGAATCCATCAGAAATAATTCCATTATTGGCATTCCACTCTGCCTTGCCAAAATACTCCTCCCCAACAATATAAGAGTGCGGCTTGTCGTAGGGATATTCAATAAAAGAGCCCGTTATGGATTCTGACCAAAACAAGTTATTACCATCGAAGAAATCGAAGTAAAGCAGATCTAATAACCCTGGTAATAAAAAGGGACGCCGTACAGTCAAAACCATCAAATCATTATTTTTGAAAACCAGTGAACTAAATAAAGACAGTAAAGTAACTCCTATCAAGAAGAGCAACAAGTAGTTCATTTTCTTTCTATAGTCAAAACGATACAAAACCAACACCATAATCAAACCTGCAAATACAGCCTTATTTGCCCCACACAAATACAAAAAAATCAGAGAGCTAATTCCCAAAAACACAGTTGTTTTGTTTTTTCTAAACAGTCCGAAAACAAGCAAGCTTGGTATAATCAGTTTACTAAACCAAGAATATGTGTAATCGGTATAAAGGTTGCTTATGTTAGAGGCCATTATCGCCCTTGTCTCATAAACTTCACGAAGTAACAGGTTATTAAGATTAATATAAGGCAGATACAAAACAACAAAAGGAACGATTCCAACTAACACGACAACCAACAGTAAGTTTTTCGATGATCTTAAACTCGTCTTTTTCGAACTGAATTTGATTTTTATTTTCCCTATTAAGAGAATACTCCAAAAGAATATGTTTTGAGAAAGGAAGATTCTCATGTCCACTCCATCCACATTTATAAATAAAACAGCGCTGGGGAAAACAAAGAAAACCAACACCAAAACAAGTACGGCATATAGCATGTCCTTTAGTTTTACCGATGACAACACAAATATGTTCGCTAGTACGATAAGTGATCCAAAACAAAATTTCAAAAAACTGAAATCATAAACCAATCCCGCTGTTTCACTGGCTTTTAAAAAAACATAGAGGTCTTTTATAACCAATGAGAAAGAGGTTAAAAAAAGCACGTATAAAACCACCAAGAGTTTTAGATTGCCGTACTTTATTTTGTCCGTCTTAATTACCATTAACCATCGTTTTTCGCTCTTCTTGGGTAATAATCAAATAGTAAAAAAAGAAGAAAAATGATATCCCAGAAAATCTATTCAAAACACTTTCAAATAGAAAACTCAAAGTTATCATTATTAAAAATAGCAGATTGAAAAGTCGGTTATTTGGTGTGTTTGAAAGTCTACTTTTTCGAATAAGGTTCCAGAGAAGCCATATGAAAATCAACACCCCAACAACACCGCAAACCAGTGCAATTTGCAAAAATTGATTGTGGGCATTTAGCTCCTCTTTTAGGGGTTGGGTATATCCTTTGGACTCATATACTGCATTCAATTCCTTTTGAGTGTCTCCCACACCGACCCCTAAAAATGGATTTTTGGAGGCTACGTACAAAGCAGCATCCCAACTCATCAATCTCAAGCTATAACCATACCTTTCACTGGGCTCTATAGTAAACCCCCTTTCAAAAAGTGTTTCAATCATGATTTTACTTCTTGGATTTTGAAGTAGAAACAGTGTTCCAATTGAAAAAATAATAGCAACAAACAACCCTTTGTAAACTTTATTTCCAATTCTGGATAGCCCATATACAACATAAATCAGGCCGCATATTAGTAGACTTATTTTACTAGAAAGTTGAAAAATTACCAAAGGGAAAAGCAGTAGTAGGATGAAATGTATTTTGCTTTTCTTCCACAGCGAAAAGGCTAATATTATGGCAATCGCTGTATTCAAATAGATTGCAAAATAGGTGGTTTGATGAAATACAGAAAAATGGGATGAGAAAAAATAATTTCCATCTCGCACAACGGAATACATAAAAGAAAACGCATCGTTTACGACAGGTTTGAAAATAAGTTCACCATCTATAATTGAAAAAGAATTATAAAATGCATTCCCAAAACAAATCAAAACAGCAAGTGCACAACCCAAAACAAAATATTCAAATAGTTTAACCCTATCTTTTGAAGTTAGTCTTGAAGCCGAAAAAATAATTGGGAAAGCCATAAGTGACGCCCTTTGCTCCAAATAACGAAATTCCATTCGCTCTGAATACAAAAGCGATAAGGCAATCATGAGATATAAAATTGGAGGTAGAAGGAAGGGTAAACTCCAAAAAGTAGCTTTGTGTTTTTTTGAAACTAAAGAAACTACGACCAAAGCCAGTAAAACTATCGTTGACCATTTTTGATGAAGTGGCATACAAAATGCAAGTAAAACCAAGAGAAAAATTCTTGTTTTTTCAAGTCGTTCTAAACCAAATACATTTTCTAAAAACATCTAGGGTTTTAAGCCTTTTAAGGTTTTGTATTGCAATACTAGGTATAATCCGTAAAGAATGCACTCGTGCACCACATATACCAAAAATAAAGTTTCAACATCTAGTTTTAGATAGTATGCGCAAATACCCAATGTAATGAAGGTTGTTATAAAATAAAAGGTCTGCCAAATAGAGGCGATTTTCAATCGATTCACAGCATTAAATACCGAAGATAAAGGACTAGCCACCAGTTTCACCAAAAAACTAAATGCTAATATGGATGCGAATGTACCTGCTCTTTCCCAAGTATCTCCAAACACAAAAGAAAAGAGTTGGGGGCCGAAAAAATAAAGAATCGCACAAATTGGCAATCCAATAGCAAAAAGCCCTAAGGCTGATTTTTTAAAGAACTTAACGGACAAGTCAATAGCCCCATCCGTATTAATCATATAGGCAATTTTCTGATAAAATACATCTTTAAAAGACGCGCCAATAAGTCCCATAGGGGCTCCCAAAACCAATGTTGTCAATCCGAAATGACCTAAATCGTCAGTGCCATAAAATTTAGCCAGAACCAATATAATAGCTTGTATGGAAATCGTATTTAAAAAGGTTGGGATGATACCATATTTGGGATAATCGATATATTCTTTGGCCACCCCTTTTAATGAGCTCCATTGAACAAAGGCGGCTTTAATATTGGACCTTTTAAACAGATAGACCCAAGAGCTAAGAAATCCTGTAATTTTTCCGACCACCAACCCATATAAAGTGAAATTTGTTAACCCCAGTCCGATACTGGTGAGAACGTAAAAGAAGGATTGTAGCACCTTTGCTACGGCATTATCTTTAAAGGTTTTATGTCGAATAGATAAATTAGAAAAAGAACTCCAAATACCAAAAAATAACACGTGAAGCGGAACAAAATATAGGGCTTTGCCAATTTTAAACCCATTATCTTCGGGCACAACTAAGGTTACTAGGAAGAGCAACACGGAATAAAGAATCGTAAGATAAATACTTAGTGCGAAAATACGGTTGGCTTTATCTTCTTCTTTTGGAATAACAATAGCAAACTGGTACCTGCCTCCAGAAACTACTTCAAAAACTCCTGCAATGGCAAAAAATGAGGTGTAGAGGGCGAATTCCTTTTCTGAGTATAATCGCGTTAAAATAGGGGTAACGGCAAATGGTAGGGCCTGTGCTATTCCGGTTCCTATCATCTGCGAGGAGACGTTCCTCATAAATTCCGATCCGGAAAACTTAGCCCATATTTTAGTAACAAAGTTCACTTCAATAACTTAATGAATTAGTATTGTGAATAAGACTATTTAAACTGAACTTTCTTCTAATTCTTTAAGAATGTGTGATACTCTCCCTTTAATCCAATAGGTTCAGAATTTCTAATCTTGTGAACTATGCCAATAGCAGTTCTTGCAGCTTCCAATCCATATCCTTTTCCGGCTAAAATATCTTGATAGACCATGGTGTGTAAGTCGGTAAAACCACCACTAAACTCTAGCTCCTCACCATCAATTGTAATCGACCTAAAGGTAGTTTGCCCTTTTGCTTTAACTTCTTCAGGAAGATAATTAGCATTAATAGAAAGAAACCAGCGAACCCTGGCATTTTCAAATTCTAAGAAACCAGCGGCCCGATCTTTCTCATGAACATGGACAATGTTTTCTTGGACATCTCCAAAAATCCAGGAGAGCATATCATAAAAGTGCACACCGATATTCGTGGCGATACCTCCAGATTTACTATGGTCTCCTTTCCATGAGGTATGGTACCAATTGCCTCGGGAAGTCAGGTAGGTCAGGTCAACTTCAAATTTGCTGTCCTTATTCGCATTTTTCACTTTTTCTTTTAAGGCAATGATGCTTGGATGAACTCGCAGCTGAAGGATATTGTAAATTTTTTTACCTGTCTTTTCCTCAACGTGCATTAGCTTGTCTACATTCCAAGGGTTGAGTACCAAAGGCTTTTCGCAAATGGCATCTGCCCCACTTCGTAAGGCAAAACGAATATGCGCATCATGAAGATAGTTGGGTGAACAGATACTTACATAGTCGAGCAAGGTATTCGATTCATATTTTAATTTTTCAATATGACGGTCAAAACGTTCAAACTCCACGAAGAAATCTGCCCCCGGAAAATAGGAGTCGATAACCCCAACGCTATCGCCTTTGTCAAAAGCAGCTACTAAATTGTTATTCGTGTCTTTAATGGCCCTCATATGCCTCGGTGCTATATAACCTGCGGCACCTATCAATGCAAAATTCTTCATTTGGTATTTGGTTGTCTGTTCAATTTATTCTTTCTACACTATCTCCTGAAAGTTGATATTCTTGTTTGCTCTCTTTGCAAGTGGCTTTCCCTGCTTCGTCAAAAACCAAACGATGTCCATATTCACTGACCCACCCAATTTGTTTTGCAGGATTGCCTACTAAAAGAGCATAGGGTTTTACTTCTTTGGTTATTACCGCTCCAGCACCTATTAAGGAATATTTTCCGATTTTATTTCCACAAATAATTGTGGCGTTGGCACCGATTGAAGCTCCTTTTTCCACCAGAGTTTGTACATAACTATCACGGCGGATTATTGCACTTCTAGGGTTAACAATATTTGTAAACACCATGGAGGGACCCAAAAAAACATCATCTTCACAAATGACTCCTGTGTAAATAGATACATTGTTTTGAACCTTAACGTTATTACCTAAAACTACTTTCGGAGAGACCACTACGTTCTGACCAATATTACACTTCTCTCCTAAAATACAATCGGACATAATATGTGAAAAGTGCCAGATTTTAGAGTCTTTGCCAATAATACATCCGTCATCTATCACGGCAGTTTCATGGGCAAAAAAATTGGTTTCAATCATTCGGAACAAATTGAAAGTGTTATTCTAAAATACTTCTCCTTGGTCTTTTGGCAAAAGTACGATAATTCTTAGCCCTGTCAAGTCTCACGTTTTTATCCAACTTATTTTCTTTCAAAATTAGTTTAGCAAAATCATACCATGTCATCGCTTCACCATCGGTAAAATGTTGGATACCATAATTTTTACCATTTCTAGCAACGAGATTTAGGATGTAAGCAGCTAAATTGTTAGCATTTGTAGGACATCCCGTTTGTTCGTCCGTGATATTCAAGACGGATTCTGTTTTTGCCTTTTCAACAATAGTTTTATAGAAGTTCTTTCCAAATTCAGAGTATAACCACGAAGTTCTTATTATAAAATGTTCTTTTAAATTATTTTGAATATGCCGTTCGCCTGCTAACTTGGACTTCCCATATTCATTTATGGGATTTGTCTTATCTGATGTAGTATACGGGGACTTTTTCTCTCCGTCAAATACATAGTCCGTGGAAATATGTACAAGAGAGACCTTATATTCAAAGCAAGCCAGGGATAAATGTCGTACGGCTTCTGCATTAATAGCAAATGCCAGTTTTGGGGTCTTTTCAGCTTGTTCTACATTGGTATATGCAGCACAGTTAATACAATAATCAAAATTTTCCTTTGAAAATACTTCTGTTATTAGTTCAGGATTGGTAATATCAAAAGTCTTGGAGTTGTGGAAAACAAATTCAAATTTAGAGTACTTAGGTACTATTTTTTGGATGCATTTGCCCAACTGCCCATCTGAACCCGTTACCAATATCCTAATCATGGGAATAACTCTTTAAACTTAGGAAGTTCTTCGTCTTTCTGCGAGAGTATGATATCCTTTACTGGATATCCCCAATCTATTTGCAGGGTTTCATCGTTGTAAATAATCCCGTTTTCAGACGCTTTATGGTAGTATTCATCGCATTTATATGTAAATAGAGCTTCTTCTGAAAGTGTTACAAATCCGTGAGCCATACCTTTTGGTATAAAAATCATTTTATTGTTCTTACCAGAAAGATTGAGTTTGAAGTGCTGGCCAAATGTTTCACTTTTTTCTCTAAGGTCAACTACCACATCAAGCACTTCTCCTTGAACCACTCGCACTAATTTGGATTGCGCAAATTTTCCTTTTTGAAAGTGAAGTCCGCGAAGTACTCCTTTCTTAGAAATGGATTGATTGTCTTGCAAAAAATTGACTTGCTTCCCTATTGCTTCTTCAAACTTACTCTGATTATAAGACTCAAAAAACAACCCTCTTTCATCTTCGAAAACTTGAGGTTCTAAAACGAAACAATCCTTTAAATTTGTTGAGATACAATTCACAAATAGTAGTATTAAAGATGTAATAAGTATTCCCCATAGCCACTTTTTAGCAATGGTACCGCCAAACTATGAAGCTGTTTTTTATCAATATAGCCCATAGTATAGGCTACTTCTTCAATGGCACCTACCTTAAGGCCTTGTCTCTCTTGAATTACTTCAACTAATTGAGAGGCCTGCATTAGGGAGCTGAATGTTCCTGTATCCAACCATGCCGTTCCTCTGTCCAGAATACTTACCTGTAGTTTTCCCTCATTTAAATAGGCCCTATTTACATCTGTTATTTCTAATTCTCCCCGTTTACTCGGCTTAATGTTCTTGGCGATATCAATCACAGAATTATCGTAGAAATAGATTCCCGGAACTGCAAAATTCGACTTGGGTTTTTCTGGTTTTTCTTCAATAGAAATGGCTTTCCCTTTCTCATCAAATTCTACAACGCCGTAACGTTCTGGGTCTTGCACATGATATCCGTAAATAACTCCTCCATCAGGATTATTGTTCGTTTGAAGTAGTTTGGCCAATCCGGAACCATAAAAAATGTTATCTCCTAAAATGAGCGCCACTTTATCATCGCCAATAAAACTTTTCCCTATTATAAAGGCTTCTGCCAATCCGTTCGGATTCTCCTGAATCTCAAAATGAAAACTACAGCCCAGCTGGGAACCATCACCCAATAATCGAAGAAATAAAGGTGCGTCTTGAGGGGTAGTTATGAATAGTATTTCACGGATTCCCGCAGACATCAAGGTCGCCAACGGGTAATAAATCATAGGCTTATCATAAATAGGCATAAGTTGTTTACTTACCGCAATCGTTATGGGATGCAAACGTGTTCCTGAACCTCCTGCAAGTATGATTCCTTTCATTTTCTAAGCTGTTTGATATTTGCGAATATACCAAGCTATCGTCTTTTCTATTCCTGATTCAAAGTTCTCATCCGCTCTCCACTTGAGCTCTCCTTCAATTTTACCAGCATCTATTGCATAACGATAGTCATGACCTAACCTGTCTTTTACAAAACTAATCTGCTCAGAATAACTTCCAGAATTCTTGGGTTGAAGTTTATCTAACAAGCTACATATCTTTTGGGCAATGTAGAGGTTGTTATGTTCATTATTGCCTCCGATGGCGTAGGTATCTCCTGTTTTTCCACTGGTAAAAACCAATTTGATTCCCTTGCAATGGTCTAGGACATACAACCAATCACGTACATTTGAACCGTCACCATAAATGGGAATTTCCTCCCCATCCAAAGCTTTTCGTATAATAGTAGGTATCAACTTTTCATCATGCTGTTTCGGTCCATAATTGTTCGAGCAATTACTCGTAACAACATTTAAACCATAGGTGTGAAAGTAACTGCGCACCAAAAAATCAGAAGATGCTTTCGAAGCACTGTACGGACTATTGGGGGCATATGCCGTTTCTTCAGTGAAGAAACCTTCACTACCTAAACTTCCATAAACCTCATCAGTTGAAACATGATGAAATCTTGCGTTTTCGTAACTTTTTTTGGGGACATTCGGAGACTCCATCCAAAACTTTTTGGCAACTTCCAATAAGACAAAGGTCCCTTCAATATTAGTTTTGATAAAACTATCTGGTCTTTCTATTGAATTATCTACATGAGATTCTGCTGCAAAATGAATAACGCTATTAATCTGATATTTTTCAAATAGCTCTTCTATTAAGGCTCTATTACATATATCGCCTTCAACAAAATGATACCGCTTATTTTGAGCTATCTCTTCAAGATTTTGAAGATTTCCGGCATAGGTCAACTTGTCTAGATTGACTACTTGAACCTCGGGGTTATTTTCTAAAAAATAGGGAATGAAATTGCTGCCGATAAAGCCCGCACCTCCGGTAATCAAAACACATTGATTTGTGATCTCAATGGTCATACTATTCGATTTCTTTTGCCTTTCGACTTAAATAGTTAAAAAAGGAAAGCAATAAGAATCCCGCTACTAATAAAACAGGAATTAAGAAATAGGTTTGGTTAAAAAAGGACTTTTTCACTTCTTGGGTCTTTCCAAAATTTAATATACTTAAAACACCTGTTTGTTGGGCAACTTCCAGTCGCTTTACCTCTATTTCTTTTAAAAGCTCATTCTTCATCTGAATTAATGACGGTACATTTAAAGTATTCTCTTTTTCCATATACACAACGCCTGTACCCGACTTCTGTTTTTCAGCTAACAGCGCTTTTGAATAATTGTCCACAAGACCATCTATTTGTTCAATAAGCTGAGTGTTTTGCACTATTCGAGACTTGGCGTTCGCCGCATAGACGGTCTTCAGGTCATTAAAATACTCATTGGTATTTATATAGCCCATCATCTTTTCTACTATGGCCGGTCCTTTAGCGGCATCTTTGTAGGTGAAAGTAATTTTATGGTCTATTACGCTTTTTTCTGAAAGCTCAGAACGCAAAATATCAATTACAAAGCTTTCGTCTTTGAAGTTTTGAAGAACTTCTAAATACTTCATTTCATTTAAAATACTATCATCCGTCTTGACTTCTTCATCTTCTATTGCCTCAACTTCTATCTTAAAGCCCTCAAGGTCCGCTATAGAAATATCCATTGTGCCAAAAAAAGCTTCATTTCTAGACTTGATATTTGCCGCTAACTCATCGACAACGTCATACAAATAATTTTTGCTCTCAAAGTTAGGGCGGACAATAACGTCAGTTTTTAATTTTTTAGAAATAATCTGGTTCAGCCCAAAACTTATGGCCAAACCTAAAATCGCTAAGCCTATTAACTTTAAAATATTCCTTCTTAGATAAATGAATACCCGAAGAAAGAAATTACCAAGATTATGGAAACCCTTTTTAACCAGTTGCAACAATTGGCCCAAATCAATCTCGTCTGAAACGTTGGAATTTTTCGGTTTTATATGTTCTGCCATGTCTTACGCGTTGAATAGTTGATTCAAAATTTTATCGGTTATCAAATATGTTGGTTTTACACCTGTAGTACCCAATCCGCCCGAGGCCAATGTGCTTCCTGTTTCTAAAGGGTTATCGGAAGCGTAATATGCATATCTAACTTTTACATCTTCATTGATACTCTTGCGTATTTTAGATGCCGATTGAATTGCTTTCTGGTAATGCACCCCTTCCATTTCTAGTCCAATTACATTCCAAGTGGATTGATGGAAAAACTTCAAAATGTCTTTGTTCTGCAGGGATGTTCCTAAAACGGTTACCATTGTTCCCTCGAAAACTTTCAAACCATGTCCTTTGAAATCTGCTGCACACAATTCATTTTTAAAGGGATAATTATCTGCAGTGCCCTCAAAAATATGTGCGGACGGAATCATTAAATCTCCTTTTCCTCCCTCTAAAATACCTGCCTTTCCCATAATGGAAACAGAAGCAATATTCAAATAAATCGTGTCCTCTTCCTTATCTCCAAAGGGCTTTAGTAACTCATCAATCGTCTCATAAGCTTGTTCACCAAAAGCATAGTCCATAACAAAGATAACAGGTTTTTCACTATCGGGAAGACCCATCTCGAGTTCATAACAGCAGGCGTCTTTGCCGATTTTTGCCATGTCGAATATCTGTACATCGATGTTCGTACCTGATACATCATCGATTGAAATCATTCCATTTTTCTTTGCTATAGATTCCACCTTATCTCGCAAAACCTTATTTCCTGAAGAGCTCAATGCTTCATATATTTCCAAAGAATCAGAATTTGGAAACTCTTTTGCCAAGGCAGTTCGGGCAAATAAGGAATTCATGACACTATGCATATTGGCACTAATAATATGAATTGGTCGTTCTAGGAGATCATTTTTCTTTAGAGTTTCTTTAATCGTATCCGACCAACGCTCACCGTGAATATGGTGGCCAAGACGCTCACGTAATTGTGCGCTAAAAGTAATGACCCTTTTTTCACCCGTCACCTCCTCTTCTATGGCCAGTTTGCCCAACCACCAAACGATTTTTAAAAACCGCTCGGGATCGTCTTTGGTGGCGAATTTTTCATAAACCCATAGAACTTCTTCAAAACTTCTTCCCAGGATATTTGCAGTATGTATTAATGCTACTTCCCGTTCTGATTGACTCAACTCCTCTTTTTTTGCCGCATCTTCAAGTTTCGTCCAGTCACGAATAGTTTTGTCAGTATCTTCTATTAGAACCCGTTTACATATCTTCTCTGATTCGACAAAAAGAAAGGTCAAGTGAGTAAGAATATCATAAATATCAGAGCGACCTCTGGTAATCTCAATATTCATTTGTTCGTCATCGATACGATAACAGTTTCGCCTTCTTTTAGGAGGCACAATCGGCTTGAAATGTGATTTTCCATAGCCCTCATCAGATGTAAGGTTGATGAATCGGCACTGTTCAATACCTTCAGGCAAACGTTCTAAAACGTATATGAGTCCATTGAATTCGGCTTTCTCCTCAGCTATCGTACCGTAAATTTCAGGGCGTAATTGTAAGAGGGCATTTTTTAATGATTCTCCTGAGACTCCTGTTGGTTTGTAAAATCCTCGATTAAACAGGTGACGCATGGTGATATACAATCGCTCAATAGCATTGGTCGATTCTTGTGCGCGAGTAGTATTGGTTGTTTTGCTCATGAAAGAATTTCACGCAAAATTACAAATAAAAATCAGGTTTTAATGACTACCTTATAGCCCTACTTTTTGTAGGGTGAGCAGGTCTGCAACTTTTCTATCGTTCGCCAAGCGCTGTACTTTATTTTGCCCACCTAATTTTCCGATGGATTTCATATAGGCTTGGAATCCGCCTTTTTTAATGGCAGTGATATTTAAAGTTTGCAGGATTTTACCATCGACTAGATCAAAGTAATAACTATTTTGTTTTTGAAGGGATGAATCAAGTATTTCAATAAATTTTGTTTTATCCGATGGCTCTTTTTCAAATTCAATCAACCACTCATGATAAGGAAGCTGTTCTCCCTCTGGCGTAATCTGTGGTGCTACGGTAAATTCGTTTACTTGAGCATCAGTTTTCGAAATTGCCTCTTGCATTGCTTGCTCAACTTCTTTGGCAATTACGTGTTCGCCAAAGGCAGAGATAAAATGTTTTATCCTTCCGGAAACTATTATTTTATAGGGTTCAAGGGAAATAAACTGAATGGTATCTCCTAAGTTGTAAGCCCATAAACCAGCATTTGTTGAGATAATCATTACATAGTTTACATTAAGCTCAACATCCTTTAAGGTGATTCTTTGCCGATTTTCCTCAAAAAACTCATCCGATTTAACGAATTCATAGAAGATTCCTGATTTTAAGAGTAGAAGCATCCCATTTTCTGATTGGCAATTTTGATACGCAAAAAACCCTTCGCTTGCTGGAAAGAGCTCAATACTATCTACTTTACGGCCAATCAAACTTTCAAATTTTGAACGATAAGGTTCGTAATTGACGCCTCCGTAGATAAACAATTGAAAGTTCTTGAAAAGTTCTCCTATGGGTTTATTAGTCCTTTCGTAGAGTTTTTCAAAATACATCTGCACCCAGGAAGGAATACCTGCAATGACCGTCATATCTTCATCTTTGGTTTCTTCCACTATAGCATTTACCTTGGTTTCCCAATCATCTATGCAATTGGTCTCCCAACTTGGCAATCGGTTTTTTTGAAGATAATTCGGAACATAATGTGCGGATATACCTGATAATCGTCCCAGTTGAATTCCGTTCTTTTCCTGCATTTCAGGACTTCCCTGCAAAAAAATCATTTTTCCGTCAACAAAACTGGTATTCCCCGTTTCGTGTATATAGTTCAAAATAGCATTTCGAGACGATTCAATTTGATGTTTGATAGATTCCTTGGTAATAGGAATATACTTTGCTCCTGAGGTAGTGCCTGAAGTCTTTGCAAAATAAAGCGGTTTCCCTGGCCAAAGAATATTTTCTTTTCCATCAACCACTCTTTCAATATAGGGTTTGAGCTCCTCATAATCTCGAATGGGTACATTTTTCACAAAATCGGAATGAGTATGAATGGAAGTAAAATTATGGTCCTTACCAAACTGGGTTCCCGAAGCTTTTTTAATAATTTCTCTGAAAACCTGGTTCTGCGTTTCAATCGGATTTTTCACCCAACGCTCAACTCTTTTGGTAACGTTACTTGCAAAAATTTTGGCTCCCAAAGACTTTAAAGACATAATGCTTATTTAAAATCAATAAAATCTTGTGGGTTTATGGGCGCACCTTTATCCCACAACTCGAAATGAAGGTGGGGTCCTGTGGTCAACTCCCCAGTATTACCTACTGAGGCAATTACTTCTCCCGATCTAACAACATCACCTTGACTCTTGTTTAGAGAACCATTGTGCTTGTAGACACTTAAAAGACCGTCTTTGTGCTCAATAATTATCACATGGCCTGTATCCGCGGTCCACTCTGCGAAAATGACCATTCCGTCAGCGGTTGCCTTTACGGGGGTTTCTCTTGGCGCAACCACATCTATAGCATAATGTTTCTTTTTGGCATCATAAATTTGAGTGATTGTTCCACTTACTGGTGGAAATAAGACAATCTCGGTTTTTGCAGTGCTTCTTTCAAAAAGATTGTATTTGTCTTCAAGAGCAACTTCCGCCCGCAACAATGAATCTTGCTTAATAGGAGTTAAATCAACAGTTGAAGGGTCCAATTTAAACTGTTCTAACAATGAATCTCGATTAATCTCGTTATTCTCGATGTCTCCTTTTAAGACCATTCTAATATTATCTAAATACCTATTGGTATTATTCAAGACTCGAACTAAGGAATCAGTTTGATAGGTAAGGTCGGTCGCTTGTTTTTTCAATTTGGTTGAGGAATAGCCTGGAATATATTCCCGAAGTGGAGTAAAAGCTATTAACAATGTAGTCAATCCAATAAGTCCGATAATACATAGTGAGCCCGTGACGAAAACGTTGAGTCTGCTAAGTTTAAAAGATATTTTTTCTTCAAACGTACTTTCATTCAATATAACTAAGCGATACTTGTGAAGTAGCTTTCTTTTTATTTCCTTTCTTTTTTTGACTCCCTTCGCCATAGCTTACAAAGATAAACTTAGAATTGAATTACACATGGGTTCATATTAAATTTATATATTTCAGTAAAGCAAAAAGCTATTATTTGATTTACGGTTAAAATGTTCTCCTAGGTCATGACAATTAAAACACCTTGCTTAACGTTTGTATTAACAACAAACTAAATACTTTTTACTACCTTTGATATCCAATAAATTTTCAATTATGATAGCTCAAACATTTTTAGCCATTGGTGCTCCTCAAATTATATTAGTAGTAGTGGTTGTGCTTCTTTTATTTGGAGGCAAAAAGATTCCTGAATTAATGCGCGGATTAGGAAGTGGCATTAAAGAGTTTAAAGATGCTTCCAAAGACGATGAGAAATTAGAAGAAAACAAAGAATAATATATTCACTTTTTATATCAAACCCCTAGCAAAACTAGGGGTTTTTTGTTTCTCTCACCTAAGACTATTTCTTAACTTTCCGATTGCTTTGATCAGCTTATATCTACAAATTCTTAAGTGTCCTGTATTCTAGTATTTTACATACGCTTCTATCTTATCACACAACAATTCTCCCTTACCTCACAACATATTTTAATGTTTACGTATACAAATGTTAAAATCTACGTTAAGAGTATAATAATTAAAGTATTACTGCATGCCTAGCCCAAGGCTGGTAGTTTTGTGAGACCAAGTTTTGCGCTAACTATGATTGACCTACAGCCAAAAAACTCTTTTTTAAAGAAATCGGTAGCTTTTACAGCCTTCTTTTTCACTTTTTCACTTTTTGCAACCCAAATCGCTATTGCTCAAATTAATAATAATCGTTTTCGGGTAAACCTGAACTCTCTTGATATGGGGCCTTGTGGTGGTCCAAATGATTCACATTCACGTATAGGTGTTCTCGCCAAAAATAACACGGTCAATAATTTTGAGATTGCCTTTGATTTACCAGACGGTGTTAACTTCATACCTGGCACCGAAAGGATAACGTTTCAACAAGGATCGTCTGATTTCACTTTGACTGTAGTAGATATGTCTAACTTGAATGCTCCCGTCTTTAGACTTGAGCGTCCTGGCAATGCAAATTGGGAAGTCGCGGATCTCGTTCGGTTTCGATTTGATAAAACAGCATCTTGTGATGCAGTAACTTTTTCTTATGGCGGTGGACTTTTTAAAGATGCACACACCATCACTTATGATGATTTAAATGGGCCGCAATCCGCAAGCGACACGGACCCAACCATAAATTCATATAATTTTTTGCGTGCATATTTAGCCGTATTGAACTATAACAATATTACGGCTCGTGTTGACGATGTGGTAACTCGCCCAATTGAAGTGACCAATTCCGGCAACGGTAACATAACTTCTTTTACCCATAATGTGGTTGTAGGGTCAAGCTTAGGCTCATATACCTTAGCATTTAATGGTTCCTCTTTAACACCAACTTCTGTTTCAGGCAGTACTTATAGCTATACCATAGATTTTTCTCAAGCCCCTTTTGCAGGAAACATTGGAGATGGCGATTCTGAATTCGAAAATGAGACGGTATTTCTCGAAGAGACGTTTGCTGTTCTTGATTGCAATGATTTAGACATTGGTCACCAACCAACATGGGGGTGTAATCCATTAGAGATTTGTCAGGCTCTAGAACCGGTTAGCGCAGCTGTAGTTGTTAACGAAGAATTGCCTGAAATCAATGTGACCAAAATAAATGATCCATCAAATACCGATTTATGCCTTGCCACGACTTATACAGTTCGCATTAGTAACGACGCACCAACTGCAATTGCCTATAATGTTGAAATAAATACTGGTTTTGGTACAAACTCTTCGATTCTAACTTCCACAACGGAAAATGGAATGTGGGGAAATGACAGGCCGAATAATACGAAATCGTTATCTAATTTTCGTTTTGGATCAAACCCCTCTTTTACACCTGTTCAAAGGCCTTCAACACAATACACAGGTACAGGTGCAGGCTCCTATTTTGTGACCAATACACTATTCTCATCGGACCCTGATGGACCCGGGGGACTTGAAGACTTAGATGGTGATGGCTTTTTCGATGACATGGCGCCAGGAGAAAGTACTGATTTGTTATATGACCACAATGTTACTTCTAACAGTAATTCTTGTGGTGAAAACTATGCTTCATATGTTAGTTCATACTATCTCAGGTCTGATGCGTACGCCAATAATCAATGTGATAACTTCTCCCCAACCGGAAGGGAATTTTTGACCAATGCTTCTTTAGCTCGGGGAGCGTCTTCTCCATCGGCCCCAACAGACATCTTTGACGGTGTTGGCTTTAATGTCGGGATTCAAGGTATACTGTCCACGGGAGGCACTGATCCACTATTTTGCAATGGCACAAGAATGTTTTCAAATGATCCCAGCTCCTCATGGACGGTTACTATGAATGTTCCTGATGGAATTTCCTTGGATGGCACACCGGCCGGGTTTACACAGGTAAACCCAAATACAATTGTTTATTCCACAACAAACCTTCCAGCTGTAAACTATTTGGACATGAACGTCGATTTTCCACTAATAATGGATTGTGGCGTTTATTCAGGACCTACCAATGTACCCATTACATACACCACTCGGTATGAATGTGATTGTTTTGCCCAAGATATTCAGTGCGGTTCCGTGACAGGTATTAGGTCTCAGTGCCCCTCACCATGCAATGGCCCCGCAATCACTGCATTTGAAGCGCAACGAGAAACCGCGGGATGGACGGACGAATCCATGACAACTCGTGTAGTTCTAGACCCTAACGTTCACAATTTGGAAACCTACATGGCGAAGGATGAAATGGTTTTGCACGCAAGTGCGGTTATGTCAAACACTAATCCAAATAGCTTGTCTTTTACTTTGGATTATGAAACTCTAGGGGCTGCAGCCGGCGGAGCTGACATTATTCAATTCCTTAATGGAAGCATTACTATTAACGATTTGTCTTCAGGTGCTCAAACTGTCCCGATTACAGTTCCTCCAGTTATAAACACCAACGGCACTACTACACATAGCTTAACCTTTGATCTCTCTACTTATACAACGGCGATTAGTCCAACTTATACTTATGGAGAACCTACTGTGCCATTGGGTACACCTGAAGCAGATGAAATAGATTTGGAACTACATTTTGTGTTTGAAGAGGACTTCACTACGCATTCTTTCTTGGAGCTCAACAATTTCAGTGGATCCTTTTCAGATGAAAATGGGGTAAGCTGTAACATATTGGGAGATCGCGTTTTCTATTTCAAAAATCGGATTAGACCTTATGATAGACTTTCAACCAGCACAGAGGGGTGTACGGAAACTTTTATAGAACTATTAATAGAACAAAGATCTGTTTCAGGAGATCGCTTCCCGAACGAATATCGCCCGCCTTCTATTTGGCAATTCTCAGAATTAGAAATTCCAGCAGGAGCAACATTCACAGGTTTGGTGACCTCGACTGATTTTCAGGGAACTGACCCCTCAACCACGAATGGAGGTCTTACGGTAAGCCAAGTAGGGAATATTTTGACCATTACACCTACTAGTATTCAAGAATACGATCAAAGTGGAAACCATTATCCAAGAATACGTGTGCATTTACAAGGTAGTAGTATTTCGGCCCCATCCACTTTAGTAAATTGGACAACAAACTATGAAGAATTCTCCTATTCTTCTGCACCAGTCAATCAAACTACATCAGATACCCATAACTTTAATTTTACGCAACCAGACTACTCTTTAACATCAACGACCCCTATAGTAAGTGGTGATCGAGCCACAGCCCGATTCGAAGTAGACCTTTGTATGAACAGCCCTTCTGATATAGATTTTAATTGGCTACAAATCAACAATGGTTCACAATTTACAGTTCTAAGTGCGTACGAAATAGTTGGGGCAGCACAGAACCCTTTGACTTTTTCGTCAAATAGCGGCAGCAGTTGGGTGGAACTCGGGCAATATGTAGGAGGTACGACCTGTAAAAAAGTTGGCTTTGAAGTGGCTTTCACAGAATGT
The DNA here is from genome assembly GCF_005885635.1 of Maribacter algarum (ex Zhang et al. 2020). Lineage (GTDB taxonomy): Bacteria > Bacteroidota > Bacteroidia > Flavobacteriales > Flavobacteriaceae > Maribacter_C > Maribacter_C algarum. Next base: position 1,364,694 of record NZ_VATY01000001.1, read on the forward strand.
TCAAACTTCAACTTTACAGTTGAGAATGCATGGAGTTGTACGGGCTATCCTACGGACTTTTCTATCCCAAACTATCTCAATCCATTAGTGCTTCGATTAGAGCCAAAAGAAGCTGCATTGCAAATTGCTATTGTTGACGAGCCTTCAGATACAATAGACACTTGTTCTAGTTTCAATATTGATATCGAGTTACGAAATGCAGGTAATGGGGATTTAATCAATCCCATAGTGACTTTTGATATACCTGGCGATGCAACTAGCCTAGTACTGAATGGTATAAATCTGGAGTACCCAAGGAATTCGGGAGATATACAGACAATTTCTTCAAATCTTACAGGTAACACGGTCACCTTGAATATTCTTGATCATACTGCCATCGCAGCAGGCTCAGGAATTCAAGGGTCTATTAATGCTAGTGTAATTGATGAGCAAATTGCCTTGATTCAACTGGACTTAAGTGTTCAGTGTAATTTCAGCTCTAACACCGCATTTACATACGAGGCAACAGGATATAATCCATGTGGAAGTCCGGCTACCGGAAATGGTAGTCGTTTATCTACAAATCCGTTAGTCGTTACTGGTGCAGAGCCGACCTATGATGCTATCAGTAATATTACGGTTCCTCCGGGAGGTCTTTTTGCAGGATGCAACACAGAAACTATTACCGTACAAACAACGATTGTTGGGGGACCGAGTTCTAGTTTAGATTACGCTAGAATTATTCTGCCAGATGGACTTGCATTTGATGAAACTAGCTTTGTTTCCAATAATCCCGCATATCCTGTAAGCTATGGATCAGTTACAACAGTGGGCAACCACGAAGAGTTTACAGTGCAAATGCCCGACGGAGCTAATAATGGGGCCGATCCAAGCTATTCATTCGACGTTACTTTGAAGAACACCACAACAACTTGTTCTCCCGGCACTCGTATAGAAGTGAATAACTATGTCGTTACAAGCGCCTTAACTTGTGGAGCGGTTTCTTGTGGAACCACCGAAATCGCCAACGGCAGTACTTTTGAGGATGTAATAATAACAAAACCCGAATTAATTGAATCTACCTTCACTACCAATTCGGATTACACCACTGACGGAATTGGCAATTATGAATATCATATCGAATTTGGAGTGGAGAATACTGGAACAGTAGATATTGCATCTGGTTTTATCTATAATGTATACTGTGCCGATGGTGCAGGAACAAGAATCGGTTCCTCAGTCTACAATGGAACCGTAAACCAAGCAATTCCTGCTGGGAGTTCGATAAGCGAAGACATTTTCTTCAGCACCAACTCCTTTTGCGGAGATAATTCAAATATGGTTGTGGAATTTGTGCCCTCTGATACGAATTGTCATTGTGATGTGTTGTCAATACCACTGGTGTCTGAACCAGAAGTTGCCGATTTGGAAGTTACTAGTTCAGTAAATCCTGTCAATGCAAACATTGGCAATACGGTTACGTTCACAATTGATGTTGTGAACAATGGTCCTTTCGACGCTGAAAATGTGGTTATTGAAAACATAGTACCTGCAGGTTACACAATAACGGGAATCAACGATGGCGGCACACAATCTGGTAATACAATTACTTGGCCACAATTTGACTTAGCGAATTCAAATACGTCAAGTTTTAGCTTTACTGCTACTGTTAATACACCAACCGGAGCTGCCAATGAATTTGATTCTATTAGTCAAGTTGTAGCCGTCGATGAATACGATAACGATTCAACCCCTAACAATTATGATGGCTTGCCGCTTGAAGATGATGAAGCGATTGTTTCTGTTCATGTATTGACTTCCGATCTGGTTTTGACCAAGGGACTCAGTGCTGCTTCAAATACGAATCCTAATATAGGGGAAACGGTGACCTTTGAGTTGTTAATAAATAATAATGGCCCCGATGGAGCAAATAATGTTTCCATTGAAGATGTCGTGCCATCAGGTTACACTATCGGAATTATAAATAATGGAGGAACCGTCGTTGGGAATACCATATCATGGAATATCGCGAATGTACCGGTTGGAAGTATGGCGCTTTCTTATGAAGCAAGTTTGAACGCACCGAACAATGTAGCTGGTGAATATACCAATATTGCTCAAGTTACCGCTTCGGAGCAATATGACCCAAATTCGACACCAAACAATGACGATGGCGATCAGAGCGAGAACGACGAAGCAAACTTCACTTTGCCAGCACCGACAGCTGACCTTGAACTTATAAATACCATTGCACCGAGCCCTGTAAACCCAGGAGACACTGTTACGATTTCCGTGGAAATCATTAATAACGGCCCCAATGACGCCACCAATATTGAAATTGAGAACATCGTGCCTATAGGTTTTACCGTCTCTAACATTAATAATTCTGGTACGCAAACGGCCAATGTCATCAACTGGAATGTATCGAACGTAGTAATTGGGACGAGTATCACACTAACCTATGAAGCTATTGTTAACTTACCCAACAGTGTCGTGAACGAATATCTCAATACAGTTCAGGTAATAGCTGTGGATCAAAACGACTTGGATTCATCCCCAAATAATGATGATGGAGATCAAAGTGAAGATGATGAGGATAATGCTTCGATACTACTGAATTCAGTAGACCTTAATTTGTCTAAAGGTTTGGGTGCGGCTTCACCTACACAACCAAATATTGGTGATAACGTAATCTTCGAAATTACGGTTACCAATAATGGAAGTAGTGACGCATCGAATGTATCAATTGAAGATGTTGTTCCTTCTGGATATTCCATCGGGACTATTAACGATGGCGGAACTGCGACTGGAAATACCATAATTTGGAATATCACAACTCTAAGTAGCGGAAATCAAGTGCTTTCTTATGAGGCGACCTTGAACGCACCTACCAACACGCCAGGTGAATATACTAACATAGCGCAAATAACAACATCTGATCAATACGATCCCGATTCAACTCCGAACAATGATGACGGAGACCAAAGTGAGGACGATGAAACCAGTTTTACAATACCGGCACCTACAGCAGATTTGGAAGTTATTAATACGATTTTGCCGTCTTCGGCAAATCCAGGAGATACCATTATTATTTCAGTGGAAGTAGTAAATAATGGAACTAATGATGCTACAAATGTAGCCGTAGAGAACATTGTTCCTTCAGGCTTCACTGTATCGAATATAGCCAATTCAGGAACTCAAACTACAAATATCATCAATTGGAATTCTTTGAATATACCAAATGGTACAAGCGCTATTTTGACCTACGAGGCCATTGTTAATGAACCGATAAACACAGTCAATGAGTATTTCAATACAGTTCAGGTGGTTGGAGTAGACCAGGGCGACAGTGATTCGAACCCAAATAACGATGATGGAGATCAAAGTGAAGATGACGAAGATAACGCAACGTTAATGTTGATTTCTGCAGATTTAAGCTTGACCAAAGCCTTAAGCGCTACTTCTAATAGCATGCCAAATACAGGCGATACTTTAATCTTCGAACTTACGGTGACCAACAATGGAGGTAATGTTGCCACGAATGTTTCTGTGGAAGATGTTGTTCCTTCTGGATATACAATCGGGACAATTAATGATGGGGGTATTGCCACCGGAAATACTATCTCATGGAGCCTTGCTAATTTAACGGTTGGAAGTCAGGTACTTTCCTATGAAGTAACCATGAACGCACCAACAAATACGGATGATGAATATACTAACATCGCTCAAATAACAGCATCGGATCAATACGATCCTAACTCCAGCCCTAACAATGACGACGGCGACCAGAGTGAAGATGACGAAGCAAATTATACTATAGGTTCTCCTATTTTAGATCTTGAGATTGTCAAAACTGTTGATAATTTACAGGCGGTTGCGGGCGATACACTGTTATTCAGAATTGAAGCAACCAACGGCAGTCTCTATGATGCTACTAACATAGGTATCGAAGATGTGCTCCCCGATGGTTTTGAATTTATTTCGACTAATACGGACAATGGGTCCTATGATCAAGCTATCGGTTTATGGGAAATACCATTAATATCCGCTGGGTCAAGTTCCTCTTTAGAAATGAGCGTCATGGTCACGGAGATAGAGAATTATACCAATATTGCCGAACTAAGTTATTTAGATCAAATTGATGACAATATTGCAAATGATAGAGATGAGGTCACTATTTCTGTAACACAGGAAGAATGTCTTACGGTATTCAATGAGTTCTCGCCCAACAACGACGGAGCAAATGACACTTTCTTTATCGAGTGTATCGAGGATTATCCCAACAACACCCTTCAGGTTTTCAATCGTTGGGGAACGAAGGTGTTCGAGATGAATAACTACGACAATAGTTGGGATGGAACTTCACAAGGTCGTGCAACTATTAACGAATCAGAAAAACTTCCTGTAGGAACGTATTACTATACACTAGAACCAGGAGATGGAATCACACCACCTAAAGCAGGATGGTTATATATCAGCCGATAAAAAATGAGAAAAACCTTTATACATAAATTATGGTTAGCTCTTTTATTGATTTCCCTTTCGGGATACAGTCAGCAAGACCCCCAGTTTACCCAATATCAATTTAATACCATGGCAGTAAATCCTGGGTACGCAGGATCAAAAGGACATCTTACACTTCTGTCTCTTTATAGAAGCCAGTGGGTAGGAATAGAAGGTTCTCCTCAAACTATAACGTTCGGTATGGATTCGCCAATTGGTAAGTTTGACGGAGTTGGGGTCTCGATTGTTCAAGACCAACTTGGGCCGTCCTCAGAAACCTATATAGACGGTAACTACGCACATCAACTAGTTTTAAATAGAAAGGGGGATCGATTAGCTCTAGGTCTGAAAGCTGGGGTCCGGTTTTTCAGTTTAGATTGGTCTAAGGGCCGTTTTCGAGATCCAGATACTGTTTTCAATGAAAATATTAACACCAAATTATTACCAAGTGTAGGGGCAGGGGTTTTTTATTATACAGATAAGTTCTATTTAGGACTTTCTACGCCCAACGTCTTCACAAATGCACACTACGACGAGATACAAGAATCAGAAGCTTTAGAACGTTTGCATTTCTTCCTAATCGGGGGATACGTGTTCGACCTCAACCCTGATTTAAAGTTCAAGCCTTCCTTTTTTGTAAAACAGGTTTTAGGCGCGCCTTTGGCAGTTGACCTATCTGCTAACTTTTTGGTATACGAAACTCTAAATTTAGGCGTTAACTACAGATGGGATGATTCTGTCAGCGGCCTATTGGGCTTCCAGATTTCACCAAAATTTAATATGGGCTATGCCTACGATTTTAATATAAACGAATTAAATAACTATAACACAGGAACCCACGAAATCTTTCTACGATACCAATGGATATCGCGTGAAAACAGATTAAAGTCCCCTAGATTTTTCTAATAACCCAAATCATGAAACGACTACTAACCACCTGCCTTTTATTACTGTCCCTTTGGATAGGTGCTCAAAATATTCAGGAAACTGATATCGACCAAACGATTGCTTTTGACACCTCTGTTTCCGAAGAAGATACCAGTTCTTCGGATATCGTATCCATTTCAGAAACTTTTGAAGAAGCGGCCAAAAGAAACAACATTCCGTATCGCTCATTTGAAGGCCTTGAAGGTGTAGAAGATGGTTACTATGCTATTATGGGGGTGTTTAATAAAGGAAAAAACCTTAAAAGGGCTGTTAAAAAATTAAAGAAAAAGGGTTTTAATGCAGCATCAATTCTAAATCCTGAAAATAATTTGAACTATGTATATCTTCAACATTTTCCTTTTGGTCTAGAGGCCGTGGATGCGGTAGCCGATCAATTTGAAGGAAAATATAAAGATGACGTTTGGATATTAAATGTAGAAAATGGTGGTTCTATTCAAGAGACATTGGTTGACAAAAGCAAGAATGTTGTTGCTGATACTAAATCGGTTTCAGTCAATGAAGTTACTTATGACATGATTGATGAAGCGGGGAAGTCAAATAATCAAACTCTCAATATCAGCGATACCCCTAATAAGAGCAAGCTAGTTCAAAAAGCAGATTATTACTTTGATAAAATGTGGTATGCAGAAGCTGCGGTGCTCTATGAGCAAGCTTTGAAGAAAGGAGATAAGAACTACTCTTATGAAATCATTCAGAAAGCAGCTGATTCGTATTACTACAATACAAATATGGAGAAGGCCTATGAATGGTACAACATTCTTTATGAACAACATGGGAAGGACATGTCTGCAGACAATGTTTTCAAATACGCACATTCATTAAAGGGTACGGGAAAATACGCAAGGTCTAAAAGATTGATGCGCTTATATAACAAGAAAATGAAGAATGGAGAAACCGCGGGATTAAATGATGAGATTTCTTTACCTAATGAAGTGGTATTGGATGAAATTCTTAATAATGAAAGGGATTATGAGCTCAAAAATTTGGCCATCAATACCGAATATTCAGATTTCTCGCCAATGTTTTTAGATTCAACTCAAGTTGTATTTGCTTCCGCTAAAGACTCTTCTTTTTTAAATACCAGACGGTATAAATGGAACGACCAACCTTACTTGGACCTCTACGTATCTAAGATAAATAAGGAGTCTCAAGACTTAAAAGATGCTATCAAGTTCTCCAAAAAGATAAACACCAAGTATCACGAGGCATCTGTTACTTTTTCCCCGGACAATTCAACCATGTACTTTACCCGTAACAACTATGGTAAAAAATTAAAGCGAGATAAAAACGGAGTAAACCACCTTAAGATCTATATGTCTAAGAAAGTAGGCGATGATTGGTCTGAAGCTGTTGAAGTGCCTTTTAATAGTGACGACTATTCCACAGGTCATCCAGCCTTAAGCCCAGACGGTAAGAAAATGTATTTTGTTTCTGACATGCCCGGTAGTATTGGTCAAACCGATATATTCGTGGTAGACATAACCGGACCAAACTCATTCTCTGAACCAAGGAATTTAGGTCCTGAAATTAATACCGAAAGGAAGGAAATGTTTCCGTTTATAAATGACAAGAAATTATACTTTTCTTCAGACGGACATACAGGTCTAGGCGGGCTTGATGTCTATGAAGTGGCCTACACGGAAGAAGAAGGTTTTGAAGATGTAAAAAATCTTGGGCAACCTATCAATAGTAATCGAGACGACTTCTCTTATATTATTAATGAAGAAAATCAACAAGGGTTTTTCGCTTCCAATAGATTAGAGGGTAAAGGAGATGATGATATTTATTCTTTCAAACATTTGGTAATTGAAGAAGTTCCTGCTGCTTCTAATGCCATAGCTGGAGTGGTCACTGAATTGATTACAGGAGAAGTTATGCCTCAGGCATTGGTTGAACTATTAGATGAAAATGGCATCAAGCTAAAAGAGATGATAACCGAAGAGGACGGCAGTTTCATCTTTGAAGACCTTGAAGCGGACAAAAAATACACTATCAAAGCAACCAATGATACGTATTTTGAAAATATTCAAGAGATTACAGCAGTTGAAAACGATACGGTTCAGGTTGATGTAGTTATGCGTAAACTAAAAGAAATGATTGCGGTTGAAGATGGTATCAAAAAACTAAAAACCGAAATGATTCATTTCGATTTCGACAGGTCCTATATACGTAAAGATGCGTCTGAAGAACTTGATAAACTTGTTGAGGTTATGACCGAATATCCAAATATGGTAATTAAAATCGAATCTCATACCGATTCAAGAGGTAAAAGAGCCTACAACAAGTACTTGTCGGACAGAAGAGCAAAATCTACACGTGAATACATTATCTCTCGAGGTATTGCTCCAGAACGCATTGAGAGCGCAGTTGGTTATGGCGAAGAAAGGTTACTAAACGAGTGTGACGGAAGTGTTGCCTGTACAGAGAAACAGCATTTCTTAAATAGACGTTCTGAATTCATCATCGTAAACATGTAATACAAAGTCAAATTACAAAATTAAAAACGCCGCTCTTACGGAGCGGCGTTTTTTTATAGGGTTATGTGGTCACATTTTTTTTCAAAATCAGTAGCGTCGAATGGTCACGTAAATGCCCATTCATGTTTTCACAACAGCAGCAATACCTTTCACAACAAATTACGTAGGACAAAATACGCAACTTGACGAATTTGAGTTATATAAAGACCAAATCAATAGTTCAACCCAAATCTTAAAATACATGAAAAACGTCCTACTCATCAAAGAAATTTATTTAGAAGCCTTTAGAAATCTAGGTACTAAATTCGTAAAATCTTATTTTAAAGCCTTTTCGTGGTTCTGCTTCGCCAGTTTCCTCATTGTGCTTTATGCCTTCGTTTTCAGACTCGTTACAGGGTTTGCATTCGATTAATACAACTTAACCAACCTAACTATTTAAAACGCCCATATAAGGGCGTTTTTTAGTTTATATTAAAACTTTTATTTGCAAAACGAGTGTTGCTAGATTCTTCCTACAACTTCATTGGGTTTTGGAGTCTATTTTTCTATTTTGTAAACCTATTCCTATATATTCTTCTCTCCCTTCATCCCCCTTAATCTTCTTTTTATCGAAATAATACAATATTCGAATTGTACGGCGGAATTTTTGGTCATTACAACTATTAAATTCGCGCTGCGCCTGCGAAAACCTAGACCTTTGGCCTGTTAGTAATTTTTAATCCCCATATGAATATGAAGAAATTTTTACTTGTTAAAGAAATTTACATTGAAGCATTTAGAGATTGGACTAAGGAGTTCTTAATTAAGTATTTTAAGACCTTTACTTGGCTTTGTCTCTTTCTGTGGGCCATTACCGTATACGCCTTCGTATTTAGGTTATCTACCGGCTTCGCATTTTAAACTAGAATCGCGAGAACACTATATGAAAAAACGCCCTTAATAAGGGCGTTTTCTATGCTTAAAATGTTTTTTTAATTCGTAAAACGCGTTGTTTTCATAATAGCTTCTAATCGAAACATGTCATCTCGCTTATTGGTGGCCGGTGCAAAAGTAAAGCCTTCAACCACCAATTTTCTATTATTAGCTTCATCATCAATAATATAGGTAATGAAAGGGCCAGCCATAGGATAATTCTTAATATCCCAGATACCTCTCACTTCAATTGCTTTTCTTCCAGCGATTTCTGCTGAAAAAATGGAGGGTGAGAATGCAGGCTCAGTTCGCATGTGTGTTGTTTTATTGGGAACATCTGGGCCTGGAATGTACAAAGCACCTATTGAATCGCGCATCTGAACAATTTCCCTTACCAATGTCGAGTCTGCAGAAAAACTATTTGCTGGCATTTCATAAGCTATAATGTTCATATGGCCTTTTTGAATTTCTCTATCCATCCAGACAAAATTATCTTCTTGTCGTCCTACTTTGTAAATAGAAGGAACACTCATCGTGATGTTGAACTTCTCTTCCAAAACACCTTCTTTGTTCAGCGACTTTAATAGCCTGGTTTGTGTTTCTTTAAGATCCATAGCTTTATAGGATGCGATAATCTCCTCCGCCATGGCCTCGATGTTATTCATTATTTCCTCATCAGTTTGACCCTTAAAAACCGCCATTCGCTGTGGCGTAGCATATATATCAGATTTTAATTCCGCTACTTCAGCTGTATCTTTTTTAACGAGAAGAATAGACTTGGAGTTCAGCAGAGAACCGGCAAATACTTTGGGGGGTACCTGATTAAGGGTTAATATTGATTCCTCCCAGGTAAGGCCCACCGCAGTTGCTGCAAAATGTTCTCTAATCTTATCTCCTACGCGGCCTTTCCAAAGATCATTATCCATTACCAGGGTCACCTGATTAACAGGTCCGATTGACCTTGGCAAGTAGTTTTGTGATTTTCCGTTGTTACAGGAAACAAGTCCAACAAATGCGAGAAATAATAGTGTTCTAAGTGTTTTCATATGTCATATAATTACGAGGAGCAATCACAAAGTTTTAGCTTCATGCCTGGTTTTAGATTTTTACCACTAATACCGTTCCATTCTCGTAAATTTTCGATACTAATTCCTTCATAGGTTCTAGAAATGGTCCAAAGTGAGTCACCGCTTTTCACGACATGTATTTTATTGCTGGGCACATTTTTCAAACTCACTGGTTTTTTGGCGGTCTTCTTTTTAGACGCAGCAGCCACCCCACGTGAACCTCTAGGATAAATGGTCAGACGTTGTCCGATACGTAAATTATTACTTCGAAGACCGTTCCAGTTTTTAATTTGGCTAACACGTACGCCATATCTTTCGGCAATCTTTCCTAAATAATCGCCACTACGGACTCTATAGCGAACTCGATTTTGTTGCGCCGCTTTTACCAATGCTGGCAAAGGACTCTCTTTACTCTTCAATTCTTTTTCAACATGTGCGTAGATTGCTGCCTCATTATTCACAAACTTGCCCATCTCTTTTCTAGGCAAACGCAAAGTGTAATCCTTGCCTTTGACATAAGGGATAACCTTAAGTTTGTACGACGGGTTTAATACTTCTAATTCTTCTTTACTGATTCCAACTAATTCAGAAATCTGGTCAAAAGTGATAAGGCTTTTCACATGAACCGTATCTGTTTCAAAATAGGGGCGAGCAACCCTTTCACCTCGCAAGCCATGTTCTTCAGCATATTCAAATAAATACATGGTAGCTAAAAAGGCTGGAACATAACCAGCGGTTTCACGTGGAAGATTTCTTCTGATGTTCCAATAGTTTTTATAGCCGCCGGATCTTCTGATGGCCTTATTCACGTTACCTGGACCAGAGTTGTACGCCGCCAAGGCTAAATCCCAATCATTAAAAATCTTGTATACTCTATTCAAGTATTCACAAGCTGCCCTAGTCGATTTAATCGGGTCGCTTCTTTCATCAACATAACTGCTTACATCAAGACCATGCTCTTTGCCTGTTCCATACATGAACTGCCAGAGTCCCGTAGCACCTACTCTTGAGCGCGCTTTTGGATTCAAAGCTGATTCTACAATGGCCAAATATTTCATTTCTACAGGGATATTGTGATTATCGAATTCCTGTTCAAAAAGCGGAAAATAAAATTGACTCACCGTTAACATTCGATTCATTAAACCGCGCTTACGTGTCAAAAAGGATTTGATTACATTTTCTAAAGATGGATTATAAACTACATTAAAAGGTGTCTTTTGATTCAATAGTTCCAGACGCAGTTTTAAAGTGTCTGTATTCAGTTCAACATCATAGGTCTTTTCAGTGTCCAGAGTTGAAACTTCCTTATACATATCATCAAAAAGCGCGGCACTTTCATGCAATTCTTTCATCCATAAACTATCGTACTTCGCTGCTTCCGGATTGTCTTGTAGGTTATATGCTCCTTTATCTCCCTCTTTTAAAAGCACCAAAGGATTATCTTTTAGGGCCTGCGAAGATTCCATTTGCTCCATCTGCTCCACACCTTTCATATCCATAGCAGTGGTATCCAAAGGAATATCCTTAGACCGAATAATCTTGATATCTTTCTTTGAGGGAATACTGTCTTTTTCTTGAGCTAGACCTGAAACGGCAAAAAACAGAAGTGCAAAAAATGGGAGGAAAAAATTTCTTTTCGCTATCATAAACAATTCTATAGTTAATGCGGGCTAACGAAAATCCGATTTTTTTCCGAAAGAATAAAATTTCAAATCGTTAAAACCTAATAAAACAGGCACGTGCCTGTTTATCGATAACGCCCGATTTAACCTAATATTGCAGCGATTCCGGGCAGGGTTTTTCCTTCTAAACTCTCAAGCATGGCACCACCACCTGTAGACACATAACTTACCTTATCTTGAAAACCAAATTGCTTTACTGCAGCTACGGAGTCTCCACCGCCTACTAAAGAAAATGCACCGCCTTGCGTTGATTCGTCGATAAAGTTGCCCACGCCGATTGTTCCTTTTGCAAAGTTTTCCATTTCAAAAACCCCTACAGGACCATTCCATAAGATGGTTTTGCTTTTCAAAATGACTTCTTTGAAATTTTCTAGAGTTCTAGGTCCTGCATCAAGGCCTTGCCATCCGTCAGGAATTTTATCAACATCAACCACTTGAGTGTTGGCATCATTACTGAAATCATCCGCAGCCAAAACATCAACAGGAATATGAACTTGCACTCCCTTTTCTTTAGCTTGTTTTAGAATATCTAGAGCTAAAGGCATCTTATCGTCTTCGCAAATAGAATCTCCAACCTCCCCTCCTTGGGCCTTGACAAAGGTATAAGTCATTCCTCCGCCGATAATCAAATGGTCCACTTTATCTAGAATATTCTCAATAATCGTAATTTTTGAAGAAACCTTAGCACCTCCTAATATGGCCAAAACCGGTTTTTCACCCGTTTGCATTACTTTTTCAATAGATTCTATCTCTTTCGCCAATAAATACCCGAAGCACTTGTTTTCCCCAAAATACTTGGCGACAACAGTTGTGGAAGCATGAGCACGGTGCGCAGTGCCAAAGGCATCGTTAATATAAATGTCCCCCAATTTTGAAAGTTGCACCGCAAAAGTGGCATCGCCAATAGTTTCTGACGAATGGAATCTCAAATTCTCTAAAAGCAGAACTTCTCCAGCTTGTAAATTGGCAACAGCTTGTTCTGCAACTTCACCAACACAATCGTTTACAAATTTTACCTGTACACCGATAACTTCAGAAACCGTTTTGCAAATATGCTCTAACGAAAAATCAGGATTTCTTTCTCCTTTCGGCCTTCCCAAATGACTCATCAAAACTGCACTGCCACCGTCTTCCAAAACTTTGATAATTGAAGGTTTTGCTGCTTCAATTCTGTTAGTGTCTGTGACGTTAAAATCTTCATCCAAAGGCACATTAAAATCCACTCGGATTAATGCCTTTTTCATTTCAAAATTAAAATCTTCTAGAGTCTTCATTTGCATTCGGTTTTTAGAGAAATGCAAATGTAACCCTTTATGTGGGTTCGATGAAAAATGAGGCGAAACAACTTGATTAGATTTTGTTATGAAAAAACCGACGCATCGGTCGGTTCTAGCCTTTCTGAGCAAATTTCATTAGTTACATTCGAAGTAGATTTTTCGATGAATGAAATTTATCAAACTCAATGATTATAGGTGACTCCAAAGAAAAACAGCAAATTACCGACTAATGAGTCTATTCTGAAAACACCTTATAATTCCTATTTATCCCTAATGCATTGCTATCATTAATCCAATGGAATAAACTATATTTGGAGCATGCTGTTTAAAGACATTTTAGGGCTGTCACATATCAAAAATCATTTGGCTTCGAGCGCAGACGCAGGACGAATTCCACACGCGCAAATGTTCGTTGGGCCAGAAGGTTCTGGAACACTTCCGATGGCTTTGGCATACATGCAATATGTGGTTTGTGGAAATCAAAATGGAGAGAATTTTGGAGGCAATGAAAGCTGTAATTTGAAGTTTGATTCGTTGTCACATCCTGACATGCATTTTGCCTTTCCAGTATCGAATTCTGACAAAGTTAAAAGCCATGCCGTGAGCAATCATTACATGGAAGAATGGCGCCAATTTTTAAAAGAACAACCTTATGGAAATCTATTCGATTGGTATCGCTTAATCGGAATTGAAAAGAAGCAAGGGCAAATTGGTGTAGATGAAGCGATGGATGTGGTCAAAAAGCTTGCTTTGAAATCCTATGAAGGTGGATATAAGGTGATGTTGATATGGATGGCGGAGAAATTAAACACTTCTGCAGCCAATAAATTACTGAAGTTGATTGAAGAACCTCCTGAAAAGACTGTTTTTATTCTAGTTACGGAGGACGAGGAACAAATTATACAAACCATTCGTTCACGTTGTCAAATTCTACATTTTCCTCCTTTGGCGGAAAACGATATTGCAAAAGCTCTAGAAGAAAAGGGATTGGCTCGTGAAGAAGCACTTCGCTTGGCACACGAAGCCAATGGGAATTTCAACAAAGCTTTGGATTTAATGAACAACGATTCCGAAGATTTAGTCTTTGAAAAATGGTTTGTGCAGTGGGTACGTAGCGCATTTAAAGCCAAAGGAAACAAGGCAGCGATTCATGAATTGATTCTTTGGAGTGAGGAAATCGCCAAAACCGGAAGGGAAACACAAAAGAAATTTATGCAGTATTGTTTAGCAGTTATGCGTCAGGCAATGTTGGTCAATTTCAATGTGAAAGACTTGGCTTTTATGCAGATTCATGTAGACGGATTCAGTCTAGAAAAGTTCGCTCCCTTTGTACACGAAAACAATATTTTGAGTATTGTAGAAGAACTTGAAAATGCCATGTATCATATTGAGCGGAATGGAAATTCGAAAATTATTCTAACGGATTTATCCATTAAATTGACTCGATTATTACATAGGAAAGCTGTCTAATTTTTTAAAACCAAAACTATGGATAACGTACTGAATCATGCCGCTGAAATCTTAATCCTCATATTTCTTGTTATCACTTTTTTACAAAGTGGTATTGATAAAATAACCGATTGGAACGGAAACCTTTCTTGGTTAAAAGGACATTTTAAGGATACGCCTATGAAGGGTATCGTGCCTTTGATGCTTAGCACGGTTCTGATTGCGGAGTTAGTTGCTGGCATCCTATGTTTAATAGGAGTTTACCAATTAGGAACTTCAGGTGAAAGTACTATGGCCATATATGGAGCTATACTTTCTTGTGTTGCACTGCTGATGCTACTTTTCGGCCAGCGCATGGCAAAAGATTATGCCGGAGCAATGACCATTGCGGTATATTTTATTCCAGCTATATTTTTAGTATTTCTGCTGCAACCATAAAAAATCCGCATCAAAGTTGATACGGATTTCGTGATTTTATCCTAAGAATTGTGTTTATCTATTCTTTCTTATAATCTGCATTCAAAATCTTCACTACTTCATCCGTAAGATCATTGACTTCAGTACCATACAAAACACTTCCGCCGTCACCTCCTCCAAGAATGTAGGTATACTTGTTTGTTTTACCGTAAGCCTTTACAGCTTCCTTTACTTTGCTTACAACACTATCCATTTCAGTTTGACCAGCTGTTACCAAAGCTTGCTCCTCTTGTTGCAATTGCTGCCCAATAAATTGACCTCTTTGTTGCATAAGTCCGTACTCTTCTTGCGCCTTCTTTTGATTCATCTTTTGAGCTTTCGCTTGAAAAGCTTGTGCCTCCAATTGGAAAGCTTGAGAAATACTATCTCTCTTTTTTGTCAAAGCATCGGTCTTTGTTTTGAACTTTGCTTCAACATCAATTTTTTCCTGATAAGCATCCATCAACTTTACGTTGTCTACATAACCAATTTTTGCCTGTTCGCAAGATGCCAGTAAAATCAATGCTGTGAATACTACTACTATTTTTTTCATAATTGCCTATTTATTTTCATTCCCGCCTTCACAGAAATCTACTTTGCTGTTTTTTTAAAGTCGCGCAAAAATAGGAAAGCTTTTTTGAATTTTTCTAAAAATCCATCCGAATACGAAAATCCGTGCATATTAAAATACAGGCATCTTGGTTTAATCAAAAAATCCATTCAATTTGAGCTATAAGTAAAATTGATTATGAATTACAATTGAAATCGAGCATATCTATCAAAAACGAAGCTCTAAAACACCTCAATTTCGGCGAAAATTTAAAGAAACAACCAGAATATTCCAGATTTGCTAAAAATGCGGGAAATCGGCTTAAAATAAGTATTAGCACTTTTGGAGCACATAAATATGAGAGGAGTACTCTTTTGTTCTAATTGCAGATAAGTTGGACCATAATCCTAAAACGAAAGCTTTAAAAATATTCTGTCTGCCTGTTTTGTATTTTTCGGAAAGTATTGAAACATAAAATGAATCAAAGACCATAGGTTTCACTTTGACTAATTTGAAATCATGTTCTGCAAAAATTTTTTCAATGGAGGTTCTTGAAAAATGCCAAAGGTGTCTTGGCACATCATAAGCCGCCCAAAATTCTTTATAATGTTTTGCATCAAAAGAATTAAAATTTGGAACCGCAATAATCAATGTTCCATTCTCTTCTAAATGCCAAATCAATTTCAAAATTTGATTTTCTAGATCCGGTAAATGTTCCAAGACATGCCACAAGGTTATGACATCATATTTCGTTCCTGTCAAAGCCTCAATTCTATCTTTCAAGCTAATGCCTTTATCAAGTGCTTTTTCTCTAGCGCTATGATTTGGTTCTACGCCTTCAATATTCCAGCCCTTGTTTTTAGCAGCTTTTAAAAAGTCTCCTGTTCCAGCGCCAACATCTAAAAGTGTTTTCTTTCCCTTGGAATATTTGTCAATAAGATTTATCTTCTTGGAGAGGCTATACTTTTTAACACGTTGATATATTTTGTCAATAAAGGACGTATTGGAATCCGTATGTGAAATGTAAACCTCACTTTCGTAATAAGAATCCAGATTTTCTGGTTGGGGTTTGGTAATTAGCATATCCATATCCGGATTATGAAATAACTCAAAAGTTTCCTGAGAAATCGAAAAATCTTTAGTTTTTAAAAACGGTTTCATTGTAATTATGCGTGGCCAGATATTCTTTCTTCAAAGCACGAAGATACTTTAAAACGGCCTTCCTTGAAAGCGAAGTTTCTGTCAAACAATCTGACTCAAAATCATTATAAACTTCTATGGCCAAATACCAATTACCTTTTCGACTACTATAGGAATCTTCAAAAGAAGTATCCAAATCTGCAGCGGTCAAAGCAATATCCGCAAAAATCGGAAGCAGATTAATTGACTTGTTTGGAATTTCAATCTCATACCAAGCGAAGAAATATTGCTGCCCTCCAATTTCGAATGGCACATCATCATAAACATTCGTATCATCTAATTGGAACTTGATATTTACAAAATTGTAAAATTGCTCCGCTTCCTTCCCATCCTCAAAAATAAACATTTGACGTTTAGACAAACTTCTTTTGAACTTCTTTCCTTTGGTGATTTTATAGTCTTCAATCTTCGGAGCAATACGTAACGGGATACAAGACTGAACTAAAAAAAGAACGAAAACTAGGAGTAGTGTTTGCTTCATTTTGGTTGGGCTAAATATTGTTTTAGAACAGCATCAAGAATTGAACCAAAGGTGTTTTAGCAACCAAGAATTGCGAGATGTTCCACGTGGAACATCGCCTACTTTTTATACCTTACTTCTACGTTTAAAAGCTCGCCTAACTCAATTGCCTTGGCCTTGGCAACGTCCAATGAATCAACTCTCCAAACCGTAAAATGTAAGTTCCCCTTAAAAAATCGAACCACATAATTGCCCTCCCAGGTTTGATTTCCCATAGCTGCAACCGGACCCCATTCAGAGTCCTTTTTGAACACTGCAGAAAATACAGATATATAATCAGGGGAAATACAGTCCAATCTTTGTTTGAAAACTGTAATTCCAAATAAACTAAAATGCCGTTTGTGATTAAGAGTATTGCTGATTTCAAAAGAAATAGAATACCCCAAAAGAAGTATGCCCATACAAGCCATAGTGATGAGTTGACTCAATCCCGCAGCTTCTTTGTAAAGCAAAAACAACATCAACAACAGAATAAAAGTCCCTAAAATAGTTGCAATAAGTGGTTTTGATTGCTTTAAAAAGATGGGCTTTTTCATCTTCCCATAAAAACTAAAAGAACACTAATATCAGATGGAGAAACACCGCTAATTCTAGAAGCCTGAGCAATAGTCACTGGACGAATAGCTTCAAGTTTCTCTCTAGCTTCGTAAGACAGAGACTTTAGTTTTGAATAGTCAAAATTCTCTGGAATTTTGACATCTTCTAGTCGGTGAAGCTTGTCAGCGTTGTTCTTTTCCTTAGCGATATATCCCGAGTATTTTACTTGGACTTCCGTTTGTTCTAGCACTTCCCTATCCAGACTATTTTCTTCTACAAAAGCTGAAACCGACTTCAATTGAAGCATATGATTCATGGTCACTTTTGGTCTAGAAAATGCTTTAACCATCTTGTCAGATTGTTTCACTAAAGCAGAATCTACGCTCTCTAAAATCGGATTTATGTCCTCAGGAAGCACGCTTGTTTTTTCAAAAAACTTGATAAAAGCATTTGATTTTTCCTGCTTTTCTTCCATTCGTTTCAGGCGTTCTTTTCCTGCCAAACCGATTTCATAGCCTTTAGGAGTTAATCTTAAATCGGCATTATCTTGACGCAATAAAGTTCGATATTCTGCTCTAGAAGTAAACATTCGATAAGGCTCTTCCGTACCCTTTGTAATTAAATCATCAATCAAAACTCCAATATAAGCCTCATCTCTTTTTAGAATAAAATCTTCTTTCTTATTGAGTTTTAGATGTGCATTTATACCTGCCATCAAACCTTGGGAGGCAGCTTCTTCGTAACCTGTAGTTCCATTAATCTGTCCGGCGAAATATAGATTCTCTACAAGCTTGGTTTCTAAAGTATGTTTCAATTGCGTTGGTGGAAAATAATCGTATTCTATCGCATAACCAGGTCTAAAAAACTTCACATTTTCAAACCCAACAACCGAGCGCAATGCCTTGAATTGAACATCTTCCGGAAGCGAAGTTGAAAATCCATTTACATAAACCTCAACCGTATTCCATCCTTCAGGTTCTACAAACAACTGGTGGCTATCCTTATCCGCGAAGCGATTAATCTTATCCTCTATAGAAGGACAATATCTTGGCCCAATACTTTTTATTCTTCCATTGAACATCGGAGAACGGTCAAACCCTTCCTTCAATAAATCATGAACAAGGGCACTCGTATGCGTCATATGACAATCGCGCTGTGTCTTTAAAGTTTTCGTTTTTGTATATGAAAATTTCTCAGGAATAGCATCTCCTGGTTGAAGAATCATTTTAGAATAATCCAAGGAACGACCATCAACTCTTGGTGGCGTTCCTGTTTTCATTCGACCACTTTCGAAACCAAAATCTAGTAGTTGTTCTGTTATTCCCGTAGCTGCCTTTTCTCCTGCTCTACCTCCACCAAATTGCTTCTCTCCAATATGGATTAAGCCATTTAGAAAAGTCCCATTTGTTAGAACCACAGCCTTGCCTCTCACTTCAATTCCCAATGATGTTTTTACTCCGCAAACTTTGCCGTTTTCAACCAGAAGTCCGTTGACCATTTCCTGGTAGAAATCACAATTGGGAGTGTTTTCCAACATCAGTCGCCACTCCTCTGCAAAACGCATTCTATCATTTTGAGCTCGCGGACTCCACATCGCAGGTCCCTTAGATTTATTCAACATCTTGAATTGTATCGCAGACTTATCCGTAACGATTCCACTATAACCTCCAAGTGCATCAATCTCACGAACAATTTGTCCTTTAGCAATTCCGCCCATAGCAGGATTACAAGACATCTGTCCGATGGTTTGCAGGTTCATAGTTACCAGCAAAGTTTTCGAACCCATGTTTGCAGCGGCAGCTGCAGCTTCCGCTCCGGCATGACCTCCTCCAACAACAATTACATCATATTCCTTTTCAAACATATCTTTGCACTTAATTCTTTTGTTCCACGTGGAACAATTTCATTTTCTCTTCTTCCTTTGCCCTCATCACCTTTGCTTCCTTATCTGACTTGTCGCCATAACCCGACAAATGTAAAATTCCATGAGCCATTACTCTTCGTAACTCCTCATCGAAATCTACTTTGAATTCTGCAGCATTTTCCTTTACCCGATCAAGGGATATAAATATATCTCCAGCCATTGTATTCCCATCAGTATAATCGAAAGTAATGATGTCAGTATACGTATCATGTTTGAGATACTCTTGATTTACCTTCAACAAATAGGCATCGTCACAAAACACATAGGCGATATCCCCTAAAGCCCTGTTCTCAGAACCAATAACTTCAAGCAGCCATTGGGAATATAATTCTTCCTTAACTATTTGATAATCTGTAAGATAATTAAAATTAATCATCGCTTTTGAAATACTCCTTTACCTTATTCTGGAAATTTTGGCGCAAAGGTAGTGCTTGTCTATTTAAAATCTCAATTTCATTTCGATAATCCTCTAATAATGAGGGCTTAGTAGTTATTGGATTGTTAAACTGGTTCTTGTTTGTATTACTTTCGCGCTCAGGTTTCTTTCCCTGCTTCATCGCGGCATTCTCCAATTTCAAGAGTTCATACTGAATGTTATTCATCTTGTTCATGCCTCGCTGCGTAAAACCATTCTCTAACAATTCATTCTCGAAATCCTCCATTTGACGTAACAACTTCTGGCCTAACTTGCGGTCGCTGCCATTAATCATGTCTTGTAACTGTTCCTCCAGGCGTTGGCGAATCATTTGTTGCTCCTTGTAAATCTCATAGATTTCTTTGAGCTCTTCTTCACTTGGTCCATCTCCTTGGCCATTTCCGTCTCCGCCATCATCGCCGCCTTGACCTCCTTCTCCATTCTCCCCTTTACCTTTTCCCTTTCCATTTTTACCCTCGCCTTCGCCTTCACCACCTTGACCCTCTTTTCCTTGGCCTTTTTCGCCTTCTCCTTTTTCTCCTTCACTTCCTTTGCCTTTCTCTCCACCCTGAACAGATTCTCCTTCACCTTCCCCTTTTTGACCCTCGCCTTGCTGTCCCTTTCCTTCACCAGATGGTTTCCCCTGACCTTCCTTTCCTTGGCCTTCCATCTTTTCTTTCAACTCTCCTTGTTGCTTAATAATATCAGGGAGTTGAAATCCTTCTCCCTCACCTTGCCCCTTACCGGACTGCATGCTCTGTTGCATATTGTCAAGGGTGTTCGCCAGAAAATCTGATAAACTATTAGCCGCAGTCAACACATATTTTTGATAGGATACACCTTGGTATATTTGACTTTCAGCAATGGCTTCTAAGGCTTTGTCGGTGTTATAATATACCTCTGTGATTTGCTCATTGACAAACTCAGCTAACTCTGCACGCCGAAGGGATAAAGCAAACAAGCTGTCATCAACATGCTCGAAAAGCTTACGCAATTCTTGTTGCTCACGAATTGAACTTGAAAACTGAGGCGAGTCTGCATCAACTTCCTCAAGCTCCTCATATAGGTTTTCCTGTTTGAAAGAGAAAATGACCAAGTTGTCTAAAATCTGACGTAGCATTTCGGCATCTTCTGTAATAGAGGAGCCTCCTCCACCTCCACCAGCTGAGGACTCTTGCAATTGCTCACTCATTTCCTTCATTTTCTGAGCAGCGGACTTCTGTTTTTTCTTGGCATTGTTAGCACTATTTTCCTTCTCCTCCGTATCTGAAGATTGCTCATCTCCTTGTTGTTTATTGATTTCTTCTAAAGCTTCTTTTTGGTCTTTCTTGACTGATTCTTCCTTTTTCTTGTCTACGTTAAGGTCTAGCGGTTTCTTTAAATCGGCATTGTCCTTCTTCAACTCGTCTAGCTCCTTGGCAATCTCTTCAAATTTTTCATTGAGCTTTTCCTGTTCCTTATTTTGAAATTGCTCCCCCAGATTCAGTTCAGATAAGGTTTCCTGTCGCTCTGCTAGTTTCTCTAGGTCTTTTGCTAACTGCGCCGCTTTTTCAGTCACATAATACCGTTTGGTCAATTCTAGCAATTGTTCAAGATTCCGCTCGCTGTTCTGCTGTTTTTTACCTAATTCTTCCAGGCGTTTCGCCAATTCTTCTTTATCAATCTTTTCTGCGATTTTATTCAACTCCTCCAACAACTTCTCATTCTTCTTTGCTTCAATCTCTTGTCGTTCTAGACGTTCTTTAAGCAACTCATTCATCTCATCTTCTTTTTCACCCTTATTGAGATTCTCTTTCAGTTGCTTACTGAACTTCTGCATCATCTGCTCCTGTTGCTGTTGCTTCTTCAGGAAATCCTTCACCTGATTCTGGTCATTGAAATTGAGTTGTTTCTTCTCCTTTTGGTTTTGATTGATTTCTTTAAGGGTTTCCTTTTGCTCCTTGAATTTTTCTAGGGACTTATCCAAATTGTCTATAATGGACTGTTGCGACTCAAGCTCCTTGTTCTTTAACTGATTTTCATCAAGCAAAACCGTTGAAAATACTTGGCTTTTGGAAGTTTTTCCATTGTGAACACCATCATTGTCCGTCGCCTCGAAATAGAAGCTATAATTCTTGCCGGCATCTAATTGTAACCCAGAAGGGAAGGTGTAATAGAACTGATTGAAATTGGAGTTCGGTTCTCCCAACTCCAATATTTGTCGGTCTTCCACATCTCCGTCAGGATAACAAACCAAACGAATGCGTCTCAACTTATAATCATCGGAAGCCTCGCCGATATAATAAGATGTATTCGGATTCAAAGAATCTAAAACCTGCTTCGCCTTTATCGTCGGATACGCATCCTTTATAACATCAAAGCGATACGCCAACTTCTCATAATCGGCAATGTTTGCATTAGATGTGCTTAACTCATAGTTGAGATTTGAGAATACACGCTTTGCCATTTCAAAAGCATCTTCTGATTTTGAAAAGGCTATAGAAGTATCCTTTGTAACCAAATGAATGTTCTCCGTATGCTTCCCTTTAATTTGCCAAGTCACTCGTGTTCCTTCCGGAAACGTAGCATTTCCTGTACTTTTCAGTATTTCGGATTTTCTATTCGTATACCTAGGATAATTTAAAAGCAGCTCAAAATTCTGAATCGAAGGTGTTTTTAAAGCATTCAACTGATATTCCCGAGAAAATATACCGTTTGCCTTAAAAGAGAAGCTTGTGGAAGTTAGGGGAGGTGTAAAGGTATATTGATAGATGCCATTTTGTTGCTGTAACAACAGGTCTTTTCCGTCAATCGTAATAAATACTTGGTCTGGGCGAATTTCTCCTTCAGTTGTTACTTGAACGGTGACCGCTTTGGAATCCAAAACATTTAAATCATTAGACAGTAATCGAAACCCAAAAGGTGCCGGCGGCTCGTAAGCTACATCATAATTTACAACCCGATTGTAAGAGCCAAAGAAATCACTCAGATTCCCGCTTAGCCAAATCAATCCGAAGAGCAAAGCCGGAATTGCCAAATACTTTACATATTTCACATTCTCACTAAAATCGACTGCTTTGGTAAAAGGAATGGGATTTAAAGTTTCAGAGCGCTGATCAATACTGGCTAGTAAAAGTTCAGATTGGTTTTTATCATCTGCTAAATCCAGCAAATTATAAAGCTTATCATCCACATCCGGAAAATGCTTCCCAATTAGTAGTGAAGCCTGTTTGTGACTAATTCCCTTTTTCAATTTAAACAAGTAGAATAGGGGTGTCAAGATGTATTTAAATAATAGGAAAGCCTCTATTCCCACAAAAATTAACAGCAAAATCAAACGTCCTGTTGAATTCAACCAAAGGAAGTATTCCACACCCAATGTCACCAAAAAGAACAACAATCCGAGGGCCAAAAAAAGTAGAACCCCTTTGAGCAATAACTTCGTGTAATACTTTTTGGTAAAATCGCTGAGTTTGAGAAGTATGTTATTGTAACTGTTCAAATTCACTATATTTAGTACCAAGATACTCGTTCTCACAAATTTAAACATCAAATTCGTGTTAAACCCGCTCGCCGAGCATTATTAGATAAAAGACAGATGTTAAAAGATTTAAAGTACCTCGCAGCAATGACCTTGCCCATTTCGGCCGTCATAAGTATTTATTTTAAAGGTTATTTCAGCTATTTTACGCCGTTCTACGCTTTTGTTTTGATTCCTATTTTAGAACTCCTATTGCCACATGACCCTTCAAATTACGAGGGTGAGGAGCGTGAGGAAAAGAAAAAAAGCAAGCTTTTCGATTGGATGCTTTACTTGAATGCTCCGGTAATATTCGGACTTCTAGCCTTTCTACTTTGGGATATTACCACAACGAGCTACGCCACCTATGAACTTGTCGGATTAATATTGTCTATGGGAATTGTTCTCGGCACCAACGGAATTAATGTTGCTCATGAATTGGGTCACCGTCAAAAAACCAATGAGCGCCATTTAGGAAAACTATTACTCTTGCCATCATTTTATATGCACTTTTATATCGAGCACAACTTCGGTCATCACGCCCAAGCGGCCACAAAGGAAGACCCAGCTACTGCACAATACAACCAAACGGTATATTCGTTTTGGTTTACCTCAGTGATTCGCCAGTATTTCAGTGCTTGGAAGCTGCAGTCAAAATTGCTGAAGTCCCATAAACAGACGTTTCTCTCTATAAAAAACGATATGCTGTGGTATACCGTATTTCAAATCACCTACTTAGTAATTGTTTTCTTTTTCTTTGGCAAATTAGGTGTTCTTTTTGCGGTTACTAGCGGGATTGTTGGCTTTCTAATGCTGGAAACCGTAAACTATATCGAACACTATGGACTTATGCGCAACAAACTGCCTTCAGGACGGTACGAACGTGTTCGCGAGATCCACTCTTGGAATAGCAATCATGTAATGGGAAGAATTGTCCTTTATGAATTGACCCGCCATAGCGACCATCATTACAAATCTTCTAAAAAGTATCAGATCCTTGACTATCACGATATTTCACCACAAATGCCTTTCGGTTATCCCACTTCGATGGTAATGTCATTTCTCCCTCCTCTTTGGTTCAAAATCATGAATCCACGTATTCCAGAAGGGATGAAACCTGTGAAGGCTTAAATCAAATTTCTACATGTTTTAGCCTATCGGATTTCCTATCTTTGCAGCTCAAAAATGAGAAGCTATGAGTCAGAAAGTCCGTGTTCGTTTTGCACCTAGTCCTACAGGTCCATTACATATTGGAGGAGTGCGTACCGCACTTTTCAATTACCTGTTTGCCAAAAAACACGGAGGTGATTTTATTCTTCGAATTGAAGATACCGACCAGAATCGTTATGTAGAAGGAGCAGAGCAATATATCGTTGATGCCCTGAATTGGTGTGGTATTCCCTTTGACGAAGGTGTTGACAAAGAAGGTGGTTTTGGTCCATATAGACAGAGCGAGCGTAAAGACCTTTATAGACAATATGCAGATGAGCTTATCTCAAATGGGAAGGCATACTATGCTTTTGACACTTCCGAGAAGCTAGATTTTCATAGAAAAGACCATGAAGCTAATGGCAAGACTTTTATCTATAACTGGCACAATCGATTAAAACTTACCAATTCTCTTTCATTACCCGCTGAAGAAGTGCAAGCAAAACTAGATGCTGGAGAGGATTATGTAATTCGCTTCAAATCTCCTCAAGATGAAAAATTGGTTTTAACGGATATCATCCGTGGCGAAATACATATTGACACCAATATTCTTGACGACAAAGTTCTTTTTAAAAGTGATGGCATGCCGACCTATCATTTAGCAAATATTGTGGATGACCATTTGATGGAAATCTCACATGTGATTCGAGGAGAAGAATGGTTGCCCTCTTTGGCATTGCACCAACAATTATATGATGCCTTTGGATGGAATGCGCCCCAATTTGCTCATTTACCCTTAATAATGAAACCTGTAGGGAAAGGGAAATTAAGTAAACGAGACGGAGAGAAATTGGGCTTTCCCGTATTTCCCTTGTCATGGAATGAATCAAAAGGGTACAGAGAAGAAGGTTATTTTCCTGAAGCTGTTGTCAACTTTTTGGCCATGCTCGGCTGGAATCCCGGTACGGAACAAGAACTATTTAGCCTTTCGGAATTGGTAGACACCTTTAGTTTGGAAAGGGTAAACAAATCAGGAGCACGATTTGACCCTGATAAGACGAAATGGTATAATCAACAGTACTTGCAAGAGAGGGGTGATGAAGAACTTGCGACTTTATTTAGCTCAGAACTAAACGACAAAGAGATTCTTTTCCTGGCTAAGAATGGCGATTGGCTTAAAAAGGTAGTATCACTAATAAAAGAACGCGCAACTTTTGTTTCCGATTTTTGGGGGCTCTCTGATTACTTCTTTGTGGCACCTACTACTTACAATGAAAAAGCATCCAGAAAACATTGGAAAGAAGGGACTCCTGAAATACTAAACCAATTGGTATCTGTACTAGAATCCATTTCTGACTTCTCTTCTGAAAACGTGGAAACCCAAGTAAAATTATGGATTACCGAAAAAGAACTGTCTTTTGGAAAAGTGATGCCTCTACTTCGTTTGGTGATTGTTGGCGACATGAAAGGGCCTCATATTTTTGATATCCTAGAGATGATTGGGAAGGAAGAAAGTATCCAAAGAATACAAACTGCTATTGAAAAATTGAGTTCTTAGAAACCTAAGCCGCAATTGAAATTCATAGCTTCCTATCCTTGGCATTTGCTGAAAGACCTCACCTTTTGTAACATTTCCGAGGGAAATCCTACACATATGTAAAGTGATTTACGTAAATTTCATATATAAACCTAAAAACAAAAAATATGGGCAGTTTCTTCTTTATACCAATTATTTTCTTCGGATTAATTATCCTGATTTCTTCCTTCTTTATTGTCAAACAACAAACCGCAGCCATTATCGAGCGTTTTGGAAAATTCCATAGTATACGGCAATCAGGACTACACTTAAAAATTCCTTTGGTAGACCGCATAGCAGGGAAATTAAGTTTAAAAATTCAACAACTGGATGTTATTATTGAAACGAAAACTTTAGATGATGTATTTGTTCGCCTGAAAGTGTCTGTGCAATACAAAGTCATCAAAGACAAAGTATATGATGCCTTCTATAAACTCGATTACCCGCATGACCAAATTACTTCGTATGTATTTGATGTAGTTCGTGCCGAGGTTCCAAAAATGAAGTTAGATGATGTATTCGTTCGTAAAGATGATATTGCCATTGCCGTAAAATCTGAATTGAACGAAGCAATGATGACCTATGGTTATGATATCATTAAAACACTTGTTACAGATATCGACCCTGATGCTCAGGTAAAAGAAGCAATGAACCGTATTAATGCTTCTGAACGTGAAAAAATCGCAGCACAATTCGAAGGTGATGCTGCTCGTATTCTTATTGTAGAAAAAGCAAAAGCAGAAGCTGAGAGTAAAAGACTTCAAGGTCAAGGTATTGCCGACCAACGTAGAGAAATCGCTAGAGGTTTGGAAGAATCTGTTGAAGTATTAAACAAAGTAGGTATCAATTCTCAGGAAGCATCTGCTTTGATTGTTGTTACTCAACATTATGATACGCTGCAGTCAATAGGGCAGGAGACGAACAGTAATTTAATTCTATTACCAAACTCTCCTCAAGCGGGTAGCCAAATGCTAAACGACATGGTTGCTAGCTTTACGGCAAGTAATCAAATAGGTGAAGCCATGAAAAAGCAAAAGCCTAAGAAATTAGACTAATACGATTTTCCAAAACTTATATTCTCAAAGCGCTCACCTTGGTGGGCGCTTTTTTACTTTTTTCTTAGAAGTATTGCCCTATTCCAAAGACGATTCCGTTCGTAGCTTCGGAACCTATCCCGAAACCATAATCCAATCGAAAAACGGCATTAAAAATTCTTTTATGTGTCAAGCGAAAGCCCACTCCAGGGTATAAACGCGTTGCCGAACCGTCAAACAATTGGGAAAAATCTTCTCCCGGTTTGCGCCAAGTGCCTGCATCAACAAAAGCGTTTCCTTGTACAACAAACCATCCTTTCTCGAAAAGCGTGTGTCGATATTCTGTGTTTAGTACGATTGCCGCCGTTCCACGATCCACGGTATTCCCGACGCCACGAATATTTAACTGATTGTCAAGCGTAAATGGCGCAAAAGGAGAATCCTCATTACCAAAAGCCGCGGCTAGACGCAAACGTGTTGCCCAATTTCCGCGATTTTTAATTTTCTTGTAGTAGATAAAATCATTTCTTAGGGACAAAAAGGAGTTTAAAAATTGCTCTCCAGGAGCATCTCCGCTTAAAAAGTTGACATACTGGCCGGTAAATTCACTTGTGATTCCGTCAAAGTATTGGTAATCGATATCCAAGTCGACATAACGATAAACACCTTTGTAAATCAGTTTGTCCGCCTTCAAACTAATGGGCCTATTGGGAAGAGGATTTTCTTCCTCGAATAGATATTGCTCCTTTGCATAAATTGCTCCTAATTCTATCTCATTGTTAAAATTAGGGGAGAGGAGCAGAGCACCTTCGAACATCTCAGAATTAAATCGATAGTTTTTATCTCCTTCTTCAAAAAAGACAGGTTCTTGGGTCGTTACGTTTTGATAGTTCAGTCCCACACCGATTTTGTCACTAAATAAAAAGGGGTGTTCCCAGAAAGCTCCATACGAATTGAAGACATTCTTTTCATAAAAAGCGCCTAAAAGTTGATTGTTTCCGAAAAGGTTAAATTCAAAGACAGATAAACGATACGCAAAGCTACCGTCATTAGCAGTGGCTATCCTTAATCCCGGAATAATTGTAAAGTTCTCTTCTACTCTATACAAAAGCTTCACTTCCTCACCTTCTCCCAATAACTCGTAGGTGGCATTCGCAATTCCCGGAAGTCTTTTTAACCGTTCAACATCCTTAACAACCAGAAGAGAATCAAAAGTTGTATTGGGTTTTGTTTTGAGCAAACGTCTTAAAAAGTTTTCTTTGGTTTTTTTTACCCCTGAAAATTCAAGCTCCGAGATGATTTGTTCTTGCGCAAAAATATTTGAGCTTAAAAGCAGCGTTACTAACAGAAGAAATAATTTTCTCATTTTTCAAGGTTTTTCAAACTCTAAGACGAAGGAGAATCACTTTCCATACTAGTTTTTGGAAAAAATTAGACTGAAAAGTCACTAGAAGGCCGAGAACAGATTTATAGAAATACGATCAACACATTAGTTAGGAAAAAGACGAAGTCCCTTCAGGAAAGCTTAAAACAAGCCGCTTTTAATAGAAAATACCAATTGATATATTAGTGAGAATAAGCAATTCTTATATCAGCTTTTTTGCTGAATTTTAGCCCAAGAATCTCGTAAGCCAACCGTTCTATTGAAAACCAATTTTTCTGAAGTTGAATCTGGATCAACACAGAAATACCCCAAACGTTGAAATTGAACTTGGGTACCAACTTTTAAATCTTTCATGCTTGGCTCCAAATATCCCGTGATGGTTTTTAAAGAATCCGGATTCACAAATTCCATAAAATCTTTGTCTTTATGGGTATCTGGACTTTCATCTGTAAAAAGGCGATCATACAATCGAACTTCTGCTTCCAAAGCATGTTCTATAGAAACCCAATGTAAAGTTCCTTTAACCTTTCGCAGACTTTCTTCTGTACCGCTACCACTCTTACTTTTCGGGTCGTATATACACTGTACCTCAGTAATATTCCCTTCGGTATCTTTTGTGCAGCTCTCTGCTTTTATGATATAAGCGTTTTTTAATCGGACTTCCTTGCCCAATTTCAAACGAAAAAACTTCTTGTTGGCTTCCTCTCTGAAATCTTCTTTTTCAATATAGATTTCTCTGGAAAAAGGCACTTTTCTTGAACCCGCAGCTTCATCTTCAGGATTGTTCTCAGCGTCTAACCATTCCTCTTCACCTTCCGGATAATTCGTAATCACCACTTTAAGCGGGTCTAAAACTCCCATCACGCGTGGCGCTACTTTATTCAAATGGTCTCGGACTTGAAATTCCAGAAGAGAAACATCGATTAAGTTATCACGTTTCGCAATGCCAATAGTGTCCGCAAAATTGCGAATGGATTCTGGAGAATACCCTCTTCTTCGCAATCCTGAAATTGTTGGCATCCGAGGATCATGCCAGCTATCCACAACCCCATCCTCCACTAATCTTGCTAACTTTCGTTTACTAACAACCGTATGACTTAAGTTTCTTCGAGCAAATTCCCGCTGTTTAGGTCGAACCTTATTTTCATCAACCACTTGATTCAAAAACCAATCATACAATTCCCGATGCATAGCAAATTCAAGCGTACACAAAGAATGCGAAACTTGTTCGATATAATCGCTCTCACCGTGCGTCCAATCGTACATTGGATAAATACACCAATCGGTATTTGTTCTGTGATGTGCCTTGTGAAGTACTCTATACATGATAGGATCTCGCATCAACATGTTTGAAGAAGTCATGTCAATCTTAGCACGTAAAACATGCATTCCTTCTTCAAATTTTCCTGCCTTCATTCCTTCGAACAGTTTTAAATTCTCTTCTACAGATCGATTGCGGAATGGACTTTCGGTTCCGGCTTCTGTTGGAGTTCCTTTTTGAGCAGCCATTTCTTCAGAAGTTTGACTATCTATATACGCCTTTCCCTCTTTGATTAAAAGTATGGCCCAATCGTATAACTGCTGGAAGTAATCGGATGCATACCGTTCGGTATCCCATTTATATCCCAGCCATTCGACATCCCTTTTTATTGCATCTACGAACTCTTGTTCTTCCTTTGCGGGATTCGTATCATCAAACCTCAAGTTCACGGGCGCTTTATACCGCAATCCTAATCCGAAATTCAAACAAATTGAACTGGCATGTCCAATATGTAAATAACCATTCGGTTCGGGTGGAAAACGAAATCGTAAAGCGTCTTTAGAAAACCCGTTTTTCAGGTCTTCTTCGATGATATGCTCAAGAAAATTCAAAGATTTTTCCGAATCGCTCATAAGGTGCTTTTTAAAGAACCACAAAAGTAGCAAAAATGCAATGATTACCGTCTATTAAAAACCCTTAACCATAGAA
Source organism: Maribacter algarum (ex Zhang et al. 2020) (assembly GCF_005885635.1). GTDB lineage: Bacteria > Bacteroidota > Bacteroidia > Flavobacteriales > Flavobacteriaceae > Maribacter_C > Maribacter_C algarum. The sequence continues at coordinate 1,395,201 of NZ_VATY01000001.1, forward strand.
ATAGGAGTGTTCACAACAATTTTGTTTGACGCTACAACATTATATTGATAGACCAATAAATAAAGGACATATTTGCTATTGAATACTGTATAAGAGACCGTTAAGCAAATTTCAACCGGTGTTGAAACCAATAAAACGAAAAATTATACGTTTTATCGAAAGTCCCAAATCTGAAGATAAAACTGTAGCCCCAAAACTACTACTACTTATGAAAACTAACTTAAGCTTTCCCCGTCTATTCTTGTTGGCGCTTTTTGCGTTCCTTTCTACTCAAACTTTCGCTCAAATTTCTATGTTGCCTCCAGCACCCGCGGGAGGTGGTACTGGTTTCACAAAAATCTGTGCCGGGATTGATAATGGTTCAGGTCCATTCAACTCCTACGATGTAACTATTGCCTGGGGGGGAACCGCCAACTCCGACAACGAGTTTATTCTAGAACTTTCTGATGCTACAGGAGATTTCACTAACGCTGTTGAACTAGGCCGCGTAGGAGATCAGAACACGGCAAACCCGAAAAACTTCGATTTGAATTTTTCAATTCCGACAGATGCGCAGGGACAAGGGTACAAGTTTCGTGCTCGAAGCACAAGCCCTGTCAGTCAAGCAGAATCTGATGACTCATTTCATATCTATTATATGGCGGTTACAACTAATTTGAATATTAGTGAGTTAGGTGATGGAAATCCCCCAGGCAACTTGTGCGACCCTGTTTCAATCGACCTACAGGTAGATAATATCCCCAGTCCAGAAACCTATCAATACCAATGGTACCGAAGCGGATCTCTACTGACTGGTGAAACCAATCATACGATTACCGTAAATCAAACAGGTATGTATCAAGCTTTAGTTGATTATGGTGATTGTACTTTTAATGGAAATACTGATTCCAACATAGTAACAGTTCAAATAGGTTCTACTGGTGCAGGAATAGGAATTACTCCACCAAGCAAAACTGCCCTATGTGCGGGAGATATTGAAACCTTGACAATTGATACAACTGATCCTTCTTGGAGCTATCAGTGGTATAAAGATAATGTAGCCATCCCCGGAGCAACAAATACATCGTATAATGTTGACGCAAGTATCGCCGGATTCGAGGGTGACTACCAAGTCGAAATATCAGCACCTGGAATTTGTACTGAAAGATCTGCTCCTATTACTATTACAAATGGTGGAGCATTTACCGTTACCAGAGATAATTCAGCAAACGTTGTGGTTCTCCCTTCTCAACCTGAAACCTTAAGCGTGAGTACTACGGCTAATTCCCCAACTTATCAATGGTATAGAAATGGAGCAATGGTCAGTGGTGCTACCAACGCTACTTTAGATATTACTCAAGATGGAACTTACTATGCAGCCGTAACCTCATCAGGAACATGTAGTTCAACGGTAAACTCCGAGAATACGGTTGCTGTTGTGCCAAGCAGCTTTGAAATCGTAATTGACTTTGATTCATCATACACGGCTTGCGTAAGCACAAATGCTATCTTGGAAATAGCAATGATAAATGCAATTGCTTCTGACGGAACTAGGTCCGACGTAACTGGACAATTAGAAACCTCTTTCGTTTATCAGTGGCAGCTTGATGGCACCGATGTTGCCGGAGCTACCGGTCAAAACATAAGTCTCGCCGATAATACCGAAAATGGAGACTATACCGTTAATGCAACACTAGGAACCTATAATGAAACATCAAATACCATAGCTGTACAACTTTTGACCAATGAAACTGTGACTATAACGAGTACAAGCACAGTATACTGTAATTCTTCAGACATTATTACCATTAGTACGACAACTGACTTAACTGGAGAAAGCTTTTCTTGGGAAAGAGACGGTACTTCCGTAAATACAACTGAAGCATCATTAACGGTAACAGAACCTGGTACATACCGTTTGGTACTAGATAAGGATGGCTGTCCTCTACCTTCTAATGAAATTGCAATCTCTCCTTTGGACCCCAACCTTATTACGCTTGATGTTGACGGTGATGTAATCTTTCCTGAAGGAAGTTCAGAAACCGTGACCGCAAGAGGCGGAACTGCCTACCAATGGTATGATGAAAGCAACAATTTATTAAGCAGCACCGACCAAATGACCTTTACTGAAGAAGGAACGTTTACACTTGTTGCTAACGTTGATAATTGTGAAATTACAAGACAACTTACAGCTGTTTACCTTGATTTATTCAATGTACCCAACGTAATTACCCCGAACGGAGATGGTGCAAATGATCAATGGGTGATTCCTAATTCATACTCCAATAAATCAGATGTGAATGTGATTATATATAATGATAAGGGAGAAGAACTAGTCAACGAAACTGGCTATGCCAACAACTGGCCTCAATCTGCAACCTCATTTCCTAAACAAAATATGGTGTTCTATTATGTAATTAAGAATGCTACCGAAACATTAAAACAAGGTACCATCACCGTTATTCGCTAACCTACAACCATGAAACTAAGAAACCTACTACTACTTCCTTTGATTGCCTTCATGACGTTAACTACGGTTAGCGCACAAGAGGATGATCCAATATTACCATACCAAGTAGCACCGCAAAACCTTTTGAAATTCAATAGGTTTTTAATAAACCCTACTTTTTCAACTGTACGTGAAGACAATTCATATATCAATCTGTTACACAGAAACCAATCGGTATCTTTTAAGGATAATGACCAAACGTATTTCCTAAGTTATAGCGGTAGAGTAGGAGACCGTAGCGGTTTAGGTTTAAGTGTTTATAACCAAAAGGTAGGGCCAGTAGCTAATATTGGTGCACTAGCAAACTTTGCTTATGGAATCAAATTGAGCGATAAGAGCAACTTCACTTTCGGAGCCAACTTGGCCTATTACAATACAGGATTAAATAGAGCCGATGTAGATATTGTAGATCCGAATGACTTTAGAATCAACGGAACCCAAGATAGTAACGTACTTTCATTTCAACCTGGTTTCAACTTATCATATGGTCAAATAGATTTTGGCGTTTTCGCGGAGAACTTATTTGACTATAATTTGAAAACTAGTGAAACACTAACTGATTTTAAAAACAAAACCTATTCCGCGCATCTCCAATATACCTATCCCTTTAAAAGTGACAGTGGTATCTTTGAAAGCGCCCGCGTGATGCCCTTGGCACGAGTTCGTATGAACCCGCGAAGTGGACTGGTTTCTCAAGAAGAGCAGGACCTTTCTTTAGGCGGAAGTTTAATTTTAGATCTTCCCAAATTAGGATGGCTGCAAGGAGGTTATGATTCTTTCTATGGAGCTTCGGCAGGAGCTGGATTCAACATTAACCAACGTCTTTCACTTGGTTATACAATGGAAAAGGGTTTTGGCACAGACTTCAATAATCTTGGAGTAACCCACGAAATTTCTCTAGCATATTCATTCACACCCAACCTTACCGAGGATCGAGTCATGTTAGAAGAGGGAGAAGAATTGGTTGAAAACGAAGAACTAGACACAGAAAGTCTTGCCTCAAATGATGAGGTTGAAGAATTGAAAAAAAGACTTGCTGAAAATGAAGAGGTTTTGGCAGAACTAATGTTTCGCCAAGATTCTTTAGAAGCTAGCCGCGAAAAAGATTTAGAACGTAGGTTTGAAATGGTGATGCGCATGGTTCGTAATCAAACCAATGGGGAGCGACCTGATTTAGAAAAAAGAGCAGAACAATTATTCTTAACCGGTAGAGATCGTCCCACCGCACTTGCCAATAATGACAATAACGAAGGTGGAAATGTAACACAAGATAATACACGTTCAGTTCGGACTGCTCCTCAAACAAATGTCGCTGTTCGTGATAATTCAAGAACTGAAAGTACAAGTCCTTCTACTCGTGCAGTGGCCCAAGATAATACTAGGGCTAATGACTACAACCAAGGTGTGAGTCGTGGTGCTATCAAAAGCAGAAAGTTTAAAAACCTTGATGGTGTGAATGATGGATACTACGTTGTTGCTAATGTCTACAAAGGCGGGAAATACATGAATAAGTTTATAGACAATCTTAATGAGCAAGGTTTTTCCTCTGACTATATAGATAACCCTAAAAATGGTATGAAATATGTGTATTTAGAACGGTATGATACTTGGCAAGAAGCTTCCGACGCTTACAAAAGTAATATGGATGGAAAATACTCAGATGATCTATGGATTATGAATGTTGACAATCGTTATACGAACGAAACGTATGCTAGTAATGTGGATAAGCTCCAGCAAAAATCTGCAAAGTATAATACTGATGAACTAGAGAAAAACATCTCGGTAAGAGACCGTGTAACTTCTACAAATACCGCTCCTAGAAACTTTAAACTCAATGGTGTCGGTTCTGGATACTACATCATAGCCAATGTTTTTGCCAAGCCAAGTAATGCTAAAAAATTCGTTAAGCTTTTGAATTCTTATGGTCTTAGTGCGAGCTACTTTATCAATCCTGAGAACAATTGGAGATATGTGTACTTGAAAAGACATGAGTCATGGAACAATGCCCTAATATCCTATTACTCGAAAATCAATGATTCGTATGATGACAAAATGTGGATTATGCGTGTTCACTCAGACGCTATAACTTAATTCAAAAAAATAAAAGTATCTAGATGAGTCTGTTTTTCAAATTGAAAGACAGGCTTTTCTTTTTACTATAAATGATATTTTACATTATAACGGTGGGCCAATAGATTGAAAATACTAGTCTTACTATATCGAAATAGGGTTTAGTCCTTAGACTCTAATTTGCAATTTTTAAGATAGACCTGCCCAATACCTTTCTTTGTTCAGCCGTGCCGGAAACTCTGTAAAAAACTATTAATACCACGCTTCTTAAGTTCTTCTACCTCTCAAATTGAATTTACATTTTTCAACTTCCTTTCCTTCTTTTAACTAAACCCATAGCTTTTTGTAAATAACCTTATGTTTCCGGATGTAATGGAAAACACTAAAATGTCAGAGGTTATCACGAAGAAATCATCATCAAAAGAAACGCCTGTAAATCATTTTTTGAACCTCATTTCCTCGCCAAATTATATATCCAATTTGAGTGTTTTCATTTGAATTTCTTTGTCCCTTAATCATAACGACTACCGACAACAATTAGCTTTTCCATTTTTTTCTACTCAACTATCCCGATGATTTTATCGATTCCGGATAAATTGTTCATATGAAAATCAAACAATAGTTTAGTATTTTTTGGAAATGTTGTACGAACCACTTCTAATGTTGGAGTTTGGCTTGCAGTTTTTCTGTGCGGAAAGCCATTATTATCCGTAACGCTATATCCAGAATTTAACTTTTTAACGGCGCTCAAATTTATTTCTATTCGCCAATTGGGATCCACGTTACAACAATATTGAATGCCTCTGCTTATGTTTTCGAGGTTTTCCCATCACTCAAAGCCGTAACAAATAAATTCTATTTGAAAATTTCATTTTAAATACATCCGTTTAGAAAATTTAAAGTCCAATACCAATGATGAAAACGACTTGATTTCAGGAAAAAAAGTAGATTAAAAATGAGTAAAAACAGTAAATAAAATTGATACTAAATCAATCAAAAAAAGCGCTTTTTATCTTCTGAGAATTCATGATGTTTTTGTTTTTATGGGCGTCAATATGTTCCAAAAAATCATCGAATTTCCAAATCTAGAATGGCTCATTTTAGAGGTGTTTTTTTGCTTTTTTTACTTTTTCCTACAATTCTTATGTTTCACGGGTCGAGTATGTGCAAACCCCTGTCATTTAATTGTTCACAACAAGTTTTCCCCTTGACACAACAATAAATTTTACCCCTCACAGTAATAGTTAATATTTGTTAGGAATATCCTGTGCTTTTTAAATTTTAAGCCCAAATCATGACTTTGAGCCGAAAAAACGGTCAAAAAGTACAAAACCAAACCTACTTGCTTAGATGGACTACCAAATAACCAACATCAAAAAAGCCTTAGCGCTTCTTTTTCTTCTTATGGGCGGTTTTCTGATAAACACCCTTGAAGCGCAACAAAACTTTGGTCCTCGGCTTGAAAATGCCAGCGATCCCACCTTAAAATACATCAATATCAGAGGAGATTACACCTTCTTGGCGAATAGTGTAATGAATCGCGTTGATGACTTTGATAATACCAACTTTAATGTGCCCTACAATGGCACTTTAGGTAATAACCAATGGATTCGTGAATACGTGGATGTTGATGGAGACAACACTACTTTTAGTTCAAGTAGTTCAACATTAACAACGCCTGATTGTTCCCAAATTTATTGGGCTGGGCTATATTGGGCGGGAAATTATGATGTTGAAAGATATACCCGTAGTTCATACCCATACGCATACGACGCATCATTATATCCTGATGATAATACGCACAACGAAGTTACAACCATTAAATTTAAAGTGCCAGGTGGCACATATGTAGACATTACTGCAGATAATTTGGCCGATCCGGTAGGAGATGAGGACGAAATTATTATCGATGGTTATGCCGATGGGGTTCCAGACAGCCCATATGTATGCTACAAAAATGTAACAGGTATGTTACAAGCTCTGGCGGATCCTGACGGAGAATATTTTGCCGCAAACATTAGAGGAACGCGAGGTGGAAACACTTATGGAGTTGCGGGTTGGACACTTGTAGTAATCTATGAAAACCCTACCCTAACCGGAAAGTACATATCGGTTTTCGATGGCTATGAAGGTGTGACCACACAATCCACCGCTGCAAGCAGGCAAAACATTGATATCGCTGGCTTTAACACCGTACCTGCTGGGCCTGTAAGAGCGCGTATAGGAGTGGGTGTTTTAGAAGGTGAAACAGATCTTACTGGTGACAGATTTCGAATTCGAACACCATTAAATAATACATATTCTAACTTAAGCAATACGGCAAACCCCGCGAATAACTTTTTCAACTCAAGTATAACTATTGATGGAGTCAACGTTGCTTCAAGAGACATCAATAGTACAAACTCAATGGGGTTTGATTCTGACATTTTCAATATTAACAACCCCGCTAATAGCGTTATTGATAATGGTGAAACCTCTGCAAGACTGCAGTTAAGAACCAGCGCAGATTGGTTCGGGGCTTTCTTGGTGACCTTTGGTGTAGATATTATTGAACCAGATATCGTTTTAGAGAAGAAGGTGGAAGACATAGCGGGTAACGACATTACTGGTCTAGGTGTAAACCTAGGGCAAACACTCGACTATGTGCTGTCTTTTCGAAATCGGGGTAATGATGATGCAACTAATTACACGATACGTGATGTTTTACCCGTAAATGTATTCCCCCCTGGAGGACCTACGTCTGACTTCGCGCCTGGCGATATTGACGCACCAGCCGGTGTAACTTACACTTATGATATCGCAACACGGTCTATAACTTTTTCGATTCCTGATAACCTAGTTGAAATAGGGGATCCTGTATCATCCATTCGAATGCGTGTTCGTGTAGCTGAAAATTGTTTCGATTTTATAGATGCTTGTACCGACCTGATTGAAAACTTAGCGTACTCTACTTACGAAGGGGTAATCAATGATAATGTAATCTCTGATGACCCTAGCGTCTCTGATTTTGATGATTGCGGATTTGTTACACCCGGCGCAACCAACTTTTTACTAGATGATTTAGAAAATTGCAACTTCACAAGAACGGTTCAGTTATGTGGAGATGACGTTCTTCTAGATGCTGGAGATAATTTCGATAGCTATGTCTGGGTAATTGACGACAATGGAAACGGTCTTTTTGATGCGACTGATACGGTTATTGACGATGGCGATCCAGACAACGATCCAAGTACACTTTTAGTCACTCAAGAAGGAACGTACATCGTTGATAAAATTATACCTGATCCATGTAAAGGTTTTAAAGAAATTATGGTGGTTGAACGCTTTGGTACATCTACAGTCAATCCTATAATTGATTATTTCAATACTGTAAACGCCGATGCTGATGTAACCAATGATATTGAAGGTGAAATTACAACCTGTAGTATTGATGGCGATCAATTGGCTAAAATATTCTTGTGCGGAGCAGGCGATTCACAAATTTTACAAACTAACATTACTGATGCTCAGACCATCTCATGGGAGCTTTTAGACGAGAGCAGTTGTACCGCAGCACCAGATGATTGTGCAAACAAAAATGCAACCTGTACTTGGAATCAAGTAGCTACTGGCAGTACGTACACAGCAAATAGTGCTGGCAAATATCGTTTAGTCGTTACCTATCAAAATGGATGTTTCAATCGTTTTTACTTTGATGTTTTTCAGAACAACCTAAATGTTGAATACGACACTAGGGATATTATCTGTACAACAGACGGTTACATTAATGTAACTAATCCAGGAAGTGGTTATGGTTTTCAACTAGTCGATATTACCAACAATGCTATTTTAGTTCCTTATAGCGCTAATAACGGACCTAATTTTACAATTACATCAAATGGACAGTATCGTGTTGATATCGTTCCATTAGATGGAGCTGGCGATCCAATTATTAACGCCTGTGTTTTCAGCACTCCAGATATTGGCATTCGTGACAGAGATTTTCAAGTAGACATTACAACTACTCCAGCCAACTGTAACGCTCAGGGTTCCATTCAAGTTGATATTTTAAATGTTGAAGCAGACTACACTTATATTCTCCGTCAAACTGATGGTACCCTAATTGATGATGAAACCGCCCAGCCTGATAATACGCATACTTTCAACGTAAACCAAGGAGACTATATAATCGAGGTGGCTACCGCTGACGGATGTACTTTTTCCCAAAACGTCACTGTTGGTAGAACCATTGATCCCTCGGTCTCAGCCCTACTAACCCAGAACATTGGGTGTACTGCTGGTACTATTACATTAACTGCAGCCAATGGCTTGCCTGATCCAAACTACTCATTTGCGATTTGGAGTTACAATGGAGTTGATCGTTACCCTACAATATCAGACATTCCTGGTGATCAATATCAAGTAGATCCTGTTTTTACATTCGGATGGAGAGATACTGATAGCGATGGTACCGATGAATACTTTTCTGGAGAAGACGGAACTTATGTGTTTGTTGTTGTTGATGCGAACAGCTGTTTCGCCTTTTCAAATCCAGTTACGATTTCAGACAATGGAGCGATGACGGTTGCAATAACAGATGATAGTCCCATAAGTTGTACAGGAAGCAGCAATGCAGCTATCACAATTGTTCCAACTGGGGGGGTAGCTCCTTTTACCTATAGTATTGATGGTGGCTTGACCACACAAACAACACCTTCTTTTGTTGGTTTGTCTGCTGGGTCCTACTCCATTGAAGTCAATGATAGTTCAGGATGTACAATTGATTTGACACATAATATTTCTGATCCATTTCCTTTATCTGCCTCTGCAGGTGTTTCAAGGGACGCCACCTGCGATCCGTTGGGTGCAGAAGTGAGAATCACAAATGTTGTTGGTGGTACCGCTCCGTATCAATATAGTTTTGACGGTGGTGGAACTTATAGTTCTTCATCCATTGCGACCTTGCCTCCCGGTACTTACACCATAATCGTTAGGGATGCTACAAATTGTGAATTTCCAATGGTAGTTGATGTTGAAGATACGCCGACGCCGCCAGGGGTTTCACTCACTCCCGAAGTAAATTATAATTGCGATGGTTCGGGAACTATAACCGCAACGCCTAGTATTCCGACATATAATTATACGTATGAATTAGATGGTGTTCCAAATTCTCCAGACCCTACAAGCAATGTTTTTCTTAATGTTCCGCCTGGGACATATACGGTAAGAACAAACTATGTTTCCGCGACACCACCAACGCCAAGTTTGCTGTTAAGTGAAGATTTTGGAAGTGGTTTAACCATTCCGAACCCTAACACATCCGGATATTTTTATGAAGATCAGTTAAATGATAATACCCCAAGTGGGGCGCCAATAGACAATAATAGGTCCATTAATGATTATGAATATGCAGTTACGGATTCCATTGCAAGGCCATTTGGCTCATGGCTAAACCCTATTGACCATACAACAGGAACTAGAGCAACGGATGGTCGTTATTTAGTTATCAATATTGGAGCGCCTGCACCAGGTCAAGTAATCTATCAACAACCTATAAATGATATTATTCACAACCAACCTTTAAGTGTTTCCTTGTGGTTGATAAACTTAATGAGAAGTGGAAACAATCGTATCCCTCCTGATTTAACAATTGAACTTCGCCACCCAGGAACTAATGCTCTTATAGTGTCAGCAAATACAGGAGCGGTGCCTGAAAATGATATATGGAACGAGTATGTTCTGTCCCTTAACCCTGGTGCTAATTCTAGTTTGAATTTAGTTATTATCACAAACGAAAGTGAAATCAGCGGTAACGATGTTGCGATAGATGACATTACCGTCTATCAAACACCCGAGGTTTGTCCTTTATTTGTAGAAACTCCTGTTACCGTTGTTGCGGGGCAAGTTTTTGAATCCAATGGTATTGGGTCTACAAATGTAAGCTGTAACGGTCTTTCTGATGGAACAATCACCTTTGAAGTTGAGAATTTTGATACCGTGGCAGGTTTTGATTACTCTGTTGATGGAGGAACGAACTGGATTAACTCAACAACTTCTCCAGTAACAACCGCTGCTATTTATGGTGCCGGAAGCCAAACCATTCAAATACGTAAAGCAGACGAAATTACTTGCACAACTTCTGTTACAACAACGATTACAGAACCTACCCCTGTAGTGGCAGCGGCCACCATAACGACCCCTTTCAGTTGTAACGGCGGCGCCACGATAACCGCAAGCGCAACAGGCGGGACACCAACTTATGAATACCAATTGGAGGACAATGCAGGGGCCGTGATAGGAACCTTCGACTTCGCCACGAACGGAAACAATACCGTATTCCCTGGATTGGCACCGGGAGACTATATCGTAATAGCAAGGGATATCAATGGCTGTTCAGATCCTATCGATACCGCCATTAACATCGCCCCAACCAATCCCGTCGTGTTCAGCGTAACACCAACGGCATGCTACTCCGGCGCAAACGATGCCTCGATCCAAGTAGACGTTACCAACGGAAACGGGGGGTACCAGTTCAGGATCAATGCAGGACCATGGATCACGCCAACACCCGCCAACGCAACAACATACACATTCGACAACCTGGCCAACGGAGCATACGACATCGAGGTAAGGGATGCCCTAGGGTGCCCCAACCCTTTGCCAACACCCACAAACGTAACCATTCAACCAGAGTTGACGGTAAGCGCAACAGCACCCAACATCACGGCATGTGGCACAAGTACGGATATCGATATCACCGCTGCAGGTGGCGATACCAATTATGTATATGCCGTAGTGCCCAATGGAAACGCGGTCGTGGACGGGGACTTCAGCACTACCAATCCCGTTGCCGTTACAACGGCAGGGGACTATGACGTTCATGTACGCGACAATAACGGCGCTGCCGGATATTGCTCCGATATGTTCACCATAACCATCGCCCAGGATGCACCCATTGCCATCACACCCACACCAACGGCTGTTAGCTGTTTCGGTGGAAGCGATGGCGCCATCGACATCGTTGTCGATTCAGGTGGGGCCGGCCCATTCGAGTTCAGCATCGACGGAGGCACGAACTATCAAGTCGGAGGTTCCTTCGTGAACCTATCGGCAGGAACATACCCCGTACAGGTCCGTGACGCGAACGGTTGTGAGACAACTCCCGTAAATGTAGATGTTACGGAACCTGCACAGCTCGTCGCAGAAGCAGTTCAAACACAAGATTATACCTGCTTGCAACTAGGGCAGATCACAGTGGGTAGCGTAACTCCTACCTCCGGTGGTTCAGGGGATTACCAGTACAGTATCGATGGGGGGACATGGACCGCCTCCACAACCGGGGGGCATACATTCGTCGACCTTTTGGACGGAACATACAGTATCCGTGTACGTGATGCAAATGCCATTTCCTGCGAGACCACTCTTGCGGATGTCATCATTGCCCCGTTACCCGTTGAACCAACATTGAGTAGCGCAATCAGTTATAACTGTGATGGAACGGGTGATATCACCATCACTCCTTTCGACCCGACCTATACTTATATTTTAGATGGAACACTTCCTGGACAAACAGGTGCAGGTGCAAACGTGCTTGCCGATGTTGCCGTTGGGTCGCACATCGTAACCGTGAACTACGGTAGCGATTGTACCGTCGATATCACTGTAGTAGTGGAGCCGGGCAATGCCTTCGAAGCTTCCATCACAGCCTTTGAAAACCTTGACTGTAACGCCGACAACTCGGGAACGATTACCATCTCGGCCGATAACTTCGGTGCAGGTGGATTCGAATACAGCCTGAACAGCGGTGCCTTTGTTGGTCCGTTCACGGCAGATGAACAGATTACGGGTCTTGCCGCACAGGCACACAGCATAGTCGTCCGTGACGTGGACGACCCGGTTGCGGGCTGTACCGTTACACTGAACCAGACACTTACAGAACCTACCCCTGTAGTGGCAGCGGCCACCATAACGACCCCTTTCAGTTGTAACGGCGGCGCCACGATAACCGCAAGCGCAACAGGCGGGACACCAACTTATGAATACCAATTGGAGGACAATGCAGGGGCCGTGATAGGAACCTTCGACTTCGCCACGAACGGAAACAATACCGTATTCCCTGGATTGGCACCGGGAGACTATATCGTAATAGCAAGGGATATCAATGGCTGTTCAGATCCTATCGATACCGCCATTAACATCGCCCCAACCAATCCCGTCGTGTTCAGCGTAACACCAACGGCATGCTACTCCGGCGCAAACGATGCCTCGATCCAAGTAGACGTTACCAACGGAAACGGGGGGTACCAGTTCAGGATCAATGCAGGACCATGGATCACGCCAACACCCGCCAACGCAACAACATACACATTCGACAACCTGGCCAACGGAGCATACGACATCGAGGTAAGGGATGCCCTAGGGTGCCCCAACCCTTTGCCAACACCCACAAACGTAACCATTCAACCAGAGTTGACGGTAAGCGCAACAGCACCCAACATCACGGCATGTGGCACAAGTACGGATATCGATATCACCGCTGCAGGTGGCGATACCAATTATGTATATGCCGTAGTGCCCAATGGAAACGCGGTCGTGGACGGGGACTTCAGCACTACCAATCCCGTTGCCGTTACAACGGCAGGGGACTATGACGTTCATGTACGCGACAATAACGGCGCTGCCGGATATTGCTCCGATATGTTCACCATAACCATCGCCCAGGATGCACCCATTGCCATCACACCCACACCAACGGCTGTTAGCTGTTTCGGTGGAAGCGATGGCGCCATCGACATCGTTGTCGATTCAGGTGGGGCCGGCCCATTCGAGTTCAGCATCGACGGAGGCACGAACTATCAAGTCGGAGGTTCCTTCGTGAACCTATCGGCAGGAACATACCCCGTACAGGTCCGTGACGCGAACGGTTGTGAGACAACTCCCGTAAATGTAGATGTTACGGAACCTGCACAGCTCGTCGCAGAAGCAGTTCAAACACAAGATTATACCTGCTTGCAACTAGGGCAGATCACAGTGGGTAGCGTAACTCCTACCTCCGGTGGTTCAGGGGATTACCAGTACAGTATCGATGGGGGGACATGGACCGCCTCCACAACCGGGGGGCATACATTCGTCGACCTTTTGGACGGAACATACAGTATCCGTGTACGTGATGCAAATGCCATTTCCTGCGAGACCACTCTTGCGGATGTCATCATTGCCCCGTTACCCGTTGAACCAACATTGAGTAGCGCAATCAGTTATAACTGTGATGGAACGGGTGATATCACCATCACTCCTTTCGACCCGACCTATACTTATATTTTAGATGGAACACTTCCTGGACAAACAGGTGCAGGTGCAAACGTGCTTGCCGATGTTGCCGTTGGGTCGCACATCGTAACCGTGAACTACGGTAGCGATTGTACCGTCGATATCACTGTAGTAGTGGAGCCGGGCAATGCCTTCGAAGCTTCCATCACAGCCTTTGAAAACCTTGACTGTAACGCCGACAACTCGGGAACGATTACCATCTCGGCCGATAACTTCGGTGCAGGTGGATTCGAATACAGCCTGAACAGCGGTGCCTTTGTTGGTCCGTTCACGGCAGATGAACAGATTACGGGTCTTGCCGCACAGGCACACAGCATAGTCGTCCGTGACGTGGACGACCCGGTTGCGGGCTGTACCGTTACACTGAACCAGACACTTACAGAACCGGCACCTATTGTTGCCGCTGCAGCAATTACTGAGACTTTTACTTGTAATACAGGTAGTGCGACAATTACCGCCAGCGCAACTGGGGGAACACCAACTTACGAGTACCAATTGGAAGATAATGCAGGTAGTGTTATCGGAACTTTTGACTTCGCCACAAACGGAAACAATACCATTTTCTCAGGACTGACCGCTGGTGATTATATCGTTCGAGCAAGAGATATCAACAACTGTTCAGACCCCATAGATACCCCTATTACCGTTGTAGCACCTGTAAGCCCAACATTTACCGTAAATCCAACAGCTTGCTACTCCGGAGCTAACGATGCTTCAATCGTAGTTGATGTAACCTCGGTCCCCGGTAACGGAGGGTTCCAATTCAGTATTACGGGCAACTCAGGGCCATGGCTGACGCCTACACCCGCATCCGCCACTTCATACACATTCGACAACCTCGCAAACGGAACGTACACAATAGACGTGCGCGACGCGTTCGGCTGCCTGGCAGCACAACAATCGATAACAATCGAGTCTCAACTGACAGCAATTATTGATGTTATTGACATTACATGTAATGACGGTACAATTACAGTTACCCCTTCTGGAGGTGACGGTAATTATGCATATGCTTTTGTAACCACCGGAACAGGAGTTTCCGCTGGAGATTTTGCAGCATTAAACACATTTACGGTTACCGCTGGTAACGATGGAGATTACGATGTTTATGTTTGGGATAACAATGCAGGTACTCCTCATTGTGAATATATGGAAACAGTTACTGTTAACCCGGCAACGCCAATAGCATTTACAGCAATCGGAATTGACCCTGAATGTCATGATGGTGTAGGTTCGATAGATATAACTATTACATCGGGAGATATTCCCTATCAAATCCGAATTGTCGATTTAGATAACGCTGGAGCTTCAAATCAAACCGTCACAAATGTAATTGGCACAACACAATCCTTCTTCAACCTAATGACAGGTGAATACGAGGTTTATGTTCAAGATGTGAATGGCTGTGAAACTCAACTTTCACCGAATATTACAATTGACAATCCTGATGAGTTGACAGCCACAGTAAACCCAATACTTCCTGCTGCTTGTGGAAGTGTTGATCCTATGGATTATGGATTCCAGTTTGTAGGTTATCCCACCACATATCCTTCAGGTACAACTATTGAGTTTAGTGCCGATGGTGGAGCAACTTGGACAGGTGATGACAGTGTCCCTGGCACAACAGATGTTCTTATGGGCTATATTTCAGGAACAAGTGTATTCCCATCTATGAGAACCGTAGTTGGCGGGGTTGAAATTTGTAGAACAGATTTACCTAGATACATTATACCGTTCCCATTAGATGATTTAGACATTAGTATTTCGACTGTCGTTGTAGGTTGTAATGAACTCCAAGTTACTGTTCAGGGTACAGCAGGTGTTCCCAATTATGAATACACCTATGCAGATGACCCGTCCACATTCAATATTGCTACGGCAACTTGGACTGCGGCCGTACCAGGATCACATACTTGGACAGGTCTGGTGCCTGGTCGAACTTATGTTTTCTACGTTCGCGATTCCACTGGTTGTATTCGACAAAGTAATGTGAATGTGAACGACATTACAACAAACCCACTCGAAATAACAGCTACATATGAGCCTTCTTGTTCTGGTGCAAATGATGCTGAAATTACTTATACAATTACAGATACTGATGCTACCACACATCCAAGTATGCGATGGGAATTCTATAATGCAAATACCAATGCCTTAGTGCAGACGAATACTGGTCACCCAGCAGCTATACCAACCGCTTCAACAATTACCATAACAGGATTAGCTCCTGGTGAATACTACATTGTAGTCACAGAAGTGGACGCCTCGAACATTGATGCTTGTGTTTCCGGTAGTGAAAATTTACTCATAGAGGAATTGAACCCTATAACCGCTTCATTAAGCAAGTTGAGTGATATTTCCTGTAACGCTCCAGGCTTAATTTCTGTAGATGACATTCAAGGTGGCGGTGGCACTTTCAATTTTACGGTAACCGGTCCAGCAGGTTTTACAACGATTACGGCAACTACTGATAATCCTATTTCCATTCCGGCAAACTCAACTGCTGGAGACTATAATGTTAGAGTTACAGACCAATTTGGCTGTTTTGCGGATTTTGGTCCAATTAATCTGACTTTGACAGCAAACCCAACCATTGATTCAATGGTCGTGGATAATTGTGCTTCACCTACTTCATTAACGATTAATGCAACTAGTACTGCACCTCAAATATTATATTCTATTGATGGGGGAACAAATTATGTCGACAACGGAGGTGTATTTAATAACCTTGCCTCTGGAACGTATAACGTTGCTATCATTGACAGTAACGGATGTACAGATACAGATACTGTAGAGATATTCCCCGTGCTAGAAGCCAATGTTTCCCTAACAAAACTAATCGATTGTACTGCTAGTCCAGATGCAGAAATTACCATCGATGTCACCGTTGGGTCAACAAGCTATGATTATGAAATTACAAATGGGCTTGGTTCGGTTGTTTCTAGAACAGCCCTACCTACCAATCCTTTTGTTTTTACAACAACTGTTCCTGAGGATTATACGATAACCATTTACGATAATGGTACTTCAGCACCGGAATGTAATCGTGTGTTCACGGTTAATGTTCCTGCTGCAGTTATCCCAGCATTTACAGAAACACATGCTGATGTTACATGTAATGGTTCTACGAATGGAACAATAACATTGACAGAAACGCTTAACGGAATCAACCCGTTGACTTATACTATCTCACCGGTAGCGGGAAGCTTTAATGCAACAACCAACACCTTTGAAAACCTTCCACCAAATACCTATACCGTTACAGGAACTGGTAGCAACAGCTGTATATTTGATATTGTAGGAATTGTTGTTAATGAACCAAATGCCATCGCCAACGTCAACGCAACGGTAACGGAGTTCGGATGTGCAACGGGCAACAACACCGAAAACGCAACGATCACAATCGATAACGCCGCAATCACAGGCGGATCGAACAATTACGTGAGATACGAGTTCATAAACGACCAGGGAACACCGGCGACCGGCGACGATGTCGTCCTACAGGACGGTTCTGGCTTGACTTATACCGAAACAGATATCTTAGGCGGCACATACATCATCAACGTATATGACGACATGGGATGTATTGGAACAACAACCGCTACGATATTACCTTATGTGGAGATTACCGATCCAACGGTCACCGTTACTCAGGATGTTACCTGTAACCCGGGGAACGATGCCGAGGTAATCATCGGTATCGTGATCAATCCTTCAGCGGGAGCGGTCGATCTGTCCTATTCCATTGTCGGAACAGACAATGCATATAATGCACCTAACCAGGCTTCAAATGCATTTACGGCAATCGGAATCGGTAATTACCTGGCAACCGTAACCAATCACCTTACCGGATGCTCGGTTCAGACCACCTTTGAAATAGAGGACCCGAACACTTTCGAGATAGCGACCACGGTTACCGATGTAGTTTGTTTTGGGGATGATGGGTCCGTGAGCTTCACAATCAGCGACACCATCAATCCTTACGCAAGTGGGTTCACTTGGCAGATTTACGAATCACAGGGAACGGATAACTTGCTTGATGATGTTATCGTAGCAGGTGCATCCGGAGTGTCAGCCAATCTAGGCCCAACCGCTCCTTTTGCCATCGGGGCAGGGGAATACCGTGTCGAGATCACACAGGATTCAGACCCTTCATGTGTCAACAATGCACGCTTTGTAATCGCAGGCCCTAGTGCCGCCATTACGGCCAATGTAGATGTAACACCTATAACCTGTGTCGGTAACGACGGGGTAATCGAGATAATCGACGTTGTCGGTGGATGGGGAGATTATTCCTACTACGTCGGCACAACAGCACCGACCGTTGTCGGCGACTATGTCGCTTCTCCGCGTTTCGATGCTCTTGCACCCGGTACTTACCAGGCATGGGTAATCGACCAGAACGGTTGCCAGCAAGAAGTACAGAATACCATCGTGCTTGCGGACCCGACACCTATTGCCGCTACGTTACAGCTCAACCAGCCCAACTGTCCCAACTTCATGGGAGAGATAGAGGTGGTCGGCGTAACCGGTGGACAGGGAAGCAACTATACCTACCAACTTATAAAAGACGGTACACCTGTAGGCACTCCTCAGAATACAACCGTATTCTCCGGTCTCGATGCCGGCAGTTATACCGTGCAGGTCAATGACCAGTGGTCATGTACCTTTACAACTCTTGCCGAGATTCTATACGAGCCTATCGTACCATTGGCGACTGTTGTCAAAACTATCGATTGTACCGTCGATCCCGGTGGGCATATCAATATCACGCAAACAGGAGGCTCCGGTAACTTCGACTATGAGGTAAGATATCCGGGCACATTGCCGGCCGATCCTGCAGATGATACCAATACGACCGGTGTTTTCACGACGTTGACAATTGTCGGTGATTATGTGTTCACTATCACAGACCAGGCCGTTGGCCATGCCTGTCCGGTGACCATTACACAGAACCTTCAGGATGCAGTACTTCCAGTATTGACCATAGATGCCGCCACGAATGTTACCTGTAACAGCGCAGATGACGGAACCATTACGGCAAGTGTTGTCGATAACGGGGTAGGGCCATTCGTGTTCACGATTATATCAGGACCGGGCAGCTCGGCTTCCTTCCCAATAACAGCAACCTCGAACACAGATACATCAGCGGTATTCGAAGGACTAGAGGGAACTGCTGCGGGTATTACATACACCGTAGAAGCAAGGGGGGCGAACAATTGTTTCGTGACCGAAACACAGATAATCACACAACCGGATGCCATCGCCAACGTCAACGCAACGGTAACGGAGTTCGGATGTGCAACGGGCAACAACACCGAAAACGCAACGATCACAATCGATAACGCCGCAATCACAGGCGGATCGAACAATTACGTGAGATACGAGTTCATAAATACTGATACGGCAACAACCGTTCAAGATGGCACGAACTCCAGCTATACCGAAACCAACTTCCTAGGAGGAAATTATTCGATAAATGTTTATGATGATAATGGGTGTATTGGAAACACAACTGCGACAATAGCTCCATTTACTGAAATAAGCGACCCTACCGTAACCGTAACACAAGACATTACATGTGATCCTGCCATCCTTGAAGAGATTCAAGTTGGCGTAACACTTACTCCAGCAGCTGGAACCGTAAATCTTGAGTATACCACAACTGGAACGAATGTTGCTTACAATCAAACCAATACAACCGGAACGTTTACTGGTATGGGTATTGGTAATTATTCTATTTCCATAACCAATTTAATAACTGGGTGTTTAGTTCAAACAACACACGAAATTTTGGATCCTGACGTGATGCGTGCAGTGGCAACTAAACTTACCGATGAAGAATGTTTGAACAACGGGGTAGATGAGGGAAGTTTAGAAATCGGAATTACAGACTACACGGGTAATTATTCATATCAAGTATATGATGATAATGATGTCGCGGTACCTGGTGCTGGATTCTCTGGAACTGGAAACACAACTATGCCATTAATCATAACTAATCTTCCAGGAGGGGTATATTATGTTCGTATTATTGAAACTGATGCTCCATTCTGCCAAGATGATTCAAATTTAATTACCATAATAGCACCTGAATTCCCAGTTTCAGCAATCGTAAGTGAACAGGCCAGCCCAAGTTGTTCGGACGACCAAGGAAGCATATTGGTTGATCCAGAAGGCGGAGTAGGCCCATATACAATTATACTCACTAACACCACGACTGCACAGACCTACACGGAAACGAATGTAGAAGCCTTTATTTTCTCAGGATTGTCAGGCGGAGATTTTGATATCTCAATTACCGACGCACAAGGATGTCCAATTACAAATAACATCACACTTGTAACTCCTGATGCGCTTGTGGCTACAATTGCCTCAACACCTGTAATATGCTACAATGCAAATACTGGAACCGTAACTGCGTCTGTAAACCCAAGAAATGTAACTCCGAATTATTTATTTCAATTAAATAGATACGATAGCACGGGCACAACAATGGCCACTACGTCTGCAACCCAGGCTTCAAGTACATTCTCTGGACTGAGCCCAGGATTCTACAGCATTACTGCAAGTGATGATGTTGGTTGTTCTGATGAAACATCAGTCATAGAAATTATCAATCCTTCTGAAGTTGTGGCGCAATTAATTCGTACGAGTCCGTTGACATGTGCTACTGGAATCGAGCTTGAGCTTTCTGCAACTGGCGGTAGCGGAACTTATGAATATAGTGAAGATAATGTTACCTGGATATCAATGACGGGGAGTTCAGTAGCAATTCCTAATGCTAACATACCTGGTCCACTTGGTGCAGGAACATATCGTTACCATGTAAGGGATGCCATAAATGGATGTATATCTGTTTTGAGTAATGAAATATCCGAAGATGATATCATGCCTCTTGCCTTTACTGAGCTGAATGCAACCATCATTGCTTGCGTTGGCGACACAGCAGCCATAATGGCTGATGCCACAGGCGGATTAGGAAACTACATGTACGAGTTGTACACTGATGTTTCATTAAGCCCAGCTTCAAGAGTAGCAGGACCACAATCCTCAGGTACATTTGGCAATTTAACGTCTGGAACATATTATGTAAATGTATTTAGTGAAGATTGTACAACACCTGCTGAGCAAGTAATTATCGCCGAACCTATCCCATTGGATTATACCG
This sequence comes from Maribacter algarum (ex Zhang et al. 2020), assembly GCF_005885635.1. Taxonomy (GTDB): domain Bacteria; phylum Bacteroidota; class Bacteroidia; order Flavobacteriales; family Flavobacteriaceae; genus Maribacter_C; species Maribacter_C algarum. The sequence goes on from NZ_VATY01000001.1 coordinate 1,416,239, forward strand.
ATGATGTGGTAAATGCTCTTTGCTTTGGTGATGAAAACGGTAGCATAACGGTTACTCTATCTGGCGGTGCTGGAGGATATCAATATTCGATTTCTCCAAACTTAAATCAGTTTGATGACGAAAACACCTTTGATGGACTGGCGCCAGGTGATTATACTGTTATTGCTCAAGATCAAAACGGTTGCTTTATTCAGTTGGATTATACGATTACGGCTCCAGAGTTGTTAACGGCAACAGGAGTTGCAACTCCTGAAGTATGTGCTGGTGACGAAGATGGCACTATCGCCTTAACTATTCAAGGTGGTACAGCACCTTACAGTACAAGATTAAGTGATGAATCGAATTTTGTTCAAGACAGAACTGATTTAACTGGTTTGTCCGCAGGAGGCTATATCATCTTTATTCGAGATGCAAATGGCTGTATGACTGATGTTGGAATTACTATTGAGGCAGGTGCAAACTTAAATGCCACAGTCGAGCCTATTTACGAATGTACTGGAGCTACGCCCGATAACTATGTGAACATTACATTGGAAGACCCAACTGTTATCGGAGACCTGCTTTATGCTCTTGACTCAACAGATCCAGCCGATATGCAATTGAATCCAGACTTTAGAAATACTGCTCCAGGTTCACATTATATCACCATTGCCCATGCGAATGGTTGTATTCGCACTATCGATTTCGAAATTGAAGACTTCGAGCCGCTAACACTTAGCTTAGAGCAAACTGGTATTAATACCATAACGGCGACTGCCGATGGTGGACTTGAAGATTATACTTTCTATTTCGATGGAATAAACAATGGCGCCGACAACACATACATTATCAGCAGAACTGACACATTCGTTGTTAGAGTAGTTGACGCAAATGGATGTGAAGTTATAGCAAACATTGATATGGAGTTCATAGATATTGAGATTCCTAACTTCTTCACCCCGGATGGAGACGGACTTAATGACGTATGGATGCCACTCAACCAAGAAGGCTTCCCAGAGATACTAACAATCATTTTTGACCGTTATGGTAGGGAAGTATATCGAATGACCCTTAATAGCCCAGGCTGGGATGGTCTTTATAACCAAAGCGAGCTTCCTACCGGTGATTACTGGTACGTGATTAAACTACGCGGCGAGAATGATGACCGTGAATTTGTTGGACATTTTACCCTTTATCGATAAACTCTTAACCTAAGAAAACCATGCGCAACAAAATATTAACCCTACTGTTATTCTTGTCAGCCTTTGCCATGAAAGGTCAAGAACTTACGATTCCACAGTTATCTCAATATTTGGCGGACAATCCTTTTGTGATGTCACCCACTTATGCCGGAATTGGAGATCATGTTAAAATTCGTATCAACGGACTTACGCAATGGGTAGGTATCAAAGATGCGCCAGACACACAATCCTTAGCTGCAGATATGCGCGTTGGCGAACAATCGGGGCTGGGAATGATGCTTTATAACGATAGTAATGGGGAAACTAAACAACGTGGTGCAAGAGTATCTTTTGCGCATCACTTGACTATCGATCGCTACGATGATAAATTCTTGTCATTCGGTCTTTCGTATAATTTCAACCAGTTTCGTATTGATATTGAAAACTTTGATGCTCTAGATCCAAGTGTAACAGATGATAGGGCCACCACCAATCATAACTTTGATGTGGGCGTGCTATATCGTTGGGATAAATTCTACATAAGCGCAAATGCTTCGAACATTATCAATAAAGACCTTACCAAGTTCAATCCTATTTTTGAGCCAAACCGTCTGCGTAACTACTATCTCTATACAGGATACCGTTATAAAAAGAACAAAAACAGTGATTTCGAAATTGAACCATCGGTTTTCTTTCAGCTTTTTGAAAGTGACGGAAGATCAGTTACTGATTTAAACGTCAAGTTCAGGTGGTATGATTTTGAGGACTACTACTACGCAGGTGTTACCTATCGTTTTTTAAATGATCAAATCGGTGACCCACTATACGTCGCGCCTCTCATTGGTTTGAAAAAGAACAAATTTTACTTCGGATATTCTTACCAGGTAATTTTAAATGAAATCTTAGGATATAGTACGGGTACTCACGTGGTAACTCTAGGAGTAGATCTTTTCCAAGGAATCAGTAATTGTCGTTGTACTTACTAATTAGACAATTCTTTAGTTTTCTAGTCAGATTGATTTAAGTTTGCCAAAAGCTTCATTTTGGGAAAAATCAAAGTTGAAAATATTCGTGTGTATGCAAATCATGGATGTTTACCTGAGGAAACTAGCATTGGCAGTGACTATCTAGTCGATGTACTGGTAAAAGCCAATCTTAAAAGGGCTTCCAAATCAGATGATTTAGCAGACACAGTGGACTATGTTCATATCAACCAAATCGTCAAAGAGGAAATGAAAATTGCTTCCAAGCTTTTGGAGCATGTGGGCAAGCGGATTTTAAATAGAATATTCTCGGAAATTTCAATGGTAAAAAGGGCGAAGGTGTCCGTAACAAAAATCAACCCGCCAATAGGCGGTGATGTAGAAAAAGTTACAGTAGTCTTGAAAGAAAAAAGGAAGGTTTAAGTTTTCCCAAAGTTAAAAAACATATTACCTTTGCGGTTCAAATTTGGCATCGTGGCCGAGTGGCTAGGCACAGCTCTGCAAAAGCTTGTACAGCGGTTCGAATCCGCTCGATGCCTCTGAAAGGCTTCATAGAAATATGAAGTCTTTTTTTATTCGCGAATACGTTCGATTTCCTCGATTCCCTTTTCAATATTGAATTTATCCTTTGGTAGAAATCCTTTGGTAATTAAAACCACTCCACAGATTACCAAGATGACGCCAAGTCCTTTTTTGATTAAATGGATTCTTTCGGGAGTGAGTTTTCGTTTGAGTTGTTTTGCGAGAAGTATCTTAAAAACATCCGTTATGAAATAGGCCAATAACATTGACCCAAAGAAAACTCGAATGCGAATAGGGTCATTATCAACACTTGGACCAACAATAATGATAATTCCTAACCAAAAAACTAAAACGCCAATATTGATAAAGTTGAGCAAAAAGCCTTTTACAAAAAGCCCTAAGTATCCTTTTTTAGCTGTAGAAGTTTCCTCTTCGGTATGCTCAGGTTTCTTTTTTGTGTCCTTCTTTACAAAAGTGGTAATTCCATAAACCAAAAGTATTACTCCCCCAAAAACATAAAGACCGGGTTGATTGCTTAAGTTTTCTAAAAGTTGAAAACTACTAAAGTAGGCAACAGTAATGAAGAGAACATCCGCAAGAAGAACCCCTAAATCAAAAACAATTGCGGCACGAAAACCTTTAATTGCACTAGTCTCTAAAAGCACAAAAAAAACAGGCCCAATCATAAAGCTTAAGAAAAAGCCTAATGGAATTGCCGCCTGTACGTCTTCTAACATGTTTTTTTAAGGCTTTAGATGCTAGACGTTAGACGTTAGACACCTTTTTTGAATTTTTACAAAATTCAAGTGTATTAAGATTTGCTATTGCATTCTGGTTACTTTTCCACCGAATACCGTCTTCTCCTCCATTTTTGCTGGGTCTCCATAAACAAGAACCTCTCCTCCTGCCTTTACAGTTGCTTTAACATAATCAAAAGCATGAATTTCAGCACGAGAACCTGCGTTTACATTTACTGTGGAAAATTTTGTTTTTAGGTGTTTACCTTCATAAACACCTCCTGTGTTTATAGCTACATCTTGTAAGTCAGAAGTACCAGCTGTTTTGATAACACCACCTGTTACTGTTTTAATCAATAATTGCTCTACTTCAGCTTTAATATCCAATTCTCCACCTTCTTGTGCTTTTAATTCTAAAACATCTTGCTTTATAGTTTCTTCTGAAATAATTCGAGCGTCTTCATTAACATCAATGACAATAAGTTGTTCTGAATAATATAAATCTATAAAAGTTCGATAACCACTAAAAATTTTATGTATTTGCATACGGAGTCTTAATACACCATCCTTGTTCGCTATAGCAACATTCGCTGTATTTGCTCCTGTAATAACAACTTTGTTCACATCGGATTTAATAAGATTAACTGATAGTCCATCGAAAGCCTTTACTTCGGTAAAAGTCTGAAGGTCTTTAGTAATCTTTTCGTCTTGCGATTGCAAGCTTTGTAGCGCGAAAAACGATACTAAAAGTACTAGTATTTGTCTCATCACATTTTATTTAGGTTGTTCATCATCCCTTAAACAAAATCCGTTCCAAATTTGGGAGTAAAAACGAACTTATTCATGCTTTCCAATAAGGGCAAAATCCAGGTGACGTTTTACTAAGTCAGAGTTTTTGACCATTACTATCACTTCATCACCAAGAGTATATCTTTTATTAGTGCGTTCACCAACAATTGCATACTCCTTCTCATCAAATATATAATAATCCCCTTTTATATCACGAATACGTACCATGCCTTCGCACTTATTTTCGATAATCTCCACATAAATCCCCCATTCGGTAACTCCAGAAATCACCCCAACGAATTCTTGGTCCTGGTGATCTTGCATAAACTTGATTTGCATATATTTTATCGAATCGCGTTCCGCACTAGAAGCTAGATATTCCATATCCGAAGAATGTTTACACTTTTCTTCATAAATTTCTGCTTTTGGTGAAGCTCCTCCATCCAAATAATGCTGTAACAAACGATGCACCATCACATCGGGATAACGACGAATTGGTGATGTAAAATGGGAGTAATAATCAAATGCTAATCCATAGTGGCCTATATTTTCGGTGGTATATACCGCCTTACTCATACTTCGTATCGCAAGGGTGTCTACTAAATTCTGTTCTTTTTTACCTTTTACGTCTTCGAGAAGCTTGTTTAGAGACGCGCTAATGGACTTTTTATCCTTAAAGTCTAATCTATGCCCGAAACGAGAAACGATTCCGTTAAGCGCTATTAATTTATCTTCATTCGGATTATCATGTATGCGATATACAAATGGCTTTGTAGGTTTTTGTTTTCCTATGAATTGTGCCACTTTTCGGTTAGCCAATAACATGAATTCTTCAATCAGTTTATTCGCATCTTTAGCTTCTTTAAAATAAACACTAGTAGGTTCAGCTTTTTCATTCAAATTAAATCGAACTTCAACTTTATCAAAAGAAATTGCCCCTTGATCCATACGGGCAGCCCGCATTATTTTTCCTAATCTATCTAAAGTTAATGTTGCATCAACAACTTCTTTTGAAACTGAATATTTATCACCTCTTATTGAAATATCCTGAGGAATATTGCCATTGCCATTTTCGATTATATATTGCGCTTCTTCATAGGCAAATCGTTCGTCAGAATCGATTACAGTGCGTCCGAACCATTCGTTTTTAATGTTTGCTTTATCATCTAATTCAAAGATGGCTGAAAAAGTATATTTTTCTTCGTTAGGCCTTAGCGAACACGCATTGTTTGATAAAACTTCAGGAAGCATTGGTACAACTCTATCGACTAAATAAACAGAAGTTGCACGATTATAAGCTTCGTCATCCAAAACAGTTCCTTCCAGTAAATAATGAGAAACATCCGCAATATGAATTCCAATTTCATAATTCCCATTTTCTAAAACTTCAAAAGAAAGTGCATCATCAAAATCTTTTGCATCTTTAGGGTCGATTGTAAACGTTAAGGTATTTCGCATATCCCTACGTTTTGCAATTTCTTCCGGTTTAATAGAAGTATCCAACTGGTCTGCATAACGTTCTACTTCCAAGGGAAAGGAATAGGGTAGTCCGTATTCTGCTAAAATGGAATGTATTTCTGTATCATGTTCTCCAGGTTTCCCTAAAACTACGGTAACTTTTCCGAAAGGAGAATCCGCATTATCGGGCCATTCTGTTATTTCTACAATAACCTTATCGCCATCATTTGCTTTCCCTATTTTATCCTGAGAAACAAAAATATCAGTGTACATTCTGAAATCCGTAGGACGTATAAATGCAAAAGTCTTCTGCATGTCTACAATTCCAACAAAATCCTTTTTATTTCGCTCAACTATTTTTGTAATCTCACCCTCTAGTTTTTTACCCTTTCTTCTTGGGAAAATATAGACTTCAACTGTGTCTTTATGAAAAGCTTTTTTTAATTTGTTAAAGGGGACAAATACGTCATCATCCATACCTTCAATAATGATATAGGCATTACCTCTCCCTGTTATATCAACTATTCCTGTATGGTAAGTTTTTGTGGAAACAATTGCTTTATAACTTCCCCTGCTTTCTTCAATAATTCGTTTACTTTCTTTAAGTTGAACTAGTTTTTTAATAAGTATATTTCTATCGTGAGCCTCTGTCACGCCTATCTTTGCAGCAATTTGTTTATAATTAAAGCTCTTTTTCGGTTCTTTTTCTAGCACCGTAAAAATCCCTTTAGTTATTTCGTTTTTTCTATGGTTTTTAGCCTTTTTGTTTTTCTTCTTTTTAGACATTAAATTTTCTTGGTATTCAAGTGGTAAGTTATAAATCTATTCCACTATGTTCTTTGATATAGGTTTCTTAGTTATCCTCAAAAAGGTTATGAACACATATATCAATATATTCTTTTTTCTTTTTAAATTTTAAATAAAAATGATGGTTATTATAGGATGTTAATAATGGAGATAAAAAATTCAAAGAAAACTTGCTTTGAACCGATTTTAAAATTTATTGACATTCTTTACAACTGGAATCATTTTAACAATCAGTTGTTTAACATTTTTATCAACCTATCTTGATAAGTGATATCAACACAAAATTTGTAATAAGTAATTACAAAGGTAGTGTTAACTTCTCAATCTGAAGGCTTGATATCTTTCTGTTAATTTCTGAGAAGTAAATTGTGGATTCTTGGTTGAGTTTTGTAAAGCACTTTTGAAATGGATTAACAAAACTTAAAAGTGAGTTTTTGTTGTAACGTTATCAACAATTTTCAAAGGGAATCTAAACAACAAATTAACCGATTTAAATGTCAAATTTGAAATAAGTGTTGTCAACAGATGAATAGTTGTGGTGAAACGCTTTCATTTGTACATTTGTATTACTAACCTAACTTTTTGATGTGATGAAAATAGCTATTGGTAATGACCACGCAGGTACAGAATATAAACTTGCTATTATAGGTTTATTGAAATCTAAAAACATTGAGGTAGCTAATTTTGGAACTGACGGAACCGATAGTGTAGATTATCCTGATTTTGTTCACCCAGTAGCGAAAGATGTTGCTGATGGAAATGTAAACAAAGGTATTATTATCTGTGGAAGTGGTAATGGTGCTTCGATGACCGCAAACAAGCATCAAAAAGTACGTTGCGCATTATGTTGGAACAAAGAAATTGTTCAATTAGCACGCGAACATAATGATGCTAATATTTTAAGTCTTCCTGCACGTTTTATTTCATTACCACAAGCTTTGGAAATGGTAAAAATGTTTTTGGATACTGAATTCCATGGCGGACGGCACGAGCGTCGTATTGAGAAAATACCCTGCTTATAGATTATGAGTTCTTCTACGGAAACTTCGCTTTTAAGCAAAAAAGGAATTTCTGTAACACCTATCCGCTTATTAGTACTAAAAACCTTTTTGAAAAATTCTCAAGCTTTTTCTTTAAAAGATTTGGAAGAAAAACTTTTCTTTTCAGAACGCTCCACGATTTTCAGAACACTACAACTCTTTGAGAAAAAGGGAATTCTACATGAGATTATTAGTTCTGATGGAATTAAAAGTTATGCACTCTGTTCTGATTCCGAACATGAAAACCATAATGACCAACATGCGCATTTAAAATGTAGGAAATGCAATTCTGTTTTTTGTGTTTCTTTGGATATTGAACACTTTTTTTCAGCAAGCAATGATTATCAAGTTGATGACGTTCAGATTTTTATAAATGGAATCTGTAAAGCTTGCAACTCGGTTGCATAAGATTAGCTGTATTTTTGATTAAATTTAAATTTAATGGGTCATTCTCACCATCATTCACATAGTCACGGCCATCATCATCCTGATTTAAAGGGGCGAAATCTTATTATATCTATTTTTTTAAACATTCTGATTACCATTGCACAGGTAATCGGAGGATTAATTTCCGGAAGCCTTTCTTTACTTTCTGATGCACTCCACAATTTTAGTGATGTACTTTCTTTGATAGTTAGTTACATTGCTAATCTTCTAGCAAAAAAACCATCTTCTACAAATAAGACTTTTGGTTATAAACGTGCTGAAATTATTGCCGCTTTTGTAAATGCCTCGGCCCTGATGATTGTTGCTGTTATTTTAATTATCGAGGCAATCGAGCGTTTTCAAAACCCTCAGGAAGTGGAATCGAATCTGGTAATTTGGTTGTCTTTATTAGGAATTGCCGCAAACGGATTCAGCGTTCTCCTTCTAAAAAAAGATGCAGATAGCAATATGAATATGAAATCTGCTTATTTACATCTGTTGACCGATATGATGGCATCAGTCGCCGTTTTGGTCGGCGGAATCTTAATGAAATATTTTCAGTGGTTTTGGGTTGACCCAGCTCTTACTTTAGCTATTGCTATTTATTTAATTTATATGGGATTTGATTTGTTGAAACAGTCTACCCGAGTACTTATGCTTTTTACTCCTGAATCAATTAAAGTTCAGGAAATTGTAGAAGCGATAAAAAAAATAGAGCCTATTAAAAATGTTCATCACGTTCATGTTTGGCAATTAAATGAAGACGAAGTGCATCTAGAAGCGCATATCGATTTTAATGAAGATATTCGTTTATCGGAATTTGATGCTATTTTAGAGCGAATAGAAGAAGAGGTATATCACAATCACGGCATCAACCATGTCAATATTCAACCAGAATTTGGGAAATGTGATAGCAAACAAGTAATAGTACAAGACTAATGTTAGATATTTCGGTTAAAACATTTGATGAATTAACAACCGCTGAATTGTATGATTTATTACAATTGCGCTCTGAAATATTTGTTGTTGAACAAGACTGTGTATATCAAGATATGGATGGCAAAGACCAAAAAGCGCTTCATATTATTGGAGTTAAAAACGACAAAATTGTTGCTTATGCTCGAATTTTCAAAGGTGGTGATTATATGGCGCAAGCAAGTATAGGAAGAGTCTTGGTCAAAGCTAGCGAGCGTCAACACAGTTACGGACGAGATATTATGGAAACCTCTATCAAAACCGTGGAAGAACGATTCCAAGAAACCTCGATTGCACTTTCTGCCCAAAGTTATTTGAAACGTTTTTACAACTCTCTTGGTTTTATAGAAAAAGGAGGGGAGTATTTAGAAGATGGTATTCCTCACGTTATGATGGTTAAAGGGTAATTTTTCAAATGGGCTCGTTCAAAAACCCCTTCTTTAAGCTTTAACTAAATTAGCAACCACAAACTTTTCAAATTGCTCCAGCGCCTTAGGCATTATGGTTCTACCAAAACCGATTCTAAAAAAACCCCCGAAATCATAAACTCCACCTGGAAGCAACAATACACTTTGCTCTTTTAAAACCCTTTCTGCAAATGCCATATCATCCGTGTCAAAATGCATTTTCACCAAAGCAACTGGACCCGCATTAGGTTTATGCCACGAGAACAAGTCATTATATTTTTCAAAAAAGGCATCATAGAGCGGCAAGTTTTCTTTGATGATATCTAAGTTTCGTTCTAGAATTTTCTTTCGATTTCTAAGGGCAACCCCAGCTAAAAATTCACTTGGACCAGCATTGCAAATGGTCGTATATTCCTTTAGAACGGCAACTTTTTCTAAGATTTTTATGTTTTGGGAGGCAATCCAACCAATTCTTAACCCCGGCAAACCGTATGATTTTGACATAACACCTACGGAAACACCATTTTCATAGGCATCTGCAAAAGCAGGAATAGCATATTCAGGCTTATGCTCTAATTCTCTGTAGACTTCATCGCAAAATATGATACTATCATTTGCCCTTGCAATTTCAACGATTGCCTGTTGTTCTTCTTTTGAAAAATGAAATCCAGTTGGATTATGAGGTGCGTTGAGGAAAATTGCCTTGGTTTTAGAGTTCACCATACTTTTTAATTTTTCAATATCGAAAGTGGGTTTGTCACCTTTATATTTTACATTCCAGTGAGCAACCTTACAACCTATACTTTCAGGTACCGACTGTAATGATTGATAACAAGGCGATTGTACTATTACTTCATCATAAGGCTCAAGGTTTGCTTGTGCGAACAGAAAAATAGGCTCTTGAGCACCGGTACAAACCAAAAGATTTTCGGGATTTATAATCGCATAGATTGAAGCAATATCACGCCTTAAATCAGGATGTCCTTTTGATTCGGTATACCCCAACCAGAGATTATGAAACTTATCTTTGGCATCTTCCTCAAAAGAAAGCAAATTATTTATGGTCATAGCCTCTGAATCCGAATTACAAAGTGAATACCTTGCAGAAAATTCGTTGACGGTATAATATCGCTCTAGTTTGAATGGTTTTATTTTCATGGAGATTGTTTTTAGACAAATGCGCAGCGTATTGTTTTAGGATAAATCTACATTTAAAGAATCGATCGATAGGAGCAATGTCTTATTCAATGTTAACCACTTTGGAAATGATATACAAGGGCCTACCTTTGACCTCATTAAATATTCGGCCCACATAAATACCGATTACCCCAAGCACCGTTAATACCAACCCGCCAACAAACCAAATGGAGAAAACCGTTGTTGTAAAACCGGGCACTTTAATAAAGCCGAGATAAAATGATAAGACATTATAAATGGCAATTGCAAATGATAAGGCTGAAACTATAAAACCTAGGCTCGTTATCATTCGCAAAGGCTTATTGCTATTTGAAATAATAACGTCGCCCGCCAATTTAAAAAGGGTCGCAAAAGTATAAGATGACCTTCCGTCAAAACGTTCCGAATGCTTAACATCAATAGCACAAGATTTGAAGCCTAGAAACTGAACTAAAGATGGAAAAGAACGCGCTCCTTCCCCCATTTTGTTATATTCCTGAATTACTTTCGCTCTGTAAATACCAAAATTGGCAATGCTTCTATCAGTGTCCAAGCCACTAAGGTAATTATAGGCACGATAAAACAAACCAGTGGTAACGCGCGTGGTGAACTTATCTTTTCGATCCGTTCTACGGGCAAGAACGATGTCCCAACCCTCTAACGCTTTGTTGTATAAATTTGGTATTTCATCTGGGCGGTCTTGAAGGTCACAGTCCATGACAACAACCCAATCTCCTTTTGCAAAATCCAACCCCGCCGATATCGCATAATGTTGACCAAAATTACGGCTCAAGTGAACGCCTTTTACACGATAATCCTTTTCTGAGGCATCTTTTATCTTGGTCCATGAATTATCCGGAGAACAATCATTTACCAAGATAATTTCAAAATCCGCCGTGAAGGGCTCTACTGCAGCTCTAATCTGCTTGACCAGCTCACCTACAATAGTCTCCGCTTTATAAACAGGAGAAACTATAGAGATTAAAGGTTGGGTAGTGCTGTTCATATTAGTTTTCTTATGCCGAAGCTAGATAGTTATAATGATAAGGGTGTGAATTTGATGAGTTTTGATTGTAATTCTTTCATAAATGCGACTTCATTTTCAGACCTTCTCTTCGTATAGGTTCTATCCACAATGTTGAAATAGGATATCTTCTCTGGGTTCTCAATTTCATCTCGACTCTCAATTAATTTAATATCACTTGAGATACGAAACTGAGACATCAACCCCCTTTTTTGTTCTATTGTCAAAGGTGTGAACTGTGGTTTGATTTTGTCCGTGAGGTCCTTAGCCGGGGAACCTCCATATATATGATTTTCTTTCATATCGTTGGTGACCACACTTCCCACAAGCGCCATTGACTTATCCTCAGCAACAATAGGAGAGACAATACAGTGGCCAACAAACCAGACATCTTTCCCAACCGTCAATGGATTTGAACTTTCGTAATTACAGCCCTCCAGAGGATCGCCATATCGAATGTGGCTCCACAATTGAGAATAGGCGCCAATACCGCAATTATCGCCTATTGTAGTTCCGCCAATGCTGTCAATCAAAGATCCTTGACCGATCCATGCATTATGCCCGATGCTTAAAGGTTTGTATCCATGAAAATTTGTATGATGGTGTACTTTACAATAGTCGCCGATTCTGAAATCATCGACCAGTATTTGAACATGGTCACCTATATAAGTGTTATCACCGATGTAGACTCTTTTTGCTTTTCCGTTGGCGCCTCGAATGCTAGCGGAGGGGGATATAACTACGTTTTCACCCAATTCAATTTCATCCGCTTCTATATTGTTCATGTATAAGTAATAATCCGTGTTTACGCGCAATTTATTAAAAAACTAGGCATAACGGTACCTTTAATAGTGGATAAATAATACTGAAAGAAAGAATTAATTCAAATTCGCCTTGAACCAATCGATTAAGGGTTGATTAACATTAGAAGGGTCGGGCAAGCCGCCACCCAAATAAAGCCCGAAGGCATCTTCATGATAGGCGTGATAGGTAAAATGAATGTTATTCTGTTTCAGAATATCAACCATGTCGGCTACCCAAACCAAACCGCCCTTATTATTTTCAAAACAAGGCGTACCTGCCCCAAACTCGCCCATGTAAAGTACCGCATTTCGTGCCGCTGCCCATTCCGCAATGTTGCCTAAGAAGTTTTCTAAAAAGGCTTTGTTCCGTTTAAGTAAAGGACCATCCACCTTATAAAAATCCAACCGTATTTTTCCACCATCTGCACCCATAATATTTTCACCTTTCATCCAACCACTGATTTGATACGAATACCCTTTTTTTACTTCAAATCGTCCCTCGTAGAAACTTAGATTGCTATCCCCAGTGGTACCTTGAATATAAAGACTACTTGTATCATTATGGCCTTCTATGGTTGAGAGCCCTTGGCTTCCTGAGCCGTTTAAGCTCCAAAAGTTCCAGCCATCTAGACTATTGAGATTGGCTTGGTAAACATCACGAACAAAATTACCATCCGAATCAAATTCTTTGACTACAATATCGTCAAAATAAGCACGTCCACCCACATCTGCTGCTATCAAGGCAGGAACACCCAATGCAATTTCAGTATCGCTTACCGTGTATTGTACCCCTTCAAAGAAAGTCCAGTCTGTATTACCCGCTGGTAGACTCGGGTTATCAAAAGTAGCGGTGTACCATTCTGAGTTATCCACCTCGATGAGGTCTTCGTCAGGGTATTTTCCACCATCCCCTAAACCTGCAAATTCTAAAAGCTGATGTGAATAGAAAAAAGGCTCATAACCATGGAACTCGTAAATCAGATTTTCTCCACTTACGACGGGAAAGTTAAAATTCTCGTCTTTTGTAAAATTTCCCTGTACGTAAATCGCCTGTTCAATAAAAATAATGTGGTTTTTATTGACCTCTCTAATATCGTCGATAAGACGTTGGGCCAAAATATTCCACTGGCTCATAGATTGAGAAGGCACTGGCTCATTGACAGGTCCGAAACCGGCAATCTGAACCTCATCTTTATAACGTTTGGCAATTTCCTTCCAAAGCGCCGCCAACCTGTTTTGGTTTTCTACATTGTCCCAAAGCGCATTTCCTTCACCTTGCGACTGATAACCTCCTTGAGGCGCATGCATATTAAGAACCAAATAAATACCATGTTTTTTCGCCCACTCGATATTTTGGTCGAGCCAATCCCAACCTGATTGTTTAAAGACATAGGGGTTGGTATCATCTTCAAAATAGCGGTAGTTCATGTAAAACCGAATAGCGTTCATACCCATATCTGCAACACGCTGATAGTCAATTTCGGAATGATGCGGTTCTATGTTATTGAACCATATGAAATTATTGAAGGCAACCCCCTGCAAATAAACTGGATTTTGGTCGGCATCTACTAATTGCGTACCATTTAACTGAAGTAAAAGATTTTCTGTATTTTCTTCTCCTTGATCTAAGGATTCATCAATAACGGGATCTGGCATTTGGTTTGACGGAGGTGCATCGTCATTATTGCTACAGGAAATAAAAAATAGAAAGAGGCAACTATACAAAAAGCTGAATTTCATAGCAGGAACTTTTATTTAAATATACGGAAACAGGCTTACACATGAATTTTGAAGTATAAAAATGACACATTTGAAAAACCGACCTCAGAGTCGGTTTTTAGTTTACAAAGAGGAATGCAAAAAAGCGAAACCTCCCTAAAAGAGTAGGTTTTATCGACGAAAGACCGGTTTAAAATATATTCCTCTGTTGAATGGAATAACCTTTAAACCAGATAGTCTGTAAAAAACTAGTTTTGATGGGTGCCAATTCTATGAATATCATGTTTAGGTGAGAAAAACCCAACTATTTAGATACGTGTTGATACACCTCTAAAGTGATGTTGGTATTGTTTCGTGGATAAAAACACTCGAAGCTTTTGATTTTTAAATAATCTGCCTTGAAATCGATGCCTTTCTCTGCAAAACATGATATTACTTTTTCCGTCAACGGAAATTTTTCAGGTATCATAAAAAGGATGTTGTCAGACGTAATCTGAGATTTGGTAATAATTAAACATATTTTTTCGTCATCTGACTCATTGAACCACTCCAAGGAATATGGTTTTTTATCCAACAAAAGATTTACTCCCATCATGCCAGAATAAGTGAAAATATATTCTGAATCAATGGTTTTTAAAGATTTTAGGTTTTCGGAAAGTTCAAAAACAGCTGTGTCTACTTTCAAGTTGTTCAGTGCATCTACCCCGTAGAGCTTATTTTTGTTCCCATCTAAGGGAGATAATCTATAGGGCCGTAGAACTGTACCTGAAATAACTTGCGAAGTGGCGATTAGCATCATAATACCCAATATAATATAGGTATACCATGTAGCTTTGGAGCTTTGGATTACATAGTAAATCAATAAGAAAACAAATACTCCATAAAAAAGAATTTGAGCTGAGAGTCCATTGTTGGTGCCTATAGACCCGGCAACGGGAACACTCAATAACCCCAAAAGAAATATAAAATTGATTTTTTCAGATTCAATGTTTTGATTTAACAATACGAAGACGAAACCAAAAATGAATGGAATCAACATATGATATCTATACTGAATCCCTCCTTTCCAGTATTCGTTATGAACGATAAATACCAAAAGAATTATTATGCCTAGTATCTTAAATAACTTGATAGGCCACGTAAATGTTTCGTCTTTACTTTTCCTCGAATAAACCTTGGCGAAAATGTAGAGAATTAAAATGCTCAAAACCGGAAACAGCAGTTTTAAAAAGACCATTTCGGCATTGGTATAGTATTTATTCCACAAATAGGAAAATGTATGTGTCGAGTCGGTATTCGCCAGACCAAACAATTGTTGCAAATGCGTATCCACTGTTTCAGGGATGGGTCCTACACCGCGACTTACAAAAATCAACATACCCAGTATACCCAGAACAAAGGTTATAATAGAACCAGGACTAAGTTTTGGTATTCGTTTTTTTTGAGAATTTTGGATGTAGCGCCAATACAATTCTCCAAACAAAACCAGCGGAAGCAATATCAAGTTGGTCGCTTTTATAAAAAACAAGAGTACAAATAAGCCTCCGAGTATGGCCCAACAGAGATTTTGGGCTTGCTTCTTTGATTTTAGGTTTAGTAACCAAAAGCCAATAACACAGGCTATTAAAATGGAAGACATTGTATTATAAGATAAGGCCATTGGCGTCCAAGTATAACTCAACAGCATCCCGCTGAGAATTACATTGAAAAGGATAAACCTTCCGGGCCAGCTTGCCGGCGCCTTGTGTTTTGCAATACCGATATACAAAACAAGAGAAGCAAGCAGTGTTAAAAAAAGCCGCAGTAAACGCACTCCTGTTAAGCTAAGGTCTAAGAAAGAAAAAAATCGTCCGTAAATGAGATGAAAAGAAGCAGCTGATAAATCTGGAGAAGAATTAAAATACCGATATCCCAAATAGTAAAAGCTTTCATCACTCAGCTCCAAACCTCGATAACTGGCCCATACAATTACGCCTACGGCACTTAAGTTGAACAATCCAAGGAGAATGGAAAAAACAAGATTTGGCGTTTTATTTGGCATATGCACTAACTAATGAAATAGTTTTTGCTGATTTCAATTACTTCGGTTTGCTCCTCTGCAGAAAGGGAATAAAAGAAGGGGAGACGTACAATACAATCTGCAAACCGATTGCTGTTTTTTAATACTCTTCCATCGTGCTTTTCCGCAAAAAACGGACTTTTATGTAAGGATAAGTAGTGAAATACAGAAAGGATGCTTTTTTCCTTAAGCGTTGTGATCAATCCGTCTCTTTGGGCTTTATCGGAACAAACCAAATAGAACATATGTGCATTGTTCGTCGCAAAATCAGGAATTACAGGAAGTGCGAAGGTCATTTTATCCTGTAGCTCCGAAAAGGACCCCAAATAGGTATTCCAAATACGCTTTCTAACTTCTTGGATTGTATCAAGATTTTCAAGTTGCGCAAATAGAAAAGCTGCGATCACTTCGGATGGCAGAAATGAAGAACCAATATCCACCCAAGAATATTTTTTAACTTCTCCTCTAAAAAAAGAGGAGCGGTTCGTGCCTTTTTCCCAAATAATTTCAGCGCGCCCAAGAAACCTATCATCATTGACAGCTAGCATTCCTCCTTCACCACTAATGATGTTCTTTGTTTCATGAAAAGAAAA
Source organism: Maribacter algarum (ex Zhang et al. 2020) (assembly GCF_005885635.1). Taxonomy (GTDB): domain Bacteria; phylum Bacteroidota; class Bacteroidia; order Flavobacteriales; family Flavobacteriaceae; genus Maribacter_C; species Maribacter_C algarum. The sequence continues at coordinate 1,432,917 of NZ_VATY01000001.1, forward strand.
AGTGCCAAGGTGACCAATTCCGCCTAAGGGCTTGCCTTTGTAAAAAGAATCAATGGCCTGAGCAGCATCCTCTATTACAAAAAGGGAGTTTTGATTTGCTATTTCCATAATAGGATCCATATCACAAGCAACACCTGCGTAATGAACAACTACAATTGCCTTCGTCTTACGAGTTATTAACTTTTCAAGTTGATTAGGATCTAAATTGGGGTTGTCAAGGCAACTATCGGCAAAAACGATTTTAGCTCCTCTTAGCACAAAAGCATTGGCTGTAGAAACGAATGTAAAAGATGGAACAATGACTTCATCCCCAGGCTTTATATCAATGAGAATGGCAGCCATTTCCAAAGCATCTGTGCACGAAGTGGTGAGCAAACACTTTTTGAAACCGTAACGCTGTTCAAAAAATCCTTGACACTTTTTGGTGAAATCACCGTTCCCAGAAATTTTCCCTGAAAGTACGGCCTGCTCGATATAAAGGGTTTCCATTCCTGTTAGAAATGGTTTGTTAAACGGTATTTTCATAAAAAGTGCATTACTCCCTTCCTACGAAAATACTGCTTTCATCGGATTCATTTTCAGAGTAAGTGTTTTTATTCCTGTATTTCCATTTTGGAGGTGTAGGGTAGAGATGATTGTATTGAAAAACAATAAGGAGCGATGCTTATTGAAATATTTAACACGATTTTGATTGTCAAGCTAAAAAAATGCTCAAAAAAAGAACTAATTTTCCACAAGAATTGATAAATGAGTAAGATGAAACGTATGAAAAAATTCTTCACCTTTGTGCTTATAATCGTATTTTTTGGTGCTTGTGCTGAAAAGCAAAACAAGGAGGCATTGGTTAACGAGATTTTAGCCATAAAAACAAAATTCGCCCCAGACAAAAGAGTGGCCCTTTTCGATATTTCCGCAGCACAAGAAGGGGGTGCAATGGTATTGAAAGGTGAAACCAACCTTCCGGATGCGGTTAACGCACTTATGGAAAAACTGAATGCGGAAAACATTGCTTTTGTTGATAGTATTCAGCTCCTACCTTCAAAAGAAACGCAGGGTAAAACTTACGGATTAATTAATAATTCGGTTTCGAATCTCAGAAGTAATCCTAAACATTCCGGAGAACTAGCAACACAGGCTACTTTGGGCACTCCGGTAAAAATATATAAAACGGAAGGTGATTGGTATTACATTCAAACACCGGACAAATACCTCTCTTGGGTTGATGGAGGCGGAATAGTTTCGCTAACCGATGAAGACTACAAAGCATGGAAATCCTCCGAAAAAGTCATTTATACCAAAACTTACGGACATTCCTATATAAAGCCCGATGCAGATTCGCAAGTAGTAACCGACTTGGTTGCTGGTGGAATTTTGGAGTTTTTGAATGAGCAAGATGATTATTACGCTGTGAAGTACCCCGATGGTAGAATCGGATATGTCAGTAAGAAGGAATCACAGCCCTATGCGCAATGGATAGCCACTATGAATCCATCCGGGGAATCATTGCTGAAAACCTCAAAGACCCTAATGGGAGTACCGTACTTATGGGGAGGCACCTCTAGCAAAGGAATGGATTGCAGTGGCTTCACTAAAACCATCTATTTCTTAAATGGGATGGTAATTCCAAGAGATGCTTCTCAACAAGTTCACACTGGAAAACAAATCGATGAAAACCGAAGCTTCGAAAATTTAGAAAAAGGGGATTTGTTATTCTTCGGTAGAAAAGCAACAGACTCTGCAAAGGAAAGGGTTGTACATGTGGGTATGTGGATTGGTAACAACGAATTTATTCATGCTTCAAACCAAGTACGTGTGAGCAGTATAGATCGAAATGCTGAGAATTTTGACGAATTCAACCTGAATCGATATTTACGCTCCAAACGTATTTTAAAAGAAGAAGACAAAGATTTGATTGATTTGAAACAGACCTCTGTATTTAAATAAAAGATTATGAAAAAAACAGTCTTTGCGCTATTCATGCTGATAAATTCGGGTATCTCTGCCCAATATGAAATGAAACCCGCCGAAGGCTACACTCATGATATAGGACTAGTAGTTGCCATGTTAGAAGATTTAAAGAATAGAATTACAGCTGAGGTGAAAGATTTAAGCCAAAGTGAAACCGACTTTCTATTCGATGAAAAGGCGAATAGCATTGGCTCTTTATTGATGCATCTGGTAGCTACAGAGGCATATTATCAAATAGAGACATTGGAAGGGCGAAAATTGACTGAAGAGGAAGAAAAACGCTGGGGTATTGGAGGAGAGTTGAACGAGGAATCAAAGAAAAAGCTTCAGGAAAAACCTATTAAGCACTACTTAAATCTTTGGGATGAAGTTAGACAAAAAACCTTGGCAGGACTCAAAACCAAAGATGATACTTGGTTTGCCTCTGAAATCGACGAAGGCTTAAACTATCATTGGGTGTGGTACCACGTGATGGAACATCAAGCCAATCATATGGGACAAATTGCTTTGGTAAAAAACAGATTGCTAAAATAATTCAGTTTTTTATAATTCAACCGTTCTACCTGTTCGGAAAGACTCATCCGCAGCCAAAACAATCCGAAGACTATTTACGGCATCACGCAAGTGATTGCTTAAATTTAAATCTTCTTGAATGGCTTTTAAAAAGTATTCTTGCTCTAAAAGACAAAGTCCATCGTGATCAGGCTCTTCTGAAGTGTCGATGAATTCATCAGGCTTGGTGAAATTTCCATTAGTGTCAGTAGCGCTATGGTGCAATTTCAAAGCTCCGGTTTTGGAATGATCATCCACACTGTCCGAATCACCCTTAGCTTCATCTACAATTGAAACACAACCTTTTGGGCCGATAACATCTTTTACAAAAAAAGCAGTTTCGCTCATCATGGGCCCCCAACCAGCTTCATACCACCCTACAGAACCATCTTTAAACCGGACTTGTAACTGTCCGTAATTATACATTTTTGAGTCAATTTCATCGGAAAGGCGGGCACCTATTGCGCTTACACTTATAGGTTCAGATTGTGTCATCAGACACATCACGTCCACATAATGGACACCACAATCTACAATGGGAGACATGGAGTTCATGAGTTGTTTGTGCGTGTACCAATTGTCACCAGAACTTTGTTGGTTAAGATTCATTCGCATTACCAAAGGTTTTCCGAGAGTACGCGCAACCTCGACAAACTTGGCCCAAGCAGGATGCACGCGAAGAATATAACCTACCACCATTTTTTTGCCCTTCTCCAAAGCTAAATCAACTAACTCCTGCGCATCCGAAACGGTCAAGGCCAAAGGTTTTTCAATAAAAACATGTGCATCGTTATTTAAAGCCGTTTTGACATAATCATAATGTGTATCGGGATAGGTGTTTATCGAAACCGCATCCGGATTCGTTTCTTTCAAAGCCGTTTGATAATCACCAAAAGTAGGATAGCCTCCTAGCTCTTTGGAAAGATTTTCTCGACTTTCAGGTTTTCTGCTCACAAGACCTACGATTTCAAATCCATCCATTTGATGATAAGCAAGCGCATGGGAGGTTCCCATATTTCCACAGCCTACGACTACTATTTTTAGTTTTTTCATGTGTAAATTCCTTTATTCTAACGCAAAAGCAATAATCTGATTTCCTTTCTCCGTTCCTAATTTTTCGCCCCCACAGGCGACGGCAATATATTGTTTACCATTGACTTCGTACATTGCTGGTGTTGCAAAAGCGGCTGCGGGTAGTTTGTATTCCCAGAGTAAATCGCCGGTATATTTATTAAAAATCCTAAAATAGCCATCCTTGGTGGCGCCGATAAAGAGGAGTCCGTTTTCGCTGACCACAGCTCCGCCGTAATTTTCAGTACCAGTACCTTTTCCAGCTTCACCCAATTGTGGCGTATCCCCAAAAGGAATTGACCAAATATATTCGCCGGTGTTTAAGTCTATCGCATGCATAGTTCCCCATGGAGGGGAAATACCTGGGAGGCCCTTACTATCTAAAAATTTATTATATCCTGTATGTTTGTAGTTTACACCATCAGTTGACTTGGTAATTTTTTCAGCTACACTATGCTGTAATTCCTCTTCGTATAAAAACCGAAGTAAAGCATCCATTTCATCTTTTTCGATTTGAGGGAAACCAGTCATCATTCCTTTTCCGATGGTAATGATATCAGCGACCTCTTTTTTGTCTTTTCGCAATTGTAAATCTAGCAATGAAGGAAATCCGCTAGCTTCCAATCCTTCTCGATTGGTTTGATGACAACTAGCACAATAGTTTTGATAGGAGACCTGTCCTTTTGGAGTGTTTTCAGCAAGTTCATCTGCAAGACCCAGTTGAAGATTCCAAGCCATTTCATTGGAATTTATATAAATGATTCCGTCCTCGGGGTCTGCAGCGGTCCCTCCCCACTCGGCCGCACCGTCATATCCTGGAAGTAAAAAACTAGGCATTAAAGCTGGTGGGGCATATTGACGTTTATCCGAAGCCTTAAAAATTTCCAATAGTTCTTCTTTGTTTTCTGCGAAGGGGCTAATATCGGCTTCGGTTAAATTTTGCGACTGTCTCGCAAAGGGCTTGGGTATAACAGGCAGGGGCTGCGTTGGCCATGCTTCTTCACGGTTAATAGTAGAATTTGGCATTGGTACTTCGGCAATATCAAATAAGGGTTTACCCGTAATCCGATTAAAAACATAAACATAACCTTGTTTGGTAACCTGCGCCACGGCAGGAATTTTTCTGCCGTCACGCTCCACCATCAAAAGATTAGGAGGCGCAGGAGGGTCACGGTCCCAAATGTCGTGGTGTGTAAATTGAAAATGCCAAAGGCGTTTTCCCGTATTGGCATCCAATGCCAAAAGACAATTGGCATATAGATTACTTCCCAAACGGTCACCACCATAAAAATCGGGTGCAGCGGAACCTGTAGGCACATAAATGATTTCAGCCTCTTCATCGACCGCCATTCCAGCCCAATTGTTGGCAGCACCAACTATTGGACTTTCCCTTGGGTCTGAGCTCCAAGTCTCGTAACCCTCTTCCCCTTTTTCTGGCAGGGTATGAAAAACCCATTCAACTTTCCCTGTAATGATATTGAAAGCGATAATGTCTCCCGGAGGAGCGCCGGCACCTTCTGATAAACGCAATGGCATAACAATAATATCTTTGAAGACCGCACCAGGAGTATTTGAAATCACGAACTTGTTTTGAGCGGATTTTGGCATTCCTGAACGCATATCGACTTTTCCGTTATCTCCAAAGGAAGGAATAGGTTTCCCAGTTAGGGCATCCAAGGCGAAAAGATTAGAACCCCTTGTACATAGAATTCGTTTATCATTGCCTTTTTCCCAATACGAAACACCCCGAGAAGTCGAATGCCAGACCTTGACGGAATCACCAAACTGCCAAATTTCTTTTCCAGTTTCGGCATTTAGCGCAACAACTCGTAATGCCGCGGTAACTCCGTATAAAATAGAATCAACGACAATAGGGTTCATTTGCATTTGTCCAAAATCGGTGGCTTTGTATGACCAAGCAACTTTCAGGTTTTGAACATTTTCAGGTGTAATTTGTGAAAGCGTAGAGTAGTGGCTTCGGCCTGAGTCTCCCAAATAAGAAGTCCATGTGGTGTATTCTTTTTTGGCAGTATTTTTTTCTTCGGGATGGCATCCCACTATCATTAATACCAATACAACAAACAGGCATTTTTGTGATGACATCGAATTTAAAATTTTGATTCCTATTTAAAAGTAAGCAAAAAGACAATGTTCCCAAATCAGAATAGCACCAACATTTTTTTTGAAAAAATAATCAGCGCTTAACGCCATATGAAGTTCTGAAAACCTCTTTGTCCTAAGATTCCAGTTTACTGCTTAAGGTAAAACGTGATTTTAGTACAACCAGTGTTAGACTCCCTAGTTGTTAAGATAAGTGTGTTGCCGACTATTTCCATTGTTGCGGTACTACACTCTTGAGCTACAGGCCCTTCATCTACGCAAAGCTCAAGGCTACGGCCACTTAAGCTGAAAGTACCCGCAGTTGATAACGAGATTGGAATTGCTAAGAGTACACTACTTCTACTTCTACTGAAAACACCAGAGTCAAATATGTATCTTTCAAAACGGCAAAGAAATTCTGGGTCGTCTGTGCATGGTTCATTCGAAATAAAGTCGCTGTTCTTAGCGGAATTGTCTCTTGAATCGTCACAGTTTCTTAATTCCGTGGCCTGCATAATCCAAGTCCCCTCAAAGGAAGCATCAGGTTCACCCTTACTACATGAAATTAACATAAAGGAAGAAAAGAAGAAAATCGCATAAAAACTCATATAATCCATAACCAGCGTTTTAGGGATTTCTTCAGCTGGCGCAAGGATCGGGCTATATGAGCACCGAAGTTGAAACCAAAGAAATCGATTACATTTTTGGTTTTAATGGCACTTTGACTATTGAAGGTAGGGAAACCAAGCCTGAAATATGTTAAAAGATGGCTAAAACTCGAAATTAAAGCGGAAATTTTTAATGCTGATGTAACGCAATTATTCAATATGAGCTTTTAAAGCGTTGTCCATATTAAAAAATTATTAGCAGATGGCCGTTAAAAAAAGCAATTGCTTTATAAACCATAAAAACGAAAGTCCAGGAGCGTCATTTTTGATTTTTTCTTTGATATAGAAACGAGCTTCTGCGCGATTCCAGGCCAAGATTACGGACTTGTATTCAATATCCTTAGAGATTGCATAGATTGTCTTAAGTTGTTCTATTTGTAAGGCCAGTTCTTCAATACCGCGATATTTTTTTCCTTCTCCATAGAGTTTTTCTACAATCTTCCTATCCTTAGAAATTATACTTTCGGGAGTTTTTTCAAGAATGCATTGTAAGGTGTTTTCATCCGAAATTTTTCGAAGCATGTCTTGAAGTTCTTCTTGATAAAGGTAGTTGGCCCCACCATGCGCCTCATTTAATTCGTATCCATATGATTGTACGTGATCATCAGGAGTCATATTGATTCCGAAAGGGATATATGATAAATTGATTTTGGTGTCTGTGCCTTTTTGAGGAATTACAGCTTCTAAAAAGAAAACCGAAGAGGTGATTTGATATTCTGTACTTTCCGATTTAGGAAGGAACGTCTGAAGGCCAAAATTTTCTGGTAAGATTGTATGAAGCTCCTTATTTGATGATAATTTTTTGCGCCAGCTACAACCATCCCATTTTGTTTGCAAGGTCGTATACGCTCCACTAGAATTTTTAAAAGCGCCAACAGCAGTTTCAGTATAACATCCGCAACCTTCCTCTGTAAAAGCAACTTTTAAATAGCCATTTTTAGAGTCGTCGACAATTTCATATCGACCGCCATGTTCTTCGTTTGGATTGATTTTACCTCCTACTTCGTCCCATAGTAGATTTTTTAGTGACTGTTTTTGAGCCTCGACGGAATACGTTGCTATCAAACTAAATACAATGCATAGCGCTATGGTTTTCATAAAGGTTTACTATTTGAAGGTATAAGAAATAGGCATATCTAGGTTTGACGAAGTTTCAAGAAGAGTTTTCCCATTAGTATTATCAACTATTCGAATGGTTGCCATTTCACCATTTCGCTCTATTTCAACATCAAAATTTTGTCTAAAGGCCTTGATATTGCGAAGTGCCATTTTATCCCAACCTTTTGGTAATCTCGGCATGACGGTAAAACTATTTAACCCGGTCGGATTAATACCAAACATTCCTTCAACAAATACTCGGGCATACAATCCACTCTCCGCAGATAAATGTGCCATGCTTCCTTCAGGAAAAGCTTCAACAACATAAGGAACTCTTGCTCCCAGTAAACGTTCTTTCGAAAACTCTTCTAGTTTATTAAGAGAAACTTCTGTGGCTCCCGCAAGTAGTGTTCCGCGAAGGGCATAGAGCGTCCCACGGTCCCAAAAAATTTCAGAAACTTCAGGATTGGGATTATTCTTTTCTACATGTACGCCGTTGCCAGACCAGAGGCGCTCGAATAAGGCTTTAATAGTATCGTCTTTTCTGTCATTTATGCCAACTACTAGCGGCATGCAGATCCAGTGACGAAGGGTTTTGTGTCCGTCGTAGTAACGATAGGTTTCCAATCCTTCTATATTTGCTCCGAAATAGTTTTCAATCGCTTTTTTAAGAGCTTTCGATTGTCTTTGATATCTTTTCAATGTAGATTTTGATTTCCCAATAGACCTTCCTAAATCCGTGGCGTGTCGTAAAGCCCCATAATATAATGCTGAGGTAGATAAATTGGCAGTACCAGTTTCAACACGACCTTCCATCTCATCAGATTCTGATTTTACAACACCTTCTTTGTTCAATTGTCTATTGCTGTATTCTAAACACCAGCTTATTAGTGGCCATAATTCATTGGCGACTTTTTTATCTCCAGTGGCTAACGCAAATTGACTCGCACCATAAGCTATCATGGCTGCATCACCTCTGTCTAGAGGTGAAGGCGGCGGAAGCCCTTCAACTTCAAAAGCGTAGGGAAGCTTGGTATATTCAGGATTTGTCATTTTGGCAAAAGCGCGATACATATTCATAGCCGATTCGTCCCCAGTGCTATATCCCAAATATGGAAAAAATGGACTTACATATTCTGCTTGGTCGTTGGCCCAAATACCGACGTAGTAACGACCTCCTCCAGGTGAGTGAATCAGTCCTAATTTGGACTCAAAAATACTTTCAGAAGCTCTGATTTTTGAAAACTCAAATAGGGTGTTCAAAATAGGGTTAGGTGTTTCTAGATTCAAAGAACCTGACATTTGTTTCAAGAAAGCTTTACGTTCATAATAAGTTTCTTTTGCTGATTTGGATGGAGTTTTTTCGTTATTTAAGACGGCAGCAATACGAACTGAAAAAGTGATAGAACCTTTGGGCTCTAGAGTAAATTCAGAAGGTGCATCTGAAGAAATTAATGTGATGAATTCACCATCAGTTCCAAGAGTTTTGTATTCAAGGGCTCTATTTTTTGCTTGAAAAGAAATAGTCTCTTGGCCAGCATTGATAAGGGTCAATTTTTCTAAGAACAAACGTTCTGAACTTGATGGGAGAAAAGAGCGCTTTAAAACTATACCTGATGTTGAAGGAAGGTGTTTAAAGTGCAACATTCCATTAATTACAACTTTTTGAACTGGCCCGGGAGCAAACTGCTTATCCCCAACAAAAAGATTTGGAAGAATCGCGTCAGAATAGGTGTCTTTTAAATAGGAACGATATACATACCAACTTGGGTCATTTTCTTTGATAAAAGGATGCAATTGTGGAAAGAACACCTGACGGTCAATAGCCAGCTTACCCAAAGAATCAATAGCATAGGAAACGATTCCTGCAACACGTTTGCCCGCCATTTCGATATTGTCTGAATAGGCTTGAGATGTGCTTCCATCAAAGACGCGTTCGATTTCTGTAGACGAAACTATGGTCCATTGATTATCTTGAGCAATAGATTGCCACCCAAGGAAAAGCAAAACAAAGGGTATTGATAACCGGCACGATTTTATCATGTTTATAAATTGAATATTTGATTGAATTTAGCAATGTTGAATCCGTTTTTCAAAACAGTTTTGGACTGCTTGCTATCGAAATCCAACAAACTGTTGGTATGATTAAAGTGGATAAAATAAATTTTTGATTTTTCAGGTTCGGGGAGTTCTTCAAACAATGCCATGCTCTCAATAACAAACGGATGTGGAATTTGCGAAACATCCCTTGTATTTAGTTCGTCGCCATCATAAAAACTAGCGTCTAAAAAAGCGTAATCTACTGTTTTTATAACATCTGTAATATTGGTTTCCCATTTCTCCCATTTGTCAATATCGGGAATGAACAGAATACTTTTGTTTGGACCAATGATTTTATAACCAACGGTTTCCGAGAATTCATCACGATGAGGTACTTGTAATGGAATCACTTTTAAATTAGAGGTTAACGAAAGAACAGTTTTATTGTCAATAGGATGCAAATCAATATTCTTTTGAAAAACCAACTGACTCCATGGTCCGTTTTGTTCCAAAAAATCTTTCATTTTGGGCATTACATAGGTCGGAATGGCATTGGCATTGGTTGCTTCTTTACCCAAATACATGAGTCCAGAATAATGCCCAATATGGGCATGAGTTAAGAAAATGCCGTTAGGTAGTTCTTCAGCATCCCAAGAGGCATTTCTTTTTAATAGTTTTACTTGTTCGGATATATCTGGGGTAGCATCGAAAAGAAAGGTTTGTTTATTATCATGGTCAAGAAACCCAAGCGAAACCACCTTTCTATTCGGATTAGGATTTTCAAACAAATCAGCACAACATTCTTTTTTACAGGCAATGTGTGGAGAGCCTGCATCTTGAACGGTCCCTAGAACAATTAAAGAAACGCCACTTTCGGCCGAAGGTTTAGATAGAATGTTAACAGTCTTATTCTCTAGAACGGGTTTTTTGGTATTCTCGTGACAGTTAATTAAAATAGAAAGCAAAACAAGAACACCTATGGATTTTTTAAGAAAATTGTGGATTTTGTAAAACAGGGTTTTTGACATTATTTGTTGATTCTAATACCTTCTGAGAAGGTTTGACAATGCTTCTTCATAGGCCTTTGCATATTGTTCCATTCCTAAATCGGTAGGATGTGTACCATCAACAAAAGCATCATTTGAAAGATTGATTTTGCTTTTAGGAAGCAGGTATAAATTTCTAATTTTTGAGCGTTGAAAATCAATAAAAACTTCACTTGTCCAGCGATTTAAGGTTTCATAAACCTTCTTTCGAGAACTATCAACATCTCCATCACTATAGCCAGCATGGTGAGTCAGTAAAATTCGAGCATTTGGTCTTTTGGTTCGGATATGTCGAATGCTGGTTCGCAGACGTTTTTTGATTTCTTCTTCGGTCCGCTCCTCATTTGGACTCAAATTTGGTAGACAATCAAGAACATAAACCATAGCATCTACCTCAGCAACAAATTTGAGCACTTCCTGTTCCAATCGACCATTCCCTGAAAAACCTAAGTTGACCACAGGACAATCCAACTTTCGACCTAAAATGTTGGTCCATGCCATACCAGGTCTTGAGGCGCATGCGCCTTGCGCAATGGACGTTCCATAAACTACGATTGGTTTTTCTTTTCGCTGCGGAAGAAATTTGATTTTACTTCCTTTCGGGATTCCAATTCTAAGGTTTTTACAATTGTTGTAAAGTGGAAGGTACAATTGATATTCCCGACCACCTTTTGGGCTTTTTTCAGTTTTGAAATGAAATTGAACGGTATCTCCGAATGTTCTATCACCTCGATACCATAACCATTCATTGGCTTCATTTTTTCCATACAAATCAACTCCGCTTACTCCCGTGGCTGGCATGTGGTTCATGGCGTGATTTCCATCAACCTCATATTCTATTTGCAGGCTATCAGCATCCGTTTTAAATCGGATAGCGAGTCCTGCCGCATGTCTAGAAAGTGACCAAACAGGTTTTCTCACAACATTTTCGGCTGCGTCCGGCAAACGATTATAACCGATATCTGACCAACCTTGACCGTCAATTTGGTCAAGACTTTCTAAAGGATTGTGCCAAGAATAGTCATTGGTTTCTTGGGCTGAAATGGGTAAAATCACAAAAACAAACAAAAGACAAACCCCGAAGAAATCGTTCATAATTATTATGTTTAGTTTTTGACTTCCCTTTCGCCTGTGTGATCCACTCCTTGAGCGCGCTCTAAATCAATCATGGCTTTGGGTCTAAAATTGGTAATTAGGGCACGTCGGTTATTATCAGTAGAATTTCCGCGGCTATAATGTAAAGTACCTCCTTGATGAAACACACATGAACCTGGTTGAAGTTCAATAAAAACTGAGTTTTCTTCAGTTCCTTCACATTTCAAAGCCCCTTTGTTACCGATTTGAACATGGGGGAGAATAGGGGAAAGATGCGATTTAGGAGTATACCACATGCATCCATTTTCCCTATATGCATGGTCAATGGCCACCCAACAACTTGCCGCACGTTTGTCAGGCATATCTATCCAATAAGCTGCATCTTGATGCCAAGGTGTAATCGTGTTTGTGTTTGGCGCTTTGTTGATAAGCATGTCAAAATCAAGTTCAATATCATCTCCCATTAAAATTTTTGCTATTTCCAACGACTTTTGATGAATGGGTTTCTGCAATAACTCCGGAACCAGTTTACTGGGTACCATTATCTGTGTGATTTTTTCTTTTTTCTCATCGCCACCTGAAAGGTCGGAACGATACCTGGAGGCATCGATACTATTATCCAGAAACGAGTTGTACATATTGCTGTAATAGTCCACGTCCGATTTAGAAATCAAATTTTCAAACACCAAATATCCTTCTTGTTCAAAGAATAGTTTTTGTTCTTCTGATATCATAGGTCTGACGTTTAATTCATATGAAAGGTAAAGAAAAATTCATTTTGAAACTTATGATTCAAAGGGTTTGTCACGATTGACGGATTATTGCTTAAATTGATGCAGCATAACCAATTAACCTTTTTCCATGTCACAACTTGCAGCAAACGTTTCCAAGCGCCTTTTTTCTTTGGATGTATTTCGCGGACTAACCATGTTCTTATTAATAGCGGAAGCGGCAGGTTTTCATCACAATTTCACGGAGTTGACTGAAGGAACGGCTTTTTCAGGTCTGGCCCATCAATTACATCATCATCCTTGGAATGGACTTCGATTCTGGGACTTAATACAGCCCTTTTTTATGTTTATCGTTGGCGTTGCGATGCCTTTTTCCCTTAGAAAGCGATTAGCTTCCGGAAGCAGGAGTGCTGCTACGAAGCATATTCTCCGACGTTGCTTTTTACTTTTTGCCTTTGGAGTTCTATTGCATTGTGTTTATAGCCACGCCTTAGTTTGGGAGCTTTGGAACGTATTGGTGCAATTGGCTTTCACCATTTTGATTGCCTATGCCCTAATGAACCTTCCCCATAAAGTACAGATTGCAGTTTCAATAGGTTTACTGGTTTTGACGGAGGTTCTGTATCGTGTTTATAATCCTGAAGCACCATATGCACAGGGCCATGAAAGCTTTGGTTCTTATATTGACATGTTGGTTATGAGACTTGAAAATGACGGCTATTGGGTATTCATCAACTTTATTCCTACAGCGGCGCATACGATTTGGGGTGTGATTTGCGGACAGATTTTATTATCAAATACTCATGCTAAAGAGAAAATAAAACCCTTTTTGATTTGGGGAAGTGCTATTTTGATATTAGGCTTTGCCATGGATTGGCTCAACATAACCCCAATCATTAAAAGAATAGCCACTTCTTCGTTTACATTGGCATCAGGAGGGTTTGCAATATTAACCTTAACACTATTTTATTGGGCAATTGATGTAAAAAACAACCATTTTAAATGGCTCAAAATCTTCTCTGTAGTGGGTACAAACTCTATTTTTATTTACCTCTTTGCAGAAACAGTAGGTGTTCAATGGTTTCGCGATTTTGGAAAAATTTGGACAGAAGGGCTTTTAGCTCCATTAGGGCTTTCCGAGAATTTGATTATGGTAATCAACTCACTTTTTGTCCTGTTCATTTTCTGGTATATCACCTATTTTCTAGACAAACACAAGGTGTATTTTAAAGTCTAATCTAACCAAATCTGAGCTATGAAAGCCATTAGAAATATCATTACCACGGCACTTTTACTATTAGGTACAAGTACGAATTGCTTGGCCCAAAATGAAGATGATTGGAAAACACTTTTTAATGAAGAAAACCTTGAAGGGTGGACAACAAAAATCCACCATTATGAAGTTGGGGATAACTATGGCGACACTTTTCGCGTAGAAGACAGTATTATTAAAGTACGTTACGATAAGTACGAAGGCGATTTTAATGACCGTTTTGCACATTTGTACTATCATAAACCTTTTTCTTATTTCCATTTGTCTCTTGAATATCGTTTTGTCGGAGATGTGCATCCTGGCTCCCCGATTTACGTCGTAAAAAACAGTGGGGTGATGTATCATTCAGAAGATCCTAAAAAGATGCTGAAAGAACAAAACTGGCCGATATCCGTGGAAATACAATTTTTAGCGGGAATTGAAGAAGGCAAAGAACGCCCCACCGGAAACATGTGCTCCCCAGGCACCGATGTCGAGTTTGAAGGTAAGATTGACCCCAGGCACTGCATCAACTCCTCCTCAAAAACCTATTTCGGTGACCAATGGGTGAAAGCAGAATTGATTGTTAGAGGCGATTCGTTGGTAACACACCTTATTAATGGAGAAACTGTGTTAGAGTATACCAGGCCCCAATTAGGTCGCACTGGAGTGGTTAAAGGCGCGCGACCAGAGATGAATAAAAGCGGCAAATTGCTTAAAGAAGGTTTTATCGCACTTCAAAGCGAAGGTCAACCTATTGATTTCCGAAATATTAAAATCAAAAATTTAAAAGGCTGTATGAATCCTAAGGCAAAAAACTTTAAAAAACATTACATAAAAGCGGATAACAACTCCTGCGTTTATGAATAAGTCATTTTATTTTTCGTAAAGCTCAAGGGGCAAATCATCTGGATCACTGAAAAATGTAAATCGTTTACCTGTAAGTTCATCTGTTCGAATAGGTTCTACAGCAATATCTTTTTCCTTTAGATTTGAGATAACCACCTCAATATCATCCACTTCAAAAGCCAGATGCCGTAGACCTTGCGCTTCGGGGCGCGATGGTCTTTTCGGCGGATTTGGAAAGGAAAACAATTCGATGATGTAATTCCCGTTTAACGCTAAATCCAATTTATAGGATTCGCGGGCAGCTCGATAGGTTTCTTTAATAACTTCCAAACCCAAAACGTTCACATAGAAATGTTTTGATTTTTCATAATCGGAACAAATGATTGCTATATGGTGTATTTTATTGAAGAGCATATTATAAATCCTCAGGGTATTTTCCGCCGACCGTCCATCCGCCATCTACGGGAATTGTTTGTCCATTGATATGTGAGGCATCCTCGGAGAGAAGAAAAAGAACTGTTTTAGCAATATCTTCGGGTGTTCCTACGCGTTCATTCGGATTTAATTTCCCCCAAATACCCTCATAATTAGGCTGCTCTTTCGCCGTACGCTCTGTTAAGGTCGCTCCTGGAGCCACGGTATTTACCGTGATTTTATGTTTGCCCAGCACGTAAGCCAGATTTTTGGCCATCATGCGCAGGGCTGCCTTTGTCATACCGTAAGCCGTTAAATGTTGATAAGCCTGAATGCCAACTTGAGAAGACATGAAAACCATACTACCGCGGTCACCTCGCTTAATCATTTCTTTCGCAGCTCTTTGGGCTAAAAAGAAAGCACCTTGTAAGTTGAGGTCGATTACCTTTTGAAATGAATCTGGAGTGAATTCTAAAAAATCTCCGAAAAGCGTAATTCCAGCATTCGGAACAACGAAGTTTACCTTCCCGAAATTGGAAAGTGCGAAATCAACCATTTCATTAATTACAGATACCTTACCTGCATCACCAGCAAATGGTAAGCACATGTCAGGATCGATAAGATTGATTTTGCTTGCTGTTTGATTTGCCTTGTTGCCATCAATATCATTTAAAACAACTTTTGCACCGTTGGCAGCCAAAAGTTGAGCCACAGCATAACCAATGCCTTCACCTGCACCGGTTACGATTGCGACCTTATCTTTTATTCCCTTGTAAGACATCAATTTTTAAAATAGGTTATTTGTTTTCCCACTACTTTTGCGCGGTATGTGAATAATCCACCGCTAAGCGGGAATTTCTTGACTTGCTCATCACTTAAGCCGCTTCTTGCAGTTGTAATATACAAAGTCTTAAAATCTTCTCCACCAAAACAACAAGATGTTACATGCGGTACAGAGACATTAATTTGTTCCATCACCTGACCGGTTTTTGGGTTCCAACGACGAACACAACTCCCCCCCCAATGAGCAATCCAAAGCATGTCTTCAGTGTCTATGCACATTCCATCGGGCAAGCCAAAACTCTCAGGAATTTTAATTGTAATCTCATTATTGGAGAGTTGACTAGTAACCACATTAAAATTATAGGAGCGGATTTGATGTGTGGGAGAATCTATAAAATAGAATTTTTTATGGTCGGATGTCCAAGCCATTCCATTCGAAATGGTGGTTTTTGGAATTTTGATTGAGGTTTCAAAATTTGGAGCTACACAGTACAGATTTCCTGTTTTTTGAATGAATTTTTTATGCATACTACCAATCCAGAAATCTCCATTCGGACCTACTTTACCATCATTAAAGCGCATCGACGAATCATTATTTTCAAGTAAGTAATGCCGGATTAATTTTCCCTTTTCCAAATCGAAAGTCGCCAATCCCGATTCCAAAGCCAACAGCATTTTTCCAGATGTTGTTGGAACTGCAGCACCTATCATTTCATCAAAGGCCCATTCTTGATTTTTTCCGTTTGATGGATTGTGTGAATGTAATTTACATGCTTCGATATCAACCCAAAATAACTGTTGTTTTTTCCAATCCCAAACCGGTCCTTCGCCTAAGGTCGCTTTGGCATTGAGCAGTAAATTAGCTTTATTGAAAATAATTTTAGACATTATGGCATCATATATTGACTACTTAAAGATAAGATTATGAAAAAGGTTTTTACCATACTATTAGCAGTTTGTTGTGTACAAATAGCATCTTCTCAAAATGACACAATCCCCAAAACAGCATTTACGAAAATGTACCTGCCTGTTTGGATTGAAGCAACTGAACATTGCATGGATGTTGCGAAAGCAATGCCTGAAGAAAAATACGGCTATAAACCCACTGAGGTTAGTAAAACTTTTGCCGAACAAATGGTGCATATTGCCGCTGCAAACAAGTTGATTACTAATAGATATGTTTTAGGAATGGATGTTAAACCAAATACACCCGACGCTTCCAAATTTACAAAGGTTGAAATCTTAGAAATGATGATGGAAAGTTTTGAGTATACAAAACAAATAATCATGACAGTGGAACAAGAACAGTTAGATGAGACTTGTAAGATGTATCATAGTGGAAACATAGTAAGTCGGGCATTTGCACTTTTTTTTACGCAAGACCATTTGGCAAATCATCGCGCGAAGTCGAATCTTTATTTGCGAATGAATGGCGTTGAGCCACCCGAGTATACGTGGTAAATTTATTTTAAAATCCCTTCGTATTTCGAGGTATTTCCTAAAAGCTCTGTTGCCGCTAAGATTGCGTCATCGTTTTTCAAATAGTATTCGAAAAGTCCCTCGCGATAGAAATAGCGCTTTACGATTTCATCTTCTAACTTGCTCTGAATTTCTTTTTGATGGGTTGTTAAAGCAGCAGTTTTACTTTTTTCAATATCCAACAGTAGCGTTTTGAAATCTTGTTCCACAGCTGCATTGAAGATGACATCTTCTTTGTTGGTCATTGCCTCTTTAATGGATTTTTCGGTTTTCGTTTCAAATGAGAAATCACTTTGTGAAACGAAGGTTTTGAAATTTTGAAAATCGGTGTCCGAAAAATTGAAATCACTAATTTCAGTGATTTTGTTTTCGTAATAGTAATTGGTGGCAAAATCAAATATCACGTTGTTGTTCAACAGAGCTGTAGTTAGTGGATTGGCTTTAACGGCTTCAACTTCGATATCAGGTAATACTCCACCACCATCTTCAACTTTTCTTCCGTTTCTAGTTGTGAATTCGTTAAAAGTTGTATTGCGAACTGCGTTGTTGTTTTCGTCTCTGTTCCAATAATCTAAAGATTGAATACATCTTCCTGAGGGCGTAAAATATCTTGAGATAGTAACTTTTAATTGAGTTCCATAGGTCAACCGAAGAGGTCGTTGAACTAGGCCTTTTCCAAAACTCCGAGCTCCCATTACCACGGCGCGGTCCAAATCTTGCAAACTTCCAGAAACGATTTCACTAGCCGAAGCACTGCTTCCGTTAACCAAAACTACTAATGGAATTTCAGTATCAACAGCTTTATTCTTGGTTTTGTATTCACGATTGAATTTTTTGACCTTTGATTTTGTGGTTACGATAAGTTCGCCTTTATCGATAAACAGGTTGGTAACATTGATAGCTTCAGAAAGCAATCCGCCAGGGTTGCCACGAAGGTCTAAGATGATTTTTTCAGCACCCTTCCCTTTTAAATCAACAAGAGCCGCTTTAGTTTGATTTGAAGCTTTTGCGTTGAACTTGGCCAAAACAATGTATCCAGTTTTGTCGTCCACCATTTTATAAAAAGGAACGGCATCAACCTCAACACCAGCTCTAGTAATCGTTGCCGTTTTGGCTTCGCCCTGCCTTTTGAATGTTACTTTGACAGATGTGTTGTTTGCACCTTTTAAAAGCTCGCTTCCGTTGTCGTCGAAATCGGCAATGTGGATGTCTCCAATTTTTACAATTTCATCACCAGCCTTAAGTCCTGCTTTGTCCGCAGGATAATCTTTATACGGTTCGATAATCACTAATTTGTCTTTGTACGAACGGACTGTTGCGCCAATTCCGGAGTATTCTCCAGCATTGTTTATTTTGTATGCCTCAACATCCTGTTCGTTTAAGAACTTCGTATAAGGGTCCAACTCATCGAGCATATTTTTTATAGCGGTATCCATCAATTCAGCTGGATTGGTCTCATCTACATAATTCATATTCAATTCCTTGAACAGCGTCGTGAAAATTTCGATTTGCTTGGCAATTTCGAAGAAGTCTCCTTTAAAACTACTTCCGGTTATCAATATCACTATTGCGAAAACGGGAATTATGACTTTCTTTTTGAGCAATTTATTCATCTTCGATTTTCTTTTTGAATTTATGAAGTGCTGCCTTCAAATTTTTCTCCACAAGAGAGTAATCAGGCATCTCTTTACCAAGGTATAAAAATAGAAACGCAAAAGAGCCCTTACTATTGTTAAAAACAAGTGCTTTGTTTAGCCGATAACTTTCACGCATCAAACGTTTGATGCGGTTGCGTTTTACGGCACTTTTGAAGTTTTTCTTTGGAACCGTAAATCCGGCCTGAACAGGAACATCAAAAGGAAGTTCAGTTTTTAGGTAAATGAGTTTTATAGGATAGTTTGATACACTTTTCCCTTCAACAAAAAGCTGGTCAATTAACTTTTTACTTTTGAGTTTTTCTTTTTTTGGGAAGGATAATCCCATGCGCTAATTCTTCGGCATTGGCGTCGGCTGCCAAATATTATTATTTTGATTCACATCCGCCATCAATTGAGATGGGTCAATCATAATCGCTTTAATATCTTCTAAAGGACGATCCACACTAAAACCATAGGATGGATTTGCCCAAGCCCAATCTTCTAAAACGGTTCTTTTCAACTGTGAATATGGATTCTCCTTTTCACCACGCATCATTCGCAAAGGAGCATAAAAGGTTTCTTGAGTTCCATCATTATAAACGACTAAAACATCTATGGGCATTGGCATTAATCCTAGACGCTCCATGCTGATTTTTGTTTTTTCTCCATCCGCAACCACTTCTTTGATTCCGTAATCGATGGTATTAGTGGTTTGCGTCCAATCCATTAAATACCAGTCTAATTCCATTCCTGAAACCTTCTCCGCACTTCTCTTAATATCATTGGGTACAGGATGCTTAAATTTGAAATCAGTGTAATACTTTTGAAGGGCTTCCATAAGCTTATCTTGGCCAATAACATACCCCAATTGAGACAAAAAGACAGATCCTTTACTATACGCGGAACTACCATAGGGTCTATTTGATTCATAACGATCAGCATGTGTCGTTTGAGGTTGTTCGTTACCTGAAGCCACTAAATTGAAATAGCTATTGTAAGACCTTTCGAAAGGGTTTCTTTTGTTCTGTTCCCGAATTTCATTGCTGCAAAGGGCAGAAACAAAAGAGGTAAATCCTTCATCCATCCATTCGTGCTTGGCTTCGTTGGTCGCTAAAATATGTTGGAACCATGAGTGCGCAAGTTCATGAATCATAGTGCCAATGACACTTCCAGACTTATCACCGCCAGTGATTAGAGTCGCCATGGCATATTCCATTCCACCATCACCACCTTGAATAACAGAGTATTGTTTGTACGGATACTCTCCAATATTCTTATTGAAAAAACGCATCGCCTTTTCTGTCAAGGGCTGTACTTTGGTCCATGTATCCCTGTAAATAGAGTCATTTTTATAAAGGAAATGCAGTGTTGGCCCATCTTCCATTTGCAAGGTGTCATGAACATATTCAGGGTCTGCAGCCCACATAAAATCATGTACCATCGGCGCTTTAAAATGCCATGTTAAGGTCTTGCCTCTTTGCTTTTTCACTTTCGTGCCTGGTACTTCATAACCATGACCTATTTCTTGAGGGTTTTGAAGATACCCTGTTCCACCAACAATATAGTTTTTATCGATGGTCAATTTTACATCGAAATCACCCCAAACTCCGTGAAATTCACGGGCTATGTAGGGGTCTGCATGCCAACCTTCAAAATCATATTCCGCTAACTTAGGATACCATTGACTCATAGAAAGTGCAACACCATCTTTGTTGTTTCGCCCTGAACGTCGAATTTGAACGGGCACTTGACCTTTGAATTCCATATCAAAAGTGGTTTTGGCACCAGCAGGAATTGGTTTTACTAAGTCAACTACCAAAACAGTGCCTTCCTCATTGAACTTAACATCTTGGCCATCTTGTTTTAATGATATAGGATGTAAATAACCAATTTCAGTTTCGGTAAGAGAAGCAATTCGACTTTTCTTTTCAGGAGTTGTCATTCTTCCATCAGGGTCAGCTATATTTTGGAGTCGCATATCCATTTCACTACCAGGCTGAAAAGCGTTGAAATATAAATGATAATAAACGCGTGTTATTTCATCTGGAGAATTATTGGTGTACACTAATTTTTGGGTTCCTGTATATTGGAAGTTCTCAACGTTCATATCGACTTCCATGGAATAGTCCACATGCTGTTGCCAATAATTGGAAGTGTTTTGAGCCTCAACTTGCCCAATAAACCCAAAGAAAATTAGACAGAGAATACGAGAATTTAATTTTTTATACTGCATGGTATACTATAATTTTATTTTGCCTGAATTTACACTTTGTGCCATAATTAGTGCATTATAGGCGTTCACAATTTTGCCTGAAGTCGATATTTCATCCAAGCTTGTAATCTTACCGGTATCACCACCCAATACAACTTTTGCTTTTACGGGCAAGCCGGATTCTATAATGATTTTTTTAACCTGGGAAGCAGTAAGTTTTGGGAATTGTGACCGAATCAAAGCTGCAACTCCGGCAACTGCTGGAGATGCCATTGATGTGCCTTGCTCAAACCCATATTTATTATTAGGCAATGTTGAATAAATAGCAGAACCTGGAGCGAAAACATCTACGTTCTTTTTCCCATAATTTGAATAATCTGCTATCATTGATGAACCATACTTGGGTTCGAGAGCTCCAACGTTAATCATATTATCCGAGATTTCAGTACCACTATTTGCATGGTCATTCGGGTAGTTTGGATTATTTGGATTATCAATATCATTTCCATCATTTCCAGCGCCCGTTACAATAAGCACATCTTTTGAAGCCGCATATTTTATGGCTTCGTATACCCATTCGGCTTTTGGAGAAAATGCCTTTCCAAAACTAGCATTGATGATTTTTGCTCCATTGTCAACGGCATATCTTATGCCAAGAGCAACATCTTTGTCATATTCATCTCCTCTAGGTGTAGTGCGAACGCTCATAATTGCGACATTATTAGCAACACCATTAGCACCTTTTCCATTATTTCGTTCGGCAGCGATTATGCCTGCTACATGAGTAGCATGGCTTTCATCTTCTGTGGCATTTTGAGGATTCCCATTGCCATAACTTCTATCATTAAAATCATAAGGATTATCGCCGACTAATTTTCTGCCGTCAAAATTTACATTATAATTATAATTGGCCTGTTGAGTGAAGTGTTTGATTCCATTATTCAAATCTTCAAGAACTTCTGGAATGGTATCTTTGAACGTATACATTTGCATTAAGACGTTTACGTGTTGTTGCATTGCCGGGTCATCAGATTTGATGCCAGTTACATCTTTTTTTGAGTAGTCATTTTTACCCAATTGCTTTTTGACTGCGGCATCAGCACTTTTTACCGCCTGCAAAATCTGTTCATATTGCTGTTTGTTTTGAACGGCTTTGGCATATCCGGCATCTACTGCAGCTTTAGCTTTTGCCTGTAAGGCAGCATCTCCTAGCTTCAGTCTAACGATACGAGCAGCTTCTAATTGCTCATTGTAGGCTTCACCAACAAAATTATAGCCATGAATATCATCAATGTAGCCGTTATTGTCGTTGTCCTTACCATCTCCTGGTCGCTCTCCTTTGTTTGTCCAAAGGACATCATCAAGATCTTCATGTTTAAGGTCCATTCCAGAGTCCAATACAGCAACAATAACTTTTTGCCCCTTTTTATTGCCTACAATAACTCGATATGCCTTGTCAACACTCATGCCGGGTATAGTGTCCGTTACTAAATCTAAGTGCCCCCAATTTTT
Organism: Maribacter algarum (ex Zhang et al. 2020); assembly: GCF_005885635.1. Taxonomy (GTDB): domain Bacteria; phylum Bacteroidota; class Bacteroidia; order Flavobacteriales; family Flavobacteriaceae; genus Maribacter_C; species Maribacter_C algarum. Next base: position 1,455,424 of record NZ_VATY01000001.1, read on the forward strand.
TTTCTGAACATCGGTTAGGTCAGCTATCTTTATGGGAGAAGTATCAATATTTTCAATCGGAGTTAATACTAATGTTGTCGCTCCACAGCCCATAAATACTATCGAAATCAAGATGGCAATGTTAGATTTAGAAAATAATTGTTTCATAGGGAATATTTTTGTTGATATATAGTTCTAGAAGTTCTCTTCAAGAAAAAAGTGTGCCAAAAATGGGATCATTTCATTTTTGATGCTTCAAGAAAAAAGCTCATCGAAGGTAAAAATTTCATTTAAGCGGATTCCTTTTTCAGTTTTTCGCAAGTTACAAATTTCATTATAGGCATCATGCTCGAAGAATAAAAGATAATCTTGGGTGGCGGCACCTTCAAGAAAGGCGGCTTTTTCATTCATTGTTAATAAAGGCCGCGTGTCATAACCCATAACATAGGGTACAGGAATATGCCCAGCCGTAGGGACTAAATCTGCCACAAACACTATCGTTTTACCTTTATAATTAATCTGCGGGAGCATCATTTTTTCAGTATGCCCATCAACAAATAAAATATCAAAACCCAACTCAGAATTCTTAACCAGGGGAGTATCTTTTCGGGAAATAAATTTTAATTGCCCACTTTCATGCATCGGCAAAAGATTCTCTTTTAAAAAAGACGCCTTTTCACGAACATTAGGCTCAGTTGCCCAATGCCAATGGTTTTCGTTTGTCCAGAAGGTAGCATTTTTAAAAGCGGGTTGATACCCAGTTCGGTCTTTGTTCCATTCGATAGATCCTCCGCAATGGTCAAAATGCAAATGGGTCATAAAGACATCGGTAATATCATCACGATGAAAACCTACTTTAGCAAGGGACTTGTCTAAAGTATGTTCGCCCCATTGATAATAATAACTAAAGAACTTCTCCGATTGTTTGTTGCCTAAACCAGTATCGATTAAAATGAGCCGATTGCCATCTTCAATCAGCAAGCACCGGGCTGCCATATCAATCATATTATTAGAATCTGCCGAATTTGTTCTTTGCCAAAGTGTTTTAGGCACCACTCCGAACATGGCGCCGCCATCGAGTTTGAAATTTCCTGTTTCTATGGGGTATAGTTTCATAGACGCTATTTATTCGTTGCAAATTAAGAATAAGCAATGAGTGAAGAAATCTTTTAAAGGTATCTTGTATACGTTTCAGCAGATGATATAATCTACCACTTGTTAGCGTTTGTTTTTCAACGTTGTCTCTCTATTTCACCTCATTTAAGAGAGAAGCTAATTCTCTACCATAATCTATAAAAGCAATGGTTTCATCAGTTCTAGCCAATTTGATTTTATCAAAAATGACCAATGCCTCACCATTGCTTTCTAAATGATAAATCTGATGATTTTCGAAAAAGCGAATTACGTCATCTGTAAAAAATGAGCGAATTTCAGACTCTTTATTTCCCATAAGCAGGAATTTTTTAGAAAAATCTGGATACATCTCAAAATCAATATCCTTATAACCAGTATAGGCCATTACTCGGTCAAATAATTTTTCAAGCACACCTTCTTTTTCCATTGTGAAAATGGGTATTTTTCTATTCAATTTTAAGATCATTAGGGTTGTATTAAAGGTTTCGGCCGTAAAAGCTGCCCCCTCACTGAAAGTTACATCAGAAATTTCCCAAGACACATCCAACCCTTTAAATGTTCCCTTGAGGCAATTTGATTTGCGTTCGATAGGTCTAATTTCAAAAAAGTGAAAATTCTTCAAGTACTTCGTGTCCCAATCTACTTGATTCGCGTATTGGTAATCTTTTTCATTTGCCAAATTTTGTAATCGATTTTGTCTCGGAGATAATTTTGTGGCAGAATTGTTTAAAGAAATTTTTAAAGCTCTATTATGACTAGATGATGAAACATGTGAATCCAATCCATTTATGATGACGTTACCACCTGTGTTCTTTTGTATTTTTAAGTAATCCACCAAGTAATCCATATAGGTCATGCCGACCAATCTTGTTTCTGACAAATCAATATTGACATCGGCCCCAGAAGGAATTTGAGCCACTAGCTTATCGATTTTTAAAATGCCTAAAAAATTCGCAATCCCTTTGATTTTTAAATCGTAACTACCATCCGGTTTCGCAATCAAATCTGAACCTGACCTATAAACCATTTTAAAAAATTGAGGGATAGACACCCTAGCCAACAGCATGTGACTGATCATGGCTAAAAATAATCCGCCGAGCAATCCAATTAACAGATTTGTATATAGGGTCAAAACCATCGTGCCAACAAAGAAAATTAGTTGCTCGGTTCCCTGACTATACGCCTGTTTAAAGACAGCAGGTGAAGCTAATTTAAAACCTGTATAAACCAGTAAAATAGCAAAAGCACATAACGGTACTTGCCTCATTATTGGGCTCAATACTACAATAAAAAGTAACAAAAGCAGGCCTTGATACATATTAGACCACTTTGTCTTTGCACCATTATGAATATTGACCGTACTTCTTATAATCACAGCAATAATTGGCAATCCTCCAATCAAACCAGCGGCTATTGTACTCAATCCAATTCCTGTCAAATCCTTATTCAAATCAGTCTTTCGTTTATAAGGATCAATTTTGTCCACTGCTTTTGCAATGGCCAATGATTCAATACTTGTTATAATAAAAATGGATAATACGGTTGTCCAGAATTCAATGGTATTAATTTTACCAAAATTAGGATGCATTATAGAATCCATAATATTATCAGGAATGTCCAACAACAATTTGGGTCCAACCTCATAGGCCTTTCCAAAGAATGAAAGGGTATGTTGCTCAAAGAAATTGAAAAAATAAACAAAGGGAATAGAAAGTGCTATGACCCACATTGGCGCAGGCAAAAAATGGAAAAAGCGATAACTAATTTTAGAATGAAACAATAATAACAGTAAGCCTACGAGAGCGATAATCACCACAAAAGGATTCGCTTGAGGTAAGAGTACAACCGCATCAATGAGGTTTTGTATGATGCTCGGACTATCAGAATGTGTACCCAAGGCAACATGTATTTGCTTGGCAAAAATGATGATCCCGATGGCCGCCAAAATACCGTGAATCACTGAAGAATGGAAGATGTCAGCTAGTCGACCCAATTTCAATACCCCCAATACAACTTGAATGGCACCTGAAACAACCACCGCTGCCAAAACATAATTAAAGGCTTGCCCTGAACCATCGTCCATTAATGCAATACCCAAAAGGATGACCGCAATTACTCCTTTAGCAGGTCCGTTAACCGAGATATGCCCACCCCTATAAAGTGTGGTTATAACTCCACCAACAATTGCCGAAATGATACCTGACATAGCGGGTGCACCCGCGGCTAAAGCAATACCTAATGAAAGAGGTAAAGCAATTAGTGAGACACTTACCGCTGCTATTAAATCACTTTGCCAATTTTCAACTAAACCTTTAAACCCCTTTTTTGGTATAATTTCCATGCATTTAATTATTTGGGTTTACAAAACATTTAATTTTGAATCTATTTCTCCTTGGCAGCGCTTTCTGAATAAATAAGCAATTCGTTTGGCTTTAAAAGCTTGCATCAAGCGCAACCAAAAAGAGAGCGGGAAGATAGCATAATATTAATTAAAAAAACTTAGCGTTTTTGATAATAAATGTTAGTTTAAAAATGATTATTTTTCGACTAAAGAGCTAAATATGGTAGAGTTAGCTGGAATTATCATTTTAGGAATCGTGGCACAGTGGTTTGCATGGCGTTTGAAATTGCCTGCGATTCTTCCATTGATTCTAATCGGGTTACTGGTTGGCCCCATCGCATCGATATATACCGAGGATGGACATAAGTTGATTGAGCCAGTTTGGAATGGTGAAAAAGGACTTTTTCCTGGAGATGCACTGTACTATTTCGTTTCTCTGGCTATTAGCATTATACTTTTTGAAGGAGGTCTTACCTTAAAGCGTTCCGAAATTCGGAATGTTGGACCGGTAATTACCAAATTGATAACATTGGGGTCGCTCGTTACTTTTTTTGGAGCTGGAATTGCCGCCCATTATATTTTTGGATTAAGCTGGCAGATTTCTTTCTTGTTTTCTGCTTTGATAATTGTTACAGGTCCTACAGTAATCACGCCTATTTTGAGAAATATCCCCCTTAAAAAGGATATTTCAGCAGTACTAAAATGGGAAGGAATTTTAATTGACCCAATAGGTGCTTTAGTAGCAGTTTTGGTTTTTGAGTTTATTAGCGTTGGGGAAGGAAAGGCTTATACTATAACAGCTCTAATCGAATTTGGAAAAATTCTGCTTTTCGGATTCACCTTTGGATTCACTTTCGCCCATGCCCTTACATTTTTAATTAAGAAGAATTTCATTCCGCATTATTTACTAAATGTTGCCTCCCTTTCTACAGTCCTGCTTGTGTTTGTGATGTCAGATGCCTTTGCCCACGAATCAGGTCTTTTGGCGGTAGTAGTAATGGGTATGGTTATGGGTAACAAAGAACTTCCGAATATTAAAGAGCTTTTGTATTTTAAGGAATCCTTGAGCATTTTGCTCATTTCTATCTTATTCATTTTACTCGCTGCGAATATCAATATGAGTGATCTTGAATTGATTTTTAGTTGGAAGACCGCAGCACTATTTGGAGTTATTGTTTTTGTAATTCGCCCTTTAGGGGTATTTCTTAGCGCAATGAACTCAAATTTAAGGTTTAATGAAAAGCTTTTTATAGGATGGGTGGGTCCAAGAGGAATCGTCGCAGCTGGAATCGCCTCCTTATTTGGCTCAAAGCTTTTAAAACAAGGAGAAGTTGGTGCCGAGTATATTACACCATTAGTTTTTATGATTGTTCTTGGAACGGTCTTATTAAATGCAACAACCGCAAGGCTTTTCGCAAAGATGGTCGGAGTGTTTTTAACGAAGTCTGAAGGTATTTTGATTATTGGAGCCTCGAAGTTTTCTCGTTTAATGGGAGATTATTTGCAAAAAAACAACCGTCATGTCGTGCTTGTCGACAGTAATCAAAACAACATAAACAAGGCGAAAAAATTAGGGTTGGAAGCCTTTTCTGCCAACATTTATTCCGATTCATTAGGAGATAATATCGAGCTAAGTGATATTGGATATTTGATGTCCCTTACAGGAAACGCCGATATCAATACCTATGCAATCAAAAAATTTGAAAAACAATTTGGAGAGCATGGTTCATTCCGCTTGGTAAGTTCAGATGAAATGAACGACCCTGAAAATAACCCGAAAGAGGGTCTGTTTTCACACACAGATGATTTCATGAAACTGATGGAAGCAACAAGAAAATACCCGGCGATTCAAGAAATAGATTTAAGTGATACCAATCATTATCAAGGTCTTATTGAAATTACAAATTCCGATGAAGATATTATTCCTTTATTTCTAAAGGATGACCAAGGGGATTTAAAAATCATTAGTTCATTTAATCAAGAGTTTGGTGATATTCAAGAGGGTTACAAATTGGTCTATTTGGGAAAAGCTTTTGACGTTGAAGTTCTAAACACACAGACCTCGCAATCTCAAAATTGAGATGGACTTTCTCCTGAAACATCTTTTCTACATAAGATTCTTTTCGAATCTCGCAGTAAACAAGTAGAAAGCCACTAAGGGGAAACCAGTAGGAGAAAATACAATATTCTGGGTATTTCGCAGCATCCATTCACAACATACCTTTATTTCAATAATCCTTAGGAGTTTAAAAATCTTAAAACCTTAATTATGAATAAAGGAGTAAACTTTTTAGCGGCCATCTTTTTAATTGGAATTCTAATATCATGTAAGAAAGATGACGTGAGTGAAAACTGCTATGTTTGCAGTAACGAAATTGAGTCTATTGATGTTTGCGAAGAGAATGGAAATTTTGTTGTAGATGGCGAGGTCATACCAAACGAAAATGGCGCGTCATTAGAGGACCTTGTTCGAGCAGTAGAAGCTAACCCTGATAATAACCCAAATTTAGAAGGTGTTACTTGTAGAAGAAAATAGCATGTTTCCCTTGGCTATCTGATATGAATATTACAAACCTATCAGGTATTAATTACCCATTAAAAGGCAGTGTTTTCCAAACGGTAATTCTTATGTCGTCTTGTATAACAGGATAGTCTTTACCAGCCACTAACTGGTAAAAATGAAGCGCAGATTCTCTTTTGATTTTATTTTCAAGAAGGGCATCGTCTATTTCTCCACTTTCTTGTCGCCAAGTGAAAATAGAATTTTGTTCAATTTGAATAATACGGTGCTTGGCCGTAAATTGGGCTATATAGGTTGTCATCGGGGAGCGAGACTTTTTAGGTTAAATTGGACAACAAAAGTAATCCAATTATGACCTTTATGTAAAAGAAGGATGTTAAAAAGTTGTCCTGATTTCGGAAAAGCGTACTACAATTGATATAATTCTAGTCATTCAATTTAAGTACGGCCATAAATGCCTCTTGTGGCACTTCAACGTTGCCTACTTGACGCATACGTTTTTTACCTTTCTTCTGCTTTTCGAGTAGTTTACGCTTACGTGAGATATCACCTCCATAACATTTGGCGGTAACATCCTTGCGGAGAGCTTTTGTTGTTTCCCTCGAAATAATTTTTGCACCAATAGCCGCTTGAATTGGAATATCAAATTGCTGTCTGGGAATTAGTTCTTTAAGCTTTTCACACATTTTTTTACCGATGGTTACGGCATTGTCGGCATGAATAAGAGCAGAAAGGGCGTCAACTGGCTGTGCATTGAGAAGGATATCCACACGCACCAATTTCGATTTTCGCATTCCAATAGGCGCATAATCAAAAGAAGCGTACCCTTTAGAAACCGTTTTTAAACGGTCATAAAAGTCAAAAACAATTTCTGCTAAAGGCATGTCAAAATTTAATTCAACACGCTCAGTAGTAAGATAAGTCTGATTCGTGATTTGACCTCTTTTTTCGATACATAAAGACATCACATTACCAACAAAATCAGACTTTGTGATAATGGTGGCTTTGATATAAGGTTCTTCAACCCGATCAATACTTGACGGGTCAGGAAGATCAGTTGGATTATTTACAATCAAGGCCGTATCTGGGTTTTTTCTTGTAAAAGCGTGATAACTAACATTGGGTACCGTAGTAATCACCGTCATGTTAAACTCTCGCTCCAAGCGTTCTTGAATGATTTCCATATGGAGCATCCCTAAAAATCCACATCGAAAACCGAAACCTAAGGCCGCACTACTCTCTGGGGCGAACACCAATGAAGCATCGTTCAATTGTAGTTTTTCCATTGAAGAACGCAGCTCCTCGAACTCATCAGTATCAACAGGATAGATGCCAGCAAATACCATGGGTTTTACATCTTCGAAACCTTCAATCGCATTTTTTGTAGGCTTTGCGGCATCCGTAATGGTATCACCAACTTTGACCTCTCTTGCATCTTTTATTCCAGTTATCAAATAGCCAACATCACCTGCTTTAACACTTTGTTTGATTTCTTGCGTTAATTTTAGGGTTCCTACTTCGTCGGCAAAATAATCCTTATCCGTAGCAACGAATTTTATCTTTTGTCCTTTTTTGATTTCCCCATTGATAACTCTAAAATAGGTTTCCACGCCTCTAAAAGGATTATAAACTGAATCAAATACAAGTGCTTGCAATGATTCATCTGGATTACCTTCTGGGGGAGGGATACGCTCAATAATAGCGCTTAATATTTCTTCAATGCCAATACCCGTTTTTGCACTAGCAGGTATAACTTCCTCAGTATCACATCCTAAAAGATCTACAATATCATCGGTAACCTCTTCAGGATTAGCACTCGGTAAATCGACTTTATTTAGAACAGGAATGATTTCCAAATCATTTTCCAGGGCCAAATACAAATTAGAAATGGTCTGTGCTTGAATACTCTGAGCCGCATCGACCACCAAAAGTGCACCTTCACATGCGGCAATTGAACGCGAAACTTCATATGAAAAATCTACATGACCAGGAGTGTCAATCAAGTTCAAAACATATTCCTGACTCTGGTAAGTGTACTCCATCTGTATGGCATGACTCTTAATCGTAATACCTCGTTCACGCTCTAAATCCATGCTGTCAAGCAGCTGCTCTTTCTTCTCGCGATCTGTTACAGCTCCTGTAAAGTCCAATAGGCGATCTGCCAAAGTACTTTTTCCGTGGTCAATATGCGCTATAATACAGAAATTTCTAATGTGCTTCATAAATTCTCTTCCTCTAGAAATACTTGAATACTTGGGTATTCAGCGCTGCAAAGATAGTGTAAATTCAAAAGGAATTTTATGGATATCAAAAGCAGGTCAATTACTGTTTTATCAACGAATTAAAAATCGATAAACTGCACAAATTTCGTAGGATATTTCAACATTATTATGTTACATTTGAGGAGATTGTCCCTTTGATGAAAGAATCCCACATTTTTCTTTTCATATTATTTTGTATTTCAACCAGTTCATTTTCACAGGAATTTAGGCTTGTTGGAAGCGTTCTTGACCAAGACAAGAACCCCATAGTTTTTGCCAATGTTCTCCTATTGAAAACTACGGATTCTACAATAGTGAACGGAACTTCCACTGACGACAAAGGAGCATTTATCTTCAATAGTATTGGCATGGGGGAATACTTGCTTAAAGCAAGTTATATTGAAAATGTTTCTAAATACAAGGCAGTTAATATTTCTTCTGATTTTGATGCTGGAGCACTAATTATTAAAGAATCCCAGCAACTTGATGAAGTAGTGGTGACCTATGAAAAGCCAAGACTAGAACGAAAAGTAGATCGTTTGGTCTTTAATGTCGAAAAAACAGCACTTGCAGACGGTAATATTTGGGAGCTTCTGCAACAAACTCCTACGGTCAATGTGGTTAACGGTGTTATTACTATTAAGGGAAACCGGAATATTGGAATTCTAATTAATGGTAGAAAGATAAATATACCTGAATCAGATATCATCAATTTACTTTCAGGTTCTTCTGCCAGTAATGTTGAAGCTATAGAAGTCATTACTAACCCTCCTTTAAAATACAGCGCTGAAGGAGGAATGTTGATTGATATCAAAATGAAAAAGAACTTAGTTGCCGGTTATAACGGAGCCATTTTCAACAATTTCATCCAAGGGGTCTTTGCAAAAAATACAACAGGAACCGACCACTTTTTTAAAGGAAAGAAAACAAGCTTTTCGGTGAATTATAGCTTTAGTAATGATAAGAGAATTTCAAGATATACTGATATCACAAATTTTTCTGAAAATGCCACTCCTGCCTCCATGTGGACTTCCAATCAAGATTTGACCACTAGGCGAAAGCGGCACAATTTAAGTGCATTTTTTGATTACGATATCGATGACAAAAATGCACTAAGCCTGTCCACAATCAATGTTTTTAACCCCAAATTGAATCAATTTTCTTTCAGTGAAACGTTAATTAACAATATGGGCGGGAGCTTGTTTTCAAGTTTTAATACAATCAACGACTCCGACCAGAAACAAACGAACACATCTTTTTATGCAGATTGGGTACATAAACTGAAGAAGCAGGGCGCCGAAATATCTTTTGGGAGTCACTTCACTTACTATGATTCAAAAAAAGGGCAAGACTTAGATACCGATTTTTTTGATGATAACGGAAATCAAACCGGAGAGAATGATTTTATCACCCAGTCAAATCAAAAAATCAACTTGTATAATATCGAAACGGATTATATAACTCCATTGGGAAAATCGACCCGCCTTAAAGCTGGTCTTCGCTATGCAGGCATCAATTCAGAAAGTACAATTTCGCAAGAGGGCTTTGATAGAAATCAACCTGGAATCAACCCAACGGAAGCAGGTGTTTTCACTTATGACGAATCCATTTATGCAGCGTATACCAGCTTTGATGGTAAATGGGATTTATGGAGTTTAAAAACGGGGCTTCGAGCAGAATACACCGAAACAAAAGGGGAACTAGATACCGGAAATGGACCAAATGAAATCTCATATCTAGAGTTCTTCCCTTCAATTGCGGTGCAATATATCCCGAGTAAAAAACACCAATACCAGTTGTCATATTTTAGGAGAATCGAGAGGCCACGATACAATAGAATCAATCCCTTTCAGCAATTCATAAGCAATAATTCTGTAGCTGAAGGCAACCCTGATTTGTTGCCAGGCACGCGCAATTGGGTTTCTGCGGAATATACCCTTAATCGTGACTATTCGATTGCCTTGTTTTATTTAAAATGGAATAACCCATATAGACAGCAGACCTTTCAAGATAATACGAATAACTTATTACGATTTATTAGTATGAATATTGAATCAAATTCGGGATACGGAATTGATTTGACCATAAATAAAGATATTTCAAAAGCTTGGGGATTTTATTTGTTTTTGTCCGCCTACAACAACGAGGAGCGTTTCAGGGATTTAGATACTGGGCGAATCTTGAGTAATGAATTATGGAGTGGATTCATTCGCTTAAACAATGGTTTTACCTTTCTAAAGGATAGGAGCTTAGTTACAGATTTGAATTTTGCTTACTATGCCCCGAGAGTAAGAGGCAATGCAAGAACAGACTCATATAATTATTTGGATTTCCGTTTAAGAAAGACGTTTTGGAATAAAAATGCCAGTGCTTCATTTGGTGTACAAGATATCTTTAATCAAGGCAATCGATTTACCTCACGTAATTACCTCAATCAAAACAATTCTACGCTGCATCGCCAAGAGAATAGACTAGTGACTATTGGATTTCGCTATAAGTTTGGAAATACAAGAATACGAGGAAATAAAAAATCAAAGCGAGTTGAGGAACGAAGAAGAATTTAATTTATGAACCTTATCTCTAAGGAACCAGCGGCGAAATACCACAAATTCCTAGTCCTACTAACAAATAAACACGGGCAATAATAAAAAGTATTTTGGCTGTTTTGGGCTTTTTCTTGCGTAAAATAAGTCCTATAACTGAAAGGATGATTCAGGTGAAAAAATCAGAAAATCACCAATAGGGCGATATACAAATTGCCCATATCGTTTCCTTGATTTAGTAAAAAGAGTCTCATTTTCAGCTAATTAAACTTCCACAAATACCTAAACTTACCAAAAGATAAACGCCAGCTATGATGTAAAAGACTTTGGCAGCTTTTGAATTCTTTTTTCTAATTACTAAACCTATGATAAGAAACAAGAGTGCAGGGCCAAACATTACCAATACAATCAGAACTACGATTCCATCTAAATTACCAACTTCTAAAGGAATTAATTTACCCATAACATTAAGTCAATATTATATTATCCCAATCCGCACAGTCCTGCTCCGATTAAGGTACAGATTCCTGCAGCTATCAAAACTTTTTTAGCAGGCTTTTTTTGCTTTGCAATTGCTAAAATAATAGTTATTAGTAATAAAACAGGAACCAACAATAGCACCATAAAGCCAGCGCCTTCCATATCGCTTATGTAGATTTCTAAAGGGAGCGCTGCTGTAATCATAAGGCTTCTTCTTGCAATTCTTTTAACCGTTCAATCTTATCATCTCTGTAAAACAGATTCATGGTTTCAAAAGGAATGATTTTATAATCCTTATTTACAATATGTACACATGATTTTTTTATGGCTCGCACATCAAAATTATGAGCGTCTATAAATTGCATGATGATGATTCGAAACAGATTATCATAACCCAATTCGGGAGCATCAATTTCTGGAAGACAACACATAATACTTTTCAAGTTCTCGGAGGCTTTTTCTACGGAATTTCCTGTACTGAAGAGCTCAATCATTTTGCCATGCAATTGCTCGTCTTGCTCGTAAATAATAGTGTTCTTTCCTTCGTTCAATAAGTCATCAGGATTGATATATCGTGTTAAAGGACTCACCTCACCTCCAAGTTTCAGGGCATAGGCCATTACCAAAGCATCTGGATTACAAGGAACTGGAATCAAATCATCTGCTTCAAAAATAGGAGATTGTTCCAAGATGTTTCTGCGCACTTCGGTCAGCGTAATTCGATTTTCGTCGACTTCGAAATTTTCTAAACGACCCGCGATTTGAGTGGGTTGAAAAGTTACACCGCGAATGCATTTTTGTTTGAGGGCAAAGTCAATGGTGCTTCCCATTTCATGATCGTTCAATCCTTTTTGCAGGGTTACTACCAAAGTGGTTGAAAGATTGAGTTTGTTGAGGTTTTCGATAGCTTTTAGACGTGTATCGGCTAAATCTGCTCCGCGAAGGGTTTGTAAGACTTCGTTGTCTAAAGAGTCGAACTGTAAGTAAATTTCAAAGTCAGGGGCATAGGTCGCCAAACGTTCTGCGAAAGCAAAATCGTTGGCGATTTTAATTCCATTGGTATTGACCATCAAATGCCGAATCGGCAAGGACTTGGCATAGTCCAAAATCTCAAAAAACTGTGGATGAATCGACGGTTCCCCACCACTAATTTGTACCACATCGGGTTCGCCTTCGTTTTTGACAATAACATCCAACATCTTTTTAATTTCTTCGAGAGTGCGATGTCTTCCATAGGTTGGAGAGGAACCAGCATAGCAGGTTGGGCAAGTCAAATTACAGCGATCGGTAACTTCAACTACCGTTAAGCAAGAATGCTGCTCATGTTCAGGGCATAAACCACAATCATATGGACAGCCATAATCGGTTTTTGTATTAAATTTTTTGGGATATTCTGAAGCTTTATTATAATTGCGAATGTTCTTGTAATATTCGATATCATCTGCAATAAGCACCTTACTTCTGCCATGCTCCTTGCAGTTTTTTAACATGTATACCTTGTCATTTTCGAAGATTATTTTGGCATCGACACGACGCAAACAATCGGGACAAAGACTTAAGGTAAAATCATAATAGGTGTAATTTCTTTCCGGCATATAGAATTCCTTTTCGGAGGTTTTTGTTGTAGTACAACCAACAAATTAAGCATAATAGTTGAATGCTACTTAGACCGTGTATTAAAAAGGTATTGGGTTTTAAGAACTCTATAAAGAAGCGAAAGCCAAAATAGGAAATCATGAAAATTTTGAACAGCATTCCATTTTCAAATAGATTTGGTTGTCGCCGAAGTTGTTTTATGAATACGAAAAGAAAGAGTAAAAACACAATTTCATACAAAGCAATAGGATGTCTCAGAAAACCATCTCCCAAGTCCATTCCAAAAAAAGAATTGGTTTCAATGCCATAGGTAAATTCTTTGATTCCGGCTAAGAAACATCCGATACGCCCGATAATAATTCCGAAGATAATAGGAAGGGTAAACAAATCTCCTGAAGACTTTTTTTCACTAATAAGTTTTTTGGCTAGTTCAACGCCCAATAATCCACCGAACAGTCCACCCATAATGGTTTTATTGTTTAAAATGGATAACCACCCTTGTTCGTAATGCAATACGGGATTCTCGAAAAAAGCGATTAGGCGAGAGAAAAATAACGCTCCGAAAATGGCGCCAATAATAATAGAGAGTCGATTGTTGGACGAAATTGAATCCGTGCTTTTCTTTCTAAGAATAACATAATATCGAAATGCCATAAAGAAGGCGAGATACTCAAGCACCAAATGCATATTGACTTTTATGTCAAATACGATGGGCTCGAATGGAAGTTCTATTCCTGCCATTCAGCAATAAACAAATTCGTATCCCGTGTACCGCCATTATTTCTGTTGCTTGAAAAGGCTAAGTACTTTCCATTATTGGAAAAAACGGGGAAAGCATCAAAGGTTTCGCCGTGTGTAACACGTTCTAGATTCTTCCCATCAATATCAATGAAATAGAGGTTAAATGGAAATCCCTTTTCTGCTTCAAAATTACTTGAGAAAAGTATTTTTTCTCCTGAAGGATGAAAAAACGGACTCCAATTTGCATTGCCTAAAAAGGTTAATTGTTTCAAATCAGAACCATCGGCACTGCAGATAAAAAGTTCCATTTCGGTAGGTTCCACGAGACCTTCAGCCAATAAGTCTTTGTACTTTTTGATGGCTTCAGGAGTTTTTGGTCGTGAGGCTCTAAAAATTAGTTTTGTCCCATCAGGAGAGAAAAAAGCCCCTCCGTCATACCCTAATTCATCCGTAATTTGTTTGACATCAGAACCATCTAAGTTCATGGTGAATAATTCCAAATCTCCACTTCTGTCCGAAGTAAAAACAATCTTATCACCTTTTGGAGAAACCGTTGCCTCGGCATCATACCCTTTTTCGTTGGTTAATTGAGCCGTGATATTTCCATCTAAATCCGCCACAAAAATGTCGAAGGAATCATAAACGGGCCAGACGTAATTTCCGTTTTTGCGTAAAGGCGCTTCAGGACATTCCTTATCGACCAAATGTGTTGAACCGTATACATAATGTTTGTTATCTGGTAGAAAATAAGCGCAAGTGGTTCGCCCGAACCCTGTGCTAATCATGGGTGGTTTTGAGTCTTCAAAATTTTCTTCGATATTCATCAAGAACATTTGATCGCATTCCATGCCCCAAGCTTCGTTGTTCGATTGAAAAATCATCTGCTTGTCATCCCAACTCCAGTAGGCTTCCGCATTATCTCCTCCAAAAGTGATTTGCCGAATGGACTTAAAATATTTCTCCTCCGGATAAATAAGTGTATCGCTTCCTGCCATTAAAGAAGTTTCTTTTTCTGCTGTGGGCTCTGTTTTTTTTGGTTCAGATTTACAGCTTATAAAGGCAATTATTACGAGAGCTGCTAACAATTTGTTCATAGGATGCGTAATTTTACTTGATAATCGAGAATTAAAATGCTCTGAGGCCAACCCCGAGCTTGCTTATGTAAAACTACGTCCAAAAAAGATGAAAAATATTCTACCACTCCTTTTTTTATTGACAATACTTTCCTGTAAAACCGAAAAACCGAAAGCAGTTTCACTTAAAGAGGATGTGGCTATTCTGGCAAATGATAGTTTACGTGGTCGTGAAACGGGTAGTTACGGAGAACTTATGGCAGCTGGATATCTACAACAACGTATGGAAGATATTGGGCTTCAACCTAAAGGAAAGAAAGGCACTTATTTGCAAACCTTTACTTTCAAACCTAGAACGGACCCACATTCTGAAGTACAATTCGTTACCGGAGATAGTACCATTACAGGTACTAATGTTATCGGGTACATTGATAATCGAGCTGAAAAAACAGTTATCATTGGAGCGCATTACGACCACCTAGGTTTGGGTGGTGAAGGGTCTTTGTATCGGGAGGGCGCAGCGATTCATAACGGCGCTGATGATAATGCAAGTGGCGTAAGTGTTATGCTGAAATTAGCCAAAAGATTACAAGATTCCCTAAACGGAAGCAACTACCTTTTTGTGGCTTTTTCTGGGGAAGAAATGGGGCTTCTTGGCAGTAATTATTTTACCAAAAACCCAACGATTGATTTGTCAAAAGCGAACTACATGATCAATATGGATATGGTGGGAAGACTTCGAGAAGATAAAACCTTGTCCATAAGTGGAACGGGAACAACCCCCATCTGGCCACAGGTTTTAAACAGTACGAATACAGGATTTAAATTGGTGTTGAATGAATCGGGAATCGGCCCTTCCGACCATACTTCCTTTTACTTGCAAAACATTCCTGTTTTACATCTTTTTACAGGCCAACACGAGGATTATCATAAACCTACTGACGATTATGAAAAATTGAATTATGAAGGAATGGGAATGATTTCAAACTACATTTATGAAATCATAAAGGAGTTGGATGATGACCCGAAACTCACATTTAAAAAGACAAAAAACGAGAGTGAGGAAGTCCCTCGTTTTAAAGTGGCCTTAGGCGTTGTTCCTGATTATCTGTTTGACGGAAAAGGAATGCGAATTGATGGAATAAGTGATGATAAGCCGGCGCAAAAGGCAGGCCTGAAAAAAGGCGATGTTGTTATTCAGCTAGGGGATAGTCTGGTGACTGATATGATGAGCTATATGCGAGCGCTTTCGACTTTTGAAGAAGGAAACGTTACCAAAGTTATCATAGACCGTGAGGGCAAGAAGGTTGAGGTTGGGGTGAAGTTCTAAAATTCCGTAAATTTGCCGTCCCAAAAATGATTGGACAGAAATGCCAAAGATAGGAGATATACAATTACCCGATTTTCCCTTGTTGCTTGCACCAATGGAAGATGTAAGCGACCCACCTTTTCGCGCTTTGTGCAAAGAACAAGGTGCAGATGTTGTTTATACGGAATTTATCTCTTCGGAAGGCTTGATTCGCGATGCCGCGAAAAGTGTCATGAAGTTGGATATTTATGAAAAAGAACGCCCAGTAGGCATTCAGATATTTGGAGCGAATTTAGATTCCATGTTACGATCTGTTGAGATTGTTGAAGCTTCAAAACCTGATATTATTGATATTAATTTTGGCTGTCCTGTAAAGAAAGTAGTGAGTAAAGGAGCCGGAGCAGGAATTTTGAAAGACATTGATTTAATGGTTTCGTTGACTAAAGCGATGGTCGAGCATACGAAACTTCCCGTAACCGTAAAGACTCGTTTGGGCTGGGATGAAAACTCCATCAAAATTGTTGAGGTAGCTGAACGTCTTCAAGATGTGGGTTGTAAATCAATTGCCATTCATGGGCGTACTCGCGCACAAATGTATAAAGGCAATGCCGATTGGAAGCCTATAGCTGCGGTTAAAAACAACCCTCGAATGCATATTCCAGTTTTTGGAAATGGTGATGTGGATAGTCCAGAAGCCGCTATGCGAATGCGAGATGAATACGGACTTGATGGTGCTATGATAGGTCGTGCAAGTATTGGTTATCCTTGGTTTTTTCGTGAGGTGAAACACTATTTTAAAACAGGAACGCATCTAGCACCACCTAATATGATAGAGCGTGTTGAAGCAGCACGACGACACTTGCAAATGTCTATTGATTGGAAAGGTGAAAAATTGGGTGTTTTTGAAACCCGTAGACACTATACGAACTATTTTAAGGGAATTCCTAACTTCAAAGAGTACCGCATGAAAATGGTCACTAGTGATGAATCTGTCGATGTTTTTGAAGCTTTCGAAGAAGTGTTAGAAAAGTTTGGAGATCACCAATTCGTTCACTAAACAGCAGAGACTAATTTCTTATTAATTCTACTACTTGCAATCTTAGAGGCGATAATTCCTAGAACAATAATTGTAGCTAGAACAATCAGTACATTAATTAAATTCAGTTCAACAGGGTAGTCAATCGGACCTATTTTGACCCAACCAAAAAGTAGCTGCGAACCTATGAGCAATGAACCCAGTAATACGCCGATAAAGCCTCCTGCGGTGGTTACCAGTATTCCTTGTACAAAGTAAATCCGTCGTAATTCCCTAACCGTTACACCGAGATTATATAAGGTTTTCGAGTTTTGTTGTTTGTCTAGTATCATCATGATAATAGCACCAACCACATTAAAGAGTGCAATAATCAGAACCAAAGTAAAAATCAAATAGGTAGCTACTTGTTCCGTATTCAACATTCTGTAAAGCGTGCCGTTAAGTTCTTGCCTATTTTTTAAAATAACTTCGTTTCCGAAAACATTTTTAATTCTTTCTCGAATAGGCAACAAATCAGCTTCAGGCATAATTTTGAAGTTTACCCCTGAGACTTGGGTATTGTTTTTTTCAAGCAATGCTTGTGCTAATTCAAGATCAATAAAGACATATTTATTATCTAGGCTTTCTTCAACTTGAAATATACCACTGATTACCAAAGGCAACTCATTATAAAGTTTAGCTGCTGCATCTGGAGACTGTATTGAAATAGAGCCTTTTCCAGGTTTTGGCGCTATGATCCGCAAAGGGTTTCTGACTTGATCCAGAGTAACGTTCAATTTATTTATGATGCCAATTCCCGCGACGCCATATTGCGGGTTTGTGTTCCATTCGCCGTAATAAATCATGCTATCAATTCCAGTGGTTGTAATATAGTTGTCATCCACTCCTTTGATACTGGCTATATCAGCTTGTTCACGATGTCTCAAGTATACTCTCTCTTCAATTTCCTTAGAAAAAACAGCAACGCCCCTTATTTCAGAAAGTTGTTGTTCTTGTTCTGGGGAAATGGAAAAAATCTTTCCAGTCGCTGGAACTGCTTTTAAATCAGGATCAAAGGCATTCGTAAATGAAAGGCTAAAGGTTTTTAATCCAGCGAAGCCGGAAAGCACAATAAACAATGCTGCTGACCCAATGACAATGACCAAAAAAGTGATAAAATTTATTACGTTAACGGCGTTTTGAGTGCTTTTTGAACGCACATACCGTTTCGCTATGTAAAAAGGAAAGTTCAAATTAGGACTTCTTTCTTTTCTCCAATAAATCTGGATTTTTCACGGGGTTCTCTTCTCCCTTTAGCGACTTTTCAATGTTCTCAATATAGTCCAACGAATCATCTAAGAAAAACAATAACTCTGGAACACGGCGCAATTGATTCCGTGTGCGTTGTGATAGTTCGTGCTTTATTAAAGGCTGATTTGATTTGATACCGTTTAAAAGTTCTTTGGCATCTTGAGTGGGGAATATACTCAAATACACCTTGGCAATCGAAAGATCTGTTGTGACAACAACCTTTGACACAGAGATTATCGTTCCCTTTAGTCCACCATCAATCGCCGCCCTCTGCAAAATATCAACGATATCTTTCTGAATGACTCCACCAATTTTTTTCTGCCGCTGTGTTTCCATGGGGCAAAAATACGGAGAATACTGTGTATTTTTGCATTATGAACAAAATAGAGCACATCGGAATTGCAGTTAAAAACCTGGATGCTTCAAATCAATTATTTGAAAAATTATTGGGGGTGCCGCATTATAAGATTGAAGAGGTATTATCGGAAGGAGTAAAAACATCCTTTTTCAAAAGTGGCCCAAATAAAATCGAGCTTCTTGAGGCGTCGAATGAGAAAAGTCCCATAGCAAGGTATATCGACAAAAAAGGAGAAGGGGTTCATCATATAGCTTTTGCCGTAGAAGATATTGTAGCTGAAATCGAACGCCTAAAAAATGAAGGGTTTACGGTTTTGAACGAAATACCAAAGAAAGGAGCCGATAATAAGTTGGTGGCTTTCATTCACCCAAAGACGGCGAATGGAGTTTTAGTTGAATTATGCCAAGAAATAAAGGATTAACAAAAGAAATCGTAGTTTGTTTTTGCTTGCAACGATGAAAAATAAGTGGTAATATTGCAGTCCGATTTTCGGTCCTATAGCTCAGCTGGTTAGAGCACCTGACTCATAATCAGGGGGTCCATGGTTCGAGCCCATGTGGGACCACAAAGAGAAGCTGAAAAGCTTCTCTTTTTTATTTTAACGATATCCTTCCGAATTCTATATATTGGTTAAAGGATAGCGTTATAATTTTGGACAATTCGTCGAAAAGCTCATCTTCCACTTGATTAAAATTGAAACAAGATTTTCCTTGCATTCTTTTTTTTAAATCATCTCCTATCGTACTAAGTAAATCGGGATAGTAATATACGGGCATCAAATGAAAGGCAATGTAGTTTTTTTTCACTTGAACCGCAGCGAAGAATTCCCCCTTTTTATTTTTCTCATTTGCGGCTGTGTTGAGATAATAGTTAGTTGGCTTATCGTGCACAACTGAAAGCTGAGGTTCATAAATCTTCAGAAGTGATTTTAATTTATCAAAAAGCTTACTGTTGGTCATTTTCGGTCATTTTAAGTTTGAATACCCTATGCCCAGCCAAAACGAAAGGAACAAATATTAGCAAGCCGACTACGATAAACCAAGTAGGATGAGGTAACGAGAAAATATTTGCTATACCTGAAAGAGTCAATATTCCACCAGCAACATAAGCCAAGACTTTATTGTTTGACTTACCTACGATTTTAATTACCAAACCGCAAATAAAAGAACCGATAGCCCAAGCTAGTAAAACGATTAACCAAAATAGGAAAGGTTGACTATCAAAGAATTCTTTAACCGCTTTGGAATTACTGAAATCTAAGGTCTTAGGAAACGGATGCATAGAAGCATTCAATTTCTCTGCGATTAAGAAAATTAGTACTGCTGATGCTAAACCGAGAACTACCGAAATTATTTTTCTTACCATGTCTATTGTTTTTATTATGAAACAACTTAGTGTTGCTTCTGATTAATTGAAATATGAACAACTATTTTGGGACCAAAAGATTTTTAATATGATTTTTTGCTCACAAGAAATTTATTGTGAGTATTATTTTTTTACCAATTCAACCCTACGATTCAGAGCTTTACCCTCCTCGGTAGTGTTTGTTGCGATGGGCGCAAGCGGCCCGACTCCTTCAGCAAAGAGTCTTTGAGCGTCGATTACATATTTTTGTTCGAGTCTTTGTTTTACTGCTTCTGCTCTATCAAGAGATAGTTTGCTATTAACCCCAAAAGAACCGTCAGAGTCAGTATGACCGACAATCCAACAATTGATTTCTGGGTTTTCCTTTAAGTATTCGCTAATCTGATCAAAAGCAGCTTCGGACTCTGCCTTTATTTCTGATTTGCCAATATCGAAGTAAATACCGTAGATAGCAATTTTTCCGTCAATGTCAATTTTGTTTTTTATAAGCTCTGCATC
This sequence comes from Maribacter algarum (ex Zhang et al. 2020), assembly GCF_005885635.1. Taxonomy (GTDB): domain Bacteria; phylum Bacteroidota; class Bacteroidia; order Flavobacteriales; family Flavobacteriaceae; genus Maribacter_C; species Maribacter_C algarum. The sequence continues at coordinate 1,475,949 of NZ_VATY01000001.1, forward strand.
TATTGTAATATCTTGCCGCATTGCCTCCTCTTCTATGATATAAATGGAATAATCCTTTCCTTTATATCCGGGCTTTATCTGTACCCAAATTTCTTTTTGTTCGTTGTTCTTAAAAGTATAATAGCCGTGTTCATAATTAGATCTTTCAAAGATTATGCTCCCTCCCGCTTTGAGAATTGCCTGGGCGTAGTTTCTCAATATTTGAAGTTTACTGGGACGAGTGGCATCATCCTTTTCCCAATCTTTATGGCGGTATCGAATTGTAAATTTTCTCCCTTCCTTCGGTTGAAGTTTCCGATTAATGTAAAACTTATGAGTGTCGAATTCCACGTTAGAATACTTATAGATATGATAATCTGGCATTCTCGGAAGAAGGTCATAGTCTTTACCATTCTCAACATCTGATTGCGCAAATAGACTTGAATACATAATAGTAAGTAAGCAATAAACAAACAGTTTTTTCATAGTTCAAATAGTTTTGGTTTCTTGAATATTTTAAGAGAATCATTAAGTATTATTTCTGAGTTTTATATTTCTCCCAATCATCTTTATCCCCCCCACACTTTTGAGCGAGGAATAGTATTATCGTTAAAATCGATATCCCATAGACACTCCTCCACGGGATACAGCTCCTAGCCCGCTCGAATTTTCCCCAAAAAGGAAGTTCCAGCCAAATCCAAAATGGGTTTCACATGTAACTCCTTTATTTCCAATAAGAAATTTTCCGCCAAAAGTAATGCCTCCAGCAAAATGACGATAGGTAACAACTTCTATCTCGTTCACTCCTTGAAGAACTTGAAAATCATTTAAGTTCCTTATTTTAGCAATGTCACCAGAATTCAACATCCCAAATCCTTCAATAAAAAAGCCGCGAGCATATTTCCTCGAAAAATACCTTCTAATAAAAGGTGTTATGGAATACTTTCTAAACAACATATCATAAGAAAAGATACCAAGCGTCATTGCTTCGCCTCTGTCAATTCTATACAGAAATCCTAGCCCAAAAGACATGTTTTCATTTGCCAAATATTCGTAGGAGATGTTAGGAGCTTTAAACACAATTACATTAAATACATTCATATTTAGTTCATGTTGTGCAAAGGTGCTTGATTTCACTTGTACTGTTTGAGAGTAGCTTAACATGGTCGATAGAAAAATTGAAGTAAAAACACTTGTTTTTTTCATCGCATCTAAGAGGCTTAATTTCTAGAATGATTTAAAAAAAAGTCGAGTATCATTTCGCTGGCGTTAATCTCTTTACTAAGCTTCCCAACCACTCTATCGGGAAGGTATTGCGCTCCACCTGGCCAGGTATGACCTCCGCCAGTAACCTTTACCAAAACGACTTCAGTACCATCTTCACAACTTTTATAATTTGTTATTTCTACACTGGTACCGTCATTAGGCACTTGGTCTATAATAGCTTCTGTTTCGCCAGGAGTTGCACATTTATTAAAGCCTAAGAACTTCACTATGGATTCATCTGTAGATAATACTTCTCCCCTGCAATCGTCCTCATCAAAAAAATTGTTAATACAGCCCCCATCATAGGGCACCAGTGGGTCTTCCACTCCATTGACCAAAATCAAAGAGACAGGTAAATCAGGAACCTTTGACTCGACAGCTTTTGATATTTGGGCGGTGACAGGGGCAATGGCGGTAATTTTATTGGAAAGATCTAAGGCGAGACGAAAAGACATCAGCCCTCCGTTAGAAATTCCTGTAGCGTAAACCCCATTGGGATCTACTCCGTAGTCTTCAACCATTCGGTCGATAAGCGCAGCAATAAATCCGACATCATCATACATTCTATCATTGCCAAAGTGTTCTGTACGACCATCATTCCATCGTTTGTCAATGCCGTCGGGTGTGACGATTACCATTCCTCTTGATTCTGCTGCCGCTGTTAGGCTTCCGTCCGAAACGTCTATTTCGAAACGACTACCGGTACCACCGCCACCATGAAGTGCCAATACCATAGGTGTAGCATTGCCTTTGTTGAAATTATTGGGCAAATACACCCCGTAGGTTCGTTCTATCCCCTCATGTTTGATACATTTTGCATTAAATTCTCCTAAGACATCTTCATTTGCTTGATTTTTATCTTTTGAGCAGCTTCCACTACTAATTAATACGATAATCAACAAAGCAATGAGACCATGTTTAACTAATTCCATAGACGATAAACCCATTATATTTTTCATAAATTGTTTTTATTTAGTCTTAAAGAAATCCCACACTTCATTAGCCATTTCAATATCGCCGTTTTGCTCTTTTACCATGAAAAGAGCTTTAAAGGCATTGGTGTATCTTTCAGCAATACTTGGTTCAGTATGTCCGCCACCAATTACTTCGTAAAAAGCTACCTCTGTATTATTTGCTCCGTTGGAATAGATATGTTTCTTAACAATGCTGTTATCAGAACTATCCAAATCTGGAAAATCAGTAGTGATGGGAGTAGTATCGGTTTGATTTCTTGAAACCCAATAGTCAATGGTTTCTTGACCAGAGAGAACTTCGCCTCTATTACCTTGATTGGAGCCGCCTAAGCCGACCAAACCACCTTCAATCGGATTTATAGGATCATCGGTTCCATTCATGATAAGCGCTGAAATTGGCATGGTGGAATTTGAACATTGGGAATTAACCGGGTTGGAAGCCACTATTGCGGCGAATGCTGTTAGCTTATCCGGAATTTCATGAGCCAAGCGCATGGCCATATGCCCCCCATTTGAGGTACCCACAGCATAAACTTTAGACGCATTGCCTTTATATGTATCAAGAACAACATCTATGAGCGTGCTACTGAAGAGCGCATCATTTGAATCAGGATTGCCACCAGCATCATTTCTACAATCATTCCATCCGTTATCCCCTGTTGAACCCTCTAAGCCTTTAGGGATTACCAAAATGATATTTTCTTGTTCAGCAATAGACAACCAAACTTTATAAGGCGCTTTGATATCTCTATTAAATAATCCGCCGATACCTATGAGCTGGTCATTGTCACTTTTATTCCCATGAAAAAGAAATACCACGGGTACATTTTCAGAGTTTTGAGGAATATATAAATGGTATTCTCTTTCTTCGCCAGAAATATCGATTTTTAGATTTTCTAATAAACCTTTGGCAGAATCCTGTTCGATCGGGGTATCGTCATCTTTTTTGCTGCAGCTTAGTGCTAAAAACAATACGATATAAAATGGAATTAATTTCATGTCTTTTCTTTTAAAGGTTCAAGTCGCTTATTTATCGCACAAAAGTGATATTGCTCGAAGCGGTGACTTCGCCTGATGTATTAATACACGTAATAGAAGCGATATATGAGTTTCCTGAAACCAACCGTTGTGCAGGTATAGTTTCACCGATTCCTTCTCCATAGATAATGGAATTGCTTGTCGAGATACCACTCCACATGAGGCACTCTTCTAGGTCCAAATTTTGTTCCAAACATTCCGCATCAATAAAAACAACGCTGTAAGTTAAACCAGAACCGTTTCCCGCATCCCAATTCAAAGCAATAGGATCGGAATCTTTATTAACGGTAGCATTCAGCTCTTCGTTATTTCCTGTCTTTTGTAAAGTCCATGTGCCATTTGACGCCACGTAATAGCTAAAATCCTCATCACAAACGATTTCTACTTTACCAGCGTCATTGATATAAGTTCCCTGATACATTTCATCGCCAACTAACTGACCAAGGTAATCTCCGCCAACATTTTTACCATCTGCATTACCTGACCAAGTCCCATCTAGATTTCCATTGCTGGCAGTACCTGTGACCCGACCTATATCTACACCGCCTTCGCAACCACTGTAGGAGAAATATAGTTCTCCCTCAAAATTTCCAGAATCTGGTATTTTCAAATAAATAAATCCGGCTAACGGATCTTCAGGGTTCGTGAGGGGGTCTTCTTGATAATATCCGAACCAAAAGTCAGTCAATAATTCTGGATTTGGTAAGGGTGCTACCAGTTCTCCTTCAGTATCATCACAAGAAATTGTCGCCAGCGTAACCAAGGGGATAAAAAGCATTTTAAAAATCGTCTTTTTTTTCATTGCGTAGTATTCCAAAAGTTGCCAATAGTCTTATGACTGTTGGCATAATGTCTAACTCTTAATTTACTGTAATAGATATAGTTGTGGAAGAACCAATTAGAATTCGATAGGTTCTAATTAGAATATGAATGTTCGTTGAATTTGTTGGTTAATTCATCGATTCAAAAAATCGACCAATGCGCTCCTTTTTCTTTGCGCTACGGGAAGTGAAATGTCATCAAGGAGTACAATCATGTCCTTTTTTTTGTCAAATGACAGCACATACTTTAGATTTACGATATAGCTTTGATGCACCCTGAAAAAGCTCTGTTCTTGTAGCCGCTCATCAAATGATTTCAAGGTTTTTGAAACTAAGATTTTTCGCCCATTCTTCAAATTGAAGTTTGAATAATTATTATCTGAATTGATATAGATGATGTCCTCAAGATTTATAATATGAACCGCCTCTAGGTTCTTTAAAACCAACTTTTTCTGGTCATTGTTCTTGCCGTAATTATGGAAAAATGCCTCTAGTTGTTTGTGGTATTGTTGATTTTGAAGTTCGTTGATTATTTTTTTAATAGAAATAATAAGGTCTTCCGGAAAGATAGGTTTTAACAGAAAATCAAGAGCACTGAATTTGAAGGCCTCTACAGCATATTCATTATGGGCCGTAACGAATAGAATTTTAAATGATATAGTATCCAACTCTTTCAAAAGGGTAAATGCGTTGCCATCCTCAAGATTGATATCAAGTATCACAAAATCAGGTTTTAATCTTTGTAATTCCCTTTCAGCTTCCCGAACAGAAGGTATTGCAGAAAGTATGGTAACCTCTGAAAAATTTGCTGCAATCACATTCTTTATAAAATCCGAACTGCTGATATCATCTTCGACGATTACACATGTGAAGAAATTACTCATGATTTAAAGATACCCCTATTTTCTTATGGTAATATGGAAATGTCAAAGTAACTGTTGTTCCGGATGTGTCGGAAGTAGTTTGCATTTTACATGCATACCCTTTTGTTTTTTGAAGGTTGATTATTCTTTCCTTAAGAATATCGGTACTCATCGAACGATGTAATTTAGAAGAATCATTAGATGATTCATTTGAAAAGCCAATACCATTGTCTTTCACCAAAAAAACGAGATTGTTTCCTTTTTTCTGGTAACTGACGTTAATACTGCCATCTTTCCGATTCTTCATTCCGTGTATAACAGCATTTTCAACGAAAGGTTGTGTAAACATGGGCGGTATGAGGATTTGCGAATCTATGTCTTCTGCAATCGAAACTATGGCGTCGAATTTTTCGTTAGAACTAAGACGTTGTAGGGTCAGATATTCTCTTATTGCATTTGCATCATTCTCAACGGTTATCAGATCTTGATCCGAACTTTCTAAAATAGATCGCATTAGTTTACTGAAGCTATTGATATAATTGGATAACTTCTTTTTTTCATCGGCATAATTAAAACCTTGCATGCTATTTAAGGCATTGAACAAAAAATGAGGATTTAGCTGCGTACGCAATAGTCGATGCTTAATAAGGGCCGCTTTAAGTTGTTGACCACTTTTTTGATTTTTATAAATAACAATGCCAAGTAGCAGTAAGAAGAAGGATGATAGACCTATAGCCCAAAGCATATGGCGTTGGGTTTTGATTTTGGATTGACTTAGCTCGTTTTTTGTGTTGAGTAAATCGAGGGCCTGAGCATTTTTTTCAGTTTCATACCTACGAATTACCGAGCTAATACTATCCCTTTCCAGTAGCATGATGCCATTAAGGGAATCACTTATTTTCTTATGCATTTGGCCGAATTGCCATGCAGACCTATGGTCGTTTAGATTACCGTAGGCATCACTCAGGTTATTATAGACCAATGATTTTAAAGTTGGACCGGCCTTAGGAGACACTTCTTTCAAATATGTAATGGCCTTACTATACTCTTCCTTTTGCAAATGAGCATACCCAAGGTTGTTGAACAGAATATCAGTGTTTTGTTTGAGTTTTTCTTTTATCTCTATTCCTTTCAAGGCACTTTCAATAGCGTAATCATAATTTTTGGCGCCTAAATAACTATTGCACAGGTTAGAATACACGAATCCCATATAAATAGGGCTATTGATTTTTTCGGCAAGGGAAAGGGCTTCTTTACCTGTAATAATAGATTTTTCAAAATCTTTTGTATCACCATAAATTCCTGTTAGGTTCCCTAGTACCTGAAGTTTTAATACTTGATCTTCTTCAGCATGTTTTTTAGCTTTTTCAAAGAACAATATGGCTTCATTAAAGTTTTTTAATCTGCTATACACAATGCCGATATTGGAAGTTACTTTAGCAATTCCTAAACTATCATTTTCTTGTTCGTATATTTCTAAGGCATTCAGATATAGGGAAGTAGCTTTGTCATAGTTCTTTTGATAAATATTTAGGTTCCCCAAATTTTGGTAAGTTTTAGCAAGAATTTCAGATGTTAATTGAGGTTCTTTTAAATTTTCTTTGAGGAGCAACTCAGCCTTTTCGAAATCTTGTGTTGATAACAGAATACCTGCTTTTTGCAGGCGTACCCGGGGTAATTGTGTTTGACTTTTTAAACTCGTAACGATTTGTTCAGCTTGTATTGCATAGTTTAGCGCACTGTCTAGGTGAACTCTTGCATAATGCTTAGACAGACTAAGAGCTGCTTCAAGCCTAAGTGAATCTGAAGAGCTAGAATTTAAAGTTGTTTTTAATTCCGCCACAGACTTTTGCCCCAGGACTACCTGAAAACAAAATAGGAGAAGTAAACCGCTGATTTTCCAATTCATACAATAGGATGCTATCCCAAAAATAGAAAATCCTTTTTCAACCTATCTTTTTGGTGGGATAAATCACTTTTCCAATTCCGGATTTTATTAAAAACTCTATACGTAGTTGCAAATTAATCGGCTCCTCTTCCAACTGCTTCGAATAAAAAAGACATCCTTGAGTCTTAATGAATAACTCATTTATGGCCACCTTCTGAGGACATTCCCTCTGATTCCGTAACTCTTGATTGTAAGTTTTCAGTTTGGGCAAAGACAAACCAATGCTATCCAAAAAGGCTAGCAGTTTGTTTCTATTAACGCTAATGATTTTTGCGTTTGTGAACCCTTGTTCAAAGTCCGTAGGATGGACGGTATAAATACCAATTACTAGAAAATAATGGGTCGTGATTTTATTCTCGTCCAAAAGCCAACCTTCCTTTTCAATTCCTTTCTTGAGATAGGAGAGTTCGAAAGTAAAAGTGGGTAGAATGACATTCGGGTAATACAACTGCGCTTTCTCGTCGATATAAAATCGCTTGCCCTTATGTTTATATACAAGGTCGACACCCTTCTTCTTAAGTTTTAATTCATGAATTCTTTCAAACTTTAACTGTAACTCAATGTACTTTGCATCTAAAAAAGACGCCAGTAGTTTTTCTTTTGCAAGATCTCCTATGAACAATGACATTTCACATAATGTAAGAAAAATCTTTAAATATAAAGAAAATGATTAACTGGAAAATTGACTATCATCAATTGCTAGTTAGTTGCATTATAATTCATCTAGGGCTTCAGCATAGCGTGTATAATTGATTCAACTACGAGTGCATTCGTTTACAACTGAAAAGTATAGGTATACTTCAATTGAATATTCTGATAATTAGTGCTTCGCAAAAAGGGTTGAACCCGACCCACATCTTGGTTGAAATCTCCATTGTAAACGAGGTAGAAGTCGGTGCCTTCTTTCGGGTTATAACGCAATCTGAAATTGCTTGCATATGTTTTACTTAAGCTGTTGTATTGCACTTGAGAACTCATTGTTAATTTTGTACTGAAGGTGTATAAGAGTTTGAGGTTCGCAAGTGTAATGTCTTTATTAATATTCCTGCTGTTAAATGACAACTTATTATATGAAAGACTTCCCTGTACGATAAAATCAGGAGTAATGTTCATAAACGGTGCTACACTAAGCGTAGTTTTTTTACCATCATAAAAATTTCCGATGTCAAGTGTTGTGGCATATGATATGCGTTGTGCCACAGGACTTACCAAGGAGGCACTTACCGAGTTAAAATTATATTCGCCTGGATCTAAGGTAATACCCCCTGCCAATTGCAAAGGGTCAAGTAAAAACTCTTTATTCGTTTCTACGGCAATCGTATAGTTCCATCCAAGTTTAGTTAGTAATTGGAAACCCAGCTGATTGTTTCTTGATTCCAATACTTTGGAGGTATTCCCCCAGATAGATGTACTGCTCACAGTTGGTCCGTATTGAACAATTTTTGATTCAGCACTAGGGAATATATTATAGGCGAACGTTGCTCCTAATTGGCTGTAATCCAATCTTCTTTCAAACCCTATTTTGGGTAGATAGTCCTTCCCTGTTCTGCCATAATTGAGTGTGTACACAAGACCATTTTGAGAACGCTTATTTAGTTGCAAAAAATATTTAGAATTGTCGGATTCTGTATCTTCAAAATGATTATCAAAACTTTGTGCCCATCGTGCCGAAAGATAGTTTTCGCCAAATAATTTGATGTTTGTGTCGATACCATAAACCGTATTATTGTTGCCCTTGAAATCGGTTCGATTGGTAACTATTATGCCTAAATTAGAGTTTTCATTAAGAATTCTTGTTCGTATCCGAAAAATTCCGAAATTTTCCGAGGCGATATCATCTTGAGCGGCGGTTTGCATGTTTATGAACCCGGCTTCCCATTTTCCAAATTTGGCTACGGTTCGTAATCCTCCGTAAATTCGAGTTTGCCGTCCATTTACAATACCTATTTGTCTACTATAAAATACTTTATCGAACGCTCCGAAATTGAAATCGAACAGGCTGGCCCTTTCCTGAAAGAACAGTCTTTTCTCCGGAAAAAATAAATTGAACCGACTTAGATTCACTTGCTGGTCATCTACTTTTACTTGGGCAAAATCGGTATTCAAGGTGATATCCGCTATGGCATTACTGCCAAGACCGATTTTGGCATCTAAACCAATTTCACGTATGAAGGCCTCCTCTGATTCGTACTGCTGCATATCTTCAGAGAGTATACTATTGCTTTCCCCACCAGTTAAAATATAAGGGGCAATGCGAAATGGTTTTTTTTCATCAATGTCTTCGAAAACAAAGCGCTGGGTTAATGAAGGTCGAAATGAACTACCTGTACTAAGATCTCTCGGTGGGTAAATATCAGTTTCATCATTTCTAGCGAGATACCGCCAAGTGGTTATCCCCATAACCGTTTTACCATCTACGGACTCAAAGGGTAAGCTTGAAAACGGAATTCTGATTTCGGCGAACCAGCCGGCTGTTGTTATTTTCGATGCGCCATCCCAAAAGGTATTCCAGCTCAAATTAAATGCATTTGGACCTACAATATCATTCGATAAAGCCATATCCAATCGTGCTCCAGTGGGGGTAACAAAGAATGCCAGCGCATTCTCTCGGTCATTATAGGTGTCTATAAGTAAACCACACCATTCTGTATTTTCAGTAAGGTCATCGCGCCTTTTAACGTTGGCGTTTATCTTATTAGGCTCCGTATCAAATAGTCTTCCTGATAAATAGAGGTACTTGTCGTCGTAGGCAATTCTAATTTCCGTTTTTTGAGTGGGCTCATTTCCGGCGTTTGGCACCTTTTGCGTACTATGTAATGGCTCAATAGTATCCCAAAAGGGCTCATTGACTAAGCCATCTATGACCACCTTATCCGTGATTTTTACGACCTTTTTAATTGAACTAAAATCATGGCTTTTGCGAAAATCTTTTTTGGAGTCTGACTGTTGCTCTAATTGAGATACTTCTTGACTATAAGAAATTGATGTTCCTGTAAAAAATAGCATCACCAATAACTTAATGACAGCCCTTGATTTTGAATCCCGATTATAGAATCTTGTTATAATTACTTCGCGAAACCTTCTTTTGATATGAATTATCCGTACAATCATAATATGAAGCTTTGATTATTTTATACTTCAAAATTAGATTGTATATTATACTTATATATTAATAATATGAGGTAATATGTACTTTATAATTAATTAAATATTGTTATATGTATTATTTTAGTTAAAAAGTTAATTTGACCTATTTATATTAACTTAAATATAAATAATGCCGTTTAATATTTAGTGTTATTTACATAATTAAAAATATATTAAGTATATTTGAACATATAATATAAGGTATCATGCAAATAGATAAATTGAATTGGGCCATTCTTACCGAGTTACAAAAGGATGCAAGAATGGCCGTTAAGGATATTGCCAAAACTGTTGGCTTATCGTCGCCTGCAGTTTCAGAACGTATTCAGAAATTAGAAGATTTGGGTATTATTGAAGGCTATACCGCCAAGATTAATATTGAAGCATTAGGATATCCTTTAGCAGTATTTATCTCTATTAAAGTACGGTACGGGCAGACGCAAAATTTCATGGAATTTGTCAATACCGTACCTGAAATATTTGAGTGCCATCAACTAACGGGGCGTGATTGTATGCAAATGAAGGGCTATGTAAAAAACCCCAGCCATCTTCAAAATCTCAATAGTAGGCTGTCCGCTTATGGCGAAATGACTACGTCACTTGTTTTATCTTCTGTGATTTCAGATAAAGTATTGGACGGGGAAATGCCTTTTCCAGGATAAGTTTACTAAAGGCCCAGTCTGATATTTATCTTTTGAATACCAGTATTTGGCTTCAACAATGTATTATTCCCACTTCGTATTTCTCACCCCGTACCTCGTACTTTAGAATTCCGCTTCGACATAAAGTAAGTCCCTATTCCCGTGACTACAAAAAGCAATCCAATTGTACTTTCCTTAGGCCGTTCAAAAAGCATATAGCCCAATATCCATATACTGAAAAGGATAAAGGCGATTTGTAGCAATGGTTTAAATGGACTCTTATAAGCACCGGTTCTTCCCTTTAACCAAAAGATAGAGGCAACGGTTAAGGTTCCCATAAGCTGCAGTACAAAACTGGCATATAACAATACTTCTTCAAACGTACCGGTCATGGTGAGGAGAATGCTCACCCCAGCCTGAAACCAAAGGGCGCGAACGGGAATGCCATTCGTATTTTTTACGGATAGTTTACGCCATAGCGAATGGTCCTTGGACATGGCAAAAGTAACTCTAGACCCAATCCATAGATACCCACTTACGGTGGCGATGAGCTGAATGGCGATAAAATAGCTGACCCAACGACCGCCTTCCGTACCAAATAGGTTTTTGAAGGCAATAAAGGCCACTTCTACATTTCCGGAGAGCTGTTCTACCGAGGCGTGTTTTAAGAATACCACTTGTATGAGCACGAAGAGCAGGGTCACGAAAACCGTACCGATAATCAAAGCCTTGGGTAAATTGCGCCGCACATCTTTGATTTCGTCAACAATATAGGCCGCTGCATTCCAGCCGGTATAGGCATAGGTAACATACAATAAGGAAACCGCAAAACCAGGCAGTAAAATTTCTTCTTGCCATGAGCTACTCAGGTCAATGGCGTTTTCTTGAACAGGGGCATAAACAAACCCAAGAGTAATTAGAAGCAGCAGAAATCCGATTTTGATGGCTGTGGAAATATTATGAAATTTCCCGCTTTGACCAATACTAAAGGAATGCATAGCAGCTAAAATCAAGATGACCGCCACCCCAAACCAATCATTGAACAGCGAAGGATTGATAGGACTCAAATAACTCTTCATCGCCATCACTGAAATCGCAATTGGGGCTGTAAAACCTACGGTCAATGATATCCAAGCATAGACATAGCCTACCAAAGGGTGTATCAATTTGGAAAGAAAAATATAGTCCCCGCCTGATTCGTCAAAATTGGTGCCGAGTTCGGCGTAGGTAAATGCACCTATGAGAGCGAATACGCCACCTAATACCCAAATCAAGACAATACTCCAGGTATTTTGAATATCGACTAGTTGAAAGCCCAGACTGGTAAATACCCCAGTACCAATCATACTGGAGATGACCAAAGCAGCAGCGGTTTTCCAGCCTATTTTTTGTTTTGGGTTCATAAGATTATAGAGCTACTCATATACCTCTACCACCAGCTCTATTTCTACAGCTTGTCCTCTGGGCAACGATGCCATACCTACCGCAGCTCGAGCATGTCTACCTTTCTCTCCAAACACTTCTACCATCAAATCTGAAAAGCCATTGATGACTTTTGGTTGATCTACAAAAGACGGATCACAATTCACCATTCCCAATACTTTAACGATGCGCTTTACTTTGTTGAGATTGCCTAACATATCCTTGAGAACCGAGAGTTGATTAATGGCGGTCAAACGCGCACCTTCATATCCTTTTTCTATAGAAATATTTTGCCCCAGTTTTCCGGTAATCTCTGTGCCATCTGCGTAACGCGGTCCTTTCCCAGCTAAGAATATTAGATTACCAGCGCGTACGCCATTGACATAATTTGCAACGGGTTGTGGTGGCGTAGGAAGGGTAATACCGAGTTCCACAAGTTTTGCCTCAGGGTCATAATCCGCTTCTGGTGTTGACTGCGTTAGCCCTATGGATATAAAACATAGCGTACATAGTAAGGATAGATAAAAGGTCTTCATAAGATGGTTATTTTAGGTGGATTAATTTTTTCTTGGTTCGAAATCGGCGGCCTCCCATAAAGGATTACTTTGATAATAATTGCCATTGGTAAGTACCGCAGAGACGGTTCTAATATTTGATAGGTTTTCCAAAGGATTCTTATCCAATATCGCGATATCCGCCTGCTTGCCAACTTCTAAAGTTCCCGTTTCTGCGCCCATACCCATCGCTCTTGCAGGAATTATTGTAGCCGTTTGTAGCGCTTCAAAAGGGGTTAAACCTCCTAAGGTATTGTAAGTTTCTAATTCCAGATATAATCCAAAAACAGGAACGAAATTATCCGTTCCCGCCACAATCGGAACCCCTGCTCTAAATAAATGACCAACGATTTCAGCGCCTTTGGTATATCGCGCTATTCCTTTTTTTGAGGCTTCGGGGCGCTTTCCTTTCCGAAGTCTTTTGCCCTCCCAAAGCTCATAAGCGATACGACCAGCATCAGGTTCTATGGTTTCTAATGGATTGCCCTCAGAAAGGTTAAGAATTTTTCGAATATTCAAAGTGGGGTCTAAGGTGATTTTATTTTCTAAAAAAAAGTCAATCGCTTTTTGAATGCGATCCGTAGATACTTCTTGGTTTTCCAATAGATCTTTTACGGCCTGAACTTTTGATTTTTCAGGAAATAATGCCGAGTAAATGGCCCTGTCATGACTAAACATATCCATCCCTAGGTTTATAGCATTTGCGGTGGTGCCAACTGCTGCGGGCACATGCCCCGTTACGGTCATTCCTTTTTTGTGCGCTTCTTCAGTCAGTACTTTGAGTACATCGGGAGTTATCGAATTATATATTTTTATTTGTTTGTAACCTTTACTGAAATACCTGTCAACCACTTCTCGGGCTTCTTCGGCATTGGTAGCGCGAACAATTCCATTTCCTTTGGCCCCAGCTCCATCGGTCATACCTGCCAATAAAATATCAGGACCAAGGAGACTATCGTTGGCGATTCCATCGCGAAATGAAGTTGCAAATTCAATTTCATTGCCATTGTCACGAATGGTTGTAACGCCACCCGCCAAGTAGGCAGGTGCCCATTGTACTTGGTTGGAATGGGCATGCATATCCCACAACCCTGGGATTAGTGTTTTATCGGTAACATCAATAACCTTGGCATCTTCAGGAATCGCTACAGTTGAACGACTTCCTATCGCTGTAATTTTACCATCGTTAACGAGTACAGTCATATTTTTTTGAGTGGCATCGGTCAAACCATCAACTACATCGCCACCCACCAAAGCAACGCGTTTAGACTGTTCTCCTTGTAAGGCTTTGGTATATTCCTTCAGCGCATCTAGTTGTTCTGTTGCATGCCCGGCTATAAAAAGAGGCATAGCTTCTTCATAGCCCTTTTTGATAACTTCCCTTATTTGTGTATTTGCCTTTACAAGTGCTACTAGGTTTTTATCGGCATCGACCCATATCGTGCGACCACCCCAATTAATTCCTTCTACCACATATCGGTCAAGCCGCACCTCTTTACCAGCAATGCTGGCAATATCTGTTCCTGTATGTAACATGGAAACTTCACCACGAGGGAGGGTTGGAATTTTGAGATCACCTCCCTGCTGGAATATATATTGATACAACATGATTTCGATGCCCGCGGGAATGGTGCTGTGCAACGGAAAAAAATTGTCAGGAGTTTTATGAGTAACGACATCATAATGCTTTTCCCAAACGGAAACACTATCAGCCTTCAATTCCATTTTGAAAATATTGGTCGTGTCCTCTTCAACAATTCTTCGACTGAAATAGGAGATTGGCGATAGATTCATCCCCAATTGTAATTCAGCTTGCACCCCTGAAATTCTTCCACGCTCGTTTTCACCTTGTAGTGATTTGACCCGAATAGATACCCCTTCCTTTTTGATGGAATAGGACTCCTCACCAATTTGTGATTGTCTTCGATAAATCAAAAATGTACCTTCTTCATCGATGTTTTCCCATGGACTGGGAGTTTCGGAACATCCTGATAAAATCATCAAGAGTAGGAGGGCTAATAATTGTTGGAGTCTTTTGATATTGAATTGTAAAAAAGTTATACGCATACTATCTTTTAAATTTTCGATGGAAAATCAGCATTTAGGGTTTTAATGTCTCTCTAAAAAATCGCAGCCAGTTCTGACCTAATATTTTTTCAATTTCGCCTGTGCTGAAGCCTCGTTGGTCTAGTAAGCGGGCAACATTTCGATATCGATCTGGAGTATCTAATTCTGGAATCCAAGGTGGCCATTGCACTTTATAGGAAGGCTTGAATCGCGTTAGTCTCGGCTCATACCAATTCTCTTTTGTAGCCCCTGTTGCTTGTAACCCTTGAACGGCAAAATCAGCTGCCAAAGCCACATGATCTATTCCCCCAATCTTAACCGCATGTTCAATATGGTCCATATACGTTTCTAAGGTAGTTTCAGTGCCTAAATTAGGTCCGATCATATAGCCGAGGCATATAATACCTAGTACGCCGCCCTTATCCGCCATGGCTTTAATTTGTGCGTCGGTTTTTGCACGGGGATGATTTTTATGTAGGGCTTCACACATCGAATGGTTAATGGAAACAGGACTCCTGCTGAATTTGATACCGTCATTAGTTGTCGCCTGACCGCAATGGGATAGGTCAACGATTATACCCAGATCATTCATTCGTTCGACCACTTCGATCCCGTAATCAGATAAACCCGCATTGGTGCGCTCGGTGCAACCATCACCAACTAAGTTGCGCGGATTATAGGTCAACTGTATCCATCGGGTACCTGCTTGATACAAGATATCCATATTGTCTAGGGACTTTTCAAGCGGAGTGGTATTCTGAAAACCCATCATTACTGCCGCTTTGCCTTCTTTCTTAGCTCGGATAAAATCTTCGGCACTGGTTGCCTTGATAAACCGATCGGGGTTGTTTTTGATACGCAAATGCCATTCTGACAACGAAGCGAGTGCGCTTTGGAGGCTGCGAGAGTCTAATGAGGCATTAAAACCGGTATAACCCGATTTTACAAGTGCCTTGTCCGCTACTTCATTCCAATTTCGGGTAATAACAAGACCATCGATGACAATGGCCTTATCATAAATTTCATTGATGTTTTCCAATAAAAAGGTGGAGGCCAAAGCGTTCATGTTTCCCCCGGTGATACTGCTCAGTGCCTGTTGCGGTATAAGTGCAGCAAGAGGTAAGGTTTTTATAAAATTTCTGCGGCTGGTTGACATACGGTATTTTGCTCCTCAAATTAGCACAATTTCATGCAACTTCGATAGGTAAGCCAAAGTTTTCTAGCATTTTACCACGTAAAGGAAAGGTTCACAATGATGAGAAGAAATATAGATTCGCGGCTCAAACGCCATAAGTAAAACCACTTATAACAGCAAACATCCCGGCGGAAATCATACTTGAGATGACCAAAGCTGCCGCCGTTTTCCAGCTTATTTTTTGTTTTGGGTTCATGAAGGCATGAATATAGGTTTTCTGTTTCTTAAAAATAAAATGTCCCCAAATTTCTTTTTGCGCGATATACCTAAAAACCGCATAAACACATTAGTATGAAATTAGGACGAAATCTCTTCAAAAAGGACCAGTCGATTTGGGGCAAGCCCATTATCGCCTACGATGAAACAAAAATGGACACGCTGTTTTCAGAAATTCATCAAGCTGAAAATGGCGAGCAAGTGCCACTACCTGTGACAAAAGGCCCCAATGTTTCGCTAGAAACTGAGCTCTATTTAATGCTGCATTCGTAACACCGTGCACTAAACACCCAACATCATGGTATTTACAAATCAAGAGCTAAAGAATATGGCCTATCGCTCAGCGAATCTGGGCATGCTGCCACAGGAAGATTTTATTTTGGACGAAAAGAAGATTATCAATGGGTATAAAACCCAAAAGTATGGTCTGAACGAACGTATCGGCGAACTGGGCGAATCCCTCTCCGACCATATTCGTAAAATGGATATTGTAAAGGGGCAACTCTCCAAAGAGATTGTTGCGTCGAATAAGTCCAATACAGCGGCTATCGAACAAGAGCTAATTCATCAAAAAGGGCTCATCACCCATCAAAAAACGGACATCAAAAACCATATTCGTCGTTGTCAACTCAATGGCGATACCCTAGAAAGCAAGTATAATGTTGATGAAATCAACAGTGCTGAAGATTTCGAACCGGTGAAGGAACAACCGAAACCGAAAGTGAAAACCAAAGACGGCCCTAAGAGAATACCAATATGGTTACTTTATGTTATCGAAGTGATTTTCATTTTCGGCGAAGGGGTGTTGTTCTACAACATCTTGACCGAAACCCATGACCTTCCAGAGATTATTTTGCGGAGCGTATTTTTTATTCCCATCGTCTTTGCTGCTAGTTTTTTGACCTCCCGAAAGATTCCGTTGCGCTGGGTATGGCTTCCTACACTTTTGATTCTAAGCGTCTATGCCATACTGACCTTTACGGTGATGGAATGGTTCTTCGAATCCCAAGCTTTGGATGTTACCCTTACCTTCACCGACTTTTTTATCAAAAACGGATTCCTGATTCTCGGTGCGGTCATGATGGTGACGCTGGCCCTGTTCTTATCCAATGCGGTGAAGAGTATTTACAATCGTGCCGATGCCAAGGTGAAAGTCAAGAAACCCATAGTGGAAAAAATAGAAACCATAAAAGAAAAGTCCCCACAACAAATGGATTTAGATTTGAAATTCCGCGAACTTAAAGGAGCCTTCAAACGTCTTAAGAAGTTGGAAAATCAACTAATAGAATCCCACGAAATAGGAAAAAACGAATTCAAACGCATTTTAGGTGATGTGACGGTACTTGAGCAAAAAGCAAATGGTGTTTCCGAAAAAATCGGGGAATGCGAAAAAGAACTGAGCACTTTGGAAATCAATTCCTTTGAAGAACTCAGCAAGTATCGCGAGCATTTTGAGAATTATTGCGATGGCAATCAAATTATACAATGGAAAAAGTTTGATTTTACGGAGGTGTGAAGGTAGAGTTAATTGTAACTACACTGTCAGTTCGAGCGGAGTCGAGAACCATCACGGTACTGAGGCCGCTCTCGCATCTCGACTCCGCTCGAACTGACAGATACTTTCACGGCACAAAGATTTAAAAAAAACAAAAATGAAAAAACAAATCATATTAAGCACCCTAGCAATCGCAACACTACTATTCACAAGCTGCGAAACGGAGTGCAAAGAGGTTACCACCAAAAACATCACGGTTTTGGTCGATGCCACAGATTCACTACTAATCGATAGAGCGAAGCATGAACTGCGCAAGGAGAATTTTGAATACCTAATCAATCAAGAATTGGGTCTGACGGAGAGTCCAAAGTGCTTTACGGTCAATTACGATTTCGGAATTATTTCTACCCACAGTTATTACAACCCTACTTCAACGGCTCTTTCACATACCGACTGGGGGAAGGCACGAAATAAGTTGGTGATCGGGTGGCGCGATTTTTATGCCTCCCATGAGGAAAATCTCAAAAGTTTGGATTCTATCAATCAAATGGAAAGCACTTCGCTCTTTCCGACTTTAATGAAAGCCATCAACAAAACCGATGGTACCATTATCGTGGTGAGCGATTTAATTGAGAACAATCCAGTGGTGAATTTTTATAAAAATCCACCCACAACGCCTGAGCAAATGGAAAAAACGTATACCGAAATGGTTAGCTACTATTTACCTGATCGTGTAAGAAAAGGGGCGGACCGTGAAGTTGTTTTTATCGTAATGTCTGAACCCAAAAATTCGGGAGTCGTGCATAAAGCACGCGCCTTTTGGAAATACGCCCTTGAAGAACACATGGGACTCAATGTAACTTTTGCCGACGGAATCTCAACCATCTAGCTATGCCCGCAGTAGTCGTATATATTTTGCTAATCGTATTAGCACTGGTAGCCTGTGTTTTATTTTATATTCCACGAAAGAACTGGTTCAACGTTCAGGTGGCAAAGGAAGAAGGCTGGGGGACTTTGAAAGTCCTGCTTATCGGAATGGCCACCAGTCTACTGTGTTTTGTGTTTAGCAAATTGCTTTTTTCGGCATTGTGTCTAAGCATTTCTTCCAGCATTATCGAATACAATATCTTGATGAACAATGTCTATTGGTTTGGTTCTGAATTGCTTTCCCCCTTGGCCAATATCAAATATCCGATTTCCTATTTCGGACTTCATGCGATTTCCTATTTCTCGGGTTTATATGCTGTCCTTTTTTGCCTTAGCAAACTAAATATTACATCAAGTTATAACCTCTCCCACGACCGATTGAAATTGCAATTTATGTGCTTAGGCTTATTTATGTTTTTTGAAACGCTTTTGTATGTATCCTACCCCTTTCAAACCTTTGATAGTGGTTGGCGTATCTTCCATAATTTCTTTGCTGTGTTTATCGCGAGGCTTCATTTTACGGCCTGTCTCTTTATTGCAGCTTGGTTGCATTTTCATTATCCTTGGGTAAAAATGGCCTTGGAATCAAAAGTATTATCGATTCGTTTTTATTGGCTTACCGGAGTATTCGAATCGACGAAGAACATGCTTGTCTTTTTCGTGGCGCTAGGAACCTTGTTTTTGCTGCCCGCTTATATACGAATGTACGCTCCATCCAAATTAGGACTCTTCATCTCCTTGGTTTTTAACGGTGGCCTTCTCGTTGTTTTTTGGAGATGGGTGAGTCCTGCAATCTATCACCTCATCAAATTTATTTCTGACTTTGAAAAACGAAAAGTAGCATGAACGATTGGACGAAAGCAATAGCAGTTGTTGGAGGTGTTTTTTTAGCACTTATACTTTTTCATGTGGTTTGGCCGTCGAAAATGAAGATGGAACCCCATGCCAATTTTATTTCTTCCGTAAGGGATGAAGACCATAAATTATTGGCTGTTTTTGGGGAGAAGACCGTACTTAATAATCATTTAAAAGCGGAAGAGTTAGAAGAGCTCAACAAGAATGGAGAGTTGAATAAGTTTCCGATTGTACCGATACTTTCTTATGAGGAACTTCCGGAGAACTACATTTACTTTTTGACCAAAGTGGAGAGCAAGAATTTTTTTGGCTTCGGAAAGGACAACGTCTATGGAATGTCCTTTTCAGGGATTGCCCGATTGTTTAAGGGAAAGGCGGATGGCGGTTCGAATATTCCCCAGCAGTTGTTGAAAAATGCGATTCATAAAAAGGAAGGCATAGGCACCATCTACCTCTCCCGGAAGTATGGCGAGCAGCTTGCAGCTTTTCAAATGGTGAAATCTGCAAGTCCCGAGGAAATACTAATGGCCTATACCAACTACTCAGGTAACTTTTGGTACGAACGTGACTTCTCCGGACTCATTCTAGCATCCTACGCCATTTTCAATCTAGCCCCACATGAGTTGAATGATTTGGAAATGCTGCTCACAGTAAAAACCTTAAAAGGGGCCGGTGATTTAAAAGCACTTTGCAATGACCGCTTTGCAAATCAAAAGGATATCAAGGAGAACATTTTGGGCTATTTCAATCTCATTGTGGAAGATGAAGTAGATAAAATGAAATTAAAAAACATGCAGGCCATGGAGTTGCGTTTCGCCAAACGAAATAGTCTTAGAAAAACAACAGCCTTTACGAACTTTTTAAGAGCGAACCGCGGAAAATCAAAAGAACGTTTTGCTACGCAATATGTGTCTTCGATTACCAACGAGAATCAGGAGAAATTACAAAGTGCTGTTGACTTATTTACAAAATACAATCGTTCTCGTCTGTCCGTAAATGGCTTTGATTTAGAAACCTCCCTAATCGCTATCGATATAGAAACAGGGCGAATAGAAGCTACACTGGGCAATCGAAAAAACAGTGGTGCCATGGCCAATTTTGTCGATTATGGCGAAGGCTTTCAGGTGGGTTCAGTACTAAAACCGCTGGTTTTCTTAGAGCTTTTTGAGAACTATGATTTTGATGAAAACACAAGTCTGTTTAATGGGGATTTAAAGGAATACAAGTACAATCCTGGCAATACGGGAAAAAAGCTATTGAACAAAGAAGTACTGGTAGGTGATGTGCTGAAATATAGCTTGAATAAAGGGGCTGTGAATTATCGTGTACATGCGGACCCCTTAAAAGTGGCTCGAAAAGTAGAGGATAAATTGGCAAAGCTCAATGTGTCTTCGAATCCGTCATACAGTTTGGGAGAGTCCTATATTTTGGGTACCAAAACGATGACACCTTGGGAAGTAGCCCAAGCTTATCAAATGCTCTTTAATTATGGCGAGGCGATTCCTCTAACTCCCTGGAAATACATTATAGACCCCCATTTACAAGATACAATTTTCGATGGTAGCTCAAGAAAACGTAGAACGCTCTATGCTACGAAAAGTGCCAACAGCATTCAAAGCTTGTTGCCCCTCGCTTTCGAGGCTGGTGGCACTTGTCATCGATTACTTCCCTTTTTGCCAAAAAAACGCCAATACTACGGCAAAACAGGCACCACCGGAAAAGCCAAAGATGGCTGGACGGTGCTTAGCGACGGTCAAAAAATAATAGTGGTTTGGGTAGGCTATGTGAAAAATGATGGTGGGGTTCTAACTCGAAAAGGTGCTCCCGCTATTCCCTCAAAATCAGGTGCAGGTTCCGCAGGAATTCTCGCTGCCATGGTCTACTCCAAATTGTATAAGTAGTAATTATTGGTTAATTTTAGAGTATTGACCAACTTTTAATAGTATACCATAAAGAAAAACTACCTGCTTAACAGCTGCGACTATTAGTGTCGCATCTGAATTTCTTTTCATTCTTTAGCCGCCAAACCTTGAATGTAATGATAGACCTGTTTCAAAAGAATTGGCTATTTGAAACTTTTGCACGTAGATTCTAATGGTATTTGTAGCACATGAATGATTTAAGTAAAAAAGAAGTACAAATCGGCGAAATAAAGGCTAGGAATAAAGAAGTTTCGGCTTCAAGCGATGTGTTTCAAAAGAAACTCGAAAACCTTCTTATATTATACTACCAAGGCTACCTAAAGGGTGAGACCGAAATCGAACCTGAAATACGAACTACATTTCTCCATTTGGTCAAACAAGACGAAGAATTTGCGTTTAAAGTACGTATGTTGCAACTCGATTATCTGAAATTGGAGAATAGCGAATTAGAAGGGGAGTGGAATGAAGCTACGGAAGAACTCTTTCCTAAGACCGCCATCCTTGAGAAACCTGTTGATGTGCATCGAGAAAAGACATTAACGGATTACAAAGAGACCATTTTTGAATTACTTAAATCAACGAGCGAGCTTCGTTCGTAGGCCTAGAAAATACTTCTCTATTAGTCTCGGGTCTATTTTTTTGTTAATCGGCAATCGATGGAATTCAATAAACGCGGGCAGCAATATTTCCGCGATAATTAAAGCTAGTTTTTTTCCCTGTCTGCAAGCCCATTTTCTCTGGGCTTCAAAAACACTTTTGTCAACACCCCTTAATATATCAGGGAATTTTCGCCCTTCAATAAATCGTTTGCGCAATACTTCTCTTTTGGCAGCCGCAAAGCCTGAGAGCTCTATCCATTCTTTGATATGACGGCTCATTTCGGTCAATACCATGTTTTTGTGTTCTCCCCAAATGGAATCGAACACACCTATTTCGGCTTCCACATCCAATTCTGAGGAATCTTCTGTAAAATAGGTTTCACTGCGGAGGACTTTGATATAATCTAAACACAGGTTCTTGATTACTGGAAAGTAATAAGTGGTGATTTTGGCAGTACATTTTTCAGGCACCAATTTTCCCGAACGGTAGCGTTTCAATTCCTTTATAAAAAGATCTGAGAAAATACTTTTTGCATGTCCGTCAAGGTCATCTTTTAAACCCAAGCGAAGTAACCAATGTTTGATTATTGGTGCTACGGCGGTATAAAATTTTTGGTGTTTTGTACAATTACCTGGGTCGTTCAGATAATCGTAGACGGTGTTCCACGAAGTGTTATATAGTGTTTTGTGCCCCATGATTAGATTTTGGTCTAATGGTTTAAAAAAATGCGCTCGTATGCAGTTTTTAAAGTAGAGGTGCTATATAACTATAGGAATTTATAGGGCTATGTTATTATAACGGAACTTTTTAGGACTTATTTTAACAGAATCTTACAAATTGACTAAAAATTAATGGATTACAACTAACCCAGATTTTCAGTGAAAAAATCTAGGGTTCGAGTCCAGGCCAATTCTGCCGCTTCCCTGTCATATCTTGGGGTTGTATCATTATGAAATCCATGATTGGCATTTTCATATATGTGGGCCGTATATTCTTTCCCGTGCTCCTTTAAAGCAGCTTCGTAAGCAGGCCAACCTGCATTGACACGCTTGTCCAATTCTCCAAAGTGTAGCAAAAGTGGCGCATTTATTTTATCGATATCTTCTTTGGGTTGTCCTCCATAAAAAGGCACCGCAGCTCCTAAATCAGGAACTTTTACCGCCATCATATTTGAAATCCACCCTCCAAAACAAAAACCTACGACCCCAACTTTCCCAGAACATTCGGGATGATTTTTTAAATGTTCAAAAGCTGCGATAAAATCTTCCAACATTTCATTTCGGTCACGTTGACGTTGCAGGGTACGGCCCTCGTCATCCGTTCCAGGATAACCTCCTAACGGGGTTAAAGCATCTGGAGCCAAGGATATGAATCCTGCTAAGCCAGCACGTCGCCCAACATCTTCAATATGTGGATTCAAGCCACGGTTTTCATGAACGACGACTATCCCAGGAAGTTTCCCTTTGGCGTCAACGGGTCTTGAAAGAAGCCCTTTAATTGTACCTCCGCCTTTTTGGGAATCGTATTCAATAAATTCCGATTTCAATCTGGAATCATCCTGTTGAATTTGAATCTTTTTTACGTAATCTGGAGAAATAAAACCTAGCAATGAAGAAACCGTAAGCCCGCCAACAGCATAGGTAGATAATTTATCTAAAAACAGTCTTCTACTCACCCTATCGTGCGCATAATCGTCATAGAGGTCAAATACCTCCTGTTTGATGTCTTCTTTTTTTAGCTTTTTCATTGTAGTGTTATTTTTAAATGCAATATGTATCTTAACTGCTTGATAATAAAGATACAAATTATGAAAACTACTTTCCTAAGATTGCTTGTATTGCTATTTGTGGTTGCTCCAATTAGTTTAACAGCTGAAGCTGTAATAAAGGAAAATCCAATTGTGGGAGATTATACGCTAATAGTTACAGGATATGACTGGGGTCCTGGGGTAAACAAAGTTGTTTTATCGATGGAGGAGGAATTAACGGAAGTAAAAACAGCTAATTTTTCCGTAGCAGTTGAACGAAGCTCAGAAGGTGTAGAAATGAGACCCGAGGAAGCAAGTGGCGATAGAAAGGTAGTTTATGCATTCGTTTCAGACGAAAAAGGAAATAGAATTCCCAAAGGAAAACATGTTACTCTGGTGTTATTTGTTAGTCCGGATGATGCTTTGACCTCACCTATCAAGTATATTTTCAAAGACGGCCGGGGAAGTAACCAATGGATTAATTATAAAATGACCATTACCCAAACAACTTCTGAAAAAGTCTGGAATACCGAAACAGGACGTATCATGCCTGATCTTGACAAATTTGATTTAACGGGAACCTTTACTCAAGATGAAATTTCATTGACGTATGCATACTTCGCACCAAAGAACACATCTGGAAAATCCCCATTACTTATTTGGCTACATGGCGGTGGAGAAGGCGGTACAGACCCAAGTATTGCATTGATTGCAAATAAGGCGACCAATTATGCTTCTGATGAGATTCAAGCAATTTTTGGAGGCGCCCATGTACTCGTTCCCCAAAGCCCTACTTTTTGGATGCAGAGCGCTAATGGACAATATACCCGAGGGAAGGAAAATGATATTTACAATGAGGCACTAATGAGCTTGATTAAGAAATATGTAGCTGACAATCCCGGAGTTGATGAAAACAGAATTTATGTTGGGGGCTGTTCAAATGGGGGTTATATGAGTTTAAAGTTATTACTGCTGTATCCCGACTATTTTGCTGCCGCCTACATCAGTGCCCTGGCCTATCATGAGCAGTACCTAACAGATGCACAAATCGAAAGCATCAAAAACATTCCAATGTGGTTCGTTCATTCAAAAGACGACCCTGTTACCAAGCCGGATGAAACAGTTGTGCCTCTGTATCATAGATTAGTAAAAGCAGTTGCTCCAAACATCCATTTTTCGTTTTACGATTATGTCGTTGATTTGAGCGGAGTTTATGGCGGAGAGGATTATCGTTTTAATGGACATTGGTCATGGATCTATTCTCATGCCAATCATGCCGATTTTGATTTTGATGGAAGTCCCGTCAAAGTTGACGGTAATTCTGTATCGTTAATGGAGTGGTTGGCAAAGCAAAGAAAGTAGTGCTTTTTTATACTAAGATTTTAAAAGCAAAAAACCGATGTCTCCACACCGGTTTTAACTAACCAACTCAAACCAAAACCACCTTAGACAAGGTATGTCGCAAAGGTCTGATACCTTTCCTTTTTCTAGGTTAACTAATCTTTAAGTAAAGATTATCTCTCTGCTTTAGTTTTTAAATGCCTTCAGGGATTTTCCACCCATCGCACCTTTCTCCATAGTTAAGTCTAATATTTTGGCAATGGTGGGTGCTATTTGATTACTATATAATTGTTCTTCTTTGGATATTTCTCCCAAAGGTTCTACACCACTTCCGAAAAGTATTAGCCAAACTCCACCAGCATCTTTTACTTTATCGCCATGGCCTGTCCAGGATTTGATGTCTAGTGCTCCTCTTCCATGGTCCGTGGAAATAATAAGCACAGTATTGTCTTTGTAAAAAGAGTCCTTTTGAGTAAAATCCCAAAGCTCTTTGATAAATGCATCGGTGGTATTTGCAGATTTCAGGTAGGCATCATAATGGCCTTCATGGGCAAAATCATCGGTTTCACCATAAGCGATATAAACCAATTCAGGATGATTCTTCTTGATATGTTCCATCGCATATTGATGGGTAAAAGCATCTAACCGAACCGTACTCCATGGACTAGGAACAGTTGGCTGCAACTCATTTAAAAATTGTTCCCGTACTGACAAATCTTCTCCTTCGGCCAATTCAAATCCTGCATTTACCGGAACTCCTGAACGTTCTTCATTTATGATATACGGAAAGACATCCCAGCTAGCGAAAGCGGCCACTTTATCCTTATATCTTGGGTCTTGGTTGGCAAGTTCTAATATTGTAATATTCTTATTATTGATTTTATCGTTGCTGTCGATATTGGTATCATCAGCTTTTCCAGATAAAATCTCATTGTACCCCGGATAACTAAACCACATTTTATTCTTGAGGTCAACTTTGCTGCCCAAATTTCTATTTCCATGAATTTGTCCTATTTGAGCAACTTCTTTCCATAGAAAAGGGAACAAAACTTCCCGTCGTTCTTTAGGGGAATCGCGCCAAAATCGATTTTTTAATTCTGTGGTATCACGCACATATTTTTTATTGGCAATTAATAGCGGGTCGGCTCCTGTGAAAAGTTCTTGCCACCGTAAGCCATCCAAAGTAATCAATACTACTTTCCTATTTGATGATTCTTGAGCTTTGGCTTTAATCCCCATAAATATGGTAATTAGAGTTATTGAAAAAGACAAAACACGTTTCATATAGTCGAATATTATACTAGTTTTGGGAAACTAGCCTAATAAAAATAACACTAAAGAATTTGAAACAATGCTAAATAATATTTTTTATATCAGTTGTTTGTTCCTATTGGTGAATTGTAAGGAAGCACAAAAAGAACCGGAGGTTGAATTAGAAAAAGAAGTTGCTGCTTTGGAATGGCATTCGGTACTTTCAAATGACGAAAGTAAACCTGTCCAAAGACATGAAGCGGCATTCGTTCGTGTTGGCGCAAAGTTTTACCTGTTAGGCGGTCGAAGCATACGACCTGTTAGTATTTATGATACAGAATCAGGCACTTGGACGCAAGGGACGAAGCCCCCAATCGAAATGCACCATTTTCAACCAGTCGTCTACAATAACAAAATTTATTGTATTTCTGCAATGACCGGTGGTTGGCCCAATGAAACCCCAACAACCCATGTATATATTTATGACCCAATTACGGATGCCTGGAGCAAGGGAAATGAAATTCCCGAAGAAAGAAGAAGAGGGTCAACCGGAAATGTTCTTTACAATGGAAAAATTTATGTTGCCTGCGGGATAAAAAACGGACATATTGGCGATCACAAAACGTGGATGGATGTTTACGACCCACAAACTGGAGAATGGCAAGTTTTAGCCGATGCGCCAAGAGCTAGAGACCATTTTCAAGCTGTTTTAGTTGACGGAAAAATTGTTGCTCCAGCAGGAAGAAATACAGGAATAATTCCTGATGAACCGTTTGGGGGTGTAATCGCTGAAGTTGATGTTTACAATATTGCTACAGACACTTGGGAAACCTTACCCAATAACATTCCGACCAAACGAGCTGGTAATGCTGCAATCTATTTTGGCGATGAAGTTCTGGTGGTTGGTGGAGAATCTACTACTCAAGAAAAGGCACATACTGAGGTTGAAGCACTGAATTTGACTACGAATGAATGGAGAACCCTTCCTTCATTAATTGAAGGACGCCATGGTTCAGGACTGCTTGAGTTTGATGGAGCAATTTATATCGCTTCTGGATGTGGAAATCGTGGTGGTAATCCTGAGCTTTTTACGATGGAGAAATATGGGAATTAATCGACTTAGAGACTTGACGTAAGTGAAACAAAGAATTGCACATATTGCCTTAGTTGTAAAAGACTACGATGAAGCGATTCAGTTTTATACTGAGAAATTAGACTTTACGCTTCTTGAAGATACTAGATTAAGTGAAGATAAACGGTGGGTAATCGTTTCCCCTCCTGGAGCTAATGAATGTAGTCTTCTTTTGGCCAAAGCAGCAAACAATAAGCAATTTCAAAGTATTGGAAATCAAACCGGAGGGAGAGTATTTCTTTTTCTTTTTACCGATGATTTTTGGCGAGACTATAATAAAATGATTGATAGAGGGATTAATTTTGTTAGACCTCCCAAAGAAGAATCTTATGGATTGGTGGCAGTTTTTGAAGACTTATATGGGAATATGTGGGATTTATTAGAGCCCAATGAAAGCAACAAAGGAGTAATTTGAAATTGAGAAAGGGCAAAAAAAATCGGTTGTAAGGAGGTGCTAGTCCCGTCTGATTTTTATGGATTAAGAGTAAGTAATTAAATGTATTCTTCTTGGGTAATCTGATATTGGATACTTTTATAAGGTCGGTAATCCCTAAAAAAGTATTATGAATCGAAGATCACTATTGAGTTTAATAGGGCTTAGTCCCTTAGCACTGATTTCCTCTAAAATACCCAATGATAAGTCCATAGTAAATACACTTATTAGAAGATGGGAAAAATCTAAAGGATACACGATGCTGGTGCTTGATGCCATGCCAGAGGACAAGATAGAATACCAACCATCTGTCGAGCAGATGAGTTTTGCTCAGCACTTCATGCATCTTGGCTATACGAATAACATGTTTATTGGAATACTAGTTGATTCGAAAACCTACTCGGAGTATAGCGAACTTAAGGATGCTGAATTCTTCTTGAAACGACCTGACCCGATTAACTTGTTTCAGCCTGATAGCTTAAGCGAAATGGAGGCTAACGTAAAAAAGGAGCTAGTGAAGAACTATCTTAACGATACCTTTGATTTTGTAATTTCAAGCTTAAGTAAGCTCAAGGATACTGTTTTGGCGGAGGGAGAAAACAAACAGAAACCTTGGTTTTTGGAAGGCCATACGAATTTGGACCTTATTTTGCGGGGCGAAAGTCATACCGCACATCATAGAGCTCAGGCAATTTCCTATTTGCGAATGAATGGGATTAGACCTCCAAGTTATTCCAAGAATAATACACTATAAAGGCATGTAATGAAATACATCATTTTACTTTTAACAGCAGTCTGCTCAGTTCTGTTTTTGAGTAATTCGAAAAACACTTTCGCAATTCAGAATGACAGTCAAATAGAATGCTCTGAAATAGGATGCGAAGGAGTATATGTTGGTCCTGAATTTGTTAATGGTTCGGACGTAGCGCATCAATTTTCAAATCATATGTCGGGTAGGGTCGGTGACAAATTGAAAGAACTTTATGGTGCTGGAAAATATTGTAAAGTAGATTTTGCAAATATTACAATGTCAACAAATGGCATGGGTTCGGGGAAAGTGGTTTATAAACTTAATATTTCTTTCAAAATGGTAGCTGAGAAATGTAATGCATTCACTTCCTTTGACCATGTTGGTGGATGGAACCATGAACCCGATTTGAAAAAAAGGAAATCTGAATTGGCAAAGGTACTTATGAAGGGAGAGAAACTTGATATTAGTGAACTAAAAACAACTCCGGAAGGACTTCAAGAGTATTGGATTCAATGGAAAAACAAAATCAAGCAGTCTGACTGCAAATAGTAATCCGAAGACTCTTTTTAAATTTTGAATGGATGATAAGTAAATTCCTAAAAGCAAAACATTGGCAGTTGTTCATATTGATGTTTGGAATACCCTTAATTCTTCAATTTATTACGATGGGCTCCATAATGTTTAGTTTCAGCAACAGTGAGAAGCCAGAAGCTTTAATTATGATTAATGCACTGACTTTATTTCCTGTGATTATGATAATAAACTCCGGACTATTGTTTGGCTGGTTTTGGTCAATTGCTATTGGACTGCAGAAAAAAGTTCCTCAAAGTGTTAGGATGAAAGTCAAAAAATTTCAATATTTCTTTTTCGTGCCCCTTATTTACATTATGTTGATTTCTTTATTAATAGGGTTTGCCACTAGTGGATTGTTTATTGACGGAAACGCTTCAGCATCAATAGGTGGAGGTATTTCTATAGCGCTTGTTGTTATCCTGCACTTTTTTTCAATGTTCTGTATTATCTATTGCCTTTACTTTGTTGCAAAAACGATTAAAACAGTAGAATTACAACGAGAGGTCAATTTTAATGATTTTATAGGGGAGTTTTTTATGCTTTGGTTTTACCCTCTTGGTATTTGGATAATACAACCGAAGATTAACAAAATAGCGGAAACGGAATCAGTTTAGTAATTAATGCAGACCGAAGTTACTCCTTCCCGTCTTCCTTTATCGAAATATCTTTTCGAAACGGAATAAACAAGGGGTCAACATCTTGTGTTTCCCCAACAACAGCTTCAATTTCTCTTTTCAAATAGTTGAGGTGAGCAATAGTAAGACGATCCGTCATAACTGGGATAGTTCTTTTAATATTTCCCTGAAGCGTTAAAAGATTGTCAAGCGCCAGTGAACGTACATCGGTGTTTGACGTATATCCCTTTGAAAGTTCTGCCAAAAGTCCCTCAACAAAACCTTCGGTGACATCAGGTTTGTAAAGTGCAATCATGTTGGCTACATAGGATTTCTGCAACTTCCTTTTATAGGCATTGGTTTGGTAAAACACATTCATATCTCCCCAAACCAATTGATTCAAATCATCAATATAATCCTCAGGCCGATACGGATTCTCATCCTCATAACGTTCCGAAATAAAGGTCATTCTGCTCAGTCTACTTCCACCAAGGAGATTCATCATTACACTTTCCATGGTCTTGGTTACCGATTCTTTTGACCTAGGTGATTGAATGGCATTTAGAATATCATTACGCATCAACCATTTTGGTTCTTGAAAAATATAGTTGTTCAAAAAAACCAAAGCTTGTTTTTGGGTTTGAATGTCAATAGGACGATACACCTCACCTTCTTCCCCCATGGTTTTCGGAGTCACGTAGATTCCTCCAATATTTTTGGTGACGTGGAAAATGTAATCACTGTACTGGTTGACTAAATCTTTGTAGATTTGATCAAGGTTAGAGAAGTCATCACTGTCACTTTCTTTTACCCAATCCTTAATACAAGGTGCGATGCGTTGTAGGTTTAAGATGCCATACATACTTGCCTCCATCGCATTGTCGCCAAGATCTTCTGTCTGTGACCTAGGGTCAAAGTCCCGACCTTCACCACCAAACCAAAGTCTTCGGTTATTGGTTACGCTATCTACAATCATTTGACTCAACAATTCGCGCTCTTCATTCCGATTCAAATCTTCGGAAAATTTGGAATACCCCCATTGAATGGCCCATTTGTCATAGTCACCTATTCGAGGCATAAGATCTTCCACGGGAATATTATCTTCAGGTTGTGCAACATAATTGAAACGTGCATAATCCATAATAGAACTGGTATGGCCATTTTTCTTTAGCCATTCCGCATCCCGAAGTTTATCAACCGGGGTCGCAGAACTTGCACCCATATTGTGGCGTAGCCCTAGGGTATGACCTACTTCATGTGAGCTTACAAAACGGATAAGGTCACCCATAAGTTCGGTGTCGAATTCCATTTGTTGTGCACGTAGGTCGACCGCGCCAGCCTGCACCATATACCAGCTGTGCAATAGGTTCATAAGGTTATGGTACCAACCTATATGGCTTTCTAATATTTCACCACTTCGTGGATCTACAATATTGGGTCCGTAGGCGTTTTTTGAGGGGGAGGCGAAGTAACGCAATACAGAAAAACGTGCATCTTCCAAACTCATAGTCGGGTCATTTTCGGGCCATTCCATTCCCACAATAGCATTTTTGAAGCCTGCCTGTTCAAAGGCTACTTGCCAATCATTTATTCCCTGAATTAAATAAGGCCTCCATTTTTTAGGGGTTGCTGGGTCGATATAGTAGATAATTGGTTTTTTGGGTTCTACCAATTCACCTTGCTTCCATTTGTCAAAATCCTCGGGTTTGGGTTCTAGTCTCCAACGATGGATGTAGGTATTTCTATCTACTTTTTGCTGGTCATCTCCATACTCCAAATACGAACTTGCAAAGTATCCAACACGAGCATCTGCATAGCGTTTTTGCATAGGCTCCTCAGGCAACAATATAAAGGAGTTGTTGATTTCCAAAGTTATCACTCCGGCTAGCACTGCGGCTGGCAAAGCTTTCTTTCGTTTCCCTTTTACAGATTTCGCTTTATAGGTTTTCACCGTTTTGATTTCTGTGTTTATAGGGAAGGAGTTGATTTCTTTTATATAGGACTTGTCCTTTTCAATTCCTAAAAGCTTGTAGGAGTCTTTCTGTGGATTACTTAATGCCAATAGAGGATTTTCACTATTCAAAAATGAAGTAACCTCGATTAAATGAGTTGCTTTCTTTTCATGGGAAGCCTTAATATCAAAAGCCTCTAAAATAGGCGTGATGTTTGAGTTATTGACCGCTTTTGAAATTGCATCATTTTCATCCGCAGCACTTACCAGAGTAGCAATGCGAAGAAATATGTTGCTGGTAGGCCCTTTCTCAAAAACGATGGTATTTTCAGAGATTTTCTCCCCTCCATAGTTGCCTGCTCCTGATGGGGTTTTAATAAAACGAGTTACGACTAAAATTTCACGATTGAATAAACTATCCGGAATTTCGAAATAGTATTTTTCTCCGACCCTATGCACATCAAAAAGGCCTTTTTGAGATATAGCCTCCTTTGTAACAATACGGTCGTACCCTTTGGTTTTACTAACATATTGTTCTCCCGAAACCGCAACAGAATTCTTATTGCCGAAAATTCCCATAGTGCTACAGGAACTATTCAACATCAATAAACCAATAAGTAGGACAAACAGTCTCATAAGTAGCGAACGTGTCAATTTTTGGTTTCGTATGAAGTGGCTGGGTCGGGGTATCTATTTAACATATTTGTTCCTAACAATACGTTAAAAATCACATAGATAGATGACTAAGATACAATTATTCGCAAAATGCAATGACAATTAGATAAAACATCTTTTTAAAGCAGCGCTTGTAGTATTTGCCTATTTGGATTGCTTTACCCACCAAATTATTTACAGATTGGCGGTATTTGTTTGATTTTGAAAGAGTTTGTGAGGAGAATTAATGGCATATTTTTTAAAAAGTTGTACCTTGCCTCTCCCTATTTTAAACCCTGATGCTATCTTAACAAGATTTAGTATAGTCGCTAAAAAACAAATGTCATGACCAAAAATAATAAGCCCATGTTCAAACTAGAGGACAAAATTGAGAGTTCTGCCTCAAAGATTGACCTTATCAAGAATCTGATTTTTGGTGAAACGATTCAAGCTTACGATAAAGAGTTCGATGCTCTTAAAAAAGACATTCTCCAAAAAAAGAAGGTTTTAGAAGACCTGGTTGAAGAGATTCGAGCCGACTTGAACACCACAATGGACAGTGTGTCTACCGACCTGAATATTCGTATAACGGAACTTGAGAAGAATTTAGAAAATAAAATTGAGGATATCGGAGAAGAAGTGGTAAACCGAAAGGTTCTGGGAAAACTTCTTGTTGAACTTGGTGAAAAAATCGGCTCCAAATAAGTATTGAGATGTATCCTAAAATGGATGAAAAGGACAAGCTAGAAATCTTAAAGGATATTCTCTTAGCTGACGAGCATGAATTTGAGGAAAAAATTTCTCGAAGGATAGAACTGCTTGAACAGACGGTACATGAACGGGAGAAACTTTCTGAAAAAGTCAACCCAATCATTTCGCACCAACTGGATGATTTCACAAAGAACATTCCAGAAACCCTGGGACCTACCATTACAGAAACCCTCAAGAAGCAAATAAAAATAAACAAAGATGAAGTAGTTGATGCCCTCTATCCGATTATGGGTAAGATGGTGAAAAAATATGTGGCACAGGAAATGAAACTGCTTTCAGAGAAGATGAATAACCAGCTAAGTTTTTTGTCTTTTTTCAAACGAAAATTCAAATCTGGGGTTACGGGTCAAAACGAAAATGAGATTATGCTTGGTGATTTGGCGACTGCCAGTATTCAACAAGTTCTCCTTATCGAAAAGGATTCTGGAATTTTAAAGGCTAGTTATTCCAAATCTAATGCCATGGATGAGGAAATGGTCTCTGGCATGCTTACAGCAATTAAATCTTTTGTTGAGGATGCTTTTAACCAGAGAAACCAAGAACTTGAGTCTATAGAATATGAATTGTACGAAATTCATTTACAAAGTTTTGCAACCCATTACATTGCAGTAGTTATTTCTGGCAACTATATGTTAAGTGCCAAGAATAAGCTTCAAGATATCATTTTTGATTTCTACAATAGCTTTATGGCGATGAATCTTGATTTGGTCTTCGAAACCAAAAACGCACAAAAGAGTATTGTTCCCGTTCCCAAATCAAGAATAGAGAGGGAATTGGCAAAATATTTTGGCCATGCACAGCTCTAAAAAAATTGTTGTACTAGGCCATTTCGGCGTAGGCAAGACTTCTTTAATTCGAAGATTCGTCACCGATACTTTTTCCGATAATTACAAGGTTACCATTGGAGTTCATATAACTAAAAAGTTGGTAGAAATAGCTGTAGATAGGGAAGTCTCTCTAATTCTATGGGATTTAGAAGGTACCGATGAGATTGAATCAATTAGGGATTCCTATTTATTGGGAACCCACGGTCTAGTATTTGTGTTTGACGTCTCAAGGCCATCTACTTTTGAACATTTGGGGAATGATTTGAAGATTGTTAGAAATAAAGTTCCCGAGACTCCTTTGATGGTAGTTGGTAATAAGTCCGATTTGGTTGACAAAGCGGAATTAAAAACGGTTTTGGATGAGAATGAACTTTCTGCAGACTTTCTTACTAGTGCTAAGACGGGGGAATTTGTAAACGAGCTTTTTTTGAAGCTTGCAACACTTCTTGTTGGCGATGCTTAAGCTATATCAAGAAGAATTTGCGAATAAGAACATGCAATTCATTTTGCTTGATTCGGAGGGTGTTGTTATTGAAAGTGACCAAAAGCTTTTTGATATTCCCGTAGATAGTTCAATTCTCAAGCTCCATCCATTTTTTGAGAGTTTGCCGGCTTTATTTGATAGTGCGGAAGAGGTGTTCGATTTCTTTTGTATACATCTTGCCCTTAAGGAGAATACGTTTACCACAGACATAAAGCTCCTCAAAAAGAGAGATGAATTCCTGTTAATAATAACTGATCTAACCGAGCATTATGATTCCTATCAATCAGTAACCCAATCTCGGAATGAATCCGTAATTAAAACGGAATTAACAGTTCTAAAGAATCTTGAACTACAAGAAAGAGAGCGTTTTAAAAATCGATTTATTCAAAATTTCAGCCATGAACTGCGGAATCCGTTGACCAGCATTATGGCTATTATAGATATTCTTGGTGACACCAAGATGACAACAGAGCAGACAAAAATGCTTGATTTTCTTAAAGAATCAAATAGTAATCTGCGTCTTATGCTAGAAGATACCTTGAGTATTGGAATGATTGATGCCGGTAAATTAGAAATACAACATAAGCTGTTTAATTTGCGCAAGTTTTTTGAACTTATGCAGTTTACTTATAGTGCAAAGACGAAGAAGAAAGGACTCAAATTTGTTTCTTTTTGGGATGATAGAATCCCTGAATTCATTGAGGGCGATCGGTTGAGACTCTTTCAGATAGTCGCGAATCTCTTGGACAATGCTATTAAATATTCGGAAAACGGAACGGTTTCTTTTAAAATAGGACTAAACCAGAAGAGGGCCAATACCGCAAATTTGCGATTTGAAGTTATTGATACTGGAATAGGTATTCCTGAAGAAAGTCAAGAAGCGATTTTTGAGAGTTTTCATAGAGAACAACCAACTCAAAAAGGCAAAGGAACAGGCTTAGGCTTGACTATAGTCAAACGCCTGTTGAAATTGATGAATAGCAAGATACAACTGAATTCAGAACAGAATAAGGGGTCTGTATTTTATTTTGATATGAGCTTTAAGTATCCCTTACCAAGCGAGTCTAAATGGTCTGAACACGGTAATAAAAAGAGAGCTAACATAGGGAGAAAAGCAAGAAAGAAGTATAAAGTTCTTTTGGTTGAAGATGACGAATATGTTCAGCTTACCTTGTTTAAAATTCTATTGAATACAGATAGCTTTCAGATTGATTTGGCATATGATGGTGCTTTAGTGCTTCAAGAAGTAGTTAATGGCGACTACGACATTATTTTGATGGATGTTGATTTACCCAACCTTACCGGAATTCAGATTACACAACTCATTCGGGATTTTCCTTTTAAGAATATAAAGAATATTCCAATCATTGGAATAACCGCTAATGCATATCAAGAGAACCTTGATAAGTGTATGGCAGCTGGTATGAATGACGTTGTGATAAAGCCCTATGAAAAAGAAAAATTACTCAACACAATTCTCAAAAATTTAAGGTAACTACTGATGAATATCAGGTAGTTCTCCTTTGCAAAATTCACCACTAAAGCCATTCAATTAGAACGAATAAACTTACAAATATGCATTTAATCGATTAAATATGCATTTAATCGATGCCTAAATATTTATAAAGTTCTTTTGTCACTTAAACAGCCGATGGACTTATAGTTTTGAAATACAAAGAAATTATAAGACATGGATATTATAGAAAACACATTGATGGTAGAATTTTTTTTCATTCTCAGTGCGATTGTGTTTGCGGCAACTTTGTATGTCATTTTACCTGCCCTAATCTATAATAAGGAAACCTTCTTAAAGCCGTCAATGATATATAGATTGTGGTGCAAACTCATGAGAACATGAAATTCCCATAAGTATTAGATAAAGGGTTCAAAAGATTCTTATTAATAGTTAGAGCAATTAAAAAGTTACAGGCATAATACCAAAACTTACTAGCAATCATGCCCCAAAGCTGGTAAAGAGAATATCTCAAAAGTAAATTTAGAATAGAACAAAGATTTCCTATGGTCTTTACAAAAGACGGTTACAGTTTATTAATCGTAAAGCGATAGGGTTTGGGCAATCTAACAAGATATACCTACTTATTTCTGATACAGTAATATGATAGATATTGAAAAGGCTATTCAACTATGATCTGTTAGCTTTTAAAACGTAACAACGAAATTGGAAAAAATAAGTGATAACCGAGTTTAAAAAATACTATTGCATTGAGAAACAACTTATGGCAATATCGATGATTTTACCATTTAACCCAGGAAAATCTAGGTTATTGGTTTGTTTGGTTGGTTATAAAGACCCTGGGGCACAGGGTCTTTTTTCACCAAAACTTCTAATTAATATTACTAAAATAGATAGAACGCAATAATAAATAGTAACACAAACAATTATTAACACAAACACAAACAACAATGAAAAGAGTACTTTTTTTATGTGCGGTTATGACCGCAACTTTGGGTATGGCGCAAGATTTGCCAACCAATCCAGAACCTGGTAAATGCTATGTGCGTTGCACGACGCCTGATGTATATGTCAATGAAACTATGACGTTGACTGTTAAGCCTGCATATAAGGTATTGAAAACAGTACCGGCAACTTTCAAAACTGTTACAGAGCAAGTTGAGGTAAAAGCTGCTGGTAAAAAATTAACTATTATTCCTGAAAAATGGGGAACCGAAACAGTTTCCTATGTTTCTAAAGAGGGTGGAAATACATTGCGTATTACTCCTGCAAGCTTTGGATCAGCATCTGAGACTATTGAAATCAAACCAGCCTATGCCCAATGGGAACTAGGAGCCGCTGCACCTGACTGCGCCTCTGGCAATCCAGATGACTGTAGATACTGGTGTTACAAAGGATATCCTGCGGAATTCGCAACTGTATCAACAACGACACTTACTAGCGATGCTTCGGTGAGTAAGACTCCATTAGGTTCGCAAAATGCTTCATATACGAAGCGAGTTCTATTAGAACCGGCTCGTGTTGTTGAAGAGGTTATCCCTGCGGAATACAAAACCATCACCAAAACAGTATTAGATAAAGATGCTTATACTACCGAAGAAACCGTACCTGCGGTAACAAAAACAGTTACCAAGGAAGTGTTGAAAGAGAAAGGTGGTTTGACTACTTGGAAAGAAGTGGAATGTTCATTAGTCGAATACCAAGCTTTACCAATCAGTTGGAATTTGGGTAGTGCTACATTAACAAGTGCAGCAAAAAGTATTATTGATACGCGATTAATGCCTGTTTTAGATCAAAACCCAGGGGTTAAAGTAGAACTGGCTTCTCATACTGATGTTCGTGGCACAGCATCTTCTAACAAAGATCTTTCCGAAAGAAGAGCAAAAGCCGTAGCTGATTATTTAATAAGTAAAGGAGTAAACTCTAGCTTGTTAGTTGCTAATGGGTATGGAGAAACTAAAACTAAAAATAGATGTAAAGAGGGCGTTTCTTGTACAGAGAGAGAGCATGCAGTAAATAGAAGAACCGAGTTTAGGCTGATAAATAATTAGTAACCATTAACTCTGGGGTTTTACCAATAGCAACCAGATTCTACAAGTTCCTGCGCTATTGGTAAAAACCCTTTTTGATGTCCTAAACAAGTACAAAGCGGGAATAAAAGCATAAGCAATAAAAATAGTGGGGCCTATTTACAATTTGTTTGTGTTCCCTATGGGGCATTTGGAAAGTAATTTCACGTGCCCCTTTTTTTTTAGGTACGTGATTAATATTAATTATTAACCTATTATTTAAGATGGAGAACTCCTATTTTTTTCTTTTTCTGACTGGCATATTGGTTCTAGGTTCTTTGATGGGTATTCTACCCTTGGTGTTTTCATCGAATAAGGTCCAAGTAGAGCTTGAAAATAGTGAGGAAGAAGAGCATTTAAGATATCAAATAAGAATAAGAGCAGCTGCAAATAAGGCAGCCTTAGGGCATTCAATTGTGAATGAAGAAAATATCAATCCAAAGACCGTGCATATTGATCATATGGCTGTTGATAAGAAACACCATATAAGCATTGCCGATTTAAGGGAAAGGAACCGTGTTCAAAAACAAAAACAAAAGGTAACTATACAATAGTAAAGAAATTCCAACTATAGGTCAAACTAAAGCTAATGAAAACACCATTTGAATTAGCTACAATTGAATAATTAGTCAGTTGTTTATCTGGGGGTATTTATTCGAATATCTTAAATACCCCCTTTTTTAAAAGAAACCGCAGTCAAATAGATGGTTTATGTATTAATTAAACATAGATATTAAGACCTTTTTCAAATATTAATTAACCTTTAAAACTAAAACAAAATGCTTAAAGAATTTAAGAATTTCATTATGACAGGCAACGTTATCGACTTTGCCGTTGCAGTAATTATGGCAGGAGCCTTAGGATTGGTTATCAACGGTTTCGTTGATCACATCGCAATGCCATTTGTAGGTCATTTTGCGGGTGGAATGAATTTTGAAGATTTGCATGTGGCGATGGATGGAAAGGACTACGTTACTTTAGCTGCTGCGAAAGAAGCAGGGGGTGCGGTAATCGCATATGGAGCTTGGATTAATACTATTGTTAACTTACTAATTGTAGGGTTTGTTATGTTTATGCTTGTCAAAGCATATAACAAAAGCAAAGCTCCCGAGCCAGAAGCTGCACCGGCAGGACCAACCACTGAAGAATTACTTGCCGAAATTCGCGATTCACTAAAAAAGTGATTTAGAAAACATTTCTCTATTGGAAAAGCCAAGAAAAAAAATCTTGGTTTTTCCAATTATTTATCTTCATAAGTTAAACGATGTAATGCGCTCTGAAGGGATTGATATAACGGTATTTTAACCAATTTACGTTGATCTTCCGCACTGTAGAACCAATTCAATTAGACATCTAAATACTTAATACGGTAAGAATAAACCTAGATGAATGCCATTAATCGATAAAAAATGCCATTAATCGATGCTGATAAATTAATATTCTCATCCTCTTTCCAATCATATCTTACTTACTAGTTTAGCCTCGCTATTCACCTTTAAAAGCATCCCCACTAAGAATAGCAACTAGAAAAAAAGTTTTCGCATGAACATGATAGAAATTCCGCATTTAGTTGAGATTTTTTTTGTTCTAAGTACTATAGTATTTACGGTAACTTTATATGTGATTTTACCGGTTTTGATCTTTCAGAAAAGAGCGTTTGACAAACCATCTTTTATAAATGCCCCGTGGAGAAAGTATAGCAAAAGTATTTTCTCTAGCATTCAAGAGACAGCATTTCCCCCTAAAAAAAAGATATTAGAAATTTATTGTTTACCATCTATAATGGTTGAGAAATTGAATTAATATTTGGGCTATACTAACACTAACCGTTACGTATTAATTCACGGCCAGTCCACGTTAAAACTGAGGTTTGATTTGTAGTAAAATAGGGGCATTTTACTAACACAATGAAAACCATTTATGGGAACACTATTCTCATTACCGGTTGCGGTTTTTTCGTGATGGTCGTTAAAGCCCTGTATTTCAGGGCTTTTAAAAAAGGAGGTTTTGATTTTGAATATGAAAATATTTGAGGTCTTGGCCGTTTAAAGGGAAGTTGCCAGTTTGGGTTGAATTTAAAAATCGTTTCTATCGAACCCCCGCTTAGGATTGTGGTTTTTACTTTAAACCTTTCCCTCAACTGGCGATTATCCCTCTTTTTTCAACTGTAAATAAAACAACAAAATGCTGATTCGGACGAGTTGATATCTAGAGAATTTGCAGGGAAGAATAAAAATGTAAAAACAGTTTTGCTGACTAAGACATTAAGGATAAAAACGTGAATGCCAATAACCAAATCTTAGTACCAACCATGACAATAACTCACAGTGTGCTTTAAAACTACGGCGTTTTATGGTATAAGTTTCGCAGGTTAGTTCCCCCATTGCGATGAGTTGGGTTTTGATTTTGAATAGTTGGTTTGAAGGCTCTGATTTTTCGGAGCCTTCTTTTGTTGTTTAAAGGATTTTCAGACTTGCTTTTGCTTTTACTATCGAAAAAGTATAGCTATTGCTCCCAAAGCGGTAAGTATTAGAATCATTTTTCTGTAGAAATCATCTTTAATAGTTTTCACCAATCGAACCCCAACAAAGAGTCCGAGAATAATCGCCGGGACCAACTTCAAATCAAACAACAGGGTTTCTTTAGTTATGGTGCCCCATGACCAAATGTGAAAGGGTAGTTTAAATACATTGATAATAAAGAATAACCAGGCTGCGGTACCTATAAATTCATTCTTTGGTAAACGCATGGCTAGAAAGAAGATGTTTGCAAATGAACCCGCTAAATTACCAATCATTGTGGTTACACCAGCAAGGAGCCCCATAAGCCCTGCGAAGGCCCAATGTGTAGGCACTACTTTTGATTTTCTTCTATCCCACCAATACATCATTATGACGCTTCCAAGAATCACAATAGCCATTCCGATTTTAAAAGTGGCTTCATCAAGATCTTTCCCGATGACATTCCCAATGAGTACACCGACCATCGTCCAAGGAAGAAAACGGATAATATATTTCCATTGGGTATGCCGATTGTAATAAACAACTGCAAAAATATCCCCAACAATAAATAAGGGAACGACAAGCCCTGTAGATGCTTTTGTTTCAAAAGCTAGAGCCATAAAAGTAACAGCAACTAAGGCAGTACCCTTGATTCCCGATTTAGAGACACCTATAATGAAAGCCGCCGAAAGTGCCAATATCCAGCTGGTGATTGACAGATCGAGAAAGGAAGATTGAAGCACAAGAGAAGTTTAGTTGGTAAAAAACAAAAGTATTCCAATTTATTTTATCTTTAAAGACTAACAACAAACCAAACAACCCAACTATGGAATTAAGTACACTCGATTATGGCTTTATAATCGTATTCTTTACGCTTGTTTTAGGAATAGGAATTTACGTTTCTAAAAAATCGGGTAAAAGCTCCACTGAATTTTTTCTATCAGGCAGAACTATGCCTTGGTGGTTGTTGGGTCTTTCAATGGTGGCAACTACATTTTCTACGGATACACCGAATTTAGTAACTGATTTGGTAAGAACTACAGGAGTTTCAGGTAACTGGGGCTGGTGGTGCTTTTTACTCACTGGAATGTTAACCGTTTTCGTTTATGCAAAGCTTTGGAGGAAATCGAATGTTAAAACCGATTTGGAGTTTTATGAATTGCGTTATGGAGGCAAGCCCGCAAGCTTTTTGAGAAAGTTTCGAGCCGTTTATTTAGGGATTCTTTTTAATGTCATAACGATGTCCGCAGTTACCTTGGCTGCCATAAAAATTGGTGGAATAATGCTGGGCCTTGACCCTATAGAAACAGTAGTCGGTGCTGGATTGATAACAGTTGTTTTTAGCGCCCTTGGGGGCTTTCGAGGAGTGGTTTATACTGACTTCCTACTGTTTTTTGTAGCAATGGCAGGTGCTATTGGTGCGGCCTTCTATTTGGTTAACATACCGGAAGTAGGAGGTTTACAAGCCATTATTGAAAATGACATGGTAAAAAGTAAAATGGATATTCTACCAGATTTAAGTGATACAAAAATGGTAATTACTATTTTGGTTATTCCATTGGCGGTACAATGGTGGAGTTCTTGGTACCCAGGTGGTGAGCCAGGTGGAGGAGGATATATCGCACAGCGAATGTTAGCTGCCAAAGATGAGAATCACGCTATTGGGGCAACTTTCTTTTTCAATATTATGCACTATGCTTTACGACCATGGCCTTGGATTTTAGTGGCATTAGCGTCTTTGGTTGTTTATCCGGATATTGCTAGTATAGCTCAAGCATTTCCAAATGTACCAGCTGATAAGTTGGGTCATGATTTGGCATATTCAGCAATGTTGACGAAACTACCAAGTGGTCTATTAGGAGTGGTTTTG
The DNA here is from genome assembly GCF_005885635.1 of Maribacter algarum (ex Zhang et al. 2020). Classification (GTDB taxonomy): domain Bacteria; phylum Bacteroidota; class Bacteroidia; order Flavobacteriales; family Flavobacteriaceae; genus Maribacter_C; species Maribacter_C algarum. Next base: position 1,518,322 of record NZ_VATY01000001.1, read on the forward strand.
GCATCTTTAATTGCTGCCTATATGAGTACAATTTCTACGCAATTGAATTGGGGATCTTCGTATTTGGTGTTTGATTTTTACAAGCAACAAATCAATCCCAATGCTACCGAAAAACAAATGGTAGCCTTTGGGAGAGTATCAACAGTGGTCTTGATGGTTTTAAGTGCAGTTTTGGCTTTGGCTATGCAAAACGCTATGGACGTATTCAATCTGTTACTGTCCTTTGGTGCAGGTACAGGATTGATTTTTATACTACGATGGTTCTGGTGGCGCATCAACGCATGGAGTGAAATCTCGGCGATGTTCGCCTCTGGAATATTGTCAATTTTAATAGCGACAACTTCTCTAAAATCATTCCTATTCGATGTCGAAACTGGAATTTTTCCAGATTGGGGGGAGCTGCCCTTCATTATGATTGTAACTACTATCATATGGGTTACCGCGACGTTTGTTACACAACCTGAATCAAAGGAAGTGTTACGAAGTTTTTATCGCAAAATTCAGCCAGGCGGACCTGGTTGGTCAAAAGTTGTTGACGAAGCGAAGCAGGATAACGAAGAGATAGTCGATTCGAATGAAAAGTGGAGCGTTCCCTCAGGAATTACGGCAATGCTTTTAGGAGTTGTATTAATCTATTCTATCATGTTCGCTACAGGCTACTGGATTTATGGACGAACGACATCTGCATTGATTTTGACCGCCGTAGCAGCGGTTTCTGGATTCTTTCTGATTAAGGCATGGGGGCGAATGAAAGAGAACATATTATAAGATGAAAGAAAGAATCCTATCCGTAGATATATTTAGAGGCGCAACAATCGTATTAATGATTTTAGTGAATACCCCAGGCACATGGTCTGCGGTTTTTCCGCCATTACGACACGCAAAATGGGACGGATATACGCCCACTGATTTAGTTTTCCCTTTCTTTTTATTCATTGTTGGTACATCTATAGTATTTGCATATAAGAATAAAGTTGCCAATTCGGGCACGTACAAAAAAATTACAATTCGTACACTAAAACTGATTGGCCTCGGACTTTTTCTTGGGGCTTTTACACTTAGTTTTCCTTTTTTCAAAGACTTTGCGGACATCAGATTTCCTGGAGTTCTGCAACGAATTGGGGTGGTTTTCTTTTTTGCGGCAATCTTATTTCTAAATTTTAATTGGAAGGTGTTAATTGGCATAGCGGCTTTCTTTCTGATAGGATATTGGGTTCTTATGACGGTAATTCCTGTTGAAGGAGTCGCATCTACTTTAGAACGAGCGCCAAATAATTTGGCCAACTGGTTAGATGTAAAGGTGTTTGGAACGCACAACTACAAAGCCGATTATGACCCTGAAGGGTTATTAAGTACGATACCTTCAATAGTAAGTTCTTTGGCGGGAATTTTCACAGGATTAATTTTGACTTCTAAACAGGAAAAAAAGGCAACTATCTTAATGGGAATCGGAGGGTCTTTCCTAATCATAGGGCATGTTTGGGACATATTCTTCCCCATTAACAAAGCGCTTTGGACCAGTAGCTTCGTTTTGGTAACTGCGGGATGGGCTAACCTAATTTTAGCTTTGATTTATTACCTAACTGATGTAAAGAAAATGCAATTCGGGAGTATATTTCGCTATGCAGGCGCTAATGCGATTACCTTGTATTTTCTATCCAGCTTTATCAGTAAAATTATGGGTATGATCAAAATAGGGGAAACAACACTTCATGGATGGCTTTTTGATACGGCTTATACACATGATTTCATGTCGCTACAACTCTCTTCCTTGCTATACGGACTTAGTGTTGTTGCGTTTTATTGCCTGCTGGCGTATGTATTATATCAGCGAAAGATTTTCATAAAAGTTTAGCAAAAATGAAGTACGTTTTTCTAACGATTATAGTACTTTCTTTAGGATTTTTTATTCTGAAAACAAATGTAGGAAAAGTGATGCCAGAGGCAAATTCAAAAAATGTACTTGGAGGAGAATTGGAAAGTTGTTGCTTTGAACCAAAAACCGGATTTTACCGTGACGGTTTTTGTAAAACAGGAGCTGATGATTATGGCACACATGTGGTTTGCGCTGAAATGACAGATGAGTTTTTAGCTTTTACCAAAACAAAGGGAAATGACCTATCAACTCCAAAACCCGAATGGCGTTTTCCAGGTCTGAAAGCAGGGGATAAGTGGTGTCTTTGTATTCTTCGTTGGTTGGAAGCTGAAAAAGCAGGTAAGGCACCAAAGATTAATCTGAAATCGACTCATGAAAAGGCTTTGGAATATACTTCTTTAGAAAAACTTAAGGCATATGCGCTAGATTAGTAAAGCAGAGGTAGGCCTACTTTTGTGTCATCAATTTCGCCACATACTTTCCAATAACATCAAACTCCAGATTCACAACCGTTCCTTTTGTATAAGAACCGAATCTTGTGTTTTCATAAGTATACGGAATAATAGCCACACGAAAAGTATTTTCCCCTGAGTCCACGACAGTTAAGCTAGTTCCATCGATGGTGATAGAACCTTTTTCAATAGTAGGATTACCTTTTGAAACATCGTATTCAAAAGAAAAAAACCAACTACCTTCCTTTTCTTCTACAGTAGTACAAACTCCTGTTTGATCCACATGACCTTGTACGATATGGCCGTCTAATCGACTTCCTAAAATCATGGCGCGCTCCAAATTCACTGTATCACCAGCGGTAAGGTTTCCGAGATTTGTTTTTTGAAGTGTTTCTTCGATTGCCGTTACGGTGTATGTACTTCCATTCAAAGAAACAACAGTCAAACAAACGCCATTATGCGCTACACTTTGATCGATTTTCAACTCCTCTGTAATGGCCGAATTGACCGAAATGTGCAGATTGCTTCCCTCTTTTTCTAATTTGGTGACTTTACCCAAAGTTTCGATTATTCCCGTAAACATCTTCCGTTTTTATTACCTAGTTTTGTAAATTAACACTTCAGGCAAAGGTAAAGAATAACATGGACGAAAACAGAAAAATAAAGCTGGGCATTTCCATTGGAGACTTGAACGGAATTGGGTGCGAAGTAGCCTTAAAAACCTTTCAAGATTCTCGAATGCTCGATTTCTGTACGCCTATTTTTTTTGCTTCCAGTAAGACCATTGCCGCGCAGACCAAAGCGCTCCATATGGATATGAGATATAATGGGATTCAGGAAGCTTCAAAAGCAATTGACGGAAAACTGAATGTGGTAAATGTGTGGAAAGAGATTCCAAATCTACAATTCGGAGAAGCTACAGAAGAAGCCGGATCTTATGCCATTAAATCATTAAAAGCAGCAGTGGAAGCGTTGAAAAGTGGTGACATTGATGTACTTGTAACAGCTCCAATCAATAAAAATAATATTCAATCTGATGATTTCAAGTTTCCTGGACATACAGATTATCTAGCGGAAGAATTGGAAGGGGAAAGTCTTATGTTTATGGTAACTGACGGACTTAAAGTGGGCCTTCTAACCGACCACTTAGCCGTTAAAGATGCCCCGGCAGCAATCAATCCGATATTAATACGTACCAAAGTACGAACCATTGAAAAGTCTTTGACAATGGATTTTGGGGTCCGAAGCCCTAAAATTGCGCTACTTGGTATTAATCCGCACAGTGGAGATAATGGAACAATTGGGAAAGAAGACGAGGAAGTTTTAAAACCAGTAATCAAAGAAATGTCGGATGCCGGGCATTTCGTCTTCGGCCCCTATGCTGCGGATAGTTTTTTTGGTTCGGATGCCTACAAGAATTTTGATGCGATTTTGGCTGCTTATCATGATCAAGGTTTGATTCCATTCAAAACGCTATCCTTTGGAAACGGTGTTAATTACACAGCTGGACTGAACAAGGTTCGAACTTCTCCGGACCATGGCACCGCCTATGAAATAGCTGGAAAAGGGGAAGCCGACCATAGTTCTTTTAAGGAAGCTGTTTTTTCTGCGATTCGTATATTCAGGAATAGAACTGAGTATGCCGAACTTACTGAGAATGTTTTGCAGAAACAAAGAACGCGTCGCTAGAATATTATAGTACCCTTATTCTTTAAAAGAGGCTAATTTTTTCGTTTTTAGTCTGTTGTCTATTATCAAAATAATAGTATCTTTGCACCCGCCTTTAATTGAGGCGTTGCGTTATAAACAAGTGGGTTATGATGAAAAAAAAGGAGTTTAGCATTCCTTTTTCAGGATTGAAGCAAGGAAAACACGAGTTTGATTACGTTGTAAATAATGAGTTCTTTGAATCTTTTGCATATACTGATTTCAATGATGCGGATTTGAAATTGCGCGTTTTGCTGAATAAAACAAGCACTATGTTGGAATTTGAATTGGCCTCGGAAGGAGTCGTAAATGTGGATTGTGACATCACAAGTGAACCTTATGAACAGTCTATTTCAACTGAATTGGAGTTGGTGGTGAAGTTTGGTGATGAATACAACGATGAGGATGATGAAATATTGATTATTCCACATGGTGAACATCAGGTGAATATTGCACAGTATGTATATGAAATGATTGTACTGGCGGTTCCTCAGAAAAGAATTCATCCAGGAGTTTTGGATGGAACCCTTGATTCGGAAGCATTAAAAAAGCTAGAAGAACTACAACCAAAAGAAAGAAAAGAAAATACAAAAGAGACAGATCCCCGATGGGATGCATTAAAAAAGTTAATAACGGATAAATAAGTTGTAAAATGGCACATCCTAAAAGAAAAATTTCCAAAACAAGAAGAGACAAAAGAAGAACACATTATAAGGCTGTAGCTTCTACCTTGGCTAAAGATTCTACTACTGGTGAATTGCATTTGTTCCACAGAGCTCACTGGCACGAAGGAAAATTATACTACAAAGGTCAAGTATTGATTGACAAAACTGAGGAGGCGGAAGCGTAATCCAGTTTTTATAGAAAAGCAAAAAATAGACTCCCACTTTTTTAGTTGGGAGTTTTTTGGTGAAAAGAGGTCAAAAAACCTCAAAATAAGGAGCATAAACCAATAGTTTTACTGCCAAAACCCATCTTTCTAAAAAAATGCGTTTTTATGCAAAAAGTCATGGAAAATGAGTAATTTTCCCCAGTTTTTAGCCTTTTTTGAATTTTTTTTGACAAAATCAGCTTAAATATGAGCAAAGTAACAGCAGCTATTACGGCTGTGGGAGGGTATGTTCCAAAATTCGTTATGACCAATAAGATGTTGGAGGAATTCGTTGAAACCAATGACGAATGGATAACTACAAGAACTGGAATAAAAGAAAGAAGGATTTTAAAAAAGGAAGAAGGCGAAGGTTCGTCATATTTGGCAATTCAAGCTGCCAATGATTTACTTCAAAAAAAGGATATTGACCCCTCAGAAATAGACTTGATTATTGTTGCTACGGCTACGCCTGATAGTATGGTTGCTTCAACTGCTGCTTTCGTTGCCTCTGAAATTGGTGCAACAAATGCATTTGCATATGATTTACTGGCAGCATGTTCAAGCTTTCTTTTTGGAATGTCAACGGCATCCAGTTATATTGAATCGGGCAGATACAAGAAAATACTGCTTATTGGAGCGGATAAAATGTCATCCATTATAAATTATAAGGATAGAACTACCTGTATCATATTTGGAGATGGCGCGGGGGCCGTTCTTTTCGAGCCGAACACTGAAGGATTAGGTCTTCAAGACGAATATCTTCGAGCAGATGGCTCAGGAAGGAAGTTTTTAGGAATGGAAGCAGGTGGGTCATTATTGCCAGCAACTCATGAGACCGTTGATGCAAATCAACATTTCATTTTTCAAGACGGAAAATCGGTTTTTAAATTCGCTGTTTCGAACATGGCGGATGTAGCGGAAAAAATTATGCTACGTAACAACCTAAATGATTCTGATATTGCCTGGTTGGTGCCGCACCAAGCTAATAAACGTATTATTGACGCCACAGCCAATCGTATGGGCTTGGACTCTTCGAGAGTAATGATGAACATCCAAAAGTATGGAAATACCACTTCTGCGACCTTGCCATTGCTGTTAGCAGATTACGAAAGTCAATTAAAAAAGGGTGACAACTTGGTCTTTGCCGCTTTTGGCGGAGGCTTTACATGGGGCTCAATTTATCTTAAATGGGCTTATAACTAGAACTAAATAGAACTTAAACCGAAATCTATATGGACATCAAAGAAATTCAAAGTCTAATTAAGTTTGTTGCTAAATCTGGTGCCAGCGAAGTAAAGCTGGAGATGGATGACTTAAAAATCACAATCCGAACAGGAGTGACTGGTAACACAACAGAAACCACTTATGTACAACAAGTACCGGTGGCCCAAGCTGCCATGCCACAAATGATGGCGCCTACCCCGGTTGAACCAACTGCCCCTGCGGCAGAAGCTCCAAGTAGTGATGCAGCTGAGGACGATTCTAAATATATCACTATCAAATCTCCTATAATTGGTACATTCTATCGCAAACCTGCTCCAGATAAACCTTCTTTTGTTGAGGTAGGTGCTGATATTGCCAAAGGAGATGTACTTTGCGTAATCGAAGCGATGAAACTTTTCAACGATATTGAATCGGAAGTTTCAGGTAAAATCGTCAAGATTTTAGTTGATGATTCCTCTCCTGTAGAGTTTGACCAACCTTTATTTTTAGTAGATCCATCATAACTGAATTTTAAGTATTGAATACGGAGCTAAATACTTGTATTTAAAACTGAGAACTTAAAACTTAAAATTTCTAAAGATGTTCAAAAAAATATTGATTGCAAATAGGGGAGAAATAGCACTTCGAGTGATTCGAACCTGCAAGGAAATGGGTATAAAGACCGTTGCGGTCTACTCTAAGGCAGATGAAGAGAGTTTGCACGTTCGTTTTGCTGATGAGGCAGTTTGTATTGGACCAGCCCCCAGTAGCGAATCATACTTGAAAATACCTAATATCATTGCAGCTGCTGAGATTACAAATGCCGATGCAATTCACCCAGGATATGGATTCCTATCGGAAAATTCAAAATTCTCTAAAATTTGCGCAGAACACGACATTAAGTTTATTGGCGCATCTGGAGAGCATATTGATAAGATGGGGGATAAGGCTACTGCTAAGGAGACCATGAAAAAAGCCGGAGTGCCCTGTGTGCCAGGGTCTGAGGGAATTCTTAAAAATGTTGCCGAAGCCAAAAAGATTGCGAAGAAAATGGGTTATCCTGTTATGATTAAGGCGACCGCAGGTGGTGGCGGAAAAGGAATGAGAGCCGTTTGGTCAGAGGACGAAATGGAGGATCTTTATGATAGTGCGGTACAAGAGGCAACTGCTGCTTTTGGAAATGGAGGCATGTACATGGAGAAACTTATTCAAGAACCGCGACATATCGAGATTCAGATTGTGGGTGATCAGTATGGAAAAGCCTGTCATTTATCCGAAAGAGATTGTTCCGTGCAGCGCAGACACCAGAAATTGACCGAGGAAACACCATCTCCTTTCATGACAGATAAATTAAGAGAGGAAATGGGTCAAGCTGCCATCAAAGCAGCAGAGTTCATCAAATATGAGGGAGCTGGAACTGTGGAGTTTTTGGTAGACAAACACCGAAACTTCTATTTTATGGAAATGAATACGCGTATTCAGGTAGAACATCCGATTACCGAGCAAGTAGTGGACTATGATTTAATACGTGAGCAGATTTTAGTTGCTGGCGGAGTCCCTATCTCGGGAAAAAACTATTATCCTAATCTACACTCCATAGAATGCCGTATTAATGCTGAAGACCCCTATAACAACTTTAGACCTTCACCAGGAAAAATAACGACATTACACACACCAGGAGGTCATGGAGTTCGAATGGACACTCATGTGTATAGTGGCTATTCTATTCCCCCGCATTACGATTCTATGATTGCGAAGCTGATAACTACGGCTCAAACGCGTGAGGAGGCAATTAATAAGATGAAAAGGGCACTAGACGAATTTGTCATAGAAGGCATAAAAACAACGATTCCATTCCACAGGCAATTGATGGATCATCCAGATTATTTGGCGGGCAATTACACCACTAAATTCATGGAAGATTTTGAAATGGAACCTGAAACTGAATAATAATAAAAACCCTCATAATTATGAGGGTTTTTTTATGGCTTTTACCCAATGTGAACCTACTTTTTAAAGACCCGAAAACCGACCGCTGAGTTGGTTAAAGGGGTATTTTATCGATCTCTATTAGATAAAATCGTGCTTCATCGATGAAATACCACCCTAGAACGCAGTGATACGAAAGGCAATCTCAGGGAGATTTATTTTAAACAAACCAATGAGTTTGTTTACCCTCTCATATAGATTATCGGTAAACTGCATAAAATTGAATCAAAACCTAGCTCTTTTTACCATTCATTTTGTTCGTATTTTAGTGGGATGAACTTAAGCTATTGGGAATATAAAACCTGGCTTTCTAACATTGATTTTACCGTTGTTGGAAGCGGAATAGTAGGGCTTAATTGTGCGCTGTCACTTCGGGAAAGATTTCCAAAGGCAAAAATCCTCATTTTAGAGAAGGGGACACTTCCGCAAGGAGCAAGTACTAAGAATGCTGGTTTTGCCTGTTTCGGAAGTATTTCGGAGATTTTGGCAGATTTAGAGCATCATTCCGAAGAGGAGGTTTTGGAGCTAGTCCAGAAACGTTGGGATGGGATACAATTGCTCAGAAAAACCCTCGGAGATATACATTTGGATTTTCAACAGCTTGGGGGGCATGAATTGTTTCTAAAAGGACATGATACCCTGTATCAAAGTTGTTTAAAGGAATTGGAGGGGGTAAATCAACTTCTAATGCCAGTTTTCGGTAAAAAGGCTTTTCAGACGAATGAGAACAGTTTCAATTTTAAAAACATCCAGGAGAATTATGTAACCAACTGTTTGGAAGCCCAAATAGATACGGGTAAGATGATGTCAAGCTTACTGAAACTAGCGCAGAAAAACGGAATTAGCATTTTGAACTCGATTAAAGTAGAAGGGTTTACTGAAAATGGTGATATACTGACTGTGCAAACTGACCAATTTGAATTTCAAACCAAAAAGCTATGTATCGCTACGAACGGCTTTGCTTCTCAATTGCTAAGCGAGACTGTAAAACCAGCCCGGGCGCAGGTTTTAATAACCAAACCCATTGAGAATTTGCATATCAAAGGTACCTTCCATTTGGATGAGGGTTATTACTATTTCCGGAATATTGATAATCGAATTCTTTTCGGGGGTGGGCGAAACTTAGACTTCCAAGGAGAAGAAACTTTGAAATTCGGTGAAACCGATTTAATTCAAAACCAATTGGAAACCATACTTAAAGAAAGCATTCTTCCCAATACTCCTTTTGAGATTGAGAGAAGATGGAGTGGTATAATGGGTATGGGTAATCAAAAGAAACCCATTGTCAAACAAGTTTCTAACAATGTGTTCTGCGGCGTTAGATTGGGGGGAATGGGCATTGCGATCGGGAGTTTTGTAGGGAAAGAATTGGCTGATTTAGTCTGACTTGAATCTAATTTTTACCTTTTCAACATTCGATGGTAGTAATCGAGCATAAAAATCACCCTCTCTATTTTCATATTGATTTTCGTCTAAGGCAAGCCATTCTTCTTTTGATAGGAGCAATTGATGATATATTTTCTTTCTTTCTTGAATCCTCTTGTAGCGCAATTCATCTTCTTTAGGAACTTGCTCAATTAGGGACAGTACTTTTGAAAGTATCGTTTGAGTTTCTGCTTTTTTCAGAGTTTCTTGTTGTTTGCCGATATACCTTATGTAAAATCTGGATAAGGTATATTTTCCCCATAGCGATTCAGGATATTCATTTACAAACTTCTCTAAAAGCACTATAGTTTCTTCAACAGGTTTATGTCTGGAATAAACGCTTATTAAATTCCTTTGTATTCTAATCTGCTTCGTTTTTGGGATAGAATCTGAAAGCAACAACAAATTCAAAGTATGTACCAACCTCTCTGGATACGGTAAGAAAAAAACAGGATCAATTTTGGCTTTGATTGGATTGGAAACTAGTATAACACTATCCCGCAATTTATAGGTGAAGCGTACTTCGGTTTCATAGTCACCTTGATACTTTTTAATGTAAATTTTTTGCCAGGTATAGTGGTCTGGTTGTAGTTTTATATGCCTAACTCCCATTCCGCAAATAATGTACCGAGTAGGTTCTTGGTCAATTATCTTCCACTCCCCATTTTGGTCGATCGCTTCTTTTGAAAACTCAATATGGCTTGAATGCCCTATAAAGTGCTCTATATCCTTAGCACTTCGATTGATAAGAAAAACCCCAATGTTTCCTGATTTCATGGATTTGGCTTTGACATAAACCTTTCCTTCGTTCGTTGGGGTTGTTACCTTTAATTTTTTGACAATTTTATTCGCATAAGTTCTATTTTGACTAATTGCAGAATTAGAAATGATAAAAAAGAGGATGGCAAATAAAAGATTTGACCCTTTCATAAATTACGATTGATATTGTCTCATATTAGAGGTCACAATAATCGTTCCTAGCTCGGATTAGGTCTGCGAAATGAATAAAAATGCAACCCTCTTCATTTGAAACCTCATATTTTTCCTAATTTAAACGGATAAATCAGTAACCGATAATGGCAAAAAAGAAAAAACTAAGAAGCAGCGAGTGGTTTGGTGGAAAAGATAAGATGGGCTTCGTGCATCGTTCTTGGCTTCGCAACCAAGGCTATCCCGATGATTATTTTCAAGGAAAACCGGTTATCGGAATCTGCAATACTTGGTCTGAGTTAACTCCATGTAACGGTCATCTTCGTGATTTTGCAGAAGTCGTTAAAAGAGGTATTTTGGAAGCTGGCGGATTTCCGTTGGAATTTCCCGTAATGTCCTTAGGCGAGACCATTATTCGCCCTACAAGTATGTTGTTTCGAAACCTTGCCAGTATGGATACTGAGGAATCCATCCGTGGGAATCCGTTAGATGGCATTGTTCTATTGACCGGTTGTGATAAGACCACACCTTCAACAGTTATGGGGGCTTGTAGTGTTGATTTGCCTACTATCGTTGTACCTGGCGGGCCTATGTTGAGCGGGCGTTTTCGAGGTGAGAAAATAGGTTCTGGTTCAATGAACTGGATGATAAAGGAAAAACAGAAGAAAGAAGGGTATTCCACAGCTGATTTTACCGAAGCCGAGGTTTGTGTTGCTAGAAGTATAGGGCACTGTAATACTATGGGTACGGCCTCAACCATGGCCACCATGGTTGAGGCTTTGGGCCTGACCCTACCGGGATTTTCCTCTATTCCAGCTGCTGATTCAAGAAAAAAGTTGTTCGCCCAATTATCAGGAAGACGTATCGTTGAAATGGTAAAAGAAGATTTGAAGCTGTCCAAAATACTTACTAGAAAGGCTTTTGAAAATGCTATTATTACTAATGCGGCTGTTGGAGGTTCCACCAATCTGATTATTCATCTCACCGCAATTGCTGGGCGAATTGGAGTTGATTTGAAGTTAGAGGATTTTGATACGGTTGGCAGCAAAGTCCCACTTTTGCTTAATTTAAAACCTTCTGGCAAACACCTCATGGAAGACTTTTTCTATGCTGGGGGACTTCCCGTAGTACTAAAGGAGCTTCAAAAATTATTGCATAAGAACACCATCACGGTAAATGGAAAGGCGCTAACCCAAAATTATCAAGATGCCATTTGCTACGATACTGATGTGATATCAACTTTGAAAAAACCGCTTCAGAAAGAAGCAGGAATAGCTGTTTTAAAAGGAAACCTCTGCGAAAACGGGGCTGTAATCAAACCTTCCGCCGCAAGCAAGAAATTAATGAACCACAAAGGCAAAGCCGTTGTCTTTGAAAGTATGGAAGACTATCACAAGCGAATAGATGAGCCTGACCTAGATATTGACGAAAATAGTGTTATAGTCCTAAAAGGGGTTGGGCCAAAAGGATATCCAGGAATGCCTGAAGTTGGTAATGTGGACCTTCCTGAAAAACTGATTTTGAAAGGAGTTACTGATATGGTACGAATTTCAGATGGTCGAATGAGTGGTACGGCCGCTGGAACGGTCATTTTACATGTATCACCAGAATCGACCGTTGGCGGAACTTTGGCCTTGGTTAAAAATGGAGACATGATTCATCTAGATGTTAAAAAAAGAAAACTACACTTAGCTATTTCTGATGAAGAATTGGAAAAACGAAAAGTTGCTTGGAAGGCTCCAAAACCGCTTGCGTCTAGAGGTTATGTAAAAATGTACATTGATCACGTAGAACAAGCCGATAAAGGTGCTGATTTAGACTTTTTAGTGGGTGGATCGGGTTCTAAAGTTGATCGTAATCTACACTAATATTCTATAAATATCTGGTAGTGAGCGTTTTGAATTTTCACTTCATCGAATTTTCAAAAAAGCATGGTTTTTTCTTATCTCCAAGTTGATTTTATCCCTATATTGCCCATCCCCGAAAAATATAGGACTCTGCCCTGAGTCCTGTGTTTTAATAGAACTCAACCGTTCCCACATGTAAGTTTATACATGTTAGGTCTTATGCCCATAATGGTGCAGCAATGAAATTTAAATGGTCTAGAACAACCGGTTTAATAGCTGCTAATTATTCTATTAAGAACACTACACATGAAAAACGAACTTAACCTAATTCAAAAAGGCATACTATTATCCCTATTTCTGTTTTGCAGCTTTCTTTCTTCCCAAGAAAACGATAACCTTTATGCGAGTGCAGAAGATGTTAACATGCTTGTCTTAGAGCCTTCATATACCAGTTCTAGAACTAATAAAACGTTTGAGAAAAAGTTTCACTATCTAGTAGCTAGAGCATATTTTAAACTTCTTGCTGAAGCGCAAAAGTCTGAAAGGAAGCTACGAATCGAATTTGAACGTTATTCCTTTGAAAACGAAGAATTTGACAGAGCTGGTAATCAAGTTTTTCAAGACAAATTCAATTTGGCCTTTAAAAAGTACAAAGCGCATAGCGACATGCTTTCTGGACTAAAATCATGGAATCTCTTCAGTGAAGATAGAACTGGAGATATGTTTTACTTTATGGCTGAAAACGAAGATTTTATTTTTAAAATGTACAAAGGAAAATTACCAGAGGATAAAATGGTCAGATATTTAATCTATAAATTGGCCGATCTCTATCACCTTGAAGGGTAGAATTGATTATCTTTCCGTTTCAATGAGTATAAAGAAAGAGCTTCAGGAGTTTTGTCAAGAGTATGTTAGGGAAAGAACAAAACGTATACAAGACAGTATTAGTAACATTCAAGAATCCTTAGCTTCTGAAACCAAGAGCAGTGCTGGTGATAAACATGAAACCGGTAGGGCCATGTTACAATTGGAAAGGGAGAAACTAGGACAACAATTACTAGAAGTTGAACGAATGGCTATCATTCTCTCGAGAATATCAATTTCCATGAGGACAAACGCAGTGCTCCTAGGAAGTTTGGTTAAAACCTCAAAGCGAGACTACTTTTTGGCAATTTCAGCAGGAGCTTACGAAGGTGCTACCAATCCCATTTACTGTATTTCAAGGGCAGCCCCTATCGGAAAACTACTTTTAGGCAAGTCGATTGGTGATGTGGTTGATTTTGACGGGGAGAAAATACGAATCTCCGAAATACTTTAGGCCTCTTTTTTCTGCTATAGAATCAAATTGCGTAATTTGTTATCATACAAATCAATACCCCCTTTTCATGAAAATATCCTTTGTTTTAAATGGTGTTTCTAAATCTTTGGAAATCGCTGACGGTAATACCCCTTTAATATGGGTTATTCGAGATATCCTTGATTTAAAAGGAACCAAATTTGGTTGTGGAAAAGCGGCATGTGGTGCATGTACACTTCACGTAGATGGTAATGCTATACGCTCTTGTTCTTATCCTATTCAACTTGTTGAAGGCAAACAAATCACTACCATTGAAGGTCTCGGGAATGAAGAAAACCCGCACCCCGTACAACAAGCATGGGTTGAAGAAATAGTACCGCAATGTGGCTACTGTCAACCTGGTTTTATGATGGCTACGGCGGCATTGTTAGATAAGAACCCAGCTCCGACAGATGAGGATATCGATAATGCAATAACCAATGTTTGCCGATGTGCCACTTATTATCGCATGCGGAAAGCAATTCATAGGGCGGCTGAATTGAATGCAGAAATCAATGCAAATATTGATGTACAAAATTCATAGACCATGAGCAAGAAGAAAATATCACGTCGTAAATTTTTGGTTCGCGGAGGTTTGGGTTCTATTGGAGTTTTGGCAGTAGGCACCTACGTGTTTCGAAACCCCATTCGCAGAGGTATTGCGGGCGCTATTGATACGGGGGAAACGCCTTATGTTGGAAATACAAATGCTCCCATAATTTGGTTTGAAGTCACGTCTGAGAATAACATAATATTGCATAGCCCAAAAGTAGAAATGGGTCAAGGAACGTTTACGGGTCTGGCGCAAATGGCTGCGGATGAGTTAGAGGTTTCAATGGAACAAATGCTAGTTGTTCATGCGAATTCTGCTTCCGGTAATATGGATGGTTTTGCCACTGGTGGAAGCACCTCGATATCTACCTTATGGGTTCCTTTGAGAGAGCTGGCCGCTACTATGCGAGAGATGATTAGAAACGAGGCAGCCGTTAAAATGGGTATTTCTGCGGAGAATTTAAGTATTTCAAACGGAGTGTTTTCTTCGGATAGAAAAACGATGACCTACGCCGAAGCTGTTAAAGATGTTACGGAATGGGAAATTCCCGATACTCCGGCTTTAAAAGATATCAAAGCGTATAAGTTTATAGGAAAACCGATTCCAAGGGTCGATTTGAAGGATAAGGTCTTCGGGACACCAATGTATGGAATGGACGCTACCATGCCCGATATGCTCTATGGCGCGGTAGTTCGCCCCACAAAGATTGGCGCCAAGTTCATTGATGCTGATACATTAAAGGCAGAAAGCATGCCAGGAGTGGTCAAAATAGTCAAAGAGAAAGATTTTGTTGGGGTAATCGCAAATTCCCAAACGGAAGCAGAGAATGCCAAAAATGTGATTGATGCCAAGTGGGAAGTTGAACGCAACTGGCAGACTTCTGATATTGAGGCAATGATAGCAGTAGGAAAGGGAGAACCTTTCGTAATTCAAAAAGAAGGAAGCGCTAAAGACATTTTAGAAGATTCAGAGGACACTATTATTTCGGAATATAAAAGTCCTATCGGTGCACATGCCCAACTTGAACCTAATGGCGCACTGGCATATGTTGAAGCTGACAAAGCGACCATCATGATGTCAACCCAAGTGGTGAAAATTACAAGGGATGAAATTGCAGATAGAATCGGACTAGATAGTGACCAGGTGAACATAGTTCCGACCTTCTTAGGAGGAGGGTTTGGGCGACGACTGCATACTCCCAACGGAATTCAGGCGGCCGTACTTTCAAAAGCCGTTGGAAAGCCTGTGAAGTGTTTTTTTAGCAGGACAGAAGAATTTCAAAATGACACCTTCAGACCGCCAACAAATCATGTTTTAAAGGGAAAGTTAGACGCCAATGGAATGATTGAAGCCATAGAGCACAATGTTTCCAGTGGAGATGTGGCCTGGGGCTCACCCATGCTGCCGGGTATTTTAGAACATATTTTGGGCGCAGATTTGGGCGCTTGGCGAGGTGGAATGATTCAATATGGGGAAATTCCGAATTACCGAACAATTTCATGGCGCAAGAAATTGCCCTTCGCAACAAGTTGGTGGCGTAGTTTGGGGCTACTAGCAAACACTTTTGCTGTGGAAAGTTTTATGGACGAACTTGCCATAGCGGCTAAAAAGAATCCTATTGAATTTCGACTGGCCCAAATACAAGATGATGATAGAGGCTTCCGTCTGAAGGAAGTTATTAAAGCTGCTGAAGAAAAATCGGGGTATACAGACGAAGTTGTAAATGGACGGGCTATGGGCTTTGCCGCATCCACAGATGTAAATACACCTTGCGCTCAAGTAGCTGAGGTATCCATAGAGAACAATGAAATAAAAGTACATAAGGTAACCTGTGCTATGGACCCTGGTTTGGCTGTAAATCCAGATCAAGTAAGAGCGCAATGTGAAGGCGCTATAATTATGGGAATGAGTGCTTCAATGTTCGAAAAGATGGAGGTTGAGGATGGTGAACTAACGCCAACAATTTATGGTCCGTATAAGATGGCTACAATGCGAAATACACCCAAAGAGATTGATGTGGTATTACTTCAAAATTCTGGTGTGCCAGGAGCTGTGGGCGAACCTCCGTTGGGGCCGATAGGTGCAGCTGTAGCGAATGCGGTTTTTAGACTTACTGGAAAAAGGCTACGGGAAATGCCATTGAAGTTGACTTAAATTCAATCCAAATCAGGTTTGGTACGATTCGCTTTCTTTTGAGCTGCCTTTTTCTTGCTTTTTAATCGCCTCTCAACTGAAGCTTTTGAGGGTTTCGTCGCTTTTCTCTTTTTGGGGACTTTAAAGGCATTCTCAATCAGGTCGAAAAAACGTTTGATGGCAAGTTCCTTGTTTTTATGCTGACTCCGGCTTTCATCGCATTGAAGAAGTAATAAGCCATTCTTGGCAAGTCGATTTTTTAATTTTAATAAAACACGCTCCTTTTCGTCTTCAGATAGGGCATTTGTTGTAAATACATCGTAAGACAATTCAATTTTGGTGGAAACCTTGTTGACATGTTGTCCGCCAGTTCCACTGCTTCTTACAGCTTTGAATTGGAGTTCTTGAACAATCTTTTCTCTATCCATGACTAGACGCTTCCCATTCTTTGGTTAATGACCTCAATTGAGATATTCAAAAAAACCTCTTTCCCCTCTTCCAAGGCTTCATAATGATTGAAGTATACATCTTGTCCTTCATAGGTTCCTACAACTAAATAATGACCTC
Source organism: Maribacter algarum (ex Zhang et al. 2020) (assembly GCF_005885635.1). GTDB lineage: Bacteria > Bacteroidota > Bacteroidia > Flavobacteriales > Flavobacteriaceae > Maribacter_C > Maribacter_C algarum. The sequence continues at coordinate 1,535,211 of NZ_VATY01000001.1, forward strand.
CCATATAATAAGAACCTTTCACTGTAGCTTCCAGGCCGGATTTTGCTGAAACCTTAAATTCATGTGCGTAAACGATGATTTGTCTTTTTGTATCCGCGTAGGATTTTACGATATTGATAGGAATTTTATTAGCTTCCCCGAACAGGGATGCGATATAGAGATCCTTGGGGTTTCGATATAAATTCTCTGGGCTATCTTTTGCAATAATTCGATTATTTCGCAAGACGATAACACGGTTAGCAAAAGGAAGCATATCATTGTGATCGTGTGTAGCCGTCAAAACCGTAATATTTTGTTTTCTTAGATATGCGAAAAGATTTCTGCGCATACTATTTTTTCGAAAATTATCGATATGGCTAAAAGGTTCATCAAGAAGCAGAACTTGTGGTTCTTGTGCCAATACTCTTGCTAAGGCTACTCTTTGCTGCTGTCCACCACTTAGAAATCGCACTTTAGTTTGTGCGAAATCGGTCATCTCAATCATCTCTAATAACTCATTTGTTCGTTCTGCCAAAACTTCAGGTTCAAGAACAGAAAGATATTGACTCACATTCTCATAAACCGTGGTATACGGCATAAGATCAAAGTCTTGTGAAAGATATTTCATATACGACTCACCGGGAACCAGATTATATAACGGCCCTAGAACTTGAGAATCGTTCCAATAAACTTCGCCGGTTTTTATTTGAAGCAGGCCATATATTATTTTAAGGAGTGTACTTTTTCCGCAACCACTTTCACCAATGATGCAAACGTGCTCACCCTCATTTACCTTCAGATTAATATCTTCAAGAACGAGTGTTTTATCATAGGCAAAAGAAACATGATCTACTTGTAGCATTATATAGGTCGAAATTTGATTGAGTTTTATCTGTATTCTCTTTGGCAGAGTTGGGGTGATACAAATAAAAAGTCCGTCTCTATCAAAGAAACGGACTTTGTTCTTAAATATTGAAAATTAGTCTTTAAATTCTCTTAATACAGCTTGGTTTGGCAACTCTTCGAAGCCCATATTATATAGGGTAAAACCATAAATATCAGCATACTGCTCAATAGTTTTGCTTACCGGAGTTCCTGCACCGTGACCTGCGTTTGTCTCAATACGAATTAAAGTCGGATTGCTTCCCGCTTGCTTTTCTTGTAATTCGGCTGCGAATTTGAAACTGTGTGCGGGCACCACACGATCATCATGGTCTCCAGTTGTTACTAATGTTGCGGGATATTCCACACCTGCTTTCACATTGTGAACTGGAGAATACCCTTTTAAATATTCAAACATTTCCTCACTTTCTTCGGAAGTGCCATAGTCATAGGCCCAGCCCGCACCAGCGGTAAATGTATGGTAACGTAGCATATCTAAAACGCCAACAGCGGGCAATGCTACTTTCATCAAGTCAGGGCGTTGGGTCATTGTGGCCCCAACTAAAAGCCCTCCATTACTGCCACCCCTAATGGCCAAATAATCTGATGAGGTATAATTGTTTGCAATCAAATATTCTCCTGCAGCTATAAAATCATCAAATACATTTTGTTTTTGCAACTTGGTGCCAGCATCGTGCCATTTCTTGCCATACTCCCCGCCACCACGTATGTTCGGCACAGCGTAAATTCCACCTTGTTCCATCCAAACAGAATTTGTAATGCTGAAGGAAGGCGTAATACTTACATTAAAGCCTCCATATGCATAAAGGATTGTTGGATTTTTTCCATTTAATTCAATTCCCTTTTTATGCGTAATCATCATTGGAATTTTAGTGCCATCCTTTGACACATAAAATACTTGATTGCTTTCATATTCTTCGGAATTAAAATCGATTTCAGGTTTCCAATACGATTGATATTCTCCCGTTTCGACATTGAATTTATAGGATGAGCCAGGAATGATATAGTTCGTGAAATAGAAATAGAACTCTTTGTCTTCTTTTTTACCACCAAAACCAGAAGCACTTCCTAAGCCCGGAAGCTTTACTTCACGGACTAACTTTCCGTCATAATCGTACTGCTTAACTTTTGAAAGGGCATTGACCATATATTCAGCAAAAAAGTAGCCGCCACCAGTATTAGGAGAAAGAACGTTTTCCGTTTCTGGAATAAAATCAACCCAATTTTCCATGCTAGGGTTGGAAGCGTCTACGGTAACTATCTTCTTGTTTGGTGCATTTCTGTCGGTAACAATAAAAAGTTTTGAACCAACATTCTCGATGATGTAATTATCAGACTCAGTATCGTCGACAATGGGGATTAAAAGTCCGTTTGGGTCTTTTAAATCTTGAATAAATAGTTTGTTGCCAGAGGTTGAATTAGAAGCCGAAACCACCAAATAGTTTTGGTCTTCCGTTACACCAGCACCAATATAACGGTGTTTTTCATCAGGTCTTTCCCCGTAAATCAGCTCATCTTTTGACTGTGGAGTTCCCAATTTATGATAGTAAACTTTGTGCTGGTCCGTTTTAGCGGAAAGCTCACTTCCTTTAGGTTTGTCGTAACTGGAATAGTAAAAGCCATCGTTCCCTTTCCAAGATAGTCCGCTGAACTTGATATCAACTAAAGTGTCTTCCATAATTTCTTTGGTCTCGGCGTTTAGAACGATTGCTTTTCGCCAATCACTACCGCCCTCTGAGATGAGATGAGCAGCCATGGAACCGTCTTTTGTAAAGCTCAGTCCAGCTAGGGAGGTAGTTCCATCTTCAGAGAATGTATTGGGGTCTAGAAATACCTTAGCTTCACCGTTTCCTTTTTTCCTGTAGACGACATATTGATTTTGGAGTCCGTCATTCTTATAGAAATAGGTATAGTCACCTTCTTCAAAGGGGGTGCCAATCTTTTCGTAATTCCATATTTTTTCCAACCGCTTTTTAAGGTCATCTCGAAAAGGAATGTTCTCTAAATATCCAAAAGTGGTTTTATTTTGTGTTTTTACCCAAGCCTCGGTTTCAGGACTGCGGTCATCTTCTAACCAACGAAATGGGTCTTTAACTTCAGTTCCGAAATAAGTATCTACAGAATCAGCTTGGGCGGTAGTTGGGTAATTCACAACAATAGGTTCTTTTTTGGTTTGAGTTTGACAAGCCACTAGGAAAATCGCAAGTAGTGGTATAAATATTATTTTTTTCATTGGGCATATAGATTAATACTTCATAAAAATACCACAAAAAAACCCTTGACTTGTCTAGCAGTCAATGGTTTTAATAGCAATCTAACTAGATTGTAAATATTATACCAATTGGTTTTTAATCAAATATTCTGCAATTTGGACCGCATTGGTGGCCGCTCCTTTACGGAGATTATCAGAGACAATCCACATGTTTACGGTATTTGGCTGGGTTTCGTCTCGTCGAATACGTCCAACAAAAACCTCATCCTTATTATGCGCATAAATCGGCATTGGGTAGGTGTTTGTATCTGGATTATCTTGAACGGTAACTCCGTCAGTATCATTAAGAATTCCTCGAATTTCATTGAGCGCAAAGTCGTTATGAAATTCAACATTCACAGATTCTGAATGTCCGCCAGCCGTTGGTATACGAACTGCTGTAGCACTTATTGAAAAACTTCTATCGTCCAATATTTTTTGTGGTTCACGTGCCAATTTCATTTCTTCTTTGGTATAACCGTTTTCCATGAAGACATCACAATGTGGCAAGGCATTTCTACTTATAGGATATGGGTAGGCCATTTCTCCTTTAACCCCCGCAATTTCATTTTCAAGCTGTTTTACAGCTTTTACTCCAGTTCCTGATACCGATTGATATGTTGATATTACCACCCGCTTCATTTGGTACTTTTTATGAAGTGGAGCCAAGGCCATCACCAATTGGATTGTCGAGCAATTGGGATTGGCAATAATTTTATCTTCTGAAGTCAATTCGGTGGCGTTAATCTCTGGAACGACCAACTTTTTAGTAGGGTCCATGCGCCAAGCAGATGAGTTATCGATTACCGTGGTACCCACTTCTGCAAATTTTGGTGCCCATTCCAAGGAAGTATCCCCACCTGCAGAAAATATAGCAATATCCGCCTTGGCGGCAACAGCATCTGCGAGACCAATGATGGTATGTTCAACTCCTTTATAAGACAATTTTTTGCCTACTGAACGTTCGGATGCTACCAAAAGCAATTCCGTAATTGGAAAATTACGCTCAGCTAATACTTTCAACATTACTTCGCCTACCATTCCGGTGGCTCCTACTAAAGCTACTTTCATTTTAATTTGAATTGAAGCGCAAAGGTATGGTAACAGCTAGTTCTGCACAATAAGAAGTTAGAGCATTATTAAAAATATAACAAAATGTTTTAAAAACAACAAACTACAAAAATAGTATAGCCTAAATCCAATTTGTATACGTAGTTATCTGAAAATCTTAACTAAAAAACCGCCAAGCTTGTTAGCGATAACAAGATTGACGGTTCAGGGTTGGTTAGTATAGCGGTACTATCCTATAGGAATTAGGATAGATATTCTATTACTTTCTTAAAGAATCGCGAATTTCAGTAAGTAATTCCTCAGCTGTTGGTCCTGCTGGAGCAGCTTCTGGTTCTGGAGCTTTCGTTTTGTTATATGCCTTAACGAGCATAAACATAACAAGTCCAACAATAAGTAAATTAACTATTGTGTTAATCCAAGCTCCGTATGCGATTACCGCTCCTCCTGCTTCCTTAGCTGCTGCTAAGGTATTATAGTCGTTACCGTCCATTGCAACGTGTAAATCTTCAAAGTTCATCCCTCCTGCGAAGTGACCAACAAAGGGCATAGCAATATGGTCCACAAAACCGTTTATAACGAGACCTAAAGCTCCTGCCATAATTACGGCCACAGCAAAATCAATGACATTGCCCGTCATAATGAAATCCTTAAATTCTTTTAACATGATACTAGTATTTTAGTTGGTTAATTAAACTATTTGCAAAATCAATGCCATGCAATGTAAGAAAAAAAAAGATTCCTAACGAAATGTTAAATAAGAAATTATGATTCTATGAAAACGCGTTTAACACGTTGTGATATGCTTGTAAGGAGTTCGTAAGATATTGTTTTAGAGGTAGATGCGAATTCTTCGGCACTAGGATTTCCTCCGAAAACAACAACTTCATCACCTTCTTGACAATCAATATTCGTAACATCAATCATGATCATATCCATACAAACATTACCAATGATAGGGGCTTTTTGTCCATTTACGCTTACATATGTCTTCCCGTTACCATATTGTCTACCTATTCCATCCGCATGGCCCAAAGGCAATGTTGCCGTTATCTGATATCCTTCTGAAGTAAATGCTCTATTGTATCCTACGGTTTCGCCGGGTTCAATCTTATGAATTTGTGAGATAATGGTATTTAAACTTGCCACTGGCTTTAAAACGGCGTCGATTTTTACATTATTTCCAAATCCGTAGAGACCGATTCCACTTCTGACCATATCGAACTGCGCTTCTGAATAATTGATAATCCCTGAAGTATTTAGAAGGTGTTTGAAAGGCTTAGGATTGATTTTTTCATCAAATTCTTGAGTGATTTTACGAAAATTGCTAATCTGCTTAAGGGTGAAATCTTTTTCATTTAAATCTTCAGATGCGGCTAAGTGTGAAAATATAGAAGTTACTATTATTTCATCACGCCCCTCAAGTTTTTTTTTAATGTAATCAATATCATTTTCCCAAAATCCTAAGCGATTTAGACCCGTATTAAATTTGATATGAACTGGATATTCTTTTTGTCTTAACTCTTTGGCAACCTCTAAAAACTCCATCAAAATCTTTGGAGAATATATGCTTGGCTCCAAACAACACTCGATAAGTTCTGTAAAATTGATGGCTTGCGGGTGAAGTACTAAAATCGGGGTCTTAATTCCGGCATTTCGAAGTTGCACTCCTTCTTTTACATAGGCTACCGCAAAATAGTCTACTCCTAATTTCTCGAGTTTTTGAGCGATTTTGATGGAATCACTTCCGTAGGCAAAGGCTTTTACAACACCGAGAAACTTGGTCTCAGGTTTTAATTTTCCCTTTAGGTAACGATAGTTATGTTCTAAATGGTTAAGATTGATTTCTAAAACAGTCTCGGCGGTTTTAGGCATTAGCATCCTTTTTGGTTGAATCAATTTCTTCCGAATCAACTTTCATATCCTTCACCTTTTCTTTCAGCATTGCTTTGTAGTATGCCGCTCTGCTCAAAGGTTCGTATTCTTCCGTTTCCCCAAGCATTACCAAATCATCATTACTTGATTTTCGAAAACTGTAACTCGCTAAGTTTCCAGTTCTTGTACAGATGGCATGTACTTTAGTAACATACTCTGCAGTTGCCATAAGTGCTGGCATAGGTCCGAAGGGGTTTCCTTTGAAATCCATATCGAGTCCCGCAACTACAACACGAACTCCTTTATTGGCTAAATCATTACAAACAGTTACAATCTCGTCATCAAAAAATTGGGCTTCATCAATGCCCACTACATCACAGGTATCGCCTAAAATTCTAATATTGGCAGCTGCCGGAACGGGCGTCGAACGAATTTCATTTGCATCATGAGAAACCACCATATCCTCATCATACCTGACATCAACCATAGGTTTGAAAATCTCCACTCTTTGTTTGGCGAATTGCGCGCGTTTCAATCTACGTATCAATTCCTCGGTTTTACCAGAAAACATCGAGCCGCAGATAACTTCTATCCAGCCGAATTGTTCTTTATGATTAACGGTATTTTCGAGAAACATTTTGTAATTTTAGACGAAAATAGGGTGTTTTTTCGTTCTGTTAATACGGAATTTTAAATTTAGCAAAGAAAGGCACAAGTTTTGCTAAATATCTAGAAGAAAATATCCCGATTTTTAATTTGAAGTCCAGATGAAACGAAAACTAAAAGAAGAGCTAGTTAAATTATCTACTGATATCATTACTTCCCGTGATATGAACGAAATTACCGATATGTATGAGGCTGCAAAAACCTTGTATGAAAAGCTAGCGGTTCTCAAGTTTATTGATGAGAAATTGACAGATATAGAAATTGATGTTTCCAAAAACGTCATCGCGGCTAAGTTCGAAAAAATGGCAAATGCGGTGTTAAATGCTAATACAGGGGTACCTGAGAGCAATCCACATCAGGAAGATATTATATCACATCCTGGCATGGATACTATTAAAGATATGGTTTCTGAAATGCCTACGGAAACAAATGTAGATGAGGTTCTGAATGAGTTTTTAGGAAATCAAGACCTAATAATAAAGAATGACAAAGAACTTTTTATGCCAGCAAAAAGTGAGCTTAAAAAGGAAACGGTTACGAAGTCATTGAATGATAAACTAAACGGAAAAGAAATCAAGGTTGATTTGAACAATCGTCTTGCTTTTGTGAAACATCTGTTCAATGGAAGTACTGAAGACTATAATCGGGTCTTATCGCAATTGAGTACTATTGATACCGAAGAACGTTCGATTGCCTTTATCGATAATATGGTAAAACCTGATTATAACAATTGGGAAGGCAAAGAAGAATACGCAGAACGATTTATGAATTTAATCGAACGTAGATTCGCGTAAATCTGAAAATGGATAAAACATTAACCCCTCCATCAAACATGATGGAGGGTTTTTTATTCCCCATTTTGTTAGCATTCGTTAACTTGTCGACTATTACAGGAAAGCTTTTCTCATGAATATTCAAAAAATAGCATACTACATTGCCACTGGGGTTTTAACCTCTATAATGATTTATTCAGTTCAAATGTATTTGAGAAACCCTGAGGAAATTGCCGGGTATTTTGAGAGTGTCAATTACCCTGGTTATTTAGTATATCCATTAGCAATAGCTAAGATTTTAGGCTTAATTGCTATCTGGGGAAATTTTTCTAAATCATTAAAAGAATGGGCCTATGCAGGATTCTTTTTTGATGTAACACTAGCTTTTGCGGCACACATGGTCGCCAAAGATGGAGGAGAGCTATTCTCGATAATCGCATTCGTAGCATTGATGATATCCTATTTTTTAGGAAAAACTGTACGAACATAATTTCATAGAATGGAAAAATTATATTTAGTTCCTACGCCGATAGGAAACCTAGAAGACATGACCTTGCGCGCAATTCGTGTGCTAAAAGAAGCGGATGTGATTCTAGCGGAAGACACCCGTACTAGCGGAAAGCTTTTGCGACACTTTGAAATCAGTACTCCCATGCAAAGTCATCATATGCATAATGAGCACAAAACTGCTGATGCACTTGTAAAACGTATACAAGCTGGAGAGAGGATTGCGCTGATCTCCGACGCAGGCACCCCAGCAATCTCTGACCCGGGATTTCTGTTGACCCGCACTTGTGTAGAAAATGGAGTTGAAGTGGAAAGTCTACCAGGCGCGACGGCATTCGTTCCCGCACTCGTGAATAGCGGACTCCCCAATGATAAATTTGTTTTTGAGGGATTTCTCCCTGTTAAAAAGGGAAGGCAAACTCGTTTGAAGTTTTTAGCAGAAGAAGCACGAACTATGGTTTTTTATGAGTCTCCACATAAACTATTGAAAACACTAGGAAATTTTGTAGAATATTTCGGTGGAGATAGATCTGTTTCAGTTTCACGGGAATTAACCAAACTCTACGAAGAAACCATTCGTGGAACTGCCGAAGAAATTTTAAAACACTACACTGAAAAACCGCCCAAAGGCGAAATTGTTATTGTGGTTGGGGGAAAGAAATAGTTGTTTTACTATCGTGAATTGTTTTAAATTGAACTCATGTTAACACCATGGGTCATTTCATTTTTCACTGTAATCACTGTTTACTTTCTAGACCGTTGGGAAAACAAACACATTAAATCACTTTTCGATTGGGTACCAGCCATTTTGTTAGCCTATTTGATTCCTGCGTCGATATCTTTTTTTATGGACGTTGACTACTCTCAAGCAGATATACATAATTTTAGCAAAGATTATCTTATTCCATTGGCAATCATAGCTGTAATGAGCAGTTTGTCTATTGGACAATTAAAAGCCATCGGATGGAAACCAATTATAGTATTTGTAGCGGGTTCATTATTCATTGCTGTTTTCCCCGTTTTCTTGGGATTGGGTCTAATGGACAGCAATTTGGTAAACGAAACCTTAATCAATCAGGACTATTGGAAAGGAATTCCACCTATCGTGGGAAGCTGGATTGGTGGAAGTACAAGCCAGTTGGTATTAAAAGAGCTGGTTGAATGTCCTGAAAATATCTTCCTATCCGTTTTGGTGATGGATAATATCTTGGTCAATATATGGACGATTTTGATGTTTCAGACAATTAAGAAAAGTAAGTTTTTAAACAAGCGATTTAAGATTACTGATATCACCATACCAGAGGATTTACGGACTGAAGCTAAAGATCCATTATCTCCTTGGCTATGTGGATTAATACTTTTAGGAGGTGTTGTTGCCTGCAATTTCATAATCGAAAGTTTTGTGGGTAGGGTGGTTATCCTTTCTTTTTTAGGCCTAGTACTAAGCAATTTTATTCCCATATGGAATTTCAACTTTACCCTTAAAATAGGAGGTTTATTAATCATCATCGTTATGGCTGTTTTAGGATTAAAACTTCAATTCGCCACCTTAGGCTTCAACACTTCGTTTCTAGGGTTTTTAATCGTTTGGCTTGTTGGTCATTTTGTCTTTATGATATTAATTGCGAAGTTGTTGAATGTGAATATGGCCTGGGTGCCCATCGCTAGCATGGCCAATGTTGGAGGTATCGCAACAGCACCCGCTGTAACAGCTGCTTACGAAAAGAAATGGATGCCTCATGCGATTGTTTTGGCTATTCTAAGCATGGCCACTGGCACTTTTTGGGGAATGTTGACCATTTATTTATTAAAGAGTTATTTTGTTACCTAAATTTTGCTTAGAGTATACAGTGTTAACACTATTAATATTTTACGACTAAAACCTCAAAAACCAACATCTTGTGGTAACGAAGCTTCTTCCTGAAATCGACAAGGTTTATTTCATAGACAGCTATACCCTTATCCATATCCTTGAGGGTTCAGGAAATATTCAAGTAGATTTTGAGAATTATTTTGACTGGGAAAACAAAGCCATTTACCTTGAAAAGGGCCAATATATCAAGTTTTTATCCGAAGATTTTGTGGTGCGCAAAATAGAGTTTCCTGACGAAACCATGTTCCGGAATAAAGACGTTCGTGTTCTTTTCAAACATTTAATATCCTTGGGATATATTGATTTTGCAGAATGTTCTGACTGCAAAAGCTTTTTGGACAAATCTATTTTTTCCGAAGATACTCAGGAGATTATCGATATTTCCTCCAAACAATGGTATTGGCAGAATCCTTTTCAAGCAAGTAGGAGCGAATATCAAATTATTTTTGATGTCAAAGAGGTAATAGATGAACAATTCCCCAATAACCTGTCCAATACTGATTTGGTCAAGTTGATAAATGAAAATGGAGTGGATGCACAAGCATTGGTCCACAAAAAAATCGGCCTGTCAATCAACAAATTGTTGAGTAAAAAAAGATTGGTAGAAAGCAAGCGTAAAATTGCTTTTTCAGATAAGAATATACAAGAGATTTCATTTGAAATGGGGTATAAAGATGCCGCATATTTTAATAGAATATTTAAAAACACCACTGGCAGTACACCTTCAGAGTTTCGTATGAATTTTGATTTTAAAGAACGTGATACTTTTGTTCAAGACATCATCGGTCTTATAAAAGCATATCATGCCGAACAGCGCTCATTGGAGTTCTATGCTGACAAGATGAATCTAGCGGTAAAAACACTTTCCAAAAAAACCCGTGATAAACTGAATACTTCATTAGGGCAATTAATTCGGAGTGAACTGATAAGTTCTTCGAAAATTAGATTAGCCGAAGACACTCCAATTCATGAGATTGCATATCAATTGGGTTTTGAGGAGGCTAATCATTTTTCGAACTTCTTTAAACACTATACAGGTAAGACTCCCACAGCTTTCCAATCAGAAAAGTACAATTCTTAGCGCCTTTTTTGTACTAAACAAACTTCAAACATACTCCATCTTTGCAGTGTAAAAATTCACTAAAAAGAGTAAGATGGATATTAAAACACAAGTAACTAAAATAGATGCAATCGTAGCTCAAGGAGCTATTGTTGATGCTGTAAAGCAATACTTTGCGGATAACGCTACTACTTCAGACTATGGAGGTGGTGCAACGAACGGAAAACCTGAAATGATTTCTAAAATGGAAGGTTTCGCAGGAGCAATTGCTGCTGTAAATGGAATAACACACCATAATTCTATTGTAGACGGAAACGTCTCTGCCTCAGAATTTACATTTGATTTTGACATGAAAGATGGGAGCAAAATTTACTGGCATGAAATCATTCGTCGTGTTTGGAACGAGGAAGGGAAAGTAATTCAGGAAGAATACTTTAACGCCGCTTAAAAAAGAACAATAACAATTTAAAATTATTTAAATGAAAACTTTAAAAACAATAGTAACCGTAATTGCTTTCGTATTTGCCACTACGATATCAGCTCAAGATAACAAGGCGAATAATATCGATAATAGTAACATTGCCTTAGAAGGATATAGTCCCGTGTCGTATTTAGACTTAGGCTTGGCTCAAAGAGGTAACAAAGCGTATAAGTCTGAACACCAAAAAATGGCATACTACTTCACTTCAGCTGAGCAAAAGGCAACTTTTGATAAGAACCCTGATAAGTATTTACCTCAGTATGGTGGTTTCTGTGCCTTTGGAATTTATGCCGGAGCTAAGTTCAGGGTAGACCCAAATAAATTCATCGTACAAGACGGAAAGTACTACTTGTTCTTGAACAATGTAGAATTGGATGCCAAACAATTATGGTTGGTGGACAACGATCATACGAAGTTGAAAGGTGTCGCAGATACGAACTGGAAAGGCTTAAGTAAAACACACAATTAAAAAAACACCAACCATAAAATAATAGAAACATGAAATTTGTTACAAAAGAAATACACGCTTATTTAGATTACCCAGTTGCTCTTGCCTTAATAGCTTTACCCTTTTTGCTAGGACTAGGAAGTGCTAACCCATTGGCTATGCAGCTTTCCATTGCAACAGGAATTGCAGCATTTGTACTAACGCTATTGACTGACCACCATTTGGGTGCCTTTCGAGTGATACCTTATAAGTTTCACCTTATTGTCGATTTTTTGGTGGCCGTAGTTTTTATAGCAGCTCCTTTTGTTTTATCCTTTGAAGGAATAGATGCTATGTACTATTGGATTATTGGAGCTACCGTTTTAGTTGTAGTAGGTCTACATAAGGCAGAGCCAGAGTCCAGTACAAACTAAGCTTGTATAAATTAAAAAATTGGTTGGTTTCTCACCAAACATGCAAAGTTTTGCATGCTTTGGTGGGTTACCAATTTATGGTATATGATGAAAGTAGTTTTAATTGACAATAGCACCAAAGAGCACCTTGGATGACTTCAGATTCAGACTCAACCGCATACTAATGAATGGATTGCCTTTAAAGAAAAAATGTTTACCATACACAGAGTTATTCATACGGAAAAGGGAATCAAACTTATGGTAACACCTGTTCGCTAAGCATTTCATACATTTAAAAAACTTTTGACCATGGAAAAACTGTTGAAAGACATACGAGCTTGTGAGGTATGTAAGGCCCATTTGCCTTTAGGTCCAAGACCTATTGTCGCCTGTCACCCTGATGCAAAAATCATCATCATAGGCCAAGCGCCTGGCACAAAAGTTCATGAAACAGGAGTTCCATGGGATGACCCTAGTGGAAGACAATTGCGAAAATGGTTAGGCGTTTCTGATGAAGTTTTTTATGATGAAACCAAAATTGCCTTAGTTCCGATGGGTTTCTGTTACCCCGGAAAAGGAAAAGGGGGAGACTTACCACCGCGAACAGAATGCGCTCCTTTATGGCACCAACAACTTTGGGATAGCATGCCCAACCTAGAATTAATTATTCTAATAGGTACTTATGCCCAGAAGTATTATTTGAAAGAGCAAATGGAAAAGAATTTGACAGAGACCGTTAAGGCCTATAAAAAATATGCTCCTAAATATTTCCCGTTGCCGCACCCTTCTCCAAGAAATCGATTTTGGCTGACGAAGAATCCTTGGTTTGATATTGAAGTTGTTGAGGAACTACAAAAAATGGTTTCAAAGATTGTTTGACAATAAATCTTTTTGGACTAAATTTCCTACATGTATTTAAAATTTGTTTTTCATGATAGTCAGATGCCAAATGAATTTGGAGATGGTGGTGCTGAGAGTGTTTACTATAGCAATGATTTAAGAGTGTTTTCAAATATTGATAAAGAAAAATTAGACTTTCTTGGCCCATATTCGAAATTGAATTTATTCGTTGGTGCAAATAACTCTGGCAAAAGTAGATTTTTGAGAGGGCTGTTAAAGTCCGAAAAAGGGATGTTTGAAATTTCAAGTTCAGAACAAAACATTAAAAGTTGTATTGAAAAATATCAAAAATGGATTGATAAAGAATATAGTCTTTTAAATAGTCTGAATCATCTTGTTGCTACTGAGGTAAGTAAAATAATGCACGAAGTAAACCGGATGCAAGATGATTACAATAAAATAGTTGGCAATCCAGATTCGTATCTGCCAAAACTGGAAGAAATAATTAGTAAAGAAGATTTAGACATCTCTGAAATAAAGAAAAAGACAGGAGGCTTAATGGAAAGCTCCCCTATTGACAGCACTAGGACACGAGCTCTTTTTAAAAAGCTAGAGTTATTTGATATTTTAAAATCCTTTAGAGATGAGATAAAATTTAGCACAAAGAATCAAGTCAAAAATAAGCTGTACATCCCTATACTAAGGAGTATTAAAAAAAGCACAAAAATCAATGAAAGAGCTTTTGTTGAAACAGTCGTAGAACTTTACGACTTAAAAGAGCAGATGTATAAAATTTTTACAGGACTTGATTTATTCGATCAAGTCTTAAATATTAGAAATGATTTAAAAGAACAAAGAATTGGTTTTGAACGCTTTGAATCTTTTTTGTCTAAATATTTTTTTGGAGGCAAGAGTGTTGAAATAATATCACATTTACAGGAAAATGTTTTAAGAGTTTATGTTGATGGAGAAGAAAGAAAAATACATGATATTGGAGATGGTATTCAATCGATAATATTATTGCTATTTCCAATATTCACAGCACACACAAATACTTGGATTTTTATTGAAGAGCCAGAAACATATTTGCATCCAGGGTTGCAAAGGATTTTTATTGAAACCTTAATTAATGATGATTTTTTAAAAACTAAAAATCTTAGATATTTTTTTACAACCCATTCTAACCATCTTTTGGACAAGTCTATTGAAAGTAATGAAATTTCGATATTCCAATTTGAGAAAAAAAGCAAGGAGAGATTTGATATAAAAACAAATGTCAAACCAAATAAGGAAGTTCTTGACCTATTAGGTGTTAATGCTTCTTCTGTGTTTTTAGCGAATACTTCATTGTGGGTAGAAGGTCCAACAGATAGAAAGTATATTTCTAAATTTCTAAGGCTATATTGTGAACACCATGAGAATGAATATCTTAAAGAAGATATTGATTTTGCATTTTTTGAATATGGGGGCAATTTAATCGCGCATTATTTATTTGAAGAGGATGAATTTGAAGAAAACCCCAAAGAAGTTAGGGAGAAAATCAATTCATTTGCTCTATCCAAAAAGATTTACTTGTTGGCTGATTCGGATAACGCAGACATGAGGACAGCAAAGGGGAAAAGAAGAATAGAACTAGAAAAATTATCTGCTGAATCTGAAAATTTTGAATATCAAAGCACCGTAGTTAGGGAAATTGAGAACTTGTTACCGAAGGTTACGATTAAGAATTACATGAAAAAGTTGGTAAAGAAGGAAGCCGAAGATAAATTGAAAAAGATTGATTTTAAACAATCCGACTTCGAGAAAGTAGGAATTGCTAAATTTTATATGGATAATTTTAAAGAGGCAGGAATACCTGTTAGTAAGCAAAGAAAATTTAAGCCTGATGGTAAATCTGAAACTTTGAATAGTACGTATAAAACAGGCCTTTGCGATTTTTTTCTGAATTCCAATATTAGTTATGAGGAACTTATATTGAATAACCCTAAACTTGACCAAATACTTGGAAACTTATATGATTTCATCGAAAACTAAACCCTACCAAAAAGGCAGGGTCCAATATCTATAAGCGAAGCGGTCTAAAATCTAATACCTACTCCCATCATGTTTCCCTTTTTCCCAACCGTGTTTTCCTAAATATTGGTCGCCACTTTCAACAGCACCTTCTTCGATAGATGTTCCCATGGAGTCATTCCAACGATTCAAATATCCGAATAAAGAAATCACACCAAGCATTTCTACAATTTCACCTTCATTCCAATGTTCGTATAAACGCGCTTTGATTTCAGCATCTACGCCATTTGGAACTTGTGAAGCTTGTAAAGAAAAATCCAAAGCAGCACGTTCTGCTTCTGAAAACGCAGGGTGGGTTCGGTACTCCCAAATATTATCCAATTGTTCTTGTTCAGCTCCGTAACGTTCCGCGGCACGAATGGCGTGTGCTTGACAATAGCGACATCCTGTAGCATTACTACTTACCCAGGCAATCATACGTTTTAAGGCTGAAGTCACACGACCTTCATTAGCCATCACTGCCTTGTTTAAATTTATAAAAGCTTTTGAAATGGCAGGGCGGTGTTGCATTGTCAATACCGAATTCGGGCAAAACCCTAGGGTTTCATTAAAGAATTTGGCCAGTTCTGCAGTTTCAGGACTATGACTTGAATCAAGCGGATTTACTAAGGGCATATTGTAAATTTTTTAAGTAGTTTTTATCTTACTTTTGTGAACACACAAGAAACGAAAATTTATGGCGACTACAAATCATATTATGACGAAATGGCTAGGAAATATGGCCTTTGAAAGTAATAACCCTTCAGGGCATAATTTTAAAATCGATATTGCGAAAGAAGACGGTGGCGATAGCAGTGGATTTCGACCGAAAGCTTTGATGCTTTCTTCCCTTGCTGGGTGTTCTGGACTAGACGTTGCATCTTTAATGAAGAAGATGAAATTGGAGGTGGAAGAGTTTACTATTGAAACAATCGCCAATCTTACGGATGAACATCCTAAGTTTTATGACAAAGTGGTTATCGAATACCATTTTCATGGAAAAAATCTTGAAGAGAAGAAGCTACAAAGAGCGGTGGATTTATCTATTGAAAAGTACTGCGGCGTAATGGAAATGTTTCGCCAGTTTGCAGAGCTTGATATCAAAACCATTTTTCATTACAACTAGTTGAAGTTGAATGGAATTTGTAAGAACACCTTCGAAGCGTTTTGAAAACCTGCCTGGTTTTGATTTTAAAGAAAACTATGTGCAGTTTCAAGATATGCAAATGCACTATTTGGATGAGGGTTCGGGGAAGGTAATTTTAGCATTACATGGCGAACCTAGCTGGTGTTTCTTATATCGAAAATTCATACCTGAATTAGAAAGTTACCGCTTTATTGCCCCTGATTTTTTTGGTTTTGGAAAATCAGATAAACCGACTCAAACCAAAGACTATAGTTATGAATTCCATTTAAAGACATTGACTCATTTTTGTGAGAAGCTAGAGCTTAAGGATATTACTTTGGTCGTTCAAGATTGGGGAGGTTTATTGGGTCTCGGCCTACTTGGTCAGCACCCAGATTGGTTTAAGAGAGTAGTGATTATGAATACCTTTTTACCCATAGGAAAACCTCTAAAATTACCATTTAGAATCTGGCAGTGGTTCGCCAAATATCATCCGTCGATTCCTGTGAGTGGCATTATTAAATATGCTAGTTATACTAATCTTTCGAAAGAGGTTTTAAGTGCCTATGACGCTCCTTTTCCAAATAAAAAATATAAGGCCGGCGCAAGAATTTTTCCTTCATTAGTACCAAGCAAGAAGAATGACCCTTCGGTAAAGTATCTTAAAAAGGCAAGAGAGGTTTTAACCAATTGGAATAAACCAGCATTGGTATTATTTTCAGATAAAGACAAAGTGTTAGGAGGTTTGGAAAAGTTCTTTTATAAATTAATTCCGACGGCTAATGATCAGCAAAAAATTATAATCAAAGATGCCGGACATTTTTTGCAGGAGGAAAAGGGCGAGGAGATTGCTAGGTATATTGATGCGTTTATAAAAAGGGAATTAGAAGTATAATCATTTAGAATGCGCTGGACTATAAAACCAAAACCTGAACAAAAAGAAATTGACCGCCTGGCCTCGGAGCTAAAGATCGATTCTTTGGTTGCGCATTTATTGTTACAAAGAGGAATTTCGACCTATGAAACGGCAAAAAAGTTCTTCCGTCCGCAACTTTCTGATTTGCATGATCCTTTTTTGATGAAGGATATGGATGTTGCCGTTGCCCGAATTGAAACTGCAATAGCTGAAGGTGAAAACATCCTAGTGTATGGCGATTATGACGTAGACGGAACGACATCCGTAGCGTTGGTTTCTTCCTATCTTTTAAGCTTTTACCCTAATGTGGCTACATATATTCCGGACAGATATGGAGAAGGTTACGGCGTTTCTTATCAAGGAATCGATTTTGCAGAAGACAATGATTTTTCACTGATTATTGCTTTAGATTGTGGCGTAAAGGCGATTGACAAAGTAACGTATGCCCAAGAGAAACAAATTGATTTTATTATTTGTGACCACCACCGTCCTGGAGATAGTTTGCCGGAAGCCGTTGCTGTTTTAGATCCTAAGCGTGATGATTGTGAATATCCCTATGATGAGCTTTGTGGTTGCGGAGTTGGTTTTAAATTGATTCAAGCTTTGGCTTCACAACATGAAGAAACGATTGATGATTTGATTCCCTATTTAGATTTGGTGGCAACTGCTATCGGTGCTGACATTGTCCCCATAACAGGAGAAAATCGAATATTGGCCTATCACGGACTAAAGGTTATCAACTCCAATCCGAGAATTGGGTTTAAAGCAATTATCAATCAAACAAAAAAACCGATTCTTACGATTACCGATGTGGTTTTTATCATCGCCCCGCGTATCAATGCGGCTGGACGTATGAAGCATGGGCAACATGCCGTAAATCTATTGACCGAAACGGATATAGATCAGGCAACCAAGTTTGCCGCGGGCATAGAAAAATATAATATCGACCGTAGGAGTCTTGACAAAGAAATTACGCAAGAGGCCCTTGCCCAAATTCAGCAAAATAAGGAAGAAGAAGGATTCACATCTGTCGTTTACAAAGACTCGTGGCACAAAGGGGTTATAGGTATTGTAGCCTCCAGATTGACGGAAACCTATTATCGCCCAACTTTGGTGTTTACCAAAAGTGGAGATAAATTGGCGGCTTCGGCTCGTTCCGTGAAAGGATTTGACGTGTATAATGCCCTAAAGGGATGTTCTGATTACATAGAGCAATTTGGAGGACATAAATATGCCGCAGGGCTAACCTTGCTAGAAGAACAGTATGGTAATTTTAAACATCAATTTGAAAAAGTAGTTTCCGAAACCATTGACCCAAACTTGCTTACTCCAGAAATTGCAGTGGACATGACCATAGAAGTAAAAGACATCACCCCTAAATTAATGCGGATTTTAAAACAGTTTGCTCCGTTTGGTCCAGGAAATATGACACCCGTTTTTATGGCGGAAAACCTTCAAGATTCTGGTTATGCGAAAGGCGTGGGGCAAGATGGTGCACACCTTAAACTTGCCGTTACTCAAGATGGCTGGGGACCCATAGGAGGTATAGGTTTTAATTTGGGAGATAAACTTCCGTTGATCATTAATCGAAAGACCTTTGATGCGGTTTTCTCATTAGATGAAAACGAGTGGCAGGGCAATGTGAGTTTGCAATTGAAGTTAAAAGATTTGAAATGAGAATCGAACACATTGCCATTTGGGTTTCTGACATTGAAAATATGCGAAGTTTTTACGAGCACTATTTTGATGCCCAATCAGGAGAAAAATATGTGAACGATAAGAAGAACTTTACTTCTTATTTTCTGAGTTTTAAGGAAGGTTCGCGACTTGAACTGATGCACAAACCAGAGATATTGACTTCAGATCGTCTTGAAAAGGAATACTTGGGATTAATTCATTTTGCGATTTCAGTTGGGTCCAAAGAGAGGGTCAATTTCCTTACTGAAAAGTTAAGGAAAGATGGCTTTAGAATTGTTGGCGAGCCAAGAACAACAGGAGATGGGTACTATGAAAGTGTAGTTTTAGACCCTGAGGGGAATCGAATAGAAATCACGATTTAATGTCTAAATCCCTTGACCCCTACGCTGCCCTCCGATTTCGAGAATTCAATATATTTTTAGCAGCCCGTTTTGCCATGGTATTTGCATGGTCAATGCAGTTTATCGTTATTGAATGGCAAGTATATTCAATGACAAAAGACCCCTGGTCTTTGGGACTTATTGGACTTATAGAGGTTACTCCCGCGGTCTTGGTGGCACTATTCGCTGGTCACATTGTAGATCAAAAGGAAAAACGAAACCTACTGATTAAATGTGTTCTAGGCTTCTCGGTTATCAGTCTCGGGCTTTTTCTATTAAGTGACCCTTCTCTCACATCAGAAATAAGTTCAAATGCCATTTTATATTCTATTTATTTTTTAGTTTTTTTGGGAGGAATTGTCCGTGCCTTTATAGGCCCAACTATTTTCTCATTGATTGCTTTAATCGTTCCTAAAAGGGCCTATCCGAATGCGGCTACATGGAGCAGTACTACTTGGCAAATGGCATCAGTGCTAGGCCCAGCTTTAGCTGGATTTTCAATTAGCTTCATTGGCGTTCATTGGTCTATGTGTCTTATACTCGCATTTTCCATCATAGCCCTGATTGCTATTTCACAAATTTCGCGAAAGCCTATTATGAATCCGAAAATTGGTGAACCTGTTTTTCAAAGTTTAAAAGAAGGACTAGATTTTGTTTTTGAATCAAAGGCTATTTTTGGAGCCCTAACCTTGGATATGGTTGCCGTACTTTTCGGTGGAGCTGTTGCCTTGCTTCCTGTTTTTGCCCAAGATATTTTGCAAGTTGGCTCTGTAGGTTTTGGAGTTTTAAGAGCGGCTCCAGCGGTAGGAGCAGTGATAACCATGGTGGGTTCTACCCGCTTTCCTATTCATAAATATGCAGGAAAAAAACTCCTTTGGGCAGTATTTGGATTTGGGATAAGTATTATTGTGTTCGGACTTTCAACTTCCTTTTGGCTATCGGTATTTGCCTTATTTATGAGTGGTGCTTTGGATGGAATTTCAATGGTAATTCGTCAAACCATACTGCAATTGAAAACTCCAGATGAAATGCGGGGCAGAGTGGCTTCGGTAAATTCTATTTTTGTGGGTTCTTCAAATGAGCTTGGAGCTTTCGAAAGTGGAGCAACAGCTAAGCTTATGGGCACAGTTACAGCGGTAGTATTTGGAGGAACAATGACACTTTTGACAGTTGGCTTCACCGCATTTATCTCACCGTCTTTTCGAAAGCTTGATTTGCAGTCTGCTGTTGAAGAACACGAAGCAACTAGTCCTTAGGGTATTTCTCCAAAGAAAGTTGTTCGCCATCAAAAACAGCATAGGTGTAGTAGTTAATCCAATCCCCGAGATTGGTGTATTTTGATTTACCTTCTAATTCGATTTCTAAGGGAAGGTGTCTATGTCCAAAGATAAAATGGTCGTAGTGTTGGGTTTCCAGTTTTCGTTTGGCATATTGAACCAACCATTCTTTGTCTTC
This sequence comes from Maribacter algarum (ex Zhang et al. 2020), assembly GCF_005885635.1. Taxonomy (GTDB): domain Bacteria; phylum Bacteroidota; class Bacteroidia; order Flavobacteriales; family Flavobacteriaceae; genus Maribacter_C; species Maribacter_C algarum. The sequence continues at coordinate 1,555,954 of NZ_VATY01000001.1, forward strand.
TCCTAAAAATTGCGCATCCTCGTCCCCAGAAATTAATTTGTTCTTTACTGAAAAGTATTGTGCCAAACGAACACCCCAATCGGGATGCAACCATCTATACAGCCATTTTGAAACTGGGTTTGTAAATACCTTTTTCATTCGTTTGTAGCCCTTATCATGAGGCCCTAAACCATCGCCGTGACCTATAAAGAAAGAAACACCGTTGATTTCATATTGCTGAGGTTTGTGAAAGACGGGAATGTTGAGTTCTTCTTCAAAATAGCCATTCATCCACAAATCATGATTGCCTACGAAATAGTAGATAGGAATACCGGAATCTGAAATTTCCGCCAATTTCCCTAAAGTTCTGATAAATCCTTTGGGAACAACCGTTTTATATTCCATCCAGAAGTCAAAAAGATCGCCGAGCAGGAATATTGCTCCGGCATCTGTTTTGATTTCATCTAACCATGCCACAAACTTTTTTTCTCTAGGACGACTAGCCTCTATAGTAGGAGCACCTAGGTGATTGTCACTAGCAAAATATACATTTTTGCCCTGCGGTATGTTAATGGTCGTCATTTAGATGTAAAGATAGGAAAAAGCGAAGTTGACTTAATTATCTGATGCGAACCACTCAGCAAATGAGGTATCAGTTTCTTGTAATTTCAAAGAATGAAGCGTAATATTTTGAGGTAATCTAGCCTTTATTTTATCAGCAAAATCAATTACCATGTTCTCACTAGTTGGCTGATAATTGGCTAAAATTACGTTATGCCCACGTTCTGTCAATTCTTTGGCAAGTTCAATATGCGGTGTGTTTTTATTAAAAACGGTAGCATGATCAAACTGGTCTACGATTTCTTCTTTTACGATTTTCTTCAAATCGCTAAAATCAATGACCATTCCTAATTTAACATGAGATGTATCGGTAATAGGGGTTCCAATTACAGTTACCGAAAGCTTATAACTATGCCCATGCACATTTCTGCATTTGCCATCGTAGCCATAAAGGGCATGACCAGTCTCAAAATTGAATTGCTTGGTAATTCTAATATTGCTCATGATAAAATCTTGAGCGGCAAAGGTAGGAATTCTTTGAAGGGAAACTAAATATTATGCTGAGTTGTAAACCTTAATCGATAGTGATAACTGCGTCACCTAAAGTAATGCTCACATGACAACAATCAGTGTCGATGACATACTCAGCTTCGGCTATTTTTTCATCATTGATGAAACCCCGAAAAAGAATAGTCCTTTTGGTATTTTGATTTTCAAAAACAAATGAATCATCATAGAGGGGGTATTGACCACTTTGTCTTGCCATTTGAAAATCATCAAAAGTAATAGCGGGAGTAAGATCTTCGGATGTCTTTGAATCGATTACCTCAAAACGATCTAGCGGTATTAATACCCCATCAGTATCCTTTACGGTTACTACTAGGGAAATAAAAATCTCAGTACAGGCAACTTCCGTACAATCTAAAGCATCTGGATTAAAGTCATCATTATCCTTGCAATTCATTAGAAGCAAAGGAAAAATACTAAAAAGAAATAGCTTTTTCATCTGAAAGAGAGATGCAATTTAAGCCGGGAGTTGCGTTAAAGGTTCGATTTTAACGTTTGAACTTCCGTCTCGAGCGAACACGATTTACAAAGTAAATAACAACTACGAAGAGCGCTAGAATAGGAAAGACAAGATCTCCGTTTAAAAAACTTAAGATATCCATGTTACTAAATAATTGAGTTAGGAAATTAGAACGAAAAATAGTGAGGCTTATTATTTCTTGAATTTAGATAGTGCATTTCTGGTAAACTCCGAGAGCACTAATTTTCCCGTAATTGCAGCGCGCTCGACCAATAAGGTATCCCAATGTGAAGTGTCTTTCCAAAGCACTTTTTTCCATTCTGCCAAAGCTTCTGGATTATAAGATGATAGCTTTTCGGTAAAGAACTCCAAATCTTTATCTAGTTCTTTTAGGCTATCGAACACTCGTGAAAACAAGCCTTTTTCTTGTGCCCAATAGGCATTTTTCCATTCGGACGGAGAGAGCGATAGTTCTGAAATAGCTGCCGTTCCGATTTTACGTTCAACAGCGGGTTCAATGACTAAAGGAGCAATACCGATGGTCAATTCCGATAGTCGAATCGAAGCATCTACAGAAGCGAACACATAATCACAGGCTGAGGCTAAACCAACACCGCCGCCAACTGTTTTTCCTTGAATCCGACCTACCATGACCTTTTTACAAGTACGCATCGCATTGATGACATTTGCGAATCCGCTAAAGAATATTTTGCCTTCTTCTAAATTAGAAACCGCCATCAATTCATCGAAAGAAGCCCCAGCACAAAAGGCTCCATCTCCTTCGGATTTTAGAACGATTACCGATATATCCGGATTTTCAGAAAGTTTATGAAGTTCAGCAGTAAGTCGGTCTAAAAGTTCAGCCACAAAAGAATTACTTGCTGGATGGCCAAATTCTATTGTGGCAACTTTGCCTTGTATGTTGGTATATAAACTTCCGTTTGCTCTATCAGTTCCCATGCAATAGTATTTTGCTCAAAATTAAGGCTTTTGTAATAAGGGTCGAAACTTTCTCCGAAACTTCCACACTAAAGCAAGGCCACGAATCAGCATCCAAACAGTAAAGGCAATCCAGATGCCATAAAGTCCCCATTTCATGTATTTCCCAAGAAAAAGAACAGGGATAAATCCTAAGAACGTAGCAGTCAATAACGTATTTCTCAAATATTTCATTTCTCCTAATCCCTTAAATAATCCGTCTAAAACAAAAGCCATGGTATTCATGGGCCAGCCTAAAACCACAATAAAAAAGACGGCATAGAACGTTTCCAAAACAATTGTTTCATTTGAGAACAATCTCCCAATAGGGTAGTAGAAGAGAAATCCGAAGAGTACCAAAACCAGACTTACTAGAAGTCCGTAGAGCATTATTTTTTTAGCCAGTGACCAGAGCCCGTTATAATCTTTGGCACCTAATAATCGACCTCCCATAATGTTTCCAGCAGCACCATAACCATCAATGAAAAATGCAGAGAACAACCAAATATTCAAGGCTATGGTGTGAGCTGCGATATATTTGTCGCCCAAGGCTGTCGCTTCACGAACCGCCAAAATCAAAGCGGTATTTAAAGCTATTGCCCGAACAAAAAGATTTAGGCTCATTACAACCAATCTACCTAATTCTTTGTGTAAAGGGAATTTCAATTTCAAGCTTATATTGGTTTTGGTCATCAATAGAACAAACGCCATTATTGCCATAATTCCTTGAGCAATCAGACTAGCCCAAGCAGCACCATCGAGGTACATGGGGTTAATAAAACCTTCTATGCCGTATACCAAAACAAAATCTAAGCCTACATTCAAAACTGCCCCAACAATTGCAATCATCATAGGCCAATACGTATTCTGTAGTCCGCGAAAAATTCCCATAACGGCGAATACGAAAAGTGTTAATGGAAAGCCCCAGACCCTTATAGAATAGTACGAAATACAATACTCCAATATTTTTCCGGAAGCGTTAAGCAATCTGAAAATATCATCTACGATGAATATAGTCGAAAGTAAAATCAAAATACTCAGACTGATATTCAAAAATATAGCCTGTGCGGGAAGCGTTTGAACTTCATTGATTTTTCCTGCACCTAAATATTGTGAAATGATAGCGGAAATGGCGCTGCGGGTTTGCCCTAAAATCCAAATGAGCATGGATAAGAACGAACCAACAATACCAGCCGCGGCCAACGATTCTACCCCATCAATGGGAATGTTACCAACAATTGCTGTATCGGTTATTGAAAGCAAAGGTTCAGCAATTCCTGCAATGGTCGCCGGAATGGCCAATTTGTTGATTGTTTTAAAATTGATAATTGGTTTTTGAACTCTCATTATCTATAAAACGAGTTCAAAACAATGAAATGGATGCTCGCTTTGTTTTGGAAGAAAAATGTCACCAAGACGTCGATATCCCCTAGCTTCATAAAACTTTTGATTCCGTTTGTTTTGACTAAACGTATCGAGGCGAACGGAAACAAAACCATTTTCTTTTGCGTAGTTTTCAGCAAAATCCATAAGTTTTTGAGCGTAACCCTTTCCCTGTAGATTAGGTTCAATGGATAAGCGATGAATATAAACACTATTTCCATTCGGTGTACGCCATTCGATAGGTACATATTCATCATCCATAAGCGTAGATATAACTATGGTTCCAATGATTTTCTCATTCACTTCTAATACATATAATTCATCTCTTTCGATGTCTTTTTCAAACGCTGCGGCGGACGGATAATGTTCATTCCATTGGTAAATTCCATTGGAAATCATATGTGCCGCACAAGCTTTACAAATAGTAAGAATGTCGGGTATTTCCGATATCTTTGCACGTCGAATCATTCGTGAAGTTCAATTTAATTGTAAATTTAGAATATTAATTAACATTCTTTTCCATGAAACACATCCTCGTTCCTATCGGCACTTCCAATACAGGCGAAACGCTACAATATGCAGTTGATTTTGCTTCTGAGTTTTCAGCACAGGTTTTTGTTATGGATGTATTTTCCGTTTCGGCAAAGGCCGGCACATTGGCAAATATTTCAGAAAAGGTCGAGGAAAGTAGTAAAGAACGTTTACGGGAGATAATAGGAAAGGTTGATGCAAAACAGGTAACTATTAAAATAGCCACATACAATGGTGATATTGTTGATGGATTAAAAGAAATAGACAAGGAATTAGGAATTGACTTGATAATTATCTCACCTAGAAGTAATGCTATTGAGGAAGAATTGTATTTAGGTCATACTACAGGAGGAATAATAAAGAAGACGGACATTCCTGCACTTATTGTACCCAAAGGAACTGTTTTTACTCCTTTCAAAACAGCTTTGACCGCTTTTAAATCAGGTGTTTTGAAGAAGAAACGAATATTGGAGCCACTACTGTCTATTCAGAAAAAATTTGGCACTTTGGTAAGTTTGCTTTTAGTAAAAACCCCAGGATACGATTCGGATGATTTGAAAGTACACCCGGCGCTAATGGATATCAGCGAACAACTTACGATAACCGAAAATGCAACTACCTATCAGGGTGTTTTAGAACACTTTCAATCTCACCAACCTGATTTACTTTGTGTTTTTAGAAGAAAAAGAGGTTTCTTCAAAAAACTTTGGGAAAAGAATACCATTTTAAAATCAGAGTTTTTCGTGAAAATACCTGTTCTAATGCTTAGGGTTAAGAAGTATTAAATAAAGGTAGATTTACACCCTCTTACATTTTGATACTTATCTTAAAAGTATTTTCTTTGTCGCCAGTCAAATGGGGGATTAGCTCAGCTGGCTAGAGCGCTTGCCTGGCAGGCAAGAGGTCACCGGTTCGACTCCGGTATTCTCCACCAATATTTATAAGGCTTCAAGAGCATTTGACTTTTGGAGCTTTTTTCATTTGCACGCAATTTGCACGCAAATCATCTATATAATTGGCCTTGATAATATTTGATGCCAATTAACCTGCTTTGATTATTCTTTATCTTTTATAGAACGCTTATTTTATAAAGAGCCATGTGATTTTTGAAGAATAATCTTAAATCGGAGAATTAAAAGTCTCATTAATGGTCAATTTATGAAAATATTAAAAAAGACCACGCATGGGACAATTTCAAGTATTAATAAAAGTTACTTTCGGAAAAGGCCTTTAAAATGGCCATAATATGGGACTGCTTAGTATCTGAAATAGTTGTTTGGATATATACACATTTATAGTTGTCTTAAAACATATAAACCATCCCCAAAGTATAAGAACCATCTCCACTTTCAAAACTCAGCTCAAAATGTTCTTCCATATAAGGCGAAGTACATAAATAAGTGCTACCCACAACTGCTCCGGCTAGAACATCCCAACCGTCATGCCAGTCTTCCAGTCCTTCTAACTTACTAAATTAAAGTGCTTGAATTCAAAGTGTTAATAACAAATGGTAGATAAAATAAATAAAGTGAAAAAAAACAGATAATCGAATTATTTGCTAGTTTTGAATTACGAATGAAAAAAATATACTATAAAATAACTTCAGTCTTATTAGCACTAATTGTGCTATTGTCCACAATGTCCTTTTCGTTGGATATGCACTTTTGTGGTGACCAATTGGTAGATTTTAGCATTTCTGACAAGGCAAATACTTGCCTGATGAAGACCGAAATGACCAAAACCTCTAGTTCCTGTGAAGTTATGAAAATGGAGATGGGCTGCTGTTCGGATGTCGAGGTCGTTTTCGAAGGTCGAGATGATTTGAAAATTTCGTTTGACCAACTTACTTTTAACCAACAAGTGTTCGTCGCCTCTTCGGTTTATTCCTATATAAGCCGCTTTGAAGGATTCGATGAAAACCTAGTCCCATTAAAGGACTATAAACCCCCTCCCCTGATACGGGATTTACAGATTCTAGATCAGACTTTCCTCATTTGATTTTAAAACTTTAGAAAATTAAACCCAACAGCCATTGCTGTTCTTGGGCTGAACTTGTTGTATGCGTTGTTTAATCAACAATATTCTAAAAGTTTAACAATCTATTCTTATGCAAAACAAAGGCATTAAATTTCTTATCGAGAATTAGCTGGTTAAGGTACTGATGCTCCTTCTTTCTGTAGGGTTGGGTATTGAAAAGGTTTCCTTTAAATGGGATATGGGCAACTTTATGTTCAAAAGTGTCCTATGGCAAATAATAACAAATGAGGAATTTGGCTAAGGGCGAAAATGGATATTAAGAACCCCTATTACGGTGAAGCTATGTTGACGTGTGGGGGTGTGATTGAGACCATTAAATAAAGGTATGCGACAACTAATGACACAGAATATGTTATGAGAAAAACTTGTAAGTCCATAAGGAATTGCCCTGAAGAAAAAGAATTATTTTTGAATAAAAACGGGTATGAAATATTTGATTGTACAACATGCGGTCATAGATTCCATGGCATAAACGATTCTGAAATACACCTTGAAAAAGTGTATTCTGATAGTTATTTCTTCGAAGGAAAATCTGGCTATCCAAATTATTTAGATGAAAAAGAAATCTTGATAAAGCATGGTAGTCGCTATGCAAAATTGATGTCTGAGTACATTGACAAACCAGGTAAAGTATTGGATGTAGGCAGTGCAGCGGGCTTTATACTTAAAGGTTTCGAGAACGAGGGTTGGGCTTGTTATGGCGTTGAGCCGAATAAAACAATGGCAGAATATGGTAAAGATGAATTTGGCTTCGACATACAAGTTGGCGATCTAGAGTCATATGAAACCAACCAAAAATTCGATTTGATAACATTAATAGAGGTGATCGGTCACTTTAACGACCTTGATATAGCCATACAAAAGGCTCATAGCTTTTTACGACCCAATGGCATTATTCTCGTTGAATCATGGAATCGAGAAAGTCTGATAGTGAAATTAATTGGTAAACACTGGCACGCATACTGTCCACCAAGTGTAATTCATTGGTTTTCTGACAAAACGATTTCTGAACTTTTTGATTTTTATGGTTTTGATCGCTTAAATAAGGGATTCCCTCTAAAACGAATTAAGGTTAACCATGGAATTTCCCTAGTAGATAGTAACACACCAAATTTCTTTTTTAAAAAACGAATCATCAATTTCTTATCAAGATCATTTGGAAAACTAAAATTGATTTATCCGCCAATTGATGTCAAATGGTACGTATTCCAAAAACGGAATTAAATTTTAATGAAAACAACAGTAATAAAACCAATATTCAATTAATCGACCAAAAAGGGGGGACTCTAGGTAAAAATGTAACATTATGAGCTATTCTAACTTTAAAGACCCGGTCGGTTTGCTTAAACGCATGCTGCTTTCTGGAAATAAAACCGCTTATTCAATTTTATTTAGGGAGTTTTTCACCAAACTTGTTGTTCCCATTGATTTACTTTTGCGAAATTCAGAGAAAAGAAAATTAAAAAAGTCAAATGATTCGACACTTCCCATTATATTGGTTTTAGGAGGCTCAAGGAGTGGAACGACACTGCTATATCAAACCTTAGAGCGATACTTGTCCGTAAGTTATATCAGTAATTTTATTGCGTCATTTGTTAATTCCCCAATAACAGCATTTAAATTATTTCACAGATTGATTCCTAAATCTGTCAAGAGTTATCAAAGTTATTTTGGCAGTGTTCAGGGCTTTGGCGGACCAAACGACGCTTTTTTTCTTTGGAATAGATGGTTGGGTGAGGATAGAAACCATGCACCTGAGGATATAAGCGAAGAATCCAAGGTAGAAATGAGGACCTTTTTTAATACGTGGTTGAATACAACCAAAAAACCATTTCTCAATAAGAACAATCGAAATTCGCTTTGTGCCCCAATGTTTGACAAGATATTTCCAAATATCTTCTTTGTTGAAATTTATAGAGACCCAATTTTTGTTGCTCAGTCTATTATTTTGTCACGCAGAACGGTTCAAGGAAGTGATAAAATTGGATGGGGTTTGCTCAGTAAAGATTTTGAAAACAATAGTGATCCATTGGCCTATATTGATGACATTTGTCGACAAGTGTTTGAAGTTAATCGGATACTTGCAGTAAACAGGGCTAAAATCGATCCGAATAAATATTTTAGAGTTTCATATGAGGATTTTTGTGAAAACCCAATGGACATAATTAAATTGGTCGGTACTCAAGCTCTAGACCAAACAGTGGATGATACCGACCTTACAAACCTAAAATTTTCAGCGGCATCTAACGGGCAACGATTAACGGACGAAGAGTTTAATCGTATCAAAAGTTGCTTAAAGGACCTTCAGAACAAAAAAGAATTAGCTAAAAAATGAGTTAAATGAAAAAAAAATATATTTGGCTATTGCTATTGCTATTACTGTATTTGATTTTAATAATGGTATTAAATAAGCCGCTCAAAGGAGACGAGACCAGATATATTGCATATGCTGAAAATATGACTCATGGGTTTTATACAGATGCTGAAAACCCAAATTTGTCCAATGGTCCAGGTTATCCTCTAGTTCTGTTACCATTTGTTGCTTTAGAAAGTAATCTATTAATTCCAAAACTGTTAAACGGAATCTTTGTTGTTCTTGGTATTTTCTTTTTGTACAAAACACTCCTGTTTTACACCAAAGAAAAATATGCTATAATTGTAGCTTTATTGATTGGACTGTACCCGCCGTTATTACATTGGATGACTGCGCTTTACTCTGAGTCTCTTTCATTTGTTTTGGTGAGTGGTTTTATCTATTATTTTTGTTCATTATACCAAAAAAAGAAAAACTGGAAGACTATTATTCTGGCTTCTTTTTGCCTTGGTTTTTTGGTGCTGACCAAAGTGATTTTCTTTTATGTATTGCTTTTTGGAGCTATAATATTGGCCATTCTGTATTTGATAAAAAAGCAATCAAATACTAATCGGGCAATATTCGTAGCAATTGGTGCTTTCGTTGTCACAAGTCCATTTCTGATTTATGCCTATTCAGTTACTGGAAAAGTATTTTATCTTGGCACACGTGGAGGAGAAATACTATACCACCGTGCCACACCTTTTGAAAATGAATATGGTAATTGGTTTTCACCAAATAAGATTATGGATGTTGCGAAGGATAAAACTTCAAAGAAAACAGAAAATCTGTCACTTTTAATTGCAAATCATGAAGCGTTCTACCGCAAGCTAGATCCACTTAGTAATATGCAGAAGGATAGTGCTTTAAAAGCTAAAGCTATTGAAAACATGATAAAGCACCCCCTTAAGTATGTTAAAAATACTGCAGCAAATACAACTAGGTTTTTGTTTAATATTCCGAACTCATATCAGACACAAAGCTTTAAAGTTTTTGGCTATATCATTCCGAATGGCTTTCTTGTAGTCCTTCTTTTGTTAATAGCTTGGCCTGCATTTTTAGCAAGAAAAAAAATACCATTTGAAATAAAGGCTGCACTCCTATTTAGCCTCATATATGGGGGTGGAATGATTTTATTACTAGGTAAACCACGATATTTTACAATGATGGTACCTTCACTTGTTCTATTTTTAGTCTATTGCTATAGTCATATTATAAAAATTTCAATTGTGCAAGAAAAGCAATAACACTAGATGTTCAAGTACAATCTAAGGAGTCCGATAGTCCATCAAATCCTTTTGTTTCTTTTTGTTGGAGGCATTTGTTACTTTTTTGGAATAGCTTTATTGTTGCTCTTCGTCGAGATTACACATTTCGAAGTTAATTTTGCCAATTTCCTAGCATCATTAATTACCATATTCGTATGCTATTTACTAAATGCCAAATTTGTATTTAAAAGTGGACGGTATTCACGACAAAAAGAAGTGATGGCATTTTTTTCGTTCTCTATAATAGGCCTGTTTTTAAATGTAGTATTGATGTATGTAATGACTACCTATTTGCCCATTTGGTATGTAATCTCAAAAACCCTAATTACTATATTTATCGCTGTATTTAATTTTATAGTCCGAAAAAAGTTGATTTTTCTTGACTAGCTCTAATCAGAGTGCCACTGTAATTCAGTAATACCCTTCCTTAAATTCCACATATTTATTTCCTTTTGGAATCCAGTATTAGCTACACTAAAAAGTCTAGGTAATCATACCCGCAGCTACAGTCTCATTTGAATTGCTGTCAACCAAAATGATACTTCCTGTATTTCTGTTTTTTCGATATGTATCGACCATGATTGGTCGCGCAACCGAAATCTTCACCTTGGCAATGTCATTCATTTTCAGTTCTTGGTTTCCTTCTATTCTTTCTAGGGTATCGATATCTATTTTATAGATTATTTCCTTGATAACAGCCAACTGCTTATTGGAAGTATGTTGTAGGCTAAATCTGCTTTTTAAATCCAAAGGTGTATTACCTAACCAACAAAGCATTACAACAATATCTTTTGCGGCTTCAGGGGTGTTGTTTGATCTTACGATCATGTCTCCCCTGCCCACATCGATATCGTCTTCCAAAGTAAGGGCGACCGACATTGGCGCAATGGCCATATCAAGCTCTTCTTCAAACACGTCAATGGACCTTATTTTTGAGGTTAGTCCGGATGGCATTACCAATATTTCGTCCCCCTTGCGAAAAACACCACTTTCGATTTTGCCCGTATAGCCTCTGTACTCCATAAACTCGTCCCTCTGTGGACGTAAAACATTTTGAACCGGAAAACGGGCATCGACCCTATTGGTATCACTGCCAATATACATAGTCTCCAAAGTATGCAATAGGGGAGCTCCTTGATACCAATTCATATTGTCCGATCTTCGGACCACATTATCTCCTAACAAAGCACTAATTGGTATGAACCGAATGTCCTGTACCAATAGCTTGGAAGAAAACTCCTTGAACTGATTGCACAGCTCATCGTAAACCGTTTCGTCAAAATCTACCAAATCCATTTTATTGATACAAACAATGATATGCGGTATATTCAGCAGTGATGCTATAAATGAGTGCCTTTTGGTTTGCTCGACCACCCCATGTCGTGCATCGACCAGAATTAGGGCAGCGTTAGCCGTGGATGCCCCTGTAACCATATTTCTAGTGTATTGGATATGGCCCGGAGTATCGGCAATTATAAATTTTCTTTTTGGGGTCGTAAAATATCGATAGGCAACATCGATTGTTATACCCTGTTCTCGCTCGTCCTTTAAACCATCGGTAAATAAGGCTAGATCAATTCCATTAAACCCTTTTTTGACACTGGTCCTTTCAACGGCCTGTAGTTGATCTTCAAAAATTGATTTTGAATCGTATAATAAACGACCTATCAAGGTGCTTTTTCCATCATCTACACTTCCGGCAGTAGTAAATCGAAATAACTGATTTGTTTCAATCATAACCTTTTAAAAATATCCTTGCTTTTTTCTATCCTCCATGGCCGTTTCAGAGCGTTTGTCGTCAGACCTATTCCCACGTTCCGTGTTACGCATTGCTGCGACTTCTTGAATTATTTTGTTGATGTCATCACATTCTGATTCAATTCCACCAGTAATGGTGATATCACCAAGAGTCCGGAATCTGACTTTCTTTGATACCACTTTTTCCTCATTATCGATTTCCAAAAAACTTGAAAACGGAATCCATGAATCATTTCTCCAAAGAACTTCCCTTTCATGAGCAAAATATAGTGATGGTATTTCTATCCTCTCCCTTTTTATATAATTCCAAATATCCAGTTCTGTCCAGTTGCTGATGGGGAAAGACCTAAAATGCTCTCCTTCTTGGTATCCCCCATTGTATAAATGCCATAGTTCTGGTCGCTGATTCTTAGGATCCCATTGACCAAAAATGTCCCGGTGCGAAAAGATACGCTCCTTGGCTCTTGATTTTTCCTCATCTCTCCTTCCCCCGCCTATGGCACAATCAATTCGTTTTCTTTCGATAACATCAAGGAGAGTGGTTATCTGCAAAGAGTTCCTGGTTGCATTTTTTCCTCTTTCTTCAAGAACTCTCCCTTGATCAATGGATTCTTGTACAGAAGCAACAATGAGTTGGGTATTTAATTCTTTCACTAGCTTATCGCGAAAGGCGATAGTTTCAGGAAAATTATGTCCTGTATCTACATGTAGCAATGGGAAAGGAACTTTTAATGGATAAAATGCTTTTTGGGCCAACCGTGTTGCAACGATGGAGTCCTTGCCGCCGGAGAAGAGGATTACAGGATTCTTAAACTGTGCCCACACCTCTCTAAGTATATAAATGGATTCGGCCTCTAACTCATCCAAATAATTCAAATAGTACTTTCCCACTATAATACAAGTTTATGATTGATATGTTCAAGGATCAACGCTGCGGATTCCTCAGGGGAATAAGCAGGGAAAATCACGATATCGGGGTTTTCAGGGGTTTCATACGGAGCAGATATGCCTGTCATATTGGTTATCTCACCGGCCCTTGCTTTTTTGTACAGACCTTTAGTATCTCTTCGTTCGCATTCTTCTATACTAGTATTGACGAACACTTCAAAAAAATCATCTGCCCCAACGGTTTGCTTTATATTTTCCCTGTCTTTTTTATACGGGGATACGAACGCGGCCAGAACAACGCAGCCAGCGTCTATAAATAGCTTCGATATTTCAGCGATACGCCTGTTATTTTCAGAACGATCTTCCGGTGAAAATCCTAGATTTTGGTTTATCCCCCTCCTTATATTATCCCCATCGAGAACATAGGTTTTAATTTTAAGTTCGAACAAAAGCTTTTCAAGCGTATTTGCTACGGTGGATTTTCCAGAACCAGACAGACCCGTAAATAACACAAGAAAGGAACCGTGACCGTTCAACTCCCTTCGTTGCGCCCTTTTTATCTTATACCGGTATTCCACCAAATTTTCTTCCATGATTGCTTGTTAGGACCTATCTCCCGGGAAGATAGAGCTTTTTTAATTGTAGGTCAATTCGTTGAAAGGTAACAAAAAAGTAAAAATAAATTTGATTGGTTTTACCAAAAAAAAGGATATTAATCAAAAATCCGATAAAGTGTTTAATTCTTCCTATCAAAGGGCTTAAACGGTCCAACCCTAATGAATGATTTTATCGATCCTTGACAATGAACCCTATATTTTTCAAATGCTTTTATCATTGATATGAACTAAAAAGTCAGGGTTGGTCAAACTCCTTTTGTTGTATTTCATCTCTTGATTAACTGTCCTTGAAATTACATTTAGACCAACTGCCGTGCAGATAGCATGGCCAGCCGCCGTATCCCACTCCATGGTAGGGGCAAACCTTGGATATACATGTGCACCACCCTCCGCTAAAATACAAAATTTTAAAGAGCTGCCTTTCGATATTATCTCTACTACGGAAAACTTTTTGCGAAGTTCCTTAATAAACATGGAAGTTTCTTGATCCATATGCGAACGACTACAAACTACGCGTATAGAATCTTTTGAAGGTTTACCTGGAAAAATCAAATCACCATCATAAAACAAGCCTTGTTTCGATTTATGTTTATTATCCAAAATTGTTTTGTATGATTTTTTTTCGGCCGTAACGCCATAATACAATTCTCTGAGAACGGGAGCGTAGATAACCCCAAATATTGGACGACCTTCAGAGCACAATGCGATATTCACGGTAAATTCGCCATTCTTTTTTATAAATTCCTTGGTGCCATCGAGCGGGTCAATTATCCAGACTGTCTCCCATTCTTTTCGTAGACTATAATCCAGTTGTTCATTTTCCTCACTTATAATGGGATATTCGGTTTTTTTCAAAAAGTTATTGATTATTTCATTTGAAGCTTTATCCGCCAATGTTATTGGCGAATTGTCTTCTTTAGTTTCTGTTTGGAAATTTGGCAGCCCATATATTCTTAATATTTCCTGTCCTGCTTCAATTGCGGCCTTAATTGCCAAGTTGTAATCTTTTTTCATAAGTTTTTTTGTACGAAAGCTAAATTACCGCAAGACTTTTTGAACATAAAATTACGGTTAGTTTCAAAAAGTCATGGAAATTATGAAATTAACCTTCTTTTGACCACCTTACAACTCTTGGCAAAATAAGCATTATACAAGGCATTCCTTTTTTAAAAATACTTCATTAGTCTTTTATTAAATTTTTTGTTCCTTACCCAAATCTTACCATACTTACCATGCGCCGGAACCTGTTTCGATTTTATAGTGTCCAGGTAGGTAAGCGTAAATTAAAATCGAAATAGGGCGCATCTACTTACCTTTCTTGTATTAGTTAGAATCTACTTCAGATAATCCTAAGGATTCAAGTATATCATTATATTTTATTCAAAATAACACCTCTTCCATAGTTAAAATCAAAGTACTTCCCGATCCTATATTGCCTAACAGTTAATTTGAAGTCGGTTGGCAATTCAAGATGTGTCATTGTCATGACAATCTTGCTTTTGCTCCCGAAGGTCGCAAAAGAAAAAAGGAAAAAGGTGAAGCGAGAATTCATACAGTTCCGGTGCAGCATCTATGAGAAAAAGATGCTCAGGTTAAAGGCCAAAAAAGCAGGACTTTCCCTATCCGAATATTGCAGGAGTGCGGCTTTTGAAAACAACATCGCAGAAAGGCTCACTTCGGAACAATTGGAACATTATGCGATGCTGGTCAAGTACAAGAACAACTTTACAAGAATCAGCAATATGTTCAAGAAGCGTAATCCCAAATTAGCAAAGGAAGTGGAGCAGCTCGCCAATGAAATACGGATTCATCTCTACAATTTCAAAAAATGATAGGAAAGGGAAAATCGATATCGCATACAGGAGCATCCATGGGCTATGGATGGAACCAGGAGAAGAATGCAGAGGTCGTCTACGAGCAACATCTGGCAGGGGATAACCCAAGGGAGATCACAGAGGAGTTCAGGATCATCCAAGAGCAGAACATAAGAACGAAAAACAACACCCTGAGTTTTGTACTAAGCCCGACCATTGAGGATGGAAAAGACCTCACTGGAGAACAACTCCTAGAACTTACCCACAGATTCATTGCCGAAATGAAGCTATCGGAACATCAAGGAATCGGTTTCGTACATCGGGACAAACAGCACACCCATGTGCATGTCTACGTCAACAGGATAAGTTTCGATGGGATGGCCTATAAGGACAACTTCATTGGTAAGAGAAGCCAATATGCTGCGGAAAAAGTTGCCAAGGAAATGGGACTTACCACTGCTAGGGAAGTACAACAGGAAAAACTAAATGAACTAAAAAGGATACGCAAAGAAATCAAACAGACCCATGAAAAAGTCATGACGGAAAAGAGGCCCAAGGACTTTGACCAGTATATGAAATACATGCAGCAAAACGAGATAAAGGTTATACCAAGTATCAATAGGCAAAACCAGTTACAGGGTTTTCGATTTAATTATAAGGGTCATAATCTAAAAGGAAGCGAAGTACACCGTTCGATGTCGGGAAGCAGATTGGCCATTCAAATAGCCAACAATTCGGAAAAGGGGATACTGCCCAAAAAAGGTAATACTATCAGCCTATCGGGTAAAACCATAGGACTCAGTATGAACCTAGCTACCAGTATTGCCAAACAAGTTTTGAAAAGAGTTATTAAAAGAACATTGGATCGAGGAATAGGAATATAAACGTAAAGAATAGAACCATGAAAAAGATGGAAGAGATGATGGAACTTTTCACCGATGAAATCGAGGGGTTTAGTAAATCAATCAATAAGTTGGAGAGTTTGTCCAAGAATTTCGTTGACCTGAAAATAAAGACGGATACTTCAAGTATCGAATACCTTTTAAAAGACTTCTTAAAAGAACAGCGAAAAGTAATAACGATTTACAAAGAGAAAACAACCGAAATAAAACAGGGATTAAGATTGGCTCGGATAACCCCGAATTGGATGGCAACCTTGTTCTGTATTACAGTAACAATCCAAGTTCTATCATTGAGCTATTTTGCCTATCACTTTATTCATTCTGAGAATAGGAACAAAGCGGCTTACATAGAAGGTCAAAAAGAAAGCAATGAAAGTGCAAGACGATATTTTGAAGACCATCCCATTATTTATGAAGATTATAAAAAATGGACCAGAAAGAAAGAGGGTATTCAAAATCAAAAGTAGGTATGCGCCCTATCCTGTTTTTGCTATACGCTTATCTACCGGAACACTACAAAAACAGGACAGGGACCATGCGCAAAGTTTTGGGTAAGATTTGGGGTAAGGAAAAAACCAATACTATATTTCCATTAATTTTTTGTTATAATCATCTAATATTTCATTTGGTAAGGACTTCAAATATATTTGAGTAGTGGACAAACGATTGTGTCCAAGCATCGCTGAAATTGCTTGTAATGGAACATCTTGCAGCATGGCCTGGGTCGCAAAGCTATGGCGTGATACATACGAAGTTAACCGTTGTTCAATATTGCATTTTTTTGCAATCTCTTTTAATCCTTTATTATATCTCTTTCGAGCCCATAATACATCCTTATATTGAAGTTCAAAGGTGCCCCTTTTAACTATTGGAAATATGAAATCTGATTTTCTCTTGTTCTTGAGGTAAAACGAGAGGATCTCCATTAGCTGTGATGTTATGTTTATATCATAAGGTTTATATGTTTTTTTCCTTTGAAACTTAATGCGGTTATCAATGATATTTTCAACTTTTAAAAAGGCCAAGTCCATAAATGAAACACCATAAAGCATATAAGACGCTAAGAAATAGTTTCTATAATGAAATAGGCTATCTGTTTCTTCCAGTTTCAAAATCATTATAGATTTGATGCTTTTGATATCAAGAGCTCTTTTCTCGGTGGGAGTTGTTTTAATTCTATAATGGGTAAACGGATAAGAATCTCTAGAAATAACATCAGATTTAATGGCCTTATTTAAAATAGCCTTTATTGTTCTCATGTATGCCGAAAGACCGTTTACAGAATTACCTCTAGAAAAATGCCACCTTTCAAATGTTTTAAGAAAGTCATAATTAACTTCATTGAATTTGATATCCTTCCCACCAGTAAACTTTTCCAATACTTTGATTACAGCATAGTATGTGTTGGCATTTCCAAAACGTTCTGCCTTCTTTAACTCCTTAACAATACCCTTGCTATATTCGAAAAATGATTCAAAAGACACAGTTTTTACGATTTTGCTTTTGAGTTGGAGAATAGACAAAAAGTTGAGCTCATCCTTTTCGTGAAGGTCATTGATTATGTCCACCGCTCTTGTCTTTTCTTTCAAAAGCTGATTATTTAATTTGCTAACCGATGCGGTGCCTTTAAACGCTCTTTTTACTTTCTCATTTTTATTGTCCCAAAATTCTTTTTGAATAGATTGGCCTAAACTTATTGACGTTGTTTTACGAAAATGAGTCAATCTTAAAATAACGGGATAGGAAGAATCCTTTTTCTGCCTTCGCGTATCCAAAGAAAGTTTTATATTAGTGTTCATTTAAATCAAAGGTAGAAAAAATTTGCACGCAATTTGCACGCAAACAGAGTATTTTATTTAATATTAAACGAATATAAATTTAATTAAAATGCTGTCTTTTAATTAGTTATAAATAGTTTTGATTTTATTTTTAGTATCAATCCTCTTGCTGGCAGGCAAGAGGTCACCGGTTCGACTCCGGTATTCTCCACCAAGTAAATATAGGCCTTCACAGATGTGAGGGCTTTTCTGTTTTTTCTCAATGCACAGTTTGTGCACACTTTTGAAAATTTCTTCCTTTTTAGATAAAATTTAACATTTGATAGATTCGTTTCAGTCTATTTTATCTGGATTAGGTTAAGTTAATAGCTATTTAACTTAAGTTTTTTCTTTTCAAACCTTAATTTCATTTCCAATTTGCCACAACAAGTTTAAACTAATTGTTTTCATCATCCGAAAAGAGGTATTCACATGCCGTTTTTATACGTTCAAATGCTCATCAGGAATTAGGAGATGATATAATGCTATATTGAAATGATAAGATGGGCATCAAAAAATTTCCTTCATACAAACAACTGGACCAAATGGATTGTGGCCCAACTTGTCTGCGCATCATTTCCAAATTTTTTGGAAAAGAACATTCAATTGAGTTACTAAGAAGAAATGCGAATATTACACGCGAAGGAGTTTCTTTAGGAGGTATAGCGGAGGCGGCAGAAGAAATAGGTTTTCATTCGCTTGCGGTAAATTTAGATTTTGAATCCCTTTTAGCTGAAGCTCCGTTACCTTGTATTGCCCATTGGCGACAACGACACTTTATAGTTGTTTATAAAATAACTAAAGACACGGTATACGTTTCTGACCCGGCACATGGACTCCTAAAATATTCCAAAAAAGAATTTATTCAAGGCTGGATAGGTAAAAATGCAGATGTAGACACTCCAGAAGGCTACCTTTTGTTGTTAGAACCAACACCCAAATTCTATGATAGTGATTTGTCTGAAAAAAAAGAATACGGCTTCGGTTTTCTTTTGCAATATTTTAAACCGCATCAAAAATACATTTACCAACTTTTTATAGGATTGCTTGTTGGTAGTGTACTACAACTGATATTTCCTTTCTTAACACAAGCTGTTGTTGATTACGGAATCAACTACCAGAACCTAAATTTCATATATCTTATTCTAGCGGCCCAGTTGACCCTGTTCATTTCTCAGGTCACAGTAGATTTAATTAGAGGGTGGATTCTTCTTCATATGACCAGTAGAATAAATATTAGCCTTATCTCCGACTTTTTGATAAAATTGATGAAACTGCCCATCGCGTTTTTTGACTCTAAGAACACTGGTGACATTATTCAACGAATTTATGATCACGACCGCATTCAAGATTTTCTATCCAGTACAACCTTAAACACGCTTTTTTCGATAGTCAATCTTTTAATTTTCGGTGCGATATTGGCCTACTACAATCTCACCATATTTGCCATTTTTATGCTCGGTTCTTTGATTTATATAGGGTGGACACTTCTTTTTCTAAAGAGAAGGGCTGAACTTGACTACAAACGTTTTGATCAGGCGGCGGATAACCAAAGTAGTATTTACCAACTTATTTCGGGGATGCAAGAAATTAAGCTAAACGGTTCTGAGAGAAGAAGGCGTTGGGAGTGGGAAGCGATTCAGGTTAAGCTTTACAAAGTGTCAATAAAAAGTCTTGCGCTATCACAGACGCAGAATACAGGAGGTCAGTTTTTTAATGAACTAAAAAATATCCTTATCACTTTTGTTGCAGCAAAGTCGGTTATCGATGGGTCTCTTACTTTGGGAATGATGCTATCTGTTCAGTACATTATTGGTCAGCTTAATCTTCCTATCAATAATTTCATAAGTTTTATACAGGCTGGTCAAGATGCCAAAATAAGTTTGGAAAGATTAGCTGAGATTCACAATAAAAAAGATGAAGAAAAAAGTACAGAAGAAGTTGTTAAAGAGCTTCCAAAAAATAAGAGTATAATTCTTCGAAACCTTAGTTTTAAATATGGAGGTAAAAATTCTCCTAAGGTGCTGAACAATCTTAATTTTGAAATACCAGAAGGTAAAGTTACAGCAATTGTCGGTGCTAGTGGTAGCGGCAAAACCACCTTGTTAAAACTGCTGCTTCAGTTTTACAAACCCACAAAAGGGGATATTCTAGTTGGTAATACCAACTTAAAACACTTAAGCACCAATTTTTGGCGTAAAAAGTGTGGTTCGGTAATGCAAGATGGCTTCTTATTTGGGGATACTATTTCAAGAAATATTACAGAATCTGATTCAGAAGGCATTGTCGACAAAGAAAGATTACTTAATGCCGTCAACATTGCCAATATCGAAGATTTCATTGAAGGGCTCCCATCAGGGTATAACACCAAAATAGGCAGTAGTGGCAGTAACATAAGTGGAGGACAGAAACAACGAATTCTTATCGCAAGATCAGTATATAAAAGCCCTTCGTATATTTTCTTCGATGAGGCCACAAGTGCTTTAGATGCAAATAATGAAAAAGTAATTATGAAAAAATTACAAGAGTTCTATAAAGGCAAAACAGTACTAGTTGTGGCCCACCGATTGAGTACGGTAAAGAATGCTGATCAGATTATAGTTCTTGACAAAGGGAGTGTAATCGAAGTGGGTAATCATAAAGAACTTACACAACGCAAGGGAATGTACTATGAATTGGTTAAAAATCAATTGGAATTAGGAAACTAGCAGGTATGGCTGATAAGCAAAAAAGGAAAATAGACGATTTGGACCAACGCTCTGACCAAGTAAAAGAAATACTAGGTAAATCGCCTAGTTGGATTCTTAGGTCAGGCATTACGCTTGTTGCCGTATTGGTCTGCCTACTTCTAATTGGTTCAGCTTTGATAAGTTATAATGACATCATTCCTGCACAAATAGTGATTACAAGTAAAAACCCTCCTGTATATCTAAAGGCTAATGCAACAGGTAAACTAACCAATGTATTTGTTACAGCGAATCAAAAGGTTTCAAAAGACCAACCTTTGGCCGAAATTGAAAATACGGCTAACATTGATGATATATTATATCTAAAAAAGAAACTGAAAAATTTTAAGGCGACAATTGTTTCAACAGACTCGTTACGGAAATTATTTCCTGCAAGTTTAAGTTTAGGGTCAGTGCAATTGACTTACGGAGATTTCCTGACACAATATCAAAACTATATTTTATTTAATGCGTTAACTCCTAACAAAAAGGAATCGGCAGTCATTCAGCAACAATTAAATGAGCAACAATCACTTTTAAATAAGCAGCAAAGGCAGTTACAGTTTTACAAGGAAGATTTAGAATTATCTGAAGGCACCTATCTTAGGAATAAAAAATTACATGATAAGGGTGTAATCTCCGATGCCGAATTTGAAAATGCGTCAAGAGCATATCTAAATGATCAACAGAACTACGAAGGTTTCAAAAGCGCTATGTCCAATACCCAAATAACAATTGCCAACTATTTCAATTTATTGACCAAATCAGGCATTGAAGGAGAAGAATTTAAAAATAGCTATCGACAACAATTAGAGAAGGCCTATCAAAACCTCAATAATGAATTCTTACAATGGGAGCAGACCTATCTTTTAAAAAGCCCTATAGATGGTAAGGTTACTGTTTTTGATATTTGGAACAAAAACCAAAATGTGGCTGTAGGGGAGACCATTTTTACCGTTGTACCGAATGACTTGGAAGAAATTATTGGTAGGGTTACCCTACCTATTCAAAATTCTGGTAAAGTAAAACCGGGGCAAAAAGTAATTATTAAACTGGCTAATTACCCATTTCAAGAATGGGGTAGTTTGGAAGGAGAAATCGTTACTATTTCAGAGGTGCCTAAACAAGGGCAAGAGACTTTTTATACGGTATATTTGAAAATTAATGCATTAACTACATCATATTCCAAAACCATCTCTTTTAAGCAAGAGATGAATGGTACCGCAGAAATTATTATAGAAGAGCTTACCGTATTGCAGCGAATCTTTTATCAATTGCGAAAGGTTTTTGATAGTGAATGAACAAGCCACCTAAATAAACTTAGGTGGCTTAAAACTTCATCATAAGCTACTATCATTTTAAACCTTCCTTACCGACTTAGATGTTGAAAATAAATAAAGACGGCAAAAGTAGTTGGCAACTTTTCACTACATACATACACATACTGAACGGCCGGCTAAGGTAGGTGCAGGTACTGTTGTATTTCCACAATATTGCACGGAGGCATTACCTGTGCCGCATGTTGCACCCGCTCTACTAGGTTCACATATGCTCATATCAGGACAAGTAAATTGACCACATGTATGGTTTGTAGTACCCCCGCCTGCTACTTTTTGTTGATCAAAACTTGAAATTGTCTTCTTGTTTAAAGACAAGCCACTTAACTTCTTTTTTTTCATAATACTATGATTTTAAGGATTAATAATACCTTAAGTTAACAGTATGCCTTATCTATTGTAAGGGGTTCTTTACGAAAAGGCCAATTCAGCTTTTAAACGTGAAGAACGGCTATGTCAAGCTTTTGATGAGTTTTAAATCGTGTGAAATGGCATCGAAAAATTCACCTGATTATCAGTGGTTTGGGTGCCATTTTTCAAGGGTGCGTGAGTTTTAAAAATAAATCGTTGCTTATTATTTTTTTGATAAACCGCTAAACGTTCTTTTACAATAGACAGTGATAAAGATTTACGGCCAATTTTTTGATCAGCACTTATATGATTAAAACCTGGTCCGTTATCAGTAATTGAACACATAAGGGTCTTTTCTTTACCTTTTTTTATTTCAAGGGTAATATATCCTCGCTTATTGGTTTTAGAAATCCCATGTATTATGGCATTTTCTATAAAAGGTTGAATCAACATTGGGGGTATTTCTACAATTTGCGTTTCAATAGCATCATCAATAATAATATCGTAGTTAAAATTTTGTGCGAAATTGGATTGTAACTCCAAATAGCTTTCAAGTGCATTTATTTCGTTCTCAAAGGGTACATAGTCTTCTCTAGAATTTTCCAATGTTAAACGTAATAATTTGGCAAGTTTTTGAATGTATGTTTTGGCTTGAGCTGCTTTGGTGTCTACTAATACAGAGGCGGTATTAAGGGCATTGAATAAAAAATGAGGGTTCATTTGCGATCGAAGTAATCGTTGCTCTAATGATACTTGTCTAAACTTTTCCTTAAGTAGTCGCTGTCTATAAAAAAGCCCTCCTAGTGCTAGTGCAAGCAAACCTAGCCCTATGGCACTATAAGTAATGGTACGCTGCTGTTGAAGTATGGTATCGGTTTTTATTGCCTCTCCTTTTAAAATAACGATCTCTTCTTCTTTTTTTTCTGTTTCATAATCTATTTGTAATTTTTCCAGTTCTTGATCTAATTGTTTTCTGGAAAATTCGTTTTCAAATTCAAGTTGTTCTTTTAAAATAGTATTTGCCTTTTTGAATTCGTTTTTCTTTTCATAAGCCAAAATGAGATTTTCGTAGGCATCAGAAAGTATATCTCGATCATTTTTATTGTCTATATATGGCTTTAAACTATCAATCGCGAGCTTCAAATCAAGGATGGCCTTATCAATTTTATTTTCATGAATGTCAACATAGCTATTATTTATCACCTGATAGAAATCGGTATTGTCAGGAGAAGAATTTGGATCATTTACAAAAACTTCGAACCATTCTTTCGATTTCTTATAATAGAATAAAGCTGAGTCTTGATTTATACCCCTGGTCAAACCTGCAAGATTGCCATATATAAAGGGGAGGTTGTTTTTGTAATCAGAGTCATGACTTCT
Source organism: Maribacter algarum (ex Zhang et al. 2020) (assembly GCF_005885635.1). Taxonomy (GTDB): domain Bacteria; phylum Bacteroidota; class Bacteroidia; order Flavobacteriales; family Flavobacteriaceae; genus Maribacter_C; species Maribacter_C algarum. Next base: position 1,579,661 of record NZ_VATY01000001.1, read on the forward strand.
CCTTAAAGCTCTACGGAAAAAGTAGTCAGCAGAATCTATTTTATTGAGGTAGGTTTTTGAGTACAAAACCCCCATTCTTGTCAATGTAGTTATTTCTGATTGAGCGGATTTTATAAAAAGGGAATCTTTGATATTCTTACGAAAATAGTCTAATGCTTTTTGGTCATTGCCTAGTGAAAGGTGGTTACTGGCTATGTTATTAGTAATATAAGATTTTAATGAGATGCTATATTTACTTGAAAGATCTAGAGCTGTCAACATATAACTTGTAGATTCTCTATAAAGTTCCCGCTGTCTATTGATATATCCTAAGGTAAAATAAGCGTGAACTAGCGATTTCTCTTCATTCGAATGCTTTACTAAAATATTTTGATAGATGTCTATAGATTTTTGTGCGTAAAACAAGGCAGAATCATGCTCAGCTTTGACCATTTTGTAATAGCCATGCAATGCATAGTATTTTGACCAGCCATATAGTTTTTTGTTAGATTCTAGAATACCTTTGAATTTTTGTAAATTTTCTTCGCTAAGGGGTCTTATTGCAAATGAATCCGCAAAAGCTTGCGTATATTTAGGGGTTTGCGCAATCATTTTTAGATGTAACACAAATAAGGATAGTATAAAAAAGAACCTCATAAAGTAAATTTTAAACTGAATTATAGGTTTTCAAATCCAAAGAAAAATATGAATGGAAAAATCAAAAGCATAATTATTGAAGATAATGAAAATGCGATGGAAAGTTTAGTGAAACTTATAGCAACACATTTTTCTGAAATAGATATTATTGGTAAGCATTCTACAATCAAAGATTCTATAAAGGCGATAAAAAATCAGAATCCTGAATTGATTTTGATGGATATTGTTCTAAAGGATGGTAACGCTTTTGAAATTCTTGATCATTTCCCAAATAACACATTCGAGGTTATTTTTATTACGGCCCATAGCGAATTCATGAAACGGGCATTTGAACATTTTGCCTTTACCTTTATCAGCAAACCATTTGAAGACATTGAATTGATTAGGGCAATTCAAGGGTATTCCACCAAACGAAAAAGAATTTTTGACCATCAACGACTTCAAATTTTAAAGGATTTTATCAAAGAGGATGGGTCAAAGTTTTTGGTTCATGTAGGTAATGAGTATTTGGCAGTAGATATATCAGATGTTGTGAACTGCAAGTCTGATGGAAACTACACGCAATTGCATTTGAAATCAGGTAAAAAACTACTGGCTTCAAACCCGCTAAAGTATTATGAAAACTTATTAGCATATAAAGGTTTTTATAGAATGAACAGATTTGATTTGATTAATATGAATCATGTTAAATCTATTTATAAAAAGGAGACCGTTATTTTAAGCAATGGCACCAAAATAAGTATTACCTCACGAAATAAAATAAGATTGGCTGAATTGATGGAGAGTTTTAAGTACTAGCAGCAAATACTTTCTAATTTATTTTTAGCGCCGTCTTATTAGGAAGTTTTTTGTTTCTAGCCAAAAAAGAGCGGTAATATCTATAAAGAAAATCATAACAGACCATCTCGTTTAATCTGTTCTTAGATTTAAAGAGTCGATTCATTAACATATGAATGTAACTACTTATGAGACTATCTAGGGTAAGTGATGAACCTTGTTCAATACTTCCTAATATCTCTTTAGAAATGATGCCGACGCTTTTATTTTTTTCTTCAAGAAGATTAAGTAAAACCCCGTAATCAGGCTCGCTTACTTTAGAGAACGACATAAAATGCTCTATTTTGTCCCTCTCATTTCTGAACTTATCATCAAGTTGTTTTTTCAAAGGGCGTCCCATTCCGAACTCTTCTCCAAAACCTGTCTTGAGCTTTTCAAGTAAATCTAACTTTTGCTTTGTGGTAAACTGAAAAGCACTTAGGAAAAAGTCGATTGCCCTTAGACCGAAAAGCCACCGCAATTCTTCCCCCACATCTCCTTCGATTAGGGCTATAAAATCTATGCAACATTTACTATCATAATAAAAGATTGTTTCAGAAAGCTCCATGGTCTTAGCGCCATAGCGCTCTAATTCTCTAACATAAGTATCTGTCTGAATTTTCCAAATCAAATCTTTATTAAATAAATTATTTAAGGGCTCTTTTAAGCTTTTAATTACCTCAAGTATTCTATTGGTGTCGGGACAATGAAACCGAATTCTAAGATGATGTTTGGGGTCAGCGTATCTAATGAAAAACCATTTATCAATAGCGCCGCATGCCAACAATTCTTCGGATATAGGTTTAATAACATCCGTCAAAATTGAATCTGAGGTCTTAGAACCGGTATATAGCTTGTAGTATACCCATTCACTACCAAAAATGAAATTTCTTTGTTGCATTTGCTAAGATTATCTAATCAGTATTCGTAATTTTTTTTGAATTGAAGAACGAAACAACCATTTGGTTGGTATAATAACCTTCTTTTGACTCCAATACGCCATTGTCACCATATAAAAACTCTTTCAGCACAAAACGCTCTCGATTCCTTATTTCATTGACGAACATTCGAATTGATGAGGAATTCTTGAAGTTTATCAATAGTTCATTATCACCTTCTACTAATAAAACATATTGCTGCATTTTATTTAAAGCACAAAAATCTTTTGCGGCCTTTAATAGCTTATTGGTATCACCTAATACTTTCTGCATTGATTGTATTTCATTTTTTTCAATGGTCCACCGCGCTTCATGTAGGATTAAATTTTCATATTCGACTCTTGGCAGGTGCTTGCGCAATTCTGAAATAGGTCCCAAGGTAAAACCAATTCCGCTTCTGTTATTGGAAGATTGCAAATCGCAAAGAAAATGATAAATAGGCAACGAGTTAAACGAGTAATTATGTGCATTGGTCAACCTAGGAAGCACTTCTTTATTCAGTTTTTTTGACCTTAGAAAAACTTTGTTGTTGCGAATCGAAATAAATAAATCATCTAAGGTAAGCTGCTGTTCTCTCTCAAGAACCGATTTGGCCAAATAGGGAATTTCATACGTTCTTAATGATGGTCTAGAAAGAATATTTCCTATTCTGGATTCAGGGAGGTGTACAATTTCTGCGATTACCTTATCAGGGTTCATTGTTTCTTCACATACTGTTATTTCTTGAATGGTTTTTTTTATTTGTTCATTACCTTGACCAAATCTTGCCAGTAAATTAGCAGCGCTTGAGCCACCTGCACCAGAAAACACAATTTTTTCAATCCCGTTTTCAACAACTAATTCAATCATTGTTGACAAGGTATCGGGCAAGTCTGTCCAATTCAAAGAGGCATCTTTAAAATCCTCATCCTTTAGTACCACTTTGTCAACACCTCTGTTATGTGATTCTTGCAATTTGTCGAATAAAATCTGAAAGTTCTCATTCCAATTAAAACTATTGCTACTTTTATTTGAATTAAGAGGAGGTAATACCAAACTATCAACTAGTGGATTTACGTCGCCGCTGCCTTGATTCTGAAGATAGCCTATTCCTATTTCAACATCTAAGGCCTTGGCCAAAGAAATTTCACGGTCTTCATATCGTTCTCTAAAACTGTCTCTAAATGCCGTAAGGTTTGGTGAAGGAGAGGTAGCGCTTAGTTTATTTAGTAAAACCATTCCCTTTTTAATACTTTCAATATGTCTTAAAGACAAACTGCATTGCTCAGGTCGCAACTCCATATCAGATTGATATAGATATTTAATCTCAAAAGAAGTGCCGAGGGTATTTATATATTCGCTAAGCCTAACATATTTTTTAGGATCATTTCCAAATTTTGTATCTAAAGAATGAAGCTCCAGTTCAATTTTTTTCAATGAACTTATATGGTGTTGCGTATTATCTAGGGTACTTAAGATTTCTAATATTTGACTGAGAAACTCTGGCCCTGAAACTGAAGGTTCTAAATCACTAATCAAGATTTGAGACTCTACTAATTCATTTAAGAACGATTCAGCATCTTCAAAAGAGACTTGAAAGTTATCAGCAACATAAGGAACCATGTCGCTTAACTTGGCTCCACCTATTGATTTTTCAAGGATAGCATTCAAATACTTTGTATTATCTACTGCAGAGACATAGTGATTTCTTTTACTGTTGATATAATTATATTCCACATAGCGCCATTCATTACCACTAGTATACAAGCTGGAATTAGGATAGAAAAGCAGCTGTTTTTTAATACTATCATTCTTTGCCAAATCTTGAGATAATGCCACTAGATAATTCATATCTAACCTAGTATACCTTTTGTTGCCAGTAAAAGAATCTAACTTAATTAATGTGTTTTCTTCTAAAGTACCTGTAGCGCAACCGGCAAAAATACCGAATGGGGTACACCTGGTTGTCATGCGCGTGATATACTTGAGTAGTGAATGTTTTAATTTCTCTTCTTTATCAGAATCCAAATCATTTGCCAACCATTTTTCCATCTCAAACAGAAGTGATGGAGAAGCTAAAAAAATAGCTTCTTTAATTACTGGGTTTGCACAGGCTGTTTTAAGTTCATTTGTTGTAACCTCTTTTTTACTGGTAAGGGTCTTATAAAATTCAAAGGGTAAGAGTGGCGTTCTTAAAACAAAATTTGAAAATTCTGAATATGGATTTTTAGATACTTTCATCGATTTGAGATGTTTAGCTTAATAATAAACATTCGTCCCACGAATTTTCATCTGTGCTGAGAAAATCAATAATAGAAAGTCCAATCCCAGCAACACCTTCCAGTAAGGATAATTCAGATTTCCAAACCTGTTCTAGACCTCCCCACTGTTTGTAGCCAGCATATCCGTCTTCATGAACTGCTTTATTCAATCCATCTTGAATCCAATATAAAGCGGTCTCTTGAAAATTTGAAATTTTTGTCTCTTGGTATATTCTATTGAAAATTTGGGCGTTGCCGTAAGAGCCATGACATAGCCCTGCATCAATAATTCGCGTTGTTTCCATTGTTCTCCGCTTAGCAGCGTGTTTTAATATTTCAATTGCATCTTTTTTAAGGTTATCACTTTCAATTGCCTTTGAGGCTTGAAGCAGGGTAATCCCAATACCTAAATCTCCATAACACCATGAAATTCTACTTTGATACTCAATTGGCTCTGAATCCGTAATCCAACTAGGAAATAAGGAAAGATTCTCAGGGGCGTTCATTTTAAAGCTCAGGACATACGCAATTGCTTGTTTCAAAATTGGCTCAACCATCGGTTTGAACTCAGCTTCTAATGATAACCTTGTTATAAAATTGATGACGCTCGAAATACCATGAGATAGACTAAGGTTATAGCCTTCATTTCCTTTTTCGTTATCAAGTATCGACTTCCACTTGGTCATACTGTTCTCATTCTCAGAGCTGTCCTTTAATAACTCAATAAGTCTAATAAGTTTTTCATGATACTTCGTTCGTAATTCATTATTGTGAGTGCTCTTAAATCTTTTTAAAAAATAAAGACCACAACCTAATGATCCATGTAGAAAATCATAGTTGCCATTATTAAGCTCAGAAAGCATGAAGTCACTTAAATAGGAATCTAGAGGCTCAAGCAAAGTGTCGTTATCTAGTTCAATAAATTCTTTGTTATTTAAATGATCTAGAACCCAACCGAAACCAGCTATGCCGCTGCAAAAAGTAGCTAGCCCATAACCATTATTTATTTTCGAAATGCCTCTTGAGATGATTTCTACTCCAATATCTGAAGGTTCTTCAATATCAAGGTGTTTTGAATAGTAGAATTCAAATAAGGCCAAACCGGATAGCCCACCTAACACTCCTATGTCATTTTCTGATTGATAATTCTCCTTAATTATTAGATGAATATCGCTTAGCTTCTGTTCTAGTAATTCCCTATTGACCATTCAAGTAGATTATTTATCCCTTCTAATTGAAAATAGTTGTTCTTACTTTGATATCGGAGGACCACTATTTGAACAGGTCAATTTCGTTCATGAACGTTACAATCCAATCCTTAAACGAAAGTTGTTTTTTTAAAGTCGCTTAGCTTCATAGGTTTTTGAAAAGTATATTAATTGTTTTTAGAACTTGGAGTTTAATTGACAATAAGATCGTTTTCCCAAAATAAAGTTTCTAATTAACGGTATTTTTATCACAGAAATTATTAGCCTAAGGTGTTTTTCCAAAGGTAAAGGGAAAAGCAAGAGGATAACACGCTAAAGCGATGTTATTTGTCATAAGTTGTTAAAAATCAACCTATTAATATTTTACTACGATTATTCTCTCTTTGTTTTTTCGTAAAAAACCTCAGCAGCTCCCATTTTACAGCAAAATTTTATAGTAAAAAAGGTAATTCAAGATGTGTCATTGTCATGACAATCTTGCTTTGCTCCCGATGGTTGCAAAGAAAAATTAGAACTTAAAATGACAATAGTAGATGCGCCCTATTTCGATTTCACTTAACGCTTATCTATCGGAACGCTATGAAATCGAAACAGGAACCATGCGCAGTTAAGTTAGGGTAAGATTTGGGATGTTTCTACTAAGCAACAATACGTTCGTTAGCTTCATCTAAAGTAGAGTTATCAAAACGTTTCAAGTAAATTTCAGTAGTTTTTAAGGAACTATGCCCCAAACCTTCACTTATTACTGCGGTCGGGATTCCCATAAATTTGGCGATTGTCGCCCAAGAATGACGAATAGCATATGTTGTAAAGTGCTGTTTAATTCCTGCGTCTAGCGCGATAATTTTTAGTCTTTCGTTTACCCTTCTTCTTATGGTTTTATACTTCTCATATTTAGCTGTACTGCCATCGTAATTTGCAGGGAATAGAAAATCATCCTCTGATTTATCTATTAAATAATGGGCTAAAATCTCCTTTAGCTCAGAAGTGAGTTTTACTGATAATGGGTCACCTGTTTTACTTCTTCCATAGAATATTCTATCCTCACGTACATTTGATTTTTTAAGCTTAACCAAGTCTATCAAATTCATTGCTCTGCAATTAAACATTATCAGAGCATAGTTTTTCGTATGCCACAGCGCAGAGTTCTTTCCATATTTTAATTTGCGAATGTTTAGGAAGTCTTCTTTAGAAATCGCTCTCTTCTTTGTTTGATTTGAAGATGGAATCTTGTACCGATGAAAAGGGTTCTTGACTACTTCAATTCTATCTTCATTTATAGCTGCGTTATATATTGCCCTGATAGCTCTTAGGACTGAACTTATGCTATTTGGTTTTAGGCCTTTTGATTCTTTTTCTATTTGAAAATCTTTGAGCATACTTACATTTAATTGGTCCAATCTTAAATCTTGATTGTTATTGAATTTTATAAAAGCTTTTATTCCATTTAAATACCATTCCGCTGAGCTTGGTTTGTTTGTTTTTAGTTTTCTGTCAACAATGACTTGCCCCCAAACTTTTAGAGTTAATCCGTTTGATAGTTTGCCTTTTAGAGATGGGCTAATCTGTTCCTCCCATTTATCTTTGATTTCCGATACTAGAGTATCTACGGCCATATATTGGATAGCATCTCCGAGTTCATTTATCAAGCTTCGCGCAACATGAAGTTTGTCATACAAAATTTGGTTGACTTTTGAGCAGTCAATACTTTTATTTACAAGAACAGAGCGTTTCAGACAGAATGAATTTACATCCCATCCATTTTTTGAAGTCTCATATGGTAATCGAATAATTCTTGGCTTAGTATGGAATAATCGTAATGCAATCGGATACAATTCAGAAATTGTATTTTTCGATGATTTTCGAGTATCTAATATGAGTTTAACTTTAGCCATTTTCACCCCTTATACTACTTCAAGTTAGGAATAAAAATGCACAGTCTGTGCACAGTTTTGTTTGTATTCATATGATGTCATATGAATATAAATCTTATGAAAATTGAGTTAATATTCTGTAAATCAACAAGTAGCGGGTTATTTTGATTTTTGATGTATTAAGGAATTTCGGACTGGCAGGCAAGAGGTCACCGGTTCGACTCCGGTATTCTCCACAAACCATCGCGACAGTGATGGTTTTTTGTTTTGGAGCTTACATACTATCTCATCTACATTAAAAACCTCATTAAATACTTTCAAAACGTTTTTTTTCTTAATTTAAGGTCTTACAGGAATACCAACAATTTCATCTCGACAACCATGACCACAAGAAGAAGCTTTATCAAGAAAACTACAGCAGGAACTGCAGCTGTCACTCTTGGCGGATTAGTATTGCCAAGTACCTCATACGCAAATTTCCTAGGAGCGAACGACCATATCAACTGTGCGGTACTCGGAGTTCGTAGCAGAGGAAAGGCACATTATAAAGCAATTCACGCTGATAAGAACGCTAAGGTGATTTATACCTGTGATGTAGATGATGAAATAATAGATGAACACAATGTATGGTGCCAGAAAAACTTGGGATATGTTCCTAAAGTAGAAAAAGATTTTCGGAAAATTCTCGAAGATAAAGACGTTGATGCTGTTTTTATAGCAACACCCGAACATTGGCACGCACCTATGGCAATTGCGGCATTGCAGGCAGGGAAACATGTTTATGTGGAGAAGCCTTGTAGTCATAATCCTCATGAAAATGATTTATTGGTGGCTGCACAGAACAAGTACGGAAAGAAAGTACAAATGGGTAATCAACAGCGTTCTGCGACAACCTCTATTATGGCCATTGATGATATCAGAAATGGAATAATTGGAGATGTTTACAAGGGCGAAGCTTACTATTCGAATAATCGAGGTTCTATAGGAAAAGGAAATAAAATGGATGTTCCAAAAACACTTGATTGGGAGTTGTGGCAAGGCCCAGCCCCAAGAAGAGAGTACAAGGACAATATTCACCCTTATAATTGGCACTGGTTCCGCAATTGGGGAACAGGGGAAATACATAACAATGGAACGCATGAGGTGGATATTTGTCGATGGGCTTTGGGTGTTGATTTACCCGAAAGTGTTACTTCTTTTGGTGGAAAATATACCTTCGATGACGATTGGGAATTTGTAGATAATCAACAAGTAACCTTCAAATTCGCTGATGATAAATTCATCACTTGGACAGGCCATAGCAGAGGCGTCTTAAAACCAACAAGACCTGGAAGAGGTATTACCATTTATGGGAGCAAAGGTTCCATTCAATTGGACCGAAACTATTATAAATTGTATGATTTACAGGGAAATCCCATAAAATTTGAATTTGAAAAAACTGCGAGTGCAACGACAAATACCCGAGGTGAAGGAGGTTTGGATGTATCCCATGTTGGTAATTTCTTTGATGCCATTCGTGAGGATAAAACCCTTCAAGCAGATATCAATGATGCCAGTATTTCGACCATGTTATGTCATCTTGGAAATATGGCGCAGGATGCCGGTGAGATGCTAAAAATAGATTCTGCAACAGGGAAGATACTGAATAATGAAAAAGCAATGAAAAGCTGGAAAAGGGAATATCAACCTGGGTGGGAGCCTAAACTATAATACATGCAAAACTTAAAAGGTAAAGTAGCCTATATAACAGGGGGTTCAAAAGGGATAGGGTATGGTGTCGCAGAAAAACTCATTGCAACGGGAATGAAAGTGGCCATTAGTGGCAGAACTTTGAAAAAGGTGGAAACTGCCGCTCAATATTTGGGGGATTCTGAAAATGTCTTGGCTTTGCAATCCGATGTTAGCAAACTCAATAGCGAGAAAGAAGCTATTCAAAAGATTCTAGATATTTGGGGACAGGTAGATGTAGTTTTGGCAAATGCAGGGGTTGGACATTTTGCTCCTGTTTATGAAATGTCAGAAGAACAATGGCATCAAATGATAGATACGAATTTAAGTGGCGTCTTTCATACCTTAAAAGCTTCTGTTCAGGCTTTAAAAAAATCAAAGGGCTATTACATAACCCTTGCCAGTTTGGCTGGCACCAATTTCTTTGCTTCGGGAGCAGGATATAACGCCACCAAATTCGGAGTCGTTGGTTTTACTCAAGCTGCAATGTTAGATTTGAGAAAGTATGACGTGAAGGTCTCTACGATTATGCCGGGTTCAGTTGCAACACATTTCAATAATAATGAACCCTCGGAAAAAGATGCTTGGAAAATTCAACCTGAAGACATTGGCGAACTGGTTTTAGATTTACTTAAAATGCACCCCAGAACTTTACCTAGCAAGATAGAAGTGCGCCCAACCCGGCCCGATAAAAAGTAGGTTAAACTTCCTTTTCTGTAAACGGAATTTCTGGATTGCAGATTTCTAAGATTAGTTTTTTAAGTTCTTTTTCGAAATAGGAAAGCGTTTCTTGAGAAATGATATGATTCTTCTTTGCCCAACTTCCTCTTTTGTCTTTTGTAGCAAATTTTAGAAGTCCGCCATTCAAGTTTTTAAAGGAAATGATTCCCGACTCGATATTTTCAATAGGATTTTTGTCGTTGTACATGAAGGCGTAACAAAGTAATTGAAACGCTTTGCTAAAATCGTATTCAGCGGTTATTTCATCCCAGCTTAGGATTTCGACGTTTTTTGATTCTACTTTTCCGGTCTTGTAATCGATAATTCTGAGCATTCCGTCTTTCTCATCGATTCGGTCAAGTTTTCCTTTTAAAGTGATGGGAAAATCAATTTCTGAGATGTTGAGCTCGATATTTAATTTTTCCTCTATGCCAAGAATTTTAATTTGGTGATTTTTGGCCTCCTTGATTTCAGAATCTAGATAATTAGTGAGGTAGCGAACAATCACGTTGAATGCGATTAAGTTTTTGCCTCTACTGATATCACCATCGAGATAATTCTTGGTAAAATGCATTTGAACCAAGGTTTGAATTTTGGCCTTTGCTTTTGTAAGTCCTTCAGGAGATAAATATTTTCCCAAGAAAGGGGCATATAAATCCTCTAAGGTGTCATGTACGATTGTCCCAAAAGTGTTGGCCGCTATCGTCTCTTCAACCTCAAGGGAATCATTAATACCCAATAGATTACGTTTATAAAAGTCAATGGGGTTTCTGATATAATTGCTTAAGGAAGTAGGCGAAAAACCGTTTTCCGCATGATTTTGAATTAACCGCATCAAACCGTCATCTTTCTTAAATGAATTCAAAGTCTGTATGACAGGTTCAATCGACGGAGTAGCAACCTTTGCAACGATATCCTTTTCTTTGTTCGGGTCTGTTAGCATTTGGGAAATCAATCTGCTTTTCTCTCCTCCTTCAAGTACATCAGGTTCCGTATTGTAAATGATATGGATGTTCTTTGCCCGCTGTAGTAAGCGGTAAAAGTGATAGGTATAAACGGCATCTTTTTCTTTAAAGGTAGGAAGGCCAAGCCTTGTTTTTAAATCAAAAGGGATAAAAGAATTGTTCGATTTACCGGAAGGTAGAATACCTTCGTTCACTGAGGTAAGGATAACCGTTTCAAAGTCAAGGTTTCTGCTTTCTAACATCCCCATTATTTGAAGCCCTTCCAATGGGTCGCCTTGAAAATCAACGGTCTCCGAAGACAAGAGCTCCTTGAATAGACTTTGTAGTGATTTCAAATCGTTGATAAAAGAATGTTTTTGAACCAAATCCAATATTTGATTGAAAAGCGTATGAAAACGATAGAGATATTCCAATGTCAAATTGCTTTCATCTTTTTGGTACTGGGCTTTTAACTCTAGAATAATAGCTAGGCATTTTTGAACAAAATTCTTCGGACTAATTTGACTATCGAAGAAAAGCAACTTTAAATTTGGGTTTTCCTCCATAAAGGACCCCAGTTTAGACAGGGTTATGTACGTCCAGTTTTTTGTTTTAATACTTGTTTGTAAATCTAAATTTGAATCAGTTTCCTTATAAAGGACTTGTTTAATTTGGGGATGCGATAAAAATGATAGGACATTCTGGTAAAACCAACCTAATCTGTCTCTATTGATATACAAATCCATAAACTGATTGAATAGACTTGCTAGTGAAGTTTTATTCAGGGGATAACCCATGGTAATGTTTACAGCTTCTATTTCCTTTGGCACAGCATTAAGTATGGGGTTCAGAAGGGCTTCATCACCTAATACGACTGCCGTTGTTTTTAATGAGTCAGGGCGTTCTTTTTTGAGCTTTTTAAGCAACGCACCCACATATTTAGCCTGTGAAACATTTTTCGGTACTCCTGTAATTTGAATGTTTTTTTCGGAAGCATAATTTTCGCTGACACCCTGAAGTGCATGTTTTTGAAAGTGTGACCACGTCTTTTGATGTTTTCTAATAAACAATCCTGCATCGTGGATGGGGTCATTCAAGAAATAAGAATCAATATCCCAATAAATTTTAGCTTTGGATTGCTTTAGAATACGTTGAATAATTTCACTTTCAGAAGTATTCAGGGCATTAAATCCAACGAAAACATGAATTTTGTTCTTACAACTTTCGATGTACTCTGGAAGTCGTTCACATGCTTGGCGATAAACAAGTCCCTGATGGCCTAGGCCTTTTTCAAGCAAGGCCGAATTGAATTTGTTATAAAGTTGATTAAGATTATTCCAGAAAGCCAAATAATCTGACATCATTTTGGTCTTTTCCCCTTGAAGGGACCAGTGATTGATTTCTTGAATGTCTGCCAGGTTGGAGAACAAATTTTCCGCATCAATGAGATAACGATCTATTTCATTGAAATCTTGAAGTAATGTTAGACCCCATTTCGAAAAAGTAAAGAAGTTATCTTCATCTTTAGTGGTATTCTTTAAATAGGCATTATAAAGCTCAAAAAGCTGTTGTGTGTTTGAGACATAACCAAGTTTGGATACCCTTTCTATAAAACTCTCAATACTATATATTTCTGGAGCAAAAGCTGTTTTTATAGAAATTTTAGCTATGTTATTCTTTAAGAAAGTACCAGCACGCTTGCTCGGCAATACAAAAATGAAGTCTTCGAGGCTATCGTATTCTCTTGTTATCTTATGGATAACCTCTTCTAAAAAACTCTGCATATGTCTAAAAATAAAAAAAGCCTCGCAATTGCGAGGCTTTTCTTTTATGAAAAAGAAATTTAAATCTTCTTACTTGATTAAGTTGATTTCAACTCTTCTGTTTTCTTTTCTACCAGCTCTAGTCTTATTGGTAGTAATAGGCTGATCTTCACCGAAACCAGCAGCAGTCAATCTGTCTGCACCAATTCCTTCACCGATTAAGAAATCACGAACTGCATTTGCTCTTGACTCAGAAAGTTTCTGATTGCTAGCGGCAGGTCCTTGACTATCTGTGTGACCTTCAACTGAGAATTTAGCAGTTGGGTACTCACCTAAGATTCTGATGATATCAACCATTACTCCTGTAGACTCAGCTTTGATAGAAGATTTACCTGAATCGAATAGAATTGTTTTGGCGTAGTCATTCAATTGCTTTTGAACCTCAACAGTTACTTCAGGGCAACCATTGTTAGCAACAGTACCAGCAACATCTGGACACTGATCGTCTTTGTCTAAAACGCTATCACCATCTTTATCAGCCCATGGACATCCTTTGTTTTCAGCAGGTCCTGCTTCGTTAGGACATTCATCTTCCTTATCAGCAACCCCGTCACCATCAGCATCAGGACAACCAGCTAAGGCAGCAAGACCAGCTTCGTTAGGACAAGCATCATCTTTATCAGCTACTCCATCGCCATCAGCATCAGGACATCCATTCATTTCTTTAGAACCAGCTTCGTTAGGACAGTTATCTTTGCTGTCTTCGATTCCGTCACCATCAGCATCTGGACAACCGTTGAATGCTTCTAAACCAGCAACTTCTGGACAAGCATCGTCTTTGTCGTAAATACCATCACTATCAGTATCAGTACCTCCAAATTTAACAGCGATACCTGCTAAATGTTGCCAGTGCTTAACTCCGTAATCTTCGAATGCATGTTTGTAACCAGTCTGTAAAGTAAGACCAACGTTTTCCGAGAACCATAAGTTCACACCAACACCAGCATTAACCGTACCTGCACCGATTTCATCAACCCAAGTATAACCACCACCTACTTCTAGGAAAGGGTCAACTTTTTTATTTTTAAGGAAACTATATTTTATAGTACCATCTACAGCGTAGTGAGAAAGATCATCAACACGGGTGTCACCCAATTTGCTGATTTTGTTCAAAGAACCTCTAACTCCAACTGCAAATCCGTCACCAACAGACTTAGAAACGCCGATGTACGAGATTGAAGGAAGAATGTTCCAGTGATCATTAGCGTTGAAGAGCTCGTTACCAAAAGAACTTACATCCCCAGTAGGATAAACGTCAATGGCATTAACCCCAAAACTTACTTGCCAAGGGTTATTCTCGTCTTGCGCTTGAATACTGCTAAAACCTACGAATAATAGGGCAACAGCCATTAATTTGCTAAGATGTTTCATGTTTAAATTTTTAAGTTTAAGTGTTTATTAGCTGCAAATGTAACTTGTTAAAAATTATTAACAAAATCAATATGTTATTTTTTTTATTGCATTTGACAGGTGAAATAACGCACTTAAACGATTTTTAGTATGTTACCTACTTCAATAAACGCGCGAATTGCCTTATCTAAATGTTCGGTTTTATGTGCGGCTGATAATTGCACGCGAATACGCGCTTTTTCCTTAGGAACAACGGGATAAAAGAAGCCAATTACATAGATTCCTCTCTCTAACAACATGTTAGCCATTTTCTGCGCAAGTTTGGCATCATAAAGCATAACTGGAACAATTGCAGATTCTCCGTCAATTATATCAAAGCCTGCTTCTTTCATTCCTTTTTTAAAGTAATCAGTATTTCTTTGGAGTTTATCGCGAAGACTGGTATCCGTTTTTAACATATCGAATACCTTAATAGAAGCTCCAACAATTGCAGGTGCCAGAGAATTTGAGAATAGATACGGCCTTGAACGTTGTCTTAAGATTTCTATAATTTCCTTTTTTCCAGTGGTGTAGCCTCCCATTGCTCCTCCCATTGCTTTTCCTAGCGTTCCTGTTATGATGTCAACGCGATTCATAACATTCTTTTCTTCCAAGGTGCCGCGACCGGTTTCACCAATGAATCCGGTGGCATGGCATTCATCTATCATGACCATGGAGTCATATTGATCTGCGAGGCCGCAAATTTTATCTAAAGGAGCAACTAATCCATCCATAGAGAAAACACCATCCGTCACAATTATCTTGAAGCGTGCATTATCTGTATTGGCCTGTTGCAGTTGTTTTTCCAAATCAGCCATATCACTATTGGTGTAGCGGTATCGCTTTGCTTTGCACAACCTCACGCCATCAATAATAGAAGCGTGATTGAGCGAATCTGAGATTATAGCGTCGTCTGCAGTTAAGAGCGGTTCAAATACTCCGCCATTGGCATCAAAAGCGGCAGCATACAATATGGTATCTTCAGTTCCATAAAAATCGGCAATCTTTTGTTCCAATTCTTTATGGATATCTTGCGTACCACATATGAAACGCACTGACGACATTCCGAAGCCATGCGTATCCATCGCGTCTTTGGCAGCTTGAATAACTTCAGGATGCGATGAAAGCCCCAAATAGTTATTCGCACAAAAATTAATGACCTCCTCACCTGTTGAAATTTTGATAACCGCATCTTGGGGAGAAGTGATGATGCGCTCCGATTTATAAAGTCCGTCCTCTTTAATCTGGTCTAGCTCAGCCTGTAGATGTTCTTTTATTTTTCCGTACATAATATTCTTAAATGAATTCTGGTGTAATTTCTTCGTTAATATATATGATGATTTTATTTTCTATGGCATACCCCATTTCCTTTAATGCATGAGCATATGAATCTAATTGGTCCTTATAGCGAATATCTCGCCTTCCTGTTTTATAATCAATAACAGTTGCATTATTTTCTTTGATGACAACTCTGTCTGGTCTTAAAACAAGTCCGCTTTTGGTAATAATATCCCTCTCATTCTTAATTGAATGCCCCTCCTTATAATAGGTCTCAAGTTTAGGGTGGTTGATAATTTGCAAAACCATATCCCGCATTGGTTCTATTTCAATCTTACTAATATCACCATTTCTAATTACTATGGCCAGGGCGTTTTCAATGTCTTTTTCTGTTTCCACCAAACCCATCATAAAGTGAATCAGATTTCCTTTTGATAAAGCAGCTTCACTGTCCGTATCCCAGAGCACTCCCGATTTGGCAAGAATTTTAAAACTATCTCTTTCTTTATAAGAATACTGATAACTGATATCTTCTTGTTCTTCTGATTTATTACCCTCCCTTGGAAAGTCCAAAGAGCCAAATTGGTAAACGCTTTTGTTTTCTTCCCAAAGTGTTTTTTCCTTTAAAAAATGGATAAACAGTTCACTATAAGTTTTAGGCGCATCTGATTTTTTAGATGAAACTTCCTCTTTCGTAATGATATATAATGCTTTAACCGCTCGGGTAAGTGCAACATACAATACGTTGAAAGCATCAAGCTCTAACTTATTATTTTCTTCCTCAAATAAGTACTCCGCTATTTCACTATAATTAATAACTTCTTGTTTCTTGTTAATAAGGAGCTCATCAAAACCCTCGAAAGACTCGGCCTCGACAGGAAGCCAAAGCTTAGGTTCTATTTCGCTATATATTTTTGAATGGGCGTAGGGATAAATTACTATTTCAAATTCCAATCCCTTCGATTTATGAATGGTCATGATTTGAACAGCATTAATACTTGACGGTGCCGTAATACTCAGCTTGTCTTTTTTCTTTTCCCAATGGGATAAAAATGACGGAATACCAGTACCCTCTTTTTGTTCTATATCAAGAACCGTGTCCATAAAGAAATTTATATAAGCATCTGAACTGGGTGCTAAATCAAATTGTTTAATGGCAGTTTCAAGAGTGTCATAAACAGATGCCTGTTTCATTTTAGCAATGTCAAAACGATATTCATTTTTAAGCAGTATGCTGACATTCTCTAAATGGGCCTCAATAAATTGATGTTGCTCTAGCTCATCCTTATATAAAAAGGATAAAAGTTCAAATGCAATTTCGGAATCATCGGGTTGGTTTTGATAGCGCAACAAGTTGACTAAAAACTGAACTTTAGGACTACTTTTTAGTAAAAGACTTTCTGAAGAAATTATTGGGACACCTTCTTGAGTTAAAAAGTTAGCTAGCGCCACACCTTCTTTATTGCCGCGTACTAGAATACAGATATCTATGTATGAAAATCCCTTTGCCCTGATATCAAGAATCGATTTTAGAACCTTATTACCGTATTGCTCATCAAGACTTTCTTCATCATTTTCCTCAAGGAAAGTGAGCTGAACAAAACCATTCTTTAGCTCATTGAATTCTTGTTGGTTACCGTTAGCAAAAAGTGTTCTATAAATCTGACTATTCAACAAGGGACTTGTGGACGTAAAAAAATCATTATTGAATTTTATGATTTCTTCATGACTGCGATAGTTGGACGGTAGCGCTTCAATTTGAGGTTGTATTACAAACGGATTGGTTTTCGAATTCACTAAATTCAAAAACTGCTCGGCCTTTCCGCCTCGCCACCTGTAAATGGCTTGCTTAGCATCACCCACTAAAAAAAGTGAGCCGACTTCACTTGATAGGGCATTATCAATTAATGGAATCAAATTGTTCCATTGCATTTCAGAAGTATCTTGAAATTCATCAATGAAGTAGTGTCTGTATTTCTCCCCCAATCGTTCATAGATGAATGGGGCTGGTTGGTCTTTTATTTCATTTGATATGATAATATTAAATTCAGAAATAGACAGTTGGTCACGTTCATTTTGAATTGTTTTTACTTCTTGCTGAATAGCATTTAAAACGGTAAGTGGAACAATGTTTTTATAGACATTGGTAAGAAGTTGATGGGAAAGTGTATTGTTTTTAATGGAATTAAAAAGCGAAACGAATTGAGATTGTAAGCCGTCTAGAAGTGGTTTTTTTGCGGCGTCACATTTGCCCGCATACAATGGTTCTGAATCAAAATTTTGTTTCCAGCCTGCTTTGAAATCTATGTGGAGGTCACCACTCTTAATCTTAAGCATGAATTTAGGAAACCAGCTTGATTTAAAATCGGAATGCTCTAGTCCATTTTTATCAATTATTTGGAGATTTTGCGAAGCGTCTGCAACGATGGCTTTTTTAAGGCCAGAAATATTCTTCTTAATAGTCTTCTGCAGTTTAAGAAAATCATCAATACTTTTATCTTCAAATTTTTTAAAATGCTCGGCATCGGCCTCATTGAAAATTAAATTTCCGACTTTCTTTAAATCAATAGTAATGTCCCAACTTTTGTCATCATCAATTTTCTCAAGTGCAAAATCGATAAGAACTTTAGTTAGTTTCGAATCACTACCAGCTTTATTGATGAGCCTTAATACTGCTTCATCCAATAATAAATCCCTATCTAAAATGACTTCAAAATTCTGCGGAATTTTTAAGTCTTTGGCAAAGGTGCGGATTAAGCGATGGGTAAACTTGTCAATGGTAGATACATCAAAAAAGGCATAATTATGAAGTATCTTTTTTAAGGCCTTTTTCGATTTATTTTGCAATTCGGCAGCTGTAAATGAAAGTTCCTTTAAGAGGTCAATAAACAAGGAGGGTGCTTTTTCAGTACTGGTTGTTTTACTGAAAACGAAAAGACTTTCTAAAATCCTCCCCTTCATTTCATTTACAGCTTTGTTGGTAAAGGTGATGGCTAGAATTTGACGGTAGCCCTCATTTGAAGAGAGAATAATTTTAAGATAGGCTTTGGTAAGGGTGTAGGTCTTGCCCGAACCGGCGGAAGCATCATATATTTTGAACGAATTCGTAAGCACCTACTTTTTACCTGCAAATTACATAGAACTCTTCTATATTCGGCACCCTTCTTAACAAAGATTTATACGAATATGTTTGTTAAAATATGTAAATTTGAGGAAATCGAATTTTAAAAATTAAATATAGAGATTATGGCTTTTGAATTACCAAAATTACCCTATGCCTATGATGCGTTGGAACCACATATTGATGCAAGAACGATGGAGATTCACCATACCAAACATCACAATGGATATACTACAAAATTAAATGCAGCGATTGAAGGAACTGATTTGGCAGGAAAATCAATAGAGGACATTTTATCGAATTTAGATATGTCGAACGGAGCTGTTAGAAATAACGGAGGGGGATTTTTCAACCACTCTTTATTTTGGAGTGTTATGTCACCTGATGGTGGAGGTTTACCTTCTGGAGAATTAGCTAGTGCTATTAATGACGCTTACGGTTCGTTCGAGGAATTTAAAAGTAAATTTAGTACTGCTGCTGGAACTAGATTTGGTTCGGGTTGGGCATGGCTCTGCGTGCACCCAGGAGGTAAAGTAGAAGTTTGCTCTTCGCCAAACCAGGATAATCCACTGATGCCAAGTGTTGGTTGTGGTGGCCAACCTATTTTAGGCTTAGATGTTTGGGAACATGCTTACTACTTGAACTATCAGAATAGAAGACCTGATTATGTAAGTGCTTTTTTCAATGTTATCAATTGGGATAAAGTGGCCGAATTGTATAGCGCACACAAATAAGAGTCTTTTAAGTACTCTCCAAATAAGAAAAATCCCTCCCCCGTAATTACGGGGGAGGGATTTTTTTAGGTTCCAATTAAAAATAGAAAAGGGCGGAGAAGTCTCCACCCTTTTCGTCCCAAATCTTACCATAAACTTAACCTACTTATGCTATGGCAGTACTAAATTACTGGTATTGCGTTAAATAAAAAAGAAATTTTGGTATTTTTTAAGAGCTTTATTTATCAATAAAATCGTAGGAAATTACTTAAAAATGAGGTTAACCTTGTTAAACACTGGGGGTTTCAAATAAAAAAGGCGGAACAATGTTCCACCTTTTTTCCCCAAATCTTACCATGAACTTAACCTACTTATGCTATGGTTCTCCAAAAATATAGTGATTATTTGACCTTTTAAAAGGTTTTAGATGAACTTCCAAGAAGTTGGGTTGAAATGCATTTTATCGATGAGAGTCCTACAAACCGATGTAAATGACGGGTAACTTTTCTCCAAGTAGTACCATAGACTTGAGATATTGAAATAGGAGCGCGCATGGAAATCGAACTATTTTTCCAACCGTGTTTTTTGCTCAACATTCTTTTGGATTCTAAAGTTGTTGACTCAAGTATAGATCTAACTTTCGAAGGAATATTTAAAAATAAAAAGGCGGAGCAATGCTCCGCCTTTTCCCCAAATCTTACCATGAACTTAACCTACTTATGCTATGGTTCTTCAAAAGTAAAGCGAGTTCGTGATTCTTGAAAACTTCTTTGTTGAAGTTCGCATAATTCGGATGAAGTGTAATTTCACGAAGTGTTTTAGGAAGAGCCTTAGACTTTTGAGCCCAATAAATTGGACATTTGAAATAAATTGAGTGTTATTTAGCTTTAACGACTTTTGAATAGCTGCTTTGAAAAGAAAAGCCTTTAACAGGGAGTTTGATTAAAATAAAAAAGGTGGAGAAGTCTCCACCTTTTTTGCCCCAAATCTTACCATGAACTTAACCTACTTATGCTATGGCAAATCTAAAATAGACGAGACACCTTCCATGGAGGCTAAAAACACGCTGAATAGCGTGAATTATCGATGAACTACAAGAATTTGTGCATTTCATCGATAATTTTATTAGTAGGCCCGTTCATTTTTACCTTCGTAGAAATTAATAAATGCTCTATTGACTACACGATTTCCCCCTGCTGTCGGGTAGTTTCCGGTGAAATACCAATCTCCTAAATTCTTCGGACAGGCTTGGTGGAGATTTTCAATAGATTGATAGATGATTTCAACTTCAGCTTTAATATCCTTTGGACTTAATAATTCGCCACTTTTTTTCGAAATTTCATCGGCTGTGAAAGGAGCATAGAACTCCTTTACGTAATTAATTACCTCGGCATCTTTTGTGTTGACTTGAGTTAAACATTTTTTATAAATATCTTCCACGATATCTAATGTTCCTCTGTCTTTGTGTAGGTCTAGTGCAGCTCTAAAGGCAATAAAATCTTCGAGCTTGGCCATATCAATACCATAACAATCGGGGTAGCGAATTTGGGGAGCAGAAGAGACAACGATTATTTTCTTAGGTGATAGTCGATCAAGAATGCGAAGAATACTTTTCTTAAGTGTAGTACCTCTAACGATGCTATCATCAATAATCACCAAGTTGTCCCCTTTGTCAACTGAACCATATGAAATATCGTAAACGTGGGCAACCAAATCGTCACGACTATCATCTTGTGTGATAAAGGTTCGCAGCTTCGCATCTTTAATGGCTACTTTCTCTATTCTAGGTCGGACTTCTAAAATCTCATGAAGCTCCTCACTAGTAATTTTTGACCCGATAGAAAGAATTTGTTCCTCTTTTTTCTTATTCAAATAGTTCTGCGCTTCCTTGACCATTCCGAAGAAAGAAGTCTCGGCGGTATTCGGAATATAGGAGAAAACAGTTTTCTTGATATTATGGTCAATAGCATCCAAAATTTTAGGAAAAATGAGCTTTCCAAGTTCTTTTCGTTCTTGATAGATTTCTTTATCGCTTCCACGGGAAAAATAAATACGCTCGAAGGAGCAAGCTTTTCTTTCCGTAGGCTCAAGAACTTGTTTTAAAGAAGTGCTACCATCTTTTTTGATGATAAATGCATGACCTGGATCCAGTTCTTTTACATCATCATAAGAAACATTAAAAACAGTTTGAATTGCTGGTCTTTCTGAAGCAACTACTGCCACCTCATGATCTTGATAATAATAGGCAGGCCGGATTCCCGCAGGATCTCTTAATACAAAGGCATCTCCGTGCCCTAATAAACCCGCCATAGCATAACCGCCATCAAAGTTTTTAGCTGCCCTTCTAAGTATTTTAGCAACTTTGAGACGTTCTGCAATTAAGGGTGAAGCTTCTTGTTTGTTGTACCCTTCTTTTTTAATCTGCTTATATAACTTGGCAACGGCGTCATCTAAGAAATGACCAATTTTTTCCATCACGGTAACGGTGTCTGCCATTTCCTTTGGGTGTTGCCCCAATTGTACCAAGTTGTCAAAAAGCTCATGTACATTGGTCATATTAAAATTACCCGCCATGATAAGATTTCTATGCATCCAGTTATTTTGACGTAAGAATGGATGCACACTTTCAATACTATTCTTTCCGAAAGTGCCATAGCGAACATGACCTAAAAGTAACTCCCCTATATACGGAATATTCTTTTTTTGCAAAGCCACATCACTAGCATATTCGGGGTTTTGCTCCATTTCAGTATTGATTCGGTCATTGATTTGAGCGAAAATATCTTGAATAGGTTGTTGCTGACTTGAGCGTACGCGACTCATGTATCGCTCTCCAGCATTCATATCTAATTTGATACTTGCAAAACCGGCACCATCTTGACCCCGATTATGCTGCTTCTCCATCATCAAATACATTTTGTTAACTCCGTAGAAAGCAGTACCATACTTTTCTTTGTAGTACTCTAGGGGTTTTAACAATCGTATTACCGATATACCACATTCATGTTTAATAGCGTCGCTCATTAGATATATAAATTAAAAAAGCCCCGAATTATCAGGGCGTGTTTTTATTTTAGTTCGATGTCGAATTGTGTTAATGCTTTAAACTGATGCAAGCGTTTATTGACTTCGTCTCTTTCAAGAGTTTCCATGCGCTCTGTGCCAAATTTTTCCACAGAGAAAGATGCCAAGTTTGAGCCATGAATCACGGCATTCTTCATATTTTCAAAAGAGATATTATCAGTAGCAGCTAAATAACCTACAAAGCCTCCTGCAAAAGTATCTCCAGCACCAGTTGGGTCAAAAACTTCTTTTAAGGGTAGGGCTGGAGCAAAGAATATATTCTCATCATGAAATAAAAGAGCCCCATGTTCTCCTTTTTTGATAACTACATATTTAGGGCCCATTGTTTGAATCTTCGCGGCAGCTGTTACAAGGGAATATTCACCAGTCAATTGTCTAGCCTCTTCGTCATTTATGGTAATCACATCAATATGTTTGATGACCTCAAGTAAATCGTCTAAGGCATTATCCATCCAAAAGTTCATCGTATCCAATACAATTAGATTCGGTCGTTTTGCCATTTGGTTGATGACGCTCATTTGAACCATAGGGTGCAAATTGCCCAACATGACGATATCTGCATCTTTATAATTCTCTGGCACAACTGGGTTGAAATCAGCCAGCGTATTCAGTTCAGTAACCAAGGTATCCCTCGAATTTAAGTCGTTGTGGTATTTACCTTTCCAGTAGAAAGTCTTACCACCTTGAACGATTTCAATGCCTGAAATATCAATTCCTTTGGAAGTCAATAGATCTAGATAGGCTTGGGGTAAATCATCGCCAACTATGGATACAATGGTAGAGTCAACATTGAATTGAGATGCAGCGAGGCCGATAAAGGTTGCGGCACCGCCAAGAATTTTATCGGTTTTACCGAAAGGACTTTCAATTTCATCGAAAGCTACTGTACCTACAATTACTAACTTACCCATATTCAATTTGTGGCCTAAAAATTAAGCTGCAAATATACGGTTTTGTACAGGTATTTGATAAGGGTGTTTATATCAAATAATAAAATATTTGAAGTTTATATTGAGCGAAAAAAAAGGAACTAACTTTAAATTACTAAACAAAAAGTAAGAATTAACTTATATTTTGATATCATCAAAACCTCTGAATTTAAAAGGTTTTCATAGTACAATTTCTTGGTTGGTTTTTCTAAATTGAGGGAAGCTTTTAACCTTGAATATGCAGACGGGATTTCAAATGGTATTCCTTCAAAAGTTGCTGGAGTTGCTAATATAAATAATACTTTCGCAACAGGTAAGGTTAACCCTGACGGCTCTTTTTTTACACATGCAGTTGAATTGAATATCCCTAAAGGATATTTTACCCTATCTCTGGGAAGGACAAATGGGACTGCTGCAAATCAAACAGCAAGAGCTTTAAATGTTGCTAACATAAGAACACAAGTGTGGTATTTGCAAAACCCTAAAGCTAGTAACACCGCTTTGGACCAAAAATGGAATAAAAATATTGATTTAGCAATGAGGATTATTGGCGGAGGTTTTTCACAAAACAGTTCTTTTGCTCTCAGATCGCTTGCGCCGTACATCGAAGAGTTCTTTTTGGGAAGGACCTACCAACTGTAAATAGTTATGATAAAATCCATAGTTTTTCTGTTTTTAATTATGAATAATCCCATTGAAGGTTTTTTAGGTCTAAATATTAGTGAATTACCTTATCCAGCTATTGAAATGGATTCTGAGGAAGGAATAAAAACGTACGTAGTTTCCGATCAAGAAATGGTCTTTCTTTTTAAAGAGGTTAGCCTAATTATTATCGAAACAGATAACAAAGGAATTATTAAATCGATTAGTACAGATTTTAAGGAAATTATTGATGAAGATTATTACAAGGACCTAGTGGATAAACTTGGAAAACCAGACCAAATTAAAAAGATGAGCGCAATAATTAATGAGGATTCAGAGGTGCTTGATAGTGGAAACACCGCGATTTCTACAACAGGATATTTAGAAGAGTGTCAATTTGTTGATAAACCTATGTTTATAAAATGGAATAAATTAGATAAGGATATTGTCTTTTCCATATTTCATGACCAAGGAAATACTCATTTGACAATAAATAGTAGTGAGTAGCCTTGTGTGTTAATCTGATTTTGGACTATTAAAATATTGCTTTCCAGAAAAATCAAATTTTCTAGCCTACTTCCTTCCAAAATCCGCAGGTATCTCCCCCCAAGCCTTTGTTTCCCATTTAACAATAGGGGTATTATAAGAATTGTTTTTCAGCCAATCAATCGCACGCCGAATCAGGTCAAACAAAGCTTTATTCTTAGTAGTTTCTGCCAATTTTGTATTGCACGATTTTTTTCGAACCCAACTCATCGCAGTTCTTGAATCGGTATAAATGATGCGGTCACTATTACGCTCCTTTAGGTAGGCAAGGCCATGTACAAGTGCCAAAAACTCTCCAATATTATTGGTGCCCTCAGCAAACGGACCTTGTTTAAAAAGTTTCTTTTTGGTTTTGGTATCTACACCTTGATATTCCATTATACCTGGGTTTCCGCTGGAAGCTGCATCTACAGAAATGGAATGATAATTCGGTTGCCCTATTTTGAGCAGTTGTTCTTGTGAAAGGGAAGCTTCCCCTTTTTTCTTTCCCTTATATTCTTCGTAGTTTCCATTATAGGCCTTTTTTGCAAGTTCGAATGTTGGGAAAGATTTATACTGTGCACCTTTAAATCCTGTTATAGCTGCTTTGCAATCATCCCAGGTGTTATAGACTCCAGGTCGTTTCCCTTTCCAGACGGTATAGAATTTTGCTTTTTTAGCCATTGCTTATGGTTGAATCAACACTATTGTTTTACCCCTCCTTGTGAGAGGTCAACATCGCCTAAAGCGATGTTGGGGGAGGACTTTTCATTCAATAATTTCTCTATCACTTCAGGAAAATGTTTGTATTCTAGAGCATGTACCTTTTTAGCTATTTCTTCAACACTATCTTTTGACGATACCTCTGTTCTTGATTGGTGGATTATTGCTCCCTCATCATAGTTTTTGTTCACATAATGAATTGTAATTCCAGTTTCAGTTTCCATGTTGTCTTTTACAGCTTGGTGTACATGATTTCCGTACATGCCTTTGCCTCCATATTTAGGAAGTAAAGCTGGGTGAATATTCACGATTTTATTGGGGTAATTTTTAATCAAATTCGAGGGAATCTTCCAGAGAAAACCAGCAAGCACTATAAGGTCTGGTTGTAATGATTTAAGAATGTTTAGAATACAATTGGTATCGTAAAAAGCAGTTCTATTAAAATATAATCCATTGACTTTCAATTTATTACATCTGTCTAAAACTTTGGCATCCCTTTTGTTAGTTAGCACACCGGCTATAGTAACGTTAGGCTTGTCATGAAAATGATGTATGATGTTTTCAACATTTGAACCAGAACCGGAGGCAAATAATACGATATTTTTCATGAAGGGAATCGGCGTTACCGAAGAAGAATTATTTGGAGCTAAAATAGCACTCTTGTACTTAAATTTCTTAAATTACGAGACATTTTAACGGTAAAACGTGTTATTAATCCAAAGTTTTTTATTTTTGCCAACAATTTAAATTTTTAAAACCAAATATTATTATGTCAGACATTGCATCAAGAGTTAAAGCTATCATCGTTGATAAATTAGGAGTTGATGAAAACGAAGTGGTTACAGAAGCTAGCTTTACTAACGACCTAGGGGCGGACTCACTAGATACAGTTGAGTTGATTATGGAATTCGAGAAAGAATTCGATATTCAGATTCCAGACGATCAAGCTGAAAATATTGCAACAGTTGGCCAAGCCATAAGTTATATAGAAGAAGCGAAGTAATCTTTATGATTTCTTGAACAAGATTTGAAATTATCCATGCGGTAACTGTATCGCATGGATATTTTTTTTAATTTGCTTAGTAAGCGTGTAAAATTTAGTTCAATGCAGATAAAGCGAGTTGTAGTTACCGGATTGGGGGCACTTACTCCCATCGGAAACAACATTGAGGAATATTGGGAAGGACTAGTAAACGGCAAGAGCGGTTCTGCTCCCGTTACTTACTACGATACCGAAAAATTTAAGGTCAAGTTCGCCTGCGAATTAAAGAACTACAATCCCGAGGATTTTTTTGATAGAAAGCAAGCCCGTAAACTGGATAAGTTTGCGCAGTATGCACTTGTTGCATCTGATGAGGCTATTGAAGATTCCGGTTTGGACTTAGATACAATCGATAAGTTTCGAGTTGGTGTTATCTGGGGTGCAGGTATTGGAGGGCTAGAGACTTTTCAGAACGAGGTGATGAATTTCGCTGAAGGTGATGGTACGCCGCGATTTAATCCCTTCTTTATCCCTAAAATGATAGCTGATATTGCTCCTGGCAATATTTCTATAAAGCATGGTTTCATGG
Organism: Maribacter algarum (ex Zhang et al. 2020); assembly: GCF_005885635.1. Lineage (GTDB taxonomy): Bacteria > Bacteroidota > Bacteroidia > Flavobacteriales > Flavobacteriaceae > Maribacter_C > Maribacter_C algarum. The sequence goes on from NZ_VATY01000001.1 coordinate 1,606,563, forward strand.
GGCCGAATTATACAACGGTTTCTGCCTGTGCGTCATCAGCGAATGCAATGATTGATGCGTTGAACTATATTCGTTTAGGATATTGTGATGTCGTAGTTTCTGGTGGAAGTGAAGCAGCAGTAACTATTGCAGGTATGGGAGGATTCGGCGCTATGCACGCCCTCTCCACAAGAAACGATAGTCCTGAAACCGCATCAAGACCTTTTGATGGAACTCGGGACGGTTTCGTTTTAGGCGAAGGGGCAGGAGCTTTGATTTTAGAGGAATATGAACACGCCAAGGCGCGTGGTGCAAAAATATACGCTGAAGTAGTTGGTGGCGGATTGTCAAGTGATGCGTATCACATGACGGCACCGCATCCCGAAGGAATAGGAGTGGTTCAAGTAATGAAAAACTGCTTAAAAGATGCAGGTTTAAAACCCGAAGATGTTGACGCCATTAATACACATGGTACATCAACCCCCTTGGGAGATGTTGCTGAACTAAAAGCAATTTCAGAAGTGTTCGGCGAGCATGCTCCAAACATCAATATAAACTCTACCAAGTCGATGACAGGCCACTTACTGGGAGCGGCAGGAGCCATAGAAGCGATTGCATCTATACTAGCGATGAAACACGGTATTGTTCCACCGACCATAAATCATACTACGGTTGATGAAAATATAGACCCGAAATTAAACTTGACCCTGAATAAGGCTCAGAAGCGAGAAGTAAATGTCGCATTGAGCAATACATTTGGTTTTGGAGGTCATAATGCTTGTGTAGTATTTAAGAAAATCGACTAATCAACAAATGAACTTCCCATCTAATTTATTTAATTCCCATTCTAAAGAAGATGGGAATTTTTTTTTGGGAATGACCAAAATCTTGGGTTTTAAGCCAAAGAAGCTCAAAATCTACCAGAAGGCATTTCTACATCGATCCGCTAATAAAAGGGACAAAGATGGGAACCCCATGAACTATGAACGTTTAGAATTTTTGGGAGATTCCATGCTGGGCACCATTATCTCAAGACATCTGTATAATGAAGTCCCTTTGGGTGATGAAGGATATCTCACTAAAATGAGGTCAAAGATTGTAAGTCGAGAACATTTGAACGAACTAGGAAAGGATTTGGATTTAATTAAATATGTGGAAAGCCGAATTCCTAAGTCGCATTTCGGAGATAATATTCATGGCAACGTCTTTGAGGCCTTAGTTGGCGCCATTTATCTGGATAGGGGGTATAACTACTGCGAAAAATTTATAAACGAAAGGGTTATTGCACCTTACGTGGATATCGAAATGCTAGAGGGCAAGGTTATAAGTTATAAAAGTTTAGTAATTGAGTGGTGCCAAAAACAGAAAAAAAACTTCAATTACAATGTTTATGAAGATACTGGTAATGATAGTTTAAAGCACTTCGCTGTAAAACTTTCCATCGGAAACAACGTAGTGGCAAAGGCCAGGGCAACTTCTAAAAAAAAGGCCGAAGAGCGGGCTTCCAAAAGAGCCTATTTTGCACTTCAGGATAAGATGAAAAAATCCTAAGTATAAATTTAATGTAACTAAACCGTTATAGTTTGTCAATTAATGGCATTCTATTGGCCTACTCTAGGCTGTTTTGGTTTTTAGTTTTATATTTGAAGTTCGCACTTACATGATGGCAATACATAAAATCACGGATGATTTTTATGAAGACTCCTTTACACTGCTAGCTTTACACAGTAGTATGGAGGATTACGCTATTGTATATGCCCTTAATTCGTGCTTAAAATCAAACTTTAAAAGAGCATCGAAAGATTTAGACTTGACGGAAGATATTTCCTTTCCGATTTTCGAATGGAGAGATGAACAAAATGACAGTTATTGGACGCTTATCACCAATACTAGTATACAAGAGGAAAGTTTAGTAGGAAGTGACTTGTTTGCAAACGAGCCATCCTATACCAAAAATCATTTGGTGCCAGAATACAAAGAAGCAGACTATCTTTTGAAAATTGAACATGATGACGATAGTATAGAAGAGCGTACGGTAAAGCAGTTACAAACCATACCCAAAATAATAACCGCTTACATTTTAGAAGTTGATTATCTAAAATCTAAGAACAACCTAATTTTTTAAAAATGCCGAGTAAGAAAAAAACCAAAATAGTAGCAACTTTAGGACCAGCTACAAGTAAGAAAGAGGTACTGAAAAAAATGATGTTGGCGGGAGTAGATGTCTTTCGAATCAATTTTTCACATGCTGATTATGAAGATGTGAAAGAGCGAATTAAAATGATTCGTGAGCTTAATGAGGAAATGCAAATCTATACTTCTATTCTAGCGGATTTACAAGGACCAAAACTTCGTGTGGGAGTAATGGCTGGTGAAGTGGTAGTTGCACCAGGAGATGAAATTACCTTTGTGACAGGAGAACCTTTTGAAGGAACAGCAGAGAAGGTATACATGAACTATACTAACTTTCCGCAAGATGTAAAAGCAGGGGAGCGCGTTTTATTAGACGATGGAAAATTAATGTTCGAAGTGGTTTCGACCAATGGTAAAGATGAGGTTAAGGCGAAGGTCATCCAAGGAGGTCCATTGAAATCTAAGAAAGGAGTGAACTTACCCAATACGAACATCTCATTGCCTGCTCTGACAGAGAAGGATGTTAAGGATGCTATTTTTGCAGTTTCTTTGGATGTAGATTGGATAGCCCTTTCGTTTGTTCGATTCAGTCAAGATCTTATTGACCTCCAGAATATTATTAAAGAACATTCTGAACACAAAATTCCGATTATTGCAAAAATCGAGAAACCGGAAGCTGTAGAGAACATTGACAAGATTGTTGCCTATTGCGATGGACTTATGGTAGCCCGTGGTGATTTGGGCGTTGAGGTTCCTGCACAAGAAGTACCTTTGATTCAAAAGCAACTTGTACTGAGAGCTAAGAAGGCTAGAATACCAGTAATTATCGCTACGCAGATGATGGAAACTATGATTACAAGCCTCACGCCAACAAGAGCTGAAGTAAACGATGTGGCCAATTCGGTTATGGATGGTGCTGATGCTGTAATGCTTTCTGGAGAGACTTCCGTTGGGAACTACCCGGTTCAGGTTATCGAAAAAATGGCGAGTATACTACAAAGTGTTGAGAGTTCTGAATTGATTAATGTGCCTCACGACCCACCTCATATTCGTACAAACCGATATATTACAAAATCGGTTTGTTATCATGCTGCAATTATGGCGAATGAGATTAAGGCCAAAGCAATTTCCACTTTAACCAACAGTGGTTATACCGCTTTTCAAATATCAGCTTGGAGGCCAAGTGCTCACATTTTAGTTTTTACATCCAATAAAAGAATACTTACCCAACTCAATCTACTTTGGGGAGTAAAAGCATTCTATTATGACAAGTATGTTTCTACAGATGAAACCATCGAAGATGTGAATCAGATTGCCTGTAAAAAAGGTTTTTTAGATGTAGGTGATATGTTGATTAGCCTTGCTGCCATGCCGATTAAAGATAAAGGTATGGTAAACACTTTGCGTGTGACTGAAATCGAAACCTGTAATTTTTAAGGCAAGAATTTATTGTATAAAAAAGAGCCAATCAACTAAATCGATTGGCTCTTTTCACTTAAACATGTAACTCTTAAGCTACTTCTTTTTCATAGGCGATGAAGTTCACTACTTCACCAGATTTATTTAATATCGGCTCTCCCTTTATCCAACAATTGTAGGTGCTTCCGTCTTTTCTATAATTTAATACTACAGCTTCAAAGGGTTCTCTGTTCTTTATTGCAATACCTATATTTCTTGATGTTTCCTTACACGTTTTTATACCTTGAAACATTTTCGGTTTCTTACCCAAAATTTCTTCCGGTCTATAACCATTCATAAGGCGTATATTTTGAGTGGCATAAACTATTCTCAATTCAGCATCAGTAACTACTACCACGTGCTCTTTTTGTAATAACTCCTCGTTAAAGTCTTCCCTATAAGACCACAAATTACTTTTCGCTAAATTCTTTAGCACAAAGACGTCATTAATTGATTGACAGATTTTGTCAAAAAAAGTGGCGTATAAATCCCATGAGTTTATAGGCAAACTTTTTATATCCAATGTGTCATAAAATTTATTGGCGGCACGGTCGTAGTTTTTAATTTCCTGCATTTTTTAAAGTCGATTTTTAGGGCAAAACGTTCTTTTTGAACAAACTAGAGGAAAAATTAATTTCCTTGATTATAGCAATTTTACATAAAATTAGAAAAAGCCTGAATTGTGTTAAAATATAAAGCAATGATTAACAGTCTTGTTTAATAAATAACTGAATTAGAATGATTTTGCAGGCGTAAGGATGAACAAAAAAACAGACTAAATCAGTGTTTTTAAGCTCATGTAAGCAATAGATGTATGAAATTTGAATTCCACGACAAGAAGATTGGGTCGTTGTTTGCCTTTACTGATGATATCAAAAGCAACGAAAATCGTTTCTCCGTAAACACTGGTAACATAACTATTTTATGGAATAGAAATGACTCAGTCACCGAATTAGAGGTTGATGGATTGAGAGTGCAATTGCTTCCAAATCAATTGATGACTACCACCTATTTGCAAAAAATATCCTATGAGAATTCAAACCTTCCGTTGACTGCCTTTTTATTTAACAGGGAGTTTTATTGCATCTCAGATCACGATAGTGAGGTGTCCTGTAACGGAATTTTGTTTTTTGGAACACAAGATCTACCTATCGTTACAATACCAGAAGGGCAAAACCGGAAATTCGAAACCCTTTACGAGGTCTTTGTAGATGAGTTTGCTACTCCAGATAAAATACAAGGAGATATGCTTCAAATGCTTTTGAAAAGATTAATTATTATTTGTACACGTTTGGCAAAAGAGCAATTGATAGTTAAAAAACTAGATAACGAACAGATTGATGTGGTTCGTAAGTTCAATGTTTTAGTTGATACGCATTATAAGACTAAACGTAAAGTGAGTGATTATGCTGACTTGCTTTTTAAGAGTCCAAAGACTCTTTCCAATTTGTTTGCATTATATAACCAGAAGTCGCCGCAACAAATAATTTTAGAACGTTTAGCCCTAGAGGCAAAACGCCTTATCCGTTTCACGGATAAACAGAATCAAGAGATTGCTTATGAATTAGGCTTCAACGACCCTGCCCATTTTAGTCGTTTTTTTAAGAAAATGACGAGTCAGTCTCCCACAAATTATCGTGAAACCAAAGCGGTTTCTTCCTAACGGGAAATTTCTACAAGCCGTCGGGCAATTCATAATAACATACACCTTCTTTTGTGTCGCATCTTTGCCTTGTAATTAAAAGATAGCATAAGATGAAAGCACAAATAAAATCAGTATTCAATTTAATAGAGATTTTTCGACAGTCGAGAAACTCAAGCGTGAAGCCCATAAATGCACAAATGCATTGTGAGCAAAAACATCATCACGATTTTTATTGTGATGCTGAGAAACCATATGTATCAATATAAATAATAATTAAAAACTAAAATAGTATGAGCACATTTAATGTTCCTAAAAGAGAAGAAGTAAGTGAAAAAAATCAAGCGATTTTTGATAACCTAGAAAAAGCTTTGGGCTTTGTTCCTAACTTATATGCGACCTATGCACATTCAGAAAACGCATTGGAGAATTACCTAAACCTTAGTGGTTCGAAGACTTCGCTCAACGCAAAACAAAAAGAAGTTGTGAACCTTGCCGTAAGTGAGGTTAATAACTGTACGTACTGTCTTTCTGCGCACACAGCGATTGGTAAAATGAATGGTTTTACCGATGAGCAAATTTTGGAGTTGCGAGGTGGACAGGCGACATTCGATTCAAAATTGAATGCACTTGCTAAGCTAGCCAAGAATATTACCGAAAATAGAGGAGCTGCTAGTGAAGCCGTAGTTGAGAATTTCTTAAACGAAGGATGGACAAAAGAAAATCTTGTCGACACTATAGTTTTAGTGGGCGATAAAACCATATCGAATTACCTGCACAAGACCACAAATGTACCTGTTGATTTTCCAGCAGTACAGTCTTTGGAAGCCATTGAAGCTTAATATGGAAGTATAACGTAGGCTGTCCGTTTGAGCATAGTCAGAAATAAATAGTTTTAAAACGTTCTGGGAAGCCAGAATAAAATCAAGTAATTATGAAAAAAGTAATAGCAGTAGTAGCACTAGTATTTGGAGTAGCATATTCAGTGAGTGCACAGGATAAAATGATGAAAGGAGAAGTAAGTACAATTTCTTTAGAACAGACTCCTGGAGAGTTTACTCAAAAACAAATAACGGTTTCAGAAGGAACCTATGTTTTTGAAATCGCAAACAATGCCGTTGGTCATGACGTGGGCTTTGTATTGGTACCAAAAGGCAAAGATATCAGTAAGCCGGAAAATCATATCCAAACAGCTTATGTAACTGAAGTAGTTGCAACAGGAAAAAAGCAGACTTCAAAGCCGACAAAATTGGCAAAGGGAGAATATGTATATTTCTGCCCAATGAACCCCACGGCAACAGATAATGCATTGATTGTCAATTAAACATGAAATTATTGATATAAAAAAACCCGAGCTTTTGCTCGGGTTTTTTTTATGCTTAAAAGAAGCTAATTACTCAGTAACAGCTGTCTCAGTTGTTTCTTCTAACTCTTCTACGATATCCTCGATTTCTCCTTTAACGCTGCAAGAAACTGCAAATAAAGAAACTGCGAATAAGGCTAACATTTTTGGTTTGTTGATAGAAATTTTCATGGTTTAAAGATTTTAGGTTATTAAAATTTGTCTATCTAAAACCACCTTATCTAGATTTTATTGTGAATTATAAATTTATTCGATGAACTGCACTTTTAGGAATTATTGTATTTGAAGGGGGTTTTTTTAAAAATCGAATTTCAGTTGAACAGAAACTTCTTTCTCCCCGTTAATGGTCTCTTTCCTTTCTGTGTTTAAATTGGCCAGTGAGATTCCTAGTAATCTAACTGAATTTTCGAGGCTATTTTGGTATAATAAATTTTTGGCAGTTTCGAGGATTAAATCTTTGTCAGATATAAAGTAAGGGAGGGTCTTACTTCTTGTTTGTAGAGAGAAATCACTGTACTTGATTTTGAGTGTAATTGTTTTACCGGCAATTTTAGACTTTTTAAGACGACGTTCTAATTCTTGCGCGATATGCTCCAAACGTTCTAGCATGAAGATTTCACTACTTAGATTTTCACTAAATGTGCGTTCGGCCCCAACGGATTTTGGTATGCGATGAGGTTTTACTTCACTAGTATGAATGCCACGAACTACATGGTAGTAATGGTTTCCGCTCTTACCAAACTTTTGATCTAGAAATTCGAGGGATTTTGTTTTTAAATCTCTACCGGTGAAAATACCAAGCTTATACATTTTTTCCGCAGTTACCTTTCCGACACCATAGAATTTTCGAATTTCTAAATCTTCTAAGAATTGAATAACCTCTTCGGGATTTACAGTTTTCTGTCCGTTAGGTTTGTTGTAATCACTAGCAACCTTGGCAATGAATTTATTAATGGAAATACCTGCAGAAGCAGTTAATTGCAATTCATCAAAAATGCGCTGTCGAATTTCTTGGGCTACCAAAGTTGCTGACGGATTTCCCTTTTTATTTATGGTAACATCTAAGTAAGCTTCATCTAAGGAAAGTGGTTCCACCAAATCAGTATAATCATAAAAGATCTGTCGAATGGCTTTTGATATTTCTTTATAGCGTTCAAAGTTTGCCTTTACAAAAATCAATTCAGGACAGTTTCGTTTGGCTATCACACTACTCATGGCACTACGAACCCCAAACTTACGAGCTTCATAGCTTGCGGCGGAGACGACCCCTCTTTGCGAACTTCCACCTACTGCAATGGGCTTGCCTCGTAGATCGGGATTGTCTAACTGCTCTACTGAAGCATAGAAGGCATCCATATCGACATGAATGATTTTTCGTAAAGGAAAATCCGGTTCCATATCGTAAATTTATTGAACATAAAATTGAAACTCCTAATAGTGGTTGAAATAGAACGAAAATTTTTAGTGAAATCGAATCAATTCAAGGAACAGGCTTCTTCCAAATCACGAATAGTTCAAGGGTTTTTGAATATCCACCCTGAAAGAACCGTAAGAGTTCGGATAAAGGGAGATTTAGGATTTTTAACTGTTAAGGGAATTTCAAATGCCTCAGGAACTTCGCGATTTGAATGGGAAAAATTAATTGACTTAGAAGAAGCTGAATCCCTTTTGGGGCTATGTGAAGAAGGTGTATTGGAAAAAACCAGATATGAAATTCCAATAGGGAAACATACCTATGAGGTTGATGAATTCCATGGGGAGAACCAAGGGCTACTCGTTGCCGAGGTTGAACTAAATTCTGAAGATGAGATTTTTGAAAAACCGAATTGGCTTGGAAAAGAAGTTACTGGAATTATTAAATATTATAATTCTCAATTGAGTAAGGAGCCCTATAAAAACTGGTGAATCATGAAAAAAAGTAAAGTTTTGATTCTTGTTACCTTATTTCTCGCGGGCTGTAAAGAAGTTGTGAACTCGAATTATACTATAACCGATGTCCTTCAAGAGGAGGTAAAATCCGTTAAGGAAATCAAGGAAGAATTGACTTCTAAGGGCTTTGAAATCTTTGATTATGTAGACGAGAATACTAAAGATACAGTTGTTATGCAGCAGTATTTTATCGCCTTTTTAAAAAGAGGACCAAACCGTTCACAAAGTAAAGAGGAAGCAGACAGTTTACAAGCCTTGCATATGGCTCATTTAGGAAAAATGTATGATGAAGGTTATGCAGATATTTCGGGACCTATTGGAGATGACGGAGATATTAGGGGTATTACCATCTACAACACGCCATCACAGGAAATGGCCGATAGCTTAGCAAATTCGGATCCGATGGTAAAAGCAGGAAGGTTAATTATTGAAGTACATCCATGGTGGGCTGCTAAGGGTTTTCCGCTCCGTTAGGTTATTTCGCAAAAACACCTTCTTTTTCTATTAAGGGAATTTCTAAAAGGCTAGCCTCATTTACCGTATTCTTTTCAAACACGAATCGTTTTTCATAGATTTTGTTATCCGCATAATAGGTAACAAAAAATTCATTGTTTAGTGCAAGAACATCTTCCTGAATCAATTCTATCTTTTGGAATGATTTAGCATCAACGACGCCAATGGCGTGCCGCATCAAAGAAGTTTTTCGCTCACCATCATATCCTTTGGAAACAATTAGCACCATATCGATTTGCGTGGCTCTATTGTTTATGATATATGCATTCCAGTCTTTAGATAAGAATTCTTGATTCCATTCATGAACTGCGGCAACATATACGTCTTTGGCAATCGGTATTTCAATATCTTTTTTCATACCCTGAGAATCAGCTGAATGGGGAATAAAATTAAACCTTGTAGAAAATATTTGATTTACAAAGCGCCTCTAAACTGTTCTAAGAAGCGAACATCATTTTCACTTAACAAGCGAATATCTGAAATCTGATGTAACAAAAGTGCTATACGATCAATACCCATTCCAAAAGCGAAACCTGAATATTCCTCTGGGTCAATTCCGCAATTGTTAAGCACATTAGGGTCAACCATACCGCAGCCCATTATTTCTAGCCAACCGGTTCCTTTGGTCATGCGATAATCGGTTTCGGTCTCTAGACCCCAATAAACATCTACTTCCGCACTAGGTTCCGTAAATGGGAAATATGAAGGTCTAAGCCGTATTTTTGATTTTCCGAAAAGCTCTGTAGTAAAGAATTGCAGGGTTTGCTTTAAATCTGCAAAGGAAACGTTCTTATCGATGTATAAACCCTCTACTTGGTGAAAGAAACAGTGTGAGCGTGCTGAAATAGCTTCATTTCTATATACTCTACCAGGTGAAATTGTTCGAATCGGAGGTTTATTATTCTCCATATATCGCACTTGGACCGATGAGGTATGGGTACGCAACAAAATATCAGGATTTGTTTGAATGAAAAAGGTATCCTGCATATCTCGAGCTGGGTGATACTCTGGAAGGTTCAGTGCAGTAAAATTATGCCAATCGTCTTCAATTTCAGGACCCTCAGAAACATTGAACCCTATTCTTGAAAAAATCTCAATAATCTGATTTTTAACGATAGAAATTGGGTGGCGGGCACCAAGTTCAATGGGTTCGCCCGGTCGTGTTAAATCATTATACACGCCCTGGGATTCAGAGGTGTTATCTAGGCTTTCTTTTAAGGAATTTACTTTATCTGTCGCTAGCTTTTGAAGGGTATTAATGGTCTGACCAAATTCTTTTTTTTGATCATTAGCAACATTCTTAAATTCAGCGAAGAACTCTTTTAATAGTCCCTTTTTTCCTAAGTATTTAATACGGAAGGTTTCGACGGCTTCTTTTGAATCTGCCGTAAACTGCTCCACTTCGACAATATGTTCTTTGATTTTGTCAATCATAATTTTGCGATAGAATGGCAAATTTAAAACTTTATAACCAGTATGTCATTGGAAGCTTCCAAAAAACCACATTTATCTATTTACAAATGCCGTTGCATGAGAAAAATTAGTCTTAAACCTTATCCTTCACATTTTGCATAATCCATTTTAGACACTCGTCAAATGTATTGAAAATATGTTCTTCAGGAATTAAGTCAGGGATGATATCAATGCGTTCCATCATATATCGAGGCTGTTTTTGAAGATCAACGAATAAAACGGATATGTTATTTTTAATTAACTCATAGAGTACTTCTTCCATGGCATATAATCCTGATTGATCCATGTAAGGAGTACGTCCTAAGCGAATAATAACGGCATCGGCATCATTAGGTATTTGGTCTGCCAAAGCCTGGAATTCTGTGGTGGAACCAAAGAATAAAGGGCCTTTGAGGTGTTTGATAAAAACTTGATCGCGAAGATTTTCGGGAAAACCCATCTCGTCGTCCCATGCTTCCTCTTCCGCTAGCGTTTTGACATCAGAACGTCTTGCGGTAAGATCCCCCATTTTTTTCATAAACATCAATGAGGCAATGACAAGGCCTACACCAACCGCATAAACCAAATCCCACACGGATGACAATACAAGAACAACCAACATTATGATTACTTCCGAGCTTAGCGGAATAGGCCCTAATTTAATATCCTTAGGCATATTTGGTATCGCTTTTAGTCCTTTGTAATCCATAACTCCAATACCTACAGTAATTAGAATACCTGCCAAGACTGCGGCTGGAATTTGTGAAGCAACAGGGGCAAGGGAAAGCATCACAATAAGCAAAATGATACTTGCAATCATACCCGATAACTTTGTTTTACCACCTGCATTGATATTTACAACAGTTCGTATGGTTGCTCCTGCTCCAGGAATACCTCCGAATACCGCTGCAATACTATTTCCAATACCTTGTCCTATCAATTCTCTGTTTGGTTTGTGTTTTGTCTTTGTCATGTTATCAGCGATGACCGATGTAAGCAAAGAATCAATGGATCCTAAGAGGGCCAAAGCTAATGCTGCTACCAAATAAGGCGAAATAGAATTTAAATCGAATTGCGTAAAAATTTCAAAGTTGGGTAATGGAAAACCGGAAGGTATTTCTTCTATAGGTATATAATTTAAATTAAAAGCATAGGCTACCCCTGATACTACTAACAAACCGACTAATGTGCTCGGTATTATGGTAGTAATTCTTTTAAATCCGTAAATAATGATGATTGTTGAGAGCGCCAGAAGTAGTTCCAGCCATTTGATATTTTTTAGTGCTCTAGGTAATATTTTTAGAGTGCCAATGACACCTGATGCCTCTTTTTTTGCCAAGGTTCTTGCCTCCTTAGCTGTACTTTCTTCATTAATCTCATTTACTCGATCAACTGTTCCAACAAAGTCTTGAACATTCAAAACATCTTCGCCTACTTCCTCTTTCAAGATATTCTTCAGAATGACTTCCTGAGCTTCCGGAACAAATTGATTTACAAATTGAGTATCTTCTTTCGGATAATACCCAATCGCAGGAAGTATTTGTGTTATTAAAATAATAATTCCAATCGCAGTCATAAATCCTGAAACTACAGGATAGGGAATGTATTTAATATACATACCAATACCCGTAAGGCCAAGTACAATTTGAATTAAGCCGGCTAAAAGAAAAACGACTAGAATTGTAGGCAGTGCTTGGGAGACACTACCATCATTCGCAGCAATAATTCCTGCAATGACTACCATACTTACTGCGGTCATAGGTGCCGTTGGCCCAGAAATTTGAGTTGGAGTTCCTCCAAAAAGAGCAGCAAAAAAACTTATAAAAATAGCTCCATATAACCCTGCGCTAGGTCCTAGTCCTGAACTTACCCCAAAAGCAAGGGCTAAGGGCAATGCGACAATACCAGCTGTAATTCCTCCAAAGAGGTCACCTCGAAGATTGGAGAAGAGATTTTTCATAGGTATGATTTAAGTAAATTTTGAACGATTGAAAGATAGTATATTTTGACAAAAGAAAAAGCCAATGCAACTGCATTGGCTTTTATATTCTATAGTCCTAATAGCCTAAATAAAAGCCACTTTTCCATTACTGATATCATAAATGGCACCAACTATTTTTATTTCACCGTTGTCTTCCATTTCTTTTAAAACAGGACTCAAACTGCGTGTATCTTCGATAGTTAGCAGTACATTATTACGTACTACATCATTTACAAAATCACCATTTTTGGAATTTCTCTGACCGGCATCAGTTGGTTCTGTAGTTGCTCTTACTGCAGGCTTTATTTTATGTAACAAAGTAGTTAAATTCCCCATTTTAGCGTCGTCACAAGCACCTTTGACAGCGCCACATGCGGTATGGCCAAGTATTACAAATACTTTGGTGCCAGCTAACTTACAAGCAAATTCAACACTTCCAAGAAGGTCTTCGTTAACAATATTGCCAGCTACTCTTGCACTAAAAATATCCCCGACACCTTGGTCAAAAATTAATTCGGCAGATACTCTTGAGTCAATGCAACTAAGTACTGTCGCAAAGGGATATTGACCAGTGGCCGTGTCGTTTACTTGATCTAATAAATTACGGTTTGCCATCTTACTGGCAACAAACCTTTCATTTCCCTCTTTTAGGAGTTGAATTGCTATATCAGGGGTAATTGCCGCCTGCGTTTCTTGTGTATGTGCTTTCATTTTGTATTTTTTTTAAGTAAAAACGTTTATTGTTTGAATATGAACTAGTTCAGTTTTGGACGGAGTTTGAAAAACTCAATATAACTTGGTGGGTTTTCGACAATTCCTCTTTCAGAAACTAATTTAATATGAATATTTCGTTGTTTTGCCTTGAACGCAAAATCTTCTAGAATTTCAATGATATCTTGATCTAAATAACGTGTTTTACGAACGTCCAGCTCTAAAAAAGAATTTTCTGGAAGTGAATCAAGCTCCTTTAGAATAGCCCCCTTGTTAAAGAATGTAACTTCTTCAGCAAGTGTCATTTTTACTTTTCCGTCCGTTGGGTCATCATTTTCTGTATGTAGGAAATGCGAGTTTTTAAAACTTTTATATAGCACGACGATGATTCCTACAATCAAACCTAAGGCTAGTCCTTTTAGGAGGTCCATGAATACAATTCCCATGACTGTTACCATAAACGGTACAAACTGCGTCCAACCACCATCATACATTGCTTTAAAAGTTGATGGTTTAGCCAATTTATATCCTACAATAAAGAGTACCGCAGCAAGTACAGAGAGCGGAATCATTTGTAACAAAAATGGTATTGCAGCTACAGAAGCTATTAATAAAAAGCCGTGAACTATGGCTGATGTTTTGGTCTTACCTCCTGATTGAATATTTGCAGACGAACGTACAATTACCTGAGTAATAGGTAAACCACCGATGAAACCAGAGACAATGTTTCCAGCTCCCTGCGCCAATAATTCCCGATTGGTAGGGGTAACCCGTTTTTCGGGGTCGAGTTTATCTGTAGCCTCAACACATAAGAGTGTTTCAAGACTGGCCACCAATGCGATTGTAAAGGCTGTGATTAGAACGGGTGTAGTGAATGCTTGACTCCAATCTGGTGTAACAAATTGAGTTAGTAAGCCCGCCGTGTTTCTATCTTCGCTTAAAGAAACCAGATGCTGTTCTGTAATTCCAAAATCTGTTCCTTGGGTAACAACGTAGTAAATGATACCAACTACAACGGCCACTAAAGGACCTTGAACAAGCTCAAAAAACCTCCCTTTTTTGGAAAGTACATTACTCCAGAGAATTAATATCGCCAAGGAAATTAAGCCTATAATAGTTGGACCTAAACTTGGGTCTCCTATTGCGTTTACGATTTCTGTAAATGTATTTTCACCATCAATTTGAAAGAAGGCAAAATCTCCTTCAGGATCATCATCATCCCCTAAAAAGTGAGGTATCTGTTTTAGAATGATTATTATTCCAATTCCAGTTAGCATACCACGTATAACAGAACTTGGAAAAAAATATCCGATAATACCCAATTTGGCTACGCCAAAAATGATTTGAATCACCCCTCCAATAACAACGGCAGAGAGAAATACTTGAAAGCCTAGTTGATCGATTGCGACCAAAACAATTGCTGCAAGACCAGCAGCAGGACCACTAACCCCTATATTGGAGCCACTTATTGCCCCAACAACAATACCACCTACAATACCTGCTATTAGACCTGAAAATAGTGGCGCGCCACTTGCCAAGGCTATTCCCAAACAAAGGGGAAGCGCTACGAAAAATACAACGATACTTGCAGGCAAGTCCTTTTTTAAATGCTTAAACATAATTTAAAGAATAATAGGGCATTTTGCCCTGATGAGATTGATTAATTATTTGAAAAACGGTCGGAATTTTAAATAAAACAGTGTTCCGGAGGGGGCAGTAGAATAGGCAATGAAGCCATATAGTCTTGTTCAAAATAAAAACTTGAAATAACAATTTTCTCGCTTCGAAATTGTGCAATTGTATTTAGGTTAAACTCTAAAAAATATTCTTTTTCTTGTGCCTCTTTTTTTTCTTCTTTATTTTCCTCCTCATTGAAGTCAACGACTATTCCCTTTTCATCAAGATTTGTTAAAGTCATAACCGACGGGGCAATAATGGCCGTTGTTACCAACAATGCAAGAAGAATGAGGCAAGATGACTTCATAGGATATTCGAATAGAGCGCTAAGATAACAGTAATACTATTAATTTTTTGTTAAATAAATTTTAAAAATCTTTCAACAGTTTAATACTTTCAGAACTCAGCCATCCGGTTTGGCCGTCCGCAATTCGAATCTTTTTATAGCCGTCCAATTCTTCGAGTACATTCAGTTTTGTGCCTTCATGTAATGTAAATACAACTTGACTTCTTTTATTTGGTTCTGAGGTAACTTTTGCCTCGCTGTCAAAAACAATAGCAGGCTGGTCTGTCTGAAAGTCGGCATATTGAAGAAAAGCTAAAACAACGGAAACTACTGCTAGGAGTAATGAAACGATACTGGTGATAAAGGCAATTCGCTTTTGTGTGGCATATTTTAGGTAATAGAATCCAATATATAGAAGGACAAACAAAATCATAAAAACTATTGCCACATAACCCCATTGGTCAAATGATAAGAAACCAGTAATTTCTTGGTAAATTTTTGAAAGTCCTGTCTCGGGCATTAGCTCTATGGCATCAAGTGTCATATTTTGGGCATAGGCCAGATTGTTTTTTATCTCTGGGTCATTTGGTTTTAACAAGAGGGCCTTTTCGAAATAGTATATACTTGGGGCAACTTGGTTTAATTTGTAATAAGAATTGCCCAAATTAAAATACAGTTCAGGTGAATGTTGACCTGCCTTAACAATTTCTAAGTAATTTTCTATTGCTTTGTTATAATTACCCGCATTATAAGCATCCGTAGCGTCCTTAAACAAGGCATCGTTCTGTGATTGCACAGTAAAGGAGAGTAAGATGAATAGAAAAGTAAGTACGCTTTTCATAGTTACAACTGTTTATCTAAATATGAAATCACTTCACTGGCCTTTTCATAATCTTGCTTCATTTGAACCTCTGAAAATGGACTATAACGTGCCATTTCGCAATTTTTAAGCAGAGCGATAAAACCATTCCTTGTGGTATCATCTACCTGCTTTTCAGTGAGCAGAGTCATAATTTTATCTTTACTGAATTCTGAAGTTTCTATTTTTAGTTTTGCTTTCAGATAGTTATGCAGCCCTTTTTCTAAAGCAATATAAAACGCTTCCTTATTACCTAGGGATTTTTTAGCAGCGGAGAGATATTTGCGTGCCAATTTGTTCGCTCTTCTAATTTTGTTTCCAGCAACATCGCTAGCAATAGCATCACGTTTCTTCCCGAAGATAATGGCTAAAGGAATTAATAGTAATGGCAACAATAACCATAGATAAAAACTAGTCGAACCTAAAAAATAATCAGACCCGATTGCCGTTAAATTTGGTTTCAATTTGATGAAATTGAACTTATCGCTTGTAGCAATTACGGCTTGTTTACTTCCAGTTTGGGAAGCAGTATTTCCACTGGCACTAGTTGGCCCTTCTACAACGTTGATAAGGATTTCGTCAGAAGAAAGTGTTTTGTATTGTTCTGTCTTAGGGTCGAAATAACTAAAGGAAATAGGTTGAATAGGATATTTTCCGCGGAATGAAGGTATGATGGTGTAGCTGTTGGTCACTTTTCCTTGCATTCCAGATAGTGTAGTCCTGACTTTTTCATCAAACTCGGGCTCATAGACTTCCAATGAACTAGGAAGATTTGGTTCTGGCAACTGAAAAAGTTTCAGATTACCTTTGCCATTCACCTCAACCTTTGCTTGCAACGACTCAGAAGCATTTAAACTTGTCTTACTAGCTGTAACAGAAAAATCGAAATCACCAACAGCGCCACTAAAATCTGCTGGTTTTCCTTGGGTTGGCAATGCTTTAACGTTAATCGTTCGTTTTCCGGCAGAAACGGTTTTATTGGTTTGGGAATAAATCCTTCCTCCGAAAAAATCCCTTTTATTGGTAGGTACATCAACAGTTACATCCAAAGAAAGTGGTTCTATTTCAAGTTTTCCAGATTTCTGTGGGTATAGAACAACACGTTTTAGAATAACATAACGATATTGTTTTCCCTTGTAGGTTCCGTTTTTTGCATTTCGTACAGATACAGGAATATCTTGACTCCAAAAATTATTATACTTTGGATTATCCAAAGGACGATAATTTGAAACGCTTATTGATGGGCTCACATATAATTTATAGACAACGCTTACCGCTTCATTCATATAAGGGTTTGACTTAGAAACTTCGGCCACAAGATGCAAACTCTCATCTGCGAAATCTTCTATAGTTTTTTGAGCATTGGGTTTATCTACGGCGGCCGTAACTTCAATTTGTTTCGCAAGTGACTTATAGACTTTGCCCCCTATCGTAATAGATGCTTGCCTAATATTGATTTTGCCCCGCTTGGTAGGAGCCAAAGTATATGAATAGGTCTTGGAATAACTTCGCACCCCATTAACCCACGAGGAGCTAATCGATTGAGATGGCCCCATGAGAACTCGAAAACCGGCAAAGTCTGGGGGATTAAAATCATCACCATCCTTGTTCATGACAAAATCAACTCTAAGACGTTCGTTGATACCCAATTTGTCTTTGCTTACCAACATTTCAAATGTAACCGCTTCTGAATCTTGCGCTATTGACAAAAACGCTAGAAACAGCAACGGAAATAGAAGTATGTATTTCTTAGGCATAATAGGTACTACCAATCTTTTTCATTTTTTACTTTAACGCCTTTTACTTTCTTGGCATCAATCTTCTGTTGTACTTTTTTCTCTTCGTTCTGCATGGCCTCTAGCAGATTCTGAATTTGCTGTTTTGATAATTGATTGGGTCGAGGCTGCTTTTGCTCTCCTTTTTTATCATCTTCTGGCTTTTTCTCCTCTTTTTCTTTTTGGTCACCATCCCCTTCTTTATTATCTTCTTTTTCCTCGTCGCCCTTATCTCCTTTGTCTTTTTCGTCTTCGTCTTTATTGTCCTTTTTCTCGCCGTCGTCGCCCTCGTTCTTGTCTTTGTTTTCGTCTTCTTTCTTGTCCTTATCCTTGTTTTCCTTGTCGTCTTTATTATCGTCGTTCTTTTGCTCGTCCTGCTGCTTTTTAAGCATCTCCTTGGCTAAAGCCAAGTTGTAGCGCGTTTCCTCATCAGTTGGATTATTTCGAAGCGCTTCTTTATAGGCCTCAACCGCCTTTTCATACTCTTTGCGTTTCATGAAAACATTGCCCATATTATGATAGGCTTTGTGTTTGCTATTTTTGTCTGTTGCTGTTTCGCCTGCTTCCTTAAATCGCCCAAAGGCCTCACTATAGGTTTCTTTGTTGTAATATGCGTTTCCTAAATTGAAGGGGGCGGCAACATTCTCATCACTTTTTGCAATCGCTTTTCTATAGTCGACTTCCGCATCTACAAATTTAGATTCAGATAGGGATTTATTGGCATCCCAAGTGAGATTGGTGGAGGCTTCTAAGGCTTTTGCTTTTTCTTTCTCCTCATCTTGAGCATGAGAGAGACATCCAATTAGTAGAACAAAAAACAGGATATACTTTTTCATAGCACCTAGTTTCTTTTTTCGTTAAACAAATTCAACTTACGCAACCACTGCGTTTTTCGATCTAAAACAAAAACATCTAAAAATAACAATAATAGACCTGCGCCCAAAAACCACTGAAACTGGTCTTTATACTCGGCGAATTGTTTGGCTTCAAATTCCTTTTTATCCATCTGGTTTAATTGTTCTTTGATGAATTCCACTGCTTCTTCTGTGTTTGTACCATCTATGTATTCCCCGTCTCCGTCATCTGCAATATCCTCAAGAACTTCTGAGTTCAATTTGGTAATGACAACTTCTCCCTGGGCATCTTTTTTCAGACTCTCAACAACACCTTTTCTTTTTATTGGTATGGGAGCGCCTTTCTCTTTCCCCACACCAATAGTGAAGATTCGAATTCCAGCTTCCCTGGCATTTTCGACAGATTTCACTGCATTTCCTTCAGAATGATCTTCTCCATCGGAAATAATGAACAGTACCCGATTTGTTTGGTCCTCATCATCATAATAGGTAGTTGCTAATTCAATGGCCTGGTCGATTGCCGTGCCTTGAGAAGTTAGCATATCAGTATTCATACTCTGCAAGAACATCTTTGCCGCACCATAATCCGTAGTGATAGGCAGCTGGGGGAATGCCTGCCCCGCATAGGCGATGATTCCTATTCTATCACTAGCCAACTGATTAATTATTTCAGAAACCAAACGTTTTGATTTTTCCAACCGGTTGGGGGCGATATCCTCGGCCAGCATACTTTTAGAAACATCAACGGCGAACACGATGTCAACACCTTCTCTCTTTACCGTCTCTAATTTTGTGCCAATCTTTGGGTTGACCAAGCCTAAGGTTAGAAAGGACAAGCCGAGTAGCAATAGAATTAATTTCAAACTTGATTTGAAATCCGATTTATCGGGAGTCAAATGTTTTAGTAAGGAAAGATTTGAAAACTTCTTCTGTGTCTTTTTTTTCCAGATTTGAAGCAGCACGAAAAGGACAATCAATACAGGAATGATGCCTAGCAAATAGAAATATATTTTTTCGTCGAACTGAATCATAATCTATATAAAACTTCGAAATAAGGTATTTCTCAAAATCCATTCTAAGAGTAGTAGCACTCCCGCCAAAAGTATCCAAGGTCGAAACTTTTCCTCGTATCGGGTGTATTTGAACTCCTCTATTTCTGTTTTTTCTAACTTATTGATTTCGTCGTAAATTTCTTCAAGCTTTTCATTATTGGTGGCCCTAAAATATTTTCCTCCCGTAACCTTCGCAATATCTTTCAATAACTCTTCATCGATTTCTACCTGTCTCATACCATATCTAAAGGACCCATCAGCGTTGTAGGCTACTGGCGATAAGGCATTTCCATTTGTGCCAAGACCAATGGTATAGGTCTTAATATCATATTCAATAGCAAGGTCTGCGGCTGTTTGGGGTTCAATAAAGCCAGAATTGTTGACTCCGTCCGTTAATAAAATGATAATCTTACTAATTGCCTTGCTTTCTTTGAGTCGATTTACCGAAGTAGCCAAACCCATTCCGATGGCTGTACCATCATTTAATTGTCCATAAGTAATCTCCCTTAAAGAACTTAAAACAATGGATTTATCACTAGTAATCGGAGTTTTCGTATACCCTTCACCCGCATAGGCTACCAAACCGATTCTATCATTCGGGCGTTTTCTAATAAAGTCTGCAGCCACCTTTTTCAATGCTGCTAACCGATTAGGTTTTAAATCGCGGGCCAGCATACTTGAGGAAACATCAATAGCCATTACAATATCGATTCCCTTAGTTGTCTTGGTTCTTGTTGAAACATCTTTGGTTTGTGGTCTGGCGATAGCGACAATGATTGCTGCTAATGCCAAAAGACGCAATAGAAATAAAAGGGGTTTTAACTTTGGAAGAAATCCTTGGGTTGAAAATCCTTTTATACTCGATATTTTAAGTGATGGTGTTTGCTCTTTGCGTTTAAAGAAGTACCATAGCGCAGCCAATGGAAGCAATAGAAGCAACCAAAAGAAATCTGGATTTGCAAATTGTACGTCTTTAAACATTATGATTCTAATTTAACTTCGAGGGTTGCTAAAATTCTATCTACTATTTTCTGAGCATAGGAGTCATCATCTAACCAAGTAAGAATTACTTGTTGTTGAAAGCCTTTTCCACCAAACATGATTAAAGTATATTTTCCCCGAATCAATTCATCAGACTCTGGCACTGCAAATTTTCCACTTCCAAAAACCTTTACCCCTGTAACACCCGAAACCGTTTTAAAATCTTCTTGCTTAGTAATAATATTTTTAGCCCCTTTCTGCTCAAACTCTTTGATAATCGTTTCGATTGATTGTTCAAACTCAGGTTCTTGCTCTGGATTAACAAGAGACATCGAAGAAGTCGCCATGGTAAATAGACCAACGGAGCTCCTATATCCGAACATTTGTAGTTCTTTGATTGTTGCCTTAGCATCTGGGGGAAGCTTGACTTCTTCACGAATCAAAACCTTAGGGGTTTCTACAATGACCGGAGGAAACCCATATGAACTTCTTACCCATTCGCCTTCTAACAATTCTTTTGTGGGATGCCCTAAAATCGTGTCTTTTGTATATTGAAAACCGAAATACGCAGAAGCCGCAATTGCTGAAATCAAAATTAAACCGGCTAGGCTTATACTAGCAATAAGGATTCTTTTTTTCTGTTTTTTACGCTCTAATTCTTCTATGTATTCTGCTTGCTGCATTAATTCTTCCTCCGTAGGTTCTGGAAGTGCTTCATGCGTCTTTTCAACAATTTGTTCTATGGATTTTCTATCCTGTTCTGCAACTGAGGTCTCTGGTTTTGATTTAGCGAATTTTACTAAATCAGCTGTTTGTAGAATTCTTTTGAATTGGGAAATGGTGTCTTTATCCAATTCCAATTCTCCAGAATCTGTCATTAACTCCAGCTTATCAATCAACTGGTCAGTTGTACTTTCTAAGGCCGTAACATTTACATCTTCTTCTAAGTAGGAGCGAACAATATCTGTCAGTTCAGAATAGTATTTTTTGTATTCGTCTTGAATGAGGTATCTGGAATTTTCCAACTTTTTCAATTCCAACATCGCCCGGTCATAGGGTGGCAGTAATGCTACTTTCTCTTCTTCTGTCAATGGCTTTTTTCGGAATCCAAACCAGTATAGCAATCCACCTAAAATGGCTAGCCCGAGTAAAATCCCAAGTGCTATTTTCCACCAACCTGAATGACTTTTTTCGACGACCATCAAATCTTTGATGTCGTACATCTGTTGGTTGAGCGTATCGACGGGTACAGTAGCCACATCAATTTGAAGGGAATCGGTAAAAAACCCTTGACCATTGATATCAATTCTTTGGGTTGGGAGTTTATACGAACCCGAATCGAATTGGGTAAGTGCGTATGATTTTTCGAGTGTAAAACGGTCTTTTTTTCGAGTAGTGTCCGTTTTAAATGCTTCAACCGTTTCTAAAGGAGAGAAAGTCTGTCCCTCAGGAAAAATTACATTTGCGGTAGAATCGGTATCCACATAAACTGTCCAAATTATCTGTTCACCAATTTTGATAAAAGTGGTATCTACCTCTGAAGTAATTTTAGCAGTTGATTGGGCATATCCGAAGAAGGAATGCCCGAAGAATAGAAATAGAAGGACATACCGCAAACCATTCGCTGGGCATTTCGTACTTCGTATTTCATATTTCAAACTTCCCATTATCCTCTTCGCTTAAAATATCCCAACAACTTCTTCACATAGCTTTCATCAACACGACAATCTAAAACACCAGAGCCAGATTTGGTAAAAGTGTCTTTAAAGTAATCTACTCGCTCACGATGGTATTTGGCATATGCATTTCTCACACTTTTAGATTGGGTGTTTACCAATTGAATCGTTCCGGTTTCGAAATCTTGCATTTGTACCATCCCTAAATTCGGTATGGATTCTTCACGCTCATCGTAAACACGAATACCGGTCACGTCATGCTTGTTTCCAATAATTTTCATAGTGCGCTCGTAATCCTCGGCAATAAAATCAGAAAGCACAAAAACAATGGCTTTCTTCTTCATTACATTGGTCAAATACTTTAGGGCACCAGCTAAATCAGTTTTATTGCTTTTTGGTTTGAATTCCAAAAGCTCACGTATGATACGAAGTACATGGCTTTTCCCTTTTTTAGGTGGAATGAAAAGCTCAACTTCATCGGAAAATAGAATTAGGCCCGCTTTATCATTATTCTGAAGAGCCGAGAAGGCAAGTGTAGCAGATATTTCGGTAATTATTTCTTTTTTGAACTGATTGGAAGTTCCGAAGAGTTCTGAGCCACTGACGTCAACCATTAACATCATAGTCAGTTCACGTTCTTCCTCAAAAACTTTTACATAGGGTTCGTTGTAGCGAGCTGTGACATTCCAATCAATACTGCGTACATCATCTCCGAATTGATATTGACGGACCTCACTAAAAGTCATTCCGCGACCTTTAAAAGTAGAGTGGTACTCCCCACCAAAAATATGGTCGGAAAGACGCCGAGTCTTTATTTCGATTTTACGAACTTTCTTAAGTAATTCTTTGGTATCCATCTATTGAGTAAACAGTATCCAGTTGCAGAAGACAGTCGCAATATTCAAGAAAATTGCTTACTGCCATTGCCAACTGCTTTTAGGGTACTTCGATCTCGTTTACTATCTTATTGATAATTTCTTCTGAAGTGATATTTTCCGCTTCGGCCTCATAGGTAATACCTATTCTATGTCGCAATACGTCGTGTACTACGGCGCGAACATCTTCTGGCACTACATAACCCCGTCTTTTTATAAAGGCATAACATTTGGCGGCAGTACCAAGATTGATACTTCCACGAGGGGATGCTCCAAAACTAATGAGCGGCTTTAAGTGTTCTAGATTATATTTCTCAGGATAACGGGTAGCGAATACAATATCTAAGATATATTTCTCTATTTTTTCATCCATATAAACGTCACGAACCGCCTGTTGCGCACTTAAAATCTGCTTTAAAGTAACTACGGGTTTAACTTCATCATAAGCCCCTTTCAGATTCTGACGCATAATCAACTGCTCTTCATTCATCTTCGGGTAGTCGATTACCGTTTTCAACATAAAACGGTCAACTTGTGCTTCTGGTAAGGGATAAGTTCCTTCCTGTTCTACAGGATTTTGTGTTGCCATTACCAAGAAAGGCTTATCAAGAATAAAGGTTTCATCACCAATCGTGACCTGTTTTTCCTGCATTGCCTCAAGCAAAGCCGATTGCACTTTCGCAGGTGCCCTATTAATCTCATCAGCCAATACAAAGTTGGCAAAAATAGGACCTTTCTTGATAGAGAAGTCATTGACCTTCATATTGTAAATCATAGTACCAACTACATCTGCCGGTAAAAGGTCTGGCGTAAACTGAATGCGACTAAACTCCCCCTTGACTGCTTTTGAAAGTGTATTAATCGCTAAAGTTTTGGCAAGTCCAGGAACTCCCTCCAATAGAATATGGCCTTGGCCAAGAAGTCCGATAAGTAATCGTTCGACCATGTGTTTTTGACCAACAATGACTTTGTTCATCTCCAACATCAGTAAATCGATAAAGGCGCTTTCTTGTGCTATTTTTTCGTTTACCGCGCTAATATCAACAGTAGTATTTTCTTCCATATATTCTTTTAAAATTTCGGTAATGATCGGTTTATCTATAATTGGTGGTGCAAATTGAAAATTTATTCACTGAGTAGCTGTTAATGATTGGTTAAAAAATAGCTTAACCCCTTATTTTTATGAAGTCTTTAAGGTATTTGTAGGATATTAATTTCAAAATATACTTTTGAATCAGCATTTCTTTTTTAACAATTCAAAGAATAGATTTTTCTAAACTGACGATGGCGAAAGATAGGAAAAATTAAGGAAGCCCAAAATCGGTAAATTCCTACCTGAAATTGACATAATTATTTTTTAATTTCACCATCCTATGCAAAATAAAAAACAGTATTCTAAAATTATAGCTGGCACCATGACTTGGGGTAACTGGGGAAAGAATTTTACAACTCAAGAAATGTGTAGCCTAATGTACTATTGTTTGGATGAGGGTATTACTACTTTTGACCACGCAGATATCTATGGCGGGTATTCAACCGAAGCAACTTTTGGAAAAGCTTTTAAGGAAAGCAAAGTAGTGAGAGACGAGGTACAGCTCATCACCAAATGTGGTATTCAAATGGTTGATGATTCAAGGTCTAACAAGGTCAAACACTACAACTTCTCTAAGGAATACATCGTCTGGTCTGCGGAGCAATCCCTGAAAAACCTTAAAACAGATTATCTGGATCTTTTCCTTTTGCATCGCCCTAGTCCTTTGATGCATCCTGAAACTATTGCAGAAGCTATTTCAAAGCTATTACACGATGGAAAGATAAGATCATTCGGAGTATCAAACTTCAATCCCTCTCAAATAGCCTTGTTAGAAACTGCAATTCCGGTGTCAGGAAATCAAGTTGAATTTTCTTTGACAGCTAACGAAGTTATGTATGATGGTTCTTTGGATGACTGTTTGGCAAAGAAGCGAATGGCGATGTCATGGAGTCCGTTAGGTTCATACTTTCGTGAAGACAACGTTCAAGTTAAACGCATTCAAAAAGCAATCGCTCCCATGCTATCAAAGTATAATGCAAATGCAGATCAATTACTTTTAGCATGGATTTTAAAACATCCTTCAGACATATATCCTGTTGTGGGTACCGCATCGAAAGAGCGGTTGAAAGCATCGATGGAAGCAACCCAAATAGATTTAGAATTGGAAGACTGGTTCATACTTTTAGAAGCAAGTAAAGGACATGAAGTCCCCTAAAACAAAAAAATACAAAATGAATAAAACAGCATTAATCACAGGAGCTACTAGCGGCATTGGCAAGGCAACGGCAGAGCTATTTGCCGAAAATGGAATTCGTTTGATTCTTTGCGGGAGACGACAAGAACGATTGGATGAACTGAAATCAACACTTGGAGAGAAGACCAGTGTTCATGCATTAAATTTCGATGTTCGAGATAAGGATGCTGTTTTCAGTGCAATCAATTCTTTACCTACGGATTTTACAACTATTGATATTTTGATAAATAATGCGGGTAACGCTTATGGTCTTGATACTATAGATGAAGGAAGCCTGGAAGATTGGGATGCAATGTTGGACATTAATGTAAAAGGGCTGCTTTATATGTCAAAGTCCATAATTCCTCAAATGGTTGCAAGAAAATCGGGACACATTATCAATATCGGTTCAACTGCGGGAAAGGAAGTATACCCTAGAGGCAATGTATATTGTGCCAGTAAACACGCAGTGGATGCCATAAACCAGGGCATGCGAATTGACTTGAATGCCCACGGAATTCGGGTCGGAGCGGTCAACCCGGGCCTTGTTGAAACGGAGTTTAGTGATGTGCGTTTTAAAGGTGATTTAGTGCGGGCTGAAACAGTTTACAATGGTTTTCAAGCACTAAAAGCAGAGGATATCGCTGACATTATTCACTTTGTAGTTACACGTCCATATCATGTGAATATTGCTGATCTTGTGGTCATGCCAACTGCGCAGGCATCCTCTACAATCATTAATAAAAATTAGAAATAGTCTGCTTAACTTCAAATACAAGTTCGAAAATCAAATACAATTTGTGCCTTGAGTTTGTATTTGAAATTTGAGTTTGTATTTTAAAAGAATGATTAACAAACGCTTACTTGTCAAAAACCTTCTCGCCCATAATGACGAGAATAGTTTTTATGACAAAAAGCGTTTTATTGCTATTGGTCAAAAGGAGGGTAAAGCTAAGTTTTTGAAGCATGTTTGTGCCTTGGCAAACAGCAATCCGAAGAACAATTCATTTATAGTTATTGGTGTTGAGGATGAGGATAATCAGATTGTCGGAGTTGACTTTTTTGATGATAGTAAAATTCAGAATTTAGTCAATGCCTATCTCGATAATCCGCCTTTAATTTCTTATGAAAATATTCCATTTCCGCATCTTGAGGAAGGGAAAGTAGTTGGGTTGGTTACCATAAAATCCAATGGAAAAGTATGTGCCCTTCGCAAGAATATCTGGAAATATTATGGAGGAATGGTTTTTTTTAGAGAAGGTAGTATTAGCATGCCAAAAGCCTATGATATCGAGCTTAAAGACATCAATAGGGATGCTGTCGCAAAAATAGAACAACATGCGCGGAATAATATAGAATTGACTTTAGATGGTGTTATTGATTTTATCAATAACCGCCATAAAGACCTAGAAAGCAACTATAAAGTATTTAAAGAACAGTTTATTGTTTGCTGGGCTGGAATCCAAAAAAAAGTAAAAGGAGACACCTATTTTTCAAGAGTTGATATTGAGTTAATCAATGAACAAGTAAAGTTGTTCTATTCAACTTTGGATGAAGTCACGATATCATATGATGAACATTCTTTTACCACTATTGAATATGTTCAATTGGGTCTAGGAAAGAAACAGCAGTACTTTCCATTAGAAAAGGTCGTCATTACTTTTTCAGATAATGGCACTTATCAGATTCAAACTGATTTGATTTTTAAACCACCTCAATATGATAAGAAAATATTGCATCATATTTTGAACTCTAACAACGCATTATTGCGAAAATTAGAAAAGAAGATAACACTGAATAAGGCTGAACTGTCTGATCTAAGGCATCTTCCTGATACATATTTAATTTGTTTTTTAAACGGATTTGATGAGGCGAAAGACCAAATGGAGAATGCTAGACCATTACTTAAAAGACACGATAAAAAAATCTATCAAACTATGAAAGAGTCTCTTCGTATTTTAAGAAAAGTAAAATATAATTAAAGGTGAGGCTCGGAAGAATCAAAAACAGCATCTCGGGAAGGTAATGATGGAATCGCCCCATAGTTCGTAGTAGTCAAGGCCCCTGCTTTATTGGCATTTTTTACCATTTTTATTAAAAGACTTGTGTTTTCTACTATTTCATTGGGGTTTTGAAGGTTTGCAATTTGCTGTAACAAACAACCTATAAAAGCATCTCCAGCTCCAGTCGTATCAATGGGTTTTACAAGAATACTAGGAACAGTTTCTTTTATTTCAGCAGTACTGACAAAAGTACCGTCACCTCCAAGCGTAATCGTGATAATTTTAGCGCCAATTTCATGGAGAAAATCGCTGGCTTCATAAAGGTCGCTCTTTCCTGAAAGTAGTTGGGCCTCCTCTAAACTGAATTTACATAAATGTGATTTTTCAACAAAAAGCATGCATTTTTTTACAAAGGCTTCTTCTTCATCACGCCATAAATCCCCCCTGAAATTTGGGTCAAAACTTATAAAGGCATCTTGGGTAAGCGCATCAAAAAAGTAACGCCCGTAGGCTTTTTCTAAATCACCGCCTAATAAGGCGGTAGCGGCACCTAGGTGAACGATGCTGTCTTTAAAATCATTTCTTAAAGACGAATCATATGCCAGTTTTTTATCGGCACCTCTACTGAAAACAAAATCGCGTTCGCCGTCTTCAGCTAGCGAGACAAAGGCTAAGGTTGTGAAAGTTTTTGAACGTTGAGCAAATGAAATATCAACGTCATTTTCCTTTAAAACATTAAGAAGAAAATCACCAAAAGGGTCATTGCCCACACAACCAACGAACTTACTCTTACCACCCAATTTGGCAATGGCACAAGCCACATTGGCCGGTGCTCCACCTGCTTTTTTTGTAAACTCATGTGCTTTTGAAAGATTGTTCCCTTGCTTTTCGGCAACAAAGTCAATTAAGAGTTCTCCGATACAATATACATTTCGCATAATCAAGTCAATTGCTTAGGGGAGCAAGATAATGACAAAAACAGTTTATGATACACTGTTGAATGAAATTATAGTTAAGCCTACCTTTTGAAAACCTCCCGAAACTGATAGAGCAGTCGCTCTAAAAGCCTTAAATCTTCTGTGATAATATCTGCTTTCCCCTTCATCTCTTGCTTAAATTCTATTTGTTTTCCGAAAGAAGTGGTTAATTCTGAAGGAATTGAAACATTAACAATATAGATACCTTCTGTACTTGAAATGGACAAAATACTCGTTACCTTTCCTTTGATGACCCCAAATTCGTATTCAGGATAATCATAAAGGGAAACATTCACTTTTTGACCCACTTCGATTTTACCAGAGTTGCTACTTGGTGTTCGAAGCTTAGCTACAAACGAAGAACTGGTATTGGTAAAATAGTAAATACCAAAATCGATGGTGTTTTTTCAGATGAATTCTCTAAAAAAAGCAGATTCCTTACAAGAGTAAAACCAACTTTCAATCTTTAGAATTACGTTTTAGGCCATATACCAAAAATAAATATCAATTAAGTTCCTTTCGGTCAGATTTGATTGGAGAGGTTAAATATGAGGGCAATCATGAACATTTGAGGATAACTCAAGAGTTTTTGATTACAGCATCATATAATGGCAAAAAAACTGAAAAATCAAAAACCATTAAATTAGAAAACTACTTTTATGAGAACTTTCAAGTTAATAAGCCGAATAATAGTAAAATATTGTCATCAAAATAAGAACGCGCTTTCATAGGTGATGAGTAAATTTTAATGAGTCTCTAATGCCCTCCAAGGTGTAACTTATTATTTAAGAGGTAAGCTTTCATAATAAAATTAGCTGCTTAATCATTTAAAAGAAATTCATCTATTTTGGTTATTTTTTCCTTTCTAAATCTTGTTTTGATTTAAATGTCAAGAGGAGTATTTATTACTCCAAAAATCAGTATCAATTTAAGAATTGAATAATTTCATCTTTTTGCACCCCTTCAAAGAAATTCATACCTTTTCAAAAACTAATTAAAACGAAAAGTAATGGGCTTATTTGACGAAATAAAAAAGAAACTCAGTCATGAATTCATTGACATAGTTGAGTGGCTTGACAACACCAATGATACAATCGTTCACCGTTTTGAACGCTATCAAAATGAGATAAAGAACAACGCGAAACTCATTGTTCGTGAAGGGCAAACCGCTGTTTTTATTAATGAAGGGCAGTTGGCAGATGTTTTTACGCCAGGCACCTATGATTTGACTACCCAAAACCTTCCTATTTTAGCTACACTAAAAGGATGGAAATACGGATTCGATAGTCCGTTTAAAGCAGAGGTGTATTTTGTAAACACACGTTTGTTTACCGATGAAAAGTGGGGGACAAAGAACCCATTCATGTTAAGTGATGAACGCTTTGGTTTGGTAGAAATTCGCGCATTCGGAACCTATAGTTTCAGAATTAACGACCCAGGAAAGTTTGTCGTCGATGTGGTTGGAACTGACGGTAATTTCACCAATTATGAAGTTAATGAACACTTGAAAAGTTTAATCGTCACGCGTTTTACCGATACTGTTGGGGAGGCTAATCTTCCGATTGAACTTTACGCGGCAAATACAACAGAACTTTCCGAAACTTGTCAGGAAGTAATGCAGCCCGAATTCGGCAGGGTAGGTATTGAATTGGAAAAATTCTATATAGAGAATGTATCGATGCCCGAAGAACTCAAAAAAGAAATATTTGAATATAGTCGTCTAGACAAATTAGACATGACCAAATTGGCACAATTCAAAGCTGCCAAAGCTATGGAAGCCGCTGCCAAAAACGAGGGTGGCACAGCTGGTGCCGGAATGGGAATGGGAATGGGCTTTGTACTAGCACAGCAAATGGGTGGAATGATGAATCCACAAGCTCAACAACAGGTTTTTGGTGCTCCGCAACAAGTGGCTACTCCTCCACCCATGCCAACTCAGGTAATGTATCATTACGCGAGCAATGGACAACAAATGGGTCCGGTTTCTATCGACAAGTTGAAAGAATTGTTTGCAAGCAGAACAGTCAATAAAGATTCATTGGTTTGGAAACAAGGCATGCAAAACTGGACTGCTTTAAAAGATGTAGAAGAATTAAAATCCTTCTTAGGAGGAAGTACTCCACCACCATTACCTACAGCATAACTATAGGAAATTAAGATAAGCTATTCCCCCTCCATTGGAGGGGCTAGGGGAGGACTTTCCGAACCAACTTCTATCAAATAGAATGCAAGAAGAAGAAACACTAAATTCCGAACATAAAAAGGACTGCGCCAATTGCGGGGCGGAGCTAAAATTTAAACCCGGCTCACATCAATTAAAATGTGAGTACTGTGGGTATGAAGAATTTATTGAACAAACTAAGAGCAGTTTCGAAGAGCTCGAGCTACAGCATTATTTAAAGGTTGTTGGTGAGAACGCCTATACGAATACCATTGATTTACTGAATTGCAAACATTGTGGAGCTAATCAACACGTAGAGGAAAACTATAAATCTTTAAGTTGCGTGTATTGCGGTGAACCTTTGATTCGTGAGGATGTTGAAAGGGAAGGTTGGATATTACCAGGAGCACTGGTTCCGTTTCAACTGGACTCCAAAAAGGCTAGAGGCATTTTTAAAAACTGGGTCAATGGAATTTGGTTTGCGCCAAGCAAGCTGAAAAGAGCTGCTTTAGATCCTGAAGGGTTACATGGACTGTACGTCCCATATTGGACCTTTGATGCCAACTTATTTGCTGCTTATCACGGTCAACGAGGTGATTATTATTATGAAACCCAGCGTGTGAGAACTAAGAACGGAATACAAACTCGACAAGTTCGAAAAACAAGGTGGTCATCAGCTTCCGGCTCGGTAAAAGGGTTCATTGATGATATTCTGATTAATGCTTCCCATAAGAAAAGACGAGATATTCCGACCAAAATAGCATTTTGGGACACAAAAAAGTTAGTGGCTTTCAACTCTAAATATTTATCTGGCTTTGTAACTGAAAAGTACACCGTTTCGCTAAAAGAAGGACATCATCAATCCTTCCAAGAAGCAAAGCATATTGCCCATAACTGGATACGACGAGACATTGGAGGTGATACCCAGCGTATTTCGCACGCAGATATAAAGTTAGCTGATGAAACCTTTAAACACATTTTGCTTCCTGTTTACATAAGCTCATATCGCTATAACGGAAAGGAATATCATTTCTCTATCAATGGGCAGACAGGAACGTTGAGTGGAACCCGGCCCTATTCGTTTTGGAAAATTTTCTTTTTGGTCCTTTTTATTATTGCAGTCATCGCCGTAATTGCGATTTTTGCAGAATGAAAAAGAGTAGGACTTTGGTAATCGGTGATATCCATTCCGGATTAAGCGCTTTGGAGCAGGTATTAGAAAAAGCTAAGGTTACCTCAGATGATAAGATTGTTTTTCTTGGGGATTATGTAGATGGATGGAGTACCGCTGTTGAAACGGTCAACTTTCTTATAGCCCTTAAGGAAACCCATAATTGCGTATTTATTCAAGGAAATCATGATGAGTTATGCTATGATTGGCTAAAAGAAAAAAAAGACAATCCTATTTGGCTTCAACACGGTGGACAGGCTACGCTTGAATCTTATGAGGAAGCAGATGACAAAACCATTGAGGCGCATTTGCAGTTTTATGAAGGGCTTGAAAATTATCATCTAGATTCAGCCAATAGACTCTTTTTACA
Organism: Maribacter algarum (ex Zhang et al. 2020); assembly: GCF_005885635.1. GTDB lineage: Bacteria > Bacteroidota > Bacteroidia > Flavobacteriales > Flavobacteriaceae > Maribacter_C > Maribacter_C algarum. Next base: position 1,638,708 of record NZ_VATY01000001.1, read on the forward strand.
TGCAGGATTTACGAACCTAAAAGGAGTAGAACATGAATACTTCACAAAAACCTTTTATTGGGATAGAACCTTGTGGGAGTTGGCACAATCACTGAATCCTGAAATGTTGAAAGAAGACGAGTATTATCCGAGTCGGTTGAAGCACTATTCAGAAATCTATATCGGGCATACCCCTATTTCAAAAAAACTATCGGATGTTGTTCCAACAATGAGCGCAAATGTTTGGAATATCGATACGGGCGCAGCATTCAAGGGGCCACTTTCTGTTATAGATGTTGATACAAAAGAGATATGGCAAAGTGACCCAGTCCATACCTTATATCCTACAGAAAAAGGAAGAAATTAAAATAGACGGATTGTTCGAGGAATAACTATGTATTATTTCCGAACTTTGTAAAAAATAAAATAATGGTAGAAAAGAACATACGATTAGAGGTGATGCAGGCGATAGAGCACAAGGTTGAGGGGTTTATCGACTCTTTTCTAATACCCATTGAAGATATATGGCAACCGACTGATTTCTTACCAGATTCACAAAGTGAGGGGTTTCTAGATGCAGTTGAAACCTTACGCGGGGAATCAAAAGAACTGGGTTATGACTTTTGGGTGACCATGGTTGCTGATACTATTACTGAAGAAGCTTTGCCAACTTACGAATCTTGGCTTATGGATGTTGAAGGAATCAATCAGCATGATGGAAAGAAAAACGGTTGGTCTAAATGGGTAAGAGCGTGGACAGGAGAAGAAAATCGTCACGGAGATGTTCTGAACAAGTATTTATATCTGTCAGGAAGAGTGAATATGCGTGAAGTAGAAATTACTACTCAGCATTTGTTAACAGATGGATTTGATATCGGTACCGATAGAGATCCTTATAAGAATTTTGTATATACGTCCTTCCAAGAACTGGCAACAAACATATCTCACAAAAGGGTAGGGCAGATGGCCAAGAAAAAAGGCAACGCCTTATTGGGAAAGATGTGTACCATTATCGCTGGTGATGAAATGCGGCACCATTTAGCATATCGAGAGTTTGTAAAGACCATATTTGGTGAAGATCCGTCTGGTATGATGTTGGCTTTTGCGGATATGATGAAAAAGAAAATTGTAATGCCAGCTCACTTTTTAAGAGAGTCGGGCGGAAGCATTGGTACAGCATTTGAAAATTTTTCGAATTGTGCACAGCGTTTAGGGGTATATACGGCACAAGACTACATAGATATTCTCAGTAAGCTGAATGTATATTGGGAAATAGATGCTATACGCGGATTATCTGATGAAGCAGAAAAAGCAAGAGATTATTTAATGAGGCTGCCGGCGAGACTGCTACGTATTTCTGAACGCATGCAATTTCCTGAAGACCAGTATCGCTTCAAATGGGTAGAAGCTAATGGAATGGTTTAAAGATGAAATAGAATCAAAATAAAAAAGGTCCGCAATCGCGGACCTTTTTAGTTGAATATCAATCGTATGATTACAACTTTCCGTGGTCATGCTCATCTTGCCATTTTGCAAGTTCAGCCCATTTACCTTCGTACGCCATTTTAGCCTGCATTGGCCAAGAAGCAGGATTATGAACTTTGTAGCGTTCACCTCCTCCATCAAGAATCTCTTGACATCTAGCGACAGCGGTTTCAGAGAGTTCTTTCCAAGTCTTGATACCTCCATCATGGAACATACCCTCAATTTTGGGTCCGATTCCTTCCACAACTTTAAGGTCATCCTCTTTAATTGCTTTGCCCATTGCTGCTTTTGCTGCTGCGGCATCGAAAGGAATTTTAGTTTCGACAGCAGGGGCGCTTGCAGTTAATGATGCCGCCGTTGTAGCTGCACCTGCTGCTGCTGCAGTTGAGGCTACTTTCAATTTCCCATTACAAGCATCAAGATCAGCCTGAAGTTTGGCATTTTTATCCTTCCAAGCGTTAAGTTCACCTGAATTATCTATCGTAGTACTCGAACCCTTACCAATAAGGTAACCAAGAATTCCACAAATTGCACCTACAAGTAGTGGAATTAACCAGCACCAAATATTCATATTTTCAAAATCCATTTTTATATTATTTTATGAGTTAATTATTAGTTTAATGTGACTTCAGTTCTTCTGTTTTTAGCCCTTCCCTCTTCTGTTGCGTTACTTTCAACCGGAGAATCTGGTCCTTTAGATGAAGCGTTGATTTTTGTAGCTGCAATTCCGTTTCGCACCAAATACGATTTGGCAAAATCAGCTCTACCCTGTCCTAAGCGAACATTTGGTCCACGACGACCAACATTGTCAGTGTGACCCACAACGTTACAAGATGCGCCTTCAACCTTATCAAGATATCTAGAAATATCAGCAACTTTTTGACGCTGCTCCGCACTAAGACTAATCGATGCTTGGTTGGTTTCAAAATAAAGAACAAGAGGGTTTGCATTTATTTTATCTCTGAGAGCCTTCATCTCATCTTCGGCATCAGGTGCTGCGTCACCAATACCATAAGCGATGGGCCCTAAGAACATTTCACCTTTTGCTACCATTTCATCCATCAATTTTCCCATAGTGTTGATTTGGGTCGAAGAGATGCCGTTTTCTACCAAGTGGTTTTTTACCGCATTGGCACGAGCTAAACCTAAATTCGGAAAAGCGGAATCGTTCGTTTCATCGCTTTTATAATAGCCGGTAAGGTTAATAACTTTACCTGCATTTTCAGCTAAAAAGGCTTTTAAGCTGGCAATCCCATCTGTTACTTTTTGGGAGAGTGGCATTAAAATCGATGAGGACGACACATTAAAATTATAATTGTCGTTTTCATTGTACGCATAATCACCATCGCTAAATGCAAAGGGATACGACGTTGCTTCGGGTGTTACTGGAGCTGTTACCGCTTCTTTAACAGGTTCTTCTGCCGTAGAAGCACCGCATGAGCTGCAGCACGTAATATAAAAATACGTACCAGCCAAAATGGTAATGAGCATCAGCAACAAGTTTGTTGTTGTTTTTGTCATTGTTAAAAATGATTTAGTGTTGAATTCACAATGTATTAAAAAATTTCCTTAAAATGTTAAATTATTGTGAATTAAATCCTATAAATGAGTAAGTAAGCATTCCGAATTCATGTAAGTATTACATGGCTTGCCTGTTGTTTTGCTGTTATTTATACAGTTTTTGATACCATTCATAAAATATCTGGACTCCGTCAATTAAGAATTTCTGAAATTGCTGAAAAATATTAAGTGAAAACCCTATCACTCCCGACAAAGATCGGCATTGTGATAGGGTTTTGTTTTGACTAAAAGTTAGGCTAGAAATCAAATTTCAGGAATTAAAGATGTTAACCTTTTCATTTGAGTTCTCATAAAAGGTCAAACAATAAACTTAAAATATTTGATTATGAGAACTACATTAAAATTTTTAACAAAAGGAATATGCATCCTCGTCCTTGTATTTGCATCTTGCAAAAAGAATGATTTAGAAGATGTTGCATTACTAGAGCCGATACCTGTTGAGAATGGGTTAAGTGGAACAAATGGAACCAACGGCAGTGATGGTACGAATGGAACTGATGGCACTGACGGTGAAGACGGAGTGGATGGTCAAGATGGTACAGATGGAGAACAAGGACCGCAGGGTGAGCAAGGTCCACAAGGCGAACAAGGCCCTGTCGGTCCAGCTGGCGCTAACGGTGAAGATGGTCAGGATGGGGAAGACGGAGAACAAGGTCCAGCGGGACCAGAAGGCCCGGCAGGTCCGGCGGGTGAAGATGGCGCCGATGGCAATGCAAATGTAATAGCATCTGAATGGATTGACGCAGAATACGGTTTGGCAGCAGTCACATCAACATCATTTGATATTACAGATAATAGATTGAATCAAGAGGTTAAGGATAGTGGAGTAATTCTTGCCTACGGAGAACTCACTACTGGAAGTGTTCTACCTATTCCTTATGTTTCCAATAACCAATCTTACTACTTTGCAGTCCTTACTGGTAAAATAAGATTTTTAGGCAGAGCTGTTGATAGGGTAACTCCAGAGAGATTCACTGGTGTTAGGAAAGTACGGTATGTTATAATTCCGTCGGGTGTTGCAGGAAAAAGTTCAAACCAGGACTTCACAAAGATGACCTATGAAGAAGTCATGAACCATTATGGTTTGTCACATTAAAATAGTTGTTTGAGTTAGTCTAGTTTATACCCTGTCTTCTTTTTAATGGACAGGGTATTTATTAGGATGTTTACCTTTTTTAAGGTAAGGTACTAACAAATAGGAGTGCACAGAGAAACTGGAAAAGCCTATTTTTTACCATTTACACAGAAATTACATCCAACAATACAATGTTGAAAAAGAAGAATAGATCCTAAACCTATATTTGAAAAGGATTAGAAGTTTGAACAAAACAAATATGAAAACTGAAATTATAAAAATATTGACTTTTGCTTGTATGGTGATAGTTCTTGGAACCCAGGCTCTCCTCCACGGAAGCTGGCGAGTTCAGGAAACAGAGCCTCTAAAGTCGAAAAATGGAAGCAATTCATAAGACTTCTATATACAACTTAGTGTTTGAGTTAGTTTGGTTAATCCCGCTGTTATTTCAAGACTATCATTCGGGGGAACGGGTAGATTTTGAGTAACAGCGGGTTTTTTATGCTTTTTCGTGTTAACCTTTCTGAGGAAATAACTATTAATAAGTAACGAAGATATTTTATCGGGGCACCGAAGAGAATATAGTCCAACCCAAATACTTTTTGATAATCCGGATAAAAAGGTTTTGGAATTCTATTGGAAATAGAAAACTCCTAATTGTTTGAGCCAGTTCGCCAGTCGGTGAATGAAGGAGCTAAACAACTAGGAGCTTTTTAATTTAAGCTACATCAATAATTTACAAATCGAATTTGATTCCTTGAGCGAGCGGAAGTTCTGTAGTGTAGTTAATTGTATTCGTTTGACGACGCATGTATATTTTCCATGCATCCGAACCACTTTCGCGACCACCGCCAGTTTCTTTTTCGCCACCAAAAGCACCACCTATTTCGGCACCGGAAGTTCCAATATTGACGTTGGCAATTCCACAATCACTGCCATTTTGACTTAAGAAACGTTCTGCTTCCCTTAAATTATTGGTCATGATGGCGGAAGAAAGTCCTTGAACTACTCCGTTTTGAACTGTAATTGCATTTTCAACATCCCCAGAATATTTTAAAAGGTACAGTACTGGTGCAAAAGTTTCATGTTGAACGATTTCAAAATCGTTTTTCGCTTCTGCTATAGCAGGTTTTACATAACATCCACTTTCATAACCTTCACCCTCTAAAACGCCTCCTTCTACGATTACTTTTCCACCTTCAGCAATAACCTTTTCCAAGGCTTTATTGTAGTGACCAACAGCATCTGTATCGATTAATGGGCCAACATGGTTGTTTTCATCCAAAGGATTACCGATACGCAATTGACCATAGGCAGCTACAACCGCATCTTTTACCTTATCATAAATAGACTCATGAATAATCAATCTTCGCGTTGAAGTACAACGTTGGCCTGCTGTTCCTACAGCGCCAAATACAGCGCCAATCACTGTCATTTTAATATCTGCATCTGGAGTAACGATAATTGCGTTGTTTCCTCCTAATTCTAATAAAGATTTTCCTAATCTTGCCGCAACTGCTTGCGCAACGATTTTCCCCATGCGGATAGAACCTGTAGCTGAAACCAATGGAACGCGCCCATCTTTGGTCATCATTTCACCAACCTTATAATCTCCATTAATTAAACATGAAATACCTTCTGGAAGTCCGTTTGCCTTGAAAACTTCCGCTGCGATATTTTGACAGGCAACGCCACATAAAGGTGTCTTCTCGGATGGCTTCCAAACACAAACATCTCCACAAATCCATGCTAAGGCGGTATTCCAAGCCCAAACCGCAACGGGAAAGTTAAAGGCCGAAATAATTCCAACAACCCCTAAAGGATGATACTGCTCGTACATTCTGTGTCCTGGACGTTCAGAGTGCATGGTCAAACCGTGTAATTGTCTTGAAAGTCCGACTGCGAAATCGCAGATGTCAATCATTTCTTGAACCTCGCCCAAACCTTCTTGGTAGCTTTTTCCCATTTCGTAGGACACCAATTTTCCAAGCGGTTCTTTTAATTCACGTAATTTTTCACCAAACTGACGCACAATTTCACCTCTCAGTGGAGCAGGTTTTTGACGCCAAGTTTTGAATGCAGCCGTAGCTGTGGTCATTACCTTTTCATAGTCTTCTTTGGAAGTGGCTTTCACTTTTCCAATCAAGGCGCCATCAACAGGAGAGTAGGATTCTATAATTTCTCCAGAAGAAAAATTATCAGAACCTGTAGAAGTCCCTTCATTGATTTCTTTAATTCCTAAGGCTTTTAGCGCTTCAGTAATACCAAATTCCGTGGCTATTTTTGACATTTTATAACTTTTTAAGCGTGAATTGTTAAATTTCTACAAAACTACGAATAAACAACTGATTTATTCTTGTTTTCGAAGGACAGATATCTTGGTGATTTTTTCACCATTTACCTCATAAATAAGTACTAATTCAATAGGTGTATCGCTTCCTTTTCTTCCTGTAATATATTCGTGGTCAATGACCTTATTGTCGAAAACTGTTCGGGTCAATATTTTAGAATGGAGTTTGGGAGAAGTCGCAAATAAATCAGCATACACTTTCTTGCAGGCATCATAACCTTCCAAAGTAACTTTTCCAGAGGAAAAATCACGCATTGTAATGTTCATGTCGATGACAGACATGAACCCTTCAATATCTCGGTTATTATAAGTTTCCAACTGTTTTTGTACTACTTCTTCAGGGCTCATTTGGGCTGATACGGATATCGTTGTTAGAATTAAGGAAAGTACGACTACCGTTTTCATCATTTGAAAAGGATAAGAGTCATAGCAATCAATGCCGGTAGAGCCTGAATAAAAAATATTTTCTTTTCTACAGTAAGGGCACCATAAATTCCTGCCACGGCAACACATCCTAAAAAGAAAAGAGCAATGTTATCTTTCCAAGCTAGGTCGGTGATAAAAAATGTCCAAATTAATCCAGCTGCTAAGAAACCATTGTACAGGCCTTGATTAGCGGCCATTGATTTTGTTGGTGCAAATAAATCCTTGGAAAAACTTCGAAATATTTTGGGGCCCTTTGTTGTCCATGCAAACATTTCAAAGTAGAGAAAATAGAGGTGCAAAAATGCTACAAGTCCAATTAAAATTTTGATAGTGATTTCCATGTTTTCAGAGTTTAGTCTTCTTCGGCAACAAAACGTTTATCAATGGGCATAACCGTCCCGCAATTAGTACAAGTTCTCAATTTTTCGGAACCGTAAAAATGATTGAAATGTCCTAGAAAATCCTTTTCGATATCGTTTAGTGTGAAGTAAGCTTCGTACAATTTGTGGTTACAGGTTTCACAGAACCAAAGCAGGCCGTCATCAACCTCCATATCAGCCCGTTTGCGTTCAACTACCAAGCCAATACTTCCCTCATGACGCACAGGAGAATGTGGCACTTTCGCGGGATGTAAATACATATCTCCTGCCTCTAACTTCATAGTTTTCTTTTGTCCACCCTCTTGAATATGTACTTCTATATTTCCTTCGAGCTGATAAAAAAGTTCTTCCGTTTCGTTGTAATGATAGTCTTTTCTTGCATTAGGGCCAGCGACAATCATAACGATATAATCCCCGGCGTCTTTGTATAGATTTTTATTTCCTACGGGTGGTTTTAGAGTATCACGGTTTTCTTCAATCCATTTGTGGAGATTAAACGGAGGTGCTATTGACATAAATAAGTAATTGATTTTGTTCAATCTAGTTTTAAAAATTGAACAACAGATTCAATCAAATTTAAGAAAAGAAATCGGCTTTTTTAGTTACCTTGTCTGAAGAATATTTGTGTAAAATAATAGTCGCCAGAATCATTTATTTTAACACTGACTGCAGTATGGGAAAAATCTCCCTCCATGGTTTTTTTGTGACTCGAACTATTTAACCAACCTTGAAAAGCTTCCGCTGCATTCGTATAATCCTTGGCAACATTTTCAGCTACAAACTCAGCACTTGCCTGAGAAGAGATTTTTGAAGCTCTAGAGCTGAAATTATCGTGATTGATACTTCCTATTGAAATCATATAATCATTATGCTGATTTGCATATTCGTAAGCCACTTCACTAAAATCTAAAGCAGATTGGCCTAGAGAAATGCGATGGTCATTAACAACCGCCAATAATTCCAATTCAACATCTGTAGCGTTCTCAGCCTCGGTAATACTTGTGTTTTCTAAGGATTCTTTACTGCAAGAAGCCAAAGTAATTACAAATAAAACAAGGGCAACAAAGTGCGTTCTCATTTTCATACAACAGTTCTATTTGTAAGTAGGTGCTCTTAAGTAAAGTAGGTAGGAGAGATGTGGGGTGTTCTCGTGTTCTTCTGCTAATCGGGGAGGTTAGCGCCTGTAATGATACGTAAAATACAGAGCTCGTCTATGTAAAAAGTGCTTTTTTCGACGAATTACACCTTTCCGTGAAATTTTAGTAAGTCAAACCGTACTTCTTTAACACTACTTGAATTATTACGAAACAAAGTAATAAAGAAACAAGCTATTTCGTTCTAACTGAATACGGGGGTATTTGGGGCATCATATTCACGGCATCTTGGGATAGATTTTATTTAAAGCTCCTTTACTTTTAATAAAATTCTATTTTCATGAAAATCAAGTTCTTTTTACGCCTTTCTCTTTTTCTATTTGTTCTAGCCGGATGCAAAGATAAAATCGCCTCGCCAGAAGAACAATTTGAAAATCTCAATAAATATCAAGGATACATTACTGAAGTTTCTCACGGAATAATCTCCGCACAAAGCGATATTCGTGTTGTGTTGAATACGCCTGTGGAATCATGGACGAACGGTGATGAACTAGATTCTGATTTACTTCGTGTTTCCCCAAAAACAAAAGGAAAGGTAGTTTCTCTAGATAAAAGAACGATTGCTTTTATCCCCGAAAACGGATTCAAGCAAGACACTGAATATACTTTTGAATTCGCGCTTTCAGAAGTAGTAAAAGACCTTCCGAAGGAATTAAAAACAATGTCTTTCGGCGTAAAAACCCTAAAACAGCAATTCAATATTTATACAGATGCATTGCAATCCTATTCAAAAGAAAGACAGTATATTACCGGCCAGCTAAGAGCCTCAGATGTATTACTCCTAGAAACAGCAAAGCAATTGCTATCGGTTTCACACAAAGGGAAATCCGTTAAATTAAAGTTCGATGAAGCTGTGCAGAAGGGCACGCAATTTTCCTTTAAAATAGATAGTATTCAGCGTTATGAAGAAGATTCTGATTTAGAAATTTCTTGGGATGGTGCAAAATTCGACATCGAAAGTAGCGGTAAGAATGTTGTAAAAATATCAGGGAAGAACAACTTCACAGTTTTAGATACTTCTGTCGAAACAGGAGAAAGTCAAGTGGTGCTCATCAACTTTTCGGACCCTATCAAAAAAGGCCAGAACTTTAAAGGTTTGGTAACACTTGAAGGCGTTTCCAAACCGAAGTATGCGGTTGATGGAAATATATTAAAACTATACCCATCTGCAGAATTGAAAGGCTCTGCCAAGTTGGAAGTCTTACAAGGTATTCAAAGTGAAGATGGTTATAAACTCAAGAACAAGTTCGAACAGTATGTAGCTTTCGAACAGCTCAAACCTCAAGTTAGATTACTCTCTAATGGGACGATTCTACCTTCTTCGAACAATTTAAAAATCAATTTCGAAGCGGTAAACCTAAAGGCGGTAGATGTTTCTGTTTTTAAAATCTTTGAGAACAATGTGCTTCAGTTTTTGCAGAGCAACAATATCAATGGAAGTTCTAACCTTCGAAGTGTTGCACGACCAATTGCTAGAAAAAAGATTGTTCTTGAAAATAATTTATCAGCATCGACGGGTAAATGGGCAGCCCATGCCATAGATTTAAGCGCGTTGATTTCTCCAGAAGTCGGAGCGATGTATCGCGTTGAATTCAATTACCGCCCTGCATACAGTACCTATAAATGTGACGCTACGAATTTCGACCCAGTAGAAGATGATGATGATAATTTTGATGAAGAACAGGAAGATAGCTCTTGGGATGGTATCGAAAACTACTACGACGATTATGGCTATTACGGATACAATTGGAACGAACGAGACAACCCCTGTGACAAGTCCTATTACTACGACAAGAAAATAGGAACAAATGTTTTAGCTACAGATATTGGCGTTACCATTAAAAGAGGCGTAAACAAAAGCTACTTCATTGCTGTTAGCGATATTTTAAATACAAACCCCATCGCTGGAGCAAAAGTTACCTTTTATAACTTCCAGCAACAGTCTGTAGGTTATGTAAATACAGATGCTGAGGGTACCGCTATTTTCGATTCTGAAAAAGTTGCGTTTTTCGCTGTAGTTGAAAATAACGGACAAAAGAATTACGTGAAATTGAATGATGGAAACGCACTTTCCATCAGCAAATTCAATGTTTCAGGCACACGTTTGCAAAAAGGGATTAAAGGTTTCATCTTCGGAGAACGGGGAGTTTGGCGACCTGGGGATAAAATATTCTTATCCTTTATGTTGAATGATAATGCGAATAAATTACCTGCAGGACATCCTGTGAAACTGGAGTTGATGGACCCGTATAACAAGGTCGTACATCGCAAAGTTTCTAAAAACGGACTTAATAATTTCTTCCATTTTGACATCAAAACCGATGAAAATGCGCCTACCGGAAATTGGTTAGCTAAAGTTTCTGTGGGTGGAGCAACCTTCACCAAAACTATCAAGATTGAAACTATCAAACCAAATCGTTTAAAAATTAAAACGGACTTTGACGCTGAGGTCTTGAATGGCTCGAAACCTATCAAAGGTGATATGGAAGTGAAATGGTTGCACGGTGCCATTGCTAAAAACCTAAAAGCAGATATTACGGCAAAGTTCAATCCGGCAACTACAAAATTTGAGACTTTTCCAGGCTATATTTTTGATGACCCAACGCGCCGTTTCTCTTCGGAAGACCAAGTTGTTTTTGATAGCAAAATAGATGGTGAAGGGAAAGCTAGTTTTAGCCTTAATCCGCAATTGACGAGTAAGGCCCCTGGAATGCTAAATGCGGCATTCATCACCAAAGTTTATGAAAATGGAGGTGATTTCAGCACAGATGTATTCACGAAACCCTATTCTCCATATAATACCTATATCGGACTGAATGCACCCAAAGGAGATAAGACAAGAGGAATGCTCCTTACGGATGTAAAGCATAAATTCGAGGTCGTTTCTGTTGACGAAAATGGCAAGGCCAAAGCAGCGAAAAACTTAAAAGTATCCATCTTCAAAGTAAGCTGGAGATGGTGGTGGGATACTTCTTCCGATAACCTTTCATCCTATAGTAGCAGTCAATACCGCGATTTGCTTTTTGAGAAGACGATTAATACTAACTCCCAAGGAAAAGGTGAATTTGAGTTTGAATTAAAATATCCTGATTGGGGGAGATATTTAGTCCGTGTTGAAGATCCAAACGGGGGCCACGCTACCGGAAAAACAATCTATATCGATTGGCCTGGTTGGGCAGGAAAATCTCGAAAAGGGGACCCTTCTGCGGCTACGATGTTGGTGTTTTCAACAGATAAAGAAACCTATAATGTTGGTGAAACGGCTACAGTTACCTTCCCAAGTTCATTTGGTGGAAGAGCCTTAGTTACCGTTGAAAATGGGAGCGAAGTTTTGGAATCAATGTGGGTGGAGACCGTTGAAGGCGAAACGAAATTCGAATTACCAATTACTGAGCTTTACACCCCAAATGTGTTCATCAATATTTCATCATTACAACCTCATGCGACGACGAAAAATGATTCTCCAATTCGAATGTACGGCGTTACAGGAATCAATGTAGAAGACCAAAACACGAAACTGGAACCTGTGGTTTCAATGCAAGATGTCTTACGTCCTGAAGAAACAATTACGGTTAATGTTAATGAGAAGAATAAAAAAGCAATGACCTACAGCATTGCAATTGTTGATGAGGGATTATTGGATTTAACTCGATTTAAAACGCCAAATCCGTGGAATACATTCTACGCCAAGGAAGCACTAGGAGTAAAAACCTGGGATGTCTATGACGATGTCATTGGCGCTTTTGGTGGAAGAATTGACCAAGTATTTGCTATTGGTGGTGATGGCGAATTAGCTGGAGCGAAAAACAAAAAAGCCAACCGTTTTGAACCCATGGTGGTGCATCTCGGACCTTTTAGTTTAGAGAAGGGAGAAACCAAGTCTCATAAAATTAAGATTCCGAAATACATTGGTTCCGTGAGAACAATGGTGATAGCTGGTGATTATGAAAAAGAAGCTTATGGGCAAGTTGAAAAGACTACTCCCGTTCGCAAACCATTAATGATTTTGGCCTCTTTGCCTAGAAAGATTACTCCAGGTGAAAAAGTGACACTTCCCGTTACGGTTTTTGCGATGGAAAAGAAAGTCAAAAATGTGACTTTGAAAATCAAGCAAGACAAAGCATTTAGTATCGAAGGCGAACAAACTCAAAAACTGACTTTTGCCCAGCCAGATGAAAAGATGGCCTATTTTCAATTGAATGTTTCCGATTTCTCGGGAATAGGAAAAGTAGTTGTCGAAGCTTCCGGTGGAGGTGAAAAAGCATCTTTTGAAATTCCGATTGATGTAGTGAATCCGAATCCGGTGACATCCGAAGTAACAGAGGTAATTCTTGATGGCAACGGAAGTCAAACCATCAATCTAGAAACCTTCGGAATTGCAGGAAGTAATTCCGCAGAAATCGAATTTTCAACTTTGCCTCCGATGAACTTTAATGGACGAATGAAATACTTGATTCGCTATCCACATGGTTGCGTTGAACAGACTACTTCAGGAGCATTTCCACAGTTGTTCTTATCCGATGTTTTTGACGTAGAAGCCAGCAAGAAAAAACGCATCCAACAAAATATCGATAGAGGCATCAAGCGTTTAGGAGGATTTCAAAAACCCAATGGCGGCTTCTCTTATTGGCCAGGTCAAAACTATGTCAACGATTGGGGAACCACCTATGCCGGACACTTTTTGCTAGAAGCTGAAAAGAAAGGTTATGTTTTACCTATCGGATTCAAATCGAGTTGGGTAAAGTACCAACAAGGTGTTGCAAAACAATGGAGAGCGGGAAGCAATTCAGATTTAGCACAAGCCTATCGTCTATACACCCTAGCACTTTCGGGTAACGCTGATGTAGCTAGTATGAACCGTTTGCGAGAGAGTTCAGGAGTTTCAAATGAAGGTAAATTCCGATTAGCTGCAGCTTATGCAATTATCGGTCAGGCCAACGTGGCGAAAAAGATTTTAAGCACGGCAAGATTAGATGTAGAGAATAACAAATATCATTACTATACCTACGGCTCATCGGACCGAAATAGAGCAATGGCTTTAGAAACTTATGTCTTGATGAAAGATAAAACCAAGGCTCAAGAATTAGCAAAAACCATCGCCAAAAATCTTTCGGACAAAAGATATATGAGTACGCAAAGTACATCCTATAGTTTGATGGCAATGGCCAAATTTGCCGAAATGATTGGCGGAAAAGGAATCAAAACCAGCCTTACGGTAAACGGAAAATCTGAAAATGTAGGGACGGAGAAAACACTTGCCAATAGACCTATTCAAATCAAAAAAGGAAGCAATAGTATTACCGTTAAAAACCAAGAAAGTAATACAGTTTATGTGAGTATCGTGAATAGTGGAATTCTTCCTGTGGGAGAAGAAAAAACAGTTCAGAAGAACTTGGCAGCAACCTTAGTTTTCAAGGGTAGAAACGGTTCGATTCTAGACCCAAGTTCGATTACCCAAGGAACAGATTTCGTAGCCGAGGTAACCTTGACCAATACGTCATCGAATAGATTAAAGGATATGGCACTAACAGAAATCTTCCCTAGCGGATGGGAAATCGTGAACACCCGTTTCACTGATTTTGGAAGCTTTGCGCAAAACCAAGTGACCTATACTGATTTACGAGATGACCGTGCGAATTTCTATTTTGATATGAAACGCAACGAAACCAAAACTTTTAGAATTCTCTTGAATGCTTCGTATTTAGGTAAGTACTATTTGCCAGGAATTCAAGCAGAAGCTATGTACGATAATGATTATATAGTTCGAACCAAGGGGCAATGGGTCGAGGTGGTGAAATAAAAATTGGGTGTTAGATGCTTGAAGCACGAAGTGATAACTAGTATCGATTTTGAGTATTCCCCTTTTGAGGCCTGTACTGAGCGAAGTCGAAGTAAAGGTGGCGCAGCCGGGGTGTTCTTTATAGTTAGGAAGCCTCAATACTTCTATTTAAGATTGTTCTAAGGATAGAATTCCATATTTTTAGAATATGGAACCAACCGTTCAAGTCAACGATGATTTTATAAAAGCTAATACCAATTTTAAAGAACTTATTCTAGCTTTAAAATCAGGTTTTGCTTCTGAGGATATCAACATTCCAAATCGACACCATCATCTTTTTCCAAATCCTGAAACAGGCGTTGATTCTACTTTACTTTTAATGCCAGCATGGCATTCTGGGAAAGAAGCCGGAGTAAAAATTGCGACAGTGAGTCCTGAAAATGAAAGGTTTGGTTTGCCTTCAGTTCATGCCATCTATATTTTGATGAACGCCGTTACGGGAACTGTAAAAGCTACATTTCAAGCTAAAGAGATGACGGCTAAACGCACCGCCGCTAGTTCTGCCTTGGCATCTGCATTTTTATCAAAAGAGAATTCGACCTCATTATTAATGATTGGAACTGGGGTGTTGTCCACTAACTTGATTCGGGCACATGCTAGTGTGCGACCAATCGATACAGTTTTTGTCTGGGGGCGAAATCAAGAAAAGGCAGAAACGATTTGTGAGGCACTAAAACATGAAACTTTCAATTGTAAAGCTATAGCTTCCATTGACGAAAAAATAAGTGAAGTTGATATTATTTCTAGTGCGACCCTTTCGAATACCCCATTGGTCCTCGGAAAATTACTCAAAGAAGGGCAACACATTGATTTGGTTGGAGCTTACAAACAAGATATGCGCGAAGCCGATGATGAGGTTATTAAAAAAGCTTCTGTCTTTGTCGATTCCTTTGGAGGACGAAAAGAAAGCGGAGATATTTTTATTCCAATGGAAGAAGGAATCCTTAAAGAGAAAGATATCAAGGGAAATTTATTTTCACTGTGTTTGAAAAAAACAAAGGGAAGAACCAATGATAAGGAAATTACGCTTTTTAAATCCGTAGGTCATGCGCTTGAAGACTTGGTGGCAGCATCCTATTATTACGAAAAATTTACTCATGAGTAGCACCTATCAAAATATCCTGAGGCAAACAGATTTCAATCCACCCGCAGCTTGGCTTCAAATCAAGACGATTGATATGCATACTGGTGGAGAACCTTTACGTGTAATTGTTTCCGGTTTTCCGGAGTTAAAAGGAAGTTCTGTTTTAGATTACCGTCGCTATTGCAAGGAAAACTACGACCATTTGCGAATGACCTTGATGTTTGAACCCCGAGGTCATGCTGATATGTATGGCTGTATTTTGGTGCCGCCAAATGATGAAGAAGGTGATTTTGGAATTCTTTTTTTGCACAATGAAGGTTATAGTACCATGTGCGGTCATGCCATAATAGCGATAGCTACTTTGGCAGTTGAGATGAATTGGATAGAAGTAAACGAGGGTGATAATCAATTAAAAATAGATGCCCCTTGCGGACGCATTACTGCCTTTGTCCTTGTGAAGAATGGAAAAGTTACCGGAGTACGATTTCATTGCGTGCCCAGTTTTGTAGTCGGTTTGGAGAGAACGGTCGAGGTTCAAGGCTTGGGAAAAGTTACGTACGATTTGGCTTATGGTGGAGCATTTTATGTCTATGTTGATATGGAAAAGAACAGTTTTAATTTTGAATTAAGTAGTGATTCGTATCGTTCTCTAATTTCCGCGGGAATGAATATCAAAAAAGCGGTAATGCAAGAAGACCCTGAAATCTTGCATCCCTTCGAGGAAGATTTAAGTTTCCTTTACGGAACGATTTTTATCGGTAATTCAGATAAACCCGAAATAGATAGTAAAAACGTTTGCATTTTTGCAGAGGGAGAAGTTGACCGATGCCCTACTGGTTCAGGAGTATCTGGAAGAATGGCCATTCATAAAGCCAGAAATGAAATTGACTTTGGAGAAAGCATGACTATCGAAAGCATTACGGGTTCGGTATTTAAAGGTTCTGTAGTATCTGAAGAGTACTATGGTCCTTTTATGGCAGTCGTACCTCAAGTAGAAGGAACCGCCCATATCACCGGGCAACATACTTTTTGTATCGACCCAAATGACCCCATGAAAAACGGATTTGTTTTGAGATAAGATTTTCCCCTTAAGAAACCATCCGACTACCAGAAACTCCCTTGGCCCATTCAATGGCATTTCCCAATGATTTGAATCTTTTGGTTCTTGTTCTGATAAACCACTTCTCGATAAGCGCAATAGAATTTCCGTATTTTGAATAGCTGACAACTGCGTATCCTTTTAAAGTATATCTGTGTTGGAAAAACTTCTTCCAGTCTGTGGGTTTTGTAGAATAGGGGTTGATTCGATTGGCTATCAGAATGAGATCTTGACCATAAGAGTCGTATAGATATGTAATATCTTCGACCACCTTTTTACCATGGTCTTCCCAGTTAAAAGTAATTCCCTCATAAACTTCTGCAACAACAAAACCATCTAAAAGGTAGAAATCCCCAAATGGATAGTTAATTTCATGAATAGCCTCATGAAAAAACTCTGATTCTTTAAATTTTCCCACTAATCCTCATTTTCAAATTCTCATTGCCAAGATAATTGATGTACGAGGTAGATGGTGCTTTTGGTCGGTTAAGTGCTTTGAAAATCTATGTAGAGCAAATACTTAGTAGTCTTCTTACAATTTGCGTGGTTTTTTTATCCGGAAGGAAAAGCTGTTTTTCACAGTTCTTATCGAATCCTCGTTACGCCTTTATTTTTCAATTCAAGAGTGTTATCTATTGCAGCTTTTCCTCAGGGTTTTCACTTTGCTGTAATACCGCATCGAAAATGAAAGCTCCGATCTCCTTAACAGGTCCGTAGAGTACAGAATTTTGCTTCGTCTCATTTTTTACAAGCCCCACTGACGCATTGACTCTTTCAATAAATATGAGTAGTGCACCAAGAATTATAGCCACTTTTAGAGTGCCGAATAAACCGCCTGCAACTTTATTCAACAGCCCTAACATCGCAAAATCAGCTATTTTGGTCATAAACCTTCCCGCTAGGTTAACACCAATAACAATGGCAAAAAAGGTAATGACGAAAGCTGCGATTTTAATATAACGTTCATCCCATTCCATATTTTGCGACAGGTAGTCTCCAGCGATATATGAAAAATGAATAGCCCCGAAAATCCCTCCGATTAAGGCTACTAAAGAGGCCAATTCTACGAAAAGTCCGTTTTTTAAACCTTTGTACAATCCGTAGGCAAGCAATAATCCTAAAATGATATCCAAGAAGCTCATAAGTGAAGCGTTTTCACAAATATAGAACTTTGATTTGTACCTTTATGCCACTGCACCCATTAGTGGGGAAAGACCTTAAAAAAGTAAGATGTCAAGAGATATAGTTTTAAAAGAACGCTGGGGAGAATTGGTTGAAAAACTATCAAATCAATTCGCCGATGGCGATGATTTGGAACTTGATGCCATTATCTATTTGGTGGGAGTTCAAGAATTGGGGCAATACCATAGAAAGTTTAAAAAAGACCATAAACTTGATTTAATGCATATCGCGATATGTCGTTTGTTAGAGCCCTATGGTTTCTATGAGTTTTCACATTTCGATGAAGATAGTTGGCCTCACTATACAGTTAAGGAGGAGTTACCGCCTTTAAAAGCAGGAGAGCAATCGGTGCTTATGAAGGAGGCTATCGTATCTTACTTTCTTGAAAAAGAGTATATAACCTAATGAATGTAATGAAACCCATAACCCCTTATTACGCGGTAATTTTTACTTCAAACCTTACAGGAGATGATAATGTGGGCTATGCTGAAATGGCACAACAGATGCAAGATTTGGCCAAACAACAATCAGGTTATTTAGATTTCGAAAGCGCACGAGAAGAAATGGGAATCTCAATTAGTTATTGGGAAAGTCTGGAAGCAATCGCCAAGTGGAAAGCAAATACAGACCATCTATTTGCTCAGCAAAAGGGAATCAAAGATTGGTATTCTTGGTATAAAGTGCGCATTTGTCTGGTAGAAAGGGAGTATGACTTTGAAAGATAGGGTACATCGCTTCGCTCGCAAACACCCGAAAAAGCTTATACTTTTTGGCATTCTTCTCATCGCCTACTATTACTGTCTTCCCAAAGAGTTATTCAAAACACCAACAGCCACCGTAGTCGAAAGCCGTCAAGGGACCTTAATAGGGGCCAAAATTGCTGATGATGGTCAATGGCGTTTTCCGGTAATCGATAGTGTACCTAGGAAGTTTGAGACCTGTTTGCTGCAATTTGAAGACGCATATTTTTATAAACACTTTGGATTCAATCCTGTTTCGATGGCCAAGGCTATTGGTTCAAATATTTCTGCTGGAAAGACTGTTCGTGGTGGTAGCACCTTGACACAGCAGGTTGTTCGATTATCAAGAAATCAAAATCGCTCTTATTTCGAGAAGCTTATTGAATTGATTTTGGCGACACGTTTGGAGTTTCGGCATTCTAAAGAAGATATTTTAAAGCTCTATGCAAGCCATGCGCCGTATGGAGGAAATGTGGTCGGCCTAGATGTAGCCTCCTGGCGCTATTTCGGCTTACAACCGCATCAATTGTCTTGGGCAGAATCTGCCACACTTGCTGTTTTGCCAAATGCCCCAAGTTTGATTTATCCAGGGAAGAATCAGCAACGGTTATTGGACAAACGAAATCGCTTGCTTAAAAAACTACTTGCCGAAAAATATATCGATAGTACAACTTATCACTTAGCTTTATTGGAGGCGCTTCCTCTGAAACCCTATCCCTTACCGAAAATTGCGTCCCATCTGGTAGAGCAAATTGCAAAAAATGCCAAAGGGCAACGGATTAAAAGTTCTTTGGATGAAAATCTACAACAGAATGTAAATTCCATAGTCCAAAAATACCATCAAAGCTTGCGGCAAAATCAAGTACATAATGCTGCAGTTTTGGTTTTAGATGTAAACACAAAGGAAGTATTGAGTTACGTAGGAAATACCCAAACCACCAAAGAGAATCAGAAAGATGTTGATATGGTGCAGGCAAATCGAAGCACAGGAAGTACAATAAAACCTTTACTCTATGCTGCTATGTTAGATGCAGGCGAATTGATTCCAGATATGTTGGTGCCTGATGTGCCGACTCAAATAGCAGGGTATACTCCTGAAAATTTTAATGAAGATTATAGTGGTGCGGTTCAGGCTAAAAGTGCTTTGGCGAGGTCACTGAATATTCCGGCAGTGCGACTTTTACAATCCTACGGATTGGCAAAATTTCGAGACCAATTGGATGTTTTTCAACTCGGAGGATTAAACCAAACAGCAGACCATTACGGACTAACTTTAATTCTTGGTGGTGCAGAAAGCAACCTTTGGGATTTGTGTAAAACCTACATGAATTTGGCCTCAACTTTGAATCACTTTAATGCAACTTCAAGTGAATACTTTTCTGAGGAATTTACAGAGCCTACCTTCGGAAAGGAAGTTTTGGACTTCGGGGTAAAATCCACAAATAAAACAGTTTTTGATGCGGCTAGTATTTACCTCACTTTCGAAGCGATGAAAGAAGTCAACCGGCCCGACGGAAATGAGTCATGGGAATTTTATGATAGCAGTAAAGAAATTGCTTGGAAAACAGGTACAAGTTTCGGTAACAAAGATGCTTGGACCATCGGAGTAACCACTGATTATGTAGTAGGAGTTTGGGTGGGAAATGCGGACGGAGAAGGGCGACCTAATGTTACAGGAGTGACCAGCGCCGCGCCCATTTTGTTCGATGTTTTTGATGTGCTTCCGAGAAGTGATTGGTTTCAAAAGCCCTTTGATGAATTTGTCGATATTGATGTGTGTGCCAAGAGTGGATATTTAACAACGGATAGCTGTCCGAGGAAAACCATTTCTATTCCGAATAAGCCGAATTACGTAAATGCCTGTAACTTTCACCAAATGGTTCAATTAGATGTGCAGAAGCAATTCCGTGTAAATTCATCCTGTGTTGATTTGTCGACAGCTATTTCTGAATCCTGGTTTTCTCTTCCTCCATTAATGGAGTTTTATTACAAAAGAACCCATCCTCTCTATAAACCCTTACCTCCTTTTCGAAACGATTGTAAAAGCACCAATGCCCCACCGATGGAATTCATTTATCCGAAGAACGGAAGTCGTATTTCGCTAACGAAGAATTTTAATGGCGAAAAAAATGAAGTGGTCTTGAAACTGGCCCATGCAAAGCCTGAAACTGGAGTGTACTGGTATTTAGACGACCGTTTCATTTCACAAACCAAAGATTTTCATGAAATCGGACTAATTCCCGACTTGGGAAGACACAAAATTACCGTTGTAGATGCCCTCGGAAATGAAGTTAGTGTTACGATAACGATAGAGTAGTCTTGAGTACTTTGTCCCTGAATAAGAAACCCTTATATTTAGTTTAAATATCTGTGCTACTATATGCTACTTTATGTGTATATTGGCATTCTAAAAATTGCATATATGTCATACATCATTTCTTTAGACCAAGAAACTACAAGTTCAAGAGCCTTATTGGTTGACCAGGAAGGAGCCATTCAAGGCATGGTTCAAAAGGAGTTCAAACAGATTTTCCCGAAATCAGGATGGGTTGAACATGACCCCAAAGAGATTTTAGAGTCCCAAATGGGTGTTCTGAAACAATTGATACAGGAGCAAAATATAAGTGTTTCGGATATTAAGGCTATCGGAATTACCAATCAGCGAGAGACGACTATTGTTTGGGATAAAAATACGGGAGAACCTGTTTACAATGCAATTGTTTGGCAAGATAAACGTACGGCAGATATCTGCGAGAACATGAAGAATAATGGACTTACCGAACATGTGCGACAAACCACAGGACTGGTAATCGATTCCTATTTTTCTGGAACAAAGGTGAAATGGATTCTCGATAATGTAGGTGGAGCAAAAGAACAAGCTGAAAATGGAGATTTGTTGATGGGCACTGTTGATACTTGGTTGGTCTGGAATATGACAAATGGTGCAAGTCATGTTACCGATTATACCAATGCTTCTCGAACCTTGATTTATGATATCGTAAATCTGAAATGGGATGATAAACTGACTAAAGCTTTAGGAATTCCGAAAAGTATGTTGCCCGAAGTAAAACCTTCCGCACATTATTTTGGGGATTATGAATTAGATGGGGTTAAAATACCCATTGCTGGAATTGCTGGTGACCAACAAGCTGCGCTCTTTGGTCAGGCTTGTTTTAAAGAAGGTACCGCTAAAAATACCTACGGAACTGGTTGTTTTATGCTGATGAACACGGGTGAAAAACCGATGTTCTCCAAAAACGGATTATTAACCACAATAGGATATGGACTTGACGGAAAAGTAACTTATGCTCTTGAAGGAAGTATTTTCATAGCCGGTGCAGCAGTACAATGGTTACGTGACGGACTTGAATTAATAAAGGATGCCAAAGAAACGGAAGCCTTAGCAGACTCTGTGGAGGGTGAAAATCCCGTATATGTCGTTCCAGCTTTTGCAGGTTTAGGAGCTCCCTATTGGGATATGTATGCGCGTGGCGCTGTTTTCGGATTAACACGGGATACCGGCAAAGCACATTTGGCAAAAGCAACTTTGGAATCATTGGCCTATCAAACCAAAGATATTTTAAAAGCCATGGAAGATGACTCAGGAATTCAACTGGAAAATCTTCGGGTAGACGGGGGCGCTTGTGCGAACAATCACCTCATGCAATTTCAAGCGGATATTTTAGATACTGAAGTCCATCGTCCCGAGGTAATTGAATCTACTGCTATCGGTGCGGCTTTTTTAGCTGGCATCCAAGTCGGACTTTGGAAACAAGAAGACGTAGACCAAAATCGCCCAATGAACAAAATATTCAAACCCACTTTTGATAGAGTAAAAAGAAAACGTTTGTACGGGAAATGGCAGCAGGCGGTTGAAAGAACCAAAGGTTGGGAGGAGCAATAGAAGACGTCTTTGCGAATTGTCATCCTGAGCGGATTCGAAGGACGACAATGAAGCAATCCGTTTGTTAAGAGCACTTACAATAGTATGAACTATGAGTAGGCAGATAGCCACGTCGCGAAAAGCTCCTCTCAATGACGACTAATTAAGAATGAGTAAAAACATAAAATTCTCTAATCTAGACAGAGCAAATACTGTCGATAAACTCTCTACTGAGGCATTCGATTTAGTTGTAATCGGTGGTGGAATTACAGGTGGAGGAATCGCATTAGACGCTGCGTCTCGTGGGTTGAAAGTTGCTTTAGTTGAAAAGAACGATTTTGCCTCAGGGACAAGCAGTAAATCTACTAAGCTAATTCACGGAGGGCTCCGATACCTAAAGCAATTTGATTTTTGGTTGGTAAAAGAAGTTGGTTCTGAAAGAGCAATCGTACATAAATTAGCGCCTCATTTGGTGCTTCCTGAAAAGATGCTATTGCCATTGATTGAGAATGGCTCCTACGGTAAATGGTTAACATCTATTGGACTTAAGGTATATGATATTCTGGCCCAAGTTACCGGAGATGATAAGCGCCAAATGTTAGAGAAAAAGGAGGCTTTAAAATTGGAGCCCTTACTTCCGAAGAAAATATTAAAAGGTGCAGGTTACTACGCAGAATATCGAACCGATGACGCTCGACTAACTATTGAAAATATAAAAACCAGTTTGCGATTTGGGGCTACTGCTTTGAATTATGCTTCGGTTGAAGATTTCGAGTATACTGATAATCAGATTTCGGGAGTAAGTATCATGGATGAGATTTCCGGTGAGGACTTTACTATCAAAACCAAATATGTGATTAGTGCCGCCGGCCCCTGGGTTGATGAATTGAGAAGTGTAAACAATTCTAAAAAAGGAAAACGTTTGCATTTGACGAAGGGAGTTCATTTGGTATTTCCCTATGAAAAACTTCCGCTAAAGCATTCCACTTATTTTGATGTTCCAGATGGCAGGATGATGTTTGCAATTCCACGGGGAAAAACTACTTATGTGGGAACTTCTGACACAAATTATAATAATGATAAAGACGATGTACGGACTGATTTAACGGACGCGGTATATATTTTGTCGGCGGTCAATAACATGTTTCCAAAGATTAATTTGGAGATGGAAGATATCGTCTCTTCTTGGGCAGGATTACGTCCCTTAATCCATGAAGAAGGGAAATCGGCCTCAGAGCTATCTCGAAAAGATGAGATTTTTACTTCTGATACGGGTTTAATCAGCATTGCAGGAGGAAAACTTACCGGCTATCGAAAAATGGCAGAACGAGTCGTGGACCGAATTGCAAAAAAGATTGAAGAAGATGGTACAAAGTTGAAAGAATGCTTTACTGATGAAATTCCGTTAGCAGGTAATGTCGATTTCAAAAAATTCAAGCATGTTAAGAAATATATGGCTGAAATTTTTGACCGTATCAAAAGTGATGGCTTTACAGAACACGATGCCTGGTTTTTGGTAACGAATTATGGGAAGCAAACAGAAATCATTTTAGAAAACTATGCTTCTCTAAAAGATGAAGACTTGTATGTTCGTATGGCAAAAGCAGAATTGCATTTTGGAATCGACTATGAAATGGTGCAAAATCCGATGGATTTCTTCATCCGCAGAACAGGACGTTTATATTTTGATATTGATAGCGTTCGCTCACTGATGGAGCCGGTTTTGCAGGAATTTAAATCAATTTATAAGGTTGATGATGCTCAGCTAGAAGAGTGGAAAGAGGAGTTAAATAGGGAGTTGAAAGAACATTCTGATTTTTCGATGGAAAGGGTTTAAATAAATACGCTCCTTCCCCTTTCTGGGGAAGGAACTTTATACTATTGTGTGAAAATTAATCCAGTTTATCCGTCAACTCTTTAAAAACCCGCTTCGCATTCTCCCTATCATACAGAACCTTATAAACAGCATCAATAATCGGAGTTTCAACCTTCTTGCTGAATTTTGATTTTTGCTCAAAGGCAGTTTTAGCAGCATAAAATCCTTCTGCCACCATTTTCATTTCCATTTGCGCACTTTTGACCGCATAACCCTTTCCAATCATATTTCCGAACATACGATTTCGACTAAAAGTAGAATATCCGGTCACTAGCAAATCCCCTAGATAAGCTGAATTATTGATATTGCGTTTCATCTTATGTACGCGTTTGATATAGCGTTTCATTTCACGAATGGCATTGCTCATCAATACGCTTTGAAAATTATCTCCGTAACCTAATCCGTGATAAATACCAGCTGCTAGGGCATAGATATTCTTTAGCATTGCCGCATATTCAGTACCAATGATATCATCCGAGATTTTTGTTTTGATGTAATGGCTACTCAGATTATTAGCGACTAGCTTCGCTTTTTCTTCATCTGCAGAAGCTATGGTTAAGTAAGAAAGTCGCTCTAAAGCCACCTCCTCAGCGTGACATGGCCCGGTAATCACTCCGATATTTTTAAAAGGTATTTTATAGATTTCATGAAAATGTTCACCAACGATTAACCCGGTTTCGGGTACAATACCTTTTATAGCTGAAAAGATAATTTTATCGTGAATGGACGTAGTTAATTTTTGTAATTCAGCTTCTAAAAAAGCTGATGGAATAGCAAAAATGAGTACATCTGTAGATTGTATGACCTCATTGATATTATCGGTTAAGCTCAATTGTTCCGTACGAAATTCTACAGCAGTGAGATAATTCGGATTATGTTTCTCCTTTTTAATGTAAGCTACGGCGTCAGAATTCCGCATATACCAGGCTACTTTATCCTGATTTTCAGTAAGCATTTTTACAATTGCTGTAGCCCAGCTTCCACCGCCTAAAACCCCAAACTTCATTTTATCCATTCTTCCATTGAATTAAGATTCAAAGCTAAGCAATTCTTAAAATGAAACCTTAAATACTGATAAACAGGTATTTATAAAAAATGGCACGGAGATTGTTTTTAGTAAAAAGAATTTAAATACGTTTATTATGAAATGAGTCATGATAGTTTTAAACACAGCTAGAATTTTGATTGACGAATTACATATGACATTTAGGAACAATTAAATTGATGCATATGAAAGCTAAACTACTCTTCGGACTTATTCTTATAGGAACTTTGATGACTTCGTGTTATACAGAGACTATTATTCAAGATGACTTTATTGAAGAATCAGCTTTCAATACAGATCAAGTTTTGCAGTCATACGATTTATGGTATGTTGATATTAATGCTACCAGAGGAAATGGCGAAGTACCTTTCTTGCAACGCGCATTCACAGTTTCATTTAATAATGGGACGGTTTACGCAAATAACAATATTGTAGGTATCGGTAAAACCGGAAATGGTTTCGGAATTGATGTCGGCAGTTATGGTACGCTTCGCGGAACTGTAGAAATCAATCACGATGTTGACGGATTATGGCTATTGGATATTTTTGCAGTAAACGGAAATACCATAGAAGTAAGAGACCCTCGTTCTGGAACGTCGTATTTCCTGAATGGGTATCAAATAGGAAATTTCGATTATGATACCGTGTTCTATGATAATATCAACTTCTTTTTACAAGAGTATGATGCTTGGGAAAAAACATTTACGAGTGAAGAAGGTGCTCTAAATGACTTTGATGATGAGAATTTCTTGCAGTTCAATGTAGAAACTTTTCGGTCCTCAATTGACGAAGTAGGAACATCGATTTCAAACCTACAGTGGGATTTCGTCGGAAATTATCAGGTGTATGACATAGAAAACGATGAAACGCTCAAAACTTTAACACTTGCTTACGACTTTATGGGCAATGATTACTTCGAGCTTTACGTTATTAATGATAGTACTATCGAGCTGTACCATCCTTCAAGTGAAACGGTATATGAGTTTAAAGGACGAGGATATCAGCAGTACTTGAAATCGGGCAAAAGCGCGGTTGCTAAGAAAAGAACAAAGACTTCGAATCCTAAAATGAAGGTCAAACGAAGTAGAAAGAGATAAACAATTTTTGGTTGGTTATTTAGTTAGAAAACCCCTCGAACAGAAATGTCGAGGGGTTTTTTCTTGTATGGTCATTTGAAGCTCAAATGCCTCTTTTTAAATTCAGAAGGATTTTCCTCAGTAACTTTTTTGAAGGTCCGATTAAAATAAGAAAGACTTTCGAAACCACATTCGTAACAGGTTTCACTAATATTCCTTCCCATTAATAATAACCGTTTGGCCTGACTAATACGATACTGATTAAGAAAACTAATAAAAGTATTTCCCGTTGCCTTTTTGAAATAACGACAAAAAGCGGGCTTGGTCAAATTGCAAAGTTCGGCTACTTCATCAACCGTTATTTTGTATTGATAACGTTCATCAATCATTGCGTAAATTTGACGAATGCGCTCCTGTTCCTTTTTACTATATCGATTTATATAGGGTTTGGTATGCAGCAATTCAAATTCCTTACTTTGCGCCAATTTCTTCAGAATCGTAACCGACTGCATAAAGAATTCGAAAGGCGCTAATAAATGTAATTCCTTCAACAATTCACTAACTTCTTTTTTCGTAGATCCGGTAAAAGCAATTCCGTATTTAGAGAGTTCTAGCAATCGTTCAATACTAAGTAACTCGGGCATTTGTGAAATGAATTGCTCCTTGAAAAAAGGTTTTATGTGTAAGACTTCTTTGCGATAAGTGGTGGTAACGCCATGGTCGAAATTCAAATGTGGAATATTGGAACCAATCAAAACAAGGTCGCTTTCTGTGAATTGAGAAATATGATTTCCGACATGTCGAGTGGCGCTGGCACCTTCAATATAGACCAACTCAAACTCTGGGTGAAAATGCCAATAGAAGAGATGATTTAGTTTGGGGTCATGCAAAAGTCGAAATGGACTTTTAGATGCGGGACTGATTGTTTCTAGTTGAATCTTCATTACCTAATGCACCTAAATTGACCTTATTTTGCTCATTTATTATTTAAAATATCAATATAGTTCAAATATTAATCAATATCGAGGTGGAACTCCTTTATTTTCATTTTTAGTTTTATAGTATCAATTTATTAGTAATCTCAAAATATTTATACTATGGATTCAAACAATAAAATGGAGATGGCGAATAAAGCTCATGAAGAAATTCCCGGAAATCCATCCACAGCTACAAGTAGTAAGCAGAAATTAAATGACCGTTCAAATGGAAAACCTTTGCGGGTATTAAGTGAGGAAGATTGGAAGTTTTGGATGCACAATGGATACATTGTTATTAAGAATGCCATCCCAAGAGAACAGGCAAAAGCAACGGCTGATTTTATATGGGAATTTGACGAAAAAGACCCAAACGACTCTGAAACGTGGTATGCACCACCACGTGCAGAAATGCAAATGAAAGAATTGGAAGGAACAGGAATGGTAGAGGTATATAACAATCAGTTTTTATGGAACAATCGGCAAATGCAAAGGGTATACGATGCATTTGTAGATGTTTGGGGAACTGAAAAGTTATGGGTTACCATAGACAGGGCAAACCTGAATTTTCCATTAAAACCTGGAGTGGAGAAAAAAGGTTTCATTCATTGGGACTATGACCCGGAAACCAAACCACAAAATGTTCAGGGCGTATTAGCGTTAGCGGACCAAACTGATGAAAATATGGGTGGTTTTCAATGTATTCCATGGTTATATAGAAATTACGATACTTGGAAATTGACACAGCCTGAAGACCGAGACCGCTTTCAACCTAATATTACTGAACTAGAAGATAAAATTGTAAAAGTGAAAATGGAGGCAGGTGACTTGCTCATTTTCAATAGTACCGAACCGCATGGAATTCGCCCCAATAAATCAGGTGATAAAGTTAGAATTGCACAATACATTTCTATGATGCCCGCAGAAGAGGAAAACGAAGAACTAAGAAATTGGCGAATCAATTCTTGGAAAAACCGAATTGCACCCGAAGGTTACGCTTTTCCCGGTGATCCTCGAAACTGGGAACAAACCAAATATGAGACCGCCGAACTTACTGATTTAGGGAAAAAACTCCTAGGTTTGAATAACTGGTAATCAACCGAATACTATAAAACCACTAATCTATGCTTTCAAGCCTCAGCTTTTGGGATATAGCCATTATCCTAATCTATTTTGGAATTATTTTATGGATAGCCCAATGGGCATCGAAAAGTAAATCAGATTCAGGCAGCGCAATTGATTATTTTCTAGCTGGGAAAAACTCGGGGTGGCTCGTTATTGGAGCATCGCTTTTCGCTTCGAATATTGGTTCGGAAATCATTTTAGGTGTTTCTGGAGCAGGAGCAAGAGGAAATATGCCTATGGCGAATTTCGAAATCATAGCTTCTCTTGTTTTGATACTTCTAGGTTGGGTATTTGTGCCTTTTTACCTGCGTACGGGTGTATACACCATGCCTGAATTTCTTGAAAAACGTTACTCCAAAGCATGCAGAAGTTACCTTTCAGTAATTTCCATTTTAGCCTATGTAGTTACCAAAATCTCCCTTATCATTTTCGCAGGAGCTTTGGTCTTTGAAACCATCGGTATCCCATTTTGGACAGGGGCCATCATTACGGTCGTTGCAACTGGTTTTTATACCGTTTTAGGCGGACTCAAAGCAGTAATCTACACTGATATGGTTCAAGCGTTTATCTTACTTTTGGGTACAATCGCCGTAACCATTTTTGGGTTGTATGCCCTAGGCGGATGGGATCATATGATAGACGTAATTACAACTGCTTCCGCCCAAGAAGGGAATCCGCCAACAGAACAATTTTTTAATCTTTGGCGTCCCATGGCTGACACCGAATACCCATGGACAGGAATGCTCTTCGGAGCTCCTATATTAGGGGTTTGGTACTGGTGTACCGACCAATATATCGTGCAAAGAACCCTTTCTGCCAAAGATGTAAACAATGCCAGAAAAGGCGCTTTGTTTGCAGGGTATTTGAAATTACTTCCAGTGTTTATATTTTTTATCCCTGGGGTAATCGCCTATGCTTTGTTACAAGAAGGAGCAATTGAATTTTCAATGGAAAATGCCGATCAAGCATTGCCGGCGATGATAAACGGATTCCTCCCAACGGGCTTAAAAGGCTTAGCTATAGCAGGACTATTGGCTGCTTTAATGAGCTCGCTTTCTTCCGCCTTTAATTCGAGCTCTACCCTATTAACAATCGACTTTTATCAGAAATACAAACCCAATGCCACTCAGAAGGATTTGGTCCGTTTTGGTAGATTGGCAACTATCGTTTTAGTTGTTGTCAGTTTGGGATGGATTCCCTTTATGAAAGCACTCATGGGCGGCGGAATTTTTCATTACCTTCAAAGCGTACAAGCTTATATTTCACCGCCAATTGCCGCAGTTTTCTTATTCGGATTATTTTACAAATGGATTAATGCCAAAGGCGCCATCGTTTCCTTATGGGTAGGCTTTGTTATCGGTGTTTTTCGATTAGTTGCAGAATTTTTAGCCAATGAAGGAACTATTATCGTAACACAGGATTCACTATTGGGAATGTTTTTAGGAATTAATTTCCTGCACTTCGCCCTATTTTTATTCCTATTCTGCGCCGTGATATTAATGGTAGTAAGTAAAATAGGACAACCACAAGCTGCTGAAGTATTAGAATTAGTGACTTTTCAAAGACGCGCAGAACGACCTAAATTTAAATGGTCTTCAGATGTAACGCTTACTATTATTCTCATCGGATTGGTATTGCTCTTGTGGCTACTATTCAGTAAGTGGGGCATTGCAGGGTAGTTTAAAATAAGTAAACAATGAATTTACAACTTCAAGATAAAACGGCATTTATTACTGGCTCTACTGCGGGCATTGGGTACGCAACTGCTAAAACATTAATTCAAGAAGGGGCTTCGGTCATTTTAAACGGAAGAACAGAAGGAAGTGTTATTAAGGCAGTTCAAAAATTGGAACAAGAGTTTCCCAATAATTCAGTTTCTGGATTTGCAACGGACTTTAGTAAATTAAACGAGGTAGAAGAGTTGGTGAACAAACTTCCAGAAATAGATATTCTTATTAATAATGTGGGTATCTATTCATCTGGTTCTTTTTTTGAAATTACCGACGAAGACTGGTACCGGCAATTTGAAGTAAATGTGATGAGTGGAGTCCGATTATCTAAAAATATACTACCAAAAATGCTCACTAAAAATTGGGGGCGAATTCTCTTCGTTTCTAGCGAATGTGCCACTTTGGTCCCGATTGATATGATTCCGTATAGCATGACAAAGGCGGCTTTACATGCTGTTTCTAGAGGATTGGCGCAATTGACTAAAAGTTCTGGAGTAACTGTAAATACAATCGTTCCAGGTTCTACTTTATCGGAAGGAGCAGAACGATTTTTGGAAAATGCGGCTGAAAAAGATGGCAAGATAAAAGCTGAGGTAGAGGAAGACTTTTTTTCAGAAGTCCGAACATCTTCGCTTCTACAACGCTTTGCAAAAGTAGATGAGGTGGCCAATACCATCGCTTATTTGAGCAGCCCACTTTCTTCGGCCACAAATGGGTCAGCCATAAAAGTTGATGGCGGTAGTACGGGAGGAATTATGTAAATGCTTTTTTTGTAAAAAAGTTCAGCAAGAATCGGGTTTTATGACCTTCAAAAGCAACATAAGTTTGTATCATAAAATTCAAAGAAAATGACTGAGCAAGAACAAATTAATTATAATCGAATCGCGGAAGCGATAGATTATATCAAGAAAAATTTTAGAGAACAACCCTCTTTAAACGACATTGCCGAAAGTGTGCATTTGAGCCCTTTTCATTTCCAACGTTTGTTTACTGATTGGGCAGGGGTAAGTCCCAAAAAGTTTATGCAATACATTAGCATCGAGTATGCCAAACAAGTATTAAAAGATAAACAGACTACACTATTTGAAACTGCACATCAAACAGGTCTTTCCGGTACGAGCCGTTTACATGACTTATTTATTAATATAGAAGGAATGACTCCTGGAGAATTTAAAAACGGTGGCGAGAATCTAATTATAAGTTACAGTTTTGCTGAAAGCTTATTTGGAAATATCATTGTTGCGTCTACAGCAAAAGGTATTTGCCATATGGCTTTCTTTGATAACAAAGATGACGCATTTGCTACATTGCAAAAACGATTTCCAAATGCCACTTATAATCAGGTTGTTGATAAAGCACAGCAGAATGCACTATTTATTTTTAGGCACGATTGGAGCAAACTCGACCAAATTAAATTGCATTTAACGGGTACTCCGTTTCAACTTAAAGTATGGGAAACGCTATTAAAAATACCTATGGGGGAATTATCAACTTATGGCGCTATTGCTAAAAAAATTGATAAGCCCAAAGCTTCTAGGGCGATAGGAACTGCTATTGGAAACAATCCCGTCGCATTTTTAATTCCCTGCCACAGAGTAATTCAATCATCGGGGAGTTCAGGTGGATATATGTGGGGAAGCACGCGAAAATCAGCTATCATTGGTTGGGAGGCCGCAAAAATCAATGGATAGCCTTATGGAAAGTTTAAGTTCTAGAATAGCAGAAATAGATTGGCAAAAGGTCACATCAGATATGAACGACAAAGGATATTCGATTATACCCTGTGTCCTTTCGGAAATACAATGTCACGAATTAATTGATTTGTATGAGAGGCCAGACAAGTATCGAAAAACGGTAGTTATGGAACGCTACCGCTTTGGCCTAGGGGAATATAAATATTTTGATTACCCCTTACCCAAAATTATTCAGACCATCCGTGAAGAAGTTTATCCTAAATTAGCACCTATCGCTAATCTATGGATGAAGGTTTTAAAAATCGATAAACAATTTCCTAAATCGTACCATGAATTGCAAACGCAATGTCATGACAACAATCAATTAAAACCTACACCACTTATTTTAAAATATGGCAAAGGTGGATTCAACACCCTGCATCAGGATTTATATGGAGATGTGTTTTTTCCGCTTCAATCGGTATTTTTTTTAAATGAACCTGATGTCGATTTTACAGGTGGTGAATTTGTTATGACCCAACAGATGCCCAGAGCACAATCCAAAGCCATTGTTTTAAAGCCAAAAAAAGGTGATATGCTCATTTTTACCACTAATTTTAGACCTATTAAGGGGAAAAAAGGATATTACAGAGTAAATATGAAGCATGGGGTTAGTGAGTTGTATAATGGGGAAAGGCATACCATGGGAGTTATTTTTCACGATGCACTTAGTTAAGCTATGATACAGCATGAAGACATATCAGATACCGAACTAAGGACAAAATTAAAAGCAGATTTAATAGTATTTGGAGGCAATAAAAAGCTGAAAATTTATGGCAGGCTCGATTGTAAATCGGGTCTAAGAATGAAACGTGAAAATCGGGTTTTCTTTATATCTGAAAAGGAAGCTTTAATAAATAAGTATCGCCCTTGTGGGCATTGTATGAAGATGGAATATAAAAAATGGAAAGATGGAGTTATTTGATATTGATTCAACGATTAACCTCCTTCCCAAGGATGGAACCGTTAACTATTTTGGAAAAGTATGCAATCAAAGTGAGGCAAATCACTATTTAGAAGTTTTGTTGAATACCATAGAGTGGAGAAATGATGAAGCGATTATTTTTGGCAAAAAGATTATCACCAAACGAAAGGTAGCCTGGTATGCTGAAGAACCTTTTGAATATACCTATTCCAAAACAACGAAACGCGCATTGCCTTGGACAAAGGAATTACTCGAATTAAAGACCATGATTGAACAAAAAACCGGAGATACTTTTAACTCTTGCCTTTTAAACCTCTACCATGATGGAAGCGAAGGTATGTCTTGGCATAGCGATGGCGAGAAAGATTTAAAGAAACATGGGGCAATAGCGTCACTGAGTTTTGGAGCCGAACGCAAATTCTCCTTTAAACACAAAGACACCAAAGAAAGAGTAGATTTGTATCTTAAACACGGAAGTTTGTTACTAATGAAAGGTACAACCCAAAGTCATTGGTTACATCGATTGCCTCCCACCAAATTGGTATCAAAATTAAGAGTGAATTTGACGTTTCGGACAATTCAAAAAAGCTCATAAGGCTAAGTCAATAACCTAATTTTTCGGGTAATACGTTAGCTAAGAAGGCAATAAGCCCTATTTTTGCCAGCTTAATTTGGCGATGCATGAAAAAATACCTCAATCTTTTCGACTTTAAGCAAAAAGTAGACTATAAAACGGAAATTCTTTCGGGCTTGACAGTGGCACTGGCATTGGTGCCTGAGGCGATTGCCTTCGCTTTGATTCCTGGGTTTTCTCCTTTGACGGGATTATATGCGGCCTTTATTTTGGCTTTGGTAACATCAATACTTGGCGGTCGACCAGGTATGATTTCAGGAGCAACGGGTGCTGTAGCTGTTATTTTCGTTGGATTGATTTTAGAATTGAAACGAAATTTTCCAGGAATAGAACCTGAAACGATTTTGAATTATGTTTTTGCAACGGTTATCATTGCTGGAGTACTTCAGATAGGAGCTGGATTATTACGTTTAGGAAAGTTTATCCGTTTGGTACCACATCCTGTGATGTTTGGGTTTGTTAACGGATTGGCAATCATCATTTTCATGGCGCAGTTTCCGAATTTTTATCAGAAAGGCACGGAGTCTTTGTTGGAAACAACTCCTTTTGCAATTATGCTTGGTCTCACTTTGTTAACCATGGTTATTATTTGGGGGCTTCCGAAATTGACCAAAGCAGTCCCATCCTCTTTGGTGGCTATTGTGGTTGTTTCTGCAATCGTTATTGGTTTTGGAGTTGATACACTTACAGTTGCAGATACCATGGCGGAGGGAGAATCTATAAAAGGAGGATTTCCACCATTATCTATTCCGCAGATTCCATATACATTGGAATCACTTTGGATAATTCTTCCCTATGCAGGAATTGTCGCTGGAGTTGGTTTGATTGAAAGCCTTTTAACCTTGAACATTATCGATGAGATTACGGAAACAAGAGGTAGTGGAAACAAAGAATGCGTAGCCCAAGGAACAGCAAATATCCTTTCCGGGTTCTTATCCGGAATGGGAGGTTGTGCTATGATTGGACAAAGTTTAATCAACACTTCTTCAGGTGCGCGCGCTCGTCTTTCCGGAATTACAGCTGCAGTCATGCTGCTTGTTTTTATCATGTTCGGTTCAAGTTTAATTGAACGTCTGCCTATGGCGGCATTGGTCGGTTTGATGTTTATGGTGGCTATCGGAACCTTTGAATGGGCAAGTTTTAAAACTTTTCGAAAAATGCCGAATTCTGATGTGATTGTTATGGTATTAGTTACCTTGATTACAGCGATTACACATAACCTAGCAATAGCGGTTTTATTAGGTGTTATCATTTCAGCCTTAGCCTATTCTTGGGAGAATGCTAAACGTATTCGTGCTAGAAAGTATATTGATGATAATGGTGTCAAACACTATGAGATATATGGCCCTTTGTTTTTTGGTTCAACTACTGCCTTCGCTGAAAAATTTGATATTCAGAATGACCCTGAAGAAGTAATTATCGATTTTCAAGAAAGCCGTGTTGCAGATATGTCAGGTATCGAAGCATTGAATAAATTGACTGAGCGTTATGCGAAAGCGAAGAAGAAAATCCATTTAAAACATCTAAGTAAAGATTGTATCCGTTTACTTGAAAACGCAGATGACATTATCGAAGTAAATGTTTTGGAAGACCCAACCTATAAGGTAGTTGTTGATAAAGTGAAAAAGGATGGCGATTCAGAAATCACGCGTCCCTTTAATATTTGGGAATTATAATAAACGGGTTTTATTTCTTTTTTGAGCGACTATAAGTACTTCCCCATCCAATCCAATAGCGTAGCGATATCCGTTTTTGAAGCGCAGTAGTTTTTTTCTCTACTAAGCTGCCATCTTTCAGGGTACTCTGTACGTCTTCCATAATAGATTGATTTAAGGTCTGTTTATTATAAAGACGATGACGTAGCTAGAAAGAGGATAAAATTTTGTTAAAATTTATCTAATCTTTATTAGTGCTTAAAATCCCAATCTATTAAACTGAAAATGCCATTCCCTAATTGATAGGAAATGACATTTTTATAAAAGTTCTAAGCTTTAGAGCGTTCTTAAATACTCTGCAACCGCTCTAGTTTCATCATCAGACAAATTCTGATTCAACATAATAGCGTTGTTATATTCCTTCAATAAAGCCTTGGCTATTGGATCTTCTTTCAACATGCCATCAGGGTTTTTAATCATGTTCATTACCCATGCCGGACTCCTTCTTTCATAAACACCTTTCAACGCAGGGCCTATCATTCTTTGTTCTGCCATATGGCAAGCAGTGCAAATAGCACTATATTTAGCTTCTCCAGCTGCAGCTAACTCAGCATCGATATCGCTTGAAAAAGTTATATCTTTAAACGGTCCAACGCCATCATTATCCAGATCAACTGGTACTCCTTCAGAGGCAGTTTCAGCTTTAACTTCTTTTTTGGCGCGGTTCATTTCAAAACCGTCTTTTTTCTCTTCCTTCTTTTCACCACAACTAGCAATTAATACGCTAATTGCTAACATGCTTAATAATTTTTTCATCCTAAAAGTTTAATTGAAGCACTAATATAAGGAATAGCTAAAATTATCGGACCTCGTTAAAGAACTTTATCACTCTTTTTTCATTGTACGTGATATTCTTCGCCCCATAATAACCGACATGACCTCCATGTTTGGAAACTTCCAAATAAAGTTTGGGATTGCTTTTTGCTTCCTTCTCGGGAAAACATTCCAGACCTAAAAAGGAGTCGTTTTCAGCATTTAGAATAAGAGCTGGTGTTTTAATATTTGGTAGGAATTGAAGGCAACTACATTTTTTGTAATAGTCTAAAGCATCATTAAAACCATGGGCTTTACTGGTATAGACGTCATCAAAATCCTTTAGGGTAATTACATTTTTGATATCTGCATCCGTAATTTTCTCGGGAAATATTTTTTGCTTCGCTTTCAGTTTGTCGACTAAATTTTTTTTGAATCGAATAGCGTACGGAATGTTTTTTGACTTCAACAATTCTTTACATGAACTATATAGACTACAAGGTACCGATACGGCCATAGCAGCTGTTACTTCTTTTGGTACTTCTCTTCCTTCACCTAAATATTTCAGAGTTAGATTTCCGCCTAGGCTAAACCCTTTTATAAAAATTTCACTGTATGTTTTGTTTTCTAAAATATGCTGAATGACAGCATCCAAATCTTCGGTTGCTCCGGAATGATACGAACGGTACAATCGATTTTGTTCGCCGCTACAAGTTCGAAGATTGATGGCACATACATCATAACCATTGTTGTTTAGTGCTTTAGCACTTCCTAAAATATAAGCGCGTTGGGCATTGCCTTCAAGTCCGTGAATTAAGATAGCAACCTTGTTCGTTTTCGTAGAAGAGATACTCCAATCAAGGTCTAAAAAGTCAGCATCAGGCAATTCGATTCTTTCACGTTTTTGCTCAAAATCAGCTATTTTTCGCCAGATTCCAGCATAAATCGTTGAAAAATGCCCATTTTTGAATAAAATCGGCGGATTATAGTTTGAAGAAATAATAGGCATTAATACAGAATATTGTCTTGTGCCTTAACTTTGGGAGGCAAATCTTTTTCATCTAACATATCCCGTAAATCGATTTCGATAGTACGACACAAAGCGGTCATAGGCACATCGTTGATACGACCTTCAAAAGGATCTTCACTATTGCTTCCCACTTTTTCCATAGTGGTAAATATCCAGGAAATTAATACTGAAAAGAAAATCATAAGTGGCAGCAACCACCATTGGGTTGTTTCCGTGATTTCCAATAGCTGAGTTTCAAAAACACTTAGTAAACCAAACGGAAGAAGAAGGGTGAAAATCCATGTAAACACAGTACTGAAATAGGCATACTGTCTCGGGAAAGGTGTATTTTTAATGCGTTCACACTTTCCTTGAAGATTGTACAATTCCTCTAAAACGTTATGAAATACCTGCTTGTCAAATTCGGTGATTTTATCTTCCTTTAAAAGTTGTTTTAAATGCAATCCTTGATTTTTCACAATGTGAGTTGCTACATTTTTTCTGTTTTCCAATTCTGCATCCTCTTCCGGACTAAGAAAAGAATCTAACCCTGCACACACAGGATTTCGTTCTCCATGACGATCAAATAACCTTTCAACAGCTCTATTTTCCTTTATAGAAAAACTTGTGGGTTGACGTAATTGAATGCGTAGTGCATTGATCCAAGCAAGATGGCGATAGATTAAAATCCGTTTGGTCTCGTGGTGGTCATCTACAAAGCTAAGTACATTGTTTGCCCAGGTGCGTGAGTAGTTCACAATACCGCCCCAAATTTTACGCCCTTCCCAAAATCGGTCATAGCTCTGGCTATTTTTAAATCCAATATAGAAAGCAACAGCGATACCAATAACACTCAGGGGTTGAAAAGGAATACTGATATGAGTCCACCCCAGAAAATGATAGGCACTGAAAATAGCAGCCCCATAAATGGAGAAAAAAAGCAAATTTTTCCATGCATATCGGATGATAATTCCCCAACTAATATTTCTTTTTACATACATAGGAAATTGGGTTTTTCAAGATTATTTCGGATACGTCTCCAACATTTTGTATTGCGCTTCAACAGCCGATTTAAACTCAGATTTCAAATTGTCAATCAATTCAGAAACCGGAACGGAATCTTCAATCATTGCCGAACCTTGACCAGCGGACCAAATCGTTTTCCAAGCTTTAGCTTCGGTATCGAGTTCTTTTCCAAAATCGATTTTTCTATCTTTTTTCAAGTCTTCTTCTGTAATTCCTGCAGCCTTTAAACTAGCACCTAAGAAGTTCGCGTGTACACCCGAAATTGCAGCGGTATACGTCACATCACTCGCTCCTGCGTCAATAATCATTTGCTTATACTCGTCCGGTGCTTTGGCTTCATCGGTATTGATAAAACGAGTACCCATATAGGCCAGGTCAGCACCCATTTGCATGGCGGAGGCAATATCGCGCCCAGTACTTATGCACCCAGATAATAGAATCGTCTTTTTAAAGAATTTTTTGACCTCTGCCACTAAGGTCATTGGGTTGATTGTACCCGCATGACCACCTGCTCCGGCAGCAACAAGAATTAACCCATCTACACCAGCTTCAGAAGCTTTTTCGGCATGGCGTTTTTTAATAATATCGTGAAAAACCAATCCGCCATAACTGTGAATGGCATCAACAACCATCGATACCGCTCCGAGAGATGTAATAATAATCGGTACTTGATGTTTGACACATAATTTAATATCGGCTTCCAATCTTGGGTTGGAAGGGTGTACAATTAAATTGACTCCAAACGGAGCTGCTTTCTTACCTGTTTCCTCCTCAAATTTTTGAAGCTCCGATTTGATTTCAATCAACCATTCTTCAAAGCCTTCACTCGTTCTTTGATTGAGTGCAGGAAAGGTGCCGACGATTCCATTTTTACAGCATTCAACAACCAGTTTTGGTCCTGAAATAAGGAACATGGGTGCTGCCATCGCAGGCAGTGATAGGTCTTTGATAAAAGAAGGTTTGTCGCTCATCGATATTAATTTTTAGAAGCTTAAAAATAGGGATAAAAAATCAGGCAACTTTAGCCTGCTTTCAAAACTACGGATTTTTAAATTATTATGCACGCATAATAAAAAGCATTGTGAATAGGCCAAAAGAGTTGATAAAAAATGGAAAAAATCCATATATTTGGATAAATTCCTAAAAATGAAACGTTCAGGTACGGCAGATTTGTTATTACATGGCGGAGCCGTGCCACCTTGGCTGTTCAATCGCATGAAACAATTGGCACTTCCAATTGTTGAGGCCATCATCGAGAACAATGGCAAGGAGGATTTTCTCGGACGACTATCCGACCCGTTTTGGTTTCAAAGTTTTGGCTCCGTTATTGGCATGGATTGGAATTCCTCCGGAGTGACCACGACTGTTTTAAATGTTTTGAAACAATCCATAAATCCCGTTTCGAAACAGTTGGGACTCTATGTTTGCGGGGGAAAAGGGAAGCAATCGACAAGAACCCCTCAGGAACTGCTTGAGGTTGGAAATAAAACTGGACTCGATGGAAATCATTTGGCCAAATGTAGTAAGCTAAGTGCCAAGGTGGACAATACAGCGCTGCAGGATGGTTTCAACCTTTACATTCATAGTTTTGTCGTTAGCGACTCGGGCAAATGGTCTGTTGTACAACAGGGCATGCACAAATCAAACGGAATGGCGCGTCGCTACCATTGGCATTCTGAAAGTTTTAAGTCCTTTGTCGAAGAACCACATTCGGCAGTATGTGGAAAAAATCAAGGTGCGATTTTGAATCTGGTTCATAAAGATGCGTTGTCTACGAAGAAAGGTATTTTAGAAATTGCGAATGAGCATCCCGATAAAATTTTAAAGGAAGTCCCGCATCTTCTGGTACCGGTTTACCATCATATCAAACCCAAAGATGTGGACATGAAACGTTTGGGAAGTATTCTATGGTTAGCTCAAGAAAACAAAACCCAAAAGTTTGAAGATTTATTATTACTCAAGGGGTTAGGACCAAGAACGCTACAGTCGCTAACTTTGGTAAGTGAAATTATTCATGGTACGCCCTCACGCTTTTCTGACCCAGCTCGATTTGCTTTTGCCCATGGCGGAAAAGATGCAACTCCTTTTCCGGTACCCACCAAAGTTTATGATGAGACAATCGGGGCACTGAGAAATGCCGTTGACCGAGCAAAAATTGGAAATACGGACAAACTAAAAGCCATAAAAAAGTTGACCGAACTAGCCCAGAAAGCAGAAAAAGGATTCACACCAAATACAAATTTCGATGCTCTAGTGAAAAAAGAAAACGAAGAATCTTATAAATATGGCGGGCGCAGTATTTATGGGTTTGCCAAACCTCCGAAGAGTAGGCAATTGTCTTTGTTTTAAAACTAGGATATATTTAACCTGTAAGGTATCATCATTAATGTCCAAAGCCAAAAAAATCAGAATCCTAGATTTAAGACCGATAACACTTGCCAAAGTCGATTTTCAGGGCAATTTTCACGGTATTGGAAAAGCATATCAAAAATTAATGTACTGGGTGAGACATCATGGCTTTACAAATTCGTCGAAAAATAAAACACTTACGATTTATTATGACGACCCCAATGTTGTAGGTATTAATAATGTTAGACAAAGTGCTTGCATCATTGTAGATACACAGATTGAATCAGCGGGTGAAATCACGCGGTTAGATTTTAAACCTGGAAAATGCGCCGTTGGAAGATTTGAGATATCATTTTTTGAATTTAAAGATGCATGGGTCGAAATGCACCAATGGATTAGGGACAATAATCTGAAAATTACTGGAAAATCATTTGAGGTATACCAGAATAATTCAAATAAGCACCCTTTGAAAAAAAATATCATAGATATTTGTATTCCTATTGAATCTTAGCGATTGAAGAGGTAATCCAAAGAAATTATGAAACACATTTTCATCATCCTTTTTTTAATTTTAGCCAGTTGCAAAAGTGAACCAAAAACTGAAGTAAAAACAGGAAACGGCATTGATCAATCCGTTTCTGAATTGTGGGAAAGTTACACAAGCTCAAACCCCGAACTCAAAACCGAAAAAATACCAGAAGCTTGGTTTTTTCATAACAACCGAGAAGATGCAAATCGATTGGCAGCATTGGTGGTTAAGGGAAAAAAGAAAGCCAGTTCAGGTTTATATGCTTGGTATAAAGAAGCCAATGCAGATTTACCTAAGGTTGGTACAAAACATATCATCACTGATTTTGATGGAAAAGCACAAGCCATCATAGAAATCAAAAAAGTAGATACCATTCCCTTCAACAAAATATCCGAAGCCTTTGCAGAAATGGATATGGGAACAAATATAAAACCACTAAAAAAATGGAAAAAAGCCCATTGGGATTTTTTCTCTAGTGCCCTGCAAGAAAGCGGAGAAAAACCGACTGAAGAGATGCTAATAGTTTGCGAAAGCTTTGAAACAATTTGGACTGAGAAATAAAATGCTAAACTATATAAAAGAGGTATTAGAAAACATGCCATCCGATTGGTTAAATCTAACCACGCATCGGCTCGATATTTACAACGAAGAATTGGCAAAAACTCAGTTTGTAGAACAGTTTGAAAGCCTATTTAATTCAGGCAATACAGATTCTTCCGCGCTTAGCGAATTGCCAACGGCATATGATTATGTTCGCTTGGGACATCCGTTGTCTTGTGTTTTGGAATGGGCTATTGCCAAGTTGAATGATATTAAGGCGGAACAGGTTATCAGTTTTTCCTCGAAGACGACTCCGATTTTAGCTATCCTTAGAAAGAATCTTTTAGCTAATAGAAATACTCGGTTTCTTTATATGGGCGAGAACCCCCAATTCTTTAATGTAGAAGTTATAAAGCAGGTTTACGGATATCATTTTGAATTGGAGCAGGTAGAAAATATTTCAGCTATATCTTCCTTTGAAGGCAGTACTATTTTTATTTCCCAAAAGGATAATCTTTCTAATTTAAATGGAAATACTTCGGTTGACTTTTTTATAAATACGCATTCCCAATTAGGAAGTGTTTTAATCGTAAAAGGTGAACACAATGAAAATTACATCTCAGAAATCCAGCATGTAAGAAGAAGGGAAACCATCGCCATGACGCCAGCCAATTGTTTGCTTGCCCTGCAACAACTAACAGGGGTAGCTACTTCTGATATTAAAGAAAGTGCTGAAAACAAGGACAAAGTAATTGATGCCATTGCAGCCGTCACCGAATCCCCAACAAAAGCATTAGTGGGTTCTAGCGGATTGTCCGTTCAATATGCTATTATGATGGGACTAATTCATGATGCGCAAGAAAACCACAAAGGAAAAGCGATTCGGTTTTTGGTTCCACCAAATTGTTATGGCGGAACGAATGACCAAGCTAGACGTGTAGCTGCTTGTCTCGATAATGTGGAAGTAGTTGATTTACCTGTGGATGGGGATAATGATATGGTGCAAAGTGTGGATAGGGTTCTAAATCAAATGGCAGCCGAAGATGCGGTACCCTATATCATCGCTGAAATTCCCACGAACCCTAGAGTTGAGGTTCCAGACCTTATAGAATTGGAAAAGGCTTTGAGCGCTGTTCGTAAATCACCATCTGGTAAAACTGCTATCGCCCCTGTTTTTATATTGGACCAAACTTTTTGTCCGAATTACCATTTTTTAAGAGAAGGTGAAATACTCTCGTCGGTTCGAACGATTTCTTATGCAA
Organism: Maribacter algarum (ex Zhang et al. 2020); assembly: GCF_005885635.1. Taxonomy (GTDB): domain Bacteria; phylum Bacteroidota; class Bacteroidia; order Flavobacteriales; family Flavobacteriaceae; genus Maribacter_C; species Maribacter_C algarum. The sequence goes on from NZ_VATY01000001.1 coordinate 1,681,266, forward strand.
GCGGGTCTAAATTTCCGAGTGGGGGAAAATGTACTGCGGGCTATGTTGTTGGAAATAAGAAAACGGAGAACTTGATGGAAAAAATTGAACTCCATCTGCATATTTGCGATAATGAAGCGACCAATCTTCAATATGAAATATTGGCCAAACAAATGCCTTCCATGAATCAACGCATTCAGGATGCGTATCAGAATACCCGTGAATTTGTAAACTTTATACAGGATACTTTACCCACTGCAAAAATCAATTTTGTATCTGAAGAACTAGCAAATCAAGGTTTTACACCATCAGTATTTTCATTAGATCTGCCTACCAAAGGGAACACTCCTGCGGAGAGAGAGTCCTACAAACGGGAGTTGAATCACAAATTAATCCATTTGATGATTACCAAGATTCCCGAAGAAAGCAAGTACTGCGTAAGCTACGGACAACTAAAGGGCTGTTACTGGACGATACCCGCAACTTCCACTCAGGGAACAACAAAAGAGGGGGACAAAGATTACATCGCACGTGTTTCACTTTCACCAAATCTAGGCCTTGAACGCCATAAGGAGATTTTTTTGGAGTTTGTGGAAAATATCTAGAAAGGTGTAATATCTTCAACGTTCGTATCGAATTAAAAAGCACCAAAAAGTATACAACATTCGAAAATCTGTATAAGGAGTCAAGGCGACTTTCGTCCTACCTTTGACTTATTCTTTTACTCCTTAATGACAGACAAAATGAAAACAAATCAATTTGGTAAAAATGGGTGGACGCCCGATAGAATTGACAGTTTAAATAACAAAACATATGTTATAACAGGCACTACGAGCGGCACAGGATTTGAAGCTGCAAAAATACTGTTGTCAAAAGGAGCAAAAGTGGTGATGCTCAATCGTAACCCAAAGAAATCGGAGGACACCATCGCAGCTTTGAAACAAGAACTAGGTAATAGTATAGAGGTGTCGTCCATAAAAATGGACTTGGCAGAACTAGATTCTGTAAAAAAAGCGGCATCGTCGGTGCTTGAAACAGTTCCTCAAATCGATTCGCTTATTTGTAATGCTGCCATTGCCCAAGTACCAAAACAAACATTCACCGTAGATGGGTTTGAAAGTCAACTTGGTGTAAATCATTATGGCAACTTTTTACTACAAGCCCTGCTTTACCGACGAATTGAGGAATCGAAAGGACGAATAGTTGTGGTAGGTAGTATGGGTTATAATTTGGGTATTAAAACCATTCAGTTTGAAAATATGAACTGGGATAAGAACTACAGTCCCAATGGAGTATATAGCCAAAGCAAATTGGCGCAGATTATGTGTGTTTACGAATTACAAGACCGACTGAAAAAGGTTGGTAAAATGGATATAAAAGCATATGCTTGTCATCCAGGCGCTTCTCGAACATCATTAATTAAGACCAGTGGCAGTTTACTGACCCGCTTCGTTTGGCAATTAATGAAATGGTCTCCATTGGTACAGTCGGCTGAAAAAGGCGCTTATTCTCAATTGATGTGTGCCACGGAGCCAATTCTTGACCAGAATGAGTTTTATGGGCCAACGAAAAGAATGAATACGGTAGGTCCTGTAAGAGCGCATAAATTAGAACCACACGCAAAAGATAAAGCTGTGGCAGAGAAGTTGTGGGAAGTATCAGAAAAAGCTGTTGGTTTGAAGTGGAATTTATAAATTTATTGCAATGCAACACTTCAAAACACTGTCGTCATATTTAGATTATTTGGGATTACAGCGTCCTGAGCATCCTATGTTGAGTGTATTTACCTCAAAAGGCAATGGATATCTGCCTTGCCACAGAGAAAGTTCTCCACCCATTATAAACGATTGCTATTCCATTAGTATGAAAAAATTTGTGAAGGGAAATTTAAACTACGGGCGAACAAAATATGATTTTACAAATGGGGCCCTAATTTTCGTTGCCCCGAGACAAGTCCTGCAATGGGATGATAGCGTGGTTTTTGAGCAAAGAGGCTTTTCAATACTCTTTCATGAAGATTTTTTGAAAGGAACAGAATTGGGGCAACAAATTAAGAAATACGGGTTCTTTTCGTACTCCGTTAATGAGGCACTTCATCTTTCTCCTAAAGAAGAAAGACAAATAGAAACACTAGTTGAAAATATTGAAATTGAATATCAGAATAATCAAGATGAGTACAGCAAAGATATTATCATATCTCAGTTAAGCACTCTTTTCAAATATGCCAATCGGTTTTACGAAAGGCAGTTTTTAAACAGAAAAGAGATTTCGAATGATTTACTAGAGCAGTTTAACCAGCAATTAGAAGACCATTTCAATTCTGAACAATTGCAGGAAAAAGGAATGCCAAGCATAGTACAAATAGCGAATAAAATGTCGGTGTCACAACGCTATCTGAGCGATACCCTTAAAAAAGAAACGGGAAAAACCACTACGGAACATTTGCAATTATTTCTAGTTGATGAAGCAAAGAATTTATTATTAAACCCCAATAAAACTATTGCCGAAGTGGCCTATGCTTTAGGCTTTGAATATCCTCCCTATTTTTCAAGGGTATTTAAAAAGAAGGAAGGCATTAGTCCAACAGCATACAGAGAAAAATATAAAATGAACTAACTATGGAAATCTCAAAAATCGCAATTGAATGGGCCAAAGCTGAAGTCTTTTCATCCAAATTCTTCATCTTTTTTGCCTTATTATTCCTCATAGCCAGCATAGGATTTTGGCAACTTGGTAAAACAGAAACGGCGAGAGCCTATATTTGGCCAACACTAGTTGCGGGTGTTCTTTTATTGGCGGTAGGAGTCGGAATTTTAATTGCCAATACTTCAAGAATAACAAGTTTCGCAAATGATTATGAAAGTGATGCGACGACTTTTGTAAAATCGGAAATTGTACGCACCGAAAAGTCGATGGGAGAATATAAGACCATTGTTTTTAAAGTCATACCGTTTATCATTATATCTGCTGCCTTGCTCATTGTTTTTATAGACAAACCTCTTTGGAGAGCAATATGCATCACGACTATTGCCATGATGACGGTAATTTTACTTTTGGATAGTAATGCCAATACCCGGATTGTATCCTATCATGAACAATTGAAATTGGTAGATAAATAGGTAGGTGTTTATTTACCCTTGAGTTCCTCAGCTACACTATGATAGTATTCTTGAGTCAGCTTCTCTGTCCAAACGGTAGGTTCTTTACCGTAAATGGCAATATATGAAACAGCACTATCTGCTGATGAAGTATGCCAATGTTCGGTTTCCTTAAAGCAAGTAATCACATCACCCTTTTTTATGACAACAGGATTTTTACCTCTTTCTTGATAATAACCCTCACCATCTACAACAATAATAACTTGCGCTGTGGCGTGCTTGTGCCAATCTAGTGTAGAATTCGCGCTAAAAGTTGCCTGTGTGATGTTCTTGTCAAAATCGGCATTTGCTTCCACCAAGAAGTTTAACCAAGCTTCACCGATATGATGCGTATTTGGGGCTTTTACACCATCACTTAAATAGGAGCTTACCTGGTACTCTGAACTTTGAGCATTTATAGATAAGGAGGCAAGAAGGATGAATAGTATAGGAAGATTTTTCATTGTCAAATTTGAGATTTAAAATTACAGTTAACCGATACAAGATAGAAATTCTAAACAAATAGGGCTTGCGATAGAAAACCGGCAAGTAGAAATGTGTCTTCTCAAAGACCTACCAAGTTCTTGAAGATTTAACTGAATTGTCCACTACTGAGTTTTAGGCTTCCTACTCGCCAAATAAACACCCAGTAACACCAAACAAGCTGCTATAATCTTAACTGTTGTAAGACTGTCTTGACCAGTTATCAACGCAAACAGAATACCAATGAGCGGTTGTACATAAATAAAAGCACTTACCGTAGATGCCTTGAGCTGCGTCAAAGCAAAGATGTTGAAAAGGTAGGTGCAGAAAGTAGTTCCAAGAATGACAAAGGCAATTTTCCAAAGTGCTTCAAAAGGTAGGTTGGGCCAGTCGATTGCAATCAATTCTTGATAGCCAAAAGGAAGGCAAATCAAAATTCCAAGAGAAAACAACCACTTCATAAAAGTGAATGGGTGATATTTTTCGATAAGAATCTTAGCAAGAATCAAATAGGCGCCATAGAAAAGAGCGTTTAGTAAAAGAAAGAAATTACCAAAGGGAATATCAGGCGCATCTTGTCGTATTTCATTGCCAAAAAGGATAAGTCCGAGAGCTCCGACAAGGCCGACTAAAATCCCGATTATTTTTCGGGAAGTTGTTTTTTCTTTGATCAGTATGACCGATAAAATCAAGACAAAAATTGGTGTTGAGGTCACGAGTACCGCACTATTGATAGGTGTTGAGAAGGACAATCCCTTTAGAAATACAAGCATATTAAAGCCCATTCCGAAAATGGCGCAAATCAAAATCCGTCGATAGTCTTTTTTATCGATTTTTTCTTTGGGACCAAAAAATGATGCTACCCAAAACAAGATAGATGCCCCAATAACACGGAGCATAACCAAGCCATAAGGCTGAACATAATCTGGCATCACTCCTTTAGCAATAGTATGTGTGAAACCATAAATCGTAGTTGCACCAAGGGCGGCTAATATGGCAAGTGTGCGCTTGCTCAAGAATGAATTGCTTCTTTTCCAGCTTCAACCACCTTTTTACTGTTTCCCACATAAATTTGGTCATCAACAAAAATTACTGGTCGTTTTAAAAAGGTGTAATGTTCCAAAATCAATTTCTTGAAATCAGCTTCAGAAAGCTGTTTTTCATGCAATCCTTGCTGACGGAATAGGCGTGCACGTTTGCTGAAAAGTGCTTCGTAGCTACCGGCTAGCGTTTTCATTTGCTCAACTTGCTTTTCGGTCATAGCTTCCGTTTTAATGTCTTGAAGTTCAAAACCATCGGGCAATTGCAGTTCTTTAATAATACGCTGGCAGGTGTCGCAAGTGCTTAAGTGATATATTTTTTTCATTCGTAGTGATATTTCATTTCCACCGAGGTGGAAAACTATTTTTAATTTTCAATATATTCTGAGGTTCCTCTTTCTTCGTTTTTGTCTAACCACTCCCAATTTAGAGTCAATCTGATTTTACTTTTTTCATTTAAATTGATTTTGGCTGTCGCCTTTCCCGCTTTCAGTTCTTCCTTATCTGTTAGACATTGATACAACATGTGTAGCGTATTATTTTCTAGTTTGGCGATAATTTTGCCGTACTTAATTCCTCCACCATTGTATTCGGCTGTAATCAAATTCCCTTCTTGTTTGTATTTGAAAATGGTCTCTGAAGTTGCATTTCCATTATCGGTATTTTCAACAAGCGAAAAAGTTTTGTTATTGAAGTCGAATTCAGACACCTTAGCTCTTTTTAAAGTTCGATACAAAGAAACCTAATTCCGTTCAATTGTGCTATTTTTGACATCCGCTCAAGAAAAATAAGACTATGAAAAATGTATTCGAACAAGCCTTACAATTGCGCAAGGGATTTTACCATATTTTAAAAACAATGCCTAAGGAAGAATTGTTGGAAATTCCAACGGGATTTAACAACAATATATGGTGGAATATAGCCCACATCGTTGTTACCCAACAAATATTGGTTTATAAATTAAGTGGTGTTCCAATGGAGATTCCCCAAGAGTTTGTAGATAAATTCAAAAAAGGAACTACTCCTGATGGAACGGCTACTGACGAAGAAATAGAATCGGTAAAAAAATTGCTTTTCACAACCGTGGAGAAAACTATGGAAGATTATGATGCTGGACTTTTCAAGAACTTTAAAAAATATCCGACTAGTGCAGGAGTTACTTTAAAAAGTGTAGATGAATCTATATCCTTCAACCAATTTCATGAAGGATTGCACATGGGAAGTGTTTTTGCCCTGCGACGCGCTGTAAAATTATGAATATTTAGGACTTCGGCTTTTTAGCTAGATATTTCTTAATATCTTCATGTGGCAGTACCAATTCAATTGCCCCATCGGCATAAGAAGCAACTTCATAAGGATTATACAGTAAAGTCATTCCCTTTTGAGTAAAACCTATATTTTCTGGTAGATAAAAAGAATCTTGCTCAAACATAAAGCCGGTATGGTTAATTGACTTGTCCTTCGGAATTTTTTCTTTTTCCCGGAACATTTCCTCAGCAAACATTCGAAAATCATCGGTGTTCTTAAATAGTTCGTCGTTATCCAATTCAATGCCTTTTTTCTTATCAAAATTCAGGAATTGTTTTGAAGTATATCCGTGAGCTCCTCCTGTAAATAAATAAGAATCCAAAATTATAGTAATAAAATTAGCGTCTTCATAGGATATTGAACCTTCTATTTTTGCCTCCCAACCGGTGGGCTCGTCATCGTATAACTGTTGCAATTCTAAGTAGCCACTTTTGAACGATTTTAGAGCATCCTCGAGTGAAGTCACTTCCAATTCATCGTCAAAGGAAAGTAGAGAAATTATTTCTTCTTCTAAAGCAACATTAATGGTTTTTGAAATTTTTGCTGGTCCCAAAGCTTTCGGAATTGCAATTGAAACTTCAGGGCATTCCGCACAAGAATCACTCTTAAAGGTATGGGGTTCAAATGTAAGTTTAGATTCACTTTGACAACCATAAAGCAGTAAAAATACCAGTAAATAGTAAAGTATAGATTTCATTTGAGGGTATGTAAAAAAAGGGGTATGATTGTATGCTTCCAAAGATAACGATACATTTATAGGTATAATTACATCTCATGAGCGAAAAAAAGTTAAAATTCAATAGCAAGACGATTCATGGAGGTCAAAAACCGGACGCAGGGTATGGTGCTGTGATGCCTCCTATTTATCAAACCTCCACTTATGCGCAAACTACTCCAGGAGGTCATAGGGGCTATGCCTATTCGCGAAGTGCAAACCCAACCCGAAATGCTTTAGAAAAATCCTTGGCAAGCATAGAAAATGGAAATTTTGGAATAGCATTTGCCAGCGGTATGGCGGCTATTGATACGGTTATAAAATTATTGAATCCTGGGGATGAGGTCTTGTCAACTGACGATTTGTACGGGGGAAGTTACCGTTTGTTTAAACAAGTATTTGAACGGTTCGGAATTACATTTCGTTTTATTGGGATGCAAAATGCCGATAGTATCGAAGAGCATATTACGGTTAAGACTAAATTGATTTGGGTAGAGACACCAACTAACCCCATGATGAATATTTTGGATATCAAAGCAATTTCTCAATTAGCAAAAAAACATGATATCCTCGTAGCTGTGGACAATACATTCGCCACGCCCTATTTACAATTGCCGCTAGATTTAGGGGCTGACATCGTTATGCATTCCGCAACAAAATACTTAGGGGGCCATAGTGATGTAGTTGTCGGAGCTTTGGTAGTAAATGATAAAGAACTAGCCGATAAACTATACTTTATTCAAAATGCCAGTGGTGCAGTATGTGGACCGATGGACAGCTTTCTAACGCTTCGAGGAATTAAGACCCTTCATGTACGTATGCAACGCCATTGTGAAAACGGAAAGGCAATTGCCGAGTATTTGGCAAAGCATCCGAAAATCGAAAAAGTATATTGGCCGGGATTAGAAGACCATCCAAACCACGAAATTGCTAAAAGTCAAATGAATGATTTTGGTGGAATGATTTCTTTCGTCCCTAAAGGAAGTAGTTATCAAGAAGCTATTCAAATTGTAGAAAAACTTCAAATCTTCACCTTGGCGGAATCCTTGGGTGGCGTGGAAAGTTTGGCAGGTCACCCCGCTAGTATGACCCATGGAAGTATTCCAAAGGAAGAAAGAGAGAAAAGCGGTGTAGTCGATGCTTTGATTCGTCTAAGTGTAGGTATAGAGGACAAAGCGGATTTGATTGCTGATTTGGAACAAGCTATAAGATAAAAATTTATCAAATTTTTAAAAAAATAGGGGCTAAATTATAATAATAGCATAATTTTGCCGCTATATTCTAAATTCAATAAAAAACAACGTATTACCAAAGAATTTATGGACGCAAAAATGCAAAAAAAGATTGATGGATTTATGGATGAGGTTAGAATCAGAAATGGTCACGAACCAGAATTCATTCAAGCTGTACAGGAAGTGGCGGAAACTGTTATTCCGTATATCGCCCGTAAAAAGATTTACAGTGGCAAAAATATTCTTTTAAGAATGGTTGAGCCTGAAAGACTAATCTCTTTTAGGGTATCATGGATTGATGATAACGGAGAAATACACGTAAATCGTGGATATCGTATTCAAATGAATTCCGCAATCGGTCCGTATAAAGGTGGATTACGTTTTCACCCCTCGGTAAATGCCAGTATCCTAAAGTTTTTGGCTTTTGAGCAGGTCTTTAAAAACAGTTTGACTACCCTACCTATGGGTGGCGGAAAAGGAGGTTCTGATTTTGACCCGAAAGGAAAATCTGATGAAGAAGTGATGCGTTTTTGCCATGCATTTATGGCGGAATTGGCAAGACATATTGGTCCGAATACTGATGTACCTGCTGGTGATATAGGAGTAGGTGCGCGAGAAATTGGCTTTCTATTCGGAATGTATAAAAAAATGAGAAATGAATTTACCGGCGTACTTACAGGTAAGGGACTTTCTTGGGGTGGCTCTAAAATACGACCTGAAGCTACCGGTTACGGTACCGTATATTTTGCCCAAAGTATGTTGAAAACTAAAGATGATAGCTTTGAAGGTAAAGTAGTAGCAATTTCCGGTTCAGGAAATGTCGCGCAATATGCAGCTGAAAAAGTGATTCAATTAGGAGGTAAGGTGGTAACACTTTCTGACTCTGGAGGATACATCTATGACGAAGAGGGTATCGATAAAAAGAAGCTCGCTTACGTAATGGACTTGAAAAATAACAAAAGAGGGCGTATTTCAGAATATGCAAAAAAATATAAGTCCGCAAAATTCTCCAAAGATGGTAAGGTATGGGATGTTAAATGTGATATTGCATTGCCTTGTGCAACCCAAAACGAATTAGATGGTAAAAGTGCAAAGAAACTGATAAAGAACAAATGTATTTGTGTTGCTGAAGGTGCAAACATGCCGTCTACTCCAGAAGCGATTCACGAATTTCAGAAAGCTCAAATATTATTTGCCCCAGGAAAAGCTTCCAATGCTGGTGGAGTTGCAACTTCTGGACTGGAAATGTCTCAAAACTCACTTCGAATCAGTTGGACTCGTGAAGAAGTTGATGAGCGTTTGAAAGATATTATGGAAGACATTCATGACTCTTGTATCGAATACGGTAAGGAGAAGGGCGGCTATTGCAACTACGTTAAAGGGGCTAACATTGCTGGCTTTGTAAAAGTTGCAGATGCCATGTTGGCTCAAGGAGTTATTTAAGGCTTGCCTGCCTTTTGAAGGTACGAAGTTAGAAGTACAAAATACAAAGTATTAAAGTGCGAAGGTTTCTTTTGAAACGCTTCGCACTTTTTTTGTTTTGGAACTTAAACCTCGTATTTCACACTTCGTATTTCGAACATTTAAAAGTTATCTTTGCCAAAAACCCAACCACCCGAATGCAAGTCACTACTAAAGCCATCATTCTTACTTCTTTGAAGTATGGGGATACTAGCCTAATCACTCGGGCTTTTACGGCTTCTGATGGCTTGAAATCCTATCTCCTAAAAGGCGTTTTAGCATCCAAAAAGGGGAAACTCAAAACTGCCTATTTTCAACCTTTGACCCAATTGGAACTTGTAGCCAATCATAAGAATAAGGGGAATTTAGAAAGTATTCGAGAGGCAAAGGTCATTTACCATTACCAAACCTTGCATACAGATATTGCCAAAAGTGCAATGACCCAATTCTTGGCAGAAATGTTGAGTAATAGTATTCATGAAGAGGAGCGTAATCAAGGGCTTTTCGATTTTCTAGAAGCATCATTGCAATGGTTAGATGCGCACAACGAAATCTCAAACTTTCATCTTGGGTTTTTGATAAACCTGACGCGATATTTAGGATTTTATCCTGATACAAATGCCTTAGATGCAAACTACTTTGACTTACTGGAAGGAGAGTTTACCAATACTCCCTCATTGAATCCAATTTTAACAGGAGAGAATCTTAATTTTTTTAAAACCGTTTTGGGCACAAATTTTGATGCCATACATACCATCAAAATGACGAAGACAAACCGACAAGAACTTCTCAAATCCATTGTAATGTATTTTGAATTGCATCTACAGGGATTTCGAAAACCCAAGTCTCTTGCTATTTTAAATGAAGTTTTTAGCTAGGGTGATTATGACGACAAGGATATTTTTCTTGCTCTTTCTATTAGGTCTACAGTTGATTTCTGCACAAGAAATTTCTGTGCTTGACCAAGATTCCCGTGAGCCTATTCTCAACGTTGCTGTATTTAATTTGGATAAATCGAAAACAGTGGTTTCAGATTTTGATGGCAAATGTGATTTATCCATTTTTGACCGAAATGAACGTATTACCTTTCAGCATATAAGCTACGAAATTCGGAAGTCTACTAAGGCCCAAATTCAGCGGCAAAAAAGGAAAATATATTTAACATTGAAGGCCGAACAATTAGATGAAGTGATAATGTCGGTTTCCAAATGGGAGCAGCAGAAAAAGGATATTCCGAATAAAATTGCTTCTATTGACGCAAGGGAAATAGCTTTTACCAATCCGCAAACTTCTGCGGATTTACTTCAAAATAGCGGCAAGGTTTTCGTTCAAAAAAGTCAACTAGGTGGAGGAAGCCCAATGATACGAGGCTTTGCTACAAACCGACTTTTACTTTCTGTAGATGGAATTCGTATGAATAATGCCATTTTTAGGGGAGGGAATATCCAAAACGTAATTTCAATTGACCCATATACCATAAAAAACACCGAAGTCATTTTCGGACCGGGTTCGGTTATTTATGGAAGTGATGCTATTGGTGGGGTAATGAACTTTTATACCAAAAAGGCGGAGTTCACAACTTCTGACAGTCTCGCTTTTTCTGGAAATGCAAACTATAGATTTGCCTCAGCAAATACTGAAAACACTTTGCATTTCGATTTTAATGTCGGAAAGAGAAAATGGGCATTTTTTACAAGTGCATCTTATAATAATTTCAGCGATTTGAAAATGGGACAAGATGGTCCAGATACTTATTTGCGAAATACCTACGTCACCCAAAGAAATGGACAAGATGAATTAGTTGTAAATAACACTCCCGAAAAACAAATTTCAACGGGATACAATCAAATTAATCTTCTGCAAAAAATCGCCTACAAACCCAATAATAACTGGCGTTATGATTTGGGGTTGCATTTTTCCGAAACATCAGATTATTCAAGGTACGACAGATTGATACGTCCAAATACCGATAATACAGGTCTGCTTTCAGCTGAATGGTTTTATGGCCCGCAGAAATGGTTCATGAGTAAGCTCCAAATTAATAAAAAAGGCAAGGGCTTGTTTTATGATGGTTTAAAAATCACGGCAGCCTACCAAAGATTTGAAGAAAGTAGAAATAACAGAGATTTTCAAGACCTTATTCGCAATAGAACAAAAGAAAATGTCGATGCCATTTCAGCAAACATAGATTTTGAAAACAAACGTATTGGTGATTTAAGACTGTATTACGGAACAGAATACATTTTCAATAGAGTAGGCTCAAAAGGAAACCAACAAAATATAGAAACCAATATCATTTCAAACGCAGCTTCCAGGTATCCCGATGGAGCCACCTGGCAAACTGTTGCAGGTTATATAAAAGCTGAATACAAAGCCAAACCGAATTTCACATTATTATCGGGCCTTCGATACAGTCATGTTTGGATTGATGCGGTTTTTGATAAAACCTTCTTTCCGTTTCCTTTTGATGATGCAAAACTGGACAATGGCGCACTAACCGGAAGCATTGGTTTAAGTTGGTTTCCAAAAGCGGATTTGCAAATCACATGGAACGGCTCTACAGCCTTTCGGTCTCCGAATATAGATGATGTAGGTAAAGTATTTGATTCAGAGCCTGGTTCAGTGGTAGTGCCGAACCCTGATTTAGAACCTGAATATGCCTACAATACAGAACTCGGTATACAAAAGAATTTTGCGGATAAAGTAGTATTGAAAGGCGCCACCTTTTATACCTATTTGGTAGATGCCTTAGTACGTAGGGATTTTCAATTCAATGGTCAATCACAGATTGAATATTACGGTGAACTAAGTAATGTACAGGCGGTGCAAAATGCTGCAAAGGCATACGTATATGGGTTCGAGCTAGGTCTAGAAGCCTTTTTGACCGATAACTTGTCAATCACTTCAAACCTAACGATTACCAAGGGGATCGAAGAAGAAGCTGATGGAACGGATTCTCCGGGAAGACACGTTTCTCCAACATTTGGAGATTTTCATATAGTATGGAAAAATCAAAAACTTAAGGTAGATGCCTTCCTAAACTATAATGGAAAAATTGATTTTGAGGACTTAGCTCCCTCAGAAATAAGCAAAGCCTATATTTACGCAGTTGATACGAATGGAAATCCCTATTCTCCTTCATGGCATACTTTGAATCTGCGTTCGCAATATGCTATTTCCAATGCTTTAAAAGCAACATTAAGCCTTGAAAATATTACCAATCAAAGATATCGCTCGTATTCGTCAGGGATTGCGGCACCAGGTATAAATCTTGTTTTAGGCTTGGGATATCGGTTTTAGTCAAAAAAAACCCTGATGTAAACATCAGGGCTATTTATTTTAGCAAGAAGATAATTAGTTTTTCACCTTATCCTTTACCTCCTTAGCAGCGTCTTTTGCTTTATCGGCAGCATCATTGGCCGCATCCTTAACGTCCCCAGCAGCATCTTTTACTTTGTCGGCAGCGTCTGAGCCAGCTTCTTTAACAGCATCAACAGCATCAGAACCAGCCTCTTTCGCAGAGTCTACTGCGTCACCGGCAGCATCAACAGCATCAGAACCGGCCTCTTTCGCAGAGTCTACTGCATCACCAGCAGCATCCATTGCGTCTTCACCAGCTTCCTTAACGGCATCACCTGCATCTTCAGCTGCATCGGCAGCTGCTTCGGTAGCGTCTTTTGCCTTGTCAGCTGCTTCTCTACATGATACAAATGACACACATAGTGCAAGTACCATAATTGAACTTAAAATTACTTTTTTCATGTTTTTTAGTTTTAGTGTTTTGTTTCTAACTGCAAAGATATACGGATGCTTTCAGTATTTAGATGCAATTTGTTAACATTTTAAGGGAAGTAGTGAACAAATACCTTGATTTTAAGGACTTTTTGCGGAATTGTTTTCTTTCTCTATTTCTACTGTTTAGTGTTTGTGATGCCAATTATATGAACCAAAATCCCTAATTTTGCAGCCTTAAAACGCAGTATCAGAAGCATTTCTTATGAAGTTCGCAGAATATAAAGGATTGGATTTACCAAAAGTAGCAGAGGAGATTCTGGCCTACTGGAAGGAAAACCAGATTTTCGAAAAGAGTGTTTCCACTCGTGAAGCCAAACCGAACTACGTTTTTTATGAAGGACCACCATCAGCTAATGGAATGCCAGGTATTCACCATGTCATGGCGCGAACTATCAAAGATATCTTCCCACGGTACAAAACCATGAAAGGCTTTCAAGTAAAGCGAAAAGCAGGTTGGGATACTCACGGACTCCCAATCGAGCTTGGTGTTGAAAAAGAATTGGGTATTACCAAGGAAGATATCGGAAAGAAAATTTCTGTGGAAGAGTATAATGCAGCTTGTAAGAAGGCTGTAATGCGCTATACTGATGTTTGGAATAGAATGACCGAACAGGTAGGCTATTGGGTAGATATGGATGACCCATACATTACGTACAAGTCCAAATACATGGAAACCGTTTGGTGGCTGCTGAAACAGATTTATGATAAGGGATTAATTTATAAGGGATATACCATTCAACCCTATTCTCCAAAAGCAGGGACTGGTCTAAGTTCACACGAATTAAATCAGCCAGGAACCTATCAAGATGTTACCGATACTACGGTAACTGCACAATTCAAGGCAATCGAAAGTACACTGCCCGATTTCTTGCAAAATGAAGGAGATGTATACTTCTTGGCATGGACGACTACGCCTTGGACGCTTCCATCGAATACGGCGCTGACCGTTGGGCCAAAGATTGATTATGTTTTAGTAGAAACCTATAACCAATACACATTCAAACCAATGAATGTCGTTTTGGCCAAGAACTTGGTGACAAAACAGTTTGCAGGGAAGTTTAATGAGGTTGAAACAAAACCTGAATTAATAAACTATAGATCTGGAGATAAAAAAATTCCTTTTTATGTCGTAAAAGAATTTAAGGGGAAGGACTTAGTCGGGATCAAGTACGAACAACTCATTGACTATGCGAAACCTAATCAAAATCCTGAGAATGCTTTTCGTGTCATTTCTGGTGATTTCGTAACCACAGAAGATGGTACAGGAATTGTTCACACTGCGCCTACTTTTGGCGCGGACGATGCCTTGGTGGCAAAACAAGCTGTTCCTGAGGTTCCGCCATTATTGGTTTTAGATGAAAATAAAAATCCAGTTCCCTTGGTAGACTTACAAGGAAAGTTTAGGCCCGAACTAAAAGAATGGGGTGGAAAGTACGTCAAGAATGAATATTATGATGATGGAAAAGCACCTGAGCGTTCAATTGATGTTGAGATCGCGATTAAACTAAAAGAAGAGAATAAAGCTTTTAAAGTTGAGAAGTATGTACACAGTTATCCTAACTGTTGGCGTACCGATAAGCCAATTTTATATTATCCTTTAGATTCTTGGTTCATTAAGATTTCCGATGTGAAAGATAAAATGTTTTCCTTGAACCAAACTATCAACTGGAAGCCCAAATCTACTGGTGAAGGTCGTTTTGGGAATTGGTTGGCAAATGCAAATGACTGGAATTTATCTCGCTCAAGATATTGGGGAATTCCACTTCCTATTTGGAGAACAGAGGATGGAACGGAGGAAATGATGATTGGCTCTGTGGCTGAATTAAAGTCTGAAATGACGAAAGCACTAGAAGCCGGAGTCCTGGAAAAAGACATTTTTGAAGATTTTGTGGTTGGCGATATGTCCGAAGAGAACTATGACAAAATCGATTTGCATAAAAATATAGTTGACCAAATCACACTTATTTCCCCCTCAGGAAAACCTATGAAACGCGAAAGTGATTTGATTGATGTTTGGTTTGATAGTGGTTCAATGCCCTATGCACAGTGGCACTATCCGTTTGAAAATCAAGATTTGATTGATAGAGGAGAGACTTTTCCAGCGGATTTTATTGCGGAAGGAGTTGACCAAACTAGAGGATGGTTTTATACCCTGCACGCTATCGGCACTATGGTTTTTGATTCGGTTGCCTATAAAAATGTAGTTTCTAACGGACTTGTTTTAGACAAGGAAGGCAAGAAAATGTCAAAGCGTTTGGGTAATGCAGTCGACCCCTTTGAAACAATGGATGCGCATGGAGCAGATGCTACGCGTTGGTACATGATTTCAAATGCAAACCCATGGGATAATCTAAAGTTTGATATCGATGGAATCGTTGAGGTAAAAAGAAAATTCTTCGGAACCCTTTATAATACCTATTCTTTCTTTTCGCTCTATGCCAATATTGACGAATTCAAATATACAGAGGCAGATGTAGCTTTAAGCGAACGCCCAGAAATAGACCGATGGATTCTATCTGAATTACATACCCTTGTCAAAAAAGTAGATGAGGCCTATGCAGATTATGAGCCCACTAGAGCAACAAGGGCCATTTCTGAATTTGTTCAGGAAAATCTGAGCAACTGGTACGTGCGTTTGTGCCGAAGACGTTTTTGGAAAGGTGACTACCAACAAGATAAAATATCCGCATATCAAACCTTGTATACTTGTTTGGAAACTGTGGCAAAACTTTCTGCACCAGTAGCTCCATTTTTTATGGATAGGCTATATAAAGATTTAACAAATACTACAGAAAAGGAAACTTTTGAAAGTGTACATTTGGCTAATTTTCCAGAGTATGATGACGCCATGGTTGATACCGAATTAGAAGGAAAGATGCAAAAGGCACAAACGATTTCTTCTTTGGTATTATCTATTCGTCAGAAAGAAAAAATCAAAGTACGACAACCGTTGCAGAAGATTATGATTCCGGTTTCAGATGATGAACAAAAGCATGCGATAGAAGCAGTTGCAGATTTGATTAAGTCTGAGGTAAATGTAAAAGAGATTGAGCTATTAGATGATGCTTCTGGTATTTTGGTGAAGCAGATAAAGCCAAATTTCAAGGTTTTAGGTCCGAAGTATGGCAAGGAAATGAAGCAAATTGCGGCTGAAGTTTCGAAACTTGGGCAGGAGGACATCCAAAAAATCGAACAGGAGGGCGAAATAACCATCCAAATAGAAAATAATAGTATTAAATTACAGTTACAAGATGTAGAGATAAGCTCTCAAGACATCGAAGGATGGCTAGTTGCCTCCTCTGGTCCGCTTACGGTTGCATTAGATGTCACTATCAATGAAGCTCTAAGAAAAGAAGGTGTTGCGAGGGAATTGGTCAACCGAATTCAGAATATGAGAAAAGATTCTGGGTTTGAAGTAACTGATAAAATTGACATTAAAATATTAAAAGATGGATTTGTAGAACAAGCAGTTTCCGATAATTTGAACTATATTAAAACGGAAACGCTTACTGCAGAACTAAATTTTGAAGAAAAACTAGATATAGGCACGGAAATTGCCTTTGATGAAGTGAATACGAAACTATTTATTACAAAACACTAGAAAAATGGCACAAGATTTAAAAGTTAGATATGCCGACAAAGATTTGGCTGAGTTTAAAGAGCTCATAGAAGAAAAAATAGAAAAAGCAAAAAGTCATTTAGAACTGTTGAAAAGTGCATATATGAATGATGGTAATAACGGTACGGATGATACGTCGCCAACGTTCAAAGCTTTCGAAGAAGGTTCACAAACGATGAGTAAAGAGGCTAATACTCAGTTAGCAATTCGTCAAGAGAAATTTATTCGCGATTTGAAAAATGCCTTGTTACGTATCGAGAACAAAACGTACGGAATTTGCCGTGTAACGGGAAAGCTCATTAATAAAGAACGTTTGAAGCTTGTTCCTCACGCTACCTTAAGTATTGAGGCAAAAAATATGCAGAAATAAACTATTGATTTATAATTTATGGGCCCACAAGATTTAAAAACTTGTGGGCTTTTTGTTTTAAGAATCTCGTGAAAGTATTTATAGTTTTATTTTTCACCTTAAATTTTCTATCCGCCCAAAAGGTGGTTAGAAAATCAATTATAGATAGTGCTGTTTCTTCAATTCAAATAGATGTTTCCAACTGTTTCGAAGTAAAAATTGAAACGTTTGATACTCAAGCCATAGTTGTGGAAGCAAATATTGATGGAGAATATAGAAAAGACCTGGTACTTAATATGACTGAAGAGGGGACAACGGTTTTGGTAAGTGCAGGGTTTAGACCCAATTTCGAA
Source organism: Maribacter algarum (ex Zhang et al. 2020) (assembly GCF_005885635.1). GTDB lineage: Bacteria > Bacteroidota > Bacteroidia > Flavobacteriales > Flavobacteriaceae > Maribacter_C > Maribacter_C algarum. Next base: position 1,698,737 of record NZ_VATY01000001.1, read on the forward strand.
AACCCCAACGATAAACTCAGTGCACACAAGGTAGTGTCAATCGCCCTGAATATTAAAATTCCTCAAAATATGAATGTTCGGGTTTTCGGCTCAAACTGTAATGTCAACGCAACTGGGTATTTTGAAAAACTAAAAATGACTTTGAACGATGGTGTTAGTCGTTTGTATAAAGTTGAAGGTTTGGCTGAAATAACTTCACAAAGTGGTGATATTTTTGTTGAAAGTAAGTCGGCTGAAATTCTTCCCCATAGCAAATATGGACAGGTGGATGAAAATCAAATTCCTTCAGGAGATAATAAGTATCTACTTAACTCCGTTACTGGAGACATCCGCTTCAAGAGAATCGAATAATATGTCTATTTTTGCCACAATTATAACTACGGAATGAATTTAAAGAAGTCGCTGCTGCTGATTGCGGTTATATTGTTATTAGACCAGATTAGTAAAGTCTATATAAAGACTCATTTTCAATTAGGGGAATCTGTTGAGGTTTTAAGTTGGTTTAAAATTCATTTTATAGAAAATTCAGGTGCTGCCTGGGGTGCTAAATTGAGTGATTTCTTGCCGATTTCAGAATCATCAGGAAAGTTGATTTTAACTGTTTTTAGATTGTTCGCAGTCGCGGGAATTGGTTACTGGTTATTTGAAACCATAAGAAAAAAATCGCCTAAAGTACTTATTCTAGCAGTCTCTCTGATTTTTGCTGGAGCTTTAGGAAACATTATCGATTCTGTTTTTTTTGGACTTATTTTTGACCATAGTACTGGCCAAGTCGCAACACTATTTTCAGATGAACCCTATGGAGGTGTATTTTATGGTAAGGTAGTTGATATGCTTTATTTTCCAATGGTTGACACGGTATGGCCCGAATGGGTGCCTTATTTTGGAGGCAAGAGTTTTCGTTTTTTTGAACCTGTCTTTAATGTAGCCGATACTGCTATAAGTACAGGGGTTGGAATCCTATTGGTATTTAACAAAAAAGCATTTCCTAATAAGGAAGAGGAATCAGAAATAGAAGAAACTGTTTTAGGCGAAACGATAAATCAAGTACTGGAAAACGAATAGACTTTTTCAGGGGTAACACAATAGTCTAGAGGAATATCATTCTCATTTAAATCACTAATTTTAGCTATTGCGGGAAACAAGGATAGTCCTACTTTTATGACATTTTTTTTGCAGCCATTTAAGAAATTATCATAGAACCCTTTTCCGTACCCTACTCGATTTCCATTCTCATCAAATGCTAATAAGGGAACAAAAACCACATCGATTTTATGTGAAGGCACTTCAACACCCTCAATAGGTTCAGGCACTCCCCATGAATTGGCTTTTAGCCTTGTACTATCGGTTAACAAAATATTTTGAAGTCTATCTTTAGATCGTATTTTTGGAAGCACAATATTCTTATCCTTTCCTTGTAATATTGATAAGATAAATGAAGTGTCTACCTCATTTTTAGAGATAATGGGTAAAAAAATATGATAGTATTCAAAATCCCAAATAGGAAGTTCAAGCAACTTGTTTGAAATAGCAAGGCTAGAATTTAGTAGGGATTGCGGGGAAACTTCTTTTCGTAATACGGTATATTGTAGTCGTAAATCTTTCTTTAACATCAAGGATCGTTAAATTCTTACGAAATGAAAAATGCCTTTGATATTAATCTTTAATAGCTACGGCATAATACACTTTGCAGAAAAGCATTAGTATTAAATAGGTGCCGATAGTGATGAGGTACTTGTCCATGCGTTGGTTGATTTTGATGGCTAAATATATACAAAAAAAACCTATTAAGTGTACTTTTTAATCGATGAACTGCACGTTTTGCTTTAAATTTTAACATTTAATTTGATGTGCTTGTAGTTGAATTCAGACGAATTTTTATTTAAATATTTGAAAAAGAGAGAGTTATGATTTATGCTAATTTTACTCGAAATGTGGTCTGGTATATAAACTTTAACGGGGTTGGTGGAAATGAAGTGGGTAACATGTTTGTCACTAAAGATTTTATCTGAAAATAAGGATACCGTTATCGCAGAAAAACCTTGCTTTTCACAAAGTTAAATAAACCCAAAATCGAATGCGGTTTTCTAAAAACGTGGTAATTTAACGTCCTATACCAAGCAGAATTGCACCAATGCCTTTTCATGTCTAAAGTATCTATAGAAATACAGTTGCAAACCTTACCTAGTAACCCTGGTGTATATCAGTTTTATGATGCTACCGATAAAATTTTATATGTTGGTAAGGCGAAAAATTTAAAAAAACGGGTCTCTTCTTATTTTAATAAAAATCATGAGTATGGTAAGACTCGAGTAATGGTGAAGAAGATTGTTCGAATTGAACATATTGTGGTGCCAACAGAGTCAGATGCGCTTTTACTTGAGAATAATCTAATCAAAAAGTATCGCCCTAGGTACAATGTGCTTTTAAAAGATGATAAGTCATACCCTTGGATATGTGTTAAAAATGAGCGTTTCCCTAGAATTTTTCCGACAAGAAAATTGATTAAGGATGGGTCTGAATATTTCGGCCCATATACTAGTATGAGAACTGTTCGTACATTATTGGACCTTGTTAAAAGTGTATATCCTCTAAGAACATGTAATTATGATCTATCCGAGGAAAAAATAAAAGCAGGGAAGTATAAAGTTTGTTTAGAATATCATTTGGGAAATTGCAAAGGTCCTTGTGAAGGCTTTCAAACGGTTGAAGAATATGACCAACAAGTTGTAGATATTCGAGAAATCTTAAAAGGTAATTTCAAATCTTCCTTACACTATTTTAAAGGACAAATGAAAACCCTCGCTTCTGAAATGAAATTCGAAGAAGCGCAGCAGATTAAAGAGAAGATAGATGTTCTAGAAAATTATCAGGTCAAAAGTACAATCGTCAACCCCAAGATAAATAATGTAGATGTCTTTTCCATAATTTCAGATGAGGCATTTGCTTATGTGAACTTTTTACAGCTTTCCCATGGTTCTATTGTCGGTTCACATACGATAGAGATTAAAAAGAAGCTTGAAGAAAAGGATGAAGATTTACTCCAACTAGCCATAGTTGAAATTCGTGACCGATTCAAATCTGAATCCAAAGAAGTATATCTACCTTTCAAGGTAATCGTCGAACCTCACCTAAAAGTTACAATTCCACAATTGGGAGATAAAAAGAAAATTCTAGATCTCTCTGAACGGAATGCTAAATTCTTCAGACAGGAGCGCTTTAAGCAAATAAGTATTATTGACCCTGATAGGCATACGAATCGTATCATGGCCCAAATGAAGAAAGACATCCGATTGTCGGCTGAACCACGTCATATTGAGTGTTTTGATAATAGTAATATACAAGGAAGCAACCCTGTGGCTGCTTGTGTTGTCTTTAAAGATGGAAAGCCCTCCAAAAAGGAGTATCGACATTATAATATTAAAACAGTAGAAGGCCCCGATGACTTTGCCTCTATGGAAGAAGTAGTTTTCAGGCGTTATAAAAGACTATTGGCAGAAGATGAACCATTGCCACAATTAATCGTTATTGACGGTGGAAAGGGGCAATTATCATCAGCATTAAAGAGTCTAGATATTTTAGGATTACGTGGTAAGATTGCCATAATTGGAATTGCCAAACGTCTTGAGGAAATTTACTTTCCTGATGACCCTATTCCATTATACTTAGATAAGAAGTCCGAAAGCCTAAAAATCATTCAGCAACTTCGAAATGAAGCGCACCGTTTTGGCATTACTTTCCATAGAAACAAAAGAAGCAAAGCCGCTATTAATTCTGAGTTGGAAAGTATCGAGGGTGTAGGTGAGAAAACAGCAGAAGACCTTTTAAAAACATTTAAATCTGTTAAGCGTATCAAAGAGGCATCCTTAGAAATCCTTGCAAAAACTGTTGGATTAGCAAAAGCGAAGAAAATTTATGAAACATTTCATCAAAAATAACGTCGTATAGGCAGCATGCAGAAAATTTTACTTTTCGTTCTTACTGTATTTCTTTCATGGAGTATCTGTGCGCAGGAATCAAATAGTAAGGAAGACATCAAAGTAGGCCTTGTCTTAAGCGGAGGTGGTGCCAAGGGCTTAGCTCATATAGGTGCATTAAAGGTCATTGAAGAAGCTGGAGTAAAAATAGATTACATAGGCGGTACCAGTATGGGGGCAATTGTTGGTGCCTTGTATGCGTCAGGATATTCAGCGGCGGAATTAGACTCCATATTTAGAAGTACTAATTTCAGCAGTCTTATTCAAGATAACCTACCAAGAAGTGCAAAGACCTTTTATGAAAAAGAAGATTCCGAAAGATATGCTGTAACACTTCCGTTCAACAAGTTCAAAATAGCAATACCGCAGGCATATTCTGGAGGTCAAAATATATACCACGAATTGGTAAGACTACTTTACCATGTGAAAGATGTAAGTGATTTTAATCAATTGCCTATTCCTTTTGTATGTATTGGCACCAATGTGGAGACGGGTGAAGAGGTTGTACTAAATAAAGGATACCTCCCGCAGGCGATAATGGCCAGTGGTACCCTCCCATCCCTTTTCGAACCTTCAACTGTTGATGACAAAGTGCTGATTGATGGGGGAGTTGTAAACAACTATCCAATTCATAAAGTCAAAGCGCTCGGAGCGGATGTTATCATTGGGGTAGATGTACAACATGGTCTTTCTAGCCGTGAAGAGTTGCTGTCCGCAACAGAAATTCTTCTTCAGATTAACAACTTTCGTTCAGCTGAGGATATGGAGGAAAAATCGCAAGAGACGAATATTTATATTCGACCAAATATGGAGGATTATACCGTTTTAGATTTTAATCAAGGTAAAGCTATTGTTAGAATGGGAGAAGAAGCTGCGCGAAAAGAGTATGTCACATTAAAAGAACTTTCCATTAAGCAAAACAAAGAACTTAAAGCCGTAAAGACTAGTGCGGCTAATGACTCTTTGCGTATTAATCGTTTGGTGTTATCTGGTAAAAATTCGAATTACACTAGAGGGTATGTTAAGGGAAAACTCCGTTTTGAATTAGGCAAGAAAATTAGTTTTCGAAAATTACAACAGGGAATTAGTAACCTTTCCGCAACCGGAAATTTTCAAACGATTCGATATAAATTGGTTTCAAATGGAATAGGAGAGGACCTAATTATTGGTTTAGAGGAAAAGCCAACTAAAACCTTCTTACGACTAGGAGCGCATTATGATGATCTGTATAAAAGCGCTGCAATGATAAACCTTACGAGAAAGAACTTTTTGGCGAAAGATGATGTGGCTTCTTTTGATTTTATTCTAGGTGATAATGTGAGGTATAACCTTCAATACTATATTGATAAAGGTTCGTATTGGTCATTTGGGTTTAATTCACGTTTTAATGATTTCGAAAAAGAAATTGATTTTGACGTTATTCGTAGCAACTACGAAGTGCCGAATGTGGGTAATGTAAACACTATTAATTTAGGCGTGCAAGATTTTACGAATCAGGCTTATGTTCAAACTGTATGGCAAGAAGAATTTGCTTTTACAACAGGTATAGAATATAAGTTTCTTAAGTACAGTACAAGAACCTTAGCTGAACTAGAGAATACCAATGAGACGGCATTAGCGCAAACTAGAATGGACCGAAATGGGCGAACCTTATTTGAAAAAAGCAATTTTTATAGCGCTTTTGGACAGCTCACTCTAGATAGTTATGACGATAAATATTTCCCGACAAAAGGTTTCTATTTTAATGGGGACTTCCATTTTTATGTACTCTCATCAGATTTCAATAATAATTTCAAGGAATTTTCTGTTAGTAAAGCGAGAATAGGTGGTGCATTTTCAATTTTTGACAATCTGGCAATAAACCTAGAGACGGAAGGGGGGTTTAAATTAGGTACCTCAAATGTTACAACCTTTGATTTTGTGCTCGGAGGATATGGTACAAATTTGATAAACAATTTTGTTCCGTTTTTCGGATACGATTTTCTTTCGCTACCCGGCAACAGTTATGTAAAAGCGTATGGTAGACTGGATTTGGAAATTGCTCCCAAAAACCATCTTCTTTTTGCCGCCAATTTCGCCAATGTTGAAGATGACCTTTTTCGAACCGGAGAATGGTTTACCGAACCAACATATTCAGGCTTTGCATTCGGGTATGGTTTAGAATCATTTTTAGGGCCTGTACAAGTGCTGTATTCCTGGTCTCCTCAAGTTGATAAGGGCAACTTCTTTTTTAGCGTAGGCTATTGGTTCTAGGTGTCTGACTTCCCATTCTAAAGCTTGTCCGATAATTATAAGCAGGTTGATTTCTTTTTTCCGATATTTGTAGACCTTTTACAGGAAGAACGACATGATGAAATTTAGAATTGATATAACCGCCCATCTTAGGGCAATGTGGTAATTACGGCCATTAATTAGATTTCCTCTTTTACTGGAATAAATTCAATAAGGTGCGAAAATATTTCTTGATTACAATAGCATCGAGAGCCTTTTCAATTCACTAAAACTAATCTTATGGCAGCAGAAATAAAAAATCTTAAGGATTTAAAGAATACCGAGTACTCCCTTAAAAAACTATTTAAGGAAGCAGAGGATTTTCTTCCTCTAATAGGTACCGATTATGTAGAACTTTACGTAGGGAATGCTAAGCAATCAGCACATTTTTATAAAACAGCCTTTGGCTTTCAGTCGGAAGCCTATGCAGGTCTGGAAACAGGGGTAAAAGACCGGGTTTCTTATGTTTTAAAACAAGATAAAATCAGGTTGGTACTAACCACTCCCTTACAAAAAGGAGGCGAAATCAATCGTCACATTGATGAGCATGGTGATGGTGTAAAAGTTGTAGCACTATGGGTTGAGGATGCAACTAAGGCATTTGAGGAAACCACAAAAAGAGGCGCAAAACCCTATCTAAAACCCACCAAAGAGGAAGATGAAAATGGCCATGTGATTCGTTCTGGAATTTATACCTACGGGGAAACGGTTCATATGTTCGTTGAGCGTAAATACTACAAGGGTATCTTCTTGCCAGGGTATCGAAAATGGGAATCACATTATAATCCAGAACCAGTAGGACTGAAATTCATTGACCATATGGTAGGAAATGTTGGTTGGGGTGAAATGAACCAATGGTGCAAATTTTATGGAGAAGTAATGGGCTTTGCACAGATTGTTTCTTTCGTTGATGATGATATCGCCACAGAATATACCGCACTTATGAGTAAGGTAATGAGTAATGGTAATGGTCGAGTGAAGTTTCCAATCAATGAACCTGCAGAAGGGAAAAAGAAGTCTCAAATAGAGGAGTATTTGGATTTTTACAACGGCCCAGGGGTTCAGCATATGGCATTGGCAACTGATGATATTGTAACGACAGTTTCGGCCATGCGTGATAGAGGTGTGGAATTTTTGTACGTGCCCGATGAGTATTATGACGATTTATTGGAACGTGTTGGCGAAATAGACGAAGATGTTGAGGTCCTTAAAAAACACGGAATTCTTATTGATAGAGATGAAGAGGGATACCTATTACAGTTGTTCACAAAGACAATTGTAGATCGGCCAACACTATTTGTAGAAATCATTCAGCGCAAAGGTGCACAGTCCTTCGGAGTTGGAAATTTCAAAGCACTTTTTGAGGCAATTGAAAGGGAGCAAGAAGCGCGAGGAACCCTTTAGACAGGGCTTTTTCTTAATAAATTCCCAATTTTTTAATACGAAATATAAATTAGTGTTAAGAGATAAGTTAAAGTAAGTTAAAACCAATTTGAACCTGAGAGTTATGTATTAAATTTACATCAGTAAGGGGTGGTTCCCTTACAACTTTAAGTATTGGTTTTTCATAATTTAAAGTTTGGTTGGTTATTTAGGAAAAGCCCAGTTTTTAAACTGGGCTTTTTTTGTCGATACAATGCTTTGTAATTGGCACAACAATTGTTATCTAAATATATGGTGTAGGGTATTTATCTTCTTAATTGTTAACCAAACAATACAATTTGACACTAATGGATATACAATACTTTGGAATAAATTTTGTTTATGTAATAGTAGATTTTAATTGTTCTATTAAGCATTCACTATTTTTACAATAACCCTTCAAGCTATGAAGAAATTTTTTCTCTTACTCTTTTTGCCTTTTTGTTTCTGTATCAACGCTCAGGAATCGGGTGATTTGGCCGTAAATACTATGGTCAAAAAATCTAGTCGTAAGCGAGCAGAAAAAAAGGAATCTGCTTTCGAACCCGGAGAGTGGCTGAAATTCAGAATGCATTATGGTTTTTTGAATGCTAGCTATGCGACACTCCAAGTAAAATCCGATAAGATAAATGGAATTCCAGTTTACCATGTTGTCGGGCATGGAGAAACCTCAGGTTTTGCAAGTATCTTTTTTAAGGTTGATGATACTTACGAAAGTTATTTTGATAAAGAAGATGGTAAGCCGTATAAATTTGTTCGAAATATCAATGAAGGCGGATATACAAAGGATATAGAAATAGATTTTGACCATGAAGAACAAAAGGCTGTTCTAAATGACAAAAAGAACAAGAAAAAGCAAGACATCAAATTGCAGGATAGCGTTCAAGATTTGATTTCTGCTTTTTACTATTTGCGAAATAATTATGATGCGGACAGCTTAGAAGTTGGAAAATCCATAAAAATGAAAATGCTTTATGACGACGATGGTATTTTCAACTTTAAGTTAAAGTATATGGGTCCAGAAGTATTGAAAACCAAATATGGCAAAGTAAAGTGTCATAAGTTCAGGCCGTATGTTCAGTCAGGTCGAGTTTTTAAGGAACAAGAAAGTCTTTCCTTATGGGTTTCGGCAGATGATAATAAAATACCAATTCGTATCAGTGCTGATTTGGCTGTTGGAGCAATTAAGGCTGATTTAGATGGCTACAATGGGCTTAAGCATCAGTTCAAGATTATCATGGATTAGGCTATTTATCCCTTTAGTTCATTTTTAAAAATCTTTATGTAGCTTTGGCAAAGCGTATAGAAGTTGTTATTCTCATAGAACAGAGAAGTACGGCTGAAACTACATGAAAATGAAGAATAAGGAGCAGATTGAATCACAGATTTCGAAACTTCAAGAGAAATACAAAGATTCAGGACAAGATTTGAGCTCTTACCTTGATGGTCTGCTTTATCAACGTTATCTCACCTATTGGGACTACATCCATTTAGATACACTTTTGAGCTTACAGGTTCCGAGAACCTACTTTCCTGATGAGGAGATTTTCATCATGTACCATCAAATTACCGAGCTCTACTTCAAGCTTATTTTGCACGAGCAGAAACAATTGGTTGATGATAAATCACAAAACGTCGATTTCTTTATCGAAAAAGCACGCCGCATAAATAGTTACTTTCAAGCGTTGATTTCTTCCTTTAGCATAATGATAAAAGGAATGGAACGCGAGCAGTTTCTGCAATATCGAATGGCATTGCTTCCTGCAAGTGGTTTTCAATCCGCGCAGTATCGAATGATCGAGATTTATGCTACATCGATGGAGAACTTGGTGCACCATACAGAACGCGGCCAATTTTCATCCGAAGATAGTATTGAAGAGCTCTACGAGAATATATATTGGAAGAGAGGAGCTACTGATGCCGATACAGGTGAAAAAACCCTGACCTTAAAACAATTCGAATACAGATATACACCTAGATTCATTCGAATAGCAAAGCAAGTTGAAGGCAGTACTATATGGGATAAATACTTACAATTAACCCAAGAAAAACAAGATAATAAAGCGCTTATAAAAGCGTTAAAGACATTGGATCTAAATGCGAACGTAAACTGGCCCTTGATGCACTTTGGTTCTGCCCATCGTTATCTTGCTAAAGACAAGAAAAACATCAATGCCACAGGTGGTACAAACTGGAAAGAATATTTGCCACCCAGTTTTCAAAAAGTCGTGTTTTTTCCAAACCTATATACCAAAGAAGAGTTAAATAATTGGGGTAAAGAGTGGGTAGACCATATCTTTAATCCTGAAAAAGTATCAAAACCAAAATGAAAAAATTCTGGGGCATTCTTTTATTCTCAATCCTACTATTTTCTTGTAAAGAAGAAAATGAGGTTAAAAATGAAGACGCCGAAAAAGAAGTAGCAACAATTCCTGTTATGGAGAAGCCAGTTACAAAGTTTGGCTTTAATCTAGATGAGTTTACTGTAAAATACGATACCATCAGAAATGGAGATAGCTTTGGGGAGCTAATGACAGCTCATAAAGTAGATTATCCAAAGATTGCTAAATTATCATTGGAGTTCAAAGACACTTTTGATGTTCGAAGAATACGTGTGGGAAAGCCTTATACGATTTTAACATCAAAAGATACTACTGAGACCGCGCAGGTTTTTATTTATGAAAACGACAGAATCAACTATACCGTTGTAGACTTTAGAGATAGTGTTTCGGCCTATACAGATAAGAAAGAAGTAAAATACGTAGAACGTGAAGCTTCAGGAATAATTGAACAAGGCTCTTCAATTTCCCAGGTTATTCAGGAACAAGGCATAGATTATAGTGTTACCCATAATCTAGCAGATGTTTATGCTTGGACGATTGATTTCTTTAAGTTAGAAGCAGGTGATAAGTTTAAGGTAATCTACAAGGAAAAGTATATCAATGATTCAATTTATGCCGGAGCTGAGCCGATAGAAGCTGCATATTTTGAGCATCGAGGGAAACCAATTTATGCATTTGCCTATGAGAACGATTCTCTTAAAAGTATTGTTGATTACTTTGATGAAGAAGCTAATAATCTTCGCCGTACCTTCTTAAGGGCACCCTTAAAATTTGGGCGTATATCATCTGTTTATAATCTTAAGAGAAGAATAAGATATTACGGAAATAGGATTCGACCTCATAGAGGTACCGACTATGCAGCTCCTAGAGGTACTCCTATTTTGGCAACTGCCGATGGTACAGTTACAGAATCTACGCGAAGAGGAGGTAATGGTAAATATGTAAAAATTCGCCACAATGGAAAGTATAGTACCCAGTATCTGCATATGAGCAAGCAAAATGTGAAAAGGGGCGAGTTTGTTCGGCAAGGTGATGTCATCGGGTGGATTGGTATGACTGGAAATACAAGTGGTCCACATGTTTGTTATCGTTTCTGGAGGAATGGCAGGCAGGTAGATCCAAGAAAAGAGGAACTTCCAAAAGCCGAACCTCTAGCCGAAAGTCTGCAACCCGAGTACTTTGCCTTTATCGAGCCTATTAAAGACCAGCTAGATTGTATGCTTTATCCTGAAAAACCGGTTGAGGAGGAAGAGGAAGATCTGGTTACTTTAAATCAGTAATATATTAGGATTGGTTAGCAATTCAGAAGTTTCGGTATTATAACTTATTTTTGCGTCTTCGTACTTCATAACTTGATGAGGAAAACAGAAGCCGTAAATCTTAAATACCTGAAATGTCATTACCCAACTTTAACCCTACTACTACTAAAGCCTGGAAAAATCTAGAGAGTCACTTTAATAACTCTAAAGAAGACCATATAAAGAACCTTTTTAGCGAAAATGCCAATCGGGCAACTGATTTTTCCATTACATGGAACGATTTTCTTGTAGACTTTTCTAAGAATAGAATCACCGACGAAACCATGCAGTTGTTGTTGCAATTAGCAAATGAGGTAAAACTTAATGATGCTATCAACAGTTACTTTAAAGGAGATGCTATAAATGAGACCGAAAGTCGTGCAGTTCTTCATACTGCGCTGCGGGCAAAGGAATCTGATATAATCAAAGTTGATGGTGAAAATGTCGTTCCTGAGGTATTCGAAGTTAAGCAGCACATCAAAAAATTTACAGATTCCATAATTTCTGGGGAAAGTAAAGGATATACAGGAAAATCTTTTACCGATGTGGTGAACATAGGAATAGGCGGTTCAGATTTGGGTCCGGCAATGGTTACCGAAGCCCTGAAATTTTATAAGAATCACTTAAAAGTACATTTTGTAAGCAATGTGGACGGAGATCATGTACAAGAGGTTTTAAAAGAATTGAATCCTGAGACAACATTATTCGTTGTGGTTTCAAAGACCTTTACAACTCAAGAAACCTTAAGCAATGCAACCACCATAAAGGAATGGTTTTTAAGAAGTGGAAGCCAGATGGATGTAGCGAAACATTTTGCTGCGGTTTCCACGAATGCTAAGAAAATAGCAGAATTCGGAATTGCCAAAGAAAATGTTTTCCCGATGTGGGACTGGGTCGGAGGCCGATTCTCACTTTGGAGTGCTGTTGGTCTATCCATAGCTTTGGCCGTAGGTTTTGAAAATTTCGATGCTTTGCTTAAAGGGGCAAACGAAATGGATGAACATTTTAAGAACGAAGATTTTGATAAAAACATCCCTGTTGTATTAGCCTTATTAAGCATTTGGTATAATAACTTTTATGGCGCCGAGACAGAAGCGGTAATTCCATATACGCAATATTTAAGCAGATTTTCAGCATACCTGCAACAGGGTATTATGGAAAGTAATGGTAAAAGTGTGGATAGAGGTGGAAATCACGTTAACTACGAAACTGGTACTATTATCTGGGGTGAACCGGGTACCAATTCTCAACATGCTTTCTTTCAATTGATACATCAGGGAACAAAGTTAATTCCAGCAGATTTTATTGGCTTTAAGAAATCCCTTTATGGAAATACCGACCATCACAACAAATTGATGGCAAACTTCTTTGCGCAAACAGAAGCCCTAATGAATGGTAAAACAGGAGAAGAGGTAAGAGTTGAACTGGAAGCAAAGAATATGGCTGAAAGTGAAATTCAAAAACTACTTCCTTTTAAAGTATTTGAAGGTAATAATCCAACAAATACAATTCTTATTGATAAGCTCACCCCCAGAAGTTTAGGTGCTTTAATAGCACTTTACGAACATAAGATTTTCGTTCAAGGAGTACTGTGGAATATCTTTAGCTATGACCAATGGGGCGTTGAGTTAGGTAAACAACTAGCGGGAACCACCTTGAGTGACATAGAAAGCTCAGAAATCAGCAAACACGACAGTTCTACAATGCAACTTCTGCAATCTTTTAAGGGCTAAATCGAGATTTCATTAATTCTTGATAAAGTCTAATAACTTCGTTCGATTTATAACGGACAATGCTAAAATTGTGTTAAATTTGCATGCTACAAAATTAACACTAGCTTAATGTCGGTGTAAAAGAAAAGCCACACTTTTGCAGCAAAATTGAACACTAAATAAACACGAGACAGATGAAACAAAAGTACTTCGCAATGGTTGCGTTTTTCATGACCGCCATTGCATTTTCCCAAGGAACAATTACTGGTACAGTATTAGACGGTGACTCAGGCGATCCTCTACCAGGAGCAAGTGTCGTAGTAGAAGGAACAACAAATGGAACTTCTACCGATTTTGATGGAAACTTCACAATTGAAGTTGCAGAAAGCACTGGAAATTTAGTGGTTTCTTACATCGGTTATTTGAACATGAAAGTGCCATTTACCAGTGCAGGTTCAATAGGTCAAATTACCTTACAGTCCGATGCTGAAGAATTAGAAGGGGTAATTGTAACTGGTGTTCAAGATATCGCCAAAGATCGTAAAACGCCTGTTGCAGTATCTACAATTAAGGCTGCAGAGATTCAGGAAAAATTGGGCTCGCAAGAGCTTCCTGAGATACTTAATACTACCCCGTCGATTTACGCCACTAAGTCAGGTGGTGGTTTTGGTGATGGGCGAGTAAATATTCGTGGTTTTGACACGAACAACTCTGCGGTAATGATTAACGGTGTTCCGGTAAATGATATGGAGAATGGTCGTGTTTTCTGGAGTAACTGGGCCGGACTTTCAGACGTTACATCGGCAATTCAAGTACAAAGAGGTTTAGGTTCTTCTAAACTTGCAGTATCTTCTGTCGGGGGTACTATAAATGTAGTTACAAAGACATCTCAGAATCCTCAAGGAGGTTCAATCGGTGCCACAGTTGGTAATGATGGCTATGTAAAAACATTGGCTTCTTACTCTTCTGGAATATTAGATAATGGTTTTTCTACCTCTTTGCTTTTAAGTAGAACTGGGGGTAATATGTACGCTGATGGCACGAATTTCGAAGGATACAACTTCTTTTTAGGCCTTGGGTATACCAGTGGAGATCATAATCTAGAATTTATGGTAACAGGAGCACCACAATGGCACCATCAAAGGAGTAGAGCCGTATCCATAGAAAATCAAATTCAATTTGGCGATGGAGATGGTGAACCAAACAGAAGATACAATGAAGACTGGGGTTTCCTTAATGGTGAGGAGTTTAGTTTTAGAAGAAATTTCTACCATAAGCCAGTTATAAGTTTGAGTTGGACGTGGGATGTTGGTAGTAAAACTACTTTACAAACCAATGCTTATGCCTCATTTGGTCGTGGTGGTGGTACCGGTGAAATCGGTGAGATTGGTGGAAGAAGGCAATTTGCCTTGCCCAGAACTGCTGACGGTTTAATACGAGTTGATGATATTGTTGCTTATAATAGTGGTCAGACCATAGCAGATTTCAATAGTGGCAATCCAAGAGAGCAGATAAATGGTCTTTTCGTGAATAATAGTGATTTGAATGACAATGAGTTGAATACTAATGGTATCTCGAGAAGGGCTTCAGTAAACTCGCATAACTGGTATGGACTGCTGGCGAACCTCAATAATCGAATAAGTGAAAAGTTAACTATCGATTTTGGAGTTGACATAAGACAATACACAGGGTATCACTATCGTAGAGTTGATAACCTTTTAGGAGGGGATGTATATCAACAAACCGATAATCGCAACAATGTACCCAATCCATTATTCAGTGAAACTTATGAATCAAATCAACCTTGGTGGGTTTTCGGAAATATTGACGATGAAGAAAAGATTGATTATTACAATATAGGTTTCGTTAGATGGTTAGGCTTGTTCGGTCAAGTGGAGTATAACTTTACTGAAGATATTACTGGTTTTCTACAAGGAGCATTGTCAAATCAAGGTTTTGCTAGGGAAGAATTATTTGGAGTAACACCTCCGGAAAAGACAGACTTTGAAAACATCTTAGGAGGAAATATAAAAGGTGGTTTGAACTGGAATATCGATGAGCATCACAACCTTTTTGCAAATGGCGGTTATTATGAAAAACAACCTTTGTTTGACGCGGTTTACTTAAACTTTGGCAACAATTTGAACCCAAACTTAACCAATGAGAAAATAGTTGGTTTAGAGATAGGTTATGGATACAGAAGCTCAAATTTCAGGGCTAATGTAAACTTGTATAGAACTAGTTGGAAAGATAGATTTGATACCGTAGGAGCAACTTTTAATTTTGGGGAGCCTGATGAGGTGCGAGGAAATGCAAACCTTTTGGGTATTACCCAGGTGCATTCAGGTCTTGAAATTGACGCAAGATTTCAGGCCAGCGATAAATTGGCTTTCACAGGTATGATTTCTATTGGTAACTGGGAGTATCAAGATGATGTTACTGCAACCTTTTTTGATAATGATCAGGCACCAATCGTTATCGATGGAGTAGAACAAACTCAAACTTTGAGTCTAGATGGTGTAAAGGTTGGCGATGCTGCTCAGTTTACTGCCTACATTGGTGCAGATTACAATATTCTCGATAATCTGAGCATTGATGCAGGATACCGTTTTGCAGATAATCTATATGCAGATTTCGACATCACACGTATCGATGAAAATGGTTCGTTACAGTTACCATCTTTTGGTTTAGCTGATGCTGGTATTTCATTCGGATTACCAATTGGAGAATCAAGATTGAATCTTAGATTGAACGTAAATAACGTATTCGATACTACGTACATCGCAGAATCAGATACGAACGATTTCGTTGAAGCCGGTGATGAAACTTACGATGGCATCAATGTGAGCAACAGAGTATTCTTTGGTTTTGGAAGAACTTGGAACGCAAGTGTTCGATTTAACTTCTAATCAAACAAATGCTTTATTTCATAAAAACCCTGCTTTTAGCAGGGTTTTTTTATGCCCAAAATTCAGTACTTTTAAATACTAAATAATTTATACCATGTACGAAACTATTCAAGTCATACATTCTTATATCGCTTATGCCGCATTGGCAATATTGATTTTAGCAGTAATCAATGCCGTATCGGGATTGGTAGGCAACAAAATGTTTACGCCTGAGAAAGATTTTCGCCTCAGTCTCTTTGCTCTAATTTTGTCTCATATTATGCTGGTGATAGGTCTGATATTATTTTTTGTCTCTCCTAGTGGATTGAATGCCATCCAAGAGTTAGGCATGGGAGGTATGAACTCTGAATCACGTTTACTAGCTGTAGAGCATCCGTTTACAAATATTCTGGCCATTATTTTAATAACAGTTGGATGGTCACGTCATAAGAAATTTATGGAAGGCAAGAAGAAATTCAAAAGTATCGCCATTTTCTATGGACTGGGATTGTTATTAATTCTTAGCCGAATTCCATATGGCCAATGGTTCAACTAATACTATCAAGAAATGAAAAAATTATTATTACTTGCAACACTACTATTCGCGATAAGTCTATCGGCTCAAAAATCCCTTTTTAACGGCGAAAACTTAGATGGCTGGACAATCTACGGCACGGAAAAATGGTATGTAGAAGACGGACTTTTAGTTTGTGAAAGCGGACCTGATAAAGGATACGGTTATTTAGGAACAAATGATCATTATAAAAATTTCGAACTGAGCGTTGATTTCAAACAAGAAGCCAACGGCAATAGTGGCATATTCATTAGATCAACAATTGATGGTACCAAAATAAGCGGTTGGCAGGTTGAAGTAGCACCTCCCGGTAACGATTCAGGAGGAGTATATGAATCTTACGGTCGTGGTTGGTTGATAAAACCAGATCCTGAAAAAGACAAAGCCTTAAAAATGGGCGAATGGAATACAATGAAAATTCGTGTTAATGGCGATACGATAACTTCATGGTTAAATGGTACCGAAATGATTACTCTTACCGATGAAAAGATCGGCGCAGGCGAAGGTTCTGTAGCACTTCAAATACATGATGGGGGAGGTATTAAGGTTAGGTGGCGTAATCTGCAAATAACGGAGCTTTAAACTTCAAATAGTTAGTTTTTTAACCAGTTTTAATTCGTGTCTTTTACAACAGTTATTGGTATTACTGATATTAGATTAGGGGAAACTTGCTCCACTTTGGTAGTATCCACGGCAATTTGATTATAGCTTACTGAATTAAGCACAATTTTTTCTCCACAAAAAAGGCCGCTATCACTTCTTGACCTTACTTCTAGAAAAGAGATATTATAATCGAGTGTGTCGGTTTCACTTTCAGATAAATGAATTAGATACCGGTTGTCTCCCGCACTACCAGCGGGGTATAGTCTAATGAATTTTTCGTCAGATTCGCCTAAGCCGTCGTTCCAATATGACCCATTAAGTTGAAGCCTAAATTGATCGTCTGCGTAAGAACCATTTTCAATTAGGTTGGTTCCATTTTCATCTACCAGTTCAATAAGAAATACTGTAGATGGTGCAAAATCAACAATACCAACACAAGCTTCCTCTTCTTCTATTACACGGTCATCATTGTTGCAAGAGAAAAGAGTATATAGTACCAGTAAGGTAAAAATAGCCTTCATAATGTTTTTAATAGTAAGATACATTTTTGATATAAGGTTGCTTTTAAGATGCTTTTCTTATTAAATATATAAAAACAGGAAAATGGTCTGAATACCCGCCAATATAAATCCCGCCAGTATAGGTGCGTAACGGATACCCTTTATACCTTCCGCGAGGGTCTAAGAGATATGAGGGGATAAAAACACTAGCCTTCCAAAAGCTATAACTATCTTTTGTTTCATTGATTAAATTACTGGTGAAAAACATTTGGTCGAAAAGATTCCATTTATCACGATAAGCCAAAGAGCCTACTCCTTTTCTAAAGAGTTTTTCAAATGGATTGAACAAATCTGTTGGTTCCAAATTCTTTTTCTTTCCTTTTGTTTTCAATACTTTTTTCAAACTCTCATCTATGGGGTCGTCATTAAGGTCACCCATGCTGATTATTTTTGAATCGATATCTAAACGCTGAATTGAATCGATGATTCTTTTATTCAGTTTGGCTGCTGCTATGCGGTTGGGTTTACTTCGAGCTTCACCTCCACTTCTTGAGGGCCAATGGTTAACAATGAAATGAAACTTTTCATTATCTAAATAGCCACTCACTACAAGTTGGTCACGGGTATAATCGCGAAAACCTTCTGCATCATTAAGCAAAAGACGATGACTTTTAAAAGTATTTACAATAAAAGATTTCTTTTTATAGAGTAAAGCTACATCGATGCCTCTTTCGTCCGGTGAATCAAGATGAACTATTCCATATTCTTTGTCGCTCAGGTTTTCATGATTCACCAAATCCTCAAGAACACTTTTATTTTCAATTTCACAGATGCCGATAATATCTGGGGAAGTTTTGGTGATTTTTGATCCAATTTCAGAGAGCACTTGCGAAATGTTTTTAATCTTCTGCTGATAGCGTTCCAGAGTCCAATTGTCTTTGCCTTTGGGAGTACGTTCATCGTCATAGGTTAAGGAATCATTTTCCGTATCAAAAAGGTTTTCAATATTATAAAAGGCTATGGTTTTGACCTCGTAAGTTGAATCCTCTTGGGCATATACTTCAAAAGAGCAAGCTATGAACAAAAGAAATATAAGCAATTCACTTTTAGACGAATCCATAGAACTAAATATATTTAAAATAAAGAAAATTCCTACATTTTTATTTACTTTTTAATATATTGTTATCCTGCTTTTAGAAATTCAACCAACTCAAATGTCCAACCAACCTCTACTATTTGTTGTCTTTTTGATAAGTGTATCGTGTAGTGCTCAAAATACCGTGATGCTATCTGGGCAGGTTTTGAATAAGCAAGATAAGAGTGTTATGGCGGAGGTCAATATTTCCTTGGAGGGGATTAAGTCGGAGGGATTGACAAAGACCGATGGTTATTTTCAAATGAATGTACCTGCAAATGAGGACTTTATTCTAAATATTTCCTATCCAGACTATGTTACAAAAAGAATTCCTATTGAATCGGAAGGTCAACATTTAGATGTGGGTATTATCTTTTTGGAAAGGGATATCTCCACAGAACAAACAGATAATTTGATTACGCTTACGGACTCGGAGGTTTTGGATGATGCCATAAGTTCTGATACTTCAGGACTGCTACAAGCAACCAGAGATATATTTTTAAGTAGAGCTGCTTTTGACTTCGGGCAGGCCTTTTTTCGCGTTCGCGGATATGATTCCCAGTATGGCAAGGTTTTGCTGAACGGAATTCCCATGAATAAATTCTATGATGGTCGACCCCAGTGGAACAATTGGGGAGGATTGAATGATGCAACACGAAACCAACAATTTACGCATGGTTTACAACCCTCCACATATGATTTTGGAGGTATACTAGGTACAACTAATATTGACACAAGACCTTCCGGATTAAGACCTGGGACAAGACTATCTTCTTCGGTGTCCAACAGAACCTATGCTGGAAGATTGATGGTTACTCATACGTCGAAATCCAAAGAAAAAGGACTTACTTATAGTATTTCGGCTTCAAGAAGATGGGCAAAACAAGGCTATATTGATGGAACGTTGTATGATGCATATTCGGTTTCAGCAGCCTTAGAATACAAGTTTGACAAACCAAATTCAATCAACTTTACAGGCATTTTGGCATCCAATAGAAGAGGACGTTCATCTGCAATAACGGAAGAGGTTTTTGAACTCGTTGGCAAGAAATATAATCCCTACTGGGGATTTCAAAATGGCGAGATTCGAAATTCCCGTGAGCGGAAAATAGCAGAGCCTATTTTGATGTTGAACCATTTTTATGAATCTAAGAAGTTCAATCTGAATACTGGAGTTTCATATCAGTTTGGAACGAATTATAGAAGTCGGCTCGGGTATTACAATGCTCCAAACCCTGACCCTAGCTATTATCGATATCTTCCTAGTTTTTACATCAATTCGCCCATCGGCGCAAATTTTATAAGTGCTAATGCGGCAAAAGAAGGTTTTCTAGAAAATCCGCAATTGGATTGGACTAAAGTATATCAAGCAAATGGAACTAATGATAAGGCTAGTTATGTACTATATGATGACGTTACAAATGACAATCAGTTTACAGCGAATTCGATTGGCAATATAAAACTAGTGGAAGCTTTTCAATTCGATTTCGGACTAACCTATCGCAAACTGAAGTCTAAGTATTTTGCAAAAATTCACGATTTGTTTGGTTCAGAATTTCATGAGGACATTGACCCTTTTTCAAATACCCTGAATGATATAAATGGAAATACTTCAAAAAAGGAGAAAGACATTTTTAATTATAACTATGCTCTTGATGTTTCTCATTTTGATGGGTTCGCTCAGCTGAGATATGACAGAAATAAATGGGAAGCATTTTTGTCCGTGGATTGTAATTCAATAAATTATCAAAGGAAAGGCAAATTTCAAAACGAACGATTCCCTGAAAATTCCTTAGGAAAAAGCAGCCCTATTTCATTTACAAATCTAGGTTTCAAAGCGGGATTTACATATCGCTTCAATGGAAGGCATCAATTGGTGCTTAATGAAGCACTATTAAATAAACCTCCAATAACCCAGAACATTTTTATTAATCCAAGGGAGAACAATGAGATAGTACCTAACCTTCAAAATGAAAAGATAAACGCCGCAGATATTAACTATTACATCCGCCTTCCGAAATTAATAGGAAGAATAACTGCCTTTCATACCCGATTTCAGAATAGCACTGATATCAACTTCTTCTTCGTTGATTCAGGAGTAGGTTCCGATTTTGTCCAAGAGGTTTTAACTGATTTAGACAAGTTGCACAAGGGAATAGAGCTGGGCTTAGAGTATGAACTATCGTCTGCGGTAAAGGTCACAGCAGTTGCTGCTGTTGGAAACTACACCTATGCCAGTAATCCCTCAGTAGCCATCAATTTCGATACTGCTGGGGCAGAAGAAAATTTTATAAACCCCGAGGGGAGCGTTGATTTAGGAACAGCGGATATTAAGAGATATAAACTAGCTCAAGGCCCTCAAAAGGCCTTTGCCTTAGGAATAAGTTACAGAGATCCAAAATACTGGTGGATTGGAGCAACAGCAAACTATTTGGCAGACAACTATGCCAATATCTCAACGATTACCAGAACCAAAAGTTTCTTTTTGAACCCCGAAACTGGCAATCCGTTTCCCGAGGCTACTGAAGAAAATGCAAATAAATTATTGGCCCAAAGTCCTTTAGACAATTTCTATTTGCTCAATTTAGTAGGAGGTAAATCTTGGTTAAAAAAAGGGAAGTACATCAGCATTTTTGCTAGTGTCAATAATCTATTTGATGCAAGTTTCCGAACAGGGGGTTACGAGCAAAGTAGAAATGGAAATTATGGCCAATTGGCTCAAGACAATCTAAGTGGTACGCCCTCTTTTGCCCCTAAATATTGGTATGGCTATGGACGGACGTATTTTTTGAATTTGGCATTTAGTTTTTAAAAGAACACACCCCTTAATCCCCTCTTTCTATTGGGGAAAATGTTCTGTTCAATTTTTAAATTGAGTTTCCCTCCTAATAAGGAGGGATTAAGGGAGGTGTAAAAAAGTCCAATTATGATTCTAAATTTTAAATACAAACGAATTCTAGTTTTAGTATGTACAAGCTTAGTATTATATGCTTGTGTCAAAGACCGAAATTTTAACCTGCCAGAAAATACTGAAGTTTCAGAATTAGTGCCAAATGCCACTTACTCAGAAGTAAAAAACCGCTTTCAAGAAGAAACCTTTCAAATACAAGAAGACTTGATAATTGAGGGTTATGTAACTTCTTCAGATGAAATGGGGAACTTTTTTAGCGTACTTCATTTTCAAGATAGTCCTGTGAACCCTTCCGAAGGATTTCAAATCGAAATTGATACCAGAGATTCGCATTTGTTCTTTCCATCTGAGAGTAAAATCTACATTAAATTAAAAGGGCTTTATCTAGGAAAAAGCAAAGAAGTTTTTAAGATTGGAGGAGTTTTTACATCTTTTGGAAATGTTTCTGTTGGCCGACTTCCAGCTACGGTTGTTGACAAACATATTTTTCTTTCCAAAGAGAAAATAGCAATACAACCTACTGCCGTATCGATTGAAAATCTAAATCAAAGTTTAACAAATACGTTGGTTGAAATTAAGGGGGTAGAGATTGTTGATGAAGAATTAGGGATGATTTTCGCCATAGAAAGAGAAGAAACAGAACGTACACTTATAGATTGTAATGGAAATACTTTAAAACTGGTGAATAGCGGTTTTTCTGATTTTCAATCTGAACCTCTACCATTAGGAAACGGAACAATAACTGGGGTTCTCTTAAGGGAGAAGGATGACTTCAGATTGGTTATTAGAGCTATGAATGATTTAAATTTCAACGAAGAACGATGTATTCAAACTATCTTAGAGTTCACATCGAACCAGTTATTTATAAGTGAACTTGCGGATCCAAATAACAATTCAAAAGCCAGATTTGTGGAGTTGTACAATTCCGCAAGTGAACCTCTGCTTTTGAATGGTTGGAAGCTACTTCGTTATACAAACGATAATATCGAAGTCAGTTCAACAATTGATCTATCCGGATTTACCATTGAAGGGGAAAGTACCTTTATAATTTCGCCCAATTCTACCGAATTCGAAAAAGTATATGGTTTTCCACCAGACATGGCTGTCGGGGGGAATAGTGCTGCAGATTCAAATGGAGATGATAATATACAATTAATTGACCCTTTTAAGAATGTAATTGATGTCTTTGGAGTAATAGGTGAAGATGGCTCTAATACCAATCATGAATTTGAAGATGGTCGAGCCGTCCGTAATGTAAAAGTCAAGAAAGCCAATCCCATTTACACTTTTGACGAGTGGCGCATTTTTAATGATACAGGTGACGGAGGAACGATGAAAGAAACCAAAAATGCACCGGAAGACTTTACTCCAGGAATTCGAAATTAGCGCGGTTTAGGAAACTTTAGAAAAGTATTCTTTCCAACCTAGTACAGCAGAAGTGCCTTTTTGATACGCTTCATGAGAATGAAAAAGAATTCTCTTCTTCATATCAAGCACAACTGGCCATTTAATTCCGTCGGAGCCTTGTCCTAAGAGCTTATTGATTGCAGTTTCCACTAAGTCACTACGCACAGCACCAACAATGCGCACATTGGAATTACTATTGTTTATTCCCGAGAGACCAATGTAGAAATCTGCTGTGCTTCCTGAGAAGGAGCACTTTTGAGTTTTGGGGGAAATCTTTGTCTTTTTGGCACTTTTTTTGGTATTAGAGACTATTTCCATATCAGGAAATTACACAAAATATGGAATAGGATTTTCGATAAAGGAAAGGTATTTATCAACAATTTTTTACGTGACTATTAACAAATTCATGACAACTCTGACATTTACAAGGGCTTTGAAGAATTAGGTTTGTGTATTAAATTAGAAGAATTTGGGTTCCAATTCCCTCAGTTTTATCAAAACAAATAGAGGTGACCAATTACATAGCCACCTCTTTTAAATACCAATTTGTCTATTTAAGCTACTTCAAATCAAAACGATCAGCGTTCATCACCTTTGTCCATGCGGCAACAAAATCTTTTACAAATTTATCACCAGAATCATCACATGCATAAACCTCGCAATAAGAACGTAGTTCTGTATTTGAACCAAAAATAAGATCAGCACGAGTGCCAGTCCATTTGATATCACCAGTCATACGATTACGACCTGCAAATAGGGTTTCATCATCAGAAGTGTCTTCCCACTTCACAGTTAAGTCAAGAAGGTTCGTAAAGAAATCATTCGTTAAAACTTCACGACGGTCTGTTAAAACACCATGTCTAGATTTATCGAAATTCGTATCAAGAACACGCATGCCACCCATTAATACAGTCATTTCAGGAGCGGTAAGTTTCATCAATTGTGCACGGTCTACCAACAATGCCTCTGCAGATGCTTTATAATCGGAATTTTTATAATTTCTGAATCCGTCAGCAGCTGGCTCAAGTGCTTCAAAGGAATAGGCATCCGTTTGTTCTTGAGACGCATCCGTACGACCTGCTGTGAATGGAACTTCAATATTGTGACCGCCATTTTTTGCGGCCTCTTCTATTCCTGCACTTCCACCAAGAACAATTAAATCAGCTAATGAAATTTTCTTGCTTCCTGACTGTGCCGAATTGAATTCGTTTTGAATTCCCTCTAAAATCTCAAGAACTTTTGAAAGTTCAGTAGGGTTGTTTACTTCCCAATTCTTTTGTGGCTCCAGTCGAATACGTGCTCCGTTAGCACCTCCTCTTTTATCTGAATCGCGATAGGTAGAAGCCGAAGCCCAAGCTGTAGTTACCAATTGAGAAATAGAAAGTCCAGAAGCCAAAAGTCGCTTTTTCAATTCAGCGATGTCTGCATCATTTACCAATTCGTGGTCTACATTTGGTATTGGATCTTGCCAGATTAAATCCTCTGCAGGAACTTCAGAACCTAAGTAACGATTTTTAGGCCCCATATCTCTGTGCGTTAGTTTAAACCAAGCTCTTGCAAAAGCATCTTCAAGCTCTGCGGGGTTTTCACGGAAACGTTGAGAGATTTTCAGGTAATCAGGGTCTATTTTCAATGCCATATCGGCATCAGTCATCATCAACGATTGTGTCTGGGAAGCATCACCGGCACGCGGCGCTTGTTTTGCAGCCGATTCAGCAGTTGGTCTCCATTGGTTTGCACCAGCAGGACTTTTCGTAGGTTCCCAATCGTAATCCAGTAGTACTTTCAAATAATCATGGTCCCATTGGGTTGGGTTTGGCGTCCAAGCACCTTCTATTCCACTGGTAATGGTATCGTCTAATACACCAGTTCCGAAAGAGTTTTTCCATCCCATACTTTGCTCCACAATACTTGCACCAGCAGGTTCTGCACCAACATACTCATCTGGGTTCGCAGCACCATGCGCCTTCCCAAAAGTATGTCCGCCAATTGTTAGAGCAACAGTTTCTTCATCGTTCATTGCCATACGCCCAAAAGTCTCCTTCATCAATTTTGCAGTTCCTAAAGGATTGGAAACCCCGTTCGGTCCCTCTGGGTTTACATAAATCAATCCCATATGAGAAGCTCCAAGATTTGCTTCCAAGACATATTCGCCGTCAGAGAAACGCTCATCATTACCCATCCATTCATTTTCGGAACCCCAGTAGATATCTTCTTCTGGTTGCCAAATGTCTTCACGTCCTCCTGCAAAACCAAAAGTTTTGAAACCCATCGATTCCAACGCACAATTTCCAGTAAGAATCATCAAATCGGCCCAAGAAAGCTTCTTGCCATATTTCTTTTTAATAGGCCATAGAAGCAAACGCGCCTTATCTAAGTTGCCGTTATCAGGCCAGCTATTCAAAGGTGCAAAACGTTGCGAACCTGAACCGGCACCACCACGGCCATCTCCTATTCTATACGTTCCCGCACTATGCCAAGCCATACGAATCATGAACGGACCGTAATGCCCGTAATCGGCCGGCCACCAATCTTGAGACGTCGTCAAAGCTTCAACGATATCTTTTTTCACAGCTGTCAGATCCAAAGACTTGAATTCTTTGGCATAATCAAAGTCTTCCTCCATGGGGTTAGATAACTCCGAATTCTGACGAAGTACATTTAGTCTTAGCTGATTAGGCCACCAGTCTTGATTCGTGGTTCCACCACCTGCAGCTTCTTTTAATGTCCCACCTAAATAAGGACATTTGTTTGCATCTCCTGTTCCCATTGTTTGTATTTTATTTATTAAACGATTGTTTTTAAAGTAGAAACGTAAAGTTATCGAATTGTTCTTTGTTCTCGATAGCGAGAATCTTGTTTTGTGCTATTTTAGTATTGATAATATCTATTGTGCGGGTTCATAGCAAATCTGTACTACAAAGTAATTCAAAAAAAGAAATATCTTACTGATGTTTGTCAGTTTTAAGTCTCGATATAACACTTTTTTTATACTTTTAAATCTATGGAAAATAGCAAAACTTTCTTTGAGGAAATACGAAACGGAAATACGGGAGCGGTTGAAAAAATGCTAGTCGAAAATTCGGGTTACACGGAAGTCAAAGATGAGCGGGGTTCCACGCCATTAATTTTAGCAACCTATTACAATCAAGCTGATATTACAGATGTGCTTTTGAAGTATGGGGCAAAAATCGATGAGAAAGATGCCTCTGGAAATTCTGCTTTAATGGGCGTATGCTTTAAGGGCTTTTATAAGTTGACAAAACTGCTCATTGAAAAAGGGGCAAATGTAAACGAGCAGAATGCCATGGGGGCAACAAGTCTTATATATGCAGTGAACTTCAAGCATCTTGACATTGCTAAGCTACTTTTAGAAAATGGTGCTGACGTTTCGATTAAAGATGGAAGAGGTAATACGGCCTTAGACCATGCAAAACTTCAGGGCAACCCAGAATCCATCGATTTATTAAATGCCAATTAAAAATGGTAGATGATTTTATCACAACTCTTACAATAGAATTCCAAAAAAACGCCAACCGCAAAATTGCTTCCGAACAAAAAGCTTACATGCGCGGTCAGTTTGACTATTATGGCATCAAAACACCCCAAAGGCGAAAAATACAGAAACCTTTTTTAGTCAAACAGTTTTTACCCGAGAAGAAGGAAGCCATACAAATAGTAAAACTTTTGTGGAGTAAACCCCAGCGTGATTACCACTATGTGGCTCAAGAACTGATGTTGAAATATTCGCGTCAAATGACTGAGGATGACATAACCGTTTTTGAGTTTATGGTTACCCATAAATCATGGTGGGATACTGTTGATTTTATTGCAACTAAATTAATGGGCACCTACTTTAAGAAGTATCCAGAAAAAAGAAAAAATTACGTGGAAAAATGGCTGAAGTCGGGTAACACTTGGTTGCAGCGTTCAGCTCTATTATTTCAACTGAAGTACAAGGAAGAATTGGATACACAAATTTTGTCAATCGCCATTGAAGGATTATTAGAGTCTAAGGAATTTTTTATCAACAAGGCCATTGGTTGGGTGTTACGGGACTATAGTAGGGTAAATCCGGATTGGGTTTGGGATTATGTGAACGATACATCTTTAAACAATTTGAGTAAGAGAGAAGCTTTGCGTCTTATTAACTAATTGAATTTACAAAATGGCAAAATCTACTTTAGAACAACTTAAAAAATTGAAGGCTTTGGCGGATACGGGCTTGGTTTATTCGGAGAATGGATATGACAAAGAACGCTATGGTCAAATCAAGCGGATTGTTTTGGATTTAATGGCAGAGATAACTGATACACCAGTTGAAAAATTGATGGGTTCCTTTGCACCTGTTGAAGAATATCCCACCGTAAAGGTTGATGTTCGTGGTTTTGTCCTGAATGAAAAGGATGAGGTCTTAATGGCTAAGGAAAGTGTAGATGGAAAATGGACGATTCCTGGGGGCTGGGCCGATATTGGCGATACCCCTTCAGAGGCAGTTCTCAAAGAAATTAAAGAGGAAACTGGTTTTGATGCCAAAATAGTGCGTTTGTTGGCCATTTACGACAAGCGCTGTCATCCGCATCCGCCTGAGCAATATTACATTTATAAACTGATGTTCCTATGCAAAATTACGGGAGGTGAACTGGCCCGAGGATTTGATATGCTTGGTGCTGATTTCTTCTCACTGGATAAGCTTCCTGAACTCTCTGAGGACCGTATTTTGAAATCTCAGCTTCAGCATCTATTTGAGTTATCAAAGAATAAAGCTGATGTATATTTTGACTAATTTTACGCTATGGCAAAAGAACTCAAAGTTGCTCTGATACAATCATCACTGATTTGGGAAAATCCAGAGCAGAATAGAACTAATTTTTCGAAAAAAATTTCTTCAATATCTTCTGATGTCGATTTGATAATCCTTCCAGAAATGTTTACCACAGGATTTACTATGAATCCTGAAAATCTCGGTAAAGAACAGGGACCACTTACTTTGGAATGGATGCAAAAAATATCGAGAGAAAAAAAAGCTGCATTGACAGGAAGTCTTCCATTCTATGAAAACGGAAGTTATACCAATCGCCTCTTTTTTGTAAAATCTGATGGAAATTACCATCACTACGATAAGCGTCACACTTTCACTTTGGCTGGCGAAGATAAAGTATACAAAGCTGGCTCTGAAAGACTAATTGTTGAGTACAGAGGTTTTCGAATCTGCCCGATGGTATGTTACGATTTAAGATTCCCGGTCTGGGCAAGAAATACGGAAAACTACGACGTATTGATTTATGCGGCAAATTGGCCTAAACCAAGAATTGCGGCTTGGGATACATTACTGAAAGCTCGTGCTATTGAAAATATGACCTATTGTATCGGAGTGAATCGAATTGGAATAGATGAATCTGGGCATGAATATCCGGGGCACTCGGCAGTTTATGATTGTTTAGGAAAACAGGAAGCTTTTTCCGAGAAAGAAGAAGTTGTTTATACGGTCCTTTCCAAAGAACATATCACCTCGACAAGAAACCAATTAAAGTTTTTAGAAGACAGAGATACCTTTAATTTTTCAGAGTAAAAGTTTGTTCTAAATCCCAGTTGGGGCGCACTTCAATTTCTTCAGGAAAGTAACTTACTCTTTCGGGTTGGATGTTTTTTAGAAAAGAACCAGTATCCCATTTACCGTTCTTGTTTTTATCAAAAATAACTCGAAGTAGATATTTGGAAGGTTCTATATTATTGAATTCGAAAAGTTTGGGTTCAGTTGCATAAGTCTCCAGCTTGGTCTTGCCCTTTTCATCTGTTAATTGAACAATGACAGGGTATTCTACCGCTCCGGCCAAATTTAACCTTAGATTACCAAAATCGGCAAAACTTCTCGTGGACAATCGATAATTTGTGGTATCGTTAGTTTGATTGAAAAAATCAATTATTGCTCCAGGCAGTAAATCTAAGGTGTAATTTTCATTTGGCTCCATATTGAAATCAAAATTCAATTTATTGGCTACACTATCAAAAACAACTTTGAATTCCATAGGCAAAGAATCCTTTACGGTCATCTGTATTTTTGAAGTATCAATATTTACAATTGGGGTGTTAGCAGCAATATGGTAAGAGTTATTGAAATCTAGTGAACTATTTTGGTTTGGCTCTAGTCGCAAGGAGTCAATATCGACCTTTCGACTTTTAACGACAAAAGTGTCTACTTCCATTCTTGTTTTATTGGTAACCGTAAAGATTAGAGAATCGACTTCATATGGAGTAAACCAAAAGTTTAAAGTGTCTTTATCCCCTTCCCTTAAGACTTTTGTTTTGACGGTATCAGGAATGGTGCTTAGCGGTTTGATCTCAATATCTTCCTCACCCCCGTAATACCCGAATACAATTTTATTTTTGGCCGCGAAACTAGGGACAGTAGCGCTGTAGTCTGGAATTTCTTTAAAGAGAGTTAATAGGTATGTTGAGTCTGTAGGCAATGTAATAGTATCTCTTAAAAAAGCGATTTTATCAGAGTTTTGGTCAAAAGTGTTGTTTTTTGCCTCATCCTTTAAACCGAACAGAGCGTATTTTCCTTCCTTTAAATTTTTTAATGAAAAGAGTACGGTACTATCTAAAGTATTTGTGATATAATTAGGAGGTCTTTTATAAATAGTAGAATCTGTGTAAGCGGTGTCTATTTCATAGAGCATAACACTAATAAATTCATCAGCTTCCTTGTTAAAAGCATCCTTGACAACGCCCAAAACTTCTAAAGAATCAATATAATCTCCTGTAGAAAAAACATAATTCAAAAAGCTCAGAGGATTTCCTTCATTATTGTCTTGAACACTTTGACCAAAATTTAAGGTGTAAGTAGTATTTGAGAGTAAGGTATCTTTGATTTTGATTTCAAGATATTTCTGAACTCCCCCTTGGGGTGTAATCTCAGGCCTATATTTTAACGGAGGTGAAACAATAAGTTGATCCTGAATATCTTGCAGTTTGATATATTCATCAAAAGTCAATCGAATTTTATCCGATTTGAAATTTGTCGATAGATTTTCGGGTTCCGCTTTAATCAAAACAGGTGGGTCTTCATCTTTGGGGCCACCAGTCAACGTGCCTCCACGCCGACCACATTGCACAACAGAAACAACTATTAAAAAGAAAAATATACAAGCTAAAATACGTTGTAACATAATAATGAATCTACAACAAAGAAACGACTAATTTGCAGATTATTGAAATTGCGGTACCACTGCCATACTTGTAACATAAATGGTAGTTTCTTGAGCTTCTTGCAAGGCTTTTACACATATTTCCATTGTTGCTCCACTTGTAATTACATCATCAACCAATAAGATGTTTTTGTTATTAAGTTTCGAAGCATCAGAAAGTGTATAAAGTGCTCTGTTTTCTTGCCAGCGGCCTATTCTTCCTTTTGTGGTTTGCGTTTTGGTATTCGCCGTTTTTATGAGAATTTCATCATTATACTCGGCGTTAATAAAATGAGCCAAGCGAGATGCGAATAGTGCCACTTGATTGTAACCTCTTTTTTTTAGTTTCTTCTTGTGAAGAGGAACGGGAATAACAACATCAATTTTATCTAGAAACTGATTTCCCCTTAATATTTGACCATACCAATCACCTAAAAAAGTACCAATCTGCTCCTGATTTTTATACTTTAAATGATGAATTAGTTGCTGTACAATACCATTTTCAATAAAAAAAAGGAAAGAACTGGCTTTTTTTACACGAATTCGACCATAAAAAATACGGTCAATGGGGTTTTCTTCGTTAAAGGTATAATCGGTAATCGGCAAATGATTTCGACAAACGGTACATAGGTGTTGTTCTCCTCTATTTAAATGGGTGTTACATCCAAAACATACCGTAGGCAGGAGCACTGTATTGATATCATTTATTATCTTTGAAAACCGAATTTTATTCAAATCTAGCGATATTAAAAACCTACTTATTTAACCCCCACCATTAACCAATGGAGAACAGTCAAGATACTAAATTCAATTACAAGATAATCCTTGCAGCCATGGCGGCTGTCATCATAGGGGTTCTTATTGCCTTTTATTACAGTTATGCTCAGTCAAGAACACAAATAAACTATCTAGAGCACGAGAAAGATCTCTTGGTCAAAGACCTAACTCTTATGAAAGCAGATGTAGATCGTCTTTCAGCACTTGATGAGGTCAACGATATTGAACTACAAACTTCAAGATACAAGGTTCAGCAATTATTAGATTCTGTAGGAAAACTAAGCTTTACAATTGAAAGGCTACGTGAATTTAAGACAGAGCTTCGAAGGCTTGAAGCGAAAAATGATAGCCTAAAGCTTAAAAATGATTTCCTCAACTACAACAACATGCAGCTTGCTGAAAAGTATGAAGCTTCTCAAAAGGAAATAGAGAAAATACGAAGAGCGAATATAGCATTAGCTGAAGCGGAGGCATTGAAACGTGATAAAATCCAAGACCTTAATAAAGAGTTGAAAACTAAGAAATATTTGGCGCTCGAAACCACCGAAGGAAGTGGATATAGAATTAGAGGGGGAAGACCAATTCAAACGAATAAGGCTTCAACCGTCAAAAGACTTAAAGGGCGAGTGATTATAGCCCCTGATAATTCTTTGGCAAACCAAGAACGGGTAATTTATTTTCAGTTTTTAGGTCCAAATATGGGTATAATCGAGGATAATGCGAATACCATTAACGTAAATGGCAATGTTTATAGCAAACGTGTTGTAGTTAATTTTACTGGCTCTCAAACTGAAGTAGTCGACTATGTGTCTATACCTGAAGGTTCCCTAGAGTCTGGCGATTATATCTTAAATGTTTTCGAAGACCAACGATTACTTCAGACTTCCGAATTCCAATTAAAATAGAAGGTTAAAATCGGATAAAATTCTATTTTTGCCAAATGGCAAAACAAGAAGACGATTTTAAGAAAGTAATTTCACATGCTAAGGAATATGGCTACGTATTTCAATCAAGTGAAATCTATGACGGATTGAGCGCAGTTTATGATTATGCTCAAAATGGGGCCGAACTCAAAAAGAACATACGGGAATATTGGTGGAGAGCCATGGTACAACTTAATGATAACATTGTTGGGTTAGATGCTGCTATTTTCATGCATCCCACAACTTGGAAAGCTTCGGGCCATGTTGACGCGTTTAGCGATCCGTTAATTGATAATAAAGATTCCAAAAAAAGATACCGCGCCGATGTTTTGGTTGAAGATTATGTTGCCAAAATTGAAGGTAAGATTGAGAAAGAAGTAAAAAAAGCCACCAAAAGATTTGGAGAGGCTTTTGACAAGGAACAGTTTTTGTCGACCAACCAACGCGTAGTTGATTACCAAGAAAAAGCAACTACAATTTTAAAACGTCTTGGAAAGTCTTTGGAGAACGAAGATTTGGCCGATGTGAAAAAGCTCATCGAGGAACTTGAAATCGCTTGCCCAATGTCAGGGTCTAAAAACTGGACAGACGTCAAGCAATTCAATTTGATGTTCGGAACGAAGTTGGGGGCTTCTACAGAGACGGCAATGGACTTATACCTGCGTCCTGAAACTGCACAAGGTATTTTCGTAAACTTCCTGAATGTACAGAAGACGAGTCGCATGAAGATTCCCTTTGGAATTGCTCAAACGGGAAAAGCGTTTCGAAACGAAATTGTAGCACGTCAGTTTATCTTCAGAATGAGGGAGTTCGAACAGATGGAAATGCAGTTTTTTATCAAGCCCGGTTCTCAAAAGGAATGGTATGAGCATTGGAAAGCACATCGGTTGAGGTGGCATTTGTCTTTAGGAATGGGAGAGGATAACTATCGTTTTCATGACCATGAAAAATTAGCGCATTATGCTGACGCCGCGGCGGATATTGAATTCCGTTTTCCCTTTGGATTTAAGGAGTTAGAAGGAATACATTCACGAACGGATTTTGACCTTTCAAAACATCAAGAATTCTCTGGTAAAAAATTACAATATTTCGATACGGATGAGAACAAGAATTACGTGCCCTATGTTGTCGAGACTTCCATTGGTCTTGACCGCATGTTCCTGGCTGTCTTTTCAAATTCATTGCAAGAAGAAGAATTGGAAAATGGAACGACACGGACGGTTCTAAAATTACCAGCTGTTTTAGCACCGACAAAAGCTGCTGTTTTCCCATTAGTAAAAAAGGACGGATTACCAGAATTGGCCCATGAAATCATTGACGATTTAAAATGGGATTTCAATGTGCTATATGACCAAAAAGATGCCGTAGGTCGTCGTTACAGAAGACAAGATGCCAACGGAACACCATTTTGTATTACAGTTGATCATCAATCATTGGAGGACAAAACGGTTACGATTCGTCACCGTGATACAATGGAGCAACAACGTGTTGCCATTTCTGAACTAAAAGCGATTATTCACAAAGAGGTGGATATGAAGTCTTGGTTGATGAAGATGAAGTAATCTTATAATTGATATCCTAGTCGAATACTCCCATAAAAGTTACGTTTATCACCTGGGTAGAAATAACGAGGTTCCCTACCTCCAAAACCTTGGGTATTGATAAGTACAGATTGAGCATAGACTGTGTCGAGGAGATTATTAATACCGAAGTCAACTCCAATTGTGAACTTATCGGAAAGTTTCTTTAGATAGCCCATTCTTGTGTTAAAAACTGTGTAAGGCTCACTGAACAAATTACCGGCGTCAGTCAAGGGAATCTCACTCACATGTGCATGGGTGGTATTCCAATAGAAGTTTTCAAATAAGCGCATTTGAATGCCCGAAGTTCTTCGCTGCTTGGGAACACCAGTGAGTTGATTTCCCGAAAAATCATCTTCCTCATCAATGAATTCTACAAAACTATGATCAGTTAATGTGTAGTTGACGAAAGGCGATAGTTGAAAGTTTTTTGAGATAGTCCAGGTATAATTCAATCCGATTTCCAATCCTCTATGTCGGGTTTTGCCAGCGTTTTTTCCGACAAACTGATCTTCGTCAATCCGTTCACCAACCAAAAGATTTTTAATGTTCATTTGATAGATGGAAAGATTGACATTGAACCTTCTGTCATCCAAAGAAAAACTTGTGCCCAGTTCATAATTTGTTCCAGTTTCTTGGGCTATATCTGGATTGACGACTCCATCTGGAGTAAGCGTTTCTTCTAAAGTTGGGTTTGAAAATCCTCGACTAACATTCGCATAGACTTTCTGGTTTTCAGAAAAAACATATTCGAGATTTAAGCTGGGTAGTAGAATAGCCTTGAAATTTCTTTCAGCGCTTTTGTTTTCAATTCCCGAGTTAAAAAGGTCACGGTAATCGTATTGGGTTTTGTTTATGTTGAGTCCGAATTGAGCAGAAAACTTTGAAGAGAAAGGAAGAACGAGCGTTCCAAAAGCATTCCATTGACTTCGAAATTCTTTATTACGACCTGTATATACTCCCTTTAAACTTCCATTACCATTGTTATCTTCCCATAGATTATCGAACCTGTCCCAATCGTATTCATCTTTGAAAAGTTCAGCTCCAAAGGAATAATCTGCATTGTTTTCCAAGAAGTTGAATGCTCCTGAAAATCGTGTGCGAAACCCGAAGCCTTTTGTGATTTCATCCAAAATACCAAAAGGTGCCGCTTCGGTTTTATCCAGATAGTTATAAAATATACTAGTGGTGTTTTTGAACTTTTCATTGAATTTATGGGCATAAGAAAATCCAACTAAAGTTGAATTATTGTCTTCAAACCCTTGAGAAACTCGCCAAGTAAAAGTTGCTTGTTGCGGGTCTTCGGAAAAAGCTGTCTCCCCAAGCGAACTAGGTATTTGAGCAGTAAAATCAATATGATTTACAAGAAAGGATATTTTGCCTCTAGCATTCAGTTGATAGGAAGCATTCAAAAGCATGCCATCTCGCTCAAAATTACTGTTTTGGCGATAGCCATCCGTTTCCATATGGCCGTATTGTAGTCCTAGACGAAGCTTCCCATCATAATGATTGAAAGAGAGATTGTTTTTTAAAAGTCCGAAAGAACCGGCTGTAAAATTGTTCGAAAAGTTAGTCGATCTACCCAAGGCCTTTTTTGGAGATAAAATGATTGCTCCCCCTAAATTCGAACCATAGGAAGTTCCTTTTGGGCCTTTTATAATTTCAATTTGACTTAGGTTTTCAAGATCATATTGTTCTATGGAAGAAAATCCGGAACCATCCGTAACCGGAATATCCTCATAGTACATACGAAGCTTATCCGTACCAAAAAGGGTTCTGGCGCCAATTCCTCTTACGGTAATGCGATTGGTATTTAAAGCTCCAGAAAATATGAATACACCAGGCACCTGATTAATGGCAGAAACCATTGAAACCGGACTGTAGTTCTGAAATACTTTGGCTGAAATAACTTCTGAAGGTGTTATTCCTGTTGCGTTTTTCTTTTTTAAGGCATCTAAGAGAATAACCTCGTCGAGTTGTGTAATACTATCCTTTTTTACAGGGTCTTGAGCATCAATTAGCTGAATACTGCAAAGGAAAATCAAGATAAAGTGCCTCATGTATTTTTAATGAAGCACTAAAATAGAATTTAAAATCGAAAACCAAGAGACAAACCAGCGCGGTACATAAAAGCATCTTGAAATTCATGCTGATTTATATTGCGCCCTAAGCCAGCATAAACTTCCATTGTTAGTTTTTGACCATAGGTAGACCATTTTCTACCCAAACCAAGGCCTAGTGCAGTAGTACTGTAATCGTTATTTCGATTGCCTAGATTGTTTTCGATATCTGTTTCTCCAGTATAATATAGTCCGAATGCCTCGGCGAAGAGGCCGCTTTTCGGATTGTAACCAAAGTATGCTCTTACATTTGGCCCTATACCAAAATTACCTGTTCTTCCCAATCCATCTCCATTGAAGAAAACCGTTCCGCCGATACTTGTCTCAGGAGTAAAGTAATATTCATAAGAACCCTCGATTGCTGTGGTGGCTAGAAAGCGACCCATATTGAATCTAATTTCATGGTCGTTATACCCATCGCGATAGGCCTGAGCATTCAATAAAAAACCGGTAAAGAGAGTTAGTAAAACAAGTGATTTTTTCATGATATATGGCATTTCTATGTGATGAAATCAAATCTTATACCAAAATTTAAAATTTCCTATCAAGTTGAGTTTTGTACTGTGACAAAGCATATTTTAGTAGCTTTAAAATCCAATAACGAATTATGAAAAAGTTTTTAAGAATTACGGGAAAAATCCTTGGCTTACTTATCGTTCTTTTATTGTTGACTTATCTAATATTTTGGATTAAATGGAAAGTGCAGTCTTCATCAAATATGAAATTGGCAGGAGAAGAGGCTCCAACCTTAATCTTGAATGGAAAAAAATTTCGTGACTTGAACAAGAACGGTAAATTGGACCCCTATGAGGATGACAATTCCGACATAGAATTGCGTATTGACGACCTGTTATCGCAAATGAATTTAGAGGAAAAAGCAGGTACTCTGTTCATTAACATGACGATTATGCGTGATGGGGGTGAATTGAATAAAGTTCCTTCTATTACCAATCCATTTTCTTTACTGTTGGAAATAACCCCTGAACAGGTACTAAAAAAAAGAATGAACCATTTTAATATAATGGAGACTCCTTCAGCTTTTGAAACTGCTACTTGGAACAACAACCTTCAAAAATTGGCCGAGCGTACGCGTTTAGGCATTCCCGTTACAATTGCGACAGATCCAAGGCATGGGGCAGGTTTTGACGCTGGTACTGGGGTGGCTTCGAGTTTTTATTCGCGATGGCCATCGCAATTGGGCATGGGAGCAACAAGAGATTCGGCCTTGGTGCATGAATTTGGAAATATTGCTCGTCAAGAATACGGTACGCTCGGCCTGCGTTTGGCCCTACACCCCATGGCTGATTTGGCAACAGAACCAAGGTGGACAAGGGTGAATGGCTGTTTTAGTGAAGATGCAGAACTTGCCGCAAGACTTACCGAAGCATACGTTTTAGGATTTCAAGGTGACAGCCTGACAAATTCTAGTGTGGCTTGTATGACTAAGCATTTCTCGGGCGGTGGACCACAGGAAGATGGTTGGGATGCACATTTTTCTTCTGGCAAGGGGCAGACTTATCCCGGGAGTAATTTTGATTACCATTTGATACCATTTATAGAGGGCGCCCTCAAAGCCAAAACCGCTCAAATTATGCCATATTATGGTATTCCGAAAGGTCAAACAGGTGAAGAGGTTGCTTTCGCTTTCAACAAAGAAATAATTACCGGTCTACTGCGAGATTCATTGAACTTTCAGGGTGTAATATGTACTGATTGGGGCTTAGTGAGCGATATGCCTGTAAAAGAAGCATCGGCATGGGGGGTCGAACATCTGTCGGAAAAAGAGCGGGTCAAGAAAATCTTGGACGCCGGTTGCGATATGTTGGGCGGTGAATCGCGGCCAGATTTGGTATTGCAATTGCTGGAAGAGGGTGCGATTACTGAAGATCGTTTAGATGTTTCCTTACGACGCATTTTTCGCGATAAATTCCGATTAGGACTTTTTGACAATCCGTATGTTGACACCAAAAATTTGGATGTTGTTGGAAATCCTGATTTTGTGGAAAAAGGTAAAGAGGCCCAACGAAAGGCCCTAGTTTTACTGAAAAATGAGAATAATCTTCTCCCACTTGCCTCTGATAAAAAAGTGTACATCGAAGGTATGGTCGAGGGCCTGGAAAAGTTGTATCCCCAGATTGTTAGCAATGTTTCGGATGCTGACATCATTATTAAGAAATTGAATACTCCATCTTCGCCCCCAATAGGAGATAATTTGCTGGAACGTTTTTTTCCTCAAGGAAGACTTGATTTTCCTGAGGAGGAAAAGACTGAGATTTTAGAACTTATTTCCTCCAAACCAACGATAACTGTATTGGAGATGCAACGTCCGCCTATTGTGCCAGATATCAATGTAGCAAGTAAAGCTGTAATTGCCGATTTTGACTGTCAAGATGAAATTATTTTGGAGTTGATTTTTGGAAAATTTAATCCTTCAGGTAAGTTGCCCATTGAAATACCATCATCGGTTGAAGCTGTGGAAAATCAAATGGAAGATGTGCCCTATGATTCTAAAAATCCGCTATACAAATTCGGTCATGGTCTTTCCTATTGATTTAAAGTTGTAGTTAATTTTCACGTGAAAGGAGCATTGTCTATTTTCGAGTAAAATATTTATAGATGAAAATAGTATCCTATAATGTAAACGGTATTCGAGCCGCATTGAAAAAAGGTTTTATAGAATGGCTACAATCTGTAGACCCTGATGTAATTTGTTTGCAAGAGATTAAGGCACAAGAAGATCAACTTGATTTGTCAGTTTTTAAAGATGCGGGGTATGGGTACAATTACTGGTATAGTGCCCAAAAGAAAGGATATAGTGGAGTTGCTATTCTATCAAAAACCAAACCTGATCATATCGAGTTCGGGACAGGAATAGAAACTATGGATTTTGAGGGAAGAAATCTAAGGGCAGATTTTGGAGACCTTTCTATTATGAGTATGTATTTGCCATCAGGAAGCAACATGGAAAGGTTAGACTTCAAGCTAAACTATATGGCGGAAATTCAAGAA
The DNA here is from genome assembly GCF_005885635.1 of Maribacter algarum (ex Zhang et al. 2020). Taxonomy (GTDB): domain Bacteria; phylum Bacteroidota; class Bacteroidia; order Flavobacteriales; family Flavobacteriaceae; genus Maribacter_C; species Maribacter_C algarum. The sequence continues at coordinate 1,737,376 of NZ_VATY01000001.1, forward strand.
TATTTTAATGAACTAAGAAAAGAAAGACCAAATCTTGTTGTTCTTGGAGATTATAATATCTGTCATGAGGCCATTGATATTCATAATCCTGTAGGACTCAAAAACGTATCTGGCTTTTTACCCGTGGAGCGAGAATGGATTGGTAATTTAATAAAAAGTGGATTTATTGACAGTTTTAGACACTTCAATAAAGAACCTGATAATTATACTTGGTGGAGTTACCGTGCGAATGCTAGAAATAATAACAAAGGATGGCGTTTGGATTATGCCATGGTCGCTGATTCTTTGAAAGACCGACTTAAGCGTTCCGTAATTTTATCAGAAGCAAAGCATAGTGATCATTGTCCGATTTTGGTAGAAGTAGATTAAAATTTTAAATCAATAAAAAGCACCGATATTCGGTGCTTTTTATTTTGCAAGAACCAATATCTTATCTGTAGACAGTAACATTGCCAACAAACTCGCGCCTGTCATTAGGCCCGTTTAGTTTAATGACGTACCAGTAATCACCGGTCGGTAAGTCAACCTTGTTATATGAGCCATCCCATTCGCCTTGTCCGATAAACTCTTTTATTGTTCGACCATAGCGATCGTAGATGCGAACATAGATGTCAGGGAATGCTTCAGTGTTTTTGATAATCCATTTGTCTTTATAACCGTCCCCATCAGGCGTAAAGAAATTTGGTATTTCGATATCGATGAATTCCATCGGTACTTGAACACTTGCTTCACATCCTTTTCCATCGACAACGCGGACCAGGTAATTTCCATCTTTATTAATGAAGTAAGAGCCAGTACGACTTGGTGTATCTTCGAAGTAGTAGGTATAATTACCATCACCTCCATTTGCCTCCACTAATATTTCATTGAAAGTTCCATCAAGACTTGTTAGGGTCAATGGAATAATAGCCTCAACTTCAATAGTATTTAATTTTTCAATACAGCCGCCTTGATGAATAATACTGATGTAATGCATGCCCGGAGCGATGTTCTCAAATACAGGACTCGTTTGAGCAGCCGCGGGATTTTCAGAATCAAGCGCGTAAAGTACTTCACTATTGAGTTCCTCATTTTCAAGTGTAACAGTTGTGGTCTGATATGGTACTCCATCTTTACACTCGTATAAAGTTTCGTACGATGCTGTTAAATCGACCCCTACTTTTACTTCTTGGACTAATACATCATAACAGCCGTTGGCATCTGTTATATAGATATTGTAGAAACCACCATCTAAATTATCCAAAAGTAAATTGCTTCCTGATATTGTTGTAGACGGATCATTCAGTCCAGTGAGGTTGTATTCGTATGGAGTTGTTCCTCCAGATATATTTAGTTCAATCAATCCATTATCATCCGTTGAACATTCTTCATCATCAACTCGTGCTACGTTAATCGCCAATGCGGCAGTTGGTACAACAACAGTAATATTATCCAAAAGGAATTCGCATCCGTTGGCATCTTGCACAATAACCGAATACGTTCCGCCATCAAGTCCCTCAAAAACATTCGAATTTTGTGCTTTTTGAGGTTGTGAAGAGATAATATATTGGTGAGGTGCTACACCACCTTGAGAATTAACGGTAATGCTACCATTGAGTTCTCCAAAACATTGTACATTTTGAACTGTTCCTAGTGTTGCTGACAATACTGGGGGTTCATCAATGATTATTGGCGTATCATTGTAATCTTCACAGTTTCCAGCTCCAGTTGCTCGGATTCTATAAGTTCCAGGGCCTAAATTTTCGAAGATTCCCGAATTTTGTACAGCTCCTGTAAGGGTTCCATTTAACTCTAGTTGATACTGATATTCACCAAGACCTCCTATGGCAGTTGCTATTAGTACAGCATCAGATTCACCATTGCAATTAATAATGGTATTATTATCGTCTACAGTTACTTCTAAAGGCTCTACCACATTTATTGTGCGAATAACGGTTAGCGGAGATATACAAGTTGGTGTTGCTAAATCCCTAACTGAGAATTCGTACTTAGCTGATGCCAGAGCTGGGTAAACCGTTTGTGTGCTCCATCCCGTAACATGTGCTGCTGGAGAAACAATACTAAATTCATAAGCGCCAGACCCGCCGGTCGCCGAAACTGTAATCTCACCAGAGTTGGGAGTACAATTAGGCTCTTGCGTAATCGCCGCATCTATTTCTAGAATAGGAGGATCGGTTATTGAGAGGGTAGCCGTGGTGGCGTCACAACCGTATCCGTCAATTACTGTAACCGTATAATCACCTTGCACTAAACCAGTAAATGTATTGGAAGTTTGAGGTACGCTACTAATTCCAGTTGTGACATTGTCTAAGATAAATTGATATGCCGTTGGACCGTTCAATCTTGTAGCGACAACCGAAATACTTCCGTTGTCTGCACCTGGACAATCCGTATTGGTAACAGATATAGTTGCTGGGTCTATAGTAATAAGATCTATTGGGGAAATGGTAAAAGGTTTTGTGACATTTGCGCATCCGCGTAAGTCGCGAAGTGTAATCTCATAGTTTATTCCAGAAGTAAGTCCGCTGAAAACATTGTTCGGGTCAAAATCTTGAATCGGAGTACCAGGACTAGCCGTATCTATCAATCGGAATTCGTATCCACCCCAACCACCATCAGGAGTTGCCGTAATTTGAGCATCGTTTCCTGGAATACATGTTAATTCCTGCGTTTGCCCAAAGGTGAAGTCCATTACTTTCACCGGAGATTGTATGGTAATATGGTCTGTTACAGCAGCACATTTAGGTACGTCGGTTGCCCTTACTTCCACGAAATACGTGCCTACCGGAAGAGTTGTAACCGAAGTACTTCCTGAAGATGTATTGTCAGAACCATTTACAACCGAAACGGTTGGCGCATTGGTGTTATAAATTTCATAGTCGAAGGCTCCTGAATATCCTGAAACCGTGAATTCAATTCCTCCATCTGAACCTCCAAAACAATAAATGTCGTTTAATTTGGCACCAACGACTTCAATAGTGTCAAAAGGTGCAATGGTATGAACTACTTGAGCCGTGCAACGTGTGACCGTATCGGTTAGTTCAAAAACATAAGTACCCGGATTTCCAGCACCCAAATCAATAGAACCATGACCAGTTCCGTTAATCAAATTGCCGGAAGGAAGCTCTCTAACTTCATAATTTGGAATTCCAGTACCATCGGCGCCAACAACATTGATAATTTCATTGTCAACGCAATTCATTGGACCAGAACTCACTCGAACTATTGAGGCAGTTACTTTTGTAGCAGCAGGTACATTAACTGTTGTTTGGTCCGTACAATTGTTAGCGTCAATTACATCTATGGTAACAATGCGTGCAGTTGTTAAGTATGGAATATCGTAGGTAGTGCTATTTGTAAAACTACTCCCATTAAAACTATATACATAAGGTGCTTTACCAGTTGCCCCAGCAGATACCGTAATTGTGGCCATTCCTAAATTATTGTCACTTGTACAAGTAAAAAGAGATACGGTTGGAGTTGATAATTGTAAAAGTGTGGGTTCACTAATAGCTATTCCCGTTAAGGATTGAATACAGTTTTTGGAAGAACGAATATCAACATCATGTAAACCAGGGGTTAGCCCTTCAAAAACATTTGAAGATTGATAGGCTCCTCCGTCAATTCTGTATTCATAGGCCACATCAAGATTGTCCGCTGTTGGGTTGCGACCAATAATAATCTTACCATCATTCGCTCCATTACAGGTAACAGATTCCTTTGATTCCACGATAAAATCAGGAGCCACAGGAACTGTCAATTGAAGTGGAGGAGTATCTTGTGTTGGACATCTTTCAGCAGGTAATATTTGAGGGTCGATATCGGTAACCGTATACACATAGTTTACTCCAGCCGCCAAACGGTCAAATATACCAGTGGTGTTGGTTTCCTCGCCAGGAGCATAAGAGGCTGGAATAGGGTTAATCGTAAATTGGAAAGTTCCTGAACCGCCATATGCTGAGGCCAACATTTCTCCATTATCAGTATTAGACGTATCGCAATCTACCGTTTTAGTAATCTTTGATTGCGCTACCAATTGAGGATAGATAAAGATGTTTTGAGATACGGAACATCCGTTTTCGTCACGAATCTCCAAGGTATGGTTCCCTGGGCCTAATTGTTTGTTTGGCGTTGTCGTAACTTCCCCGTCCCAAATGTATTTTGGTGCCCCATCTACTGGATTGGTTCCTGGGTTTGTAAGAGTCGCAACCACATCATAAATCTCATTGGTCGAAGTACATCTATTGGTAACATCAACTTTGTCAATTGCTGGAATAGCATCTTGAGTTATGGTAACAGGAGTTCCCAATTCGGCAATACATCCGCTTCCATCACGTACATAAACTTGATAAATGTTGTTAGTGCCATCATATGCCGATGGTGTGATTTCTTGGTACGTATCTGCACTCCAAGCTGATGCAGGTAAAGTTGCTGGATCCGTGCCATCAACTACATAAGCGTACTCATAAGGATGCCAGCTGGTTTGGTCTAGTTTATTTCTTCTATTGAAATAGGTTTGATTGTCCCAACCTCCGGTAGCATTAACTGCTATTTGCGCACCTACGTGACAGTTAGCCGGAACATATTGCTCCAATTCAATTTGTAGCTTTGCTTTCGGGCGATAAATCAAAAACCTTTCACCTGCGGTACATCCCGAGCTATCCTCAACTTCTACGACATACCAAGCTACCCTCATGTTTGGAATATTCAAAGTGAGAGGTGCCCCTGTTCCTGAAACACTTTGATTATAGTGAAAAGCTGTGTTAGCTGGTCGACCGGCGTTATAGATTTTAATATCCACATTTCCTGGGGCGTAGTTCTCAATCGTTAATTGAACCTCACCGTCTTGAGCATTTCTACAGGTTTCACTTTGTGGAACGGCATCTACGGTTATAAATCCTGTAGGCGGTTGAACGATAGGACGAAGCGATCTCCATCTCACACAACCAGTGTTTAAATCTCTAATGGCAACCGAGTAGGCTACCCCAAATAAAAGTTTACCATATAGTGCGCTATTGGTGAATCGATAATCACGTTCATTTTCAGGGTCTAGGGGATCATAAAGCGGATTTTCGGCATCGTCGAAAGGTCTCCATCCACTGTTTACGTCATCTTCAATACCATCGCCATCATCATCGATAAGCTGATATGGGTAAAGCCGTACTTCGAAAGGCCCTTCCAAATCTGGTGTGCCATCATTATCACTATCTATATTCGTAATCGAAAAATCATAGGTAGCTCCGTTCGCGCAGGTCTGTAATGCTACGGGACTTGTAACTCCGGAGGGAATAGGAGGTGAATCAATGGTATATACAGCTGACTCCCATAAACAACCTTTATCATCTTCGATTCGAACAACAAAATGATGCGCCCAGTACATTCTAATATCAAAACCTGTATTTGTGCCATAAAGTGCTGGCTTGCTAGCGCTGTTATAATTGGAGTTCGTCGCTAAGTCAATATTTTCATAACGCCGGTAGGTCCAAGTTCTGGTCTCATCACCTGCTTCGTATTTTACTCTGTCTCGTACACGAACCAATGAAATGGTTACTGGACTAGTTGAGTTTTGAATGTTCTTCACTTTGATATTTCCCCAAACGTTCCCACCTGCTACGGGATCACATTGGATATCAGTTTTTTCGATTTCAGCCGTTATCGCTGATTCTGCACCGATTATTGCTTGAACTCCCGTAAGCTCGCAACCTAAGGCATCTCGAATACTATAATTGTATGTTGTAGCGTCTAAATTACTATAGATTGTTTTTGACGTAAATGGACTTCCATCGAAACTATATAAATAAGGTGGAGTACCGCCATTTGCTATTAATTCAATAGAACCTGTACCGTCCTTTCCACAAGCTGTATCAGAAACACTATGACTTGAAGTCAAGGCTGGAGATAAAACCACATTGACAGGGTCAGTGGTAAAAATGCATCCTTTGGCATCAGTAACTTCGAAAGTATATGATCCGGCAGCACCTGCGTTAAAAGGCACCGTAGCTGTGGAGTAACCACTTCCACTATCAACTCTATAGGTATATGGAGGATAACCTTCTTCAGGAGTTACTTCAATTATAGCATCAGGTGTAGCACCACAGCCCAAGGGTTTAGTAATCTGAGCCAAAGCGAACAGTTGACCCGAAATTTTTGTATCGGCTACAATCGTTTCACAACCATTATTACCAATAACCTTAACGATATACTCATCGGGAGTAAGGTTTGAAAGTGTAAATGTTCCGCCGGTAATCGGTAGAGGAGTGCCATTATTCACAGAGTAGAAGTATGGAGCTTCGCCAGCTGTAACATCAATTTTAAGTTCTCCTTTCGTTGCTGTTGAATAGCAGTAGTTAGAGCTTGCGATGTCTACAGTTGAGGTTGGACCTCCTTGGTCAGTTAGATTGAAAGTGGTTGTGTCAAGCAGACAACCATTGACATCCGTTACCCGAATCGTATGTGTGCCAGGTTGACTCAGACCAGTTATGGTTTTGTTGCTTTGAGAAGGAGTTATCGTGTTGTCCGGTTGTTGAACGGCATAGGTGTAACTTCCCCAGCCACCGGAGGCCTCAATGGTAACCGAACCGGGCATTCCGCAATTCATACTGCCTATGGAAAAAGAATCTACAGTCAATGGGGACGGTGGGCCACTTACCGTTACAGTTTCTACTTTTTGACAAGTTCCCGATATATCGGTGATGTACAGGGTATAGGTGTCGGCCCATAAGTTGGAGATGGTCGCTGGTGAGCTTGTTGCTCCATAAACCCCATAACCTGTCGGCAATCCAGCACCATCTACGACATCTATACTGAATGAAGTATCAAAATTGTTTACGGAGACTTCAATGCTTCCATCGGATGTTCCTGCCGCAGCACAACTTACGTTATTTTTAACTAGTACGTTTGTGGTAAACTGAATCGGATTTGGAACAATAAAATTCCGGACTATCTTACATCCGTCATCGGCCGTAACTTCAAAGGTGTAGGTGTTTGGTAGAAGTCCATTGAACGTGTCTCCGGGTGCATTAATAACAGTAGGAGCTGTGATTCTAAATGTGAATGGAGCTTCTCCGTTTTGAACGGCAACTTGAACATCGGTTGCACCAGTAGAACAATCGACATTACTTGTTATAAAAGTCAAGTCTGATGGATTTGACCCAGCGCTAACAGCTTGGTCTACTGTGGTGGTACAACCGAGAGCATCTTTTATAGTTATGGTGTAATCACCGGCTCCTAATCCTGTTAAAGCTGCACTGCTTTGAAAATCAACACCATTTAAACTGTATTCAAACGGAGCTGTTCCACCTGCGGTAACTGAAGCTGTGATAGTAGCCGAGCCATTAGTACAGTCAATTTGCTGCGTTACTGCCGCACTTGCTGTAAATGCTGGACCGGTATTTATATCAACAGGGTTGGCTGTTATGTCGCATGTACCCCCAGCTTTTTCTTTTCTGATAATTGCTGTGTAGCTTCCGGCAGTTAGATTACTAAAAACATTTGAAGTTTGAAAACTACCTCCTCCATCAATACTGTATGTGATTGAATAGCCTTGCGTATCAGTAACATCAACGGTTAGACTTCCATCATCGGTACCGTTACAGCTTATATCCTTCGGAATTACGGTGTAAGTGATTTCCGTTTCCGTTGTTATGTTCACTGGACTTGCATCTACTTCGCATCCGTTTGCATCTCTTAGGTTAATGGTATAAGCACCTGCTGTTCCCGCGGCAATTGTGGTTTGATTACCTGAATTAAAAGGCAGGTAACTTCCCCCGTTATCTAGACTATATTCGAAGGGCGGATTTCCTCCAGTAGGAGATACGGTAATAATTCCATCAGTACAATCAATATTTTTAGTAACCACCACATTGGGTTGAATATTTACAAACCCAGGAATAGTTTCAATTGCATTGTAGGTGCAATTTGATACGCTGGCTAGGGTGACTTCAATATCGTAAGTTCCAGCTCCTAAATTTGGGAAAGTGTAGGAGTTACTGGTCACAGGCCCTGAAGAGTTTATTAAACTTCCACCCTGACTAATCTTAAATACATAAGTTGAAGATGCATTGTTAATATCCACTTGAATACCGCCTTGAGCTGCGTTACAGCTAATGGGTAAGACGGTTGTTGTTGCATCTATACTATTATTTCCAACGGCTAGGTTATCTAGAATGAATACGCATCCATCTGTATCATTTTTTCGACGTATTTGAACATCATAATCGCTTACACTACTTATTGAAAATACATTTGAATCTTGCCAAGTAGCGCCACTATTGATACTATATTCATAAGTGGAAGGCACATTGTTGATTGTGATGCTTCCTGAAGTACCACAATCAATATTTGTTACTACTGCACTTGGATCGAGTCCGTTTGCGTAGACATTGAAATAAAATCTTTCAGACGAATTATCATTGTATTGCACATAGATACGGTACTGCCCCCCAGCGCTAATATTGTATTGTGTATTGGTACTAACTTGATTCCACGTACATGTAGGAGAAGTGTTAGCGCAATTTAACTGGGCGGGAGAACAACTTCCTTCTTGCAATTTGGACCAAATAATTTGTTTTAAGTTAGGAATATTCGTTGTCAACAACCGTTGGGCATTTGCTCCGCACAAAAATATTTCATGGAGTTCACTACCATCATCGCTACAAATAAGAACATTGTCAGAAATGCCGGAAAGAGGATGCGCAAAAAGAAATGCTGACTCTATTTCAATCTCATTTTTTTCTTCAATTACGAATATTTCAGGAACGAAAAATGCAAATAATGACGAAGCTGTAAGAATAAGCATCGAAAAAATAGCAAATTGTTTTGGTCGAAATGAATACCTAAAAGTAGTCATATGTAGGTTTTTAGTTGGCAGTTATTTTTGTCAATAAATTGGGGATGCTATCGACAAAAGGCTTTTTAAATAACGTTTCAAAACAGGGCCTTAGTATCCCAAAAATTGAGAATAAAACGGTTTTTCGATGTCTGCCTGATAATATAGGACAACAGGCGTATAATTTTTTCTTTGAAAATCATAATTATTTGATAAACAGAGTATTATCAATGCGTATGATATTCTGCTTAAAACTGCCTAAAAATTTGATAAATTTGCTTTTCTATAAAAGTGAGAACCGACAATTTCTATGGAATATACCAACTTGCCCCATACTGATATCGAGGTCAGTAAAATATGCTTGGGCACCATGACATGGGGTAACCAGAATACTGAGGCCGAAGGTCATGAACAAATGGACTATGCCCTTGATAAAGGGGTTAATTTTTTTGATACCGCCGAGTTATATCCGATTCCTGCACATCCAGATCGCCATTCTTTGACCGAAAAGATTATTGGTACCTGGTTTAAGAAAAATGGGAATCGTGACAAGGTGGTTTTAGCATCTAAGATTGTTGGGAAAGCACCTTTCACTAAATATATTCGTACTACCGGTTTTTCAAGAGATTCAATTATTGAGGCGGTTGAAGGAAGTTTACAGCGATTGCAGACCGATTATATTGACTTGTATCAGCTACATTGGCCAGAGCGCAATACTAACTATTTTGGTAAACGAGGTTATAAGCACGATGTTTCTGATCACTGGAAAGACAATATTCACCAAGTCTTGGAAACCCTGAGAGATTTGATTCGAGAAGGTAAAATCCGTCAAGTAGGATTGAGTAATGAAAATCCGTGGGGCATTATGCGCTTTCTTGAAGAAAGTAAGGTGCACGCAAGTTTACCCAGAATGATTACTGTACAAAACCCATATAGTTTATTAAATCGGCAATTTGAAATTGGCTCATCAGAGATTGCAATGCGCGAGGATATCAAACTTTTGGCCTATTCGCCATTAGGATTTGGAGCGCTAACCGGCAAATATTTGGGGGGTAGACTACCTGAGAATTCGCGACTTGCACTTTTCCCTAATTACAATAGATACATTCAAGGCAACTCAGTTGTAGCCACTCAAAAGTATTATGAATTGGCGCAGTCTAACGATTTGTCATTGACACATATGGCCTTGGCCTTTGTGAATACCAGACCTTTTTTGACTAGTAATATTATTGGTGCAACCACTATGAAACAACTTGAGCAAAACATTGCGAGTATCAATGTCAAGTTGAGCACTGAAGTTTTAGATGGTATTGATGCAATTCACAATGAAATACCTAACCCAGCACCATAATGACTACTCAATTTCTGAAAATAGGTATTTGGCAAATTGGACTAATTTTAGTCGTAATTGTAATATTTATGATTTTGGCTAGAATTATGAGAGATAAGCGTTAACCGAATAAACCACTCACTACATCTTCAATTCTTGAAGCCGGTTCAATATGTATCTTGGAGTTATGAAGACCAATTTTATTGTTTTTAGATACGTAAATGGTTTTGAAACCTAATTTTTCAGCTTCTAATATGCGCTGTTCTATACGTTGAACAGGCCTGATTTCACCTGCGAGTCCGACTTCAGCTGCAAAACATACTCCTTTTTCAATCGGAATATCTTCGTTGCTCGAAAGTATGGCCGCAATAACGGCCAAATCGATAGCGGGATCATCTACAGAAATTCCACCTGTAATATTTAAGAATACATCTTTTGCGCCCAATTTAAAACCCGCCCGTTTTTCCAATACCGCTAAAAGCATGTTGAGCCTTTTTGCATTATAACCGGTTGTAGATCTTTGTGGAGTTCCGTATACAGCAGTACTTACCAAGGCTTGAATTTCAATCATTAACGGTCGCATTCCTTCGACCGTAGACGCAATTGCCGTACCACTTAATCCTTCGTCGCTTTTTGAGATTAGTATTTCGGATGGATTATTCACTTGTCGCAATCCTCCCCCTTGCATTTCGTAAATACCTAATTCGGCCGTAGAACCGAAACGATTTTTCAAAGCGCGTAAGATGCGGTATACATAATTCCGGTCCCCTTCGAATTGTAAAACCGTATCGACCATATGCTCTAAGATCTTTGGGCCGGCAATTGAGCCATCTTTGGTAATATGGCCAATTAGTATCACAGGAGTATTAGTTTCTTTTGCAAATTTTATCAGCTCAGCAGTACATTCGCGGACTTGTGAAATGCTTCCGGCCGCCGATTCAATATAATCTGAATGCAAAGTCTGGATTGAATCTATGACCACAATATCGGGTTCTGTAGCTTCTATCTGTTGAAAGATGTTTTGGGTTTTTGTTTCCGTTAGGATAAGGCAAGTTTCACTATTCGGATGAATACGATCTGCGCGCATCTTGATTTGTTTCTGGCTTTCTTCCCCTGAAACATAAAGCGTTTTATACGGAAGCTTTAATGCAATTTGAAGCAGCAATGTACTCTTTCCAACACCTGGTTCACCACCTAAAAGAACCAACGCACCTGGTACTAAGCCACCACCCAGAACACGATTGAATTCCAAGTCGAAAGTGTTTAGGCGTAGTTCTTTTTCAGTACTTATTTCATTTACACGGAGGGGTTTAGCAACTTTTCGTTTGCTATTCGAGGCAGGCTTCCAACTCTTTTTTTGTTCTTTCTGAACAACTTCTTCTACAACAGTATTCCATTCTTTACAGGCTGAACACTGCCCTACCCATTTGGCATATTGAGTACCGCAGTTTTGACAGAAAAATGCTGTTTTTGTTTTCGCCATTGCTTCATTTGAAGGTTGGCGTTAAAGGTAATAAGAAGTTTGAAAAGGCGAGAACTTTAAGTTTCCTTAAAAACCGAAATCAGCTTTTAAAGCATCGATTTTTTCCAAAGCCATTTCTTTGGTCAAGAAATCAATCTCATCCATAATGAAAGCTTTTTCAAAAGTTTTAAGTGCTTTTTTAGGTTCTCCAGCTTGTTCGTAATATTCCCCCTCAAAATAAAAGCCTAGCATAGTACCGGGAAATTCTAACTTACACATATCAGAAAGTGGCTTTAAAGATTCGAAGTCTTCTTTTTTGCGACTTGCTGCGTAGATTGCCATTATGTCGTTAAGGTCTACAGTTTTTGTGAATCCGAATAAATCTTCTATGGTTTTATATTTGGTAGTCAAATACTGCATTACGGGTTCTTCGGAGGTCAGGATTTGAGTTTTATATTCTTTCGGACTAATTGGCTTAAAAATTCCGAAGATATTATCAAAGGATTTACCTATTCCATACGTAGAAATCGAGATATGATCAGCATCAGCGTATTCGTCAAAAAAGTAGTGCAACGATTCTTTATCGATGGCTTCAATAGCCTTATTCATTTCTTTGATTCTAGGTGTATCCCTAGTTTTCTCTTCTTCCAAAATTAATTGGTAGAAAATCTGTTTATCAAAAGCACCCAAACGAGATGGAACTCTTGTTTCCATTTGAGGAGCCAAAGTAGGAGAAATACTTACATAAGCATTGAAGAGCGAGTTTTCCTTGAAAAGCCAATAGTTTTGGAAGTTTGCCGTAATGTCATAACCTACAATCATTTTAAATGGGGCAGTGTTATAAGTTAGGTCTAAATATGGAATTAGTTCCATTCCTAAAAATTCAAAAAACTTTTTCCCCTTTTCACTTGGCAAACCATTTTCTTCATCCCATGCACAATCATCTAATCGGATACTATTCTCACTTTGATTTATTCCAACAACAATCATTTCGGGCATACCATGAAATCTGCTATATACCTTTGATGTTGCTACTACTTGATCAAATAAATATTCCCCATCAAGAACTATGATTAAGGGATGTTTCTTCTCTTCATCATAATTTTCCGGAATATAGTATTGTACTTCTCTGCGCTCTTGTAATTTAAAAGACTCAAAAATTTCTTGCGTTACTTGAGCTCCTAAGTTAATGCACAAAAAAAGTGTGAAAATGGTAAATGAAAGTTTCATGGTGTTTTGGCTTGGATAGCTGTCGCTATCGGTTTCGATTTAATAACGGTAATAAGAGAAAAGATATTGCCCCAAAAACCACTACCATAAGGGTTTGCGCTATCCACATAATCCAACCAAATCCCTGGGCAGCTTCAAAGTTAATTCCATAAACCTGCAAGGCCGTACCAACGAATATCGGATAAGCAAGAAACCCCCCGTTGGTTGTTGTCATGGCGATGGCTCCACCTACAAATGCCAAAAGCATGGGACCCAGATCTACTTCAGTCATTTCTGGTACTGTATATTTTATAACATAAAACATGGCGATATAAGCGAACCAGATATAAAGGGTATGAAATAGAAATGCCCCTTTTCGCTTCATCTTAAAAATACTGGTAATACCTGCAAGCATGTTGTTTAAGAACGTCTTTATTTTTTCAGCAAAAGGATGAGATGATTTTTTTATAACCTGAATTGAAATCACTAATCCGACAACGCCTGCAATCAAAATACCAAGACCTGCATATATGCCAAAACCAGCTTCATTTAGAAAACCCAGAATTAGGTCCGCTTGAAAAAGCACTGAAATAAAAATTATCAATAATAGCATAATTACGTCTACAATTCGTTCCGTAACTATGGTGCCAAAACCTATTTCAAAAGGAACATTTTCATAGGTGGCTAACTCAGTGGGGCGCAAGAATTCACCGGAACGAGGAATGCCTAAATTTGACAAATAGGTTGTGAAAATCATCATGCTGTTATTCAATATAGATGGCGTATAGCCTAATGGCTCTAATAGATAGTTCCATCTAATGGCTCTTGAAACATGACTTGAAACTCCAATCAAAACAGAAAGGCTCACCCAATAAGGATTTGCATCCTTAATATAGTTCCAAATCATACTACGTTGATCTGAGGTTGTAGAATAGTAGAGATACCAAAGCAAAAAAACTCCCAATAGAATTGGGAGTAAAATTTTTAAGGCTTTTTTGGCCGAATTGCTCATTTTAGTTGAGCAGATTATTCTCCTCGTTTGGGAAAACTAATGAGGGATTGAATGTTTTGGCTTTTTCAATATCCATGCGAGCATAGGTGATTAATATCAAAATATCGCCCACGGCAACTCTTCGAGATGCAGCACCGTTTAAAGTGATTTCACCGCTTCCACGGGGCCCGGGAATAGCGTAGGTTTCAAGACGTTCACCGTTATTATTATTGACGATTTGCACCTTTTCACCTTGAATTATATTAGCGGCATCCATCAAGTCCTCGTCAATGGTAATACTGCCTATGTAATTTAGGTCCGCTCCGGTAACTTTTACGCGATGTATTTTAGATTTTACAACTTCAATTTGCATGAGGCAAAGTTAATTAATTGTGTTCAGTTAAGCGCTATGTTGTCGATGAGTCGTATGTCTTCCGTGTAAACCGCAACAAAAGCCCTGTATTTTCTGTTTTTCTGTTTTTTCTGTATGGGTGTGAGGGTATCTACATCGGTGATTGCGATATATTCCAAATCTAAATCAGGATGTTTGAGAAATTCACTTTCTACCCATTCCAAAACATCTTTAGCACTTTCTATGCCAAATTTATTTTTGGCAGTAGTTAAAGTTTTATAAATAAATGAAGCTTCTTTGCGCATTTTAGATGAGAGTCTCTCATTTCGAGAACTCATGGCAAGACCACTTGGTTCTCTAACAATTGGGCAACCAATAATTTCTACATCAATGTTCTCTACTGCGACTAATTTTTTAATAATCTGTAATTGCTGAAAGTCTTTTTCACCGAAATACGCCTTATCAGGTTTAACCAAAATGAGTAAGGCTTCTACTATGGTACCTACTCCGTTGAAGTGATCATCTCGAAATTCGCCCTCCATGACTTTGTCCAATCCCTCAAAATCATACACTTTGGTTTTTACCTTATCTGCATAAATTTCTTCAACATTTGGGGCGAATACACAAATTTTATCTGACACCTCCTTTAAAAGAGCAATGTCAGCTTGAAGGGTTTGTGGATACTTCTCCAAATCTTCCTTATTGTTAAATTGGGTGGGGTTGACAAAAATGCTAACAATAACATTTTCATTTTGAGATATAGCCTCCTTGACTAAGGTCATATGCCCTTGATGTAGGGCTCCCATGGTTGGTACCAAACCTAAACCTTTGGTTTTTCTAAATGACGAAAGAAGTGATGCTAGCTCTTTTTTTGTTCGTACTAGTACCATGTAATTGATTTAAAAGCGAGCAAACTTACTATAAATAAGGCTAATCTACATAATTTTTGTAATTTTGCAGCTGCGCTCAGATTTTGAGAGGACACTAAATCAAACACAGCTTTTATGAACGGTAAAAAGATATTATTTGTATCTTCAGAATTAGTCCCTTACTTGCCAGAGAATGAAGTTTCCCTAATGTCGTATGAGACCCCTCGTATGGTCAACAGCAAAGGAGGTCAAATACGAATCTTTATGCCTCGCTACGGCAATATCAACGAGCGTAGACATCAGCTTCATGAGGTAATTCGTTTATCGGGGATGAACCTTGTAATCAATGATATGGATATGCCATTGATTATCAAAGTAGCTTCCATTCCGCGCGAGCGAATTCAGGTTTATTTTATAGATAATGACGAATATTTTAAAAGAAAGTCAACCTTCACAGATGAAAATGGAAATTTGTACGCTGATAATGACCAACGTGCTATTTTCTTTGCCAAAGGCGTTGTAGAAACGGTCAAAAAGTTGAATTGGTCACCTGATATTATTCATGTTCATGGATGGTTAGCTTCACTTCTTCCATTATATCTTAAAAAGTTCTATGCGGATGAACCCCTTTTTGGAGATAGCAAGATTGTTACATCGGTATACGGAAAAGCTTTTGATGGTGAGCTTGATAAAGACATGGTCAATAAAATAGCATTTGATGGTGTTGAAGAAGAGAGTATAGCTCCTCTTGTAAACCCCAACTATAATAATTTGTTAAAAGTAGCGGTAGATTTTTCAGATGCAGTTATTTTAGCCTCAGAAGAAATTCCTGAAGATTTAAAAAACCATATTTCCAGCCTAGAAAAACCAGTGTTGCCTTATGTTTCTTTGCAAGAATTTGAAGAAGCCTATTCTAATTTTTATGACACCGAAGTTTTAAAATAATCTAAATGAACTTATTGAATCGATTTAAACTTCCTGCAATAGCGGGAATTTTACTTGTTGTGGGCTTTATGTCATCTTGTGAGCAAGAATTAACATCCATAGGTGAAGGGGTTATAGGTGGTGAGCCTTTTATTACCAACAAACGTGTATATAATGTTTTTGCCTTCAATAAGAAGATAGAGGCCGTACAAACGAATCAACTTCCTGTTTATCAACTGGGAGTCTTTAATGATCCCGTTTATGGTAAAACTGAAGCCAGTATTACTTCTCAGGTTCAGTTAAGTGTTTATAATCCGACTTTTGGGGATTTATCAGCCTCTAATGAGCTGAGTAATGCCTTTGACGAAAAAGAAAGAATTGACAGTATCTTTATCTATATACCATATCAGAACAATCAGACAGATACCGATAATGATGGAGTTGTCGATGCATTAGATTCAGATCCTGATGATGCTACAAATGATGATGATGGAGACACGGTGCCCAATAATGAAGAAGCAGCTAACAATACAGACCCATTAAACCCTGACACAGACGGAGATGGTATAAATGATAATGTTGATGATTCTACTTTAGGAGATCGTTTTGCAAAACGTTTTAGACTAGACAGTATTTACGGTGACCGCACAAGGCCTTTTAATTTTAAAGTTGAACGTTCTACGTTTTTTCTAAGAGATTTAGACCCGAACTCAAATTTTCAAGAATCACAAGAATATTTTTCTTCACAAGAGTTTTCACCTGCTTTTACACAAGGAACATTGGTTGATACGGTAATAACAATTAATGATTATGAGATTCTAAATACAGTGCAGGAAGATGATCCTGACACCGAAGATGTTGATGAAAAAGGAACCATTACGAGTAGAGAAAGTCCAGGTATTTATGTTAGGCTGAATAGAGATGGGAAGGAGTTTTTTCAACAAAGTATTCTTGATAAAGAGGGAGGTACGGAGTTATTGAGCGCATCAAATTTTAAAGAATTTTTAAGGGGAATACACATTTCTGTAATGCCAGAAATGAATCAGGAGCTAATGTTTCTAATGGATATTACAGACGCTAAAATTATTATGTACTATTCACATGATAAGGATAATGATGGAGTTACTGAGGTCGTACAAAAAACACTTGAGATGAGATTAATTACTCAAGTAGGAACCAATCCTATTGTTGGGAATGCAGTGAACACATTTATTAATGCAGACTATCCGGTTGATATAACAAGTACCATGGATTCAGGAGAAGACACCGATAGAGTATATCTTAAGGGAGGTGCTGGCTCATATGCGGAGATAAAACTTTTTGACGAAATTGATAGTGAAGCGGAGATATTAATTAATGAAATCAAAGCCAATAATTGGATAATTAATGAGGCGAATTTGGTCTTTAATATCGACACGGATGCGCTTCCGATGAACGCAATTGAGCCCCCTAGGTTGTATCTTTACAACGCGGAAACCAATGCGCCTTTATATAATGTTTTTACTGAAGATAACGCAGCAAATACACCATTGGGGGTCTATCTTAATTATGATGGCCTTTTAGAAGAAGATGGTGGTCGCGGAATCAGGTATACTGTGAAAATAACAGAATATCTCAATGATATTATTGTACGAGATTCTACGAACGCTACACTTGGCCTCGCGATTACGGCTGATATAAGATTGGAGGGAGCGAACAATGTTATGCTATCAGGAAATATTGAAAAAGAACTTCCAGCGGCTTCAATTTTGAGTCCATTAGGTACAGTTCTCTTTGGAAGTGATTTACCTGAAGGAGATGCTAACAAATTGAAACTTGAAATATCTTATACTGAAACGAACTGATTCCTAGCTTTAGCCGACATTTTGAAACAGTTTATCTAGGAATCCAATCCAGTTACATGAAAATTCAGTGACGGATTATACCACTTATAGATATTTTACGTTCTACACCTATACTAGTGGATTAACATTAAAAGTGTGATTAAATTTGCACTATAATTACGAATATACCCCAATAAAAAACTAAAACTTATGTGCGGAATTGTAGGATATATTGGCCATAGAGATGCCTATCCGATAATTGTTAAGGGACTTCAACGACTTGAATATAGAGGTTATGATAGTGCAGGTGTTGCCATTTTTGATGGTAACGAAATAAACCTTGCGAAAACCAAGGGTAAGGTCGAGGACCTAAAAAAGAAGGCTGAAAGTTCTATTTCGGTTGGAGGAAACCTCGGAATAGGCCATACTAGATGGGCAACTCATGGTGTGCCCAATGATGTAAATTCGCACCCGCATTATTCTAACTCCGGCAATCTGGTTATTATTCATAATGGAATTATTGAAAATTATGAATCAGTAAAAAAGGAGTTGACCAAAAGGGGATATATATTCCATTCTGATACTGATACAGAAGTTCTTGTTAATCTAATTGAGGAAGTTCAAAAAACAGAAGATGTAAAGCTTGGAAAGGCCGTTCAAATTGCCCTAAACCAGGTAGTGGGCGCCTATGCAATAGCGGTTTTCGATAAAAGAAAACCTGATGAAATTGTTGTTGCTAAGTTAGGTAGTCCTTTAGCGATAGGTGTTGGAGAAAATGAGTTTTTCATTGCTTCTGATGCTTCTCCATTTATAGAATTCACAAATAATGCAGTTTACTTGGAGGATGAAGAAATGGCAATCATCCGTTTAGGAAAAGAAATCAAGCTTCGTAAGATAAAAGATGATGCAATAGCTTATCCAAATATTCTAGAGCTTCAAATGAATTTGGAGGAAATAGAAAAAGGAGGTTATGATCACTTTATGCTTAAGGAAATCTATGAGCAACCAAGAGCAATATTAGATACTTATAGAGGTAGATTAAGAGTTGATCAAGGTATAGTGAAGATGGCTGGAATTGATGAGCACCTTGAAAAATTCATAAATGCGGATCGCATCATAATCGTGGCTTGTGGTACTTCTTGGCATGCAGGTTTGGTAGCTGAATATATTTTTGAAGATTTAGCGCGTATACCGGTTGAAGTAGAATATGCATCGGAATTTAGATATCGAAATCCAGTAATAACAAACAAGGATGTTTTAATTGCTATTTCACAATCTGGTGAAACGGCTGATACATTAGCCGCAATAAAATTGGCTAAAGAAAACGGAGCTTTTGTTTTCGGAGTTTGTAATGTAGTTGGTTCTTCTATTGCACGTGAAACACATGCTGGGGCCTACACACATGCAGGACCAGAAATCGGGGTAGCTTCTACAAAAGCGTTTACCACCCAGATAACCGTATTGACATTGATTGCCTTAAAGCTTGCAAAAGAGAAGGGTAAATTTTCAGAATCGAAATTCCATGAATATTTAACGGAATTGGAGACAATTCCCGGAAAAGTGGAGAAGGCACTTGAGTCGAACCCATTAATTGAAATTATCTCTGAAGTTTATAAGGACTCTACAAATTGTTTGTATTTAGGTAGGGGATATAATTTCCCAGTCGCTCTTGAGGGCGCTTTGAAATTAAAGGAAATCAGTTACATTCATGCGGAAGGATATCCGGCTGCTGAAATGAAGCACGGCCCCATTGCCCTAATCGATGAGCAAATGCCTGTTTTTGTAATTGCGACTAAAAAAGGACATTATGAAAAGGTAGTAAGTAACATTCAGGAAATCAAATCTCGTAAGGGAAAAATCATCGCAATTGTCACGGAAGGTGATGAACAGGTTACCGAATTAGCAGATCACGTTATTGAAGTTCCCGAAACTTTAGAGAGCCTTACACCGTTATTGACAACGATACCTTTGCAATTGTTATCCTATCACATTGCGGTAATGCGAGGATGTAATGTAGATCAACCAAGAAATTTGGCAAAATCGGTTACAGTAGAATAGCAACAACTTCTTGAAATTAATTTTAAGGCCTTGGAAACGCTCCAAGGCCTTGTTTTTTGGCGATATTTAGTGAATCTTTAAAATTGAGAGGGGCATTTTGCTAAAAAAGTACTATGCATGCATAATTTTTTTCATTTTATGATTATCGATTTAAAAAAATCGGTATCTTGCCGGTGACTAAGTAACTAACTTAACTTAATAAACACAGAATGAAAAAAATACTGTTTTTAGCGTTGCTGTTAAGCGGATTTATTGGGATTTCGCAAACCACAGTAAACGGAAAAGTTGTTGACCAGAACAATGAACCCATCCCCGGAGCGAATGTTGTGATTGTAGGAAAAGCAATCGGTACTACTGCTGATTTTGATGGTTTGTTTAACCTGGAAACTTCTGAAGTGCCCCCCTTTCAGTTAAAAATAACAAGCGTAGGTTATTCAGAGGCTACTGAAAATGTAACAGAAAATAACCAAACCTTTACAGTTGTGCTGAATGAGGCACAGACCTTTTTAGATGAGGTTGTTATTTCTGCTTCTAGAACACCAGAACGTATATTTGAATCTCCTGTTTCGGTTGAACGTTTTGGGCTAAAGGAAATTAAGAATACATCTTCTGCTTCTTTTTACAGTGGTCTAGAAAATCTAAAGGGAGTAGATATCAACAAAGCTAGTTTAACTTTTCAATCATTGAATACAAGAGGTTTTGCAACTTTTGCCAACACTAGGTTCTTACAGTTAATTGATGGTATGGACAACTCTGCGCCAGGATTAAACTTTGTTCTTGGAAACTTGGTGGGTATGAACGAACTCGAAGTACAAAGCGTAGAGATTTTACCGGGTGCATCTTCAGCCCTTTATGGTGCAGGTGCCTTCAATGGCCTACTTTACATGAATAGTAAAAACCCTTTTGATTTCCAAGGTATTAGTACTTATTTAAGAGGAGGTGTTACCTCTCAAGAAGCTGCTGGCTCAAATCAATATTATGATATTGGCATTCGAGCTGCACATGCTTTTAGTGATAAGTTTGCAGTGAAGGCAAATTTTTCAATCTTAAAGGGTGAAGATTGGCATGCTGTGGATAGGGGAGATTTTGACAATCCAACCTTTACACGAGCAGACCCAAGCTATGATGGTTTAAATGTATATGGTGATGAGGTAGGCATTGTTTTAAATTTTGATACTCCCCTGAACCTTGCCCCAGGCACTCTTGGTTCGGCCTTTGTGTCAAGAACTGGTTATGATGAGTCTGATTTGACAACCTATGATGCCGAAAGTGTAAAATTTGATGGTTCTATTCATTACAGACCTTTTGCAAATGATTTTGAGATTGTATATAATGGTAGAGTAGGTAGGGGAAATACGATTTATCCTGGCGCTAACCGTTATGCAATCACCAATTTTATTATGCAACAGCATAAGTTAGAGTTTAGAAACGATAACTTCTTTTTAAGAGGTTATATTACAACGGAAAACTCGGGTGACTCCTATGATACTCGATTTGCTGCGATTAATGTAAACAGAGCATGGAAAGGAGACGTACAATGGTTTACTGAATATACAGGAGCTTACATTGGATCTCGATTAGGCAATACAGCTTTGCCAGGTATAACAACGCGTTTGGATGATACTGCTGCACATGCATATGCTCGCCAAGCTGCTGATTCAGGTAGGTTGGTTCCAGGTACGCCTGGGTTCGAATCTGCTTTTAATCAAGTTATCTCTGATGGAGACTTAGCCACTGGTGCTAAGTTTATCGATAATACGAAATTACGCCATGTAGATGCGAATTACAATTTTACCCATCTTACGAAAGATATCGCTGAAATTCAGGTGGGAGGGTCTTTTAGGGAATATGTTTTAAACTCTGGTGGAACAATTTTCACGGATTTTGACAAACCTATTACATATGGAGAATACGGCGCGTATCTCCAGGTTCAAAAGAAATTAGTGGATGACCGTTTGAAACTAACAGGTTCAGTACGTTATGATAAGAATGAGTTTTTTGATGGCTTCTTTTCACCGAGGTTGTCAGCTGTTTTCACCGCAGGTGAAAAAAGAAATCAGAATTTTAGAGCATCTATTCAGAGAGGTTTTAGAAACCCAACAACACAAGATTTATTTATTGGTTTGGATGCGGGAGCTGCTATTCTAGTTGGTTCAGCTCCAAACAACTTAGATAGAGATGTGAGAACCTTTGATATTTCAGCGGAAGGTCAGGCATTGACTGGACTGCAAACAAGTACTATTGTTGGCAGGGCAGCCTATGAGGGTGGTTATTCTCTAAGTTCAGTTTTAGCCGGAGCCCCTACAGCTGCAGATGTTCCTATTGTAAAACCGGAGGAAATCACAGCCTATGAATTAGGATATCGAGCCCAGTTCGGAAAAGTGGCCATAGATTTAAGTGCTTATTACAATGCCTATACTGATTTCTTGTCCATCCAAAGAGTACTAGTGCCTCTTTATGGTGAGGTAGGTGATGGAGGATTATCTTTACTGGCACTTCAAAATGGTGATAGAAAAGTATATCAGGCATATACAAATTCTCCGGCCGATATTGGTGCTTATGGAGGTACTCTAGGTATAGATGCTAAGATTTTCGGAAATTTCGATATTGGAGCAAATTACACTTATGCAGAAATTGACTTCAATCAAGCTGCTTTCCCTGATTTTCAAACGCAATTCAATACACCTAGACATAAGGTCAAAGCTTCTTTTGGAAATACAGAGTTATTCAAAAATTTTGGGTTCAATGTGAATTATAGATGGAGTGATGATTATGAATGGCAATCTACCTTCCAAAACGGCCCAATCCCCTCTTTTAGCGTCTTAGATGCACAATTGAATTATAGTGTGCCAAGCATCAAATCAGTATTTAAACTTGGAGGGTCTAACCTTTTAGGGGAAGAGTATTTCACTGCTGTCGGTACTGGTCTTATTGGTTCGATGTATTACCTGTCATGGACAATAAATAATTAAAAAATTAGGATTTAAATAAAATTCAAAGGCGTCCAATTAGGGCGCCTTTTTTTATGCTAAAAAAGAACGAAAAGTAGTTTTCAATTTAAGAGTAATACCATATCTTTGCAGCCTGAAAATCAGCCTTGTTTAGGGTTGTTTTTCACTAAATAGTAATCCTAATACATAAATACGATAGTAATGTCAAAAGTTACAGGTAAAGTTTCTCAGATTATCGGGCCGGTTGTTGATGTTGAATTTCAATCAGGTGATGAGCTTCCAAAAATCTATGATTCGCTAGAAATAGCAAAACAAGATGGTTCAAAACTAGTTTTAGAGGTACAATCACACGTTGGTGAGAACACCGTAAGAACTATCTCTATGGATTCTACGGATGGATTGAGCAGGGGAACAGATGTTGTAGCTACGGGAGCTGCAATTCAAATGCCAGTTGGCGATGATGTTTACGGACGTTTATTTAATGTAATTGGAGATGCAATTGATGGATTAGGAGATTTGCCTAAAGCTGGTAAAGATGGACTTCCAATTCACCGAGATGCGCCAAAATTCGAAGACCTTACCACTACTACCGAAGTATTGTTCACAGGTATCAAAGTAATTGATTTGATTGAGCCTTATGCAAAAGGTGGTAAAATTGGTTTATTCGGTGGAGCAGGTGTTGGTAAGACCGTATTGATTCAAGAGTTGATTAACAATATTGCGAAAGGTCACGGTGGACTTTCTGTATTCGCAGGAGTAGGGGAAAGAACACGTGAAGGAAACGATTTACTTCGTGAGATGTTAGAGTCTGGTATTATTAAATACGGAGACGATTTCTTGCACTCCATGGAAGATGGTGGATGGGATTTATCCAAAGTAGATAAGAAGGCCATGAAAGATTCAAAAGCAACTTTCGTTTTTGGTCAGATGAACGAACCTCCTGGAGCACGTGCTCGTGTGGCACTTTCAGGATTGACGATAGCGGAATACTTCCGTGATGGAGCGGGAGAAGGGCAAGGTAAAGATGTACTTTTTTTCGTAGATAACATTTTCCGTTTTACACAAGCAGGTTCAGAGGTATCGGCACTTTTAGGTCGTATGCCATCTGCGGTAGGGTATCAACCAACTTTGGCAACAGAGATGGGTGCCATGCAAGAGCGTATTACATCAACAAAAAGAGGTTCTATTACATCGGTACAAGCAGTTTATGTACCTGCGGATGATTTAACGGATCCAGCACCAGCGACAACCTTTGCTCACTTGGACGCAACCACGGTATTGTCTCGTAAGATTGCGGAGCTTGGTATTTACCCAGCGGTAGATCCATTAGATTCGACCTCTCGAATCTTAACTGCTGATATTTTAGGAAACGATCACTACAACTGTGCGCAACGAGTAAAAGAGTTGTTGCAACGTTATAAAGAGCTTCAAGATATTATTGCCATCCTTGGAATGGAAGAATTATCTGAAGAGGATAAACTAGCGGTAGGTCGAGCAAGACGTGTACAACGTTTCTTATCGCAACCTTTCCACGTTGCGGAGCAGTTTACAGGTATACCAGGAGTATTGGTGGATATCAAGGAAACCATTAAAGGTTTTAACATGATTATGGATGGTGAGTTAGACCACCTACCAGAATCTGCTTTTAACTTGAAAGGAACTATAGAAGAAGCTATCGAGGCTGGAGAAAAAATGCTTGCTGAAGCTTAATACCCATAAAGATGTATTTAGAAATAGTATCACCAGAGGCCACATTGTTCGCAGGAGAAGTAACTTCGGTAACCGTCCCAGGAATTAATGGTGAGTTTCAAATGTTATCAGATCACGCACCAATTGTTTCCTTACTTCAAGAAGGTAACGTTCAGATTGACGGAAACGTTTCTATTGATGAAGCTTATGAAAGTAAGTTTTCTACGGATGCTAATGGGAAGACCATTTTGCCTATCTCAAGTGGGACTATTGAAATGAAAGATAATAAGGTGATTGTGTTGGCGGATTGAATAGCTGAGGCAATTGAATAGAATTAAAAGAGCCATACAATTTGTATGGCTCTTTTAATTTTTAATCAATCCCTTGATTACTATTTCCAATCCCAACTAATCAGCTCCCAAGAAATGCCATCGGTAACTTGCGTTTTAAGCACTTTAAACCCTATGCTTTTGTGTGCTTCTAAAGAACGTTTGTTTTCTGTTGCCACTTCGGTAAGTAAACAATCGAATTCATCTTGTAGCTCTTCTTTGTAGAAAGTATACATTCCCCTAAAAATGCCACGTTTGCGATATGCTTTAGAAATACATATTTGGCCCATGGCTAAAAAATGTTTGTCACCAAGCAATTCTTCAGCGGTTTCAAACATAGCTGATAGAACTGATATCTCATCTCTAAACTCTTTTAACATTACCAGGGCATAGCCGACAACTTTGTTGGCATCTTTGGCAATGACATGCGCACAAGCATCATTCATTTGCTTTAGAACCCCAAAGGAATGCGATACGGTAACAAAGCCTTCGTTTTGTTTTTCAATAGATGATACGACATCTAAAGCGTTTTTTTTCTGTAGTGCTAAAATTTGGAGCAGTTCACCTTCACATGATACTCGAGAAAAGGTAACTTCCATTTAGTCTACTTTAAGCCAACTTTTTCTTTTTGATAGTACTTCCTTTGAAGGAATAATGCCCTCCTTTTCTGAAAGTAATATTTTGTATGACGGATTAGGTTCTAGAGTTACTACAGTTGTTTTTTCAACGTCAAACCGTATATAATTAAAGGAAAGCGTGTCACCAACTGCATACTGTTTGATTACGTCATCAAACTTTTGGCCTTCTTCAAATTCCTTGTTATTGATTGCAGTTATGACATCTCCTTTCGCTAATCCAGCTTTGTATGCCGGACTCCCTATTTTCACGTTTCGTTGAATATTTCCTTTAGAATCATGGACTTTAACACTTGCCCCAAAATATGGATTTTCCTTATATTGCCGTAAAGCAACACCAACAGAACCCAGTAAAGTTTCGTAGTCTGGCATTCCGCTTTTATAAATGAAACTGTTGAAAAAGCTATCTCCAAAAGATTTCCCAGCAAAGGCATTAAGTGTTTTATGGAGGTCTTCTATTGTGTACGGCACTTCATTTTTACCGTATATTTCCCAAACGAGTTTCATGTAATCATCAAGGTTGAGTCCTTTTACCCTAAGTGATAGATCAAGTGCCAATCCTAAAACACTCCCGTATGAGTAATACGATATAAAAGTATTTTCTCGATTAACCGGATCAACCGAAGTTGAGGCATCAACGAAAGGCGCTTGATAACTCATTTCAATAGGATTGAAAAACTGTCTTGCAGGAGAATTCCAAACGTAGTTAAATGTTCCAGTTAGTCCTTCTACGTATTTTTCGGGAGTAATGAGTCCTGCTCTACAGAGAATAAGATTGGTATAGTAACTAGTAAATCCTTCTGCAAACCAAAGCTCTCCGCTCATATTAGCTTCTTCAAAATCAAAAGGTTTTAAGGACTTTGGACGTATACGCTCTACATTCCATGCATGAAAGAATTCATGGGATACGGTACCAATATTCCGTTCCATCCCTCCATCTGCTAAGCTTCTAGTGCTAGTTAAAATGGTAGAGTTCCGGTGCTCCATTCCATCTCCTGAAGCATTTGGAATGTAGCAGGCTAAAAAAGTATATTTTTCATAATCGAAAACGGGAAGTTCTCCATATACTTCTTTTTCAGCTAAGACTACTTTTTTCACTTTATCAAAGTATTCATCCGTTTCTTGCTCTGTTCCCTTGTGATGTAATACCAATTGAATGGTCTGGTTATTATCTTTGGAACCAACTTGAAATTCGCGTAGTTGAAAATTGCTCAATTCTGTTGGGGAATCCATAAAATAGGATAGGTTAGGAGCGCTATAGGTTGTTCCTGACACCAAGTGAAGTTGTGTGGCTACTTTCCAATTCAAGTCTTCACGGGGCTTGAAATTCACTTCAACAGGTCGATTACTTAGAGTTGGCGCGTACATAAACGTAGCAGGAATGTTCAAGTGCGCATGGGTCTCGTCAATCTGCGAATAGGTACCATCACCGCGATTGGCAAATAGAGTGTAATTCAAATGAATTGTTCCATTGTGGCCCGTTATACTCCACTCATAGGGGTTAGGACGTGTAATTTTCAATTTTTTTCCTGTACCATCGGTAGCTCTTATTGCATATATATTCTTGGCAAACTCATGAAGTGCATAACGACCAGGGGAGGTTCTACTCATTCGGACCAACAGGGTGTCTTCTATAATTTCAGGAAAGGTAACCTTAATTTCTGCTTCATGGTGTACAGCATTTTCAAAGAAAATCTCATAACTATTTGTTTGAGAAAACCCGATTAGTGAGAGGTAAAAGAAAAGAATTAAAAAGGATGTTTTCATTGTTGAAATACTTTGTCAACGAAGATACCAATTCTACCTATTTTAATAGCATGGGGTAGAAGACCTCGACAAGAATGAAAATCGATTGTTCTTAACCTAGTCAAATGGACCACTTTGTATGGATGATTACTTCCCTTTTTTCTTTGGATGCCTTACCTTTAACCCATGCCAAATTTCCCAAAAAAACTACAGCAAAAACTTGTAGAACGAGAGCATTCAAAAGCATTAAGGAGCTTACCTTTCCCAACAAATTTGGTTGATTTTTCGAGCAACGATTATCTGGGTTTTGCAAAAAACGAAACCATTTATGCGGATACATTTCAGTATTTATTAAAAACTGAAATAACCCAGAATGGAGCCACAGGCTCGAGGCTATTAACCGGAAATCATAAGCTGTATCGGGAACTAGAGGAGCTGATAACCGAATTTCATAATGTCGAAAGGGCATTGGTTTTTAACTCTGGTTATGATGCCAATATTGGCTTTTTTAGTGCCGTTCCACAGCGGGGTGATGTGGTTTTTTATGATGAATATATTCATGCCAGCATTCGTGATGGTATAAAAATGGGAAATGCCAGAAACTACAAGTTCAAGCACAATGATATAGAGGATCTAAAATCAAAAATAGAGCTATCAGTTCGAGCGGAGTCTAGAACGTCGGACACTGATATTTATGTCGTGACTGAGTCGGTTTTTTCAATGGACGGTGATTCCCCAGACTTAAAAAGCCTGGCCAAATTCTGTGCTAAGCAAAATATACATCTAATTGTTGATGAGGCACATGCTATGGGAGTTCTGGGTAAAAATGGAAAGGGCTTAGTGCAAGATTTAAAAATCGAAAAACAAATTTTTGCGCGTATTATTACTTTTGGCAAAGCCTTGGGATGTCATGGTGCTGCTATTTTAGGTGAGAAATCACTAATTGACTATTTGGTGAATTTTGCCCGAAGTTTTATTTATACTACCGGACTACCGCCACATAATGTGGCATCGATATTGAGTGCCTATCGGTACTGGAATGCCGCCATTGGCGAAGAGGAAATTCAACAACTACTTAGGAACATACAACACTTTAAGTCAAAACTTTTAAAATTAGGTCTTTCTTCGTTTTTTACACCAAGCGATTCGGCGATACAGTGTTGTTTGATTTCAGGAAATGAGAAGGTAAAATCCATTTCTAAGAAATTATATGACAAAAGTTTTGAGATAAAGGCTATTTTATCACCAACAGTTCCTGAAGGACAAGAACGTCTTCGATTTTGTCTACATAGTTATAATTCCGAAGAAGAAATTGGGTTGGCACTTCAGTTGTTGAAAAGGTATCTTTGAATTCATGGAAGAAAAATTTTATCAGATAAGTTCTTTTGAGTATGCGGCAGATGTTCAAATTATCAAAAGCAAATTGGAATCTGAAGGTATTCCTGTTTTCCTACGTGATGAAAACACCTTAAACGCTGACCCTTTAATTAGTAATGCTATTGGAGGTGTTAAACTACAAGTATATTCAAAAGACAAAGACAGAGCAATTGAAATTTACAATGAAATAAGGGCCTATGCCCTAGACGAAGATGGAAACCCTGTCATTTGCCCTAACTGTAGGGCAGCAAAATCGGAAGCTTATTACGAACGAAAAAGCCTATTTCATAAACTTTTTCCCTTTTTAGAACCTAGAAAATACAAATGTTTACATTGTGGAATCATAACAAAACCTGAATAAGATGCAGCAAATTTTCATAACCGGAATATCTACAGAAGTTGGAAAGACAATTGCTTCGGCAATTATAACGGAATCGCTTGAAGCCGATTACTGGAAACCAATTCAAGCAGGTGATTTAGACAATTCGGACAGCCATAAAGTGGCTGATTTAATTACCAATTCAAAGAGCAAAATCCACCAGAGCAGTTACGAACTTCAAACTCCTATGAGTCCTCATGCAGCAGCGGATATTGATGGTATTCGTATAGATACTCAAAAAATAGTTGCTCCCTTAACCGAAAATCATTTGGTTATTGAAGGAGCAGGAGGCTTGCTGGTTCCCCTGAATGAAGATGATACTATTCTAGATATTATAATGCCTAATTATAAAGTAATCGTCGTTTCAAGACACTATTTAGGGAGTATAAATCATACCTTATTAACCGTAAATTGGTTGAAACAAAAAGGCTATGATGTGTCTCTATTATTTAGTGGAGATGAACATCCGACTACCGAACAAATCATACTTCATAAAACAGGAGTTCCTTTAATAGGAAGAATTGACGAAGAGGCAATTTTTAATAAGGTCGTGATTCAAAAATATGCGGAGAAGTTTCGAGGTAGCTTACTATCACTCTAAACGCCTATATATTTCTGCTTCATCGACTGTTGTCAAGAGCTGATAGTGCTTTTCGATAAAGGTATCGATATAGGCATTGGGTTCAGTCTGTTTTGCATCAAAAACCAGCCTGTCTTTTCGTCTAACTAGGGTATTTGGTTTCAAGTCTTCCATGATAAATCGAAGTTCTTCCATCGGAGTCTTTCGTGGATTGTCGTAGGCGGCAAACATCTCTGGTTTGCATATATTGCTTGGGTGGGTAGCAGCTTTCGTTGGTGGTTTTTCATTCAATACCCAATACCCGATATGATATTCAAGAAATAGGATGTTGTGTGTGTCAATTTTGTTTTTTAGAAGATATTGGGGAACGGTAATTCCTTCCCCATTAGGAAAGCTTCCTCTTTCGATTTTATGTTTTACAATTCGATAATATTCCAAATAGCTTTCCGCGGGAATTATTAGTAATAACAATAGAAAACCTTTGGATATTTTAAGTTTCGAAGTAGCAAAAAGCCTGCTAAAGACAATCCCTACTAAAACAACCAGAATAGGATAAAGTTGAATCAAATAATGGCTATTGATTCTTCCTCCTTTGTAGAAAGCGTACAATATCCCTAGAATGGCAATCAATAGTAATCGCACAGATGAATTTTTAAAATCCAGATAGTTTTTCTTCCATGCGAAAAAGAAGAAAGCACCAATTAAAATAAAGGTTGGCATTAAATTCAAGATAGAATTCTGACTTGCGCCGGCATAATCTAACGGTGCAATGACCACCGATTTCCACCAGAGCTCCTGAATTCCAGAAAGGTAATACGGTAACCAGGTAAGCAGTACAATACCAATAATCCCTAATCCATAGGCTGTAGCGCCAACGATTCCATTTTTATATTTCTTCTCTCTAATAAAAAAGTAGATTAAATAAATTCCAACGAATAGAAGGGTGTAGGCCATATTCAACTTGACCATTATCGAAATACCCATTAATACTCCAGCTAGCCCTAACCAATGCCACTCCTTTTTCGTCATCATTATATAAATAGCAGGTACCAAAAACACCATACAAATATGCTCTGACATTACACCCTGTATACTGCCGAACATACTTTGAAATGCGACACAAATTATCCCAACCCAGAAAGCTGTTTTTTTTGCAGCTAGATTTTCTGTTATTCGATATGAAAAAAAAGCGGTCAATGCTACGATGACAACGCCTGCTAAACGAATGGCTATAAAGCTCTTTCCAAATAGGTAGATAATAACCGCAAAGAAGAGAAAGGCAATAGGTGGTTTTAAATCCCATAACTCTGTGTAAGGTAGGTTTCCATCAACCCAAGATTGCGCCATTAAAATAAATGTACTTTCATCGCGGTCGATATAGTCTCTAAAGAAAAAAGGAAGGCGGACAAAGAGAGATATTGCGAATAAAATGCCGAAAACTGTTCTAAGTTTTAGGTCATTGTATTTGGGAATAAGTTTGTCTAAAAGCCGATTGAGCATACTTTGATTTAGGATGAATTCCTCATCTTTGCAAGATAAAGAAATCCGTTGTTCAATTAATTCTTCTGCCTTGAAAAATCTTTCTGAAAGAGATAAAAAGCACTTGTGGCATCCGCTGACACAGCACAAATTGAATCCTGAAATGTTGCCTATTGTAAAGGCCAAAGGAGCTGTTTTATATGATGAAGATGGCAATCAGTATATAGATGGAATCGCATCATGGTACACCGCCATGTATGGGCATTGCAATCCTGTTATTTCGGATGCTATAACAAAACAAATGAAAGAGCTGGACTTTGTGATGTTCAGTGGTTTTACCCATCGCCCGGCCATAGAACTTTCCGAACAATTAATTGCCATTTTACCAGATAATCAAGAAAAGATTTTCTTTAATGATAACGGGTCTACAGCCATTGAGGCTGGTATTAAAATGGCATTGCAGTACTATTATAATCAAGGTGATAAAAGAGATACCTTGATTGCTTTTGAAGATGGATTTCATGGCGATACTTTTGGTGCTATGAGCGCTTCGGGACTTTCATCTTACAATGGACCATTTGAAGATTTTCTTTTGAAGGTGGAGCGTATTCCTGTTCCAAAAGACGATACCATTGATGAGGTGATTCAGCAATTGGAATCCATCCTAAAGAATAATTCATGCGCAGCCTTTGTTTTTGAACCTCTAGTACAAGGTGCTGCCGGTATGAAATTTCACTCAGCAAATGGACTCGATAGGCTGATAGAGAAGTGCAGGCAATACGATGTATTGACCATTGCTGATGAAATCATGACCAGCTTCGGGAAAACAGGAAAAGACTTTGCTTGCGATTATTTGGAGAACAAACCAGATATTATATGCCTCAGTAAGGCCTTAACTGCGGGAATGTTTCCATTGAGTATTACCAGTTGTTCCTTAGAAGTGTATAATGCTTTTTTAAGTGATGAGGTTTCAAAAGGTTTTTTTCATGCACATACGTTTAGTGCACATCCCATAGGTTGTGCGGCCGCTTTAGCGGGAATAGCACTTCTGAATTCCCCTGAAATTCTAGAACGACGCAATTATATTGAAAAGGCGCATCAAGACTTTGCTGCAGAAATCAAAAATCATAATTCGGTTCAAGAAGTCCGTTGTATGGGAGTAATTCTAGCCGTTGATTTAAAAGTGCAAACCGATAGATATGGTGCTCTAAGAGATAAATTGTACAAGTATTTTATGGAGCAAGGTGTAAATCTTCGTCCGCTTGGAAACACTGTGTATACTTTGCCACCTTATGTGATAACGGATGAGCAGTTAGAAAAGGTCTACAATTCGATAAAAAGTATATTAGAAATTATTTAGGTACGCTTTTTGTTCTACAAAGTAAAAACCACCACTCGTTATGGAAAAATTTTTACTTGTATCACTTGCACTTTTATGTAGTCTTGGATGTAAACTTGATAACTCTAAAGAAGATTTACGGATTTTTTTAAAGGAGCACGAGCCCGAAACGCAGATTTTCAAAATTAATTCAGATTCTACAGTTGAATTAACAGGAAAAAAGGGAACTGTTTTAAAAATTGACCCTGGTGTTCTACAACATCAAGATGGTAGTATTCCAAAGGGAGAACTTGAAATACATTTATTAGAATTGACCTCCACAGAAGATTTATTAAGAGCAAACGCTCAAACTGTTTCTGATGAAAAATGGTTAATATCCGGTGGTGCTTATAAAATTCAAATCTTTTCGGAAAATAAAGAATTGAAAATAGACGAAGGGGAAAGTATAGACGTGAGTTTTCCTAAGATCTCTTCTGAGGAAATGCAGCTATTTGAGGGAAATAGAGATGCTCAAGGAAATATGAATTGGGAAAAGTCAAAAGAAGTTTTGCAAAACCGAAAGTATCCTGTCTTGATTCAAAAGGACACTAGTTTCATGAGGTATAATATTACTTTTGCGATTGATATGCCTGTGGATTCAGTTATTTTGAAAACATTGGATAAAAAATTTACTGTAGGTGATTTTAAACAGAAATACCAAGGGATTGATTCTTTAGCAATAGTATCTGATACTATTAAAGCATTTAAGTTTGATTATATTTTATTTGAAACGGGAATAATTGATACCGCTTGGGTTAATAAACATCCAAAGTATCACCATATGTTAAGGTCAAAGGTTACAACCTTAGTTAATGATTTATATCAATCAATAAGTATTAATAAATTGGGTTGGATTAATGTAGACCGTTTTTATCCAGAAATTACGGATAGAGTTACGTTTGAATTGGTGTCTGATACTGAGCTGGATTTCGCCCAATTGTATGCTGCCAATAATGAAAATAATGCCTTACTTAATTTGTATTCAGATGAAAAAGGAAATATTTCTTTCGACGCCCCTCTAGGTAAGCGTTTTACTATTATCGCATTTGGAATAAAAGGAGAACAAATTTACGGGTATAAGAAAAGTGTATTAATTGAAAAGGGCGTGAAGCATCAAATCAAATATAGAAAAGCGGATAAGAATAAAATGGACGCTTATTTCAGGTTGGATTAAAACTCTTCTGATTCCTCCTCCAACAAATCAATACTCTCGTCATCAGTAATCTTTACACGAATGACATTATAGGTCCAATCGTCATCTTCGCCGGTAGCTTCAACGAACAAGGTACCTGAGCCATTTGGTCCTGAAATGGGAATTTTCATATCGGCTGATTTCTTACCATTGGTATAATTGTAACTCCCTTGAATCATGCCATCTTTTTCAATGGGAGAACCTAAAACACCAGTAATTTCTTCGTCTTGATTTATTTTCTCTAAAGCATATTCATAAGGTTGGGAACCCTCCAGGGCCGAAGTGACTCCCCAGAAAATTGAGCCGATAAATAGGACAAAAATTATGATTAGGCTCAGGCAGCCCGCTACCGGAACCACCCATTTCCAATTTCGTTTCCACCAACTGGGGTATTCTACCAATTCATTGTTCATGCTTTCTTGATTTTCTTGTGTAAGATGAAGATAAGAACTTTTACATTTGTCAAATAATTCATTTTGAGTGACGCAACCGATTTCCATAACAGCTATTAGTTCTATTTCTGCTTTGGGCACTTCCAATGAAGAGGTATGGGCGAACTACAAGAAAGCAATACATCTTTTTGAGCGAAGAAAATTTGATGAAAATCAAGAGTGGGTTGCGCCTTTGAATACAAATGCTAAAAAAGAGATTGAACAACTTCGAAATTCTGATTCCAAATACAAGAAGCTTGATGATTCGGTATTGTTTGCTATCTATGTTTCCAGAAATGCAATCAAAAATGCTAACTGGAAAAATGAAAACTTTGGAATAAATATTGGGTCTTCCCGTGGGGCAACGGCTCTTTTTGAGTCCTATCACTCAGAATATGTGAAAAACAAAAAGGCGGCCACTTTAACATCTCCAACTACAACCCTGGGAAATATTTCCTCTTGGGTAGCGCACGATTTAAATTCCCAGGGCCCTGAAATATCGCATTCCATTACCTGTTCTACAGCACTACATGCCATGATAAACGGAATAGCTTGGCTGCAATCAGGCATGGCAGAAACTTTCTTGGTCGGTGGAAGTGAAGCACCACTAACACCATTTACGATTGCCCAAATGAGGGCATTGAAGATATATGCTTCACCTAAACTGTCACTTCGAGCGGAGTCGAGAAGCGATAGCCTTGAAAACTATCCCTGCCAAGCTCTAAACCTAGACAAAAAACAAAACACCATGGTTTTGGGAGAAGGTGCTGCGGTCGCCTGTCTTGAAAAAGGAAATCCTAAAAGTGCATTAGCGCAAATCATAGGGGTAGGATATGCAACGGAAATCTTAAAACACAACATTTCCATTTCTTCAGATGCGGAATGTTTTCAACGTTCCATGCAAATGGCTTTGGGTGAAGTGGATTCAGACGAAGTAGATACTATCGTTATGCATGCTCCCGGAACAATTAAAGGAGATTTATCAGAGTATAAGGCCATTCAGAAGGTTTTTGGAGATAATCATCCAGCATTAACATCAAATAAATGGCAAGTGGGTCACACTTTTGGTGCATCTGGTATGCTAAGTGTGGAATTGGCCATTCTCATGCTAAAGTACCAAGAATTTATTGGTGTGATCTATAATGAGCAGCCACCTGAATTAAATCGCATTCGAAAAGTTATGGTCAATGCCGTAGGTTTTGGAGGAAATGCTGTTAGTATACTACTTTCTAAAACCTAAGCATTTTTCCTTAGCAGCAGTTTAGAATTTGTACTTTTCTTTCATTGGCTTTTGATTCCGAATAGCTTATTTTTGACCTAATATATTCGAGCATATGAGTGAAATGAGACACAATTGGACGAAACAGGAAATCCTAGATATTTATAACAAACCTTTAATGGAATTGCTTTACGAAGCAGCAACCATCCATAGGGAAAATCACGATCCAAATACGGTTCAAGTTTCTACACTTTTGTCTATCAAAACCGGAGGTTGCCCTGAAGATTGTGGGTATTGTCCTCAAGCAGCTCGTTATCATACCGATATCGAAGGCAATGATTTGATGACCGTTTCACATGTGAAAGCCCAAGCGTTACGCGCTAAAGCTTCTGGAAGTTCTCGGGTTTGTATGGGTGCGGCCTGGCGTAATGTAAAAGACGGACCGGAGTTTGACCAAGTGCTAGAGATGGTACGAACCATCAACAAACTTGATATGGAAGTTTGTTGTACATTGGGTATGATTACCGAAAACCAAGCGAACCGTCTGGCAGAAGCAGGTCTATATGCTTATAACCACAATCTAGATACATCTGAAGATTACTATAAAGATGTGATTTCCACACGTGCTTTTGAAGATCGTTTGGAAACTATTGACAATGTTCGAAAAAGTAATGTAACCGTTTGTAGTGGTGGAATAATAGGCATGGGTGAGGAATTGGAAGATCGCGCCGGAATGTTAGTTGCACTTACTTCTTTGAACCCTCAGCCCGAATCAGTTCCGATTAATGCTTTGGTTGCCATTGAAGGTACACCTATGGAAGACATGGAGCCTATTGCCATTTGGGATATGATTCGCATGGTGGCAACCACACGTATTGTAATGCCTGAAACACAAGTCCGTCTTTCGGCCGGCCGTACTGAAATGAGTAGAGAAGGGCAAGCCATGTGCTTCTTTGCAGGCGCGAATTCCATTTTTGCCGGAGATAAATTATTGACTACTCCAAATCCCGATGTGAATGAGGATATGGAAATGTTTAAACTCTTAGGTTTAAATCCTCAAAAACCTTTTACCAAGGTATCGCAGCCAAAAACGGTAGAAGCCGAAGACTCACAATTACAACCTTTAGGTGAAAAGCCAAAATGGACAAGACCAAATCATAAAATTGAACGAAACGAGGAGGCTAAAGAAAAATCAAAAGTCTTGAAATAGACCTTTTACATTAGCTTTATTTTAAGAAAATAATCCATCAGGGATACTTAAATTTGGTCTTTAAAATAACCCAATTCCATTGCAACTAGTTGATATTCCTAGGGTAAAAACCATTTCCAAAGAAGATTTCGTACGCTTTTATCTGAAGCCGCAAAAACCTGTTATTATAGAGGAATTTGATGGTGGTTGGGATGCCCATTCCAAATGGAATTTGGACTACATCAAGCAAGTAGCAGGGGATAAGCTGGTTCCCCTTTATGATGATAGACCCGTTCATCATGATGATGGTTTTAACGAACCGCATGCTGAAATGAAGATGTCCGACTACATCGATTTGTTAAAGAGAGAGCCTACCAAATTCAGAATTTTTCTATGGAATGTTTTAAAGGAAGTTCCCGTTCTACAGAAAGACTTCTCGTATCCTGATTTTGGAATTCGACTTTTAAAAGGTGTACCAATGTTATTCTTTGGAGGGAAAGATTCCCATACCTTCATGCACCACGATATTGATTTTGCGAATATTTTTCACTTTCACTTTGAAGGAGAAAAACTCTGTATTCTGTTTCCGCAATCTGAGAACAAATATTTGTATCGCGTACCGCATTCGATTATTACGCATGAAAGTATTGACTTTTCGAATCCGGATTTTGAGAAGTGGCCGGCTTTGCGAAAAGCAAAAGGCTTCAAATCAATCTTAAAGCATGGTGAAGTACTCTATATGCCAGAAGGGTATTGGCATTATATGAAATATTTAACTCCAGGTTTTTCGATGAGTTTAAGGGCTTTGGCAAGGAATCCTTTGAACTTTTTAGAAGCTGCCTATAACATTTTCTTGATGCGACATTTCGATGTTTTAATGCGAAAATTACAAGGCCAAAAATGGATAGAGCGAAAGAATAGAAGGGCCATAGAGCGAACGAATCGAGCCCTCACCTAAGTTTTTCAGGGAATAAGTTCCTTTACCTTTTTGTACACCAAATGACTTTCCCAACCTCGATATAGTAAGTAATCGGCAAGTTTTTTTCTTCTTTTTTGCAGGTTAGTTTCTTTAATGGCTTCTAGGCGTTTTAAAGAAAGTGCATCCAAAGCGCTTAAGTATGCTCCATCTTCAATTTCCTTCAAAGCTGTTTTAATATTGTATTTTGAAATCCCCCGAAACTTCAATTCATTGACAATTCTATTTCTACCCCACTTTTTAATATTGAATTTACCTCTGGCATAGCTTTGCGCAAAACGTTCTTCGTTAAGGTAATTCTCTTGAATTAAATGTGTAACGATTTCATCTATGGCCTCAGGAATCATATTCATGCTCCTAAGTTTGTGCAACACGTCCTTGTGGCAACGCTCTTGATAGGTGCAATACCCTTCTAGCTTTCTTGTAGCTTCTTTTAGGGTGTAGGTTTCTGTGTTTTGAAATTGCATTTCTCAAAAGTAAGGAAATAAAAAAAGCGACCCCATTCATTTGAGGTCGCTTAAATTTTAAATAGCCGTTGAGGCTTAATAAATGGTTTTACCGTCTTTATCCTTAAAACGATATTCGAGATACGTGTAGGCATCTCTAGGTTGTATTTTGATCCACTTTTTGTGTTCCATAAACCACTTGGAACGCATAGATGGGAAGCCTTTCGTAATATAGGCAGCAATAAACGGATGTATATTTAGCGTAATACCATTATTTGCTTTAGGACCCTTTAAAAGGCGTTCTAGGTCGGCATTAATCTTGTCTACTAAAACAATTGGAGCTTCAACCTCCTGGCCGTTACCATTTGGATTTTCCTCTGTTGTTTTAATATTCATTTCGGGCCGAACCCTTTGTCTAGTAATCTGTATAAGTCCAAATTTACTCGGAGGTAGTATTTTGTGTTTGGCGCGATCATCTTTCATTTCATCACGAAGATGATCAAAAAGTTTTCTTCGATGCGGTGCTTTTACCATATCGATAAAATCTACTACTATAATTCCTCCCATATCACGCAAGCGCAATTGTCTTGCGATTTCAGAAGCTGCCAATAAATTTACTTCTAAGGCAGTATCCTCTTGATTTTTGGCTTTGTTTGAACGGTTACCACTGTTTACGTCTATAACGTGCAAAGCTTCGGTATGCTCTATAATAAGGTAAGCACCCTTACTCATAGTGGCAGTACGGCCAAAAGAGGTTTTAATTTGTCTTTCTATTCCAAATTTTTCAAAAATAGGAATAGACGAACTATACAGTTTTACTATTGATTCTTTGGCTGGTGCAATTTCCAGCACGTAATCTTTAATTTGGTTATAAAGCGTTTTGTCGTCTACATGTATTCCTGTATAGGAATCGTTAAAAACGTCTCTTAAAATACTTGAAGCCCTATTGAGTTCTACAAGTACTTTAGAAGGGGTTGGCGCTTTATATAATTTCTTGCACATTGCTGACCATTTGTCAAGCAAGTTTTCTAGATCTTTGTCCAGTTCTGCTACTTTCTTGCCTTCTGCAACTGTTCGGATAATTACTCCAAAACCTTTTGGCTTAATACTTTTTACAAGCCTTTTTAATCTGTCTTTTTCTTGTCTACTAGCAATCTTTTGAGAGACTGATACGCGATCAGAAAAAGGTACCATGACCAAATAGCGCCCGGCTAATGAAAGTTCGGAGCTTATTCTTGGTCCTTTGGTTGATATGGGTTCTTTAACAATTTGCACTAATAAAGATTGGTTGGCTTTAATAACATCAGTTATTACACCATGCTTATCGATATCTTTTTCAGTTGGGAAGTTTTTCAGGGAATAATCTCTTAATTTTCCTGTACTCACTTGCTTAATGAATTTTAGCATTGAAGATAATTGCGGCCCAAGGTCATGATAATGCAAAAAAGCATCTTTTTCATAACCCACATTAACGAAAGCTGCATTCAGGCCGGTAACCGGTTTTCTGACTTTGGCGAGAAATATATCACCAACTGAGAAATCGTTATTGTCCTCTTCTTTATGTAATTCAGTAAGTTTCCCATCTTTTAGTAAGGCAAAATCTACGGCATCAGAACTAGATCTTACGATTAATTCTCTATTCACCTGAATTTATTTATACTCATCCGTCAGTTGACGGATAAATGGATTAAACAATACATAAACAGGCGTATTCACCTGCCGAAATCCACTTTTGGAATTTCTATGTCAATGAACGTATAAAGTGAAAAAGTAGTTATAACAACTACTTTTTCTTGTGACGGTTAGCTCTTCTACGCTTCTTGCGTTTGTGAGTAGCTACCTTATGTCTTTTTCTTTTCTTACCACTCGGCATAAAGGGTTACTTTTTATGATTAGTATTTTATTTAACTTGAACGTTGCTCTTAACACCTTCAACAAAAACCTTCGCAGGTTTAAATGCCGGTATGTTGTGTGCAGGTATTTTAATTGTTGTGTTTTTCGAAATGTTTCTTCCTGTTTTTTCGGCTCTAGTTTTAATAATAAAACTTCCAAAACCTCTGAGGTAAACATTATCTCCACTTTCTAAAGAAGATTTCACTTCTTCCATAAATGATTCTACTGTTGCTTGTACATCACCTTTTTCAATTCCCAGTTTATCTGAGATTTTCGATACAATTTCCGCTTTCGTCATCTTTTAAATTAAGTTTTAGGTATAAAATTTTGGCGTGCAAATATATAAATTTAATTTATTCTTTTAGTCTTAAACAACTAATTTTAAGTGAATTCATTAGGCTTTTGGTGTTAAAGTTAAATTTTCAAAATTCTAGTGAAATTGAGAAGTCTGAAAAGAATTCTATTAATAATCCCTTACTTTTGACAGAACGATTTCGCGTTAATGACTTTTTCCCAAAATATTCTTATCTGGTACGCACAAAATAAGCGCACTTTACCCTGGCGCCGAACTAGAGACCCATACAAGATTTGGCTTTCAGAAATTATGCTACAACAAACTCGAGTGGTACAAGGAACTCCTTACTACTTAAAGTTTGTTGCTAATTTTCCCACGGTATACGATTTGGCAGCCTCATCAGAAGAGGAAGTCTTAAAGCTTTGGCAAGGTCTTGGTTATTATTCAAGAGCACGTAACTTGCATGCTACCGCAAAAATGGTAGTTGAAGAGTATGAAGGAAACTTTCCAAATACCTATGAAGGACTTTTAAAACTAAAGGGTGTAGGGGATTATACGGCCAGTGCCATTGCCTCGATTTGTTTTGATGAAGCACAACCGGTAGTAGACGGAAACGTTTATCGTGTTCTAGCTCGTTACTTTGGCGTTGATATAGCGATCAATAGTACTGAGGGGGTCAAGTATTTTAAAGAACTGGCACGTGAAGTGATGGATACAGAAAATATTAGGGACTACAATCAGGGTATCATGGAGTTTGGTGCAATTCAATGTGCTCCGAAAAAGCCATACTGTCTGCATTGTCCTTTAAATGAAAGTTGTGTTGCTTTGCAAGGAAATAAAATCGAGAAACTTCCGGTGAAATTGAACAAAACCAAAGTACGAAATCGATACTTCAACTATTTGGTGCCAGTTATTGAAGCTAAAGACGGCGATCTGAGAACAGTACTAGCCCAACGAAAGGGCAAAGGGATTTGGCAAAACCTATGGGAATTTCCTCTTTTAGAATGTCAGGCAGAAGCGAATTTAGAGAAGGTAAAGCAGTTTTTGCCGGAGATTTTGGAATTGAAAGATATACCCGAAGTGACTCCTTTAAATGAGCAATTAATCGTTCATAAATTGTCTCATCAGCATTTACATACCCGTTTTTGGAAAGTAAAGACCAAAACAGATTTGACCAATTCTATTCCAATCAAAAATCTTGAAGATTACCCTGTTCCCGTCCTGATTGCCGATTTTATAGAAAGACTTAAAAATTCGTATTTTTGAACTATATTATTGTTCTTTTTGGAAGACTAGATATGTCTTCTATGGAGCGGTTAGATAAAGGTATTCTTCTTAATTGAAAAACAATATTAACCATGAGCGGAACTCTAAATAAAGTAATGTTGATAGGGCATTTGGGCGACGAAGTGAAAATGCACTATTTTGATGGTGGAGGTAGTATTGGCCGCTTTCCTATTGCCACTAATGAGAGCTATACGAACAAGCAAACCGGTGAACGGGTTACGAACACTGACTGGCATAATATTGTGGTACGTAACAAAGCTGCTGAAATTTGCGAGAAATACCTTAGTAAAGGAGATAAAATCTATGTTGAAGGGCGTTTGAAAAACCGACAATGGCAGGGTGAAGACGGTAACACCCGTTATTCCACTGAAGTACAGGTGCAAGAATTTACTTTTTTATCGACAAAGAAAGAGAGCATGGCCAATGCCCAAACAAATGCTCAGCCACAACAGACTCAGGTACAAAAGCCTGCTGCGACTAATGAAATTCCTCAGGCGACCCCTACTGAGGAGGATGATTTGCCATTCTAATTAATTGAATTTTAAATAATAACTATTGGACCCTGACCCCCTTAGTTTTCTTCCAGCTTATGTAGTTTTTGATGGTGCTTTTGCACTAAAAGTAGCTGTTTTAGTACTACTGCTTT
The DNA here is from genome assembly GCF_005885635.1 of Maribacter algarum (ex Zhang et al. 2020). GTDB lineage: Bacteria > Bacteroidota > Bacteroidia > Flavobacteriales > Flavobacteriaceae > Maribacter_C > Maribacter_C algarum. The sequence goes on from NZ_VATY01000001.1 coordinate 1,779,338, forward strand.
TTTGCTCCGCATTGATTTCTGGAGCAGAGGTTGCCTTATTCGGACTTTCGCCTACTGATGTGAACGAAATGGATAACCAAAAAACGACAAGAGGTTCTATTATTGTCAAGCTTTTAGAACGACCGAAAAAGTTATTGGCCACAATTTTAATAGCTAATAATGCAATTAATATCGGTATTGTTTTACTATTTAACGCTATTGGCGACACTCTATTTTCAGACATTACTTATAAGCTTTTTGACTTTGTTTCTGTTCGGTTCTTGCTTGAGGTGGTGCTTATTACCTTCATGATTCTGATGTTTGGAGAAATACTTCCTAAAGTATACGCTAATAGAAATCGAGTAAGCTTTTCACAATTCATGGGGTACCCTCTCAAAGTATTGGATTTTGTTTTTTCCCCGTTGAGTCTACCGATGCGTTCAGGTACGACTTTTATATATAACAAATTGGGAAAAGAGAAATCCAGCCTAAGTGTTGACCATCTTTCACAGGCCTTAGAGCTAACAACTGAAGGAGATACGACCAAAGAAGAACAAAAAATTTTAGAGGGCATCGTTTCTTTTGGAAATACGGATACCAAACAGGTGATGCGCCCTCGTATCGACATTTTTGCCTTGAACGAAGGAATGAAATTTCTTGATGTTTTGGAAGAAATAAAAAAACACGGTTACTCTAGAATACCTGTTTTCACCGAAAGTATTGATACTGTTCAAGGAGTTCTTTACGTTAAAGATATCTTGCCCTACATTGACCGAAAAACGTTTAATTGGATGTCTTTGATTCGTGAACCTTATTTTGTTCCGGAGAACAAAAAATTGGATGATTTGTTGTCGGAATTCCAAGAGAAGAAAAATCACCTTGCTGTTGTTGTGGATGAATATGGAGGTACATCGGGAATTGTTACCTTAGAAGATATCATAGAAGAAATTGTCGGCGATATTAGCGATGAATTTGATGATGAAGATCTGGTATTCTCAAAATTGGATGATTTGAATTACGTTTTTGAAGGAAAGACGGCGTTAAAGGATTTTTATCGTGTCGTCAAAATTGAAAATCAAGAAGAGTTTGAAGACCAAAAAGGAGAGTCAGAGACCATTGCCGGATTCGTTCTCGAAATAGCCGGAAGCTTTCCAAAAAAAGGCGAAAAAGTACAATTTAATGACTACCAGTTTAAAGTAGAAAGCTTAGATAAAAAGAGATTGAAGCAAATAAAAGTAACGTTGCCAAATGAGAACTAAAATAATACTTGCTTTCTTAGGATGCGCCTTTTTTTTCAATGGATGTGGTGAAGAGAACGTTTTGCCAAAACCTAAGGCAATGTTACGTTTGGAATATCAAAGACCAACTTCGGAACCCGTAGACACAGAATATTTCACCTTTGATTCGAATTTAGCGGCGCAAGTTGTTAAGAAAAACCGCAGGTCGATAATTGTTGAATATCCTGAGATGAAGGCTGCAATATTTTTGAGTTATCGAAATGTTCGAAATGATTTAAATAAATTAATTAGAGATGCACATAAATTGAGCGGAGAGCACGCTGCAAAAGCGGATGGGATTCAGCAAAAGATCTTTGAAAACACTGAAAACAAAGTTTATGGGGCTTTTTACGAAGTGAGTGGTGATGCCGCTTCGCAGGCCCAGTTTTTTGTAACTGATAGCCTTAACCATTTCGTGACAGGGGCCTTGTACTTCAAAACAAAGCCGAATTATGATTCTATTTATCCTGCGGCAAAATATCTTCAAAACGATATGGGACGGATTATGGAATCACTTAGATGGAAAGACAAAGATTAGATTTAAAATACCTCAAAAAAGTAATTGTAGTACTTGTCGTTCTCGTATTGGGGAGCACCTGGTTAATGGAATTCTTTTTTGATGAGAAGTATACTGCGCCAATTTATACATACGTTGAATTCTGGCTGTATATTATAACCCCTTTTGTAATTTGTATCATTATCTACAGTTTAAACTCTTTCATGGACACGGATAAAGCTAATCGAAAGTCAGATAGACGTGAATTCATTAAGGATTTTAAATCTCAATCACGAGCAATAAAGGTAAATTTTGAAGACTGCGATATTGATCATCATGAATATGAAAAAGAAATAATATTGCGAAAGGATACGCGCTATCAAGAGAGAATAATAGTCCGATATTCAGAATGTAAAATTAAGTACGTTGTCCTTGAAAATGACTTACCCATTCTTTACGAATCTCCTACTCTCTATATGGAATTGATTAACCTCAGGTATAAGTTGTATCAGCAAAAAGAAACTACAATCTATATTGATGAAAGGGAAGAAGAGCGATTTATATTTGAAGATGGCAAATCATATGAACTTGATGAAAAGGCAAATCCTTTTTATTATTTTGATATTGAATTTTTGGGTGAATCTGTTTTAGAGCGCCCCAAAGCGGAGTGATTAAGAGAATTAGGGAATACTATTTTAGAGACAATACAAACTAACTAACTTTCATCGCTATGAATTTTCCTATTTTTATGGAAATCTTTGATTGATTATGAACGTATCTGATGAGCTATTGTTCTTTTTTAGCGCCTTAGGTGTTTTCAATGCCTTGCTAATCAGTTTTTATTTTTTCTTTTTTAAAAAGCCCAAGAATGTTTCCAACTTCTTTTTAGGGCTCTTACTCTTAATGCTTGCAATTAGAGTAGGGAAATCGGTATTTTACTATTTCAATGATGACCTTGCGCAAATATTTATTAAGGTTGGTCTCGCGGCTTGTATATTAATCGGCCCAGCGCTCTATTTTTATATGAAATCTTGTGTACGGTCAGATTCTAAAACGCGCTTCTGGACACTTCACTTTTTGGTATTGCTGACCTTATCTATTTTAGTAGGCGTTTCGTTCCCAGAAACGCATGACCCATGGGTTATCGGCCGCAGCCTTAGTTGGGTTGAAATAATCTATTTGGTTTGGTTAGGCTATATCCTTGCATCGGGTTGGGTTATTAGGAGTACAATCAATAAATTATTCAATAAGAACGAGAAACTGTCTGATTTTGACTTTTGGGTGTTGAGCGTTTTTATAGGTAATGTAATCATTTGGGTTGCCTACAAAACCTGTTCTTATACTTCCTATATAGTGGGGGCATTATCATTCTCCTTCATTTTTTATTTACTATTTCTTTTGATTCATTTTCGAAGAACTAAAGGTGCTATTTTTGATAAGAACCATAAGTACTCCAATAAGAAAATAGAAGCAGCTGAAGCTGAAAACCTCGTAGAACAATTGAACCATCTAATGGTGAACGAGAAAATTTATACTGATGCGGATCTTAAGCTTTCCGATGTAGCAAGTAAAATGAATATTCTACCTCATACACTCTCTCAATTGATTAATGATAATTTGGGGAAAAGCTTTACCTCCTTGGTCAATGAGTATCGTGTTCAGGAGGCCAAAAACTTGATTCAATCAAATACTCATATTAAATTGGAGGCCGTAGGTTATGATTGTGGCTTCAATTCTAAATCAACCTTTTATTCAGTTTTCAAAAAGATGACGAAGACTACACCCGCGAAATACAAGGAAAGCATTTCCTAAAAATTCCTTAAATCCCTTCCCAATTTATAAATCCGTACTCCAGATTTATAAGTAAGACCTACTTTCATTTTGATTCAATATAGTATTGTTATTGAATCAAAATAGCCTTAGCATGAAAAATACTATGTACGCACTTTTTGCTATCCTTTTTCTACTTGTAGGATGTAAGCAAAATCCAGAAAAATTAACTAGCAAAACTGAAATTACCCAGCAAGCAGAACGAATTTTGTTTATTGTTTCGAATGCCCATTTTTATGGAGATTCTGATATCGCTGCTTCGAATCACTTTTCTGAAATAGTTCAAGCTTATGAAGTCTTTAAAAAGAAAGGTTATTCAATCGATTTTGTTAGCCCTCAGGGTGGGGCAATTCCCATTGGTTATATCAGTACTTCAGATCCGCTTCAAAAGAAATACATTTATGATAATGAGTTTATGGATGATTTGGAGACAACAAAAAAACCAACTGAAATTGTGGCATCTGATTATAAGGCGGTGTATTACGGAGGAGGTGGAGCTGCAATGTTCGGAGTGGCTGAAAACGAGGCCATCCAAAAAATAGTAATGGAATTGTACGAGCAGCACAATGGAATAGTCTCAGCCATTTGCCATGGCACCGCTGGTATAGTAAACCTCAAGACTCAGTATGGTTCTTACCTATTTACTGGGAAAAAAGTAAACGGGTTCCCTGATATTTTCGAAAATAAAGATGCTGAATATTACAAGACCTTCCCTTTTTCAATTCAAGAAACCATCAATAAAAGAGGTGGCGATTTTCAATTTTCCGAAAAAGGTTGGGACGGTTTTTATCAGGTGGATGGACGTTTGATTACGGGTCAAGATCCATCTGCAGCAGCTACTGTTGCAGAAAAAGTTATTGAAACATTACAACAATCATAAATCATCAAAAAACGAACAGGACATGAAAAGTTTATTCACGGCATTATTATTATTTGCAATTACGATCTCTTTTTCTCAGGAGGTAAAAAAAAGACAAATTACACCAGCTCAAATAGATGACGTTTTTTCCCAATGGGATACAGCTGATAGACCCGGAATTGCTGTGGGGGTTCTTAACGATGGAGAGATTGTCTACACTAAGGGGTACGGTCTCGCCAATTTGGAACACAAGATTCCCATAAGTGCGGAAACTAGATTTCATATTGGTGACATAGCCAAGGAGTTCACTGTTTATTCACTTTTACTTTTAGAACAACGTGGTCAACTTTCATTGAAAGATGATATACGGATGCATATGCCCAAATTAAAGTCCTTTCCCAACTCCATAAGTATTGAACAATTGACACATCACACCGGTGGATTAAACAACGATGAGGTTTTCAAAGCCCTCGCAGGATGGAGAGCTGAAGATGTTTTCACCAAGGAACAGGCATATACCATGATTCAGAACCAGGCAAGATCAGTACCCAATAGTGGGAGTGTACAACGCTTTTCGGATGCTGGTTTTTTGATACTCGAAGACCTTATTGCTAAGATTTCTAAAATGTCATATACTGATTTTGTGACCAAGGAGATTTTTGAACCACTAGGAATGAAGAATTCAATATATGATACTCAAGGTGCCGTAATCGCAAACAAGGCCCAGGGGTATTTTGCCCAAAACGATGGTTTTATCAGTTCAAACATGAGCCATAGTCACACGCTTTTATCAGATGTCTACACCACCGTGGGAGATATGTGCCTTTGGGCAAAGGAGCTGGGAGATCCTAAAATTGGTACGACCCAAATGGTTGAAAAATTTGATAGACTTTCAGTTGTTGACGGAAGAACGCTTGAGGAAGTCAATACTTCATTGTATACAGGAGGCCACCGGTATTGGAATTTTAGAGGAGCTAAAAAACTATACCATGTCGAGGTTGCTGGGGGATATGCCAGTAAATTGATTCGCTATCCCGATTATTACCTTGCTGTTGTTATTATGGGAAATGATGGTGCCTATAACGGATATGCGGGCACAGGAGCCAGTGCGCTATATATTGAAGATTTTTTGGATTCATCATCTGGTGAAGCGTCTGCCAGTATCAACTCCAAAGTATTGTCAAAAAAGCAACTTGCTAACTTTGAGGGTGATTATTGGGACGTTACAAACTACTCCACCCGAAAAATTCATATCGTCAACGATACCTTGAGATATTCCAGAGGCCCTGGTAATGAAAGTGCCCTAGTGCCCTTGACCAAGAACTCCTTCAAAATGATTTCCCCGGTAGAGGTATCGGTTAATTTTGATACAAGAGCTGTACCCAAAACTATGAATGTAACTGTTGGTGATGACAGTTTTCATTTAGTTGCATTTGATGCGAATGCGAGTTGGGCCAAAAACCTTGATATGTTTACAGGAAATTATTATGCAAACACCTTGGATACTTCATATTCCCTAACTATTGATCAAGGAAAGCTCGCATTAATTCATCCAAGGTTAGAGCCGGTTCAATTGAGTCCAAGAGTACAAGATTTGTTTGCAGGAAATCAAAGACATTTTTCATCTCTAGCATTTGAAAGGGATTTAAACGGAATTGTCAAAGGGTTTCGCTTAGCGACCAATGGAGTTTCCGATATTTGGTTTCAAAAGGAAGAATCCTCAAGCCAGAATTTGGAAAAAACTAAATAAAAACACGAACAGAAATTAAACAATTGAAATCATGAAAATGAACATAATCTTATTGATGACTTTTTTCTTTATAGGAATTCATGCGGTCAGTGCACAAACAGATTTAGAATTGATTACCAGTACTCTAAACGATTATCTGGAAGGAACCGCCAATGGAGAACCAGAACGTGTAAAAAGAGCTTTTCACCCTGAACTCAACCTATATAGTGTGGCAAACGACAGCCTAAAAGTTTGGAACGGTCAGGATTATGTTGGAGGAATAAAACAAGGAAAAAAAAGCAATCGTATTGGCAGGATTGTGTCAATTGATTATGAAAACGACGCTGCAGTAGGTAAGATTGAAATTATCATGCCAGGGCCAAAAAGAATTTATACGGACTATCTAATGCTCTTAAAATATCAAGGGAGCTGGAAAATTATTCATAAGAGTTACACGTATGTGAATTATCCAGAGTGAAAACTAGAACAAATCATCAAAAAATGAACAGACAATTAATTCATATACTCTTAACATCACTTTTATTTAATGTTTGCTCCGCTCAACTGCCTAGTAGTTTTGAAAAGAAAACGGATTCTATTTTTAAAGCCTGGAATACCAAAAGCCAGCCTGGCGGAGCGGCAGGGATACTTAAAGATGGAAAAATTTTATACTTAAAAGGATTCGGTGTTGCTAATTTGGAAACAAACGAATTAATTACGCCACAAACTAAGTTTCAACTGGGCGAAATGTCCAAGCAATTTACTACACTGGCTATTCTCCTTTTAGAAGAGCAAGGAAAAATTGCTCGGAATGAAGATATATGCAAGTATTTGCCAGAATTGCCTACGTATGTTCATACAGTGACAATAGGGCATTTGTTGAACCATTCAAGTGGTCTTTATGATATAAACAAAATACATACTGTGATTAATGGTTCTGGAGAAGTAAGAACCCAAGCGGAGGCTTTAAAATTGATTGCTTCTCAAAAATCACTTTCTTTTGAACCAGGCACCGATTTTTCGTTTCATGAATCTGTTACGGAATCAGTGCTAATGGCCGAAATTGTTACTAGAAGTTCAGGTTTGTCATTTGCAGAATTTGTTAAATCTAATATTTTTGAACCTCTAGGAATGAATAGTTCCATCATAAGAGATGATAGCAATTCCATGCTTACCAAGGTTGCTCAACCGTATCAAAAAGAAGAAGATAAGGGTTATATGAAACTTGAAGTTCGTAGCGGTGTTATAGGTGCTATCAATGCATATTGCTCCGCTGAAGATCTTGCAAAGTGGTATTTGAATTACTCAAAACCTCAAGGTAAGCTTGGAAACCTGATTCAAAAATTAGATACGCCAGTTCAACTATCCAACGGCAAGAAGTTCGTTTATTATTGGGGAGAAATGGCAATCGGTCGCGAGTTTACGCACCCAGAAAGAGGGCTTCCCATTTTTTGGAATTATGGCCTACAAGGAGGTTATGGTACTAACGTATTTCGATACCTTGATCAAAACATCATTTCCTTTGCTTTAGGAAATAACAATCAATATAATGGAGCTTTGGCTCAGGGTGCCATTGTTCCACTTGTAAAGGATTTATACCCGTTGCCAGCAAACATAGATTTCAAGGCTAAGAGAATAAAGAATTTAAGTGTTAGGAAACTTAAGACTTTTGAAGGGAACTATTGGTTTAAAGAAGGCTATGCCTCTCAGATATTTGTTGAAAACGATACACTGCGAACTAAATGGTTGTTTGGAAAAGGGCATCAAACTTTGGTACCACTATCTGACAATATATTTCAGCAATATGCAAAAATGGAAGACACACGACTTTTTGAATTTAAAGAAGGAGATGATGGTATGACACTCTATTTTACCTACAATGAAAGTAGACCTGATGTTATGGAACGGTATGAACCAGTACAACTATCTGTACAGGATTTGCAGGCATATGCCGGAGCATACTATAATAAGGAGTATGCAACACTATTCTCTTTTCGTGTAGAAGAGGGTCAGTTGGTTGCAAAGAATTTGAATCACCCAGACATTATATTTAGGCCGGTGAAAAAAGATATATTTACAAGTACTTCCCTGTTCTTTAATGCGCTAGAATTTCTTCGGGATAACTCGAACGTATTAAAAGGATTTTCAATGGTAACAGATGGAATACATAATCTAGTATTTGAAAAAATTCCTGGTATGACAACCTCAAAGTAAAAATTTCCTGAATCCAACTTGGATTGTTTTTTATGCCTAATCCGTAACCATTTTCAAAAAGCGGAGTTTACCATGGTATACATCAAAAAACGATATCATGAAAACTACAATCAATCTTTACGCTAGTCTTTTATTTGCATTTTTATTTGTGTGCCAAGCCTCTTTTGGGCAAAAAGAAGAAAAAGAAGAACATACTATTTCATTTTCTTCATTTAATCATAGAGCCGAAATCGATAAGGGAATTTGGTTTGGTACCATCGAGGAGGAAAAAGTCTGCATCCAATTGATGGATTCTAAGAATAGGAGCAATCCTTCTTTTATGATTAGTCTATGTATTCCGGTTGAGGAATTTACCTTGAATACAGCTGAAGGTTTTGAGTTGAATAAACCTTCAGGCAGCATAAAATTTCAAGGCGCATTCCCGAATGATAAAGGAAATGGGGATTTCACTTTTGCAAAAAATCGCGAGTTTGAAGCTTTCTTAAATAAAGAGGGGATTAGCACTAACAATGATGACCGTTACAAATATTTTAAATTGTTTTTGGGTGATGTCTCAAAAGAATATGTTCTTGGATTGAAAAGACATGGGTACAAACCAACGTTGAAGCAACTTGGCAGACTTGGAATCCATGATGTGGAGATAGAGTATATAAATTCGATTGCCAATACGAATTACAAAGGTTTAGAATTGGACATGCTCTTGAAATTTGCAATTCATGACATATCAATAGATTATATCAAAGACTTGGAGAAAGCTGGTTATGGTAATATCGATGCCAATATGCTCAAGAAATTTGCAATTCACGATGTAAGTATTGATTATATTAACGGCCTCACTCGTGCCGGCTATAGTAATTTAGACCCCAACATGATTAAAAACTTCGCCGTTCATGATATTACACTTGATTATATTCAAGACTTATCTAGAGTGGGGTTTGCAAATTTAGAACCAAGAATGTTAAAGAATTTTGCCGTTCATGACATAAGCCCAAAATATATTAAATCCTTACAAGATACTGGCATCAGTGATGTAAATCCAAATAGCTACAAGAAGGCTAAAATTCATGGATTAACAGCTCGATATATCAAGAGTGCTCAGGCCGATGGTCATAATTCAAATGAATTGTCAGATTATATCAAGCTAAAAATTCATGGGAAGTAACTTTTACTCTTTAAAAAGGAGTTTGCACTAAGCATTTAGAAAAATTAATCTTGTATTTTGTAGTCCGTATGATACAAAAACAAGAACTACTAGATTGTCATAGAAGAATAAAACCCTTTATCCATAGAACGACTGTATTGTCTTCTAAATTGATCAATAAGATTGCAGGCGCTGAGGTATTCTTCAAATGTGAGAATTTTCAAAGAGGAGGTGCTTACAAAATGCGAGGTGCTACCAATGCCATCTTGCAGCTAAGCGATGAACAAAGGGGTAACGGGGTTGTTACACATTCCTCTGGCAATTTTGCACAGGCAGTTTCCTTAGGCGCAAAAAGTTTGGGAGTTACTGCACATATTGTGATGCCCACTTCAGCTCCTGAAGTAAAGAAAACGGGAGTAAAAGAATACGAGGGAATAATCTATGAATGTGAACCTACATTAGATGCTCGTGAATACAATGCGAATAAAATTGCACAAGATACAGGCGCAACCTTATTACACCCATCAAATGATATTGATGTTATCATAGGTCAAGGTACAGCGGCAATGGAGCTACTTGAAGATTATCCTGATTTAAATGCAATATTTTGCCCTGTTGGGGGTGGGGGGTTAATCGCAGGCTCAGCATTGGCGGCTCATTATTTTGGGAATGATTGCAAAGTATTTGGCGGAGAACCCTTTGAAGCCGACGATGCCTACCGCTCATTACAAAGTGGAAAAATTGAGGGAAACGAAAGCACTAACACTCTAGCTGACGGACTCAAAACTACTTTGGGGAGTAACAATTTCCCTATCATAAAAGAACATGTTAGCGGAATCATTCGAGTAACCGAAGAAGAAATTGTCTCCGCCATGCAACTCATTTGGGAACGAATGAAAATCATCGTAGAACCCTCTAGTGCAGTGACCTTGGCAGCTCTTTTAACTGACAAAGAAAACTTCAAAAACCAAAAAGTAGGTATTATTATTTCGGGTGGGAATGTCGACTTGAGTAAACTTCCTTTTTAAGACAATTCGAAATAACTTTCAATTTCTCTTCGATTACCTTATAATTGCCCTTTGAGATTCCTCAATACATGCGAAAATTTAAAAAAGTACTCAAGAAAATGGGATTACTCCTTGGTGGATTGTTATTGATTCTAGTCATTTTTGTTGCCCTATTTGTAAATATAAGTCCTGAGTTTGGTGGCACTATAACAAAAGAACAAAAGTTGCGATATGCCCAATCCAAGAACTACAAGGATGGTGTTTTTATCAATAAAGGAGACATAAAAATGAGCATGGGTTTTGGTAAGATGATGAAGATTATTGGTCAATCCCTAGGTGCTCAACCCAATTCAAAGCCTGAAAAAAGAATAGCTGTTGAAAAAATTGATTCAATAAGCGTAGCAGATTATCAAGGGGCAAGTCGGTTGGTTTGGTTCGGACATTCTTCTTTTCTGCTGCAAATGGAAGGTAAAAATATATTGATAGACCCAATGTTCGGGGCGGTTCCTGCTCCACATCCACTGCTTGGGGTGAAACGATTTAGTGGAAGCCTGCCTATTGAAATCAAGAAGTTACCAAAAATAGATGCCGTCCTATTTTCTCATGACCATTACGACCATCTTGATTATGGTTCTATTCAATTATTGAAAGGAAAAGTGGATATGTTTTATACACCACTAGGTGTTGGCGTTCATCTTTCAGAATGGGGTGTCGCCGAAGCGCAAATAGTTGAAATGGATTGGTGGGAGGAAACTCAATTTCATGGATTGCGCTTTACATGTACTCCAGCACAACACTTTTCAGGAAGGGGATTTACCGACCGGGGGAAAACCCTATGGAGCTCTTGGGCAATTCAATCTTCGACCGAGAACATTTTCTTTAGCGGTGACAGCGGATACGGCTCCCATTTCAAGGAAATAGGCAAAAAACTCGGGCCTTTCGATTTTGCAATGCTAGAATGTGGACAGTACAATGAACTTTGGAGTGAAATTCACATGATGCCTGAGGAAACCGCACAAGCGGGTTTGGATGTGAAAGCAAATAAGATAATGCCAATCCATTGGGGTGCTTTCAAACTAGCGATGCATCCTTGGACAGAACCTGTGGAAAGAGTTTCTAAAAAAGCTACAGCATTGGGAATTGCAACTACAACTCCGAAAATTGGGGAATATATTTATTTGGAAGCGGACCAAATTTCAAATGAACGCTGGTGGGAAGAATTTTAACTTTTATTCCACAAGTAGCGCCTCGGCGTTGGCAATACTTGAATTCATCTTCTCAGCCACAATCTTTACTTTTTCCTCCTCTTCATTCAGCCACTGTTTTTTCTCTTCGGTCAGTTCTTTGCCATTCGCAATTTCTTCATAATCAAAACGTTTGTTAAATCCTTGCATCCAATCCATCATGCTTTTATTGGCGTCTTGTAACGCTTCCATGGCCTTTTTTTCTTCAATTCCTCCCTGGTCAGAATCAATTTTCTTTCTCAATTGGGTTACCAAGCTTCCTATTTTGCCCATTTTAGGCATTACTTCATCATGCACGGCCATAACCTGTTCCATTTGCTTTGATTCAGGAGATTCCTTTTTTTCTTCCTTACATGATATGGAAACTGCAAAAACTATGGTTGCTAGAATTAGGATATATTTTTTCATTCTTCAATTTCATTAGTAATGGCGCGTACTTCTTTTACTATGTACACATAGTTTTTTACTTTGGTATCTGTAATTATCTTTTTCAAACCGTCAATTGAAATCAAACGGTTATCATATTCAATTAAAGCTTCTCCGTTTTTATAACTCACTTCAGCAGTATTAATGCCTTCTACCTTTCTTAGATTTTCAGCAATGGTATCAGCACAACCCTCTTGACAAGCCATTCCTTCGATGGTTACTGATATTTTAATGCTTTCTTCCCTATGTTGCGCTGCTAAAATAGCACTTGAAAAAGCCATAAAAAGTAATAGCCAACTAGTTTTTATTCTCATGTTATAGAAAATTTGATTTGAAACAAATTTACAACCTGGAGTGCAAAGTGAAATGAGAATAGTCATAAAAAAGTACCATTTTTGCTAAAATTTTTCATCCCTTGAGTGACTATCAAAAAAAGTGGTTTTATCTCGTATTGCTTTCCTTTATTTGGGGGTCTTCCTTCATACTGATTAAAAAGGCGCTTATAGGTTTTACTCCTCTTCAACTTGGAGGTTTGAGGATTGTGTTTGCTTCATTAACCTTATTCGCGTTTGGTTTTCGGAGTATGTCTCAAATTAAATCAGCGGATTGGAAATGGTTAATAATCGCAGGATTTACGAGTTCCTTTTTTCCACCTTTTTTGTTTGCATTGGCCCAAACACAATTAGATAGTGGAATTACCTCTATTTTCAATTCCATAGTACCCTTAATGACAACTCTAGTTGGAATCGCCCTTTTTGGAGCAATTATTTCTAAACGACAAGTATTAGGAGTTTTCATTGGACTTTTTGGCACGGTTGCCTTGATATTAGCGGGAATGGAATTCACACCAGACCAAAATTATTGGTATGCTATTTTCATTTTGTTATCAGCCCTTGGCTACGCTTTTAACATCAATATCATAAAGAGGCATCTAGCACACTTAGGTCCATTGTCAATTACCACGGCTAGTTTTGCAGTTGCCTTTGTGCCTGCCATATTTCTGGTAAGCTATTCGGGCTTTTTTGGGGAGATTACAAACAATGTACAAATGCACGATACCATTTGGTACTTGTTGGCACTCGCTATTTTAGGTACTGCATGGGCAAACATTCTTTTTAATAAGTTGATTCATATATCGAGTGCGGTTTTTGCAGCATCGGTTACCTATACGATTCCATTAGTTGCTGTTTTATGGGGAGTTTGGGATGGAGAGCGTATTAATATTTACCAACTTTTAGGCGGTGCTATTATTCTTTTTGGAGTTTGGCTAGTGAATAAAAAGAAGAAAGTGACCAATTAACTGTAACAATTCTCTTTTAATATACTCATTGAAGTAACTAAAAAACGAACAATCATGAAAAAATCAATTTTATTGACAATAGTATTATGCGCATTTTTATTACTTCCTAAAAGCAGTAGTGCGCAAGAAATAACCAATGTAAAATCTTTTGACAAAGTAATCGTAAGTCCGCATATCGAAGTTGTTTTGGTAGAAGGTAACGAGGAATCTGTAAAGATTGAAAACGCGAAAGTTTCCGAAGATAAAATCAATATCAAAGTAGAAGGAAAAACGCTGCGACTGTATTTGGATGGAGCGAAAACCGTTACCAAGCAAGAACGGGTTAGTACCGATAAGTGGAAAGGAAAGCGTGACATTTATCAAGGTACAATGGCAAGAGCTACAATCACCTATAAAAATTTAAGAGCACTTTCTATCCGAGGTGAGGAAATCGTGAAATGTGAAAGTCCCATTGAACAGCAAGAACTTAAACTTACCATCTATGGTGAATCAAAAGTGTATTTTAATTCAATTACTACAGAAGAATTAACAGTTTCTATTTATGGAGAAAGCTATTTAGAGATTCAGGGAGGCGATGTCGGTCGACAAGTGTATCGTGCTTATGGAGAAAGTGAAGTAAACACCTTGGATATGGAAAACACATCCACAAAAATAACGGCTTACGGAGAAAGTAATTTCAGGGTCAATGTTTCAGACCGTTTGAAGGTAACTTGTTATGGAGAAACCAAAATCAATTATAAAGGTGATGCTGATGTTGACAAAGGAATTGTAATTGGGGAAGCCAGGATACGAAAAATCGGATAGACCGACTGAACAAAAAACAATCCAAATCCTGATGCGAAACCATCAGGATTTTTTTGTGTTAAAGTAGCCGTTTTCATTCAGTTCAATTCGAATATTTTGTAACTTAAGGAGAATCTGAAAATCAATTGCTATGGGACTTTACGCTTTACCTATTCGTTTTGGGATAGCCACAAGTGGTTGCCTTATTATTTATTTTTTGATGCTCTCTCTATTCGGGCTACATACTAATGTCTTCTTTAGTCTGTTCAATGCGGTAATTACCGGAGTTGGCATTTTCTTTGCCATAAAGATGTTTCGTGAACGAATAGAACATGATTTTAATTACGGAGAGGGCTTTATTGCCGGGATGGTAACAGGTGGAACCGCCACGCTAATTTTCACTATGTTCTTCACCTTATATGCGACAGAATTGAATGCTGAATTTTTGGCCAACTTATCGACCACATGGTTTCAGCAATATCAGTCCTTTGAGGCCATTGTTTTCTTTACGGTAGCCATTATGGGTTTTGCAACAACCTTAGTACTTACGCTGTCATTTATGCAGCTTTTTAAGACTTCGAACAACCTAGCTAAAAAAACAGCTTAAATTCTAGCTAAATCTCTTGCAGATTACCTATTTACATGTATATTTGCATCCGCTTAAAGAAAATTTGAGCGATTAATCTCGATTATCGAGTAAATTTAAATCATATACACGCTATGTACGCAATTGTAGAGATGGCAGGGCAGCAATTTAAAGTTGCAAAAGACCAAAAAGTATATGTTCACCGTTTGCAAACAGAAGAAGGTAAAAAGGTAACTTTTAACAATGTACTTCTTTTAGACGACGGAAAGAACATAACTATTGGCGCCCCGGCTATAGACGGAGCCGCTGTTGAGGCCAAAGTCATTAAGCACCTAAGAGGTGACAAAGTAATCGTCTTTCATAAGAAAAGGCGTAAAGGGTACCGTAAGAAAAACGGACACCGCCAGTCGTTGACTGAAATCGTAATCGAAAGCATCGTTGCTAAAGGTGCTAAAAAAGCCAAAGCAGAAGCCCCAAAGAAAGCCGCTCCTAAAAAAGAAGCAGCGCCAAAGGCAGAAACTAAAGCTAAAGCAGCCCCAAAGGCAAAAGCAGCTGAGCCAAAAAAGGCAGCAGCTCCTAAAAAGGCAAAAGCCGACGATTTGAAAAAGATTGAAGGTATTGGCCCAAAAATCGCTTCAACTTTAGTAGAAGCAGGTATTGCAACTTTCGCTGACTTAGCAAAAGCAAAACCAGCTAAAATTTCTGAAATCATTGCAGATGTCCGTGGAAACCACGTTACAGACACATGGCCAGCACAAGCGAAACTAGCTGCTGATGGCAAATGGGATGAGTTGAAGAAATGGCAAGACGAATTAGACGGCGGAAAAGCGTAATTTTAGAATTAATAACCAGACCCTGAAAAAGGTTCAGGGTGTAAACAATATATCATGGCACACAAAAAAGGTGTAGGTAGTTCGAAAAACGGTAGAGAGTCAGAATCGAAACGATTAGGAGTTAAGATTTTTGGTGGTCAGGCTGCGATTGCAGGTAATATCATCGTAAGACAACGTGGTACCAAGCACAACCCTGGTGAGAACGTATATGCTGGTAAAGACCATACATTACATGCTAAGGTTGACGGAATTGTACAATTTACAAAGAAAGCTGGCGGAAAGTCCTTTGTTTCTATTGAGCCTTTTGAAGCTTAAGAAATTCTTTCTTTATCATATTGAAAAACCCCTCTCCAGATATGGAGAGGGGTTTTTTGTTTAAGCATGTCATTTAAGTCTGTTGTAATTAGTAGTTTTAAAAATCAAGTTTAAAATAACCCAAGGATAAAAATTAAATGAAAACCCAACTAATTGCAATCATCGTAACTTTTCTTTTCAGTAGTTGCAAGACCAATACTTCCCAAAAGACATCTGGTTCAGAAGCTGATGTTACGAATAAAGTTAGCAGTGAAATCACCTTTCAAGTTAAGGCCGTTGAGAAAGAAGACTTAGAGATTTTTGAAGATGGAATAATCCCTTGGATTTCGATTAAAAAGCCTGAATTAGAAATTAAAAATTTAATAGGAAAAAATGATATCGTACTAAAAACAGCTAAAGCGAGTTTAGTTATAGACTATCCATTGGAAAAACCCGTTCTGATTGAAATCAAATCTGCAAATGCTTCTGGCTTTACAAGAAAGGAGTTAGTTGAAATCATTAGCAAGGTATATCACCGAATTTATCAGGAAGAGGAAGATTCTGCTCAAACCAAAACTGTTCCTATTAGCGAACGACAAGGCTTAATAAACCGGAATAAAACGGATGGAAAGTATGGTATTTGGGGCCATGATATTGATGACCTTGACCTCAGCTCTATTGTTGTTAAGGAAAAAGAAAATGGTCGAATCGAATTAGAATTATTTATTGAATCTTAGGATACCTAAAATACTAAATAGGGAAAGTTCGAATAAAGAATTGTTAAACAAATCGAACTAGATAAGAGTAGTTGAAATGAAAAGAATAGTTTATTTAGTCTTGATTTTAAGTTTGGTTTCTTGCAATTCGAGAGGTACTAAAAAAACAAAATACGAGAGGGATTCAATCCAAGTTTCAGATGAGAATGAATTACCTAAAGGTAATGAAGAAGCACAGGTTGAAAAGCCCAAATTAAATACTACTGCAATACAAAAATATGCTCAGTTGATTCTTGAAAACAAAGTTAGCCCCTCAGATAACAATGAGACTTTCGAATGTCTAGATCAACTATTCCAAGAAAATAAGAAAGATTTGAACTTCTATTTTGAAGTTTTCCGAGTGATAGTCAAGAAATCAGATGGAGCTCTATCTGAGGTGATTGGACAATATATTGTCACTTTTCTGAGGTCTTACCCTAATTACTTTATTGAAAGGTACACAGATTTCGAATTTGAAGAAAAAATGCGGTTTATTGATTTTATGGCCTATGAATTCTACTTTGCTGGAACCGATTTCAAGGTTGAAATTAATGAGTTCTTTGCGGGGATTAACAATGCTCAAAATTTAGATTCTGATGACCAAATAAGGACTCTATCTGAAATTAAGGAGTTGGTGACGAAAGCTACTGAAGGCATTATAGCAGGGTCAAACTTGAAGAATAACTCGATTTTGGATTCAGTAGAGTTTGATAGTAATTATATAAGATCGAAAACTTCTCCATTATCAAAAACAATCGATATAGAAAAAATCAATGTTGCCCTGTTGGAAAAATTGCCAAAAAAGTTTATCAGCGAACATCTTTCTCCTTATAAAATTGAAATTGGTTATCCAGAACACCTAACAGATGATTATCCCGATGAATATGTATTTCTTGAATTTAAAGTGTTCGAGAATTTTAACCTCTATACTTTCGTACATGATAACGAAACTTGTTGCAGAACTCTTTACGCAGTAACAATTGGAAAAGAAAATAACAACACAATAAACATAGGTGTCATTGGATACGAAGGAGGTGATGGTGGTTGGGTAGGGAAGCAGTATGGGAGTTGGACAAGCGAAGCAATAATTGAAACGACTACAACGTCTGATTATGATGAAGATTTAATTGAAAGCAATAACAATACGGAGGTTGACACAACTTGGTCATTTATTAAAATTGACCAAAACGGTTATTTTGAAAAAACAGATTCTCTTGCTGTAAAATATATTGGAGATAAAAAAGTTGAATGAATCCAGAGTTGAATTAAGAACCCATACCAGAATAAAGTTCAAATAATGAATAATATTTTGTTTTAAATAAATTATTGTGGTTGGTCTCCAAGTGGCGAATGACAATATTAACCGCTAAATGAAAATCTAAATTAAAAAATGACACTTGATGAAAGACTAGTTTTTTGTAAAATATGCGCAAACCGAAAAATTGATTTTAAAACCGGACTTGTATGTAGTTTAACAAATCAAAAACCCGAATTTGAAAATGAGTGTGAATATTTTGTCATTGACGAGAAAGAAGCTGAAAGAAAATTGAATCTTAGCCTTGATGCAGCTGGACCTTCCAGAAGCCAAAAAGGTTCTTTGAAGCCATCAAAAAATATAAATTATGGTGCTTTTCTCGCTGTAGCTGGAATTATTGTTCTACTATTTTTGTCAATTTTATTCGGTGCAATGATCTTAATAACTGGTATTTCATTCTTAATTAGAGGTTATTCACAGAAAAAAATCCTGGCAGAAAATGTATCCTTTAAGGAAAGGTTGAAGAAAAATTGACATGTGTCAAACATCTTGTTTTATAAAATACATTCGGACAATTATTTCAAAAGTTTAAAAAGGATGAGAAAATGGATCGAAGATAGATTAATCATCATCATTGTTTTAATTCTTATTACCTATGGACTTTTTACTGTTGAACTAACTCCCACCTGGGGTATCAACAAAACGGTAAATTGGATATGGGATATAACTAATTTACTTTTTTTGATACCAATAATTTTTTGGGTGGCGTTAATGTTGATTTATAGTTTGCTTGCAATTTTCAAGATTTCGACTAACTTAATCTTATCTAGCATTCAATTAATTCTGTTACTAGTTTTATTATTTGTAGTTCAGAATCATTTGCATGATTTGTACCTGCACTTTTCATTGTCCATGGTTGGATTATTGGTGTTAATCATCAATACAATCACATCCATTAGAAAAAAGTGGGTTTTATAAAGTTTAAAGAAAGGATAGATATTGTAATATTAAAAGTGGACGAATTAATTGTGCATAAAAGTTGGTGGAAGCGGAATAGGAAATGGTTTGTTCCTCTAGTTGGCGTACTTTTCGTCTTTGTTATTTCGATTGCATCTTCACCAATTGTAGGTAGAATATCCGATGTTGCAAAAGCTTATCTGGACCCAAATCTAATGAGAACCGCCATATTGAAAGCCCAAGCAAATGAAGATGTAGTAGGGCTTTTCGGTAGCTTAGAACCGGTAAGTGGATTGGATATGATGCGAGGAATCGTGAACTATTCAAATAATGATATGACAATTGATATTTACGTTCATGTCAAGGGTTCCAAGGGGAAAGGTAGAATGAGAGTTTTTGCGGATTGGAATAATGATAAATGGATATATAATAATATTTCGGTTGTGGGTGAAAATGTTGAGGAACCGATTGTTGTCGTTGAAAAAACAGTAAATAACTAATCACAAGACTCAAATAAAAGATGATAAAATTTGTAAAATATTGTTATTCTCTTTTAGTAGTAATGTTGGCATTTGGCCTGCTTACATTATTGGGTTTATGCTTTGGATATGGTTTGGACAGTTTAATTTCTAACTGGATTTCATTTGCCATCTTATTTGGTAGTTTGGCCCTTGGTTTAATCATAGTGGGACGTATTTTAAGAAGCCTAGAAAATAAACTATAAATAAGGATAATTCAATTATGTTATAAGAAAATAGGTAAATGAAAAGGAAATTAATCATCCTAAAACTCATAATCGTTACGTCGATAGGGTTCTTAATTGCTTATTTATCGCCAAAAGTAGTTCCCGGATTAACGAAGTATGGTAGTGACAATGAAATCGAATCTCTTCATCAACCTCTAAAAAAGGCATTGCCTGGAGAGTGGCTGAGTATTGTGAAAGAACCGGGTCAAACTTTTGAGCAATATTCTAACAGTAATCCTAACGGGAAAACCAAGAACAGGAATAAGATTTATATAAGACCTATTGGCAACTTCTCATACACTGAGAAAAAAGTACTGAAATCGACTTCAGAATATTTAGAGAACTTTTATGAACTCCCAGTTGAAATATTGGATTCAATATCCATAGCACTGATTCCTAAAACCTCTTTTAGAATTCATCAAGGTAATCGACAAACAAGCGCAAAATACATTCTAAACAATTTACTTGCGTCAAATATACCCAATGATGCCGCCGCTTATATTGCATTCACAAAGATTGATTTATATAATGAAGCCAAGAAAAATTTTGTTTTGGGACTAGGCAATCTTGTTAACCGCTCGGGAGTTTATTCGATGGCTAGGTTCGGGAATCCTGATAATAGTGATTTAGCTTACAAGATGTTTGTTTCTAGAACGTTTAAGATTGCTTCCCATGAATTGGGGCATATATTCGGCGTTAAGCATTGTATTGACTATAGGTGCATAATGAATGGAAGCAACAGTTTGATCGAAAGTGATTCAAAACCTGTGTACTTTTGTCCTATCGATTTGAAGAAGGTTTGCTGGAACTTGAAAATCGACCCAGCCGAAAGATTTATGAAATTGAAGACTTTTTGGTCCAAAAATAGATTTGAAGAAAATTCAAATTTTTATCATAAAAGTGAAATCCTTATTAATTCGAACGTTTTGGAATGACTAATCTAGAGGTATTAAAACCTAAAGTTAAAATAAAGGATAGTTTAGTAGGTAAGACTATACCATTTCAATTCAAATTATTATTACTATGATATTTAGAATATTAATGCTTCTTCTAATAATAGGTTTGGCTATTTTCCTTATTCGAATGGTCTCTAATACCTCTGAATACAAAAAATGCCAAAAGTGCGATGGCAAAGGCTATTGGAGAGCTACTAAAGGCGAAAAAGATAAATGCGATGTCTGTCAGGGCGCAGGTAAAGTTTTGAGAAGATAAACGATTTAGTTTGTAAACCCGTTATAATTAGTATGAGATGCTTAATCATTTGCTTTTTACTTTTCCTATCGGTCACGAACGCCCAGAAGGTTGAAGAGTCGAGAACAATTCATGTATTTGTAGCGCTTTGCGATAATGTAAATCAAGGAATTGTTCCAGTTCCAAGAACTTTGGGGGATGGGCAGAACCCTAAAACCAATTTGTATTGGGGTGCACTTTACGGTCTAAAAACGCATTTCAAAAAGAGTAAGGACTGGACATTTCTAAAAGTTTTGAAAACAGAAAATACCCAAATATTAGAGCGAGTTCTATTCAAGCATAAAACTACAAACACCTATCTGCTGGCCGATGCCTATGATGGTAAATACATCAAGCAAACAACCATAGATTTTTTAAATGCGTCAAGTGGTTCAGATGAGCAAAAGTTGAAGTATGAAAATCAAGAATTATGCTTTGGTGGCGGCGCAGATTTGTTAACCTACATGGGTCATGACGGACTAATGGAATTTAGTTTAGATGAAAATTTTGAACCACAAAACGCTGAAAAGCGAGATGCCATTATATTAGCCTGTATTAGTAAAAACTACTTTAAGCCGTATTTAAAAAAAACCGGGGCTAACACTTTAGTTTGGTCAACTGGTCTTATGTCTCCTGAGGCATACACCCTTAAGTGGGCCATTGACGGTTGGATACTAGGTGAAAGTGACGCCGAGGTATGTGAAAGAGCAGCCCAAGCCTACAACGAATATCAAAAATGTGGAATTCGCGGCGCTAGAAATCTTCTGGTTTCAGGTTTTTAAGAAATTAGATTATCGATATTCCGAAGTAAAACTGGCAAGATTCGGACTTTCTTCCAAAACTTCTATAAGTCCTTGAGCGGCACGCTCACCAGATAACATGGCTGCGTTTAAGGAGCCATTCAACATATGGTCTCCTGCAAGAAATATTCGGTCTTTTATTTTGGTTTCCGAAGGAGCCAAATCGTATTGAATATTGGTGAGATTAGGTAAAGCTCTGTTGATGGTATACTGCTTTAAAAATTGAGCATCTCTAATATCACAATACCTTTGAAGTTCTTCCTTTACCCGTACTTGTAACAGTTCGTCACTCATCTTTGTATTCTTGACAACGGTTACGGAAAGAAGTTCTTTTTTTGCTTTCTCTGTTGTCGATACACTAGTATGATAAAAAATATTATTTACTAAGGTATTCGAATCAGATACTAGTCCGATTAGAGGCTTATCAATATTACGTTCTGCTACTTCATAATATAGTGTTACACATTTCTTCCAGGGAATCCTTTGATTTTTTAAGTTGGAAATCATTTGACCTGGGTCGGTTGCGACAATTGTAAAATGACTTGGAATTTCTTCTCCATTGGATAAAACAATTTTATTATCATGAATTTCTGAAACAGCTGTTTTGAAATGAAAGGAGGTATTTTTCAAGCTAGCCTTAAGTTGCTTGGGTATGGCTTCAATACCCGATTTTGGAAGGGCAGCAGTACCTGAACCGAACATTTTATAAACGAACTCGAACATGCGGCTAGAGGTGTCAAGATTTGGTTCTAGAAAAATACCGCTAAAGAAAGGTCTGAAAAATCTTTGAATCATATTTTCACTGAAACCTAACGCCTGCAAGTACTGCAATGTTGATGTTTCTCTGGTGTCAAAGATGTTGGTAAGTGATTTCTTTTTTAGCGAATTGTTCAGTTTTAAGACTTTTAACTTATCAGAAAAGCTTCCCACATTGGCCATTAGTGTTTTGAAAAGTAAAGAAGGATTACGCAGCGGGTCGGCAATGGTCTTTTGTTTTCCTCCTTGAAAAAGAACAGCGCCTGAATAATATTCTTGGAGTTCTAGAGCCTTATAATCTAGATACTTTTTAGCTAAAGGATAATCCGTCAATAAAACTTGAAAACCGTGGTCCAATTGATATCCGTCGACAAGGTCTGTTTTTACTCTTCCCCCAACACGGTCTGATGCTTCTATTAGGGTTGGGTGATATCCTTTTTCCTCAAGAACACGTGCGGCAATTAAACCACTTAATCCTGCCCCAACAATATGAATTTGATATGACTTTTTATCCATGGCTTACCACTTCTGATTTCGAAAATTCGCTGCTTTGGCAAAGGAGACGGTTTGTAAAAGATAGTCTTCCAAATTATAGCTGGGCATGGGTAAAATACTTTCTAAAAGTTTTGTATCCCACTCGCTAGGTTTTGAATTCAGGTAGGGGTGAAGATGCACTCCGATGGTCTCATAATAGAATTCTTCTAATTTTGAAGCGAATCCGGTTGCTGCGGTAATTTGCTCATCCGTAAAGCTAAAATTTGAAAATCCTACGGCATCCAAAACTTTCGAAATTCCTTTCATCATATTGGTTTCTTCCGCATGCACAATATTCAATTGTTCAATGTCGGTTTCCAGTACTTTTACAATGACATTGGCAGCATAATCCGTGGGGATAATGTTGAGCCCGGTAAATGTATTTGTGGAAATACGTATGCTTTCATCCGAAGTATTGTTATTGAAAAACTTAGCAAAAAGGTAGAAGACCATGTATTTCGAGATAAAGAAATTGGGAGCTTCTTCAATATTTCCTCCTAAAACACTTGGGCGTAATATTTGAACGGGAATGTTTTTTACCTTGCCTTGCTCTAATAAGAATTCTTCAGAAGCGTGTTTCGATGCTTCGTAATAATTTCGATAATTTCCAGTATGATTCTCGGTATAGTTGTTTTTTAGAACTCCACCCACGTCTCCAAAAGAAAATGCAGTGCTGATATACACAAATTTGTCAATACGGTCGCTGTAGGAGTTGAAAATGTCTTTGGTAAAGTCAAAGTTCTCTTGAAATACTTCTTTTTTAGCCGAAGGATTTGTAGACAGATTCACATAGCCAGCCGAATGAATAAAGTAGTCAATGTTTTCACCTTGTAAATAAGAAGTCGGCTCAAGCATTTTCTTAGCATCAATCACTTCTATTTTGTCCAAAATTGAACTGCTATTCTTATGAATAAACTCCGGAATGCTTTCACTTGCCAACATATTTTGAATTCGCTGCTGAGGTGAATTCGCTGCTTTGGGGCGAACGAGTAAGTAGACTTTTTCCAGCTTTTCAAATTTCTGTTCAAATATGGAAAATAGTATTCGCGAACCTAGGGTTCCTGTTGCTCCGGTTAGTATAATTTTCATTTTTCAGTGGGGTGTTATATTCTTTTTCATAAGCCTATGTAAGATACGAGATTTTAAAGGGATTTGATTACCGTCCACACGAAAATAAGTGTCCATAGAATAGTTCGAATCCAGTTTTTAGAGACCAATTTTTGTAATAATTTAGGGGATGTATTTCCTGAGGCAATAGCACTGTGCATGGGTACAAACTGAATAAAAGTACTTGCCCAAACTAGACCTATCAATATAAGACTTCCCAAAGTAAATAGATTTCGTTCACTAATCAGCTGCAATGATGCCGTTATTAACTGCCCGAACATTAAAGGAATAACCACAAATGAAATTGCTACCGTATATTTTTGATGCCAATTCAAAAGGTTTTGGCTCGTGTAATACTGAATACTTGGATATACGATTAATTGCACCATCCAAATAAGTATGAGTAGTCCAGAATCAAAAACTAATCGAAACAATCCTAGTGACATCATTTCCCTTCTAGTTGGTTTAAAAATAACTCTCCATTTTTCAAATGTGCTTGTTTCTTTTCTTCACTCATCTTATCGAAGGTGCGAATCAACATTCCCAATCTCGGATTCGATAAAAAGAAATCACGATGTTTATTCATAAATCGCCAGAAAAGCCCATCCCAAGTTTCTTGCCATTTGCCTTTTTTGTAATTGCTCATTTTCATCAAGTAATTACTGCTGCTGATATATGGCTTTGTCGACATCAATCCGCCATCGGCAAACTGACTCATACCGTATACATTCGGTACCATCACCCAATCATAAGCATCGATAAAAAGTTCCATAAACCATTGATAAACTTCGTCAGGGTCGAACTCACAGAGCACCATAAAATTCCCTAATACCATCAAGCGTTCAATATGATGACAATAACCAGTTTTTGAAACTTTCTTAATGGTTAGGTCAATAGGGGGTATGCCCGTCGTACCATCATAGAATGACTTCGGAATCTTCTTGTGAAATTTCCAGAAATGTTTCGTACGCTCATAACTCCCCTTGGCCACATAAACTCCTCGAATAAACTCGCGCCACCCGATAATTTGACGAATAAAACCTTCTGTGGAATTTATGGGAATATCATTTTGTTCGGCATGGGCCAAACTCTTATCTACAATTTCTTGAGGTGTGATAAGTCCCACATTCAACATCGGCGTCAAAACACTATGGTTTAATATGGAATTCTCAGCGACAATAGCATCTTCATACACACCGAATTCTGAAAATCGTGTTTCTAGGAAGTTGGTAAACCAAGTCTGTGTTTTTTCAAAAGTGTTCGGATACAGTAATTGCTCCGTTAGTTCACCGTAATGATTTTCAAAATTGGCTTCAACATACGATTTCGCTTCCTCAAAGTAGGAATCATTATCAGGATATTGAACAGATGGCGGGACTTTCTTCGCTGGATATTTTTTTCGATTCTCCGTATCGTATGTCCATTTGCCACCCTTCGGTTTTCCGTTTTCATCTAGTAATATATTCCGAGCTTTTCGTTGGCCCGTGTAGAATTTGGTTTGATAAAATTTCTTTTTGTCTTCCCTAAAGAAATTTTTTAAATCTTCTTTGGAATTGAGATACATCGGTGAATCGTGAACATTATATCGTATTCCCTCGGATGCACATCCTTCAGCAATTCTCTTTTCTAACCAATAATCTGCAGGGTCGAGGTAATGGATTTCTTGAATACCTTCTTTTGTCAAAACAGGAATTAATTTTCGAATGTCGGATGTCTCATCCGTTGCTTCTACATAGTTGACCTGATGACCTTTTTTCCTTAGGAAATCCAAATAAAACTGCATTGTCGCTCTATGAAAAGCAATCTTTTGTTTGTGGAAAGGATACTGCATGAAAAAGAGAAATTCTTCAATGAGATAAAAAGCATGTCCATTTTCGAAAAGCGGATTTACTTCAAATAATTGATGTGGGAATATGAGGTTTACGGCTTTCATTTGCTCGATAGTCTAGTTTACTTATTTCGTCTACATTTTTCGCTACAGTACTTTACTTCATGCCAGTTTTTCTCCCACTTCTTTCGCCAGGAAAATGGACGTTCGCAAACCGGACACATTTTTTCAGGAATATGTTGTTTTTTCATTTCTTAAAATCAGGAATTTCACTCGCTCTAGCATAAGGATACCGCCCAATTTTTTCTAAGGAATAATAGGTATTCAATCCGGAAATTCCGACGCCATCAATATTTGCCAAATCAATGTCTTCATCCTCACCAATAGCCGCATCAGGAATAATCAAATGTTGAATTTCACCAATAACCAGAATCGTTCCGTTGAGTTCAATATCTATGGCTTGTTTGAATTCCATTCCCATTTTAAGTATACTTTCTTTCACAAATGGAGCTTTGAAGTCTTCAACAAATTCTTCTGTCAAACCACAGGTTTCAAATTCAGATACGGTTCTATCAATTTTGGCTGAGGTGTAATGGGCCTTTTCCGTGAAGGACGCGCTTACATGATTTATAGTATACTGTTTATTATCAAGTATGTTTTCATAGGTATGTCTAGGCACTTCACCTGCGGGTCTAGTGATGAAACCGAGCAAGGCAGGATTACTTCCCAAATGAAAAACCGAACTGAAAATAGCAAGATTCGATTGCCCTGAATTTGAAATAGTACCTATTAAGTTAGCGGGTTTGATTCCTGAAACCGAATTGATGAATTTAATTTTTTGAATGCGGTTCATTTGTTCAATGTCCTTTTTCGTATAATGCATAGCTAGTATTTCAATTGTTTTTTACATTTTTTCCAAAATCCGAAGAAAGAAGAAAAGTAGCCTTGTACGTCGAACATCCAATCTCGGCTTTCTTCAATACCCTTGTAATTTGTATTCAAAGGATGTTCTTTATAACAGATTTCATCCAAATCGTATTCCCGAACCAATTCGTCAAATTCGCCCACATAAACTTGAATGCCTTCGATGTTTTGAGACAAGTCAAGCATGAAATCGACACTTTTTTTTGAAATTGGATACTGCTCAAAAATACTGGGTTCTAACAGGAGAATACGATTGGCTTCGGTTTCTTGTTTCCAGTTAGGGTCTAAATTGTAAAAATTATATATGAAAGTCGAACATTGTGGGTTTACACGAACTGCCGATTTCGATGGTAGGGGAGTGGTAAATTTTTCAAAAGTAGTCTCACTTAGAATTTCAGGAATTTCCATCTTTGAAAACGCCGAATAATCCACATCTAAGAAGGTGTTTTTTTGTTGCGTATGACAGTATTTATTAATGTAGTCTTGATTAGCAAGGTATTTCTTATTGCTGTTGGCTCCTGCCACCCATTGCCAACTTAAGGCATTGCTGGCCCAATCACCATCAAGAAGATGGTAGTACATCCATTGCGCGGGATACTTCCAATGACTTTGCCCCATATTGGTGGTGATTGCTGCAATATACATTCGAACATGATTGTGGAAATAACCGGTTTGGTAAAACTCTTGAATTGCTTTGTCAATCGCTTCTATGCCCGTTTTGATGCTTACAATGGCGGCAGGTATCTCATGATTGGAAACTGGGGTTTGCGTATTTTTTAAGTCCGAATTGATAGCGTCCCCCTTGGCAATCCATACTTGTTGCCAATAGTCGCGCCAGGCTAATTCTTGAATAAATTTTTCGAATTGAGCAGGCCGATAACCACGCTCTAAAACACTTTCTAAAACTTGTTTTGTTGAGATGACTCCACGGGAAATATAAGGAGAAAGATAGGTTACAGCCCCATCTATAAAATTTCGTGAGCTACCATATTTTACAGGGTCAATGTTATGGATACGTTGTATTATCTCCTTGTAATCTGTTGGGAATAGCGGCACTTCATTTTCAAACAAAGCCATATCACCGCTTACTTATTTTATTACCTGTTATTTGTCGTTGACGCGAGCATTTAAAACGGTCAATTTCAGGATTCCGTTTTTTCAAATGCTTTTGGCTTACACCACTATTCACACGTTTTCGCCAGCGATTGAAACTACTGCGTTTCAAATTTGTTCGCATCACTTTGATGACTTCTTTTTCAGGCAATCCGAATTGATATTCAATGGCTTCAAAGGCTGTTCTGTCTTCCCAAGCCATTTCGATAATTCTATCCAACTCTCTTTCTGTGAAATCGTGCGCCATGTTAATCTTTTAGTTGTTCCCACATTTTATCCGCATTCAATTTGAAAGTTCCTAAGTAGTCAAAATTGCATTCATGAGGGGCAATTACAGATAAGAAAGCCTCTTCATTTTTATTGCGATACAAATGGTAGGTATAGCCGATTACAGGTTCGAAATTGAATTTGGCACTGTAGACCAAATTGTTGTATTCAAACTGGTCCATCATGGCGTCGTATTCTGCTTTCAGTTCGAGGTATTTCGCGCTAATTTGCTTATTGACCGCATGAATATTTCGATTTTTCCAGGCAACCGTGTCTGTGGTGGTAATAGCCGGAGCGCCAACATCGGTGGCATACGGTTTTAAGGAGGCAGTATATTGCTGAGTTTCCTCATCAAAGACAACGTTGTCAGGTTTCTTCTTCTTGTTCATCGCCTTCGAACTTTAGTTGATATGTTTTGTAATTTTTGAACTGTTGGGTTTGGTTGTCGAATAGAAAAAGTCGACCAATTCCCCTTCGGGATTAACGAGGTACTTTTGAAAATTCCATTTGACGGAACTATTCTTTTTTCCATTGTATTCCTTCTTAGTTAACCAAGAGTACAATGGATGTTTTTCAGAACCTTTGACCTTCAATTTTTCTGTAAGTGGAAAAGTAACACCAAAATTTCGTTCACAAAACGATTGAATATTTTCTGCTTGACCTGGCTCCTGACCTGCAAATTGATTGCATGGAGAACCAATAACCACTAATTGGTCTTCAAATTGATTTTGAAGTTGTTGAAGGTCTTTGTATTGGGGGGTGAAGCCGCATTTTGAGGCGACATTAACAAATAAAATATACTTTCCCTTAAAATTGGATAAATCAATAGGTCTTCCATCTAATCCATTGATAACAATAGAATAAATAGAAGACCTATTAGTGAGACTTTCAGTTTTTTGTGTATTTGAAGATGGGGTAAATTTTAATTTTTCTAAAAACTTCATCTTCAAATTTTAATTACAACGTTTTGAGGAAACCTTCTAATTAATAGGATTTCCTTTCAAACGTTTCTCAATCTTTTTCTTTTTAACCGTAAGCCTTTTCATGATATCCATCAATTCGACCTCCTTAGTTTCCTTATAAATTTCATTAATTTCTAAGATTAAGGCTTTCACTTCTCTTGAATAGGTTACTCTGTCGCTCGTTGTAATTCCAGACATTTTTCTTGCTTCGAATTCAGCAACACGTTCCATTAAATCCATATACTAGTTTTCTAAAAATTTTAAATACGCCCTAAATAAAGCTAAAAAATATGGAAAATCATGTGATTTTATCCATTTGTTTTAATACTTCTTCAGCTTCAAAGACTTTGGTATCACTTAGTTTACGATTTGTCGTCGATAAACTATGTGCCTCTTTCATCAGTTTCTCATACTTCTTTTGAAGAATTTCTTTTTCTGATTTCTTTTTGAATAGTGTAAACATAGTAGTATTTAAGGATGCTATATACGGTTTAAATCCAGTCAGATTATAAAAATACAAAATGTTTAGACTTTTGTTAAATATCTTAAACAAAATAACAAGACTTTAACGATTTAAGTACAAAAAGTACTTGTCCTGCTAAACCCTTAAATTGAAAAGACCCCTTCCAAAAATGGAAGAGGTCCTTGTATTTCATTTTAAATACCGATTAGTACCTGTAGTACTCTGGCTTAAATGGCCCTTCTACAGTAACTCCGATATAATCGGCTTGATCTTTACGTAACTCAGTAAGCTCAGCTCCTAAGCGAGATAAGTGCAATTTGGCTACTTTCTCATCCAAATGCTTAGGTAGCATATATACCTCATTTTTGTAGTTGTCACTATTTTTCCAAAGTTCGATTTGCGCTAGGGTCTGGTTCGTAAATGAATTACTCATTACAAAACTAGGGTGCCCGGTAGCACAACCTAAGTTGACCAAACGACCTTCTGCTAATACGATGATATCCTTACCGTCTATTGTATATTTATCAACCTGAGGTTTTATTTCATCTTTGGTACTTCCGTAGTTGTCATTCAACCAAGCCATATCGATTTCATTGTCAAAGTGACCGATATTACACACGATTACTTTATCACGCATTGCCTTAAAGTGCTCGCCTTGAATGATGTCTTTGTTACCTGTAGTAGTGATAACCACGTCAGCATTTCCGACAACATTTTCTAATCTTTTAACTTCAAAACCATCCATACAAGCTTGTAAAGCACATATAGGGTCGATTTCAGTAACTGTTACGATTGCACCAGCCCCTTTAAAAGAGGCAGCAGTACCTTTACCAACATCACCATAACCTGCAACGACAACTTTTTTCCCAGCTAACATAGTATCTGTAGCTCTGCGGATTGCATCCACCGCACTTTCGCGACAACCATATTTGTTATCGAATTTTGATTTCGTAACCGAATCATTCACATTGATGGCTGGCATCGGAAGAGTTCCATTTTTCACACGCTCGTATAAACGGTGAACGCCAGTTGTAGTTTCTTCTGAAAGCCCTTTAATAGCATTGGTAAGTG
The DNA here is from genome assembly GCF_005885635.1 of Maribacter algarum (ex Zhang et al. 2020). Taxonomy (GTDB): domain Bacteria; phylum Bacteroidota; class Bacteroidia; order Flavobacteriales; family Flavobacteriaceae; genus Maribacter_C; species Maribacter_C algarum. Next base: position 1,810,103 of record NZ_VATY01000001.1, read on the forward strand.
CAGGATATCTATCTAAAACCATATTGGTCAAATCGCCTCCATCATCCAAAATCATATTTAAGGGTTCCCGATTTTCTCCGAAAAATAAAGTTTGTTCAATGCACCAATCAAATTCCTCTTCGTTCATGCCCTTCCAAGCGTAAACTGGTATTCCTGCCGCAGCAATTGCTGCTGCTGCATGGTCTTGTGTAGAGAAAATATTACATGAACTCCATGTTACATCAGCGCCTAAGGCAACCAAGGTCTCGATCAACACAGCTGTCTGAATGGTCATGTGAAGACATCCGGCAATTCTTGCTCCTTTGAGTGGTTGTTCAGCTCCATACTCTTCGCGTAATGCCATTAATCCAGGCATTTCGGCTTCAGCCAAATTGATTTCTTTTCGGCCCCAATCCGCAAGGGATATGTCTTTTACTTTGTAGGGAACGAATGGAATAGTTTCTGCGTTCATAATTCTATTTTATTTTTTACTTTCGTTATATAGCAATTCACTCGCGAATATCGCGGCCCCAAAGGTACAAAATACCATATTAATAAATGCCTCTTTACAACTCACTAAAGGTCGGTCCGTCGATAAAAGTCTACATTTGGAAGATTGAGGAATCTGAAAACGAACTTGCCGAAGGCATTGAATTAACACCTCATTGTCAGAATCGTATGTACGGAATGAAATCGGAAATGCATCGCAGGGGTTTTTTAAGTATTCGGCATTTGATGGCCGAAGCTGGATATGTGGACAAAGACCTCTATTATGACGAAGTGGGAAAACCACATTTAAAAGACGGCAATCATATTTCCATAACGCATTCTAATCAATTTACTGGTATTATTGTCAGTGAAACTGATGAGGTTGGTATTGATATTGAAATGCAGCGCGATAAGATTTTACGCATTGCTCACAAATTCACTCCAATCGAGGAATATAGAACTATTGCCAATTCAGAGGCCCTTGTTCGGAAACTCACTATTGTATGGGGGTGTAAAGAATCTCTCTATAAAATTTATGCTGAAAAAGGCTTAAGCTTCATAAATCATATCGATATCAAAGACTTTTCGCTTTCAGATGATACCACAACAGGAGAGGTTTTATACAAAGGAAAACGTACCAGTTTTGATATTCGATTTCTGGAATTTGAAGGCTTCACTTGTGTCTATGCACTTCGCTTACTTGACAGTTAATAGTTTTTTTACAATCAACAAATTAAAAAATGAAAATATCCGTAGAACTTACTTTTTCTCCTTTGCAAGATGACTTTGAGGAGCACATCATTGGTTTTATTAAAAAACTACGGGCATCTGGACTTACAATTTTAGAAAACCCTTTGAGCACCCAGCTTTTTGGAGAATACGACGAAGTCATGAATGTACTTCAAACAGAGGTGAAAACTGCTTTTGAATTAATGGATAAAGGCTTGTTGTTTATGAAAATTGTCAAATCTGACCGAAGCGCCTATGAACCCCATTTTTGATTTTTTTCTCGACGGCTACCGTGATAAAGAGACCTATGTAATAGTTTTCGAAGCTATTGTTTTGGTTACAGGAATTCTTAGTGTTTGGTATGCAAAGAAAGAAAACATTCTTGTTTATCCCACCGGACTCATTGCGACCGTAATCACAGTGTATTTGTTTTTTAAAGATGGATTGCTCGGTGATATGATGATGAATTTTTACTGGTCGGCGATGAGTATTTATGGCTGGTGGAATTGGTCTCGAAAAAGAGATAATGAACCTGTAGTTCAAATTTCAAGAACATCGACACGAGAAAAAGGAATCGGCCTTGGGCTTTTTTTGGCAACCATGCTAATCAATTTTGGCGTCTATAAGGTTTTTGGCAACGAAATCGAACCATCAAATTATATTGATATTTTCACTTCTGGAATGTTCTTTACCGCAATGTGGTATATGGCGCTTAAGAAGATAGAAAACTGGACCTTATGGATAATTGCTGATATTATAACGATTCCACTGTATGCGTATCGCGGATGGGGAATGCTATCATTTCAATATGTTATATTTACGATAATAGCGGTACAAGCCTATTTTGCATGGAGAAAAAGTTTAAACAAGAGCCTACAGACATCATAAAAATAGTTTTGTTCGGTCCTGAATCTACAGGGAAAACTACAATTTCTGAACAATTGGCAAGGCATTACCATACAGTTTGGGTGCCGGAGTATGCCAGAGAATATCTTCAAAATAAATGGAACAATGAACGAAAGACTTGTGAGCCGCATGATTTGTTGCCCATAGCAGAGGGACAAATGCGTTTGGAAAATAGCCTGGCTAAAAAGGCAACCGATGTCCTGATTTGCGATACCGATTTGTTGGAAACTAAAGTGTATTCAGAGGCATATTATGTAGGTCATTGCGATCCTACTTTAGAGAAGTATGCTCTTCAGAATACGTATGACTTGTATTTGCTTACTAACATTGACGTGCCCTGGGTCGGTGATGATTTGCGTGATAAGCCTAATGAGCGCGAACGAATGTTCATATATTTCAAGGAGACTTTGGAAAAATACAATCGAAATTTTATTACTTTAACCGGAGATAAAAAGACCAGACTAAATACGGCCATAGAACATATTGACAAACTGCTAAGCAAATGAGTTTACTTTTAGAAAGTGATTTAGAATATCTTCATTCGAAAGGGATTACAAAAGACAAAATACGAGATCAGTTAGAGACATTTAGAGAAGGAATTCCCTATGTCAATCTAGAAAAAGCGGCAATTATTGGGGATGGCATTTCAAAATTTTCACCTACGGAAGAAAAGTCCTTAATAACGGAATTCGATAAGGCAAAAACCGGATTAACTTTATTGAAATTTGTGCCAGCTTCTGGAGCTGCATCACGCATGTTCAAGGCGCTTTTTAATTTTCTTGACGCCTATCATCCATCGGAAGAGAAACTAAAAGACTATTTCGAAAGAACGGGTGATAAGGACCTAAAACTGTTTCATGAACAGATGGAATCTTTTCCATTTCTTCTTCCTGTTATTGAACGTATAGGGAGTAGTTTTGATTCAGAAGGAGAAGAGCTACATCAATTTGTAAAGGAAATGCTCTCTGAAAAAGGTTTAAACTATGGTTTTTACCCAAAGGGACTCCTTCCGTTTCATAAACATGTAAGACATACCGCCACTCCATTTGAAGAACATTTGATTGAAGGTTCTGTCTATGCAAAAACCGGTAGTGTGGCAAAATTACATTTTACGATTTCAGAACAGCATACCGAGCTCTTTAATAAAGAATACGAAACCATTAATACAAGAGTTTCTCAGATGACCAAGACGAGCTTTGATATTAGTTATTCGTACCAAAAATCTTCTACAGATACGATTGCCGTTAATTTAGACAATACTCTTTTCCGAAATTCGGATGGGTCTCTTCTTTTCAGACCTGGTGGCCATGGTGCCCTGATTGAAAATTTGAATGAGCAGAATGCCGATATCATTTTTATCAAGAATATTGATAATGTAGTTGTTCCAGAAAATGCCCAGGTTGTTACCAATAGTAAAAAGGTGCTTGCCGGGTTTTTGATTCGATTGCAGCAAAAAGCTTTTATATATGCAAAACTTTTAGATGAACATAAAGTCAAAGATGAACAGCTCATTACTATCAAAGAATTTTTGGAGGAAGAGTTAAATGTTCGATTTACTGATTCATACGATTCGTTTAGTCCTGAAGAGCAAGTAAAAATACTTCAGGATAAAATTAACCGGCCTATCCGTGTTTGTGGAATGGTCAAAAATGAAGGCGAGCCCGGTGGTGGTCCGTTTTGGGTTAAAGATGCGAAGAATAGGGTCTCTTTGCAGATAGTTGAATCTGCCCAGATGGACGCTTCAAATGAAGATCAAAATGAAATTGTAGCTCAGGCAACTCATTTTAATCCAGTAGACTTGGTTTGTGGTGTGCGAAATTACAAGGGAGAAAAGTATGACCTTATGAATTTTATAGATCCCAGACAAGGTTTTATAACAGGAAAGACCAAAGATGGCAAGGAGTTAAAAGCGCTAGAGTTGCCTGGACTATGGAATGGAGCAATGGCCTACTGGAATACTATCTTTGTTGAGGTGCCCTTATTGACATTTAACCCTGTTAAAACCGTCAATGATTTGCTAAAACCTTCTCACCAAGTAAGATAGTTTCTTTAAACTTTGCAGAAGCAAGGATTGAACCTAAAAAGTGTGTAATTGTTACACACTTTTTAGGTTTCTTACACACCCCTATACATCATCCAATCGAAATGAAAAATATGTAATTGACTTAAAATCAAATAATTATAATTAAATGAGGTTACAATTTTGTCATGGCATCATTTTCCCTCTATACTAGATAACAAAACAGATACATATTAATTTTTAAAACACATTAAAATGAAAAAATTATTTTTAGTAGCGGCGTTATCATTAGGAACAATGACAGCATTCGCACAAGAAGAAGAAACAGCAGTTCAAGAAGTAGCAACTGAAGTAATGGAAGCTCAAGATGCTTTCGCTGAAATCGCTCTTGAAGAAGTACCTGAAGCTATTACTGCAGCTCTAGAGGTGGCTCACCCAGGTGCTACCATTTCTAAGGCTTATGTAAATGAAGCTGCACAGTACAAATTAGAAGTTGCCAAAGAAGATGGTGAAACAGCTGAACTTTATGCTGATGCCGAAGGCAATTGGATTGAAATGTAACGTAGTTCTCTCAGAACATCAAGTTAGTTAGATTAGTTATTGAAAAGTCTCACCCATGGTGAGACTTTTTTGTTTGCCAGTTAATAACTTATTTCTCTTTTTTACAGTCGTCTTGGCTAAGTAGGTAAAACGAAAATATTATTAGTAAATACAATCTTGTTCTAGTGGTTAAAGTATTAAAAAAAAGGGTCTATAACTACCTAATTTTTATCATAAATTCCCTAACGATTTTATGTTCCGCCTTTTTAGGTTGTTTTATTGTTTCTTAAAAATGGGAAGGCCTTTTGGCTGGCAGCAGTTATTTTTTACATACATTGTTTCATGTATTTTTAGACCTTCTTTGCTAATCTTCGAAGCTTTTTAAAACTAGACTGAAAATAGAATTATCTCGCTCAATTTCAGTAAGCAAATCTTGAACAGATGTATTGAGTGGAATAAGTGTACGCTCTTTTGAATCCTTTAATAAATCTGAATTTCGTCCTTCTATGAGTGCGTTAATCTTCTGAAAATCCCATATTCTAAGCCAATTATCAGATGAAGCCGTCACTAACCATTTACCATCTGGACTAAACTTACTTGTCCTCATCCACGCATCTTCATGTCCATGTAAATCTAGTATAGTCTTCCAATTTTTTAAACAAATAATTTTGCAACTTCCACCATAGGTCGCTACTGCAGCAAACTGGTTGTTAGGGCTTATATCTATTTGTTCTAAATATGGGTTTGTCGAGTTAGACAAAGTCATACTTTTCAATAAACGCCAACTATTTGTATCGTAAACCCTTAAAACTCCATCACGTGCGACAACAAACAATAAAGAATTATCTGGTGATAGTTTTGTATGGATTACGGTACCTAAAAAGTCGTCAATCGTCCGAATTAATTTAAAGGAATCATCCCATATTTTAATTTTACGGTTTGAGCAGGATAACAATACGCCAAGGTCTTGGAGATAATTTAAATTAGTAATTTTATGTTCATGCGCTTTGAAATTTGTGCCTGGTATTTTGCCTTCAAATACTTGAATATGACCTGTAGTTATATATGGGGTTTTTGTACTGTCAATGTAATCATATGCAACTGCAAATCTGTTTTTTCCTATTATGGTCATTTCACTAACTGATTTTGGATTAGCTACAAGTTTTATTTGAAATTCATATGTATCAATATTGCTTTCGAAAACCAGACCATTTTCAGTCGTAACAAGGAGTTTTTGCGAGTTTGAATCATACTTTATTTCTATAATAGTACTTCCTAAATTAGCAGAAATAGCTACTAAATTTGTGGTGTTGATATCATAAATTCGAACTTTATTATCTCTTCCACTAATAGCTAGATTTTGATTTGGCAGAAATTCTTCCTGGGGAGAAAAATTGTAAGTACTATGGTTTCGGTCTGAAAAAAAGATGCTTTTTACGTATCCTCCATAACCTAAATTCCAAAGTGAAACATTTCCTTCTTCATCTGGTAATATCACCTTATTGCCAGACATTAAATAAGTAGGTTTACCCATCCATCCGAGATTTCCCTCTGAAAACTGTAGCTTATTTAGTGTAAGGTTTTCATTTACATCCCATTCTTCAAAATAGCCATAACAAGAAGCCATTATTCTTGATCTATCAGGTGAAAATTCTATTGCTGTACAATCCAAATTCTTTGTATACTTGGTGCTGCCTATTTTGTCAGTTGACCAGACGTAAATAATTCCCTTCGTATTTACAGCTACTATTTTACCATCATCTGATGAGGCAATATCTGAAGAATAAGATTCATTCATTATTGGGGCATAAGATTTAATAACATTGTTTTTCCCTATTTCATTTAATCGAACTTTATCCGTAATGAAAAATAAAGAATTTCCATCCTGTCTAAACATAATTGTATTAACTGAGTCTGAAATATTTAGAGGTCCTCTGGTTTCATTTCCATACGAATTTATGAATCTAATAGTGTGTTCATTTTGTAGTATTGCAATTTCGTCTTTGGTTGGGTTGTATGAGGTCTTTCTAGTGCTTGTGTAATTATTTTCAGTGTAAATTACATTTCTTATCTCTCCGCTCAGAGCATCAACTACAAGTGTGCTATTACCCTTCATATCAACTAGAATACTTTTTCCATCAAACGAATAGTCAAGCGTATGACCGATTTCGGGAAGTGTGATTTTCCATACTTGATCACCTGTAGTTGCATGCCATAGAATTAATTTTTTATCCCCATCACTTGTTACAAAATAATTTCCGGTAGGAGAAGATTCTGAATACCAAATACCGGAGGAGTGACCTTTTGCTTCCGCGACAACATTCCAGGAACTGATTAATCTTTTTTTAATTCCTTCATTGCTTGAAATTATATATTTACCATCGTTAGTAAAACACAAACCTCCTTTCAAGTCGTGCTTTTTTTCATGAAGTTTTAAAAAATTCCCATGTTCATCGATTTCGTAAATAAAGAATCTTTTTTCTTTATCAGGAATTATTAAAGTATCTCCATTTTGAGTAAAAGATAAACCAGCAATGGCTTCAAATGTCAAATTTGTTGGCAACTTAATTAGGGAATCAGATAAGGGATTCCACAAAATAGCTCTATGACCACGACCACGTGCTTCTCGAAATGACTCATCAAGTGTAATAACAGCAAATAATGAATTATTTTTCCTAGCAGAAATAGCCTCGATTTCAAGATTACTTACCTTTTTCTGATTAATTAGTATTCCGGTCTTGGAATTGTAAAGTCTTAGAAACCCCTCTTTATCACCTACAATAATCTTATTTTCATTTAATACTTTAGCTGTTTTGATTCCAGGTAACGGTATTTTGAATTGAAATTCTGGGGATCTTGTTTTTACATTCCAAATTTTAATTGTGTTGTCACTACCTACTGAAATAATTTGGTGAGGTTCAGAAGTCAATGCTATTTCTAGGATTGAGCCTACGTGTGCATTTGGAATTAACAAATCTAAATTGTCTAACGACCCGTATCCGATTTCCCCTCCTCTTCCACCAATTCCTATTTTACCCGTTCGTACATCAACACCCATAGACATAATTTTATTTATCGGGTATTCAAATTCATTTTGTTGAACTAGTGAATCAATAGAATAAGTACGTATGCGTCCATCACGGCTTAGAGCTAAAATGGTTGAATCGTTCATGATGACAGGTGCTAGTTTTGAATTCGAATTGGGTAATTTCCTGACGTATTCAACTCCTCTGGACATTACCTCTAAATAGAGTTCCTGTGCTTCTCTATTTTTCCCAAGTGCTACAGCTTGAGAGATATAGTGATCAGCCTGAAGAGTTTGACGATTATCCCAAGCTCTGTTTGATTGTTCTAAAATGGATGTTTGTAAATTTTCAAGCGAAAGTGTGCGACTTTTTTTAGCAGCTTCACCTCCCAAATAAGCCGTAACACCTAGAACCCCTGAAACTAGTAGTAAAAAGGATAAGACCCAAATAGTTATACGACGGATCCGAATCGTCCTACGATGCTCAATAATTTCGATTCCCATCAATTCGTTAGGGTCTTTATTATTCAACTTCGCAGAAATTCTGTTAATTTCTTTCTTAAAGTCTGGATTTTGTAAACTTTGGTTTTCAATTGACTCTGCCCATCTTAAATCGATAAACAAAGGTACATTTGGTAAATATTGTTTCAAATTAAGGGGTAGTGCATTGGTATTATTCCAATCAATAGTTTTGTCTAAGGAATTAATTTCAATATTTCCATCAGTTAGTATAATAATCAAGTTGTCTATTCTAGATTTTTTATCGCACCATTTTTCTATTTCATCCTTAACCCATTCTGAGTTTGCGGCGGAAGGAGAAGCCAATAAAATAAAATAAGATGATTGTTCGAGAGCTTGAACTATTAACTTGCCTAAATCGCTGCCGGGGACGAGATGATTTTCATCTCTGAATATTTTGATTGGTCGAGCAAATAGTGGTTTTGCATAGTTTTTTAATGCCAACTCCAAGTTTCTAGCAAACTCAGTACTTTTCCCATGCTTGTAAGATATGAATGCTTTATAAGTCATGTCATGAGAGGATATTAATTCAGAAAATATAAGTTTAATAAAATGATTTTCAAATTAAGATATACTTCAAGTGATTTGGTGTTTCTTAAGCTTGTTCAATTACACCTAACGGTCTTGTGTATGAATAGTAGCGGATTTCTACTCACTAATTTTTCAGTTTAAGCCATTCAATTGCTTGATTTACTCCCTCATCTTTGTTCAAAGCTGTCTCAGGCTTGAACGTAACCACTTCATCCACATCAACATAATCACGGTAAACATTCGATTCTCGGTCTTTATAATAACTAACTGAAATCATCATTGCAGTTAAGCTATCAATTTGTGTATAGTCGGTTGCTGTAGTCATGCCCAACGTTTTATTACCAAAAAACCTTGTTTTTGGTCTGTGCTTTAAGATAACGGCTAAAGCTTCTCCTGAACTTGCCGTATAGACGCTGGTCAATACTGCAATTTTTTGAACTTCCGTAATAGGACACTTATTTTCTATTGCGACATTTTGTTCATCATAGTAAAAGTCTCCATCCTTAATTTGCCAAATTGAACTCTCATCTTCCGTGGCCCCTTTGGTACCTCCAACTATTCCGTCTCCAATGATTGGAGCTATTCCCTCAACCATAGGAAACATATTTCCACCACCATTAAATCTTAAATCTATAATCCATTTTTTTGCCCCTTTTTCTACTAATTCACAAACGGCATTTTGAATGTCATTTGACATTTTTTGGTTGTCGCCCACTGGCAATCCGATAATTCTAACGTATCCAATGTTGTCCTCTAAATATGTGGCTTTGAATTTATAAACTTGAATAGACTGTATTTCATTGTACGTCTCTGAATTCATGTTTTTTCGATGTTCTTTTTTTTCTCCGGTATAGTAGGACAGATATTGGTTTTTATGAAAAACACGGCCATGACTATCATTCATTTTTTTTAACATTAAATCAAGGACTGGTTTTAATTGCGGCACTGAATCAGCATCTTTTGCTAGAGCATACATCTCGTTTTTTAAGGAAGTCCAATCAACATTTTTTCGATAGAGTGAATTATTTTCTGCGTGTTCAATTATTTTATCAAGCGTTGATTTTGTTTCTAATTTTTGTGCATAGGAGTTGAATGAATTTGAAATCAAGAAGCTTACTAAAATGTATTTCCAGTAGTTTTTCATAATTGTACAATGTTTAGTATCCGAAAAGCAGCAAATTTTTAGCTGCAATTTTTTTGGCTTAACGTGGATACTTATTTGATTATCATTAAAATAAATATAGAAACAAATATTTTCACATACATTATTATCTGCTAGCATTATTAATATTAAATTTTAAGGGTACATTTTCGTTGTTTAAATATTCCTCAATATTGGGTGTGGTTCCATACTAGGATTGAGATATGAACAGAACGTGTGCAAACTGGCTTTGTAGCTTCTTTTAGTACCACCTAGTGTGCCTACTTTTTATACATTATCCTGTGTAAATACCCACTATTATACACTTTAGTTTAGCATTCAATTTTATACATAATTGATTATCAATAATTTATAATTTAATCCAACATTGGTATCATATTTTCAATACTTCTTGTGAATTTAATTATGAACATAAAATTGAGAATCATGAAAAAATTAATGTTAGTAGCACTTATGGCTTTTGGAACTATGACGGCATTCGCCCAGGAAGCTGAAGCAGCTGTTGAAGAAGTAGCAACTGAAGCAGTAGCAGCTCAAGATGATTTTTCCGAAGTAGCCGTTGACGAATTGCCAGCAGCAGTTACAGCAGCAGTTACTAAAAATTATCCTACAGCAAAAATCGATAAAGCTTATGTAAACGAAGCATCACAGTATAAACTAGAAGTTTCCTTAGAAGATGGAACTGCTGGCACCTTATACGCAGACGCTGAAGGTAATTGGATAGAACTATAAGACCTGCCATCGGCAGGAAGGCTTAAAAAGAAAACTTGAGTTATTTGTTTTGTATCAAGTTGGTTTGGTCTGAAAGGGTTCGTGTATGCACGAACCCTTTCTTTTTGGTGAGACTCTGAATAAAGGAGTGTATCATGCTTCTTAATTCAACAAGTCGAACCAAACCTGCCAAAGGCAGGGTTTAATAAAACTACCAAAATGTTGATTCAATTAGCTCCCTACCAATGCTAATAATCATGGATCATTGATTGCTTTTGCCCTTCAATCAAAATGGTCAAAAAAGGCTTCACTTTCACGGTGAGGCCTTTTTGTTCTATACTATTCAAAGGGTTTTTTCTTTCCGTATCTGTCTTAGATAGAGGGGTTTTACACCAAACTTTAGTATTATTTTAAAAAAGAAAGAGCTTTCAAGCCCTATTTTTACGTACATACCTAAAACGAGAAAGTTTTTATGCCAAACATCTTGATTATTGAGGACGATGCCGCATTTTGTCAAATGTTGCAGAAGTTCTTAACAAAACATGGTTATACCACAGCGGTTAGTTTCACCGCGCCAGAGGCGAAATCAAAGCTCGAAGAGACTGATTTTGATTTGGTGCTGACTGATTTGCGTCTTCCTGATTATGATGGCATACAATTGCTTGAAGATATTAAGCGGATAAATGAAGACACTCCGGTGATTGTAATGACGGGTTATGCGGAGGTTGGAAGCGCGGTTTCCGCAATGAAAAAAGGAGCTTTTGATTATATCGCAAAGCCTTTTACCCCTGATGAAATAGTCAAACTAATTGCGAAAGCTTTGGAGGGAAAATCCGAAGAAAAAGAAATTCGAAGTGAAAAGCCAAAGGCTACCGATTCCATAGAAGAAGTATATGTCTCTAAATCTTCGAAAGTTGTAAAGGGTATCAGCGAAGCTTCTAAAAAGCTTGATGAATATGTGCGTTTAGTAGCACCTACCGATATGTCGGTTTTGATAACGGGAGAAAGTGGTACCGGAAAGGAGGTTACGGCAAAGGCGATTCATGATAACAGTTCTCGAAAGGATTTTAAATTTATTGCGGTTGACTGTGGAGCAATTCCGAAAGAATTGGCAACAAGTGAGTTTTTTGGTCATATCAAAGGAAGTTTTACGGGAGCTGTTGAAGACAAAGTCGGAAATTTTGAAGCTGCCAATGGAGGAACATTATTTCTAGATGAGGTAGGAAATCTATCCTACGAAAATCAAATTCAACTTTTGCGCGCCCTTCAAGAACGAAAGATAAAGCGTGTTGGAAGCACCAAAGAAATAGAAGTAGACCTACGAATTATTACGGCTACCAATGAGGACTTAAATAACGCGGTTGAAAAAGGAACTTTCCGTGAAGACCTTTATCATCGTTTGAACGAATTCTCGATTCATATTCCCTCTTTAGAAGAGCGTTTCGATGATTTGATCTTATTTGTAGAGCATTTTCTCGAAAAAGCGAATATGAATTTGGATAAAAATGTGCATGGTTTTTCAAACGAAGTTTGGGATGCTTTTCGACAGTACCATTGGCCTGGTAACCTTCGGGAATTACAAAATGTGGTAAAAAGAGCTGTTTTATTAACCACAGGGGACGAGGTGGAGTTAGCTGTACTTCCACGAGAGATAATCGAGTCAGATGGGCGACCTATAAAACATGAGAATTTTTCAAAATCCGAATTTGAAAAAGACCGTATAATCAAGGCATTGAAAAAGACAAATTTCAATAAATCCAAGGCTGCGAAACTACTACAAGTTACCCGCAAAACACTCTACAATAAAATCAATCACTATAATTTGGACTTGTAGACCATTTACTTTCAATTTCTAACGTAAGTACTGATGTCTTCTTTTTTACAAGATGCAAAGCATCCGCCAATTGCCCTTTATTCATAGTTTTTGATTTGGCCAGCTCTAAACGTTCTAAGGTGGGAACGATGGATATTTTCAATTGCCGAAACATAGGAAGCATGCGATGCGCCACTTGATTGACTTGGTTATAGTCTAATGTAGAAATACCATCCTCTAGAAGTTTCATATTTGTTCTCGTGTCCCGTAAAAAGGTTTGCAACACTTCGTGAATAGCATCTTCATTTGTGCCTAAAAAAGAATGTATTATGCCCAAATCGTAATGCTCATAAACTTTCTCTTTCGAAGCGTCCGTTGCTGTGGAAGCAGTAGGTAGAACTTCTTCTACTTCTTTGGCTTGAAAACCAAGTAGCTTTAGCATACCGATAAGTTCTCTTTTAGAAAAAGGCTTTTGAAGTACTTGGTCAAAACCAATGGAGGTATAGGCCTCTGATTCCAAATCCCTTCTGCCAGTCATAGCGATAATAGGCTGCTTTTTGTAATGTTTGAATTCCCCAGACCGCAATCTTTCCAAGACCTCAAACCCTGTTATTTGCGGCATTTGAATATCTGTCAATACCAAATCATATCCTAAATGGGAATCCTTTTCAATTTGTAAAAAATTCGTAAAGGTATGGGCTGTCATACCCATGCTTTCCGTAAGTTCTTGTAACATTCCCAATAGGGCGGTATCGTCATCAATAATAAGTAAACGTAATTTTGGAACCAGATAGGAAACTTCTGTATTCTGCTCTACTGATTTATTTGTAATTTGCAAGGGTAGTTGAAGTGTAAAAGTGCTTCCTTTACTCAACTTACTTTCCAAAGTCAAAGTACCTTTTAGCAGTTCCGTTAATTTTTTTGAAATAGTTAGACCAAGTCCGTAGCCCCCAAATTTCTTTTCTGTTGCGGAATCTGCTTGTGTGAATTCGTTAAAAATAAGGTGCTGCTTTTCTTTTGCAATCCCAATGCCAGTATCGGAGACCTCTATTTTGGCAAGTAATGATTTTCCTCGAGAAGAAGAGGCTTTGGCCTTTATAGTGATGTGTCCTTCTTCGGTAAATTTAAAGGCGTTTCCAACTAAATTGGTCAATATTTGACGTATACGAAACGGGTCACCTAAAACTGTTTTTTGCAGTTTCGGGTCTATCTCTAAAAACAGTTTCAACTTTTTACTGTTATAAGTGGCTTGCAGTGATTCAGCGGTTTCTTGAATGAGGTTCGCCGCTATAAAAGGAACGCTCTCTATATTCAATTTACCACCTTCGAGTTTAGAAAAATCCAATAAATCATTCACCAGATTACCCACATAGTCCGAGGCTGATTTTACATTACCCAAATAACGTTCCTGCTTGTGCGTGAGTTCCGTACCTTCCATCAACTCAGTGTATCCAGTGATAGTGCTCAAAGGAGAACGAAGGTCGTGACTAACGGTTGAGATAAGTTGCTCTCTACTTTTTAATAAGGATTCGGAATACTTTTTTTCTTTCTCTAGTTTCTGTCGGTAGGTTTGTATACGCCAGAAATCCCTATTGATTAAAAAGGCAAACAAGCCTACTACAATTAGGCCTAATAAAGCGGCAAAGCCTGCTAAACGGATACTTCTTTTTAGTGCGGATTTCTTTTTTAGATTGTCGTTAAAAGTACTTGCCAAAACTTCCTGTTCAAAGGCAGAAATTATAGTCCGCAATTGTTGTGAAAGTTCCAGGTCATTTTGATTGAGTTGCATTTCTTTCTGCGCAAGGAAACGTTGCGTCTTCGAATCGGTCCGTTTTGCTTTGGCCAACAAAAGTTTAGATGCGTTGATAATTGAATCAACTTGCTTTGAATTGGCAATCTTATCATTGTTCTCGGGCACATTGGCATTCAAATATGCTGCCACATCACGGATTACCTTTTGCGCTTTTGGCGACAATTCGTTGATATTTGGTGCAAGTCCCTCCGCCGTAATTTTACCTAAAGAAGCTTCCATTTTAGAAAACTCCTTTAACGCCTTGTCTATGGAACTATTAGCGTCATTTTTTACTTTAAGGTTTAGCAGCTCATTGCTGTTAGCAACCTTTTGCTCAAGCAGGATATGAACACTATCTAAAAGTCCCTTTTGATTAACACTATTGGTAAGCTGTTTCAGACTTTCGATTTCTATAAAAATGGAATCGATTTTCTGTGAATATGCATTAAAATTCCGCTTCGTTTTACTCTGTAGTGCTAATTTCGAAAGGCTTTCCGCTTCATAAAGATGTGTAAGGAAAGAGCCTGTTTTTAGTAGTTTGGCGTCGTTTTCTTCGGCAGTTTCAGAAGATAAATAGGTGTTTATTTCTGTATAAATAAAGTAACCAGAGGCCAAGGCAAGAATGGCCAAAACCAAATAGCTAAATATAATCTTGAAAGTGAATTTGTTCTTTGACTTGTCGTTCATACGGTGTGTCTCAATACCCTTGCTTTTATATACGTATGTAACAGCTATTTTGTTTTTTGTGAAAAGTTAATTATTTGTTGATTTTGCCTTGAAAAGTTGAATTTCGGCAGTACCTTTGTTTCATCTCAAAGGGGTGCTTGTTAAATCAGGCTGAGATTATACCCAATGAACCTGGGCGGGTAATGCCGCTAAGGGACCGAGCGTTAACAAAATGTCTAGTAGACATTTTTAGCGAGGGGCCAGCCGATGCGATGGCTAGCCTAATTTGGAATCAAAAGTCCTTAAATGGACAAAATCAATTTTAACTAGAATAATAGCCCCTTTTATTCGTCACTAAATAATTAGTACGAATGAAACCTATTGTCACAATTTTAGCCTTAGTTGGGTTAACGATGGCCTCACAGGCCCAAGAACAGCAAACAGATACTTTAGTAGGTAAAAAAGTCTTTTTAGACGAAGTATTTGTATCGGCAATTCGAGTAACCAATCAAACTCCGATTACCTTTTCTAACTTAACAAAAGAACAAATCAAGCCTCGCAATTTAGGGCAAGATATTCCTATTCTGATGAATTTCTTACCCTCTGTAGTTACTACTTCCGATGCAGGGGCGGGTGTTGGTTATACAGGTATTCGAGTGCGAGGTAGTGATGCGACACGAGTAAATGTTACGATTAACGGAATTCCATATAATGACGCCGAATCGCAAGGTACCTTTTGGGTGAACATGCCCGATTTTGCATCTTCAACAGAAAGTTTGCAATTGCAACGTGGTGTAGGAACTTCTACGAATGGAGCTGGAGCTTTTGGAGCAAGTTTGAATTTGTTGACGGATGGAGTTTCCGAAGAAGCATATGGGCAAATTTCTTCTTCCATTGGCAGTTTTAATACCCTTCGCAATAACTTAAAATTCAGTACGGGACTTCTAGGAGACCATGTCGAAATCGCAGGTCGCTTATCAAGAATTACTTCAGACGGATATATTGACAGAGCATCCTCAGAGTTGGAATCTTATTTTCTTCAGGGAAGCTATAAAGACGATAACACTTTGATAAAAGCATTACTTTTTGGCGGACATGAAATTACCTATCAATCTTGGTTCGGAATTGATGCTGCTACCTTAGAATCGGACAGAACTTTTAATCCTGCAGGAATTTATACCGACGAAAACGGAAACACACAATTCTACGATAAGGAAGAGGATAATTACAAGCAAGACCATGCCCAACTCTTGTGGAATGAGAAGCTAAATGAAAATTGGAGCACAAATATCGCCCTACACTACACGAGGGGTAGAGGATATTTCGAACAATTCAAAGAGGATGATGATTTTTCAACCTACGGATTTACCCCAATTACAGTTGATGGGGAGGAAGTAAATACCACGGATGTTATTCGAAGAAGATGGTTAGATAATAACTTCTATGGGACCGTATTTTCAGCAAACTATATCAATGACAAAGTAAATTTCATTGTTGGTGGAGGGTATAACAAGTATGAAGGAGACCATTTCGGTGAGGTAATTTGGGCACGTTTTGCAGGCAATAGTAATATTCGTGACCGCTATTACGATGACAGTTCTACCAAAACTGATTTCAATATCTACACAAAAGCTAACTATAAATTGGATGAAAAATGGAGCCTTTTCGGAGATTTACAATACCGTACTGTTGGCTATGAGGCTAATGGAGATGATACAGGATTAGTTGATGATACCTTCAATTTCTTCAACCCCAAGGCCGGTGTTACGTATGACCTAAATCAGAATAACAACCTATATCTTTCTTTTGCGGTTGCCAATAGAGAGCCAAATCGTAATGACTATGAAAATGGAAATCCTGAACCAGAAAAATTGAATGATTTAGAGCTGGGCTGGCGTTATGTTTCTTCTGATGTTCAGGTGAGTACAAACCTGTATTACATGAACTACAAAAATCAATTGGTACTTACGGGTCAGTTAAATGAGGTTGGCGCACCGCTTCGTGAAAATGTGGGTGACAGCTATCGTTTAGGTTTGGAAATTGATGCTAATTTGAATTTGGGAGAGCAGCTTCAGTGGAGCCCCAATATTGCATTGAGTACTAATAAGAACAGAGATTTCAAGTTTGAACGTGATGGTGTATTACAGAATTTGGGTGACACCAATATTGCCTTTTCACCAAATATTGTTTTAGGAAATCGGTTGACTTATAGTCCCGCCGAAAGTTTTCAAGTTTCTGCATTGACCAAATATGTTGGTAAACAATATATGGGAAACATCGATTCGGAAGGTTCGACCTTGGATGCCTATTCGCAAACCGATTTGAACATACAGTATGTTATCGAATTCAATTCAATTGTAAAAAGCATCACCTTATCGGGATTAGTCAATAATGTATTTAATCAACTTAATGTCACCAATGGGTATTTCTTTACGTTTGATGATGATTTTTCGAATCCTGGAACGATAACAACAGTTGAAGGTGCAGGCTATTATCCGCAGGCGGGAACAAACTTTTTATTAGGAGCAACAATTAGTTTTTAAGACAAGAGTTTCCCTCCGAATAAGGCGGGAATAAGGAAAGTGTTTTCTTGACTATCAGTTGGCTATCGGGTACATTTGTAACATGCCCAAGATTCATCTAGAAACTAAGATAAAAGCAGATATCCATATTGTTTTTGATTTATCCCGAAGTGTTGACCTACACAAGATTTCTACGGCCCATACGAATGAGGAAGCTATAGCAGGTAGAACTTCCGGTTTGGTAGAAGTCAATGATACTATTACGTGGAGGGCTAAACATTTGGGAATAACACAAAATTTGACGTCGCATATTACCGCAGTAGAAAGTCCTACATATTTTGCTGATGAAATGGTGAAAGGTGCCTTTAAACGTTTTCGACATGAGCATTTTTTTTCGGAGGAAAATGGCGTAGTATCCATGAAAGACCTTTTTGATTATCATGCCCCTTTTGGTGTTTTGGGGAATCTTGCTGATGCTCTGTTTCTCAAAAAGTACATGACCAAATTCTTAGAGAAGAGAAATGCTGCTATTAAAGAGTTTGCAGAATCAGAAAGGTGGAGGGAAATTCTATGAGAATACTAATCCTTGGCGCAACGGGAAGAACTGGTAAATGGGTGCTCAAACTAGCTTTGAAAAAAGGTTACAATGTTCATATTTTAGTTCGGGATTGTACCAAAATTACAGCAGAGGAAAATCTTACCATTTTTCACGGAACTCCTGCCGATAAGTCGATGCTGTCAAAGGCTGCCGAAAACTGCAAAGCAATTATTAGTGTTTTAAATATTTCAAGAACTTCTGATTTTCCATGGGCGAAATTGCGAACCCCTGCTTCCTTTTTATCCGATGTGATGCATCATATTATTCAAGTTTCGGAAAAACATCAAATTGGCAGAGTTGTTGTTTGTTCCGCATGGGGAGTTGATGCGACCAATTCAGATCTTCCTTTTTGGTTTCGTTGGATGATAGGTCATAGCAATATTGGAGCCGCTTATACCGATCATGAAAGACAAGAGAAAATATTGTTACAATCTAATTTGGATTGGACAATAGTCAGACCCGTTGGACTAATCAATAAAATAAAACCACAGAAAATATTAGTTAGTTACGGACATAAGCCGAAACCAAAATTGACAATCAGTAGAAGGTCAGTAGGAGAGTTTATGGTCAATACTTTGGAAGATGACACTTTGATTAGGAAGCTTCCAACCATTTCGAGTGACTATTAGCTTAGTTCGAAATAATAAAAACATTTGGACCATTAAAAGAGTTGATATTGCATATGTCGTAGTATTTAGTAACGTCATCAGGGCAATTTATTGATTGAAAAAGCCTTAAATTTTATAGATAGTTCAAAATAATACATATTTTTATCTTGTGAAGAAAAGCAGTAAGTCGAATATCGCTCTGTTTTATATTGCCTTGATTTTGTTCTTCAAGGTGGTTGGATTGCATGCACTGGCCCCGCATACTGATGAGGCCGATGTGCAGCATTGCGAAATCTGTCATATCACTACAGCGGTTAGTTTTACTCCGCTGCTTGAAGCGGACATCGCTGTAGTACCTCAAACGGAATACTTCTTATCGGAGCAAAAACAGAACGGTACAGCTCCCAATGTTGTTTTTAACAACAAATATTTATCCGGTTATCATTTTACCCGTCCTCCCCCACAACTCTCATAGTCCATTTTTATTGAAATAATATCCCAATTTATGGGATAGGTATACCCAGTTAATTATTTAGATGGTTGGCATCTACCACTTTTTGCTGGTCTAACAAGACTTTCAAAAATATGGCGTATACCATGGGCTACATCTCTTTCTATAAGATTCATCTTCAACAAATTCAGACTGCCAATGATTACTAGCGATAGTAAGTCTTGGTGTTTGTACAATTTGCAATTTCTATTAATTCAATAAATAGTATGCTAAAAGCAATAAATATCACAAAGTCTTATCAAGGAAAACTGGCATTGAGAATTGTTTCCTTTGAAGTTGCCAAAGGTGAAATATTTTGCCTCTTAGGTCAAAATGGCGCAGGCAAAACAACTACCATCAATATCTTTTTGGGTTTTATTAAAATGGATAATGGCCAGGCGTTTATTGGTGATAAGGAGGTGGGCGTAGACGACACCAATCACCTTACGGCATATATACCGGAAACAGTACAACTATATGGAAACCTCACCGGCGCGGAGAACCTTGACTTTTTTAGCCGCTTGGCCGGATTCAAATACACCACATCTGAGTTAGAAAACTTTCTAACCAAGACAGGTTTACAGTCAGATGCACAGCACAAAAGACTATCATCTTACTCTAAGGGAATGCGACAGAAAGTAGGTATAGCTGTGGCACTCGCCAAGAATGCAGAAGTAATTTTCATGGATGAACCTACTTCAGGCTTAGATCCAAAAGCAACTTCTGAATTCACAAAAATCTGTAAAGAATTAGCACAAATGGGTAAAGTGATTTTTATGGCTACCCATGACATATTCAACGCGGTAGAACTAGCAACTACCATAGGCATTATGAAAGAAGGCTCGCTGGTACAACAGTTAAATGCAAATGAAATAGATGCAGGTCAATTAAATCAACTTTACTTAGAAACAATATAAAATTATGAAAAATTATATCATCACATTAATAGTATTATTTACCCTAAACATGGCTTTCGCCCAAATCTCCGTTGAGGGGAAAATTGCTGACGCAAATAGTCAACCGATTTTAGGAGCTACCATTTCATTCACAAATCAAAATTCAGGAACAAAGAACGGCACCGTATCCCAAGACGATGGAAGTTTTACGTTTGAACTCTCCCAAGCCGGCAACTATCAAATCGATATTAGCTACGTTGGAATGATGTCGTTGCGTTTACAACAATCGTTCGAACAAAATCAAACCTATGACTTAGGAACACTTGTATTGGAGGAGGGTGTCGAGCAATTACAATCCGTCGAAGTAATAGGTCGCGCTCGAACAGATTACAATAGTGACTATTCTTTTTCGGCAACAAAAGTGGCCATTGCCAATAAGGAATTGCCACAAGCGATAACGTCTGTTACCAAGGAATTGATCGCAGATCGACTTGCGTTTCAATTGCCGGATGCGGTTAAAACGGTAAGTAATGTTACCGCTACGGGCCTATATAATCACTATAATATTCGTGGTATAACACAGGCAGATGATGGTCAAGTACTCAATGGAATGCGAACCCGCCAATATTATTTTCTACAGCCAATCACCTCGCATTTAGAGCGGGTTGAGGTAATAAAAGGGCCATCATCTGTAACTTTTTCAAGTGCAGATCCAGGAGGTACTGTAAATATGGTGACTAAAAAGCCGTTGACCGAAAAGCGCAGTGAAGTGTCTTTAACGACGGGAAGTTTTGGAACCTTAAGAGCTACAGCCGATTTTACCGGACCTTTAAATGAATCAAAGACATTACTTTATCGATTTAATGCTGCTATTCAAGAGGCAGATTCGTTTAGAGATGTTGTCAATAATAATGCAATTTTGTTTGCACCATCTTTAAGTTATATCCCCAACGAAACTACGTCCTTAAATGTAGAAATGATTTACAGTGATGCCGAAGGCAATCTCGATAGAGGTCAGCCAATTTTTGGTGCTTTTAATGGTGAATTTGATTTGAATAGCACCCCTGTTACTATGAATGTTGGTGCATCAAGTGACCATTATAAAAACAAAGAGTTCATTTTTATGACCAGCTTTAGTAAGAAGTTTACGGACAACTTTGGTTTTAATGCACAGTTTATGAAGCAAACTTGGGATGAAGATTTAGCCGAGCATAGAGTTGGTGGCAGTATTGTTGATATTGATGGCACTGTGATTCCTACCCTAGCAAGATTGCGATATGATGAACGGCAACAATATTGGGAAACCGATAATTTCAGTGCGTATTTTACCTATGATATAAAAAGTAATAAGGTTACCAATAAACTATTAGTGGGCTATGATGCTACGCGTTGGGAACGAAAAATCGGAGCTGGCTTCTTGCGTGCCAGAAGATATTTAACCGTCGGTGGTGGGCAGTCTAATTTTGACCCAGCCAATGCAGCTAATTTTGAACAAATTGTTGTTGATGGTGTTACCATTCCGCAACCAGCAGCAGCATTTTTTAATTTAGCTAATCCTTTTAATGGTGCTAGAGATGTCAGCGATTATAATCTTTCTGAATTATCAATACCTGCTAATTTGAATACTTCAGGCGGTTTTTATATTCAAAACCAATTTAAAGTAGGCAAATTTTCAGCTTTATTGAACTTGCGCTATGAATCGTTCACTGATATTTTTGATTATAAAGGGGATGAAGAAGAATTTAAAACTA
Organism: Maribacter algarum (ex Zhang et al. 2020); assembly: GCF_005885635.1. Lineage (GTDB taxonomy): Bacteria > Bacteroidota > Bacteroidia > Flavobacteriales > Flavobacteriaceae > Maribacter_C > Maribacter_C algarum. The sequence goes on from NZ_VATY01000001.1 coordinate 1,831,850, forward strand.
ATGCTTTTGTACCTCGAATAGGTGTAACCTATGAAGTTTCGAATAGTATTAGTGCGTATGCAACCTACCTGGAAGGGTTTCAACCGCATACCAATACAGTTTCATTGTCACCAACTGCGGAAGGTTTCTTTTGGGCTGCTTCACCTGCCAGATTTGACCCTTTAGAAAGTAGCTTAACGGAAGTAGGTGCAAAAGGAGAATTCTTAAACGGGAAAATATTTGCCAACCTTTCCATTTTTAATATCACTCAAAAAAATCTCTTATTGGGGGATACCTATGATTTAGATAACCTGACAACACGAGGTGAGCAGAGAAGTACAGGTTTTGAGATGGATATTTCAGGTTACGTAGCACCAAACTTTAATCTTACCGCGTCTTATGGTTTTGCAAATGCTGAAATTGTAGAAGATGCCATAGAAGAGTTTATTGGAGAACCAATCGGAGGAGCGCCAAAGCACACTGCCAATTTTTGGGGACGCTATGATTTTATGAATACTACCCTAAAAGGCATTGGCATTGGTTTTGGTGCTCAGCATGTAGCTGAAAGATTTACATGGTACAATCCAACTTACGCCACCGATAGGGTACTACTACCATCCTACACGATTTTTGACGCTGCTGTATATTATAGGCCTAATAATACAGGTATTCAATTGACTTTGAAGTTGAACAATTTATTTGATGAGACCTATTGGTTGGGTGGTCTTAACCCTTCTAGGTTAGGTCCAGGTGCGCCAAGAAATGTTTTACTTAACGCCACTTACAAATTTTAGTAATGCGAAAAAATGTTATCTATTTGTTGGCACGACAACTATGGAAAGATGCTTTTAGGTCCAAAGTTATGCATGTAGCTTTGGGTCTGATGGTATTCTTATTGGTTTTTTCTGCTTATACAGGCTGGGAAAATTATCACGACCAGAACTTCACAAGAACAGGAATTCAAGAAGAGGTGCAGGAAAGTTGGGAAAATAATCCCGATAAGCACCCGCATCGTATGGCGCACTATGGTTCTTTTGCCCTTCGGCTAAAACATGTGCTAAGTGTTTTTGATTTGGGAATGGAAAATTTTGTGGGGAATGCCATCTTCTTAGAGGCGCACAAGCAGAACACAGTTAACTTTTCAGAAGCTAGCATGTCAACAGGGCTTCTGCGATTTGGTGAAGTGAGTTTAGCAATGCTTTTAAAAGTTATTGTTCCTCTACTAATCTTTTATTTGGGTTTTGCAGCCATAGCCCGTGAACGGGAAAATGGCACTCTGAAACTCTTGATTGGCCAAGGTATTCGCCGAAAAGAAATTGTTTTTGGAAAGTGGTTAGGGCTATTTGGCTTATCCCTAATCTTTCTTTTTTCGATTTTTCTTTTGGTACTGTTTTTTGTACTCATAGAATCGCATAATGGCATGTTTCAGGATAACGTATCAAGATATGCGGTTCTCCTCATTTCTTATGTATTGTTTTTTGCCATTCTCAGTACCATTACCATTTTGGTGTCGGCTTTTAGTATAACAGCTAAAGGAGCATTGGTAAAACTTTTGGGTATTTGGTTGTTATTTGTAATCATCGTACCTAAATCGCTACAGGCCATGGGGTATTACCTATATCCTACTCCCTCTAAAATTGAAATGGAGACAGCTGTTGAACATGATTTGATTCAACAGGGCGATAGCCATAATCCGGATGACCCACATTTTAAGGCGTTAAAAGATTCCGTGCTGCTGGTTTACAAGGTAGAAAAGGTAGAAGACTTGCCTTTTAGCTACAGTGGATTTATTATGGCTCAAGGTGAAAAATTAAGCACTGAGATTTACAAAGACCATCAAGAGCGTTTATATCAAGTCTACCAACAACAAAACAATTTGGAACGCTATTCCGCCTTTGTAAATCCGTACACGGCTATTAAGAATTTGTCGATGGCTTTTTCGGGAACAGATTTTAAATCGTTTCTGTACTTCAAATCAAAGGCGGAAACGTATCGCTATAATTTGGCGCAAGAAATGAACCAATTACAGATGGATTTGATTCCCAATAAGGGAAAAGAAGGACCTAACGTTATTTCCAATAATTATTGGAAGGAATTTCCACCTTTTAAATATGATTTACTATCGGTTTCCAAAGTTTTTCAGAACGAGAAAATTTCCATCTTCGCCTTGTTATTATGGGGAGTGGTGGCATTTTACGGACTTTTAAGAATATCCACTAACCTTAAGGCCATTTAGATGTATAGTTTATTGTTTAAATCGTTTTTTCGAACAAGAATATTCCTGATAAGCCTAGTCTTACTGATTACCGTTGGAGTAATTAGCATTCTAATTGGCAAGCAGTATTTAGTAAAACAAGAAAAAGCAATTCTCGCTGCTCAGGAATTTCAACAGAAGAGCATTGAAAGAAATCTTGATTACCACAATGACGACTTGGGTTTATTGCTGTATTATCTGCGCTTTACCTTGATAAAACAACCCAGTAACATTGGTGCCATTTCAATTGGTCAAAGTGATGTGAACCCGCTATTGCAAGCGGTAACCATTCGTGGATTGGAAGGGCAGAAATACGATACGGATTTTGAAAATCCATCGCTATTGATGTCGGGAAATCTAGACTTAGGCTTTGTCATCATCTATCTTTTTCCATTGGTGCTTATCGCCATGACCTTTAACTTGTATTCTGAAGAAAAAGAACTAGGAACTTGGCGAATTTTAACTGCTCAAACCTCAGGTAAAGCTAAATTCTTACTTAAAAAACTCGGTATACGTATACTTTTTGTGTTTGCTATATTGATTTTCTTACTTCTATTGGCCAATGGTGTTCTTAGTATTCCAATGAACGAAAATTTTTGGGCAATATTCCTTCAAAGTATCTTGTATGTATTCTTTTGGAGTTCCTTATGCTTATTTGTAGTGTCATTTCGAAAAAACTCTAGTTTTAATGCTTTGGCATTAATTTCGATTTGGGTTGTTTTGACGGTTTTGATACCTGCAATGGTGAATAATTATGTACTCAATACCTATCAAGTTCCTGAAGCGCTTGAAGCTATGGTTGAACAACGTGATGGATATCATGAAAAATGGGACATGGAGAAGGATGCCACGATGACTGGTTTTTTTGAAGCCTATCCCCAATATAAAGGGTATACAGTTCCAGAAGAAGAATTCAGCTGGATTTGGTATTACGGAATGCAGCATATGGGCGACTTAGCTGCTGAAGAAACCAGCAATGAAATGATGGAAAAAGTCATGCTGCGCAATACAGTGAGTGAAAAAGTGGCTCTTTTTATCCCAACGATGCACGCACAACTAAGTTTCAATAGCGTGGCGGGCACTGATATGATAGGTCATTTGGAATTTTTGAAAGGACTAAAGGAATTTCACGAAGGTTTACGGGTAAATTTTTATCCGAAAGTCTTTGACAATAACCCTGCAGATTCCGTTGATTGGCAAAATCATGCGGCCAAGTTTTATAAGCCGACCTCTTATGTTAACTGGGTTTACATATTGATGCCAACATTATTCATTGTCGTTATAATGGGGACTTTAGCTCTGTTGAATCTTCGAAAATTATAGAAAATTAGAATTCAGGGATACAATTTGGGCGCTTTTCAAATTTCACTTGAAAATCGCCTATGCTTCCACTAATTCGAAATAATAACAAGATTAGACCCATTAAAAGAGGCTCGATATTCTAACATGTCAAAATATCTAGTTCCGTCGTCAGGGTTGTTCAATAGTTGCCCAGTAATCGTACTGTATTCGAAATCTTCGCAAGAACAAGTGGCTACAATTCCATTTAAAGTCATTGTTGAACATTCATTGGGTGCATGATTAGGGCAACTGGCCTCAAAAACGCGAAAAACATCAAAACCGGTATTTGTAACAAATGCACCGCGAGTACCTACTTGGGTATTCCCAACATAAATGGAGCTACCGGAGTTAGTCAACGGACTATACAAGGGAAGGTTGAGATTGAGCTCAAACTGAAAACCGATTTCTTGCAAAAACGGATTCCGATTGGTTCTTTCTTTGTCGCAAGAAAGCAAGCAAATAATTAGTATAAGGCCCCAAATTCGTTTCATATAGTAGTGTCTTTTCGTAGGATGTCTGCTACAAAATTGAGCAAAAAAAATGTATATTTGCCGTAAATCCTCTCTAATAATCGTGCAGGCACGGTTCAATTTAGAGGATTTTCTTATTGAGCTCAGTCCCCAATTGAAAATTAGAAATGAGTTCACCTATTAAACGCAGAAGTTATGAGTAACGTATCTTATTATACAGCAGAGGGCTTAAAAAATTTGAAAGATGAATTGAACCATCTTCGAGACGTTGAACGACCAAAGGCATCTCAAGCAATTGCAGAGGCAAGGGATAAAGGTGATTTATCTGAGAATGCGGAGTATGATGCGGCCAAAGAAGCCCAAGGCTTGTTGGAAATGCGTATTTCGAAAATGGAAGATACTTTGGCGAACGCTCGTTTAATTGATGAATCGCAGTTAGACACTTCAAAAGTTTTGGTATTGTCGACGGTAAAATTGAAAAACCAGAACAATGGCATGGAAATGAAGTACACTTTGGTAGCCGAAAGTGAAGCGGATTTAAAATCAGGAAAAATTTCAGTAAACTCTCCTATTGGTAAAGGTTTATTGGGTAAAGAAGTCGGTGATATAGCTGAAATCACAGTGCCTAACGGGACGATTAAATTTGATATTTTAGAGATTACAAGAGCATAGAAATAGCGTAAATTATAGTTTAAACCAGCCTTAGTAGCTGGTTTTTTTGTTTATTGAAATAATATTTAGATATTTGTCTAAATATATAAATAAAGTGAATAATATTTTCAAAGCACTAAACGACGGTACCCGAAGAGAAATACTAATGATGTTAAAGGAAAAAGACTTGACAGCAGGAGAGATAGCAGACCGGTTCAATATTTCAAAACCGAGTATATCGCATCACTTAGATATTTTGAAAAGAGCGGATTTAGTCACTAGTGAAAAAAAAGGGCAATTTGTCTCCTATAGTATCAACACAACTATTGTTGATGATATTTTTCAGTGGATTTTAACCTTAAAAAATTAATCAAATGAAATACGATTTGAAACAAGAAATTCCGCTTTTAGCAACTACTGCTTTGCCAATTGTTTATGCACTGTATCTATGGAATTCTTTACCGGAGAAAATACCGACTCATTGGAATCTTAAAGGTGAAATTGATGGTTGGGGAAGCAAAGAACCATTTATCATTTTTTTCATAACAATACCGGTCTTTATTTATATTCTTTTTTTAGTTCTACCAATGATTGATCCTAAGAAAAAACTTCAAAAAATGGGAAAGAAGTTTTATCGCATAAAGTTTTTCATGATTTTGATAATGTCTCTTTTGGCTGTTTTTGCATTGTATTCAGCTCAAAATCAGTCTGAATCAAGTATCAAAGCTCTTTTGGCTTTATTTGGATTCATGATTGTGGGATTAGGGAATTATTTTCCTGCCGTAAAGCATAATTACTTTATAGGAATCAAAACACCATGGACTTTAGAAAACGAGACAGTATGGAAGGAAACGCATCAAATGGCTGGTAAACTATGGTTTTTTGGAGGCGCCTTGCTAACTTTATTGGTTTTAATACTTCCAGTAGAGTCCAGTTTTATTGTTTTTCTTGTTGGGATGGCAGTATTGACCCTGGTACCTTTGGTTTTTTCGTATAGAAAATATAAAGGCCTAAAAAGCTAGAAATATGAAGAAGGCTTTTATGTATATTTGAGTTCGTAAAAATATACGTACGACATGCCAACCATTTTCACAAAAATCATAAACGGAGACATACCCTGCTATAAAATTGCCGAAGATGAAAACTTCTTTGCTTTTCTTGATATCAATCCGAATGCAAAAGGGCATACGCTTTGTATTCCTAAAAAAGAAGTGGATAAAATTACCGATTTGGATGAGGAGACGTTTATGGGATTAATGAAATTTTCGAGAAAAGTGGCAAAAGCCATTGAATCTTCAATGGTTTGCGAACGTGTTGGAATATCTGTAATTGGATTAGAAGTCCCACATGCTCATGTACATTTAATACCGTTAAATCAAATGAAAGATGCTACTTTTCAAAGTAAAGTCAGTCTCGAAAAGAATGAATTTGAGGCGATAGCAGAAAGGATTCGATTTAAATTGTAAGAATTCCTTCATAGAAAAGATAGGACGCTGCGCCCGCAAGGGCAATTATTACTAAAATCAAAACGTAGAAAAGTGTTGTGAACTTTAAAGAAGACTTTTCTGGCACCGCCATTTTCTGATAATAATTAAAAATACGTTCAATATCATCTGTCCATTTCGCAGGATAAATATCAGACCCACACTTATTACAAATTATCTGATTCGTAACTTGATTTGTCGTGCGATGAAAAAGTTTTCCGTAGACATGCTTTTGATAAAAGGTAAGCTTCAAATCTTGGTTGAAACACTCTGGGCAATTATTACTTAAATCAAAATCTTTTATAACTACCAATTTTCCGGTTGCCATATTCTAAGTATTTACTTTTAAGGAAATTTGCATTATTGTGCCTTCTTTGCTTGATGAGAGCACTTTAATTTTTCCTTGGTGATATTCTTCGACAATTCTTTTTACCAATGAGAGTCCGAGACCCCAACCTCTTTTTTTAGAGGTTACTCCTGGGTTAAAGATAGCTTTATAATCGCTTTTTGCAATACCATGACCGGTATCTGAAACTAAAATATTCACATAATTACCGTCAGGAACGATTTGAATTCCAATACTCCCACGACCTTTCATAGCATCAATTCCATTCTTTACTAAATTTTCAATTGTCCAATTGTAAAGTGAATGATTCAGCATCACCTGTTGCGCATCTATTTTTGAATCAAAAGAAAAATGAATGAGTTTTGAACTTCTTAGTTTCAAATATTCATAAGCTTCTTTGGTTTCTTGCACGATATCGTACTCATCAAGTTTAGGCAAGGAGCCAATTTTTGAAAACCGATCCGTTATCATTTCCAATCGCGAAATATCTTTTTCAATCTCCTTGGTTATATCGGGATTGATATTTTCTGTTTTCAAAAGCTCATTCCAGCCAAGCAGTGAAGACAATGGTGTGCCAATCTGATGCGCGGTCTCTTTCGCCATACCCGCCCACAATTTGTTTTGCTCAGAGGCTTTATTCGTCTTGAAGAAAAAGAAGATAACAGCTCCAAAAAGTAAAATAATCAAAAGAAGGGCTATGGGATAGTATTTCAATTTATTCAACACCTCAGAATTTCCGTAATATAGCGTTGCCAGATGTTCACCTTGTTGGTCAATATTTATTGGGGTGTTTTCACTGCTAAATTTTAAGATTTTTTCTTTGATATAAGCGGTGTCTTCAACAACTTCTTTGGGCATGTTGTTTGTTTTGATAGACCCATCTTTGTTGACAAGTATCATCGGGGTTGAAGTGTTGTTCTGAAATACTTTAAGAGGCAATTCGCCAGGGTCGTCGTCTAGAGATGCTTGTAACAATTCAGAGTGAGCAGTGGCCCATATCTCCATTTTCTGACGCTCTTCTTCCTTAAATTTCGTGAAAAAGCTAAGAGTATTCCATAAAATCAGGCTTACAACGACAAATGCAGATATCAATAAAACAACGTTTGAAGTCTTATTTTTAGGATTAAATTTCATCAGATAGCGGTCTACTTTCAAAGATAGTGGAAAAAGCAGAAAATCGTTCGTAAACCTATTTTAAGACCATTTTCTATCCTTACAATTTATGTACCTTTATACCACTATGACAGACATGATTTCTTTTCTTCCAGAAGAGTTGACTACACCTAAATTGCATGGCTATCTTTTGGGTGCTGTAGGACCTAGACCCATTGCTTTTGCAAGTACGATAGATACAAATGGAAATCCGAATTTATCGCCTTTTAGTTTCTTTAATGTATTTAGTGCAAATCCACCAATTCTCATTTTTTCACCTGCACTACGTGTTAGAAATAAAACCACAAAGCATACGCTAGAAAATGTTTTGGCCACCAAAGAAGTGGTTATCAATATTGTAAATTATGACATCGTACAACAGATGTCATTGTCTAGTACAGAATACGGGGAAGGCATCAATGAGTTTAAAAAAGCGGGATTAACCATGCTGAAATCTGATAAGGTTACACCGTATCGTGTGGCAGAATCACCTGTGCAATTTGAATGTAAAGTAACGAAGGTTGAGGCTTTGGGAGAAGATGGTGGTGCAGGAAATCTAGTCTTTTCCGAGGTTGTGAAAATACACATTCACAATTCTATTTTGGATGAAAAGGGAAGTATTGACCAGCATAAAATCGACCAAGTTGCAAGAATGGGAGGTAATTGGTATAGCCGCGCCAATTTAGGCATGTTCGAGGTGCCTAAACCCCTTTCTTCATTGGGTATTGGAATAGACCAGATTCCTGAGCGCATTCGAATAAGCAAGATTTTAACCGGGAATGATTTGGGTATGTTGGGTAATGTAGAACAGATTCCTACGAACGATGAGGTAGCAAATTTTGTATCTTCTCAAATTGAGATTCGAACTCTTTTAAGTGGTGGAGAACGTGATCAGATTGAATTGAAAGCACAAGAATATCTAAAAAATAATGATGTGCTTTCCGCTTGGAAAGTGTTATTGGCCCATTAGGTCAAATATGAAGTAGGAACATCCCCCGATAGGACAAATACATTTGCTCATAAAGTAACTTTTTATAAAAAAGGACGGATGAAACGTATACAATTATTTGAGTTTGAAGATTATGATTGGTTTCCGGTATGGTTACGAACCTGCATGACCAATTTGATTATGGTGCTTCATAAAATGATGGGCATAAGTGAAGTACTTGCTTATCTGATATATCGAGTCATAAAGGAAAAAAACCTCACTAAAATAGTTGATTTAGGTTCGGGTTCAAGTGGCGCTATGCCAGATACAATGAAAGCGCTGCGTGAATTGGATAGTCTGCGACATCTCGAACTAGTTATGACGGATTTATACCCGAACAAAGAGGTCGCAAGAAGGTTCAATGAAAATACAGCTGATAATATTACCTATTTGGAAACTCCAGTTGATGCGACTGAAATGAGCTCTGTTCCAAACGGACTCAAAACGCTGATTAATAGTTTTCATCATATGCCTCCTCATAAGGCACGTAAAATTTTAGAATCTGCAGAAGAGCACCAACAACCGATACTAATTTATGAAATGGCAGAAAATAAAATTCCGGTGCTAATCTGGGCTATTTTACTTCCTATTTCTTTAGTGATTATAATGGTCATGACCTGGTTTATGACTCCCTTTGTAAGACCTTTGACTTGGCGACAAATTGTGTTTACCTATTTGATACCAATCATTCCAATTTGCTATGCTTGGGACGGGCAGGCATCACTTCCAAGAATGTATGCTTTAAAAGATATAGATGAACTTTTGGAAGGCCTAGGCAAGAACAATTTTTATTGGGAGCATGGCCCAGCAAAAAAGGCAAATGGAAAAAAATTAGGGACATACATAGTAGGGTATCCCAAAAGTTAGCTGTTGTTTATGCAATATATTAATGCATAAATAACCCCATATGAAGTCTTTTAAATTGGTTTGTCTTTTGTTTCTTATGGGCACTGGTTTGTTCGCTCAAAAAAGCGAAAGTAAACTCTCGTCAAATACAAATTCTTACATAACCGCTAGCCTTTGGCCGATTGCAGACCTTTATGCCCCCCGTTTGCGTTTTGGTTATACACAACATATTGCACCGCACTGGAAGGCTGGTTTAGATGTTGGTTTTGGTGCCAAGGGAACTTCATTTGCTTCAGATGCCAATATCGGAGTAGACTATTCCCTTTGGGAAGTGCGCCCCGAGATCCATTACATATTTAATCCGGAAGCTAAAACCTTAAAGTATATAGCTGCAGAACTCTTCTATATTGACCAAGACCATGTTTTTATAAATGGAAATTATAGTTCTGAAAATAATGGAGACATTCGTTTTGATAGAGCAGATTTTACGCGTCAGAAATATGGAATGCATTTTAAATTTGGCCTTTTCTTAGATATTGGGAAACATTTTGGTTTTAATTTCTTTGGTGGAATTGGCTTTCGCATTGCAAATAAGCAATATTCAAATGTTATCAATCCGCAAGCCGATGATATTTTCAGGGAATGGTTTGCTGGACCCTACGATAATGAAGGAAGAGATTTTCTTCCAAACCCATCCTTAGGAATCAAGTTTTACTACAAAATATAGCCGCTCATAATCTTTAATAACTTGTTGAATTTTTTCTAGGTGAATTATATGAATAAAAGTACATTTAGCTCGAAATAATTAGTTCACATATAATTCATAATCATGGAAATTCAAGGAAAGGTAAAAATGGTCGGAGAGACCCAAACATTTGGTAATAACGGATTCAGAAAACGCGAAATTGTAGTAACTACAGAAGAGCAATATCCACAACATATTATGGTCGAGTTTGTACAAGACAAAACTGACCTTTTGAACAACTATGCTGTTGGTCAATCAGTTAAAATAAGTATTAACTTAAGAGGTCGTGAATGGACGAACCCTCAAGGTGAGGTAAAATATTTCAACTCTATTCAAGGTTGGCGTATTGAAAGTTTACAAGCGGATCAGCCTGCGGAAGGAATGCCACCAGTGCCGCCAGCAGAAGCATTTGCTCCGGCAGATAACTTAAACGAGGAGGAGCACGACGATTTACCGTTCTAAATAAACTCTTTGTTATTCCCGCGTCTGTGCTGAATTCATTTCAGTAAAGGCGGGAATCTTTACAATATAGCCCTAGCTGATATTTCAGCTAGGGTTTTTTATTTTCTCATCTTTCTAGTTACCTTGTTCAAATGAAGGTAACTCGATTCATAGAAAATATATTCCGGAGGTTTTTACCCTCACCCTTTACTTTGGCAGTATTGCTAACCTTAACAACTTTTGGCTTTGCTTTGATTTTGACTGAGAACACTTCTGACGATAATCATTTGTTTACCATTTTATCGTATTGGGAGAATGGAATTTGGAACAATGATCTGCTTGTTTTTGCCTATCAGATGATGTTGATTCTAGTATTAGGTCATGTCTTGGTATTGAGTCGGCCTTTTGAAAAGCTGATTTTACGCTTAACTAGCTTGGTGACAAGCTCGGCAAACGCCGCACTTTTAGTTGCCCTACCAACGATGCTGGTTTCCTTTTTCAATTGGGGGCTGGGACTCGTATTTGGGGCCATTTTGGCCCGTAAAGTTGGTGAATATGCCCAGAAGAATACTATTCCCATCAACTATCCATTAATCGGTGCTTGTGGTTATGTGGGTTTGATGGTTTGGCATGGGGGTATTAGTGGATCAGCTCCGCTTAAAGTTTCGGAGAGTGGACATATACAGAGTTTAATGAATGATGTGCTTTCTTCGGAGGCTCTCAGTCAGCTTCCTGATACGATTCCTACCGCTGAAACCGTGTTAAGCATGAACAACCTCCTTATATTTTTAGTTGTTCTGATAGCCATTTCTTTGTTGGCTTTTCGATTGGGGAAGAAAACGAAAACCACTTCTACAAATTTAGCAACCTATCGTTTTGATTCAGATAATGAAGATAGACCCAAAGGTGCTGAACGTTTAGATAGATCGCCTTGGTTGTCAGTAGGTTTCGGATTTTTGATTTTAGCTGCCTTCGTGTTGCAGTATAGTCCTCTTATGAAGACCATGAATATCGTTCCAAATATGCTGAATTTGTTTATGTTAGGACTCGCCCTGATAATGCACGGAAGTATAAAGCGCTTTCTTCATGCCGTTGAGGAGGCTATAGGCGATACGGCCGGAATTTTGATTCAGTTCCCCTTGTACTTTGGAATTATGGGAGTCATGTCGAACAGTGGCATGATTAATGGCATTTCAGATTTTTTTGTATCCATATCTAGTGAAACAACATTGCCGATTTTCACCTTTTTTAGCGCTGGTCTAGTAAATATCTTTGTGCCAAGTGGAGGAGGGCAATGGGCCGTACAAGGGCCGATGATTTTAGAATCTGCATTACAATTGAATGTTCCATTGAACAAGGCGGTCATGGCTTTGGCCTACGGCGACCAAATCACCAATATGCTACAACCTTTTTGGGCTTTACCTTTACTCGGCATTACCAAATTGAAAGCAAAAGAAATCTTACCGTATTCATTACTGTTCATGTTAGTGGGAAGTTGTATTTATCTCCTAGGTCTAATGGTCTTCTAGCTCGTTTTCAGTACATTTAAAGAAAAATAAAAGTACCTATGCGAAAAGATTCGCAACATAATCCGATGTTCTTCCTTTCTGAACGTTTGGAATTTCCATCTGTTGAGAAAGCCAATGCGGAAGGACTGTTGGCAGTTGGAGGCGACTTATCTCCTGAGCGTCTGGTGCTGGCATATCAAAATGGAATCTTTCCGTGGTTTAATGAAGATTCCTTGATCCTTTGGTGGAGCCCCGATCCTAGAATGGTCTTGTTCCCTGATAAAATAAAAATTTCCAAGAGTATGCAACAAGTACTAAATGGGAATAAGTTCCGCTTGACAAAAAATACCTGTTTTGAAAAAGTTTTGGAGTCATGTTCCACGATTAAAAGAGTAGGTCAAGAAGGCACTTGGATTACAGATGAAATGAAAAAGGCATATCTGAAATTACATGAAAAGGGATATGCAAAGTCTTATGAGGTATGGGAAGATGAAAAACTTGTTGGCGGCTTATACGGAGTTGCTATGGGCAATGTTTTTTGTGGGGAAAGTATGTTCAGCTCATCGAGCAACGCTTCAAAATTTGCTTTCGTAAGACTTGCTCAAGAATATCAAGAGAAGGACGGACTTATCGATTGCCAACTCTACACAAAGCATCTTGAAAGTTTGGGAGCGGAAGAGATTCAGCGTGCAGCGTTTATTGAAATTTTACAAAGCCACAATTAAATTGGTGTGTATAAAAAATTCGAAACGGGTTTGATGCGTATAATCCTCAATTCGATATTGTAACCCTGCCTGTAGTTTAGTTTTTGGTGCCACCAACCAGCCGATGTTCGCACTAATGCGTTGGTCATATTGTGGTAGTTTAGTTCGGGCAACACTCAACAAAGCTTCGGTATTTACAATCAAATAGGGTTCTCCCACGTCTAACTGTTCTCCGCTTAAAGGAAAATCAATGGCAAATCGGTATCTAAAACGATGAACGGTCAAGGCTGAAGTGATTCGTTGCTGTGCACGAAAACGATGTCCGAAACGTACATTTCGAGGCTTATGGGTGATATTATACTGCTGCGTAAACCGTAGTTCATTCAATTTATCAACCTCGAAATTTTCTCTAATGCGGTATTGAATTCCAAGGGCAATACTTTGGTCGTCTTTTACCTTTAGATTGGAGAAATGAACCAAATCTATCTGTCTTGTGGTAATACCAAAGACTTCGTTTTGATAGAAGTAGTTGCGTTGGGCTATCGAGAAGTTGTGTTTGTAATTATCGGATACTTCGTAATTGACAGCAATTTTAGGTTGAAATAGTCCAGTGAAATTTTCCTGCGCCATCATGTGTTGAAAGCCCAGAAATGCGAAGCATAAACACGCACCTCTAATAAAGTACATGGTCATAATTAGGCGGAAGTGATTGTCGGATGGATTTGAATTTGCCTTCGGCATCAAACAGCACTTCGAACTGCTCTGTAGTCTTTTCCTTTTTTCCGGAGACAATCAATTCATAGTTGATTGAAGGAAGCATTAGGTTTTGAAATGCGTTCTTGATTGTAGTTTCAGGTGATTCTGATTCCGAAAACGCATATTGCTGCTGTATTTTTTTAATACGGTATTTCTTGAAATTACCAGATAAATACTCCTGTATTTTGTTGAAGGAATCATTCGGGATATCAGGAGGATTTATAAGAATTTCGATGTCTTCAAGCATGCCCTCTTTATCAAATTCAATACTATACCAAAGCCGGTCTTTTTTGAATTTCGCCTCATAACTTACTTTGATACTATCGGTTTCTTTGTAAAATCTTATGCGTTTTGCATCTATCAATTTCTCTTGAATATAGTCCAGTGCTTTTTCAGGAAATTGAACTTTACGAATACGGTACTCACGTTCGTACTTGTATTGGGCAGAAGCGAACAATCCCCATAATAGAAATAGGGGAAGTAATATGCCCATAGGAATTTGGCTTCTCATTATCGTTTTTTAAACTTCATTATATCGAAAACAACTAAGCTCATGATCGTTTACCATTCCCGTAGCCTGCATGTGCGCGTATACAACTGTGCTTCCAACAAATTTAAATCCTCTTTTTTTTAAATCTTTGCTCAGTGCATCAGAAAGCTCCGTATTTGCCGGTGCATCTTTGTAATTCTTGATTTTATTTTTGATGGGTTTTCCATTAACAAACCCCCAAATGTATTTGCTAAAACTTCCAAATTCTTTTTGAACTTCCATAAAGGCTTGGGCATTGGTAACTGTTGCATTTACTTTTAGTTTATTGCGAATGATACCCGCATCCTGTAAAAGCGTTTCTTTTTTCTTTTGATCGTATTTAGCAATTTTCTTATAATCGAAGCGATCAAATGCCTTTCTGAAATTCTCTCTTTTTTTTAGAACAGTAATCCAGCTTAAACCCGCTTGAAAAGTCTCTAAAATCAAAAATTCGAACAATGTGTCATCGTCTTTTACCGGTACACCCCATTCTAGGTCATGGTAGGCTTCGTAAAGTTTATCGCCTTCGCACCATCCGCATCTATGTTTTTCCATGTATTTAGTTATTGAAATAAAGATAGCAGAAAAAAGAAGTGAAAAACAAAATAAAAGAACTCAAATACTACAACAGTTTTACTTTCGTTAAATGATTGTTAAACTATTATAATATAATAGTAATACTATTATATTTGCAATTCGATTCAAACCTAAGTGCATATGGAAAGGCTTTTACAATCTGTTAAAATCGGAATTAATGAAAAAATATACCTTAAAGATCCTGAGTCTTCAGATTTAGGCAAACGTATTGTTGAGCAGAGCATATTAATGATTGATGAAATAGGTTTTGAAAGTTTCACGTTCAAAAAGTTAGGGTTAAAAATTGGTTCGAATGAGAGTTCGATATATCGTTATTTCGAGAATAAACACAAACTGCTTTTGTACCTAGCTTCATGGTATTGGGGATGGTTGGAATATCAATTGGTTTTTTCAACCAATAGCATTACTGACCCTTTTAAAAAGTTAGAAAAAGCAATAGAAATCGTTACTAAATCCACAGTGGAAGATTCCGCTTTTTCTCATATCAATGAAGTCTTGTTGAATAAAATCGTAATCAATGAGTATTCAAAATCATATTTGACGAAGGAAGTCGATACAGAAAATAAGGAAGGCTATTTTGTGATATATAAAAGATTGGTGTCGCGAATTAGTGAAATGGTAAATGCTGTAAATAAAGATTATGCCTATCCAAGTAGTTTGGCCAGCACTATTTTAGAAGGGTCTCTGCACCAACATTTTTTGAAAGACCACTTTAGCTCTTTAACTGACTGTCATAAAAATGATGATCCTACCAAATACTTTCTTCATTTGGTAACAACCCTACTTAAATAATCAAAGCATATGGCTAAAAATGTTTTAACCTCTTGGCAGAGGCTAATAGGTATGTTGAAACTGGACAAGAGGGATGTTTTACAGACCTTTTACTATGCTATTTTCGCAGGGTTTGTCAACCTTTCATTGCCCTTGGGAATTCAAGCCATTATCAACTTAATTCAGGGTGCTCAAATAAGCACTTCATGGGTTATCCTGGTTATTTTAGTGACAGGGGGAGTTGCCTTTGGAGGTATTCTGCAATTGATGCAAATACGTATTATTGAAAATTTACAACAAAAGATTTTTACCCGGGCATCATTTGAGTTTACGTACAGATTCCCAAAAATTAAGATGAGCGAGCTCCGCGATTACTATCCGCCAGAGCTAGCAAATCGCTTTTTTGACACCTTGAATGTACAGAAAGGGTTATCTAAAGTTTTATTAGACGTTCCTGCTTCGGTGCTACAGATTATTTTCGGACTATTATTGTTATCCTTCTATCATCCTTTTTTTATAATCTACGGGATACTATTACTACTTCTTATTTATGTGGTTTTTAAGTTCACCGTACAAAAGGGAATGGATACCAGTTTGAACGAATCACAACAAAAGTATAAGGTTGCCCATTGGATTCAGGAAGTAGCAAGGTCTCTTGTTAGTTTTAAACTATCGGGCAAAACCAGCTTAGCAGTGGACAAGAATGATTTGCTAGTGACTGATTATTTAGAAGCTCGGGAGAGTCATTTTCGTATTCTGGTCATTCAATTTATTCAAATGATTGGGTTTAAGGTTTTGGTTACAGGTGGACTATTGTTGATAGGAGGGCTTTTAGTATTGAACCAAGAAATGAACATTGGTCAGTTTGTAGCAGCAGAAATTATTATTCTTTTAGTAATAAGCTCGGTTGAGAAACTCATTCGAGGCCTAGAAACTTTTTATGATTTGTTAACTTCTTTAGAAAAACTGGGCCAAGTTGTAGATAAAGATTTAGAGTATCAACAAGGAGAATTTCCATTATCGGAAACTGATGAATTTAATGTGGAGTTGGAAGATGTTTCATTTGGTGTTAACGGGAATGAGAATATTTTGACGGATATTTCGATGAAAATCGAGCCAAAAAGCACGCAACTAATTGTTGGTTCAAACGGTTCGGGCAAGTCTACGCTTCTTCGATTGATTGCCGGTATTCTAGAACCTAGTGACGGGGATATTTATATTAATAATACCTCATTAAGGGGCATCAACCCGAATCATTATCGTTCCTTCATAGGGCAATCATTGTTAGAAGAAAGTCCGTTTGAAGGAACTATTCTTGAGAACATAACTTTTGGCGATAAGACTATTCCACAGAAGGACTTACAATGGGCCATAGAATCTGTTGGTTTGCAAGAGTTCGTTAAAAAACAGCCTAAAGGATTAAATACCATAATTTATCCGGAAGGCAAGCAAATACCCAATACGGTAGCTAAAAAAATTGTTTTGGCTAGAAGTGTAGTACATAAACCGAAATTATTGTTACTCAAAGATCCTTTAAATCAGTTCGATGAAATTGATGCCCTGAGTATAATGAATTTCTTAATTGATAAAAGCAATCCATGGTCATTGGTAGTAGTTAGTCAGGATCAAAAATGGATTGGTCGCTGCGAAAAAATCATCACTATGGATCATGGAAAAATCGTTTCCGTAAACTAAAAGTTATGCTGAACATCTCTAAAAATCCATTAAACAAAACAGTCCATCTAACAGGTTTCAAATCAACGGACAAGGTATTTCATCAAAGGCATTACAAGCACTTTAATCGTTTTTTGCTGGGGTCTGCCATCTTCGGGCTTATTGTCCTTTTCTTACCATGGACGCAGAACATTCGAGGCAATGGCTACTTGACCACCTTGAAGCCCGACCAGAGGCCTCAGACGATACAATCACCAATTCCGGGTAGAATTGAAAAGTGGTATGTGCAAGAAGGTGATTACGTCAAGAAGGGCGACACCATCTTGTTCATTTCTGAAGTCAAAAACGAATATTTTGACCCAAATTTGGTAGAGCGTACCGGCGATCAGATTAAGGCTAAAAGCGCCTCGGTTAGCTCATATGAGGGCAAGGTAAAAGCATTACGCAATCAAATGGCATCTTTGTCGAATGAGCGAAAGTTGAAATTAGAACAAGCTAAGAACAAATTAATGCAGTCAAATCTAAAGGTGCAAAGCGACAGTATCGATTTAGAGGCTGCAAAGACCAATATCAGTATTGCTCAAAAGCAATATGACCGGATAGCGCAGTTGCAGTCAGAAGGCCTAAAAGCAGTAACTGATGTTGAAGAAAAACGTTTAAAATTACAAGAGACTCAGGCGAAATTGATATCTCAGGAGAATAAGTTGCTTGCAGCTAAAAATGAAGTCATTAATGCCCAGGTAGAAATCAGCCGCGTGCAAAATGAATATAACAACAAGATTTCAAAAGCAGAAAGCGATATGTTCACGGCACAATCGAGTCAATTTGATTCTGAAGCACAAGTGACAAAGCTAGAAAATGAGTTTGCCAACTATGAGATACGAAATAAGATGTACTACATTCAGGCACCTCAAAATGGATTCATCAATAAGGCCCTTCAAGGTGGTATTGGTCAAACCTTCAAGGAAGGGGAAGCCCTCTTAGGTATTATGCCTTCGGATATTGATATGGCTGTAGAGACCTTCGTTGAGCCGCTTGACTTACCCTTAATTCACTTAGGAGAGAAAGTACGAATTCAATTTGATGGATGGCCCGCTATTGTTTTTAGCGGATGGCCCAATGTATCTTATGGTACGTATGGGGGAGAAGTGGTAGCTGTTGAAAGATTTATTAGTGACAACGGTAAATATAGAGTGTTACTTGCTCCTGATCCCGAAGATCATGATTGGCCTAAGGATATACGAGCAGGATCTGGAGCCTATACTATCGCGTTGCTTGAGGATGTACCGATTTGGTATGAACTATGGAGGCAATTGAATGGGTTCCCACCAAATTACTATCAACCGGAAGGTGAAACTATGAAAACTGCAAAAAAATAAAATGCGAAACTATTTCACATTCATATTGCTTCTTTTTATCACTTTGCTTAAAGTTCAGGCACAAGATTCTATAGTTTTGGGCTTTAATGAGTATTTGGGTTATGTAAAAAAGTTTCACCCAATTGCGAAGCAGGCAGAGTTGACTTTGGGCATGGGTCAAGCGAATTTGATGAAGGCGCGAGGTGGTTTTGACCCGAAAATTGAAGTTGACTACAATCGTAAAGATTTCAAGGGAACGAAATATTACGACCGTTTAAATGCAACTTTCAAAATTCCCACTTGGTATGGAATTGAACTTAAGGGAAATTTTGAACAGAACGATGGTGACTTTTTGAATCCTGCAGAGTCTGTTCCAACAGATGGTTTGTACAGTGCTGGTGTTTCTATGTCCCTAGGACAAGGTCTATGGATTAATGAGCGTATGGCTACTTTAAAGCAAGCCAAATACTTCAGAGAGCAATCCAAAGCAGACCGTGATTTGTTGGTCAACCAGATTCTATATGATGCATCATTAGCCTATTTTGATTGGTTGCAGGCCTATAACGAAGCTACGATTTACCAGAATTTCTTGGAAAATGCCGGCATTCGTTTTGATGGCACGAAAAAACGAGCATTATCTGGTGATATTGCCGCTATTGATACGGTCGAAGCTAAAATTGCTTTTCAAAATAGGGCTTTGAGTTTAGAACAAGCTAAAGTGAAACTGATGAAGCGTTCTTTGGAGTTATCGAATTTTCTATGGATGAATGATGAGATTCCAGTGGAGGTGCAGGCAAATGTCATTCCAGACACCAATATTGATGGAGATATCGATACTACTTTGGAAATTCTCGGGAAACCTTTGGATAGCTTTACACTAGAAAACCATCCGAAATTAAAGTCCTTGGGATATAAAATTGACGGACTCCGAGTTGAAAAAAATCTGAAAGCGAATAAA
This sequence comes from Maribacter algarum (ex Zhang et al. 2020), assembly GCF_005885635.1. Lineage (GTDB taxonomy): Bacteria > Bacteroidota > Bacteroidia > Flavobacteriales > Flavobacteriaceae > Maribacter_C > Maribacter_C algarum. The sequence continues at coordinate 1,851,402 of NZ_VATY01000001.1, forward strand.
CTTTTACCCAAGATAGATTTGGAGTATAACTTCTTGACGGAAACCCCAGAGCTTATCAACTCCTTTGAAACACAAGAATATAAGGGGGGAATAAGTTTTCGATTCCCACTTTTCTTGAGAAAGGAGAGGGGCGACCTTAAATTGGCCAAGTTCAAATTAAAAGATGCCAAGTTTGATTTCGATAATGCCCAAGTGGCCCTACAGAATAAAATCGTAGCGATATATCGTGAATTGGAATCATTTGAAACTCAAAATATATTGATTGATGAAATCGTATCTAATTACAGCACGCTTTTAACAGCAGAGGAGCGAAAATTCAGCTTTGGCGAAAGCTCCCTATTCTTGATCAACTCTCGAGAAAGTAAATTAATCGATGCCGAGCTGAAGCAAATAGCGGTTCAAAACAAATTCTATTACACCAAGGCGAAACTATTCAACAGTTTGGCGGTAAATCCTGAGAACCTGTAAGTTTTTTGAATAAAATCTACTAATATGACTTATCTCATGAAAGGATATCATATTGTGGGTTAGTTTTGAATTTTGTAAAAAATTATGGAAAATAATATAGTAGAAAAAACAACAGAATTGCTGATACAAGAAAGTACTTCAAAGGCAGTTTCATATACTGAATATAGAACGTTGGTAAAGCAATTGGCCGAAAAAGGAAAGTCAACAGGCCCAGAACAAACAGAAGCGCTGACCAACTACACTCAATTGAATGACCGCCGCATGAAGCGTTGGGACAAGACGTTGAAGTTCAGTGAAGAAGCCCTAGAGAAGATTTCAAAAATCGATTCTAAAATTACATGGTTGGTATTGACCGAGAGTTGGTGTGGTGATGCTTCACCAGCACTTCCTGTAATGCATAAAATAACACAGTTGAATCCGAATATATCTTTGAAGATTATTCTTCGGGATGAAAATGTTGATTTAATGAATCGATTTTTGACCAACGGGGGTATGTCTATTCCGAAGTTAATTGCAATCGATGATGCTACTAAAGAAGTAATTGGAGGTTGGGGTCCACGTTCAAAAGCTGCAACACAACTTGTTGAAGATTATAAAGAACAGCACGGAACGCTTACCGCAGAGTTCAAACAAGACCTTCAAGTTTGGTATAATAAAGATAAAGGGCAAAGTGTGTTGGAAGATTTGTTAGCGAGCCTTCCCCTGAAATAAATAGGTGATTGTACCTTTCTGCGAAGGTTTTCCTGAATCTCCGCTAAACTTTGCTTTCAAAGCGTATGCAATAGCATTGTCAACTAGACAACCATTTGAAGTACCTGAACTTTTTTCGTTAAAATCAGCTTCAGCTACATTCCCAAGCGCATCTACTTTGATGTTGATAACAACTTTACCACCTTCGATACATGTGTAAATTGGAGGCGGTAATCTATAGTTATTTCGATCTACCAAAGAATAGGAAACTGAAGTTCTTCGTGCAGCAAGATTATTTGTAAACTCTTTTTTTTCTGCTTCCTTTTCACCTAATTTCTGTTTGGCTTCTTCCCTTTTTTTCTTGAGTTCCTTAACACGTTCTGAGTATTCTCCATCATCCATTAAGTCGTTAGGGTCACTATCTTCTGCCGCGGCCTGTTCAGCCATTAATTCCTCTAAAGTTTGCAGGGGTTCAGGTTCTCCGTAGGTAGGCTTTGCAGTTTCGTTATAGGCCATATGGCTTTTGACTGGGTCCGCTTCTGCCATTTTTTCAAGCATCTCCTTCTCCTTCAAAAGCTCTTCGATATCTTCTTCGGCCAGCATCATCTCTACAATGTATTCATCATCTTGACTCCCAACTTCCCCCAAGGTAATGTTGAATAAAATCAACACCACAATCCCCATCGAGAAAAAGGTAATTAAAAATGATAACTGTTTGCGATTTAGATGCATACTTCTAGAACTCTAATATCTAAAAATTATTTAATTTTTTCGTTGAACGGAAAACTTAAGACTCAATTTGTTGTGAATCCTCTTGTTTTCCTAGTAAATCGTCCGCAAAAATGGTTGGATCGAGGGCTTTATTTACGTTGTAATCCCCTATTTTGGTTCTTCTCAGTTCAGATAAATGTCCACCTGAATCCAGCATTTTTCCAAAGTCATGTGCTAAAGACCGTATATAAGTGCCTTTAGTGCAGACTACTCTGAAATCTACCTTAGGCATATTGATAGATGTAATCTCAAACTCTGAAATGGTAATCTTCCTTTTTTTGATTTCAACCTCTTTTCCTTCACGTGCATATTCATAGAGCCGTCTACCATCTTTCTTTAGAGCAGAAAAAATTGGAGGAAGTTGCTCGATTTCGCCGATAAACTTAGCAACGACTTTATGAATCTTTTCCTCTGATATGTGCTGCGTAGGGTAATTTTTATCTACCGCGGTTTCTAAATCATATGAAGGTGTCGTGGCTCCTAAAGTAATGGTGCCCGTATACTCTTTGATTTGTCCTTGCAGCTCATTTATAGTTTTTGTAAACTTTCCCGTGCATATCAAAAGCAAACCAGTAGCTAATGGGTCGAGGGTTCCAGCGTGACCAATTTTGATTTTTTTTAGACTGAATTTCTTTCGAATGGCCCATTTTAGCTTGTTTACAGCCTGAAATGATGACCAGCCGAGCGGTTTGTCAATAAGCAGTAACTGTCCGTTTAGGAAATCTTCTTTGGTTCTCGTATCCATTTTGAAGAAAATTACGGGGTCAGTTAATTATCCCCAAAAACCATACCCAATTGCAATTAAACCTACAATCAAGCAGTAAATAGCAAAGTAAGAAAGTTTACTCTTTTTAACCAATTGAATCATCCAAGTGCAGGCGGCCAACCCAGCGACGAAAGCAGCAATAAATCCTGCGCCCATGGCAACATTGTTTTCTCCAGTAAAAGTGAGGTCGCCACTTAAAAGGTCTTTTCCTATTTTTCCGAAAATCAGTGGAACAACCATTAAGAAAGAAAAACGAGCGGCCTTTGTTTTATCAACACCCAAAAGTACCGAAGTTGATATTGTAGCACCACTTCTTGAAATACCCGGGAGCATTGCAATGGCTTGGGATACACCAACAATAAACGCATTTTTAAAACTCACTTTCTTGTCAGTGTCTTTTGCTTTATCCGCAAAATATAATAGTACCGCAGTAATCAATAGCATAAAGCCAACGAATCGAATATTACCTCCAAAAAAAGCTTCCAATTGTTCCTCGAAAAACAGGCCAACAAAGACCGCGGGCAGCATAGAAACTATAATTTTTAATGAAAACTGTGTTTCTTCATTCCATTTGAAACTAAAGAGTCCGCGGAGTATTTCCCAAACATCCTTTCTAAAAACCACAATGGTACTTAACGCCGTAGCAAAATGAAGTACAACTGTGAATAGCAAACTTTCTTCGGGAACGGAATTATCCCCTAAAATTGCTTTTCCCAATTCTAAGTGTCCGCTAGATGATACTGGTAGAAATTCGGTTAATCCTTGAATGATGCCAAGGATGATTGCGTCAAGAATATCCAATTACTTTTTCTTCTTATGGGGATTCAACAAAATAGCATAGACCTCGATGCCAAGACCTATAAGCACTAAAGTCGGCGCCAATCTAATGCGCTGAAAATTGTAGATATCTTCACTAAAGACATTCGGGTCGTCACTACCACCACCGCTCATTAAAATAAAGCCCAACGCGATAAACGCAATGCCAACAAACATGAACATGTAGTTCTTTTTTTGGAATATAAACTCCTGTCTTGGCTGTTCAATATTATTTTTTTGATTCTTGCCCATATCGCAAATTTAAGTAAAAGTTATTCGTTTTTGAGTATTGATCTAAGTCACGACTTATTTTCTAGTCTATCGTCTCATATCTGGCAGGGCAATGGTCAAGATTTTTTTAGTAATACAATTCGTCAGTACGAAGATTTAGAAAACGCTGTGCTGCAAAATAGGTGCTTAACCATGATATTAGGGCTCCTAAAACAAAAACTCCAACGAAAAGAATAATTAGAATTGTAGGGTCGTCAAATAAGCCCAACTCAGGATAGTTCTCGTTTATATAGTACAGCACCGCTCCTAAAGCTAATAGAGCAACAAGGGCACCTAGCATACCAAGCTTGAGATTCGTCCAAATAAAAGGCCTTCTGATAAAGGTTTTGGTGGCGCCCACCATTTGCATTGTTTTTATGATAAAGCGTTTTGAATAAATCGACAATCGAATGGAACTATTAATCAAGAGGACAGCAATAAAAGTGAATATACCACTAGCGATAAGAATCCAAAGGCTTATTTTTTTGACATTATCATTTAGCAAACCTACTAGAGGTTGGTCGTAGCTGACTTCTTCAACATATCCTTTAGCGGTGATTTCAGCAGCGATTTCTTCTATTTTTTCTGGGGATACAAAATCAGCATTCAGATTCACATCAATGGAATTTTTTAGTGGATTATACCCTAAAAACTCAATAAAGTTCTCCCCGATTTCCTCTGTATGTTTTTCAGCGGCCTCTTCTTTAGACACGTATGTGGCTGTTTTGGTATACTCCGCCATGGCGAGACTCTTCTGAAGCTGGTCGATTTCTACCTCCTTGGCACTTTCCTTTAAATAGACCGATATGGTGATCTGTTCTTTAAAGTGGTCAGCCATTTTTTTGGTGTTCAGCACTAGCAGCCCAAGAATTCCCAATAAAAAAAGCACTAGGGCAATACTCAAAACTACTGAGAAGTAGGATGATACTAGCTTTCGCTTTTGATATTGCTCGAAAGATTTGCCCATAGTAGGTGTTGAGTAGGTAAAGTTAGGAAAGTAAATTGAATCACACCTGTATATAGTTTCGGTTTCTAATATTTGAAAGATATCTTCGTTAGAACTACGAATCAAAACTAAATGAACCTACTCGATCTCAAAATCTCAAGACCAGGATTATGGTTTCCCACTATATGGATTTACTTGGTGCCCTTCGGAAATCAAGAAGGTTTCTGGAAGTCATCTTTATTTTGGTTGGGTCTCTTTTTCGTCACTTTTCCCCTAAATTATTTGGTCTACGGGCTAAACGACTATAATGATGAACAAGCTGATGCGGTAAACGAACGAAAAGGAAACTTCTTGTTCGGGGCAAAGGCTCCAAGAAAACATTTAGATGGGGTACTGAAGAAGATTACTTGGGTAATACTTCCATTTGTGGTGATTTTCACCTACCTCTCTGGATTCAAGATGTTTCTGCTTTTAGTCTTTATGGTGCTTGTAAATATCCTCTATAATTTCAAGCCCTTTCGGATTAAAGAAAGACCACCATTTGAAATTTTAATTCAAATTGGATATGTAACAACAGCTTTTTTTGGCACCGAATTGAACAGTTTGGAAACGCTACCTTGGCAAACATTGACCTATTTATCGCTTTTTGCTTTTCAAGCTCATATCGCAGGTGAGATTATGGATATTGAACCCGACTTAAAATCCGGGAAACGAACAACAGCAACTCTATTGAAAAGAAGAAATTCTAAACTTTTGATGCTGGTACTTTTATTGCTTGAATCCTTTTTAGTTTGGTACTGGTTCAAAGACCTCGTTCTGGCTCTTTTCTTACTGGTGTTTTCGATATGGCTGGTGCTCGATGTATTTATCTTCTTTAAAGATAAACCTTATACTATACCACAAATGAAACTGTTTGGGTATGCAATCAATTTATCCGCCATTCTTTCGATGGTTTGGGTGTTGTATAGTGGTAAACTCCTCTTTAGCTAAGCTTTCCCCATTTAATAGAATAAACCTATTTTTGCCCTTTACTTTTAAGAAGCGAGCATCATGCAATACAATTTCAATGAAATTGAGAAGAAGTGGCAAGACTATTGGGCCAAAAATCAAACCTTTAGAGCAGAAAACAACTCCGAAAAGGAGAAGTTTTATGTACTGGATATGTTTCCTTATCCCTCGGGAGCTGGATTACATGTCGGACACCCACTCGGCTATATTGCAAGTGATATTTATGCGCGTTACAAAAGGCATAAAGGATTTAATGTGTTGCACCCGCAAGGCTATGATTCCTTCGGATTGCCCGCAGAGCAATATGCAATTCAGACCGGACAACATCCTGCAATAACCACAGCAGAAAATATAAAAACCTACCGCCGACAGTTAGACCAAATCGGATTCTCATTCGATTGGAGTCGCGAAGTGCGTACTTCTGACCCTAAGTATTACAAATGGACCCAGTGGGTTTTCATTCAATTGTTCAATTCATGGTATAACAAGGATTCGGATAAAGCGGAGGACATTGAAACTCTAGTTGCTACCTTTTCTTCGGATGGAAACGCAAATGTAAATGCGGTTTGTGATGAGGATACACCTGAATTTTCAGCTGTAGAATGGAATGGCTTTTCTAGCAAAGAACAACAGGAAATCCTTTTAAAATATAGATTGACCTATTTGGCGGATACCGAGGTAAACTGGTGTCCTGCACTAGGAACAGTTTTGGCAAATGACGAAATCGTAAACGGAGTTTCGGAAAGGGGTGGTCACCCCGTAATCCGTAAAAAAATGACCCAATGGAGCATGCGTATCAGCGCGTATGCGCAGCGTTTGTTAGATGGCTTAAATACGATTGATTGGCCACAACCATTAAAAGACTCACAAACAAATTGGATTGGCAGGTCACAAGGAGCTTCTGTTACCTTCTACACAGTTACTTCGAGCGGAGTCGAGAACAAACATGCCATAGAAGTCTTCACAACTAGACCCGACACCATCTTCGGAGTAAGTTTTATGACTTTAGCCCCCGAACATGAGTTGGTAGCCAAAATCACAACTCCCGAGCAAAAAGCTGAAGTTGATGCTTACATAGAAGCAACAGCAAAACGTTCGGAGCGTGACCGAATGGCCGATGTAAAAACGATTTCTGGTGCTTTTACTGGTGCATATGCGGAACATCCATTCTCAAAAAAACCGATTCCGATATGGATTGGGGATTATGTTTTAGCGGGTTATGGAACAGGTGCGGTAATGTCCGTTCCCTGCGGTGATCAACGGGATTGGGATTTTGCAAAACATTTTGACATTCCGATTCCGAATATTTTTGAAGGTGTTGATATTTCAGAAGAAGCGTTTGCTGATAAAGAAAAAACCGTCATTGCCAATTCCGATTTCTTGGACGGACTCCCCTATAAAAAAGCAGTAAAAACAGCCATTTACGAATTGGAAAAATTAGGCCAGGGCAAAGGAAAAATCAATTACCGTTTGCGCGATGCCGTTTTTAGTAGACAACGCTATTGGGGTGAACCCTTTCCAGTCTATTACGTCGATGGAATGCCGCAGATGATTGCAGCGGAACATTTGCCGATAGTGCTTCCTGAAGTAGAAAAATATTTACCAACAGAGACAGGCGAACCACCTTTAGGAAATGCCACCGTTTGGGCTTGGGACACGAAAACGAATCAGATTGTAAGTAACGAATTTATCTCCCCCTCCGGGGGAGACCAAGAGGGCGAGAACGGTGTCTACCCCCTAGAACTAAACACTATGCCAGGTTGGGCGGGAAGCTCGCAATACTTCAACCGTTACATGGACCCGCATAATGATGAGGCGATCTTTTCAAAGGAGGCGATTGACTATTGGCAAGATGTGGACTTGTACATTGGCGGCAGCGAACACGCTACTGGGCATTTATTATATGCCCGTTTTTGGCAGAAGTTTATGTTCGATAGGGGCTATGTGCCTAAAGATGAGTTTGCGAAAAAGCTGATTAACCAGGGAATGATTACCGGGACTAGTGCTTTTGTTTATTGGGTAGTACCTGGAGGTTTGTCAGAAGATGCTGAAACTTTTATTGGTAAAGGCCATTTGATGCCAAGTATGTTCATAACAAAAGAAGCATATGAACTTGTTGAATATATTCCTGGAAAACTTGGAGTTCTTGAAAATGATAAATCCAAGGGGGTTTTTAAGTTTGTAAAAAGTCATATTAAGAATTTAGATGACTTTTATTTTGAGGAAGGTGGTGAAAAGTTTAGTCTCAACTTTAAGCTATTGCCAAGGAGACTACCTACTAACTTATTAAAGGGGGTTTCGGACAATTTGGACATTGAAAAGTTTGAAAAAAGTGACTTTTTTAAAGATTATCCTGATAAAAAGTATCTTCTAAATAATAAAAGTGAGTACCTAACTCATAGAGAAATTGAAAAAATGTCCAAATCCAAATACAATGTCGTCAATCCAGATGATATTGTAAAGGAGTATGGCGCAGATAGTTTGCGTTTGTATGAAATGTTCTTAGGTCCTTTAGAGCAATCCAAACCTTGGAATACTGCAGGTATTACTGGAGTACATTCCTTTCTAAAGAAACTTTGGAAATTGTATTTCAACGAAAACGGTTCTAAAATAACTGATGCTGAAGCATCCGCAGAGAACCTAAAGACCTTACATAAAACCATCAAAAAGGTAGAAGAAGACATTGAAAACTTTAGTTTCAATACTTCAGTGTCTACCTTTATGATTTGTGTGAATGAATTGACGGCTCAGAAATGTACCTGTAAAGCCATCTTAGAGCCTTTAGCAATTTTGGTTTCGCCTTATGCACCGCATATTGCAGAAGAACTTTGGGAGAAATTGGGGCATTCCGAATCAATTTCAACGGCACCTTTTCCAACTTTTGAACCTAAATATTTGGTAGAAAGTAGTAAAGAATACCCGATTTCCTTTAATGGTAAAATGCGTTTTAAAATGGAGCTTCCGGCTGATATGTCCAAAGAAGATATTGAAGCGGCAGTGATGGCCCATGAAAAAACGCAGCAGCAATTGGCTGGGCGCACGCCTAAAAAAGTAATTGTGGTTCCTGGTAAGATTGTTAATATTGTAGGGTAACTATTCCTTACTACTACTACTACATAATAAACCCCCTTGATGAAATCATTAAGGGGGTTTTGCTAAACATTTTATTCATACCCTATAAAATTATAGGTATTGAATGTGTAAATATACATATTTAATAATATTACCCCCTTAAAATTTGGGGGTAAATAAAATTAAAAGTTATTTTTGAACTGATTACCCCTATTTTTTGTCGATTTTATTTTTATCTGAATAGGAAATGTCACATTTTTGTCAAGAATTTTAAAATCATGTGCAATGAAAATAGGTGTCCCAAAAGAAATTAAGAATAATGAAAGCCGCGTTGGTATGACGCCGGCTGGGGTTTTCGAATTGGTTAAGAATGGTCATACCGTCTATGTGCAATCTGGCGCAGGAGAAGGAAGCGGTTTTTTCGATGGAGATTACAAAAGTGCTGGAGCAATATTGTTAGATACGATAGGTCTTGTTTACGCAATGAGCGAGATGATAGTTAAGGTAAAAGAACCCATTGAAGAGGAATACGACTTAGTTCAAAAAGACCAAATTGTTTTCACGTATTTCCATTTCGCATCTAGTGAGCCTTTGACTAAGGCCATGATAAAGAGTGAGTCGATTTGTATTGCATATGAAACTGTTGAAGATGAGGATGGCGCTCTTCCTTTATTGACTCCGATGTCTGAAGTGGCGGGGCGGATGTCTATTCAACAGGGCGCTCGATATCTTGAGAAACCGGTAAAAGGTCGCGGGGTTTTATTAGGGGGTGTTCCTGGGGTACAACCTGGTAAGGTTTTAGTTCTTGGTGCAGGTGTTGTAGGTATTCAAGCAGCGAAAATGGCTGCAGGCCTCGGCGCACATGTTACCATAATGGATGTCAATATGAAAAGACTGCGTTATGTCAATGATGTTATGCCTTCTCATGTGATAACGGAATTTTCAAATGAGTTCAATATCCGTAAACATATAAAAACCCACGATTTAATTATAGGTGGTGTTCTGTTGAAGGGTGCAAAAGCACCGAAATTGATAACTAGGGATATGCTTAAAAGTATGCGTCCGGGAACTGTAATTGTTGATGTAGCCGTTGACCAAGGAGGCTGTGTTGAGACAACAAGACCAACTACCCATGAAGACCCCGTTTATATCATCGATGATGTGGTACATTATTCTGTAGCCAATATGCCGGGAGCGGTTCCATACACCTCGACCGTAGCCTTGACTAATGTAACATTACCCTATGTGCTGAAACTTGCCAATTTAGGATGGGAAGAAGCAACGGATAACGATGAGTCTTTACAAAAAGGATTGAATATTATTAAAGGAGAAGTGGTTTACAGAGAAATTATTGAAGCTTTTGATTGGGAAGCTGAAGCAGTATAATAATAGACAATTTGTCAGAAATTGGACCTCGCTTTAAAATGGCGGGGTTTTTGCTTTTTATGTTGTAATTTTAATACACATTAACTAAAGATAAAAAGTATGTTAGGATTTGATATGGGCTACATCATTATAGCTGCTGTTTTCGGACTGTTCAGCATGTTGGTAAGTAGCCGACTTAAAAGTAAATTTAAACAGTATTCCAAAGTGCAATTGCGCAACGGAATGAGTGGTGCTGAGATTGCAGAAAAAATGTTGGCAGATCATGGTATTCGTGATGTGAAAGTGATTTCGACTCCAGGAATGTTAACTGACCATTACAATCCAGCGAATAAAACGGTAAATTTAAGTGAGGGTGTTTACTCACAGCGAAATGCAGCAGCGGCAGCTGTAGCAGCGCACGAAGTGGGGCATGCGGTACAACATGCGACGGCTTACGATTGGTTGCAAATGCGGTCGAAGCTTGTGCCTATTTTGAATGTCACTTCTCGATTTTCAATGTGGGTAATAATTGGAGGATTGGCCCTAATGCAAACCACTGCTATCGGAGGCACCGTTGCCTGGGTAGGTGTCGGTCTTTACGGAATAGGAACCTTATTTAGTTTTGTGACTCTACCAGTTGAGTATGACGCCAGTAACCGTGCGTTAGCTTGGTTGAAGAACAAAAACATGGTTAGTCAAGAAGAATACGCGGGTGCAGAAGATGCTTTGAAATGGGCCGCTAGAACTTATTTGGTTGCAGCTATAGGAGCCTTGGCAACATTGTTATATTTCGCTATGCGGGTGGCCAGTAGGGATTAATCTGAATTGAAAAAATATGGAACCTGTTCAGATGTATACTGAGCAGGTTTTTTTATGAATTTAATTATGAAAAATGAAATCGAAATAAGACTGGCTACAATAGAGGATTTGCCTGCTATTGAAAAAGTGGGCGATACTTTGTTTGATAATCCGATTAAAAGAAATCGTGCAATAGAGTTTTTTGAAGATCCGAGACATCATTTATTCTTGGCATTCAATAGTAAGGAAGTGGTTGGAATGGCTTCGGCCTTTCATTATGTGCACCCTGATAAGGACCCGGAACTTTTTATGAATGAGGTTGGCGTGATAGCGGCTTTTCAAAATCAAGGAATCGGCAGAACTTTAGTTAAGAGACTTTGGGAATACGCCCAAGAATTGGGTTGTAAGGAAGCTTGGATTGGCACTGAAAAGTCAAATATCGCTGCGCAAAAGTGCTATAAGGCTTCGGGTGGTACGCCAGACGACGAGCCATTCATACTATATGAATTTGAATGAGAGCATTTATATCGTTATTTGCCGATCAATTTGCTGCGCTAAAGAAATAAAAGTTTCTGTTCGCGAAACTCCTTCAATTTGCTGAATTTCTTTATTTAAAACATGCATTAAGTGCTCATTGTCTTTACAGAGTACTTTGATAAGAATAGACCAGTTTCCGGTAGTATAATGACATTCCAAAACCTCAGGAATTTCTCCCAATAACTTCACTGCTTTTGGGTTGCTCATAGCCTTGTCCAAATAGATTCCGATATACGCCATTGTAGTATAGCCCATCACTTTCGGGTTAATGATAAACTTTGAACCGGCCAATAACCCTGATGCCTCTAACTTTCTCAAGCGTTGATGAATGGCGGCTCCCGAGATGCCTATATTTCGAGCAATTTCAAGCACGGGTTTCCTAGCATCTGCCATTAAAAATCTTAGAATCTTTTTGTCGATTCCGTCAATTTTTACACTTTTGGAATTGGATTTCATCTATACAGTTTCAGATTTGTAGTAAAAGTATAGAATTTAAACGGAATCAATAGTTTACTTATCGTAAACCGATTCAGGGTTATATCCTTTATAGGTAACATCGTACTCTTTGAAAACGACCCCGTAATTCTTTAACTCCTCAAGTATAGGTCCGTAAACCTCTTTTTGAATCGGGATTTGAACTCCTGGTGTAGTGATTTTTTTATTCAATATGGCCAATGCTGCTATAGCCACAGGTAGTCCGACTGTTTTGGCCATTGCCGTATGTGTTCGACTTTCTCCTTTAACTACGGTATTCGCATCAATTTGATACTGTTTTCCATCTAATTCATATCCGAATTTATGGTACATCACAATCATATCCTTGTCTTCCTCATCAAGAGACCAACTATCTTCAAGAATGAATTGCAGAATATGTGCAGGAGTGGCATTTATTAAAGGAATTGTTTTTTGAGAGTCAAATAGATTCAATTCTTGCAGCTTCAACCATTTGATATCGTCTTGGGCGATTTTAAGGTAATGCCTGAGTTTAAGTTCAACTGAATCAGTTGGCGAATAGGGAAGAAACAAATTAACAAAGTCACGATAACTCATGCCTTCGGAATTTTCTATGGTATAACTATCGTCAGTCATACCAAGTTGGACAAAAATATCCCAAGCTCTAGAAAAACCTACGCGACGCATGGTACCTCTGTATAAGGTGAGCACATCTTGCAGTCCGTAAGCTTCCCTGTAGTTTAAAGAATCTCTATTGGCATAACCTTCAAACCTACCGTATCCTTCAATCTCAAAAAATTCCGTTCGACGAAATAACTTGTTGTATGGAATGTACTTGTAAGTTCCTTCCTGAATAAATTTAGCAGCTCCACCTTGACCTGCTACCACCACATTTCTGGGGTTCCAAGTAAATTTATAGTTCCATAAGTTGTTATCGCTTTCTGGTGCGACTAAACCTCCAGTAAATGATTCAAAAAGAATCATTTTCCCACCCTTATCACGAATACGGTCAATGACTTGCATCGCACTCATATGGTCGATACCAGGATCTAGTCCAATCTCATTCATGAACACCAAACCTTTTTCCTTGGCCTGATCATCTAAGGTCTTAATCTCTTCGCTTACATAAGACGCCGTAACCAGATGCTTTCCAAAAGCAATACAGTCTTCTGCAACTTGCATGTGCATTCGTGCCGGAAGCATCGAAACTACAATGTCACTTTCTTGAATAACTTTTTTACGTTCCTCATCCTCGAAAATATCGAGATGAATAACAGTGCAGGCTTCATGGTCTTTGATTTCAGATGGCATGGCATCAGGATTAATATCACCAATGGTCAAGTGCAGATTTTCCGGCACTGCCTTTTCTAGAAAATAGTCAATTAGATATGAAGTAGATTTTCCGGCTCCGACCACTAGTATCTTACGCATTGGCTTTCTGTTTGGTTACTTTTGTAAACGGAATACTAAGGTATCAAATTGTTACATTTATAAAAAAAATTGATTTTTAAGTTATGAACAAAACAATATTTTTAACAGGAACCGTGCTCGGAGTCCTAGCAGTAATGCTTGGAGCCTTTGGTGCCCACGGATTAGAGAACTTGATCGAAACTGATGCGATACAAACATTTGAAACCGGAGTAAAATATCAAATGTATCATGCCCTTCTTCTTCTAGTTCTTGGTAGTACTGCAAGAATACCCGAGAACAGTAAAAAATTCATCTACTATTTTATTTTGGGTGGGGTTTTTTTATTTTCCTTTTCAATCTACCTTTTGGCAACAAATAGTTTGACTTCTTTCGATTTTAAAACGATAGGATTCGTCACTCCAATAGGCGGATTGCTACTTATTTTGGGATGGCTTCTTATGGGTTATCGAGCACACAGGCATTTTAGCTAATATATTCTCATTTTACACACTTAAAAAATAAATTTTCAATAATTTTGACCTATCAAAACAGACATTGAATGAATAATTCGAAAAAAGTGCCAACAACCGTTTCTCTTGAAAATTATGGAATCAAGCATAATACTATTCATTACCAGCTCTCTCCATCAAGACTCCATGAAATCACTTTAGAGAAGAATATGGGCAAGGAAGCTTCTTCTGGAGCTTTAGCCGTGAATACTGGAGAATTTACGGGAAGATCGCCGATGGATCGCTTTATAGTACGGGATAAAATCACTGAAAATCAGGTTTGGTGGGGTGATATCAATATTCCATTTGAACCTTCAAAGTTCGATGCCTTGTACGATAAAGTAATTGGATATGTTAGTGATAAGGAGCTATATGTACGCGACTGTTATGCATGTGCAGATGCGAATTACAGAATGAACATTCGTGTTATAAATGAATATCCTTGGTCAAATATGTTCGCTTACAATATGTTCATTCGCCCAACGAATGAGGAACTCAAGAATTTTGAACCTGAGTGGACCGTAATCAATGCCCCAGGTTTTATGGCAGATGCTGAAATTGACGGTACACGCCAACACAATTTCGCAATACTCAACTTTACCAGAAAAATTGCTTTAATAGGAGGTACTGGTTATACGGGGGAAATAAAAAAGGGAATCTTTTCAGCCTTGAACTTTATTCTTCCTGTTCAAAAAAATACATTGCCTATGCATTGCTCGGCCAATGTGGGTAAAAAAGGAGATACCGCCATATTTTTTGGTCTATCAGGTACAGGAAAAACCACCTTGTCGACTGATGCGAATAGAAAATTAATCGGGGATGATGAACACGGATGGAATAATGAAAATGCGGTGTTCAATTTTGAGGGAGGATGTTATGCAAAGGTGATTAACCTGTCAGCAGAACAAGAACCTGAAATTTATGGGGCGATCAAAAAAGGAGCTATCCTTGAAAATGTTATCATGAATGATGCTGGAATGGTAGATTTTGAAAATACTTCGATAACTCAGAATACCAGAGTAAGTTATCCCATCTACCATATCGAGAATATCAAGCAGCCCTCACTTGGTGAAAACCCAAAAAATATTTTCTTCTTGACTGCCGACGCTTTCGGCGTTTTGCCCCCGATATCGAAATTGACACCAAGCCAAGCAGCTTATCACTTTATATCTGGCTACACTGCAAAAGTTGCAGGAACTGAAGCTGGGGTGAAAGAACCAATTCCTTCTTTTTCAGCTTGTTTTGGAGCGCCGTTTATGCCTTTGCATCCGACGAAATATGCCGAGATGTTGAGTAAGAAAATGCAAGATGCCGGAGTAAATGTTTGGCTGGTAAATACGGGCTGGACAGGCGGACCTTACGGAGTTGGGACACGTATGAAGCTAAAATATACGCGAGCAATGATTAATGCGGTCCTGAATGGTGATTTAGGATTATATAACTATAATGATTACCATATTCACTCTGTTTTTGGTGTTGCACAACCGCGCTCATGTCCTGGTGTTCCAACAGAAGTTTTGTCTCCACGAACGACTTGGAATGATGATGATGCTTACTACAAAACGGCATTTAAATTATCGAATGCTTTCCGTGAAAATTTTGAACAATTTGAGGAATATGCGAGCGAAGAAATACGCCGAGGAGGTCCTCAACGCTATGCTTTTTAAATAAGAAAGGAGATTATAGCCAAAAAAATCAAAACAAAAAAATCCCTGAAATTGATATTTCAGGGATTTTTTATTACCAGTCTTTTTGGGACCTATTTTTTATTCGCTGTTTGAATATATTTTCGAAGAGCCATGGTCATTGAAGGTGTTTCAGGTGTTGGTGCTTTGATATCACACCGTAACCCAGCCTCTGTCGCCGCTTTGACGGTTGAATTTCCGAAAACGGCTATTCTCGTGTCATTTTGTTCAAAGTCAGGGAAATTCTTCAATAATGATTCAATTCCTGATGGACTAAAGAATACCAAAACATCATAATAAACTTCCTTCAAATCTGATAAGTCACTAATGACGGTTCTGTAAAAGATGCCTCTTGTCCAATCTATTTCCAATTTATCCAAAGTTTCAGGGACGATGGTTTTCAAAGAATCAGAAGAAGGCAGAAGAAATTTTTCTTCCTTATATTTTTTAAACAATACCACTAAATCAGGAAAGTTCATTTTACCAACATATATCTTACGCTTACGATAAACTACGTATTTCTGCAAGTAGTAAGCAACGGCTTCCGATTGACAGAAATACTTCATGCTATCAGGAACTTTGAAACGCATTTCTTCAGCAATTCTAAAAAAATGGTCTACGGCATTGCGGCTCGTAAGAATAATGGCTGTGAAATTTTTAAGGTCAATTTTCTGTTGACGTACTTCTTTTGCATCAACCCCTTCAACATGAATGAAAGGTCTAAAATCGACTTTAACTTTTTCCTTATCAATCAATTTGGAATAAGGGGAGTTTTCCATCTTCGGTTCTGGTTGAGACACCAAAATCGTTTTTACTTTCATCTAGTACTATTTTTTGGTTCCTTGGTCAGACAAAGCGTCTGTGAACTGTTGTAAAACTTTTTCAAAATCGCTTACGCTAAAATTGTTATAAGTTTATTTTCCTCTGCATCAATCTTTTAAATAACTTCCCATAATTACCCAGGGGGCAATTTCGAGTGCGCAAAGGTACAAAATAAAATAGAAAAAATTGTTCGCGATAAATTTTTGATGATTCCTTAACAAGGTGACCCATCCTATACCATTTATTAAAAGAATCAAGAAAAAAGTTACAAAAACAACAGCTTTTGAATCCTTGAAAACATAACATAAAACTATGTTGGCCAAAAACATAATCAAACCACTATGATTTAGGTAGGAAAGCTTCTTAAAGATTAACTCGCTTATGATTTTGTTAGAATTGAAAATGAAACCGTTTCCCAGCTGAAGAAATACTTTCAAGATTAAAAAAATCAGCAAAGACCCTAATATGATTGGATATACATAAAGGTTTAGGTCTGGGTCCTTTAAGGAACCGAAAAAAGTCTTCCATGATAAATATATAAACAATGAAAAATTGACTATTAAAAAAACTGTAAAGAAAATATGAAACCAGTTCATCAACTTTTCCTTTTTGTTATACATAAAGATGTACTTATTATTAAAAGGCAAGATGATAAAATTTAAAAATCGATTGTAAAAAGTACTTTTAGCAACTACAATCAATAGTAAACTTCCAAAAATCAGAAGAGTAATCCAATCAATGTTTTCTATGTTTCGAAGTAGTGGCTCCACTATTTGAGTTTGATGTTGTTACCATTGAGTCCGTACGGAAGATCGTTCTCTGATATACCTATTCTAAAGTAACCCGGTTCCTCCATTTTAGTTTTTGGTAGTTTAAACGTAAAATTTACAGTATCATTTGATTTTAAGACTAAAATAGTGGCGTCAATAGGAGATGCGGCTACTTTTCTGATATCTCGCACCTCCTTATAGTCGTTTAAATAGGCGAGTCCGAATTTGAGTTTATCCAAAGGAATGTCAACTTCATACGGATTAAAAACCTTCATTTTAAAGGTCTTGTCTAAATTATTATCCAATTCATCTTTCTCTAAAATAACTTTCAATCTGCGATAAGATTCAAAATGGTCAATATACTCACCATAAAATAGATCGCCGTTTGGAAGCGGATAAGCAAAACCTGCGATACGGGTATATGGCGTGACGTAGAATACTCTTTTGTGTTGCACACTTGCCTCAGAACCATCTATCGAATACTGGTTTTGCCGATATTGAATGTTATTTAGCGAAATGGCCTTGCGGCCAGAATAGAATTCATACATCGGGGCATTTCTATAGGAATTCTCGAAAACAACTGGAATATCCCAGACATCATACTCCAAGCGATCAACCCATTTTTTATTACCATGGGTTTCGAAGACTATCGGAAACAAGGGCTCATAAATAAGTCCTACCCTTAGGTAAAGTAATATTATTATATTGGCAATGCCCAATCCATAAATCCATTTTCTAGTCTTCTCATTTTCTATGATGTAATTAAAGATTAGTAATACCATCGGAATTGAAACAACAATAATCCATTGAGTCTGAACACGTTTTGAAAAACTGGAGATAAAAAAGAAAATGAGTACGCCGTAGGTTAGAAAAGTAAGTGCTTTGCTAAAAATGTCTTTCGGTTTCGATTTGTATAAAATATAATAGGCGAAAGGAAAAGTAAGTCCGAATATGGCAAGCAGATTTACCAAATATCCCAAGGTGAATTTATTAAAATCATAAGCCTGATTTGGTCGTTCGAACAAATGGTATTTAATAGAAACAAAATCATGTTCGTATAGCCATAAAAAATGGGGAGCATAGCATGCTAAAGATATAGTCACTGCCAGTATAGCATATTTGTCTCGAATTAATTTTAAGTTGGAAAATAAAACAAATACAATTACTAATACAGCGTGATACTTACTGTACATTAAAGCTGCCATAACTACTCCTAAAACTATACTCAGAATGACGGATGGCGCAGCTATAAATCGCTTGTAAACATAAAGAAAAAGAGCAGTAAAAAATAAAAGTGGTGTATCAGGCAGTGTAAAGAAACCATAGGCATTTAAGAGACTCATCGAAAATGCAACTACAAAAAAGTGTGGCACATACTCTTTCTTCTTTGGGTGGTCGATGGTCATCCATAAAATAATCAGGGTGGATGCCGAAAGCAGACAACTCATAAAACGAACTCCCAATTCTCCTTCAAAAAAAAGGCTACTGCCTTTAATCATCCAAGCAACCATGGGGGGATGGTCAAAGTAACCCCAGGCAAGTTTTTTGGAATAATACCAATAATATGCTTCGTCGAAAATGAGTTCGGTAAAATGGGCCTGAAGTAAATTAATTACTAAAATTGTTCCTAAGAGGAATAAAAAAAGCCTAGGCAGATTTTTAAGCATGTGTTGAGGTTGTTCGGCATCAAAATTACAAATTCTTGTGTTTAAACGTCTATTTAAAAAAATCATAAAACGGCTAAAGTCACTTTTCAGCACTTTTGAAAACACTATTTTTGTCGAACTCAAACCAGTTCAATGTCTGATAGCTTAGTAATTATTCCCACCTACAACGAAATCGAAAACATTGAGGCGATTATTCGGGCTGTTTTTGAACTACGAACGAATTTTCATGTTCTTATTGTTGATGATAATTCTCCAGATGGCACTTCCACTACGGTACGTCAATTACAAAAAGAATTCGGAGATAGATTGCATTTAGAAGTTCGTAAGGAAAAATCTGGACTTGGGACTGCCTATATTCATGGTTTTAAATGGGCTATAGAACGAGAATATGATTATATTTTTGAGATGGATGCCGATTTTTCCCATACCCCTTCTGATCTATTGCGTTTACACACTGCCTGCAAGAATGGTGCTGATGTTGCCGTAGGTTCAAGATATAAGAAAGGTGTTAATGTAGTTAACTGGCCTTTATATCGTGTACTGCTGTCTTATGGAGCGTCGTTTTATGTGAAAATGATTACTGGAATGCGGGTGCACGATCCAACCGCGGGTTTCGTTTGCTACAAAAGAGAAGTTTTAGAGAAAATTAATTTAGATTCCATTCGTTTTGTTGGTTACGCCTTTCAGATTGAAATGAAATTTAGGGCCTATATTATGAATTACAAAATACAGGAAGTTTCTATTATTTTTAGAGACCGGGAAAAAGGGAAATCGAAAATGAGTTCTTCTATTGTAAGTGAGGCCATTTTTGGGGTTTTAAAAATCAAATGGAACAGTATGTTTCAAAAAAACAGATATTGAGAATGGCCAAGCATCTGATTAAAAATGCAACGATAGTAAATGAAAATAGGACTTATGAGGCGGATGTGTTGCTGCAAGATGACCGCATTCAAAAAATTGAGAAAGACATTTCAGACCCAGAAGCTAAAGTTATTGATGCTACTGGAAAGCATTTATTGCCAGGTGTAATCGATGATCAAGTTCATTTTAGAGAGCCCGGTTTAACTCATAAAGGAAATATTGCTTCGGAAAGCAAAGCTGCCATTGCCGGAGGCATTACTACTTTTATGGAGCAGCCGAATACGAATCCGCAGACAACTACGATTGAAAAATTAGAAGAAAAGTTCGCTATGGCAGCTGCATCTTCCTTTGCCAATTATTCTTTTTTGTTTGGTGGTACCAACGATAATTTGGAGGAGCTAAAGCGTTTAGATAGGAATGCCTGTTCAGGAGTGAAGCTGTTCTTAGGTTCTTCCACCGGAAACATGTTGGTAGATGATGAGGAGGTGCTTGAAAAGATTTTTCAGAGTACTGAAATGGTTATTTCCGCTCATTGTGAGGATGAGGGTACCATTCGACGTAATCTGGCAAAATATAAGGAAGAATATGAAGATGATATTCCAGTAAAATATCATCCATTAATTCGAAGTGAAGAAGCCTGTTATCTTTCTTCATCTAAGGCGATAAACCTGGCAAAGAAAACCGGAGCACGATTGCATGTTTTTCATCTATCTACAGGAAAGGAAATGGATTTGTTTCGCAATGATATTCCGATAGAAGAGAAAAAGATTACTTCAGAAGTATGTATTCATCATCTGTGGTTTTCAGATGTAGATTATGATACCAAGGGCACTTTAATTAAGTGGAACCCGGCGGTTAAAACAGCGGCGGATCGAACTAAACTTTGGGAAGCTTTGCTAGATGACCGTATTGATGTAATTGCAACAGATCATGCGCCGCATCTTCTTGAGGAAAAAGACAATGTCTATACGAAAGCTCCATCTGGTGGACCTTTGGTTCAACATGCTTTACCGGCGATGTTGCAAAAGCATAAGGAGGGAACGATTTCGCTGGAAAAATTGGTGGAGAAGATGTCTCATAATCCAGCAAAACTTTTTGATATAGAAAAGCGTGGTTTTATAAGGGAAGGCTATTTTGCTGATTTAGTTCTAGTAGATTTGGATAATCCTTGGGAGGTGACACGAGAAAATGCACATTATAAATGTGGATGGTCTCCTTTTGACGGATTCACCTTTGCCTCTAAAATAACCCATACTTTTGTGAATGGTCATGTGGCCTATGAAAACGGAAACTTTTCAGTAGAGCGAAATGCAAGAAGGTTGACATTTGATCGATAGCTATGCAAAAAACACTTCTTTTTCTGGTGATAATTCTTTTTTCTGCCTGTGCTGAAAAGCTCATGGATAAGCCCGAGAACCTTATTCCTAAAGAAAAGATGATTTTGATATTAAACGATCTGGCAATCGTAAATGCCGCCAAAGTAACCAATGCACAAGTTTTGAGAGATCACAAAATCGAACCTACCGAATATATTTTTACAAAATATGGTATTGATAGTGTTCAGTTCGTTGAAAGTGATCGCTACTATGCATCGGTTCCAGAGGAACATGAAGAAATTTACACTGCAGTAGAAGCAAAATTAGAAGCGGAGAAGGAACGGATTGTTACCGCAAAAAAAATTCGGGATAGCCTTAAGGCGACCGAGATGAAAGCAACACGAAAAGGACTTGTGACTAAGGATTCTCTTCCAAAAAAAGACGACAAGAAAAAGTAAGGGTAGGGTCTAAAGATTCGAAGGTGAAATCCAAAGCTTCCCGTATTTTTTGATTTTCATAGAAATCTCGGTGTTTCAGAGAGTGGATCGAGCTTTTTGTGATTTTACGAGGATTTCCAGTTAGGGTACTCCATATCAAATCACCTATCCTACCCATTTCCAATTGCCAGTATTTCAACTTTTTCTTAGGTGCCGATTTCCCTAATGAGGTAGTCAATCGAGTCAAAATTTCCTGAAAAGTGAGATTCTCGGCAACGGCGATAAATCGTTCATTTTCAATCTGAGACTCCATAAGCAAAGTCATCATTTTTATGACGTCGTGAACTGTTATAAACCCTGTGCCTCCCGGTGGATAAAACGAATAGCCTTTATTCGCAGCAGTAAAGAGTGCGCCAGTGCCAGTCTCCCAAAAACCGGGTCCAAGAATGACTCCTGGGTTTAACATGACTACTGAAAGACCTTCCTGAGACCCACGCCAGACTTCCATTTCTGCTTCGTACTTGGAAAGAGCGTATACATTTACATTCAAATCGTTCCATTCGTTTTCCTCGGTAGCCGGAGCGTCGCCTATGCTTTTTCCGATGGTGCCTATAGTACTTACATAGCACAGTTTTTTGATGTCATTTGCAACACATAAGTTTACAATATTGGCAGTGCCTTCAGCATTTATTTTCAATAATTTTTTATAATCACTGGGATTGAATGAAATTAGCGCAGCGGCATGATATACGTATTGAATATCATTAAAAGCAAGTTGTAAATCAGGAATATCGTTGAGGTCAGCTACAACCCATTCAATTTTTGCAAAGAGCTCAGAAGCGTTTTCAGAATAATATCCAAAAACCTTTTCCACCCGTTTCAGGTCGCTTCCTTTTCTATGGATGGCTCGAACTGGCATTCCTTTTTGAAGCAAATGCAAAAGGAGATGTGCTCCAACTAAACCCGTTCCCCCCGTGACTAAAATCATAGTCCAAAGTTAGCGAATACCCCCGGATAATTTCCTCTTGATACTTCAGGAAAAGCGCGATATTTCCTTTTATATTTGCACCAAATGCTAAACTTGAATTAAAATGACTTCCAACTTTGTTGAAGAATTAAAATGGCGGGGAATGTTGCATGATGCGATGCCGGGTACTGAAGAACATCTGTTAAGTGGTATGCAGTCTGCCTATTTGGGTATCGACCCTACGGCAGATTCACTTCATATTGGGCATTTAGTAGGGGTGATGATGTTAAGTCACTTTCAAATTGCTGGCCATAAACCTTTTGCTTTGATTGGAGGCGCAACCGGAATGATTGGTGACCCTTCTGGAAAATCTTCAGAACGCAACCTATTGGACGAAGCTACTTTGCGTCATAATCAAGTGGCATTAAAGGAACAACTTTCTCGCTTTTTAGATTTTAGTAGTGATGCTGAAAATGCGGCGATTCTAGTTAATAATTATGACTGGATGAAGGATTTCTCATTTTTGGATTTTATTCGTGATGTAGGCAAACATATTACTGTAAACTATATGATGGCTAAAGATTCGGTGAAAAAAAGATTGTCCGCGGAAGCAAAAGAAGGCATGTCATTTACCGAATTCACCTACCAATTGGTGCAAGGCTATGATTTCTTGCATCTCTACAAGGAACACAACTGTACCTTACAAATGGGGGGTAGTGATCAATGGGGGAATATTACAACAGGAACGGAACTAATTCGTAGAATCGGCGGCGGAAAAGGCTATGCACTTACCTGTCCGTTAATTACGAAAGCCGACGGCACCAAATTCGGTAAAACAGAAAGTGGCAATGTCTGGTTAGATGCGGGAAGAACATCTCCATATAAATTCTATCAGCATTGGCTAAATACCTCAGATGCCGATGCCGAAAAGTATATTAAAATATTTACGTTTCTTTCAAAAGAACAGATTGAAGCTCTTGTTGCCGAGCATGTTGAAGCTCCCCATCAGCGGGCACTTCAGAAGAAATTGGCGGAAGAAATTACAACTGCAGTGCATTCAAAAGAGGATTTGAATAATGCTATTGCTGCAAGTGCAATTCTCTTTGGGAAATCTACTTCGGAAGATTTGAAAAAGCTAGATGAAAAAACCTTTTTAGATGTATTTGACGGTGTTCCTCAATCGGAAATTTCAAAATCTGAATTAGAGGGTGAAGGCTTAGATATGATTGGAGCCTTAGCTGCCCAAACAGGATTTTTAGCTTCTAACGGAGAAGCGCGGCGAGAGCTCAAACAGAACTCCATTTCGGTGAATAAAGAAAAGGTAAAAGAAGATCATAAGATTACATCTTCTGATTTGATAAATGACAAATTTGTGCTTTTGCAACGTGGAAAGAAAAATTATTTTGTTTTAGTGGTGAACTAATGCGATGTGCAAGCAATAGGTAATTCCAAGATTAAGACACTCGCTTATATACTCTTAGTGATCTCATTGTTTTCAGCTATTTTGAGCTATATGAGTACTGTTTCGATGGGTTTTCCTGACGGACACTTGACTGAATTCGAACATGCGGTGAAACCTCTTTTTATTAGCAATAGTATTCTTGCCTTACTTTTTGGAATTTTGTTTTATGGGTTGGCACGTTTTTCTTCAAAAACGCGTAGTAGGGTAATCTTTTATTTCAGTTTTGTACTCTTCGTTCTTTTGATAATAGGATTAATAGTGTTGTATTTTTATTTCAGCTCAAACTTGAATCATGGCGGTGGTGGGTGATTAAAGAACCAATAAACTAAACTGTCGAATAAAAGAGTGGTCAAATAATTTTTTCGAATTCAGTTAGGGTTTTTTATTTCGAAATTGTTCTACTCAAAAGTAGAGATATGAAAAAGTTAGCCTTTTGTCTGCTATTTGTAGGCATATTATTTTCTTGTGAAAATTCAGATGATAGTACGCCGACCCCAGCAGATTTAAATGGAAAATGGGAACTTCAAAGCGCGAGTTGCTTTTGTTTTTATCCTGAGGATTTTGATTTTAGTGCTCATAAAATCATTTTTAATAACGATGAAGGCACCTTGACAATTGAGAACTCATCCGAAACTTTCTTTATTACTGGCGCAGGACGGTATGATTTTCAAATTCAAAATGATAAGGTCGTCATTAATAACACTTGGGAGTTCACTTATGAAATAAAAGGAGACCTCCTTATAATGTCTTTTGTGGACAATCCTGAGATTGCTGATGACGAGATAACTCTCACTTATAAAAAAATAGACTAGAGTACCATCAAATTACAACCGCGAACATCGGAGTGGTCAAAACGACCTAAAATTGCAAAGCTACCATCGGCATACTTTTTTCCTAAATCTTGAGTAGCAATAAAGGAGCAGGAATTAATATTAGCCAAGTCAATAATATTGATTCCCCCCGTTTTTCCATTTTTTTGAAACGTAAGCGGGTCTTCTGTGTCGCGTATGAAGACTTTCATCCAACGGGGCGTTTTAAATATTCCATTTCCTTTGGAATAGGCTTGAGAGAGTAGTTCGGTCATTCCGTATTCAGAATGGATTTCGTCAACTCCGAATCCTTGCTTTAAAGTTTGATGGAGTTCACTACGAATCATTTCTTTTCGCTTTCCTTTCATTCCACCCGTTTCCATTACTATTGTATTCTTTAATTCGAGGGAATACTTTTCTGCAAAATCTAGCAATGCAAATGAAACCCCTATTAATAGTACTTTGTTACCCGACACTTCTAATTGCAATAATTTGTTCTTAAGGGAATCGAATTCATCCAAATAAAACCCACTATCGTGATGTCCACTTTTTTTAATGAGGTCATCAACCATATAAATGAGAGAGGAGCCTTCTCTTTCTAGATAAGAAGGGAGCAATGCTAGAATACAATAGTCTTGAATATCTCCATAGAAATGCTCAAAAGCTTTCAGATAGCTTTGTTTATAAATACCTAAATCGGTTACATGATGCAGACTTGTTTGGTTTCCGGTTGTACCGCTGCTAGAAAATGCGATTTGAGATGGGTTGTGACCGGTCAGTACAGTTTTGGATTTGAAGAACTCGATAGGCAAAAAAGGAATTAGTAGAATTTGACTAACGTTTTTAGGGTTTCTTCCTAAGTAATTGCAAAATTCTCGATAGACCGTATTCTCTCGATATTGAAATTCGAAAACCTCCAAAGCTTTCGCTTCAAATTCCGATTCATTTTTGATTTTAAATACTGTTGAGCTGTTCATAATATTGTCTGCCGTAAAAGTAAACATACCACAGCTCTAATAAAACAAAAAGCCCTTGCTAACAAACAAGGGCCTTTAAGAATTTGAGTTAAGAATATTATTTGACTACCAACTTGCGGGTCATTGTTTCATTACCTTCGGTAACCTGCAATACGTAAACACCAGGTACAAGTCGCGATATATTTAATGATTTTGATGATATTCTATCGGTCAGTACCATTTCTCCGAAAACATCGTATACTATGATATCCTTGATGCCATTTTTTGACGTAGTGATATACACTACATCATTAGTTACCGGATTGGGATAAATTTTAATGGATGACTCTGTTGCTGGTAAGGTCTGGTTGAAGCTTATAGTATCTTGCCCATGGGCAGATAAAGTCAACAGCAGCAGTAAGCCGAAGTAGCATTTTTTCATAGGTTAAAACATTTGGGATTATAAATATAGGACAGGGGTACGGCTAAAACTAAATATTGTTGTGAAATTCGTCAAATTGTAGGTAAACAAAATTTCTATTACTGTTTATCGATTTTTTTGACCAATAAACGAAAAAGAAAATATACCAGAGATAAAAAATAGGTGCTTAACTATTTAATAATCAGCTTTCTTGTAGCTACTTTGTCTTTCTCATAGACCCGAAGTACGTAAACGCCTGCATCTAAGTCGGAAAGGTTCAGTTCTTTACCTAAAATAGTAGTTTCTAAAACTTGAGTCCCCAATACATCGAAGATTAAAATTTTCTTTGCTGCATTTTCATTAGTACTAATATATACCTTACCATTGGTAACTGGATTTGGGTAAAGTTTAAACCCGTCAATGTCTCCTTTACCTCCACCACTTTGGGCATAGCTAAAAGTAACAAACAAGAAAAAAACAATTAGGTAAAGGTGCTTCATGCAGTATTGTCAACAAAATGTATACCACAAATATAAGAATAATAGGTTGGCTAAGACGGTTTGAGTGCCCTTAATAGCGGAATTTTTCGACGAAATACAGGTTTCCTTTCCGGTTTTGTCACCTTTTTATTGATTCTTAATAGGTTTCAACGAATTTGCCAATGTTATCAAATTGTTATGACATTAAATCAACGTTAAGAGCAGATTTGATAAAGGTTTTATATTTACATTTGAGGGAATAACTTCAACATTCGATGAAAAAAAAGGACATTAGAATACTATTAGTAGACGACGAACCCGATATTTTGGAGATTCTAAGTTATAACTTGTCTTCAGAAGGATACAATGTTTTTACAGCAAAAAATGGGGCCGAAGGAGTTGCAAAAGCAAAGAAAAAACAGCCTCATTTAATTATTTTGGATGTTATGATGCCCGAAATGGATGGTATCGAAGCATGCGAAATTATTCGAAATACGAAAGGCTTGGAGAATACGATTATCACATTTCTTACCGCACGTGGAGAAGATTACTCCCAGGTGGCAGGTTTTGATGCTGGCGCTGATGATTATATTACCAAACCCATAAAGCCTAAGGTTTTAGTTAGTAAGATTAAAGGTTTGTTGAGAAGATTGAAAGAAGAAGATAGCAGTGCGGAAGATATTGTAAAAGTGGGCAATATTGTTATCAACCGCGAGGAATATAAAATTGTGAATAATGGGGTGGAACTAGTTCTTCCTAGAAAGGAGTTCGAACTATTGTCCCTTTTAACTTCCAAACCCAATAAAGTTTTTAAAAGAGAGGTTATTTTAGATCGTGTTTGGGGTAATGAAGTGGTTGTTGGAGGTCGAACAATAGATGTACATATTCGAAAACTTCGGGAAAAAATCGGCGAAGATCATTTCAAAACCATAAAAGGGGTTGGGTATAAATTTGTACTCTAATTTCAATGTTTTTTTGTTATTTCCCTGACTAAAATATGATATTTGTACGATGCCTATTGTACAGGGTCATAATCTGCTCAAACTTTTTTAAATGGCAATTCGATTAAAGAGATCTTATAAATTCGCTTTTCGCACCGCCATCTTCATTGTTACCTTTCTCACCTCCCTATTGGGATTTTTTATGTGGTACAAAGAGGTATCCGACTGGCTTTTTCTAGTGGTGTTTGCTTTGCTTTCGTTCGGTATTTCATTTTTTGTAGTTCAACTTCGCATAGAGAAATTTATCTACCGTAGAATTAAGAGAATTTATGATGATGTTTCGCTTTTGGAATCGTCCTCTTTGTCTTCAAGAACTGTTACAACTGATATGACAACGCTGACACAAGAGATTGAAAAATTTGCACAGGATAAGAAAGTAGAAATAGACACTTTAAAAATCCGAGAGGAATATCGAAAGGACTTTTTGGGCAATGTTTCGCATGAATTAAAAACACCCCTCTTTACGGTGCAAGGCTATCTTGAAACACTTTTGGATGGGGCATTGGAAGACAAGAATGTGCGAAAAAAATATCTAAACCGAGCAAATAAAGCCGTTGATAGATTAATATATATCGTTAAGGATTTGGATCTTATCACCAAATTGGAGGCAGGAGAATTGAATGTAAACTGGGAAGTATTCGATATCATTGAACTAATTAAGACCAATTTTGAACTCTTGGAAATGAAGGCAGCAAAAAAGAAAATTGCATTGACCTTCGATATGGAATACGAGGCCCCAATTTATGTTCGCGCAGATGCCGAAAAAATACAACAGGTGATAACTAATCTGTTGGTAAATTCCATAAAATATGGACATGAAAATGGTACAACCGAAATAAGTGTTGAGAATCTAATCCAAAATAAAGTTATTGTCCGTGTTACGGATAATGGAGAAGGTATTCCTGAGCAGCATATTCCACGGCTCTTTGAACGTTTTTATCGTATTGACCAGAGTAGAAATAGAAACGAAGGTGGCTCAGGATTAGGTCTAGCCATTGTAAAACACATTATTGAAGCCCACGAGGAACGTATTTATGTGGAAAGTGAAGAGGGAATTGGTTCTGAATTCTCATTTACACTTGAAAAAGAGATTGCTACTGAAGAAGAGTCGGTCTGATTGAACTTTCCTGAGTAAAGATTTGCTTAGCTTTGCAAATCACTAAATTTTGATTGTGGTGGGGAGTAAAAACAAGCTCAAACGATTTAAGGAGAACGAG
Organism: Maribacter algarum (ex Zhang et al. 2020); assembly: GCF_005885635.1. Lineage (GTDB taxonomy): Bacteria > Bacteroidota > Bacteroidia > Flavobacteriales > Flavobacteriaceae > Maribacter_C > Maribacter_C algarum. Next base: position 1,880,151 of record NZ_VATY01000001.1, read on the forward strand.
ACGTTCATAAATGTTATTCAGCCCGAGAGAAAGGCTATTGAAGATGGTTCTTTAGTTCTGAAAGGAAAATGGGCCGAGCACTTCAAAAATGACAATCCAATTGTGCTAGAGTTGGGTTGTGGTAAAGGAGAATATACGGTCGGACTTGCCCAAAAGAATCCAAATAAAAACTTTATCGGAATTGATATCAAAGGTGCTCGATTTTGGCGAGGTGCTAAAACGGCTATTGAAGAAAATTTAGATAATGTTGCTTTTCTACGAACTCAAATTGAGCTGGTAGATTGGATGTTTGCCGAAAATGAAGTTTCTGAAATATGGATTACTTTTCCTGACCCTCAAATCAAATATAAACGAACCAAACATCGGATGACCAATCAGGATTTTCTCGAGAAATACAGGAAAATTCTTAATCCAAAAGGACTCATGCACCTTAAAACAGATAGTGAATTTATGCACGGCTACACTCTTGGTTTGCTTCATGGACTAGGACTGGAAGTCATTTACGCAAATCACGATGTTTATAAAAATGAAGGAAGTCCTGAAGAGGTGTTAAAAATTCAAACTTTCTATGAAAATCAGTACCTTCAAAAAGGAAAACCAATTACCTATATTCAATTTAGAATTCATTAGTCGAAAATCAACCAGAAATGCAACAACTATTGCTTTTAAGTGTAGCAACGTTTAGTGCTGCTTTTGTTGCCTCATTGCCACCAGGTTTGTTGAATATGAATGCTGCTAAAACGAGCGTTGAGAAAGGTAAAAAGAACGGAATTACTTTTGGCCTTGGTGTTGGTTTTACAGTGATGATTCAAGCTTATTTGGCCGTTAGAATTGCGAAGTTATTATCCCAAAATCCCGAAATCATAGAAATACTGATGCAACTTGCATTGGTGATTTTCGGAGTGCTAGCTATCTTCTTTTTCGTTAAGGGTAAAAAGCAGACAACTGATACGGTCGAATTTGTAGAAGGTAAGAAAAGGGGAAGTTTCTCCAAAGGAGCTTTTTTGGCAGCTCTTAATTTACTGACAATACCATATTACGCTGGGATAAATACTTTTTTCAATGGTCAAGGCTTTATGAATTATACGCTAATGGATGAAATTATTTTTATAATTTCTGCCGGCTGCGGAACTTTTTTGGCCATGTACGTATATGTGTTTTACTTTGATAAGATGGAGCAAAGAACAAATCGGTTTTCGAAAAACGCAAACTACATTTTAAGTGGATTGATGATTCTTCTATTTGCTATTACCTTGTTACGTCTATATTTTTAACACATGAAATCAGAAAACAAAAACTTCTTTCGAAAAGTCTATGAAGTAGCTGAGCAAATTCCTTATGGTAGAGTGACTTCTTATGGGGCAATAGCCAAATATTTAGGCGCAGCTAGAAGTGCCCGAATGGTAGGATGGGCAATGAACGGGGCCGGGAGCATGGAAAGTGTTCCAGCGCATCGTGTAGTCAATAAGGCAGGACTTCTTACGGGAAAACATCATTTCGATGGCACAAACCTTATGCAACAGCTTTTGGAAAGTGAAGGGATAAAAGTTGTTGAGAATCAAATCCAAAATTTAGAAAAACACTTTTGGGATCCTTTTAAAGAACTCCCTTTGAAGTAAATTATGATTCTCTCGAGATTCAACCATCAGCTCAACCTATTTCATCATACTACATTTCAATCCAAACCCTTTAGCCTTTCCGGGCTATACCCTATCTTTGTTGTTTAGAATGAATATACATAATGAAGATTGATAAAAAGGAAGTCCTTAAAGCTTTAGAACAAATTACAGTTCCAGGAGAAGGCCAAAATATGGTTGAAAGTGGTGCTGTAAAAAACATACAGATTTTTGGTGATGAGGTTGAAGTAGATATAACGATTTCAAATCCCAGTTTGCAAGCTCGAAAGAAGACCGAGGTTGAAATCCTCAAGATTATTCACAAGGATGTTTACGAAAAAGCGAAAATCAAAGTGAATATAAAGGTTGAAGCTGCTGCTGCAAAACCAAAAACTAATGAAATTAAAGGGAAACCAATTCCCGGAATTCAAAATATCATCGCTGTCGCTTCTGGAAAAGGAGGTGTTGGAAAATCTACAGTTACGGCTAATTTGGCAGTCACTTTGGCCAAAATGGGCTTTAAAGTAGGTTTGCTCGATGCTGATATCTATGGTCCGTCAATGCCGATCATGTTTGATGTGGCGCAAGAAAAACCTTTGGCCGTCAACGTGAATGGTAAATCAAAAATGAAACCAGTTGAAAGTTATGGTGTAAAAATGCTTTCTATCGGATTCTTTACCCAACCGAACCAAGCTGTAATTTGGAGAGGACCTATGGCTTCCAAAGCATTGAATCAAATGATTTTTGATGCACACTGGGGCGAGTTGGATTTCATGTTATTGGACTTACCTCCAGGAACTGGAGATATTCATTTAAGTATTATGCAGGCTATGCCGGTGACCGGTGCGGTAATCGTTAGTACCCCACAAGAAGTAGCCTTGGCAGATGCAAAGAAAGGGGTGGCTATGTTCCAGCAAGATTCTATCAACGTTCCCGTTTTGGGAATTGTTGAGAATATGGCGTATTTTACACCGGAGGAACTTCCTGACAATAAGTATTATATCTTCGGAAAAGAGGGTGCGAAGCATCTTGCTGAAGATTTAAAGGTTCCATTTTTAGGAGAGATTCCATTAGTACAAAGTATCCGTGAAGCGGGAGATGTAGGTAGACCTGCAGCATTGCAAACAGCAACTTCGATTGAAGCGGCTTTTGAAGAGTTGACCAAGAATGTGGTGCAAGAAGTAGTTGCAAGAAATAAAAATATACCACCTACGGAAGCAATTAAAATAACAACAATGGCTGGTTGCTCTGCTGTTAAAAAATAGTAGTTATGACGACAATGACATCTGAAGAACTAAAAATGAACGTAGAAAAGGCTCTAGAGGAAATCCGCCCTTTTTTACAAAGTGATGGTGGAGATATTACCCTTGTATCAATCGACAATGAGAACTCGGTAAAAGTTCGTTTGGAAGGTGCTTGCGTGGGTTGTTCTGTAAACCAAATGACCTTGAAGAGTGGAGTAGAAATGACGATTAAGAAGTATGCGCCTCAAATAGAAGAAGTTGTAAACCTCGATTAATTTCCTGATAAATCTCATCTTTTTTCACACGCTCGTACCATAACTTTGCGGACATTACAAACCAGATTTTTAAATGATTAAGACAGATATACTGATAATCGGTGCAGGCCCTACGGGTCTTTTTGCTGTTTTTGAGGCGGGGTTGTTGAAATTAAAATGTCATCTCATAGATGCTTTGCCGCAAGCCGGAGGTCAATGCTCTGAAATTTACCCCAAGAAACCGATTTATGATATCCCAGGTTTTCCAGAAGTTTTAGCAGGCGAGCTAGTCGATAATTTGATGGAACAGATAAAACCTTTTCAACCGGGGTTTACTTTAGGAGAAAGGGCTGAAACCATAGTAAAATTAGAGGACGACTCTTTTGTTGTAACGACAAATAAAGGCACAAGGCATAATGCTCCTATAGTAGCTATAGCTGGTGGTTTGGGAAGCTTTGAGCCTAGAAAACCCTTGCTTGAAAACTTGGCAAAATTTGAAGATAAAGGGGTTGCTTATATCATCAAGGACCCAGAAGTATATCGCAATAAAAAGGTGGTGATTGCTGGAGGTGGTGATTCGGCTTTAGACTGGAGTATCTTCCTAGCGGATGTTGCTTCCGAAGTGACTTTGGTGCATCGTAGAAATGAATTTCGTGGCGCTTTAGATTCCGTAGAAAAAGTTCAGCATTTGAAGGATGCCGGAAAAATCAACCTTATGACTCCCGCAGAGATTGTTGGACTGAACGGCAAAGACCATTTAGAATCTGTAGTGATTCGAAAAACTGGTGATGATAGTGCTATAAATTTTGAAGTTGATAATTTTATTCCATTATTTGGGTTATCTCCCAAACTTGGTCCTATCGGCGATTGGGGACTTGAAATCGAAAAGAACGCCATCAAAGTAGATAATACATTAGATTATCAAACTAACATTCCGGGTATCTATGCAATCGGGGACGTGAATACCTATCCCGGGAAATTAAAATTGATTCTTTGCGGATTTCATGAGGCAACTTTAATGTGCCAAAGTGCCTATCAAAGAATTTTCCCAGATAAAAAGTATGTTATGAAATATACCACAGTAGGTGGTGTAACTGGTTTTGACGGAAGTAAAAAAGAAGCTCCTAAAGCAGTAGTAAAGGCGATAGAATAATAAATGACTGATATAAGGATTACCATTATAGATAGAGATGGGGTAACCCACGAAGTCGATGCACCAACCGATATGAATATGAACCTTATGGAAGTGGTTCGCTCATACGAACTTGCTCCTGAAGGAACGATTGGCATCTGCGGAGGAATGGCCATGTGCGCCTCTTGCCAATGCTATGTAAATTCCGAACATGTACTTCCTGAAAAATCCGATGATGAAGAAGCTATGTTAGCAGAAGCTTTTAACGTTGAAGACAACTCGCGTTTGGGCTGTCAGCTCCACATTACTGATGATATGGATGGATTGGAAGTTCAATTAGCGCCAGAAGAACTCTAAATCCTAGCCTGATAGGTAAACAGGTTATAGTACCTTCCTTCTTTGGCAATTAATTCATCATGAGTACCTTGCTCAGCGATTTTACCATTTTCAATAACCAAAATCTGATTCGCCTTTCGAATTGTACTTAGACGGTGTGCAATAACAAAGGTAGTCCGGCCTTTTGTCAAAGTGGCTAAACTTTTTTGAATTAAGGCTTCACTTTCCGTGTCTAAATTGGAAGTAGCTTCATCTAAAATCAAGATTTTCGGGTTTGCCAGAACAGCCCTTGCAATAGCAATACGTTGTCTTTGTCCACCAGATAGCTTAACACCGCGTTCACCAATAAGAGTATCCAAACCATCTTCAAAACGGTCAGTAAATTCATCCACATAGGCGGCTCTCACAGCAGCTTGTAATTCTTCCTCAGCAGCATTGGGTCTTGGAAAAAGAATATTATCTCGAATGGATCCTTCGAATAAAAATTCATCTTGCAAAACCACACCAAGGTTTTTTCTAAAACTATTCAGGTTTACTTTGGAGACATCGTTTCCGTCAATGGATATGATACCTGATTGCGGATTCAAAAAAGTGGCTGCTAATCCAGCAATGGTAGATTTTCCAGAACCAGAACTTCCCACTAGCGCAATAACATCTCCAGAATTCGCTTTAAAACTGATATTGTGTAACACCTCTTTATCTTCCTCATAGGCAAAGGAAACATTATCAAAAACAATATCCCCTTTGATATTTTCTAAAACAATTGTACGATTTTCTTCATCCGATTCGGGAGTCATGTTCATGAGCTCCTCTGTGCGGTCTAGTCCTGCTAATGCTTCCGTCAGTTGACTTCCGATATTGCTCATTTGTACAATGGGTGCTATCATTAATCCTAGTAAGAAAGTAAAGGTTAAGAATTCCCCTATGGATAAACTATCATTCATTATTTCGTAACCTCCAAGACCCATAACTCCGGTAGTTGCCACTCCCAATAAAAAAGTCGAAGAACTTGTCATAAAGGCGGTCGCTGTCAAACTTTTTTTTACATTTTCAAACAACTTGGCAACTCCTATTTCAAATACTCTATTTTCTTGGGCTTCTGCATTGAAACCTTTTATGACACGAACACCACCCAAAGTTTCGGTAAGTCTTCCCGTGACCTCGGCATTAATCTTACCTCGGTTTCTAAAAATAGGACGTATGATTTTGAAAGCTTTTAAAGCAACTACAGCAAAAATGGCCAGCGGAATCAGCGTGAAAAGAGTCATCTGCCAACTTATTTGTAGCAATAGAATCAGAGAAACAATAGCTGTAATTGAACCGCCGACTAATTGAACTAGTCCAGTACCAATAAGATTTCGAACACCCTCAACATCACTCATGATACGTGAAACCAATGCCCCAGATTTGGCATTATCAAAAAAGCTAATCGGCAGTGAAAGCACTTTTTTCTGCACTTGTGCCCGTAATTCAGAAATCAAAAACTGCGCTTGTACACTTAGTATTTTGGTAAGCAAAAAAGAGGTTGTGGCTTGAACAGTAATGGCCAAAATAACAGCACCAACCAACAGTTTTAAAAAGTCAACATCTTTGTTCGGAATGATATCATCCATCAAATATTTAAGAGACAACGGTGCTACAAAACTTGCCGCTTTACTAATCACTATCAATAACAAACCAATGAAAACTAGATTCCGTCTTGGCCAAATAATGGTTTTAAATGCGGTAAGTATACTGACTTTTTTCTCAGCCATAGGTGTTAGAAATTTATTTAAGGATGCAAGGTAGTTCAAAAAAGCATCGATTCTATTCTAGTACTGTCCGGCATCGGTTTTTTAAGCAAAAATTAGTATTTCAGTAGCAAGTCTCTTAATTTAACGGATACTAATTTCATCCTTATGAGAGCTCTATTATTTGTAATATTTCTTTTATTATTTTCTTGCAAAACAGATTCAGAATCGACCAATACCCAGGGGGGACCTACTTTGGCAGAGAAAGCGGAGAACGTTACCATTATTCGAGATGATTTTGGCGTGCCACATATATACGGAAAAACAGATGCTGATGCGGTCTTCGGGTTACTTTATGCGCAATGTGAAGACGACTTTAATAGGGTAGAGCAGAATTACATTTGGGCTACTGGAAGATTGGCGGAAGTCGAAGGTGAAGATGCTTTATACAGTGATTTACGAGCCAAACTTTTTATGACCGAGGAAGAAGCCAAGGCCGCTTATGAGAAGAGTCCTGAATGGTTGAAAAAACTTTGCGTCGCTTTCTCGGATGGGATTAATTATTATTTAGAAACCCATCCTGAAGTAACACCCAAATTATTGTATCGCTTTGAACCCTGGATGCCTATGTACTTCAGTGAAGGTTCTATTGGGGGAGATATCGAACGCATTCGAACCAATAAGATTCGTGCTTTTTATGAAGGCGGAATGGAAATTCCTGAAATGAAGTTTCAAGAATTGGAGAAAAAAGAACTGGAGGCAGAACCCCAAGGGTCGAATGGCATTGCAATTTCAGGAGAATTAACGAAATCCGGAAATACCTTGCTGCTTATTAATCCGCATACTTCCTTCTATTTCAGAGGAGAAGTACATGTGGTTTCCGAGGAGGGATTAAACGCTTATGGTGCTGTCACTTGGGGACAATTTTTTGTCTACCAGGGCTTCAACGAAAAAACAGGTTGGATGCATACTTCTGGCGATACCGATGTGATTGATGAGTTCAAGGAAAAAGTTGTGAATATAGACGGAAAACTGTTTTATGAGTATGGAGAAGAATTGCGAAAAGTTGAAAAGCAAGAAGTGACTTTAAAGTATAAAGATGAACAGGGTTTAAAAGAAAAGAAGTTTCCTTTTTATCGGACGCACCACGGCCCGATTACCCATATGATTGATAATCAATGGACTGCCTCGGCAATGATGTGGGAACCAGTAAAAGCTTTAGACCAGTCTTTTACTAGAACAAAAAAAGACGGCTATGAAGAGTTTCAGAAGATGATGAATATTCGGGCCAACTCCTCCAATAATACGGTATATGCAGACGCTGAAGGGAATATCGCTTATTTTCATGGCAATTTTGTACCTAAACGCGATGTATCTTTTGACTATACCAAACCAGTTGATGGTAAGAATCCAAAAACGGATTGGCAAGGCCTACATCCGCAATCAGAGAATATTCAACTGTTGAACCCAGAAAATGGCTGGTTGCAAAATTGCAATTCTACACCATTTACTTCGGCTTTGGAATTTAGTCCGAAGAAAGAAGATTATCCGAATTACATGTCCATCGATAGGGAGAATTTTCGAGGAATTCATGCTATTGGTTTACTGAAGGATAGGCAGGATCATACTTTGGAAGGATTGATTGAACTGGCGCATGATTCCTATTTACCAGCATTCGAAACTTTGATCCCTGGATTGGTGGAGGCCTATAATCGTTATGACGATAAAAACCCAAAATTGCAAGAAGCTATCGAGATTTTGGGAGAATGGGATTATAAAACATCAAAGGAATCTGTTGCAATGACTTTAGCACATTTCTATGGAACGAAGTATTATCAAGAAGGAAAATACCCTGCAGGAATGACACCAATGGAACGCGTTAACTTTTGGGGCAATAAACCAGGGGAACAACTAAAAATATTTGAAAAAACAATTGATGAATTAACAAACGATTTCGGCTCTTGGAACATCCCTTGGGGCGAAATAAACCGCTACCAACGTTTGAATGGTGATGTTCGACAAGCCTTTAATGATAATAAGCCCAGTATTCCTATTGGTTTTGCTTCTGGTCGTTGGGGAGCCTTAGCCGCATATGGAGCAAGATATACTACTAAGGGAGCTAAAAAACTATATGGAACACGTGGCAATAGTTTTGTAGCAGCAGTTGAGTTTGGTGATAAGGTCAAAGCCAAAAGTATTTTGGCGGGAGGTCAGAGCGGAGACCCGAACTCGCCTCACTTTGATGATCAAATTCAATTGTATGCAGATGTAAAATGGAAAGATGTGCCCTACTACAAAGAAGATGTTTTGAAAAGAGCTAAAGAAACCTATGTGCCTGGGAAAAGGTCTTCACCAAGCTCAGATTGATAATTTAGATTTGTTTGGACTAATTTGAATTTAATCACTCCTTCGTAATCACTAAAGAAGCTCTAGAACCTCCTGATAACAACCACTTGTTTGAATAAATTAATTGCCCCTTGTCATCGTAGACATCGACTTGCGCGGTATTGGGCGATGAAGAACCCTCATTTAAAGCTTCGAACGTTATTCTATTAAATCCTTTGTTCAAATCAATATTTACGCCCTTAAAAGCACCTGTCAATAGCATGTTGGGATCTACAACAGTTTCATTGAGATATATTTTCACTCTATCACCATCAACGAACTCATGGTCGCGGGCTACGACACCAACGAATTCGCCATTACTTTTAATTTCTCCTAAATTTTGATCTGGAAAATGGTCTCTTGAACCTTCTTTCGCTGTTCTTGGTCCAACTTTGGGGTCTATTTTCATACCAGCACCTGCTTGTACTAACTTCCGGTCATCTAACATTTTGACAGGTTTGCGACCCATTGAATCCTTGAAATTAATTTTAGGTTGCTCTTTGATTACATCGGGAATACGAAGGGCAGTGCCCTTATCTTTTTTTCCATCTTTATCTAGCTTATTGGCGGCCTCTATTTTCAGCGGCTTTTGATCTGGTAGGTCGCCAACTTGCGACCACCCTAGGAATGGAATCAAAATAAGCAAGGATGTAAAAAGTAATTTCATAGCACGATAAAGGTCGTTAAATCCCTTCAAAAATAACAAATACCCTGCCAGAGGGGCTTAAATCCCTGTTAAAATGCCAAATTTTCGATAATCGTATTGGCAATTAACTGATGCCCTTGCATGTTTGGGTGAATTGGGTCTTTATCATAACAAGTCGCCTGACTTTTAGAAAGAGGGGTATGAATATCAATGCTTGCTAACAATGAATCATGTTTTAAGGATAGAATGGTCTTTTTAAATTCTTGTAAAACTTCTTTATCGTAGTTGGGATATGGATTTAACCAAGTGAATTTAGCGGTCAAATCAACTTCCACGGGAACCGTTTCCAAAGCCAAGGGAGGTGGCGTTAAGAGTATCGTTTTGATATTTTTTGCCCTTGCTTTTTCAAGAAATGAAAGAACACCTATTTTATAGCTGTCAAATAGTTTTTGAGAGGGCTTACCATAAATGCCACAGTTGATTCCGTAACAAAAGATAAGTATGTCAATCGATTTGATTTCTAAAAGTTCATCTAATCTTTCGAAAAGATAAGGTCTTGGGCCTGGGTGACCTGCTTCCGTTAATCCGGTAATGGTTTCACTACTTTTACCCCAGTTCAAAAAGGTGAGATTCAAGTCGGGCCTTTTCTTATCCGACAATTGTTGTAAGAGTTCTACATAGCCATTACCTCCACCGAAGGTCACACTATCACCAATACATGCAATGACCTGATTCTTTTTAAAGGGAATTTTATTTTTCTCAGTACAGCATAACAATAGACTTCCGGTTATTCCTAATGCCGATGTTATGGTAAACTCCCTTCTATTCATCACAAAGCATTTTGTAAAAAACGAAGAAAATTTCCATACATGATATTTTCGATATCCGAGGAGGAATATCCCCTTTCAGACAAAATTTGAGGGACCTTTTGAAGGTCCGCTATGGTGTCCAAATCTGACGGAGATTGTTCTTTTCCAAAACCACCATCCAAATCAGTGCCAATACCAACGTGTAAACTGTTTCCGGCCAATTGGCAAATATGGTCAATGTTATTGGCCATTTGTTGTAAGGTCACTCCCATAGTTTTGGGGTTGGATTCGCCGCGAACCCAATTCGGTACCATCATCCACGCATCCAAAGCCATTCCGATTACTCCATTTCTACCGATAAGTTCTTTAATTTGTTCATCTGCAAATTGGCGATTGTGGTCCACCAGTGCTCTGCAGTTATTATGACTTGCCCAAACCGGACCGCCGTAATTATCCATCGTTTCCCAAAAGCTTTGATCGCATAAATGGGTTGCGTCTAAAATAAGACCTAGACGTTCAATTTCTTTTAGAAGTGCTTTTCCTTTTGTGCCAATTCCCCCAATGGAATTAGTACCATGTGCATAAGTTCCAGGGCCATAATGTGCGGGGCCAATAGCTCGTAATCCTTGCTCATAACTTCTTTCCAAATAATCGATGGAAATTATGGAATCTGCTCCTTCCAAGCTCAGAATATAGCCAATGGGCTTTTTCCCTTCGGATGTTTTCCAACGTTCCAAATGCGTGTTGAGTTGTTTCTTGTTTCGAATTTGTACAAGTTCACCGGCCTCCTCCATAGTTCTGTACCAAGCCAGTTGTGCTTGCGTTTGTGCCCAAGCTTGTTGAGGTGAATTCCATCCTGGAAGCTTATTATCTTTATGAACGTACCGCGCAATTTGTGTGGCCATGCAAAGTCCGATATTCCCTTTTCGCATTGCCTCAAAAGAAACGGTATTATTACCCCGATCAAGTTTGTCGGTCATCCCTTTTTCGCTTTCACGGATTTCTTCTACTGACCAAGTAAGATCCCGATTCCATTCCATGGCATTCATAGAAAGGTCGAGATGGGCATCGAATATGAACATAACTAAAGGGTGATTTTTTGGTTTCTGGCGGCAACTTTCCAAGTTCCTGATACTGCTCCATCTGAAATAGTTAGTACTTCTTCATACTTAGCTACCGTTGGGCAAATATGAACAGGAATGGCGTAAAACCCATCTCCCACTTCAAATTCATCAGCTCGTTGGGTTCGTACTACTAAATGTTCTTCGCTTTGACCAATCTGCTCGCTATCTTCTAATCCTAATATTTGTACCCTTGGGAATCCCATTTCAGGTGCTACGGACTTATGACCTAAATCAAAACAAATGATATTTTCCTCAGGCTTGCTTATAATTCTAATAAATAATACGGCCGCATGAAGAAAGGGCATGTCAGGGAAAAGTTCCGAGTAGCGTGCATCCCAAAGTAAGGTGGTACCCGGACTAGCATCAACTCCCGTTCGTTTTCCATGTATGGGAAAAGAAGGAGAGCCACCTGCAATAATATCTGGAACAATAATACCTTCTTTTTTAATAGCATCCTTCAAATCCAGAACCTTTTGAAAGGCGATATTACAGGCTTCTGTTCGTTCATGGAGGTCGGAAATATGAATATGTCCGTCATAGGCATGAAATCCCCGAGCTGCAATATTCGGATTGTTTTCCATGGAACCATATAATGAAACAGCTCGTTCATCAGGAATACATCCTGTTCGATTCATACCCGAATTAATATCCAAATAAAGTGAAGCAATTCTATTTGCTTCAGATGCTTTTTGAACAATTTGGGAAAGGGTAGTTTCGTTATCAACCAAAGTCGAAAAGCGAGATTGAGGAAAAGCATCCATCAAAGTAAAAAAGCGACTTATATTGGCTCCGACCGGCTGCATGGCCAATAAGATATCCTGGGCCCCGCATTGCCCCAGTAATTCCGCTTCGGCTATGGTCGCACATTTAAATTTTTGAATACCATGCCGCTGTTGCATCTGCACAATTTCGGCCATTTTATGTGTCTTGATATGCGGGCGTAGATTGGAGACACTCCCAGAAATGGCAACCATGGCACGGATGTTTTCTTCAATACGTTCAGGATAAACCAGAAGTGAAGGTGAGTTGACCCCACTTGTATCTTTTAAAGCATACCATGTATTTTCAGACATCTATTTTATTTATGAAGTTCAAACATGGCTTCAATCTCAACGGAAATTCCACCAGGAAGCATCATACCAACAGCACTTCGAACACCAACTCCATTATCAGCACCAAAAACATCCGCCATCAATTCGCTAAAACCATTAATGACCAAAGGCTGGTCCCCAAAATCAGGATGACAGTTCACCATACCCAAAGTCTTTATCAAACGTTTAATACGGTCAACATCTCCGAAGTGGGTTGTGATGGTAGACAACATGGTCAAGCCGACATGACGGGCGCCAATCTTCCCTTCTTCCAAGCTTAAATTGTCTCCAACTCGTCCTTTATATAGTGAGCCATCAGGTAACATTGGTCCTTGCCCTGATACATATAAAAAATTGTCTATAACCAGTACAGGTTTATATAAACCTGCTGGAGGTGGGGCTGGTGGTAAAACCAATCCTAATTCTTTAATTCTTTCTGAAGCTATGCTCATAACTCTCTAATTTATATAAATATATCTAATACCAAAACGCCAAGTAACCCCATAACTCCCACAGTAGTTTCCATTACCGTCCATGTTTTTAAGGTGTCTTTTACGGATAGGTTAAAGTACTCTTTATACAGCCAAAAACCTCCATCATTCACATGTGAAAGCATCAAACTGCCTGATCCAATGGCCAAAACCATCAATTCAGGACTCGCCCCTGAATCACCTAAAAGGGGGAGTGCAATACCCGCAGCAGTTAAACCTGCAACTGTCGCAGAACCCACACAAACACGAATGACTGTTGCAATAAGCCATGCCAAAATCAAAGGTGAAATAGCAGAGCCTTTGAGCATGTCGCCTATATAATCGCTAACACCACTATCAATCAAAACTTCTTTTAATGCACCTGCGCCCGCAATTATCAGCAAAACCATAGTAATACCTGTAACACCGCTCGCAACAGAATTCATTACTTCTGTCATTTTTCGACCTCGCGCGAGACCAAGAGTGTAAATTGCAACTAAGACGGAAATCAGCATCGCTAGAACCGGGTTGCCGAGTACTGAAGCAACTTCTTTCACCATACTTCCGTCTGGAGTTACTGCATCAATTATCGCTGCAAACCCTATTAATATGACGGGCAATAAAGCCGTGAAAATACTTGTGAACGTACTGGGCATTTCATCATCAGTTAGCACTTTAGGGTTTAAGAATTCTTTCAGGGGAGTTGCTTTAATATTTTTGATGGTTCTAGAAAACAATGGTCCCGCAACTATAATTGCCGGTATGGCAACGATAATTCCGTAGAGCAAAGTTTTACCGATATCTGCTTTAAACATCACGGCAATTCCAGTAGGAGCAGGATGGGGTGGAAGGTATCCGTGCGTTACAGATAGTGAAGCAAGCATCGGTAATCCCACATAAATCAAGGGTAATCCTGTAGCTGCAGCTACCGTGAAAACCAATGGTATTAATATCACAAATCCGACAGTGTAAAACATGGGAATTCCCACCATAAAACCAGTAAGCACAACAGCCCACTGAACATTCTTTTTGCCAAATTTTTCAACCAGTTGCGTGGTAATTTTTTGAGCGGCTCCACTATCGGCCACCAGCTTTCCGAGCATGGCACCCAGACCTAGAATTAAAATGAGTCCACCAAGTGTTTTACCTAGTCCGGTCTCTATCGACTTGACCACTTGGAGTATTTCCATTTGGTTGCCGACCCCCACAAATAAGGAAACCAAAATAAAAGAGATAAAGGCGTTGAGTTTAAAACGGGCAATTAGGAGGAATAAAATTAGAATTCCTGTGATAACAATAACAATTGGCATTAGTTGAGTTTTTGAAAAGTAAGGCCTAAATATACCAAATAAAAAATGCACCCTAACCTTGGGCTAGAATGCATTTTCAAAATTATAACATGCCTTTAGTCATCTGTTTCCGGGGAAAGAAACTTATAGGCCAGACCAGCTAAAATAGCACCAACAATAGGTGCGACCCAGAATAACCATAATTGCCCGGTTGCCCAGCCACCTTCAGCAAAAAGCGCCTGACTGGTACTTCTTGCAGGATTCACAGAAGTATTTGTAACGGGAATACTTATCAAGTGAATCAGGGTGAGACAAAGACCTATAGCCAAACCAGCTAAATATTTTGGCGCTTTGGAATGCGTGCTTCCCAGAATCACAAAAAGAAAGATAAAGGTCATGACTATTTCTGTAATCAAGGCCGCCGTCATATTAAATCCACCAGGAGAATGTTCTCCATAGCCATTGGCAGCGAAACCACCTACACCTTCAAAACCAGCTTGATTCGTTACGATTAAATATAAAATTCCTGCGCCGGCAATACCACCCATAACCTGGGCAATGATGTAGGGAATCAAATCTTTGGCGTCAAAACGACCGCCCATCCATAATCCGATAGAAACTGCGGGATTGAGATGGCAGCCTGAGATATGCCCAATGGCATAGGCCATGGTAACAACGGTAAGACCGAAGGCTAGGGAAACGCCAACAAAGCCTATTCCTAATTCCGGAAATCCTGCTGCGAGCACAGCACTTCCACACCCGCCAAGCACAAGCCATAGGGTTCCGATAAATTCTGCGATTAGTTTTTTCATTTTTTCGAGGGTTTAGTTAATGATTATTTAAATTCAGCTTTAATTTAGGCATTATTATTTTATTATGAATACCTAATAGACAGGTTTTCAATAAATTAATGAATCAACCATACGTTTACAGTTGCTATTCTTGTTATCTTGTTGGGACTAAAACTCGTTTGTTATGTTGAAAAGAGATTTTCTAAAACGTATGGGCCAGACGGCAATGGTAACACCCTTTTTGCCATTTACTGCTCAGGCCAGTACAAAGTCTGAATGGGAACCCTATCCGGTTAATGATGAAGAATTTTGGAAACGCATTCGAGAAGATTATGCCTTAAAACCGAATTACATCAACCTCGAGAATGGCTACTATAATTTTGCGCCTAAACCTACCTTAGAGAAGTTTATTGAGCATGTGAAAATGGTGAATTATGAAGCTTCTTACTACATGCGCACCGTACAATGGGATAATAAAAAAAATGTGGCTAATCGTTTGGCCAAACTGGTGAATTGCGAGTCTGACGAATTGGTAATCACACGAAATACCACAGAATCCCTCGATTTGATAACAGGAGGTTTTCCATGGCAGGAAGGGGACGTAGCTATTTTTGCTGAACAGGACTATGGTGCCATGCAAGAACATTTTAAATTGATGGCAAAGCGCTACGGAATTGTAAATAAATTGGTTTCGATTCCGAACCATCCCATATCGGATGAGGAAATTGTATCTCTTTACGAAAGTCAGATAACATCCAAAACGAGACTAATAATGGTTTGCCATATGGTCAATATCACCGGCCATATTTTACCCATTCGCAAGATTTGTGACATGGCGCACGGTCACGGAGTTGAGGTGATGGTCGATGGGGCACATTGTGTGGGTCACATTGATGTAAATATCAAAGAACTCGACTGCGATTACTACGGAAGCAGTCTTCATAAATGGTTGAGTACACCTTTGGGTGCGGGACTCTTATTTGTAAAAAAGGATAAAATCTCTAAAATATGGCCTTTGTTGGCGGAACATGACCGTGAACCCGATGATATCAGTCGATTGAATCATACGGGTACACACCCTGTACATACCGATTTGGCCATTAACGATGCCATTGATTATTTGGAAATGATTGGACTAGAGCGGAAAGAAAAGCGCATGCGCTATCTGCAGCGCTACTGGAGCGACCAATTACGCGATATGAAAAATGTGGTTATCAATACACCTAAAGAAGAACATCGTAGTTGTGGAATAGCCAATGTGGGAATTCGTCATATGAAACCCAATGATTTGGCCAAAACCTTACTAGACGAGTTCAAGATATTCACCGTAGGTATTAATCGTGAAAATGTTTTAGGATGCAGAATTACGCCGAATGTATATACCACAACAGAGGAGCTGGATACTTTTGTTAGTGCGATAAAGACTATGGCGAGTAGGGGATGATTCTTAACGGTCTCGTATAAGAATAGTAGCGGATTTTCACACACTAACTTTTCGGTTAAACACAGACCTTTTATATATTTACTTACTTTCGTTTTTGCGATTAAGCCGCTATTATTTTTATACAATGTTGTAAGTAGGGCTTTATCTTTTCAGAGCAATGTTTTCATGAACCCATTTTGCTTCATTTTCGGGTTCAATTTCTCCAACTTTACTGCTACATCTACTAAATGTCGCAGCAGGAAAGTCATAAGGTTTACTATCATCGAAATAAGGTCCAACAACTCCTAACATCCAACCGTTTTCTGCAGCCCAATGAGGTTCATTTGTCATATATTTAAAAACGTGATAAAAAACATCGTTTCCGTCAAATTTGATTGTTACTCTTTTCAAGTGTTCAATGTCATCTGGCACTTTATCTAATTCAGTTGGAAATTCAAGCCAGTTCACTAAATTACTTTCCGCTCCACTTTCTATTGTCAGATATTCCTTTGGAAACAATTCCGTTTTTTTATGTTCCGAAAGAATTTGATAAGTCATTTCTCTTGTCTTATTGTCCTTTGCGTATTTTAAAACTTCTTCTTTGCTTATTTCATTCCCACTTTCCAATTTTTCATAAAGAGGTTGAATCCGTTCAAATCTCAATTTATTGGTTTCTGCACTTTCTCTTTTAAATGCAAAATACCTGTAAATCATAAAGATTACGATTAGCAGTACAATTATTCCTATTATGATAAATACTATTTTCATATTTCGTTTTTCGCCTTACTTACAACTTGTTATATGACAACTAATTTTGTCATTTATCTATCAATATGCCTTGCTAAAGAAACTTTTGGTGTTGCTTTTGCGGGATACTTTACTCCCCCAACTCCGTAATCTTCTTTTCATACAACTTCTTGCTCTCTACAACGGCGACATTCAACTCTTTCATAATGCCATCAACACGCCCTTCAATGCTTTTCATTTGGTCGTTGATGTTGTCAAAAGAGTTAAGCGCAGCGGCAACTTCAAGTGCTTTCACCACTTCAACGGCATCGCCGTGAAGCAAACGAAGTTTGTCGATTGCTTTTGAGGTATTGGCTAAAGTACCATTGTACTTGGTGCGCGCTTTTTCAATGGCGCCTAAAAGTGTTTTTTTACTGGTTTCGTCACTTAAGCTGTTGGTTTGGGTTTCCATAGCGGTAAAGAGGTTTGAAGCGTGTTTTTTTAAGTCCTCATACTCTTTGTTCAGGTTTTCTACGCGTTTGTTTACGTTTTCCCAGTCGCCATAGACTTTCGCGAATTCTTTGTCTTCGTTCTTGGTGTCTTCCAAAGCCTTTTGCAAAGCATTTAAGGTTTCGAGTCCCTTATTGACATTCTTGTTCGCGTTTTCTTTCTTTTTTTCAAAAGAGGAAACGGTCGATTTGAAGCGTTCTTTCAGACGAATTAAATCTTCAGGACTTTTATCTTTCCAACAAGAAACAAATAGAAGAGAAACAAGGGTAATCAGGGTTACTTTTTTTAGCATGGTTTTGTGTTTTATCTAGTGCTAAAAATAGTGATTTAAATGTATTCTTAAATTTTACTATTTATCTGCTTTCTTTTTTGGTTTTAATCCGAATAAAGGATGTAACAAAGGAATTTGCAAAATGATGACATGATAAATAAACCAACTAATTAGAAAGGTACCTAAAGTTAGTACACAGAACTTTGGGAGGAAGCCCCAATCGAGGTTCATCAAGTGGAATGCAATACTTATGGTAACGGTCTGATGTAAAATATAAAATGGATATACCGCACGATTGCAATAGGCAAGTAATTTGCTTTTTTTGTTTAGATGCTCTGCTGCGAAACCAAAAAGCACTAAAATCCATGACCAAATATTAGTGACTTTTAATAGGGCTTCGGTAAAATGAACGACATAGCCATCTTCTAAAAAAAACCAAATAAATACTTGGCTTAGAAAAGCGAGTATCCCAATTTTCAAGGCTTTACTTTTTGTTTTTTTCAAACTTTCCCAGAAGGTATCTCCCGCAGAAATCAATAGAAAACCGTAAAAGAACAATACGATACTGGAACTAAAATTGAACCAATCATCAATCAGGGCATGGGTAATATCAAAAAAGGGTTCCATGAATGCCTCAAGCAGATATAATGGAATTATAAAAAGATAAAATCCGAAAGGTTTTTGTATTTGCTTTTTAATCCAATCCACCAATACGGTGTTATTCTTTTTCAAATAAACGAATAGCGGTCCCAGGAGTAAAGAGAACAGTAACAAATAAGGCAAAAACCAAAGGTGATGCCAACTTAGGTTACCTTCAGGATAAATGCCTTCATGGGCGATAGTGGAGAAGAATTCCCAATACGAACCGATAAATTGACCTTTATCCAAACGTTCAAAATAAACTTGAAGAGGTACAATAAGTAACATGCCAAAAATTAACGGAATGCCAAGTCTTTTGATACGTTCCCAACTAAAGGTTCCGATATTCCTTTTGGAAAGGGCATAATAGGTGCCCATTCCCGAAATAACGAATAGAATAGGTAATCGCCACTGATTCAAAAACCGCATAGGCCAACGGAGCCAATCGTAGGTAATGTCATTTTTAATGTGCCACCCCCAGGGCACAAAGAACATACCCACATGATAAAAAATGAGTAGTGCAAATACGATTACTCGTAACCAATCTATGTCGTAGCGTCTTATTTTAGAATCCATATTGTATTTGTTTGTGTCAAAGGTTTGTAGTTTCCTTTAGAGCACAAATTTCTTGAAGCTGCTATATGTCCTGAATTACAATTTTGGAGAAGATTCCTTTGTAAAAGCGGATGGAGAAGTTCCTGTATGTTTTTTGAAAGCACTGTAAAAAGCCGATTTTGATTTAAATCCGACCGATGTTCCAATAGCTTCAATTGTTAAATGGGCGTATGTGGTATCTACTAATCTGGCCTTAGCCTTTTCAACTCTTTTTTGGTTAATGTAATCATTGAAATTAGAATCGTTTTCAAGATTGATTATTTTGGAGATTTGGTTTGGATGTACTTTTAAAATTGAGGCCAAATTGTGTAAAGAGGCTTGCTGTGATAAGAAGTAGTCTTCTGTATCAACATAGTTTTGAATTTTTTCAAAGTCTAAATCACTCTTCAAATTGCTGATAGTTTCATACTTATCCGCAATCCATGATTTTTCAAAAAACCGAGATTCCGCCATTATCAAATACGTGGTGGAAAAGGCGATAAGCGTTTGAAAAAATACAATGTAATGGTCGCCTCCATCATCTTCATACGAATAAAAAACTGCGAAAATGAAAATCAATAAAAGTAGGAGAACCACCACTGTGTTTCTTGTGAAGATGTATTTTCCAGATTTAGGTTTGATTTTGTTGGGATCATGTTTGCTTCTTTCGGCAAGCACTAATTTTAATGACATTAGCGTATAGAAAAGTATGCTAAATAGAATCAACCAGTCAAAAATATCTTTGATGACATGATAACCGTAGCTAAAAGATTCGGAAACTTCTGCCGTTTCAAAACTTGGGAAATAAGCTCCTAAATACGCATTGTATTTCACAGCCAGGGGAGCGAGGAAAAAAGGCACTTGAGTTAAAAAGTATACAGTGGGCAATATAAAATGCCACCAATGTTTCTTGAGTGTAATCGGGGCTCTTTTAATAAGCCCGTAAACGGAGAAATAGGAAAATGGAAAAACCAAAAGGACCAAAAATTCCGTAGAATCATTTAGAAATAGCACCTTTTTCATGAGACCTGTGTAACACAGGTAAGTATCGAAGAAGACGATTGAACTAAAGAAAAAGGACCACCCCAAATACTTAATAGCATAATTTTTTTTGGAACGGGCAAAAATTACGATGCTTATGAAGAAGCTTTGAATTATGCCGATGAGCATAATACTAGAAGTAAGATTATGCCGTATAGGAATTTGCTCTATAAGTTGTTCTAGAACATCCACAAATCTATTGTTTTGCTTTCTGGTAGTCTGCCAGACTCTGAGGTCCTTCTAGTAACACACGAACAATTTGAAGTGTACCATCATCTTTGGTCGCGATTTGCCATTTGATGAGCGCAATAGTTCCTTTAACTATTTCGATACCCGTGATGCTTCTGGGATGTACACAGCTACCATCGTTGAACAGAGGAATCTCCCCAGGTTCTGGAAAACGTGGGCGATGGGTATGTCCAACAATAGTAATCAAGAGGTTTTTTTCAAGAATCCATTTTTTAATGCGACGCTCTACTTTTTTAAGCTCGATATAGTTTTTTGCGGGACTCGTAGGGTCGGCAATTCCCCATACTTGCAGGGGTTTCCAGAGTATTCGAACTAAAAATCGGCCCCAACGCCAAAAAGTGTAATTCCACCAATCCGCTTGATGACCATGAGCCAGAAAAAGTTCTTGTTGGGTTTCTTTATGTTTCAAGACAATGGCTTCGTGGTACTGAATACCCTCAAGAAGGTCTTTTTCGCAATCTTCTACCGGTTCAAAATACTGGAATAAATGTTTTTCCACATATTTTGGGTCTTTGTACACCATGTCATGGTTTCCCCAAATCATGTGCAAGCGTTTTTCTAAATGAAATTGTTTGAGAAGTTTGAAGACATTTTTATGCGCTTGAAAGATAGATTCAAATCGTATGTTTTCCCAAAGTTCGTCTCCGTCGCCCAATTCACAATACTCAAAACCATCTCTAAAATAATGGGTTAGGGCGTGAAAATAGATGTTTCGATTGTTCGCAAAATCATCGGCAAAACTGTTGTCACCTCTATGACAATCACTAAATAGAATGAATTTTGAGCTATCGTCAAAAGGAATCACTTTTGCCCGCTCATACGCTCTAGATAACCGAAACCTTGATGACATTGACGATTTTTTTATAAATATCCGAAAAACACGCCATACCTTAACATTTTTGCTTGATAATCGAGATTTAAAACCTTGATGCTAGCGCCAAAACTGAAATTAAGTTCCTTTTAATCACTTGCGGGTTTGCCTCGAGGTGGTTTACTAAGATTTCCTTAACAAAATTTTATACCTCGTTTTGTAATTTTATGAGGTAAAAGTAGACCAATGGATACTATGTCTTTAAACAACTACGAAAACATGCCTATTCAGCGTGTCATAAGTTTCAATAAATTTATGGAATATTATGATGAGTTGGCCAAAAGTGAAGACCCATTCATGGTTGCTAAGGCTAAACGTGTGCTTGACGCACAAGCGCCTTATCCTGAACTCCGAGATGGTTTTACAGATTTATCTTTGTTAGAAAAACGTAGGGAAGTTATAGACATCATTTTAGAAGATACCTTTTCAGATATTTTAGGGAACAATGAAATAAAAGTGGCTGCTTTGCCATATGACAATTTTATTTTTCATTCTTCAAAAAGATTTGAGAAAATATTGGCTGATGCAGGTCCTGATTTTGAGCCCAAAATTCGAAATCAGGAGGATGAATTTAATTATATTATGGCGGCCGTCGTAGTATTGAATTTCTACTACGGATTCAAACTCGATTTTTCAAGACCTTATTTTTATGATATTCCTGATGTCAACGGTGTCATGCATCATTACCGAATCTTATACAATGCGGATTTCTTAGAACTACATCCTACAGATAAGGCAAAAGACTTAAAACAAGAAGATATTGATGAGCTTTTAGAGAACTATGACAACATTGAACTTTGGAAAGAAAAAATCCCTCCAGCAAGTTTCGTAGCTAAAGGTTTTGTGATATCGAATATGTTTGATGTTACGGCTGAACATTCCATCTCGGAAATTAAATCTGGGCTGATATCAAATGAAAAAGAGAATGGAGATGAGTCGTTTATGGAATTCATGCAAGAAACCTTCCGTTCATTTTTCAGATTGAAGGATATAAAAGTAGGTTTTGTTGCATATGATACCAAACAAGACCAATTTCAATGTGTACACGGTGCTGGAATGGAAAGTGTTATTCTTGGAGATGAGGAGTATGTTTCGTGTGGAGAAGCCCTCTGTCCTGGATCATATAAAGCACTAATGCAGGATAACGATTTCTTTGCTGTTACTGATGTTAACAAATATTATGAGCTTTCGGGAGGCATTGCTCCTTACAAAAACCTTAAAGAAGCAGGCTATCAGAGTGCAATTTTTGCTCCTATAGCCGACAATGGTAATTTACTTGGGGTTCTAGAAATAAGCTCTCCAAATAAAAATGAGCTAAATAGTGTAGTGGCCACCAAGCTTGAGGATATTATGCCGTTTATTGTCACTGCAGTACTTCGGTCGAAAACAGAAGAGGAAAATTTAATAGATGCTATCATACAGCATGAGTGCACTTCGGTTCACGAATCAGTCTATTGGAGGTTTCAGGAAGAAGCAAAAAACTTCATCAAAGATGGGCTGCATGGTGAGCAACCTTCCTTCAAGGAAATTGTTTTTGAGAATGTGAGTCCGCTATACGGGCAAATTGATATTAAGGACTCGTCCATGGCTAGAAATAAGGCTATTCAACGAGATTTAATGATTCAATTATCCGATGTAAATAGGGTGTTGACCGAGGCTTGGCAAAAAACAAAACTGCCCATTTATGAAGAACTTATTTTTAGGGTGAATAATCATATTGATGATGTAAAAGACGTGCTGCATACGAACAGCGAGCAGGCAATTTTTAACTTTATCATGGATGAGGTAAACCCTGTTTTTGAGCATTTGAAAAAAGAGGATGTCGAGCTTGAAAAATTGGTTAGTGGTTACGAAGCTCGAATTGACGAAAATACACATTCCTATTACGACCATCGTAAAAATTACGATACGAGCGTAATGAAAATAAATAAAAAGCTAGCTTCTTTAATTGACAAGAAGCAGGAAGATGCCCAAGAGATGTTTCCACATTATTTTGAGCGTTATAAAACTGACGGCATAGAGCATAATATGTATATTGGCGATTCGATTGCGGGTAACCGAAACTTTGACCCATTATACTTGAATAATCTTCGTTTGTGGCAAATGCAGGTAATGTGTGATATGGAAAATAAACACTACAGTTTGAAGCCTGAACTTCCGGTGCCTTTAGATGTTGCTTCTTTGATTTTGGTTTACAATACGTCCTTATCAATTCGTTTTCGGATGGATGAAAAACGCTTTGATGTAGACGGAACCTACAATGCTCGCTATGAAATTATTAAAAAACGCATTGATAAATCTTTTGTAAAAGGCACCGACGAACGTCTTACCCAAACCGGAAAGATGGTTATTGTGTATTCTCAGAAAAGTGATGAGTTGGAGTATTTACGTTACATCAAATTCCTGAAGTCAAAAGGATATTTCACAGGTAAAGTGGAAATTGTGGAATTAGAGGGACTTCAGGGTGTAGCAGGGCTGAAGGCTATCAGAGCGGATATCTTATATAGAAAAGATCAGGAGTCAGAAAAGACGTATACCTACGACGACCTTATGGAAGAATTAAAGGCATAGGCCACTTTTTTCAAGCAATTCTATCAGGGCCAAAAAACTTAAAGGCTATTGCAAAAGCTAAAACAGATATTACAATACCTACCATAAAAATGGTGTAGGTCCAACGAAGGATTTTATATTTTCTGTTCAAAACTAGCCCCAAGAAATAAAGGTCTTTGGTCAAGCTCGTGTATATATATTCCTTGTCTTTTACCAGTTCCTTAATAGCCCATTCGTAATCGGGTAAATTCATCTTGTGAAAGTTTCCGAAGAATAAAAGGTTTACTTTTTTGTTCTTGACATCCTCTTTGGTGAACTGTCCGCTTGTGACATTAGGTCGTGTGGCCAAAACAGCCAAAATCATCGAAACAACGCTGAATACTACAAAAATTACTGTTGGATAAATCAAATAAGTGTTTGAGGGATTGTCAAGTTTGGTAATCAAATTCGATAATACCAAAGAAATAATAATCGCATTTACTGAAAGTAAAATGTTGGCTTTGGTATCCGCAATATCACTAAGTGTCAAATGATTTTTGAGCGTTACCCTAAACAAAGTCTGTATCCCCCTATCTGGACTTTCGGTCTTGTACTTCGCCTTAATCGCTTCTTTTTTAGCGATTTGCTTTTCAGTCTTTTTCTCCTTGACCAGCTTTTTTAAATTTTTGTTTTTTCCTGCCTGCCAGTTCTCTTTGGCATAGTCTGTATAGAATTGATGCTCCTTTTTGAACATTTCTAGATTGGCGTCGCACCATTCTTTTGTGGTGTACTCGGCAATACCGAGTAAAGAGAGCTCTTCGCGCAAATAGTCTGAAGTTTCCCAATAACTTTTTTGACCGAAATGTGACGAATCAGCATCTCGGATAATCATTTCAGAAAGATTTTTTGGTTCATAATAGCGTTTCGTTGCTCGTATGCCTTCCATTACTTTTTGAATCTTCAAGTCACTATAGCCTTCAGCAATAAAAAAGTCTTTGGCAAGGATACAGCTACTTTCTTCATGGTCTACCGTTCCTTTTGTATACCCTATATCATGCATCCAGGCAGTGAGTAAAAGAATCTCATTTTCTTCTTCGGAAAGATTATGCGCGTCCAACAATTCTTTAGTACTTTTAACAACACGCTCAGTATGCTTTAGATTGTGATATAAATGTTTTGGATTTAGCGTGTTCGTCAATAAATCTGTGGCAAAAACTTTAGTTTTCTCTAGTATATCCGACATATGGCATGTGTTAGAATCTCCCCCACCAAATTACAAAATTCTAGACTTTAGAACAGTTATATGAAGAAGTATTCATTTGTCGTATTGTATTGCCTTTTACTTACGAGTTGTGCTACGCAAAAGACAAAGTACGCGCAAGGGTTTTCAGATAAGGATATCCCCATTACTAAAGAGATTTCCCATACGGTATATCTTATTGGTGATGCAGGGCTATCTAAGGAGAATAGACCCAATTCGGCTTTGAAATTATTCAAAAGTAAATTGAACAGGGCTGATGAGAATAGTACAGCTATTTTCTTGGGAGACAATATCTATCCTGCAGGATTGCCTAATAAAAAAGATGTTCCTATAGAATATGAATTGGCTAAAAGCTATCTGGATGCACAGTTGGAGACACTAGAAAATTTTGAAGGTAGACCATTGTTTATTCCTGGAAATCATGATTGGTATAGTGACGGGTTAAAAGGATTGAACCGTCAAGAAAAGTATGTCAAGAAAAAACTAAAGCAAAAGAATCCGTTTTTACCTGAAAATGGGTGCCCAATTACACAAGTGAAGGTAAATGATAAACTCGCCATTATTATAATAGATACGGAGTGGTATTTGACCAATTGGAACAAACACCCAACCATGAACGATAATTGTGAAATTAAAAGCCGTGCTAAGTTTTGGGAAGAAGTAGAAGGGGCAATCAAAAAGAATAGGGATAAAACTACCTTGATTGCTTTGCATCATCCGATGTTTACCTATGGACCTCATGGAGGCCAATTTTCGCTAAAACAACAGCTATTTCAAGGAAGTAGTAAGTTTCCATTACCTGTTATCGGAACGCTAATAAATGTCCTTAGAAAAACATCTGGAGCTTCTCCAGCTGACGTTCAAAACAAGCGCTATACCGAGTTTAAAAACCGAATGGTGACTTTGGCCCAGTATTCTGAAAAGGTAATTTTCGTTTCAGGTCATGAACATACGTTGCAGTATATAAAAGAGAATAATATTCCTCAAATTGTAAGTGGGGCAGGGGCGAAAAAGGGAGTCGCTCGCGTAATGAATGGTGGTCAATTTGCCTCCGGTAAAATGGGCTATGCGACTTTGGAAGTCTATGAGGATGGTTCTTCTCAAGTTCGTTATTTTGGAGTCAACGAGATTGAAAAGGAAGAATCTCTGTTCTCTACCCAAGTACTGAGTCCTGACAGAACAACATATGATAGTGATTATACAGAAACATATCCTTCAGAGGCAGCTGCCTCAATTTATACTGAGGAAGAACTCGATAAGACAGGTTTCTTTAAAACGATTTGGGGTGAGCGGTATCGCAAATACTATGGTACCAAGGTTACCGCGCCAACCGTAAATCTAGATACGCTTTTCGGGGGATTAAAACCTGTTCGAAAGGGTGGTGGGCATCAATCAAAATCATTACGACTGCGCCATGAGAATGGGAAGGAATATGTAATGCGTGCCTTGCGAAAGGTTTCGGAGTTGTATTTACAATCCATGGTTTTTCAGCAGCAATATGTGATGGATGATTTGCAGGATACTTTTCTGCAAGAATTTCTACAGGATTTTTATACAGGTTCACACCCCTATGCACCATTCACGATTGGCCCACTTTCTGATGCGATTGGAATTTACCATACCAATCCCGTATTGTACTATATTCCTAAACAGGATGCCTTAGAGGAGTTCAATGATAGTTTTGGAGATGAACTCTATATGATAGAAGAACATGCCGGTGATGGGCACGGTGACTTAGCCAGTTACGGTTTTTCAGATAAACTCATCAGTACAGATGAAATGCTTGAGAATCTTCGTGATGATGAAAAATATGACGTAGATGCAGAAATGTATGCCAGGGCAAGACTTTTCGATATGGTGCTGGGGGATTGGGATCGTCACGTGGACCAATGGCGTTGGGCTGAATTCAAGAAAAAAGGAAAAAAGAAGAAAATATATAAACCGGTACCCCGTGACCGTGACCAGGCTTATTCCATTATGGGTGATGGTTTGTTCATGGGATTAGCCACTAGACTAATTCCTGCCTTGCGCCTTATGGAAGGCTTTAAAGAAGAAATAAGAAGTGTAAGAGGCTTTAATTCTTCGCCAAAAACCTATGTACTTGATTTGGCCTTACTAAATGAAACGACTAGAGAAACTTGGTTGGCTGAGGCCAGATACATTCGAGAGAACCTTACGGAAGAGGTGATTGATAAAGCATTTCTTTCTTTCCCAGAAGAAGTACGAGATGAAACGGTTACGGAGATCAAAAGAGTATTGATTAAGCGAATTTCTGCAATAGAAGAAACTGCAGGGGAGTACTATCGTATTTTAAACAAATATGCCGTGATCACCGGAACTGATAAAGATGACTGGTTCGAAATAGAGTATTTGAACCGCGATGAAGTTGAGGTAAGCGCCTATAGAATTATCGATGGCGAAAAGAAAAAGCGATTTTTTAATAAGAAATTTGACAAGAGTTTCACTAAAGAAATCTGGGTATATGGATTGGATGACGAAGATCGCTTTGAAGTCAAAGGCAATTACAAGAGCAGAATTAAAGTACGTCTAATAGGGGGTCAGAATAATGATAGATATGATGTTGGAGAAGGTGGTGGCACCGTTATTTATGATTACCAATCCAAAAAGAACCGTTTTAAAGATGTTTCCAAGGCAAGGGTGAAATTAACGGATAACTATGCTGTAAATACCTATCAGCCCCTTAAGATGAGGGCTTCTCAAAATCAACTTTTACCACTTATTGGGTTCAATCCTGATGATGGTCTTAAAATTGGAATTACCGAAACCTATACCTATAACGGTTTCCGTCAAAACCCCTTTACACAACAACATCATATCAACGCGGCTTTTTATTTTGCTACAAGTGGATTCGAGTTAGGCTACCGGGGAGAGTTTGCAAATGCCTTTGGGAAAGCGAATTTCGAACTGGACACCCGATTCACAAGTCCCAATTTTGCCATAAACTTTTTTGGCTTTGGAAACGATACCGAAAACTTAGATGATGAACTGGAGCTGGATTATAATAGAGTTAAATACAGCACGATAAGATTGGCACCTTCCCTAGTTTGGCGCGGACAATTAGGGAGCAAAATACGAATGGGAATATCTTATGAGTCCATTGAAGTTGAAGAAACTGAAAATCGATTTATAAACACTTTTTATCAGGAGAATAATACGGAAACCCAGAAGAGTTTTGTTGGTTTGGATGGAGAGTATAGCTTTGAGAATACTGATAACGCAGCTTTTCCAACATTAGGTATGGCAACTTCATTACAAGTTGGGTATAAAATGGAAACTACAGATGGAAGTAGTAGTTTCGGATATATTATTCCTGGCTTATCTTTAGATTACAAATTAATACCCAATGGTAACTTGGTTCTTGCAACCAAATGGAAAGCACATTTTATACTGGGTGACGACTATGAATTCTACCAAGCGGCAAGTATAGGTGGAACGGATGGATTAAGAGGATTCAGAAATCAACGCTTCACAGGGAAAAATGCCTATTATCAAAACACAGATTTGCGCTTAAGCCTTGGGCAAAGAAGAACGGGAATTTTGCCAACAACGGTCGGAATTTATAGTGGTTTTGACTATGGTAGGGTTTGGCAGCCTAATGAAGATTCTGACAAATGGCATACCTCGTATGGTGGAGGGTTTTTTATCAATGCTGCCGATATAATGTCGCTACGTGCAGCAATTTTCAATAGTTCAGACGGACTTCGCTTTTCTTTCGGACTAGGTTTTGGGTTTTAATAAAAGTGAAGGAAAATATTATTTGCTCCTTCCCCAAAAAGTGGAAGGAGCTTTAAAAAATTAGTTTAATGTATACGAATACAAATTACCGCCAGTACCATTTCTCTGTTCATCGGAAAGTAAAAGATTTTGGTTATCTGAGAAACAGACAGACTCCAATTGTGTTCGAATGCCTAAGTCAATTTCTTTAATATCCCCTTTGGCTAATTCATCCATAGAAAAATTAGTTATAATCCATAACTTTCCATAGCTTAAAAGAACAATCTTCTTTCCGTCAGGGGATATATCTGCAGAAGTAACTTGACAAATATTCCAATCTGTACACAGGGGAATTTTGTCCACCAATTCCGCCTCATAAGTACCTTTTTTGTCGGGTACGCGATAAACGAAAGTTTCCCCTGTAAACGGGTTGGCTCGATTCTTCGTGAAAATATAGAGATATCCGTTACTATGAAAAAAAGCCTCCGCGTCATAAAACAGTTCGCCTCTTCTTGGTGGAAACTCTTGTTGTTCAGGATAGCTGAATCTGATTTTTTTAGCGGGAATCTTTTTCCCTTTCTCGATTTCAGGATTGGGTGCCTTGTAAATAACTAGGTTTTTTCTATCGTTTTGATTATTACCAAAATCTCCAATGTAAAGATTACCATCTTTGTCTTTACTCAAGTCCTCCCAGTCATTATTTTTCTCTTTTTTAACATCTAGCTGATGAATGATGTTCCCCTTGAAATCAGTTTTATAAATGTCGTCACTATTGCCATTATCTTCTATAAACCAAGCTGTTGAATCAACATATGAAACTATACCAGAATTTTCTTTTAGTTTTTGCGGGAGCTTTTCAATGAGTTTGAGTTGCCCGTGATTGGCACAGCTCTGGAGCAAGAAAACCAGTACTAAAATGGAATAGGGTCGATTCATTTTATTCTTTCAAAGGCATGAAAACTTCAGCCTTCCAATTTAATTCATCGCCGCCCATATTAGGGTTGCTGTAAAAAACTTCAATGGGTTTTTGCTCAATAGTCATATCATTCTTTTTTGCAAAATCAACCATAGCATACCAAGCACGATCTGAAATGATATAATTTCCATTAAATACACTTTTAATGGCCTTTTGATTCTTAACCTGTTGGAACTGAACACCATTGATTTGTGGTAGGGTATCTGATTTTATAATAGGATAACAAAAATTAAAAACAATACTATCTGTTTGCATATTCCAATCTTCAATTTGGATAAAAGGAGGGCCATCAAGAGCGATATTATTTTTAGCCAAGACACTATTCAAAATAGGATAATTTTCCATCATTTTGAGCGCTTTTTCCTTTTGAGTACTTTTTAAAGAGATATAGGCGCAATATTTTGAAGGTATTTCGTCTACACCAGTTATCGTTACTTTAAAACTCTCAGTATGTTCCTTTAGCGTTTCCATAAGGT
Source organism: Maribacter algarum (ex Zhang et al. 2020) (assembly GCF_005885635.1). Lineage (GTDB taxonomy): Bacteria > Bacteroidota > Bacteroidia > Flavobacteriales > Flavobacteriaceae > Maribacter_C > Maribacter_C algarum. The sequence goes on from NZ_VATY01000001.1 coordinate 1,910,369, forward strand.
CTTTTACCGTATTCTTTGTACGCTTTTCAAAATCAGTTTCAGAAAAGGGAATAGTTATTTTATTTGGAAGACTATTTTCAACATCCGTAACGAGAACTTTTACCCGTGAAGTAGAATCGTTTAGGGGTTTTACATTCCATTCATATGTGTGAACGGAATCGTTGAATCGAAGCTGATGCGAAAAGTGCCGCAAATCAGTTTGATTTAACAGTTTGCTATCGACCAATCCATTTGCCCATAACTTTATTGCTTGATTTACCGTACCCGGTATAGCCCTTGTTTTAAAAGTAACTTGGTAATCATTTGGTTTGAGAAAGAGATACCAAATTAAGGTTCCCAATAGAAGTATCAGTAAACCCCAAGCCAATTTCTTTCGCATGCTTATTGGTTTATTGCCACTTTTTGATTATTCGTCATCTTTAGATTATCAACGACGAATTTTCCAAGATCTCGACCCTGTTTTACACCTATTTCAACAGCAGCTCGATAGTGAATACCACCATACATTCTACTGATTGCCGCTTCATCTGCCGCTTGCGCGAAAGAGGTAAAACTTCTCACAGGTAAACCATAGGCCACTTCTGTGTCATCATCAAAACTGAATTCATCTCCAAAAATATCTGTAAGTGTGACCGATGCCGCCCCAGAAACCACACTATGACCACTTGAATATTCTGGAAAAGGTGGAGTCTGTAAAACCGGTTTCCAGTTCTCATCAATATGTTCGTTAATCAAGGTTTCAGGACGAATTAGGTTACTTCTGTATTTTTCATCCCAACAACTGATAAAGGCATCGGCCATTGCAATGGAAGCTTTGGTATAGGCGTATAGTGTTTTGTCGAAATCGCTATTGGTTTTTCTACTTGCAATTTTGGTAATTCCTATCCAATGGGCACCCGGACTAATCTTTTTAGTGGCAAACATCAGGTGTCCTCTAGTGACAGATACATACGGATTACAGTCCCAGAATTGTGCAATCTTAATTTCCTCTGACTCATCGCCTTTTGCGGTAATCTGATTGCTTATTTCATAAACTTCCGCCAATTCTTTATAGAAATCAGAATCTTTTTCTAAAGAAAAGGGTGGAGGTGGAATGGGCTTAAACTGTGCTGCCGAATCAATTACAAAGGGCCGTATTTTGTTCCAATGGGGTTCTATTCCATCCATATAGGCTGGTGGTGTTGGTTGCCATCTTGTAGGGTCCTCGGTGTCGACAGTAAACTTTGGCATGGTTCGCGTTTGATTGTAATTGTCTTTGATCATCCATTCTCCGATGTGCTCCGCTACTTCAAGTCCGAATAACTTTGAATCCTCAAATAAAACCGGATTTTTTCCACCCCAAACTCCGTAAAGGCTATCTCTTAGCATCTCGATTTTATCCTCGGAAAAAATCAATCTTTTGCTGAGTTCCATGTGTGCGACCATAGCCGCGACTTCATGACTAATGACTTTTGATTCATTCGGTTCGGGGATAGCCGTGAAATCTGTTAACTGGCCCGCTAAAGAAAGATATGCTGGGTTTTTTAAAGCGATTATCTCATAAGCTGCAACATTCGGATATGCAAAGATTCTACTCGCTACCGGCGGCGAAAAAATATCATGAATCATGATTTCAGTTACCTTATCTACAGAAGCATGTAAATCTTCTGGGGAAACAGAAATCGGCTCAGCCTTTTCTGTACAAGAAAATATTAGGGTTAAGACAGAGATTATTGCAATTATCTTCTTCATCGTTCTTCTCTTTACTTTGTTAGTTTGTATACTTCTGCTTTGTTATTATTGATGGTAACCAGTAAATAAGGTTGCTTGTTAAGTGTAATAATATTTAAATGTCTCACGGATTTTTGCATAAGATTTAATCCGATTTCATCACCTAAAATTACATTATTTTCATCTTTTATCAAGGCTCCCGAAAAAGAATCAAGCCTTCCGTGGAAAGGTTTAACACCAAAATAGTTTCCTGCGGCCAAGGCTTCTTCCTTACCATCTTTATCAAAATCATAAGATATAAATGCCATAATCGGAGATACTTGCAGTTCATTTCTAAAGGGAACGAAACTGAATTTACCATTTTGATTACGTAAAAACCCTGAGCGCAGCTCAGATACTTTTAGAACATCAGCATTTTTCATTGCTTCCTTTTCGAAAATTTCATCTGCCGTCTTTCCAGCAAAGTCTGCATAGGTTGTAAATTTCTTTTTTAGGGAAACTAGCTGGCCTGTCAATCCGTCAAGACTTTCTAAAGGATAATAGGCACCATTTTTTTCGGTTACTAGAATCGTCTCTGTTTGGTCATTTTTGTCAAAATCACCATAATACATTTTCATAGGATACTTATCTGAAGCGGTAAACTTGCTATTCGTACCCCAGTTCCCCAACAAATAATCCTTATCGCCATCGCCATCGATATCGAAAGGAGAAATACTTTGCCAGAGCCCATTGAGACCATTGACTCCGACATCATGTTTAATTAGGTTGCCATTTTCATTTTTGAAGAAGATAGGAGCCATCCATTCTCCAATTACAATAAGGTCTTTGGTGTTATCACCATCAAAATCATGCCATATGGCATCGGTGACCATTCCTATATTCTGAAACTCTTTATTTTCAAGGGTAGAGAAATTTCCATTTTCATTTACTAAAACATAAGAAGTAGGAAGCTTTCCAAAATCATTTGAAACGGATTGATTGCCCACAAATACATCCAAATCACCATCGTTATCAAAGTCGTAAGGACGCATTATGGACGCATTTTCAAAACTTTGAGGTAAGGGCTTTATCTCGTAAACAGAATCCTTATGAATGTAATAACTATTAAGCAAAGGCTTCATTTTATTGAAGAAATCAGCACCTCCAGTACCCAAAAGTAAATCGTTTTTGCCGTCGGCATTGAAATCTGAAATTACCGCCGTCACATCTTCCTTGATAGAATCTTTTGCAATTGAAGGAATCTCATATTCGATGAAGGTCGAATCTTTTTGAATGTATGTTTTAGATGGAACATACTTAGAACCTCCCAAGAAAACATCAGTTGTACCGTCATTGTTTAAATCGCCCAAAGCAAGTGCTGGCCCACGGTCACCAATTTGATATGGAATCAGCTTTTGCCGATTAAAATCTATATAACCATCTTCCCTGTGCGTGAAATTTATACCTAGATTATCATTGACCTGTTCAAATAATTTGAAAGTTTTAGGTTTAAGTGTACCATAGTCAAATGGTTTAGTGTTTTCAGGAGAAATGGTTAAAGTTTGACCCGTCGCAACATCTTTTAAAACTTGAAATGTATTATCAGGCCAAATGATTTTTAGCGAGTCCACTTTTTGACTTGAACCGTACCCAAAATGAATTACAGGTTCTGAAGAGGCTTGAAAACCTCGGACTGTATATAGCTCTTTGTATTGTAATTTTCCGTTATGATATGAAAACACTTTTGTACCAAGTCCTAGTAGATTTCCCTGGGTATACTTGAATTTCAATTTGAGAAAACTGGATTTTGAATCTGTTTTATTGATGTAGAGTGAGGCGGCCTCATTACTATTGTTAATGACTAGGTCAAGGTCGCCATCCAAGTCAAAATCGGCCATTGCAGTAGCTCCGGATTTTAGTGTGTCGTTAACTATCCAGCTTTTTGATTTATCCTCAAATTCCAAATTTTGAGAACCCTTAAAGATATAATTATGAGTAGCTCCCGAAGGCATAAGGTTCAATGCCTGCTCATCAACTAGTTTCGTATTGCTGATTTTTTTCTGAATCTGTTCATCGGAAACAAAATTGATATAATCCAAATCGTTTGGGCGTTTGGCAATACCATTCGAAATAAAAATATCTTGCTCCCCATCTTGGTCGTAATCGGCGAAAAGAGCACTCCAGCTCCAATCGGTTGCCGCAACTCCACTTGTCAATGCAATTTCCATGAAACCGGCTTGTGGTCTGTTCACGAAAAGCATATTTCTAGAATATTGGTAATGATAACCAAATCGCTCTGTCCGCAATCTTTGTGTTTGAACATTATCTGCACCTTCAGAAGATTTTAATATTTTCTCATCTTCAGGAAGCATATCCAATGAAATGATATCCGGCCAGCCATCATGGTTGATATCTGCTACGTCGTTCCCCATGGAAAACCTTGAAGTATGTCCGAAATAATTTTTTAGGCTTTCAGAAAAAGTACCATCACCATTGTTTATATAGTAATAGTCATCTTCGTGAAAATCATTTCCTACATAGATATCAGGATATCCATCTTGATTAAAATCAGAAACAGCAACACCTAATCCATATCCATTTACACCACCATAAATGCCTGCTTCTTCACTTACGTCGGTGAATTTTCCCCCATCGTTTCGAAGTAGTTTATCACCAGTTTGATAGTTTCTTTTTTTGCGTGTTTCAGCATTTCCATAGGATTCCTGGGTATGAACAGCATGATTCAAAAGGTATATGTCGAGGTCACCATCATTATCAAAATCTAAGAAAGCTGCTGAAGAACTATAGGAATCAAAATCCAGCCCGAATTTAGCCGCACTTTCAGTAAAAGTATTGTCGCCGTTATTGATGTAGAGCTCATTGAATCCGTTAAAACCATTAATGCCCACAACGGCACAAACATAAATATCGAGTAATCCGTCACCATTAATATCGCCCATTACGGCTCCGGTATTCCAACTGCTATTTCCTGAAATTCCTGCTTTATCAGAAATATCTTCAAACTTCAAATTGCCCTTATTCAGGTATAGCTTGTTTTTTACTTGATTCCCCGAAAAGAAAATATCAGGTAGTTCATCCCCATTGATATCACCAACGGCAACGCCACCCCCATTGTAAAAGTAGAGGTAGTCTAGAATGTTAGCATCTTCAGTGGGGGTTAAGGTATTGGTGAAATTAATTCCAGTTTCTTGAGGCGAAGGATTTGAAAACAATTCCCCTTCTGAATTTCCGCAACTCACAACAAGTACTAATAGCAAAATGTAAAATACATTTTTAGTCATCGAATGCGAATACCTTAGGTTTGTTATCGTTTATGGCAGTAATCAGGAATTTCTTCCCTTGTGAATCTTTGAATTGTTGAAGGTGTTTTACCTCATCACGAACGAAGAAACCACTGGTGTTATAGTCTTGCCAATCAAAGCCCATTTTGCCATCACCCAGGAGTACGTTACCGTAGTTGGCGTCTAAACGGGAATACTGCGGCTTGAATTCAAAATTATTGCCTGCCATGATTAAATCTAGATTTCCATCACCATTGACATCAGCACATGCAATTCCGCATATACAGGATAACTGTACTCGGCTCGGCAACTTCTTAATTGTAAATTTACCACCCCCTTCATTAACTGCTATAACCGACTCAGATATGGACGATTGTCTCATAATCGATTTTTCAAAAATAGATTCTGAAAATAGCTCATCAACGGTTTTAGTAGCATAAATAGATGCTTTGATGTTTTGTTTTTTTAGTGCAGTAATTTGCTCGGTCATTTCCTGCTTTTGATGTAACGGATAGTCTTTGCCATTTTGACTTTGGGTCACAATTTGCTCAAGAGTGCCGTTATTATCATAGTCATTAATCCAAATTTTCATTGGATTTTCAGGAGTGGGTTTGTAATGTAGATTACTCCCTTGATTACCGAGTACAAGATCCATATCCCCATCATTATCCAAATCTGCTGAGCTTACGACATTCCACCAGCCTGATAGGCTATCTAATGAAGTAGGAATCTTAGCTAATCGCCGACCAGAATTTTTGTAAATGTTGGTTGTTCCCCATTCCGATACGGTAACTAGGTCTTTTTTGGAATCACCATCCATATCTGTCCAAATTGCGTTGGTCACCATACCTGCATTTTTCAAATCGTACGCAAAACGTTCCGTAGCATCTTCAAATGTTCCATCGCCATTATTTACCAAAAATAGATGATTAGGGTCGAGACCATAGGTGCCTACCACACTTCTAGAACCTACGAACACATCAATATCACCATCGTTATCAAAATCGTGAGGAGCTATTGTAGAAATATTTTTAAAAGTTGAGGGCAATTGTTCAGTCGACTTACTAAAAACTCCTTTGCCGTCATTTAAATATAGTCTAACCCGATAGTTTTGTTCCTCGCCAACTTGGTTGCCTCCTGACCCTACTAAAAGATCCATGTCTGAATCTCCATCGGCATCAAAAAATGCCGAAGCGGTGTCTTCATAGTTTGCATCTTCCACAAAGACATTTTGAGAAACCATTTTTAGTTTTCCATTGCCCGTATGTTTGTAAAGGTTTGCTGAGTATCCTTTGGCTCCACCAATAAAAACATCTTCGTTTCCGTCTCCGTCAATATCAGCAATAGCAGATGAAGGTCCTTCCTGGGAAAGAGTTTTATAGATTAGGCCCTCATAGTCAAAATCACTATAATTATTTTCTTTATGGGAAATAAGATTGGTGTTTTCTATTTCTCTTAGTAGCGTTTTTTTATATTCACTTTTCCATGGATTATGTGTTTTGTCGGTACGATTATATTTAAAACTCAAGGTTTGATTGGCTTTGATATCAACCATTTTTTGAGAACGGTTATCTGGCCAAATTACACGAAGCGAATCAATGTTTTCTTTAGACCCTAGGCCAATGGTCATGATATAATCCATGGAAGATTGAAATCCTCTTGATGGAATTTGTTCTTGCATTATGGTCTTATCGTCATAGTATAAAAGTACCGTGGACCCTATGGCAAACCTATTTTTTTCTGTGCCTTCAAGATTTATCTTGATATAGTTGTTTTCGGTAAACTCGTTTGAATGGTTTTCGTAAATAAAAGCTTTCATATTTACATTATTCACCACCAGTTCTAAATCTCCATCGTTATCCAAATCTCCGTAAGCTGCCCCATTTGACATACTTGGAATTTCAAATCCCCAATCTGCATTTGCATTTGAAAAGGTTATATCTCCATTGTTTTTGTACGCGTAATTTGGCTGAGGTCGAATCGGCATTTTGTTGATGATAGAATCAATTGATTCTTTCCTACCCGTCAAAGCCATTTTTTGAATGATTTCGTTGGCGAAAAAGTCAACGAAATCTAAGTCTGTCAAATCATGATTGATACCGTTGGTTATGTATATATCCCGCAAGCCATCATTATCCATGTCGACCAGGAGTCCCGCCCAACTCCAATCGGTGGCATCTACACCACTGAAATAGGCAATTTCTGAAAAGGTGCCATTCCCGTTATTCAGTTGCAACGTATTTTGAATATACTGTTGGTAAAAGTCCTTGCTCTGTTTGAGTTTAAAAACATTGTAGCCCTCGAACTCCATTACAGCCTTGACTCGTTCATCGGCTTCGGGTAGCATGTCAGTTATAAAAATCTCTGAATTCCCGTCATTGTTGATGTCTGCAATATCAATCCCCATAGCAGAGAGTGACAAGTGCTGTGTCCATTCTTTGATTTCCTCGGTAAATGTTCCGTCTTGATTGTTGATATAGAGATAATCTCGTTCGTAAAAATCATTTGAAACATAAAGGTCAGGATACAAATCTTTATTTATATCGGTAACCATAACACCTAAACCGAAACCAATAAGGCTGCCATAAATCCCGGCATCTTCGCTTACATCAACAAATTTTCCACCATCATTTCGAAGCAACATATCACCCACACCTTTAAAGATATCAGGAACACCCTCCCAATCTTGAGCACGAACATGGCGTTGTTCAGCATAGCCCAAGCTACTTACGGGAATGTTACTGTTGTTCAAAATATAAGCATCAAGGTCTCCATCTTTATCGTAGTCAAAGAATGTGGCGTGTGTTGAAAATCCAGTTTTCGCTAGATTGTACTCTTCTGCTTTTTCTGTAAACGTGAGGTCTCCATTATTGATGTAAAGGTCATTATCATGATTATTACCTTTCATATTGCCAGCATTACTGACATAGATGTCCAGTAATCCATCGGCATTGATGTCAACCATATTTACTCCTGTTGACCAGGGTTTGCTACCTTCTATTCCTGCTTTTGCAGAAATATCCTCAAATGTGAGATTGCCCTTGTTCAAGTATAGCTTATTGGGCACCATATTACCTGTAAGATATATATCAGGTAGACCATCATTATTAATGTCACCAATAGCGACACCACCACCGTTGTAGAAATTACGGTATTTGAAAATGTTGAAATCCTTCTGATTTTCTACAGAATTGATAAAATCAATTCCCGTTTTTTGTGAGGGAAGGAGTGAAAACAATTTAGGACCTTGGTTCTCGCTTTTATCAATTTCCTCTTTCTTTGAAGTACAAGAAAGTATCGCAGTGGTCAAAAGCAATATACAAGCAACTTTACTTAAAAAATTTGTCATCAAATAACTCAACATGCAATTCTTTTTATCAAAAAATAAGAAGTGAAATATTTTGAAAAAGCACTTCATTTTTCAATCAAATTTCAGGTTTTTAGAGCATGTGCTGATTCCGAATTTTTAAGCGACAAACCATGCTCAAAATGCCGCAGCGCAAGATATACAATCTTTGATGAACAGGGAAGTTGGTGAGAGTTAATATTTGTCAAAAACTGCTGCCTGTTTTGTACTAAAACGATGGAGTAATTCGCTCTTTTGTTACAAATACTTTCTCTAAGCAGGATATTCTATTAAATTCCAATATATTTAGAAAATAATCAAACCAAATTCGTTCGCATGTTAGGAATAGTTTCATTTTTAGGTTTTACCATTTTGGTTGCCATTATTGCATATTTATCAACCAGAAAAACGAATGAAAAATCTTCAGATGGATACTTTCTTGGTGGGCGAAGTCTTACCGCTGGTGTCATAGCTGGTTCACTTCTGCTGACAAATCTTTCTACCGAACAGATTGTCGGACTTAACGGTGATGCTTACCGGGACGGAATTTTGGTAATGGCTTGGGAAACTTTGGCTGCGATTGCAATGGTAATTTGTGCGATATTTTTATTGCCAAGATATTTGAAAGGAGGTATAAGCACCATTCCCACATATTTAGAAAGAAGATTTGATACCACCACTAAGGCGCTGACCTCGGGGCTATTTTTAAGCGGTTATGCGATTGTTCTTTTGCCCATTGTACTGTATTCAGGTTCTTTGGCAATCAGCGGAATGTTTGATTTGCCGGGTAAATTAGGAATTTCTGAATGGGCCTCTATCTGGGTTTGTGTTTGGAGCATTGGCATTATTGGAGGTATTTACGCCATTTTTGGCGGACTTAAGGCTGTTGCAGTCTCTGATAGTATCAACGCCATTGGATTGCTTTTAGGAGGCCTCTTAATTCCCGTTTTTGGGCTTTTAGCGATTAGTGATGACAACAGTATTTTAGGAGGAATTTCGAAACTCACCACAGAGCATCCAGAGAAGTTCAATGCGATTGGGTCTGAATCTTCAAGTATTCCTTTTGCCACTATTTTCACAGGAATGGTCTTGGTACAGTTATTTTATTGGGGGACTAATCAGCAAATTATACAACGTGCGCTAGGAGCTAAAAATTTGGTAGAAGGTCAAAAGGGCCTGATGTTAGCTGCATTTTTTAAAATTTTGGGTCCGATAATCGTTGTTTTACCGGGTATTATTGCTTTTCACATGTTTGATGGACAACTGGAAAGAGGTGATCAAGCCTACCCGAAGTTAGTGGCTGAAGTGCTGCCTCCGGCCTTTGTAGGCTTTTTTGCAGCGGTTCTATTTGGAGCTATTTTAAGTTCTTTCAATAGTGCTTTGAATAGTTGTGTCACCCTTTTCGGCATTGATATCTACAAGCAGTATATCAACAAAGAGGCTCCTGAAAATCAAATAGTAGCAAAAGGAAAACAGTTTGGTATTGGTTTGGCTATTTTTTCGATGGTATTGGCCCCATTTCTTTATTACGCTTCTAGCGGACTCTTTGGATACTTACAACAAGTCAACGGTGCGTACAGCATACCTATTTTGTCCGTAATAGTTATAGGCTTTTTAACCAAACGGGTTCCGCCATTAGCTGCAAAAACGGGAATTATATTTGCCTTTGTCGTTTATGTTACTTACATCATAATGTCAAGGGGGCTTGGAATAGAGTGGCTGCCACATATGCTTCATATGCAAGCAATTACCTTTGTCCTTACCATTGCTTTGATGCTGATTATTGGAAAGTTAAGACCAAGGGCAACGGATTATGTACAAAAATATACCAATGAGGTGGACATCACCAGCTGGAAATACGTAAAACCAGTTGGTATTGTAATAACTTTGGTGGTAATAAGTACTTATATAATTTTTAGATAGGTATACCGAAACAGTTTAAAGAAAAAATCCTGCCTTTTTAGGGCTGGATTTTTTCTATTTTAGAAGGGTGTTAATTCTCCTTCTCTAGATGTATTGATTCACAATATTTTCGAACAATTCTTGTTTTCCACTTTGCAGTTCTAACTCACCATTATCTTTCGCTATTTCATACAAAGCTTTAAAATCTAATTTTCCATCTTCAAAATCTTTTCCTTTTCCTGAATCAAAAGAGCTGTATCGTTTTGCACGTAATGCTTCATAAGGCGAAGAAGAAATGATTTTATCGGCAACTAGCAAAGCTCTTGCAAAAGTATCCGCTCCTCCTATGTGGGCATGGAAAACGTCATCCATATCTGTAGAGTTTCTTCGGATTTTAGCATCAAAATTAATGCCTCCACCTTGCAATCCACCGGCCTTTAAGAACACGAGCATTGCCTCGGTAACCTCACCGATATTATTAGGAAACTGGTCTGTATCCCAACCGTTTTGGTAATCACCACGATTGGCATCCACACTTCCTAACATGCCATGCGCAGCTGCAATTTCTAATTCGTGCTGCATGGTATGACTTGCTAGAGTAGCATGGTTAACCTCAATATTTAGTTTGAAATCATCTTGCAATCCATATTGGTGTAAAAATCCAACCACGGTGGCGCAATCGAAATCGTATTGATGCTTCATAGGTTCCATAGGCTTTGGCTCTATAAAGAAATTTCCTTTAAAACCTTGGGCTCTTGCATAGTCCCTAGCCATACCCAAGAATTTTCCCATATGATCGAGCTCCCGCTTCATATCTGTATTTAATAATGACATATATCCTTCACGACCTCCCCAGAAAACATAATTTTCGCCATCTAATTCCATAGTAGCATCCAAAGCCAATTTTATTTGTCCGCCTGCTCGCGCAAGTACATTGAAATCTGGATTTGTTGATGCCCCATTCATGTAGCGCGGATTTGAAAAACAGTTGGCCGTTCCCCATAATAATTTCACTCCTGATTGGGCCTTTTTTTCTTTGATATAATCGACAATATTTGCCAAGCGTTTTTCTGATTCGGTAAAAGTTGACGCCTCTTGTATTAAATCAAAATCATGGAAACAGAAATAATCGAACCCCATTTTGGTGATAAATTCAAAGGCGGCATCAGCCTTTGCTTTAGCTGCTTCGACGGCATCAGTGGGCTGGTCCCACGGGAAATTTTGTGTACCCGGTCCAAATGGATCAGCACCCTGTCCACAGAAAGTATGCCAGTATGCTATGGCGAATTTGAAATGTTCAGCCATCGTTTTGCCTGCAACAACCTGGTCGGGATTGTAGTACTTAAATGCTAAAGGATTATCGGATTCTTTTCCCTCAAATTTGATTTCCCCTATTCCCTTAAAATATTCTTTGTTACCTATGATTGCCATATTAGTTGTTTTTTAAAAGTTGTTCTAATTCGTTTTTCCATTTTTGATATGCCTTAGAATACGCCTCTTTGTCTTCAGAAGGTTTGAAGCCCGTAACGTAATCATTATCCATAATCTGTTTCCCGAAAGTGTCAAAATCACCTTTATGTAGTTGACAGGCTCTTGCTGCCCCAATTGCCCCGGTAGTATTGTATATTTCGATTTCTTTGCCGATTAATGTGGCTATAGTATTCGAAAAAATTTCTGAACGGAAGAGGTTATCATTTCCCGCACGTATTACATTGGCTTCAAGTTTATCCGATTTCATGATTTCCATTCCGTAAACAAAGGAAAAGGCAATACCTTCTAAAGCGGCTCTGCATAAATGGGCCTTCGTATGATTGTTTAAGTTTAGATTGGATAGCTGAGTGCCTAAGGTTTTGTTGTCTAGCATGCGCTCAGCGCCATTCCCAAAAGGATGTAAAGTTACTCCATCAGAACCAATGGGAACAGAGGCTGCCAATACATTCATCTCTTCATAGGATGATACTTTCAGATTGTTCAATAACCAACGGTATTGAATGCCTGCTCCATTGATGCACAAAAGTTTACCGATTCGAGGATTGCTTATGTCGTAATTGACATGGGCAAAATTGTTGACCCGAGAACTTTCTTTAACAGAGAGACTATCGGTTATGGCATACACAACTCCAGAAGTTCCACCAGTAGCTGCAATTTCTCCTGTGTTGAATACATTTAGCGAAAGAGCATTGTTGGGTTGGTCACCCGCTCTATATAAGATGGGTGTGCCTTCTGTCAAACCTGATTCCATAGCACCTTTTTGTGAAACATTGCCTTGAACCGAAAATGTATCTACGATTTCAGGAACAAGTTCTTTCTGGATACCATAATGTTCTAATAGCCATGTGGCTATTGTATTGGATTTAAAATCCCAAAAAATCCCCTCAGACAATCCAGAAATTGTCGAACACATGTTTCCCCCTAGTCTATATGCAATATAGTCGCCTGGAAGCATGAACTTACAAATTTTACTATATAGATCAGGCTCATTTTCTTTAACCCATTTTAATTTTGAGGCTGTAAAATTTCCTGGGGAATTTAATAGATGCTCCGCGCACTTCTCATTCCCGAGATTATCAAAAGCTTTTTTCCCGATTTCAACGGCTCGGCTATCGCACCAGATTATCGAATCTCTTAGAGGATTTCCATCTTTATCGACTACCACCAAGCCATGCATTTGATAAGATATTCCAATGCCGGTAACATCTTCCGATTTAATTTCGTTTTCCTTGAGAAGTCTTTTGGTTGCGGTACAAATATGCAACCACCAATTATCAGGGTGTTGTTCAGCCCAGCCATTGTGTACAGCAAGCATTTTCATTTCCGTTTTGGGCTCATTGACCACAGCAATACTTTTACCTGTTGAAATAGCTACAAGTGCCGCTTTTATTGAAGAACTGCCAATATCATATCCAATGGAGTACATAATTGAAAATTTACTAAAACGTTTGCGGAGCGAAAGATATCGTTTTTAGCAGTTTGTCACAAACCGAACTTGAAGCAATAGCTTAAAACCACAAAAAGATAGAATTTTGAGATTTGAACGGAAACAAAAAAAGCCCTGATGAAAGTTCATCAGGGCTTTTTTAAAACTTAAAATTTAAATAATCCTAGTATCCTGGGTTTTGAACTAATGCTGGATTAGCAAGTAGTTGAGAAGCAGGGATTGGGAATAACTTGTAGGTGTCATTGCCAATTGAACCGGCAGCTTTGAATTGCCAGTCTCTTGTGTATTGGCCGAAACGAATCAAATCTTGTCTTCTCCAAGCCTCAGCATATAGCTCACGCCCTCTTTCATCCAATAAATCTTGCTCGCTTACAGAACCTAGAGGAGAAGCTTTTCTTAAAACTCTTAATTCGTTTACCATGGCAGTTGGGTCACCACCACTGCGCATCATGGCTTCTGCTTTCATCAAATGTGCATCTGCATATCTGAAGAAAATCTCATGTCCGCGGAACGCTCCAAAACGTGGTGCATATTTCATAACACGAATACCAGTGGTTTCGTCATTATTGATGATGTTGGGAGCACCGTCACCATCTAAGAAATCTCTCTTGAATGTTAAAGGAGCACCAGCTCTATCTGTTAATGCAGTGCCGTCCAGTGCATATTGTTGTCCTACTAGGAAACCATTACCCACATTGGAACCAACTTCGAATCCATCTTCATCTTCTGTTTGATCTCTTCCTGTAAATGGAATACCGCCGGATGGAACACCACCACGTCTTTCTTCTTGCATGTCAAGCGGAGTTTCATCCAACTCAACACGGTTGCTATTTGGATCCCCTTCGAAAAGGTCGTAGTATTCAGCTAATGTGCTAAATCCATTCCATCCACCACCACCTTGAGAAGTCGAGTTGTAGTGTAACCCGTTGAAGATACGGTTACCAACACCTGATGCCAATGACCAGATAGTTTCATTATCCGCAGAATCTCTAAAGAGATTAAAATACCCATCTTGAAGTGCGTAGCCTTCACCAGCTATTTCATCAACTAACGAGATAACAGCAGACATATCACCGCTATCAACACTTCCACCTAGGTAGATGTGCTTGTTCAAAAGTATTTTCGCTTTTAGATATCTTGCAGCGGCTTTGCTAGCTCTTCCATTGGCTTCACCACTACCTGCGGCAACGCTAGGAAGGTTCGAAATTGCAGTATCTACATCAGCCATAATAAAGTCTAGCGCAGCTTGACCCGTAAGAACTTCTGGTAGCGTAGAAGATGGTAATGTCACATCTCTGAAAGGTACTTGGCCATAGAAATCCAAAATAGTCCACATGCTCAATGCACGAATAAAGCTAGCTTCACCAATGTTTTCGGCAGATGGGTTACTTCTTGAATCTAATATTTGAGAAGCAAGTAGTTGGTTACCATTCCATTGGTTCCATACGGCAATTACGAAAACGTGCTCAGGAGTCCATAAGTGTTGGTGTAAGCTAGACCATTGTCCGTTATCACCCCAGTCAGTACCTCTAGTAGGAACGATTGCCGCGTCAGCGGTTACTTCCATTAGAGCAAAACGGTTACCTTGATCACCGTATTGACCATTCAATCTATTGTATAATTCATCAACAGTAGATGAAGGATCAGCTAATCCTTGGAAACCAGCACTAATAATAGAATCGGTTTCCTCAAGCTCCAAATCGGTACAGGAAGCTAATCCTACAACCAAAAGGAGGCTGGTAAAATAAATTTTCAAATTAATTCTTTTCATGATTTTCAATTTTTTTAATTAGAATGATGCGTTTATACCGAATGTAAAGGTTCTTGGATTTGGAAATCCTGACCAGTCAATACCTCTAGTAGGAACTCCTGAACCTAAATCTCCAGTAGCCACCGTAATCTCAGGATCTAAACCACTATAATCTGTGATTAAGAATAAGTTCTGTCCTGTTAAAGATAAACGTAATGACTTAAACAAACCGTCACCACTAAGAGGCCAATTATAACCAAGGGTTGCGTTTTGGAATCGAACAAAATCACCTTTTTCTAAATAACGAGTAGAAACATCGGCAGAAGCACCAGAGGCTTCGCCGCTAGTTCTTACATCTTGTGTAACGTTTCTAGCATTGGTGATTGAACCGGCGGTAAAAAGACCATTGGCGGTATTGTTGTAAACTGAGAACCCGAACTGGCTAGAAAAATAAGCCGCAAAATCCCAATTTTTAGCATTCAAATTCAATGATAAACCAGCAGTAACATCTGGAAGAGCATCTTCTCCTACAAATATCTTGTCTTGGAAAACATCACCAACACCATCACCATTCTGATCTTTAAAAGTTGGTTGGCCAGCGGAATCTAATCCTGTGTACTCAGCCATGTAATAAGAGAATAAAGAATGACCTGCAGCAAAACGCTGTGCAAATGCACCTGATAATCCTTGACCGTTAACCGCACCTGTATCAATTAAACCACCAAAGTCTTGAACTTCGTTTTGGTTGTAGGCTATGTTAAAGGAAGTTGAAAAGTTAAAATCAGCTTTTTGTATCCAATCATAACCTAAAGCAAGTTCAATACCTTGGTTAAGAATGGTTGCGTCAACATTACCAAACTGGAAAGGATCAACGGCTGGTGCAGCAGGTGGAGTTCTTAATAAAACATCTGTTGTTGTATTACGATATACATCTATACTACCGCTAAATCTATCTTGACCGAATCCGAAGTCAAGACCAACGTTCAAGTTTAACGTTGGCTCCCATTTTAAGTCAGGAACATCTGTAGCAACGATGGCTAAACCATTTGGATTGATATCTCCGTTATTTTGAATTCCAATTCCACCAAAACGTTGTCTTGCAACAAAGTTACCATAACCTAAACCATCTTGGTTACCTGTAACACCTGCACTCAATCGTAATTTTAAAGTAGAAACACTATCTCCGATAAAATCCTCTTCACCCAATTGCCATGCAAAAGCTCCTGAAGGGAAGATTCCATATTGATTTTCAGGTCCAAAACGAGACGAACCATCTGCTCTAACCGTAGCTGTAAATAAATATTTACTGGCTATTGAATAGTTAATCCTTCCGAAGAACGATTGCAATTCATCTGTATTGTCGAAAGTGTCAACAGCAAGTGCACGTACTCTTTGACTAAAAAGTCTCGGCACCTCCTCACCAGCAACTACCGTCGGTAGTAATCTGTTGATAAATAAAGTACTTGAATTCGTTCCGTAGTAAAACTGTTGGAAAGGACCGCTAATTGTTGCTTGTGCATCGTTCACAGTACGTTGTAAATCACTAACCATTCCATTTAGTGCGGTAGTTCCAAAACCACGAGCGGTTGCATTTCTACCACTTGTCTTAAAATCTTGGAAAGAGTATCCAACAAGAAAATCTAGTTTTGAATTACCCAAATCTTTATTGTAGTTCAACGTTATTTCCATTAGGCTATTTTCGCGCTCTAGAGTATTGTATGTTCCAAAACCAATACCTTGTATACCGTCTATATTTCTGACGGATGAGGCAATAACAGAGTTGTTCTCACCTTCCGACTTGTCATAACCTAAGTTAACTTTACCCGTAAGTTCTGAGGTAATCTTGTATTCAGCAGAACCATTAAGAAGGAGTCTATTCGTGTTCGTTCTAATTTGGCTGTTTGCCAAATAGTTCGCAGGAGATATGAGCCCTCCTTCTATATTTCTGACGGATGAGGCAATAACAGAGTTGTTCTCACCTTCCGACTTGTCATAACCTAAGTTAACTTTACCCGTAAGTTCTGAGGTAATCTTGTATTCAGCAGAACCATTAAGAAGGAGTCTATTCGTGTTCGTTCTAATTTGGCTGTTTGCCAAATAGTTCGCAGGAGATATGAGCCCTCCTTGAGCACCGAAATTTGATCCAGTTGTCCAAGTTGGATTCGCTGAATAAGCAGCACCCAGTATGTCACCTCTAAAACCGGCACCACCAGCTAGTGGGGCAGTTTCATCATTTACACGTGAAATGGTAGCAGAAAGACCAACGGTTAATTTGTCATCTAAAAAGCGGTGTCTTAGATTTACTCTACCTGTAATTCTTTCCAAATCGGTTTTTTCAATAACACCAAATTGCTTGCTATAACCAAAAGTTGCACGAATATTTCCTTTTCCGTAGTTATTAGAATACGAAAGGTTATTGTTTGTAGAAGCAGCTGTTCTTGTTATAAAGTCTTGCCAATCTGTATCGTTTCCAAAATCCGTTGTAGCCAAATCTGCGTTAGGATTGAATTGAAAAACAGTAGAAACGAATTCATCTCTATTTAAAAGGTCATATTCTCTCGCTGGACTTGCAACACTCAAATTAGATGACCATTCGAAAACACCTCCTTGAGCAGATTTTCCACTTTTCGTTGTTATGATTACAACACCATTCGCACCTCTAGAACCATAGATGGCAGTTGCGGAAGCATCTTTTAAGACACTAATACTTTCAATATCTGATGGATTTAAAAAGTTTAAAGGGTTTCTTGTGCTAGTTGCTCCTCCGTTACCAGCGTTACCGTCTGGTGAAGTGTTTTCCCCTGAAAGTGGCACACCATCAACTACAAAAAGTGGATTGTTATTTGCACGAACCGAGTTTGAACCCCTAACGTTAATAGAGATTCCCGCACCTGGCTCACCACTTGTTTGCTGAATGTTAACACCGGCAGTTTTACCCTGTATTAACTGTTCTGGCGAAGCAATTACACCGCCATTAAAGTCTTTTGCTGTAACCGCAGTAACTGATCCTGTCGCATCTTTGACGGTAGTCGTACCGTATCCAATAACAACAACCTCTTCCAACGCTTCTGCATCTTCTTGCATAATAGCGTTAATTGTAGATTGTCCATTCACCGCAATTTCTTGGGTTTTAAAGCCAACATAGCTAAAAACTAAGGTGGCATCACTTTCTGCATTAATGGTGTAGTTACCATCAAAGTCAGTTTGGGTTCCCGTGGTGGTTCCTTTGACCACCACACTAGCACCAGGTAAGGGGCCATTGGCGTCGGAAACAGTTCCGGTTACTTCCTGTGCCTGCGTAAGTCCAAAGCATAAAAATGCTCCGACCATGAACAAGCTTCTAAGTAGCGTAATCTTCATAGATGTTAATTTAAAGTTGAGTTAATTTAATTTTAAGTAAATACAAGCGTTAAAAATATGTAAAAAAAGTGTTAAATTGATTTTAAGAGAGATTTGAAAAACTACGAAAACGGTTTCGTGTTGATAACTTTTCCAAAATAAGAGTTTTCTGGTTTAAAGAGCTGTAAATTAAACATTTCGCATGTTTGTCTTATGAAAAACGAAAAATATGCAATTTTTGGCAAATATAATGTTTTTTATTTTTGAACCAGAATATTGGAATTTGCATTGTAGCAGTTCTAAGAATGTTAAAAAATAACATTTTATTAATAAAACTGGTTTAAACAAGTACATTGGATTTGTTAAACCCCATAATACAATCACATTGCGGCGAAAAATCACTTTAAAAGATATTGCTCGAGAACTTGAGGTTTCAATCTCAACAGTATCTAAGGCTTTAAAGAATAGCGAGGAAATAGGCAGGGATACCAAGGAAAAGGTGCAGGCCTTTGCCAAATTATACAATTATAAGCCAAACAATATTGCGATAAGCCTTAAAAATAAGTACACTAAAAATATCGGTGTAATCATTCCAGATATTGTTCATCATTTTTTTACTACCGTATTTAGAGGCATTGAAAAGTATGCTAATAGCAAAGGTTATAATGTTATCATTTGCGTTTCTGATGAATCATTCGATAAAGAGGTGATTAATATGGAATTGCTGGCAAATGGCAGCATTGACGGCTTTATCATGTCTTTATCTGCAGAAACAGAAGAGAAAAATGATTTTAGTCATTTAATTGAAGTTACAAATCAGGGTATTCCTTTGGTTTTATTTGATAGGGTGACCGACGTGATAAACTGTGATAAGGTAATACTGAACGATAAAGAAATATCATTTAGTGTGGTACAAAAATTCATTCAGTCAGGTAGAAAAAATATTGCTTTGGTTACCACAGATAACTATTTTAATGTGAGTAAGAAGAGAATGGAAGGGTATAAGAGTGCTCTCGAACATAACGGTATACCCTTAAATGAGAATAGAATTCTGACACTGCCTTATCATGATGAAATAGAAGACACCCAAATAACTGATTTTTTCAACTCCAATGAGATAGATGCTGTTCTTTGTGTAAATGAAATATTTGCCATACGTTGTATGAGAGTTGTGCAAAAAATGGGCATTAAAATACCAGAAGACATTTCATTTGTTGGATTTACTAATGGGATGTTGTCGAGGTATGCTTCGCCAAAACTGTCTTCAATTGCCCAGCATGGTGATAAAATGGGAGAAATAGCAGCTCAAATGTTAATAGAAAAGATAGAGAGAGAATATATAGAGGAGGAGGATGAGGCATATCGAACTGAGGTAATTGAAGGTACTTTAATAGAAAGAGAATCTACCATTAACTAATTCACAACTATTTTACGAAATGACTAAAACCGGATTTATATTCGATTTGGATGGTGTTATTGTTGATACTGCCAAATACCATTACCTAGCCTGGCGAAATTTAGCGGAAGAGCTTGGCTTTGAATTCACTGAAGAGCAAAATGAACTTTTTAAGGGAGTCAGTAGAAAACGCTGCCTAGAAATTTTGCTGGATATTGGAAATGTTGAAGCCTCTCAAGAAGATTTTGATAGATGGATGGTCGAAAAGAATGAAGATTATTTAAGATATATTGAAAAGATGAACGCTTCTGAAATTCTTCCTGATGTTACTCGGGTTTTGGAGTTTCTGAAAGAACGAAATATTCCTATTGCCTTGGGTTCGGCTAGCAAAAATGCCAGACCGATTTTAGAAAAGGTTGAATTATTGCACTATTTCGATGCTATTGTTGACGGAAACAATGTGACCAAAGCAAAACCAGACCCAGAGGTCTTTTTAATAGCCGCTGATAAATTGGGGGCTTCCCCCGAAAATTGTGTTGTTTTTGAGGATGCAGTAGCCGGAATTGAAGCGGCCAATACTGCAAAAATGGTCAGTATCGGAATTGGAGATGATAAAGTGCTTTCAGAAGCACATCACAATTTCAAAGATTTCACGGAAATGGATACGGAATTTTTAGAAGGCCTTATAAAATAGATAGTAAAGAAGATTCTCGCGAAGACGGGAATGATATTAAAAGAATTGCATGAATCAAGATTACATAAAAGCAGATAATTGGTCAATTATTGAAGAAGGCTTTGATAAAGAGCGCGTAAAGTCCTCTGAAAGTTTATTTAGTATTGGTAACGGAGCTATGGGGCAACGCGCCAATTTTGAGGAGCACTATTCGGGAGAAACTTTTCAAGGAAGTTATATCGGTGGAGTGTACTATCCTGATAAAACAAGAGTGGGTTGGTGGAAAAATGGCTATCCTGAATATTTTGCTAAAGTTTTGAACGCTCCAAATTGGATTGGAATCAAAGTCAGCGTAAACGGGGAAGCTTTAGATTTAAATACTTGCAAATCCGTTTCTAATTTCAAGCGGGAATTGAATATGAAAGAAGGTTGGTACCAACGTTCTTTTCAGGCCGAAACTTACAATAATATTCAGTTAGAGGTTAAAGTAACTCGTTTTTTGAGTCTGGACTTAGATGAAGTCGGTGCCATTAAGTACGAAATTACTCCGCTTGAGGATGCTGTTGAAATTCTCTTTGAACCGTATTTGGATTCCGGAATTACAAATGAAGACAGTAATTGGGATGATAAATTTTGGAATACTACGGATGTTGCATACGAGGGAAATCAAGCTTTTATTCAAGCGCATACAATGAAGACGAATTTTGCGACGTGTACTTTTATGCAATCGCAACTTCATCTTAACGGGAAGCCAATCGAACAAAAGCCTATTGAAACGAAAAAAGAACTTTCTATTTCTCATGGGTATTCGCAAGAGGTAAAAAAAGGAGAAACGCTAGAGCTTCATAAGTTTGGCGGTTATGTCGTTGATACCAATCATAAGAAAGAAGATTTAGTAGCAGCTGCAAAAAATGTCTTGCAAAAAGCAACTGATTTAGGTTTTGAAGCTTTGTTAGAAAAGCAAAAAGAGGCCTGGAACGATATCTGGGAAATGAGCGACATTTCTATTGAAGGTGATGTAAAAGCACAACAGGCCATCCGATTTAATATCTTTCAGCTAAATCAAACCTATTCCGGCAAGGATTCCAGACTAAATATTGGCCCAAAAGGATTTACTGGAGAAAAATATGGCGGAAGTACCTATTGGGATACCGAGGCCTATTGTATTCCGTTTTACATGGCAACAAAAGACCAAATTGTTGCTAGAAATCTCTTGGAATATCGGTACAATCATTTGGAAAAAGCCATTGAAAACGCCGAGAAATTAGGATTTTCAAACGGAGCTGCCTTGTATCCGATGGTCACCATGAATGGCGAAGAATGTCATAATGAATGGGAAATTACCTTTGAGGAAATCCATAGAAATGGAGCCATCGCTTTTGCCATTTACAACTACTACCGTTTTACGGGGGATTATTCATATATCCCAGAAATGGGATTGGAAGTACTTATTGGAATCGCTCGTTTTTGGCAACAAAGAGCCACATTTTCAAAGCAAAAAGAGAAGTACGTAATTCTAGGAGTTACCGGCCCCAATGAATATGAGAATAATGTCAATAACAATTGGTACACAAATTATTTGGCAAAATGGTGTATTAATTATGCCGTCGAGCAATTACAAAAAGTAAAGGATGGGTATCCTGAAGATTATGACCGAATCATTGGAGTTTCAAAACTGACAGACTCGGAAACTTCCAAATGGAAAAAAGTAGCTGCAAATATGTATTTCCCATTCTCCGAGGAAGAGGATGTTTTTCTGCAACAAGATGGATTCTTAGATAAAGAATTGATTACCGTTGAAGATTTGCCAAATTCGCAACGCCCCATAAATCAAAAATGGAGTTGGGATAGAATCTTACGTTCTCCTTACATCAAACAAGCTGATGTTTTACAAGGTTTTTATCTATTCGAAGACCACTTCACGACTGAAGAACTTCAAAAGCATTTCGATTTTTATGAACCTTTTACCGTTCATGAATCTTCACTATCTCCATGTGTTCATAGTATTCAAGCAGCAAAGTTAGACCGCATGCAACAGGCCTATACTTTCTATCTGCGCACATCGCGCTTGGATTTGGATGATTATAATAAAGAAGTTGAAGAAGGTTTACACATTACTTCTATGGCGGGTACTTGGATGAGCATTGTAGAAGGTTTTGGAGGAATGCGGGTTCTAGATGATAAATTGTCGTTCACACCTCGAATTCCAAAACAATGGAAGGCCTATTCTTTCAAAATCAATTTTAGAAAGCGAGTTTTAAAAGTAACGGTGTCTAACGAAGGGTCAAAATTTGAATTAGAGGGAGGCAAAGAAGATATGTCAATTCGTGTAAACGGAGAGCGGGTTGTTTTGGAACCTGCAAAGGTAATATCTATCTAAATTTATTTTACCAATGAAAGGGGTCTGGAAACGAACACTTCTATGTATTTCAATTGTATTTTTGGGCTGCCAAACCGATAAAAACACCACTGAGAAAATGACGCAAGGTCAAACCGCTAAAAAGAAACAAGTCGTTTATCAGGTATTCCCTAGACTTTTTGGAAATACAAATACTAATAATAAACCCTGGGGAACCCTTGAGGAAAACGGAGTTGGGAAATTTTCGGATTTCTCGAAGGAAGCGCTTAAGGAAATCAAAGATTTAGGGGTAACTTATATCTGGTACACAGGTGTTCCGCACCACGGAGTAATTACCGATTACTCCGAATTTGGAATTTCCAACGATGACCCTGATATTTTCAAGGGTCGTGCAGGTTCTCCGTATGCTGTTAAGGATTATTATAATGTGAATCCTGATTTGGCGGAAAACCCGGAAAAACGTCTGGAAGAGTTCCAGCAGTTAATAGAACGTACGCACGCCGCGGGTCTGAAATTACTAATCGATATCGTACCGAATCATGTTGCCAGAAATTATGAAGGCAAATCAACTCCAAAGGGCTCCGAACCTTTTGGTGCTACAGATAATACTTTAGTGGAATATGAGCGTGATAATAATTTTTATTATGTACCTGAGGCGGAGTTCAAAGTCCCAAATTGGGAAAATGGATACATTCCTTTAGGTGGAGATACTCATGTTTTATCTGATGGAAAATTCGAAGAGATTCCTGCAAAATGGACAGGCAATGGTTCTCGGTCACCACAGCCTAGTATGAATGATTGGTATGAAACTGTGAAAATAAATTATGGTGTTCGACCTGATGGTTCCTACGATTTTGATAGGCTTCCCGATGGATATGATTCAAAAAATTATAAAGAGCACTATCAATTTTGGTCAGATAAAGATGTACCTAGTTCTTGGAAAAAATTTAAAGATATCGCCCTGTATTGGGTAGAAATGGGAGTTGACGGCTTTCGTTATGATATGGCGGAAATGGTTCCGGTGGAATTCTGGAGTTATATGAATTCCCATATAAAAATGAAAAATGCTGATGCTTTCTTACTTGCTGAGGTATATCAACCAAGTTTATATCGGGAGTATCTGCTTAAAGGAAAAATGGATTACCTCTATGACAAAGTAGAACTTTATGATAGCCTAAAACACATCATGCAGGGTCATGGTTGGACAGATCATATTCCGAAAGTTCAAGAAGGCCTACAAGATATTGAGCACAATATGCTACACTTTTTAGAGAATCATGATGAGCAGCGAATTGCTAGTCCTGATTTTGCTGGCAGTGCTGAAAAAGGGAAGCCTGCAATGGTCGTTTCTGCAACAATAAGTACCTCACCAACAATGCTGTACTTCGGACAAGAAGTAGGGGAAGCCGGTAAAGAAGACGCAGGATTTGGTAAGCCAACCCGAACATCCATTTTTGATTATATAGGAGTACCAACACATCAAAGATGGCTTAACGATCGAAAGTTTGATGGAGGCCAACTATTTGAAGAAGAAAAAAGCTTACGTGATTTTTATAAGCGGCTCTTGAACTTTACTATTGGCAGCGATGCGCTTATGGGCGCATATGAAGATATTCACTATTACAATCGAGAACATACTAATAACTATAATCATCGAGTGCTTTCATTTGTGCGCTGGTCAGCAACCGAAAAACTAATTGTAGTTTCCAATTTTGATGCGGATACGGAGTATTCCTTTGAACTAAAAATACCTAAAGAACAAATTCAAAAATGGAATCTTATGGATGGGGAATATTCTATAAGAGATGTTTTATATGGAAGTGAAAACCTTCTAAAAGTGAATGATGGCATGGGTAAGATTCAAATCGAATTGAAAGGTTTGGAATCTTTCATTTTTCAGCTGAACTAACTTTTATTTTACAAAAAAGGCTTCCATTTGGAAGCCTTTTTTAATATGGGTTTCAACGTTTCATTTGACTTTATTGTAAATAAGTCCGGCCAAAAAGCCCATTACGGAATAAAAGACAATATAAATCAATCCATTAACAAGAGCTCCTGTTAAGTCAAGAACATTGGTTGTAGCATGGTTAATGAGTTCATTTCCTAATCCGACTAAGACACCGATAAGAATCCCATATTTCATACCATCTGAGGTCGTATAACGACTCTCATCCCAGTGTCTGAAAATACTTGAAAAGGCAAAGGCCTGAATTAGACATCCAAGTGCAAGTAGTCCCCATTCTGGGACTTCTTTTGGCACTCCAGCTGCAGTTCCTAAATGATTGTTAAGAAAGCTGTCAGCCAAAACTCCCCATAAAAGATAACCACCCATAAAGCCCCAAATGGCAGTTATGATGGTCGAGATTAAATTTGTTTTTGTAAACATAATATTGGTTTTAATTGGTTGTTGTGAAATAAATGTAATTAAAAATGAACTATTTTTTAAAACTTTAACAATTGTTATCTATCTGATTATATGTGATTTATGAAGTTTTTAGTCTATTTTTTGATTGAGGGGGATATCCATCTATAAATTTCTAAATTGCAGAACCAATTGTATATTTGAGGGTTATTTAAATGTAAATGATGATTAAGATGAAATTTGTTGGATTGGTACTTTCACTTTTCCTTTTTTTAAGCTGTGAAACTATGAACAAACCATTAGTAATTGGCCACAGAGGTGCGATGGGTCATGAAACAGAAAACACGGTAGCATCAGTTCAGAAGGCCTTGGATATGGGTGTAGATATGATTGAGATTGATGTCTTTAATGTGAAAAGTGGAGAGACGGTCGTTTTTCATGATGAAACCCTGGACCGTTTATCAAATGCATCTGGTTTTATTGAAGACTGGACCTATTTTGATCTTACTGCGGTTATTTTGGATGGAGGCCACAAAATACCTATGCTTCAAGACATTCTTAAAACCATTGATCACAAGGTTAGACTTAATATAGAATTGAAAGGTTCAAATACGACAAATCGGGTGAACTTTATTACCGATTATTACGTCAAAGAGATGGGTTGGAAAATTGATGATTTTGTTATCTCCAGTTTTAAATGGGATGAGCTTCGCGAAATGCGGAGAATAAATCCTGATATTCCTATTGCAATTCTCACTGAAAAAGACCCCGCAGATGCCATTGAAATAGCAAAGGAACTTAATGCTGAGGCGATTAATCCTAATTTTAGGATGTTAAACGCAGAAAATAATTTAAAAATCAAAGAAGCGGGTTTTAAGATTTATACATGGACAGTTAATGAGCCAGAAGATATTTTGGCCATGAAACGATTGGGCGTAGATGGCATCATAACAAACTATCCTGAACGGGTTAATTAATGTATGATGTGCTCATTATTGGAGGAGGTGCAGCTGGCTTTTATGCCGCAATTCATATTGCGGAGACGAATCCAAATCTAAAAATTGCCATCCTCGAACGGGGCAAGGATGTTCTTTCAAAGGTGAAAGTTTCTGGTGGTGGAAGATGTAATGTTACTCATGCGGAATTTGACCCTGGTGAACTGGTTAAAAACTACCCAAGAGGAGAGAAAGAACTTTTAGGGCCTTTCCACAACTATTGCAGTGGTGATACCGTTTCTTTTTTTGAAGAACGGGGAATTGCCTTGAAGATAGAAGAGGATGGTCGAATGTTTCCTGTTTCTAATTCCTCGCAGACCATTATCGATTGCTTTTTAAAAGAGACTGAACGTTTAGGAATTCAAATCCTTAAACATAGTAGTGTAGTGGGTATCACCACAATTGAAAATGACGGTGAAAATAGATGGGAAGTTACTTCCATTAAAAAAACCTACTACTGCAGAAAATTATTGATAGCTACAGGGAGCAATCCAAAAATCTGGAAAATACTTGAAAATTTAGGACACTCCATAGAACCCCCAGTTCCATCGCTCTTTACTTTTAATATCAAGGATGATCGGATTAAAGGAATTCCTGGTTTGAGTACCTATGCGAGTGTAGAGGTTTTAGCAAAAAAGGTGTACCAACCTAAAATTACAATACAGTTGAAAACCAAGGTGTCTGATAAGGTTTTGTTGCGTTCTGATGGACCAGTTTTGATTACGCATTGGGGCTTGAGCGGTCCAGCTATTTTAAAACTTTCTGCTTGGGGTGCAAAGTTTTTGAATGAAATGAATTATAAATTTCAGTTGAGAATTAATTGGCTTCCCGATTATCACTCGGAAGCTGTTATTAGTTTATTACAGGAAATTAAGACAGTAGAAGGAAAGAAAACAGTCCTACGTACGAAAGCGGTCGACATTCCAAGACGTTTATGGACTAATCTGGTTCGCGCAACCGGAATCTCTGAGGATACGAAATGGGCAGATACGAATAAAGAACAATTACAATCATTAGCCAATCAATTGACGAAATGCCAATTTTCCGTTGACGGGAAAAGTACATTTAAAGAAGAATTCGTTACAGCGGGAGGAATAAATCTAAAAGAGATTAATTTCAAAACCTTTGAAAGCAAAGTGCTACCCAACTTGTTTTTTGCAGGAGAAGTTCTGAATGTTGATGCCATAACAGGGGGATTTAATTTTCAAAACGCTTGGACGGGCGCTTATATAGCCGCCAAAGGAATAACAAAATCGTAAGTTATGATAACCTATATAGCCTTGTTAAGAGGAGTCAACGTCAGTGGTCAAAAGAAAATAAAAATGGCCGATTTAGAAGCCCTGATGGTGAAATTGGGCCTTAAGGATGTGGTAACTTACATTCAAAGCGGAAATCTGGTTTTTAGCTCAGAGGAAAGGAAGCTTCAGAATTTAGAAGATAAAATCAAAAAAGCTATTACAAATTCATTTGGTTTTGACGTTCCAGTTTTGGTGAAAACGAAAACTGAACTAGAGGATATTCTAAAAAAAAGTCCTTACTCTAAAAAAGAGGATTTAGAGGCAAAAAGAATTTATTATGTCTTATTAAAAAATGCCCCGGAAGGTGAATCCATTGCTAATCTGGTTCAGGAAGACTACCCTAACGAACTGTTTTCTATTAGCAATAAATGTGTCTATCTCAACTGTTTAAATGGCGCAGGAAAGGCCAAATTAACTAACAATATTATTGAGCGAAAACTAAAAGTGTCCGCAACTACTAGAAATCATAGAACAATGGTGAAGTTGTTGGAATTAGCTGATGAAAACTAAATTTAACAACCAACAACTATCTTTGCACAAATTCCGTTTTCAATGACAGAAAAAAACTTTATTCCTTCTGAATATTCCAATGAAATTTCAGAGGGGAAAGTGACTTACAAATCACCAAGTAACATTGCATTGGTAAAGTATTGGGGTAAAAAAGAAAATCAAATTCCGGCCAACCCTTCCATAAGTTTTACTTTGAATGCTTGTGCCACAACAACATCGATTTCCTATAAAAAATTAGCTTCGAAGACTTCGAATTTCTCATTTGATTTGTTGTTTGAAGGAAAACTCAAAGAAGATTTCAAACCAAAAATCGAAATCTTTTTGAATCGTATTGAAAAGTACCTTCCCTTCTTAAAGGATTTCCATTTTACCATTGAAACCTCGAACTCTTTTCCGCATAGTAGCGGAATAGCTTCTTCCGCCAGTGGTATGTCGGCTTTAGCGCTTTGTTTGATGGCCATTGAACAGGAACTAAATCCTGAAATGAAAGATGACTTTTTTAATAAAAAGGCATCTTTTTTAGCACGTTTAGGGTCCGGTAGCGCTAGCAGAAGTATTGAAGGCGATTTGATACAATGGGGAAATCATACAGACACTGATGGTAGTTCTGATTTATACGGAATCAAATATCCGTATGAAGTACATCCTATTTTTAAGAATTACCATGATACTATTTTGTTAGTCGACAAAGGACAAAAACAAGTAAGTAGTACCGTTGGTCATGATTTAATGCACAATCATCCTTTTGCCAAAAACCGGTTCGACCAAGCGCATGAAAATCTGACGAAATTAATAACCGTTTTTTCAAAGGGAAATTTAAAATCTTTTATTGAAATTGTTGAAAGTGAGGCGCTAACACTTCATGCAATGATGATGACCAGTTTGCCTTATTTTGTTTTGATGAAACCGAATACCCTTGAAATCATCAATAAAATATGGGCATTTCGGGAGTCTTCAAATACAAATGTTTGTTTTACTTTAGATGCTGGAGCCAATGTACACGTGCTTTATCCGGATTCTGAGAAGGATGAGGTATTTCAATTTATTAAGAATGAGTTGGTTGCATATTGCGAAAATGGACAGTACCTTTGTGATCGAATTGGTTTTGGTGCCAAAAAGATGTAACTTTTTAATCATTAAAGTGTCTTATTAGCGTTACATAGTTAACCATATTGAAGATTATATGAAAGGTCCCTTATTTTATTCTAAGATATTGCTCTTCGGAGAGTACGGAATTATTAAAGATTCGAAAGGTTTATCTATACCTTATAATTTTTTTAAAGGTGCTTTGAAGACGGATGAAAATCCATCTAAAGAAGCCTTAGATTCTAATGGTCACCTGAAGAATTTTGTGACTTACTTAGAAGAGGTTTCGAATGAAGAACCTGAGTTGGTTACGTTCAATTTTGAAGCTTTGAAAAAGGATGTTGAATCAGGAATGTACTTCGATAGCTCTATCCCACAAGGATATGGCGTAGGAAGCAGCGGAGCTTTAGTGGCTGCCGTTTATGACCAATATGCAAATGATAAGATTACGGTTCTTGAAAATCTTACCCGTGAAAAACTCCTAAAATTAAAGCTGATTTTTGGTAAGATGGAATCTTTCTTCCACGGAAAGTCTTCAGGGCTAGACCCTTTGAATAGCTATTTGAGCTTGCCAATCCTTATCAATTCGCAAGACAATATTGAATCCACTAGCATTCCTAGCCAAAACACTGAAGGTAAAGGTGCTGTATTTTTATTGGACAGTGGTACTACTGGAGAGACTGCTCCGATGGTTCAGTTGTTTATGGAGAAGATGAAGCAAGAAGGTTTTCGAACCATGCTGAAAAATCAATTCATCAAACATACAGATGCTTGTGTTGAAGATTTCGTAAATGGTAATGTAAAGTCGCTTTTCGGAAATCTAAAACAACTCTCACATGTGGTTTTAGATAACTTTAAGCCAATGATTCCGACAAAATTTCACCAACTTTGGAAACAAGGAATCGATACGAACGACTACTACTTAAAACTTTGTGGTTCAGGTGGTGGTGGGTATATTTTAGGTTTTACACAAGACATCGACAAGGCGAAATCTGCACTTAAAGATTATAATTTAGAAGTGGTGTACAACTTCTAGTACAACACCCTCAAAAATGCTTAGTAGAAAAAACAAACTCTTACTTTTAAAGTTATTGAGTCTGTTTTCAGTGGTTCGAGGCTACAATATTCTGATGATTGCTTTGGCGCAGTACCTGGCGTCAATCTATATTCTGTCGCCTGATTTACCGCTTCGTAAAGTGGTCTTTGATTTAAATCTCTTTTTTATTGTATTAGCATCCGCACTGGTCATTGCTAGTGGATACATCATCAACAACTTTTACGACGCGGAAAAAGACCTGATTAACAAGCCGAAGAAAAGTATGTTGGATCGATTGGTAAGCCAACGATTTAAGTTGACCACCTATTTCATTTTAAACTTTCTAGCTGTTTTTGCAGCGAGTTATGTTTCTTTTAGGGCCGTTCTTTTCTTCTCTGCTTATATCTTCGGAATTTGGTTCTATTCCCATAAACTTAAGAAAGTACCTTTCATAGGTAATTTTGTTTCTGCGACCTTGGCAATTGCACCCTTCTTTGCCGTATTCGTTTACTACAAGAATTTTGAGAACGTAATTTTTGTGCATGCTATCTTTTTATTCCTTTTAATTTTAGTTCGAGAAATGATAAAAGATTTGGAGAATATGAAAGGCGACCTCGCACAGAACTATCGAACCATTCCTATCCTATATGACCCAAAGGTTTCAAAGTTTATGATTGCAGGTTTGATTTTACTTACCCTTATCCCTTCCCTTTTATTGATTATGAAATTTGATGTTGGCTTGATGAACTACTATTTCATGGCATGCATTGCACTTTTGATTTTGTTTCTTGTGTTATTGCTACAGGCGAAAACGAAAAAGCACTATGTTTGGCTACACAACATTTTAAAATTTATCATTATTGTCGGTGTCTTTAGTATCCTATTAATTGATATTGATTTGGTGCTAAATCGTATTTTGTAAGTGCTGATTTTCGGTACGACTCATTATAAAATTAATTTATCCATGGAAAATATTCTTAAAGTAGCACTAGCGCAGATTTCACCTGTATGGCTTGATAAGGCAGCTACGGTAAAAAAAATAGAAACGACCTTAAAAGAGGCTGCCGCGCAAAATGCTGAACTTATCGTTTTTGGGGAAGCATTATTGCCTGGATATCCCTTCTGGCTAGCATTAACTGATGGTGCCGAATGGGATAAAAAGATTAATAAAGAAATACATGCCCATTACGTTCGAAATTCAATTCAAATTGAAGCTGGTGAATTAGACTCCATTTGTAAGTTAGCTAAGGAAAATAGTATTGCCATTTACTTGGGGATAATGGAACGCGCCCAGAACAGAGGCGGACATAGTATTTATGCTTCTTTGGTTTACATTAATCAGAAAGGAGAAATAAAGTCTGTTCACAGGAAATTACAACCCACCTACGATGAACGTTTAACTTGGGCTCCTGGTGATGGTAATGGCTTGCAAGTGCACCCACTGAAGCAATTTACCGTTGGCGGACTCAACTGCTGGGAAAATTGGATGCCATTACCACGAACAGCACTATACGGGCAGGGAGAAAATCTTCATATAGCTGTTTGGCCTGGGAGTGAACATAACACTAAAGACATAACGCGATTTATAGCCAGAGAGTCGCGCAGCTTTGTGATTTCAGTTTCTTCATTAATGCAGAAATCTGACTTTCCAAAAGATACACCTCATATGGATGCTATTTTAGCAAAAGCACCCGAAACCCTAGCCAACGGGGGTTCATGTATTGCTGGTCCTGATGGAGAATGGCTTATCGAACCCGTTCTTTATAAAGAAGGTTTGATATATCAAGACTTGGATTTTAATCGGGTGTATGAAGAGCGTCAAAATTTTGACCCAGTTGGGCATTATTCAAGACCTGACGTTACTAAATTGACTGTAAATAGAGAGCGGCAATCTACTGTGGAGTTTGAGGATTAAGACTACCTTTGTAAAAAAGAACACAATGGGTAGGTCAGATTCCAATAATGGAGGTAAAAAGAAACCTGAAAAAAAGGTGGGAGCTTTTCGAAATAGAAATATTGGAAAGGGAAAATCTTCAGTTAAAAAAACGGAAAGGAAACAACCCTCAAATCCGAATGAGATTCGATTGAATCGGTACTTGGCAAACTCAGGTGTATGCTCACGCCGTGAAGCTGATATTTATATCACCGCAGGTAATGTGACCGTCAATGGAAAACCCATTTCTGAAATGGGCTATAAGGTGAAGTTGACCGATGATGTTCGATTTGACGGTCGTAGGCTGAACCCTATAAAAAAAGAGTACGTTCTACTGAACAAACCCAAAGACTTTGCGACCAAAGGTAGAGATGAGCGCGGAAGACGTACAGCAGCAAGTTTGGTTGCGGGAGCTTCTAAATCTGAATTAACCGCAGTTGACAAGTTAGATAAAAGCACTACTGGCCTCATTCTATTTACAAACGATGGAGAACTTTCAAAAAGATTAGCAAGACCAAAAAACGGACTTCGAAAAATATATCATGTTACTTTGACCAAAGAATTGCGAAGTGCCGATTTAAAGCGCATCAAAGAAGGTTTGTCTGTTGAAGATCACGTGGTTCGAGTTCAAGATATTAGTTTTATTGATAATACCCCTAAAAATCAAGTAGGGATTGAGATTTATAGCTCAAGAAATAATATCGTAAAGCGTCTATTTGAAGAGCTTGATTACGAAGTCACGAAACTAGATAGAGTAGTGTATAGTACCCTTACTAAAAAAGATCTTCCCAGAGGACATTGGCGTTATCTTACTAAGCAAGAAGTTATTAATTTAGGAATGGTTCAGTAGTTTCTTTTACACCAACCCAGTTACTGCAGCAATAAAACCAACAATTAGAATCAGAAAAAACAAAGCCAAACTGATACCGTAAATGACGACTACTTCAGATTTAGTGGAAGTTTTAGTACTGAAATAGTTGTGCACAAAAGGAATTCCTAAAACAGTCCCGAAAATAAATAATAGTGTAAAAGGAATGGCTCCAATAAAAGTAGCCGGTTCATTCGTTCGTTTGACCATGGTTGCTCGTGCTGCATAGTGGCAAACTATTGGGTAAGCAATTAGAATTCCTCCAAAATTTATGAATTCTCGTGAGGTGTAAATAAGGTATGCATATTCACTCCAACTACTATTTTTTAACGGGATTTCAATAATTGTTGCAACTAGATTGAAAAGAATGAAAATCCATAGAAAAGTATAAGCGATTTTAAACCATCTTCGAGCTAAACCAATTTCTGTTTCTTGAACTGAATATACCGCACTCCTCAACCAGACTAGCCATAGAAGTATGAATACACCCAAAATAAGCGATAGAATGGCTAAAAGAAGACTCGCGAACTGATTTATTTCAGGATTAGAAATTGTACGAAAAGCAATGGAGATACCGGTATGAAACAAAAACAAAACCAATGGCCCAAGCACTAAATAAATGGCTAGTTTCTTTGGGGAAAGGTTGAAAATGTAATCTGTTAGTTTTTGCATTGCTTATTCTTGTGAAATCAACTTCCCAAAAGCATCATATTTTTTATCGCCCAATTGATAGGTCTTTTGAACTCCCGTGCCATTAATGAAATATCCGTTACTATCAGTTTTTACGATGACTTTTCCGGTTTTATTAATGAGTAAATAGCCATCGCCTTTGGAAACTAAAGCAATTCCATTTTCAAAAGAATTTGCCCTGTTATAGACTAGAGGTAATATAATTTCTCCCGTTTTGTCAACAAACCCATACTGACCTTCGTCATTCTTTATAATGGCTAGACCTTCTGAAAATGCCTCTGCATCAGCATATGTACAAGGCACAATTACTTTCCCAGAAACATCCATAAAACCATACTTTTCATTTGACCTAACCATTGTTAGACCTTCTGATTGTATGACTATTTCATCAACGCCTTCAACTTTTTTGATATTTCCTACAGAGTCTATGGTATACACTTCTTTGTCATGACTTAGCGCGTGAGCATATTCTTTATTTACATACCATACGTTTGAGAATTCAAGGTCAGAAAGTTTTTTGAGGTTGACATCATGGGCAATAAAGCCATGCTCTAAATTTTGCTGTATAAATACATGTCCGTTGCTAGTTTCATATACGTTTACAGCTTCCATCTTGTTTAGACGTTTGTCCGCTATATTCAGATAAAAATAGGTTTCATCTTCCATAAAAAAGCGGTTGCCAATACGTTCTAAGGGTCTTTCATCAATTCTAAAGATTTCTTTTGCATCTTCATCCATAAAAATGAGGTGCTCTTTGGTCTGATTGAGTAGAATTTTTCGGAATAAGCCATTGTTTGTTGCCGTGAATGGTACCGTTTGAAAACCTTCTTCAGTTTGAAAATAAAGCATTATCGTATCAATGTTTCCTCTAAAAAAGTATTTTCTGTGGTTAACTCCGTCGGTATCTTTTCCACCTTCAATTTTTGAAACATTTTTGATTAAATACTTTTTGAGCTCTTCTACATCATTAAATTTATCCTTTTTCAGTCTGCCTTGCACATCTTCTAAAAGTGAAAGCATTGCTGCCATAGTATCCCCTGCAGAATCATCAGCGGTGGGGGAGAATGAACTGCTATTTTGACCTAAGGGTTTGCCATCTTTGTTGAAAGCTCTAAGGTACATTCCGTCTGCATATGCATCGCTAATCGTTATATAGAGGTGGTTTTTTTCAATCTTTTTAACTTTTACGACACCCTGCTTGTAATTCAGTTTTTTTGTTTTCTTGGTTAATTGTAAGGAGTCATAGGCCTTGGTATAACGAATGTTGTAATCAATTTCAATGCTATCAATGACCTTAATGTCACCCCAGTCTTCCTCCCAGAAAAAACTAATTTTGTTGTTTTCAATTCCGCTCATTACGGGCGTACTATTTCTATAATAGATTTTCCTCGGAACAAACCACTCTTCCATACTTTCAGATAAATCGGCTTGATTCCAATAGTCATCATCGATTTTATCAAATTTCAAGTGCGATTTATTTTCCTTAAAAGTTTGTAGAAAACCCATGTTTTCAAACTGTTGGGTCATCACTTTAACTACTGAAGTATCAATTCGGAAAGGTTCCGTAAGGCGTTCTTCTTCGTCCGTTATCATTTTTGGTTCTTCACCCGGAGCATCAAAAAACCCCATAAAGGCCTTTATTCCCTCAATACCTTCATCTAGTTCTTTTTCAAGTTCCTCAAGACTTGCGCCGTCTATTCTTTCAAGAAAAGCTTCCATTTCAGGATTTATATCTTGCGCCTGCATCGGGGCAAACAGGGATAGTAAAATGATACTAAAAGTTAGAACACTATTCTTCATTTCGGTTGGTTGGTTTGAAAATTTTCGGAGGTAACTTTACTACAAACGTAGCTACCGTTATATTATTTCGGTAAAACTAAACCGTTATCTTCCATCGTTTTACACTGAAAACCGTGAAATATCTTAATTATTGGAATATCCTTTTCCAAAACGATAACTCAAAATAAAGCCTGGAGTATTTCCAATCGGAGAATCTTTTAATGCTAGGTTATAATAAAAGATAAATCGAAAATTATTGATAAGATATAATCCTGCTGTTAGATTTACCGAAGAACTGGTACGATACCCTGCGCCTAGCTCGAATTTATTTCGATAGCTCACAGAAATGTTAGCATCAACTTGAAGCGGAGCGCCTTTTTCACTTTTGATAAGCACACTTGGCTTCAGCATGAAATCTTCAAAACGGTTGTTGAAAAAACGATAGCCAAAGTATCCGTAAATCGGACTGTTCAATTCCAAATTATCATCGTTTGCCAATCGGTCGCCTAAGACATTGGGCATAGAAACACCAGCGTAGAAACGGGCATGATTGAATAAAAATCCAATGCCGACCGTAGGTATGGTTGCATTGATATTTTGTGCGAATCTAGGGTCGCCGGTAATACCTAAATCTAATAAATTGTCTTGGTATTGCTGAAGGCCTGCCGTTATTCCGAATGACAATGTTCCGGGTTGATAGATTTGCCAATACGGTCTATTGTCTTTAAAATCAAAGAAGATTTTATATGAATAGGCCGCGAATGCACTTGTTGACGTAGTAACCCCAATTTCGTCGCGAATGAATCCGGCGCCTAACCCGATTTTACCATCGTTAAGTGGCGTGTGAAAACTCATACTGAAGTTTTTAGGGCTACCCTCAAATTCTTTAAGAATTCCGGTATAGCTTATGGTCGCCTCAGTGTCGGGTAATAATCCCGCATAAGCAGAATTAATAATAAACGGATTAAAATTGTATTCCGGAAAAGCAGCGGTTTGCTGACCGAAAATTGACTGTATTGATAAGAATGACAGCAAAACACCTAGTGCAAGCGTGCCAATTTTGTGATTTGGTTTCATTGGTTTATCGCTTTATAACTACGTATCCTTTTGTTTTTCTTAGTATGTTTTCACCTTCAATTTGTATATCGAAGAAATAGGTTCCTGCGGGAAGTGTTCCGGCCCCCATTTTGGTTTTCATATTCGCTTCACCTCTAAAGACATTTTGGCCATTATCATAATTGTCAATTCGGAACACAGCATCACCCCAGCGGTTATAAATCATTACCGTGTTTTCAGGATGATATTCGATATTTTCAATATGCCAGTATTCATTAATCCCATCACCATCTGGTGAAAAACCATATTTGGTATTGTCTTCGGGAACAAGCGTTGTAAACGACTGATCCTCACATTGAACTGCATCGCCAGCACTGTTGTACGGAATAATAGTCACATAAATTTGGGTATCAAAAGGAAACTCCCCAATATGTGAATAGCTAGTTTCAGCTCCCATATCTTGATTGTTTACAATATCTGTTCCGCCGGAAGTTGTCCCAATAGAAATACGATAACCGTCCGTTTTTTCAACTTCGTTCCAGCTAATCGTGCTTTCCAAGGGAATATCTACCTCCCCATTAAACGGACTAGATAGCTCCGTACATGATGGAGCTATAACTTCTGTGGTAAAGCTTTCAGAAGTACATCCATCAGCATCGCCTGAAGTATTGTAAGGTGTAATGGTTACATATATTAAAGTTTCAGAGGGTAAGTCCTGACCAAAAGTATAGCTCGTTAAAGAGGCTACATCTTCATTGTTTATAATATCAGTTCCATTTGGAGATGTTCCAACGGAAATGCGATATCCGTCTGCGTCAAAACTTGGGTTCCAAGAAATATCCGTCATCACGGAAACCTG
Organism: Maribacter algarum (ex Zhang et al. 2020); assembly: GCF_005885635.1. Classification (GTDB taxonomy): domain Bacteria; phylum Bacteroidota; class Bacteroidia; order Flavobacteriales; family Flavobacteriaceae; genus Maribacter_C; species Maribacter_C algarum. Next base: position 1,947,535 of record NZ_VATY01000001.1, read on the forward strand.
CCCGACATTATTTGAAGGTGAAACAAGGTTTGTACAATTCGGCACGGGTCGAATGGTAAAACTTTCCGAAGTACATCCAACGGCATCACCAACTTCATTGTACGGTATGATGGTAACCGTTACAACTTCCCCTTGGGTAAAGTCATTAGGGAAAACATAAGTTGTTCCGACAAATTCGAAGTCTGTAATATTGTTGATGGTTGTATTGCTGCCGCTTATTGTTAATTTATAACCATTGGCATTTGCTATGGCATTCCATGAAATATCTCGAGCTTGAGCAACTACTGCTCCATTTGCTGGTGTCGTCAAGTTTGTACATACCGGAACTGATTTTATGGTGAAAGTTTCTGAAGTACATCCAAGGGCATCACCGACTTCATTGTATGGAGTAATTGTAACCGTAACAGTTTCTCCTTGCCCGAAGTCATTTGAGAAATCATAAGATGTTGCAGCGGTGACATCAAATTCGGTCAAAATGTTGGCCGTGCTGTTACTAGCCGTTACGGTCAATTTATAGCCGGTAGCATCTGCAATAGGTGTCCATGAAATATCGGTATCAACTGGTACATCAATTGTTCCGTTTGCAGGTGCAATCAAGTTAGTACAGCTAGGTACAGGTTTAATGGTAAAGTTTTCCGAAGTACATCCGATAGCATCACCAACTTCGTTATATGGCGTTATAGTTACTGTGACTGTTTCTCCTTGTTCAAAGTCACCTGGAAAAGCATATGTGTTTCCTACAGTAATATCGAGGTCTGTTACATTGTTGGCTGTACTGCTGCTAGCTGATACGTTCAGTTTATATCCAGTGGCTTCAGCAATTGCATTCCACTCGATATTCGTATCTAGTGCAACATCTATTGCTCCGTTGGCAGGAGTCAATAGATTTGTACAGGCAGGAACTGGTTTAATAGTCCAGCCTTCGGTTGCACAACCAATAGCATCACCTGATTCGTTATATGGAGTGATAGTTACCGTTACTGTTTCTCCTTGTTCAAAGTCATTTGGAAAATTATACGTATTGCCTGATGTGATGTCTAAATCCGTAACGTTATTCGCGGCACTGCTGCTTGCCACAACCGTAAGCCTGTATCCCGTTGCATTCGTAACCACCGTCCAAGACATATTCGTGTCAACTGCAACATCTACTGCTCCATCAGCTGGCATAATTAAGCTATTACAAACAGGAACTGGTCGAATCGTAAAGGTTTCAATAGTACATCCGATAGCGTCCCCTTGGTCATTATAAGGAACGATGGTTACCGAAACTGTTTCACCCTGTTCGAAATCATTTGCAAAACTATGCGTAGTACCAGATGTCACATCGAAATCTGTTAGATTGTTTGCCGTACTACTGCTTCCAGAAACGTTTAATTTATAACCACCTGCTCCTGTAACGGCATTCCATTCAATGCCGGTATCACGAGCGATATTCGTAGTTCCATTTGCTGGGGTCATAAGTGTGGTACACAGTGGTACTGGTGGAGGAATTATTGAGAAGCTTTCTGAAGTACATGGTCCTGTTGCATCACCAATACTATTATATGGCGTAATTGTCACGGTAATAGTTTCTCCTCTATTGAAGTCATTTGCGAACGCATATGTCGTTCCGGCAGGCACGTCTAAATCTGTGAAAGTATTAGAAGCAACACTACTGCCAGAAACAGTCAACTTGTAACCATCGGCATTTGAGCTTGCATTCCACTCGATACCAGTATCAACTGCAATATTAGCATCTCCGTTTGCTGGAGTCATCAAAGTGGTACACAAAGGTGGTCCGTCAGTAGTAAAGCTTTCTTCTGTACAAGCAAGAGCATCGCCGTTATCGTTATACGGAGTGATAGTAACGTAAATGACTGTGCTTTCTGGTAGATCAGCAGCAAGGTCATGGATTGTAACATCGCCTACATCGTCTGTGTAAATATCTGTTCCACCTGAAGTAGTTCCTACGGATAATTTATATCCGGTAGCTCTTGTTAGTGCTGTCCATGAAAGATTAGTACCTGGGGCAACTCCAGCCGCATTATTCAATGGCATCGTAAGTGCGGTACACGAAGGCGGACTAGTTGAGTTTCCTGTGGTAAAAGTTTCTTCAATACAACCCATCGCGTCGCCTTCGTCGTTATATGGAATGATAGTTACATAGTGTAATCTATCTTCTTGTAGGTCAGTGGGAATACTATAGGTTGTGAAATTTCCAGCATCGATATTGTTAACTACTTCAATACCACCCGATGTAGTTCCAACAACTACAAGATAGCCAGTTGCGTTTGAAACTGCTGTCCAACTCAAAGGTGTATCGATAGGTACATCAGTAGCATTGTTTAAAGGACTGGTCAAATTGGTACATACCGGTGGAACGGGAATCAATTCGGTTTTAAAGCTTTCTTCTGTACAACCTGTCGCGTCTCCTTCATCATTGTAAGGGATTATCGCGACATAAATATCACTATCCTCAGGAAGGTCTGCAGCGAATTCATAGGTAGTCATATTACCAACATCTTCAGAATTGAGTATATCACTGCTACCTGTTGAGGTACCTACGGTTAATTTATAACCATCAGCATTCGAAATCGGGTCCCAACTTAAATCGCTGGTGACAAGCACGTCATTTGCACCATTTAAAGGGTAGGTCAATGAAGTACAGTCAGGTATAGTTGCTGGGTCACTTGATATGGTAAAACTTTCTTCCGCACAAGGTCCAACGGCATCTCCTTCATCATTAAAAGGAATTAAAGTTACATAGACGATATCACCTGTGCTAAAATCAGTTGCGAATTCATACGAGGTCTCGTTTGTGATTGTTAGGTTGTTCACAACATCATTTCCGCCAGCAGATGTTCCAACCGTCAATCGATATCCTTGTGCGAAAAGAGTGGCATCCCAGGTGATGTTGGTATTTACAGGTACATCTGTATCACCATTTAGTGGTGACGCGAGTTGGGTACATTCAGGTATAGGACAATCACGTATATCCAGACTGAAAGTCCAGCCAAAAGTATCTATCATTGACTGTCTTTCTTCTTGTGCATCGCAATAGGGTAATCCTTCGGCACCTAGTGTAATACCAATAGTTAAGGTCTGTTCAGACCAAGCAATTAAAGTATTATCATAGTTTTCTCGAATTAAAGCCGTATTGTCAAGCATATCGCGCATGTCTGATACTCCACTAACATCCCACGCCCCCAAGTCTTGGTTTAAGGAAGTAGCGTTGTAAAAAGCTGACCGCATACTGACGTTTCCTAAATTCCATAAATCCATAGCTTGGTTGTAAGCTGATGCACCGCTGAACATATAATCCATATCGCTCACTCCAGCTACCCGCCAGTCATTAATGATTTGATTAAATGCCGCAGCTCCACTGAACATTTCTCTCATGGTTTCCACTCCTCTCACGTTCCATGTGTCAATAGTTCCATTAAATGCTGTTGCACCTTTGAACATTTTTTCCATAGTGGTAACCGAGGCTACGTTCCATGAGTTTAGTTGCTGATTAAATGTAGTGGCATCTTCGAACATGGCTTCCATAGTTTGCACAAATGAAACATCCCAAAGGTCTATGGGCTGATTAAAGGCAGAAGCACCTTTAAACATTTCTTCCATGTTGAGTACTTCTCCAGTATCCCAGTTTTGAATAGCTTCATCAAAAACTATTGCCTCTTTGAACATTTCTTTCATAGTGGTTACCGAAGCTACATTCCAGTTACCAATACTGCCGTTGAAAGCTTCAGCACCTTCAAACATTGAAGGCATTAGCGTAACTGATGAAACATCCCAAGAATTTAGTGGTTGGTCAAATAACAGGGCGTCTTGAAACATTGAGGACATATTTGCTACTGCACTAACATCCCATGAATTTAAGGGTTGATTAAAGACCTCAGCATTTTGGAACATAGAAGTCATATTCACAACGGAGTTAACATTCCAGTTTTCTATAGGTTGATTAAATGATTGGGCTCTATTAAACATCGATTGCATGGTAACAACTCTAGAAACGTTCCAGCTAGCTATCGGTTGATTGAATGAAACCGAGCTTTGAAACATTGAAGCCATATTGGTTACTGCCGCTACATTCCAACTATCAATAGGTTGGTTAAAGCTTTCTGCAGATGCAAACATTGAAGCCGTATTAGTTACCGCACTCACATCCCAAACACCAATGGGTTGATTAAAGGCCGTAGAACTCTGAAACATACTGCCCATATTGGTTACGTTGCTGACATCCCAACTAGCGAGTGGACGATTAAATACAGAGGCTTGGCTGAACATAGAACTCATGTCGGTTACACTACTGACATCCCAAACATTTATATTTTGATTGAACGAAGAGGTCGAACTGAACATCGAACTCATATTGGTGACATTGCTAACATCCCAATTATTCAAGGGTTGATTGAAATCTTCTGTTCTTCTAAACATCAATGCCATATTAGTTACATTACTAACATCCCAACTATTTAAGGGTTGATTGAAGTCCATGTTGCGTACAAAACCATCGAACATTCTATACATATTGGTTACACTACTAACATCCCAATTATCTAATGGCTGATTAAAGAGCTCAGCTCTTTCGAACATTGAAGACATGTCAGTAACGTTGCTAACATCCCAACTATTTAGTGGTTGATTAAATTCATAAGCTTCAGAAAACATTTCGGACATGTCGGTCACATTGCTAACATCCCAAGCGTCAATATTTCCATTAAAAAGTTCTGCCTCTTTGAACATTTCGGACATATCGGAAACTTGTGTTAGATCAGGTATGTCTGTCGCATTGTAAAGCATATTTTCACAATCTTCGAAGGAACTTCTCATGGATTGCCACTGTTGCGTACCCCATTGGTCAATTGAAATAAGCTTGATTTCATCCTGTATTCCACTACCGTAATAATGGGCTGGATAGTTTCCTATTATTGCGATTGTGTACGTGCCTGGACTAAGATAGGTATGCGTGATTTCACCAGAAACATTGTTGTCGAACTGGTCATCTCCCCAATCGATAGAATAATCATAAGTGAAATATCCTGGGTAACCGGTATTGGCACTAACTTTAAGTTGCCTGTTTGATGTACTACCGGTATCAGCCAAAGTAGTATCATAGGTGAGCTTAAATGCATCAGGACTATTTACCCATGTCGGCACTACGGTAAAACTTTCTTCGGTACAGCCCACTGCGCGACCATCTGTATTATTATAAGGTACTATTGTAACGAATACCTCGTCACCAGGTTCTAGCAAATCATCTCCACCGGGGGTTTCAAGATTAAGGCCAACGATATTTCCGCCAACCACTTGGTGATCGTCAAAAGGTATTGATTCTACGCCTCCGCGTATGATTCGAACTGTAATATAGTACCCAGTCGCACCAGGTGTTTGTGCCCAAGTAAGGTTGGCACTCGCGGGCACATTGGTGTCACCGTCCACGGGAGATACCAAATTTGTACATAGTACAAAAGAACAATTTATGATGTCATTGGTGACATTCCAGTTAGAATTATCAATGAGTGCCTGTCGGGCATCACGTCCATCACAATAGTTAAGACCAGTTGCTCCCAAAGTCACATTTGATTGCACGGTTTGTGCTTCCCATCCGATAAGTGCATTGTCATAATTGGTTTGTGACAATCCTGAATTGGATAGCATATTGCTCATGTTGGTTATACTACCCACATTCCATGACGCGAGATTTTGATCGAAAGCTGTGGCAGTCAAAAACATTTCGTTCATACTGACCACAGCCCCAGTATCCCAATTATTCAAGGGTTGGTTGAAAATAGGGTTTTGTCTGAACATTGTCGTCATAGATGTCACTTGGGCGACATTCCAACTATTTAATGGTCGGTTAAATACAACTGCTCTGTAGAACATAGCACTCATATTGGTCACATTGCTAACATTCCAACTGTCTAAAGGTTGATTGAAAACATCAGCACGAAAAAACATACTTGACATATTGGTCACATTACCAACATTCCAAGCACTGATGTCTTGATTAAAACTTTGGGTTTCACTAAACATACCCTGCATGTTGGTAACATTACTGACATCCCAATTTCCAATGGGTTGATTAAAATCAGAATTGTCCCGAAACATATAACTCATGTCGGTGACGTTACCGACATTCCAATTATCTAGGGGTTGATTATAAATATCACCCCAAATCCAACCATCGAACATACTTGCCATATTCGTGACATTGCTAACATCCCAATTATTAAGTGGTTGATTAAAGGTTCGGTGTCTTTGGAACATTAGCGACATGTCGGTAACAGAAGACACGTCCCAACTTTCTATGGGATGGTTGAACCGCGCATGTCTGAACATACTACTCATGTTGGTCACATTACTAACATTCCAGTTTCCGATAGGTTGGTTGAATCCTGAACCATCGAACATAGTTGACATATCAGTTACGTTGGCAACATCCCAATTATTTAAAGGCCGATTGAAAGAGTTGGTATAGGCGAAGGTTGACGACATGTTCGTAACCTGGCTAACGTTCCAATTATTGATGTTTTGGTCGAACCTCCCGGCACCTCGGAACATACCGGCCATGTTGGTTACCGATGCTGTATTCCAATTGTCGAGCGGTTCATTGAACTGACCAGCACCTGAAAAGGTCTCCGACATGTCTGTAATGGCATTCGTACTCCAATTATCAAGTGGTCTGTTAAATACACTAGTACCGTAGAACATACCAGATATATCTGTGATAGTGCTAACATCCCAATTATTGATAATTCCGTTAAATAGACTCCCGCCCCTGAACATATTTTTCATACTGGTCACTTGGGAAAGGTCTGGAGGGGCTATAGCATCAAAATTTAGGTTGGCACAGCCGTAAAAAGCGTTTTCCATGCTTTGCCATTGAATAGTACCCCAATCTAAAATCTCAATAATCTTAAGCTTGTCACTTGCATTGTTAAAATTAATAGCAGGAAAATCACCGGAGATAGTAATGGTATAAGTGCCTGGGGCGGCATAGGTGTGCGTTATGTTACCTGTAACATTAGTATCTGTATTGGTATCACCCCAATCTACCGTATAATTGTAAGTAGTGAATGCCGGGTTTGTAGGTATTTCAATTTCGTTATCAGCTGAAGACTGATAATTTGTATTGTTCGTATTCCAAATTGAAGTGAATGATTGGGAGAAAACATTGGAGCTAACGAATAGTGCCAACAGTAGGTACAGGTTTTTGGTCATGGTTGGAAACGTAGGTTAATTAGATTTGAGAGGTAATAACGGGAGGAAGGGCTGTAGATTGTCTAAAAAAGGTGCCATTCTAGCGAGTGAACCCCTTTTTTGTGTATTTCAACAACTAAGTGAGCTAGATTTTAGCCCTATATTCTGAAGGAGTTTGGCCGGAATACTTTTTGAAAACACGGTTGAACGAAGTCTTACTTTTAAAACCGGAATCAAAAGCAATTGCAATTATTTTGGCATTCCTGTATTTCCCTTCTTTCATCAACTTTTGGGCTTCGATGATACGATACGAGTTTAAGAAGTTGTAAAAATTCTGTTTGAAACCATAGTGTAAAACTTCTGAAAAGTGATGGGTACTTATACCAATACTTGAAGCTAAATCAGATTGATTCAAATCAGGATTAAGAAAGGGCTTCTCTTCATCCATAAAGGCTAATATCTTGTTTTTAAAGACTTCTCTTTTCTCAGGTGTTAAAGAGGAATTTTTATAAGGTTTTATATCGTCATCTCCATTGGCAATATTCACTACCTCATTACTAAATGACCCCTTCTCCTTATTTAAAATAGTTTGCTGTAAACTGAGATATTGGGCCCTTAATTTCTTTTCTTCGACTTCTATTGCTTTTTTTCTCTTTATATAAAAGAAAAGTAAACTGCTTAAAAGAATAACCACAATAGTACTCCAAATAATGAATTTATTTCTATTGCTTTTCGCAGCCTGTAGTGCTTCTTCGTTTTCAGTTATCGCCTCCTCCTTTGAAGTAATTTCCATTTTTAAATCTGCATTCGAAGCATCTTTATTATCCTTAAGATATTTGTCCCTTAATAATGAATACTGCTTTTGTGAGGCAAATGAGGCTTTGTAATCTTGTTTGAGTTCATATAGTTTTGCAAGATATTCATGACCATACATTTCAATTTCAGATAGCTCTTTTTCTTGAGCAAGTGCTACACCATCTTTTAGGAAATTTAAGGAGGTATCAAATTCTTCAATATGGTAGTTTGCAATACCCAAATTTACCAACAACCAACCCCTACTTTTCGTAGATTTCTCTGGTGAAGAGAGTTTTAGCGCTTTTTCGCCTATTTCAATTGCCTTATCATATTCCGCCATATTCACATGCGCATCTATAATGCTATTAAGAGATGCAGTGATAGCCACCGTATTTTGAACATGCTCCCCCAACGTATTCGCATTCTGAGCGTATTCCAAGGTCTTTTCATAATTTCCCAATTCAGCATAATTGGTCGCCAAGCCAATAAGTGCAGCTGCCTTTATTCTGTCTGAATTTTCAGTACTATCCGCAACAACCAGAACTTCTTTCATGGTGGTTATGGCTTTATCATAAGAACCAATGTTATTATACGTATTCCCCATATTGACTAATACGACGGTTCTTGAACGAAAATCTTCGGGAATTAATTTGCACTGCTCCAAAGCCTCATGATATAATTCGATGGACTTAGATCTTTCGTTTCTATTATTGTGAAAAACAGCTTGGTTTACGAGAGCAAGCACATGCATTTTGGTAAGAGAGTGTTCTCTGGCAATTAACAAAAGGGAATCACTGTAATCTTTGTGTAATTGGTAGTCCCCTGCTGCATAATGTTCTTGAAGAACCCTCAGGTATCTTCCTGCTTTTTTCACAGCGGGACTCTCTTGATTCTTATGAACTACGTCTTGAGAAAATACGGTGGGGAACGAAACTAAAATAAGTATTAGCGCAAGTATTGGTTTGGTCATTGTTTGGAAGGGAATTAAGTAAAAATATAAAATCAATCAATCGTAAACAAAGGTCGATTGGTTTTAAAGCATATAATTCCCTGTAAACAGTGAAAATTCCATTTGGTTAAGAGAATCATTTGTTTTAGAGACTTCTATTATTGTTTTTCTTCAAACAACAACCAAAGATTTAAGTCTAGAACGATAGTATCTGGCTTTAGATCAACATTACTTTCAAATGTGGATTTTTTATCGCTAACTTGAATTATGGAGGTTATAGATTTGCCATTTTCATCTTGATATCCTCTAGACATAGATTACCCAAACTACCTTCATGAGTGTGTTTGATATTTCGTTTTGGGGTGAAAGTCCCGGCCTGAATTTCTTGACCCATATGTTTATAGGCATCACGGAAAGGCATTCCGTTTTGAACTAATTCGTTTAGTGTGTCCACACTAAATAAATAGTCATACTTTGGGTCTTCTACTATGTTTTCATTGATTCGGATTTCTCGCAAACTAAAGGTCAGAATCTCCAGACACGCTTTCATATCTTGAATTGCAGGTACTAAAATTTCTTTGACCAATTGTAAATCACGATGGTATCCACTAGGGAGATTATTAATCACCAAAGTCAATTGATTGGGAATGGACTGCAGCTTATTGCATTTGCCTCTAACCAATTCAAAAACATCGGGATTCTTCTTGTGTGGCATGATGCTTGAACCTGTAGTCAATTCATCTGGGAATGAGATGAAATCGAAATTTTGGCTCATATACAAACAAATGTCCATGGCCATTTTTGATAGGGTGGCAGCGATATTGGCCATTCCGAAAGCTGTTGCTTTTTCGACTTTTCCACGACCCATCTGTGCGGCAACCACATTGTATTTCATGGTTTCAAAACCCATTTCCTGGGTGGTAAAAGTTCTGTCGATAGGGAAGGAACTTCCATAGCCTGCGGCACTACCTAATGGATTTTGGTCAGCAACCTTGAAAGCAGCATCAACAAAGTACAAATCATCAATCAAACTTTCCGCATAGGCTGAAAACCAAAGTCCAAAGGATGAAGGCATGGCAATTTGTAAATGGGTATACCCTGGAAGCAAAATGGTTTTATGCTTTTCAGCTAAATCCATAAGCAAATTAAAGAGTGTTTTCGTTTGCGATTTGATTTCTGAAAGTTCAGCCTTCAGGTATAAGTGCATCGCCACTAAAACTTGGTCGTTTCGTGAACGTGCACTATGGATTTTTTTACCTGCATCACCCAATTTCTCTATTAATAGGAATTCGATTTTTGAATGCATATCCTCAAAAGAATCCTCAATAGTGAACTCTCCTTTTTCGATAGACGAACCTATTTCGTTAAGTTCTCGTACCAAAGCATCGGTTTCATCAGAAGAGATTAAACCTATTTTCCCTAACATTTTGGCATGAGCTTTTGAAGCAATTACATCATATTTTGCCAAATGCAAATCAAGTTCACGGTCATTACCTACCGTGAAATGGTCTATTTTTTTATCGGTACTAAATCCTTTATCCCAGAGTCGCATAATTTTATTTTTTATGTCATTCCGGCGAAGGCCGGAATCTGTTTATTTTAGTTTGTATCTGTCAGTTCGAGTGTCCCGAAGATTCGGAAGAGAACGAATTCGAGGGTAGAAAGCATCTCGACTCCGCTCGATGTGACAGTTGTATTTATTTCAAAAACCCATTTAAAATCTTGATATAAAGATCAATGCCTTCCTCAATTTCACGAACGTAAATATACTCATCTGCAGAATGCGAACGTGTGCTATCTCCTGGTCCTAACTTTAAGGATTGACATGTCAATGCTGCTTGGTCGGAAAGGGTAGGGGAACCATAGGTTTTTCTCCCTAAAGCAATTCCAGATTGTACCAAAGGATGGTCTTTGTCGATTTTCGAGGAACCTAATTTTAGTCCTCGTTCTTGTATTTCACATGGGGCTTCCGATTTTAGTAAGTCCGCAATCTCTTTATTTAAATAGGCGTGGTTTACGCGAACATCTATCACTAATTCAACTTGCGCAGGTACGACATTGTGTTGACTACCCGCATTGATTTGGGTAACGGTCATTTTCACATCTCCAAGAGCTTCCGAGGTCTTTTCGAATTTGTAATTCTTAAACCATTCCAACACTTCTATGGTGTTGTAAATGGAATTGTTGTCATTCGGATGTGCTGCGTGAGAGGGAGTTCCTTTAATAATAGCATCGAATACAATCAGTCCTTTTTCGGCAATGGCTAAATCCATCAAAGTGGGTTCGCCAACAATGGCCACATCAATTTCTGGAAGGCTGGGAAGGAGTCCTCTTAAACTATTTTCTCCGGCACTTTCTTCTTCCATAGAAGCCACCATTAAAATATTATGATTCAGATTTTCTGCGGCATAATAATGTGTGAATGTGGCAATAAGCGAAACTAAACAACCACCTGCATCGTTGCTGCCCAAGCCGTACAATTTGCCATCCTCGATATGTGGATGAAATGGGTCTTTGGTGTAAGCCTTGTTGGGTTTTACAGTATCGTGATGGGAATTAAGAAGAAGTGTAGGTTTGGAGTCATCCCAAAATTTATTCTTGGCAAATACATTGTTATGAATACGTTCAAATGGAATGTCAAAAGCCTTAAACCAATCTTGAATGGTATCCGCGGTTTTATCTTCTTCAGACGAAAAGGATTGTATTGAAATCAGCTGCTTCAATAATTCTATGGCCTTGATAGTAAGTTGTTGTTGTGTCATTTTAAATGGTAATCGTTGTAAAAAGTTCATTTTTAGAATCCAACATAGAATGGTGCCCAATACATACTTTTTCTACGCCTCTTTCAATAGCATTAAAACAATTATCGATTTTCGGGATCATTCCGTCAGCTATTATTCCCTCGCTTAAAAGTTTTGTATAACTCGGATTGTCAATTTGAGCAATCACAGAATCTTCATCGGAAATATCCTTTAAAACTCCCTTTTTCTCAAAGCAATAGTAAAGCGTAGTATCGTAGAAACTACTCATATGAATAGCCACTTCGGCCGCTATGGTATCCGCATTTGTATTCAAAAGTTGGCCGTGTCCGTCATGGCTCATAGCACAGAAAACAGGGGTTAAGTCAGCCTTCAAAAGTTTTGAAATCATTTTTTTGTTCACACCGTCTACATCTCCGGCAAAACCATAGTCGATTTCCTCTACGGGGCGTTTGTGTGCTAAAATAGCATTACCATCAGCGCCACTCAAACCAATAGCATTACATTTATTTGCCTGTAATTGGGCTACGATATTTTTATTAGTTAATCCTGCATACACCATAGTGATTACTTCAAGTGTTTCGGCATCGGTAATTCTTCTTCCGTCGACCATTTTTGATTCAATACCAAGCTTAGTAGCTAATTGGGTGGCTAATTTTCCACCACCATGGACTAGTATTTTGAAACCATCAAAGTCGGCAAAAAGCTTCAGGAACTTCGAAAGCTCCGTTTTGTTTTCAATGACGTTACCGCCGATTTTTATTATGGATAGTTTTTGCGTCATGATTCCAATATCTTTTTCAAAACAACCTGCGCAGCAAAAGTTCTGTTATTCGCTTGTTCAATTACTAAAGATTGTTCTCCATCTAAAACCGCATCCTCGACTACCACATTTCTTCGAACGGGAAGGCAATGCATGAATTTAGCATTTCCCAATTTTTCGGAGGTCATCATCCAATCGGAATCTTGACTCAGAACTTTTCCGTAATCTGAATAACTACTCCAGTTTTTCACGTAGATGAAATCCGCATTTTTACAGGCTTTTTTCTGGTTGTATTCAATCACCATGTCTTTAGTAATTTGAGGATTTAATTCATATCCTTCGGGATGAGTAATTACAAAATCTACGTCTTGTAATTGCATCATTTCAACAAAAGAATTGGCAACTGCGTGTGGCAGAGCTTTAGGATGTGGTGCCCAAGAAAGCACAACTTTTGGCTTTGCTTTGGTATTTTGTTCATCCAATGTAATAGCATCAGCCAGTGCTTGCAGCGGATGCGCAACAGAACTTTCCATATTGACCACTGGAATGGATGCAAACTTTGTAAATCCATTTAGTACAACTTCCGCTTCGTCTTTTTCTTTATTGGTTAGTGATGCAAAGGCACGAATAGCAACAATATCACAAAATTGAGAAACCACTTTCGTTGCTTCTTTGATGTGCTCAGACTTTCCTTGATTCATTACTACTCCATCTTCAAATTCCAATTGCCAACCTTCGCTTCCGAAGTTCATTACCATCACTTCCATACCCAAATTCAAAGCTGCTTTTTGAGTACTGAGCCGTGTTCGTAGACTATTGTTGAAAAACAATAAACATATGGTTTTTCCTTTACCAAGATATTCGAATGCTCTTGGGTTACTCTTGAGTTTTCTTGCTTCTGACACCCAATCGGGAAGGGAATCTATATCTTTTACGGATAAATAGTGTTTCATAATATTCGCTATTGGCTGAGTGCTATTTCTAATTTTTCAAAGAATACATCTAAATCTTCTTTAGTAATATTTAGGGCGGGTAAAATCCGAAGCACCTGTTTGTCTTTGGCTCCTCCTGTAAACAAATGTTGTTTGTAAATCAGTTTTTTACGGAGTTCGGCTACTTCGAAATCAAATTCGAGGCCGAGCATCAATCCACGTCCTTTAGTGCGTTTTACTTGTGGGATTGTCGTTGCTTTTTTATTAAAATAGTCACCTAGTTTTCTTGCATTTTCGATAAGATTTTCGTTTTCCATGATTTCAAGAACAGCTGTTGTCGCGACACAGGCAAGATGGTTCCCACCAAAAGTAGTTCCCAACAATCCATAGGAAGCTTTAATGTTTTCATGAATTAATATACCTCCAACGGGAAAGCCATTGCCCATGCCTTTTGCTATGGAAATAATATCTGGTTGTATACCGTGATGTTGAAATCCGAAGAATTTACCACTACGCCCAAATCCGGATTGTACTTCGTCCGCTATCAAGACCACTTCGTTTTCCTTACACATTCGACCAATTTCTTGATAGAATTCGGTAGTGGGTTCGTCTAATCCTCCAACGCCCTGAATCGCTTCAATGATAACTCCACAAACATCTCCTTTTTCGATTTCTGTTTTGAAAGTAGAAATATTATTTAGAGGAAGAATCGTAACCTTTTGTTGCTTGTTCAGCGGAGCATTGATTTTCTCATTATCCGTTGCAGCAACAGCGGCAGAAGTTCTTCCATGGAAACCATTTTTAAACGCAATAATTCTGGTTTTTCCTGTATGGAAGGATGCCATTTTCAAGGCATTTTCATTTGCTTCTGCCCCGGAATTGCATAAGAACAAATTGTAATTCTCACAATCCGATAACGCACCTAGTTTGGTCGCCAGTTCACCTTGCAACGGATTCTGAACTGCATTACTATAGAAACCGATTTTATCTAATTGGTCTTTTAGTCGTTTTACATAATGTGGATGAGAGTGTCCTACGGAAATCACAGCATGACCGCCATAGAAATCTAGATATTCTTGTCCTTTGTCATCTGTTACTACGATTCCATCCGCGGAAACAGGAGTTACATCATAAAGGGGATATACATCGAATAGGTTCATATTTTTTGCTTTTCGCTTTACGCTTATCGCTCTACCCCAACCTTTAGTGCGATTAGCGTGCGGCAATTAGCGTTTAGCCTATTTTGTTTTAAACTCCGTTATTTTATCAAATGAGGCTACGATTCCGCGAATCAAAGAAGAACTCAAACCTTGATGTTCCATTTCGTTAAGACCTTTAATCGTGCAACCCATTGGGGTGGTTACTCTATCGATTTCCTCTTCGGGATGATTACCTGATTCTATCAACAAACTAGCTGCCCCATTACAGGTGTGCATAGCTAATTCTTGAGCCTCTTTGGCATCGAAACCAAGTTGAATTGCACCTTGTGTTGTTGCACGAATCAAACGCATCCAGAAGGCGATTCCACTTGCGCAGATAACTGTAGCAGCTTGCATTTGTTCTTCTGGAATTTCCAAGGAATGTCCCATTCGATTAAAAATAGCTTTGGTTAAATCAATACGTTTTCTCCCTTTTTCATTACCACAAATACAAGTCATTGACTTTCCAACTGAAATGGCTGTATTGGGCATACTTCGAACAATGTAATTATCGGCGCCAATGATGCTTTCCATCTTTGCAATGCTAAAACCGGTAATGGTCGAAATGACTACATGTTTCTCATTTAATAAATCTTTGATGTCCTCTAAGATTTGACCAAAATGTGAAGGTTGTACAGCAAAAATTAAAATGTCAGAGTTTTGAACCGCTATTCGGTTATCGGAAGTGACCGTAACATTTCCGTAGCTTTCAAATTCTTTGATGCTTTCAACATTCCTTTTGGTCATGTACATGTTGGTGGCACCATTGCTGTGTAGCACTCCTT
This sequence comes from Maribacter algarum (ex Zhang et al. 2020), assembly GCF_005885635.1. Classification (GTDB taxonomy): domain Bacteria; phylum Bacteroidota; class Bacteroidia; order Flavobacteriales; family Flavobacteriaceae; genus Maribacter_C; species Maribacter_C algarum. The sequence goes on from NZ_VATY01000001.1 coordinate 1,962,902, forward strand.
TTGCAATGGACAATCCTAAGTTTCCTGTTCCTATTATTGCTATTTTCATTTTCTCTGGCTTTTCGCAAAACGCTATTCGCTTTGCGCTTTTCTATATAGATTTAATAAACTCCTGCTTTCAATTGTAATCCTTCGCATTCTTCGAAATCGAACATCAAATTCATATTTTGAACGGCTTGTCCTGATGCACCTTTTAGGAGGTTATCGATAGCTGAGGTTACTAATAAAGTTCCCTCATATTTATGTAAATGAATATGACATTGATTCGTATTCACAACCTGCTTTAAATTAATGGGTTCTTTAGCGATTTGTGCGAATTTTGCGTCCTTATAAAAATCTTCGAAAAGCTGAATGGCTTCTTCTTCTGTTCCTTCGTATTTTGTGTATGCTGTTGCCAAAATACCTCTTGTGAAATTCCCTCTGTTGGGAAGGAAGAACAACTCGCCAACATCTGTTTGTAATGCGTTCAAGCTCTCGTTGATTTCTCCTAAATGCTGATGAGTAAAAGGTTTATACCAACTTACATTGTTGTTTCGCCAGCTGAAGTGTGTGGTTTCTGATGGAATAACGCCCGCTCCCGTACTTCCGGTTACGGCATTTACATGAATAGCTGCACCAAGTAAACCAGCTTTTGCTAGTGGAATCAAGCCTAACTGAATAGCTGTCGCAAAACATCCAGGGTTCGCGATGTATTTGGCTTCTTCAATTTCATTTTTATAGAGTTCAGGTAATCCGTAAATAAAGTTCTTCCCATTTAAGGTAGCATCTTTTTGAAGACGAAAGTCATTGCTTAAATCAATGATTTTAGTTGTTTCTGAAAAGGTGTACTCTCCTAAAAACTTAGTAGAATTTCCATGTCCTAAACAAAGAAAAACTACATCTACATCGGCGTTAACATTTCCTGTAAAGTGTAAATCCGTGGTGCCCAACAAATCAGGATGTGCTGAAAAAACTGATTTCCCTGCTCTTGTTGTACTGTAAACAAAATCGATTTCAACTTCTGAGTGATGTAGGAGAATTCGAATCAATTCGCCTCCTGTATATCCTGAACCACCTATTATTCCTGCTTTAATCATTATTAACGTGATTGTAAATTTTTCCTGAATTCGACAATATTTTGATAAACCCTTTTGCATCGTCTGCTGACCATCCTTTGTTCATTTCACCGTAGCTTCCGAAGGATGCATTCATCAAATCATGTTTTGAGGAGATTCCGTTTAGTCTAAACTGGAACGGATATAATCCTACAAAAACATCTCCTGAAACTGTCTTTTGGGTATCTGTCAAGAAAGCTTCGATATTTCGCATTACGGCATCCAAATAATTTCCTTCATGTAATAACATTCCATAGAAATTACCTTGTTGTTCCTTTTGAAATTGTTGCCATTTGGTTAGGGTGTGCTTTTCTAATAAATGATGCGCTTTTATAATAATTAAAGCTGCCGCAGCTTCAAAACCAACTCGGCCTTTAATTCCGATAATGGTGTCACCCACATGAATATCTCGTCCAATGGCATACTTTGATGCTATGGCTTCCATTTTCTCAATATTGGCTACAGGATTGTCTTTTACACCATCAATAGATACTAGCTCACCCTTTTCAAAAGTCAACTTAACTTCAGTGGGTTCTTTCTCTTGCAACTGACTCGGATACGCTGAATCAGGTAACGGTTTTTCAGAAGTTAAGGTCTCATCACCGCCAACAGAAGTTCCCCAAAGTCCACGATTAACGGAGTATTTTGCTTTTTCCCAAGGATAATCTACGCCATTAGCTTTGAGGTATTCAATTTCTTCTTCCCGTGCCAGTTTGTTATCCCGAATAGGAGTGATAATTTCAATTTCTGGTGCTATAATTTGAAAAATCATATCAAACCTGACTTGGTCGTTACCCGCACCTGTACTTCCATGGGCGATATATTTTGCCCCTACTTTTTTTGCATAGTTGACGATTTCAATGGCTTGAACAATTCTTTCAGAACTAACCGAAAGGGGGTATGTATTATTCTTCAGAACATTTCCGAAGATGAGGTATTTAACCACTTTTTCGTAGAAGGTCTGCACGGCGTCAATGGATGTATAAGACGTTGCGCCTAACTGTAAGGCCTTATTTTCAATGGATTTGATTTCTTCGGATGAAAACCCGCCAGTATCGACGCTGACGGCATGTACTTCATATCCTTTTTCTTTACTCAGATATTTGGCGCAGTAACTGGTATCCAATCCACCGCTATATGCTAAAACTAATTTGTTCATTTCTTATTCTTTTTGAGGAACAATTGTTCCTTAATACTTTTTAATCGATTAAATGCCTTTCCATTTACTTTCTTTTCTTTCTTAGGTTTTGTTGCAGGGTCATAGAGCATGCCTGTACACAAACACATTTTTTGTTCTGTTCTCGTTAAAACGTCAAAGTTCTTACAGGTTTGACAACCTTTCCAGAATTCGGGGTCATCGGTGAGTTCAGAAAAGGTTACGGGTTTATAGCCCAACTCATAGTTGATTTTCATGACGGGTAATCCTGTCGTAATCCCGAATATTTTCGCATCTGGAAATTTTTCCTTCGACAACTCGAAAATCTTCTGCTTGATACTTTTTGCAAGTCCTTTTCCACGAAAATCAGGATGTACGATAAGTCCCGAATTAGCGACATACTTTGCATGCCCCCAAATTTCTATATAGCAAAAACCAGCAAACGTATCGCCATCCAAAGCGATTACGGCATTGCCATTTTCAAGCTTTCCGCGGATATACTCAGGTGTACGTTTTGCAATTCCCGTACCGCGAACTTTGGCAGAAACGGCTATGGTATCGCAAATGATTTGCGCGTATTTGAAATGTGATGTGTTAGCAACAACAATATTCATTGCTATGAAAATTTAAAAGAGTTAAAGAAAAATTTGATGGTTTGTGCGGAACTGGACTCACCTAAATTCCATGAAATGTATAGTACCCTTACGGGCGACGGCGACGGGGCGCGAATGGACGTACGGGAGCAGTAATGCTCGTTAGGGTAGATATGTTATTCTGTGCGTTCATTATGAGGTAAATGTACAAATTATCTTGAACTCACCTAATCCTGATGATATTTTTTACAAAAACTTCAAGTTTTGTTACGATATGCAACCAATTCATAAATTAGGAAGGTCAAAACTGCTAGATACTCAATTGCCAATAACCATAAGTTCTCTTTGAAGTCAGTTAGGGAATACGCGAAATAACTTAAAACAATCGCAGCTGACCAGATGATAGGAAAGCGATATTTTGAGAAGCCAGTTAAAACCAAAAGGAAAATAACATACCAGGGATGTACAGTCGCCGACATGAAATAATAGAGCGTCAAGACCCAAAGCATAGAAGTTAACAGAACAGATAATTTCTGATTTTTTCTCAGGAATGTGTATAGTAGAACGATAACAATGGTTAGTATAGGAGTAATTTTTCCATAAGTTTTAATCAACTCCCAAGGTTTGGCATCGAATTGAACTCCGATTTTTTTGACCACATTCCATAGGCTAGCATTGAATTCGAAGTTTGAAAACCATAGTCCGATAGTCTGAGAATAGTTATGGACAAATTCTGAAGAATAAAACGGGGCAAAGAGCAGGAGAGAAGTCACACCAATAATCGCATAAAACGCAATTGCTCTATCGAATTTGAAATGCTTTAGGAATAAGGGAAGAAATAAAAGCGGTACCAATTTCACCGAAATGGAACAGGCATAAACTACTGCTGCCCATTGCCATTTGTGTATTGAAAGTAAATAGAGTGCCCAAACAAAAAAGAAAAGCATGACGCCTTCAAAATGCAAGTTTCCGGTCAATTCGATTATCACTAGCGGATTCAGAAAATACCAGAAAATCAAGTGCGGTGACTGATTGATATTTTTTAGCAGCTTGCGCCCGAAATAGAAAATTCCGATATCGGCAAGAATTATTATTCCTCGCATTACGATAACCGAGCCCAAAATGCTTTTCCCACCTAGCAATGCAGCTAGCGCAAACATAAGTTGATTTAATGGAGGATAGTTACTAAAGTGTTTTGCACTTAAACTACCCATGCCATTATATAGTTCTTGTGCATTGGCAATTATCAAATCAGGTTGTTCAATCAGGGTATTTGGGACATTCAAATACGGATTAATAAAATGGCTTACCAGTTCGCCGTCCCAAATGAAGCGGTAGAAATCTTGAGAGAGGTTGGGTTCTGCTAATAGAAAGGCCAAACGAAAGAGAATGCCAACCCCTAATAAGAACTTAAAATTCCATTTTTCAAATTGAACGAGTTTGAAACATAAAACGAAAAGTGCTGCAAAAAGGCCAAGAAGTTTTACAAAGTCCGTTCGCTCTAAATGATAGGCAAAAGTGAAATAAAAAGCCGCGCTTAGAAATGCTAAAAGAATGGATACTTTGTGGAGGTTCCAGTATTTAAGTATTCGGTCGGGCATTTTTCGGTTGAATAGTGGTACTGCTAAGAAACGAAAATTATTTGTTGCATGTATCTTGTTCTACTGAGTAAGTAAGAGATGCTATTTTCCATCCTGCTTTTTTCTTGATAAGGGTAAACACTTCATAGCCGCAATGCGAATGTTTGTCATCAATCCAAAAATCATAGGGCGCCCACACGGCTGCTACATTTTTATTGACATGAATTGTAATTTCTTCTTCACTGAGCCGCTCTTCTAGTATATTTTCTGAGTTACTAGCTTTTAGAATTGAACTCTTGACCCGTGCTGAATCTCCTTGTCCTCTAATTGAATAAGCATAGGCGTTTTTCAGAAACAAGTTGTTAAAGGCGATAGAATCTTTCTCTTGCATGGTTTTGAAAAAGGTGTTGACCACATTTAGGACCTCTTGTTTTGAATCTTGTGCTATGCAATTTGCTGAGATTATTGCCACAAAAAGGATTGTAAATAGTCGCTGGTTATGGTTCATATCAAAATAGTTTTTCCATTACAATGTATTAATTGCAATAGATATTTGAAAAGATTAAATTCAAAGCTACTTATAAAAACTCTTATGAAACGTTTAAAGAAAATAATCGGCTACTGCTTGCTTCTCATTCTCTTGTATGCAGGATATGTTGTTGTTACAACCGGATATTTTAGAACCATCGAAAATACTTTTAATGGAGAAGTTGTAAAAGAACTACCCCTTGAAGGTGCTGAAGATATTATGTTAGTTCCGGGAACTAGTTTAGCTTTGATCTCTGCATCTCCGCGTAAAAAATCACTTGTTGAGCAAGAAAAACTAGGAGGATTATTCTTGATGGATTTAAATTCAAAAGACTTTTCCACTACAAAGTTGACTACAAACCTAGATATTCCTTTCGCTCCTCACGGAATTTCTATGCATCAAAGTGATGGTTTCTATACGGTGATGGCGGTCAATCATACTTTAAAAGGGCATTCATTTGAAGTTTTCAAGCTACAGGATAGTGTTTTGACCTTTGAAAGAACGATAACTAATCCTGCCTTGGTGAGTCCGAATGATGTGGTTATGTTAGATGAGAATCGTTTTTACTTTACTAACGACCATAAATATGAAGATGGGTTAGGAAGACTGTTAGAGGATTATGGCGGTTTGGGTTTATCGAATGTGATGTATTTTGATGGCGAAAAATATACTGAAGTAGCTAACGGTATTGGTTACGCGAATGGCATAAATTATGATAAAGAGCGAAATTTACTTTTTGTGGCATCGCCAAGAAATTTTGAAGTGAAAGTGTATTCACCGAATGAAGATGGGACTTTAAATTTTTTTGAAGATATTGATTGTGCAACTGGAGTTGATAACATAGAATTTGATTCCGAGGGAAACTTATTGATAGGCGCTCACCCAAACTTACTAGGGTTCTCATCTTATGCTGACGGTAAGAAAGAAATAGCTCCATCGGAAATTATAAAAATCAACTATCGTGGTAAAGGTGATTATACCATTGAAATGATTTATTTGAATGATGGTGCTGAGATGTCTGCTTCAACCGTTGCGGTGCCTTATCAAGATATTATCTTAACAGGAAATGTTATGGATGAACATTTTTTGGTGTTGAAACCAAACAAGTAGCTAACTAAGCACGCGCAGTAAGCGACTTCGTAAAAACATACCCAAAGCCAATAAAGAGCATAAAATGAAACGGAAAGAGTCCGAAATCATTTAAGGGTATTGCACTATACATTCCAAAGAGAAAATACCCCATAAGGCCAAATTCTAGAATCATATTTGGTGATAGCTTTTTAGCTAAATATTTGTTACCCTTCCATGTTTCCTTCAGGCTATTTATATTGAACTTCGGAGTACGCACAAACTCACTACGCTTGCCCATGTGGCCTTCTAGAACCGCAATTGAGTTATGTAGTGAAAATCCGAGGGCAACCGAGAAAAAGGTAAAAAAGAGTTTGATATAGTCCACAAAATTGTCAAAGCTACTTCCTTGAATACTTTTATAGGTAAACCAATAACAAACAAAGAGTATGATAGTACTTAAAACAAAGAAACTAAGGGTTGTAAATACCCAGTCCAAATGTGGGTAAATCGCCTTGATATACATCGCAGGAATGCTTAAAAGAGCTACCATAAATACACATAAAAACATTGAACTGTTCAACAAGTGCATTACACCATGGAATTTTGTTTTGAAGTTGATGTTTTTAGCCGTCACAACACTCCATACGGTTTTTCTAAAGTTTTCCGCACCACCTTTGTTCCAACGGAATTGCTGCGAACGAGCCGCACTTATAACAACGGGTAGCTCAGCAGGAGTTTCGACATCTTCCAAATACTTGAATTTCCAATCTTTCAATTGTGCGCGGTAACTTAAATCAAGATCTTCGGTAAGGGTGTCACCTTCCCAGTTTCCAGCATCAAGAATACATTCTTTACGCCAAATTCCTGCGGTACCATTAAAGTTAATGAAATGCCCTTTTGAATTTCTTCCGACTTGCTCTAAGGTAAAATGTGCATCTAACGCGAAAGCTTGAATTTTCGTAAGTGTAGAATAGTCTCTATTGATATGACCCCATCGCGTTTGAACAACGCCAATTTCAGGGTCTTTAAAATAGATAACTGTTTTTTTCAACCAATCACTATCTGGAAGGAAATCTGCATCGAAAATGGCTACAAATTCTCCCTTGGCAATTTCTAGTCCTTCTTTTAATGCACCCGCTTTAAAACCTTGGCGGTTTGTGCGGCGTATATGAGTAATATCTAATCCTGTTGCCTTGAGTGCTTCGACATGTTTAGCGGTATCAATAACCGTATCATCGGTAGAATCATCCAAAACCTGAATTTCTAACTTGCTTGTTGGGTATTCTATTTTCGAAATGTTTTCCAACAAACGATCCATTACATACTCCTCGTTATAGACAGGAAGTTGTATGGTCACGTACGGAATCTCTTTTGGATCTAAAAGGTTGAATTTCGGTGCAGTTTGATTTTGGCGCTTATTACTTAGGTAGTTAACCAAAAGGTTCAACTGCGCAAGGCTATAGAAAAAAATCAACAACAGCGCAATACTGTAGATTGCCAAGATGACGTAAGCGATTATTAAGCCCATATTATTTTAAACTATATTTAAAAATCCAACCAAGGATTTTTATGCCTGCAAATATACTACCTTTTACGGTACCTGACACTTTTGAAATGCCAATTCTCCTCTTGTAACGCACTGGTACTTCGGTATATGCCAGTTTCTTTTTAAGTGCCTTTAGCTGCATTTCAACTGTCCAGCCATAGGTCTTGTCTTCCATCTCAAGTGTTAATAACTTGTCATATTTTATGGCTCTAAACGGTCCTAAGTCAGTAAATGTTGCCCGAAAGAACAGTTTCATTAAAAAGGTAGCTAGCCAATTTCCAAAAATTTGCTGGGGGGTCATACTCCCCTCCTCCCTTAGTCTCTTTACTCGCGAACCTATTACAAAATCATAACCCTTATTTAAAATAGGATCAACGATTTTGATGAGTTCTTCTGGATAATCAGAATAGTCTCCGTCGATAAATACGATAATTTGAGGTGGATTGGATTGTTCTGCTATGTAATCCATCCCCTTCAAACAAGCATATCCATACCCTTTTCTATTCTCTGTTAATACCGTAGCGCCTGCCGCTTCTGCATTTCGGACCGTTTCATCAGTGGAGTTGTTATTCACAACAATTACTTCTTCAACGGAATCAGGAATCTCTTTAATTACTTCGGCTATGGAATCCGCTTCATTAAAAGCGGGAATGATGACTTTTATCATTACTTTAAATCGGAAAGGTTATTTTCGCGCCTAAAACTACTGAAACTGAACCATTCTTTAATTTTTTTCCCATTTTTATATTTTTCTGCCGAGGTTAATTTGGTATTATTATACATAAGGCAATAGCCATTTTTAATACCGTTGCTGAGCTGACACTTGTGATTGATATTCCCGTTTTGGTCATAGAAAAGCCACCAATTGGCTCTTTTGCCTTCGGTATAATGCCCCTCTGATTGCTTCTTTCCTTGAGAGCTGTAAAAGTACCAGTATTTAATGCGTTGATTGTTTTGGTAGTACCCCTGTTCGGAAATTTTACCATTGGGATGGTAAAATCGCCAGTAGCCAGTTTTGATTCCATTATAAATCCAACCTTCAGCCTTTGTTTTGCCCGTTTCATAGTATTCTTTGTGATACAGGCTATTCTCCCGACCCTCATGAAATACCGCTTCGGATGAATTTCCGAAGGATAAAAAGAATGTCAGAAGTAAAAATACTTTGGCAAACACGCGATTGCTTTTTAGATTATGTCGGAAGTTTTGAAGCTACCTAACAAGTTTATTATAATTGGGCTCTCCGTGAGCGAAAGGAGGGGAGCTTCTTATCTTTTTTATCTTCCGTATTACCTCTTATTCACCAACTCCATCAAATCAACATCATTTCCTAACAATACTTCAGTAGGATTAATTCGTCCTTCTTCAGGCCCGTTTTCTAGTTTTAGAACTCCGCGCGGGCAAACTGCGGAACATACGCCACAGCCGACACAACTTGAACGTACTATATTTTCACCCTTTTGGGCATAGGCACGAACATCGATACCTTGCTCGCAGTAGGTCGAACAGTTTCCGCAAGAAATACATTGACCACCATTGGTAGTAATTCTAAAACGAGATTTAAAGCGTTGCACGAACCCTAAATAAGCCGCTAAGGGGCAACCAAAGCGACACCAAACCCTGTTTCCAAAAATAGGATAGAAGCCTGTTCCTATTACTCCGGCAAAAATAGCTCCTATTAGAAAGCTATAGGTGTTCATGATACTTTGGACTTTGATTCCAAGAACAGTCCCTGTTTCTGCAAAAAAGCCATACAAAGTGAAGCCTGTCATTACCAAAGCGAATAGTAATACCCCATGAATTAGCCAACGTTCAACTTTCCATGAAAAAAGGGACTTGCTGGAATGTTGTCGATATGGGTCACCAAGGGTTTCGGCCAATCCCCCACATCCACAAACCCATGAACAGTACCATCTTTTTCCAAAGAAATATACCATTACAGGAACTATAACCACAGTTAAAACAATTCCCCAAACTAGAATGAATAATCCTAGCCCTCCACCAGCTATTAGTTCTTTTAAGTTCCAGTTAAAGAAAAAATCATAGTCTAAAGGAAATGCATTTTTGAAATCATAGCCTTTTGAATAGGACAATTGCAAGCGCACCATTATTTCTGGGATTAAGAATGCGAAGACAATTTGAAAGAACAATACTGAGGTAGTGCGTACCATTTGATACATATTGTGACGGTACTTTATATACATTCGTACGGCCATTACAGTCATAACAACGCAATACATGAAACCATAAACAAACCAATGACCAGCAGGATTGCCACTAAGGCTTTCACTTATTGGATCTACCAAGTAGGTCCAGTTTACTGCATATTCTGATTTGAAATACAAAACGAGATAGAAGCTTACCAGAAATATAAACACCAACCAAGCTATCCAACCTTTATTTGTAGAGCTTTGGTGATAGATGTGGTCATTCTTAATACCTTTTTTTCCTAAGGTAACTACTTGTGGAAGAATGAACATTAAAGCACCGATAATTCCAAGTCCGAATGTTAAGAACCACATTAATCCTTTATTTTGAGGAACATAACCGTAGCCCGATTTTTTGCGAATAGTCGTTGCTAGATCATCACTTCCGGCGTAAACCTTTTTTCCCCATTCCTTGTTTTTGGTATGTTCAGTATTTGCTTTGTCAATAGATTCCTCAACCAAAGGAGCCAAGGGTTGGAAACCTGAGAAATTCTTGTTTACCAATTTACTTTTAAGGTCTGAAACGAAAATTTCACTTTTGATACCCTGACTGTCAATCAATTCGTCGAAAGAACTTTGGTCAAGTTTAAAATCTCCTATGAAAGGAAGTGTTGTGAAAACCCCCAAACCGATTAAAAAGATTGCTATGCCTATATTTTGTATTACTTTCATTTTTATTATCGGTTAAGCGTTGCTAAAAATTCGTTTCCAACTTTTTTTCTTTAGGGAAATACTGGTTCCGAATTCAGAATTGAATTTTGAAACAATTTTGTTTTCATATTGCGAATAGAACTCAGGGTCAAAATTGGCATCTTTCAAATATTCCATTACGTGATTTACATCACGTTTTTCTGTCAGCCAGCGGTCAAAGATTTCGTGTCGCATACGAATACCGAAAGTATTGATGCCTAAAAATTGTTTCGTTTTTTTATCAAAAGCTACGGTAACACAAATTTTCTCCTTGTCATCACGCCAGTGAAAATGTTGTTCATTTTCCTTCATTCCGCGTTCGCTAAAGACCCATCCATAGGTCTGATATTCAAGATCTAGGAATTTGGCAGAATTGAACCAGTGCCCCGGTTTGTACTCAATCTTGTTTCCGCATATAGTCTGAGCAACTGTTTCGCCCATCATCCTACCGGTATACCACACCGCTTCGATTGGTCTTCTTTGGCCAATGCCTTCATACTGTTCTGCGCAATCGCCAATAGCATAAATATCTGTAATGTTAGTCTCAAGATGTCGATTGACTTTGATTCCACGGCCAAGTTCAATACCAGAGTCCTTTAGAAAATCAATATTAGGAGATACACCCGCCGTGAGTCCGACTACCGAGCATTCTATAGTTTCACCTTTATCCGTGGTGACGGCCTTTGCTCTTCCCGTTTCATCAGCCAATATTTCAACAAGGTTAGTGGCTAACTTTAGGTCTATATGATGTTCTAGAATATGTTCGTTGATCATTGCAGATTCACCGGCGGGTAAAACCCCGTTCCAAAAACTGGTTTCGCGAACCAAAAATGTAACAGGGATTTTTCTGCTTCGAAGCATTTCTGCCATTTCGATTCCGATTAGTCCACCACCTACAATCACAGCTCTTTTACAAACTTTATTGTCTGGTGCATTAGCTTCCAGTTGGTCTAAATCTTGTTTGGAATACAAACCCTGAACGCCAAGTAAGTCTTGACCAGGCCAGCCAAATTTGTTGGGTTTTGAACCAGTGGCTAAAATAAGCTTGTCGTAACCTATGGTATTTCCATCGGCTAAAACCAACTTCTTATTTTGATGGTCAACAGTATTGACATACCCATTTTTCAATTCAATTCTGTTCTTTTTCCAGAACCAATTTTCATAGGGTTGCGTATGTTCGAATTTCATATGCCCCATGTAAACGTACATAAGGGCGGTACGCGAGAAGAAATAATCGGTTTCCGCAGAAACGATGGTAATTCTTTTGTCGGAATTTTTTCGAATATGTCTGGCCGCTGTTACCCCAGCAATTCCGTTACCTATTATAACAATATGCTCCATATGTATATTTTGGGAATGAAAATTAGGTCGCTGTAAAATTCAAGAACTTAATCACATTGCTTAATTTAGAAAGAATTTAAATATTAACCTATTATGTAAGGTTTGCACATGGTTCTCGAACTTGTAAGCCCCTGATTTTGAAAATCTTAAAAAAAGCATAAAAGTAGATTAATTTTGTAGGGATGTTAAAATGCTTTCGACAGAGGTTTCAGTTTTGAATGACAATACCAATTTTATTATGAGAAAAAATATAAGTTTAGTAATCGTTTTATTTCTTACAGCTTCTTTTACCTTCGCACAGAGCACTTCAGAATTCTTTTCAAAGTCTGACGCCTTTTTTAAAGCGAATGTCAAAAATGGAAGAGTCGCATACAAATCAATAAAGGATAATCCCGAAGCTTTGAATGAGCTATTAGAAATGGCAAAAGCGATTTCAGTTTCGAAAGACAATGCTGCCGAGTATCAATCTTTTTGGATTAATGGCTATAACCTTTTAGTTATTAACGGAATTGTAAAGAACTACCCGATAAAATCACCTTTAGATAAACCTGGTTTTTTTGATGGCAACAAGAACGAAATCGGAGGAACAAAAATCACATTAAACGATATCGAGAATAAATTACTGCGTAAAAACTTTCCTAAAGAACCACGCTTTCACTTCGTTTTGGTGTGTGGTGGATTAGGTTGTCCCCCCATAATAAATGAAGCTTATACTCCATCAAAATTGGATTCTCAGCTAGAAAAACAGACAAAGTTAGCCATTAATGACCCGAATTTCATTCGAGTAAATAAGAATAAGGTCAAGGTTTCCCAGATTTTTGAATGGTATCCAGGAGATTTCAAACAAGATGGGCAGCAACTTGTTGATTTTATTAATAAATATAAATCCGAAAAACTTCCGGAGAAATCAAAAGTATCTTACTATCCGTACGACTGGACGTTGAACGAAGTCAAATAATAAATTAAGAAAGAAGCAAAAGAATTTTCCTAAATCCATTACATATTTGGATAGGACTGGGCTTCTATTGTAAAACAATATCCAACAATAAAAATTAAGAAAAATGAAATCATTAAGAAATTACATAACAGTAGCAGGCGTTCTTTTCGCAACCTCGATAGGTTTTGCACAAGATGATATGAAAGACAAGGAGGAGATGGTCGATGAACCTGCTCAGGAGCAAAGTAATATTCAACAGTACACTCCTTCTAAACTTATAGGAAAAGGACAGGTAGATTTAAAGTGGTTCAACAACCTATATACCCAAACGAAAAGTACCTTTTCAGAAGGTGATGAACCAAGACAAACGTTTTTCACTTCTACCTTCGAATTTTATACTGGGGTAGGGCAAAATAAGAGAGTGAATCTTGGCCTTATCGCTAGGGTGCGCTCAAATGTTATCGCTGACCGTGGTGCTTTGGATGTTTTTAGCTTTGATGGTGAAACCGGCACGGCCCGTTCTGGTTTGACTGCAATTGCCCCTTCTATAAAGTTTGTGCCTTTTCCTTCGGTAAGTAATTTCAGTATTCAAAGTTCTGTTTTTATTCCACTAATTGATAATGAGAGTGAAGATTTTCTTCCCATAAACAACGGTAATGGCGTATTTCTAGAACAAAACGGCTTCGTATGGCAAAATCGACTATTTTATGATTATACCTTTCCAGGGAATAAATGGCAGTTGTTTACCGAACTTACAACAGAACTCAATTTGGGTGATGGGGAAAAGAGTTTTGCCAACAATAGTTTGAATATCAATCCGGGAGTTTTTCTCAGCTATTTTCCAAGTTCGAAATTTACCGTATTGGCCTTGGCCCAACACTCTTCAAGAGTGGATTTGGGAAATAATTTTGGACAGAATTTCACGGCTGTAGGTGGGGGAGCGAAATATCAATTAACAAAAGCCTTGAATCTTGAATTGTTATACACCAATTTTGTGAGAGGTAATAACACAGGTTTGGGTCAAACGTTTAATCTTGGGTTGAGAGGTATTTTTTAGTCCCCTCCCTAACCCTCCCTCGGGGGAGGGAACTTCTTTCATAACGTTAAGAAATTCTCGGATTAATTTATTCCCCCTCCATTCGGTGGAGGTTAGGGGCAGGACTTTCTCTTCAAATTTTAAAAGATTCACTCAAAAACCCTTATTTTTGCAGGCTAAGTGCAAATGAATGAGGGTTTTAGGTTTCTTATTGCTTTCCTTGCTACAGTTTTCATGTGCTAGTCAGGTCATTCCAAAAATCAATGGAGTTAGTTTTGTTGCATCTCGCGAAGAGGCAAAGCAAGAACATGTTGACGAGGTACTGTCAGTGAATGCAAATCATGCGGCAGTCATGCCCTTTGGGTTTATACGCAATATCAATTCCCCTGAAATCATTCATAATACAGACCGACAATGGTTTGGAGAAACAAAAAGGGGTGCCAAACAATATATTGAACTCCTTCAGAAAAACGGGGTGCAAGTTATGGTGAAGCCCCAAATATGGATTTCGCGCGGAGAGTTTACAGGTACGCTTAAGATGAACACCGAGGAAGAATGGAAAACTTTGGAAAAGTCATATGATAACTTCATTCTTACTTATGCTGAATTGGCTGAGGAAACCAAAGCCGATATTTTATGTATTGGCACCGAACTTGAGCAGTTCGTAAAGAACAGACCGGACTATTGGAAGAATCTTGTTCAAAAAATCAGAAAGGTCTATAAGGGAAAACTGACCTATGCAGCTAACTGGGACGAGTACACAAGAACTACTTTTTGGGAAGACCTTGATTATATAGGCATAGACGCATACTTTCCACTATCAGAAGAAAAAACGCCGTCGATTAAACAGTTAAAAAAAGGATGGAAGCCCTGGAAAACAAAGATTGCCAATCTTTCAAAAACTAAGAATAAACCTGTTCTTTTCACTGAATTTGGATATCGAAGTATGGACTATACAGCAAAAAAACCTTGGGAAGTAGATCGTCATGAGGAGGGCGTCAATCTAGAAGGTCAAGTCAATGCCAAAAAAGCCATTTTTGAGGAATTCTGGAAGGAAGATTGGTTCGCAGGAGGATATGTATGGAAGTGGTTTATCAATCATCAAAAATCAGGCGGTACTGACGACAATCGCTTTACCCCTCAAAATAAACCTGCTCAAAAAATAATAACCGAATATTATAAAACCAATTAATATGTTCCGATTTTGTCCCCTCATTATCGCATTTCTAATTCTCAGTTGTTCTACTGACGCAGAAAATATTTTGGCGCCTACTTTGGATTCATCTATAGCGAGTAAAGAAGTGGTTGTAGATAATGTAATCGCTTGTGCAGCAAGTAATGCAGACGATGATTTGATAAGCGTATTTTTTTATCCGAGGCCAAGTACTACGAATTTCAAATATTATGAGACTGAAGATGTGAGTGTTGACAAGAATGATTTTGAAAATTATATTCCCGTAGAATTTCCGATTCGAGACGTTTTCAATGGTTTTTTAAAGAAATTCGAAGTGTCGACAATAAATGAAAAATGGGTCATTGTCGCTTTCGATGAAGGTGGAAAAACGCATCTGTCAAACCCGATTCGATTGAAGCAAAATACGAAACCTACGGAATATCTTTCGCAGAATGTATCGGTAGAGGCTTCTACAAATATGCCTGACTTTTCTTGGCAGGATGGAAGTTATTCAGATACGAAAATTTACTTCCATGTGGTGTCTGATGCTACAAACAAATTGCTCTCGGGCACCTATACTTTTGAAAGAAATTTTCAGTATTATAATCTCGATAATGTGGTATTAAATGTTACCCGTGGAACACCTCCCACCTTAAAATCTGGGTCATCTTATAACTTTACCTTACTCGGTGTGAGCGAAGACAATTGGGTTAATCTTTTTTCTGAGATACCATTTCAGGTTGAATAGTTGTCTGTGATCTCTTTGTAAGACCTATAATGTATCTTTGGCGAGATTAACACAAAATATTCATGTCGAGGTCTTTTCTCTCCATTTTGGTTTTTTTGATAATGACTTTGGGCCATGCTCAGGAAAACCTAGTAGCCGACGTTAAGGTTCAAGGTGCCAAAAGAACAAAGACTTCCTTCATAAAGAAGATTATCAGGTTGCAGTCTGGAATGGTATTGGATTCTACCATTATACTTGAAGACATGGAACGCTTAAAACGACTCCCTGCTATTTCACATGCGTATTTTCAGGTTTTTTCTGCCGATGATAAAGGGAGGCATAATGTCTTTTATAATATCGAGGAAAATTTCACTTTGATTCCCTTTGCAAATTTATTTTCTTCATCGAATGATGATTTTGCCTTCAGAATCGGACTCCAAGAATTTAATCTTTTAGGTAGGAATATTACCCTAGGTGGTTTTTACCAGCATGATGTTTTCAATTCCTATGGAATAAGCGTCAGAGCCCCCTATTTGTTTTCGAATAAATTAGGGTTAGCCATTACGTATCAAGATTTTACCACTCAAGAACCTGTTTTTTTTGATAATACCACGGCCGATTACAGATATAACAACAAAGGTTTTGAGGTCTTAGGATTATACGAGTTTAACTTTCAAAACAGAATTGAACTCGGTTTTAGCCTATTTACCGAGGATTATTCGTATCTATCAGGTGCGACGAATGAACAAGTACCTCAAGCCCTTAATGTCGATAAACATTTATTCAAACTTATTTATGAGTTCAATGATTTGGAATACTTCTACCAATATTTAGAAGGATTTCGAAGTCAGTTGAATTTTCAATATGTAGGAAGTTCAGATACAAGCCTACCAGAGTTTTTAATTGGCTTTAACGATTTCACCTATTTTCATCGTATCGGTCAAAAAGGGAACTGGGCCAATCGATTACGTTTAGGATTGGCAAGTAATGTAGAAACTCCGTTTGCGCCGTTTACCGTTGACAACAATCTAAATATTCGTGGAGTAGGAAACACTATTGATAGAGGAACCGGTGCGATTGTTTTTAATACCGAGTACCGCCATACGCTGGTAGATAAAAACTGGTTCGTGCTTCAGGGCAACGTTTTTGTAGATGGTGGTTCATGGCGCAACCCTGGTGGAGGTTTTGGTGATTTTGCTGATAGCCAGAATATTCGAATCTACCCCGGTGTTGGAGTTAGATTTATTCACAAGAAAATTTTCAATGCAATCTTTCGCATTGATTACGGTTATGGTATTACAAGGGATGCTTCACGAGGTGTGGTTTTTGGCATAGGACAGTATTTCTAGAGTTTCGATATTGTTAAGTAAATCGTTAACTATTTTTCAAAACCGACGACTTGATTTCAAAAAACGTATTTAATTTTGTAGAAGGGTGCTTTTCTAGGCATCATTTTTGAAGTTGAATTGAAGGTTAGATTACACTATATGATTTTTAGAGTTTTTCATAGGATTGCTTTTCTTTTGTTTTTTGCCATTATAGGCTTAGCTGGTTATGCTCAGGATTCTTTGACAACTGTCAAGGCTGAAAAGGGAGATGGTATTCTTTCGCTGTTAAGAAAGCAGGGAATGAATCCCTATGAGGCTTACGATGACTTTATTGCGATGAATATGGATAATTTGAGGGATAGCGTCCATTTGTATGCAGGACGTAACTACTTCATTCCTCCAGTAAAACTTGATACAGTTGCTATTGTAGATTCTATTCAAAAGAAATCCACGGAAATAAAAAAAATTGAAACCAAGGAATTTTCCATTTTTGGAGACAAGCACGCTGCTGTTCTGACGAAAAGTGAAAAATTAAAAGGCGCGGTGTACTATTTGGTTTCAGGACACGGTGGTCCTGATCCAGGTGCGATGGCAAACTATGCGGGCAAATCTCTTGCTGAGGATGAATATGCCTATGATATTACCCTACGATTGGCAAAAGAGTTACTTTCCCATGGGGCTACGGTTTACATTATAATTCGAGATCCAAATGATGGTATCCGTGATGAACGTATTTTGGAAATCGACCGCGATGAGGTTGCTTATGGTGATAAAGTCATTCCACTGAACCAAGTGGCTAGATTAAAACAACGTGTGGATATAATAAATGAGCTGCACAGAAAGAATCGAGGTAAGTTTCAACGATTGATAGTTACACATGTAGATAGTAGAAGTAAGGGTCAAAATATTGATGTTTTCTTCTATCACCATGAAAAAAGTAAAAATGGCAAAAAACTAGCGGAGAATGTGCATAAGACTTTTCAGAAAAAGTATAAGAAATACCAGCCCAACCGAACATATACCGGCACCTTTGAAGACCGAACAAATTTGTATTTGGTTCGAAAAACACATCCGGCAATGACCTTTATAGAAATTGGAAATATCAGAAATAAAAAGGATCAAAAGCGAATCTTGGTTCCTGATAACCGCCAAGCTCTGGCCAAATGGATTTCTGAAGGAGTCATATTGGATTATGAAACAGGGGAGATAGGACGTATTCGATAGTCAACGCTTGTTTTTGGTCTTCGGAATATTGCCTACCAATACACTATTCTTTTTTATCAGTTCCGATAGTTTGTTAGCCTCTTCTTCAAAATACTCAAATTCTTCAGGCAGCACTAACCAACTTTTGATGCCATAACTTTTGATTGCATTCAAACCTCGGATTTTGTGTTTCAATTTTTGATGATATTCAATTTTTGATGCAATCCAAATTCCATTATCTTCCAACAGGTTATCTTTTTTGCGAAGGGCAAAAACGATTTTTTCACCAATATAATAGGAGTCTACCCCAAACATTTTTTTATGCCTTAAAGACAAAGGAAATAAGAGTTCTAAAAAAAATTCATAGGGCATTATGAAACAATTTTTCGTTTGTAGTAATCGTACAATTGCTCGGGCCCCGCTCCCAAGTAGTTTTTCAAATGAATCATTCCAAAGTGGTATTGTAGCGCAACTTCACCTCGTTCCTCATACCTTCTTGCGGATGTTTTTACATGACGCGTCAAGACTGTAAAACTTGTCATGGTATAAATTCTATTGATGAATTCATTGTCTTCAAAAACAATATAGTCTTCATTAAAACCTTTAGCCTCTGCGAACAGCTTTTTTGTAATAAAGAGTGATTGGTCACCGCCTCGGCAAAGTTTAATGTTGATTCGAGTAAACCAAGCAAAAAAAGCTAGGAATCTACTTTTACTGTCAAACTTCATTTGAAAACAACCTACTTCTTTTTTTAATTGAACGGTATCAATAATGCTTTGGTCGAAATTTCTTGGGGGAAGCGTGTCTACATGAAGAAAGTAAAGTATTTCTCCAGTAGCGTTTTGTGCTCCAAAATTCATTTGTTTTGCCCTTCCTTTTTTTGAGTGAAGTACACTTACATTTTGATTGAAAGCAATATTCACGGTATTGTCCGAACTGCCCCCATCGACCACAATAATTTCCTTAATATTCTCAGAAGAACTATTTGACTTTAGATATCTCAATATCTTGGCAATGGAAGTCGCTTCGTTTAATACAGGAATTATTATGCTGATTCGGGGGTTATTGGGCTTCATTTAAATTCCAGTCGTATTTGAGATAGTTGATATCTGTATCTACGTCGATATTAACTTCTGTATAGGGTTTTATATAGTCAATCAACGAACCATTTTCTGTAAAATCCTTTTTGTACCATTTGAAAATATTCGATAATTGTATTTTATGTTTTGAAATGATATTTCTTGTCTTATCATTTATGAAGTCATGGGTGGTCTTTTGTAATTGTGCCTCCATTTGACTCGCGGTGAAAGCCTTGTTTAATAATTTAGGACACGAAAAGGATGCGCAGTTGATGGCAAAATGAATACGAGGTTCGTTCATTTTACGAAGAACCTTGTGTTCGATATCTCCTAAAGATAGCAAGCCTTTACCAATTTTAACCCAATCTTTCCCCCAAGGGTTTTTAATGTCTTTGATGCTTTTGGTTGGATAATTATCTAAAATCAATTTCACCGTTGCTGCATTATAAAGATTGATATAATACGCTAACTTTTCATTTTTTGACCAATCTTTTTTCGGGCTATTTTCTGCTAAATGGCCAAGGTATTCTTCTAAAGAAGAAATGTCGTTTAAAAAGCTTTTATAATCAACGTCACCTTTATCATTTACGTAAGTTGTAAGAAGCGTGTTCCATAGTTCATGATTTGGTAATGAAATTGTGTTCTCCATTACTTCCGGCTCTTCTTGGAGGGACTCAGTTGGTGCTACAGATTTTTCTTTTTCCGTTACAACCTCTTCTATAGGCGGTTCACTTTCCTTTATTTCTTCGGAAGGAACAACCGTACCTTCTAAATCAATTGTATCCGAGGTTATCACTTGAACAGTTTCCACTTTTTGTTCAGATGTAGCAGTTTCTTTTTGGGCCACTTCTTGGGTATTCCCACAAGCCAGCCAAAATGAACCTAAAAAAACAAATAGTAATTTAACCATTATGCGTTTTGTCAGAATATATTAACAGCATCCACCACCATTATAATGCCAAGTGCTTTCACTAATATGAATTTGATCATTTGCTTTGGCCAAGGCCGCGGCCGTTTTATCACATACTGCCAAAGGCTGATTTTGCATTAACACATGTCCCGCTTTATCATCAAAATACTCTTCGTCTCCGTAATAGATTGCAGTTTTTCCAGTGAACATACAAGGTCCGTCTTCTGGCATTGGGTCTTTGATGGCTGCAATTTCTATGGATTCTATAAAAATCAACTCATCCGTCGGGTAATGATTTGGAGATAAAACACGGTATGATTTTCTAGCGCGGATTTCAATAGTTCCGAAGCCAGCGTCAGTCAATACTTTTACGTAATCTTTGATAGGAATACTTCCACTTAAACATAATGCTCGCAATCGGTCATCATTACGCAATTCATCATTCATGGGTTGTTCGCAAGTTGGATCGCTCATGACCAATCTTCCGTGAGGTTTAAGAACACGGTACATTTCCGCAACCGCTTTTTTCAAATCTTCCATTTTAAAGATATTGAACAAACAGTTTTGGGCGGCAACATCAATACTCTCATCCCCGACTGGAAGATTCAAGGCATCCCCTTTAACCAGATTTACATATTCACTCTTGAACCAATCATTTTCAATTTCTGCAATCTTAAAATTTTGCCGGGAAGCTTCCAGCATTTCATCAACCACATCAACACCAGTAACGCCTCCTTTTTGTCTTGAGAAATATGAGAATTGAAGTAGTTCCATTCCTCCCCCAACACCTACGTAAAGAACTTTAGGGTTATTAACTAAATCTTGGGCAGAAACCGTACTTCCACAACCATAATTCATCTCTTGCATTATCTTCGGAATCGAAAGCCCAGGGAACTGCCAAATCGGATTCGTGGTGCAACAAAGACCAACATCGGGGGTTAAAGCTGCTTCTTTATATAAATCGTTCGTTGTTTCTAAATAACTCATGTCTTTTATTTGTGATTCGTTTGAGGTTTGATGTTTGAAGCACGATGCGCGAAGTTTTGACATCGAGCATCTGACATCTGGCATCAGACCATTATTTATATTTCTTTTATCAATTCTCTAAATAACTTCACCATTTTCGGTTCTGTTTTTTCTGCAATTTCTATAATCTCTTGAATATTAACGGCTTGTAAATTATCTGGATCACATTCATCCGTCAAAACTGATACCGCTATAATGGGTAGTCGTAAATGATTGGCAACAATTACTTCTGGCACCGTACTCATTCCTACCGCATCGGCCCCAAGTGTCTTTAACATGCGATATTCGGCCCTTGTTTCCAACTGTGGGCCGACAACAGAAGCATACACACCTTTCCTAAGGGAAATATTTTCTTTTTTGGCGATTGTCATCAATTTTTTACCCATATCCGCATCATAAGGTTCCGCCATATCTACAAATCGATCTCCGAATTCCGCAACGTTTTTGAATGCCAATGGCGAACCGCCTTGCAAATTGATATGATCTTCAATGAGCATCATGTCTCCTTTTTTGAAGTCCAGATTAATGGCTCCGGCAGCATTGGAAATGAATAGTTTTTGAATACCCAATCGATGCATAACGCGAATCGGGTAGGTGACATCCATAAGATCATAACCTTCATATAGGTGAAAGCGACCCTGCATGACCACCACTTTTTTACCTTCAAAAGTCCCGAATAATAGTTTGCCCGTATGAAACTCAACGGTTGCTAATGGAAAAAACGGAATATGGTTGTAATGTGCTACAACAGGGTTTTCAATTTCGTCAGCCAGCTTTCCTAACCCCGTGCCGAGTACTATACCTATTTCTGGATTATCGAACCCTTTGCTTTTAAGGTATTCAGTAGATTCTTGTAATTGCTTTTCTGTAAGTCTCATTTAGAATTCATATTTTTCAAAAAAGGTTGAAACACTTTTATATCCTTGATATCTTCATATATATCAATATCATTTCGCTCTTCCAATAATTGTACGTTTTCGTTTTTTAAATCGTTTAAGGTATCTTTCAAAACAGTTTCGGTGCCCCAAGTTTTATTTTGGAATACATTCGCATTGAAAGCATTCATTCCGAATAAATAATAGCCACCATCTTCTGCAGGACCTATTACAAAATCTTTGGATTTAAGAACATCAAAGGCGTTTTCAATATCTGATTTGTCAAGGTCGTGCATATCGCTTCCAATAATGATGATACGTTCAAATCCCGAAGCAAATCCTTCTTGAAACGCATTGGCCATTCTGATGCCTAAATCACTTCCCTGCTGCAATCTTTTGTCGAAAAAAGTAGTATCCCAAATATCATCTGTCCAGATTTCTTCGGAATACCAAACCTGTTTCGCAGCATTAACATCTTGGGTCAATGCAGCGGTATGATTCAGTAAAAATTTATAAATCTCCAAAGCACTTTGATCACCAATGGTTGCGGCCAATCTAGTCTTACATTTTCCCAATTCAGGGTTGCGAGTAAAAATGAGCAACAAATTCTTTGAAACCATATTCGTATAGTTCACCGTAGGAGCTTCTTTCTTTTTTGTTGAGGGGAGGATAATAGACATTCGTAAAGTTTAGAAATTATAGCTATTAGAAAGGTGAATCAACTTAATAAACTTTAATACCTGTTTTGAGAAGCTTACCCCATTGTTTGTCGAAGGTATGCACACTATCGGTTTCTACAGTGTTGTTTTTATAAACGTTTTTACCTTGATTTTTCCATTCGAAAATGCCGCCGTATAGGTTTTTTACATTCGTAAAACCTGCTTTTTGAAGCTTTTCGCCAATATCCTCAGAACGAACTCCAATGGAACAGTAGACTATGATAGGTGTATCTTTACTTGGAATCTTTTGTACAACAGCATCATGTTCAAAATTTTCATAGCCTACCCAAATGGCATCTTTAATATGGCTTACGGCAAACTCCTCTTTCTTTCTGGTGTCTAAAATCAATAGGTTTTCGGTATATTCTACCTCATCCACATGCACATATGGAACACTTTCGGTATTCAACTGCTTCAAGGTTTTGTCCAATTTTTTTTGACCAAATACCAAAGTAGTTAGGGAAACGAATAAAATAAAAGAGAAAATAAATCGCATACTATTTTAAATAATTAGGCAAAGATACTATTTTAGAAGAGGCTTGGGAACACACTCCATCTCCATTTAATTCTTGAAAAATGAATTTACCAACCAAACTACTTATTTTTGTTTTTGCATTTACAACCTTGTTTTCTTGTAAAAACAAAGACCCAAAACCTGAAGTTGCAGCAACAGTTAAGACGGATTATTACACCGAACCTTACCGACCACAATTTCACTTTTCACCAGAGGAAAAGTGGATGAATGACCCTAACGGGATGGTATACCATAAAGGGATTTATCACTTGTTTTATCAGTATTACCCTGAGGATATCGTTTGGGGGCCCATGCATTGGGGCCATGCAATTAGTAAGGATTTAGTGAGTTGGGAACATAAGCCTATTGCCTTATTTCCCGATAAACACGGATTGATTTTCTCAGGAAGCGCTGTGGTCGATTTCGCAAATACTTCAGGATTTGGCACGGAAGATAACCCTCCTTTAGTTGCGATTTTCACCTACCATTTAATGGAAGGTGAGCAGGCAGGTAGAAAAGATTTTCAAACTCAAGGAATTGCCTACAGCTTGGATAATGGGGATACGTGGACGAAATACGAAGGAAATCCAGTTATAGGAAACGACGGAATAAAAGATTTTAGAGACCCCAAGGTTTTTTGGGATAAAGTCAATCATACTTGGGTTATGGCTCTGGTCGCGGGAGACCATTTACAACTATGGAATTCCGATGATTTAAAGAAATGGACAAAACTGAGCGAATTTGGCAAAGATAAAGGTGCGCATGGCGGAGTTTGGGAATGCCCTGATTTGTTTCCTTTAAAGGTTGAAGGAACCGATGAGGAAAAGTGGGTACTTTTGATAAGTATCAATCCTGGAGCGCCGAATGGCGGAAGCGGAACCCAATATTTTGTTGGGGATTTTGATGGCGAAAAATTTACCACAGACCAAACCGACATTAAATGGCTTGATTGGGGAACTGATAATTATGCTGGAGTGACGTATAACGTTCTTCCCGAAAACTATTACGGTAATAACTATGCTAATGATCCGGGACAAGACCGTATTTTAATAGGATGGATGAGCAATTGGACGTATGCAAGAGATACTCCAACTGAAAAATGGCGCAGTGCTATGACAATACCGAGAAAGTTGTCATTACAAAAACTA
The DNA here is from genome assembly GCF_005885635.1 of Maribacter algarum (ex Zhang et al. 2020). GTDB lineage: Bacteria > Bacteroidota > Bacteroidia > Flavobacteriales > Flavobacteriaceae > Maribacter_C > Maribacter_C algarum. Next base: position 1,987,382 of record NZ_VATY01000001.1, read on the forward strand.
GGAGATGATTTCAGTCTCTTTAATTATCCTATTCGAAATTTTGAATTACTTATTAATAGAGAGGGGAAGAAAGATATTACTGTTGCTCAAGGTGAACCGGAAATTTTACTTTTTGAGAATTTTAATCAAACTGAGATTCAATTTATTATAGATTCAAAGGATTTCAGACTTACGTTTGGAAATTCCAATGGTGACAAACTTGGACTTGGCATAGATAGTGAGATTCACGAATTTGGAATTGATAGGTCTAAATCTGGTAGAGTTGATTTTCAAGAAGACTTTGCAAGCATTCCACAGATGCCTGTAAATGATTTGCCCGATAGTGAATATGAAGTAAGAATTATCTTAGACCTCTCTTCTATTGAAGTTTTCTTGAATAAGGGGCAATATGTAATGACTGCGCAAATCTTTCCAACTGAAAATTATACTGATTTGACAATAGAAAACCCTGGAGGTTCAGAAATAAATTTGAAAGATTTTGAAATTAATAAAGTAAAGCGAATTTGGAAATGAGATTGAAAGAAATAATTATTAGAATACTATTTCTTTTTGTGTTTTTTCCATATTTGGAAGCACAAAATATGAAGATTGAGGAAACTCTTCAAAAATCGCAAAGAAATATTTTTGTCCTAACCTCTTCAGATAGTAAAGTTAAACCTGATGACGATGTTTGGGTTTCTGAATTGAACAAATATCCGGAGTTCAGCAAAGTAAAAGAAATAGATAAAGCCGAATATATTTTCGAGTTTTTTATAAAGAGAGCCTTGGGCGAATCTCGTGTGAAAGTGAAAGTTTTTAATCAGATTAACGGGGAGATTTTATGGGAATCAAAAAAATATAGAGGAACCACCAACGCCTTTAATGGAATGAGTCCGACTAAACATGGTATTCGAAAATGTTTTGAAAAAGGTATTTTACCAGCATTTAAGAAAGGGGAATTTTAATTAACCAGTTCTTTTGCCATTACTTCCAAATCAATACCCATTTGTTCTCTGCTGACTTTTACCACCTCTTCTTTGAGATCTTCGGGCAAATTTGAATAACCATCTTTGGCTCCTAGAATCATTCCTGCAATAGCGGCAACGGTGTCATTGTCTCGACCATAATTGACAATAAACTGCATCGTTTTTTCAAAATCACCTTCTCCAAATTGGAGTCCAGTGATTAAAATTTGCCATATTTCGCCAGTATGAAAAGCGATGGCCTTTTCGTCTTTTTCAAGCATTTGATAAACCATTTCTTGGCGTACCCAGTCTTTTTGAGTCCCTTGAAATCCCTTGGGCATTTTATAGAGAATACTATCTTTTTCAATAAGGGAATCTATCACTACTTTCGCTTTGATAGCCAATACACTTTTTACCGAAGCATTCGCGGTTGCATTAGAAATTCGCCCTACCAAACGACTGTCTTGATAACCAAGTGGGTCAACAAAAGTTGCCGTGTTTATTATGGAGTCCATATTCCGAGTCTGCATCGCCATTTGGGTCATGGCAGAAACCAGTGCAGAAATATCTTTGGCATAACCAATATCGAATAGTGCGTGTTCATAGGCAATGTTATAGGCATCTTCAGGGTTTTCGGCAACTAAACCGAACATAGGAGTATACAATTGTCCAGCACAAGACATTTCGCCACCATAGAATCGATTTTGTGCTTTTTGATATGCCGTGTCCCCTTTTTGATAGGCTAGGGCTACTCGGGCCCATTCTTTGATCCAATCAATTTTTTCGATCTTGGTATCTAATACATCAGGGTTGGTGCTGATTTCTTTTCGAGCCAAATCTTTTGCTAACAGTTCATAATAATCTGAAATGAACTTGGCAAAGCTTTGAGCGTTTAGTCTTTTCTTATGGGTCTTGAGGTATTCGACCATTAAAAATTTCCAGCGCGTATCATCGGTGGTTGCCCCAGCATTCAAGTTATGGTCCCAAGTGCCTTCTGGAGATTGTTCTCGAACAGCGGCTGTAAGTCCATTTATATATGCGTATTTCAATTGAATATCCTTTCGATGCCACATTTCAGTTGATGCTCCCATGGCATCTCCGATTGCAGAGCCGACTAAAGCTCCTAAGATTTTATCGTACTTCTCTTCTCTAGAAAGCGTAAGGGTGTCGTTTCCATAAGAAACTTTTGCAGGTGACGGAATATCAAGCTTTGACTTGGGTTGTTTGCATGAAGAAACAAATAGTATCAAACATCCTAAGACAAAAAAAACCTGTTTCATGATAGTATCATTTTTCGAGCGAGTTCCAAAAGATACTGCTTTTCTTCAATAGACCTTTCTAAAGGGAGCTGCGCAAGTCCGATCAATCGGCGCATAATTTCAGTTCCGGCTACTCGAGATACTAATTTTTTGTCCGCATTGCCATCATAAAAATCATAAATGGAATTTAGATAGGCCTCCTCCCCTGTAGCCATAATGATGTGCGCAGCCATTACACCAAGGTCAAATTCGGCAAAACCAACAAAACCAAATTCAGGATCAATAATATAAAGGTTATCCCCTTCGGTCATCCAGCTTCCAGGGTAATAATCTCCATGTAACAATGTATTTCCAGAGGATAAGTACTTGTTTCCAATCTCATTGACAATTTCTTTCAGGTCATCATCTTGCTTATAAGGCATCGAAAGCTCTTGAAGGCCTTCTTGTATATCATCCAATTGAAATCCATTGTCCTCTAAAAAGGGCAAGACAAAAATATGTTGATGATTTAGTTCTCGCATTTCCCCGTTTTCAGGAAAATTGCTTGGTACTTCACTGTTGTGAATCAGTGTTAAAATCGCAACCAATTTTTGAAGGAAGTTTTCCGAAATATTTCTTGAAGCATAGATGTTGGTCATATCTTCACAATTTCCTAAATCGTCTAAAACCAGTAGATGTTGTGTTGCATCGTAACCTAAGATACTCGGAATGTGATTTTTCAAGGCATCACTTTGCACTGAATTGTAAAATTGATGTTCAACGGCAATTCGGTTTAAAGGGGCTTCAATTTGTTGATATTTTTGGACGAAAGGTCGGGACTGTTTTAAGACAAAGGAACGTTGACTTGTTTTGATTCGAAGAACCACGTTCATATTGCCTTCGCCAGGTTTTTCAATAGACAATATTTTCTCCTTGGAGTCCATCCATTGCTTTTCAATCAGATAGTCTTGTAGTTCGGAGGCGGGAGTGCTTTGGTTAAAATAGTTCAAGGTAAAGCTTTTAACGGTCCAATAATCGGCGGTGGTAATTAACCTGCCCTAGATGATAGGTTAGATGAGTCGCCAAATGCATCAAAAAATAACCGATACTCATCGATTCTTTAAAAACCACAATCGGGTATTCGTTGGATAAGTCCTCCTCGGATAGTTTTTCTAAAGTACTATCTACTACTAGAATAGTACTTTCGATTTCTGAAATCAATGCAGCCTTTGGCACATTTTTTTTAGAAAATTCAAGTTCTCGCTGACGTACATAACCTGAGTTGCCAAGTTCCGCTCCGATAAAAGCATTTAGGTTTCCAATGAGATGTAGGCATAAGTTACCTCCGCAATTGGAAATTCCATCGGAGGTAATCCATAAGTTTTTTTCATCGGTATAGGCTCCAACTTCAGATTTTAGTCTATTGAGGTCTCTTTTGTAAAGTTTTCTAAGTGTTGAAATGCTCATTTCAATCGAAGTAACGAAAAACCGGGATGAATTCAAACAAAAAATCCCCGCATTTGCGGGGATCTATTGTGGTGCCTCCAGGAATCGAACCAGGGACACATGGATTTTCAGTCCATTGCTCTACCAACTGAGCTAAGGCACCATGCCCTAAAAGGGCTGCAAATATAATTTCAAATTTAGGATATACAAACAAAAACGTTGAAAAAAGTATGGGTTTATTTTTCATTTTGTCATCTTTGCTACATGAACCTAATCGTAGACGTAGGTAACACGGCAATAAAGCTTGCTGTATTTGATAAAGAAAACTTGCTTTTTGATACCAGTACTGAAAGTGAAAAGTTTATCGAAAAGGTACGAGATGTCTTTAATTTTTACCCAGACATTACATGGGCCATAGTATCTGCCGTGGGAAGTTTAGGCCAAAAGGAAATTGCTGCACTTTCCATTTTTTGTCAGGTTCACATATTAAGCCATACTTCTAAAATTCCCTTTAAAAATTCCTATGCCACTCCCCAAACTTTAGGTGTAGACCGTATTGCCCTAGCCACGGCTGCTTTTTATCATAATTCCACAGCCAATACCCTTGTAATTGATGCCGGCACTTGTGTTACCTATGATATGGTAAATGACTATGGGGAATATTTGGGTGGAGGTATTTCCCCAGGAATACATATGCGCTATGAAGCGCTTCATAATCAAACTTCTAAACTGCCTCTTCTCGATTTGGATGACCCTATTGATCTTATAGGGAACTCTACACCTTCAAGCATTCACAGCGGAGTTGTAAATGGTATTTTAGCCGAAATAGATGGTGTTATTGAACGCTATAGTTCTCGTTTTAAAGATTTAACAGTTATTTTAACAGGCGGTGACGCCCAATTTTTGTCAAAACGATTAAAAAATACCATATTTGCGGATTCCAAATTTCTCCTCACGGGATTGAACCTTTTGCTGGAATACAACAAGCGTTAAATGATCAAGAAAATTGTAATTGCAATAGTGTGCTTCGCCGCTATAGGAGCGAACGCTCAAGATGGTACTGTTTCCCCTTATTCTTATTTTGGTATTGGTGATTTAAGAGCTGCAACAACTATTGATAATCAAATGATGGGTGGTTTAGGAATGTACGCGGATAGCATTCACGTAAACCTTCAAAACCCCGCCGCTTATGGCAAATTGCGTCTTACAGCTTATTCTGCTGGAATCTCATATCAACAACTGTCTCTTGCAAGTGCGTCAGTAACCGAAAGTAATCGAATTGTAAACCTTGATTACGTGGCCTTAGGATTTAATTTGGGCAAAGGTATGGGTGTTGGTTTTGGTATTATGCCCTACACTTCGGTTGGATATAATATTGTTTCAGAATCAATAGCGAACAACACGGACGGAACAACATCTGCCGTTTCAAATCAATACTCAGGCACAGGCGGTTTAAATAAGGTATATCTATCACTGGGGTATGAAATCACCAAAGACTTAAGTTTAGGAGTTACCGCCAATTTTAATTTTGGAACGATCGACGCCTTACGCACTCAAATTATCGAAGATGTACAGTTCGGAACCTTAGATAATCGAACGTCTCGCATTAACGGAATGGATTTTAACTATGCGCTCAATTATACGCCTACTCTAAAAGATAAATTCAAATTATACAGCTCGGTTAGAATTAACACGCAAGCGAACCTTAGTACCCGAAATACCCAGGAAATAGGTTCCTTCTCAAGAGCCTCGGGAGCAAACATTGAGATTATTGATGTGAATTTGGAAGCAAACGGACTTAAGGAAACAGGTTTGAAAATCCCTACTAGAACGACTTTGGGGCTGGGCTTAGGGGAGGATAAAAAGTGGTTTTTAGGTGCTGAATATAGCTTTCAAGATTTAAGTTCCTTTTCCAATGACTTTATCAATGTGGATAACTTGAGCTATCAAGAAGCAAACACTATTGCGGTTGGTGGTTTTTTTATACCAGATTACACATCATTTGAGAGCTATTTGAAACGGGTCACGTATCGTGCGGGAGTCCGAATGGAGAATACAGGTATGGTTGTTAACAACACCGAAATAAATAACTTTGGCATAACTTTTGGAGTTGGTCTACCGTTGGCATCTGGTGCTGGCGGTTTTTCTAATATTAATCTCGGTTTTGAGATTGGGAAAAGAGGAACAACTGAGATGATGCTTATAGAAGAAAATTATTTTAAAATAAATATCGGGCTGTCATTAAACGACAGATGGTTCTTAAAAAGAAAGATTAACTAACTAAAATTTAGTACATTAACCACTTAAATTAAAAACGAATATGAAAACGAAACTCTACTTTACGGCAATCATGCTTTTAGGGTCAATGGCGATAAGCAATGCCCAAGCTCAAAATACAGAGTGTGTTACCAACCTCTCTATTTATACCGAGCATGTGAAAGTTAAAAATTATGATGCGGCCTATACACCATGGAAAATGGTGTACGAAACTTGCCCTGGCTTAAACCGAGCAAATTTTATTTATGGTGAAAGAATTTTAAAGGACAAAATCAAAAAATCTTCAGGTGCCGAGAAAGATGGTTTTATTAATGATATTCTGGCTCTTTATGATGCAAGTATGGTTCACTTTCCAAAGAAGACTAAACTCGCCGAGGTTATCATAGATAAGGTACTCATTAGATATGACAACAAAATGATTTCTGACGATGAAATTTATAGTGAGTTGGGAAAAGCTTTTACTGAGGACAAGGATAATTTTAAAAACCCAAAAGCTTTATACCTTTATTTTTCTAGTTTAGTTGATTTGCATAAAGCTGGTAAAAAAGATTTACAAGAGGTATTTGATGTTTATGATGAGGTTACCGAAAAAATTGAAGTTGAAAATGGAAAGTTAACAGATACAATTACAAAGTTACTTCCTAAGGAAGAGGAGAATACCTTGACTTCAAAGGAGAAAAAGCGATTAAAAGCAGCCACAACAAATTCTAAGTCTTTTGGTAAGATAGCGGGAAGTATTGATAGTAAATTAGGTGATTTGGCTGATTGTGGCAACTTAATTCCCTTATATCAAAAGAATTTTGATGAGAAGAAAGGGGATGTTACTTGGGTCAAACGAGCGGTTAGTAGAATGTTTTCCAAAGAATGTACCGATGATCCTTTATTTAGTAAAATGGTAGAAGTACAGGCCGGTCTCGATCCTTCTGCTGATGTTTATGTTTATTTAGGTCAGCTGAAACTGAAGGCTGGAGACACTAAAGGTGCTATAGCAGATTTCAATAAAGCATTGGAGTTAGAGGCAGATGCTAAAAGAAGGTCAAATATTGCATATAAAGTCGCTACAATATATAGAAAAGGTAGCAAGTCTACTGCTAGAAAATATGCCCAGGATGCTATTAATTCAAATCCGGCAAACGGGAGAGCTTATTTGTTAATTGCCAGTCTCTATGCGGGTAGCGCAAATCAATGTGGCAACACTACTTTTGACAAACGTGCCATTTATTGGAAAGCGGCTGACATGGCTCGTAAGGCAGGTAGAGTAGACCCTTCTTTAAGTTCAAGAGCGAGTAAGGCTGCGGCAAGTTATTCTGCTAAGGCACCAACAAAAGAAATGATATTTACCGCGGGTATGGCCGGTAAGACAGTAACTTTTAGTTGTTGGGTTGGCGGTAGCGTAAAAGTACCTAACCTATAAGATGGTTAAACCCATATACAATACATTTAACAGCATTGCCACGATATTCGTGGCAATGCTTTTTTTTTCCTGTGGGGATAATTACAAACGCGTGGGTGATGAAGCCAAAAAGAATGTTTTCCCAGTAGGGATAGCAGAGAATTTTGTGCTTACATATACAGAGGCCAACCAGGTAATTATAGCTGATTCTACAGAATCTTCTAGGGTGATTTCAGTTTTGACAAGCCCGATGCAAGAAGATTTTACCAATCTTGAATTCCCATATCGTACCTTTCCAAATGGATTGCACATGGATTTTTTTGATGATAGCGACCAAAAAAGTATTGTAAAAGCCGATTACGGAATTATTTATTCTGCCACGAATTTGATAGATTTACGGGGTAATGTGGTGTTGGAAAGCCATGATGGGAAAAAATTAGAAACATCCCAACTTTATTTAGACCAAGTCAATGAGTGGATTTTTACTCATGAAACGTTTACCTATACCAATCCTGAGGATGGAACCATTATGGACGGGGAAGGAATGGATTTTAGCAAAGACCGTAACTTTTTATACGCGCATAAAACCTATGGTTTAATGCTGATACCTGAAGAAAAAGAACAAGCCCAAGAAAAAGAACCAGTTGATGATTAAAATTTTAAGATATACCGAGTACTTGTATTTGTTCGTAGCGATATTCTCCTTGTATAAAATTACCCAAGTATGGAATACCGATCGTAATTATGCGTACTTATTCGTGTTTTTTGCTGTGGCCTCAATAGGTATGTTTTTGTTTCGTAGAAAATATCGAAAAAGATTTGAGCAACGACAACGTGAAAACAAAGAGTAGTTTTGGATACTTCCACCCTTGTCATCATTCTATCTTTATTATTTTCCGCATTTTTTTCAGGAATGGAGATTGCCTTTGTTTCAGCAAACAAAATCCATATTGAAATTGAAAAAAAGCAAGAGGGTTTTCTGGCAAAAATACTTAGACTTATTACCGAAAAGCCTTCTAAGTTTATTGCTACCATGCTTATCGGAAACAACATTGCCTTAGTGGTATATGGTCTCTTCATGGGTGAGGTTTTGATGGAGTGGTTTATTGGTCTCTCTGATACTTCGAGTGGTTTTCTCAAACTAATTTTGACAGACTTTAGTTTACTTACCCAAACTCTTATCTCGACCCTGATAATCTTACTTACTGCGGAATTTCTCCCTAAAGTTTTATTTCAGATTTATTCGAACACTTTACTGAAAGTACTCGCCTTACCTGCATATATTTTCTATGTTTTATTCGGATTTCTTTCTTGGTTCATAATTAAGATTTCAGATTTTATTTTGAAAACATTCTTGAAAACGGATGGTGATGAAGTACAGTTATCCTTTAGTAAAATAGAGTTGGGAGACTATATTACAGAACAAATGGAAACCGTTGAAGAAGAAGATGAAGTAGATACTGAAATACAGATTTTTCAAAATGCCTTGGAATTTTCAGCCGTAAAAGCTCGGGAAGTCATGGTGCCCCGAACAGAAATTACGGCAGTTGAACTTCATGAAACTCCTAAAAATCTCACCAAGCTTTTTACTGAAACCGGCTACTCAAAGATTTTAATTTTTAAAGATACTGTTGACAATATTATTGGTTATGTGCACTCCTTTGAACTCTTTAAAAAACCGAAGACCATAAAAAGCATATTAAGACCCGTTGAGCTTGTGCCAGAAACTATGCTCATTCACGATATTCTAAATGTGCTGATTAAGAAACATAAAAGTATTGCGGTAGTTCTTGATGAATATGGTGGAACCTCAGGTATCATGACCGTTGAAGATATCGTAGAAGAACTTTTTGGAGAAATTGAGGATGAACACGATTCCACTGATTTGATTGAGGAGCAGCTATCAGAAACATCCTATAAACTTTCGGCCCGCTTAGATGTGGATTATTTGAATGAAAATTACAAGTTCGAACTGCCCGAGTCAGATGAATACGAAACCTTGGGAGGTTTGCTAGTAAATGAAACAGGGGAAATCCCTGAGCAGGACCAAGAAATTGAGGTAGAAAACTTTCGTTTTACTGTTCTTGAGGTCTCGAGTACGAAAATTGATTTGGTCATGTTAGAGCTTGTCGAAAAGGATTAAATTTCAGCCCATTTTATTTCGTTAAAATCGAAAAGGGTGAAATTATACTTTCCTAGTCTAAAAATAGCATTAATAGCGAATTACAGCTATCTAACAAGCACAATAAATTTGAACAGGTGAAAAGAAAATGGTAATTTCGCGAACTGATTTTAAATACTCCATAGGATGGCAATTTTAGAAAATATAAGAAAGAGAACCACCATTTTGATTTTGATAATTGGTATGGCATTGTTCGCGTTTGTAATTTCAGGTGTTTTTACAAGCAGCGATTTCGGATCAACGGGAAAAGTTGGTTCAACAGTAGCTGAAATAAATGGGGAAGAAATTTCGGTAGACGCATTTAGACAAAAGATTGAGTTTGCCTCACAAAACTCTGCTAATACATCTTCGTTACAACTTGTAAATCAAGTCTACGATCAAGAGGTGCGCAATACCATTCTAGGACAGCAATTTGAAGATTTGGGTATTGATATCGAACAAGATCAAATCATGAATTACATCAAGACTATTCCTGGGTATGCTCAGAGTCCTCAGTTTCAAGATGAAAGCGGCATATTCGATGAAAATAAATTCCGCGATTTTATTGAAGATATGAAAGCTACCAGAGAGGATGGTAGATACGCAAGATGGCTACAGACTGAGAAAAGCATAATTCAAAGTGCAAAGGAACAAGCGTATTTTAATTTGGTCAAGGCAGGTGTTGGAGCGACTTTAAAAGAGGGTGAACTCGATTATAAATTAGCGAATAACAAAGTAGATTTAAAATATGTTCGAGTGCCTTATTCTTCTATTCCTGATAGTACAATTACGGTTACAAAAAGCGAGATTGCAGCTTATATCAATGCCCATAAAGATGAATATAAGCAAGAGGAAGCCCGAGATCTTCAATTCGTTTATTTTGAAGAAAAGGCGTCCGCAGCAGATGAGACTGCTATTGAGAATGGGTTATTGAAATTAATGGATGATTCACCTGAACTGAATACGTCAACTAACCTTGTAGATACTATTCCAGGTTTTAGAAATACTACAGATGTTGGTGTATTTGTAGACAGAAATTCTGATATTAAATTCGATACGATTTTTAAAGCTAAAAATGCTTTGCCTGCCTCATTTGCAGATACGTTAATGACCTTGAATGTAGGGGAAACCTTTGGACCTTACCGTGATGGAAATTTCTTCAAGATTTCCAAGATGATAGCTAGAAAGACAAACGGTTCTGTAAAGGCAAGTCATATTTTAGTTACTTATGAAGGGGCTGAACGCGCAAACCCAGAAATAAAAAGAACAAAAGAAGAAGCCGAAGCAAGAGCTAAACAATTATTAAGGGATGCTAGAAAGCCAGGAGCTGTTTTTGTAGAATTGGCAAGAGACAACTCAGATGGTCCTTCTGCGCCGAACGGAGGGGATTTAGGATTTTTTCAAGAAGGGGTTATGACCCCAAAATTCAACGACTACGCTTTTGGTAACAAAGTTGGGTCAATCGGTTTGGTTGAGACTGATTTTGGTTTTCATATTGTAAGAGTGGATGATAAAGAAGATATTGTTCAAATAGCGCATTTAGCTCGTGAAATTGAAGCTTCTGAAGAAACCATTAACAACCTTTTTACTGAGGCAACTAAATTTGAAATGGCTACGGTTTCAGGAGATAAAGTTTTCACTGACTTGGCAAAAGAAAGTGAATATCTCATAAGACCCGTAAATAAAATTAACGCCTTGGATGAAAACTTACCAGGACTTACAAATCAGCGTAACATTGTGCAATGGGCATTTAATGAGGATACCGAAATTGGAGATATCAAGCGTTTCAACATCAATAACGGATACGCTGTAGTGCAATTGACGAAAGCGTATAAAGAGGGTGTGATGTCTGTAGAGGATGCTTCCGCAAGTATTCTTCCAAAAATCAGAAAGGAAAGAAAAGCGGCGCAGATTATAGGGCAACATCAGGGAAAATCAATGGAGGATTTGGCAAAAGACGCCAATGTTTCGATGTCAAACGCTACTGCTTTAACGGTAAAATCACCAACGATTCCAGGTGCTGGAAGAGAAGCTGCTATCGTAGGAGCTGCCTATGCAATGAATGAAGGAGAAACTTCTGGTTTGATAGAAGGAGAAACAGGAGTGTTTATGGTGATGGTAACGAAAAAAGAAGAAGCTGCGGCCTTGGACAATTATAGTACGTATGCGAACACTTTGAAGAACTCAAATGCAGGTAGAGTAAATACAGCAGTTTTCGATGCCTTAAAAGAAGCATCAGAAATAGAAGATAATCGAGCTGTATTTTACTAATAGCTAAAGCTGGGCACGAAATAATCTTAGTGAAAAAAATATAAAGAAGCCTTCCCAATGGGAAGGCTTCTTTATAATATCATTTCAGCATAAGGAATTACCGTATCATATCCTTTACTCTTGAAGTATGCCGGAGCATTTTTATTTCCTGTAGCAAGTATGAAATCTCCACCCCAAGCGCCAAGACTCTTGATGCTTCTCGTATAGTCAGAGAACCTTTCGTCTTTTACTCTTGTAAGCTTTAGCCCGTCAGCGATCAGATTTTCATGTACAGACAGCAAACTTTCAAATTCGGATAAACTTTTAGCGGTTACAAGTTGTCTAGTGATATCCGAAATTCTTTCTATCAGTTGTGCTTTATCAAAATTTTGATTTCGATATTGGGCGATACCTTCACGGCTATTTTGCTTTTCATTTAAATGGATGAAATATAGACTATCCTTAAATGTAGGATTAAATTCAACTTCTTCGACTATTGGCTGCCTTTCATTCAAATGATATTTGATTGGAGTATTATTTTGAGCACAAGCAATATCGTAGCCACTTCCAGAAAATGCATTCCATAAGAGTTGAAAAGCATCTACTTCCGCCCATTGTGCAATATTGTTCATCAATGTGGAAGAAGAACCTAGACCCCAACTACGGTCAAAATCTAAATAGGATTCTATGGAATATCCCTGAGAACCATATAAAAATTTATGATTGAGCTTTGTTGCTTGCCGTAATATTTTTTGAAGCGTTCGAGCAGTATCTAAATCAGAAGATTGTCGTATTTCAAGACTGTAGGAATCTAGTTCTGCTTCAAACCAAACGGACTTGTCTAAAGCAAGACTCTTCCAATTGATGTACGCATGTTCCGATTTGGTCACACGTAGTGATTGCCCAAACTTAGTTGGTAATGCCAGCCCTACTGCACCATCAAGAATAACATATTCCCCAGAGATTAATAGTTTTCCATTGCTATAGAACTCCTGAGTCATATTCCTTTTCTGAGATTTTCAAAGGCTTCTACAACGGCGCTGTGCGTAGCTGAATTTTTCTTAAAATGCTCGGTCAAGGTAGCTTTTTCAGTTTCGTTGGCGCCCAACTGATTTAGTATGTTCAACAAATGCATTTTCATGTGCCCTTCTTGAATACCCGTAGTTACCAACGAACGAACAGCGGCAAAATTTTGGGCTAATCCAGCAACGGCAACTATTTGCATTAATTCTTGTGCCGAAGGTTTTTGAAGTATTTCCAAGGCTAATTTTACTAAAGGGTGTAGACTTGTTAATCCACCAACGGTACCTACTGCTAATGGAATTTCAATCCAAAACTTAAATATTCCATTTTCAATGCTGGCATCCGTAAGGCTCGTATATTTTCCGTCTTTGGCTGCGTATGCATGCGCGCCAGCTTCAACAGCTCTAAAATCGTTTCCGGTCGCTAAAATAACGGCATCTATACCGTTCATGATTCCCTTATTGTGGGTAACGGCCCGATGTGGTTCTGCTTTGGCAATCTCAATAGCCTGAATCATTTTTTTAGCAAATTCATTGGCGTCGGTGTCATTGTCAGCCAATTCATCAATTGGGCAACTAACTTCAGCACGTACCAAACAATTAGGCACATAGTTGCTGAGAATGCTCATCACAATCTCAATATTCTTTTCAGTTTCATCAAATTCAGAAAAATGTAAAGCTTCCTGTTTAAAGGTTTTTGCAAATCGCTCTAAACACGAATTGATGAAGTTGGCGCCCATAGCATCCAAAGTCTCGAAAGTACAATGCAGCTGGTAATAGTTATCAAGGTCAGCGGTTTTATCGCGCAGCTCGATTTTAGATATTCCACCGCCTCGTTTTTCCATATTCTTGGTAATATCCGAAGCTTCAGAACGTAATTTAGTTTCAACAGAATTAATGAAAGATTTCAATTTATCAGCATCCCCTGAAAACATAAAATGAACTTGCCCTATCTTTTCAGTACCTAGAATGGTAGTTTTAAATCCACCTCGGTCTAGCCAAAATTTTGCAGCCTTACCGGCTGCGGCAACTACTGAACTCTCCTCAATGGCCATTGGTATGGCATACAGTTTACCATTGATTAAAAAGTTTGGAGCAATACCTAAGGGAAGGTAATAGTTCGTAATCGTATTCTCTATGAACTCGTCATGAAGATTTTGTAAAGCTTCATCATCATTCCAATAGCGTTTTAAGATGATTTTTGCAGACTCGGCATCATGGGTATAATTGGAAACAATCCAGTCTATTTTTTCTTCTTTGGTAAGTTTTGAAAACCCCTGAATAGGTTTAGTCATGCTGTTGGTGATTAGATTCGTAAAGATACATATAAACAGGTCTGTGGTCAAAAAACGGAATACGAGTCGCTTTGTCCGAAACTTGTTTCTTTTTTAGGTGAAAGGGCTGATTTTTGTATAATTATTAGTAAACTTGAAAGATTTAACGCATTCATGTTGATTTATGAGAAAATATAACATTTTGTTCTTTTCAATAGTCGCATTTTCAGCAACTATTTTTGCCCAAACAAAACAAATTACTGTTGAGGAAATTTATCGTGGAGCCTTTCAAACTGAAGGTATGCAAGCACTACGTTCTATGAAAAATGGAAAGCAGTATACCATCTTAAATCAAGATAGAACTACTGGCAATACAAGCTTAGATAAATACGATTACAAAACTTTAGCCAAGGTTGAAACTATAGTTTCTTCAGAAAGTCTTGAAGGTCTTGACAAATTTGATTCTTACGAATTTACAAACGACGAAGCAAAACTGTTGTTGGCTACAGAGATTGAGCCAATTTTTAGACGTTCAAAGCTTGGTATCTACTATGTTTATGATTTGGAAGGGAAAAGTCTGACTAAAATCTCAGAAACTAAAATTCAAGAACCATCGATTTCTCCTGATGGAAAAATGGTAGCCTATGTTGCGGATAACAACTTATATCTGTTTGATATGGCCTCTAAGAATACTTCGAAACTTACTTCGGACGGAGAAAAGAATAAAATCATCAACGGAATCACAGATTGGGTATATGAAGAGGAATTCGCTTTGGTCAAAGCTTACGAGTGGAATTCTGACGGAAGTAAAATCGCTTTCTTAAGATTTGATGAAACCAATGTTCCAGAGTTTTCAATGGATGTTTATGGAACAGGATTATATCAAAAACCTCATGTGTTTAAATATCCCAAGGCTGGGGAAGAAAATGCAATAGTCACCCTGCACATGTTAGATGTGAAGTCAAGGGAAATTTCAAAAGTTGATTTGGGTAAACCATATTATATACCGAGGATTAAATGGATGAATAATCCTAATAAGTTGAGCGTGCAGACGATTAATAGACACCAAGACCATTTAAAATTGCATGCGGTTGATACTAAAAATAATACTGTCGAAATTTTATTGGAGGAAACCGATAAAGCATATGTTGATATAACTGATAATCTTACCTTTTTAGCAGACGATAGTTTTATATGGACAAGCGAGGAGGATGGCTGGAATCATATCTATTTATACAGTGAAGAAGGACCATTGATGAATCAAATCACAAAAGGAAATTGGGAAGTCACAAAGTATTACGGTTATGACCAAAATGAAGATCGTATTTACTATCAGTCCTCAGAAAATGGTTCAATCAACCGCGGTGTATACAGCATTTCAAGTTCAGGGAAGGATAAAAAAGCACTCACCGCTAAAGCAGGTACTAATTCTGCAGATTTCAGTGCTGACTTCACTTACTTTATTAACACCTATTCAAGCACTACTACACCTAATACCTATTCCTTACACAATGCATTGAGTGGTAAAAAAGTTAAAGATATCATTGATAACTCAGGTCTTTCCGAAAAACTAAAAGGCTATACTATGAGTAAAAAAGAGTTCTCAACCATTTCAATAAGTGGTAATGATTTGAATATGTACATGATAAAACCCAAAGAATTTGATGCGGCAAAAAAGTACCCGCTATTTATGTATCAATACAGTGGTCCTGGATCTCAAAATGTATCAAATCGTTGGAACGGCGCTAATGATTATTGGCATCAAATGTTAGTTTCAGAAGGGTATATTGTGGCTTGTGTTGATGGAAGAGGAACAGGATTAAAAGGACGAGATTTTAAAAAGGTTACCCAAAAAGAGTTAGGCAAATTCGAAGTAGAAGACCAAATTGCAGCTGCAAAAAAGTTAAGTGAACTTCCATATATTGATGAAAAACGAACCGGTATTTGGGGTTGGAGCTATGGTGGTTTTATGTCTACCAATTGTTTACTAAAAGGGAACGATGTTTTTGAAACGGCCATTGCAGTTGCACCCGTTACCTCTTGGCGTTTTTATGATACAATATACACAGAACGCTATATGCAAACACCACAGGAAAATGCTAACGGATATGATGATAACTCACCTTTCAACTACCCTGAATTGTTGAAAGGAAGGTATTTGTTAGTCCATGGTTCAGGAGATGATAACGTCCACGTTCAGAACAGTATGCGGATGATTGAAGCTCTGATTCAAGCGAATAAACAATTCGAATGGGCCATTTATCCTGATAGAAATCACGGTATATACGGTGGAAATACGCGCATTCAACTGTACAATAAAATGACCAATTTTATTAAATCTAACTTATAAACCAAATCCAACTTAATTATGGCAGACGCATTAAAACCAGCGCATCAAAAAGAACTTTTTGGACATCCTGTGGGGCTTTATGTCCTTTTCTTTACAGAGATGTGGGAACGTTTTTCTTATTATGGAATGAGGGCTTTGTTGACCCTATATATGACGGCCAAAACCTTAGAAAATGACCCTCAGAGCGGATTAGGGTGGACCACTACTGAAGCTCTCGCATTATACGGTTGGTATACCATGTTGGTCTATGTTATGAGTATTCCAGGTGGTTTTATCGCTGACCGATTAATTGGTCAAAAAAAGGCAGTGACGATTGGAGCAGTTTTATTGACTGCTGGTCATGGGGTTCTAGCAATTGACGCCATTTGGGCATATTATGCAGGTTTAGGACTTGTAATTCTTGGCGTCGGGATGTTAAAACCAAATATTTCTACTATGGTTGGTGGTTTATACAAGCAGAATGATATTAGACGGGATAAAGGGTTTAGTATTTTTTATGTTGGAATAAATTTAGGTTCGTTTACGGCGTCACTTTCGGTTGGTTTAGTTGCTGCCCTTTACGGCTGGCACTATGGTTTTGGTTTGGCAGGTATAGGAATGTTGTTAGGTTTGTTAGTCTATCTATATGGGCAACGATTTTTGACGCATGTAGGCAACGCGCCAACGGTAGAAGAGAAATCCTCAGACGTTAGTTTGGCTACCTTGTTTTCCCAACTTTTCAAGTCACCCTTACAATTAGGAATAGTTGCTGTAATGTTGGCTTTTTCAGTATATGCAGGTTTTACCTTTGAAGGTCCTGATAATTGGGGTTATGGAGTACTTTTCATAGTGTTATCCCTTATTACTGGTTTGATGATGATGATTTATAAAAACCTTAATGGACAAGTAGAGAAAGATAGATATGTTGTACTTCTTTTATCATTATTAATGGTACTGGTTTTTTGGGGATGTTTTGAACAGATGGGTGGATTGATGAATCTTTATGCCGAAGAGAAAACAAATAGAATGTTTATGGGTTGGGAGGTCCCAGCTGCTTGGTTTCAAGGAGCAAATGCAGGTTTCATAATTTTGTTTGCTGTTTTGGTTGCTAATTTTTGGGCCAGAAGAAAGTTAAAAGGAAAAGAAGCCTCTTCCTTATTTAAAATGGCCATAGGAGTTATCATAATGGGAGTTGGTTTTGTATATATGGTCTTTGCATCACTACAATATGAAGCAAACGGAAGCTCGGCGATGTATTGGTTGGTACTTGCCTACTTATTTCATACGTTGGGAGAGCTATGTTTGTCTCCTGTTTCACTATCGTTTTTCACAAAATTGGCTCCAGCTAGATATATGGCCCTTATGATGGGTGTTTATTGGGCAGCAACGGGATTGGGAAATAAAGTTGCAGGAGTTATTGGTGAGAAATCAGTTCAGGCCGGTGAGCTAAAGGTTTTTGGGGGATTGTTCATTTTTGCCGTAGTTTTTGGTATTCTTGTGATACTTTTATTAAAACCTCTCAAGAGACTAACACATGGAGCTGAGGATAAAGAGACCCTTATTCATGACGATGAAACCGAAGGATTCGAATTATCTGATCATTAAATCATTTACTCAAAATAATAAGCTCCCTTTTCACCCGTATAGTGAAAAGGGAGCTTTCTTTTAGCACAAGTCTTTCTCCAACGTGCTATGTAACTTCGATAATTGCTTCCGTCAGCAATAATTTGTTTTGGCTGTACAGAATCGATTAAACGTTCCAAATTGATTTTTGGGGATTGTGTAAGCAGGATATAATCGTGATTTCCTGAAGGATAAATTCCCAGACTGTCAATCATAAGAATCGTTTTGTTTCTCCATGTATAGCCGTTTTGTAAATCGGGAAACAGGATGTCTTGGATACGCTTCGCAACTTCATAATCTTTAACTATGGCTGAAGCACTTATGCTGTCTGAGGTGGTAACATTAAGTTGATATCCGGATTGATAGAGTAAAACAGAATTTTTACTGCGATGGGCTAGGAGTAGGATCTGCGTATTTCGGGTTTTATAGGATGTGTAGATTGTCCAAAGTTGAAAGCTCATGATACATACTAGAAATAGAGCAAGACGTTTAAAATTTATCCGCGTAAACAGCATGAGGAGACTGATAATAATTCCATAGGAAAGAAGTAATTGCATCGTATCAAAAGAGATGTCTTTAAAAACAAAAGCTTCTTGTTGTGCTACCCACTCGATTATTGAATTCATTAATCCAATTACACCGTTATAGAATTCAGCTAACCATTGCGGAAGCATATCAAAAAGTGCCAGCATTACTATTAAGATTCCCATTCCTAAAATCAATCCCATTGCGGGAACGATAATCAAATTGGATATAAAGAACAGGCCGGGAAACTGATGAAAATAAAACAAGCTTATCGGTAATACGCCCAATTGCGCAGCAACACTAACTGAAAGTAGCTGCCAAATTTTACGGATGATTTTGTTCTTTGGAGACCATAATTGTTGCAGCATGGGGTATATCCAAACAATGGCAAGAACCGCCGCATAACTCATTTGGAAGCCTACTTGAAAAAGAAGCATGGGGTTTATCAGCAGTAAAATCGCAAACATTGATAAGGCGAGAATATTAAAGGTATTGCTAGGTCGATTTAAATAAAGCGCATAAGCAACAAAAGAAAACATAGTAACCGCGCGAACTATTGAAGCTGAGAAACCAGCCAGCAAAGCAAAACACCAAAGTAGAAGAACTAATACGATAAGCTTGATGGTTTTTCCTTTTGGGAGTCGCTCTAAGGGCCTCAGTAAAAATTGTAACAGCAGGAGAAGAATCCCTATATGCAATCCGGAAACAGCTAAAATATGGACAGCACCAGCATTTTTATAGTTGTTGTAGGTTTCCTTTGAAAGGTCATCGCGTTGCCCAAGAAGTAAAGCTTGAATAATACTCAATTCTTCTTTTCCAAAATTAGCTTTTTGGAGCTTGGAAATGATTTTATTTCGAACCGATGCGGCAATTCCGTAGATAGTTTTCGAGGAATTCTCATTAACAAAATGATTTGTGCTATCTAACTGAATTTGATGATAGATTCCCATATTTGCCAAATAAGATTGATAATCAAACTGATGTGGGTTTAATGGTGGTTTTATTTCGGAAAGCTTCCTAAATATGAAAAGCTCATCATCTACTTGAAATTTGACCGTACCTGAATCTCTATATAGATTCATAACTAGCTTTCCAGAGACCTTTTTTTCATCCATAGAAAATATATTCCCCATATACCTATCCGAATAAAGATTAGACTTTAAAACTTCCCGAACTTTTACTTTCCAGAGATATGTTTCTTCAAGATTTTGATGTGTGTAATGGTCTTTTTGGTTTTTAGGTTGCCAAAGGGATACCGAAAGAATTCCCAAAAATATTGTGGTCAGTAGGGTCGTCAATCCGAAAGAAATGGAGTTTCTATTAGTCTGTTTACTCAATAGAAACCCAAGAAAAGCAATAAGAATTAGAGTTGAAAATAAGACATGGTAAATCGCGAAGTCAAAATAATGTCCAATCAAAATACCTGTAACAAGACACAGCGTAAGCTTAATAGGAACAAATTTCAGAAGAGCCATTTAACGTAATTTCTTACACTAAATGTAGTCAAAAAAGAAAACTATAAGACACGAGTGGCCTTTACGAATGCGTTATTCCAAAAACCCTCGCGTAATGAAGAGACTATAACCCCTCTTGAAGAAGAAGCATGAATAAATTTCACTTCATCGCCTTTTACTGAAACGACCATGCCTACATGATTAATTCTTCTCGCCTGTTTTTTGGTTTTAAAAAAGAGCAAGTCTCCTTTTTCAACTTTATTGATTCGCACGCGTTTTCCTTTTTCTGCCATATTATAGGATACTCGTGGTAATTGTACGTCATGTTCACCGAAAGAAACATAAAGAAGTCCTGAGCAATCCATTCCTTTTTTCGTTGTTCCACCGTATTTGTATCGTGTTCCTGAAAAGGTCAATGCAGTATTGATAATGTTATCGGCGGGTGATAAAGCAGTAGGTCTTTCTTTTCGTGTTCTGGGTGCTCTAGTAAGAGAAACTTCTTTTGAAGGAGCAACGCTAACGGTACGTTTTTTTGAAGTTTTACCGTAAGTCGTTTTCTTTTTAACAGCACCGCAACTTGCGATTAACAATACCAACAAAAGGTACCCGAATTTATGTAGATGCAAAGCGTTCCTAATGCCCATGCCTTCAAAATTAAATAAATATTTTAGAAAAGTGCGTTCTTATCGGGCTATTAAAAAAGGGTTGCCTCTAAATAGTGGAACGGGACTTTCTGAAATTCTATTGTGTTGGGAAGTTTTTCTCAGCTATTATTTGTAACAATTAATTCTGCAGCTTTAACACTTGCGCCTTGACCTCCTAGCATTTTTTCCAGTTCCTCATAAGAGGCTAGTTGCTGGTTTCGAAAATCTCCGCTGAGTATTTTGTTTAATTCGGCTTTCAAATTTTCGGTAGTCAACTCTTCTTGAATTAGTTCCTTGACGACTTCTTTTTTCATAATGAGATTAACCAGAGAAATATGATCAAGTGTTACGATGCGTTTGGCGATTTGATACGATATCCAATTTGCCTTGTAGCAGACCACTTGCGGAACTTTAAAAATAGCAGTTTCTAAGGTAGCTGTGCCACTAGTTACCAATGCAGCATGGGCAATGTTCAAAATATCATAGGTTTTGTTTGAAACAAAACTGATATTCGGATTTTTTAAGAACGGTGCATAAAAATCACCATCCAAACTCGGAGCTCCCGCAATGACAAATTCATAGTCCGCAAACTCGCCGGTAAGAGATAACATTAAGATTAACATTTTTTGCACCTCTTGCTTTCGACTTCCAGGAAGCAACGCGATTATTGGTTTTTCAGGATGGAGATTGTTAGAAGTTCGAAAATCTTGTTCGTCAATTTCGGATCGATTGGCTACTGCATCTAACAAAGGGTGACCCACAAAATGCACAGGAAAGTCATGTTTTGCATAAAATTCCTTTTCAAAGGGAAGGATAACATACATGAAATCTATATCACGCTTTATTTTTTCAATGCGGCCCTCACGGGAAGCCCAAATCTGAGGAGATATATAGTAGTTCGTGCTGAAATTATATGTCTTGGCCCATTTTGCGATGCGCAAATTGAATCCTGAATAATCAATAAAAATAATCTTATGAGGATTGAACTCGTAAATATCCTTTTTACAAAACTTAATGTTCTTAGAAATTGTAAGGATATTTAGCAGAACTTCAAGAAAACCCATGAAGGCCATTTCTTTGTAGTGCTTAACCAAAGTACCTCCAGCAGCTTGCATCAAATCACCACCCCAACAGCGAATCTCTGCTTTTGGGTCTTCGGCTTTCAATGCCTTGATGAGATTTGAACCGTGTAAATCTCCTGAAGCTTCTCCTGCTATGATGTAGTACTTCATTTATTATTTGTTTCTTAAAGAGCTTGGTGCTAGATGCATGGTGTTTGATGAATTGATTTTATGCATCGAGCACCAAACATCTTGCCCTAAAAAACTTTATAATATAAAATAACCAAAGCGGTAATAATTGTGGCAATCAAAACTCCCTTGGCCCTATTATCTCTTCGAATTCTCAAAAACAAGAAAAAGGCAACTAGATTCAAAATAGCACCTAGCGCTAAGAGGCTTCCAAGGTGGCCTTGTTGAATGGCTGCTTGAAAAGTTTCTGTTATTCCCAAATCCGAAAATAATAGAATGTATAAAAGTGTACCGATGGTATTCGCAATAATACCCACTGCGAATCCTATTAAAAGTTCTTTCTTATGCATTTAGGTTCCAGTTATTTATATTCTGTATGGCGTGATGCGCGGTTAGGTCGAATTGGGTTGGTACTATCGAAATATAACCGTTTGCCAAGGCCCATTCATCTGTATCTTCCCCTTTGTCTAAAAGCTCAAACTCTCCGGTTAGCCAATAGTAATCTTTGCCCATTGGATTAGTACGTTTGTCGAATTTCTCTTTCCAATTGGCGCGAGCTTGTCGGCAAATTTTGATTCCCTTGAAATCTTTCGCTTCTAATTTGGGAATGTTGACATTTAAAACGACCCCGGGAGGAATTCCATTTAAAAGTGCCTCCCTGACAATTTTTTTAATACTTTCTCCTGCAGGTTCAAAATCTGCGTTCCAAGAATAATCACAAAGCGAGAAGCCGATTGCAGGAACCCCTTCAATGCCAGCTTCAATAGCGGCACTCATAGTTCCTGAATAAATAACATTAATTGAAGAATTTGAACCATGATTTATACCGCTAACACAGATATCAGGTTTTCGGTCTAAAAGCTCTTGAAGTGCCATTTTAACACAATCCGCCGGAGTTCCGCTACAACTATATTCCTCGTTGGCACCATTTTCCAAATCGATTTTCATTCTTTTAGAATACAGAGCGATATCCAAAGTTATAGCGTGCCCTTTACCTGATTGTGGACTGTCTGGTGCCACAACCACGACATCACCGATTTCATTCATATAACGGACCAAAGCTCTAAGGCCAGGGGCAGTAATTCCGTCATCATTTGTTACAAGAATCAAAGGTTTCGACAAAGTGTATAATTTAAGTTGTAAAAATACGTTTAAAAAAAGATATCTATTCGATCGTATTCAACAAAAAAATGGGGCTTTGCTCCATACTGGCACGGTTTTTTCAGTATCTTAGAGAATCTATTGAAGTATAGGTCACACATTGAGTTTTACTTTGATATATTTTATTTCACATCGATTAAATTACATAGTAAACAGAATTTTATGAAGAAGAATTTCGCTTATGGCTTATTTGCATTGTTAATTGCGGTTGCTTCATGCAGCTTTACAAATAAGACCTTTGAAAATGATGATAAAGATAAATTGTTGATTGACTTAATCACTTATGTTTTGTCAAAAGGACATTATGAACCCAAAGATATTGATGACGATTTTTCAGTGAATGTCTTCGAGGATTTTATTGATGTCATTGATCCCACAAAACGGTATTTTTTAGAATCTGACATCAAAGAGTTTGAGCAGCAAAAATTTCAAATAGATGACCAGATTAAAAATACCGACATCACGTTTTTTAATGTTGTACACGATCGTTTGGTGCAACGAATGACCGACGCGCAAGCAATTTACCAAGAAGTGCTTGAACAGCCTTTTGATTATTCAAAAGAGGAAACAATTGACATAGCTTATGATAAAATGTCTTTCGCTACTTCTAGAGATGAGTTGAAAGAACGTTGGAGACAACAGCTGAAATATGCTACACTAAATACTTATGACTCCAAGATTTCGCATGCATATGAAGATGGGGAAACTGCCAAGGCTCATGGTCATGCTGAAAATGAAAAGGCAATGTCTGTGGAGGAGGCCGAATCATCCTCTAGAGAATCTACAAGAAAAACATTAGCTGAATTTTTCGATTTTGTTGATGATTTAGAACGTAAAGATTGGTTTGTTCAGTATATTAATACTATTGTGGATGAGTTTGACCCACATACGTATTATTTCGCGCCTGATGATAAAGACAAGTTCGACGCAAGTATGTCAGGTAAATTTGAAGGAATTGGTGCTCGTTTACAGAAAAAGCCTGAAGGAGCTAAAATAACCGATATCATATCTGGAGGGCCTGTTTGGAGAGATTCACGTTTAGAAGTAGGTGATCTCATTATGAAAGTAGGTCAAGATGGTGAAGAGCCTGTTGATATTGTTGGTATGCGTTTAGATGATGCTATTAAAATGATTAAAGGACCCGAAGGTACAGTTGTTGATTTAACGGTACGAAAGATAGATGGTTCACAAGAGGTTATATCTTTGACTAGAGATGTTGTTGAGCTGGAGGAGTCTTTTGCTAAGTCGGCGAATATCAAGAAAGAAAATCAAAAATTCGGACTAATTCACTTACCCAAGTTCTATGTAGACTTTGATGACTACAGTGAGCGCAATGCTGCAACCGATGTAGCAAAGGAAGTGGAGCGATTAAAGCAAGAAGGTGTTGAAGGTTTGATTTTAGATCTTCGCGATAATGGTGGAGGTTCTTTGAAAACTGTTGTAGAAATGGGCGGACTTTTTATAAAGGATGGCCCAATTGTTCAAGTGCAATCATCAGGAAAAGATAAGGATGTATATGATGATAAAGATGAACGTATACAATGGGATGGTCCACTCGTAATATTAGTTAACGAGCTTTCTGCTTCTGCCTCTGAAATTTTAGCTGCTGCTATGCAAGATTATAAAAGAGCTGTTGTTATAGGAAGTAAACAGACTTTTGGAAAAGGAACAGTTCAAAATGTTATTGATCTGAATAATATTGTTCGAAGCAACGAAAACGGTGATTTGGGCGCTTTGAAATTGACGACCCAGAAGTTTTATAGAATAAACGGAGGCTCTACACAATTGGAAGGTGTTAAAAGTGATGTAGTGGTTCCAGACAAGTACAGTTATATTGATATCGGAGAAAGAGATCAATCAAACCCTTTGAAATGGGATAAAATTACTCCGGCAGAATACGACTTTTGGGATGGCTATATCGATTATGATCAAACTATCGCAAATAGCACGAAGCGAATGGCTGCTAATCCTCAAATAAAACTGATTGAGGAGAATGCACAATGGATCAAGTCTCAGCAAGATGAAACTGTGATTTCCTTGAACTATGAAGCCTATAAAAGTGAAAAGGAAAAAGACAACAAGAAGTCTGACTATTTCAAGAAGATGAATGATTATGATTCTAAACTTACCTTCGAATCATTGAAGTATGAGCAAGAGCTATTTACTCAAGACTCGGTTTTACGTGAAAAGAGAAATCGTTGGCACAAGAATTTGGCTAAGGATGTTTATGTTGAAGAAGCGGTTAATGTGCTGCAAGATTTGAAAATCAACAACATTAAAAATGGTAAATTGGCCAGCGTAAAAGGATAATTTCTATAAGGATATACATAAAAAAAGCCCCGCTCAATGAGCGGGGCTTTTTTTATAGAAGTTTAAGAAGGATTGTCAACTTGAAACTTTCCTCAATTTACTTGCATGCATCTTGCGAAGCTTTGCAAGCTTGGGAGTAATAACAGCACTACAATACCCCTGTGATTTATTATTAGCGTAGTAGTCTTGATGATATTCCTCCGCATCATAAAATACACCAAGCGGACTGATTTCCGTTACGATAGGGTCTTCAAAGTAGGATGTCATTTCTTTCAACACCAGTTCTGAGACTTCCTTTTGTTTTTCATTATGGTAGTAGATTACCGAACGGTATTGCGTACCCACGTCACCACCTTGTCTATTTAAGGTTGTTGGGTCATGACTGGTCATAAAAACTTCTAAAATATCACGAAACGAAATTACCTCGGCATCGAAAGATACCTGAATTACTTCTGCATGGCCTGTTAGGCCTGAGCAAACTTCACGATAGGTTGGTTTACCTGGTGCAATTCCACCAGTGTATCCCGATATTATTTTTTCGATACCATTGATTTGCTGAAAAACTGCTTCAACACACCAAAAACATCCACCACCAATAGTTGCAATTTCTAAACTTTTATTATCCATTATTTACCTCCTCTTTTTCAATAATCATAGATTCTGAATTGATACAATAACGCAATCCGCTTGGTTCGGGTCCATCTGGGAAAACATGTCCTAAATGTCCATCGCAGGTATTGCAC
Organism: Maribacter algarum (ex Zhang et al. 2020); assembly: GCF_005885635.1. Lineage (GTDB taxonomy): Bacteria > Bacteroidota > Bacteroidia > Flavobacteriales > Flavobacteriaceae > Maribacter_C > Maribacter_C algarum. The sequence continues at coordinate 2,013,426 of NZ_VATY01000001.1, forward strand.
ATGACTTCTACGCGGACCATACCGAATGCGGTATCCTTCTCGTATTGAATCGCATTTTCTTTAATTGGCTCGGTGAAACTTGGCCATCCAGTTCCTGACTCGAATTTAATCGACGAATCAAACAATGGTGTGCCGCAGCAAACACAATTGTATTTTCCGGTGTCGTGAATGTGACACAATTCTCCGGAGTGTGGTCTTTCAGTCCCTTTGAGCCGCGTAATTCTAAATTGTTCTGGTGTCAAAATTTCTCGCCACTCAGCTTCTGCTTTTTCCACTCGAGTATCAGGGCTAGGGTTTCCTTTTGTTGCAAAATGAATAACATCTTTCCATGTAAGCATAATCTTTTTCCTTTCTTTTTTAGTCGGATTTATAGATAAACAAATCCCCATCCAAGGTAAAAAAAGTAAATGGGGAAATACAATTTATTAGTCGAAATTTAGGCTAATATCTTACAGGATTATCAGAAGGATTTCCATTGAAATTACAGTAAATTTGGCCATGCGAAAAAGTGTAAAAAACCGAACAATCTATACGGTATTGTTATTGATTTGTCTTGTGGGCTTTTGGCTCTTCGAAAATTTCTACACACCGGATACCTATACTTCTCCTGACGGACAAAGTATACAAACAGATATGCCTTCTTATGTGCTTCCGACATCGACAACGGGTGCAATTGTTAATCATGACTACTATTCACTTTCGTACAATGAGCCGTTTGAACAAGCGGAATGGGTGGCTTATCCTTTAGAAAAGAAGCATTTGACTTATGATGACCGCAAGCGACCCTATTTTATAGAAGATCCTAAGGTAAAAACGAAATCTGCGGATTGGCGAAATTATAAGGGCTCAGGATATGACAGAGGACATCTCTGCCCAGCAGGAGATCGACGTTTTTCTGAGTATGCTTACAACGAAACCTTTTATACGAGTAATATAAGTCCGCAGAATAGAGAGTTTAATGCAGGGGTCTGGAATCAATTAGAAATAAAAACACGTCAATGGGTAAAGAAAAATGGTACCCATTTCATTATTACAGGAGGTGTTCTTGAAAGTGGCTTAGATGAGATAGGAGAGGAAGGTGTTGATGTTCCTCGTTACTATTATAAAATAATTGCTAAAGGAAGTTCGAAAGATTTAAAGGCAATTGCATTTTTAATGCAGAACCGGCCTAGTAACAAATCCATCAAACAATTTGTTGTAAGCATTGATGAAATAGAAAAACGAACTGGAATAGATTTTTTCAGTGAACTACCGGATGAAGCAGAGGATAAGTTAGAAAGCAAAATTCGGATTCAGAATTGGAAGTTTTAAATACCCTCTTTTAAACGATTTGAATCAAGCTTCAAGAAGATAAACAACAAGATTGTAAAGAACAGGAGTCCTGAGCCACCATAACTAAAAAATGGTAGTGGAATACCAATAGTGGGAAGTATTCCGATTACCATTCCGATGTTTATGAAATAGTGAATAAACAGGATTGAGATTACCCCGTACCCGTACATGCGACTAAACGGATTCTTCTGTCGTTCTGCCAAATAAACAAGTCGCAAAAGCATCAAAGTGAAAAGTAAAACTACTGTTGTAGTTCCTACAAACCCCCATTCTTCACCCACGGTGCTAAAAATGTAATCAGTTTCCTGTTCGGGTACAAAATCTCCTTTTGTACGGGTTCCTTCTAAAAAGCCTTTTCCAAAGAAACCACCGGACTCAATTGCTTTTTCAGACTGGTAGGTGTTGTACCCTATAGTTTTTCTAATTTTCTCTAACTTTACTGGGTCTTTTTCTAAGCGAAGCCATAAGCTGAAACGGTCGCGGTGCCGTTGTTCAAAAACATTATTGAACACAAAATTTACGGATAAGGAAAAGAGTATTGCTATTACAGCAATTGAAATCATTGGAAAAACTGGCACTTTAAAAGTCTTTCTTTTTAACAACAAGAAAAGAACAATAAATAAGGCTAGAAATATACTTACCCATATTGTTCCGAACATAAGTGTTGTAATAAAAACCAAAACGGCTAGAAATGCAAAACCAAGATAATATAGGGGTAGTCCTTCTCGGAAGATAACGAATACCATTGCGAAAAATACCAAGGCACTACCAGGATCCGGTTGCGGAACAATCAATATTACTGGGATTAGAAGTACCAAAAAGGCATATAGTTGGTCTTTTCTTCGTTTTATATCGGTTTGTATATCACTTAGGTATTTTGCCAGCGCAAGTGCTGTGGCGACTTTGGCCAACTCCGAGGGCTGTAAGTTGAAAAAGCCAAGGTCATACCATGAGGTAGCCCCAGCAATCGTCTTTCCGAAAGGATAGAGACCTAAAAGCAAAACCATCGCTATGATGTAAAGAACACTTGAAAATCGTTCATAGAAACTAGCTTCGAGGGCGAGAACTAGAATAATCGCACCAAAAGTTACTCCAATAAAAAATAGTTGTTTGCCATGAAGTGTGCTAAAATCAAAAATCGAAAGATTCTCATCGGTAAATGTACTGGAATAGATATTTACCCACCCTATCGTTAGAAGTGCTAGATAAATAAAAACGGTAAGCCAATCGATACGTTTTAGGACACTTTTGCCAGCCATGCGAATTTATTTAGAAGGGTTTTCCTCCGTTTTTGGTTTTATGGCATGTAAACTCCTCCAATTGTATTCATTGATTTTGAAAGGTTCACCACTATAGGGCTTGGCATATTCGGACTCTAAAGTTGTTGATAACATAACCTTTTCAAGGTCCTTTCTAGTGATTTCCCTTTTAATATATTTCTCAATTAGCAAGGATGCGATATGACCGGCATATCGACCTCCATAATATCCATTTTCAATAAATACTGCAATAGCAATCTTGGGATTCTCGACGGGCGCAAATGCGACAAAAACAGAATGGTCGGTCAATTGCGTCTTAACACTATCGATAATGGTAAAGTTTTCAACGGTTCCTGTTTTTCCGGCAATTTCGATATCAGGTATTTGTACGTATTCTGCTGTACCTTTTTTGTATACATCTGCCATTCCTCTGATAACAGGATCAAAGTGTTTTTTGTCAATGGTAGTATGCTTTGGTTTGACAAAGTCGGGAATGCTAATGTCAGTTCCAGCAACTTTCTTGATTACATGTGGCGTGAAGTAGTGACCTCGATTAGCAATAGCTGCAGTCATGTTGGCTAATTGAATTGGCGTCACAGAAACTTCTCCTTGCCCAATAGAGTTCGAAATAATATAAGATGAAGACCAACGATTATCCCCGTACCATTTGTCATAATATTCTTTGGTAGGAATTCTACCTTTTCTACCAGTATGGAGATCTGAACCTAAATAATCTCCGAGACCGAAACTTTTGATGTGCTTAGACCACACATCTTGGGCCTCGTCGGTAGTGGTATATTTTTCATATATTTTTCGAAAGGTATTTGCAAAATATGCGTTACACGATTTATAAATACCCACGTTCATATTTCTAGTACCGCCACCACAATGACAACCTCGAAGTGTTCTACCCACATAGAAACCATTATAACACTTGAAACTTGTACTCGGAACTATTACCCCTTCTTGTAATGCGACTAAAGCATTAAGAGTCTTAAATGGAGACCCTGGAGAAGCCTCGGCTAAAATTGATCGATCGAAAGTTGGTTTGGAAATCGTATCATAGTGCAGTTTGCTGTAGTTTTTAGAACGTTTTCGCCCTACCAATAATGATGGTTCATAAGTCGGACCTGAAATCATGGTTAAGATTTCCCCCGAGCTAGGTTCTATTGCTACGATTCCTCCGCGCTTTCCATGCATCAAGCGTTCACCATATTCTTGTAGTTCTTTGTCTATGGTAATATGAATCTCTTTTCCTTGGACAGGCTGTACGTCCAAAACGCCATCTTTGTATTTACCAATATCCCTATTAAACCTATCTTTTTGAATGTATTGTACGCCTTTGCTCCCTCTTAGGGTATCTTCATATACTTTTTCGATTCCAGTTCGACCAGTCAACTCTCCCTGTACATAGTTTGGGTTTTTGGCCAAATCACGTTCATTAACCTCACTAATATACCCTAAGACATTTGCAGAGGCGTTGGTCGCATAGTATCGGAGAGAACGTTTTTGAATGTAGAACCCAGGGTATCGGCGCATTTTTTCCTGTAACCGCGCATAATCTTGTTTGGAAAGTTGAGGAACCAAAACAGACGGGAGTCTTGGAGAATATATTCGTGCCCTTCTTAGTTCCTTTTTGAATTTTTCTTTTTCAATATCCAGCAATTGACAGAATTCAAGTGTATCAAGGGCTTTTACCTCTCTCGGAATTACCATGACATCATAGGCCGGATCGTTTCCCACTAATAGTTTACCATACCTATCATAAATATAACCTCGCTCTGGGTAGTCGTAGATTGCTTTAATAGCAGGATCTTCCATTAATTGATCTGCAGAAAAACTAAATATTTGCAAATAGGAAAGTCTCCCTATAAAAGTGAGTCCTATAATTACAATAATCGATGAAAGTAGAAGTTTTTTCATCTTTTTGTTTTAAGCTTTTTTTTAGAGGTCAGATGTAACCTTAGATAATTAAAAACATCATTCCCACTTATGTTAACTATTTTTTTAATCATGTCGATTTCATTCTTTTCTTACGCTAAAAAGAGAACCAAATAATAAACAAAGTACCAAGGTAGCTGCACTAATTGAGACAACTTTTTTCAAAATTAATAGCAAATTAGAAAAGCTGAAAATCTCCAGAGTAAAGAAAACCAAGTGGTGTACTACTATTAATAACGCTAAAAATGTGAATTGTTGTACCCTCGTCGCATTACCTAATTTGAAACTTTGAAACTCATAGTTCACACCAAAAACAAAACGCATTATTGCTGGTCTCAGATAAGCTATAGTTATGGTTGATGCAGCATTAATTGCCATGGTATCTGAAAAGAAATCAATTGAAAGGCCTAACAAAAAACTAAGCCCGATAAACGCAGCTCTATTTTGTTTGATAGGATACCAATACAAAAATAAGATGTATACCATCGGATTGATAAACCCAAAAAAGTTCAACCTATTGAATACAAGAACCTGCACTAAAACAAGTAGCGCAAATCGAATAACATTGATGAAGTATGAATTACTAATCATTACTTTCGGTCTCTTCTTGTAATTCTATAATTTCTTCTCTATCCGTATTACTCACGATATATACATTTTTGATATTTGTCATATCATTGAATAGGGCAACCTCAATATTCCAAAAGCTCTTTGAGTCATTGAGGTCAAACTTTTTAATAGTTCCTATGGGAACATTTTCAGGAAAAATACTGCTCATGCCTCCAGTTACAATGGTGTCACCAATAACCAACGGCACTAGACGTGGAATATCTACTAATTGAACTGTATTATAGTTGCTAGCATTCCAGGTTAGGGAGCCGAAATTATTCGTGTTTTTTAGTTTAGCATTGATATTCGAATTCTCGTTTAGGATACTTTGTACAGTAGCATGTTTTTTCGATACGTTTTCTACTATTCCAAGAATGCCTTCTGGGGTAATAATACCCATATCAGGCTTAACACTATCCTTTCTTCCTTTATTTATAGTTATATAATTACGTTGATTGGCGTAGCTGTTTTTTATGACTTGGCCTGAAGTAACGGTATAAGTCATTAGAACAGAATCCAACTGAACCGCAATAGAATCTTTTTTATTAAACAGTTGGTGGCGAAGCCACTCGTTTTCTTCAACTAATTTTTTGTTTTCCTTTTCTAAATCAAAGTAGGAGGTAATACCATAAGAGGTTTCATAGATATTTCCCGTAATCCAGCTTGAAGAGTTAAAAAAACTTGATTGATGGTAAGAATGCGATTGAATTGTAAAACCCAAAGAGACGATCATCAAAAAGATATAAAGAATGAAATTCTTATACCGTAAGATAAAGTTGATAATCTGCTGCATGCATCTTTAATTTTATGCGATGTTATCTAGAAGATAAAATCTATAAAAACGTAGGTAATAGTCAATCAGGGTTTTGGTTTGAAACTCCTATTTGATTAAAATACTCTTGTAGCGTTCTAAGTTTTTAAGGGCGATACCAGTACCTCTAACAACCGCTCTTAAGGGGTCCTCGGCTATATACACAGGTAGATCAGTTTTTTGTGATAGTCTTCTGTCTAAGCCACGTAACATAGAACCTCCGCCGGCTAAATAAATACCGGTATTATAAATATCAGCCGCTAACTCTGGTGGTGTTTGTGATAAGGTTTCCATAACCGCATCTTCAACACGTAGAATAGATTTATCCAACGCCTTCGCTATTTCACGATAGGAAATCTGAACTTGTTTTGGTTTTCCTGTCAACAAATCACGCCCTTGTACTGACTTCTCATCTGGAGGTGTTTGTAAGTCTTCCGTTGCCGAACCAATTTCGATTTTGATATTCTCAGCTGTACTTTCGCCAACATACAAGTTGTGTTGTGTACGCATGTAGTAAATGATATCATTGGTGAAAACATCACCTGCAATTTTGACGGACTTGTCGCAAACAATTCCGCCCAAGGCAATAACCGCGATTTCTGTAGTTCCACCACCTATGTCAACGATCATGTTTCCTTTTGGCTGCATGATATCTAATCCGATACCAATTGCTGCTGCCATTGGTTCGTGAATCAAGTAAACTTCTTTACCATTTACACGTTCAGCGGATTCCTTTACCGCTCGCATTTCCACTTCTGTAATTCCTGAAGGAATACAAATCACCATTCGTAATGCAGGTGGGAACCATTTCTTTTTTAGAGCGGGAATGTTTTTGATAAACATATTGATCATCTTTTCAGATGCATCAAAATCTGCAATTACCCCATCTTTAAGAGGTCGAATCGTTTTTATGTTTTCATGAGTTTTACCTTGCATCATGTTAGCTTCTTTGCCAACTGCAATGATTTTACCAGAAATGCGGTCTCTGGCAACAATCGACGGACTGTCAACAACGACTTTGTCCATGTGAATGATTAGAGTGTTCGCGGTACCTAAATCGATCGCGATTTCCTCGGTCAAGAAATCAAAAAATCCCATTATTAATTCGTTTGGTTATGTTACATGTATGCGTGGGGTGCATTTCATCGACAAAAGTAGTAAAATTAATGCTTGAAATGACGTGTGCCTGTCATTACCATGGCAACACCATTTTCATTGCAATAATCAATACTTAATTGGTCTTTTATCGATCCGCCCGGTTGTATAACGCATGAAATACCACTTTTATGCGCAATTTCTACACAATCTGGAAAAGGGAAGAAAGCATCACTCGCCATAACCGCTCCTTCAAGGTCGAAGTTAAAAGACTTTGCCTTGTGAATAGCCTGATTTAAGGCGTCTACACGAGATGTTTGTCCTGTGCCACTAGCACATAATTGCTTGTTTTTAGCTAGAACAATTGTGTTAGATTTGGTATGCTTACATAGTTTAGAGGCAAAAATCAAATCTTCAATTTCTTCAGCTGAAGGTTCTTTGGTAGTCACTTTAGTTAGGTCTTCTGGAGTATCGGTTTTATGGTCTTTTTCTTGCAATAGCATTCCATTCAAACAAGTTCTTACAATCATTTCAGGCATTTCCACATCGTTTTGAATCAAAATGATGCGATTTTTCTTGCCCTTTAGAATTTCTAAAGCGTCTTCAGCATAGCTTGGTGCGATTACTACTTCGCAAAATAACTTGTGGATTTCTTCAGCAGTTGCTTTATCGATTTCTTTATTACTGATTAGTACACCACCAAAAGCCGAAACTGGGTCTCCTGCAAGTGCATCTATGTAAGCCTGATGTAAGTTGTCTCTTTGAGCTAATCCACATGCATTATTGTGTTTAAGAATGGCAAAAGTGGGCTCGTCGTTTTTGAATTCAAGCATTAAATTTACCGCGGCATCAACATCGAGAAGGTTATTGTACGAAAGCTCTTTTCCATGAATTTTAGAAAACATAGCATCGAAGTCTCCGAAGAAGAATCCTTTTTGATGTGGATTTTCTCCATAACGTAAAACCTTCCCATTTGTCTCACTAACTTTTAAGGCGGCTAACTCGTGGTTTTTATTGAAATAGTTGAAAATTGCAGTATCGTAATGTGAAGAAACATTAAAGGATTTTGCAGCAAATCGTTTGCGGTCCTCAAGAGTGGTACTTCCGTTTCCAGAGGAAATCAAATCTAAAACTTCGCTATAATCCTCCATGGAAGAAACACAGAGGACATCTTTGTAATTTTTAGCTGCGGCACGGATTAATGAAATACCACCAATATCGATTTTTTCAATTATGTCTTGCTCGGATGCTCCACTGGCAACGGTTTTTTCAAATGGATATAAATCAACAATAACAATGTCTAATTGGGGTATTTCGAATTCCTCAAGTTGGGCGACATCACCTTCATGGTCTTGACGATTTAAAATACCTCCAAAAACTTTGGGATGCAATGTCTTTACTCTTCCTCCAAGAATAGAAGGATAACTAGTCACATCTTCAACGGGCACCACATCAATGCCTAAATCTTTGATAAATTTCTCGGTTCCACCTGTTGAGTATATGGTGATTCCGAGTTCATCAAATTTACGGACAATAGGTTCTAATCCGTCTTTGTGAAATACTGAAATTAAGGCTGAAGTGGCTTTTTTGATGCTCATTTTTTATGTGCTAGTGGTTACGTTTATAAGCACACAAAAATACTTTTTTTGTTGCGAAAAAATCCGTCAGGTTATCAACAATAGAGCTAAAGTTTTGAACTGTTTATTATAAAATACCCGCCACTTTTTCATTCACGAATTCCAAAAATCGTTCATCGGCTTCTGTAAAGGGATCAGGGGTATTGGAATCAATATCGATTTGGCCCACATTTTCGCCATTCACAAATAGGGGAATTACAATTTCGGACTTTACCGTAATACTGCAAGCAATGTAGTTATCTTGAGCCTGTACGTCAGGCACAACAAAGTTTTCGTTAGAAACGGCTACCTGTCCACATATGCCTTTTCCAAAAGGAATTATCGTATGGTCTGTAGGTTCCCCAACATAGGGTCCCAATTTTAGTTCTGGCTTATCTCCATTCTTAAAATAAAAACCTACCCAATCGTAGTAGTCAATATTCGCATTGAGAAGTTGACATATTTGTAGTAAGCGTTCTTCAACACTGCTAGATTTTTGGGTTATTATTTCAGTTACTTGTGGTTTTAATTTTTCAAACATAGGAGCAATTAATTCACTTCAAAAGTGGAATTTTTAAAGAAAAATTACAATACGATTCGACTTAAATATTCGTTAAGATAAAAACGGTTTTTACAAAGCCAAGTAACTATTTCGTAATTTTGCACTAATGCAAGAAGTATTTCATAAAATAATGTCGATTATAATGGCACTTTTGCTTTTGCTTTCCACAGTTTCGTGGAAGGTTGAAAAGCACTATTGCATGGGGCGCTTAATGGATGTTGCCTTATTCACTGATGTAGATACTTGTGGCATGGATATGCCTATGTCGATGGATGATGAGAACCTTGGAGAAACCGAAAACTCTTGTTGTGATAATGAGGTGGTTTTTGTAGAAGGTCAAGATGATTTGAAGATTTCTTTTAATGATTTAGATGTGGAGCAGCAATCTTTTCTGGTTGCTTTTACTCATACATATTTACATTCTTTACAAAATGTAAAGGAACAACCCGTTCCGCACAAACTATACCCTCCACCCATTTTGGTCAAGGACATTCAGTTGCTTGACGAAGTTTTTCTAATTTGATTTATTGTCATTCCCGTGAAGACGGGAATCTATTTTCGGTTTAAACTCCAAAAGATGCTATAAACTTGGTATTGGAGGAGTTAATCGAACAATTTTCCCTTCGAGGAAATGACAATAAATCAAATACAATTCATGAAACATACATATAAAATCACAGGAATGACCTGCAACGGTTGCGTAGCTTCAGTTGCGGACGAGCTTTCAAAAATTGACGGGGTACAAAAAATCGAAGTTAGTTTAGAAAGAGCTGAGGCCGAAATCTCAATGTCTTCGCATATTGCCCTTAGTGCCTTCAAATCAGCCTTGCCTAGTAAGTATTCAATAGCTGAAATAGGAAATCATACTTCAGGAATCACATCGAATTCCTCGGAAGAGAAATCAAAATTTCAACAATTGAAACCCTTGTTTTTGATTTTCCTTTATCTCTTTAGCGCAGGCTTTTTGCTAAACTATCAAGATTGGAATCTCGGTGAGTTTATGCTCGACTTTATGGGACTTTTCTATATCGTTTTTAGCTTTTTCAAGCTTCTAGATTTAAAAGGATTTCCCGAAAGTTTTCGCAAGTACGACCCCTTGGCAAAAGTATTTCCAGCTTATGGTTGGGCATATCCATTTATTGAATTGGCACTAGGACTTTTATTCTTAATGCGACTTCAAATCACTGCTGCCCTTGTCATTACCATTGTGATTTTAGGAATAACGACCATTGGGGTCACAAGAACCTTGCTCGATAAAAAGAGCATTCGTTGTGCTTGTTTAGGTACCGCCTTACAACTACCCATGACAGAAGCGACCTTTATTGAAAACTTCATCATGTTGGTAATGGCAATCTCAATGTTGGTTATTCAATTTATTTAAACAAAAATGAAACTATACATATATATAATATTAGGGGTATTGCCCGCACTTTCACTAGCGCAAGATAAGGTTGAAGGTATGGTGATGGAGGGTAATACTGAGAACAAACATATTGGTCTCCCCGGAGCCAATGTGTATTGGATGAACTCCCAAATCGGTACGATTACCAATGATGAGGGATTATTCAGTATTCCCTTTTCAAAGGAATATAATAAGTTGATAATTAGTTATGTCGGATTTCAATCGGACACCTTAACCATCAATGAGCCAAAAATGGTACATCATACTTTAAAACCCTCGAACGAATTGGATGAGGTTGTGGTAGAAAAAAAGCGAGACGCTGTTCAAAAAGCGTATTTCAGTCCTCAGAATGTGATTACCGTAAATAGCGCTGAATTATTAAAAGCAGCTTGCTGCAACTTGTCTGAAAGTTTTGAGACAAACCCTGCGATTGATGTGAACTTTTCTGATGCCTTGACAGGTACGAAACAGATTCAAATGCTGGGCTTGACGAGTCCTTATTTGTTAATTACTCAAGAAAATATTCCTATGGTACGTGGTGCATCGCAAGCTTTCGGGTTGACGTTTACGCCCGGTACATGGGTAGAGAGTATTCAAATTACCAAAGGTGCAGGAAGTGTCGTGAATGGTTACGAGAGTATTTCGGGTCAAATCAACGCGGAATTGGTCAAACCCTTAACGGACAAAGAATTATTCTTCAACGGCTATTTCAATAGAAATGGTCGTATGGAATTGAATACGCACATCAACCGCAAACTCAATGATAAATGGAGTTCTGGTCTCTATATTCATGGGAATGCTAGAACTCAAGAAGTAGATAATAATGAAGATGGATTTTTAGATGTCCCTTTTGCCAACCAAATCAACATCATGAATCGTTGGCAATACCAAAACGCCGAAACCGGTTGGGTGAGTTTTTTAAATTTTAGATTTCTAAATGATGAAAAACAAGTAGGACAGGTTGATTTTGACCCTGAAACTCAAGATGCAGTGAGAGGTTTTGGGAATGCAAGTTCGTTGAGCGGAGACGAAGCGTGGGGAAGCGAGATTGCGACACGCCGTTTCGATACCTCTTTAAAGTTGGGATATGTTTTTCCTGAACTGCCGTTTCAAAGTTTTGGTTTTCAGGCATCCTATAGCAATCATGACCAAGAATCGTATTTTGGTCTGAATCGCTATGATATAAATCATGAGAGCATCTATTCAAATTTGATTTTTAATTCAATCCTGGGAAGTACACAAAACAAGTTCAAAACAGGAATCACATTTGCTCATGATAGCTATGAAGAATTGGTAAACAATACTGATTTTTCTAGAGATGACACTTCGGTTGGTGCCTTTTTCGAATACAGTTATGATAATTTAGAGAAAGTAAACCTGACTGCAGGTCTTAGAATCGATTCGCATAACAGATTGGGTACATTTATCACACCTCGTTTGCATATTCAATATACCCCGTGGGAAAGAGGAAGTCTTAAAGGTTCTTTTGGAAGGGGTAGGAGAGCAGCAAACATTTTTGCAGAGAACCAACAATTATTTGGCTCCTCAAGACAGATACAAGTTTTAGACTCCGAAGGGAGTATCTATGGTTTAGATGCGGAAGATGCCTGGAATTATGGAGTTAGTTTTCTTCAAGGATTTACTTTTCTTGATAGACCAGGTGATGTTACCCTCGATTTCTATAAAACAGATTTTAAGAATCAAGTTGTTGTAGATTGGGAAAACCCAAGGGCAATATCCTTTTACAATCTAAATGGAAATAGTTCTGCAAGTAGTTTTCAACTAGAAGTCAATCACGAAATTCTACCGAAGTTGGAATTGCGAACCGCATATAAGTTTTATGATGTGAATACGGATTATCGTTCCGGAAATTTACAGAAACCACTGGTGGCGCAACATCGCTTTTTTGCCAATGTGGGTTATGAAACCACACTAACTGAGAAAGGTGGTCAATGGAAATTCGACTATACATTACATACGCTTGGAAAACAACGTTTGCCGAATACGGATGTGAATCCTGTAGAGTTTCGGCTGGGAGAATTTGCAGATGGGTATAGCTTGATGAATGCACAGGTCACCAAAGTGTTTTCAGAACATTTTGAAATTTATGCAGGAGGTGAAAATTTGACTAATTTTAGACAAAATAACCCTGTATTGAGTGTGGAAAACCCGTTTGGCGCAAATTTTGATACCAGTATTGTATATGCACCGATTATGGGGCGAATGATATATGGAGGATTTCGATATAAACTATAACAACTAAAATAATAATATGAAAAAACTAGCGATTACAATAGTTCTTTTTATGGCGACTACAGTGGTTTTTGCCCAAGATAAAAATAAGAAAATGACTATGGAGGTTGATGGTGTCTGTGAAATGTGTAAAATGCGTATTGAGAAAGCAGCTTTGGGGGTTAAAGGCGTGAAGTACGCTTTATGGGATGTGGTCTCACATGATTTGTCTCTCATTATAGATGAGCGAAAAACTGACCCAATGAAAATCAAAACGGCTTTGGTCGCAGTAGGTCATGATACAAAAGAGCTAAAAGCAACAGAGGAAGCTTATAACAAGGTAATGCCCTGCTGTAAGTATCGTGATGATGAGGTTGTGAAGAGTCACAAAACTAATTAAAAGACTCCTTTTGTAAGGAAACGCAAAATTCTTTTACTAAATCCGTATCGCTCTGTGAAAAGGAAATGATACGGATTCTCTTTTTTAGCCTTTTTCTACTAGGCTGTCATCAGGTTTTTTCACAAACCTGTTGTTCAGGTGGTGTGCCTTTATCTAATAATTTGGGATTACCTAACGAAGGAAAAGGTTCTTTCACAGTAGGTCTAAATTATGATTATAATAACCTGAATACTTTAAATGCTGGTTCCGATAAATTGAATGATGACTCGAGACTTCGCATTACTAATTCTATTTTACTTAATGCGGGTTATGCTATTTCAGATAGATTTTCCTTGGAGGCACTTTTTACATGGGTTAATCAGACAAGAACCATTTCACAATTCGGAAATGAAAATTTTTCTGAAACGCAGGGTATTGGGGATGCCGTCTTTTTAGTGAAATATGCGATTCCAAATGTATTAGGTTCCCAATCGGTTTTCAACGTTGGTGTTGGAACAAAAGCGCCTTTTGGGAAGTCAGACTTAACAACAACTGAGGGATTTCAATTAACGGCTGATTTGCAACCCGGAAGTGGTGCCTGGGATCTCTTAGGGTGGTTATCCATCTCAAAGGGATTGAATTTTAGGCCATCGGCAACATTGTCAGGAAGTATTACCTATAGAGCTACTGGTGAGAATACATCTTATTTGAATAATACTTCCATATATGAGTTTGGAAATGTTGTACAGACCAATATTGGATATACAGACCAATTTTTGTTGTTCAACACCATAATCAATCCTGGATTGATCTTAAAGTATCGTAAGGCGTCTTCGGATAAGGTAGAGAGCTCAGAGTTACCTAATACAGGTGGGGAATGGGTTTTCGTACGTCCCGAATTGGCTGTGAAAATTACACCGAGCGTAACCTTTAACTCAAGATTGGAAATTCCCTTTTATAGTTATGTTGAAGGTACACAATTAACGCCTACGCTTCGGTTTACGGCTGGAATTACAGTACTCCTAAAAAAGAATAAAGTATTGAACACTATAAATTAAATGCTATGAAGAAGAACATATTTTTATTCGCTTTTCTAACTATTTTGTTTTCGTGCAGTAAGTCAACTACGCAAGACTCACCGCAAAACCCTGACTCTGTCGAGATCGAAAATACCTCGACTGAATGGAGTATTCCGGTCGCTGAGGTTTTGGATGGAGGTCCTGGTAGAGATGGTATTCCCGCCTTGGAAAATCCGCAGATGGTGACGGCTGCAAATTCCTCTATTCTGTTTGATACGGATTTAATTTTGGGTTACAAGAACGGAGATGATATTCGGGCCTACCAACATATCGTATTGGATTGGCATGAAATTGTGAATGATAATATCGGTGATGTTTCTCTAGCAATTTCGTATTGTCCACTTACGGGAACAGGTATTGGTTGGAATCGAATAATAGATGGCAAAGAAACAACTTTTGGGGTTTCAGGTTTACTATATCAAACGAATCTTATTCCCTTTGACCGAGCTACCAAAAGCAATTGGTCACAGATTTTGAACGAATCTGTTAACGGCAGTCTGGAAGGGAAAAAAGCTGAGTTGATTCAGTTGGTTGAAACAGATTGGAAAACCTGGAAAACAATGTATCCGACAACTACACTCATAAATTTAAATAATACAGGTTTTTCAAGAACTTACGGAGTGTATCCTTATGGTGATTATCGAACCAGTGATAGTAGGTTTTTCTTTCCAACACCGAAAGACCCGAGATTACCTCTAAAAGAAAGAGTTCACACTATAATCGATGATGGCGATGCGAAAACTTATCGTTTTTCTAATTTCGAAACAACAAATACCATTAAGGATTCATTTAAAGGTAAAAACTACTTAATAGTAGGTAATGCCAACTTTATTACTTCTTTTGAGCTGGATGCGAACCAAAATAGTTTGGAATACGAATATGTTTTTGATAACTCGTCAGATGTGATAGTTCAAGATAGTGAAGGGACACAATGGAATGTTTTTGGAGAAGCAATTTCAGGTCCTGGTCAAGGGCAAAAACTAGTGGCTTCAAAATCATTTATGGGGTATTGGTTTTCTATTCCGGCATTTTACACTACTGAGATATACAACAGTAATTAAGAACAAAAACCCCCGTTATGAAAAAACCTCATTTGGATTTCCCAAACGAGGTTTTTACTTTATAAGCTATTATGCTCTATCTGAAGTAGATGTCGACCTACATCATGCCTGGCATTCCACCACCTCCGCCCATTGGCGGCATAGCAGGTGCATCTTCTTTAATATCAGTTAAAGCACATTCAGTGGTCAATATCATCCCCGCAACAGAAGCTGCATTTTCTAAAGCTACACGAGTAACTTTTTTAGGGTCGATAATTCCAGCCTTCATCATTTCAACATACTTTTCAGATTTTGCATCGTAACCGTAGTCACCTTTGCCATCCATAATTTTGGCTACGACAACAGATCCTTCACCTCCCGCATTTGAAACTATTGTTCTCAATGGAGATTCGATAGCGCGGGCTACAATTTGTAATCCGGTTTCTTCATCCGTATTTTCTACGTCCACCTTAGAAAGAACGGTTTTTGCTCTTACCAAAGCAACACCACCACCTGCAACGATACCTTCTTCAACCGCAGCTCTAGTAGCATGAAGGGCATCATCGACTCGGTCTTTCTTCTCTTTCATTTCAACCTCAGAGGCCGCACCAACGTAAAGTACCGCAACACCACCAGCTAACTTTGCTAGTCTCTCTTGAAGTTTTTCTCTATCGTAGTCAGAAGTAGTTGTCTCGATTTGAGATTTGATTTGATTAACTCTTGCCTTGATATGCTTTTGAACACCACCGCCATTTACAATTGTAGTGTTGTCTTTGTCGATTGTGATTTTCTCACAAGTACCGAGCATATCTAAAGATGCATTATCAAGAGAAAACCCTCTTTCCTCCGAAATAACGGTACCGCCAGTTAGAATGGCAATATCTTCAAGCATTGCCTTTCTTCTGTCCCCAAAACCAGGTGCTTTAACTGCAGCTATTTTTAAAGAACCTCTTAATTTGTTCACAACTAAAGTAGCCAGAGCTTCTCCATCGACATCCTCTGCAATAATTAACAAAGGCTTGCCAGATTGAGCAACGGGTTCTAATACAGGAAGCAAATCTTTCATTGAAGAAATCTTCTTATCGAACAAAAGGATATACGGAGCTTCCAAATCAGAAGTCATCTTTTCAGAATCGGTAACGAAATATGGAGAGAGATAACCTCTATCAAACTGCATTCCTTCAACAACATCAACATAGGTATCTGTGCCCTTTGCTTCTTCAACAGTGATAACACCTTCTTTACCTACCTTTCCAAAAGCCGTAGCAATTAAATCACCAATTGTTTCGTCATTGTTGGCTGATATAGAGGCAACTTGTTTGATCTTATCAGATGAGTCACCTACTTTTTTTGATTGCTTTGCTAAATTATCAACGATAGCTTCTACGGCCTTGTCGATTCCTCTTTTCAAATCCATCGGATTAGCACCTGCTGCTACGTTTTTCAGTCCCTCTTTTACGATTGATTGTGCTAAAACTGTAGCGGTTGTTGTACCGTCTCCCGCCAGGTCGTTGGTTTTAGAAGCAACTTCTTTTACCATTTGGGCGCCCATGTTTTCTAATGGATCTGCTAATTCTATTTCTTTTGCAACTGTAACCCCATCCTTAGTCACCTGTGGTGCACCAAATGATTTGCTGATGATTACATTTCTTCCCTTTGGTCCTAAGGTTACTTTTACTGCATTGGCCAAGGCGTCAACACCTCTTCTTAGGCCATCGCGAGCATCAATGTCAAATTTTATATCTTTTGCCATAATAAATGTTCTTTTATGTTCATCCCTGCAAAGGCAGAAATCTTTTATTTTATCTAAATAGTTGTTTTGTTAGAGAATCCCGTCTACTCGGGAATGAAATTAGATGATGGCTAAAATGTCACTTTCGCGCATCATCAGGTAATCAGTGCCTTCCAGCTTCAATTCTGTGCCAGCGTATTTTCCGTAAAGAACGGTATTACCAACTTTAACTGTAACAGCTTCATCTTTGGTGCCAGGACCAACAGCTACTACTTTTCCTTTTTGTGGTTTCTCTTTCGCCGTATCTGGAATATATATACCAGATGCCGTTTTCGTCTCGGCAGCCATGGGCTCGATGAGAACTCTATCTGCCAATGGTTTAATGCTAACTTTAGCCATAGTCTTCTGTATTTAAATTGATTTAATATTTGGTTTTCTTAGACAGAAATTATGCCATTCCCTAGAAACTGACATATTGTAAAAATAAAAATGCCAGCTTGTCATTTGTGCTGGCATTTCTAAGTGTATTTTATTTTTTATTCACTATCCGTAGTTGAATCATCTGACGTTGGCTCTGGAAGCGCGTCAGCTGGATTATCTACGGGGGCCGAATCTATTGGGTCATCTGGTAAAGTGTCATCTATTTGTTCTATTCCATCATCATTTAGCAACTTTGAATCTGCTCCTCCAAAATTTCCTTTAAGTGCCCAATTGGATGCTAAAATCAAAACGACCAACATAATAGCCAAAATCCATGTACTTTTGTCTAAGAAATCTCCAGTTTTCTTTACGCCTCCAACTACTTGGCTGCCGCCTCCACCAAAGGAAGAAGATAACCCACCACCCTTTGGGTTTTGTACCATAACAACCAACATCAACAGCAGACAAACAATGATGATAAGAATTAAGAATATTGAAAATGTGCTCATTACTAGATATTTTCTTGTTGTATTTTTTCTATCGCTCTAATTCGGTCTGCAAAGAAACCACTTTTTTCCGGATATTTCAAACTTAAAATACGGTATGCTTGCATTGCTTTTTTGTACTTTTTTTGCTCTAAATAAACCTTTGCCAAGGTCTCTGTCATAAGTTCATTTGCATCGAATTTTGCAGCTTTTTTAGTGTCTACTTTAGGAGATGGATTTTCGTTGGGTACAATTTTCGGGCTCTCCGCAATAAATTTATTGATTAGCTCGAATTTCTTTTCTTTTAAAATAGTTTTTTCAAGTTCAAAATCTTCGGATTTTGAGCTATTCATGTCGGTCTTTCGCTCAATCTTTTGTTTCGAAGTCAACTGAAGCCACTCGCTAAAAGAATACTTTTCTTTTTGCGTAAAGGTTAGCGGTTGGCCTATTTCCAGTTCTTTTTCCGCTTCTTTTTTTGCCTTTTTTATTTCAGCATCTACCTCAGGATCTTTTGATTTGAACAAGTTAGGATCTAATATATGATCAGCATCATCAATAGTTTGTGGCAAAGGTTCATCAATAGATTTTTCAATAAGCATATCATTCTGTCTTACCTCTGGCACAACTTCTTCGGATACTATTTCAGTTTCAACCAAAGATGTTGATTTTCCCGAAATGGAATCTGCTATAGAATTCTGTAAAAACTCATTTGAGGTAATGAAGTCAAAAAGTATATCTCTATCAGTAGTATAAGATGCCGC
Organism: Maribacter algarum (ex Zhang et al. 2020); assembly: GCF_005885635.1. Taxonomy (GTDB): domain Bacteria; phylum Bacteroidota; class Bacteroidia; order Flavobacteriales; family Flavobacteriaceae; genus Maribacter_C; species Maribacter_C algarum. The sequence goes on from NZ_VATY01000001.1 coordinate 2,032,181, forward strand.
AACTTTTAGGGCATTATTGTATTTGAAGCTGTTCCCGTTTTTTAATCCTTTCAAATAAACAGCTCGTGCGGCTTGAAAATAAGGAAACTCTGAAAGTACATCTTCTAACTGCTTCGTTTGTTCAGAAGAAATAAGTTCATTTGGGTTTTGTAAAATGTATGTGAAATCTTTTACGTTCATTTCAAATTACCAATCCGCAAGGGATGCATTAAAAATATCTTGAGTTATTCGTTCAAAAATAACTTCATGGGCTTCTGTTTTAACCGAAGATAACTGACTGCTAGCATCATAATCAAAGAAAAAAGAGAAACGCTGTTCAAAATCAGAATCTTCTTTCGTGTTATTTATAAAGCGAACATTGACCGCGACGGAAAGTCTATTTTGAGCAGCCGTTTGTTGCGCTGTTGCGCTCATAGGTGAAATCCTGTATTCTACTATCTCTCCTTCGTAAAGTAAATCACCACTTCCATTATTTACCAAATCTAGATTTGTTTGATTTAAAATGCGGTCTTGAAGGGCAAGGGTGAAATCACGATCCATGCCGGGTTCAAAAATTGAGCCAGGATTTTGAGCCGCATAATTCTGAAAGTAATTTACTTGAAAGGTTTCCGCAAGACCTGGATCGCCCCCAGTAAAATTGTAAATTCCACAGGAATTAATACTCAAGGCCAGAAGTATGCTAAGCAATATGTTTTTAAATATGCGCACTTATCGGTATTTAGAATTCATAAGAAAATGGAAGATAGAAAAAAGAACAAATACTTATATACCAGCTTAACAATAGTTTAATGAAATATGTTCTTAAACGGGAATTCTATAAGGTCTTCTTTGGATGTTATAAATCGTACTGTTTGATTTTGCGATATAAAGTCCGTTCTGAAATACCTAATTCTGCTGCAGCAGCTTTTCGTTTTCCCCGGTTTCTTTCTAAGGATTTTTTTATCAATTCAATCTCTTTCTCTTGTAAAGATAAAGTCTCTTCTTCTTGAATTTCTTCGGCAAAATGATATTTGTCTTCTTGAACTGGCAGCTGAGTAATAGGTTCTTCATGCGTTTCAGGAAGTTGCAATACTTCTAAAGGATTGCTTTCTTGTTGAGGAATGTTTTCTTCTTCACTTCTATAAATCTTGCGAATCAAACTCTCATTTTCTTCTTGAACTTTTCCAGAATCATTGTTATTTAACAGTTCAAGGGTTAGCTTTTTGAGATCATTTAAATCACCTTTCATATCAAAAAGAACCTTGTACAATATTTCCCGCTCGGAACTGAAATCACTTTCTTTATTGTCACTACCCACAACGGCAGGTAGGTTTGACGTGCTGGCATTTGGTAAATAACCATTTAAAGTAAAGGCCGAAATACTTCGTTTTTCTTCGAGAACGGATACTTGTTCGGCTATATTTCGTAATTGACGAATGTTACCCGGCCAGCGGTATTTTAATAATAATTCTCTTGCATCTTCTTCCAAACGAATCGTTGGCATTTTGTACTTCGTGCCAAAATCAGATGCAAATTTGCGAAACAGTAAATGAATATCGTCTTGACGTTCACGCAAAGGCGGAATATTGATTTCAACAGTACTTAACCTATAATATAAATCCTCACGAAACCTTTCTTTCTTAATTGCCTCGAACATTTTGATGTTAGTAGCTGCAACAATGCGAACATCTGTTTTTTGTACCTGTGAAGAACCAACCTTTAAAAACTCACCGTTCTCCAACACCCGTAAAAGGCGAACTTGGGTAGTAAGCGGTAATTCACCAACTTCATCGAGAAAAATAGTTCCGCCATTGGCAACTTCGAAATAACCACTACGTGTGGAAGTAGCTCCTGTAAAGGCACCTTTTTCATGACCGAAAAGCTCACTGTCAATTGTACCTTCAGGAATAGCACCGCAGTTTACAGCAATATATTTTGCATGTTTTCTATGGGATAAGGAGTGAATAATTTTAGGAATGGATTCCTTACCCACACCACTTTCGCCAGTTACTAAAACAGAAATATCGGTAGGAGCCACCTGAATTGCTTTTTCAATAGCACGATTCAGCTTAGGGTCATTACCTATAATTTCAAAACGTTGTTTTATTGATTGAATACTTTCCATGTCTTGTTATTACTTCGAATGAGGCAAACTTTTAATTGATTGCCTCTCCAATCAAAGTGGCTGAGGTGCAATCATTTATTTTTACATTTACAAAATCTCCAACTTTATAATTTTCCTTTGGAAAAACCACGACTGTGTTCTGTGAATTTCTTCCCATCCAATGAGCATCTGATTTTTTTGAGGTTCCTTCAATCAGGACTTCTTCAATATTTCCCAAATGCTCCTCAGTTCGATATTTACAATGTTCTCTCTGCAAGGCTATAATTTCCGCCAATCTTCTTTGTTTAATCTCCATAGGAACATCGTCTTCTAATTTTCTAGCAGCCATTGTTCCTGGTCTTTCAGAATAGAGATACATATATCCAAAATCATACTTTACATATTCCAAAGCTGCCAAAGTCGCTTGATGATCTTCCTCGGTTTCCGTTGGGAAGCCTGAAATCATATCTTGCGATATAGCACAATCAGGAAGTATCTCTCGTATATTATCAATGAGCTCAAAATATTCCTCAATCGTATGCAAACGATTCATTTCTTTTAAAATGCGATTGCTTCCACTTTGCACGGGTAAATGAATATGATTGCAAATATTATCGTATTTGGCCATGGTTCGAATAACATCCAAAGTCATGTCCTGCGGATTTGAAGTTGAAAACCGAATGCGCATTCCAGGTTGTGCCTCAGCAACCATACCTAGTAGATTCGAAAAATCAACAGCGGTGGCTTTTTGCATTTCAGAGGCTTTTACAAAGTCCTTCTTCAATCCTCCGCCATACCATAGATAACTGTCAACATTTTGACCTAGGAGTGTAATTTCTTTAAATCCTTTTTCCCATAAATCATTAACTTCTTCCAAAATCGATTGTGGATCGCGACTTCGTTCTCGGCCTCTTGTAAATGGTACTACGCAAAAGGTACACATGTTGTCACAACCACGGGTAATCGAAACTAAAGCACCTACACCATTTGTTTGTAATCGAACGGGGGCGATATCACCATAGGTTTCTTCTTTTGAAAGGATAACATTTACCGCATCTCTTCCGGCATCAACTTCTTTGATAAGGTTGGGAAGGTCTTTGTAAGCATCAGGCCCAACAACCATATCGACAATTTTCTCTTCCTCGAGCAATTTACTTTTTAAGCGTTCCGCCATGCATCCCAAAACGCCTACTTTTAAATGTGGCCTATGTTTCTTGATGGCGTTGAATTTTTCCAAGCGTTTGCGAACGGTCAATTCTGCCTTTTCTCGAATGGAACAGGTATTGACTAAAACTAAATCAGCATCTGCTAAGTTTTGGGTGGTATTAAACCCTTCTGTAGCCAAAATAGAAGCTACGATTTCACTGTCGGAAAAGTTCATTGCGCAGCCATAGCTTTCTATGTATAGCTTCCGTTTGTTCGTGGAATTTTTTTCTGCGGATAAAGAAGTACCCTGAATAGTTTCGTCGATTGCTTTTTCCATCTATATAGAAATCCTTGTAAGTAAGTGGATCGCAAAGATAGGGCTAAATACAATTTTATGACAAATTGACAGTTGTAAATTTAACTAAAACCCGCGCAACGCGATACCCTTGTCAGTATCCTAAAAGAGCAACCCAATAAATAATTGTTATGAAAAAGATAGGATTACTTCTAATCGCGATGGTGTTTTTTCAGTCTTGTGATTTAGACAATCAAGTGTCTTCACTTGATACCATGCAAACGTATCTAATTGCAACTCCTTTGAAAAGCAATTTGGTTACATTCAAAGAAGAGGCAGTCGCAATTGCTGACCCTGTTCCGATTATTGAGTCGGGAAAAATTTATGCTTATAAAAACTACGTTTTTGTGAATGATGTGTATCGTGGATTCCACATTTTGGATAACACGAATCCTTCTTCTCCGCAGAATATCGGTTTTATAAAACTGGAAGGGAATAATGATATATCAATTAAAGATGATCGTTTATATGCTGATAGTTATGGAGACCTAGTGATTATGGATATATCGGATATTGAAAACATCAAGTTTGCCAAACGCATGGAAAATGCCATCTACCAAGAGTTTTGGTGCACCGTAGGTTTCGATGTGGCATGGCCTGAAGCTGATGCCTTTGACTACAGTGATTTTGATGCGAGTAGAGATGCTTTAACTGGCTGGGAGGTAAATGAAGTACGAATGTCGACTGCGGATTTTGAGAGCAAGTACGGTTCAACAAGAACTGATGTATTTTTGGCAAACGACTCCGCCGCTGAAACCAATGTTCCAACTAGTTCTACTACAGGTCAAGGTGGTTCTTTTGCACGATTTAAAATAGTATCCGATTACCTTTATGCGGTCGAACCCTGGAGTATCAATGTTTTTGATATTTCAGATTTGGACAATCCCAAGGTATTAGAAGAAGTTTATGCTCAAGGAAACATAGAAACCATATTCAATCAAGGTGATATTCTGTTTTTAGGAGGCACTCAAGGAATGTACATTTATGATATTTCTTCACCCGATAAACCTACCTATGTTTCAGAATTCACCCACGGCAGAGCATGTGACCCAGTTGTTGTAAGCGGTGATTATGCTTTTGTTACTTTAAGAAGCAGTAATTTTTGTGGTGATGATATCGAAAGTGGGCTCTATATAGTAGATGTCTCTGATTTGACCAATCCGACTTTGAGTAAAACCTACCCGATGACGGAACCGTATGGTTTGGGAATTAAGGAAGAAAAACTATTCATATGCGATGGGCCTGACGGACTTAAAGTTTATGATAAAACAGATATTAATAATCTAGTGCAGTTAAATCATTTTGAGGATATCAATACCTATGATGTGATACCATTATCTAATTCCTTATTAATGATAGGAGAGAAGGTGCTATATCAATATGAATATCTCGATAATGAAATACGCTTATTAAGCGCTTTTGACTTGAACTAGTAGTTGCTGTTTTATTTTGATTAAAAAGTTACTTCAGTGATATCATCGGTATCTTATCTGAAGTAACTTTTTCATTTATGGCACCGATATTTTTTTTCATTAAAGTATTTAAGGCGCTGACTTCAACATCCAATTCCTTTTTGATTTCCTCAAAAAATTCTATTGATTGGTTTGTTGGCGGATAATCTCCTCTTTGGGAATCGGCCAACAAAAATGCTAATCGATTGTTGATGCGAATACCATAGTTCAAAGGATCTTGTCTACTTTGGTTCTTCGTCATATGAATATTATTTTCAATAACCTCCATCTTTGTTTTGAAATCCTTTATCAAATTCTGTAATTCCTTATTATCTTTTGTTTTGTCAGCTAAATAGTCCAAATCTTTTTTTACGGAACGAATATCGACTATTGCTTCATTAGCACGACTTACTTGATCTCGAACTTTGAGTAGAAAGTCAAATTGATTTTTGAAATCATCAGAACTATTAGGAAGCCTAGGGTCTTTTACAATTTTAAACTCCTGTTCTTGGGATTTTCCATTATAAGTCAAGCGGACTTTATATTTTCCAGGAACAGCTTTTGGGCCTACATTAGGAGAAGAGTACAAAACCATTCCTTCAAATGACTTGAAACCCGGATATCTCATATTCCAGACTAATTGATTTCCTCCTGATTTGATTTTTAACTTTTTGGGTGAGGATGGGTCATTTTTCATCTCTGCGGCCGCGGTAGAAAAACGTTGAATTAATGTATCATCCATTTGCAAAATATCAAGATGCAAAGTATCGGTTTCTTTATTATTGGAAATGTAGTAATTAATGATAGCTCCGTTTGGATGGTTTTCTCCTTCAAGTTTCGGGTTGACTTTTCCCCATCCAGACTGTTGCATTCTGTAGGCATGGTCAGGTTTGTATAAAAATGCTTCGCTTTTTGAAATTTCTGCAGATAACTGATGTAGTGGAGTAAGGTCATCAATCATCCAAAAACTTCGTCCATGAGTAGCAGCTATCAAATCATTGTCTCGAACCTCTAAATCACGAATAGCGGTAATGGGTAAGTTCAATTGAAAAGGTTTCCAGCTAGCCCCATCATCAAAAGAGACGTACATGCCCCATTCGGTGCCCGCGTATAAAAGTCCTTCTCGAACCTTATCCGTACGAACAACTCTGGTATAATGATTTGATTTAATACCTTTTGTGATACGGTTCCATGTTTTTCCATAATCTGTTGTCTTATATAAATAAGGAGTGTAGTCACCAAACTTATAGGAGGTAGCTGCGACATAAGCAGTTCCTTTTTTGAACGGACTTGGATCTATACTATTTATCATATTCAATTTTGGGGACATACTCTCTGGGGGAGTTATATTCTCCCAATTCTGTCCGTTGTTTTTGGTAATTTGTATATGTCCGTCATCGGTACCGATCCAGATGACTCCTTCCTCAAGTGGGGATTCATTAATCACAAAAATATTGGAATAGAATTCTGCCCCAGTATTATCCTGTGTAATTAGCCCACCAGAGGATTTAATGGTCTTTGGAATTGCTCTTGTCAAATCAGGAGATATGGTTTGCCAACTTTGACCTTCATCGGCTGTCATGTGCAAATAATTCGAGCCCGCGTATAGTTTGTTGGAATCATGAATACTGAACTTTACAGGAAAATTCCAATTGAAACGGTATTTCATTACTTCCGCACCGGAACCAGCTGGATTGTCAGGCCATACATTTACAGAGCGCGTTTGTCCAATGGTGTGGTCCTGACGCATCATATATCCTTTGAACGTACCTCCATAAACAATTTCATTATTTTTTGGGTCGGGGGCAAGGTGCGCACTTTCGCCTCCGGCTGTAGACTCCCAATGACTATCAGTAATTGCCTTTCCCGAAGTTCTATGAGAAATACGCACTGTGCTATTATCTTGTTGAGCGCCATAAATTCGATAAGGAAATGCATTGTCAGTCGATACACGATAGAATTGTGCAGTAGGTTGATTGTGATATGTAGTCCAATTGTTGCCTCCGTCATTTGAAATTTGAGCTCCGCCATCATCGGCGATGACCATTCTATTATTGTTATTTGGGTCAATCCATAGATCGTGATGGTCGCCGTGTGGTGCATTCTTTAGGGTAAAGGTTTTCCCTCCATCGGTTGAAACACCATAGCTCACGTTCATCACATACAATTTGTCCACATTTTGGGTATCCGCCGTTAAGCGACTGTAATACCAAGCTCGCTGACGAAGTGCCCGATTTTGGTTCACTTTTTTCCAAGTTTTTCCCGCGTCGTCAGAACGATAAACACCACCTTCGTCGGCTTCTATTATGGTCCAAATTCGATTTGAGTCAACAGGCGAAACGGCTATTCCAACAATTCCCCAAGGGCCTTTAGGGAGTCCAGGCAATTTCGAAATATCGTTCCAAGTATCTCCGCCATCCGTACTTTTGAATAGCTTGCTATCGGGTCCGCCACTATCCATACGATACCCATTACGTTTCATTTGCCAAGTCGCAGCATACAACACTCGTGGATTATTTGGGTCTATGACCAAATCACCAGCACCCGCCTTGTCACTTTCATATAAAATCTTCTCCCAGGTAGTGCCTCCGTCCGAAGAGCGAAATACGCCTCTGGTTACATTTGGTATCCAGAGATTTCCTATGGCGGCTACATATACTATATCGGGGTTAGTAGGATGAATACGAATTCTAGAAATATGTTCCGAACCTTCCAACCCGATGAAGGTCCATGTCTCTCCTGCATCCAAACTTTTCCAAACCCCATTGCCGGAAGAGACATTCCCACGAAGTGTTTGTTCTCCTTCGCCCACATAAATAATATTTGGGTCTGATTCCGAGACTGCTACGGCCCCAATAGAACCGCCAAAATAGCCGTCGGAAATACATTCCCAAGTACTTCCGGAATCCGTGGTTTTCCAAACTCCTCCGCCTGCAGTACCCATATAATATAGATTAGGATTATTAACTACTCCAGTAGCTGTTCCTGCTCGACCACCACGAAAGGGACCAAGCTGCCGCCATTTCATTCCATCATACAAAGACTCCTGATATGATGTCGTGACAGTTTTCTTATTTCTGCGTTGCGCTTGATTCGATTGATAGGGTACTACAAGAAATAGTATCAAAAATGAGATGTAAAGATTTTTCATGATGGTCGGTTTAAACAAGGTTGCGATAGAAATCAAAAGGAAGGACTATCAAATTTCCAGAAAAATTGCAGTTTAAATTTAAACAAAAATAGTGGGAGTTTCTTAGTTGGTATCTGTTCTATTTGTGGTATAGAATTTTGGTGATACTCTAGTGATTTAAGAGGTATATATAATAAGGTATAGGACGAAATTAAAAAATTGAACTACTTTTGTTGGCTCAAAAACTAATTGATGGCTAAGAATTTAGTAATAGTAGAGTCGCCTGCAAAGGCCAAAACGATAGAAAAGTTTTTAGGTAAGGACTTCAAGGTGGAGTCCAGTTTTGGTCATATCGCTGACTTGCCTTCTAAAGAACTAGGCGTAGATGTAGATAATGATTTTCAGCCAAAGTATATTGTTGATGATGACAAGAAAGCCTTGGTAAAAAAACTAAAAGACCTTGCTAAGAAAGCTGAAGTTATTTGGTTGGCCAGTGATGAGGATCGTGAAGGGGAAGCTATTTCTTGGCACTTGTCTGAGACCTTGGGCTTGGATAAAGACAAAACAAAACGTATTGTTTTTAATTCAATTACAAAATCTGCTATTCAAAAGGCAATTGAAAACCCGCGTGAAATAAATTACAACTTAGTAAATGCACAGCAAGCTAGACGTGTTTTAGATCGACTTGTTGGATATCAGTTATCGCCCGTTTTATGGAAGAAGATAAAACCAGGCTTATCTGCAGGTCGTGTACAATCAGTAGCTGTTCGTTTGATTGTTGAAAGGGAGCGAGACATTGAAGCTTTTACCCCAGTAGCGTCATTTCGTATTTCAGCTCAATTTAAGACTGCAGAAGGAAATGTTTTTACAGCGAAGTTGAACAAGACTTTTCCATCTAAGGAAACAGCCGAAGCTTTCCTAAAGCAAAATATGGGAGCCAATTTCTCAGTTGGTAGTCTAGATAAAAAACCAGCGAAGAAATCTCCGTCAGCTCCATTTACGACTTCTACTTTGCAGCAGGAAGCGTCACGTAAATTGTATTTTTCTGTTGGAAGAACTATGCAAGTTGCTCAACGTTTGTATGAAGCAGGTTTGATTACGTATATGAGAACCGATAGTGTGAATCTTTCCGGTGAGGCAATCAATGCGGCTAAAGAAACCATTGTCAATAACTATGGGGAAGCGTATAGCAATGTTCGTAATTACAAAGGAAAATCCAAAGGAGCACAAGAAGCTCACGAAGCGATTCGTCCGACTAACATGGCAAATCAATCGCCTTCTTTGGAGCGTGACCAGCAAAAGTTATATGAACTAATCTGGAAACGAACCATAGCATCTCAAATGAGTGATGCGCAGTTAGAAAGAACCAACGTTAAGATAACCGCAAATAACCATTCAGAGGTATTCACTGCAAATGGAGAGGTTATCAAATTTGATGGTTTTCTCAAGGTTTATATGGAAGGACTGGATGAAGAAGATGCAGCAGAGGAGCAAGAAGATATGTTGCCGGCAATGAGTGTTGGGGATACTTTGCTGAATAATTTTATTACGGCTACGGAGCGTTTTTCAAGACCTCCATATCGTTTTACGGAAGCATCGCTAGTAAAGAAATTAGAGGAGTTGGGTATAGGAAGACCATCAACATATGCTCCAACGATTTCTACTATTGTGAATAGAAAATATGTTGAAAAAGGAACTGTAGAAGGTACAGAGAGAAAGTATGTTCAGCTGGTTTTGGAGGCAAATGATTTGAAAGAAAAGAACCTTTCAGAGATGGTAGGTTCGGATAAAGGAAAATTGGTTCCAACGGATATCGGAATGATCGTAAATGATTTTCTGGTAAGTAATTTTTCTGCTGTATTGGACTATAATTTCACGGCAAAAGTAGAAGAAGATTTTGATGAAATAGCTGAAGGTCAGGAAGATTGGCAGAAGGTTATGAAAGCATTTTACAAAGATTTTCATCCTATAGTAAAGGATGTTGAGGAGAATGCAGATCGTGCCAGTGGTGAGCGAATTTTAGGTGAAGATCCAAAATCAGGAAAACGGGTTTCGGTTCGCTTGGGACGATTTGGACCAATGGTGCAAATAGGTACTGTAGATGATGAAGAGAAACCAACTTTTGCAAGTCTCTTGCCTGACCAATCTTTAAATACCATAACATTTGAAGAGGCTATGGATTTGTTTAAACTGCCAAGAAAACTTGGGGTTTATAAAGGTGAGGAAGTGCTGGCAAATGTAGGGCGCTTTGGGCCTTATGTGAAATTTGGAGCAAAGTTTATCTCGATGGATAAAGGTGAAAGTGCTATGGAAATCGAAATGGATAGGGCCATCGAATTAATTATTGCAAAAGAGAAAGCAGATGCTCCAATAGCCGCTTACGAAGGAAAAGATGTTACTAAGGGGACAGGTCGTTTTGGACCTTTCATCAAGTGGGATGGAATGTTTATTAATGTAAATAAAAAGTATGATTTTGATAACCTTAGCCAAGCAGATATTGAAGAGTTAATCGAGGTTAAGAAGCAAAAGGAAATCGATAAACTTATTCAAGAATGGCCCGAAGAAGGTATTCGAATTGAGAAGGCGAGATGGGGTCGTCATAACATAATTAAAGGAAAAATAAAGGTTGAGATTGCCAAGACCGTTGATGCGACGAAAGTATCTTTAGAAGAAGCAAAGAAGCTTATTGAAAAGAAAATGCCAAAGAAAAAAGCAAAGGCCAAAACTAAAGCAAAAGCTAAGAAGAAGTAAATAACCTCTGTAAATAATATACAAATCCCTTCTTTTGAATAGTCATCCGAAGGGATTTACTATTTCTTGTTTATTTATAAAATTACAATCAGCTATTGTTTTTATGGTAGTACTCTAGCTAACTTTGAAATCAATACGGGTACCCACCCTTAACCATAAATTACTCAACCCAATGGCATTTGATTTCTTAGTCCCCATAGAAGATAAGGTATTGGCTCATACAGAACTGCTACCACCACAATCTTTAGGAAAGAACGTTCATAAGCATACCGTTCGAGATGGACTTCCTGTTTTAGCCATTGCTTCCCTAGCTATAATTGGGGTTAAAGAATCGCGTAACGCGTTTGAAAAGAAACCCGAAAAACTTGATGTTTCAGCTATTCGAATACAACTATATAAGTTGTTAATGGGTAACTGGAATTCTACGATAGTAGATATGGGTGATATTGAAGAAGGAGAATCGGTTGAAGACACCTACTTTGTGGTTAAAGAAATTGTTGCGGGTTTAATTGAAGAAAATGTAATTCCAATTATAATAGGCGCAACTCAAGATGTTACCTATCCTGCATATAGAGCTTTCGATGGAATAAAAGATATGATAAATCTCGTGGCTGTTGATAGTCGTTTTGACTTCGGAATGGAAGATGAATTGATTTCCTCTCATTCGTATATGAGTAAGATTATTACAGATAGACCAAATAACCTTTTTAACTTTTCGAATATTGGTTACCAGAGTTATTTCAACGCTCAAGAGGAAATTGATTTGATGGAGCGTCTCTTTTTTGATGCTTATCGCTTAGGGGATTTGATTAATGATGTTACCCTTGCCGAACCTGTTTTACGTAATGCACACATGGTTAGTTTAGATGCACGCTCTATAAGAGCGGCCGATATCGGATACTCTAATAATTTCTCTCCAAATGGGTTTACCGGAAGAGAGATTTGTGCTATTTCGCGCTATGCCGGAATAAGTGATAACGTAAGTGTTTTTGGTATTTATGAAATGGAGAATTCCAATCAATCAAGCCAGCTGATGGCCCAAATCATCTGGTACTTCATAGAAGGCTTTAATTTTCGGATAAAAGAGTCCCCATATTCGAATTCTGAAGCCTTTACCAAGTACACCGTTCCAACTGAGACTGAGCAGTTAATCTATTATAAGAGTCATTTCACCGAAAGATGGTGGGTTGAGGTACCATCTATTTTCCCCTCAAATACTAAACTCGAATCATCTTCGTTATTACCCTGCACCGAAAAGGACTATTTAGACGCTTGTGATCAAAACATTCCTGAGAGGTGGTTTAAGGCTTATAAGAAAGGCTTTAATTAATCGATAAATTTTTTACAGTATAATCGGGTTTGATACAATAATTTGGTCAAATCGTAGTTTTAGAGTGTAGAATAAATAAGTGATTTACAGTTTATAACCATAATCGAAATTTAACCTAAAGTATGAAGAAGCTATTGTTAGTATCTATAGCGTTTGTTTTTTTACTCACAAGTTGTGGGTCTAAATCAAAAGGAGAGCTAGTCGGAGTCCAAGGAAAGAAATGGTATCCGGAGAAACCTTACGGAATGGAATTGATTCCTCGAGGTTCTTTTATCATGGGTAAGTCTGAAGAAGACCAAGCCAAAGTTCTCAACGCCCCTACAAAGACAGTAACCGTACGTTCCTTCTATATGGATGATACGGAAATAACGAACAGTGAATACCGACAGTTTGTTGAGTGGGTACAAGATTCTATCGCTAGAACCAGATTAGCCATCCTTGCAGATGAGCTAGGTTTGAGTTCTGAAGATGGTGGAATTGGTGAGTATGCATTCAAACAAGCTGATACAACCAAAGCGTCAGTTTACGATAAGTACATGCTGGATAATTATTCCGGAATGGGAGATACTGGTTATGAAGGTTATTCATTGAACAGAGATGAAGATCTTGTTTGGGATACTTCTGAATATCCAGATGAGTACTACACTGAAGTTATGGATTCATTGTACATTCCGGAAGAGGAGTCTTACAATGGTCAACGTACAATTGACGTAACAAAATTAAAATACAAATACAGCTGGATGGATATCGAAGCTGCTGCCAGATCTAAAACTGGAAGAAGAAAAGATTTCATCCGTCAAGAAGAATTGGAAATCTATCCTGACACCACAGTTTGGATTCGTGATTTCGAATACTCGTACAATGAGCCAATGCATAATGACTATTTCTGGCATGATGCGTACAGCGATTATCCTGTAGTCGGAATTTCTTGGAAACAAGCACAGGCTTTCTGTAACTGGAGAACTAAGTTCAAAAATGACGATAACAAAAGTAGAGGTAGACAATTTGTAAACAAATTCAGATTACCTACTGAAGCGGAATGGGAATATGCAGCAAGAGGTGGAATCGAAGGAGGAACATACCCATGGGGTGGACCATATGTAATTAGTGATACAGGTTGCTTTATGGCAAACTTCAAACCACAACGAGGAGATTACGCAGCTGATGCCGCTCTCTATACAGTAGAAGCTAAGTCGTATGAACCAAATGACTTTAACTTGTATAATATGGCCGGTAATGTGGCAGAGTGGACAAACTCAAGCTACGACCCAAGTTCATATGAGTATGTTTCAACAATGAACCCGAACGGTGGTGATGGCGCCAACGCGAGAAAAGTTATTAGAGGTGGTTCTTGGAAAGATGTTGCCTACTTCTTACAAGTAAGTACAAGAGATTACGAATATTCTGATTCAGCACGTAGTTATATCGGTTTTAGAACCGTGCAAGATTACATGGGTGAAGAAGATTCAACACAATAAAAACGACTAAAGGAAAACCAGTAGAAATAAATACACTTTTACGGGTATTTCAAAAATGAAAAGTAACTACTAATTTTATATCAACATTTTAAGAGACTATGGCGGTCTTGAAAATTGAGAAAGAGTTAGCGTTACAAAAAGCTTAAATACAATAATTCAAATACACAAATCCAAAAAAATTTCCGAATAGTTCGGAAGCAACGTTAACCAAATCTTTTTATTAACATTAAATCTTAAATTAAACTATTAATTATGGCACAGTCAAAATCAACAAAGAAACTTTTTAACATGGCCTATGGCCTTGGAGCATCGGTAGTTATTATCGGAGCATTATTTAAAATCCTTCACTGGGAGTTCGGTCCACTTACTGGTGGTTTATTACTTGCAGTAGGTCTTATTACTGAAGCACTTATTTTTGCAATTAGTGCATTCGAACCAGTAGATGACGAGTACGATTGGTCTTTAGTATACCCAGAATTAGCTGGTGGTGCTTCTACCGGAGCTCAAAGCAACGAACTTGCTGAAATCAAAGAAACTGAAGCTTCTTTATCTGCTAAATTGGATAATCTTTTAGCTGAAGCTGGTGTTGATGCACAGCTTATGGAGAGCTTAGGTTCTAGTATTAGAAACTTCGAAGGTGCTGCCAAAGGTATTGCTCCAACAGTTGATGCAATGGAATCTACTCGTAAGTATTCTGATGAAATGGTACAAGCTGCCGCTCAGATGGAATCTTTGAACAGCCTTTACAAAGTACAATTAGAAAGTGCTAGTAAACAAGCTACAGCTAACGAAGAGCAATTGCAAAATGCTGCTGCTTTGAAAGAGCAAATGGAATCTTTAGCTACCAACCTTTCTTCATTGAATGGAGTATACGGTGGAATGTTAACCGCAATGACCAGAAACTAATTGAGTTTTAGTTATAACGACCCCAAATCAAATAATAATTAAAACCAATTAGAAAACATGGCAGGAGGAAAAGCAACACCACGTCAGAAGATGATCAACCTTATGTATTTGATCTTCATCGCGATGTTGGCCCTAAATATGAGTAAAGAAGTTCTAGCTGCTTTCGGTATTATGACCGAAAAGATGGAAGCTTCTAATGCAAAAACCACAGAAAGTAACCTAGCTTTCTTAGATGGTTTAGCAACAAAAGCAGGTGAAGATACGGCCAAGTATGGCCCTCTTTACGACAATGCTAAGAAAATCAAATCAATGTCACAGGAGTACTACGACTACTTGCAAGGTCTGAAAGACGCAGCAGTTAAAGATATTGAAGATCCAACGGACTATCAAGTAATGGATAAGTCTGATTTTCTTGACAGTAAATTTTGGCAAGGTGATAACCTTACACCGGAAGGAGAAGATTTCTTAAATAGAATCAATTCGTATCGTGATGGTGTTATCAAACTGGTAAAAGACAAGGAAGTACAATCAAATATTAAATCACGTTTCCAAACTGGAGATGAGAACGGTAAAGTAGAAAACCGTAGTGGTGAAAAAATAGATTGGCTTAACTATAACTACGAAAGGTTTCCTTTAGTAGCTTCATTGACAAAACTTACCGCTATGCAAGCTGATATTAGAGCAACTGAGGAGGATGCTTTAAAGACAATGTTAGCAGGTGAATTAACTGATCAGGTATCTTTGAAGAACTTCGCTACTTCACTTTTCGCTAAGAAGTCTGCTTACTATACAGGCGAGAAGTATGATGGTAAAATTATCATTAGCAAAACTGACAATTCATCAACGCCGGTTAGAGCTGAGTTGACTCTTGATGGAAGAAAGCTTTCTGAAGGAAGAGACTATAAAATTGAAGCTGGTGGTGTTAAAATGCTTATTGGTTCTGGTGCTGCCGGAGACCATGAAGTAGCTGGAAAGTTATTTTTCAAGCAAGATGGTGAAGAGATTGAAGTTCCTGTAAAGAATTCTTTCGCAACCATTTCTAAGCCTAATGCTGCTTTAATCGCTGCAGACAAGATGAACGTTGTTTATCGTGGTGTAGCCAACCCAATGAGTATCTCTATACCTGGCATCCCGAACAATAAGGTTAGTGCTTCAGCAACTGGTCTTAGAAAGAGTAGTGGTAGCAAGTATGTAATGAATCCTGGTAAAGGTAGAACAGTGACTATTACTGCTTCTGGTACTTTGCCTGATGGACAAAAAGTATCTTCTAGATCTGAATTCAGAATTAAAGATATTCCAAGACCATCTGGTTCTATACGAGGAGAAACTGGTAGTGCTAAAATGGGAAGAGCTAACTTAGAGAAGTCTACAGTTGGTGCTATTTTAGAAGACTTTGATTTTGATTTAAATCTGAAAGTAAGTGGATTCAAATTCAAAGTACCAGGTCAACCTACAGTAGTTATTAAAGGTGGTAGATTAGATTCTAGAGCTAAGTCGGCCTTGAAAAGAGCGAAGCGCGGCGATGCTGTACAAATCTTTGATATCAGTGCTTACATAAGCAATAACAAAACGTATAAATTAAAGAAAGTATCTCCTGTAGTTGTGGAGATTACAAACTAATACTAATAGATAACCGAGCGGCGTAAGTCGCTCGGTAATTTTAAATTGATTCAAACATGAATTGGAAGAATGTTTTACTAATCGGAGCTGTAACCTTATTGCCTGCTTCAATGATGGCCCAAGCGAACATATTGAACGCGAAGAAGCCTCAAGAAATAGGTATTAAGACTGAAGCTCAAAAAGCACTAGATAATGATGCTCCATTAGAGTATGGTTATGTAGATGATAGAGATATCCTCTGGTCTAAAACTGTATGGGAAACCATCGATTTAGATGAGCGTGTAAATTTCCCTATGTACTATCCAACGGATACTGTTGATATAGGATCTGATAGAAGGTCTTTATTTCACGTTTTGATAAAAAATGTTAAGAGCGGTAAATTGGATGCATATGCAGATTCTTATTTTACAGAAAAAAGAGTTTATGGTGATTTAGCGGCTACATTAAAGAAGAGAGACACAACCGATTACGGATACGAGCAGATAAATGCGGGTGAAGAACTTTCTGAGGAATATATCAACGAAAGAGAACTTACTGCTGCAGATATTGAAGAGTATCGCATAAAAGGAATGTGGTATTTTGACAAACGCCAAGGAGAATTAAAATACCGTTTATTAGGTATCGCTCCTGTTGCGCCAGATGTCAACTTTATCGATGATGAATCAATGGATATCAATGCTAACAAAGTAGCACTTTTCTGGATATGGTATCCAGATTCAAGACAGATACTTCATGAAGCTAAGGTATTCAATCAGCGTAATTCCGCACAACCCATATCTTTTGATATGTTGCTGAATGCAAGAAGGTTTAACGGCGTAATTTATAAAGAAGACAACGTTCACGGTGACCGAAAGGTTAACGATTACGTTGCTGATAATGCCTTGTTCCAATTACTGGAGGCCAAAAGAATTAAAGAGGTCATCAGAGATAGAGAGCAAGACATGTGGAGCTACTAGCTCAAAGCAAAACAATTATTTGAATTCCAATTCAAGAATATATGAAAAGTCCCCAACGTTTCCGTTGGGGACTTTTTTTGTTCCAATTAATTCCTACTGCCTTTGTAACTTTGCTGCATGTTAGACTATCTAGTTGTGGGTCTTGGGCTTGCCGGAGTATCATTCTGCGAACGGCTTGAGCAAAGTGGCAAAACCTTTAAAGTCATTAGCGATACCTCACAGACTTCTTCTATTGTAGCAGGTGGATTGTACAACCCAGTTATTCTAAAACGCTTTACGATGGCCTGGAATGCGAAAGAGCAATTGGATATGGCTATCCCTTTTTACAAATCTTTAGAAAAGAAGTTGGGCGTAACATTAGATTATCAAGTACCTGTGTTAAGAAGGTTTGCCTCAATCGAAGAACAGAATTTGTGGTTTGAAGTTTCTGATAAAATAGGGCTAAGGCATTATTTATCCCCTGAAATACTAAAAAATAAAAACCCGAATATTGACGCCCCCTTCGGGTTAGGAGAAGTCCTTCATACCGGTAGAATTGACACCAAACTATTGCTTTCTTCCTATAGCAATTTTTTGCTTTCCAAAGATTTGCTCTTTGAAGATACTTTTGACCACGCAACTTTACATATTGCTTCAGAAAAAATTTCTTATAAATCAATACAGGCAAAACAGATTGTCTTTGCCGAAGGCTTCGGGCTAAAAAAGAACCCCTATTTCAGCTACTTGCCCCTTACGAGTACAAAAGGAGAATACCTGACTATTAAAGCTCCCGATTTAAAGGAAACCAATACCATTAAATCATCTATCTTTTTAATTCCTTGGAAAGATGATTTATATAGAGTAGGAGCAACCTACAAATGGAAAGACACCACTAACCTCCCTACCGAGGCATCAAAAATCGAGTTGCTTCAAAAATTGGATGCCTTTTTAAAATGTGATTATCAGATAGTGGGTCAATTGGCGGGAATTCGTCCCACGGTAACCGACAGAAGACCTTTGGTGGGAAAGCATCCCAAGTATGAAAACTTGTACGTTTTAAACGGATTTGGTTCAAGAGGAGTTATGATTGCTCCCTTTGCTTCCGATCATCTATTGAACTTGATTGAAAAAGGAAAAGCTGTTTATCCAGAAATGGATATATACCGTTTTACGAAGAAACACTTTAAGAACTAGCTTGAGCAGCTTCAGAATCGTATTTGAAAAAAAAGTTTATCCAAATATTTCGTGATAATCTGATGATTACTGGCATAAAGCCGACCATGGTGGCTGTAATGGCAATGAAAGTAGTAATTAAATCAGCTCCCAAAAGTAACTTTGAAATTACAAAGGCAGCAACAGCAAAAGCAATTCCCACTCCATAACTGACATACATTGCACCATAAAAAAAGGAAGGCTCAATTTTATACTTCGTATTGCAATTCGAACAACGCTGGTGCATCTTGAATAAATGTCCTGGCTTGTATGGGTTTTTATTCACATACATACTCTCTTGATGACATTTAGGGCAACTTCCTGTTAAAATGCTGTATAGTTTGTTTCCTTTTTTTAACATTTGCAGAATCTTTGTACAAAAGTACAGGTTCGCCTACTTTTTTAATGTAACAATCATCACAAAAAATGCTTAATATCCATAACCTTTCCGTGTCTTTTGGAGGAGAATATTTATTCGAGGAGATATCGTTCCGATTGAATGGCGGTGATCGTGTCGGACTTATCGGAAAAAATGGGGCTGGAAAGTCAACCTTGTTGAAGTTGTTGGTAGGGGATATGCAGTATGATACAGGTACCATAGCTAAAGAAAAAGATATAAAGATTGGCTTTCTACGGCAAGATATCGACTTTGAACAAGGGCGCACGGTTTTAGAGGAATCATATCAGGCATTTGTGGAAATCAAAGCCCTTGAGCTAAGATTAGATGAAATCAATCATCAGCTTGCAGAACGAACCGATTATGAAAGCGAAAGCTACAATCAACTTATTATCGATTTAAGCGATATTACGCATCACTATGAAATTTTAGGGGGATATAACTATCAAGGAGAAACCGAAAAGATACTTCAAGGTTTGGGTTTTAAGCGTGAAGATTTCGATAAAAAAACCGAAACCTTTTCTGGAGGTTGGCGTATGCGGATTGAATTGGCAAAACTGCTTTTACAAAGCAATGATGTTTTGCTCCTTGATGAGCCTACGAATCACCTGGACATTGAATCAATTATATGGTTAGAAAATTTTCTAAAAGGATATGCTGGCGCTGTGGTAATTGTTTCGCACGATAAAATGTTTTTAGACAATGTAACTAATCGAACCATCGAGATTTCGCTCGGACGTATTTATGATTACAACAAACCGTATTCAAAATATTTGGTGCTTAGAAATGAGATGAAACAACAGCAATTAAGTGCGCAGAAGAATCAGGAAAAAGAGATTCAACAAGCAGAGCGTTTGATTGAAAAATTTCGAGCGAAATCAACAAAAGCCTCAATGGCGCAGTCGTTGATTAAGAAGCTTGACAAAATTGAGCGTATCGAGGTCGATGAAGATGATAATAGCGTAATGAATGTACGCTTTCCGATTTCAATTACACCGGGTAAGGTAGTAACTGAAATTGAGAATCTTTCAAAAAGTTATGGTGACAATCATGTTTTAAAGAATATTAATCTTTTACTTGAACGTGATAGTAAGACGGCTTTTGTAGGTCAGAACGGACAAGGAAAGTCGACATTGGCCAAAATTATGGTTGGAGAATTGGAACATGAAGGAAAAGTAAAACTAGGTCACAATGTTCAAATTGGATATTTTGCCCAAAATCAAGCGGAGTATTTAGATGGGAGCAAAACCGTCCATGATACTATGCTTGATGCTGCTAACGAAAAGAACAGAAGTAAAGTGAGAGACATTTTGGGCTCCTTTCTTTTTAGGGGTGACGATGTGGACAAATTTGTTAAAGTATTATCTGGTGGCGAGCGAAATAGGTTAGCCTTGGCAAAAATGCTATTGCAGCCATTTAATGTTCTTGTGATGGATGAACCTACCAACCACTTAGACATTAAATCTAAAAATGTTCTAAAGCAGGCGCTTCAAAACTTTGAGGGTACTTTAATACTAGTATCCCACGATAGAGATTTCCTTCAAGGGCTTACCAATAAAGTTTATGAATTTAAGGATAGAAAGATTAAAGAGTATTTAGGCGATATTGATTACTATTTGGACCAGCGTAAAGTTGAGGATTTTAGAGCCATTGAAAAAAAACAACACATGCCTAAAGTCAAAGAGAAGCCCAAAAGTGGACAACAAAGCTTTGAGGATCAGAAAAAGCTAAAATCCCTCAAAAATAAATTGAGTACCGTTGAAAGCAATATCTCAGCCCTTGAAAAGGAAATCGCGGTAATAGACCATGAACTGCTTATGGACTATGATGCGACTATCGCAAAAGCCAATTTTTTTGAAGAGTACCAAAAAAAGAAAGCTAATCTTGAAGAGCTTATGAAAAGGTGGGAAAAGCTCACATTAGATTTAGAAAACGTATCTTAAAAGAAGATTTTAAAAAGTAGCTTAATTCTTACAACACTTTTTTAGCATTTCACAACAAAAAACATATTTGGAGGTGTAATTGGTCGATATCTTTTGCACTATATCTTATTATTCACGTTTATTTGTAGGGTAATTCTTATATAATATTTTATAATACGAAATCAGATTAATGAAAAAACACCTGTACATATTAGTATTCCTTATTTCATATAGCAGCGTATTTGCCAAAATTCCTGAAACGGAAAAAATGGCTTTGATAGACCTTTATACAAGTACTAAAGGCAATGACTGGATAAGTTCTTGGGATTTATCCAAAGACGTTTCCACATGGCAAGGTGTTGAAATAAAAGGGAACAGAGTAGTTTCTATCAACTTGATGAATAACAATTTGATAGGAATTCTACCAGAATCAATAGGGGAGTTGAAAAATCTTCAAGCTCTCAATCTTGCTTTCAATACAATCCATGGGAAGCTCCCTAAAAGTATTGTGCAACTTAAAGATTTAGCGGTGCTACGCTTAGGCAAAAACAAAGTCTCTGGAAGTATTCCCCATGAAATAGGAAATTTAAAGAAGTTGGTTGTTCTTGACCTTTTTGCAAACAAAGTTTCCGGAATTCTCCCGAAAAGTCTTGGTAAGCTAAAGAAGTTAAAGGTTATTTCAATTTCCGATAATAACATTACAGGTCGTATTCCTGAAAACATTGGAAACTTAAAGAACTTAGAGCGATTCGAAATAGCAGACAATAATATTTATGGAAATGTGCCAGAACAGATAGGTTCGCTCTCAAATTTAAAAATGTTGGTACTTTCTGAGAACAGACTTTCAGGAGAATTTCCCTCACTTGTTTTCTCACTGCCCAACCTAAAGGTGTTGCAATTGCAGCGGAATGGTTTTGACCAAACTCATTTAAAAAACAGTATTCCGGTTGATTCGGATTTGGCATTATTCGACTTCGATAATGGGACTAATAAGTTTGAAAGAAAAGATTTTAAGGATATCTATAGCAGAAAAGATACAAGAACAGTGGATACCAAGTTCGACGAAGACGATAACGACAATAAGTAAAATGAGTTCTAAAACTTTACATATAACCCGTATTGTACTAGTGTTAGCGGTTTTTTTACCCACTTTCAATCTTACATATGCCCAAATTTCTGAACAAGAGAAACGGGCCTTGCTTGACCTTTATGAGCAAACGGATGGTGAAAATTGGAAAAATTCATGGAATCTAGAGGAAAGTGTTTTGAACTGGGAGGGTGTCAAAATAAAAGAAGGTACAGTGGTAGTAATTGATTTATTCAATAACAATCTTGTTGGGGTTTTGCCCGAAAGTATTGGAGAATTTAAAAACCTTACGCATCTCAACGTTGCTTTCAACGGCATTACAGGTGAACTACCAAAGCAGTTGATTCAAATAACTGCGTTGAGAGTCTTAAAATTAGAAATGAATAGGATAAAAGGCGAATTACCGGAGACAATAGGGCAGTTGGAGAAATTAGAAGAGCTTACAGCATTTAATAACTTCTTGACAGGGCATATTCCTGAGGGTTTGGGAAGTCTTAAAAACTTGAAAGTTTTGAATCTATCAAGTAACAATTTAAAAGGTCAAATCCCCAATTCTCTGGGAAGTTTGAGCAAGTTGGAAAGTTTAGGGCTTTTTGAAAACGCATTGGAAGGAACGATTCCTTCAGAAATGGGTAAGCTCTCAAATCTAAAAGAGCTGGTATTGGCCAATAATCGATTGGGCGGGGCAATTCCCATTGAATTTGGCCAACTAGCTAGTCTAAGAATATTACAGATTCAGAATAACAGATTTGAGTCGTTTAACGGTTTGAGACAGATGAATGTAGAAAAGCTTCTAGCCTTTGATCATGATGCAGGTAATGATTTTAATTTTGAATTTGACAACCCGAATAAGGATAAAATTCGAATGGCGGATACAAAATTCGAGGATGACGATATTGACAATAAGTAAGGAGGATTAGTAGTTCTTTTTTCTAGTTAGTAGTTTGGTTTTAGGGGGTGTGAGAGCATCCCCTAATTGGGTTAATAAGGTTTTTTGTAAAAAATCGTAGGAAATTATCAGAAAATGCGAAATCATACGTTAGGTAAATACCAAGTGTATGACATGTCCCCCTGAATATACTTGAATTTTTCGAAAAATCATACTCTTTGTTAATGGGAGACTTGTGTGAATGATAATTAGTAGCCGTATGAAACGAATCCTATTCTGCTTTAACTTCCTCTTGTTTATTCTTTCTTTTTCTTCAGCAAATGCCCAAATTTCCAAAAGTGAAATTCAGGCCTTGACAGATTTGTACAATTCAACTTCTGGCGATGAGTGGACCTTTTCCTGGGATTTAAATACAACTCCAGATAGTTGGCATGGCGTTACAATTATGAATAATCATGTTGTTGCATTGAATTTGCATAAAAATAACCTTCAAGGGACCATTCCAGAGAGTATCAAAGAACTAAAAGAAATAGAAGTTTTAAACTTAGCTTTTAACAAGTTAACAGGGGAGTTACCTTTAGAAGTTGTTAAACTTGGGGAGCTGAAGGTATTGAAACTTGAAATGAATCGATTGAAGGGTACAATACCAAAATTGATAGGAAGCTTATCTAACTTACAAGAATTGGTTCTTTTTAATAATATGTTTGAAGGTTCAATTCCCGAGAGTATTGGGGAAGCGAAGAATTTAGAAGTTTTAAACCTGTCAAGTAATTTTTTAAAGGGGAATATGCCGATTACAATGGAAAATCTAACTAAACTAAAAAGCCTTGAACTTTTTGGAAACAAACTTAATGGTACAATAGAAGTTGATCTTGGAAAATTAAAACAGCTTTCCCACCTTGTTCTGGCATATAACAATTTTGAAGGTGCCGCTCCGGAAGGATTAGAAAAGCTTGAGGGTCTTGAATTTGTACAACTTCAAGGAAATAAATTCAACTCTTATGAGAATTTACAAGAGCTAAAAATGGACGCCTTAGCAACTTTTGATAGTGATAACATAAGTTTAAATACAAAATACAACCCAACAAGGTCAAATGCCAAGGGAGTCAAATCAAGGGAGACAAAAGAAACCAGAATGGCGGATACTAAATTTGAAAAAGAGAATTGATTATTATAACAACTCTGAATAAAAAAGGAAGCATGAAATGCTTCCTTTTTTATTTTCTATTAATCTTAACTTTGTGATGGTCAAAAATTGTTTTCAAACCATTCCGAATATGTATGAACATTTTTTTCAATGTCCTTATTGTTGGGAAGAAATATCTATGCTTCTAGATCCTTCAGTAGTTAGACAGATATATGTTGAGGATTGCGAAGTGTGCTGTAACCCCATACAAATAACTCCAGAATTTCAAGAAAATGAGTTAATTGCTTTTGATGCTTCTGATATTGAACAATAGATTAGTAATTATTTCTAAAAGGATACCCACTTAATCCATTACCCTAATTTTACCGCCAAAGACTTTATCGCGTTCTAAATCTTTTGGATTTCCATAAATATAAATAGAACCTCCAGCTCTGACTTTAGCATTCATTTTATCAGAAGCATGAACGCTAGCGCTTCCACCAGCTTGAACGGTTACCTTGGTTTCAATGGTCTTTAATTTATCATTGTAGACTTTACCACCAGAGTTGGCAATCGCCTCTTGTATGGTAGCCTTGCCTGTTAAGGTGATTTCCGCTCCTGAAGTTGATTTGACCTCTAGGTTATCGATATCTACATTAAGGTCAATTGTTCCGCCTTCCTGTGCGGCAATTTTAACTTCATCTCCTTTTGCGGTATCTTCTGAAGAAATTTTTGCACCTTCATTGGCATCAATAAAGGTGAGTGTTTCTGAGTGATATACTTTTACGGTTACATTTCCTCCATCCATTTGATTATCAAATTCCATCTTCACTTTTAAGGTTCCATCTTTTAATGAAATATTGACTTCATCTTGGTCGTCTCCTGTAATCACTACTTTGTTTTTATCGCTTTTTATAAGAATTGTTTTGATACGGTCAAAAGCTTTTATTTCGTTAAACGAATCTAATTCTTTGACGATTTCTCGTTGAGCAAATGCATTAAAAGCTACTAATAAGAAGACTAAGGTTGTAACAGTATTTTTCATTGTTTTCATTTTTGTGTTCTTGTATTGATTTCAAGATAATATCATGAAGTACATCAAATTTAAGATATTTTGATATAAATCTTGAGTTCTCAATAGTTTACGGAAGTGAATTGAAAGCTTTAGCTTATTTTTTAATATTTTTAGAAAACTAGTATTCCAATGATGAATTTGAAAAGAACCAATATTCACAAAATGGCCTTCTTCGTATTGGCACTTTTGCTTGTCTCATGTAAATCCAAACAGAAAGTTGTCGGAACTTCTGATTCTGCTAAAAATCCTCTGGAAAAAAATGTTGTTGCCAAGATAAAAGTACAGGAAAGTTATACCGAAACAGTTCCAGCAACCGAGGTTTCTTTTGATATGATTGAAATTCCTAAGGGAACTTTTTTAATGGGAAGTCCTGCGACAGAAGCGGAAAGGAAGACAGATGAAGGTCCACAACGAGAGGTGTCTGTAGATGCTTTTTATATGGGAAAGTATGAAGTTACCTGGGATGTCTTTGAGCTTTTTTTCAAACAGAACAAAGAATTGTTCGTAAAGTTAGATGATGACCGAACCATGAAGATAGATGCCATAACCAGACCAAGCCCACCTTACGAAGATCCTTCATATGGAATGGGTAAAGAGGGTTTTCCAGCGGTAAGTATGTCAGCCTATTCAGCGTTGGTATTCTGCAAATGGTTGAGTACCGTAACAGGAAAGTTCTATCGCTTGCCAACAGAAGCTGAGTGGGAGTATGCGGCAAGGGCTGGCAGTACGACTGCCTATAGTTTTGGAGATATTGCTGCTCTTGATGAGCATGCCGTGCACTATAAAAATTCAAATGGAGTATACGCCAAAGTAGGAACGAAAAAACCAAATGCATGGGGCTTATATGATATGCATGGGAATGCTGCGGAATGGACATTAGACGAATATAAAACCGAGGCATACACCACGTTGGAATCGAGTAACCCTTGGGTGACTCCGACAGTAATTCACCCTAGAGTATATCGAGGGGGTTCTTGGGATGATGATGCCAAAACGCTTCGTTCAGCGGCGAGATCGGCATCAAGCATGAAATTGCAAAAAAGAGACCCACAGATTCCGAAGAGTTTTTGGTGGTTTACCGATTCGAATTTTGTTGGCTTCCGTTTGATGAGCCCCAAAGTTCAGCCGTCTAAAGAAGAGCAGAAAAAATTCTGGCAGACCGTCTTGGATGAATAAAAGATTAGACACAATGAAAAAAATACTAGCGTTATTCCTCTTTTTTGGGTTTTCGATGGTCGGATTAGCTCAAGATTCATACAATTTGTCATCAGAGAGCAAGTTGACCATAGATGGCACTTCCACGGCTCATAGTTGGACAGTTTCAGCTAACAAAATGGAAGGGAATCTTATGCAACAAAATGAATCTCTAATCGCCATTAATTTCAAGGTTGCCGTCGCTGATATCATTAGTGAACGTGGTGCTGCTATGGATAAAAAAATGCACGCAGCCTTAAAAAAAGAAGAACACCCTAAAGTGTCCTTTGTATTTGAGCAGCTAAAAAATACATCAACTTTATTCGGAGCCCTTACAATAGCTGGAATGACAAAAAACGTTGAAATAACTGCTGAAATTGCTTCTGAGGGAAATACTATGAATATCAAAGGAGGAAAAAAAATAGTTCTTCAAGACTTTGGAATAGAGCCTCCATCCGCTATGTTTGGGCAGATTGTTGTTGGCGATGAAGTAAACATCAAGTTTGATTTGGTTTTCAAAAAAGGATAACTATTGAAATAATCTTTTGGTCATATGGTTTTGCCTCGGATTTTCGGTTTATATATTTAGTATCTTTAATACTGACCAAATGTTCACACATTTAAGACTCTATGAGGCAAAAACTCACTATCGCAATTGTTCTTTTGTCAGTAACTGCTCTTTTATGGGCATTTAAGTCTGGTGTTTTTGATGGCGCTCCTGATGATTATGTCAGCATGAAGATGCCTGATGTAGTCGATTACAACTTCCATATAAAACCTATCCTTTCAGATAATTGTTATACCTGTCATGGTCCCGATGCTAATAAGCGCAAAGCGGGTCTGCGACTTGATATAGCAGAGAATGCATATGCAGAGCTGCCAGAAAGTCCAGGAAAGTTTGCTATAGTTCAAGGTAAGCCAAACGAAAGTGAAATCTATTCCAACATTGTTTCTGATGACCCCAATGTGTTGATGCCTCCACCAGATTCCCAATTGAAACTGAAATCGCATGAAAAGGAACTTATCAAAAAATGGATTAAACAAGGTGGAAAGTTCGAGAAGCATTGGGCTTATATTTCCCCGATAAAAAAAGATATTCCAGCTACCGAAAATTCAAACTGGGGCAACAACGAGATTGATGGTTTTGTACTCGAAAAGTTAAAGGATAACAACTTAAGACCTTCTGAAAAAGAACCGACTAAGTCCTTGCTGAGGAGAATTAGTTTAGACTTAACCGGGCTTCCCCCAAAACAGGAAGTAATAGACAAATTGCTAAAGAATGATACCGTAGATATTATTTCTAAAGCAATAGATAAATTTTTAGCCCTACCAGCTTATGGTGAGCGAATGACGCAGTCATGGTTAGACCTTGCACGTTATGCCGACTCGCATGGATATCAAGATGATAGTTACCGAACGATGTGGCCATGGCGCGATTGGGTAATCCATGCGTTTAACAAAAACTTGCCTTATGATGAATTCTTGACATGGCAATTGGCCGGTGATTTGCTACCCAATGCTACGAAGGAACAAATATTGGCCACAGGTTTTAATCGAAATCATCCGATTACCCAAGAAGGTGGGGTCATACAGGAAGAATATCGTACAAATTACGTATTGGACCGGACAAACACATTAGGCAAAGGGATTCTCGGACTTACCCTCGAATGTGCTCGTTGTCATGACCATAAGTATGACGCCATTTCACAAAAAAACTATTTTGAATTTTTCTCTTTTTTCAATTATGTGGATGAACAAGGAATTCAAATGGATGCCGTTCAGGCGGCAAATCAGAAGTTCTTTGCTGACCCACCTTTTATTGAACTCACATCAAAGGAAACTGAAGGGGTACTAGATTTTGTAAATCTCGAAAAAGGGAAGAAAATCAAAGTAATGGTCATGAACGATTCAGCTCCCAAAACTACCTTTATATTAAATCGTGGTGAATATGACCAGCCTACTGATTCTGTTATTCCAAATACACCTGAGATTATATATCCTTTTTCAGAAGAGTTGCCAAAAAACAGATTAGGACTGTCAAAATGGGTTACGTCTAAAGAAAATCCGTTAACTGCACGCGTTTTTGTAAATCGCATTTGGGGAATGGTTTTCGGTAGAGGCATAGTCGAGACAGCTGAAGATTTCGGTGTACAGGGAAGTTTACCAACGCACCCCGAATTGTTAGACTGGCTAGCGGTCGATTTCGTGGAACACGACTGGGATATCAAATACCTCCTTAAGAAAATCATGCTTTCGGCAACATATCAGCAAAGTTCTACCTTAAGACCGGAACTCAAGAAAATTGACCCTGAGAATAAGCTTTTGGCAAGGGCACCTCGCTTTCGAATGAGTGGAGAAATGATTCGAGATTATATATTGGCTACTAGTGGATTGTTGAATCCTGAAATTGGTGGACCAAGTGTTAAACCTTATCAACCTCCGGGCCTATGGGAGGAAACCAATGCGGGTGGTAATCGTGGTGTTTTGACTACTTATGTTACGGATACGGGTGAGAAGTTATACCGACGTTCGCTCTACACGCTCTGGAAACGAACTTTGCCACCTGCTAGTATGAGTATTTTTGATGCTCCCACACGGGATTTTTGCGAGGTTCGAAGGCAAAAAACTAATACTCCCTTGCAGGCACTGGCTCTACAAAATGACATACAAGTTTTGGAGGCAGCACGGGTCTTATCTCAAAGCACTATAGCTTCTGGAATTGATGATAATTCCATAGTGAAAAATATTTTTGAACGAATTCTAATACGCTCTCCGAAAGAGAACGAGTTATTAATGCTAGATAAGTATTACCATGATGAGCTCGAACAGTTTTCAATGAATATAGAGGATGCGAAAGATTTAGCCTCTCTGGGTGAATATAAACAATTAGGTGTTGATCCATCCAAAACAGCCGCGTTGATGCTTACAGCACAAGTCATTTATAATCTCGATGAAACCATAACAAAAGAATAATTATGGAAGAGGAAAAAAAGAAATCTGAAAACCCATTAAAAGTAAATAGGAGACATTTTTTCTCGCAACTTAGTGTTGGTATAGGTTCATTGGCTTTGGGGTCTCTGTTGATTCCTGATTTGTTCAAAAGAGGTACAAATGAAACGACAGGTCTGCCGCTTTCACTACCACATTTTGCTCCAAAGGCCAAACGGATTATTTACCTCTTTCAAGCCGGTGCACCTTCTCAATTTGAAACTTTTGATTATAAACCGATTTTGAGAAAGCGCATGGGAGAAGATTTGCCTGAAAGTATCAGAAAAGGCCAGCGTTTGACCAACATGACTGCAAATCAGGATAAATTTCCTTTAATGCCGCCTAAGATTGGTTTCAAACAACATGGTGAAAGTCAAACGTGGATTAGTGACTTTTTCCCTCATATTGCAAAAATCGCAGATGATATTACGGTAATCCGCAGTATGCATACCGAAGCAATTAATCATGATCCAGCAATCACCTTTTTTCAAACAGGAAGCCAAATATCAGGCCGCCCCAGCATGGGTTCTTGGATGAGTTACGGACTTGGAAATGAAAATAAAAATCTTCCATCATTTGTCGTACTGACCTCGAGGGGAAAAGGAAATAGCCAAGGCTTGTATTCTAAATTATGGTCTAGTGGCTTTTTGGATTCAAAGCACCAGGGAGTTCTATTGCGTTCTGGTAAAGACCCCGTATTGTATTTAAATGACCCAGACGGTATCTCACGTTCGGATAAAAGACATTTATTAGACCATGTGTCTTCACTTAACAAATTACATCATGTAGAAACCGGAGATGACGAAATAGAATCGCGCATTGCCCAATACGAAATGGCGTATCGCATGCAGATGTCGGTTCCTGATGTAATGGATATATCTAAAGAACC
The DNA here is from genome assembly GCF_005885635.1 of Maribacter algarum (ex Zhang et al. 2020). Lineage (GTDB taxonomy): Bacteria > Bacteroidota > Bacteroidia > Flavobacteriales > Flavobacteriaceae > Maribacter_C > Maribacter_C algarum. The sequence continues at coordinate 2,062,145 of NZ_VATY01000001.1, forward strand.
ACAATCAATTATCGATTTATATGGTGAAGATTGTCAAGTTCCGGGTACGTATGCCGCCAATGCTTTGCAAGCACGTAGATTAGCGGAAAATGGTGTTCGTTTTATTCAGCTGTACCACCAAGGCTGGGATCAACATGGCAATTTGCATAATGAAATGGCTGGGCAAGCTAAAGATGTTGACCAAGCCTCCGCAGCTTTGGTTATGGATTTAAAACAACGAGGAATGTTGGAAGATACTTTAGTCATCTGGGGAGGTGAATTTGGGCGAGGAAATTTTGCGCAGGGAAAGTTTGACCCAGAAAACTATGGTCGCGACCATCACCCAAGGGCTTTTAGTATTTGGATGGCCGGTGGGGGTATCAAACCCGGACTCAATTACGGCAAGACGGATGAATTCGGGTATAATGTTGTAGAGAACCCGGTCCATATTAATGATTTTCATGCTACTTTGATGCACCAAATGGGTATCGACCACGAACAGTTGATATATAAATACCAAGGCCGACGTTTTCGATTGACCGATGTGGCCGGTAATGTGGTTAAAGACTTACTTGCATAATTTATGACCGACTCAAATAACTCGCGGTGGGTAGATTATGTGATTTTCGGCCTTTCCATCTTTCTTATTTTTTGTCTGATTTTTGAATCTTACATTGAATTACCAAATCTTGTGGCTTGGTTGGGGCGATGGCATCCAGTAGTACTACATTTTCCCATTGTACTTCTTTTGATTGCTGTTTTTTTGGGATTGACAGGAAAAACGATTCCCAAATTGTTATTAACCATTGCTACAATTGCGGCTTTGATTACCGCTATTTCAGGTTTTTTCCTTGGAACAGAAACCAGCACAAAAGGCGATTTACTTTTTTGGCACCAATGGTTAGGAGGAGGAACGGCAATTTTGGCTGTTATCTGGTATTGGTTGCATGCTTCCGATTTAGGAGGGAAAATCTATACCAAAGCTCTTCAAGTTGCCTTAGCTATAATAATCGGTTTCACGGGACACTATGGGGGAATGGTAACCCATGGGGAAGAATTTTTGGCGCTTCCTACTGAGAAGAGACAAGAGGAAATTCCTGAAAACCCATTGATTTATAAAGATATAGTAGCAAGAATTCTTGATGAATCATGTGTAAATTGTCATAATCCAAATAAACAGAAAGGGGAATTACTGATGACCAGTTTATCCCAACTTTTAAAAGGAGGTGAAAGTGGTGCGACAATTATTCCTGGGAATTCTGAGGAAAGCGAATTGATTCAGAGGTTGCATCTTCCAGTTTCAGATGAAAAACATATGCCCCCTGAGGGAGAAAAGAATCTTACCGAAAATGAAATTCAAATCTTAGAACGATGGATAGCCCTTGGTGCTTCGGATACTTTACGGTTTAGTCATTTAGATAATGATGAACCCCTTGCAGCACTTATTGAGAAATTTAAAAAGCCGGATGAACTGAGAACTTGGGCAGAATTGCCTGCCGTAGCCGATACAACCATTGCGAGGCTTAGTTCTGACTATTTGACAATTAAAAGATTAGCGGGCAATGTTGACGCATTAAGTATCAATATGTATAAACCGCCCGAGTATCATTCAGATTTAGTAACGAAATTGAAGTCAATTGCCCAAAATATCATAGAGATGGATGTGAGCGGATTACCGATAAGTCAGGTTGAAATGGGTCAAATTGCTGCCTTTGAAAACCTGGAGTGGCTTGAGATTGATGGAACTCCAATTACCGATGCTGAGACAGATACTTTGAAGGTGCTCTCCAAACTAAGAACCTTAAAAATATATGACACCCAGATCGGTGATAATACTCTATCCGTTATCCGGAATATGGGAGATCTGGAACAGATTTATTTATGGAAAACGGAAGTTACTGAAGAGGCACTTCAACAGTTAAGAATAGCCAATCCGTCCTTACAAATCAATACAGGTATTGACCCAGAAATACAGGCTTCGTTTGCCAAGAAAGATTCTGTTTCGAAAAACTGAACTATATTTAAGTGAAATTGCCAATCAATGAAATTTAATCTTCAAGGAAAATCAGCGATAGTTACTGGGGGGGGTAGTGGAATAGGGCGAGCTATTTCGGTCGCTTTGGCAGGCAACGGCGCCAAGGTTCATGTTTTCGAACTTAATGAAGAATCCGCTTCTGAGGTAATTAAAAAGATTCAAAATGAAGGAGGTTTGGCAGAGGCACACGCTTGCAATGTTACAATTCATGAACAGGTGCTTCAAAACGTCGCTGAAATTGGAGAAGGGAAACCCATCGATATATTAATTAATAATGCAGGTATTGCCCACATCGGCAATGTCGAGAAAACAACAGAGGCGGACTTGGATAGAATTTATAGCGTAAATGTAAAAGGCGTATACAATTGTATTCATGCCGTAATTCCTTTCATGAAGGAAAAAGGAGGCGTAATCCTTAATATGGCATCTATAGCCGCAACGGTAGGCATCAAAGATAGATTTGCCTATTCAATGTCCAAAGGCGCTTCACTCACAATGATGTATTCCGTGGCAAAAGATTATTTGGACTATGGAATACGCTGTAATAGTATCTCACCTGCAAGAATTCATACACCTTTCGTGGATGGGTATCTAAAAAATAATTTTCCTGATTCAACAAAGGAAAAGTTTAAGGAGCTTTCTCAAACACAACCTATTGGGCGTATGGGAAAACCCAACGAGGTTGCCAATTTGGCACTTTATCTTTGCTCAGACGAAGCCTCATTCATTACGGGAACGGATTTCCCTATTGATGGAGGATTCATTAAGTTAAACGGAGATTAAAAATAATAGGATGAAGCTAATACGATTTGGAGATATAGGCAGTGAGAAACCAGGAGTGCAATTGGAAGATGGCACACGTCTGGATGTGACTGGCTTTGGACAAAATTACGATGAAAATTTCTTTGGAGGTGATAGTTTGGAGAGACTGCAAAACTGGTTGAACGCGAACAAGGATAATTGTCCTAAAGTAGATGAAAACACCCGTTTGGGAGCTCCTCTTTGTCGGCCGTCTAAAATTGTATGTATTGGATTGAACTATGCCAAACATGCAGAGGAAGCGGGTATGGCAATTCCGAAAGAACCTGTACTTTTTTTCAAAGCAACCTCAGCAATAGTTGGCCCTAATGATGACGTGGTTATTCCAAAAGGAAGCACTAAAACGGATTGGGAAGTTGAATTAGCCGTAGTAATTGGTAAAAAGGCTTCCTATGTGTCCGAGTCAGAGGCCATGAATCATGTGGCAGGGTATGTGTTGCATAATGATTATAGCGAACGGGAATTTCAAATAGAACGTGAAGGGCAGTGGGTAAAGGGAAAAAGCTGTGATACATTCGCGCCTTTGGGTCCTTTTATTGCTACCAAGGATGAAATTACAGACCCTCACAATCTAAATTTATGGCTAAATGTGAATGGAGAACAATTACAGAACAGTAATACTTCCGATTTTGTCTTTAATATTCCAGAATCAATTAGCTATATCAGTCAATTTATGACTTTGCTTCCAGGAGATATAATTTCTACTGGAACGCCATTTGGTGTAGGTCTAGGATTTAACCCACCTCGTTATCTAAAACCCGGTGATGAGGTTGAGTTGGGAATTGAAGGATTAGGAACTTCGAGGCAAGTGGCAAGGGCTTTTAAATTAGATTGAATTCTATTAAATTTTTGATGGTTTTTAGAGTAGCAGAAACTAGAATTTTTAGTAAGTTTGCACCCACATTTGAAAAAAACGGTGGCATAGCTCAGCTGGATAGAGCACCTGCCTTCTAAGCAGGCGGTCCTAGGTTCGAATCCTAGTGCCATCACTAGTATACTTAAGGTCTCAGAGGATATGGTACTTCTGAGGCTTTTTATTTGCAAACAATTTGCAAACACCTTAATTTTTAACAATTTTTAACATAAATTAAATCAGTACTTAATCGTGAGCAGACAAAGGGAAGTTTCGTACTACAAACCCAAATCTTACCATAACTTACCTTGCGCCGGAACCTGTCTCGATTTTATAGCGTCCCGATAGGTAAGCGTTAATTAAAATCGAGATAGGGCGTAAATCGTTATATCCCCTATTTATTTCTTGTTGCAATTCACAATTTGATCTGTTTCTTAAATTACTACTGATTTTCAGTTTTTCTTAAACATACCTAATACTCTCCTTCTTAGAGTGATAACCCATACTATTTTTGTTTCAATTTGACATCACGTCTAATTTGAAGTTGAGCGGCAATTCAAGATGTGTCATTGTCATGACAATCTTGCTTTTTCTCCCGAAGGTCCTTTAGATTAAAGGCCCTTGGTCGCAAAAGTTAAAGACATATGTTGATAATGATTCA
>NZ_VATY01000010.1:2500-5618 GCF_005885635.1 Maribacter algarum (ex Zhang et al. 2020)
TTCAGACTCGCTTTCGCTACGGCTCCGGACCTGAAGTCCTTAACCTTGCTAGTAAAAGTAACTCGTAGGCTCATTATGCAAAAGGCACGCCGTCACCCCGAAGGGCTCCGACCGCTTGTAAGCGTATGGTTTCAGGATCTGTTTCACTCCCTTATTCAGGGTTCTTTTCACCTTTCCCTCACGGTACTGGTTCACTATCGGTCTCTCAGGAGTATTTAGTCTTGGCGGATGGTCCCGCCGGATTCATACAAGGTTTCACGTGCCCCGCACTACTCAGGATACCACTATCTAAAAGGTCTTTACCTATACCGGGCTATCACCGTCTATGGCCAAGCTTTCCAACTTGTTCTAGTTCATAACTCCTCGAATGTCGTGGTCCTACAACCCCGTTATTGCCGAAACAACAACGGTTTGGACTAATCCGATTTCGCTCGCCGCTACTATCGGAATCACTTTTGTTTTCTCTTCCACCGGGTACTTAGATGTTTCAGTTCCCCGGGTTCGCCTCCTTAAAGGATACTATGTCTTCAACATAGTGGGTTGCCCCATTCGGATATCCATGGATCATATCGTGTGTGCCGATCCCCATGGCTTTTCGCAGCTTATCACGTCCTTCATCGCCTCTGAGAGCCTAGGCATTCCCCATACGCCCTTTTCCAGCTTGTCGCCAAACCTTCAAATTCTGCCGTATTCGATAATACTCTATACTCTGTACTTAAAAAATTCGTGTCTTATTTTACTATATAAAACTTTTAATTCTCAAATCTTACAACACCCGTGCGGGTATTATAAGTCTGTCCCAATATGTCAATGAACATCGCAAGTCGCGATAGACAATGAAATCATCTATCCGCTCACACGCAAATACACTAGAGATAAACAAATCATCCCCAGGCATTGCCTGGTGGAGAATATCGGAGTCGAACCGATGACCTCCTGCGTGCAAGGCAGGCGCTCTAGCCAGCTGAGCTAATCCCCCATTTTTAGTGATGAGTTATTAGTTAAGAGTTATGAGTGATAACCCTTTAACTCAACTTCTAAAATTTCCAGTATTTTATTCTCAATGAACGTTTCCAAAACCAATCCGGTAATGAACATAAATGCCCAATAACAAACCAGCCTTAGGCTGTAGTCCCGGGCAGACTCGAACTGCCGACCTCTACATTATCAGTGTAGCGCTCTAACCAGCTGAGCTACGGGACTGTCCCTACTCCCCTATCCAGTATAAATACCTTCAAAAAAAGCAATTACTTATATATCATGATCGTAAAGACATTTTTGCGCACTTTGTAAAACTTCGAATCTTACTTAGAATAGGCCCTGAATCGAGTTCAGGGTATACTGAAACATGGTTTCAGTATAAAATCGATCAAACGGAACTGGTAATTTATTCAATCGTCGTCTCTAGAAAGGAGGTGTTCCAGCCGCACCTTCCGGTACGGCTACCTTGTTACGACTTAGCCCTAGTTACCGATCTTGCCCTAGGCCGCTCCTTACGGTGACGGACTTCAGGCACTCCCGGCTTCCATGGCTTGACGGGCGGTGTGTACAAGGCCCGGGAACGTATTCACCGGATCATGGCTGATATCCGATTACTAGCGATTCCAGCTTCACGGGGTCGAGTTGCAGACCCCGATCCGAACTGTGATAGGTTTTATAGATTCGCTCCGACTTGCATCGTGGCTGCTCTCTGTACCTACCATTGTAGCACGTGTGTGGCCCAGGACGTAAGGGCCGTGATGATTTGACGTCATCCCCACCTTCCTCACGGTTTGCACCGGCAGTCTCGTTAGAGTCCCCGACATGACTCGCTGGCAACTAACGACAGGGGTTGCGCTCGTTATAGGACTTAACCTGACACCTCACGGCACGAGCTGACGACAACCATGCAGCACCTTGCAAATTGCCCGAAGGAAAGTCTATCTCTAGACCTGTCAATATGCATTTAAGCCCTGGTAAGGTTCCTCGCGTATCATCGAATTAAACCACATGCTCCACCGCTTGTGCGGGCCCCCGTCAATTCCTTTGAGTTTCATTCTTGCGAACGTACTCCCCAGGTGGGATACTTATCACTTTCGCTTGGCCGCCCACTGCTCAAGGCAGCGGACAGCTAGTATCCATCGTTTACGGCGTGGACTACCAGGGTATCTAATCCTGTTCGCTCCCCACGCTTTCGTCCATCAGCGTCAGTATATGGTTAGTCAGCTGCCTTCGCAATCGGTGTTCTATGTAATATCTATGCATTTCACCGCTACACTACATATTCCGCCAACTTCACCATAACTCAAGACAACCAGTATCAAAGGCAATTTTACAGTTGAGCTGCAAACTTTCACCTCTGACTTAGCTGCCCGCCTACGGACCCTTTAAACCCAATAATTCCGGATAACGCTCGGACCCTCCGTATTACCGCGGCTGCTGGCACGGAGTTAGCCGGTCCTTATTCTTACGGTACCGTCAGTAGGGTACACGTACCCTTTTTTCTTCCCGTATAAAAGCAGTTTACTACCCATAGGGCATTCTTCCTGCACGCGGCATGGCTGGATCAGAGTCTCCTCCATTGTCCAATATTCCTCACTGCTGCCTCCCGTAGGAGTCTGGTCCGTGTCTCAGTACCAGTGTGGGGGATCCCCCTCTCAGGGCCCCTACCCATCGTAGCCATGGTAAGCCGTTACCTTACCATCAAGCTAATGGGACGCATGGCCATCTTTTACCGCCCGAAGGCTTTAACCATCTAGTAATGCTACTAAAGGTACCATGGGGCATTAATCTTCGTTTCCAAAGGCTATTCCCCTGTAAAAGGTAGGTTCCATACGCGGTGCGCACCCGTGCGCCGGTCGTCATCAAAGTGCAAGCACTTCATGTTACCCCTCGACTTGCATGTGTTAGGCCTGCCGCTAGCGTTCATCCTGAGCCAGGATCAAACTCTTCATCGTTAATCTTTAAATATAGTTAAGTACTAACAATCAAAAAAATCCCCCAGCCCCGTAATCTCGATCTAATTCTTATATGTTCGGAATTTCTTCCAACCATATATATGATTCTTACTTTACATCACACCCTTATAAGGATGTGTGCGCTGTCTCTACAATCTGTCAATGAACTTCAAATAAAAAAC
>NZ_VATY01000011.1 GCF_005885635.1 Maribacter algarum (ex Zhang et al. 2020)
TGTCCAAGTCATAAACAATTAGTTGTCTTGAATATGTTTCAACAGAATTCTTTTTTTTTGATTGAGAACAACCGATTAAGAATGCAAATCCTAAATATAGTAGTTTTTTCAAATGTGTTACAACGGTGCGGCTATGGCAAGTAGGGCAGGCAAGGAAACTTTTCGTTTCCGTCTGGTCTGCTAGCCAAAGCTTTTTGTTTTGTAATTATATTTTTCTTTTTTAATTGCCAAATCCAAAAGATTTGGCGGACTTAGTATATAAGACCAAGCCTTTAAATATAGCACTTTATGCCCTATTTGCTATAGCCATTGTTGTCATTAGTAGCGACCCACAAGGGTAATCACGCACGATTATGTTATCTTCTCCCTAGATTGCTAAGTTTCAGCCACACCGATTGTATTTCGATTGCCTTCAACCGCAAACTTTTTACGTCCCTAAATTCCGCCTGAGTAAAGTCCATTGCACAAATTTATTAAAGAGTTTACCTGGATAATAGTTGAGATAGAGTGAAGTCTACTCTTAAAAAAATAAGGTTTTAAATAAGTAGCGAATCTATTTGATGAGCTTTTTTTGCTAAAAACTAGATAGCTTAATTTATGATATCCCTATATGAGTTTCTAAATTAATTATTGTTTGAAGTGCCTTTAGTTTTTATATTTTGAAGAGGCGTATTCATCCAATAATCATCGAAATTGTCTGGGCGAACAACTGGCTGATCTTCGAAAATGGGTTTTCTTTTGTTCATAAATTTGCCCTGAGCAGGCAAATGGGTATTGGGTTTTACCTGTTGTACGAAGTACTCTCGAAATTGGTTATAGTCACGTTTCTCCCATTTGTTAAGTACGTTACCATCTATATCATGAATCGGTTCGACGTCTACTGAAAGTATTTTGTTAAGAGCAATCGGATTCTTTTCATTTTCAGCAAGCTGTACTAACATTTCATTTCTCTCTTTTTGAGCCATATCAGGAAAAAGTGACACAATATTTTTAAAAACCACTACTTTATTTATTTTCAGTCTTTTACCATTAAATCGGACCCGATAGTTTTCAGGTTTTACCGCCTCTTCTTCTCTGGGCGTTCTATTATACAGAACTTTAATGGAGCCATTTTTCAGCACCACATTCTCTTCATATTTTAAATCTATAAGTATATCATCTATTTTAAATTTAGGAGGCTCCCACAAAATGAAACTGTTTTGAAACGAAATATAATTTAGATACATCTTATTTTTGTTTCGACGGTATTCGGAAATCACCTCGAACAAAAGCGTCCCCCTGCCCTTATGTCGATTCAATGTACCTTTTGATGTACGTTTTCTCTCATCGTAAACGACATACTCCATTTTATGAATGGCGAAATCACCGTGTGAAATATATAACACCCCGAAGGCACTGTTCTTAGGGGATCCAGTACGAAAATTAGGGTATTTCTTGCGAAATGTTATGGCATAGACTGCCTCACCGTTTATGTAGGTACTATTGTCCCTAGAAAAAATATGGTTTCGCAATAGGTCAATATCAAAACGGTTTACAAATGAGTATGAGTTCACATTAAAATTCCGTATTGCATCATGCACCCTCAATATTGAAAACTCGTTTCCCCCATATTTTTGGAGAAACGCATTGTCGACTATTTTTCGCGAGCGTTTATAATCGTATGGATCGTCTGAAAGTGTATCACGTTCGAAATCCAAGTTTTTTTTATAATCATAAATCTGCACCAATGTGGTTGTCGTATCTATTTTACCAAAACCCGAGTCAAAAACTTCAAGAATTGCCTCGTTCAAATTAACATATTCATTTGCCTTCAATTGATAGTCTCGATAATAACCAACGGTTGAAAACAAATTTTGCGGATAATTTTTAGGAATATTCGCGATAGCCCTCTGCACAATTTGCATAGCGGAAAGTCTTCGTTTTTTCTCTCCTCTTACGATTGTCTCTTCTAGTTCAAAAAGTGCAGGTAGCAGTCTAACATTGTTCAACTCATAGACCGAAAGATTATGAATCAAGATCTCTTTTGTTTGATATCCCATAGAGGATATCTCGATGATATCACCGTATTCTTTATACTTTAAAGGAATTTTGAAACTTCCATCCGTATTCGAAATAATGCCTAAAGCTTGATTCTTTATTCGAATACTGGCAAAGGCAATAGGTTCTTGCGTTTTGGAATCTATTAGCTCACCAATGATATATTCAGGTTGTTGTGATAACACTGAATTTGATACTAGAAATAGTAAAAGAAAAAGCAAATGGGTTGGCAATCTTTTTCGCATGGCTAGAAAGTTTTTATTATTATGTACTTTTTCCTATTCTAAGCAAAATTTAAAGGATGTTGCAATCTCTTTAAAATACGCAAACCTGCCAAGATAGTCCAATATTTTTTTAAGTACGATTTTCAATTCTTGCGGAAACTTTCGATTGAATACCAAAAAAATACCGCTTTTAGCCAGTCCTGCTCGATTTTTTTTGGGCTATTAATGACAACGGTTCGGCTATGATTAGTTGCGGAAATGTCCGTAGGATATTTCCAGCGTACTAGCTAAGTTAATGATAATTGCGAAAGATTTTCCGTGAGGAAAATCCATAGCAATTAATTCATAGGCTTTGTT
>NZ_VATY01000012.1 GCF_005885635.1 Maribacter algarum (ex Zhang et al. 2020)
ACACAACAAAACCTATAATTAATTGCTTGGGATTTTCCTGCGGAAAATCTAAGCATTTTTACTATGTTTAGGGTGCGACGGGAAATCCTACGGATTTCTGGCCGCAACTAATCATAGCCGAACCGTTAGCAAAAATATTAAATGACCCTAAATGTAATATTTACTATTAATCCGTAATAAATATATAAACCTGTTACAATGTTAATTGCGGTTCTTAAATTGGAATGATTCTTGTTTCAATCATTTTATGAGAGAATTAATAGCTTTGTTTATCATCTTTTTTGGTTTATTAAGTTTTGGTCAGGAAAATCAAATTTCTAAATCAAATCGAGAAAATTTTAAAAGTATTCAAGAATTAGATTCCACTTTCCAAAATAGAATCAATGAAGAGGATTTAATAGGAGTTTGGTTCACAACGGCAGTAACTCATTCAAAATATAGATCAAATCCCTACCCTAGATTTAAAGACAAGTATTCTTTTAAAAAAGACTTTTCTATTTCATTTGTGAAGAATAAGAAAATAACTTCTGGTACTTGGAGTCTTTCTGATAATAATACACTCACCATTACAACTTCCTCCAGAAAAATAGTATATCAAATAAGAGCTGTTAAAGACGGGACATTGACTCTATCCTCTTCCAATAATTATATAACTCTCAAAAAAAATAATTAAAATATAATCTTGCCTTTCCTGTAATTATCGCTACTTATACCCAAATATAGTAAGCAATAAAAACTGAACGGAGTAGAACGTAAATGGAACTGCCAAAGTTTATGCAGTCGGAATTGAAAAGCTCTTCGCAAACGGAATTGAATCGCCTGAAACGTAATCTTGGTGGAAAATACTTTTGCTAACAAAACCTAAACGTAATGCGGACTTTAGGGCTAAATCGAAAGGTCTGTGTATATTTATAATGTCGCTAAATCTTATGGATTTAGCTTTGGACAATAAAAAATAAAACTAAACAATAAGCTTTAGCTTCGCGCGCAGACGGAAACGAAAAGTTTCCTTGCCTCCGCACTACGCTTAGCCCAGCCGTTAGCCTTCATTATAACCAACTAAGAAACCAATGATAAAATTCTTTAGAAAAATACGCTACGACCTTATAAAGAAAAACAAGACTGGAAAATATCTCAAATATGCAGTTGGCGAAATTGTGCTAGTAATGATCGGTATACTTTTGGCATTGCAAGTCAGTAATTGGAATCAAAGGCATCAAAACGGCAAACAGGAAACCATACTATTGACTCAGTTATTAAACGAATACTCGAATAATTTGATACAACTTAATAGTAAAATTGAAACTAGGGATGACATCATGAAATCCTCATTGACAATTTTAGATTATAGAGGTCTCATAGAATCTCAAATTAATGTTGATAGTCTAAATATGCATATTGCAAGAACACTAACAAGGCCAACCTTTGATGCTGAATTAGGTGTTACTAATGAGCTTACTAATTCTGGCAAATTGTACTATCTGACCAATACAGAATTAAGAAATAGTATAACCGCCTTCCCTAGTTTTTTAAGTGAGTTGCGAGAAGAAGAAATGGTATCGTTTAACTTAATAGAAGAAAGACTCTTTCCCTTTTTAATAGACAATTACCAATTAGGTGCAGTTTTATCTAATAATATGACCGATCACTCTTTTCAATCAAAAATAGAAATGATAGATATAAAAAGGAAAAAAATGGCTGAGAATCTATTCAATACAAATAGTCCTTTTGGATTGGTCAACAATCCTGATATGGAAGATTATATGGCATTGACATATACCAATACTGAATATACAAATTTACAATCCCTTGGCGTAAAGAGTAAAATTGAGGATATAATCAACCTAATCAAAAAAGAGATTGTAAAGAAAGAATAACGAAAGGCTAACAAAGCCTAAAATTCATTGCTTGCGGATTTCCTAAACGGAAATCACGCGCAAAAAGCTATCTTTAGGTTCGGCTTGATTGTCCTTCGGACGAATCACAGCAACGAACCTTAGCCCAACCGTTACCCAAAATATGAAAAAGCTTATTCCACTACTATTGTTTACATTCTTATTTGTCAGTTGTAAACCTGATGTGAAATCTGTAAAGAAAGAAGTTGGACTTAAAACGGAGACATCTCAAAA
>NZ_VATY01000013.1 GCF_005885635.1 Maribacter algarum (ex Zhang et al. 2020)
TTGACCATTTCGGTGCTTCTGCAAATTCTATTCATTAGCAGGCACGCCGCTAACAACATCTTCCAATCACTCCGTGGCTACGATCAATAGCTTTTACCACAGCTCTTCCTTTTAAGCTAAAGAGGTATTTTCTAATTACTCCACAAAACTGAAACACAACTGCGCAATTATTATGCGTAGTTAAAATTTCTTTTGTCTTTAGCAGGAGTAGCAAGACTCGAACTCGCATTTCTAGGTTCGTAGCCCAGCGTTCTATCCAATTGAACTATACTCCTATGGTGGAACAGACAGGACTCGAACCTGTATCTTCGGATCTTCAATCCGCAGCATTGACCATCTTTGCTACTGTTCCCTTTTGGGTGTACTCCGGGACTCGAACCCTGTTCCTCCCATTCACAGTGGGACGCTTTACCAGATAAGCTAGAGACACCATTTGAAGACTCGAAAGGATTTGAACCTTTACAACAAGGATCAAAACCTTGTATGCTAACCGTTACATCACGAGTCTAGTCGTAAGCCTAAAAAGATTCGAACTCTTACCTCAAGGGTAGAAACCTTGCGTGCTATCCATTACACCATAAGCTTATACTGTACCCCACCCAAGATTCGAACTTGGACTTTAAGGATTTTAAGTCCTTTGCCTCTGCCAATTGGGCTAATGGGGCATCGTACAGGGAGAGAGATTCGAACTCTCAGAGTACTGGTTCTAAACCAGCTGCGTTTGCCATTTCGCCATCCCTGCAATTGTTGAGGCACTAGGACTCGAACCTAAGACTCCCGTGTTAAAAGCACGGTACTCTACCAACTGAGTTATACCTCATTTTGTACTCTGTAGGGGAATCGAACCCCTGTTTCCTGATAGAAAGTCAGGCGTACTACCGTTATACGAACAGAGCAAAAGTCTGAGAAGCAAGATTCGAACTTGCGACCTCCCGCTTCCAAAGCGGGTAAACTAACCACCGTTATCTTCCCAGTTTCGCAGTACCGACGGGACTCGAACCCGTACCTTCCCGATAGACAGTCGGGCGCTCTAGCCTTTGAACTACGGTACTAAAGTGGAAGTAGTAGGACTTGAACCTACATGTCATTTCTGAACCTGATTTACAGTCAGGCGAGCCAGCCAATTGCTCAATACTTCCATAATATTTAGAGACAAGGATGAGATTCGAACTCATAAAAAATGATTTTGCAGACCATTGCCTTAACCATTCAGCCACCATGTCAATTTGGCGGAGGGCAAAGGAATTGAACCTTCACTACCTTAAGCAGACTCGCTTAGCAGGCGAGCGCAACAAACCAGTATTTGCCTACCCTCCAATTGCGGAAGAGGTGGGAGTCAAACCCACACGAGACTGGTTACTCCGATCACTTTTCAAGAGTGTGGCCACCGCCCTTTGGCTTGCTCTTCCTTTTTTCAATAAACCTTACGCATAAAAAAAGCATCTCTTTATCGGAGATGCTCTGTACATATGTGAATGTTGTCTATGACGTCAACACATGATACACGTATTTCTCCTTTGTTTACAAATGGACAGTTGATCACTATAAAACCGTTCAAACCATTTCGGCGAACAGAGATATAGTTCCAATAATTGTATATGTCTTTTTAAAGATTCCATTTGTATGGGTTTATAAGTTATGACGGTGCAAAGATGAAAACGATTTTTAAATTACACAAGAAAAAATCAATTTAATTTATTGATAATCAGATAGTTACATTGAAATATGAACAATAGAATCCCTGTCCGTCATATTGCGGATTTTGAACATTTATTACAACTGTCTGTCTACCAATTGTTTTCTGTTTCAACTATGCTATTTTATTCGTTTAC
>NZ_VATY01000014.1 GCF_005885635.1 Maribacter algarum (ex Zhang et al. 2020)
TTTCGTTGTTTCCATCGCCATCAACATCTACCGCAGCGTTCAAATTTACCTCGGTTGCATCCTGGTCGTCAGTGCCGGCATCATCTAAATGTGAAAGGTCCACTGTCTGGCTTGTTCCATCTTCGATACCTACCGTCAACACGTTTGTTGTTGTATCAACCCCAAGACTTTCGATGTTCTGATCATCCGTACTGCCCGCAGCTAAGTCCTCGATAGCTTCTTGGACCGTCGTTTCGTTGTTTCCATCGCCATCAACATCTACCGCAGCGTTCAAATTTACCTCGGTTGCATCTTGGTCATCAGTACCGACTAGGCCTGAAAGATCGACCGTTTGACTTGTTCCGTCTTCGATTCCCACTGTCAGTTCGTTGGTGGCCCCATTAAGTGCCAGATTTTCAATGTTCTGATCGTCCGTACTACCAGCAGCGAGTTCTGCTAGCGCACCTTCGACCTCCGTCGCTGTAAAGTTACCTCCAGCGTCGGTAATATTAACTTCGGATGCAATTTGATCATCAGTACCTGCATCATCTAAATGGGAAAGATCCACTGTCTGGCTTGTGCCATCCTCGATACCTACCGTCAATACATTGGTCGTAGTATCAACTCCTAGACTTTCGATGTTTTGGTCATCTGTACTACCTGCAGAAAGTTCATCAATAGCCGCCTGAGTATCTGTTGCGGTTAATCCCGATGTGGTATTATCATAAACTACCTCAGTAGCCGTCTGATCATCAGTCCCTAAAGAAGCTACCGGAACGGATAGAGTTCCACCGCTGTCCGTAATATTCAAATTTCCTCCACTTACATTGAAAGCCGTGTTTCGCTCATTGGTTGGGTCACCATCTAAATCAGGACTGGCATTACCCCCAACTGCCTCCCAAGCCGTACCATTATAAACATACAATTGTCCTGCAGTCTGGTCCACGTAGGTAACACCAGGGTTACTAGGGGTAACAGTTGGTGCTCCTGTACCGAGTAAAGAAAGTTCATTTGTTATATCTGAATCTGCATCACGAATATCTATAGTGGTATTCGTTCCATTAGAAATTTGAATCTCAACACTTTCATTTGCCGTAACTACTGTGTTACTAAGGTTTTGAGAATCTGTTCCAGAATCATCTAAATGAGAAAGATCTACTGTTTGGCTTGTACCATCCTCGATACCGACGGTCAATACATTTGTGGTAGTATCTACTCCTAGACTTTCGATGTTCTGATCATCTGTGCTATCTGCAGCTAAGTCCTCGATAGCTTCTTGGACCGTCGTTTCGTTGTTTCCATCGCCATCAACATCTACGGCTGCATTCAAGTTTACTTCCGTAGCATCTTGGTCATCAGTCCCGACTAAGCCTGAAAGATCGACTGTTTGACTTGTTCCGTCTTCGATTCCCACTGTCAGTTCGTTGGTGGCCCCATTAAGTGCCAGATTTTCAATGTTCTGATCGTCTGTACTACCAGCAGCGAGTTCCGCTAGCGCACCTTCGACCTCCGTCGCTGTAAAGTTACCTCCAGCGTCGGTAATATTAACTTCGGATGCAATTTGATCATCAGTACCTGCATCATC
>NZ_VATY01000015.1 GCF_005885635.1 Maribacter algarum (ex Zhang et al. 2020)
TTTTTCTTTTGCGAATTCTAAGAGAAAACCAAATCAATTGATAAAATTTTGTTCATAAACTTCAACAAAGGGTGATTGTCTTCGGATTACAGCAAAAATTCGATTGACAAGTTTACAGCATACCGCATTGACAATGACCTTATGGTCCTTTCCCTCTCCACGTTTTCTTTCATAGTATTTTTTTATTTGTTTATCATATCTGATTGCGGAATTTGCTCCATTGTTAAGGAGCGTTTTGATAATCTTGTTCCCAAACTTGCTCGTTCTGGTCTTGCCCCTTATAGAAGTTCCCGAAGTAAACTCAAAGGGCGCAATACCGGCATAACAGGCATACTTTCTTCCGTTGTCAAAACTTGTGAAGTTGTTCGTCGACACAAGCATGAAAGCCCCTATGATCAATCCGATGCCCTTGACCGATGCCATAAGCCGATAATTTTTTCGCAGCTCTTGGTCGCTCTCTATGATGTCGGTTATTTGTTGCTTTATACCGATTATTATTTGATCCTGTCGGTCTATCTGCTCCTTGATCTGTGCAACGATATTATCCAGACCGCTGATAGTTCGATATTGTTCATGGCTTTTGAGACTGTTCTTTAAAGAGGTCCTGATCCGTACCATTTGTTCACGATAGGTCAGTAGTTGCTTGATCTTGACCAGTAAGGGAGATGGCATTTCAAAGGGCTTTAATTTCGCCCTGTGGGTAGCTAAATAGTCGGCGATCCTTCTGGCGTCGACCGCATCGTTTTTGCCCCTGGTCATACCCAGGCTCCGTTTGATGTGCAGCCCCGACTCCACACAGAACAAAATCTTTATTTGGGCCAGCCATGCATAAAACAGAAGTCCGTATGTTCCCGTGTGTTCCATGCAAAATGCACAGTCTCTTAATTGAACCCCCTCTTTTTGGATCCACTCCATGATTCCGTTGAACCCGTCAATGGAGTTCTTGGTTTTCAACTCGGTAAAGGAGTCGTAGTCCCCTTCCCTCAACAAGGCCAGGTCCAATACCGTCTTGCTGATGTCGACCCCGATAAAATACTTTTTCTTATTAAATTTATCCATAATACTATAGTTTTTACAAACCGGAATTGTTGCCATGCCAATACCTTTAATAAGTCCTACTTAAGATTCTAATTTGCCATTGCAACTAAAAGGGAGGCCAGGACTACTTCGCAAAATGATACTAGATCAGACCTTCGGATAGTTCACCTTGCCTCCCCCGGTTTTTAGTTATCAACTACTTTAAAGTTATGAGTCTCCCCCCAGACCCCCCTCTTGAATCATTATCAACATATGTCTTTAACTTTTGCGACCAAGGGCCTTTAATCTAAAGGACCTTCGGGAGAAAAAGCAAGATTGTCATGACAATGACACATCTTGAATTGCC
>NZ_VATY01000016.1 GCF_005885635.1 Maribacter algarum (ex Zhang et al. 2020)
AACGGTTGAGCTATGAACAGTACGTGAGCAAACTGGCGTTTGCTTTCCGCCGCGTACATAGCGAAATCTTTTGGTTTTCTTTTTTTCTTTGTTCCGCTAAAAAGCAAAATCCCAAAGATTTTGCGGACTTCATAAAAATACTCAAACCTTTCGTTTGAGCCCAAAGCCCGTATTGTTTATAGGTTTTGTTACCTGCTGGCTTTTACCGTGTAGTCTCTTCGTTTTCTTAAAGCTGCTATCTCATTCGCTAAGTCTATTCTGAACATTCCATTTAAAATTTCTACGTCGGTTATATTTTTCAATTCCATTTTGGCTTCATATTCATCGAGCTCTTTAGATTCGGATGTAGGTGCAAATGGATTGTCAAACGCTCTACTAAGACCACAGGTATTTAATTTAAAAAATCCGTTTTCCATTCTCCCATAAAATAGCCACGTTCCTTCTTCCTCAACATAAGGATAGCAAGTTTTCCAATTTTGTCCGATATATATGTTTCCTTGCAAGTCTCCACCGTCCAGAGATTCCATTACGGTTATTTTATATGTTAAATCCTCTTTTACCTCTGTAACTTTTCCAACAAAAATGCATTCTGAATTTTCAATTTCCCGCTTTTGCATTTCTGCTAGTTTTCTAAATGGACAGGAGCAGGCATACGTAATTTCGGTAGCTAAAAGAATCAATATTAAAATGTGATGAGATTTCTTCATAAAAAAATGATTTTTCAGCTTGCAGGTAACGGTTCGGCTATG
>NZ_VATY01000017.1 GCF_005885635.1 Maribacter algarum (ex Zhang et al. 2020)
AACGGTTCGGCTATGATTAGTTGCGGAAATGTCCGTAGGATATTTCCAGCGTACTAGCTAAGTTAATGATAATTGCGAAAGATTTTCCGTGAGGAAAATCCATAGCAATTAATTCATAGGCTTTGTTGGCAACAGTATTTTTGCGTTCAGTTTAGAGTATATTTTTCAAATCCTGTTTTCCTACAATCGCCATGATGTCCACCTTATCATTATTGATTTTGAAGTAAATACTGTCCGAACCACAGACACATCTCCGATACCCTTTTTTTATGTATTCAACAGATTCAAATGAGTAAGGACTTTTAGCTATAATGTCAAAATATTCGAAAAATGTTTCGAAATATATGTCTGCTTGTTGCACTCCAAATTTTTTGATTCCATAACGATGAATGCGTACTAGGTCATCTTTTGCATCATTACTTAATCTATACTTAGTCATTAAGTTTAGACTTGGATTGTGCTAAGATTTGTTCCTTGCTATCATTGGTAAATCCGCTGTTTTCAGACTTTTCCAATTTAGCTCTAATCCAGTCAATTTCGATTTGTTGGTTTCTAGCCTGACGAATTAAGTCATTAACAAGTTCGCTTTTACTTGAATATTCTTGATTATCAACTTGCGTTTTTAACCATTCATCATTTGGTCGGGTAAACGATATGCTCTGTCTAGCCATAATAATAACATTTTGGTTCTAATTTACACCAAAAACGCATCATTTGCAAATATTTTCGATATTGTTGCCAACGGTTG
>NZ_VATY01000018.1 GCF_005885635.1 Maribacter algarum (ex Zhang et al. 2020)
AACGGTTGAGCTATGAACAGTACGGGAGCAAACTAGCGTTTGCTTTCCGCCACGCACATAGCGAAATCTTTTGGTTTTCTTTTTTTCTTTGTCCCGCTAAAAAGCAAAATCCCAAAGATTTTGCGGACTTCATAAAAATACACAAACCCTGTGATTAAGCCCGAAGCCCGTATTGTTTATAGGTTTTGTTACCCAAAGTATTTTAATCCATAACTCTTATTTCGTCTCCTATTTCAAACTTTTTTTCAACGAAGTAATATATTATGTCCAGTTTTTCATCGGTCAAGTCAGGAAAGGAAGTCATTAATGCCCATCCTTGATTCCGCAACTCTACAGCAATACTGTCTCCATTTTTAAACATTTCCATTGAATTTCTTGTGTAATCATAGAGCCATTTTTTTTCACGCCGTTTAGTTACTCCACCTAATGCTGGTGCGGTCATTATTTTGTTCATTTGAGTAGAGTGACAAGAAGCGCAGTTTATTAAGAAGAGCGAGCGTCCCTCCTCGTATTTTTTATCTTTTTGAGATGTCTCCGTTTTAAGTCCAACTTCTTTCTTTACAGATTTCACATCAGGTTTACAACTGACAAATAAGAATGTAAACAATAGTAGTGGAATAAGCTTTTTCATATTTTGGGTAACGGTTG
>NZ_VATY01000019.1 GCF_005885635.1 Maribacter algarum (ex Zhang et al. 2020)
ACCGTTGTAACACATTTGAAAAAACTACTATATTTAGGATTTGCATTCTTAATCGGTTGTTCTCAATCAAAAAAAAAGAATTCTGTTGAAACATATTCAAGACAACTAATTGTTTATGACTTGGACAGTCTCGTTCGCACAAATAATTATGAATTGACTAAGGTTGAAAAGGACAGTTCGATAGCGTTCATTTATAAAAATCTTGAGGACTCAACTAAAAATATGGTTTTCGATTACTCAAAATACAAAGAGGAAATTTATTTTGGTCCCGAGCAATTTGAGCTTACGGAAAAGGAGTTTTTAAATTCAGATATAAATTTTGACCGATATGAACCTAATGAACCGATTCCGGACGGAATGGGGAACGTACTTTTCAACACACATTATGGGGTTTTAGCTTTTGATAATGGTTGGGGTATGCAGTTTCACTATTTGACCGAAGAGAATAGTAAAAACCTTCAACTGCCATTAATATTCAAAATTGAATAATAAAAGCGTGTTACAACAAAGCTTAAAATTCATTGCTTGCGGATTTCCTAAACGGAAATCACGCGTAAAAAGCTATCTTTAGGTTCGGCTGGATTGTCCTTCGGACCAATCACAGCAACAAACCTTAGCCCAACCGTTG
>NZ_VATY01000002.1 GCF_005885635.1 Maribacter algarum (ex Zhang et al. 2020)
ATTCCATTTGTATGGGTTTATAAGTTATGACGGTGCAAAGATGAAAACGATTTTTAAATTACACAAGAAAAAATCAATTTAATTTATTGATAATCAGATAGTTACATTGAAATATGAACAATAGAATCCCTGTCCGTCATATTGCGGATTTTGAACATTTATTACAACTGTCTGTCTACCAATTGTTTTCTGTTTCAACTATGCTATTTTATTCGTTTACTTCTTTTCACATTTAACTTTAAAAAATTCCACAAAAAAAGCGTCCAATTGTAATTGGACGCTTTCATTTTATCGCTTAATCGAGTTATTTCATAGAATCAACTGTTGGATAAAGTCACATAGCGTCCGTTTCGCTCACTATATTCTGAGCGAAAATCGCAGAGCCAAAGCTCTATTTGTTGCATGATATGTAACTTTCTCGGTGTCATTTGTTTTACAAAGATGTGATTTTATATGTATAACTTCCAAATATTATCGATTTCTGGGCTTCTTCTTCCAAGGCGCATTCTTCATCCAATCCCCAGCCATGATACACCCGTAAGGCATCACTTCATCTTGAACCGTACCTAAACCAAATTCATCCATTTGGCCTCTAACTGCAGCTGCATTTTTATAGGCACTAGGCAATTCAGAAACATCAATCTCATTCGAGAAGAAACGCACATCCAATCCTTTGGTTTCTTCAAAGAATACTTCTTCATTAGTGAACTCAGCTTTGTTTTTCTTATGCTGTGTTCTACTCATGTTTCGACCTGCACCGTGAGGCGCAAAACCTAAGTTTGTTGCTGTAGTACTTCCATCAACTATTAATACAGGTTCGGCCATGTTCAACGGAATCAATCTTGGACCCGTAATATCAGGCATAAATTTGGCATCCAAAGGTGTAGCACCTTTTGCGTGATAAAAAACATCATCATCTTGGAATACAAAATTATGTTCGTTCCAAAAACGGTTTTCAATTTTGACCCCCAAAGCTTCCAAAGTAGCATCATGAATAACTTCATGGTTTTTCTTTGTCCATGCTCTTATGATTTGCAAAGCATGCCAATAGTTTTCACCTTCTTCCGTATCAAAGGGAATCCACGCATTCTGCTTTAAGGTTTCTGGAGAAAGTTCTTTTCTGAAACGTTCAGCAATTTTCATCCCTTTGGTGTACAACCGAGCGCCAGGACCACGCGAACCGTGATGGGTAATTAACATGGCGTTTCCGGTTTCTTTTGAAATTCCAACAAACAAGAAATGGTTTCCATCACCTTGTGTTCCTAAATGTGTTCTCGCAATTTGAATCATTTGATTATCCCTAAGGAAATAATTTCTTTCAAATGCTTCTAACAGTTCCGTAGGAAATCGATACTGGGCATTTCTATCTCGTCCACCAGGACCAAAATGTGTACTGGTATGTGCGGCATTCAAGACATCCTTTGGGTCAGCTGAACCAAAATCCGTCAACATCACTGAGCAGCAGATATCAGCGCTATGCATACCTGGGTGAATGGCATTCTTAGCAGCAACAACTCCACCAACGGGAATAGTTCCTTTAGGTCCAGCCGGACAAGCATCAGGCATCACTGCCCCATCAACTAGGGTAGGCGTGCGCATCAAAATATCCATAGATTCCAATACGGAGTTTACATTTTTTTCATCGAACAGGATGATTTTTTTTCCGCAGTCATCACCACAATGGTAACATTGGTTACTCGTCATAATTACATTTGCTTATACCTTTGACAAAGTTGAGTACAGATGATTTCTTAAAACATGATATTTATCAGGTTTTAATTAATTGTGCCAGACTACCTTTACAACATCAGGTATAAAAAGCAAAATCATGGAAAGCAGATGTGAAAATTGTATCGTTCGACAGTTCAACTCATTACGGGCCATGAACAAGGAGGAATTGAAAAAGGTTTCCGATTCAAAAGTGTATAAGACAATCAAAAAGGGGGAAGCTCTTTTTCAAGAAGGGGAGAAGCTCGATGGAATTTTTTGCGTACGAGATGGCGTTTCAAAATTATCAAAACTTAGTGCAAATGGTAAGGACCAAATTGTAAAACTAGCAAGTAAAGGTGAGGTAATCGGACAACGTTCGGTAATAGCTGAAGAATCTACAAATCTTAGTGCGGTTGCCGTTAATGATATGGAAGTGTGTTTTATTCCAAAGGAAATCATTTCAAATACCTTGAATACAAATCCGAATTTTGCGGTTGAGGTACTTCGGCATATGGCGCATGACCTCAAAGAGGCTGATGACGTCATCGTGAATATGTCCCAAAAAACGGTAAAGCAACGTATGGCAGAGGCTTTCCTGTATTTAAAAAACAACTATGGGGAAACCGAAGACGGGTTTCTAACACTTACCCTGTCCCGTGAAGATTATGCAAATGTTGTGGGTACAGCCACGGAATCTTGTATCCGAATAATTTCTGAATTCAAGAAAAAGGGCTTTATCAAAACCTCTGGCAAACAAATAGGAGTTGCTAACGAGAAACAACTCCAAGATTTGATAGACGGATTTTGAATTTTCGTTACTTCATAAAAGCTAACAAATGTCATAGTCCGCGGCAAACTATCAATTTACTTTTACTTCAAAGATTACAATAAAATGTAGATGAAGAATATACTCATACCGACGGATTTTTCAGAGAACGCATGGAATGCTACGAAATATGCACTTGAACTCTTCAAAAACGAAGAATGCGTTTTTCACCTGTTAAATACATACACACCGGCGATTGCAAGTAGTCGCTTTATGGCGGCAACCCTTGATGGTGGTTCCATTGAAAATGGAGCTCACCTTCAATCAAAAAGAGGTCTTCAAAATTGGGTAGAACGTATTGGTAAAACATCTAAAAACTCAAAACATAATTTTAAGACCATCTCTTCTTTTAGCTTTCTTGTGGATGAAATCAAGGAAACAATTGAAGAAATAGGTATTGACTTAATTGTAACTGGAACCAAAGGTGCTTCTGGCATGGAAGAAGTTTTTATGGGAAGTAACACCGTTCGTATTATCAAAAGTGTAAAAGACTGCCCAGTTTCGGCCATTCCTCAGGATTTTGAATTCACTACACCAAAAGAAATAGCTTTTGCGACCGATTTTAATCGATTCTATACGACATCGGAATTGCAGCCACTTATCGAAATGGCAAAAACATTTGATGCGGTAATACGCATTGTTCATGTGCAATACAAAATTGAGGCATTGACTGAATTACAGCAGTTCAATCTAAACATGTTGCTTAAGTATCTTAAAGAAGTCGAGCATTATGTGCATACGGTTTCAGAACTGAATTCCGTTTCAAAAACCTTGGAGGTTTTTAGCGAGGAACTCGACATTCATTTGCTGGCGATGTTGAATTATCAGCACAGTTATATGGAACGTATGACACGTGAACCTGTTATAAAAAGAGTTGCGTTTCATACGCAAGTGCCTTTATTGGTGATTCCTGAATTAGGGATGTCAAAGATTACTAAAAAGGATGATGAGGTATCTGCCACTTCCATTTAGCAAGAGATTACAGGGAGGAGGATTATCTTCTTAATTATAATTTTATCTCAGATAGATTGATTTCAACTGTTTTACCATAAATCCTTTTCCAAATACGGTAATCTCACAAGTTTTCTCGGTAATCTTTTCAAGGTATTCAATTTCCTTCATTTTGAATAACATTTCGTTGTCTCCTTTGTTTTTACTTTACTTCCTCTTCTGGCTAACTTATATCGATACACCTCCAAATATTTAATTCCATTCTCTCTATCCGCAACGAATTCTAGTTTATGCTCGACGAATTCTAAAACGGGTCTAATAGGCCTTCCTTTTCACGGTTACATTTGGTAAAAATAACAGTAATCTAAATGTATTATTATGAAACTACTTTGTACAATTTTACTTTTCTGTAGCACTTACATTGGTTTAGCACAACAGACTGACAGTCCATATTTATTGATATCCACTAAAGATGCATCGATTCCGTTAAAGGCTTCCAAAACTGATGTCCAGATTTCTGGAGCTATCGCTCATGTCCGTGTTACTCAGGTGTATCAAAACAAGGGAACCCAAGCCATCGAGGCCAAATATGTATTTCCACTTTCAACGCAAGCAGCGGTGCATAAAATGCAAATGACGATTGGTGAACGCATCGTGAACGCCAAAATATTAGAGCGGGAAGAAGCTCAAAAAGTGTATAAGACAGCTTTGAGCGAAGGGAAACGTGCAGCAAAACTAGACCAAGACAGACCTAATGTATTTCAAATGAATGTCGGTAATATTATGCCGAAGGATGAGATTACAATAGATATTTATTATACCGAAATGTTGCTGCCTGTTAATGAGGAATACCAATTTGTGGCTCCGGCGGTTGTAGGACCCCGATTTACGGACGAAAGTTTAAAAAACACAGAAAGCTTCAACATGCCGTATACCACAAGGGGAATTTCCGACACTTTTGATTTTGATATGACCGTTGCCATCAATGCGGGAATGATTATTCAAAACATCAATTGCAGTAGCCATAAAGTAAATGTGAGGTATCCGGATGTCAAAACTGCGGAAATCTATTTATCCAAGAGCAATGAAAATCCATCGAATAGAGATTTTATCTTGAACTATAACCTCCGTGGAAATAAAATACAATCAGGACTACTCTTATACGAGCACGAAGATGAAAATTTCTTCACCTATCAAATGGAACCTACAAAGCGTTTTGTCTTAGAAGACATCCCCGCTCGGGAATACCTTTTTATTGTAGATGTTTCCGGTTCTATGAATGGTTATCCTTTAGATGTTTCCAAAGAACTGATGCGGAATCTACTTTGCAATCTCCGATTGACAGACACTTTTAATGTGCAATTGTTTGCTTCAAGTTCTACGGTTTTTAGTCCGACACCAGTTGAAACGAATGAGCAGAATATTGAAGCTGCAATCCGCTTTCTTTCCGAAGGTCAAGGAGGCGGAGGTACCCAATTGTTAAGTGCCTTGCATGAGGCTTATAAACTTCCGCGGAAAGACTTGAGTAGTGCTAGGTCTATGGTAGTAATTACCGATGGTTATGTGAGCATTGAAAAGGAAGCTTTCGAACTTATTAGGAGAAATCTTGACCAAGCGAACGTATTCACTTTTGGAATAGGGTCTAGCGTAAATCGGTATCTGATTGAGGGCATGGCCAAAGTTTCGAACAGCGAATCTTTTATCTCGACCTCGATGACAGAGGCACAAGAGGTAGCAAAAAAGTTTCAGGAATATATCGCGACACCTTTATTGACACAAGTGAAAATTGAATCGCAAGGTTTTGATATGTACGACATTGCTCCAAGCAGTATTCCAGATGTTTTTGCGGCAAGACCTGTGGTCGTTCATGGCAAATATCATGGTAAAGCATCGGGTAAAATTATTGTTACAGGATATCAAGGCAAGAAAAAGTTCAGGCAAGAATATAAGGTTTCCGATGGGCACTTAAGCAATGCCAACAAAGCGCTACGCTATTTATGGGCAAGAAAGAAAATAGCAGAACTAGACGACTATAAAAAGCTCTTCTATGAAGACATAAAAGATAGTGTTGTCGCATTGGGACTGAAGTACAGCTTGGCCACGAACTATACCTCATTTGTTGCGGTAGATGAATCTGTGGTGAACAAAGATGGCGGATTGAAAACTGTAAAACAACCTTTGCCTATGCCTAAAAACGTGAACAATTCAGCGGTAGGTGCAGAGGCGGAAGTGAACGAAAGAACAAAGTTTAAACCGTCATATACGATTGTCTTTGATGAAAACATAATCAAAACGGAAAAAAGAAAAGTTACCATGGAATTCAAATTGAAATACTCAAAACTGGTCATGAAATATTTAGAAAAATATGAAGGACTTCGGGTACGATTTAATGCAAAAGGAAAGCTGATTAGCATTGAGAAAAAGGAAAACGGAAAATGGATTTCAGACGAAACCATACTAAAAGAATTTACAACGGTTTCCGTCAAGAAAATGACGCTAAATAAGGAAATGACTTTGACCTTGAAAAAATAGTTTAGTCAGTGTTTGGTTGGTTTGTTGATTCCCTGTCTGGGGAAATAAGGCCTGTAAGTATCGAAAGAACTTGCAGGTTTTTCTTTTTGTAGCCATTTAAATTAGCCAAGTTTAATCCAGCGTCTTGATATTCTCAACGAATTCTAGTTTAGGTGCTACGAATACTAGAACACCCCCGATAACCCCTTAAGTCTGCTGTAGTTTAGAGGTATAGAAATCAAATAATTAAAACAAATATCATGAAAAACAGTATTCTTTTATCCCTTACATTTTTAACCTGCACATTTGGTCTTTCGGTTACAAATGCACAACAATTCCGGACTACGGAAAAGTACACCTTAATCAATGAACGCGGTATTGGTCAAGAAGAGGAAGGCGCTGCGCAAATTGATTTTGTAGCATTAGAGGATAACGGCGAGACAATTGCCATATTGGACATTGGCTCATTAGAGTTATTAGAAGATGTGCACGTCACTTTACTCTCAGAACCTAATCTAGAGGATATTAGTGAAATCTTAAAAGTAGAATTGGAATATTCTGCCTGCTGCACAAGTACAGATACCTATTACTTTTTGGTGACCGATGAAAATGATTTCATCGCCTTACCCAAACTAGAAAACGAGTATTGCGGTGAGACGCAATTAGACATGCATTACATTTTTCCAAGTCAGGAATGCGGACAGGAAGGTGCGATTCTCAAGGCAGAATTACAGTACACTGAAACATATACAATCAAAGACATCGATGTGCTTCAAAGCATTGTTTGGAATGATGATGACTTTGATTATGAAGACGCTATTACAGCAAATTATTAATTGATTATTAACCCTTTAAAATTTAGTATTATGAAAAATTTGAAAAAAAGTATCCTAATTTTAAGTCTGTTTGCGGCCGCAAATATTTTTGCTCAAACAGCTCCCGATGTACAATTTGAAACCAATTCCGATTCGACTGCAATAGAAGATGTATCCTACGAGTATCTTTTGGCTCACCGAGTCCATTTGCGCGAAAAACCTTCTTTGAAATCTAAAAGATTGGCAGTTTTAAATATTGGCTCAAAGTTATCCTTATGGGAAAAGAGCGCCAATTATGAAGAACTAAATGGTATTAGAAGCAACTGGTATCGTGCACGAGTAGGGGATGCTGAAGGATGGATTTGGGGGGGGATGATTGCCCAAAAAACCTTTGGAAGCGAAGCCAATTACGACGTTAAATTCGCATACGGACTTGAAAGCGTACGGGTAAACGAAGAAGGAGTTTTGGAGAAAAACCATCAGTTAAGAGCTTTTAAAAATGGACGGCAAATCGACAAGATTGTTTTTGACGGACATGAGGCTATTCCCATGGAAATCAAGAATATTGGAAACAAAGGTTTATTCAATGTTGAAGATATTTTGACGCTTCAAATCCCTAGTCTTGAACACGGAAGTTCCATAGGTGAAATGTATATTTTCTGGAATAACGGCAAGTTCACAAATGTTGCGAGCTTAATTGATTATGCTGATACGACCTATGCCAAAAGCGAGTCTTTCGTATTTCCTTCGGATATGGAAGGTTTGAAAAGCACCATAGTTTTAGAAACTACGATTACCGATTTTAATAAGGTAAAAGATGAGGAAATAGTTAAAGGCAGCAAAAAGCTAGTGGTTAGTTTCTACACTTGGGATGGGTATAAATTAGTTCAAAAAGAAACCTTACCCACTATTTCTAAAGACCTCGCTTTTAATACGAATGAATAATTAAAAGAAGAATGAAACAAATCATTGTTTTACTATCATTTATACTAGTAAATATAGGCTGCAAGAAGCCGTTTTCGCAAAGTCCGGAAACGGCACTTGCTTTGCCTCTAGAAAAAAAGCCTACTAACGGATCCGTTGTTTTTATTGCGGGTTTTGATGAAGGAACGAATGCTTACTACACTAAAGCCAAACAGTATTTTGAAGGCCAGGGAATACAAGTAATCGATAGTTTGTTTTCTTTGAATGAGATACTTACCTATATAAATCACCAAGCAGAAAACCGGATACATTTTGATGAAATACATATTGTTAGTCATAGCAACGCTTGGCTTGGAATGTCTCTAAAAACCATAAGAAACGGGGAACGTATTACCCTAAAAACCTTACAAAAAACTAGAGCAGAAAATCAGATTAAAGACGTGCAGAATGGTATCACAAATGACACAAAAATCATTTTTCATTCCTGCGGTCTGGGCGAAAACCAAGCCCTGTTACAAGAATTAAAAGACACATTTACAACAACTAAAGCCCCAAAGGTATATGCATCAACTTTCTTCAATGTCTTTGGCGGGAAATTTGCCGGACACTATTTAGCGAAACCCTATTATACATTTTACCCTACAGCTGAATCTAAAGGACCTGCGCATCTAGCGAAAGAATTTAAATCGACTTATCCCCAAACGCAAATTGATTGGTTTACAGCCATAAAAACAAGACGTGAAACTTCTCTTGGGGAGGCCTATAGTTTTAAGTTCAATATCCCCGTAAATTGGGAGTTTAAATTTGACAATTTTTCTGATATTCCAGTTTTAAAGGATAAAGATGCCATAATGGATTGGGTATCTGAATCTCAAGAAATGGCAGAAGTGCTTTTTGAACTGAATATTCCCATTGAAAAATATCGTTGGAAGACTGAAGTTCGAGGTAGAAAATTAATGATTAAAGGAAAAACCACAGTACTCTGCGTATTGGCACCTATTTTGCAAGATAGAGGTAAAGGAGAATATCAAAAACCAAGGGTTGAAGACCCAAACTTGTATCAAATATTATAGTGCTAAATTCGTTAGTCAAGTGAAGTTTAAATCACTTCAGCACTTAAAAATATAAGCTAAAACGTCTATTTGAGTCCGTATTTAAAATACCTATTTCTATGTCTGTGCTTTGCAATGGCGCACCAAACTGTAGCACAAAATAGTCAGCTACGGGCGTATACGATAGAAGATGGTTTGCCGCACTCTCAAGTCTACGATATTGTACAAGATGATATGGGCTATCTATGGTTGGGAACACAAGGTGGCGGACTCGCCAATTTCGACGGAGATAAATTCGAAGTCTGGAATGAAAGTGATGGCCTACTTTCAAACTACATCCATGCTTTATATGCGTCAAATGATTCCCTTTTTATTGGAAGTAAAAAAGGACTTTCTGTAAAGGTAAAGAACAGCTTTGTAAATTTTGAAGCTCCGCAAATACTGCAATTTCATCCCTCTAAAAAAAGCATCTTTATAGCAACGAAAAAGGGAGTGTATTCTTTTTCCAAGGAAGAAAACCTAAAAAATATTTCCATTAATCCAGAAATAGATGCAAGTGAAATCAATGCCATGCTTTTTGATGGAAACTACTATTGGCTAGCCACCAACAACGGATTGTGGAGACTTAGCGAATTAAATAGTTCCGCGCTTGAGATGACTAAGTTGGAAATTTACAATTTCTCGGCTGTTCTTTTACAAAAGGGCAAGATTATCGCTGCAACCTTTGATGATGGTATTTTTGTTTTGGATAGTAAAAACCCTGCTGATTCATTCTTATTACCCGAACCACCACGTATCAATTCGATGTCGATTCACAACAAAAATGAACTCTGGATAGCCACGGATAACGATGGTATTACCGTCTTAGAAACGGAAAAGTACGCAGAGATAAAACGTTTGAACATCTCAAATGGATTATCGACAAATCATGTGAGAAGAATTCGAAGTGATGACCGAGACAACCTTTGGATTGCGACATCTGGCGGAGGATTTTATAAGTATTTCCAGAATAATTTTAAGCATTTTGATAAAACTACAGGCTTAAAAGGAAACCGAATTTTTGCAGTTCACAACGCAAAGGATGGGGTATGGTTGTCGAGTTCAGAATCGGGTCTGACAAGGATAGATTCCCTTGGAATTCATCCGATTCCGAATGAAAATCCCTTTTTCGATGTAAAAGTCAAGACGATTACAAGTGATGCAAAAGGCAATGTTTGGGCAGGTTCTGATGATAGAGGCATCCTATTTCGGGAAACTAAAATGGTGGATAGTTTGGTATATACTGTAAGCAGTTCTCTCCAGATAAAAATTGATACGATTTCAAAAGAAGTAACGAAGAATCATATCATAGATGAAAGCAAAGGATTTCTATCGGATTGGGTTCGTAAGATTGTTGTTGATGACAATGCCATCTGGGCAGCTACCTATGCCAGTGGTATTGTAAAATTTAACTACGATTCAGATACCGACAGTCTTATGATTCAAAAAACTTTTGGAAGACAAGATGGTATCACCGACCTACTGATAAATGATTTAGCGAAAGATGCAAAAGGTAGATTTTGGTTCTCCTCTAAAAACGGACACTTAGCTTTTATCGCCGATGATAAAGTTAACTACGTTGAAACTGAGCTAAAGGAACAAACTGCTATTGGAACCCTACTTTTTCATGATGATACTATGTTCTTGGGTACTTCCGGAAAAGGAATTTGGTATGCTAATAGTAGTGACCCTAGCAATTTTCAACAATTGAAAGGTGCAAAAAAGCTATCCTCGAATAACATTTACCAACTAATTTTTGACGACCAAGGCTACTTATGGGCAGGCACCGAACGTGGCATAGATAAGATTGAATTAAATACTGCCAACGAAATCATTGATGTCTATCATTTTGGAAGAAACGATGGATTTTTAGGTATAGAAACCTGTTTGAACGCGGTGGATAAAGATGATAAAGGCAACCTTTGGTTTGGCGCGATTTATGGGTTGACACAACATGTACCCAATGAAAATGTAAAAATAGCCGTACAACCAAAAGTATATTTCACAGGAGTAGAGGAGCGTTATAAAAATATCGATTCCCTCAATCTAAAAGATTGGACGAATAGCGATAAAATATTGCAATTGACTCCAGAGCAAACTCAATTGGGCTTTTCCTTCAGAACTTTGGATTTGGACCATCCGAAGGAAATTGAATATCGGACGAAATTAGATGATACGAAATGGAGCCCTTGGGTGAAGGAAAACAAACAAAACTTTGCCGGTCTAGCCTTTGGTTCACATACCTTTTCGGTACAGTCTAGAAATTATCGTTGGGTGGAAAGTAGTCCCATTCAGTTTCGGTTTTTTATCGATAGTCCTCTGTACAAGAAAGACTGGTTTCAATGGGCAGTTCTGACCTTCATTTTTTTGGCTTTATTGGGAATAAGTCTGTTCTATATCAAAAAGATAAAGGCAAAAAACAAAGCAGCGCAAGAGCGTTTAGAAACTCAAAATTACTTATTGAGTTTAGAGCAAAAAGCACTGCGTTTGCAGATGAATCCGCATTTTGTCTTCAATGTTTTAAACGGTATAAAAGCCATGGCAAAAAGTAAACCCGAAAAGATGAATACAACCATCAATAGTTTTGCTGTTTTACTTCGGGAAACACTTCAAAATTCACGAAAGGAAACCATCAGTTTGGACCAAGAAATCAAAGCCTTACGACAATATATAGAAGTGGAAAAGTTAATGGCGACGAAAGCTTTTACATATGATATTGAAGTGCAAACAGAACCGAGTGCTGAAGAAATTTTGATTCCCCCAATGTTGATACAACCCTTTGTGGAGAATGCTATCAGGCATGGTATTTTAAAGGGAGATAAAGAAGGGGTACTCCAGGTTAGTTTCCATACCTCGGAAACTCGTTTGCATTGTACCATTTCAGACAATGGGATGGGTATTTTCAAATCGCAAAGTGAAAAGACCAAAACTGACCATCAATCGATGGCACTAGTGGTGACCAAGGAAAGGTTGGAGTCTATTTCTGGGAAAAATTCATTGCAAATTGAAGAAATCAAAAAAGAAGATGGTACTATTGAAGGAACTGAGATAGCTTTTGAAATACCTTTGTTAACTGATTATTAGAGAAAGTATGCTTACAGCAATTATTGTAGAAGACATGCCAGACGCGCTAGCTTTGTTGCGGAAGGATATTGAAACCCAACATCCAGAAATCGAGATTATTGCTACTGCCCGAAGTGTTGTAGAAGCTGCAAAGGTTTTGCGAAAAAATCAAGCTGATATTCTTTTTCTAGACATCATGTTAGGTGATGGGACTGGATTTGATATTTTAGAGATTTTCCCAGATTTAAAATCAAAAATCATTTTTGTAACGGCGAGTGACGAGTTTGCGATACGCGCCTTCAAATTTGCGGCCATAGACTATGTGTTGAAACCCTATTCCCAAGAGGATTTAGGTTTAGCAATCAATCGTGCGAAAGAACAAATACAGCCTAATAAAGAGCGTTTGCGGATTTTGAAAGACACCATTTCAGCACCCGAGCAAAAACCGGATAAGATTTCGCTACACACTTTAGACCAAATCATCATCGTAAGCCTAGATGATATCGTGCGATGCGAATCAGACAGCAACAATACTATTTTTCACCTTCAAGACAAGCGTAAAATATTCGTTACCAAGACCTTAAAGTATTTTGCTGATATGCTTCAGAGTTATGACTTTTTACGAATCCATCAAAGTCATTTAGTCAATTTACAATGCATCAGTGCCTACATCAAAACAGATGGGGGCTATCTCATGCTCAAAAACGGCGAAAATGTACCCGTATCCGTCCGTAAAAAAACCGAGGTTATGGAGATTTTAGATAAAATGCACAGATAATACTTTACCTAAGTTAAAGAACGACTTCACGTATTGAAAAGGACACTTCCCTAAATATCGATTGATTCATAAATGGTTCCGATGCTATTTTCGAGTAAAACAATAGTATGAGAACACTAATGAAAACTACTGTACTTTTAAGCTTTTTCCTTGTTTTAATGGGGTGTAAGGAAGAAGTAAAACCAGAAATAGCTCAAAATATTCCTCAAGAAGTATTTGCTGTAGATGGTATCACCATCAATGACCCAAAAACCGTAGAAAACCTGAGTCTTTTTATCCTAACAGGAAAAGAAAAGGTAATCGGTAAGAACTACAATACCTTATCTGAGGCAATGGAGCGAAAGCAAGTGACGGTTAAGGAAACGGGTTCCGTAAACGAACTTGCGATTGATAACAATAGTTCTGATTATGTATTCATACATTCCGGAGACATTGTAAAAGGAGGGAAGCAAGACCGAACCATTAGTTATGATGTAATCATTCCGCCGAATACAAAGGATATTCCACTAGAAAGTTTTTGTGTTGAACAGGGCAGATGGCAACAACGCGCCGATGAGCAAGTAGTAGCTTTTAGCACCAATACAAAAATGCTTTCTTCTAGGGATTTGAAACTAGCCGCTAAACATGAAAATAATCAAGGTAAGGTCTGGAGTAAAGTTTCAGAACAAAAAGAATATTTGAATGAAAAATTATCACTACGAAAGGGATATGACGTTGATGTTGCAGCTAATGAATCGAACAGTAGTTTGCAGTTGGCTTTGGAGAGCGATGAACTCAAAAAAAGCAGGGATTCTATTTATGAAAAATTAAAGGACTTGATTGATACACCGGATGCTATCGGCTATGCCTATGCCATTAACGGAGAGATTTATGGTGTCGAAGTCTATAACAACAAACAGCTTTTTGCCGATTTATGGGATAAAATATTAGAATCCGTGATTGTGGAAGCTATTAGTAAAGAAGGCGAGGAGGCAGAAGCTGAGAAAAGCAAAAAGGAAGTCCTAGTGTATATGGAAGCAGTAAAAGCCAATGACAAGAAGACGAGCAAGATATTAAACAAAGCCACCAAATTTAGAACCATTAAGAATGAAAAGGGAAATATCGTCTTTTCAACTGAAGACTTAGAAAAACAAAAATGGATTCATAAAAGTTATATGAAAGTTGATACTTCGGCGACTGCACAGCATGAAAATGGGTTGCTGAACACGCGATTGCGCATTGAAAATTGATAAAATTAGGTTTCTATAAATCACTAGTTAAATCATTGTTTAAATCAAAGCTTATGACTTTGTTCAGAGTTATCGCTCAAATTGGCAATTTGTGTAAATCTTACGGATTTTCAGCACGAGCTTTTTTTGTACCTTGTATTTTCACATCACAAGGACTTGAAAATGAATTTCAGAATCATAACCCTTATTTTCATTGGCTTAAGTAGTTTTTATGGATTAAGTCAGTCCCTTTCATTTTCAGAAATTAAAGCTTACGAGCGTGCTAATTACAATCGAGAAGTTACATTATGCGATAAACTAGCGGGTCATCCGAGTGATCCAGAGGGAGTCTCTGACGGTGTGACTCAAGAAGCAATGGATAAACCTGCGGCAATCTCGGCTTGTTTGAAAGCATTAAAAAAAGATTCTGAAAACCCAAGACTCAACTACCAATTGGCTAGAGCTTATGGATATTCAGGACGTCACGTCGAGAGTGACCCCTACCGCTTAAAGGCTTTACGAGCTGGTTATCCACAATCCCTGTTCGTGATCGGATACATCCGCATTGAGGGATGGGATGGTCGAGAGGCCGATCCCTGTTATGGCGGTGAATTGGTGCGGAGGTCTGCCGAAGCCGGGCGATTTGCTGGGTTGGTCGGATTTCCGCATTACGTGATGACGGGAACTTTTAAAGATTGCACAAGTTATCCAAAAATAGATAATAATGAGATAAGTTATTTTTTAGACGAAGCGGAGAAAAAAGCGGAAGACTATTATCAACAGATTTTGGTCAAAACTCTCAAGACCTATTTTGACAAGAAATCAGATAATACCGGCTATACTTCAGATGTTTTCAAACAAATTTTTGATGGTAAATCGTTAGAAGGTTGGCATGGCGACACGAATTATTGGCGTGTTGAAAATGGTACATTGGTTGGCGAAGTGACTCCAACAACACCCTTGAAAAGCAACACTTTCCTTATTTGGCAGGGTGGTGAGCCCGCTGATTTTGAATTGAAATTGGAATTCCGAATTTCCGAGGCTGGTAATAGTGGAATCAATTATCGCAGTGAAACTTTGGATAGTATTCCATATGCTTTGCGCGGGTATCAAGCTGATATCGATGGCAAAATAAGATATACCGGACAGAATTATGAGGAAAGAAAACGAACCACTTTGGCCTATAGGGGTGAAAAAGTGATTATTTCGTCTCAAGGCGATCCCGATGAGGTCGGCTCTTTAAGGGCCAATGTGAAAAACAATTGTTGGCAGAGTAGGGAAGTGGTTTCGCAATTGGGAGAATCGGATTCCCTAAAAACAAAAATCAAATTTGAAGATTGGAACGAATTGTATTTAATAGTTGAAGGCAATCGCATGCGTCATTTTGTAAATGGTATTTTAATGAGCGATGTTCAAGATGATGATTCTGTCAACCGAAAAATGTCTGGCAAACTGGGAATGCAGGTTCATGTTGGGCCGCCTATGAAAGTAGAATATCGGAATATTCGACTGAAAAACCTGTAGTTATTCAATCGCTACTTCCGAATTTTCACTCAAATAGCCCAAAGATTGTAGAAATTTATCCGTTTCGATAACTGTCTTTTTATAATTCTCTAATTTATCGTAATTGAAAAAACCGTGTGGCTCATTTTCATAAAGGTGTAATTCACATCTACTACCCACTTTTTCCATTACGGTTTTGTAATATTCCATCGTTTTTACAGGAATCAGTTTGTCTTTTGTTCCCAAGAATATAATGGTTGGAGGAGCATCTTTTTTGATGTTGTGTAAAGGTGAAAAATCTTTATAACTATCACCAACGCGTTCATACCCATACCCGCCGGGGCCATTATCAATAACAGGATTGTAAAGTACTAAAGCATTTGGAATACTACTTTGGCTTAAATCGTCTGTGGCTTCATTGTAATCATCAATCAAAGCCGTAGCCGCCGCCAGGTGCCCTCCAGCGGAACCTCCTGAAGCAATTAATTTGTCCGGGTCTATTTGAAATTTCTCTGCATTCGCTCTAACAAAACGAATTGCCGACTTGGCATCCTTTAATGATTCGAAGGGAGTAGTTCCTTGTCTACTTTCGACCCTATAATCTACCAAAAAACAGACGATTCCTCTTTTTGAAAAATATTGGGCATGATGTTCAAAATGTTTGATGGTACCACCCTTCCAGCCACCTCCAAAAAAGAAAACCATTGCTGGATAATTTATTGTAGAATCCATATTGGGCGGACGGTGGACTTCCATCACCAAATCAGTTGTATCAACTTGTTTATAAAGTATTTTTTCCTGTGCGAAAGAGCTTGCAATAACAAACATGGAAAATATCAGGAAGTATGTATATTGTTTTATACGCATCGATTTTAATGTTACATTTAAGGTAAAAGGTACCATTTTGAATTTTCAAATCAATGTATAAAATAATATTCTTTTGCTTGGGAATTACGCTATTACTAATGTTGAGTTGTAAGTCCAAAGAAGAACAGCCATCCGAAGCTAATACCCAGAAAAGGCCTAATATCATTTTTATTCTAACGGACGACCAAAGATTTGATGCATTAGGATACGCCGGAAATCCTTTGATTCATACGCCTCAAATGGATGAGCTTGCCAAAAATGGAACTTACTTTAAAAATGCCATGGTCACTACTCCGATATGCGCAGCGAGCCGTGCGAGTATCTTAACCGGACTTTATGAGCGAACCCATGGATATGATTTCACTTCAGGGAAAATAGGTTCCTCGTATATGCAAACTTCGTATCCAATTATTTTAAAAGAGAATGGATATCAAACGGCTTTCTATGGCAAGTATGGAGTAAAATACGACAGTCTTGAAAAGCAATTTGACACTTATGAATCCTACGACCGTAATGGTAAATTACCAGATAGAAGGGGATACTATTACAAAACCCTTGGGAAAGATTCGGTTCACTTAACAAGATATACAGGGCAAAAAGCACTTGACTATATCGATACTGTGGATAAAGGGAAACCGTTCTGCCTTTCCCTTAGTTTTAGCGCGCCACATGCCCATGACAATGCCGAGGAGCAATATTTTTGGCAAAAGAAATCTGATTTGTTACTTCAAGAAGTTGATATGCCCGAACCAGATTTAGCCGAGGATGAATTTTTTAATCAACAACCAAAATTTGTACGTGAAGGTTTTAATCGCTCACGTTGGTACTGGCGCTATGATACTCCTGAAAAATACCAGCATAGTTTAAAAGGCTATTATCGAATGATTTCTGGAATAGACAATGAAATTGGAAAAATACGTACTGAGCTCAAAAAAAACGGACTTGATAAAAACACGGTCATCATTTTAATGGGAGATAACGGATACTTCTTAGGAGAACGGCAACTTGCTGGCAAATGGTTACTTTACGACAACTCTGTTCGTGTACCTCTAATTGTATACGACCCGCGAGAAAAGAAACATTATGATAGTGATGAAATGGCTTTGAATATTGATGTTCCTGCAACTATTTTGGATTTAGCAGATGTAAAGAAACCTACTAATTGGCATGGAAAAAGCTTGATGCCTATTGTAAAGAACGGCGGTATTTCTTCGGAACGCGATACCGTATTAATAGAACACCTTTGGGATTTTGAACACATTCCCCCAAGTGAAGGAATCAGAACAAAAGATTGGAAATATTTCCGGTACGTAAATAACAAATCCTTTGAGGAACTATACTATCTAAAAGATGACCCAAAGGAAATTAACAACTTAGCATCCGACCCAAACTACAAAGATAAATTAGATGCTTTTCGAAAATCATGTGATGCTTTAATTGTAATCCATACAGAATAATTATCATAAGGATTTCCTCCCAATAAAAAAAACCATACTTAATACTATATTTGAATAGCAACCAAAATCCATGATTAACTTAATACGAAACGCTGAAAGCCATCTTCAACGAATTGCTATAAAGAGCGAAGGGAACTCCTACTCTTATCAGGAATTATTAGATGCCTCTGAAAATATCGCCTTAGAATTATTAAATACTAACGATGATTTGAGGGAGCAGCGAATTGCCTTTCTAGTCCAACCAGGCTTCATCTATACTACTATCCAATGGGGAATTTGGCGTGCTGGCGGTATTGCCGTTCCCTTATGTGTAAAACATCCGTATTCCTCCATAAAATATGTTATTGAGGATACTTCAGCATCTACAATTATTTGTTCTTCGGATTTCGAGGAACTACTATCTCCATTAAAGAGTAAATCCGAAATTCGATTTTTATCATCAGAGTCATTTTCTGAAAGCGAGGGAAGTCTTCCAGATATAGCCATGAATCGTCGAGCGATGATTTTATACACCAGTGGTACTACAGGAAATCCTAAAGGGGTGGTTACCACCCATGATAATATCGAAACACAAATCACCGCACTTACCACCTCATGGGAATGGCAGAAAGATGACCATATTCTAAATGTCTTGCCCCTACATCATGTACATGGCATCATCAATGTAATGTCTTGCGCTCTTTGGTCAGGGGCTTGTTGTGAGTTCTTACCCAAATTTAGTGCAGATAAAATATTTGAGATTTTTTGCAGAAAAGAAGTCAATGTTTTTATGGCTGTACCTACCATATATTACAAATTAATAGCCTTTTACAACGAACTTTCTAGTGCTAGAAAGAATGAAATATCCGAAGCTTTAAACCCCTTTCGATTAATGGTTTCAGGTTCTGCTGCACTACCAATATCGGTACTAGAAGAATGGCAAAAGATAAGTGGACATATTTTATTGGAACGATACGGGATGACCGAAATGGGCATGGCAATTAGTAATTCATATCGTGATAAACGGATGCCCGGGTATATTGGTCTGCCACTTCATAAAGTTACGGTTAGAATAGCCGACGAGCAGAATAATAGGGTTGAGGTAGGGAGTCAAGGTGAAATTCAGGTAAAAGGTCCTAACGTTTTTAAGGAATATTGGGGGAAACCAGAAGCTACGGCCGAAACCTTTACACAGGATGGTTGGTTCAAGACCGGAGATATTGCGGTCTTCGAAAATGGCAATTATCGAATTTTAGGGCGGAATTCTGTGGATATTATTAAGTCCGGAGGATATAAAATATCGGCCTTAGAGATTGAAGAAGTGCTTCGCAAACACCCACAAATAAAAGAATGTGGCGTTGTTGGAATTCCTGATGAGGAATGGGGCGAGATTATCGGTGCTAGTCTAATCCTGTCTTCGGATGAAATTGATTTGGATGAACTTAAAGATTGGCTGAAGGACAAACTCCCAGGTTATAAAACGCCCAGAAAATATATTTTCCAAGAGGATTTGCCTAGAAATGTAATGGGTAAAGTGACCAAAAAAGAGCTTCAAAAACTATTTGCCAACTAATTTAAACCAATATGAAAATTTACGGAGTAGCCCTTCTGGCTTTTTGCTTTCTTACCGGAAAGTTTATCGGTAATCTATTAGGGGCTGCTATAGGTATAAGTGGTGATGTGGGTGGAGTTGGTTTTGGAATGTTGTTGCTTATTTTGGGAAATATGTATCTCAAAAGAAAAGGTTTGCTGGAACCGCCTACGGAAAAAGGAATTCTTTTCTGGAGCTCAATGTACATTCCGGTAGTCGTTGCTATGTCAGCCACGCAGAACGTAAAAGCGGCAATTTCTGAGGGTCCTATAGCGATTATAGTCGGGGTAATTGTAACCATAACTGGTTTCTTCTTAGTTCCATTGATTTCCAAAATTGGAAGAAAAAAACAAAACGACTAGGCCATGGAAATCATCGAAAAACTAGTTGATAAAAACGGGTTGATTTTTGCCTTTTTAGTGGTTGGGCTAATCATGTGGGCTTCCTATTGGGTTTCGAAAAACATACTTCGAAAGAAGATTCCTGGAGTTGCTATTGCCATTATAGTAGGATTGATGCTAGCGTTTTTTGGAGATAAAAAAGGCATCGCCGACATATCTTTATTCTCTGGGATGGCTTTGTTAGGTGGGTCGATGCTACGAGATTTTACAGTGGTCTCAACGGCAATGGGCGCCGACCTTAATAAAATCAAACAAGCTGGTTTAGCAGGAACTGTTGGATTGTTCGTAGGAGTGATTTTTTCTTTTTTTCTAGGTGTAATACTAGCGTCAATTTTAGGTTATACCGATGTAGTTAGTTTAACCACTATTGGAGCTGGGGCTTGTACATATATTGTTGGTCCAGTTACTGGGTCGGCTTTGGGTGCTAGTTCTGATATAATTGCCATAAGTATTGCTACAGGAGTGGTTAAAGTAATTGTCACAACGATTGGCACCCCGATTATTGCCAAGAAAATAGGTTTGGATAATCCACATTCGGCAGTGGTTTTTGGTGGATTAATGGGAACCACAAGTGGTGTTGCAGCCGGTCTGGCGGCTACTGACCCAAAACTTGTGCCTTATGGTGCTTTAACGGCAACCTTTTCCACAGGTTTGGGATGTTTGCTTTGTCCTTCTATTTTCTACTTCCTCTTAAATGCTGTATTCGGTTAAATCGATGAACATGCCTATTCAAAATTTAAGTTTTAACGGGAAGTATCTAATTTTTCAAAGAGAATACCTTTTTTACTAAAATCAAATGCAGAGTTTACCACTTTTTTATACGCTTCATAGTGCTCAATATCCATTTTAAGTAGGTTATAGGTTTCACTTGCCTTGATAATTATTTTGTCATCTTGTACCTCGTAATTAGAAATAAATGAACAAGCTTCTTCACCCTCTATCATTACTTTTTCATCAATCTTAAAGGCTTCCAAACCACTTGGCTGAAACCCTTCAGGAATGTCAATTTCAAAATGATAGTCATACAAATTCGGAAATTGTATCTCTACCGGGTTTACTCTTTCTACTTCTTGGTAGAATTCCATCTGTGTGCCGATTACCTTTCCAATATTGAACATCAAATCATCACCTAATTCATCAACAAGACTTTCGGCAGTATACGTCCAATCGTTTACGAAAGGAACATTCTCTGTGATTAAATCGAGTCTTTCGTTTTCGACATCAAATTGGCTTATCTCAGCATCTTCAATTCCCGATGTGGCAAAAATTTCCTTGAACTTATTATAATCCTCCTTTAAAAAATATTTATGTGCTCCGCGAACTACATCGGCTTTATAACCGGTAAGTTCTTGTTTGCATTCTACTAATCCCACCATATCCTCATTAATGGAAAGATTATAGGTTCGAACGGTTTTAGTATGCTCTGCGTCGGGTGTGCCAATGGTTTTAAATTGATAATCATTATTAGTAATAAAGACACCCACATTAGATATGTATTTGTCAGGCGCGTAGTCCAACCTGGAATTTACACTACTCGGATTTATGTACTTATCACTCGCTGGAAAATAGAGTAGCAATTCCTGTAAATTAAAATTTGTATAGAAGGTTTCATCAAACTTATGACGGAATCTATTTGAAGTCAAAACCACTTCATAGTCAATATCATAATGGTTTAGTAAAGCAGTGAAAACCTTAGCGATTCCCTGTTCTGTTGCTTGTTTTTTACTAATTATTGTATTGATGTCATCGTACTCGGGAGCCCGACTTCTAATGATGTTATAGGTATTATGCACGTAGTTGGCAATGTCGTTTATTGGTTCGGAATTTTCCGTTTTGTTTTTATCATTGTATGCTGAAAAATCTGCAAGCAGGTTTTTCATCCTCCTAGGCTCTATATCAATGTAGGTCCGTTTAATGCCATTTTTGAGGTTTTGCCACATTCCACTTCCAAAGCTACCGCGAACAACATATGAAACCTTCATTCTATTGGCTTCGGGTGTAGCTGAGCCCTCATCTATCATTGCGGGAATATTTTTAGCGGTTGCTGTATAGGCATACTTATTCCCTTGAAAAACATTTCTTGCAAATTCTGGAAAGTCGTTATAAGATTTAATTTTAGAAGTAAGGGAAGCGGGCTTTCTTAGAATTACTTCAGCTTCCTTGACTTTATAATCTTTTTGAACGATGATACTACCCGTGGCAGTAATTTCCTTTTCCAAGGTATAGATGAATTCCAGTTGTGAATTCTTGGTGACTCCTTCAATAGCAAATATTTTGAAGCTACCGAGATCTTTTACATTCTTAACTTCTTTGATATTCTTTTTATTCAATACTTTGATTTTGCCGTCTTGTGTAAGTACGCGGGCCTTTATGTCAATTACTTTTCGAACACTTCTTATTGGAATGTAAACCCGATTATGTCGATTGACTCCCTTTTCTGAGTTCACTCGTATGATACTATGCTTGGTTTCAAAAAGACGATATGAATTACCCATTACCGGTTGGTAATATTGTATCATATACTTTTCCTTTATGGCAACGGACGCAAGGGCCTCTTCTTCTGCGTCGATTTCATAAAAAGTTGGCGTTTTTTCCCAATCATTGTTTTTATAAAATTGAGCGAAAGTTGCACTTGAAAGAAAAAGAAAAAGGATAAAGAATTTAAATTTAACTGACATAGAATTAGGCTTTTTGTTGAAGAACTATGGTCTTTTTATTTGCTTTTAGTAAAGATTTGATAAAGGTGTTCCATTGATTCATGGCTTCAACATCAATCTTTAAAGTATTAATAGTTATTTGTTTTTGAATGATAATTTCATCGCCCAGTTTTTCATAGGTAATCGAATAATTGAATTGTTCATTTTCAAAAACCTCGTTTTTAGGAATAAAATCAACATCATATCCCGCTGGAATCTGTAAAACCGTATGAAAGGTTTTGTTGGATTTATGATCTATTTTTTTTGCAAAGGCTTTGCTTTCATCTTTAACTAAGTCATTTAGCATATGGTGATCTATGTTGGGTTTGACATAAAGCTTCCCGTTAATGTTCTTGATAAATCCTTTGGTCTCAGAATTAAAGCTAATGGTAAGAGTGTCCTTGGCCCTTTCCATATCTTGATAATCAATATTGAAAAAAGAAGTTTGCTTTGTCCCTAATTTTAGATTCCAGTAGAGAAAATCAAGATCTTCCCTGCTTTTATTTTCAATGCGGTGCATGATGCCCAGTTTTTCATAGCCGTTCAATTTTGTGGTATGGGTTCCAACGAGTTTTTCATTTTCAATGTTAAGTTTGTTTAGGACAATAATTTTATTTTTTTCTGCGGCTACCTCAGGCACATTGGCTATTTTGTGTTCAGTGGTTGATAGCCCAATAAGTGCCTCTTTACCTTGTATGAAGGGAGAAGGATAACCAAACGGCAAATACTTCGCAGTGGCATCTAGGTAAAGTGTGTCTTTATTTTCGCTTATAACCGCTGTTATCATATGATTGTCAGTTACGGGCGTAGGAACATCTTTGTACGAGTATGGTTTTGTTCGTGTTCCTATCCAAGTGAGATGCGAATCGATTCCGGCATAGTGTAACATTTCATTTAGAATATTTGCCATATCCTTACAATCGCCATATTTATTTACAAATACTTTAGCGGCATCTCTGGGAATAAATCCATTAAGACCGTCTTCGAATGCAATGTAATTGATTCTGTCTTGAATGAAATAGTAGATGTTTTTTATTTTTTCCTCCTCGGATGATGCATTCTTTGTGAGTTCTTTGGTGATGTTTTGGAGTTCCGCCTGATTGGTTTTATTGATTTTTTCCGTTAGGGAAGTGTACCATTGATACAAATCCTTAGAACTATTTAAAACCGGAATTTTTTGACCACGATGCTCATAAGAGTCAATAAATACGATTATTTGGGGAATATAGAATAAAGGAGAAAAATCGTAATGTCTGTTTAATTTAGGTATTTCGGTTAGCGTCCAACTATAGATTGTTTTTCCGTTAAGCTCTTTCTTTTCAAACTTGGAATTTACCGTATCCAGATTAAACTCTTTAAAAGAGACCTTTACGTTATTTGGAAATTCTACGGATACTTTTGCATTCACAACTGGAATGCCGCTTCCAAAAATAAAAGGAGGAATAAAATGTGGGTCATTTATACTGAGCTTATATTCTAAATCTGTGATTGAATTCTCTTCAACATTTGAATAAATAATTTTCTTTTCTTTTTGATCATTAAAGAAAACATTGTTCATCAAAACATCTTTGTCGATAAAATCAGTTACCGGATATCTTTTTGGTTTACCATTTGACTGATTCAACGTATGTGCCTTTAGTTCGGCTACACGATTGAAGGTGTTATAGCTGATTCTATCCTCGGTGTGGCGAAGCGTATTAGTGGTTAAGAATAAATTCTGTTTATGAACATTTTGGCTAATGCTTAATTTACCTCGTACTTCTTTTATTTCAATATGTTTTTCTAAAGAGATAGTAATTACATCCTCATCAGGATATTGAGACCTGAAATCGTTAGGAGCTTGTGCATAAAGGCCATAGGCTATTAAAAAGCATACTAGCAGAGGGGAGAATTTCTTTGATTGCATAGGTTTTACAACGATAAAACCGAATAATTATTTGAATTTATAGACCAGTCGCATGTAATCTCGAAATATAGCAAAGAAACTCCGTTTTTGAAATTTTTTATTGAAATTCTTCAAACCGAATAAGTGCAATATCTTTGTAATATGGAACAAAATCAGCTTGCAAATAACCTAAATATGCTCCAAAAAGATGATTTTATGTAGAATCTTAAAATCACAAATAGACAAAAAACCCCAATGTGACCGAATATTGGAAGGAACCTTCAAAATGATGGGTATATAACAAATCAAATTCACCTAATATACTATTAGCCGCTTTAAACGTTAGCCATGATAACCCTGCTCTAATATAGTTTCCCGCATCCAAATCCAAATCAACTTCATTACAATTCGAACAATTGGGAATTGAACGTTCGGCGGAAAAATTGCGTTGGCCGTAGTTCGCGTTGAACTGCAACTGTTTAGTAATCGGTATTCTTCCGCCAATTGAATAATAAATCCCGCTAGAGGATATTTTCGACTTTCCATTTGATGGCAAGCCGGACAATTGTCCTGAAGTAAAAACCAATGCTTCGTTGAAGG
This sequence comes from Maribacter algarum (ex Zhang et al. 2020), assembly GCF_005885635.1. GTDB lineage: Bacteria > Bacteroidota > Bacteroidia > Flavobacteriales > Flavobacteriaceae > Maribacter_C > Maribacter_C algarum. The sequence goes on from NZ_VATY01000002.1 coordinate 24,857, forward strand.
GAAGCTCGTCTTTGAAATTGGATCCGCTCCATCCAATATCGAGATTGATATATTTAATGAAATTCAGTCTTCCTCGAAAATCTATCCAAGTCCCCCCAATAGCTGAAATGCCCACATCTTCTGCAATCGTTTTATCCATTGACTCCATACCAATACTCATTCCAAAACCAAAAGTTACTATTTTAGGTTTGTCACGTTTGGACGTCTGAGCAACCAAAGAGGAGTTTATCAAAAAAATAACTAATAGGATGTGATTTTTCATATGATTATTTTATTCTAATGCAGTCATCAACATTGCCAGTTGAGGGACAGTATCCAATAGTACAATCACCATTTTCAGGTTCGGCGGCCATTTGGCGACAACCTTCTTCCGTGCTTCTTACCGATTTAACCGTAAAAGAAGTGCCAAATCGAAATCCACCACATTCGAGGGTACATGTACCCCCTCCTGGACCATCTTTACTGCAAGAAATTGGTAGCACAATAAATATGAGGATAAGAAATATGGCGTGAAGCGTTTTTTTCATGGTTTATTTATTTAAGAATACAACTCGCAATTTCAATCAAATTAGATTGATAGTTTTCTTTTAGCACTTCAAAATCTATGAACATTCCAAGGTCATCGACGGTGCGATCATAGTCGGAGGTCTCTTTCTGTAAAGTGTAGTATATTTTTATGTGTTTAATAGAATTGGAAGCCAGTAGGTTTATCTGATTTTCGTCAACTTTATAATAGGCCTTATTGTACTCCGTCATTACTGGTAATGTAAATTTTCCTGGTATTGACTTATCTGGATAGAGGGTAAGAATACTATCATTTACGAACTGTAACTGTATAGGGTTGTCATCATTAAGATCGATTCTAACTCCCAATTCTCTTACAAGTACAAAACCGAGGTAATACCCTTTGTCTGATTGAACGAAAAAACCCGTTCCGGCCTTACTGAACTTTTTGAAAATCGGTTTGAATTTGGTTGCCCTAGTTATCTCTGCTTCCTTAAAATGTTTTTGAGCTATTTTACGCATTTTGTTAGGATATTTGCATTTTTGAGCGTTGCAGATACCTGATGAAAGGAAAAGTAATAGGGTAAGTATAAATAGTATTTGTTTCATAATGGTATGGTTATTTTAACGGACCTTATCTTTTTGAGTTTTAAAATTTAAATTCATGGGTAAGTTTAGACCTAGAAATTCTCCTCTATAGTAAATTTGCTTCCTTTTTGGAAAGGATGATCCAATAATGGCGCCAAAAGCCCCGGCTGCTGAGGTGATGCCAATATATTCTTCAATAGTTACCACGTTAGGCCTTCCAAAAGTATCCTCATCAATATCAACAAGCAGCCCTGTTAAAGCCCCTATTAATGCAGCATAGACTGCGCCTTCCCAAATATGACTTGTTTTTTGTACCCTACTCAGATTAATGTTGTCAAGGGGCATCGTTTCTGATTTGTCGGTGGCCTTATTGTAAAAAGAAGCTTTCATATCGCCGATTTTCAGTTTCCTGACATTAACTATACTATAATCATTTAAATACAATTTTGCCTTGTTGTAGGTGGACTGAGGGAATAGATCAAAACAGAAAATATTTACTAAGAGATAGAGTAGGGTGAACTTTGAATTACTCATTGGATGGTTTATGGTTAGGCTTACTAAATGTCACCACCAAATTATAAATTGGAGTCTATGCTCACGAACACATATGTTGCAGTTTCTTACATAAATGTGTCAAAATATTGAAGGCTAGGAGTGTACTAGGGATTATACTGGGAAGGGGGAACACCAAATGTCTCACTGAAACATTTTGAAAAGTAACCGACATTTTCAAAACCAACCTTATAAGCAATTTCGGTAACAGTTCCTGTATTTCCCTTAAGAAGTTGCGCCGCTCTTTTGAGTCGAATCAAACGGATAAATTCGGTAGTTGAATTACCGGTCGCTGATTTTAGTTTACGATGAAGTTTTGACCTACTCATAAACATTTCGTCTTTAAATTTTTCCACGTCGAAGGAAGAATCGCCAATATTTTCTTCCACAATTTGAATGGCTCGATCTAGAAATTTCTGATCCATTGATACTACCTCTTCATCTTTTTCCTGCAAGGATATGGCTAAGGTGCTTTTTGGAGTTACAGTCGATCCGTTTTCATTTTCCCAGTTGGTTATTTTCAATTCGAATTCCCTTCTCCTTTGTTCAAACCTTCGACGATTTCTGAAAAAGAAGGTACCAACTAAAACAACGGCCAACAAATAAGCTGCATATGCCCAATTTGTTCGCCATAAAGGAGGGCTAACAGCTATTTTAATTGATGCACCTTGGGTAGAATCGTTGTGAGCCCTTACCCAGAGTGTAGAACTTCCCGGATTTAAACCACTTAAGGTGATATTTTGCTTTCTGCCCAAATTATGCCATTGTTCATCATTACCAAGAAGCTGGTACTCATAATTATGGTCAAGATTATTTGAGTAGTTGAGTTCGGCAAACTTTATCGTAATGGTATTTCGGTTATATGGAAGGGAGATTCTTTCGGCTCTTGATATGTTTTTGTCTAAAAAGGTGTTGAGGTCTAAATTGTTTCTATCGTCGGGCAGTTCGAAAGAGGTAAATACGATTTTTTCTGTTTTCGTTTCCTTTTTAATTGAAAGGGGGTAAAAGGCATTATATCCATTGATGCCTCCAAAAAAGAACTCACCTGAATCACTTTGATAATATGCACCCGCATTAAATTCTTCACTTTGAATTCCGTATTCCGTTCCAAAATAATTAAATACTTCATTTTTAGAATCAAACCTGCATAAACCTGCATTGCTGGTAAACCAAACAAAACCTTGCAAATCAATTAAAATACCATAGATTACATCATTTACCAGACCATTTCGAGTATCATAATGTTTAAATGACTCGTTAGATGGGTCAAAAATATTCAGTCCGCCCCCATAAGTACCTGACCAGAGATAACCCTGTTTATCAAGTGCCAGACTAACCACGCTATTGTTGGCAAGAGATTTTGGTTCCGCAGGGTCATGAAGAAATTGTGTGAAAGCTCCCGATGAAGTATCCAAGCGAAGGAGACCATTTTCGTTGGTCCCAATCCAAAGAATGGATTTTTTATCGAAGCACAAGCTTCTTATGTAATATTGATGGTTACCTTTTTTATGAGTTAGATAGCGTTTGGATTGTTTTGTTCTGGGGTCGTATTTCCACAAACCGTTTGCACCAACCCACAAATTACCATGAATATCAGTTGTCAGCGCGGGAACATGATTGATGGAATCTTTCTGCCCTGGTAGCGTGTAATATCGTTTGAAAATCCCTGATTTTTTATCAAAACTGTTCAAACCATGGTCCCAAGTTCCTATCCAAATTGTTCCATCAGAATCTTCAGCAAGGGAGCGAACCACATTTGAGGAGATTGTGGAAGGTTTACCAAGAGTGCTTGTGTAAACAATATTGTTTCCAGAACTGGCATCGATTCGATTTAGCCCCTTGTGGGTTCCCACCCATAAGTCGCCATCGCGATCACGAAGCAATGCACGCACAGAGTTATCACTAAGGCTATTTTCATTACCAGGTTCTTTTTTGAAATGTTCGAATTTAGTTTGATTTGGGTCATATTTGTTAATCCCTCCAGAAATCGTTCCTACCCACAGTATTCCGGTTTCATCTTGAAATACAGAACCTACGGCATTTGAGCTTAGGCTTCGACGATTGTTTAAATCGTGTACATAGTTTTGAAAGCTTCCTGTTTTTTTATCAAACAAGATTAGTCCATTTCCAATTGACCCCAGCCATAACTTTTCATTTGTAGCTTTTCTAACACAAAAGATTTTGGTTGATCCTTTAATCGAATTTTGAAGGCCAAAGAAGTTAAATTTTTTAGATGCTTTGGTTTTTGTATTGAACTTCGTAATACCTTTATCAGTCGCAACCCACAAGTATTGTTCGTCAAATAGCAAATCTCCATCAAATGACTTTTCGAAAGACATTTGGATAATGGGTTCCGAAAATCTTCCATTTTTATAGTTTAATTTTTCAAGTGTCTCGGTAGTATGTACCCAAAGGTTTCCCTCTTTGTCTTTGGCCGTTGAAACGACATGATAGGGTTCATTACTGTTCGATGGAAGAATGGGAATGAAGCCTAAGGTCGCGTCATACTTATAGAGTCCATTTCCTGTTCCTACTAATAGGTTTCCATCGGCATCCTTTTCAAGAGAGGTTATACTTTGACTACCTGAGTTTTTTGAGTTTTTGGAATTTTGGAGAAATCGTTGAAATTTTTCGGTGTTAGGATTAAAGTAGTTCAGACCATTTTTTGTACCAACCCATAAAAATCCATCTTTCTCCTCCATAATAGAAAGAATATAACTGTTACTAAGACTTTCTTTATCGTTCGGTTGATGCCTATAAACTTTAAAATTACTACCGTCGTACCTATTGAGCCCATCTTCAGTGCCAAACCACATAAAGCCTTCGCTATCTTTTATAATTGGAGCTACGGAAGATTGGGACAAACCATCTTCAAGGCTAAGGTGTTTAAAATTGTTCTGTATTCCTTGTCCATTTCCGTAAAAGGAAAGAAGTAAATAAATATAACCAACGAGATTGAATCTCATAACTTTCTTTATAAAATCAATGGGACGGATAGAATTTGCTTAAAGACCATAATTTGAAGTAAGGTTTAGACCTTGTCTGGATATGGATGTTCATAACCATCCCGATAGGTTCTTTGCAATAATTTTGTGGCCTCAGGGTCATCAACCACAGTTCTAGTGATTGGATTATAAACTAATGCACGACCTAAATCCATCGACAAATTTGCTAAGATGCAACTTGCTGTGGAAATATGACCCTCCTCAATATCCGCAATAGGTCTTGAATTATTGTTGATGGCATCTATGAAGTCTAGCATATGTCTACGAGTAGCGGGAGCAGCATTCAACTCATTATCCTTTTCAATTAAATCTTCAGGATATTTTTCCTTTTCATAAAGGACTTCAAAATGAATAGGTTCCAAATCTTTGTCATATGGAACAAAATCAGCTTTCATTGTACTTCCTGAGAGAGCTCCTTTTTCACCATATAATTTAAAAGACCAAGGGTATTCTGGATCTGCGGGAGTTCCCCAAGTGCGATGTTGCCAAACACAGTTAAGCTCGTCATGTTCGAAAATTGCAGTTTGTGTATCCGCTATATTCGATTTGCCTTCGGTTTGAACGTATATCCCTCCAGTTGCCGTTATTTTTTTTGGCCAACCTAGTTGTAACATCCAACGAACCGTATCATACATATGTACGCACATATCTCCGGTTATGCCATTTCCATATTCCATAAAAGTTCGCCACCATCTGCGATGGGGAAGTCCGTCGTAAGGTCGTAAAGGAGCTGGGCCTGTCCACATTTCATAGTCCAAGAAATCTGGAACTTCCTGTAATGGCGGATTATCATTGGCTCGCATATGGTAGTAACAACACATTTCAACATGCTTGATTTTTCCTAAAAGTCCGGCATCTACAATCGTCTTTTTTGCATCAATAAGGTGTGGAGTGCTTTTACGTTGCGTACCTACTTGCACAACTCTGTTGTACTTCCGAGCGGCAGCTACCATTGCCTCTCCCTCTAATACATCAACACTTATCGGTTTTTGAACATAAACATGACATCCGGCTTTTAGCGCATCTATGCATTGCAGGGCATGCCAATGATCAGGGGAACCGATAAGAACGATATCCAATTTGCTTTCCGCGAGGAGTTTTTTATAATCTCCGTACATTTTTGGTTTCTTCTTGGATTTTTGCCGCTCTGCTACCTGTGACGCAGTACTTTCTAAAAAGTTCTTGTCTACATCGCAAACAGCAATCACATTAACATCGGCTACTTGTATTATTTTGAACAAGTCACTTGTACCATACCACCCACAGCCGATGAGGCCAACCCTCCATGGCTTATCGCGATAAGAAGATTCAAAGCCGTAAGCACCTATTGAGCTTAGGGCTAAAGCCGCGGAGGTACCTTTAATAAAGCTCCTACGGTTGATATAAAATGTTCTTGTTTCCATAATTGATAGTTAAGGATGTTCGTAATGTGCGTACTAATAAGGATGGTATAAGTTACTAAATCCATTTAAGTACTTGTGTTATTTAGATGTTATTAGGTGTGAATTTAATCGTTGTAGACAGACTTCAACAGAGTTATTTTGCTAGAAGAAAAGCCTAAAATAGGAAGATTAAAAAATTAAAAAGTACTGATTGAGCTGTTCTTAAACAAAGCAATTTCTATTTTACTTACATCAAAAATCAGAATATCCTACAACATTTTTAAGGGTTTTTACAACAAATTGTTTGATTAACAGTTGTTAATGTATATATTTATTAAAGTTAATTATTGGTTAGTAAGTATATATAAATTATCGATATGCCTGACTTAAAAAATTGTAAGAAATATTCCCAAATTTTTCTAGTAGACGACTTCGACATGTCGAATCTGTTCCATTCGGCAATATTTAAAAAACTTCAAATTGGGGAGAATATTAACATATTTATCAATCCTGAAAATGCCCTGAAAGACATTCGTTTGAAGCTCGATAAAGCTACAAAAATTTTAATCTTGCTTGATGTTAATATGCCTGAAATGAATGGGTTTGAATTTTTGGATATTATGGTAAGAGAGCATTTTCCTTGTAAGATTGATGTTATCATCGCAACGTCTTCCATTTCTGAGGTGGATAGAGCAAAAGCGCTGGAATACCCTGAATTTGTTAAGGGTTTTGTGACAAAGCCAGTGAAAATTGATGACTTGAAAGTTATTTTAGAACCTTTAAACAAAGCGATTTAAGAGCGATACATTCATATTTAAAAATTATGTCCTATGCAAAAATTCACTTATGATACCGTCTATATTGTTGATGACAATAATACAGCAAATCTTGTTCATGAACACTTGTTAAAAAGAATTTGTGTTGCACCTCAAATCAAAAGTTTTACCAATCCTTTAAGGGCATTGAAAAAATTGAATCTAGAGCTTTTGGCAGATGAGAAACAGATATTGGTTTTACTTGATATCCATATGCCTGAAATGAATGGTTTTGAATTTTTAAATGCCTTTTCACTGTTTTCTGTGAACAATGAGTTAGTTGATGTGGTTATGGTAAGTTCATCAATTGATGAAAAGGAAATACAGCAGGGATTGGAGTATCCTATTGTAAGAAAAATAATAACCAAACCATTGAAAGAAACTCAACTATTGGATTTCATTAAACAGAAGGGAATAATTTCTGCTTAGAACATTTTTTTGTCAAGAAAATCAGGTAGATAGTTGAATTATTACATCACCTTAAGATTGTAAGTAATGATTAAAAACACACTTAATCAGCAAAATGTGTCTTTCGCTCACATCAGAAAAACCATAATATTTGGCTTTTTTCTGGCTGGATTTCTTGTGATTTTTTTGACCATAGGTATGGTAGTATTTCTAAACGAAGCGCAAAATGATAGTATTACTAAAGATTTAACAAGTCGTCAAAGTTTTGAAAATTTGAAGCACTTTTTAACGCTTGCGATGATATCATTTACATTAACCTTAGTCGGTTTATATAAATTTTTGGCTAAACCAATAATGGAAACATTACGTGTAAATTTCGAGGAACTTAACCGCCAAGCCGAACAAAGTACTTCGATACTAGAGAATACATCTGACTTGATTTGGGCCATTGACTCTGATTTCAAATTATTAGCCTTTAACTCTTCTTTTGCTAAACTAATGAAATATCAGGGCGGTAACTCTCCTAAGATAGGTGATAGTATTCTTTCAAAGAATTACTCAATGTTAAGTTTTTCAATTAAAAAAAAGCTATACGAGAAAGCATTAGCAGGTGAAAGTTTTGAAACGGACTTTAAATTAAATGGAGATGATCGAACTCAATATTTCGAGCTCTCTTTTCATCCAATTTATGATAAAAACAAAGCTGTTTCTGGATGTAGTGTTTTTAGAAAAAACATCACACTGCGTGTTGAAATGTATCGAGAACTCGAGAAAAAAGAAGGATTCTTAAAAGAAGCCCAGGAAATAGCAAATATCGGGCATTGGAACTGGAATATGGTTACTGATGAAATTCAATGGTCTGATCAACTTTACAAGGTTTTTGGTCTTGATTACCAAACTTTTGAAGCAAACTATGAAGGTTTAATGAACGTTATTCATCCTGAAGACCAAGAAGCTTTCGGGGTAAGTGTTGAAAATTGCCTCACGAAAAAAGATTTGCTCGATATAGTACATCGTATAGTAATGCCCGACGGTAGTATTCGATATGTTCATCAAAAGGGAAAAGCTTACTTTTTAGAAGACGAAACACCTTCAAGAATGGCTGGTACCATTCAAGATGTTACTCAGCTTGAAGAAGCACGTCAACAGAACATCAGGCAATATAATGAACTCCAAAATTTCGTCTATATTATTTCTCATAATGTTAGAGCGCCCATAGCTACTTTACAAAGTTTAGTTGATATCATAGAACCGGGCAATGAATCTTTAAATGCTGAGATTTTACCAAGCATAGAAACAACTGTTGAAACTTTGGATCGAACCATCAAAGACTTGAATTATTCACTTGCATTAAAAAACATTCAAGAAAAGAATTTCGAAGAAGTAGATCTTCGAAAAGTATTCAGAGATATAGAGCATCTACTTGCAATTCATATTGACGCTTCTAAAGCCACTATAGAGTATAACCTTTCGAAAGCCCCAAAAGTAAAGGGCATAAAAAGTTATTTTACTAATATTTTATTCAATTTGGTTATGAATTCCATTGATTACAAAGCAGAAGACAGACCTCTCCATATAAAGATAACTTCTCAATCCAATTCACAGGAGGGAATGGAAATTATCGTTGCTGATAACGGCAAGGGCATGGATCTCAACTCGGAAAAAAGAAAACGCATTTTTGATATGTATGGAAGACTTAGTGGAACATCAAATGGCAGGGGTATGGGGCTCTATTTAGCAAAAACACAAGTGGAGGTTATGAACGGAGCTATTTGTGTTGAAAGCGAACCCAATAGAGGAACAACGTTTAAAGTAGTATTCTAAAATAATTAAAACTTGACTTTTCTAGTATTCATCAAAAAGCTCATTAAAATCATGAATGTCTCAATCAGATTGACTTACCTTTTACCTTTTTTCTTAGTTCTTTTTCAAACTATTCATGGAAATGTTTCTGATAATGAAAGGAAGATTTTATTGGATTTATACAAATTTACTTCGGGAGATAAATGGATAAAACCATGGCCGCTATCAGAACCCGTTTCAACCTGGCATGGTGTTGGTTTAGAGAAGGGGAAAGTGGTATCTATTTCGCTTTTTGATAACAATCTCACAGGGAAAATTCCAGCTTCTCTTGGAAAGCTTAAATATTTGAAGGAATTAAACCTAGCCTTTAATTCACTACAGGGGAATATTCCAGAAAACATAGTACTTCTAAAAAACTTAGAAATATTACGGCTAGGAAGAAACAAATTGACCGGTTCAATACCTAATAATATTGGATGTCTTGAAAAGCTCTCAATATTGGAGTTATTTGACAATAGCTTGAGCGGAAGCATTCCCAATTCCATAGGTGAACTAGATCATCTTAAATGGATGTTTCTTTCAAATAATTTTTTGTCAGGCCACCTTCCAGAAGCCTTGAGCAATCTATTGGATTTAGAGCGGTTGGAATTATCCAATAATCGTTTCGAGGGCAAGATACCTAGTAGTTTTGGCCAACTCTTGAATCTTGAAACTCTTACGCTAGCGGAGAATAAATTAACGGTACAGTACACAGATTATATATTGAAGCTTCCGAATTTGAAATTACTTCAATTACAAGGTAACAAAATTGATTTGAGACAGAACGGTATTTCAAATATCGATAACAAGAACTTCTCCCTTTTTCAATTCGAGGGGAAGCTTATTTATCCAAATCGGGAAAAAGTTGAAATTCATGATAAGATAATTAAGACTGGTTTGGCCGAATCGCACTTTGAAGACTTCAATGATTAAAACTCAACGAAATGAAAAAAAATAGCTTACTAAAGGAATTTTATAAAAGGACTCTACTTACCCTATTACTTAGTAGTTGCTATTATTTTGTTGTTGGACAAATTACAAATAATGAACATATAGCACTTCTTGAACTTTATGATAATACAAATGGGAAAGAATGGACTAATAAATGGGACTTAGAGAAACCTGTTTCCGAGTGGTATGGTATTACGGTGAACGAGGGCAATGTGGTATCAATCAATCTTTTTAATAACAATCTTGTTGGGAATATATCCGAAAGCATTAAAGAATTTACTCAGCTCAAAACCTTGAATCTTGCCTTTAACAAATTGAGCGGTGAGATACCCCAAAACCTAATGATGTTGTCGAATTTAGAAGTGTTAAAGCTTGAGATGAATCGCCTTAGAGGGAGGCTGCCAGAAGTTATGGGTAACCTTGAAAGCTTAACTGAATTTACGGTATTTAATAATTTTTTATCAGGTGAAATTCCACCAAGTATCGGAAAAATTAAAAAGCTTAAAGTATTGAACCTTTCCAGCAATAATTTTAGGGGTGCAATTCCAGATACAATTGGTAAGCTTGAAAATCTTGAGGTTTTGGGACTTTTCGAAAACTCTTTGGATGGTTTTATTCCTTCGGAAATTGGAAACTTATTTAAGCTTAAAGAACTTGTGCTCGCGAATAACCAGCTCAATGGGGAAATTCCGGAAGAGCTTGGTCAATTAGCAAGTTTGCGAATTTTTCAAATACAAAACAATCGTTTCGATTCAATTAAGAATTTGGATAAAATGAATTCAGAAACTTTTCTTGTCTTTGATTATGACAAAAAAGATACTGACTTGAAGTTCAAGAAAATTAACGCCACTAAGACTAGAATGGTTGATACAAAATTCGAGGATGATGACAATGACAACTAATAAAAGGAAAAATATGATGAAGAAGAAACTAAAAACAGTACTTCTATTAGACGATAATGGGGCAACCAATACTATTCACACAAAATTTATTACAAAAGTGAATTTTGCTGATGAAATCTTGAAATTTCAATGTGCCGTTAAAGCACTGGCATATTTGAAATCTGTAACTCCATTAACCCCCGATTTAATTTTTGTCGATATCAATATGCCGAATATAAACGGTTGGGAATTCTTAAGAAAGTTTGAAAAGATGAGTGATGTAGAAAAAAAGAATTCGATAGTTGTTTTGCTTTCAACATCACTAAGTACAGAAGATAGGGAAAAAGCAGGAAAAATGAAGATTATAGATAAAGTAAGATTAAAGCCATTAACTGTTAAAGCGGTACAAGAGATAGTCACCGACTTTTTTCTTTATAATGAGCCATTAAAAATTGCCTAGTTAACAAATGAAATAAGAAGTATAAAGTTTGATTTTTAAGAAGTAATGAACAACTAAGAAAAGAATTAAAAACCAAAAGAAATGAATGTCTCCGAAACCAAATTCCGTTTAAGTAAAGAAAAAGTTGTGAAAATAATAAAGAAAAACCCAAATTTTTATAGCAGTAAGAGTAATGCTATAAACACTTATATTTTGGTTTCTGAGAACTCTAATCTAATTACTTTTGATTCAAACTCAGAAAAAGCTGACTTCGCCCTATGCCTTGAAGAATTAAAAAAGGTAATTATCATAGAGAATAAAGAGTTATTTACCCAAAAATTTGCTGAAGTTACCTTTAAAATTGCAACACGCTTGAAAAAGTCAATATAGCCTTCACATTACAATTTGGTTACGTAATTTGGTTGAGTGGTTATCATAATCCGGTAAATGTCAATAATAGTTTAAAGAATTTTGTAAGTATATTTTATAGAGAATTAACAGCATAAAAAATTATAGGAATTAAAACTTTAGAACAGTATAAAATAATCTAAGCAAAGAATTAGATTTAGAGTTTTAGAATGGTAGTGTTAGTGCTTTTCGGTTGATGGTTAGGGCATCTCATTTTTAATTTGAGATGCCCTTTTTTTTAGCACAACTTGAAACCAAAAGAAATACATTAGCAAAAGATTTTATTTGACTTATAGGCGCTTAATTTTTCTATCACTAGAATATTATATTATTCTATGCTATTTCATTTAAATTAAAAATAATTCACAAATGTTAAACTCATAATATATATTTGTGTATCTGGGATGCAATTTTTCCTGTTCTGGAAAAGTTGATATTTGGGTTCTTAATTGCAATGAAGAAAAAAACTAAAAAGGAAATCTTTTTTGAAGAATCACTGAAGTTAATTCATAAGAAGGGGTTTAAAGGTACCACCCTTCGTGACATTGCGCAAAAGTTAAATTTTGAAGTTGCCAATGTTTACAATTATATCGACTCCAAAGATTCCTTACTTGACACCTATATTTCAGATATTACCAAAGAGTTTCATGATGGTATTGATAATGTTGTTAATTCCTCTTATTCTCCTGAAGTAAAGCTGAGATTAGTAGTTTCGAAACATGTACAATTGGCCGTCAATAGGCCTTACGAGTTGGCGCTTTTGGAAAACGACTGGAGACACCTTAAGGAACCAGCACTTTCAAAATTTATTGAAGAGAGAACGGCATATATGAATAAACTCGTTCATATTATAAAAGATGGTGTTGAGATTGGGCAGTTTAGAGCTATTGATATTGAAATAATTGCTTTTACAATCCTTTCTTCCATAAGATGGCTGTACCGAAAAATAGTCGATGATGAATCAAAAATTAACCCAGTAGAATTAGAAAAAGAAGTGGTTGATTTTATTTTCATGGGCATTAGAAAAGTATAACTTACATTATTTTTTAAATAAAAAAACTGTTTTAAAAAACGTTCATTTTATCTGTGAATTAGTAGAGATCATTGAAATTAGGATAGAAAGCTATTTCCAGCAAGTTTACAGATACGTCGAAGTCTTTATTCTGCAATTGACAAGTGATATTACCTGATTAATAAAAAAACTTAACATATTTTAACTTTTCTAAACTAACTGAAATGGCCATGTAATCCATTGACAGTGAATCAGTAGCGTTTTGTTTAAGTTTTTATGGATAAATAAAAGTAAAATAAATCGTACAATACTTGATATTATTCTTAATTTTATCTGGATTTAGCGTTGTTTTCAATCTTCTTATTCTACAGATTATGTAGGCAAAACACTACGATTTAGTAATCTAAGAAGGTAACGAAAAATTCTAGACCAAATAAAAATTGTTCAATTATCGTAAATAGCTAAACTAAGATATAATAATAAATAAAAATTTCTTTAGGTTAAACAAAACATAGAAAGTCCCTTTTGCTTGATTTGTTTGAGAGCTTAAATTAGGTCCCCAATTTTTAAAAGAAAACCATTTAACCAAATGCTTGACGGTATTATTTTCGACTCTGACTCCGGTTTGCCAGTAGAGAATGCTAAAGTGACCATATTTTGTCTAAAAAATAAAAAAGTTTTTGAGACTTGTTCAGACGAGAACGGAGCTTTTGATTTGGATGTCAATTGTGAGGAAAATATATATAAAATAATTGTTTTCAAAGAAGGTTATCATTTCTCTTATACCTTAATTGAAAGTAAAGATAAGCCCGTTCGCTCTTCGCTTGAAATAGCATTAAGAAAGCGTAAATAGAAATATCGTTTTTCATGTTCTTTTGTAGTACAATTTCGGACGATTCTTATTGCATGAAAAATATCGTACCTTATAATTTACTCACCGACACTTTTCTTTCGTTCATCGACACTTAATTTACACTGAACAGCATTCTTCTTGTTATAAGTAGAGAATTGCCGAGTTTTGTCTAACACAAATTAAATTATCAGCCTGATGAATATATTGCTTATTGAAGACGATAATATAGAAATAATGAAACTTCAACGTACAGTTGCTAAATTAGCGTTGAATCATAAGATTACTGAGGCAAAGAATGGAGAACAAGCCTTAGAAATACTGCGGTCTGTTGCGCAAATTCCTGATATAATTTTGTTGGATTTAAATATGCCCAGAATGAGTGGTATTGAGTTTTTAAAAATTTTAAAAGAGGATGATGTATTGAAATACTTGCCTACAGTTATTCTCACAACATCTGAAAATAGGGTAGATTTACTTGAATGCTACAAAGTTGGAATCGCGGGCTATATTATAAAACCCTTGAAGTATGAGGATTACCAAGATAAGCTTTCAAAGGTCCTTGCTTATTGGGAAGTCAACGAACTGGTGAAAGGCTAACAAAAAATCGCATTTCACAACATTTTTTCTTTTTAGAGTATTGATTTTCCTACTTTTAATGTAAATCAAATACCAATGAAAGGAATAGTTTTTACAGAGTTTTTAGAGATGGTGGAATCCAAGTTTGGATTGGAAACAGTTGATAACATCATTGAGAGTTCCAATTTAGCTTCGGAAGGCATTTATACTTCGGTCGGCACCTACGATTTCAATGAGATGGTAAGTCTAATTACCGGCCTTAGTGAAGAAGTGAAAGTACCTGCAGGAGACTTAATCTATACATTTGGGTTGTACCTTTTTACCAGTTTGGGAAAAGCTCATCCCGAAGTAATACAGAGTTATCAGTCTCCAATATCACTATTATACTCCATCGAAGATCATATACATGTACATGTAAAAAAATTGTACCCTGATGCTGAGTTACCCACCTTTAAAATTTTGGAAAAAACGGAGACCTCTATCTCTATGATATATTCTTCATCTAGAGGTCTTTACAGGCTGGCCCATGGTTTAATGGAGAAGTCTTTTGAACATTTCAACGGTAAAGCAGATATCACCTATGAATTACTCAAGGAAGATGGTACGGAAGTAAAATTTGATGTTGTCCAAAATGGATAGTAAAGAGGTATTACTTCTAAAGAAAGCGCTTGAAAGGCAAAAAAAAGCCCGCCAACAGGCGGAGCATATTTTAGAGGAGAAGTCGAAAGAACTTTATGATGTGACTCATCATTTACAGGAAACCAACAGTAAATTGGAAAACCTGTTAAGTGAGAAGACATCTGAGCTTGATGGTGTATTCATCAACATTATTGACCCATATGTGGTGATGGACCTGAAGTTTAATGTCATCAATATGAATACCTCGGCAAAGGAATTTCTGGGATATGATCATTCACGTGAAAGCCTAAATTTAGCCAAAATTGTGCACCCGGATTTCATAGCCTACACAGCCCAATCATTTAAATCACTTATCGAAGTAGGTACTCTCAAGAATTACCGCGCCAAAATATTTACCAAAGACAATAGTGTCAAATGGATTTTGATAAATAGTAGTCTTATTTACAACACTGAAAGAAAACCTATAGCGGCCCAAGGTATTGTGCGCGATATTACCCATGAAATGGAAATAAAACAATTGCTTTCTGAACAGAAAAAGCAATTGGATATTATTGTTGAAAATTCCCCATTAGGTATCGTACTTACTGATGAGGGAAAAATTGTTAAAACCAATGCCACTTTTGCTCATCTATTAGGTTACACCGAAGCGGAATTGAAACAATTGCATGTAAAAGATATCTCTGCTCCTGAAGATACAGATG
Organism: Maribacter algarum (ex Zhang et al. 2020); assembly: GCF_005885635.1. GTDB lineage: Bacteria > Bacteroidota > Bacteroidia > Flavobacteriales > Flavobacteriaceae > Maribacter_C > Maribacter_C algarum. The sequence goes on from NZ_VATY01000002.1 coordinate 40,413, forward strand.
ATTCCCAAAATTTAATTCGTAAGATGAATAATGGGGAAGTGGATAAGTTTTCGATTATTAAAAGATATTATAAGAAAGCAGGAGGTTTTCTACTTGCTAAAACCCTTGTAAGTTCAGTTAAGGACGAAAAAGGTAAGGTTGAGTATCAAGTTGCTTTAATCGAGGATATAACCAAAGAACGGGAAGCAGAAGAAAGACTAAAAACGGAGAGGGAAAAATATAGCAGTATAATCGCTAATATGAACTTAGGTCTTATAGAGGTTGATAACCATGACATAATTCAACTGGTGAATCATAGTTTTTGTAAAATGAGTGGTTTTGAAGAGGAAGAATTGGTTGGAAAAAAAGCCTCTGATATTTTAAAGCTTAAAGACAAAACTATCATAGACGCAAAAAGAGATTTGCGAATGTCGGGTGAGTCTGATTCTTATGAAGTCGAGGTACTAAATAAAAAAGGGGAGGTTTTGCACTGGTTGATAAGTGGAGCTCCGAGATATGACCATACAAAAAGTGTAGTTGGGTCTATAGGAATCCATTTGGATATTACAAATCAAAAACTTTTGGAAATTCAGAAAGAGAAACTTCTTAAAGACCTTGAAAAAAGCAATGACGGTTTAAAGGAATATGCCCATATTGTCTCTCATGACCTTAAATCACCTTTAAGAAGCATTAGTGCTTTATCTAGTTGGCTTCTAGAGGACTATCATGATAAATTGGATGAAAATGGAAAATTTAACTTGCAGCAAATTCAAGAAAAAATAGAAGGCATGGACCGCTTAATTGATGGCATCCTCAAGTATTCAAGTATTACCGACGCCACTTTAGACAATTCATTGGTAGATTTAAACGAAGTAATCAATGAAATACGGGAAATAATTTATGTTCCGGATCACGTGAACATTGTCATGATGAATCAGTTACCAAAAATTAAAGTAGATAAGACTAAGATTCAACAACTTTTTCAGAACCTGTTAAGTAATGCTGTTGTAAATATTGAACGTCAAGAAGGGCTTGTAGAAATAAGTTCTATCGAAAATAATTCGCATTGGGAGTTTAGTATCAAAGATAATGGTGTTGGAATACCCAAAGAATATCATGAGAAGATTTTCAAAATATTTCAATCTATCGGCCATGATGAACGCTCTACTGGAATTGGGCTTTCCATTGTGAAGAAAATAATCGACTTATATCAAGGACAAATTTGGTTAGAAAGTGAGGTAGGTCAAGGAACAACTTTTCATTTCACTATAAAAAAATAATATGCAAGAATATCCAAATCTAAAATATATTAAAGAACTTTCTGGTGATGATGCAGCGTTTGAACAAAAGTTTATTACTATTCTTAAGGAGGAATTTCCCTTGGAAAGAGAGGCTTATCATGACCATATTGAGAAAAACGATTTTCAGATGGCAGCCGAAATTGTGCATAAACTCAAGCATAAATTTAATATCTTAAGTTTGTCAAATGCCTATAAGCTTGCAGTGGTATACGAAGAAGAGCTTAGAGCTGGCAATACAGATAGAGACGATAATTTACGAACAATTTTAAATCAAATAAAAGATTATCTAAACACCTTATAAAATGAATTGTATCATTATTGACGATGAAGCCACTGCCAGGGCAATTGTAAGTCAACTCTGTTCTAATGTACCAGATTTGGATGTTATCGAAGAATTTGACAATGCCATTGACGCCATTAAATTTTTAAACCAGCAAGAAATCGATGTTGTTTTCCTAGATATTCATATGCCTGGCTTCAGTGGTGTAGATTTTGTGCAAACACTAAAGAATCCACCAAAAATTGTCATGACTACTTCTGATACCGAATTCGCAATAGCGGCTTACGAATACGAGGCAATTGTAGATTATTTGGTAAAGCCCATAACATCTGAACGTTTTGAAAAATGTCTACAAAAAATTAAAAACTCATTAACCCAACGGCCTAGAACTAAGACGGGTGAGGTTTCTTCGTCAGGGGCAAATGAAGATTTGTACATCAACATTGATAGACGACTTATTAAATTAAAGCTGAATGAAATAATGGTCGTTGAGGCTAAAGGTGATTATATAGTCATAAAAACTGAGAAGGAAGACTATCGCGTACATACTACCTTAAAGAAGATTAAGGAGAAACTTCCTGAAAAGTTGTTTTTACAGATTCATCGTTCTTATATCATCAATTTTACTAAAATTATCGATATAGAGGATAATAGCGTGCTTATTGAAAAGAACGTTATTCCCATCAGTCGTTCCAATCGACCCGAGTTAATGCGTAGATTGAATCTTTTGTAAAACCTTCTTCCCTAGTTTAATGCCACTCGTCTACAGAAAATGTTTACCGACCTTTTCTCAATCAAATAGGATTGCAAACCATATTATATTTGAGGTATAAATAGATGTTTAACCTTAAATCTAAATATTATGAAAACGTTTATTCTTGTTTCAACTTTGAAGATTTTAGTAACCGGACTTAAAACTGTCATCAGTACTACCGTCGTTGGAGTGGCTTTCGCCATAGCCGGTTTACTATAATAGTCTTTCTTATATGATAACAAGCGCCAAATAAGGCGCTTGTTGTGTCTTTGTACTTTAGACCAAAGGTTTTTAAAACAATGGTTGTACAAGTACACATTTGACTTGAGCTGATTTCTAATTATATATGGGCTCATACCCCATGCACTTCCTTTTAAATTTGGGACGGGGGAGTGCCTACAGCAAAGAACAATCTTACATATTTGTTAGGTTGTTCTTTTTTATTTACGGCAAACGATTATTTTACCTTAGCTTCTGTTCATGATTGAAATATAAAGAATGGGTAAAGTTTAAAAAATCTATCTCGTTTTAGTTACAGTGTAATTGTGATGGACTAAAATAATTATCAACCCAAAAGAATAATAGCAAGAAATACAGGCATAATTATGGAGCTAAAGGTATGACGATTCGAAATCATACCAGGAGTTACCGAGGCAGGAATTAATTGTGAGAACTAAATGTCATTGTATAATTGAAGAGTTCCTAAATAGAAACCAATCAATACTAACCTATTAAACCGTTACCTTATTTTCATTGCACTGAAAACAAAGGTCTTTTCATGAACAACCATTTCAACTTTAAGCCTATCTCTGTGAACTCAAAACCTGCTGCCGTGGCAGAGGCAATGTTACTGTATTTACCATACAAGTTTGTACTCAATCGTTTAGAGAACTGATGTTGTAAGGCCCCCTCCGCTCGAAATATAGGCGTATTGGGGTCGCTTTCTACTCGTTGGTATCCGGTTGCCGCACTCGCGATATAACTGGTTTTTTCCGAAAACTTACCGCGTATATCGGCGAATAGTTCTACAGCTTGGTATTCGGCTGGACTAAAGTATATGGTAGGTACTTGGTCTTGAAAGGAGATGTACTGATAATTAACTCCCATTTTTAAAGCCGGCTTTTGACTTAGGGTATAGTACAAAGAGGTAAACAAAAGGTTTCTCGTATTGGCATCACTTTGCTGAGTGTACATTAATTGCGTGTACCACCCTAAATTGAAGTTGGTACCTAAATTATAATTGAGTCCGTAATGGTTTTGTACAATTTCACGTTCAATAAGATCTGCATTAAAATTCTGTACCTCACGTTGATAACCCAAAGCCAAATTTTGCAGTTTTAAGGGTTGTAGATTCAGCTTGACGTCCAATACAGGTTGTGTATAAGCTTCAGTCATAAACCGGGAATTGTTCAAACCCACCACCGTTTTTAAAGTAGTTTTAGGTAGTAACTTGAATTGTAACCCTGCCAATACCACATGGGAACTGGCTTGATTTCCTGTAACAGTGTTTTCCGTATTTCTATAGAAATACGAAACTGTAGTTCGAAACTTGGTAGACAAAGCAATATCTGCAGTAGTGTTTGTGTAGAATGCTATATTATCCCCATTGTCAAAAGTATAGGCTGCATGTTCCTCTATACTGGGGGTATACATTACATCTAATTTTTCGATAAAACCCTTGGCATCTTTTTGGTTCTTATAAATGGACAAAGTTTTAAAAGCTGCCCTATAGGCGGGTATAATTCTGTCGGAAGCAAAAAGTGCGTTGGCCTTTCCTAGATTGCCGTCAAAGGATGTACTATCTTTTGTCAGGATAGCCTCATATTCTTTTACGCTGACTTTGGTGTCTCCAGTGTAAAGTCCCAAGGTGGCTCTGAGAGCATGAATCCAGTTGCGTTTGGGATAGACAGTTTCTAAACTATCGATTTGTGTTTTGGCCTTTCTGAACTTTCGATTCCAAATCAAGGCTTGCACGAATCTATCATAGGTGCGTTCTGTCAGTTCGTAATCCTCAAAACGATGTACTTTGCTAATGGCGGCTGAGGCTATGTTCAAAGCTTGTTTATCATTTTCCGCAATATGCTCCGCCAAACTGATACCGTTCAAAGCAGTAATAGAATCAATCGGTGTAGTAGCGTATCTGGCATATACGGTTTTGGCGCTATCGGTTTGTTTGGTAATCAAATGTATATTGGCCAAGTTCAATAAAGCATCTTTATCCTTGGGAAAGTCATTAAAGATTTTTTTGAGTAAAGCCTTCCCTGTACTATAATCTTGATTATTTACATATTGATTTGCATATCCCAATCGCATAAACTTTCTGGAAACGAGTGCACTTGGATTTTCAGGTTGAAGTTGAAGCGCTTTTTCCAACCATCTTAGGGCTTCCTGATACTCTTTTAAATTACTAAGAGTGTTGGCATAACCTAAAATTGCTCCAAACTTGTTCGGGTAATCGATGACCATCTTGGCATACAAGGGTTTTGCGACTTCATATTGCTTATTCCAGAGAAAGGACTCATTATAGTTTATGGCGATTTCAAAATCATTGGGGTAGGTCTGAAGTAGTCCTGCGAATATGGCTGTTGCTTTTTGAGGTTCACCGCTTAAGCCGACTGCCCTTCCATAGCAGATTTGTGCGGTTTTATTCAAAGGCTCTTCTTTTAAAGTGTTTTTAAAGAAGGTTTTGGCAGCTGCAAATTCACCTTTTTCCAAAAAATCAAACCCCTTTTGCATATCACTTTGCCCAAAAACATATGAGGTGCTAAATATGATGACAAGTAGATTAAATAGTTTTTTCATTATTTGAAAGTAAAATAAGACAAGTATAGAACGCCTTTATGTAAGATTTATTGGTGTTTTATTCGGATATAAAGTTAAGGGTGGCTTTCAAATATTCAATCGTATGAATATCAGGGGTCTACCTACAGAAATTGGTTATTGGTCGATAGTGCATTAAAAAAAAAGTCAATATTGAAAAAGAAATGTCCTTAAAATAAAGCCTTTAACAAGAATGTTAAAATATTGGTGATTTGGTCGAAGACCTTAGCAGTTGAACAATATGTAAGTTTAAAAAATGTTAGGTATAGGAAAAAACACACAATTTTTAATTTGGAAATTGTGTAAGTCCTATTGAAAACCAATTTTTTAACCAAAAAATATTTTATGAAAATTCTTACGATTGATGATCAGACGTTAATTCTACTATCTGTGGAGAAAAAGCTACAAGAGATGGGATATGAAGTACGAACGGCAAGCACGGGTGAAGAAGGAATAGCGTTATTCAAAACCTTTCAACCAGATTTGGTTTTAGTAGATATCAATATGCCCAATATGAATGGCATAGATGTGGTTAAAAAAATCAAAAGTATAGAGAAGCGACAAACTCCCATTTTGGTAATGTCAGGAAATACCAATGAGGATGTCATCATGGAGGGTTTTGAACTAGGAGTTGATGATTACATGAAGAAACCTGTGAGTTTAAATGAGATGGTAGCCAGAATTAAAAGACTGATTGGTAGTCCTGAAACAAACACTATCCAAAATAACCCTGAGGCAAGAATGCTCCAAAAGCACTGTGTTGGGGTGGTCATTCCCTGTTACAATGAAGCGGAAAGGCTATCTAGTACTGAATTCAAGGACTTTGCACACCGGAATTTGGGATATCATCTATGTTTTGTAAATGATGGAAGCACCGATAATACCTTGGAGGTTTTAGAAGAACTAAAATCTGGAAATGAAGAAAATATAAGTATTTATGATTGCGTGCAAAATGGCGGTAAGGCTGAGGCGGTAAGACAGGGCATTCTACACTTGGAGAAAGACTCACAGTTAGATTACATTGGTTTTTTAGATGCAGATTTATCGACGGATTTCAGGGATTTTGATGATTTGGTCCAAACCTTGGAGAATTCTGAATACAAAATTGTCAGTGGTTCAAGAATGAGTAGAATGGGAGCAGATATAACCAAAGAATCCGCCAGGAAAATAATAAGTATGACGATTAATCTAATTATCAGGACAATACTTAAAATGCCTTTTAACGATACACAATGTGGTGCTAAGATTATGAAAAGGGATATAGTTAAAATGTTATTTACAAAACCATTTATTACCAAATGGCTCTTTGATGTTGAGCTGTTTATGAGAATGCGCAAACACTACGGCAAACAAGAGGTTAAGAAATTTATTTGTGAACAACCCTTGAAAAGATGGATTCATGCAGATGGTTCTAAGCTATCAATGAAAGACTCCATAAAAATTGTTGGTCAACTGGCCAAAATCGCCATCGCCTACAAATAATACATTTTTACAAACGATTTAAACTTAAAATAAGGTTAATATGAAATTAGCTATTGTAACGGCGTACCCGCCCAGTAAGGTAACCTTGACCGAATATGGATATTATTTGGTAAAACACTTTAGACTTCACAAAGAAATAACTGAATTATATATACTCTCGGATTATACCAACAAACCCAAAGATCTCGATTTTGAGGAGAATGGTTGCAGAATTATTGTAAAAGAATGTTGGTCATTCAACAGCTATACCAGTTTTTTCAAAGTAGCAAAAACAATTTCATCGATAAAACCAGATGCTGTACTTTTTAACCTCCAATTCTTAAAATTCGGGGACAAGAAAATTCCGGCTGCCTTAGGACTCATCCTGCCGGCCTATTGCCGATTTAGAAGGATTCCCACGATTTCATTGTTGCATAATATTTTGGAACAAGTAGATTTAGAAAATGCAGGTTTTACCAAAAATAAACTGCTTCAAACGGCCTATAACTTCATAGGTACAAGCTTAACTCGTTTTGTTTTAAGTTCTGATGTCTTGGCCGTTACCATAAGTAAGTACGTTGATATTTTAGAGGAAAAGTACAATGCTCGAAATATTGCACTCATTCCACATGGTTCTTTCGAAACACCACCTGAACCGACTTATGAGCTACCTGAGGGACCCAAACAAGTTATGGCTTTTGGTAAATTTGGCACCTACAAAAAAGTAGAGATTTTAATAGAGGCTGTTGAAATCATACGAAATCGTACCCAAGAAAATATTGAAATTGTAATCGCTGGTACTGATAGTCCAAATACGCCAGGATATCTAGAAGCTGTCAAAGAAAAGTACAAACATGTTCCTCAAATTCGATTTACAGGTTATGTTGCCGAAGAGGATGTGCCCCAAATATTTTCCGAAAGTGCTGTTAGTGTTTTTCCATATACATCTACCACTGGTAGTTCTGGAGTTCTGCACCAAGCCGGTAGTTATGGGAATGCCGTCGCTTTACCAGATTTAGGTGATTTGAGTATACTGGTAAAAGAAGAAGGATACATCGGAGAATTTTTTGAAGCCTCTAATGTTGAATCTTTAGCAAATGCAATACAAAAGATATTGACTGATGATCAATATCGCATATCGTTAGGAAAGGCTAATTACAAAGCCGCATGTTCTTTGCCAATGTCAGAAATCACCAAAAAATATATCGATTACTTCAGTGCTATTCAAATTTCTAAGTCTAATGGTTTTCGATTTGAAATCGAAAAAAAGAAAATGGAGGATGAGGTAATAATTGAAGAGGTATTGAATAATGAATAAAGAAAGAAAACCCCCATTGAACTACGGTAAGTCGTAATCCAACCCAAATTCAACTATTTTGAAAGGTAATCACTAGATATTTACCTTGTAAATGAAACAAAAACTTAACCTATAAAATCAATAGTTATGGCTTTACAAATAACAGAAACCAGAGGAATGTTTTCCGTTTTTGGAGAACTGAATAGTGCTAATGTCAACATCTTAGCTCGGCATATGCAAACGTATCTGAGCAACACAAACCCAGTAATATTGAATTTAGAAAGAGTAAAAAAATTAGATGTTACTGCGGCTCATATGCTCCGAGAAATGTATCACAGCGCCATGCGCGATAATAGTATTTTATCGATAGTCGGATTAAGTAATTCCAATATTTTAGGGGTACTTAATAAAACAAAGACCTCATTTATTTTTAGTGATGACCGCATTTAGGATTTTTCTAACAAAGATTTCCCCTGAGAAGTTGTTCATGGGTAGTGTACTTCTGGTAAACGGAGGTAACTACCTATACAACTTGTTATTAGGGAGGTTATTGGGGCCAGAAGTATTTGCGGAAGCAGCACTTTTAGTAACATTACTATTGGTATTGTCCTTTTTGGGAATGACCTTTCAATTGGCAACAGCAAAATTCGCTGTTCTCTTTTCAGGTACCGATTGGGATGCCTTTCAACAACTGATGTATAAGTATGCTTTGGGATTTGGAATGTTGGTCGGAATTTTACTTTTTTCCTTCGCTGGAACTCTAAAAGATGTGTTTCAGACAGAATCAGCCTTGTTATTTAAAACCTTTGCTGCTGCCGTTCCACTGTACTTTTTCATGTCGGTCAACCGTGGTAAATATCAAGGTCATCAAGACTTTACGAAACTATCAACTACGTATCAAACAGAAATGTGGAGCCGGTTGTTATTAACATTAGTGCTACTATGGTTTGTTCCTGTTTCGCCCTCTTTTTTAGTTGCCCTGGGTATTGCGTTGTCTTTTGTTTTTGGTTTGATTCCGTCTAAGTTCGATGGAAAAAAAATATTCAGGAAAATATCCCTTGAAGCTTCAAAGAAAAAACAGGTCGTACGATTTATGGTATTAACGGCTTGTTACGAATTTACTCAGATCATAATCAACAATAGTGATGTGTTGTTAGTGAAACATTATTTTGATGCCATGGACGCAGGATTATATGCCTCTTTAGCCCTAATTGGTAGAGTGGTCTATTTTGTAGCATGGATGTTCGTAATGTTGTTGCTGCCAACTGTAGTTGAAAAAAAGAAAAATGGAGAGGCAACTGCCCCTGTACTTTTTAAATATGTGAGTTATATTGCTGTATTGTCATTTACGATTGTTGTGGCTTGTGCAATATTTCCAGAACTAATTATAGAAATAATGTTTGGAAAAGCTTATTTAACGATGGCAACGCTATTATGGCAGTATGCACTTGCTACTTCCCTGTTTGCTGTGTCCAACATCTTTGCCTATTATTTTTTATCGTTGGATGAGTATACTCCGGTAATTGTATCTGGTCTTTTGGGTATATCGCAAATCGTATTAATAATGTTTTTCCATGCTAATTTGGCTATTGTAGTTCAAGTTCAAATCATTGCCATGGTAACTTTATTGATTGCTCAACTAATCTATTTCGCTCAGAAGAATATGAAAGCCTAACCCTATTTATGATATTTAGGAGTAGTAAAAACCCGGAAACTTTTTTGGTTCCCGGGTTTTCTGTTTTTTAAGGATGGCGATGTCGCAGATTCAATAAATATCTCAAAAAAAGGTATTTGATTAGTTGGTCTTAAGCTATCTCCCATTCGACTACAGTAATTCTTTATCCACCGTAAAATATCAATAAAATAGGGCTTTTTGGGGGATATTTGTATCAAATAGTCAACCTGACTTGAAATTAAAATTTAACCTATGAGACTAGCAATTGTAACCGCATTTCCACCAAGTAAAGTTACCCTCACCGAATACGGATACCATTTGGTAAAACACTTTAGGCTTCAAAAAGAAGTAACAGAAATCATTTTGATTACAGATAAAACGGAAGGCGAAAAAGATTTATCTTTTGAAGAAGATGGTTGTAAAATTACAGTTCAAGAATGTTGGAATTTCAATAATTACGCAAACATTTTTAAAATCAACAGGGTCATTTCCAAAACCAAACCAGATGCAATACTCTTCAATCTTCAATTTTTAAAATTTGGGGACAAAAAGATTCCTGCTGCATTGGGCTTAACGCTGCCTTTGATTTGCAAAATGAAAGGTATCCCCACTATTTCGCTTTTGCATAACATTATGGAACAAGTTGATTTGGATAATGCCGGAATAACCTCAAACAAATGGTTACAGCGTGCTTATAATTTAATAGGTAGCACATTGACAAAATTTGTGTTGACTTCTGATGTACTAGCAGTTACAATTAGTAAGTATAAAACCATTCTAGAAAAGAAATATAGGTCAAGAAACGTAGCGCTCATTCCTCATGGTGCTTTTGAAACCCCACCAGAACCGGATTATCGCTTGGGGGATGGGCCGAAACAAGTTATGGCTTTTGGAAAATTTGGAACCTATAAAAAAGTCGAAATATTGATAGAGGCAGTGGAATTGATTCGTGCAAGAACAAATGAGAATATCAAAATTGTCATAGCGGGAACAGATAGCCCGAATACTCCAGGGTATCTAGAATCCGTAAAAGAAAAATATCGCCATGTAGAGCAGTTGCAATTTACGGGTTATGTAGCAGAGGAAGATGTTCCCATAATTTTTGGCAAAAGTGCTGTTGTAGTTTTTCCATATACCTCTACGACAGGAAGTTCAGGAGTATTGCACCAAGCTGGAAGTTATGGAAAGGCAGTCGCTTTGCCCGATTTGGGGGACCTAAGTATTTTAGTAAAGGAAGAGGGGTATAAAGGTGAATTTTTCAACCCCGAATGTTCTGCTTCTCTAGCTGTTGCATTGCAAAATATTTTACAGCATGATTCGTATCGAATTCATTTAGGAATGACAAATTATAAAGCAGCATGTTCATTGCCGATGTCAGATATAACCAAAATGTACGTGGATTATTTCAAGGCCATTCATTTCTCTAAATCTACAGGTATGGAGTTGGATTTGACTGTCGAAGAATTAAAAGAAATAGTGTAGTAGTTTTTTTAGGTTAGGTTGAAGGGAGGCAGTTTGGTTAATTGTCTCCCTTTATTTATTGAACTAATGATTGATGAAATTTCTAGGGTATGTTCTTAATATTGAGCAGTTCAAAGTGTTTTTTTCGTCCTTTACTTTATTGTAGTACGGCCAATTTATGGACTTTGATTAAGCACATCAAATACTTTCTTTTTACTTCCTTTATAATCAAAACAACCAAAGTAATGTTGTTTTCTAGTACGCCAAGGTAGACTTCCAGCAACGGCATTTGGTACCTCTTCAAAATCATAAAGAGTCCAAAATAGAAAAGGCACATTATTTTCTGCCAACTGTTTCTGCATAGTTTTATAGTAGTCAACTTGCTCTTCTTCGCTACCTAGATATAAATTCCAAAAACCATCATATGAGGAGTAACCGTATTCCTGCAAAACTATTTGTTTGTTCTTAACCACTGATTTTAAGGTGTTGTGGGCCTCCAAAAAGTGCTCTGGTTCGCGATAATAGTGATACGAAACGAAGTCTACCTCTTCAGCTAAATGAATTGCCGCTTCAGGACTTGACCAACCTATGGTAACATGATGATTTGGGTCCCATTGCTTCATTTTGGTTGTCATTTCCTTGAGCCATGAAAGTACCCGGTTTTTCCCTCTACTATCAAAATCTAAATCTGGTTCATTTTTCACATCCCATCCCAATAAGGCAGGATGGTCTTTTAGACTGTTGACAATCGTTTCCGCATGTCTTTGGGTAAGAGTCCAATTGGTAATATCGTAATCACCGTAAAAATCAAAAAGAGTAACCATTGCCTTTAAATCATTATTCTCTGCTAAATCTAGTAGGCTTTTAAGACGCTTTAGTTTTTCTGACGGGACATCTGCCTTGCCAAAGTCATCGTACTGAACAAATACCCGAATTGTATTTAACCCCATTCCTTTTATGATTTCAAAATCTTTATTGATAATGGATTCATTGAATTTTTTCCCGAAAGTGTCCCATGGTGTATTCTTTGGATAATAATTAAGGCCTTTTACCTTTGTAATACTAGCTAAAACCGAATCAAGATTTCTCTCTTTATTTTGTATACCATTTTGTTCTATCTCAAGTTCCTGAAGATGTCGAATTCTCCAAAAGCCATCTTCGAGCAACATCATTATTTGATAATTGGTGGTGTCTTTTTTATGAAGTAATAGTGAATCTTTGTTATAAGTTTCTTGATATCGTTCAACATTTTTATCAGTGAAAACAACCAGTGTACCATCTTCGCTATAGAAGTCCAATTCAGGGTAATGACTCAAGGTAGTTTCCTTAAAAAAGATTTTGTTTTTGATATTTAGGTCTATATGTTCGAATATTCGAATTCGCGCACTATCCGTATAAAAATCAGATATTCCATATACATCGTTATCCTTTAAAGCAATATTACGAACGTGCCAGGCATTGAGATAATCTCTTTCAATTTCCTGCAAAGTTTGTTTTTCCATGGGTCTTCCAGGATTATCCAGATTCCCCCAAACAACTTTGGGAGCATACACTTTTTCCATGGGTTCTTCGAGATGCAAAATCGAAGCTTTGTCCGCACCAGTATTCAAATAAGATAGAACTGCACTTATTCCGGCAATTATTAAACCATTGATGGCAAGAAAAGAAGCCACCAAGAGTACACGATAGATATTTTTAGTTAATTTATTCTTCATCGAACGTCACTTCAAACTCTTTGATAATACCTGCTGCCTTACAAATAAAACGATATGAACCATCTGGATAAAATTCCTTCGGAAGCTCTATTTTTCCCAAACCTTTGATTGAACTTACTTTTTTGGTTTCTAAGTACTGACCAGTTTCAGAAAAAATTTCCAACTGAATCAAAATACCGTCAGGCACTAATTGATCCATAAAGCTCACCAAAGGCCCAACAGTAATTAGTCTATTGTTTTCTGAGAATTCATAAGGATAGTCGGTAATCGCTGTATCAAAATTAATGCTTAGCGAATTGCTTTTTGCAGCGCCGGTTATATAGGCATCTATCTGCCATTCCTCTTTTTCGGAAGGATGTAATATTGATGCTTTCGCGATTCCATTAATTGTAGGTGCCATAGACTTTAAAATGGCTCCTTTTGAATTTTTGATTATGAAATTTACCATTGTACCATCACCGACTATATTATTATACTTGTCTTGAATGATACCACTACGCAATACCATAATTTGATTGCCGTCGGCAAATGCGTGATTGCGATCCGTCTCAATTTCGAAGGCTTCCCCCAAAGTAGGAAAGACAATTGTTGTCAATTCTTTAGATGTAATGTTCTTGAAAGAAGTATTAACTAAAATCCTACCTGACTTCGTGGTAGAATAAATATTTTTCCATGAAATTAAGTCTTTTGAAGGAACTGTATATTCTGAAATTGAATTTAAAAATTGTGATTTGAAAATCACTTCTGTTCCTTCAGGATAGACATTGTCAAAAGGGTCCGTAGTGACATTTACGAGCATTGAATAGTCCTGAATTCCGGCTGTAATACTTCGTGGCCCAAAATAGGTTTCCAGTGTCGCCCGAGCACTTGTTTTCGGTTCTATTCTAAACGAATCTTTTAAAAGTTGTTCTCCATTTGCTACTAAAATCCAATGGCAAGGTCCGGTTTTTCGGCTAAAGTTTTTTGGAATCGCAAAATGTAATTTGTTTTTATCCTTTATCGGTGTCAACACCGAATTGCCAAAGGCGTTCGAGATGAGCAAATAAATCTCGTTAGTCGATTCAGTTTCAAATGACAAATCAATTTTATCTCCAGCCACATAAGTTTTTTGATGCTGAAGTAATTCTACACTTTGATTTTCAACTTCGTACGTATGTTTTTCATTGCTTGCGCAAGAAACAAAACAGAGAAAAACACTAAATAAGTATATCAGTCTCATATTAATTTGGATTTCCGATATAACTATTAATATCAAACTTTAAGAAAGAATATCCTTTGCCTGCATAGGGCTGAAGCTGGGCATGTCCGTGTGAATAATCACGTCTTGGAAATACTTTTTTGGTAATGGATTCGTTGGGTAGTCCGTTTACAAAACAGTTCTCAAGACTACTCTCGATAATACATAATTCGACTACAACAAGGGGTTGATAGTTGAAAAATTGTTTTCGTTGTACCCTTACACCTTCATCTAGGAATTGATGGTCGACCCATAGCAATTCATGTTTGTCATCATAATAGGATACCAACAGCTGTGGTATAGTAACTTCCTGTATTCCTCCATTATACAAGCTTCCATTAATTCCGTAATCTGAGAATTCGAGATTCTGAAGTGCAACACTTTTATATAAATCGGTATTTGCAACATTACCTGCGGACTGCAAATTAAATTTTACAGGTTGTTCATCTAATGCTATGGGTGTAAAATGGTCAGGGTCAAACGTTGGTGGCATGGTATCTTTAGTAGAAGACCATGCGATGCCCTCAAAGTTGATTTTAAATGGAGTGGTCTCCTTAGGCATTAGTTTATGCTTCATATGATATTTTGCGTTGTGGACCGCAAGTTCTTCATCAACATCATTATAAAGAGTGGCCTTTATAACCACATCTGCTGGTACATCATCAACATTTTGTAATTCACCAATTATACTATACTGTCCTTTGTACTTAACAAGTTTCGCGGCTAATATTTCCAGTACCGGTTGTTTAAGAACATCTTCATGATGAGTTTGTTGCGTAGTGATCTTTCGCCTACCATGATTGTAAAAAGTGGTCGAATTTGTTATAAATAATTGGTCGGGAGGAATATCGCTATCTTTTTTCTTTGGTTTTATATACCATTTTCCGGAGTCTTTGATTAACTCATGAAAATAGTCTTTCTTGATTTTTTCCAAAGGAGTTATCCAGGTTGTGCTCACCTTTGCTTTGGCACCCGCTTGGCTTATATCTATAATATCGATTCCAATAGAGTCTAACTTTGCATAAGAACTTAGGATGCCGTCGGTCACTGAAACTTCCAACATATATTGATCTATGGTAACTTCGGCCTCCGGGTCAAGATACGAGTGAGCTCGCTTGAATTCTTTGAAGTCCAACGCATCGTAATAAGACTGAACAACGTTTTTGGGCGAAAGTTGAGCTGTGTTTTTTATGTAAAATGCATAGAGACCGAAAACAAGACAGGCTAAAATTACAACTGCCCAAACATGACTTATAATAATTAGTCTTTTAGAAAAACTGTTATATGCTACCGATAGTTTCAAAAAGTTAGGTGCTTCGCCTTTTCGAGCTCTTAATTTTCGTAACCAAAGCATCATAATATTGATAACAAAGGCTAATATTACCGTGAGTATAGGTATTGTACCCCACATAATATTCAAGAAAAGGGGCGTTTTTTCCTTAGGGAGTATTTCTGGTAATGGAGGCACATTGAGTTTTTCCCAAACCATAATTCCATTTTCCAATTGCTGTAATCTTTGCCAGCCACAGAAATATAGAATGGGATCATAGAATTTATCGTTGGAAAAAATATATTTCAAATTATACTTTTCAGGCACAGTTAAAAATTGTTGTAATGAACCAATACCTTCTACTCCTCTGAATTTTGAATTTTCAATACGCTCGATTGCTCTTGTGGTAAGTTCTGGTAATCTGCGGGCAGAATGATAATTTCCATCAACAGTCATTGCATTTGTTTGGGCACTAAGCCAAGCCATTTGATCTCCAAAACCCAAGGGCAAATAGCGCCATGAGTCGTGCGAATCTTGACTAAGGAAATTAACGATGGGCAACATTTTGATTTTACTTGGTTGCGACGGCCTGAAATATCCTAGTGTCATTGTGAAACCTACCATTAGAAGCAGACCTCCGGCAAGTGAACCCCCTAAAATTCGGTGATAAACCCTGCCCAACATACCTTGAATTCTGTCTTTAAGATCACCTTCGGTCATACGAAAGGCAAATTCTCCAAATATAGGTAAGGCCATGATAGTTGCCCACAAGGTAAACCTATCTAGGGTTAGTATATTAAAGGCTGTTTCTCCTAATAATTTCAGAGGAATGGGGGTGGTTCCACCCGTTCCTAGTAAGGTGAGTGCTGAAAATGACAGACCAAAAAACATATAGCGCTTGCTATAAAATCGATACAGTATATAGGGCAGTATAAACAATAGAATTCCCCATGGAATGACAAAGAATACCAACCCGGAAGAAGTAACTTCCAAAAAGTTATCTCTTGAGCCATGTGGAATAGGCACTTGGGTTATCGGATTTCTTTTTGAATTATACCAGTAAGGTAATATGCAAGTGATAATTAACATCAACGAACAACCGCCAAAGACCACAATTCTCCAGAAGCAACTTTTAAATGCTTTGTAAAAAACTTTGAACGATACCCGTTTCATCGTTTCAACCTTTTCACGAGCTTCATCCATTACCGCCATTCCCAAAAGCGGGAAGATGAAAAAAACCATCCCGAAAATTGGTGTAACGTGGTGTGAAGTTACCGTAACAGCTATCAAAGAAAGTGATGACACCAAGTATCGGCGCTTACCTGTTTTGGTCCAGAGGTAAATTTCAGGCATGGCATGGAGCAAAATAGATAATGCACAAACACTAGGTAATTGCCCAAAAATGTGTAATGTTTCTATGAAAGTTGAAGAAAAAACAGCCAATAATGCGGTATATCCAGCAACTCTTCTATTGCCCGTGAGGAGTAGTGCAAATCGATAAATACCTGTAATAAAAAGAATAATACCTATTATGGCTACAGTAAACATGCCGAACTTTAAGCCTCCTATATAAGATAAAAGCCCTATGGTTTGATGAATTAAGGGAGGGTATGATTGCACAGTAAAGCCCGTATACCAGCTATAATCCCAGGGTTCGAACCAATCCGCGGCATAATGACTTGCAAAAAAAAGGTGTATTAAGGCGTCATAAGTATATTCTAGTGTAAAGAATATACTAGACCCATGAAAGGCAAGCCCTATTATTAGGGCCAAAATCAGCAGAGTATTGGTCTTTTTAAGCGCTTCCATTGTAGGAAATTATAACAAAATAAAGGTATTAATATTGTATGGATAGGCAGTTATCAACTAACGTCACAAAACTGCATTTTAACTATCGAAAATTACTACTCGACGCTACGGGACCAAAATGGACATAAAATCGATATACATTTGAATTGTAAATTCTTCAGAGAATGGAAGAATTAGCATTAAACCTAATAGAAATTAAAACTTAACCTATGAAAATTTTGACCATTGATGATCAACAATTGATTTTACTCTCCGTGGAGAAAAGATTAACCGAATTGGGCTATGAAGTTGAGACTGCGAACAGTGGCAAATCTGGCATTGCAGCCATTGATGCTTTTGACCCTGATATGGTAATAGTAGATATAAATATGCCTGACTTATCTGGAATCGAAGTAATTCAACATATTCGAATAGTTAGGAAACTGGAAATACCTATTCTAGTAATGTCTGGTAATACCAATGAAAAAACCATTTTAGAAAGTTATAATCTCGGAATTGATGATTATATGAAAAAACCGGTTAGTCTTGATGAAATGGTCGCTAGGATCAATAGAATTTTAGGTAATAATTTTATTCAACAGTATACCGAAACCAATGTAGATACAAAAATCATTGGTCAATTCGGTGTGGGTGTGGTCATACCCTGTTATAATGAGGAAAACCGTTTGTCAAGTGCTTTATTTCAAGACTTTATAGATAAAAATGTTGGGTATCATTTATGTTTTGTAAACGACGGGAGTACCGATAATACCCTTGAAGTTCTCAAGAAGCTTCGTAAAGGTAATGAAGATACCATATCCATTTTTGATTGTGAAAAAAATGGAGGAAAGGCCGAGGCAGTGCGTCAGGGCATCCAATATTTAATTGCGAACAAAGAATTCGAATACATTGGATATTTAGATGCTGACTTGTCAACCGACTTTAGAGATTTTGATGATTTGGTAAAAACTATCGGAAATTCAAACTTTAAAATCGTTAGCGGCTCGAGAATAGCTCGTATGGGAGCCAATATTGCCAAAGAGTCAGCGCGTAAAATTATAAGTAAATCCATCAACTTTATCATACAAGCCATCTTAGGGATGCCTTTTAAAGACACACAGTGTGGAGCAAAAGTTATGGATAAAGAGATTGCCTCTTTAATGTTTCAAAAAAAGTTCATTACCAAATGGCTTTTTGATGTTGAGATTTTTATGCGCATGCGAAAACACTACGGTAAGAATGATGTCAAAAAGCTCATTTGCGAACAACCTTTAAAGCGATGGGTTCATGTTGATGATTCAAAATTATCGATGAAAGATTCGGTTAAAATTGTGGGCCAATTGGGGCAGATAGCCTTGCATTATAAATAATGATTTACGTCAATATAAAAATCCAGTTCATTTTTGAACTGGATTTTTTTTTAATATGCTACTCCTTTTAGTAAAAACTAATTTTTATCTGCAGCGCGAATAACCAATCGCCGTTAGTAATTCTGATGTTGTTTGTATAATTTTTCCAGAATAATTTTAAAAAAATCTTAAATTAGGGCAACTAAACAAACAAACTATGCAAATAAAGGAATCATCGGAAGTTTATGATGTAATAATTGTAGGTTCAGGTGCTGGAGGTGGAATGGCAACCAAGCAACTTGCTGATGCCGGATTCAATGTCGCCGTTGTAGAAGCGGGGCCATTTTTTGACCCAGCTGACCCAGTAACCCAAACACAATTGAAATGGCCTTATGAGTCCCCTAGAAGAGGTGCGGGAACTGACCGAGCTTTTGGAGAATGGGATATGTCTTGGGGAGATTGGGAAGTTGAAGGTGAGCCTTATACGCAAGAAGAAGGATCAAATTTTATGTGGTGGCGTGCTAGAATGTTAGGCGGGCGAACCAATCACTGGGGTCGTATATCCTTACGTTTCGGACCAAAAGATTTTAAAGGGAAGACTCGAGATGGACTTGGTGAAGATTGGCCAATCGGGTACGATGATTTGAAACCGTACTATGATAAATTGGATAAATTAATTGGTGTTTTCGGAACTAATGAAGGACGTGAGAATGACCCTGATGGATTTTTTCTTCCTCCGCCGAAACCTAGACTTCATGAATTATTTTATATCAACGGAGCAAAGAAATCCAATATTCCAGTAATTCCGGGAAGGCTTTCGATGTTGACAAAAAAAATTAACAAAGATCGTGGTGTTTGCTTTTATTGTGGCCAATGTGGACGTTCATGTTCAGTTTATGCCGATTTCTCTGCAGGGAGCTGTTTGATATTCCCAGCACAGAAAAGTGGAGGAAAAGTCAAGATTTTTGTAAACTCCATGGTGCGCGAAGTGACGACAAATGAAGAAGGAAAAGCAACCGGGGTTTCCTATATCAGTAAAGATGATAGAAAGGAATACAAACTTCGTGGTAAGGTTGTCGTTTTAGCAGCATCTGCCTGCAGTTCAGCACGTATTCTTTTGAATTCGAAAAGTAAACAACACCCTAACGGCTTGGGAAATAGTAGCGATGTTGTTGGTAAATATTTACATGATTCTACCGGCGCAAGCGCTGCTGCAGTACTTCCTGGATTATTGAATAGAAAGACTTCTTATAATGAAGATGGAGTAGGGGGCATGCATGTATATTCACCTTGGTGGGGTGATAATTCCAAACTGAATTTCCCAAGAGGCTATCACATTGAAGTCTGGGGTGGTATGGGTCAGCCGAATTACGGTTTCGGATGGGATCCCAATGGAATGAACAAATACTTCGGACTAAAGGTTGGTGGATATGGTGATAGCTTACGTGATGATGTAAAAAAATACTATGGCTCGGTAATCGGATTTGGTGGACGAGGTGAAGCCATAGCATACAAAGAAAACTATTGTGAAATTGACCCGACAACGGTAGATCAATTTGGTATACCTGTTTTAAAATTCAATTATAATCATTCAGATCATGAGATTAACCAGGCAAAACATATGCAGGATACTTTTGAAGAATTGATTCATAATATGGGTGGTATTCCATTAAGTGAAAAGCCTGGTAAGGATAAAGACTACGGACTTTTAGCTCCTGGTCAGATTATTCATGAAGTGGGTACCACTAGAATGGGTGATGACCCAAAGACTTCTGTAACCAACAAATTTCAGCAGTTACATGATGTAGATAATGTTTTTATCGTGGATGCCGGTGTGTTCGTATCACAAGCAGATAAGAATTGCACATGGACAATTATGGCACTTTCTTGGAGAGCTTCAGATTATATTATCGAACAACTTAAAGCACAAAATATTTAAGCTATGGATAGAAGGAAAAGTTTACAGACTATGATTCTTGGGGGAGCTGCGGCCAGTACTGGTTTAGTATTCAACTCCTGTAAGACGGAAACTATTGATAAAGCGGTTGCCGAGAGCAGTGAAAAGTATTTTGGAAGAACTCCGAAGGAATTAGAGCGTATCGAAAAATTGAATGCTGAACAATTGTTCAACGAACATGAAATGGAGACCATCGCCGCACTTAGTGTGGTAATTCTTCCACCAAAAGAGCCCCATGGGGGACCTATTGAGGCTGGCGTTCCTGATCTTGTGGAATTTATGGGGAAAGACATTCCGACCATGGCACCCACCTTATTGGGTGGTTTGATGTGGTTAGATCATAAAAGTAACACGGAATTCGGAACGGAATTTAAATCAGCCACCTTAGAGCAGAAAAAGCAAATCTGTGATGAAATTTGCTGGCATGACACGGAAGTTCCCTTGGATAAGCAAGCGCTTGAAATCCAATTTTTCTATATGATGCGTGGTCTTACAGTAACGGGATACTATACTTCAAAAGTTGGAATTGCTGATTTAGGATATAAAGGCAACCAACCCAATGTTTGGGATGGCGTTCCTCAAGATGTCCTTGATCAACATGGTGTCGCCTATGACCCAGAATGGATCGCAAAATGTATAGACCAAAGTACGCGAGGAACTATTGCTACTTGGGATGAGAATGGAAATCTGTTGACCTAGTAAGAAATAAAATAACACATTATGAAAAGAATAATAGCAATTGCCTTATTTACTTTAATAACCATACCAGTATCTGCTCAGGAAGTAGGTTTACAATTATATAGTCTTAGAAATCAATTCAAGACTGATGTTACCGGAAGTCTTGATATCATTCAATCATGGGGAATAACCAAGTTGGAAGGTGGAGGTACCTATGGAATGTCTATGGAAGAATTTCAAAAGGAGCTTACTTCTAGAGAAATGTCTGTGGTAAGTGTTGGTGCAGGTTTTGAGGATTTGGAAAATAATCCGCAAAAAGTAATTGATAATGCGAAGGCTTTTGGAGCGAAATATGTAATGTGTGCTTGGGTACCGCACGATGATAATAAATGGGATTTGGAGGAAACCCAACATGCCACCGAAGTCTTTAACAAGGCAGGTCAACTCTTAAAGGAAAATGGATTGACTTTAGCTTATCATGCCCATGGATACGAGTTCCGCCCTTATCAAGACGGCACTTTGTTTGATTATATGGCTGAAAATGCAACAGATTTTACCTTTGAATTGGATGTGTTTTGGGCACATCACGGCGGTGGAGATCCTTTGGCTTTGATGAAAAAATATCCAAAGAAGATGACCTTGATGCATTTGAAAGATATGAAGCATGGGGTCGAAGGAAACAATACAGGACATGAGGATGTTGAGACTAATGTCGTACTGGGTACAGGGCAAGTCGATATGGTCGGAGTAGTTGCGGAAGCTAAAAAATTAGGCATCGAATATATGTTTATTGAAGATGAATCTTCAAGGGTCGTTGAGCAAGTACCACAAAGTCTAGACTGGTTGAAAAGTCTGGATAAATAAAAAACTACTTTTTCTTCAAAAATTTAGGTATGAATAAATCAATATTGATTTTAATAGCGTATGCAGTAATATCACAATTTGCTGCAAGCGAGGTTAACGCCCAAGAAATAGGGTTACAGTTGTATAGCTTGAGAAATGAATTCCCAAAAGATGTTCCGGGAACGTTCGCTAAAATCAAAGCATGGGGAATCCATAATTTGGAGGATGGTAACGATGGTACTTATGGATATACGCAAGAAGAGTACAACGCCATGCTAGCCGAAAACGAATTGAAAATAGTTAGTGTAAGTGCTCCTTTTGAAGAATTGCGTGATTCCCCGGAAACAGTTTTGACACGAGCAAAAAACTATAACGCCGAATATATCGTTTGTTTCTGGATTCCTCATGATGGAAATAAATTTACCCTCACAGACACTCAAAATGCCTTGGCCGTATTTAACAAAGCGGGTGAACTTTATGAGAAAGAGGGCGTCACTTTGGTCTATCATCCACATGGTTATGAATTCAGATCCTATGGGGATGAGCTATTAATTGATCATTTAATTAAAAACTCCAAATACTTTGATTTTGAGATGGATGTATATTGGTTCGCCCACCCCGGGGAAGATCCTGTAGCTTGGTTACGGAAATATCCGAAAGAATTCAAACTTATGCATTTGAAAGATTGTCAAAAGGGCACCAAAGGCAATCAAAATGGTCAATCAGATGTTGAAACAAATGTAGTTCTCGGTACTGGTCAAATAGATATCGCTGGTGTAGTAGCCGAAGCAAAAAAGATGGGAATTGAATATCTTTTTATTGAAGACGAATCCTCAAAAGTTATCGATCAAACGCCTAAGAGTCTTGCCTTTTTAAAAAGCTTAGAAGAATAATACCATTTTATAAGAATGAAGAAATTTAGATTCCCAGTATTCATCCTTTTAATCCTTTGTGTAATTGGTTGCAATGAGAAAGAGAAATCTGGGGAAACCGCCCAAGAGTCACAACCCAACATTATTTGGTTAGTTGCCGAAGACCAATCTCCAGATTGGTTTCCTATGTATGGCGATAGTACAATGCGTTTGCCCTATATAGAAATGCTTGCTCGAGATGGTGTTACCTTTGAAAATGCCTATTCGCCTGCCCCTGTTTGTTCTCCAGCACGGAGTGCGATTATTACGGGAATGTATCCAACGACTTTAGGAACACATAATATGCGTACTTATAATGCATATCGAAAAGATAACCAGCCCCAAGTAGGTATCCCCAGTTATTCACCGATTGTTCCTGATGGTGTTAAAATGTTTACTCAATATTTACGGGAAAAGGGCTATTACACTTCAAACGGACCTAAAGAAGATTATAATTTTGAAAAAATGGAAGCCGCTTGGGATGACAGTAGTAAAGAGCATCATTGGAGCAAACGAAGGGTAGGTCAACCCTTTTTCTCGGTATTTAATTTTTCCGTTTGTCACGAATCACAAATTTGGGCTAGGGGCAAGGATCAACTTTTTATATCGCCATCTAAGGTGACCATTCCACCTTATTTTCCTGATAATGATACTATTCGACATGATTTGGCAGTGAATTACAGCAATTTAAAACGCTTGGACAATCAGATTGGGCAAATCATCAACGGACTTAAGACAGACGGACTATATGAGAACAGTATCATTTTCTTTTATGGTGATCACGGAGGTCCTTTCCCAAGACATAAAAGAGCCTTATATGAAACAGGCACCAAAGTTCCGATGGTTATAAAATTTCCTAAGAATAAAAAAGCTGGAAGTACAGATGACCGATTCATAAGTTTTATAGATTTAGCCCCTACCGTTCTTTCCCTTGCGGGGATAAAGCCTCCAAAGGTCATGCAGGGTGTTGCCCAATTTGGAAAATTCGAAGTTGAAAGGAAGCCAAAGTATACCTTTCATTCTTCGGACCGTTTTGATGCCTTATACGATAGGTTAAGGGCAGTTCGTTCAGAACGTTATAAGTATATTAAAAGTTTCGATACTTCAATAAGTCATGCTATTTCTAATAAGTATAGACAACAAATGCCTATGATGCGGGAGCTAAGAAGACTCTATAATGAAGGGAAGCTTAATGAGGAGCAATCAAGCTGGTTGCATCCAACAAAACCTGAAGAAGAACTATATGATTTACAAAAGGACCCCTACGAATTAAATAATTTAGCAGATTTGCCAGAAATGCAAGATACCTTGACCCATTTACGACAAGTGTTGGAAAAATGGATATTTGAGACCAACGATTTGGGGCGTATTCCAGAGGACGAATTAATGGCAAAATGGTTGCCTGATGGCAAACAGGAACAACTACCTGCTTTGGAAATGGAAGTTAAGAATGGAGAAATCCGATTGATTTCTAAAAAACCGGACGCCACGATCTTGTGGAGACAAGGGAAAGATTCACTTTGGAATATTTACACAAAACCATTGCCCAAAGATGTTTCATTTGAAGCGAAATCTGAACGAATTGGGTATTTAGATAGTGAGGTGCTAAAGGTTGATTCTGATTAATCCAATCTTCTAAACATTAAAAGCCGAACATCCGGACCCTCTTTTCCATCCATATGAGGTACTTTTAAGGTCATAGTTCTTCTTCCTTTCCTCAGAAAAATTTCACCCAAACGTTTGGGTTTAAAATCTTTTACATAAGATTCCATACGAGGGTCACGGTCGTTTTCCATACCGGTGAGGGGAGGGTCATGTACTTCAGCAATTCGGGTAACGAGCATACTTGTTCCGTTTGTCAATTGGACCGCAACTCCTGCATTTTCTTGTGCAAGGGTATAGTAAATTTCTACTTCAAATTTTCCATCTTCAAGTACGTCGATATCCCAAGTGATTGAGTCTTTTACACTTTTCCAATTGGTAAAAAAGGTATTATTAGGATAACGGTTACTACGTTTAATGTTTCCATGAGGTATTCCATCTCGAGCCGGAATCTGTGTATACGGAAAATCGGGATGCCCCAGTGTAATGGGGCGGTCATCTGTTTCCGAGGTCATAGGTTTTGTTTTATCAAGCCAGTCGATTTTAGTTTTTCTAAGGGAATCAACAATTATTGGAAACTGCTCCGAAAGGTCAATCTTTTGTCCACGGTCATGGTCTATATCATAAAGTCTGTTCTCATTATCCAAACGATACTTTTGTGTACGAATACTTGTTTTTCCATTCCAATGATTAAAAATCAATCTATCCTCCCATTTGGGTTTCGAATCTACCAGCAAAGGAACTAGGCTTTTTCCATCCAAAGGTTTTTCAGTATTTACAGCTACACCAGCAAGACTCACCAAGGTTGGAAATATATCTATTGCACTTCCGATTTGAGCTATAGTTTTATTCTTGGCAATTTTACCTTTCCATTGCATCAGAAACGGAGTTCTCACACCTCCCTCATCCGTAGAACCTTTCCTACCACGCATATTTCCGTTCCATCTCCAACCATTTGGGCCATTATCGGATAGATAAATAACAATGGTATTTTCCTCTAATTCCAACTCCGTTAATTTGTCAATTACCCGCCCCACATTGAAGTCTATATTTTCTACCATTGCTAAAGCAGCCTTTGTATGATTAATCGTAGTCGATTCTTCACCCAAGTATTTCAAATCTAGATCCCTGTCATTGAATCTATCCCAAAATCCATCAGGCACTTGCATGGGGCTGTGCGGAGTATTCAAAGGCAAGTATAAAAAAAATGGATTCTCTTTATTTTTGGTCATAAATTCCATTCCGTGATTAACTAAATCATCTACTAGAAAACCATTTCCTTTTACAATCTTCCCGTTGTGTTCCAACATCGGACTAAAATAGTTTCCCCAATGGCCTGAAGTAAATCCGTAGTAATCATCAAATCCCCGTGCATTTGGGTGATAGGGAGCTTGCATCCCATTGTGCCATTTACCGTAGGCTGCAGTTTGATATCCCGCTTGTTTTAGAACTTCGGCGAGCGTAGTTTCATTCAAATTCATTCGTTCGCCACCAGCGGAGGTCTTGTGAACACCTAATCTTGTAAAATGTCTTCCCGTCAGTAGTTCGGCTCGGGTAGGAGAGCAGACGGGTTGCACGTAGAAGTTTTCAAATGAAACCCCGTTGTTTGCTAGCGCATCAATATGGGGTGTGTCGATATCAGTATTGCCATTCATGCTTAAATCACCCCATCCTTGATCGTCGGCCATGATGAGAATGATATTCGGTTTTCTCTGCGCTTCTTTATTTTCGGAATCATTGGTTTTGGAGTCTTCTTTACAAGAGCTTAGTAGCAATAGAAGGCCGATGACAATAATTGGAAGGTTCTTTGTCATAAAAACTTGATTGGGTTTTGAATTAGGAAAAGATACTCACTAAAAGTCTAAAAAAATTGATACATACCCAAATTTGAGGGGTGACGGCCATTTTGTCTGGAATTATAATCTGATTATCTTCAAGGTTTAATATCCTATTAAAAACAAATGCATAGTTTAAAGTCAATTATCCTAGTAGTAGTTCTCTTTGCACTTACAGTTACAAGTTGCGGTAGCGAGGAGCCTTTGGAGATGGTCTTTCCGATGGATACGTGGCAGGAAATGACACCCGAAGAACTGGGAATCAATAGTGCGAAAATGCGAGAAGCCTTGGATTATCTGGCTTCAGAATCTGGTGAGGATGGTTTAGAAGAAGTTTTTATTGTCAGGAACGGATACGTAATATATAAAGGGGATTCTATCTATAAAAAACACAATATCTATTCTTCAAGTAAATCTTTTACAAGTACGGTTTTAGGAATTTTATCAGATCAAGGAAGTCTTTCAGAAGAGACCTATGCCAAGGAAATTGATACTTCAATGGCGTTGTTGTATCCTGATGTTCAACTAAAGCACTTTTCCAGTATGACTTCTGGATATAGCGGTAAAGGTTCGACCCGTTGGGATGAGATAAGTGAAGATTGGTCCTGGACACCCTATGCCATTGATTCCGCACTTTTTACGCCTGGAAAGGAATACGCCTATTGGGATGAAGCGCAAATGATGTTCGGACGTTTATTGACCATGCACACAGGTAAAACCCTAAAATCTATTTTTGATGATAACATCGGGAAAGCAATTGGAATAGGCGATTACAAATGGAATCCCGAGCAGGAAGTTAACGGAATTGAAATCAACAACGGTTGTACCAATGTGATGATTAATGCAGAGCAACTAGCCCGTTTTGGACATTTTTATTTGAATGAAGGCAATTGGAACGGCCAACAATTGCTTTCCGAAGAATGGATTGCTAAGGCAACCCAAAATCAGGTTTTCGCAGATAAAGTAGCAGATACAGATAGGAATAACGTAGATGGACGTGGCTGTTATGGATATAATTGGTGGGTCAATGGTGTGACGCCTACAGGAAAATACCATATGCCAGATGCGCCCAAATCCCTTTACTATGCTAGCGGCTTACATAACAATATGTGTTTTGTAATTCCAGAATGGAATATGGTTTTTGTGCGAAGAGGAGAAGATGGGAATCCAGAAAAAGGGAAACCATTTGTGTATAATGAATTCTTCAAGAGAATGGTTCTTGCAATCGAAAAATGACTTTATGAATTATATGAGAATTGTTGCTGTTTTTGTACTCCTTTTGATAATCAGTTGTAAAGAAAAGTCTTCAAAAAGTGTAGAAATTAAAATTTCCGACGAAAATGGTATTGAAATATTAGATGAGACACATAAAGCAGAAAGAATCCACAAGAAAGCTTTTAAATCTTTGGAAGGTTTAGCAGATTCCACCTTTGTTCGATTAGCGGATTTTAGTGATGGTTTTGCCTATGATATGCGCTATGCAACCGATAATAATTTTCTAAAAGCTCAGGTTTACGATTGTGCAGAATGTTACACCCGTGTGAAAACAGTCAAAGCTTTACTGGCGGCTAATAAAACATTTCAATCTAAAGGTGTAAAGATTAAATTCTACGATTGTTATCGCCCCAATTCGGTACAATATAAAATGTGGAAGATTGTTCCGAATCCGCAGTATGTGGCGAATCCGGTAAAGGGCTCGATACACAACAAGGGAGGAGCCGTAGACATCACTTTGGTTACCTTGGAAGGGGAAGAATTGGATATGGGAACAGATTTCGATTTCTTCGGAAAACGAGCCTATCATGATAATTTTGATTTACCTCAAGAAATCTTAGATAACCGGAAACTCCTTAAAGAAACCATGGAAAAGCATGGGTTTTGGTCTACAAGAACGGAGTGGTGGCATTACAATTTGCAGGGTGCCCACAAAGACCCGATTGCTAATTTTAAATGGGATTGCCATGAATAAGTTCGGTTTTTCACGGTTGGTTTTACTAATCGGTTGTATTATTTGTTCATCTTGTACAGAAACCAAAACCAACTCAACCTACGAAAAACCTAATGTATTGTTTATTGCAATAGACGATTTGAATGACTGGGTGGGTTGTCTAAAAGGGCACCCCCAGGTCAAGACTCCGTATATAGATAGGCTTGCTTCTATGGGCACCTTATTCACTAATGCCCATACGCAATCTCCAATCTGTAATCCATCAAGAACTAGTGTGTTAACAGGCTATCGGCCTTCTACTACAGGTATTTATGGATTATCCCCATGGATTCGGGAAGTACCTGAATTAAAGGGCTTGGTCACGATTCCGCAGTATTTCACGAAAAATGGGTATAAGACTTATTCTGCTGGAAAGATATTTCATGGTGGATACGGGCGAAGAGGTACGGATTCCGAATTTGATAGCTTAGGTCCCGGTTCAGGAGTGAAAAAACAGCCGCGTACTAAATTAGCTGAAGAGACCCCAAGAGGTAATAATCCTTGGGTGGACTGGGGGAGCTTTCCTCTGCAAGAAAATGAAATACAAGATTACGACGTGGCAACCTGGGCAGTGGATGTATTACGTAACAAACCAGAAGCGCCATATTTTTTGTCTGTTGGATTTTTTCTTCCGCATGTTCCGTTATATGCGCCAGAATCCTTTTTTGACTTATATCCGAAGGAAACCCTTCAAATGTCACCAATGCTCGAGAATGATAGAAAAGATACACCCAAAGCTTCGTGGTATAATCATTGGGATGTGCCAGAACCCCGATGGAAATGGTTTCAAGAGCAAAACCAAGATTCAGTTTTCGTGCAGTCGTATTTAGCTTCCATTAGTTTTATGGATAAGCAAGTTGGGCGGGTTCTCGATGCTTTGAATGAAAGCGGGCAAGCAGAAAATACAATTATAGTTCTCTGGTCCGATCATGGTTTTCATTTGGGAGAAAAAGAAATTTCGGGTAAGAATACCCTATGGGAAAGGTCCACCCGAGTTCCTCTCATTTTTGCAGGCAAAAGAATCGGTCGTGGTAAAACGGTCAGTGCACCGGTTGAACTTCTTGATATTTATCCAACATTAAATGAGTTGTGCAATTTCCCCGAGAAGAAGGATTTGGAGGGGCACAGTCTTGTTCCACAATTAACAAACGCCAAGAGTAAAAGAAATTGGCCGGCAATAACCACAAACAATTATCAGAACCATGCTGTCCGTACTGAAAATTGGCGTTACATTCAATATGCCAATGGTTCGGAAGAGCTATATGACATGAAAAACGACCCCAATGAATGGCATAATTTAATCGGTGTCGATGTTCATAAAAAATGGACTGATAGTCTCAAAAAATGGATTCCAAGAGAAAGTAAACCACCTTTTGTGGGCAACTATCAACGCATATTAGAAAACAGAACCGGAAAAGTATTTTGGCAAGGCAAAGAGATTTTGCCTCAGGACTCAATTCCGGGTTTTAACTAAAAATTTAAATTATGAATAAAAAATATGTATTAATCCTAGCACTTTCTTTTTTCATGGTATTTAAAGGAATGACCCAAGACATAATCATTCCTATATGGCCTGAAAAGAAAATTCCAAATCGAATAGAGAGCAACGAAAAAGAAGAGCATAAGCGAAACGGAATACTACGGATTAGCAAGGTTCAAGAACCAACTATTGAAGTCTATTTACCGGCGAAATCGAATGCAACCAAAGATGCAGTTTTGATTTTTCCAGGTGGCGGATATGGCATTTTAGCCTATGATTGGGAAGGTACCGATATTGCAAAATTTCTGAATGGAAAAGGTATTGCAGGTATTGTAGTGAAGTATCGTCTGCCTTCATCTAAATCGCAGAAAGACAAACACAATGTCCCACTTATCGATGCGCAACGTGCTTTGCGTTTAGTTAGGAGTAAGGCAGAAAGTTTTCATATTGATGCGAACAAAATAGGAATTTTAGGTTTCTCGGCCGGTGGACATTTGGCCTCGACTTTGGGTACTCATTTTGACGAAAAGGTTTATGAACCAATTGATGAAGTAGACAAGGAAAGCGCACGCCCAGATTTTATGGCTTTAGGATATCCAGTAATTTCTTTTGGCAATATGACTCACGGAGGCTCCAAGAAAAATCTTATAGGGGAAAATCCTAAACCTGAGATGGTCGATTATTTCTCTAATGAAAAGCAGGTAACCGAAAATACGCCGCCCACGTTTTTATTTCACGCCACTGATGATACGGCTGTTCCCGTTGAGAATAGTTTGCTCTTCTATCAAGCACTTAAGGATAAGGGAGTTTTGGCAACAATGCACATTTATCCAAAAGGCGGTCACGGATTTTCTTTGGCAAGAAATGATGACCATTTACGAGGCTGGACCGAACGTATGTTCGAATGGATTCAAAGCCTTAATTAAGCCAACTATTTTTTTGAAAAGATAGAACTAAATCTATTCTACTTTTATATTTTTGCAATCCGAATTCGGGATGTAGCGCAGTCCGGTAGCGCACTCGGCTGGGGGTCGAGTGGTCGCAGGTTCAAATCCTGTCATCCCGACGAACCGCCATTTTGGCAATATCAAAACCCTGCTAATCGTATGATTATCAGGGTTTTTCATTTTCCTTGCATTCATATGATATCATCTGAAACCACCCTTTTGGTGTGCAATTCGGTGTGCAAAGCGGTACGCATTTTGTGCTAAATTTATGTAGCATTTAAGACATTTAGATGTAGTCTTTAAACAAAAGATGTTTAATTAAAAAGACTTGCAACATGCGTACAGACAGCACTTTAGGAGTGATTTTCTTTACTAGAAGAAAACGGAGTAACCCCGAAAAATTGGATATTTATGTCCGAATTACGGTCAACAAACAGCGGGCTGAATTCAGTATAAAACGTGACATAGCGGTGTGCAATTGGGATATTTTCAGATGTCGGGCTAAAGAAATCGACCATAACCACATTCTACTCAATTCGTATTTGGATGACGTTCATGCCGAAGTTCTCAATGCCCAGAAGCAGTTACACTCAGAAAGAAAGGTAATTACAGCTAAAGGAATTAAGCTAAGGTACTTCGGGGAGGACGAAGAGCGAATGACCTTGATGAAAGCCGTTGAATACCACAGTAAGAATATCAACAATGAACTTAAGGCTGGAACTTTGAAAAACTATTTCTCAACAGAAAACTATCTAAGGGAGTTTCTCCAAGAAAAACACAAAACGAATGATATCTATTTGGTACAACTCAACTATAGGTTCATTGTCAATTTCGAGAACTTCATCAGAACCTATGTACCGAAAAAGGAAAGAAGGACATGTACGAATAATGGCGTAATGAAACATATGTCCAGATTGATGAAAATAGTTAACATGTCCATTCGTATGGAATGGTTGGTGAAGGATCCTTTCAAGAATTACAAACTAAGGTTTGTTAAAAACGAACGTGACTATCTTACCGAAAGAGAACTAGAACTAATGGAAGAAACCTCTTTCATGCCAATAGGTTTAAAGCGGGTCAAGGATATCTTTTTATTCAGTTGCTATACAGGTCTTTCGTATATCGATATTAAGGAACTAAACCCGAATCAAATTCTAGTTGGAATCGATGGAAATAAGTGGATACATACAAAGCGAACCAAAACGAACGAGCTACTTAAGATTCCACTGCTTCCCAAAGCAAGGGAGATTTTGGATAAATATGAAAATGAAATCGTACCCACAGGCAAACTACTTCCAGTTTATAGTAATCAAAAGACTAATAAAATTTTAAAGGAGATTGCCAAGGCATGTGGTATCCATAAAAACATAACCTTCCATGTGGCCAGACATACTTTTGCCACCACGGTAACTCTGTCTAATGGAGTACCTATTGAAACCGTATCAAAACTATTGGGCCATACCAAACTTACGACGACACAGATCTACGCAAGGGTACTACAAAAGAAAGTAGGGGAGGATATGCAAAACCTAATGGATGTATTCGAATCAAAAAAGAAACAAAGAAGCGAACCCCCCAAATCTTACCATAACTAAAACGCGCTCGGTTCCTGTTGGATTTTTGTAGCGTCCCGATAGGTAAGCGTTAAACAAAAATAGAATAGGGCGCGTCCTACTTTTTGGTTATGAAAAGCCCTTTCAAGGGTATTCAAAACTTAGGAGTGAAACGAAGAAGATTTGAATAGCAAGAGGACAACGCGCTAAAGCGACGTTGTGTATTCAATTATTGATTTAAATAACTAAAAATCAATACATTAAAATGCATTCTAAAAAGATTGAAATTGTCAAAATTGTAACAATATATACCACAGCCCCAATGAGAAGGGAAAGAAATTGTAACAATCGTATGGATAAGAGGTGAAAAATGGACGGATTCGGAACCATAAGGCTACATCATAGAACTATTAAAAGGTTCAAGGGGTTTTCTAGGAAATTCAAAAGTTCCTATTCGGAAACCCTTGAAGCGGTTATGGACTTTTTCGAGTGGCATGGAATCTTACCATCGAAACGTTTTGCTGACCAAATCAACAAAGAAGAAGCGAAAACGAGGAAGAGGGTAGAAGCGGCTATTGCGATAATCCGCAACATTGAAAAGACCCAGACCCTGCCTACTAATATTATGCTTGAAGCCCTGTTCGGAAAACATGAAATCGTCCGAGAAAGAAAAGAACCAAAATTGATAGAAACGAAGTTCGAAAAGCTAACAAGGGAAGAATGGAACAAAAAGGAAAACAAGGTCTCAAGGATTAAATATGATCGACTAAAGGAAAAACACATTTCCAGTTTAGAGCGAATGATGACTATGTTAAATAAGGTTGAGAAAATCAAGCCAAGGTTTGGAAAACCCTATCTAAAATTGGAAATCAGCCCAATGGAATTGGCTAAAATCAAAAGACAACTTAAAAACCAATTATAAAATACCTCGCAAGCAGATTAGTTTGGTAAGGATTTGGGACTTGCAGCACGAAACTTCGTTTCGCTCGCATACCTATGTTAATCCATTCTGTTGTCTAGAATTCAAAATTGCTAAATGAAAACAAATCAATAAAAAGTTGATTAACGAAGAAACTAAAAGAGATAATGAATGGGACACTTATTAAAATAATCATGCTTTTGAAAGACTGTCACTTAAAAATGGCTTTTTTACGAGTGGGTTTTAAATAGAAAATTCTAAATAAAAACCCTCGTATTTTTCTTTACTAAACCTCTTAAAAAGCTAATATAATGCTTTTTATGGGAGCCAAAATGGATTTCTATAAGATGTGTTTGAACATAAATCATCAAGAATATAGGTAGTTCATCGAATAACCAAAATTTTGAGTAGGGTAGGTTCGTTTGCTATTGTTTATAAGCACCAAGTCTTTAAATTTTGAAGTATGGTCTTATTTAATAATCCTAAATCTTAAACCTATGAAACTTAGCATTTATTCAATTGTGTTCATTGTGATTGGTACATTTTTCATTAGTTGTTCCGACAACAATGACCCAAGTAATTTTGGTAGACTTTCGGTTCAATTAACCGACGCACCTTTTCCACATGATCTTGTTGCAGAAGCCAATGTAACTATTTTCAAAGTCGATGCACGCTACAAGGGGGATGTTGAACTTGACATGCAGGCTATTGATAGTACAAATGCTGTTATTGAAACCGATAAAGGAAAACCTTTCGTTGTGCTGATGGAAAATGAAGTTGATGTAAACCTTTTGGAGCTTACGAACGGGGTAACCAAAACTTTAGTAGATACTGATGTACCTGTTGGGTCGTATGATTTGATTAGGGTTTATGTAAGAGGAATCAATGTGGTTCTGACTGATGGAACAACCTATAATTTAGATGTCCCTAGTGGTTCACAATCGGGAATCAAGGTTTTTATCAAACCCGAACTTATGGTTAATGGCGGACTTTCTTCTGATCTTCTGCTCGATTTTGACGTGAGTAAATCATTCGTTCAAAAATCAGGCGGTTTTAATTTTAAACCTGTAATCAAGGCAAGTAATTTATCCACCGCAGGTACCTTAATGGGTACCATTACAGCGGTAGAACAAGATACCATTGTTGGCGTCGAAGGGGCTCAAGTAGCCGTCTTCATTGCCGATACTTTGAATACAACTACTTTTTCAGATATTGATGGCGGGTATATGCTCATGGGCTTGGAAGCTGGTTCATACAAGGTCGAAGTCGAAAAAGATGGGTATCTTACGCAAACAGCTGAAGAAGTCCAGATAAATGCCGCTAATAAGACGATTCAAGATTTTGAGCTAGTTTTAGAAGAATGATAAGCATGTTAACATAATAACTTAGCGGGGTATATACTCCGCTTTTTTTTATTTCAATAATTAAAGAATATTAGTTCAGGTAATTCTCCTAAATAACTGAACACCATACAATTTAGATTTCGTTTCCTCGTTATGGCACTACTAATCATTTAAAAAATAATCATGAAGAAATTAAGTACGTTGGTGTTTTCTATTCTTTTTATGGGAATCATCTCCTGCGGTGATACCAAGAAAGAGGAGAAAGAACTAGAAGCAGCCCTTGACAAAATAGAGGCGGTAGAGCAAGAAATTGACCAGACCACCGAAGCGTTAGATCAGAAAGCGGAAGAAGTAGAATCTGCTCTTAGTGAATTAGATAATTTATAAAACTAAAGTCAAGGAGATATGAAAAATATAGTAAGAATAATAGGATTGATGCTTTTTGCCTTTGTTTTAACAACAACTTCTGGGTATGCCCAGGGAAAATCTCAAGAGAAAGGAAAAGCGAAAAAAGAGAAAGTCGAAAAGGTTAAAAAAGATGTTGCCGAAGAGGTTGATGAGAAGGTTGAGGAACGAAAAGGTAAAGCCAATGAAATGAAGGAGAAGGCCAAAAAGAAGGTTAAGGACAAGAAGGATAAAATGAAAGGAGATGATGAGGTTGAAGACGCGGTGGAATATGATGATGATTCAGAAGAGGATAAAGAAGAGAAAGCTGAAAAGAAGGCGAAAAAAGAGAAATCGAATAAGGGTAAGGCCTATGGACGCGACAAGGGTGATATGAGTGGTAAGGAGTTTGGTGAGTATAGAGCGTCCATGGCCAAAGAAAAGATTAATGAATCGGAAGCTACCCTAAGCGAAAAAAAAGAAACTCTAAATCGAGGTCGTAAAAAAGTAAAAGAGGCTAAAGATAAAGTTGCGAAGGAACGTGAAGAGAAAAGTGCTGATGAAGAAGTTTTAAAGGAGAAAGAAGAGAAAATATCAAAAGCAGAGGAAAAGTTGAACGAACTAGAGGGTATTATCAAAAAAGGAAAGGAAAAGATTAAAAAACAACGTGAAGAAATTGAAGAAGTAGGTAACAAGTCTATTGAATAAATTGGTAGGAATAGGTTTTTATAAAAGACTCTTGTTTTTCGAAATGAGGGTTTTTTTTATGGACTTAGGATATTAATACGTTGCTTGATTCAAGCACTATAACTTCATATACTCCTCAAAATAACTCACCTGAGATATTGAATAGTAATAAACGAATATCTTTTGTTACTAATGTTAGTAGACCCCTTTCCTTGCTCAGTAAAAGTGAATTTGGCCCAGTTAAATTAGCCATGGTGAGAATAAGGTCATTTTTCCTACAAATCTCTAAAAATCAGTCATTAACAACAAAATTCAGGCGGGTCACAACAATAAATTTTATTCTTTGCTTTTTTACTTGATTTTTGTTAATACCGTTCAATTTTAGCTTAATCTGTAATTGACAATTAGCTATTTGTAGAATGTTATAACCTTACTAAGCTAAAATTGCTTATTAAAAAATTAGCCCCCAAATGCTAGCCAAACCTACCAAAAATATACTACTAGTCCTATTGTGCTTTCTAGCCAATCAGGCAATCATTGCTCAGAGCAACCCGATAATTGATTTGGTTAACAATCCCAATAATAATGTTGATGGAAATATTTCCACCTGTGCTAATGATGGGAGCCTATTGCCCAAAATATTTCTCTGCGGGGATAATGATGTGGCCGACCTTACGGTTAGCTATCCAGGTGCGCAAAGTATCGCCTGGCAAAAATTAGATGTAAACAGCTGCACAAATTTTGGCGATGACTGTACCAACAGAAGTCCGTCGTGTAGCTATAGCACATTATCCTCAGGAAATGCTTTTGTTGTGAATGACGAAGGTAAATATCGTCTTAGGGTTGATCAAGGTAATGGGGTTTTCGAAAACCACTATTTTCATGTGTATCAGAATTCTTTGGAGGTATTATACCAAACAGCTGATATTGGGTGTGAACCTACGGGTAATATAACCGTTACCAATCTCGGTAGCAACTACGGCTTTCAATTGGTCAATGCTGATTCTAATCAGATATTGGTTCCTTTTAGCGCAGACAATGGCCCTGCCTTCATTATTACGGCTGACGGTAATTATCGAATAGAGACCATGCAACTCAACCCCAATACGGGTGAACCAATAGAAAATGGATGTCTTTTTAGTACCCCGGATATAGCCATTGGCACGAGTAATTTTCAAGTACAAGCAACATCCACAGAGGCCGATTGTGATGGTGTAGGCACGGTTACGGTAACAGCATCCAACGGTACTCCGAACTATGCCTATGAATTGCGTTTAGATGATGGGCTCGATGGTGGCCGTGGAACATTGATAGACGTAGTAACCAACCAAACAGCGAATACCTACACCTTCACAGGTGTGGGGCAAGGCGATTATCTTTTGGTAGGTCGTAATAGTGACGGTTGCGAACAATCAGCTCCTACAACTGTTGTTGTGGACCCCGATAACACCTTGACTTTTGACGCAAGGGTTTCACAACATATAACCTGTAAAGAAGGTAATATTCTGGTAGACCCTGATGGAGGCAAACCGCCTTACAGATATGCTGTTTGGAAATATGTTGATGAGTCAGACAACGTAATTACTACCTATGATTCCCCTTCTGATATTCCTAACTCGGAGTTTCAAACTAGGGAAATCATGGACGTTCTTGATCCAGGCAACTATAGCTTTGTAGTTATCGACCGTTTTGGTTGTTTTACCATTTCAAATTCGGTAGATATCGAATTCGTTCCGCCCGCGGAATTTGATATCGCTACGGTCACTAACATAGCCTGTTTTGGTGACGCTAGTGGAGAAATTCAAATGAATCTCATTGATAGCAATGGGTATCAAATACAGTATTACCTGTTCGATGATACCATAACTACACCGGAAGCTAACGCAGATGGCTTCTCTTTTGCTGGGGCCATCGCTTTCAATTCTTCGGGCTATTTTCCTGGGTTAATTGCGGGTGAATATACCGTGGTAGCCAATATGCGCAAAGGAAGTGCTGAATGTAATTTTGCCGAAAACATGCTTGTGACAGCGCCGAGTAATGGATTGGCGGGAGAGGCCATAGTAATACTGCCCTATACGTGTACACAAACTGGTACCATTCGCGCCGATAATTATGGAGGGGGCACCCCTTTTCCTTATGGCGTTGGTGTTCCAGGGTATGACTTTAGTTTAAACGGCTCGCAATGGCAATCGGGTAATGATACATTTATAGGCCTTCAGCCCGGTATTTATACGATATTTATCAGGGATTCTCAAGGCTGTAGTATAGAAACAAATTCTGTTGAGATACTTGCGGTTGATAGCCCTGATGATTTAGTTTTTTCATCCACTCAGATCACATGCAACGACCCTACATCTGATGTAACTGTGACCATTGTTGGTGGCACAGCTGACTACACTATTCAAATAACGTCACCTTCAGTGCAAAGCTCCAACAGCATTGTTGATAATGTTGCGGTTTTTGAAAATCTTACCCCTGGCACCTATACTTTTGAGGTGACCGATGTTAACGATTGTACTTATGAGGAAAGTTTTACCATCCTACCTATTACAGAAATCGGAGTTGTAGGAGAATTACTTGAAAATGTAAGTTGTAGCGGACTTAGCGATGGTGCTTTAAGGTATACCGTAAATGGTTTTGAAACCACGTACTCCTATACTGTTATCGATGGTTTAGGAACTACGATTGCCTCGGCGAGTTCAGTTACCAACAGCGTAATCCCTTTAAATAATCAACCGGGAGAAACTTATACGATCACAGTTACAGACGATATTACTACCTGTTCTGCAACCACCACGATAACAATTGAAGTACCCGATACCCCTCTTACGGCTACCTTAGAAGTAACAGATCTTAGCTGTACCGCCACGGGCACCAATCCAGGTTCAGTAATGGTTACTGCTATCGGTGGATGGGGTGGCTACCAATATGAACTGGAAGACCCATCTGGTACAGTTGTGGGACCACAACCCACAAGTTCTTTTACTGGTTTAACGGATACTTCAGGCAACTACACGGTGACGGTTACAGATACTGGTGGCTGTGAGGTAACACAAACTTTCGTGCTTACGCCTGTAGTTGTTCCTGTTTTGGAGGTAATGGCAAATAGCCTATGTTACGATAGTGCAAATGGCCTAACATTAACGGCTAATGTAACCTCAGGTGGTGAAGCTCCTTTTCAGTACCGCCTTGCAGGTGGTGCATACCAATCCAATCCTGTTTTTTCCGGATTAGCCCCAGGCAACTATACCGTTGAGGTAATCGATAGCAAAAATTGTACGGCAAGCGAAAGTATTGAAATCTTTCCCACCTTGACTGCGGCTGCAAATTTGGTTAAGGACCTTGATTGTTCCGCAACTCCAGATGCGGAAATAAGCATAAGTATCTCTGGTGGCAATCCAACATTTACCTATGAAGTAATTAGGGATGGTAACTCGGTTCAAGCAACTACTCCAGTACCAAGTATACCTTTTTCCTACTTTACTACAACTGCTGGTATTTATGAATTTATAATTACGGATATCGAAAGTTGTACAGTTACAACAAATCAGATATCAGTTACGGCGAATACAGCCCCTACCTCAATTGAGGTAATTACCGAACCTTCATGTAACACGAGTTCAGACGGTATTGCAGAACTACAAATTTCAGGAGGAACGCCACCATACCAAATCGTTTTTGATGGAAGTGCGCCCTCTGCACAAACAACTTATCCGGGACTAGTTGCAGGTACCTACAATTATACGGTAACCGATCAAAAAGGTTGCGTACTTACGGATCAAGTTACACTTACAGCACCAGATGCATTGATTCCTGGAACCATTGATGTCCTGCAAGACTACAGATGTGATAACAGTTCAGCAATCCTTCAAGTAATCAATTATTCTGGGGGAACACCTGGGTATACCTTTAGCATTGACGGGGTTAATTTCCAGCCTTCGGATACATTTAGTACGGGAATTACCGCTGGACAATATACTATTACAGTAAGGGATGCAAATGGTTGTACGGAACAAACTCCGGCAACCATAATAGACCCATTGAATCCGCCTAG
Source organism: Maribacter algarum (ex Zhang et al. 2020) (assembly GCF_005885635.1). Lineage (GTDB taxonomy): Bacteria > Bacteroidota > Bacteroidia > Flavobacteriales > Flavobacteriaceae > Maribacter_C > Maribacter_C algarum. The sequence continues at coordinate 79,980 of NZ_VATY01000002.1, forward strand.
CGAGTTGACATTTACGGCAACAGCATCGACCTGTCCTGCAATAGTTTCAGATGTTACCGTCACGGTAGTAGACGGCACTGGTCCTTTTACTTATGAAATTACCGCTCCAGCATCGGCAACTTCGAATACAACCGGTGCATCTACCGGTGTATTCACAGGTCTTACGGCAGGTACCTATACGTTTCATGTTATCGATTCAAGAGCTTGTGAAATTGAACAAAATTATACTGTTGTTGACATTCCAGAAGTTTCTGTCTTATCACAATTAACGAGTAACGTAAGTTGTGTTGGTACGGGGGATGGTGAATTCTCATTCACCGTAAGTGATTTTGCCTCTACTTACAGTTACATCGTGGAAAACAGTGGTGCATCTGTGGTACAAAGTCAAAATAATATCAATGTAACAACAGCAATCGCCGTAGGAAGTCTGCCTGCCGATACCTATACGGTTACCATTACCGATGACACTACCAATTGTACGGCGACGACTGTAACTACTATTAACGAACCGGCTACTGCGTTAGACTTTACCTTTACCAATACACCTGTTACTTGTATTGAGAATGCAACAATCACGGTCACTCCAATTGGTGGGTGGGGTGGTTATGAATACCAACTTGAAAATACGGTTGGTCCTGCCTTGGTTTATGCTTATCAAAGTAACAACGTATTTACCAATGTACCTGCTGGCTCTTACACTATCTATGTGCGTGATTCAGGCGGATGTGTCGTTGATAAACCTATAACCATTGACCCTGCCGATGCACCAACTATCGCCTTGGACCCAACATCTGATTTTTGTTATGATGGCACGGATCAGGCTTCATTGGTAATTAACGTTACAGATGGCATAGCTCCATATTCATATCGGATAGATGGTGGTAATCCCATAACGGCGATTGGTAATCCGTTTACAATTTCAAACTTGATACCAAAAACCTATACTATTCAAGTTATAGACGCGTATGGATGTGTATCGAATATACTTACGGAAACTATAAACCCGCATTTAACAGCTTCGGCGGTTGTCACAAAAGCTTTGGACTGTTCTGCTTCGCCCGATGCTATAATAGATGTAACCATTTCAAATGGGTATACGCCATATGCGACTTACGAAGTCAGTTCAGATGGAGGTGGCAGTTGGGGAGCGCCTGTTGCAATTGTTGGTAGTAACTTTAGCTATAGTACAGCGGTCGATGGAACGTATGACTTCAGAATTACCGATAATAGTGGATGTGCCGTAATAACCCAAGCTACTGTTGCACCGATTCTTAACCCGGTGATTACCTCTTTGGTTCAAACCACCGATATATTATGTAACGGCGATGCTGGGGCAACGATCCAAGTCAACTTAGATCCCTCACAAGGTGTTGCTCCTTTTACCATTGCAGTAGTTAATACAACAACAGCTACCAATTATGGTACACAAACTTCTGGTCTTCCGGCCGGAACTTACGAAGTAACTATTACCGATTCGAACGCATGTACAGATATGGACGTAATTGTAATTACGGAACCAGATGTAATTACATACGCAATTGCCTTAACAGATATTCAATGCGATGCAGCTGGCACAGATCCTACAAATAACACCATTCCCGGTTCAATATCGGTTACCAATGTCGCAGGTGGAACAGTTGAATATACCTATTATCTAACGGCAAATAATGGTATGCCGACACAGACCTATACTACTTCTCCTGGCAGTCGTGACCATACTTTTACTATTTTAAATTTTGGTATCTATCATGTTGAAATTATTGATGCCAACGGTTGTACGGTAACCAGTAATGAAATTATTGCCTCTCCACCAGACGATCTGGATATTGATGTGAGTACGGTGACGACAGACTGTTCCGTAGGCGGGACAGCAATTGTATCGGTATCCTCGGCATTTTCAAGCAATGATTATGAGTTTGCCATTCTAGAGTATTTTTCACCGCCGTATTCGAATAACTACCAAGGCCCCGACGTGGTCAATGGTGATACGGCAACTTTTACGGGATTAGTACCGGGAACGACCTATACATTTGTAGTTTTTGATAATGCTACTAGGTGCTATTATTTTGAAACTGCGGACGCCCCTATCGATTCTCCATCAAACTTAACTTCAACTTTAGATGCCGTAAATAATGTTAGTTGTAAAGGTAGTGCCGATGGCTCGGTTAGTTTCACGTTTGACAATTATGATTCCGGAGCTACGGGTGTTTCTTATGAAATATTCAATGCGCAATCCAATATTTCTACAGGTCTGGGAAATCCAAATATTTCGGTAAACCCTCCCGCCCCGGGAACGGGGGTTCAAATCTCAAACGCGGGTCCTTTACTTCCGGGCGTATATTACATCTTATTTACCGAACTAAATGGTGCATTCCCAGGTTGCTCCGTAGCTTCTGAACAATTTACGATAGAGGAGGCTTCAGTACAGCTAGTTGCCAATGCCAATTTGGTAAAAAACGATAATTGTAATCTTAATGCCGGTGAGGTATCTGCAAGCGGCCAATTTGGTCGGGCACCTTATGAATTTCAAATTGCCCTGAGTACTGATACGGCACCTACCCAACTTACTTGGGCCGGATCTTCTACTAATGTTTTCAATGTTGAAGGAGGGAACTATATCGTTTATGTAAAAGATGCTTTTGGTTGTATTCAACCAGCTCCAGTACTCGTGCCAACAGATCCAGAACCTGAAATTTCAGTAGTAGTTCCCAACGAGTGTACAGCAGATGAAGGAGCCTTTAGTTCGGTTATTACTTTGGATGTTGCTGGTATTGTGCCACATGCCATTCGTGTTGATGGCGGCGCTCCCCAAGCAGCACCTGCTTTGGTTAATGCAGGAGATACCATGACGATTTCTAATTTAAGCTCAGGTCCTCATTCTATTGAAATTTTGGATTTGAATGGGTGTGGTGAAATAGAAAACTTCACGATTTATCCTCCGCTAACTATTTATGCAAACATAACAGCAGGTGAGAATTGTGACCCTGCCAATTCGGGTGAGGTTTCCGTTTTTGCAAATGGTGGTTCAGGCAACTATTCTTTTAGTCAGATTACTCCAGCCGGCGCAACAAACACAACTGGAATTTTTACTGGGCTGACACATTCCATCGCCTATACTTTCGAAGCGAGAGATACGACAACAAACTGTTCGGAACAAGTTACCATAACCATACCTACACCAGCTATTCCAACCTTTACTTTAACACCAACACCGGTCAGTTGTTTTGGGGGTAGTGATGGTACCATAACAGTAAACCTTTTAGCGGGTAATATCGATACACCATATTCATATAGCCGTGATGGCGGTACTACAACACAAACATCAAATGTTTTCAATGGCTTAGCAGCCGGTACCTATACTATTACCGTAATTTCCGATAAGGGATGTCAAGATACCGATACAATTGACATTGCAGAACCAACTCAGTTAGATATAAGCGCAAATCGTTCGGACTTCAGTTGTGATGATGATGCTAGTACAATTACGGTAACAATCAATGAAACTACTCCAGGAAACCCTTCTGGTACTGCGCCTTACGCGTATAGTTTTGACAATGGCGTAAATTTTCAGCCAACAAATACCTATCAAGTACCTTTTGGCTCTCCTGATATCAACGTGGTAGTGCGTGACGCTAACGGATGTCTAGATACTGAAGTGGTATCGATTCCAATCCGTCAAGATGTAACGGCAACGATTACCGCCGATGCACCAATTGATTGTGCAGATAATCAACAGGTAATTTCAATTAATGCCATCGATGGTTCAGGTAACTATACCTACACCGAGTTGCCGAGTGGTGCAACTGTAGCGGATCCAAACGCTATTATTTTGAATCAACCAGGGACTTATGTCTATGAAGTTTTGGATACCACTACAAATTGCTCTGTAACAGTAGAACATATTATTGCGCCATATGATGTTATTGAGGTCACCGCAACAGTAGCCTCTGAAGCTTTGTGTAGTGATAGTACTGATGGCACAATAGAAGTAACCATCACAGGCTATACAGGAACGTTTGATTATGAGGTACTTGATGCTTCAGGAAATGCTATTGCTGGAACCGCAGACTCCGATAATGCCACTAGCGACCCGTATGTCTTCACCGTCTCCACTACAGTAGATGCCGGAATCTATTCAGTACAAATATCAGAGACCGCATTCCCTGAATGTGACGGCATATCAAATCAAGTTACCGTTGATGCGCCAGAACCTTTATCCTTACAATTGGTAAGCAATGTAAATGCCAATTGTAATGAAGCCAACGCTATAGTTACCGTTCAAGCTACTGGTGGTACAGCTCCTTATTCATATGGAGTTTCTGTACGTGGAGCCGGTGACCCAGGTGCTTACCCATTTGACAATACTGTCGAATTGGATCCAACTACTGGTCTTGATTGGGACATCTATGTTCGTGATGCCAACAATTGTGTTATTGCCCTACCGCTTGAAATTACGGTAGATACGGATACCATACCAGATATTGCCTTGGCAATCGATGATGAGTGTGCAGCAGAAGGTGCTTTTGATATTATTGTTTCTTTAGATGCCGTTAACTTCGGTATCGCACCCTACACGATGAGTATAGATGGTGGCGCTTTCGAGAGTATTGGTAGTTTTCCACATACCTATTCCAATCAGCGTTCTGGGTCACATATCGTAGTTATCCGAGATGCCAATAATTGTGGTGAAACTGAGAATATAATCATTGATCCAGAGTTGTTAATAAGTACTTTAGTTGTGACACAACCAACTTGCACCACTAATGACGGAGTAATTGAATTTACAATTACAGGAGGCGATGCTAGTAACATGGTAACACTATTAAACGCTGGAACATTAACGGATACAGGACTAACACCAACAGGAAACCAATTTGTAGGTGTAGGTTCTGGAGACTATATTGTTCGAGTTACAGATACTCCTTTAACGCCATCGTCATGTTTTGCAGATGCCCCGGTATCTTTAGAAATCCCTACTCCAGTTACCCTATTGCCCACAGATTGGACAGATATCAGTTGCACCGGAGCTTCTGATGGAACAATTACCATCAATTTGGAACCTTCAAGCGTTGGAGTTAATGATAATCCTATTTATTCCTATACCATTGAAAATACTACCCTCGGTTCAGCACCCGTAAATCAAGATACTGCATTATTCACCAATTTAGCACCGGGAGTATACAACATCACCGTCACCTCTGGTCGTGATTGTATTGCTACCGACCAAGTGGAGATAGTAGAACCTAACCCTTTAACAGCGGATAATCCGGTCGTAAATCCATTTACTTGTGATGTAAATAATTTGGTAAACGTTGCCACAATCGACGTTGCGAATATAAGTGGTGGAACTTCCGACTATTTCTATTCCGTTGATGGTACAAACTATTTTCCCATTTCAGGTACTTCTTTTAGCCATTCCGTAACGGTATCGGGAGATTACACATTTATTATTCGAGATGATAACGGTTGTGAACTTCCTTTGCCTACGGTTACTGTTGAACCTTTGCCAGTTATTACACTTTCTGTTACAGAAGGTTTTGCAGATTGCCCAACCGGACAGGAAATTTCGGTAACTTCTACTGGACATTCAACACCTACCGATCTTACATTTGAACTGTTGGAGAAAGGCGAGATACAAGCGAATCTGACATCAAGTACTGCAACCTTTAATTTGACGGATCCGGGGACTTACAACATTAAAGTAACGGATAATGTAACTGGGTGTTATGAGTTAATAGGATATGAGATTGATCCTAGGCCGCAATGGGATATTGCCCTAACAGCGACCACCCCAATCACATGTTTTGGTGATACCAATGGTACATTGGAGGTTACCTTTACTGGCTACGCCGGAGCTTATGACTATGAGGTATTCAATGAGGATGGTACTACAGCAGGTGTAAGTAGTACAGGTGAAACTTTACATCCGTTATTGATTTCTAACATGCCAGCAGGTAACTATTATGTAAGCGTAACTCCTACCGATTATCCATATTGTGAAGTAAAAGAGACTTTAGTAGCTACAATACAATCACCCATAGAACCTCTTACAGCGGTAACAGAAGACTTATTGGCCTCAGGTTGTCCCAATGATATGGGCGAAATTAGTGTGGTTCCTGAAGGAGGATACGCACCTTATGATATTACATTGACGCCTTCTTCTGGTTCACCGATTGTCGTATCCGATGTTTTTGCTCATGTGTTTACTAGATTACCTGCAGGCGGGTATACCATTCTTGTTGTTGATTCGCAAGGTTGCCCTTGGAATGGAACTGGAAATGTTGCCCTTACCCCTGACATAGATGCATCGGCTACTGGCACACCGCCAGTTTGTTTCGATGACCCCGATGGCATCATTGTGGCGAATGCTACAGGTGGTTCAGGAGAGTTTAACTATTTTATAAATTATTATGATGAAACTGGAACCTCTATAGAGTTTACCCCCAGCGTTCCACAACAAAGCAATGAATTCAACTTCCTTGGTGAAGGATATTATAGTATTACAGTAACCGATGATATGGGATGTAGCGATACTACGGCCATTATTTTCTTGGATGGTCCTGATCAGCTTTTGGCCGAAGTTGCTCTAACAACCGCCATGACCTGTGATAGCCCAGCGATAGTTACCGCAACTGCCGCAGGTGGTACAGCACCTTACTTATATCAGTTAGAAGATGATTCAGGAAACATTGTAACCGCGTTTCAATCAAACAATGTGTTTTCCGTAAGTGATGCAGGAACGTATAGGGTTCGTATAACAGATGCCAATAATTGTGAAACCTTAGGCCAAGTACCCGTGGTAGTTCCAGAAATTCCACCGGTGCAATTAACTATTGATTTTGCAAGTACATCCGTTAGCTGTGCTGACGATATGACGGCTTCTATTTATGCTTCGGCTATTGGAGGCATTGGCGAATATACCTTTGATTTGATTTTAGGAGGAACCGTTGTACAAAGTCAAATAGACTTTAGGAAAGTTGTTTTTGAAGATTTAGCCCCAGGGGAATATACGGTAAGGGTAACTAGCGAAGGTGGATGTCCCCCGGACGAAGAACTTGTAAGTATTTCAAACCCAGAACCCTTGATTTATAATAGTGAGGTTACACCAGAAACTTGTGTTGATGAGCAAGATGGTTCAATTACGCTAATGTTATCAGGTGGCGGAGGCGGCTACCAATATTCAATTTCTCCGAACCTTGATCAATTCTTTAACGAAGACCCTGAACAAGGGCTTCCTACTGGGCAGTATCGTTTTGAAGATTTAGCCCCAGGTGTATATACTATTATAGCGCAAGACAGTAATGGTTGTTTCTTTGTTCGAGAATATCCTATTGAACCTGCTACTGAGATGATGATTAATATTGAAACGACCCCCGAGACCTGTGAAGGTGATATGGACGGTTCTATTACACTTGATATCTCCGGTGGAACAGCACCATACAGTACACGACTAAGTACAGAATCTAGTTTTATTCGAGATAGGCTTACCTTTCCTGATATGGCTGCAGGAGCTTATATCATCTTCGTTGAAGATGCTAATGGTTGTCCAGTTGATTTAGGTGTCACTATTGAACCAGGCGTTAACTTGAATGCTATTGTAGAGCCAATTTACGAGTGTACTGGTAATATTCCTGAAAATTATATCAATATTACCTTCGAAGACCCAAATATTATAGGAGATGTTCTTTATGCTTTGGACTCAACAGATCCAAATGATTTGCAATTAACACCAGACTTTAGAAATATTGCTCCAGGTTCACATTATCTGAGAATACAGCATTCAGGGGGTTGTCCAATAGATATTCCATTTGAAATACAGGCCTTTGATCCGCTTACTTTGATGTTGGAACAAAATAATCTGAATGAAATTACGGCTATTGCCGATGGTGGTGAACCAGCTTATACGTTCTATTTTAACGATTACAATAATGGCTCCGATAATACTTACCATATCAATAGAAGTGGTACTTATGTGGTCAGAGTTATAGATCAAAATGGTTGCGAGGCAATGGCCAATATAGAAATGGAGTTTATAGACATTGAAATACCTAACTTCTTTACCCCAGATGGCGATGGACAGAATGATCGCTGGTTGCCTGAAAATACTGAAGGCTGGCCTGAAATTGTAGTCAAAATTTACGACCGCTATGGTAGGGTAGTGGCAGATGATGTAGTCAATAGAAATGGATGGGATGGGCTCTATAAGAACAGCGAATTGCCTACAGGTGATTATTGGTATGTCATAAAACTTCATGGTGAAAATGACGATCGCGAGTTTGTTGGGCATTTTACATTATATCGCTAATATTTGTGCAACTTAGCTAACCATTTCGTTTATGTATAAAATCGAGATAAAAGGCTCCTTTGAGCACCTACAGAGAATTTCAACATTTCTCGACAACAACCATATTAAGCACAATGTAGTTGGGGATATTGATGGTGGATATTCGATTGAAGAAATTGAAGAGAGTATTAATTGGCCATTTTAATTAGGAGAATAACCAATTGTTAAGGTCAATTGGGATTCTTTTGTAAATGCGGTTCCTTCATCACATCTACAAAATAGAAAACACATTAACTACTGAGGTGCTACAGTCTGCAGAACTTAAAAAAACTTGAAGTATTATCGGTAATGAAGAAACAACCTAAGAAACCAGGTTGTACGAGACTAGTTGAACTCAGAAATTACTATTTGATAAGAATTGATTTTGACAATTTGTTTTATTAACTTTATTTAATAAAGAATTACATCATTTGCGTCTAATTAGTTTAAAAATGGCAATACGGTGTACAGCTTTAAACAAGCAGGGTAAAATATTGAAAGTCAATGTGATAGATTGAATGTTTTCAGTCTGTCATCCCGACTGAATGAGAAAGTGAATCGTAGATACGGTTCACTTTTTTTTGAAAGTTTTTAAAAAGGAGAGTTCACCTCATTTTCGGATTCGGATAGTTATCCGATTGGTCTTCTTCGCGCTCATCCATACAGACAAAATCCTTTTCGATTAAAAGTTTGAGCTCTGAACCGTTTAGTCCTCTTACGCTACGACTAAAACCAATTTGATTGGATTCAAACCAAATTTTGCTCATTCCTGTTTCTAAAAAGAGGGTTATAGTTTGGTCCCGAAATTGAGCGGCTAGGGTATCAATTCCTTCCTTTGCTTCTAGAGCATAGGTGAATATCGTATTGCCAAAATCTGTAGTTTCTTCTAAACGACCAGTATTACAGAAGGTCTCCACTTCTGATTTGGTAAGTCTATAGCGTATGGAATTTCCTCTTATTCTAATTTTCATCCTTCATTTTCTTTTCAACCAAACCTTTGGTAAATTCATTTAGTGTTTCCACCTTTTCTTCAAAGTCTCCCTTGATGGTCTTCCTAAATTCGTTGAGGTTTTTTACCAAATCATCAATATTTTCAGGAATCACATCTTCAAAAAACTGTCGCAAACGTTTCGCAGTAGTGGGGGACTTCCCATTGGTGGAAATCGCGAATTTTACATTGCCCTTAGTCACGATACCACCCATATAAAAGTCACAATAGGGAGGGTTGTCCGCTACATTTACCAAAATATTCTGAGTTCTGCAATCATGATAAACTTGTTCATTAACCGGAATGTTATCTGTTGTTGCGATTACCATATGCATTCCCAGCAAATAATTTGAATCATATTCTGCCAGATGCATTTTGATTCCGAATTTTTCGGCAAGTGCTTTAGTTCTCTCTCGAAATGTGGGTGAGACCATTTCGACCTTTGCATTTGGACTCGATTTCAACAAGAAGGTCAGTTTTTCTTCCGCAACATTGCCACCTCCCACGATTAAAATGTTCAGCTGTGATACTTTGAGAAAAACGGGATATAGTTCGTTACGCTCCATGGAATTCTTCTTTTTTATTACTTCTTTTAATTTTCACTCTCTAGGAGGTTAGAATCTATGGTTTTATAGTTTATCGTTACCCGTGTGCCTTTACCTTTTTCCGAATTGATAAACAGGCGTCCATTGATATAACTAATTCGTTCTTTCATAAAGAATAGCCCCATTCCACCCTCACTATTGTTTTTTGGAACTTTGTCTAGAATTGAGGCGTCAAATCCTTTGCCATCATCATCAATGACGATGCTTAGTATATCATCTTTAAAATTGATTGTCACTAAAATATAGTTGGCTTGTGCATATTTAATGGCGTTATTTACCGCTTCTTGGGTAACTCGATACATGTTGGTTTCTGCAAGAGAATCGAATCGGATATGCTCATCTGTTTTATTCTCGAAAAGAATAGTTTTACCCGTCAGTTTTGAAAGTTCTACGGTCATCTTATGAAGGGCAGGAAAGATGCCATGGTCACTCAATTCAGGTGGTGTCAAATTGAAAGTTGCTGTGCGAACACCTTTTATCAAGTCAGAAGTAAGGTCTTTTAAATAGGAGATTTTCTCTCCTGTTTTTTCAATGTTTTCCAAATCAATGGATTCAATATTGAACTTTAAGGCCGTGAGCATCTGTCCTATACCGTCATGGATATCTTTTGCGATTCGTTTTCGCTCCTCTTCCTGTCCTTCAACAATTTGGCTCGCCTGCAATTTTTTCTGTAGCATTCGCTCCTCGAAGTTCTCTTTGGTCAGTTGTTCTACTTTTAGCGCATTTTGTTTACGTTGCGTAATATCTGAACATAAAATCAAGATACTCTGCTCTTTGCTGGCCTGGTGCATGGGTATGATAGAAATATCTAACCAAATTTGATTGCCGGAGCCAGTGGATATCTGTATTTCCTCATTTCTAATAGTGTTCTTTCGGTTGCTTTTTAAGACTTCCTTCAGGTATTGTTGCTGTCCCTCATCCCTAGTTAAGAGTTCCGATAGAGGAGTATTTAGTTGCTCTTTTTTAAGTCCCAAAAGTTTCAAAAATTTCTTGCTAATAAAAACAATACTTCCATCTTTACGGGCACTGGCAAATAGCGCCGCATTGTCAATTACAAAATTCAGCTCTTGTAATTCTCGTAGGGATTTCTCTTTTTCGGTTAATAGGGTCTCAATTTTTTGCGCATTGGTGTCGGATTCTAATTGGCTTTGCATCAGATTTGAAATGGTCTTTCTAATCTGTATGGATAACGGCTTAAAAATAAAGAGCATTTCTAGCAACAAAATCAAAAGGGAAAAGGCTAATAACCAGTATTCCTTCTGTTTTAAATTTTGAAGTTGGGCATTACTACGTACATCGTATTTGTTTACAATATTGTCCATCAAACTTAAAAATGAACGCTCATTTTCTAAGAGAATCGTTTCCAGTTCGAGAAAGTCAATAGTTGCTATTCCTTCATTGGATAGTATTTTTTCAGTCGCGCCTACCATAGCTGCATGATGGGGGTCTAAATCTTGAAAAAGACCAAGGATTTCGGCATCTTTTTCGGGAGGAAGATTCAAAGCTTCATCTCCCATTTGAAGTCCCTTATGAGAAGCTTTCCAAATGGACAAGGTTTTTTCAATTTCGGATATAATCTCTTGTTTTTCCTTTGGGGAAGACGCATTATTAAGCAACAATACTTCTTTTACCAATTTTTGACTGAATGCTCTCTGACGACCAGCAACATTAATGACGCGGGAATCATTAAGTTGGGAATTTAAATGTGTTTGGATTAATATTTGCGCCACAACAATGGTAAGTGCAATAGCTGCTAACGCCAAAAGATACCACTTCCGAATCCGTAGGAAAGTTGTGGTGTCGAGAGCCTTTTGATGTTTGCTATTTGGCATAAATTGTCGCTATGAAATTGCTTTGGTGACCAAACCAAGTGTATCTTCTGATAGGTTTAGTTTTAGTGCTGCATCCTGACCTTTGTCTGACATTTTCCGCCATGTTTTTTGAAGAATGTCAATAGTTTTTTCTTCCGGATGTTTCGCTGCGAATGGTTCGAAATAATATTCTAAAAATACCAAGCAGATGACATCCTCCAAAGTTTGGGTTTCTGCGTTCTTTTTTAATTGTTTCTTTTCCAAAAGAAACTGGACCTTCTTGATTACCTCCTCGGAGTAGCCTACTTCTTCTAAAAGTGAGGTCGCTTTTTTTGCATGGAATTTCTTTAACTCCCGCCGCCATCGTAAATACCCCTCCCGATTCATTTCGTAGGAATCACGTGCGATTTCCCAGCGACAAATATGTTGACAACGTGCTGTTAGCTGTAAAGCTTCAGAGGCATCTGGGGCAAAGGTGTTCAACTGCTCCGTCATTCGTTTAGCGTACAGTAATTCTTTCGGATATGGTTGCCCTTGAAAGGTTTCCGTATGCGGATCTTCTTGATTGGCTGCATCAAAAAGTTGAAATGCCCGCTGTAATTTATCTGAAGTTGCCATACGATTGGAGTTTGGCCAAAGCTATTCAGAAAAGCCTACATACACAAAGCCATCTTTTACTTTAACGGGATATGTGGCAATCGCTTCCAAATCTCCATTTAAGTGTTTTCCTGTTTTTAGGGAGAAGTTATTTTTGTGAAGGGGACAAGCGACTTTGGCCTCCATATTTTCTTCTCCAATCATCCCCCGAGATAAAACCATTTCCATTTTGTGGGGACAAAGATTTTGACAGGCGTACCAAGTACCTTCTCGGGTAAAATTGAAAATTGCAATTTGCTTGTTTTTGTATTTGATACAGGCGCCGCCATTTGACGGAAATTTCGAAACACTAGCTGCCTTGAACCAGAACTTTACATCTTCTTCAGTAACGGTTTTATATGTGCTTAATCCTAACGTAGTCATTCTTTTGGTTTTTATTTCGTACTTCGTATTTCAACCTTTGTATTTTTATTAGGCCCATTCTTTAGGCATCTTTTGCTCTCTAAGGGAAACAAACTCAATATTGTCATCCGTTTCCTCGGAGTTCACAAAGTGGGTGTAACGTTCCCGTATTTCGGGAGTTTCTACGGCTTCTTTCCATTCGCATTTGTACGAGTCTACCAAGGCTTGCATTTCGGCATCGAGTTCCTCGACAATTCCAAGGGAATCATTGATAACCACATTTTGCAAATAGGTAATGCCTCCCTCTAATTTTTCCAACCATGGTGCGGTTCGCTGTAAGGGTAGTGCTGTTTTGATATAGAACATTATAAAACGGTCAACATATTTTATGGCGGTCTCTTTGTCAACTTTTTCAGCAAGCAGTATCGCATGCTTCGGGTTTGCTCCGCCATTTCCACCGACGTATACATTCCAACCGCCCTCTACGGCGATAAAACCAAAATCTTTACCTCTGGCTTCGGCACATTCGCGAATACAACCGGATACGCCTCCTTTAAATTTATGCGGTGAACGAATACCTTTGTAACGGTTTTCGATTTCGACAGCAAAGCTTACACTTTCATCCATTCCGTAGCGGCACCAAGTGGAGCCAACACAACTTTTGACGGTACGAAGGGATTTTCCATATGCCTGTCCGGTTTCAAAACCTTCTTTGATGAGTTCTTCCCAAATTAGGGGAAGCTCATGTAACTTTGCGCCGAACATATCAATACGTTGGCCACCCGTAATTTTGGTATATAAATCATATTTCTGGGCGATTCTACCCATCGCCATAAGTTGTTTGGGTGTGATTTCTCCGCCAGCAACTCGTGGTACAACAGAATACGTTCCATTACGCTGTATATTCGCTAGGTAGCGGTCATTGGTATCTTGAATGGTATTTTGCTTATTCGCCGTCTCATTGTAAATACTGGCAAAAATTGCTGCCACGGCAGGTTTACAAACTTCGCAACCATGTCCCGTTCCTACCGTGTCCAGCAATTCATCATAATCTTGAACACCTCTTAATTTTACAATATCAAAAAGTTCTTGGCGTGAATATTCGAAATGCTCACAAATCTGGACTTTTACCGTTTTTCCTAGAGTTTTTAAACTCTCAGTAATCAGGTCTGAAACCATAGGTTTGCAACCTCCGCATCCAGTGGCTGCTTTAGTAGCTTGGGCAACGGACTTTAAATTCTCATTGCCGTCTTCTAAAACGGAACAACAAATAGCTCCTTTGGTAACCGCTTCGCAGGAACATACGACTGCCGTATCCGGTAAATCCATGGCACTTCCGAAGGATACGCCTCCTTCGCCTCGACCTCCAATAATGAGTGCTTCTGGATTTTCAGGCAAAGGCATCTCATTCTGATACATTTGAAGCAACATATTATAATCATCGGCTTCCCCTACCAAAATACCTCCCAATAGTTTTTTGCCGTCATGAGAGACATTAATCCGTTTGTACAGACTTTCGGTTTTGTTTTCAAATATGATGGAATGCCCTTTATCTGATGGCATAAATGGTGTTCCAAAACTAGCGACGTCAACACCGATTAATTTTAGCTTGGTTGACATATCTATTTCAGCGGCCATTTTGGTTTCTTCCTTTCCAAGAATTTGGTCCACGGCAACCTGCGCCATTTCATATCCGGGAGCGACCAAACCATAAATCATTTGATTATATAGTGCTACCTCCCCAATGGCGACAATATTAGGGTCTGAGGTTTCCATTTTGTTGTTGACGACAATACCACCACGTGTGCCCATATCTAGCCCCGCACTTTTCCCCAATTCGTCACGCGGACGGATTCCTGCAGAAATAACCAACATATCCACATCTAAAGTATCGTCTTCACCGAATTCCATTCCGGTGATTTTGCCATTTCCTAGAATCTGGTTGGTAGCTTTGCTCAAGTGAATATTGATACCCATCGATTCCAATTTCACTTGTAGCACTTTACTACTTCTACTATCCAATTGACGCGGCATTAGTTTTGGGGCAAACTCTACTACGTGGGGTTCGAGACCCATGTCCATGACCGCCTTAGCAGCTTCCAAGCCTAAAAGTCCGCCACCAAGAATGGCAGCTTTGCCACCTTTGACAGTGTTTGCATAGGCTAAAGTCTCTTCCAAATCTTCAATGGTACGGTATACAAAAACGCCTTTCTTTTCTACACCACGTATGGGCGGTACAAAAGGAACGGACCCTGTAGCCAATACCAAATGGTCATACGAAAAGGTTCTGTTTTTTGAAGTGGAAATTGTTTTAGTGGCTCTATTGATTTCAGAAACGCGTTCGTTGGTATAGAGTTCAATGGTATTCTCTTGATACCAGCTTCTGGGTGCCAAACTTAAACGCTCGGCATCACCATCTTCAAAAAATTCACTGAGGTGAACGCGGTCATAGGCGACTCGTGGTTCTTCGCCGAAAACGATGAGCTTGTATTTTTTGGTATCTGCTTGTGCTACAAATTTCTCACAGAATTTATAACCTACCATCCCGTTTCCAACGACTATAATAGTTTGCATGTGCTTCGATTTAAAAATCAAAATTAAGTATAAATACGTATTTTTAATATAATTATATGAAAAAAAATACGTACTCTTGTTATGGATTTGATAATCTAATTCAAAAATTATGTCAAGTATGAAAGCGGATAAAAGACTAAAAGTCAGTTTGGTTGGTGCAGGGCCTGGAAGCGAAGACCTTATAACTGTTAGAGGTTTAAGATTATTAAAATCTGCCGATGTAATACTTTACGATGCTCTGGTAAGTAAGGAACTGCTTTCACAAGTTGATGATTCCATACCGAAAATATACGTAGGAAAACGTTGTACTCAGCATTCCTTTAAACAAAATGATATCAATATCTTAATTGTGGAAAATGCCTTCAAATATGGACACCTGGTTCGCCTAAAAGGAGGAGACCCTTTTGTCTTCGGAAGAGCGCATGAAGAGATTGAGTATGTAGAATCTTTTGGAATTCCTGTATCAGTAGTACCAGGAATATCCAGTGCATTATCCGTTCCGGCTAGTCAAGGAATACCGATGACCCGTCGTGGTGTAAGCAGTAGTTTTTGGGTAATGACTGCCACGAAAAGGGATGGTTCTTTTTCCGAAGATTTGAAATATGCTTCACAGTCGTCTGCTACGATGGTTGTTTTAATGGGTGTTCGAAAATTACAAGAAATTGCTGATGAGGTAAGTAAATACAGGAGTTTTGAAACACCTATTGCTGTAATTCAAAATGGCACTTTACAAAACGAATGTTGTGCCGTTTCTACCTTAGGTGCTATAGATATGTATAGTAATACCATTGACATTTCTAAACCGGGTATTATCGTTATCGGCAATGTTGTGGCCGAGCATCCTTCCTTTTTTGAAGAAGAAGTGCAGCGCGTACTTCATTCTAGTTTATAGGTATACCTTATTATATAGGACTAGGTAACTCATCCTTTTTCCTTATTACAATTTTTTGAATTCTTCAATTTCAGTATCTCTTTTTTCACAATTCTCAATTTTCGGAGAACACTTTATTCCATCCTCATAAAAATACGTATATAGGTCGATAATAAGTGTTGAGAATACGTATAAATACGTATTAGTACGTATTTTTGAATCGTCGAGAAGATGTATAACTAAATAAATCGTGTTGAATATGAAATCAATTTTGAAAAAATCCTTCTTTCTATCGGTAGCATTGCTAATGGTAGCCTGTGGAGGAAAGGAAGCAAAAAAAGAAACTGCTCAAGCAGCAACGGAGGCAGTTACTTCTAAAACAAAACAATTGGATATTGAAAAACCACAACTCACTTTCGGTTTTATCAAATTAACGGATATGGCGCCGTTGGCCATTGCGAAAGAAAAAGGCTTTTTTGAGGATGAAGGACTTTTTGTTTCCGTGGAAGCGCAGTCGAATTGGAAGAATGTATTGGACCGGGTGATTGACGGACAATTGGATGGTTCGCACATGTTGGCCGGACAGCCGATAGCAGCAGGGGCAGGTTTCGGAAGACAAGCACAATTAGTTACTCCTTTCTCTATGGATTTAAACGGAAACGGCATCACAGTTTCCAACGATGTTTGGTCTAAAATGAAACCGAATGTTCCCAAAGGGGAAGATGGTAAACCAATTCATCCTATTAAAGCGGATGCTTTAAAACCTGTAATCACTGATTACAAGAATAGCGGTAAGCCTTTTAAAATGGGAATGGTATTTCCTGTTTCAACACACAACTACGAAATACGCTATTGGTTAGCTGCGGCTGGAATTCACCCTGGTATGTACACCGCTGATAATGTACAAGGACAAATCGATGCCGAGGTTTTACTTTCAGTTACACCTCCACCTCAGATGCCAGCTACCTTGGAATCTGGAACTATCTACGGGTATTGTGTAGGTGAGCCTTGGAACCAACAAGCCGTATTTAAAGGGATTGGTGTTCCCGTAACTACGAACTATGATATCTGGAAAAATAATCCAGAGAAAGTTTTCGTGATGACTAAGAAGTTTGTTGATGACAATCCGAACACGGCGATTGCGGTTACCAAAGCTTTGATTCGTGCGGGTAAATGGTTGGATGAGCCTACGAATAGAGCAGAGGCAGTAAAGATTCTTTCTATGTCTCAATATGTTGGTGCTCCTGAAGAAGTATTGGCAAACTCCATGACAGGAACTTTTGAATTCGAAAAAGGTGATAAGCGTGAGATGCCTGATTTCAATGTTTTCTATAAGTACAATGCCACCTATCCTTTCTACTCTGACGGTATTTGGTTTTTGACGCAGATGCGGAGATGGGGGCAAATTCCTGAGACAAAAACAGCAGCTTGGTACGGTGAAACCATTAAAGACATTTATCGCCCAGATATCTGGAAAAAAGCGGCAGACTTATTAGTGGCCGAGGGGCAGATTCCTGCAACCGATATTCCGGCGACAGATGGGTACAAGCCTGCCACAGCAGATTTTATCGACGGCACGACCTATGATGCGAAAGACCCTATTGGATATATCAATAGTTTTTCCATAGGAAATAAAGACGATAAAGACATCCAGTAAACAAATCGAAATCGAAGCAAAGACAAGTAGCATGGATCAAGAAATCATATTAAAAAAAGAAGGGCAGGGGCTTGCATTTTTAAAGCCCTTGGTAGCAAAGTTTACCTCGAAGTTTCAGAAGGGAGATATCATCTCCTCCTTAAAGAAAACAGGAATCACCATAGTCTCTATACTATTGTTTTTAGGCTTATGGCACTTAGGCTCGAAAGCCCTTTACAATAAAGAAGCGGCGTATAAGATTGAAAAGGCACTAACCGAGCAAGGGCAGGCAGCTGCAGATGCAGAACGCGCTTGTATCGCATCAGGTGACAGTAGCTGTCAACCGAATACGCTGCCTTCTCCAGCTCAAGTATGGAGTTCATTACAATCGTTGATTGCGGACCATAAGGTAATTACTGCGGACAAGGCGGCATTTGTTGAAAAGATGGCGGAAACGAATGCTAAACTGGTGGCCGAAGGTAAAGATGCGATTGTCTATACGGGTCGTGCCTCGTTTGTAGATATTGTTTTAACAAGTATCAAAACGGTGTTCGCTGGCTTTCTATTGGCACTTCTAATTGCCGTACCTA
The DNA here is from genome assembly GCF_005885635.1 of Maribacter algarum (ex Zhang et al. 2020). Lineage (GTDB taxonomy): Bacteria > Bacteroidota > Bacteroidia > Flavobacteriales > Flavobacteriaceae > Maribacter_C > Maribacter_C algarum. The sequence continues at coordinate 98,377 of NZ_VATY01000002.1, forward strand.
TCGGAATTATTATCGGTTTGAGTCCGTCATTGCGGAGTGCTTTCAACTGGTTTATTCAAGTTTTTAAACCAGTATCCCCAGTAGTTTGGTACCTGTTGGTTTTTATGATTGTAAAGACCTTGTATATCGGTGATAGTTCTGATAATGCTTTTGTTATCTCCTTTATTAGTGTAGGTCTTTGTGCTATGTGGGCGACGCTTGTCAATACAGCTATGGGTGTTTCCTCTGTTGACAAAGATTATATCAACGTGGCCAAAGTATTAAAACTGGGCACTTTTCAAAAGGTGTTTAAAGTGATTTTACCTTCTTCTCTGCCTTTGATTTTTACAGGACTGCGAATTACCCTTTCGGTAGCTTGGATGGTATTGATTGCGATTGAACTTTTGGCACAGAGTCAAGGATTAGGACTCTTTGTTTGGGAGGAATTCCAAAACGGAGCAAATGATTCCAACGCTAAGATTATCGTGGCAATGTTCATCATTGGTATCATTGGTTTCCTGTTGGATAGACTGATGCTAACCGTGCAGAATATGGTATCCTTCAATAAAAACGAAGGAGTTTAGGAAAGAAGTACGAGGTACGAATTACGAAGTAAGAGGTTGAAATACTTAAAATTCAGCACTTATAACTTATAACTAAAAAAGATGGCATACTTAGAACTAAATAACATCTATAAAACCTATGGAGAAGGAGAAAATGCAACTGAGGTACTTTCAGACATCAATCTCTCCATAGAAGAAGGAGAATTCGTTGCCATCGTCGGCTTTACCGGAAGTGGAAAAACAACTTTGGTAAACCTAATTAACGGACTCTTAAAACCAACCAGCGGGAAGGTTTTGTTCAAAGGAGAACCTGTGGTGGATACGAGTCATGAAAGAGGTGTGATTTTTCAAAACTACTCTTTGTTGCCTTGGTTAAACGTTGGACAGAACGTCTATATGGCGGTCAAAGAAGCCTTTCCAAAAGAAAGTAAAGCGGTATTGAAGCAGCGGGTGAATGAGTATGTCGATATGGTAAGCTTAACACCAGCGATTAACAAAAGACCAAAAGAATTGTCCGGAGGGATGCGTCAGCGTGTAGCTGTAGCCAGAGCCTTAGCGATGAATCCTGAGATGATAATTATGGATGAACCTTTGGGAGCTTTGGATGCCTTAACTAGGGGGAATCTTCAAGACGAGATCTTGAATATCTGGAGTAAAGACAAGCGTACCGCTTTGTTGATTACCAATGATGTAGATGAGGCTATTTATATGGCGGATAGAGTAATTCCTTTAAAGCCAGGGCCAAATGCAACTTTGGGTCCTGAGTTTAAAATTGACATTGACCGTCCAAGAGATAAGACGGCTTTGAATGACAATCCGAATTACAAGAAAACTAGAAATGCAATAATCGAATATCTGATGGATATCGGAGCTGAACGGAAATCTGTTTCTACTGAGGAATATGAACTTCCAGAGATTGCACCGAAAAGCTTTGTAGCCTAAAAAAGGAAATCATGAGTACAGCAACCATAGCACAATCAACAACTGAAAACGGAATCGTATTTCCATCAAAAGTAATGTTGGATTTGTCAAAATTGAAAAAGGTCTACCCAACACCAAAAGGAGATTATGTGGTGTTGGAAGATTTGAACCTTCAAATTATGAAAGAGGAATTCGTAACCATTATTGGTCATTCTGGTTGCGGCAAAACCACGATGCTTTCTATGATTGCGGGATTGAATCCGATTTCGGGTGGAAATATTGCGGTTTTGGGAAATCCTGTAAAAGGTCCCGGCCCGGATAGGGGAGTGATTTTTCAATCCCCCAGTTTAATGCCTTGGATGACCGCTTTGGAAAATGTTTTGTTAGGCGTTAACCAAGTATTTCCACATGCTACAAAATCCCAACGGAAAGATATCGCCAAATACTATTTACACAAAGTAGGCCTTGATGGCGCCTTTAATAAAAAAGCTATGGAACTATCGCAGGGCATGCAACAACGTGTTGGTATTGCCAGAGCCTTTGCGATTAAACCAAAAGTATTGTTACTCGATGAACCTTTCGGAATGTTGGATTCGCTGACCCGTGGAGAGCTACAAGATATTCTGATTGAAATCTGGAACAAAGAAAAAATTACCGCCGTAATGATTACCCACGATGTTGATGAAGCTATTTTCTTAGCTGACCGTGTTGTAATGATGACTAGTGGACCAAGAGCGAAAATCGGAGATATTCTAGACATCGAATTTGAACGCCCTCGGACCCGAAAATCAGTATTGGAACATGACGATTATTACACCTACAGAAAACACTTGATTGACTTTTTAGAACATTAAACCTTAAAACAAACTCATTTTATTAAAAACTGGATTATGAAAAAACAACACTTTATAGTTGTCATGGCATTGCTATGCTCGACATTAAGCTTCGCACAATTTATCCTTGATGGAGAATTCAAACCTCGAACTGAATATCGAAATGGTTTTGGGAGTATCATTCCCGATGAGGCAGACCCTGGTTTTGCTATTGCTACGCGTTTGCGATTGAATGCGAGTTACCAATTTGATTCCTTCAAATTTTACATGAGTCTACAGGATGTGATGGTTTGGGGGGAGAACAGGCAAATCAAGCCTGAGGATAGTAACAATTCCTTTTCCGTATTTCAAGCTTGGGCAGATATCAAATTAGGGGAAGGTTTTTCTACCAAGTTGGGGCGTCAACAGTTAGCGTATGATGACCAGCGTATTTTAGGAGGATTAGATTGGGCCATGCAAGCACGTAACCATGATGCAGGATTGTTGAAGTATAAAAAGGGAGGTTTTATGATGGATGCAGCCTTTGCTTTCAACCAAGATTTTAGCGGAACCACTGGAAACCCAAGCGGATTCCAATCGGTAGGAACAGCGTATAACACCGCAGGTTTCTTTTCGTATAAAACAATGCAAATGTTATATCTAAAGCAAAAATGGGAAACCTTCTCAGTAAGTGCTTTGTTGATGAACAACGGCTTTCAGAATTTTACAGGTGACCCAGCGGTTGCTGACGGATTAAGCAATCTATTGACCGTAGGAACACATTTGAATTATAAAAAGGGAAGCTTCGGAGCCGCTTTTAACGGCTATCTCCAAAGTGGCGAACGTCAAAATAGTCTTGATGTGAGTGGTGCTTATTTATTAGGATTAGACTTTAGTTACAAAGTTTCCAAAGGAGTTACGCTTGGTCTTGGCGCAGAAATCATAAGTGGTAACGATGCCAGTACAGCGGACCAAACGGAGGCCTTTTTTCCACTCTACGGCACTAACCACAAGTTCAACGGATTTATGGATTACTTCTACGTAGGCAACCACGCGAATTCTGTGGGACTAACGGACATTCACGCCAGTGCAAAATTTGCCTTAGGAAAAACTTCAAGCCTGTTGGTTAAAGTCCTGAATTTTAGTGGAGAACAAGAATTGGCCAGCGGAGAAAAGTCCTTAGGAACAGAGGTAGACGTAGTATTCGCCAAAAAATTTAAAGGCTACGGTTTAGCCATCGGCTATTCCCAAATGTTCGCTAGCGAAGGTATGTATGAATTAAAAGGCGTGACAGAAGCCGATGCCGCAGGAAGCCAAAACTGGGCTTGGGTGCAACTCACTATGAAGCCAAAATTTCTAAACACCGCTCCAAAAGACTAAGATAATATTAGTGCTTTGCTTCGATTGGCTATCATGACCCGTGGGGGTTGTGGTAGCTTTTTTATTCATGGTGTCATCCTGAGCGGAGTCAAAGGGCCAGGAACACAAATGGCCTTCGACAGCGCTCAGACTGACATAAGTACAGATAACACCCAACTTCCTACTTCGTATTTCGTACTTCGAACCTTCTAGAGTATCTTTGTACGTATAACTACTTATATTTCTATCCATTTTGAACAAAACCACCATAGTTTTAGTAGATGACCACGTTTTAGTAAGGGATGGTATTCGTGCCCTTTTAGAAAGTGAAGACGATTTGGTTGTGATTGGCGAAGGTGCCGATGGTAACGAGGCGATAGCACTTGTTGAATCGAAAAAACCAGATGTATTGATTATCGATATTCGAATGCCGAAAATGACAGGTATTGAAGCGGTAGAAAAATTAAGTGCGGCAAATACCGAAGTCAAGTGCATTATTCTCTCCATGCATGATTCAGAAGAGTATATTCTACAATCCGTTGCTGCCGGAGCTAAAGGTTATTTATTGAAGGACACCGGAAAAGCTGAATTCATCAAAGCAATTCATACCGTTCAAGAAGGAGGTAAGTACTATAGTGGTGATATATCCAATGTCTTGGTCAATAACTTATTGAACCCAACAAAGAAGCCTTCAGAAAGCCCAAAAAGTGATTCGAGAACGAGTAAACCTTTTGACCTAACGAACAAAGAAATTCAGGTCTTAGAATTGGTCTTATCAGGCCTCACCAACAAACAAATCTCTGAAAAACTACAAAACAGCAAACGCACCGTAGAAACCCACCGTTTTAATTTGATGCGAAAAATGGAAGTTAAAAATTTGATTGACCTTTCCAAAAAAGCTCAAGAGGCTGGATTGATGTAGTTAAAATCTTCAAAATCAATTTAGAGAATCACATAATGGCCCTTTGGTTTTTAGTAATCCCTTAAACTAAAGGCCTATTATTGTGATATTATCACTACGTATTAGTACGTAAATTTCTAATTTGCATATTGCTATTTCGAAGCAGTGGCTATGCAGAAAAAGAAAACGGAAAAGACGATTTGTTCCTATTGTGGTGTGGGTTGCGGTATTGAAGTATCTATTGATACCAAGGGTACGATAACGGTTGAGGGTGATGCTGATTACCCGACGAACAAAGGAATGCTTTGCTCGAAAGGGCGCAACCTCAATTATGTCGCACAAGATACCAGTGACCGTATTTTACACCCTGAAATGCGCTGGAGTAGAAACCACCCCCTTCAAAAAGTGCCGTGGGATACGGCTTTCGAGCGCGCTGCCGCCGTTTTTAAAAGCATTATTGCCAAACATGGCCCTGATAGTGTAGGTTTCTATGTGTCCGGTCAATGTTTGACGGAGGAATATTACCTCGCGAATAAGATTATCAAAGGTTTTATCGGAGCGAATAATATTGATACCAACTCCCGTTTGTGTATGAGTTCGGCGGTAGTAGGTTATAAAAAGACGCTGGGAGAGGATTCCGTACCGATTTCTTATGCCGATATTGAATTGGCGGATACTTTTTTAATAGCAGGTGCCAACCCTGCATGGTGTCATCCGATATTATATCGTCGTTTGGAGCAACGCAAAGCAGATAATCCCGAAGTAAAGGTTATTGTAGTTGACCCACGAAAAACGCAAACAGCCGCAGCGGCTGATTTGCATTTGCAAATACTACCGGGTACTGATGTGATTCTGTTCAATGCTATTGCCCGTTGGTTGATAGAGAGACGAAAAATCGATAAAAATTTTATAAAGAAACATACGGTGAATTTTGAAGCGGTCAAAGAAATGGCCTTTTCGCTTTCTATTCGGAAAGCGGCTGAAAAGTGTGGTATTCCTGCTTCTGAAATCCGTAAAGCAGCGCAGTATATTGGTGAAGCTAGTAAGCTTTTGAGTATGTGGACGATGGGACTCAATCAGAGTGTGATTGGGGTTTCCAAAAATGTATCCCTATTAAACATTTCCCTGTTAACAGGTCAAATCGGAAAGCCCGGTTGCGGTCCCTTTTCCCTTACAGGACAACCTAATGCGATGGGAGGTCGTGAAGTAGGAGGGATGGCGAATCTATTGGCAGCACATAAAGATTTGGGCAATCCCATCCATAGAAAAGAAGTATCCGATTTTTGGGGTGGTAAAGAAATCCAAGCAGAACCCGGTTACACCGCCACTGAAATGTTCGATGCCTTAGAAAAAGGAAAACTAAAAGCCATTTGGATTATCTGTACCAACCCTGCCGTAAGTATGCCCAACGTACACAAAGTGGAACGAGCATTAAAAAATGCGGCTTTTGTAGTAGTACAAGATATTTCCCATAACTCAGAAACAACAAAATTTGCAGATTTACTGCTGCCGGCAGCCGGCTGGTTGGAGAAAGAGGGAACGATGACCAACTCCGAAAGGCGTATCAGTTATTTGCCCAAAGTAATTGACCCACCTGGAGAGGCTTTACCCGATGTAGAAATTTTGTGGCGCTTTGCGCAAGCAATGGGTTTTAAAGGTTTTGACTATAAGAATGCCAGCGAAGTCTATGACGAACATTGTCTGTTGACCAAAGGCACCAACATTGACATCTCTGGTCTCAATTATGAACGTTTGAAAAGCGAAGGTAGCTTTCAGTGGCCGGTGCCGCATGCTACGCATCCGGGTACGCCAAGATTATTTACTGATTTTAATTTTCACACGAATGATAAAAAGGCGCATTTCAATGTTCCGCAAAGTTTATATAATTCATCCGAAGAAACCGATGTCAACTTTCCTTTAATCCTAAATACAGGAAGGGTGCGTGACCAATGGCATACCCGAACCAAAACGGGTAAAGTAAAACGTCTTTCGACCCATATACCGCAGCCCTATCTTGAGATGAACAAGGTGGACGCCTATCTAAGAAAATTGAAAGATGGTGATATTGCCGTTATCAAAAGTCGTAGGGGTGAGGTGCAGGTGAAGGTAAACGTGACCAGCGATATTCGTGATGGTGTTGTTTTTCTACCTATGCATTGGGGCAAAGTATTGAACAATGATTTTGGCCGCGCCAATAACATTACGAATGATATCGTCGACCCTGTTTCCAAAGAACCCGATTTTAAATACTGTGCGGTTCAGGTCGAAAAGTTTGTGAAGCCAGAACAGAAAATAATAGTGATTGGCGCTGGCGCTGCATCGTATCGTTTTATACAATCCTATCGGGAGAAAAATCAGAAAGATGAACTACATGTATTTTCCAAAGAGAAAGACCCTTTTTACAATCGGGTTTTACTTCCGGAATATGTGAGTGATGAATTGTCATGGGAATCCCTAGAAAAACTTAAGCAAGGTGAACTGCAAAAGTTGCATGTAAATCTACATCCCGACATCGGAATAACAAACATTGATGAAACTGCAAAAAAGGTTACCGATACGAATGGCGATGAACATTCCTATGACCTATTGGTTATGGCTACAGGTAGCCGCGCATTCGTGCCCAGTGAAGTGAATATGGCTGTACCCGGTCGGTTTACCATGCGAGAACGCAGAGATGCCGATAAACTAAAGCACTACTTACAAGAAACCGGCTTAGTAGCTGAAGAGCAGCACGTTGTCATTGTAGGCGGTGGTCTATTGGGATTGGAACTCGCAGCCGCCTTAAAGAAAATAAACATCAACATCAGTATCGTACAACGGGCTCCCCGATTGATGGAGCGACAGTTAGATAATATAGCGAGCCGCCTATTGGCAGAGGATGTTGTTGAACGTGGCATCAATATCTATTTTGATAACGAGGTGAGTACCGTTTTTGAAGAAAAAGAGAATCCGAATTCCCTGCTGGTTAATCTGAAAACGGGGCGGACCATACAATGCAACGCTATTGTATATGCGATTGGTACGCGGCCCAATATCGAATTGGCAAAACGAGCGAATTTGAAAACGCGACGAGGAGTGGTGGTCAATTCGTATCTGCAGACAAGTATCCCTTCGATATATGCCCTAGGTGAAATTGCAGAGTTTGAAAACGCACTATTCGGCATCACATCTGCTGCGGAACAGCAGGCAGATATTGCCGCCAATTATATACTGGGAGATTTTAGCAGTATTTATAAGGGCTCTGTATTGATGAATATTCTAAAGTTCGAGAATCTGGATTTGTGTAGTATCGGTATGGTGAACGCCCCAAAGGACGATAGTACTTATGAGGAAATTATTTTGATGGATGTCAGTAAGCGTTTCTATAAAAAATGTATTGTCAAAGATGATACTTTGAAAGGAGCGATTCTGATGGGTGATAAAAATGAATTTGCGGAGTTCAAACGCCTTATCGAAGAAGAAATCGAACTTTCTGAAAAACGAAATGAACTGTTGCGGGGAGCATTAAATACAGTTCCCCTAAAAGGAAAATTGCTTTGTTCGTGCAGTCAAGTAGGAGAGGGTAATGTATTGGATGCAATTACTGCTGGCTGTGATGATTTTATTAAACTCTGTTCAGAAACCGGAGCAGGTTTGGGCTGTGGTAGTTGCAAACCTGAAGTGAAGGCTTTGTTGGACGGTCAATTGGTTAACGCATAAAAAATGAACGACGATTTACATCGCATACTCATACGCGGAGGAGTAACCTCTCCAGGGGAATTGAAAGATGTTATTTCAATGCTGGAAACTGCAGGGTTGAAAGAAGTCAATTTTGGTTCGCGCCAAGATTTGCTTTTTCCCATTAACGCAGCTGATGAGGAACAATTGGAAAGTATTTCGCAATTCAATACAGATATTATCGGAGAACGCAAGTATCAGAATATCGTTTGCAGTTATGTTTCGGCAGATATATTTGATATGACCTATTGGTTGAAAGGGTCCACCTATCTCTATATTCTTGAGGGGTTTGATTACAACCCCAAACTTAAAATCAATATCACGGACCCGAAACAACGCTTGGTACCTATTTTTAGTGGGGACCTGAATTTTGTGGCTTCAGAAAGTGAAGACTATTGGTATTTGAATGTCAAACTTCCCCATTGGGAGCGGTCAGGGTATTATCCCGTATTGATTTACACGTGGGATATCGCTAACATTTCCCAAGCTATTGAAACCATTTATGAGGATATTCAAGATGTAGAAGAGCTCTTTTTTGTACTCAGTAAAAAGTTGGATACGAATAACAAAGCCATTGAAAAAGAATTGAAAATAGAGTACATAACTTTCCCCTATTACGAGGGAATGAACCGCATGGGGATTGACCAATATTGGTTGGGCTTGTATTGGCGTAACAACAAATATGACCTCGCTTTTTTAAAGGAATTCTGTGGTTTCTGTTTGGACAACAGTATCGGTAAAATATGTATTACCCCATGGAAGTCCTTCATTGTAAAAGGAATAAAAAAAGACAGTCGCTTAGAATTAGAACGCTTTTTAGGTCAATGGGGAATCAATGTGCGCCACTCCCAATTGGAGATGAATTGGCATGTACCTGTAGATGATGCTGAGGCACTGGAGCTGAAAAAATTCTTAGTCCGTAGTTTTGACCAAAATGATATTAGCACATACGGATTAACTTTCGGAATTAGTAACGATGTCGGTAAACGTTCTCATTTTGCTTCTGTGATTATTGAAAAGAATGCGCCCCCAGCGATTGTAAAAGACTTCGAAGTTCGACCAACCTATAATGTGCTCCACTTTGAAAACTTTGACCCCAATACTCAAAAATACATCGCCTATGCTCAAGATGTGGATAAAATAGAACTCCCGGGACTGTTGATGGAACTCAGTAAAAAGTACTTTGCCCAATTGGGTAAATCGACAACCAAAGAAGAACCTGTCAAGAACAAAAACGAAAAACAAACCCAGAAGGTCTATCAATGTAAATCTTGTTTCACTATATATGACAAATTGTATGGCGATGCTAAAGCGGGAGTATCCGCGGGAACCATTTTTAAAGATTTAAGCGAATCGTATCAATGTCCGGTTTGTAATTCTCCAAAGGATAATTTTGAGAAAGTAGAGTTAGAAGTCAATAGTTTTTAGTTCAAGAAGTTTTTTTGCTATATAAATTTTATTGATTTATTTCCTAATTTAGTAGAGCAAAAGACGCATAAAATTTGCATCGATTTGTACTATTTTGAACCGAGTTTAGAGTTCGGTTAATCATTTAAAATAAGAGTTGTAAAAACCCTGACAGTTAATATATTATGATGATAGAATTAGTTCTGTCATCCCGACGAAGAAAAAGTGATTTGCATTGGCAAATCACTTTTTTTGTTTTTGGAAATAGGTCGAATTAAGTTCTTAGTACTTTAGAACCCTATTTTATTTATATCAAGGCAAGTTGTCAAGTGAGCATCCCCGCCCGCGATCATAATTAATGGCCGCAAATACCGCCTCGATAGTTGCTTGGTAATGGTTGAGCCCTCCTTGTATTGCCGCTGAATAGGTTCTGCAACCGCAATCTTTGGCTGCTGGACTAAAATCACTATTCTTTAAAACCTCGCATACTGATGGTGCATCTCTAGGTTCTTCGGGAAGATCAGGATATAAGGATGGTAATTCAGGAAAAATGGGTCGTATCGGACCAAATGCGGGATTTTTATAATAATGGACTTTAAAAGCTTCCTGAAATGAGTTTAGGGGGAAATCAGTTTTAGCATAACTCTTTTCAAAGGTTTTAAAAAGAAAAGTATCAAAAAAGCGTATTTTCTTTTCAAAGTCATAAATATCTTTAATAGGATATTCCATTTGAGAAAGTACCTCGATACTACGTTGTATTTTTTCTAGATTCTCCTTGGACATTATTGGCTCTTCCTTCTTTTGTTTCAACCTACTTTTGGCCAAAACCTGTTCTATTTTGTTGGAACCCTGGTCGTCTTCAAATGAAGTATCTCCACGTTCTTTAGAACATGAAGCTAAAACCAATGCAGCTATCATTAAGGCTGCGCTAAAAAATTTGATAAACATTCTCATAATCGTATAGTTTATAATTACACCATCTTTATGGTAGGACTCAGAAAAGGTTAACATCTGTATCTATTTTTCTTCAAGAAGTATGTGAAACCTAACTTTAGAAAATGTTTTCTAGAGGCAAAAGGGGTGTTTCTTGTCAATTACTCAACTTTTCTCTTAACTTTATGAGAATATGACACAATCTTTAGCCAATCATTTTCAAGGTCCCATTCCTAATGTTTTTGACGAGGTACATGCCTTTTGGATTGCAGGAGGCAGCTGCGATGGATGTTCTATTGCTACCGTAGGGGCTACAAGTCCATCTGTGGAAAATCTCTTAAATGGAACGATTCCAGGAGCGGCAAAAGTAATTTTACACCACCCGGTTTTAGCGGTCAATGCAGGCGAAGCATTTATAGAACCGTTTAGGCTAGCCGCCAAAGGAGAGCTTGGTGCTCCATTTGTAGTACTGTGCGAAGGCTCAATTATGGATGAAAGTTTGGCAGCCGAAACAGGCGGTTATTGGTCAGGACTTGGAGCTGATGAGGACGAAAATGGAGATCCACAGCCCATTCCTTCCTCCAGTTGGGTTACCCGAATGTCAGTACATGCCGCGGCAGTAATAGCAGTAGGTACTTGTGCAACTTGGGGAGGTGTTCCAGCCGCAGCGAATAATCCCACCAACGCGGCAAGCGTGATGGATCTATTAGGAGAGGATTATCGAAGTATTCTAGGATTACCAGTTGTAAATATACCAGGATGTGCACCACAAGGAGATAATATTACAGAGACAATTGCCGCCGTACTTTTATTCTTAAACGGATTGGCTCCCCTCCCTGAATTTGATGAGCTCGGAAGACCTCAATGGTTATTTGATGAAACGGTACATAGAGGTTGTACGAGGGCAGGCTTTTACGAGGAAGGCACTTTTGCCGAAGAACATGGCGATAAAGAATGTCTTGTTGAAATTGGTTGTTGGGGTCCTGTTGTACAATGTAACATAAATAAAAGAGGAGCTATCAATAATGCTGGCGGATGTATGAATGTTGGTGCACCATGTATCGGTTGTACAATGCCAGGTTTTCCGGATAGCTTCGCGCCATTTTATAAAACACCTCCAGGAACCATGGTTTCTTCAAATATTTCTAGAGTAACCGGAACGGTTATTCGTAATTTGAGGGAAATGTCAATGGGTAATCTAAACCGAACCACAAAATGGGACAAAGATGGTCATGTACCTTCAGGGTGGGGTCATGTTAAAGAACCTAATCTAGTAAAGAAGGTGGTAAAGTATGCGTATCAAAAAATGCAGTTTAGTGATAGCCCAAAACCAGGTTCCAAATAATAAGCATAGCAATGGAAAACGAAACACTTTTTAACGAATGGTTAATCGGACTTGGATTGGTCTCATTAATTGTAGTGATTGCCGCAGTACTTTTGATATTGGTATTCCTAGCGGCAAAGCGAATCTTAAGATTGGCTGGATCTGCTTTGGAAATTGTTACTCAAATAAAAAATAATACGCTACCCATTTGGGAATTGGAAACTACTAACAAGGTTGCAGTTGATATTCAAAATGAAGCGGAAGCAATTCAAGCACATGCTACCTTGGTAGCTGAAGCCTTGGAATAATTAAGAGAATAAAATTATGAGTACAGGAATACAGTTATGGATAATCTCTTTGATCATCGGCCTAGTAGTCATTGGCGTAGTGGCTTTTCTTCTCAGTTTGGTTAAGAAAACTGCCATTAAGATTGATAATACTGCTGCAGACATTTGGACGCAGGGAAAACTAACGGCAAACAATACGATTCATATCCCTTTGTTCTTGACCAAAACGAACCAGGTGGCGGGTAAAATCCTAAAAGCCGCAGTGGCTATTGTTGGTGGTTCAAAAGCGATAAACCAGCATATTGAAGGTTGCCCGGGCTGTCCTCATTGTATCCTACAATCCTCTGAAAATAATGTCTTATGAGCTTATTATTAATGGTTATTACAATTCTGGCGGTACTCCTTTTGGTTTATGTTTTGGTGCATTATCTGCGAGGAATCATCAAACTCTTAACCAGCATTGGTGGTAGTGGCTCTAGTTATTTGGCTAAATTAAGACTTGGTCTTAGAGCGATTGAAACTGAAACCGGACACCTTCCTGTGCAAGTAACAAAATTGAATGGTGCCTTGACGGAAGTAGCAGGTGGACTTAAGGTGGTTGACGAGCAATTGGAGGAATCTATAAACGCTGCAGTAAAACAAAAAGTTTAGTATGGAAGCTGTAAACATTTTATGGTTGATATTATTAGTAGTTACGGTACTTGTACTACCGTATCTAATATACTTGTTACATAAAACTTGGCAGGCATCCAGATCCATAGAGCGATATTTTAAGGAAATGAAAGAAGCAGGTATTGGAATTGCAAACAATACAGAACATGTCAAAGCTTTAGATGATACTATAGGTGTCGCTTCAGGTATTTTAGGAGTTGCTGGATCTATAAATGAACATTCGGATACCTTAAAAACAACCTTAGCTGCCAGGGCTGAACAAATAAATTAGAAATTCAATGGATTCGACGACACTATTTATAGCTACCTTAATTATCGTTACCTTGTTGGTTTTGGTATTGGTCATATATCTGATATTGATTATCGTTGCCCTTAGAAGGGCTGGTACCCATTTGGAGGGTCTGGCAGGAGGGCTTCAAAAAATACAAGATGATACTGGACCCTTAGGGGAAAAAGTAGGTGTCATTAATGGTGCATTAGGACAACTCCACGGTGGATTATCTTCTGTAGATTCTCATTTAGTGGCCATTGCAAAAGTTTTAAAACTAGCCTGATTAAAAAATAATTGAAATAACAAGAACGCCTATGTGCTTTAAAAATTTACCGATTGCATTTGATGATGAGGGAAACGCCTATTTAAAGGAAGGTCTTAAAGACCCATATGAGCACAAAGTGGTCGATTTAGGTGAAGAGCAAGAAGTCTTAAAAGGCTTGTTGGAACGCAACGGATTTATCAGAAATATCGACTATGATCCGGTAACCCGGGTTGCCGGGGCGCTTGCTTTTCACAGCGTTGTTGACTTGGAAAAAAAGAAAGTATTGTCTACGAATTCCATGGCTACCCTATTTCGTGGTTATGAAGTAATTTTAAAAGGTAGAGACCCAAGAGATGCCGCTTATATAAGTAGTAGAGCCTGTGGAGTATGTGGTGGCGTGCACGCTACAACGGCAGCTTTGGCTATTGAAATGGCTTTGGATATCAAGCCACCACCTTTGGGCATTGTTATGCGTAATATTTTATTGGCAATTGAATACCTATACGATCATCCGCTACACCTTTTCTTGTTGGCCGGTCCTGATTATTCAGAAGAATTGGTTCGCGAGACTAATCCTGAACTAATAGATAAGGCAGCAGAAACTAAAGCTAAGAATAAGGATGTTCATGGTTATGATACCGTTTTGGATATCATGAAAGATTTGAACCCGCTTAAAGGCAAATTGTACCTAGAGGCATTGAGTATGACCCGTGTCGCAAGAGAAGCATACGTTTTAATCGGAGGTAAATATCCCCATCCCCAGTCGGTTGTGCCAGGCGGACTTTCGGTTACAGTTACTGCTTCAGTTCTTAATGAAGTTTACAGTAGGTTGATTAAGTTTTTCGATTATAGCCAAAAGGTTACGGGGATTTGGGATGATGTATTTGATTTCTTCCTAGAAAGTAATCCCGAATATGCGAAGTGTGGCATTCGACCCGCTACCATGATGGATACCGGAGTTTGGGACAGACCGGACCATTACGATGCCTCATTTGCGAATTGTGATAAATGGGGAGAAGCAAGATGGTCTACGCCAGGCGTTTTAGTTGATGGCGAGGTGGTGACAACAAAACTTACCGAATTGAACGCTGGTATAGAAGAATTTGTAGAACATTCTTACTATGAAAAATGGGATGGACATCGTTTTAAGGAGGATGCTAATGGAATGCCTTTGAGTCCAAACCATCCTTGGAACAAGGAGACTATTCCGAAACCAGGAAAGCAGAGTTGGAAAGATAGATACAGTTGGGATACTGCGCCTACTTGGGACAGAATGCCAATGGAAGCGGGTGCCTATACCAGAATGTATATGACTGCAAAAGCACAAAAAGCGCCTGCTAGCAAATTTTTGGAAAATACAGGTACGAGTATGAAAATTAAAGTACCGAAGCATTTTTTACCTGAAAAAACCTTGGAATGGAAAATTCCAGAACACTGGAACGCTTTTGAGCGCAACAGAGCAAGGGCTTATTGTATACCTTATTCAGCGATGGTCGCCATGGAAAATTGGTTGCTTGCCATGGATCTCATCAAGAACGGAGAAACAAAGGTTAGTGTACCTTATGAAATTCCTAAAAAAGGAACACATATTGGATTTGGTGCATGGGGTGCCGGTAGAGGTTTCCTAACCCACCACCTTATAGTTGAAAATGGTGTCATCGAAAATTATCAAATTATCACTCCTTCTACATTGAATGCTGCGCCAAGAACCCCTTGGGGTGAAATGGGTCCGTATGAAGAAGCTGTACTTAATACACCCATTCTTGAAAAATTCGATAAACCTGAGGATTATAAGGGCATCGATATTCTAAGGGCTATCCGCAGTTTTGATCCGTGTATGCCTTGCACAACTCATATCATGGCCAAGGATTCAGATCATATGGTAACAAGAGAGGTAACGACCTGTGCCTGTGGTGTCGAATAATGTTCTAATTGGTACAGTTGGTTATCATCTATTGCGTAATCATTCTGTCGGCCCTATCTTGCTTCCGCAACTAAACGCAAAAGCTTGGAATGAGCAAGTGAGCATTGAAGAAATGAACTGGGGCCCAATTGCCATTGTTCAATATTTTCAAACACTTGAGATTCCGTTTGATAGAGTTATCTTTTTAGTGGCATTGGAGAGACAAGAGCGAAAAATTGGTGATATCTCCGTTTATCAATGGTTGGGAAAACTACCTGATGAACAGCAAATTCAAGCTTGTGTAGGTGATGCAGCGACGGGTGTAATTTCAGTTGAAAATCTACTTGTGATAGGTGAATTCTTCAAAATTTGGCCCAAAGAGGTGTTTTTAGTCGATGTTGAGCCCGGCCCGGAGCAGGCAGGTGAGCATCTAACTGATGAAGTAAAAGATAAGATTCCTGAAATTTTACGTATTTTAGAAGAGCTAACGCTGGATGGAGAAGTTTTGATGGAAACTGAAAAGTTGCAAGGCGATACGCTATTCGAAGAGTAAGAATATGAATGATAAAATAGAAGACAGCCCATTACGTTCCCTTTTTTGGAAAGATGAAATTCTTCAGGTGCTTTACTGGATGCGTGGTGAAGGTATTGGGTCAGAAGTTAGTTTACTCCAAATACTTCCCTTTTTAAATACTTCCTATCAAAATTTAGAGTACCACCTCAACAAAATCAAGGATGAGGGTTTACTTATTGGTGAAAAGAAAGATGGTACCATCCATTATCAATTATCGGAAACTGGCAAAAAACTAGGAGGACGTCAGTTTGCTGAGGCATTTCAAGGCATGCAAAAAGCGGGTCATGGTGAATGTGGTCCTGATTGCGAATTTTGTTATGGTACCGATGGTGTAAAGCTAGAAAATTGTGTTCATAATTGTGCTAGCAGTCCCCAATCAATATGAGACCAATCCTATTCAATAATGTAGAGTTCAAAGAAATCATGGAGTATGTGCAAGAATTGGTGAAGCAAGCAGACACTATCCCTGACGAGGAAACTAAGGAACTTACAAAGGAAATATTGAAGTATTTTGATTTAATGCATCGTGAGCCACTATCCCGAATGCTACAGGCAATAGAGAGCAGCTATCCTGACTTAAAAGACACTCTAAAACAAGACTATACCATAAATACTTTGTTGGAATTATATGATTTTGAGAATACAAACCTCCCGAATATTGAAAAAGAGACCTAACGTATTTTTTATTTTAATAGTAAGCTTTCTCATATTGAGTTGTAAAAGAGAAGTCAAAGAAGAAGCTATAAAACCCAAACAGGTAAATCGTGAATTGAACCAAGCTGAAAAACTGGTCAATGAAGCCATAAATCATGCTGGGGGTATGGACAAATGGGCCTCCAAAAAAACGTTGACTTATACGAAAAATATTCAAAGCTATGATTCCATAGGCAACTTGATTCGGACTGTGGCGCAGGTACATAAGTACCAATTAAAACCTTCGTTTAAAGCGAATATGAGCTGGGAACAAGATGGGAACAAACATGAAA
The DNA here is from genome assembly GCF_005885635.1 of Maribacter algarum (ex Zhang et al. 2020). GTDB lineage: Bacteria > Bacteroidota > Bacteroidia > Flavobacteriales > Flavobacteriaceae > Maribacter_C > Maribacter_C algarum. The sequence goes on from NZ_VATY01000002.1 coordinate 115,251, forward strand.
TAGTCAATAATGGCAAGCAGTCATGGAAATTACTGAACGGGAAAATTCAAGATGACAAGGCTTCAGTAAATATTGCCTGGAATTCTTCATTCGGTTCTCAGTATATGGTAAGCATGCCATTTAAATTAAAAGCTCCCGGGACTATATTAAACTATGAAGGGATTGATACATTATCAAATAATCGAATAGTACATAAGCTCAAGGTTACCTATGAAAAGGGAGCTGGAAGCGCAGGAGGAATGCACACTTGGTATTACTTTTTAAATAAGGATAATTATCAATTTGAGGCAAATTTTTTAGACCACGGAAAGGGATTCTCATATACTGATTATGAGACCTTTATAAAAGTTGACGGCATAGAAATTACCAAGGAAAGAAAAAGCTATGCTTCTAATGCAATTATGGAAACTACTTACCTAAAAACAATTTACAGTAATACCAATATTAAGTTTGATAAGGAATTCCCCGAAAACCTGTTTCAGGTCGATAATTAGAACTTTTGAAAAGTGCAGAAAAAAATCCTCATTGCGGGTGTTGGAAATGAATTAAAGCAAGATGATGCTTTTGGGATTGAATTTGCTAAAATATTTAGACCCAAGGTCGCTCACTTAGATAACATCATGGTCATGGAAGTGGGTATTGGAGGTATTCATTTGGTGCAAGAGTTGCACGCAAGTTATGATATTTTGGTTCTAGTAGATGCTGTGGCTTGGGGGGAAGAAGCCGGACATATCTATTTTCGGGAAATGGAAAAGGTGTCTGATATTGAGGAGATGCCTGTTTTTGAAAAACGGGTTTTTTTGGCGGACATGCATTACACGAACCCCATTAGGGCTTTAATGCTGGCGAAAGCGTTGAAGGTATTGCCTGCTGAAGTTTATATTCTGGGTTGCGAAGCGGCAGAACATGATGATTTCGCAATAGGAATGACAACCGTGGTCACCGAAGCAATTCCAAAAGCTATAGATAAATTGCTAAGCTGGTTGTCCATAAAAATTTAGAACATTTAAAATTATTGAGCGCATCGTAATCTTTTAGTATTAAACACAAATTTTGTAACTTTAGAGTATAAATAGAATATTATGAATCAGGAAGTTAAGTCACCCCAGGGCCCTAATAAAGTTGAGAAGAAATCCGAAGAAAAAATTCCTTGGTGGTTTAATCTGCAGGTAAAAGATTTGGTAAAACCCATTACCATAAAACGAATGCAATTATTATCTGCAGGGGCACTGCTACTTGCTTTAATTGCTGGTGGATTTTATGCCTGGGAAAACTTCTTGAGGGAGCCTACAGGAGCTGAATTTGTTGATGAAATTGTGGATGCTGCAGGTGGTCTTGATACATGGAAAGGTATTGAACATGGACAGTTTACACGCACGCATAATTTGTATGACGATTCGGGAGAATTGTTAAAGTCTACTGAGGAGACTTTTTATTTTAAAAGAGGAAAAGAAGGCTTAAAGCTACAAGTAAAATCTGTTGGCTCTGACGATAGCGAAGTAGTTGTAGGTAAAGATGACGAAGGATTTTGGGCAACAAAAGACAACCAAACGGTGGACCCAATGATTGCAGCTAAGGATGAAGGAATGATGTGCGATTCTAAATTTTGCGACCCGCAATGTGCTTCTTCGATGGCATTTTTTAGATTTTCAATGCCATTCAAGCTAAAAGATAGTGGCGTGAATGCTAGTTTGGCATCAACGGGATTCAATATTGCCGAGTTGAATTTGTTAGGTGGTTCGGGAAAAGAACCGACTTTGCTTGATATTTCGTATGACCGTACGGTAGGGAAGGATAGCTGGCGATTTTATGTTGACCCTCAGGATAAATTGATTCACAAAGTTGAATATTACAATAAGTCAGATAAAGGCGAAATTCGTCCAGAAGAAATTTATTGGACAGATCATAAAACCGTTGACGGAATAACATTTAGCCACCGGTGGACAAGGTATTGGCCTAACGGCAAGGTTATGGATGAATATGTTTATTCAGATGTAAATTTAGATAGTGAATTGCCAGACGAATTTTTCAATAGAAGAAATTCTTTGGGAATTGCAGACCGATAAAATAGGGTTATCCAGCGAGGATAGAATCACGTAATTTTTCTAAAGCTTTTACTACTTTAGCCTCAGGGTCGAAATCCATAACAGACTTTCCTTTTAGATCGGCTGCGGTTACCTGTTCGTCAAACGGCACAAACACCGCGATTGGGAGATTGATTTTAGCACAGTACTCGCGTATGGCCATTTCATCTTCCTTGGTGCGTACCTTATTGGCAATGGCCTCTACTTGACCAATACCCAGTTGTTCTGCCATTTCAGCAAATCGTGAGGCTGCTTCCAAAGACCTATAGTAAGGCTCAACAACGGTATAGATTTTATCTACGTGCTTTGAAGTACCCCTTGTCATATGCTCTAGAGATGCCTCTGTATCCAAAACCATAACCTGACCTTCTTCAGAGGTCATTGCAGCATTGACCAATTCACGAACTACGGTATTAGGACCGCACAAGCAACCGGTACCTGCTTGTTCGGGTTTACCTACCATAAGCAAGGTTACATTATCCGTTACCTTTTGCCCATAGGTTTCCAAAACTTCTTGAAAAGGAATCTTCACCTGAAATTTCCATTTACCATCTTCGGTCTCGACTCTCTCAATAATGTCAGTACTCAAATTTGGAGGACCAGCGTCCGATTTGTCAATACCTAACACAATCGAAAGGTTCGGGTTTGGGTCACCATCAATAGCGAGTACTTGGTCGCCTTTGGCTCCAAAAATCCTACAAAGTGTTCCACTTATTGTGGTTTTACCAACTCCGCCCTTGCCAGCTATTGCTATCTTCATACAATTTGAATTAGGTATTATTATTCGTCGTCGGGCCGAATATCATCTAAATCATCCGTTCCTAACAGAAAATCCATGGTGCGCTTAGCTTCTTCTTCATCGACCACACTCATAGCTACACCCACATGAACCAGTACATAATCGCCTTCCTTGGCTTCGGGTACCAGACCAAGGTTAATTTTTTTTACAATACCATCAAAAGAGACTTTTCCTATCTTGAAAACACTTTCGATATTATCTACAAAGCCTATAATTTTTCCGGGAACTGCTAAACACATGAATATGGTTTTAATGCTAGGTTAATTTACGGAAATCCAACGATATTGACTCATCTAAATGAAATTTTAATTGTGGCAGTATCACTGCTTCGAATTCTATCCATCCTGCTTCCGTAAGTAATGGAATCAATTGATTCCAAATAAATTCCTTGAAATGACCTTCTCCAATTTCAGTCTTCCCACGGACTTGTCTTTGCGTTAGCCAAAATGTAATAATCATCCAAATCGATTCCGCAGTATGTAAATAATGGTGTTCCCCTTTTTCCGGCTTCAAAATATCTTTTTCCATATTGAGCAATAGCCATGCATGGATTTGAGCAATCATTTTCTCCATATACTCCAACCGTTTCGAATGCATTTTAGGGTACGCTCTCTCCATTTCAAGCAGATCTAAGAAATAAAACGAATATTGATTGAGTAGAAAAAAATAGCGGCCTAAATGATTGTCAAAATCGATAAGCGAAGGAAAATTTTGATCAATTGATAACAATGGTTCTAATTCATTACCCAACTCTGCGTCTATTGCTTGAATAATAGCTTTTTTACTGTAATAATGATACGCAAGATTTCCTACACTGATGCCCGCATCATCGGCAATTTGTTGAAGTCGAACGTTGATGAGTCCCTTTTCATTAAAAAGCGCAATAGCCGATTTTAATATTTTTTGCTTCGTATTGCTCATTCCTTATTTAATGCTTTCCTGCCACGCCCAAACGAATGATTAGTTGCGCATTTATACTGCGGCCCGGAGCAAGGAAACGGGTTTGATTTCCAGGGGTACCCCTAAAAACATGACTCTGATACTCTTCATTGACAAGATTATCCACAGAAAGCACAAACTTCGAATAGGGAAAATTTGAAAATAAATTATGAAGATTAAACCCGGCACTTAGGTTAAAAAGATTATAACTGTCCGTCTCGCGTTCAGTAGGAGCAGGCTTATCTTGTTCACCAACAATAACGGTCTCAAATCGACCGAAAAAAGTATCGCTATTATTTCGAATTTGAAAACCAAGTATATTTTGATTGGCTGGCATAAAGGCCAAATCATCATTTGTAATCTCATTTTTACCCCTGATATAGGAACCGGTCAAGAAAACACTAGACAATTTCCCTATAGTGTGACTCAGTTGATACTCAAGGCCGGTGAGTTTGGCTTTACCTATCGCCTGATTTTGAATATTAGGTGTGCCTTGAAAATCCACACTTACGGGCACATAAAGATCATTGACAAAGTTTTGGTAAAAATTTAGATTGAAGTCAAAATTGTCACTATCATAGGCATAACCCAATTCATAAAAAATTCCTTTTTCTGGACCGAGATCTGGGTTGGGAATTACACCATCTGCAAAATTGTATTTGGAAAATAAATCAGGTCCTCTAAAAGAATTCGCCAAATTGACAGAGAAATCTGATTTCTCTGAAGCGTGAAATTTTGCTCCTATGTTACCTGTTAAAGCACTATTATTATCCGAACTATTATCGGCATTATATAAACTAGCTATAGCAGGAATAAAAAATGGTTCGCTTTCAATTTCGTTCTTTACGTTGTCATAACGAAGTGCGATTAGTAAATCAACGGCATCACTGACCTTCCACTCTTCCACTGCAAAAATACCTATTGATGTAGCGTAGCTATCTGGCTGTATTTGCCCTGGTGGTGGCGCGACCTGATTTACCTGTACCCCCATAGGGTTAAAAATATCGACGACTAGTTCTCTTTTGGTTCCGAAACGATGCTCCCTGAGATAATCTGCGCCTACCGTCAACTTAGAGTTTTCTGCTAAGCGAAGTGCAGTGAAGGCTTTGATGCCTCCAAAATCCACATCAACATCCAGATTAACATCAATTCTTCGATTAACGTTCATTGTATTCGGAAAACGCACGTTGGTTACCTGATCTATATGCAACCGTTGTTGTTTGAAGTATGCACTAAATCCTACTTCTTCAATTACACTTGATAGCTTTTTACCGGTATAATTAAAGTTGTAACCCGTCTGCTCATCTGGCGAAAATAATCGGACGCGAATTGGTGGCCCAGGTGCCCCAAGTCCTCCTGGAAAACCAACATCCTCATTTTTGAAAATTTTACCGCTGAATTCAAAACGATGATTTTCTGCTGGAGAATATCCAATGTTCCAATCAAAGTAATTGGATTTAAATTGACTGTTTGGAATTTCGCCACCGGGAGTATCAGTATTACTAGCATCGCGAATACCGCCACCTATCAAAAAATCAAAACCATTACCTCTTCCTTCAACTTCAAGTCGCCCTCTGGAATAGGAATTCACAGATTGATAACCCCCATACAGACTGGCACCTACCTTAAAGTCTTTTCCATACCCATTTTCCGCCTTTCTGGTAATGACATTAACAAGTCCGCTTACGGCATCACTTCCCCAGAATGCTGAAGCTGGACCCTTAATAACCTCAACCCTTTCTACTTGCCAAGGATCTATTAAAGCATAACTTCTTATACGACCTCCTACAAATGAATTCCCATCAATAAGTATGGGAGCCCTTTCTCTTGATAAACCTCTAATAATGGGAGTACTTGTAATACCACCATCGTTTTGAACAACAACACCGGGTATGTATTTTAAAATTTCCGTAGCCGACGGCGGTTGCGTTTCTAGGATAGCTCGTTGATTGACAACAACTACGTTAACGGGTAAATTCTTAAGCGGAGAAGAGGATCTTAGTGCGGTAACTTCGACTGGAGCTATTTTTATAGTGTCTTGAGTCTGCTCTTGTCCATAAAAAAAGGTGTGTACGAGCACAAATAGTGCGAGAATAGTGTAGTTTTTCATTTGGTTTGTTATTTAGAGCCTATCAATATATAAAAAATAAACAAACCTGAGAGAACAGCTTAGCAAATGCGTGGCAGCTGTTCTCCAATCAACATACTTACCACTCGTTTGCCGCCAATAGCGCTTGTTATCACTACCTGATTTATATGATTCTCTACAACCTCACCTATAATTGCTGCATTTGAACAATGCTCTATCTTTCGTAGTTTATCCACAACTTTTTCTGCTATCTCAGCTTTGACTACTGCCATAAAAATACCTTCATTGGCCACATAGAGCGGGTCTAGACCAAGTAATTCACATAAGGCACTTACTTCTTTTTGTATGGGCAGGTGTTTTTGATTTAGGTCTACTCCTAGATTTCCATCTCTTGCGATTTCATTAAGAACAGTTGCCAACCCGCCCCGTGTCGGATCTTTTAGCAGGTGTATGTCCTCCCCAAAATTATCTAACAGCGCAGTTACCGTATGATTTAAACATCTAGTGTCACTTTTGATGGTGGTTTCAAACTCAAGACCTTCCCGGACGGACATGATGGCCACCCCATGAGTCGCTATAGAATCACTAACAATGATTTTATCACCGGGTCTAACATGCTCTAATGAAATTTTTGCATTGTCATGCACTTGACCTACGCCGCTGGTATTTATAAATATTTTATCTCCCTTTCCCTTTTCAACAACTTTTGTATCTCCGGTCACGATTTGTACACCAGCCTGTTCAGCAGCCCACTTTATCGAGACCAGAATTTCCCAAAAATCAGTCATTTCTAAGCCTTCTTCCAGTATAAAGCTTAGCGAAAGATACTTTGGCACTGCACCGCACATGGCCAAGTCGTTTACCGTTCCATTTACAGCCAACTCACCAATATTACTATCAGGAAAAAAAATGGGGGAGATTACAAAACTATCTGTTGAAAAAGCAGTCTTGCCTTTTAATTCCAGGATTGCCCCATCATGTCGTTGTTGCAACTGTTCATTATCAAAGAGATGAAAAACCCCAGAATCTAGCAGTTTGTTGGTCAAAAGTCCGCCACTACCATGACCGAGTGTAATAATATCGAAGTCCAATTTGGGCATCGGACATTGTAATTGCATTTTTAAATGAGTTTTGGACATTCTTTTAAATAGGGAAGGTTACGAAATAGTTTCTATTGCCCCGCTAAAGTGATAGTATGCAGCGCAAGCCCCTTCGGAACTTACCATCGGTGCGCCCATTGGGTTTTGGGGCGTACATTTTTTTCCGAACTGCGAACATTCCATTGGTTTTTTAATTCCTTTAAGCACAAGGCCAGCGATACATTCTTTTGGTTCTTCAACCTTTGGAATATCAATACTAAATTTAAGATTTGCGTCGAACGAGGCATATTTCGAACGCAATTCAAAACCACTCTTCGGAATGTTTCCGATACCCCGCCATTCTCTGTCGGTTACTTCGAAAATTTTATGAAGAAGTTCTTGAGCTTTACGATTACCTTCGGGCTTTACCACCCGACTATATTGATTTTGCAGTAAAGCCTCACCTTTTTCTAATTGCTGAACGGTAAGTAAAATGCCTTGTAAAAGGTCAACAGGTTCAAAACCCGTTACTACCATTGGTATCTTATAGTGGGCTACCAAAGGATAGTATTCCTCCATTCCCATAATGGTACATACGTGGCCAGCAGCCAGGAAGGCATCTATTTTGCTTTCCTCATCTTCAATAACCGCTTCCATTGCAGGCGGCACCAAAACTTGGGAAGCTAAGATGGAATAATTTGTCAAGCCTAGGTCGTCAGCCTTATCAATCGAAAGCGCGTTAGCCGGAGCTGTTGTTTCAAAACCAACCGCAAAAAAGACAACTTCCCTATCTGGGTTTTCACTTGCCAATTGTACAGCTTCTAAAGGAGAGTATAAAATACGAATATCAGCACCTGCAGCCTTAGTTTGGAGCAAACTCTTTTTTGAACCAGGCACACGAAGCATATCACCAAAAGAACAAAGAATAACATCTTTTTCTTCCGCTAGGTATATGGCTTTATCAATTAAATTTAATGGAGTAACACAGACCGGGCAACCTGGTCCGTGGATCATTTGCACTTCGTCGGGCAATAAGGTCATAATGCCATTTTTCACCAAACTATGGGTTTGGCCCCCACAAACTTCCATGATATTCCATGGCTGCGTAACAGTAGCACGAATTTCATCTAAATATTTTTTTGCCAAATCGGCATCTCGGTATTCACTTAGAAATTTCATCTCTTTTTGTAGTTTGATAATAGGCCAATTGCCCCAATGCAATGTTTTCGTCGTTAGGCGATACTTCTCTATGAAAATATAGCTCGAACTTGTCACCTAAAAACTGTTGTACTAAATCAACCAGTAGGGCATTTTGAAAAACACCGCCACTAAAAGCTATTTTTTCATTATTTGTTGTTAACGCTACATTTTCAATCATCTTCACCAAAGAGTAATGAAATTGATAAGCAATCTGATTGATACCTACGCCATATTTGAGGTCTTTCACAACACCTTCTATAATTTCATTGACAGGCACTTCTTCAATATACGATATTTGGGAAACATAACTCGTCTCCTCAACCTTATTACTTTGTTCGAAATACCGTTGCGCTAATGTTTCGAGTTGTAAAGCAGCTTCTCCTTCATAGGTTTGGGTATCCATAATTCCCAATAAACATGCAACGGCGTCGAAAAGGCGCCCCATACTTGATGTTTTTGTAGATTGACCCTTAGCTAGTATTTTTCGGTAAATCTTCCATTCTTGTTCGCTAAATTTTTCTTTCAAAATATCCATAGCCTTTGTATTTTCCCAAGAATGGGCCAAGGCCGAAATCCTAGGTTCTAAGGCCATTTTATCACCCAGAATTACAGGTACATAAGACAGGTGGGCCAAGCGATTAATCATACCACTTTCAAAAGTTAAGAATTCACCGCCCCAAATATTACCATCATCACCGTAACCGGTTCCATCCCAAATGACTCCTAGGACTTCTTCCGGTTTAGTTTGTAGTTCATGTTCCGATAAAATTGCTGCGAAATGTGCATAATGATGTTGTATGGATACGAGTTTTGCTCCATGGGTAGTCGCCAACTGTTTCCCATATTCAGTGGAATAATAATTTGGGTGCATATCAACGAGGATTACCTCAGGCTGACAATTCAGCAAGTTCATGAAATGCCTAAGCGTTCTTTTATAACTCTCAGTACTTTCGAAAAAGGCTAAATCCCCCAAATACTGACTTAAATAAAACAAGCTTTGGAAAAGCAATCCAAAAACACTTTTTTGAGAAGCACCCATTGCCAAGATTGTATTGCTTTCACAATTTGATATCGGACCAAAATAGTTTGGTGCCAAACCTCGGGATCTTCGGATAAGTATCGGTTGCTTTTTTATTGAGCTAAAACGCAGTACGCTATCATCTTGAGATGTTACGATTTCACGATCATTGCTAAGCACATAATCCCAAATACCAGCTAGTTCGGAAAACACTTTTATATCTTCAAAGACAATGGAAGCATTGCTGAGGTTTGCACTGGTTGCAATTATTGGTTTTCCATATGCTTGTAATAGAAGTTCATATAAAGGAGTGTAGGGCAACATTACACCTATTTGGTCCAGACCGGGTGCTACATCATTTAGCGCAATGCTGGCTTGTTTCTTTTTCAATCGTAATAGGACAATTGGAGCTACTTCGCCGGTGAGCGATTTACTTTCAGTAGCGGAAATTATAAGCTCTTGTTCGGCGTAGGATGCATTGGGATACATGCATGCAAATGGCTTTGAAGGCCTGTGTTTCCGTTTTCTTAAGATTTTGATGGTTTCCGCATTAGAAGCATCACAGGTTAGGAGGTAGCCTCCAATCCCCTTGATTGCTACAATTTTTCCTTCCTTCCATAAAGCAACAACTTTCTTAATTACCAATTTCGAATCGGGTTCAATTTCCTCCCTTAAGTTGTTCATCAGGCTTAATCGAACCCCACAATCACTACAGGAATTGGTCTGGGAATGATATCGTCTATCCTTTGGATTTGAATACTCCTCACCACAAGTCGGACACATTTTAAAATCATCCATTGCAATACACTCTCTTTCAAAAGGGAGTTTTTTGATTAAGGAATAGCGCGGGCCACATTCCGTACAAGTAATAAATGAATAATATCCCCTTCGATTAGAGTTATTCAAGACTTCTTTTCGACAGTTTTTGCAGATGGCAAAATCTGGCGGAAGCATCATTGCCGCAGTTTTTGCTTCTTTTTTTTGTAAAATTTGGAAGCCTTCAAAACTTCGGTCATCCATTTCATAAAGCTCATGTCCAGTAATTTTCGCCAAAGTGGGCGCAGCTTCAATTAGTTTTTTGTAAAACGGAATTGCCACTTCTTTGCTAGCCAAAAATTCAATATGCACTCCATTAAGATCATTGTATACTATTCCGTTCAGTTTCTGTTTGGCAGCTAATCGGTATACATACGGCCGAAACCCTACTCCTTGTACTCTTCCAGTAATATGTATGTGCCAATTATTCATTAGCCACCAATATAGGAAATTATCATACGGATACAGTTCGTATAACAAGATGAAAAAAAGAAGTTAACAGGAAGTGAGAAGGAAAATTGCTTTACTACATTTCAGTAAAATTTGAAAGTATTTAGTTTCAAATAATTCTATTTTACGATATTTATAAAATCAATAAAGTACCAATAGAAATAATATAAGATGATTATTTATATCGATTTATTATGCAATTCAGTATAGTAATAGTCGCATAAAATTTGCATCGAATAGTGCCATTTTAAACCGAATTTGAGTTCGGTTAATCTTTTAAAATAAAATATATAAATTACTGATAGTTAAAATATTGTGATGATGGAATTAGCTCTCTCATCCCGACAAAAGTCAGTGCAGTTTTTGAACTGGTTTTTTTGTTTATCAAGATAGCAATGCCATTGCGAATTAATAATTGATCTGCCAGAACATAGCTTAACTGCTAAATATAGTATTAAAATTACCAGATAAGATTATTTCAAAATCTTATCTTTTCGCTCTAATAGAATTCGAATTGCAAAGAATACCTAAACGATATTTATTTCGTTATGAGAGTGTATTTGTAGCAAAATGGAATGTTTTTTGTGAAAGTGCTTTGTAGTGTTTTCCAATCAGATAATAAATAATTGCTTAATGAATTTTTCAATGAAGAAGTTGATAATTATGATGATGCGTGTATTCTTTTTTATGCTTGCTTTAACCATTTTCTCATGTGGTTCAGATGATTCGGGAATAACTCCCGACATTGATACAACGGTGCAGCCAGAACCTGAGCCGGAGCCAGAACCAGAACCAGAACCAGAACCAGAGCCAGAACCAGAACCGGAACCTGAGCCAGAACCTTCTGACAACGTTCCGCCATCAGATAATTTTGATCTTTCACAATGGAAAATTAGTATCCCCACAGATGAAGATGGCAGTGGTACGGCAGATGACATAAAGGAAGTGGAATTGAACGCTGGCTATCAAAACGAAACGTATTTTTATACAGCGGATGACGGAGGCATGGTTTTCAAATGCTTTGTAGACGGATTTAAAACATCGACCAATACATCCTATACCCGTACTGAACTACGCGAAATGTTGCGCGCTGGTAATACCTCGATAAGTACTCAGGGTGTCAATGGCAACAATTGGGTTTTTGGCAGTGCCCCGGCAATTGATATCACTGCAGCGGGCGGATATGATGGTGAGTTAAATGCAACTCTTGCGGTAAACCATGTTACAACTACAGGTAGTAGCAGTCAAGTGGGTAGGGTAATAGTTGGCCAAATTCACGCGAATGATGATGAGCCAATTCGTATTTATTATAGAAAGCTACCGAATAATGAATTGGGGTCAATTTATTTTGCGCATGAATTAAATCAAGGAGATGACACCTATTTTGAAATGATTGGTAGTCGGTCTAGTTCTGCGTCGAATCCAGCTGACGGAATTGCACTCGATGAAGTTTTTAGTTATAAGGTAAAAGTCGTTGGTAATGATATGTGGGTGACAATTTCAAGAGAAGGCAAAGAAGACGTGGAACAATATGTTGATATGAGTGCGAGTGGGTATGACCAAGGTGGTCAGTACATGTATTTCAAAGCAGGTGTTTACAATCAAAACAACACGGGTAACGCCGACGACTACGTACAAGCTACGTTCTACAGTCTATCGCAATCACATACCAACTAAAAGCTATCGATAAATAAAATATGAGCCCTAATTTTTTAGGGCTTTTTGCTCGATAATCGAGATTTTAAATGCTCCGACGCTTGGTCGAAATCAATGTTAATTTTCCATCCAATGCCTCGTGGGCTTGGCCCGAGGTTATTTACCTTTTCTTCCAAGTTTCAAAATCTAATATAACTTGTTCATCAGTTATGGGATAGAGTCCAATAATTGCTTCTCCTCTAGCAACACGTTCAAAAACGAATTCTTCATACAAAGTCATTTGCAAACATTCATCTGCTACTTCATTTGCTATATTGCCAGGAATGACCATAACTCCGTCGTCGTCACCGACCAAAATATCCCCTGGAAAAACCGCAACATCCCCACATCCAATAGGCTCATTAATAGCGATAGCTTGATGTAGGGTCAAATTTGTTGGAGCAGAAGGCCTATTATGGTATGAAGGCATATCTAAATCTGCAATTTCAGCGGAATCTCTGAAACCACCATCGGTTACTAATCCGGCAACACCGCGCTTCATTAGTCTAGTTGCTAAAATAGAACCTGCGGAAGCAGCTCTTGCATCTTTTCTACTATCTATAACTAAGACCGCCCCTTCTGGGCATTCCTCAACCGCAACCCGTTGCAAATGTTTCGGGTCTTTAAAAACCGAAATCGGATTTAAATCTTCACGCGCAGGAATATATCTCAGCGTATATGCTTCACCGACCATTGTTGGTTTGCCTAGTTTGAGGGGCTTCACGTTTTGAATGAATTGATTTTTCAAACCTTTTTTAAAAAGGCATGTTGCGATGGTTGCCGTACTCACTTTTTTTAACTTCTCTTTTGTAGATTTTGATGCTCCTGCCATGATATTTTACCCTATTGCTTAAAATTATTCAGCTTGTTGCCATGCTTTTCTTAAAAAAGTCAAGTCCTTTTTCATTTGAGCAAAAACTTCCTTTTTATCAATCGTGATTTTAGAATCACCATGTTCTGCCCCTCCTAAATCGTATTCCAAGTGAAGTGACATTGGTACGTTAATTTCATATTTTTTTAGCAATTTAAAATAGGAATCGAAATCAACTATACCTTCTCCTAACGGAACATTTATTGGCTGCCATTTTCCATCTTTTTGTCCCCACTTAAAATCCTTGATATCTATGCTATTGATATAGGATTGAACAAGGCGAAGACCAAGTTGCCAACTACCACCACCTTCTGCAATGGCATGTCGGATATCATATTGACAGCCCATATGCAGGGAAGATGTTTTCTTTAAAATTTCTGGAATATCCCAAATTGGGGCACCGACATGATTGCCAAAATGATTTTGATACCCACCGTATAATCCTAATTTTTTGTTCAGCGTCTCCAAAGCCGCTAATTTTTGTGCATGGACTTCAATACTTTCCGGAATCGTTATTTTTTCAGGATAGGTCAACCAGCCTGTACGATAATGTGTCAATCCCAAGGCGCTTGCCGTTTCAAGAACCTCTTTACTCTGAGGGTCATTTGAATCGATAATGTTGGTAGTCATCATGGTAGTTTGTAAACCAAACTTCTTCATAGCCTCAACTGCTTTAGGTAAATCCTCAATAGAGCGTTCCGGCAAAACGTGACCTTTTGGCCTTACGGTTAAATCAAGGCCATCAAACCCAATTTCTGCCGCAGCTTCGGACATATTATTATAATCGAGAAACTGTAAATGTTTAGAGAACAAATTTACCTGGATGTCATCTTTATTGCCTGGCAGGGAATCAAGGAGAGAATTGTCAAAGCCCATTAGTGGAATACTACCCAATGCAGCTGCCGATAACTTTGTGAAATTTCTTCTCGATATACCCTCTTTGTCATTTTTCATAATCAAGTGTACTTTTATCAGTATAATTTATGTTAAAAACTTGCGGGTCTTACAAATATATGTATTTTTGGTAAACCAAACTGGTTAACCAATTTTTGAATTTGAATTGTTAATTTATACTGTTAATATAATTCTCTTAAAACGAAGAATATACCTCATAAAAAATGAAGAAATCATTAACTGTTATTGCGCTACTTTTTTTATTTCTGGCGTGTAGTGAAAAATCAAATTTAAATGCCATCAAGGTAAATAATCCAGATGAGCTAACTAAAGCTATAGATAGTGCCAAAGCCGGAGATAACATTGTGTTAGCGAATGGAATTTGGAAAGACGTTCAAATAAAATTTAGAGGAAAAGGGACAAAAGATAATCCCATAACAATTTCTGCTGAAACGCCTGGCAAGGTTACTATTGAAGGGCAATCTTATTTAAAATTTGGAGGGGAATATTTAGTGGTAGAAGGGTTGTACTTTAAAAATGGATTTTCACCATCTAATGCAGTCATCGATTTTAAAATAGGCCATAAAGATGCGCCAGATGAAATTTCAAACAACTGCAAAGTCTCCAATTGTGTAATAGAAGATTTTAATAAGCCTAAAAGGGATGATAGTGATTTATGGGTCCAGTTTTGGGGGCGACATAATGAGTTGAGCAATTCTTACATCGCAGGAAAAACAAATAGAGGTCCAACCGTAAGAGTTAGTATAGCGGGTATTGAAAGCATAAACAATTACCATCAAATCATAAACAATCATTTTGGCCCACGTCCAGTTAAAGGTGGTCCAAGTGGAGAAACTATTCAATTAGGTGATAGTTACACGTCTATGTCGCCAAGTCATACAACAGTTGCCAATAATTTGTTTGAAGAATGCAACGGAGAAGTAGAGGTTATTTCGAGCAAAACCAATTTCAATGTATTTAAAAATAACGTGTTCTATAAAAGTGAAGGTTCTTTAGTAACTCGACATGGTAACTACGTTTCGGTAGACGGAAATTATTTTATTGGAGATGGTGTCAACGAAAATTATGGGGGAATTAGAATCATTAATACGGGCCATTGGGTAGTCAATAACTATTTCTATGGACTAAAAGGAAAAAGCTTTAGAAGTCCGTTGGCAGTAATGAATGGTATTCCCAAGTCTCCATTAAACCGGTACAATCAAGTAACCGATGTAGTGGTGGCTTATAACACTTATGTTAACTGTGCCTCGCCTTGGCAATTTGGTGTTGGGCAAAATTTAGCCCAATCTGATGTGTTGCCAAAATCTGAAATCCGTTCGGCTAGGGCAATTAGAACTACAGTTGCTAATAATATTGTATACAATGAAAAAGGTCTGGAATCTATTGTAGTTGAAAATGATAAAGCAGATGGTGTAACCTTCAAAAATAACATCATCAATAATCAAGGTGTGAAATTTAAAGATTTTGACGGAGGTATAACTGAAGCTTCATTAGAGCTCAGACCGTTAACTGATAATATATTCATTCCTGTAGGAATACCCGATGATTTTGAAGCTTTTGAGGGCTTTGATTTTAATACGATTGAAACTGATTTATTGGGAGTTTCTAGAAAAGAGGACAAGAGCATTGGCGCTATAACAGGTAAAAATGTTTCCAACCCAAATATTTTAGATAAAACAAAATATGGTGCTTCTTGGTATTCTAATGAAGTTGAGGCAAGAGAACCGGTAACACATGTGGTAACTAAGGCTGAAGAATTACAGACGAAACTAAATGAAGCCAGTAATGGGGATATTATTGCGTTATCTGCAGGAGTATATACAGTAAATGAATCTCTGGTAGTTAATAAATCAATTACCATTCAATCTGAAGGAAAAGCACAGCTTGTTTATGCGGGATTAGCGAATACCCCATTATTTTCATTACAACCTTATGGAAAGTTAACCGTAAACAATGTCGTTTTAAAAGGAAACGATTCGAATTATGCTTTTGCTAGTTTAAAAGAAAATATGTCCAACCATTTTGGCTTAACGGTTACTAATACTGAAATCAGCAATTTTAACTATGTCTTGAAGGCTTATAAAGAATCTTTTGCTGAACGCATAACTTTTGAAAATACTTCGATTTCTAATTGTGAAAACGGCATAGAATTATCTGAAGAAAAAAATGACAAAGGCGATTATAACACAGAATATTTAACCATTAACAGCTGTAATTTCGACAACGTTAAACAAAACGTTGTCGATTATTACAGAGGTGGCTATGATGAGTCTACCATTGGTGGCAACCTTTTGGTAACTAATAGCACATTTACGAATTGTGGCGCAAAAGAGAAAAACAAAAGGTTACTAAACCATAACGGAATTATAAATGTGAACATCACTAAAAACACATTCAAAAACAATGCAGTACAATTTGTATCTATTTTATGGGGAGCAAAAAATAACGTGGAATCTGAAAACAGTATAACTAATTCAGGGCAACTAAAAACGGAAGAAAATTTAGTGATGAAATTAATGTACTAACAGATTCAAGAAAATCTATTTTAAAATGAAGAATGCAGTCTTTACCGTGATTATACTTTTAGGACTAGTTGCTTGTAAAAACAATTCTAAAGCTACTTCTGAAGCAACTGATAAGAGTGAAGTTGAAAAAAAATACCCAAGTGATGTTATTCCGTTTATGGATGAATGGAAAATTCTTTGTGGAGATGGTACACGTTCTGAAGATTTGATGAATTTTGAAAAGAAAGACTTTTTCTATGTGGAAAATGATGGAGAAACCCATTGGGTCGTGTATAAAACTCCGAACGCCGGAATTACTTCAAGAACTTCAAGCAACACACGAACAGAGCTGGGTCAAAAAACACATTGGATTCCTGAAACGGGTGGCAAACTAAAAGGGACTTTAAAAGTAATGCATGTGTCGACTACCGGAGATGCTACCAAAGCTTCATCTTTTTCAACCGTTATCGGACAGATACATAGTGATGAAGGGCATGAAAATGAACCCTTGAAAATCTACTATAAAAAATTTCCTGGCCATGAAAAAGGGTCCGTCTTCTGGAACTATGAAATCAATACAGAAGGAGATAATATCGGACGATTTGATTATTCTACCGCCGTTTGGGGTTATAATTTTTCTGATGTTGGTTCAAGTGCGAATGAATATCCGAAAGAACCTGAAGATGGCATTGCTTTAGGCGAAGAGTTTAGTTATGAGGTAAACGTTTACAAGGGTATGATGCATTTGACTTTTACCACCGAAGGACGTGAGGTAAAAAAATTCGCAAAGAACTTATTGAAATCCGATTTTGCGACTAGAAAAGATATTCCAGAACAGGTACTGAAAGTATACGCAAATAGAGAAAAAGGTGGTGGCGTAGAACGTGATACCGCCTATGCCGGCGAGATTCAGTATTTTAAGCAAGGTTGTTATAATCAAGCGAATGCCAAGTCCACCAACTCAGAAATTTATGGTGGCGACATTGCCAAACAATATGCCAACGGTAGTTATGCTGAGGTTTGGTTTAGAGAAGCTACGGTAGGAGCGGCGACTGAGCCTACACGGAATTAATTTCCTCGCTAAGCGAAGAAATGAAAATAATTGAACCAGCCACATATGATTTCCTTTTACGACAACATGGTCATTGCGGCCTACTTTCTCTTGATGATTGCCGTAGGTGTGGTGTTCAAGCGTATGAACAAGAACACCAGTGACTATTTTCGTGGGGGTGGAAGTATGCTTTGGTGGCTTGTAGGGGCAACTACTTTTATGTCATTTATTAGCGCGGTTACCTATACCGGAGCCGCTGGAAAGGCCTACGAAACGGGCACTTTTGTTTTTGTGGTCTATATGGCCAATGGAGTCGGTTTTTTTATAAGTTTCCTTTATTTTTCAAAGCGTTTCCGCCAGACCAGAGTAGTTACAGCTATTGAAGTGGTCAGAGAGCGTTTTGGAAGGGTAAATGAACAATTTTTTACTTGGCTTGTGGTGCCTTTTGGAGTAATTCATGGCGGCGTTTGGCTCTATGGTTTGGGGATTATCGTTTCAACTGTTTTTGGTGTTAGTATGGAAATGACCGTACTTGCAGTAGGTATAACAGTACTATTTATAACACTCTTAGGCGGTTCATGGGCAGTAGTTGCCAGTGATTTTATGCAGTTGATGATTATGGTGCCGGTCGCCATAATCTTAGCTTTTTTATCCTTAAAAGAATTAGGTGGGGTGGGAAATTTTCTAGAGCAACTGCCTACCTCACAATACAATTGGTCAGAGCTGGCCGATAGTAAAATCGTATGGCTTTGGTTCATCGCCTCCTTTTGCAAACAGTTTTTTTCAGTGAATAACACCAATGATGGCTATCGCTTTTTAGCGGTCAAGGATTCCAATCAAGCTCGAAAGGCTTCCTTAATGGCTTCTATTTTATTTTTTACGGTAACCTTTATTTGGTTTATACCTCCAATGGCCGCATCAATTCTATTTCCAGATGTATCAGCAGTTGAAGCTCTTAAACCACTAGGCGAAAAAGCCGTAGATGGTATTTATTTGGCAATGGGAATTGAATTGCTTCCAGTCGGAATGATAGGCGTGATGATATGTGCCATATTTGCGGCTACGATGTCATCTATGGATAGTACGCTCAATCGCAATGCAGGTATTTTTGTGCGTAACTTCTATAAACCCATCCTTAGAAAATCGGCAAACGAAAAGGAATTATTTCGGGTCTCTTTGATTACCACGGTGGTTTTAGGATGTTTAGTGATTCTTTCAGCAATTTTCTTTAGCGAATTAGAAGGAATAAACCTGTTCGATATCAACATGCGACTTGGGGCAATGATTTCGCTTCCCTTTATGATTCCGTTGACTTGGGGTATGGTTTTCCAAGACACACCACGATGGGCCGGATGGTCGACCGTCTTATTGGGCATGCTGATTTCTTACATTATCCAAACACATATTGGCCCTGAAATATTGTTAGAATTCATAGGTGTGGATACCCCTTGGTCTAATCGTGAACTAATTGATGTTATGTTCTTTTCAAATGTGTTCGCGGTAATTGTACTCTGTAGTCTCTGGTTCTTAGGTGCGCGTCTATTTAGAAATACTTCCCCGGAAACCTATCTTCAAGAAGTCAAAGAATTTTTCGTAAAAATCAATACCCCTATTGATTATGAAAAGGAACATGGTCATAAGGGTTATGATATGCAACAGTTCAAGATTTTAGGAAATATGTGCCTGGTTTATGGTACTTTCCTATCGGCATTGGTATTAATTCCGAACGATCTAACAGGAAGACTATGTTTCGTTTTCATCGGTGGAATTATGCTTACGGTCGGATTTATTTTTAAAAAGAAATACAAAAAAAGCAAGTTGGAATCAAAAGGGATATCAGGATGAAAATAAAAGAAATAAAAGTTTTTGTTTGTTGCCCGGGCCGCAATTTCGTTACAGTCAAGGTTATCACTGAAGACGGCACATATGGACTGGGCGATGGTACAGTCAACGGTAGGGAATTAGCGGTGGTTTCGTATTTAGAAGAACATGTTGTTCCCTGTCTTATCGGGAAGGATGCCCATCAAATCGAAGATATTTGGCAGTACCTGTATAAAGGAGCCTATTGGCAAAATGGAGCTATTAGTATCGCTGCGATTAGCGCTATTGATATGGCACTTTGGGATATTAAAGGGAAGTTGGCTAAGATGCCCGTCTATCTATTGCTTGGTGGGAAAAGTAGAAAAGGAGTAACGGTTTATGTACATGCCAATGGGGAGACGATAGATGAAGTTATAGGCAATTTGGGAGCCTATATTAAACAAGGTTACAAAGCAGTAAGATTGCAATGCGCGCTTCCAAATTCTAAAGGTACGTATGGTACCATGGAAGGAAAAAAGAATTATTACGAATTGCAAGGCAACAGACCCTTACCGCCAGAAAATGAATGGTCGACGACGAAGTACCTCAATTTTATTCCTGAACTTTTTAAGAAGGCTAGGGAAAAGTTTGGTTACGAGATAGAACTATGTCACGATGTTCATAGCAGAATAACGCCTATTGAAGCGGCTAGATTGGGGAAATTATTGGAGCCTTACCAGCTATTGTTTTTAGAGGATGCCGTTACTACGGAAAACCAGGAAGGCTACAAAATCCTTAGGGAACAAACACATATCCCCTTGGCGACAGGGGAAAAGTTCAATACCCTTTGGGATGCCAAAGAGATGATACAAAACCAATGGATAGATTATGTACGCACCGCGGCGACACATGGAGGCGGTTTGACCGCACTGCGAAGATTGGCGGATTTTGCTTCTTTATATCATGTGCGTACCGCACCCCACGGAGCACCTGATTTATCTCCCATTTGTTTGATGGCGCACATGCATTTTAACCTATGGGCTCCCAATTTTGGTATTCAAGAATTTGTCGGTTTTGGTACGCCCGAGATAAACGAAGTTTTTCAATATCAAGTTGAAATGAAAGAAGGTTTGTTATATATGGATGACCAACCGGGATTGGGTATTGATTTTGACGAGGAAGCTGCAAAGAAGCATCCCTACAAGAGGTCCTACCTTCCTGTAAATCGTTTGGAGGACGGTACCTTATGGAACTGGTAAAAAAATAGCTCAAAATGAATAGAAAGTTAAAAGTTCTTGTTTCAGGAACTGGATTTGCAGGACAAGGACATACAGATGCCTTTCGAGCAGTAGGTGCTGAAGTGGTAGGCATTGTTGGTAGAACACCTCATGTAGTGGCCGAGGTGGCACAAAAAATGGACATACCCTTTTCGGGCACAAACTGGCAAGAAGCATTGGAAGCATGCCAACCTGATATTGTTTCAATAGGCACTCCTGGTGGGGCGCATTATGAAACGATTAAGCAATCCATTGAATTCGGTTGCCATGTCTATAGCGATAAGCCATTAACCGTTGATGGAGATTCTGCTATAAAACTGTATGAACTTGCCAAAACGAAAAATGTAAAAACTGCCTTTGCATCTAGTTTTCGGTATATGCCGCATGTTTTGCATGCGAAACGGCTCGTAGCAAATGGTGCAATTGGCGAACCTGTTGAAGCCGAGTTTATGTCACACTTCCATTTAGAGCGAGATATTCCCTTCGGATGGTCCCATCGAAAGGAGGATGGAGGCGGTCGTTTGAATAACAACTTTACCCATATGATGTCGATTGCCACCTCGGTAATCGGTGAAAAGATTCTATCGATAATCGGAGAGGTTCGTGATGACTTGGGGAAAGCGCCTATTGTAAAAGGTGTACATAATTTTAAAACACGACGAGACTACATTCCTAAAGATTTAAATGACCCTAATCTTGAATGGGGAGAAAGTAATGTGGAATGGTCGTATACCGTGATGGCAAAACTGGAAAGTGAATTTGCCGCAAAACCGGTTTCTGTATTGTTTAAACACGGCGGACTAAACCCTAGATTTAATGAAGACCACATTGTATTTTATGGCACGAAGGGAGCTGTCTACATTAAAGGTCATTACGGTATGGGGCCTTTGTATATATGGGATGAAAGTAAAACTTGGCAAGAGCTGCCATTACCCCAAGATATTGTCGACGACCAACCAAAAGTTGACGGAGATACGGAGCGCAATTGGCAATATTTAGCTCGCGAATTTGTAAAAGATATTGAAGGACAAGCTTTTGCTCCGTATCAAACTTTTAAAGAAGGAAGTCAGTACCAACAACTCATTGATATCATTAGAAAGAATGACAACTGGACAGATGTTATTCATCTGCAATAAACCCGCAACCCTATGTTCTACGACTATATCGTAATTGCAATTTACTTTGTATTGATCCTTGCAATTGGGGTGGTATTTTCACGAATGGCAAGTAAGTCTACTAGCGATTATTTTCGAGGTGGTGGTAGAATGTTGTGGTGGATGGTAGGAGCTACCGCTTTTATGGCACAGTTTTCAGCCGTAACTTTTACCGGGGCAGCAGGTAAGGCATTTGCCGACGGGTTTGCTATAGTTGCCGTGTATATCGGAAATACCTTTGCCTTCTTTTGTGGTTATGCCTTCTTCGCACATCGGTTTCGACAAATGCGGGTAGATACGCCTACTGAAGGAATCAAAAGACGCTTCGGTCCTGAGAACGAAACTTTTTTTTCATGGGCGTTGATTGCTTTTTCCTTTTTAAATGCAGGAGTTTGGTTAAATGCATTAGGGGTCTTTACCAGTGCAGTTTTTGATGCAGATATCTCTGTTACCATTATTGGTATTGGTTTGACCGTACTTTTTGTGTCGGTACTTTCAGGAGCTTGGGGAGTTGTTGCTTCCGACTTTGTTCAAACTTTGGTAGTGGCGGTCGTTTCAATCGCCTGCGCGATAGTAGCATTGGTGATGGTAGATGGTCCTGTGAACTTGGTCAAAAATTTTCCAGGAGGATTTCTAATAGGTCCGAATATGAACTACCCCCTGATATTATTTGGAACTTTCATTTTCTTTTTACCGAAGCAGATAATTACGATGATGAATCTTCACGATTCCTTTCGATGGCTCAATGCAAAAGATTCCTTCAATGCCCGTAAAGCGGCCTTATTGGCCATGACCCTTATGGGGGTGGGAAGTATTATTTGGTTTATTCCCCCATGGGCCGCAGCTACGTTGTACCCTGATGCTCCGGCAGATTATGCACAATTAGGGAACAAGGCGGCAGATGCGGTCTATCTTGTATTTGCTCGCAATGCGATGCCCATTGGAACCGTCGGACTATTAATGGCAGGACTTTTTGCGGCCTCCATGTCTTCCATGGACTCTGCGCTAAATAAAAATGCAGGAATCTTTATCCGAAGTATTTACCAACCTTTTCTAGCTAAAAGGAGCAAACAAAGAAGTGACAAGAAACTATTACGAATAAGCCAATTGGTAAGTCTTATAAGTGGAATCGGTGTTATTACCGCCGCGTTATTTTTTGCTTCCCTTAAAAAATTAAGCCTATTTGAATTGATGATGTCCGTTTCAACCATGGTTCAAGTACCGATGATGGTGCCTTTGGTTGTTGGTATTGTTGTGAAAAAAACACCCAAATGGGCTCCGTGGGCAACAATTGCTGTTGGCTTTCTTGTTTCTTGGCTGGTTATGAATGTCTTTACCGCAGAAGTTTGCGCTGGCTTATTCGGTATCGAATCGCTAACAGCTAGGGAAATTATTGATATGAATATCATTTTGACCATTGCAGGGCATGTATTTATAACCGCTGGTTTTTTCTGGGCAACCTCTTTATTTTATAATGAAGCAAAGGATACAAACAAACTAGAAACCGATCGCTTTTTTGAAGATTTGCAACGGCCCGTTATTGCAGATGATAAACAAGATGCTGTGGATAAACAACAAAGAAGAAAACTAGGAGGTATGGTCATGACCATGAGTGTAGGGATTCTATTAATGACACTGATTCCCAATCCGGTTTGGGGGCGAATGATGTTTGTGATTTGTTCGCTGATTATATTTATGATTGGCTTTTTATTACGTAGGAGTGCCAAAAGTAATCTCTCCACTACAAAAGCTTAATGATATGAATTTGATAAAAGTCATACTAGTATTGTTTTTAATTTCATGCTGTGGCTCGTGTACTGAGCAAAAGGTATTGCTTTCTCATGGCATAGATGAATCGGCAGGTGGCGGAGAGGCGTATATTATTACTACTCCCGTGGCAACGTATTTTCTTGAAAAATCCGGCGGTGGCTTATCCAGTATGTTAGACAAGGATGGCATAGATTGGATTGGTTTTCATAACATAGAAGGTTCTGCTCATAAAGGTGAATACAGGGGTTTTCCAAATGCCATTCATAAACAAGACGGTAGTTATTTTCATGCAATGAATGCAAAAACCAACCCTTCTTCTTCAGTTGTGAAGATTGAATCGAATGACCATATTCAAATTGTATTTACTTCGGATAATGGGAAATGGGAAGGTCAATGGGATTTTTATGCTGACCGCTGCGATTTTACCATGACCAAGATTAGTGACGGTTACTATTATTGGGTACAATATGAAGGGGTACCCGGAGGAGAAATGGACACTACAGATTTTTGGTTTTCCTCGGCAGAAGAGAAAAAGCATCCCATAGAGGAATCTTTTAATGGCGATTTGCCTTCGCCAGAATGGATGGCCTTTGGTGATGAAAATGCGCCACGAATGTTATATATGCTGCATCATGAAGACGATGAACATTCTGATAATTACGTGTATCGAAAAGATATGACCGTATTGGGATTTGGCAGACAAAATGGAGAACAAACCACCAAGCATTTAACAACCGTTCAGACCTTTTCAATCGGCTTCGTGGAATCCACCAAGTATTCGGTAGTTAATCAAATCATTGGGCAGGTACTTGATTGAATAAACGTGTTTTATCCAAAGAATAGCGTATATTTTTAGTCTAGATTTTATTATTAATGATTTATGAATAAAGCAATTCACAAAGTCACCATTCTGTTATGCATTACCGCAATGGCTCTTGGCAGTGTGTTTATGAGTTGTGAAAGTTCGAAGTCAGAAGAACGACCAGAGTTTGAAAAGCCAAAATTCATAATCCAATTAGAAAAAACACGCTTACTCGTGAGTGAAGTGGTTCGGAATTTGGACGAACCTTGGGAAATTACCTGGGGAGGTGATGACCATTTATGGTTCACCGAAAAAAAAGGAAATGTTCTACGAATGAACCCCAACACGGGACAGGTCAAAAAAGTGCTAAATGTTCCCAACGTATATTCCGAGGGAAATACCCCCGGCTTATTGGGTTTGGTTTTGGGTCCAGATTTTAAGAATGAGCCTTATGTATACATGCATTATACCTACATTGATTCATCTATAACTGATCAATTCGATAGGAGGGGTAGTCCCAATTTTGTAAGATCTAAGGTCGAACGCTACACCTATTTCCAGAAGGAGGACACTTTAAAAGAACCCGAGCTGATCTTACCTAAAATACCTGGGTTTAGGGCACATAACGGCTCTAGGCTTGCCATAAGCGAAGACGACAAGCTTCTTTTTACAATTGGCGATGTGGGCAATTCCGAGAATGCCCAGACAATACAGAGCCTTCCGGGGAAAGTACTACGAATGAATCTTGATGGCAGCGTTCCAAAAGATAATCCCATTGCGGGAAGCTATTTCTACTCAATGGGCCATCGAAATTCTCAGGGACTTGTAGCTGCAAACGGGAAAATCTACTCATCAGAACACGGGCCGAATAACGATGATGAAATAAATATAATAGAACCTGGTGGAAACTATGGCTGGCCCTTTGTTGAAGGGTATTGTGATAAAGAAAACGAAATGGCCTTCTGTGATTCTGTCAAAGTTACCGAGCCGATTTATGATTGGACACCCACAATAGCTCCGGCTGGTTTGGACTTTTATGCAAATGCTGCAATTCCCGAGTGGAAAAACAATCTCATGCTAGCTACCCTGAAAGGACAGGCACTTTGGTTATTTGAACTTGATGATTCTGGCGAGAAGATAGTCGAGGAAAGGGTCTATCTGCAGAAACAGTTTGGGAGGATACGGGATTTGTGTATTTCGTCAACGGGTGAAGTGTATTTGATTACCAGTAACACGGACTGGAATGTAAGCCGATATAATTGGTTATATGGTGATATCCCCAAAGACGGGAACGACCGCGTGCTCAAAATAGCGGTAATTCAAGAGGATGAGAATGATAAGTATGACCACTTAATGACATTTGTTGAAGATAGTGAGCCAGAGCGAATGTTGATTCAGTATGGTCGTGCCGGGCTTTCAGATGTGCCTGGGGCATATACTTTCAGTAATAACTGTGCACCATGTCATGTGAATACCGGAATAGGAATACCGGAATTTACCCCTCCCCTTTTAGGAACTGCTACGGTAGCCAACAAGCAGAAACTTATAGCGACAACACTTTTTGGATTGTCAGGAGAAATAGAGGTAAAAGGTAAAAAATACAATGACGTTATGCCGGGCTTTGCGGCTGGCCTCACAAATCAGGAATTAAAAGACCTACTTAATTATGTGCGAACAAGTCTCAATACTCATAAAGATTCTATAACCATTTCGGAGATTGAGGAAATACGAAAAGGTAGATCTTTCTGATTATTCTTGGTATTACCAATCGTTTTAATGTTAAAAATTTGTGAGTCTTACAATTATGTGTATTTTTGGTAAACCAATCTGGTAAACCAATTTAATAGAATTAATCGAACATTCTTTTTATCCCGCAAAAAATCTAGACTTTATAGTATGAGAATCAAAATATCCAATTCCAGTATTTACATCAGTACGATAGTGACAAGTATAATGCTGCTATGCTCTAGCTGCGGCGATAAAAACAAAAAAGAAAACCTTGAAAGGGATTCAGATAATACGGCTGGGGTTACCAAAGCGAATGATGTTATACCTTTTTTCCAACATTGGAATTTAATCTTAGGCGACGGTTCTAATGCTGGTCAGGCGGTTGACTACGAGCATAAGGATTTCTTCTACACCACAAATGATGACAATAGTGACTGGGTCGTATTTAAAACACCAAATGGGGGAGACACTCATGGCACCTCTAACAACACAAGAACCGAATTGGCACAGGTAAAAAAATGGTATCCGAAAACTGCCAATGATAAATTGTCCGCAACACTCAAGGTAATGAACGTATCTGCTACTGGTGATGCTCGTGTAGCTTCAACCTATTCGGTAGTGGTCGGACAAATACACAGTGCGAATGGACATGAGAACGAGCCGTTAAAAATATTTTACAAAAAATTTCCGGGGCATGAAAAAGGCTCTGTATTTTGGCATTATGAGATAAATACAGAGGGGGGTGATAATTCCGGGAGATGGGATTTTTCCTCAGCAGTTTGGGGGCATGACTTTTCGGTTGTTGGGGCGGAAGCAAACACCTACCCTGAAGAACCTGAAGACGGTATTGCTTTGGGAGAAGAATTTAGTTATCAAATTGAGGTTAAGGATGGTATGATGAACTTATATTTTTCTAGTAAAGGTCATGAAACCAAAACGTTTACAAAGAACTTAGTTGAATCAGAATACACTACAACTGATGATATGCCTGAGCAAACAAGAAAATTATTTGTCCCAATTGGGCAAGATGGGGTAGAGCGTTCAACTGCATATTCAGGTGAGGGTTTATTTTTTAAATTGGGTTGTTACAATCAAACAAATGGAAAATCCCCAGAAGAAAATCAAAATTGGTGTTCGGGTGCAGAAACGCATGGTGGGGACATTCAAAAACAATATGCAGACGGAAATTATGCGGAAGTATGGTTTAAAACTGCCGATATATCTATAAGTGATGCTGCCGTTTCCAATGAAGGTTATTTCCTTAAAAATGACTAAATCAGGTAGTTTACAAATAGTTGTATATTTGGTCAGCCAGATTGGTTAACCAATTTGAACTCCATAAAACAAATGAACAAAAAGAAGACCAATACTTATTTGATGTGCCTTTTGATTTTGACCTTAAGTATATCCACTTCGTCAATCCAAGCTCAAGAGCACCCGAAATTAATTCTTACCAAAGCTGGTGTTGAAAAAATCAGGGCTGAATTGGGCAAGGTGCCATTATTCGATGCATCTTTGGAACAACTGAAAAAGGAGGTGGATGCTGAAATAGCGCTAGGTATTGATACTCCAGTCCCAAAGGATTATTCTGGTGGATACACCCATGCGCGACATAAAAAGAATTGGATAGTTCTTCAAAAAGCGGGCGTGCTTTTCCAGATTTTGGAAGATGAAGAATATGCGATTTACGTTCGCGATATGTTGTTGCAGTATGCGGAGTTGTATCCTACCTTACCAGCGCACCCTAAGACACGTTCTTATGCTAGAGGCAAATTGTTTTGGCAATGTCTGAATGATTCCAATTGGTTGGTATATGTCAGTCAGGCTTATGATTGTGTTTATGATTTTCTGACCAAAAAAGAACGCAAGAACTTAGAGGAAAATTTATTTCGACCTTTTGCAGATTGGATATCTGTGAAAAATCCGCAGTTCTACAACCGTGTGCACAACCATAGTACTTGGGGAAATGCCGCTGTGGGTATGATTGGTTTGGTTATGGGCGACGATGAATTAGTAGATAGGGCTTTGTACGGACTCAAAAATGCTCCAGTAAATACCGGAGAAAAAGATAATGATGGCGGCTTTATTTATTCAGAGGATGGTAAAGCGGGTTTTTTGGCCAATCTTGATGAGCCCTTCTCTCCAGATGGCTATTATACGGAAGGACCGTATTACCAACGCTATGCGATGTATCCTTTCCTGATTTTTGCCGAAGGATTGGAAAACGTGAAACCAGAGTTGAAAATTTTAGAATATAAAGATGGGGTTTTACTTAAAGCGGTTAACGCACTTTTAAACCTTTCAGATGCCGATGGCGAATTCTTTCCACTTAACGATGGACAAAAAGGAATGTCTATTTATACTTCTTCCCTAGTAAGTGCGGTAGATATTGCTTATCACCACGGGGGAAACAATCCACAGTTATTAAGTATAGCTAAAGAACAAGGCAAGGTATTATTGGATGATTCCGGTCTGGCCGTTGCAATTGGTCTTAGAGATGGCGAGGCAACACCATTTGAAAAAAAGTCAATCAATTTGTCTGACGGTCCCAAAGGAGAACAAGGTGGCGTTGGGATTTTGCGCTACGGGAACGAAGATTTGACTTTGGTATTTAAATATGCCGCACAGGGCTTAAGTCACGGCCACTACGACAAATTATCTTATTCCTTTTTTGAAAAGGGAGATGAGGTCTTACAAGATTATGGACTGTCAAGGTTTGTGAATATTGAACAAAAAGGTGGCGGTAATTACCTAAAGGAAAACAAGAGCTGGGCGAAACAGACCATCGCACATAATACCTTGGTTCAGAATGAGACTTCTCATTTTAAAGGGAAGTATGAAATCGGCAGCAAGCACCATTCAGAATTATACTTTTTTGATGAATCTCAAAGTGAAGTACAGGTAGTAAGTGCAAAAGAAAGTAATGCGTATCCGGGTACCGAAATGCATCGCACTATAGCCTTGATAAAAGGATATGGTTTTGAAAAGCCTTTTCTGTTGGATATTTTGAAAGTTAACTCCGACAGTACCAATCAATATGATCTGCCTTTTTACTTTATGGGACAAGTGATTCAAACCAATTTTGAGTATAAAACTCCCAAAGAGCTATATCCTTTAGGAAAAAAACATGGGTACCAACATTTATGGATGGAAGGCTTGGGTAAGGCGAGTGAAGATAACTCGAAGTTTAGCTGGATGAATGAGCGACGCTTTTATACACTTACCACCATAACAACTACTGCTGATGAAATGCGATTTGTTCGTATAGGGGCGAATGACCCAGAGTTTAACCTAAGGCGCGATGCTGGATTAATACTCCGTAGAAAAGATACTCAGCATACCACTTTTGTGTCGGTACTAGAATCGCATGGTAGTTATAGTCCTGTTTCAGAGTTCGCCGTGAATTCAAAAAGTAACATTGCATCGGTAAACATGGTACATGATGGCACTAAGTATACAGCGCTGGCCATAGAAGATTTAAGAGGTGAGAAACACTTGTTCATACTTTCAAATAAAGATGCAAGCAATTCTAGTAAACATAAATTAAACATTAATGGGAATGATTATTCGTGGTCAGGACCTTATTATTTCAAATAAAAATTAAGATTATGAAACGATTTAGTAAAAAATATGTCATCACAAAAGACATGGATTGGGAAGAACTTGGTGGAGGAGTATCAAGAAAGTTCTTAGGGTATGACAACCAGATTATGATGGTAAAAGTAAAATTTGAAAAAGGAGCATTGGGTTCTCCACATCAACATTTTCACACACAAGCTACCTATTGTGTTTCAGGAAAATTTGAGTTTGAAATTGATGGGGTAAAACAAATTGTAGAAGGGGGCGATGGTGTTTACATCGAACCAAACTTATTACATAGCGCTGTTTGTTTAGAGGAAGGAATCCTCATCGACACCTTTAGTCCGGTAAGGGAGGACTTTTTAAGTGGTGACGGAGTCTCTTATTTTGGTGACAAGAAATAAAAAATACTTATTAAATCAATATGAATAACAAACTAAGCGGAAAAAACATTCTCGTTACTGCAGGAGCCCAAGGTATTGGGGAGTCGATAACTAAACACTTTATTGACAACGGTGCCAATGTAGCGATACATTATTTTTCAAGTGCCGATACCGCCAACCAATTGACTGATTATGCAGATAGCAAAGGTCAAAAAGCGCTAGCCGTAAGTGGCGATTTAACAAAAGAAGCTGATGCAAATGCTTTGGTTGAAAAAACAGTTGAGGCATTAGGAAGTCTAGATATCCTAATTAACAACGCAGGTTCTCTTGTTGCCCGAAAAAGATTGGAAGAACTGGAAGCAGAGTTCTGGCATCGAGTAATGGATATCAATATGACCTCCATGCTTTTCGTAACACGAGCCGCAGCACCTTATTTGGCAAAGAATGAGAATAGCAGTATTGTCAATTTGGCCTCGCTTGCCGGTCGAAAAGGTGGTCACGCAGGATCTTTGGCTTATGCTACTAGTAAAGGAGCAATATTAACATTTACTAGGGCATTGGCTTCAGAATTAGGCCCGCAAGGTACGCGCGTGAATGCGGTAGCGCCCGGTCTTATTCTTGGAACTTCTTTTCACAATACACATACAACAAAAGAATCCGCATCAAAAACAATTGCAGGTATTCCTATTGAACGTGCGGGCAATGCATCGGATGTGGCAAGGGCAGTGGTATATTTAGCATCTGAGTATGACGGTTTTATTACTGGGGCGACCCTAGATATTAATGGAGGTGTATATAATATGTAATTAAGACAAAAACAACTATGGATTTAAAAGGAAAAGTGGCCATTGTAACCGGCGGAACAAGAGATATAGGAAGAGCAATTAGTATACGTTTGGCCAGGGAAGGCGTAAAAGTGGTCGCCAATTATTTCAATAATGCCGAGAATGCCCAAATAACGATGAGGGAAATTGAAGCGGTTAAAGGAACCGGTATTATCGTCAAAGGTGATATGACTCAAAAAGCTGATGTCGATCATCTGATAAAAGAAACTAGAGCGGCTTTCGGAGATACTATTGATATCGTCGTCAATAATGCTGGAGGTTTAGTCGCGCGAAAAACCATTGATGAAATGGATGAGGCTTTCTTTAATAAAGTAATGTTCTTAAATCTGAACTCTACATTTTTAGTGTCGCAAGCAGCTTTGCCTTATATGGGCTCTGGAGGTTCGATAGTTAACATTGCATCGCAAGCCGGTAGAGATGGTGGCGGTGGTGGTTCTCTGGCCTATGCTACCTCAAAAGGAGCCGTAATAACTTTCACTCGTGGATTGGCCAAAGAAGTAGGCCCTAGAAATATACGGGTAAACTCACTTTGCCCCGGTATGATCGCTACAAAATTCCATGATGATTTTACAAAAGATGAGGTTCGTAAAAAAGTGGAAGGCATGACGCCTCTACGCCGACAAGGTACTGCAGATGAAATTGCCAATACAGTTGCTTGTCTAGCCTCCTCGGAAACCTCTTTTATGACGGGTGCGAATGTGGATATAAATGGCGGACTTATTTTTTCTTAGGCCCAAAATACACTTTTTAAGAATTCCCTAATCTGATAGTACCCTTATTAATAGGTTCCTAAAAATTCAAATCATAAAATTTGAATTTAATTTTTATTTAACATTCTAATAACATATATTTGGTCAACCAAATTGGTTAACCAGTATGGAAAACCAATTTTAATTACTCAAAAACCTAGCTACTAACTATAACTAACTCAATGAACAAATAACACTTCACAAAAACAAAAAAGACGGGTGAATGCCCATCACTCAAGACTAGATTACTTCACTCTGAAGGGAAGTAATTTCAAGAACAATTAAGAATCACTAGTTACGAGCTCTTAACAAGCACAATTTATTTCCTTGACCTTTTTGTGTTGTATTAGTCAAGAGATTAGCAACTATACTATTTCATAATAGAAATATCGGCTTGATAGCCGAAGGACAGTAATAACTTAATTTTAACACAAATGAATTTAAAAAAGAATTTAATGCTTATTGCGATGTTGTGTATCAGCATGGCAATGTTTGCTCAAGACAACTATACCTTGTCGGGCACAACTGCTGATGAGGCAGGTGTACCTGTTCCTGGGGTCAATGTTGTTATAGTAAACACCACGACCGGAACATCTTCCGATTTTGATGGTAATTTTGAGATTTCGGTTTCTGATGGAGACGTGCTTCAATTCACTTCTCTAGGGTTCGAAAGTCAACTAATCGCGATAAGTGGTCAGACTAACCTAAATGTGGTTATGATAGAAGACGCAGCCCAACTAGATGAGGTTGTTGTGGTAGGTTATGGCACCCAGAAAAAGTCAACTGTTACCGGGTCGATTTCCAAGGTAGTAAATGAAACTTTGGATCAGATTGCTGTATCAAGGGTAGACGATGCTCTTATCGGTCAGGTTTCCGGTGTAAACATTCAGGCTACAAATGCTGAAGCCGGTGGAGCACCAACAATTACCATTAGGGGTGTTGGGTCAATTGCTGCGGATTCAGGTCCGGCATTGGTTGTTGACGGTATTGTTGTAAGTTCAGAATTTCTTGGAAATCTTGACATGAACGACGTAGAGTCTTTTGAAGTTTTAAAAGATGCTGCTTCGGCTGCAATTTATGGTAGTGAAGGTGCAAACGGGGTCATTTTAATTACTACTAAAAGTGGTAAGGCCGGAAAAACAAAATTCAGTTACCAAACCTACACTGGATATAAGCAGGCACATGGTAGTGATGATTACAGAAAGGATATTGACGAGTGGTTTAAACTTGAACAATCGGTTGCTGGCACGCTTTCCGAAGAATCACAATATATTAAGCTTTTGGTAGAAACAACCGGAGTAAATAGAGATTGGCAAGATGTTTTCTTTGATGGAGGTAATGTTATTAGTCATTCGCTATCTGCAAGAGGGGGAACGGAGGATACCAAGTTTAGTACTTCCTTGAGATACCTCCACGATGAAGGTGTTGTGATAACTGACGATTACAAATTGTATACTGGTAATATAAAGATCAATTCGAAAATTGGTAAAAAGGCTAAGTTTGGTGTTAGTATTACTCCTTCTTATACCAAGCAAAGACGTTTACCAACATCGATTCACAATCCAACGCGTCAATCACCTTGGTTGCCTATCTATCATACGGAAGAATCATTGCAGTTTATTAATCGTGATAATTACCCAAATGTTGGTGTCGGGGATTACTTTTTGGAAAATCATTTAGTTGAATTGGATTTAGATGGAGATGGTAGTGATTCCAGACCCCGTACATCTGGTGATTCTAATCCGTACCAACAATATGTTGAGAGAGAACATTACGATGTTAACACTAAACTATTCGGCTCAACATACTTGAGTTATGAAATTATAGATGGTCTGACAGCAAAAACATCTTTGGGTGTAACTATCGATCAGAGAAAACAAACAAGATGGGATGGCACCAATTATCACGCAGCTGGTGCAAGTAGATCTGCTTATGGGTTGAATAATAGATATAGAACAAGATTGATTAATGATAACACCCTAAATTATACTAAGAATTTTGGCGATCATGATCTTAATCTATTAGGAGGTGTAACCATTCAGAAAAGAAGAGCTGAGTTTAGCACCGTAACTAGCAGCGGTTTTACCGATGATCGACTTAAGAACATAAATGGAGCTAATCCTGAAAATACTATTGTAACAGAATTTAATACAAACCGTAGTAAGTTGGGATTTTTTGCAAGAGTTAATTATTCTTTTGCAGATAAGTATTTATTCAATGCATCCTTTAGACGAGACGGTAGTTCAGTATTTGGTGTTGACTCCAAATGGGGTAATTTCCCTGCTGTATCCGTAGGTTGGAATGTCGCCAAAGAAAATTTCCTGGCAAATAGCGATTTTGTTAGCAATCTGAAGTTTAGAGCTAGTTATGGACTTACAGGTTCTGAGAATTTCAATGTTGGAAACGCTCTTACAAATGCATGGCCTTATCTAGCGTTGAATCAAAATACGAACTACGGTACCACGCAAGGCGCTTCCCCACTTAATATTGCAAATCCTGATTTGCAGTGGGAAGCTTCCAAAGAATTGACCATAGGTTTAGACTATGGGTTTGCAGGCAATAGAATATCAGGTTCAATTGATTATTATCAAAGGAATAGTGATGAGTT
Organism: Maribacter algarum (ex Zhang et al. 2020); assembly: GCF_005885635.1. Classification (GTDB taxonomy): domain Bacteria; phylum Bacteroidota; class Bacteroidia; order Flavobacteriales; family Flavobacteriaceae; genus Maribacter_C; species Maribacter_C algarum. The sequence goes on from NZ_VATY01000002.1 coordinate 149,456, forward strand.
GCTTTTGAACAACCCCGTTTCATATCTTACTGGGTTTAACCAAGGTATTGTAAACTTAGGTGAAGTTCAAAACAGAGGATTGGAATTTGAATTAAGAACAAGAAACATTGTTACCGAAAATTTCAGATGGAATTCTACATTGATCGCCTCAACTAATCAAAATGAACTATTGAGTTTTGGTGATTCCAATAACGCCTTAATTTCAGATACCTATGGTAGAAACTCACAATGGATAAACCGAATAGGTGAACCTATTTCTTCTTACTGGGGCTTTGTTGTTGACGAGGAGCGTTTTGATGAAACTTCTTTTAGAACAACTTATGTTAACAGCCCGTGGAATAGAATAAACGGGGAGTCTAGAGCAACAATTGTAAAAGACTTAAACGGCGACGGTTTAATTACTGATGAGGATAAAACCATTTTAGGAGATCCTTATCCAGATTTGGTATATAGTTTTACCAATGATTTTAAATTTGGTGACTTTGACTTTTCCTTTATGGTACAAGGGAGTCTTGGTGCGCAGGTAAATAATATTGGTGATGAATACTTCTTCAATTGGTTTGGGAATACCACAAGAGGTACAGGTGCTCAGGAAGCTGTAGCCGATGGTCTTGTGCCCGATGTGTCTTTCATTCAAAGAAAGGTGGTAACTAGCGATGTTATTGCCAGTGCAGACTACTTTTCTTTGAGAAATGTAAACTTGGGATATAACTTCTCAAAGGATCTCATATCCCGAATAGGATTGGATGGTTTAAGACTTTATGCTACTGGGCAGAATTTATTATACATTACTGCTGATGATTATCACGGTTTTAATCCAGAGCATGATGACAACGGTAATGTAAGGGCGTTTGGATCACAAAGAGCAGGTACGCCGATATTCAAAACATTTACAGTTGGTATGAACATTGACTTTTAATTTTAGTAAAGAATATATTATGAAACATATAAAATATCTAATTTTTGCTACAGGGTTTCTTTTTCTCTCCTGTGATACCGAAGAGTTTTTAAATCCAGTTCCGGATTCTGTTGTTACCGTAGATTCATTCTTTCAAACGGATGCCGATGTATTCTCAGGAATTATGGGAATTTACGATGCGCTCCAAGGTGTAAATGATGCTACCGACTCTAATGAAGCAAGAACGAATAGAGGCGTACAATTTGAGCACCTTTTGACAGAACATAGAACTGATAATACAAGAAACGCTACCACTGAAGGTTCAAAAGCGGATTTTCATAGGTACCTTGTTAATGCGAACAATGTAGAGTCTGAAGATTACTATGCCTCTATGTATGAGGTCATTTTTAGAGCGAACAACATCTTAAACTTTATTGAAATTGCAGAAGCCGGTAATCAGGCAAGGTATACTGCTGAAGCTAAATTTTTAAGAGCTTACGCGTATTTCAAATTAGTTCGGTTGTATAGTGATGTTCCTTTGATAACTGAAGTTGTAGCTCCAGATGACAAGGAAACACCTTTTATTAGAACAGCTGAAGCAGAGATTTATACTCAGATCATTTCAGATTTGCAAGAGGCAATCAATGTTTTGGATAATTCAAATGTTATAAGAGCTTCTAAAGCGGCTGCACAAGGTATTTTGGCTAAGGTATACCTAACTCAGGATAGCCCTAACTATGCTGGTGCACGACAGCTATGTGAAGACATAGTTAACAGTGGTAATTTCTCGCTAGAGCCTGACTTTTATGATGTATTTTATACAGGTTTCGATTCTGGTGAAGTTGATGCTTCTGCAAATAGTGAAGTTATATTTGCTATTCAATATATTTCAGGTAATCAGTTAGAAAGCCAAGGTTTTTCAGCTGAATTTACTTCAGCTACCCGTATTGGTGCTGAAGATGGTCAAAATATTGTAAACGACAACCTTATCGCTGATTTTGCGTCAGCCGGTGGTGATAGAACAGATCTATCATATGCCACATTTGGGCTTTCGAATGAGGTTATCAAATTTTTACCAGAAGGATCTGATATAACTACAACGCCACCAAGTTATGGCGCAGGCCGTGATGCCGGTAACGATTACATCGCATTACGTTATGCCGATGTATTGTTAATGCATGTAGAAGCTATAATGGCTGGGGCAGCATCTACGAGCGATCCCGCAGCGCTGACATCTTTTCAGATGGTAAGGGATAGAGCAGGTTTAACCACCGCGGTAAGCTCAATTACGCAAGATGACCTTTTGTTGGAAAGAAGAGTAGAGTTGGCTTTTGAAAACCAACGCTGGTTCGACTTACTTAGATTTGGTGTGGCAGAATCTGTTTTAAGTGCACACGCAACCGAAATGGATTATGTATTTGACGCAAGAAAACTTTTATTGCCAATTCCCGCTAGTGAAATTAATCTTAGTGGAGGTCTTCTAACACAAAATCCAGGATACTAAAATTCAAAAATTCAAACTATGAAAAATAAAGCGAAATTTTTCCGTAAAATAACCTTGGTCTTCATGACAGCTATTTTTTCTGTTAGCTGTGTTGGTACCGACCTTTTTAGAGATGATTTGCCCGATACAGGTTCTAAAGCAGACACCGTATTTCCAGAAGCAAACTTTGATTATACAGCAGATCAAGATGATTTTAGAGTAATCAATTTCACCGATCTTTCTACAGAAGCAAATACGTACACATGGGATTTTGGAGGAGGAGCTACCTCAACCGACAGAGACCCTACACATACTTTTGCAGGAGAAGGTACTTTTCCCGTTACCTTGGTTGCATCTGATGCTAATGGTGAAACATCTTCAATTACCTTAGACGTTGTAGTTGTCGACGAGTTGGTTGCAGCTTTTCAATGTCCTGACTTTTTATGTGACCCAAGAACACCCTGGGGTGGTGGTAGAGGTACAAGTACCTATTCTGCTAGTAGTTCACCAACACCTCCAGAAGGAAATGGGGCTGCCAAAATAAGTAGTTCTTCACAATTTCTTGATCAAACTATTCGTGTGGTCGCTGGGGCACAGTACAGAATAACATTTTGGTATGTAAGTAAAACTACTGGTAGTTCTGCAGGTCAGCTCTTAATTGAAGATGGAGATACTGGTGTGGACTTCCTAAGCGAAGATGTTCCATTAACCTCTCAATCTACTGCTTATGTAGAATACTCCGTTTCATTTGCAACAGGAGATGACACGGAAAACATGAGGTTCAATATTGAATACGATGGTACAGAATGTAGATATTCTAAAATCAGTATAGAAAGACTTGATTAAGTTTAATGTCTATAGTAATATGTCTCAGATAACTGTAAGATTCGTGCTTTACCTAGCATGACCGTATTGGACAGAGATAAACAAAAAAATAAACAAACAAAAATATTATGAATTCATTAAAAAAAGGAATAGGCACCTTGCTAATAGTAGGCCTTATGATTGTGTCATGTGATGACGAGGGTTATATCCCAATTGCACCAGACGATTCATTTGTCGGTAAGACAGCAGCAGTGTTTTCCAGTTTTTCAACGTCGACGGACGGTGATGGTACAATTGTAACGGTAAAGCCACTTACGGTAGGTGTTGATTCTTATGTAGTAGATTTTGGTGATGGCAGTAGTACAGTTACCGCAGCACAAGGAGAGACGGTCACTCACGATTATTCCAATAAAGATGCTTCGACGGATTATACAATATCCGTAACTGCTGCAGGTATAACTAAAACTACAGATATAACGGTGGACCACACCGTGCAACCTATTGGAACTGCTCCTTCATCACCTTCCGGGAAAAGATATAATTTGTTGAATATTTTTACTGATGCTACTTCCTTTGGTTCGGCAGGGACGGGAGGTAAAGTTATAGCATTGGAATCTGGGAACAATTTACTTGAATTTTCTAGACTGCATAGTGATACTGGGGTTGTATCATTGAGTGATGAAATAGTTGCTACAGATGCTTTTTATAGTGGTGTAGGTTCGTCAGAAATTCATTTTGACGTGTATTCTAATTTTGCAGAAGGTATTGATAAATTGAAAATAACTTTAGTTGACAGCACGAATTCCGTTAGCCATGTTATTGATGATTTAGATTTAACGGATGGTGAATGGACTAGTTTTGATTTCAATTTAGATACAGATTTCTCATCACCTGTTGTTCAATTTGAAACAATAGTATTTGAAGTAGCTTCTAGTGGAACTACAAACGATCATGCAACTATTTATGTGGATAATATCTATATGCCTAGAATGACTGGCTCGACTATTATTAATGGAGATTTCGAGGATGGTCAAGATTTCTGGAAATGGGGAAAATTTACTGATGGAACTACGAACCCTTTCGGTTCAAGTTCAGATGGTTCTGACTTCGATATCGACGGAAATGATACTGGAGGTAAAACAAGAGGAGCAAAATGGTCTTCAAGTCAGTCTGCTGGGGAGTTTAGATCTTCTAGTTCTAGATTCGCGTATCAAGAGTTGGTCTTAACCCCTGGTGCTAATTATATTTTGCAGTATCAATATGCTATTAAAGATGATAGTGGAACTGACCCTGTTGGAGGAAGAAGGGTAGTAGGTTTGATATTAGATCAGCATTATGATGATGGAGCTGATGCTGCCGCTAATCTTGGTAATAATTTAGGGTTTGATGAAGGGTTCGTAGCTGAAGGGAAATTCTCAGATACAAACAACGATTTTGGAACATTGGTTCAAATTCCATTTACCGCCAATATCAGCGGCGAAGTAGCTGTAATGTTTTATGCAGTGAGTCCCAAAGACGCCTATATTGACAATGTAAAGGTGATTGCTTTATAATTTTACTTTTGATGAAAAGTTTCCGAAAAGGACTTTTAGTATGTACAGTACTAATGTTCGTATCTGTCAACGCTACTTCTCAAAGTAAGAAAAGTAGCGTTACAGCATCGGAAACAAGAGTTGAAAAACCTAAAAAAAGAAAAAGGAAAGTAAAACTTCCTGAAATTGATTTAAGTAATTGGAAGGTTACCATACCAGCAGGTGAGGGAAAAGGTGGTGCAACCAGCATTGAACCGCCAGCGATTTTGGATTATGCCAATAATGATGTCCTAAGGCCATTTATGTATAATGATTCTGCTTCTGGAGCTTTAGTATTTTATGCCTACCCAACCGATGCGACCACTGCTAACACGAAGTATTCTCGGACAGAACTTCGAGAACAAATGGAACCCGGAAACGACAAAGTTAATTGGACATTTGCTGAAGGAGCTAATCTAAAGGCAAAAATGGCAATGGATGAGGTTTCAAGAGCAGACGATGGAAAGTATCATAAGGTAATTATAGCACAGATACATGGTCGATTAACAAATGAACAGCGTGAATTGATAGGGCAAAAAGACAATAATGCTCCACCTATTTTAAAAATTTATTGGCAAAATGGAAAAATCCGAGTAAAAACCAAGGTTTTGAAATATGCTGGTGTTAATCAAAAAGGCATCCTATATAAGGAGGCATGGACTGATGACGAAGGCAAAAATTTTGAACAGGAAGTTGGCTTCAGAAAATTTGCGCTTGAGATAAATGTTACGGATGGAAAAATGGTAGTGTCATTAAATAAGCATGAATTTTTTGTTTATGATAGTGCTAGTATTAAAAGATGGGGAGTTTTTGAAAACTACTTTAAAGTTGGAAATTATTTTCAGTCAAGAGACAAGGGAGCCTTTGCAAAGGTAAAGCTCTATGAACTCAGTGTAAATCATTAATTGTGTTGGTGAATGGTTTTGAAAAAGTTCATAGGTAAAACTTCCATGAATCAAATAGCTTCTAGCCTTGAGTTATTTTCAGTTTTTTTCATAATCATACGTCCTTTACGGAAATGACAAAAAAAGGTGTAGTAGAAAAGAAATGCCAGAGGTACTAGTTGATACAGATAATCCTATCAAGAAGAATCATCATTTGTACTTCTGGAAATTGATTTAAATAACTGGAAGGAAACATTATTACCTAGTACTGAAAACAGAAAACTAATCAGAGTTGAACCGCTAGAAATATTGAATTACGTTGCCATTGAGGTTTTAAAACCTTTGACGATATTCACATAGTAAAATGGGTTGTCCTTGAAAATTATTTTAAACTAGGAAATTATTTTTAAACAACGGACTCTGAAGCCTTTTGCAAGATTAAATTTTATGATTTATTGATTCAATATTGAAAAGTAAGCTCGCATAGCTAAGGCTATTAATAGGTAATTTATAGAGTTGTTTGAGTTAGTTTTTTAAGACATCTAGCCGGTCTATATGACCGGTAATGATGTCATTAACTTTAGGGAAGGTGATTTATAACTATAATTTAGCTCCTTTTGACCTAAAGGTCTGGCTCAATAAGGTTTTAGCCTTATTTTAACCAATTAACTGGGATAGCAAATCGAAACTAATATCTATTTATGAAGATTGAAATACTAACACGACCTGAAAATCAAGAAATTCAAACTGACATCATTACCAAAATTAGGGATTTGATGAATTACAAAAATCTTGAACCGGGGGACAAGCTACCTTCAGAGCGAATGCTATCTGAGAAATTTGGTGTTAGTAGAAGTAATGTTAGAGAGGCCATTCAAAAACTGGAATTTTATGGTTTACTAACGTCCAAGCCTCAAAGTGGCACTTTTGTAGCAGATATTGGTCAAGTAGCCATGAATGGTATGATGGAGTATATTTTAAGATTAGAGGAACCGGATTTCAAGTCCTTGGTGGAAACTAGAATTTTACTTGAATTAAAGACTGTGCGGTTAGCTGCTCTAAGGAGGACAGAAGAAGATTTGATACAATTGAAGAAAGCTTTAGAGGCTTATGCTGAAAAAGTTGAAAATGGAGAAGATGCGGTACAGGAAGATTTGCTTTTTCATTTAGCAATTGCAAAAGCAAGCGGCAACAGTACAATGAATACTTTTATGTTAATTATTACCCCTGAGATTATAACTAAGTTTGAAGAGCACCATGTTTGTGACAAGGGTTTAGCATTTTCAGGAATCAAAGAACATCAAGATATATATGATGCAATAAAAGACCAAAAGCCCAAATTAGCTAAAGAAAAAATGAAGGTGCATTTTAAGACACTATATCAATATTGTTATAATATAGATTGAGAAAATTAAAGATAAGATTGTACGATTTTCATTTTTCATATTAATAAGATAGATATGTAATTGTTGACTGTACAAATTCTAAGGTTATTAAACGTTCACTACTATTTCCAAAACATTCGCCAGTCTTCAAGTTTCTTTCAGCAAAGACAGCTCTAAGTCATAAATGTCAATTGAGGTTATTCAAATACTAAGGTTTGCTTAGCCTTAGAAATACCTCCTATAATTCGAGCAAATACATAATCTCAAGAAGGGAATTAACTTTGAATATCTCAAATATACCTAGTTGAGGTTTTCGTAACTCAATGACTACCTTATTGTTAGGTTCTCAAAAATTCAAATCATAAAATTGAAAATTAATTTTTATTTAACAAACTAATAACATATATTTGGTAAACCAAATTGGTTAACCAGTATGGAAAACCAATATGGATAACCAATTTGTAGACGATCTTATACTAATGAACTCTAATCAAAAAACGCTAATGAAATAGTAAACTAACTGCACAAAAAAAGGACAGGTGCACGCCTATCCTTTTAAACAAATTACTTCAGTTTGAAGGGAAGTAATACGATATGACACCATTAATGCCATAATCGTCAAATTTATAATAAAATTTGAATTCTAAGAATAGGCATCTATGGCAAATTGCATTAACATAAACAGGAATTGTTAAAATGTTAAAAAGTAAAATTGACTAACTATTTATCTAAAACTTAAATTTTATGAAGATTACGTTATTAAAAAGGCTGTTATTGTTTGGAGCACTTATTTGTCTCTCCGCTGTTTCGGCTCAGACGGTATCGGGTACGGTTGCTGATTCTAGTGGCCCATTGCCTGGGGCGAGTGTAGTGGTTAAAGGAACCACCAATGGTACACAGACCGATTTCGATGGGAATTATTCCATAGACAATGTTGGCAGTGGAGCTACCCTAGTATTTAGCTACATCGGATACGCTAATCAGGAAATCGCTGTTGGCGGTCAAAACACTATTAATGTAGTTCTGGCAGAGGATGCTAGCCAACTTGAAGAAGTTGTAGTAGTAGGTTATGGAACACAAAAAAGAGCAAACATATCTGGTTCGGTCGCTAAAGTCGGAGGTGCTGAAGTTGCTGCGATTCAAGCAGCGCGTGTCGACGATGCTTTGGCGGGTAAGTTACCAGGGGTATTGATTCAAAATCAAAGTGGTGAACCAGGTGCAGATCCAAAGATTCAAGTAAGGGCAGCATCATCACTCTCAGGAGACTCAAGTCCCCTAATTGTAGTAGATGGATATCCTATTTCCGGAAGTCTAGCTACAGTGAATCCAAATGATATTCAAAGTTTGGAGGTTTTAAAAGATGCCGCTTCGGCAGCTATTTATGGATCTAGGGGTGCAAATGGTGTTATCTTGGTAACTACCAAAAAAGGTAGATCAGGTAAAGCGAATTTTAGTTATAACGCATACACAAGCTTCTCACAAAAATATGTAAAGGACATTGAAATGCTTAAGACGGCTTCAGAATGGGCCGATGAATTGGAAACAAGTGCCTACGACCTTTCTGAAGTGGATCCCGGTTTGTTGAATTATAGACTTAACGCTCTTAGAAATGCTCCTGATGTCGTAAGTATGGAAGATTGGCTTTTTCAAAATGGTAATACCCAAAGTCATGACTTTAGTGTAAGTGGTGGTAGTGAAGATTTAAGAGCTTTCGCTTCTGTTGGTTATCAGAATACCGAGGGTATCGTAAGAGGACAAGGCTTTGAAAGAATCAATGCACGTTTGAACGTCGATGCCAATTTAGGTGAAAGAATCCAAGCCGGAGTTAATTTCAATGGATTCTATGGTAAGCAAGATATTGTTCCGCATGATATGAGGGACCTCTTAAGAGCATATAGTATTCATCCAATTTACCATACTCAGGCGTCTATTGATTTCGTACAACAATTGGATGCTCAAAGACAGGCTCTGTTCGATGCAACTGGAGGGGCGAATATTCCAGGTGCTTTTTCTCAACCCTTTGATAATGGATATAGGGGAACGGGCAATATTAACTCCAGTATATTTACCCTACAACCTGGCGATATTGCGCACGAATGGCATTATGGTAGAGCTCAAAATGGTATCGGGGGGTCAGGAGATGCAGGTCCGGCGGCAAAATTTGACAATGCACGCAGATACCAAACGACATATTTTGGTAACGTAAGCTCTTATCTCCAATATGAGATTTTAGATGGGTTGAATATCAAAACCGTTCTGGGTGGAGATTTCAGGGATACTGAGACCTATTATTATCAAGGAACTTTGGCGGATGCTCGCGAACGTACGAATCAATCTGATTTGGATATCTCCAATATAAGAAGATCATCGGTTTTAAGTGAGACAACCTTGAACTTTGCCAAAGTGATTGGCAAACATGATATAGCAGCAGTAGCTGGATTTGAATTTCAAAATAATTATATTAAAGGAATAAGTTCCACCGGAACGAATGTGCCAATTGGTCTTCCTCAAAATTATGGACTGTTTGCCCCTGAAGATGTAATTTCAGTAGAGACAGACGCGACCATATCAAGAAGGAGTGTATTTGGTAGAGTTAATTATGCCTTTGACAATCGTTATTTATTAACTGCATCGATAAGAAGAGACGGTGATTCACGTTTTGGGGCAAACAATAGATTCGCAACATTCCCTGCCCTTTCTGTAGGTTGGAACATTCATAATGAATCTTTTCTAAAGGATAATGAAACACTCAGCCAATTCAAATTGAGGTTTAGTACAGGTTCCTTAGGAACTACGTCCTTCTTAGGTCCATACAATGCACTGAGCTTATTAGGAGCGGCACCAACTGCCAATGGAACAGGATTTCTTATACCCAATGATGTGGCTAACCCAGATTTAACTTGGCAAACCAATACGGAAACGAACTTTGGTGCTGATTTAGGTTTTTTCAACAATCGTTTAAGAATTGGGGTAGATTATTACACGTCTGATATTGAAGACATGTTAATCAACCAAAGTGTATCTGAAGTTTTCGGTACGCCTTCTGTAGTACTAAACCGTGGTAATATAACAAGTTCTGGTTTAGAATTGGATTTAAATGCCAGTATTATCCAAGGGAGCGATTTGTCTTGGAGCGTAGGTGCTAACATATCTACAGTTAATCAGGAAATAACTAGCCTAGGTGATTTGGACGAACTCCCTCGAACAGTTTACGGTGGACCGAGTGGTAGAGGCCCAGAGTTTAGAAATTATGTAGGCGGAGAACTTGGAGAAATGTGGGGTTATGCAGTTACTGGAGAAGTAGAAACCATACATATTGCTGATCCGTCAAGAAATATTGGATTCGGTAGCTCGGAATGGTACGTTGTAGACCAAAATGGTGATGGCGAAATTACATATGAAGGTGATTATGTCAAATTAGGATCTGCTACTCCAGATTTTTACTATGGTATTACAAGTAATTTGAACTATAAGGCTTTTGATTTGTCACTACAGTTCCAGGGGTCACAAGGAGCGGAGGTTTATAACATCGATCCGATTTACTGGAAATCACAATTTGGTGGTAGAGTACGTGATAGTTTTGACGCTGATGGTGATGGTATTGCAGATGCGAATGGCCAACATTATGTTCAGACTAGAAATGCACATGGTTCAGGTATTCAAGATGCTTCTTACTTTGCATTGAGAAATCTGACTTTAGGGTATACCGTTGATTCGGATGTGACGAGCAAAATAGGTCTTAGTTCTTTAAGGATCTATGCTGCTGGTACCAATTTATTATATCTATTTGGTGATAATTATACCTCGTTTAACCCAGAAGGTGTTGAAACAACCAATGGAGGGTATTTAGGCCCTACGACCTACGGGTACCAAGAAGGTGCGAGCCCGATTGTAAGAAGCTTTACGCTTGGTTTGAATGTTAATTTTTAAAAATGGAAAAAATGAAATATATATCTATAGTAATTGCATCGTTGTTTTTGATAACAGCATGTGATAATGATTTAGATCAAATACCTCCTAAACAAATCGAAGCATCGAATTTGACGGATTATAATGGAGCCTTGAATGCTGCATATCATTATCAAACAGGTACACCCACACCATTGGCAATAATGGGTGATTTTAGAGCTGACAATATGTTAATGGACGAAGAACCTTATCCTGCATTTGACAGATTCAATTCCGATTTGGCTGGTGGAGATTTAGTAGAGCAATTTTTTCGCCCATTCTATAGCAATTTGTACAAGGCAATCTTAAGTGCAAATAATGTTATTAATAATTCATCAGATGCCACTCAGGTCGCTGAAGCTCGGTTTTTAAGAGGTTTATCATACTTTAAGCTTGTAATGGTCTTTGGTGATGTAACCGTGAATTTATCGGAGTCTCCAGATACATCGGACTCATCTATTTTAGTGAGACAGGCGGCTACTGAGGTGTACAATAGTGTGATTATTCCTGACTTACAAGCTGCAGCATCTGGTTTGGACAATTCTGGAGTTTCGAACGGACGTGTGTCTCAGATTGCAGCTCGAGGTTTTCTTGGTAAAGTTTACATGTATAGAGGTGATTATAGTAGTGCCGCTACCGAGCTGGCAGCAGTTATCAACACCGCTGAGGCTGCAGGTGTTAGTTTAGAAACCGACATTGCTAATGTTGTAGCTGATGGTAATTCGGAAGTACTTTTTGCGACATCAAGGTCGAGTTCTATTCCTAGCGTTTACACCGCTGGTACTGGTTTTCCAGGATGGTTTAGTGGAGGTGACACAAAATCTCTTACACCGCTAGATCCAGATTTGGTCGCTGCCTTCGATGCTGTCGCCAATGATACACTGGTCGGTGGCGATTTAAGAAGAGCTTTAACAATTGATGAAGGAGCAAGTATAGGGCTGAAATACCCCGAAAATCTTGAACAGGATTTCATAGAAATGAGATTATCTGATGTCATTCTTATGTATGCTGAGGCATTGAACGAAACAGGTTCATCGGCAGCTGAAGTCTTAGGTCTTTTAGATGATATAAGAACTCGTGCGGGATTAAATGCTTTGGATCCAGCAGCCATTAATACCCAAGCTTTGGTTAAGCAGGCTTTAGCTGACGAAAGAAGATTGGAATTGGCCTTTGAAGGTCACAGATGGTTTGATTTGGTGAGAACCGGTACCGTTGATGCTGAAATGGGAGAGACTATTAATAGTAATTATCATGTATTTCCAATTCCAAATTCGGAAGTATTAGCAAGCGGTGGAGCAATTACCCAAAACCCAGGATATTAAAATTGTTAGTTGAGTTAGTTTTTTGAAGAATTTACCGGTCTGATTTTCTGGGCCGGTAAGTTTTCTTTATCTCAAAAATTAGCATTATGGTCTTGGTTTTTAACAAATAGGTGAATAATTTTTTTACTTAGGTATTTTTCATAGTTTTAACAAACCAATCTGGTTAACCAATTTTTTGAAATTCCGTAATTGTTGTATGAAAATAGAAATCCTTACTAAAAGTGAAAATAGAGAAATCCAAAATGAAATAATAGCAAAGATTCGGGATTTGATGAATTATAAAAATCTCGAACCCGGTGATAAATTACCTTCAGAACGGCAGCTATCGGAGAGATTCGGGGTAAGTCGTACCAATGTAAGAGAAGCTATTCAAAAATTGGAATTCTATGGAATACTTAAATCGAAACCTCAGAGCGGAACCTTTGTAGCCGATATCGGTCAGGTTGCGATGAATGGTATGATGGAGGATATTTTGAGATTGGAAGAACCCGATTTCAAATCTTTAGTAGAAACTAGAATATTACTTGAGCTAAAGACTGTAAGACTCGCCGCGCAAAGGAGAACAGAGGAAGATTTGAAACAAATGAAGATGGCCTTGGAGGCGTATAGTCAAAAAGTTAATAATGGAGAGGATGCGGTTCAAGAAGATCTCCTTTTTCATTTGGCTATTGCAAAGGCAAGTGGTAATAGTACGATGAATACATTTATGTTGATTATTACACCGGAGATTATTACAAATTTTGAAAAGTACCATGTCTGTGATAAGGGTATGGCCTTTATGGGAATTCAAGAACATCAAGACATATATGATGCCATAGAAGCGCAAGACCCGCAGTTAGCCAAGAAAAAAATGAAAGTACATTTTAAAGCTTTATATCAATATTGTTATAACATTTAGAAGAACATAAATACCCAAAAAGATAAAATTGCACGATTTTGTCTTTTCTATTATGGTAAAATGAAGGGAATTAATACTTAAAATTTAACTATTCAGATTCAATTTTAATTGAACTTCCGTGTCAATTGCTTCTAGAGATTTTAGCTGAAGCTTGAGTAAAATAAATGCATAGACAAGCATATCGCTTGCTGATTTACTATTGTCCATTCGAGACAAATATTATTAGAATTAAAAAATAAAAAGCAATGAAATTCAAAGGACTAAGATGGTGGGTTATTGGCTTGATTGCCTTGGCTACTGTTATAAATTATATTGATCGCCAGTCAATTGGAGTGCTTTGGCCAGATATTGCTGATGATTTATTTCCTGATAATAGCACTGATGAGCGCAAAGAAATTTTTGCAACCATCTCTGTTATTTTCATGTTCTCATATGCTTTTGGCCAAGCTATTTTTGGAAAGATACTTGATTGGGTGGGTACACGACTTGGTTTTGCGATATCTATCGCGGTATGGTCCATTGCGACAGCACTTCATGCATTGGCCCGCGGGGTCTTAAGTTTTGGAATTTTTCGTTCTATCTTAGGAATTGCAGAAGCAGGAAACTGGCCAGGGGCTGCTAAAGCAAATGCTGAATGGTTTCCTACGCAAGAGCGGGCCTTTGCCCAAGGTCTTTTCAATTCTGGAGCCGCAGTTGGAGGAATAGTTGCTATTCCGGTGATTGCATTTTTGACTGTCTATTTTAGTTGGCAAATGATTTTTGTGTTGGTCGGATTAATAGGCTTATTATGGTTAATTCCTTGGATGATAATAGTAAAAGCACCACCAAAAAAGCACCCTTGGTTGTCAGAAGAGGAACGCCAGTATATCTTAACAGGTCAGCAAAATCAAGATATAGATGAAGATGGTACGCACGATGAGGGTTACAATCCAAATACAGGAAAGCTTTTATCGCACAAACAAAGTTGGGGAGTTATTATTGCCTCTGCGGCCATCGACCCAATCTGGTGGTTATTTGTAGTATGGATTCCTATTTACCTAAATGAGGTATATGGTATGGATGTAAAAACGATAGGCATTTACGGATGGGTTCCTTATGTAGGAGCAATGCTAGGAGCTTGGTTCGGTGGACTTTTTGCCCAAAACCGCTTAAAGGCAGGCTGGACAGTCGATAAAACACGAAAGGTTGTGATTACTATTGGATGTTTAATTATGTTACCTAGCTTATTGGCAATGGCAAACCCGGGAGGACCAACCTCAGCTGTTCTTATAATGGCCGTTATTTTATTTGGCTTTCAAACTGCAATTGGAAACGTTCAGACATTACCGAGTGATTTTTTCGGTGGAAAAACGGTTGGGACCTTATCAGGGATTGCAGGAATGGCGGCTAAATTAACAGCTGCAGGATTAATTTATTTAGTCCCTTGGCTTACCTCTGGTGGAAATTATACACCTGCATTTGTGATAGGCGCTACCATGGCCATAATCGCTTTGGCAAGTGTCTGGATATTATGTCCGAAAATTGAACCCCTTAAAAGTAAAATTTAAATAGATCAAATTATAGATAATATGAGTGCAACAGGAAAAGTAGCAGTAGTAACAGGTGCGACCGGAGGAATCGGTTTTGAAGTAGCAAAAAGACTAGGTAAAGACGGATATACAGTTGTTTTAAACGGTATTGAAGATGCAGTAGGAGCTAAAAGAGTCGAAGAACTTACTGCTGAAGGCATTACTGCCGAGTATATGGGTTTTGATGTTACGAGCGAAGAAGCGGTAACTTCAAATATTGTAGCAATTGGAGAAAAGTATGGAAAAATCGATGTTCTTGTAAATAATGCAGGGGGCTTAGGTGGAAGATCTAGGTTCGAGGAAATGACCACTGAGTTTTACAGGAAGGTAATGGCTTTAAATCTTGATTCTGTATTTTTTGCCTCTAGAGCTGCCATCCCTTTTCTTAAAAAGGGAGAGCATCCTTCGATAATTAATTATACCTCAAATGCAGGGTGGACAGCTGGTGGACCTGGAGCAGGAATCTACGGAACATCAAAAGCAGGAGTTCATGCCATTACTAGAGCCTTGGCTAAAGATTTAGCTGAATATGGAATTCGCGCAAATGCGGTATCCCCTGGTACGATTGACACACCTTTTCATGCTCAAATTAAAGCTACTAAACCTGAGGTTTTTGCTTCTTGGGCAAACAACATTATGCTGGGGAGACTTGGTCAACCAGAAGATGTAGCTGGAGTTGTTTCTTTCTTAGCAAGTAAGGATGCTTCGTTTATTACTGCCGAAACCATCCAAATTGGTGGTGGACAAGCTTTAGGAATTTAAATAGTATCCCCTATAATATATTTAACTTAAAATTATTCCCTCATTGCTGAAACAAACCTGCCAATAGGCGGGTTCAGCATTGGGAATGGAATGATAATGAATTAGTAGAAATGAAAAAAGTAATAACTTTCGGAGAAATAATGCTCCGTTTAGCGCCTCCAGGATATCTTAGGTTTTCTCAGGCCAATAGTTTTGATGTGGTGTATGGTGGTGGAGAATCCAACGTAGCTGTTTCTTTGGCGAATTATGGGGTTCCAGTAGACTTCGTAACACGTTTGCCTAAAAATGATATTGGAGATTGCGCGCTAATGGAAATGCGAAAAAGAGGTGTAAATACACAGAATATTGTTTTTGGAGGCGACCGCTTGGGAATATATTTCCTAGAGACAGGTGCAGTGAGTAGGGGAAGTAAAGTGGTTTATGACCGAGCACATTCCGCCATTGCCGAAATCAAATCAGGAATGATTGATTGGGAGAAAGTATTCGATGGCGCGGGATGGTTCCATTGGACAGGAATTACCCCTGCGATTTCGCAGGGTGCGGCAGATGTTTGCTTAGAAGCTGTTAAAGCAGCAAGTGATTTGGGAATTACGATTTCCACGGACTTGAATTACCGAGCGAAACTATGGAACTATGGAGGAGATAGAGAAGCCATAATGACTGAAATCACTTCCTATTGTGATATCATCTTAGGAAACGAAGAAGATGCAGAAAAGCACTTTGGTATTCATCCGGAAGGATTGGATGTTCATAAAGACGGTCATGATGTTAAGGCCGAAGCTTTTCTATCAGTTTGCAAACAGATGATGAAAAAATTCCCAAAGGCAAAAAAGGTAATTACAACCCTCAGAGGTTCCATTTCCGCATCGCACAATACATGGGCGGGCGTATTATGGGATGGTTCAAAGATGTACGAAACCCGTCAATACCAGATTACTGATATTGTAGACCGAGTAGGCGGAGGCGATTCTTTTATGGGTGGATTAATCTACGGATTACTGAAGTACCCTGAAGATGACCAGAATGCACTTGATTTTGCCGTAGCTGCATCATGTTTGAAGCACACCATAAAAGGTGACGCCAATTTAGTAACGGTAGCTGAGGTAGAAAAACTAATGGGTGGTGATGCTTCGGGTAGAGTAGCAAGATAGTCTCTCTAAAAATTACTATTCCTACAAACCAAAAATCAAATAGTCCATATATATGGCTCAATATTCAAGAATAGAAGTAGCAACGGTAATGAAGGAATCAGGAATGGTTCCTTTGTTTTACCATCCTAATGTTGAATTGGGAGAAAAAGTTTTAAAAGCCTGCTATGATGGAGGGGCGAGATTAATGGAATTCACCGCTCGAGGCGATTTCGCTTTTGAAGTGTTTTCAGCATTGAACAAGTATGCTATAAAAGAACTCCCTGGGATGATTATGGGTGTTGGCTCTATTACCGATGCGGGTGCGGCTAGCATGTTCATGCAGATGGGAGCAAATTTTATAGTCACTCCATCCTTACGGGAAGATATTGCAATGGTCTGTAATCGCAGAAAAGTTCTTTGGTCTCCAGGTTGTGGTTCACTCACTGAAATCAACAATGCGGAGGAGTTAGGTTGTGAAATCGTAAAACTCTTCCCAGGTTCAACCTACGGCCCTGGATTTGTCAAAGCTATAAAAGGCCCACAGCCGTGGACAAGTGTTATGCCTACAGGAGGTGTTAGCACTGAAGAGTCTAATCTTAAAGGTTGGTTTGATGCAGGGGTAACTTGCGTGGGCATGGGCTCCAAATTGATTAGCAAGGATATCTTGGTCAATGAAGATTATGAAGGTCTAAAACAAAAGGTTTCACAAACTTTGGCGCTAATCTCCAAGCTACGGGTCTAGTTTTAAAACGTTTCAATTTATGACATCACCTAGTAGGTCACTTTCTGAAAGGATAAAAAAGGGACTGAAAAGTTATGGCCCCGCCTTTTTCATTATCGGCTATGTGGTAGGTACTGGTAGTGTTACTTCCATGGTGGTTTCGGGTGCCAATTATGGACTAAGTCTTTCATGGGCGCTTTTGCTTTCATGCTTTTTTACATATTTTCTTCTGGTAGCTATCAGTAAATTGACCATTGTTTCAGGAGAGACGCTGATGTTCAATTTTAAAAAGGCTTTCGGAAGACCGTTGACCATTTTCATTATAACAGCATTATTGGTTTCCATAGTATCATCCTGTATAGGAGTCATGGGAGTTGTGGCTGAGGTCACTATGGAATGGATATCTGTAAAAACATCGATTTCCTTTCTCAATGGTCCTATAATTGCCGTTTTCTTCATTGTTCTACTTATTAGCCTTTTTTGGACTGGTAAGCATGCCAATTTCATAAAGGCTATGAGTATTATGGTAGGCTTTATGGCATTTGCATTTCTCATTACAAGCGTATTGGTTGTTAAGGAAGCAGGAACATCATTACTTGATTTTTTTCCTGAATTACCAAATAGAGATAATACGGGACTCGTCATCGCGGGAATTGTAGGAACGACCATGGCTGGTGTATGTTTGGCTTCGCGCAGTATTTTGGTTCAAGAGCAAGGTTGGGGAGTAAACGATTTAGAAATTGAACGTAAGGATGCCATGTCCTCAATGGTAATGACATTTCTTATTAGTCTGGCGATTATGATTAGTGCAACTGGTACACTTTATTTTAATGACATGCCCGTAGATAATGCCACAGATATGATGCAGGCGTTAGGTCCCTGGGCCGGAGATTTTGCGCTGACCCTATTCACTTTAGGAATTATTGGCGCTGGATTGTCATCTATCTTTCCAAATCTTTTGTTATTTCCCTGGTTGATTTCTGATTATTCAGGTACTGAAAGGAACATGAAAAAACCACTTTATAAACTATTGGTGGTACTGGTTGCCTTGTCTGGTTTGGCAATACCTTTATTAGGAGGAAAACCTGTCTGGATATTGATTGCCTCACAAGCGCTAAGTCCATTCGTGATGCCTTTAATCACTCTATTTTTATTGATATTACTTAATAGAACTAGTCTCATGAAAGAGCATAAAATTAGTGTTTGGATGAATATCGCATTGATGGCTACTTTTATTTTTAACTGCTTTATGCTGTTTGTTGCTTTTAAGGGATTCCTGAATTTTCTCTAATAGCAAAATCGATTTTTTAGAACTGTAAATCTTTGGAAAAATGAATACTACAACAGAAAATGCCAATAGTAACAAATCGTTATTAAAGAAGATCATAGGTCTAGTTTTGGCCTTTGGACCCGGAATCTTTGCTATTGGATACACCATTGGTACAGGTAGCGTTACTTCAATGATTGTTGCCGGAAGTACATATGGCATGCAGTTGTTATGGGTCCTCTTATTGAGCTGTTTCTTTTCCGGAATTTTAATGTACGTCTATGGAAATTATGCCCTGATTTCTGGTGAAACGGCATTATTTGCATTTAAAAAGCACTTGAAATGGGGTAAACTTATCGCTATTCTGATAATCATAGGAATCTCATTCGGACAATGGAACTCCCTTATGGGCATAATGGGTATTTCATCCAATATCATATATGAAATATTTGCTATTTACTTTCCGGGGATAGTACAATATAAATACGAGACAGTGATTTTAATTGCTGTGGTGGTTACCGCAATTTTCTATGCTTTGCTCTTGGTGGGCAAGTATACCTTTTTTGAGAAAATCCTTGTCATTTTTGTTACCATAATGGGGCTTTCTTTTTTCATCTCACTTTTTATGGTTTATCCATTGCCTTCTGAAGTCGTACAAGGACTCATACCTTCAATTCCTAAGGTTGAAGGTGGTAAGATGTTGGTAGCCGCATTTGTTGGAACTACAATGGCGGCAGCGACTTTTTTGTCACGCCCTTTATTCGTTAAGGGTAAGGGTTGGACTATCAAAAACCTCAAACAACAAAAGAAAGATGCTATTATCGCTGCGATACTAGTCTTTACAATTAGTGCGGCTGTGATGGCGGTAGCAAGTGGCGCTCTTTTTCATCAAGGAAAACCAGTAACGCAGGTATTGGATATGGTAAATACACTAGAACCCGTGGCTGGCAAGTTTGCCTTGACTCTTTTCTTTTTTGGAACTTTGAGTGCTGGTCTATCCTCAATTTTTCCAATTCTGCTAATAGCCCCAATTCTAATAGCAGATTATCAATCTGGGGAGTTGGATACTAGTTCCAAACAATTCAAAATTATTACCGCTTTTGCCTGCCTGTTTGCCTTAATTGTTCCTGTGTTTGGTTCAAATCCTGTGGAAATGCAGATTGTCTCACAAATATTTAATGTCTTCGTCTTACCACTGGTCATCTTGGGAATCATGTTATTGATTAATAATAGCAAACTTATGAAGGGTCATAAAACCAGTATCTGGATTAATATCGGGCTGGTACTGGCATTTATATTTTCATGCGTGATTTCTTATAATGGAGTAGCGGCCCTGTTGAATTATTTTTAAGATTTGGCCCTTTCTCTTTTAGTTGCAATGGGAACTTGAAAGGTGGTATGAACCCTTTCTGTGCAACTCGATAAGAAAAGTTAGAAGTGGATACAAATAACTTTTTTTGTTTCTTCTTAAACAGTACTTTTAGTTTTTCAATGAGTAAATCAACCTTGCATGGAATCCATTAAAAATTTAATTGAACTTTTAACCCTTAAAAAACTAGACGATAATATTTTCGAAGGCGAAAATTATCAAGCACCCTGGGGTCGGGTTTTTGGAGGACAAGTATTGGGGCAATCCTTGCATGCTGCCTATCAAACGGTTCCAGAGGATAGAATAGCACATTCCTTACATGGTTATTTCATACTTGGTGGAGATTTAAAATACCCGATTAGATATGAAGTTGATACGATTCGGAATGGTGGAAGCTTTACTACGAGAAGGGTGGTCGCCTTGCAAAATGGCAAAGCTATTTTCAATATGGCGGCGTCTTTTCAGGTAAAGGCTGAAGGTGTTGATCATCAGATTCCAATGCCGAATTTGATACCCCCAGAAAAACTTACAACGAGCCTAGAGCAGTTAGAAGAAATTAAAGACGCTTTTCCCAGTGCTTATCATCGGCTTAGGGCAATACAACCAAGAGTATTTGATTTCAAGCCAGTAGAAAAATTTACCACCCAGTTGGCAAAGAACGGTTCGCCTTTTTTCAACACTTGGTTACGAACCTCGGAAAAGACAGAAATTGATTTAAGAATGCAGCACCAACTATTGGCCTATGCTTCGGACTACAACTTGTTGACTACCGCCACTTTACCACATCGGGAAACGCTTAACAAGGGCAAAACGTTTTATGCTAGTTTAGACCATGCTATCTGGTTTCATCGTGATTTTGATATTCAAGATTGGTTGTTATATAGTATGGATAGTCCGAGTGCTTCTAATTCCCGAGGATTCGCAAGAGGAAGTGTCTTTGATAGAAAAGGTGTTTTGGTCGCTTCGGTAGCACAGGAAGGATTGATGCGTCAAAGCTCGGAACAGTCCAAATGATTTGGTCAGGAGCTGTCAAATCGATACATTGTTGTTCCCTTTACAAAACTCAACTTAAAATCGTATAGATGTTAAACCTCTCCGTCTTATTAGAGAACAGTGCCCAAAAATATGCCGACAAAACTGCTTTTACCTTTATGGATTCAAGTCTCAGTTTTGCCCAAATCAATGGTGCTGCCAATCAAGTTGCCAATGCATTGGTTAGCCTTGGAATTCGACCTGGCGACAAAATCGCTTTGAGTTGTTTCAATCTGCCGTACTTTCCTATTATTTATAATGGAATTCTAAAGGCTGGAGCTACGGTGGTACCCTTAAGCGTTTTGTTGAAAGCAGATGAGATTCACTATCATTTAGAAAACAGTGATGCGAAGGCCTATTTCAGTTTTACAGGAACCGAAGATTTACCTATGGGACAAATGGGTCATGAGGGTTTTCAAAAAACTGAAGCTTGCGAGCATTTTTTCATGATTATGCCGAAAAGTGATATGCCTTCAACTATAGAAGGTGTTGAAACGTTGGGAACTATGATGCGAGGTCAATCCCCAATTTTTGATACGGTTGAAACAAAATCTTCTGATACTGCGGTTATTATATATACCTCGGGTACTACAGGAAGACCCAAAGGTGCCGAATTGACACATTCAAATTTGTTCGCAAATACCGTTCTGAGTGCGGATTTGATTGATTGTAAACCTGAAGATACTCTTCTGATTGTATTGCCGTTATTCCACATTTTTGCAATGACCGTAATGATGAACGCAGGTCTTTATAGAGGGGCTACCTCCATATTACTGCCACGCTTTGATGCTGAGGGGGTTTTGAGTTTGATGCACAAGCACAAAGTGACCATATTTGCTGGAGTCCCTACAATGTATTGGGGTCTTAATAGCTACCTAGATACTAATGAGTTTAATATATCAACGATAAAGTCAACTTTAAAAACCTGTGCGTCTGGGGGAGCTTCACTTCCAGTTCCAGTGCTGGAGAAGTTCGAGAAAACTTTTGACCTCACTATTCTCGAAGGTTATGGAATGTCCGAAGGTTCTCCCGTTGTAACATTCAATCAACTAGATGTGGGAAGAAAAATAGGTTCCGTCGGAACTCCGGTTTGGGGAGTACAAGTGAAGTTAGTAAATGAAGAAGGAGAAGAAGTTCCTGTTGGTGAAAAAGGAGAACTCTTGTATAAAGGTCACAATGTAATGAAGGGATATTATAAGAACCCAGAAGCAACGGCTAGAACAATAAAAAATGGCTGGCTGCATTCCGGCGATATTGCGGTGAAAGATGAAGACGGATTCTATTTTATAGTTGACCGAACCAAGGATATGATTATACGTGGCGGACTCAATGTGTATCCAAGAGAGGTAGAAGAGGTGATGATGAAACATCCTGCTGTCTCAATGGTTGCGGTGATTGGAGTTCCTGATGATGAAAAAGGAGAGGAAATCAAAGCATTTGTTCTGTTGAATGAAGGTCAAACTACAACCGAAGAAGAACTAACGGAATACACCAAAGGAAATATAGCAGCATACAAGTATCCGAGAATCATAGAAATTACAAAAACACTACCCACAAGTGCGACAGGCAAAATCCTTAAAAAAGAACTTCGAAAGCTCTAGAGGATTTTTCCCTCTAGTTAAAATAAAAATGATATTTTACGTTTGAGTTTAGGTGGCATTGCTGTTAAAAGTGATAATTATCACAATCTGTTGCTAAATTACTTTTTATCTTCGCCAACTTAAATCCGAACACCAATGAATAAGACAAGCTTTCTTCTATTTCTTGTATTCTTTTTTACACTTTCTACTTCCCTATTAGCCCAAGTAATGGTTAGTGGTACTGTGAATGATGAATCAGATGAGCCGCTTGTTGGGGCCAACATTCTTTTAAAGCCCTCAAATCAATTTGGAGTTACTGATAGGAGTGGAAATTTTCAGATTGATGAGGTAAATTCCGGCGAATATATTATTGTTGTTAGCTATTTAGGGCTCAAAACTAGCACAGAAACCATAACAGTAGGTACGGAAAACATTTCTTTGACATTTTCATTGGAAAAAGATCTTTTAAACCTTCAAAACGTAGTAGTTACCGGAAATTTTGACCCACGTGTTCAATTGGAGTCCAGTACGGCGGTGACAACGCTTAGCTCAAAGGATTTAAAAAAAGTATTTTCACGTGGTACCGCAGATGTTTTACAGGCCATTCCTGGAACATTTACTGATCCATCGGCCGGTGAGGTTTTCACGAAAGTATATTCAAGAGGTATTTCAGCTTCGGCGGAGGATGATTTAGGATGGTATTATGTTTCCCTTCAGGAAGACGGACTCCCAGTAAGTCTAGTTCAGCATTCTTACTACACTCCGGAACTCTTTCATCGTTTGGATTTAACAACTGACAAAGTAGAAGGAATCCGTGGTGGAAGCGCCGCAATAACCGCGCTAAATGCACCCGGCGGAATTTATAATTTTATATCAAAAGGAATAAGTAATGATTTTGCCGGCGAGGTTCAAGTTCAAGGTGGTTTACAGGGTGAAAGTAATCCATTTTACAGAGCTGACTTAGTATTTAGCGGTCCGCTAAGAAACAACTGGTTCTATTCAGCTGGCGGACATTATCGTCGTGATGAAGGCGCGCGAAATACTGATTTCACCTTTAGTAAAGGCGGACAAGCTAAGTTCAATTTAACCAAGGTCAATGATAAGGGATATTTTAAGTTCTACGGAAAAATATTGGATGATTTCACTAATAGATGGACAGGCGTTGCTGCCACCAATTGGAACGATCCACAAGCTGCTTTCGGTCAAGATTTTAATACAACGTCACTTTTAATGCCAGCCTTTTCAGCAAACATTCCAGATGGAAGGCGTTTGTCAGAAGGTGCCATAAATAATTTTGACCCATCTCAAGGGGTTCATGCGCAGGATCGTGCCTTCGGAGTTGACTTGCTGCAAAGTTTAGGCAATGGGTGGTCAGTTCGAAATAATCTGAAATTCTCCAATAAAAGAGCAAATTGGCAGACTTCGATTAGTAACAATTTCGTTGGTCTTGATGATTTTCTTGTTTCTGCATTAAGTCGTGATTTTGCGACTTTGTTCGGAGGGGATTTTTCCGCTTTTGGAAACTTGGTTTTTCGAGATGCCCAAACCGGAAATGAAATCGCTCAAATCAATAATTTTGGTGCCTTGGGCATTTTTCAAGGTGACCCACCGAGTTTTGATTACTTGACTGATGGTCGACTTCCCAATGATGCGATTATGGGAACAGCCACTTGGTTAAAGGATAATACCGCAAAAGAATGGATGAATCAACTAACCTTTCGAAAGAAATCTGAAAATCATGACTTTAATTTCGGACTGGCCGGCGGCTTTTCCAATTCAGAGATGTTTACTCAAGGTAGTTTTGCTTATGTTACCTATGAACCAAATCCGCGGATGCTTCGTGTAACGGTCGAAAATCCTGGTGCTCCTGTCTTGGAGTTATCTGACGAAAATGGAGTCAGTAATTACGGAGGGCTTTTTTATATAAACTCCCGTGCCAAGGTAAGTCAGATAGCTGCTTTTGCGAATGACCGTTGGAAAATTGCCGAGAAATTCCATCTTGATTTAGGACTTCGATACGAAACAATAAACCATGATGGTAGCAACGACCGTTTTGCCCCATTTGCCCAGGACGGAGGCGTTGATGGAGATGCCACTACAATTTATGATAATGGTGTTTTGGCTCCTACTGGAGAGCAAGATGAATTTGATTATAACTATTCTTATCTATCACATTCTATCGGTTTAAATTATAAATTTCAGGAAGATGCGGCCTTATTTGCTCGATTTACTGGGGGGAATAAAGCTCCGGAATTAAGTTATTATTACAATAACTTTTCAAACGTACCGGTTAACCAAAAAGGAGAGGTACAAAAAATCAATCAATTCGAGATGGGTTTGAAATGGAACTTATCCAACTTTTCCTTTACCACAACCGCTTTTTGGAGTCAACTTCGAAATATTGGTGTAGGTAGTTTTGAATTTGATGGTGCTACAAGCACTGTTTTTTATACACCAATACAACTCAATAGCTCAAGGACAATTGGCTTGGAGTGGGAGAGTGCTTATGCCTTGACAACTGATTTAAGATTGACTTTCAATGGAGCATTACAAAATCCGATTGCGACGGATTGGACGATTTACGATGCCGCTGGTTCTGTCGATACAGCTGACGATTCTATCGTAGATTATTCGGATAATGTGCTTCCGTTTAATCCAAAAGTAATGTTCAATTTAGGCACGGAATATCAGAAAGGAAACTTCGATGCCTTTCTTAGATGGCAATTTATGGGAGAACGTGAGGGGAATATTGCCAATGCCTTTCAACTGCCTTCTTACAATATTTTTAATGGAGGTCTTGGATATTCCATAAACAAGAATTTATCAGCGAACTTAATTGTTACCAACCTTTTCAATTCAGCAGGTTTGGCCAATTTCTTTGGGGCGAATAGTTTTGGGGCCAATGCAAACGGAGTAACCTCCGATTTTATACAGAACAATCCTGATGCTAGTTTTGTAGTTGTTCCTGTTTTGCCCAGAGGTAGTTTATTGAAATTGAGCTATACGTTTTAGAAAGGACAAAATCTACTTCCTAGCAGCAAACCTTGGAGCAGCTAAAGCCGGATTATCGAGTAAAATATTTCATTCTTCTCCGTTTTATTCTTCACCATTTTAGAGGTAGTGGAAAAACTTTTGTTACTTGCGTTTTTTACCAACAAACGCAACAATTCCAAATTAAAATTTTAAAATGATAAATAAAATAACTGGACAAAAGAACGGACTTGCATTCGCAATTTTAAGTATCATCTTCTGTTTCTCTTGTTCTGATAAAACGAATAAAACCAATACAGCCGAGAGTGCCCAAAATGAAGAATATGTATGGACAGATTTGATTGATGAAGATCTTTCAAAATGGGATAACTATTTGAGTTTTAAACATCAGCTTGGCTATGACGGTAGCCACCCTAAGGATTCCCTGGGCAATAAAATAGAACCTATTGGACTAAATCAACCGGGTTATGATGTGTTCACAACAGTTATTGAAGATGGCAAGCCCATCATAAAAGTAGGCGGCGAGTACTATGGGGCCCTGGCCACGAAGGAGGTTTATGAAAATTACCATTTTCAACTTAAATTCAAATGGGGCGATAAGAAATGGGTGCCAAGAGAAAATCGTTTAAAAGATTCTGGTATTTTATATCACTCAAATGGAGAGTTCGGAGTGGAACATTGGCGCTCATGGATGCTTTCACAAGAATTTCAAATTATGGAAGCCCATACAGGGGATTTTTGGAGCCAGGCAACATCCGCCGTAGATATTCGTGCCTATGCATCAGAATCGGGATTAAACCCGATGGCTTCTGAAAGTCAACCCTATTTGAGTTTTGGGGAAGGTGGCGAAGCAGGTAAGTATTGTTTAAGGAGCAATAACTATGAAAATGGACCGGATGAGTGGAACACCTTGGATTTGATTTGTTTTAATGGGAATAGCCTTCATATTGTAAACGGAGAAGTTGTTATGGTATTGCGAAACTCAAGATATGTCAACGAAGAGGGAGTCGTGGTTCCTATGAATAAAGGAAAAATTCAATTACAAAGTGAAGCTGCGGAATTGTTCTTTAAGGATGTAAAGATTAGAATGCTTGATGAGCTTTCTCCTGAGTATTCGAATTACTTCTAATTATTAAAAGTATGAAGTCTAGACCTTATGTTTTTTTTCTATTAAAGTCTATTAAGTGTTTTTTATTTTACTTCGAAATAATTTTATAGAAATTAAAAAAGAGGGCTATATGCCCTCTTTCCTTTGAAATTCAAATATTCTGAATTTCTCCACCAACCAAACTTGAATACAAGTATATTTTTACTTAAAATATAGTATTACCATTTTTTGAATATTAAATGAGACTATGATTTTTAGAGTGCAGTGTTTCTTTCACAGTTAACTTGGTTGTTTCTGATTGTAGTAGCCGCTCAAATTTCAATTCTGAATATTAAGTATATGCTAATTATTAATAATTGAATCCATTAGGTATTATCTATTACTTTTTCTTAAGGCTATCTTCAAAGGAAATTCAGCTATTTTCGGTGTTTTATCTAGCAAGGTGTATGCAAAATGATACCCGTCTTTGAAAGTGATAATTTTATAAATATTTTCATCAAAATCGATATCCAAACTAAAGGTTCCGTCAGGCAATGGATAAATGTCACGTACCTTTTCATTCATGATATTAAATAAGGTGACCTCTGTTTCTTTCAATGGAGTTCCCGTGAAATCATCGAAAATGAGGCCTTTTATCATTTTGTTAAGTTCAAGACTTGGTTGAATCTATGTTAAAACATTCTTTAAATGCCTAATTAGCATCTATAATTGTGTAATTGTACAAATATAATAAATAAGAAAGAACCTACAAAAAAATATGTATTTACGATAATTATGTGAAGGAATAAAGATAGTTTGATAAATAAGTCTATGGGATATAGACGAAAAATATTACAAATAAAAATAATTTCATTATTAGCGGCCAATACATCAGATAGTCAAAGATTGGATGACAAAATATTTGCACGTATCATATGGTTTTCCAATTGAAAACAGTTTGCTTTGAATACCCATGGAAATGGTAAAAATTATTGGTCCTATTCGTACTTTTTTAAATAAATACTTCAAAATAGATATACCATATTCCAAATACTAAATCTCATAGAATATGATTTCAATCTTAACCCATTGTAGTATTTTAGCATACAACTGTTAGATAAATGATTTATATGCTTAAACCACTTAAATTCAACATCAAATTTTTTTTCATTGTATTGGTTATCCTCTTTTATTCTTGTAAAGAAGATAAAAAGACAGATAGTACTTTCGCTTTTACCAATGATTTAATTCATGAGACGAGTCCGTATTTATTGCAGCATGCGCATAACCCGGTTAACTGGCGGGCCTGGAGTCCTGAAATATTTGAGGAAGCGCAAAAAGAAGATAAGTTGGTACTAATTAGCATCGGATATTCTTCTTGCCATTGGTGCCATGTGATGGAAAAAGAGACTTTTGAAGATGAAGAAGTTGCCAAAATAATGAATGAGAATTACATTAGTGTAAAGGTAGATCGTGAGGAACGGCCTGATGTGGATCAGGTATATCAAACGGCGATTCAACTCATTGGTGAGAATGGGGGGTGGCCTTTGAATGCCATAACCCTTCCTAACGGAAAGCCACTTTATTTAGGCACTTACCTTCCAAAAGCACAATGGAATGAAGTGCTTCAAAAAGTGAATGCCCTTTACAGGGAAAATCCGGAGCAGGCAAATTCATATGCGGATGGATTATCCCAAGGAATTCAAGAAACCAATCTTCTAGAGATTTCCTCAGAGTTTGAAAAACTTACTGTAGAATCCTTACAAGCTAGCATAGAAAACTGGAAGCCTCAATGGGATGCTGATTTAGGAGGAGATAAAGGACTCCAAAAATTCATGTCGTTCAATGCACTGAACTTTTTGTTGGATTACGGAGTATTGACCAAAGATGCCGAAACTTTGAAGCATGTTGAAAACACCTTGAATCAAATGGCGAACGGAGGTATCTATGACCATATAGGCGGAGGATTCTACAGATACAGTACTGACCCACAATGGAAAGTGCCTCATTTTGAAAAGATGCTATACGACAATGCCCAAGCCGTTGGTCTTTATTCAAAAGCATACTCGGTTTTTGAAGAACCTATCTTTAAGGATATTGTTTTTGAAACAATTGCTTTTTTGGATAGGGAAATGAAAAACCCTGAAGGCGGATACTATGCAACACTTGATGCCGATAGTGACGGGGAAGAAGGGAAGTTCTACGTTTGGAAACTAAAAGAATTGAATTCTGTATTAGGAAAAGATTTTGACCTTTTTGCCAAATACTTCAATGTACAGGAACAAAATGCTTGGGAAGAGGACAAGTATATTTTATATAAAGGTGGAGACGAGAAAGGATTTCTTGCGGAAAACGGAATGTCCACATCAGATTTTACGAAGCTTAAATCTGAATGGCGAACCAAGCTTTTGAAAGTGCGGGAAACCAGGGTCAGACCGACTACCGATGATAAAATTTTGACCTCATGGAATGCGCTTTTAATTAAAGGTTTGACGAAGGCTTATGAAACCTTTGGAGAGGCTTCCCTCTTGAACAACGCAACGAGCATTTTTGATTTTATTCAATCGAAAAGCTATTCCAATGAAAAACTGTTGCATTCTTTCAAAGAAGGAAGCAAACAGGAAGCCTCTTTTTTAGAGGACTATACTTTTTTGGCAGATGCAAGTTTGGAGTTGTATAGTGCAACCACCGATGATAAATATCTTGACTTTTCAAAAGAACTTACTCAGGTAGTCGAGCGTGATTTTACTGATGCGGCAACGGGAATGTACACCTTTAACAAAAACCAAGAATTAATCTCTAAGATCATTAAAACAAATGACGGGGATATTCCTTCTGCCAATTCTGTTATGGCCCATAATTTATTACGAATTGGCCATATCGATTATAACAAGGAATATCTTAACAAAGCCAAAACCATGCTAACTACTTTGTTACCCAGAGTAAACGAATACCCGAACGGTTATGCACATTGGAATAGTTTGTTGGCAAATGTTACACACCCTTATTTTGAAATTGCAGTTATTGGTAAAAATGCCGAGGAGTTGGTAAAAGAACTTCAGAAAAAAAATATTCCAAATGCCTTGATTGTTGGCAACACCTCCGAGAGTGAAGCTCCTTTGTTTAAGGACCGTTATTTCGAAGCAGAAACATTTATTTATGTCTGTCAGAATAGTACCTGCAAACTACCTGTTAAAACAGTTGCAGAAGCACTTGTTCAGATAAAGAATTTCTAATCACTCTTAGACATTGGTGTAAGAGATTAAACCATTTGTTTACAAATTTCTTTTCGTACCGAATTATCTTCACTACGATTTTAATTGGCACCTAAGAGTGCCTGAAAAAATGGTACAATATGTTATTAAAACTTTCAGCGTTACCCACTTTCACTTCTGTTTTTTTGAGCATTTTATTCTTCTTCTTTACAAGTTGTAATGAAAAAAATATTCCATCAAAAGTAGTTGAAGATGAACAGATTAAATATGAAGCGAATTGGGAATCGCTATCGAAACATATTGAAGCTCCCAATTGGTTTCAAGATGCTAAGTTCGGTATTTACTTTCACTGGGGCGTTTATTCGGTACCAGCCTATGGAAGTGAATGGTATGCTAGCAAAATGTATCACCCAGGTACGTCAGAGTTTGAACATCATAAAAACACCTACGGACCTCAAAGTGAGTTTGGATATAAAGATTTTGTGCCGGACTTTACGGCTGAGCATTTTGATGCTGAGGAATGGGCCGCGCTTTTTAAGAAGTCCGGAGCTAAGTTTGCCGGTCCTGTAGCGCAGCACCACGACGGTTTTGCCATGTGGGATAGCGAGGTCAACCCTTGGAATGCAGCCGACAAGGGTCCAAAACGTGATATCACAGGTGAGTTGACGAAAGCACTTCGAAAGAATGATTTGAAGTTGATTACCACTTTTCATCATGCACGTAACCTGCAGCGGAATAAAGATAACCAAGACAATTGGAGAGGATTTAATAGCCATTTTCCGTATAATCCAGATTATGATACATCATCCGAAGACCCGGTAATTCGTAAGTTGTATGGAAATATTCCCACTGATGAATTTCATCAATATTGGTCTGATCAGATAACGGAAGTTTTAGATCAATACCAGCCAGATATTATCTGGTTCGATTCTTGGTTCAACTTCATTCCAGAAAAACGGGTGCAACAAATGTGCGCGGATTATTTTAATAAGGCCGCTAAAACCAATCAAGAAGTGGTTATTGCTTACAAACAATCCGACCTGCCTCTTGAGGTTGGTGTTCATGATATAGAGCAAGGCGGAAGAAAAGATATTTCTGAACGCACGTGGATGACCGATATCACTTTAAGTTTTAAATCGTGGTGTTTTGTAGAAGGGCAAACCTACAAGCCCACTTCAATGGTTATGCGAAATCTTATTGATGTGGTAAGTAAGAACGGGGTTGTTTTGTTGAATATTTCTCCAAAGGCAGATGGAACCATTTCCGAAGAACAACGTAAGATATTACGAGAAATGGGCTCTTGGTTTTCAAAGTATGGAGAATCGATTTATGCCACAAAGCCTTGGGATTTATTCGGATTTGGAAACGCTAGTGCAGGGGAGGGGTCACATGGGGGACAATCTTCTACTGTAGAATATACTGCTAATGATATTCGTATTACCCAATCTAGGGACGAAAAAAGTCTGTACATGATTTTCTTAGGGAAACCAAAGGTTGGAGATACCATTAAATTGCACCTTATGGCAAAACATCGTTATGCCCCACATTCTCCCATTAAACGTATTTCGCTTTTAGGAACCGATATAGAGCCAGAATTTAATTTAGGCGATACCCATTTTGAACTAACCATACCAGATGCTCCTATGGATGATATAGCGACAGTATTTAAGTTTGAATTAGAATAAGAATAGCGTTCTACCCAAAAGAGGAAGGTTTCTAAATTATTTTCAATACACAGGTGTTATTTCAGGGCAATTGAAATAATATGATCGTGGGCGGTCATATAAAGGGTCTTTTCATCTTTACCTAAAGCGCAATTTGCAGTAAGCTGACCTGTATGAACTCTAGCAAGGAGTTTACCGCTCATATTAAAAATTAATAACCCTTTAGGACCAGTTGCTAATACATAACCTAATTTGGTGATTTTTATGCCGTCAGGTAAACCTTGATACCCTTCTTTACTTAAAAAATGGTCTACATTATAGAAGATTTTTTTGTTTTCTACTTTACCAGGTGAAACGATTTCATATTCATAATAGGCCGCTTTTTCGATGTTAGAAACAGCTACAATTAATTTCTTTCCATCAGGAGAAATACATAGCCCATTTGGGTACTTTAGCGATTTATCCAATAGAACTAATTCCCCTGTTTTCAGTAAGCAGTATACCCCTTGAAAATCAAGTTCCTTATTAGGATCTTCCAGTAAGCCAGGTAGACCATATGGAGGGTCGGTGAAGTATAGATTGCCATCAGCATCAAAAGCACCGTCGTTAGGACTATTCAATCTTTTTCCTTCATAATTGTTTACTAGAATTTCATAGACCTCCTTTGGAGATGCCATCGGATTTTTCATTTTGCTAACAGCCCTATTACCATGTTGCATGAGCACTAGTTCTCCTTCGGCATTGACTAATAAACCATTCGAACCTGGTTCTGCTCCACTGTAAGCATCTCCTGAAAAACCGGAGGGATGCAAATAGGTAACCGTATCTCTTTGAGCATCTAATCTGAAAACCTTATTATTTGGAATATCCGAAAACAACAAATAATTACCATCTTTTACCCAAACAGGTCCCTCGGTCCAGGTGAAACCATTTGCCAATATTTTTATTTCCGTATCCTCATCAATAATATTAAGCGCTTTGTCATCAAGAATTTCAATAGCAAACAATGCCTTCATTTCTTCTTGAGAACGAGGTTGCCAATCCGTTCTTTGTTTTTTTAACTCATCTAGTGAGTATGTTATTTCATTACTCTCCTCATTTGATGCTTCTTCTTTTTTAACCTCTTTGCATGAATTTAAAAAGAGTATTGTAAGTGCTACTAGTACTAAATTCGTTTTCATAAATTTACCATTCATTAAAATTGCCGTCTTGGCCTCGCCAGATGGGGTTGCTCCAGTCATGACCAATCTTAGCACCTTCCTTTAGTTTTTCTTCGTTTATTTCTACACCTAATCCGGGTTTTTTAAATAAATCGACGTAGCCATCTGTAAGATCAAAGACTTCCGGGTTCAATACATAATCCAACAAGTCAAAACCCTGATTATAATGAATTCCAATACTGTTTTCTTGAATGATTGCGTTTGCCGAAACAAAATCTACCTGTAACGCAGATGCCAAAGATATAGGTCCTAAAGGACAATGCGGTGCTAAAGTGACATCATAGGATTCGGCCATAGTTGCTATTCTTCTCACCTCAGAAATACCACCTGCATGACTTAAATCGGGCTGAATGATATCAACAGTACCCTGTTCTAAAAGTGGTTTGAAATCCCATCGGGAGAACATTCGCTCACCCGTAGCAATTGGAATACTAGTGTAACTATAAATGTGCTTTAAGGCCTCATTGTTTTCACTCAATACAGGTTCTTCAATAAATAAGGGTTCAAATGGGGTCAATTCATCAATGAGACGTTTGACCATACCTTTATGTACTCTTCCATGAAAATCAAGCCCGATATCCAAATCATACCCGAATTCTTCTCGTAATAATTTAATATTGTTAGCAACGGTCTTGACATCTTTCATTGATGCTATCCAGTCCATGCCTCCGGTAGCATTCATTTTGACTGCTTTAAAACCCATTTTCACTTTCTCATATGCCTGCTCTAACACCACCTCAGGGTTATCACCGCCAATCCAGCAATACATTTTCATTTTATGACGTACAGCACCGCCAAGAAGCTCGTAAACGGGAACTCCTAAGGCTTTTCCTTTAATATCCCATAAGGCTTGGTCAATTCCTGAAATAGCGCTCATCAAGATTGGACCTCCTCGATAAAACCCACCTCGGTATAGTACTTGCCATATGTCTTCAATGTTATTTGCAGATTTTCCGTTGAGATATTTTCCCATCTCTTTAACACAGGCTTCAACGGTAGATGCCTTGCCTTCTACAACGGGTTCTCCCCATCCAATTATCCCTTCCCTGGTAGTGATTTTTAGAAATAGCCATCGTGGAGGTACTCTAAAAAGTTCAATTTTTTCAATGAGGAGTTCTTGCTTCATTTGTCTTTCGTGAATTCGTAAGGGTTTGAATGTATGAAAAAAGTGTTCTCTCGCAAAAAAACGTATTGCAAAAAGAACATATGTGCTACAAAAACGACTTTATGTTACCGCAGAATCGCTTGAATTATTGCAATTTGAGTTGGAATTAGCTGAGCATACTTCGAACAACATAAACTGTATATATTGAAGACAAAAACCATTTCCTTACTACTATTTCTAATTTTAATATTACCTATTTCAATAATTGCTCAGGATCTCAAATGGGAGTCGCTGCTGGACAAAAATCTTACCCAATGGGATGTTTTTATTGGAGTGCCCCATCATACAGTAAAAGGTTTGGAAGGAGTTCCAAAAGGGGATGGTATGGAGGGAACCCCAATAGGTTTGAACAATGACCCGCTAAATGTATTTTCCACCGTAGAGGAAAAAGGGGAAGTTGTTCTTCATGTAAGTGGCGAAATTTACGGGGGACTCACTTCAAAAACCATTTATGAAAACTATCATCTAAAATTAGACTTCAAATGGGGGGAGAAAAAGTGGGAACCAAGATTGAAAGATAAACGTGATAATGGTCTATTGTACCACTGCAATGGTGAGCATGCTGCTTTTTGGAATGTTTGGATGGAATCACAAGAATTCCAGATTCAAGAGGGAGATATGGGTGATTATTTTGGATTGGCCGGTGGTGTAAATACTATTCTAGTTAAAAAGAACGAAGAGAATTTTTTTGAGTATAACCCTGAAGGAGAAGTAATACGACTTGGTATTGGTTTGGAGGGAAAGAACATGTACCGGGGAGTGCGTAGAGGGAATTTTGAAAAACCAAATGGGGAATGGAATACCCTTGAACTTGTTTGCTACAATGGGAAATCATATCACATTGTGAATGGACAAATCGTAATGGTTCTAGAAAAGGCAGAACGCAAAACGGAAGAAGGTTATGCTCAAGTGACAAGAGGGAAACTACAGTTGCAATCAGAAGCGGCTGAAGCTTTTTATCGTAATATCAAGATTAAAAAAATCATCACCTTGCCTGATTTTTTAAAAGAGTAGTTTACACTCCTTCAAAAAGTAAAGGGAAAAATTTTCCTTCCATTTTATTTCCTTTTGAAATTGGTGGTACCCCAGCTAAAAGTTCATCATTTGTATTACTTACGGTACCATCGGCAAAAACGTTGAGCACAAAAGCCCTTCGGCTCATTTCAGATTTGTTTTCATATGAACCATGAACCATCAGAGGATGGTGAAAAGTTGCGTAGCCTTTATTCAATTCTATGGCAACTGGTTTTTTAAACATCTCTTTTTGTTCATCGTTAAGATATTCCATAAGGCCATCCATATCTCCGGCTAGGGAAGGAGCATCCAGCAACCCCCATTTATGACTTTTAGGTATATAATGTAAACACCCATTTTCAGTGGAGGCATCGTCTAAACCGGTCCAACAAGTCAAGTGTTGCATTGCAATGGTACGTGTCCAGTACGAATAATCTTGGTGCCATGCTACAACACCCCCGTGTTTGGCCGGTTTACAGAACAACTGGTCATGCCAAAAACGCACGGGCTTGTTCTCTAAAAGTTGATGAGCGGCCATCATGAACGCAGGATTCCATAATACATCATGAAAACCAGGAGTGATTCGCCAATGGCCTAAAGAATGGAATAAGACCGAATTCGGGTCTTCTGATTCATTACTATGAAATTCATAGAAAAGCTCATGTGCTGGGTGTTTTGGGTCTATGATTTCCGCTAGATCCTTTCGCAAAACTTCAACTTGATTTTCATTCAAGAGTTTGATACCTGATAAGTAACCAAATTCATGAAAATGAGCCACTTGCTCTTCTGATAATCGGTATTGATTCCATTCTTCTGAAGATTTAGGAAGTTTAAAGAGGTCAGTAACCATTTCATGGGTATCGGCGAAATCTTGTATTGCTGCCATAATGAATTCTTTTCTATGTTTTATATTTCAAAATTAGCTATTGCTTCGCATATTTTTTTATGCAATATTGCATTAATACTATCCTATTTTGACTATTCTAAGAATAAATAGATGTATTTTAATTAAATTTAAGCTATTATCATAAAATTATGAAAGCTCAATTAGAGAAAGTAATAAGTCCACCTCAGGGCTCCTTTAAATGCTTTACTTATAAAGGTGAAACATTTGATGCCCCATGGCATTTTCACCCCGAGTATGAGCTTACCTACATTTCAAAGAGTAATGGTATGCGTTATGTGGGCGATAGTGTTATGGAGTTTGAATCAGGAGATTTGGTACTACTAGGGTCTAACCTACCACATTGTTGGAAAAACACGGAGCATCAAAAAGAACTTGCTGAATCAATAGTTGTACAATGGGGAGAAAATATTTTAGGGACTGGATGGGTGGAAAAAGAGGAGTTTATGGCGATAAAAAACTTGCTTGAGGTATCGTTATTGGGTATTAAGTTTAATAAAAGGACTTCTATCGAGATTGGACCAAGGCTACAAAATATGACAAAGTGCCCTCCTTTTCAAAAAATGATTTCCCTTCTAGAAATCCTGAATATTTTGGCTAAGAAAGAAGATTTTGAGCTATTATCCCGTGATACTTTTAACCAGAAACTGAATCAAGACTCAAATCGAAAAATTGATTTAATCCAAAACTATGTGAATGATAATTTTCAAAACCAAATCACATTAAAAGAAATTTCAAATCTCGTTTTAATGAACGAGGAAACGTTTTGTAGGTTTTTCAAACGCACCTTCGGAAAATCTTTTTTTACTTTTCTGAATGAATATAAAATCAAGTTAGCGAGTAAGCAACTTATCGAAACGAACAAGCAAGTTTCTGAAATTGCTTTCTTATGTGGATACGAAAGTCTTCCTTTTTTCTACAGGCAGTTTAAAAAGTTTATGAATTGCACGCCCCTGGCATATCGAAAGAAATATGTTAGAGCATTTTCTTTTTAAAGACGTACTCGTTTATATATGAGATGACTAGCTTATTTGTTTTTTATGCAATAACCATATGTTGCATCTATAAGAACATTAGACGTTTCTGGTTTCCGATAAAAGTATCAATTTTGCGACAACGATTGGCGCTATATTACTAACATTAACCAACCTTCAATATATGATTTTTGTTAAAAGAATAATTGTTTTCCTTTTAATAGTCTCTGTATTTTCTTCTTGCGGAGATGAGACCAATAAGAAGATTGCAGAAAACAAAACCAATGATTCTATCCCTGTTTTCGAGGCGAATTGGGAATCCATCCTTAAAAATTACAAAGACCCAGAGTGGTTTAATCAGAAAAAATTTGGAATTTTTATCCATTGGGGAGTTTATTCTGTACCTGCCCATGGTTCGGAATGGTACCCGAGAAGAATGTATATGGATACCGCAACTTTTAGTGCACAATTGAAACTACAAAAAGAAGGTCCCAATGAAACTTATTTGTATCACCAAGAAAAGTGGGGTGATCAAAAAGAATTTGGTTATAAAGATTTCATTCCTATGTTCAAGGCCGAGAAGTTCGACCCTGTGGAATGGATTGATCTTTTTAAAAAAGCAGGGGCCAAATACGTTGTACCTGTTGCTGACCATCATGATGGATTTGCCATGTTCGACTCCAAGACTACCAAATGGAACGCTGTAAATATGGGCCCCAAAAGAGATGTTTTAGGAGAGCTTTTTAAAGAAGGTCGAAAGCAAGGTTTAATTATGGGAGCTTCATCTCATTATGCCTTTAATTGGTCTTTTTTCAATAAGAAAGATCACTTTGATACAGTTGATCCCGAGTTTTCGGATTTGTATTCCCCTAAAGGAAAAGATGTTACAGAGCCTGTTTCTGAAGAGTTCAAAAGAATGTGGTGGGATCGCACGACTGACCTAATCGATAACTATAAACCTGAAATTCTCTGGTTTGATTTTTATTTAGATATACCTGAGTATGAGGAATATCGTCCTAAAATAGCTGCTTACTATTACAATAAAGGTTTAGAGTGGGGCAAGGAAGTGGTTATCAATGATAAGAATTTGAATCATGAAGCGTTTCCGGAGGGAAGTGTGATTTATGATTTAGAACGAGGAAAACTACCCGGTATTCGAGAGCTTCCTTGGCAAACGGATACCTCTATTGGAAAGAGATCTTGGGGTTATGTTACGGATGAAGAACCTAAAACGGCCAACGAGTTGGTTGATGATTTAGTGGATATAGTGTCGAAAAACGGGAATCTTCTATTAAACATAGGGCCCAGGCCTGATGGAACAATTCCCGAAGATCAAAAAGAAACCTTATTGCAAATAGGTAGTTGGTTAGATATAAACGGAGAAGCTATTTACGATACCAAATACTGGAAAATTTTCGGCGAAGGACCAACGAAGCAAAAAGGAGGGTACATGTCCGAACACGATGTTCAAGGGTTTTTTACATCAAAAGATATTCGTTTTACACAAAAAGGAGATAAGCTATACGCCACTGTATTAGCTTGGCCTAAAGATGGTAAAGTTGATATACAAGCCCTGGGAAGTGCAAGTGAGCATGCAAAAGATATAGAAATTAAAGGTGTTCGACTATTAGGTAGTGATGCCAAAGTGAATTTTGTTCAAAAAGAAAAGGGATTGTTGATTACAAATATGGGTCCAAAAGTAGGGGACTTTGCCCATGTTCTAGAAATCAGTTTATAACCCCTTTAAAAAATAGTTAGTGCAATTTTAGTGTTTGAAAAGCGTGCCAAGGTCTGTCTACCCAATGGTGCGCTTTTTTATAACGATTTTCTGAAGTAAGGATAAAATCAAATACTTAAATTTAACTGCAATAAAAGAAACTACTGTGAAATATATAGTTTGTGAGAAACCAGGAGAATTCGTTCTTAAAGAAAAAGATTCCCCGAAGCGAAAAGAAGGTGAGGCTTTGTTAAAAGTTACTAAGGTGGGTATCTGTGGAACAGATTTACATGCCTTTGCTGGCAATCAAGCATTTTTTACCTACCCCAGAATTTTGGGTCATGAATTGGCTACCCGAATCGAAGCCATAGGTGAAAATAGCAAGGGACTCAAGCCTGGTGATAATGTGGTTGTTATGCCTTATTTAAGTTGTGGTAAATGTGTTGCTTGCAGAAATAGAAAAACCAATTGTTGTACGAGTTTGCAAGTTTTAGGTATTCACACCGATGGCGGAATGCAAGAATATATCACTGCACCTATCGATATTTTAATTCCCTCGAAAAACCTCACCGATAACCAAATGGCACTGGTTGAACCACTTGCCATTGGTGCTCATGCCGTTAGACGCGCTCAACTGAAACCAGAGGAAACAGTTGTCGTCATAGGTTGCGGACCGATAGGTTTAGGACTTATGAAATTTGTGCAGATTGCGGGTGCTAAGGTTATCGCCGTTGATATGAATCAACAAAGGCTTGATTATGCTAAGAAGACAATTGGTGTTGACCATGTGGTTTTGGCTGGCCATAAAGCGATTCAAAATATAAGCGATATAACTGATGGCGACATGGCTGCTGCTGTGTTTGATGCTACTGGGCATAAGGGAGCTTTGGAATCGGGACCTGATTACATGTCTCACGGAGGCAGATATATTTTAGTTGGGCTGTCA
Organism: Maribacter algarum (ex Zhang et al. 2020); assembly: GCF_005885635.1. Lineage (GTDB taxonomy): Bacteria > Bacteroidota > Bacteroidia > Flavobacteriales > Flavobacteriaceae > Maribacter_C > Maribacter_C algarum. Next base: position 188,996 of record NZ_VATY01000002.1, read on the forward strand.
AAAGGAGAATTGACCTTTAAGCATCCGGCAATACATGCAAAAGAGACCTCTATTTTATGCAGCAGAAATGCCGCACTGGAAGATTTCGAACATGTAATTTCAGTTTTGGAAAGTGGTATTTTCCCTGTTGAATCTTTTATTACCCATAATGTAGACTATACTGATATGATTGCTAATTTTAATAGCTGGGTGAATCCCGCTACCGGCGTAATAAAGGCAACAGTGAATTTTTAATAGACCATGTCCAAACAATTTTTACAAATACATCCGAAAGACAATGTTCTGGCTGCTTTGCGCGATATTGATAAAGGAGATGTTGTTGATTTTCAAGGCAATTCTTTTAGTGCTATTGAACGTATTCCAGCAAAGCACAAATTTACTTTTCAAGATTTTTACCAAGGAGACGAAATCATTATGTATGGTGTTCTTGTTGGTGAGGCAACGAAGGCTATTGTCAAAGGTGGGCGAATTTCAATGGAAAATTGTGTTCATGCCTCCATGGAATATGGGGTAAGTTCAGAACAATTTATCTGGGAAGCGCCCAATGTAACAAAATGGAAAGATGCTACTTTCAAAGGCTATCACCGAGCTGATGGTAGCGTAGGTACGGCCAATAATTGGCTCATTATTCCCATGGTTTTTTGTGAAAATCGAAATGTTGAGGTTTTAAAGTCTGCTTTGCAAGAATCATTGGGGTATCATACTACAAACGATTTTGTGGTGGACACGGATGCATTGGTAAGTCAGTATAAAAATGGTGCGTCAACGGAAGATTTAATGAATTCTGAAATCATTCGGTCACCAGAAGAAATTAAGCAAAATAGAACTTTCCCTAATGTAGACGGGATCAAATTTTTGACCCACGATGGTGGCTGTGGCGGTTTTCGGCTTGACTCGGAAACACTTACAAGCCTATTAGCAGGTTATATAACAAACTCCAATGTAGCGGGAGCGACAATTTTGAGTTTGGGCTGTCAAAATGCCGAGGTGAAAAACTTGCTAGAAGGCATAAAGAAAAGGGATTCGAATTTCTCCAAGCCCCTATATGTGCTAGAACAACAAAAGAGTAAAAGCGAACGTCACTTCATTGAAGAAGCGGTCAAAAAGACTTTTTTAGGATTAATTGAGGCCAATAAAGTAGAACGTAAACCAGCTCCATTGTATCACTTGAACCTCGGTCTGGAATGTGGTGGTTCAGATGGTTTTTCGGGAATATCGGCTAATCCAGCTTTGGGCTATGCTTCTGACTTATTAGTTGCTTTAGGTGCTACAACGGTGTTGTCTGAATTTCCGGAGTTGAACGGGGTAGAGCAAGAGTTGATAAATAGATGCGAATCCCAAGAGAACAAGAAGAAATTTGCACGTCTGATGGATACCTATGCGGCCAGAGCGATTGCCCTAGGTTCGGCATTTAAAAACAATCCATCCCCTGGAAATATTAAAGATGGACTTATAACAGACGCAATGAAATCCGCTGGTGCCGCAAAGAAGGGCGGAACCTCTTTGATAACCGATGTTTTGGATTACACCGAAAAGTGCACCAAAAAAGGACTCAATCTTTTATGCACACCTGGCAATGATGTTGAAAGTACCACAGGACTGGCGGGCTCCGGTTGTAACATTATCTGCTTTACTACAGGATTAGGGACACCTACCGGAAATCCGGTTGCACCAGTTATCAAAATGTCTAGTAACAATATTCTGAGCGAAAAGATGAACGACATTATTGATTTCAATACCGGAACCATAATTACTGGTGAAGATACCATTAAGTCCAAAGGGGAGGAGCTTTTGGAGTATATAATTAAAGTGGCGAGTGGAGAAGAAATTCCTGCAGCTGTTCGATTGGGCCAAGACGATTTTATTCCTTGGAAACGTGGTATATCCCTTTAAAAAGAATTTATGCAAGAACTAAACAGACAAACCACAAGCACTCCTAAAAATTTGCCTTTAAAAGTGATGCAATTTGGTGGAGGTAATTTTCTTCGTGCTTTTGTAGATTGGATGGTTCAGGTTCTAAATCAAGAAACAGATTTCAAAGGAGGAGTTGTTGTAATTAAGCCTACTGTACGAGGTGATTACCAAGTTCTAAAATCCCAAGATGGTTTATTTACAGTGGTTTTAGATGGGATTAGAAACGGTGAATTGGTTGCTGAGAGAACCTTGGTTGATTGTGTTCAAGATGTTATCAACCCCTATTCTGAATGGGATACCTATTTGGAACTGGCAAAAAATCCTGAAATCCGATTCATAGTTTCCAATACTACTGAAGCAGGTATCAAATTCGATGTAGCAGATACATTTGAAGATAATCCTCCGAAAGAATTTCCAGCCAAATTGACCATTTGGCTTTACCACCGTTTTCAGCATTTTGGTAATGATAAGACCAAAGGATGCATCTTATTGCCTTGTGAGCTTATCGAGGATAATGGCACAACTTTAAAATCCGTTATATTGAAGTATGCTGAGCATTGGAACCTTGAAAGGGACTTCGTGAATTGGATATATACTGCAAATCACTTTTGCGATACCTTGGTGGATAGAATCGTTTCAGGCTACCCAAATGACAGAGCTGAAGAGATTCGATCGGAAATGGGTTATGAAGATGCTTTGTTGGTGGCTGGTGAATATTATCATAGCTGGGTGATTCGAGGACCTGAGTTGGTGCAGAACGAACTTCCTTTCAAACTTACAGATTTGAATGTTGAATTTGTTAAGGATTTGGTTTCTTACCGAGAGATGAAAGTCCGTATTTTAAATGGAGCACATACAGCAATGGTTCCTGTTGGTTACCTAGGAGGGCTAAGACTGGTAAACGAAGTAATGGATGACACTGTAGTTTGTGATTTCGTGGAATCACTGTTGATGAATGAAGTGGCCAAAACATTAGACTTTCCTGATAGGGTCTTAAACAAGTTCGTCCAAGATGTTCTAGACCGATTTCGCAACCCATTATTGAAGCATCAATTGATTAGCATTTCACTAAATAGCACTTCGAAATTCTTTGCTCGCTTGCTACCGACTTTAACGGATTATTATGTAACTCAAGGAAGTCTTCCCAAGCGAATCGTATTTGGACTTTCAGCACTAATTTGTTTTTATAAGGGGGAGTTCGGGGGAAAGAGAATTAATCTAAAAGACGACCCTAAAGTATTAAATTTCTTCGCTTCGAATTGGAAAGAATACGAAAGTAATAAATTGAAAATAAATATATTAGTTGGAATTATATTGAGTAATACTTCTATATGGGGAAAAGACTTAACTAGGTTCGAAGGCCTCGTTGAGACGGTCTCTGAAAATATTATTTCAATTGAAGATAATGGCGTACTGGCAACCTTAAAAAAATTATAGGATGACAATTGATTCACACCAACATTTTTGGAAATATGAGCCCATCAAGCACGAATGGATTGATGATTCGATGTCTGTAATCAGAAGAGATTTCCTTCCATCTGATTTAATCGAAGTTTACAAGGCAAATGGAATTGATGGTTGTGTGGCGGTGCAAGCTGATCAAACACTCGTTGAAACAGATTTCCTATTGGATTTAGCAAAAGAAAATGCTTTCATCAAAGGAGTTGTAGGTTGGGCGGATTTAAGGTCCGAAAATATAGATGCTTTATTAGAAGAGTACCACTCTAATCAAAAATTGAAAGGATGGCGTCATATTGTTCAAGGTGAAGCGGACCATAATTTTTTGTTGCGCCCAGATTTCTTAAGGGGTATTTCTTATTTGGAGAAATACGATTATGCGTATGATATTTTGATTTTTCCTCATCAATTAGGGGCTACTTTGGAATTTGTAAAACAGTTTCCACATCAAAAATTTGTAATCGACCATATTGCAAAGCCTTGCATCAAAGACGGATTCTTTGAAGGTTGGGCCGTGTTAATGAAAGAAATTGCCAAACACGAGAATGTAAGCTGTAAAATTTCCGGGATGATTACTGAAGCCGATTTTGATTCATGGAAGCCAACGGAAATTACACCGTATATGGATTTGGTTTTGAGTGCTTTCGGTGCTGATAGATTGATGTTTGGCTCCGATTGGCCCGTTTGTTTGGTAGCCGGAAACTATGGCGATGTTAAAGGTTTGGTCACTGACTTTATAAGTGGATTGTCGGAAAACGAGCAAAAAGCAATAATGGGAGATAATGCCCTAAAATTTTATAATTTATAGGATGGATTTAGGATTAAAAGATAAGGTCGTCGTTGTAACGGGAGCTGCCGGTGTCAAAGGTAGTATTGGGGAAACCATCGTACAGTCACTTGCGAATGAAGGAGCTATTCCTGTTATTGTTTGTAGAAATGACCGTGGTTATGGGTATGAAGAAGAACTTCAAAAGCGGGGAATCGATGCTATTTTTGTTAAGACCGATTTGTCTAAGCCAGACGAAATAAAGGCCGCTGCTGAAAGAATAGGTGAGAAGTATGGAAGAATCGATGCTTTAATCAATAATGTAGGTGTTAATGATGGGGCCGGACTTGATGCTTCCATGAAAGATTTTATGTATTCGTTACAACTGAATTTGGTGAGCTTTTTTGCCATGACCAAATATTGTCTTCCTTATATCACAAAAGCTAAAGGTAACATTCTGAATATTGGTTCAAAAGTTGGACTAACCGGACAAGGAGGAACTTCGGGCTATGCCGCATCGAAGGGAGGAGTTCTTGGTTTGACGCGAGAGTGGGCCGTAGATTTGATTAAGGAGGGGATACGTTCAAATGCTATCATCATTGCTGAGAGTTGGACACCATCATACGACACATGGATAAAGTCTATACCCAACGGTGAAGAAAAATTAAAAGCTATTACCAAAAAAATTCCGTTAGGAAATCGAATGACGACCCCAGAGGAAATAGCCGATGTTTGTCTGTTTACAATTTCTGAAAAATCTTCCCATACTACGGGGCAGTTTATTACTGTTGATGGAGGCTATGTTCACTTAGATCGGGCCTTATTGACGGAATAGGCCATATGTTTCTGTTTTTCAAACATTCTGCTCTTATCACGAGCTGTATATTTTATAAATTGTAAGGATAATCCAACCCACTTTAAATTATGAGCAATTCGACTAAAATACCTGTAGTTCGCAAAGAGTTACTCTTTCCATTTATCATTATTACTTCGCTTTTTGCACTTTGGGGAATTGCCAATGATTTGACAAATCCCATGGTGTCTGCGTTCAAGAAAGTAATGCCGGAACTCTCTAATGTTCAGGCTTCTTTAGTGCAATTTGCTTTTTATTTCGGCTATTTTTTTATGGCCTTACCAGCGGCCTTGTTTATTCGAAAGTACAGCTATAAGTCAGGTATCATTTTAGGATTGATATTATATGCTATTGGGGCATTTTTGTTTTATCCAGCAGCGGCTTACGAAGAATATAACTACTTCTTAATTTCACTTTGGGTACTTACTTGTGGTTTAGCGTTTTTGGAGACTACCTCGAACCCCTTAGTATTAGCGCTGGGAGATAAAGAAACTTCTACGAGACGTTTAAATCTTGCCCAGGCCTTCAACCCAATGGGCTCTTTAACTGGAATGATAATAGCTCAGGTTTTTGTAATTGGGGCATTGCGCTCCGATGATTATACAGCAGATGCTTATAATGCACTTACTTCTGATGAGCTAGCTGTTATTCGTGAAAATGACCTTGGTATAATCAGTATTCCCTATATAGGATTGGGAATTCTTGTCCTGGTTATTATGGCAATTATCATTTTTACGAAAATGCCAAAAACCGCAGCGGAAGATAAAATGTCACTATCCGAGTCGTTTAAAAAGTTATTCGCCAACAATAATTACGTTAGGGGAGTAATTGCTCAGGCTTTTTATGTAGGGGCTCAAATCATGTGCTGGACGTATATCTTCCAGTATGTTGATAATATAAATTCATCTTTACCCGAAGGAGAACAGTTGACGGCAACTTGGTTTAATGTTGCGGCTATGATTGTATTCTTGGCCGGAAGGTGGATTGGTACCATATTAATGCGGAGCATCGACCCTTCTAAATTGTTAATGTTATTTGGAATTGGAGGAGTGATAATGTCTGCGGGTGCTATTTTACTTCCGGGTATGGTAGGATTGATTTCCTTGGTTGGTATTTCTGTATTTATGTCAATCATGTTCCCTACAATCTATGGAATTGCATTAAAGGATATGGGTGATGAAGCTAAAATCGGTTCTGCGGGACTCGTTATGGCTATCGTGGGCGGAGCTTTGATGCCCGTATTACAAGGGAGTATTTTAGATTGGGGAGGAAGTGGTTTTGCCGATGTTGAAGTTCTTGGATTTATCCCTGAAGTGAAATTCTCTTTCATCCTTCCTTTGATTTGTTTAGCCGTGGTAGCTTGGTATGGCTATTCTAGCTACAATAACAATAAAGTTTCATAGATGAGCGACCTAAGAAGATTTTGTTTTTCCTGTGATTTAAAAGAAGATTCTCAATTAATCAAAGAGTATAAAGAATATCATGCTCAAGGTAATGCCTGGCCAGAAATCACGAAAAGTATAACCGATGCTGGAATTATTGATCTACAAATATATATTTCAGGCAATCGTATGTTCATGATTATGGATGTTGACCCTAGCTTTGATCCAGTCAAAAAATCAAAAATGGACGCTGCAAATACCAAGGTTCAAGAATGGGAGGACCTCATGTGGAAATATCAACAAGCCTTACCTTGGGCAAAAGAAGGTGAAAAATGGGTCGGGATGGAAAAAATTTTCCAACTCGGATGGTAGTTATTTAGGTTCGATTACCACTCCACGTTCGGATTCGCTATCAGCTGTATAGCGAATTACTTTGGTAGAACCTTTGCCTCTGGCAAATTCGATTTCTTTTTTCCAAACAGAACGCATCTTTTGAAGAATAGCCTGATTCGATTGATTACCAACTAGATTGCCCTTTTCTTGCGGGTCGGTTTTTAGATGATACAGTTCTTCATATACTGCAGTCTCTCCCTCAAGAGGACTTTCTACGAAAGAACGGTATAGCGCCAACTGTTTGTCATATACGTTGTAAAGTAAATTTTTTAAGGGAATACCCATTTCCTTAGCGGTTTTAATCTGTTCAGCTGCGGAAGCGTTTTTATTTTTATAATATCGAATGTATTTCCATTCCTTATCTTGAACCGATTCGCACCTCGGATTTCCAAAAGAAGTCGACCATAGATTTTCAGTGTAGAGATAATCTCGTACTTTTTTCTCTTCTTGTTGTAGAAGCCTTGATAAATCCCTTCCTTGATAACTTTCTGGGATTGGAATTCCAGCTAAGGACAGTAGAGTGGGAGCTATATCAATGGTTTGGACTAAGGCATCTGATGTTCTTCCGCTATGCTTTTTTTTAACCGTTGGGTTATAAACCATCATGGGAACGTGTGTTGTAATTTCATAGCACAAGGCCTTTCCTCCCAAACCAAATTGGCCTGAAAATAGTCCGTGGTCAGAGGTGAAAACGATAATGGTATTTTTATCTAGTTTTTGCTTTTTCAAGGACTCTCTTAATTGTCCAACCAAACGGTCAATACCAGTCATCGTTTGCATCTGACGAATCATGCGATCACGATAAGCTTCAGGAGTATTGACCCAATCATAACTTGCTTGACGGTCTTCCGCGTGATGAATCGCTTCGGGCAGTTTCGGATTTGTTATATCAGCTTTAGCTACATAATTATCGGGTAATGGTATTTCTTTATCGCGATATAAAGTACGATAGATTTCATCATCTGTCTCTCGCATTTCCATAGTTGAAGTTCCTGCTCCATGAGGCAGGTTGAAACTAACCGAAAGTATAAAAGGTTGGTCTTGTGGACGTTGGTCAATAAACTTTACGGCACCTTGAAGTTTTTGTTCATTAGAAAGGAAATCTTTAATGCCTTCCCCAACTATTTCGGCTTGGGTGTCATGCTTTGCATTTTTGAATATTTCATGAACTTCTTTCGGATAAAAACGTAAATGACCATGACCAGCATACCAATAGTCAAAGCTCTTTTCCATGAGTCCGCTTGAATAACCGCCTTCTCCTACAGGCACATGATTTTTACCAATCCAGCCGGTATAATATCCGTTTTCTCTCATGACCATGGGATAGGTAGTGGCCCATCCTTCTTCGGACATACTTGTACCCGAATTGAAATTGATACCGTGCTTCCGTTCAAATTGACTTGTCAAAATACTCGCTCTACTCGGAGTACAAATCGCACTAGTGACATGGGCATTGGTAAAGAGAACTCCGTCGGAGGCTAATTTATCAAGGTTGGGAGTTTGCACAATGGAATTCCCCGTACAACCCATCAAACCGTATTGTTGGTCATCCGTAAGGATAAAAATAAAGTTTGGTTTTTCCTGAGCGAATAAGACGGATTGTGCCAGTAGGCACCAAGCAAGAAGGAAATATCTCATAAAATATATCTTAAATCCGTTCCAGCTTCACCGGAGGCGTATGATGTGCATTCCATTGACAGACATATACATTTTTGTCTTCATCAACAAAAACATCATGTCCATGATTGAAAACCGGCTTTTCAGACTGAAACATTTGCTGAAGCTTTCCATTTTCATATGCTGGAGCTTCTCCTCCAGGATTGGAAACCACTTTGTTGTCGCCATCTAAAATCGTTACAAAACCGGTATCCCGCACATAGTCCTTTCCTTCTCTTGTACGGGACCAACAGACTCCCGCGTAAATATTGGAATCGTCAAGAACAGGTCTACAAACAAAAGCTCCCGGAAGTTCAATCGTCTTCAGATATTTTCCTTCCAATGTAAAAAACTTGAAACTATTAGTGGCTCTAGATGTGATTATCAAAACAGGATTGTCTTTATCACGGTAATCGACCGCCACCCCATGCGCATTTCTTATGTTGAGGTTTTCATCGGAATTGTTATGACCGCCCCATTTGCGAATAAATTCACCACTCGCACTAAATTGCAAAATATAGTCTGAACCATAACCATCAGCGACATAGATATCTCCATTGGGTCCAATAGCCGTCTCTGTGGGCATGTATTCTTCTTCCGAAGTATAAACTCCGATGGTATGCGGGTCGGGAAGCATGAAAAGTAATCGTCCATCTACAGTTGTTTTACTTATCGTACCTGCTTGCTTGTTCCATTTCCCGTTTCGGTCTTGGTACCAGCCACAATCAACAATATATAGCATGTCTTCACCACCTTCGTCATTTAAGGTAAGTCCGTGACCTCCGGGATATCGAGTTCCCCAATAATCTAATAGCTTTCCAGATTTATCGAAAACCAAGATATTATTATCCGTATGGTCGCCCAACATGATTAAACGGCCTTTGCTGTCCATTTGCATTTCATGGCAGTTTAAAATGGGATTGTGACCTACGGTCATTTTCGCCCAATCTTTGACCACCTTGTATTTGAAATCTCCATGGCCAATAATTTCATCTTCCGGCATGGGTTTTTTGAGTATATTAAATCCAAAGGAAGGGACGGTAGTTAGGGCAGCTGCCCCTAAACCTGTTTTTTTAAGGAAGTTTCTTCTAGTACTCATTGTTTTTGGTTGGTTTAGGTCAATATATCTTTAACTACATGGCCGTGTACATCGGTCAGACGATAACGTCTTCCTTGATGTTTGAATGTCAAACGTTCATGGTCAATTCCGAATAGGTGCATTAATGTCGCATGAAAGTCATGAACATGAACTGGGTCTTTCACCACATTATAACTGAAATCGTCGGTTTCGCCGTGAGTGTGTCCTGCTTTTACTCCTGCACCTGCCATCCACATAGTGAAGGCTTTTGGGTGGTGGTCGCGACCATAATTTTCTGGGGTCAATTGCCCTTGGGAATACACGGTTCTACCAAATTCTCCACCCCAAACAACTAAAGTATCCTCAAGCATGCCACGTTGTTTTAAATCTTTTATCAAAGCTGCGTTCGCTTGGTCGGTTCGTAAGCATTGGGACTTAACACCGCCGGGGCAATAGCTATGCTGGTCCCAACCTTGATGATATAACTGAACGAATTTCACGTCCTTTTCCAAAAGCTTTCGAGCCATCAAACAATTGGCTGCATACGTTCCGGGGTCTCTACTATCTTCGCCATACATATCAAAAATATAATCGGGTTCGTCAGACATGTCTGTCACTTCGGGAACTGAGGTCTGCATTCGGAATGCCATTTCATACTGTGCCATTCTCGCTTGAATTTCGGGGTCTCCGTAAGCGTCATGTTGCACTTCGTTGAGTTTTCCTAGATAATCCAACATCTGTCTTCTATCGTGTCCATCATAATTTTCAGGATCGCTCAAGTAGAGCACAGGGTCTTTTCCCGAACGAAATTGAACCCCCTGGTGTTCAGTAGGTAAAAAACCATTGCCCCATAGTCGGGAATACAAAGGTTGACCACCCATGTTTTTTGTAATCAAAGTAATAAAGGTGGGCAAGTTCTCGTTGTCTGAACCCAATCCATAGCTTAACCAAGAACCAATAGATGGCCTTCCCGGAAGCTGATTTCCGGTTTGCATAAAAGTAATGGCAGGGTCATGGTTGATTTGGTCCGTTTGCATCGATTTAATAAAACAGAGCTCATCAACCACCTCCGCGGTGTACGGAAGAAGTTCACTGGCCCAAGTTCCTGATTCCCCATACTGTTGGAAATCAAAAATGGAAGGTGCCATAGGAAACGTGGTCTGCTCAGCACTCATTGCTGTCAGCCGTTGCCCTTGCCGAACCGAATCGGGCAAATCTTGTCCGAACATATTTTTCAACTTCGGTTTATAGTCCCACATTTCTAGTTGTGAAGGTCCACCGCTTTGAAAAAGGTAAACGATACGTTTGGCTTTTGGTAAATGATGCGGAAGCCCTAAACGGTTCTTGTTATATGATTTCAAGAGAGCCTCAGAACTTGAAGTGTCCAATGCACCATTCTTGACAGATGCAAAAGCCTTATCGGTCTTTAGTAAAGAACCTAGAGCAATAGCACCTAAGCCCATAGAGGTCTTTGTTAGGAAGTTACGACGATCCATTTGATGTTCTACTTCCTGTAGGTCTTTGTTGTTTGACCTTAAAATATCATCGTGATTGTGACACATATTAGATGAGTTTAATCAATAATTTATCGCTTTGTAATTGCTGCATCCGAATTGATAATCGTACTTGCGACAACAGCGTTTGCAGCCACTAAGGCTTCGTCATTATCATTTGAAATACGGAATTCACCAGAGTTTAACCATCCTTCTGTCTTGGATTTCTTGGATTTGAATTTTTTATATTCTTCTAGTTGCAAATCAGCCAATAGGTTCAATTCTTTATCTTGAATTGTTCTTCCTGTTAATTTTTTGAAAGTATCAGCGATGCCAGCTTTTGGGTCGGAATATTGCATCATATTATAGCCTAATACACGCGATGCTTCTACATAGGTCGGATCATTCATCAAAACCAAAGCTTGTAATGGCGTATTGGTTTCTTGACGTCTAACGGCACAGAAAGATCTTTCAGGAGCATCGAATGTTGCTATGGTTGGGTGCGGTACCGAACGTTTCCAAATCGTATACATGCTTTTGCGATATAATTTTTCTCCCTGGTCTTCTTCATAGGCTGCTCCGTTGATTTTCCAGAGTCCAGCGGGCTGATAGGGTTTTACGCTTTTTCCACCGACCTTTCGATTCAATAAACCGGAAGCCAACAATGCGTTGTTTCGCAACATTTCACCTGTCAATCTACCGGATGGTCCTCGCGCCAGCAATCGATTTGCTTTGTCCCTAGCCATCAATTCTTCCGTTGGTAAAGAAGATTGCCGGTAGGTTTTGGACATAACCATGAGCTTGTGTAATGCTTTTACATCCCAACCCGATTCCATAAATTGAATGGCCAGCCAATCCAATAAAGCGGGATGGCTTGGCAATTCCCCTTGGTTTCCGAAATCTTCCACAGTCCGGACGATTCCCGTTCCGAATAAATTCTTCCAATAGCGGTTTACCGTGACCCGGGCGGTTAGCGGATTTTCCTTACTGGTTACCCATTTGGCCAATCCCAAGCGATTTTTTTCAAGACTATCAGGAAACGCGAATATTTTATCTGGAGTATTCGGATAAACCTGCTCGCCATATTGGTCGTACAATCCGCGCTCTAAAACAAAAGTTTCACGGGGTTTGTCCATCTCCTTCATTATCATAATCTCCTGAACTCTTTCCGCACTATCCGCCTGTATTTGCCGTGCCTTTCTAAGCTCAGTTAAAGAACTTTTAAAAGATGTGGACCTGTTTGCTAAATAGTAATTCTCTAACTCCTTTTTATCAAGGTCGCTCAATTGATCTTTGTTCTTCGCCACTAATGATTGAACTCTTTTCTGGTTTCCTATTTGACCGACTTCTAAAGAGGTCAGTTCTTTGTTGAATACCAATATGTCATCCACTACGGCACCACCAATACCTTTTCCGCGCCAGCGAGCTCCAATGGCTAATCCAGGTTCGATGGGGTGCTTGTAAATAAAATCCTCGTAGGAATTGAAGATGATGTCCCGATACAGATTATCTACTTCGACCTCGGTTTGCAGTTCTTCCCCATCCATGTAAATTTTTAGGCCATCAGCTTTGCTCGAGCCATCATAGGTCATGGTAAGTTGTATCCACTGGTTTTTTGGAACTTCCTTCGTACTAAGTTCTACAATAGCATTATCAGGCCATACATGTGCCATGATAAGGTCTAATTTATTTTCCTTTAATCCCAAATGATATCCTCTATAACTATGTAATCGTGTACCGAAGTTTTTATGGAATATTACGCCATTTTCTAAATCCTCAGGAATTTTAACACGAATTCCAATGCTAAAAGGTTCATTGCGCCTGAAAACACCAATCGGATTCAAATCCAACCAAGCATCACCATCTAATTCCAATCCCTTTCCGGAATACCCATCAACGATTTTTGCAATTTGTTTTGGCGCGAATTGCCGGTCCATTTTTCCTTTTTGTGATGGATTCAAGGCGTTGTTGAGGCTTCCATTTTTGAAATCTACTTTGGCTACCAGATTACTTGGAGTTCCTTTTGGACTTATTTTCTTATATCCTTCAGATGCTATCCAATCCGTACCTTTTACACCTTCAGACTTTGTAACTTGAGCAACAACCTCTTCCTTTTCATCAATTAGACCGTCGACGTAAGTCATAAATTTTTCCTGTTCATCTGTGGGAAGTTGCATATTAGGAACGGGCATTGACCAGTCCCATGGAATTTGTCCTGATTCGTTCACATTATTGAAGAAACTATACATTTCATAATAGTTCTTTTGGGAGATTGGATCATACTTATGGTCGTGGCATTTGGCACAGGCCATTGTGAGCCCTAAAAAGCCCTCACTCACCACATTTGTGCGATCAGCCACATATTCTGAACGGAATTCTTCATCAACAATACCACCCTCCAAATTTTGTGGGTGTAAGCGATTAAAGGTGGTTGCCAATAGCTGTTCTTTAGTAGGGTTTTTCATCATATCACCGGCCAACTGCCAACGAATAAATTCGTCATAGGGCATATTTTTGTCGAAAGCTTTTATGACCCAGTCGCGATAAGGGGAAACATCGCGGTAACGGTCAACAGTATAACCATGTGTGTCTGCATAGCGTGATAAGTCCATCCAATCCAAAGTCATTTGCTCTGCGTAATGAGAGGAAGCTAAAAGTCTATCTACTTGCTTTTCATAGGCATTTGACGAACTATCCTTTGAAAAGGTTTCAATTTCATTTAGGGTAGGAGGCAATCCGGTTAGATCAAAAGACAATCTTCGCAACAGGGTTTCTTTGTCCGCGGATTCAGATGGTTGTAAACCTTCTACCTCCAATTTAGCTAAGACAAAATTATCTATAGTATTGCCCACTTTGTCCGCTAACTCAACTTTGGGAGGTTCTTGTTTTAAGGGAGGAATAAATGCCCAATGGTCTTTATATTCGGCACCTTCCTCAATCCATCTAACCAACATTGCTTTTTCGTAATCAGTCAAGAAGAGGTGTGTTTCAGGTTCTGGCATCACTAGTTCAGGGTCTTCGGAAAGAATACGGTCGACAAGAAGGCTTTTTCCTGCATTTCCGGGAACTATGGCATATTTGCCAGGGGTATTTTCCGATTCTTTGTAGGCCAAATCCGGAAGATGTAATTGCAAGCCAGCGGATATTTTATTCTTATCAGGTCCGTGACATAAATAGCACTTGTCTGAAAGTATAGGTTTTACATGTTGATTGAAGTCGATTTGCTCGGGAAGCTTTTCATAGGCCAATTGTACATCTTCGGGCATATCAGGGCCTCCGCATGAAATCAAGGTTATTAAACCGACTATTAATATGTAAACAAAATTTTTAGGCATAAAGAACTTTGAACGTTTAAAACTTCCTATACTTTCTTTTCTTCATCTTATTCGCTTCCTTATCACCTATAAATTTTTCCTTTTCAGGGTTCCAATCCAAAGATCTTCCCAGTTGGTAAGCAATATTGCAAATATTTCCAATGGAAGCTGAGCGGTGTCCAATTTCCACATCGCAAATCGGCTGACTTCTATTTTTGATGGCATCAATCCAGTTTTGATAGTGATTCCCACGGGACTCATCAAGTGTGGTATTCGAAGCTTCCAGTTCAGCAGTTAAAATACTTGCAGGGTTTGTTTCAAGGTATTGACGGCTAACATCTAAGGTGCCTTCGCTTCCAATAAAACGAACACCCCAGCCACGACCAAAATCTTCATGAATCATTTCAATTCCGTTTTGGTATACCATTCGCATACCACGAACGGCGTTACGGTCTTTTGGTGGTTCAAAACGAACAGGACCAGACCGGTCCATTCCCAATCCCCATTGTGCAATGTCAAACATATGGGCTCCCCAGTCAGTCAAGATGCCACCACCAGTTTCTTTGAACTTCCGCCAATCCGGGAAAAATTCTTCGCTCGTTGGTGGTGAAAGGCGATAATTGTATGGTAGAAGTGGGGCAGGACCACACCATGCATTCCAGTCCACTTCTTTCGGAACCTCTTCCGAAGGCATATTAAAAGGAATGGCAGGATCTCCAACATTTACCAATACCTTGGTTACTTCTCCAATATATCCTTTACCTACCAAATCAACTGCTTTCTGGAATTTTTGCCATGATCGTTGCATACTGCCCACTTGCAGAACAGCTCCCGTTTTTTTGGTGATATTAACCATGTCTTGCCCTTCTTTGATGGTTAAAGTCATTGGCTTTTCACAGTAAACATCCTTGCCAGATTCCATAGCTGCAATCGCTTGAATCGCATGCCAATGGTCTGGAGTTGCGACTATCACCGCGTCGATATCGGGCCGAGCTAAAAGTTCTTTATACTTCCTAGTGGTAAATACACCTTTGTAACCAGTCTTCTTGCGTTTATCAGCATATACTTTTTCGACATGGCTTTTGAACCATTCATTTTTTGTAGTCCAAACGTCAGATCCAGCTACTATTTGGGCATTTGTGTTTTCGGTAAACGCCCTAGCTAAACCAGCACTTTGCTTCCCCAAACCAATAAACCCTAGGTTGATTTTATCATTTGGAGCAATAAAACCCCTTCCCAAAACGTGTCTTGGAACTATGGTAATTGCCCCAACTACAAGACTAGCTCTCTTGATGAATTTTCGTCTGCTCTCAGATTTGATTTTGCTGTTTTTCAAGGTTTCCATTGTGAATATAAATTTACCTTACTAAAGGTACGATTTTAGGGAGGCAGTATCAATAGTAATTACTGGACAAGATATAGACATTTACTGTATTGAATTTATACGGATGTCTTATTATGAGGTACAAATGATTAAATGAAAATATTAGTTCGAAGTGTTACTTATTAGTAACCGCTTTTTGATATATTTCGCTTAAATCGAGGGGGTCGTTGAGTTCTTTTTGAAGCTGTTGAAGGTCTGCAAAAAGTGACTGAATCTTTTCTTGGTATTCTTGCTTTTCAGACAGGTTATTCATTTCTTCAGGGTCATTTTTCATGTCAAACAATAGTACGGTATTCCCTTTTGGATAAACCATTAACTTAAATCCGTCTTTTCGTATCATGCGTTGGAAATTGATATAACCATTGTAAATACCGTTGTAATGGCTTTCAGTACGACTTCCATATACCAAATCTAGGACACTGTTGAAGTAAACATAATCTGGCTTATCTACTCCCGCCAATTCGAGACTAGTGGCCATTGCGTCTTGTAAATAGATATCTGCATCTACTTTTTTATTAGCAGGAATATCAGGCCCAACAATCATAAACGGGGGTCTTATACTATGGTCAAATTGTGTTTGCTTACCTAATAAGCCATGACGCCCCATAGCTAATCCGTGATCAGAGGTAAATAAGATGTAGGTGTTGTCCATTTTTCCCGTAGCTTCCAACCCATTCAAAATCTCGCCTATTTGGTCATCTAAATGGGTAATAAGTGCATAATATTCCTTGATATGGGTTTTAACGGCGTATTCTGTTCTTGGGAAAGGCGCCAATGCCTCATCCCGTAAATCGGGTCCATTGCCAATGCTATCCTTAAAGGGATACATGGGGAGAAAACTTTCAGGAACACTTATGTTCTCTAACGGATACAGATCCAGATATTTCTGTGGAGCCTGTCTTGGGTCATGAGGCGCATTGAATGCCAAATACATAAAGAAAGGTTTATCGCTTGATTTGGTCTGATCAATAAAACCTAGAGCGTCATCTTTTAAAACTTCACTCCAATGTTTTCCATCTTGCCAAAATCCTCCAAATACCTTGTTTGTGGGTGTCCAAAGTGTGTCGTTTTCATTTAGTGGACGATTGTAACCAATGGCCCGTATCTCTTCTTCTGATTTCCCTTCTTTAAGCATTTTGTTGATATAGGGAATTGTACCTTGATGACTCCACGCATCCCTAGGCATTCCGGGTCGAATATGGACCACATTTTGAAAAACTGAATCTGCGGGAGCATCAACATGCCATTTTCCAGTCATATACGTTTCATAGCCAGCACCCTCCATGAGTTTACCCCAAGTTTTATCAAAATTCTTGTTCTCCTTCCATCCTTGACGGAAATCATCCACATCCCAAACACTTCTTCCTGAAATTATCATTGCTCGGGAAGCAGCACAAACAGCACCGTTCCATGCCCCCATGTTATAGGTATGCGTAAAGGTGGTCCCTTTTTTTACCAATCGATTTAAATTCGGTGTTTGCACTTCATTATTTCCTAGGGCATTAATTGCAGTGTAAGTCAGGTCATCGGCAAAAACAAAAACGATATTAGGTTTTTTGGGTGTTTCTTTTTCTTCGGATTGGCATCCGAGTAGTAGTACGAAGCCCAGCAAGAAAAATACCTTTTTCATATGTTATAGCTTTTCGATTTCGGTATAATAGGCAGATAGCTCTGTGCCATCTTGTGTCAAAAAATTACTTTTCAGTTCATAACTGCCTTTAGATAGGTTGGCCTTAACGACGATAAAATTATCGGATGTATGAGCGTCGGATTTAAACCTGGAGTTTCCTATCTGAATAAAACCAGTGTCTATTTTAAGAGTTTTTCCTTCTGGAAGCCCATCCATAAATGATGTTCCTTCAATTTTCTCGACCGATGTATTCAAACCGAGTCTTGACTCTGGAGAATAACGGTATAGTTTGAACTGATAAGCCCCATCCTCAACTACATTGATACTATAAAACCCATTAGGATGTGCTTCACCTTTTCGAATCTGTACTTGATTCCAAGGCAGATTATCTGCAGTATGCATATCATGAATGGTTATAAGTACGGGATTTGCAGCTTCTTCTCCAACAGGAATTTCAGCATATCGAATATCGGACTCTATACTTTTCCACCAGGTATCGTAAAACTCCTGCATTTTTTTAACTTGATCAGGATATTTTTCGGCGATATCGTTTTGTTGTCCGACATCTTCAAGCGTATTATAAAGCTCTTTGCCATTGACCAAGCGCCATTCGCCTTGCATGACAGATGGGTTTCTGCCTTTTTCGGGAAGTTGATTTCGTTGTGTATCTACTACCAGCATTCGTTCGCTGTCTTTCTCTTCACCTTTCAAAGTGGCGGCCATACTTTTACCGTCTAAAGGTTTTTTTGAAGTATATGGAAGATTGGCTAATTCCGCCAAGGTTGGTAATAAGTCTACATGGGCCACTAAATCATTGCTTTTCCCTTTCTGCTGAATATTTCCATTTGGCCAACTTATAAAGAAAGGAACTTTATGCCCACCATCGTAGTGGCTACCCTTTGTTCCTCTTAATCCTGAATTGTATCCTAGAACTTCGCCACTTTCTTTTAAGGTTGCAATTCCTCTAGCTGTTCCATTATCTGTGGTGAAAATCAGAATAGTATTATCGAATTGGTCCGTTTCTTTGAGATGTGACACTAGTCTTCCGAAGTTATCGTCTATGTTAGAAACCATTCCGTAAAACCTCTTTTGGATAGCGGTCAATGGAGTCGATGCATACATTTGTTCATATTTCTCAGGAACGTTAAAAGGTCCGTGGGCTGCATTCAATGCCAAATACATGAAGAAAGGCTCATCTTTGCGTTCTTTCGTATAATCGATAGCCTCATCGAACCAAACATCCGTGCAGTATCCTTTGGTTTTTTCTGGAACGCCATTTCTAAAATAGGTATCATCAAAGTAATTGTTGTTCCAGTAGTCTGGAGTTTGTTGAACACCTCCACCACCGTGATAAAAAGCTTCTTGAAAACCCCTGTCGTGTGGTCTGAACGGATAATTATCACCTAAATGCCATTTCCCCAGCATTGCGGTTTGGTAACTATTTCGTAAGAACACTTCGGCCATGGTTTCTTCATCTTCCAATAAAATAGAACAGCCTGCAATCGTATGCCACGCATTATTTCTATTGGCGTTTCTTCCCGTCATGATTCCAGCCCTTGTTGGAGCGCAAGTAGTTCCTACATGAAAGTTTGTAAGCTCCATCGACTCTTTTGCAAAGGCATCAAGATGCGGTGTCTTGACAATTGGGTTGCCATGATACCCTAAATCACCATAACCTTGGTCGTCGGTAACTATGACTATTATGTTTGGTTTTTTAGAAGTCTCGGTAGTCTTATTTTGTATTTCGGTTTTTTTCTCGCCACATGAAAGAAGGAGTAGGGAAAATAAAAAAAGAAATGGTTTTAAAAGGCGGGTTTTGGTCATTACCGAAGTTTATATTTTAATGGGTTTTCTTTCTGCCTTTCGTTTGGCTACATATTCACTGGGAATCACTCCAAACTGCTTTTTGAAACATTTTGAAAAATAAGAAGCCGTATTGAACCCCGTCATATACATGATTTCCTTGACTGAAAGGTCACTTTGGTCAAATAACTGTACAGCTCTTTTAAGTCGAATATTGCGAATGAACTCGCTAGATGATAGTCCTGTGATTTCCTTGAACTTTAAATATAGGTTACTTCTACTGTGACCCATTTCCTTTACCATCATCTCTACATTGAAATCCGTATTGGTCATATGTTTTTCAACAATTTCAATTGCATTTTGAAGGAACAATTCATCAGTTGAGGTTACGGTGACTTCTTTGGGTTGCAAGGTAATTTCCCGATTAAAGCGTCTGCGGAGATCTTCTCTCTGCTTGACAATATTGTTCAGCTTTAGTTGTAACAACTCAATATCAAATGGCTTTCGGATGTAATCATCAGCACCATTTTGGAGCCCTTCAACTTCACTCTCTTGAGATGATTTCGCGGTTATCATTATTACCGGAATATGACTGGTGGCCGTTTTTGTCTTAATTTTCTCGCAGAGTTCTAAGCCATCCATAACGGGCATTACAACATCAGTCAATATGATGTTTGGAACAATTGAAATGGCCTTTTCAAGACCTTCTTTTCCATTTTCAGCTTCATATATGGTGTATTGGTCTTCGAGCATATTCTTGATAAACGAGCGGATATCTGGGTTATCATCAACCACTAATAGCACGGGAGATTTAGACCTATTATTCGATAATTCCGTATCTAAAATTTCATCGTTTAAGCTCACTGCGAATGATTCGGCTTCCGACGAACGCATTTTGAAATCACTTTCCGATTCTTCCTTAATTGTTATTTCTTCAATGTTTTCATAGGCCTCTTTTTGAATAGGCAGTGCAATTGTAAAATTAGTCTCTACATTGGGTTCGCTGACAACAGTAATTTTCCCTTGGTGTAGCTCTACCAGATTTTTAACAAAAGAAAGCCCTATTCCGGCCCCATTTAGGTTTTTCTTGCTTTTCTCTTTTTCGACATAAAAACGTTCGAAAATATGTGAAACATTTTCCTTTGGAATACCAGTACCAGAGTCCTTAACCTGAATAAAGACATAGGACGATGGGTTTTTCTCAAGTGGGAGGAGTTCTTTGAGGTCTTCATTAGCGCCTTCACTTATTTCAATGGTTATTTTACCAAATTCTGAAGTGAACTTAAAAGCATTGGATAATAAATTATTCATAACCTTTTCAAGTGCTTCATGGTCAAACCAACTGGTGAGGTTTTTTACTGATGAGGTTACGTTGAAGTCAATTCCTCTTTTATGGGCCGTAAATTGGAAGGGTTCACCAATTTCTTTTATAAAAGAAACAATGTTTGTGTTTCGTACTACTAAATGCAGTTTACCCTGTCCCATCTTTCTGAAGTCAAGAAGTTGGTTCACCAATCGCATTAAATAGTCCGTGTTTTTTTGCATTAGGCTATACTGCTCGTTAGCTTTTTCGGGCGATAGTTTGTGTCCTTTTTTCTTTAGATATTCCAAAGGCCCTTTAATGAGGGTAAGAGGTGTTCTGAATTCATGTGAAATGTTAGTAAAGAACTCCAATTTCATCTGTTGCATGTCCTCGAATTTTTCTTTCTCAAGATGTTCAAGTTGTAGACTGTGTTTTTCGGTGGTCTTTATTATGGTAAACTTTCTATACGCGAAGAGCGCCAGAATACCTAAAATGCCGTATAACAAGTAGGCCCATGTAGTCTGCCAAAACGGTGGTACAATAGTAAGTTTTATTGAAGATGGGGTCTTATCCCATAAACCATCATTATTCGATGCTTTGACTTTTAGGATGTATTCACCAGGTTCGAGATTCGTATAGGTTGCAAAACGTTTGCTAGAACTAGTGTTTATCCAATCCTCATCAAAACCTTCTAACATATAAGCGAAATTGTTTTTTTGCGGCGCAGCGAAATGTAGTGATGCAAATTCAAATGAAAAACTATTTTCCCAGTGTTTCAATTGAATTTCCTCAGTTTCATATAGGGGTTTTTCCAAAATTATACGGTTATTGACTTCGCCACCAACTTTTACGGATGTATTGAAAATCGAAAAATCAGTAATCACCGTTTCAGCGGGATGTGGGTTTTCTATAATTTGATTGGGATAGAATGCGTTAAAGCCGTTAACCCCTCCGAACAGCATTTCGCCATTCCGTCGTTTCAAGGCGGCCAGCTCTTGAAATTCATTGCTTTGCAAACCATCATTAACATCGAAGTTTTTAAATTCACCCGCTTTTGAATCGAAGCGAGTCAATCCTTGGTTTGTTGAAAGCCAGAGATTTTGGTTTTCATCTTCCAGAATACCTTTAATAACATTATTGGGAAGGCCTTGTGATTCCGTGTAGGATATAAAGCTGGGTTTACCATCCTGTGAAACCGAAACGAACTTGTTAATACCACCACCAAATGTACCTATCCAAAAATCCCCCATAGTGCTCTCATAAAGCGCTAATATGTAGTTGTGGCTGAGGGAGTTCTTATTCTGTGGGTCATTTTGAAAAACTTCAAATTGGGGGTTAGGGCTCAAAACTTGATCCGGCGATAACCTGCATAACCCGTTGGCTGTCCCAAACCAGATATTCCCTTCGCTGTCCTCAAAAATGCTTCTAATGATATTGCTCGGAATACTTTGTGTATTACCCTCACTGTATACAAACTGATTTTTAACATAACCTTCTCCATTTTGATTTGGCACCCACCTTTGGACTCCGCCCCCATAAGTGCCTACCCAAACATTTTGATTACTGTCTGTGAGCAAAGCAAAAACGCTATTGCCTACCTCTTCAAATGGAAGGATGTTTTCGTTCTTGATATTTGCTGGGTTGGAAATATCTAAATGATATAATCCCGGAGTATTTTCGACACCTATTAAGAGGCTCTTCTTATTTCCAACATTTGTTTCGGTTATTGCGAAAGGTTTCAAAGTAGCATTGAAAGTTTTAAAGCGGGAGTAGCCCAATGTATTTTCATTATCTAATAAATTTAAGCCGCCACCTTCAGTACCAATCCAAATGTTTCCGTTACTATCCTCAAAAATTGAACGTATTTTGTCATAGCTGAGACTATTAGGATCCAATGTTTTTCTAATGTGTGCAAACTGTTTTCGATCTGGATCGAACTTACTTACACCTCCACCATTTGTTCCAACCCATACAATGCCGGTCTTATCAACCGCAAGTGATTTGATAATATTTTTTTTAATACTGTTAGGTTGAAGTGGATTATAAGTGAATCGTTGTTCGAATGTTGGTAATTCATTTTGGGCCGAGTTATCAAAAAGTAATAACCCGTTGTTGGTTCCGCACCATATATTATGGTTTTGGTCAAGAATGAAATTATTGAAAAGCCCATCAAAAACCTTACTCATTTTGGTATCGACCACTCCTTTTTTGTGCATGTACATCGCATCTATAGTACCAATTATTAGCCTATTATCCCTGTCCTCGGCTATACTCAGAACCGTTGTGTTTTCTAACCCCAATTCCGTATTAATAGATTTGAAATAAAGATTCCCATTTCTATCTCTTGAAAGTTTAAAAATTCCTCCGATACCCCCCACTAATAATTGATTCTTACTATTTTCAAAAATCTTGTAAATACGTCGACCATCGAAATTCGGAAGCAGAGACTCTTGATTAAATGGAATATGCTCAAATACGGCACTATCCAAAGGCTTTTTTAGATCCAGCATATCAACACCTCTATTTGTACCTATCCATAATAATTCATTGTGATCTTTATATAGGGTGGAGATATGATTATTTATTAAACTCTTCGGATCGTCCTTTTTATGCTTGAAAGCTCTAAACTTTTCACTAGACCTATCAAAGAGATTTAGACCGCTACCTGTGGTCCCAATCCATAGGTTTTTATTTTTATCACCTACAATATCAAAAATCAGATTACTATTGATACTTTCAGAATCATTAGGATCAGGATTATAGACGGTAAATTCATAACCGTCATATTTGTTTAGACCATCATGTGTAGCAAACCACATGAAACCTTGGTCATCTTGGTAAATAGAATTGATATCGCTCTGGGAAAGACCATCTTCAGTAGTTAAGTGATCAAAAAATATGTTTTCTTGGGCAAAACAGGAATTGTTACCAAAAATGAATACTAACAACACGATTGCTAGTTTGTAAATAATTATATAGGGGCCTTTCTCCTTCATTCGTATTTTCTCTAAGGTATTTAAATATACCAAATTAAAATTATCGTTGTTACTATGTAAATATTCAATTACCCTTCAAAAAATTAATTCTTGATTTCCTTGATTTTGAACCCATTCAATATAACTGGATTTGTACTTTCATCCGAACCAATGGTAATCAAAACAGGAACATTGCCGTTAGACTGAATTTCATAACTTTTAGAAGCGGGTTTCGAGTTTCCTAAGCGATTGCCTGAAGTAGGTTTAATTGACACCGTTGTGTCCAC
The DNA here is from genome assembly GCF_005885635.1 of Maribacter algarum (ex Zhang et al. 2020). GTDB lineage: Bacteria > Bacteroidota > Bacteroidia > Flavobacteriales > Flavobacteriaceae > Maribacter_C > Maribacter_C algarum. The sequence continues at coordinate 212,685 of NZ_VATY01000002.1, forward strand.
TCCTGAACTATCTAAAATATGTATGGTGTAGTTTGGTACGTTCTTTTGCTCTTCCATCAGGTGATGATAGGAAGTTATGGAGTAGGTGCCCTTGGCGAGATTGGATAATACAATGGTAATATCTTTATAACTTTCAATTCCATCAGCACCAACATAGGCTAAATCTGCAGATAAACCCCAGCCGTTTCTCCACTCCAATTGCGAATCGCTTTCAATTCCAATACTAAGTTTAGGAAAGTCCTTTAGCTTTGGTTTAAGGGAAGGGTTCCATTCCGACCATCCAAATTGGACCAGGCGTTCCTTGCCTCCTCCAAAGTCAATTTTAGCTTCTTTTAGTTCATAATAAGGTTTTATATCTGTTTTGCTGCGATTCGAATTATATGGAACGGAATTAATCGAAACCTTAGATGATTTTAAACCAACTGCAGAAGCCTCAACTGTTATCATACCTGCTGTGGATTTTGATTTAATGAATGCTGTGGCAACTCCGTGGTATGCCTTAAAGGGATTAGCACCCAATGCGGCATCACCTATGATTTTTCCAGCTCCTTTTATAGTAAAGGTCACGGCTGTGGAATCTTTGGTTACATGATTTCCTGCTTTATCAAGAACATATGCTTTTACTACTTTGATATCCGATGCATTGGCATTAAAAGGTTTGTTGTCATCTTCAATAAGAACTTTCAAACGGTATGGACTTTTACTTTTACCTAAGGAATGGGTTTTGACTATTTTTCCATTGGAAATTCCTTTTGCAGTCAACTCACCCTCTTTCCAATCATAGTCAAATGTAAATGAAGGATGTTCAATGTACGGACGGTCATCATTCTGGTCGGGAAATTGTCGTGCAATTACTTTTCCATCCTTACTAAGTTCTATTTCTTCGGAATTACTAAAAACCAGTACTTGTTTATCTTCAGATGCACGTTCGTCAGCAATATGTACAATCGGCCTTTCAAGCATTTCAGATTGATACCAATAATACACAGGATTTGGCTCGCGATACATCGAAAATATTCTACGTGGATACAATCCTCGATTGGGTTTAAATGCTTGGTAATCATGAGCTGTCCAAACAGCAACACCAAGATGATTCGCGGATGCCCTTGCTTTTGAAACTTCAAATTGGTTTCTTGAAGCATCAGCCGAGCTACCGTGTTCGCAGAGGAAGGTGAATTCGTTGGGATTGATATCCATATTCTGATAATCCATAGGGGTGTAGATATCGGTGACTCCTGAATTTCTAGGGCCACTCCAAGGACTCCCATTTGATGCTGTCATTCTTGTCGGGTCCTCTTGTTTACAAGCATAATGTAATTGAGGCACTGGTCCGCGGTGGTTTAAAGAACCTCCCCACATCAATATTGATGGGTGATTTCTATGATTTCGAATCATTCTTCGCGTGGCCTCTTCGAGATTTGAAAACCAAGCATCATCGCCGATACCGATCCAACTGGGTGGTTCTTCGTAAACCAAGATGCCCAACTCATCACAGGCTTCTATAAAAGAATTATCATGTGGATAATGCGCCAGTCGCACTATATTAAAACCAGCTTGTTTGAACTGCCAAGCGTCTTTCCAATGCAGGGAATTAGGAACAGCATCCCCAATAAATGGATAGGCTTGATGTCTGTTGGCTCCGACTAATTCGACTTCCTTTCCGTTTAGCAGGAATCCCTTGTCCCTGATATACTCAAATTTTCGAATCCCTAATTTGTTTTCAACCACATCAACCGGAACTCCATCTACATACACCGTGGTGTTTACGCGATACAAATAGGGACTTTCAATCGACCATAATCGTAAATTTTCTGAAATACCACCGATTTGCGAAAAGGTGTTATCGGAATTTGGGAGAATTGGTTTGTTGGACACCAACTTACTGATTACTAATTCATTGTCGTCAATTATCCGTGTTATTAGTTTACATTCTTTTGTAGAAGATGTTTCATTTCGAATCGTGGTTCTCACATCAATGGTGGCATTTTGAGGGGTGACTGACGGGGTTGTCATGAACACACCAGCATATTGGTCTTCCCAAGGAAAAGTCACATATACTTCGTTAGTAGTTACTAGATAAACATCACGGTACAATCCGCTGAATTTAATATAGTCATATTGATTTCCGTCTGGCGGAACGGAGGCATTTAGACGATTGTCAGCACTTAAAAGAAATTCGTTTTCTCTACCATCTTTGAAAACGAAATCGGTGATATCAAAATGGAAGGGCGTATATCCACCAATGGAATGTTCTCCAACATGTTTTCCATTGACCCAAAGATTCGTGACCTGATGGACACCTTCAAACTCAATAAATACTTTTAGGTTTGCGCTGATTTTGGTAGAAATCCGTTTTTTATACCACCCGACATTTCGGTGAAATTTGGTTTGATAGGTGGAGTCGAGTCCAGTAACATCGATAGGAACTAATTCCAAGGTATGCGGTACTGAAACACGTTCCCATTTGGCACGATCCGAATGCAGTTCTTGTTGAGTACCCTGATTCTTTTCCAAATAGAAATCCCAGTCTTCGTTGATTTCGAGTTTGACCCTTGTTTTTGTATCAAAGTCTTGAGATGATAACATATGGGAAGTAAAAATGAATAGGGTGAGGATGATAATGTATTGTGTATAAGAAGCTTTCAAAAGATATGGAACAGGTTTTGGTTATTACTTTAATAAACTTAGTTGAAAGTATGGTTGTTTATGAATGTAAATGGTTTTGAAAGCAGAACAAATGGTTATGACCCCAGTATTGTGTGAACTTTTAAGTAATTTATAAGCTTAGGTCTTGAAGAAACGAAATTTCACAAAAGCCGTATTTACTAAATGATTTTTTCTTTTTAACTTACAAACAACTTCATAATCAGATTAATAACCGATACGATATAAATACGCTACGATGAAAAATGATAAAAAAAATGGGGATTCAAAGAAATCTAGAAGGGACTTCGTTAAAAAATCCGCTTTGTTTACGGGAGGAGCGGTGCTCTTGCCTAATGTGCAAATGAGCGGCATGGTAAATCTTTTCAATGATAAAAAATTGAAGATTGCCTTGGTGGGATGTGGAGGACGTGGAACAGGGGCAGCTGTTCAAGCACTAAATGCCGATGATAATGTTGAGTTGGTCGCAATGGCGGATGCCTTTGAAGACAGACTTCAAGGAAGTTTGGCCAACATTTCCAAAGAAATGGGCGAAACTAAGAAGATAAATGTTCCAGAGAAAAATCGTTTTGTTGGTTTTGATGGCGCTCAAAAAGCAATGGATTTGGCTGATGTTGTGATTTTGGCAACACCTCCAGGGTTTAGACCTCAGCATTTTGAGTATGCTATAAATAACGGCAAGCATGTGTTTATGGAGAAACCTGTGGCTACTGATGTTCCTGGGGTTCGAAAGGTTTTGGCAGCTGCGAAGAAGGCCAAGGACAACAAGTTAAATGTAGTTGTTGGTCTACAACGCCACTACCAAGACAATTACCTGGCAGCTCTGGATCAACTAAAACAGGATAAAATCGGGAAAATTGTTTCTGGACAAGTGTATTGGAATAGTGCAGGGGTATGGGTGCGTGAGCGACAAGCAGGTCAAACCGAACTGGAATATCAAATGAGAAACTGGTACTATTTCAATTGGTTGTGTGGAGACCACATTTTAGAACAGCACATTCACAATATTGATGTAGCGAATTGGTTTATAGGCGAATATCCTATTTCTGCTCAAGGAATGGGTGGTCGCCAAGTTCGAACAGGTAAAGACCATGGAGAAATTTTCGATCACCACTTTGTGGAATTCACATACCCTAGTGGTGCGGTAATTGCAAGTCAATGTAGGCATCAACCGGACACCATGCGTCGAGTTTCAGAATTTTTCCAAGGTACAAAAGGAACGGTTTCTACAGCCGGAGATAATGCCACAATAAAAGGCTGGGACGGTAGTACCATTTTTGAACATAGAGGAAAAGATGACCCCAATCCCTATGAAGTGGAGCATGTTAAACTTTTTGAATCCATTCGAAACGGTGGTGTCATTGCCAATGGGGAAAACGGAGCCAAAAGTACTATGACCGCTATTTTAGGAAGAATGGCCACTTATTCTGGAAAAGTTGTGAAATGGGATGAGGCGATGCAATCGAATTTAGCATTGGTGCCTGATAACTTAACTTGGGATTCTCCCGCACCGGTAAAGCCCAATGCGGATGGCTGGTATGATATACCAACACCAGGAAAATGTGTTGTAATATAGTTTTCAAAACCAGATTATATGTTTTTTAAAAAATCAATTTTGTCCCTGCTACTAGCAGGGACATTCTTTTTGTCCTGCAAAGAGCAGGTAAAAGAGACCACCAGCGAAAATCAATCTGTTAAACCGAATATCATCTACATACTTGCAGATGATTTAGGTTATGCTGAAGTTGGCGCATATGCTCAAGAAAAGATAGAAACGCCAAATATTGATGCCTTGGCAAAAGGAGGTATGCTTTTTACACAACATTATAGCAGCGCACCGGTTTGTGCACCCGCAAGAAATATGTTCTTAACGGGAAAACATGCCGGCCATGCCTACATTAGAAGCAATAGTGAATGGAAGGAGCGAGGTGCTGTTTGGGATCATTATGCCATGGCTAAGGATTCCACATTAGAAGGACAAGGACCTATGCCAGCGAACACTGTTACAATGGCCCATAAGCTCAAAGAAGTAGGATATACGACCGCAATAGTTGGTAAATGGGGACTTGGAGCTCCGCATACAAAATCAGTCCCTAACGATATGGGATTTGACTTTTTCTATGGATATAATTGTCAACGACAGGCACACACCTATAATCCATTGTTTTTGTATAAGAATAGAAACAGGGTTCATTTTGCCAATGACACAGTGCCACCGGGAACCAAATTGCCCGAAGGAGCTGACCCAAACGACCAAGAAAGTTATGCTCAATTTGACCAAGAATATTATAGTCCTGAATTGATGTTTAAAGAATTGACTGATTTTGTGGATCGTAGCAAAGAACAACCTTTCTTTTTGTATTGGGCAAGCCCCATACCCCATGTAGCATTGCAAGCTCCCCAAAAATGGGTTGATTATTATATTGAGAAATTTGGAGCAGAGGAACCTTACTTAGGAGATAAGGGTTATTTTCCTCATAAAAACCCCAGAGCTGCATATGCCGCAATGGTTTCCTATTTGGATGAGAATATTGGGAAATTGGTTCAGCAGCTGAAAGACGAAGGCATTTACGACAACACCTTAATTGTTTTTACTTCGGATAACGGACCGAGCTATGCTGGAGGTGCGGACCCTGAATTTTTCGAAAGCGCTAAACCCTTTGCAGGAGAATACGGAAGAGGTAAAGGCTATTTGTATGAAGGAGGAATTCGAGTGCCCATGATTGCATCCTGGCCCGATAAAATAAAAGCTGGCACCAAGAGCGATCACATTTCTGCACATTATGATATGCTCGCTACTTTTGGCGATGTAGCTGGGTATGAAAATACCGAAACTTCGGATGGCATTAGTATACTTCCAGCCATGCTTTCGGATGAAACCCAAAAGGGGCATGATTTCCTGTACTGGGAATTTCCTAGCTATGGAGGCCAAGTTGCAATTCGAATGGGTGATTGGAAGGTGGTACGCCAAAACTTAAAAAATGACAAAGAACCTACCTTGGAACTATATAATTTGAAGGATGACCCAACGGAAACAAAAAACATTGCGGCTTTGCATCCAGAAGTATTAGAAAAAGCTGCTGAAATATTTAAGGCCGAGCGGGAAATTCCAGAATTAGAAAATTTCGAAATTCCTATACTTCAGGAAGGATTGCTTGCCGAAAAAAAGTAAATTAGCCGCTTCCAAAATCTCAATTAAACTTTAAATGAGCCACCCGGTTAAATTATTTGCTTGCCTTTTATTTTTTGGAATACTGATTCAGTGTAAAGAAGATAAGAAGGCGAACATCAAAACGGCTACTTCTGATGAAAAAGAAGTTGTTGCGGATAGTAATGTTGAGAAGACGTTAGATATATTGGTTGAAAAACCGGAAGCGGTAAGCATTCCAGAAGGAATGGTATGGATACCAGGCGGTACCCTTATGCAGGGCGCCGTAATACAAGATGAGATGGCGATGGGACATGAAAAACCTGCTCATAAGGTTGCAGTTGATGGATTCTTTATGGATATCACCGAAGTCACCAATGCCCAGTTTAAAAAATTCGTTGCTGCTACAGGATATAGGACTATAGCGGAAAGAGCGATTGACTGGGAGGAAATGAAAAAACAACTCCCTGTTGGAACGCCAAGACCCCATGACAGTATTATGCAGCCAGGTTCACTGACTTTTAAAAAAACAAAAAGTTCTGTACCAAATCTCTACGATTTTTCGCAGTGGTGGGAATGGAAAATAGGAGCCAATTGGAAGCAACCCAACGGCCCTGGAAGTTCTATAAAAGGAAAAGACAATTATCCTGTAGTGCATATTTCCTATGATGATGCTTTGGCATATTGTAAGTGGTCGGAAAGAAGGCTTCCAACTGAAGCTGAATGGGAGCGTGCTGCTCGCGGAAACCAAGAGAATACCATTTTTTTCTGGGGAGATGATATTTCAGTACTTCCTAGAATGGCGAATACTTGGGAAGGGGAATTTCCTGTAAAGAATACCAAAATAGATGGTTTTGAACGCCTGGCCGCAGTGAAATCCTACCCTTCAAATGATTTTGGTTTGTACGACATGGCAGGAAATGTTTGGGAATGGACGAACGACTGGTATAACACAGGTTATTATAATGAGACGTATCAAAATGGTAAGACCGTTTTGAACCCTCAAGGGGCCAGTGCTCCATATAATGAAAGAGACCGGTATGCCCGTGAAAGAGTAATCAAAGGGGGTTCATTTTTATGTAGTGAATCCTATTGTGCTAGTTATCGTATATCCGCTCGGATGGCGAATAGTTTAGATTCCGCTCAAGAACATTTAGGATTTCGGACGGTAGCCACAATAGCAATGATTGAAGAATCTAAAGAAAAGAAATAGTCCCATATAATTAATACGAATGCAGTTTTTAGAAAATTTCAAACCCGAACTTACGATAGCCTCCCCTGGTAGAATCAATTTTATTGGTGAGCATACTGATTATAATATGGGTTATGTACTTCCTACCGCAATTGGCAATAAAATTACGTTCAAACTTCAAAAGAATGGATCTGGCGACGTATGCAATATATATTCGGTAGGATATGAGGGATTTTCACTGAATCTTAACAACATTTCAATCAGTGCTACGGAATGGGAAAATTATGTTTTAGGAGTACTTAATGAACTTTCAAAACTGACCGATAAAGTAAAAGGTTTTGATTGCACCATTGAGAGCGACCTTCCTTTGGGTTCAGGATTAAGTTCGTCAGCTGCAATGGAATGTGGTTTAGCCTATGGTCTTAATGAACTATTTGATTTAGGACTTTCAAAAATAACGATTGTTGAACTTTCCCAGCGTGCGGAGCATTCTTATGTAGGAACACAATGTGGAATCATGGATCAATTCGCTTCTGTAATGAGCAAAGAAGGAAATGTTATTCTTTTGGATTGTGAATCTCTTGCATACCAGCACATTCCGATTGATATTTATCCATATAAAATTATCATGTTGAACACTAAAGTTGAGCATACTTTAGCTTCTAGTGAATACAATACTCGAAAACAAGAATGTGAAGAAGGTGTTGCCACAATGAAGAAAAGAAATCCGCACATTAAATCCCTTAGAGATGCTACGAGGGATATGTTGGAGGCATCTAAGAACGAAATGACCCAAACAGTTTACAATAGATGCTCTTTTATAATTGATGAGAATAAAAGAGTACTTGAAATGGTCGAAGCCTTTAAGAAGAAAGATTTGAAAGCTATAGGCAATCTGTTATACAAAGCCCATCATGGAATAAGTAAGCTTTATGAAGTAAGTTGTCCGGAGTCTGATTTCTTGGTTGATTTTGCAAAGACCAACGCTGAGGTTTTAGGTGCTCGCCAAACAGGAGGAGGTTTTGGAGGCTGCACGCTGAATATCGTTCATGAAGATGCCGTCGAAGATTTTAGGAAGGAAGCTACTAATGCTTACAAAAAAACATTTAATATTGACTTAGAAGCCTTTGAAGTTCAGCCTAGTGGCGGAACTTCTATTATTTGATATCAATCTTGCTCTTCATTAAGCAATGCTTCTTCCAATTGTAATTTTTTATAACGGCTTAACGGAATTTGTTGTCCGGCTACCTCGACCTGTGCACTACTAAATTTTTCGATTTTCTCAAGATTTACGATATAACTCTTGTGAATTCTCAGAAATTTATCTTGTGGCAATTTTTCTATAAATGCCTTCATAGTCGATAGGACGAGAATATTTGAATCATCGGTCACCAATTTTATATAGTCCCCTAAACCTTCAATCCATTTGATTTCATTAATAACAACCTTGACCTTTTTCAGATTGCTATTCACATAAATATGAGCTTCATCAGCTTTATTTAGGGATGTTTTTTCGCTCTTTAAAAGTGCCTTTTTAATTGAAGCAGCAAAACGTGACTTTGTTATGGGTTTTAAAAGATAGTCAGTGACATCATAATCAAAAGCCTTAAGAGCATAGTCAGGCTTACTGGTTATCAATACGATTTGCGGAATATTAGATAAAGATTCAATGAACTCGAACCCATCTAGAATGGGCATTTCAACATCAAGAAAAATTAAATCTATTTGATTTTTCTCAACATTTTTATAGGCTTCCATACCATTATTGTACTCAGCAACTAAATCAAGATGGGGGTGGTCGTTTATCAGTTTACTAACTGCCATTCGTTGGAGCGAAGAATCATCTACAACAATAGTTCTTAGTTTGTTTGTTTCCATTTGCTAAAAGTCTTTTCACACATCAGTTGGTAATTTCTGATGACTTGCGTTCTAAATACCTTATTAAAGTTCTCGGAGGTATTACTTCAACTTTGATGCCAAAGATAACTGAATTCATTTTTTTAAAAGTGTTAAAACCCCTGTTTTTATTGGAATTACATTTAAATACAAGATTTAAATAGACCGTAACAAAAGGGTGGATTTTGTCTCCGCCTGTTTTTTTAAGGCAACAGGAGTGATACACTGAAGCAAGAATTGTTTTAAAAAAAAATATAAGAAAGATTAATTTTTTGTGCGAAAAAAGTGAATGTTTGCCCGTTTTGGGTGATTTTTTGATGAAAAACTTTTAATAACTTAACTGTAAGGTTTTTGTCAAAAAACCTACTTTTGTTTTATATTATTTTAGAAGAATAGGAATATGTCAGAGCAAATTGAAAGAGTAAAAACATTAATTATTGGTTCAGGCCCTGCGGGTTATACCGCCGCGATTTATGCTGCTAGAGCGGACTTGAAACCCCTATTATATACAGGCATGGAGCCTGGTGGGCAATTGACCACCACTACAGAGGTAGACAACTTTCCTGGATATCCAGAAGGTATTGACGGTCCAACAATGATGGTGCAATTACAGCAGCAGGCCGAACGGTTTGGTACGGAAGTACGAATAGGTATGGTAACTGCAGTGGAACTGAGTAAGGAAGTTGGTGGAATTCACAGAGCAACTATCGATGATTCAGATAAGGTAATTGAAGCGGAAACTATTATTATTTCCACAGGTGCTACAGCCAAATATTTAAACATACCAAGTGAGCAAAAGCTACGCGGTGGTGGTGTTTCCGCCTGCGCCGTTTGTGATGGTTTCTTTTATAAGGGTCAAGATGTAGCGATTGTGGGCGCTGGTGATACTGCTGCAGAAGAGGCTTCGTATTTGGCAAATATTTGTAACAAAGTGACTATGTTAGTGCGTAAAGATTATATGCGAGCTTCTAAGGCGATGCAGCATCGTGTAAACAGCCTCAAGAATATTGAAGTCCGGTATAATACTGAAGTTGATGAGGTTTTAGGTGACCAAGTGGTTGAAGGTTTACGAATGGTAAATAACCAAACAGGTGAGAAAGAAGATATTGCTATTACGGGATTATTTATTGCGATTGGTCACAAGCCTAATACTGATATTTTTAAGGGCCAGTTAGATATGGATGAAACGGGGTATTTGATTACCGAAGGAAAATCTACAAAGACAAACCTTCCTGGTGTGTTCGCCAGCGGGGATGCTCAAGACAAGGAATACCGTCAAGCTGTAACTGCGGCGGGTACTGGTTGTATGGCAGCCTTAGATGCTGAACGCTATCTCGCTTCAGTAGAGACTGCCGAAGAAGTCGTTTAAATAAAAAGATACTTTATAAAAAAGCCGGTATTGTAAATAGCGGCTTTTTTATTGGGATAAATATGATTAATCTATTCGCTTGTAGTTTTCAGAGGATTCAGGACTTCCATTTTCATCTAAAGAAATTTGACTAAAACTATCTTCATATAGATGCAGTTCAAATTTGAAAACTTGAACTGTATCCTGAATAGCCATCATGGTTGCTGAACCATATTCTAGCCTTTCCTCCAATTCGTCAGCTGTATTCGTGTAAGACCCATATCCAAACCACTCGTTAGGATCATCAGGGGAGTGGCGCGTCCACATCACTTTTCCTTTACTATAAATTTTGATTTGTCGATATCCGTTTACATTTAAAAGGGTATCTGTAACATTGCCTTGATCGTAGTTGTAACGATTAACAAGTTCCCACGTGCCTTCTAATGAATTTGCTGTTGTCTGTTGTTTTGAAGATGTGAATTCGGTAAAAGATACAAGAATTAACATCAAAAAAACCAATCCGAGTAGTTTTTTCATAGTAGTAGATTTTAGTGTTATCAGTACTGGGGAACTCTAAAAAGTTACGAAAATTTTAACAAATTATCAATATTTTTGTAAATAATTAAGAATAGTGAAATTAAGGAGTAATTATTTTTAGGAAATGATATTTACAGAGAATTTAAAAGTTCAGCTAGAACAGCGATATCTTCCTTGGTATGAGCTGCTGAAAGTACGATTCGACTCATTAATGGAGAATCTTCATTTGGATAGTTGAAGTTAGTAATCAAGACATTATTTTTTTCAAGGAAAGAAGCAATTTTTGGATTTGAAAAATAGAAAGCTGGATAGTTATCTAAATAGTTCAATAACTTCAGATTTTTCAAAGACTTCACAAACCATTGAATATTTTGATTCAATAGCTTCCTTTTTTCTTCGAATATCTTTTCTCCCTTAAAAAGAGTTGCCATCGCAGCAGGGGGTGCGGGACTGGCTCCACCAAAAAAATCAGTATTTTTAAAATGTTCTATCCGGCTTTTTGTGCCAAAGATTCCTCCAGCTTGTATGCCATATGCCTTGCCTAAAGAACAACAGACAATCACTTCTTTTGCATTGAGTTGTTTAACCCTTTCATAGGCGCCATTTCCATTTTTTCCAACGATACCTATTCCATGAGAATCGTCAATGACAAGAATGATTTCTTCCAATGGAAGCTTTCTAAGTCCCAAAAAATCTGGGTATGCACCTTCCAAAACTAGTATAGAATCTGTAAAAACCACTGGAGTGCTTTTGCTCGACTTAAAATGGGCAGTAATGGCTGTACCTAAATCGCCAAAATTTTGATAAGTTTCCTTACCAGGAATATGAACCGCAGAATGTGATTCTGGAGCATAAAACAATTCATGGGTATCTGAATTCAGACTTTGCGCGACCAATTGTCCTGCCAAATACCCAGAGGACATTGTGATACAACTTTCACTACCCACCAAACCTGCTAAATAAGCTTCTACTTCCTCAAAAACAGAAATTTGCACATTGGCTTTCCGAGAGGCAGCATAGTTCGTGCCGTAATTTTTCAGATTCTCAAGATATATTTCTTGAAAAGCTGCATCTGTTTGAAGTCCCAGATAGGAGGTTCCTCCAAAATACAAATAGGATTTTCCGTTTACGGAAATGGTTCTTCCAGGAAATGCATCAATAGAATAGGTCATGAATTCATAGTTACGCCGCTTCCTCCCAATGCAGGAAAGATTACTTTTCCACCTGAAGAAATGACAACTCCTTGAGCAATATCGTCATTAAGAAGCATAGCCCCGTCCATGTCAACATAATCTAGTTGTGGGAGTAATTGTGCAATTGCCGAGATACCAACTGTAGATTCTGTCATGCAGCCTACCATAACTTTAAGACCTAAAGCTCTGGCCTTTTTAATCATTCGAAGGGCAGGAGTAAGACCCCCGCATTTTGTAAGTTTGATATTAATTCCGGAGAAATGGAGCGCACATTTTTCTACATCAGTTTCTTCAATACAACTCTCATCTGCAATCACCGGCAGTACACTTTGATGCATGACCTGCTCCATGCCTTCCCAGTCATCTGCTTTTAAGGGCTGCTCTAGAAATTCCACACCCAAATCTTTAAGTAAGGGGGCGTTAAAAATAGCTTCTTTTGCTGACCACGCGCAATTCGCATCAATGCGAAAGGTAGCATCTGTATGCTTTCGTAATGCTTTTATAATCGCGACGTCATTATCCGTGCCCAATTTGATTTTATAGATAGGCCAAGGGGTTTCCTTCATTTTGGCCACCATTTCATCAATGGATGCCAAGCCAATAGTATAATTTGTAATAGGGTAGTTGTCTATGTTTGTTTTCCAAATTTTATGGAGCGGTTTGCCCTCTAGTTTTCCATATAAATCATGTGCAGCGAGATCCAAGGCACAAATGGCAAAGTTGCTCAATGCTTTGGAAATTAAAAAGGCATGTAGTACCTCGGGAGTTGTAAAATCGAATGTTGCCAAATCACCTTCAACAGCTGTAATTTCAGCTATCATACTCTCTATGGAAATTTTATAATAGGGATTAGTGGTTGCTTCACCATATCCCGTTTTTCCATTTAAAGAGAGACCAACTACTAGGGTATCTTGCTTATCATGGGCTTCTCTTGAAATGCGGAACGTATGTTTGAGACTGAGTGTATACTTTTTTAATGATAGTTGCATTGGTCAAAATAGATTTCCTCTAAGATATAAAGACCGAATAGGTTTCCAAAATACAATGGCTTTAAAAAGAAAACCCATCAAAATTTGATATATTCATGACCATTGAAGTCCAAAAATATGAATCTAAAAGAGACTGATAACACGACTATATGCGTTGTGCCAACGATGTGCTAATTTATCACCAGAAGTGGCATTAGGGTTGTTTAGAATTACATGATCCCCTAGACTTACCAATGTATTAAATATTAATATATGGTTAGATCTATTTGCCTCTGACTGCCCCGTATTTCAAATAAAAACATAGCCTATTTCGGTTACCGGGTCAAATTGAAATATAGTATTTATGCAGTAATCTCCTCCATTATAACCAGTTAGTTGATAGTTAACACCATATTGATTTCTGTCTATCATCCAAAAAATACCTTGATTGTCAGTATTTTTGCCACTTACGGAACCTTTTAGTCTTTTGCTTAGCATAAGTTCATATGAATCTTTCGTTAGTAGATGAGCATCTATACCTAATATGCTTTGACCATAACGTGTTAAATCTTCAACATTGGTATGCATGTCTCTTGCAGGATATAGAATAACCCCATTGTTTTCTACTTTTTTTATCCCACCAGCTTCCTGGGGTTCATAATAAGAGGAAACATAATTGCTATCTGCTTCGGATGCAAACCAATGCGTACTTTTCATTTCAAGAGGTTTGAAAATGTATTTTTTAGTAAAATCATCGTATGACAGTCCAGATTTATATTCAATAATATAAGCAGCAAGGGCAGCGCCGATGTTAGAGTAGTTCCAGTTATCGCCTGGTTTATTCTTGGTAAATAGAACTTTTCCATAGGATCCATTTACAAAGTAGTTTTCCATAAAGGGTCGTAGTAATTTATTCTTCAAAGAGTCTTCAATGTAAAGTGATTCAACGACGGCTTCATTGTAATTTAAAGATGATGTGTGCGTGGCCAAATGGGCAATAGTAATTTCATCATTTGGAAAACTAAGATTCTTAACTTCAAAAGGTAAGTGCATGTTAATTGCGTCAGTAATCTTCAAAAACCCCAATTCTTGAGCTTTTAGAAGGGCGATACCAATACTTGTTTTGGATACTGAAGCGATATATTGTTGTGTTTTTGTGGTATACGGAATTCCTTTTTCTATATCAGCATACCCGAAGCCTTTACTATACAAAATGCTATCCTTTGTGAATACGGATACAGCAAACCCTCCCATTCGTTCTGAATTATAGAAAGATTCAAGGTGAGCTTCTACGTTATCTGATGTGGCATTGATTTCATCTTTAGTTAGATAAAGAATAACAGAAATCCCAATAAGTAATAAAATGGCAAGTACAAGCGTACAGCGCTTGATTTTTTTCTTTAAAGACATGATTGATTGATTTGATGCCTACAACTAGGTAGGAAGATTGATGAAATTGAAAAGAAGAGGCCCAACCATTTCTGAGTGTGCCCCTTACAACCTAAAAATGTATTTTAGTATTTATGTACACTGCCAGAAACCGATTTCTTTTTTTCGACATTTGGATCACCTGAATATGAAATGTTTCCGCCACTACTTGCGTCAGCTACAAGAGATTTTGAAACTTGTATTTTTACGTTTCCACCACTACTGGCGTCTGCATTGCATGTTCGAGTCTCAAGGTTTTTTGCATTTATGTTGCCGCCACTACTCACGTCAACCACAGCTTCATCTGCGGTACCGGTAACACTAAGATTAGCGCCACTACTAGCATCAATGTCAATTTCATTGGTAGCTACATCTAAATCTAATTGTGCACCACTACTAGCATCTATTTCAAGTTCATTCGTCTTGATGGTGTTTTTTGTGGTCAGATGTGCTCCACTTGAACTTCTAAGTACGGTAACCTTTGGTAAGGAGACGTAAATGTTTTTAGTAGCCCTACCAATATTTTGCTCAGCATGAATGCGAAGCTTACCATCTCTAATATCAGTTTCAATGAGGTCTATCACATTTTCGTCGGCTTCTACCTCAATGCTGAATTCATTTGCTTGGGTCACATAGACCATTAAGCCCTCTGAGGCTGATACTTTTGTGAAATCCTCGGAAACCGTTCGTGTGTCGGTTACTACTACTCCATTTCCTTTTTTACCTGTTCCAAAATTGCCGATTTGAATATCAAATCCACAGGACGATAAAAATAAGCTCATTAAGAGAGCGATTGCGATTCTTACTAATGTTGTCATGACTGATGTTTTTGTGCTGAACCTGTTTCGGTATCTGTAACAAGTTCACTGATTAATTGATTGTTTTTTGTTGATGTAAAATTGTTGTTTTTCTTTCTATTTGTACAATAGGATTAACTGAACTGTCAAAAATTTATGATGAACTGTATTTAAAAGTTGTCATTATCCTTTGCTTTCAGCTTTACGCCATCTTCATTGATTTCGATATCAAGGTTTTCGTTTTCTTCATTCTCATCTTTGGCCTTGATATCAATACCATCTTCTCCTATTTTCATTTTGAAAGATTCTTCACCATCTTTGATATCGATGTCTATACCGTCTTCATTAATGATAATCTTATTATCCTCTTCATCGTTCTCATCATCATCCTTTTCTGGACATTCTTGACATTTTAATTCGCCATCAAAGCCCATTTTCCAAACTGCTTCATCCAATTCAACGTCTCCTCTGTTCCTTTCGCTTCGAACGACCCAATTTCGACTACTTGAAGGTGTATATTTTATAGTTGTTCCTACTGGTAAATAAAGGTTTACCCTTATTTCTTGATCATTGAACCTACTTTTATCCGAAGTAGTCAAAAAATCATTTAAAACTAAATTATTTCCGTTTAGACTATAACTATATTCTATTTTTTCAGCCGTACTTCGAGCATCATCGTACGATGGACCGTTGGCTTCTTTGCGAATTGAAATTCGTATCGTCGAATCTTGCGACTTCTTCAGGTTGAATCTGACATCATCAGAGAGTAAAACAGGAGTTCCATCATTGTCATAGACCATTACCATATCGTTCACTCGCATTTGTTTTTGTTGGTCCCACAATTCCGTTGCTGCCAACTGAATGTTCAAAGGGTCTGATTGATTCTCTAAAAACAGTTCACTTTCTTGTGTTATGCTTCCAGTAAACGCATGCGAGGCTGCCTCACGAACTCCCATAACAATTAATGAAATCAAAGAGATCAACCATAGACCAAGTAAAGAGAATTTGGCAATATTCCCTATGGATTTTAGATTGTTCACTAATATTTTCAATCCTAAATACAAGAGGAAGAAAAATGGGATTCCAATAGCGAAGAAAATTAGCAGGGATACCAACCAAATTGGTGTTCCAGTTAGGTTATTTAAAACGCCATCTAGCCCAGGCAGGTGAAACCAGTCTAAGGTTCCTAAAGTCAGCATGCCAATGAACATTCCTATTATAGTGGCGGCACCTACGATTATCAAAATAATGCCGATGAACTTTCCAAAGATTTTAAAGAAAAACATTATAATGTCTCCAATAGTATCGAAGAAGGTTTTTCCACCATTTTTTACTTTGTTGCCAACTTCGGAATAGTCGACATTTTTTACTTTTTCCGCAACATCATCAAAGCCTTCCTTGACCTTACGCTCTATATTGCTGATGTTGATATCCTCCCCCCGCATATCCAATTTTTGCGAGGTTGTGGTAGCCTCCGGAATTAAAATCCATAGTAAACCATAGAGCAAGATGAAACCACCTCCAGAACCAATGGTTAGTACAATCCATAATAATCGGACCCATAATGGGTCTACACCTACATAGTGAGCAAGACCTGACGAGACACCAGCTACATACTTCATTTCAGTATCTCTGTATAGTTTTTTGCTTCTTCTTTGTACTGACGAGCGTTTTGCTTTTGGTTCATCTTCGAAAATATCCTCGTCAACCATATAATCTTCGGGTTGCCCCATGATGGTTATGACTTCGTCTACTTCTTTATCGGTAATAACCTGTCTTTCGTTTTCCAATTTTTCATGGAATAGTTCTGCGATACGTGCTTCGATATCCGCTAGTATTTCGTCACTACCGGGAGTGTTGGCAAAGGATCGTCTTATCGATTCTAAGTAAAGCCGCATTTTATTGAATGCCCCTTCATCAATGTGAAAGAGGATGTTGGCTAGATTTATGTTGACTGTCTTGTTCATTTTTTGATGTTTTCACCCTGAACTTGTTTCAAGGTTTAGTTATTTAACTGCTAGTTTTAAACTATTTATTTTTAGTTACCAGATTTGTTGCGCTTCGTAATTCGTCCCAGGTAGAATCTAATTCCTTAAGAAAAAGCTTGCCTGTTTCGGTCAAGGTATAATATTTTCGAGGCGGTCCTGAGGTTGATTCTTCCCAACGGTAATTGAGTAGCCCCGCGTTTTTCAACCTTGTTAATAGCGGATAAATGGTTCCCTCGACCACCAGCATTTTTGCGTCTTTGAGGGTACTGAGAATCTCGGAGGCGTACTTGTCATGTCCGTTAAGGATAGATAGTATGCAGTACTCCAACACTCCTTTGCGCATTTGTGCTTTTGTGTTTTCTACGTTCATAACTTCTTTTTGCTTTTTATGCCGAGACTTCCCTTTTGTGTTTGATGTGATTGTCTGCATAGATTAACTGTTCGTTTTTTGAATGATAAATAAACATCCTGATTAATTTTTGATTGATGATGAAAAACTCTTGTTCTTGATTGATGAATAAACTCTTAATGGTATGATTAACACCTTGCTTATTCCGGTTTATATTGATGGTCGTAACTTAGTTCGCGTTTTACTTTCCATATATTGTTTTCTTTTATCCAAACATGAGTGAATTTAGCAACATCTCCTTTTTGGTAATCCTTGTTCTGATCCAGTGATTCGAAACGGTGGATACCGTGCTGAATTGCTCCATAAAGCTCTCCGTTTTTATATAGCGGAAATACTTTCAAACTGTTGGGCATCAGAATTCTTCTGGAAGGTTGTGGCTCTTTGGAATTCCAATTTGCACAATTCACCTTCATTGGGTTAAGAAATGCATCTCTCCCCTCGCTGAATCCACCTTTATCATGATAAAATTCAAAATCTTCGGTAAACATGCCTTCCAATGTATTCGTGTCGCAGGTATTGAATGCCGCGTTGAATAAAATACTATCCTGCTTTTTTAATACCTGGTACAACTCAGAGCTTTCTGCTACTTGAGCCGAGGCAGTAATGATAGTTAATAACATCATTACTATTATGGTGACTATGTGTTTTAGTAGTAGCATTACTTTATAAATTTTATGGTGATAGGGTACTCAAAAGTTTGCCCCTCGTTTGTTCGTATCGTTGCCAAAATGGTATATACAATATTGACGATGAACAAAGCTCCTTGTAGCAATCCAGCTATGCCTACAGGTAATAACCAAGAGCCGAATCGAAAATCATCGCTATCAAAGCTTATATTAAAATCGTTTAGGTGATTAAAACCGAATGGGTCAAAATCAAAAACATCAGGAAAGAAACCTATGAAAAACGGAATGCTGATAATACCCAAAACAATAGAGTAGAGGAGTAGGCTTATTTGAAAGTTCAAAGCTTGCTTTCCGTTATGGTCCACAAACTCATGTTCTTTCTTATTGGCTGTCCATAAAACTAAAGGAAGAATGAAATTCCCAAATGGAATAAAGAACTTGGAAAATGTAGAAGCATGTATTACAGCTGCTAAATTTCTTTCGTGCTTTGTTAATGTTTCAGTCATGATTATTCGTTTTTTGATTGATGCCCTTCGTCTGCGTTCAGGGTGACATTTAGATATACCTAATATCTGTCTATGCAAATATATGTTTAAAAAACAGTACTATGCAACACATAGTACTTAAATTTAACATAATATTAACAAATACTATCTTGATTATTTTAAGTATTTTTAGCCTCTAAATATTTGAAAATGGCAGTATCTGCGGGCAAAGTCAATACTTTTATGTTCTTTAAATTACCCTCCGCGTGGTGGAGTGGGGTTCGCCTGAAATATATGGATGACTCCAAAGCTGTGGCTAGTGTGAAGTATGGATGGCGAAATCAAAATCCGTTTAACTCTATGTTTTGGGCGGTGCAAGGTATGGCGGCAGAGTTAGCCACAGGTGCTATGGTAAGTAGCCAAATCGCAGAGAGCGGACGGAAAATTTCAATGCTTGTACAGAATAACACAGCAAACTTTACGAAAAAGGCGGTCGGCAGAATTACCTTCACCTGTGAAGACGGTCATTTGATAAAAGAAGCTTTAGCAAATACAATTGCTACAGGTGAAGGACAAACCATTTGGATGAAGTCCGTCGGCGTAAATTCAGATGGAGTAGTGGTCTCTACTTTTAAGTTTGAGTGGACGGTTAGGTTGAAGACTTAGATTATTAATGAACATTAAAACCAGATATTTAATATTTAAAATTCTCTTCAAACAAAATTTCCGGGCTTTTGTCAGCAAACTTCCATGGAAAAGAAAGAGATTAACAAAATGGGAAAGAGTTAATTTAATTGACTTCCCTCAATTTTATATAATAACAACAGTACATACTGTGAAAGACAATGGTGGTATTTATTCAGAAAATATTACAAGGTTAGATAAGGATGTAGATTTTTTGAATCTAGAGAATAAGGTTTTAAGACATTTAGATGATTCTATTTGGCATATTAAACAGGACTTCGCAAGAAATTGGTATCGGAAAGTTGGCGAACTAACCAATCAGAAAAATGTCAATCGACTATTAAAAAATTCCAAAATGGTTTCAATAAATAGAAATAATCAATTTTTAGAAATTAATTCGACTATTAATCGTGGTTCAGGAAAGTATGACTTCAAAAAAAAATCTATTCGATTGAATCTACCGATTAACTCAGGAGAATTATACGACGGTATTGAAGAGGCATTATCCGCATGTAATAAATTATAATGTAACAAAAATTGAGATTTTCGCACCAATAGGCATCAATCAATAATAGATTCCCTTCTTTACTGAAATGAATTCAGCACGGGCTTGGGAATGAAATTAAAATCATTATTTATGAACGCACACGAAATAGATTACGAGATTTACGGAGAAGAAATGCAGTATGTTGAAATAGAACTTGACCCGCAAGAGGCTGTTGTAGCTGAAGCCGGAAGTTTTATGATGATGGATTCAGATATTAAAATGGACACCATTTTTGGAGACGGCTCTAATCAAGAAAAAGGAGTTCTCGGAAAGATTTTTTCAGCTGGAAAGCGAATGCTTACAGGGGAGAGTTTATTTATGACCGCTTTCCTGAATATTGGACAAGGAAAAAAGAAAGTAAGCTTCGCTTCTCCGTATCCCGGAAAAATCCTACCTATAGATTTATCTGAAAAGCAAGGCAAGTTCATCTGTCAAAAGGATGCTTTTCTTTGCGCTGCCAAAGGTGTTCAAGTTGGAATCGAATTCTCTAAAAAACTTGGAAGAGGCCTATTTGGGGGTGAAGGTTTTATCATGCAAAAATTAGAGGGTGATGGTATGGCTTTTGTTCACGCCGGCGGAACCATGGCCAAAAAAGAACTTAAAGCTGGAGAAGTTTTAAAAGTAGATACAGGCTGTATTGTAGGATTTAGTCAAACGGTGGATTATGATATCGAGTTTGTTGGAGGAATCAAAAATACCGTCTTTGGAGGCGAAGGACTCTTCTTTGCAACGCTGCGTGGTCCAGGAACAGTATATGTGCAATCATTGCCATTTAGCAGATTAGCCGGTAGGGTACTGGCTTCAATTCCCAGAGGCGGTAAGGACAAAGGTGAAGGAAGTATATTAGGAACCCTTGGTGATATAGTTGGAGGTGATAGAGGGTTTTAAAATTTCTTTTTAACTCTACAGTCAGTTCGAGCGGAGTCGAGAACGGGTTTAGGAACCCAGCAAATCTTGACTCCGCTCGATGTGACTGCCTTTTTGATTTAACTTTGTATTTCTAACCTCGTATTTCGTACTTTCAATTTATGGATTTCCAAAACCAAATCAACTTCCTCAAAGCACTTCAAAAGAACAACAACAAGGAATGGATGGATGCCAATCGAAAGTGGTACAAGGAAGTACGTGATGATTTTATTGGCTGGTTGGATGAAATGAATGTCAAACTAGCGGCTATTGATAACGAATATTACGATACGCCCGGTAAAAAAGGAATCAACCGCATCAATAACAATTTAATGTTCCATCCCAACAAACCTATTTATAAAGACCATTTTGGGGCGGGATTGGACAAACGCCCGAACACGGGAGACTTCTATGTTGAAATCGGAATAGAACGTTGCATGTTTGCTGGTGGACTTTGGCGCCCCGACCCAAAACGACTGCGAAGTATTCGAGATGCTATTGATTACGATGGGGAGGAATTGCAGAAGATCCTGAATAAAAAATCCTTCAAAAAGACCTTTGGCGGTTTGTATGAAGATGTAAAGCTCACAAATGCTCCCAAAGGCTTTTCAAATGACCATCTGCATATTGATTTATTACGAAATAAAACCTTTGCAGTCGCAATGGAGTTTTCTTCAAAAGAAGTACTCAAAAAAGACTTTGGTAAAAAGCTGATTTCGGTTTACAAAGAAATGCTTCCATTTCGTAGGTATTTGAATCAGGCGGTTACGGTTTAGTTTTTTACAGACAGATGCAATTTTGATTCCATACGGCTTTTTTGATTTTTCTTAGTTCTTCTAAAAAGCAACCCCGTAGCGTCGGGGCCAAATATTGAGGGGACTTTATCAACTTGACTGCCTGTAGCAGGAGTGCACAAACCATTCGTTTAAGTCTGAAACCCATATCGTTTGCAGGTTTGGTTGTGTGGTGGTTTTATTTTTTCAATTTGTTTATGTCGTCCAAAAAATAACAAAATTCATATTGTGTCATTCCTATTTTTGGGTAATACGGAATAGCCTCCGGAGCAGCAAGTAAAATGAGTTTTGCTTTTGGTGCATTTAATTTGGTTTGTCGTATTAATTCTTTTCCAATCCCTTGTTTTTGATAATCTTTATTAACTGCTAAATCCGACAAATAGGTGCAGAACATAAAATCAGTCATTGAGCGACTGATTCCAACAAGTTTTCCATTATCCCGTGCAGTTATTATTAAATTTCCATGTTCCAACATTTTGGCAAGTCGGTCAGGATCATTTACGGGTCTTCTATCTCCAAGAGTAGAATTGACTAAAACTTCTTTGAATTCGTCAACACCCAATTTATATTCTATTTTATATTCAATCATTGTTCTTTCTCAACTGACATACAACTGCCTTGTAAACTTACTAGTCTATATACAGTTGCTCATCATAAATTATTAACTATTCTCCTATTTGTAGATTTTATATTGTTTTTAAATAGTGTTATTCAAATTGGTTTTTACCATAATTCCAATGCGCTTTAAACCGAATAGTTAATTTAGTTATGTCTTTGGCATCTGCTTTTGTACTTTTTGATTTTTATTCTGGTATTAGCTTCTTATTTTCTATAATTTTAGGTCAGTTTTAGAATATTTATTGTCTCCTCGTTTTGATTTCTTAATCATCCAAAACTTAATGGCGTCATTTCTGGTCTTATTCGGATTGTCTTTTAAAAAATCCCTTATGTAAGTATTATATTCAAATTGCGGGGCTATTACTTTTAAGAAATTAGGATCTCTTTTTAATCGCTGTTCTTTATGCCATTCATTTATCAAATCTGAATACGTTTTTTTGCCCGTATTCTTTTTGAAATAGTCTAATAGGTGTGTAGTAAAGTGAAATTTATTACCAACAATAGCTTTAAAAAAAGCTTTCTTTTCTCGATAACTTCTATATTCAATACCAATGATAGTTTCCTTTGTTATTGGTTCAGTTGGATTTGGTAGTTTTTGTCTTTTTATAGATTTTGTTTTTGGAATTTTTCCTGTTTCAAGATATGCTATAATTCTATTTGATATTTCTATTTTTCCTCCGTCACTATTAATTCCATTTTTACTGCAAAATTTAGTTAATTCCACTTTTAGCCAATAAAAATCTTTGAAATTTTGAACAGTAATTTTTTTGTCTAAAATAGGTCTTCCCATGTTCGTAATTATATTCAGTTTTTAATCCGCCACAAGTCTGAACAAGGTGAACGAATCATACTTTGGCTGATATCCAACTTTTTCTATAGACTCTGTTATATCTAGTCTTTTGTGTCTATTATTTGAAATTGCGTTTAGCACTTCGTATTGGATATTAGTTGTTTCTATACATCCAATCAATAATTGGTTAAAATCATCAGGATGCAAAAATGCAGATAAATCACGTGCATTCATTTCGGTAAAGTCCTTTGGAAACTCGTAAGCTCCAATTCTCAAGCAAATTGCAGAAATGCCATTATTATTCGCATGGTATGCTGCCAACGCTTCTCCGAAACATTTTGAAACTCCGTAAATGTTTTTCGGTTTTACAAGCATATCCTTGGTAACTTGCACGTCAATCGGATAACTTTCGATTGTCTGGGCACTACTGGCAAAAATTAACCTTTTACACTTTGATTCTACGGCCGCTTTAAAAATATTCTGTGTTGTTTTTATGTTTGTTTCTAGAATTTTTTCTGATTCTGAAACTGGGTCAACTATTCCTGCTAAATGGATAATGGTGTCAATTCCTCGGCATAGTTTTGAGCAAATTCTAAAATCCATTAAATCCGCTCTTTCAATTCGTACATTTTCGGTAAAAGTCTTGTCATCTGTTATAATGTCAGCAAGGGTTATTTCATATTTATGATTGAAATTTTGAACAAAATGTTTTGCTATTTTACCAAACCCTCCAGTTATCAAGATTTTCTTCATCTAATATATTGTGTTTTGAATATGGGTAATAGCAATTGAATAGATTTACGAATGTACTCACACAAATACTAACCATAAAATCGTAAATATTTTTCTATTGTACAGGTTTTAAATCAAAATAGACTATTCATTTATAGTCGTCTTACTTAAAGATAATCGCAATAAATCATTCGCAATGGGATTAACACTAGATTGTGCTCGTGAAGTATTTGAAAGAATAATACTTACCGCTTTTTTCTCTGGAACAATAAAAAGAAACGAAGTACATCCAGTTTGTGCTCCAGAATGTCCTATAATAGCACCTTCATAGGGTTTCGGGTTGTACAAAAACCAACCGAATCCATAGGCATTATTTTCTTTTTCTAAACTGTGATGTTGGCGCATCTCTTTAAGTGTTTCTTTTTTTACTAGTGTGTGGTTGATAACCGCATCGCCAAACTTTAGCATATCACCTATTGTCGTATAAAAACCACCGGCAGGAATTCTATTACTCAAATTATTTTCTTTGGCAGGTTTTGCCTTTCCCTTACCATTATTTCGAGTGTATAGTTTTGATTCGTTTTCCAATACTTCTCCAAATTTTTCAACGCCCGTATGGGTCATTCCCGCTTTAACGAAAATATTTTGGTGCATATAGGCTTCAAAAGTTTGCTCAGTAACTTTTTCCAGGATTGCACCCAATACCGTATAGCCATAGGTAGTATACGAATATTGAGTGCCCGGCTCAAACAACAAGTCACGGTCTTTAAATAGGCTCAGTGCATCATACAAAGTTGGGTACTCTGTGGTTGTATTTGACTCCCGACCATCTTTATACCCCGAAATACCAGAGGTATGTGATAATAGGTGTCTTATGGTTATTTGTGTTTTTTTATGTTTGGGATAATCGGGTAAATAAGTTTGTATAGGAGCATCTAAGTCAATTTTCTCTCGTTCAACCAATTGCATAACCGCCAAAGCCGTCATTGTTTTAGCTATGGAACCCATTCGCATTTTAGTATTGGAGTCCAAAAGCTTTCCTGTATCTTTATCTGTATAACCGGCTGTAGCTTGTTCAATAATTTCACCATCTACAGCATAAGCTGCAGCAACACCCATCACCATTTTATCTTCAACTATTTTATCAAGTTGGCTCTGAATATTATTGTTTTTTTCTTGTGCGATGCCATTAAAAGCAACGAGTAGTAGAATTAAAATACTATATCTTTTCATTTCGAATGGATTTAAAAGTTGAAACAAATTTAGAGAGACATTTTAAGTTAGCTATTGATTTTATTGGGTTTGGGACGAATGACTTCCTTTTAGGGGCGAATTAATTGTCAATTGATTTTACAATTGCGCGTAAGAACGCTATTGATTCTTTTTCTCTAAAACTACTTTCATCATTTGTGATACCATAATTATTATTTGCTGCCGATTTTACAATGATAATATTGCGTTTTGGATTAATATATATTAATTGATTGTATATACCCATAGCTGCATACTCTCCTTCGCCCCCTTCAAAGACCCACCATTGAAATCCATAACCGAAATCATTATTTGAATTTTCATTTTCACCAGGAAGGAGATGGGGTGCATCGGGAGTAATGGATTGCGACACCCATTTTTTTGGAATTAGTTGTTTACCATTCCAGTTACCTTCATGTAGAAATAACAATCCGAATTTAGCGTAATCCACAAGGGAAGCACTTAAACCGGCTGCTGCGAATTCATTGCCCTGATTGTCAATAACCCAATATCCTTTTCGCTCCATTCCCAATGGTTGCCATAATTTTTTCTCTAGATAGTTGGATACTGTAGTACCTGTTGCCCTCGAGACTATCATACCTAAAACCTGCGTATCAGAACTATTATAGCGGTTGAAAGTGCCTTGCGGTTTGTCGTATTTTAAGGTTTTTACAAAGGATTCAAACGAACGCCCTAATGCCAGAGTTCTACCAAACCGATTGATGTCGGAATCGCTATCACTATAATCTTCATTCCAACTCACACCTGATGACATTTGCAAAAGATTCTTTATGGTGACATGCTCGTAGGCTGAACCCTTTAATTCTGGTAAATACTGATTTACGGAATCATTGACACCTTTTATATGACCTTCTTTAAGAGCAATGCCTACTAGTGCTGAAACAATTGATTTGGTTACAGACCATCCTATAGTGTGGTCTTCCGGTGTATTTTCTTGATAATACTTTTCAAAAAGAATAGTGTCATTTTTTAGCACCATTAATCCCGTAATATCTGTTTCTTGAATTAAATCTTCAGTTTTATGAGACTTACCATTGAATATATAAGTCTCAGGTAAATCAATCAAATTCTTTTTGAGAATGCTAACTGGATTGCCACTAGGCATGATTTCTCTGGTTGGGAAATAGTCTTCAATAGCCCGAAAGCGTTCCACTTGTTCCTTTCCGGAGAACATATTCATAGCAAATTGAAGACGAGCTATTTTATTTCGGTTAATTATAAGTATGATAATAATAACCCCAACAACAGCAATTGAAATTTTTATAGATTTTTTCATTTAGTCTATTTGCATGTAAGAGGTTATATCAACAGTTCTGCTAGTATCATTCGCGTCTTTTACGGCGTTGAGCATACTGTCTAACAATTTTCTATCAAAGACTTGACCTCTTACAATTACTGTATTAATGGTCTTCGTATTCATAATATTTTCTAACGGATTTTTATTCAGCAGTACTAAATTCGCTTTATAGCCCGAATCAATGATGCCAGCATTGTTGTTCAACCATACAGCTGGTGCGGAAGTCGCAGAACGAATTACTTCTGAAGTAGACATTCCCATTTTATGTAATGATTGCAGTTCTTGATGTAAAGAAAACCCGGGTACTTTAACGGATAAATTATTATCTGTTCCTGCAAGTATTTTTACACCCCTATCGTGCAGATTTTTACCGACCCGTTCGCAGGCTTCGGCATAGATGCTCCAAAATAGTCTGCGTTTATTCTTTGATTCCTCACTAAGTCCCTCAGGGTATTTAACTCTATTAAATTGAGGTAACCAACCCAAACCTCCTTCCGGAATATATTTAATTCCTTCACTAATCCCTGGGTTAACATATTCAATTTCTACCTCGCTTAATAAACCATCTAAATCTTCCTTTTGTCTGAGATGTGTATGCCATCCCCATAAAACCGAAGTGACTGCGATATCATTTTTCAGTAAAGCTTCAGAAACAGCATCGCTACGCTCATCAATAAAATTGAAAAAAGTTTCCTTGTTTTCTCTAAGTTGAGGATTACCAAACTCACGAAACAGACCATTCATTATTTCCTCAAAATGGGCTACTTCGCGTTGATTTCCATTCCAGACATCTTTTAAATCCAGATGAATTGGAATGTGCCCAACAACATCAATTTCTTTTATTTCTGAAATGGCTAAGTAGCTTTCCCTATTCAATTGGCTGTATATTTTTATGCCATCATATCCTTGTTCAATGTATTTGACTACTTTTTCTTTTGCATCTGAAGCATTAGTCACATTGCTGTAGCCTTGTGTGTATGACATGAACAATCCCTCCCAAAAATCAAAACTGGCTAATCGGGGAGAAGCTACATATAAGTCAGGACCAATGCCCCCTTTTTTAATTTCTTCGCGCCAGCTGAGATGTTCTTCTGTACCAATCATTTCACGTACATGCGTAACACCATTGGCCAAATAAAGCAATAAATCATTTGGGCTTTGAAACATATGTACATGGGAGTCTATCAATCCGGGAATCAAGTATTTTCCGTTCCCATCTATTGTTTTGGTTTGTTTCGGGATATTTGATATGGTGTCAATAGTTGTAATGAGTCCTTTTTCGATTACAATGGTTCGATTAGGAAGTAGACTATCCCCTTCGGGGGATAAAATAGTTACATTCTTAATGGCAAATGAACCTTCATAGGGTGTGAACTGCCTCGTATCTACAACCTCAGTAAGACCACCATACATACGCGAACGTTCTCGATTTGCTAAAAAGGCAAAGATGATTAGTAAAACTATATTTAATAGAAAGAAGTATTTAAGCCATTTGAAGATTTTCTTTTTGCTCATGGGTATTGATTTTATGGTTGTATGGTACTATTCTTGAAACTGTGAAATATCTACCTTTCTGCTCGTATCATTGGCTTCTTTTACACCATTGAGAATACTATCTAATAAATCCCTGTCAAAGACTTGACCTTTTTTAATTACAGTATTAATAGTCTTGGTATTTGTGATATTTTCTAATGGATTTTTATCAAGTAATATCAAATTCGCTTCATAACCCAAAGCTATTTTTCCAGTTTTACTTTTCAGATATGCGGCTGGGATAGTTGTAGCAGATTGTAATGCTTGTACATTTGACATACCAGCATTATGAAGACTTATTAATTCATCATGAAGTGAGAAACCCGGAACCACAGGAGGCAAATTCGCATCTGTACCGGCCATAATTTTGACACCATTTTTAATACAAGCACTTGCAATGAGTTGACAGCCCCGAGCATATGCATTCCAGAATTTTTTATACCCCTTTTGCTTTTCTTCACTTAGGCCTTCTGGAAGTTTATAGCGGTTGATTTCTGGTAACCAACCTATAGCTTGTGGAATATAAGAAACGCCTTCACTTATGCCTGGGTTTTCATATTCCAGTTCAACTTCTTTGAGTATTTGTTTGATTTCAAAAGGCTGTCTCGCAAAACTTTCGTTCAGCCATAATGTGGAGCTCAGTAGAATTTGGTTTTCTACCAGTTTACGGGTTAATTCAGTAATGCGCAGCTGTACAAATTTTAAGAACTCTTCTTCTTCACCGAAAAAACCGCCCAATTCTCTATCAGGCTTAAACTCTCTGCTCAAGGCATTCATCAACTCTTCAAAGTGTACAATGTTTTTTTGATTGCTGACCCATATATCAGTTAGCTTTAACTTCCATGGAATATGACCCACGACAGGCATTTTTAAATCAGTAGCCGTTTCGTTCACAGCATCATAAACTTCTGGGGTTATTTGACTGTAAATTTTGATTCCGTCATAACCTTCATCATGAAATTTCTTTACCATTTCTTTCGCTTCGGTTGTATTTTGAATGTTAGCATAACCCTGTGAATATTCCATAAACCAACCTTCTATGGGTTCAAAGCTTGCTATTCTAGGGGAATAGACGTGCATTTTAGGGCCAATTCTGCCATTTTCAATTTCATCTCTCCATTTCAAATGGTCACTTTCACCAATAAGTTCTCGTATTTCAGTAACCCCATTGGCGAGATATAACAATAAATCATTCGGACTTTGAAGCAGATGTACATGGGTATCTATCAATCCAGGAATCAAATATTTTCCTGTGCCGTCAATTATAATGGCTTCTAATGAGGTATTTATGATACTATCAATAGAGGTAATTAACCCATTTTCAATTAAGATATTTTGATTGGCTTTTAAGCTATCTCCTTCCTGGGAAAGTAGATGTACATTTTTAATAACTACAGTTCCCGTTTTCGGTTTAAACAGATTGTATTCAACATGGTCGGTAAGTCCCCCGTACATGCGCATTCCATCTCTGTGTAGCAGTATTCCCCCTATGATTAAAAGCACAGTAAAAAATAGGCCAATATATTTAAGCCATTTGAAAAATTTTTTCCAGTTCATGGTTTGGTGGTTTAATGGTTTGCCTAAATCTATTCAAGCCAGTATTCAAAACCAATCATAATGTGACGAATGGTTACATTGGGACGAAATGCAAGCCCAAAGTGATAATTAACGAGGCTCGTGATTCGCCAATTGAAAAGAAAAATCTTAGCTTTTTCGAAATAAGGGAACCCAAGTTCTCGAAACGGGAATTACCTTATTACAATCAGATAGTGTAAGTAATAAACCTTGCGAATTCCCCTTATAATCTATAATATAATTAGTATTCACTAGATACGAACGATGGCATTTCACGACTGGTCCTCCTTCAATTTTGGCTTGAATTTCTTTGAGGGTTACACGTTCGGTTTGAATTTTCAATTGCCCCTCGGTATTGATGTAAGCTATTTTAACATAGTTCTGCAATGCTTCAATATATTTAACTTGATGTAATGGAATCTCAAAGAGAAAAATACTTTC
Organism: Maribacter algarum (ex Zhang et al. 2020); assembly: GCF_005885635.1. Lineage (GTDB taxonomy): Bacteria > Bacteroidota > Bacteroidia > Flavobacteriales > Flavobacteriaceae > Maribacter_C > Maribacter_C algarum. Next base: position 242,553 of record NZ_VATY01000002.1, read on the forward strand.
ACCTTTTGAGTAATCTCCAGATGGATTAATTTCTGTTGTTGTATTTTGATTCTTTTTTTCTTGGGTCAATAAAACGAATCCCCCAATCATAGTTAGTGGAATGATGCCTATCATAAAGGTCGCATACAACATCGTTGGAAAAAGGCTCCATTCAAAATATCCGAAATACACGAGTCGGGCAAAAACGAAGTTCGCCAAACTTATACAAAACATGACACCAAGGTTGTTCAAAGACCAAGTACCAAACGTATAGTTTTTGTAGGTTTTTTTAAAACTTCTAAGTTGATGGATACTGATTTCGTATAGTGCAGCCCCCAGAAAGGTCATGGCGCCAAAACCCAAACACATTAAAAATGGATTGGTTGGAAGTCTATGTATTCCAAAAGGCTTAAAAATATAGAGGAATACGACTACAAAGAGACTTAAGAAACTCATCGCCCCATAATACCAAGATCTATTTTCTCCTTGAGGGAAAGGTTTATTAAGAAATTCTATTACTTTTTTAAAAATCGGCATGCTCAAAAGGGATTCTTTTAATGAAACAGTATTTGCTGTTCTCAAAAATAAAAACCAAAATGAGCTTCAAGTATTATTCTAATGTGATTGTGGCGAATTACTAGCTTTTAGGGACGAATGATTAAGTGACTCAAATACATCTTTTTTATAGTTCTTGGAAACGGGTACTTCAAGTTGTGTTAAGCGTATCAAACTCGAATTTTTCCAATCTTTAAAATGTAGCGGATTAATTAGATACGAACGGTGTGTTTTTAGCAAACTAGGAACTTGCGGATGTACATTCTTCAACGTAATTCGCAATAGCTTTTTGTGTAATTCATTTTTAATCAGATAAGCTATTTCTACGTAATTATCAGCACTTGAGATACAAACCAAATCGGAAAGGTGTATTTGCAATACGTCCAACTTGTTCTCACCGGTCAAAATAATTTTATCAGAATTTTGTTCAACTGCCTTTTTGCTTAAAAACCATCGAGTAAATAGAAGAATGGGTAGTATAATCAAGAAAATAGGGTAGTAGACTTCAAACGTGAATTTCGTAAAAGGAAATTCACCATTAATTATACCCGACTTATAGTAGGTATAACTGCCCATTAAAACAATGACATTGAATAATACAATTACTACTATTTCCAAGAATAGTGTCCATTTGCCTAACTTTTTAAAAATGAAATTTTGGATGGGTATCAGCATCATGTAGGAAATGAAAGAAATTAATCCGTAGAGTGGCATAATTTCTAATCGCACGGAAAAGGGTACTTCTGCGATATCAAAAGGAGCAATAAGAACTAAAAAAAGTACTAGCCAAACAGCTATTATAAGAGCTACTAAAAGGTGATGTTTGTATGATGTATTTAACTTCAATGCCAACATTTTAAAGGAATTACATCAGAACATCATTTTTAGGCTTGATAGGCTCTGGCAAATCAGTTTCCCCAAGCATTTCTTTTAAATCGATTTCAATTGTTCTACATAATGAGAGCATGGGAATATCGTTTCCTAATCCTTCGAAGGGGTTTTCAGAGTAATCTCCTACCAATTCCATCATAACATAAACCCAGCCTACCAAAACGGTAAAAGGGATAGATAGCCAAACCCCAAACTCCCCGAGCTTTGCAAATTCGGAAACCATCCCTAAGGGTAGTAAAAAAATAAAGATTCCGACGAAAACTAAACTCATACTTCCGTATTGTCTTGGCAGGGGGAATTTTTTAATGCGTTCACATTGCCCTTGAAAAGTGTAGAAGTCATTGAGTAATTTTTGCAATTCCATATGACGGAAATCATCGATAATATTCTCCTCTCGCAATTGTTTCAAATCTTGACTCTGTTGATCTATGATTTGCGTTGCGGTATTTTTGTAATTGATAAGTCTGTTGTATTCGTCGTGAGGCAAGAATTTTTTAAGCTCCAATTCACTCACTTCATCACCCAACAAGCCAACCCCAAAATCCTTCATTCGTTTTTCTATCATTCGCTTAAAGTGTCTGCCCTGACTAACATGTTCCCATGGCGTGGGTATAAGCAATTGACTACGTAATGCGTATAGCCAACCTATATGGCGGTAAATAAGTTTTTTTCGATAAGTGTTTAATTCACTTTCATTGTGTTTTACCGAGCTAAATTGGTTGCTTAGAAAGGCCTTTGAACTAGCACCCCATGAACGGCTGCCATTGATAATGGCGCCCCATATTTTACGGGCCTCCCACAAACGGTCATAAGCGCTATTATTTTTGAAACCCACATAAAACGCGACTGCCGTACCAATTACAGATAATGGCAACCATGGTATTACCAACCAAGCCTTTAAAGAAGTATACTGGTAAACAAGAGCCACTAGTGCTGCCCAAAGCGAAATCCATATGATATGCACTCCACTGAATCTTAATATTGACTTTAGGCCAAAGTTCTTTTTAACGTACATGGTTTATTCCTTTAATCCAGGAATTCGAACTATTTCGTTCGTGTCTTCCTTATAATCAACTCCCTCGACATGAAAACCGAACAGGTTGAAAAAATCCGTTCGATAACCTTCTAAATCCCCTATTTTAGAAAGATTTTCAGTAGTGGCTTCTTGCCATAGTTTTGCAACTTGTTCTTGCACATCAGCTCTCATTTCCCAGTCGTCAATTCGTATTCTTCCTTGCTCATCAGTTGGAACAGCATCCAGAAACAAACGATCTTGGTAAAGCCGATGAATTTGCTCAATACACCCTTCGTGAATGCCTTCTCTCTTCATTATTTTATAAAGTAATGAAATATACAAAGGAATCACAGGGATAGCAGCGCTAGACTGTGTTACAAGTGCCTTATTTACAGAAATATAAGCCTTACCGTTGATTTGTTTTAAGGATTCGGTAATGGTAAAGGCCGTTTCTTCCAAATGGTCTTTTGCCATTCCTATGGTCCCTTTTCTGTATACCGGTTCTGTTAGCTTTGGGCCGATATAAGAGTAGGCAACTGTTTTAAAATTTTCAGAAAGTAAATCCGCTTCCTGCAAAGCGTCAATCCATAGTTGCCAATCTTCACCACCCATAACGGTCACGGTATTCGCAACATCATCACCCTCAGCAGGTGCGATAGTAATATCTTTTACTTCCCCCGTGTGAAAATCCACTGTTTTATTAGTGTATGAGTTTCCAATGGGCTTTAAAGTTGATTTATAACGAACACCAGTCTCTGGATGCGTTCGAACTGGTGAAGCAAGGCTGTAGACTACCATATCTATTTTTCCTAAATCCGTTTTTATCAGTTCTAAAGTCTTCGCTTTGATTTCATTAGAAAAAGCATCGCCGTTAATGCTTTTAGCATAAAGCCCTTCTTTATGAGCTTCCGTTTCAAAAGCAGCAGTATTGTACCAACCCGTGGATGCGGTTCTTCCTTCAGAAGGTGGTTTTTCAAAAAACACCCCAATGGTAGAAGCATTGGAACCAAAAGCACTTGTTATTCTTGATGCCAGACCGAAGCCCGTTGAAGCACCAATTACCAGTACTTTTTTGGGGCCTTTATTTAGGCCTTTCGATTTTATATATCCAATTTGTGCTTTTACATTTTCTGCACAACCTGTCGGATGTGCTGTTGTGCAGATAAATCCGCGGGTTCTAGGTTCTATTATCATATGTTTTCTAGTGTAATCGTTTGTGGAGTACTAAATTAAGTTTATCCTAGATATTTTTGGGTTTCATTTGATTATTTCAATTTATTAGATGCAGGAAGTAGTCGGGCACTTAAATCAGGGTTGCTCATATCAGAATCTAAAGGAAACATAGGTCTTTTGATGTTCTTATATCCCAATCGCTCTAGATCTTGGTCGACACCTCCTGGCGTTAGCGCCATAATCCATCCTTTTCGCATATCGTAAAGTTCAGGGACTAAATACCCTATTTTGATTACTAAGATATCTGATTCACGGGGATTCAATCCTAAATCTGTAAAGTCTTTTTCATGATGGTATGGTTTCCGCTTTTTAGTCACAATCACATTGATGCTTCCAATTTTTACAACAACTTCGACTTCCGCATCACGGTCACCTTCTTTTATGGCAGTAACGGTTCCCGTTAATTTTAGTGGAGGGGCATAACGGTCATCGACCATTGCTCCGGCCATTGCAGATACTTTTCCGCCCACACCTACTTTCAAAGCTTCATCAATTAATTCTGGCCCGGGAATGGAAGCATAAATCAAAGATTTGCCGTTTTCAGATTTAAATTCCGGTCTAGCTAAAAGTTGTTGTAAAGTCCAAGTGACATCACCGGCACCCCCAGCTGTAGGGTTATCCCCCATATCGCTTATAATATAAGGCTGTTCTTTATGTACTATCGCCATTTTCAGACTTTCTTCTAGTGTGGCAACAGGAGCAACAAATTCGAATTCGTTTCGGACATCCCAGAAAGCATTAGCCAATTTTTCTGCTCCGGCCGTAACTTGTTTCTCGTCATCTCCGGTAACCATAACGACGGCATGATTACGCGCTTCATCGGCCCAAGCATAGCCAATCCAGATTGCTGCATCGATGACACCTTCCAGATTTTCAACTGATGGTATTTTGGCATAAAGACTCTTGCCGGGTTCAATGCGCGTACTTGTTTTTTCCCCAGGTAAAAGTATGGGAACCGGAATCCATGCTTTGTATTTGGGTTTACCTTTTCCACTTTCAAGACGCTCTAACATATTCGTTATAGCTCTTGCTTTTGATTCTAAAGCATCTTCATGGGGTGCCATACGGTAACAGGTAATCAAATCACTATGTTCGGCCAAACGTTTTGATACATTGCCATGTAAATCCATGGAAGTAGAAACCAAAACTTCTGAACCGATAACTTCCCGAATACGTTTGATTAAATCTCCTTCGGCATCTTCTAATCCCACGACACTCATGGCACCATGGATGTCAAAAAACAATCCGTCGTACGGGCCATTTTCTTTAAGCATCGTTAAAGTCTTGGCTACCATGGACTCATACGCTTCTCGAGTAACGATTCCGCCAGGTAATGACTTTCCTAATAATGTAGGAACCCAATCAGCACGTTTTCTAATTTTGCTACTGTCGGCGAAAAAAGGATAGCGCTTGAAAATCGAATCCCCAATTCTCGCATGAAACGCTTCTTCATGAGTTTGAGCAGGGGAGAAGGTGCTTGATTCGATGCCTATTCCTGCAATAGCAATACGCGGCAATTCTTGTTTGGACGGACTATTTTCAGTTTTACATCCTGAAAACAAGAAAACAAATAGGATTAGATTTAAGAGGATTTTTTTCATTTCATACCATATTAATTAGTCTTTTTTCCATTTCACAGGACTCACATCATCATGATTTAAAACGCGAACTTCATCACGGTCAATACGCATCACAAGTTTACATTCGGGATCTGGGCATACCACTCTTGCATCAGTTTCCATCCAATCGGCAGGATGATTTTTACGTTGTTTGGTTGGAAGCAGAGGCAGTGTTGATTGCAAAGCGTACAAACAGAAATCTGACTTTTCTGGCATGGATAGCTTTCCGCCTTTTAGGTGGAACTTATCACCAACAGTCATATTACAAGTACAATTGCCTCCAATCTTTTCAACTACAATTGTCAAATCATACAGTTCAAATTGGTCATCTCTGAGTTCTTTTTCTTTATCCATGTTCTTCTTTTCTATTTTTAGGTCTTCCCAAACCAAATAACAAGGTAATGATTGCCATGATAAGTAATCCCCATGACATAAAATTGTACAATCCTACCTCTAATAGGCTTACCTGAGCAATATCAAATTCTTTTCCGGTGTTTGTCATATTCGCCATTAAAATTACTGGAATAAAATAAGGCAATACAAAAGGGAATATGCAGGCAATTAAACTTAATAAATTAGCTCGCCTGATTTTTGAAACACCCAGATGTGTTCCCGTTTTTTTAGTAAAATCTGTAACCATTAAAATAGCTACTATACTATGAGTGGTTAATAAAACAGCGATACTCATTACGGTCGCAATCCAACCTTCTGCATGTTTTTGGGTTTGGGCACGAGCTGCTGCAAAACCTACTAAACGATTCATAAGTCCGCTTGCTTTTAATGTCGCTACTAACCCCATCAAGAGGATAGTAAAAAAACTAAGTCCAACAGCTCTATTGATACCATCGATGATAAAACTTTTGGCTGCAAAATTTTCCAAGTCCAAAGAAATGATTTGATTCAAAGGAAGGAGTCCTAAGACAAAACCTAAAATTGTTCCGAACAGTAGGCCAAAGAGGAGTCCATGTAGTAGGTGTTTTCCCTTTAGGAAGAGATAGATGATAAACGAAGGTACTAGCAACATAGGTAAGCCCTTAGGACTACCCAGCGTTCCCGTCTCACTAATTTCCATTTCTGTACCGTTTCTAAATGCAACAATCGAATAACAAACCAGTGCGAACAAAGCAGCCGGAAAAACGTATTTCAATCTACTTTTTATGGTCGCTCCAATCTCCGCATTTTGACTTAAAGCACTGGCAATAGTGGTATCGGAGATCGGAGCAATAAAATCGCCAAAGGTAGCTCCTCCAATAATAGCTCCGGCAAGTACGGGTAAATGCGCACCCAGAATTCCTCCCGTAGGATAGAGTAGCGGACTACAAATCAAAATTGTGGCAAAACTCGATCCTGTGGATAATGAAACAATACAACAGATTATAAATGTGGCAATTACAAAGCCTTTACCTGAAAGGTTTATCTGGTCAGATAACCAAATAAGAGCTTCTACAAAACCTGTGAGCGTCATTAGTATGCCTATGATGGAGGCTAAAATCCAGGCAGTAATCATAATCATGACTATTTTCTGTGACATCCCTGAAATAACTGCTTCTGAAAAAGCAGTACGGTCCTTGCAAAGGATAAGACCTAGGCCTAAAGCTAAAATAAGAACAGGCCAAAATCCACGTTCATCTGGAGCACCTGAAAGCGCAATGGTAATTACTCCCGTTACGAAAACAAAAAAAGGAAGCAATGCACCAAAGGCACCACCATGAAATTTGATTTGTGGGAGTTTTTCCTCTGTTTCTTCCAGTTTCAAGATTAATCTTCGTTTAGGTTATATTTCATTATTGAGCCATGTTTGCCCGTCTTATCACGTTCCAATTCGTAAAAAGGGCCATTGGGACCTCGACTTTGGGTGACGATAGTTTCTATTTTACTTAGGTCTTTTTCGTCCAAAGAAAATCCATTTAGCCTTTGTAAACTTTCCAAATGATTTCGGTTACGGGCACCAATGATGATTCCACCCACCATAGGCTTTTGCAGAATGTATTTACAGGCTACTTCTGCAATGCCGACCTCATATCGATTTGCGACATCGCGGAGTGTTTCCAATGCTTTTTGAAATAACTCATATCCACCAAACTCGTCGATTATTAACCTGTATTTGGTCAGCGAGCGGTTCTCAAAGGGAGGAAGTGGGTCGGGAGCTTCCAAATAACGGTCACTAAGAAACCCGCCTGCTACTGTTCCATAACAGAGATAAGGTATATAGTGTTTTTTAGCAATTGCCGTCATGTTGTTTTCTACACGTTGGTCGAGAACAGAATATTGTACTTGATTCGAAGCGATGTTGACTCCTGCATCAATCATTTCCTGTATCCGTTGTGCGTCGAAATTGGTAATACCTAAAAATCTGATTTTGCCAGCTTTCTGTAATTCAGATAAGTGCAGCGCGGTTTCCAAGTATTTAGGAAATTGATAATCCCACCAGGCGAATTGAACTAAATCAAGTTGTTCAACACCCAAACGTTTTAAAGAACGGTCAATGATACCAGTCGTTTGTTCATTTGTAAGTGTTGCTAGAGCTCCGTAATCAGGCACATATTTCGTATGGACTTGAATCGGAGGCAATTCTCCAGAGCAAAATTCATCTTGATACTTTTTTCTAAACTTACCAATAAGCTCTTCCACACCAGTATAAATATCGGCACAGTCGAAAGTAGTTATTCCAGCTTTTACAAAATGGAGCATATCTTCTAAAGCTTGCTCTTCAGATATGCTTCCGTGGCCTCCTGCCAAATGCCACCCCCCTTTTATGACCCTGGAAATAGAATAACCAGGTTGTAACTCTATTCGCTCCATAAATAATTTTAGAATCAATTTATCTCCTGCCCTAGTGGTTATGAGCTTTGTCAAGAAAGATAGGAATTTACAAGGAGATTTTATCTTCGGAGTTCTTAACTTTGTAATGTGAAAAACGGAAAAATAAAAAACATTGAAAAAACCCTCTTGTCAGACAATTGGTATACGCTTAACAAGTTCAAGTTTGACTACCAAAGAGAAGATGGAACTTGGGAAACCCAGGAACGTGAAGCATACGATAGGGGTAATGGAGCAGCCATTCTCTTGTACAATAAAGAGAAAGGTACGGTGGTATTGACACGACAATTTCGTATGCCTACTTACGTCAATGGCAACGAAGATGGAATGATGATTGAAGCCTGCGCAGGTCTTCTGGACGGAGACAATCCTGAGGATTGCATTCGCAAAGAAACCGAAGAAGAAACAGGTTATCGCATTGATAATGTTGAAAAAGTAATTGAGACTTATATGAGTCCAGGTTCGGTTACCGAAATCTTGTATTTGTTCATTGGGGAATACGAAGATCGAATGAGGGTAAGTGAGGGCGGAGGTTCAGAACATGAAACCGAAAATATAGAGGTTCTTGAATATTCTTTTGAAACGGCAGTACAAATGATAAAAACTGGTGAAATTCGAGACGCAAAAACTATCATGTTGCTGCAGTATGCTCAGGTAAATGGGTTATTTAGCAACTAATAATTATCTCTGATTTCTTCGAAAATCCGTTGCATTTGTATTTTGATTTCGGAAGAAGGTCGCATGAAATGATTGTTCATAAAGCTAAAAATCAAGGTTTCGCCTGATTTCGTGATGAGGTACCCGCTTATATTATGGTTGTTACCTACGCTTCCGGTTTTGGCAAATAGATAGGGCTCTGGGTCACCAGGATACCAATCTTCTAAAGTTCCTGCAACCCCGCCAGCTGGAAAAAAACTCAGCAAGCGATTTCTAGGAATATCACGATACATTTTACTCAAAACATGAACCATAGATTCAGGGGTAAAGAGATTGTATCTTGAAAGCCCTGAACCGTCGACCCATCTGGGTTGTTGCTTTAAGTCGGCCAATTCCTTTTCTAGCATATATTCCCTAACTCTGGAACTACTTAATGTATCTGAAAGTGTTGAAGAACATAGCAACAGTAATTGTTCCGCTAAAAAATTGTCACTTTCAATCATCATACGTTTATATACAGAATCTACTGGGACACTATATTTGATTCTTTTCTCTCCTTCTGGCATTTTCATGGCGATTTTCACATCCTTGCCGAGGACCCTTCCAAGTAATTTTTTGGTTAAAGCAGAGTCAGTTTTAAATGGGACTTCTAAAGTGTCTTTTCGCGAAGGTCCGTAGTAGAAAGTATTCTTTTGCAATTCTCGATTTCTGCTAAAATTCATCTGAACAACACTGTCTTGAAAGTAGGAAGGAGTTACTTGTAAGGGGCTAAGGGACCATAATGTTGTAACATTTCCATACAAGGGCAAAGGTCCTTTTTCAGGTTGGAAATAATATTGGTAATCTTCCCAAGCCCAACCCGGACCAAATTTTTCATCTTGAAAATTGTTGAGGTGAACTGATATGTTGTCATATCCCTTTAAAAAATCTAGCGTATTATTATGCTCAAAATACGAATGTAAAAGAGTGGGATCCCCTGTACCTTCTACATATAGCGTATCTTTTCGCTCGATATACTTTAAAGCAGGAATGCTATCCGGTAATAATTTTAAAACGGTGAACAAAGTGAAGATTTTGGTGTTACTGGCGGGTGTAAAGTACTTTTCACCGTTAAAATTCAACAACGTGTCCCTATTTTGTTGATTTACTACTAAAAACCCTGTAAATTGATTGTCGTAAAATGCTGATTTAAAGACCTTTTGGGTGCTTTTCTGGATACTGCGTTTAGCACCCGAACACCCCACGAATAGGGAGATTAACAAAAAGTAATGGGCTACTCTTTTCATGAAGTTAAAAGTAAGAAAATAAGCGATTTAAATAGACCAAATTAGATTAACATGAATTTATCTAATTTTTAACAAAATCGGAGCAATAACATATATACTTTTCTGTTTAACTTTAGGAAGCTGAAATGCCCAAAGAACTACTAATTAATTAAACATTTTGAAATATGGCTAGAGCAATGCTTGAGTACACGAAAACTGTACTCAAAAAAGTGAGCTTCGACACGAAGCTTTTTTGCAAAGAATTAAAAAAAGCAATTTCAAATTTACTCCCCGAAGAAATTGAGGAACTCAAACTCTGGTTAAAACAGTTCATTAATGACAAACCAGAATTACAAGAAAGTCTAATTTATTTAAAAGCATAAGTTCAAACCCAGCCTAGCAGCTGGGTTTTTTAATTTTTATTAATTGGGCTTATAATTTTCACATCCTGAAATGCGATAGCCCCTCTTACAATTCCTGAAATTACATCACGCAGGGCTTCTGTGATTTGTATTTTCAATTCACTCTTATGATATATAAGACTTACTTCACGCGCTGGTGAAGGATTGTCAAAATATTTCAGATTTTTCTTCTTGACATCATCCAATTCCAAAGTGTTCAAATAGGGGAGTAGCGTCATGCCCATACCTTCATCGGCCAAGTTTACTAAGGTTTCAAAACTTCCACTTTGAAGTTGAAAGTGTTCTTTTGATAAGTCCTTAGGAGCTTTACAAATATTAATTACTCCATCGCGAAAGCAATGTCCATCTTGTAAAAGAAGCACATCAGAAACATCTAGATCTTCAGGTTTTAAATTTTCATAAGCCCCTAATCGATGTGTTCTGGGCACATAGCCAACAAATGGCTCATAATACAAAGGACGCTCTTTGATGAATTCGATTTCAAGCGGTGTTGCGGCAATGGCCGCATCAATGTGGCCGTCTTGAATATTTCGAATTAGGCTTTCAGTACTTTGCTCCTTAATAATGAGATTTACCTTCGGATACTTCTTAATAAAGGTTTTCAAGAACATGGGTAGCAAAGTGGGCATTACCGTTGGAATTATTCCCAAAATAAAATCTCCTCCTATATAACCTTTGTCCTGATCTACGATATCTGAGATTCGAGAAGCCTCGTTAACAATGTTTTTCGCCTGTGCTACTATTTTTTCACCTACTTCTGTTATTCCTATAGGTTTTTTACTTCTATCAAAAATAAGTACATCCAATTCATCCTCTAGCTTTTGAACCTGCATGCTGAGCGTGGGTTGGGTGACGAAGCTTTTCTGGGCAGCCAGCGTGAAATTTCGGTATTCTGCAACAGCTAGGACATACTGTAATTGGGTGATAGTCATCGCAATAGTTTTGAGAGATAAAAATACAAAAAACCATCAATAAAACTTATGGCTTGAAATTTTGTTTTTTATATGAATAAGAGTCTATAAAATATAATTTGAGTCTTTAAAGTATTTTACTACTTCAATCAATTTCGTAGACTAATAACTTTGTCTTTGGAATTGTATCTGATTTAGAAAACTCCATCGTTTCTTGATTCAAGTGACCCAAATTGGAATTTCCTATCACCACTGCTCTGTTTTCAGCAAAACAAAAGGTAAGTGGTACGTACAGTTCTGGGTTACCACCATCGATGATTTCAGCACCGATAATTTGGTTTTGCGCGTCATTCAAAAGCAGCTTTCTAAAGTTGAAGCCATTCGCACTTACACCGTTTTGAATTCCATATAAATGACCTTTACGAAACTCCAAACCATCGATACCAGTCGAAATGTCAAGGGTATCTGTTTCATTGAGTATTTTTTTCGAGGAAATATCAATTACTTTAATGCCTAATGGCATAGAAGCAACATATAACTTGGAATTATCATCTGAAATCGCAATACCATTGGGAAATTCAATTTCTTCAGACTTGTAAAATAGCTCTAGAGAATCGGAACCTTGCTTCAAAATAAATACCGAGGCATCTTTGGTGTCTGTCAAATACATATCTCCTTTCGTATCTACAACCATATCGTTCAGAAAATGCTCGTCTGATAAATTATATCGTTTTAGTAGTTTTTTTGTGTTTAGGTCAAAAGTGTATAGAGAAGAAAGTGAATCCGGTAACCTATAATATCCGCCCAAAGCATGTAGTTGGTTTCGTTTATCATCGACCCAAATACCGACACCAGGCTGGTAGCCAAACTTGTTCTCCGTGATAAAATCGGTTTGTTTGCCTGTTGTCCTATCCACGGCTATGATTTTCGATTTGGTGACACTGGTAAGGTAAAAGGCATCTATTTTTGCTGAATATGTTATACCCTCGGGTACCAAATCTTTTTCATCAAGTACATATTCATAAGGTGCTTTATGATTGCACGCCAGAAGAAATAGAAAAACAAGAATGGTTGTTACGTATTTCATTTCAGGTAGTTGCTTCTTATCCATTTCAAAGATGTTAGAATTGATTTAGAAACCTCGACTGGCACTTTTTCTATGCTTAGGTCTGAAAATCAAATATTTTAATCAAAAATAATGTCCTCGATCGCTATTTTTTGGTCAGCTGCAAAATCATATAGTGTCAACCTTCTCAAGGTATAGTAATCAACCCAAAACTTTTCCAAAGAATTGAGATAATCAACCACTGCCTTATCTTTTTCTTCTTGGGCTATGTTTAAATCGGTAATCGTAATTTTGCCCAGTACATATCTCTTTTTTGTTATTTCGTAGCGTTTAAGGGCGATTTCTTGTGCTTTTTCAGCTGTTGTTAAGAAATCCCGCTGACTTGACCAGTTTAATGTATGCAAGTAAATTTCCTGTTCAAACTCTTGTTTTTCTTGGCTGATATCATTTTCTATTAAACTTAAATTGGCTTCCGCCATTTTGCGTCTTGATTTTGAAACGCCCCAATCAAAAATCGGAATTCCCAGTCGTAGTGTGACATTTTGTTGTTGGTCATAGTCTTGAAAAAGGGCATCGTACTCATCGGCGCGTCTATTCAAACCAAAATTTGCACTTAAATTCATTTGCAATCGATTGCTACCTTTGACCTCGGCCAATTCTTGCTCAGCTTCTAATCGTCTTCTTCTGAATTCAATTACCGATTTTCTATTGTTTTCTGCTTCTGCCAAAGCCTTAGTGACTTCGACTCCAAATTCTTGTAGTTTTTCTGGGACTTCTAATTCAATGGACTCTGTATCCAGTTCTAAAAAACGGGCTAAATCTTGTGAAGTCTTTTTTAACAAAATCGTGTTTGTAGTAACATTGTTTTTTGATATTAAGTGACTCAACTCTATTTGCAACAATTCATTTTCAGCAATCTTTCCTATTTTGTATCGACCTTTGGTTATTTGCAGCAAGGTATCTTGATTCGAAAGATTCTTTTTCGCTATTTCTAAACTTACCTGTGCTTTTAAAAGTCCAAAATACCGCATACAAGTGCTCAAAGAGATACGTTCCATATTCTCAATAATAGTACGTTTCGATTCTTCGTATCGAAGGGGCTCAATCTTCCTATTCCATTTATAAGGGTTGTAGAACAACGAATTTTGAAAATAGTTAACGGAGAATGGAATCAAAGAATAATTCGTAGCTGAGTCATCTCCAAAGCGGTCAACCCGTTCCAATTGGCTACTCACAAAAAATTGACCTCCCGTAAAAGGTACTTTTTGGTTTATTGATAGTCCAGCTTCGATACGAGATTGATTTTGCCTCACAAAAATATCTTGTCCAAGGTCATTAGTTATTCTTTGAGTTGAATTGGAATATTGGGGTAATACAGCATCTAACCTTACTTGTGGCAAAAAATCAGCCTTAAAATTTCTATACCTCCAATAACCACTTTGATATGTATTTACCGCCCTAACGTATTCCGGTGATTTCTTTTGAGCAATCTTAATAGCTTCGCTTAGTTTTATTTTTTGTGATTGTGCATGGGTTGTAATATGCGATATTAGAATTAGGAAAAACAGAACTCTTCTCATTTGGTATGTTTTGATCAATAAAAAATTGTAGGTCCTTTTGATTGTAATTACATCGAGCTACTCATGCCTGATGGCCTCGATTGGATTTTTATTGGCGGCGGATTTGGCCGGTAAAACACCAAAAATGAGTCCGATAAACGTAGCAACCAAAAAGGACAACAGAATAGAACCCATAGATACTATGGTTTCGATGTCAGTTGCTAGTTCAAGTATATATGAAGCTATTACCCCCAAAATGCAACCAATGATCCCTCCACTTAAACTTATTAGAATAGATTCAGATAAAAATTGTAAAATAATATCTTGCTTAGTAGCGCCTATAGCTTTCATAATGCCAATCTCTTTTGTTCGCTCTAAAATTGAGGCCAACATAATATTCATTATTCCTATACCGCCAATTAATAAGGAGATACCAGCAATTATACTAAGCACTATATTGAAGATTTGTTTTGTCTTTTGTTGCTGTTTGAGCAAATTAATAGGAATGGTTATCTCAAAATCCAACATGCCATTATGCTTACGTTTGAGCATTTTGCTGATGACCTCCGCAGTTGCCTTGAGCTCGTTTGAATTGTTCACTTGAACTGTTAGCTTATCAATTTGATGATAGTTGCCGCGGGGAGTTCTTTTCTTAGGGCCATTGTCACCACCGAAAATCATGAAATTGCCTTGTGGTAAGGGCTGGTCAACAATAATTTTTCGGTCTTTGTAGCGTACCAAGAACGTTTTTATGGGAATGTATATATCTTGATTTAAATCCCGTATACCTAAATTTTCTTGAGCAGTTTGAGAAATTAGTTTTTCTTCTATTATACCAATTACCTTAAGCCAAACATCTTTGACTTTTATTTGTTTACCCAAAGCACTTTCCCCTGTAAAAAGTTTTTTCTCTACTTTTTCACCAATAATGCATACAGGTAAGGCATTCACAGATTGTATTTCCGTAAAGTTTTTCCCTTGTCCAATATGGACATTCGAAGTTTCGAAAAAGGAGTTCGTAACCCCTATCAATTTAACAGGGCTTTGCCTTCCCTTTTTAATCATATAGGTTTCCAGAATAATTTCCGGGCTGAGCTGTTTTATAGTAGGAATATTGTCTCGAATACTTTGAACGTCCAATAAATCAAGTCCCTTTGAAAATCGAATCGTTTCAGTTGCTCCTCCTTCTTCCTCATCTTCAGAAGCGTTTTCATCAGCTTCATCTGGTATTGGGGTAACTACGATGTTATTTACACCAACCAATTCCAATTGTGAGAGAATTTCTTGCTCAGCTCCTTTCCCAATGGCCAACATGGTAATTACCGCGGCTACTCCAAAAATGATTCCCAAAGCGGTTAAAAATGTCCGTACTTTATTCGCTAATATCACGCGAATTGCCTCGGCCAGATTGGATTTTAAGGTTTCTAAAAGTATTTTGTCAATCATGGGACTACTTTATCTGAGCAATACTTTTTTCTTCTAGCCCCTCCGGTTTACTCAGATAAACCACATCTTTTTCATTTAGCCCTTTGGTTACAATGACAACATCTTCATTTGAATCACCTAACTCCACTTGTTTTTTATTAATGGAGAAACCAGAATCCAAATAAACATAACTTAGGGAGTCTTTTGAGAATACCGCCTCTAAGGGAATCATCAAAACATCTTCCTCTTTTTGAATTAAAATCCGATTTGAAGTAGTCATGCCCGGTCTGATATTTTCGTTTGAATCTTTCAGTTTTATCAACACTTGAAAAAGCTTGATATCAGAACCCCTCTTATTCTCACCAACATTGGCAACACTGGTAACAACCCCATCCATAGTGATATCAGGGAAAGCATCGAAACCAACTGCAACCGTTTGGTCTTTCTTTAGTTTTCGTATATCCACCTCGTTAGAATAGGTTTTGGATTCCATTTTGGTTAAATCTGGTAAGGTAGCAATGGTGAGGTCCCAAGGGTTGATATCTGACCCAACCTTCTTTTTACTGCCATCCCAGTTCTTGGCATAGGTAACCATACCGCTCGCATCAGAATGAATTGTGAAGGAAGCTTGAAGGGCGACTAGGTCTGCTAGTTTGGTCCGTATTTTAGAAACCTCCGTACCAACTTCGACCATTTTGGCAATAGCTTTTCTCTTTTTTATCGAATAGTCTTCTTTTTTCTCTTTCAAATCCCGTTTGGCTCTTTCAATTTTAATCTCTAATTGTTTGATGGTTACGGGCGATTCATAGATTGATTGCTCTAGTTCTAGCTTGTCTTCTTGCATATTGAACTGAATATCTTTTATAGCAGTTCGTTCTTGTTTTAGCGTTAAGGTCGTATCAAGCTGTTCTTGTAAGTATTTAGATTCGGCACTTTCTAAACTTAAACGTGCATCTATAATTTGCTCATTAACTGAAGATGGGTCTAGCCTTCCCACATAATCCCCCTTATTTATTACCGTACCTTCAGGAATCAAATCTTGTATTTTGATATTGTTCAATCTAAATTTGCGGAGATTGGCGGGACCATCTATATTCTTGAGGCTTGTGGACTGTGCTTCGCCAGATATTATGACTTCATTTAGGAATTCTCCTCGCACTACCTCGGCTGTTATTGACGCATCTTCTTCTGTATCAGAGCTAAAAAAAGTATAACCAAGGATAAGGAGTAAAATAGGAATTCCTATGAGAAGGAGTCTCTTTTTGTTCATGGCGGTTTGGTTTTTAATGTGTTTAAATCTACTTAATAAGTGGTATCAAAAATTATACCCGATGTTATTTTTTTCTTAATATTTGAGAGAAAAAAGATACAGCTAGAATTTTTTAATGCAAACAAAAAGAGGCTTGCCCAATGGCAAGCCTCTTTTCTTCTTTATGGATGTTTAGTTTAGAAGCGTTTTATAATTTGTTGGTCTTTCAACCTTTGAAGTCTTAAATTTAAGGCGTCAGATAATCTACATATGCAATGGTAGGTTGAGCAGGGTCAACTTTTCCGTCAGGATTATCAGGATTTTCTTCTTCTTTCTTCACTTCTTCAGGAGGCGGCAAATCATCTTTGCTACAAGCGGTTTGTAAGATGAGCACTGAAAAAATGAACATTGTAAATAGAAATAACTTGTTTTTCATGACTTTAATTTTTGAAATTTGAGTGAAACCATTTTTTTGAGGTTTAAGGATGCCTCTAGACCTTTTTATTTGAATTCTATGGTATTCACAACTGACTTTTTAAACGGTCGGAAGACCATCACCTTTGGCTGGATCGTATTTTCTGGCCTCTGTAAACCAGTGATCTGAATCTACGTTGTAAGCATTTAACCAAACTCTCTGGCGCAGAGTTTGGCCAGTTTCTGGATCATCATTATATTCATAGAGATAATCATTCTTGTCAAATACATATATTCCTAGTTCAGGAAACTCCAGGATGAAATGATCAACTTTATAGGTTGTTCTAGGCCCAGAACCGGCACCGATAAATTTGGGCCAATCTCCAAGATATTCACCTGTAAACTCGCTGTATACCGGTTCTACCTGTCCGGTTAATTGGTCGATGGTAATGGTACAATCGTTGGGATTGAAGGTATACGTTCCGCTATATATATTATCGACTCTTGCTTCGGGTAAATATGCAGGTATGCCATTGCAATAATCAGATTCGAGTTGGTCGATATTTCTACTGCCTTTATTCTGTAAATATCCTGTAAGCGTGCCGTCGGGATAAAAAGTAATAGATTCTAATTCAGGATCCCATGTTTTGAACTCGGCATGAATTGTTACTGCTTGTAAGCCTTTCGGATCACAGCCGTGAAAATAGCTCCCGTTCGGGCCACAACATCCTGTAGGGGTAATAGGATAAGTAATCACTTGGCCATTGTAGGTTAATTCATTTGTATTGAGATTTTTAGTATAACGCCAAAAGAATTGCAAAGGACCATCTTCAAAAGGGTTTGTACATCCATTACTGTTGTCTGTGGGTTCAACTACAACAACCGGTACAACAAATGCATCAACGGGTGTGCCATTGCTGTCAATGGGTGCCATTGCAAGTTCAAACGCTACGGGTAGTTCCCAATCGCTTGAATCGAATTCGAAGTTAAAATACACCATAGTATCATTTTCAACCTCCATTTCAAATTCAGCTTCTTGATAAGAATCACTGCCAGGTACATAGCTATACATTGTTTGTAATACCATTCCAGAAGGCTTTCGAAAAAGTATTGCGGGTTTTACGCCTTCTACTAAAACAATGTGCTCTCGATCAATTGCAATATCAGCTATGTTTGCAGAAATTGGCATCTCCCCGTCATGCTTTATTCCGTTTCTAAAAACTAAACTCTCACTGATTTTATTGGCATCAGGGTTTATGGTACCTATCGGGTCAGGGTCAGGGTCAGGGTCGGGGTCGGGGTCGGGATCATTTTGACCAACAGGGTCTGGGTCTTCTACTTCAATACCAATATCGTCTTCGTTGCATGAATACATCACTGCCAACACAAGCACTACTAATAAGACGAACGGATAATAGAGTTTACTTTTCTTTAGATTTTTCATCACATAAAATTTTAGTTACACATTACAGTTTGATGGAATACTCTTAAAAAGGAGGCGCTGCCTAATCACTGTGTCAACCCTTATTTGTCATTTTTTGGGTGTATGCACATAGCGCTTAACTAGCAGGGGAGGGCCTCCCTTAGATTTCTCTTGTTTGTGTTAGGGGGAGATGGCTATTGTGTGAATCAGTATAGTAGTTTTGGTCAAAACTGCACATACCTTCGCGATTCTGATGGTAAAAGTAGGTCGTGTACTTAAGACCTTTTAGCCCAAACTAGTATGTGGTAGAAATAATGAAGTAAGTGATTATTGAATGCGAATAAGTGGAATTACCCTTGATACAACTTTTGCAGAAAACTGTCTTTTTTTCTGCGGGATACGTTGAGGTGCTGCTCATTTGAAATGATGACATAACCACCTTCACCTTTAATGTATTTGACTACATGGTTTAGGTTTACCAAGGTACCGTGATGTATACGAAAGAAATCATCAGAGGGTAAGATGTTCTCGAATTCCTTAAGGGTTTTGGATACCGTTATTTTTTTTCCCTTGTTTAAGTAAAGGGTCGTGTAACTGCTATCAGCTTCACAATAAACAATGTCCGCAATGGGTTGCATAATAATCTCATTGTCAGAAGGAATGGCTAAACGCTTTAGTTTTTCTGTATCAGATTTTATGTTATTGAATAATGACTTGTACTGAACTGATTTATCTCTTCTTTTTTTTGAAATTTTATTGACGGCAGTCACTAATTCGTCTACATCTATTGGCTTTAAAAGATAATCCAAAGCACTGAATTTTATGGCCTTAATGGCATAGCGATCATACGCCGTAACGAAAATGACCTCGAAGTCTATTTCTGGAATACTTTCCAATAGGTCGAACCCTGACATTTTTGGCATTTGCACATCAAGAAAAACCAATTCGGGTTGTAGCGATTTTATTTTTTCTAATCCGATTTCCGGCGATTCACAAAGAGCAAGTATTTCAACCTCAGGACAATACTTTTCCAACACCAGCCTAAGCCCTTGTCGGGCTTTAGCTTCATCGTCTATCAGTAGTGCTTTAATCATAGTTTCGCTATGCAATGGGAATTTGAAGGTTCACCTGCGTACCCACTGCATTTTGGTTTTCGTCTTTTAAATCTATGATCTTTATGACCTCTTGAATTTTCTGTTTGGTCAAAAGTTTAAGTCTGTCGGCAGTTATTTTGATGCCCATCGATTTCTTTTTAAGTCCACCTTTTTGTTTAAGGGTTACCGATTTTTCACGCCCCACTCCATTATCGATGATACTGCAATGGAGTTTATGGTCATCTTCCGTTATGGAAATGGTCAAGAGCCCTTTATTGTCTTTATGCAGTAACCCGTGCCAAATGGCATTTTCGACAAATGGTTGTATGACCATTGAGGGTAGCAATGTACTTTCTTGTTCAATGTCCGTATCGATATTGATTTGATACTCCAATTTGTTATTGAAGCGAATTGCTTCGAGTTGAATGTAAGTCTCTAACATATCCATTTCATCCTTTAGGGAAACCATCGGTTGCTCCGAGTTTTCTAAAAGCATGCGAACAAGTTTCGCAAATTTTGAGAGGTATCGGCTCGCATTTTCGTTTTCATCATTAAGAATCATGGTATTTATCGAATTCAAGCTATTGAACAAAAAGTGCGGATTCATTTGTGCGCGAAGAGCTTTCATTTCTAAGGTCTGCAGTTCTTCTGCAAGTTTGGCCTTGTTGATTTGCTCATTTTTTGCAGCAATCATTTTTTGATTTTTCAGTCGTTGTCGCATCGTATAGAACAAAAGCAAACCTATTATTGCGAATGAAACAAGCCCACCAATAAGTGCTTTTCTTATAGTAGCTTCCTTTTCTGCATTAGCTTCCTGTACCTCATTTTCTTTGGTTAGAATCGCTATATCCTTATCTTTTTGAGAAACTTCGTATTTGGTTTCCAATTCGACCAATTGTTTGTTCTTTTCCTTATTAAAAATTGAATCCTTAAGTTCTGAATGTATTTTCTGAAAATAATATGCTCCCTTATAATTTCTTGTCTCAGAAAGCAGCTTACCTAATACTTCGTAATTTCGTAGTGTTATTGGTTTTGCATCTATGTTTTTTGAAATGGCAAGACTTCTTTCAAGATAGTTTTTTGATTTTTCATATTCCTTTAACTTAAAATAGCTTCCCCCAATTGAATTTAAACTACTAGCTAAATCTTTATTGGACGGAAGATTTTTTCTTATTTCATAGGCTTCGAGATGATATTTCAACGCTTTAGAATGTTCTTCGGTTTTTCCATAAAGACTACCAAGATTATCAGATACAGAGGCAGATAAAAAGGGAACTTTTAAAATATGTGCCAGCTCATAGGCTTTTATTAAGGGAATTAGGGCCAAATTATACTGCTCCATTTCTCCATAGGCATTACCAAGACTAGTGAGACTCATAACTATGCCTTCATTATCACCAAGTTTCTCCTTAATATTTATAGATTTTTGATAACTTTCTATGGCTTCCTTCTGTTTGTCCATTTTTCGCTGAATATGACCAATAGAGTGCAAGGTTGTTGCGATACTCTTTTCACTGCCATTCTCTTCATAGATCTTGAGGATACGAAAATAATTTTTCAAACATTCCTCATAGTTGCCCATTTCATGTTGAATAACCCCAATTTGAAATAATCCAGCGGCAACGTTTAAACTATCTTTTGAGAATTTCAAATATTTCTCCAAATGACTTAGGCCCCTAGAATAGTCGCCTTTAAATCTTCCTATAAGGCCGTGATAAAAGTGGGATAATGCAATTCCACTTTGGTGATTAATTTTAGAAGAAAATCTATTTAGGCTATCTGCGTAAAATGTGGCGGAATCCAATTTACTTCTGGTGGTTGCATAATACCAACTGAGGTTCTTTAGAATTGTAATGGTAGTCGAATCAGAATGTACATCAGCTAATGACTTTCGAAGACTATCTATTTTCGCCTCATTTTGTGCTTGAAGTATCGTACAACATAAAGTATTGGCAGCAAGAAGCCAATACAAAAAATGTTTCGGTTTCATATGATTTTCTTTAAAAAGAGGGAGTCAACATAAATTTAACGAATATTTATTCAATCGAGGGTTTTAATATTTATCTCGTTTACTGAATATCAACAATTTAAAAAGTCAAGAAACATGTAATTTAGTAAATGGCAGACTTCAATTAGTAAGTGGTTATAAAGTCAGGTTGGTAGGTAAAAAAAAGACCTCCATGCTTGGAGGTCTTTCTACTTTTGATCGATGAATTTTTGATTTTCTAGAAGCGTATTCTAATTTCTTGGTCTTCATCCGTAACCTCAAACTTCGAACTTTCAAAGTTTGGAGGACCGAACATATTCATTTCGCCTGAAGTACCATAGCTTTCTTGAGGCATCCCATTTGCATCCATATCCATTTGTTTATTGTCATTTTTGTCATGCATTACCATAATGGCAAATGTGCCTGGTTCAACATTTTCAAAAGTTAAGGTTACTTCTCCAGCTTTTGCTGGCTCCGTGGCGTTGAGAACTCCAGCACCTTTCATAAAAGTTTCGGCAGTGTGAAGTCCACCTAAGATGGTACCACCATCTGATAAAACATTTTCAATAGTTACTTTTACGGTAACCCCTTTGCTGTCTTGTGCAATTCCTGTAAATCCAATTACTAATGTTGCGATAAATAGTCCTAATTTTTTCATGATGTTTTGTTTTAGTGATTAATTATGACCCAAAGATGCAATCATACTTTTCTCTTTTGAAATGCTTCTTACCGAACTGTTGATTTTTGCATCCGAATTGTAAATGGAAATTCGAACTTCAATTCAGTCCCGAAAAATTACAATTCGGTCATTTGGTTTTCTCAATGCCTTTTTATGTGTCCATTTTTGCTTCATCAATTAAAAAGCGAACAGCCATGCTAAAATCAATCTTTACATTTATCTTACTTTGCTACTCTTTGGTTAGCATTGCCCAATCGACTATTTCCGGTGCGGTCACCGATGCTAAAGGTAACCCCATAGAGGGAGCCAATATTTATCTGGAAGGCACTTATGATGGGGCATCCTCCGATGCAAAT
Organism: Maribacter algarum (ex Zhang et al. 2020); assembly: GCF_005885635.1. Lineage (GTDB taxonomy): Bacteria > Bacteroidota > Bacteroidia > Flavobacteriales > Flavobacteriaceae > Maribacter_C > Maribacter_C algarum. Next base: position 265,172 of record NZ_VATY01000002.1, read on the forward strand.
GGAAAATTCAATTTTGAGACTTCGGAAACAGGAACCCAGAACCTTGTTGTTTCCATGATTTCATTTGACACCTATATGCAAGCAGGAGATGTTTCTTATTTAAAGGATTTAGACATTCAATTGCAAGAAGCGATCAATCAACTGACGGGAGTAACCTTAACTGCCGGAAGCTTTCAAGCTGGGGATAATTCTAAAGTATCTGTCTTAAAACCTTTAGATATTGTAACCACCGCGGGCGCAGCAGGAGATTTTGTTGGAGCTTTACAAACGCTACCAGGAACTTCAAATGTCAGCGAAGATGGTAGACTTTTCGTTCGTGGAGGGCAAGCTGGAGAGACGCAGGTTTTTATTGACGGACTCCGTGTATTTCAACCTTTCAATGCTACGGCGAATAATATTCCAACCCGAGGGCGTTTTTCACCTTTCCTGTTTAAAGGAATCACATTCAGTACAGGTGGCTATTCTGCGGAATACGGCCAAGCACTTTCTAGTGTTTTACTCTTAAATACTACCGACGAACCCGACCAAGAGAAAACCGATATCTCTGTACTTTCTGTTGGGGCAGGACTCGGTAAGACTGAAATTTGGGGTAATCAATCCCTTAGTGTCAATGCTCAGTATATCAATCTAGCGCCTTATCAATGGCTTATTCCGAATGAGCAGGGAGCACGTTGGAACAAACCTTATGAATCCATCTCTGGGGAGGCTGTTTTTAGAAGCAAGTCTGATAAGGGTATGTTCAAGTTTTATACAGGATTTAATCAAGCAAATCTCGATTTGGACCAAGAGGATATCAATTTTGATGATTTCGTCAACTTCAGATTGAAAAATAGTAATCTTTATGCGAATACTTCTTACAAACATTTTTTTGATAATGAATGGACAATGACAGCTGGTGCCAGCATTTCTTCCGATAGAAATGATATTGGTTTTGCCACCAATTCAATAGACGCTAATGAAACGGCAGGCCATTTAAAATTGAAGGTCAAGAAATCGTTTAGTAGCCGATTTCAATTGAATTTTGGTGCAGAACATTTTATTACCGATTATCAAGAAAATTTTCTGGCTCCCGATGGATTTACATTTGATTCGGGTTTTCAAGATAATCTTTCAGCAGGTTTTGCAGAAGCGGATATATTTTTTAGCAACAAATTCGCCATGAAACTAGGGGTAAGGGGTGAGCACTCCAGTTTTCTAGAAGATTCGAATATAGCTCCTAGGGTTTCCTTAGCATATAAGAGCAGTGATAAAGGACAATTCTCTTTAGCCTATGGTGATTTCTATCAGAACCCTTTGAGTGAATCTTTAAAGTTTGACCAAAGTTTGAATTTTGAGAAAACCTCTCATTATATTTTCAATTATCAATATTTATCCGATGGAAAAACTTTTCGAGCAGAGGCATTTTACAAAGACTATGACAAACTTGTAAAGTTCGATACGCAAATGCCACAATTTAACTCACAATTCAATAATCTAGGAAGTGGGTACGCCAGTGGTATTGACCTTTTTTGGAGAGACAATAAGAGTATCAAAAATCTTGATTATTGGGCATCTTACAGCTATTTGAACACCGAGAGGGACTTTCGAGACTTTCCTGAAAGAGCAACACCGAATTTCGCCCCGACCCATGGTCTTTCGTTAGTGACCAAATATTGGGTAGAAGATTGGCGTTCTCAGATTGGGGTATCTTATAATTACAGTTCAGGTAGACCTTATGACAACCCAAATACACCTGAGTTTTTAGCAGAAAAAACCAAATCGTTCAACAGCTTGAACGTAAACTGGGCCTATCTCATATCACAACAAAAAATACTGTTTTTCTCCGTTAGTAATGTCACCGGATTTAAAAACGTTAACGGATATCAATATGCAAATACTCCAAATATGGATGGTATTTTTGAACGCCGTGCTATTCGACCGACCGCCGATGCTTTCTTCGTTGTAGGTTTCTTTTGGACTATCAGTGACGATAAGAGCAGCAATCAACTAGATAATTTATAATATTGATTTACGAATGACCCCAATTATCGGGGTCATCGTTTTGATTAGGCGAGAGTCCTAATATATCACCCTTGGTATTGGCACCTAATCCAATGACACTTCGATTTACATAATTGAAATAGCTCACAACTTGATTGATTTCCAATATTTCACCTTCTGAGAATCCTGATTTATTGAGTTTTGAAAAATCTTCTTTAATAATACTCTGAACATTCATTGTTAGCTTTTTAGCATAGTTCGCTCCCTTGGTGAATTTTACATCAAGGAAGGAATCTAGAGCGTCATTCTTGACAGCTTCCAAAAATTGATTTGATTTTGCATCATCATTAAGAAGACGTTGGAGACCAGCAAAATGGTGGTCAAAACAATAGTCACAATTGTTTAGGTTGCTTACATAACACCCTAGGGCTTCCAAATACCATTTAGGCAAGGTGTTTGCCGAGTGGTGCAGTACCGCTTTATATAAAACCATGTGTCCCTCAAGTGTGTGCGGACGAAGACTATGTATTTTTAAAACATTATCGACATTATTATTTGGTCCTTTGACCCTTTTGTAAAGACTTTTTAGTTTGCCTTCTGCCTTATCGAAATCGATTGTTTTTATCCAGCTCATTCATAAAGATTTATATAGAATTGTATCCTTGGGAAATATACCAATTTAGAATGCAAAATTTGTGACAGCAACTGAATTTAGGTATCTTAAACCCTTAGGACTAATTTATACTTTATGAAGAGCGAGGAACTATCCCAAATCAAAAAAATGCTGCAAGAGCAAGGTTATATTGACGATGGAGCCATAGCCATGTCAGTGTTTTTGGCAATGAAATTGGAGAAACCTTTACTGGTTGAAGGTCCGGCTGGGGTAGGGAAAACTGAAATCGCTAAAGTGATGGCCAAAGCTATGCAAACGGAATTAATTCGATTGCAGTGCTATGAAGGCTTAGATAGTACCCATGCCTTATACGAATGGAATTACCAACACCAATTACTTTACCTAAAGATGCATGAAAGCAAAGACCAAGATGTCAAAGCGCTGGAAGAAACCATTTTCTCTGATAAATTTCTTTTAAAGCGACCTGTTTTGAATGCCATTACCCATGAAAATAAAACCGTCTTGCTGATTGACGAAATTGACCGAGCTGATGAGGAATTTGAAAGTTTTCTATTGGAAGTCCTTTCGGATTGGCAAGTAACCATTCCTGAAATCGGTACCATTAAGGCAACCAACAAACCGCAAATTATCCTAACCGGTAACAGAACCAGAGAACTTTCAGAAGCTCTCCGAAGAAGATGCCTATACCTATGGATTGATTACCCAACATTCGAAAAAGAACTCGCGATTGTAAAGTCCAAAGTACCAGAAATCGACCAAAAACTAGGGACTGAAATCTGCTCCTTTATGAAGGAATTGCGAGAAATGAAACTCGAAAAGACTCCTGGTATTTCCGAAACCATTGATTGGGCTAGAGCATTGGCTAGCATGCACTTAAAGCACTTAGACAAACAAATAGTTGAAGATACCTTAGGAGTTGTATTGAAAGATTGGCAAGATATGCGACATACACAGGATTCACTTTCTGAGTTGTTGGAGCGAACTGGAGTAACTTCAAGAATAGGGTAATTGTGAAAACAACAACGCATCAAACCGAGCTCTCTGCAAATGTAGTTTTACTTTGTCGTTTTCTGCGCAAGAAGAGTTTCAATTTGACTGCGACCGAAGAAGCTGACGCCCTAAACGCAGTTTCCTATTTGCCTATTCATTCCGAAAACTATTTTAAGGAAGCCTTACGTTCAGTCCTGACCAAAAGCCAATTTCAACAATCAAAATTCGACGAATACTACCACGAATTCAAAGACCAATTAAAAAAAGCCTCAGATTCCAAGGTCAAAGAACTTCCTGAAAAAAAACCACAACCCGAAAAAAAAACCAAAGCTGAACAATTCGATGCTTTAAAAGATTGGTTGAATTTGAGTCCCTCCGAAGAAGAGAAAGAAATTGCTGCTTTTAGTGATTTGGAAGTGCTTACACGAAAGGATTTCCTCGATTTAAGCGAAAATGAAATGCAGCTGATGATGCGTGTTTTGCAAAAACTAGCGCGCAAAATGGCGCATCAAAAAAGTAGGCTTAGAAAGAAATCCAAAAGAAGACAACAGCTGGACTTAAAACAAACCATACGAGCGAACATGCGAAAAGGAGGAGAGATTCAGCAATTGGTTTTTTCCGAAAAGAAAAACCGGAAACTAAAGCTGGTACTCCTATGTGATGTAAGCCGTTCGATGGATTTATATAGTCGTTTTTTCATCCACCTTATATATGCCTTTCAAAATGCCTATGATAAAATAGAGACACTTGTCTTTAGCACGGCTTTGCATAAGGTAAGCGAAATATTAGATAATAATGAGTTCGACAAAGCTTTCCGAACCATTTCAGAGCGCGTTCCTCATTGGTCTGGTGGCACAACCATTGGTTCATGCTTACAGGATTTTACAGAAAATTACGGCCACGGTATGTTGGATAAGAAAACCATGGTTTTGATTTTATCCGATGGATGGGATACCGGTGAACCTGAGGTCATGAAGGAAGCTATGAAGACTATCTACAAAAAATCGAAAAAGGTCATCTGGCTAAATCCCTTGGCTGGGAATCGCGATTTTTCCCCTGAATCCATCGGAATGCAAACCGCTTTGCCTTATATCGATGTTTTAGCATCAGCGCACAATCTTGAAAGTTTGAAAGGTGTTTTGCAGCAACTTCGAAGCAAACGCAATTTATTGAATAGACAGTTTAATTGAACTGTATTGATTTGATAATCAAACAAATTCCCAATTAATTGAGAAATTGTTAAAATTCTTTGAGAAATATTCATGAAAAACCAACACTTCTTTTTATCTTGATAAACCCACTTTTTAATTTATCGAGAAACACTTTAAATCGTATTATATGCAAATTTCAATGACAATCAATGGGAAAGAATATTCCCATGATATTGAGCCGCGTATTAGTTTGGCCCAATATTTACGAGAGAACTTAAACCTCACAGGAACACATATCGGTTGCGATACTAGTGGCTGTGGCGCATGTACAGTCACAGTAGATGGTGCTGCCGCAAAAGCCTGTACACTTTTAGCGGTCCAGGTAGATGGAAGTGAAATTACCACTATAGAGGGTATGGCGAATGGGAACGAAATGCATCCCATTCAAGAAGCCTTTAAAGAAAATCACGGATTGCAATGTGGCTTTTGTACGCCGGGCATGGTGATGACAGCCGCCGATATCCTCAAAAACAACCCGAATCCGACCGATGAGGAAATCAGACACGGACTCGAAGGCAACTTCTGTCGTTGTACCGGCTATCACAATATTGTCAAATCGATACAGCATGCCGCTGAAAAAATAAATGCATAAACTATGGAAACATTTATAGGAAAACCGATTAAGAGAAGAGAAGACGCCCGTTTTCTAAAAGGTGCCGGAAAATATACCGATGATATCAAGCTGATGGGAATGACCCATTCAGCCTTTGTACGTAGCCCTTATGCCCACGCAAAAATTTTAAGTATAGATACCGCTGCTGCTGAAAAAGCTGAAGGTGTTGTTGCAGTTTATACCGGAAGTGATGCCTGTGGAACTTTTGGTGTCCCTTGCGGATGGCAGGTGGATTTTAAGAATGGTGAAACCATGCGTGAACCTTTGCATCCTCTTTTAGCCAAGGATAAAATTCTTCATGTTGGCGAAGCCGTTGCCATTGTAATTGCTGAAACTTTGGAATTGGCGCGAGACGCTGCCGAATTGGTTCAGGTGAGTTACGAAGCCCTACCCGCAGTTACTTGTCCTAAAAAAGCAATGGAGGCGGGTGCACCGAAAGTCCATGACCAATGGGAAGACAATGCGGCCTTTGACTGGTGTATTGGTAATGACCGTACGGAGGTTGAAGCGGCTTTGGAAAGTGCCCATCACGTTACTGAAATGACATATAAGAACCATCGTTTGGCACCAAATGCCATAGAACCAAGAAGCTACATTTCGGACTATGATGTAAATGCCGACAAATGGACTTTATATACAAGTACCCAAAATCCACATTTAATTCGCTTATTGCTTTGTGCTTTTGTTTTGGGAATTCCCGAGCATAAAGTCAGAGTGCTTTCATATGATGTAGGTGGTGGATTTGGAAGTAAAATATATCATTATACCGAGGAAGCTTTGCTCACTTGGGTATCTAAAGAAATCGGAAGGCCAGTAAAATGGACATCCGATAGAACGGAAGCCTTTTTGACTGATGCACATGGTCGTGACCATATCGTACATTCCAAAATGGGCTTTGATGAAGATGGAAAAATCGTTGCCCACCTGACGGATGAATACTGTGCCATGGGTGCTTATCTTTCGACCTTTGCTCCGGCAGTACCGACCTATTTACATGGAACGCTTTTTCAGGGCGTATATACGACGCCATTAATTCACTTGAATGTTGTGGCACCATTTACGCATACTGTAGCTGTTGATGCCTATCGCGGTGCAGGACGACCTGAAGCTACCTATTTGCTGGAACGCATCATTTCGAAAGCTGCCAAGGAAATGGATATCGACCCGGCGGAATTAAGGTATAAAAATTTCATCCCTCCCTTTAACGGAACTTCAGAACCCGGGTTTCAAACTCAGGTTGCGCTGCAATATGATAGTGGGAATTACCATGGCGTTCTCAAAAGAGGACTTGAAATGTTAGGCTATGAGGATTTTAGAAAAGAACAAGCCGAAGCCCGCAAGAATGGAAAATTAATAGGTGTTGGAATATCAACTTATATTGAAGGTTGCGGAATTGCGCCGTCTGCTGTAGTAGGTTCCTTGGGTGCTCGTGCGGGACTCTATGAGGTAGGACATGTACGTGTACAACCAACTGGAAAAGTTTCAGTGTTTACGGGAGCACATTCTCACGGACAAGGCCATGAAACTGTTTTCGCTCAGTTTGTAGCCGATAAATTGGGTATCCATATGGATGATGTGGATATCGTACATGGCGATACCGACCAAGTTGCCTTTGGAATGGGAACTTACGGTTCTCGAAGTTTGGCCGTTGGAGGAAGCGCGATTATCAAAAGTGTTGAAAAAGTGCTGGAAAAAGGTGCTAAGATTGCTGCCCACAAACTTGAAGCAGCGGAAAGCGACCTTGAATATGCCGAAGGCAAATGGACGGTCAAAGGAACTGACAAATCCATTTCCTTTGGAGATGTTTCCCTGACCGCCTATGTACCACATGATTATCCAGAAGGTGTAGAACCTGGATTGGATTTCTCTAGTTTCTATGACCCAACAAATTTCACCTATCCCTTCGGAACGCATATAGCCGTTGTTGAGGTTGATCCAGATACAGGTAAGGTAGACCTGCAACGTTTTGTTGCCTGTGATGATGTTGGGAATGTCATGAATCCGATGATTGTAGATGGACAAATTCACGGTGGAGTAGTGCAAGGCGTTGGCCAAGCACTATTGGAAGAAGTCATCTATGATGGTGAAGGACAGATGGTCACAGGATCCTATATGGATTATGCCATGCCACGTGCAGATGATGTGCCGAATATAGAAACCGATAGAACTACAACGCCTTGTCCACATAACCCATTGGGTGTAAAAGGAGCAGGGGAGGCTGGAGCCATTGGCTCTACACCTGCTGTTGTAAATGCCGTAGTCGATGCCCTTTCTCATTTAGGCGTAACCGACATTCAAATGCCAGTCACGCCAAAACGTGTTTGGAAGGCAATGCAGACGCAAGCTTGAAGCACGAAGTTTGAAGCGAGGAGTACGAAGTTAGAAGTCTTAAGTCTTGGCTCTAGTTTCTTGTTTCTGTCTAATAGATTAAAAAATAGATAAAGATTCCCGCCTTCGCGGGAATTACAAAAAACAACAATTATGATACCAGCAAAATTTGATTATATAAAAGCTTCTTCCGTTAGTGAAGCGATTGGATTGCTCGAGAAGCACGGTGATGATGCAAAACTCCTTTCCGGGGGACATAGTTTGATTCCTGCAATGAAATTGCGATTGAGTCGACCGGAGGTATTGATTGATATCGGTGGAATTTCCGGATTGAATTCCATTTCTGAAGATGGAAATGAAATCGTCATTGGTGCGAATTGTACCCATGCGGATATTGTAAACTCCGATAGGATAAATTCCGATTTGAATATTCTGGCACAGACTGCCAAACATATTGGTGACATACAAGTCCGTAATCGCGGAACCATTGGTGGAAGTCTCGCTCATGCGGACCCAGCAGCCGATTACCCGGCGGTGGTTTTAGCCTGTGATGCAAAAATCGAGGTGGAAGGAAAAGGAGGAAAAAGAACTATTCCCGCAACGGAATTCTTCTTAGGTATTTTCACTACCGCCCTGGCCGAAGATGAAATCATTACCGCGATTCGTTTTCCAAAGGTTGCCAATGGTAACTATCAAAAATTCTTTCAGTCTGCTTCGCGTTTTGCCGTAGTGGGAGTAGCCGCAGTAAAAGATGGTGATTCGGTAAAAGTTGGGGTAACCGGTGTCTCCGGAACACCTTACCGCGCAACGGCCGTTGAAAATGCTTATTCTGGAAGTTCAGATGCAGCATCACATGCGGTCGATGGTATTGACGATTTGATGAGTGACCATTTTGCCGATGAGGAGTATCGTGCCCATTTGGCCAAAGTGATGGTCAAAAAGGCTCTCGAGGCCTAAATCTAGTGGAATGTCATCCTAAGCTTGTCGAAGCACTTGACGTAATTAATATTCCATGATATAAACCTCAATGTAAAACACATTGGGGTTTTCAATTTTGAATATCCTTGGTATGAATTGTAAAATTTAGTTCTGATTTGGTAGTGCAAAGATGAATATGGCGTTTGGATAGGCAACAGAATGACATTTATTTCGTGGTTATATCAAAAAAAGAGAAAAATTGTTTAGATTAAAATAGTTAAAATCAATCTTGAAATTGAAACAAAACAAATAATGAATAATGAAAATCAACATTTAAATGACAAAGATCCTGATGAATTGATTTCAAAAGCTGAAAATAATTCAGGTAAGGACTTGTATGATACAAAAAAGGAACCGAGAAAATCAATGGGAGTCTATTTGAAAAATCAAAATAGACTTATAATGAGTTCAATTGCGATTGCAGATAAGAAAGCAGCAATTTTAATTCGAATAAATACGGCGATAATTTCTGCTCTAATAGTATTTGAAAGTTACTTTGAAGGAAACTCATCGTTTAATAATCAGATTATTCCAATACTTATTATTGGACTATCTATTTCATTGATTTTTGCCATTCTTGCAGCAAAACCTTTCAGCTTTATTATGTATAAGGTCTTTAATAAAATCATCAAAAAGAAATATCCCAATTTAGAGGAGAATAACTTTATGATTTTTGAAGTTCCAGAATTTGAGAAATACGAATTATCAATGCAAAAGGTTTTAAAGAGTCAAAACTTGCAGATTGGTAACCTTACAAGATTTAATTATTTTATGAGCAAGAGCATATCGAGGAATTACTTACAACTAGAAATAGCATACACTGCTTTTTTAATTACATTCTTAATAGTTACCATATTTTATATAAGTTCAAACTACTTTTGAATTTTATGAAGTAATTAAATCGATAGGTGAGATAGACTACAAAAAAATATGATTAAAAGACCAATACTATTTCTTACATGCCTAATTCTTGTAATGGCTTGCAAAGAACAGCTACCACAAAAAGCAGAAGTAGCTGCAGTGACTGAGGTAAATTTCCAAGAAGAAAAAGCGGCCATTCTAAATACTTTGAACGGCGAAACCGAAGCTGCCTTCAGCCGGAATTATGAAGCTTGGCAAGACAAATGGGTACATGACCCGGATATGACTAAAGTCTATCTCAACTTTGCAGACAGCACCTTTTCTGAGTCCATCGGCTGGGAGGAGGTCGACCAATTCGTTAAGGACTATTTTGTTGCCCACCCTGAACCAGAGCCGCTACCCGAATTGGTAGATGACATCGATGTGCGTTTGTATGGCACTGGTGCATGGGTCACATACGAATCCGTAGATTCCCTACGTGGCCGTAAGCGCGAAACCCGCCTTATGGAAAAAGTGGATGGCCAATGGAAAATCGCAGGTATGCAAACCACCATTTATGGTGTGGAGGAAAAATGAGGAATGCTTCTATTCTTCTTGTATCTTAGCTCAGTACTCTAATGAAAAATGAAGAACATGGTATCTAAAATTTTCACATTACTTGTGATTTTATTTTCGACCCTATCCCTAATAGGGCAGAGTTCCTTTGAAACGGCCTATTCCGAAGGTAGCTGGCCTTCGGTAAAAAACCTTCAAATTGACTTTTATGACAATCAGGAAAATGAAACCTTTCTGCCTATTTCCATTATCAAAGGTAATACGGAAGGTCCTGTTTTTACGATGGTTGCTGGGGTACATGGGTATGAATATCCCCCTATTGTTGCCGTACAAGAATTGTTGCAAGAAATCAAGGCGTCAGCATTGACAGGTACGCTGATTGTGATTCCTATTGCCAGTACGAATTCCTTTTTCACACGTACGCCTTTTAAGAATGCGAACGATGGCGTTAATTTGAATGGTGCTTTTCCAGGAGAAGTAGAAGGAACCGTGACCCAACAGATTGCGCATTTTATTACAAAGGAAGTCATTCCTAAAACCAATGTGTTTTTGGATATCCATGGGGGAGATGCCAGTGAGGATTTGTTACCCTTCATTTGCTATTACAACAACGAGCAAAAACCCGAACAAACCCAATTGGCGAAGGAGCTTTCTGAGGTTAGTGGTTTTGAATATATCGTTTCCTATCCGTACACTTTAAAAGATAATGACCCTGCCAAATATGTTTTTAAACAAGCCGTACAAGATGGAAAAACGGGACTGAGTATTGAATCGGGAAAGTTGGGCAATGTGCAAAAAGATGCAGTGGATTTGATTAAAGTGGGTGTTTATAATATGCTCGATAAAATGGGGATGTACGACAATGCTAAGAGAACTGATATAACCCATAAGCATTTTAATAGTCAAGATTATATCCGCTCGCCAAACCAAGGCATATTTTACAGCGACTACAAAGCAGGAGATTCTGTAGAAGACGGCGCTGTGGTGGGAGTCATTAAAGATGTATTCGGGAAAGTGACGGCTGATATCAAGGCGCCCAAATCTGGAATTATCTTATACAAAATTGGTACACCTCCTGTCAGTAAAGATGAAACACTAATCTGTATTAGTAGCTTCGATAAATAGCACATTGATGAACCCTGAAATCTTAAGTTTAAGAAAAGAAATTCATGAAAACCCTGAATTGTCAGGGTTTGAATATGAAACCGCGAAGCGAATCCGGAATTTTATCGTGGAGCATCACCCGACAACTATGCTCGAGAATTTGGGTGGAACTGGAGTAGCCGCCATTTATAAATTCCCTAAAAAAGGACCATCGATTACCATTCGCTGCGAGTTGGATGCGTTGCCTATTCAAGAGGTTAATGATTTTGAGCATCAATCAAAAAACAAAGGCGTTTCCCATAAATGTGGGCATGATGGTCATATGGCCATCGTTTCAGGTTTAATATTTTGGTTGAAGGAACAATCTTTTGATTCTGGAGAAGTCATTCTATTGTTTCAACCTGCAGAGGAAAATGGAGAAGGGGCCTATCGCGTTCTACAAGATGAACGGTTCAAGAAACTGAAAACCGATTACATCTTTGCATTGCACAACATTCCCAAAGAACCACTTCATAGTGTCATACTCATGAAAAAAGGCTTTTCCGCGGAGGTTCAAAGTCTTATCATACGACTAAAAGGAAAAGAGTCTCATGCTGCGGAACCAGAGAACGGAATAAATCCGGCATTGGGCCTATCAGAGCTAGTAACCACCTTTTCAAGTCTTGAAGTCATTAATCCCGAAGATGAAAATTTTACCTTACTCACTCCCGTACATCTTAATATGGGGCAAAAGGCATACGGAGTCTCACCTGCTAATGGCGAATTACATTATACCATGCGTGCATGGAGTAGCGAGAACATGTCTGCTTTAAAAACGCAGATAAAATCGAGCGTGGAGAAAATATGCCAAACACAAAGACTTGCATACGAATTAGAATGGTTAGAACATTTTCCTGCTGCAGCCAATGATGTCGAAAGCAACATTTATGTTTCCAAAGCAGCGAAAGAAAATAATTTTCAAATCATAGAAAGGCCTTATCCATTTAAATTTGGCGAAGATTTTGGCTGGTTTTCAAAGGAATACAAAACAGCCATGTTTGGACTGGGGGCAGGGGAGGATATGCCTGCCTTGCACAATGCGGATTATGACTTTCCTGATGAGCTATTGGACACAGGAATTGCGATGTTCAAATTCATTATTTCAAGCATCTTGAAAGCGTAATGAAACTTTTTGGTAAAAGACTTTTAGTTTTTTTGGCAATCATCGTCCTTATTTTACTGATTCCACTAGTTGCTATGCAGTTTACAGATAAGGTCAACTGGGGTTTGGGTGATTTTTTGATTGCAGGATTCTTACTTTTCACAACGGCTATATTAATAGAACTTCTTACCCAAGGAATTCCGAATAGAACGCACCGACTTGTGCTCATCAGTTTAGTCTTTCTAGGATTTTTATTACTTTGGGCGGAGTTGGCGGTTGGCATCTTCGGAAGTGGAATTGCAGGAGATTAGGAATAAAAGTGTATTTTTCAAAGAACGTTAGTTCTATCGCTTTTATGAAAAATGAGCTTCCGCAAATACAGTTTGAATCCAGTTTCTTTCAAGTAGAAGGAATCGAGATTATTACACTTGAGGGTCTAATGCAACGACGTGAAAGTCTGAACCACTTTCCTGAAAAGCCACATCAACTTGAATTTTACGCTTTGGCCTACTATACGGCTGGAAGAACCAAACATTTGGTTGATTTTGTATGGCATGAAGTCAAAGCAAATACCCTATTATACTTGTCTAAAGGGCAGGTAAATGCTTTTAATTTCAAGGCTGATATCAAAGGCTACTTGATACTATTTACGGAGGACTATTTTATAAAGCAACTGAACAGATTACCGAATACGGAGGTGGTGCGTTTATTCAATTCTCATTTATTCTCGCCTAAACTTCAGATACCTGACAATTCTAAAGTTCAAAATTATATTGAACTGTTGTTCGCCGAGTTTTACGATGAGAAGGAATCTTATAACAAGGCCAATACTATTGATGCCCTCTTTACAGTACTTTTTTCAAAATTGGAACAGCTCAAAAAGTTTCAGACTTTTCATATAAAAGAATCCGAAAAGCTTTCTCAGTTTTTACAGTTTAAATCTTTGGTAGAACAGCACTTTACCCAAAGTAGAAACGCCGATTTCTATGCAGACAAAATGCATATGAGTTATAAGCATTTGAATAGTATATGCAAAGAAATTATCGATAGTACGGCAAAGCAATTTATTGATGCTTTTATAATACTAGAGTCGAAAAGGCGATTAATAAATTCCTCTGTAAAAAGCACCGAATTGGCCTTCAATATGGGTTTTGAAGAACCCACAAATTTTGTCAAGTACTTTAAGAAAAAGACTGGATTAACCCCAAATATGTTCAAAAATACTCATAAATAGAGTTGTAGGTTCGATATTTACCATTTTTGAATTCATTTTCACCTTTCTTTCGGTGTATCCTAATTTTAGATTTGTACCAACAAAATATCTAAAATATGAAATACACACTTATCGCAATTACCATGACCATGGCAATATGGTCTTGCAAATCACAGAAGAAAGAAGAAGTACCTATTGAAAATCAAAAAGAAGAAAAAATGGAAGTATCAAACAAAGAAAAAGCAATTGACGTTTTAAGTAGTTTAGAAACAGGTGACCAAAGTGCCATTGGGTATATCAACCCAGAAAAGTATACACAACACAACTTGGGCGTTGCTGATGGATTGGAAGGTTTCGGGGCTGTTCTACAGAATGCGCCCGAAGGTGGATTCAAGGCTAAAGTTGTGCGTGCCTATAAAGATGGTGACTATGTATTTACCCACACCATTTACGACTTTTTCGGACCGAAAATCGGTTTTGATGTATTTCGATTTGAAAACGGAAAAATTGTTGAACACTGGGATAACTTAATAGCTGTTGCACCTGCCAACTCTAGTGGGCGAACCCAAACAGATGGACCTTACGAAGCAACTGACCTTGAAAAGACCGCCGCTAACAAACAATTGGTAAGCGATTTTGTATCCACGATTCTGGTAAGAGGTGAAATGGACAAAATTGCCAATTTTATTGATGGAGCCGACGAGGCTTATTTACAACATAATCCTGCCGTGGCTGATGGTTTGTCGGGATTAGGAAAAGCATTGGAAGGAATGGCCAAACAAGGCATTTCTATGGTGTACAACACTACTCATAAAGTATTAGGAGAAGGTAATTTTGTCCTTGCCATTAGTGAAGGTACTCTTGGAGATGCTCCAACCTCTTACTACGATTTGTTTCGAGTTGCCGATGGTAAAATTGTTGAGCACTGGGATGTTATTGAGACGATAGCTCCAGAATCTGAATGGAAGAATAGCAATGGTAAGTTTAATTTTTAAAATTCTGCAGTATGAAACTTACTGTTATCTTTTTAATTAGCACCCTCGTTTTAACGAGTCAAAAGAAAACTGAGCCTGTAAAACCTTATGTTATAGAAGTAACAACTTTTAAGTATATAGCAACAGTTAATGCTGAGACATTTTGGGTAGCAGATGCTGAATTAGAAGCAGATTACACTAGTGTTCAACCCGGATTTATAAGTCGTGAAAGTGGTTTTTCACAAACAACTGGTGAAGTAGTCGTAGTGGTTCGCTGGAAGACTATGGCAGACGCAGAAGCCTCAATGCAGAAGTTTATAACGGATAAATCAGTTACAACCTATGCAAAGATGATTGATGTAAAAACGATGAAAATGAATCGTTACAGTGTGCATTAAGTTCCCCAATTCTTGCGTTTAAAGCGGGTTGGATGGTTATTCAATCCGCTTTTTTATGGCGTGGCTATTACATTTTGTTTTGCTACCAGTTGATCTCCCCATTCCGCAATAGCTTTGAGTAAGGGAATAAGTGTTTTGCCCAAATCGGTTAGGGAGTACTCTACTTTTAATGGAGGTTTCGAGGTATAGACCTTTCTTTTCACGATTCCGTCTTCTTCGAGATTCTTTAATTGTAAACTCAGCGTACGTTCGGTTACTGATATCATCTGTTTACGTAATTCATTATAGCGCAAAGGGCTATTTATCAAATGATATAAAATAACCGTTTTCCACTTGCCACCAATGATACCCATGGTGATACTTGTGCAACACGGGTATGTTTTGCCATTTACCTTGTACATAATACTTAAAATTTTGCTAAAATCGCTACTATACTTTTTGACCGTTATTGCAAAGATAAATCGCTATACTTAGTTTTGCAACTATATTTTTTATAGTTTAATAAAATACACTCGTATGAAAGCAATGATTATTAATGAATATGGTGAAAGTTCAGTATTCGCAAAAGAAGAAATAGCAATACCTTCCTTAAAGTCTGGGGAAGCACTCATTAAAATAGGGGCGTCTAGTGTTAATACGGTAGATACCATGATTCGAAAAATGGGTAAAGACCTGCCCTTATCACCAGATGCGCCTGCCATACTGGGTATGGACTTTGCCGGAACCATTGAATCTATTTCTGGGGACGTTACTGGGTTTTCAGTCGGAGATGAAGTATATGGTTGTGTTGGTGGTCTTGCTGAATTGCCGGGTACTTTGGCGGAGTATGTTGCGGCTGACGTCAAGCTTATAGCTAAAAAACCCAAAAATATAACTATGAAAGAAGCGGCCGCCATTCCGTTAGTAGGTATTACGGCTTACGAGGGTCTTGTGCGTGCTGGCATCACAGCAGGTCAAAGGGTATTGGTTCATGGAGGGTCCGGTGGTGTTGGTCATATAGCATTACAATTAGCAAAGCACTTTGGGGCAAATGTTTACTCCACAGGAGGAGGTGAAAAACAATTGGCACTCATTGAGGAACTTGGGGCAACCCCCATTAACTATAAAACGGAAACCGTTGAAGACTACGTTCAAAAACACACTAATGGTAATGGTTTTGATATTGTATATGATTCCGTTGGAGGAGGAAACCTGATCAATTCGTTTAATGCAGCGACGCTGAACGGTCATATTGCTACGACGGTTTCGCTATGCGAACTAGACCTCACATTAGCACATTTTAAAGGACTTTCGTTGCATGTAGTGTTTATGTTGATTCCCATGTTGCATGATCATAAACGCGAAGAGCACGGAAAAATATTGCAACATATCGCTGAAATAGTTGAAGGAGGAGGTCTACAAGTTGTACTAGACGAACAGTCTTTTTCACTGGAAGATGCCGGAAAGGCCCATGCACGTTTAGAGAGTGGGCAGGCCATTGGAAAAGTAGTCGTAGTAAATGAATAGCACATGTATACCAAAAAGCAATATCGCATATCGATTGTTCTGAGTTGGACAAAGCGTTATATTTTAATTTTTTTCCTACTTGCCATCATACCGGTTATTTTTTATGAACTGGCCGAATGGAAGTGGCTGCAATTACCTTGGTTGCCCATCGGACTTATTGGTACTGCCTTGGCTTTTATCAGCGGTTTTAAGAATAATGCCGCTTATGATAGACTCTGGGAAGCACGTAAAATCTATGGTGGCATTGTGAATGCATCAAGAACCTTGACTACTATGGTCAATGACTTTATTACGGACGAGTTTGCAGCTAAAAAATATTTGGACAGCGATCTTTTTAAAATTCGAAAGGAGATTATTATGAGACATGTTGCATGGATGACGGCCTTAAGATATTCCTTGAGGAAACCCAAAGAATGGGAATCTTCGTTTAGCAATAAATCGGATAAAGAGTTTATGAAAAGTATTGAGGTCGATGAATATAAATATTCGTTGAAAGAGCAGTTGGAAGGTTATTTATCAGATGCCGAACTAGAAGAGGTTCTCAGTAAAACGAACAAGCAAACGGGCTGTTTAAAACTCCAGTCGAATCATTTTAAAAAACTGAAAATAAGCGGTTTGATTGAAGACTTTCGACATATGGAATTCAAAAATAGTATTGAGGAGCTCTTTACATTACAGGGAAAAGCGGAGAGAATCAAAAATTTTCCATATCCCAGACAATTTGCGACCTTAAACATCATCTTTGTCTGGATTTTTATAATCCTAATTCCTTTTGGTTTAATGAATGAATTTGAAAACATTGGGGATAGGCTAATGCAGAGTCATGCCAATCTGATTACCAACAACTTTGTTTGGCTTTCTGTCCCGTTTAGTATGGTAATCTCTTGGATATTTATGTTGATGGAACGTGTTGGCGACACTTCAGAAAACCCTTTTGACGGAGGAATGAATAACGGAGTGCCCATAACCACAATGAGCAGAGGTATTGAAATCGATATCCGAGAGATGATCGATGACGACAAACAAGAAATACCCCAACCTTATCCAAAGACCAGAGATTCTCAAATGTAATGTTGAAAATTGTTCTAGGGAAAATGAAAAAAATAAGCTTTGTAGTTATGACAATCGGATTGTTGCACGCTTGCTCCAGTCCAAAGAAAAACAAGCCGGAAAGAATCCCGAAAATTGAAAACCCAACGAACAAAGTCCTATTAAGCTCCGAAATCGTTTGGGAAAAATTGAATCCGGCGAGAGGTGACCAAAGCCCCCAAGCTGGGACTATTTGGGGTGATAGAAAAGGAGAAGTGCCCACTGGGTTTTTAGCCAAATTTGTTGACGGCTTTTCGTCACCACCCCATATTCATAATGTAACCTACAGAGCAGTGGTTATCAAAGGGCGTATACATAATGACGACCCGGAAGCAGCAATGATATGGATGCCACATGGAAGTTTTTGGGCGCAGCCTGCCGGGGAATCACATATTACCGCTGCCAAAGGAGAAGAAAATATTGCCTTGGTAGAAATAGATAAGGGGCCATATTTGGTTAAGCCGATAGAAGAATCTTTTGACAATGGAGAGCGGCCTATAAATATCGATGCCACAAATGTGGTTTGGTTAAATAGCAAAAAAACAAATTGGATAGCTGCCGAAAGTAAAGCGGAAATAAGTTTTCTTTGGGATGATTCGAGTTCTAGAGGACTTTTTGTGAAACTTCCAAAAGGATTTAAAGGCACTTTAAGAACCAATGGGTCTGTCTTATATGCTGTGGTGATACAAGGCGAATTGAAGTATACCTTACCTCAAAATCAAGAAACCAAAACCCTAGATGTAGGAAGCTCTTTTAGTGCTACCGACAAGGCTATCCACGCAATAGCTAACACAAATAATGGAGTTATGCTATACATAAGAACAAATGGAAGTATTAAAATTTAGTAAAGATGAAAACGATTTTTATCACAGGAAGTACCGATGGCATTGGAAAAATTGCCGCATTTAGGTTTGCTGAAGCGGGTTGCGAAGTTGTTTTGCACGGCAGAAAACCTGAGAAGCTAGCCCAAACTGTCAATGAATTGAAATCTACTACGGGCAATGAAAACATAAAAGGATATCTCTCTGACTTCTCAGATTTGGAGAGTGTCAAAAAAATGGCAGATACCATAAGACAAGAAGTACCTAAAATAGATGTACTTATAAATAATGCAGGAATCTTTAAGAGTCCGGTTTCAACAACATCCAAGGGCCTAGATATCCGATTTGCCGTGAATTATTTGGCTCCTTATGTATTGACCAAAAGTCTTTTGCCAGTTCTTAAGGAAGGAAAGTCCCCTAGGATTATCAATTTGAGTTCGGCGGCACAGTCTTCGGTTTCATTGAATGCATTGAAGGGGAATAGTGAATTTTCTGCTCAGGAAGCGTATGCACAGAGTAAGTTAGCTTTAACGATGTGGAGTTTTGAATTGGCTAAAAACCATCAAGATATAGTTGTTATAGCAGTCAACCCCGGTTCTTTGTTAAATACCAAAATGGTAAAAGAAGCTTACGGGAATCACTGGTCTCCGGCAGAAAAGGGTTCCAATATCTTATACGATTTGGCCATTTCTGATGAATATCAAAATAGTACAGGGCAGTATTTTGATAATGATAAGGGAGAAACAAAAGGGTTTTTCGCCCCTGCTCACCCTGATACTGAGGATACTTCAAAAATCGAAAATTTGATTACTACAACGGAAAATCTTCTTACGGATTAATTCCAGAGCTTATGCAAAAACTAGATAAAATAGCAACAAGGGGAAAGCTTACGCTAGGACTGGTATTTCCGTTGGAATCCTATAGCGGTTCCATCGCAAAAATGGAAAATCAGGAAAAGCTTGCCCAAAGAGCGGAAGAACTGGGTTTTAAGGCGCTCTGGTTTAGGGATGTACCTTTTAATGATCCCAATTTTGGTGATGCGGGTCAATTGTATGACCCATGGGTATATATGACCCACATAATGAACCATACCAAAGAGATCGCTCTGGCAACGGGAAGTATCATTCTACCGCTGCGACATCCAGTACATACGGCAAAATCGATTCTAAGTTTACAAAAATTGTCGGGAGGAAGATTGATAATTGGCACTGCATCGGGTGACCGTCCTGTTGAGTATCCCGCTTTTAACCAAAATATTGAAAAAAGAGGGGAGTTGTTCAGGGATAGTTTTTTCTACATCAAGGCGTTACAAAAAGATTTTCCCACATATGAATCAGCTCACTATGGAGTAACAAACGGAGGTATTGATTTACTTCCGAAATACAAGCAAGAAACCCCGATGCTCGTCACAGGTCATTCCGGACAATCCCTTGAATGGATTGCCGAGCATGGCGATGGGTGGATTTATTACCCTAGGAACTTTAGTTTCCTTCAACATACCTTGACGGACTGGAATAATGCTTTAGAATCGACGGGACAATACTGGAAACCTTATATGCAATCCCTATATATTGACTTGTTGGAAGGCAAGAACGCCGCCCCTCAAGGAATTCATCTTGGATTTAAATCCGGTACGGACTATGCCCTTGAACACGTAAAGACCTTGGAAACCTATGGTGTAAATCATGTAATCATCAATCTTAAATATGGCTCAAGGCCTGCAGAGGAAGTTTTGGAAGAATTGGGAGCGGACATCGTGCCCCATTTCACCTAAATGTGGAAGGTTTATCAAAATAAAAGGACTTTAAGTCTGTCAATTTTGTAAGTTCATCAAACTCCTATGCAAATTATTTTCCAATTGTTAGTTGAACCGCACTTCAATAAAAGCTCGAACATTTTCTACGAAAAAGTTTCTCCAAATTTTATAAACTTCGATAGTATCGATAAGTTTTCCGTAGACATCATAGCTAGGTTTTTTTCATTGCTCAGAACCTTGTGTAATGACATCTTTTCGTTTTCCTAAAATTTCTACTATCCAATAAATAAGTTTCCCTATTCCGCCAACGAAAACAAATAAAAGAATCCAAACAAGAAGGGTATTACCTTGTTTTAAATTCGGATTCTGAACGGCATGCATGATATAGAAAATTAGACTACCAAGACTTGTAAATAGCATTAATAGTATAAAGACAAAGAAAATGCCCATACCAGCGAACATAGAGCTTGGTGGCATACCATTATTTGAATTTTCCAGCTCTGGAATTTGATTTACCATTGAAAAGATGAAAAAGAAGTATGCGATAAAAAAGAGAATAAACATGACAATAGGGCCAATTGCAAAAAAGCCTTGCCAGAATTTGTTGTGTAACATGATTTTAATTTTTTATGTAACGTTAATAGGGGTCATGGTATTTTAAAGAAGTTCTATATAGTCTATTTCCAAAGCAAAATTTTCTTCCTTTTTGTTTCCAATCAAAAAAGCGATTTCTGTCATTTCTATTCCTGAGTAATTCGGAAGGTCTAATAATCGTCCGCGAAAAGCGGGGTACATTTCTGAGAATTCAATGGACAGGATTTCCCAATCTCCCGAAGTCTTGATGTTTGCAATATAAGAATAGCGCTGCCGGTCATCCGCTTTTACCCGAAACTGATACGGTTTACCATCGCCTTTCAAACGGATTTGAATTTGGCTAAATTTCGAAGTGTCTTTTGTTTCGAAGCGATAACGGACTGATGAAAATCCGCCGTAGTTCTCTAAGGAGACGTTCCCACGAAAAAATCCATGCCCTTCTGAGTTGATAGAAAATATTCCTTGCGATAAACCTCCCATGACGCCATCATTGACGACTCTCCAATCTTCAGTACTTACTTTATCATTGAAATCAAATAGGGGAGTTCCGTCCATAAAAGCGAGAATAAATAAAATATTAAAAACTAAATGCATTGTATTTGAAAGATACGACATATTCGAATTAACTTTCGGAATGATTCTTGTGACTGGAAGCTAAGACCACAAAATCCCATCAAGATATGCAAAGAATACTTCCTTTATTTGGTTTGCTCGTGGTTTTTGCCTGTAGCCCGGAAGACAACTTAAAGAGTATTGAAACTATCGAGAATACTGATATGATAGAAGAATCTGAATCTTCAAATATTCCGGAAGGTCCTGTTTTTGATGGTCGAAATAAAGAAACAATACTCGACTATTTAGAGACGTTAATTGCGAATAAGCAACTTATTGTAGGGCAACAGTGTGGTGACGCCCCTGATTCAACTTGGTGGTATTACAATACCTATGTAGACCAATTGGCCGATGAAACCGGGAAACACGTAGGCTTGATAGGAGCTGATTTTGGCTGGTTTAATGGTGATAATTACCCAGTTCAAACACTAATCGACCACTGGCGTGATGGTGGTTTAGTTACCGTAAGTTGGCATGCTGATAATCCGTTTGTCGACAAGGTAGATGTGTACTGGGATACGGTAAATGATAAAGACCAAATCAATTTAAAATCACTATTAAAAGGAGCATCAGAAACAAAAGCACGGGCGAGCTATCGTACAGAACTAGATAAAGTTGCTGGTGCTTTGCAAAAACTAAGAGATGCCGGAGTTACTGTAATTTGGAGGCCTTTCCACGAGATGAATGGGGATTTCTTTTGGTGGGGAACCAATGCGAATGGAAACCGACAAACGAATGAAGAAGATTATAAAGCGCTGTGGATTGACTTGTACAATACGTTCAAATGGGATTACGGATTGGACAATTTAATATGGGCCTACTCCGTGGTGCCTAGTGAGACTTGGTATGCTGCAGTAACGGTATATTACCCCGGGGATGAATATGTTGATTTGGTAGGAATGGATTACTACGGTAACCAGCCTGATTTTCCACATTATGAAGAACTAATAACGCTGGGAAAACCTATTGTCATGTCAGAATCGGGTCCGAGAGAAACAGGTTATGGTAATTGGAATATGATGGATTTCGCCAATCTGTTAAAGGGTAAAGCTGCGTATTTTCTACAATGGCACAGCTGGAACGGAGCGAAAGTCGCAATCAAAGACAACAAAAATTTTATGGAAATGATGGATAGTGATTTTGTTATTACCAGAGATGAGTTGCTACCTACTTCATTTTAGGCTTTCGCTTCTTACTGGATTTGGCGAGTGGGTTAAAATCTAAACACATCTGAATCCAACTTTCCAGGTCCTTGTCCGTATCAATACCCTCTTCTGTAACAAAAACATAACCTTTCATTACTCGACCAGTAAAGTTCATTACAGAACAATGGGGTTTTGCCAGCGCACTCTTATATTGCTCTAGACCAACTCTTGCCATAAGAAAAGACGAATTGGATTCCTTATCGATATGCATTCCAAAACACATTTTGCCATCCACCATAAAACAAAGTCCGCCCATCATTTTCTTTTCTTCAATTGCAGTGATTGATTTTCCTTTTAAAATTTGTCGCGCCCGGTCGGCTAAAAATTCATCGTATGCCATGAGTTATATAGATTTAGCCTTTTGACGTTACCGTTCAAAATTTACGGAACATTCCCTTAAAAAAGCCTACTGTGTAATCAAGATACTATTAAAAATGTACTTTTTTGATAATTGACTATCATGAAACTTTTATATTTAGGGTATATGGTACATCCTAAAAATATACGTCGTGTAAAACAGATTTTACCGTTTGTGGCATTTTGGCTTATTTTTTCTCTAGTGTATTCATTAATTGAATATGGAATCATAGGAGACTTGGGACATTACCCTTCTACTGGAAATCTCTACAATTTTAAAGGAAACCTTTTGTTTGGTGTTTCGGTCTGCCTAATTGTTGGATTACTTCAAGGTTGTATAGAAGTTCTTTGGTTAAGAAAACGATTTATACACCAACCTTTATGGGTAAAAGTGGTTTTGAAAACGATATTCTACCTTCTTTTTATTTCCTTTTTTCTGATATTGTTTTCTACCTTGAATAGTCTTATAAACTTTACAGAGGGCGATATAAATTTCGCTTTTGAAGAGCTAGAAAAGTTTGCGGGCAGCTTTGCTTTTTGGAGTATTGTGATTTACATAAGTGTAGCCATTGGAATGGCAATATTATTTTCAGAAATGAGTCAACATCTAGGCGATGGGGTATTGTACAATTTCTTATTTGGAAAATACCATCGCCCGATTCATGAGACCCGAATTTTCATGTTTTTGGATATGAAGGGCTCAACTTCCATAGCTGAAAATATAGGACATAAAAGATATTTTAACCTTTTAAAGGAATATTATGCAGATATGACCAATGCGATTTTAGAAACCTCAGGAGATATATACCAGTACGTAGGAGATGAAATCGTCGTCTCATGGACTAAAAGAGATGGACTCTACAAAAATAATTGTATTCGTTGTTTTGAAAAAATACATTATGCTATCCAACAAAAAAAAGAAATATACGGCAATCATTTTGGGACGGTGCCAGAATTCAAAGCGGGCTATCATATTGGAGAAGTAACCACAGGAGAAATCGGAATTATTAAGAAAGATATTATTTATACAGGAGATATTCTGAATACCGCAGCTCGTATTCAATCACAATGCAATAGCTATAATGCACAAGCTCTTATATCTGAGAATCTACTTGATGAATTGCAGAAAAAGGAACCCATAGATTGCAAGCAAATAGGCTCACTTACACTTCGTGGTAAAAAAGAATCCATTCAATTGTTTAGCGTAGTTTTCAAAAATTGATACTTACATAAGGTTTTTCCAAACCCGTTCTATTAGGTTTTTAGTGGCTTTAATACCTTGTGGTTCGCTCATGTTTTCTCCTTCAAATTCAATACCGATATGACCATCAAATTTAGATTCTTTAACTAATTTAAGGAGTTTTGGATATTCGATAACGGTTTCATTTCCGTTGGAATCGAACGCATATGATTTCGCGCTAACTCCCTTTGCGTAAGGTAAAAACTCCCTAAGACCCACATCTGACGGATAAATATTGGTGCAATTTTTTGCCGTTTCTGTACTTCCCCATTCCGCATTTAGACACCAGTTGCCAAAGTCTGGTAAAGTCCCTAAATAAGAATTGTCCACTGCTTTAATTATGCCTGTCATAAAGCTGGCATTTGAGGTATGTAGCCCATGATTTTCTATAATGACATTTATTTCTTCTTTTGCGGCATATTCTGTGAGCCTCCCTAATCCGTCTATCAATGAGGCTTCCAATTCATCAGGACTTCCCTCGCCAAATGCATTAACGCGAACAGAATGACATCCTAATATTTTGGCCGCATTCACCCATTTATAATGGTCTTCAACCGCTTTTTTTCGTTTGCCAGTATTTAAATCACCCAGTTTTTCTTCTTCATCAACCATCATGATTAAGCTTTGAACTCCGGCATCTGTGGCCCTTGTTGTCATTTCATTCCAAAATTTTTCATTTGTCGCATTATCAGCATAAAATTGATTTACGTATTCAACTGCCGATATGCCATAGTCGTTTTTGGCAAGATTAGCGAACTGTACAGGGTTTAGTTCTTTTGAGAAAAATGAACGATTTAAAGACCATTGGGCCAAAGATATTTTAGGCATGTTATATTCTGATTTAATTCCGCAGGCATACAAAGAGGGCATTGAAATAGCCGTAGCTGCAAGGGTGGTTTTCTTGATAAATGTTCGTCTACTTTTCATAAGAATAACGTTTAAAGTTTATCATTTGAACTTTTTCCAAACCACTTTGCTAGGATATTTTCCGCAGGCTTAAAACGTGGTGAGAAGTCAAGATCTGTTTGGGCACTTTCTTCCATAGTTCTGTTGTCCCACTGCCAAATGTAGACTCCTGCAAACCAGGGTTGATGCCAGGTTTTATTGAACAATGCTTCATAAGCCAATTGTTGTGTTTGGTCAGATTTCTTTTTTGTTATTTCACCAAAAAATTGATTCCATTCCCAAGGCTTGATCGTCGCATCTGCATCACTGCGATAACCTACCTCCGTAAACAGAATGGGTTTGTCATATTTTTTATGAAAGGATTCTAGAACGGTCAAATGTTTTTCCCAACCTTTTTCAATCGTTTTCAAATCAGGATTTTTCACTTTTGTAAGTGGAAAATACGCTTGTATTCCAATATAATCAAGATCCTTCCAAAATGAAATATGTTCATACTCATCATACCAATTGGCAGCATAGGTAAGTTCTCCAGAATATATTTGCCTGATTTCACCAATTAAGTTTTCCCATTTTTGAGGTTGCTTTTTAATGGATGTTTTTAATTCAGTACCTACACAAAATAACTCCGTATCTGTTACTTCCGCAATTCTCGCATAGCGCAATATATTGGTGCGATATGATTCGAACCAGGCTTCCCATTCCACTTCATTATCTAGTGTGATATTTGAACGCCAGCCATCGTTCATCCATAAATGTGGCTTTAATTGTACTCGAATTCCTTTTTTATGTAAATCTTGAATTGCCCGGATATGACTCGAATCTCTTCTGGTATATACTTCTGGATTCTCGGGAATATCGACTAATTTGGTTTTTTCATCCTTTTGATATAAAAATGGGATGACCGCAACCCATTCTACATTGGCATGAACAAGATTATCTATGGCTTCCTGATTATCTTCTGACCAGCCAAAAACACTCATGCCACGGTGTTTCTTATCTACGTCATATAGATTTTTGACATGACCGTTTTCATTCATAACGGTCGCATCCCAATCGAAGGTGTACCAATCATTGGTGTTGCTATATGCTAAGGTTTTGTATCCGGTAAAAACCAATAGGATCGGGAGAATAAATCGAAATGAAAGTTGCTTTAGGAATATTGTTTTTCCTTTGGTTAGGAATACTTTTCTGAAATATCGTGCACTTAAGAAAAGTGAATAACAAAGAAGAAAAACAATATGAAAAGCAATTAGAAACCTACGGCTAGAAGCAATTTCAAAAAAGAAAGCGCTACTATCTAAAAAACTCCGTTCCCCGCGGCTCAATAAAAAACTAATTACAACAAATGCTATTAGCCATAGAATGACATAGACCATTAAGAAATGTTTGATTCCGGACTTCATTTTAATCGGGCTTCTTTAGATTTTTCATTTCTCTGGCTATGGCATGTGATGCGACATCCCGTTCTTCAAGTTCACTAATAATTTTTAGATGGTCATGCTCTCGTCCTTGAGAGAGCTTATAGGTAGCCTGAATATTTTCTATTTTAATTTCAAAGCCTACGACCCCTTTAATTTGGCGCATGGTCTTTGGTGACATGTCTCTGGACGAAACAGGCTCCTTGGAGTCAGCTTCATATTTATCAACCAATTTATGCAACGAAGCCAGTAATGCTTCTTCATTTTGAAAATTTAAAGTGCCATAAACATGAACGGCAATATAGTTCCAAGTGGGCACTTCCTCTTCCTTGTACCATGAAGAAGAGACATAGCTATGTGGTCCATTGAAGATACATAAAACTTGAGTTTCTGGTTGAAAATACTTCCATTGTGGATTGGCTTTCGCAATGTGACCGACTAGAATATCCTTTCCATCTGAATCGAGATCTAGCTCTAGAGGAATATGGGTTGCCCAAGGTTTTCCATCGACCTGACTCACTAGAATACCGAAGCTGTTATTGATAATGAAATCTTTGATTTCTTCGAGGTCCTTGTTTTTGTATTGAGTTGGGGTGTACATGACTTATTTTTTAGATAAAGAAACCAAAACTGGTAAATGGTCGGATATATGTTTTCCACTAGCAAGCCGCTTATCGATATGAATATAACTATTGACCTTTAGGTTTTTTGTAAAGATATAGTCAATACGTCTTTCCATGGGATTGTTGATATCGAAATTATTGAAAGTACCTTTAGGGCTCTTATGAGTAGTCTTCGAAATATGCTGTGCATCATCCATTTTCTTTTGAAACAAACGAATTGGTTTCTCCTCAGGCATAAGATTGAAATCACCCATTAAAATTAACGGGAGTTTTTCAATATTGAGCTGTTTTATTTCTTTCAAAATAAGTTTTGCAGAATTCTTCCGGGCTTTTACTCCAATATGGTCAAAATGGGTATTAAAGACCCATACTTTTGCCTTTGATACTCTGTTCTCGAAAAGTCCGTAGGTACAAATACGCTCCATGGATGCATCCCAGCCAACCGATATTTTATTAGGGGTTTTTGAGAGCCAAAAAGTGTTTGAGTCCAACAGTCGAAACTTCTTTTCATCAAATAGAATAGGGGAGAACTCTCCTTTTTGTTTCCCATCGTCCCTGCCAACGCCTATATACCTGTGATTGATTAGGGAATTATCCAAGTACTCAAGTTGCCGGAACAGTACTTCCTGAAGCCCCAAGAATTCTGGATTATACCCTTTAATAAGATCGACCATTGCCGCCTTTCTATCGTTCCAGTTGTTGACCGTATCATTTACATTATCGTATTTGATGTTGTAGGTCATTGCCTTAAAATCTTGTGAAATACAGAGCAAGGGAACAATAAGAGCAGCTAAAAAAAGTATTTTCTTTATGTTCATTCTGAATAAGTCGATTTTTCAACGGAGGCCATATGGTCTTTAATTACAAACCATTTTCCTGTTGTTTTTTTAAGGACATAGCTAACGTGCATTCTATTAAAATATGGTTTTCCATCACGTTCAGGTTCTTTATATATTGATTCAACTACAACCGAAGCCATGATTTCACCCACATCAGAATTCAATATTTCCGATTTCAATGTCCAATTATTTGATTTGAACCACTCTCTATGATAATCCATGAAACCGCTTGTTTTTTCAATGATTTCTGTTCCCGGCAAGATGAGTTGCATATTTCCTTCAGGGGAAAGCGTGCTTTCCAGCGTTTCTAAATCACGTTTAGAAATCGCTTCCAAATGTTTTTGCATGACCTCCAAGACCAATTCTCTGTTTAGCGATTGGTTTTGAACTAGTGCAATAGGTTTTTTAGTTTCACTGTTGCAGGAGCTGAAGAGAACGGTAAATACGAAGAGGCTGGCCAAGAAAAGATGTGCTTTCATTCTTATCAAAATTAATTCAAGAACAAGTTAATTAGAATACTTTAAATTTAGGCATGGAAACAAAAGGATATCTGCACCAAATACACCCAGTATTGCCAGTAAAAGATGTGTTGGAAGCTTTGGATTTTTATGTCAACCGCTTAGGGTTTAAAATTGGTTTCGCCGATGATTCCAAAAAACCTACCTATGCCGGCGTTTTACGTGATGGAATTGAAATACATTTGCAATGGCATGATGCGGTGGAATGGGAGGTGGAAATAGATAGACCAATGCTTAGAATTGTGACTCAGAATATACAGGAGTTGTATGACGAATACGCCGAAAAGGATGTTTTTCATGCACATACCCTTTTGCGTGAAACAGCTTGGGGTACTAAAGAATTCGCTTTTTACGATCCTTTTAAGAACGGATTGACCTTCTATAGAGATCTGTGATTGTTGTTTCTAATAAAACTTCGCCAAAGTAATCACCAGAATACATAGAAAAAAGAAAGGGAAATAAGAAGCCTTGAAAATTTGATTTTCATTAAAATCAAAAATTGGGGCCTTGCTTTTGGCGTAGGTGATAAGATTCCATGTCGATAGAATAATCATGAGATAAGTCACAAAATAGAAGTATTCCATATAAATCAAATCCGCCGTGATGATTTCTTTTCTCAAATCGATATGCGAGAAAATTAAAACGAAGAAAAAGGCTGCCATTCCTTCAATTATTCCTTGCCTTTCTTCTGTTTTAGAACACGCGACTAATAGAATATACATCATTATCAATACTACAAAAATTGGAATTAAATAGGTCACGAATGTATTTAGGAGAATACGCCTGAGATCAATGTTGTAATGCAACACGGGCACTTCTTCAAAAAGGGTCTTCGAACCAAATCCAAAATCAGTATCGTATGATTCAACAGAGTAGTTAAAATAACTCTTCATAATATTATTGCCCGAAACCTTTACGTTTTGATTCAAACCTGGTTTCTTAGTGGGATTTGTGAATTCATAGCTTGCTAAATCAGGAGTAAAAATGAGATGATCTTCATTGCTGATAGGAACAATGTCCATACTGATATGCCGCTTGTCAAAAGGGAAATTTTCGTAATTCAGGTATTGTTGCAAGGTCACCCTAAAATCCCAACCAATCAGGAGGTAATCAGGACTGCCGGCAATGCCTTTTACTTTTTTACGGTAGATTTCTTCTACGAACGAAGCTTCTGCAAAAGGAGAGGTTTGAGGAAATAAGAATCCTTCTTCAACTTTTTCAATAAGGTCTATGGGGTATTTTTGCCAAACCGTTCCGCCAATATTCAAGTTGTAACTATTTTCAAAAGCCATACGCTGCACAAAAATCCCCGTTGGAATGGCTGTGCTTTTTGGAAGCTTTAATTCCTCTCTCCGCGTTTCTTGTTGATTTATAAAACTTCCCAAGCTTGATACATCAGCAATTGGAGGACTTTCTTCCGCATTTATTCTGCGGCTACCTGTATGCTCCAGATATCCTACCAAAAGAATATTAAAAATCAAAAGAAAGGTAGCTAAAGCACTCAATTGCCATATTTCTTGTCGGTCTAAATGGTCTTTATTGAAATGTATAAGTATAATCATTAAAAGAAAAGCCGAAAGCAACAAGGTCAACTTGATATACCGGTGATTCAGGGCCGCTTTACTGCCTAAGAGCTCGTTTTTAGAGAATGCCAATCCGATACCCCATCCGTTAGAAGGAATCTTATCATAAAAGAACAGTTCGGTATCATTACTGTCATCAGCAGTAAAAGCCACATTACCTGCTTCTCCCTTTAACAATCCTTCATAGGCTGATTTTAGAATGGTATTCTCTTCCGCATCACTTATGGTTTTGAGATTGGTAGTTCCGATATAGTCATTTACGGGATGCGATAAATACGTGCCCTCTTTGGAAGTAATAAGACCGTACCCCGTTTTTCCCAAACTCAATGAAAGAATCAGGCTCTTGAATCCACTTGTTACGAAACTCATGGTAATCGTTCCACGCACTTGTCCTTTTTTTGGTCCAGAAGTATAGTGGAAAGGAATGCCATAATCGATATACCAATCTTTCGCACCTTTGGCATAATAGGGTTCTACCCATTTTGCACCATTGTCACGTACACCAGTATACCAAGCGGTTCCATCAGCCTTTGCATCCGTATAGTCATAACTTTCGCCAACAAATAGGTAATCGCTGGTTCCTTTATTGTAATATGGACAATAGAGTCTGCGTTCTTCGGAAAATGCAAAAGGCTCATAACAAGCGGTAATGCCTTGTAAGGCAGGAATCTTTAAAGAAGACTCTTTAATTATGCGTTCTATTTCTTCTTGGGAATATTCATTTGCACCGAACTCATCCGCTAACCTTTCACCCTCGTTCACAATGCTTGAAAGAATAGCATCCACCTGCTCCTTCAGATTGTTCATTGTGGTCAAGCCTTTTTCCTGAACAATTCGATTTCGCTCTTGCGTAAAGGAATAGAGTTCGTAAGCATGATAGACCAAGGCCACGAATAGAATAACTGCAATCGCATATAGAATTTTCTTTACCATTTTAAAAGTACAAACCGAAATTAACATTCAATCGATGATGCCACTCACCAGTACCATCTCCCGTAGTTAAAGCATCCGTTGAATTTGGGGTCAACCAGGGTTGGTTTCTCCCGCTGGCATAATCCACATAAATATACAGTGGTTTTATGGATATTAAGGCACCTAGTATATTCATTTGAGTGTCTTCCCAGGTGGCAATTGATTTATCCATATAGGTGTAATCGTTGTATAATTGTATGGATTGAAATCTACCTCTGTTAACCGGAATAGTATAGGCCAAGCCTATAGAATACATACTTGCTTTTGCAGCGGTGTTATATGGGAAATTATAGGCAGCTTGTTCCAGGAATTCCCGACTTTCTCCCTCTGCATTTTTTGGTTTGTTATTGTATGTGATGAACTGGGTTTGCAGATTCCATCGTTTATAATCCAATTGATAATGGAGTCCTAATGCCGAATGATTTCCGACATCTTGGGTATCTATATTCCAAATACCGCCATATTGTAAGGAAGTGCCGAGTAGGTGTTTTGCCTTCTCACCCAATTTATAATTAAAACGGATGTTAAACTGGTTCACTTCTTTATTTCTTCCGGAGAAATCATAGGAATACCGATTTGGAGAAACGGGATTATTATCGCTTAAGGTTAGCGCCTCGGCATTTTTGTAAAAACCAATATCTAATTTGATTCTATCATCTTCATAGTCATAGCTGATACCCATATCATGGTCATCTTCAAAACCCAAATAAAAGGGAAGTTGAAAAAACCAACTGTGTGAATTGAATTGTTGCGGACCAAAATAGCCGGGAATCAGACCTAATTTTAAATGACTTTTTTTGTTGAGATTGTATTGTACCCAACCATATTTGAGGAAAGCTCCTCCAAAAGCCCCGGAGTAAAAACGTTGGTCGATGTGGATCTCCATAGGCCCATAAGCAGCATCAACATTAATGCGGAAAACTTCAAACCCGAAATCACCACCTCTTTTTTGTTGATTGGGTTTCCATGTAGAATTGTTATAGTTGTAGCGCAGGGCACCACCTAAGTCCACTTTTAATTTTGGTTTTGTGATGCTGTCATTTTGAGAATATGATAGAATTGAAAACCCAAAAACAAAAAAAAGTAGCAACACCCTTTTAAGAGAGATGCGTTCGCTATTTTTTCCGAAAAGGGAATAGTTCAATGAAAAACTGCATCGGTGGTAAGTCTTTTTCAAGAGGTAAATAGCACTAAAGGGTTGGTTTTCTATTTGTGAAGATACCAAAAATCTAAAATTGATAGTGTCATCCTCCTAAAATGGCCTTTTCCTTACTGTTAATCTGTTTGATTAGATCTGCTGCTAATATCACCGCTACCGCTGCCACTATTGCGGTTCCGATTTCGATTGCGATTGCGATTCCTATTTCGGTTCTTACTATGGTTAGAATCGCGGCTGTTTTTTCGGTTTCTAGATTGATTGTTGCGAGATTTTTGAGATGGTTTTCTGACTACAGTTTCTTGCTCTGAAGCATCATCCATATACGGATGTTCTCCTAAACGCGGGACTTGCTGCTTGATGAGTTTTTCAATGTCCTTTAGGTAGGGGCGCTCTTCTGCCATACAGAATGACATTGCGATTCCGCTAGCATTCGCCCTACCTGTTCTACCGATGCGGTGGACATAAGTTTCTGAAACATTGGGTAAGTCGTAATTGATAACTAAAGCCAAATCATCTACGTCAATTCCTCTTGCAGCAATATCTGTGGCTACTAATACTTTGAGTTTTCCTTCTTTGAATGCTCCAAGAGCCTTCTGACGTGCCGTTTGTGATTTATTACCATGAATTGCCGCAGACTTAATATCCGCTTGCCCCAGTTTTTTTACAATCTTGTTTGCTCCATGCTTAGTGCGTGAAAAGACCAATACAGAGTCATCAGGTCTTTGCTGAAGTAGATGTACCAATAGTTTTGGTTTGTTCGCTTTACTAACGAAATAGACCCCTTGTTCAACGCGTTCGGCAGTAGCCTGCTCGGGTTTTATGGTCACGCGTTCAAAATCCCCAAGCATTTTACGAGATAATTCCACAATGGTTTTCGGCATGGTCGCAGAGAAGAAAAGGGATTGTCTTTTTGGCGGGAGTTTCGCAATGATTTTTTTAATATCATGAATGAAACCCATATCCAACATCTGGTCGGCTTCATCAAGTACTACGAAGTCTAGGTCTCTGAACGATATAAAACCCTGGTTCATTAAATCAAGTAATCTTCCAGGAGTGGCAATTAAAATATCTACACCAGCTCTCAATGAATTTACTTGTTTCCCTTGTTTTACACCCCCAAAAATCACTGTATTTCGCAACCCTGTATGTTTTCCGTAGGCTGTGAAACTTTCTCCAATTTGAATAGCGAGTTCACGAGTTGGTGTAACTACAAGGGCTTTTACTTTTCTTTTATTGTCACGAAGACTGATTCCTTCATACAAATGATGTAAAATGGGAATACCGAAGGCAGCAGTTTTTCCTGTTCCTGTTTGGGCAACACCTAAAAGGTCTTTTCTTTTGAGAAGAATCGGAATTGCCTGTTCTTGTATGGGAGTTGGGTTGGTATAGCCTTCTTCTCGAAGCGCCTTGAGAATAGGCTCTGCAAGCCCGAGTTCTTTGAATGTCATATAAAATTATAAGTCGCGAAGTTACGTTTTAACGACGGATAAAATTCCGAACTGCGATTTTTTTGATTTTATAGCATTTTTGAAAAGTATTCTGCCACAGAATTTGGGCGTTTGATATCGTTTCTAAATAGATACACAACATATAAATGTACCAGAAGTCTTTAAAGCATAAATTGCTGTTATATCTTAATCAAATAAAGGTTTCCCGTTCCTAAAAACCCATGCGGAATTCACAAATACTAATTTGTACGATTTTGTTTTTCTTCCTCCATGCATTACATGGACAGGATACCTTTGCCGATGATTTTGATGTTCGGAGTTATGCTAACAACGATGGAACAAATCTTTTTTTAGGTAACTGGGTAGAAACTAATGAAACGACAAATCCTACTACTGGAAACATAGAAATTACATCAGGTGGGGATCTTGAGTTTGTAAACTTAGATAATAGATACATCACAAGGAATCTAGATTTATCTGCCTATGAAAATGTAACATTGACCTTAGATCATGACAGGACGAATGGTAATGAAACGATATCGGTTCAACTTTACGACGGAACTACTTTTAATTCTATCGCTACGTTAAATGGAGATGGAAGTT
This sequence comes from Maribacter algarum (ex Zhang et al. 2020), assembly GCF_005885635.1. GTDB lineage: Bacteria > Bacteroidota > Bacteroidia > Flavobacteriales > Flavobacteriaceae > Maribacter_C > Maribacter_C algarum. Next base: position 299,401 of record NZ_VATY01000002.1, read on the forward strand.
TAACCTACGAATTGGCAACGAATGAGATTAGCTCGGGTTCAGCTATCCGATTTATCACTGGCAGTGGCGATTGGGATGATTCCGAACGTGTTTTAATCGATAATTTATTGTTCACCGCAGAGGAACCTGACTTACCACCAATCGTTATTGGCTCTGGAGATGATCTTTATTGCCCTGGTGGTTCTATCCCGATTGCGGAAAGCATCACAATTACGGACCCAGATGATGTAGGAACTACCGCTGTTTTCATTCAGATTTCCGGTGGTTATGTCAATGGCGAAGATTTACTGACTTTGACCGGAAGCCATCCTAGCATTAGCACTTCTTGGGATCCTATTCAAGGAGAACTTACTTTACAAGGGCCAGCGACTTACACTGAGTTTGAAGCTGCCGTGTTAGCCACAGAGTTTTCTTCAAGCTCAGGAAACCCATCTGGTATAAGGCAATTTTCGATAACGGTTGGTGAAGCGAATTTCTTACCATCAACTAGTCATTACTATGAGTTCATTTCTGCTCCGGGTATAAATTGGACCGATGCAGAGATTGCGGCGGGCAATCGTACTTATTTCGGATTACAAGGCTATCTAGCTACGCTTACCTCACAAGCCGAGGCGGATTTTTCAGGTCAGCAGGCAAGCGGATTTGGATGGATAGGCGCAAATGATGTGAACGTTGAAGGAGAATGGCGCTGGGTTACTGGCCCCGAAGCAGGTACTCAATTCTGGAGTGGAGATGAATCTGGAACTGAGCTAACCTTTGCAAATTGGAATGGGGGAGAGCCTAACGACCATCCTAATGACAATGTACCGGCTCAAGAAAATTATGCCCATATTGCCGATGCCTCTGTGATAAGGGGAGGAGCACCCGTTGGAGCATGGAACGATTTACCAAATACAACGGGAACTGGCGGTCCATATGCTGCCCAAGGTTATGTAGTTGAGTATGGCGGTACGACAGGTGACCCTGTACTTAATATAACTGCAACTACGGCATTGAATATTAGCGATTGTCGTGTGATTACAAATCGCAGAATTACTTATCGAACGAATAAAAATTAGGGAAAGATTTTCATATTCCTTCAGTTGCCGCTTCTGCACAACGTTCCCCATCCATGGCAGCTGAAACGATACCACCGGCATAACCTCCACCTTCTCCACAAGGGAACAAACCTTTGATTTCAGGGTGTTCCAGTTGCTCATTTCTTGGGATGTTAACTGGGGATGAGGTTCGAGACTCGACACCAACTATATTTGCCTGCGAAGTATAATAACCCTTCATTTTCTTCCCAAATTCCGAAAACCCCGTACGTAGACGACTTCCGATTAATTTGGGAAGCAACGAATGTAGCGGTGCCGAATTCAATCCGGGTTGGTAGGAGGTAGGGTTGAGGTCTTTGGATAGTTTTCCTTCTACAAAATCTGTCAGGCGTTGTGCTGGTGCAGTTTGTGTTCTTCCTCCGGATGTAAAAGCCAAGCGCTCTAGGTTTTTTTGGTATTCCAATCCTCGCAGTTCCCCGAACTTTTCATATTTGTATAAATCTTCATCTACATTGATTTCGACTACTATTCCCGAATTGGCGTATAGATTATTTCTTTTGGAGGGAGACATACCATTGACCACAACCTCTCCCGGGGAGGTAGCCGCGGGAACGATAAATCCGCCGGGACACATACAAAAAGAGTAGACACCTCTACCTTTAGATTGATGCACCAAACTATAAGCTGCGGCAGGAAGTAATTCGTTTCGTTCTCCTTTGCAATGATATTGAATGGAATCGATAATTTGCTGCGGATGTTCTACCCGAACACCCATTGCAAATGACTTCGCTTTGAGTGCAATTTTCTTTTTATGTAAGAGATAAAAGATATCACGAGCGGAATGTCCTGTAGCGAGAATCACGCGTTTCACTTCTACTTTTTTTGAATCATTTAAAACAATGGATTTCAATTGATTAGAATCAATTATAAAATCTGTTACTTTAGTGTTGAAATGCACTACTCCGCCGAATTTTACAATCGTTTCGCGAATATTCTGTACGATTTTTGGCAGCTTGTTCGTGCCGATATGCGGATGTGCATCTACTAAGATTTCTTCGGTTGCACCATGATGCACTAAGCTCTCAAATACACGACGTACATCACCACGTTTTAAACTTCTAGTATAGAGTTTTCCATCGGAATAGGTGCCAGCTCCACCTTCACCAAAGCAGTAATTGGAGTCCTCATTTACGGTATGGTCTTGATTGATGGCCTTTAAATCACGCCGTCTTTCCTGGACGTTTTTTCCTCTTTCGAGAACGATGGGTTTGTAGCCCAATTCTAAACAGCGTAGTGCGGCCCACATTCCCGCAGGGCCAAAACCAATAATATGAATGGGTTTTGCCTTGGAAACATCATTATAGTCAAAGTTATAATCCTTCGTGGAAGCCATGGGTTCGTTGATGTAGACTTCCAATTTGTAGTTGAAGTAGATTCTAGGTTTACGAGCGTCAATGGACTTGCGTTGTATTTTAATTTCAATCTCTTCTTCTGAAACACCTAAATATGTAGCAGTTTTTGCTTTCAACCCTAATTGCCCCTCCTCCTTTATACTTAGTCGTAGTTGTATGTTTCGAACCATAAAACAAAACTAGGTGAAATTCTCCAATAGGATAAAATAGAATAAATACATAAATATTTCAGGGCATTTAATTCTAAATAAGGGATTACTTATTACACTTAATAATTTTAGTTATTTCGAAAAAAATATACGAATAAGCATTAAATTACCGTTGTATATTCTTACAATTTAATTCAACCACAATGGCTATTAACATTCACAGACTTCAAAATCATTTTCATCCTGACCCGAAAAGAGTTATTGTTCGCTTTTTTATGCCCGGTGGTGAGTCAAGAGCAAAAAAAATAATAAATAGGGTAATTGCAATGTCAGATGGGGATACCGCACAAGTCTTAAATCAGACCTTACGTGATTTTAGCAATCGTCATAGGAACATAACACGAATATTCTACCAACATTATGAAAGGGTTAATTTCTTATTCGATGAACTAGGTCATAATCCACTTCATATATCAGATGAGAGAAAGTTGTTAATAGGCGCATATTTTACGCATGAATATTCCATAGAATCTGCCGCCTTTTTCAATCCTTCTATTGTTGAGGATCCTGATCAATCGCATCTAAAACCAGGTCAAAAAAGAGTCATTGTAAGTTTTAGAGCAACGGGTGAAGGTCATGTATCTTCCATAGGTTTTAGAGGAGCCATTTTAGATGAAAACAACCATTTGGAATTTAATCCTGTCAGTAAATTGGTAGATGTGGCTGAAACCATACAGCTTCATGAGTATAAAAAAGAAGACTTCCTACATAAATTAAAGGATATGAAGTTTAAAGAAATAGCTGCCATGGAGGAAATTTTTGGCAGACTCAATGATACATTTCTTTTTAGGGAATTGCTACAAAGTATTAATCAATTCGAAAATGAAACCGCAATCACAATAGAAAATAATAAGGTTTTACACGCGATAAAGTTTATTGCTAATGCCCAATACGAAATTAAATTTTCTTTGGATACCGCTATTAGTGAACGTGTTATATTTCCGGTTACCGATGCCGAAAGTAATGGTATTGAAGACGCAAGGTTTGTGAAGTTTACTGAAGAAAATGGCGATGTAAAGTTCTACGCTACTTATACGGCTTATAACGGTTTTGTAATTATGCCCCAACTTATTGAAACTAATGATTTTTATTCATTTAAAGTTATGCCCATTTATGGTCAAAATGCTCAAAATAAAGGGATGGCGCTTTTTCCAAGAAAGGTTAATGGAAAATACGCCATGCTTTCGCGTCATGATGGCGAGAACAATTATATCATGTTTAGTGATCAAATAAATAATTGGGATGGCGAGGCAACCTTAATTCAAGAACCCGAATACCCATGGGAATTCGTTCAGTTAGGTAATTCGGGTTCACCAATCGAAACCAAAGGAGGTTGGTTGGTCATTACGCATGGAGTAGGTGCGGTTAGACGATATGTTTTAGGCGCCATTTTATTGGATTTAAATGACCCAACCAAAGTCTTGGCCACCTTAAAAAATCCATTGCTGGAAGCAAATGAAATGGAACGTGAAGGTTATGTACCTAATGTTGTTTATTCGTGTGGGTCAATTTTGCATAATGATAATATTATTATTCCATATGCCATGAGCGATACCAGTAGCGGTTTTGCCTATGTCTCGGTGCAAGAGGTACTGGGTAATTTAACATTCAAGGAAGGCCAGAAGGGGGCGTCCAGTATAAAAAGTAATAAAAAAATACTTATAGTAGAAGATGATGAAGTGAGCGCATCAATTTTAAACAAGATATTACTCGAAGAGGGGTATGATATATTACATGTAAAAGATGGTTTAAAGGCAATTCATGAGCTAAATAAGAATGAATACGATTTGATTTTATCCGATATTCGGATGCCGAATTTAGATGGATATCAATTATTAGAATTTATCAAAGAACAGTCTATAGAAATTCCGGTGGTCTTTATTAGCACGTTTAACAGTGTGGAAGATGAAATCAAAGGCCTCGAATTGGGCGCTGTAGAGTATATTCGTAAACCTGCAAAAAATGATGTTGTAAAACTTAGAATTAAAAATATCTTGCAACAAGCGAGTAAAGTTTAATGAGGATGCTTCAAAAATCCTAGTCTTTTTTTAATATAAAAAAGCCTAGCATTGCTAGGCTTTTTCAATTTTAGATTTCCGGCTTATTATATCGCTTTTAAGATACGTGTTTTGGTTGCCATGACTTTATTTGAATCAAAGAACCGATCAACAGAAGCCGATTCGATTTCAGTTTGCCAAACCGTTAGGTAAGAGAGTAAATATGAAATAGTACTTTCAGCCCCTTGATTGCGATTTACACTCGTCAGTTCAAGGCCATCACAGCAACCGTTGGATTCATCGTCGTACAGCGGTAGTAATAAATCATTGTTTCCTAAGAACCAGCTAAATGCAATATGCATTTTTGTATAATAGGTATTGTCTTTTAATATTTCATATGCTTTGCTATAGAGCATTACCATTGCCATAGTATCAATAGGTTGTTGTCCACCTTTTATTTGTTGAGGCTGATCTTTATAGTCCCACGAATTTCCTATTAAAGATAATTTATTGTTTATACAAGTTTTTTTATCCAGAAAGGTAGTACTGTCTATAGCAACTTGATAGAATTCTTTATCCTTTGTTAGTTCGTATGCATGCCAAATCGCAAGAGGCAACATAGCATTATCATAGCTTAATACTGGTTCAAACCATTTCCAATGCTCACTACTTTCATCATTATATTGCTTGATTAATTTAGAAGTGAGAGAGCGCATAGTATGTATCACACCCTCATTATCAGGATATCGTTTTAGAAAATGATAAAGGCCTATAATTGTGCTCGCAATTGCCCTAATTGATTTAATTTCTTCAAAGTTATGATAGGAGGTAAAAAAGACATCTTTTGCAAATTGAAAATGACTATCATTTGGCGCAAGTCTAATGAGATAACCCATCGCCCAAATAGTTCGACCAAAGGAATCTTCTGAACCGGTTTCATCTAAGAAGGTCTTACTGAAGGACATGTCATTGTGAAAATATCCATCTTCTTTTTGCATTAATTTGATATACCTAAGGTAGGTGTCCACCAGCCGATTCGCATTCGAATCAACCTCTAATTTGTTTGCTTGTAGTACAAGAATTAACGCGCGTACATTGTCATCAAGACAATACCCTTCTTTGTAATCAGGAATAGAGTAATTGGCGTGTTCTAAAATTCCAAAATCATCCGTTAGACGTTGAATATGGTTCATGCTAAATACTGGTAGAGCATTGATATTAGGTTGCTGCGGAGAAGACACCGATTCATGATTTTGAACTACGATTTTTAATGTATCGTTGTACAATGCTCCAATACTATTCCAATACAAGCCTTTTCCATAATTGAAGGCATTCGATTTAATCGTAGCAATTTCTGAAGGATTTTCTAATAGCTCACATAAAGTTTTTGCCAAAATCGGACTATCACCAAATGGAAAAGTTTTTCCCCTTCCGTTTGCAAGAAGTTCTTTGGCATGCCAAAAAGGTGTCGAAACAATACACGCTCCTGCACCTATGGCGTATGAAATTGTTCCACTTGTAATCTGAGCCTCGTTTAAATATGGGGTTATATAAAGGTCTAACTTGTTAAGAAAAATTTTGAGGTCTTCTTCCGTAAAAAAGCCATCCTCGAAAAGTAGGTTCTTAGCGACGCCATTGTTTTCGGCCAGTTTCTTAAGGTAGTCACGATATTCTTCTCCCGAGTCTTTTTTTACATTCGGATGTGTTTGCCCCATTACTACGTATATTACTTCTGGATGTTCTTTAACTACTTCTGGTAAGGCATTTATAACGGTCTCTATTCCTTTTGAGCGACCTAAGAAGCCAAAAGTGCCCAGTATCTTGTTGCTAGGGTAGTTAAATTTTTGATTGTCAGATTCTAGACTAGAGAAATCAGGAACACCATGTTCAATTACTTTAATTTTTTGTTTAGGAACCTGATAAATTGTTTGCAGAAAGTCAACAGCCATTTTGCTCATGACGATCATTTTTTGGGAAAGAAGCCCCATTTTCTTAATAATGTGACGTTCATGATAACTTGGAGTTTTTAGTACCGTATGTACTGTTGTTATGATAGGTATTTTGACCTGCTCCATGAAACTGAGAATGAACACACCACTCTCCCCTCCAAAAATTCCGAATTCATGCTGAATAATGCAAACATCGGCTTTACTGTCATTTATTGTCTTAGCTGCAGCAATATATTCTGACTGAACTTGTTGACTGATTGTTTGTTTAACTATTTCTGGATATTTATGCTTTTTAAACCCATTTTCCATGGCGATGACAAAGACATCTGTATCTTTTTTGTTAGAAGCAATAATTGATTCTGCTAGGTTAGAGGTAAATGTGGCAATGCCACAGCGTCGAGGTAGAAAGTTACCCAGGATAGCTATTTTCATTCTGTTGGTTAATTTTATATAGTAAGATAAAGCTTACTTATTATTTAGTATAATTCAACAACGATATTAGTTTTTATTTATTGTCATCGCAAAATAATGTAACTGATTAATCAACTTAGACCGTTCTATTTTATGTGAAAAATACATTGATGATAAAATTGAATATTGGAAATAAAATTTTAAATAGTTGCCTTATTTTCTTTTTTTAGCGGAAATTGATTTTGTTATAGTTCAAAGCCCAAACCTTGAAGAATACGTTCTTTCCAGAATACATTATTACTACTGAGTTGTGAACTATTAATCTGAAGGTCAATCTTATTACCAATAACCAAAAGAATAATTTCGCCACGGGTATTATATTTAAAGTATTCGCTTTAATTCCTAGTGATTCTTCCACCTTTATACAAACTTGCCAAATGGATGTTTTTGACGATGGACATGAAATTATGGCAATTTTGTTTATGTATACGAACCAACAAGTTTCTCCAATACCTATTTTGAGATTACTTTAACTTTTCTAACGAAATGATTTCGAATCGGCCTCGACTACTCTGTCATACCAATTAAATAGACAATAATGGAAAGCACTAAAGATATTATCATTTTTGACGGCGAATGTAACCTCTGCAATGGCGTAGTGGGGTGGTTGCTCAAGTTCGCTCCAGAAGAACTATTTAGTTTTGTTCCTTTTCAATCCCCTATCGGGCAAAAACTTCTTGAGAAAAATGGTTTTGATACCCATCAATTGGATACGGTGATACTCATTGATGCAGAAGGCGTGCATACACATTCCGATGGTTTTTTAAGAGTTGTCTCCAAAGTTCCAAAATGGAAAAGAGTAGCGGCTTTATTGGCTTTTATACCTAGATTAATTCGCGATTTTGTTTATAAAACGGCTTCTAAACATCGGGTGAAATGGTTTGGGACTTCAAGTAGTTGTGCAATTTCGTTGAAGTAGGGGTAGTGCTATTGAACACTAACTGAATTTATTTTTAGAGATTAGTTTTGTACCGATTTTTCAGAAGAACTTAATTATTGTTTGGTTCTAAGTCTTGTTTTATTAAATCTAAAATTTCAATTATTCGCTGACGCAAACTCACAGCTTGACTATTTGTGAGTTTTGCATAAGTAGCGCATTGTGCGATAGAACTCTCGAATAGAGGATCATCTAAAATAGCTGAGATAACATTTTCCTTTTTAGAATTTCCTAAATCAATTTCTGTTTTAGTGCCAACATCTAAATGAAAAGCTGAAAGAACATTATCTTTCCAATAGCGATTTAAAACATTTCTCATAAAGCCTTTTTGCGATAGCATCGGAAGATATTCATTCCCTCTAATGAATACCCAGGCTTGCTCTTCTTCGGTTACTTGAATAACTTCACTTGTCCATCTAGCCAATCGTTCTTTTAGATCTACGTTTTGTAATAGTTGTATTCTTCCAGAGCTATTAATATCGTTAATGATGGGGTCAAAAGTTGGATTTACAGCGGTAAGCCCTATGTTTTTTGTAATAGAGTCTGCATTTCGCGTTTCCGGATGGTCAATATTGTGAAGCAACTTTAATGCTGCAAAAGTCATCTGATTTCGCATATCAGTTTTTTGGTCAAGTTGCTCTAGATTACTTCGAAATTCTGACTGTAATTGTAGAAGCAATTCTTGTTCTTGTCCTCTTTCTTTTCGGTTTTCATTCCAATTGTTAATTGAAAGTGCGATGAGAATTCCAATGACCACAAGGATGATTTCGCCAATAGCATATTTGAAGTATTTGCCCATTTTGTTTTCTTGGATTAGTGAACGACGAATATGTCTGAAGAATTTAATCATAGTTTTGTGTTTTCCCTTCATGGGAGGGGCTAGGGGTGGGTTTTAACTACTTTACTTTTGCGCGCCAAACCTTTTGATAAGATGGTAACTAAACAATACGATTTCGGTATAATTGTCTTTGCTTATTTTTTCGTCAATACCGTGAAAACGTGTCATGCTTTCTGGGCCTAATCGTATAGGGTAGAATCGATATACATCATCAGAAACCTCATAAAAATACCGCGCATCCGTACCGCCACCAACTAGTCCAGGAATTACAACACTTGACGGAAATACATCACGAATGGTTTGTTGTAAAGTTTGGTAGCCTTCTGAATCTATACTCGAAACGGGTGAGGGGTTGGTCAAAAAGCCAACACGCTCAACTTTAATTTTATCTGAAATAGTATTTTTAATATGTTCTTCAACAATGTCAATGGTTTCACCGGGGAGTATTCTGAAATTTATGGTGGCTTCTGCTACCGTTGGTATGACATTGTTTTTAATGCCACCTCCAATAATGGTTGGCGCGGTCGTAGTATGCGCATTCAATTTTTCTAGAATAGGCTTTTTGAACAACCAAGGATTTGAGAGTGCCATTTTTTGCACAAAAGGTAATTCCGGAGCCATATATTCCAATTGATAGTCTATAGGATTCACCATTTTATAAGGTCTTTGGTTATTTTCGAGGTCCACAATGGCTTGCGCGAGCATTCCAATGGTATTTTCTTTTGGTGGAGCCGAACTATGCCCACCATTTGTTTCTACGATGAGTTTGAACGAGGCAAAACCTTTTTCGGCAAGGTTCACTACCGCTACATCATCTTCAACTCCCGGAACAAGACCGCTTGCTAAAAAGCCACCTTCGTCAAGGGTCATCAAAGCCTGTACGCCTTGTGCTTTTAAATGTTCGGCTATTTTTGCAGCACCATTTGCGCCCCCTATTTCCTCATCATGACCAAAAGCCAGATAAATGGTGCGCTCTGGTTGAAAAGATTCTTCAAGCAATTGTTCAACAGCTTCCAATAAACCTATCAGCGTGCCTTTATCGTCAAGGGTGCCGCGACCTACTATTTCTTTATCAGTTATTTTACCTTCAAAAGGTGCGGCTTCCCAATCGCCTAAGGTGGGTTCATCTACAGGAACAACATCCATATGAGACATTAAAATGATGGGTTTTTTTGAAGCATTTGTCCCTTTCCATGTATATAGTAAACTATAGGTGCTAATTTTTTCTAGGGCGAGATTTTCATGTGCCAAGGGGAAGGTCTCCTTTAGAAATCGATGAAACCCAAAAAATGCAGTCGAATCAGGAATGGCCTCTTCACTAAAAGAAATCGTTTTATGTTGAAGTCCTTTTGAAAGATTTTGGTAAATGTCACTTGCCAAAGTTACCTTTTCTGTAGGTTTTGAAGCTACTTGTTTAGAGTTAGTTCTTAAGGTATTAAAGAGTAATACCGCAATTAAAAATAAAATGAGAATACCGATTAGTTTGAGTATTTTTTTCATTGGTTTTGGTTGTTGGTTGTTGGTTGGTGAAAATTTAAAGGGAACACTATTGTATGTGCCAATAGTTAGTTTTTTTCATTTTGTAAAAGGAAGATAAGTTAATCATCATTAACGCGTTTCAAATTCAAATCTTGAAAATCAAAACTAAAATCGATGGCCGGCGATATTCCCTTCATTTTGATGGCTTGTCCTTTTCCTTCCTCATCTAAACCAAACATTGCGAAAGCATCAGCATCAACAAGGCCAGAATCAGGCCATTTGACGACAAAGGTATTCGCTTTGTAGAAGTGCATCGGACCTTTCAATTTGGGCGAGCGATGCGATTTGAACCATAGTTGATTCCCTTCCAAATATATTTCAACTTTACCAAACCAAACATCTTCATAGATGCCTATATAGTTCTTTAAATCAAGATTCTCTGAATTTGCAGATTCTACCGTCTCCCATACCTTTTTTACTACTTCTTCAGCTTCACCGCCCTTTTGTTGCATGCGTTCCGAATAAAACCTTACCCAATCAAAATCATCCAATTCCAAATAACGGTCTACTATGGTCTGGGATACCGCCGAGAAGACTCCTGCGCCATCCATCCAGGTATTGGTCAAAACGATAATTCCTAAATCTAAATCAGGAATCATTGTAGTTTTGGATAACATTCCGATTAAACCACCTGTATGAGAGACCGACATGTTTCCCTTAATATCAGTAAGTCTCCAACCTAAACCGTAACCGGCAAAATGAGAATTGTAACGAGGATTTCTATTCGGATTGAGCACGGTATGTATTTTCCACATCTCCTGTTGACTTTCTTCAGTAAAGAGTTGATGTTCAAGGTTTTTTCCATATTTCCCTCTATTTAGATGTACGAGCATCCAATTGGCGATATCGTTTACATTGGAGTATATACTGCCAGCAGCTCCATTTATTTTTTTTGGGTCCCATTGCTCAGGGTCTGTCAATGAAAGTTCTTTTCCTTCACTAATGTGTGGAGAGGCCACATTACTTTTATCATTAATATAAGTCAGTGAAGCATAGGAGTTGTCCATCCCTAGCGGTTTAAAAATGCGTTCTTTTATGAATTGCTCCCAAGGCATGCCGCTAACCCTTGCTATAACTTCCCCCGCAACTAAATAAAGCAGATTGTCGTAATCAAACTTTGTTCGAAACGCAGATTCAGGTTGAAAATGTTGAAAACTAGCGATGATATCATCAATGGTAAAATCAGCTCCATCAGGGAAAAACATCAAATCTCCGATGCCTAAACCAAGACCACTTCGATGTGTAAGTAGGTCTTGGATATTGAAATTCTGCTGCACATAATCATTGTACATGGTGAATTCAGGAATATGTTCTACAACTTTATCCTTCCAAGAAAGCTTTCCTTCTTCCACCAGTATGGCCAACGCCGTGGTGGTGAATGCTTTGGAGTTTGAAGCAATACCAAAATTGGTATGTTCGTTGACCTTTCCATTACTGTCCACTGATTTTAGACCATAGCCTTTTTGATGGATTATTTTTCCATCTTTAACTACAGCAACAGCTACTCCTGCAACTGTAAAATCTTCCATAGCCTTTTTTACAATTGCGTCTATTTGTTTTGAGCTTACTTGAGCATGGATTTTTGGGCTAGCGAAAAGGGTTATACAGGCGAAAAGGATAATAACAAATCTCTTCATGGTCTAATTTTTATGGACAGATTATAGGGGGAATAAAGTCTATTTATTTCGTATGATGAAAAGTACTGATAATTATTTTATTTCCTTCTTGAATGCATAGGAAAGAAGCGCTTGGATTTAATTCGCTAATTATTTTACAGTCCATCGCCAAAATTCTACAGTTCAGTCTTTCTTTTTTCATTTCAGGTGAAAATCTAATCAAATTTGCTACTTAATAAACCTGCCCGAATCCGGTTAGGGTTAAAAAAGAAAAATCATGATTCACTTAGTTCGTATTCTATTGCTTTTGTTGGCCACAACAGTTGTTCACGCCCAAGAAGAAACAACCACAATTGAAGTGGAAATTACACACATAGACAATGATGAAGGTCAAATGCTCATCGGATTATATGATTCAGAGAGCAATTGGCTTAAAAAATTATATAAAGGAACCTTTGGTGTTATTGAGTACGGTAGTAGTTCAGCGATTTTTAAGGATGTTCCAAGTGGCACATATGCTATATCTGTTTTTCATGATGAAAATAACGACGGAAAACTAGATACCAATTTTTTCGGAATTCCCTCTGAAGATACTGGGAGTTCAAATGATGCTCCGGCCATGTTTGGTCCTCCAAAATGGGAAGATGCAAAATTTGAGGTAAAGGGAAGAACAGTAAAACAAGTCATTCAATTATAAATTAACAGATTCCTGCCTTTACTGAAATGAATTCAGCACGGGCACCGGAATGAAAATAAAAAACCATTCGTCATGAAAAAAGTATTTACAACCGTATTGTTATTTGTAACAACAATCACTTTCGCCCAAGACCAATATACCAAAGGAATGCAAAAAGCATTTCAATTATGGGGTGAGGGAAAAGCAAGTGAAGCCTCGAATATGTTCGAGCGAATTTCGAATGCTGAAATGGACAATTGGCTGCCGTATTATTATGTCGCTCAGATAAACACCATTGCCTCTTTTGGAGAAAAAGACAAAGAAAAATTAACCCAGCAGTTGGAAAAAGCACAAGAGTTTATTGATTTGGCAAAAGCTATTTCTCCTGATAATCCAGAGATATTGGTTCAGCAAGCAATGACGCATACGGCATGGATTGCCTTTGATGGTGCTACATACGGCATGACCCTTTCTGGAAAAGTAGTAGCCTTATATGCCAAAGCAGAAACCTTAGCGCCAGATAACCCTAGAGTTGTATTTTCTCAAGCCGAATGGAATATGGGTTCGGCAAAATACTTCGGACAAGACACCGCACCTTATTGCAAAGATGTTGAGCGTTCACTCGAACTTTTTGCTAACTTTAAACCGGAGTCCGATTTTCACCCGAATTGGGGAAAAGACAGGGCAGAAATGGTAGCTGAAAACTGTAACAAATAATGACCACAAACTATTTTTTAAAAGAGCTGATTAGAGCGTTCCTCATAGGAACGCTAATCTTCTTGAGCTTTTTGTCGTATTACTACTTTGCCGATTATGTGAGATTTGAGAATATGTATGATGATTTCTGGAAAGAGTATTTCTCTAATCTAGTATTCTCGACGATACTATACATGGTCAATATGATTTGGTTTCGTTTTATTCTAAAAAAATGGGATGGATTTCTATACACTTTCCAGCGTATGTCGATTGCGCTTATTGGAAACGTAGTGATAACCTGTATCGGTATTTTTGTGGCTACATTTATTATTTTGATAGCTTTTCATGAGTATTCTTTTCAGCGAGCAATAGCATATCAATCACTAGAAAATTATCTTCAATCGGTAATCATCGCTATGGTTGTTGCTTGCATTTTCTACATTGTTTGGTATTATAAATACCGTCAAGAAAACAAGGTTAAAGAACAAAAAATAATTGCAGGTACGGCATCGGCGAAATTTGATGCGTTAAAGAATCAATTAGATCCTCATTTTCTTTTCAATAGTTTGAATGTATTGACAAGTTTGATTGAAGAAGACCCTTATCAGGCGCAAAAGTTCACTACTTCATTATCAAAGGTGTATCGTTATGTGCTTGAGCAAAAGAATAAAGATTTGATTTCAGTGGATGAGGAATTGAAATTTGCCAAAACTTATGTAAGGCTTTTGAAAATGCGATTTGAAGATAGCATTGTATTTGAGATTCCCGAGCAAAGTTCTAGTCCCGAAGCTAAGATTATTCCTTTGTCTCTTCAATTACTCCTTGAAAATGCTGTCAAGCATAATGTTGTTACTTCGGAGAAACCTCTACATATAAAAGTTTTAGAAAGGGACGGAATGTTAGAAGTTTCCAATAATCTACAGGAAAAACAGGTGGTGAAAAAGAGTAGCGGAGTAGGCCTAACCAATATTCAGCAACGTTATGCGATACTGACCGATAGAAGAGTACGCATTGAAAAAACAGCTTCAGATTTTAGTGTGCAACTACCCATGTTGACTAAGCAAGTTTCAAAAGTAGAAACCCAAGAAATCTATATAGAGGATAAAAGGTATGAGAAGGCCAAAGAGCAAGTAGAAAAAATAAAAGGGTTTTATGGCAATCTTACCTCTTATTTGATAGTTATTCCCATTTTAATTTTTATTAATTTTAGAACAACGAGCTTTCCTTGGGCGATATTTCCCGCCTTAGGGTGGGGCTTTGGCCTAACAGCTCATGGCCTGGAAGCTTTTGGGTATAACCCGCTGTATGGGAAAAAATGGGAGGAACGAAAGATGCGAGAGTTCATGGAGGATGAAAACTTCTGACCTTAGCTACGCTTAGTCGTTAACAAAGCAAAATTGTAAGCAAAAGGTAGCCGAAACTTCAATTCATCCCAAAGAAATTACAGTTCGGAAATTACTTATTTTAAAACCCCTAATTGTTTCTGAAATTTGATTCGAATTAATCCTGAAACCAGTTCGGGATAGAAAAACGAAAATCATGAACTATTTAGAAAACAATGAAATTAGGTACAGAAGAGCAAAAGAACGCATAGAAGCCATCAAGGGCTTTTATATGAATCTATTTGCGTATTGCATAGTAATACCCTTCCTCGCTTTTTTAAATTATAATACAACAACTTTTCCTTGGGTACTTTTTCCAATGTTAGGTTGGGGTATGGGACTTTTAGGGCAAGGATTATCGGCCTTTGGTTTTAATCCTTTATGGAATAAAAACTGGGAGGAACGAAAAATTCAAGAGCTGATGAATGACAACAATTTCTAATCACAATTCATCAGTAAAAAACAACAATTCAGAAAGTAACATTTAGTAAAACGAGTCTATTTATAGAAATTTGATACGAGCAATCATGACAAACCTTAAAAAGAAAGATCAGATGGAATATTTAGAGATAAAAGAATCAAGAAACATCAACGACGCAAAGTATCTAAGAGCTAAAGAGCGTATTGCAGAGATGAAGAAATTTTATAGCAGTCTACTGTCATATGCAGTACTTATAGCATTCCTAGCTGCTTTAAACTATTATACCAACGGATGGAATTACATGTGGTTCTTGTGGGTTGCATTTGGTTGGGGAATCGGATTGGCTTTTAAAGCTGTGAAAGTTTTTGGAATGAACCCCTTTTTCGGAAGAGGTTGGGAAGAGCGTAAGATTAAAGAATTTATGGAGGAAGATGAACAACAAAACAGATGGAACTAATGGACTATAACAATTTTGAAAAGAAGGAACGTGCTAAAAAGCGAGTGGAAGAATTGAAAGGCTTTTATATACACTTTATGGTATATGTTCTGGTAAACATAATGATTAGCACGGTTATCATCGTAAGTCATATGCACAATGGAGATAGCTTTCTAGAATCCATTTGGGATTTTGGAACCATATCAACCTGGATTTTCTGGGGAATAGGGATATTTTTTCATGGGATGAAAGTGTTTTCGTTTAATCCCTTTTTAGGAAGAGACTGGGAAGAACGACAGCTTAAGAAATATATGGAGGAAGATAAAAAGCAAGCAGAAAAGTATAAATAATCAATGCAAAACCATCATCATGGAATCAAAAAACACACCTCATGTATCATCATATGAGAGAGCTCAAAAGAAGGTTAAAGATATCAAAGGGTTTTACGGTCACCTCGCAGTATATGTTATCGTAATTCTGGTGGTACTATCAACAAGAGGTAGATTTATGTCGATACATAATACGATATTTCAAGATTCTGAGTATTTAAATTGGATTGATTGGAATGTTTTCGGAACTCCCATCATTTGGGGAATATTCCTCATCATGCACGGCATTCGAGTATTTGGAAAGAACCCTTTTCTGGGAAGAAAATGGGAAGACCGTCAGATTCAAAAATACATGGAGAAAAAAACTTGAGAATCAGAAAAATAGTAGTACTAAAATACCATCATCATGCCATCAAAAAACAAAAAACCATCAACATCATATGAAAGAGCTCGTAAAAGAGTAGATGACATCAAAGGCTTTTACGGGCACCTAACAGCGTATATCATTGTAAATGCGGTATTGTTATTAGCCCGTGGAAAATTTCACTTTATGCTTTTAAGTGAGGGAGCTTTAGGAGATCCCGAATTTCTAAATTGGATTGATTGGAATGTCTTTGGGACACCGATTGTATGGGGCATTGGCCTCGGTATTCACGCATTAAGTGTATTTGTTAGAAATCCGTTTTTAGGAAGGTCTTGGGAGGAGCGTCAGATAGAAAAGTATATGAAGAAAGGTGAAAAATAGGTCTAGAAGTACACAAAGCATAAATTATTGGTCATGGATACAAGAAAAATTGACAAAAGCGCTAAAGCCAAAAAGAAAGTTGAAGCCCTAAAGGGTTTCTACATACATCTTACGCTGTATTTCTTGATAAATACGATGCTCTTGGTGGTCAAAATAATTGGCACCCCTTATTATGGTGAAAATTTTATGGGACCAATATGGCACTTTAGTACCTTCGCTACATGGCTTATCTGGGGCTTAGGTTTGGCATTTCACGCCAGTAAAGTGTTTGGTTGGAATCCTTTTTTCAATAAAGAATGGGAGAAGCGTCAAATAAATAAGTACATGGAAAAAAACAAAAAAGAATCGGAAAAATACAAGTAAATAGAAAATATAGGGCATAAGGAACTGAAAAGGGTAAAGCAAAGAGTTGAACGCATCTCTATAATCATGTAGTTATATTTGTTCTTATCAGTGTCGCTTTATTGCTTTTGAAAGACGAAATAACAATCGCTATTTTTGGAGAAGAAAGATTAGCAATTCCTAAATTCACAAGTACCTGGAACACGACAAATCTGAAACCTATAATTAATAGTATCACCAAAAGAACCTATGAACGTAATTATAATAGAAGACGAAAAACCTGCAGCCAGAAGACTTTCAAGGCTTTTGGAAGAATTGGAAGTAAAAGTATCGGTAATGCTACATTCCGTTGAGGAAGCTATCAACTGGTTTCAAAATAATGAGCATCCTGATTTGATTTTCTTGGACATTCAGCTTTCCGACGGACTCTCATTCGAGATTTTTGAAACGATAGAAGTCCGAAGTGCGATTATATTTACGACAGCTTTCGATGAGTATGCATTACAAGCTTTTAAACTGAATAGTATCGATTATTTATTAAAACCGATTGACGATGAGGATCTAGAGGTGGCGGTAAAAAAATATAAGTCACTGAAACCTGAACCTCAAAAACTGGCATTGGATTTTGAGGATATAAAAAAGTTATTGGTGAATCCACTAGAGCGCGAATACAAAAAACGATTTACAGTCAAAGTAGGGCAACACCTAAAAATTATAAATGCGGATGAGGTAGAATGTTTTTACAGTGAAAATAAAGGAACCTATGCCGCAACTTCCGATGGGAGAAATTATTTATTAGATACCACTTTAGAAAATTTGGAAGGTGAGTTGGAGCCTAAAATTTTCTTTAGAGTCAGTCGTAAATTTTACGTTAACATCAATCATATAAAAGACATCATTTCGTATACGAATTCACGTCTTCAAATCAAAGTAAATCACTTTTCTGAGCAAGAAATCATAGTGAGTAGGGAAAGAGTACGAGATTTCAAGTTATGGTTAGAATAGATGAACTTAAATTTCTGATTGATAATATTTTAAGTTCAACTATAGATTTTTCTTATAATGGCTTTTAAGTAAGAAAATGTTGTGTTTTTTGGGGAATTGCACCTTAGTTATGAAGTTATTAAAAAGAATTTGGAATAGAAGTTTAAAGGGCTGTTATTTGAAATGATTTTAAGCTATTAATCTACCCTATTATCATCAAAAGAAGAAGGTAGTAATTTCGGAATTAGCTTGATGAAAATAGGTAGCAAAACTGCTCCACCTGGAAGCATAAAAATTGCCAATGAAGGAATGGTCTTAAAAATATCAATCAATTGATTCTGTACTTTCTTTTTCTCCTCAGTATTCAAATCTTGTAGGGTAGCTTTAGAGATAAGAGTTACCAATTCTTTACTTTCTAAAAGTTCTTTTTGTAAACGTTTGCTATTTCTGAGAATAAGTTTGTTTACGATTTTAGACATGCTGTCATAGAATTGTACGGCAAGGTTTTGATTCTTTAGAAATGGAACAATCTCTCCATTACGATCAAAAAAAGCGGTAATCTCTTCTAAAGCACGATTGATTTGCTTCTGTTCAAAGCCGAGGTCTTTGCCAATTCCGAAGATGAATTCCGATTCCTTGTATTCCAAGGATTTATCTTCCCAAACCGATAAACAGGCCATATCTAAGAAATACTGATTTTCCCAATGAGAAAAGCTGTCCAGTAGTTTTTCTCTATATGAACCATCGAAGCGCTCTTTTTCAGGGTCTATATAGGTCAGTGAAGCTTCAAATAGCTGTGCCAATCGTTTATCATTCTCGTTCTTCTCTTTTGAACTTAAAGCATGATAGGTTACGTTAATGGCTATATACTCTATGTTCTGAGCGTGCTTTTGAATACCCTCAGATTGTTGCAAATACCTTTTAAAGGTCAATACATCAATAAATAGTAACGAATTCGTTATAATGCTATTAAAGGTTTTGCTTATCAGATTATCCGCTAAATATACCCTTGAATCAATAAGCTTTTCAAGCTGAGCCGATGTTTTGCTACCTGTCAGAATTTTATTGAAAAAAGAAATCTCATCGAGTTCCAAATCTTTATAGAACTGAAAGATTTTATCTAAGAATGTTTTAAAACTTCCTTTCTTGTTATGTAGGGAGTAGGTTTTGTATAAAGCAGCAAGTAAATTGATTTTTGCTTTTTCGTCCTCCGAAAGCATATGTTCGGGGGATATGTATCTTGGAATTTTAATATTTACTCCATAGACGAAACCTATTTTTTTTAATTCCCCATAGATATCTTGAAAGCTTTCGTAGGTAGTGGTGTCACCACTTACTATCTCTCCAAATTTGTTAATCCAGCCTGATGCCGATGGGTTCATAGGTTAGTTCTTAAGAACCTCAAAAATAGCGTAAAATGCCTTGTTGAGACCTATATTCTTCAATTTTTGTAAGATAGTTTTTGTTGTGAAAATCCTGCAAAACAGGTAAAAACCTTTATTTTTTTGAGGTTGATATAGGCCTAAGGATGTAGTTCATCGGATATTTGCTGAGGTTTCCTATAAAAAAGCAATATATCCCATTTTTCTGTAGGAAATTCATAGTATGTTATGTATGTTTATAAGCTATTTTTAACATTCTGCAATGCCCCAAGTGTTACAGAGTACATATTTAGTTTAACCAAAATTGTCCCTAAAACCCCCGCGATTATGGAGTATTTTTTATTCTTCCTATGGATTTCAGTTATGCTATTTTTTTTCCTGAGAATTTTTATAGCAAAGAAAGAATTGCAAAGAAGTTTGAAATCTAAAAAATAGGATTTTAATTATTTGAGTTGGCTATTTAATTCGGAAACTGCCTTAAAGTAGTTTCCGAATTAATACCGGCAACAATAATAGGTCAAGAACTAAGGCCGCTAACAACGTAACACTTACCAATAGGCCGATAGTCATGCTTGGTGCATGAATAGAGAAGAGGAGCACCATAAAACCAAAAAACAAAGACAGAGTTGTAATCACTAGAGCTCTTCCGGTTTCTGAAAATGTTATTTCTAATGCTTTTTCCTGGTCGTGACCGTTGTCACGACTTACTTTATACCTTCCTAGGAAATGAATTGTGTCATCCACAGCAATTCCGAAGACTATAGCAAATACCACCGAAATGGTCGCTTCTAAAGGAATACCCAAGAAACCTAAAAGTCCGGCAGCAAAAAGTAGTGGTAATATGTTCGGCAAAAGGGAAATCAGTAAAAGCTTTAAATTTCGAAAAAGCAAAGCCATAATTAGTGCAACTAGTAAAGCACCCATTAATAAACCGTTTATCAAGCTTTCTCGCACATAAAACGAATTTTTATCTAATAGAATTCCTGTACCTGTTAATTTGAACCTTACTTTAGTGGAATCTGTTCGAGTGGTAAAAAAGCCGTTTAAATCAGTATATACCCTTGTGATACTGTCCAGGCCAACATCAAGTACTTTTGATGTAATACGTGATTTTGTCTCTTTAGCATTTACAAATTTTCCGAATTGTCTTCTGGCCAATTTCTTTACCTCTTTATTATATTTTTGAAATTCAGCTTCTGTTTCTGGAAGGACAAAATAAGCAGACTGGTTTAAATTATTGGCTTTGTGAAATCCTTTGTAAAAGGTATTGACAGACTGTACATTCCGTATTTCTGGAAATGACTTCATTTTTTGTACTACCTTTTCTATTTCTTGCGCAACATGAAAATCCGTTATTCTATGGGTGCCTTCAGTGATGACGGCAACTTCTAAAGGTCTGAAACCAGCATAATTCTGTTGGAAAAATTCAAAGTCATTGGCAATAGTACTATTGACGGGAAAGCTATTTTTAATCTGGTAATTCGTGTTTATTTTGTTCATTCCCAAAACGCAGAAAACCCCAAAAATCAAACTTCCAAGTAGAATTGGTCTGGGGAACTTTTTGGTAAACGAATTGATAGAAAGCAGTCTGCTAGTCCAACGGTTTGAATTCCTCTTTTTGGGAAGTAGGTACTTTTTATCAATTATCATAAGCAAAGCGCACGTAAAGAAAACTACGGTCACAAAAGCGGTCAGTACCCCTATTGCAGAATTTAGACCGAATCCGCTTACACTGGTCGACTTCGAAGTTAATAGCGAGGCGAAGCCAATGGCAGTGGTTACCGAAGTCAATAATGTAGATATTCCCACATGTTTCAAAGTCAGCTGCATGGCCTTTTCTTTTTCAATACCGTTTCCAATTTTCCCTAAGTAGTCATCCATAATGTGGATTACATCCGAGGTGCCCACAATAAGCAACAAAATAGGGTAGAAGGCGGCTAATACTGTAAGTTCAATTCCCAGTAGGGATAGAATACCCATGAAAATCAATAAGGCAAGAAAGATAGAGGCTAGCGATAATGCAATGATGACTATTCGGCGATACACCAAAAACAAAATGAGAAAAATCAGCAAAGACGAGGCAATGGTGGTAACGATAAGCTCGCGCTTTTGCATGTCTATTAATGCTTCGTAGAAGAATGCGCGACCAAGAAGGTGATACTTTTTGAATCCTGCCCTTTCTAGACGATTTCTAACAGCTGATAATAGTTCGGTGCTCTGTTTGTAATCGATACTATCTTCGGTCTGGAGTGCAAGGACTAATGAGGTCGCATTTTCATCAATAAGGGAGTTTATAAATAAATCATCTTCTTGTATTTTCTTCCAGTTCTTAGCAAATTTGGTGCTGTCTTTTCTATTAATAATAGGAATTCTTGTATAGCCAACTGCGGACTTTAATGGATAAAAAAGCGTGGTTATCGATTGATTTTCAGTCACATAAGGAAAGTCTTTAGAATCAATGGTGATTTGATGAAATTCGTTCAGAAAGTCTGTTTTAAAGACCGAACCCTCACGTTCAACGGCAACCAAAAGGAAGTTGTCATCAGTGCCAAAGTCCTTGATGAAGTCCTGATAAAATTCTAAATCTTCATCTCCCTCCGGAAAAAACTGGCTAAAGTCAAAAGAGAATTTTAGGTTGAATAAAAGAAAACCTGAAGCAATACCCAAAATGATAAAGAAACCGATTATGGTTTTCTTAAGGGCAAAGAGTTTTAGCATTTGATGGTGTTGGTGAGTGTATTGGTGTACAAATTTACCAATTGGGTCTGAGTTACGAATGGCTTAGGCCTTAAAACTTAAATTTCCACAATTCCATTTGGGCACTTAATCACGGCCTTAATCGCAATCTTTTTGGATGGCTTTATGTCAAATGTGAATCCTAGTGATTTAAAAACAGATATGAAAGTGTCGGGTTTTGGATGTGTGGCATATAGTTCTAACAACTCGCAATCCATATTTGGCATCAGTTCCGAAGGATGTTTTTCGGTTTTGCTCCAGTCTAACAAAAAAGGAACGACTTCCACTTCGGGTGACTTTAGGGGCATGCTTAATTCCCATTGCAACAAAGAGCCATCCGCGGAATTTCTTGAGCCATTTCTGATTTCCCCCATTTCTGGATTATACTTTTTTAAACTGGCGGCATCCGTTTCAAGAGAATCTGATTTGAGTGCCCAGCGAGTGATTTGGTTTTTAGTTAGGAAGTCGACTCCCATCCATCTAGGTGCTGTGATTTCCGGATTTGAATCATCAGTTGCTAATAATTCTAGATATATGTTATCGTTTAAATTGATGAGTGCGTTCTTTGTTCCGAATGTTTGGTGGTAACCGCCGAATATGGGTCGCACTCCGAATTTTTGTTCAAATTCGTTGATGGCTTGATTTAAGTCAGAAACGACATATACAATATGATCTATTTTCTTGTTAATAACTCTATTTTTTAGATTTATAAAGATATGGAATTCACTTTCTTTAGTAAATTTTACCAACATTCAGTACCTTGCCGACCGGATTTTAACTAAAAAGATGGCCCCAACCGTTTGGATAATAGACGACGACTTAGTGTCGCAATTTGCCACCGAATACTGTATTCGACAAGCAAATAGTTCGGCTATTGTCAAGAGTTTCGACAAAGCTCCGGAGAGCCTTCAAACTTTCCAGGAATGCATAAAACAAGGCAAAGGAATGCCACAGGTAATCTTGTTGGATTTGGTAATGCCCGAAATGGATGGCTGGGAATTTTTAGCTGAAATTGAAAAACTTGTAGGTTGGGAAGACAAAGTCAGCGTTTATATTATTTCAGCCTTTGCAAAAAGCAAAGACCGAGACCTTGCTAAAACGCATCCCCTTGTTCGCGGATATTTTGACAAACCCCTTTCTAAAGTCAGTGCAGATAAAATTTTCAGTTCTGTAAAGGTTTAAAGAGATTCGCTTTTTACTTCAGAGGAATACTTTTTGAGGTTATGTAATCCCCAAATCAAGAATAGGCCTTCCAGAAGCATACCGATTGTATATTGGAATGAAACACCGTCAATTATAGTACTCACAAGTCTTCCGAAAGCCAAACCTCCCATAAATAGAATGTTGGATATGGTAGCGCCTCGCCAATATTTACGATTTCGTATGGCGATAATCCAATATATTCCGAAGGCAATATAAAGGCCCATTATAGCTCGGAAGATGTTTTTTTAATTCTAAGGCTTCAACTTCAAACCCAAAGATGTATGGAAGGAATTTACTGGGGTTTCCCCCGTATACAAAACTTGCAATCAGAACTACTACAGCGGATATGCCGAGTTGAAGGTTTTTTAAAAGGTGGGTGTTTTTCATGTTCCACTAAAATACCTTTTTTACTAATAGTGGGCCATAGTACACTGAAATGCCTTTCCGAAAACTACCATTCATTTTCTATTTATGACTACAATAAGATGGATGCCTAGAAATACTTTTGTATTTCATATTAAAAAAATAGAATTATGAGTAAAAGAGCATTGATAATAGGTGGAAGCAGTGGTATAGGAAAGGCAACGGCAGAGAATCTATTGAACCAAGGAGTAGAGGTGCACGTTGTAGGTACTAACGATGCAAAACTTGTTGCATTTAAAAATTCAACCCCTGTAAACCTAAGTACACATAAGGTTGATATTACCAATAGCGATGAAATTCAGGCACTGAACAATATTATTAACGACTGGGATAATTTAGACTATTTGGTAAATGCATCTGGTATTTTTGGGCCGAAACCCTTTTTGGACCATAGTGTAGCAGATTATGATTCATATATGAACTTGAACAGAGGTTTCTTTTTTATTACACAAACTGCTGCAAAGAAAATGGCTTCTACGAAAGGTGGAGCGATTGTAAATGTGGGTTCAATGTGGGCAAAACAAGCAGTAAAAGCTACACCGTCATCAGCATATTCCATGCAGAAAGCAGGTTTGCATTCACTGACCCAACACCTCGCTATGGAATTAGCTGACTACAAAATTCGGGTAAATGCGGTTTCGCCTGCTGTAGTTGAAACTCCGGTTTATGATAGTGTTTTTGGTGGGAAAGAAGAAGCAAATAAAGCTTTGCAAGGTTTTCACGGATTTCATCCTATTGGTAGATATGGCAAACCTGAGGACGTTGCTAATACTATCGCCTTTCTACTTTCCGATGAGGCCTCATGGGTTACAGGAGCGATTTGGGATACCGATGGTGGTGTCATGGCGGGTAGAAACTAATTCCGAGTTAGAATCGGTATTTTTACAGCTGTGTAGATTATATGAGTGAAATTTCTTCAAAATATATCATCGTTGGAGCGGGTTTATCAGGACTCACAACAGCCTATCAATTGGAAAAGACAGGTGAGACTGATTTCATAATTCTTGAATCTCGAAATCGAATAGGGGGTAGAATACATACTTGTGATGGTATAGATTTGGGCGCTACTTGGTTTCAGCCACATCATCAAAATGTTTCGAATTTATTGGATGAATTAGAGCTGTCTAGATTTCATCAGTTCAGCAAGGGTAGGAGTGTCTTGGTGTACAGTACTATGGCTCCTGAACACTATTTTGAGAGTGATTCAAATACACCATCCGCTTTCCGTATAGCTGGAAGTTCTTCGAAGTTGATTCAGAAGTTGGCCGCCCCCTTTAGTAATAGGATTTATTTGGAAACGGCCGTTTCTGAGATTTCAGAAAGAGGAGATGCCTTATCATTACAAACAAACAAAGGAATCTTTATCGCTGAAAAAGTCATAGTGACGGTCCCACCTAAAATTGCAACGCGAATAACATTTACTCCGGAATTGTCTGAGGTCGTAATGCGAGCCATGGACGGCACTCATACTTGGATGAGCAATGCTATGAAAGTGGGCATGACTTTTAAACGCCCTTTTTGGCGTAATAAAAACCTATCAGGAACTGTAATTGGTCAAGTTGGAGCGGTTACCGAACTTTACGACCATAGTAATTTCGAAGACAATACCTTTGCTCTTATGGGCTTTGTAAATGAAGGACTCCGAGACTATTCTTCGGAAGAAAGAAAGGAACGTATTTTAGATTACTTGACAAAATATCTTGGTAAAGAAATCGGAGACTATTTAAGCTATGAAGAAAAAGACTGGTCACAAGATTGGAATACCTCTTGTGAAACCATAAAATCGGTATATATGAGTCCCGCATATGGGAACCCTATTTTTACAAAGGCTTACATGAAAGGTAGATTGTTGTTTTCAGGGGCGGAGACTTCCCCGTTGTATGGTGGTTATATGGATGGAGCAATTTATAGTGGAATTTTGGCAGCTCAGAAAGTTTGTGAGTAAGTCAAATAATTGCGACTAATCTTCCAGAATTTGTTATGAGACATTCGAAGGAAAACATGGAGCAATATCATTTACATAAAGCAAACCCTGAGAAGTTGCAGTTCGAGGTTTATGACTTGAATACCTATCGAAAAAGCAGTGGCGACAAAGCTTCTGTACCACACTCGCACAGCTACTATCAAATTATTTGGTTTTTTGAAGGAGCTGGTACTCATACGGTTGATTTTGAGCAATTCGAAATCAAAGAAAGAACGGTGTTATTTATCAATAAGGACCAAGTACATGCATTCGATGAAAATCTCGAAATCAACGGATTGCTAATACACTTTAACGAAGGTTTTTTCATGCATTCCGATATTGATATATTCTTGAAGTATAACTTATTTAATTCGTATAAAAGCCCTTGTTATTTTATAGATAAGAACATTTCAATACTAGGTTTTTCTTATGTAGATTTAATTCGGACCGAATTAGTAAAACGAGATCAATTTGGTACGGAGGATGTTATTCGATATTTGCTAAAGTCTTTCTTGATTAACCTAGAGCGTGTCAATAGAAAGGATACAGAAAAGAATATAGAATTTACGAGTCAATATGAGTTTCAATTCTACAAGTTCAAAGATTTATTGGAGGAAAATTATAGGAGAAATATATCCGTAAAAGGATTTGCAGACGCCTTAAATATATCTTCTAAAACTCTCTCAACTATTACAAAGAGATTTGTAAATAAATCACCGAAACAGCTAATTACGGAACGGATTGTTTTGGAAGCAAAACGGTTAATACGATATTCGAGCTTACAAATTAGTGAAATCGCTTTTCAATTAGGATTTGATGACGCTTCTTATTTTGTAAAATATTTCAGACGACAAGTAGGTATTTCTCCAACTGAGTACCGCGAAAAAGTCAAAATAAAAAAAGCCACTCATTGAGCGGCTTTTATTAATCAAAAATAATTTTCTTATTACTGAATAATCCCGGTACAACTAACTCGAGCGCCAGCGGCACCACTGGGTTGAGATGTGAAATCATCTACACCCTGATGAACAATAACTCCTTTGCCAAGAATATTTTTTGTTTCATCATCGCATCCGATGCACCATTCTTCGGTCGAGAATTCAACAGTAGCCAAGCCAGCTTCGTCTGCAGTAAAATTTCCAATGTCTCCTTTGTGATATCCTTCGGCAGCACCCCATTTTCCATGTGGAGTATTTGTTGGATTCCAGTGGCCTCCAGTGGACTTGCCGTCTGCAGAAGAACAATCTGCCTTATCATGAATGTGAATGGCATGCTCTCCAGCAGAAAGACCTGATAACATTGCTATCATGCTAACTTTTCCGTCTGCTTCAGTAAATGTTACCGTACCCTTTACATTGCTATCACTTTTAGGTTCCATCATAAACTTAACCGTGTTCACTTCTTCGGTAACCTCTTTAGCTGCTTCTTTCATTTCATCAGCTGCTTCCTCCATAGTGTCTGCGGCTTTGTCAGCTTCCTTTTTGACATCCTTACAGTTAAATGAAGTTATCATTAAAAACCCCATTACTGCTATTTTTATTTTTTTCATCTTTAATTTAAATTGGTTTCTTGCTAATTTACTGAATATATAATCTAGTGTCAAGATTTTATGTAAGTGTTGCTATTTTGTCTCTGGCATTAAAATACCTAAGAAATAGTTTTCATCTAAGTACTTTTTCGCGACCTCTTGAAGGTCATTCGAGTTTAAGGAATTCACTTTGTCTTCAAAGGACAGAATACTATTCGAGTCTCTTTCTTCTTGGTGATTTGCTAATAAATTACTAATCCAAAATTCATTGGTTTTCAGGTCTTCCTTTCGTTTTACGAGATAGGTTTCCTTAACCTTAGCTAAGTCTTCAGGTGTTACTCCCTCACTCTTAATCTTATTCACCTCTGCAAGCGCTGCATCGACTAATTTGTCCACATTTTCCGGACCACACGGGAAAGAGATGCTAAAAGTGATATTAGAAAAAGACATCTTACTTAAGCTGCCGCGAGCACCCACACCATAAACCCCACCTTCTTGTTCACGTAGACGTTCGACTAGTTTAATGGTCAAAACTTCGCCTAAGGCGGCAATATTCAGGGCAATTTTACTGTCGTAAGGAATTTCTTCTTCCCAAGTTATGGAAACATTACTTTTGGGGTCTGTACCCCTGTTCACAATATGTTTCTGGAATTTGTCTTTTCTCCTAAATTTTGTTGGAACATATTTTTCGTTGCTGTTTTTACCAGGAAGCGAAGCCAAATAGGTTTTTGCCAACTCCCCAATTTTTTCTTCATCAATATTACCAACTAAAAAATAATGGAAGTCACCAGCATCGGCAAAACGCTCTTGATATTTTTGATAAGCCAAATTATAGTCTGAAGCGTCTAACTTTTCAGTTGTTGGAAAGCCCGTATATCTTGGATTTCCTTCATTTTTGATTTTCCCAATTTGGTCTTGAAAGTAGAATTGCGGATTCGCCATCAGATTGCCCAAGAAGCTTTTTTGCTTTGTAATAAAGGAGCTGTAAGCTTCATCATCTTTATTTAAAGAAGTAAAATATAGATGTACCATTTGAAAAAGGGTTTCCAAATCCTTTGGAGCCGCGGAACCTCTAAAATTTTCACTGAACCCTCTTATTGACGGAGAAACATTCGCGATTTTGCCGCTCATGAATTTGTTTAAGTCCGTAAGTGATAAGCCTCCAATTCCGGCTTCCGTCAAACCTTGGTTTGCAAATGTAGTAGCAAGATAATCAGCATCTGAGTATAAACTAGTTCCCCCATGGCTATAAGCTCTAAACAAGACTTCATCATTTTTAAAATCTGTTTTCTTATAGGTGAGTGTGGCACCATTACCAAGAGTTAAGGTCGTAGTACCCAATTTTGAGTTTGAACTTGTATTGCTTATTTCTCCAGCAACCGGCATTGTTTCAATTAGATTGCTACGCACCGCTTCATCTTCATATGCTTTGAGGTCTGCTGTTTGTACTTCTTTCAACAATGCCTTGACTTCATCTTCAGTTGCTTGTGTCAACCCCTCTTTTTCGGGGCCAGTGAACACGATTACACGATTGTCATCGTGCAGGAAGTTCTTAATCAAAGCGCCAATTTCCTCCAATTTGACGGTTGGCAGGAATTTCTTGGTCATATCAAAGCTCCATTCTATACTCGGAATAGGACTATCTTCTAAATAATTTTGAATATATGCGTCAACGATTTGACCACTTTCCCGTTTATCACGATCGTTATATCTTTTTTCAAGTCCTGCCATGATGCTCTTCTTGGCACGATCAAACTCAGCCTCCTTAAAACCAAAACGTTTTACACGTTCATTTTCTTCAAGGATTGCTTTGAGTCCCGCAAGTTGCCCCTCAGGACTAGTTACAGCAAAGGATTGGTAAGCATTTTTGGTGCGTGCATAAGTTCCCCCATAGTACGAAAACCCATACACGAATGGTGGTTCCGCACTATTTCTTAATTCATCTAGCCTATTGTTTATCAAGGTAGAAAATAAGTTTCTGACTATTGATTCGCGAAAATCAGCAACGGTTTTAACCTTCGGAGCAAGGTGGCTATCCTTATACATCACCTGCACCTGGGTAAATGCAGCTTCTTTATCTGAAGCTATGGCAACAAGAGTTTCCTCATGGTTGGGTAGCTCATAGGCTTCTCTACCTGAAGGTTCTTTTGGTTTTTCTATACCTGAAAAGTGACTTTTTATTTTTTCCTCCATGACAGCAACATCCAAGTCCCCAACTGCAATAACGGCCATCAAATCAGGACGATACCATTTTTTATAATAGTCTCGAACATCATCATACGTAAAGTTTTCAAGATTTTCTTTGGTTCCAATAGGTAAACGCTCGGCGTATTTTGAGCCGTACATTATTTTCGGAAGCGTTACGCGCTGCATACGTTCATTAGCTCCTAAACGCAAGCGTAGCTCTTCTAAAACGACCCCTCTTTCATCATCAATGGCCTGTTCAGATAGTGTTGTGTTATGGGCCCAATCTTCTATAATCTGAAAACCTTTTTCTAATTTTTCTGGGTCATCACTTGGGATAGGAAGAATATATACGGTTTCATCAAAACTAGTGTAGGCATTTAAATCAGCACCAAATTTCACACCAATACTTTGGAGATAATCTACAAGGTCATTTTTTTCAAAATTCTTAGTGCCATTGAAATTCATATGCTCCATAAAATGGGCTAATCCCAATTGGCGATCCGTCTCCATTATAGAACCTGCATTTACGGCTAATCGCAATTCCACCTTATCCTCAGGTTTTCCGTTATTTCGAATGTAGTAGGTCAACCCGTTTTCAAGTTTGCCAATCTTCACATTAGGGTCAACGGGGATATCACCTTCTGGAATGGTAATCGAATTGGACATATCGGAGTCTGTTTGCGCTGCGGTACTTGAGATAATCAGCAATCCGATAGCGAAAGCTACAATTCTTTTTTTCATGTTTTAGTGTTTTGGTTTAATTCCTAAATATAGCGTAAAGTTTGCTATACCTAAGGGTTGGAATATTTGAGTTCAGATTTTTTTAAGCAAGTCTGGACTATGACGAACGCCCCTTTTCAAATTTTCACACATCAAAATGGACTTGTCAATGCGTGTTTGAGAGTTTTTGTAGCGAGAGATCATATAAATGATACCACGTTTTTTTCCCGCAGTAAAGGATTCAAAAATTTGAAATGCTTCATAGTCACTTAGTAAAACAGCATCAAGCTCTTCGGGCATTTCAACGCCATATTTGGAATCGTCCTCAAAGAATTGAAGTTGAAAATAATCGTTGGGAAAAACACCCAATTCCCTTTGATACCGCTTGCCAAACATCATATAATGAAGTCCTTTTCTCTTTTGAATAGCTCCGTGAAAGTCCAACGTTTTTCCGTCGAAACTTGCTTTTACTTTTACGCGTTTCAATTTTTTTTCCAGAAAAGGTTGAATAATATCTTCAGGAAGTAATAGAGAATAAAAACTCCCGGTAACTGAAATTTCAAAAGGTTTGCTTTTTAGTTTTGGCAATGGTTTTAGTATTTAATTTCCGTCTTCCGTCTTCAATCAATCAACTCCGTAATCACCTGCGTCTCGCTGTGCAAGGTTTTATGAACCGGACATTTATCCGCAATCTGTAAAATACGAGCGATTTGTTTTTCTTCCAAATTTCCAGTTAGTTTAATCTCTCGATGAAAAGTGTCAATTTTGGCTGTATCGTCCTCACAATTTTCACAATCCACAGCATGTGATTTTCCATAGGAGGTATGTACTTCAATATTTTCTAAAGGCCATCCTTTCCTACGTACATACATTTGAACCGTCATCGCCGTACAAGCGGATAAACCCGCGGAAACAAATTCATAGGGTGATGGACCAAAATCATTACCGCCAAAAGAAATAGGTTCATCGGCATTCATGTAATGATTACCTACTTTCATAGCGGTAGTAAATCCGTCTTCGGCATCAAGACTGGCAACTACCTGATGTTTTGTTTTTAAATTGGACTCATCAGGAATCTCAACATAGCGTTGCGCCCAACCGGCAATAACCTCTCCGGCATATATCGAATCTTTTTTATTCATTAGCAGATGGTCTGCTCCATCCAAGGATACAAAACTTTTTGGATGCCGCGCAGCAATATAGATTTCCTCAGCATTTTTGATACCAACGGTACTGTCTTGAGGCGAATGCATTACCAATAAAGCTTTTCTAAGATTTTGTGCAGTTTCCGGAAGTGATTTAGATTCCAAATCATCTAAAAACTGTTTCTTGATGGTAAAATCGCGTCCACTTAAATTCACAACTGCTTTTCCGGATGTCTTGATTTCTTCTATTCCACTTTTTAACAAATGTTGCACATGGCTTGGGTTTGATGGTGCCCCAATTGTTGCAACTGCTTTTACTGATTCAATTTCAGAGGCCGCAAAAATTACTGCTGCACCTCCTAAAGAATGACCAACTAAGAGGGTAGGGGCTTGGTAATCTTTTTTGAGATATTCGGCTGCGGCAACTAGATCTTCTACATTTCCTGAAAAGTTAGTGTCTTCAAAGTCGCCTTCGCTTTCTCCAAGTCCTGTAAAATCAAAGCGTAGGACTCCAAAACCCTTTGAAGTCAAAGCTTTTCCAATATTTTTTACAGCAGATAAATTCTTATTGCAGGTAAAGCAATGCGCGAAAATTGCATAGTTATGAGGATGTTGATTTACTGGAAGCTCCAATCTTCCTACTAAATTTTGCCCTTCTTTATTCTGGAATGTTACTTTTTGCAAGTTCATATTGTGTTGTATTTTTTGTAGAAACTTCTATTGGCACCACGGCAAACTGCAACTGCCTTCTGAATTACTCCTTAACCTTTTTTCGTAAGTCGGGATTATAGAAGACTCCTATCTGCAATCGGTCAAAATTTGCGCTGGGGAAGTGATTCTTCAAATACCCAATTTGAACACTTGTATTCTTAAAAACATTCGCGCCTATTGCTCCATACAATCGATTTTGACCATAAACAGCATCCTGTAAATTCAAAAAAATTTCGTCATAGAAATTCAAAAAGAATACTTTACTTAAAGGATAAGTTACTTGAAGACGATAACGTGCGCGATGCTGGGTATCTTTTCCACTGAAATCTTTATCATTTATGAAACGTTGTTCTAAACGATAACGATGTTCAAATTTGAACTGACCTACTGTATTTTTTAATATAAATTGTTCAAATATTCGATGTTCGATGATGTTGCTGTCAGCTACTTCGGCATCGATTCCTAATATTCTGAAATCCTCAAAAGTCGGGTCAGTTGCGATATAGCCGTATCCAAAGGTGGCTATGGCATTTTCATTTATGTGGTAGTTCAGTCCAGTTCGCAACAGCAGCTGATTGAAATTTTTGCCATTTTCATAATATCGTAATTGCGCCTCTGTATGAATGCTTAGTTTCTCAGACACTTTGTTTGTGCCAAAATACATATGCCATGAGCCGAGTGTATCATCTCCAATTTGTTGGGCTAAGGTTGAAATTGTAAAAAATAGGGCAAGTAGTAATACTGTTTTTTTCATAAATAATTAATAAGTCTTTATTCTGTGAGGTCGGACGGAGTCGCAACCGGTGTCCTAGGTTCTCGACTCCGCTCGAAGTGACAGATTTGTTTAAATGTCTGTTTCTTTTGTCATGGACTCTCCATCTTCAATAGGAACTCCTTTATCACCCTTAAGATGAACATCTAAAAACTTCAAGGCTTCACTATAGGCCTTGATTTGATTTTCCTTTTTAACGAACCCATGGCCTTCGTCTTCGAACAATACATATTCAACTGGAACGCCATTTTTACGAACGCCAGCAACAATTTCGTCAGACTCTACTTGAAGGACTCTAGGGTCCTTTGCACCTTGTAGTACGATTAAAGGTTTAGTGACTTTATCCGTGTGGAATAAAGGAGAGATTTCACGCAATCTAACGGAATCGGCGCTATTAGGGTCGCCTAATTCTAAGTACAAAGCTTCTTTTTGTGCTTCCCACCATGGCGGTATGCTACGTAGGGTACGAATCCAGTTGGTTACGCCAAACAAGTTCACTCCAACATCGAATTCTTCGGGAGTAAAAGTCAAGGCGGCCATGGTCATATAACCCCCATAAGAACCGCCAACGATTCCTATTTTTTCACCATCGATTTCAGGTTGCTGGGCCAGCCAATCTTTGCCAGCAATACAGTCTTTTAAATCTTTGTCTCCGTGGTTGAGGTCATCCATTTTATAGAAAGTTTTTCCATAGCCGCTGCTTCCTCTATTATTAACGGCCAACACCGCATAACCGTGATTAACCATGTATTGTAAAAATGAATTAAATCCTTGACGCGATTGCCCTCCTGGACCACCATGCACCCAAACCATTGCGGGCACTTTGGTTTCTGCTGATGCTTGATGTGGTAGGTAATAGATAGCAGGTATCTCTAAACCATCAAAAGACTTGTAACGTACTACTTCTGCACGTACCATATCTTGACCCTGAATTTCATCATTTAAAACGTCAGTTAATTTGATTTGCTCTTTAGATTCCAAGTTATATACGTATAGGTTGGAAGGGGTATGAGAGCCTCCAGCATAGAATCGCATCCATTTTCATCATCTGAAAAACCAACGTTGGTAATTGCCATACCATCAAAAGAAGGCAAGTCTATATTTTCACCGGAAGCGACATCCATAACCTCAATGGTATTTTTGGCATCTTCGTTAATATAGGTGACTTGATACGTTCCATTTTCAGTGAAATAAGACCCCATGATATCCCAACTTTTCGTCATGACCTTTTCGCTAGTTTTATTAGTAATATCGTATTTCATCAGCTGCGAAAATTCATTGCCGTCATCAGAAGTGTAATACAATGATTTTCCGTCAGGAGAAAAATCTTCGGGACTATTACCACTCTGATTTGTATTGATTTTGGTAAATGATTTGTCTTCCATACCATAAAGGAACAAATCTGCATCGTTAGTGTTTATAGGCTTTATGAGCGGAAGATACTTTTTGTCATCCGACAATCCGCCTAAAAAATAGCCATCATTGTTTTGATATAGCATTTTCGGAGTGAATGTTTCCAAATCCATTTCATAGAGGTCAGTGAAACGTTCATCTCTTTTGTTGGATGTATAATAGAATCCCTTCTTATCATCAGTCCATCCATAAAAACTGGCTCGTTTTCCTTCATCGGGAGTCAAATCTTTATGAGTCCCATCAACATCTCTTAGATAAATGTGATAGATTTCATCGCCATTACCATCCATACGGAAAAGCATACGCTCATCTTTTGGAAAATAGGATATACCAAAAACTGACGCACTATCGGATTGGGTGACAGGCATCATTTCTCCTCCAGAAGTGGGCACGGTGTACATATTGTAAATTCCAGAGCGATTGCTAGAAATCAACATTTTTGATTTATCAGGTGAAAAACTACCGCCACCGATAGCTTCGTTATCCATCATCTGTTCGATGGTGTAGGTTTTCATCGTTTCCGCTATGCTCGGCTCGACGGGCTTTTCTTCTTTACAACCCCAAATTAGGACGATTGCACATAATACTACTAGTTGTTTCATGATGTTTGTTTTTTGTTAATGATTGTTATTAAAAGGGTGTCAGATGCTCGATGCACGATGAAAGATAACATCGGGCTTCGTGCATCCAACATCCAAACTTTTCTAATTCATACTAAAACTCTTAGTTTCTTTAAAGGGAGAAACTTCCAATGCTTCAATTGATTCCCGATAACCTTTCCAGCGGTCTGAGAAGAAGCTATTGGTTTTGTTCAAGGCATCTTTCAAATCATCCTCGGCGTATTTTATTAAGTTCTTTTCGGTTTCGGTCAAGCCTGTTTTTCTAGTTTCCGTGTAATAACCAGCATTTCCGATACGTTGCATAACGTTGATTTCCGGGTTCCTGGTAATCCCCTGGCGTTTGTCTTCTTTTCCAATATACAATGCTACAACTGAGTCAATCGCTTTTACGATATCCGTAGAAGCTTTTATTTGGTCTTTGTACTTCTTCTTATCCATTTCCTTCAACTCTTTCGCGTACTTGTTAGCAACACTTTTGCTCTCGTTCAACTGTTTAACGGCATCTGAAGCGGTTTGTGTCATAGCCATGATTTTGTTTGAGGCCTCATATATCTCATTTACGGAATTCATATCAACATTTAATCGTGGGTCTGTTTTGATCGTTATCATAGTTTCATCCGTTACATCTCCGTAACTCATTCTGACCTTATAGATTCCTGGTTTGACGCTTCTTCCACCGCGCTCGTTCTTACGTTTGCTTATTTTTCGAGAAGGTCTGTCCGGTCCTTTCTCATCCATACCCCAGTAAATCCTATGGAAACCTGCTTTTTCCGGAGTTTTGAATTTTAGTGTTCGGATAACTTTATCACCACTTAGTAATTCGAATTGAACGGAATCTTTTTTCTGTACTCCTGTTAACTCTTCTTTTTCAGAACTTGACGGTGCTGAACTCGTTTCAGCATCTTTTTCATCTTTATCAGAATCCTTCTCCGGTTTGTCTGCTTTCTTCTTTCCTTCTTTGAGATAATAGGTAATCATCGCACCTAATTTACGGTTCTCCGCATTGTATAAAGCATCACCTCCAAAACGACTTCCGGTGGGTTGTTGAATGGCAGCCTGATAAGCTGTTGGAGGAGTAAACAATTTGGCATCGGCATTCAAAATGGCCTTGTTCGAAGCAATTTCACGAAGAGGGCGAATATCATCAAGCACCCAAGCGGCACGTCCGAAAGTACCGATTACCAAATCATGTTCTCTAGGATGGATAACCATATCCTTTGTAGAAACTGTTGGGAAACCTTCGGTCCATTTTTGCCAGTTTGCTCCGGCATTGAAGGAAATATATAATCCGTCATCCGTTCCTAAGAACAATAGGTTTGCATTTTCAGGGTCTTCAACGATTGACAAAGTGTAACTCTGAACGTCATTTACGTCTACGATTCGCTCCCACGTTTTTCCGTAGTTTCTAGTGCGATAAGCGTAGGGGGTATAGTTGAATCTTCTGTAATCATTCGCAATTAATAGCGCTTCCCCTTTGTTTTTATTGGAAGCCTTGATTTGAGGAATCCAACTTCCTGCGGGTAAACCTTTAATGTTTTGAGTAACATCAGTCCATGTTTCTCCACCATTTTGGGTATAATGAACACGTCCGTCATCTGAACCTGTCCAGAGCATATCTTTTTCCAAAGGAGAAGGCTCAATCACTAAAATCGTCGTGTGATTTTCTGCTCCAGTAGCATCCATACTTAAACCACCGCTTTCACTTTGCTTTTGTTTTTCAGGGTCGTTGGTAGTCAAATCTGGAGAAATGACTTCCCAAGTCAGTCCTTTGTTTGTGCTCTTATGTACAAACTGACTTCCGAAGTATACAGTACTTATATCGAAAGGGTCTTGGCCGATGGCTGCATTCCAGTTAAAACGAAGTTTGGTTTTCGCATCTGGTGGAGTAGGGCGGACGATATAGTTGTTCCCCGTAATATGGTCATAACGCTGCACAAAACCTTGCTGGCTCATGGTATACCCATACTGGGAATTCTCTAAATCAGGAACGACATCAAAACCATCACCGAAACTAATTTCTTGCCAGTAGCTGTTACGAATACCTTGTCGTTTCCAAACGTAGGCAGGGCCCCGCCAAGAACCGTTGTCTTGCATACCTCCATAAACATTGTATGGAAATTCATTATCCGTGGCAATATGATAGAACTGCGCTACAGGAATGTTTCCAATAAAACGCCATGACTTACCACCGTCTTTTGAAATGTTGAATCCACCGTCATTACCGTTTAAAATGAATTGTCCATTGTCCGGGTGTATCCAAAAAGCATGGTGGTCAGGGTGTACGCCGTTGGTGACATCATTACCATAGGCATTCATGAGCTGCTTAAAGTTTTTACCGCCATCTTCGGAAACATTGATAAAGGTAAATACCGAATAGACCCGATTTTCATTCTGAGGATCTACATAAATCTCAGAATAATAAAAGGGACGATTACCGATATCGGACTTGTCATTTATCTTTTTCCATTTAAAACCACCATCTTCTGATTTGTAAAGCGCATTCTTTTTGGCCTCAATTAAAGCATAAACAATATTGGGTTTTCCAGGAGCAATCGCGATTCCAATTCTTCCCAAATCTCCTTTAGGGAGTCCGTCTTCTTCGGTTAATTTCTTCCAATTTTTTCCACCATCATGAGTCATATAAAGTCCGCTACCTTTTCCTCCAGATTTAAAAAACCATGGGTCACGTTTGTGCTCCCACATAGCGGCTATCAGTTTATTCGGATTCGTTGGATCCATCACTAAATCAGCTACGCCTGTTTTATTATTCACAAACAAGACCTTCTCCCAGGTCTCACCGCCGTCAGTGGTTTTATAAACGCCACGCTCAGGATGTTCACCCCATGGTGAACCAATAGCACCAACGTAAACCGTATTCGGGTCTGAAGGGTCGATTTTTATTCTATGGATGTGCCTTGTTTTTGTGAGTCCCATCGCCTTCCAACTTTTACCACCGTCTAAAGACTTATAGACACCAAAACCACCATTTAAACTATTACGAGGATTTCCTTCTCCTGTTCCAACCCAAATCACGGAGGGGTTCGATTGCTGAATGGCTAGCGCACCAACAGAAGCGGTTAACTCTTCATCGAAAATGGGTTCCCATTTGATACCGCCTGAGGTAGATTTCCAAATACCACCAGAGGCAGTACCGACATACATAATATCAGGATTGGAATGTACAGCATCAATGGCTGTAACACGTCCGCTCATACCCCCAGGACCAATGTTTCTTGGTTTGAGGTCTTGGACGAGTTCCATGTCAAAATCTTGTGCAAAAGCAGCTGTTGCGACAAAAAAGAATACTATTGATTTAAGTAAATACTTCATTTTTAATTTTTGAATTAGTTGGTTATAATTTTATTGATGACCTAAATGGCAGCCGCATCCGGGTCTTGTGAAACTTTGTGCTTCTTCATGCCAAGGAAAGGCTTCGCTGTATTTGTTATTCTCCCACCAGAAATTACTTCGACTTGTATCCATATTGCCAATTTCATTCATGGTTGCTGTATCATATAATCTGCCATTCACCATAGTATAGGTAACCGTTTCGGTGTTTCTGATATCTTCCAAAGGGTTCTTCTCTAAGACGATTAAATCCGCTAATTTTCCTTCTTTCAAAGATCCGATTTCATTCCCAGCACCGATATAATTGGCACCGTTAATAGTGGCCGCTTGTAATGCTTCCATATTGGTCATACCTCCTTGGTGTAGCATCCAAAGTTCCCAATGGGCACCTAAACCTTGTAATTGTCCATGTGCACCCAAATTAACTTTAACACCTTGGTCTGTTAGCGCTTTTGCGGTTTTGGACACTAAAATATGTCCGTTTTCATACTCTTCATCAGGAATCATAGTCCGGTAACGCGAACGTGCATCTACCAAGGCTCTAGGCGTATATTTCAATAGTTTTTCATTTTCCCAAACCTTATCTTTTTGGTAAAAATAGTATTCCCCATTCATACCTCCGTAATTTACAATTAGCGTAGGGGTATAGCCCGATTCACTGGTTTTCCAAAGTTCTAGAACATCTTTATAAACAGGGGCTACGGGTATATTATGTTCAATACCCGTATGGCCATCCATTAGCATGGTCATATTGGTATAAAATGTAGAACCTCCTTCAGGAACGACATTGATTCCCAATTCCCTAGCAGCCTGCATTACTTGCTGTCTTTGTTCGCGACGTGGTTGATTGTAGCTTTTAACGGATTGCGCACCATAGGCTTTTGTTCTTCGAATTGATGAACGTGCATCTTCCAAACTATTAATAGGAGCTTTGAAATCCCCATCAGCCCCGTACAGAATGATTCCTGTGGAATAAATTCGAGGGCCCACCATCTCGCCACTTTTAATGAGTTCAGCCATGGCAAAAATGGATTCTGAATTTGCGGATGGGTCATGCGCCGTGGTTACCCCGAAAGCCAAATTCGCATAGAGTTGCCAATGTTTTTGCGTGGTTAGTCCATAACGGAAGCCACCTATATGGGCATGTGCATCAACAATTCCTGGCATAATAGTCTTACCGGCAACATCGAATATTTTCGAATTGGCGGGAATAGAAACTTCAGCGCTACTTCCAATAGCTTCTATAACATTTTGGTTGACAATAATAGTCCCATTTTCTATTACCTCACCTTCCTCCATAGTAATGATTCGCGCATTTACAAAAGCCACCCTTCCTTTTGGTCTGTACATTTTTGCTAATAAACCTATCGGACTTCCCACAGAATCCATTTTGGCAACTTTTTCAGGAGAACCGGGTAGAAAAGTATACCGGTTTTTGATGTCGTTTGAAAAATAAGCATCTCCTAAGGTCCAATGAATCGTTTTGCTATCCGCCGACCAATGCAAATTGATACCCGCATCTTTTGCGATTTGAGATACGGGAACTACCGTCGATTTATTGTCTAAATCAACTTCTTTTCCGTTCAACAACAAAGGTGCTATGTAGGCTTTATGCAAGTTGGTAAAAGCAATCCATTTGTTATCGGGACTCGGCACTAATCGATTCGCATACTTCGATTTGATATGCGTCTTTTCATCATCTCCATTAAGGTTAACGGACTTCAACTTTTTGGTAAGCTCGCCAAAGTAAGTACCACCCGTTTGGTAAAAAACACGATTTCCATCAGTGGAATACTGTGGATATTCTCCCTCTTTGGTCAAACGTTTTAAGTTGTCTCCAGTTCTGGAGATGGTATATATACCTGCATTTTTGCCAAAAGCCAATCCCTGGTCCCCATTTCCGGATTCCTTGTGGAATACAATTGATTGTCCTGAAGGGCTAAAAGCAGGATTCCTAAAAATTCCATTTTTCTTGGTCAGTTTTGTTGCCGTACCACCTTGAACTGAAATTCTATGTACCGCACCTAAATTGGTATCGTTCCAAGTTACATAAACCAATTCTTTTCCATCAGGGGAGAAGGAAGGCTCAGCCTCGAAGTCCGTTGCCTTAGTCAACCGCTTCGGTTTTCCGTTGGGCAGTTTTTTTGTCCATAGATGTCCTAAGGCATTAAAAGCCATTGTTTTTCCATCGGGAGAAGTAACGGCATGCCGAATCACCTTTGCATCAAATTCATCGGTATCAACAGGATTGTTGAAGTGCACTCTTTCTGCAATCTTAATGTCTGCATCAACACTAAAAGGAATGTTTGTCACTGTAAGTGTGCTCACATTTATTTTGTGCAACTGCCCTTTATTCCAAAAAACAATTTCTTTGTCATCGGGAGTCCAGCTGTAGTTCGGGTAAATTCCAAAAATTGCCCAAGCCTCTTGCTGGTCTTTGTTTAAATCATCGAACAGCGGCCATTCTTCGCCTGTTTCCAAATCGTGTAAGTACAATACGGTTTTGGTGCGGACACGTTTTACAAAAGCCATTTTCTTCCCATCTCTTGAGAGCTGTGGGCGCGCAGCTCCACCAGGTCCTCGGGTTACGGTAGCGGTTTCACCAGTTTCAAATTCGTAACGTTTTATGGTATAAATCTGTTTGTTCGGGTCTTTGTTGTATTGGAAAAACCCGCCCGGATAGACATCTTCACTATAATACAAATATTTTCCGTCAGGAGAGATACAGGGTTCATTGACGTCTTGTTGGTCATTTTTTCGTTTGGTCAATTGAATTCCCGAACCTCCTGAATGATGGTATTGCCAAATTTCCCCTGCCCCTAATGAACGCTGGGAAGTGAAATGCTTTCGCGCCACAATATAGTTGCCGTCAGGAGTCCAATAGGGATTGTTCAACAGGCGAAATTTTTCTTTGGTAACTGCTTTGGCGTTAGAACCATCAGCGTTCATGACCCAAATATTATCCCCGCCACCAGCATCACTAGTAAAAGCGATTCTTTTGCCATCGGGACTAAAACGAGGTTGTACTTCAAAAGGAATTCCGCTGCGCAATACTTTGGCTTTTCCGCCTGTAATGGGCATCGAATAAATATCACCTAGCAAATCAAAAACTAGTGTTTTCCCATCAGGACTCACATCAAGGTTCATCCAAGTACCTTCATCAGTAGAAAATTGATGGTTTTTGTAGTTGAAGTCTTTTCCCGGGTTGGTAACATCCCATTTGTTTTTATCCTCTTTTTTCTCTTGTGCAGTAAGAAAAATAGTAGCACTAAGCAGTGCTAAGAGCAAAAGCCTTTTGGTCATTTTAGATTGAATTAATTAGTCGGATTAAATATAGGGAAAAGATTCAGGGGATTTCTTAATGCGGTGTTAAGAACCTGATGGTATTTATCTTGCTAAGAAATAGCATAAATGTATTGTTATCTCCCAATTTGGTTGTACAACACTTATATTTATGATGTTATAAACGAGTTAGGTGTTTATTGAAGACATGCTATAGACTAAATTGAAAATAGATAATTAAAATGCTAAATAAGTTTGGATTATCACGACATATTCCTGAGGCAATCAAAAGAGAAGTTAGACAGTCATGTGGTTATGGATGTGTTATATGTGGTAATGCTATTTACGAATATGAACATATTGACCCTGAGTTTCATAAAGCTAAAACACATAGTCCAGATAAAATCGCTCTACTTTGTCCTACCTGTCACTCATATATTACAAGAAAAATATGGTCGAAAGACAAAATTTTGAGTGCAAGAATTAATCCCATTTGCAACACCTCAGGTTTTTCAAAATTTGAAATTGATATTGACCCAAATAAAGAATTTGTTGTAACCGTTTGTGGAAATACGTTTATTCAAACATCAAATATTATAGAAATAGATGATAAAACTATTTTGTCAATACTACCTTCTGAAGATATTCACAACTCAACACCAAGAATTTCAGCGTCCTTTTTTGATTCAAACAATAACGAATTAGCTTGGATTTCAGATAATGAATGGTTCGGTTCTGCAAATGCATTTGACATTCAGACTATTGGAAATAAAATATCTATACGCGAGAAACTTGGAAAGTTAAGTCTAGAGATAAAATTTTTACCACCAAATAATATTGTTATCTCTAAAATCAATTTAACGTATAACGGAATTAGTTTAGTAGGTAATAATGAAAAATCTTTTAGAATAATAACATCCAATTCAGAACTTGAGGTTCCAAAAGGCGAACCCACCCCAAAAAAGGTTCCGTTTTGGGTCTCTGTTAAGGGAGTCAAAATATTTATTGGTGCCACGAATGTAATTAAATATGAAAACTTAAAAGGACAAAAATTTAGCTTACCTGGCTATTATGAGATTACTGAATCAAAATTAGAAATTAAAAAGAAAATAGGGCAAGTACAACCGACTCTAACAAATACTGGAAGTAAAGAAGGTAGTGGAATAGGTATTCATTATGACCTTCCAGATAAT
The DNA here is from genome assembly GCF_005885635.1 of Maribacter algarum (ex Zhang et al. 2020). GTDB lineage: Bacteria > Bacteroidota > Bacteroidia > Flavobacteriales > Flavobacteriaceae > Maribacter_C > Maribacter_C algarum. The sequence goes on from NZ_VATY01000002.1 coordinate 342,043, forward strand.
GAAAAAATAATTAAACCTATCAGTCTTACTAAAAGGCAAAATGATAATGAATCCTGCCTATGTGCCAGTAATAAATTATTTAAAAATTGTTGTAAACAGTATCATGTTAAGCTAGAACAAATTTTGAATTCGTCTTATGAATTACAACAGTACAATTTTGAGATTCAAAAGCTCTACAAAAAACAAATTAGGTATACGTTTGACGAAAATTTACAAGGTCACATTTCATTTGGACTAAGTAAAGAAGCTATAGAAATTAAGTTAAGACGTGAAACAGGCTTAAACCTATCACAATTGGCTTTTGCATTCATTGGAGCTAAATACTATCATCTTGGATACTTTTCTGCTCCAACTATTTACAATGATATAAGACAAAAGGTAATTAGTGAATTAAGCCATAATTTATTTCACATACCAATTGTTGCAGAAATGTCAAGAAAAGGCTTTTCAAGCCAAGATTTTTTATCACCATTTTTGTCAAAACTAAAGGAAGTATTAGCACAAAGAAGCGAAAAACATATAGAAGAATTGCAATTAACAAGAATACATTATGAGGCAATTACTTTATTAAGAATCAATTACGAAGGGTTTCATCTTTCTAGAACCCGGAAACACCAAATAGAAGAACTGTTTCAGTTGAAATCTCCAATTTCATTAAAATTAAGTAAAGAGCTAATTAATATTATCAATAAACTCAATCCATATGAAAAAGAAGGTAATTACATAGCTAATCTTGAATGTATTTCTTACCTCAATGAGAACGAAGAAAACAAAAAAGCACATGATTACACACCAAATATTTATGATTCCTATATTGAAAAGTTAAAAAACACACCTAACAAAACTTCCCATGAAGAACCCTAGTCCAGTTCTCTAAATAAAAAACAACCATGCACACCATCCTTGGCGCAAACGGCATCATTGGTGAAGAACTCGCCAAAGAGCTAAGAGCCAATTACACCGACGAAATCAAATTAGTAGGGCGTAACCCGAAAAAGGTACACCCAGATGATGTTTTATGCAAAGCTGATTTATTCAATATCGAAGATGTCCATAAGGCTTTAGAAAATACGGAGATTGCTTATATGACGGTTGGTTTGCCTTATACCTCCGAAGTTTGGCTTCGTGATTGGGTCCGTATTATGGAGAATGTCATTGAGGGCTGTAAAAAGCAAAATTGCAAGCTGGTCTATTTTGATAATACCTATATGTATCCTCAAGATGCGGCTGTTCAGACAGAAGATACTCCGATGAGTTCTTCAGTTAAAAAGGGTATGGGCAAGAAATTAGCGGCTGAAATGCTCTTAAAAGCAATGGCAAACAAGGAGATAGAAGCGCTCATTTGCCGAGCACCCGAATTCTATGGTCCCGGGAAAACAAAAGGTTTTACCAATGCCCTGGTTTTTGGAGCTTTACTAGAGGGCAAAAAACCAAAGGTGTTTCTTAATGATAAAGTACTTCGAACTTTGATATACACTCCAGATGCGAGTAGGGGAATGGCATTACTGGCGAATACTCCAGATACCTACGGGCAAACTTGGCATTTACCCTGTGATGATAATCGATTGACGTATAAACAGTTTATGGCTGAGATTTCTCGTCAGTTAGGAAGGGAAATAAAGTATACGGTATTGCATTCTTTTGTGCTTAAAATTATGTCCTTTTTCCACCCGATGATAAAAGAGATAAAAGAATTATTCCCTAGATATCAAATCGATAATATTTTTGATTCTTCAAAGTTTAAGGCACGATTTCCTGATTTTGAGGTTACTAGCTACACAGAAGGAATTCGAAGTATTCTTCAGGATTATAAGATAAAATAGTGCTTTACCTGTTCCTTCCCCAGAAAGGGGAAGGTGGCTTGCAGTGCGGCGAGCAAGACGGAAGGGGTTAAACTCGTGAGGTTTTGGGATTTGGTGTATTTTAAATTTGGTTGAAGACTTAGTAGGGGTCTTTTACTTAAGGTCTATGATATGTTTAAAGGCTTGGTCTCAACCCCTTCCGAGCTTTGCCTTCGGCTCGCCCACCTTCCCCTGCTAGGGGAAGGAACTTTTGACGAGTAATTGTAACAAATTACAACTCCTTACGTCTCACTAATATTCCCTAAAAAAGGGAATAGCATTTTTCCGTAGGCAACTATGAAGGAAATTCTTGCGTCTTATAATCATCAATCAAAAATTAATCATCATGAAACTACGACTTAGTCTACGTGTCGGCATTACCGCTGTTGTCACTCTTTTAATTTGGGGCCATATTACATGGGACCTTTTTCACGGCGGAATTCCCACACACTATCTCTTGCATGACAATAATTTACCGGGGATCCCCAATTGGTTGGGCGGTTTGGTCCTTCCTTTTTTTACTTGGTTTTTGCTTTATCGTATACATAAGCGTATAGATGGCCCAGCAATACCGGTGGCATCGGAGAGTTTGAGAAGGGTAATTATGAGATTCTTATTAGCCATGGCAATAGCCATAACTATTTCTTTTTTCTTCACTTTTGAAATTGATGTGATAGAGTACATTATGCTAGGCATATTCCTCCTTGCCTTTATATTCCCGCTATACAAATCAGAATATCTTTTGGGTTGGGTGATAGGTTCTGCCTTTACTTTTGGGGCAATCATCCCAATAGGCTTTGGAAGTATTATTGCTTTGATGTGTTTTGTTTTCTATAAAATATCAAGAGCTGTTTTAGGTTTGTTTCGCTCAAAAATCAAGTAGAACTTCAGGGCCTTTTGAACAGAAATACGGAACCACCCATTTCTTGTACTCCGATTAATTCAGCTATGGTGTCTTTTTAAACTTATAAATTAGGTTTGGTATTTAAAAAAAACCTCCTTACTACTGTATTTTATTAGACATGCTCTTTATCGAAAGGTGGTATTATCCTACAATAAAATCAGAATTAAACAGTTTTCTATGCAGCCAAATTCGATTTTTAAACCTATTCCCCCATGAAAAAAATATACCTAATAATTCTTTCTGCACTGGTCTTTGTTGCCAGCTGTACAGATGAAACAACCTATATTGACCAACAAAGTCTAGGTAGAGAACTGGTATTGGAAGAAAGCAATACTGTGCTCTCAAACGGAATTGGCAACAGCAGTAACGGTATTTTAGATATTTATTTTGAACATGAAATATCTAGTAAAAATGGAGGTATGTCGTTAAGTACCACGAGTGATTTCCATCTTAATTTGGTAGGTCAAGTGTCAAGTCCCGCTTTTGAAGGAAGTTCAAATCTTGCCGCTACCCATGTAGATTACCAAGATGAATATGCCTATGTTTCCTATAATACTATCGGTGAGACTTTTGCAGGTGCGGTTGATGTTATTGATTTAACCGATCCGTTGTCACCAGTTTTAGTTTCAAGAATGTACATGTTTAATAGAGATGCCAACGTTATTTTATATGACAATGGGTATGTATATGTGTTAGGAAGTGTAGATACTGAAAAAGTTTTGGAGGCTACGGGTGAATCTTTTATAGCAAAAATTGCTGTTCAGAATGGTAGTATCGATTTAAATAGTGTGGAATATTTCTACCAACAAGGTAATACGGCAACTGGTATTACTAAAATACAAAACTCCTATTATGTAACTAGTGGGGTAGCAGGGTCTATCGCTAAATATGATGGCAATGCATTCTTAAAGTCTAGTGAAGTCACTTTTGATGACTTGCGGTCGGTAACTTCCGCAAACGGAAAATTAGCTGTATTGGATGGTAGTACAGGAGTTACAATAATGGATGGTGAATTAAATGTCCTTTCACAAATAAACATGAGTTCTAGTTTTGTTGAAGACGCAAAGCGAACTATATCTATGACAGCTGATCAAGTCATTGTGGCAGAAGGTGCCCAAGGAGCTGGAGTATATAATCTTACTACCGGTGCACTTGAAGAGCGTTTACCAATTCTTTTAGACCCTGAAAATATTATTCCTTCAGATAAGGTTACAAATGCGGTATCAGTCAATGGCAATGCTACACTTTTGGCAAATGGAGGTGCTGGTTTGGCTATCAAAGTAAAGAATGAATTGTTAGATTTAATGGGCGTAGTAGAACTAAATGGTTCTATTAATTATGTTGTTTCTGATGGAAACTACATATTCGCTGCCTCCGGAAATTCAGGTTTGCAAATCATACACAAAATACGAACTCAAGAAAGTCTGATTATACCTGAGGGTGATTATCTTATTAGAGCTCGGCATAGCGGTCGTGTTTTAGGACTGTCTAGTTTATCTTCAGATAATGGCATAAATATTTCACAAGAGAGCACAACAGGACAAGCTGAAAGTGAAGAATGGAATCTAGAGATTCTCGATTCTGGTGCGTATGTGATTAGATCAACGTATTCAAACAAGGCCGCTCAAATGGAACCGGTATCGGGGCAACGCTATAATAATGTTCAGCAATGGGAATATGAAGGCCAAACAAGTCAACAATGGGCAATAGAACCTGCCGCAGAAGAAGGTTATTTTTATATCAGAAACCTTTCAGATAATCAATATATGGATGTTTTTGGACGAAGGACTTCAGCTGGTACGAATCTTATTACATGGCCATTTCATGGAAGAGGTAATCAGCAATGGGAATTTGAGCGAATAGATCAATAAAAGCTTTGTCGGTTTAAATACGCTTTTTAAATATCCCGAACAGTTCATTGCCAATTCTAGGTGGAATAGAGTTATGGCATCTTTCAAAAGTAATGGTTTCGAAATAGGGCTGTAAATAACTTAAATACAAATCTTTATCGCCGCCAAAAGGTCGTTTTTCCATATCACCAGTCAAGGGAATATCAAACCAAACTCCGACAAGTTTTCCGTTTGATTTCAACAAAGAAGCCATTTGTTTTGCGTACCGATTTCTATTAGCATCCGTAGGAACAAAAGAGCAGAAAAACGTCTGTTCAAAGATGAGGTCGTATTGGTTTTCATGCTGAAAGAAATCGGCTAACAGCAATTGCTCCCCTGGAAAATCAGGATTCCGTTTTTGAAATTGTATTAGAGGAAATTCAGAAATATCCATCACAAATACATTTTGAAAACCTTGCTTCCATAGATATTCCGCTTCGTAGGCATTTCCGGCTCCTGGAATTAAAATTGAAATACCCTTATTATCAAGTTGGTCGATATATTCTTTTATAGGTCGGGAAGGATAGCCAATATCCCATCCTGTCCGTTCTTCTTTGTAGCGAAGAGTCCAATAATTTTGTTCATCGGAATTATTCATAAGTGAAAGATAGCATCATTATGAAAACTACGTTAAAAAAGGAGCTAGATTTTATCCCTTTTCCTATCTTTCGCGACAACTTTCAATTATATCTTTAATTTATGAAAACCAAACCCATTGTTATTCTCGCCTTATTTTGTTCTCTTCTAAGTTTTTCGCAAATCGAACCACAATGGGCAAGATATCCATCAATTTCTCCTGACGGAAATACCATTGCATTTACGTATAAAGGTGACTTGTATAGGGTTGCTGCACAAGGAGGCGACGCCACTCAACTAACCTTTCATGACGCCCATGATTACCGTGTAAAATGGAGTAAAGATGGTAAAACCCTGGCTTTTGCATCTGACCGTTATGGTAATTTTGATGTGTATACTATGGATGCCATGGGAGGCCCTGCCACGCGGCTTACGTTTCATAGTGCTGACGAGAAACCATATTCTTTTTCGTCTGATGATACTGCAGTTCTTTTTGGGGCTATGCGCCAAGATGATGTCAAGCATCGACAGTATCCTACGAGCAGGCAACCTGAGCTGTACAGTGTTCCAGCAAAAGGCGGTCGGGTACAACAGGTATTGACGGTTCCGGCAGAAGATGTGCAAGTGAATGCCGACGGAACTCAAATGGTTTATCATGATTTAAAAGGGTATGAAGATGAGTTTAGAAAGCACCATACTTCTGCTATTACCCGTGATTTATGGACTTATGATACGACTGCAGATACTCATAAAATGGTTACGTCTTTTAAGGGTGAGGACCGCAATCCAGTGTATTCAAAGGACGGGACCGCCCTTTTCTATTTAAGCGAAGAAAGTGGCACTTTCAATGTGCATCGAATGACATTGGATAATCCATCCGAAAAGGTGCAGGTGACCGAATTCAAAACGCATCCTATTCGCTTCTTGAGTAATGGAAATGGAATATTATCCTTTTCTTATGATGGAGAGATATACACCATGGCAGAAGGAGGAGAGCCTAAGAAAGTGAAAATCAATATCCGTACACAGGCGGGTTCGAATGCTGATAAATATGTTTCGGTAAATGGAGGTGTTCGTGAAATGGATATTTCTCCGGATGGAAAAGAAATTGCTTTTATCTCACGGGGAGAAGTATTTGTAACGTCCGTTGATGGTTCCTTAACAAAAAGATTGACCAATACTCCTGAACAAGAACGTTTTGTAAAATTTACACATGACGGAAAGGCGGTAAGTTATTCAAGTGAACGCAACGGAAAATGGGATATCTATCAAACCAAGAAAGTGCGAAAAGAGGAAAAGTATTTTTTCGCGGCAACGCTGGTAAAAGAAGACACGCTGATTAGTAATGACAAAGATAATTACCTACCAGAGTTTTCGCCCGATGGAAAGTCCGTCGCATTTATAGAAGGTCGTAGAACACTTAAAGTAATGAATCTAAAGACGAAACAGACGGTTACTTTGCTAACCCCTGAAGAACTGTATCACTTTTCAGATGGGGACAAATATTTTAAGTGGAGTCCGGATAGTAAATGGCTTTTGGTCGATTGGGGACAAACGTTGAGCAATAGCGAGGTGTTATTACTTTCTGTTGATGGAAAAAAACGTAAGAACCTTACGAAGAGCGGTTACTATGATATGTCGCCCAAGTGGGTCAATGAAGGAAAGCAAATGCTTTGGTTCAGCAATAGAAACGGATTAAAAAGTTATGCTACCAGCGGAAATAGTGAATTTGATGTCTATAGCATGTTTTTTACTAAAGATGCTTATGACAAGTTTAATCTGACCAAAGAGGAATATGACTTGATGAAGGAACTCGAAGAAGGTGATAAAAAGGATAAAGATGATTCGAAGGATGATGAAAAAGATAAAAAAGGGAAGAAGAAAAAAGGCGAGGACAAAAAGGAAAAACCGGTAACGCCCCTTAAGTTTGATTGGGAAGATATGGAACTACGAAAAAGTAGATTAACTATTCATTCTTCGCGATTGAGTGATGCCGTATTGTCAAAAGACGGTGAAAAACTCTACTATCTCGCTCGTTTTGAGAAAGATTTAAACCTTTGGGAAACAGAAATTCGTACAAAAGAAACCAAGATGTTGATTTCTTTAGGAGCTAAATCGGGCAGTTTACAATGGGATTCGAAGCAAGAAAACCTTTTTCTGTTAAGTGATGGTAAAATTGCAAAGGTCGATTTAAAGGGTTCGAAAACAAAACCGGTCAAAATCAAATCAGAAATGAAACTTGATGCTGACGCTGAACGCAGATATATGTTCGACCATGTTTGGCTTAGGACTAATGCTATTTTTTACCATTCCAACTTTCATGGCATCGATTGGAAAGCCATGCGAGCGGAATATGAAAAATATTTGCCGCATATTGGAAATTCCACTGAATTTGCGGAGTTGCTTTCTGAACTCTTGGGCGAATTGAATGTTTCGCATGCAGGGGGGCGCTATAACGACAATATAGCGAACGGAGACGCCACTGCTTCATTAGGTATTTTTATGGATTACGAACATGAAGGAAACGGAATTAAGATTGCTGAGGTAATCAAAGGAGGTCCACTTGACAAGGCCGATTTCAAATTAGGCCCTGGAATGCTTATCGACAAAATAGATGGGGAAACCATAACACCCAATCGAGATATTGCACGTTATTTGAACCGAAAAGCAGGCAACTTTACGCTGCTCGACATTGTAAATTCTTCAGGTAATCGAAAGCAAATTACGGTAAAGCCCATATCATTGCGCGAAGAATCATCGCTACTTTACAGAAGGTGGGTTAAGAAAAATGAGAAAGAGGTATTGGAAAAAAGTAACGGTGCTTTAGGTTATGTTCATATTCCCGGAATGAGCGACGAGCCATACCGTTCAATCTATGAGCAAATGATGGGTAAGTTTTCAGATAAAAAGGCAGTAATTGTTGATACGCGCTTTAATGGTGGAGGCGACTTGGTGGCCGATTTGGCCATGTTCTTTACGGGAATTCCTTTTTTATCTTATGAAACCGAGTCTAAAGTAGTAGGGGGAGAGCCAACTTCGCGATGGACAAAACCAACCTTGGCCATGTTCAATGAGTCCATGTATAGTGACGGTTCTTGTTTTGCTAGTGGTTATCGCGATTTAAAAATAGGAAAGACTGTAGGAATGCCGGTTCCTGGAACCTGTAGTTTTGCTGGATGGGAACGCCTTCCAAACGGTGGTGTTTGGGGTGTAGTGCCCGTAAGTGCAAAAAACAAGGCAGGCGAGTGGTTAGAGAACAATGAGACCGACCCTGAGATTCAGGTTAAGAATAATCCTGATGTTATTGGAAAAGGCCGCGATGAGCAGTTAGAACGCTCTATCGAAGAATTGATGAAGGAAGTAAAATAATTAGAGAAAGCGGACCAGGAATCTACATACCTGGTCCGTTTTTTAGTTCTGAGCGGCATGTTTGGCTACAATGGCAAGTTTTTCCTCGATTTCTTCTTTTGGGATCCATCTCCCTTGTAACATGACACCTGAGATTTCTTTTAGGGCATTCAAATTTTCTAACGGATTAGAATCCAATAAAACCATATCGGCATCCAAGCCTTCTTTGATTTCGCCGAAAGTATCTTCCATATCAAAGTATTTTGCTGGATTGATAGTGCCGGATTGAATGATTTCCAAGGGAGCCATCCCAGCACCTAGCATGCCATTTAATTCATGATGAATTGAAAACCCGGGAACATTAAATAGTTGTGGGGCATCAGAGCCTAATAACATTCCGTGTCCATTCTTACTTAAAGCCTTGATGAGTAGTTTTCGAATACTATCAAACATTTGCCATTGCGGTGCATTGAATCCCGTCTCTGAATCGGTGGATGCTTCTTTACGCTCTTTCCAATTTTTCAATGTAGCTCCTGGCATATATTTCATTTCAGGTTGTTTGAGCAGTTCATCAGCTGAAATAGGAGCGAACCATCTTTCAAAAAGACTTTGGGTGGATACAATCCATACCTCATTTTCCTTTGCCATTTGAACCAACTCATCAACTTTAGAAGTATCGGCTAGGGGAGTAAAAGCAAAACCGAAGAAACCATTTTTAGTTGGATCTACATTTTCTGATTCTGGAACGAGTCCTTCCAAAAATCCATCAACATGATCAATAGAGGCGTATTTACTTTCTAGGGCATGACGAATGCCGACATCAACTGGTACATGACCGGCAAAAGGGATTCCAACTTCGTTCGCCGTTTTTACAACTTGGTTAAAAACATCTCTTTGAATCCCCGGATGAATCTTTAAAAAGTCATATCCTGCTTTTTGATATGCTGTTACTTTTTCAGTGGCTTCTTCAATTGTTTTAACTGAGTTTCCATTTAAAGAAGGACTCGAAGTGAAAATACGTGGACTGATAATTTTACCTTCCTTGGCCGTAGCGCGTAAGCTTAAATGAGCCGGATGCCCCAACATACCCCGAATCGTAGTAATACCATTAGCGACATAAAGAAAAAGAACTTCTTCAATACGTTCAGAATTGGTTGATGGCGACGGAATATGAGCGTGCATTTCCGCTAGTCCAGGCATAAGGTATTTCTCGCTACCATCTATAACAGTGGTGAATATTTTTCCATTCGCATTGGATTCGGAGATACTTTTTATTTTTCCTGAGTCGATAGCGACATCACGATTTTTAAGAATTTCACCTGAACGAACATCAACAATATTCGTATTGGAAATCAAGGTTTCTGTTGGACTTGCTTTTTCCTGTGCTTGGTTACAAGCACATAGAAGTATGATGGTTAGGATAAATACTGTTTTTTTCATGATTTTTTATCTTATGAATATAGATTCCTCCTTCAAAGGGGGAATTGTTTTGGCAGCCTCTAAAAGCCCCCTTAATTGTTCTTTCGAATGAGTTTTTCCACTTTTAATTACAGTATGAATCTTCTGAGTGTTTTCTATGTTATCCAAGGGATTAGCATCCAAAATCACCAAATCGGCTACTTTTCCTGGGGAGATATTACCATAATCTGCTTCTTTTTTTAGAAACTTAGAACCGTTGTATGCTGATGTTTTTAAGGCATTCAATGGCGATATTCCGTTTGCGACCATAGCTTGTAATTCATTGTGCAACGAAATTCCGGGATAGGTATATGAGTTGTAGGCTCCGCTATCGGAGCCGGCTAACAATCCGACACCAGCCTCATTAAGTGAATTTGCAAGCTTTCCAAAGAACCTATCCAATTCTTTTCTATCGGCAATCGCTTTTTGGGTAGATTTTTTTACGCGATTGATGCGGCCCTCATAGGTTTTGATAATACCCGTACTCATGTACTTCAAGTATTTATCATTACTGTGGTCAACTTCATCTAGATAGCTCAATGTTTTTCCAATATGCAATGTAGGGACCACATAAACATTATTTCCCTTTAAATGGAAGAACATTTTTTGTGCAGTGGAATCTTCATAGTTTTCCATAAGCAAGGGCATGGCATCCCAAAAACCGATTTCATTATTTTTTAATTGTTGGGTGATTTCTTTTTCGTTGGAAGCACAGCCTTTCATTACGTAATACAAATGTTCGATAGCATCAATTCCGGAATCTACTGCTTGATTAAGTTCCACAGTGAAAGGCATGTGTCCGGAAACAATCAGGTCTCGCTTTTCTGCTTCAACGATTGTTTTTAGGTACATTTCTCCAGAAATTTTACTGTCGTAGAGTTTTACGTAATCGCTAGGTATTCTTTGTAATATATCTAAAGCGTTTCTAACGTCAATTTCATTTTCTACCTCTAAAGAACCTTCCCAAGTACCCGCTACGCCATCTATTTTTGGACCTGAAGTAAATATCGTAGGTCCGACTAGACTTCCCTCTGCAATTTGTTTTCTCCAATCTAAAATGGCAGTGGTTAAATCGCCGCCAGCATCGCGGACAGTAGTTATTCCATTGGCAATAAAAAGATTTAGGAAATTCTTGTTGGCATCAATTAAGCTATCCCCTCCTCGAAAATGCACATGATTGTCCCAGAATCCTGGTAAAATAAACTTCCCGGATGCATCAATGATTTTTTTGACTTCAAAGGAGTTTGTTTCTTCTATGTCATTGACCTTTATAATCCTTCCCTCTGAAATAAATATACTTTGTTTGGTAATGTTTCCCGTCTCTAAATCTATGCTATTTCCGTTTTGGATAACTAGGTCAAATTGCTCTTTTTCTTCCAAAGAACAGTTTAAATTCAAGGCAGCACAAAAAACAATAAGGAGTAAGATTCGCATACCTGAAAAATATGGAAAATTACCGATTTATTAATCTGCGAATTGCAATAAATACCAGAATAAAAATAGAATATCCGATAAAAAACGGAATGATATATTGCTTTAAATCGAGAGCTAACATGATACCAATAAGCAATAATTGAAATCCCAATCCGAATGTAGAAACCGCTGTCATAAACCAATTTGGTAGCTTTTGAGCTTCTACCGCTTTGGCATCCATTTTATAAATGATTTTATCAAAAACCCCATAAGATAGGGTGTAGAGCCTGAAAAGAATGTTGACGTTGCTTTGCTTTTCTCCCTTCAAGGCTTTAGGTGTTTTATTTTCAAAAACCCTACTGGTGGTATCTCCGTTATGCTTATTTCTGAGAATAACGTAGTAGTAATTGTAGAGCGTGCCCTGCAGCTGAATTCCAAAAAAGGCCAGAATAGTGAGTGCCAATGACTCATCTGTAACATACCAAATGGTCATCAAAATCAGAAGGTTCAAAATGATATCGGAGACGGAATCTAAATACCGGCCTGTATAAGACGGCGTGTTCTTAATTCTAGCTAATTCACCATCTGCGGCATCTAGAATGGACTTTAAAACCAAAAAGAATGCAGTTGCCCAGTAATAATGATTTAGAATACAGGCGATTGCTATTAAGCCCGAAATGACAAATGCAATGGTGACATGGATAGGAGTGAAGGAAGTGTCTTTAAGCGATTGCGCGATAACTTTTGCAAAAGGTCTTCCATAATCAGATAAATCCAAGAACTGATTTTCCTTGGGTAACTTTGACATAGCGTTCAAGTTCTTGAAGAAAACCAGTAACGGAAACACGTTAGCCTGGTACACTCCGCAGAACTTAAGACAAAGGTAAGATTTAATTTACATTTTGTAAAAGGTTCAATAGGTTCTTAGTATCTTCCCATTAATGGAAAAAAAAGCCCCTTGGTATTATCTTATACTTTTAATTTTAGCAGGGGAAGCTGTATTTATACTACCCTTTGTCTTGCCCCGTATTTTTAGACCGACCATATTAGACCTTTTTCAACTTGATAATACCCAACTCGGACTCTGTTTTTCAGTATATGGTATAGTTGCGGTCTTTTCGTATTTATTTGGTGGTCCCTTGGCCGACAAGTTCCCGCCTCGAAAGCTAATGGCTATCGCCCTTTGGTTGACTGCCTTAGGTGGATTGGTTTTTGTTACCTTCCCTGATTTTACAACGCTACAATTTTTGTATGGTTATTGGGGATTCACTACGATTTTTCTTTTTTGGGCACCTATGATTAAATCAGCCCGTCTTTGGGGAGGTTTAAATTCTCAAGGGAAAGCCTTTGGCTTGCTCGATGGTGGACGCGGACTCACAGGAGCACTTTTTGGTTTATTAGGCGTTGTGGTCTTTGCAATGTTTATTTCAGAACATGTTGTGACCGCCCAATTGCAGGAAAGAGAAGAAGCATTTCAATATGTCATATATTTTTCGGTAGCTATCATTGGTCTCATTGGGGTACTAACGTGGTTTTTTATGAAATCGGGTGTCGACGAAAAGGAGATTCTTTTGGAGCGAATTTCCGTTCATCAGATAATTTCCGTGCTTAAACTTCCTGCGGTTCAGCTACTAATGGTTATCATTCTTTGTGCCTATGTAGGATATAAAATTACCGATGTACTCTCTTTATATGCAAAAGAAGTTATGCAATACAATGAAGTGAAATCGGCTCAGGTAGGCACTTTTTTACAGTTTTTAAGACCTACCACTGGAATTTTATTGGGTTTGTTGGTTGACCGTTTTCGAATTAGTTTGGTACTGGTATTTAGTTTTTTAGCCTGTATTATTGGCGGTGTTCTTTTTGCTTCCGGACTCATTGCACCCTCAACGACAGCCTTATTTTTTATCTCAGTTGTGGTTATTGCTGTTGGTGTTTACTCGGCAAGGGCTTTGTATTTTGCTGTAATGCAGGAGGGAAAGATTCCTTTAGTTCTCACAGGAACGGCCGTAGGTTTGATTTCTTTAGTTGGATATACACCTGATATCTTCGCTGGACCCGCTTATGGATATTTATTGGATGCACACCCGGGGGAAGAAATCGGACACCAAAATGTTTTTTGGATGCTCACTGCTTTCTCATCTGTAGGATTTGTAGCTGCAGTACTATACTATCGCTTGTTTGGAAGAAAAGAAACCACTTAACTTCCCCAGCCACCACGAGCTTTGATGTTTTTTGCACAAAGACTGACGATTTCAGTAATCCGTTTTTGACGGGTTTCTTCCCGCTTGGCTTGATTTAGATAGTATAAATAACTCTTACGCTGTCCTCTGGTAAAGTTTTGGAAGTTGGCAAAGGCTGTTGGGTTTTTATCAAAAGCATCTTTTAATTCCTTTGGAATGATTCCATTTTCAACATCATCTAAAGAAGTCCAAGAACCATTCTTTTTGGCCACTTTTATGGATTCCAATCCGCTTTGGTGCATCAGTCCACTTTTCTTAAGCACTTTGATATGGTCTTTGTTGACTCTGCTCCAAACACTTTTGGGCTTTCTTGGGCAGAAGTATTGACGTCGTTTTCCTGGCCCGATATTTTTGACAGTACTATCAATCCATCCGTAGCATAGTGCTACCCGAACCGCTTCTTCCCAGCGCATGCTTTCATTTTTGTGGGAAACTGCATAAAATATCAAATAAATACCTTTTTCGACGGCATAATTTTCATGGAGCCACGCCCTCCATTTGGTATCGTTCTCAAAATAATATTCTTGAATTTTTTTCATTCTAAACTGTGAATTGGCTCAAATTCTTTAAAAATACGGTTTTCTAATAGATGTTCTATGGGCGTTTAAAGCCTAATGTGTATTTTAGAGACTTCACTTAACTCAAACAACAATTTAAATGAAAAAGTTAGCTATTGCTATAGTGGTAATCTTCGGATTAGTCCTTGGAAGTTGTACTAATAAAAGAGAAGGAAAACCTAAAGTTTTGGTCTTCTCGAAAACCATGGGATTTAAACATGCCTCAATTCCCGTAGGAATCGCAGCTATTGAAAAGCTTGGTGCCGAAAATGGTTTTGAAGTTGACACTACCAAAAATGGGGAGTTGTTCAACGAAGACAATTTGAAACAATACTCTGCTATAATTTTCTTAAGCACCACTATGAATGTGCTCGACCATACTCAAGAAGCGGCTTTTGAACGCTATATTCAAGCAGGTGGGGGTTATGTGGGTGTGCATGCAGCAACTGATACGGAGTATGACTGGGGCTGGTACAACAAATTGGTGGGGGCACAATTTCTGAGTCATCCAGCGGGTACTCCAGAAGCTGATTTTATTATCAAGGATAACGGTTTTATTGCAACAAAACATTTTACCGATTCTGTTTGGCACCGCTCCGATGAAATTTATAATTATAAGAACATCAATCCCGATGTCAATGTTTTGATGACCATTGACGAATCGACTTATGAAGGTGGAAAAAACGGTGATTATCATCCTTTTGCATGGTATCACGAATTTGACGGCGGACGTTCCTTTTATACAGGCGCGGGCCATACTGATGAAAGTTATGCAGAAGACCCTTTCCTAAAACATTTATTGGGTGGCATTCAGTATGCCATCGGGGAGAATTTAGAGTTGGATTATTCAAAAGCCACTTCGCAAATACCACCAGAAATTGACCGTTTTTCCAAAGTTGTTTTATCAGAAGGTGAATTTTTCGAACCTACAGAAATGACCATTTTGCCAAATAACGATGTGCTCATTGGACAACGTCATGGTGAGATTTTACGCTATAACGCGGCAACAAAAGAATTGACCGAGATAGCAAAATTTGATGTGTATGATAAAACATTGAATACACCTGGAGTAAACGCTGAAGAAGGTTTGATGGGAGTCCAGAAAGACCCGGACTATGCCACTAATAATTGGATTTATGTGTATTATGCCCCAACTGGTGATGAGGAAGTCAATCGCTTATCAAGGTTCAAATATTCAGATGGAAATTTTGATATGGCTTCCGAGCAAAAAATTATCGATGTGTATTCACAACGTGAAATTTGTTGCCATACTGGAGGTTCAATCGCTTTTGGCGGTGATGGACTCTTATACCTATCGACAGGGGATAATTCAACTCCCTTTGACGAGAAAGGTGCAAAATACGTGAATAACGGTTTTGCTCCCTTGAATGACCTTCCAGGAAAACAGCAATATGATGCGCGTCGTTCTTCTGGAAATACCAACGACCTTCGTGGAAAAATACTCCGTATTAAAGTTAATGAAGACGGGAGTTATGATATTCCGGATGGTAACCTATTCCCTGTAGGAACGGATAAAACCCGTCCTGAGATTTACACCATGGGACATCGTAATCCCTATCGTATTTCGGTAGATTCTAAAAGGGGCTATGTATACTGGGGTGACGTCGGACCCGATGCCCGTGAAGATCAATTGGGCACGCGTGGTCCAAGAGGTCATGATGAAATGAATCAAGCTCGCGAGGCTGGAAACTTTGGATGGCCTTTATTTATAGCGGATAACAAGCCGTATATCGACTACGATTATGCTACTGGAGAAAGTGGAATAACTTTCGACCCTGAAAAGCCAATCAACGATTCTAAAAACAATACAGGTTTGACCGAACTTCCACCGGCACAGCCAGCTTATGTCTATTATCCGTATGCTGAAACTTCCGAATTTCCGCAGGTTGCCACCGGAGGTAGAAATGCAATGGCTGGGCCAACCTATTATTCCGATGAATATGCGAACGGTGGTGGATTGCCCGCCTATTATGATGGAAAAGTAATTATCTATGATTGGATGCGTGGCTGGATGATGGCCGTACATTTGTTTGAAGACGGTAGTGTCAACAAAATGGAACCTTTTGCTTCGGATATCAAAGTTAACAATTTGATTGATGTGGAAATGGGCCCAGACGGAAGAATGTACCTTTTAGAATACGGTAGTGGCTGGTTCTCGGCGAATAAGGATTCCGGATTAAGTTATGTAGAGTTTAATGGCGGTAATCGTCCACCTGTTATTGATAACATGATAGTGGACAACACTTCAGGAAAACTTCCTTTGACAATTAATGCAAGGGTCGAAGCAAGGGATCGCGAAAAAGATGCGATTAGTTATGTTTGGGATTTAGGGAATGGTGAAACTAAGGAAACCAGTGAGCCAAAAATATCACATACTTACGCGGAAGCTGGAGAATATAATATCTCAGTAGAAGTAAAGGATACCGGAGGTGAATCGGCAATTAGCGCGAGTACCGCTGTAGTGGCTGGAAATTCGAGACCTGAAGTGAATATTGCTATTACGGGTGGAAATAGCTCCTTCTATGTGCCAGGGCAACCTGTTAATTATGAAGTATCCGTAACAGATGCTGAGAGCAGTGACATTGACCCAGAGAATATTTTTGTTTCTGTGGACTATTTAGAGGGAATGGATAAAGTGGCAATGTCTTTAGGACACCAACAAGTTTCTGCATCGGTTACCGGTAAGGCCTTGACCCAAGCGATGGATTGTAAAACCTGTCACAAGGAAACAGAGGTCTCAATCGGACCAAATTACAGGGATATTGCTGCAAAATACAAGGATGATAAAAATGCCAAATCCTATCTTCAAAGGAAAATAAAAGAAGGTGGTTCTGGTGTTTGGGGTGAGGTGATGATGGCTGCGCACCCAAATATCACCTCAAATGAGACAAGTCAAATAGCGACCTATATCATGTCATTGAATGGAGATGGAAGTATGAAACCATCATTACCTCCAAAAGGTTCTGTAAAAGCAGAGGCCACAACTCCCGGAAACTTAATGGTATTGACAGCTAGTTATACGGATGGAGGTGCTGAAGGTGCTGTTCCATTGACAGGTTCTAAGTCCGTCGCCTTGGCTAGCAACACTGTTGGTTTTTCGGAAGCGACTAAGACCAAAGATATGATGGCCGTTACGTTTGGAGGACAAGATTTATTGGTGCTCCAAGGAGCCAAAGGATGGTTTGAATTGGATGATATTGACCTTACAGGAGTAAGCGCTGTAGTTTTGACGGTAGGCTGGCAGGAACCTCCCAAAGTTGCGTATAATTTTGATATTCGTTTAGATTCGGCAGAAGGGGAAATTATTGGTAAAGGTAATTTGGCCGTTCAACCTCCAGGAACGCCTGGTAGCGCAATAGTGATGCCCTTAACGAAGAAACCTAGTGGAAAGAATAAACTGGTTATTACTGGTGCCGTAGAAAAGGGTAAGACACCGGCCTTGGTAGCAGTAGTAAATGCTATGTTCAATTAAATTGTAAAAATCGAACAAATGAAAGCATCCGATAAAATCGGATGCTTTTTTATATTCCGTTTTAATGATAACCAACACCACAAGAAGATTTTGGTACGCCTTTTTAATGTCAATGGCATTTTTAGTGCGTAACCGAAGTATGCGTAAGTGGTTTTGGGTGCCCATTGTGATTATAGGTATTGGTTTTCTACTCCCGCAAAATATGATTATACCTGTAAAGGACGCAACTACTAGTAGCTGGGATGACGAATCATTCTGGGCTTACCCATGGGGGACTTCAATTACACATAAAGGAATAGATATTTTTGCAGATAAAGGTACTGACATTGTCTCCGCAACAAACGGAATTGTAATTTATACATATGAAGGAGGCAAAGGAGGGAAGTCCGTTATGGTTCTAGGTCCCAAATGGCGCTTTCACTATTATGCGCACATGGATGAAATTAAAACCTTTGTTTTCAAACCCCTAAAAAGAGGAACCGTTATTGGTACCGTCGGTAATACGGGAAATGCCATAAATACACCGCCGCATTTGCATTATGCGATTACGACACCTTTTCCCTATCCGAACTTATATGATGATGAATCCGTTCAGGGCTGGAAGCGTATGTTTTATTTAGATCCTGATATTTGGTTGAGGTAATATACTTTTATTCTATGAACTATCAAGAATTCAAAAAATTGCTAACTGAAGAGTTGCCACCTAAAAATTGGGCAGGACCCCTAAAGGCTCTTTGGTATGATGCAAAAGGGGATTGGGACACTGCTCATAAGATTGTAGACGGAATGAACAATACAACCGCGAAATGGATTCATGCATATCTACACCGCAAAGAAGGAGATGATTGGAATGCCGGTTATTGGTATCGGCAAGCTGGAAAAAAAATTCCAAAAAGCAGTCTAGAAGAGGAACATCGCGAACTGGTGGAGTACATTCTCAATAATTAAGAGGTTTTCTTGAACTTTTTCCTGGGTTTTAAAGAAAGCATCAATACCAGTAAAATTGGAGTCCATAAGGCAAAAGCCCAACCAATCAAAAATAACATCGAAATGCCTATTACCGCAAAAAGAGCAAAAGCTGCTATATACAACAATCCTTTTTTAGTATCATTCTCATGATACGCATCTACCAAATAAAAAAGCACAGGAACTATTGTTAATAAAGGTAGAATACTCATAAAAAAGGTCGGAGTTTTAATTACCAAACGACCATTTGCTTCATATGTTATTTAGTTCTGAGACCAATTTGAATATTAATAATCTGAATACTCCGTAGGATACAAAAATAGTGTAACATTTTTCGAAACAGTGTTTTGATACTTCGGCATTACCTTAAGTTTTGACCATTCAGGCGAATCGACAAATGCCTTCCAGTTCGCATCCCTGCTTTCTTGATTAGCGTGGGTAGTCATGTACATGAGATTAGGCATCGTTGGGCCAGATAAAACTTCTGCATAGAAAACAGCATTAAAGCCTAGTCTATCAAACAGTTTTACTTCACCACCGGCGTTGAACATATCCACTTTGCTTTTATAAAGGGCTTCGGTGGCCGCTTCATAGCTTCGGAGCTCATAGATTCGGTCTTTACGCGCACCATCTAATTTTGATGCTTCCATTTTTGGCATATCAATAAAGGCTTTCATCAATACGGATTCAATGCGCTGATAGGGCGGATTGTCATGAGATGCTTCTAAATACGCCTTTCCATTTTCTTGATAGGAGGTATTGGCTGCCAAAGCATCATCCAATAGTCGGAACTGTACTAGGGAAGAGAAGGGAATCAATACATACGTTTTTTTAGGCGTAACAGAATCCATTGGCTTTGGTTTGAAAACTCCGACATTCTGAATATCGAACTGCTTTAATGCTGGTAGGAAAGCATTTTTCAGGAAATCATCGGTTGTCTTTTCTTGTGCCTCCGTATCAAACGAATAGGTTTTAAGCTGATAGTATTCTTGGGTCTGTGCGGTTGCAATAAATATTCCAAATAGGCATAAAATTACTAGAAGGTTTCCTAATGTTCTCATAATAAACGGATTTAGCTTATGAAGATACATTTTTTTCGAAGCAGACGCTATTTTCAATGCCTTGATATTGACCATAATTGGATATTCGCCGATAGCCGTTCTTTTCATAAAGCGCAATGGCTTCCGGCTGTCTTTTTCCAGTTTCCAAAATGCAATGTGTATTTCCTAACTCTTTGGTCCAAAGTTCCAATTCCTTTAGCACCTTGGTTGCGTATCCTTTTCCTCTTTCCTCAGAAGGAACAAACATTCGTTTAACTTCCATAGAGCTGTCGTCAAATTTCTTTATCGCCCCGCATGCAACAGCTTTTTTATCCTTATACAAAACCACAGTGTGATTCAAATTAGAAATACTATTGAATTGATTGTAAAAAGCATGGTCTTCTCCATCCCGTTCCGCTAGATTGGCATCGAGCTGTTCAACAAGCTTAATAAAATCTGGATTTTTAGAATTTGTTCGTTTTAAAGTAAACATGGTAATTGAATATCAAACGGTTATCGAAACCCCTTTTGTTCTATTATTTTTTGAACTGTCAAAATAGAAATCAATTCGGCCTAAGTTGATTCCAAAACAGCCTACTTGATTTACGAGCACCTCTTTGCCTTTATTATTTCTAACAATTGTAGGCTTGTCTAAAAATGTATGGGTATGTCCACCAATAATAAGGTTGGTATAATCTGTTTTTGAGGCAAGTGTAAGGTCGTCGGGCCTCTTCTCCCAAGCCTCATAGGCATATCCCAAATGTGATAAACAGATAACGAGGTCACATTGTTCTTCTTCTTTCAATTTACGTTCCGTGTCGAGGGCGATTTCATAAGGGTCTAAATAAACGGTTTCCCTATATAGCTTCTTGCTTACCAGTCCTTCAAGTCCGATGCCGATTCCGTAAACTCCAATTTTTATACCATCACGATTATAGGTTTTATAGGGTTTGGTATGCCCGTTCATCAAAGTATTGCTGAAATCATAATTTGCACTTAGCAATTCAAATTTGGCATTTGGTAGTTGCGCGTAGAGTCCGTTTAATCCATTGTCAAAATCGTGGTTTCCAATGGTAGCAGCATCATACTTGAGCATGCTCATGAGTTTAAATTCCAGTTCTCCGCCGTAAAAATTAAAATAAGGAGTTCCTTGGAAAATATCCCCTGCATCAAAAAGTAAAGTATTCTTGTTTTCTATTCGAATTGATTCGACTAAGGCGGCTCTTCGTGCTAGACCTCCAAGATTTGGGAATTCAGAATGGTCTTTGGGAAAAGTGTCAATGTGGCTATGGACATCATTCGTATGTAAGATAGTGATATGCTTTTTAGAATCTCCAATACAAGAGTTCAATGAAAATCCGCTTAAGCCTGCTATTGCTGCTGTCGAGGTGTTTTTTAAAAATTTTCTCCTTTTCATTTTTTACTGCTGTTTGTAGAATCTATCATCTACCGGCGAGTTAATGGTATCGACCTTTGCAAAATAATCAATCATGGCATTTCGTATCAAATAGTCTGTATCGGTTGTTCCAATTAATTCTTTAAAGAACCCCATATTATCACCTCCAGTTACTAGATAATTCGAAGTAGCCACGAAGTAATTTTTGTTCACATCAAAAGTTTCTCCTTGAATTTTTAAGGAGGCTAAGCTGTTGTTAGCGTCTAGAACTATCTGCATTCCTGCAATCGGATGTGCTCGTTTCGAATGCACTAAAAAATCTATCATTTCCAAAACAGATTTTCCGGTTAATTCAACTACGACAATGGAATTTTCAAATGGCATAACTTCATAAGCTGTTCGTGCGGAGACCTTTCCCTTGGAGATAGTAGAGCGAATTCCTCCGTGGTTCATCAGCACAAAATCAATATCTTTTCCTGTACGGGATTTGAAAATTGGGCTCGCTTCTTCAAGAATAATATCAGCCATAAGATTACCCGCTGAGGTATTGTATTCTCCATCCGTTTTTGTGAGTGTAGTAGGGGCATAGGCCAAAGTGCTATCCAATGTTTGGTTAACCCTTTCGCGATATGGAGCTACAAAGATTTCAATGGAATCGATACCGACAAAAGTACTATCAATAACCAAGTGTTTGGCATCGATTTGGGACAGGATAGTAGGGGTATCTCTACAGGAGGCAAAAAGTAATGAAGTTATAATTATAACAAATTGTTGTATTTTTAAATTCATAATCCTTTTTATCTTGCGCCCGAAATATGTATCGATATTCTTTACATTTGTCTAAAGACAAGTTCCAAAGGTAAAAATACATGTTTAAGGGAATAAAAGATAAATTCAAGTATAAATCAGGCGTTAAATTTTTAAAAGAAGAGCTTAAAAAGCCATTCAATCCTGTGCACCGTAAAAAGGGTATTACCTCGGTGGCTTGCTTGGTCGATTTGGATGCCTTTGAAAATGCGAATTTATTTTATGAGTTTGTCGAGGATTATGGATTACGACCTAATGCAGTTAAAATAATAGGATATAAAAGTTATTATGATAAAAACTCCCCTTATTCTACTCCGGTTTTCTCGGATAAGGATTTGGGTTGGAATGGAAACATCGAAAATAGTTATGTACTAGAATTTTTAAGTCGCGAGTATGATATGCTGGTCAATTACTATACGCAGGAAAATCTGCTTTTACAGATTATGAGTGTAAAGACTAGAGCTAGGGTTCGTGTTGGATTTAAAGAGGTCGATTCGAAGTACAATGATTTGATTTTAGATACTCCGATTAATGATTTTAAAGTATTTAAAAAGGAATTAAAGAAATACCTGAAGGTTCTTAACGAAATAAAATAATGAAGCAGATAGTAGGTACAGGTGTGGCGTTGGTAACTCCGTTCAAAAAAGATTTTTCTATAGATACGGATGCTTTAGGACGCATTGTGAACTATTGTATAGACGGTGGAGTTGACTATCTTGTGGTTCTAGGTACTACAGGTGAATCAGTTACCTTGAATAAGGCAGAAAAAATGCTTGTCATGGACACGATTGTCAAAGCCAATAGGGGACGATTACCTTTGGTTTTGGGAATTGGCGGCAACAGTACCCATCGCATCGTACACGAGGTTCAGGCATTTCAATCAGATGATTTTGATGCTATTCTTTCCGTTGTGCCATATTACAACAGACCTACCCAGGAGGGAATTTACCAACATTTTAAGGCTATATCAGAAGTTGCCAAAAAACCAATAATTCTTTATAATGTTCCTGCCAGAACAGGTAGTAATATGCTACCGGCTACGGTACTTCGACTTGCCGCCGATTTTGATAATATTATAGGGATTAAGGAAGCTGTTGGAGAAATGAATCAAGTTAAAGAACTTGTTGCTGGTAAACCTGAAGGGTTCCATATTATTTCAGGAGATGACCCTACGGCATTAGATACTGTTTTGGCCGGTGGTTCCGGAGTTATTTCTGTCCTAGGGCAGGGACTTCCAGAAGAATTTTCAAGTATGATTCGATTGGGATTGGATGGTAATCGAGAAGAAGCTGTAAAACTTCATGAAGCATTGTCGGAAGGGATGAATCTTATTTTTGAGGAAGGAAATCCTGCAGGTATTAAATCAGTTTTTGAAACTTTTCAACTTTGTGATGCTACTGTAAGACTTCCATTGGTTGAAGCGACATCTGGCTTGAAAGCTAGAATCTCAACCTTCGTAAAATCCTTTGGAAAAATTACTGCTTAGGAAAATATTTAAGTCGCCAACAGTTAAATCTTCGCTAAAACTATTGTCTATGGCCTGCCAACAGTCTATTTTCGTAGGGTAAAAATGTTTTTTATATCCGCTGATAATCCGTAATTTTGCAAAATGTTTTTGAAAATGAAGCACATCCTGCCTTTTTTAATAGTTATTCTATTTCTTACATCCTGCAGTGAGTACCAAAAGGTGCTTAAAGAAGTTGATGTGAAGCCAAAGTATGATTTGGCGCAGAAACTTTATGATGAGGGAGATTATAAAAGGTCACTCAGACTTTTTGAGCAAATTGCTCCGAAATATGTGGGAAAACCTCAAGGGGAAAGGGTCATGTTTTTTTTGGCGGACAGTTATTTTAAGCGGGAGGACTTTAATATGGCCGGTTATCAATTTGAGCGTTTCATCAAGTCGTACCCAAAAAGTGACAAAGTACCAGAGGCCGCATTTTCAGGTGCTAAAAGTTATTTTGAACTTTCACCCAGCCATTCTTTGGACCAAACTGATACCGACAAGGCTTTGGTAAAACTCCAGGGTTTTATTAATACATATCCTGATTCTGAGTTTTTTGCTGAGGCCAATGATATGGCGAAGGAGTTAACGACCAAAAAAGAACGGAAGGCATTTGAGATAGGAAAACAGTTTAACAAGTTAGGTGAATTTAATTATGATGTACTAAGGTCTGCCGTAGCTTCGTTAGATAACTTTGTTTCTGATTATCCGGGTTCTATTTATCGAGAAGAGGCGCTATATTTAAAACTAGAGGCTAGCACTGGTATGGCTTTGAACAGTTTTGAATCTTTGAAACAAGAGCGTTTAGAAAATGCGAAGGAGGCTTACCGGGTTCTTAAAAAACAGTATCCAGAAACAAAGTTTACCAAAAAGGCCGATAATTTACTAGAGAAAATAGAGAAAGAATTACGAAATTCTTCAGATATAACCGCAACAAAATAAATAGCTATCATTATGAACATGAATGATTTAAAAAACTCGAAAGCTCCTGTTTCTACGACAACGATTAACAAGAATGAGTTTGATGCACCAACCGATAATATCTATGAAGCAATTTCAATTGCTTCGAAAAGAGCAATTCAAATTAATTCTGACATTAAGAAAGAGCTGCTTGAAAAATTAGAAGAGTTTGCTACATACAGCGACAGTCTTGAAGAGGTTTTTGAAAACAAAGAACAGATTGAAGTTTCTAAATTCTACGAAAAATTACCAAAACCACATGCTTTAGCTGTTGAAGAGTGGTTGACCGATAAGATCTACTACAGAAATACTGAGAAAGACGCATAAATTATGCTGGGTGGCAAAAATATCCTATTAGGGATTACTGGAGGAATAGCCGCTTACAAAACTACCTTTCTCATTCGTTTACTTATTAAAGCTGGTGCAAATGTCAAGATAATCTTGACAGATAGTGCCAGCTCTTTTGTTTCCCCCTTAACGCTAGCGACACTTTCTAAGAACCCGGTGCTTTCTTCTTTTGTAAAAGAGGAAAATAATACTGTGGACTGGAATAACCATGTAGAATTAGGGCTTTGGGCTGATTTGATGCTAATAGCTCCTGCCACCGCAAATACTTTGTCAAAAATGGCAAATGGTACCTGCGATAATTTGCTTTTGGCTACTTATCTCTCGGCAAAATGTCCTGTTTTCTTTGCTCCAGCGATGGACTTGGATATGTACAAACATCCATCTACTAAAGCCTCTTTTGAAAAACTTGAATCTTTTGGCAATATTATGATTCCTGCGACCTCTGGAGAGTTAGCGAGTGGTTTACATGGAGAAGGACGCATGGCTGAACCAGAAGATATCGTACATTTTATAAAACAAATTTTATCCGAAGGGCTTGCGCTGAGTGCTAAAAAGGTACTCATTACCGCAGGACCAACATATGAAGCTATTGACCCGGTTCGTTTTGTAGGAAATCATTCGTCAGGATTAATGGGTTACGAGTTAGCGGAGGAAGCTGCAAGGTTAGGTGCAGAAGTTATTTTAATTTCAGGCCCCTCGAGTCTCAATGTTAAAAATGATTTCATCAACTTAATACGTGTGGTGTCTGCAGATGAGATGTACGATGCGGTGCATGCTCATTATTCGAATACGGATATTGCCATATGTGCTGCTGCTGTGGCTGATTATCGCCCCAAAATAGTAGCAAATCAAAAGATTAAGAAAGCCTCTGAAGACTTGTCTATTGAATTGACCAAGAACAAGGATATTCTTTTATCCCTTGGGAAAGAGAAGAAAAATCAATTTTTAGTAGGGTTTGCCCTTGAGACGGAAAACGAACTAGAAAACGCCAAAGGAAAACTTAAAAAGAAGAATCTAGACGCCATTGTTCTAAACTCTCTTAACGATTCGGGAGCTGGTTTTGGAAAGCAAACGAATAAAATCACATTTATAGATAAGAATTCAGTTATTAAAACGTTTGCTTTAAAAAGCAAGGCAGCGGTCGCTGTGGATATTTTTGAAGAAATCACAAGTAGAATCAATGCGTAATTTTTTAATTCCTATTTTTTGCATCCTTTTTTCATTAGCCACGAACGCTCAAGAGTTGAATGCCACTGTAACGGTAAACTCTAGTGAACTTCCCCAAGGTGACTTACCGGTTTTTAGGACTTTGGAAAGGTCATTGAATGATTTTGTCAATAAAAACAAATGGACCAATAGGGTTTACAAGGAAAATGAACGCGTCAATGCTCAGATGATTATTACTCTTTCTAAATACGAATCCAATCGATTTGAGGGAAATATAGTAATTCAATCTTCGCGACCCGTTTTCAACACTTCGTATGAAACGCCCATTTTTAATTATAAGGATGGCCAATTTTCATTTCAATATATCGAATTTGAGCCTTTGGTCTATAATGAAAATAATTACAGTTCAAATTTAGTTGGTGTAATGGCATACTACGTGTACGTAATTTTAGGTATGGATGCTGATACTTTTTCCTTAGAGGGAGGAAGTGAATACTTTAAAGAAGCCCAAAAGGTTGTTACGCAAGCCCAAGGTACTAATTTTAAAGGATGGAGCAATACTGGCAAAGACCGTAATCGTTTTGAATTGGTTGATGACCTATTGTCAAATACCTATCGTGAATTTCATGTGGCGATGTATAATTACCACAGAAAGGGTCTAGATATTTTGGGCGATAATAACAGTACTGGCAAGCAAGTGATTGCAGGTACTATGAAATTGTTCGAAGCTATTCAGAAGCGTAGACCTAACGCTTTTTTGATTCAAACCTTTTTTGACGCGAAGTCAGAAGAGATTAAAAGTGTCTTCTCTGATGGACCAAAGGTTGATGTTGTAAAGTTAAAAGAAACTTTGAACAATGTAGCCCCTTTATTTCGTTCAGCTTGGGACGATATTAAATACTGATTTCTTCTATTATTTAAAATATCAATTATCTTTACTGCACTAATATTTTTCAATAGTGCTATCAAACCTATCCATTAAAAATTACGCCTTAATAGATTTTTTAAACGTTTCATTTTCTGATGGTTTTACCATTATAACAGGTGAAACAGGGGCAGGTAAATCGATTCTTTTAGGGGGGCTCTCCCTTGTATTAGGAAAACGGGCTGATTTAAGTGCGCTTCGTGACAAAGACAAGAAATGCATTATTGAAGCTGAGTTTGAAATTAAAAAGTATAAGCTTAAATCTTTTTTTAAAGGGAATGATTTAGACTACGAGGATACAACTATTGTTCGACGAGAGATACTCCCTAGTGGAAAATCGAGAGCTTTTATTAATGATACCCCAATTACACTAGACATACTTTCGCAATTAGGAAATCAGCTAATCGATGTGCATTCACAGCATCAAACTTTACAACTAGGAGATATTGATTATCAGATGAAAGTTATAGATGCTTTAGCAGATAATACATCTACTCTGCATAATTATTCCGAGAAGTTGGAGCACTACAAGAATACTTCAAAAGAACTGGGTCAACTTGTTGATTTTCAAAATAATGCGGATAAAGAATATGAATACAATAGCTTCTTGTTGAAGGAGTTGGAAGAGGCTTCGTTAAAAGTTGGAATGCAGCAGGAACTTGAAAAGCAGTACGAGCAGTTGAACAATGTAGAGGCCATTACAGAACAATTGTCTATAAGTGGGCAATTGATGAATGGTGAGCAAATTGGTATATTAAGTATGTTAAGTGAACTGAAACAGGCTTCTAACAAATTATCTGAATTCGGAAGTCAATATTCAGATTTAAACGAGCGCATACAATCCGTTTTTATAGAGCTTAATGATATCGCTGGTGAGATATATTCGTTACAAGAGCAAACGGAAGCAAATCCTCAATTGTTAGAAGAATTGAGTGGTAAACTACAGCTGCTATTCAACTTACAAAAGAAACATTCTGCCTTAGATATTGCTGAGCTACTAAAAGTAAAAGAAGAACTCACCGAGAGTGTTGGAGCAACGGAAAATATTGAATCTAATATTGATAGGCTACAAGAAGAACTATTAGAAAGTGAGAAAGATTTAAAAACAGTAGCTGAAACACTTACAAAACGGAGATTATCCGTTTTGTCAAATTTAAAACAACAACTTGAGGATAGTTTGGCCTTGTTGGGAATGCCAAGTGCAGAATTTCAAATAGAGATGCATCTCTCTTCAGAATTTAAATCAAATGGTTGTGATAATCTTACTTTTTTGTTCTCTGCGAATAAGGGTAGTGGTTTTGGTGAGTTAAAGAAAGTAGCCTCAGGAGGTGAGCTTTCAAGAATTATGCTTACGATTAAAGCGATTTTGGCCAAATATGACCATTTACCAACAATGATGTTTGATGAAATTGATACAGGAGTTTCAGGTGAGATTTCGAATAAAATGGGAGATATTATGGCGGCCATGAGCAAGAATATGCAAGTGTTTTCAATTACACACTTACCTCAGGTTGCTTCAAAAGGCAACGAACACTTTAAGGTCTATAAAACCGAAGAGGGTAAAACTACAAACACCAAAATGAAAAAGCTTTCCCAAGATGAAAGAGTGGTGGAATTGGCCGAAATGCTTGGAGGTGCTGATCTTTCTGATTCCGCAATTGCACATGCAAGACAGCTTTTGAATTAGTTAAGGACTTCTGCCAACTTTTTTGAATATCTTTGACAACTTTAAAGAACAATTGAAAACGAAAATACATGTCTTACGATTTATTAAAGGGTAAAAGAGGAATCATTTTTGGTGCTCTTGATGAAAATTCCATTGCTTGGAAAACCGCTGAAAGGGTTCATTCCGAAGGAGGAACTTTTGTACTGACAAATGCTCCGGTTGCAATGCGTATGGGGCAAATCAAAACTTTGGCTGAGCAAACGGGATCTGAAGTAATTCCTGCTGATGCTACCAATCAAGAGGATTTGGAAAATTTGGTAAGTAGGTCGGTGGAGATTCTTGGCGGTAAGTTGGATTTTGTTTTGCACTCTATTGGAATGTCAATTAATGTTCGAAAAGGAAGGCATTATACCGATGAAAAATATGATTTCACTGCTAAAGGATGGGACATTTCGGCACTTTCATTTCACAGAGTTATGCAAACTTTATATAAGGCTGATGCAATGAATGAATGGGGAAGTATTGTTGCCCTAACTTATATGGCTGCACAACGAACTTTTCCAGATTATAATGATATGGCTGACAATAAAGCTTATTTGGAATCGGTAGCACGTAGTTTCGGCTATTTCTTCGGAAAAGAAAAGAAGGTACGCGTGAATACCATTTCTCAGTCGCCGACAGCAACAACAGCAGGTTCAGGAGTAAAAGGATTTGACGGATTTATCAGTTATGCGGAAAAAATGTCTCCTTTAGGAAACGCTTCTGCCCAAGATTGTGCTGATTTTACGGTTTCCTTGTTTTCAGACCTTACTAGAAAAGTTACTATGCAAAACCTATTTCACGATGGAGGTTTTTCAAATACAGGAGTGAGTCAAGAAGTGATTGAAAAGTTCGAGTAGGAAACCACTCAAGTCCTTACTTTTTATCGGTTTATCAAATTCAAACAAATGGAGCTATCCTTTTCCTTTATTATTCCTGTATATAATAGGCCTAATGAGATTGAGGAATTGCTTGAGAGTATAGAGGCACAAACTTTTCATAACCCTTTTGAGGTGGTTATTATTGAGGATGGTTCGACTGAAACATCCGAGGAAATTGTCAGGAAGTTTCAGAACGAAATCTCCATTTCCTATTACAAAAAAGATAATACAGGTCCGGGTGATTCACGTAACTACGGTATGCAAAAGGCCCTGGGCAACTACTTTATTGTGCTTGACTCAGACTGCATCCTTCCTGTGCAATACCTAGAAGTTGTTTATCAATCCCTAAAAGAAAGCTATGTACATTGTTTTGGAGGTCCTGATAATGCTCATGAGTCCTTTAGTTTGGTACAGAAAGCCATAAATTATGCAATGACCTCGGTCTTAAGCACAGGAGGAATTCGGGGAGGTAAAAATTCCGTAGATAAATTTCAACCACGGAGTTTCAATATGGGTATTTCAAAAGAAGCTTTTGAAGCTACAAACGGTTTTGGAAAAATCCATCCTGGAGAAGACCCAGATTTGACCTTTCGTTTATGGAACAAAGGATATGAAACCCGTTTGATTCCGGAAGCTTATGTCTATCACAAGCGCCGAATTGATTGGGGCAAATTTTATACTCAAGTGAATAAGTTCGGGATCGTACGCCCAATATTGAACAAGTGGCACCCCCAAACGGCTAAAGTTACCTATTGGTTTCCAATTCTTTTTTGCCTTGGTTTCGTTGTCGCATTGATTTTGACAACAGTGGGTATATTAGTTCCTTTATTCCTTTATGGGGTCTATTTTCTAGTTGTTTTTATCGATGCACTATTTAAGACAAAAAGTATAGCAATTGCTTTGTGGGCGGTGCTTGCTGTACAAATACAGTTTGTGGGCTATGGATTAGGTTTTTTAAAATCAACAGTTCTTCTTAACTTCACAAGTAAGAAGCCTCAAGAGATTTTCCCAAAATTATTCTTTTAAAATGCCTACACGTGATACAAAAAATCAGAAACAGCTTAAAAAAGCGAAAAGTTAAAGTCTTTTTGGTGTTCTTATTTTGCTCAACTTCAGCTTGGTTCATTAGCAATTTATCGGAATCTTATATTAGCAATACAACTTTCGAACTGGAATATGCAAATGCCAAGGAAGATCTTATGCTGGTCAACTCTTCCCAAGATAAAATTAATGTGAAATTGGAGGCCGTAGGTTTTCAATTCTTAGGATTCAATTTCAAAAAGAAAAATATTGCTATTGATTTATCCGCCGTTGCAAAAGAAGGGCGTCAATATTACTTGTCCTATCAAAATTATAGGGCCCAAATAGAAAAACAACTTCCAAGTTCAATGCGGCTGATAGACATCGAAAAAGATACCTTGTTTTTTGATTTTCAAGAAGTTATTTCTAAGGAAGTTCCGGTTAAGCCCCAATTAAATTTAAGTTTGGAGCAAAATTATTTGTTGGATGGAAAATTAAAAGTTACTCCTGCCACAGTTATTATTAAAGGCCCAAGGAACGAGATTGATACCATTGCAAATGTGAAGTCATCTAAAATAAACCTTATCGATTTGACTTCTGATTTTACTCGTAAAGCCACTGTCATAGTTCCTGTTGGATTACGCTTTAGCACCTTCTCTGAAACATCGATTACGGTTTCTGGAAAGGTTTCAAGATTTTCTGAAAAAATGATTACCATTAAGGTTAAAGTGTTGAACCTTCCAACAGGAACATCGGTCAAAATGTTTCCTGATAAAGTTAATGTTTTATGTAAAGGTACAATTGGTGCTCTAAAAGACCTGGAACCTTCTGATTTTACTGTAATTGCAGACTTCGACAAAAAGAAGAACAGCAAATCGAAAAGAATTGCTTTGAGACTGAACAAAATACCAGAGCAACTATCTAGTGCTATACTGCAAGAAATGGAAGTAGAATACATTCTAAAACGAGAATAATGATTGTAGGTTTAACCGGAGGAATAGGTAGTGGTAAAACCACGGTTGCTAACTTTTTCAAAGAATTAGGTGTCCCAATTTACAATTCTGATAAGGAGGCACGTAAATTAATGAGGACTTCGAAAAAGGTAAAAAATGCTATAATTGAACTACTTGGCGAAGAAGCCTTTACAGGTAAAAAGTTAAACAAAACGTTGATTTCTGATAAAATTTTCAATAACAAAAAGCTGCTACAAAAGTTAAATTCAATTGTGCACCCAGCTGTTAGAGCTCATTTTGTAAAGTGGGAAAAGAAGCAGGATGCTCCTTACGTAATACAAGAAACCGCACTTATTTTTGAAAATAAATCCCAAGATTTTTATGATAAGATTATTTTAGTTGTGGCCCTAGAAGCTCAAAGAATACAAAGAGTTTCGGAACGAGACGGTATTTCTGAGGAGCAAGTTCAAAATCGATTAATGAACCAGTTGGAAGATGTAGAAAAAATACCATTTGCCGACTATGTTATCGAGAACACCAACTTATCGAAAACCAAAAAAGAAGTCAATCGAGTGAATAAGGCTCTCCTTGATTATTGCTAGAGTTCCACGTTTTTTTAACATTTTTGTTAAGGTTTGGTTAAAGCCGTAATTTGCCCGAAGTATAATCTTTAAATTAGCTTAGAGATGAATAAAAGATTGTTTATTCTTTTGGTAATCTTAATGAGCCTCTCACTTATTGGAATAATTTTTGTCCAGTTTTATTGGATAAAAAAGTCGGTAGAAGACAAAGAAGAACAATTTTCCAATGCTGTTACAGAGGTTTTAAGTAAAGTTACTGATAAGATAGAAGGAAGGGAGCGGAAGGATTATTCTGATCGCTATTTAAATCAAAAAGATAGCATTGGCGAATTGAAGGACGCCAATTATACCAATATCATGTTTGGTTATCGCGACTTTGATTCGAACGAGTTGCGTTTATACGAACATGGTATTTTAGAAGAAGATTACAACATCCCCTACACGTTCTTTGACACTAGCATTGGTGATACGACTACTATTAAGAGTTACACCAGCAAGCGAACTACAACTGTTTTGAAGGAAGAGTTTGGATTGGACGGAAAAGAATATCGTTTGACTCCACTTCAAAAATATCAAAAAATCGGTGGGTTAAGTGCAATAGAAAAAGCCCAGTTCGAGGATATTTTCAGCGAGTTCGCCAAGAAAGTACCTATCCATGAAAGAGTCTCTACCCAAGAGGTAGAACTTTTGCTCAATCGTGAACTCAAAAATAGAGGGGTTGATACGGAATATGAATATGGCATTTATAGTAATGGTTTGCCTACTAAGGTTAAATCAAAGCGATTCAAGTATAAGGTCAATACATTTTATGAAGCTCCGATTTTTGTCGATAGCGAAGGAAAAACTAATTTTTCACTTTTACTTTCTTTTCCAAAGAAAAAGAGCTTTCTAATAAGTTCAATACTTGGGTTGGCAATTTTATCGCTTTTGTTCACTTTGGTAATTGTAGCCTCCTATTCGGGTGCGATTTATCAGTTAATCAAACAAAAACAGATTTCTGAAATTAAGTCTGATTTTATTAACAATATGACGCATGAGTTTAAAACTCCAATTGCTACGATAAATTTAGCGGTCGAAGCGATACGGAATCCGAAAATTATCGATGATAAGGAAAAAGTGATGCGTTATTTGCAAATGATACGTGACGAGAACAAGCGAATGCATGCGCAGGTTGAAAACGTTTTACGTATTTCAAAACTTGAGAAGAATCAGCTTGATATTAGTAAGGACAGAGTAGATGTTCACGACATAGTACAAGACGCTATAGCCCATGTCGAACTTATTGTTGCTGACCGTGGAGGATATATAGAAACCCATCTAGATGCAGATAGAAGAGAGGTTTTAGCGAACGAAATGCATTTTACCAATGTAATTGTGAATATACTTGACAATGCTATTAAATACTCAGTTGAACCTCCCAAAATAGATGTGTTCACTGAATTGGCGAAGAATAATATTATTATAAAAATACAGGATCAAGGTGCCGGAATGAGTAAGGCGGTACTTAAAAAAGTTTTTGAGAAATTTTACCGTGAACACACCGGTAACATACATAATGTAAAGGGACACGGATTAGGGCTCTCTTACGTAAAAAAAATAATAGACGATCATCAAGGTGAAGTTTATGCAGAAAGTGAGAAAGGAAAAGGAAGCACTTTTTACATTAAACTGCCTTTAATTTAAATTTTATGGAAGCGATAAACAAAAAAATTCTTTTAGTAGAGGATGACCCAAACTTTGGTATCGTACTGAAGGACTATTTGTCAATGAACGATTTTGATGTGGTTTTGGCAAAAAATGGAATGGAAGGTTTTGAGAAATTCAAGAAAGACAACTATGATGTTTGTATTCTTGATGTAATGATGCCTTATAAGGATGGATTTACTTTGGCTAAGGAAATACGTGAGAAGAATGAAAATGTTCCTATCGTATTCCTTACAGCCAAGACAATGAAAGAAGATGTATTGAAGGGATACAAGGCCGGTGCGGATGATTATCTAAACAAGCCTTTCGATTCTGAGGTATTATTGATGAAGTTGAAGGCAATCTTGCAAAGAAAAGCTTCTAATACGCTTGCGGATAGTAGAAAATTTGAGTTCCAGATTGGTGGTTTCCATTTGAATTCAAAACTTCGTTTCTTAAAGTACAAAGAAACAGATGCTATCAAGCTTTCCCCTAAAGAGAATGAATTGCTTCGTCTTTTGGCTTTACATGAAAATGATTTAATGCCCAGAGAGTTGGCACTTACCAAGATTTGGAGAGATGACAACTATTTCACGTCTAGAAGTATGGATGTGTATATCGCAAAACTTCGCAAGTATCTCAAGGTTGATGATACGGTTGAAATCCTAAATATTCATGGTGAAGGATTTAGATTGGTGGTAAAGACAGAAACTGAATAATAGCTAATAACAAGAATAAGAAAGCCTTGGCATTTAAGTCAAGGCTTTTTTGTTTTATAAAGCTCAATCACTTCGGATAGTATTTCTACTGGCGTTTTCATGATAGAAACGGTTATCGCATCTGAGGGTATTTCTAAAGCATCGAACTGCGATTGCAACAAACCTGATGGCATAAAATGATTCTTTCGTTGTAAAAGGCGTTCCGATATCTCTTCGAAGGTTCCACTTAAATAGACAAACTCTACTTGACTTGCCACATGCTTGCGAAGTATTTCTCTATAGACTTTTTTCAGGGCAGAACAGGCAATTACAAGACCTCTATCTTTATGGTCTAAAGATAAAGTATTTAGTTGCTCAAGCCACCCTTGCCGGTCATCATCGTTTAATGGATTGCCTGCGGCCATTTTTTTAACATTGCCCTCTGGATGGTAATCGTCCCCATCAAAAAAGGGAATGCCAAATTCCTTCGCTAGGAGTTTTCCAATCGTGCTCTTTCCGCAACCGGAAACTCCCATAACATAAAAAATTGGGGCTTTATTCATTACTTATTTTGCTTTCTATTTTTCGCAAGATTTCCGAGCTATTTTCTTCAAAATCAACCCAAAGGGTTTCTTTATTTTTTTTGAACCAAGTTAATTGACGTTTTGCAAATCTACGGGTGTTTTTTTTGATTTCAGATAGGGCAAAATCAAGTTCCCACTCACCCTCAAAAAATTTGAATAGTTCTTTATAACCGACTGTTTTAAGGGCATTAAGTTCTTTATATTGGTAAACGGACTTCGCCTCTTCTAAAAGCCCTTCTGCCAACATTGAGTCTACTCGTCGATTAATGCGGTCATAAATAATTTCTCGATCTGCACTAATGCCCACTGTACAAATATCAAAAGGTCTTTTTGATTTTTCTTGATTGATGAAATAGGAGTAGGGCTCACCCGAACCAATGCAAACTTCTAATGCGCGAATCAATCGATGTGGGTTTTCTAAATCTACTTGGGCATAGTAAGACGCATCAAGTTCTTTAAGTCGTTCTTGTAGATGGGTTATTCCGTGTTCTTTTAATTCGGTGTTCAACTTTGTCCGTATTTCTGGGTTGATTTTTGGAAAGGTATCTAAACCCTTTGTGACGGCATCCACATATAATCCGCTTCCACCAACAAGAACTATAATGTCTTTTTCTTTAAATAGAGAATGCAGAAGTTCTATAGCATCCCTTTCAAAATCACCGACGGAATACGATTGGTTTATGCTTTTATGTTGAATAAAATGATGTGGAGCACTATACAGTTCTTCTTTAGAGGGGACAGCTGTACCAATTCTCATTTCCTTAAAAAACTGACGGGAATCCGCTGAAAGGATTTCTGTCTCAAAATGCTGCGCTATGGCGATAGCTAATTTTGTTTTCCCTATAGCCGTTGGGCCAACAACGGTAATCAGTGTTTTCTTCATCACAATTCACTTCCGCAATTAAAACAATGTGAAGCTTCATCGCGATGACCTTCGCAAGAACATGTCGGACAGGATTGTGTGTTGAGATGAATTTTATCCTCTTCGGTATTACCCTGTTTAGTAAATTCTGAGGTAACTATTCCCGTAGGTACAGCGATTATCCCGTAACCCAATATCATTACTATGGTCGCTATAAGTTGCCCTAAACTTGTTTGAGGAGCAATGTCTCCATAACCTACCGTAGTTAAGGTTACGATAGCCCAGTAGATACTTCTCGGGATACTTGTGAAACCTGCAGCATCATCTTCAACTAGATACATGATGGTTCCCATAATAACAGATAAAATCAAAACCGCGTAAATAAATACCGCGATTTTCGCTCTACTTGCCTTCAATGCTCTCGTAAGTTGAGAGGCTTCGCCTAAGAACTGAACCAACTTTAGAATTCTAAAAACACGTAATAATCGGAGTGCTCGAACCGCCAATAATACTTGAGAACCTGCAAAAATATAAGAGATGTAAAGCGGTATAGTGGAGATTAAATCTATAATCCCATAAAAGCTAAATATGTACTTGAATGGTTTTTTTATACTTACGATACGCGCTATATATTCTACTGTAAAGAAGATGGTAATTACCCATTCAAGGCTTAGTAGAATATCATGGTATTTAGTATCAATTTCCTTAACACTTTCAAGCATTACCAAGATGACGCTCGTAATAATTAGAATAAAAAGGACGATATCAAACCACTTGCCCATGGGCGTATCCGCCTCATAGATGATTTCATGAATTTTACTTTTCCAGCCTTGGTTCGGTTTCTTGTTTTTCAAAGCGTATACTTTATAAGTCGATAACTTTCTTTACACGACGCTTTCGTAGGTATGATTCAATGATATGGGTGGTATTGGCATTACTTTTCATGGGAGTGATAATCGATTCTAAGATATGAATATTATTTATTTGATGATTCAAATCGTAAAATCCTATACCTTTGAGTTCTCCATTTTGAATTAGAATGGCACTGTATTCACCCACCTCACGGCCTTTATCAGTAAGAATGCAGTTTTTCATTGATAAGGAAAAGGTCTTCAGTGCTTCCAAAGCCCTTTCATTATACGTATCCACCCCTTCTTTTTGAATACAAGCTCCTTTACAGTTACCTTCTTTGTATTTTGAGCAATTACTTTTGGCTTCTGAGAGTCCGTTTATCTTGTCACATAGATTAAAATCTTTGCTAATCTTATAGAGTAGGTTTTTAGCACTTGCATTGCTGCTGAAAGTAGTGACCAATCCCGTACTTCCTTTTGCATTTATAGCGGCTGTGTAGAATTGGATATATCCATCCTCCGAAATCGTTTGATACAAACCATGGGAAAATAGTTTTGGTTTTACTCGGTGATTGTATCTAGGTTTGTTTCGTTTTAATTCTTCGTTCTCCTTTAAGAGCGCGATTAATTCGCTTCCCGTTTTCTCGAAAGTTACTTTTTTTGTCTCTTTTTGGAGTTTTCTTGCCTTATTTCCACTCTTGGTAAAGTGTTGATTTACCCTTTTTTTGATGTTACTGCTTTTCCCTAAGAAAATAATCTCGCCATCCTTATTGTGCATGTAGTAAACTCCAGTTTCTGAAGGAAGTGTATCAACAATATCAAGCTGACGTGTCGACAATTCTCCCAACGTTTCGGCACGTACTACCGTTTTTATAATGGACTTATCTAAGTCTTTACTAAGTAATAATCGAAAAAGCTTTAAAGTCGCTAACGCATCTCCATTAGCACGGTGGCGGTCGCTGACCGCAATACCAAGAGAACGGACCAACTTTCCTAAACTATAGGATTCAGCATCTGGCAATAATTTCTGCGATAACTCAACTGTACAAAGGGTTTTACGCTCAAAATTGTACCCCAATCGTCTAAATTCTGTTCTTAGAATACGATAATCAAATTGTGCATTGTGAGCTATGATAACAGCACCTTCGGTGATTTCAACAATGCGTTTCGCTACCTCATGAAACTTGGGAGCAGTGCGGAGCATCTTATTATTAATACCGGTCAGTTTGACTACGAAAGGTTGTATATCTTTCTCAGGATTAACCAAAGAGATAAACTTATCCACCACCTCATGTCCGTCATATTTATGGATTGCAATTTCCGTTATGCCTTCCTCATTGTATTTTCCTCCGGTAGTTTCAATATCTAGTATTGCGTACATGTAGGGTATTCAGATGTTTTCTAGACCAATTCGGCCTTGCTAATAATTTCTTGTTCCAAAGATACTACTTCCAATGCGCACCATGGTGCTGCCTTCTTCAATTGCCATTTGGTAGTCACCGCTCATGCCCATCGAAAGAATACCGAGGTTTTCGATTTCTTTTTCAAGTGTAGTATAGATGGATTTCAATTGTTTAAATTCCCTTCGGATTTGTTCTTGATTTTCAGTAAAAGTGGCCATTCCCATAAGCCCGACAACCTTGATGTTTTCTAACTGATGGAATTCTTCGGAAGTAATAATTTCATTTAACTCATTTTCATCTAATCCGAATTTGGTATCCTCTTCTGCAATATGAATCTGTAAAAGGCAATCAATAACACGATTGTGCCTTTTGGCTTGCTTATCAATTTCTTTGAGCAATTTAAAAGAGTCCACACCGTGGATTAAGGAAACGAATTTAGCCATGTACTTGACTTTATTGCGCTGTACATGCCCAATCATATGCCAGTGGATATCTTT
The DNA here is from genome assembly GCF_005885635.1 of Maribacter algarum (ex Zhang et al. 2020). Classification (GTDB taxonomy): domain Bacteria; phylum Bacteroidota; class Bacteroidia; order Flavobacteriales; family Flavobacteriaceae; genus Maribacter_C; species Maribacter_C algarum. The sequence continues at coordinate 380,596 of NZ_VATY01000002.1, forward strand.
GGGCATGGCTTCCCACTTTTGTGTCATCTCTTGAATTTTATTCTCTCCAAAAACCCGCTGCCCAGCGTCGTATGCTTCCAGTAAATCGGATACGGGTTTGGTTTTGGAAACCGCAACTAGCGTGACTTCTGAAGGAAGTGAATCTTTAATTTTTTCTAAATTATCTCCTATAGACATAAATTCTATTTAATTATTTTTCAGAATGCCTTTAATTTTGAACACGAATTTTTGTTAATATTTACTCTGAATTCTAAACTCACAACTCGTAAATCGCCAAACCACTTCTTAATTTTGGCTCGATAAAGGTGCTTTTTGGCGGCATAACCAATCCTGCATCGGCTATAGCCTTAATCTCAGAGATGGTTATCGGAACCAAGCCAAAACCAACAGCAAACTTGCCCTTATCAATTTCGTCTTTCATTCTGATGATGTTGTGCTTGCCAGAACCATACTGAATGCGCTTATCTTTACGCAAATCATGAATTCCCAAAATAGGTTCAAGAATTGTTTTAAAAAGTATTTGCGTATCTAGTTTGCTTAGAGCGTCCTTGAATTTGTATACTTTTTTACGAAGATATAAGGAGTAAAACTCGCCATCAAGATACATGCTGAAATGATGTTTTTTGCTGGGGTTATAGTCATTATCTCCTTGATTTTCAATCCGATAGAATTCATCTAAACGTATTAGAAATTCTTCTTTGCTTAATCCGTTTAAATCTTTTACCATGCGATTGAATTCGTAAATGCGGATTTCAGATTCAGGAAGTAAATAACTCATAAAATAGTTATACGGCTCTTTTCCACTGTGAGTCGGATTCTTCTTTTCTGCGTTCTCAGCCAATAAATTGGAAGAGGCACTTCTGTGATGACCATCGGCAATATATAGCGAATCAATTTCTTTGAAGGCCTTTTGAATCTTGCCAATTATTTTCGAATCAGAAATGGTCCATAAGCGATGGGTGATTTTATCTCTGGTCGTAAACAGATACTCAGGCCCAGCCTGCATTTCCTTTCTTAAAATTGCAGCAATGGTTTTATTATCAGCATAAGTCATCAAAACCGGTTCTGCATTGAATTTTACTGTTTCCAAATAGTTTGCAAAAAGCTTCTCTCTGTGTTGTAAAGTATCTTCATGTTTCTTTATTTGGTTGTGGCGATATTCTTGAACACTAGTGCCGCAGAAAAGACCTGTAAAAGTGGCACTACCTTTTTGCATCTGATAGAGGTAGAGTGAATCTTTATCATCCTTGAGAAAAACAGAATCTTCTAAAAACTCTAGATAGCGATTATGGACTAATTTGAAACGTTCTTGCCCCGAAACGTTTTTAGCGTATTTATACCCCGGATTGATAATGTGTAAAAATGAAAAGGGATTGAAATCGAGCACCGCATTTAATTCTCTTCGCGAATATTCTTGATACGAACGGGAAGCTACAAAACTTACTTTGTCTTTTACTGGTCTTATGGCTTGGAATGGTTTGATTATCGCCATTTACCTAAATTGTTTTGATACTGTTTCTGCTCTTCGTGATTCTGAATAGTCATAGAACCCTTCTCCTGATTTCACTCCGAATTTCCCAGCCATAACCATATTTACTAGTAGCGGACAAGGAGCATACTTCGGATTCTTGAATCCGTCATACATCACATTTAGAATAGACAAGCAAACGTCAAGTCCTATAAAGTCTGCTAATTGCAAGGGTCCCATCGGATGTGCCATACCCAGTTTCATCACCGTATCGATTTCTTGAACCCCAGCAACGCCGTTATACAAAGTTTCAATGGCTTCATTAATCATTGGCATTAAAATTCGATTTGCCACAAAGCCTGGATAATCATTTACCTCGGTCGGTGTTTTGCCTAATTTTGAGGAAAGTTCCATGATGATGTTTGTCGTTTCATCAGAAGTACTATACCCTCTAATGATTTCAACCAACTTCATAATCGGCACCGGATTCATAAAGTGCATTCCGATAATCTTTTCAGGTCGACTAGTTACCGCAGCGATTTGAGTAATTGAAATTGAAGAAGTATTCGTTGCCAAAATTGTTTTGTCAGCACAAATTTCATCCAACTCCTTGAAAATTTTAAGTTTTAAATCTAGATTTTCTGTAGCAGCTTCTACTACCAAATCAACATCGGACACCCCTTTCGATAAGGAATTAAAAGTGCTGATATTATTCAAAGTTCCTTCCTTATCACTCTCGGAGATTCGTTCTTTGGCCACCATGCGGTCTAAGTTCTTACCTATAGTTGCCATGCCTTTATCCAATGAGGCTTGCGATATATCAATTAATTTTACTTGGTATCCATTTTGGGCAAAAACATGGGCTATTCCGTTCCCCATAGTTCCTGCACCGATAACTGCTATATTCTTCATGTATAATTACTTTTATTGTCATTCCCGAGAAAACGGGAATTCTTTTACTCGATAATCGAGATTTAAAATGCTCCGACGCCTGCATCGAAATCAATGTTGATTTTCCTTTTGATGCCTCATGGGCTTGCCCTGAGATTATTTACTCAAACTAACCTATTTTTCAAAACAATCAATAATCTGCAAAGCTACTTTCAAAGCTTGCGTACCTTGCTTTAAACTAACCACAGGAACTAAGTCATTTTCAATAGCATTTGCGAAGGTTTCCAACTCATCAGTGATAGCGTTGTTCGTTTCGATATCAGGGTTTTCAAAATAGATTTGCTTTTTAACGCCCTCTGCGTTCTGTAGAATCATATCAAAGTCACCGGGATTTTCTGGCGCATCTTTCATCTTTACAACTTCTACTTTCTTTTCTAAAAAGTCCACCGAGATATAGGCATCTTTTTGAAAAAAGCGCGATTTACGCATGTTTTTCAAGGAAATTCGACTCGCCGTTAAATTAGCAACACAGCCACTCTCAAACTCAATTCTGGCATTGGCAATATCTGGGGAATTGCTAATTACAGAAACCCCGCTTGCATTAATATTTTTCACTTCAGAATTTACAACACTCAAAATGGCATCAATGTCGTGAATCATCAAATCTAAAACCACAGGAACATCAGTGCCACGGGGATTGAACTCTGCCAGCCGATGTGTCTCAATAAACATCGGGTTTTCGATTTTGTCTTTTACTGCGGTAAATGCAGGATTGAATCGCTCTACATGACCAACTTGACCTTTTACGTTGAATTCTTTCTCAAGATAAAGTAGCTTTTCAGCTTCCTCTAACGTATTGGTAATGGGCTTTTCGATGAAAATATGTCTTCCTTTTTCAATCGCTTTTTTAGCACAGTCAAAATGGGAAAGAGTAGGGGTGACGATATCAACCACATCCACAGCATCAATAAGTGTATTGATATTCTCAAAATAAGAATACCCAAACTCTTCAGATACTTTTTTGGCATTAATGGCATCAGGGTCGTAAAAACCAATCAATTGATATTTTTCCGATTCGTTGAGAAGACGTAAATGGATTTTTCCTAAATGTCCAGCTCCCAAAACACCAACTTTGAGCATAGGTTGAATTTTTACTCGATAATCGAGATTAAAATGCTCCGAGGCTTGCCTCGAAACGATACGTTATTTTTTTTCGAATACCTCATAGGCTTGCCTCAAGGTAATTTGCTTCAAAAATAGGGAGATTTGTTCAATTATGTTCCTGTGAATTCGAATAAGCAAAGGAAATAATTCGGAATATTATCCGTAAGATTGTTGAAACATAATACTTTAGAAATATGCGTAAGTTCAGTCTATACATTTTGGTGTTTTCAGTCGCTTTTGTTTCCGCTCAAGATGCACAATCGATACAAAAAGAAATCAATCAAACGCTTTGGAAACCCTTCAAAGCAGCCTTTGAAAATATAGACGGACCAGCATTGAATGCCCTATATGGAAAGCAAGTTTTGCGAGTAACTCCAAATGGAATAGATACTGAAAACAAATTCAAGGAAGCTAACTTAAAACGCTTTGAGGATAACAAGAATAGTCAAACCAGTATTCAATTGGACTTTTGGTTTGATAGCCGGCATACCAATTCCGATACCTCTTATGAGGTCGGATTCTATAAGATGCAATTAACGAACTCAGAAGGAGAAAATACTATTTATGGGCAGTTTCATATTGTTTTGAAAAAGATGGATGGTGTATGGAAAATCACCCAAGATTGGGATACTACGACGATAAACGGAAATGCAATCACCCCACGAGATTTTGAAAAGCAAGCCCCAATTCAATTTGAATGAAACAGTTCCTGAAGGATACTTTAAATTTCCAGTGAGGCTTGGTACATTTTTAATGGCGATTATCAGCTAAACTTTTTTAACTTCGTGACACCAAAATCAAACCCTTGAAAGATACCCTCAAACATCGCGGAATGCGAAATAAACTGGCTAATGTGCTGATAGGCAAAGGCATTACGAACACCAAAGTTTTAGATGCGATTCGAATTATTCCAAGACACTTGTTTATGGATAGTAGTTTTGAAGTACATGCGTATCAGGACAAGGCTTTCCCCATCGGAGCCGACCAAACAATTTCTCAGCCTTATACAGTGGCTTTTCAAACGGAACTTTTAGAATTAAAACCCAACCACAAAATCTTAGAAATTGGTACGGGTAGTGGCTACCAAACCGCTGTTTTGTTGCAGTTAAAGGCGAAAGTATTTTCCATTGAAAGACAGCGAGAACTTTTTAAAAAAACAAACCTATTTTTTAAGAAATTGGGGTATCGCCCCAAAAAAGTCATTTTTGGTGATGGGTATAAAGGCTTGCCTGAAGAGGCTCCATTTGATGGAATAATAGTCACTGCGGGTGCTCCAGAAGTCCCGAAACCTTTGATGTCGCAATTAAAAGTTGGTGGAAGGTTAGTAATTCCCGTAGGGGTTGATGAACAGATTATGACTTTATTTGTTCGTAAATCCGCCACTGAATTTGAGAAGAAAGAATTCGGTTCTTTTCGATTTGTTCCTTTGTTGGAGAATAAAAATTGAATCGTGTTTACGCCTAAACCTCCTAAAGCGGACTTCTTTTCTAGACAACTTATGGAGGTATTGTTTGGCATCCCTCTTGAGACCTAGGAGAAGCTAGTTATTAAACCCCTTTTTAATACGAGCCAAATCTCTTTTGTTGTCACGGTCTTTCATCACCTCGCGTTTGTCGTAGAGTTTTTTTCCTTTTGCCAAAGCGATATTGATTTTGGCTAAACCTCTTTCATTTAGAAATAGATTCAAAGGAACTATAGTCAGACCTGATTGATTGACCTCTTTCTGTAATTTTTTTAATTCACGTTTGTTCAGCAGTAATTTTCGTTGTGCCTTAGGTAAATGGTTGTAGTGCGAACCATGAGAGTATTGGTCAATATTCATATTGATAATAAAAAGTTCACCACGGTCACTGAATTCACAGAAGCTTTCTGAAATAGAAGCTTTACTCTCGCGAATTGATTTGATTTCAGTCCCGCCCAAAACAATGCCAGCTGTATACTTGTCAAGCAACTCATACTCAAAGCGGGCTTTTCTGTTTTTAATATTGACGTTTTTCTGAATCATAAGACAAAAATAGGTTTTTTAACTTCTATCTTTTGTAAGATTGTGTCACTTTTGCGTACTCATACTAAAAAGATTCCCTTCTTTAAGGGAATGACAATAAATAGATTACTTATGAGCAAAATCGTATTCCTATTAGCGGTGATTGTAACTTTTTCTTGTAAAGATAAAGTTGAGCCGAAATTATCTGCTCAAGATATTGTGGATAAGAGTATTGAAGCTAGTGGTGGGGTTGCGCGGTATGAAAAGAGTACAATCGCTTTCAATTTCAGGGATAAGGATTATATATCAGAGATGAAGGGAAAACGAAAGATTTTGAAAAGAATTCAAAAGAACGATACGATTGATTTGCTGGATATTCTTTCCCCTGAGGGATTTGAAAGATTCGATAATGACAGATTAGTTTCGTTACATGATTCGTTGTCAACTAAATATGGAAATTCTGTTAACTCAGTACATTACTTTTCAAAGCTCCCTTATGGATTGAATGACCCTGCTGTACAAAAGGAATTATTAGGAGAAACTAAAGTAAAAGGGAAGCAGTACTACAAGGTAAAAGTTACTTTTAATCAAGTTGGTGGCGGAGATGATTTTGATGATACCTATGTATACTTTTTCAATAAAAGTACTTTTAAGCCGGACTATCTTGCCTATGATTTTCATGTAAATGGCGGTGGAATGCGTTTTCGAGAAGCCTATAACGAAAGATATGTGAACGGAATTCGATTCGTAGACTACAATAATATGAAACCTATTGACGAAGGTACATCCGTCTTACAGGTGGATAGTCTATTCAATATGAACAGATTAAAATTGCTTTCGAAAATTGAACTAAAAGATGTAAAAGTTAGTCAGGGCAGTTACAACTAATGTGTAATCGCTGTGAAATTACAGCACCATTCGCTAGCTGAACAACAAAAAGACTTCCATTATCATCATCATCCATAGCAGGGTATTTTTCCTCACCAATCATATTGTTGACGAAATCCGGAGTCGTATTACTATGCCCTACTACTAGAACTGTACGGTTTAAATTTTCAACTTTAAATTGTTCAAAATCAATAATTCTAGGGTCATAATATTCTACATCAACATCCTGTTTTACCGATGTTGGAGCTGCAGTCATAGAAGTTCTGTTATAGTCAGTGCTGTAAATTGCATCTAGCTCAACATCCTTTAAAATTTCAGCCCAGTGCATAGCTCTGCCTAAACCTCTTTGGGTCAATTCGGGGTCAGAGTTTTCTGAATTACTCCTGTCTTTCTCAGCATGTCGAATAAAATAGAAAGTTGAAACTCCGGTGTCAACCGGTTCAGCAACGATTACTTTAGGGTCTTCCTTGCATCCTACAATACTCAATAGGAAAAGAGAAATTAATACTACTTTTAGCTGTCTCATAATTAGTTGGTCGAATTGTTGAAAACTTTTCTTCTATTTTAACTAAAATTACCGGAAAATAGTATGTAGAACAAGTGGTTTTTTGTTTTTTTGCATATGTTCAAACCAGCTGTTCTAGTAGCAATTTTTTTATTTTTTTTTCTAGGTCAAGCACAGGAAGTTTCACTTCCAGCTGATTTGAGACAACATGCGTTAACTCAATATAATGCCAGCCTATTTAATCCAGCGTTTTCACTGGATAGGAATAACCCCCAATCCGTAGCTTTTTGGACTAGATGGCAATGGCAAGATGTGGATACTGATCCTACAACCCTGTTTCTAAACTACTCGAGAAGTCTGAATAAAAATTCAGTAGCAGGCATTGGTTTTTTTCAGCACAATACAGGAATCTATTTTAATACTGGTGGCGCTCTTAATTATGCTTATCAAATTGAATTTAATCGATTGATTAAACTTTCTGTTGGAGCCAATGTTTTCGGATTTCAACAGCAAATTGCAGATACCCGTTTTCCTGTAACCCCCATACCTGGCATTCCTCAGTCAATTCCTACCGACGATTTTATTCTACAAGTTGCGCCTGGGTTTAATATACAGGTGGAGAATTTTTCGCTGAGCCTGGCTTCAGAAAACTTATTCGACTATAATTTTACTGATAATGCTGCAAATACCGCTCCCTCGGATAAGATTTTTATGGGAATGGCATCCTATGATTTCCCGGTAATGGCTTCTGATTCTACGGCATATATCCGTCCCTCTATTTATTTGAGAACAATTCCTGAACAGGAAAATCAAATAGGACTAAATGCTTTATTTAGCACCCAAAAGTTTTGGATACAATCAGGTTACAATAATTTCTACGGAATTTCGGTAGGTGCTGGAGGAACTTTTTTCAATCGGTTTTCTTTAGGAGCTTTGGTCGAGTTTGGAACAAGTGCATCGCTAAATTCCAAGGACCCATCCTTTGAAATTATAGCTTCCTATTATCTCGGGAAACCGGATACAAGAAGACCAGTTGTAGCGAGTGGAATACTAGACGATACTGAACAAGTAGTATTAATAGGAGAGGACCTCACCAACGAGGAAATTCAAGAGGAGCTCGAAAAGGCGGAAAAAATGGCTAATCCAGATGAGGAAGAGACGGATGAACTAGAGGAGATACATGAAGAGAAGACGGAAGAGGTAATAGAAGTAAATCCAACAGAAGAAATCATTGATGAAACAAATGCCAAAGTCGATAAGAAAGAAATCCGTAGGCTAGCTGCGGAACAAAAGGCACTAGAGAAGCAACAGCGCAAAGACTCAATTGCTGAGGTCAAGAAAGAAAAAGAAGCTTTGGACCTACTTAAAAAGCAGGAAGAAGAACAAGCAAAAAAAGATGCTGAGGAAGCTAAAAAAGCCAAAGAACTTGAGGCTGAAGAGGCTAAAAAAGCAGCCGAACTTGCTCGAGCGGAAAAGCTAAAAGAACAGCAACGCCAAGAAGAACTTAAGAAAAAGAGAGACGAAGAGACATCAGCCGAAGCTCAAAGAATCGAACAACAAAGAAGATTAGACTCAATTAGTGACGTTAGAAAAGCAGTAGCAATTGCAGCTGAGCTTAAGTTGAAAGAGCAACAACAACTGGATTCTATAAATGAAGCTAAAAGGGCTGAAGCAATTGTTGAAGCAACAAAGTTAAGAGAAAAGCAACGTTTAGATTCTATAACAAGAGCTAATGAAGCAGAGGAGCTAGCCATCAAGAAGGCGGCAGAAGAGGCCGCGGTTAGGGCGGAAGCAGCTAAACAGATTGAGACTGAAGTTGTCAAACCGCGGGCAGGTGAAAAATATGAAGAAGTCGCTAATGAAGACGGCTTAGAACCTGGCTACTATTTAATAGCCAACGTATTTGGAACGAAAAAGTATTTTGATGCTTTTATGGCAGACTTGAGAAGAAAGGGGCTTCAACCAAAGTCATTCTTTAGAAGTTTAAATAAGTATAATTACGCGTACCTCGAACGTTATGATACGATAAGCGCGGCAAGACAAGGAAGAGATAGTAAGTTCAATGGTCAGTATGGTGGTAAAACATGGATCTTCCGAGTAGTTGGAAAGTAAATTTGCTACTGCAAGCGAATTGAAAAAGAAGAGGTTCTATTTAGAGCCTCTTTTTTTATATCACATAGTTTGAAAGATTACTTCTTGATTTCTTTATTTACCAATTGTTCCAGGTAAGCTACCGTATTGATAAGGTATTTTCTATCACGGGTCATAGTTGACATCGCAACAGCGCCTTGTAGCATTGTATATAGCTGTTTGGCAAATTGAAGTGGTGTTACCGGAATTCGAATCTCTCCGGAATTGACACCGTTTTCAAAAACCAATGCTATTTTACCTTCAATAGTTTTTATGGTTTCTTTTGCCGCAGCACTAAGCAAAGGATTATTATGCTGGGCATCTACACCGATATTTAAAATTGGGCAACCACCCATATCCAAGGTAAAGACATCATAGTTGCGATAAAAATTAGTCAAGACGAAAATCTTTTCTATGGCAGTTTTTCCTTCTTCTAATTTTTCATCTATTTTGTTCAGTAACTTATTGCTATTGTATTCAAAAGCGGAAAGTGCCAAAGCTTCTTTGTTTTCAAAATTACCATAGATTGCGCCTTTGGTAAGGCCTGTAGCCTCTGTGAGATCGCTCATACTTGTGCCAACATATCCATGTTTATTGAAAACTGGCGCAACAGTTTCAATAATAAAGGCGGTAGTTCTCTCAGCTTTGGTTGACATAAGGTGTAAGCAATTTTATACGAATATAAAAAAACTATATACTGTATGGTATATATTTTTGTAAAAAAGCATCCTTTAATATTTCTATCTTAAGGATGCTTTTAAATTAGTTAAACTATTTTATTTTACCAATTCGTTTTGATTTCTAAAGACCAACTTACCATCAAAGGAATCGATTAAAACAATGCTATCTGTTTTGATTTTTCCGCTCAATATTTCTTTTGATAAATTATTGAGCACCTCTTTTTGAATAATACGTTTTACGGGTCGGGCTCCATATTGAGGGTCGTATCCTTTTCTAGCGAGGTACTCAACGGCTTCTTCTGTGGCATCTATTGTAATATTTTGTAACGCTACCATCTTTTTTAATTGATTTAATTGTAGTCTTACAATTTTTGCAATGTCTTCGCTAGACAAAGGTGTAAACATCACAATATCGTCAATTCTATTTAAGAACTCTGGCCGAACAGATCGTTTCAAAAGTCCTAAGACTTCAACGCGAGCAATTTCGGTGGCACTTTCGATATTTTCCGTGCCTTCGAATTTCTCTTGTATAATATGGCTTCCAATATTACTTGTCATAATAATAATGGCATTTTTAAAATCAGCAATGCGTCCCTTATTATCTGTTAACCTTCCTTCATCTAAAACCTGCAGCAGAACATTAAAAGTATCTGGATGTGCTTTTTCAATCTCATCCAATAACACGACAGAGTAGGGGCGTCTTCGAACGGCTTCAGTAAGCTGTCCCCCTTCATCATAACCCACATACCCGGGAGGAGCTCCCACCAATCGACTCACAGAATGACTTTCTTGGTATTCACTCATATCAATTCTCGTCATTGCGTTCTCATCATCAAATAAATAAGAAGCCAAGGTTTTAGCCAACTCTGTTTTTCCAACGCCCGTTGTGCCTAAGAAAAGGAACGAACCTATTGGTTTTTTGGTGTCCTGTAAGCCTGCTCTACTTCTTCTGATAGCATCTGAAACCGCAGCAATAGCTTCTTCCTGACCTACAACTCTTTTGTGTAACACGTTTTCAAGTCGCAATAGCTTTTCGCGTTCACTTTGCAGCATTTTAGTTACCGGAATTCCAGTCCATTTGGCGACGACCTCTGCGATATCCTCGTTGGTTACCTCCTCTTTAATTAGAGTTCCGATTTCTTGCTGCTGTTGTAATTCTTGCTGTAGATGCTCCAAGTTTTCTTGAGCATCTTTGATTTTCCCATATCGAAGTTCTGCTACTTGACCATAATCACCATTACGTTCAGCGCGTTCGGCCTCCTGCTTGAAGTTTTCAATATCCTGTTTTGTTTTTTGAATATTGTCGACTACAATTTTTTCACCTTCCCACTTTGCGAAAATCTCATTTCGTTCTTCTTTGAAATTTGCTAAGTCTACATTCAAAGACTTCAGTTTAGCCTTGTCATCTTCACGTTTTATAGCTTCTATCTCAATTTCCAGTTGCATGATTTTGCGGTCTAGTACATCCAATTCTTCAGGTTTTGAATTGATTTCCATCCGGAGTTTTGATGCAGCCTCATCCATTAAATCAATGGCCTTGTCTGGCAAAAATCGACTTGTGATATAACGCTGAGAAAGCTTTACTGCGGCGATAACAGCTTCATCTTTAATCCGGACTTTGTGATGTGCCTCGTATTTTTCTTTGATTCCTCTAAGAATCGAGATTGCACTTTCAGTATCAGGCTCGTTTACAGTAACCTTTTGAAACCTTCGTTCTAAAGCCTTGTCTTGTTCAAAGTATTTTTGATATTCATCTAAAGTGGTTGCTCCTATTGCCCTAAGTTCTCCTCGAGCCAAAGCAGGTTTCAAAATATTTGCGGCATCCATTGCACCCTGACCGCCACCGGCACCAACTAGTGTATGTATCTCATCAATAAAAAGAACAATGTCCCCATCAGAAGAGGTAACTTCTTTAATAACAGACTTTAAGCGTTCCTCAAATTCACCCTTATATTTCGCTCCCGCTATCAGGGCACCCATATCCAAAGAATAAATCATTTTATCCTTTAAATTTTCAGGAACATCGCCTTGAATTATGCGATGAGCTAGACCCTCTGCGATTGCTGTTTTACCAGTTCCGGGTTCCCCCACCAAAATTGGATTGTTTTTTGTTCTCCTCGATAAAATCTGAAGAATGCGTCGAATCTCGTCGTCCCTACCAATTACGGGGTCTAATTTTCCACTATCAGCGAGGGCGTTTAGATTATTGGCATATTTGTCCAATGAATTATAGGTTTCTTCTGCACTTTGAGAGGTTACCTTGCCACCTTTACGCAGTTCTTCAATCGCTGACTTTAAATCTTTTTCTGTAGCGCCTTGGTCCTTTAGAATTTGAGCAATCTTACTTTTTGATTTAAGAATGGCCACTATCAGGTGTTCTATGGATACGAATTCGTCTTCCATTTTTTTAGCTATGATACTGGCTTCGTTTAGTGCTTTGTTCGCCTCACGAGAAATCATAAGTTCTCCACCTGAAACTTTAGGGAAGTTTTCCAACTCTTTTTCAAGTATCTGTTTAAGAAGCTCAACATTGATGTTCAGCTTTTTTAATATAAACGGTAGCACATTTTCATCCACTTCTGAAATGGACTGAAAAAGGTGTTCGTTTTCAATCTGTTGATGCCCCATTTCTTGTGCAAGCAATTGCGCTTGCTGGAGGGCTTCTTGTGATTTTATGGTATAATTATTAAAGTTCATTTCTATATATTTTTTGGGATTGCTTACTTTTAACAGCTTTAAGTCAACAACCTTACCAATACAAGTAACCCGACAAAATGTCGCTTAACCTCAACAAAAACAGGACATTTCGGCAGTTGTAAGTATTTGTGTAGCCTACGACTTATTCAAGGTAATTAATAGAAATTAAAATTATGGGAGTTTTTGGCGGTTTGTTTGGAGGCAAAGGAAATAAAGAGAAGAAGGAGGAAAAAAGTATTCCATGGATAGCTTTGACCTCTCTTGAACAGTTGGAAGAAATTGAGAAAAAATCCCTTTCAAAACCACAGTTTATTTTCAAGCATTCCACAACATGTGGTATAAGTAGAATGGTTATCAATATGTTTAAAAGTAGCTATGAGCTAACAGAAAACCAGGCTGATTTATACTATTTAGACTTGCATGCTTTTCGAGAAGTATCTAACGAAGTAGGGTACAGGTTTCAAGTGATGCACCAATCACCACAACTATTGGTAATTAAAAACGGTACAACAGTAGCGCATTCGTCACACGGAGCGATTGCAGAAATTGATGTACAAAAGTTCATATAATAAAAACGTCTTTGTACGGTTCAACCAGAAACAAAGACGTTTAATAACTTTATATAACATTTAGTTAAATCGATGTCTTCCTACAATCGATTTTATTCGTGCCTTCAAATCTTCACCTGCATCGTAGACCATTTGCTCATTAGTTGGAAAGGGAATGGCAACCTGATCTAGGTAGGGTCTTAAATCATTGTCCAAAGCTCTTTTATCTCCGTCAATATTAGCATATATATGCTCAAAAATGAACTCACTAGCTAATGGATACGAATTCAATTGTTGCTTGGTTTTGAAATCAAGATAAATTACATTTCCGGCTACTCGCGCAGACTTGAATTGGGTAAACTGATTAAATCTACATCGAACGGTTTTGAACTTGTCGATTTTAATCTTATTGCCAAGACTGTCCTTTACAACATTACCATTTGAATCTGTTGCATATTTGTAACCATCTTTGATTTGTTTTTCCCTGATGATTTCCTTTTCACTTAATTGTTCAGGCGAAATATCAATTTGATTGAAGGAGACTTGCATTCCATAATCATATTTGATATTAGACACTGGATTACTATGGTATTTCGTCCAAAGATCATCTAAACCAAAAGTATTGAAATTTAAGAGTTCCTCTGATAGTCGAACAGGTATTATCTGATTCGAGTTATTCAGCACTTGAACCTCTACATAGTCAATTCCTTTTTCATGAGCTTCTTCAATCTTTTGTCTAGTATCTTCAAATCCTGGGTTGATTTCTTCTAGATACACAAAATCATTATAGGCTTTTCTATAATCCCGCTTCGTTACTGCATTAGTCAATAAATCTTCAGCATTATCAAAAAGATATTCAGATAAATCTTCTTTGTAGTCTATGATATCATTTTCATAGTTGCTAAAAGAAAACTCAGCGTCTCTATTTTCCTCAGTAATTCTGAGCGGCAATAGTGGTCGTATTCTTTCTTGGATGTCTCGTAGGCTGACATAACTTTTATAAATGTCTTCATAACTAGCCTCATTTCCGTCTTTTTCTAAGAAGGCAATATACTTCAATTCACGTTCGGTATTTTTCTTAAAAGCATCTTCCAAAAGTACAATGTAGGGTTGATGACTTTTTTTCGTTTTGTTTTCCGCTAAATTTTGGAGTGCATTGTTTATGGCGTTCGAATAATCACCCGCATTTAGGGCTTTCTGCGTTTTCTTTACGCCTCCACACGCAATTAATAAAACCAAAATAGGTACTAAGAGTATCATTTTCTTCATAATAGATGTATTAACGTTTTGGGGGAATAAATTCAACAGCCATGCCAAAAACGTATTTGCTTCTAACGGAAAAACAACAAATTATCGTATAACCACTATAACATAAAGGCTGAACAGCAAATTATTTTTCTTGTAACAGAGCCGGAAGTAACTTGGTAGACACCTCACCGAATCCAATATGAACACCATTTTTTTGACAATATCCTGTTAAAATAACGGTATCATTATCCTGAATGAATTTTCTTGTTTCACCATTGTTTAGGGGAACAGGTTTTGTTCCTTGCCATGACAGCTCAAGCATCGACCCATAGGAGTCCGAAGTAGGGCCCGAGATAGTACCGCTGCCCATCATATCACCACTATTTACAATGCATCCGTTAATGGTGTGGTGGGCCAATTGTTGAGCCATCGTCCAATACATATATTTAAAGTTGGATTTAGACACTGTAGTTGCTTCATTGTTTTCGGGTTGAATAGCGACTTCGAGATGAATATCAAAACTGTGCTTACCCATTTGCTGTAAGTAAGGGAAAGGCTTTGGTTCTTGCTTCGGACTATCAACTCTAAAAGGTTCTAGGGCATCCATCGTAACAATCCATGGAGAAATTGAAGAAGCAAAATTCTTCGCCAAAAATGGGCCTAAAGGAACATACTCCCATTTCTGAATATCTCGCGCACTCCAATCGTTAAAAAGTACCATTCCGAAAATGTAGTCTTCAGCTTCTTCAATAGGAACATGCTCTCCCAATGTATTGGCATCGGTTGTTATGAATGCCATTTCAAGCTCAAAATCCACTAATCTTGAAGGTCCGAAAATAGGTTTTTCAGCTCCTTTTGGGAACTGTTGTCCTAATGGTCTTCGGACGGGTGTTCCACTCGGAATTATGGTAGAACTCCTACCATGATACCCTACTGGAATATGAAGCCAGTTGGGCAAGAGCGCATTTTCAGGGTCACGAAACATGGTTCCCACGTTCGTTGCATGCTCTTTGCTGGAATAAAAATCAGTATAATCTCCTATCTGAACAGGAAGCTTCATTTCTATTTCATCCATAGAAAAGAGGACAACCTTTTTGTGTTCTTCATTACTTTGAAGCGTACTATTTTCAATATCAAAAATTTCACTAATTCGATTTCTTACCGCGCGCCATGTTTTCTTTCCGTCGGAAATAAAATCATTCAAAGTGTCTTGTAGAAAAATATCTTCGGTTAGTGGGATGCCTTCAAAATAACCCAATTGATGTAATGCCCCTAAATCAATAGCAGTGTCACCTATTCTTGTTCCAATTGTAATGATGTCTTCTCTTGTTAAAAACACACCAAAAGGAATATTTTGAATAGGAAAATCTGAATTTTCCGTTACATTAAGCCATGTTTTTTTATTCGGATTATTTGTACTCTCAAGCATACAACAATTGTTAATTTTTATTTGATAAATTCCTATTCAAATATATTCTTTTCTTCTAATTTACTGCTCGCAATTTGTACTTTTGCTCTTCATTTAACATAAACTCTTTATATGCAACGCGACGAGATAATTTTTGACCTTATTAATGATGAAAAAGAGCGTCAACTTAGTGGAATTGAACTAATAGCTTCGGAAAATTTCACTAGCCCGCAAGTAATGGAAGCTTGTGGCTCAGTTCTTACGAACAAATATGCCGAAGGATACCCAGGAAAGCGTTATTACGGAGGTTGCGAGGTTGTTGATAAAATTGAACAATTGGCGATAGATCGTGCCAAACAACTGTTTGGAGCAGAATATGCGAATGTTCAGCCACATTCGGGCTCGCAGGCCAATGCATCTGTATATCATGCTTGTTTGAAGCCAGGTGATACAATTCTTGGTTTTGATTTATCTCATGGTGGACATTTAACGCACGGCTCACCGGTAAATTTTTCTGGAAGGTTATACAATCCTGTTTTTTATGGAGTAGAAGAGGAGACTGGAGTTTTAAACTATGATTCTATTCAAGAAATTGCTAGTCGTGAAAAGCCTAAAATGATAATTGCGGGAGCCTCGGCTTATTCAAGGGATATGGACTTTAAACGTTTTCGAGAAATTGCTGATAGTGTTGGAGCTCTTTTGTTGGCCGATATTTCGCATCCTGCAGGTTTGATAGCCAAGGGAATATTAAATGACCCAATTCCACATTGTCATATCGTTACCACTACAACGCACAAAACACTTAGAGGACCAAGAGGAGGGCTTATTTTAATGGGTAAAGATTTCGATAACCCATTTGGAATCACCTTAAAAAATGGTAACCTTAGAAAAATGTCTGCGTTGCTAAACTTGGCTGTTTTTCCAGGCAATCAGGGAGGACCTCTTGAGCATATTATTGCGGGAAAAGCAATTGCCTTTGGGGAAGCATTAAAAGACGATTTTCTTCATTATATGCTTCAGGTTAAGAAAAATGCAGAAGCGATGGCCGCCGCATTTGTTGCAAAAGACTATCATATTATTTCTGGAGGTACTGACAATCATATGATGTTGATTGATCTCCGCAATAAGGATATAACAGGTAAAGATGCAGAAAGAGTTTTGGTAGCGGCTGACATTACGGCGAATAAAAATATGGTGCCTTTTGATGACAAATCTCCTTTTGTTACTTCAGGAATTCGATTTGGTACTGCGGCTATAACGACCAGAGGCTTGATTGAGAACGATATGGCTACAATTGTTGATTTGGTAGATGAAGTCCTGATAAATGCTGAAGATGAAGCTATTATAGCTAACGTAAAGTCAAAAGTTAACAAATTGATGGCTGGTAAAGCTCTTTTTAATGCCTAATACTAGAATTATAGATTTGAGATTGAATTCTATCTATTTAGCATTTGAAGATTGCCTATGATTATTGATCGATTTTTTAAATCATAAACAACAGCATCATCTTCTGAATAGTAGTAAAGCCCCCAAAAACTGAAGTAGTCTTGTTCGCTATTGTTTCCCGATTTTATATTCATTAGAAGTGTATGCTCATTTTCCATGACATTGTCTTCAAAGACCGGAATGTATACCTCAAATGGAATTTCAGTAAATCCTTTCGTGAAATTGATAGCGTGCTCGTTCAGTTTGATTAGAATATTTTCTAGCTGTAATGAAATGCTCTCATCGTAAATTCTATTAATAATAATGGAGGTGTCTTTCAAAAAAAGAGAAAATTCTTCGACTTCTATTGGCAGGTCATTACACTCTTTCAATTGTTGAAGCGCACCTGCAAAAGATTTTTCTTGCGATTGAAAATTTCCCCATGTCTCTTTTTCGAAATGATGCAAAGTTTCGGTTAAACCGAAATTACAATCTAATTCAATGACAAGATTCACCGAGTCATTCGAAATAGAGCAGTTTCGAACTGTTACTTGGGAAAAAAAGTGTTTTTCGAGATTTTTGGTAAAGCAATCAAGACCTTCTATTTCTAAATTCTTGTTAAATCCAACGCGTGAAAAGTTATCAAAATTATCCTTGTTTAACGGCATACGGCAATAATAAAATGGTTAGCTCTTAAGAGTAAAGTTAATTTTAAACCATTTCACAGCACCATAGAAAAACCGTATAAATATGGAGGTTTTCCTTAGTTGGTAAAATCTGAATTCCTTAAAAATCTAATTATCAGATATTTATATTTAAAGAGGAGGTTAAAAAAATCGATTAAATGAAGCCTTTTTTTCGCGCTTCTTCGATTAAAGTGATGTCATTGCCACTTTCTATACCAAAAAGTGTCTTTAATTGTCGCTTGCGAGACTCAACGGTCGTAGTTGCCGAGGAGATTAGAGGTGCAATATCTTTTGTTCTGGTTCCAATGGACAAGTAATACAATATTTTTTTATCTAATTCATCAACTACTATATCACTAGTCATTCTTCTCCGAATAGCGGCGAAAGCTCCGGCGGTGTAATAAGGAGGTTTTGTAATCACTGTTTCCACCATTGTTCTTAGGGATTTTTCATCGATTTCGGATTTAACCATATAGCCATCTGGGTCCACTGATTTGAAAATACTGTTAATACGAAGATTATCACTGAAAGAAGACATGAAAACCACTTTCGATTCAGGAGAAATTTTTCGAGCTAAAATTCCCAAATCTTCTCCACTTCTAATTTCATTTGAATGAGCTGGAAACAATTGTATATCCAGTAAAATAATATCATACTTCAAAGATCGAGCAGAAAACTCAATTTTTTCTTGACCCATTTCATAGGTTGTGGCGATATCAACTCTTACCTCAAAATTTTCAAAAGGTTCTCCTTCTAAGATGTACTTATAACCAGTAGTGGTCATCTCGTGATCATCAATCGCCAAAATGCGTATTATTTCCATATACTATATTTCTTGTAGGTTGCTTTTTTTTGGTGAGATGCTTGGGGCATTTTCACTATCGTTCGAAACTAGTGGTATAATAAAAGTAACTGTTGTTCCTTTTCCAACTTCACTTTTAATATCCCAATTACCATTTATTTTTTTTATTCGAGAGGCCATATTTCGTATGCCAATTCCTCTTTTACCTCTTTTTTGTACAAATCCCTTTCCGTCATCCACTATATTGACTGTTAGTAAACTCTCATCTGAAAAAAAATTCATGTAAATATTTTCGCAATTGGCATGTTTTACCGAATTCTGAAGACTTTCTTGAACCATTCGGTACAAGTTAATCTTGATTTCCCCACTCAATGCATCCCAATCCAATTCATCAGTAAAATTAAAATCAATATTTATTTTCGAGGCATTTTCAATAGTTTGCACCAACTCTTTAATCGAAAGAATAAAGTTATGAATTTTTTGATAAGCGGCGTGACTTAAATCGTGAGAAATAGATCGGACTTCACCTTCGACATCTTGCAGAATTGAGATGGCTTTTGCTCTTTCCCCGATTGCTTCGGGGTCTGTTTTTTTATTGAGACCCAGTAACATCATACGGGCCCCTAGCATTTTACCTAGAACACCATCGTGTAGCTCTTCGGAAACCCGCTTTTGCTCCATTTTTTTGCCTTCCTCCACTTTTTCACCTTGAGCTAACATGAGGTTGAATATCTCTTGGTTATTCGCCTGTTGTTGCTGTCTGAACTTTAGAATTCTGTTTTTTACGCGTTGATTAATGATGATAAAACTAGCGAGTCCTAGTAAAATTAGGGAGGCGGCTATACCTGTCCAGAGTTGTTTTTCACGCGCCAGAACCTCATTCTCGGCGATAAATTCGTCAGTTTCGAATTGGATGCGCGCAAATTTATTTCTAATCTGACGTTCTTGCATCTGCAGGCTGTCGTTAAGAGTGATGAACTGTTCAGAGTATTTTACTGCATTTTTGGTGTCAGCTTTTGGTAACATTCTTAAAACATTTAGTCGAAGCTTACTATCACCCGTTGCAAGTGCTAGACTTTCGGAGGCTTTCAAGTTACTTAGGGCCTTGGCGGAATCTTTTACCATTAAATGGTACTCGGCAAACTTTAAAGCCCCAGAAGATTTACCTCTTATATCATTTATGCTATCCTGCACTTTTTGGGCCTCGAGAAATGGGCCTGGAAGCTTTTCATATTGCTCACTTTTAAGATAACTATAGCCTAGATTATTTAATACCTTCCCATAAAAAGAAATATTTTCTTGTTTAAAATTTTCAAGAGCTAGAACCTCTAGAAAAATTGGTATCGCTTTTTTATGCTGTCCTTGTTTTTGATAAACTAGCGCCATATTATGTTTTGTAATAAGAATTCTAACTGGAGAAGCGTTGGCCTTTTTATAATAATCTAAAGATTCGTTATAGTGATTCAAAGCCCTTTCATGTTCGTTTAACAATTTAGCGTTATCAGCTAGAAGGTCATAACATCTGGCAAGTTCACGATATTTCTTTAGGGGTTTTAGCTTTTTGATTGCTTTTATGATTGTTGCTTCAGCGCCAGAATTATCCCCAATATCTGATTGAATATTTGCCATACTTCGCAGTAATTGACCTGCACGAAATTGATCGTCCAAGGCTTCAAATATCAGCTGTGCTTCCTTGTAGTGAAAATAAGCACTATCTTTTATGTTGTGTTGGCTCAAAAAAGCTGCTAAATCCCAATAAACTTCTCCTAGGTTGGACGAATCACCCATGATTTTATTGAGTTGAATAGCCTTAGAATTAATTTTTCTAAATCTTGAGGAATCCTTGAGGTTGTAATTGATTAAAGATAGCTGAGTAAAAAATCTTGCTTTTAGTGAGTCGTTAGAAAGAGAACTGGCTTTGTTTAAGGCCTTATTTAATAGATCGGATTTTACCTCCGGAGTAATATCTGCCAATTTGCTTTGGTTAATCCAGATTTGTATACTATCGGGTTCAACAGTTCTTACGGAACCCTTAGAACTATTTTGGTTCTGACAAGCAGATACCCAACAAAACAAAAATAAAACAGCAAGGAAGGATGGTTTCTGGAACGGGGATGGTTTTAGCATTCAACTTTTTCCTACAAGATAAAAAAAAAGCTCCAAATGCATTGCATTTGGAGCTCCATATGAAATAAGATAAAAATTTATGCTGTTCCTCCTCTAGGATCTTCATCAGGACAGTCAGCACAAGTTAACATTGTCGCTAAGTCAAAATCTAAGTCTATTTTTTCTGCTTGAGTTGCTATCATACTTACTGCGAATACCGCTACTGCCAAAATACTTGCTACTTTCTTCATGTTCATTTTGTTTTAAGGGGTTGAATTTTTGCTTGTTATGTTTAAACAAAATTATACAACAGCTATTATGAAGAAGGCAGTCTAGAAATTTTGAAAGTAGATGGTCCAGTTTTGAGAGTATTCGAATTAAATCTGAGAGTATTCGATTAATTTAAGGAGGAAATTGCGTTTTTTGTCAGGAGTTTCTTTAGCGTGTCAATATTTTCCCGGTATGATTTTGAGAAAGGCAATTGCTGTTTTTTATATTTTAAGGTACAGCTGGCTTTTCCGTAGCTAATACGGGAGATATAGTCGCTATTTACGATATAGCTTTGGTGTATACGTATGAAGTTTTTTGGCATCTGACCTTCGAAGGTTTTCAACGTTTTGAAAGCATGATTTATTGTTCCATCTTTCATAATGAATTCAGTGGCATTATTGTCGGCTTTCAAATAAAGTATGTCATTTGTGTTTATATAATGAAAGTCACGATAGGATTTTAAACATATGGTCTGGGCCTGAACCTCTTGAGGCATAGTTTTTGTTAATCGCATTATCGTTTTTCGAACATCGAACTCATCGTAGGGTAATAACCAATAATCGAAAAAGTTATTCTTTATGGCCTCATAAGCGTGATTCTTCGTCTTTGAAATACCAATATAAATTGGAAGATTACTTGTGTATTGATGTAGCTCAACACTCATTTGAAAATAGGAGCCGGCATTTTCATTTAAGTTAACGAAAACAATATCAGGCGTATACTTTAAAATAGCATTTAGTCCCTCCGCGCTATTTTCGGCAATTGCTACGCAATCAAACTCACCACATTTAGCTAAATGGTGTTGCAAGTTTAGAGTCGCAGAGGTCTCTGAATCGATTATGGTGTATGTATAGGACAAAATTTCAATACTATATTTGCAAAGTACTGATAGTGTTGCGAAAAATGGATGAGGTAAACCTTATATAAATGGAGGTTTTTGTTTAAAATTCAAGACTTTTGTTAAAATTTGATGATATCTTTTGAAAAAAGAAAGAAAAATCTTATAATTTAATTTTGTGTTGATATTTGATACGCTCCGATTGAAGGAGATGATGTTCGGTCAATTCCTAAAAGATCAAAGGGAATTCGCAATGCGGTTCCGATATTAGCCCTTCCTTCCGCAGCTGAAGGGTTTTCTATTCTAAAATCGTTTTTGGCGACATTCAGATAGTTGGCGTCCTCATTGATAAATACCTCCTTATACAAACTTAAATTTCCAAAGTCGTAAAGCGGGTCTGAATCAAACATTCCGCCAGAATCCCTAAACTTCAAGAGGCAATTAATAAATGAGTATTCAAATAGGTTTGTATTGTTGTTTCTTAAAACGAGTTCAATGGCATTATTCCCGTCTATAATGCAATTGAAGAACTCTGCTCTTTCCAGTTCACCATTAGACGAACGTGTGAAATTATCAATTTCTAATGCCGTTCCCCCACGGAAGCCATTACTCCAGTAGTTCGCGACAGTACAATGTGCAAATTCATATTTACCTCCTAAATTTAAGAACAGTGAGGTATTCCCTGAACTTCCTAAGACTACGTTTTCTGCGTTAATTGCTGCTTTTTTGCCCCACAGGTTCACACTTGCGCTATTATAAATTTGAGAGTTGGTTACTGTTAGGGTAGGCGAGTTTAGAATACCATCTCCGTCAACCAATAAACCTACGGTGGCGTTTTTAAGGGTTAAATAATTTATGGTGTTATTGATACTACCCGAGGTAATCCATAAAGTCCCCCATTGGCCTGCAACATTTGTTAACTCACTTTCCAACCTGTCTCCAGAGAAAATCACTTCATTTTCTAGCAGGTCTTGATCTTCACTAAGTCCTCCGTTGACTTGTAATGAAGCGTTGGATTTTATCAGCATTCCAGAATCTTTATGAAAGTGGACACGACTACCAGCATCAACGATAAGCTCTTTTCCTTCGGGAACTACGGCATAACCATAAATGACATAGGGTTTTTGATTTGTAAAATTCAACTGGTCGTCTTCCAATTCAAATCCTTCGGCTCGGATTTCGTTTCCAGAATCATCAAACCCAATCAAAACAGTTTCTTTCGAGCCGTCAGGCAGACTTTTTGGATACAAGAAAACAGCGTCTTTGATTAAGGTTACCAGTTGTACCTCCTGCAGGTATTCACCATTATCAAATTGAATGGCATCGGTATACAGAAATTCATTTAGAGCAGTATCAGGAACGTTAAAAGTAGTTTCAATAAAAATGAAAATACTATCCTGAGCAAGTATCTGGATACCCTCAAACTCTTTTCCCGCAACTCCATCTACGTTCAATCGATAGCTGCTATTTTGTCCCTGAGACAAGCGGATTGAAGGAATTTCGATATCATCACGTGTTCTGTTGTACACCTTTAACGTTCGTGTGCTGCTGGTGAGGTTTGTGTAAATAGTATCTAAGAATATGGTGTCTTTTGAAAATTCCAAATTCCCGTTACTTGGTGCATATTCCAAGTCCTTTCGGCACGAACTAACTAGAGCAACAAGGGCAAGAATTAGAAGAGAAACGAAAAAAGAACGCATAGCTAAAATTCATATTTTCAATAAGACGTTTTCAGGAAAAGACGTTTTTGATTTCTTCTGAAATACGCATAGGTCGTAAAGTTTTTGCATTTAGCAAGCACCATTCAGTTTTTGAACGTAATAAAAGTTGATTTGTTATGGCATTGTACATTTCAACAACGCGAATACAAGTGGCACCCCTACTTTCAGCAATATGTGTTTGAATTTTGATTTCATCACCCAATTGCGCGGCATTTTTGTATGTAATATTATGATTCATAACGACCCAGACCACGTCCTCCTGTATTTGCGACGAAGCATAATTCTGCCAGTGTTCTTTCGAAACATCTTGAATCCATTGTACATAGCGTACATTGTTTACGTGATTTAAATCATCTAAATCATCAGATGCAACCGTCAATACCTTTTCATAGTATTCCATAAAGATTACTTGATAATCGAGACCCGTCTGCCAGAGGGGCAGGTTTAAACGGCTCTGATCCTTGCGTCAATATTAATGTTAATTTTCCTTCCAATGCCTCGCGGACTTGCCTTGAGGTAATTTACTTCTTAATGATTTTGACTTCGAAAAGTTTGTCCCAGTCTTTGCCGGTAACGAAGAATGTTTTTCTCGTTGGGTGGTAAGCAATACCGTTAAGAACATTATCGGTGTCGACCCAATTGGGTGTTTTGGTTACTTTTTTACTTAATCCCCCGAAATTAACAACACCTTCAATCGCCCCACTTTTTGCATCAATAATCATGACTCCTGACTTTTGATAAACATTCGCATATAGTTTACCAGCCACATATTCCAATTCGTTTGTTTTGTTGAAGATAGATGAGTTTGTAACGGTTTGTGTATGTCCTTCTTCAACAAGTGTTTCAGGGTTCAAGAACCAAATGTTCTCCGTGCCATCACTTTTGAAAAGTTTCTCGCCATCATTCGCAAGACCCCAACCTTCTTTACTTTCACCATATTGAAAGCTATCAATCTTTTTAAAGTCTTTTAAATCATAGACATACCCAATGTGACTTTGCCAGGTAAGCTGGTATATTTTTCCATTCAGAATGGTCATGCCTTCACCGAAAATAGTATTGTCAAGATCTATTTGCTTTAACACTTTACCAGTCTTGTAGTCTACTTTTCGCAGAGAAGAACGTCCTTTTTTACCTGTGCTTTCGTAGAGGGTATCTTGATAAAATTCAAGACCTTGCGTATAAGCTCTGTTGTCATGTGGGTACTCCTTTATAATTTCATAGGTATATAGTTCTGGAGCCTTTTCAGCTAAAATCTTGATGTTTTTCGATATTTCTACAGAGGTTTCATCGTAATCAACCACTGCCTTTAACGTTTTGTTTCCTAAGGTCGGAATATCGAAGGTGATACTATTGTTAGAAACAGTAAGCTCTTTCCCATCTATGCTGTATCGGACACTTTTGATAGTTTTATCCAACTTATTGTCCAAACCAATATCAATCGATTCATTTTGTTGAAACTGTTTTTTATCTCCCTCAAGCTTTATTGCGAAAAGGTCTTGAGGTTGATGGTTTTCTCCACCACAGGCTAAAAAGAGTAGAAGAGAAATTGTTGAGAAGAAAACTTTGATCATAAGGTTAGCTTTGTTGATGATTATTTGATAAAATAGATGGACTATCATTAGAGTACAAGAATAGTGTTTTAGCTAAAACCCTACTATTGAAACCTTTGGGGCAAAAATAACACCAAACCGCAAACCATGGGCAATATTTACCCTAAAATTATGAATGTAAAAATGAAAAGATTGTATATTTGCAGTTGGCAAGTCCTACACGACCAGCTCCTGTAGAATCCCCCAGGGTGGGAACGCAGCAAGGGTATATGGTTGTAGCGGTGCGATGTAGGTAGCTTGCCTTTTTTTGTACCCAAAAGTCAAGGAAGCAAACTATTTTAACTGTTGGTTATTATTCGTTAATTTGCCGGAATTATGAGTTCTAAGGTTGTTTTAATTACGGGAGGTTCTTCTGGTATCGGTAAATCAATTGGTTTGTTTTTAAAGACAAATGGATTTATAGTTTATGGTACAACTCGAAAATTAAACAAGCATTCGAGCTTCAATTCATTTGAACTTCTTGAAATGGATGTTACAGATGTGGGTACCATACGAGATGCAGTTTCTAAAGTGATTTCCAACGAGGGAAAACTTGATGTTTTGATAAATAATGCAGGTATCGGAATTACTGGCCCGATTGAAGAAACGCCACATGATGAAATTTTAAAGGTTTTCGATACCAATTTTAATGGCCCAATACATATGATGAAGGCGGTGTTACCTCAAATGCGAAAGCAAAAGAGTGGACTGATAATAAATATCACTTCTATCGCCGGGTATATGGGGCTTCCGTATAGAGGGGTCTATTCTGCAACAAAGGGAGCTTTGGGGTTGATAACTGAAACTTTGCGCATGGAGGTCAAAGATTTCGGCGTGCATATTACCAATCTTGCCCCGGGTGATTTTGTAACCAATATTGCTTCCGGAAGATATCATTCTCCAGTATTCGAAAATTCTCCCTATAAGTCCGCCTATGGCAATACATTAGAGTTGATTAATGAAGGGGTTCATGATGGGGAAGACCCTATTTTAGTAGCGCGAACCGTATTCAAGATTATAAACACCAAAAAGCCTAAAGTGCATTACAAAGTGGGTACTTTTATGCAGAAATTTTCATTGTTTTTGAAAAATGCTTTGCCCGATAAAGTATATGAGAAACTATTGTTGAACCATTATAAGTTGTAATTTTGGACTCGGGAAAAATTCCTAAAAATAAATTTTAATCATATTCAAATAGCTAAGAATGAAGTTTTTTATCGATACAGCCAATCTAGATCAAATTCGTGAAGCCCAGGCACTGGGAGTACTTGATGGAGTTACAACTAATCCGTCATTGATGGCTAAAGAAGGAATCACCGGTAGAAATAATATTTTAAAGCATTATGTTGACATATGCACAATTGTCGATGGTGACGTTTCTGCTGAGGTCATCTCTACAGATTTCGAAGGAATGATTAAAGAAGGGGAGGAGCTAGCAGAATTACATGATCAAATCGTGGTTAAAGTTCCAATGATTAAGGATGGGGTAAAGGCTTTGAAATATTTTTCAGATAAAGGAATCCGAACGAATTGCACTTTGGTATTTTCTGTCGGACAGGCTTTATTGGCTGCTAAAGCAGGTGCAACTTATGTGTCGCCGTTTATAGGAAGACTTGATGATATTTCTACAGATGGCTTGAATCTGATTGCAGAAATTCGACATGTTTATGACAATTATGCTTTTGAAACGCAAATATTAGCGGCTTCAGTACGACATACAATGCACGTTATTGATTGTGCCAAAATTGGAGCCGATGTCATGACGGGACCTTTATCTTCTATTGAGGGACTTTTAAAGCATCCATTGACCGATATTGGTTTGGCAAAATTTTTAGCTGATTATCAAAAAGGAAACTAATAGAATAGATATATTAATTAATAGAAAAGCCCTTGAATACATTTGTTCAAGGGCTTTTATATGTTATTAAAATAAGGGGAATTTAAAAATTAGATGCCCACATCGTGGTAAAAGCATCAACAATTTTCGCATCCTCAGTAATAATACATTTGTTTGGAGGATAAATAACAAGGGCTCTGGTCAATTCTTCGAAATTAACCGCCTTATATTGATTTGACGGATTTAATTGGGTTTGTTCAATCATACCTTTCCATGTCGTGTCGTCTGTATTGTGATTTATACCGACAAAAGTGTATTCTTTTTTCGCCGAAGAAAGTTGATTCACTCTTTTATGTATGTCCTTGAAATATCTTTTATTGGCACCAGTCCAGAAGTAAAACACTACTTTTTTATCCTTGGCGATTTCCTGAAGGGATATTTTATTTCCATCGACGTCCGTTACAAGCACATTTGGTATTTTTTTTCGTGGTTGTATGTTGCGAATACCTTCATACAAATCGCTAATCTCTTGAATATGTCTATTATTTGCTGACCTTAAGTGGAAATCTTGTATAAAAATTTCGTTGTTCGATTCAGTATCTTGAGCCATCAATAGGTAATCGAAAGCAACATTTCTAAATAGATTGTCTTTAAGTTCTGATTCTTCTACTAAACTATCAATTAGGGTTAATTTGTGACGGTTGAAGTGGAGGTGGTTTGTTATTTTTTCATTTTCGACACCACACTTTTCCGCACAACCCATATAGGAGAGATTGTTCAAATGAGATTTCATAAAATCGTAGTATGGTTTGAAATAATTAAGGTCTTTACTATTGAAGCTTACATTATTTCTGTATGCATAGAATCCTTCTGGTAATGCATGAAGCGTTTTCTTACCTGTTTTTTTACGATGTTCGAAAGGGTATTTTTCTTTGTAATTAAAAAAGGTATAATTAATCGTTACCTCGGCAATTTTCTTTTCTGCCACAGAAAGTCCGGTCTCCGAAATTAATTGGTCAAGGCTTTTGAGTTTCTCAGATCGTAATTCCTCAATACGTTTGTTAAACTCTTCCGGTTCCA
Organism: Maribacter algarum (ex Zhang et al. 2020); assembly: GCF_005885635.1. Classification (GTDB taxonomy): domain Bacteria; phylum Bacteroidota; class Bacteroidia; order Flavobacteriales; family Flavobacteriaceae; genus Maribacter_C; species Maribacter_C algarum. The sequence continues at coordinate 408,561 of NZ_VATY01000002.1, forward strand.
TCTTGAAATAGGTTGAAAGTATGAGTTTTTCTTCTTCTTCATTAACTAAGAAAAGGTCTAAAAGAAAGTTATTGATTTCTGCACCTTCTCCCGAAAAAACCAAGGATTCATCAAAATCAATGGTATTCAATCGAATTTGAATGCTATCGCCCTTTTCAAAAAAGACATACTGAAGTTCTCTTTTTAATCCTTCGCCATGTTCGAAATGATGCAACCCTTCCTCAACAGAAGGAAGTTTGAAAGTGAAGCGATTGTTTTCATTCAATTTTGCAGAATCAAGTATAACATTTCCTTTGTAAAGAAATACTTGATTACTGGTTGGATTCACGATTTCCCCGGCAAAAAAAACGTTGGGGGACTTTTTTTTCTCTTGACTACAACCGGCTAAAACTAGAATAAAGAGATATAGTAAATGTTTTTGCATAAAAGAATATCTACCTAGTAACGAACAAAACTACTAAACCCGTACTTGCATTGCTGTTAATAGCACGTTAAAAAAGCCTTTAGTTTCGTTAAGGTATTCGATGAAATGCGCCTTCTTAAGTTTATTCGCATAAGGGCAATAATTTATCTATTTTTGCACGAAATTTTAATGCTTTATTTTTATGTTATCTGTTTCAAATCTATCTGTTCAATTTGGCAAAAGAGTTTTATTTGATGAGGTCAATGTTGCCTTTACCCAAGGGAATTGTTATGGTGTTATCGGGGCCAATGGAGCCGGAAAATCTACTTTTTTGAAAATTCTTGCCGGAAAGCAAGATCCTACCTCTGGGCATGTCCATTTAGAACCAGGAAAGCGCATGTCAATTTTAGAACAAGAGCATAATGCGTATGATGACACTCCGGTTTTGGAAACAGTTGTAATGGGTAACAAGCCGCTTTACGCCTTAAAAACGGAAATTGATTCACTTTATGCGGATTATAATGATGAGAATGCTGATAAGATAGGGGAGTTACAAGTGCAATTCGAAGAAATGGATGGATGGAATGCTGATAGTTCAGCTGCAGCTTTATTGTCAAACTTAGGGATTACCGAGGATTTACATTTCACAACCATGGCGGAAATGGATTCTAAGCTAAAAGTTAGAGTGCTTTTGGCTCAGGCCTTATTTGGCAATCCTGATGTATTGATTATGGATGAGCCCACCAATGACTTGGATTATGAAACGATAAGTTGGTTAGAGAACTTTCTGGCCAACTACGACAATACTGTAATTGTTGTTTCTCACGACCGTCACTTTTTAGATGCTGTTTGTACGCATATCTCGGATATTGATTTTGGTAAAATGAACCATTATTCTGGCAATTACACATTCTGGTACGAGAGTAGCCAATTGGCGGCACGTCAAAGAGCGCAGCAGAATAAAAAAGCTGAAGAGAAAGCTAAGGAACTTCAAGAGTTCATTGCACGATTTAGTGCGAATGTAGCCAAGAGTAAACAAGCTACTTCGAGAAAGAAAATGTTGTCCAAACTCAAAATCGATGATATTAAGCCTTCAAGCCGTAGATATCCTGCTATTATTTTTGAACGAGAACGTGAGGCAGGAGACCAAATCTTGAATGTGGAAAACTTATCGGCTTCTTCAGAAGATGGAGATCTCTTATTCAAGAAGGTAGATATCAACTTGGCTAAGGGGGATAAGGTTGCGATTATTTCTAGGGATTCCAGAGCTACGTCAGCCTTCTACGAAATTATCAATGGAAACAAAAAAGCAGACTCAGGGAAATTTCAATGGGGAGTTACTACAAACCAATCGTATTTGCCGGCCGATAACTCTGATTTTTTTACCCAAAATATTAATCTTGTAGATTGGTTACGTCAATGGGCAAAAACCGAAGAAGAACGTGAGGAAGTTCATATTCGCGGGTTTTTAGGTAAAATGCTATTTAGCGGTGAGGAAGCATTAAAAAATTGTACGGTGCTTTCAGGAGGCGAAAAAATTCGTTGTATGCTTAGTCGAATGATGATGTTAAGAGCCAATGTAGTTATGCTAGATGAGCCTACAAATCACTTAGACCTAGAAAGTATTACTGCTTTTAATAATTCCTTAAAGAATTTTAAAGGTACAGTTATGTTTACCACACATGATCATGAGTTTGCCCAAACTGTTGCTGATAGAATCATAGAATTAACGCCTAAAGGCAATATTGACAGGTATTTGACGTTCGATGAATACATGTCCGACCAAACAATTAAAGAACAACGTATGAGGATGTACGCAATCAACGCGTAGTTTTCAAAGTGCCCCAAACGCTTACGTACTAACTTTAAAATTCGAACGGATGAAAACCTACACTACTTTTTGTGCCATTTTACTATTGGTCTTTTTCAGTTGCTCTAAATCAGATAACGGCCCAGGAGACGGAGACAAAAATGAGGATACCAGCATCGATGCCGATTATGTTACCTTATTAAGCAAAGATGGCTTGATAAAACCGCAACTACTCAATGCAAATGCTGAAGTGATTACTTTAAACCCAGCAGAAAGTGCATTGACCGAAAAACCGATTCCTGATTATAGTTATGTTGACCGCTCTTATTTTTTGCAGTACCACAAAGATGGTAATTGCGGTGGGCAGGTAACAAAGCATGATTTCAAAAGCGATACTACGACTGATATACCGGTTTTTACAGATTTAAACGATTGCAATCTTTCAGCTACTGCTTTAGCTAAATATGATGATTCGCTTTTTATTTCTTACGTAGTAACAAATTTAGGGTCATTTGACTATTTGGTTCGAGTAATAGACCTGAATTCTTCAGATTTTAGTTATACCGACGTTACCTTAGGCCAAAAACCTGTTGATTTGACGATTGCTAATAATCGCCTATTTATCTTGACTTTAGATGAGTTGATTACCGATGAAAATAGTCTTTCTGTTATGGATATGTCCTCAAATGAATTGATTCACGAAATGGATTTAGGTTATAGTGTGCGCCGCATTTTTACTGATGTTCAAGATAATGTGATTGTCAGTTATGATGAGTTGCATACCACTTTAAATAGTGCGACTATGGCATTTGAATATACGCAATATGATGGTGTAACATCACCAAATTTTGCAAATTCAAAGTCTTCTAACTTTGATTTGAGCGGGAGGTTATTTTATCCTATGGACCCAGGTTCCAATAGCGCTTACCCCTTGGTGCCGGCCATATATGATTTCTCCAAGAAGTTAGTGGTGCTTTATGCTTTTGAGAATTTTTTGACTGAAGCAAAGAGGAATTTTGAATACGAAATAGAAACTACCACAGCTGTGGGTTATGATGAAAAGAATGGCTTAATGTTAATAGGATACAAAAAAATGAACGGCGCTGTGAAAGAAGGTGGTTTGCTAAGAATAAAACTTAAACCAGAACCTGCATTTGTAGATAATATTGATTTAGACGGAGTGCCAGTGGAACTAATTATGAATTAGGATTACTTTAAATCCAAGAATGCCCACATAATTCCAGAATTATGTGGGCATTTTTATTAGTTCTATGCTTGGCTAAGCATTGAAATACTTACTGTTCCAAATTGCTGGATTAAAGTTTTTACCTAGAGCAAAGCCATAAAAAATGACAACAGCGGCGATGGATTTAAACATAAAAAAGCAGACAATCCAGAACTCGGAACTGGAACTTGTTTTTGAAAACAACCCAGAAGGAACCATCAAAGTGACCAAATAACTCATTACTAGTACTAACAAGGTAAGATTGATTATATTCTTAAAGGGCCACATCAATATTTTTCTTAAGGGATGTAGGTCATCCCCCCATTTGTGAATGAGATAGAAATAATCATTTCCGATAGGTGCAAACAGCAATGGGTCATCCTTGTCTTTGAGTTTGAAAAGCTTTGAGGGAGCTACAATTTTAAACCCTTTTACTTCGATTGCATGGTTTTTTTCTAAGGCCTTTATTTTATGGATAGCCTCCTGCGGAATATCTCCTTTGAAGTATTTAGAGTTTAAAAACCGAAGTCTATAATCAATACAAATCTGTTTTATTTGACTGATATGGAAAATTTTATCCGTTTCAAGTTGGTCGAAGTCAAACCGGTTTTCAACATCTTTTCGACCACCGGATATATTTTTTTCAATTCGCTCCTCGTTTTCGTAATCAGTTTTTAAAATTTGACGAACTTCCCGGAGAAGTTCTTCTGATTTTAAGTCACCGATTTTAACTCTTGAGAGTTTTTCTTCGATATTGGTTTTTTTTAATAGCATTTTTCTTTTTTTTAGCAACTACTCAAAGTTAAGGAATTCTCTTGCAAAAGAATTTAAGGTGTTTTCTTGAAATGTTAATATTTTGTTAATTCGCAAAAAGGATGACCTACATTTGCACGAATTACGTCACTGATATTGTATCTTGCCGATGAACGGTAACCGTTCATCGATAATTCGCCCTAATATTATAACCGGAACAGAGAACCCCATGAAATGTAAGGCATGCCCCGTGTCCCTAATCTTGCTTTTATTTTCTTTTAGCACCTTAGCGCAGAACACTTATCAAAAAGATTATCTGGAAACTGAAATGGACCCAAACGCCTCCATTATTTCCAATACAGAAAGTTCACAAAATCATAAAATGTTGTTAGCTGCAATGCGGGCGGCGGAGTTAGAGGAAATCTTAAGTTTTGATGGTCCTTTTACTGTATTTGCGCCTTCTGATTTGGCTTTTGAAAAATTACCTCGTGATACAGTCGCTGAACTTTTAGATCCAACAAATAAGAAAGAAGTTCAAGCACTAATGACCTATCATATCATTGCTGGAAATTTTTCGGCTTCTAAAATTCTAAGAGCCATGTGTAGGGGGGAAGGTAAAGCTACGTTCACCACTGTTCATGGGGATTTAATTACAGCGACCATGCAAGGAGTAGACATTGTTCTAACAGATAATTTTGGAAATAGAGCTAAAATTACAACCGCCGATTCTAACCAGTGTAATGGAGTCATACACGAAATTGACACTGTAATTCGACCAAGTAAACTTTAGATTTTAGCGCAACTCAGCGCTCAATTCATTTTCATAACGCTTTTGAAGCTTATCCATAATCTTATCAATTTGTGTTTCAGTTAGTGTACTGTTTTCATCTAACAAGGTAAAACTCACAGCATAGGATTTCTTTCCATCTGGCAATTTCTTACCTGTATAAACATCAAACAAATTTACCTGTTTTAAAAACTTTCTTTCTGTTTGAAATGCAAGATCATGTACTTCTTTAAAAGTGGTGCTATTATCTAAGAGCAGAGCAAAATCTCGTTTCACTTGAGGGTATTTTGGAATGTCTTTATAAACAATTTCAGTCTTTTCAACTGCTTCCAAAATAAGGCTCCAGTTCAAATCGGCATTGATGACATCCTGCTTTATGTCAAACTTTTTTAAGATTGACTTTTTCACTATTCCAAGAATGGCAACTTCTTTATTGTTAGACTTAATTAAAATTCCCTCTGAAAAATGGGAATAATTTTTTGGAGTTGAACTTAAACGGCTAATTCCTAAACGGGTCAAAATACTTTCAATAGTTGATTTCAAAAAGTAGAAATCTGTTTTTTCAATTGATTTTGTCCAACTATCCTCGCTGCGATTTCCAGTCGCGAATAAGCTTAAATGCTTATTTTCAACTCTACCTGATTCAAATTGATGATAGGTCTTTCCAAATTCGAAAAATTTGAGATTTGCTCTTTTCCTATTGATATTGTGTGAAATAGCCGATAAACCTGAAAATAACATTGACTGACGGAGAACCGACAAATCATTACTCAAAGGGTTAATTATGTTAACATTGTGTTTAGTGTTGAGACCTTCAATAAGCTCATGATTAATCGGGGAAGTAAGGCTATTTGCCAAAATTTCAAAGAAACCTTGGGCAGCCAAATGATTCCCGACAATATTTTGTAGTTTATAATCTTCGAACTTGGATGTTGGCGCAATCGAGGCATTTAATTTCTCAGTGAAATCAATGTTATTATATCCAAATACACGTAATATTTCTTCTATAACATCTACATCACGCTGCACGTCAACACGATAAGACGGTATCATTAAGCCAAGACCAGTTTCGGTAACGTTCATTACTTTGATATCTAAAGAAGACAATATTGATTTAATCGTATCTCTGGGTATTTCTTGTCCGATCAAAGAATTGATTTTATTAAAGCTTAAGAAAACTTGATGGTCTTTCGCCTTATTTGGATAGAGGTCAACAATATCAGAAGTGATATCGCCACCAGCAATCTCTCGTATCAAAACCGCCGCTCTTCGAAGTGCAAATTCAACATTTTCAATATCGATACCCCGTTCAAACCGGAAAGATGCATCTGTATTCAGGCCATGTCTTTTTGCCGATTTACGAATGGATACGGGGTCAAAATAAGCACTCTCTAAAAATATGGACGTGGTGTTTTCAGTAACTCCGGAGTGAATACCACCGAAAACACCAGCTATGCACATCGGTTTTTCAGCATCACAAATCATCAAATCTTCCTCATGCAGTTCTCTTTCAACTTCATCCAAGGTTGTGAATTTGGTGCCTGCTTCGACAGTCTTAACGACTATTTTCTTTCCTTTTATTTTATCGGCATCAAAAGCGTGTAGAGGTTGCCCCAATTCATGAAGTACATAATTAGTAGCATCAACCAAATTGTTTTTCGGAGTAATTCCGATAGCATTTAATCTATTTTTCAACCAATCTGGAGAAGGTTGGACTATGAGGTTGCTTAAAGTTATACCGCAATAACGGGGTGCTAATTTACTGTCCTTAACTTCAACATCAACTTTTAAAGACCTATCAGTAATGTTAAAATTAGTAACCGGAGGCGTAATCAACTCCAGTTCGATTTCCTTTTGTCTGAGTCCCGCTCTTAAGTCTCTGGCAACTCCATAATGACTCATTGCATCAGAACGGTTGGGGGTTAGACCAATTTCAAATACGTGATCATTTTCGACTTCAAAGATTTCTGAACAGGGAGTTCCAACTTCAAGAGCATTATCTAAAATCATAATGCCGTCATGACTTTCACCTAAACCCAATTCATCTTCGGCACAAATCATTCCATGGCTTTCCTCACCTCGAATCTTCCCTTTTTTTATTTTCCATGGTTTGCCGTCTGAATATAAAGTGGTGCCAATAGTTGCTACAGGAACTTTTTGTCCCACTGCAACATTGGGTGCTCCACAAACAATTTGAACCGATTCACCTGTGCCAATATCAACGGAAGTCAATTTTAACCGGTCGGCATTCGGGTGTTGAACACAAGTCTTAACATGTCCTACAACAACACCTTTTAGTCCGCCTTTGACAGATTCAAATGAAGTAACTCCTTCTACTTCAAGGCCTAAGTCAGTCAAAAGTTCAGAAGTTTGGTCGGCTTCCCAATCTATTTTTATGAATTGTTTGAGCCAGTTGTATGATATGTTCATGGATAGGTTTTAAAGCGCGTAAAGATAAAACAATGCATTTAGACATTCAATAGGGCGTGATTCGAAATATATTAATTTTTAAGTGTTGGTTTTTTGTTGTTATTTCGACTTTGAGAATAAACATTCCAGTTATGAAAAAAATTATTGGCTTATTCCTGTTACTTCTTCTAATGAGTTCATGTGCTGAGAAAAAGGAGGATTCTCTGGCAGAGGGAATTTGGCTTGCGGAATTAACTGCAATGGACGACGTAATACTTCCGTTTAACTTCAAGTTAATGAAAAGTGCAAATGGGAAATTACAAATGGAAATCTACAATGCCGAGGAGGTTATTACTGTGGATGAAATTGAAACTAAGAATGATTCCATCTGGATTAAATTCCAAGTTTTTGAAGGATATATCGCTGGAACTTTTACCGAGAACTCTATTAATGGGGAGTTCATCAAAGAAAGTTTAGACCGAATTGTTCCGTTCAAAGCGACTCATGGAATAACAGAACGCTTTAAGAATAGTCGTACACCCGAGGAAAATGTTTCGGGAATTTGGGAAACAGAATTTGGAAAAGGTACCCCAGACAAGTATAAAGCGAAAGGTATTTTCGTTCAAAAAGGGGACAAGATAACAGGAACTTATAGGACGGAAACTGGAGATTACAGATACCTTGATGGAGTTGTTAGCGGTGATTCGCTCAAAATATCTGCATTTGACGGTGCGCACGCTTTTGTATTCACTGCAAAAGTTACCGATAGCAGTATGAATGGGGCTTTCTATTCTGGAAATCACTCCAAAGAACTTTTTACCGCAAAACGTAACGAAGCTTTTGAATTGACAGCAGCAGATTCTTTGACCTTTATTAAAGATGGGTATGAGAAGTTTGCGTTTTCCTTTCCAGATGCAGATGGAAAGATGATTTCTTTAGAAGATGAGCGTTTTAACGATAAGGTGGTCATTGTTCAGGTAATGGGTACTTGGTGCCCTAATTGTTTGGATGAAACCAAATACTATATTGATTATTTGAAAAAGAATCCCGATACTGATTTAGAGGTTATCGCCATTGCTTTCGAATATGCCAAATCCAAAGAGGGTGCTTTTAGAAGTATAAAGAGAATGAAAGATAGAATAGGAGTGGAGTACCCTATTGTTTTGGCACAGTTCGGTTCATCAGATAAGGCTTTGGCACAGGAGAAACTCCCAATGTTGAATCATGTTTTGTCCTATCCAACCTCTATATTTATTGATAAAAATGGAAACGTTCGAAAGATACATACTGGTTTTAATGGACCAGCAACGGGGGAGAAATTTATTGAATTTCAAAAAGAGTTCGATGGGTTTGTTAAGAAGTTGCTTTCAGAATAAATGATAATAGCTCGTTACACATTCTGGGGAAGGGACCTAAAATTTAAATTATAATTTGAGTTTTAAATAATCGTAGATTTCCCCAATCCAATATTCTCATCGTTTATATTTGAGTCATCATCAGAATCTACAATGTGGTCAGCAATATAATCTCCAACATAATCAGTACCGTATTTTTCGCTGCCTAGGATATCAGTAGTAGTTATACCCTTTTTGAAAGATTTTTGAATTGCAGTGGCTACTGCATTCGCTTCTTCATATAGTCCAAAGTGCTGTAACATTAATACTGTACTAAAAATAGAAGCTACCGGGTTGGCAATATTTTTCCCTTTAGCTTGGGGATATGAGCCATGGAACGGAGAGAACATCGCATTTTCACTACCTACAGAGGCTGATGGCAATAAACCTATGGAGCCTATAATTACACTACCAAGACTGGTAAGGATATCTCCAAACATATTTTCCGTCAGAATTACATCAAATTGCGATGGGTTCGTCATCATTTGCACCACAACGTTATCAATGAATATAGATTCAAAGTGTACCTCAGGATAACTATCTGATATTTCAGTCACCACCTTTCGCCATAGACGTGAGGTTTCGAGAACGTTTGCCTTATCTACAAGAGTTAGTCTACCTCTGCGCTTTTTGGCGGCCTTAAACGATAGGTGGGCTATTCTGGCAATTTCTTTTTCGGAATATTCGCATAAATCTGATGCTAAGGTAGCATCATCATTAAGGCTTTTCTTTCCATAATAAATGCCTCCAGTTAGTTCACGATAAATAACAAAATCTGTTCCTTTAACTATCTTTTTGGGAAGCACAGAATTTTTGGAAAGGATGGGGAATACTTTTACAGGTCGAATACTTGCAAAAAGACCCAATTCTTTACGGAGTTTGAGTAGGCCTTGCTCGGGTCTAACTTTTGCTTCAGGGTCATTATCATATTCCAGCGCTCCAATAGCGCCAAACAATATGGCATCTGAATCTTTACAAAGTTGCAGGGTTTCTTTTGGTAACGCCTTTCCATCGTTAGAAATAGCAACCGCTCCCACTGGGGCCTCAGTATATGTAAACCGGTGATTGAAAGTTTCTTCGACGGCCTTCAGACACTTTACAGCTTGTGCCAGCACTTCAGGTCCGATTCCATCTCCTCCTAACAGTGCAATTTTTAAGTTCATTGCTAGACCTTTTCGATAGCCACATCAGTCGCAGCTACAATTTCATGAATATCCTTATCCACTACTTCTTTTCTGGTATCGGCATACTTTAAAAACTCTTTGTAGACCGTATCTAACTGTACTTTGGTAAGTTCGTAACCGACAATTTTTGCGCGATATGCTAGTGCAGCACGTCCACTTCTTGCGGTAAGAATAATTGAAGATTCATCAACTCCTACATCTGCTGGGTCGATGATTTCATATGTTTCTCTGTTCTTAATTACACCATCTTGGTGAATGCCTGAACTGTGGGCAAAAGCATTCGCACCAACAATGGCTTTGTTGGGTTGAACGTTCATTCCCATCTTTTCAGATACCATTTTGCTGGTGCTATTAAGAAGTCTACTATTGATACCGGTATCGAGCCCTAAAGAAGGATGTTGACGCATCACCATTACAACTTCTTCCAGGGAAGTATTTCCTGCACGTTCTCCAATTCCATTAATGGTACATTCGATTTGACGAGCTCCGTTCATCGCCCCTGCGATTGAATTAGCTGTGGCCAATCCTAAATCATTATGGCAATGGCAAGATAGCGTAGCTTTTTCAATTCCCTTTACATTTTCTTTAAGGTATTTGATTTTAGCACCGTATTCCTCGGGAAGGCAATATCCAGTCGTGTCAGGAATATTTAAAACGGTAACACCAACCTTAATCAATTCTTCACAAATTTGAGCCAAAAAATCATTGTCCGTTCTTCCGGCATCTTCGGCAAAAAACTCCACATCTTCAACAAAGGTCTTAGCATATTTTACTGCGGCGACTGCTTTTTCAATGATAGCGTCTTTGTTGGAATTGAATTTATATTTTATATGCGAGGGGGAGGTGCCAATGCCTGTATGTATTCTGGGGTATTTCGCATGCTTCAAAGCATCTGCCGCAACTTCAATGTCTTTTTTTACGGCTCTTGTCAATCCGCAAATGGTGATGTCCTTTTTAATGAGCTTTGCAATTTCTGAAACGGATTTAAAATCACCAGGACTCGATATCGGAAAACCAGCCTCGATAACATCCACACCGAGAAGCTCTAGACGCTCGGCAATAACTAGTTTTTGTTCGGTATCTAACTTGCATCCGGGCACTTGTTCTCCGTCCCTGAGTGTCGTATCAAATATTTGTACTTTATCTTTGCTCATTGTAATATTTGTGTAGTTTTATGTACCCTATACGAATATATGACCAATAGGGGAAATCTCCTAGAAAAGCAATTAAGATTTACAATGCTTAATCACTTTTTGGGATATTAAAACATTGGTTATCAAATATTTAAATCAAAATTTTTACGATGACAAATGCGCATAAAGATGCTTTGTTCGTACTGGTAAAATCACTCTCCAAGTCTGAGAAACGGCAGTTTAAACTCTACGTAGGGCGTTTGGGCGTAAATACGGATGCAAAATTCATAGCATTGTTCAATCTAATGGACAAGATGCGGGAATACAACGAGAAAACCATTTTGGGTAGTGGCATTGTAAAAAAATCTCAGTTGTCAAACCTTAAGGCGCATCTCTACAAACAGATTTTAATAAGTCTTCGCTTGAATCCAGTAAATCAAAATATGCGCGTTCAAATTCGTGAGCAACTTGATTTTGCTACTATTTTGTATCAAAAGGGATTGTATAAACAGAGTCTTAAAATTTTAGATAAAGCGAAGACCACGGCAATTGAGAATGAGGAGAAGAATATCGCTTACGAAATTGTAGAGCTTGAGAAGATTATTGAAACGCAATATATTACCAGAAGTATTCCTGATCGAGCGGATGAGTTGGCTATTCAGGCGAAGGAGCTTTCTGCTCATAATGTAATGACCAGCAAGCTTTCGAATTTGTCCTTACAACTCTACGGATGGATGTTAAAAGTCGGTTATGCAAAAAGTGATGAGGACCTAAATAAATTAGAAACCTATTTCAATAAAAAGTTGCCAAAATATAATATCGAAGACCTTGGTTTTCGGGAAAAGCTTTGGTTGTACAAGGCGCATTTATGGTATAGTTTTTTAACGCAAGACTTTCTTTCATGCTATAAATATGCGAACAGATGGGTAGATCTTTTTTATGAGAATAAGGAAATGATTTATATGAATCCTGTTTTCTTTTTAAAAGGGAATCATTATTTACTAGAGTCTTTGTTTTATGTAAAGTATAGCTCTCAATTTAAAGAAACACTTGATCGTATGGAGGCAATGGTTGAGAGCAAGGATTTCCCTAAAAATGATAATATAGCATCGCTTGCATTCCTTTATATCAATTCCAATAAATTGAACTTTCATTTTATGGAAGGAACGTTTAATAAAGCGCTTTACTTGGTACCAATTGTTGAGTATGGAATAGCCAAACATAAAGACCGAATTGATGAGCATCACATTATGTTGTTGTACTATAAGATTGCTTGTTTGTATTTCGGGATTGGAGATAATAAAACTTGTATTCTGTATCTCAAAAAAATCATAAACAATAAGAATTTAAAAATGCGTGAAGATCTTATGTGTTTCGCCAGGGTATTAAGTTTGGTGGCGCATTATGAGGCAGGAATGGATTATCATTTGGAGGTTCAACTTAAAAGCACCTACAAGTTCTTATTAAAAATGGATGACCTTCATGAGGTTCAAAAAGAGATGATTAAATTCCTTCGAAACCTTGGTAGTATATACCCAAGTGAACTTCGAAAGGAATTTCAGAAGTTACATACGGAGTTGAAGAAATATGAAGATCATCCTTACGAGAAAAGAGCCTTTTTGTATTTGGATGTCATTTCTTGGTTGGAAAGTCATTTAGAGAATAAACCAGTTGCCGAGATTATTCGAGAAAAGGCGCTATCACTTACCCGATAAAACTTGAGTACAAAAAGCCCACACTTTTCACATTTACTTGAAATCAATTTGGCCATGCTTTTCATAAGCACATCCGGTGCTCTCGGTAGATATATTCAGCTACCTGTTCCCGTTACTATTGGTTCGAGGGCAATTATAGCCTTTACGCTTTTGTTTTTGTATTGCCGTTTTAAAAAGATTTCCTTCAAAGTCGAAAAGAAGGATTTACCCATGGTAGTTTTAAGTGGGGTCTTGATGGGTTTGCATTGGGTTACCTATTTCTACGCACTGCAAATGTCAAATGTTGCCATCGGTATGCTTTCCATGTTTACTTACCCTGTTTGGACTGCTTTTTTGGAACCGTTGTTGTTAAAAACAAAATTCCAGAAAATACATTTGTTTCTTGCAGTTTTGGTTTTGTGCGGGATTTACTTTTTGATTCCCGATTTTAATCTTGAGAATTCCTACACCCTTGCCATCGGCATTGGGATTTTATCCGCTATCGTCTATGCTATACGGAATTTATTGATGAAATCTAAGGTAGCCAAATACAATGGTTCACTTTTAATGTCTTACCAAACAGGCATTGTTGGTTTTCTACTTCTACCCGCTTTATTTTTTACCAATTTAAGTGAAATTATGTCGCAGTGGGAAGCCTTGATTACCCTTGCCATACTAACTACCGCAATAGGACATACCTTATTTTTATTAAGTTTAAAACACTTTTCAGTTACTACGGCGAGTATTATCAGCAGTGTGCAACCCGTGTATGGAATCCTCATCGGTATGATATTCCTCTCAGAATTCCCTTCTTGGTCAACAGTTTTCGGTGGCGTTTTGATTCTGGCCGCTGTAGTTGTAGAAAGCATTCGAACTTATAAATAAAAGCTTGATTAATTTCGCTTTACTCAATAATCGAGACCCGCCTGTCGGACGGGCAGGTTTAAAATGCTCCGACGCTTGCATCGAAATCAATGTTGATTTTCCTTTTAATGCCTCGTGGGTTTGCACCGAGGTTATTTACTTGCGGAATATCAGGCTGGTATCTTTGTCTACACGCCATGAAAGTTCGTTTCCTTCTATATAAATTTCGATAACCTCATTTCCTAAATAGTAGAAGCCTTCTTCATTGGTAATAGATGTGGTATTATCAAGGACGGTTTCACACGTACCATTTTCCAATCGGTCTTGGATAAAGAAAGTAATGGTTTCTGCATCTGACTCTACAAACGATTCACGGTAACAATCAACATTTGCTACGTCAGTGTCATTCACAGTGGTTAAAAACCACTTGCCGATTATAGGGTCTGAATTTTCATCGATTACGTCTTCTGTTGTACAACTGGTTGTCATAATGAGAAGTAAGGCAAAAGAAAGCAACATCGGAAATCTAAAATCTGTTCGCGTTTTCATAGTCATAGTTTTAATGTTTACCTAAAACTATGCGGTAGTATAAACAGACTCAAATAACCTCTGAAAAATACTCGAAAACTAGTAGTTTTTCATACCTGAAGGGGAGTAGCAAGTATACCTTTACTCATTTTTACGATACACAATTTGTCCGTTAAAAATGGTCATTTCTATTTCTGTATCTAGTAGTTTATCTTCCGCAACAGACATTAAATCTTGATTGTAAATCGTAAAATCAGCAAGTTTACCCACAGTAATAGAACCCTTGATGTTTTCTTCGAAAGCACCGTAAGCTGCATCTAAGGTGTATGAGCGTAAAGCCTGTTCACGTGTCATTTTTTGCTCGGGCTCATAGCCACCTTCTGGCAAGCCTTTCAAGGTCTTACGACTTACACTACCATAGAAGCTTGCGATGGGATTCAAAGGTTCTACGGGTACATCAGTGCCATTTACAATAGGAATACCACTTTTTAACAAGTCTTGCCACATATAGGCGCCCTCTTTAATTCGTTTTTCACCTAAACGGTCAATAGCCCAAGGTCGGTCTGAAGATAAGTGAACCGCCTGCATAGCTGGAATCACCCCAAGTGCAGCAAAACGTGGAATGTCATCAGGATGCAAGTGTTGCGCATGTTCGATTCGAAATCTGTGGTCCTTCGTCATATCTAGCAATTCGGTAAAGGCAGCTTCGTAGCGGTCTAGAATTTCTCTGTTTGCCCGATCACCAATGGCATGCGAACAAACCTGAAATCCATTTCGCAATCCGTTGAGGGCGGTTTCCTTTACTACTTCCATAGGAAGTGTTTCATGTCCGAAATGTCCCGGTCGGTCAGTATAGGATTCTAACAACCAAGCACCTCGGGAACCTAAGGCACCGTCACAGTTTAATTTTATCGACCGAATCGTCAAGAGGTTATCTGGATCTACCATGGGACCTTTCTTATACCATTCTTCAATGAGTTCAGGGTCCCACCCTGTGAGCATGGTATACAAACGGACATTGAGTTTGTTTTCTGCTTTCATTTGTTCGTAAAGGGCAATAGTTTCTTTCCCTATTCCGGCATCATGAAAACCTGTAATGCCATGTCTATGGCAGGCAGCTACTGCTAGTTCAAAAGCTTTTCTATCTTTTTCCGGAGTGTTCTCTGGAACATGCTTCCAGATTAGGTTTTGAGCACGTTCATTAAAAATACCCGTAGGTTGACCGAGTTTGTCACGCATAACTTCCCCACCTTCCACTTCAAGCTTATCGATTCCATCTTTGGCGAGTACTTGTAATCCGGCAATTTCCATGGCTTTTGCATTCGCGAAACCGGCATGGCCACTGGCATGACTTAAATACACTGGATTATCGGGAGAAACCTGGCTTAACTTGTAATGGGTTTGGAAACCATTTACTGCATCTTCCGGGAGTGCATCCCATTTACTTTGGTGCCAGCCTCTTCCTAAAATCCATTCTCCGGGTTCTGTATTTTTGACAGCTTCCGCTACCATATCTACAATTTCTTGATAGCTTGTGGTATTGATTAAATCAAGATTCAGTTCATTATAACCAAGACCCATGAAATGTCCGTGACCTTCGATTAAACCTGGAGTCATCGTTTTGCCTTGTAAATCAATGATTTCGGTTTCTTCGGTTTTATAGGCTTCTGCCTCCGCTAGCGTACCTGCGAAAAGTATCGTATCATTTTTGGTGGCGACGGCCTCCACCATAGTTTGGGTTGTATCGACAGTATAAATGGGGCCACCATAAATCAGTAAGGTAGCGGACTCTTTTTGTTCTGTTGCACAAGAGGATAAAAGGAGAAAGCCCAAGAAAAGGCTTAGCAGAAATGAAATTCTTAATCGCATGGTTATTCAGTTTTTAGGAAGGACTGAATTTACGATTTTAAAAGTTTATTGGAAAAGGGTAATTATATCTTGTCAACGGTTTTATGTATGAGCAGTAGCGGGTTTTATAGTACCACTTTTCGGAAAACAATATACTTTATTAAAATAAAAAAGTGGTTTGATTTAGCACCCAAACCGCTATTGCTTATACGTTGTTGGCAACAGTTATTTTGTCACATCTTTTTTAAGTCGTTAAGTGCTTTTTTAGAAGATTTACACCAATGACAATCGTTTTTCGGTGCTAATTCCAATGCTTTTTTATAACTTTTTACAGCTTCTTCTTTTTGGTTATCAGCGATGTAACCCTCTCCTAATGAATCCCAGATGTTTCCTTCTTCAGGAAAAAGTTCAGTATTCAGCTTGAATAGTGCCACAGCCAATTTAGAATTTTTGTTCGTTCGCAATACATCATATCCAAGTCCATTTAGGTTTTCTGAATATTTTAAGTACGAATTATACTTTTCCTTAATCGTTAAGATAAGTTCATTAATTTGCCTAATGCTACGAGTTTCCAGATTATCAAAAACCAAATTATTAAGGCTCTTTTTTATTGGGTCGGGTTTAAAATCCTCATTGAATATCATTTTTTCAATAGTCCAAGCAACTTCTGCTTCTCTACTACTTGCATTAGTAAACTGTATTATGAGGATATCTTCTTTTGGTAACCAAATAAAATCGTGAAAGAAAATAGCATTTCCTCCATTATGACTGATAATTTTCGTGTTTCTATCAGAATTATAGATTACCCAGCCGTATGCATAATAACTTGATTGTCCTTCATATTCCAAAATGTATGGTGTGGTCAATTTTTTAAATAATTCTTTAGATAAAATGGTATTGTTTTTTAAAGCTTGATACCATTTATACATATCTTCAATAGTTGAATGAATACCACCATTGCCCTTTAACGTCCAAGTTACTTTCCCAATCTTATTAAATCGTGATATCATAGTCCCTACATTCATTGTATTGTTATAATATCCTATAGCAATTTTGTTTTCATCCCATTGTGGAATAAAGTAACCCGTTTGATTCATTTGGGCAGGTTTAAATAAAAATCGATTCAAAAACTTCTCGTAATCCTGACCAGAAGAAATTTCAATAATTCTTGCCAGAATGCTGTATCCTACATTTGAGTAAGCGTATTTTGTACCTGGTTTGTGTAACAACTCGGTTGAAAATACTGTTTTGAAAAATTTATCTCTGGGAATATCATCAAAATCTCCATCGCCAATAACATCTATAAACCCTGCAGTATGTGTCAATAAATGATGTACAGTAATTTCTCTTTTATCTTCTGGTAGATTTTTGAAAAACTTATCTACTGAATCAGTTAGCTCCAGTTTATTTAATTCAACAAGTTTCAGAATAGAGGTTGCTGTAAATTGTTTTGTAACAGAGCCGATAGTAGAAACTGTTGTGGTAGTGTAAGGAACAACATCCTCTTTATTCGCCATTCCATACCCTTTAGCAAGAATGGGTTTGCCTTTTTCGGCAATGAGTACCGCACCAGAAAATCCGTTTTCTACTCCGTCATTTAAGTACTTGTCTATCCTATTTACTTTGGTAGTGTCTAATTTTACTTGTTGTGCATTTGTAATGGCTATACCTGAAGATGTTAGAGCTATCGTCCAAATCATTAATAGTGTTTTTTTCATTTTGTTTATGTTTAATTTGTTCATTTTGGGCAAGGGATATCCTACTCATATTACCATAAGGTCATATAACAATGGAATAGAAAGAGGGAAAAAATTTTCAGATTACTTACCGAAAAGCTTTAGATAGATAATGTAAAGAAGAAATCCAAAGGCCATACTAATCGTCATTATCCCAATAGAATGTAAACCTAAAGGCAGATATTGATTGGTAATAAATAAACCTCCTCCTGAAGAGGCAAGAATAATAAACCACTTTATGCTGTTTTGAGTTTCATTGTTAGACTCGGTTTTTAGTACAGAGGACGCTAAATCCTGTGATATTTCTTTATCAAGAATCTTGTTCTTCAATTTGTGTTCTAACAATCTTTTTAAAATTGTTACTGTGAACCACATTATCAGTACTATAATTAAAATTACCACAATCACTTTATATACATCTGGGTCGATGTATTCGGTTTGAGTTGAAAATAATAGTTTCATATTCTTGAGATATTTACTTTTCGTTCACTAAGATTAGACAGACCATGTGGATAAAGGTTGCAGATAACACTCAAAATTTCAGCATTTTCATTTTTCTTCTGTGGGATTTCATTATATCATTTATCAAAATCATTAAAATTGAGAGCGCAATACATATAATGAAAGCCATCGAAACTGTCGAATTACCTTTAAACCAATTGATACAGAATAAACTGAAACAAGCTACACAAAATCCAACCAACAAGCCACTTAACGTTATGAGCGCATAGACGAAATAATCTAATAAGGGTTTCTTTTTTGAAGATGTTTCCAATTGCATTAGTACTCTTTTAGATAAATCAAATCCTAATGCTGGGTCTGGTATACTTTTGATTGAGGTTGATAGTAATACATAATCTTCTACTCTCTGTTTGCACAAACTACAAGAAGACATATGTTCTACTACATCTTTTTCACATTCGGACTCGTCGAATGCAAATTGCTGTATTTCGCTGTCTATTAAGTGTTTATTCTTCATAAATCTTCTCTTTTGTATTTCCCTAACAAGTTGTTTTTCAATTGTTTTCTCGCTCGGTATAGATAGTTTTTCAATGTTCCTTCGGGCAAGCTTGTAATTTCTCCAATTTCTTTATAGCTCAATTCTTGATTGTGATATAAACTAATAAGCGTTTTATATAAAGGTGGAAGATTTTCTATTTCTGATGCTATTATCTGATGTTTTTCTTTTCTTAAAATGTGTGAATCTACTTGGCTATTACTATTGCCGAGAACTTTTCTATCAATTAAATCCCAAGATTCTAAACCATCTTCATCTATATTTAGAATTAATATTTTTTTCTTTTCAAGAAAATTCAAGCACGTATTGTATGTAATAGTGCCAATCCAAGTACTTAGTTTGGAATTGAACTTAAAACTCCCAAGTTTGTCATAAGCTTTTAAAAAGACTTCTTGAGCTAAATCTTCTCTGTCTTCTTGATTTTTAATCATTTTATAAATGATTTGAACGACCAAACCTTGTGTATTGACAACGATAGTTTTAAAGGCATTGGAATTTCCTTCCAACACCTTTTTTACAAGTTTTTTGTCTGTGGATTGGTCTTGTCTCATCTGTTCTTATGAAATATTAGACCAGATAGTTTAAAAAAAGTTGCAGATAAAACTTTTTTTGTTGAGCTCAAAAAGCTATGGGCGGGTTTTTAATTGTTGCCAACAAAACAATAAACACACTAGTGTGTTTATTCCTCTTTTAGAACAATGTGTTTAGTTCTCTTTCTGCTCTTTCTGATTAATACCTGGCGTACTCCCCATATTAAATTGATTGATGAGTCCATCACCTAATTTTTGAAAGTCTTCGTTTTTAGCCATTTCACGTACTTTTACAGGGTCGAAATTGCCATTGAAGTAGAGAAAAGAACCTCTTGAAGTATTGTTGTTGTAAATCAAAATTTCTTTAACGGCATCTCTCTTTTCGCGAATGGATACCACATTTCGCTTTTGATTGTCATTCTTACGGTAAACTTCAATAAAGGAGCTGCCCGTCATATTGTTCATTGAATTATTTAAAAATTTGGTGCGTTCTGGAGTAGCACTCGGGAATTGCATATACCTTAAGTCTTTAGTATTTCCTATCAAAGAGTTCATTTCAGGTGAAATGTTCCCAAGTAATGAAAGCATAAACCGAGGTACCCGAACCGCTGTCACTTGGTCATCGTTTTTATGGGCTTCGTAAAAGGAATCAATTGAATTATAACTTCCACAGGAAGACATCAGAATTAGGCTCAATAAAAAAAGTGTTCTCTTAATCATGTTTATAGTGTTTTGGTTTCTAAATATAACCAAATTAGCAACAAGCGTTCCAAACTGAGTCATGGGGTGGGGGAGCCACAAATTCAAGCATTTCCTTTTTTACAGGATGAATAAAAGAAAGTTTTCGCGCATGTAGATGAATGCTGCCATCCTTGTTGCTTCTATCAAAGCCATATTTTAAATCTCCCTTTATAGGACTTTCAATCGCACTCAATTGTGAACGTATTTGATGATGCCGACCCGTTTTCAAATCGACTTCCAGCAAATAAAAGTTATCTAGCTTTTTAATGACTTTATACTCTAGAATGGCCTTTTTACTATCTGGTACTTCTTTTCTATGAGCGTATGATTTGTTTTGTTTGGGGTTGCGTTTCATCCAATGGGTCAATGTATCCTCTTGTTTTTCTGGCATATTTTTGACTACGGCCCAATACGTTTTTTTTGCTGCTTTTTCTGCAAAGAGTTTATTTAAGCGAGGTAAGGCTTTTGAGGTTTTGGCAAATACAACAATTCCTGAAGTTGGCCTATCTAACCGATGGGCAACACCCAAATAAACATTTCTAGGTTTGTTATACTTTTCTTTGATGTATTGTTTTACGACTTCGCTTAGCGGAAGGTCCCCTGTTTTGTCTCCCTGTACAATATCGCCGGGTCTTTTATTGATGACAATGAGGTGATTATCTTCATAGATTACCTGAAGGTTCTTTGCTGTAGAAAAGATTTTATTCGCCACTAGATGTCCAGTTTTCGATAGCGGATACTAAGAAATAGAATCAAAATAACTCCCATAGTAACCGAAACGTCCGCCATATTGAAGATTCCAGTTTTGAAAAATCCGCCTAAATCGATGTAAAAAAAATCCGTGACCTCACCGTGAGCGATACGATCAATTAGGTTTCCAATACCACCACCAATTACACAGGCAAATGCAAAAACCAACCATTTGTTCATATCTGTTCTTCGTAAAATTCTGAAAAGAAGCACCAACAAGACCAAAACAGGTAAAGCTTGTAGAAATATGAGCTTTAAAATAGGAGAAAGCTCAGAGCCGAAGCCTAACATAGCGCCGCTATTTTCCACTTTGGTTAAAATGAAGTTATCTCCCACCAATTCTATTCGCTCGCTCGGATTGATATTGTTGCGAACCATGTTTTTTGAAACCTGATCACAACCTATATTCAACAATACTATAGCGATTATGGCAATTCTCTGAATCATAATTTTATCTTTCGAATCCCGAACTTAATATTGTTCCTCATCATTTGGGAAGTCCCTACTTTTTACATCGGCCACATATTGTCCAATGGCCTTTCCCATTTCCTCATACAAGTTCATATACCTTCTTAAAAATCTTGGATTGAATTCATGGGTCATTCCTAAAAGGTCGTGAATTACTAATACTTGCCCATCAGCATGTTTACCACCGCCAATTCCGATTGTGGGAATAGAAATGCTTTCGGAAACCTTTTTAGTCAATTGAGCTGGAATTTTTTCCAATACAATTCCAAAACAGCCTAATTTTTCAAGGAGTTTGGCGTCTTCCATTAATTGTTGAGCTTCCTCTTCTTCCTTGGCTCGAACCGTGTAGGTGCCGAATTTGTAAATGGACTGTGGGGTGAGTCCCAAATGCCCCATTACTGGTATTCCCGCGGCTAAAATTCGTTTGACAGATTCTTTAATTTCTACCCCTCCTTCTACTTTGATGGCATGTGCACCACTCTCTTTCATTATGCGAATTGCAGAACGTAAAGCCTCTTTTGGGTCACTCTGGTAACTTCCGAAAGGAATGTCAACAACTACCAAGGCACGATCTATGGCCCTAACCACAGATTGCGCATGATATATCATTTGATCTAGAGTTATTGGTAATGTGGTTTCATGACCTGCCATGACGTTACTTGCAGAATCACCAACTAAAATAACATCTACATTTGCAGCATCTACAATTTTGGCCATGGAATAATCATAGGCGGTAAGCATGGAGATTTTTTCTCCATTCTTTTTCATATCCACAAGGGATTTAACGGTGACGCGCTTGTACTCTTTTTTGGCAGTAGACATTTGTAATTTGTTTTGTTCCGATAAAAGTAAGGAGATTTCATTAGAAAGTTGGATTGTTGTCCCTTTAGCTAACGGACTACATATCGAATATTTCTTCTATTTTTGAGTAAATCCTTTGAAAATGAAACAAATACTCTCTTTGTGCTTATTCCTATTAAGTATAAATATATGTGCGCAAGATGCTGAAAAGTACGCTGTGCAAAAGACAATAGAAGCCTTTTTTGAAGGTTTTCATCTACAGGATTCCGTTGCCATAAAGGAAACTGTTGTCAAAGAAGTTATTCTTCAAACCCTATCCAAAGACTCCCTTGGGAAGCATTATGTGAGAACAGAAGACTTTTCAAAGTTTATCAAAAACATTGTTAGCATATCTGAAACAACCAAATTTCAGGAAACTATAAAATCTTATTCCATTCAAGTAGATGGACCCATGGCCAATGCTTGGACGGCTTACGAATTTCATGTGAATGACAAATTCAGCCATTGTGGTGTGAATTCGTTTCAATTGGTAAAACAAGAGGATGCCTGGAAGATTATTTATCTGATTGATACGAGGCGAAAGGAGGGATGTGAGTAAAACTAGTGTCAGTCTGAGCGCAGTCGAAGACCTTTGTAGTTCCTAAGCATTTCGACTCCGCTCAATGTGACAGTTCGGTTAAAACTCCCGATAAGGAGAATCTAAAAATTGATTGGCTTCTTCCTCCACGAATTTTGCATTTTCACTATCCCAGTGTAAGGTTTTGTTTGGAAAACGGCCTGCAATAGTTCCTAATAAAATGGTTTCTGTAAGTCTTGAGGCATAAGAAAAAGGTGCTGTTACCTGATCTTTGCCCAGACATGCATCAACAAATTGGTGATAATGCTTTGGACTTTCAGCTGCATAGTCACGGACCGGTTCGCCCAAGTTTTGAGCCATAATTTGGTCGGTTATGTCTACGAATTCGCCATCAACAATCAATTGCGGTAATTTTTGAAAGTGCGGTAGATAGAACCTTCCTTTTTCGCCAATGAACATAGCGCCTTGGTCATTTAAAGGTTCACCACCGGGCAGCATTAAATCTTCACGCTGTTTATCCGCATCAACACCATCATACCAAACCCATTTTAGGGTTTCTGTGGTATATTCGGTGCCAGGAAATTCATAAGTTACCATGTTCTGTTCTGGATATCCGAAACCGTTTGGTTTTCTACAGTTTGTAGTTATGGTCGTTGGAACATCTAACTGTAAAGCGTTATAGGGAGTATCAAAAATATGAACACCCATATCGCCTAAAGTCCCACAACCATAATCGACTAGCTTTCTCCAATTTCCAGGGTGGTAAACGTCTTCTTTATACGGTCTTTCCGCTGAGGTGCCCAGCCAAAGGTTCCAATCCAAAGTTTCTGGTACTGGGTCACTTCCTTCAGGAGCGGGACCATCATATCCCCAGTTCTTGGGAGACCACGCTCTAACTGTGCTTACTTTTCCAATAATCCCTGATTGAATCAATTGGGTTGCTAATTTATAATCGTAAAAGGAATGTACTTGAATTCCCATTTGAGTAACCAAACCTTTTTCTTCTGCCATTTTACGCATTGCCCTTGCTTCGCTCACGTGATGAGTGAGCGGTTTTTGACAATATACAGGTTTACCCAATTCCATTGCCATCATTGAAGCAGGTGCATGTGTATGATCTGGAGTCGACACTATCACCGCATCAATTTTTCTCTTCATTTTCTTCAGCATCACTCTATAATCTGGAAATACTTTTGCTTTCGGATGTAATAGTTGGGCAGCAGCTAGTCGCTCTGAATCCACATCACATAGGGCTACTACATCTACCATTGCATGTGAAGAAATTGCATTTAAATCCTCAGCACCCATTCCGCCAACCCCTATATGGGCTGTGCGTAAACGTTTATCTTTTTTTGAAAAAGCCCATGATGCATTAGGAAGCATAACTATTGAGGATGCAGCTGCGGTTTTCTTAAGGAATTCTCGTTTGTTCATTTTTGTAGTTGTTCGGTTATAATTTTTTAATTTTTATGTTTCGAAACCATAGGGGACTGTCATGATCTTGAATGGCAATGTAGCCGGACTTAAAAGTACCATATTTTGGAAAATCTTTCCACTTGCCTTCATTTTTTCGTTTTTCCCAATCTTCAGTCCATGGTTCAAATTCCAATAATTTCTTTCCATTTAGCCAGTGTTCTACCTTCTCAGGAGTGAATATGATGCGGGAAGTATTCCATTTCATAGCTGGTTTTACGATTTTTTGACTTTCATCAGGAAGGTACATTGCATAGTCCGCACCTGTCTTTTGCCAAGGCTCTAACTTCGCATTATTGATTTCTTCCCATTTTAAATCGTCAAGCATTTGGTATTCTGGAGAAACTTCTGGTGGACCCCAGTCGCCTTCTTTCAAGTGGTATAGCATTCCACTATTGCCGCCCTCAGGTAGTTTCCATTCCCAACGCAATTCGAAATTGTCAAATTCTTCAGCCGCATAAATAATGTCTTTTCCGCCTTTTCTTTCTTCTTCGGTACGTTTTTCGGTATCGAAAGTAAGCTCCCCGTTTTTAATAACCCATTGCGGTGGAAGATCATCTCCATTGTACGCCCGCCAACCCTCTGTGCTCGTACCATCAAAAAGCGATATCCATTTATTTTCATCGGTAACTTCATTCTTTGTTTCTGCAGACTCTGTAACAGTTTTTTCAGTTTTTTTATCTGTTTTACACGCTACTAGGGCGAGTAGTGCAAGGGATATTAGCAGACTTTTTTTCATACGGACTTTTTGGTTTAGGTTTTGGAAAGTTATCTATGTTGATCAAACAAAATGACATTCCCATCAGGGTCTTTTAACATTATACTGCCCGGTCCGGAAGTTGTTTCCCCAACTTGCTTGTCCAGTTCAATTCCATGTTGATTGAGGGTTTTTTCAATTTCTCGTACATCATCAAATTCATCGATATTCTTACCATTTGTATCCCATCCAGGATTAAAGGTCAAAATATTTCCTTCGAACATCCCTTGAAACAAGCCTATTAGAGAATCCTCATTTTTCATAATGAGATAATTACTCTCATGGGAACCTGCAAGGGCCGCAAAGCCCAAATTTTCATAAAAGTTTTGTGAGACCTTAAGGTCCTTGACCGAAAGACTTATAGAGAATGCGCCGAGTTTCATTTTTATTGGTTTTGATTTTAAAAATAAATATAAGGATTTATCACTAGCAGTCGCTTAGAAATACACCAACAGCCAATCCACCTTCGGAGGTTTCCTTATATTTTGAGTTCATGTCCTTGGCAGTTTCCCACATGGTTTGAACTACTTTGTCTAAGGGAACTTTGGCGTCTTCAGGATTAGAATCTAATGCCAATTCAGCAGCATTAATTGCTTTGATGGCTCCCATAGAGTTTCTTTCTATACAGGGAATTTGAACCAATCCGCCTATGGGATCGCAGGTCAAGCCCAAATGATGTTCCATAGCGATTTCTGCTGCCATTAAAACTTGTTCGGGGCTACCACCGAGCAGTTCGGTCAAAGCACCTGCTGCCATAGCTGATGATACTCCAATTTCTGCTTGACAACCTCCCATCGCCGCGGAAATGGTAGCTCCTTTTTTAAAGATACTACCGATTTCACCTGCAACAAGTAAGAATTTCTTGATGTGTTCGAAATCGGCTTCGTGGTTTTCAATTACCATGTAATACATCAAAACAGATGGAATTACTCCCGCACTGCCATTGGTAGGAGCGGTAACTACCCTCCCCAATGAAGCATTGACCTCGTTGACAGATAAGGCAAAACAGCTTACCCATTTTAAAATCTGTCGGAACTTTACTTCTGTTTTTCGAATGGTTTCCAACCAGTTTTCTGGTGAATTATAAGAGCCGGCAGTGGCCATTAAATTCTTATGCATTTCAAAAGCCCTGCGTTTTACATTAAGTCCTCCTGGCAATTGTCCTTCGGTATGACAGCCAATGTACATACATTCAAGCATGGTGCTCCATACTTTTTGGAGTTGGCTCCCTATTTCTTCACCTGTTCGCAACGAACGCTCATTTTCCAATACCAATTCAGAAATGGATTTTTGTTCTTTCTGACAATAGGCGAGTAGTTCATCACCTTTATGGATAGGGTAGGGAAAAGTATTGAAGGTTTCAATTTTCTTCTTCGCATTTTTGCGCTCTTCTTCGACTACAAAACCACCACCGATAGAATAGTATTTTTTAGATTTTTTTGTACCATCTTCTAAAGTCGCTTCGAATTTAAGTCCGTTTGCATGAAAGGGTAAAAATTTTCTATGGAAAAGAATATCATTTGATGCGTTGAAAGGCAGATGTTTTTCGTTTCCAAAATGTAGCACTCCATTTTCTTGGATATCAGCAACAATGGTATGAATATTTTCTACGGGAATTTCTACGGGGTCCGTGCCCGAAAGCCCAAGCATAAGGGCATAATCGGTGGCATGCCCTTTCCCTGTTAGGGATAAAGAACCGTAAACATGTACCCTAATTTGTTGAACGGAATGAAATTGTTCTTTACTTTTCAATTCGGCAATCCAACGTTCAGCAGCTCTCCATGGGCCAAGCGTATGAGAACTTGAGGGTCCGATTCCGATTTTGAGCATGTCGAAAATACTTATGCACTCCATTTTCGAAAAATTTGTTCTTATGTAAAGGTATCTGTATTTGGATAGAAAGCACCTTATTTTATAGCCATTTTTGCTTTTTTTCGGTTGCATTAAGAATATCAATGTCCAATGCTAGCTTGAAATGATTTGCAACTTCAAAAGCTTTTTCTTTACTAAAGGTTCTATAAAAAGTATGGTGCTTATTTCGACTGTAGAAGAGGTTTACTAAAATTACGTCCTCAGTAAAAGTAGTCGATGCGCCAAGTGAATTTACACGCTGTTTTTGTTTGCCCTTGAAAACGGAAATATATTCAAATTTAGGTATGGGTTTCCATTTGCCGATGTGAACACCAAATAGTGACCAAATAGTACGATAGGTCTTGTCGTCTAGATTTATCTGAGATCCCTCTGTAGAGGCCAGATAGACCCCAAAAGCCATAATAAAAAAACCGAACAAGATACTCGTAGTGAAAATCACGAAAAATGCTGCGATACAAAGAAATCCTCCGAATATTCCCTTCATCAAAGGTACTGGTCTTACGTATGTGATTGTTTTCATACCGTGAACTATAGTATTTCGAAAAATACGGTAACTTCAACCTTTACTTTTCTTTTATTAATCCCTATTTCACTGACTTCAAAGTCGGAGTAGTTTGAAACATTGAGGGAATTTAATGCAGCATTAGAACCCAGATATCGAAGGTTATTTGTTTTAGCGTCTGAAATATAAATTGCTTTTCCGACTGTCTGTTCTAATGGCGCTAACATTGCTGCAGCTTGTTGTTTTGCTTTTGCAACTGCTTTTCCTTTTAACTCTATTTTGAGCTTCTCCAGTTTCGAATACTCCGTTTTCGTCAACCTGATGTTTGAAATATTTACTTGCTCCAGAGCTTTAATAACCTTGCTGGCTGTCACTGCATCATGTACTAGTAGGCTGTATTCTTTATTCTTTAGCACATCTGTTTTACGAAGTAGGCTTTTTTTGAAATCACTTGTCAAATCAAGAAGTTTTAATTGTTTTTTTGTATCAATTCCCAAAGTGTTGAGTTTGTCTATCATCTTATTTTCCAAAACTTCAACTGGAATTTTTCCTTTAGTATCGTTTTCTGTAATTAGAATTGTCAGATAAATGTTATCTGGTGTAACTTCTGTAGTATATGTTGCTGAAGTTTCCAAATACGGCTTTTCAAGAAAATTCTGAGATTGAGAAAATAGGGTTGATGAAAAACCAAGACAGATTAGTAATACGATTATTTTGTTCATGTGGTTAGTTGTTTTAATATTTGTCTAATTAACGAATTAAGTTTAGTGTTTATGATTTTTTCTTTGATCTATTTCAAGGACATATTTGAAGTTGCTGGCTTTGATTTGCTAAACTTCAACTTATCCCAACAATGAACTTTTATTCGATCTATAGCATGGATTTAAGTGCCTCGAGGTTTACCCTGAGGTATTTTGCTAATGTTTCCTTCTCAATTTAAAGTAGAATAGAAGAGCAAGAAGTACTATGGGAAGTACAACACAAATCAATACAGAAGCTTGGATATAATTGATGCCTAGGTAATCAAACCAGTTTAAGAAGCTTACTGATTTTTTAAATAGATTTTTTGAAAAAATTTCAAAATCGGGAATTAGTATGATTGAGAGAACAACGACTGAAGTAAAGGTGATTTTTAGATAGTTGACCTTCAAAACCCGATCTAATAAATAAACAAAAATTGAGGGGATAATGATATACCAGACAATGATATTCAGTTCCTCATAGGTAAGTCCGGTTAGTTTTTCGAACCACTTTAAACTTCGATATACTAGATCAAAGATTTTACTCATTCAATAAGCCTAGTAAAGGCAGATGCTTTAGTGAATGATAGTTTAGTGCTAACCGAATACATTCTTTTAGTTCTTCCTTTGGGACTTTATCTTCTAAACTAAATAGAATCGCGCGATTCTTCTCATATTTAAATGTATCACCATAGACTTTTCTAATGGTTTCAATTAATTTCGAAGTACACTTGAAATACATGGCATATTGATTTGGAGTTTTAGTTTTCCAATCCATACGGAGGGTGCTTCCTTTTTTGGCCAAGTAGCTCGGTTCGCCCCATTTCAAGGTCTCCTCAAGTTCTTCGATATTACTTTCTGATGCAACCTCCAAAATCAGATTTCGAAGATAATCTAACTTAGATTTTATTTCTTTAGGATAACCTTTAAACTTAAGTTCGACCGATGGATTACTTTGTAGGATTACTTGTGTCATGAATTCGTATTTAACTGAAATGCCATCTTTTGACCTGTCAAAGCCAATTCGGTGGCTAAGAAACAATGGTCTTGAGTCATTGCCGTTTCTGTTCGGTTGACCACATCGCTTACCAATTGCTCACCATAAGGCATATGGACATTGGAACAATCAAAATATTTGGTTTCCTTCTGGTTTACTAAAAACAAATGGTTACCACCTTCGCGCCCTGAAATATCAACATATTTTCTCATTTCGATGTATCCTCCGGTTCCCAAAATAAAGGTTCTGCCATCACCCCAAGTACCTAGCCCTTCCGGAGTAAACCAATCAATCCGAATATAACCAGTTGCATGTTTGCTGCGTACGCTCATGTCTCCAAAATCACGATAGTTCGGATATTCAGGGATATTGAAATTACCCGTTTGCGCAAAGCTGACTTCTGCTTCCTTGGAGTCCGTGTAGAATAAAAATTGATCACATTGGTGCGAACCAATATCACATAAAATACCGCCGGCCTTTTCGGGTTCAAAAAACCAATCCGGTCGACTGTCGGGACGCATCCGATGTGGACCCAAACCTATTAGTTGAACAACTTTCCCAATTGCTCCGGCTTTGACCAATTCCCCTGCTTTTACTGAAGCAGGGTTGGCCAAGCGTTCGCTATATTTAATTGAATAAATGCGATTGGTTTCTTTTTGTACTTTTTTTACTTCGTTAAATTGCTCAAAAGTGACAATACCAGGTTTATCGGCCATATAATCTTTACCTGATTTCATGACACGAATACCTATGGGTGCTCTTTCAACAGGAATAGCTGCACTAGCAACTAATTGTATGTCAGGGTCGTTTATGATTTCATCTTCGCTTCTAGCTACTTTTACATCAGGATAACGTTTGGTAAATTGTTTTAGTAAGTCGGGTTCCTTGGCATAAACCGCGACCAAGGTTCCGCCTCCTTTAACTAAGGAATTCACCATACCATAGATATGACCGTGATTGATTCCTATTACCGAAAACCGAATAGCATCTTTGGGTTTTGGGCGTTTTTCTTTGGGTAAAACAATCAATTCTGGTGTGGTGATGTCGCTACCAAACATAGTAAGAGGGAGCATTGAAGCAGCTGCTATTCCTGCGGCCGAAGTAAGCCCTTTAGTTAAAAACTTACGTCTGTCCGATTTCATATTTGTTTCCCTTTATTTAGTTAATACTCCATGTAAATTATGAAAATAATCGGACATGCTTCAGAACTGTAGGGCAAGGTATAGTTATCAGAAAATGACATCCTGTCAGTTTTATGTCCTTGGCATATTGTTTGTCATTCCCTTAGCGATTCTAAAAATTAATACGCACAAATAAATACATATAGAATGAGTAAAATTATAGGAATAGATTTAGGTACGACCAACTCCTGCGTCTCCGTAATGGAGGGTAATGAACCAGTGGTTATCCCTAATGCGGAAGGTAAACGAACTACACCATCCGTAATCGCATTTGTTGAAGGTGGTGAGATTAAAGTGGGCGACCCTGCCAAAAGACAGGCGGTGACTAATCCACATAATACCATTTATTCCATAAAAAGATTTATGGGGAACAAGTTCTCGGAATCGAAAAAAGAAGCCGACCGTGTACCTTATAAGGTAGTTAAAGGAGATAATGACACCCCAAGAGTTGATATTGATGGACGTTTATATTCTCCACAAGAATTGTCGGCAATGATTCTTCAAAAAATGAAGAAAACGGCTGAGGATTATTTAGGCCAAGATGTGACAAGGGCGGTAATTACCGTTCCTGCCTATTTTAATGATGCGCAACGTCAAGCCACGAAAGAAGCTGGCGAGATTGCAGGTTTGACTGTAGAACGAATCATTAACGAGCCGACGTCCGCGTCATTAGCTTACGGAATGGACAAAAAAGATACCGACCAAAAAATCGTTGTTTTTGACTTTGGCGGCGGTACGCACGATGTTTCTATCTTGGAATTGGGTGACGGAGTTTTTGAGGTATTGGCCACGGATGGAGATACACATTTAGGTGGTGATGATGTTGACCAGAAGATTATCGATTGGTTGGCTGATGAGTTCAAGAAAGATGAGAGCATTGACCTTCGTGATGATGCCATGGCATTGCAACGTTTACGTGAAGCTGCTGAAAAAGCGAAAATTGAGTTGTCATCTTCTGCACAAACAGAAATCAACTTACCATATGTTACCGCTACAGCTACAGGACCAAAACATTTGGTACGTACATTGTCAAGAGCAAAATTTGAGCAATTGATTGAAGATTTGGTAAAAAGAACAATCGAGCCTTGTCAAACTGCAATGAAAGCTGCTGGTTTATCAAAGAGTGATATTGATGAAATTATCTTAGTTGGTGGTTCAACACGTATTCCTGCAGTTCAGGAAGCGGTTGAGAAGTTCTTTGGAAAAGCACCTTCTAAAGGTGTGAATCCTGATGAGGTTGTTGCCGTAGGTGCTGCTATTCAAGGTGGAGTTTTGACTGGAGATGTAAAAGATGTTTTACTTCTTGATGTTACGCCTCTATCTTTAGGAATCGAAACAATGGGTAATGTATTTACACGATTAATCGATGCGAATACAACCATTCCAACAAAGAAGTCTCAAGTATTCTCTACAGCTGCCGATAATCAACCTTCTGTAGAAATTCATGTACTACAGGGAGAACGTCAAATGGCTGCGGATAATAAAACAATCGGTCGTTTCCACTTAGATGGAATTCCACCAGCACAAAGAGGAACACCCCAAATTGAAGTAACCTTCGATATCGATGCTAACGGAATTATCAAAGTTTCTGCAACGGACAAGGCAACAAACAAAACGCAAGACATCCGTATAGAGGCGTCATCTGGATTAACTGAAGAGGAAATCCAAAAGATGAAAGCGGATGCAGAAGCAAATGCGGAAGCGGATAAAGTTGCAAGGGAAACTGCAGATAAGTTGAACGAAGCGGACAGTATGATTTTCCAAACGGAAAAGCAATTGACAGAGTTCGGAGAGAAACTTTCTGATGACAAGAAAAAGCCAATCGAAGAAGCTTTAGAAGAGTTGAAGAAGGCTTACGAAAGTAAAGATGTTGCCGTAGTTACTCCAGCTTTAGAGAAAATCAATGAAGCTTGGAAAGTGGCTTCTGAAGAAATGTACAAAGCACAAGCTGAAGCACAAGGTGCAGGAGACGATAGTGGCACTACAGGTGGCGGAGGCGCAACCGCAGATGCTGCTGAAGGCGATAATGTAGAAGATGTTGACTTCGAAGAGGTGAAGTAATACTTTTCTAGAATATATTATTAAACCCGCAAGGCGAAAGCTTTGCGGTTTTTTTCGTTTTAAGAACTTCAATCTTAGTTTTAACTGGTACCGTACGTCGATTTGGCATCTCTTTTGTTCTTAATTGTAAGAATATCAAGTAATTTTGTGCTATGGTAAAAAAATACACTGTTTTATTTCTTATCGTATTGATGCTCTTTCCGTTGGGAATGAATGCTCAAGAGATTCAAATTTTCTCAGTTGCCGATTTTGATTTGAAGGGCAGTGTGAAGTCTTGTTTGGTGAGTACTAAATACGGTAAAGAGGAGTATGATTTCAATGAAGAAGGATTGCTTTCGAAATCGGTGACACGCTACAATGATGCTGATTATGACATCACTTATTATAAGTATTCCAAAGGAATGTTGTTGGAAAAACGTCTAGAAAACTATCGCGATAATGTTTTTGATAAATCCACATCCATCGCGAGTTTCTATACCATTGACTCTTTATTGAATTTAAAAATAACAGAGAAGATTATCTCCTATAATAAAGAGTTCTTAGACCAATATGAATACTTTTTTAAGAATGATTCTATCTTCAAAATTGTACATACCAACGATAGTGGTATCGACGAAACTTTTGTAACGTATACTGATGTCAAAGGCGAGCAAACCCAAACGTATACCTTAAGCGGGGTGGTTCAGAAAACTGTTAGAACATCGGTAATAAAGGAGCAGGATAGTATTATCAGTCGTAATGTACTCACGAGGAAGTTTCTCGATGGGGTTGCAAATTCGGCATTGGAAGAAAATTTTGATGGGGCTGATAAATTGATTTCATCCACGAAATTTTTTAGAAACCCAAAGACTAGGAAGCTCGCTAACGTGGAAACAGCTGGGTTTGCTTATGATGAAAGTGGTGTGCTATCTAAAATAGAAATTCAGGTGGGAAAAGTTCTGGAGACTAAAGAATATATTTATCAATTTGATGAAAACGGGAATTGGATTAAGGAGATCATTACTCCGGACAATACCTATAAAACCCGTAAAATTAGTTACTACGAGAGTATTGCAGAGGTCAAGGAGGAGTAGTTTTATTCTTTAAGAGCTTCCCACTCACTTTTCAAAAGCCCATAACAGCAGGTGTTTCTTTTGAAACCATCTAAGAGATAAACGTTCTCACGAAGAATTCCTTCTAAAGTACAACCTAGTTTTTCCACTGCCTTTCTTGAGGCCATATTTCGTTCATCTACTCGAAACTCGACTTTTTCAAAATCCATATTATTAAAGACATGATTTAGCATTAAAAACTTCATTTGAGAATTTAATCCTGTTCCTTGAAATTCTTTACCAATCCATGTTGAACCAATTTCCAAAACTTTGTTTTTGAGATTGATATTCATATATCTAGTGCTTCCAGCATACTGTTGTTTTCTTTTGTCGAATATGATAAAAGGAATACTCGTGCCATTTTCCTTTAGATTTAATGCAATCTCCACATAGCTTTTCAAGCTTTCAGGTGTTTCTATATCTGAGGGGGAATACTGCACCAATTTTTCCTGCGATGCTATTGGAATTAGTTCATGGAAGTTATCCATAGTCAAAGGCGAAAGTTTTACAAAATCATTTTCTAAAGTAGGAGTGAAATCCAGTTTCATTAGCGTTCAACTTTGAATAATTCGTATTCACTTTTGAGCATACGGTATTGAATTAGGGAGACGTATTGGTCATCTGCAATGGTATGATCTTTTTTTACGTCATGGTCTTTGAATTCCCCTTCTTTTACCATTCCATTTTTTATCATTACCTTTCCTGAGGCGGCATTGGTGGTAATATAAACCGCAATAATCTTGTTGAGGTTTAGCTCTTCGAATCCGAATTGTAGTATGGCTTGCACTGCTTCAGTGGTTAATCCACGATTCCAATAACCCTCCGCTAACCAATATCCTAATTCTGCTCTATTGTTTTGTATGTCAAGGGTTAGGCCGATACCGCCGACAAAAGCATGGGTATCTTTAAGACGCATAGCGAAGATATAATTGTCTTTGTTTTTGAAACCTTGATTGGCCATATTCATCCAAGAAATGGCATCTTCTTCATGGTAAGGATGGGGCATAGAGCGCGTATTCTCAACAATCTTTATATTTCCTGCATAGGAAACAATAGCTGAAATATCCGCAGGTTTTATTTGATCTAAAATCAAACGCTTCGCTACAAGTTGTGGAAATTCTCCCATGTCAAACTATTTCATTAATAATTTCTTTTTTCACTTCATGTCCTCCTTTAAAAATTTTTTGTTTTGCCTTTCCACGGAATAACTCTTTTATTCGGGCAGTTTCATATTTCATGACCTCACCAGTTAAGTACTGGTCTTTGTCTCCAACGATTACAGTAACTCCTGTTTCTTGATAGTTTAAAAATGTGAAGTTTTCCGGAGTTAGCTCTTTGGGAATTCCCCCAGCATAAAGAATCATCTTACTGCACTGTATTTTTCGCGAGGCAATCCATCGGGTGGCTATAGAAACTCCTTGAGAGAATCCGAAAATAATCAGATTGCAATCCGCCGGAAATTCCTCCGCCGCATACACCGCGTCTAAATAGGCCAAAACATTGTTAGTTTCTAAAACTCGATTTTCCTTTGTCAACCAACTAGCACCCACATATTTGTATTCATTTTTCAAATAATATTTGGCTGGAGCTTGAGGAGCGATAATGTAATTTTCATCGGGATTAAGCTCATCAAAATACCGAATAAAATATTTGCTTAGATAACCAATTCCATGAAGGACGACCCAAATATTCTTTGTTTTTTTTGTGAAACGATTTAGGGTTTCATAGGTATTTGTAGTCTGG
The DNA here is from genome assembly GCF_005885635.1 of Maribacter algarum (ex Zhang et al. 2020). Classification (GTDB taxonomy): domain Bacteria; phylum Bacteroidota; class Bacteroidia; order Flavobacteriales; family Flavobacteriaceae; genus Maribacter_C; species Maribacter_C algarum. The sequence continues at coordinate 443,631 of NZ_VATY01000002.1, forward strand.
TAAGTGACCTGTTTTTCGTGTTTGTTCATGGTTTTAAATCTATTATAAAAATAGACTCTTTATTGGATGTGTAATGCTTAATTTTACAAAAAAACTTTCATGAACGAATACAAAGAGAAAATTCTCAAGGTATGTAACGAATCATCGACAAACACCTTGATGGAAACTTTGGAAATTGAATACATTGATGTAGGAGAGGATTTTTTGGTCGCAAAAATGCCTGTAAATCCAAGAGTTCACCAACCTGATGGTGTTTTACATGGTGGTGCCACAGTGGCTCTTGCCGAAAGTGTTGGAAGTACAGCTTCCTATATTTTTATGGATGCGCAAAAAGTATTTGTTCGCGGAATTGAAATTGCCGCCAATCATGTAAAGAGTATTAAAGAAGGAGAAGTATTCGCTAAAGCCATAATCATACATAAAGGCCGTACAACGCAACTTTGGGAGATTAAGGTGACCGATACTGAGGGTAATTTGATTTCACTTTGCAAATTGACTACCATCTCTTTACCTAGAAAATAATATGTTTTTTGAGCTTCTTAAAACTGTTGTTGATCAATATACCAAGGAGTTACCTTTTGTGGTGTATCGAAAACCTAAAGAAACTTCTGTTAAAGCTATTCTTCAGGAAGATTCAGATATTCGCTATGTAAAAGATTTTACGGAATCGGGATTTGTTTTTGCACCTTTTGATTCTCAAGAACCTTCAGTTTTAATGCAATCTGACACCAATATGTCCGAGGATTATTTTCCTCAATTCAAAACTACATTTGAGTTAGGGAATTCCGTTCAGGTTAATCAATCCCGAAAAGCTCTTCATATCAACTTGATTGAGAAGGGAATCACCCATATCAAGCAAGGAGAATTCAAGAAAGTAGTGCTTTCCAGAAAAGTTGAAACGGAATGTGTGACCAGTCCTATTGATTTATTTCAAAAATTGTTGGATACATACAGGAATGCTTTTTGTTATTTATGGTATCATCCAAAAATAGGAACCTGGCTGGGGGCAACACCAGAGATCTTATTAAAAACAGAAAATCAGGAGTTCACGACCATGTCTTTGGCGGGAACAAAAAAATATGTAGCGGATAAAAGTCCTGAATGGGGAAACAAGGAATTTGAAGAGCAACAGCTGGTTACCGATTATATTTCAAATGTGCTCCAAAATTCCGTTTCAAATCTGAATATTGGAGAAAGAGAATCCATTCGTGCGGGTAATTTATGGCACCTAAGAACCAAACTTACCGGACGAATTGAAAAGGGGAATTTGGCAAGCATAGTTAAAGCTTTGCATCCGACCCCAGCGGTATGTGGTTTGCCAATGGAGTCCGCTAAAGACTTTATTCTAGGAAACGAAAACTACAATAGAGAATATTATACCGGATTTCTCGGCGAACTCAATATTAAATCTGAAAAAGACCGGACATCAAATTCAAGAAATCAAGAGAACAAAGCGTATCGGTCTATCAAAAATACAACTACACTTTTTGTTAATCTACGCTGTATGCAACTCAAGGGCACAAATGCCCAAATTTATGTAGGTGGAGGAGTGACCCAAGATTCCGAACCCGAAAAAGAATGGCGGGAGACGGTAGCGAAGAGCAAAACGATGCTACAAGTATTTGCTATAGATTAGAATTACATTCTATTGGGTTACTAATTCTTTGCGTTGTATTTTTGTGTTCAATGAAATACTCCAGTATTCACGCTGCACAATCGGTTGTGGCGCATTGTAAGGCAAAAGGCGTTCAGAATATTGTGATATCGCCTGGTTCCCGAAATGCTCCCTTGACCATTGGCTTTACTGAGGATTCTTATTTCAAATGTTTTAGTATTGTAGATGAGCGATGCGCTGCTTTTTTCGCTTTGGGAATAGCACAGCAGCTGCGAGAACCCGTAGCGGTGGTTTGTACTTCTGGAAGTGCGTTGTTAAATTATTACCCTGCAGTTACAGAGGCTTTTTATAGCGATATTCCTTTAGTGGTTATTTCCGCGGATAGACCTAGTTATAAAATTGATGTTGGTGATGGACAAACCATTCGGCAAGATGATGTTTTTCATAGGCATATAGGGTATTCTGCTAATTTAAAACAAGATGTAAATCATGCGCTTGATCGTATTGAAAGATATGCGCCTGAACTTCTAAAAAATACACAAAAGGATATTCAAGGTTACAACGATGCTGAGCTCAACAAAGCATTGGAAACCGCGATTACAACCGGTCTGCCTGTTCATATTAATGTTCGTTTTGAGGAGCCATTATACAACAGGTTGGCCGAACCTTCAGTTTCGCCTGAGATAAAGGATATCAAAGAACCTGAGGCACGAGGTTTGGAACATATTCCCAATTGCGCTGAAATATGGAACGCTTCCGTAAAGAAGTTGGTTTTAGTAGGGGTAAATGACCCCAATAAAATCGAACAGGAATTTTTAGATCTTCTTGGAAATGACCCTTCTGTAATTGTACTTACCGAAACAACTTCTAATTTGCATCACTCAAATTTCTTCCCAAGTGTGGATAGTATCATTGCACCGATTGAGAAATCCGAGGAAAAAGAAAAACTGTTCTTAGAACTACAGCCTGATGTGCTTCTAACTTTTGGTGGACTAATTGTTTCAAAGAAAATTAAAGCATTCCTAAGAGAATACAAGCCCGCGCATCATTGGCATATTGATCCGGTGAAAGCGTACGATACTTTTTTTTCGTTGTCAATCCATTTCAAAATGAATGTCAATACTTTTTTTGGAAGATTTAAAAATATACTTCAAAATACTTCTTCTAGTGCGTATTTTCGCAATTGGAATTCCGTAAGGCAGCGATATGAACTGAAACGCAAGGAGTATGTTGAGCAAATCGGCTTCTCAGATATGCTTGCCTTTCATCGTATTAGCGAAAGTGTACCCGAGAATTATCAATTGCAATTGGCTAACAGCTCTACTATTCGCTATGCCCAACTATTTGATTTAAACCCTTCATTACAGGTTTTTTGCAATAGAGGAACAAGTGGTATTGATGGAAGTACTTCCACAGCTATTGGGGCTTCAATATATAAAGACATTCCGACTTTGTTTATCACCGGTGACTTAAGTTTCTTATACGACAGCAATGGTTTGTGGAACGAATATATAAGAGCCGACTTTCGAATAATAGTCATCAACAATGACGGCGGTGGTATCTTTAGAATACTGCCAGGGAAAGAAAACACGGCAAAATTTGAAAGATTTTTTGAAACAAAACATAATCTTAATGTAAGAAAATACTGTGAACTGTTTAACTTTGAATATTTTTTTGCGGACTCAGAAAACGGTCTAAACTTTGCCACCTCTGCTTTTTACGAACCTTCCGAACGCCCGAGATTATTGGAGGTTTCAACTCCTAGAATATTGAATGATAAAATTTTGCTCGGTTATTTCGATTTTATATCTTAGAGTTTTATTAACCATTATATTGAACACTAACTATTATGAGTAAAAGAGACGATCTAATCGTAAAGTACGCTGCAGACATTAAAGACAAATTCGGGGAAAGTGCAAATATGGATTTACTTACAAAAGTAACCATTGGTCTTGGACCCTCTATTTATAACATTGATGCCTCGAAAGTATCAGGTTCAGACGAAAAGGAACTTGAAACTGTGAAAAACAACTATTTGATTAAGAAGCTTGGAATGAGTGATAGTCCAAAATTAATGGACGGCATAAAAGCCGTTATGGACAAATATGGCTCTGCTAACAGAAACAAGCATAGAGCTGTGGTATATTACATGCTCTGTAAGCACTTCAATAAGGAATCTGTTTATTAGAAAGATTCTAACGCCTAAATTTTTAAAGCCATTCTTTTTATAGAATGGCTTTTTTAATATCTGATAGTCTTAATCGCGTATTAAATGTATTTTTGCCAGATGATACGATTAGGAGAATACAATACCCTTGAAATACTCAGAAGTACGAGTGTAGGTCTTTTTTTAGGAGATGGTGAAGGCAATGATATTTTGCTTCCGAACAAATATGTCCCTGAGGCATATGAGATAGGAGACAAGTTAGAGGTTTTTTGTTATCTCGATTATGATGAACGTCCAGTGGCGACGAACCTAGAACCTGGTATTTTGGTTAATGAGTTCCAACTTCTCAAGGTAGTTGATGTAAATGAATATGGAGCGTTTTTAGATTGGGGATTGGAAAAACATCTTCTAGTGCCTTTTAGAGAACAGCGAAGTAAGATGCAAGAAGGACAATGGTATGTTGTTTTTTGTTTTTTGGATAAAAAAAGCAACCGTTTGGTAGCATCGAATAAGTTAGACAGATTTGTAAGCAATGACGAACTTACAGTTAGAGTCCGTGAAAAAGTAGATTTGATTATTACTAGGCAAACGGACTTAGGGTGGGAAGTTATTATAAACAACACCCACAAAGGATTGGTATATTTTAATGAAGTTTTTAAAGAAATTGCAATTGGTGATGTAATGCCAGGTATTATTAAAGGAATAAGGAGCGATAACAAAATTGATGTTTCTTTACAACCTTTGGGAGAAAAGATATTAGAACCGGCTGCGAATAAAATTTACGAAACCCTTGAGGCTCATGGCGGCTATCTTCCTTTGCATGATAAATCAGATCCAGAGGCGATACGTCAAGAACTTCAGATGAGTAAAAAGACATTTAAGAAGGGCATAGGTACGTTATATAAGGCAAGAAAAATTGAAATTAAGAACGATGGAATTCATGCGCTTTGAGATTGTTAATAAAAAGGACGGGCATTTGGTCGATAAGCAAATGGAAATCAATGAGCTAAAATACATTTAACAACGTTTTTTCTTTGATAGACCACTAAAAATTCTATTTTTACAACATTGATGTATACTATTTAATAACAGTCCCTGTATTTTGATTAACTTTAACGAGAAACACCCCCTAAAACTCAACTAAATGCCATTCATAGAAGAAAGCGATTTACTCGAATTGCACAAGGATATTGACAAGGCGCAAATCATAAATGAACGTCTCTTAGATCAAATAAAAATTAAGAATAAAGAGCTGAAATCGAGTAAAATTCAGCGGAATGTCTTAGGTGCTACAACCGGTCTTTTTATCTTTGGCCTTCTGGGACTTTTCTTATTCAACGCAGGAAGACTAAGTAACCCCAATAACTTAGAGCAACAAAATAACTTATTGGTTTCCATTGATAGTCTTGACGCTATTAAAGTTAGAATCGACAATTTGAGAGAGCAAAACCAAGAATTGAGTTTGGTAAAGGAATTCTACTTGGCAAAAAATTTCTTGGAGAAAGAAAAAGTATATTCTGTTCAAGTTAAATCATTTGTAGATAATAACGTGACGCTGGCTTCAGAAGCACTTACCAATACACTATTTGTAAAGACCAATCCATTTTATTCCTATTCATTAGGAAATTTCGAGACACTTAAGGAAGCCCAATTGTTTAGAAAGCAATTGGTAGACATTGGCTTTAAAGATGCCTTCGTGGCTTCTTATAAAGAGGGGAAAAGAATTCAAATCGAAGATCCGTATTAATTTTGTCCAAGATTGCTGCATGGTTAAACGCGGCTAGATTAAGAACACTTCCGTTATCGGTTTCAGGTGTTTTTGTCGGCACGGCACTTGCCAATTTCTACGGAAAAAATGACTCACTAATATTCATTCTAGCTTTGTTAACAACAATAGGTTTTCAAGTTACATCTAATTTCGCCAACGATTATGGTGATGGTGTCAAGGGCACGGATAACGAGGACAGAATAGGTCCTAAGAGAGCCTTCCAGAGTGGATTGCTCACACGGACAGAACTCAAAAATGGGATAATTATTTCAGTTGCGATTTGTCTGGTTTTGGTGGCGTCAGTACTTTATTTTTCATTTGGAATCGAAAACATAGAATATTTTGCATTATTTGGCGTTCTAGGATTTCTTAGTATTTGGGCGGCGATAAAATACACAGTAGGTAAATCTGCATATGGATACAAGGGATTGGGCGATATTTTCGTTTTTCTCTTCTTTGGATTACTAGCTGTTTTAGGATCTTTGTTTTTGTATACAAAGTTTATAACTGTCTCTGCTTTGCTTCCAGCTATTTCTGTTGGACTGCTGAGTACTGGAGTTTTAAATTTGAACAACCTTAGGGATTTTGAGTCCGATAGAAAGGCAAATAAAAACACAATGATTGTAAAAATGGGGTTTCAAAGTGGTAAAAAGTATCACTACGCTCTTATTGTTATGGCTTTTATATCCATGCTATTTTTTATTGTCTTCAATGCACAAGCGTGGTATCAAGCTATTCCGTTAGTTGCTTTTGTACCAGTGTTTATACATATTAGAAAAGTAAGTAGGACTAAAGAACCTGTATTGCTAGATCCCGAATTAAAAAAACTGGCTTTAAGTACGTTTCTCTTGGCCATACTGTTTTATATAACATTAATTAACTAGAAGAAGTCTAACCATCTAAACCGCAACGACCTTGGAACAACCTATTAGAATACTTATCGTAGAAGACAATGTAATCATTGCCGACGATATGCAGTCTATGCTAGAAGAAATTGGTTATGAGATTGTAGATAATGTAATTGTCTATGAGCAAGCCGAAGAAGTCTTAAAAACCCAACAAGTAGACCTTGTCTTAATTGATATTATACTTGCCTCAGATAAAACTGGTATCGATTTGGGTAAGCACATCCGTGAAAACTATGATATTCCTTTCATATTCGTTACCTCTAACTCCGATAGAGCTACAGTAGAAAATGCAAAAACCGTGAAGCCAAATGGTTATTTGGTAAAACCTTTTGAACAACAAGACCTCTACACTTCGATTGAAATAGCACTTTCAAATTTCACATACGGTACAGGAGAGAAAGGAAATAATACCCCTATTACGCAAGATGATGTGCCGATGTCGAATTCTGTTTTAAAAGATTCTATTTTCGTCAAGAAGCAACATCTGTACTATCGCATTCAGTTTGGTGATATTCAATTTATCAAAGCTGATAATGTTTATTTGGAGGTAAATACGGTAGATAAGAAATTCTTGGTACGTTCTCCTTTAAAGGATTATCTTGAGAAACTTCCAAAGAATAAATTCTATAGAGCGCACAAATCATATATTGTAAATGTTGATCACATTGATGCCATAAATTCCAAAGATATTATGATAAATAATAATTTAATTCCAATATCTAAAGATTTTAAAGAGTTCATTATTTCGGCTATGAATTCTTAGCGAAAAAGTTTGATCTTTCTAATAATATTAGGAACCAGAAATGGTTCCTTTTTTATGCTGAAATCTTAAAATTTGAGTATTTGCAAATCTTTGAAAGCTCCATGAAATGCACATATATCCGATAAAATACAAACATTTCTGAAGAATTTGATTTTCACAACAAAAAACAGGCCTTACACAACATTATCCCAGTTTTTTAAAAGCATTGTAATATTTTTGAAAAACCTAAAAAGGTGTCCCAGACCTTATCCTTAATTTTAGTTGAATTTAATTGTAAAGGCTGTGTACTTGGTTGTACGGCTTTTTTTGGTTAAATAATATTTTAACCAAAACGATTGATTGCTGTGATAATCGAATGATTTTGAACCGAATATTAGAGAACACAATCGGGAGTATAATTCTACGTTTTAGTAAGACCATAAGATTTACTCAAAACAGAATTTACCGAAAGCAACATACCAAGTAGATTTGGTATTGATTGAATAAGAATATGAAAAAACAGCTTGGCAAAATCTTAACCTTCCTTTTTATCTTTGCTTCTAGCCTGAATTTGGTTTTTGCTCAAGATGATTTGCCAACAGATCAAAGTTATTTTCAAGAATTTCAGGGAACCAAAAGTGCGGAAGAGCGTTTCAAATTCTTTTTTAATACACCTAATAGATACAATCAAAATTCAGGGTTTGATTGGTTGGACGAAGTGAACGTTTACCTCAATAACTCAGAAAAGCTAAAAGACTCTATAGCTATTAATTACTACAAGCTAGTTCAAGCTCAAATCTTTCATGATATAGGAGATTATGACAAGAGTTTGGCCATTGAAAAAGAACTATACAAGGAAAAAGAATCTTGGAGTCTCGAAACAAAATCCACCTTATTGGATTTGATGGATAAGACTTATTCACAATTAGAACTATATTCCGAGCAAATAGATATCAGAAAAGAGAAGAAAGCTCTGGGTATAACCGAGAATGTCGCCTTTTACGATATCTACTCCAACTTAGGCCTACATCGAAAGGCCATGGACGATTATATTCTAGAGGAACAAAAAAATGTTGATGACAATGATTATTTGGGCAAAGCGATTTTTGATAATAATGTTGGAAACTATTTAAGGTTAGATAGATCTTACCCAACAGCCTTGACTTACTATAATAAAGCCTCAGGTTTTGTAAAGATATTTTTAAGTGATGTCACCAAAGTGAAATCGGAAAAGACGCTCAATGAAAGTGAGACTTTAAGAGGAATTATTGAAGGTAATATTGGAAAGTGTTTTGTTCTTTTAAAACAATTTGAAGAGGCGATTCCTCATTTAGAGAATAGTATAGCTACAATAAAGGAGTTTAACAAGGATAAATTTTCATCCGATCTTGTTGAAAACCGACTTGCCATTGCAGAATGCTATTTACAGCTTGGTGATTTTGAAAAAACTACGGACTTTTTATCTGACGGTCCTCAACCGCAAAAGCTTGAAAATATTACAAAAAAGAATAGGTTGCTTGCATCTTACTATGACAAAACAGGGGACTATAGGAATGAAGCAGTGTATTTGAAAAAGAATATAAGAATCCGAGACTCAATAAGTGCAAACAAAACCGAAATTCGTGATAAACAACGCGCTACCTTGATTTCTGAAGACAAAGCTTATACTAAGTTGAGAATCCAAGAGCAGAAAGAGGCACTTGCAAAATCTAAAAATGAAATGGTTTTGCAAGAGAATAGAATTCAAATGGTTTTTATCTCATTGATTTTTACTCTTTTGGGTTTTGCAGGTCTAGTCTACGCTTACCTAAAAAGTATTAAGAATCAACGTTTGATTGCTGAACAAAAACATATCATTGAAAACTCTCTTGTCGAAAAAGACTCGTTATTAAAGGAAATTCACCATAGGGTTAAGAACAACTTACAGATGGTTTCAAGCTTATTAAGTCTACAAACCAAGAATACAAGAAGTAAGGCCGCTATTGAAGCCTTGGAAGAAGGAAAGAGCCGTGTAAAGGCTATGGCTTTAATCCATCAAAAGCTATATCAAAATGATGACCTTTCCGTAATTGAAATGCAAGGTTACATTGAGAGTTTGATTAATAGTGTACAATCTGTTTATAAAAAAGGGGGGCATAATATCAACATTACAATTGATGCAGAAGGCGTAGAATTGGACATTGACCGCGCCATTCCGTTTGGACTTATTTTAAACGAATTGGTTTCCAACTCATTTAAATATGCTTTTCCAAAAAATGATGATGATGGTAAAATCTATATTCATTTGCGTAAGATAGCCGAGCAAGAAGGCTTCTTCGAGTATACGGATAATGGAGTTGGACTTCCTGAAGATACAGATGATAGAGCGAACTCATCTATGGGTATTCGCTTAATGAACCGCTTGGTAAATCAGCTTCAATCCAACTTGAACATCGATAAAACCTCTGATGGTGTTCGCTTTTGGTTTAACTTTAAGTAATTTATTTAGCGTACCGTACTTTTGAGTACAACACGGTGGAGCAGTTTTGGAAAAACCCGTAGATATATCCCTATTTTTTCTATTCGCCCTATATAGGCTTCAAACCTATTTTTCTCAATAGCTCGAATCATTTTTTTTGCGAAATATGCAACTGGTAATCCATTTTGAGTAGCCGTATCTTGTCTGTTTTGAGAACTTCCGTCGGCAGTAAGCGCATTTTTGGCTACATTGGTATTTACGAACCCTGGACAGATGAGCGTAACAGATATTCCATCCTTCTCGTGTTCCATGCGTAGCACATCAAAAAAGCCATGAAGGGCATGTTTGGCTCCGCAATACCCTGAACGATATGGACTGCCGAATTTCCCCATTAAGCTAGATACAGTCACAAAATGGCCATTTTGATTTATTATAAAGTGGGGCAGGAGTGCCTTGGTTAAAGCAACGGTTCCTAGGTAGTTGACATCCATTAATTTTTTATAGACATTTAACTCGGTTTCAGCAATCAAAGAGCGCTGACTCAAACCTGCATTATTTATTAAAATATCAATAGGGCCGTGATTGGAGACAACGTTTTCCACTATTTCTGGCATACTATCGTAATCCGCAAGATCTAAACAAACGATGTCAACCAGGCTCTTGTTATTACAATTGTTTTTCACGCGCACTAGCTCCTCTTTTTTTCTTGACGAAATGATGAGTTTACAATTTTTATTATCTAGCGCGTATGTCAGGGCTTCCCCAATGCCTGAAGATGCTCCTGTAATCCATATGGTTTTCCCGTCTATCCTCATTTTCATTCGATTTAAGAGCTAAAATATAGCTAAATTTGAAGTTATCGAATGAAGGCTAATTGTAAAAAATACATTCTTGATTTTAAACGTCCAAGCGGTACATCTCGAGGAGTGCTTACGCAAAAAGAAACTTGGTTTCTAATTCTTGAGGATAATGGAAAAGAAGGCATTGGAGAATGTGGACTTCTAAAAGGGCTAAGTTTTGATGATGTGCCAGATTATAAGGAAAAACTTCGATGGACTTGCGACCATATTCATTTAGGAAAAGACACTCTTTGGGAACAACTAAAAGCTTTTCCAAGTATCCAATTTGGAGTTGAACAGGCTTTTTTATCCCTAGAATCAGAAGATTCTTTCGAATTATTTTCTTCCGATTTTACGAGGAAAGAAAGCCCAATAGCTATAAACGGTCTTATTTGGATGGGAGATGAAGTCTTTATGTTATCACAGATACAAAAGAAATTAAAGGAAGGCTTCCGTTGTATAAAAATGAAAATTGGGGCCGTAGACTTCGATACTGAAGTTGCAATTTTGAAATCCATACGAAGAACTTATTCCGAAGAACAAATTGAACTTCGTGTTGATGCGAATGGCGCTTTTCCTATTTCTGAGGCTTTGGACAAATTAAAGATTCTAGCGGACCTTGGTATTCATTCCATTGAACAACCTATACGACCGGGCAATGTTTTGAGAATGAAAAACCTCTGTGCTCAGACCCCCTTGGACATTGCACTAGATGAAGAGTTGATAGGAATTTCAGATGCAACCCAAAAAGAAAAATTGCTACAAACCATTCAACCTCAATATATTATTTTGAAACCAAGCTTGGTAGGTGGATTTAAGGGAAGTATGGAGTGGATTCACTTGGCAGAAAAATACAATATCAGTTGGTGGATTACCAGCGCTCTAGAAAGTAACATAGGCCTAAATGCTATTGCACAATGGACATTTACTTTAAATAATCAGTTGCCGCAAGGTTTAGGAACAGGAAGTTTATACATCAATAACTTTGATAGCCCTTTGCAAGTTGCCGCAGGAAAGCTATATTACAGAAGAAACCAAAACTGGAAAACCGACTTAATTAAAGAATTATGTATATAGAACAAGGCTATAAAGGGAAAATCGGATTATGGAAATATTGGATAATTCCGACTTGTTTTATTGCTTTTATGGTTTTGAATTATGTGATGACCAAACTATCTCCCGTAAGTGTAGAAGATAGCATGAAACAAATGATAGATATGTTGGGGGCAAATACGGTATTGGTTATTCTTTTGATGCCTTTGGCTGTTGGGCTTTTTGTTGTTTTAGGATGGACTAAATTGGTACACTCTCAAAGTATAACCTCGCTAACAACCTCTAGGGATAAAATAGATTGGAAACGAATCTTTTTTTCTTTTTTCCTTTGGTCAGTTGTTACAATAATTCTTACGGTCATCAGCATTTATTTTTCTCCTGAAGATTTTGAACTAAATTTTAAGCTAGTTCCTTTTTTGACACTTGCAGTAATTGGAATTTTACTGATTCCTCTACAAACTAGTTTTGAAGAATACCTATTTAGAGGTCATATGATGCAGGGTATTGGAATTATGGCCAAGAACCGTTGGGTACCATTAGTGATTACATCTGTTTTGTTTGGGTTAATGCATATGGCCAATCCCGAGGTGGAAAAATTGGGCTATGGCATTATGGTGTATTATATAGGAACAGGATTTTTTCTGGGGATACTTACCCTTATGGATGAAGGTCTTGAACTAGCTCTTGGTTTCCATGCCGCCAATAATTTAGTCACTGCACTCTTGGTAACTGCCGATTGGACCGCCTTTCAAACAGATTCAATTTATCGCGATATTTCAGAGCCGGTATTGGGTTGGGATGTTTTAGTACCAGTACTGGTAATTTTCCCTATCCTTTTATTCTTGTTTTCGAAAAAATATAAGTGGACAGATTGGAAAGAGCGTCTTGCCGGAAAAGTTTTAGAACGGGCTACTGAAATGGAAGAAATTTCGCTGCCTTCCTCAGATTCTTTAATCGAACATGATTACCCAAAATCAAACTCCGATGGAGACAGGTGATGGTACAGTCCATTTCAGATTCAAACTGAATGGAATTTCCTATACTTTACCGCAGCTAAGAGAATTAGCATACAATCTAGTAAAAGAAGGAAGTTCATTTGAAAAATCCATTGGTAATTTTTTAGCAGATTGGTTGAATGAAAAGCCAACCATAAGCGTCAGCACCTCGGGTTCCACCGGAACCCCGAAGAACATTCTTCTGCAAAAAGGTCAAATGGCCAATTCCGCTCTGGCTACGGGCAATTATTTTGATTTAAAAGTGGGAAATACGGCACTTTTATGTCTTCCGGCGGATTATATTGCGGGGAAGATGATGCTGGTAAGAGCAATGGTTTTAGGATTGGAATTGGATTATGTAGAACCGTCTTCGAATCCTTTAGCTGAACTTTCAAAAACTTATGATTTTGCGGCAATGGTACCTTTGCAACTAGAAAATTCTTTGGAAAAAATAGAAAATATCAAGACCCTTATTGTCGGCGGAGCAGCTCTTTCAAGAAAGCTACATGAAAAAATACAGAAAAAACGAACAGCCGTTTTCGAGACTTATGGAATGACCGAAACCATAACACATATTGCGGTTAAAAGAATAAATGGTCTGCCTAGTAGTGGCAGTAGAAGCTTTAAAGCAATTTCCAATGTGAGCTTTTCAATAGATGATAGGGATTGCCTGGTAATTACAGCTCCCCATATTTCTAATAAACCAGTCATTACAAATGACATCGTCGACATGGTTTCAGAAACCGAATTTGAATGGTTAGGGCGAATTGATAATGTTATAAATTCAGGTGGAGTAAAACTCTTCCCTGAACAAATTGAAGCAAAGCTGATATCATTTCTGAATCACAGGTTTTTTGTTGCAGGGCTTCCAAATGAGATACTGGGTGAGAAATTGGTTTTGGTAGTTGAGGGAGATATGAAAACCGATGAATTACTTCAACTATTAAAGGAATCAGATGCGTTAAAGGGGTTTGAGATTCCTAAAAATGTTTATAAGGTTTCCAAGTTTATTGAGACTGAAACGGGGAAAATTCACAGAAAGAAAAGCCTCGGTCTTGTCAAGTTTTAATCCGCTTGGGCTTTCAGATAATTCGCCAATTCGATATCTAAACCAGCGCGATATACGTTTTCAGAAGGGAGTTTACCGTAAATTGCTTTGTAGAACATAGCGGCAGCATAAAACGTTCCTTCCAAGCTAGGATGTATTCCATCTTGATCGTACAGGTTGAATTCTATTTCTTCACTCTCATTGATAGATTGCCATTTTAAACCAACAGTAACTAATCTAGCATTTGTTTGGAAAGATCCATTTCGATACGTGTCATTAATTCCCGTTAACATATCTGGCTGATTTTCATAAGGCCAAGTCATAAATAGCAACACTTCGGCACCCTGTTGTTTTGCCATATCTGATAATGATTTCATGGCTTCAATAGTAGTTGGTAATGTTTCCGATGCGACTAAGGTATTTTCTTGCAAGATGATGAAGTCCCAAGAGCGTTCATTAATTTTGTCTATTGTACTTTGATCCGTCAGATGGTCTAGTAAAGAGAAGCCACCTTTTGCAGCTTCTTGTATTAGAGGTTCAAAGGCTAAATCATCTTCGTCTCTGAACTTACTTAAATGGTAAGCTATTCCTTGGTTGTAATAAGTGTGGCTGTTCCCGATAAAAAGTATTTCTTCCTTATCAATCGAGGTAGTTGGCTCTTTTTCATTCTGTAAATTTTCCCTGTTCTCTCCTGACGAGCAGGCCATTTGAGAGAAGGCTAGAAGTAAAGCTAGCTTTATGCAAACCAAAAAAGTGAATTGGACTTTCATTTGGTTAAAGATATAATGTATTTTTAGAACAATTCGAAAATTCCATTATAAACCAGTACCGCTTATTATGAAAAAAACGTTTATCCTAGTTCTAATTTGTTTCTGTTTTGACGGATTAGCACAACAAGTTCTGAGTGAGGCAGATCGCGCTAGAGTAGTGGATGAAATTCTTGTAGATCGTTTTGACAACCTACTACCACAGCTAATGGATATGGCGGATATCGACATGTGGATTCTTATTTCAAGGGAATACAATGAAGATCCGGTTCTTAGAACAATGCTTCCATCCACTTGGTTAAATGCAAGGAGAAGAACAATTCTTTTGTTTTACAGGGATAAAGCTAAAAATACAATTGAGAAGTTGGCCGTTGCCAGATATAATGTCGGAGAGAATATTATGTCAGCATGGGATAAAGAAAAGGAACCTAACCAATGGAATCGTTTGATGCAATTAATAGAGGAACGGAATCCGAAGAAAATTGGATTGAATTTTTCCAAAGACCATAATATTGCTGACGGATTAGATAAAACCGACTATGATGAGTTCATTCAGAATCTTCCGAAAAAGCATCGGAAAAAAGTAGTTTCCGCAGAGCAATTAGCCGTCCGGTGGATTGAAACCCGCACATCCCGCGAAATGATAATTTATAATCAATTGGTTGATGTAACCCATGATATTATTGCGGAAGCATTTTCAGAAAAGGTGATTACTCCCGGAGTTACTACAACCACAGAGGTGGAGTGGTGGATGCGTCAAAAAGTAACGGAACTCGGTTTAGAGACCTGGTTTCATCCAACGGTTGATGTACAACGTTCGAGTGAAGAACTGGTCGGTCATTTGTATTCTTTTTCAGGAAGGCCTGATGATATGGTAATCCTTCCAGGAGATTTGTTGCACTGTGATTTCGGCATTACATATTTACGATTAAATACTGATTGCCAAGAGTTGGCCTATGTTTTAAAGCCAGAGGAGAAGAAAGCACCAAAATTTTTGGTTGACGGTTTGGCAGCAGGAAATCGTGTACAAGATTTTCTAACTTCGAATATGGTTGCCGGAAGGACAGGCAATGAAATTCTGGCTAAAGCCTTGTCGGAGGCAAAAACGGCTGGTTTACGTCCTTCGATATACACACATCCCCTAGGCTGGTATGGTCATTCCGCTGGTACTACCATTGGTATGTGGGATTCTCAGGGGGGTGTGATGAAGGATGATGGGGAGAACTACCCTTTAAATCCAAACACGGTTTATGCAATTGAATTAAATACGACGATTACCATTCCCGAATGGAAACGAGATATCCGAATCATGCTAGAAGAGGCAGGATTTTTTGGAGAAACTGGTTTTAGATATGTCAACGGGCGCCAAACCGAACTACTATTGATTCCAAGGGTCAAGACCCATCAAGGAAATTAAGCGGCAACTATTTTAGTAAATGGCATGCATTTTGGTGACTTAGTTTGAAATCAAGCCATAAAAAGATCGCAACCCTATCAATTGATTAAGTACTAGTATTCAATAGTTATTTAGGGCTTTTTTTACCAATTTTTTTTCAATAGGAATAATTATAGTGTTGAAATGTAACATTTCAAATAAAATTCAGTCCTATAATAGAATTCTAAAAGGTATCATAAAAGCGAAGAAAGATTAACACATCTTTAATAGAACAATGTCTTATGTGATATTATTTTCGTCTGTAGTTTAAACCAACAAAAAATCGAAATTCATGACTATGAAAAAGTATTTCCTATTTTTTTTAACAAGTATTATTTGTCTCGCCGCCAATGCTCAAGATACCGATGAAGGATTAAAAAGGATTTCAGGTATTGTTTTTAACAATAGTGTTCCGCTACCCAACGTAACGGTTAAGGTAGTTGATGGAGAAGAGGAAGTCATAACCGACAGCAAAGGTCGCTATGACATACTCACTAAAGTAGGTGATATTATTAGTTTCGATTATCCGGGTATGGATCAGGTGAAGAAGGAAGTTAGGGAAAGCACTTTTACTTTAAACGCCACACTCAAGATGACGGTTCAGGAATTAGATAACGTTACAGTTACCAAGGAAAAAAAGACAAAGAGGACACAAGAGGAACTATTTCAGGATTACGAAACAGACCCAGGTATAATCAAAACTAGCTTCGGAATATTAGACAAAGAGACATCTGGAGTAGCAATGCAAGTTGTTGATGGAAGCCAATTGAGCATGGCATCCGGTGATATTGTTAATGCAATCTCGAATCAATTTTCAGGTATTACGGTTAAGGGCAATGATGGGTTTTCCGGTTCAACCGGTGCTGAAATTTTCATGAGAGGTGGTGGTTCTATTGAAAATGCCACACCTGCGGTATTCGAAGTAGATGGTAATCTTTTTACTACCCCGCCACTGTTTTTAGATATAGGGAGTATCAAACGTATTGCCAAGCTTTCAGGCCTCGCTGCTACATCACGTTATGGGAGTGTAGCACAAGGAGGAATATTTATTATCAACACAATATCTGGAACAGTAACAGGTAAAGGAGGAGGGAAACCTGTAGATCGCGCCTTGGCAAAAAACAATGATTATAAAGGTGGTGCATTAAATCAAGCCCAAATTCGAAAAAATTGGCCTGAATATTTGAAGACCTTATATGCAAGTAAGAACTTTGAAGAGGCTAAGAGTAATTATGAAAGTAATGCTGGTAAATATGCAAATGCGGCTCATTACTTTGTTGATGCCTATGCTTATTTTTCAACCAAATGGCCTGGGGAAAAGTTTCAAAAAACCATCTTGGAAGCAAATAAAACCAAAATTGAGAATAATCCAGTTTGGTTGAAGGCTTTTGCCTATTTATTGCAAAGTGATTCAGATTCGAAAGGGGCCGTTGAAATGTATAAGAAAGTGTTCTTGAAAAGATCTAACTATGCGCAATCTTATAGAGATTTAGCAAATAGTTATGTCGAAGCAAATGAAATTCAGAAAGCCGCGAATCTCTATGCGCGATACAACAAACTGCTGAAAGATGAATTTTTACAGGTCGAAGAGGAAGGTGCCCATCCTATTATAGATAGGGAGTTTAATTCTTTCCTTGTAAATAACGGTAGCTCATTTATGAGCAAGGCGGACATGAATCTAGCTAAAAGTGAAGTTGTTGATGCAGGAATACGTCTAGTTTTCGAATGGAATGATGAGCAGGCAAACTTTGAGCTACAGTTTGTTAATCCAGAAAAGAAATTCTTTAGGTGGAGTCCTCCATATGACGAACAAATGATGTCACAAAACGGTGAAGCTCCAAAGTCCAATATCGTTGAGTATTTTATAGATGACACCCTACCAGGTGATTGGCAGGTCAATATGAAGTATAGAGGTAATGAGAGCGGTGCTCCTACGTATGTAAAAGTTACAGCCTACTTCAATTATGGAGAGAAAAATGAAAGAAAGAAAGTAGAGGTGTTTCGTTTAGCACTTAAAGATGTAAATCAAAAACTATTTGAATTGAATGGCAGTAATTTAGCGGTGTACAAGTAAGTCAAAAAAGGTATTTATTACCTATTAAAGCGATAACAAAATGCCTGCAACTAAGAAAAATAGTTGCGGGCATTTTTATGGCCATAAGCTAACCTGGTCATGATACTTGAAACTGATGGATTATCACACTTGAGCACTTGTTTTTGTACGTATTTCCCTGTATTTTAAAAGGGAGCTATATTTTTTGTTTTGAGAGTTTGCTTCTTTCCGTGTTTAAGAAAATGGGGATATCCTAAGAAAATCAAATAAAAAACGATAATAATTCATCAAAAAACACAAAAAATAGAATAAATCGAATCAAATCAGTAAAATCGATAAATTTATGTTAATAATGGCATATTATTTGATGCTTTTTTTGAATTCACTTTAAACTATTCAACTATGAAAAATCTCGTCACATTCTTTTTGCTGATTTGTTCCTTAACAGTTGTTCAAGCACAATCAAAATACATCAAAGGGAAACTGACCCATTTTAATACTCCCTTAGCCAATGCAGAGATTCGTATTTTGGATTCCGAAACATTAGTCAAGACCAAAACAGATGGTTCCTATTCTATTTCTGCAGAAATAGGCGATGTAATAAGTTATAGTTATCCCAGTCTAGAAACTGTAGAAATCATAGTTGAGGATGTTACCACAATATTGAATGTTCAAATGACCCAAAAGATTGAGGAGCTAGATGAGGTTGTTGTCAAAGGGAGCAATAGAAAAAGCCAAGAAGAGTTAGCCTTGGAATATCCAACAAACCCCAATTTAATACGAACGGCTTGGGGAATCTTAAATAAAGAAACTTCTGGTGGCACAATTCGATTTTTACCCAAAGAGCAGATTACCGATGTTAGTTTATGTATTCTTGATTTATTACGGAATGAAATGCCAGGAGTACGTGTTTTTGGAGATTGTATACAAGGTGGTGGAGTGACAATTAGAGGAGTAATGAGCCTTACTCAATCGAATACGGCTATTTACGATGTGGATGGCCAAATATTCCAAGACACTCCGCTATGGATTTTACCTGCCGCTATTGAAAGAGTCGCTGTACTTAGTAGCCTTTCAAGTACCGCGCAATATGGTACTGCAGGTGGTGGAGGGGTAGTAGTGATTAATACGAAGGTAGGAACCGTTGGTATAGGCTCGAGCAAACTTAAAGATCAGGCTCGACTCAGAAATAACAAATATCAAAATGATGCTCTAAATGAAGCGTCTATCAATAAAAATCTACCAACTTATTTAGAAGAGTTGTACGCAAGTTCTAGCATAGAAATTGCGAAAGAAATATATTTAAAAAACAGAGCTCTATATAGAAATGCCCCGCATTATTTTTTAGACGCTTACAATTACTTTATGTCAAATAGAGAAACAGAATACGCGAATCAAATCATCGAAAATCAAATGTATCTTTTTGAGGACCATCCCGTATACTCAAAAGCTTTGGGCTATCATTTAGATGCACATGGTGAACATGAAAAAGCTAAAGATCTTTACGAACAAGTTTTCATTTTGAGGCCGAGTTATGCGCAGTCTTATCGTGATTTGGCAGAAAGTTATCGAGAGGTAGGAAATTATAAGAAATCAGCTAGTATGTATGCCAGACATAATTATCTTTTAAATGAAGGTTTTTTAAGTTCTGATAGTGTCGGAATACTTCCTGTGATTGAAAGGGAATCTGAAAATTTGTTAGCACTGGAAGGGGATAAGGTTATAGACGGTGGGAAAATAACAAGACGCCTTGCCAAGTATACAGAATTCGACGGAACTCGTTTGCTTTTTGAATGGAACGACAGTGAAGCCGAATTCGAGCTACAGTTTGTTAATCCGGAAAAGCACTTTCATACTTGGAAGCATACAATGTTAGCCAATTCAGAAAGGATTAAAGATGAAAAAGAGAAAGGCTACTCCTGTCAGGAGTTTTTGGTCGACGGCTCATTACCTGGTATATGGCGGGTTAACATGAATTATAAAGGGAACAAGAAGTTAGAACCATCCTATTTGAAGGTTACCAGGTATTATAATTATGGAAAACCTTCCCAACAAAAAAGGGTGAGTGTCTATCGTTTGGGACTCAAAAATGTAAATTATCAATTGTTTGATTTGGTTAACTCCAGCAGTACTTCTTCAAATTAGACCCCATGAGAAAATTTCTATGCACTTTGGCATGCCTTTTTGCGTTCTTAGGACTTTCTCAGGAAACCAAGAATACCATTAAAGGAACAATTACAGATGGGGTTAGTCCTTTACAAGGTGTCAGTATTGTTATAAAAGGCACTGAAATAGGAACCCTTTCAGACGAGAGGGGAATTTATATTATTGAAGCGCAGCCGATGGATTTCTTAGTCTTTTCTTTTGTCGGAATGAAAACCGTGGAAATACTAGTGCAAGATGTTACCACAAGGCTCAATATAGAAATGCAACCGGATGTCGAAGAATTAGACGAAGTCGTAGTTACTAAAAAGAAGAATAGATATTCCCAAAAGGACTTGGCTATTTCTTATGCAGTTGACTCTACAATTGTCAATACATCATTAGGGTACTTAAATCCTGATACTGCTTTTTTTGAGTTCTATACATTGGCAGGAGATGATCTAAAAGGTTCTCCAGACGTTTTTGAAGCGTTACGTCGAAAACTACATGGCATTCGTATTAAAACAGTAGAATTTGGTGATAAAGCCATTTTTTTGAATTCACGCACCAGTACGAGGGCTATTTTTGAAGTTGATGGAAGCTTAATGAATCAATTACCTCCTGGTATAAAAATTGAAGATATTACACGAGTAGGCGTTATGTATGGAGATCAAGCATTAATACGTTTCGGAAGAAAAGCAGCGGGTGGTGTTATTTTTATAAATACTAAAAATGGCTTACATGGAGCCCGTGAAGGAAACACAAAACGGCCTTATGATCGTGCTAAACTCCGTAATAACAAATACTATGATGATGCGATAACCCAAGCTGCCAATCAAAAAGGATACCCAGATTATTTACAAAAACTCTACAAAAGTGAAAATTCAGAAGCCGCTCTTAAACTGCATGAAAAGTTCAAAAACAGTTATAAGAATTCCCCATATTATTTTATTGACGTATATCAATATTTTATGACTAAAGCTTATCCAAGGGTAGCCGTAGAAATACGAAATGAAGCTATAAAAACAATTGATGATAACCCAGTATTGTTGAAAGCATGGGCATATCATATGGAGTCCAATAAAGAAGTGAAAGAAGCAAATGAGCTTTACGAAAGGATATTTGTCCTAAGGCCAAAATATTCGCAATCATATTTAGATATGGCAAGTAGCTACCGTGATATTGGGAATTATAAAAAATCTGCTGCTCTTTTTGCCAGATATAATTATTTGGTAGACCAAGGGTTTTTAAAATCTGATAGTTTAGGAATTTCCTCAATAATAGAGAGGGAGGCAGAAAACCTTCTTGCAATAGAGGGTGATAAAGTGATGGAAGGGGGAAAGACAACGAATCGTTCCGAAAAATACACCGAATTCGACGGAACGCGTCTACTTTTTGAATGGAATGATAATGAAGCTGAATTCGAACTTCAGTTCGTGAATCCCCAAAAACACTATTATACCTGGGAGCATACTATGGAAGTGAACCCGTCAAGAATTATTGACGAAAAGGAAAAAGGATATTCTTGTGAGGAATTTTTGATAGATGGTTCGCTGCCCGGCAAATGGCAGATAAATATCAATTATAAAGGAAACAAGAAGTTAGAACCTTCTTATTTAAAAGTTACGACCTACTACAATTACGGCGATACTTCTCAAAAAAAAGAAGTCAAAGTGTATCGATTGGCTCTAAGAAATGTGAACCAACAGCTGTTTGATTTAAATAATTCTGGGATTGTTTCGGCGAATTAGTTGAAGCAGGCTAACTTTCTTTTTTTGTTTTCTAGATCTTATAAACTTTGGGTCGTATAATTATGCGGTTGCTTAACAAGCATAAAATTCATAAATTAAGACAAAACCAACCATTATGAACAGGCTTATTATAATAGTAGTTTTAATTTTTCCCTTCCTTACTTTCTCGCAGCAAGAAATACAAATTTCCGGTTACGTTACTGATGGTGAGAGTCCGTTGGAAAAGGTGAATGTATATATTAAAAACTCGGCAGTTGGCACCTACACCGACAATAAAGGGTATTATGAACTAACAGTTTTTAACAATGATGTTCTTATTTATTCCTATCAAGGTAAAGTGAGTCAGATTCATAAAGTGAAAGATATTTCAAGGACCCATAATGTGGTATTGCTTCCAGAAATTAATGAATTAGATGGTGTTACTGTCCAGAAAAACAGCTATCGCGTGAGGTCCCAGAAGGCCTTGTTCGATGCTTACAATATCCAACAGGATATAGTAAAAAGTAAGTTTCTTTTAATGGATAAAAAGGTTTCTGGATATTCGATGGAGATAAGGGAGGGTGATGAAGTAAATAATGCTTCGGGAAATATATTGGCCGTATTGCAAAATTTGTTTGCTGGAGTAAGAATATCAAAAAGAGGCAGTCCCGAAGAAAGAACAAGTCCTGATGATCCTGATGGCGTAATCTATTTACGTGGTTCCGGATCCATTTTAAATCCTTCGCCAGCCGCTTATGAGGTCGATGGTGCAATTTATCAAGATCCTCCATTTTTTGTTGACCTTACTAATATCAAAAGAATTGCCAAGGTTCCAGGCCTTGCCGGTACTTCGATGTATGGTTCTGTCGCTCGAGGCGGCCTATTTATAATTAATACGAAATCAGCAAATTATTCTCCAAGCAAAGCCCAGTTGGCTTTTAGGGCGGAACAAAACTCTAAAAAGACCTATCAGGCCAAAACAATCAAACAAAGTCAAGAAGTTAAAAACTGGCCTCTTTATCTGAAGGAGTTGTATGGTTCGAAGAATTTTGAAAGTGCAGTTACTACCTATGCCAAATACAGGATGGTTTATCAAAATGAGTCGTACTTTGTTTTGGATGTAGTGAATTATTTTCTTGAAACGTACTTCGATAAAGGATTCCATAATCAAGTTATTGATGAATCAGGAATTCTAGATAAGAAAGATATTGAGTTATTACGTGGTTTGGGACTAATTCTTCAGCATTACGGTGATAATGAGGCCGCTACCAAAGTATATGTTGATGTTCTCAAACATTGGCCACATTCTCCGCAATCTTATTTGGATTTGTCGCAGATGTTCACGCAAACGGATAAAGCCCAAAAAGCCTTATCAATTATAGGGCGATATGAACGTCTTATTGAAAACAAAATACTTTCTCCTGAAATAGATGGTTCTCATGAAATCCTTGTAACCGAGTTTGCAAGTTTGGTTAAAAATTTAAGGGATGAGAAAATAGACCTTGAGTCAAATTCCAACGAAACAAAGGGAACCCGAATCACGTTTGAATGGAACGATGACCAAGCAGGTTTCCTTTTTCACTTTGTAGATCCCGCCAAGAATTTCTTTGTTTGGGATAACTCAATGGAAGAATCAGAGCTAAGACACACGAATTTTCCTCAAGTTGCTACATCAAAAGAGTATTATATTCCAGAAAATGCTCAAAATGGAGAATGGAAAATCAATGTAAATTATCTGGGGAATACTAGAATCAAACCGACCTATCTTCGAGCTACTATTCAATACGATTTTGGGTTGGCCACAGAAAGATTAGAAACTAAGCTTTACCGACTTTCAATTAAAGGTCAAGTACAAGAATTATTTACCTTACAAAAAAGTAATCTTCTCGTAGGTTCCTATTAGAAAGATTATACCTGCAAAACTCCAAGATTAAAAGGCTTTTCAATCGGTGCATGATTAGCGGCCTCAATCCCCATCGAAATCCACTTACGGGTGTCTGTCGGTTCGATGATAGCATCCGTCCACAAACGAGCGGCAGCATAATAAGGGGAAACCTGATTATCGTAACGGTCTTTGATTTTATTAAAAAGTTCTGCCTCCTTTTCTTTAGTAATGGTTTCACCTTTCTTTTTTAAAGAGGCTGTTTCGATTTGGAGTAATACCTTAGCGGCTGAATTTCCACTCATTACAGCAAGTTCAGCGCTTGGCCAAGCAACAATTAGTCTTGGGTCATATGCTTTTCCACACATGGCGTAATTTCCTGCACCATAACTGTTTCCGATAACTACGGTGAATTTTGGAACCACGGAATTACTAACCGCATTTACCATTTTTGCGCCGTCTTTGATGATTCCACCATGCTCGCTTTTGCTTCCCACCATAAATCCGGTTACATCTTGCAGAAAGACCAATGGAATTTTCTTTTGATTGCAATTGGCAATAAAACGAGTGGCTTTATCCGCAGAATCGGAATAGATAACCCCGCCAAATTGCATTTCTCCTTTGGCGTTCTTAACCACCTTACGTTGATTGGCAACAATGCCAACGGCCCATCCATCAATACGCGCGTAACCTGTTAAAATAGTTTTTCCGTAGTCTTCTTTGTATTGTTCGAATTCAGAATTATCAACCAAACGATTTATGACTTCGAGCATGTCATATTGGTCATGACGCATTTTGGGTAGAGTGCCATATAATTCTTTAGGGTCTAATTTGGGCTTCTGGGCTTTCTCACGATTATAACCAGTCTTGTCAAAATCGCCAATTTTTCCAACGATATTCTTAATCTTATCTAGGGCATCTTTATCATCCTTAGCCTTATAATCGGTAACACCGCTAATTTCGCAATGGGTGGATGCACCCCCAAGAGTTTCATTATCTATGGACTCCCCAATTGCCGCTTTTACCAAATAGCTTCCGGCTAAGAAAATACTTCCGGTTTTATCAACTATCAAAGCTTCATCACTCATGATGGGCAAGTAGGCCCCACCTGCGACGCAGCTTCCCATAACTGCTGAAATCTGGGTAATTCCCATACTACTCATTACGGCATTGTTTCTGAAAATACGTCCAAAGTGCTCCTTGTCTGGAAATATTTCATCCTGCATGGGTAAGTATACACCTGCACTATCCACCAAATAAATGATGGGAAGTCTATTTTCAATAGCGATTTCTTGAGCACGTAAATTTTTCTTTCCCGTAATAGGAAACCAAGCACCAGCCTTTACTGTCGCATCGTTTGCAACAACAATGCATTGCTTACCTTTAATATGACCTATTTTAATAACGACCCCACCTGATGGGCAACCTCCATGCTCTTCGTACATGCCTTCGCCTACCAAGGCCCCAATTTCAACTGCTTTAGAATCATCATCCAAAAGGTACGCTATACGCTCTCTCGCTGTCATTTTTCCTTTGGCATGTTGCTTTTCAATGCGACTCTTTCCACCACCTAACTTTACTTGGGCAAGGCGTTTTTTTAGTTCTGAGACTAGTAATTTATTATGGTCTTCGTTTTTATTGAACTTAAGGTCCATGTATGTTTTAGTTTCAATTATGGCATAAAGATAAGTACTTAAATTGACTACTTTTGAGGAAATAATCGTAGTGTATGAAGAGCTCAATAGGATGGGGCATACTAGGTCCAGGTAAAATTGCCCAAAAGTTTGTTGATGACCTGAAATTGGTGAAAGATGGTAAATTGATCGCTGTTGCTTCACGATCTTTGAAGCGTGCTGAATCTTTTGTTCAAAAGAATGATGCCGAGTATGCTTTCGGTAGTTATGAAGAACTTTTTAGCTGTGATACTGTTGATGTGATTTATATAGCAACGCCTCACACGGGTCACATGGAATGGACAATCAAAGCCATGCAAGCTGGAAAACATGTCTTGTGTGAAAAACCTTTAGGAATAAATCTAGCTGAGGTACAAGAAATGATTTCTACAGCCAGGGACAACAAGGTCTTTCTGATGGAGGCATTATGGAGTCGTTTCAATCCCGCAATTCAAAAGGTAAAACGGTTTATAGATAAGGGGAAACTTGGTCGAGTAAGCTATTTAAACGCTGATTTTGCTTTTTACGGATTGAATGCAGATGAAAAGGGGCGTATATTGAATCCGGATTTGGCAGGAGGTTCCATTCTAGACATCGGTATTTACCCGGTATTTTTGGCGTATTTAATTCTGGGGAAGCCGCTGCGAATTCATTCCACTTCGAATTTTCATAAAACGGGAGCCGAAATACAGACCTCAATGATTTTTGAATATGAAGAGGCACAAGCCATTTTGTATAGTGGATTGACTTCAGAATCATCAATGCGAGCAGAAATTCAGGGGACCAAGGGTTCTATTTATATCGATCCCAGATGGCATGAAACAGATGGATTTTCAATATATATTAAGAATTCTGAAAAAAGAGTCGATTTGCCCACTAAAGGCAAAGGATACTCGCATGAAATCGAGGAAGTTCATTATTGCTTAAAAAAGGGCAAATTGCAAAGTGACCTATGGAGTCATCAAAATAGCATCGACCTTATAAGCCTTCTAGATGAAGTGAGACGGCAGTCTGGTGTTGTTTTTCCATTTGAATAATAAAGTGTTAAATCATCGGGGTATTTCCTGTATTTTTCACGATATTTGACGCTACCACAAACCAAACCAACCAAAAATTTACACGATGGGAATGAACAAAAATACCGTGCTCGCTTGGGCGACTTTCATAATGATTTTAGTAGGTTGTGCGCTTATTGCACTTGGTGCCTTCAGATACGATGATGTCGCAGGATGGGGCTTTGCTTCGGTAGGAATCGGATTTTTTGCCATCGCATGGGTTTTTAATGCCCTTAAAGGAAGAGTTTAAGAAGCTCAATTTCAAACACAAATTTCAAATTCAAATTCAAAAATACATTTATAAATGTCTGACGATAAAAAGGTCATTTTTTCAATGTCTGGGGTGACCAAGACCTTTAAAACTGCTAATACACCGGTACTCAAAAATATATACCTAAGTTTTTTCTACGGAGCTAAAATTGGTATACTAGGACTTAACGGTTCTGGTAAGTCTACTTTGCTAAAGATTATTGCTGGAGTGGATAAAAACTACCAAGGTGATGTTGTTTTTTCCCCTGGTTATAATGTAGGATACTTGGAACAAGAGCCGCAATTGGATGAAGATAAGACCGTTCTGGAGATTGTAAAGGAAGGTGTGGCTGAAACTGTAGCCATACTTGACGAGTACAACAAAATCAATGATATGTTCGGCTTGCCGGAAGTTTATGAAGATGCGGATAAGATGCAGAAGTTGATGGATAAGCAAGCGACCCTGCAGGATCAGATTGATGCTTCCAATGCCTGGGAGTTAGATACCAAGCTAGAAATTGCGATGGATGCCTTAAGGACCCCGGATTCCGATAAGAAGATTGGTGTACTATCCGGAGGGGAAAGAAGGCGTGTTGCGCTATGCCGATTGTTGCTTCAAGAACCTGAAATTCTACTTTTAGATGAGCCTACCAACCATTTAGATGCTGAATCAGTACATTGGTTAGAACATCATTTGGCCCAATACAAGGGGACTGTTATCGCCGTAACACACGATAGGTATTTCTTGGATAATGTGGCGGGCTGGATTCTTGAATTGGATAGGGGAGAAGGAATTCCTTGGAAAGGCAACTATTCTAGTTGGTTAGATCAAAAATCAAAGCGTTTGGCTCAGGAAAGTAAATCCGCATCAAAACGTCAAAAAACCCTGGAGCGAGAGTTAGAATGGGTTCGTCAAGGTGCTAAGGGCAGACAGACAAAGCAAAAAGCACGTTTGAAAAACTACGATAAACTCATGAGTCAAGACCAAAAGCAACTTGATGAGAAGCTCGAAATCTATATTCCAAACGGACCACGATTAGGCACGAATGTAATTGAGGCCAAAGGAGTTAGTAAAGGCTATGATGATAAATTGCTTTATGAAGACTTGAACTTTACCTTGCCTCAAGCGGGAATTGTGGGTGTTATTGGTCCGAATGGTGCTGGTAAGACCACCATTTTCAGAATGATAATGGGTGAAGAGACCCCTGATAAGGGAGAATTCGTAGTTGGGGATACCGCAAAACTCGCTTATGTAGATCAGAAACATTCCAACATCGATCCTGAAAAAACGATTTGGCAGAACTTTTCTGATGAACAGGAGTTGGTTATGATGGGCGGACGCCAAGTAAATTCCAGAGCCTATTTAAGTCGTTTCAATTTTTCGGGGAGTGAGCAAAACAAAAAGGTAAGTATGCTTTCTGGTGGTGAACGTAACCGTCTTCATCTAGCCATGACGCTGAAAGAAGAAGGTAATGTTTTACTTTTAGATGAGCCTACTAATGATTTAGATGTCAATACTTTACGTGCATTAGAAGAAGGTCTTGAAAATTTCGCGGGATGTGCGGTGGTTATTTCGCACGACAGATGGTTTTTAGATAGAATCTGTACGCATATCTTGGCCTTTGAAGGAGATTCCCAAGTGTATTTCTTTGAAGGTTCATTCTCAGATTATGAAGAAAACAAGAAGAAACGTTTGGGTGGGGATTTGATTCCGAAACGTATTAAGTATAAGAAATTGATTCGATAATCGTTACTCCCTGTCAGTTCGAGCGGAATCGAGAACATGTAAGTTGAGAATACATCTCGACTCCGCTCGATGTGACGGAGACTTTAATAGGTATCATTAGGATACCAATCCAGCTGCACAACTTCTAAATCCGGATTTCCTGCATAGACCATTGCTTTAAATTTGGCTAAATCACTAACATCAGGTCTTCCTCTATAATGATATGGGTATACCTGCTTGGGTTTGAACTCTAAAACAGCACTTGCAGCACTTTCGGGAGTCATGGTATAGGGTAAGTTCATGCAGATAAAGGCTTTATCAATATGCTGCAAAGCCCTCATCTCGGGAATATCCTCTGTATCTCCCGAGAAATAAATACGTTCTCCTCCAATATTGAGTACATATCCGTTTCCTCTTCCTTTCGCATGAAATTTTAACGCTTCTTCTCGAAGATTATACATGGGTATGGCTTCAACGGTAATTCCATAGCGCTCTTTGGAATCTCCGTTGTCTAAAATATCAAGTTGAGGTGTAAAATCACTAGGAATTTTATCCGCTACGGCCTGCGATACCATAATTTTTGCTTTTGATGTGTTTAAAGCTTCCAAGGTTTCAACACTTAAATGATCTCCATGAACATCCGTGATGAGAATTAAATCGGGTTGTTTTTGGCCTTCAAAAGCTTCCGAGCCGCCAACGGGATCCATATATATGGTAATGTCATTCCATTCTAAAATGGCAGTCGCATGTTCTATTGGAATGATTTTTATTGTAGCTTCCTGTGTTTTCGCCCCTGCGGTAGAACCTTCTTTTTTGGCTATATCAATTGGCTTCGCGTACTGTTTTTCTTTGCATCCGGTAAGTAGGACACATCCTATTAGTAGTATGAGCGTTCTTTTCATCATTATATAAATCTATATTAAGTTTTTATCTACTTGAGATTTCTAAGGCCACTTATAAATCTTTTTAAAGAAAGATAATAATTCAAACGAACATCGTGCGGCAGACTCCGTGCATCCAAACTCTTCACCCTGCTAAATTCAGCTCCATCTTCACATCACTTCGGGCATAGGGCAAATCTTTTTCAAGTTCTACATCTTTAAATCCGTATTTGCGATAAATATGTAGTGCGGTGGGGAGTTTTGTACTGGAATACAGCGTGATAGCCTCCCATTTATTCTTTTTGGCAAAATCAATAGCAAAGGATAGCAGTTGTTGACCGATTCTTAGTCCCTGATAATTTGTATCCACCGCCATTTTTCCCAACTCAAAATGATTATTCTTATAAGGTATGAGAGAAAAGCATCCAACAATGGCATTTTCATATTCCGCCATAAAAATATAACCACCAACACCTAAGATAGAATTCTCACAATCACTTAGAAGGACTTCATCTTTAGGCTCTACATAGAAGTATTTTTCAAGCCAAGCGATGTTTAAATCCTTGAAATGACCAGCATATTTAGACTCAAAAGGAAATATTTTCAAAGACATACTTTTTTTTGAACTAATGTGTTTCATCGATAAAGTTAGGACTTTCAACGGATTGGGTTTCACTTCAATCTAATTTTTTTCATCCAAAAAATCTAAACTGAAAATCCAGCCGTATATAGACTGATACAAACAAATACTTATTCACAAATTAACGAGAGTAATTAATTTTTACATTATGACTGAAACAAAAAGTAACAACGGATTAAAGGTATTAGCTGGCTTGCTTGGCGTAGTACTATTAGGTGTTATCATCTATACAGTTAGTCTTTATCAAGAAAAGAAAAAGAACGAGGCTGTATTATCTTCAGAAAAAGAGTTGGTAGTTGAAGATTTAAATAGCTTAAAGTCTGAATATGACAAAGCGATCTTAGAGAGCAACGCTACAAACGAGGAGCTAGTTTCTGCTAGAGATAATATCGCAAAATATATCGATTCTGTTAAAACTATGAAAGCGGATATTTCTTCTTTATCTAGATACAGAAGACAGGTGAGCGTTTTAAAAGCTGAAAGAGCGCAGTTATTGAAGCAAGTTGATTCTTTAAAGACATCAAACACTTTAATAGCCATGCAACGTGATTCTACATACACTGAGTTAGAAAAGCAAACTGTCTTCAATGATTCTTTAGTAGTTCAGAATACGCAATTGGCTGATGTAGTTGAAAAAGGTTCAGCTTTGAATTTGAATACTTTTAACGTGGATGCTGTAAAGGAGCGAAAGAGCGGAAAATTAGTTTCTACTTCTAGAGCCAAGTCTACTGACAAATTTAAAATTTGTTTTACCATAGCGAAGAATTCGATTGCTGGAGCTGGTGACAGAGAGTTTTTCTTGGAAGTTCTTGATCCTCAAGGAAACGTATTAGGTGAGAGCTATTCTAAAACAAATGATGCAGGTGCCTCTGTAACATACAGTAAAGGAACCAACTTCTATTATGAAAATAAAGCTTTAGATGTATGTGATTATATCAGTAAGCCAGCTGGGGATTTCCAAAAAGGAAATTACATGGTGAACGTTTATGATGACGGACTAAAGTTATTGGGAACTTCTAAGTTCACATTGAAGTAATTATACACTATCCATTAATAAAAAGGGGTCAATCTTTAAAGATTGACCCTTTTTTTATGTTTTAGATTAAGGTTACCAGTTGTGATTTTCCAAACCCTAAAGGGATTTAAAACAGGTTGATTTGGGATTGAAAATAGAAAGAAGTCCACCCTTTCGGGTTGGGGTATGCTTTTTCTATTTCAAACTCCCAACCATGTTCTCAGGTTTTACCCATGCATCATATTCTTCAGCAGTAACATAGCCAAGGTTAACGGCTTCTGTTTTTAATGTGGTTCCGTTTTTATGCGCTGTATTTGCTATTTCTGCGGCTTTGTAATAGCCGATTTTAGTATTCAAAGCAGTAACTAACATTAAAGAATTGTTCAGTAGTTCTTTGATCACTTCACGATTTGGTTCGATTCCCGCTGCGCAGTTTACATCAAAACTTACGCAGGCATCCCCAATAAGTTCTGCGGATTGTAGAATGTTTGCCGCCATCATTGGCTTGAATACATTTAGTTCATAATGCCCCTGTGTACCACCAACACTTATAGCCACATCATTACCCATTACTTGTGCGCAAACCATAGTAAGCGCTTCACATTGGGTAGGGTTCACTTTTCCTGGCATAATAGAACTTCCAGGCTCATTTGCAGGAATTACAATTTCTCCAATCCCTGAGCGAGGCCCTGATGCCATCATGCGAATGTCATTCGCAATCTTGTTAAGAGATACTGCAAGTTGTTTTAATGAACCATGGGTTTCTACAACGGCATCATGCGCCGCCAAAGCTTCAAACTTGTTGTCTGCTGTTTTAAATGGTAAGCCTGTGAATTCAGCAATATATTTCGCCACAAGAACATCATATCCGGCCGGAGTGTTAAGTCCCGTGCCAACAGCTGTCCCACCAAGAGCTAGCTCACTAAGATGATCTAGAGTATTTCGTAAGGCTTTAAGTCCATGGTCTAGTTGAGATACGTAACCCGAGAATTCTTGACCCAAGGTTAGGGGAGTAGCATCCATTAAATGGGTGCGACCTATTTTGACGACATCTTTAAATATTTCGGATTTCTTAGCTAGTGTATCGCGTAATTGGGTCACTCCAGGAATGGTGGTTTCAACAATTTTCTTATAGGCGGCAATATGCATTCCTGTAGGGAATGTATCATTAGATGATTGGGATTTATTGACATCATCATTGGGTTGAATCGTCTTTTCGCCTTCTCCTATTACTTTACCGGCCATTTCATGTGCACGATTGGCAATTACTTCATTCACATTCATATTGCTTTGTGTGCCAGAACCAGTTTGCCAAATGACCAAAGGAAACTGATTATCGTGTTTTCCTTCTAAAATCTCATCACAAACGGCAGCTATCATATCACGTTTTTCCTCAGATAAAGCCCCTAATTCACAATTGGTATATGCCGCTGCCTTTTTTAAATAAGCAAATCCGTAAACCACATCTAGAGGCATTGAGCCAGCAGAACCTATTTTAAAGTTATTCCGCGAACGTTCGGTTTGTGCACCCCAATATTTATCAGATGGGACTTCAACCTTACCCATCGTGTCTTTTTCTATTCTAAAACTCATGTTTTGGTGATTTTTCAATTCTTACAAAGTTAGCGGTTTGCAATTTTATTTCCTGTTGGGAATAAAATAAATCGCTAATTTTTTCGATTTTGATTTGCAGTATGTATTCTTTTCAAAGTATCTTTGTATTATAAAATTGATATTCATGTTCGAATTCGACCAGTATTTAGGATTTTTAGCATTCTTAACCATACTTACCATAGGATTTTGGTTAATGATTTTTTTGTTGACCTTTGTGGTGCCTTACTGGCTAGTCGGAAACATTAGAGAACTTTTAAAAGAAAAGCGTGATAAGAAAAGAGCCGCGCGAAATGCATAGAAATTAAAAAGCCGTCTGAATTTTCAAACGGCTTTTTAATTATCGGTAATCAGTATTTTGTGACTGCGAACCAAATTTATCCTTGTTCCTCAAATTCTCCTTCATCACCACCTCCACGACGATCTCCACCACGCTTCTTCTTTTGATTGAAACGATACGTGAAGGATAAATTGACACTACGAACCCGTCTTTGAGACTCGCTTTCGTTTTGGAAAAAAGGAGTAAAGGTTTCACTGATAAACTTTCGGCTATTAAAAAGGTCCGAAACATTTAGCGCAATAGAAGCTTTTTCCTTTAATAAATCTTTGCTGAATGCTAGACTCACAGATGCTATTCCTTTACTTCTTGACTGAGCAGTTTCCCTTGGTCCGCGATAAAAGAAACGGGTTTGCCAATCAATACTGTTAAACAAAGTTATTTTATTATTTAAACGAATAAACCAACTCACATTTTCTGCATCAAAATTTTGTCCATTAAAATCACCTCTAGTAATGAGATTAAACATATTGAAATTGGCATTTACGTTCCAATTTTTATTGGGTCGATAGCTCGTTGTAAACTCAAATCCATATCTATCATTCTTAGACAGGTTTACAGGGGTTCTTCTCAAAATGCTAACTTGTTGACCATCAAAAAATGTGTCTTCACCAGTATCCTCGGTGATAAAAGTAATTACGTCCGTTGCCCTCTGAAAATAAATAGAAGTGTTTAGGGTAACCTTTTCAAATCGGTTAAGGTATCCGAAATCAACTTGATTGCTAAAAGAAGGGGTCAACTTTGGGTTTCCTTGAAAGAGATTTGTGGGGCTCGATCTTGATGGAAATGGGTTTAAAAAAAACGATCTCGGTCTTCGCAGTCTTCTATTATAACCGAATGATATGCTTTGCTTTTCTGTAAATTCATAGTTCAGATTCAAGGTAGGAAAGAATCCATCAAAATTATTTCTGGCGAAATCATTGCTTTCGATTTGATTTATTATCAACCTTGTAGCCTCATATCGCAATCCTGCAAGGTAATTGAACTTTTTGATTTTGCTGCCAAATTGGGCATAAACCGCATTGATGGTTTCTTTGAAATCTAAGACATTACTTGGATTAGTGATGCCTAGTTCATCAATAGTTGGTTGAATAAAAGCAACATCATAATCAGTTTCTAATCTATTGAAGTCACCTCTGTATCCCATTTCAAATTGATGGTTCTCACCAATAGGCAGAACATAATCTGTTTGCATGAATACCCGCCTTTGGTCTTCAGCGGTTCTTACTGTTTCGCTATCAAAACCATTTTGCTGAATAAGTGATGCTTCCACCTCTTCACTGGTTTCATACTGAAAAGCATAGGTGAGCTTATGGCCTGAATCGTTGAATTTCTTGTCGTAATTGAAAGAATATTGAAAGGTGTTATCATCTTCGGTTTCAGCATCGAACCGAAAGCCACTGGTGCGATTTAAATCAATATCTTGTTGCGAAAAATCATTGGTCGTTTCGCTAGAGTTATCAGAACTTCTGATAAAAATACTTTGCGTTATGGATGAAGTTTCATTTACATACCATTCGATACCGAAATTGGCATTAATTCCTTTTCTCAATCTTTCACTTTCGCCAACTTCTGTTATACTATTGGTGAAATCACCATTTTGATCAAAGAAGTTGGTATTATTAAACCGATTCCCAGGTCCTAGTCTATAGTTATAGCCCGTGTTGGTAAAAATGTTTACATCGCCGGTACGATAATTCAGGTTACCATTCAAACCGTACCGGGTTGGATTTCCAAGATTTGCGGTTAGCGCTCCGTTAATACCACTAAGCTTGCTTCTACGTAATATGATATTGATGATTCCACCTGAACCTTCAGCATCATAACGAGCAGATGGCGAAGTGATTACTTCTACCTTTTCAATAGATTCAGCTGGTAGTTGTTGAAGTGCCTCAGTCGAATTCAACCCAGTAATTGCCGAGGGTTTGCCATCAATCAAAATTCTGACGTCATCATTTCCCCTAAGCTGAACGTTACCCTCAACGTCAACTGAGACGGAAGGAACGTTATCAAGCACATCACTTACGGTTCCACCACTTACGGTGAGGTCTTTTCCGACATTGTATATTTTTTTATCTAAACGGATTTCTACTGTCGTTTTTTCGGCAATTACTTCGACGCCTTCTAACTGGGCCACATCTGGGGCAAGTTTTATAATTCCTAAATCTGTAGAGGTACGAAAAATTTGTGCTTTCAACTTATATGAAGTAAAGGAAATATATTCAACGCGTACATTGTAACGCCCCGGCATAGTTTCAACGGAAAATTTTCCCTCTGCGTTAGTAATACCCCCTGTTATTTTTGTGGTATCGCGAAGACTTTGTAATACCAAAGTAGCATATTCTAAGGGTTCGTTGGTTTCCTGGTCTAGAACGGTCCCGGAAATTACGATCGGATTTGGTCTTTGTCCTCCTCTGCCTTGTGGTCTTTGTGCGTAAGTTGTAAATACAAAAATAAAAATGCTAAAGGCTAGGAGTTTCTTCATATTATTCTTTGGATTTCTTCTTTTTCTTCTTCTTATTTCTGCGCTTTTCTTCCTTTTTCATCTCCTTCTGCATCTTAGCAACACCATCTTTCTGCATTTGAACAAAAGCTTCATACTTTTCGAGAGGAAGCCCAGCTTTTAGTTCTTCATCCTGCCGCACAGTTATTTTTTCATAGGCTTCACGCATTTTGTCCGCAGGAAGCTTTAAAATCTGTAACTCAATACGCTCTTGAACATATTTTTTCAAAGTTGTGCTTAAAACGGCTTTTTCAAATTCGTCTAGTCCTAGAGTTTCTGCAATTGCGGGCATTTCACCATCTACTATTTCCGCTGCTGTCTTAGGTTCTGGTGCTTTGGGTGTTGAAGGCCCTGCCTGAGGAATTGCGGTTCTACCTCGACCATACATTCCTCGTCCACCATAACCGCCGTAGCCGTAACCACCTCCGCCATAGCCATATTGTGCTTGTATTTCTGATACTCCTAACAAAAGGATAAATAGTACGATTAAATGTTTGATATGGCTTTTCATAGGATTGAACTTTATGTTGATTTCAAAATTAGACGAAGGTTTAACCGAGATTGGTTAAATATTTGTTAAAACAAAGAAGCAACAAATGTACCAAATCTCTGAAAATGAATAGATAATTATGAATTTATAGAATGGATTTAATTTTTTCTGGAGGACGACCAATAATTGCTTTGCTACCATTTACGACTATTGGTCGTTCTATTAATTTTGGATGTGCTAGCATTGCATCTAAAATCTCATCATTTGAAAGTGACTTCCCACGATAGTTTTCTTTCCAAATTGCTTCATTTTTTCTAAGCAAATCTTCCGAATTTATTCCTAATAGGTTGATTATTGATCCTAGTTCTTCTTTTGTGGGTAGGTTTTCCAAATATTTGATTATTTCAAAATCCTTTTTAGATTCTTCTACAATTTTCAATCCCTCACGCGACTTTCCGCATCTAGGGTTGTGATATATTTTAATCATGATTTTCTGTTTGTGTTTTTGTTTGGATTTATATATTGGTAAATAAAGCTTTAATAAATCGGAATGATGAGATTAGATTACCTACATAGGAACTACCATCTAACTTAGAGCGCTTTGTTAATCCTCATCCTTCTGTCCCATTGCCATCAAATAAGCTTTCAAAAATCGGTCTATATCCCCATCCATAACTGCGTCAACATTTCCGGTTTCTTCTGAGGTACGCACATCTTTCACCAATTTATACGGATGCATGACATAATTTCGAATCTGTGAACCCCATTCAATTTTCATTTTTGAGGACTCAATCTCCTGACGGGCCTCCATCTTCTTTCGTAGTTCGATTTCATACAGTTGAGATTTTAGCATTTTCATCGCGGTAGCTCTGTTGTCATGTTGACTTCGGGAGTCCGAGCAAGAGATCTGGATACCAGTAGGGTGGTGTACCAATTGTACCTTGGTTTCTACCTTATTTACATTCTGCCCCCCTGCACCACTAGAACGTGCTGTGGTTATAGTGATATCCGCTGGATTCACATCTACCTCGATACTATCATCGACCAAGGGATACACATACACCGAAACAAAAGAAGTATGCCTTTTAGCATTACTATCAAAAGGAGATATTCGAACTAAACGATGTACGCCGTTTTCACCTTTAAGCCATCCAAAGGCAAAATCACCATCGATTTCTAAGGTTACTGTTTTAATTCCCGCAACATCGCCCTCTTGGTAATTGAGTTCTTTTACTTTGTATTTATTTTTTTCCGCCCACATCATATACATACGCATGAGCATGGCAGCCCAATCACAACTTTCTGTACCACCGGCACCAGCAGTAATTTGAAGAACAGCCGGGAGCTCATCACCCTCTTCAGAAAGCATGTTTTTAAATTCCAATTTTTCAAGATGGTCCACGGTTTTCTCGTACTGAACCTGAACTTCTTCTTCAGAAACTTCACCCTCATGTTGAAATACTATTAGTACCTCAAGGTCTCCAACTAGGGATTTTGCAGCATTGTAGTCATCAACCCATTGTTTTTTGGATTGAATGAACTTCATATGTGCTTGTGCTTCTTGGGGGTTGTCCCAGAAATTAGGAGCCAAGGTTTTTTCCTGCTCGTTTTCTATTTCAATAAGTTTCGCATCAATGTCAAAGATACCTCCTTAACGCGCCAAGGCGATCTAAAAGACCTTTGTAGTG
Organism: Maribacter algarum (ex Zhang et al. 2020); assembly: GCF_005885635.1. Lineage (GTDB taxonomy): Bacteria > Bacteroidota > Bacteroidia > Flavobacteriales > Flavobacteriaceae > Maribacter_C > Maribacter_C algarum. The sequence goes on from NZ_VATY01000002.1 coordinate 481,101, forward strand.
GTCCGTAGTAATTGTCATTCTAATTCCTTTTCGGCAAAAATAGGCTTTAACTCTTGTTGTGCAATCAAATTTATCTAAATTTAGTGCTGACTAATTCTAGAAGATACTACCGTTATGAAAAACTATCTACGCCTAACATTTCTATTTGTTTTCGCCACAACGCTAATAAGTGCTCAGTTTGCAGAAAAGAGCAAGGATTTTCAAAAATTTAATGGACTTTTCAATTTCCAATATGATGAAAAAACGGATAAGATTTATTTGGAAGTGGCTGATTTGGAAAAGGAGTTTCTATATGTTTCTTCTTTGAGCAGTGGTATCGGTAGTAACGATATTGGTTTGGACAGGGGACAATTAGGAAGCACGCAAGTGGTCTTTTTCAAGAAAGCGGGAAACAAGTTGTTGCTTGTACAACCAAATATGACTTTTAGGGCTTTGACGGATAATGCTTTGGAGAAGAAATCAGTTGAGCAAGCCTTTGCAAAATCTATTTTAGGCGGATTTAAAATAGAGGAGGAAAAGGGAGGGAAGTATATTATTGACATCACCGATTTCTTAATGCAAGATACCCATGGTGTTGTTGGCCGGCTAAAACGGAATAAACAAGGTTCGTATAAGCTAGATAAAACGAAAAGTGCTATGGCTTTGGGACGCACAAAGGCCTTTCCAAAGAATATTGAGTTCGATATCACTTTAACTTTTGCTGGTAATCCTGAAGGAAGAAATATTCGCTCGGTAACGCCAAACGCCAAGTTGGTAACGGTGGCACAACATAATTCGTTTATCGAATTACCTGATAATGGATATAAACAACGTGAGTTCGATCCGCGGTCAGGAGCATCTCCTTTTATGTATTACGACTATGCTACTCCAGTTGAATCCCCAATTTTAAAACGTTTTATCCGAAGACATCGTTTGGAGAAAAAAGACCCGACTGCCGCGGTTAGTGAAGCCGTGGAGCCTATTATTTATTATTTGGATAACGGAACACCTGAACCCGTCCGTTCTGCTTTATTGGAAGGTGGAAGATGGTGGAACCAAGCTTTCGAAGCAATCGGGTACAAAGATGCCTTTCAAGTAAAGATTCTGCCCGATGATGCCGATCCGTTAGATGTGCGCTACAATGTAATTCAATGGGTACACCGTTCCACACGTGGATGGAGCTATGGCGCAAGTGTAACTGATCCAAGAACAGGTGAGATTATGAAAGGTCATGTGAGTCTGGGAAGTCTACGTATTCGGCAAGACTTCTTAATTGCTCAGGCATTAATGAATAAACCCTATGCTGAACGCGACGACAATCATCAACCGATGCTAGAAATGGCGATAGCACGTATTCGTCAACTTTCGGCACACGAAATCGGACATACCTTGGGCTTTGCCCATAACTATGCCGCTAGCACGACCAATAAGGCTTCCGTGATGGATTATCCTCATCCGCAATTCTCGGTAAAAGATGGTGCAATTGATTTTTCAAATGCATATGCCGTCGGAATCGGAGATTGGGATAAGGTTTCTGTTGCCTATTCCTATGAAACATTTCCTGCTGGAGCAAACGAAAAGGAAGGTCTAAATAAGATTTTAGAAAAGTCAGCTGCGGATGGATTACGATTTATTACGGACCAAGATGCACGTCCGCAAGGAAGCGCACACGTTTTGGCACATTTATGGGATAACGGAAAAAGTGTTAGTGAAGAATTAGATGCGATGCTGAATGTTCGTAAAACTGCAATCGACAACTTTTCAATTGATAATATTCCTACAGGTCAACCCAATACAGTTTTAGAGGATGTATTTGTTCCTCTTTACTTTTTTCATAGATATCAAACTGAAGCTGTTGCTAAAGTTATTGGAGGTTTAGAATATAATTATGCAATAAAAGACGATGGACAAGAAACGGTTCGAATAGCAGACAAAGCGATGCAGGAAAAAGCGTTGAAGAGTATACTTAAGACTTTGGATGCTTCGGTAGTTGCTATTCCTAAAGAAAAACTAAGTCTATTCCCGCCAAGAGCTTTTGGGTATGGAAGAACAAGAGAATCCATTAATAGTAAGACAGGAGTTTCTTTTGATGCACTTTCCGCAGCTGAAACGGCAGCAGAAATGACGCTAGGATTGTTGTTGCATCCTGAAAGAGCAAGCAGGTTGATTCAGCAAAAATCTATTGATTCCAAAAATTTGGGACTTGAAGAAGTTTTGAATAGTGTTGTAAAAAGCACAATTCAAAGAGCAAATAAAGATTCCTATTTAAATGAGGTACAGCAAAATATCAATTTTCGAGTTTTGTTTCATTTAATGAATTTGGCGGCTCATAAGAGTGTTCATCCTCAGGTTAATGCTATTGCAAATGCTGCTCTTAGAAAGCTATCTCTAGATAATCTTGGAGACTTGGGTAATGCCAACAAGATGGAAATGTTGAGACGGATAAATGCATTTACGAAAGCTCCTGAAAAGTTTGAAGTGATTCCGACCCCTAAGCTTCCAGATGGTTCACCCATTGGAATGAGCTGTTTTCACTAATGAAAAAAAACACAAACTCAAAAATGAAATTCAGGACTATGACAAATTGTATTTGAATTTGATTTTTGTATTTGAATTTTGATATGGAAATAAACCTAATTAGCGACACCGTAACCAAACCCACAGCTGGAATGCTTGATGCGATGATGTCGGCAGAAGTGGGTGATGATGTTTTTAAAGCAGATCCTTCTGTAAATGCTTTGGAAGAAAAGGTCGCGAAGTTATTTCATAAAGAAGCAGCTTTGTTTTTTCCATCAGGAACGATGACGAATCAAGCCGCAATCAAGCTTCATACTAATCCTGGAGATCAATTGATTTGTGATAAATATGCTCATGTGTATAATTATGAAGGGGGAGGAGTAAGCTTTAATAGCGGAGTGTCGTGCAAGTTGGTAGATGGCCATCGCGGCATGATGACTGCAGAACAGATTGAAGCAGCAATCAACCCACCTGATTTTTACCATAGCCCTTTAACTACGTTGGTTTGTATTGAAAACACAGCGAACAAAGGTGGTGGAGCGTGCTGGGATTTTGAGGAACTAAAACGCATAAAATCCGTTTGCGATAAACATAATCTAGCCTATCATTTGGATGGTGCAAGACTTTGGAATGCCTTAGTCGCTAAGAATGAGACTGCCGGACAGTATGGTGATTTATTTGATACGATTAGTATTTGTTTGAGTAAAGGCCTGGGTTGTCCTGTAGGTTCAGTGCTGGTAGGAAGCGAATCGGATATTAAAAAAGCGCTGCGTATTCGAAAAGTATTTGGTGGTGGCATGCGACAAGCGGGATTTTTAGCGGCTGCTGCTACTTATGCTTTAGATTATCAAGTAGAGCGCTTGGCCGAGGACCATAGGAAAGCAAAAGAAATAGGCCTTGTACTTGAGAGTTTGACTTTTATAAAAAAAGTGGAACCGATAGAAACGAATATCATCATTTTTGAAATCGATGAGAATAAAATGGGTAGCGAAGCTTTTGTGGAAACGCTAAAAGAGAAAAATATTCATATCATAGGAATGGGACAAGGTAAACTTCGAATAGTTACGCATTTGGATTATACGAGTGAAATGCATGAAAATTTATTGGGAATTCTAAGAAAGCTGTAATTAATTTTCTTCAGACAAAGAGTTGATACGCCGAATAAGATTTTTGATTCCGTTTTCCATACCCGCTTCAGATTGATAGAGCTCACTGTTTCCGATAAGTCCACCCTTCCTATATTTTAAGCTAAAAAGAAAATTCCCGCTGTGATTAGTCTTTCTTTCAAAAGAAATCTTCCGGACCTTACTATTTTTCAAATCTTGAACGACTTCCTCAACTTTTGCTTTATCCGCATAATTAACACTACTAAGTAAGGTGTTGCCTGTTATTGTTTTCAAATAAAATATGTAGGTTTTTTCTTTATTTTTTTGTATTTCTATCATTTTGTCAATTAAAGTATTACAATGATAATTAGAATATTAAATTATTGTCATAATGGTAAGTTAAAAGTATATTTTTTAACAATAATGCAGTCAGGGTTTATAAAATAAATGCCTTATTCGATGAACTACATATATTACCATCAGTAAATTCTTAATAATTCGTTAAAAAAACATACATTAGCGATAACTTTTTTAATAATTTAAACACTGACAAAACCATGAAAAAAGTTTTATTTTTATTTGCAGTAATGACTGCATCGATTACAATGGCGCAGGATTTACCAACGAACCCTGAGCCTGGTAAGTGCTATGTGCGCTGTACTACTCCTGACGTTTACGTCAATGAAACTATGACATTGACTGTTAAACCGGCATACAAGGTATTGAAGACGGTACCTGCAACTTTCAAAACTGTTACTGAACAGGTAGAGGTTAAAGCTGCTGGAAAAAAATTAACGGTTATACCTGAAAAGTGGGGAACTGAAACTGTTTCCTATGTTTCTAAAGAAGGTGGCAACACCTTGCGTATTACACCTGCAAAATTTGGGACTGGATCTGAAACTATCGAGACAAAGCCCGCTTATGCCCAATGGGAATTAGGTGCTTCGGCTCCGGACTGTGCATCGGGAAATCCCGATGATTGTAGATACTGGTGTTACAAAGGGTATCCAGCTGAATTTACCACTATCGAGACTACAACACTTGCTAGCGATGCTTCTGTAAGCAAGACCGCAATAGGTTCGAAAAACGCCTCATATACAAAGCGTGTTCTTTTGGAGCCGGCTAGAGTTGTTGAAGAGATTATTCCTGCAGAATACAAGACAATCACGAAGACCGTACTGGACAAAGATGCTTACACCACTGAAGAAACCGTGCCAGCGGTAACAAAAACTGTTACCAAGGAAGTATTAAAGGAGAAAGGTGGTTTGACAACTTGGAAAGAAGTGGAGTGTTCATTGGTGGAGTACCAAGCTTTACCCATCAGTTGGAATTTGGGCAGTGCTACCTTAACCAGTGCGGCGAAAAACATTATCGATACCCGATTGATGCCAGTATTGGATCAGAATCCTGGCGTGAAAGTTGAATTGGCTTCCCATACCGATGTAAGGGGTTCCGCAGCGAACAATAAGGACCTTTCGGAAAGAAGAGCTAAGGCTGTTGCCGATTACTTGATTTCGAAGGGTGTTAACTCCAGTTTACTGGTTGCGAACGGCTATGGAGAAACTAAGACTAAAAACAGATGTAAAGAGGGTGTTTCTTGTACCGAAAGAGAACATGCCGTTAATAGAAGAACTGAGTTTAGATTAATAAATAACTAATTTATTACCCGTAAACAACCAACCTAAAAAAAAGGGCTTTCCAATTGGAAAGCCCTTTTTTATTTTCAGTAGAAATTTACAACTATTGGTACTTTTTGATAAGATTTAAATGATAGCTCGTTTCGCCATTCATACTATATCCGGAGTACATATCTAATTCTTTTCCTTTTTTATCCAAAATTTTCACTAGGGGAACGGAACCTTTTTTATTTAGTTTTGAAGAAAGATCTTTATTATGCTGTAATTGCTCTGGAGTAAGAATATCTCTATTCATCGGTATGTCTATATACAAAAGGACATACTTATCTGCCAGTGATAAAAACTCTGCTGATTCAAACAAATCTTTTTTCAGCATTTTACAAGGTGGACACCAATCACTACCCGTAAAGTATACCAGAACGTTTTTATCATTTTTTATGGCAGTTTCAATTGCGGTGTCGTAATTGGTTAGCCATTGACTATCAGCTACATTAACTTTATCCGCTTGCGCAGAAACAAAAAAAGGTAAAATCAAAAATAAGAGTAGGTGTTTCATCTTTGGTTTTTTATAAAGATAGCAATTAGCTTGCCAAATTCATGTGAAAGTTATTCTTCGTATGCTATGCTAACGAAAGCTTTTTATTCTTTAGTATAACATTTAACAATATCAATCTATTTGAATAAGTTATCCATGCCTGGTATATTAGGCATACCTTCTTTGGCAACGGCAGAGAGTTCAGTTTCGTTGACTTGAGTTGCTTTCTCAATTGCCTTATTGATAGTAAGTATCAAATAGTCCTCTAGTTGCTCTTTATCATTCAACAGAATTTCATCAATCTGAATTTCTTTAACAGCACGGTTGGCGGTTATAACTACCTTGACAAGTCCTTCAGGTGAAGTTTCTTCCAAGCTTACCGTGTTAAGGCGTTTTTTGGTTGCTTCCACTTTCTGTTGGGTTTCCTTCAATTTCCCCATCATACCCATCATATCTCCGAACATAATATTCTTTTAACTGTTAGTATTAGGTAAAATTAACAAATTGTACGAATAAACGCTTATTAATGTTACAGACAGATAAATTCAGTAGTGTTCTTTTAGGATGTCTTACTTTTGCGGTTTCTTGTCAAAACCAGAATAAAGATATGAGTAAAGCTGAAGCTCCAGTTGCAAAGAAAATACCTACGGAGTTGGTCAAACATGATGATTTAAGGGTAGATGACTATTACTGGATGAATGATAGGGAAGACCAAGCGGTTATCTCTCACCTAGAAAAGGAGAATGCGTATTGTGCTGAGATGACAGAGCATACCAAGAAGTTTCAAACTTCTTTGTTTGAAGAAATGAAGTCTCGGATTAAGGAAGACGATTCATCAGTGCCTTACAAGCAAAATGGATATTGGTATATCACGCGTTATGAATTAGGAAAAGAATATCCCATATATTCCAGAAAAAAAGAAAGTCTTGAAGCCAAGGAAGAGATTCTTTTTGATTGTAACTTGTTAGCTAAGGGGCATGATTACTTCAACTTGTCTAGTTTTTCGATAAGTCCTGATAATTCATTGGCCGCTTTTTCAGTGGATACGGTATCTAGAAGGAAATACACGCTGCAAATCAAAAATTTAAAGACAGGTGAAATTTTAGTCGATAGGGTAGAGAATACTGCTGGAAACTCTGTTTGGGCGGATGATAATAAAAGCATTTTTTATAGCAAACAAGATGATGTAACGCTTCGTTCAGATAAAATATTCAAACATAAACTTGGAGCTTCTGAAGACACATTGGTTTATAATGAGGAGGATGAAACGTTTGGTGCTTATGTATATAAATCGAAATCTAAAAAATACATCATTATTGCTTCCTATAGTACCTTAACTACTGAATTCAGGACCTTAAAAGCAAGTGACCCAGATGGGGAATTCAAAGTTTTCTCAGCAAGAACGCGTGGTCTTGAATATGGGATTTCACACTACGATAAGGACTTTTATATTCTGACGAATAAAGACGGGGCGACCAATTTCAAACTGATGAAAGTTGCCGAGGGCGGTGATACTTCTGCCGAAAATTGGCAAGAATTTATTCACCATAGAACAAATGTGCTGCTTGAAGGCATGGATATCTTCAAAGGGTATTACGTGCTATCAGAGCGTAAAAATGGACTCAACGAGATTAAAATCGTAAGATGGGACGGCTCGGACAGTTATTATTTACCCTTTGATAATGAAACTTATACGGCAAATGTCAGTACCAATCCTGATTTTGATACAGAAATACTTCGTTATCGTTATAATTCGATGGGAACGCCAAGTTCGATTATTGATTTCAACATGTCAACCAAAGTCAAGGAGATAAAGAAAGAGCAGGAGGTCTTAGGAGGAAAGTTCGACAAGCAAAACTATATAGAAAAGCGCATATGGGCTATCGCGAGAGATGGTGTGAAAGTACCTATGTCAATGGTCTTTCATAAGGACACGTTATTAGATAGAAATACCCCGATTCTACAATACGCCTATGGTTCGTATGGCGCAACAATTGACCCGTATTTCTCTACTGTTCGGTTGAGTTTACTAGACCGAGGATTTGTATTTGCCTTGGCTCATATTCGAGGAGGACAGTATCTGGGGAGACCCTGGTATGAGGATGGTAAACTCCTGAAAAAGAAAAATACCTTCAATGATTTTGTGGATTGTTCTAAATTTTTAATTTCTGAAGGATATACAAGTCCTGAACATTTATATGCAATGGGAGGTTCTGCTGGCGGACTTCTAATGGGAGCAATTATAAATATGGCTCCTGAATTGTATAATGGGATTGTAGCTTCTGTACCCTTTGTAGATGTGGTTACCACGATGTTAGATGATTCTATTCCACTTACAACAGGGGAGTATGACGAATGGGGCAATCCAAACGAAAAGGAATATTACGATTACATGAAATCGTATTCGCCCTATGATCAAGTTGAGGCTAAGGCGTATCCTAATATGTTAGTCACGACGGGCTTACATGATTCTCAGGTTCAGTATTTTGAGCCGGCAAAATGGGTGGCAAAGCTTCGGGAACTAAAAACAGATGATAACATACTATTGTTTGATATCAATATGGATGCTGGACACGGGGGTGCTTCCGGTCGTTACGAGTCGCTTAAAGAGGTGGCAAAGGAATATGCTTTTATCCTTGATTTAGAAGGTAAAGTAGAGTGAAAAGGTAGCATTTGAAAAAAAATGCTAATTTTGTACCCGAATTTCATATAAACCAAATCATTTGTGAGATTCCAACCTAGATGCCATTATATGGGAGATAAAATTAATGCTTGCAACAATGTCCTAGAACTTATAGGTAACACACCGCTTGTAAAGCTGAACAAAATATCAGAGAATTTAACGGGCAATTTTTATGCTAAGGTCGAAGCCTTCAATCCAGGCCATTCTGCTAAGGATAGAATCGCTCTTCACATTATTGAAGAAGCCGAGCGAAAAGGGATATTAACCGAAGGTAGTACTATAGTTGAGACCACTTCCGGTAATACCGGTTTTAGTATAGCAATGGTTAGTATGATAAAAGGGTATGATTGTATCCTAGCGGTTAGTTCCAAGTCATCTCCTGATAAGATTGACATGTTAAGATCCATGGGAGCAAAGGTTTATGTATGCCCAGCTCATGTTAGTGCGGATGACCCACGTTCGTATTATCAGGTAGCAAAACGTTTACACGAAGAAACTAAAGGTTCTATCTATATCAACCAATATTTCAATGAGTTGAATATGGAAGCTCATTATAAAACAACAGGACCTGAAATCTGGGAGCAAACGAATGGTAATATTACCCATCTAGTTGCTTGTAGTGGTACTGGAGGCACTATTTCAGGAACTTCTCGCTTTTTGAAAGAGCAAAATCCAGATATTGAAGTGATAGGTGTTGATGCTTTTGGCTCAGTATTGAAGAAATACCATGAAACAGGAGAATTAGATACTGATGAAATATATCCATACCGTATCGAAGGATTGGGTAAAAACTTGATTCCAGGAGCTACTGATTTTGGTGCTATCGATGGGTTTATCAAAGTAACCGATGAGGAAAGTGCCCATACGGCTCGGGAGATATCAAAAACTGAAGGAATTTTTGCAGGATACACTTGTGGAGCGGTAATGCAGGCGACAAAACAGCTTGATGCGGAAGGCAAATTCGGAAAAGATAGCAACGTAGTATTAATCTTTCCAGATCATGGATCAAGGTATATGAGTAAAATCTATAGTGATCAATGGATGGAAGATCAAGGATTTTTGAACAATAGTAGTGTTGAGGAAACCCAACAAATACAGGTGATTCGATAAGAATAGTTAATAATAACATTAAAAAAGGCGATGACTAACAAGTTCATTGCCTTTTTTTCTGCCGTAAAATCTATATTTTTGCAGTGCCGTAAGGTTTTCAAAAACTTAACCAGACTCCATGAGAGACATATTTGATAGAATTATAGAGAATAAGGGGCCACTAGGTAAGTGGGCTTCGCAAGCAGAGGGATATTTTGTTTTTCCAAAATTAGAAGGTCCGATTTCGAACCGAATGAAATTCCAAGGTAAAGAAGTTATTACCTGGAGCATTAACGACTACCTGGGATTAGCTAATTTACCCGAGATAAAAAAGATTGACGGTGATACAGCTGCTGAATACGGGGCGGCCTATCCAATGGGTGCTCGTATGATGAGTGGTCATACGGAATTTCATGAGCAACTAGAGCAGGAATGTGCTGCTTTTGTGGATAAAGAAGCTGCCTATTTATTGAATTTCGGTTATCAAGGTATAATGTCCGCAATTGATGCCTTGGTGCACAAGGACGATATCATCGTTTATGATGTTGATTGTCATGCCTGTATTATCGATGGTGTTCGTTTGCACATGGGCAAGCGTTTTACCTTCAAACACAATGATATTGAAAGTTTGGAAGTTAACCTTGAGCGTGCTACAAAAATGGCAGAGCAAACTGGAGGTGGTATTTTGGTGATATCTGAAGGGGTTTTTGGAATGCGCGGACAACAAGGCAAACTGAAAGAGATAGTTGCCTTAAAGAAAAAATATAGTTTTAGACTACTTGTTGATGATGCTCACGGATTTGGTACCCTAGGAAAGACTGGAGCCGGAGCGGGGCAGGAGCAAGGTGTTCAAGATGACATTGATGTGTATTTTGCCACTTTCGCTAAATCAATGGCTAGCATCGGAGCTTTCTTAGCTGCAGACAAAGAAATTATAGATTACTTAAAGTACAATTTACGTTCGCAAATGTTCGCGAAGTCTCTACCCATGACGTATGTCAAGGGAGCTTTAAAACGTTTGGATATGCTTAGAACTATGCCTGAACTAAAAGAAAAGCTGTGGGAGAATGTAAATGCACTTCAAAATGGATTAAAGGAAAGAGGTTTTGATATTGGAACTACAACCAGTTGTGTTACTCCAGTTTATTTAAACGGTAGTATTCCAGAAGCAATGGCTCTTGTGAAGGACCTTCGTGAGAATTACGGAATCTTCTGTTCTATAGTGGTTTATCCGGTAATACCTAAAGGATTAATTTTACTTAGAATGATTCCTACGGCGACACATACCTTAGAGGATATAGCCATTACTTTAGATGCTTTCTCTGGGATTAGAGAGCGTCTTGAAAATGGAACTTATAAGAGATTATCTGCTGCAGTTGCAGCTGCCATGGGTGAATAGTTAAGACTCATACCAAAAATAAAATCCCGATTATTCGGGATTTTTTTATGCCAATTCTTTTCGATAAGTCCGCCTTCTTTTATACACCACCGGCTCAAAATGTTTCCACATTTGTTTGATGGCAATATTCTCTTCCAATTCAGGTGTACGATAACACATATCTATTCCTTTCTCAGTAAAGGTTTTATAGTATTCGTTAAATACGATAGCTGTAACCCCCTTGTTTTGATACTCTGGATGAATTCCTATCAAATAGAAATACACATCTTTACTCTGTTTTTTCGCTTTCAATAAATGGTAGACCCCAAAAGGGAAAAGTTTGCCATTCGCTTTTTGCAATGCTTTGGAAAATGAAGGCATTACGATAGCAAATGCAATAAGTTTATCTTCCTTGTCAACAATAAACTTAATGTATTCAGGATTGATAAAGCCTATGTACTTTTTCTTAAAATAGGCCTTCTGAACTTCTGTAATGGGGACAAAAGAAGAAAGCTTTGAATAGGTTTCATTAAACAAATCAAACATCTTATCTGCCATAGGCATCACGTCTTTGGTATTTATGAAATTTACTTCACGTAGACCGTAACGGCGTTTGATTAAATCGTTCAGTTTAGTAAAGAGTGCAGGGTCGGCATTGCTAGCGGGAAATTTATTTTCCATGTATTCCTTTTCCTTGACAAAACCCAGGCGTTCATAATGGTTTTGATAGTAGCTGTAATTATACCAGGTTACCATACTTCCGATATGTTCAAAACCCTCAGTAAGCACACCCACTTTATCTAGATTAGAAAAACCTACTGGACCTTCCATATATTCAAGTCGTTGCTGATTCCCTATTTCGGCAACTTTTTGAAGCAAAGTTTCAGATACCTCGGGGTCATCAATGAAATCGAACCAGCCAAATCGCATTTTCTTTAACTTTTGATGGTTGATTTCCAGCGTATTAACAATAGCAGCTACTCGGCCAACTAATTCTCCCTCTTTGTAGGCTAAAAAAAACCAAGCATCAGCATTTTTAAAAGCAGGGTTTTTGGTCTTGTCAAAGGTTTCAAGTTCATCCTTGATAATTGGAGGAACCCAATATGGTGAGTCTTTGTAAAGCGAAAAAGGAAACTTTACAAACTGTTTTAACTCTGATTTTGTAACCGCCTCTTTGAGGGTGACCATGTCTAGTTATTTCTAAGACCAATATTAGGGATATTAATCCTTAGAATAAAATTACATAAGACTTAATGATGGATTATTAAGAGGAATATGCTAAGAAGAATACCGTGGCTAGATATATCCAAAGTAGCGAAAAAACTATATGAACTATGGTCTCGAAAACCTTTCCCTTCCATAGTTTAGGAGAATAACCAAAAAATTGAATACCCATTCGAATTCCCCAGAAAAACGATAGACCTAGAGAAATTCGTTTTCCTAAAGGCGTGTGAACTAAATCTGTATTTGAGCTAGTGCAAAGCAATCCTACTAAAAAAACAATTAGTGCAATGAAAAAGGTATGTACCTGCATCATTTGTCTGTTTATAAGACTCAGGTTTTTGAGTTCACTTTTCCATGAAAAATATTTTGGAAATATAATGTGCACAAGGGCTAGAGCCATTAATGAAAAACCGGCTATTTTAATATGGGTTTCAAGCATTTTGAAGAACAAAGGTGGTTAAAAACGGCGTGATTTTAATTTCTTTGGAAACCTTTAAGTTAGAATTCTTGAAAGTCATTAACCATGTGCTTTTTGAATGAAAATGAAAAAAACCAATGGTATAGGCTAAAAAGTTGGGTGCATCCCGCAGATGCTCCGTAACGACGATTTTACCATTTGGTTTAAGAGCCCTTTTGAGCTCTTTGAAAAAGACTATGCGCTCCGCATTATTGCGTATTTCATGGGCAGATAAAATAGCGAAAATGATATCTACGGAGTTGTCTTCCAAAGGAACCCCGTCCGTAGTAATTGACAGCGTATTTGGATAGGGTGGATATGCCTTTCTAGCTCTTTTAATGGAGATTTCAGTATGCTTTTTTGCGTCATAAAAATCTAAAACGGAAAACTTAGCATCTGAATATCTCTTAACTAATAACTCACTCGTCTCATCAAAACCTGCATTTATATTCACGATTGAATTCTTCTCGCTCAAGCCCAGTCTATCCATCCATTTTAGAGAGTATAATCCGGATAAATCATAAATATAAAGCGAGGCTAAGAGTGAAATTAGGATTATGGATACAATTGCTAAAGACGCGAATACCATGTATTCTTGGGGAATTACAGTTTGAATGCTAGATAGATACAATAATACCATCGCCAAGCCTATCGACAAAATATAGAAATGCCAATTGAATCGAACGATGTTCCAAACACCTTGAAGTGGTTTTCTTAGGGTGTCCATAGGTCGATTTTACCGCGTTTCCAACTATACGGAATTTGTTCTACTTTAAATGCATTGGCCAAAACCACACCATCGAGATTTAAACTATCTATAAATGAAATGGAATGATTTAAGACTTTAATTGGAGTTGGCTTCCAGTTTGAACGGACTCCCTCAATAATCAAAATCTCTTTTTTTGACTCATTGCATGTAAAGGTAAAAGGCAATGGACCAGCAAAACGGCGGGCTTCTTTCCAGTTTGAAAATAGAGAATTTATGGGAAGTTCCACTTCTTCTTGCGTATGCTCTATTTGAATATTAAAATTAGATTTTTTGGAGGATATTTCTGTTATGTTGCCAATTACTTTTTGTTGGATATCGGTAGTGGTATACTTGTAATGCGTAAATATATTTCCGAAGAACTCCATCTTCTTTTTATTGGTTTCCGACTTTATGATATACAAGCCTCTAAGTCGTTTTCCCCAGCTGGTTTGGTATCTAACAAAAATCCGAAATCCAGTTAAGAAAAAATCATTCCCCAAAAATTTAGGAAAACCTTTAGGGCGTAAGTGCTTTGTTTGGACTATAGCACAGGCTAAAAATCCCCATTTGTCATCAAAGGTATCTAACTCCAAACATTCGGGAATAATTCGTTCTAATTGCTCTTTCGGAACCGCATAAGCAAGTACGGTTGAGCTTTCAAAAAACGCATCGACTGCAAATGGATGATTTTTCAGGAATGAACTCATACGGTAAGTTTTCTTTTTAAAACAAATTCATTGTAGTAAATAATGAAAATCAAACAAGTTGCAAATAGAATATTAAACCTTCCCCAAAGTAATAATTCGGGTACAAGTGCAAATTCTAAAACATTCATTGTAGCAATTATTGCAATTTGAAGGATAACATTCAAGCGGGATTTTATTCCTGAGAAAATCCAAATGGCCATTGCAATCTCTGAAGCACCAATGGCAAGTGTCAAAATCCGAGCATATTCAGCTCCTAAGATTTCACCAACAATCTCATCATGTCTTGGCACATAATTCAACACCTTACATATGAGCCCATTAATAAACCAAACAGTAGCTATTAGGTAAGTAAGAAGTTTGTAAAAGATATTTTTGGTCAACGTTTATAAATTTTTTAACCCCGTGTATGGGGCATCAAACATCCCTAAAACTCGATAACTCCATCATCTTTCTTTTTCTTCTTTTTGTTCTTTTTCTTTTCAGCTTTCTTCTTTTTTCGAAGTTCCTTTTTGGAAGGACCTAAATCAATATCCTCAGCGCCAGAACCTTTCTCGCCTTTACCCTTCTTTTTCATGGCATTTTTCTTAATAGGCCCTCCACCATTTTCTCCAGCTTTTTGATCTTCAATGGCTTTTACAGGTGGATCTGTATGTAAATCAAAACGATATGACATACCAGCGGCAACAAAGATTCTTGAAGGTGTGTTTTTAAAACTTGCGCCCATACTTAGATCAACTTGCAAATCCTCACTAAGCAAATGAACGGCACCGGCTCTAAGCAACACATCAGAATAGCGATCGCTTTTGATTCCCTGATTTTCAAAAAACGTACTCCACTTCGGATTTCTAAAGGCATAGGATATGGAAACCAAATAACTTAATTCAGGAAAGTCTGTGGAAATCCGGTCATAGGCTATATTTGAAATAAGTACAAAACGAGGGGTAAGTCTACTCTGGGTAGCAACCATGGCGCGATAAGAAACTGTGGGGTCTCCCACATAAAAAGGATTCTCACCAAGGTTGAATGTTGCCCCTCCATAAACGGATACCGAGGGAATCAGGTTTTTTAATTGAAAAACATTATTGGCTCTCCAACTTCGAATATTCGGTTTGTTGCGTTCAGGGTCTTTGTAACGATCATAGACCAAATATTTGAGTCCTAATCTATTTCGTGAGAAGTTCCAGAAAGATTCTTCTAGTCCTGAATTTGTAAAAGTGGTATTCTTGTTTTGAAAGGTGCCCTCATAATTGATTTCCAATTCTTCGAAAAGTAATCCATAGCGCAAAGAGATATCAGCACCCCAAAGGTTTGCTTGTGTGTTTAAAAGTGAATGGTCACTCTGTTCAAAACGAAGACCGGTCTCAACTTGAATCACATTTTTACCTACCGCATAGGCGCTTACTGAAAGTCCGGGCCTATTTGAATTGATGACATCTGTGTATTGCGAAAACCCGAAAAATGGCAGGATAAGAACTAAAGTAAATAACAATTTCTGTAGTTTGCTTGCTTCGGAAAGGCTATCCATAAATACTATTTTATTATTATTTTAAGACTTTGGTCTATTTAATACAACGCGATAATCGTATTTTTGATATAATCGATTAGAAATATTATGGCTTTTTTAAAGACGATTCTAATAATCATTTTGTGCTATTATCTTTTTAAGATATTGGCAAAACTTTTCGCACCAAAGATTCTAAACTACGCAGCAAAGAAGACCGAAGCACATTTTAAAGAAAAATTTGGCGATTTTGCCAACCAAAATATTACAGAAGAAGAGCAGGTAGGTGATGTAATCATAGACAAAAGGCCTGCCAAGAAAAGTGGTACTTCAGAAAAAGTTGGTGATTATATTGACTTTGAGGAAATTGATTGATTATTTTAGCGTAGTCAACCACTAAAACAATTCATGAAAACAGGTTTAAAAGCATTTTTCACCCACTTCTTTGTGGCCGTATTTTTCGTTATTGTTGCTCTTGCATATTTTAGTCCTGTTTTACAAGGTAAAGTCATAAGTCAAAATGATATAAAATTGTTTGTTGGTATGGCCAAGGAACAAAATGATTTTCGAAAGCAGAACGACGGACAAGAACCCTACTGGACGAATAGTGCTTTTGGCGGAATGCCGACGTATCAACTAGGCGCTTATTATCCGCACGATTATGTTAAGAAGCTCGACACTTTGATTCGGTTTTTACCAAGACCTGCTGATTATCTTTTTCTTTATTTCATAGGCTTTTACATTCTCCTTTGCTGTATGAAGGTCGATTTTCGATTGGCTATTTTAGGAGCACTCGCTTTTGGATTTTCAACCTATCTCATTATTATTTTTGGCGCTGGTCATAATGCGAAGGCCCATGCTATGGGGTATTTACCGATGCTCTTAGGGGGAATTATTTTAGTTTTTCGAAAAAAGTATTTATGGGGTTTTGTATTGACTGCAATCGCCATGGGTCTTGAAATACGAGCAAACCACTACCAGATGACCTATTATTTTATGTTGCTGGTACTGATTTTGGGCATTGTTTATTTGGTGGATGCCATTCGAAATAAATATTTGAAACACTTTTTTACTTCCGTAGGAATTTTACTCGTGGCTGTAACACTGGGTATTGCCGCAAATGCAACGGGATTAATGGCAACCAAAGAATATGCCGATTGGAGTACAAGAGGACCTTCAAAGTTAACCGTCTCTCCTAATGGGAGCCCTAAAGAGAAGTCCTCGGGCTTGGACAAAGAATACATTACCCATTGGAGCTATGGAGTTACTGAATCCTTAAATCTTTTTGTACCACGATTATTCGGTGGAGCGAGCATTGAAGATTTAGGTGACGATTCAAAAACATATGATTTTTTAATAGACCAGGGTTTGCCACGTTCAAAAGCACTTCAATTTTCTAGTCAGGTACAATCATATTGGGGAGATCAACCTGGCACGGCGGGTCCAGCATATATTGGAGCAATTATTTTCTTTCTATTCATTTTAGGATTGTTCCTAGTACAGAAAAAAGCCAAGTGGTGGCTTCTTGGAGGTGTGTTAATGTCATTGTTCTTGTCTTGGGGAAAGAACTTTAGTTTGCTCACCGATTTTATGATTGATTATTTTCCGTTGTATAATAAGTTTCGAGCGGTTTCTTCCATTCAAGTAATACTGGAATTATGCGCTCCGGTATTGGCAATATTAGCTTTGGTGGCATTAATGAACCCATCCATTGATAAAGCCAAAAAGCTGAAGTCGTTTAAAATCGCATTCTTTTCGGTAATTGGTATATGTATATTACTCTTCGTTTTTAAAGGAAGTTTTTCATTTGAAGGTCCTATGGATAGGATGTTAAAAGAGAATTATGGCGATGAATTATATGCTCTGATAAAACTGGACCGAAAGGCAGTTTACAATAGCGATTTATTCCGCTCTTTTTTATTGGTATTATTGACAGCAACTCTTTTGTGGTTCTATATGAAGGAAAAGCTAAAGCAGAATATTGTAATTATCGCTTTGGGAGCATTAATTGTTTTTGACCTGGTAGGTGTTGATTTGCGTTATGTGAATAAAAAGAATTTTGTTTCGAAGAGAGCAATGAATCAACCATTTAAAGAGATGGCTCTTGATAAGGAAATCAAGAAAGATAAAAGTATTTACCGTGTTTGGGACCAGTCAGAAGGATTAGCCGGTGGTGGTCGGACTTCTTATTTTCATCAATCCATTAGTGGGTACCATGCCGCTAAACCAGCAGGTATTCAAGATTTGTTCGACTACCAAATTGAAAAGGGTAATATGGAGATTCTGAATATGCTCAATGTGAAGTATGTTGTACAACAAGATGAAGAAGGAAGGAGCTATCCTGCAATCAATCCGGAAGCTAATGGAAATGCATGGTTCGTTTCTGAACTAAAGAAAGCGAATAGCGCAGACGAAGAAATCCAATTACTTCAAGGGTTATCGTCAAAGCAGGAGGCTATCGTAAACACAAAAGACTTTCCAAATATCAATCGTTTTGCTTTTAGAATGGATTCGACCACTGCTATTAATTTGGTAACCTACAAGTCTAATCATCTGACCTATAAGTCTTTCAATAAATATGCAGGGGTTGCCGTTTTTTCAGAAATGTATTATGCTAATGGATGGAATGCATATATAGATGGAATGCCGCAAGACCACTTTAGAGTAAATTATGTACTTCGTGCTTTACGCATTCCCGAAGGCGAGCATACCATTGAATTCAAGTTTGAACCCGAAGTAGTAAAGACAGGAAGTAAAATTACCCTGGCAAGTTCTTTGTTATTAGGATTGATTGTTTTTGTGGGAATAGGATTTTCCTTTTGGAAATCAAGACGTGAAGAAGAAAATCCAGAAGCCTAATGCGAAAAGTGCTGGTCATCACCTATTATTGGCCACCAGCGGGTGGGCCTGGTGTACAACGCTGGTTGAAATTCGTTAAATATCTTCGGGATTTTGGTGTGGAACCTGTGGTTTATATTCCTGAAAACCCGAACTATCCTATCATCGACGACACTTTTGAAGATGAGATTCCTGAGGATATCACAATTTACAAACATCGCATATTTGAACCTTATCGCATTGCAAGTATTTTTTCCAAAAAGAAAACGAAACGGATAAGCTCGGGAATCATCCAGACCAAAAATCAATCTATTTTAGAAAAAATAATGCTCTGGGTGCGTGGCAATTTTTTCATTCCTGATGCCCGAAAATATTGGGTTCGTCCATCCGTAAAATTTTTATATGATGTTCTTGAGAAAGACCAAATAGATACCGTAATAACTACAGGTCCGCCACATAGTGTGCATCTCATTGGATATCATTTGAAAGAATTCAAAAAAATAAAGTGGATAGCCGATTTTCGAGACCCGTGGACATCTATAGGGTATCATAAAAAATTGAAGCTAACTAGTATGGCTCAAAACCGTCATAAAGAATTAGAGCAGTTAGTATTGACCAAGGCTAATAAAATTGTTGTAACCAGCGAAACCACAAGAAAAGAATTTCAAGCCATTACAAGGCAACCCATTGAGGTTATTACCAACGGTTTTGATAGTATAGTTACACGTAAAGTTGTTTTAGATGAGAAATTTACCATATCACATATAGGTTCCATGCTTACGGGCCGGAACCCTAAAAATCTTTGGAAGGTTATTGCTGAGTTGATTGCTGAAAATTCAGCTTTTAAAGAATCCGTGCGATTGCAATTTTTGGGTGTGCTAAGTGATGATGTATTGCAAACGCTCAAAAAGTCTGGCTTGGAAAATTACGTGGATGTGCTTGGCTATGTTTCTCATGAAGAGGCCATTCAGCACCAACAAAAATCACAAGTACTATTGTTAGTGGAAATTGATTCAGAGGAGACCAAAGGAATAATCCCAGGAAAATTATTTGAATACATGGCCGCCGAGCGACCTGTTTTGGGAGTAGGCCCAATAGGGTGGGAGGTTGCCCATATGGTGGCTTTCACAAAAACCGGGGCTATTTTCGAATATTCCGCTCATTTCCAATTGAAAAATGTACTTTTAAATTGGTTCGAACAATACCAAACCAAACAACTTAGGGTTTCGTCCGTAAGTACAAACCAATATAGTCGAAGGGAACTCACTCGAAAACTAGCGGAATATATCTAATGGGAATCGTCTTCAAACAATCTCTAAACAATACCTTAATTACCTACATCGGTTTTGGTATTGGGGCGATAAACCAACTCTTTCTTTACACGCGATTTTTAGAGGCTGAATATTTCGGCTTAGTGACAGTAATTCT
Source organism: Maribacter algarum (ex Zhang et al. 2020) (assembly GCF_005885635.1). GTDB lineage: Bacteria > Bacteroidota > Bacteroidia > Flavobacteriales > Flavobacteriaceae > Maribacter_C > Maribacter_C algarum. Next base: position 500,928 of record NZ_VATY01000002.1, read on the forward strand.
CTCCGCGTCATTGATACTAATGCCCATAATGACATTTGGTGTGCAAAATACTTTGGTCAAGTATTTCAGTAGTTTTAAAGAGGAGGGGAGCTTAAATGCCTTCTTAACTCTTATGCTTTTACTTCCACTTGTTATCATAATACCTCTTTTTGGTGTTTCATATTTTGCATATGACACTATCGGAAGTTTGTTGTCGGATAAAAATCCTATAGTTGAAGATTATGTTTGGTATATCTTTTTAATTGGATTTGGCTTGGCCTATTTCGAAATATTTTATGCTTGGGCGAGGGTTCACTTAAAATCCGTTTTTGGAAATTTCATGAAGGAGATCTTCACTAGAGCAGGAACGATGCTGCTTTTAGTGCTGATTTATCTTGATGTGATCACAGTTGATTTCTTTTTGAAAGCTATGGTGGGGCTTCAATTGCTGCGCGTTTTGATAATGAAGTTTTATGCCTATTCTATTCGAATGCCTAAGCTTAATTTTCAATGGCCTGAAAATACAAGGGAAATTCTCAACTACAGTGCTTTAATAGTACTAGGGGGTTCTGCAGCGGTGGTTTTGCTAGAAATTGATAAAGTGATGCTGAATCAATTTATTGCCATTGAAAATGTAGCGTATTATGCTATTGCGACCTATATTGCCATGGTAATTATCGTGCCATCACGAAGCATGCACCAAATTACCTATCCCTTAACCGCAGAATTGATAAACAAAGGCGATAATACGGGATTAAAAACCCTGTATCAAAAGAGCTCTTTGACCCTTTTTATTGCTTCGGGAATTTTGTTCCTGCTGATTATTTTGAACTTGAATGAACTTTATCTTTTGCTTCCGGGGGAATATCGAGGTGGCTTTATTGTCGTTTTTATAATAGGATTGATAAAAGTCTATGATTCCCTTTTAGGGAATAACAATGCAATTTTATACAATTCAAAGTACTATAGAGCGGTTTTGGTGCTAGGTGTTTTATTGGCCGTTATGACCATACTTTTTAATTTGTGGTTGATTCCAGAGTATGGACTCGAAGGTGCAGCCATAGCTAGCTTTATGGCGTTCTTTATTTACAATACCATCAAGTTGATTTATGTAAAAGCTAAATTTGGAATGCTTCCGTTTACGATTGATACTTTAAAGGTTCTTATGCTTTTGCTTTGCATTGGAATCCCATTCTATTTTGTGGATTTCTCCTTCCATCCTATTGTGAATATCATTTTGAAGAGTATACCAATGCTTTTGATTTTTGTTTTTGTGGTTTACCGCTTTAAGATTTCCGAAGATGTGAATGGAGTTATTGACTCCTTTTTAAAAGCGAAGTAATATTTTCAAAATAAAAACCTCCGCAGTAGACGAATCCACTACGGAGGTAAACAACTAACCAACCTAAAAACTATCTTTATTGCCTTCCTCTACTTCGTGAAGAGGTTGAACGACTATTGTTACTTCTTGAACTTCTTGCCGGTGCTTTACGAACCGATCTAGAAGATGTACTTCTGCTAACTGTGCTTCTTGAGGTTCTAGCCGGGGCCTTTTTATAGGACCTTTGGCTTGAATTTCTATTAGCTGTACTTCTTGTAGTTCTTTGGGTAGGTCTTGCAACCGACCTTTGTGTTCTACTTGTTGTACTTCTAACATTTCTGTTTGTTCCCCTATTTACAGGTTTTCTAACAGTGGTACTTCTCTTTACTGTAGTCGTACGAGGTGTTCTTTTTACAACTTCTCTTTTGGTAACTGTTCTTTGATTAGATGCAGTTCCTTTACGGTAACCGCTATTTCTGATCGTAGTACTTCTACCATCCGATCTAGTGTTCGAACGTTTCGTTGTATTTCTTGCTACAGTTCTATTGCCTCTGTTTGAATTGCTACGTGTGGCAGTACGATTGTTTCGACTTGAATTATTGTTTCGAGCCAAGTTTCTATCACCTCTTTTAGCATTACTCCTTGTAACAGTTCTATTACTTCTAACACCTCTGCGTGCATTTTCACGAACCGCAACTCGCTTATCATTTCTATATACATTCGCTCTTTCTCTACGAACTCTATTGTATCTATGTTCCCGACCTATTCTAGCATAGGTGTTTCTTCTGTTGAATCGATACGGATTGTAAAAAGTATATCGAATCGGACTATAGAACCTTCTGTAAGGTCTGGTGTTCACAAAACAGAAACCTAAAGCAGGTCTAGCGAAGAACCCGTGAAATGGTCTATACACATAGAATCTGTTCCATCTGTTGATGTATCCTGTATGATAATCGTAGAATCCTCTATTGTTATAGTATACGAACATATTACCTACGCTATATACTCGCCCACGACGGTATCTTAAGTCAACATCACCAATTTGTGCAACGCGTCCGTAATCATCATAATAAATAGGAACATTCTCAACTTGAATTACCGCTCCGTAGTCATCATACTGTGCATAAGCACTATAGTCATAACCCGAATTAAAGGTTACATTTCTTCTGCGATTTCCGATTCGGTTATCGATGTAAAAATCGAATTCACCATCGGGGTATACTGAAAACGTAACGCCATTTTCAACAAATATGAAAGATTTGTTGTATCGATAAGCATTGCGTTCTGCAACCTTATCATCTGTTGTGCTAGCCATAATGCTAGTAGTACCTAAAATAAGTGCTGTAAAAAGTAGTACTAATTTTTTCATGATATAAGGTTTTAAATTCTGAGTGGAAATATTTACACTCGATTAGTATATACCAAACAGCGTGCCAGAAAATAAATTAAACTATAAAATATTGATTATCAGTTATATAAAATAAAGTAATTGGATAAAAACATTCTTTGTTCTTAAAAGTATTCGGTTCGAAGAAGTATTTTCTTAGCTTCCTTTGCACTTAGATATTCATGGCTAGTCTATTAAACGCAAAGAGTGCAAAGAGTGCAAAGAGTGCAAAGAGTTTTTAGATTATAAAAGAAATCAGAATTTTAAAGAAGCTTCTCTCTTAAATACCGTGCTGTGTGCGAAGTTTTACTCGTTATAATTTCTTCGGGAGTGCCAGACACAAGCAGTTGCCCGCCATTTTCTCCTCCCTCAAGACCTAAATCTATTATGTAATCTGCACATTTTATCAATTCGATATTGTGCTCAATAACGATAATTGAATGTCCCCTGGTTATTAAAGCATCAAAAGACTTAAGTAATTTCTTGATATCGTGAAAGTGCAGTCCGGTTGTAGGTTCGTCAAAAATAAAGAGCGCTTTGTCCTTCGAGTTCCCTTTTACAAGGAAAGAAGCCAATTTGATACGTTGTGCCTCACCACCAGAGAGAGTAGATGAAGATTGTCCTAAAGTAACATAACCTAAACCAACATCTTGTAAGGGCTTTAGCTTGGTTACCAGTTTGGTTTGTGAATGGGTTTCAAAAAACGAAATGGCATTATCAATGGTCATGTTCAAAACATCATCGATACTAGCATCTTCAAATTTAACTTCTAGAACTTCTTTTTTGAAGCGTTTTCCTCCACAGGTATCACATTCGAGATGAACATCGGCCATAAACTGCATTTCTACAGTTATTTGTCCTTCGCCTTTACATTTTTCGCAACGACCTCCGTCCACATTAAATGAGAAGTGTTTGGGTTGATAGGCCCGTATCTTGCTCAATTTCTGTGATGAAAACAAACTTCGAATGTCATCGTAGGCCTTGATATAAGTAACAGGATTTGAGCGAGAAGATCTCCCAATGGGATTTTGGTCAACAAATTCAACATGTTTGATATCCTTGTACTTTCCTTCAAAAGAAGTGTATTGTCCTGCTTTTTCACCATATCCACCGACTTCTTTCAAGATAATAGGATATACTATTTTTTTAACCAGGGTACTTTTTCCACTACCGGAAACTCCCGTGACCACAGTGAGCATATTTAAAGGGAAGGTAACATCGATATTTTTCAAATTATTCTCACGCGCCCCTTTGATGGCGATGAAATTTTTGGATTCCCTTCTTTTTTCAGGAATAGTAATTTCTTCAGTTCCATTAAGATAACTTGCGGTTAAAGAAGTTGATAATAAAACTTCATCTAGAGTTCCATGGGCTACGACTTCACCACCGTGAGTGCCAGCCTCTGGACCAATATCAATGACTTCATCTGCTGCTTTCATGATATCTTCATCATGCTCCACTACGATAACAGTATTTCCCAAATCACGTAGGGATTGTAAAACCTCTATTAGATTTTCTGTATCCTTTGGATGCAATCCAATACTTGGCTCATCTAAGATATACATGGAACCGACCAGGCTACTTCCTAAAGATGTAGCGAGGTTAATACGCTGACTTTCACCACCAGAAAGGCTATTTGACTTTCTATTCAAGGTCAAATAGCTCAAACCTACCTTATAAAGGAAGCCCAAACGTGTATTGATTTCCTTTAGTAAGCGGGATGCAATTTTTCCGTCGTGTTCGTTTAGATTGATTCCCTCAAAAAACTGAATTAGTTTTTCAATAGGTAGCTCGACTAAATCGGAAATGGATTTTCCATCAACTTTTACATAATCCGTTTCCGGACGCAGTCGTTTCCCTTTACAAACACCACAACGTGTTTTACCACGGTAACGTGAAAGCATTACCCGATTCTGAATTTTATAACTCTTCTCTTCCAATTGAGAGAAGAATTTATGAATTCCAATAAAATGGTCGTTACCATCCCAAACCAATTGTTTTTGTTCTTCAGATAATTCAAACCAAGGCTTATGGATAGGAAAATCAAATTTATAAGCTGAATTCACCAACTGATCACGATACCAACCCATACTTTCTCCACGCCAGGCAAAAACTGCGTTTTCGAAAATGGAGAGAGCTGTATTCGGTACCACTAAGTCTTCATCGATTCCGATAACATCGCCATAACCTTCGCATTTTGGACATGCCCCATATGGATTGTTAAAACTAAATAGATGTACATTGGGTTCTAAGAATGACATTCCATCTAACTCAAACTTATTGCTAAATAGAGATTGGTTTCCCGTACCAAGTTCTTCGATAATGCATTCTCCTTTTCCTTCGAAATAAGTCGTGTCAATTGCATTTGCCAAGCGATTATAGAAATCTTCATCATCTTTTACGATTATTCTATCTACCACTAAATGGAATTCTTTTCCAATATCTTTGGGAGCGGCGTCAATTCTTAGAACCTCTCCTTTATATTTTATTCTAGCATAGCCTTGTTTGGAAAATAATTCAAGTGATTTAAGTGAATCTCTATCTTCTTGAATTTTTATTGGAGCTAACAAAAGCATTTTTGTTCCTTCTTCGAAGCCTTTGATATGATTTACAACGTCGGTAACCGTATTTTTCTTCACTTCCTTCCCGGAAATGGGAGAGATTGTTCGTCCAATTCTGGCAAACAAAAGTTTTAAATAATCATAGATTTCTGTAGTAGTACCTACCGTTGAACGCGGGTTAGTGGAATTTACCTTCTGTTCGATAGCAATGGCTGGCGCTATTCCCTTTATATAATCAACTTTGGGTTTATCCAATTTCCCCAAGAACTGTCTAGCATATGATGAGAGACTCTCCACATAACGTCGTTGTCCTTCGGCATATAGTGTATCAAAGGCCAAACTTGATTTGCCCGAACCAGACAATCCCGTTATCACAACCAATTTATTCCTCGGAATAACAACATCGATATTTTTCAAATTATGCAATTTTGCACCTTTGATAATGATGTTTTCTTTCGGATTTATGTCGAGGATAGGGTCCATATAAAAATTATAAGATTGCAAAGATAACAATAGGGTAGTACAATAACCAGCATGACTACATCTTAAAATAGGGTATGTGGTGATTGAGTTGTTGTAAGTGTAGATATCCCATTCCAGTAGATTTATAAGTTATTTAGTCAAAGAAAACTGACTACCTGATTCTGGGTATTTTTAAGAAAAAACAGTAGTTATTTTTAGATTTTCTTTTGAAGTTTATAATTTTATCTATATTTGAGGTCTACATTAAAAATCAATTGCCTATAACGAAAGATTACTTTTTCAAAATTGGAAGAATAACCCACAAGACCTCTTTGTTCAAAAAGAGGACCCTAAGTTTAACCAAAAAAGTAATCGTTATGGAAGTACAAATTGAAGATCCCATATTAATAACGCGTTATATTGCTGGAGACGAAAGAGCTCTAGAAGCCTTGATTGATCGTCACAACCAACGTATCAGTAGTTTTATTTATTCTAAGGTAAATGACCGAGGAATAACTGAAGACATTTTTCAAGACACTTTTATTAAAGTCATTCGAACCTTAAAGCGAGGGGCTTATAATGAGGAGGGAAAGTTTTTACCATGGGTAATGCGTATCGCGCACAATCTTATTATCGACCACTTTAGAAAGAACCGAAGAATGCCCATGTATCAAGGATCAGATAGTTTTAATATATTTTCTGTTATGGGTGACGATAAATTAAATATCGAAAGTCAAATCATTAAAGATCAAATTGATACTGATTTAACCTTTCTTATAGATGAACTGCCAGCAGATCAACGTGAGGTTCTTATTATGCGTATCTATAAAGACATGAGTTTCAAAGAAATTTCTGAAAATACTGGAGTGAGTATTAATACAGCTTTGGGTAGAATGCGCTACGCTCTTATTAACCTTAGAAAGGTCATTTCTGAAAATGATATTATTTTAACGAATTAATAGACCATAGGTCGAGTGATTTAATTACATTCTTGTTTAGTTGCGTTATCTTAGGAAACAATACCAAACTAGATATGGAAAAAATTTACTCTAAAGAACAAAAACAGTGTGACTTAGTTCAAGCAAAGCCAGAAACAGTTCAATTTCTTTTGAACTTTTCAAAATCGTTAGAAATAACTGAGGTAAATGGAATTCAATTTGAATCGAATTTGAACTAAAGAGTAGAACGCTAATAGAAAAGCCCCAACAAATTTATTTGTTGGGGCTTTTCTTTTTGTATAGAATCTTAGAATACTTTTTTCCGAAAAGAAAGAACTTGCTTTTTTGGAAAATTTTCAACTTCACAAACGATGAAGCAATAAAAAGAACGATAAAAGTGAATAGTACACGTAGTCGGAGGCAACGCGTCATGTTGCTTTTTATTTTGTTGGAAAATAGAAAAGCAGCGTTTCACATCAAAAACTGAGGGTTTGACAACAATGTTTTTTTCTCTCGCCCTGATATATATAGTTTTAGGTCATAATTGAAAATCGAAGCAACTTGCTAAGATTTAAGATTAAACTCAAAAAATAACTAGATGACCCAAAAAAACCTTTCTAACAAAAAGTCCCAAACTTTTTTAAAAAAACCTGCTTTCATGAAAAACCAAATTGAAGATTCAGTTTTAGTACGAGACTACATTAGTGGAGATGAAAAATCTTTGGAAATTCTAATCAACCGACACAACCAACGAGTAACAAGTTTTATTTACTCTAAAGTTTTGGACCGTGACATTACTGAAGATATCTTTCAAGACACTTTTATTAAGGTTATTAAGACCTTAAAAAAGGGTTCTTATAGTGAAGAGGGTAAGTTTTTACCGTGGGTAATGCGAATTGCGCATAACTTAATTATCGACCACTTTAGAAAAAACAAGAGAATGCCGAAGTTTGAAGGCAATGATGACTTCAATATTTTCTCTGTTATAGGTGACGATAAGTTAAATGCTGAAAAACAAATCATAAAAAATCAAATAGATTCTGATTTAAGAGATTTAATCGAAGAGTTACCAGATGATCAGAAAGAAGTACTTTTAATGCGTATCTACAAGGATATGAGTTTTAAGGAAATATCTGAAAATACGGGAGTTAGCATTAATACAGCTTTAGGAAGAATGCGTTATGCTTTGATTAATCTTAGAAAAATCATTGAGAAGCATAACATCGTTTTAACGAATTAACATTCCGCTAAGAGAGTAAAAAACAATATTTCCATTTTAGTTGCGTTATTCTTACATAACAAGACTATACCAATATGGAAAAAATTTACTCTGAACACCAAAAGGAATGTACACTTGTTAGATCTGGGGCCGATACCGTAAGATTTCTGCTCAATTTTTCACGATCACTTCATGTGATAGAATATAAAGATCTCAAGTTTGAAAACATTTTAAACTAAAAAAGGCCGCTATAAGCGGCCTTTTTTAGTTTTATAATATTCTTCAATTACTCCTTTTCGACCAATTGTCCTTGTAATAAGGTCTTTTTCCAAATCCCACCCTCTGGCAGGAGAATATTCCCGGCCGTACCAAATGATTTGTAAGTGTAAATCATTCCATAATTCTTTTGGAAACAATCTTTTCGCATCTTTTTCTGTTTGAACCACATTTTTCCCATTTGTGAACCCCCATCGGTACATCAATCTATGAATATGGGTATCTACCGGAAAAGCAGGAATTCCAAAGGCTTGAGATACAACAACACTTGCGGTTTTGTGGCCCACAGCGGGGAATTCTTCCAATAATTCCAACTCTCGAGGAACAACACCATCGTATTTTTCAATTAGGATTTTTGAAAGCCCATGGATTCCTTTTGACTTCATAGGGGATAATCCGACGGGTTTTATAATTTCTCTTATTTCTTCAACGGAAAGTTTTACCATATCATAGGGATTGTCTGCCCTTTCAAATAGCAACGGTGTAATCTTATTTACCCGAACATCAGTGCTTTGTGCCGACATTAAGACGGCAACCAATAGAGTATAGGGGTCCTTATGATCTAATGGAACCGGAATAGTAGGATACAATTCTTGTAGTGTCTTTATTGTAAAATTGACCTTTTCTGCTTTTGTCATTTTTTGTTTAACTTTATCAGATAATAATAAAACATTAATTTAATTAGAATTGCATATGAACACATTAAAAGTAGGGGATACTGTTCCTACATTTTCTGCCACAGACCAAGATGGCAATACTATAAATTTATCTGATTATTCAGGGAAAAAATTGATTGTTTTTTTCTATCCGAAAGCAAATACACCTGGTTGTACGGTTGAGGCTTGTAATTTGAGAGATAATTACGCAGAACTACAGGCACAAGGTTACGAGTTATTAGGAGTAAGCGCAGATTCTGAAAAGAGACAGGCGAATTTTAGAAACAAATTCGAGTTCCCTTTTCCTTTGTTAGCAGATGAAGACCATACGGTTATCAATACTTTTGGTGTTTGGGGACCGAAGAAATTTATGGGTAGGGAGTATGATGGCATTCACAGAATGACATTCGTGATTAATGAAAAAGGAATCGTTTCTAAGGTAATAGAAAAAGTCAAGACTAAAGATCATGCTGCTCAGCTGCTGGATTAATCAGATTCTAAATTACATCTATCAAAAAAGCCTCAAATTTCGAGGCTTTTTCTATTAAATCATTGAATATGAGCTGTTTTACTCTTTTTCTGCTTTCTCCAATTTTTTGGCAAAAAGTTCTTTTTTCTTGATGATTTCGGCAATACCTTCTGGTAGTTGCTCTTCCCATCCCTTTTCATCATTCATAATTTTCTTAAGAACATCCCTTGAGAAAATATGCATGATTTCAGGATCGTAATCTATAATGTCCATTACTTTGCCGTTGTACTTAAAGAACTTATATAGTTCCTTCATCCTCGGATGTACCTTCACGTTATTACTGGTCATTATTTGACCGGTCTCCGCATTCTTCATAGGATATAAATAGACCTGAAGGTCTTTAAAGAAAAGCTTTCCAAAGGCTTCTAAAATGCCCCCACTTAAATGTCTGTAGTACTTTTCATCAAAGACATCTACCAAGTTATTAACGCCCATGGTAAGGCCAATACGTTGTTTAGTATAATTATTGAAATATTCAACAAGTTTATAATATTCTTGAAACTTTGATATCATCACATGCTGACCGAGTGAGCATAGAAGTTCTGCCCGATCCATGAAATCTTGTTCGTCAATCTCCCCAGAAGCTTTTAAATTGGAAAGTGTTATTTCAAAAATCACAATGGTTTTATTCATGTCCACAGTTTGATCTCGAACAAAAATATCATATGACTTTTGATACATGTCAAGATTCACCTTGGTAACAGGTCTAAAACTTCCTCGAAGCGCCAAAATATTTTTCTTATAAAGAACTGCAGCAGGTAACAGGTTATTCCCATCAGGGCCGAACATTACGGCGTCCGTCATATCATTCTTAATCAACTGAAGGCTCATCAATCGGTTGTCAACATCTTTGAAATTTGGTCCAGAGAAGTTGATCATATCTATTTCAATGGTATCCTTGTCGATATGATCATAAAGATACTTCAACATTTTCTTTGGTTTATGATACTTGTAAAAAGCACCATAAATCAGGTTAACTCCTAATATCCCTAGGGTTTCTTGTTGTAATCGAGCCTCATTTTGTTTGAAACGAACGTGAAGAATAATCTCATCAAGTTCTTTCTGTGTTGGATCCAACTGAAAACGGATTCCAATCCAGCCATGTCCTTTGTAGCGTTTTGAAAAGTCAATTGTCGCTACTGTATTGGCATAGGAGAAAAACAAGCGTTCAGGATGGCTCTCTCTACTAATACGTTCTTCCATCAAACGCATTTCATGGGAAAGCATGGTTTTTAGACGCGGTTGCGTGACATATCTACCATCTTTTTCAATGCCGTAAATCGCGTCGCTGAACTGCTTGTCGTAGGCACTCATTGCCTTGGCAATGGTTCCTGAAGCTCCACCTGACCTAAAGAAATGACGTGCGGTTTCCTGTCCGGCGCCAATTTCAGCAAAGGTCCCGTAGATATCAGGATTCAAATTTATTCGGAGTGTTTTCGCCTTAATCGAAGGAATATTTTCAAAAGCGGTATCCCTTTTTAAAACAGAAGCCATGGAGTGTGTTTTAGTTATAACAAAAATAAGAAGTTCACATAGTTTCTAAGTCATAAACGATTCAATTTTTTATAAATTATTTTCAAATCTTCTAATGTTGTGAAAACACTACTAATGTTGATAAAAACAGCATTGATGTCAGGAAATAGTTATAATTTTGAAATAGATGGGAGGCAAATTAAAAGTTACTTTTTTGGGTACGGGAACCTCACAGGGAATTCCTGTGATTGGCAGTAAACATCCTGTTTGTTTAAGTGCTAACCCAAAAGATAAGAGACTTCGTGTTTCTGTACTTCTTTCTTGGGATGATTTCAATTACGCAATTGATTGTGGCCCTGATTTTAGACAACAGATGCTTACCAATAATGTCAACAAACTTGATGGAATTCTTTTCACGCATGAGCATGCGGACCATACGGCAGGCATAGATGACATTCGACCTTACTTCTTTCGCCAGGGCGATATCCCTATTTATGCGCATGAACGTGTTGCAGCTTCTTTAAAGAAGCGGTTTGATTATATTTTTGCAGATGAGAATAGGTATCCTGGAGCTCCTGCCGTTGATCTTAATATTATTGAAAATAATCAACACTTCACCATTGGAAATACTCGAGTAGTCCCAATAGACATAGACCATAACAGATTGCAGGTCTTTGGGTTCCGCTTAAAAGATTTCACCTATTTAACTGATGTAAAACGAATGGATTCTGAAGAAATCGAAAAGGTAAGAGGAACGAAAGTTTTGGTGGTTAACGCACTTCGAGAGGAACCCCATCATTCCCATTTTAACCTAGAAGAAGCCTTGGCTTTTGTGGAAGAAGTTAAACCTGATGTAACCTATTTTACGCATATTAGTCATTTGTTGGGCTTCCATGACGAGGTGGAAAAGAAATTGCCAGAGAATGTTCATTTGGCGTACGATAATTTGGTGATTAACGTTTAGTTAGTAGCACATAGATTTCTGCCTTTGCAGAAGAGAGTCAAGCTAGGGAATGACAACAAATTAATTATTGATGAAAAAAAATATATTTCTTTACCTATTTGTTTTTACAGGTTTAATTGCATTGTATCTTTTTGTGAGCAGTGGAACACTTGCCGACACAATGAATGATAAAATCAATAAGTTGGAAGCTGAAAAAGTAATTCTACAAGATTCGGTACAACAATCACAGCTGAACTTATTGGACATGCAGTATTTCTCTTTGGAAAATAATGATGATGCTTTGGCATATTACGAGCATTTGAATATAAAGGACCCAGCAAGATATATTGCAGATAAGCTTTTAGAAACCAATGAGCAAAAAGGAAACAACCCCTTAATCCCGTATGAGGGAATGGAGAATGATTTCAAGCTGAATAAAATCAAAATCCTTAATCACAAATGGATTGTAGTTGATTTTTCCGATGGAAAATATTGGGGAGAACTACTTATTAAATATGAGTTGAAAGATGATATGGGTGTAGATTTTACAATGATGGACCATTTACTATATACTCGAAGCAATTAAATCTTATCATCCAACCACTTTTTGAAGGAATAAAAATTCTGTGGGGCTACACCATGGCCAACGGGAAACTCTTCGTAGACATGTTCAATACCCAAATTAGCTAGTAAATCAGGAGCACGTTGTGCCCATTCTGGAGGAATAACCTGATCTACTTGTCCGTGAGAAGCATAGATTTTTAATTCTTTATGCGACTTATCTCGATACCCATCCACAAGAATACCTTCATTGATATATCCACTGAGAGCAACGACGTTCTTAATTTTTTCAGGATAGGAAAGTGCAACTGCGTAACTTAAAATCGTTCCTTGACTAAAGCCTAATAAGGTGATTTTCTGCGTATCCAAGACATAGGTTTTACACGCTTCATCAATAAAAGCAACTATTTTTTCCCGCGAACTTTTTGCTTGCTCATCATCGCTCCATTTGCCATTTTGCGCATCAAAGTTGATGGCGTACCAAGCATTTCCAAAGGGCTCCATAGGGTAGGGGGCACGGACGGAAATCACACAAAATTCTTCTTGTATTTCTGGGGCAAATGAAAATAAGTCTTCTTCATTACTTCCATAACCATGAAACATGAAAAGCACAGGTGGTTTTCCTGTGGTAATACTAGAAGGACGAATTAAATGTTCTAAGGATAAAGGGGCGGTAGTCATAAAGTCTTATTGAATAAAAGTAAACCATTTCTGAAAGTAAGGGCCAAGTATCGGAACAGATTGTTTTTTGTTGCTTAGCGCACCAATAAATCCATATCCCCATAAAACAAGATAAAATGCATATAGTCCATACCAAGCGTAGGGACTGAAAGCATAACTTAAAAACAAAGCACAGCCAATAAAAATAGTATGCAAACCAAATGCCTGTCTCGTATGAAAACGTGCGAATTCGTTTTTAGGCTCCAAATTCATGGTTATTGCGATTAACGCACCTAGTAATGTGAAGTAAGCCACTATTGCTGTTGTTTTACCCTCTTTTACTGAATTGATCATCTTTCAAATTTAGGTGAACTTAGGATTATGGACAAAAAAAGAGACCCCGATAGAGCCTCCTTTATATTTTCTAGAATAGTATTATCCGATATCCCCGACAAGAGGAACCTTTTCCATTTTCCCATTTGCGGCATTGATAAGACCCAAAATTGCAAGAACCCAACCGGCATACGATAGATAACTTAAAGCACCTATTCCCGTCACCATTACGAGAACACCTGAAACTATTGAGATTATTATCCCAGCAATCCAAGCTCTTAAAGCCTGTCCAATATGAAATTTTGCGAACTCGTTATTCTTATCTTTGTTCATAAACCAGGCAATTAATGTGCCTAGTAATGTTACGTAGGCAATAATGGCCATGGTCTTACCTTCGTCGATTGTACTTTGTTCCATAATTTTGATTTAAGGTTGGTTAATATTAATAATACTGAAAGTTACTCAAATAAGTATTTGGTTGTTGCAAATAACGCCGAAAACTCTACCTTTTATTAGCTTTCCTAGATACATGCTGTTGTTTGAGGTTGAAACTATTTCTTCTTTAGTGAAGGTAAATTCTTCTTCTGGATTAAAGAGTGTTAGACAAGCAATTTCACCTTCTTTGAAAACCGGAGTCTGTAACTGGTAACGTTCTCGTCCTCTTGTCAGTAATTCAATAGATTTTTCTAGGTCAAAGATTTGGTTTAAAATTCCAAAGGTGGTTTCCAACCCTAATGAGCCGTCGGTAGCATTATCAAATTCCACTCGTTTTTCTTCAATGTTCATGGGAATATGGTCTGAGCAGACAAAATCTATTACTCCTTCCTTCACTCCTTTAATTAGGGCTTTTATATCTTTTTTGGTTCGAAGCGGTGGCATTACTTTACAGTTGGTGTCATACTCCTCTAAGGAAGCGTCAATCATAAAGAGATTGTGAATCGCTACACTGCAACTTACATCCAATCCTTTTTTCTTGGCATCCGCAATTAGTTTTACTGAATTAGTAGTGGATATGGTGGGTATATGAAGTTTTCCACCTGTGTATTCCAAAATGAATATATCGCGTGCAATCTGAAGTTCTTCAGCTAAAACAGGAATTCCTTTCAATCCCATCTTTGTGGAAACTTCTCCTTCGTTTACCACTCCTTTTCCAGCAATTTTGGTATCCATGGGAAAAGAATGTACAAGTCCGTCAAAATTTTGGGCGTATTGCAATGCAATCTTTAAGAGATTTGAATTTTCAATAGAACGTTTAAAATCATAAAAACCAACGGCACCTGCATTTTTCATATCGAACATTTCTGCAAGATGTTTTCCTTCACCTTTGGCTGTCAAGGTTCCTAAAGGATGGAGGTTGTTTACTGAGTATTTTGCAGTATTTTTTAAAAACACGATGTCCGAACTACTATCCGGAACTGGATTTGTATTCGGATTCAAAACAATATCAGTAAATCCGCTTCTAGCAGCAGTTTTTAAACCGTTTTCTATGGTTTCACGTTCCTCATAACCTGGTTCACCAAAACTGACACTGCTATCAAACCATCCCAAGGAGACATGGAGGTTTTTATAGTCAATAATTTTTGTTTTATTAGGAGGCGTTATTTTAGAAGCTATCTTATCAATGACTCCATTTTTAACAAGAATATCTCGTTTTTTGAGATGAAGATTTTTGTTCGTTGAATCTACAATTGTAGCATTCTTTAAAAGTACATTCATCATAAGTATTTTTGTATCAGCACTTCAATCAACATAAATAGCACCGCTAAAATAACAAACCATTTCCAAAGGGCATTGATAGAACTGTCATTTTGCATTTGCTCAAAAAGAGCCTTTATCGACTCATTCTTACTACTTGCATTTATAGTTGAGACATCCATATAGTTCAACTTACTCTCCTCTCTAGGATAATTAAAACTAAGGTTTCGATAAACATTTTCTTTATTGAAAACACTGTAGATTCCATCTTTTTGAGGGTTTTCATTGAAGTACAAGGACACTTTATTTGCAAAGGATTTCTGTCTTGGAATAAACTCGTATTCGTTCTGTGTAACTTTAAGAATATTGTCCTTTGGAAGCTGGGCTGCAATATCTACCTTTTGGTTGTTTCCTAGAGAATGATACAATTCCGGAAGTTTTAAACTATTAATTCCCATATTATAGAGAGTAGGTACAATTAGGGGAGAGTTTTTAAAGTTTGAATTTTCGCTCGAAAGGGACGCTGTAAAAATATAAGCGCCTCCAGAACCAACTAAGAATGGGGTTTTGTCTTGATAGGAAAGAATACTTGGGGCATTGGTTTTCAATCCATAATATTGCGAAACTTTTGGGTATTGAAAATTCAAAACATTCTTTTCAAAAACATTCCGATACAATGGATGCGAGAAAGAAATTCCAGTTATGTCCCTTTCGTAATTTACCCGTTGCGTATAACTTGTCGCGTAAAAGTTTGACAAAAGTTGACCATAACTACCCAAATCAATCAGAGTTGCGGGAATAACGGCCAGATGCCCATCATCCTCCGTAAAGGACTTTAAACTTGTGGTCAAAGCATTGGGTATACGTTCCAACTCATTAAGAATAATGAAATTTTGTTCATTTAAATCACTGTAGTTCAAATTGCCCAAAGTCACTGATTTAAAATCAAATTCATCCGCTCTGAAGATGCGCTTTAAGTAATCGCTGCTTCCACTTCCAACGACTAAGACTTTGATTTTTTCCTTGGCATCAATATTGAAAAAGAGTTGGTTGTCATAGGACAATCCTGTATCCGAGATTTCAATTTTACCTTTGATGACTTCATTTTTTGGAAGCGTAAAGCTCACTTCTGCTTTTTTATTATTGTTGAAAGTGGCTGCGGTCTTGGCAATTAGCTTTTCGCGATTAAATAGAGATACTGCTGTACTCTCCGTTTCTAAATTACTTGACAACAAGGTGGTTAGCTCCAAATTATCGGAATCCATGGTATTTAGATATACAGAGTCCAAAGAAATATTTTCCAAATCATTGGCGGCCAAATGGACTACATGTTTTTCAATAGTCAGGGTGGAATCTTCCTTTGCCAATGCCATCGATTGTTGAAAATCGGAAACAAGCACCAAATTCTTAATCGAATTTCTTTCCAAGTCAAAAAAGGTATTTGCCTTTAGGTATACTTCATTCAATTTCAACTGCTTTGAGGTTGGTGAGAGTTGCAATAGGTCATTCTGAATGTTTTTCAGTGTTACATTCTTAAATGCCTTTTCATTGGTGAAAAGACTGAAAGCCTGTTCCGGCGGAATAGATTTTAGCAGATTCTGAACGGCGTCCTCAAACAGTGTAGTATTGTTCGTTTTTGCCTGCATACTAAAAGAATCATCCAAATAAATGACGGTTTCTTTTTCTAGTAGAGCGGTTTTTTCAGCAAAGAAAGGTTGTGCAAAAGCAGCTATTAATGCAGCAAGTAAAAGCATTCTTGTAAAAAGCAGCAACCACTTTTTTAGTGTATTACTTCGTCTGGACTCTGAAACGACTTTCTTTAAAAACTTAACGTTTGTGAACGGCGTTTTTTGAAATCTACGGAGTTGAAAGAGATGAATGAAAATAGGAATCAGGAGAAGAAATAAGGCCCAAAGAAGTTCTGGATGTTTAAACTGCATTCCTGATTTTGATTTGGCAAATATAGCTAATTCAAGGTTCACAGTAGAAAGTTCAAGTTCAAAAAGTTTTCACAAAACAGACAACTTTGGACTTTGAACATGAATCATTGAAGGATAATCAACAGAAGAAAAAGAAATCTCTCATTGACCTTTGTCCTAGCTTGTCTAAATACAAGCGGATGGCTTTTTGAGCTTCTTCATTGGCTACTGTAACTATGCTCTGCGGATTTTGCAACTTTTCTAAAAACCGATAATGGAACATTTCTTTCCCATAAATTTCCTTCCCTATTTTATTGGAATTATCGCATAGCCAATTAAAATCGATTTGTTTGTCAAGCAAACCTTTGGCAATGGTCTTCCCTTTGTTTCCGGCTCCCCAAACGACTAAAGGCCTGCTATTATCGTAATCCAGTTTTAGGAAATAATGTAGTTTGATATCTAAAAAATAGTTTTGGTCATAGTGCTCGCTGGTACGGGAAGTTCTACTGTCATAGTCGCGCCAATAATGCAATAACTCTTTGCAAGGAACACATCGTACCCCCTTTTCATAAAAACGGAAAGTCAAGTCATAATCTTCAGGATATCTGTTTGGTTCGAATGCATCACATTTATCTAAATCTTCTCGATGAACCATCCAGCAGGGGGAAGGAATTACGCATTCTTTATAGATTTCTGAATAGTTGCTTCCCGATTGCGTTAATTGATTTAGCCAAGCTTCGTAGCGTTCATAGCCATTGCTGATGCCTCGGTCTGAAAAGTACCTTACTTGCCCGACGGCTAAATGACCTTTTCCTGATTGCATTAGGGAATTCGCCATAATCTCCATTTTAGTGGGAGCCATAATGTCATCAGAATCCATTCGAGTGATGAAATTTCCTTGGCTTTTTGAATATGCGGTGCGCAAGGCTTCAATGATTCCGGAACCTTGATTTTGAAATACTTTGATTCGGGAATCTTTTTCAGTAAATCCTTGAACAACTTTTAAACTTTCATCAGTGGAGTGGTCATTGATTACTAAGACTTCCCAATTTGCATAGGTTTGCTTGAGAATAGATTCCAAACATTCCGACAGGAATTGAGCAGTGTTTTTAAAGGGAATTAGTATGCTGATAAGCGGCTGTTGCATGGTTGCAAGTTACCAAACAAACCAGAATCTCTTAGTCCTTTTTATTTTTTGGTCCAGGCTTGACTTATCAAATGGCTTATCACTTTCCAACTACTATCTTTTTTTTGGAATACTCTCAGATGGTAGTTATGACGATCTTCCATTTTGGTTCCATCGCACCACTCTTGGCCTTTGACTATAGTTTTTGAATGGACTATTGCAATTTCAGGACTTAGAAAATTAATGTCGTTATATTGATTTTCTGATACACCTTTCATAACAAACCCCATTGAATAAATGTCAGATAATAGTGCTTTAAGTTCTTCTTTGCTCCGCATGCGATCTCCAAAGGCGTTAGTCCAATCTACATTGTCGGCGTAGTCTTCCAATGTCAGATCAAGATTTTTATTTTTCCAACCTTCTGCTTGATTGGTGATTATTTTTTCTATGAGTTTTTTATCCTTTTCTGATTGCGCTTGCAAGACACTAAAACACAAAAATGCTACAATAGAGATTAGCTGATTTGCTTTTAAAAATGAGTTCATGATATAAATATTTTGGAACCAAAATATTTCATTACAAAGTGACTAGGACCAAATAATGTATATGTGGTATATATTTAGTTGTAATTGGACTATCTATTCAAAAAATTAAGAGATTAATTGACGGAATGTAAACTCCAAGTTAAATGAACTACTTTAACTAGAATACTTTATAACCGCTCGGCTAACATTCTATGAAAATGATGTACACCCTGTTCTCGAGTAGGAGAGAAGCGGCCTGCTTTATAGAAACGTGATTGCAACCCCTGATGTACACCTTCAACAACAAATTCATCTTCGCGCTCTACTTTGTCCATGGCAGCGCTAGCGGCTCCATCGAATTTATTTTCTCCGTGTAGATAGCTTATGAAAGAAACTTTTGTTTTTGAGGGAGAAATAGGTTTTACCACGTTAACAGATAATCCCCATGGATAAAAATTCAGCATGATATTTGGGAAAATCCAGAAATAAAAAGCGGCAACCTCTTTGCCGTAACACGGATGTCCTTCGGGAAGGTAATAGGTTTCTTCAGCACCTGCGGCATATCCAATTTGTAAGGTGCCGTAATCAAATAATTCGGTGGTATAGGTTTCATAATCAAGCGCAGCATTCAAATCAGGATGTACAAAAGGAATATGAAATCCCTCCAAATAATTATCACAGTACAAAGACCAATGACAGTTGACCAAATAGTCTTTGCTAGTCACGGAATCATATTTGAATTCGTTCAAAGGAAGGAATCCTACGTACTTATCCAAAAAACTTCGAATAACCGAAAAGTCAATTTCAGGATTTAATCCTGTAAATAAGAAAGGTCCCCATTCTTCCAGTGAAAATTGATGCAAATGGTCACAAGGTCTTGGAAAGTCTTTTGCCTCCTGAAACTCAGGCATGTGTTTGAATTGTCCTTCTAAATCCCACTGGCGGCCGTGATACATACAACGTAATCCGCGATTGACGCTTCCTGCATTATGCGCAATAAGGTTTCCGCGATGTGTACAAACATTACTCATACAGCGAATTTTACTCTCCTTATCTCGCACTAGAACCATCGGTTCATGTAGATAATTTTCCATATAAGAAAACGGATGGGCAAAACCGTCAAGTGGAACCAACGACTGGCTATCACCAATAAATTGCCATGATTTCGCAAAAACAGCCTCCTTCATCTGCTCGAATACGCCTATATCACGATAGAAAGTAGCTGGTAAGGTTTCTGCCTTCGTGATATCCGGATTCACAAAAAAATCACCCATTATTCTTTCTTTTTAAAACAAAATAGAATGGCAAGCTTACCAAAAATAAAATCAGTCCATAAATTACAACTTCAAAGCCACATCCCATAATAATCCATATGCAAAACAAAAATGCTAAAACCGAAATCCATAGTAAGGGATTAGTAAACTTCTTATTTCGATTGTATAAGATGAAGCCTAAACTTGCCGCTGAAAATAAATAGGGCACGATTACAGAAAGTGTAGAGAGGGTCATCATAAAAGTAAACGCATCTACCAAACTTTGGGAAAAGTTCAATAACATTAAAATTGATGCCAAAATACTGGATAGAATGATTCCGATAATGGGAGAGCCATTTTTATTCTGTTTTCCGAATACCTTTGGAAATAGCCCATCTAAAGCGGCTGCCATAGGAATTCGTCCTTGCATCAATATCCAACCATTCAGTGCCCCCATAGTTGCGATTACGGCACAGGCGGCAACAATGTATTGAGCGGAACCGCCCCAAAACAAATGGGCAGCATCAGCAAAAGGAGCATTGGAATTTTTAAGAACTTCGGGCGGAATTATACCCATAATCGCCAACGAACTACTTAGATACACTACAATAGTAATCAGGGTGCCACCCATGGTCGCTTTGCTTACCGTTGTAGCAGCATCTTTTGTTTCGCTACTAACAATACCAGCACTCTCCATTCCTAAAAATGCAAATAAGGTAAGAGTGGCAGTTGCTGTAATGGCTCCGAAAGTAGTAGTATCACTTCTATTTAAAGGAATAAAATTCTCCCAATTGATGTAAAAAAGACCAAATATCCCAATTGCCAAGATAGGAAGCACCTTTAGAATAGTTGTAATCATCTGAATACTAGCAACAGTTTTGAGCGGTTTGGAATTGATATAGGTGAAAAACCAAATGAAACCGAGTCCGGTTAGAATTGCAATGACGGGTGACTCTCCAAGAACGGGGAAAAAGACCTCCAAATAGCCGACAAGGGCAACAGCGATGGCAGCATTGGTCGCCCAAATGGCAACCCAATAGCCCCAAGCCACTAAATATGCAGGGAAATCTCCAAAACTGATTCGAGTGTAGATATAGGGTCCTCCGAGTGTATCTGGAGTAATTTTCCCTAAGGCTCCGTATACATAGGCGATAAGGATTGCCCCGGCGGCGGAGCAAACCCAACCTATCATTCCGATACCACCATAAACGGCAAGCGAGGCTGGTAATAAAAATATACCCGAGCCAATCATATTGCCAACAACCAAAGCTGTCGACGACCATAGACCTATTTTTCTTGAATTGGAGATTGGTATTTTGTTTTGGTGAGTTGGATCGTGAAATTAATGGTTATTTTGAACTTTAGTCCATTTCACAAGAGGTATTGTTTTCCACCTTATTAATTTTCAGAGTATTGGTAATTTTATGAATAGTAGTATTTAACGCTAAAGATAATTAAACGACACAAAAAAAGTTCGTAGAATGGTGTAAGCGACTACGTAAAAAATAGGCGAGTTTGGAAAAGATTATTACTTTTGCGAAGGTTAAAATTATGGGTATTCATATCTATATCACCAATAAACTGCCACTGACATAGAACACAAGAAAATAACGAACTATGTCACTCTACCTAATTATACTTCTTATTTCACTTGCCGGGCCGCTAGCTCTGAGTTTTGAGAAAAACCTTAAACTCTATAGGCGTTGGAAATTCCTTCTTCCAGCAATTTTAATTACGATGTTCTTTTTCGTCATTTGGGATATCATTTTCACCCATATGGGATTTTGGTTTTTCAATCCAATCTATAATTCGGGCATTTATATACAGAAGCTTCCTTTAGAAGAATACCTGTTTTTTCTTGTCATCCCGTATGCTTGTGCCTTTTCGTTTTATGCAGTTCAATTTCATTTCCCAAAATTCAAATTAAATGTGCAAAGAACGAAAATTTCTACTTTTCTAATCACCATAGTATCTTTTATACTCTCACTCGTATATAAAGATTTCGCTTATACTTTTACTGCTTTTCTTGTTTTGCCAGTGGTACTTTTATTAGGCTATTATTTTACTAGGGAAGTGGTTCAATATTATTTGGCGATATATCCGATTTTACTCATCCCTTTTTTTATTATCAACGGAATCTTAACGGGTACGGGAATTGAACAAGCGGTTTTTGATTACAACCCTCAAGCAATTTTGGGAATTCGTGTTTTGTCCATACCTATTGAGGATATGTTCTATAATTTTTCCTTGCTTTTATCACCATTGGTGCTAACGCATGTATTTGAAATGAGGGTAAAAAAAATGAAAAACCGATGAAGATAGCGGTTATTGGTTCCGGAATTGGTGGTTTGGCTGCTGCCTGTAGATTAGCATCTAAAGGGCATGAAGTAACTGTCTTCGAAAAAAACGCGTCTCCTGGCGGGAAAATCAGCGAGATTCATATGGAAGGGTATCGGTTTGATACCGGCCCATCCTTATTTACCTTACCAGAGCTGGTGGAAGAACTTTATAGTGACGCTGGTGAAACCGTTCCGTCAACTTTCAAGTACGATAAGCTTGAGGTGCTTTGCAAGTACTTTTATAATAGTGGTGAAAAACTTGTCGCTTGGTCAAATCAACAAAAATTCATTGATGAGTGTGTTCATAAGCTTGGTGAAAACCCAAATAATATTAGCAAATATTTTAAAAGGGCTTCCTTAATTTACAAAATTACAGCCGATATATTCCTTTTTAATTCTTTACATAAAGTGAAGAATTTTTTGAAGATTTCGGTTTTAAAATCACTACTTCAGGTTCTTAAAATTCGTTTTTATAAAACTATGCATGGTGATAATAGTAGCAATTTTGAAAGTCCATTACTTGTTCAATTGTTTGATAGATATGCTACGTACAATGGCTCTAGTCCCTATAAAGCGCCTGCTACACTGAATGTAATAGCGCACCTTGAAAATAATATAGGGGCTTATTTTCCTGAAAAAGGTATGTATTCTATTGTAGAGCATATTTATGAGCTTGCTCTAAAAAAGGGTGTTCGGTTTAATTTTAATGCCTTGGTATCATCCATAGATATAAAAAAGAAAAGAGCTGTTGGGCTAAGCGTTGGAGATAAATCACATACTTTTGATACCATAGTATCAGATTCCGACATTAATTATGTGGTGAACAATCTGATGGATCATCCGCAGAAAAAGAGAATCAAGCGTTTAGAAGCTTCATCATCGGCATTGGTGTTCTATTGGGGAGTAAATAAGGAGTTTCCGGAGTTAGATTTGCATAATATCTTTTTCAGTGGTGATTATAAAGAAGAGTTTACCAATCTGTTTCAGAAAGGAACTATCGATACCGACCCTACTGTCTATATTTTTGTTAGTTCTAAAATGGTAAAAACTGATGCGCCAAAAAATCGTGAAAACTGGTTTGTTATGGTAAACGCACCTTCAAATAGTAAGGAAAATTGGGATGAACTGATACGTACTACCAAACAGAATATTATTACCAAGATTAATAAATCACTTAAAACAAATATCGAAAACTATATTGAACATGAGAAAATTGCTTCCCCGATAAGCATAGAGCAAAATACACTGAGTAAAGGGGGGGCATTATATGGCAATTCATCCAATTCTATGTTCTCAGCCTTTTTAAGACACCCCAATTTTCTTAAAAGCGTAAAGAACTTGTATTTCGTTGGGGGAAGCGTTCACCCTGGCGGAGGCATACCACTTTGTTTGGCTAGTGCTAAAATTGTTGATGATGAAATTCCTGCTCATCGATGAATCGTATACTTAAATATATATCTAATGAGGGTCTACCGATAACTTTTATAGTTTTTTACTTTTTCGGTTTGGTTTTATATGCTATACCGCCCACCCACAATATTTTTATACTTGTTACACCGTACACTCTGGTTTTAGTAGCAGTTGCCATCTTTTCACATCATAAAGAGTGGAATATAAAAACGGTTGCGGTCTTTACAAGTATTTTTATCTTGAGTTTTATAACCGAAATTATCGGTGTATCAACGGGCAAAATATTTGGCATGTATGTCTACGGCGAAGGGCTTGGTGTGAAAATTGCCGAGGTGCCTGTTGTTATTGGGCTTAATTGGGTTTTCTTAGTGTATGCTTCTAATAGTATTGTCTCTAAATACACATCAAATAATATTTCGATTATAGTGGGCGCAGCATCATTGATGGTAGTTTACGATATCTTACTTGAAAAAGTAGCTCCTTTGATGAATATGTGGTCCTTTTCAAAAAACGACCCCCCTCTAAGTAACTACCTGGTCTGGTTTCTATTAGCTTTGTTGTTTAATGGAGCTATTCAGTATTTTAAAATAAATACCCAGAATAGACCGGCTCGCTGGTTGTTTTTTATACAATTTGTTTTTTTTATACTTATAGTGATACATAATATTTATATTTAAGAATGATACGAGCCAATCATAATAGGTATTGGGTGAAATTTTCTAAGTATTATACGAAGGCATTAATAGCCTTTTTTTTTGGGAAGGTGAATTACATTGGCTCATATGAAGAAAGAGGACTTCCTATTCTGATGATTAGTAATCATTTTTCGTTTTACGATGGTTTTATACAAATCTTATTAAACCTTAAAGTTTTCAAGCGTAGGTTTCATTTCATGATGCTGGAGAAAGAGTTGCGCAAAACAATGATGCTAGCTAAAATTGGCGCTTCTTCAATCAATAAAGGCAAGCGATCTAGTTTGCAGAGTCTAGATTATGCCGTTGAATTGTTACAGAATAAGGAAAACCTGTTTCTATTTTTTCCACAGGGTAAAATTGAGAGTATTTATACACGCGAGTTTACTTTTGAAAAAGGCTTACTTTCGCATATTTTAAAGAACGTAAAAAATGATTATCAGTTGGTGTTTAATATAAACCTTATTAATTATGGAGCCAAACTGAAACCTGATATGTACGTGTATTACAAAATGCAAGAAATAAATGCCAACAGCAATACTGAAGATGTAGAAAAAGCGTTTAATCATTTTGCAAAAGCGTGTTTTTCAAAACAAGGGGCCAAATGACTTATTTCTGTTACTTTCTTTTGATCTTGTTAGTTGTCAGGTTACTGGTCGCGATGGTTAATTTTCTTTCATTTGCCTATTTGCCAAAATTGACTTCAATAGTAAAGGCACCCAATGTTTCCATTTTAATACCCGCTCGAGATGAGGAAGAGAACATCGGAAACTTACTAGAGCAATTATCAAAATTGAAATATCGTCGACTTGAAATTATTGTCTACAACGACCACTCATCTGATAAAACAGAAAGTATTATCCAACATTGGGCAAAGCGTAATCCTATTATCAAAATAATCAACGGACAGCAACCTCCCTATGGTTGGTTGGGCAAGAATTATGCGTGTCACCAGCTTTCAAAAGCCGCTACCGGCGAAGTATTCCTCTTTTTAGATGCAGATGTTAGCGTTAAGCAAGACTTTATTGAACGTAGCATTAGCCATTTTCTGAAATACGATTTACATTTATTATCAATCTTTCCAAAGCAAATAGTTAGGTCTTTTGGAGAAAAAGTATCCGTACCGCTAATGAACTGGATTTTATTGAGTTTGCTTCCTCTTTCACTGATTCGAAAGTCAAAGAATGAAGCTTTTTCGGCTGCCAATGGACAATTCATGATGTTTAACGCGACCACATATAAGACGCTATACCCTCATGAAAAATGTAAATCCGATAGGGTGGAAGACATGGCCATAATTAAACTATTTAAGCAAGAAAACCTTGCGAGCGATACACGCCTAGGGGATAACGATATTTCTTGCCGAATGTATGTGGGGCTAGATGCCGCAGTTGAGGGATTTACAAAAAACGTATTTCAGTTTTTTGGGAATAGTAAGTTGGCAACTATTTCCTTTGGCTTAATAACTACAATTGCTCCATTTATCCTCTATTTTAATATGGGTCTTTGGTGGTTTACCGCATATATAGCTGGTATAATACTCATTCGAATATTTGTAAGTTTGGCGAGCCAACAATCAGTGGTTCAAAACCTAATATTGGCATTTCCGCAACACCTTGTATTTCTTATGATCATAGGTAAAGGACTCATTAATAGCAAACGGAAGAAAATACTATGGAAAGGCCGCAATATTTTACAAGCTTAGTACTAGTGGTTATCACCATGCTGCTTTCAACACAACTGGGTTATTCTCAAAATGCTTTCCGTGATTCTATTTACAAGGCTTATTCTAGAGGTAAAATGGATAAGTGGCTTGACATAATGAATACTTGCGAAAAAAAAGTAAATCAGAATAATTTAGAGGAGCAAATGGAGTTGATTAGTTATTACTACGGCTATACAGCTTGGTTAATTGGTGCTGAAAAATACGATACTGCGGAAGTATACATTGACAAATCAGAAAAAATTATTGATAAGTTATTAGATGAATCACCAGAGAACGCGACTCTACTGGCATACAAAGGAGCTAATATTGCATTTACTATTGGCATTTCGAAACTAAAGGCTATTTACCTAGGTCCTAAAAGCATGAAATACATAAACAAATCTATAGAACTGGATTCAGTAAATATTCAAGGTAATATCGAAAAAGGCAACTCAATGTATTATCGTCCAGCAGCTTTTGGAGGTGATAAGAATGAGGCAATTCAATATTACATTACAGCGGTTAAAAGTTTTGAAGAACAAGGTCTGGTCCAAAATAATTGGATGTACATAAATACAATGACCGCTTTGGGACAAGCCTACGAAGCCACCGACCAAATACAACTGGCTAAATTATGCTATGAAAAAATAATTCGCATATTCCCTAATTTTATGTGGGTTGAAGATGAACTTTATCCTGATTTGCTTAAGCGGCACAAGCTATAATATTTATCACTTGGCACATGAAATTTGATATTTGCAAACTAAAATTAAATAGCATACAACTCTTAGTAATCTTGGGTTTTGCAGTTAATCCCGTAACAATAAGTGCTCAAAATTTTCGGGATGATGATGTTAATCTTGACAAAATTCCTCCCCGTATTATTAGAGCCTGTTGCGCCTTTGGTTATGATTTAAAATTATGGGGTGTACCATTTGTATCCATTGATCAGGTGATTAGTGTTAACGATTTGGATGAACATCACTACATGGGCAATAAAAGTGAAGGTACGGGTACTATTTATACCAATAAAGGTGGTTTCATTGACATTGGCCACTTGCGAGATCAGATTGATTGGACGCGTTTTTTGTACTCCATCATTTTAGATAGCAGGGGTAAGGGTGAGGTAGTTTTGCCTTTACGTAGGGAAGCAGGGCGCAAGACTTTATATTTAAATGTACCATCGGAACTTGACAATAACGATTGTATTCTATTGGCTGGAAAAATAGCGTACGACCTTTCCCTATGGCATGAAATTTCTACTTGGTTTGGTGCATCGACTATTCCCTTCGTTCCAGAAAAATTTTCTAGTTTCACGATTGAGGATGTATATTCAAACCTACTTGGAGTGCACGTGGGAATGAAAGCTTTACATTCAAAACTCTCTTTTAATGCTGCCGTAACTAAGATTATCGAATCAACATTAGACAGTTTAGATGTTGTAAAGACGATGAAAGAGACCTATGATGCCTATGACGCTGTAAATGATATCTGGTATACCAATAAAAAAAGAATACCGCGTGCCAGTGTTACGCTAAAGCGCGATCTAGATATTCTTATTTCAAGTCGCCCATGGATAGCCCCAAATCAGTCTAGTGACATTAGTGACCCAATTATTTTGGACGTACCTCTTTTAAATACCAATGGTGATTTACTTACCAATTTTTATCAATTTACCATTGATCTTAATAAAAGGTTTCCTGTTGACGAGATTTTTCCGAGTTACAAAAGTGGCGTAATCAACCAAGATGACTTTGGTGCGCTACTAGATAGAATCTCCAATGATTTGGAGAACATGGAGCAAAATATGTTGGCAAAAAGCAAAGAAAACCTTCAAAAATAAGCCCCTTAAAAAGTTGATTTTTGTCCACAACCAGGTATTCCTAAAACCCAAAACTAGAAGGTGTATCCTGGGATAATATTTACATTAGAAGTCAGCTATCTTAAAAATTTCAAATATCCATAGAACCCATAAAAAAGTGCCCGTTGACCAAATCATTCAACGGGCACTAACATGACCTACAAACCTCATTTTTAAAGTCATTATTGCCTTAAGGGCTTAATAATGAGGTTCAAGCAGGTAGGGGGATTTGAGGGTCAAGCACAGTATTTTCATCCTATTTCCTGAAGTTTTAACAAGGCTTCGGATTTCGAGTTTACATTGAGTTTTAGGTATATGTTTTGAATATGAAAATTGATGGCACTTGTTGTAACGAATAACTTGTCCGCTATGGTTTTGTAAGTGGCACCCTGACTTAGATAGTCGATAATCTGGTTTTCACGTTCTGAAAAAGACTGGTACGATTTCGGTTGAAACATTGAGATTATTTTTTTTGCGATGTCATTTCCGATTACGGCACCTTCATTCTTAATCGAATTGAGTGCGTGATACAGACGTTTACGTGTTACGGTCTTTGTCAGAAAACCATTTGCGCCGTATTTGAACGCTTTTTTGATGATTTCAAAATCGTTATTGGTACTTGCCATGATGATATTTACCTTAGCATCTTTCTTACGGAAGAGTTTGATTCCTTCTATTCCGTTAATTTTTGGCAAGGTCACCTCTAATACGATAATGTCAGGCCGCACACTTTCGAATTCATTCAGGGCATCTTCAACGTTATTGTAAATTCCGCTCAGGTTAAAATCATCATACCGTTCAAAATAACTTTTGTAAGAGGCATGTAATTGGCTGTCGTTGTCAATAATTATCACATTTAAAATTTCTGGTCTCATCATTATGTGGTTTGTAGGTTAAGCCTTGAAGGGTCAAAATTCAAGACACTAAAATAATTTGGGTTTGGGATGTTTGCATCCTAGCGGAGCTAAAAACTCCGCTGTTCTTTTTAAAGCATACAAATCTGAGGTCAGTCTATTCCACTGACATAAGATAACATGTATTCAATAAAAGTTTTAGGATTAAGCACCGATTTTTCTTGATATAAAATCTCTTATTTGTTAAAAGCTATTCGAGATAGCAAGAAAATATTTTGTGCTTACTAGGCTAAAAAAGCTAGCCTATTTTAGGGTCGAAAAAAGTGGGAGCACCATAGTTCGAGAGTAATAAAGATTTCCTTTTTCGGGACGTGTTGAGGATAAATGTAGGTTTCATGTTGTAGGGGATTTGAGGGTTTTAAGTAGTAATTCTTTGATGGAATAAATTTAATAAAATCTTTCGAAAGCCCCTATTTTAAAGGGATTTTTTCGTTCAAATGCATCAAATTTTAGCATTTGAGGCTCAGTTTCATCAATCATTATATGAGTTATGTACTATAGTGGAATGGTTGGCAACTTCCATAATCCATTTCTCTTTTTGGTACTTTCCGTTGAGGTTAGAGGCATAGGCATCTTTAGCTTTTCCTTTTGCATCATAGTCCGCTAGGTATACATAATGAAGTCCGTTTTCCTTGTTATAGAATTGTTTCGGATTCAGACCTTTTGCCTTTAAATCTTTGACAAATGCATTGAGATATTTTTTATTCGAATATACATTGGCAATGACATAGTAGCCCGAATTTGCTCCAACAAGATTGGCTTGATTCAATTGGCGAATAGTAAGCTCCTTAAAGTCACGACGTTTTTGAATTTTGTCTGCATCATTTTTTACTCTATTATCAAGATTTGAATTCTGTGCTGTTTGGTTAGATACAACGAGGTCTTTGCTTTTCGATTGTATAGGATTATCTGGAGCTCGTTTAGCTTCGGTGCTTGCAAGACCCGTATTTTTCTTTGGTATAAAATCGTTTAAATTTGATTTAATACTATTCTTAATGTCACTTCGTACAGCACGAACAATCATTTCAAAGCGTTTTTCGAAAGCTGCGTTTCTTGCTTTCTCAATTGAATCCTGTCTTAGAATAAGTTGGTCTAGAATCATTCGATTCTCATGGGCCAACGTATTCATGATTTCCTGGTTGGTTTCTTCGGCGGTTTTTGGAGTTTCTCCTTTTCCTTCCGTTAGGGCCAAGATTTGTTCTTCATAGTTTCGAATAATCTGGTCAATTTTTCGGTCTTGAGAGCTATCAGCGGTTAAATTAATATCGATATCATCGTTTTTAAATGTGTAGGCCAGGCTTACTTCATGATTCCATCCTAAATCAGTTTCCTTATTCAGAATATCCTTTTCTAACAAATACCCTAGGGACATCTTTTTGCTGATGTTAAAACCCATGCCTACAGACATCCCATAGGTATTGTCAAAATTGGTCTGCAACCATCCGTATTTCGGAAGGTCCAGAACCATGGAACCCACATAAACCAAATCATTGTTTTCATTCTTGCCCACTTGTACAAGGGGCATTAGTCGTGCATCTTCAAATAAGCCTCGGGTGGCATTGAAGGAGTGGGTATATTGTAGTGAAGCTGTTACGCTTTTTTCAGACAAGTTCGTAATGAACTCATTCGTTGTTTGGTTGTACTTTAAAAGGTCTTTAGCGTATAATCCGAAATCAAATTTGCCTAAGGACAAAGTAATTCCCGGTTGAATGGCCATTTTACTTTCCTTTTTTGATTCTGATAGTCTATCATCTTCTTGTGCGACTACTATTCGATTTTTATCCAGTCCTTCATTAAAGTAGGTCAGGTTGGTACCGAAACTCAATTTGCTTTTTTCACCTAGTCTTACAGAGGTTGCATAGTTGGCGTTGAAACCAAATTCTTGTACAACACCGGACCATTGACTGTACACTCCGATTCCGATAGCCGTTCTATCGTTAAGCTTGTTGCTAAATCCAAGGAAATAGTTTTGACGGTTATCTTGGAAAGTAGTGTACTGATTTCTATGTAGAATATTCAGATACGATTTTTTCTCTCTTACCAATGAAAAGGTAGGGTTGATAAAAAACCGATTAAAATATAGCTGATTGTGATAGCTACTTTTGGTTCCTAATTCTGTTGGGGTTTCTTCTTGCGCAAGTGTAGTTTGACAAAAGACTATCGTCAAAATTAGGCAAAGGAATATTCTTGATGTATAGTTTGAATAGCTCATCTTTGTGGGATTTGGGGGTTAAACCATCGGGCTTACGCCCAATGGAATTTTGGTTAAGATTTCGAACTATGATTCCTTATTTATCTTCGAATACTGAGGTGGTATAATCTATTTGCAATTTGTTGTTCAATGCGGCACGTAGATTGGATTCTCTTTCATCGGCTTTTGATTGGGTACCATTTTCGTATGAGAAAGCTACTTCTTGTATTTTATTCTTGTTTTTTCCACGGTTGGAAAGTACGTAGCCAATTCCTCTATCCGCCATGACATACATCGAATACTCATCTTTAGAACTGTTGATAGGGCTCCCTAGATTTGTTGCGTAATCTACATTATTCTGCCCTACTTGAGTCATGTATAAGTCGAGACCACCGTAACCTTCTCGTCCTTCAGATGCAAAGACCAAAGTGTTGTCTTCCATTATACGAGGATATAAATCGTTCTTTTTCGTGTTCACCTTGGTTCCTAGATTTTTAGCTTTTCCTGCGTTTCCTCTATAGGAAATGTCAGCCACATAGATATCATATTCCCCAAAAGAACCGGGCATGTTCGAAGCAAAGAATAGGCGTTTACCATCTTCAGATATTGCAGGATGCATGGCCGAAGCATGTTTGGGTGCAACTGTAATTTCCCGAACATTTTTCCATTGTCCGTTGATTTTGTCCGTACGGTATATTTTTTGGATGAGTTCTTTTTTAGAGAAAATACCTTTAACGGGTTTGAGGTATATCGCCTTACTGAAGTACGCTGTTTGTCCATCTGAAGTTACGGCAATAGGGGACTCGTAGGTTTCTTCCATGTCAGACCTTTTGGCGTGAGGAACACCAATAAAGGCTTTGTTTCTTTCATACTCTACCAAATACTCTAAGGACTGTGAGCGATAACTAGGGTTAAAATCGAAATCCCGGCGATTACTAGTTACACTTTGACTCGCTTGACGCGCTTCAAATGCTCTTTTGACTTGGTAATCTTCCTTTATTTGCTCTAACCAGTCATTTCCATTATTTGCCACGGTATGGATGTCAGCGGTTTGTTCCATGGCGAATTGGTAGCGTTTTTGATAGTTGCTACCCAGTGCTTTGTTGCCTTCCAATTCACTTAACTTTTTGTACCAGAAGGCTGCGTTTTCATATTTCTCTAAAAGAAAATTGGCATTACCTAAATCTTCATAGATTTCCTTTTCTGTATAGCCTAAGCTTTTAAGCTTTTGATATTGACTATCATTTTGAGATGAGAAACCGTTATTATACGATTCCTGTGCGGTAATGTTCAAACATACTAGTAAAAAGACAGTGGTAAGAATAGTTCTGTAAGTAGGGGAATTTTTCATGAGAGTAGGATTTTGAGGTTTGTTACTGGGTCAAAGTTGAAAAAATGTTTTCATGCCGTTATTAATAAAAATTCATAGGTTTTGCATTTAGACCCCTAATCAGTGTATTTCATCGATGTTTTTACTTGATTCTGATAGAATTTAACAGAATACTAGGGTGATATTGACCGAATAAATTCAGTAAAACCTTGTATGGAATAGAAAAAGCTTTCTATATTTGCACCCGCATTCAGGGAATATCTGATGAGACACTTGGAGAAATGGCAGAGTGGTCGAATGCGGCAGTCTTGAAAACTGTTGAGGGTCACACCTCCGGGGGTTCGAATCCCTCTTTCTCCGCTGAATAGTGGTAATCCACTAACAAGAACCCTGTAAATTATTGATTTACAGGGTTTTTCATTTTCTTTAATTTCAAATAATCGCAATTAAAACCATATTAAAAGGGGCTAATTCGGTGTCAGTTGTGACAATTTTACAACTGACACCGAATTTTTTATAAAATATTGATAGTCATATAGTTACAAGGATAAGGGTTTGTTTTTTTTGTTGTATTTTCAAGATGAATTCCACAATTAAAAAGACGATTTTTATGAAAAATTCAATTTCTATATTATTCTATATTAAAAAAAGCAAGGCCGATACCCGCGGAAACTCTAATATTTATCTAAGAATTACCGTTGATGGAAGACGTTCTGAAATGAGTATAAGACGTAAAGTACCCATAAACAGGTGGAATTCGCGGACTGGGGTCCTCATGGGCCAATCAAACGATGCAAAGGTTATTAATGAACATTTAGCAGCAATTAGAAGTAAGATCTATAAAATTCATAATCGCTTTTTAGACGATGGAAAGCATGTTTCGGCTGACAGGGTTTTGAACTCTTTCCTTGGATTGGACAATGAAAAAAGAATGCTATTGGAAGTATTTGAAGAACATAATAGCAATGTAAACAGTTTAGTAGGAAAGGATTTTGCCCACGGAACGGCAGAAAGATATCGCACTGCTAAAAAACATGTTGAAGGTTATATCAAACTAAATTATAAATCAAATGACATCCCAATTGCTGATGTCAATTACAGATTTATCTCAGGATTGGAATATTATTTAAAAACAGAAAGGAATTGTAGCCATAACACAGCAGTGAAGTACATTACCAATTTTAAAAAGATTATTCGAATTGCTTTAGCCAATGACTGGATAAGCAAAGATCCTTTTTTGAGATGGAAAGCTAGAATGAAAGTGGTGGATAGGGAATTCCTAACTCAAGAAGAAATACAAGAATTACTCGATACGAATTTTAGAGTCAGTCGCCTTGACCAAGTAAGGGATATTTTTATTTTCTGCTGTTTTACAGGCTTGGCCTATGCCGATGTTAAAAAACTGACCAATGACGATATTGTTCTAGGTATTGATGGTGAAAAATGGATAGAAACAAAAAGAACCAAAACAAATACCAAAAGTAATATTCCATTATTACCAACTGCTATCCAAATTTTACAGAAATACGCTTTTAGTAAAGATGTCAGTCAAAATAGGGTATTACCAGTACTCACAAATCAAAAGATGAATGCCTATTTAAAAGAGATAGCCCACCTAAGCGGCATTAAAAAGAATCTCACTACCCATTTGGCCAGACATACATTTGCAACAACTGTAACACTCTCTAATGGGGTTTCTATTGAATCCGTAAGTAAAATGTTAGGTCACAAATCTTTAAGAACTACCCAGCACTATGCCAAAATATTAAACCGAAGAGTAAGTGAGGATATGCAGATGTTGCGAAAGAAATTTAGAACCGAGGATAGCTTTAGTGGTTCAAGTAGTCAAAACAAAATCTAAAAAAGAACCTAATCCCCAAATCTTACCATAACTTAATTGCGCATGGTCCCTGTTGGATTTTTGTAGCGTCCCGGTAGGTAAGCGTGAAACAAAAATGGAATAGGGCGCATCCTACTTTTTTAGTTATTGAAAAACCCTGTTAAAGGTATTCGAAACTTAGGAGTGAAACGGAGAAGATTTGAATAGCAAGAGGGCAACACGCTAAAGCGATGTTGCTAGTTTAAATAATCGACGTATCTTACTGATAATAAGTTGCTTACGTTTATTTTTGATGATTTTTCAAAAAATTGTTGCTAAAAAGTTTGCTGTAAAAACGCTGAAAACCCCAGTAAACATTGAAAAAGTTTGCTGTAAAACCTACCTTTTCACCTCGCAAGCAGATTAGTTTGGTAAGGATTTGGGACTTGCAGCTCGCAACTTCGTTTTGCTTGCTTTTACTTTTTATCAAGGCTCTAACTTTCCCTATATTTAACAAATAATAAAAACAACATTTACTAAAATGAAATTGTTAGGTTATTTCTTTTTAATATCTCTTTTGGCGACAAATTTCATAATTGCGCAAAGCAGCACGGAAACTGAAAACGCACAACCATCATCTATATTCACTCAAGCGGAATCTGAATACATAGACCAATGGTTTACAAAGTTTGTGAAGGAAATGAATTTGTCTGAAGAAGTCGCGATACAGTATCAGGAAATTACTAGTAATTATTCTGATAAAATGGAGAGCATAGGAAAGGACAACCCTGATATTACAAAAACAGAAGTGATAGAACAGTTCAAAACTTTGATGCAAGAACAGCATCAAGAGATTAAACCCATTTTAAGCGATGAGCAATATGAAATGTATTATGATACTATGAAAAAGGTAATATGGTCAATTAATCAGCGTCTTAAATAATTATAAAACATAGTATGAGAAATAAAAGTTATTATTTGATTTTCTGTGTATTCCTTGTACTGTCAAGTTGCGCTTCTACTAAGCTTATGGATTCTTGGAAATCGCAAAGTTTTGATTCACTTGCAAACTCGAAAATTTTGGTTATTTCAGAATCGCCGGAAACCGAAGTACGAAAATCTTATGAAACAGCAATAGCCACTAAACTACGTTTGCAAAACCTCGATGCGATTGAATCTCATATACTGTTCCCTTCTTTGAAAGAAGCGGACACGCCCGAAGAAAGGGCACAAGTAGTTCAAATGTTTAAAGACGCTGGTATCTCAGGGATCATTCTAACCTCCCTGAAGCAAACCATAGAAACGCAAAATGGTAGTATGGCTTCACAAACCGATATTCCTGCAAGTTATAGGGACAAAGCTAGTTTCGGTCCGAATTCAAGTGATTCAGATGTTCCTATGGTATCTACCTCAAAAACCTACGTTCTTGAAGCACTTACCTACGATTTGACTTTAGCTGAAGACGAACAATTAGTTAATGTGTGTCTTGTAGACGTAACGGATCCTGATGCACCAGATAAAATACAAAAAACCTTCACCAAGATAGTTGCCGATCAGTTTAAGTAATTTCGGATTCTGTTCACTAACCAACCTAAATACATGTCTTTAAGTCAAAAAAAGTTTACAAATCGAATTGCGAAATGGTCAATAGTCGGGATAGTTTTAATCACTTTTTCGGCATGCGGAAGCAAAAAGGCAATCGTACATCAACCCGTTTCTTTAGAAGTAGCACCGAAAAAGCTGGCCGTTTTTATGGACGGAACGGCCAGTAATGAGGGAAGTCATACTAATGTTTCAAAACTCTACAACCTAGTTACTTTGCAGAATAACCCCAATGTAGGCGCGGCCTATGTAAGAGGAGTTGGCAACGGGGCAGATGTTGCTGGAATGCTCACAGGTTCAGGAATTCGTGGCACGGTTAGCAATGCCTATTTATATCTTGTAGAGCACTATGATCATGAGCGCAAAGATGAAATCTATCTGTTTGGCTTTAGTAGAGGTGCCTATTCTTCGCGTATTCTAGCGGGAATGATTCATGCTGCAGGTATCGTTGATTTGAGTAAAATCCCAAAAGACAAAAGATTAAAATTCGTCAAAAAAATATTTGATGCCCACAAGGGTGATAAAACCTTGCAAGAAAGAAGAAATGCCGTTTTTGAAGTTACCCAACAACGTGTGGATTACGATAGTTATAAAATCGAATTTATGGGCTTATGGGATACGGTAGCCTCTTTAGGAATGCCGGATTACAAAGATGATTACTATGTGGCAGAAACTAAATATCACGACCAACTTTGTAATATCAATAGGGCAGCGCAAGCTTTGTCTTTAAACGATAATAGAGGTTCTGTATTTACACCATCCATATTGGTGGACGATTATCTAATCAAAGAATGCAAAGAAGTAATGCCCAAAGAAATCGTGAATGAAGTTTGGTTCTTTGGAGCACATTCCGATGTTGGTGGCGGTGCTTTGAACACCAATATGAGCGGGGTTTCCTTGAACTGGATGATTAGGCAATTAAAAGAATTTGAATTGCTTCCTCCATCGGCTGAGGTTTATGAAAATCGGATGGATATTACCAATGATCCAATTGGTGGAATGATGAAACTCTTTTACCCTAAAAAGGGTCGTAAGCTTGTTTTCTTTACTTCTAAAAACGGATACAAAAAGGAAAGATTAAAACTACATCAGTCGGTTTTAGACCGCTTGGAAGGTTCACTACAGACCTATGAAATCAACTTGATTAAGCTCTTTGGAGAGTGTTTTGAAAAGAACAATAAAGGGGGCTATGATTATCTGGAAAGCTCAGCATGTTTTGATATCGAGAATTAAGGAACAAAATCTTCATTGCGCCAGTACATTCCTGAAAGACAAAACACATATCTTTATTGTATCAAAATTTCTACTGAATTATGACGAAAGCGCTGTATGTTGCAACCTTAGAGTCCCATAGCGGTAAGTCTTTGGTTGTCTTGGGTTTAATGCAACTCTTACTGGGTAAAATGGCCAGAGTTGGTTACTTCAGACCTGTAATAGATGATATCAAAAGGGGTGGGATAGACAATCACATCAATACGGTAGTATCTCATTTTAGTTTGGATATCCGAGTGGAAGATGCGTATGCACTAACCCAAAGCGAGGTAGTTGACATGTTCAATGATGGAAGACAGGGTGATATTTTGGACACCATTATTTCCAAATACAAAGAACTCGAAGAGCGTTTTGATTTTATCCTAGTGGAAGGAAGTGATTTCTCTAGTGACGGAAGCATTATCGAATTCGATTTGAACATTGATATCGCTAAGAATCTAGGTATTCCTGTAGTTTTAATTGACAATGGAAAAGGAAAAACCCTTGAGGAATTTTGTGGTAACCTAGAATCTGCGGTAAACACCTATCTTCAAAAAGAAATTGAACTTCTTGCCGTTGTGGCGAATAAAGTGCGTCCCGAGAATGTGGAACTGGTCAACCAACGTCTGGAAAAAGAATTGAAGGATAAAACCGTTGCCTTCACGGTGCCTAGGGTAAAGAATTTATCGCATCCTACACTAAACGAAATTGTAACATCCTTAAATGGAAAAGTGCTTTTCGGTATAGAAAATCTTGATAATCAAACAGGAAGTTTTGGAGTGGGTGCAATGCAATTACATAACTATTTGACGCATTTGCGAGACAATAGTTTGGTTATAACTCCTGGTGATAGAGCTGATATAATTCTTGGCGCTTTACAGGCAAACCTTTCGGATAACTATCCAGCGATTTCGGGTATTGTTCTTACAGGCGGAATTCTCCCCGAACCATCTATCTTGAAATTATTAGAAGGTTTTGAAACGCATGTCCCCATCATTTCTGTGCAGCATGGTACTTTTGATGCCGCCAATTCCGTCGGTAATATTAAATCGAAAATTTATGCGGAAAGCAAACAAAAAATAGCAACTTCGATATCCCTTTTCAATACCCATATTGATGGCGAATTATTGCTAGAGCGTTTGGAAACCTTTGAACCCAAAGGACTTACTCCCAGAATGTTTCAGTACAACCTCTTGCAGCGTGCCAAAACACATAGGAAGCATATGGTGCTTCCCGAAGGAGAAGATGCGCGAATCTTGGAGGCTGCTAGTGAGTTAAGTGCTTTGGGCATTGTAGATATTACCCTTCTAGGAAATCAAGAACAAATAGAGAAAAAGGCCATGCAACTTGGTTTTGATATTTCGCATTTGAATATATTGGACCCTTCAACTGCTGAGAATTTTGAAAGTTACGCCACTACGTTTTGCGAATTAAGAAAGCACAAGGGTGTGAATATGGATGTCGCAAGAGACACCATGCTCGATGTTTCCTATTTCGGGACAATGATGGTCTATAAAGGGCATGCTGACGGAATGGTTTCAGGGGCGGTACATACCACCCAGCATACGATTCGCCCAGCATTACAATTTGTCAAAACCAAACCTGGTATAGGTGTGGTATCCTCTGTGTTTTTTATGTGCTTGGAAAATCGAGTCTCTGTTTTCGGGGATTGTGCTATCAATCCAAATCCAACAGCAGAACAACTTGCGGAAATTGCCATATCATCAGCAGTTTCAGCAGAAGCATTTGGAATTAAAGCAAAGATTGCCATGTTATCCTATTCGTCTGGAAGTTCAGGAAAAGGCGAAGATGTGGACAAGGTTCGGAGGGCCACCGAAATTGTGAAAAGTACGCATCCGCATTTACAGATTGAGGGTCCCATTCAATATGATGCCGCAGTTGACCCTTTGGTAGGCAAAAGCAAATTACCCGACTCTGAGGTAGCGGGAGAAGCTTCGGTTTTGATATTTCCAGATTTAAATACGGGTAACAATACGTATAAAGCTGTGCAGCGAGAAACAGGAGCATTGGCCATTGGTCCAATGTTACAAGGACTCAACAAACCTGTAAATGATTTGAGTAGGGGTTGCACCGTCGAGGATGTATTTAATACCGTAATCGTTACCGCTATACAAGCGCAAGAAAGTTAAGCACTATGCAGATTTTGATTATCAACTCTGGGAGTTCATCCATCAAATTTCAGATCATCGAAATGCCTTCAGAAGAAGTTATCTGTAAAGGTTTGGCGGAGCGTATCGGACTCGAAAATGCGGAGCTGCATTATGAGTTGAAGGGAAAGTCTCATTCCGAAGTAATGGCCTTAACAAACCACGAACAAGGATTACTAGCCATCACGAATATGCTGATGCACCCCGAAATGGGCGTTTTAAAACACCCAGATGAGATTGATGTCGTAGCGCATCGCGTCGTACATGGTGGAAATCGCTTTGACCGGCCTACCAAAATAGATGCGAGTGTTTTGGAAGAAATTGAACGCTTGGCTTCATTGGCGCCGCTGCACAATCCCGCGAATGCGATAGGTATAAAAGTGGCTTCCGCTATTTTTAAAAATGCAAATCAAGTTGCAATTTTTGACACGGCTTTTCACCAAACCATTCCTGAAAAGGCCTACAGATACGCAATGCCTAAAGCCCTTGCAGACGAAAACCATATTCGTGTCTATGGATTTCATGGTACAAGTCACAAATATGTTTCCGAGCAGGCAATTGCCTATCTAAAAAAGCCTGCAAGTAAAATGATTAGCATTCATTTAGGTAATGGCTGCAGTATGACCGCAATCAAAGAGGGTAGGAGCGTAGACCACTCCCTTGGTTTTGGACCTTCCAACGGACTCATTATGGGTACCCGAAGTGGTGATATAGACCAGTCCGTGGTTTTTTATCTGATGGATAGTTTGGGAATGTCATCCAAAGAAGTAAATCAACTATTGCAAAAACAAAGCGGACTTTTGGGCCTTACAGGATATTCCGATTTACGGGAAATCCAAAAAGCAGCAGAAGAAGGTAACAACGATTGCCAACTGGCATTGGCCATGACGTCCTATCGTATCAAGAAATTTATCGGAAGCTATATTGCAGCACTTAATGGGGTAGATGCCTTGGTTTTTACTGCTGGCATTGGTGAAAATTCAAGCGTACTTCGCGCTATGGTTTGTGAAAATATGGAGGCATTGGGCATTCGAATTGATGCTCAAAAGAATGGCCAAAGAACGGCTTCCATATTAGAAATTCAAAAGGACAATTCCGAAGTTAGCATTCTTGTGATTCCTACGAATGAAGAGTTGGAAATTGCCAAGCAGACGTTTAGTTTGATGTCGGTAATCTAGTTTGATACTGAACAAGTAACCTCCTTTCCAAACTCAATACCAGCAGAGTATTTAAATTAGGAATACAGGGTTTGATAGTTGTGCTATTTCGGAAAATTAGCTTAATTTTCATCCTTAAAATAGACACTCCATGAAAAATATTTTCCGCTCTTTATCCTTACTTATTTTAACAGCAGTTTTGTTATCCAGCTGCTCTGGTATGAAATTGGCAAACTCCTATAAATCAGATGATTTCGAGACGCTGAGAAATAAAAAAATGTTAGTCGTTGCCAGAACACCGATGGAAGATGTACGCAAAACTTATGAACTAGATTTAGTAAGTAAATTAAAAGCCAAGGGAGTCAATGCCGTTGCTAGTCATGTTGCATTTCCTGACTTGAAGCGTATTGATAATAAAACCGCCGAACGCATAGCAGAAGTGATTGCCATGTTTAGAAAGGAAGGATTTGATATTCTGACCTTGACTTCCCTTAAAGACGTGCAAGAGCTAGATGTGATGCGAAGAGAAGGAGGATACAGTTCTTTCGATGAATATTACGGAAATAAATACATAACCTTAAGAGGTTATTACGACGATGTTACCGCGCCACCGCGTTTGGGACCTAAAGAAATGGATGAACAGGTTACCATTACCACCGAGACAACCTATGTATTAGAAGCGGTAACTTATAATTTAAGCCTTGAAGAAGAAAAGAGATTATTGTCGGTTAGTACGGCTGAAATTACCAACCCTGATACGGGAAAAGGCGTTCGGAAGGCATTTGCTAAAATTGTGGCAGACGAATTGAAATAATAGAATCCGATATCATCAGATAATAGGGTTCTCCGTTTTACACCATCAAAATTTATACTTAAAAACTGTTCTCGCGTAAATATGTCGCTCTTTGGGCACTACTTTGCCAAAGGTAAAGTAATGCTCGATTCCTAGAGAGAAACGTCTTGAGGAAAAATAGATACTTTGAGTTAATGTAGTGTTTAGTGTACTTAGTCCATCTACGGCATATTCAAAATCACGATTGAAAAGGTTTCCTTGAGCTGTGCCGTCAAAAATGTTTATAGAACTGCTAATCGACGATTGTAAAAAGAGTTCTTTACCAGAAGAAGTTGATAAGATATTATTATCCATTCCAACGGACTCTGATAATTTATTGAACTTCCCAAGTCGAAATCCTACAGTTGGCGTAGCATCAATATAGAGATTTCCTAATCGCGTATTAAACATGCCGTAGACATCAATCCATTTTTGTTCTGGTGTGAAGTCATGGGCATAGCTAAGGTCTATATTCATTACTAGCTGATTCGGCACTTGAAACTGCCATTCTTCAAAAACGGGGTCGTTGGTCACCTTATCATGAAACCAACCTTGAAAATCTCCGGCTAAGGATGCAGGCCCCATAACACCAAGTAATACACCGCTTCTCACAAATGAACGCTCAAAGGCATAGGTGACTTTAAAAGTTGCGAATGACAAACCAGCATAGGGTCTATCAAAGGAAATGTTGTTTTCTTGTATCTCAGTTGGAGTTACCGTTTTATTTGTTGGTGTGTAGCCTTCTAAGCGTAATCCAATTTCAAAAAAGTAAGTTTCCTTTTTAGGAAGATATTTTTGCAAGCCGAGCAATTTTTCTTTTTGAAATTTCAAATTCAAACCAACACCATAACTATAAAAGCGGTCAGAATTTTGCCAAATAACATAAGCGTCATTTGCTGAGGAAAATGAAACCTCTTTAGAATAAGCGTCAGACTTTTGCGCATAAGCTCCAAGCACACTAATCAAGAGAAGCATAGAAAATAAAAGACAGCCACTTGATTTGCTTTGATTCATGCGGTCTTTTTCATAGTTCTATTGATTTAAACCTTAGTAAAAAACTTGATGATTTATTTAAAATACACCAATTGGTTTGAGCTCCTTATAATTAAGAATTACCATTTAAAAGGCTTAAACCCAAAAGCAAATTCAAGATAATCTGCGGCTCCTCCGTCAAGGGTCTTTAGCCCAAATTGTGCAAAGAGCGTTTTATTGATGTTATAGCGAATTGCAGGTCGCATAAAATAGGCGCCTTTTCCTAAATCATCGGTAATATAGGTTCCTAACTGTGCTTTTATGACCATTTTCCAAAAGTTGAAGTCGTAACCAGCGTGGACCCCAATAGCTGATCTGTCTCCGGCTTCTTCAAATTCTTGAAAGGTATTGTCATAGAAGAAATCAATACCGCCTGTTATACCATGAATTTCATTAAAGCGATGTTCATAATCTAGAACTCCCGAAAAAACACCGAATTGTCGGCCTGTTCCACCATCCTCTTTCGTTTGTTTTCCTCCCGCAGCCAACATAATAGAAATTGAATTTTCATTGATTTTAGTCATTTTGGTTTTTTCAGGAGACTTAAAACGAGCCTGAACCAGATTTTTGGTGTATGGGTCATTGTCAACCACTTTTTGGGCTGCGTTATAATTATATTTTACACCAAGATTTATCCCCCATAGGTTTAGACCTAAGTTCGGTTGATAGCTACTCCCATTGCTGAAGTGCGTGAAGTCAAATCCGTAGGTTAAATCCAACTCCCTTGTAAAACGATATTCAAAGCCGAAATCTAAGCCAAAGTAAACTGCTGCTCTTGCTCCAAAGGCATCATTTATGGGGTTCTCTTCGGCATTGTATTCCTGTAAATTATAAGTAATTCCTAAAGAAGGTTCTATACTGAACTTATTCCGCCTGTTCGGATTTCCTATGGGAAAATCTATAAAACCATACACAGCACTTGGGTTTCCAAAAACTTCTGCATTGCCTAAAAATCCTGAATATAAACCAATTCCGTAGGTAGGGTATTTATAATACCCAGCCCAACTTTCTGTATTGCTCGATTGCCATCCAATCTTTACATTGATTGCTCCGTAACCGGCATCTAAAAATCCCGCTTCGCTTAGCGCCGTTC
Organism: Maribacter algarum (ex Zhang et al. 2020); assembly: GCF_005885635.1. Lineage (GTDB taxonomy): Bacteria > Bacteroidota > Bacteroidia > Flavobacteriales > Flavobacteriaceae > Maribacter_C > Maribacter_C algarum. Next base: position 544,139 of record NZ_VATY01000002.1, read on the forward strand.
CTGTATATAAGTAACTTCCATAGTTTGATTTTACTTCTATGGAGCGGAATTTATCCGAAGGAGATTGTGACTGACTAAAATAACATGTTAGTAACGTAAGAAGTAAGCAGATCTTTTTCATAGTGTGAAACATAACAAATGATATTCATAATTACCCAAAAACACCTAATAAAAATTTAATAATAAGGGCGTTTGAGATATCAATAAAAAACGCACCAACCAGCGGCACCACAATGAATGCCTTAGGTGATCCACCAAACTTTTTGGTAACTGCCGTCATATTTGCAATTGCAGTAGGTGTTGCTCCTAGCGCCAAGCCCGCATAACCCGCGCTCATGACCGCCGCATCGTAATCTTTGCCCATCACTCGAAAAACAACTACGATTACGAAAATTGAAATCACTACGAGTTGTGCAACTACGATAAGGAGTAATGGTCCCGCCAAATCGGTAAGTGTCCATAATTGAAGACTCATTAGTGACATTGCTAGAAAAAGTCCCAAAGACAAATCAGATGCCATGGCAAGGGCTTTTGATTTTTCAGGTTGCCAATCGAATTTTTTGAAAAAGACAGGAATCAAATTCGTAACGATAATACCCGCAAACAAAGCTGTGACAAAAGAAGGAAGGGAAAGCCCCATCCATGTGAGTAATTCATTAATGGCTATACCTAACCCCGCGGTTGAGAAGATGAAGTATATCATCTGTAAAACATTGTTGTAATTCATCTCAACGTTATCGCCTTTGCCATGACGAACACCTACAGCAACGGGCTTTTCTTCGGTTGGTTTTAACTGGTATCTTTTTATTAAAAATTTGGCAATGGGGCCGCCAATAAATCCCCCTAAAACCAAACCAATGGTTGCGCAGGCGATACCCATTTCCATGGCATTCGAAATGCCAAAGTCATTTTGAAAAGTAGGCACCCAAGCAATGGTAGTGCCGTGACCTCCACTAAAGGAAACCGAACCTCCCAAAACACCTGTTACACTTGGTAAATCGGTAAGATACGCAATACCCACACCCGTAAGATTTTGGATAAAAAGATAACTTACCGCTAACACTAAAAGCAGCACTAATGATTTACCTCCTTTTAATAGGGTTTTTAGTCTTGATGAAAGTCCAATAGTGATAAAAAAGATGATAAGTAGGGCATCTCTTAATTCCAACGCAAAGCTGACCTCAATGCCTGTCGCGGCATATAACATACCAAAAAATATGGAAAAGATAACACCCCCCGTTACCGGTTCAGGAATGTTGTACGCTCTAAAAAAGGAAATTTTCTTGTTGAGATATTTCCCTAAAAATAGAACCAAACAAGCAATGACTATGGTGTCTCTGGGGCCTATTTGCATAAATTATTTGGGAGCTATAATTCCGTCCGTAATCAATTGGTTCACCATTCTTTTGGTAAAACTTTCAGACGCATTTTGCAACGAAGCAGGTTGTAAAAGTGACGATTGTCCTGTCCAGACCATGGTTTCTTTTCCTTTGTGCAAATCACCTTTTACGTTGTAAAGTATGGCTTCAATCAGATATGATTTTTCGGTCGTATAGTACCCTGGCGTATTAAAACTTTGGTATCCTCTAACAATATATTCGCCAACTCTGTAATACGAAGGCACATAAACCGTCTCTCCAGGTTTATATCGGTCCGTTTCTTTTGAATTGATAAGCGCCATGGTAATAACGCCATCCAAATTATTTTTTTTAATGATTTTGATGTAGTCCTCAGCGGTTCTTATTTCTTCAGTTCCACCAGGTGGAAACATCAAGATTCCTTCTACTGCATTTATGCCTTGCTCTTTTAATAAGGCAACTGCATCTTTCTCAAAAGTATTGCGAGCGTTAAGGTCTTTACCTATACCTATTACTGCTATTTTGGAATAGCCTCTATCTTGATAGGTTTCTTTAGTCCAAGTGCTTCCCATTTTAGTAGGACCACAGGCCTGTTGTAGGCTCAGTGTAAACGATATACTTAGAGCTAATACCGTTCGGAAGAATTTCTTTTTCATTTTGTTTTTTTGCAATTTAAGTCGTGAATTGAAGCTTTGCAAGATTAATTCAAATTTTGATTTCATCCCCTTCTCGAGCAAAAAAGCAATTTCTAAATATAGCCTGACATTTCTTTTCTTCTGCCCGAATGAAATCGTCATTATGTTCTGGGTCATGATGGGTCATATATAGTTTTTTGACTCCAGCCAGTTTTGCAACTTCGATAGCTTGTTCCCAACTGCTATGTCCCCAACCTCTATACTTCGGTAACTCTTCGGGGGTATATTGCGCTTCATGAATCAGGACATCAGCATCTTTTGCAAAATCGATTACCTTTTCATCTAAGCTATCTCCATGTTCAATATCAGTACAATAGACAAAGATTTTTCCATTGACCTCTAAACGGTAACCGTGAGCACCTCCGGGGTGCGAATGTGCATTGGATAATAATCTGCCCGTGCTACCATCTTTAAATACTTCTTCATTGGTTTTCTTCAAATGAAATCTAAAGTTTGCACCCATATTATCAAGATTAACAGGGAAATAAGTGCTTTCCATTTGATGTGAGAAAATTGATTTAAGGTTAGTGATATCTAAATCGGCACCCATAGCAATAATATCGATATTTTTAGAAGCATCATAGGCTGGACCAAAAAAGGGAAACCCTTGTATATGATCCCAATGGAAATGAGAAAAGGCCATTACAATTTTATCTTCGGGATTGAAAGCGCGTTGCATTAACTCTTTTCCTAACTTCCGGATACCTGTACCCGCGTCAAAAATTAAAATATCACCTTTTTTACTATCGTCCATGACAGCTACGCAGGTTGTGTTGCCTCCAAATTCCTGAAAACCACTTTCACAAACTGGTATTGACCCTCTAGTGCCGAAGAATTTAATTATCATAATCCAAGTTTTGAATTGAAACCTATAATTAACAAGATAAAAAATTTATGTGGCGATACCATAGTTCTTATTTTCGTAGCATCATTGATTTGACTATTTTTATAGGGTATGCAAATCGATTACTCAAGAATTACTGCTTTCTTAAAGTTCCATTTTTGTTTTTCATTACTGTTGTTTTGCATGTTTGGACTTCAGGCTCAAGACACACCTATCACTAGTGATTCGCTAACAACTCCATTTCGAGAAGGAAGATGGTTGACAGGACTATCTGGTAGCATAAACTCAAATACCAATAAAATAAGCACATCCGAAGAGAAAACTATCACTAATGAATTTGGACTGAACTTTTCCACAGGAAGGTTTATCAAAGACAGATGGCTTTTAGGAGGAAAAATAAATGCGGATAGAGCTAGTTCGGCGGGAAGTGTAGACCGTACCACAGAGTCTTTATTTATTGGGCCATTTGTTTCCCATTATTTGTCGGCCAACAATCGCGGGTCACTATTTACGACCTTATCTACTGGTTATGTCCGTTATCGAGAAGAAACACAGTTGAACACGCTTCTAGCGCCTACTGAAATTTCAGCAGAGGGCGGAGGTTTAGGAGCACTTGTTGGTTTAGGCTACTCGTATGTTATTAAAGACAAAATTGCATTTGATATTGGGTTTAATCTAAACCTCTTTTGGATAGGAGTTGACCAAGAGGAATTACCATCGGGTATGGTGAGTTCTCAAGATTTAACGGTCAGTAATATCGCGTTCACTTTTGGCTTTAATGTTCTTTTAGATGATTTCTTTTTTTGATGAAAAACGTTGATAAAATATGCTTTTTCTTGATGGTATTCCCCATGTTCTTATTTGGTCAAGGAAGGGAAGAAGGTTTCATACAAACTGACACCATTGGTAAACAAAAGAAAATAAAGCTTGTTGCCCTTCCTATAATGTTTTACACACCAGAAACAAAATTCGGCATTGGAGGTGGGGGACAGTTATTTTTACTGAACAACACCAATCAATACAATCAGCGTCTCTCTAATATTTTGTTTAGTGGTATTTATACAACAGCCGGACAAATTATGTTCAATGTAACCCCACAAGTCTATTTAGGAAAAGGAGACTATTTTATAGATGCAGATTATTTGTTTGAAATCTATCCGAATTCTTTTTGGGGTATTGGGCCAGAAACACCTGAGGAAAATCTGGAAAATTACAACCAAACCACGCATAAGCTGAAACTTAGTTTTTTGAAACGATTACCACCAGATTTGAATTTTGGTTTTACGTATAATTTTGCCAATCATCAGGTTACAGAGGTTCAAGAAGATGGCTTGCTTGATTCTGGAACTATTTTAGGTTTTGACCGCACAGTTATCAGTGGCTTGGGAGCTGAATTCAATTTAGATACCAGAAACAATACCTCTTCTCCAACCGACGGACAGCTATTTGAAATTGGCGCACACTTTTCAAGTGAAATTTTAGGCGCAACACATAGTTTTAATAAGTTCACACTCGATTTGAGAAACTATGAACCACTAGGTAAACGAAGCACCTTGGCTACCCAAGTTTATATTGAGAATAATTATGGGGATGTCCCTTTTCAAGGGATGGCATTTTTTGGTGGAAGCAGCAGTGCCAGAGGATATTTCTATGGTCGATTCTTGGATAAGAACATGTACGTTGTACAAGCAGAATATCGATACAGTTTAAAACCGAGATGGAATTTAGCTGCTTTCGGACTAATAGGAAGCGTAGCCGGAGATGCATCAGACCTTTTGAAATTTAATTCTGTAAAACCAGGCTTTGGTGCTGGTGTTCGATTTAAGGTATTAAAAGACCAAAATACCTGGCTTCGATTGGATATCGGTAGTGGAAAAGATGGTCAAAATGGAATTTATTTTGGAGTTAACGAAGCTTTTTAAAAAGATGAATTATGAAAAATACAGTTAAACTTATTTTACTCGCCCTAGTATTGCAATCTGCCTTTAGTGCAAAAGCACAAGAAATAGATATTAATTATGGGTATCAATTCGGCACCAAATTCAGCGGAGATAGTGATTATTTGAGTATTGATGCCGGAAACCAATTAGGGGTCTCGTTCGGATGGTCATTTTCAGACAATACTGTTGCCCAGATTACATATAATCGCCATTCTTCTGCTTTATTGATTTAGGATAGTGATGTAAGTCCTACGGAATCAAAGCTTGCTGATTTAACAGCAAACTGGATTATGCTAACGGGTGTCTATTACTTCTCCGAGGGCAGTATTACTCCATTTGTAGGCGGCGGAGCGGGCTACGCTTTCGTCAATTTTGAGAATGAAAACAGAGCTATAGTTGATGGAGGTATTGATACCGCCACGAGAATTGCTTTTTCTTTGAAAGGTGGCGTAACTTTTTGGCTAGGCGAGCACATGGGTTTAAAGGCGCAGGCTGATTTATTTCTCCCCTTAAACGGCTTTAATTTAGATGCCATCTTCAATGAGGACTATGAAGGATTTAAATCTGCAGAAAATATTAGACCCATATCTCCATATCTTGGGTTAAATGCGGGCGTAGTCTTTAGAATTTGATTCCTCCGAACCAAAATCGAATTGACATACAGTAAGGCATCTAAATAGTTCAATACTTCACCAAATCTTAAAGCGGTACACTTCAATTTTCTTGCAAAAATCAATATCTTTAAAGAAACTGGCTAATCTTTGAAATTGAAACTCAACTTCCTGCCAAAAAAAGATACTCCTCTGCGTTCTTTTGCTGTTTTTGCAATAGCGGCAGTTCTTGGTATTGGCTTTTTTTTGATGAAAGAAGGTGAAGTGGTTTCGTATTTGTCAGACGACCCGCAGGCTTGTGTGAATTGCCATGTAATGACGCCAGTCTATAATAGTTGGATGCATAGTTCACATCGTGAATGGGCCTCTTGTAATGGCTGTCATGTGCCGCAAGATAATGTTGTAAATGCTTATTATTTCAAGGCTATGGATGGTTTATACCATGCCTCGATTTTTACGGCAAGAGCCGAACCTGAAGTCATTTTTATGCGGGAAGGTTCTCAGGAAGTTGTACAAAATAATTGTATTCGCTGCCATGTACAACAAGTGACTCAAACGAAATACGATGGTTTTATAGACAATCATTCAGAAAACAGAACCAGCCGCCAATGTTGGAGTTGTCATAAAGAAATTCCCCATGGTAGAATCCATGGTATGTCAACCATAAAATATAATATAGCCCCTTTACCCACCGACCAAGAAGAAATGGTAATTCCCGCTTGGTTAGAAAAAGAAATGGCATCTAAATAACAATCTTATGAAAAACAAAATTCTGTTTGTCGTAACCCTAGTAGTCGTATTTTTATTAGGCCTGCTCGCCTCAAGTATTATCAATAGAAAGAGCGAGGCAAAGTACCAATATGTACCTCAAGTAGATATTAGTGAGAACGAACCTCGCAATGAGGAATGGGGAAAAAACTACCCTCGCGAGTACCAATCTTTTTTACAAACCTCTGAAACTTCTTTTGCGTCTTATCAAGGCGGTTCAGCCATGCGCGATGTGCTTGAAGAAGACCCTAGATTGGTCTTGTTATTCGCAGGATATGGTTTTTCTAAGGATTACAATCAAGGGCGTGGTCACTTTTATGCCATAGAAGATATTCGAAATACCTTGCGAACAGGTGGCCCGAAAGGACCCGGCGACGGACCCATGCCTGCAACATGCTGGACCTGTAAAAGTCCGGATGTTCCTCGTTTAATGAATGAGAAAGGGATTGCAGAATTTTACGATGGAAAATGGGCTGATAAAGGAGCTGAAATAGTGAATCCGATTGGATGTGCCGATTGTCATGACCCCAACAATATGAAATTACGCATTACACGCCCTGCACTTGTAGAGGCCTTTGATGCGATGGGAAAGGATATTAACAAAGCAACCCATCAAGAAATGCGTTCATTAGTTTGTGCCCAATGCCATGTTGAGTATTATTTTGACAAGAAAAAACCAGGGGCTGAAGGCACACCATACCTAACGTTCCCTTGGAAGAATGGAATGACTGTGGAAGCCATGGAGGAATATTACGATGAAATGGAATTTTCAGATTGGACGCACAAAATTAGCAAAGCACCGATGTTGAAAGCGCAACACCCAGGATATGAAACCTATTTGACAGGTGTGCATGCCGACCGTGGTGTTTCTTGTGCAGATTGCCATATGCCCTATAAAAGCGAAGGGGGTCAGAAGTTTACTGACCACCATTTGCAATCGCCTTTAAACAATGTTGCGAATTCTTGTCAAGTATGCCACAGACAGGAAGCAGATAAATTGCGTGCCAATGTATATGAACGTCAAATGAAAGCCACAGAAAACAGATTGAAATTAGAAGATCTTCTAGTGAAATCTCATATTGAAGCAGGTAAAGCTTGGGAATTAGGCGCTACAGAAGAACAAATGAAAGCGATACTTACCGATATTCGTCATGCGCAATGGCGCTGGGATTATGCAGCTGCTTCTCATGGTGCTTCATTCCATTCTCCTGTGGAAACAGCACGAGTTTTGGGAGGTGGATTGAACATCGTTCAAGAGGCAAGAGTAAAGTTGGCACGCTTGTTGGCGACTTTAGGGTTTAATCAAGAAGTACCAATGCCCGATATTGCTTCTAAAGAAAAGGCCCAGGAGTTCATAGGTTTGGACATGGAAAAACTCATCAAAGAAAAGGAAGAGTTTAAAACCAATTTACTGCCCAAATGGTTAGAGGAAGCCAAAGCCCGGGAGGACAAAATGGATTCCAAAGAAGTAAGCATGAGCAATAAGTAGTCGATTTTAATCCTTTTCTTTTAAGGCTTTTAAGCCGTACACTTTTCATGAAAATATTCTATCGCATTTTTTCCTCACCTGTATTGGCACTCGTTTTATTGTTGGTTTTTGCCATCTCCATGGGTGCGGCCACTTTTATAGAAAACGACTTTGGCACTGCCACAGCGTGGATAAAAGTATATGATTCCAGTTGGTTTGAGTTGGTAATGTTGGGCCTAGGCCTATGTTTTGCTGCCAATATTTATAAATATAAACTTTGGCGCAAGGAAAAGTGGGCCATCCTCCTTTTTCATATTGCTTTTATCGTAATCCTTATTGGTGCAGGTATTACAAGGTATGATTCCTATGGAGGTATCATGCGCATTCGAGAAGGGGCTTCCTCAAATACCATTATTTCGGATAAAAATTATTTACAAGCTCATATATCCAATGGAAAACAAACCAAACATTTGGAAAGGGAACTTTACTTTTCTCCCCTGACTGATAATGATTTTTCCATTCAAACGGATTTGGATGCCACGCCAATTACCATTTCGCATAAGCAATTTGTAGCCGATGCTATCCCCGAAATTGTTGATGATTCAGAAAATGGAGTTCCCTTATTACAATTAGTGGTTACCTCAGGAAATGGCAGGGAAACATTGTTCCTGAAAAAAGGAGAAATTGAAGAAATTGGAAGTCACAAACATAAAATAGGTTTTGAGGCAGCGGGAGAAGATGTTATCAATCTTATAGAAAAAGAGGGTGAATTTCAGATATTCGCGCCGCATCAGCTCAACTTTTTTATTATGGCCGACCAAACTGCGGGTATTATCGAAAGAGACAGCCTGCAACCAATGACATTACGAACACTTTATCGCTCAGGTGACTTGTCTTTTGTACCCTTATCTTTTCATGAATCGGGAAAAATTGACATCATAAGCTCTGCGGAAAAACCAAAGGATAATGATAAAGCAAAAGATGATGCATTGGTATTGAACGTACAGGTAAATGATAAGACCGAAGAAGTAATTTTACTCTATCGTGACGGCTTTTTACCTACTACCCATGAAGTTGACGTTAATGGTATGAACGTAAGTTTATCGTATGGAGCCAAGCCTATTGAGACCCCATTTTCAGTACAGTTGAATGATTTTCAATTGGAACGCTATCCAGGTTCTGAGAGCCCGTCTGCGTATGCAAGCGAGGTAACGGTCTTGGACGCAGATACTAAAATGCCTTTCCGAATTTTCATGAATAACGTTTTGGATTATGGCGGATTTCGATTCTACCAAGCCAGCTATGATACCGACGAAAAAGGAACCGTTTTATCCGTCAACCACGATGTATTGGGTACCAATGTCACCTATCTAGGTTACTTTCTGATGATGATAGGAATGTTCTTTACGCTTTTTGGGAAGAGTTCTCACTTTATGGCCATCAACAAAAAACTCAAAAAATTAAAAACAATAAAAGTGGTTACCACCCTATTCCTGATGGGGGTAATGAGTGCAAGTCTTCAAGCACAACAAGCGAATGATACCATTTCGATTCCTGAATTGGTTGCCCAACAGGTCATAGAGCAACAGCATGCGGCACTCTTTGGCCGTTTGATGGTGCAAGATTTAGATGGTAGAATAAAACCTATCAATACTTTAGCCTCTGAGTTTTTACGCAAAGTCTCACGTAAACCGTATTTCAAATACAAAGGCACTAAAGAAGAAATACGATTGGATGCCAATCAGGTATTCCTTGCTATGCATGTTGCTCCAGGAGCTTGGCAACAGATTCCTATCATAAAAATTGATACAGAGAAGGGCGGAAGTTTTTTCGATGCGCTAAAGATTACCGATGAAGGTTTAATTGCCTTTGATGATTTAATAAATCCTAGTGGCGATTATGTACTTACCAAAGTGGCGGAAGAAGCCAACGCCAAAAAACCGGCGGAGCATAATGAATTCGACAAAGAAGTACTCAAGGTCGATGAGCGCTTCAATATTTTGTTCAATATTTTTTCGGGCAACTATCTAAAGATTTATCCCAACAGTCTTGATGAGAAGGATACTTGGTATAGTTACACCCATCATTTTAAAGATTTTCCTACGGAGGATGCTCGTTTTGTACAGACGATAACTCCTTCTTATTTTAATGATATAGCCACCAAAAAGTGGACTGCGGCGACGGAGAAGCTGTCTTATATCGACACCTATCAAAGCACCTTGGGGAAGGATATCATTCCCAATAGTCAGAGAGTAGAAGCAGAACTGTGGTACAATGAAATGAACCTCAATTTTTGGTTGTTCCAAGTGTTTTTTACTTTAGGATTTGTACTGCTCGTATTAGCCTTGGCCAAAATATTCGTGCAAAAATATTTTATGGATGCCTTATGGAATGTTCTAGTTGTCCTATCCTTAATCAGCTTTCTAGTATTTACAGGAAACATATTGCTGCGTTGGTATGTAGCTCAGCATGCTCCTTGGAGTAATGGTTACGAAATGCTGGTCTTTGTAGCTTGGGTTTTAATGCTCTGTGGATTGATGACCTTTAGAAAATCGGATTTCTCATTGCCTTTGGCAACACTATTCACAGGTTCTCTGCTATTCGTAAGTTATTTGGACTGGTTAAGTCCGGAAATCACAAACTTAATGCCTGTATTGAAATCCTTCTGGTTGAAAGTACATGTCGCGACCATTGTTAGTAGTTATGCTCCTTTGGCCTTATCTGCAGTATTAGGCTTTATGGTTTTGATTCTGATGCTAATTGAAACCAAAAAATCCAAGGAAGCGATTGCGATTCGTATTAAAGAGCTAACCTATATTAACGAAATATCAATGACCATTGGCTTATTCGTGTTGGCCGTTGGTACTTTTCTAGGCGGTATTTGGGCAAATGAATCTTGGGGTCGCTATTGGGCTTGGGACCCTAAAGAAACTTGGGCTTTGATCTCCATAATTGTTTATGCGGTGGTATTACACCTTCGTTTTGTTCCTGCTTTAAAAAGTAGATATACCTTAAATGTTGCCAGCGTTTTTGCTTTCGGGTCTATTATTATGACCTCTTTCGGCGTAAACTATTATTTATCGGGATTACACAGCTATGCGGCAGGAGATCCTGTGCCTGTGCCTAAGTTTATTTATGTTTTAATTGCTGTGGTTGTACTGGTATCAATAGCGGCCTTTTTTAGAGTTCGACAACGAAAGAAAACTATTGATTGATATTAGTTATACCATCCACAAAAGCATCAAGGTCAGCCCCTTCTTGCATCATTTTAATCGACTTATCAGCAATGTACTGCACATTTTGATGTGTAAAGCCCATACCTTTTCCCATACGTTCTAACCATGATTTTTGTTCAGCGCCTGTAATGGAATCATCTTCACATACCAATTGCGTTAAAGTATATAAGTTTTGTAATTTCATTTTATTCGTTGGTATTGTTTCTAAGGGGTAAGATAGGTAGTTTGCCATAATACCTTCATATTCCGAAGTTGACATCCTTAATTTTGTGGAAAGATGGCTTAGAAAACCTTTTTCAGATTCAGTAGCATCACCATCACGCATAGTGATTTTTACAAGTGCTGCAAATTCATTGTGGTATTGATTTTTTTCTTTATCCATAGCGTGTTTCTTATTTCTACTAAAAATAATAAATATCAAATCGTTTTAAAAAGTAAGAACGAAATATTTGACTCTTATGAGTCGTTTTTAGCACTTTTTTGATTGATGAACTTCCCTACCACTACTGTGGTAATCACAACAAGATAGAACTGACCGATTAGGCCGATTAAAATGGAAGCTTTTTGGGCAAGAGGCGTGATTGGCAAAATATCTCCATAACCAATAGTCATCATGGTAATGAAACTAAAATACATGAGTTGCTCCGTAAGGGTATTTGGCAGTGTTTCTTGTTGACTTAACAAGCCGCCCTGAAAAGAATCTGGGTTTGCTATTTCAATACTCATACAAATGAAAAAACCTATCAATCCAAGCGATATAAAACCACTTGCCATACCGTAGATTACTTTTTTATCGACCGTATCCGATTGCCAAACCTGTTTGATAATTTCGTAAGTAACTACCAAATAGAAAGCAAAATAGATTCCGAATTGCATATAACTGGTAAAAAGTGGCATTTCACCACTTGCTTGAGCTATGGCGAAAATAGTACTACTGGCAATCAATAAAATCAAGAAAAACCAGAACAAATCCTTTCGCTTCGATATCAAAATGATACCGGCAATTAGATTTAGCAAAAAGAAGATGGGTCCTATACTTTTTTCAAAAACTTCGCCTCGAATGAACAATGAACCAAATAAGACCGCTATCTGCGTGATAAAGAAAAACTCAAAGCGATATGAATACAGTTTTTTGAACATCTCTTACTCTAATAAGGCTTCGTTAAATTGGTATCCCTTGTAATCGACTTTGTACAATACACTGTAAAAAGCGGGAATAAATAATAAGGTGATCACTGTTCCAAATAAGAGACCAACCATAATAGTTACAGCCATCGGCTCCCACGTTTCACCTCCACCTAAATACAGTGGAATTAAGCCCAATACCGTGGTAAAGGTTGCCAATAATATCGGGCGAAAACGTTGCAAACAAGCTGCGATAATCGCATCTTGCGGTTTACGTTTTATTTCATTTTCTTCTATTTCTATTCGGTCTACCAGTACAATGGCATTGTTAATCACAATACCTGCTAAAGAAATTACACCCAAAAAGGCCATAAATCCGAAAGGAACGTTGAAAATCAATAACCCTAGAACCATACCGATAACACCCAATGGAATGGTACAAACAATCATGGCCATTTTACGGAAGGAGTTGAACTGAATAATTAATAACATGATGATAATAAAAGCGGACAAGGGCAGGTAACTGGCCACCGCGCCCATATTCTCAGCCGTAGTCTCGGCATCTCCTCCTAAATTGTAACTGTACCCCTGACCCCAAGTTGCAGCTTGCTCTTCTAACCAAGGGGTGATTTCTGCCGTAATTGCTGAAGCATTACCATCTGCTGCCAACTCACTTGAAATATTGATGGTTCGCGTTAAATTCAATCGTTTAACACGGGTGTATTGCCATTGAGGAATAATAGAAGCTACTTGTAATAAGGGCACACTTTTTCCAGAACTTTGTGCGTATATATTTAATGTTTCCAGGGATGCCAAAGACTGTTGTTTGCTTTGGTCACTTAACATTACTATGGGAATAGACTTATCGTCCTCTCGGTATTCACCGGTGCTAAAACCATCCAATACGGTCTGCAACGAAGTAGCAATGTCTTGATTGGTCACTCCCGCCAGCTGCGCCTTATTTTGGTCGATATCGATGATGAATTTCTTTCCTTTTGGTCCCCAATCATCTTTTATGTTTTTAGTCCCGGAGATACTGAACAGCCTTGTTTTTATCGTTTCCGAGATTTGAGCCAACGTATTGGGGTCATCTCCTGAAACCTTTATTTCTATGGGCGTTCCACCACCTCCAGAGCCTAAAAGCCTCACTTTAATATCAGCATTCGGAAAGGACGCAAAACTGAAGGAATCCAATTTCCGGACCATTTCATTGTTAACCAAGAAATCGGAAGTATTTATTAGGATGTGCGCATAGTTCGAATTCGCCTCATCGGGATTGTAGCCTAAATCATAAGTTGACGGCCCTTCACCAATATAGGCGGACCAGTCCACCACACCATCAGTTTTATTTTCATTGACCTTAAGCTCCTCGGTCATGAAAGCCTCGATGGTAGCCACCATCTCTTGAGTACGTTCAATTTTGGTGCCTTCGGGAAGGTTGATATCTGCTGTTATCATGTTTCTATCACTATCGGGAAAGAATACGAAAGCCAGTAATCCGAAACCTAAAATGGATAAAAAGAACATTCCTACAATGGCAAAAAGAACGGTTCGTTTCCAGTTAAGGGCAACCAATATCAAATCTTTGTACTTCGATTTTAAACCATTAATCAAACGATCCAAGAAACTTACTTTTCCTTCTTCTTGTTTTTTCACTTTTAGGAAGAACACGCAGAACAGCGTAATGATGCTTAAGGCGATAATCCATGAAGACAATAAGGCTATAGTTATCACCACGAAAATGGGCCCCATAATATCACCCATAACGGATTCGGCCATATAAAAAGACAGGAATGCTGCGGAAGTAGTCAAGGTGGAAATCAATAAGGGGGTAAAGAGCTCGGAGCATGAATCTATGGCTGCTTTTTTGACATCGATACCGTTATCCATTTTTACCATGACCGATTCTGCTACCACAATACCATTGTCCACCATCATTCCTAAGGCCATTATTAAAGCCGCCAAAGTGATTTGATTTAATCCCACATCAATCAAGCCCATTACAAATAGGGTAGTAATGGTAACTATGGGTATTAAACTCGCAATCACCAAGCCTGTTCTCAATCCTAAGAAAAACAACATGACAAATAATACTATGGTAATAGATTGCAGCAGGTTACCGACAAAATCACTGATTTTTGTATCAATATATCCGTCTATGGAGGCCAATCTGTTTGCCTCTAAACCAACAGGTAATTTTCCGCGCCACTCATTCAGTACCACATCAAGTTCTTCTCCTAACTTTATGATGTTTGCTCCTTTTTTGAGGGAAACATGAAGTGATAGTGCATCTTTACCATTGATTCGCACAATCTGGGTGGGTGGATTGATATATCCTTTTCGAACATTGGTAATATCCTTTAAGGGCACGACTTGACCGCCTTCCCCAACAGGAATCAGCATTTCCTCAATATCAGTAACATCATCGAAGTTTCCTGTAGGTTCTAAAATGATACGTTCATCTTCAACGTTGATTTGTCCCCCAGAACTTAAAATATTGGTATTGCTTATTAGATTTTGTAAGCGATTTGAAGTAAGACCATAACTCTTCAGTTTTGTATTATCAAACTCCACGAATACGCGTTCTTCTTGGTCACCGTTGATTTCGACTTTTGCCGCATCTGGTAGCTTGATCAGATCATCCCGCATATCGTCGGCATAGGTTTTCATGTCGGCAAACGAATAGCCATCACTGGTTAGGCCCACAGCAATTCCGAAAACCTCCCCAATACCATCGTCCTTCAGTTGTGGTTGTACACCATTCGGTAAGCCTTGAATACTACTTAATTTTCTTCGAAGCCTATCCCAAACCGCCTGCAATTCTTCGGGCTTTGTTTGCATTACCAATTCCACCTGAACAATCGATAATCCTGTTCTTGAAGTACTGGTCACCTTCTTTAGTTCGGGTAATTCTTGGGCTACTTTTTCAATTTTATCCGTGACTAATTCCTCAACACGTTCAGGACTTGCTCCAGGGAATGAAGAAACAATGGAAGCCACACGAATTGTATAAGGTGGCATGCTATCTCGAGAAAGACCTTGATAACCGACTAGCCCCATGAGCATCACCACGGCAAGGATACTTAAAACGACACGATTGTTATTTATTGAAAACTGTGTAAGATTCATAATTCGATTGGTTAAAGTGGTTATTGTAATCTTACTTTTTGCCCGTCTAAAAGTGTTTGTAATCCGGCTGTAGCAATCTTTTCGCCGCCATTAAGTCCGCTCTTTATCTTAAACCCATTAGAGGTAAGCTCACCAACTTCAATGGTTTGTTTTTTGACCGTACCCGTTTTGCCGTCCTCAGATTCAACAATGAACACGAAATTGCCGTTTCCATCTTCACCAACCGCTTTTACAGGCACTACCAAACTATCATCCGCAGTTTCCTCATCTGTACTAAAATTAAAAGTTACGTTGGCCGCCATACCAGGCTTCACTGCGGTAGTCGGTGTAACAATATCTATTTTTACGGGATAGGTGGATGAATTGGCATCTACCACAGGAGATACTTCCAAAACACTCCCTTTAAAATTTTCTCCTAAAGATGAAAGTGCAATAGCAACCTCCATTTCTGATTGTACTTTATTGATGACATTTTCAGGAAGGCCGACCATAATATTAATTTGTTCTCCAGCATTGAGGACCGCAATAACTTGTCCCGCACTTACATTCGCATTGAGCGAACCAGGTGCGCTTGCGATTGTGCCGTCTTTTGGCGCTTTGATATAGCCATAGCTAATTTGTGATTGTTGAATACTTTTATTCCGTCGTGCGGATTCATATTGGTCCAGAGCACTTTGATAGTTATTCTTGGCAGCTTCGTAATCACTTAAGGATTGACTTCCGCTTTCATAAAGTGACTTTACTCTGTCCATAGCCGATTTGGCCGTTTTCATGGCTGAGTTAGCGCTGTTCAAAGCAGAAACCGACTGTTCGTAAGCCAAATTAGCCTGTACATTATCCAGTTTGGCAATGAGGTCTCCTTTTTTTACTTTTTGACCCACCTTTGCGTTCAATTCCGTAATAATACCATTACTTCTAAAACTCAATTCAATTTCATCGCCGGCTCTGGCAACGCCACTGAAAGAGCGAATTTTCTGGGCGTCTGAAGTACCTACGACCTGATAGTTAACAGGGCGTAATACTTCGGCTTTCTTTTTCTCTTCCTCTTTACAGGAATTAAATGCTACAACTGTTAAAAGGATTAGTATGATGTGACGGAAATATTTCATGGCGGGTATATCGTTTTTTAGTTTCTACTTAAAATAAAAGCCTGGGCTCTTTGTATAAATGCTTGATTTGTATCTTCTGAGTTCAACAAGAAAAAGTATCCAATGGCACGCTCCAATTGCATTGACGCCAATAGATAGTTGTAGTTGGCGTTGGCACTTGCTATTTGCGATTGTAAATAGTTGGTTTGCGCATCAATTAATTGAATCAAGGGAACCGCTCCTTGGCTGTAAGCGTTTTGGGTCAGGTCAAGGCTTTCCTTGGCCGCTTCCTCAGCTATCTTTGAAATCTGAATGTTGGCGATTTCGTTGGTCAAATCCAACACTAGCGCATTTATATTGGTTTCGATATTCAAATCGATATTGCTCTTTTGAATGTTCAACTGGTCTTCTTGAATCTTTGCGGTTTGCTTATTGATGTTTCGTAGGTTTTGATTAAAAATCGGGAGAGATACGTTTAACCCGAAATTGTACACGCCGTCGGGTGCGACCGGAATTCCGGCGGTGGGCGTAGAACCCGCCCCCGATTGGGATAGTGCCAAATTATACTGCCCCTGAAGCGCAACTGTAGGCACGAACCTTCCGGCGGAATTTAATCTGTAGTTACGTTGGGTCGCGGCTAAGTTGTAACCAATATTCTTCAACTCAGGAGCATTGTTCTTTGCTTCTTCTATCAAAAAATCGACGAGATTTGGCCTTAATTTTGGGTTGTCTAAAATATCATAAAAGTCTTGATACTTATAATTGGAAAACAAACCTTCAGAGATGATTGCATCCTCCACATCAATTTCGGTATCTATGGGATTGTTCATTAATTGGTTCACCGTAAAATAGGCTTGGTTTAGTTGGTTGCCTGCCTCAATGAGGGTTTGCATATTCTGCGCCAGTTGACTACGAAAACGAAGCACATCGGATTTGCCAGCTGCACCTGCCTCAAAGTTTTGTTCTGATATTTCGAGGTTTTTTTTGGTAACCTCTAAGTTTTGTGCTTGAATTTGGGCATTGGTTTTTAAAATCAATGCATTGAAATACGCTACCGAACCATTAAGAACCGCGTCTAACTCAGCGGCATTATAGGTCTCTTGTTGCGCTTTCTGTAAATTTTCTTGAATGGTAATTCCGGCAGCGGCTCCCTCCGAATAAATGAGCTGGTTCAAACCAACCGTACCCGAAGTTGAAAATTCGGGATTGGCACCTCCAGAAATTTCGGCAACTCTTGGATCTAGATATACTCCGGTGGCGGATGCTGATACATCAGGCAGAAAATTGCTTTTTGCCGTTTTTACATCCTGGGAGCTCAAATCGATATTTTTACGCTCTGCTTCCAATCCCAAATTGCGACCGATGACCCCGTTCATAATATCTAGTAGGGAATACGCATTTTCGGAAATGAAGTTGTTTTCACCTCCAACAATATCAACAGTACCTAACATACTATACCGCAGTGGGAACTTAATTTCCTTAGCTGTGTTGAAGTTTAGGGAAAGCCTGTTTTTATATTCGAGAAGCATTGGCAACTCAGAGGGATTGGTACCATTCACAATCGATTCCACATCTAAAGCCAAGCGTCTAAAAAATTGGTCGATATTTGATTCCGGTTGGTTAGTGGCGAGAATACCCTTTTCCACGTCTTGTTTTCTATTGGCTGAAAAGGAGGGTAATTGGTTTTCGTTAATTGTTGAGATTAAAGTTTTGAGCGCAGCATCGGATAAAGCGAAACCTCCTGCCAAATAAACTGCATCAATATCGCCGATTACATTTGAAATATCTCCATTTTCAGGAAGGTTAATCAAAGTGTACGTAGCATCTTTGTCGGCAAAATAGGTGTCAAAAAGTTCCTTTATGGGCAAAGCTTCAGGAAGGTAATCATCGACTAGAATCCCCACTTTTTTGTATTCATACAGGGAATTAAAAGCATCTAAATCCTTAGAATACGAAAGGGGAGCAATGATATAGGCGATATTGTTAATTCCAGAAGTCTTTTGGTCTTCAGGTAAATCGATGAAATCACTATTCACCGAACCGAAAACAATGACTGGTTTCGCGTAGGTCTTTTGTTGGTAAAGTGCAATATTATTGATGACTCCAAATGCGAGGATGATATCGACATCACTTGCTTCCAATGCCAGGTAGTTTGCCTTTGCGGTATCTAAATCGAAGTTGTTTTCGACAGGGTCTTTAAAGACGACCTTAGCATCTTGCCCAACTACAGCGGTAATTTCATTTTGCAGCTTTTCAAGCAAGGGAGCATTCTCAACGGATGCTTCATCGGCAAGAATGCCTATAGTTACGGTTTTCGAGCGTTGCGCAAAAGAAATTGCAGTTCCTAAGAGGAAAAGTAGTAGTATGAATTGTTTTCTCATGTTCTTAAGTTATTTCCAACCTTTTCTTTCATAAACACCTTTTAAAATCTTGTCATAGGTGTCTAAGTAAACAGCATATTGTTTTTCATCTAAAATCGCTTTGATTTCAGCATGTTGTTTTTGTACAAGAGCATCAAATTTAGAACGAACTTCTTCAGGGGTATAGCCCTTATCTTTCTTTTCAAGGCGAGTCATTTTAAAAGTATGGTATAGTATGATGTTGTAATATTCCTCTCTATCTTCTCCTTTGAGGCCCATGGCGGTAGCCCTGTTATAAAACCATATCTGCATACTATCTTTCTCTTTGCTGATAAAGAGATTTTCAGACTCCTTCTGTTCCTCAGGGGTTTGAGCATACGCGAATTCAGAGGAAGCCAATGAAACTGATGCGAAAATAAAAAGGAGGGATAGGAATTTCATTTTTTGAATTTAGGGATTTAAATAAGTGCTAAATATAGGGAAATGTATAGGAATTTGTTTTGATATTTTAAGTACAATCATATTTACTTATAGAAATTGGAAATGTACTTTATAGCTCGAATGAGTAACAGAAGAATGGACTGTATAATGAGTCAATTCTAGACAAATCATCGTCATAATGACCTCGATTTGTTAAATTATTGTTAAAAAGGGGCAGTTTCGGGGTCAGTGGTTTTCTAGCACCAATTGAACCCTCAAAAACTGGGTATTTTTCGAAATTTGGATAGTTCCTCTTTACTCCGCTTAGAGCAAAGCTCGATTTCTGAATGGAAATCGGGCTTTTTCTTTTTACACTGTCAAAAGTGTGCTTCTGTAAAGATGTAAAAAGAAAAAGCCCAGAAATCACCTAAGCGATACCGAGCTTCATTGTAAGAAGGGCAGAATGTAGGGAACACCGAAGGTAATCCTTCTTTCTCTGCAAAAAGCCCTGTAAACTTAATGTTTACAGGGCTTAGATTTTTAAAGTCTTTATAAATCCTTTTTTAAAAAGCTGGATCGGGTCGTCCTTTCAACCTTTTTTCAATTTTCTTCTTTTTTACCGTTAAAAGCTTCATTAAGTCCATAATATCGGTATCCTTAGTAGTCTTATAAACTTCGTTTAAAGCTAGTATCAATCGTTTTGCTTCTCTGGAAGCAGTAACCCTGTCACTTGTAGACATATTACTCATTTTTGCCTTCTCAAATTCCAGCGCTTCATTTATTAATTCCATAATTTGTTTATTATTGGTCGCAATTTACTTTAACAAAATGTTATTTTCAAGTGTATTTGATTGATTATGATAATTTTAATATTGTTTATGTTGATAACTTGTCGTAATAAGAACATATTTTCATCGATAAACGGCACTATAACAATCATCACAGGTTGATTCTAAAACCCAATTTCCTGAAAGGAAATCAAGCTTTTTCATTTGAACATCTTATTTTTACCGAATGGAAGAATGGTACCACTATGTACTTCTCATTGCCACAGGTTTTTCAGTCGGTTTCATTAATACCGTCGCCGGCGGTGGTTCATTACTTTCCTTACCCGTTTTGATATTTTTAGGATTGCCATCTAGTGTTGCCAATGGTACAAATCGGGTAGCAATTGTTATTCAAACAGCTATTGGAACCGCAGGTTTTAAAAGTAAAGGGGTATCTACTGCACCATTCAATATCTATTTGGGTATTTCAGCTTTGCTAGGGGCCATTATCGGTGCTCAAATAGCGGTTGATATAAAGGGGGAAACCTTCAATCGGATTCTTGCCATAATAATGATTATTGTGGTACTAATTATCATCTTTAAGCCAAAGATGAAATTGGTGGAAATGCAAGAACGGCTTACGGGGAAGTATTTGTGGATTGACATCATCGCGTTTTTTTTCTTCGGAATTTACGGGGGATTTATCAATGCAGGATTAGGCTTTATAATTATACTATTTTTGCACTATGTCAATCGAATGACCCTAGTCCGTTCTAATGCGACCAAAGTTGCGGTGGTTTTCATTTACACCTTATCGGCTTTGGCCGTCTTTATATTGAATGACAAAGTAAATTGGACCGTAGGTTTGATACTGGCAATAGGCAATGGAACAGGAGCATGGTTGGCAAGCAGGATTTCTGTTAACAAAGGGGATGGATTCATTAAAACCTTCATTGTAGTGATGGTGGTGGCACTTTCCATTAAACTTTGGTTTTTTAAATAATTTAGTTAATGTCATTCCTGTACGTGGGAATTTATATAAAACAATGAATAAGCCAATAGAGCAATTAGAATGGCGATATGCCGTAAAGAAATTTGATTCGGAGAGACTGCTCTCAGAAGAAAAAATGAATATCCTGAAAAAAGCATTTAACCTTACAGCTACTTCCTACGGATTGCAGCCTATAACCCTTGTAGTAATTCAAAATAAAGAACTGCAAAAAAAATTAGTTTCGCATTCTTTTGACCAACCCCAGGTGGCGCAAGCTTCGCATATCCTGTTGATTTGTATTGAAAATGAAGTGAACTCCGAATACATATCAAATTATTTCAAACTGGTAAAAAAGGTAAGAGGCACAAGCGATGATATTTTGAACCCTTTTAAGAAAGCTATGGTTGATAACTTTTCCAAAAAGCAAATCCAAGAAATAAAAGATTGGTCAAAAAATCAAGCCTATTTGGCTATGGGAAATCTACTGACTATATGTGCTATGGAGGAAATAGATTCTTGTCCCATGGAAGGTTTTGAACCAGAAGCTTATGACCGCTTACTAGATTTAAACTCGAAGGGCTTGACATCT
The DNA here is from genome assembly GCF_005885635.1 of Maribacter algarum (ex Zhang et al. 2020). Lineage (GTDB taxonomy): Bacteria > Bacteroidota > Bacteroidia > Flavobacteriales > Flavobacteriaceae > Maribacter_C > Maribacter_C algarum. The sequence goes on from NZ_VATY01000002.1 coordinate 565,528, forward strand.
GTATTAGCGATGCCAGTCGGGTATCGTGCGGATGATGATGTGTTTTCAACCTTTAAAAAAGTGAGAAAGGACATGGCTGAAAGTATCATCGAAATTCAATAGAAAAACCATTTCCCTTTAATCTTTAACCTTTAACCCAATACTTTAATGCCAGGATTTGAACTTTTCGGAGAACAAGAGAAAAAGCAAGTACAAGACGTACTAGATACAGGGGTCTTGATGCGCTATGGATTTGATGGAATGCGTAATGGCCAATGGAAAGCTCTTGAACTTGAAAAAGCCCTTGAGGAAAGAATGGAGGTGAAACATGCGCAATTAGTTAGCAGCGGAACTTCTGCTCTTACCGTAGCCTTGGCAAGTGCTGGAATAGGAGCTGGCGACGAAGTAATTATGCCTACATTCACTTTCGTGGCTTCTTTTGAGTCAATTTTGGCGATTGGTGCGGTTCCCGTATTGGTTGATGTTGATGATACCTTGACTTTGAATCCAGAAGCTGTAGAGAAGGCGATTACAAAAAAGACTAAGGTTGTCATGCCCGTCCACATGTGTGGGTCAATGGCCGATTTAAGGGTTTTAAAATTCATTTGTGATAAACATGACCTGATATTATTGGAAGATGCCTGTCAGGCTATCGGAGGTACATTTGAGGGGAAACCTTTAGGAAGTTATGGTGACCTAGGATGTTTTTCATTTGATTATGTAAAAACGATTACCTGTGGAGAAGGTGGTGCGGTAATTACAAACAATGAGAAGTACAAAACAAATGCGGACCACTATTCTGATCACGGACATAACCATGTTGGGAAGGATAGGGGAGCAGAAACACATCCTTTTCTGGGGTATAACTACCGTATTTCTGAATTGAATGCTGCTGTAGGTTTAGCTCAAATTAAGCGGTTAAACGAATTCCTATCTATCCAAAAAAAGAATTATAAAGTTCTAAGGGAGGCATTAGCAACTATTCCTGAAGTTACCTTTCGCAAAGTTCCTGAAGGCGGAGAGGAGAGTTATGCTTTCTTGAATTTTTTCCTGCCGGACGAAAATTCAGCTAAAAGAGCACACCAAGCTTTAGGGAATGGAGGAGTTGACGCTTGTTTTTACTGGTATGACAATAATTGGCACTACTATCGAAAATGGGAACATTTGACGAATTTAAAATCCCTTGCAAAACTACCACAAGAAGTTTACAATCAGCTTCTAGACTACTCAAAATCCGATTTTTCCAAATCAGACCACTGGGTGGGGCGCACAATTTCCTGTTTGATAAAATTAGGATGGAGTGAAACTGAAGTAGCGGAAAGAGCTCAGAAAATGACCGATATCCTTCGGGAAATATTGAAGTAGCTTTTTTAAAAGCTATAAGTAATGAGTTCAGAGTTACACTAAATCTGAAACATCGGGCACCGCACATCAAACATCCAACCTTCTAATACTTCACATAATCAACTATCTCTAATCCGTAACCAACAATTCCGACTCTTTTGGTTTGTTGACGATTTGTTAGCAATCGCATTTTAGAGATGTTAAGGTCATGTAGAATCTGGGCTCCGATACCAAAATCACGGGTGTCCATATCTATTTTAGGTGCTTTATGAATGCCTTGTTTTTGAAGTTCTTTTAATTCCGCCAAACGGGATAAAAGATTTAAGGATTCTGAATCTTGATTGATGAAAACAATTGCACCTTTGCCTTCGTCATTTATGGCCTTAAACATATCCTCAAGTTTCTTATCAGGATTATTAGTCAATGTACCCAAAACATCATTGTTGACCAAAGTTGAGTTAATTCTCGTTAATACCTTTTCATCTTTATTCCAGTCTCCCTTAGTAAGGGCGATATGTATGTGATTGTTTGTGGTTTGTTTGTAGGCACGTAATCGAAAGTCTCCAAAACGAGTGTTGATATCAAAGTCTTCTTTTTTCTCAATAAGACTATCATGCTCCATTCGGTACGCAACCAAATCTTCAATGGAAACAATCTTCAAATCGAATTTTTTTGCAACTTCCATTAGTTCTCGAAGTCGAGCCATGCTGCCATCTTCGTTCATAATTTCCACTATGATTCCGGCAGGTTTCAATCCGGCTAAACGTGCAAAATCGATTGCTGCCTCCGTATGACCAGTTCTTCTCAAAACCCCACCTTCTTTTGCCACTAAAGGAAAAATGTGACCTGGTCTTGCTAAATCATGAGGTTTTGTGTCATCATCAGTAAGCGCAAAAACTGTCTTTGCCCGATCAGAGGCAGAGATACCTGTTGTAACACCATTTCCTCTTAAATCTACAGAAACGGTAAAAGCGGTTTCGAGTGGATCTGTATTATGATTCACCATCATATGGAGTCCTAATTCTTTGCAACGGCCTTCAGTTAAAGGGGCACATATAAGCCCTCGACCATGTTTCGCCATGAAGTTAACAGTTTCAGGAGTAGCCAATTCCGCGGCAGCTAAGAAGTCACCTTCATTTTCTCGATTTTCATCGTCAACTACAATGATGACCTTGCCGGTCCGAATATCGGCTATGGCTTCTTCAATTGTATTTAACTGTATGTTCCTCTCCATGCTTGTTATCATGATGTCGTTCTTTTATCTTTCTTCTTTGGTAGCAATCCTTTAAAAAAGTCGATAACCCTACCAAAACTCATTAGGCCTTTATCTGCGGTTGCCCGTTTCGTTAAAATCACACCCAAAGGTAGCATAACCAGAGTAGATAACCATGCGCCGAGCATAGGATGTATATTCCCTTTTTTGGAATAGTTTTCTGCAAATACGCCTAAGAAATAGTAAATAAGGAATAGAATAATAGCTATAACCATTGGTAGGCCCAAGCCACCTTTTCGAATTATTGCGCCTAAAGGAGCACCTACAAAAAATAAAATAATGCATGAGAAAGCCAGGGCAAATTTCTTGTGTAAAGAAAGAATATGTCGCCGATGAAATTCATAGCGTTTATTCATTTCTTTCTTTTTGCCCCGCACTGAGGTCAGTACATTTGTGGTAGAGTTCTTAGCTGAATTCATTACTTGAACTTGTTGCCACTCTGGATAGATGTTTACAATACTATCCTTAAAAATATCGAAATCTAAATGAGTAGTACCATTTTTAAATTGACGCTTTTTATTTAGAGTAGTGTCCTGCTCAGGAAGTGGAATAAACGCTCCCATGCGCTCTGAGGTGATTTTTGAAAATGAAGTAACCCGTCTTATATTGTCCTCTTGAATAGAGTCGATATCCTTGGTCAAACGAGAGATATTCTTCATTTTCTCCGTTCGCAGGTCTTTTTCTTCTTCTAAATCGACATTATTGAATTCTGAAAGGTCGATATTCATAGTGTAGTCCTCAAAATCAGCTTGTGCAAAAGGATATTTTCTTTTTTCACTTTTAGTACCCTCGACGTTTTCATATAATTGGCCGTCATTTAAGACCAACTGTATGATATTGGAATTCTCACTACTTTTCAACTCACCAGTTTTGGCCTTGATTACCCTATAATTGATGTTCGTTTTTGTCTTTTGATGAATAATGACATTTTCCAGAAAATTGTCATTTTCACCGTACTTTCGGTCCACCTTGATATTCATATCGGCAGATTCAAAATCGCTGAATACACCTTCTGCAATAGCAATTGCTGGTTTTAATTTGGCAATATTCCGTCTTAGGTAAAATATTTTTTGTTCAGAAGCTGGTATGACATTATTGGCGAAGTAAAAAGTGACTCCACCTAAGCCTACCATAAATATGATGATGCCGAGCATGGCTCGTTGTAATGAAATTCCTGAGGCCTTCATAGCTGCGAACTCATAGTGTTCCGCAAAATTTCCAAACGTGAGTATAGAGGATAGTAGTACGGTGAGCGGAAGTACCTTCTCAGTTAGTTCTGGCATCTTATAGAAAAAGAACTTTCCGATAATGATCATATCAAGACCCTTGCCAGCCAAATCATCAATAAACAACCATATCGATTGAAAAATGAAGATGAACATCATTATGACAAATGAACTGATAAGATTGAATAAAAATCGAGATAAAATATATCTGTCGAGAATCCTCAAGGTAAATGCCTTAGTTTTTTATGATGTAGTAGCCGTCGCTTTTGTACTTGCTTTCATCAAAAGTAAATAAGGTTTTTGATAAAGGTTGATTTGTTTTAAAAGAATTAACAGTAATCGTAGTTGTAGTGCTGTTTTTACCGGTATAGATAAGTTTGTAAATATGCTTGGTTTCGGCATCAACACCCATTAAAATACTTTTGATTTCAGCGTTGGTATCAATAGGAACTAATTTCACATATTGAATCTTTCGACCTTGCACGTTTTGAAGAATATCCCAAGCATAAGTATGCCCCTCTTTATAAAAAGTCAGCATTTTGGAAGGAGTCAGGGCATTTTCATCCTCTGTTTTATCCTCTATAGTTACTTCTTCATTTTCAGGAACAATGGTGTATACCTTATTACCGTCGTATAGTTGTTGAGTGCCTAAATAGTTGAAAAGATATTTATCGCTTTGTAAGGTAACATCCCCTCGAGTTTCGGAGTTTATATCAGCTTCCGCATTGTGCAATACGTAGTTAAAGTCTACAAAAATATTCTCGTAGCCTTGTACTTTATTGTACACAGCATCAAGCAGGGCTTTTGCTTTATCTGAATCTTGAGCAATTGTAAAGTTTGACGCAAAAAATACTACGAATACTAAAACTAACTTCTTCATTCTATTAAATTTCATTATTAAGTAAATGTTCCAAGGCGACTAAATCTGCTACTAAAACCTGTCTAGCTTTGCTACCTTCAAATGGACCCACGATTCCGGCAGCTTCTAGTTGGTCGACTATTCTACCAGCTCGGTTGTATCCTAATTTTAATTTCCTTTGGATTAACGATGCCGAGCCTTGCTGTGCGATTACAATGACTTCAGCTGCCTCCCTAAACTTAGCATCCCTCTCCGATATATTATTATCAATACTTGTGCCAGAGTCTTCGCCAACATACTCGGGTAATTGATGTGCTTCAGGATAGGCTCTTTGTGAGCCAATATATTCTGTGATTTTTTCTACTTCAGGCGTATCCACAAAAGCACATTGAATACGTGTTACGTCATTCCCTTGGGTATATAGCATATCACCGCGACCGATTAGTTGATCAGCTCCAGATGCATCTAAAATGGTTCTTGAATCAATCTTCGAGGTAACACGAAAAGCTATACGTGCTGGGAAGTTCGCCTTAATAATACCAGTAATCACATTTACAGAAGGACGCTGAGTCGCAATTATTAGATGGATACCAATAGCTCTAGCCAACTGTGCCAAACGAGCTACCGGAGTCTCCACTTCTTTACCTGCGGTCATAATTAAATCGGCAAACTCATCAATTACCAAAACGATATAGGGCAAAAACATATGTCCGTCATTAGGATTCAGTTTTCTTGCCTTAAACTTATCGTTGTATTCCTTAATGTTACGAACCATGGCTGTTTTCAATAGTTCATAACGATTATCCATTTCGATGCAGAGCGAATTCAAAGTGTGAATGACTTTCGTGTTATCCGTAATAATGGCATCTTCAGAATCCGGAAGTTTCGCTAAGAAGTGCCGTTCAATCTTGTTAAAAAGTGTGAGTTCTACTTTCTTTGGGTCTACCAAGACAAATTTCACCTCGGCCGGATGCTTCTTATAAAGCAAAGAGGTTAGCACGGCATTAAGTCCTACGGATTTACCTTGTCCCGTAGCGCCAGCCATCAAAAGGTGCGGCATTTTTGCTAAATCAACCACAAAGGTTTCATTACTAATAGTTTTACCAAAAGCAATAGGCAATTGCATTTCTGCCTTCTGGAATTTTGTAGAAGCAATTACAGATCGCATGGATACTATGGTCGCATTTTTATTCGGAACTTCAATACCAATGGTTCCTTTCCCTGGAATTGGTGCGATGATACGTATTCCTAAAGCTGCAAGAGATAAGGCAATATCATCTTCTAGATTTTTAATCTTAGAAATACGAACACCCGCCTCAGGAACGATTTCATATAAAGTTACAGTTGGACCAATCGTTGCTTTAATCTGTGCAATACCAATCTTGTAATTTTTGAGCGTATTTACAATTTTGGTTTTGTTTTCCTCCAGTTCTTCTTGGTTGATTGTTATTCCACCTGTAACACCATGCTGGTCTAATAACTCTATAGTTGGAAATTTATAGTTACCCAATTCAAGGGTTGGGTCAAATAGTCCGAAGTCATCTACTAATTTGTCAGCTATATTCTTTTTTTCTTCTTTCTCTTCAACGATTTTTTCCACTTCCATTGCCAGGTCCTCACTTTCCTCTTCACCGGGAATGGTCACTTCAAAATCATCCACTTTTTCTTCGACTAGCGGAGGAATATCTTCTTTATGGGTATAGGTGTCAATTATTACCGGAGTTTCATCCTCAGGCTCCAGGGAAAGGGTCATTGGTGCCTCACTTTCTTCCGTTTTCGGACTTCGTTTGAAATCGGTTTTTAAAGAACTCGATTTGTTTTTGAACCATCTTCCTATATCTTCAGGAGAGAATTGGAACAATCTAACTAGAATGATAACCAACCCAAATAAAAGTAAAAGAAGTACACCAATCATTCCAACGTAATCCTGTAAGAAATCATTCATTTCATAACCTACGAGTCCACCCAACAAGGGTTGTTTGCTTCCTGCGAAGCCCAGTGCGATTGAGCTCCATATCATAAAAACGAGTCCCCAAATCCACTTTTTTAGCATTCCTTTTTGGTCCATGCCTAAAAACATATAAAGACCCTTTAGGCAAAGTAGGAATGGAAGGATTAGAGAGGTCAAACCAAAACCTTTGTACATAAAAAAGTGGCTTACTTGCGCCCCAAATTTTTTCAAAAGGTTTTTAGCTTCTTCGTTTCTTTCGCCAAATTCCGTAAGGAGACTTTGGTCATCTTTCCAATTAAAATAGAAGGAAATAAAGGCAAGTGTAAGGAAGATACTGGCAACTATTAAAAGACTGCCCAATATAATCTTATTTTGTTTGGATAATTTATAAGACCTTGGTTTTTTAGTAGGTTTCGCTTTGACAGCTTTCGCCCTAGTCTTTTTTGCCTTCTTTGCCATTCACTAGTAGATTCTGCGGGTAAAAATACGAATTTCGTACGGAAGAAGAACCGCCAAAAGTTTCAAAAGATTTTTGGTAAATAAATGATACATCCAATTATCGTGGCTGCGATCGAAACTATCATTACTGCACCTGCGGATACGTCTTTTATGAAACCAATTTTTTTATCAAATTCGGGTTGAACAAAATCAGAGACTTTTTCTATAGCAGTGTTTAAGCCTTCAGTACCCATAATAACTGCAATAGTCAAGATTTGAATGCACCATTCCGTTGCAGAGATTTCAAAAAAGAAACCAGCAGCAGTCATAACAATAGCAATAAATACCTGAACTTTTATACTGGCTTCGGTCCGAACCAAAAGAAGGGCTCCACGTAATGCGAAGCCCACACTTTTTATTCTATTTACTAGAAAAGACTCTTTTTTAGGCATTTGCTAAAGCTTCTAAAGCTGCAGTATAGTTAGGTTCGTCTACGATTTCACCAACTTGTTCGGTGTATACCACATCACCCTCTTCATTCAGAACAACTACCGCTCTAGAATGCAAAGGGGTTAAAGGACCATCAGAGAAAGCTACCTGATATGCTTCACCAAAATTACCATCTCTAAAATCAGAAAGCATTTCAACGTTTTCTATTCCTTCCGCACCACAAAACCGAGCCTGAGCAAAAGGAAGGTCTTTTGACACACAAAGAACAACTGTATTTTCAAATGCTGCGGCATCTTTATTGAATTGACGAACAGATTGCGCACAAGTACCCGTGTCAATACTTGGAAATATATTGAGAACGACTTTCTTTCCTTTATAGTCGGAAAGGGAAGTCAATGATAAATCACCTTTTGTTAGGTTGAAGCTCGGAGCGGCACTTCCAATTGATGGTAAAGAGCCTATTGAGTTTATTGCATTTCCGTGTAATGTAAGTGAAGCCATAACGTGGTTTTTAAATTTTGCGTGAAATTAAAAAACATCAAGCGTTTTTAACAATGAAAGGCAACCTAATTTTTTAAATTCACAAATACTTAACGATTATGCTTTTACTGATGAAGTCGTCATCATTCGTATTTTTATTTTGAATGCAGCAAACAATAGGGTCATAAATGGACTGAGCCAATTGAAAATAGCATAGATAAAGTATTCTCCAACACCAACGCCTAATACCCCAGATTGATAAGCCCCGCAGGTATTCCAAGGAATCAATACCGAGGTTACCGTACCTGAATCTTCTAAGGTTCTACTTAAATTTTCAGGAGCTAGGCCTTTGTCTTCATATGCTTTTTTAAACATTTTCCCAGGAATTACAAGTGCTAAATACTGGTCACTGGCGATAACATTTAGACCTAAACAGCTAACTACAGTACTTGCAAAAAGCCCAAATACGGTTGTTGCAACTGAGAGCAAGGCCTTTGTAATCCTAGATAAGGCACCAATGCCATCCATGACACCACCAAAAACCATGGCACAAATAATTAGAAAGATAGTCCATAGCATACCCTTCATTCCCCCGGAGCTGAAAAGTTCATTTAAACTTGCGTTTTCTGTTACTACTTGTGTATCGGTAAAAATGGCTTTCATCAATGACATTGTCTCTGACTCAGATAGCTCTAGTAATATTTCTGATTGAAAAATCATAGCAAAGACTCCGGCGATACCAACTCCTGCACCCAATGCGATTAATGGTTTTGTTTTAAATAGGATCAAAACCACTACCATTATAGGGACGATAAACAAATACGGCGTAATATTAAAGCTGTTTTCTATGGTTCGAAGTAAATCATCAACATTGGTGGTGCCGGTAGCATCAATATTTAGACTCAATATTGAAAAAACGACTAGGGTGATTACGATAGACGGTACTGTGGTAAAGGCCATATACCTAATATGGGTAAATAAGTCCGTTCCTGCCATGGCGGGAGCAAGGTTTGTAGTGTCGCTTAAGGGAGACATTTTATCACCAAAATAAGCACCAGATATTACCGCACCGGCAATCATTCCTGCAGGTATTCCCAATGCAGTACCAATTCCAACTAAAGCAATACCAACGGTTGCTGAAGTAGTCCAGGAGCTTCCAGTAGCAATTGATATTAAAGCAGCAATTATAACGGAAGCGGGTAGAAAAATGCTAGGGCTCAATGCCTGTAATCCGTAATATACCATTGCCGGAATAATTCCACTCACGAGCCAAGTTCCTGCAAGCGCACCGACCAAGAACAAAATCATTATCGGAAGGAAAACACTTCTAAGATTCTCCCAGATTTCTGTGAGCATTGTTTTGATACTAACTTTATTGAAGAAACCCACTACTGCAGCAATTACCCCACCAATTAAAAGTATAATTTGATTCGAATAATCACCAAGCGCAGCACCATCCGCGAAGAAGATGTTATATGCTAACATCAACATTAACAGAACAACGGGAATCAAAGCTTCCCAAATATTCAATTCTTTATTTTGAACGATGTTTTCATCTTCGCGATGTTCAAAATATTCTTCGTTATCCATATATAGTCAGTTTGTCTATCCGTAATATTACGATTTTGGATACGCCTATGCAAGCTGTTTTTGATATCTAAACAGGAATCTGAATTTGAGGTTTAATATTTAGTTGTGCCATACAGTTCTTCATTTTGTTATAGGTTCGCTCAATATCGTTATCTAATCCGATGGAAAAACGAATGAGCCCGTTGGAAAGTCCCATTTCTAGTTGTTCTTCCTCAGGAATTTCGGAAGAAGTAGAAGTGCCAGGTGCACTAAATAAGGTTTTGTAGAAGCCTAGACTAACCGCAAGGTATCCTAGTTTTTCGGTCTGCATAAGTTCCATAAAAGCATTTGCATTTTCCAAAGAACCCACATCTAATGTCATCAAGCCGCCAAAGCCATAGTTGGCATTCATTTGCTTTTTCATGATGTTATGACCACTATGTGATGCTAATCCCGGATAGACAACGCGGAATCCGTCTGCTTCAAATTGCTGGGCTAGAAACAAGGCATTTTCACTATGCTTTTGTATACGAATATGTAGTGTTCGCATATTCTTTAAAATAGATGCTGCTCTAAGACTGTCCAAAGTGCTTCCTAATAACATTCCGGCTCCGTTATTTACATCCTTTAGGCTTAAGCAAAATTCCGTAGTTCCACAGACAGCACCAGCAACACAGTCACTTGATCCATTTATAAACTTTGTCAGACTATGAATTATAATTTCTGCCCCGAGTTGCGCTGCCGGAATAGAAAGTGGAGAAAATGTATTATCCACAACCAGGGGAAGATTATATTTTTTAGCAAGTGCCGCCAGTGCCTTGATATCTGCAACTTCAAGTAAAGGATTACTAACCGCCTCACAATAAATCATTTTAGTTTGTGAAGTAATGGCCGATTCAACAGCTACAATATCTGTAATGTCCACAAATGAAGTGTCGATGGCGAATTTCTTTAGAAAGTTCTTCAGAAACGCATACGTACCTCCGTATATCGTTCGACTACTTACAATATGTTCTCCAGAATCGCAGATTTGCATGATTACAGAACTAATGGCACCCATTCCACTCGCGTATACATTGGCGGTTTCTGTACCTTCTAGAGCAGCCAAAGCCTCACCCAAATACAAATTGGAAGGAGAGGAGTGGCGCGAATATAGATAACAACCTTCGGTATTCCCTTCAAAGGTGTCAAACATCGTTTTTGCATTGAGAAAGGTATAGGTAGAAGAATCGGATACTGAAGGATTCACTCCTCCAAACTCTCCGAAATATTGTAAATCTTGTAATTGATTAGCAGAAGTATTGCTCATGATTGAAATGATTTAGAACAATAAAATTAGATTGATGTAGTTTTAAAAACAATTTATTTTTGAATATTTAGAATATAAATCTATTATATTCAATAAATATAGAATTATTATAATTAAATTGCTTAAAACACACAGTGGAATAGAAAATAGTACAGTATGAAACTTGATGGAATTGATAAGAAGCTTCTTTCTTTATTACAATCGGATTGTAAAAGGACCACTGCGGCATACGCTAAGCAATTACATCTTTCTACTACTGCGGTTTACGAGCGTATCAAACGTTTGGAAAAGAACGGAGTGGTAGCAAGTTATGTGGCCTTGATAGATAAGAAAAAAGTAGATAAGGCCTTTACTGTTTTGTGTCACATTAAATTGATACAACATATCAAGACGAATGTCCTGAAATTTGAGCAAGAGGTATTGCAATTAGATGAAGTGGTAGAGTGTTATCATATTAGCGGCGATTACGATTATATATTGAAAATTCACGTTCGCGATATGCAAGCCTATCGTGATTTTATGGTCACAAAACTTACAGCAATTAGCAATATTGGAAGCACCCAAAGTTCGTTTGCTATAAATGAAGTGAAGCATACCACTGCTGTGCCTATTTAAAACCAGAAAATAGTGCTAATTTTGTAATTCAATTTTAAGATAACAGATTTATGAGTTCATACGATGTAGCCGTTATCGGCTCAGGTCCCGGAGGATATGTAGCGGCAATCCGTTGTGCCCAATTGGGAATGAAAACTGCAATAATAGAAAAATATAGCACCTTAGGCGGAACCTGCCTTAATGTAGGCTGTATCCCTTCCAAAGCCTTATTAGATTCTTCGCATCATTATGAAGATGCGGTAAAGCATTTTGAGGAGCATGGTATTGAGATTCCCGGAGAGGTAAAAGTGAACTTGGAAAAGATGATTGCTCGTAAACAAGGTGTTGTAGATATGACCACCAAAGGGATTCAATTCTTGATGGACAAAAATAAGATAGATGTTTTCGAGGGATTGGGAAGCTTTAAAGATGCAACCCACATTTCTATCAAAAAAGGGAAAGGGAAAGCGGAAACCATTGAAGCAAAGAATGTGATTATCGCGACAGGCTCGAAGCCCTCTACCTTACCTTTTATCAAACTGGATAAGGAAAGAATTATTACATCTACGGAAGCTTTAGAGCTCAAGGAAATTCCTAAACATATGATTATCATTGGAGGCGGTGTTATTGGATTAGAACTCGGTCAAGTATATAAAAGATTAGGTGCTGAGGTAACGGTTGTAGAATATATGGACCGTATTATACCTACTATGGATTCCGGGCTTTCCAAAGAGTTGATGCGCGCAATGAAAAAGCAGAAAGTAAAATTTGCACTTTCTCATGGTGTGAAATCAGTAGAGCGAAAAGGAAAGAAAGTTATTGTCAAGGCTGACAATAAAAAAGGGGAAGAAGTAATTTTTGAAGGCGATTATTGCCTAGTTGCTGTGGGAAGAAGTGCTTATACAGAGGGCTTGAACCTAGAAGCCGCAGGAGTTCAAATAGAAGAAAGAGGTAGAGTGGCTGTAAATGCTCATTTACAGACTAATGTACCAAATATTTACGCTATAGGTGATGTTGTCAAGGGTGCGATGCTAGCACACAAAGCAGAAGAAGAAGGCACTTTGGTTGCAGAAATTATGGCAGGTCAAAAACCACATATCGATTACAATTTGATTCCTGGTGTTGTCTATACTTGGCCAGAAGTTGCCGCAGTAGGGAAAACCGAAGAGGAATTAAAGGAAGCTGGTGTTGATTACAAAGTGGGTCAATTCCCGATGCGAGCCTTAGGGCGTGCAAGAGCCAGTATGGATATCGATGGATTTGTAAAAATTCTTGCCGATAAGAAAACCGACGAGGTTTTAGGTGTTCACATGATAGGTGCCCGTTGTGCCGATTTGATTACCGAAGCGGTCACTGCGATGGAGTTTAGGGCTTCTGCGGAAGATATCGCTCGTATGAGCCACGCACACCCAACCTATGCAGAAGCTGTGAAGGAAGCTGCGCTTGCAGCTACCGATGACAGGGCTCTGCATATTTAGGGAAAAATTTTAGAAATGAAGCCTTTTAAGATAAGTATTGGATGGTTTTTTCTAGTGCTGGTTTTTTCATGCTCAACGGATGCAGAAAATTTAGTTCCTATCGAGATGGAGCCTGAAATTATTGAACCCGTAAAAAGTCTCACTGCAAAACAACTTGAATTCATTGATGAGTACCATTATGTTACGTTTAACCTGGCTCCCGATTCCTATGGGGCAACGGTAAACGAAAAATGGGGTACGGATGTGAAGCTTTTTCTTGATGGGGATGTTCCCAGGGAATACAGTACTCAGGTAGAGACCGCACTAAATAAATTTAATGACCTTTTGAGTGACGGAATATCATTTCAATTGGTTGCTACTTTACAGGAATCAAATATACATTTGATTTTTGGTGAAAAAGAATCGATTCGAGAAGTGTGGCCTGATATGTTTGAAGCTATAGGTAACGTAAATTTCACGGGGTATGCGCTATACAGTAGAAATGGAAATTTCAACATTACGAGAGGGCGAATTTGGGTAAAAAATGTTAGTATCCCCTTGTTTAATCATGAGTTAGGTCACACGATTGGGCTTGGACACGCAAGTGGCGATTTTTGTGAACGCGACTTTTCTAGAAATCAAAGTTTTATGTGTTCTTTTCTAAAGCCCGATTTCTCAGTTTTTGACAAGGCTATTATTAAAACGTTATATAGTCCAGAAGTTGAAGTGGGTTTAACGTTTTCTCAGCTGAAACCGATACTAGAAGAATTGTTATTGACCGATGTGATTCTTGTTGAATGATATATAAAAGGGCTATCAACAATGATAGCCCTTTTTAATTAGTTTTTATGCGACCCATCGCAATATGGAGGATTGCTTGTTTTTTTACAAGTACACAAATACACTTCTTTTGCTTCTTCAACTTCAAAGGTCAATGGAGGAGTAGCTTTCGCAGCTCTGTGCGAACCATCACAAAAAGGTTGATTTTCGCTATGGCTACATGTACACCAGTTGTATTTTTTGTCTTTTTCTAAATCGCAGGCTATAGGGGAGTATTTTGTATCGCTCATGTATATTGATTTTAGTCTATGAACGCTAAAAATAGTAGAAACTTGCGGCAATGCACAAAAGGCGGACTAATTTTTAACCAGTCCAAATAACTTCATTAACAGGACTCTGGCCTTACTAAAAAGAAATTTTAAAAGTACTTCTCCATTTATTAATAGATACTTGAGCCCTTTCGAAAGGTTCGATTTGATACGAGCCTTGTTTTTTTCATAAATAAGAGCAGTAAATGAACAAACAATCATAAAAACAATAGCACTTGGAATAACCATGCTCGGAGAAAGTGAATGATGAAAGTATTGGTACAAACCTAAGCCTGTAAAGCTTCCATATAAAATGATAAAGTGGGTGATATAAATGGATAAGGTGCTTTGGCCGATTTTAAGCAATGTGCTATTTGTCAACCACTGTCTTATCAACATGAATACCGCAAAGGCGATGAATACATCCCCTAAACGAATGAATAGGTAGTTGTTGAAAAAGATATCAGCAAACATTTGAAGCCCGGTTGCTCTTGAGATGGCTAGGAAGAAGTCCGAAGAATAAAATATAAGTGCTAGTCCAACAACTGCTGAAATCGAAATTGCGATGGGATAAAGGTTTTTAAAATTTTTGTAATGGGTGAACAAAACAGAAATGAATGCCCCAAAAGAAGCATAGCCAAACCAAGGAAATATGGTAAAAACTGAACCATTGGTTTTAGTAAAATAGTTCGCTAGGGCATCGGGTAAGAAACTATAAGTCCATTTTTGATACTGTGGTTCGAACAGGAATAAGAGCATCGTAATCGCAACTAGTGCCGTCGGAAATAAGAATTTCTTCTTAGAATAAGTTAGCAAGTAAATTCCAATAATTCCTAGAATCGATAATCCGATACAATGCAGCACATCAACCAGATAGAAAGAACTATAAATTTCTCCGTTTAAGATGCCCATGAGGTTCATCCGGAGTAGATACCCAATAACTAGCAATTCTAAACCACGGCGAATTCCTTTTTTTACCCTTGGGTTTTCGAATCCTTTTTCAGGAACTCGTATAAGTAAATAGGTAAATATAAATCCGGAAACAGTAAAGAAAACGGGGGCCGTCATGCCTCTGAAATACTTCCAAGTGCTATAGACGAAATCAGAGTTATCGCGAAAAGCGTTGTCGAGGAGCCCGTCTATATAATGACCCTGCAACATCATGAGAATGGCCCATGCGCGCATCGCATCAATAAAATAGAGTCTTGTCGTTTTCTTTTCCAATGGAAAATATTCTAGTTAGGTCGAAATAACAACCCTATATACTTGTGCAACAGGATGTTTGGACGTTTCACTGTGCGAAATTAGCCAAAATACTCGCATCTCAATAGTATTTGAGGTATTTTCGTTTTACGAATCTATCAAACGTAATTATGGGCACTATATTGGCATTTGCCGGAAGCAATTCATCCACATCAGTAAACTATAAATTAGTGAAGTATACCGCTTCTTTGATTGAAGAGCATAAGGTTAGTCTTATGAACATGGCGAATTATCCATTTCCGATGTATAGTGAGGACCATGAAAAAGAAAACGGATTTTCGAATTCGCTTGTTGAAGTAATGAATGACATTAAAAGTTCTGACGGAATTATTATTTCGGTAAATGAGCACAATGGTAACGTTTCTGCCTATTTCAAGAATTTTTTAGACTGGTTATCCCGTTTAGATAAACGATTTCTCGAAGGTAAGAAAGTGCTACTAATGTCAACTTCTCCAGGAAAAAGAGGAGGCATCGGAGCTTTTGAGATTGCGAATAACATCTTGCCAAGATTTGGAGCTGCGGTAGTAATTGGATTCTCCTTACCTTCTTTTTATGATAATTTTGAAGATGGAAAAGGAATTATAGATACAGAATTGTCAAAAGTGCACGAGCAAGCTATAGCCGATTTTTTAGCTGAAATATAATCGTCTTGCGAAAACGGGATTCCTTTCAACTTACCGATAGTACTATTTTTAAGGAAGCACTTCTATGCTGGTCGCAGCAGTTTGAAGAAGTAGTGTGGTTAGATAGCAATGCCTATTCGGGGAAGTATAGTTCTTTCGACGGAGTTTTAGCAGCAGATGCTTTGACCGTAAAAGTCACCGATGTGCAAAACGCCTTTGAAGACCTGAAAGAGTACCAAAGTGAAACCAAGGACTGGATTTTCGGCTACCTCTCCTATGACCTCAAAAACGATGTAGAAAAGCTTTCGTCAAGAAGTCATGACGGATTAGAATTTGCTGATTTGTATTTCTTTCAACCCAAGAAAATAATACGTATCGAAGGTGATGTGGCCTATTTCGACTATCTTAATATGGTGGATGATGAAATTCAATCGGATTATAAGTCCATCATAGATTGTTTTCAAAACGAGGTGATTGAAGAACCAGCAAAGACCAATATTCGAATTAGAATGCGGATTTTCAAGGATGAATATTTTAGGAAAGTTCGACAAATGCTTTCACATATTCACAGAGGGGATATTTATGAAGCTAACTTTTGTCAGGAGTTCTACGCTGAAAATACACAGATTGATGTTCTAAAAACCTATCGCAAACTAAACCGTATTTCACAAGCTCCGTTTGCCACTTTCTTAAAACTTGGGGACAAGTACCTTTTATCTGCATCCCCTGAGCGCTATTTACGGAAGGAGGTCACTAAAATCATTTCGCAACCCATTAAAGGAACTGCAAAACGTTCGTTCGATATATCGGAAGACGAAAAACTGAAATCTGAGTTGAGTTCTGATGAGAAAGAACGTGCGGAAAATATCATGATTGTTGACCTCGTTCGAAACGATTTATCAAAAAGTGCTCTAAAAGGGAGTGTGACTGTGGAAGAACTCTGTAAAATTTACTCGTTTGCGCAAGTGCATCAAATGATTTCGACGATTACCGCAGAAGTCGCTACGGATAAAAATCCTGTAGAAATTATACGGGAAACATTTCCTATGGGAAGTATGACCGGCGCCCCGAAAATTTCTGCAATGCAAATTATTGAGCAATTGGAATCTTTTAAACGCGGACTATACAGCGGTGCAGTTGGTTATTTTACTCCCGAGGGGGATTTCGATTTCAATGTTGTTATCCGAAGTATTCTGTATAATGCTTCAAAACAATATGTATCGTATTCTGTGGGAGGGGCTATTACTGCAAAAGCAATTCCTGAGAAGGAATATGAAGAGTGTTTACTTAAGGCTAAGGCGATGCGAGAGGTGCTAGAACATGTTTAGCGAATTAAAACTATCTTGAACCCATGCATATGGTAGAATTTACATTTGAAGCCTTTAAAACAAAGATTTGGGGAAATTATAGGAAGGCAGAATCCCTGAAGGGAGCTGTTGTATTGGTTCATGGTTTTGGCGAGCATTCAGAACGGTATGCGAATTCTGTGATTCTCATGCTTTTGAATGCTGGAATTTCGGTAGTTACCTATGACAATGTAGGGCATGGAAAGTCAGGGGGTAAACGTGGACATTGTCCCAGCTATGAAGCTTTATTGGATATTTTAGAACAAGTGGTTGCAAAAGCACGAGAATTGCATCCCGATTTGCCTTTGTTTTTATACGGACATAGCATGGGTGGGAATTTAGTACTGAATTATGCATTGAAAAGAGATACTAATCTAGCTGGAGTTGTGGCTACCAGTCCGTATTTACGATTGGCATTCCAACCACCAAAGTGGAAGATGGTTTTGGGAAGGGTAATGCTTAGAATGAATCCTTCGATGACGCTACCTTCAGGACTTGACCCAATCGGTATCTCAAGAATTCCCCAAGAAGTGGAAAAATATAAGAATGACACTCTTATACACGACAAGGTGAGCCCCATGTTTTCCTTTCCCATAATGGATGCAGGGGAGTGGGCGATTCAAAATGCAGATCAGTTGAAAGTTGATGCATTCTTGTTGCATGGCACAGCAGACTCAATAATAGACCCTGAGGGCACAAAAGAGTTTCATCAAAACGCTGTCAAAACTACTTTAGAGTTGTTCGAAGGTGGCTATCACGAACTACACAATGACAACTGCAAAGCGGAAATGTTGCAGGCGATTTCAGACTGGCTGAAACAGCAATTAGTTTGATACCTTTGCAAAGTGCTGAACGAATTCAAAAAACACTTAGAAACTAATTTTTCGAATCTCCTGTCGCAGCCCTTCCTTTTGGCCTGTAGTGGAGGTTTGGATAGCGTGGTTTTGACGCAACTGTGTCACAGCTTAAAATTGGATTTTAGCATTGCACATTGCAATTTTCAACTGCGTGGTACGGATAGCGATGCCGATGAACAATTTGTTGTGGAGCTTGCAAAAAAGGTAAATGTTAAAAATTTTGTAAAGCATTTTAATACAAATAATTACGTTGCTCAAAATAAAGTAAATATTCAAAGTGCTGCACGTGACTTAAGGTACGCTTGGTTTACCGAGTTAATGCAAGAAAATCAAATCAGAACATTGGTTACGGCACATCATGCTGATGATAACTTGGAGACCTTTTTGATCAACCTTTCCCGTGGAACTGGGATTGATGGTTTGACGGGAATTCCAGTAAAAACAGACACCATTTCAAGACCATTACTAGCCTTTTCCAGAACACAAATTTTGAACTATGCAAAAGCTGAAAATCTGGAGTGGAGAGAAGATGTCAGTAATACCAATGTAAAGTATTTACGGAATAAGATACGACACGAAATTATTCCTATTCTAAAGGAGCTACATCCAACTTTCTTGAAGAATTTTAAGTTGACACAATCTCATTTAAAAGGAGCAAGTACGGTTATAAACAATCATGTAGAATTGCTAAAATCCAGAATCTTCGAAGTTCACAATGACGAATTTCGCATTTCAATCGAAGAATTGAATGTTTTGCATCCGCAAAGCGCTTATTTACATGCTCTCCTCAAGGACTATGGTTTTACCGCTTGGGATGACGTTGCGCGCCTTTTAGACGGGCTAAGTGGCAAGGAGGTTCGGTCGACAACCCATCGTTTGGTAAAGGATAGGGATTACCTTTTACTTGAAACAATAAAAGCTGAAGTTAGCCAAAGCTATACAATAGAAGAGGGGCAAAGTGAAATTTCAAAGCCAATTTATCTTGTCATTGAGGAGGTTGATGCCCTTAAAGAAACAGGAGAACACATACTTTATGTAGATAAAGATTCGTTAAAATATCCACTAGTCGTTAGGAAATGGGAAAAAGGCGACTACTTTTATCCCTTTGGGATGTCAGGAAAGAAAAAGCTTTCCAAATATTTTAAAGATGAGAAGGTTGATGTAATTTCCAAAGAAAAACAGTGGTTGCTTTGTTCAGGCGATGCCATTGTTTGGGTTATCGGAAGACGCGCAGACCAGCGATTCTCAGTAAATGAAAAGACAAAACAAATCGTAAAATTTACAATTCCCCAATGAAACAGTTTGTATTAGGTGTTCTTTTAGTATTTAGCGCATTATTTGTTTTTGGACAAACTGATGATGAACCTGTTCTTTGGTCGCAAGAAATAAATAAAATTTCTGACACAGAGTACGACTTGATTTTTAAAGCTAAAGTTTTTGACGGCTGGCATCTATATTCACAGCATACGGCCGAGGGAGGTGCGTTTCCTACAGAATTCAAATTTGTAGGTTTAGAAACTGATTATAAAAGTATCGGTGAAACAAACGAGAGCAAAACATATACTGATTATAGTGAAATTTTTGAGGTAGAAGAAACATTTTTTAAAGGTAAAGCCCAATTCACACAGCGAATAAAATTATTGAATTCTGATGTTAGACAAATTGATGTTAGTGTATCCTATCAAATATGTAGTGACGAAGTTTGTATTCCGGGTTTTGCAGATTTCAATTTTGTTTTAGATGGGGGAGATGCCGTAATCGAGAATCAAACCGTTGATGCTCGTAGTCTTGCCATGACCAATGCACTGAAACTGGATTTAAAGAATAAAGAACTTCTAAATAGTGCTGAAGATAGGATTGAAAAGGATTCAACTATTTGGGGCATTTTTGGTTTAGGCTTTCTGGGAGGGCTAATAGCCTTATTAACTCCTTGCATGTTTCCGATGATTCCGTTGACGGTCTCCTTTTTTACGAAGCAATCACAAAACAAATCTAAGGGTATAGCCAATGCCTTTCTTTACGGGTTCTTTATCATCTTGATTTATGTTTTATTAAGTGTTCCCTTTCATCTTTTTGATTCCATAGATTCTCAAATCCTAAACACTATATCCACCAATATGTGGCTTAACATAGGATTCTTTATCATCTTTTTATTTTTTGCATTTTCCTTTTTTGGGTACTATGAGCTTACCCTGCCAAATTCATGGGCGAATAAGATGGATGAGAACTCAACCAAAATTGGTGGTGTTATCGGTATCTTTTTTATGGCTGTGACACTTGCCATTGTTTCGTTTTCTTGTACGGGACCAATTTTAGGCTTTTTGCTTGGTGGAACTACCCTGGCGGAGGGTGATGTTGCGACCAATCTAACCGCTGGTATGATGGGATTTGGGGTAGCAATAGCCTTGCCTTTTGCCTTATTTGCCCTGTTTCCTGCTTGGTTAAACTCTTTGCCCAAGTCTGGTGGATGGATGACAACGGTTAAAGTTGTTCTTGGTTTTTTAGAATTAGCTTTGGCTTTAAAATTCCTTTCAAATGCTGATTTAGTTGGCCATTGGGGAATTCTCAAGAGAGAGATTTTCATTGGTATTTGGATAGTTCTTTTTGTTTTATTGGCCCTTTATTTATTTGGTTTATTTAGATTTCCGCATGATGGTCCGAAACAGAAGCTATCTAATGGTCGAAAAGGGGTGGGGTTTTTAAGTGCTGTTTTTTCTCTGTACCTAATTTTAGGTCTTGCAAAAGTTGTCGATTTAAAACCCTTAAGTGGCATTTTACCTCCAGAGTTTTACAGTGTTTTTGAAACAGAGAGTGATTGCCCATTAGGCCTTAACTGCTTTAAAGATTTTGATGAAGGTCTAGCTTATGCTAAATCTGTGAACAAACCAATTCTTTTAGACTTCACTGGGTGGGCATGTGCAAATTGTAGAAAAATGGAGGAGCAAGTATGGAGCGAAACAGATATATACCCAATTCTTAGGGATGAGTATGTTTTGATTTCATTATACGTTGATGACAACATCAAAAAGCTTCCTGAAGACCAACAGTTCGACTTTCAATATGCATCCGGTAGGGTAAAAACCATAGAAACAGTAGGGCAGAAGTGGGGTACTTTTCAAACCTTGAACTTCAATGCGGCTTCACAACCCTATTATGTTTTACTTTCTCCAGACCTAGAAGTGCTGAATAGTGCAGTTCAATATACAGACCGAGATGCATACAAAGCTTGGTTGAATTCAGGATTAGAAAAACACAAGGTTCTCGCCCAAGAAAAGGCCCCAATTTTTTAATAAAGCCTTGTAAAAAGCAGGGCATTCGTTCCTTTTTTATTTGATAGGATTACGCTATCTTTTCGGCTTAAATCGAGCAGCTTGAAAAAATTAAAGAAGTTTGGCCTTGTTCTTTTGGTCATCATCAGTGTCATAGTCGTAGCTGGAGTTATTTTTATGACACACATGAAACCTGATTATTCAGGAGAAAAACAACTCTCAAATCTTTCGGAAACTGTAGATGTGTATTACGATTCCTATGGAATTCCACATATTTATGGTCAAACTGAAGAAGACGCTTTTCGTGCTCTTGGCTATGTGCATGCCCAAGACCGACTTTGGCAAATGGAGCTCTTGCGCAGAATCGGCCGAGGAGGATTATCCGAAGTATTCGGAAAAGATGTACTAGGTACAGACAAATTCTTTTTATCCCTTGGTATTGATGAGGCATCCAATCAAACGGTGGTTGAGCTCGATTTAAATACCGAATCGGTGAAACTTTCGCAGGCTTACTTGGATGGAATTAACCAATTTATAGAAGATGGACCAACGCCAATTGAATTTTATCTCACAGGTATTGATAAATCACCTTTCACCTTGGTTGACATTCATAATACACTTGGTTATATGTCTTTCAGTTTCGCACAGGCCCATAAAACGGATCCTTTTCTAACGAACCTAAAGAATGCATTAGGCGCTGAATACTTAACGGATTTAGAGATAGATATTGACCCCTCTTCAACTTTAATTCAAAATCACAACCCCAAAGCTATTGATACGGTGCGAAATACCGTTATAACTTCAGTTACCAAAACGTTAGAGTCACTTCATATACCGCTTTTTGAGGGAAGTAATAGTTGGGTTATTGGTCCGGAAAAAACTAAAAGTGGGAAAGTTATTTTTGCGAACGATCCACATATTGGTTTTGCTCAGCCATCGGTGTGGTACGAGGCACATGTTAACACTCCGAACTATGAAAAATATGGATATCATTTAGCTGGAGTACCATTCCCGCTTTTAGCTCATGACCGCAAATTAGCCTACGGTATGACCATGTTTGAAAATGATGATGTTGATTTTTATTTCGAGGAAACAAACCTCAATGATAGCACACAATATAAAAATGGGGATGGATGGGCTGCCTATGAGTTTGTAAACAAAAGCATCAAAGTAAAGGATGCTGAGGCTGTTGATTTTACCTTTAAAAAGACGAAACGCGGTCCCGTTTTAAATGGAATTGCAAATCAAGTTTCTGGTGATCGGCCTATTTCGATGTGGTGGACCTACACTGATGTGAAGAATGAAGTAATTAGTTCACTTCATGAAATGTCAAGTGCTACCGATATGGCCGCTGTAGAAAAGGCCCTGCCTAAAATACATGCTCCTGGTTTAAACATTATGTATGGAGATGCTAAGGGCAATGTCGCATGGTGGGCGACCGCAAAATTATATGAAATTCCGGATAGTATCCATACGAAATTTGTTCAGGAAAGCCCGGAAGCTTTTCCAGCTGAACGGAGGTACCTTCCTTTTGCTGAAAACCCCCAGGCGAAAAATCCACCTTGGAATTATGTGTATTCTGCCAATAATCAACCCGATTCCATAAATGGTAAATTGTATCCAGGCTACTATCTTCCTGAGAATCGCGCGAAGCGCATAGTTCAACTTTTAGAACCTAAAAATGACTGGGACAGAACCACAGTTGGTGAGATGATAACCGATGTAACTTCCGCTGTGGACCCAGGTGTTCTAAGAGATTTAGCGAAAGTTTTGGATGTAAAGAATCTCACCAAAGAAGATTTCCAAATCTTAGACCGCTTAAATTCATGGAAGGGAGACCATCCCTTAGAAAGTGTTGAAGCTACCATTTTTCATCGATGGGAATATGAAGTTATACAAGCTATCTTCATGGATGAACTAAAGGTTGAGCAATTTGAAGAATTCTTATCAACGCATATGAGCAAGCGCGTGATTGCACCCCTCGTCAATAAACCGAATTCTGTTTGGTGGGATGACGTTAAAACCAAGGACAAGAAGGAAACTCAGGCAGAAATTGTGCAGGCAGCTTTTCAAGATGCTTTGGTATCCCTCAGAAAAGATTTTGGACCTAACGTGAATGATTGGACTTGGGATAAAGTGCATTCTATTGAGCATGGGCATCCAATCGGTCAAGTGGCTGCGCTGCGTTCTTTTTTCAATGTTGGCCCTTTTCCTATTCACGGATCGAGAGAGGTGATTAATAATTTAGGTTTCCGATATAATTCTGAGGGCTACTATAAAGTAGGCTCAGGTCCGTCAACAAGGCGTGTTATTGATTTTTCTGACATTGAGAATAGCATGAGCATTCTGCCAACAGGGCAATCAGGTAATCCATTTAGTAAACATTATAAAGATCAGGCTCAAATGTTCTTAAATGGTGAGTTCCGCAAGATGATGCTAAACAAAGATGAGATTATTGATAAGGCAGACTCTAAACTTAGCTTTACGCCGCAGTAATCATAAGTTGCTAGTTAGCAATATCTTAATCCACAGACCTATTTATTTTCAATTTCTAAATTAAGATTTGAAGCATTGCCGATTTCCCAGAACTCCTATTTTTCTTACACCTTAACAGATTTATTTCATATATTGAAGTAAAAAATTGATGCTCTAGCCTTTTTGTGTTCTTAACGCATGCAATAAACTTACGAAGTCAATTAAACCAACCACTAAGATGAGAAATATACTCTTTGTTTTTTTATTGTTGTTCGCCAACTTTTTACTTGCCCAAGAATCCTCTCCGAAAATTTCGCTGTCCTACACCGAATCTACAATCAAAGATGTTCTTAAAAATATTGAAGATAGTACTGATTATAAGTTCTATTATGTTGACGAATGGTTAGGTGATCAAAAAGTTTCAGGTTCTTACCAAGATGCAGATTTGACTGAAGTTCTGGAAGATCTGTTTCAAAGTACAATCCTTAATTTTTATGTTCTTGACAACGAAAAGGTTATTCTTACCCAGAACAATATCATTTATGATGAACTTCCAACCGGTTTTTTTATCAAGTCAAACCAAGAACAAATTCAAGTTACAGAAGAGCGAGATGTTGGAGGGTCTCAAAACCCTGTTTTCGTTGCAGATGAACGGCTTCCTCAACAACGAAATATCCAAACAGTGCGCATTGGAAAGGAGACTTTAGACGGTCAGAAAAGGCGATATACACTTTCTGGTTATGTCAGAAATGCTAAAACAGGAAATCCGATTCCCGATTTATCATTGATAATCAGAAATCGAAAAATTGGAACGGTAACTGATGAAAATGGATTTTACGAAATTTCTGTCCCTTTGGGTGAAAACCTTTTTGAAACCAAAGCTTTAGGAATAGAATCACAACAGAAACGAGTTCTGATTTATAATGACGGACAGTTGGATTTCAACCTAAACGAGAGTATCGAACAATTGGATGAAGTAGTGGTTGAAGCTGATAAAACCAAAAATGTAGAAGAAGAAATAACCGGTTCAACAACCATCGAATCTGAAGAGACCAAAGATATTCCGATGGTACTTGGAGAACGGAATATATTATCAGTAGCGACACAACTTCCAGGTATTACGAATGCCGGGGAAGGTGCTTCAGGTATTAATGTTCGTGGTGGTAAGACGGATCAAAACCTTTTCTTGCTGGATGAAGGTGTTGTATATAATCCGACGCACTTTTTTGGCATATTCCAAGCCTTGAATCCCTTTGCGACCAAAGGCGTCGATATTTATAAGGGTAACGTTCCTGCCGAATATGGCGGTCGACTTTCTTCGGTTTTTGATATTACTACCATAGATGGCAACACGGAGAAATTTTCCGGGGAAGCCTCTATTGGCCCGGTAACTGGGAATTTAATGTTGGAAATTCCCATTGTAAAGGACAAGTCGTCTTTAGTAGTAGGCGGCAGGGGAGCTTATTCTGATTGGATTCTGAGATCGCTGGATGAAGAGTCGCTTAGTAATAGTTCGGCATCATTTTACGATGTTGTGGCGAATTATACGCATAAAATCAATGAGAACAATCAAATAAAAGCTACCGGATACTACAGCGATGACTCCTTTAGTATTACTTCAGATTCGCTTTTCGGCTACAACAATCGCATGCTTTCCGTGAACTGGAATCATAAATTCAATGAAAAGAATAGTGGTGCATTGGCAGTTTCCAATAGCAAATATGCTTTTGATATCGGTTTTGACGGGCAGGCGAACAATGACTTTCTATTAGGCTATAGTGTAGAAGAGACCGAAGCGAAACTAAAGTTCAAATATGTTATGAATGACACCCATACATTCGATTACGGGGTGGCGGCAAAGTTGTACAATGTAAACCCCGGTTTTATACGTCCGACGGGTAGCGAATCAATAATAAGTCCGTTTGAAGTCCCTGAAGATAGGGCGCTGGAGGGCGCTATTTATCTTAGTGATAATATCACTTTGGGTGACAAAGTGGGACTAAGTGCAGGTATCAGATATTCCTATTACACGGCCTTAGGCCCCTCAACACAACGTATTTATGCGGATGGTCAACCCAGAAATCAAGCCACCTTAATAGGTAGTTCCGAGTTTGATGACAATGAAACCGTAGAAACCTATGGAGGGCCAGAGTTTCGAGTTTCAGGAAGATATTCATTTACACCTGATTTTTCAATTAAGGCAGGTTTCAATAGTATGTACCAATATATTCATACGCTTTCGAATACTACTACGGTATCGCCCATTGATACCTGGAAACTCTCCGATTCCAACATAAGACCACAACGTTCCAACCAATTCAGTTTAGGCCTATTTAAGAATTTTAAGGATGATTTATACGAGTTAAGTATAGAGGGATATTATAAAACAGCTGAAGACGTACTGGACTTTAAAACCGGAGCTCAATTATTGTTGAACGAGAATATAGAACAAGAAGTATTGCAAGGCGAAGGGCAAGCCTATGGAGTAGAATTCTTACTGCGTAAAAACTCTGGCAAACTTAATGGTTGGCTAGGATACACCTATTCCCGTTCGTTAATAAAATTTGCAAGTGACTTTGCTGAAGAAAGGATTAACGGTGGCGAATTCTTCCCTTCCAACTATGATAAACCGCATGATGTAAGTTTAGTAGCGAATTATAAGTTCACTACACGCTATAGCGCTTCTTTGAATTTTTCATATCAAACAGGGCGACCAGTTACCTATCCCATTGGGCAGTACAATTTCAATAATTCAGAATATGTATTCTACAGTAACCGAAATGAATTTCGGATTCCGGATTATTATCGGCTTGATATCGGTATAAACATTGAAGGAAACCATCGAATCAAGAAGTTTGCCCATAGTTTCTGGAATATATCTGTTTATAATGTTTTAGGAAGGGCAAATCCGTATTCGGTTTTCTTTGTTTCAGAGGGTGGAGAGGTTAAGGCATTTAAGAGTTCGATTTTCGCTATTCCAATACCTTCAATTACCTATAACTTTAAATTCTAATGCGCAACGGGCCTTACATATTAGTTTTTCTATGCCCGATATTTATCGGAACCATGAGTTGTGTTGAACCTTTTGAGGCTGAAACTCAAGTTTTCGAAAATGCCTTGGTAATAGATGCGAGATTGACTGATGAGTTCAAAAGACATCGGATTGAATTGTCGAGGGCGAGACCCTTTGAGCAGGAGACAAGTATGGCGGAATTGAAAGCTACCGTTATGGTCATTGAGGATGCCAAGAACTTTTACGACTTTCATGAAGTTGAACAAGGCCAATATCTATCTGTTAAGGAGTTCAGCGCTAAGCAAAATAGTAGTTATGAATTGAGAATTACCACCTCAGACGGTAAATCGTATAATTCCGAAGCAGTTACAACCCCAGAAAAAATAGCAATTGAAGACTTATATGTTGAAATCGAAACCAATAATTCGGGGGAAGAAGGGGTAAGTGTTTTTTTAGATAGCCGCAGTGTTACAAATAGTGCTTCATATTTTAGATACGAGTATGAAGAAACGTATAAAGTTATTGCACCATATTGGAATCCATTCGATTTTGATGTTATTGACGATAAAGGTGTTGGAGAAGATGGCGATCCCTTTGAGGTAGGTTTAAAACCTAAGGAAAGGGAAGAGCGAGTCTGTTACAATACCACCTTTTCTACAGCTATTAATCAAACAGCCACTGATGGACTTGAAGAAAATAAACTAAAGAGGCATTCTATCAGGTTTATAAGCAAGAATAATTATATAATTTCACATCGGTACAGTATCCTGGTTCAACAACATGTACAAAACCTGGATGCCTTTTCGTATTACCAAAGCTTAAATGCTTTTTCATCCTCAGAAAGTGTGTTTTTTGAAAATCAACCTGGTTTCTTGCTTGGGAACATTTCCTCAGAAACGAATCCTGATGAAAAGATTCTAGGATTCTTCGAGGTCACTGCAGTAACCTCGAAACGTATTTATTTTAATTATCAAGACCTTTTCCCGTTGGAACCCTTACCACCTTATTATATTAATTGTGAGCCAATTCAAGAACCATTATTGTGGCTTCCGACGGCTGACACCCATTCATTTGATGGGACTGGTAGATCACCTTTGATAGAGGCGATACAGGCCGGATTGATTAAGTATTATGCGACGAATCCTGATTATGTAGAAACATTTAGTATCGACGAACTTAATGAGAATACGCGTGGACCTTATTTTGCAAAGGCCACGGCATGTGGTGACTGTAATGTATTGGGCAGTAATATAAAACCTGATTTTTGGATAGAATGATTAATCTATGAAGCTTATATTTTGTATCATATCTTTTTTTTCCTTTTTGCAAGGTTGTATCGAACCTTTTGAGGCTGAGACCCAAGATTTCGAAAACGTCCTAGTGGTTGATGCGCGTTTAACCAATGAAGAAAAGCGGCATGAAATAGTATTATCAAGGTCCTATCGATTAGAGGAGGGAGTGACTGTACCCGAAAGTAACGCCAGCGTTCAGATTATGGACGAGACGGGCAATACATACAGGTATATAGAAGAGACGCCGGGGTTATACAAATCTGTTTCAGCATTCGCCGCCCAGCCAAACGTTGGTTATGAACTCCTAATCACCTCTAAGGATGGCAAATCATACAAATCTGAAACAGCAGTCCGGCCCACAAAAATTGAAATCAAAGAGGTTAAGGCTGAAATAGAATTTGATGATTTAGGTAAAGAGGGCTTGCAGATTACATTGGTAAATGAAAATCCAAATGCTGAGGCTAAGTTCTTTCGTTATGAATTTGAAGAAACTTACAAAATTATAGCGCCATACTATAATCCGTTCGAGTTTGAAGTTGCGGACAGTCTTTATTTTGCCCAAGGAGATTTTGATAGTTACGAGATTAATATTATTGCGCGAACCGAGGAAGCGCGAACATGTTATACAACTAATGCTAGTACCGACATTAACTTAAGTGATAGCGAAAGAAATATGGATGGTCAGTCTGGTAAAACTATTGTTCGATTCTTAAGAAGTGATGATTTCGCAATTTCTCATAGATACAGCATACTTGTCAAGCAATTTGCAATTACGTCTGACACTCATGGTTATTACAGTAGTCTGGAAAGTTTTTCTAGTTCACAAAATGTATTTTCCAACGTACAAACCGGCTTTCTAAGTGGAAATATCGCCGCTCTAGACAGCGATGAATTAGTTTTAGGCTATTTCGAGGTAGCTTCCTTAAGTACAGAACGTTATTTTCTAAATTTTACTGATTTTTTCCCTGAAAAGACTTTACCACCGTTTCCAATTAATTGTGAAACAACCCAAGCCCCGCCATTGGTTTCTTTTAATCCCCATCTTGACGGTGGATTTGTAGTAGATGAAGTGGGACCCGAGTCACCCTTGTTAACTGGAATTTTGTCGGGTACAATAGCATACCATGCGATTAATGAAGAATATGAAGAACAGCCAGAGAACTTGGTACAACCTATAGCTGGTGAAGCACCATATTTGGTTAAATCCACTGAATGCATTGATTGTAGGGCTTTAGGCAGTAATATTAAACCTGAATTTTGGATAGAATGAGCAGATTCCTGTGCATAGTATTGGTTTTCCTTTTTCTACAGGGTTGTGTCGAAACTTTTGAAATCGAAACAAGAGGTTTTGAAGGTGTTTTGGTAGTGGATGCCAAATTAACGGACGAATTGAAACGTCAAAAAGTAAACCTATCTAGGGCAAGACCTTTTGAAGTAGATAGTATTATTGCTGAAAGAAATGCTACAATTAGAATTACCAGTGGTTCTGGTAGCAGTTATGAATTTCAAGAGGTATCTCCAGGTTTGTATGAATCTTTAGAGGTTTTTGGGGCAAATCAGGCAGAACGTTATCAAATGGAGATTGTCACAGCTGATGGCAGTACTTTTTTGTCTGAAGAGGTTACAACTCCAAATCCTAGTGAAATAAAAGAACTTCATGCTGAAAGAATGATAAAAGGTGATGGAGACGAGGGCATAGGCATAATGCTGAATACCCAAAGCTCAGCTAATGATAATGCATATCTACGCTATGAATATGAAGAAGATTTTAAGATTATCGCTCCTGATTGGATGCCGTTTGATTTTGATATTATTAGTGATGATCCTTGTAGTGATTTAGGCTTGCTTGTTGAAACCAAGCCAAACCTCAATAATAACCGCGTGTGTTATGGTCATACCGAATCTAATGCTATTTTGTTGGCAAATAGTGAGCTACTTAGTGCAAATACCTTAACTGACTATCAAGTTCGTTTTATAGGGAGGGAAAATTATGCGATTTCACATCGATATAGCATTTTGGTAAAACAGATAAGTTTAGATCAAGGAGCATATGCCTACTATCAAAACTTGAATAGCTTTTCGAATAACGAAGATGTTTATACTTCAGTTCAACCTGGGTTTTTAGAGGGAAATATTAGTTCTACTAACACTGAAGCTTCTGTCATAGGATATTTTGAAGTTAGTTCAGTTCGTTCGGAGCGCTTATTTTTTGATTATACTGACTTTTTCCCGAATGAAGAATTACCACCTTACCCTTCGGGGTGCGTTGTTTCAAGTCCACCATTATATCCACCTGGGGGTGCTGGTCTTGTTCCATGCTATCTCATTACACAGGAAGATGACGGTATTGGTTCACCTTTAATAGACGGTATCCGTGAAGGTTTATTTACGTATTGGGACGACTTTCCAATAACAGAGGAACGTATTAAGGAACATAACGGTGTTTATGGCTTAGGGACTTTTTTGGTAAAACCGGCGGTATGCGGTGATTGCACCGTATTAGGTAGTAATATAAAACCTGATTTTTGGATAGAATGATTAATATATGAAGAGAATAATTTACGTCATATCGTTATTTGCTTTTCTGCAAGGCTGTATAGAGCCTTTTCAAGCCGAAACTCAAGTCTTTGAGGATTTGTTGGTTGTTGATGCGAGATTGACTAATGAAGATAAACAGCATCAAATTCTATTGTCACGGGCTAGACCTTTTGAACAGGATAGCATCAACCCAGAAAGAAATGCCCGGGTCTCCATTATTGAGGGTTCGGGTACAACGTATGACTTTGAGGAATACGAACCAGGTCATTATGTTTCGACTATGGCTTTCAGTGGAAAGGTGAATCAGAGCTATCAATTAAAAATAACAACCTCAGATGGTGAATCGTATGCGTCTACCCCTGAAGTCATGCCAGAAAATGTACCCATTGGTGATCTTAAGGTAAAGCGAATGTTGAATGAGGAAGGAGAAGATGGGGTTTCAATCCAGATTGATAATGAAAGTTTAGGAAATCAGCCGAGATATTTCCGATATGATTATCAAGAGGACTATGAAATTAGGGCACCCAAATGGAATCCCTTTAAAATGGTGGTAATCGATTCGATTGCATGTGAAGACGGTGATGCGTATGAAGTAATTATAGAAGCCAAAAATTCTCTCAAAGGACGTATATGTTACGGAAATAGAATTTCAACTAGAATTATTTTAGCAGCTACAAACAATTTAGAGCGTAATGACATCGCTGATTTCGAAGTACAGTTCGTGGCCCGTGAAAACTTTATTTTGAGCTATCGCTACAGTATTCTTGTAAATCAATACACCCAATCCGTTAATGCGCATTCGTATTATCGGGGTTTAGAGGACTTTAGTGTTTCGGAGAGTGTTTTTTCCGAAACCCAACCCGGTTTTTTAGCGGGTAATATTTTCTCAGAATCAGATGGGGAACAAAATGTAATAGGCTATTTTGAAACTGCCCCGGTAAGTTCCAAACGTATATTTTTTAATTATAAAGACCTTTTTCCAGCCGAACCTTTGCCTGAATATCCTATTAACTGTGAGAATCTAGGCAGCCCTGATCTGGTGGCACCTGGCTATCATTGCTCTGATGGAGCATTCGGTTTTTGTGACGGTAGCTGCATATCACCATTGATAGAATTAATACGGGCTGACGAAATTATTTTCGCAGCTGAGAATGAAGCAGAATTTTCCTTTAACAATCCTTTTTTGGTGCTTCTCAAACCCTGTGGGGATTGCACGGTATATGGGAGTGATATAAAACCTGATTTTTGGATAGAATGAACAGATTTCTGAATATAGTATTGATTATCCTTTTTCTACAGGGTTGCGTCGAAACCTTTGAAGTTGAAACGAGAGGTTTTGAAGGCCTACTAGTTGTAGATGCCAAACTAACTGACGAATTGAAACGTCAAAAAGTAAACCTGTCAAGGGCAAGACCTTTTGAAGTAGATAGTGTTATTGCTGAAAGAAATGCTACAATTAGAATGACCAGTGGTTCTGGTAGCAGTCATGCCTTTCAAGAAGTATCTCCTGGCTTGTATGAATCTTTAGAGGTCTTTGGGGCAAGTCGAGGAGAAAGTTATCAAATGGAGATTGTAACAGCTGATGGCAGTACTTTTTTGTCTGAAGAGGTTACAACTCCAAATCCGAGCGCAATAGAAGACCTACATGCGGGAAGAACGGTAAAAGATGATGGCGATGAAGGTATTAGCATTATGCTTAATTCACGAGGCTCGGTAAATGGCAACTCGTTCCTGCGCTATGAATATGAGGAAGACTATAAAATCATAGCTCCTGATTGGAGTCCATGGGAGTTTGACATAGTAGATGACGATCTTTGTGATATTGTTGTTGGTCAGGCCTTCGGTTTTGGAGTTGAACTAAAGCCAAATGAAAATAATAATCGTGTATGTTATGGACATAGAGAATCTACAGACATTATACTAGCTGATAGTGAAAACCTTATAGGTAATTCAGTGTCCGATTATCGCTTGCGTTTTATTTCTAAGAATGATTTTGCAATAACCCATAGGTATAGCATTTTAGTAAAGCAAGTCAGTTTAAATCAAAACGCGTATTCCTACTATGAAAATCTCGATAGTTTCTCAAGTAATGATGATGTTTTTACATCGATACAACCTGGATTTTTAGAAGGTAACATCCGTGCTGCTGATGGTATTTCGAAAGTTGTAGGATTTTTTGAGGTTAGCTCCGTTCGTTCTCAGAGATTGTTCTTTAATTATACGGATTTTTTCCCAAATGAAAATGGGCCGCCTTATCCCATAAATTGCACTATTAGCAGCCCAGCTTTAATTCCTCCTGGAGCTCATTGCAGTACCGCTGGCGGGATTTCAGATGGCACTTTAGGCTCACCGCTTATAGATGGTATTCGAGCGGGACTTTACGTTTATTATATGGAAAATTTGATTACTCCAGAGCGTATTGCAGAAAATGAAGGTAGATTAGGTGGTTTAGGGCCTTTTTGGGTTAAACCAAAAGCATGTGGAGATTGTACCGAATTAGGTAGTAATATAAAACCTGAATTTTGGATAGAATGAAAAGGTATTTTATGTACTTAGGGGGTTTGTTGTCACTTTCTGCATGTGTGGAATCTTTCGACTTTGAAACGCGTGAAAGCTCAGGTATTTTAGTAGTGGAAGCTACAATTACGGACAAAGTAGATACTCAACTTGTGGTACTTTCGAGGTCCGCAAATTTGGAAAAAGTCAATATACCAGAACGGGACTCTCTCGACGTGCGGGGTTCATTTGAAGCCTCTGTATTTGAACGAACAAATCCTGAAGGTGGAGCTAGTGTGAAGATTGTTAGTCAATCAGGTATTGAATTTTCTTTTAATGAAAGGGGAGATGGCGTTTATGAGTCATTGAATGAATTTGGATTAGAAGCGTCCATGCAATACCAGTTGCAAATTACCACGCGAAATGGTGAAACCTATGAATCGGAGTTTAGAGGCCTATCCGGTAAATCCCGGATAGACAATATCTATGCGGAACGTGGCTTCAATGCACAAGGTGAGGAGGGTATGCTCATTTTTGCAGATGGCACAAACACTACTTCTGAATCGGACTATTTTCGGTATAGCTATGAAGAAACTTATAAAATTATTGCCCCTACTTGGACTTCAATGGAGTTTGAAGTTTTGCAAGAAGAATTGGAAACTATAAATGATACCGTTGTTTTATACCCTAAAGTAAGGTTAGTTGAACGGAGTGAAGAGGAACAAATATGTTATACAACTAAAAGGTCACAAGAGATTAACCTTGCTAGTACACTAACATCGGATGCTTCTGATATAAAACGACATGTGGTTCGATTCATAAATAGGAACGACCCCATGTTATCGCATAGATATAGCATCCTTTTGAAACAGTTTGTAGTGGATAATAATGCGCATAGTTATTATACAAGCCTTCTTGATTTTTCGCAGCAAGAGAATGTATTTACTGAAATTCAACCCGGCTTTTTGGAAGGCAATTTGAAAAGAACCGATATAGATGAAGGAAAGGTTATCGGCTATTTTGAAGTTGCAAGTATCGCAGAAAAACGTTTTTTCTTCAATTATGAAGACTTTTTTCCAAATGAGGAATTGCCGCCTTATTTTGGGGATATTAATTGTGGTCGCTTCATATCGCCGGCCCTGGGAGACCCAGAGCTAGATGGCCCACAACCATTGGGTTGCCCAGGACCAACACTTGTTTTTGATATTTTGTCTGGGCGACTTGAATACGCTACTGTAAATGCGGATCCAGGTGACTGTGAGGGACCCTATTTTATGACCTTTCAGGCATGTGGCGATTGCACCGTTTTCGGCAGTAACATTAAACCTGATTTTTGGGAAGATTAGCTAAATGAAGAAATTTAGATACATATCGGCCATAATCTTGATCTTTACATCTTGTGTAGAACAATTTGACATTTCCGATGAACTTCCGGATAATATTGCAGAAAGTATTTTGGTTGTTGAGGCTACGATTACCGATGCTATAGAAGTCCAAAAAGTGTTCTTAAAGAGAGCTTCCAACCTTGGACAAGTAAATCTTCAAGAATATGACTATAATCCTAATCTACGTGAATTCCCAGTGGAAGATTTAACCAATTATGAAGAAAACGCGGCTGTGACAATAGTTGACGATATGGGCATTCGATTTGATTTTTCAGAATCCGAGCCCGGTACCTACCTATCTAATAGTCCATTTGCGGTTGAAATAGGGAGTGAATATCAGCTTCAAGTTACAACTAGCATTAATGAGGACATAAGGTCTGATTTCAGAAATGTACCCGGAAAATCACAAATCACAAATCTATATGCAGAACGTATCGTAAATGATTCCGGTATTGAGGGAATGGCTATTTACGCCGATGGTGATGATAGTAGTGGAATTGCCGACCATTTTAGATATGTCTACGAGGAGACGTATAAAATTATTGCTCCCAAATGGACAGATAAAGAAATAAATGTAATTTTTGAAGGCAATTTAATAAACGAGACCCCCATATTAGAAGTCGTAGATCGTCCCCAAGAGGAGCAAACCTGCTATGGTACCGCAAATTCAACTGATATAATACTGGAGAGTACCATCAATTTGGAATTTCCAGAAGTAAAAAGAAAGCTAGTACGTTTTATCGACAGAGACAACGCAATTCTCACACATCGGTATAGTATACTGGTGAAGCAACTTGTACAATCACAGTCGTCATATCAATACTACGAACGTCTCCGCAGTTTCACTAAAAGCGAGAGTGTTTTCAGTGAGATACAGCCTGGTTTCCTGGAAGGTAACTTAAAATCTTCCGCTGGTACTCCGGTTATTGGTTATTTTGAGGTGTCAAGTGTATCGGAAAAACGTATATTTTTTGATTACGAAGACTTTTTTCAGGGAGAGGAGCTACCACCTTATTTTTTTGGTTTTAACTGTGAGAGAATTTTGAGTCCACCTTTGCTACGAATAGATGGTTGTCCAACGCCCATCTCCGAACAAGTTGGTTTTGAGCTCGTTGAATATTTGGATTTAAATGATGGTTCGCTCAACGACTTTTTATTAATATCTTGCCCAGGGCCGTATTTGGTAACCCCACGAATATGCGGTGACTGTACGCTTTTAGGCAGTAATGTTAAACCTGATTTTTGGATTGATTGAAAAGAATAAAAAGAATAAAAGATATGTTTATGAAAACGAATATCAAATTTTTAGTACTGATCGCCCTAGTTTTTGGTCAGATCAGTTTTGGCCAAGACAAACAGAATAGTTCATATGACCAATTCAAAGTATTACCTAGTGAAAAGGTGTATCTGAGCATTAATACTTCCTTGCTTTTTACCGGGGAATACCTTTTCTATAAAATGTACTGTTTGAATGATAAGACCAAGCAACCTAGTGAAATAAGTACAATTGGATATGTTGAGCTGATAGGTGAAGACAAAGAAGTTGTTTTTCGGCATAAAATCCGTTTAGCGAAAAGTCAAGGGCGGGGTGATTTTTTCGTACCCACTTCCGTTGCTTCCGGAAATTATAAACTTATTGCATATACACGCTGGATGAGAAATGGTACCGTTGATGTATTCTTTCAAGAAGATATTAGCATTATAAATCCGTACCAAGTAAATCAGGATGCCATTTTACCGGATTTAACAGAAAAAGAAGCGATTGGAGCAGCAGCGAGTCCCATCGAAATACTGGAGGACAAACGTTTTGTACTATCCACGGATAAAGAGAGTTATGCCAAAAAATCTAAAGTAACAATTGGACTTCAGAATTTTAGAGGAGCTTCGGGTTATGGTAACTATACGGTGTCTGTTCGAAAGAAGGAAGCCTTAAAAAACACAAACAAACATACCCCGGAATCCTATATAGAATGGCATAAAAAGCAAATGGCAACTACGGAAGTTTTTTATCCCGAAATAAAGTTTGCACCGGAATTGGATGGGGAATTGATAAAAGGCCAACTCATTCCAAAAGATGGGATAGCATCCGTAGCGAACAAAAAGATTAGCGCTTCAATACCTGGTGAAGATTTTCAACTCAAAGTTTTTTACACCGATAGTTTAGGAGTTTTTCATGTGAACCTAGATAAAGATTACACGGTACCCACTGTGCTATTTCAAATGTTGGAGGGTAAAGAAGATGCATATACCATTCAGGTAACTCCTGAAGAGCCTATTGATTATGCTTCCTTAAAGTTTCAAAAATTTTACATCAATCCAGAAATGCAGGACGCAATTGTAGGGCGTAGCGTTCACAATCAAATTGAAAATGGGTATTTCGTGGTGAAACCTGACACCTTGCGTCTTGACCTCTTAA
This sequence comes from Maribacter algarum (ex Zhang et al. 2020), assembly GCF_005885635.1. Taxonomy (GTDB): domain Bacteria; phylum Bacteroidota; class Bacteroidia; order Flavobacteriales; family Flavobacteriaceae; genus Maribacter_C; species Maribacter_C algarum. The sequence goes on from NZ_VATY01000002.1 coordinate 602,518, forward strand.
ATGACCCTTATGGAGGGGCATTTGTCGAAACAGTCAACCTAGAAGAGTTTACCCGATTCAAAACCCTTGACGAAACAATTGTCGAACTGATACCGAATGTTTGGACCAAAAGGAACAAGGAAGGTAAGAAGGTGTTCAAAGTACGTTCATTTGATGAGACCTATGAAGAGTCTGAATATGATGCTTTGGTCTATATTGATGGTGTTTTTATAAAAGACCCTGATACTGTTTTGGATTTTGATACAAGAACGGTTAAAAGTGTTAATACAGTTCGTGAGAAGTACCGCATTGGCGGGAAGTATTACTTCGGAATGGTCAATATCGTAACCAATGAGGGCAGCTATTTCGATGCGTTGAACGATGCCAATATTACCAAATGGGAATTGGATAGTCCGCGTCCCATTAAGAACTATTTTAATCAAAAGCACCTCGTGGATTCTAATGAGAGAATTCCTGATTTAAGAGGACAACTTTTTTGGAAACCTACCATTTCTTTTGAGGGCAAAGAATTGGACTTGTCTTTTTATACGTCGGAAGTCCCTGGGGAGTATGAAGTGGTTTTAGAAGGTTTTTCCATTTATGGCAGACCGGTCGCCATTCGGGAATCATTTTTAGTAGAATAATTTGTAGTCCTTTACTTTAAAAATAGAAATCTTTACTTACATTTAAAGCATAGAACACAAATATGCTTTCAAAAGTTTATGGCAGCGCTGTCTTTGGCGTTGAAGCCCAAACAATAACCTGTGAGGTGAATGTGGATACAGGTGTTGGCTACCACTTGGTTGGACTGCCCGATAATGCGATCAAAGAGAGCAACTATCGCATCGCTGCGGCTTTGTTGAATAATGGATATCGCATTCCTGGTAAGAAAATAACACTCAATTTAGCTCCCGCTGATTTGCGTAAAGAAGGTTCTGCCTATGATTTGACCTTGGCTTTGGGTATTCTAACCGCATCGGGACAAATAAACTCCGAAAATCTTGAGAAGTATATTATCATGGGCGAACTTTCCTTAGATGGAAGTCTGCAACCCATCAAAGGGGCTTTGCCCATTGCTATAAAGGCACAGGAAGAAGGTTTTGAAGGATTTATTCTACCCAAGGCAAATGCAAAAGAAGCCGCAATAGTAGGAGATTTAAAGGTCTACGGTGTAGAAAATATTAGTGAAGTCATTGAGTTCTTTGATAAGGGAACACCCTTGGAACAAACCATCATTGATACTCGAGCGGAATTCTATAAAAACCTGGATTTTCCAGAATTTGACTTTTCAGATGTAAAGGGACAGGAAAGTATCAAACGGTGTATGGAAATCGCTGCGGCTGGCGGACATAATGTGATTTTGATAGGCCCACCTGGGGCGGGAAAAACGATGCTGGCCAAGCGATTGCCATCTATTTTACCACCGATGACCTTGCATGAGGCTTTGGAAACTACCAAAATACATAGTGTCGTAGGGCGAATCAAAAATATGGGACTGATGAGCCAACGTCCTTTTCGGAGTCCCCACCATACCATTTCGGACGTGGCTCTTGTCGGTGGTGGTTCATATCCACAACCCGGAGAGATTTCACTCTCTCATAATGGCGTTCTCTTTTTAGATGAACTTCCTGAATTTAAAAGAGGCGTTTTAGAAGTATTGCGCCAACCCTTGGAAGACCGCGAAGTAACGATTTCACGAGCGCGATTTACCGTAACCTACCCCAGTAGTTTTATGTTGGTGGCCAGTATGAATCCGAGTCCTGGGGGCTATTTTAATGACCCCGATGCCCCCGTAACTTCTTCCCCTGCGGAAATGCAACGGTACTTGGGTAAAATCTCAGGACCCTTGTTGGACCGTATCGATATTCATATTGAAGTGACTCCCGTTCCTTTTGAAAAATTGAGTGAAGACCGAAAAGGAGAGGGGAGTGTTGAAATACGAAAACGGGTAACAAAAGCCCGCGAACTGCAAACCAAACGTTTTCTAGAGCTGGAAAATGTACATTACAACGCCCAAATGAATACCAAACAGATTCGTCAATTCTGTCAATTAGATAAACCTTCAAAAGAACTTTTAAAAAATGCCATGGAAAGGTTGAATCTTTCTGCAAGAGCTTATGACCGTATTTTAAAAGTAGCACGAACTATTGCTGATTTGGAAAATAGTTTAGAAGTGAATGGCAATCATATTGGTGAGGCGATTCAGTATCGCAGTTTGGATCGCGAGGGGTGGTTGGGGTAATTCAAACCATCTTCCCCCAAAAACATGCCCATATTTTCCTGATATTTATTAATTTGTGAACAAATGGGCGAGAACCTAAACATTAATACGATATATACATCGGAGGATACTGCTGTGATGCAGCATCTGGTAAAGCGTTTGAAATCCTCTGAAAAAGACGCTGCCATCTCTATTTGGAATGATAATCCAATTCTACCAGAACAGGCTTGGAAACCCCGGGATGAATCGCGATTTAGGCAGACTGATATATTTATTCTTCTGGTAAGTGATGCTTTTATGCATTCGCAGTTTATCCAGCAGCTTGAATTTAAAATGGTCATCGACCAATACAAGGCTGGGAAGTCAACAGTTATTCCTATCATTCTAGATCAATGTCCCTGGGATATTGATTTTCGGTCCGATGACTACAACTTCAATATGAATGAGTTGGGTGTTTTACCTGAGGGAGCAAAGCCCATAAAAGAATGGGAGTCGTCAGAACAGGTGTATAATGACATTGCAAAGGAAATAAAAGCAGTGATTGCTTCCTTGTCGCCAGATTCTATTCAGGAGGAACCCGAAGAAGATAAGGGTGAGCTATCGGCGAATCTAAAAGAAGAAGAGCAGATTGCCATAGCTTTTGATGAAGAAAAAGAGGTCAAAGAGGATAAAACACTCCAAGAAGAAATCGAAGCAAAGCGGCAAACTGAAGAGAATAGGCTGATGGAGGAGGCCGAAGCAAAACAACGCGCACTAGAGGAACAAAAACTTCAAAAAGAAGCGGAAACCAAAGCAAGGGCTGAAGAACAAAGACGGTCGGAAGCGGAGCTAAAAAGAAAAGCTGAAGAACAAAAGCTGCGAGAAGCCGAGGAATCCCGAAAGTTAGAGGAGACAAGGCGAAAGAAGGAGGAAGCTGAACTAAAAAACCAAGAAGAGCAAGAGCGATGGAAGCTTGAACAACAAAAAAAACAAGAGGTAGCGCAGAACAATACTCCTGTCGAGGAAACCTTAGAGCAGTCGCAATCTAAATCGAGAAAGAAGTTTTTGATAGCCGGTATCATTGCTGCTCTAGCAATCATTGGCATATGGACTTTCAATAGCGGAACCGACGAAGCGATAGAACCTGCTGTAGATACCAATTCAGTGGATGTAGAAGATTCAATTCCCGTTGAAAAAACTGAAACTGAACCTGTGGTCGAGGAAGAATCTCTCCCGGAATTGGTAATTGGGGACCAATATGATGGCGGCATAGTGTTCGCCATAGATTCGGATGGTAAGTCCGGAAAGGTAGTGCATATAGATGACGCGGGCCCTATGCCCTGGGCGGATGCGATGATTATCCATGATAAATTGGGCAAAGGGTGGCGATTACCAACACTAGATGAATTGAAAGTTTTATACAACTCCTTGGGACAAGGAGCATCGAACAGTGCAGAATTTGCGGACAAGTTATATTGGAGTGCAACACCTTATGATGAATTCCAGGCGCGGCTTTTACAATTCCGTACCGGGAATACCTCTTATCACTACAACAAAGAAGCCGAGCACCGTCAATTTCTAGTTCGTGCAGTTCGGGACTTTACTCGCTAATGTTGAAAAATACTGTATTGAATTTCTTACGATTAATTAATTTTCCCGACCAAATTCGATAATTTGGATTTCTCATTTGTATATCTAAATATCATAATGCATGCCCATTAGAGTTATTGAGCTTTTTGCGGGAGTTGGCGGGTTTCGAATCGGCCTTGAAGGCTACCCCAAAAGAGAAGATGCCAACTATGAAGTAGTATGGAGCAATCAATGGGAGCCAAGTACGAAGACACAACATGCGAATAGGGTTTATGAAAACCGTTGGCCAAATTCCAATCATTACGGAGCTAATATCGAAGAGGTCATTGAAAATGATTTTTATGTAATTCCCGATCATGATTTGTTGGTTGGGGGGTTTCCCTGTCAAGACTATTCCGTCGCAACCACTTTAAAAAACTCAAAAGGCTTAATTGGTAAAAAAGGCGTGTTATGGTGGAGTATCGAAGCTATCTTAAGACGAAAAGAACAAAAGCCGAAATACTTAATGCTAGAGAATGTAGATCGGTTATTAAAATCTCCGTCAAAACAACGCGGAAGGGATTTTGCAGTAATGCTAGCTTCACTGAACAATTTGGGGTATGCAGTGGAGTGGCGTGTTATCAATGCTGCGGAATATGGTATGCCGCAACGAAGGCGAAGGGTATTCTTTTTGGCGTATCATAAGAGCTCAGACTTATTTAAGAGAATTGAAAGCACTGTTAACAAGGAAGATTGGCTGGATACTGATGGTATTATTGCTAGTGCTTTTCCCATAAGGGAAATATTGAGCGGTTTATTACACAGTGGAACAATAGGAAATGATTTAATACAAGTTTCCGAAAAATTTAATCTTGTAGGAAAAGACAGTCCGTTCGCGAATAGCGGCTTGATGATTAATGGGGAGTTTATCACCGCGAAGACGATCCCATCTTTTGGTGGGCCAATGCAAACCCTGGGGGATATGCTAATTGATTCAAAGGATGTTCCCGAAGAATTCTTTATTACCAAAGCGGATATTACCAAAGCCAAAGGATGGAAATACTTAAAGGGTGCAAAAAAGGAAGTACGACAAACCAAAGAAGGGTTTAAATATAATTACAGTGAAGGCAGTATGATTTTTCCTGATGCCTTAGACAATGCATCAAGAACCATTATAACAGGAGAGGGTGGTGCATCTCCTTCGCGTTTCAAACATGTAGTAGAGCAGGATGGAAGATTGCGAAGACTTATGCCTGTAGAATTGGAGCGTTTAAATATGTTTCCAGACAATCACACCCAATTGGAGGGGATTTCGGATACGAAAAGAGCATTTTTTATGGGAAATGCCTTGGTAGTTGGGATTGTTGAAAAACTAGGCCAGGAATTGGCCAGAAGGATACATGTTATTGAAAGTCAAAAAGAATTTGTCTGAACGCGCTAATGGCTTTCTAGTCAGCGAGTGGTGTCAGCTCTAAAGCAGTGTACAATTTCACCAATGATGCCCCATGTCTTGGATACGTCAATTTTTGCTTGGTACTAAAGTGTTTGAGAAGGGTTGGAAGAATGATTTCCCGCCGATCAGCAAAATCTTCCTTAGCACTTTTTCCGGTTAAGACTTTTAGCCCAAAATCTAGGAGGGGTGATTTACCGGGAGTCACAACCATAAAGCTTCCGTTGGGTTTTAGAATTCTCTTTACCTCTCTGCAAACCGCATCTAAATCCGAAACAAATTCCAAAGCACTTACCGCAACTACAAAATCAAAAGAGTTATTCTCCCATTTCATCTTTTCCGCTCCACCGGAAACAAGTTCTGCGTCAACATTAACCTCTAGTAGTCTTTCAGCAACTTCTGCGGTTTTTTCATGTATGTCGACACCGTAAACTTTGTCGGCATGATTTGCCAATTCAGGAAGAAAAACACCACTTCCGTAGCCAATCTCAAGTAGACGTTCACCGTGCTTCTCGACAAGCATTTTTTTAACCAAGCGAAATCGGGAACAAGAAATCGTACCGAGTACCGGGCGATAGTTCCAGTCAGCGTGATCAACTTCACCGGTTTTAATCAAAGATGTTAGGGGTAGCAGTTTTAAATCTTTTGCGTCTGTTTTCATCTCTTATCGAATTTAACAAAGACGGGGCAAAAGGAAAAGTATATAAAAATTTCCAATTATCCTAAAGGTGCTAAAAAAAAATGGGTTAAGAAGGCACAGTATTTCTCAACCCATTCAATTTTTTAATAACCAAAAAGTACTTTTGCTACTTACACATCGGTAAAGAAGAGCACATAGATACTCCATAGAAAACAAAAGCCGCAATATGCGTAAACTAAAATGTCGTTAATTGTAGTTTTCTCATCCATAATATTGGGTTTTAATATAAAACGGGATGAGGGCAATGAAGAAGTATTTGATTCGTGCAACGAACAGAATACTCGATTTGATGTAAAATACCCGATTAGTGGTACGGGTTCATCTTTGAAAGGAAAAGAAGAAAATTACGTATATCCTTGAAAAATAGCAGTTTAACAGAGTTGTACTTACCTGGTAAACTATAAATTGGCCTATTCCTATATATTTCCGCTAACCAACGTGCGACGAGCGACTACTTAGTAACGTTTATCAAAACGGCCTCGCAGCTTTTCAAATCGGAGTTAAGAATAATATTTTCAGAAACTGCCCCATCTGTTATTTCTATGGAAACCGTGTTCGGAGGGTATTGTCCCAGATTGTGTGCGTATAAGAATAGATCATTGGGTTTGTTGGGGTCAAGCTTTAGCTCGAAAACTTTCTTGGTATACTCCAAAAGATATTTGGAGACAATTGCCTCACCATTTAGATAAATGGAAACGATATCCCCATCTTTTCTACCATGGTCCCAAAGATTAATTTGAATGTTTGCACCGGTTACGTTTAATTCTTTGACATAGTTGATACTTCTACCATCAAAATTCTCTCGGATAACCGGCTTTTCGGGAATCTTCTCGACAACAGTTGACTTTACTCTCGGTACTTTCTTAATAGTGAACATTGAGGTGGCAAACTTTGCTATACTGTATTTATCTTCAGGAAATAATTCAATACCGAATACACGGTAATTATCACCCTCCATACCTGGATCAAGTTGTATCTCATCAATGAAATTGGTATTGCTGAAAATACCCAGCTCTTGTACAACCATATCGTCTTTTGATAAATAGAACTGTATGGTTTTGTTTTCAGGAATGTTTTCAGTAGACCATTCTAACTTGGCCTTACCAGGTGACATCCAAACGGTATTGCTATTCGGATTACTTATCGTAATGGCAGTTTTTGAATAGGATTGCTCTGTTTGATTTGCACAAAGCGTGTTAGTATGGCCATTTTTGGAATGGAGAAAATAAGATTGAAAAAAGCATATCGCTACAGCGAAAAAGACTATGTGTTTCATTATGAATAGATTACCGGACTTATAAGGGCTCTGGTGTGGGACTAACTTTTTAACGCAAAAAAAAACCTCATATTGTAATGAGGTTTTTTGTGTTTTTCAAAAAGTTACTCATGCCATAACTTTTTTTAGGGCTTTTCCGAATTGTTCCACTTCTTCAATCCTACCTGTACTGATACGAGCCCAGTCATAAAAAGGAGGAAATGGTCTACCTATTGCGACATTTTCCTTTTTCATGTCTTTTATAAGTTCATCAATATGTCTTCCTGATTTGAAGAAGACGAAGTTGGTATGTGACTTTATGTACTCTAAACCAAGATTATCTAGCGAATTATAAATTATTTGTTTGCCTTCTGAAGATTTTTGAATACTAAATTTATAAAACTCATCATCTTTCAAGGCTTCTTTTGCCGCAGCGATTGCCAGAATATTCGTTCTCGCCATAACACTACTCTTCAAACGTCTGGCAATATCGGGTCGCGTCACCAAGTATCCAATGCGAAGTCCTGCCATTCCGTAAACCTTTGAAAAAGTTTTAGAAACAATAACATTGCTTCCTTCCTTAACCAATTCGACCATGGACGGGTAATCTGGTTCGGTTATAAAATCATAATAGGCTTCGTCACTAAAAACAACTGCCCTTTCACTTACCGAACTGCAAAAATCTTTGAGTTTGTTTTTTTCTATAATGGTTCCCGTTGGGTTATTCGGATTGCAGATGTAAACCAAGCTCGTTTTACTGGTAATACGTTTTTCCATAGCGTCCAAATCGTGATTCATGTTTTCATCTACGGGCACCCTATGCACAAAAGAACCGTGTACCTCGGCATACCTTAATATTTGTTGAAAGGTTGGGTCAGCGGCAACAATTTCCCCGCCTGACATTCCGTAAATAAGCCCTGCAGTGCAAAGTCCCTCTCCTGAACCTCCGGTAACTACGATATGGTCTTTGGAAACACCTTCTTTTTCGGCAATCATTTGTACCAATTCACCTAATACTGCAAATGGATATCGACAAGCACTATCAAAAGTATTGGTAATGGCCTGACGCACGCGTTTTGAAGGCCCATAGGGGTTTTCGTTGGAACTTAACTTGGCAATTTTGTTCTTTAAATCGGGTATGCTCGGTGTTTCAAGGGCTAATGCTTCTAAGCCTCCCAGCATCGCAAATCCCCCAGAAAGGCCAACTGTTCTTAGCCATTTACGTCGGTCAATTGTTTTCATAAGTATCTCATTTTGAATAGAAAGATACTAATAAATAGTATGCCATTATGACAACTAATTAAGAAGTTACTGATTCGTTAGATTCAGAAATTATAGTACATCAGTACTGTCTAAATCATCTCCTCCATTTCCATAGTCGCCACCACCTCCATATTTGGTATAGGTCGTGATGAGGTACGATACCAGTATGATACCCCCAATGATAGCAGCACCTGTCCAAAACTGTTCTTTGGTCACCTCAGTTGCTTTAAATAAAAAGAATTGCATTCAATTGGATTTGAAAATTATTGTTCTAACAATTGCTCTGCTTTTTTTATGCTGGAATTAATTTCCTTGCGAAGTGCTTTTACTTTTTTATATTCCTCATCAAGCCAAATCTTTTTTTCTTCGTTAAGTGCTTTTCCTTTCATCATCTCATCAGCTGTAAAGCGTTCGCCAAAGCCTTGCATCCAAGTCATCATAGATTTGTTGCTGGCTTTTAAAGCCTTGATGGCTTGTTGGTGTTTTTGTCCTGTTTTTGTAGAATCAACCTTGGGCTGGAGTTGGTTTATCAGCTTCACCAAATTTGACATTTTGGGCATTATTTCATCATGAATATCCACGACCTCTTGCATTCTTGAAGGTTCTTGGGCATAGTTGGAAAGTGAATTGCCAAATAGAAATGCGAGTAATATGAATCGTAGGCTCTTCATTACAAATTTATCTTCTTTGAGTTCTAAACAAAGATATTGCTATGGAGTATACATAAAAAATCTATCGCGCCGGTTTGGTCGAGTATTTGGCCAGCTATACCGAAAGTTATTTAAGTTTGGGGTTTAGAGCTGGTATTCCTCGTGATTGTGTTCGTCTTCCTTGGGCGTTTCTGGTACAAAAACATCTTTCAAAATGTAAGCGGCAATCATTGTTATACCCAATGATAGGAGATGAAGAGAATAATCCCAGTTCAGTATTTTAAGAAGGCTTCCAGAGATTACACTTAATGTACCCAAAACTAAAGCACAATTCCATAATATGTGGTAGAGGGTGTTTTGAGCTCGGCGATCTTCATCTAAGAAGTATGCCGTTCCTTCCATAATAAACCATAAAACAAATGCAATGGACGTCATTGTCAGAAAGAAAAGGGTATAAGGAAATTTCAGTACTGTGAAAACTCCATACAAAGACCAAAACGAAACAAGTACTAACTTGATATAGTCCAAAAAGTGCTTTTCACTTTTCACGAAGAACCGAATCGTGTATAAAATACCTAAAGTTGCAAAACCAGATAATAGAATTTTTGAAGTGTAGGGCCATTCAAACAATTTACCCATTATACCAGATAATAAAATGGCCAATGAAATACGAAGTGGTATTTTCAAAATCTTTTTATTGGTTGACATAGGGATACATTTTTAAGGTTAAATAGCCTTAATGTTCGCACGAAGCCCTTCCATAATACCAATGATATTATGCACGGTCTCTTTCAAATAGTGCTTGATTAAAACATGGGGAATACGGATTGTAGTAAATCCGTTTTTAAACGAATGCATGGCCTCTTCTAAATCATTAATGGCTTGTTCATGCGTCATCATATGATATTCACAATCCACAATAATATTTAGTTTGACTCTTGAAATGGCAATGTCTATAGACTTTTTGCCATCCCACCATTCTAACATTGCGCTAACGCCTACCTCCTTTAATCCATAGTATAACTGTATGGCTTCAATGGGGGTGCCGTTTTGATTATTCAACTTTTCCATTCGAGTTCTGTGTTGGTGACACAGTTCAATTCCTAAAGAATCCATCGAATTTTTATGGTCGACATAACCGAGTTCTACATTACATTCTAAACAGGTCATTTAAGTAGGTTAATTTTGATTTGGGATTAGTATAACCACGCCAATTTTGAATTAGTATATAATTCCGATGTATGGTATGGCACTTTTAGACGAACTGCAATTTTTTAGATGAACTGCACAAAATTTGTTAAAAATTTAAAGAAAAAACCAGAAAGGACAATATGTTCCTAAACGGAAATTTTACTACGACTTGCTAAAATTGTAGTTAAAACCAAAACTCAATTTCAGTTCATTATATTTACCAAACAAATCGTTTAAAGAAGCTTCATTTTAGTATGCGTTATTCAACTTTTATTTTATTTTTTATTCTTACCATACTATTAGGTTGTAAAGATGTAGTGAAAGTAGAACCCATTTTGCTTGAAACTCATAATGCTCCTAAATTAACTTTTACCGAAGCAAATCGATTGGCGAAGCTTCCTTTGGAATGTATTTCGATAGAATACCCAAATAAGCTAAACCAGTCATTGAATGATGCATCCTTTATTGGAGAACCAAAAGAATTGCACCCTGCTTTTTATGGTTGTTATGATTGGCATTCCGCAGTACATGGCCACTGGTCCTTAGTTTCTTTGCTCAAGCAATTTCCGAGTTTGAACCAGGCTGCTGCTATACGCCAGAAATTAGTGACATCGCTTTCGGAGAAAAATATTTTGGCTGAGGTAGCTTATTTTAAAATCCCGGGTAATGCTTCTTACGAACGGACCTATGGCTGGGCATGGATTCTAAAACTGGCGGAAGAACTGCACACTTGGAATGATCCTTTAGCCAGAGACTTAGAAAAGAATCTACAGCCGCTAACTGATTTAATGGCACAGTCTTATCTGGATTTCCTTCCTAAACTGAACTATCCCATTCGAGTGGGTGAACATTCCAATACGGCATTCGGTCTCTCATTTGCACTTGATTATGCAGAAACATTGAAGGATGAAGATTTAAAGGCAGAGATAGAAAAAACGGTAAAACGCTTTTACTCGAATGATAATACCATGGTAGGTTGTCCATTGGAGTGGGAGCCAAGCGGTTTTGATTTCTTGTCACCCTGCTTGGAGGAAGCATATTTGGTTTCTAGGATTTATGCACAAATTGAATTCAAAGTATGGTTTGATACCTTTCTTCCCCAGTTGACGAATCCAGAATTCAAATTGGTGCCAGGAAAAATTTTGGATAGAACCGATGGTAAGTTGGTACATCTAGACGGACTCAACTTCAGCAGAGCTTGGTGTTTATATGGAATTGCCGAGGCATTACCTGAATACACCCATATTAAGGAAATAGCAAAAGAGCATATCGAATATTCTTTACCAAATATCGTGGATGATAATTATGGCGGGACCCACTGGTTAGGGTCTTTTGCCATCTATGCCTTAAATAAAGCTGAGTAATATGTTTAAAAAAATAGGTCCGGGAGTTTTAGTAGCGGCTGCTTTTATTGGTCCTGGTACTGTTACGGCCTGTACTTTGGCTGGAGTGGATTTTGGTTATGCGCTTTTATGGGCGATGTTACTTTCCGTATTGGCCACGATTGTGTTACAAGAGATGTCCGCACGCTTAGGGATAATCACTCAAAAGGGACTTGCCGAGGTCATTAAGCAAGAACTCAAAACACCTTGGATTCGATATACCGTGGTTGCTATTGTACTTGGGGCTATCGTAGTAGGTAACGCAGCCTACGAAGCTGGCAACATTGGCGGAGCAACTTTGGGTCTTGAAGCTATTTTTGGCACCACTTATATTTCTTTCTACCCTTGGATAATTGGAATATGCGCTTTTATCCTTTTATATATAGGTAGCTACAAAGTGCTAGAAAAAGTATTGGTTTCGTTAGTAATTGTAATGAGTCTTTCTTTTTTGGTAACTGCCATTATCACCAAGCCAAATGTCATGGCAATGCTAAAAGGTTTATTTGTACCATCAGTTCCCAATGAAAGCATACTGACTATTATAGCATTGGTAGGTACTACAGTAGTGCCTTATAATTTATTTTTGCATGCGTCCTTGGTAAGTGAAAAATGGAAATCTCCCGATGATTTGAAAGCAGTAAAAAGAGACACTTATATATCCATTGCACTTGGTGGATTGGTTTCTATGTCCATTATTATTGCCGCAACTTCCATCCAAAGTGGAGAAGTAAAAAATGTCATGGATTTGGCGAAAGGTCTCCAACCACTCTATGGTGATGCCGCAAAGTACTTTATGGGGATCGGTCTATTTGCTGCTGGAGTTACTTCTGCAATTACTGCGCCTTTAGCAGCCGCATATGTCGCCAACAGCTGCTTTGGATGGAAAGTCGGTTTGAAACATCTAAAATTCAAATTAGTTTGGATGATTATCTTGGGAGTAGGAGTATTATTTATGTCCTTTGGTATCAAACCTATTGAAGTGATAAAATTTGCTCAGATTGCCAATGGTATTCTACTACCCGCAATTGCAATTTTCTTATTGTGGGTAGTGAATCGCCCTTCGGTCATGGGAAAATACAAGAATACACTCCTACAGAATATCTTCGGACTGCTAATCATTGCTTTAGCCATTGTATTGGGAGCCAAAAGTATTTTTAAAGTAATCGGAATGTTATAGATGAAAAAGTACAGTATCGATATCAACTGTGATGTGGGCGAAGGCATAGGCAACGAGGCTGAGCTACTTCCCTTGATTTCGTCTTGTAATATTGCTTGTGGGGGCCATGCTGGGGATATTGAAACAATGACCAATGTGGTTCGCTTGGCAAAGGAAAACAAGGTGAGGGTGGGAGCACATCCTTCTTACCCTGATAAACAAAATTTTGGAAGGGTTTCCATGGATATTCCTTCCGAACTTTTAGTTAAGAGCATTCAAACGCAGATAGAAAGCTTTACCTCCGTCTTGGAAAAAGAAAATGTACCGATTCACCATATAAAGCCTCATGGTGCTTTGTATAATGATATTGTAAGAGATGAAGACTTGGCCAAGGTCTTTTTAGAGGCTATTGCAATGTATAAGGGTTATGTTTTCTTATATGTTCCTTATAATTCGAAAATTGAAGCAGAATCTTTAAAGAAAAACTTTAATATAAAATATGAAGCCTTTGGTGACCGAAACTATAACAAAGACCTCTCTTTAGTGTCTCGAAAACTTCCAAATGCTGTTATTGAAAAACCTGAACTGGTGCTTTCGCATTTGCTCTCAATGGTCAAAGAAGGGCGATTAAAAACGCAGGATGGTGGTCATGTAGAACTTCAGGCTGACACCTTTTGTATTCATGGTGATACTCCTTCTGCTTTGCAAATATTGATGTACCTTACAAGTGCATTACCTGAACATAATATTCTTATCAAGCGTGAGTAAGTTTTCTATTTCCATACGGCCTTTTGGCGTTCATGCAATTTTGGTAGAATGGCCAAATAAGGTAGATGAGGTAATTCTTAATGATATTCTAAGATTTTCCAATTTTTTAGAAACAAGTTGTTTGGATATCAATAAATGGGAAATAGTACCTGCATATAACTCCATCACCTTAATACTTCGCCAGGAACCTATTCAATTTGATAGACTGATAAAAAGATTAAAACAATGGTACGGCGAATGCGGAGATAGCAAACCAAAGCAAAAATACCTCTGGAAACTCCCTGTATGTTATGACTTGGACTTTGGAATAGATTTAGAGGAGGTTGCTGAGAAGTTATCCTTGAATATCAAAGAGGTAGTGAAACAGCATACCGAAAACGTCTACACGGTATTTGGAATAGGGTTCCTGCCAGGTTTTATGTATTTGGGTGGTTTGCCGAAATCCCTGGAAATCGCTCGAAGGGCAACACCTCGGCTAAAAGTGCAAAAGGGCGCTGTAGGGCTCGCTGGAAAGCAGACAGGAATCTATCCACAAGAATCCCCAGGAGGATGGAATATCATTGGAAATTGTTCGGTGCCCATGTTCAATCCGAAAAGCGATAACCCGTGTTTTGTCAGCGTTGGGGATAAGGTCCAGTTTTTTGCCATAGAAAGGGCAGAGTACGATTTACATAAAATTGAAGGGGAAGTTGGTATCTATAAACTTGAAAAAACCAAATGGGATGCTTAAAGTATTGAAATCAGGTTTTTTCACTACCATACAAGATGCTGGTCGATTTGGTTATTTGAACAAAGGAGTACCAGTTGCCGGCTATATGGACTCCTTTTCTGCATCAAAACTCAACAAACTCCTTGACAATAAAATTGAAGCCGCCGTCATGGAGATTACAATGACGGGCCCAACACTTTTATTTGAAGAACCAACTTACGTCTGCTTAGGAGGTGCTGATATATCGGTTACGCTGAACAATAATCCGATTGAACAGTATAGGGTCTATAAAATCATCAAAGGAGATATCATTTCCTACGGACGTCTAAAGAAGGGTTTTCGTAATTATTTGGCCATTAAAAACGGATTTAAAACTCCAATGGTTATTGGAAGTCGGTCTTTTTATTATCCATTAACTGATAAAAGTCATTTAGGTGATCAATCGGAGTTGGTTTATGAAGCGTGTGAGAATTATAATGCCAAAATTTCAGAGTTAAAAGTAGATTCGTTTTTAGATGAAAAGATATTGCATGTAGCAATAGGTCCTGAGTTCGAACTTTTAAACGATAGGCAGTTAGAACAATTGTTTGCTAAGAACTTTACAGTGGCAAAAGACTATAATCGCATGGCATATCAATTAGAACAAACTATTGAAGGGCATTCGCATTCGATGCTAACTTCGGCAACTTTGCCAGGTACAATTCAAATTACCCCATCGGGTAAATTGATTGTGTTAATGAAAGATGGTCAAACTACTGGTGGGTATCCACGCATTTTACAGCTTTCTGATAAGGCGATTTCTATTTTGGCCCAAAAGAAATATGGCGATACTATTTCTTTTAAACTAGTGAGGTTAAATACTTGATTATAAACACCTTCGATTAATTTTAAATTGCATTTTAACTAAGGCTTCATTCGACGAACGGTAAAGTGAAACACCGTTCATAGTTCTTTTTTTAGTCCTTATCGATTATCTTCTATTTGGTCGGAATGGATTCTAGATACTTCCTAAGTTTATCATCCCTAATCCCAAATTCTAAACCTATGAATGTCCCAAATCCTCAAACTAAAAGCTGTAATCTTCACTAGCGATTTAGTGTAGCCAATTCAATTTTCCATTTGAAGTAATAGTCCTGATTTACTAAAACCTTATGGAACAATCTTAAAGAAATAAACACAACTGAATCTATAAACCCTACTATTATGATTAAAAAACTACACGACCAATTCAATTTAAGAACAAGCCCGGTTCCCAGAAGATTCCGTCTTTTGGCACCCATGCTTATTATTTTACTGTATTTTGGCGGAGGACCGTCTTTATTTGCTCAAACAACCAACACGCTTCCATTTACAGATGCTACAGAAGCATTGATTTATGATTTTAATGCCTGTGCCTCGTTTTCACATGATGAATCTTTCAAAGACTATACTGAGTTTACACCGGTGACTGGTAATTCTTGTGCTACCATTTCCGGGGGACAAATCTACCGAGTCACAGGTAATCATTCATGTACCAGTGATGAGCATGGCACTGCGGGTGATGCCGCTTGTTTCCAGTCAAGTACAGATGGTCATTACACCGCAGATCACGATTTGGCTATACGATTTGATATTGAACTAAATGGTGGAAATGATAAGGCCAGCCGTTTGGATGGAATTTCATTTAAACAACTAGCGCCTCATCAATACCTTTGGAACAACACTGGAATTACAGGTTCTACAGGACCAAACAACTATCCAACAAAATTTGGAATTCGCGTATCGAAAGACGGTGCAGAAATTATGGTGATATCGGATTTAGCCACCACGCAATCTTGGTATACCTCAGAATTCAACTTCAACCATAATGAACATTTTATAGTAGCTGCTGGGGTAACTAGCATATTTACTTTTGAATTGTATAGTTATGCCCCAGTAGGTAACGGTGCCTCCGTTTCCGCATGGGATTTAGATGATTTAAAGATATTTTCTTCTTGTGAGGAGGAGTGTAATTTGACCGTGGATGCTGGTGAAGACCAAACAAGTTGTACGGCCGAGGAATATGTTTTGACTGCAAATGCCTCAAATGAGTCTACTTGCAGTGAAATTATTTCTTCCTATAAAATCACTGATTCAAATACAGAAGCGGGTTGTTTTACAGCAGACCCAGGAGTAATTTTCCAAAAAGGCGCTGGCTGTCAAGGTATCGATTATGTATGGAGCGCTGGTGATGATTTAATTTTAAATGAATATGCTGATAATACGGCCACTATTACGGGTACTGTGATTGACCAAAATGGTCGAATTGCCACTGTAAATATGGAATTGTCCGATAGGGAGAATTCGGGTACTACTTGGAATGCCTCTTGTTATTTAGACGGTATATCTGGTCCAGAAACCTACTATCGTTCTTTTATTGGTGCGATAACCGTAGATGGTATTGCTCAATCTGTGGGGACGCGCTTCAATGCGCACTATATTCTTGCTGATGGAGCTGGTTTTGATTCTAGCCAATACGGACTAGGTGCTTGGACGGGTGGTGCTTTCGGTGAATGTACCGAATGGTTCGCCAACCTCGTTCCAATGGAAATTGAGAATCCGAACCAAGCGATAGAATACCTTTGGTCAACTGGGGAAACTACCCAATCGATTACGGTTACAGAAGCTGGTGAGTATACCGTTACCGTTTCTGATTGTAAAGGCTGTACTGCAACTGATACCGTTGTTGTTGAAGTTATCAACCCTAAAGCATATGAGCTTACAGGAGGAGACTCTTTCTGTATTGATGGGGAAGCTGATTTTCTTACAGATAATACGATTAGTGTTTCCGGAGATAGTATTGGTGCGAACAACACCTTTGTAGTGACTGATTCAGATGGAAAGATTCTTGGTCTTCCAGCTACTTTAGACCAAGTAAAAGCAATCGATTTCGATGGGGCTGGCCCGGGCACTTGCCTTGTATGGCACTTAGCTTTCGAAGACGGATTACAAGGCGCTTCCATGGGTGCGAATGCCAATGATTTGGAGGGATGTTTTAATCTTTCAAACCCAATTAGCGTAATACGTAATGAAGGACCTACTGCAAATGCTGGTGATGATGTAACTGTTTGTTCTGGTGAAGAAGTTATGTTAACTGCCACTGGCGAAGGTTCATACTTATGGTCTACTGGTGAGACTACCGCAGCAATTAAAGTAGCTCCAACTACAGAAACTACATACACAGTGACGGTAACATCCGACGAAGGTTGCGAAGCTAGCGATGAGGTTATGGTCAGCGTTGAAGAGAAGGTTAGCATTGGTGATTTCGTTTGGTTGGATGAAAATCGAAACGGATTGCAAGATGATAGTGCTTCTGGAGTTAACGATGTAAAAGTTACCTTATACCAGTGCAATGGTGATGCCATTTCTTCCACTATGACAGCCGATAATGCTGCCGGAGAGCCTGGAGCTTATACTTTTGAAGTTTGTCCAAACTCGGGTGAATATTATGTAGTCTTTGGTGATATTCCTGACGGGATGGAGTTTACCGATAGCGATACCGGTACTGATGACACCAAAGATTCTGATGCCAACGAAAATGGTCGTACAGAATGTTTTGAGGTTACAGATGTGGACGATCTTAGTATTGATGGCGGATTAATTAAAATTTGTGACATCAATATCGATGCTGGCGATGATGCAACTATCTGTACCAACGAAACGATTGAGATAACTGCGGATATTTTGGATAATACTGCAGATTGCCCTGGAGTATGTGTCTATCCCATCAAGGACCAAGAGCGTTGTTATGGTCCAGAGGGAAATTATGAAGTATACCTTGTTTCTACAGGACATGTTGACAATTTCAAATTCAAAGCTTCCGAGCAGAAATTTGAAAGGTATGCGGATAATACAGCGCGTTATACGGCCACGGCGAGTAATGGAAAAGATGTGATTAAAATTGATGCTCTTTACACGGGTTATACCACGAATACTCCTGTGGGAAGTCCTAAAAACAATGCATGTCAACAATATGACACTTCAGATTGGGAGTATTGGACAACCTGGTCTGGTACAATCACATCGGAGAATCATGGTGTGTTTAACCTTTCTGTAAAGGAGGCAGCATTCCAAATGGGAGATGGTGCTGATGTTACAAGAACTGGTTTCGGAGCCTCAGGTTGGTTCTATGTTGATGGTGGTGATGGATTCTACTCTGAAGGTGACGTAAATGTAACGATAGACCCTTGTGTCGAGAACGGCGTAACTTTCAAATGGACTACTGAAGACGGTAATATAGTGGGTAATGCTGACCAAAAGACGATAAAGGTTAATCAGCCAGGTACTTATGTCGTTGAAGCCGTAAACTGCGTTGATTGTTTTACAAGGGATAAAATTACGGTAACGAAAGGTACTTGTGACAATGGAGCGAAAACCGAAGCCTCTCCTAAAATGTCCACAGTGTATCCTGTTCCAGTTCAATCGGGCGGAACATTAACTATCGCCTTCGATATTCCGGAAGCGTCTAAAGACAATTCAAGATTACAATCTGCAAGCCTGAAGGCTACGGTGGACTTCCCCGATAGACAGGAGGACGTGACAATGCTATTGTACGATATGATGGGTAGAGTGATAAATGTTCCAAGAACATATAAAATTGTGAACGGTAAAGCTGTTATCTATTTGGTACTTGATCATATACCTTCAGGTAAATATATCCTGAGGGCGCAAGGACCGAATTGGTCTGATGCTAAAAATGTTCTGGTAAAGTAAAACCAGACTAACTCAAAGTTAAGAAAGCTACAGCCAATTTGGTTGTAGCTTTTTTTATGTTTAGTTTTGAGGTGCATGAAAACAAATAAGAAGTTAGTCAACGTCATTCTGATTGTCCCACAAACGGGATGATATAGATTTTCATTGACTAAGAAAGCCTGTATCAAATATATTTGATACAGGCTTTCTTCATTAAAGAAACACTTGTTTTTTCAGAGAGCAATAAATAAGACGGAATGACACCAATGAATATGGTAAAAATATCAACTTATATAATTGATAATCAAATAATTAAATTAAATATCTTAAAAGTGAATTTGTATCTATTCACTATGTTAAAAATACAAGGGTTATGAAACTTTTATATTTGTTTGTGAGGACTATTAAGTCGAGTTTGACAACGCTAGAACTATAAAAATGGAATTGAACAAATACAGCAAAAATGTAACACAAGATCCTACGCAACCCGCCGCTCAAGCGATGTTGTATGCTATAGGCTTCAAAGATGAAGATTTTGAAAAACCACTGGTGGGTATTGCGAGTACAGGTTACGAGGGGAATCCTTGTAATATGCATCTGAATGATTTGGCCAAATTGGTTAAAGAGGGTGTGAATTCTAAAGAAACAATCGGACTTATATTCAATACGATAGGTGTTAGTGATGGGATTTCTATGGGAACACCAGGAATGCGATTTTCCTTACCCTCTCGAGATGTAATTGCCGATTCAATGGAGACCGTAGTGCAAGCCATGTCATACGATGGTCTTGTTACTGTAGTTGGCTGTGATAAAAATATGCCAGGCGCCTTGATGGCAATGATTCGTTTGAATCGCCCTTCCATTTTGGTATATGGTGGAACAATCGCCTCCGGATGTCATAATGATAAAAAATTGGATATCGTTTCGGCTTTTGAAGCTTGGGGTGAGAAGGTGGCCGGTACGATGGAGGAACCTGAATTTAAAAGCATTATCAAAAAATCAATTCCAGGAGCTGGTGCTTGCGGAGGAATGTATACGGCAAATACAATGGCTTCAGCTATTGAGGCTTTAGGAATGTCGCTGCCATATAATTCGTCAAACCCTGCGATTAGTGATAATAAAGAAGCGGAATGCTTGGCTGCTGGAAAGCAGATGCGTGTTTTGATTGAAAAAGATATTAAGCCATTGGATATCGTTACCCGAAAATCCTTGGAAAATGCGATTCGCTTAGTTACTATTATGGGTGGTTCTACAAACGCGGTACTTCACTTCTTGGCCATTGCAAGAGCTGCGGATATTAAATTTACCTTAGAAGACTTCCAGCATATAAGTGATACAACGCCTTTCATCGCTGATTTAAAACCTAGTGGTAAATATTTAATGGAAGATGTTCATAGAGTGGGAGGTATACCTGCTGTATTAAAGTATTTATTAAACAACGGATTGTTACACGGTGATTGTTTGACAGTTACGGGGAAGACCCTTGCAGAGAATCTGGAAAACGTTCCGGACTTGGAAAAAGGACAAGATGTAATCATGCCTTTGGATAAACCTATCAAAGCAACCGGGCATTTACGAATGCTATATGGAAATCTGGCTAAAAATGGCTCAGTAGCGAAGATTACCGGTAAAGAAGGGTTACGCTTTGAAGGAACCGCAAAAGTTTTTGACAGCGAATACGATGCAAATGATGGTATCCGGACGGGATTGGTTAAGAAAGGTGATGTCGTCGTTATTCGTTATGAAGGTCCTAAAGGAGGTCCAGGAATGCCTGAAATGCTAAAACCAACCGCAGCCATTATGGGCGCCGGTTTAGGAAAAGAAGTTGCCCTGATTACTGATGGTAGATTTTCTGGTGGAACGCATGGTTTTGTCGTAGGGCATATTTCCCCAGAAGCACAAGATGGAGGAACAATTGCATTGGTCCAAGATGGAGATACCATTGTTATTGACGCAGAAACAAATTCTATCAATGTTCAGGTGCCTGATGAAGAATTGGCAAAACGAAAGTCAGAATGGATACAACCAGAATTGAAGTTTAAAAAAGGAGTGCTTTATAAATATGCACGCTCGGTATCATCAGCCTCGCAAGGTTGTGTTACAGATGAATTTTAAGGAGTAAGTTAGAAAGTATGGATTGTCCCTTGAGGGGACTTTAGGGGTGTTCTTAGGAGTGTTCCTTAAAAGCAAGATATCCTATGGAAACAGTAAAAGAGAAAATGACAGAAACCAAGACAAAGACTACCGTAAAGATTACGGGAGCAGAGGCAATCATCCATTGTCTGTTAGCGGAGGATGTAGATTTGGTCTACGGATATCCTGGTGGAGCGATTATGCCTGTCTATGATGAGTTTTATAAGTTTCAGGATAAACTGACCCATATCTTGACACGTCACGAGCAGGGAGCAACCCATGCAGCACAAGGATATGCAAGAGTTTCTGGAAGAGTGGGAGTAGCCATTGCTACTTCAGGTCCGGGAGCAACGAATTTAGTAACTGGATTAGCGGATGCACAGATCGATTCCACTCCCATGGTTTGTATTACTGGGCAAGTGCCAAGACACCTTTTAGGATCTGATGCTTTTCAGGAAACCGATATTATCGGAATATCTACCCCGGTAACAAAATGGAATTATCAGATAACGAAAGCTTCTGAGATTCCTGAAATCATGGCGAAAGCATTTTATATTGCAAAGTCAGGTCGACCCGGACCGGTTTTGATTGATATTACCAAAAACGCGCAGTTTGAGGAATTTGACTTTTCTTATGAGAAATGCAAGGGAGTTAGGAGTTATATACCAACGCCTAAACCTAATTTAGGTTCTATTGAGGCTGCTGCCGAATTGATAAATAATGCTAATAAACCTTTTATCGTTTGGGGTCAAGGTGTGATTTTAGGTGAAGCTGAAGAAGAGCTAAAAGCTGTAATCGAAAAAACGGGTATTCCAGCTGCATGGACGATTATGGGAGAATCTGCAATTCCAACAAGTCACCCTTTGAATGTGGGAATGGTAGGTATGCATGGTAATTATGGCCCGAACGTACTGACCAATGAATGTGATGTGTTGATTGCTATCGGAATGCGATTTGACGACCGTGTTACGGGTAAACTAGATGAGTACGCCACTCAGGCAAAAGTGATTCACTTTGAGATAGACCCTGCTGAAATTAACAAGAACGTTAGCGCGGATATTGCCGTTCTAGGAAATTCCAAGGAAACCTTAGAACTTCTATTGCCTTTGCTAAACGAAAACAAACATGAGAATTGGCACCAGGAGTTTAAGAAAAAACACCAAATTGAATTCGATGAGGTTATTAAGAACGATATTCATCCCACCAAAGATGGATTGACGATGGGCGAGGTGATTGAAGAAATCAATTTGGCCTCTAAAAATAAAGCAGTCATTGTTACCGACGTAGGACAGCATCAAATGATTGCATGTCGTTATGCCAAATTTGAACAATCAAAAAGTAATATCACTTCAGGAGGATTAGGTACAATGGGATTTGCACTTCCCGCAGCAATTGGCGCAAAACAAGGGGCTATGGATCGCGAAGTTGTGGCCATTATTGGAGATGGAGGTTATCAAATGACCATTCAAGAATTGGGTGTGATTTTCCAACATCAGATACCCGTGAAGATAGTCGTATTGAATAATGACCACCTAGGAATGGTACGTCAATGGCAAGAGTTATTCTTTGATAAGAGATACGCCTCTACGGTAATGGTGAATCCTGATTTTGTAAAAATTGCTGAAGGATATCATATTGAAGCCAAATGCGTGACCGAAAGAAAAGATTTAAAATCCACAATCCAAGAAATGATTGCCTCTGACAAACCTTATTTCTTAGAAGTTAAGGTCGAGAAAGAGGATAATGTATTTCCGATGATTCCATCTGGTGCGGCGGTTTCTGATATTCGATTGAAGTAATAGATGTATTTAGTCTAAATGAACGATGTCCATTTTAAAAAATTAGAGCGAATGTATTTGCAAGCCAATGTCAATACGATGTTATTTGACACAACCACTTGTAAAATAGGGGAGGGTGTTGCTGAAATTGGACTGGATATCTCTGAAAAATATTTTCATGCTTTAGGAGCAATGCATGGCGCAGTATACTTTAAATTACTTGATGACGCCTCTTTTTTTGCTTTAAGTTCTTTAGTTGAAGATTTTTTTCTTGTGACCACATCATTCAATTTAAACTTTATTCGTCCAGTCAATTCAGGACTAGTAAAAGCGGTTGGAAAAGTAAAATATAAATCAAAACAGGTTTTTGTAGCAGAATCTATTTTGTATAACGAAGAAGGTAAAGAAGTTGCTTTTGGCACGGGTAATTTTGCAAAAAGTAAAATATTATTGTCCGAAGATATTGGGTATAACTAAGAAAATGAACGATTCGAATATTCAAGACCTACCAACTATCCATCCAGAGATAGTCCGTAAATCGAAAGAAATAGGATTTACAATGCCTTCGGATGTTTATATAGGAACCTTGCTGAAAACATTGATTTCGAGCAAAACCGCGGGCAAGTTCTTAGAACTCGGAACCGGCATCGGATTGTCTTTGTCTTGGATGGTTGATGGAATGGATGGCGATTCAAAGCTGATTACAGTCGATAATGATTCCGAATTGATAGCCATAGCAAGAGAATATTTTCAAAATGATGAACGAGTTGAAATCATATGCGAAGACGGAACTAGATGGATTAAGGATTATGACGGGGATAAATTCGATTTAATATTTGCTGACGCATGGCCCGGAAAATATAGTGAAATAGATGAAATATTGAATCTGGTTAAGGTAGGTGGATTTTATGTAATCGATGATATGACGGTCCAGCCGAATTGGCCAGAGGGACATGATAAAAATGTCGATACATTGGTTTCTTATTTGGAAAACAGAACAGATTTCAATCTAACCAAAATGAACTGGTCCACAGGATTAATCATAGCAGTTAAAAAGTAGAATGCGACAACTAGCAAACAAATGGGATGCAGAATTATACAACGATAAACACGCGTTTGTATACAAGTACGGTGCGTCTTTGATTGATTTACTAGATGCGAAACCTTATGAACGAATCCTTGATTTAGGCTGTGGTTCAGGGGAATTAACTCATTTAATCCGAGAGAAATCGACGGAGGTAATTGGATTTGATAAATCTCCTGAAATGATTGAAAAAGCGCGTATGCAATTTCCATTAATTGATTTTCAAGTTGCCGATGCAAGCGATTTTCAATTTGATGAACCTTTTGATGCTATTTTTTCGAATGCAGCTTTACATTGGGTGACGGAGTATGAAGGAGCTATACATTCTATGCATAGAAACCTTAAGAAGGGCGGAAGAATAGTCGTGGAATTTGGTGGTAAAGGCAATGTCAAAGCTATCACGGGTCAATTGCAAAAATCCCTTTTAGCAAGAGGATATGAAAATCAAGCTGGACTGAAACTTTGGTATTTTCCCTCTGTGGGAGAGTATGGCTTGGAATTGGAAAAAGTTGGATTTACAGTTACCGAGGCGCAATGGTATGACCGACCAACGGAATTGGCTGATGAAGAAACCGGAATTAAAGATTGGCTTTCGATGTTCTGCAAACCTTTCTTTGAAGGTGTAGACGGTTCAGACATAGCCGATATCATGATTGAAATAGAAGAAAAGTTAAAACCAACGCTATTTAGAAATGGCAAATGGTACGCAGATTACAAAAGAATTAGAATAGTAGCATACAGATAAGAACTCATGGAAAAACAATGGTTTACCATATCGGTATACTCCGAAAATAACGTAGGATTACTGAATAGAATATCAGGGATATTCTTAAAGCGACACATTAATATAGAAAGCTTAAATGTTTCTAAATCAGAAATTGATGAAGTTTCTAAATTTACTATTGTCGTCCATACCACCGAGAAGTGGGTACATAATATTGTGGGGCAAATCGAGAAGCAAATCGAGGTGATTAAAGCATTCTATCATACTGATGATGAGACAATTTATCAGGAATCGGCATTATTTAAAATTGCTTCTGGTTTGTTGTTCGATGAGCGACAAATTCAGAATATTATTAAGGATAGTAATTCACAAATCGTGACGGTATCCCGAGATTTTTTCGTTTTGGCGAAGTCCGGGCGACGCAGCGAAATTGATGAAATGCATGATCAGCTAAAACCTTTTGGTATTATGCAATTTGTGCGTTCCGGGCGTATTTCAGTTTCAAAGGAAGAAATGCAGATTACGGCTATGCTCACTGAGTTTCAGGAGTAAATAGAGTTTTTAACCTTCATGGGACAAACACTAAATCAAAAAAAGAAATTAAGAACCAATAATTAAACAGATTTCCCGGTGGGAAATATCATTAAAACACTATTTAAATGGCAAATTACTTTAATACACTATCACTAAGAGATCAATTGACCCAGTTGGGAAAATGTAGATTTATGGAATCCAGCGAGTTCTCAGATGGTGTATCCGCTTTAAAAGAAAAGAAAATCGTAATCGTTGGTTGTGGCGCACAGGGCTTGAACCAGGGTTTGAACATGAGAGATTCCGGATTGGATATCTCGTATACACTCCGCGATGCGGCAATTAAAGAGCAAAGGCAATCTTATAAAAACGCAACCGAGAACGGATTCACCGTTGGAACTTATGAAGAATTGATTCCTTCTGCTGATGTAGTAATCAACTTGACTCCTGATAAACAGCACACTGCTGTTGTAGGTACTGTGATGCCTTTAATGAAACAAGGAGCCACACTTTCTTATTCTCACGGATTCAATATCGTTGAAGAGGGAATGCAGATACGAGATGATCTTACGGTTATTATGGTTGCGCCAAAATGTCCAGGTTCCGAAGTGCGTGAAGAGTACAAAAGAGGTTTTGGTGTACCGACATTGATAGCGGTACATCCAAATAATGACCCACAAGGTAAGGGTCTAGAACAAGCTAAGGCATATGCAGTGGGTACTGGTGGACACAGAGCAGGTGTATTGGAGTCTTCTTTTGTTGCAGAGGTAAAGTCCGATTTAATGGGTGAGCAAACGATTCTTTGCGGTCTATTACAGACAGGAAGCATCCTGTGCTTTGATAAAATGATTGAAAAGGGAATTGACCCTGGCTACGCCTCAAAACTTATCCAATATGGATGGGAAACCGTTACAGAAGGTATGAAGTACGGTGGAATCACCAATATGATGGACCGCCTATCAAATCCTGCAAAAATCAAAGCTTTTGAATTATCTGAAGAATTGAAAGACATCATGCGTCCCTTATTTCATAAACATATGGATGATATCATGACGGGACACTTTTCGAAAACCATGATGGAGGACTGGGCAAACGATGATAAGAACTTATTAGGCTGGAGAGCTGCAACTGGCGAAACTGCTTTTGAAAAAACACCTGCCGCTGATGTAGAGATTTTAGAGCAAGAATATTATGATCATGGTGTCTTAATGGTTGCTATGGTTAGAGCAGGAGTAGAGCTGGCATATGAAAGCATGACCGAATCTGGAATAATTGGAGAATCAGCATACTATGAGTCATTACATGAAACCCCATTAATCGCAAACACCATCGCGAGAAAGAAATTATTCGAAATGAATCGTGTGATTTCCGATACCGCGGAATATGGTTGCTATTTATTTGATCATGCGTGTAAGCCACTACTAGCTGATTTCATGACCAAGATTGATACAGATGTAATTGGAAAAGCTTATGGGGGTGGCAACGGAGTGGACAATGCCAAACTCATAACAGTAAATAAAGCTTTGCGAGAGCACCCCGTTGAAGTTGTGGGGACTCGATTACGAGAATCCATGACTGCAATGAAACCAATCGTATAACGACTAAATCCCTGAGCAATCAGGGATTTTTTGATTGTACCTCATCTGTCACATCGAGCGGAGTTGAGATGCTTACCAGTAAAAAGATTATTTTCTCCTTATACTTCGGGACGCTCGAACTGACGGAATAGTTAACAAAATAATGAGAACAATACCATGAACAAAGAGAACACGGCAATACCCTCCGAATTTCAAATAAACAATCCCATTCATCAAAAACACTATTTGGTTGATGGGGAATTAAAAAAATGGAATGGAGAATCAGCAGACGTATATTCAACAATTTCGTCAACGAAAACATATGCCCCTACATTTTTAGGAAGTGCCCCTGATATGGGCGAACCTGAAGCTTTAAATGCTTTAGAGGCCGCTGTAAAAGCATATGGAAAAGGTCAAGGTACATGGCCTACAATGCGTGTGCGGGATCGTATTGAATGTATGGAGCAGTTTGTGGAAAAGATGAAAACCAAGAGGGAAGAAGTGGTAAAACTCTTGATGTGGGAGATTGGCAAGACTTATCCAGATTCACTAAAAGAGTTCGACCGCACAGTGGATTATATCTATGATACGATTGAGGAATATAAAACCCTAGATCGTGATTCCGCAAAATTTGAAAAGCACGCTGAAGTTATGGCACATATCCGAAGAGGACCTTTGGGCGTTGTACTCTGCTTGGGACCATACAATTACCCTTTAAATGAAACTTTTTGTCTGTTGATTCCCGCCATACTAATGGGCAACACAGCTGTATTCAAGCCCGCAAAGATTGGTGTTTTGTTGATAACACCTTTGTTGGAAGCTTTTCAAGAGAGTTTCCCAAAAGGGGTAGTCAATGTGGTTTTCGGCAGGGGAAGAGCCATTGCCGGACCAATAATGAAAACGGGAAAAGTAGATGTTTTGGCACTCATTGGTCATAGTTCGTCCGCAAATGCTTTGCAAGAGCAGCATCCGAAGAGTAATCGATTACGACTGGTACTAGGACTCGAAGCGAAAAACCCTGGAATTGTTTTACCAGACGCCGATTTAGATTTAACCATCAATGAATGTTTGGCAGGAACCTTATCCTTTAACGGACAACGTTGTACCGCTTTAAAGGTTCTTTACGTACACGATGACATAAAAGACGAATTCAATGGACGTTTTAGTGAGGCGGTAGATAAACTTCCCTTTGGTAATCCATGGGATGAAGGAGTAAAACTGACCCCGCTTCCAGAACCTCAAAAGCCGGAATATATTCAAGAACTCTTAGATGATGCTGTTTCAAAAGGCGCCAGAATATTGAACAAGAAAGGTGGGAAACATTTTGATAATTATATCTGGCCTGCTGTTGTTTATCCAGTTACGAAGGATATGCGGGTGTATGAGGAAGAACAGTTCGGTCCGATTATTCCAATCTTATCATTTGATGATATCGAGCAGCCCTTAGATGATATGGCAGAAAGCAATTACGGACAACAAGTAAGCCTTTTTGGAAAAGATGTTTATGCATTGGCACCTCTAATTGATACTTTGGCGAACTTGGTTTGTCGTGTCAATCTGAATAGTTCTTGTCAACGAGGTCCGGATGTTTATCCGTTTACAGGAAGAAAAGATTCTGCTGTAGCGACCTTAAGTGTTCATGATGCCCTGCGTTCATTCTCCATTCGAACTTTTGTTGCTTCAAAAGATAATGAACTGAATAATGAGATTTTAGAGAAATTACTGGAGACTAGACTATCTAATTTCGTCAGTACGGACTATATTTTGTAGCTAACAGATTAATTGCACTCGTTGAAAAAAGAGGAAAGCTTTGAGTTAGTCTAAATCACTTTTCAAGTTTTTTGATGTTGCAAGCGCAAGAACCCGACCTTGATCTCCAACAGCATTATAAAAGTGATAGACCGTGCCTTTCCATTTTATGACCCAAGGTTTATGGGCATATTTTGAATCATAACTCTCAGAAGGAGCAATTAAGTCAGTCCCTTTCCAATCGGTCCAGTTTATGAGGTCGTACGAACAAGCAAAGCGTTCGAAGGCCCCCGGTTTCCAAAAGGCACCAAAATAAAACATGACATAGATGTCATCTATTTTGGTGATTTGTGCATCTCCGCAAATCCCTTTGTTTTTTGTAAGGACTGGATTTTCACCATAGCGTTTCCAAGAAAGCATATCATCTGAAACGGCCATGCCTATACTTTCAAAGTCACCTTCACCCTTAGCGTTGTAATACATTACATAGTCATGGCCGGTATGAGCAAGTGTATCTTTGATTACCAGACTTTTATAAATGGTCTTATTCTCAAACCAACGTGCGCCATCGTCTTCGGGAGAAAGAACGGGCTTGGTATTTGTATTCCATGGTTGCACTTTCGTCAAATTTGTGGTGTTTGCTAAACCAATTTTTAAAACTCCTGCTTCGTAACCTATCGTATTTCCACCCAAATAGGTCATCCAATAGCGGTCATCGTGTTTTTCCACTTCATAATCGCCACCCCAATCGAAATTGACCAAGGAAACATATCCTGCTTTTTGGTTGGCATCCCAAGTGTCTTTTGTAAATGATAAGACTTTGCCTTTTGATTCCCAATGCAATAAATCTGAACTTTCCGCCAACCAAGTTTCATATCCTTGACCATCAAAAACTATATAGGTCATAAGCCAGCTATCACTATTTCGAAAAATAGTAGGGGAATCTATCAATTTTGTGGTATCTGGATGTTGAAAAACTACGCCATATTTAAAAGGTGTCTTTATCTCTTCATAAATTACTAGCATCGTTTCTTCCGAAACAACTTGCTTGAGAGGCTTCTTTTTTTTATCACATGAAGATGCTGAATATAGAAGCAAAACTGATACTGTAAAGAGTAGGAAGGATTTCATTGCACCAATTCTTTAGTATCCCAATTTCGGACGCCCGCCTTTATAGCCCAAGCCATCCACATACTTTCTAATTCTTGAACTTTATCTGGCAAATCACCAGCTAAATCATTAGTCTCACTTCGGTCTACGTCCATATCATACAATTCCCAGGCGTACTCGGCTTTTTCATTCCATTTTGATACGAGTTTATAGTTTCCGTATCTAACAGCTTTGTTGCCTTCATGTTCCCAAAATATCGCTCGTTTTTCCAAGGACTTATTTTCGAAAGTGGGTTTTAAGGATATCCCTTCCATAGGAATAATACTATTATCATTATATATTTTTGGATATTCCGCATCAGCCACATCAATGCAAGTCGCCATCAGATCGATTAGATGTCCGGGGTCGTTTCTAAACTCGTTTTTCGAAGAAACGCCTTCAGGCCAATGAACAATCAACGGCGTCGCAATACCACCTTCGTGCACCCAATGCTTGTACATTCTAAATGGTGTATTACTAGCATTTGCCCAGGGTTTTCCATAGCCAAGATAGGTGTTTGGACCACCTGGTTCTAAGCCAATACCCGATAGCACTGGTCTTCCATCCCTAGTATATTTTGGCACCATTTCAGTTTGAAATTCGTCTTTTTTCATGGGTTGTATAGTATCTGGGTCAACATCTATATGATTGGGTTCTATGTTTTTCCGAAAACCAAATTCTTCCGCACAACCCCCATTATCTTGTAAAAAGAAAATCAGTGTATTGTCCTTAATTCCCTTGTCGTCAAGACTACTTAGTATTCTTCCAATGCCCTGGTCCATATTATCCACCATTGCAGCATAAACCTCCATTAGAGAGCTATACCATTCTTTTCGTTCTGTCTCTTCCCAGCTTAAAATATCGTCTTTCTTGGCCAATTTCCATTCAGGTTTGATAAGACCTAATTCAAGCATTTTAGCATATTTTTGATCCCTCATTTCATCCCAACCGGTATCGAATTTGCCCTTGTACTTTTCTATATCTTCTGTTTTGGCATGCATTGGCCAGTGTGCAGCCGTATATGGTACATAAAGGAAAAATGGACTATCTGTTTCGTGATTTTCTATATAAGAAACTGCATTATCGGAAATCGCATCTGTATAATAGAAATCTTCGGATGGTGCGATAAATTGGTTGTCACGAGTTAAAGAGTTTGGGTCATAAAAACTTCCAGCTCCATGAATTGTTCCAAAGAATTTATCAAAACCTCTTTGCATCGGCCAATTCTGTTTGGTCGGATTCGTCTCATCGGATTTATACGGAGTCACATGCCATTTTCCTGACATGTAGGTATAGTAACCCGCGTCTTTAAGTACTTCAGCAATGGTTACAACATTCTTACTTAAATCACCATCGTATATATCCGTTCCATGAGTATCCACCATATGACCAATTCCGGCCTGATGCTGATAGACACCAGTAAGCAATGCAGCTCTAGAAGGGCAGCAACGAGCAGTATTGTAAAACTGTGTGTAACGTAATCCGTTTGCAGCAAGCCCATCTAAGAAAGGTGTATTGATAATTCCACCATAACATCCGATATCTGAATAGCCCATGTCGTCTGACATAATCAACACGATATTAGGTCGATTGTTTTTCTTAGCTTGATTGTTGCAGCTAAATAGTATAAGGAAGATGATGAAGTAGTAGTTTTTCATAACCAGAAAGCAAGGCGGATTATTTATTTAGTAAGTTATACAAAAGCCCTTAATAAAAAAGCCTTCGAATCGGGAACTTTTGAGTCCAAATACAGTATGCGTACCCTTCTATTGACTTAAAACTTGGCGGTTCTCAATAGTCATTCGTTCTTTGCTTCATAATCAATAAACATATTTTTCTATGAAGTTTACAAATCTAATTCTCTTGATTGCAGTCTTGCTAGTGACCATCACCGCTGCGCAAGAAAAAACCAAATCCTTCGAATTTAAAAAAGGGGAGGTGCTTGACATTATTCTATTAAATCAGGTTGAAAACTCAAGTGAACTATTTAAGAGGTACAAAGAGACGGCCTTTCCTGTAGCTTTTGAATATAGCTATCAACCACAACCAGGTTTTGGTATTTCAAAATTGACTTTAGGCACGAACAAGGCCCAAGCCTTTTTGTTTGGGAAATGGTCAAGTCTCAAAAAGCGCGTTGGTTTTTTAGAGAACATCTCAAAACGCCTCCCTGATTTCCACCAACAACGACGAGATCTTTTCCCTTATTTCGGATTAACCTATTATGAAATGAAACAAGATTTACAATTCTCAGTAGACACCTCAAAGTTTAATGTAGCAACCGCCTTATGGAGTAATTCCAATAAAAAGGACCGCACTTTTTTCAAGAAATGGGTAGATGCGGTGAAAAAGTCTGGCGGTACTATTATTCTAACTCTTGAAAATGGTACTTCACCTTTAGGCTACTATTATAACGCAGATATATTATGTATTGTGGAATGGCAAAACGAAAATGCCTTCCAAACTTTTACGGAAAAACATCCTTTGTCCTTTTATCAATCCTTACGTAATGTTCATCAATTTGTGATTCAGTAAATTGCGCCCAATGCAGACACTATTAAATCAATTCGTCTATTTTGGTTTCTTTCAAAGCCTCTTATTGCTATTTATATACGGGTTTTCACCTAAGAATAGAAAACGCATCAATGGGTATATGGCCTTTTTTATAGGTGTTGTATCCTTCGGCCTAATTGGTAAAGTGCTGTATACAGCTGGAGTTGGAAATTACAATTTTCGTTTGATTTCTTTATCCGAACTTTCTGCTTTGCTTTTTGGTCCGACCATATTTTTGTTCACCCGTTCTATTGTTAAGCGAAAATCGTTCTCAAAGCAAGACTTGGTACATTATCTACCTGCCTTGGTTTATATAATTTTTGTTACGGTCTATTTTGTGATTCCAGACGATACGGTAATCGTTGAACGGGCCAAAACAGGTGAATTGATGCGGGTCATTTACGCTTGTCATGCTGTAGGTTTGGTAGTGAATATATTCTATTGGATGAAAGGTTGGCAATTGCTCAAAGCTTTTGGGGCAGATGCTCAGAATGAGCTGTCTTACGAACCACAATCGAATTTTCTGAAAAATTTCCTAGTCATCACAGGAATTTGTTTAGCAGTGTGGTTAGGGTTATTGTTAACGAGTTTTTTGGGATTCGATATGCTTGAGCGCAATGCGCGTCCGTACATTTGGTTGCTTTTGGTTTTGATTATATTGTTTATCACGTATTACGGAATGATAGCTCCACAAGTCTTACAGTTATTACCAATGGGCAAACCAGGAGTCAAGAAGTATACTCAGTCAAAATTGAGTGCCTCT
Organism: Maribacter algarum (ex Zhang et al. 2020); assembly: GCF_005885635.1. Classification (GTDB taxonomy): domain Bacteria; phylum Bacteroidota; class Bacteroidia; order Flavobacteriales; family Flavobacteriaceae; genus Maribacter_C; species Maribacter_C algarum. The sequence goes on from NZ_VATY01000002.1 coordinate 635,538, forward strand.
GATTTAGACCGTTTGAAAGAGCAGTTGGAAAGTTTAATGCTAGAGAAAAAACCCTATTTAAATAGCAAATTACTTAAAGCGGAATTGGCGGAGATGTTAGGCGTTAATGACCCCGAATTAGCACGTTTACTGAATGAAAATATCGGAATGAACTTTTTTGAATATGTGAACTATTACCGAATTAAGGAATTTGTTGCGCTGGCGAAAACAGAAAAAGCGCAGCAGTTAACTTTTTTTGGTTTAGCTCAAGAAGCAGGTTTTCATTCCAAAACTACATTTAACAAATCATTTAAAAAGCTGATGGGAACTTCGCCTTCGGCCTATTTCAATAAAAATTTATAACATGAAACAAATTATTTTGATTACGACCATTTTTATGGTCATGACCGTGCATGCACAATTGAGACTACCGGCGCAGAGTCCATCATCTAGCATAAAGCAGACTATAGGACTCACGGAAGTAGAAATATTTTATTCCAGACCTAGTGTTCGAGAGCGCACTATTTTCGGAGATTTACTACCCTATAATGAATTTTGGCGCGTAGGTGCTAATGCTGCTACCAAGATTACTTTTTCCAGAGATGTTTTAATCGATGGTAAAGTTTTAAAAAAAGGCAGTTATTCCCTCTTGGCAGTACCTAACGAATCTATTTGGAAACTGAACTGGTATGTACATACTTCAACGGATTGGAATGACTATGTAGAAGCTGACCCCGTTATAGAGTTAAATGTACCTCTAAAGAAAAGGGAGTTAGTTCTTGAAAGCTTGGAGCTCCATTTTCAGGATGTCACTATGGAAAGTGCTACGTTATTATTAGAGTGGGAGAGAAGTCGGTTAGAAATTCCAATTCTAGTAGATGAAAAAGAACAAATCTCAAAGGATATTATTCAAACTTTGGCAGGTCCGGATATCTTTGATTACTACGCTGCAGCCCTGTATTTACATGAAAATCAAACGGAGTTGGTGAGGGCCTTGGAATATATTCAAAAAGTTACACAATCTCCAAAAGCGATGTTTTTTGTTGTGACGCGTGAAGCTTTGATTTTGCAGGATTTAGGCAAAAATGAAGAAGCCAAAAAAATCGCGAAACGTGCTCTGGCCCTTTCACAAAAGGCCAACAACAAAGATTTTATTCGAATAAATCAAAAAATCATCAATCAGTAAACGAAGAGTTTACTACCATTGGCGCCTCGGAATTTAACATTCGAGGCGCTTTCAATTCCAACTTGAATTTGTTATTTTCAGGCACGTTAAAAAGAACAGAAGATATAATAAAAACCAGCTTTTTCAGTTATTTGGTGTAATAGACCAAATCAAACCAAAACCCAACTTAACCTAAAACGTCCCGTGCGAAGATTTAAAATCTTAAGTGGAATATCTGTATTAGTCCTTACCTATATACTGGCTACTGCCTCAAGCTTTACAGAAGCTAAGTCCGAAGTTGTTGTACATACTGGTAGTCCTGAGGAAATACTAGCCGAAAAGAAGAAAGCCGAAATTTATAAAAAGCGCCAACAGGAATTGCGTGATGCGCTTCGTGCCTATTTCAATAAAGCAATCCAAGCTGGCGATATTGTCGGCGCTGGAGTGAGTATTGTACAAGGAGACTCCATTCTGATTTCTGACGGATTTGGAAAACGAAACGTTAATGCAAAAGCAAAGGTCGATGGGGAAACCGTATTTCGATTGGGTTCTTTGTCCAAAGGTTTTGCGAGTGTGTTAGCTGCAGACCTAAAAGCTGAAGGAAAAATATCTTGGAACGATAAAATCACGGACTATATTCCTGAATTCCAGTTTGGGGATCGTGCAAACACCGATAAAATCAAATTAGCTCACATCTTATCACATACTTCCGGAACGCCCTATCACAGTTTCACAAACCTGGTAGAAGCGGGATTATCAATGGAGGCTATCGCTACACGCTTTGATGAAGTAAAGCCAATTAGTAAACCAGGACACCAATATAGTTATCAAAACGCTATGTTTTCGTTGAGTCAGGAAGTAATGAGAAAAGCAACGGGAAAAGATACTAAAACCTTATTACAAGATCGTTTCTTTAGGCCTTTAGGTATGTCAACTGTTTCCATGAGTCATAAAGATTTGACCGAAACAGAAAATGTTGCAATTCCACATTCCAAAAGACGCAGTGGATGGAGAACCTTACCCCTTCGTGATCGCTATTACAATGCTGTTGCCGCTGGAGGCATTAATGCAAGTTCTTTAGATATGGCCAAATGGATGCGATTTTTACTAGGACATAACCCCGAAGTAATGAAAGAAGAGGCCTTACAGGAAGTTTTCAATCCTTTCATTGCTGTGAACAACCATAGAAAATACTATCAGCGATGGCCTGGTCATCTACAATCATCTTATGGATATGGATGGCGCATTCACCAATTTCAGGAGACCGAAGCTAGTGAAGAATACACCATCTGGCACCATGGTGGAAGCGTCAACAACTACAGAAATGAGATTGCGGTCTATCCTGAATCGGATTTAGGTATCTGCGTGCTATTGAATGGCAATTCTAAAATCGCAAGAACGGTGATACCGGATTTGCATGAGATCGTTAAGAAGACCTACAATCAATACCGGTAATTTTTCTACTACAAACTATTCCCTTGGTTTATTCTTTCAAATAGGGATTGTTGGTAATTTGTTTCCGCAGTAAAATCCCTCTATATTTAGACTCTTACTAGATATAAAAGCATACTTCATGGTTAAAATCGCTTATATCGGGGCTGGTAGTTTACAATTCGGACCTATTATCGTACAAGATATTTTGATGAGCACAACATTGTGTCAAAATGGTTTGGAAATTCATTTGATGGATATTGAAAAAAACCATTTAAAGCATGTGGTCAAACATGGGGAGTATGTGAATGAGAAGCTGAACCGCCAGGCCAAAATTATTGCAACTACAGATAGGGATGAAGCCATTAAAGGTGCTGATTTCGTCATTTGCGCCCTCGAGAAAGACCGTAATGTCTATTGGGCGCAAGATTTTCATATCCCAAGAAAATACGGATTTAAGCAAGTATATGGAGAGAATGGAGGAGTAGGTTCTCTTTTTCACGCCCTGCGCAATATCAAGGTTATTATGGATTTAGCAAGGGCAATGGAAACCCTATGTCCCAAAGCATTGCTTTTGAATTTCTCCAATCCTGAACATAAAATTTGTGAAGCAGTAACACGCTTAACTTCTATCAAAGCTGTAGGCCTATGTCACGGCGTTTTTATGGGCAGGGAGCAATTGTCAGAATTGTTGGATGTCCCATTAAATGACTTGCAAACCAAAGCCTGTGGTATCAATCACTTTACTTGGTTTCAAGAAATCGCACAAAAATCCACTGGAGAAGACCTGTACCCAAAATTACGAGAGGTGGAGAAAAAAGGGGACTGGTTAGCTAAATGGCATGAATTGGCCTTGGGTAGAATTCTGTTCCGTCGCTTTGGGCAATGGCCTTCACCGGCTTCAAATCACTACGGAGAATATATCCGTTGGGCGGAAGAGTTTGTGATTCCGCAATTGCAGTTTTTCTATGACCCTACAGAGGGGCATCCTTGGGAAAATAATCAAATTCCTGAGGGCGTGTATACTGTTGATCGTGTGGATTATGAACGGGAATGGATAAAGGATTGGAGCAAGAAGTTATTGCCGGTGGGAAGCACTGAGGAAATACAATTGGAAAATGAAGATGGAAGTTTTAAAAGTTCCGGTGAAATAGCGACACAAATTATGGAATCGGTTGTCAGTAATGAAAAGCAGTGGCTTGAAGCAGTGAATGTGCCGAACAAAGGTGCTATTCCGAATTTACCAGATGATTTGGTAGTGGAACTTCCGGCCTATTGTGATGCTGAAGGAATTCAACCGATATCGATGGAACCTATTCCAGAAGGCATTGCAGCGACAATTCGCTTGCATGCCAGTATTCACCAACTCTTGGTAGAAGCCTATAACGAACAATCCAAGGACAAACTATTGCAGGCCATTTTGATTGAACCTACGGTAAACTCCTATCGAAACGCTGTAGATATGTGCAATGAAATGCTGACCTTACAAAAAGAGGTGCTGCCTCTGCTTAACTAAATGCAAATAAACCAACCACTTCAAAAACTACAGGCCTATGGGACTTGAATTCCTAGATTGGGTCGTCATCATAGCTTATCTGATCTTATCAATAGGCATCGCTTTTTTTGTCGCGAAACATAAATCAAAGAACATTACCGACTTTTTCGTCGCTGGGCGCAATTTACCCTGGTGGCTTTTGGGCACTTCGATTGCGGCCACTTGGTTCGCTACTGATGCTCCGTTAGCCGTCACCGCACTAGTACGTAGTAAAGGTATTTATGGCAATTGGCTCTGGTGGTACTTAGGAACGGGCATTATGATGATGGTCTTTTTCTATGCGAAATATTGGCGGAGGGCCGAAATACTGACCGACGCCGAAATGATTGAATTACGGTATAGTGGTAAATCGGCTTCGGTACTTCGAGGCTTTACAGCTGCTTTCTTCGGCATTTTCAAAAACTGTATTTCCATGGGATGGGTGATTCTAGCCATGCTCAAATTTTCGAATATCATGTTAGGATGGAGCGCTGAATTTGCTCTCGGAATAACCTTAGCTTTTGCACTTGTACATACCTTAACTTCAGGAATCAAAGGCGTAGTAATCTTAGATATGTTACATTTTTCTGCTGGAACTATTAGTACCATGATACTTGCTATTTTAGTTATGGTTCAGATTGGTGGACCATCTGAACTAGCCAACCAAATTGCTGCTAGAGCTGATGCGCCAGCAGGTGTGTTGGATATGCTTCCAGATTTATCTCATATTGGTGCTACTGAAATGATAGCTTTTGTTTGTCTTATCGGAGTCCTATGGCTGGGGCAGGCACAGGGTGATGGGTATATTGTGCAACGTCTGTTTTCTGCAAAAAACGAAAAGCATGCGATTAAGGCTTCATTGTGGTTTGCAGTTGCGGGAGTAGTTATTTTAACCTGGCCATGGATTGTGGTCGGACTTGGTTCCATAGTTATTCTACCTATTTCTGAAGCAACCCCGGCCTTGTTGGCAGACCCTGAGTTGGCTTATCCGATGATGATTCATGAGGTATTGCCAATAGGTTTGAAGGGACTCTTAGTAGCGGCCTTTATGGCGGCCTTTATGAGCACAATCGATACTCATTTGTGCTGGGGAGGTTCGTATATGGTCAATGATATTTACAAACGTTTTATCAATACGAAAGGGACTGATAGCCACTATTTATTGATTTCTCGCGTGAGCATTGCGCTGTTATTAGTGCTATCAGCATTTGCCGCCTGGCAGATGGATAGCATCGCAGGAGCATGGATCTACATCATTGAAATAATTTCTGGTATCGCGATCATAGTAATGCTTCGTTGGTTTTGGTGGCGTATCAATGCATGGTCAGAAATTGCAAGTATGCTATCAGCTTTGTTCTTGGCTAATGGTTTTCTATGGATTAAATGGATTCATAACTTCGGATGGGTCAATGATACCGTTTTGGCACAAGTGAATAGTTGGTACCAGGATGATGTTGCATTAATACGCGCAACAATAATTCTATTGCTGTGTACTGCCATAAGTCTGATAGTAACCTTCGCTACAAAACCCGTGGATAATGAAAAACTGGTTTCGTTTTATAAAAAAGTCCGCCCGAAAGGTTGGTGGGGACCCATAGCAGCCCAAGTTCCTGAATATGTTGATACGAGTAGTTTGCGAAATTCTTGGCTGGGCTTTGTTTTTGGGGTCATCTTTTTGAATAGCATTTTGTTTAGCGTAGGTCATTTAATATTAGGGAGTTACACTATTTCATTGATATTGATAGTTGTAGGTGTAATAACAGGTTGGTTGACGCTGAAATTAGTGGAAACAGCAAAAACACAAGAGGTCTCATGAACATCAATTATTTCTCGGATACAGAGACGATGAGTCAAAAGGCTGCGGAGAATGTACTTGAAGAAATTCGACAGAATCCGAAGTCATTGCTTTGTACTGCTACGGGAAGCTCACCAAAAAAACTCTACCAAAATTTAGCGCAACATGCTAAATTGTTCGAAAAGACACGTATCATTCCTTTAGATGAATGGATTGGTTTGTCTACTCCTGAAGGTTCTTGTCATGCCTATATCGAAGAATATGTTTTGAATCCACTACAAATTCCTGTAGCACATTATTTCGGATTTAATGCGGATGCATTACATCTAGAACAGGAATGTAATCGAATTCAAGAACTGTTGAAAAGAGAAGGTCCTATTGATATATGTATCCTAGGTCTGGGAAAGAATGGACATTTAGGTTTTAATGAGCCAGCTGAGGAATTACAAGCGCATTGCCATATCGCTAACTTGGCGGCACAATCGCAGGAACACAACATGATTGGGAGTAGCTCTTTAAAACCAACAAAAGGACTGACATTAGGAATGCAAGATATTCTAGCTGCAAAAAAAATAATACTGTTGGTTTCTGGTGAGGGTAAAGAACTAGCCAAAGAGCAATTGCTTTCAGGTACGATTACGACTGATTGTCCCGCGACATGGCTTTGGAAGCATGATAACACTGAATGCCTAATACTAAATTAAGGTTGGACGTTATCATTTTTCCAAAGGTCAGTTTATGAATTAGTCCGTATTAAGAACTCCTGGAAGCACATATTCCTCCATGATTTTGTCAACATTGGCGTGCGCTATCGGAGAACCATAAGCCGAAGCAGTAATGACCACAACAAACGGAATGTCTTTGAAAACAAAAATCTTGTTTCCACCATTTCCACTACAATAGGAGACTTCATATTCAGTGTTATCAATAGTATAGGTTTTGTTCCAAAATAAATAACCGTAATGTCCATTAGACTGTTTAACTTGTTTGGCCAAACTTTTTTCAACCCATTCTTTATTCAAAAGTCGTTTGCCATTCCAAACCCCTTTATTTTTATACAGTTGCCCGTATTTTGCGAAATCAACCGCCCTGAGCTGAATGCCACCAGCAGTATTGCCCACTTTTTGAGGGGTATATTGCCAGCGATAATTAGTAATACCTAAGGGTTTAATTATTTTTTTATCTGCGTAATCTACTAAGCCACCTGGGACGGATTTATGGATAATATCGCCTAAAACAACTATGCCAGCGGTAAAATATGAAAAGTCTTTCCCCATGGTTTTTTCCTTGTCCATGGGTAGGTCTAATGCAAATTTGACCCAATCATTTGTTGGATACATATTTTCTTCATTTCCCGGATTGCTGTAATCATCATCATTGCCAACAAAGCCAGAACTCATGCTTAACAAAGATTTGAGGGTTACCGCATCTTTTTCGGGACTGTAATTATCGAAGGTTTTTAAATCGTAAAAACCCTTTAGAATTGCCTCTTCACTTGAAATATGTTTTTCTTCTATCGCAACGCCTAGCATAGTGGAGGCAATGGTTTTACCCACAGATCGAGGATTATGCAAGCTATCACGGCCTGCTCCGTTAAAATATTCTTCCAATAGAAGTTGCCCTTCTTTTATAACCACGATACTATTGATATTTTCAAATCGTCCCTGCGCTATTTTTTTATTAAGTGCCTCTATTTTTTTGACATCGATTTTTTCATCTGAGATTTCCCAACCACTATTGGGGAGTACTTTCTGTAACGGCAGTAGACTTGGGTCCACAACAATTTTAGGTACTTCTACGTTGATATTTCCTTTGGCTAAGAGCTTCCCTATTTTTAAATCATTCCCTTGAACATAAGACCTAACCTCAATACTTAAGACATGTTCCCCTTCATCAAGTGCATCTTGCCCGCCGCCCAATTTGATAAATTTCATCCATAGAAACCATCCCCAATAGTCTAGTTGATTCGGGGCGACTAAACGAACGTTGTGCTGAAGTTGTTCTGTTTTAGAAGGTGCTAATCCAGCACCAGTGTTTAGATTCTCTACATAAACGGTTTTACCATCCACCAGAAACGAAAATTGAAAATTCCCTGCCGCTAATAATTCGGCTTCATTTAAACCGGGCGCGAGTGTTTGAAGGCTTTTTACGAGTGGCTCTTCTAGAGTAAATTGTACACTGAGATAGGGGTCCTCGTTTAGCGTAAAACTATCTGAAAAGCCCAGTTCATTGATGGTTTTCTTGGTAAAATCTTCTTTTGAAAAGCGTAAAGGATTTGCTTCCGCTATCGCAGAGTTTTTTGATGTTTGCGAATTACTGTTTTTACACGATGCTATGGCAAAGGTTAAAAGGACAACTAATTGAAATAATTTCATTTGAAAAGATTTGATTGATTTTGTGCAAGGTAGTATTCCTTTTTCGCGCAGAATTGTATAAAATTAACTTTTAGGAAATTCGTTTTAAGAATTTTGAGGGAGTGATACCATATGTTGATTTAAAACTATTTATAAAATGACTCTGGTCGTAAAACCCACAAGTATAGCAGATTTCAGTTAGGGAATGCTTCTTTGTGGTCATCAATAAAATAGCCTTGTTTAGTTTCAAGTGCCGTATGTATTGCCCAAAGGTTGTTCCGAAATATTTATGGAATTCCCTTGAAAGATGTACTGAGTGTATCCCAAGTATTTGACTTAATTCGGTTAGTGAATAATCCGTGTTGGTTTCTAAAAGAAGTGCATTTAAATTGCCGACCCACTTAGGTTTTTTTACAGCTGGAGTAATATTCTCTTGCTTTATGTTGTTCATAACTTCAATAAGCAATAGGTCAATACTTGTATGACTATGGGGGTCCGCTATTCGGCTTTCCAAAAAGATATTGTTCATCAGCTTTTTCAAGAGAGGATTTTTCAGCTGTAAGCTCCCTTCTAACTGAGTTGTAGACAAATCATGCTTTTCAAACCAACTTGAGTTCAATTCTACATGAAAACCTCGCGTGTACTCAGGTGCTTTTATATTTTGGTGGGCGTCTTGCCAATTATGAAATAGAAGTGTACCTGGTTCTAAGTAGTACTCTTCCTTTTTATTGGCCTCGTATAATTTACCTTGTAGTAGATACGTGAAATATGGATTCGCATGATAATGCCAATCTACGCGTTCATGTGTATATTCTGTATCTGTGATGAGGATATCTTCAAAATTGGACTTTTTATAATGCTGCCCGAAAAATTCCCCTTTCTTGAGTTCGTTCATGTTTTTGCTGCCTACTTAATTAGAGTTGCATTTTGAGAATAGGTTACACTGATTTGACTAAAAATGAAGAATGTTTTAATTTCCTGAAAAGGATGTTCCGAAAATGTGAAGGCTACCTTTTGCTTAAATTTAGGAATAGGACGATGAAAACAAGAACGACAAACCCTATTTTTTTCTTTTTTGACGCAAGTAGAGTTAACTTACAGAGGAAATAACAAAATAACACTAATGCTGAACAATTCTGAAAACAAAGTAGCTCTAATTACCGGGGCGGCATCAGGACTAGGCTTTGCAATAGCTCAAAAGTTGACCGAAAGCGGTGTAAAATTAGCTTTACTGGATATCGACAATGAACAACTTTCAAAAGTAAAATCTCTTTTGCATGGTGAAAATGAAGTTTATCCGGCCGATGTAACAGCAGAGCAGGAGGTCAAATCGGTTATTGAAGCCGTACAAAATAGATTCGGAACGATTCATATTTTAATCAATAGCGCCGGTATCGTAGGAAAAACCAATATTAAAAGTCATGATGCAGCAACGGAAAACATTAAAAAGGTCATGGACGTCAACTTTATGGGAAGCTTTTTGACCAGCAAATATTGTTTACCGCTCATGTTAGAACAAGACTACGGTCGCATTTTACATATTGCCTCCATCGCCGGCAAAGAAGGCAATGCGGGTATGCTTGCCTATTCAGCATCTAAAGCGGCTGTCATTGCCATGGCCAAAGTGCAAGGAAAGGAATATGCAGAAACGGGAATTACCATCAATGCATTAGCACCAGCTGTTATTAAAACAGCGATGGTAGAACAAATGCCAAATGAGCAAGTAAAATATATGACCGATAAAATTCCAAAGAAACGCTGTGGTACATTGGACGAATTTGCTAGTATGGCTGCTTTTATAGTTTCTGATGAAAACAGTTTCTCAACCGGATTTACCTTTGATTTATCGGGAGGAAGGGCAACATATTAAGAGAAATCCCCAATATGAATAAAAAGAAAATTGATATAGAAGAAATTACCATTGGGGTAGTGGGTCTGGGCTTGATGGGCTGCAGCATTAGTACATGTCTGTTGATGGCTGGCCATAGGGTAATTGCAGTTGCGCCAATCCCTGATGATTTAGTGCATGCTGAAGATAGGATAAAAGAACATTTGAGAAAATCAAAGGAAGAACACTTAATTGATGTAAAGCCATCGACCTATTTCAACGATTGTAGTATTACAGAAGATTATAGCCTGCTCAAAGACTGTTATTTGGTCATTGAATGTACCCTAGAGAATCTTGAGATTAAAAAATCGGTGTATCAAAAGATAGAAGCTGTAATTGATGATTCTTGTCTACTGGCTAGTAATACGTCAGCGATTCCTATTACCATTTTGCAAGAGCAAACGGCGCTTCCCAGTCGTTTTTTTGGATTGCATTGGGCAGAGCCTTCCCATATTTCACGCTTTTTGGAAATCATCTGTGGGGAGCAAAGTGATGTGCAATTAGGTGAATCACTATATGAATTGTCCCATCATTGGGGAAAAGAACCCACATTGGTACGGAAAGATATCAGGGGCTTTATTACCAACCGCTTGATGTATGCAATGTATCGGGAAGCCTTTAATTTAGTCGAAAACGGCTATGCCACTGTAGAAGACGTGGACAGGGCCTGTCGCAATAATGCTGGTCACTGGATGACTCTGGTAGGTGTTTTCCGTTGGATGGACCTTACCGGAGTACAAGCCTATCATACTGTAATGAAAGATTTGTTTCCGACACTTACGAATTCCACTGAAGTCCCAAAACTGATTGATGATATTGTCAAAGAAGGAGGGAAGGGCATTTCAAACGCCAAAGGATTTTACAACTACACCCCTGAAGAAGCTACATTATGGGAGGAAACTTTTATGGAGTTCAGTTATGAGATACGAAAATTGGCTGCTAAATACCCCGAAGATGTTGTGGAGAAAAAAATGAAGGCAAAATCAAAAGAGTAGTAGCACTATCTTGTTTCCAAAAAATTCTACTTATCGACCAATTTCATCTATCTCATTAATCGGCATATTTTTCTTCCAGGTTTTTTCAAAATATTTATAGAGTAGATAACAGGTTAAAACTCCAAATGGAAGCATTATGAGGCCCAACACGGTTTCATTTACCGTATCTATAGATCCTGGAGCGACAATTTCGGAAAGAATTCCTATGATAATACCAAAAAAAATGGTGCCGCCGTAATAAGAAATAATTCCTAAAATGGCATAGCCCCATTGACTTTTATCGTATTCCTCTGCCAATTTGTAAAAATACTTGCCTATCCAGTACAATAATAGTAATCCTAACATAGTTTTAGTCGGTTTGTTCAGTGCTGCTTTCTTCTTAAATGATTTCGAAGAAATACATACTAGACAACTCAAAATTGCTTAATAAATTGTTCGTTTTTGATAATTCGAAGGGATTTTTTCTTCTTTCCAATTATCGATATCCTTTGGTATAAACCGTACGATTGGTTGATGACAAGCCATCGAATAATCCTTCTCTGGTCGTCTCGATGATTAATGTGGCTTCCCAAGGAGTTCTGCTTGCTGGTTCTAACCATAGGGTTTGAGTGACTTTACTGGATAACCATTCGCCGGTTTTGGAATCTTGAAATGGATACAAGGAGTTAATGATCAGTCTGTTGTCCTTCCAATTACTTTTTGAAACTATGGGTTTCATGGTACGACCCATTTGTATGTTGTTTTCCGACTTTGAACCATCTAGAGCAAAACGATACCGGACCAATTGTTGAATTTCCCTGGGGATGAATACCACGCGTTCCAGTTCCAATTGATTGGGCGTATGTTGAATCGATATTTGATCGCCCCATCCACTTCCGAGTGTTGGTATTGGAGTTTCATCGGTCCGATTGATTACTGAAACACGATGTAGCACAGCAGTGGACCAAGCACCCGAAAAATCAGGATTTGCCATCGCCGCACTTCGTGGCCCAAGGGTTGTTCTATCTGTTCGTGTATACGTTTGAACAGCCTTACCGGAATTCATAGGTGGGGCTACATATGGATCTGCAGCATTGGCACTTGCACTCACTCTTGGATGTTTGATAAATGTCGCTTCATACTCCTTTACGATACTATCCATGATACCAATAACTCCAGGATAATAATCCTTTACATCGATTTCTTCCCTAGGATCAACTCGTAAATCAAATAAACGAACTAAGTTATCTGGCTCTGAATCTGGCATTTCGGTTTTGTAGACGTACCATAGTTTCCAATCACGCCATTTAACGGCCATGATTTGCCCAAAACGTTGCGTGAATATGGCACTTTCCCGGTTGGAATGGTTTTGTTTTCCTTCTAAAAATGGTAATTGATTGACTCCATCAATATTACGGTCCTTGGGCACGTTTTCCGGCGCACCTGCGGCATTGAGAATGGTTGTAAATAAATCCACTTCATGCACCATTTCATTTGAAACTTGTCCGGCTTTTATTCTATCGGGCCATCGTATCACGGCTGGAGTTCGAATACCCCCTTCCATGGCAGAATTGTAGTAGCCGCGCCAAGGGCCTGGTGAACCTCTCCACGGACGCCGCATCTCAGCGCCATTATCGGTACACCATATTACCAAGGTGTTGTCTTCGATACCCGAAGCTTTTAATTGGTCCAAAATCAATCCCACATTGTAATCGACATCGGCCATGGAATCACCCATATCTCCCGCACCTGTAGTACCTGCCTTATCAGGGTGGGGCAGTGCTGGAAAATGCAATTGGGTCATCGCATAATACAAAAAGAAAGGTGTTTCGTTCTCTGCATTGTTTTTAATAAACGCGACTCCTTTTTCAGCAGCTTGGCGGTCAAGGGTGCGCCTGGTTTCTGGGTTAAAGGGTTTTACTTTTTTAGATGGAGAACCTGTCGTTCCTTCCCAAATATATGGTGCAGGTTGTAAACTTGGGTCAAAGCCTTCCATCGTAGGAAACTGAGAGACATGTGTGGTACCCGGTATACCATACCACTCATCAAAACCCTGCTGGGTCGGCTCACGTTTACCATGCCAATTTTTGGCGCCCAAATCCCATTTGCCAAAAAGTGCTGTGTTATATCCTATGGATTTTAATCTTTCGGCAATGGTTTCTTCCCATAGTGTAGTTCCTGAATAATAGTCTTCGCCGGCTCGAACTGCATATCTTCCCGTCAGGATAGCAATACGGGAAGGCGTACATGAATATTCTACGTTAAAGTTGGTCAACCGTATACCTTCGGCACCTATTCTATCAATATTCGGTGTAGGCACGCCACGTGCACCACCGTAGGCGGCAACTTCACCAACCCCCAAGTTGTCTGGAAAAATTAAGATGACATTCGGTTTTTTTTGCGCAAAACTAAAACTTGTAGCAAGAAGAAAGAGTACCAAAGTAAAAGTCGGTTTAATTGTATGTAGTATTCTCATTAGTAAGAGGATGCATTTAAGATATCACAAGTAAGTTACTAAAAAGAGGGGTACAATTTTTTAATCAAGCGCGAAATGATTGTGGTCAATTTTCTACAAATCACGAATGAGGTTGACGAAAAACTGATCTATTGCGAAAATAACACCCATGACTATAACCACTAGCACGGTTCTTCTAAGAATTTGCCATTTATCTCGTACGCTACTTGATTCCAGAGAAGTAAATGATTTAAAGGCTTTAACCACTTTTTCTTTATTAAAATATAGGATATAAATCAGCATTAAAAAATAAATAAACGCATTCACTACGGCATCTTTTACGTCTAAAAAAATGATGTCAAAGACGATAATGTTTACTAGTATTGGGAATAGAATCGTTACGCCCAACAGTTTGGTTCTATTCCATAGTAGCAACCAAGCCCCGATAATTTGAGATAGTCCGACAAATAGAATGTATGAAAAAGAATATCCCATAAACGACCAAGCCAAATCATAAGCACTTGCTTGCTCAATAGTCGTTTTAGCAACCTCTAGCGGTAATTCACCTTTTCGGTAAAATTGCCCACCCATTATTTTTCCGATGCCATAAAAATTTAGAAAAACAAAAACATACCATCTGCAGACAATTTCAAATACCCTATTCCAATCGAATTTATTCATTATTGAAAAGTAAAATTTTCTGATTGGACGACAATTCTGTATATCAGGTTACACTTTTCAACTGCACTTTCTGTTCGGGTCAATTTATTTGTTTTCCTGAATTTTCTTCAGCATTTCCGTGGCATTGTTATTTTCAGGATTGAGCTTCAGGGATTTATTGTAATTTTCAACCGCCAAGTCCATTTGCCCCATTTTCATACAAGCCTCTGCATAACTGTCGTATACATTAAAACTATTGGGATAGAGCATCATGTTTACTTTCAAAATATCATGTGCTATCTTCATTTTATCATTGCCTAAAAATCGATATCCTAGCCCATTCAGATTATTTTCATTAACGGTAGGGTCTTTATCATCTTCCTTCAATAGTGCTTGATAGGCTTCTAGGGCTTGATTAAAATTACCTTCTACTAGTAATTCAATCGGCATTTTTATATCATCATCCATTCTAGCGAATGTTGAAAGTACAGTTCCATTATTGGCGTCACGGATTAAAAGGTCCATTTTACTTTCGGAATTTGGTTTAAACTGAAAGAGTCGTTCGCTATCCCTTCTAACATAAGTACTATCTGAAATTTGGACTATTTCGGTTGGTTCTTCGCCTAGTTCTTTGCCAAGGAGTTGATTATTTTCTTGATATACCTCTATCAATCTATTACCACCAATGCGGTACCTGCCACTAACTTCATCTGTAGCGGATATACCATCTTCTAATTTCTTATATACTGGCACATAATCATCCCATTTATAGGCAAGAGCCACAGAACGAATCAGTTCTGAGATAAAGGGTGGGTGATTGGAATTGGTTAAAACAATCACGCCATAACCTTTGTCCTTGTGTGCTAACATCTCGCTAGAAAAGCCCTCATTCCATCCGCCATGTTCAAAGTATATTTCATCTTTCTTTTTATTAATAAAAATTCCTAGTCCAATGAATTCTTCTATAAATGGGGTTAGCATTTCTGAGGTCATATCTTCGGATAGCCCTTTTACACTCTGACCTTTCAGCGTTTCTTGAATGTTGATGACAAACTTCGCAAGACCCTCAGCATTTGTCCATAAACCCGCCGGAGCCATTTCAGGATAAGTATGCCTTTTACCTTTGGTCATCGTTCCATCTGGTAGATAACCCGTTGCAGCAAAAGCTAATTGTTCACTTGTTAGCGGCTGATTATAGGTGCTGTTGTCCATTCCTAGGGGTTGTAACACTAGGTCGTTCATGAGCTCTGGGAAGGTTTTACCCTCCACATCTATCATCATTTGCTGTACGATATTATAGCCGCCGCCAGAGTATCGAAAACTTTCTTCAGGCACTTTATCTACTATACTAGGTCCGGAGTTAGCGGGAGGTGTTCCGTTTAAAACTTGAACCAGGGTTGGTACTGGTAAATCAGGACTATAGCCTAAAAACCCATGGACTGTTACTCCTGCCGTATGACTGAGAAGATTTTTTATGGTAACCTTCTTTTCTTCGGTAAATTCATTGTCCGGCAATTTCCAGGATTCCAAATAGGTATTAATGTCTTCTTCCAAAGCCACCTTTTTTTGTTCAACAAGCGTCAATGCTCCATAAGCAGTTACAGGCTTGCTAATTGAGGCAGCTTGAAAAAGTGTTTTTTCTGTAACAGGTAATTTACTCTCTCTATCCATTACACCATAAGCTTTCGTCCATTCAATTTTACCATTATGGATTATGGCGATACTCACACCAGGAACGCCATAATGTTCCATACGTTCTTCAATGGACCAGGTTGAATCGCCTTCGATGTATATCGGAGTTGTAAGACCTGTTTCTACCTTTTTAATCATATCGGCCGTGGCATCGACCTTAGGAGCTTCTGTACATGATTGAATAAGGATTATGACTAATAGCGTAAAAAGATAATTTTTCATTGTAGTGATTTTTTGATTGATGATTGCACTTATTCGCCAGCTGGCGCCTTTATAAAGATACGCAGACCATTGAATATAACCCACAGGTTCGTATTAAATGTGGTTTTGTAAAAATGATGAAAGTTATTATTAGACTTCTACTTCCTATAATCCAAGGCGGGTTTTCTGTCTCCTAGCAAAGCTTCATATTTAAAATCGGCACCTCTTCTTTCATTGAACTCGGCTTTAATGGCATCCAATAGTTTTGGGGATTTGTAAATGTCAATAGCAGTCAAGGCCATCGTCTTTGCTGCTACTAACATTCCTTTGGAACCTATAGATGTACCGCCGGCGGCTACCGCTTGCCAACTGTGAGGTGGAGTTCCCGGAACCCAGGTAGAAGCTCGTACTGCTGCCAAAGGTGCATTCCAACTCACATCGCCTGTGTCAGCGGAGGCTTTCCCATAGGTGAATTTCATATCCTGCACGATGTTTGCACTTTCAAGCGGTTTCATCACTTTCAAGGTCTTTTGGATCTCTTGTGCAAATTTTAGTTCTTCGGAATCATAATTCACGCCGCCCACTAGAGTCATGTTGCCGTGCATTAAGGTGGCTAGGGCTTCGTTGGGCAATCGGTCATAGGTGCCTCCGATAATCTCATAGCTCATAGTCGTTTCTGTACCAATGGCTGCACCTTCGGCTGCTTTGACGACTCGATTCCAAACTGCTTTGACTTCGTCTCTATTGGCATGACGGACAATATAATATACCTCCGCTTCCGCGGGAACAATATTTGGGGCATCGCCACCTTTGGTAATAGCATAATGTATGCGTGTAGATTCGGTGGTATGTTCTCTCAACATATTTACGAGGTCATTCATACCTTCAACGCCATCGAGTGCGGAACGGCCCAACTCCGGTGCTGCAGCAGCATGTGATGAATTTCCCTTAAATCGAAACTTTCCCGATATGGTTGCCAAGTTCGTACCGGGGTTGGAGGTATTGGAATCACCAGGATGCCAAGAAACAATCGCATCAATATCATCAAAGAGTCCGGCACGCACCATATATACTTTACCAGAACCTCCTTCTTCGGCCGGAGTGCCATAAAATCGAATCGTTCCTGATTTTCCATAACTTTTTAGCCAATCTTTTACTGCTATAGCTGCGGCCATAGACCCTGTTCCGAAGAGGTGGTGACCGCAAGCTTGACCTGGAGCTCCTGCAACTCTTGCCTTTTGATTAGGCTCTGCCGATTGTGACATTCCCGGTAAGGCATCATATTCTCCTAATATTCCAAGTACAGGACTTCCAGAACCATAAGTAGCGGTAAAGGCCGTTGGTATTCCGGCTACTCCTTTCTCAATAGTAAAGCCTTCTTTTTTCAATTCGTTTTGCAAAATGGCAGCACTTTTTTCTTCTAGGTATCCCAATTCAGGATTCTCCCAAAGCTCTTGGGCGATAGCGGAATATTGCCCGGTTTTGGCATCGATGCCACTGATTACTTTTTGCTTGTCTTTTTGGGCAAAGAACAGCCCAGTGTTCAACGCTAACAATAGCGTAAATAGCAGTTGCTTTTTCATATTTGATATATGGGTTGGTTATTTATACGTATTAATACATGGTATTTCCATTGGCAGATTCTTTGGGAATGAGTTGCATGGCATCCCAGTGCTCTACTATTTTTCCGTTTTCATCAAATCTGAAAAAGTCCATCGTTACGTATTCTTCGTCCCCAGGCCATTTTTGATGGGTGTGGAGTGCTACCAAGTTATCTTCTGCAATAGCTCGAACGAATTCAATGCTTTTATCTTGATATTCCTTTGACATTCTTTCGAAGTACGCTATGAATGGTTCAGGTCCATCACCAACTAACGGATTATGTTGAATGTACTCAGCACCAACATAAAGCTCTACGGCTTTTCGAGGATTACCGTCATATGCCATTTTGTAGAACTCGATGGCGTTCTTTTTATTCTCTTCTAAATTCTGACTCATTTTTCTTCTAATTTTCCAATATATATTTTTCTTTAAGGATAGCCATATGATGCCTTTCATGACCAATAATCGATTTAAGAAAGTCCTCGAGGGTAATCTCATGAGTTCTTGCCATGCCTTTGATGTTTAGCTGTTTATCGGACAATGTATCGATGAAACTTATGGATGCTTTTCTGACATTCGAAAAGTCGGCAATTAATTGTTCCGTACTCAAGGCATTAAACTTGGCATTTCTTACTAATGAATTCTGATCATAACCCCATAGTTCAACAGTTTCCTTCCTGCTAAGACGAAAAGCCCGAAACATCTTTATCTTTTCATGGTCCGTTATATGACCAATGACTTCTTTGATAGTCCATTTATTTGGAGCATAACGGTAGTTTCCTTTTTTCTCATCAATTGAATGCAGCAGGGTAAAGGTCGAAGAAGAAGCAGAAAAAAGGGCGTCTAAACTAGCGTCATTAGCCAAACTGTAATAGTAAGGAAATCCGTCCTCAGGTTTGTATTCCATAATTCTTAAATCTTATCCTGTTTGATATCAACCATAATTAGCCTAACTAATGCTCGACTGAACCAAAGGTTTGAATCCCCCATAAACCATACGCGCGGCGTCAAAGACCATTCTAGAGGGATTGGTCAAGGGAGCAATTAAATCGGTCATTCTTGGGTCGTTGACAACACGTTCATTTGCCAAGTCCCGCATCTCCTTGGAATCAAACACCACCCAACCAAATACAACGACTTCGTCTTCTTTTGCATCTACGACTTCACTGAAAGAACGTGTACCTTCCAATTTTAAATCCTCACCCACATATTCGAAGTAGGCGAGAGCACCATGTTCCTTCCAAATTTCCGCTACGGTTTCAGCCACTTTTCTATATTCGTCAAGGTTATTTTTAGGAATGGGAAGAACGAATCCGTCTATGTAGTCTGCCATATTTTTAAATTTAAATGAAACTGATTTTCTGCAATTAATTACTAAAAAATTGGATACAATACCATGCTGTTTTTATTGATTAATCACCCACTGGGATTACCGCAATTAAATCAACTTCCAGTTGGGCGGTGGCTTCGTATAATCTACTTACCTGTACCCAAGTAGCTGCTGGATAATCGCCTTTATAAAACTCTTTTCTCGCCTCATTGTATTTTTTCATTGCTTCTATGTCCGTCGTATAGAGGGTTTCTTTCACCACGTCTTTCGCGCTTGCTCCAAATGAATTCAAACATTCTTCCAAAGTGTTATATAATCTGGTTATGCCATCAGGACTTAAATCGTCTGAGGGTACACCTGAGATATAGATGGTATTGCCAGCCTTAACAACTTGTGCATATCCCGCATTCTTATTCTGTTTATCGGGATTGTCCCAGTGCCATTTTTCTTTGGCAATTACAATCTTTTCAGATTCGCTTTTCATTTCCCGTTTTGAGTCGGTATCGTTTTTACAACTATGATTTGCCAATAACATCAAAAAAAGACAAAAAAATAGCAGGTTTTTTTTCATAGTAGCGATATTGTTCTGAAGTGCACCTTGACAATTGTACTTCGTAACAAGTTACTATATTTTTCGTATCTTAGAAATATGGACTTACCAAAAGAATTTTTTGATATCACTATTGCAATCGGTCTTGTTGCTATAGGTTTGGCTATAGTCGCTTACCTAACTAGAAATAGTAGGAATTTCAGAAGCAGTAGAAACAGAAAAGCAAGGAAACAGCATCATTTTTAAGCGGCTAAATCTACAGACGAAAACCAGCAGGGAAATAGCTTTTCATTATTTGTATGGCACGTAATTCGACCATTCCCAAGGCGTAAATTTATCTGCAATACTATACTCCAAAAGTTCTTTATAGATACTTTCACCATTGTCGGAATTGGTCATGATTAAGATTCCTTTACCTGTTTCTGGGAATAGAATTGAATAATGTTGAAATCCGTCTCCGTGCCCACCTTTGGAAACTGCTTTTCCGTATGGTGTTTTCAAATAGACCCATCCCAACCCATAACTTAGATTGATGGCATCGTATTTATTCGTGGTTAATTTAGCATCGGGACCGAAATTCTTTACCGATTTAATTCGAATCTGCGGACTAAAGATTTCGTCATAAGATTCTTTGGTAAGAAGTTTTTGGTTGAGAACCCCCGTTAAAAATTTAATATAATCACTGGCCGTGGTTTCCAAAGTACTTCCACCTCTGGGTTCATTATCGGTATCTTTGTGATAGGTTTTCCCGGCCTTGGTATGTCCGAAAGCAAAATCATTTTGAAACCTTGATTGCCATTCGTATGAGGAGTTCTTCATTTGCAGGGGTTTAAAAATAATTTCCTGAGCAAGTTCTTCCAATCCTTTTCCAGTTATCTTTTCGAGAACCACTTGTAGATAAACAAACCCTTCACCGCTGTAGCTATATTTTGTTCCTGGAATATCATGGACTTTCAATTTTTTGTCCGGTTCAATAAATCTCCAGTTGGCAAACCCAGAAGTATGAGCCAAACACATTCTTGCCGTTATCTTATGGTATAGACTATCTTGTTTTAGGTCTGAATAATCATCATGCCAGCGTGTTTGTGGGGCGTACTCATACATTTTTTTTGGTAAGTACGATTCGAGAGGCGTATCCAAATCAATGATGTTATCCTCCACCAATTTCATGACCAGTATGCTGAATACCGCTTTACTAAGTGAAGCCCCATAAATATTTGTTGAATCGGTGAAAACCAATTTTTTCGTAAAATCTTTATAACCGCTGATATTTTGATATACAGGTTGATTAGAATTGAATACAGCAACTGCCATTCCTTGTACATTGGCGGCCTTTGTTAATTGTTTGATTTTTTCAGTCAACGAATCCTTTGAAACCATACTGCCGTCTAGTCGCTCTATGGTTTGTACTTCATTCGCAGAACAACTAAAAATCAATAAGAAGACAACTAAAAGACTGGCTTGCGAAGCCCTATTTGACTTCGCGCTTAAAAAAGGTATGGCCAATGGGTAATAGCATTTATCTTTTTGAATCACATAAACGATATTGAAGATTACGATGGCGACGCAAATAGGTACCGTCAGAATGAAAATAAAGAAGCCCCATTTCTCAATGGTCACCAAGCATATAAAAGATGCAATGGCAAGGAGCAAGGCTGTAATTTGAAAGTTAATTACTTTAACACCATGCTTATTATAAATGGGATTATCATCTCTTTTATGAATCCAAAGAAAAAGGGGAATCAGTACATTGCAAGGAGGTAGAAAAAGTCCTAAAATAGGGGTTGCATGTAGCAGGAGTAGCCATTTTTTCTTGATGGTTTCTTCCTTCGGGTTATTTAGGGGGAGTAATTGGTCAACCTCAATATCCAAGGCAACTGCTAGTAATTTTATAGTGTTTAGGTGTGGGTTGGCAACTTCTTCATTTTCTATCCGCTGTATGGTACGAACAGTGACGTTGGTTTCATGGGATAGCTTTTCTTGTGAAAAGCCTTTCAGTTTTCTATGATAAATTAGTCTTTCGGCAAGTGATTGATTGTCCACGGATTTCGTTTTTTATGTTTGAAACAAATGTATCCAATACCGCCTTCTTTTTACACGACATTTAGATGTCATGTTACTGTCATTGTCAATAAATCAAGTGTTTACAGTCAATAAAAGAGCTCTAGAGCCACTCCCACGTGGATATAGTTTTGGGCATAGGTTTTTGTTCAGACTATGCTACTATGTATGGCATTAGCAAGATGCCGTCGCCAGCTAGGGTCTAAGTTGCTGGTGAAACTAGTTTTCAACAGCAGAATAATTCTTTGAATTTTCTTCAATGGTTTTCTTAAGACTAGTAAGATTTGTTTCTTCTTGCGTTTTGAGAGCACTTGACATCAGAGCCATCATAGATTTTGAGACCATCCCATTTCCGATGGCCTTAGTACTTGAACTAATTTTTGTTTTTCCATCAACGGACTTCATGGCGAGTGTATAATCCATATCCATAAAGTCTGATGTAAATGTCATCGATACAGATTCGTCAGGTACGATTTCGGTAATAGTTTCTCGAATGGTCATCTCCTGCCCATCAGTAATAAAATATACATCTGATACCGCACCTACGGTATTGGGTGTACCACTTACATGTTCAAATTTTTGAAATCCTTCTAACCACTGCGATAGTTTTTCTTCATCTTGGCTAACCGCCCAAGATTCAGCTAATGGCTTGTCGACTAGTATTTCGCATTCATAAGACTGTTCTGATTTGATGACCCCTAAAAGGAAAAACCCGATAACCAAAATGGCTACAATGCCAAGGATGTATTTTAAAATTTTCATAAGTATAATCTTATAGGTTGTTGATCTTGCTGTTTCGATTCAAATGTAGGGGCTACTGTATTAAAATAACCACCTGCTAGATTCAATGGATTGAATAGCAACAAGTTACTAAATTTATCGAATAGTTGTGAGTAGCAAACTATGGATAGCTGTTTTTTGGTCACACGTCAAGTACTGGCGTAAGCGGGGGACTCTCTTTTTTTAATCAGAATTGATTGTAGCTTCGTTTTTTAATATTGCTTCGATTTCAGCTTGCAGTTCTTTCTCGGCATTAACGATATCCATAATGGTCATCATCAACATTTCTTTCTTTATACTATCCGTATTTTCGATGTTTTGAAGTAAAAAATCCATTTGTCTTTCTAGTCTCATATTCAGATTTTCTTTTCTTTCCTGAATATCAGCTAAAGCTGATAGTTTCTCGTAGGCCACCAGTTCAATCTTGGAATTGGCAATAGCATTCCACGAATTGGTTTTTATACTTGGTCCATGAACTCCATTAGATTTTGTAATGATATTGTAGATTGAAACTTCTTCATCGTTCAAATACCTTTGTATGCTATCAACAGATGTCAGTTGCTTTGGGATTACTCGCGCTATATCTGCAAGGCTTTCTTCCAATTCCTTTTCGATGGATGAAAATATTTGATTCAGATACGCCCTATCTTTTCTATCCTGATTCCAATTATTGATAAATAAGGCAATCAAAATTCCAATGATTACCGATATAATTTCCCTAATAAATTGCTTCATTCCTTAGTTTGTGTTGGGTTTTAGTCTGCTTCCAAGATAGTATATATTTTTCATGCTGACCAATGGCGCTAGTTGCTCTTGTCCACCTTTTTTATTGGAAACTAGCAGTGGCGAGGACTTGTTTTACTCCTCTAATTGTTTCAGTTTATCGATTGCATGCTGATTTTCAGGATTTAATTCCAATGACCTCTTGAAGTTAGCAATAGCATTTTCAAAATCCTGGTTGTAAAAATATGCCAGGGCTAAACTATCATATAGATTTGCAGATTTAGGGTAGAGATGTACAGCCAATAAAAAGACATTTATACCTTGCTCCATCTTTCCGGCATTAAAAGCTAGTCGAAGGCCAAGTCTGTTTAGCATAGCTTCTTCAAGCTCGAGTGTTGGATGTTTCGTTACTGTTTTTTCGTATAAGGAGATTAAATCTCGATGACCCTGATGTAGAGCCAAATCCTTGAAGTCTTTATAGTCAAACGCTGGCCTAAGTGCCTTTTTCATTTTTTTCGAAATCAGGTTTTCGGAAATATTGTTTCTATCGGGGCTGTTTTCAATGAATTGCTTTGCGCCCTCCTCATTTTTCAAAGTAGCATTTAAGAATTGTAAGGTGTATTCAGAAAGTAGCTTATAGGATGCCATAATTTCAGCATCACTTTTATCTTGTCTTTTATCCCTGTATGAAAATAAAACACCAACAGTACCAAAATGAGAATGTGTTAGGTCGTGAAATTTGTAACTGTAGGCATTAGTATAATTTAAAGAATCATACAGCTGGAATTTGTAATTTAACTCAGCAGGTATTTTATCATTCGTAAGTACTTCTTCAGGAATATCTTTTTGAGCAAAATGGATATAGGGAATATTCAACCAGTCTAAGTCAAAGTAAGGTGATTTCTCTAGTACTGTATAATTATATCTTTCAGTGCCATCTAAGCTTACTAGGGCACTTATGTTTTTGTTTTTCATAACCGTTATGGCATTGGAAAGTCCGCCAAAACTAAAGCCCATTAGCGCTATTCTATCGTAGTCTATGTATTGGTATTTATAAATCTCTTTTAAAAGAAATTCTACATCTCTAGATTGAGTTTCCATATCCTTTGTAGTTCCTCCTTCGAACCACCTTGTCTCTGTTCCTCTTGAAGGGCTTGATATCACTACAAAACCATTACTTGCCAAAAATTCGAATAAGGCAAAATTTTCAATTGATGAGGCTTGATAACTTGGTGCGTAGACTACGACTGGAAATTTCCCTTCTAAAAAATCGGCATCGGACAAAGCATTTACCTTTTCAGACAAATGGGCTCTGTTTTGCGGTGTATCACCTAAGTCAGGAAACCAATCTAACAATAACTCGTTTGGTAAGTTTTTCGATTCTTCTTCCTCCTTTAAAATTTCTAAATAGTCCAATACAGCTAATGGCGCAGGAGTACTGTTTTCAAGTTCAGCGGGATACCAAATACTAATAGGAATTGGCCTATGTACGAGTTTGTTATTAAAATCATTTTCAATTCGATAGCGTCTTGTGCTATCGATTGTAGTATAATGTTTAAAACCAACACTATACCCTCCGTTTTTTAGGTTTATTTCTTTTAATGAGGTCTGGCCATTTACTGAATATATTTGAAGAAATAGTAAAACTAGTAAAGTTCTTATTCGCATTATTTTAGATGTATGTGTTCAAATGTAAAGATTCATTGATTCAATACGCAACGTCTTTAATTTAAAGACGTTGAATGTTTTGAAAACGTTGCCTGAGTTTTAAGTTTTATTCGATTTTCAGTTTGTTGCTAATACAGCACCTAGTATCGAATTACCCTATTTCTTGAATCCATGTAACGGATATTAATGGCTTACTGTATCCGCCACTAGTTGCAAACTAGCTGTAGCGGGAGATTCGACCGGTGTCCATCAAAAGCAAGGATAACTTTTTTTCCATACGCTGTGCGAACGAATCGTCTAGAAAACTTTCGTATTTCATAATTCTGTGCTGTATTTCAGTACCGCCTTTGAACACTTCTACACGGCACATATACTTCTTATCTTCGAATGTGTCGTAAGCCTCAACTTTTATAAGCCCTAGGCCATACTTGCGAAATCGGTATTGCAGTAGTTTTTTTAGTAATATTTCTTGTCGGATCAGGTTCATTTGCTGTATGTTCTAATAAGGTATTTTATAACGTATCCAACCACATTCAGGTAGGTCATATTGGCTCACATCGATAATCGTTTCAACACCCTTTTGCGGATACTTGTATTTTAGGCTTGTAATACCTTCGTTCGTTTCTAAGAAGAACAGGTTGATTCTACGGGGTT
The DNA here is from genome assembly GCF_005885635.1 of Maribacter algarum (ex Zhang et al. 2020). GTDB lineage: Bacteria > Bacteroidota > Bacteroidia > Flavobacteriales > Flavobacteriaceae > Maribacter_C > Maribacter_C algarum. The sequence continues at coordinate 661,034 of NZ_VATY01000002.1, forward strand.
TATGAAGTTTCCTTCGCCAACATTCGCGCTCTAGTTCTGGCTCTCCAATATCTAGGAGTAGTTTTTTGATGGCGTACCTGTCGTTGTTTCTATAAATGATCTTCATTTGGAAATATTCCTAAAAAATGGAAATATTCCAAATATAGGAATCCGTTTTGATATATTTTAAACTTTAACAATTTTCAGTAAATTGTCTCTATAGAAAGTGACATGTGTTATAGTACAAGAACAACAAAAAAAATAGGGGAGCTTGAAGATTATTATGAAGTTGAGCGCCTTTTAGGGGAAACTATAGATAGCGAAACCGAGCTTATTCATAATCATGCCAACGGTTGGGCCCACCCGAATATGTGGATTCTACCACAACAAAGAAAAGGCTTTGTGATACCCTCCAAATGGGGTATTATGCCCGCTACATCATTAGGTGCTGAGTTTAAAGACTATTTCGCAAAAAATAGAGGCGCCTTTGGTGGATTAAACCTGCGTTGCGAGGATATTTTTAAGAACTATATGTACGAGGATAACATCTATACAAAAAGATGTGTCATTCCAGTGGATGGATTTTTTGAACCGCATACGACAGCGGTAAAAGTTAAGGGAAAACCCTTCAAGGTTCCGTTTTATTTTAAAAGAGCTGATGATAAACCGATGAGCTTAGCGGGCATCTACAATGTGACCAATGACAAGATGGTGACCTTTAGCATCTTCACCAATAAAGCAACGCCCTTGTTTGAAGATATACACAACCAACCTAGTAACAAGCATGGTGATTTCCGAAGACCGGTAGTACTGCAAGAGGGAGATGTCGAATATTGGTTGGAAGACGGACTCGATAAAGAAGAAATCGTCGATATTATGGACAATGGCTTAGAGGATGCTTATTTCGACACTTGGCCCATTAGTAAAGACCTTCATAAACGAAATGGGGAAGGGGATAGACCTGATATTATCGATAAGGTGGAATACGAAGAAATTGAAATTAGGTACTAGACTCAGAAAAGTCTTCTTTAGCGACTAAATTCATCTGAAATTAAGATAGCGTAAAAATCACCTTGGAACTCCCGATGGTAATCGGGAGTTTGCCAAAGTGAGGGGGAACTAAGCCTGGGCCTCGTTGGTAAAATTTGGGTTTCTGATTGGTTCAATTTCATCTTTGAAAGCCCTAGCTTTCTTCGATTGAACATAGGTCACCAAAAGGATAACAATACAAACAACAGCAGAAGCTCCGTTTCCACTATTGACTGCCAAGTGCGCAAAGCAACCCAAAATAAAGTTCATGAAAAAACCTGCATAAACCCATTCTACTAAGAATTGATCTCTATTGAAAACAATTAGAATCAATCCGATGATTTGCGCTACACCTAATAGATGAATGAGATAAACAGGATAACCTAGTGATTGAAAAGTGGCAACCACAGTATCATAGTTGATAATTGAGTTTACAACTGAGCCAATAATGGCTGTGGCAAAAATAAAAAGACAAATACGGAAAATTAGTTTGTTAGATTTCATAATTGTAAGGGTTAAGTTGCAGCTAAACTACAACCGGTTTTGGATATTATGGAGCGTGCCTAGACCGATGACCGTTTTCTATAGGTGAATGAAAAGGAATTGCGGTTGAAGATTTTATGATAATGCACGCTGTAGGACTAACCTACTGTAAACTGGAAGTTTCGGGTGGGTAGCACGTGGCTTATAGTTTTGGGTCACCGGTCACAGAAAAGTGCTAGCGGGGGTGTGAGTTGAATGAGCACTAAAGTATAGAGGTTAAACAAAAAAGACAGCCTTAGCAGGGGCTGTCTTTTTATTGAATTAAGTACTTATCTAAAGTACCATGTGCGAATGTTAAAGATATTACGAATTATCTTGAACTGATGCTTTAGGAGCGTTCTTTTTTATCGAAGCTATTCCTTTCGACATTGCCGAAGTACTAGAATACATTTCACTACTGCCAATTACTTGACCGTTTGTAGCTTTTAAACTAAAATAAGGTGAACCATCCTTCGCCTTTTTTCTTTCGAACATTTTATCATCCTTGGAATTCTTTCTTACAGATTCGATTCCGTTCTCGCAGGCAGATTTTGTTGCATAACCTTGACTACTTAAGATAACTTGATGATTACCAGCTTTAAGATTAAACCTAAACTTTCCGGCTTTATCTTTATTAATTTCGAATTTACCCATATTGATTTATGTTTTATAGTTTTCTACTTAACTCATAATCAATAAACTTATTTCATTTAAGGTCATAAAAATACAGACCTAACGGGTGTTTTGCTCGCACAAGCCGGGTTTTCGCTACCGCCAGTTTGCTACTGGTGGCCAGCATGAGTGAGAACTGATAGTGTTTTAATTAAAAGAGGTGGCTTACTGTTGTGTTAGCTTCTTGCGGCTTACTGTTGCCGCCACTAGATGCAAACTAACGGTAGCAGGGGAAGCATCACTTAAATTTGTGGAGTAGTTTATCTTCGGTATCAAGGGTGCCATGCGCATCTGCGTCTGTCAGACAGCCATCCATTGCACTCACTCTTGTTATTTGCCTTCCCTGTCGAAATACCAATTTGAGACCATGCTCATCTTCCCAACCGCATCTACAATTAATTTCTAAGTAAATATCCTGGTCTCTGTGGGGTCTTCTCGAAAGATTTATACCACCATGCCGCATGGGTTTCACGTGCTTCCAAATTTCGTTTTGGTCTTTCATATCGATAAAAACTTGGTCTGAAGGGCGTAGTACAATCTGATTCAGAAAGTCCATACAGTTTTTATGTACGAGATGCGAAATGGACGCTCTATCTTCTATTGATTTTTGCAAGAAGGCTTTCACAGCTTGGTCTGCTTCTTCAATAAATTTCGGGTCTTCTTCAGGAAGAAACTCCCCATAATTTATTTGCATTTTTTTATGGTCAAAAAACGGAATTTCAATGGGTACACTTCCCCACCAACCGGCAATTTGCCCCTTTTGTTTTAATTCGCCGAGTATGTCGCTTTTTATGGTTCTCATTTTTTAGCTTTTTGGCAAGCCCGAAGCTTCTGGGGTAGATAGCAACAAGTTACTGTATTTCTTTAAAGGGTTGGTAGCTTACTGTTGCTTACTTACTGTTGCCGTCCCTAGTTGCAAAGCGGTAGCGTAGGGTTATTTTTTCAGCCCTTCTATAATTGCACTTTTAATTTCTTTATAATGATAGGTTACGAAATACGCCCCGCTAGTAACCAAGTAAATTTTGTTTTCGTCCCTCAACCACATAATTCCGCCTTTACTCACGCAGACCTGAATTCTATTATGTTGTAAACTATCTAGTGTGCTCATAAAATCAGTTGCACAACTTTCACTTTCAAATTCCCACTCCCGAAATTCAATTTGCCATTTACCCTCCCATTTTGAAGTAATTAAATCAGAGCACTTGACCTTTGTAATCAGGTCAAAATCCAATTCTGATAACCTTTCAAGCTTTTCGTAATCAGCACATTTTTCAAATTGTGTAACAAAATCTTGGTTGGGCTTATTGCTAGTAGTGTAAGAATCTGTTTTAGGTTGAAACTCTAATTCCAAATTCAAGGAAGCCAATGCATTCGCAAACGCATCTTGACCAAATGAAATAGAACAATTTCCGATTAGTATAAGTATCAGTAAACAGTTTCTCATAATGTATGGTAACGGTGAATGATAAGAGTAGTAGTCACGAAGGAGTTAATACTTCTTATCTATTGTTATCATCTTTTTCAATTTTACCTGAAGCAGTTACTTTATCGGTATATAAAATATGTGTGTACTGATTTTGTTCTTCAGGAAATTTCTCACACAAGAACATTTCGTGAGAAAGTGTGGTATTATAAATGTTTTCTTCTCTATCAATATCTCGAATTTTTATTCCTGTGCCGTCGTTATTGAACATACTACCTTCACTGAATGCATGGTGAATTGACATGATTTTTTTTGAATCGAAATTGGTGGTATCTTTTAACAAGTATCCTGCAATTCTTTCTTTATCAAAAAGAGGTGTAATTGAATTATGTACATTTCCTGTTAGCGTAACTATTTTGCTGTCAGGGTGTGTATTACGTATGTCACGTATTTCCATATACATAGATGAATCTCTGGGTGAGGATGGGTAATAATTATCAATGAATTTTAGAATGATTTTTTCATTTTGGATGCTATTGTAGATTAAATCAAGCATTGATACACCATTTCTACCATCAAAATTTTCTCTGCGAAAGAAATCCAATTCTTTTAATTGGGCAATTGACATCTCATTTGACAAGTTTTCCATCTGTGAAGCACGGATTTCTAAGGCTAAGACAACTTTTTTTTCAGATTCAGTTATAAGGTTACATAGACCATAGACAAATTCGGCGGGCTCTTTTGTCCCATGCATTTCTCCAACCATTATTATGTCGTAATCAGATATCTCCTTATAAACCTGCTGATTCAATTTTGAAATATCATTAATTGGAATTGCATTTTCTTTTAAAAAGTCAACTGGGGTAGTCACTTCTTTTTCTCCGCATGATATACACAATAAAAGTAATAAGTAATTCAGCTTTTTCATGTTTAATTCTTTCAAGGATGATAACAATTATAAATAGTAACAAGTTACTATATTTCTTTCTACACTTTTCTAGGGATACCGTTGTGCCCACTAATTGCAAACTACTGGTAGCGGGGGCGCCAGCGGGGTACTAAGAATTCTTTTTCTCAAGCATTTTCATTAGTGTCAGAACACTTTCTGCATTCATCGTGTTAAAAGTTTTACCCAATTCATCTAAGTCCTTTTGTTCCGCTTTCCGTATTCCGAGTTTTTCACAGACGTTATCAATTAAATCGATGTCATCTAAGTCCCAAAGGCAGTAATTTTCATAAATATTATCTTCAGGATACATTGTAAAGTTTTCAATTCCGATTATTTTTTTGGTCTCGTCATAATAGGCCTCTATATGTTTTTTTTCAAATCCCTTTTCAGCTAATTGTTCTATATATGCCTCTTTCTTTAATTGTGGCCTATTTTTATTGTGATCTAGTACTTTCTTTCGCTCTGTTTCATTTCGATTATTTAAATAGAGAAGGTATATAACTATGAATATTCCACCAAAGAAAATCGCTGCTTCCATAAATAGCTCAGTTCATGTATAACATAACAAGTTACTACATTTCTTTAAAGGGTTGGCAGCTTAATGTTACCGCCACTAGTTGCAAACTAGCGGTGGCGGGGGTAGATAGCAACAAGTTACTGTATTTCTTTAAAGGGTAGCTTACTGTTGCTTACTTACTGTTGCCGTCCCTAGTTGCAAAGCGGTAGCGGGGTATTTCTTATTTCATTTCACTTAATAGCTCATTAAAAGATTCGGATTCGATTTTTTCTATTAAATTTTCTACTTTAGTAGAATCAAGGTAAGTACTGCCTTTAAACTTTTGTACCATAACGGTGTCCATTTCTCTCAGCTGAAATTTCAAGGAGTTTATTTCGTCATAGAAATAAGATTTTTCTTCATTTATTTTTTTTAAAAAACCTTTGAAATTATTTATAGTTACAAATGATATGTAATTTAATTTTTCCTTAGTATAAAACGCTTTGCGTGCTTCTTGTTTCGACTCTATATATTCAGCTGTCATATTCCTACCTAATGCAATAGTAGATTCTTCTTTTAGAGGGTCTAAATAGATTCTATGATATTCAACATTTTTTTTATTCAAAAAGTTTAAATATGACAACTCGATTATTATTTCTCTCTCAAAGAATGATATTGCATTGGACTTTTGTAGCTCTTGATTTAGCATATAATTAAACAATTGAACTCTTTGTTCTTGAGTGGCAAAATAAATTGAATCATTAACATATGTTCCATGTTTAAAGCTTGGACTTTTTATTCTTGATTTATTTTCATCTGAGTAGATAGAACGAAATTGATCTTCAAGAAAAAATCTTTTGGTTGAAAGTTCTCTTTCTTCAATAACCTCATCTTTTTCATATTGACGTTTATATATGGATATATTTAGAAACATCTTTAAAGAAATGCTTAAATTTCTAGCAATACCTTTGTTTTTATTTTCGATAATTATTTCTAAATCATCATTAATCTCATTTTCCTGGGAACTTAATAAAGATTTGTAGATTTTATATTCAGGATGATAATTTGCATAATCCATCGAGATTTGTCGCTTATATAGATTATTTGAATTTGTTGCTAGAATTAACGCCATAACAGAGAGTAAAATTGATGCTACTGTAGTAAACCAAATCTCATTGTTTTGTAGAAATTTTTTGAACTTGTTTTTCTTTTTGCCCATTCAGATTCCAATTGTAATTTTTCTATAAACCTCTTTCTAAGGTTGATGCTACGAGCAAGATGCTCACGGTAGCGGGGAAAGCATGTTGTTTTATTTTTGTCCTGTTATTTTCTTTTGTAACAGAGATACTTTGTCGCCACTTAAGTTCGGAATTATACTACTTGTTTTATGCTCAGTAGTATATTTCAAGGCAAGTTCTTTGACTATTCCAATCTTAACCAAGTTTTCAACGAAATCTTTGTTATTAACCAATTTGGAATGTGCGATTGCTTTAATACTTTTAAGGTTAGCAATAAAAGATTGAAACAGATTAATTGGAATTTCTGGTGATTCTGCAGTGGCCTCCATATTAAAGGAAAGTGTCAAAGCTTCAATAAGGTCGTCGGTGGCATTTGGATATTCTCTTCTTGGATAGTAATTATTAAATGTTTGCTCAACGAAAGCAAGTTCTAATTCTTCATCGAATTTATTATTTCCTTGTAATGTTTTTAAAATGAAATCATGAAAGTGAGTGCTCTCTGTTTTACTATAAATTACGGAAAACACTTCTGTTGTCTTTTCTAATTCTTCACTCCAACCTATTTTTTTTAATAAATCATCGAAATCATTAATTATAAATGAATCTAGCTTATCTAATTGTTCGTTAGTTATCCCTGACTGACAGTAACTTTCTAAATTACTTAAGTAAGAATATAAACCGTCAGAATCTCGATAATTAATAATTGATTTTAAAGTATTTTCTGTGTTTATCGCCTTAAGGTTTTTATCAATGTTTTCAGGCTTTTTACCTTCCTGGCCGTAATAGCTATTAATCATAAACCCAATGGCAGCAAGACTTAGACCCGAAAATTGAACAATTGGTCCCCAAACATTCCAATTAATCTTACCGAACTTCCAAAGAAGTAAAAATATAATTGCTTGAATAAAAATAATTAGACCAAATGGTAAGATTAAACTATTCATTTTCATAGATTATTTAAATAAGGATTATCTCTAGCAATATAACTAAACAAAAGAAATAAAATCGTACAAATACCGACGAAAGCCTGTTATAAAAAGGTCAGTAACTAATAGAAGTTATAAGTGTTAAGTTTTAAGTAGGTGTGCAGAATTTACAATTGCGATTGCATCAACTTTTTTATATCGTTTGTTTTATAAAGCTGTGCCCGCATAAAAGTATAACAAGAGGTAAACCGCTCATTCTCAGAAAGCCCCCCAAACAAAGATTCTAGTTGAATAAAAGCTAATGAGTTATTGGCAGTTTCTTTCGCCGCATCATGCAGTTTACCTTGCATGGCGTCTATAATTTCTAAAGGCTGCCCGTTTTGGTTTACTTTTTTATCACTATAATAACACCAAGCGGCTAGAACCAGGGTGGCGAATTTGATGCTTCCGCCTGTGGCTAGATTTTCATGAATGGTAGCGATTAAAAACTTGGGCAATTTGGCCGAGCTTTCCGAACAAATACGGCTAACGCTGTCTTTGATATTGGGGTTGGCAAAACGTTCGATAAGGCCGTTTTTGTAGTCCGTCAAATTAATGCCTTTGATGTCTCCTAAAACTGGAGTGGCTTCTTCATCTAGAAAGGTGCGCAAGTAGTTGGCAAAAAGTTCATCTTCTACGCAGGCATTGATGGTCGGGTGCCCGTGAAGGGCGCCTAAAAGTCCCAATACCGAGTGCCCTGCATTCAATAAGCGCAATTTCATTTTTTCATAGGGCCCGACATCAGGTACGAATTGTACGCCTACTTTTTCGAAGTCCGGTCTGCCATTCGGGAATTTATCTTCGACCACCCATTGTATAAAAGGTTCGCAGGTGACGGGCCAGGCATCTTGTACACCAAAGTTTTGGGCTAGGGTTTCGATATCTGCGGGAGTGGTAACAGGCGTAATACGGTCGACCATACTATTGGGGAAGCTGACTTCTTTGGCTATCCAATTTGCCAATTCTTGGTCTTGTGCTTCGGCGAAGGTGAGTAGCATCTTGCGCGCCATGTCTCCGTTGTGTTCGATATTATCGCAGGACATGATGGTGAAGGCAGGGAGTCCTGCATCGCGGCGTCTTTGTAGGGCCGCGGCTAGAAATCCGTATACGGTAATCGGGTCATTCGGGTGACGGAGTTCGTGTTGTATATCTGGGTTGTCAAAATTGAATTCTCCCGTGGTAGGGTTGAAATTGTAGCCGCCTTCGGTAATGGTTAGCGATACTATCTTAGTATTGGCTTCTGCCATTTGGGCGATAACCGATTCGGAGTCCGTAGTGCCCATTTTGAAATCTACAATAGACCCTATGACTTCGGGTTCAATTTTTCCGTCTGGGTTTTTGACCATCAAAGTATAGAGGTGGTCTTGTGCTTTGAGCACCTCATGTATATTTTTATCCGCTTCGCGTAAACCAATTCCGATAATATTCCATTTGGTGGCAGTACCGCCTTGTTTTAATTGATGCAAGTAATAAGCGAGGTGCGCTCTATGAAATCCCCCAACACCAATATGAACGATGTTTGCTGTGCCTGTTGTCCGATTGTAGTTCGGTACGGGAATATGGTTTCCGATGGCTGCTAAGTTGTCCTGATTGAGTTGTAGTGTGTTCTCCATCCTTATGCTACCGTGTTTGTTTTCCCTCGTTAGAGTGCCCAATAGGCGAGTACGAAATAAATGATGGTACAAACGAATCCATAGGTATAAAAGAGTTCGCGGTTGGCAACATAATCGGCTTCCGTAGCACTTCCGAACATCACGTTACAAGCCAAGACCAAAGTGGCTGCCAAAGCGGAGATGGCGATGAATTTTAATCCCTTTGACAACATGGAGACATCCTTTGGAATAACGGTTTCCTCCTTTGCTTGCTGTTCTTGAAAACGTTCAATAGTTTCTTGTCTGACTTCCTCGGCTTTAGCTTCCTCCGCATAAGTCTCTTTCGCACCATATTTTGAAGCGAGCAGCGTATACACCGCGATGGTAAAAAACCAAGTCGGGATAAACAGGTAATAAAAGGAAATCACATCCAAGGCATTCAGTCCGAAACCGAAAACCAAGCCCAAGGCCCAAGACGCAACGGCAGGCATGCTAAAGGTCAGTTTGCGGTACGAAGACCAATAGCGCGTAAAGCCAATTCTCGGGAAAATCTGATGCTCTGCAAAGACAATCGCCCCAACGGGAACGACCAACAAACCTGCATAAGTTAGTAGCGGCAGTATTTGTGAAAATACAAAGGGGAAACAGGCGATAGCAACCGTCACTAGACCGACCACTATGGTGTTCTTCTTTCGGGAATGTTTATTAAAAATCGCTTGTGCGGCCAAGCCTGCTCTGTACAAATTCGTAATCGCAGTGGTCCAACCTGCCACAATAACAATGACAAAGCCCGACCAACCAAGGGCGTAATAAGCAACATCTCCTGGGTCGAGTTCAACAATCGATTTTCCTAAAATGACGGCGGCACCTGCACCCATGATTCCGGCAGCTATCCATGCGACATAGTGACCGAACATCATACCCGTACTGGTGGCATAGCCGTAGTTCTTCTTTTTGGCAAAACGCAAAAGGGCCATATCAATCAATCCGAAATGTGTAATGGTATTGGCGGCCCAACCGAAGCCGATGACTTCGACCAATCCGATTCCGGGCTCGCCGTCGCTGTTGATTCCGGTCCAGATGGATTGGTCACCAAGGGTCATAAAATCGGCCCATCCAGCAGGTAGAGTTTTATCCAACACATCCAAAGACAAAGCGGGGAGGAGCACCATAGCGCCACTCGTAAACATCACAAAAAGCCAAGGCGCACAGATGCCAGAAAATTCAGAAACCGCATTAAACCCGTAGAGCGCAATGGAAACCACAACGATGCCCACGGCCAAAACAATCAAAATAAACCAGGCATTGGTAGGGTACCAATTCAGTTGCGCAGGAATATCAAAGGCAAAACGAACCGCGGTCGAAGAGACTGTTATCATCGCCGCCGAAATCACCGAAAAGATGATGACATTGGCCCAGTTGTACAATTGGGTCATCGAATCGCCTGCAATCTTATTCAGATAGGTATAAAGGCTCAAGCGTGTATCAACGGCAATAGGGGAAGTTATAAAGCGCCAGCTTAATACGGCTAGAATGTTACCGATTAAGAGACCTAGGATAATGTCCATCGTCTTGGCACCAAGTGCGACGAAGGTGGCCCCGATGACAAACTCCGTCGCCGCTACGTGTTCGGCAGCGTAGAGTCCGGCGAAATGCGTCCAATCGTGTAATTTGTGCTTGGCTACTGGTAATTGTTCTTCTTCGAGGTTTTTGAGGTGGTCGAATTCGTTGGAGGTACTCATAGGGTCGGCTGGTTTATTAGCGATTGCCTAATATACTGATAATTTGATTTTTTAGAATTTTGGAATGTAAGTTTATGGATTTGTTTACCTCAATTGCCGAACGAATGTTACAAAATATTCATAAGAAGAAATACTTAGCCTTTCTTGTCCACCACAAATTTTGGCAAGAAATAGTTTAAGTAAACAATCATAGCTGCATAAGTGAACACTAGGGTAGGAACGTTTGAATTGAAACCTAGGTCAAATTCTGGTATCCCCAATAATTCTCTAAAAGATGTGGTTGCAATCGACAGCATAAAAATAATTCCGAATGCAAACAAGCCTATGATAGCTGCTTTATTCTTTGAAGTACGTTGCACCCCGTTTTCAGCATCTTGTTTGAAGAAATACCAAAGCATAACAATACAGAAAACAATCTCAATAGCTATAGCTAAATAAACATTTGTAGCATAAAGACCAAGTGCGATATTTTGTGTCTCTGCACCAAATATGTGGTGCGGATGGCCTGAAAAAATATCTAATATAAAATGGCTCGCCACTATTAAAACACCTGCAATACCAATTTTATTACTCATAAATACTGCTTTTCCTACGAGAAATATGATTACCAACCAAAGTATTTGCGGTAGTAAATCGTGGCTATACAACATGTCTACGGTCATATTGCTTAAGGTTGTATCAAACACGTCATTTGGCCCTGTATATTCTAATCCTAAAAAGTGTAGCATAAACCACAATAGATCTTGAAGCTGCGAAGCAATTAAGAAATATAATAAGGTTCCTTTAGGGAATTTTTGATATGCCACTAAGGCGGCGGTATAATGGCCTGCTAACATAATTTCGTTATTTTTACTTTACTTATTCAAGTGAAAATACATATTACTTTAATAAGTAAAGTAATTTTTAGTCAAAAGTTATCATGAAAAAATTTAGGTCTTCTTGCCTTATTGCCTCTTGTTTAGATTTAATAGGCGATAAATGGTCATTGCTTATCATTCGGGATATGCTTATGCATCATAAGAAAACTTTCAAAGAATTCGTAGCTTCTGACGAAGGGATAGCATCGAATCTATTATCCTCTCGCTTAAAAATGTTAGAATCACTTCATATAATCACCAAAAGAAAATTACCTGCCAATAAAAAGGAAAACATCTATTTGCTTACAGAGAAAGGCATGGATTTGGCACCGATGATTTTAGAAATTGTACGTTGGAGTGATAAACATGTGCGAGAGCAGCATCCTGATATGAATAGCTATGAACCTGGTTCTAACTCGATTTTGGCGGAACGTGTTCAAAAGGAATACAGCGTATTTGCAAGTCAAATTATGGATGGGTCTTAGTTATTCTGCAAACACTTCATAATGTATGACGCTTTCAGGAAATTGCGTCAGATAGTTTTTGTCTTCGGGATAATATTTGGCTTTTTCAAAGTCGTTTCTGGCAAAATTTTTAATAAGCTCAATATTTTTCCAAAACGTAATTAATTTGAAGTAGGCATACTTGGTATCTGTTCGCTTTAAAAAGGTAAGCTTTACAAATCCGTCTGCTTTATATTAGTCGGGTATTGCTCTTTCTTTCATGAAAGCTGTATATGCTGCTAAGTGTTCAATTTTTGTTCTTCCTTCCCAGATTCTTGCTATCTTTTTAATTTGAGGTTTAGGTGTTAACTGTTACCCAGTCTATTTTTCCTATAAAAATCGTAAAAAGAATACACGGCAATCGCCGCCCAAACAGCCCTGTAGGTCCAAATGTCAACTTCCATTCCGAAAATTGCGGCTTGAGTTTGGTTTACAATAAATCCGTAGATGAGATTAGCTACCGCTAAAATTCCGATGATTAGAGATATGTATTTATTCATGTGTTTCTGTTTGGTAGGACATTGGGTGAAGATAAGTAATTGCCTTATTTGTTATATTCAATCGCTACAATATGTCAAACCTAATCATAACGGTTTAGGAATGTATTTTTAGCCTTCGTGGTTTTGAGTTGACAATTAATGAATCAATCCGAAACACTTTCCGAAAGTTTTTTAGCCATCCTAAAATAGCGTGAAGCCTTTCTATTCTTTTGCAATGCCGTGTAGACATCTCCTAGTCCATTCAGAGGAATTTCAGAGCTCGGGTGTTTTTCGATTAAGAGCGTATATAGATTAATTGCTTTATCATATTGTTTGTTATCCAAGCAAAAGGCTGCAATTGAAGACGCCCTATTTAAGGTCAATCGGCTAATAAAACCCGTTTTTTCAAACTTAGTAAACATAAGGTCAAACTGCTCATAATCATTTGCCCGTATGGCATTCCTTGTTAAGCTAAACATGGTCCAATCAGATAATTCATTTGGAAATTCGAACCGCGTAGCTCTTTTTTTATAATAGTCATAGACATAGGATAAGCCCCCAGCTTTTGAGAATTCGGCCAGCGTATTGAATTGTAATTCGGGATAGTAGTCAAAATATGCGGTAATGCCATGATAAAGTGTTGTGAACGGCGTAGACCGATGTTCCTCTCCCTCCAATTCCTTATACGTCCAGTTAATGGTCTTTGGAGCCTTGTTGGTTAAAAGAGTATTAAGTTCAGCTGTTCCTTTCTTTACAACACCTTCATTTGTGCCTGATGTAAAATAGAGTAGTTTATCAAAATTGGGATTTTCTTTGAAAAGACTATCCACCTTATTGATTTTTTCTTCAACGGGAAAAGGACTCGCTGCTATATATACATCAAATAAATCGGGCTCTTTAGTCAAGGTTTCTATGACAAAGCCACCAGCATAGGCCCAACCAAATAACATTCGTGTTTTTGTTGTTCTGAAATCGGTATCGATATAATTGATTACTTCTTTTTTTAGGTGTTCTAAATATTGATGGGAATTAACACTGTAATTTCTATTTCTATCCGAAGGATTTTTTGAGACACCAACTATAATGAATTCAGATGTTTGTTTGAATTCAACAAACGATTTTTGAAGACTTACCCCGTGTAAAAAATAGCGTTGGCCATCCAAAATATAGAGCACAGGATATTCTATTTCTGAATCTGCATACCCATCTGGCAGAAAGATTTCAAGCGCTCTTTCATCATTTAGTATTTTAGAATGCATTGTGAGTGAAAGGCCAATAGCATTATCCTTCAAGATATTTTGCGCCTTGGATTTGATGCACAAAAAGCAAAGGAGAGCGAATATTAGTATTCTTGTATTCATTTCATACATAAATTGAAGCATTGATAACGGCGTACACCGGAATCATACAATTTATAAAATCTAAACATAACCCTAGAATCAGGGATGTTAATACAATGATAATTTTATAGTTTCGTAAGCGTTTTAATATACCACTATGAATCAAGCTCTTTTCTTTAAAACAATTCTTTTCTTCGGATTACTATGGATTTGTAGTAGCAGCGCAATAGCCCAAACTCCCGCTCCGGATTTAGATTCTATTACCGAAGATTCCTATCGACGTATGTTGGGCCGGCAGGAAGGGGAACAAGGCGATATGGTTTACCCAAACTTCGTAGCTCCCGATTACGATACTAGTTTGGAAATCTACACCGTTGCTGATGTGCCGAGTCCAAGAGGTACTGGAATCATAGGTTCAATTTCGGATCCAAAGGACATCATTGATTTTGCATCAGAGCAGCGTATCAATGAACTTTTGTATGAGCTTGAGCAAAAATCGTCGGTGGAAGTAGCGGTGGTTATGCTACCGAGCATAGGGCAGGATGTTCCGAAAAGTTTTGCGGTGGATTTGTTTAACGAATGGAAAATAGGGAAGGCCGATACGGACAATGGTCTCCTAATCTTAACCGTAATGGACCAACGCCGTACCGAATTCGAGGTAGGTTATGGACTTGAAGGTATTTTGACCGATGTCGTTTGTTATCGGATTGGAGTGAATGAAATTGTTCCCTATTTCAAACAAGGAAATTTTGGAGGCGGTATTGAAAGTGCGGTGCTTCGGGTCAAAGAATTTCTGGAGAATCCTGAAACCATTGATGAAGTATACGGCTATAGTGTAGTGCATGAAGAACAGGAGTTTGAGTGGCAATGGTATCATTTTTTGCTGATTTTATACGGGGCTATTTGCCTGATTATGGGATTCTGGTATTTTGGACAAGCCTTTGATATTCAACTTTCCAAAGATGATTATTATGACAAGTACCATCGACTACATAAGTTAAAATTCGGCTGTACAGATATACTTTTTCCGTTACCTATGTTATTCTTTGCCCGAATGGCTAAGAGCCGTTTAGAGAAATACCGATATGCGTCTCGTTTTAGTAAAAAGAATGGAAAGCCAATGACCTTATTGACCAATTATGATGAAATCGATTATTTAGAAGAAGTACAGTTACTGGAAGAAGAACTGAAATCGATTCTGTATGATGTGTGGATAACTGAGGATAGAAGCGATATCATGATTTTGGAGTATGAAGGTCCCAATGGACGTAAATATTCCGATTGCAAGGAATGCGGATATAAAACCTTTGGAAAAATCAACTCTTTAATATTGGTCTTTGCCACGTATGACCGCGGTGGTACTCGAATTGATAAATATGAGTGTCGGAATTGTAATTATAAAGAGGAAAAAGAAGTACAAACTCCGCAAAAATCCCGACCTAGTGAATCATCATCTTCTTCAGGGTCTTCTTTTTCTTCGTCATCGAGTAGTAGTTCCTCTTCCAGTTTTGGTGGAGGAAGTTCCGGTGGTGGGGGTGCAGGGGTTAGTTGGTAAAAATGATTCCTACGGAATGCAAATTCCATAAAATAAATTCCAATTGTACTGTCACATCGAGCGGAGTAGAGATGCTTCTTATCATGAAGCTCATTCTCACCTCGGCTTTAATTGAAAGTATTGTTTTAATCAATACCCTCTAGCCTTTTGAATAGGAGCATAAAGTTCTGGAAAGATTTCATCAAGCTTAAAATGCGTAGCTAATTCTGGAAATTTTGTTCTCAGTTCTCTCTCCCTTAGGATTGTAGAATCTTTAAGTTCATCAGCAATTCGCATGGCTCTAAATAATCGTAAAGTGAATTCTTTATATGATTCGGTAACCATAGGTTTACCGCAGCTTATAAATATGGCCTGATTTACTTTTTGTTCATATTTCAAAGCACAAAAATCCATGCTACTCTTTTGATGGGCAATCTTGGCATTTTGCCAATCTATCGCTTCTTTACTGTGGAGTATTTCTTGTTTCAGTTCCGCTAATCGCAGGGAGTCCAGTTGTTGCGGATACCCCATCAGACTTGTTACTAACAGAAAAAGAGAAATGCAGATTTTCATGGGTAGCTTTTGAAAATAGCATCAAAGTTTGTTCCAAGAAATGAGTGGTGCTGATAGGAATACTTTTTCTGTCACATAGAGCGGAGTCGAGATGTTTCCTACTAAGAGGTTCCTTCTCGACTCCGCTCGAACTGACAGTATTGGTTATTTATAGATTGGCTGCCAACCAATTCCCAACTTCTGAAGTTTTATAGGCTTTTCCACCTTCGGAAAGGTCTTCAGTAACAATACCTTCGGCCAAAGATTTATTAACTACATCACGAATTGCTTTAGCTTCGTCCGATAAATCCATATCCTCAAAAAGCATAGCCGCTGATAGAACCGTGGCTAAGGGATTTGCAATGTCCTTGCCAGCCGCTTGCGGATACGAACCGTGAATTGGCTCATAAAGCGAAACCTTGCTTCCTACAGACGAAGATGGCATCAAGCCCATAGAGCCCGAAATTACAGAAGCTTCATCCGTCAATATATCTCCGAAAAGGTTTGCCGTAATCATTACATCGTATGCGCTTGGCCATTGTACCAATCGCATGGCAACAGCATCTACGAACTCGTAGGATACTTCAACTTCTGGATAGTCTTTTTCCATCGCCTGAACTGTTTCTCTCCACAAACGTGAGGATTCCAATACATTGGCCTTGTCAACACAGCACAATTTCTTAGAACGCTTCATAGCCATTTTGAATCCTTTCTCAGCCAAGCGTTGAATTTCGTGACGCTCATAAGTCATGGTATCGTAGGCGGTATTGTCACCATCTTTTCTGCCTCTTTCACCAAAGTAAATACCTCCCGTGAGTTCACGAAGGATAATTAAGTCGGTACCTTCTATGCGCTCTCTTTTTAAGGGAGATTTATCGATTAATGAAGGAAATGTAAACGTAGGACGCACATTGGCAAATAAGCCCAATTTCTGACGCATTTTCAACAATCCCTGCTCCGGGCGAACTTTCGCCGAAGGGTCATTATCAAATCTGGGGTGACCGATTGCCCCGAAAAGCACGGCATCCGCATTTGCGCAAACTTCATGTGTAGAATCCGGATAAGGTTCTCCCACCGCATCAATGGCCGCAGCACCAGTTAAGGCAGGTTGCCATGTAATTTCATGATTGTATTTTTCGGCAATTGCATCAACGACTTTGACTGCTTGAGCAGTTACTTCTGGTCCGATTCCGTCTCCAGCTAAAAGGGCAATGTTTAGTTTCATATTTTTCGCTGCGCGAAAACGCAGTACGCTTATCGCTTATCGCAATTCGCTACTCGTATTTCGCATTATTAGTATTACATTTTAGTTATTACACTATTTAAACTTCTTCTTAACTTATCTACTTTATCATTTAGTACTGAGAAAAAGGCTTCTTCTAGGTATCCTAGTTCTTTCGCAAGGACTGTGAAATATTCTAATTCATATGCCGAACCTTGTGCTATTATAAGAAAACGTTTGAATTCTGCGTCAGATTCTCGACCACATATCCTTCCGCTATATTAGCTGGGACAGAACTGGCAGCTCTCCTCATTTGACTTACTAAACCATACATTTCGTTTTTTGGAAAATCTCGTGTCACTGTATAGATTTCCAAAGTTATTTCATGACCTAAATCCCAAACCTTATATTTTCTATAATCCCTCATTTTTCCTCAATCTAGCAATTGCGTAAAGCGAATAGCGATTTGCGATAAGCGTCTAGATAATATTCAACATCTTCTCTGTTGCCTTAATCGCACTTACCGTTTGGTCGGAATCCAATCCTCTTGAGATGAATTCTTTTCCATCCGCAGACTCCCATGTGATAATGGTTTCGCAAAGGGCATCGGAATTACTGCCCGGAGGAATACGTACTGCGTAATCCACCAACTGGGGCAATTCCAACTTTTGCGATTTATATATTTTATGCAAGGCATTCATAAAGGCATCGTACTGTCCGTCTCCTGAAGCATTTTCCTCATAAATCTTTCCTTTGATTTCCAGAGAAAGGGTAGTGGAAGGCTGCAAACCTTTGGCATGGGTTAGCACATAGGATTTTACAAATACTTTTTGTTGAAAATCCGTATCCAAGACATCAGATATAATATATGGTAAATCATCTTTGGTGACCCGCTCTTTTTTATCGCCAAGCTCTATAATTCTTGCTGTTACCTTCTCTAAATCTTCATCATTAAGTGTAAGTCCGAGTTCTTGTAAATTCTTTTGAATGTTTGCCTTTCCAGACATTTTTCCCAAAGCATATTTGCGTTTTCTCCCAAAACGTTCGGGCATTAAATCACTAAAGTAAAGATTCTTTTTACTATCTCCATCTGCGTGTATTCCAGCAGTTTGTGTAAAAACACTATCGCCAACAATGGGTTTGTTCGACGGAATACTTATTCCAGTAAAAGCGGAAACTAGTTTACTGACTTTAAAGAGTGATTTTTCGTTGACATTTATCTTTACCTCAGGAAGAAAATCATTAATAACGGCGATGGCACTTGCCATAGGTGCATTACCTGCACGTTCGCCCATTCCGTTTACGGTAAGATGTAATCCATGAACACCAGCTTTGACTGCTTCCATGATATTTGCAACCCCTAAATCATAATCATTATGACCGTGGAAATCAATATGCATATCAGGATATCTCGCTATAATTTCAGAAAGGAAATCATAAGTTTCGGAATAGGTTATAATTCCTAGAGTATCGGGCAACAAAACGCGTTTGACCGGTTGTGTCGATAGAAAATCCAAAAATTGAAAGACGTATTCTTTAGAGTTACGCATTCCGTTACTCCAGTCTTCTAAGTAAATATTATTGATGATTCCTTTTTTCTCTGCGGACTTGAAAATTTTCGCAATATCCTTGAAATGTTCTTCAGGGGTTTTCTTTAACTGATACTTCAAATGGTTTAGAGAACCTTTCGTCAAAAGGTTTTGGGACTTTGCCCCAGCTTTCTCCATCCATTTCAATGAAACCCCACCATCGGTGAAAGTCAACACTTCTACTTTGTCTAAATAGTTATTTTTCCCTGCCCATTCTGTAATTTGTTGTACTGCTTGTAGTTCCCCTTCGGACACCCTTGCAGAGGCTACTTCGATACGATCTACTTTGAGTTCATCTAGCAATAGTTTCGCCAAGGTTAATTTCTCTGAAGCAGAAAATGAGACACCAGAAGTTTGTTCGCCGTCGCGAAGCGTAGTGTCCATGATTTCCAAGTATCTTTTTGCCATGACGTTTTAGAAAGGTCTGGTCTTTGCAAACTCTTTAATCCCCTCTTTGATATTCAACAAATAGTCAATATCATCAAAGCCATTGGTCATATTGCCTTTCTTGTAATCGTTGATATCGAAGGATTCACTTTCTCCCGTTGTCACAATACTTACCGTTTGCTCTGGAAGACTTACTTTAAACTCCGTATTCGGGTCAGCTTCAATAGCAGCAAAAATCTTTTGCAAGAATTCTGGACTTACCTGAACGGGTAATACTCCTATATTCAAACAGTTTCCTCGAAATATATCGGCAAAGAAACTTGAAATCACGACGCGAAATCCGTAATCATAAACCGCCCATGCGGCGTGTTCGCGGGATGAGCCAGAGCCAAAATTTTTCCCTCCTACTAAAATCTTTCCGCTATACCTCGGATTGTTAAGTGCGAAATCCTCTTTTGGACTATTATCCGGATTGTATCGCCAGTCTCGGAACAAGTTATCTCCAAAGCCCTTACGTTCGGTAGCTTTTAAGAAACGTGCCGGTATAATTTGATCCGTATCCACATTCTCAATTGGAAGTGGAACCGCGGATGATATTAGTGTATTGAATTTATCGTATGCCATTTGTTTTGTCCTTAGTAATTAGTGGCTAGTCTTTAGGATGACGAGCCTAAATTTATGCTGTTTCCATTTCCATTAATTCCCGTGGGTCGGTAACTTTACCTGTAACAGCAGCTGCAGCAGCTACTAACGGACTCGCTAACAAGGTTCTTGATCCTGGGCCTTGTCTTCCTTCAAAATTTCTGTTTGAAGTACTAACCGCCAATTTACCAGGAGGGACTTTGTCATCGTTCATTGCCAAGCAAGCAGAACAACCCGGTTCTCTTAGTTCGAAACCTGCTTCAGTCAGAATATCAAGAATTCCTTCTTCTTTTATTGCAGATTCTACTTTATGACTTCCTGGTACTAACCAAGCGGTAACGTTATCGGCTTTTTGCCTCCCTTTTACAATGGATGCAAAAGCTCTGAAATCCTCGATTCTTCCGTTGGTACAACTTCCTAAGAACACAAAATCAATAGGTTTTCCTATCATGGAATCCCCTTCGTCGAACTTCATATATTGCAACGATTTCTTATAGGTAGCGGCACCTCCTTGAACAGCTTCTGCATTTGGAATATCATTTGAAATTCCCATGCCCATTCCCGGATTAGTTCCGTAGGTAATCATGGGTTCAATCTGCGAACCATCAAAAGTCAATTCTTTATGGAATTCAGCTCCTTCGTCTGTATATAGGGTTTGCCAGTAATCCATTGCAGTATCCCAAGCTTCTCCTTTAGGGGTAAATTCGCGTCCTTTCACATAATGAAAAGTAGTTTCGTCAGGCGCAATCATTCCGCCACGCGCTCCCATTTCGATACTTAGATTACAGACGGTCATACGACCTTCCATAGTCATATTTGTGAAAACATCACCAGCGTATTCTACGAAATATCCCGTTGCACCAGAGGTTGTCAATTGCGAAATAATGAATAGGGCAACATCCTTGGGAGTAACTCCAAACTGCAATTCTCCTGTAATATTGATACGCATACTCTTTGGTTTAGGCTGCATAATACATTGTGTGGCCAAAACCATTTCCACTTCCGAAGTGCCAATACCAAAGGCAATCGCACCGAACGCACCGTGCGTAGAAGTATGGGAATCACCACAGACAATAGTCGCGCCTGGAAGTGTAATTCCATATTCAGGACCGACAACATGAACAATTCCGTTTTTCTCATGACCTAATCCCCAATACGAAATACCATATTCATTGGCATTTTCTTCTAACATTTTCAATTGATTCGCTGACAGTGGGTCTTCAACCGGTAAATGTTGATTGATAGTAGGCGTATTATGATCCGCTGTTGCAAATGTTTTTTCAGGATGCAAAACCCTGATATTTCTATTTTTCAATCCTAAAAAAGCAACCGGACTTGTAACCTCATGTACCATGTGACGGTCGATGAACAATACATCGGGACCGTTTTCGATTTGGTGAACTACATGAGAGTCCCATACTTTGTCAAATAGTGTCTTCTTCGCACTCATAATCTTTGAATTCTAAGCTAGCAAATCTAAGCAAAGAAGGAATTCTTAGGAAATTATTGCCATTTAAAATTACGATGTCCAAAAAGTTAATGAAGTTAACTAGTAACGTCGATTGCCCCTTTTCAATGCGAGGTGTTCGGAGGCCAAGAGGGCAGTTCTTCTTGCTCCCTTTCTGTGAGCACTTTCCTTCTTCGGACATAAAATTTATAGCCGTATAAACTTGAGAGGCTTAGAATAACAAACAATAACAATCTACTAATGTAAAGGTCAAAAAATGAAATTTCGGCTTTCTCGGGTAATTGGATATTAGCACGAACTGCAATTTGCTCTAATTCTTTAGAGGTAAAGGGAGCGTACTTTTTCTGACTATTAAGATAGCCAACAAACTTAGGTTCTCCATAAGAATAGCCCAACCACAAGAACCTTTTTACAGTATACAGGCTGCCTATATCATAGTTACTTCCGTCTCGTATTCGAAATTCGAAGTTGTCAGGCAACTCTCTAATTTTGATAATTTTCTCTTCTGTTCCGAATGGAATCGGAAGTCCAATTTTTGAAGCAAAAAACTGTGAATTGAATATGAAGGCGAGTATAAAGGCGATTAGTGAAATTTTCATCTTGACTTATTTTTGATTGTTTGTACATTAATTACAATCGTAAAAGTCATTGAAATACTATAGGAATCTTAGCTGGTAAAAAGGGAAATTCAACTGGTGGTTTTCAGGGATATAAAAATTGATTCATAGTTTAACATAAGTACTTCTGAGTTTAACAAAACGGTAACTTTATAAACGGGATACTGTAGCTACCTTAAACCATTACAAACACACTTATTTAATCAATTTAAATCAATCAAAATGAAACAAGTTTACAAAAAGTCTTTAGTTGCCCTGTCATTGGCACTTCTGTTCTTTTCAACTCAAGTAATGGCGCAATTAGACCTTCCTTCCGGAAGTCAGAAAGCTAAGGTATCTCAACGCATAGGTATTACAGATGTTTCGATACACTATTCTAGACCTAGTGTCAATGGACGGGAAATTTGGGGAAAACTGGTTCCCTATGGCATGAACAATCTAGGTTTTGGTACCGCCAAAGAATCTCCATGGCGTGCAGGTGCTAACGAGAATACGGTTATCAAATTCACTGATGATGTCAAAATTGAAGGCCAACCAGTGGCAGCAGGAAAATATGGTCTTCATATGGTCATTCATGAAGGTGACAAAGCGACAATCATTTTTTCAAGAAGTAGTGATGCATGGGGAAGCTATTTTTATGACCCGACTGACGATGTACTTAAGGTCGATGTCACTACGAAGGAGGTTGCGCATACGGAACAACTTACTTTCGATTTTGTGGATGTGGATGCAACATCGGCGGTTGCAACCTTACGTTGGGAAAAGAAACAAATTCCTTTTAAAGTTGAAGTAAATGTGACCGAGGTTGTTTTGGCCGACATAAGAAAAAAACTTGAAAACTCACCAGGTTTCAATCGACAGACTTGGGAGCAAGCGGCTAATTTTTCTTTAAATAATGGTGGCGATTTGGATGAAGCTTTAGGTTGGATTAATGGTGCAATAGCAGGACAATTTTTTAGCCAAAAGAATTTCAATAATTTGAGTATTAAAGCTGGTATTTTGACCAAACAGGGAAAAAAGACCGAAGCAGATGCTGTAATGGACGAAGCTTTGGGTATGGCGACTGTTTTTGAAACCCATGGTTACGGACGGCAATTGATAGCTCAGGGAAATAAAGAAAGAGCCATGAAAGTATTTAAAATAAACGCTAAGAAGAACAAAGGCCAATGGCCTGTTGACTTTGGTTTAGCGAGGGCTCATGCCGCCATGGGTAATTATAAAACTGCCTTAAAGCATCTGAAAATTGCTGAAGGTCGAGCTCCCGACAAGCCAAACAAAGACGCTATAGCCAGTTTTCTCGTAAAACTGCAGAACAGTGAAGACATAAATTAACCGATAGTATGTATGACATGGTAAGGCCCGACTTCGGTTGGGCCTTTTTTAGCTTATATAATTCCATATGTTCCAGTATTTCACCAATTGTGAATAGGTTTGGCGAATGATATACCTTCCATTTTTTCATATTCCTCTTACACCTATCATCTATATTGTGGTAAAAGAATTGAAATTTTTCTAAAATCCACCCGTTATGCTTCATATCAAAATAACCCATTTTTAAACATTTTAATTGTCCCTTATGGTAAGAAGACTATTTTTTTATTTGATTTTGGCTGTAAGTCTATCCTGTGGAAAAGAAACTATAACACCGGAAACGGAAAGTGAAGTTGATGAAATAGTTATTGAAGAAAAAGAAGAAGAACAGTCAGAAGAGGACGAAGTAACGGGCGGAGATACGGATACCGAAGAATCCGCAATATCTTTTGACATTGCAATATTGACAAGAGATGTGAATTCCGACGAAAAATCATTAGTGGATTATTTGAAAGGTGAGGCGAATGGCGTTTTTAATATTGATGCTGCTTTAGGTTATAAGGTGTTTAATGATTTTGATACAAGGGGCAATGAACTTTTCTTTTGGCAAAGAACACCTCAAAGAGATGTTACCAAAATAAATCTTGAAACAAAAGAGTTTCAGAAGTACACCAATACCGATGGAGTACCTGATGAACAACTCTGGGAATATGACTATAGACTCTATCCACATCCAACTTCAAATCATATTGTGACTATGGATTCCCATAATCCGGCTGGAATAGGAAACGATACAATTTTCTACAATTCTTTACGGATATACGATTATTTGAATGATGAGTTAGAAGTTATGGATTTGCCTGACAATGACCGTATCGGTGTGGGTTTTACATCCAGTAAATCTAGTGGGGAGTTTTACATGTACCAAAATAGAGTTGAGAAAGAGGAAGCTCCTACCGTTGATGAATGGAAAGTTGTTGATTTAACAACGAAAGAAATAGTCGCACAATTTGATTTATTCAATGACGACAGGAATTTTGCTTGGTATGAACAAAAAATTTACTACCCAGATGGGAGAACCTTTGATATCTTGTCAAATGATTTTTCAGATGACTTGAATTTTCCCAATGATATAGGTTATGGAGATATGGTAAATTCTCAAATAAAGGGTAATGAAATTTTTTTCAAAGCAAATAGTGTAATAAAAAATGGAAGTATTTGGTCGGGCATAGTACTCTATAATTTTGAAACAAAAGAGAGTAAGAAGATTCTTGAAAATGAATTGTTAGAAGTTACCTTTAACAAATACGGATTTGAAGGTACAGGTGCCCAAAATATTACGCAGGCATATTATGATTTTGATTCAGGAGTAATAGCAATAACATGTGATACCCAATATCCAGAATTCGCTGTGATTTTTCTGGATTTTGATTTGACTATTTTAAAGGTTGATTTTCTAACTGATCTTCAGCCGCTGAAAATAATGTCGCTAGACTAGATTTTCACTAAGTCATATTAATTCAGCTAATATAGTTCCAAATATTCTTATACTTCACCAATTGCGCATAGGCATGTCGAATAACCAAATTCTCAGGTTTTTCTAATGTAGGATCAGTCTTTAGCAATTGAATCGCATGATACCGCGCAGTTTTCAGAATATCATTATCCTTTACGATATCAGCAATTTTTAGATTTAGCACCCCGCTTTGTTGCGTGCCCATAATGTCACCGGGACCACGCAGTCTGAGGTCTACTTCAGCAATTTCGAATCCATCATTGGTTCGCACCATGGTCTCTAAACGTGTTTTTGCTTCCGAGGAAAGTTTATGACTTGTCATGAGAATGCAAAAACTCTGATCCGCCCCACGGCCGACTCGACCTCTTAATTGATGCAATTGCGACAAGCCGAAGCGTTCTGCGCTTTCAATAATCATGACCGACGCATTCGGAACGTTTACCCCAACCTCTATAACCGTTGTGGCCACCATGATTTGTGTTTCACCGCGAACGAAGCGTTCCATTTCATAGTCTTTGTCTGCTGGTTTCATTTTACCATGAACAATGGAAATCTGGTAATCGGGTAGTGGGAAGTCGCGAGCAATGCTTTCATAACCGTCCATCAAATCCTTATAATCCAGAGCTTCAGATTCCTGAATTAAAGGATATACCACATAGATTTGCCTTCCCTTTTTAATTTCGTCGCGAATAAATTGAAAAACCTTCAATCGATTGGAATCAAAACGATGAACAGTTTTAATGGGTTTACGACCTGGAGGAAGTTCATCGATAACTGAGATGTCCAAATCCCCGTACAAACTCATAGCCAAAGTTCTGGGAATTGGAGTAGCAGTCATTACCAAAATATGGGGTGGAAACTGATTCTTATGCCAAAGCTTAGAACGTTGCGCTACACCAAAACGATGCTGTTCATCAATAATGGCGAGACCTAAGTTTTTGTATTTAACTTTGTCTTCTAAAAGTGCGTGCGTTCCGATAAGAATTTTGAGTTCGCCGCTTTCCAGCTGTTCATGAATCGGTCTCCTTGCAGATTGCTTTACAGAACCTGTAAGTAGGGCACAACTAATTCCGATTTTATCCAATAACGCTTTGATACCTACATAATGCTGATTGGCCAGAATTTCTGTAGGAGCCATTAAACAGGCTTGATATCCATTGTCAATGGCAAGAAGCATTGTCATTACAGCTACTATAGTCTTTCCTGAACCAACATCTCCTTGAAGTAAACGATTCATTTGTGCATTGCTTCCTAAATCATGGCGGATTTCCTTGATAACCCTTTTCTGAGCGCCTGTGAGTTCAAAAGGGAGGTGGTCCTTATAAAACTCATTGAACAACTCACCTACTTGGTCAAATGGAAAACCTTTTATTTTTTGCTTATGCAGCATGTTCTTGATAAGGAGCTGCATTTGTATATAAAACAGCTCCTCAAATTTCAAACGGAACTGCGCTTTTGCTAGTAACTCTTGATTCTTTGGAAAATGGATATTAAGTAATGAATCACTTTTATCGAGTAGTTTCAATACATGGATTAGACTTTCGGAAAGGGTTTCTGAAAAATTGCCCTTTGTTTCTAGAAACACCTGTTGAATCATTTTACTAAGTGTTCGATTGGTAATTCCTCGAGCACTTAATTTTTCAGTTGAAGGATAAATGGGCTGCATAAACACTTTGAGCCCCTTTTTATGTTCTTCGAGCAATTCCATTTCAGGGTGTGGCATCGAGAATACACCATTGAACCAATTGCATTTCCCAAAGATTACATAAGGCGTATTTAGTTTTAGGTTTTCGCGAATCCATTTTTGACCACGGAACCAAACGAGTTCCATTTTACCGGTTTCGTCAATAAAAGTTGCTACTAGTCGTTTGCCTTTCTTTTGCTCAACCGTTTTGATATGAGTGATTTTGCCCATAATCTGAACATCAGCACTGCTGCGTTGCAATTGGCCTACTTTGTAATATTGAGTTTTGTCTAAATAGCGATTCGGAAAGAGGTTGAGTAAATCTCGGTAGGTCTGAATGCCCAATTCTCCCTGCAAGGTTTCTGCCCGATTCGGACCGACACCTTTCAAATAGGTAACGGGAGTTTGAAGGAAATTGGCATTCATAAAACGAATTTAGGGGTTCACAACTATTGCGACAAACTAAAGTGGTAAATTTGGTTTGTCTTTTGCAGTAGTATCAATATGAACAGACTATTTCTTTTTCTTGTTTTCTTCGGATGGATGGCTAATGCTCAGCATCAGGATAAGGTCGATTTTATTCGGGGAGAAGCATTTATTAAGCCTTACGGTGGACTATATAAAATTACTGGAAGCATAACTTATGATTTCAAGGTTTTGGAATCTGTTGATTCCGTCTTTATAGATGCAAAAAACATGGATTTTCTTTTTATTAATTTGAACAAAAAGAACAAGAAATATGCTTACGATGGAAAAAAGCTAATAATAAAAAATAGATTTAAAAAAGGTTCTTCCCATCAACTCGCAATTCGATTTCAGGCGAATCCAACTCAGACTTTGTATCATGTGGGTTTTGACGATAAGATTAAGGGTAATGAACAGGTTTGGACTCAAGGGCAAGGCAAATATACTAGCCATTGGTTACCAAGCTTTGATGACATGGAGGAAAAGATAGAGTTTGACTTGACCTTAAATGGCGGCTCTACGCTGGATGTTGTTGCAAATGGAGAATTAATTGGAAAGAATTTTGGAGGGCATGAAACTTTTGATTGGAAATTCGATATGGAAAACCCCATGAGCAGCTACCTATTGGGCTTCGCCATTAGCAATTACGATAAACAAGAACTAAAATCAAAAAGCGGAATCCCCATCCAAAACTATTACTATCCACACGATAGCCTTAAAGTGGAACCTACTTATCGTCACACTAAAAAGATTTTTGATTTTATAGAACAAGAAATCGGTTATCCCTATCCATGGCAGAATTATAAGCAGGTCCCTGTTCGTGACTTTCTTTATGCGGGAATGGAAAATACAACGTGCACCATTTTTTCCGACCAGTATGTTATCGATTCTACTGCTTTTGTAGATAAGAACTATGTCAATGTCAATGCGCACGAACTGGCGCATCAATGGTTTGGTAATTTGGTAACGGAGAAGAATGGTAATCATCACTGGTTACATGAGGGTTTTGCTACGTATTATGCCCAACTTGCAGAAAAAGAGGTATTTGGAGATGACCATTATTACTGGAAGTTGTACAAGTCGTTAAAACAACTGGAAGATGTAATAAAGCGAGGAGAAGGACAAGCCTTGACCAACCCCGAAGCAAGTAGTTTGATTTTTTACGAAAAGGGCGCTTGGGCTTTGTATATGCTTCGCAAGCAAATTGGTGATATTGCTTTCCGAAAGGGAATTCAGAATTATTTGGAAAAATTTAAGTTCAAAAATGTTACCATTCCTGATTTTATAAAAGAAATGGAAACAACCTCCGATGAGGACCTATCTAGTTTTACCGATACGTGGTTAGAGAACGAAAGCCTTCCGTTTGAAGAGGCTAAGGCACAATTAAAAAAAGATTCTGAGTCACTCGCTACACTTTTTAAGATGGAGGATGAGTTTCAAAAGGCGCAAAGCGACGATATTGCTTATGTGGCCTACTGGGAAGCCAGCAATTCAATCCATCTTAAAAAACATATTTTAGAACAGTACCAGACTTCACTTCCTGAAGAAATTTATGAGCTTGCCTTTTCATCCGATACTATTCCTATTCGACAATCCCTTTTATCAGCAAGAGATTTGCCAAGTTATTTGGATAAAGAAAAATTGGAATCCCTTTTAGAAGATAAGAGTTATGTTACGAAGGAGAATGCGCTTTTTACCTTGTGGCGTAGCTATCCTAAAGAACGAACGAAATATTTGGATGCAACTAAAAATATTACAGGACTTCCCAATAAAAATGTACGTTTACTATGGTTGACTTTGGCCATGCTCTCTGAGAATTATAATAGCCCACAAACCAAGGCTTATTTTGACGAACTGAGTTTATACACGAATCCCCAATATGGTTTTGAAATACGCCAAAGCGCCTTTTTTTATTTAAAGGAAGCTTTCGGTCTAAATGATGAAAGTTTAACTAGTTTGGTAAAAGCAACTGAGCATCATGCTTGGCAGTTCAAAAAATTTGCAAGAGATTTGTTGAAGGAATTGCTTAAAGATTCTGAATATAAAACACGATTGGAAAAGCTTTCAACGGAGCTAAATTCCAAAGAATCCCGTTATTTAAAGATTGAACTTAACAAAACATGAGAGCATTAGTCATATCAGGGGGTGGAAGTAAGGGGGCCTTCGCCGGTGGTGTAGCACAGTTTCTTATTCAAGAATCAGGCAATAAATATGACCTGTTCGTAGGAACTTCTACGGGTAGCCTGTTGATATGCCATTTGGCTTTGGGTAAATTGGATAAGATTAAGGAAATCTACTCCAATGTAGATCAAAAAACTATTTTTAATAATTGTCCTTTTGTTATTAAGAAGAAACATGGCATCGATGAAATATCAATCAACCATTGGAATGTGGTTCGAAATTTTCTTCAAGGCAAGAAAACCTTTGGTGAGAGCGAGAATCTTCGAAATTTAATACGGGAAAGCCTTACAGTGGAAGAATATCAGGAACTAAGAGATGGACCCAATGATGTTGTGGTGACTGTTTCAAATCTTTCCTTGAATCAAGTAGAGTATAAGTCTATTATGGACTACAGCTATGATGAATTTTGTGATTGGATTTGGATTTCAGCCAATTACACACCATTTATGAGTTTGGTACGAAAAAACGGCTCTGAATATGCCGATGGAGGCTTGGGCAGTATTGTTCCAATTGAAGAAGCCATATTGCGCGGTGCTAAGGATATTGATGTGGTAGTTTTGCATACCGAAATCAATTATATGAATCGTATGCCTTCAAGGAATCCATTTGAACTTTTGACCACAATGTTGAGTTTTATATTGGATCGTATTGAAAACCACAATATCCGAATCGGGAAATTGGTCGCCAATCAAAAAGATGCCATTATCAATTTGTATTACACTCCCACCGTGTTAACCACTAACTCTTTGATTTTCAACAAAGAAAAGATGACCCGTTGGTGGAAACGAGGTTATTTATATGCCAAGAATAAGAATGAAGAGACCAATCCTATTCAGCCGAATGAGCATGAATAGTACACAGTTTTCAGTAAACAGTTGGCAGCAGAAGTAAATCTATTCTTTTAGGCCTTAAGATCTTACCAGAGTTCTGCAATCTCTTTTTTTACAAAAGCAAGGGCAGTAGCTGAAGGATTTTGCTTATCCATCGTTTCAGTCAAAACATCTTCACGAAGTTTATCTGCAGAATCCGTTTCACTCATTCCAGCTTTCCGGATCATTTGAATGGTTGCACTTTTGGCCGCTTTGATGACATTCCATAATTCGTCTGTCAAATAGATTTGTTGTGAAAGGTTATGTTCAAATTCATTCTCGATACTTTTGATCAATAAGTTCTCATATGCAGTTTTATCAGAGGAATTTGGTTTTACCCGCAATACTAAACTAGGAATTGAAATTCGCTCTAAAAACAACGCCATACGTTCATAGGCCTGCAATCTGATAGGAAGTGTACTGGCTTGAGAATCTTTGTGAAGTAAAAACCTTCTTCTACCTTCCTCATTGTTGGTGTGCATTCGAAAAAAGTAAAATGCAATGGCACCTGTTACAACAGATGGTAATAGATATGCAAAAAGTTGAAAAATTTGATCGCCCGTCATTTTTGGTTTTTGTTGTTGGTTACATGATTTAGAACGGCGTTTTTTTTGAAAAAGTATGTCCTTTTTTCAAGAAATTTTACACCTGTAAACTCATTCATTGTAGAATTCATTTAGGGTATTTATCTTTCTAATTGTTTTGTTATACAATACTATCTAGATAAAGCGTTCTTAAAAAATAGAAACTTATTCTACCTTCCATTCTTATGAAAAAAAACACCTTACTTATTTTGACTTTTTCTTGGTTAATGCTTTCTGGATGCTCTATCGATGGAGAATTAGACAGTCCCTTAAATACTGACGTCGAAATGGCGGTTGAGGATACTGATAATGATACCACAGGAGAAACTTCAGATGATTCCGAAGAATCCGGCGATACAGATAATTCGAATTCTGGGAATCCGATAACAACTGATCTGAGGACCTTTATTTTCGGACATAGCCTAATCGTACATGATCCACCACTAATTGCAACGCCCAGTAACGAAACAACAGTACCACATTGGATTGCCGAACTTTCGGTAGCTGCGGGATTTGATTATGCCGTTTCTGGTCAATATGGATTCCTACCACAACATGCCAACCTTCCACCAATAGCGCAATGGGGTTTTGATAGGGCAGAAGGTGCTTGGGATTCTGATAATCAAACTTTTGCAGATGCGAATTTCAATAGCATCTTATTTACGGCAGGAAATTTTATTCAATATCAATCAGCATTAACGCCATATGATGGTGATAATCCTGATAATGCAACTCCGATAAGTGCAACTTTAGAAATTTTAGATTGGGTTGAACAGCAAGAGCCAGGCACTGCTATCTACATTTATGAAAATTGGCCCGATATGGCAGGGTTTCTAAGTAATGGTGTACCGGCGACAACATCGGAATTTGAAAATTACAATCAGTATACACAAGGGGAGTTTCACGATTGGTGGATTGCCTATCACGAAGCAGTAATACAAGAGCGGCCTGATTTGAATGTGAAAATGATTCCCGTCGGTCCCATTATCGCTAAATTGATGAACGAAACGGATTTGTCTAATATTCCATTCTCTGAATTGTATGAGGACGATGCCCCTCATGGTAGACCAACCATTTACTTTTTGGCAAGCATGATTACGTATATGGGCATGTACGGTGTAGAAACCCCTTCTGATTTTCAAGTACCAGAAACCGTTCATGCAATTGCACGAGACAATTACGAAATGATAGTAGATTTTATTTGGAACGAATTAGAGAACTTCAATGATAATCAGGGCAACAGTTTGGTTTTTCCATAAAAAAGCTGCTTGAAAAATCAGCCCTTACCATTAAATTTGAAGAAAATTTAGTTCCCATTCTTCATATTTTCTTTTACCATCATATAAAATTCATCAAATTTAGGATGGATTTTTATAACAACTCCTTCTTTCAGGTTCCCATCTTTACCAACTGCGGTAATCCTTTCAGGAGCAATCTCAAGACGTTGCAAAGCACTACTGACAGCAGAGGCTTGTTGTGCTGGTAGGTTTAGATTCCCGGTCATACTCAGTCCTTCAATAGTAACTCCCATTTTCGGATTCACTTTTAAAATTTCACCGATTTTTTGTACCCAAGGCTCGGCTTCAGGAGCAATTGTTGATTCGGTATCACTACCAAAGAGTGAAGTCAAATCTGAAGATATAATGACCATACCATTTGAAACACCGATTTTGGCATTTTCTCCAAGAGTCTGTTTTGCGTTGGTTAGCACCACAAGAGCCGTAGAGTCATTAGAGGCAATGGCATCGTTTATAGCCTTTAGTTGGCGCTCCTTCACATTTAATGCTTCCATCGCCTTGTTCATGTTCGTTGAATTTTGACTTGATAACTGTGAAAAACTATTGAGGTTTTTCATCAAAGTCTTATTTGCATCACGAAGCTCGAGGGCTTGTGACTCAAAGGATTCGGCTTTCGCTAGACTTGCTTTTTCTTTGCGTTGTGCTTCTGCGACCTGGTTATTTACTGAGTCAAGTTGAGATTTTAAGGTGCTGATTTCGGCTATCAATTCACTCTTTTTTTGTGCTTGAGCAGTAGTGCCGATTGCTAGTATTAGACTTAGGGAAAGTAAAATTTTCTTCATAAATGAAATTCTTTTGGGGGTTCAATTAAGGTTAAACACAGCGCAAAAGTATAGCATTTCTAGATTTAATCGAAATTCTTTCCGCCTAGGTACTCGCAATCATAGAGTTCTTGAGTTCCCTGAAAAGGTACTAAAGTCTTGTTGTATCCATACGTAGTCCTTAGATTTCGTGTCAAATCAATATCATCGACATTTACCTGAATATCGTGCATGGTAAACTGACAAGGGTGCTCATAACCTGCTGCATGGGTTATTTCCACCAACTCTTTTCGGAAGGTTTTGAAATATTGTGCTAGACGGTCGGACTTTAAGGGAATGTTAATTCCATTCTGACGCCATTTGTTTTGGGTGGCGATTCCCGCAGGGCATTTATTGGTATGACATATTTGAGCCTGAATACAGCCAATACTCATCATGGCTTCACGGGCTACATTAATACAATCAACACCCATTGCAAAAGCCATTGCTGCTTTGGCAGGAAAACCCAATTTTCCACTTCCAATAAAAACAATGCGATTGGTTAGATTTCGGGTTTGGAAGACTTTGTACAATTCAGAAAAGCCATAAACCCAAGGCAAAGAAACGTGGTCAGCAAAAGAAGGAGGAGCAGCTCCTGTTCCACCTTCACCGCCATCTACTGCGATAAAATCAGGGCCTTTTCCTGTTTTTAACATGATTTCTGCTAACTCTTCCCATTGGTCTAATTTTCCGATGGCTCCTTTAATTCCAACAGGTAATCCTGTAGCATCGGCAATCATTTCAATCAATTGCATTAATTCCGTAACATTGCTAAATGCCTTGTGCGTAGCAGGGGAGAGGACATCCTTTCCAACTTCTACACCGCGTATCTCTGCGATTTCCTTTGAGATTTTCGCACCAGGTAGCACGCCTCCTTTTCCCGGTTTCGCACCTTGGGACAACTTGATTTCAATAGCCTTGATACAGGGATTATCTTCAACCAATTGCTTCATTTTTTCCAAGGAAAAATTCCCATCCGAAGAACGAACACCGAAATAACCTGTGCCGAAGTGAAAAACGACATCTCCACCTTTTTTGTGATAGGGGGAGAGTCCTCCTTCGCCTGTATTATGAAAGGCATGTGCTTTGGCAACTCCTTTGTTTAAAGCCTCAACTGCCGCTGCCGAAAGCGAACCAAAACTCATCGCAGAAACATTAATTACTGATGCAGGACGGTATGGTTTTCTTCTTTTATTATATTCTCCCATGACTTTCGCACAAGGAACAAAATCTTTGTGTTTGGTGTTTGTATGACCCTCGGGAGTCTTAAAAGCCATCATTTGGTTCTTTACAAAAATGTGCTGGTGAGCGTAAATATCACGGTCTGTTCCAAAACCTTCGTAATTGTTTTCTTTTTTTGCAGAGGCATAGATCCAACTACGTTCAATACGATTGAATGGAAGTTCTTCTCGATTGTTTGCCACAAAATACTGCCGCATTTCTGGACCAATACTCTCTAGCCAATATCGCAAATGCCCAACGACCGGGTAGTTATGCGAAATGGTATGTGCTTTTTGAAAAAAAATATCTCTGATGGCGACGATCCCAAGGAAACCTAGAACATATCCCCACCATGGTATAGTAGAAAGCGTATTTAAAAATACATCCATTTACAAATCGTAATTAAAATTTGGTCCAAAAGATGGACGTCTATTTTCCTTTTATTTTTTCTTCGAGCATTGGAGTCTGTTTGCTATTTAAGTAATCAAGACTCATCTCAGTTAATGTTTTAACACCTAAAATCAATCCACTATCATCAATTAAAAAGTCAGGAGTATGGTGAGGGAATGATTGGGTATTTCCCGGTGTCATTCCTCCAAGGAAAAAGAAGAATCCCGGTGCTTCTCTCTGAAAATACGAGAAATCCTCAGCTCCGGTAATTGCTTTTTGGGTTTGCACATTTTCAGCACCTGCAGTACGTAGCATGGTCGGTAACATTTGCTCTACCAATTCCGGGTGGTTATAGGTAATATCAGTAGCATCATTGATTTCACAGGTAGCAGTACCTCCATAAGCTTTGGCAATGGTTTCTACCATTTCTACCATTCGCTTGTTCAATTTA
This sequence comes from Maribacter algarum (ex Zhang et al. 2020), assembly GCF_005885635.1. GTDB lineage: Bacteria > Bacteroidota > Bacteroidia > Flavobacteriales > Flavobacteriaceae > Maribacter_C > Maribacter_C algarum. The sequence continues at coordinate 695,601 of NZ_VATY01000002.1, forward strand.
TCTTTCATGTCATAATCGAGTGTACGAATGGTTCCAATCATTTCAGCACTTTCTGGAATAATATTAAAACGCACCCCGCTTTTTATTTTTCCAACTGTAATTACAGCTGCTTCATTGGTAAGATTTGTTTCGCGACTTATTATAGTCTGCAAACCATCAATAATTTTAGCACTGATTAAAATTGGGTCTACCCCAGACCAGGGTTGTGAGCCGTGACTTTGTTTTCCGTTTACTTTAATAGTAAAACTCTGGGCAGCTGCCATAGTTCCCCCAGATTTGTATTTGATAACGCCAACGGGAGTTTGGGAATTAATATGCAATCCGAAAATGGCATCAACTTTTGGGTTTTCCATAACGCCTTCTTTAACCATAAGTAGAGCGCCTCCCTCTTCACCTGGTGGTGGGCCTTCCTCTGAAGGCTGAAAAATGAACTTTACCGTTCCCTTAATCTTATCCTTGTTTTTAGACAAAACTTCTGCAACTCCCATTAAAATCGCCGTATGCGTATCGTGTCCACATGCGTGCATGACACCCACTTTTTCACCTAGAAATTCTGAAGTAACTGTTGATTTGTATGGAAGGTCATTCCGTTCAATTACGGGTAGTGCATCAATATCTGCTCTTAAGGCCACTACTTTTCCAGGTTGGTCACCTTTTAATAAACCAACAACCCCAGTATGCGCAACACCGGTTTGCACTTCAATGCCTAAAGCTTTTAGATGTTTTGCTATTTTTTCGGCAGTTTTGAATTCACGATTTCCTAATTCAGGATTTTGATGAATATCTCGACGCCATTCAACAACTTTGCCTTCTACTGCGTTATAGTCCTTTTGTAGTTTAGGACCTTGAGCTATCGCAAAGCATCCTGAGAATAGTATTACTGTTAATAGTAACTTCTTCATTTTGAGTGTATTTAAAATTTAATTAGTCTAAAATCTTCGTCTTGTAATTGTATTAAGGCAGTCATGGCTGATAACGACAGTTGAACCCCATCTATCAGGTCTTCCCTTGGAAAACCTCTTGATAAAGATGATTGACCACAGAAAATAATTTGTCCACCAGCATCTAGTAAAGCTGTAATAAGTTCTCGGTTCGGATTATTCGTCCCGTATTTTTTTTGATATGCTTCGTTCGTAATCACATCTTTAGAGGCTTTGTTGTGAACCACCAAAGCTACTTTTAGGTTTTCTGCAGGAACACCACTTTGTGCATGCATATTTAAAAATCGAGCGGCTGTTTCAATAGTCGCATTTATCGATTCATGACTTTCAGGACTATTCATGATATCAAAAACAGCCTTGTATTCTTTGGAAGTATCCACTTTGAAATCTGGATTATCAATGGCCCAGACTTTTCCGTAATCCTTTATGATGGGGCCAGTTTCCTTCGCTTGAGCGGATAGCGAAGTTTGGGAAAGAAGTCCGATTAATAAGGCAAAAAAATATATTCTTGTCATTCAAAGTAGTTCAGTCTCTAAATATATTCAAATTCGTTAAAACCCCTATAGCATTGTTCATAATTATTGAAATGAAGTTTTTAGAATAAGGGGTATTATGGCTAAATTCACCGTCCCATACACTAATCCTTTAAAGACACTTTTGGAGAATTTTATTGACCAGTTGAATGAAGCCCAGAGGGCACCTGTTTTGCACAAAGATGGCCCATTGATGGTAATTGCCGGTGCAGGTTCAGGCAAGACGCGGGTACTTACATTTCGCATTGCCCATTTGATGGCGCAAGGGGTGGATGCCTTTAATATTTTGGCATTGACCTTTACTAATAAGGCGGCACGTGAAATGAAAAAACGTATTGCTGATATTGCTGGTACAGCGGAAACCAAGAATTTGTGGATGGGGACTTTCCATTCGGTTTTCGCCAAACTTTTACGCTATGACGGGGATAAATTAGGATTCCCTAGTAATTTTACAATTTATGATACCCAGGATTCCCAAAGACTTATCGCTTCCATTATAAAAGAAATGGGCCTTGATAAAGATATTTACAAGTACAAACAGGTACAGAATCGGATATCTTCCTATAAAAATAGCTTGATAACCGTTAAGGCCTATTTTAACAACCCTGAATTGGTGGAAGCAGATGCGATGGCAAAGCGTCCTCGAATGGGTGATATTTATCATAATTATGTAGAACGTTGCTTTAAAGCAGGAGCAATGGATTTTGATGATTTGTTACTACGTACCAATGAGTTATTGAATCGTTTTCCTGATGTGTTAGCGAAGTATCAAGACCGTTTTCGATATATTTTGGTGGATGAGTATCAAGATACCAACCACTCGCAATACCTAATAGTAAAGGCGCTATCAGATAGATATCAGAACATTTGTGTTGTGGGCGACGATGCACAAAGTATTTATTCCTTTCGTGGAGCGAACATTAGTAATATTCTGAATTTTCAAAAGGACTATGATGACGTAGGTATGTATCGTTTGGAACAGAATTATCGTTCAACCAAAAATATTGTTCAGGCGGCAAATTCCATAATTGCCAATAACAAAGACCAACTGGAAAAGGTGGTTTGGACGGCGAATGATGATGGTCCGCCTATTATTATACATCGAAGCCCAACAGATGCTGAAGAAGGGCGTTATGTAGCGAATTCCATTTGGGAAAATCGCATGCAGCATCAAATGCCCAATGGTAATTTTGCAGTATTGTATCGCACGAATTCCCAATCACGATCCATTGAAGATGCCTTGCGAAAACGTGATATTCCGTATCGTATTTATGGGGGATTATCTTTCTACCAAAGAAAGGAAATTAAAGATGTTCTTTCTTATTTACGTTTAGTTGTCAACCCAAAAGATGAAGAGGCGTTAAAACGTGTTATTAATTTTCCCACTAGGGGCATAGGTCAAACCACAGTTGACAAACTTGTGGTTGCTGCGAACCATTATGGACGTTCGATTTTTGAAGTAATTGAAAACATTGACCGTATAGATTTAAAGATAAATGCGGGTACTAAACGAAAACTACAAGATTTCGTTACGATGATTCAGAGTTTTCAAATCATGAATGAAAGTGCAGATGCCTTTGTTCTTGCTGAGCATGTAGCCAAAAAAACTGGAATACTGTTGGAGTTTAAAAAGGATGGTACCCCCGAAGGCATTGCACGTATGGAGAATATCGAAGAACTTCTTAACGGAATTCAAGACTTCGTAGAAGGACAAAAAGAATTGGATGAAGCCACGGGAAGCATTTCAGAATTTTTAGAGGATGTTGCCTTGGCTACTGATTTAGACAAAGATACCGGCGATGATGACCGTGTTGCTTTAATGACCATTCACTTGGCGAAAGGGCTTGAATTTCCTTATGTATACATCGTTGGTATGGAAGAAGATTTATTCCCTTCTGGAATGAGTATGAATACCCGTAGTGAGCTGGAAGAGGAGCGCAGATTGTTTTATGTGGCTCTAACTAGAGCCGAGAAACAGGCGTATTTGACCTATACTCAAAACCGCTATCGTTGGGGAAAACTCATTGATGCGGAGCCTAGTCGTTTCTTAGAGGAAATCGATGAAAAATTCGTTGATAACCAAGTGCCTATTGATCGAGCCGCCTATCGCTACAAACCTTTGATAGATAATGATATTTTTGGGGAGGTTGATAAAAGCACGCTGAGACAAACCAAACCGAAAAATGGAACGCCTCCATTAGTAAACAAGCCCAATGAAAATCAACTTCGTAAGCTGCGGAAATTAAAACGGCAATTGGCTAGCCCGACAGCAAACACAAATACTATTGATCCAAATTTAACAGAAGGGTCTTTGGTAAATCATACGCGATTTGGTAGGGGTAAAGTGCTTAATATCGAAGGGGTAGGCAATGATAAAAAAGCGGAGATTCAGTTTGACAAAGGGGATATTAAAAAGCTATTGTTACGCTTCGCAAAGCTCGAAGTACTTTCCTAGTGACCTTAAATCAAATTACCTTAAATTTGAATAAAAAGCTGTTATGAAGAAGTTGGCCCTCCCTTTATTAATTTTTTGTATCATTTTCTTAGGATGCGGAAAGTCAGATTCCCCAGCACCTGAAATCGCACAAGAGCAAGAACCTGACCCTATAGATACTCCAGAAATTAAAGATCCAGATGATGTTGATTACTGGAATGATGCAGAACTAGTTTGGAGTGATGAATTTGATGGTACTTCTGTTTCTTCAGATAATTGGATTTTTGAAGATAGGGCAAGTGGTTGGGTAAACAATGAGCTACAAAATTATCAACCTCAAGGTAATACAGAGGTTAGTGACGGCACCTTAAAAATCACCGCTAAGAAAAATTCAGACAACTCCATTGAGGGAGCTTTTACTTCAGCCCGAATGAACAGTAAACAGTCATTCAAATACGGCCGCATGGAAATTCGCGCAAAAATGCCGGAACACAAAGGTAATGGTCTGTGGCCCGCACTTTGGATGCTTGGTAGCAATATTGAAACGGTTGGATGGCCTGCCTGCGGAGAAATAGATATCATGGAATACGTGAGTTTTAAACCAAATAAGACCCATTTTTCTATCCATAGTACTGCAAATAACCACACAAACAATACGGAAATCACCTCGGGAGCGGTAGACTTGGAGACAATTGAAGAAGAGTTTCATACTTTCGGACTGCTTTGGTCAGCAAAATACCTAAAGTTCTATCTTGATGATATAGACAATGTGCAGTTCGTTTTTAGAAGGCCTATTACATTTACAACAGACAGTTGGCCATTTCAAAACAACTTTTACTTTATAATGAATGTTGCTGTAGGTGGCGATTGGGGAGGTCTCGAGGGAGTGGATACTTCTATCTTTCCGGCAACAATGGAGGTTGATTATGTACGGGTTTATCAAGTAAAGTAATACCTTTCTACATGATAAAATAGATGACCAATTTGTTTTATTGAAACTATAGGTGATATTTTTTATCTTTAAAGAGAACATCTACAACTGTTTTCTATGAAATCCGATGCCCTACGCGCGGTTTATCAGCATGAGCTACTTTCCGACGAGGATCTAAAAGCGATTTGTGAAGCACATCATGAAATCACTTTCTCCAAAGGCCAACACATTCTTAAAACGGGCACAATTGCCGACGGATACATGATTTTGGCACGTGGATTGATCAGATCCTATGTGATTGATTTTAATGGAAAAGACATAACCACTGACTTTTTTATTCAAAATGGGCTTGTTATTGAGGTATCCTCACTTTTTCAACGTATTCCGTCTCAAGAGAATATTGAAGCCCTGACCGATTGTACGTGTTGGAAGATAGATTTTCAAGTTTTCCAAGAGTTATTTCATTCCATAGAAGGATTTCGAGAGTGGGGTAGGTCTTGGATGTCAAGTAGTTTATTTGAATTTAAGCAACGTTCTGTTTCAATGATTACTGACTCTGCCACTGAGCGTTATAATAAATTGATGGAAACCAAACCGGAGGTATTTCAATATTCCCCATTAAAGCACATTGCCTCGTATTTAGGAGTTACCAACACTTCTTTGAGTCGTATTCGAAAAGAAACAATGAAATGATACAATTCATTTATTGCCATATGGCAATAAATTTTACTACGGTATTATTTAGATTTGACCTTACTAATCTTATAAATTGTATTCAAATGTCAGATAACGAAAGAATTATGACCCTTCACCCTCAGGGCAAAACTGGTGTGAATATTTTAAAAAGGCGTTACGAAATCATCAAGGAGTTTATTTTAAAGACAATCAAAGAACACGGAGAGCTTACTTATCAAAACCTGAATAAATTAGCTGTTCAAAAACTAAAGAAAACCTTTGATGGGAAAATAGGCTGGTATGTTGTAAGCGTTAAGCTTGATTTAGAAGCAAGAAACCTTATCGAACGGATTCCGAATACAAGCCCACATAAGTTGAGACTAGCAAGTTAAACCAAAATCACATAGTTATGAGAATACTAAAAAAGGTTCTAATCGTTTTAGGAGTTTTAATCGCAATACCGTTAATTCTAGCTGCTTTTACCAAGAAAGAATATGCAGTTGAGAAAGAGGTAACTATCAACAAATCAAAGCAAGAAGTTTTTGATTATATCAAATCATTGAAGAATCAGGAGAAGTTTAGTAAATGGGCAGCAATGGACCCAGATATGGAAAGAACTTATTCCGGAACTGATGGCACCGTTGGTTTTGTTGCTGGTTGGAAAAGTGATAATCCCGATGTTGGGGTGGGAGAGCAAGAAATCATATCCATCAAAAATGGTGAGCGTATTGATTTTGAGTTGCGTTTTATGGAGCCTTTTGAAGCTTCTGATAAAGCCTATATGACTACAGAAGATGTTGGAAATAATCAAACCAAAGTCAAATGGGGTTTTAATGGCCGAATGGATTACCCTATGAACTTTATGATGGTTTTTATGGATATGGAAGAAATGATTGGAAACGATTTTGCCATAGGCTTAGAAAATTTAAAAGGAAATTTGGAATAACATAGGTTTTAGGTACCACGCAAATAGTCATTCTTAATTCTTCACTACTTATGCAAGACGTTCCTTTTTATGTGTCGTTGACCTTTATTTTGACAACGATACTGACGCTTTTTCTGTTTATAAGAGCGACAAATCCTCCGAAAGTGATTATTTTCGGTTTAATTCTTTGGTTAGCTCTTCAATGCTATTTGGCGTATTCCGGTTTTTACCTTGAGGTATCTACACAGCCGTTTCGATTCCTTTTGGCAGCGCCACCCGCTTTGTTGCTTATTCTAGGTGTATTTTTTTATAAAAGAGGAAGAGCTTGGATTAAAACCTTAAGTCTCAAAACCTTGACATTGCTTCATATAGTTAGAGTACCTGTCGAAATTGTTTTGTACTGGTTTTTTGTGTATAAAATGCTTCCAGAGTTAATGACATTTTCAGGACGGAATTTCGATATTCTGGCGGGCATTACCGCTCCCATTATTTACTATCTCGTTTTCTGGAGAAAGGTCTTAGATAAGAGGGGGTTGTTAGTTTGGAATATTGTCTGCCTATGCCTTTTGTTAAGCATTATTTTCAATGCAATTCTGTCAGTACCTATTCCCATTCAACAATTTGCCTTTAATCAGCCAAATGTAGCTATTCTTCATTTTCCCTTGGTATGGTTGCCCACTTTTGTTGTACCTGTGGTATTGTTTTCGCATTTTGTTGCTATCTATAGGTTATCGGTTCAAAAAATTCTTAAATAACGACTAACTTTGCAGTGAACACCCAGTTGCAAAATGTCCGAATACGTTAAAATATATGAAGAGAATCCGAATCCGAAAGAGATCAGGAGGGTTGTAGATATTTTGCGCAAGGGCGGATTGGTTATTTATCCGACAGACACAGTTTACGGACTTGGCTGCGATATTACTAATACAAAAGCTCTGGAAAGAATCGCGCGCATCAAAGGGATAAAACTTGAGAAAGCCAACTGGTCTTTTATTTGTGCTGATTTGAGTAATCTTTCTGACTATGTTCGACAAATAGATACAAGGACTTTTAAAATTTTAAAGCGTGCCCTTCCCGGCCCTTATACCTTCATACTTCCCGGAAATAGTAACCTTCCGAAGGTTTTTAAAAAGAAAAAAACTGTAGGTATTCGCGTTCCTGACAATTCAATCGCGAGGGCTTTGGTTGAAGAGCTTGGTAATCCCATAGTATCAACCTCGATTCGAGATGAAGATGAATTGTTGGAATACACTACGGACCCGAGTTTGATATTCGAGAAATGGGAAAAGCTTGTTGACATAGTAATTGACGGAGGGTATGGAGATAATACGGCCTCAACGGTTATTGAACTTTCGCAAGGAGAACCAGACGTGTTGCGTGAAGGAAAAGGTAGTTTAGATATTCTTTAAGAGACAAGAAAAAAGGCTGAATAAAAAATGCCATTGTAGTAAAGCAATGGCATTTTTATTTTCTTTTAAATTCTAACGTCTAATTATTAATCGCAGGATCTTTCATTCCCTCTTCAATCATGCTATAGAACTGATCGATTTTTGGAAGTACAACGATTCTTGTTCTTCTGTTCTTCGATTTCTCAGTAGTTGAAACAGGAACATATTCTGCTCTACCTGCTGCAGTCATACGTTTGGGATCTACATTGTAATCGTTTTGTAAAATACGAACTACTGCCGTGGCACGTTTTACACTTAAATCCCAGTTGTCTAAAATATTACCTTTTCTACCGTAAGGAACGTCATCCGTATGACCTTCTACCATAAATTCGAAATCTGGCTTGTTGTTGACTACTTGAGCAACTTTTCCTAATACTGTTTTCGCCTTGCTAGTGATGTTATAACTTCCACTACTAAATAACAATTTGTCAGAGATTGAAACGAAAACAACACCTTTTTCAACGCTAATTTCGATATCCTCATCATCCAAATTACCCAAAACACCTTTTAAACTCTGTACCAAAGAAAGGTTCACAGAATCTCTTCGCGTGATAGCATCATTTAATTTACGGATAGTAAGGTCTTTTTCTTGAAGACTCTCAAGGGATTTCTCCAAGTTTTCAGCACCTTTTGTTGTTAGGGTAGTTAGGTTACCCATGTTATTGATAAGCTCTTGGTTGTTCGCTTTTAAAAATGCGTTTTGATCTTCCAAAGTTTGCATTCTTGAAGTGGCTGTAGCTTTCTCCTCTAAACACGTATTTAACTTTACTGTAGCTGAGTTTAGCAAATCTTGAGCCTCTTTTGCTTTGGCCTCCATTTCAGCAAATTTCTTTTGTGATACACAAGAAGATAACAACAAGGTAACTCCCAATGCGCCTAAAATCAGTTTTTTCATAATGATGTTACTTAAATATTTATTAAAAATGTTATTTGTTTAAAAACGGTTTGTCCTAATTCAAAATTAGAGAAAATACTAGTACGATGTTTTTTTAATACCAGTTAATCTTTTTCTAAAACTTTAAAAACATTCTCTTGATGTACGAAGTGAGACCATACTATGGACTTCTTTGCATAATAATTTAATATAAAATTAGCTTTTTCTCTTTTACGGTACATCTTGGTGAAATGTTTATAAAAGCTTAGATGAGCTTTTACAATGGCGATGCAATGCTTAAACTTCAATTGAAAGATAAATCGGAATGCGGCTACCGCATCTAAAACCAAGCGAATGAAAATGATTAAGAATGCTTTTCTTCGAGGAAGGTTTTTTGTAATTGAGAACAGCGAATTCCTGAAATTAAGAAAGGTCTTTTTCGGATTCATATTGCTTAGGGTCGATCCGCCTAAATGATAGACTTTTGACGTCCCTATGTAATATACTTTATGTCCGGCATTTTTTGCTCGCCAGCATAAATCTACTTCTTCTTGATGTGCGAAATAATCTTCGTCAAATCCGCCTAACTCAAAGAAAACCTTACTTTTAATAAACATACATGCCCCCGTCGCCCAAAAAATTTCGCGTACATCATCATACTGTCCTTCATCTTTTTCGAGGGATTGAAAAATGCGCCCACGACAGAAAGGATAGCCGAGTTGGTCAATGAAACCTCCTGCTGCGCCAGCATATTCGAAATAATCCTTCCTTTTTAAGTCCAAGATTTTGGGTTGCAAAATGGAAGCATCGGGTAGTTCTTCAAAAGCTTTTCTAATGGGTTCTAACCAGTTCGGACTAACTTCCACATCTGAATTGAGAAGGCAATATACATCTGCATCAATATGTTTGAGGGCATCATTATAACCTTTTACAAAACCACCATTGACGGCATTCTGCACGACTTTGATAGTGGGATAATTTGCTTCTACAAAGGCTACTGAATCATCAGAAGATGCATTGTCCGCTACATATATTTCCGCTCCTTCTGAATATTGCGTAATAGAGGGAAGGTAACTTTCTAATAGTCCCTTTCCATTCCAGTTGAGTATGACGACAGCTATTCGCAAAACGATGGCAAATTAACGGTTAAAATCAGGAATATCCTTTAGAAACGTATACTTTTCTTTCTCGAAATCCATTTTACAATAAAAATGCTCTAATCCGTTAGTAACCATTAGATGATTGGCCTTTAAATTCATGTTGTATCGGGCAATCTGATTGAAAGTAGTTTGACTAATTGAAATTTTAGGGGCTTTGCATTCTACGAGAATTTCTATACTTCCGTCAGAATTAAAAACAACTATATCGTACCTCTTTTTTAAGCCGTTAATTTCCAATTGCTTTTCCACATTGATTAATGATTTGGGATATTTCTTTTCAAAAATCAGATAATGCACAAGGTGTTGACGTACCCATTCTTCAGGTTGTAGAACCACAAATTTTTTGCGAATGACATCGAAAATCTGGACTTTATTTTCGCTATTTTTGAAACGGAACTCATATGCTGGAAAATTCAGTTGAAGCATGTCGCAAATTTGATGATTTTTTTTGGATGGATGAAGTAAAACAGATAGTTAAGGACATCAAAGAGGGCAACATAAAGCCCATATACCTACTGACGGGCGAGGAGCCCTATTACATTGATCGCATTTCGGAATTCATTGAAAAGAATGTTCTTGCGGAAGAAGAACGCGGTTTTAATCAGATGGTGCTTTATGGAAAGGATGTTTCCGTAGAAGACATTGTAGCTAATGCAAAACGATTCCCTATGATGGCCGAAAGACAAGTGGTTATCGTTAAGGAAGCGCAACATTTATCTAGAACAATTGACAAGTTTAGTTCATATGCCGAAAACCCTCAACTAACCACTGTACTAGTACTTTGCTACAAATACAGCAAATTTGATAAGCGCAAAAAGGTATATAAGCAAATCAAGAAAACAGGAGTCGTATTCGAAAGTAAGAAGCTTTATGAGAATAAAGTCTCAGATTGGATTCGGAAAGTACTTCAGGGAAAAGGGTATCGCATTACCCCAAAAGCTGCCAGTTTGTTGGTAGAATTCTTAGGGACTGACTTGAGCAAAATAAACAATGAGCTGGAAAAATTACAATTGGTTCTCCCCAAGGAAAAAGAAATTACGCCTTTGGATATTGAAGAAAACATCGGTATTAGCAAGGACTATAATAATTTTGAGCTGAAGAAAGCCATTGGCGAACGCAATGTGATAAAAGCGACTCGTATTATGAACTACTTCGCCCAAAATCCGAAGGATAATCCATTTGTAGTTACGGTGACTTTACTAAATACCTTTTTTACACAGTTGCTTAAATATCATGGTATGAAAGACCATAACCCAAAAAATGTGGCTAGTATTTTAGGTATCAGCCCATATTTTGTTAGTGAGTATCAAGTGGCTGCAAAAAATTATCCTATGAAAAAAGTGAGTTCTATTGTGTCAAGTTTGAGGGAACTCGACCTAAAGGGAAAAGGGGTTGGTTCAGCAAACACTTCCCAAGCCGATTTGTTAAAAGAACTTCTTGTGAAGATTATCTGATTACTTTCTATCAATACTGTACTTACCAGGCCCCAAAAGGATTATGGCCACAAATATCACTAAGAATAATAATGCTTTTTCCTTTTTGCCAAACGGGTCGCTTAAATGAACCACAGCAGCGGCAACCAGCATAGTTAAGGCCGGAAGAATTGCCGCCCATCGTGTTTTGAATCCGAAAATTATTAGGATTGGACAGATAAATTCCGCTAGCACGGCAAGGAATAAAGTTGGTGCTGCACCAATACCAATAGGGTCTCCGAATTCAAAGTTGCCAGCAATCATTTTCTGGAATTTGGGAAAGCCATGTGTTAGCATAAATGCAGAAGGGGCAATTCTTAACAGTGCTAATCCAATATCATTTTTAAAAGACGAAGTCATTAAAAGTGAGGTTTGAGTTGCTATAAAAGTACTATTAAAATTTCAGCTCTTCAAAAATAGATAGAGTTGCTGTGAGATATGGAAAACGAGTTTATCTGCATCTAAGAGATTAAAAGATAAGGGTGGTTTAATCTTTAAAACATTGTCTTCAGGGCCGTCGGTGCTAATTAGGATATGACTTTCGCGAAGTCCGTTTTTAATACGGGCTGCCAATTGTGTGCTTGATACCTCATGTGTACTCCCCATTTCAATGCCTATAAAAAGGCCGCTTCCTCTAACATCCAAAATTTCAGGATATTCAATCTGTAAATCTTTTAATCTACCCAATAAATAATCTCCAACTTTTTTAGCGTGTTCTTGTAACCCTTCTTCTTCAATAACATCTAAAACGGCTTCTCCAACAGCACACGAAACAGGGTTCCCTCCGAAAGAACTAAAGAATTCCAACCCGTTGTCAAAACTTTCCGCAATTTCTGTAGTTGTGACCACTGCACCAATAGGGTGGCCATTAGCCATTGGCTTCCCTAAAATCACCATGTCCGGAATCACATCAAACATTTCATATCCCCAGAAATAGTCACCTAAACGTCCGAAACCAACTTGTACCTCATCACTTATACAAATTCCACCCTGGACTCTAATTGCTTGGTATACCTGTTGTAGATAACCATTTGCCAAAGGTACTTGGCCACCGCACCCAACAATTGGCTCGGCTATAAATGCGGCAATTTGATTTGTGTTGGCTTTGATTTGTTCTCGGGTCTGCTTGGCAAAGAAATCACCAGCAGTGCCATTATCTGGGTAACCGGATTCGAAGGCCTTTGGCATTGGGGTTGCCAGAATGTACTCTTGTTTACCGGTTCCACCTTCATGGTTGTATTTATAGTGGCTAATATCAATGCCTATTCGCGTGTTGCCATGGTAACCGTGTTCGAGAACCATAACTTTTTGTCTTTGGGAATGATTGGTCGCCATGCGGATAGCCAAATCGCTCGCTGCGCTTCCGGAATTCACAAAGAAAACCTTGTTCAGATTTTCCGGAAACTTAACCAGTAACTTCTCACTATATGAGAGCAACTCATTATAGAGATAACGAGTATTGGTGTTTAGCTTGGCCATAGATTTTTGACCCGCTCTTACTACCTTAGGATGACAATGACCCGCCAGCATGATATTATTGTATGCATCAAGATAGGTGTTCCCATCCGCATCATACATATATTGGAATGCAGATTTTTGCATTTGAATAGGATTGGAATAACTTAGCGAAAGTGCATTACTGAAGTTTTTCTTTCTTCTGTAGAGCTGTTGCGAATCTTCCTTTTTCCTAATAGGAGGAAATCCCGCAGCTTCACGAAAGAAGTCTTTTGCTTTTATGGGACTTATGGAAATCCATTTGTACAGTAATTCCCAAGCTGGTTTTTCACTTATTGTAATATATTCCGAATCTGGTTTTAAAGTTTTAGCGTGGGCGGAATTGCAAACGCTCGTACATAAGCGGGCTGCAACGAGGTAATATAAAATATCTAGTTCCTTTTCTTCAAAATGAAATATCGAATGGTATCCTTTAATTACATGAGAAGCAATTTCCAAGGGATTCTCTTTACCCATCATGACATAGGTGATGGCAATAGCAACTTCATTAATCAGCCATGAATGGCACATATCGCCAAAGTCTATGATTCCGGATATTTTATCATTTTTTGTCAGAACATTCCAATCGTTACCGTCATTGTGAATAATTCCTTTTCGCAACTTGTCCTTAACTGGATATACATGTTCATCAAATTGCAAAAAGAAATAATCAACTAGACTTCTATCTTTCGGATTTGTTATGTATTCTATGTATTGATAATTTGAACTGAACTCCTTTAAGTCCCATTGAGTTTCTTTACCAACAATAGCTGGGTGATATTTTTCATGTATTTGCATATCCATCTTTGCAAGAAACACACCGAAAGAATGGAGTAGGACAGGAGTATGGTCCACATCACCTAAAAACTCACCTTCAATGAAAGAAAGTAGCCTGAATATCTGTTTTTCTTCTACAATAACGGATTCATTTTTTAAAGATGGAATTGCGGTTGGAAAGTCATAACCGTCCAGAACTTGTAAGGTCTCAAAAAGCTGATTTTCCGATTGAAGTAATGCTAGGGTTTCTTCTGAAAATGCATTTTGTTTTAGGACGTAAGTCCCTTTTTTACTTTTGATTTTGTAGTTGATGCTGTCGTAACCTTCTAATTTGGTTATTGTCGCATCGGTAATCCCGAAGTAATCACTTAAGACTTCATAAATATTCATGAATTCAAAAATAGAAATACTTTTTAGAATTTATACTCAAGTATTAGAAAGGATAAACTAAGTTTTCAAGGTGTTGCATGAAGTTGTAGATGCAGTTATTATTTATGACCCTGTTCTAGTAAGCTACCTCGATGACCTAGTATACATAGCATCAAAATAAAATTGCTGCGGTAGGTAACAAGTTTTCGCAGCCTTGACAGAGTTCCCAAACATTGAAATCCCGTAAACCTTAACAGCCACATATTATTCTTCTGGATACTGCATGTGCTATTTCGTGCAATTCATGCATAACAAAAAGCAAGGACAGAAACGCGATACTATAACAAGTAGAGAGTATGAGCTTCATCAGTTTTCAATTACAAACCAAACTCCATCTCAAGATCAACTCTGCATTTTTTTGAACTTTCAACAGGAACCTTACCTTGAACTGTCCAATAATCATCTAACAAAGAGGAATAACAAATTTCAATTTTAAGTGATTTAATAGTTTTCTCAAGTTTCCTGGTTTCATCCGTCCATTGCAAGAAAATAAGATTCAAATCTTCATCAGGAGTAATAATTTCATCTTGAATTCCCCCAGAAGTCTTAATAATACTATAGTTTATATTTTTTGCTTCTGGAGCTAGTATTTGAACCACCTGCTCCCAATCTTTGAAGTACATGCTGTCATTATGAATCTTGTATGAATTGATTTTTGCAAGCCCGTTACCACTGTTTTTGAGACGAATCCCAAATCCATCAGAATTATATATTTTCCCTAATGTCAAATACGGAAACATCAGTGCTTTTTGTTGAGTTCGCATAATATGTACTTCTTGGATTGATATATATAAGGCACAAACACTTGTTAGTAGGGCGGTAAAAGCCACAATGATATTTATGTTGGCACTTTTTATCCAGTCTATGAATTGGTACCATTTTTTCATTAAATTATTTGTTATCAATAAGTTCTAACACCGCTTTCATCTCGGTATCCTCGCCGTTAATCAGGTCATTAACATTCTTCTGGATTGCGACATCTGGTTGAATACCCCCATCATAGGTATCAGGTGTATCTTTTAGAATGTTGATTCCGAAAACGGGAATGTCCAATTCTATCCGTGAATTAGGAAGCCTTAGGAAAAACATATAACCGCCATTTAGCCCCTTTTGATTACCGCCTGTTTCTTGTCCGACGAGAGTAGCCAATTTGTACTTTTTTGCGTAGGTAGACATAATATGGGTTGCCGAGCTGTTTTCCGCACTAGTTAACAGATATACCTTGCCTTGAAAATTGTTTTTTCTTGGTTTATAGGTTGCACTGGTAGGAACGAACATACTTTGCATTTCATATCTTCCATTACCCTTATATTCCAATTTATTACCCCAGTCATAGGGTCTTTTATCCCAAGTGCTTATGTACTTTTTTAAGTCTTCAGGTATTTTTCGATAACGTGTGGTCTGTGCTGGTATGTCAATTGTTATGGGTTCCGTGATGATTCGTTCCAAGATATATTCGGCAACTTCGGTATCACCCCCCTCATTCGCACGAATATCAATGATTAAGTTTTCGGTCTTTTCAGTATTTATCGTTTCAAATGCCTTGTCAAGAAAACCTGTCCAATCGAAATCGTTACTGAAAATAGTAAAGGCATCTATGCGCAATAAGGCTGTTTGCTTATTTAGTATTTTGAACTGCCAACCTTCCTCAAAAGTGTTTCCGAAATCAGGAAATCTTTCTCTTAAAACTTTGTTTCGATGTGTTTTTGAGATTGCCTCTAGTCTTGCATGGATGGTGTCTCCGCTTGCATGATCTTTTAGTTGTATTTGAAAAGCAGTTTTGCTACCAAACTCCAAAGGATAAAAGATATCGAATAGTTCAAATTTGGAGGCTCCACTCATGGTAAGACGTTGGAGGCGTTTTTCATAATTGTTGCCATCGGATGTTATATATGCGGCAAGGCGGGTCATGATTTCTTCTGATGGAATACTATCGATAGTTATAATTTCCATTCCTTTTTTGATGTTTTGATATTGGGATGCATTTTTGTCTACGAAGATTTGTTTGCTTATTCTATTGAATGTAAGGGGTAGCTTATCGGGTTGAAAAAAAATGCCTTTTTTAATGTCCGGCCCTTGGTTCCATGGATTGGTAAAGGTGTGGCTGCATTTTATTTTAGCTGCAAATTTTGAAACCTCACGATACACATCGATCATGTTTGATTTTTCAGCTAAAGTGTTTTGCAATTCGCTTAGGTCTTTTTGTAACGATACAGAATCGCGGTACTTATATAAATTTGGATGTATGACTTGAAGTGCGTTTCTAAGTACCTCAATATCTTCTTTTATTTGATTAGGTGAATAGGAAATCGTGTTTATCGTTTCAGAGCTATAGTAATTGTATTCGTCAAAAATGTGAGCGGTTATTATAGTTTCATTTGGTTTGAACCAAACAATTCTATTGTCGGCACCTTCCAACTCCAATTTTTCATTGTTCGTAAATTTAAATCTGAGATTGCGTTCTGAGGTTTTGAATTTGACGGTGGTCTCATATATTCCATCGCCATCTTCGTCGCTAAGTGGATAGTCCTTTTTCCAACTGAGAGGTTTTACATTGCCCCTTAGACCCAATTTTCTTTCCGCTTCTAGTTCATTTGCATCTAGTTTGAAGGTGATTTGGTATTCTTGTGCATTGCATGAAACAATAAAGAGCGTTAGAACTGGGAGAATGTATTTCATTTTCATAATAAAGGTTTATTTAAAAGTCTAGATAGATTTTTATGAATTCAATTTTAGTTTTTAATTCTTCAAGGGAAGTCCCAAATTGTGCCGTCTTTATCCCAAAAAGCAGTTTAGGGCTCAAACTTATTTCCGTCCATTCGATTTAAGAACTCTGATGGGGAAATACCGATTTTCAATTTGAAATGCCTGTAAAAGGTAGATTTAGAAGGGAATCCGGCTTCAAGTGCTAAGGCTATTATGGTCAATTTTTTGTGTTTTTGATTTTTGAAACGATAGAGAACCTCTTCCAATCTAAAATCATTAATGCACTCCGAAAATGATTTTCCATATAATTCCTGAATTAAAATTGAGGTTCTTCTTTTTGATGTTTCCAATTGTTTACTCAGTCCATCTAAATCAAGATCCGTATTCTGATAGTACTTTTCCTCCTCTAGAAGATTTTGTAGTCTCTTTAAAAACTCGTTGTTGGCATCTGCTGCTTCAATTTTAAAGGATTGTCTAAAATTTGTTTGTTTCATGTTGACCTTTTGATTCGTTTGAAAAGCTTTTATAAAAAAGATAGATTGGATGAATAATGAGACCACCAGAGCAATGAATAGAGGAAATAGATAATGTCCAATAGTCTCATTTTCTAAAAACTCTTTGAGCGTTTTGGTTTCAACAATCAAAACCAGATGTATTAAGCGACAGATGAAATAGGTAGCTAGGGTAATCAAAGTGGAACCGACCACGCCTATTGAGATTCTCTTATAAGGTTCTGTTTTTTCATTAAACTTTGCATTTATAAAATCAAAATAAGCGAGGTTTGCCAAAGTAATTGCAAAAGAATACAGGGCTGTAATCAGGTGAAGTTTCCAACTCAACAAACCATCCATCCCAAGATTTAAAAAGGCGAAGTCAACCAAAATAACTACTAGGGTAACTATTAGGAAAATACGTAGAACATATTTTTTATTCGTTAGAATGGGTGGTACCATAGGTAGAAAACTGATTTAAGTTTAGTTGTTAAATAACCTAACGATTTTGTCTTCATCCTTATCCATTATGGTTACCAGATGTTTACGAAGACCAATTCGGTTTACCTTGTAAATTTTAGTGCCAGTTGTCCATTTTTCTTTTCTCACCTTACCTGGCATCATGGGAAAACCGTAACTAAAGTTTCTCCCATCTGGTTTAGGGCCAATGACATAGAAATTATTTCGGTTTGAAGAGTTATTCTTGATTTTAAAATCAATATAGCGGATGCTTTCTACGCTAACTATACTGTTGTTTGCTAATGCCTTTTCAATATTTCCCCTTACCTTTTTGGGTTTGGATACCAGTTCTAGTTTTGAATCTTTGCTAAGTTTGGCATCTATAAATTCAAAAGCATTTACAATAGCTTTTCCATGTCCCCAAATATTTAAGAAGACCTCGTCTGCCTTAGTTTTAGATGCATCGACAATCCCATTTTCAGCACCAATTCCGAGGGAATTTACTTGACCTGAAATGACAATCTCGCCATTTAATGCCATTGCACTGAAGTTTTTCGAAGTAACATTTGTAATGCGAACAATGTCATTGGTACCCTGTTGAATTCGTTTCAGATTTGGCGCGCCAATTCTGATTTTAATTCTTTCCGAAGCTTGAATCCATTCTTTTTGGTCAAGTTTTAGCTTTCCATCGACCACTTCAGTATCTATTAAATCAAACAAGTTGCTATCTATCGTAATAACCATTTTCTCTGCTGCGGAATGATCTATGATAATATCGGCGTAGAAACCAATTTCAATATCGGTAAGATTTTCCGTAGTAAAAGTTCTAGTTTGAATGTCTTTGTTTCCCTTAACTTGTGCTAAACCTGTTGCTGCAACAAGTAGTAGCAGTAATATTAATTTTTTCATGTTTAAATTTTAGTGTAGGTATAGCGGTTTCTTACGAATCCTTCATCCGCATCATCATATTGGACCTTTTTCGTGATTGAGAACTCATTTTCACCGAGTAAATATGTTTTGTATAGTGTTGCCCGCTTGTTTGCGTCCTTGCCTTTGAATTGGGTAACGATTTTCTGGATTCCGTTTTCTGAAGTTGAATATTCGATAATTTCCTCATCTCCGAGATAGGTGCCATCATTCTTCAGTTTTGTACTGTTTTTGGAGTTGGCACTCGGTTCGTCTGTAAATTGGGTGTGCATGACAATTTTGTCTCCTTTGATTTCAACTTGCATTGTTGTTCGGAGAGTTACTTCTTTTCCATCTCCATAATTTATATACATTAAGTTGCCTGACCATGAAGTGTTATTAAGGAACTCTAGTTTAGAGATACTTACTTTGTTTTGTGCGTAAGCTGCAGAGGTTAGTAGTACAGTTAATAAAAGTGTGATTGCATTTTTCATAAGGATTGTTTTAAAGATTGAACAGGTCAAAATTGCAAATCAAGTCCTTGGTTTGCGCTTCAAATCGTACGGATGCGTCTCAAATACGATTTGAGACGTCCCAAAAGGTAACTTTCAATGAGGTTTACCCAATTGTTTTCAGGAATTCAGAAGGGGAGGAGCTGGTGAGTTTTTTAAAAACCCTATTGAATGTGGCTTTGCTATTAAAGCCACATTCATAAGCTATGCCTAGGATGGAGAGTTGTTTATGTTTATCCTCATGAAGCATGTTCTTAAAAGCCTCTATACGATAACTATTTACAAAATCATTAAAATTTTGCTTAAAGCCAGAATTAATGATTTCAGAAAGTTGAGCCCTGGTCATTTTGGCTTGTTTGGCCAAATCGGATAGGTTTAATTCTGGATTTAGATAGGGCTTTTCTTGCTCCATCAAGGTTTTTATTTTTTGAAGGGCTTCCTGTGGGATTTCCTTTTTTGAAGTAGTATCCCGTTCGGGAATGGCAGAACGATTAGGTGAAAAACTAAAATCCAGTTTTTTCAGTTTGGTGGTATCCGTAAAGAAACCTTTAATTCCGACGTAAATAATGATAAGTCCCGTGAAAAATACCATCCACCATTGTTGTCTGTAATTTAGGTCTATGAAAATTGTTCCGATAATCGTTTCTATCAAGTCATAAAGGAATAACAAAATATATAGCAGCAAGAAGTTTCTAATCCAGTTTAGTTCCAACTTAAAAGTATTAGAGAAATATTCATTTATCTTTTTTCTATAGTTGAAATACAATTGTACTGTAAAGGCGAGATAGAGGGTATTTTGTATGTAGCTGAAGATGCTATAAATCGGCAAGAAATAAGCTTCATCAAAATGAATTTTTAAATAACCATTTTGGGTTTCTGAAAAACCGGGTTGTAAAGCATCATAACTAAAAATCGCTATGCGATAAAAAACAACAATCAATGCTGGTAGAAAATGTAACCAATCTTTTTTTCGAAACATGAATGAAGACATAGTTATAGACCTTATATACAAATAGATAAGAGGGGCTATAACAATGGTTAATGTAATAAGTGCGTAATTGATTTTGGTGTTTCTGAAAGTGTCATACCAGCTCATAAAACCGAGAGTATAGCAGGTCTGATGATAACAGGTAACTATTAAAATAAGAAACAACAGCAAATCTGAAATGTTCTTTTTTTTCCTATATCTATTGAATATAAGTCCAGCAAAAACAAGCCCTTGCAGGGAAAGTAGTAATAGAGGAGTACTCCAAATATTGAAATCGGGAAAAGTAGGAACCATCAAAACAAATTGTTCCTAAATATAAAGAAAACCCAAAGTGGAAACTACAACTTAGCGCAAATTGGGATAATCTTCTGGATTTGACTCGTGTATAATAGCATACACTTTTTCAAAAATATCCTCAGCGTTCGGTTTTGAGAAGTAGTCCCCATCTGTGCCATAAGCTGGCCTATGGGCTTTGGCAGACAATGTTTGTGGAGCACTATCCAAATACTTGTATGCACCTTGCTTTTCTATGATTTCATTTAGTAGATATGCTGAACACCCACCAGGGACATCCTCGTCTATGACTAACAAACGATTTGTTTTTTGAACGCTTTTAACAACATCGTGTTGAATATCAAAGGGAAGTAAGGACTGTGCGTCAATAATTTCAGCGTCGATACCAACTTCTTGCAGTTCTTTAGCTGCTTGCTCAACAATTCTCAATGTAGAACCATACGATACTAAGGTAATATCTGAGCCAGATTTTATGGTCTCAACAATTCCGATTGGAGTGCAGAATCCTCCGAGATTATTTGGCATGCTTTCTTTAAGGCGATATCCATTTAGGCTTTCAATTACCAATGCTGGCTCATCACTCTTCATAAGTGTATTGTAGAAACCTGCTGCCTGCGTCATATTACGTGGTGAAAGAATATAAATCCCTCGTAAGGTATGTATCAACCCGCCCATGGGAGAACCAGAATGCCAAATACCTTCCAAACGGTGCCCTCTAGTTCTAATAATTAATGGTGCTTTTTGTTTGCCAACCGTGCGATACCGAATAGTAGCAACATCATCGGTTAAAGTTGGCATTGCATAAAAGATATAATCTAAATACTGTATTTCGGCAATCGGACGGAGTCCCCTAAGCGCCATACCTAAACCTTGACCAATAATCGTAGATTCCCGAATTCCCGTATCCGCGACTCGAAGTTTACCGTATTTGTCTTGTAAACCTTCTAGTCCTTGGTTTACGTCTCCAATCGTACCTGTATCTTCTCCAAAAATTAGAATCTCCGGGTATTTTTCAAGAAGTCTATCAAAATTTTCTCGTAGAATAACTCTGCCATCAACTTCCTCCGCATTGTTATCATATTCGGGTATTACTTCGGCGATATTAGTTGCTTTATTTGCGTTTTCGCTATATAAATGTTCGCTATAATTTGGTTGCTCCTTTTTAAGGAACTGATTCGTCCAAGTGAGAAGGGCCTCTTTTTCCGCTGTATTTTCTCCCAGAAGATATCTTAATGCTTTTCTAGCAGTAGCTGCTAAGTCTTTCTTTATCGGTTCTTCAATGGCAATAAGGTCATTTTTAAGCTTTGTTACAAATGCTTTATTTTGACTCTTGTCTGCAGCATTACCTAACAGTTTGATAAGAATTTTCTTTTGGCCCAAATGTGATGCCAAGTATTCTGCCCAGGCTTCTTTTTTCGCAGTTCGAACTGATTTTTTAAGGGATAATTCCATTGTATTCAGCTCTTCTTCAGAGGCTATTCCTGATTCAATTATCCATTCTTTAAAACGTTTGTTACAGTCATTTTCGCGTTCCCACTCGAGACGTTTTTCACTCTTGTACCTTTCATGAGATCCAGAAGTAGAGTGGCCTTGGGGCTGTGTGAGCTCGTCAACATGTATTATTACGGGTACATGCTCATCCCTTGCAATATCGGAAGCATTTTCATAGGCATGCATCAAAGCTGTATAATCCCATCCTTTTACTTTTAAGATTTCATAACCCTTTTGGTTATCGTCCCGTTGAAAACCTTTTAGCGCTTCGGAAATACTTTCTTTAGTAGTATGGTATTCTTGAGGTACAGAGATCCCATAGTTATCATCCCATATACTGACCACCATGGGAACTTGTAAAACACCACCAGCGTTAATCGTTTCGAAAAATAAACCTTCGCTTGTACTTGCGTTACCTATTGTTCCCCAAGCTATTTCGTTTCCATTATGCGAAAAGTTAGTTGCATCGATATCCTTTAGATTTCGGTATATTTTAGATGCTTGAGCTAAGCCTAGTAATCTTGGCATTTGTCCGGCCGTCGATGATACATCGGGTGCTGTGTTCTTCTGCTTGGTTAAATCTCGCCAAGTGCCGTCTTCGTTGAGACTATAAGTCAAATAATGCCCAATCATTTGCCTGCCGGCACTCATGGGCTCCTTTTCAATATCTGTCGTGGCATAAAGAGCATGAAATAAATTCTTGGGAGTAAGTAGGCCTAAAGCCATCATAAAAGTTTGGTCACGATAGTAACCACTTCTAAAATCACCGTTTTTAAAAGCTCGTGCCATTGCCAATTGTGGCAGCTCCTTACCATCACTAAAGATTCCGAATTTGGCCTTACCGGTTAAAACTTCTTTTCGCCCCATCAAGCTACAAATACGACTTAATACAGCAGTCTCATAATCCTTCAGAATTTGCGTTCTGAAGTCTTCAAAAGAAATGTCGTTACTGGTTTTAGGTGATATATCCATCTAAGGCTGAATGTTTCTGCAAAAGTACTTTATTGAATTGATTAATACAACCTCGTGTTAATCATATTTATTGTGGAATTACTAAAAAAATAGATATAAAAATGAATTTTTGTTAGAAAAATAACAAATCAGTCTCCCCATACTAAGAATTTGTTAAAAAATTAAAACCACTTTCTTGTAAATAGTCCAGTAAGGGTTTTAATGTCTACGGTAACAATAAATCGAATTTTTTCACCATAACTCGGCTGTGAGATTTCCCAGCCATTATTTGAATACAAGGGTAAGTAAAGCTCGAAATAATCAGTTACTAGATTTAAGCGAACACCCGAGTCATAGACAAGTTTTTGTTTTAACCCTCTATTTTTCACTAAGCCAATATCTCCGTATAGTTCAATCCATCTCCAAAGATTTACACTGGAGTTGGCGGTTAAGATCCAGTCGTTTGAAAAACGATAGCGCTCATCTAAAAAAGATTTAAATCCGCCTTCGGCTATTATGAGTTGCTGGCTGTACAATCCCGAATCTTCAGAACGCCCTAAATAACCGTAGTCAAATAGGTAATCAGTTGGCCTATCCAGTGCGAAACTGAAGAAATCAGAGTTGGTCTTGTTTCTTAAAAATTTTCCAGCGTATAGTCTTAAATTAAACTGTCTGTTATTATCAAACAACTTTCTATACTCGTATTCTGCAGATATTTTGGTGAACTTACTCGCTTGTTGGAAGTCCAAAAGCAGAGACGAATAATTTAAAATATTATTGTCAACTTTGGCGTACCGTACATTAAAAACACTATAATCAGGATTCTCAGAATCATTTCTTAAATCAGGAAGATTTTCATCAAGATCTCGGAAAATATTTACATATCGAAATGATAGAAACTGTCTTTTGTTTGAAATAAGATTTTCTGGTCGCCAGCCAAATCTAATTGAAGGAGTGAAAGTTGAATAACGTGAGTTAACGTTAAAATGTCGGGTACCTCCGCTTACACGGTAATTCGCAAAATATAGCCCTGTTTTACTTAGATACTTTAAATAAGAGAGGCTTCCACTGCCAACAAATGCTTTTTCGCGAAAAGAATATGAAGGTGAAACATCAATCTCAAAAGGACGCTTTAGCAGCGTTTTATTATGTAATCTCATTCCTGGCGTCCATCCATCATAAATATTAAACTCAAGTACCGGAGTATAGAAAATTTGATTGAAATATGGATTTTCAGAATCTTGTAGAAAGGTAAATTTTAATTTCTTGTTACCTGATAAAAAACCACCTAACGACTTCCAATTATCTCTTTGGTTGAATTCAGGTATTTTCTGGTCATAATTCAATACAAGTCTTTCCTCATTATTCCTTGGAATGGTTACTGTTCTTTCCTTTTCAATATTTGAAAACCAGTACTTTGATACGATCGAATCATTGCTTAGCCCGAACATGGAAATAGGTACAACGGTACCTTCCTTGTTTTTCAAAGTGATTTTGAGAGAATCTTCGGTTTTTTTGACCTTTTTGATTTTATAGTCTATTATTCGGTCAGAATAGACATAGTTGTTGAAAAACCAATCAATATCTTGGTCTGCAGAACGTTTTAAAATTGATTCAAAATCTAATACTCGTACCCGATTTAACTGATAGTACTGGTAAAAGGTCTTTATGCTTTCATCCACCTTTCCCTTACCTATATAACTTGCTAGATAGGACAATCCGAGACCTGCTTTGTACTTATTTCCAACCTTTTGATTGGCAACAATCAATGAATCATTCGGAGTGATTAGTGGTTGATCTAAATTTTTCCGTGCTAAGCCCAGATAGACAAATGGGTATTGTTCATTGAAGCCCATTTTTGCCAAATTAAAACTACGGATGCCCCAAATTTTAGAAAGCTTTCCTAGTAGTTTTTGGTCTGGATAAAACTCTTCCACATAGGCTATCATTAGATAATTGGCAATAGCGTCATTAAGCCATTGTTCTTTCCTTGGGTCAAGATAAAGTGTTTCCTCAAGTATATTAGTTAAGGCAGTCTTTAAAATTTTCATTTCGAACTGAAATCGCTCATCATATGGCCTGATAAACTTCGGTAACTGGTTCAGTCCATATAGTGGGTTTTTGCTATAATCGATATTACTCACCAAAAGCTGCGCATGCGGATATTTCCCTAAGTTCTTATATATAAATTCAGTAACCCTATCAATTGATAAGGCCTGAAGAACAGCGTCATATTTCGTTGCCGTAATATCCGTTCGAATGGTCATATGCGGAGTGACATGAGTAGTGAAAGTATTTAAAGGAGTAAAAATCAATTCGCAACTTTTATGACGTTTGCCCTCAAGTTGTGCTTGTTGACCACTTGGGAATTTTGAATTTCCTAAAACCCTGTAATTTGATGTCATATACAGGTTTTCCGGATAAATTAAGTTTAAAGTTGTTTCCGTTACACCAGTGTGAAGATCTTCAAGGTTTTTATTGGAGTATAAATGCCATTTACCATCAAAAACGGCCGGAGTTAAATACCAATCCTTAAGGTAGTATTCATTTCTGTTACTATATCCGTAAGGAGTATACTTGTTTGGTGGTAGCTTGACTGTATATGTTATAAATATCTTAGCGGTTTGGTTTGGTAAAAGTGGCTTGTTCAAGAATATTTTGATGATATCTTTCCCCGAAGAGCGTTCCCAAGTAATGCCCCGATAGTCATCATCTACTACAGTCAGAATATTTGTAAAACCCCTTTCATCATCTTTGGCTAAGTGGAGACTTCTCTTAAATTGCTCCGCAAAACTTTTGGCCAGGGCAGTATTTTTATCTGAATATGCATTTGCCCAGTCGTTAAAATATAGTGTTTCTAAAGTTTTTTTAGAATCGTTTAGATACGTAAACTCCTGCTGAATGTTAAGTTCTTTATTTTCATCATTCAACCTTACATTTAGAGTGTTTATATGCTGTGCCGATACTGAGAATAAACTCAATAAAAGCATCAAGACACCAATGATAATATTTGGTTGAATTTTGGACTCCAAGGAAAATATATTTAGAAATTGGGACTAAGGGCCCGACCTTTATAGAAGGCATCGATAATATCGACAACCTCTTCTTCTGTGTCTACTAAATGAATAAGGTCTAAATCTTCAGGACTAATATTTTTAGCATCTAACATGGTGGTTTTTATCCACTCCATTAAGCCTTTCCAGAAATCCGTACCTACAAGTATTATTGGGAATTTTTCAATTTTGTTGGTTTGGATTAAGGTAATGGCTTCAAAAAGCTCATCCAAAGTGCCAAACCCACCAGGCATTACAACAAAGCCTTGAGAATACTTGACAAACATTACTTTACGTACAAAGAAGTAGTCGAAATCAAGACTTTTATCACCATCTATATATGGATTATCGTGCTGCTCAAAAGGTAAGTCAATGTTTAACCCTACTGAAACCCCTCCTGCCAAGTTTGCACCTCGATTACCAGCTTCCATGATGCCAGGACCTCCACCAGTAATTACACCATAACCAGCTTCGGCTATACTTTTTGCAATATTTGTGGCTAACTTGTAATACTTCTGATTCTCTTTGGTTCGTGCCGAACCAAATATGGACACACATGGTCCAATAACACTCATTCGTTCAAAACCGTTTACAAATTCTCCCATAATTTTGAACAGGGCCCAGGAATCGTTTGTTTTTATTTCGTTCCAACCTTTATGATGTTGTTCTTTTCTCATAAGTAGCTAATTTATTTTCATTTCCCGAAGAGGGAAATCTTAATTATTCAGTTTCCGTATCTCGTAAACACCCTATAACTGTAATTCTTTCTTCAAAAACTTTGCCGTATAACTTTTCTTGTCTTTTGCGACCATTTCTGGGGTTCCTTTTGCAACAACCATCCCGCCACCACGACCACCTTCGTAGCCAATATCGATAATATAATCGGACATTTTAATGACGTCCATATTATGTTCAATTACCAAGATAGTATTTCCTTTGTCTACCAAACGGTTCAAAACTTCCATTAGTACGCGTATATCTTCAAAATGGAGTCCAGTTGTGGGCTCATCCAAGATATAAAAAGTATTACCCGTATCCCTTTTTGAAAGCTCTGTTGCCAGTTTAATACGCTGCGCTTCTCCGCCCGATAAGGTAGTCGATTGCTGACCCAAGGATATATACCCCAATCCAACATCTTGAATGGTCTTTAATTTTCTATGGATTTTCGGAATGAGCTCAAAGAAATCAACCGCCTCATTCATCGTCATTTCCAAGACATCGGAAATAGATTTTCCTTTATATCGAATTTCTAAGGTTTCCCTATTAAACCGTTTTCCATTGCAGGTTTCACATTCCACATAGACATCGGGTAAAAAGTTCATTTCTATTACACGAAGACCCCCGCCTTGACAAGTTTCACAACGACCGCCAGTAACATTAAAACTAAAACGACCGGGTTTATAACCACGGATAGCCGCTTCCGGTGTTTTTGCGAATAATGAACGAATTTCACTAAAAACTCCAGTATAGGTGGCCGGATTCGAACGTGGGGTTCTCCCAATCGGACTTTGATTGATATCAATTACTTTGTCAATATGCTCCAGTCCCGAAATTTTCTTGTAAGGCATTGGTTTTTTAACACCATTGAAATAATGAGCATTCATAATAGGGTAGAGGGTCTCGTTGATTAAGGTAGATTTTCCGCTACCAGAAACTCCTGTTACTCCTATCATTTTCCCTAAGGGAAGTTCTATAGAAACATTTTTCAGATTATTACCAGTACATCCTGTAAGGGTAATTTTTTTTCCATTCCCTTTTCTTCGTTTTTTGGGTGTGGCAATCTCTTTTTTACCAGTGATATAATCTGCTGTGAGTGTATTCTCTTTTTTTAAGTCTTTCGGCAGACCTTCAGAAATTATTTCCCCACCATGTCGCCCCGCTTTCGGACCAATATCAATAACATGGTCGGCGCGTTCAATCATATCACGATCGTGTTCTACAACGATAACGGAGTTACCAATATCACGTAGTGATTCCAGCGATTGAATCAAGCGGTCATTGTCCCGCTGGTGTAAACCAATGCTGGGTTCATCTAAAATATACAAGACACCCACCAATTGTGAACCGATTTGCGTAGCCAATCGAATGCGTTGCGCTTCACCACCAGACAAGGACTTTGAGCTACGATTTAAGGATAGGTAATCAAGGCCAACATCCAGTAAAAACTGGATTCTTGTTTTAATCTCTTTGATAATTTCTTCAGCAATTTTCAGCTGATTGCCCTCTAGGGTATTTTGTAATTCCTTAAAAAAGTCCGCAAGCTCGGCAATATCCAAATGTGCTAGTTCAGCAATATTTTTCTCATCAATTTTAAAATTCAATGACTCCTTTCGCAGACGTGAACCGTCACAAGTCGGGCAAATTACCTTGTCCATATACTCCTTGGCCCATCTTTTTATGGATGTTGAAGCGGCCTCATCAAACTGACTTTTAATGAAATTGGCAATTCCTTCATAATCAATCTTATACGAACGCTTAACGCCAAGGGTTTTTGAATTTACCTCAAAGCTTTCGCTTCCACCATTTAATAGGACATTCATCGCCTCTTCCGGAATTTTCGAAATAGGGTCCGTGAGCTCAAAACCGTAACGTTGCCCAATAGTTTCAATTTGTTTAAAGGCCCATGATTTTTTGTATTCCCCCAAGGGAGCTATTCCTCCTCCTTTAATGGATAATTTTTTATTCGGGAATATCTTTAACTCATTCACCTCATGAACATGGCCAAGTCCATTGCAATGTGAGCACATACCCTTTGGAGAATTAAATGAAAAGGTATTCGGCTCAGGACTAGGGTAGGAGATACCCGTTGTCGGACACATTAAGTCCCGACTAAAGTATCTTGCCTCTGAAGCACCTTCTTCAAGAATCATTAAAACATTATCGCCGCTGTACATTGCCGTATTAATGGATTCTGAAAGGCGCTTATCCATATCCTCTGTGTCGGTCACTTTCAAGCGGTCTATAACGATTTCAATATCGTGGACCTTGTATCGGTCCACTTTCATTCCTTTTATGATATCTTTTACCTCACCATCGACACGGACTTTTACAAAACCCTGTTTTCCAATTTGTTCAAAAAGCTCTCTATAGTGTCCTTTTCTTGATTTAATGATTGGGGCAAGTACATTTATCTTCTTTCCTTCATAATCCGTTTTGATAAGCTCTTTTATTTGCTCATCACTATAACTGACCATTTTTTCGCCGGTATTATAGCTGTAGGCATCACCAGCTCTTGCAAATAACAAACGAAGAAAATCGTATATCTCGGTAATGGTTCCTACGGTGGAACGGGGAGACTTTGAAGTTGTTTTTTGCTCTATAGCTATTACTGGAGAAAGGCCATCGATTTTATCTACATCTGGTCGTTCTAATCCTCCTAAAAACTGTCGTGCATATGCTGAGAAAGTTTCTATATACCGACGTTGACCTTCTGCATAAATGGTATCGAAAGCCAGTGAAGACTTTCCACTACCTGAAAGTCCCGTAATAACCACTAATTTCTCCCTGGGAATAGTAACATCAATGTTCTTCAAATTGTGAACGCGAGCTCCTTTAACTTCAATATTTTCCTCGTAATTTATCATACATTTAGGCAAAGTTGCAAAAGTACGATTTTGACTTCTAAAATGTTAATGAACCTTAATTCCTTTTTGTTATTTAATTGTTAGAATTTAACTTTGATTGTTGAACTCATCTTGGGTTCCTCTTTTACTTGCGATTTTCACATTTTGCGCTCTAATTTTGTCTTTTTATCGCACCTTAGCTATGGCTATGCTGCTCAAAAAAGCCCGCATTAGATTACAAAAGCCAAAAATCTCGGTTCCAAACAGAAATTCAAGATGAATTCATTAACATAAAAATACTACAGATGCAAATTTTAGGAATAGGCTCTCGCATCAATCATGATGAATACGGAAAAGGTGTTGTGACGAATGTAACTTCAAAGCACTATTGGGTAACTTTTATGGAGAATGGATTGGAAACTATTGAATTAGATTCAGAATTTGAAATTATAGAAGCTGTTGAAGATGAAGTAGATACCATAAGTTTTTCGGAAGTCGAACAATCGTTGATTTCAATTTTAAGGCGTTGGAGTGATGCTTCATCCATAAGCCCCATTGCCGATAAATGGAAGGGTGGAAAACTCATTTTGGAACCCGCTGGTGATTTGGCCAATAAAGAAATTCCCATTGATACTTTTTTTCATAAAATCGTAATGGTACGCGACCGTATTCGTGTTATGGAGCAAAAGATAAATGCAAGTAAAACCTTGGAGGACCAAGACAAGATTGATTTGCAACAGTACATAACGCGCATCTACGGAAGTTTGACCACCTTTAATGTGTTATTCAAAAACCAGAGTGATAATTTTGTTGGGGAGCGCTCAAAATAGGTTTAGGGCAAAATTGTATTTTTGGGAATTGATAAATTTCTAAAATCAAAATAAATGCTTAAACCATTCCAATTCTTCATATTTTTTATTTCTTTCCTATTTGCAGGTTCAATTATCGCTCAAGAAAAAAGGAAGGTTTTATTGGATGCGGATACGGCTAATGAAGTTGATGATGCTTTTGCCTTGAGTATCATTTTGATGAACCCTTCTATTGATGTAATTGCGTTGAATGCTACACAATGGCAGGCTAGTCATTGGTCAACACCAAATAGCATGGAAGATAGTCATCGCCTCAATCAAACTCTTTTGGGGATTATGGGCTTAAACGTAAAGACCAATAGGGGTGGAGTAGCTAGAATGTTTGATTGGGGCGACCAAGCACAGCACTCCGCAGCAACCTACGAAATAATTAATCAAGCTAAGAATTTAGAAGGAGACGAAAAACTGAACGTCATTGCCCTTGGGGCTTTGACGAATGTAGCTTCAGCAATTTTTATCGACCCTTCAATCTCAGAAAAAATCAGACTGTTTTGGCTGGGAAGTACTTATGATTTTGAAAATGAAGTCCTTGGTAGGAATGATTTCAATTGTATGATGGACCAGTTTGCTTTGAGCCATTTACTATTTTCTAAAGTAGAAATGCATATCATTCCTGTGAGTGTTGCCTCTAAAATGACTTTTGAATATGATGAGACCCGAAAAAAATTGGAAAACCATTTTCTCGGAGACTTTCTGCTAAAAATTTGGGATGACCATATAGATTCTGGTCGAGAAAAAAGAACCATTTGGGATTTGACAATTATAAACGCTTTTCTTCACCCAGATTGGATGGAAGAAGTTGAAGTAACTACCTCAAAAGACAACGGTAGTCGCAAGGTGTACTATTACAAAGACTTTGATGCCAATAAGATGCGTGAGGATTTTTTTGCTAAAATAAAAGCGTACAAGAAACCGTAGGTCTAAACTGCCTCTTTCTTCTCACTCATATATTTCCAATACCGCTTAGGTACATGCTGTGTATGTAATTTCATATTGATTCTTGATTTGATATTGGTGCTTTTAAAGTAATTGTTCCATAAATCTTGATAGTTGTATTCCTCACTCGTAAAGGCATTACTTTTTCGAATACTATTGGTATGGATTTCTTTTAAGTCCAAAGAAACTATCTCTACCGAGTTTAAATCATAGAACAATCCGTATTTGCGTTTGACATCATAAATTAACCATTGTTGGTCGGCATAGCGAGACCTAAAATGTTTTGAAATCAAGGGTAGCACATCAAAATCAGGCTCAATATTGGCAAAATAGACATTGTCTTGTGTTAACTGAAAACGAACAAAAGCCTCCATACGATGTTTTTCACGCCCTACAGACTTCACTAATTGGCTAATTTTCAAAACC
Source organism: Maribacter algarum (ex Zhang et al. 2020) (assembly GCF_005885635.1). Taxonomy (GTDB): domain Bacteria; phylum Bacteroidota; class Bacteroidia; order Flavobacteriales; family Flavobacteriaceae; genus Maribacter_C; species Maribacter_C algarum. Next base: position 727,339 of record NZ_VATY01000002.1, read on the forward strand.
GTATCATCCGAAAAGTTGAGATGTAGCATATCTGTTGTCGAAAACATATTGCGGATGTAGCGATAGAGCAGTAGCTCAATCCCTTTGGTTTCACTAAGAAAGGCGAAATACACATTTTTGATAGCGGAATTGCTTTTCTTCTGTATGCCATTCCACACCCGTTTTGCCTTATCCATTTGAGTGAAAACAGTTTCCGTTTCAGAAAATAATCCTCTTTGGGCCGCTGAATTCTTCTGTATATCTGCAACTTGAATTTGTTCGTCAAAGGCCTTAAAAACAGTGGTTAAGAACCCATTAAAGCTACCATCGTAAATTAAAACTTTTGAATTTTTCATGTTTAGGCATTTAAAATGAAATAATATAATCTTCTTTTAACTTGACTGCGGAGCGCAACAAAATTATAACCTAGCTTTAACATAGCTCGTCTGCTGCTTTCCGTTAGCTCAATTAAACCGTTGGTAAAGGAATTGTTCTGAGTACTTTGTATACTATTCATTTGAGTTATTTTTTAGTTAAACAATGATAATTGACCACTATAATTCTTTCTAAATTTTCCTTGGGAATTTTGTAAAATCAAACTCTTAATTTGATAGGCCTGTAAATCTCTTTTTTCCCATTGATGCGAATCGCAAATGATAAAATACTTAGCTCTATTTAGGGCAACGCCAATTTTCTTTAAATGTTCCCAATTCAGTTTTCGAAATTTCCGAGCTTTGAGAATCTTGCTTACCGAGTACATTCCTAATCCCGGTACTCTCGCAAGCATTCGTTTGTCCGCTGCATTAATATCTACCGGAAAATGATTTAGATTCCGTAAAGCCCAACTCAATTTGGGATCAACATCAATATCTAGATTAGGGTGTTTGTCATTCAAAATTTCATTTATGCTAAATCCGTAGAAACGGAGTAACCAATCTGTTTGATAGAGCCTATTTTCTCTTAACATAGGCACTTGAGAGCCTATTGCTGGTAAACGACTATCTTCTGCCACTGGAACATATCCAGAATAATACACCCGCTTCATGTTGTAGTTCGTGTAATAATGATTTGCAGAGTACATAATATCCTTGTCAGATTCGCCTGTAGCGCCAATAATCATTTGCGTACTTTGTCCTGCTGGAGCATATTTTGGTGTACTTTTTAGCACTTTTTTCTCTTCCTTATATTGAATAATTTCGTTCTTCACTTTGAGCATCGGCTTGGTAAAGTCTTCATGCTTTTTGTCAGGAGCCAACAGTTTTAAACCCGAAATAGTCGGGACCTCAATATTTACAGAGAGTCTATCGGCCCATAAACCGGCTTCACGCATTAGTTCGTCACTTGCACCTGGAATAGATTTTAAATGAATGTAGCCATTGAAATTTTCTTCAATTCGTAGTTTTTTGGCAACAGCTACCAAACGTTCCATGGTGAAATCAGGATTTTTGAAAATTCCTGAACTCAAGAAAAGCCCTTCTATATAGTTTCTGCGATAGAAATTAATGGTCAGATCAACAACCTCTTGAATTTTAAAAGCAGCGCGTTTGATATCATTGCTTTTACGTGTAACACAATAGGCACAATCAAAAATGCAGTGATTGGTCAAGAGTATCTTTAATAAGGAAACACAGCGCCCATCTTCGGTATAACTATGGCAAATGCCCATCCCTGAACTATCACCCAAACCTTTATTGGTATTGGTGCGTTTGCTTCCACTACTTGAGCATGATACGTCATACTTTGCAGCGTCTGCTAGTATATTTAATTTCTCTTTAATACGTTCGAAGGACATGTAAAATATGTAATTATTCCAAAAATATGGAAATAATCCTAATTATGGAAATATTCCATAAATATTTTTGGAAATATTCCAAATTGACTATATTTGAGAGTCCTAAAAGAACAAATTTTCGCCTAACTAAATTTTTAAGTTCCTGATAAATAGGAACTTATATTTTGTTGATTAAACCAGTACACCATATGGAAAATGAACTTACATTAAAACGTTTTATAGAAATTAGAAGAGATTTAGGCTATACTCAAGCTGAATTCGCTAAACTTTTAGGGATATCTAGTACAACAGCGGATATTGAAAGGGGCCGCACAAAACTCTCTGGAAAAGTAGTCGCAGAGCTATTAAAGCAGTTCAAGATTAATCCACTGTGGTTATTTGGTGAAAGTGAGAACAAGAACTTGGCCACGACTAATACAAGTGTTATTCCAAAAGTGGTTACGGTGGATTCTTCGGATCAAGAAAATATGGTTTTGGTAAACGCCAAAGCGGCTGCAGGATATCCACAAAATATTCAAGATACATCATGGTATAAAGAATTGCCTGCCTTTGACTTGCCTTTGCCCGAATTTAGAAATTCTACATATCGTGGTTTTCAAGTAGAAGGTGATAGTATGCTTCCAAATTTAAAACCAGGGGAGTGGGTACTGGCAAAGGCGATTGATAATATAGATGAAGTCAATCCGAATAAAATGTATGTTGTGGTTTTGGAGGATGCTGTTCTTGTTAAAAAGGTCATCCGTAAACCAAATTCAAATAATGTGACTTTGGTTTCTTTGAATGAGACCTATCCGCCTTATGAAATCAAACCTTTTCAGATTCAGGAAATCTGGCAGGTAAATAGTAAAATTACCTTTGGTGTTGATGCTACTACCGAAACCGGACTTCTAAAACAACTGCAAGAATCGATGGAAGAACTAAAAAGCCAGTTTAACAAACAGCAGGCAAGTTAGTTTAGACGAAGATTGTAGAGTCCACTTTTTCGCATTTCAAATCCTAAGCTTTTATATAGGGCTATTGCGGGACCTCTATGATGTCCGGTGAATAAGAGAATCTCATCTAACCCCATTTTTTTACCTTCTTCCAGAAGTCTTTCCATTAGTTTTCTACCAATGCCTTTTCCTCGTTGCGATGCATCTACAACCACATCATCTACCATTCCGCGATAACCAGAGATTACTTTGTATATTGAAAGTAGGGCAGTTCCAACAATGCTGTTATCCATCTTACAAATAATTACTAGAACATTGTTATCTGGTTGAAGGATTTCCTTTAAAGGTCTTTGGGCATTATGGGGATTTAACTGGCGATATAAATCCGCAACTTCACTTTGTATATCAGTGGTTATATCTGATGCCTTTAAAACTTCGATTTCCATTTAAAGTATTTTCTTTAAAGTTAGGAAAGTAGAACTGATTTAACACTTTTTCGAATTATCGTATATTTAGAAAAAATAGGCAATCAAACCATGAAGAAAACTTTTATCGCAATTGTTTTAAGTCTATTTAGCCTTTCCTTCTACGCACAAATCACACAAGATACTTTATTGGTTGGCTATACAACTGCCCCGCCATTTATAGTTCAGGAAGGAGAATTGTTGGAAGGTATCAACATTTGGCTATGGGAACGAACAGCGGCAGATTTGAACCTAAACTACAAGCTGGTTCCTATGGGTTTTCGCGAGATGTTGGATGCTTTGAAAAGTGGGGAAATAGATGTAAGTATCAATCCACTAACTGTGACTAGCGAGCGAAGTAAAGTTTTTGAATTCACCAATTCATATTATGCCGCTCACTCTACAATTGCTATTTCCGAAGCGACCACATTTGAGAAGTTGACAGGTTTTCTAAAGAATTTTTTTAATCAGGATTTTTTGAAGGGATTGGCCGTGCTCTTGTTCATTATTTTTTGGTTCGGATTACTAGGATGGTACTTTGAACGCAAACAAAACCCAGAACATTTTCGCAACAGCGGAAGCGGTATTTGGGATGGAATGTGGTGGTCTGCAGTTACCTTGACCACTGTAGGGTATGGGGATAAGGCTCCAAAAACAAAAATGGGAAAGATTACAGCTTTGGTCTTAATGTTTGGAGGATTGTTATTTATTTCGGGTTTAACGGCAAGCATAGCTTCGAGTTTAACAGTAAATCAATTGAGTAGTAGTCCGGAAGGTTTCATGGCTTTTAAGGAACGGAAAGTTGGTACCATAGATAATTCTGGAGCAATGGAATATCTGCACAAACACTTCTTCAAGGATATCAATGGATATTCGGGCGTCGTAGCTGGACTAAAAGATTTAAAGGATGGGAAGATTAATGCCTTTATGTATGATGAACCTATCTTGAAATATAGAATTCAAGAGGATAAAGAATTGATGAACCTGCAAGTACTTCCAGTGAAGTTTGATGTACAATTCTATGCCTTCGGAATATCTACTAAACGAGCAGAAATCGAAAAAGAAGTTTCGCAACAAATATTATCAATTACTGAAACACAAGAGTGGGAGGTGGTACTCAATGAATTTGGCTTAAAAGATATTTAGCCTTTCCGTCTTTCCAGCAAGACCATCATCATCAATCCAAGAATGATAATGTCGTCATCCAAACCATCTAGTTTTTTGATTTCGCTCACCTTGAAACGACGACCAACCAAAGACTTCTCTTTAGATAATCGCACTACAGTTTCATTTCTACTATTGATGACGATATAAGCAGGATTTAGAAAAAGGCCGGTGAATAAATTAAGTATCGGAATTTGTCCGACCAGTCCGTCAAGTACTTTTACCCAAGCATTTTCCTCGCGGATCGTAAATTTCAATTGTTGGTTTTTGTCAAAGATTTCGTAATGTGCTTTCCAAAGAGAAGCCCAGCCTTTTCGCCCAATTTTCCCTAGTTCTTTACCTTCCGGGTCGGAAAAAGAATAACAGGCGGAAAAATCAATCCATCTATCCGCTTTGATTTTATATAAAACTTTGGTTTTGTTTTCGTTTTCAAAAACACTTACATCTTCTTTGAACTTGAAAAGTTTTTGCTTGACGTAAGCAACAGTCTTTTGGTGTGCATCAACCGCCGTAAAATCATTTGACAGTGTTCCAATGTTGAAAGTAAAATCTAGGGGAAATTGAAATTCTTGCATTTTATTGTTTATGAGTAGGATATACTACATAACGTTTGGTGAGCATATTATTGTAAGGCAATTCACTTTAGTTGTATGCTTTAACAACTCCCATATCCATGGTTATAGACCCTATTCTGTGTGTTGCTGGTAGTGCTACTCCGCTTTCCATAATTTTCCAATCATCCCAGCTAGCTTCCAGTCCACCAATAGGAATTACTTTCACCCACATTTGATAACTTTGGGGAAAACCGTTAGGGAGTAATTTCCAGAGATAGGTGTCTCCAGGCGTGGTTCCTCCCGAGGAATATTTTACAAGTAAGGCTTCTGAGCTATCCGCTAAGGTAACAATACTCCGTTCAGTTCCCTTGTCCAGTACCTTAAATGGAGCAACGAGCCAAAAGGAATCATTATTGAAGTAATTGACGGCAGTTGTTACGAGGTCGGTTTTCGAATCATCAATTACGACAGCACCATTCTCTAAAACCTCGCTTTTTGACGGATTGTTTAAATTCAAATTTACTTCGTAATTATCCCATCTTACTTGAACTTTTCCGTTTTCTTTGTCCCAGTGATAACGATGTGTACCATCTAAGAACGACCATTCTATATGCCTCGTATTCTTATAGGCTTCATTATTAACGGCTTTCAGCATTTTTTCAGCTAAGGCATCAGCCGCTGGCCCTGATTTCCCTTCCGGAATAGGTTCGTTGTAAATTGCAAATAAAATTCCAAAACCAATGAGCCCCATTAGAAGTAGTACTCCAACTATTCTAAGAAGAATTTTCAGGAATTTTTTCATAGTATCATTTTTCTACAGCAATTAAGGTTTAATAGCCCACGGCCGTATCATCGCCTCTTTTATCAGCTCCGCCTTCTAATTTTCCATTAGGTAAAACACGAATGGCATCAACTTTTCCAATAATTGGGGTTCTTTCTTCATTAACGATATATCCTTTCTTGGAAAGTGTTTCTTTTAACTCTGCCGAAAATCCTTCAGGTTCGAAAATCACCATATCTGGTAGCCACTGGTGATGAAAACGTGGGGCATTCACGGCATCTTGCATGCTCATATTAAACTCATATCCATTTAGGATAGTTTGCGCTACCGCTGTTATAATAGTAGATCCGCCGGGTGTACCTACGACCATCCATAGTTTACCATCCTTTTCAACAATGGTTGGAGTCATGCTGCTTAACATTCTTTTCTCTGGGGCAATGCTATTCGCTTGTGCACCGATTAGTCCAAACATATTTGGAACGCCAGGCTTGGCACTAAAATCATCCATCTCATTATTCAGAAAAAATCCTAACTCGTCTGAATACAACTTAGAACCATAGGCTCCATTCAAAGTGGTTGTAACAGAAACTGCATTTCCTTCATCATCAACAATGGAGTAGTGGGTGGTTTCCATGCTTTCCACTATTTCAACATTGCCACGCTCTACCTCTGAGGACTTCGTAGCTTTATCCCATGAGAAATTGGCCATACGCTCTGTTAGATACCCGTCACTTAAAAGTACATCCAATGGAATATCAACAAAATCAGGATCCCCCAAATAATAGTTCCGATCCGCATAGGCTCGCCGAGAAGCCTCTGTGAATAATTGAACGGTTTTAGCAGAATTATGTCCGTAGGAAGCGACATCATGAGACTCCATCATTTTGAAAATTTGATTGATGGTAACGCCTCCGCTACTTGGCGGACTCATAGAAACAATGCGCAAATCTTTGTAGTTGAAAATGACAGGTTGACGCCATTTGGCTTCATATTTGGCTAGATCTTCTTCAGTAACGAATCCTCCATTTTCTTGAATGAATGTAGCTAATTTCTTGGCTACTTCACCTTTATAGAATCCGTCACGGCCATTTTTGGCAATACTCCGCATGGTCTTGGCAAGGGCTGGATATTTAATCATGTCACCCGCTTTGAATTCGGTTGCAAAGAAGGTGCTATCACCATTTATTTCAATGAATTTATCGCGTTGACTTGACAATCTTTTCTCCTGGTTTTCGGTTACAACGATGCCGTTTTCCGCTAGGGCGATTACTGGTTCAAAGATTTCCTCTAAGGATAACTTTCCAAATTTTTTATGGACTTCAATGATTCCGGCAACCGTACCGGGAACTCCAACCGCAGTAGCTCCTTGAGTACTCATTCCGGGAATCACATTCCCAAGGGAGTCTAAATACATGTCTTTATGGCCTGATAATGGCGCTTTTTCTCGGTAGTCTAATCCGCCAACATCGCCATCTGCTTTGCGATAGACCATAAAGCCACCGCCGCCTAAATTTCCTGCGAATGGATAGGCGACTACCAATGCCATTTCTGTGGCAACCATTGCGTCAAAGGCATTCCCGCCCTTTTTCATAATTTCTACTCCAATTTTTGAGGCCTCTTCCCGAGCTGATACCACCATTGCTTTTTCAGTCACTAATCCGGTTGGCGCAGCAGGTTGTTTTCTACAATTAATAAATAGAAGAATTGCGAATAGGGGGACAATAATTTTTTTCATTGATATCGTTTGTTTTACGTTGTATTAAATATCTTTACTAGGTCAAAGTGAACTAAATTTTTGCTTTGAATAGGCAGTCAATTCTTCAAAAAAAGAGGTGAATTCATTTTCAAATTTTTCATAATGCTCTTCTAAGTCAAGAATAGCAAAGTTCATTTTTGATTTGTTTTTGGTTCTACGGTTCATTCCATTTAGAACTTTCCCAATTCCTTCCATTTTGGCATAGTTTAGAATCCAATTGTCAGCAATCATATAGGGCATCATGCGATGCACCCCAGCAGGGAGAATTTCATAGTTGTCTTCTAATAAATCATAGAAATTATCCACAAAAATATCCAAAGGGGTATCTGAATATGACTTCCAATTTTTTGCCAAATAGTGGTCGTAAAAGATATCTACAATGATACCGCTATAATGACTGTAATTTTTATGCAAACGTTTGGTGCTTTTCCGCACCGTGGGATGCGCGTCGGTGAATGAATCTATGTGTCGGTGCAATTTAATTCCCTTTTGTACCCGTTCAGGCAAATGCTTGAATTTATTTCCTCGAATGCTATCAGCAATAAAATTCCCAATGGTAATTTCATCATCTTCGAAGGATAAATAAATATGTGCCAAAAAGTTCATAAATAGTGATGAAAAGTCTTAACCCCGAATTTACAAAGAAGCATAATAGGTTTAAAGTTGATACGTTTATATTTGCAAAAACTTTTTAAGACTTATGACATTAATAAAATCTATTTCAGGAATACGAGGAACGATTGGTGGCGCGCCAGGAGAAAATTTAACACCAATTGATGCTGTTAAATTTGCAGCTGCATATGGAGTTTGGTTAATAGGCTATTCCAAAAAAGAGAAACTAAAAGTTGTTATAGGTCGTGATGCCCGATTATCAGGCGCGATGATTCAAAACTTGGTAGTCAATACACTAATAGGACTTGGAATAGATGTCATAGACTTGGATCTCTCAACAACACCAACGGTTGAAATCGCCGTTCCTTTAGAGAAGGCTGATGGGGGAATTATTTTGACTGCAAGTCATAATCCAAAACAATGGAACGCCCTAAAGTTGTTGAATGAAAAAGGAGAGTTTTTGAATGCAGCCGAAGGAGCGTTGATATTAGAGATCGCCGAAAAGGATGATTTCAACTTTGCTGAAGTAGATGACTTAGGCAGTGTTACCAAAAATGACGCCTATATTGATATTCATATTGATGAAGTATTGAATTTGTCTCTAGTGGATGCGGATACCATTCGAAAGGCAAAATTCAAAGTGGTTGTAGACGGAGTGAACTCTACTGGAGGTATCGCTATTCCCGCACTCTTGGAACAATTAGGAGTAGAAGTCATCAAATTGTATTGCGAACCAACAGGACACTTTCCGCATAACCCTGAGCCATTGAAAGAACACCTCGGCGATATTTGCGATTTGGTGCTCAAAGAAAAAGCAGATTTCGGAATTGTTGTAGATCCTGATGTTGACCGCTTGGCATTTATCAGCAATGACGGAGAAATGTTCGGAGAAGAGTACACTTTAGTTGCCTGTGCAGATTATGTATTAGGTAAAACAAAAGGAAATACGGTTTCTAATCTATCTTCTTCAAGAGCGTTACGTGATATTTCAGAAAAGCATGGAGGAACATATGAAGCCGCGGCAGTAGGTGAGGTGAATGTGGTTACCAAGATGAAAGCCAATAATGCTGTGATTGGTGGAGAAGGAAACGGTGGTATTATCTATCCTGAAAGCCATTACGGACGTGATTCTCTGGTTGGTACAGCTTTGTTTTTGATGTTGATGGCCGAAAAGGGAGGAACTGTAGCCGAACTTCGCGCGAGTTATCCGTCTTATTTTATGAGCAAAAAGAAAATTCAATTAACTCCAGAATTGGATGTCGATGGAATTCTAAAAGCCATGGCAGGGAAATACCAGAACGAAGACATTTCAACTATTGATGGTGTGAAAATCGACTTTCCTGAAAACTGGGTGCACCTCCGTAAATCAAATACAGAACCTATTATTCGAATTTATACGGAAGCAAAAAGTCAATCGGAAGCTGACGAACTTGCAGATAGAATTATTGGGGAAATCAAAGAAGTTGCTGGAATTTAATTTTTGGAGTAATGAGCCAATATTATTGAAACTCTGACGGAACCTTATCACGATGTTTCCATCGCTTATGACTCCATAAGTAGTGTTCTGGTTTTTCATAAATCTGTTGCTCGGCTAGGTCAAGAAATTTTTTCGTTATTTCATTGGGTTCGGTATTCTTGCCCGAAAAGGTGATTGGAATGAACTCCGCCTCATAATAACCCCGCTTAACTTTTGATACTTTAAGAAAAACGACAGCCAAATCTAATTTTCGGGCAAGTACTTCCGTGCCGTTGTAAATAGGCACCGTTATGCCCATGAACTTATCCCAATAATGCGCGTGAATGACCATAGGCGATTGGTCGCTGACCATTCCGTAGATTGCTTTAGTACCACTCTTTTGGTTCCGCATTACCGTTTTTACAGTTTCGTGCGTAGTGATTAGCGTCGTATTCCATCGCGACCTAAAATCTTTAACCAATTTGTCAAAGTATTTATTTGCAACACGTTGGTAAACTGCATAACCCTTGCTTTTGACATAAAGATTTAAACTAACATTCCATTCCCAATTTGCATAATGGGAACAGGGCACCAAAATACTCTTCTCTTTTTCAATTTCCTGAATGAGCTCTACATTTTTGATATGGTATCTCTTTTTGACATCCTCTTTTGAAAGGTTCATGGTTTTTACCATTTCTAGAAACGTATCACACATATGTTGAAAGAAATCCCTTTGAATACGTTTGATTTCTTTTTCAGGTTTTTCTGGGAAAACCAGTTTCAGGTTATCATAGACTACTTTTTTTCGATAACCAACAACGCGAAAAACCAAAAAAAACACGAAATCAGAGAAAAAGTAAAATGCGCGGTAGGGAAGTATCGAAATCAACCAAAGTGCAGGGTAAACTAAAATAAAAACGAGTAACTGCATGCAAAAAATTAATGCCACAAATATAGCTATATTTGACTCCAAACCGAATAAGATATTTTAATGGGAGGAATTGACTTAGTGACTTTAATAATAATAGGGGCGAATGTTCTTATCTCTTTTAAAGGTTTTAATGACAATGTTTTTTTTGATCGTTATAAATTTCAGGTAGCACCTATAAATTCTGGACAAAAAGAGCGGATACTTAGTTCTGGATTTTTGCATGTTGATATGACGCATTTGCTTTTCAATATGCTTACACTTTATTTCTTTGCAGATGAAGTTATTAGAGGTTTTGGCCCCAGCAAATTTCTTATTATTTATTTTGTTAGCCTTATTGCTGGTAGTTTATTAGCACTTTTCTTTCATAAAGATGAACCGTATTATAGCGCAGTGGGTGCAAGTGGGGCTGTTACCGGAATATTATATTCGGCCATTTTATTAAGACCTGGAATGGAATTATTACTCTACTTCGCTATTCCTATTCCGGCATATGTTCTTGGTATAGGATATTTGTTGTATTCTATTTATGGAATGAAAAAACGTTTGGGCAATATTGGTCATACCGCACATTTTGGTGGTGCGGTAGGAGGCTATGCCGCGACCCTGTTGTTCGATACTGATTTAATATTTACGTCTACACTCATGGTTATTCTTCTAGCCATTCCAATTATCATATTATTCGTCATGGAAAAAATGGGGAAAATATAATCCAAATTTATACCTCCAATCTTTGGAATCCCTATAGAAAGACAGGGAAATCTGCATTTCATCGAAAATATTGTAGGAAAATATACACTTTTTTTAATTTTGTCGTTCAGTTAGTCCCAAATCTAATTGTATTAACCTATTTATCCAATGAAAAAAGTCTCCCTAACGGCTCTGGCCGTATTCTTTTTTGCTGTGTCATGTAGTGATGAAACTACGATTTACAGCGATCCTCAAAGCGATGTTTTATTAGAAAGTAGTCAAGCCGTACTCGAAAGTAGTATTGTTTATGATAATGCCGGTGTGATTGATATTACAGAAGAAGCCACACTTTCTGGAAGGTCTTCAAAGAATGATGAAGACCAACTTGCCGGTGATTACCCTTTAACTTTAGTTGCGCAAGTTGCAGCACCTTCACGTAGCGGTGCAGAAAACCTAACCGCAGCCCATGTAGACTTAGTTGATGATTATGCCTATGTGGCTTATAATACTGTCGAGGACGGTTACTCTGGTGCTATTGATATTATAAATGTCAGCGACCCAACTAATCCAAGAATCACAAGCCGTATATATTATACAAATGCTGATATCAATTCTGTTAAGTATGAGAACGGATATGTTTATGCAGTGGGTGGATTCGATTCTGAGAAATCTGCGACCATTGACTTTAACTCTTTCGTAGGAAAGATTCCCGTTTCTGGTGGAAGGTTTGACCTCAGTAACATTACCTATGGTTTTCAGGAAGGATTTAATGCGACGGATGTAAAAACAACGTCCAATTCAATCTTAGTTACCAGCGGTAAAGATGGTTTCCTTAAATCATATTCAAAAAATGATTTAAGCGCTATCAACGAGGCTCCATTTGCTGATTTAAGGTCTATAGCCATCAATGGAAGTACTATTGCCGTTTTGAATGCTGCCGAAGGTGTAAGCATCTTGGATAGTAATTTCAATACTACTAAGGAAATTTCTATAAGCTCTGATTTTGGAGACTTTAGTAAACGAACAATAGACTTCTCTGGAGAGAATATTGTAGTTGCCGAGGGCTCTCGAGGAGCAGGTATTTACAATATGAGTACAGGAAATTTAATTGAATATGTTCCCATTTTAATCAACCCTGAAGGGGTGGACCCGGCTAACGTTGTAACTAATGCCGTAGCTAAAAATGAAAATGTTCTTTTGATGGCGAATGGTGGTGCAGGACTTTGTTTATCGGAAGACCAAGGCGACAATACGGACTTAGTTGGAATTATCGAACTATCTGGTTCAACAAATTTTGTTGCGTCTAAAGGCGATTACATCTTTGCAGCCTCTGGTAAATCAGGCTTGCAAATTATAAAATTGAATAGACCAAGTGACAGTCTTGAGGCAAGTTGTGCTGATATACCAGTTTATAGTGGTCAACGAAACTTGAATGTCAATGAAGGTGAAAACCTGGCGTACAGAGGTTCGAAAAGATTCAATAGTGTAAATGTAAGCGGTGAACTACTTTTGTGTGGTTCATGGACCGTAAGCAATGACACAAATATTAACGATAATGCCTCTTTCTCTATGAACGGTACTTACGTAGTTGGTAGAAATAATAAGAGAAAAGATATTAAGGTTAATGAGAATGGTATTTTTCGAGTCGAAGGTAATTTAACGATTTACGGAGACTTAGTCTTGAACGACGGCGCTACTATTGAATTCTTAGGTAGTGACTCGGTTGTTAACATTTTTGGGGAAGTAAAAAAAGCTTCAACAGCTGAAGTTATCGGTACTTTTGACGATGTTCGAAATAAATTCTAAACCAAATCTCAGATATAAACAAAAAGCCCTGATGAATATTCATCAGGGCTTTACTTTTCTATTCACTTTTGCCTAATTGAGTAGTTCAGCAACCTTATCTTCCAAAGCTGATCCTCTTAAGTTTTTTGCCACGATAATACCGTTTTCATCTAAAAGAAATGCTGCCGGAATGGCATCTACATTATATAATTGGGCAATTGGGTCGTTGAAGTATTGTACATGCGAAACATGATTCCAATTGAGACCATCATCTGCAATGGCCTTCTTCCAATCTTCTGCTCTTCTATCCAAAGAAACCCCAACAATGTTCAATCCTTTGTCATGATATTTTTTATAAACCGCAACCACATTTGGGTTTTCTCTGCGACAAGGTTTGCACCACGCTGCCCAAAAATCAACCAAAGTTACTTTACCCAACATATCTTTAAGCGCAAGCTGCTCTCCATTTACTCCTGGTGCCGTAAACTCAGGAGCTTTTACACCGACTTTAGTTGACTTTGCCTTTTCAGCTTTCTTGTTTATTGCATCGAGCTGTTCAGCAATCCTTTTTGCAGCAGCTGTTTCCTTCATTTCTGGGGTGAAGGAATCGAAAATGCCTTGTACTTCTTCAGCCTCAATAGTTCTGCTGGCAATTGCATTATCCAATAGTAAAACGGAAATCAATGCGTTTGGATTTGCCTTAATGAAATCGCTCTCAAAGGTTTTTGCCTCTTCTTGAAAGTCATTCATTTCATCACGGAGCGAAGCCAAGGCGGTCTCATTTCCACTTGCGGCCTGCATATCTTTTTGAATAGCCATGGCCTGCTTTGACATGGACCGAGCTTTTTTCATATATGCAGTGAAAAAATCGTTCTGAAGAGTGCCCTTGACCTTCGCTAAGCCCAAGCTATCTTTTTGTCCGGTTATTTCAATTTCACCGTTCTCAATTACAACCGCTCTATAACCCTGTATCTTATCTATGAAGATGTAATTCACTTCTGGAATTCCGGCCTGACCGGTGAATACAAACTTACCATCTTGTATTTCTGTAGTATCCACGTCAACAGGTTGTCTGTTTTCCCCTTGTTTTTTAAGAAAGACTTTTGTGCCATTTTCCAACTCTCCTGCCAAAGTTCCTTCAATAGTATAACCGTCAGGATTTTGATTACAAGCAACCAAGGCAATCAAAATACTAAAGGATAAAATAATTTTTTTCATGGTTTTTCTTAATTTAAAAGCAAATGTAGGTATTAATACTAGGACAAAAAAAGCCCTTCATCTAAATTGGCGAAGGGCTTACTAAAGATTTTATTTACTCCTATTAGAACTGGTAGCGTATGCCAAGTCCAACATCAAAGTCGAATCTATCATCAAAGCTACCATATCCCAAGACTCCTATTTCAGGACGAATGTCTAGAGAAATCAAGAGGGGCAAATTGTCAAAATTAAATTCTACACCCACATCTCCTGACGCCAATACAAAGAGTCCGCCATCAGGTTGTATAATAATGTTTGAATTATTAGGGTCGGGTCCTGGTTCAAATTTTGCAGTACCAGCGCCTCCTCCAAATCCATAGTACCAGTTAAAACCGCCACTGATATTTCCAACCCATTGAAAAAGAGCAACAGCCTTGAAGGCGTCATACTCACGACTATCACGATATCCAAAATCGATTTCTGCACGGGTATACCTTCCAAGTGACTTTTGGTAAGAGAATTCGGCTCCGAATCCATCACTATCTCCTAGTCGAAGACCAAAGGCGTGATTTGAAATTTCTTGTGCGCTTAATGAAGTTGAAATTAGAAAAATGGCCAGGACAAATAATTTTGTGATTTTCATAATGTTCTTTGGATTAAGTTCTAGTTTTCAATTTGGCTCTTTATATCTTTGCTCTAAACTTGAAAACTTCAATAAGTACCCAAAAATTGTTCCGTATTGGATAAAATTTTGATAAAAGAGCTGGCAAATAACCTCGAGGGAGAGCTACAGGCGGATTCCTTAAGCAAAACACTATACGCCACTGATGCCTCTGTTTATCGTAAAATTCCGCTCGCAGTTGCCTTTCCGAAAACGGTTCTGGATATTCAAAAATTAATTCAATTCGCCACTAAGAATAAAATAGGTCTAATTCCGAGAACCGCAGGAACTTCGTTAGCAGGACAGTGCGTTGGAGATGGAATTGTCGTTGATATCTCGAAACACTTTACCGAAATTCTAGCTTTGGACAAGGAAAAGAAATTGGTTACTGTTCAACCGGGAGTTATTCGAGACGAACTCAATCAAGCATTAAAACAACATGGTTTATTTTTTGGCCCTAACACATCTACCTCAAATCGATGCATGATTGGAGGAATGGTTGGAAATAATTCTTCTGGGACAACTTCAATTCAATACGGGGTAACCCGTGACAAGGTTGTAGCGATGAAAACTGTTCTGTCGGATGGGAGTGAAGTGGTATTTAAATCGCTTTCCAAGAAAGAATTCGAAGCAAAACCACACGGAAATACCTTTGAAGCTTCACTTTATAGAGATATTATTAAAGAGCTGTCTAATAAAAGTATACAAGAAGAAATACTATCTGAATTTCCTAAAGAGAGTATACACAGAAGAAATACAGGTTATGCTGTCGATGAGCTCTTAAAAACAAATGTTTTCAAGGATTTTTCCGATGATTTTAATCTATGCAAACTCCTTAGCGGAAGTGAAGGAACATTGGCTTTCACAACAGCTATTACATTGCAATTGGATGATTTGCCGCCGAAACTTTCGGCAATGGTAGTAACCCACTACAAAACCTTGGAAGATTGCTTAAGCGATGTTGCCCCAACGATGCAGCACAGTTTGCACACTTGCGAGATGATGGACAAGGTTATTTTGGACTGTACCAAAAATAACAAACAACAATTAGCAAATCGATTTTTTGTTGAAGGAAACCCTGCAGCCCTGCTTATGCTTGAGATAAAGGCGGATTCGGAAGTGGATTTGGAAAAGCGGTTGTCGAAGTTGCAAGAAACGATTAAAGATTCCGGACTAAGTTATGCTAGTCCGGTGTTATATAATGATGATATCGGTAAGGCTATTGAATTGCGAAAAGCAGGACTCGGACTTCTGGGAAACATGGTGGGTGATCGTAAAGCAGTTGCTTGCATAGAGGATACGGCTGTTGCCTTGGAGGATTTGAAGGATTTTATTGGCGAGTTTTCTGAAATCATGAAGGACTATAACCAAGAAGCCGTGTATTATGCACATGCGGGGGCCGGAGAACTGCATTTGAGGCCTATTCTTAATCTTAAAAAGAAGGAAGATGTTTCGCTTTTCAGGGCAATTACTACCGATGTTGCTAAGCTGACCAAAAAATATAAGGGTTCTTTTAGCGGAGAACACGGTGATGGAATAGTCAGGGCTGAGTTTATTCCATTGATGATTGGAGAGAAGAACTATGAATTGCTCAAACGCATTAAGAATTACTTTGACCCTCAAAACATATTAAACCCAGGAAAGATTGTTGATGCCTTTCCGATGGATGAATCCTTGCGCTATGAGATTGACCGAACAGAACCTAAAGTGGAGACGCTAATGGACTTTTCGGATAGTGAGGGCATCTTAAAAGCCGCTGAAAAGTGTAATGGGAGTGGGGACTGTCGAAAGACGGAAAAAATGGCTGGAGCTATGTGCCCAAGTTATCATGCTACGCGAGACGAAAAGCATACTACGCGTGGTAGAGCGAATGCGCTTCGGGAGTTCTTAACGACTTCTGAAGAAAAGAACAAGTTCAATCAAAAGGAATTGAAAGAGGTTTTCGATTTGTGCCTGAGTTGTAAGGCCTGCGCCAGCGAATGCCCAAGTAATGTAGATGTGGCAACTTTAAAGGCCGAGTTTCAGTTTCAGTATCAAGAAGCAAATGGCTATCCATTGCGGAGCAAGTTGTTTGCGCATAACACCAAATTAAATAAACTAGGTGCTTCAGTTTCCGGACTTACGAATGCAATCTACGATTCTAAGTTTCTTAGCGGGATTGTGAAGAAATCTGTGGGAGTTGCGAAAGCACGGAGTTTACCAAAAGTTTATAGTTTTAATTTCAATAAACACCTTCAAATAATTAAAAAAGAATATGTTAAATCAAAAAACAATTTGATTTTATATATAGATGAATTTACGAATCACCTAGATGTTGAATTAGGCAAGGATGCTATCGAAGTATTGTCTCGTTTGGGTTATGAAGTGGAGTTGTTTTATGCCGAAAGTGGACGGACTTATTTGTCAAAAGGTTTTTTGAGACAAGCAAAGAAGCTCGCGCTTGCTAACATTCCCAAGTTAAAAGAATTTACGGATAAAGGGATTCCCGTTGTGGGATTGGAACCTTCCGCGATTTTGACTTTCCGTGATGAATACAAAAGACTATCTGAAGATAAAGCAGTAATAGATGCAATTGCAAAAAATGTTTTTCTCCTAGAGGAATTCCTATCCCAGGAAATTGAAAAAGGAAATATTACACAGGATCAGTTTACCAAAGAGACTAAAACCGTTAAAATTCATGGGCATTGCCATCAAAAAGCTTTGAGTAATCAAAAGGTGACTTTTGATGTATTAAACCTTCCTGAGAACTATAAGGTTTCTATTATTAGTTCTGGTTGCTGTGGCATGGCAGGTTCTTTTGGTTATGAAAAGGAACATTATGAAGTTAGTATGCAAATAGGGGAGTTAAAGCTATTTCCATCAATACGTAAATCTAAAGAGGATGTTATCATATCTGCCAATGGAACGAGTTGCAGGCACCAAATATACGATGGAACCGAACGAGTGGCAAAGCATCCAGTTACGATTTTAAAAGAAGCCCTTGTTTAAAGGCGCCTTGCCTTCTTTTTTATTTTCACTCTCTTTTTCTCTCTCCTTTTTGGTTGTTATTGATGCAACTAGTTCGTTGATATCCATTCCCTTTAATTCCTCATCTACAAAGAAAGGCAATAGTTTGTCTTGACTATAGCGGTATATTTTCCAACGTTTGAAGGAATATTCCAAAGCGGTCAAATTCTCCACCCAATCCCCAGAATTAAGATAAGTACACCTACCTTTCTTAGTTATTATAATTTCTTTTTTAGGTTGATGTATATGTCCGCAAACAACATAATCATAATCATTTTCAATGGCGATATCGACGGCGGACTTTTCAAAGTTGCTAATGTGTTTTAAAGCGCTTTTTACACTGTTCTTTATTTTTTTCGATAGCGAGTAACGCTCTTTTCCAAGTTTGTTGAGACACCAATTGATCCATTTATTCATTACAATTAGAAAGTCGTAGCCATACCCTCCTAATTTCGCTAACCACTTGGCATTCTTGATAGAGGCATCAAAAATATCACCATGGAAGAACCATGCCTTTTTTTCATCAAGTGTAAGTGTCAATTGGTCCAATACATAAAGATTGCCCATAGAAGTACCACTAAATTTTCGAAGTATTTCATCATGGTTTCCTGTAATATAAAAGACCTCAGTGCCTTTTGAGGCCATGCTAATAATCGTTCGCAGTACCTTCATATGTGATAAGGGGAAATACCGTTTGGTGAATTGCCAAATGTCAATAATATCCCCATTTAGAATAAGTTTTTTTGGTTGTATGCTATTTAAGTAGGCTACAAGCTCATCAGCATGGCAACCGTAGGTTCCTAAATGCACGTCTGAAATTACAACTACTTCAATTTTACGTTTTTTCAAACTAGAAAGGTTTATTACAAAATTAGGCGTAGTTAAATCGAAATGTGTTCTAATGCAAATCAAGAATAGATGTTCTTTCGGTTAAATTAAGTTTAATCATGGGTGTCAAATGTTATGAAAACATTACGCCTTCCCTTGTTTTGTTTGTCAATAATTTAAGATTTACCTTTGCCAATCATTTTTAATCTAACCAATGGCGGGAAATACCTTCGGAAACCTATTTAAACTTACAACTTTTGGAGAATCTCACGGAATAGCTATTGGCGGTGTTTTAGATGGATGCCCTGCAGGTTTGGAAATTGATCTCGATGCCATTCAAAAAGAGTTGGACCGGAGAAAACCAGGGCAATCGGCAATCGTTACCCAACGGAAAGAACCCGATACTGTTGAATTCTACTCTGGAATATTTGAAGGAAAAACTACAGGAACACCAATTGGCTTCGCGATTCACAATACCAATCAAAAATCACACGACTATTCGCATATCAAAGATTCCTATCGCCCATCACATGCCGATTATGTGTATGACCAGAAATACGGATTTAGGGATTATAGGGGTGGTGGACGTAGCTCAGCCAGAGAAACGGCAAGTAGGGTAGTAGCTGGAGCAATTGCCAAACAGATGCTTGCTGGAATAAAAATAAACGCCTTTGTTTCGCAGGTGGGTGACCTGCGACTGGAAAAAAGCTATCAAGATTTGGATTTAACACTTACAGAATCTAATGATGTGCGCTGTCCAGATTCAGACATGGCAGCCCAAATGGAGACCTATATCAAGGCAGTCCGAAAAGAAGGAGACACTATCGGTGGAATTATTAGCTGCGTTATTCAAAATGTCCCTGTTGGCTTAGGAGAACCAGTTTTTGATAAGCTTCATGCGGAATTGGGAAAAGCAATGCTCTCCATAAATGCCGTAAAAGGTTTTGAGTATGGAAGTGGTTTTGAAGGAGTGAAAATGAAGGGTAGTGCCCATAACGACCAGTACAATTCTGACGGCAGCACCAAAACCAATCATAGTGGAGGCGTGCAAGGCGGTATTAGCAATGGAATGGATATTTACTTCAATGTGGCTTTCAAACCAGTGGCAACTGTAATTCAAGGTTACGAGACAATCGACAAAGAAGGCAATAAGGTGCAGACCCAAGGAAAAGGCAGACATGACCCCTGTGTAGTGCCTCGGGCAGTTCCGATTGTTGAGGCGATGGCTGCCCTTGTTTTGGCGGATTATACCTTGCTAAATAGAACAATTCAATTATAGTTTTTCTTTTCTAGAAACTTTCCTTTCAAAATAGTATCTTACTCACCTAAACTAAACTTAGGTATGATGAAACTTGCGTTGCATTGGCAGATTCTAATCGGAATGGTACTGGGAATTCTGTTTGCGTTTATTCTTTTGATGACCGGATGGGGAAAAGAAGAGATTATTTTACAAATAATACCAGCAGGAGAAACTGTGCTTCACAAGATAATGGATGGCACAGTTGTTCACGAACAAGTACTTACTGAAGAAAAAATCATCACTTCAACAAAAGCCCGTGAGTTTGTCGGTAATTGGATTGCGCCTTTTGGCACCATTTTTATCAAATTACTTAAACTAATTGCGGTCCCCCTTATTTTGGCTTCCCTAATTAAAGGAATTTCCGATTTAAAGGATATCTCCAAATTCCGAAACATTGGTCTTCGTACAATTGGTATTTACATAGGCACAACCACTGTAGCTATTATTCTGGGCCTTGTATTGGTCAATATAATCGAACCAGGAAATGGTATTTCTGAAGAAACTATTGATAAACTCACATCTACTTACGCCAGTGATGAAGGTGTCACCGCAAAATTAGAAGAAGCCACACGGCAAAAAGAAAGTGGTCCCTTAAAGTTCTTAGAAGATATGGTACCCGACAACGCAGTAGCAGCTTTAGGTAATAACCAATTGATGTTACAGGTTATATTTTTTACCATTTTCATCGGAATTTCTATGCTATTGATTGGTGAAAAAAGGGCTCGGCCCTTAAAAGATTTCTTTGATTCCCTTAATGATGTCGTTTTAAAGATGGTTGACCTTATAATGCTTACTGCACCTTATGCTGTTTTCGCACTATTGGCAAATGTAGTCGTTTCTTCTAGCGACCCTGAAATTTTATTGGCCCTGCTCAAATATGCCGGAGTAGTTGTTCTTGGACTCTTTTTAATGATTGTTTTTTACAGCATTTTGGTTTCAGTATTTGCCAAGAAGAATCCCTTTTGGTTTTTGAAACAGTTGAGTCCGGCGCAGTTGCTAGCTTTTTCAACAAGCTCAAGTGCTGCGACATTGCCGGTTACAATGGAAAGAGTAGAAGAGCATATTGGAGTCGATAAGGAAGTCTCAAGTTTTGTACTTCCTGTAGGGGCCACCGTAAATATGGACGGAACAAGTCTCTATCAGGGAATTGCTGCCGTCTTTATTGCGCAAGCTCTTAGCTTTGACCTTCCATTGACTGCTCAACTTACTATTGTTTTAACAGCACTTTTAGCCTCTATTGGAACGGCTGCCGTGCCTGGAGCGGGAATGGTAATGTTGGTAATTGTTTTGGAATCCGTAGGGTTTCCTCCAGATAAATATGCCATTGGTTTAGCTTTGATATTTGCCGTGGATAGACCTTTAGATATGCTACGAACCGTTGTAAACATTACAGGAGACGCTACTGTAGCAACCATTGTTGCAAAATCGGTGGACAAGTTACACGATAATCCCAAAGCCAAAAATTGGGATGACCATTATGATGAAGTGAAGTAGAATATTAAACTGCGATAATATGAACATCTGTTTTCTAATGTATCCGTGGGAGGATATCGACCCAGAAAATGATACAAGTCTAGCATTAATTCATGAATGTGTAAAACGTAAACATGGAGTAGCTCTATGTACTCCCGCTAATTTGACCATTCGAAATAGTGTTACCAATGCCTTTTGTACGGTAATTAATAGAATGGATAAGGTTTCCGCTAGTTTGAAATCTTTTTATAAACAGGCTTCCTTGCGGGAAGAAATGCTTCCTTTGGCTGGATTTGATGTAATTTTCATGCGTGCCAATCCACCTTTAGATCCCATTATGTTGAATTTTTTAGATTCCGTAAAGGATGATGTATTTATCATGAACTCCCTCCAGGGTATTCGAGAGGCAAATAACAAACTCTATACGGCCGCTTTTGGTGATTCTCATAGCAATATCATTCCAGCAACACATGTATCTAAAAACAAACGTCATTTAATCCGTCAGATTAAAGAGTCTAAAGCGGATAAGATGATTTTAAAACCCTTAAATGGTTTTGGTGGTTCAGGCGTTATCTTGATTGAAAAATCTGCTATGAGTAGTATTCAGTCTTTACTAGATTTTTATATAACTAACTCTGATGGAACCTCTAACTATGTTATACTTCAAGAATACATTGAAGGTGCAGACCAAGGTGATGTACGAATTCTAATCTTAAATGGGGAGCCTATTGGAGCCATGAAGCGGGTACCTGGAACAGATGACCATCGTTCGAATGTTTCCGCAGGTGGTTCTGTTCAAAAACATTCCATGACCAAAGAGGAGAAAGCGCTTTGCAAGCAAATAGGTCCGAAACTTGTCAAAGACGGACTCTACTTTGTAGGGATTGATGTGATTGGCGGAAAACTTGTTGAGGTGAACGTGATGTCTCCTGGCGGAATAACCTACATGAACAAGGTGTATAAAACTAAGATTCAATCTAAGGTGATTGATTTTGTTGAAAGTAAAGTAATTGACCAATTACAAGCCTTCGATAGACGCTCAAGGCTTCGCAATGAAGTTGAGAATGCTTAAACTTTCTGTAGATTCCATAATTTCCAAGATCGAATCTGAAATTCCTTTTGAAGCGGTTTCAGAAGACTACTCTTTTACCTTAAAAATAAAAGAATACGCCCCATATATTTGTGGAGCAGTTCATGACGGACATCAATTTCGAAAATCGCTTTGGGAAAATTGTTTGCATACGGAATATGACCGTTGGTATGAAGAAGATCCTTGTACCAAGGAAATGATACAGTCACATCCGATTGTTATTGCCGGTTGTGACAGTCGCTTTGAATATGATTTAAACAGAGCTCCTGATACTGCCATTTATACAGATGCTTGGGGAAAACAGTTATGGAAAAAACCCTTAGCTGAAGAAGAAAGAAGCCTTAGCTTAGAAAAACACACTAATTTTTATAAGGTTGTGCATACTCTGGTGCATCAAATTGAATCAAAATATGGAAATGCCATCGTTTTTGATATGCATAGCTACAATTGGAAACGCTGGGATAGAGAAGTACCTACATGGAACCTAGGCACCGCTAACATTGACAACAACCGCTATGGCGAATTGGCCGAATCTTGGAGTCAGAGGTTAGGGGAGATGGAGCTTCCCAACGGAATCAAATCAACCTCAAAAATCAATGATACGTTCCAAGGGAATGGCTATTTCCTCAAATACATTACTCAAAACTTTGAGAATACTTTGGTTTTGGCAACGGAGATTGCCAAAGTGTACTGCGATGAGTATGAAGGTATACTTTATCCGGAAGTCGTTCGTTCTGTGGAAGAACAATTGAAAGAATCGATACCTTTGCAGTTGAAGGAATTTCAGGAACGAATATGATTCAATCCCCAAAGCTTAACGAATTACAGCGCGAATACGCCGATATCTTCGAAATCGATGCCAATTTAGATCGCTTGGTAAAGAAAATCGAACTATTAAGTTATGTGAACCCTCTGAACATTGAAAAGGAGAAGCATCAGTTTTTTGCTTCTAAATATTCGGTTGATCCTGAATTTCGGTATCCTAAGTTAAAGTTTAGTCCGTATAAACTCCATCGGATGTTCTTTTCACAACGTTTGGAGCGAATAGAAGATGAACAGATTCGTACGATGTACAAGGAAATCATCTACTACTATTCGAACATGGTACAATGTATCGAAACAATAGGGCAGAAGAAGAAGTTCCATTACAATTCACTTCGTGTCTACGGTTCGCCAACAGAAAAAGATGTTGAAAATGCCCGATTTATATTGCATTATGCTGACGAACCTGTTTCAGGAGAAATGGAAAAGATTTTCACCGCTGAAGAGGCTAAGGCCTATTTTGAGGATTTTGCAGAACAATATGATTTTCCGTTAAACATCAAATTTTCAACTCATATTGCTGCAGAAGCCATGGTAAGTAACGCTTCACAGTCGTTATTAATCAAACGAAACGTCAAATTCAGTAAAAATCAGTTGCACACTTTGGCCAATCATGAGATTGGCGTGCATCTAGTAACCACTTATAACGGACAACAACAGCCGCTAAAGATTTTCTCTAACGGATTTCCTAAAAACGTAGAAACACAAGAAGGACTTGCTGTTTTTAGTGAGTACATGAGTGGGGCACTGACTTTAAAGCGTCTAAAGGAACTGGCCTATCGCGTTTTAGCATCTGATAGTTTAATTAAGGGGTATACCTTTTCGGATACCTTCGATTTGATTCACGGTCAATACAAACTTAATCGTGATGATGCATTTACAATTACACTTCGTGCGCATAGAGGAGGGGGCTTTACTAAAGACCGTCTGTATTTAAGTGGTTTGAAAAAAATATATAAACGTTATCTACAAGAAGAATCGATGGAACCCTTATTATCGGGTAAAGTATCTTTAGATTATGAACAGCCCATTCAAAAGCTTCATAAATTAGGACTAGCCGAGAAAAATCAATTTACAAACTTGGCTTACCTTCAAAATCTTAATATGAATAAGACCTTGGACTTTATATTAAATAACTTGAAGTAATACCTAGGGTCACTTCGAGTGATTTTTAACGAGTGTAGCGTGGTTAAAAATTGTATCGAGAAGTTTTCATGGTGAAGTAGTTATAATTTGAATCTGTAGGGTTCTCGATACATTTTCTTTTTCGTGCCTCAAAAGAAAACATTCGAAGTGACAGTAAGCCAAAATTGTCACTTCGAGTGTTCTATTTAACAACTCTAAATCGAAATCCGCTTGTACTTCGGATATCTTACTTGAAATGAAAAGCTTTCTGTCTTCGTTTCTTGAGGAGACAGTTTTAAGTCCCAAGTCAACAAACCTTTTTTGTTTTCATAGTTTGCAGCATAGGTTTCGATATCATCGACTTTGATATCCTTGTTTTGAGAAATAGGAATTCGGTCCATCAGCTTCAGGTCAATCGCGACAGCTTTATTGTTCTTGATTTCTAAATTATATTTTCTATCTAAAATACGGTTACTTCCAGTAAACGATTTGCTTTTAAAATTTTTGTTCTGTTTTCTGGTAACCGTAATGTTTTGGTCTATTCCCAAGGAAACGGTCATTTCCTTCTGTGTGGTGTACGGATCTATTGTTGTCTTTCCGGCATAGGTTCCTTTAAAGTAAATACTTGCTTCCCCAGGCAATAAATTGTACTGCTCCCAATCTTTGAATGTACTTGTGAGAAATACGTTTTCGTTTACAATGGGTGCGGCAAAGTATTCGTATTTGGCATCCAATTTAAACGTATTAATTTCTATTGCTGTGATATCTCCATCTGACGCAATGGAGTATGGTTTTTTGATAACAAACTTTGTGGTTGTAATATCATCTTGTACCGTACTCTTTTTAGTAGTCATAATAATGACACCATTGCTTCCTCTTGTACCATAGAGCGATGTGGCTTTTAAATTTTTTAAAACACCAACTGATGCAATCATTTCTGGGTCTATTTCAGACATTTCATTTGAGGAAATGGGAATGCCATCCAGCACAAATAACGGGGTATTGTTCCCCTTTAACGAATTGATACCTCTTAGTTTTATATTGGAACCATTTGTGACCTGAACTCCAGCTGTTTTCCCTGATAAGAAATTTTCAACATTTACTGAACTAACAGCATTGGTAGTTTCCCGTCTCGTTTGACTTCCATAGCCAATAACAACTACTTCGTCTAATTGTGAAATGTCCTCATCTAATCGAACATTCATAACCGAAGAATATATGGGCAGTTCTGCACTATGGGAACCGATATACGATACCACCAATTCTTTTCCATTTTCAACATTAAGTGAAAAGTGCCCATCAAAGTCCGTTTGGGTTCCTCTTGTAGTTCCCTTGATCAATATATTAGCCCCTGGAATAGGCGAGCCAGATTCATCCACGACGGTCCCTGTTACTATTTTTACAGTAGGATTATAAACATATTTTTTCTTTTTGGCAGCACTAATATTTGTATTTCGATATCCATTGGTAAAGTCGAGGTATTTCGTACCTAAATTCGGCTTGGCAACATTAATATTAGGATTCCCTGTAGATAAAATGATATTTACATCATTCCAGTCATTTCCTGTTTTTTGATAGACGTGCGCTTTATAGCTTAAGGATAAAGGTGTATTAATATCCTTAGATTTAATATCGTAATTGGGAATCCATCCGGCATCCTGAACTTGATAGGCTATTTCTAAGTTTAGGATAGTGGCTATAGGTGCATCGAACTTTATCCTGATTTCCCCCTGTTCTTTTTCTGGGACATTGTTTAGTTCGGCCATCTGTTTTTGTATGGTTCGAGTCTCAGTATTCAATTGCTTTACTTTAAGATTCGCTTTAAAGATTTCATTCTTTATAGCTGTGATACGTTCGCGATAATATGTGCTGATTTCTTTTACTTTTTCTAGGCTTAAGGATTGAGTTCTGGCACTAACCGTGCGATTGGCATAGATGACCTGTTCTTCTTCTTGAAGTCCGGATATGTCGTTTTTAAGCATTGCGATTTCAGTCTCAATGGCATCTAGCCTTTCCGATAATGGCCTTGAAGCACTTTCATCTATTAGCAAAGGCATATAATTAATGTCATAAGTCATAGAAAGTATGGACACAGACTGCAACCCCGAAATCTGAATACTACTTTCGTCTATCTTAGTGGATAGTCCAGTTAGGGTAATTTCAGAAGTACCAGCATCTAGATTGCATTCAGCGGTTCGCGTAATGTTTGCACCGCTTAAGTATACGGTCACCTCCTTTATTTTAGAAGGAATTTTTTCATCATTTCCAAAAATCAAGAACGGACATAAAACGAGAAATAAAATCAGATTTTTCATAGTGGTTGTTGTTTAAAGTTTGGGTAAACTTAGGTCTTAGTTATTGCAACCAAAACCACAACTTAGTTAAGTGGTTACCTCAATGAGCGAACAAGTACTATTGACCGGTTTTCCCCGTTAGTACTATCTATCCAATTCAGATTTGATGTTAAAAACCCCCATTTTATTCTTCAGCTTTCTCTTTACGTTCTGGGTTTACTCCCAGCAGACTCCAGGATTCGGTGAAACTAATAGTCATGAGTTTTATGTCAGTCAATTGACGAATTCCAAAGACGAAAATTTTCAAGAAATCATAAAATTGTATGAGGCACATATTCATAGGAATCCTAATGATGTTGCCGCGCAAGTTGAACTTTGCAAGTTTATAGGCAATTCGTACTGGGATGAATATGAGGAGTATAATCTGAAGTATGAGGAAACGGAAGAATGCATTTCTAATCTAGCAGCAAAGCATCCCAAAAACCCGAAAGTATTGATATACCGCGCCGAGAATTTATATGGAGAGGATAAGCTTGAGGTTTTAAATAGTGCAAAAGGCCTAATAGAAACCAATCGAACCGAATGGTTAAGTCTCGAAGTTGCGGAAATAAATAGAATGTTGGGTGATTACCATCAAGAAAAGAAATGGCTCTCACTCATGCATTATAAGAAAGCTCAAAAACTGAATGACAGCCTAGATTTATCTTTGTCCATTGCCAAAATTTATGAAGCGCAGGGAAAGAAAGATTTGGCCAAAGAGGTTTTACTTCCAAATTTGGAAAAGGATACTACCCTTTGGAAAATGAATCAAAAGGCAAACCTATTGCTAAAATTGAACGAACCGCAGAAAGCCTTGGATTTGTTCGATGTTATCGGTAAAAGGGATTCGACTTTTATCGACAACGAAGAAATGGCGAAAGCCATGGCGGATTTGGGTGATTTCGCGACTGCAAGAGAGTTCTTAGTTAGGGACACGATTAAAGAATGGAACAAAATAAATGCCAAACAACTATTGTTCGCACATGATCTAGCGCAGTCGGAAGGTAAAGTTGCCTTGGAATCATATCGCAAACTTCAGGAAGAAAGCAGTTACGATGATTTTTTTGGTGTAAAACGATTTCGGGTTTTTCTCAAGAACCCGCTATTACGATGGAGTCCTTCGGAAGTGTTTCATCTGTTCTTACTCTATGGATTAATCCTAGTTGCTTTTGCTTTGCCCTATTTATGGGTAATGCCTGTCTATGGTCTAGGGTCACTCTTAAGAAAAAGTGGAATTTCTATTCGACCAAAACTGAATTCTCAATGGAACATTAAGCACTTTTGGCTAGTTAGCTTCTTTTATCTTTTGGCTTCAGTGCTGACAGTCATCATTTTTGAATATCAAGATACTCTGAACTATTATTTTGATTTGGGTAACACGTATTTCGAGGAGAGCACAGACAAAAGCCTTCTAGCCAACGAAATGATTCTATTTGTAGCTCTAATGGCAATTAGCACATTATTGGTCCTTGGGGGAAAGAAAATAAAGTTCGTATTCAAATCAAACCTAAGCATACGTCAAATGATTGGCTTGGGCATTCTATTTGTTGTCTTCAATCGCATATTCATAAAAATACTAAGTCTATTTGTTGATTTGGAGGATACAGTCGGATCTAACATCATACTCAATGCTAAAGAAGAAATTTTAGCCGTTATGGCCCAGAACGGATTTCTTGTAACAGTACTATTAGTCGCTGTAATAGTGCCTATATATGAGGAGGTAGTTTTTCGTGGAGTGATTTTAGGTTCTGTTGAGAGATATGTCGGATTTAAAGGGGCAAATGTGATTCAAGCGATTCTCTTCGCTTTAGTTCATGATGATTTAGCTCTTTTTCCGTTTTTCTTTGTGTTTGCCCTTGTTACTGGTTACTGGGTAAAAAAGAGTAAGGGACTACTTACGGGGATTTTCTTCCACGGTATTCACAATTTCACCATTCTCGTGGCTTTGTATTACTTATCTAAGATGACTTCCGTATTTGGGGAATCATTCTAAAAATTTGCCCTTCAATTCAGGCGTAGGAATCATGCACTGGTCTTTTTTACCGAACCAAGTATAGCGGTAGCGCGCGATTAAATCGTATATGATGTTTCGTAAACTACTGGGAATCAAATTCAATACCTTTGAAATCGTGCGATATCCTCTGATATGCCGACCAATCTGCAAGGCGGCGTCCGATTTAATGTAATATGCGACTCCAGGTTCGATGAGCACCACGGAATCTATCTTCGAAGTATCAATATTTCGTTCTGAAATTAGCTGCTGCCCGATTTCGCTTTGTAATGAAGCATATCGAAAAACATCTTTTTTGTCATGTTTGATTACAAACTGCACAAAGCCATTGCAAAGATTACAAACGCCATCGAAAAGAATGATTTTCTTATTTTCTTCCACAAAGCAAAGATACGCTAGGGTAGAAGTAACACCTAAATTTTATAAGGTATTTAAAAAACTGGTCAAATCAGTCTCCTTATCCAGATTTAGCTTCTTCTTTAACCGATACTTAGACTTCAAAATACTATCGGGTAAAACATTCAAGGTGGCCGCAATCTCTTTGGTTGTCAAATTCATTCGTAAAAAGGCTGCTAGGCGAATCTCCTTTTCAGAAATATCTGTGTAGAGTGTTTTTAGCTTTTGGTCAAAGTCATTGTGAACCTCGGCGAAGTAGGTTTTAAAGACTTCCCAGTCTTTGTCGGAGGCATTCTCTTTTTTAAGAAGCATAACAATGCGACGGAATTCCATTTTGAATTTTTCCGGAGAGTTCTTGATATTTTCAAGATTCTCCATCAGCTCTTGAATAAAGGTATTCTTTTGAACCAGATGCAATGTTTGGCTTGCCAATTCCTTCTTTTTGTGTTCGATTTCTTGCTTGTAGATTTCCTCTTGCTTTTCACGTTCGATCCTGTTCTTTTTCATTCGCTGCCTAAAACTGAAGAACAAAAGTCCGGAAACGGTTAAAAAAGTGAACATACCCCCGGCATAAAGCCCTTTAGTGAGTTTATCGACTTTTGCTTTTTCGTTGAGTGTATTGATTTCAAATTGTTGAAGGGCAATTTCCGACTCTTTTTTTTCGGTTTCGTAACTTGTCTGTAACTCATCAATTTGCTTGGCCTTTGCTAACGAAAATAGACTGTCTTTTACTTTTTGTGAGCGCTTTAGGTCACGCACTGAATTTTGAAGCTCTCCGTTCTTTTCGTAAGCCAAAGCACGATATTGAAGTGCGGCTTGAAGTTCATTGCCGACTTTTATGGAATCGGCAAGGTCAACGGCCGTGTTTAATTTGTCGAAACCATTATCGAAATCTCCTTTCAACGCGTAGGTATAACCTAATTCAGCAAGATAATTGGCTTTGTTGATTCCTGAATTTTCAGCATCTTTCATTT
Organism: Maribacter algarum (ex Zhang et al. 2020); assembly: GCF_005885635.1. GTDB lineage: Bacteria > Bacteroidota > Bacteroidia > Flavobacteriales > Flavobacteriaceae > Maribacter_C > Maribacter_C algarum. The sequence continues at coordinate 757,448 of NZ_VATY01000002.1, forward strand.
GAAGTGCCTGTTTTAGATGTTTAATGGCTTCATCGTACTTGCCTTGTTCTTTGTATATGCTGCCAAGGTTACCCAAACACAAGACCTTAATCGTAGGAAAATCGTATTTCTCGCTAATGGCCAGCCCTTTCTTGTAACTGTCAATGGCAAGATCATATTCCTTTTGGGAATCAAGAACATTTCCAATGTCAACCAAAGTGGTTGCTTGATAAAGATTATCGTCGGTGGCCATATAGACCTCCATGGCCATCTCAAAATATTTTAGGGCTTGGTCATAGCTTTTTTGGATACTGTGCAAGCTGCCTATATTTCCTAAAACATCCGCTTTGTGATAGGTCTTAATCTGAATGGTGTCCATTGTTTTAAGTGCGGCTTGGTACATTTCCATGGCTTTTGGATAGTTACCCATATCATAATAGTTTTTTCCGATTACATTCAGGGCCGAACCATAGCGCATAAAGTCACCCCATTCTTTTTGAATTGTGGCCGAGGAGTCCATCAAGCGTATTGCCTCTGGGTAATTACCAATGTGAGATTCGTAAATTGACAGGTTTTTCAAAACGGTGGCTAAAAAGGTGTCGTCGTCATCTTTTATAGAACGCTCTAGTGTTTTTCGGTAATATTCTGCACCAACATCCATTTGACCTAGGGTAGAGTAGTAGTGTCCCAATAAAAACTCTGCCCGCAGTATACCGTGCTTGTATTCGCCTTCTTTCGAGATCTTCAACATCTCGTCGACATAAACCTTGGCGCTATCTGGTTTTGTGTAGATATAGATTTCGTCAAGCTCGTCAAGTAAGTGAACTTTCTCTTCGATTGTAGTCTCGTTTTCGTAAAGCTTCAATAGGCTATCGACTCTTGTCTGATCTTGAGATTGTATTACAGCAAAGGAGAGCATAAAAAGAGGAAAACAAAAACGTTTTGATTTCATGAGGCAAGGTTGTTTTAGGTTATTCAAGGTACAAATTATAGTAATGCAGTCTTAAGGGGCGAAAAACCCGCAAAAACCCTTCGTCCATACTTTGTCCATGGTATTTAAAATATTTTGTCTATTTAAATTAATTTTAAATAATTGATTATCAAATATTTATATTAAAAATATGAAACTTCAATAAATCATTCGTCCATGTCTGATTCATCCTTGAAATGGCCTATTTGTCCATAGTTTGTCCATACTTTAATTTAGGTATGGGGTGTGCAACTGTCTAGTTTCGAACTGTTGAATCCTAAAAACTTTAATTATGAAAACAGTAACGATTGATTTGAAAAAGTTCCTCCAACTAGTATTGACGACAATACTTTTTACTTTATTATTTCTATCGTGTAGTAAAAACGAAATAAATGAAGGTCCAGCTCCCATTCCCGATGACTTGGCCAATTCTTTTAATACGTCGGTAGCCAACCTTTCTGGTTTTGTTCAACCAGAAGAGATCTCAGAACCTGAGGTAATCGACGAAAACGACCCGCAACGCGACACGGAAGATGCTGCTCTTGAATGTTCGGTAAAGACCTTTAAGGCCGCTCCTGGTTTTGACGAATTGCTTTCACTTGACCCTACTACCGATGTTATATATCCCGGGGCTCTTTTAAAGGGTGAGTCGATTCCTTCCGGCGAATATATTCCGATTACTGGAAGTAGGGCGCCGATAACACTTTCGGCATCTCTCACGAATATAAGCGGAAGTCCTGTAGTCGCTATTGAAGATCCAAAATTATCAACTGTAAGGGAAGGTATAAAGACTATTTTGGATCAAGAAGTTACTGGCGCCACTGCGGCGCGGGTAAGCTTTGAAATTACCCAAGTATATAGTGAACAACAATTAAATGTTGCTATAGGTGCAAATTACCGCTCCGCGGGTGTAAAAGTAAGTGCCGCAATCGATTTTAGTAATAATACGAAGCGAAACAAATTTGTACTCAAATATTTACAGACTTATTATACCATTGATATGGACCTGCCGAATAATCCCAGTGACCTTTTCAATTCATTGCCAGACCTTGCCTTATTAGGATCTACCGCTCCAGTTTTTGTCTCTTCCGTGGCTTATGGCCGAATGGTCATTTATACAATAGAAACAAATAGTTCGGAATCTGAGATAAACGCTGCTTTGAGTGCAACATTTGCATCAGGGGATGGTAGTGTCGAAGCGAACTATAAAGAAACAATCGACGAGTCTACGATAAAAGGATTGATAATTGGTGGTTCAGGAAGTGATGCGGCCCAAACGATAAATGGACCAGCAGAAGTCTATTCTTTTATTGCCGAAGGTGGAGATTACTCTAAAGATTCTCCGGGCGCTCCACTGGCGTACAAACTGCGTTTTATAAAACAGGGAACTCCTGTCGCGCGCATAGTTTTAAGTACCGAGTATCCTATTAGAACATGTGATTTGGCTTATCCGCGATTTAAGATAACCATTAACAATTTGCGCGTAGTCAATACCCCAGGCGGCTTTGAAGGTTCACACTTAGAATTGTTCGGAAACTTAAAGGGGAAGGTAAATACAGGTTCGAGTAGCGAAGTAAGTTGGAGTCGCAGTAAGTCTAATAACTTGAGAACTGAAGGTACGCATACCATCAATCAAAGTGTAGAAATTGAGCTTTATAGACCGAATTATGATTCAGATTACGTAGAATTATCTGGTAGCCTTACCGATGAGGATACTTCCTCTGATGACTTTCTTGGCTCAAGATCGGTTCGGGTCCAGTTAAGGGACATCCCAACAGCGGCTGCCCTTCCACGAGAACTTAGGTTCGATGAGAAGCCCCAACATGATGTACGCGCATCTTTCAGCGTACAAAGAATAAGATAAGCAAGCAGGGGGAATGCTTAATTCAGTCGGCGCCCTAAGTTGTGATTCAACAGCTTGGTGTCGGCTGTTATTTTATTGGATTCTTGGATTTTTAGCATGTTGGATTTTTGGAATTCTGTAATTTACCAGTTGGGGTAGCAGAAGAAATAGGCTGAAGTGCTGAATTGGAATCTTTTTCCATGACTATGTCACTTTATTTTCAATAGGAGGAATAGTTTAAAATCGTATACGATTTAGTTTAAGTATTTGATAATCAAATTAAATTGCATGTTATTTCTTGCTTCCTACTAACTCCAACTGATCTACGCTAACATTGGTCGTAAACATACCGTAATTGACCACAGCCTTGCCTTTTTCTAGGGTGTCAATAGAGCCCACAGCCTTGCCGTCTATCATTCGAACACGGTCTCCAACTTTAAAAACGGGCTTCGGTTGGTTTTTTTCATTTTGAACTGCTTTTTTCTTTTCGACTTTCTTTTTTTGACGAATGACCTTGACTTCTTTTTGAACTTCCTGAGCTACTTGAGCCTTTTTTGTCCGTTCGGCTTTATCCTGTTTGGCTGATTTCTTTTTTCGCTTGCTGTTTTCGGTTTCAACAATACGAATCAGTTCAGATACCATGACGCGCTTTTTCTTATCCTGAAAGTACTTGTTGGCTACTTTATCCACTTTGTTGCCCAAATGTACCATGCGCTGGTCGTGGTCGTATAATTCCTGATAATTTTCAAGTTTAGCTTTAATCTTGGCATTCAGTTTTTCCAATCGTGCAGCTTCTTCTCTTGCTTTGGACTCTTCTTCTTGCATTCTAGAGCCCGTTTTAGCCATTTTGCTGCGTTCTTTTTGCAATTTGGCTATTGTGGCATCAAAACGCACTTTGCCGCGTTCTATCTTCTTCTTTGACTTGTTGATAAGCGAGTAGGGGATGCCGTTCTTTTGTGCTACTTCAAAAGTGAAGGAACTACCAGCTTCACCCAGGACCAATTGAAAGGTCGGTTCCAATGTTTTACCGTCAAAAAGCATGTTGGCATTGGAGATATGAGGCAATTCGTTGGCAAGCAGTTTCAAATTGGCGTAATGGGTTGTTATTACGCCGTATGCCTCCCGCTCGTAAAATACTTCAAGAAAAGTTTCCGCCAAGGCACCGCCAAGTTCTGGGTCACTACCTGTACCGAACTCATCGATTAGGAACAGCGTATTGGCATTGCACTTCTTTAAAAAAGAGTTCATGTTTTTAAGCCGATAGCTGTACGTACTTAAATGATTTTCAATGGATTGATTGTCTCCTATATCCGTTAAAATTCTATCAAATAAACAAATCGAACTTCGTTCATGAACGGGAATAAGCAGTCCGCTTTGCAACATCACTTGCAGTAATCCAATGGTTTTTAGCGTGATACTTTTTCCACCAGCATTCGGGCCTGAAATAACAATAATTCGATTTTCTGGATGTAATTCTATGGTCTGCGGAAAGGTTTTCTCACCTCTTATTTTGTTATCTAAGAAAAGCAGTGGATGATATGCATCCCTTAAAAATAGACGCTTCTCCTCGTTTATCTTTGGAAGTAACGCATTCGTATCGGAGGCATATTTTGCTTTTGCCGCTGTGACATCAATTTGTGCAAGAAACTCTTGATAATCCGAAAGAATAGGGGCAAAGGGGCGTATTAGTGCCGTAAGTTGATTTAGGATTCTTTGAATTTCTTCCTTTTCATCAAATTCCAGGTTATTGAGCTCGCGACTGTACTTCAAAGTGGCTTCAGGTTCTATGTAAACAATACTTCCCGTTTTGGAATTACCCATAACCGAACCTTTTACTTTTCTACGGTACATGGCTTTAACCGCTAAAACACGACGGTTCTCGTAAACGGACTCCCGAATATCATCCAAATAATCCGAGCCGTTATACAAATTCAGGGCAGAAGCAAAGCTTTGGCTAATCTTTCCCTTGACCTGGTTCATCTGTCTACGAATAGAAAATAACTTGTCCGAAGCACGATCTTTAACTTCTCCGAATCGGTCAATAACCGAATCTATTTCTTTAGGAATCTCGGTGTTTAATGCAATTTCCTCGCTAGCTGCGAACAACAAAGGATAATACTCCTTAAATTTTTTAAAGAATTTCTTGTGCGTGGCAATAGTTGTACATATGGTCCCGATTTTCCGAAAACTTCCGACCTCCAAGGTTGTGTTTTCGATTTTTAGAAGACTCAATTCGGAATCAATACGGTCAAATCCATGATTGGGAATGCGATTTTCGCTAACCAACGAGGATAAATATTCCGAGGTTTGGCCTAAAACCAAGCGGATTGCTCCCTCATCTAACATGGGTTTGATTTCAAGAGCACGTTCCTTACCCAATTCTGTATTGCACCTTGCTGCAATTTGTTGCAGAACCGTTGGAAACTCTAGGTCTTGAAGTGTTTTAGTATGTATTGAAATCATAGTTGATAAAACCGAAGGCAAATGTATGGAATACGCTTTAGACTAAAAACATTCTCAAGTCCAAGAACAGGAAAGTCGGAGTGTGCATAACAAATCCGTGGTTTTTTCGACCAAATGCACACCCTTAATACAATATTTTAACCCTAATAGCTGTTTTAGTCAGAACCTACTTACGCGATAGCGTTTCTTACGCCTCGTATGTTATTCAAATTTATATGAAACATTTTTTCCAAGTCTTAGGTTTTTGTAGCGTTTTAGTGGCGCTTACGAGTTGTACTTCAACTAAGGAATTGACAATTAGTACTATAGAGCCTTCCCCTGTTGATTTTTCCAGTCAAATTAGAAAAATTGGTATCGTAAACAGCAGCCAGTCGTCATTTGTAAAGAGCTATTCCACCCGCTTGGAACAACTCATCGTAATGGAAGAAAGATGGCTTGCGGAAAAGGGGACGGAAGCTGCCCTGACTGGGCTTTTCGATGAATTGGCGCAAGATAAACGTTTTGATACCGTACGAATTTTGGAAAACCTTGATGGAGAAGTGACTGATTTTGGAACAAGACCAAGCAATGCTACCTGGGATAAAATAGCTGAAATCTGCCAGACTAATGGTGTTGATGCTATATTCTCCTTAGCCTCTCACGATACTGAAACACAATTCTCTTTAAAGAAAACAAAAATTGATCAACTAGACATGATGCGCGACAGAACACGTGTTTCCGCCCAAGAGATAACCTTAGAAACCCTTATCGAGAACGGATGGCGAGTTTATGACCCAAAACAAAGAATATTAGTTGACGAGTTTACCTCAAACGAACAAATTACCGCGTCGGCAAAAGGTATAAGTCCTGTTGATGCACTTCAGGCTATTGATAAACGCCGCGAAACTCTATTGGAACAAAGTAAAAGTGCTGGAAGCTCATATGCACAACGTATGCAACCCAAAAAGCTAGATGTTCAAAGGCATTACTACGTAATAGGTACAAGAAATTTTGAGTTAGCCGATGATAAAATTCAAGAAGGAGCCTATCATGAAGCGATAAAGCTGTGGGAGGAAGAAATTGCAAACCCTAAAGCAAAAATAAGTGGTCGGGCATGTTATAATCTTGCCGTCATAAATGAATTTAATGGCAACCTAAATGCCGCAATGAATTGGGCAAATAAGTCTTACGATTTGCACAAAGAGGATGCTACGCTAGATTACATAACTGCTTTGGAACGTCGACAAGCACAGAGTGATGTATTAAAAGTCCAACTGGCCAACACTTCATTTGAAGATTAAAAAAGACCCTCTCTTTGTGCAGAAGCCTATAGCATAAGTAGGCCAAAACATCTATTTTTACCCTTGGTAAAAAAGGAGAATTATATATGGATGTCAAAATACATGAAAGCTGGAAGGAGCACCTCAAACAGGAATTTCAACAACCTTACTTTCATTCCCTTATTGATTTTGTGAGAGGAGAGTACACCTCTGGTACTTGCTATCCCAAAGGAAAGGATATTTTTGCCGCCTTTGACCACTGTCATTTTATGGCCACAAAAGTAGTTATTATAGGGCAGGACCCGTATCATGGACCAAACCAAGCTAATGGACTTTGTTTCTCTGTCAAAGATGACATTCCTCATCCACCATCTTTAATCAACATATTTAAAGAAATTCAGAATGAATTGGGCGTTTCATATCCTGAAAGTGGTAACCTTGAACGCTGGGCGAAACAGGGAGTACTTTTACTAAATGCAACGCTTACAGTACGAGCGCATCAAGCCGGAAGCCATCAGAAAAAAGGCTGGGAACAGTTTACCGACGCCGTAATCAAGAAATTATCAGATGAAAGAGAAGACCTCATTTTTTTACTTTGGGGTGGATTTGCCAAAAAGAAATCTAGATTGATTGATTCAGACAAACACCAAGTTCTCACCTCAGGGCACCCTTCACCATTGAGTGCAAATCGTGGCTATTGGTTTGGAAACGGACATTTTAGTCAAGCAAATGAAATTTTGAACCTTTTAGAAAAAGAACCTATAAGTTGGTGAAAAAGTAAGGTTCGAGCTTTCATTTTTTGTTTAACATAAATAGCTGCTACTGTAGTTTAAATGGAATTTTGTTAAACAAAACACGAAAACCTAATCAATAAGAAATTCAATAGAAGGAAAATTACTACTTTAGTTAAAGCCAAACCACCTTTAATTTTATGAATTCCCCTAATTTGAATTCCATTCTTTTAGTCGACGATGACGAAATTAGTAATCTATTCAACAAAATTTTTATTGGAAAATTAAACCTCAACGTAGATGTCGACTTTGTCCTAAATGGGAGAGAAGCTTTAGATTTATTGATTCCATCTGAAGAATACACAACAGTCCTCATGCCATGTTTGTTGTTATTGGATATTAAAATGCCGCTCATGGATGGATGGCAGTTCTTAGAAGCTTACGAAGAACAGGTTAGTGCTGAGATTAAGGATGAAATCACCATTATTATGCTTACAACAAGCAAGAATGAAGGGGACAAAATAAAGGCGATGAAAAACCCAATTATAAAAGAGTTCATTCAAAAACCACTTTCAGAAAAGGCTCTCCGAACATTGGTGGCTAAGTACTTTCCAGCGAGTAAATAGTGAAGTGTAATTAAAATTAGGCCACTATATCTTGAAACGACAATAATTTTTCAATTCTACCTAATTCTTTAAGGGTACTACAGACTTTGTCGATGTCCTTTTTTTCAATTTGTTTCTGACTCCATCGCGTAAGCGAAAGCCATTCTTGTATATCAGGCAACTGCTGGCTGTATCTATTAGATAAGGTTTTATCGATACTTGGAATATTCTTGAATTCAGAAGTATGAATATTTATAATTTCCAAAATATGCTTTAAAGTTGACGGATGTTCGTCCATAAATCTATTCGTCGCGGCAACAACAAAACAGGGCCAAGGGGTAGGGCAGTCCCCTAATCTTCGAAAAGTGCCATTGTCCACAATTGGTTTTGTGGTAAAATGCTCCCAAAGGAAATAGTCTGCAGTACCTTCAGTTAGAGCTTCGACTGCTCCGTCGAGATTATTGATTACCTCAAACTGTAAATCATCAATGTTCCACCCTTCCCTTTGGGCATTTACATAAGCCATAAGATGACTTCCGCTGCCGAAGCGACTGATTGCTGCTTTTGTTGTTGAAAGCTCTTCTATGGTTTCGTATTTGCTCTTGGCGCCAACATGTATGCCCCATTGTAATGGAGTTGCAATGAATTCTTGAATAACCTTGGAAGGATTCCCCTCGGTAATACTTTTTACCAGGCCTTCGGTTAGAATAATTGCTAAGTCTGTTTCATGGTCTTGAAGCATTTGACACATTCTTCCTGTTCCTTCGGGAATATCTGTCCATGTTAGGTCAATGCCTCTTTCTGTAAAAGCACCTTCTTCAATAGCCATGTGCCATGGAAGGTTGAAATGCTCGGGTACACCAATAATATTTACTTTTTTCATAGGAATCAATTGCAAATCAAAACTACAAGTTGCCGACTTCTCATTTTAGTTGCTCATCAACTTTTCTAAAGTATATTGAATGAGGTCGTCAACTGCTTTTTGTGGATTTTTTGAGAACTCACCCGTAACACGATTGGCTAAAATACAGTTCATAGAAACTGCTCGATGAGCTAGCAGTTTTGAGAGCCCATAAATACCTGAAGTTTCCATTTCTAAGTTGGTTATTTTAAGGGAATCGTGTTCAAAAGAAGCGATTTTGTTATTCAAGGATACATCGGCTAGTTCTAAACGAAGTTTCCTGCCTTGCGGCCCATAGAACCCAATGTTTGTGGCTGTTAGTCCAAATCGTATACGATTTGAGGATAATTGAGCTGCTAGGCTCTTATCGCATTTGACTACGTAGGGTACCGATTTATCTGAAGACCAACCTGTGTGTTTTACAAAGGCTTCCGAAATTACCTTATGTTGAATGGTATCGCTCTTATAGGCATGTAAAAGTCCATCAAATCCCATGGCAAATTCACTTATCAAAAAGGAATCTACAGCTACATCCGATTGAATCGCACCTGAGGTTCCTATTCGGATAATATCCAGTTTCGTTTTATTGGATTTTACTATACGTTTCTCAAAATCTACATTGACTAAAGCGTCCAATTCATTGAAAACGATGTCGATATTATCTGTGCCAATTCCAGTAGAAATAACACTGATGCGTTTTTTGTTCAAAGTCCCCGTATGGGTTATAAACTCTCGTTTTCCTTTTTTGAATTCAATGGAATCGAAATGTTTGGATACATCAGAAACGCGGTCAGGGTCACCAACGGTAATTATGGTGGTTGCGATATCTTCAGGAAGTATATTAAGGTGGTAAATGCTGCCATCAGCATTTAGAATAAGCTCAGATGGCCCTAATTGCATTCTATAATTTTAGAATTCTATCCGTATTGGTGTTGTACAAGAAGTTATATTTTAAAGCACCCCCTAGATATACATCATTATCCTGAATACAGGAGTAGTAGCTTGTTTGGGCATCCAAAATTTCCTTGCCTTTTTGAGTAAGTTTGACCGGATTGAAAGAAGAAAACAAAGGTTTTAACCTAGAAATTGCTCTTTCATACTGACTGTCACCAAAACCTAAAGAACCTTGATTTTTAAGAATTGTGCCTAAAAGCTCTTTTTTGTTCTTGAGTTTTTGGTCTGCGCTAAGTTGTAGAATGTTGTTTTCCATGGCATTAAGTCCATTCCTAATAGAAGGAAAACGATGCAAGTGCGCTGTGATAGCATCTGATAGATAATCGAATTGGTAATTTTTGTAATCCGTAAGATTTTCTAAGCGCATCGGATTATCACTGCAATACAACTGCCATACATAATCCGCATATTCAATATCATCTTGTCTAAGGACAACTTTATTTTCGTAGAGTTTGAGCAATTGCTCATCGTTCAGCTCATTCAAGGCGTATAGCTTGTCAGTACTATCTTCTTTACCACTACAAACCAAAGATATTTCGGCATACTTACGATTTGATTTCAGCCAGCTGATAACGGCTAACATATTCACTTGGCAGAACAAATCATATTCAAACCATAGTACGATTTGGTCTTGCTGCTTGTGATTGCAAAGTGAACGATATTCTTTTAAGGTTTTCTCAATAAATGAAGATTTTGAGACCTTGTAATTCTTGTTTAGGAATTCAAAACGGGCTTTCCAAAAAGATTCGCTGCCTACATTGGTAAGTGTTTTGCCTTCACAAAGCATTTCGCGCCATGTGATAACATCACCTTTAAGCTTAAGGGAGTCTAGTCTTTGGGTAAAACTATCTCCATTTGTAATATGCAAAAGGGAACTCATAGAGTCAGTAGTTTAGGTTGTAGTGTTAAAAGTAACATTTATTTGAATCCGTCAAAATAAAATTAACACAAAATCAACTTTAAGTTTACTAAAACGCAGTACTGCAAGATTTAGTGCCATACTTATTGTCTTAATTATCCGCCCACACGTTTTACGCTAAAACCTTTGTTTTTAAGCATATCCATAATCTTATCTCTATAATCACCTTGAATAATGATTGTGCCGTTTTTAAAACCTCCTCCAACACTTAATTTGGTTTTAATTTCTTTTGCTAGCTTCTTAAAGTCTGAATCCGAACCGTTATAACCTTCTAAAATAGTAATCGGCTTTCCTTTTCGCTTTTCATATTTGCAAATGATAGGCTCTTCTTGCAGCCAGATATCACTTTTTTCAATCGCTTTCTCTTCCTTTTCAGGTGTATGGTCAGGAAAAAGATTTTTGAGTTGGTCTTGTAAATCCATCTTGTTATTTCTTGATTAGACCTAATTCAATCAAGCGCTCATGCAAGAACTCCCCAGCGGTAGTATCTTCAAATCCTTTAGGATTAGCTTCATCCACACAGTTTTCTAAGCAATTCAAAGACATTTCGCTTATAGGATGCATAAAAAACGGAATCGAATATCTCGAAGTGCCCCAAAGCTCTTTCGGAGGATTCACCACTTGATGTATCGTGGACTTTAGCTTGTTATTCGTGAGTCGTGAAAGCATATCACCAACATTAATCATGAGTTGGTCTGGTCGGGCAATGGCATCTACCCATTCCCCTTTGTGATTCATCACCTGTAGTCCTTTGCCGTGCGCACCCATTAGTAAGGTGATTAGATTAATGTCGCCATGCGCAGCTGCACGGACTGCGTTTTTAGGCTCTGAAGTAATAGGAGGGTAATGAATTGGTCTTAAGATGGAATTCCCATTCCTAATATATTCATCAAAATAGGTTTCTTCTAAGTCTAAATGTAAAGCTAAGGCCCGAAGCACATATTTAGCTGTCTTTTCAAGCATTTTATAGGTTTCTTTCCCAATGGCATTAAATTTTGGAAGCTCTTTTACAGTTACGTTATCCGGATATTCAGATTCTAGTTTGGGATTGTCCTCAACATACTGACCGAAATGCCAAAACTCTTTTAAATCACCTTCTTTTCTACCTTTGGCATGTTCTTTTCCAAAGGAAGTATACCCGCGCTGTCCGCCAATCCCGGCAATCTCATAGCTGTCTTTGGTCTCTTGCGGCAAACCGAAAAACTGCTTTATCTCAGAATACAAATCTTCAACCAATTCTTCAGAAAGAAAGTGTCCACTCAGCGCCACAAAACCAATTTCTTCAAAGGCTTTACCAATTTCCTTGATAAACTTTTCTTTTCGGACGGAATCACCAGAGGTGAAATCCGTTAAATCAACACTGGGTACGAGACTCATACAGATAAATTAAAAGGTTTCAATCAAAGTTAATAAATATTGATGCGGCTTCTCAAATCTTTTCAATGGTTTTGTGTTCTTTATTGTTAAATTTATCCCGTTTTTGAACCTGATTTCTTTAAAATATAACATGCAGTACCAAAACTCCAAAGTATCCAAAAAAACCCAAATTAGTCTTTATGAGCGAATGCTAAAACCTCGTATGATTGAGGAAAAGATGTTGATTTTGCTACGTCAGGGGAAGATTTCAAAGTGGTTTAGTGGCATTGGTCAAGAGGCGATTTCGGTGGGTGTGACCAGTGTGATGCAACCAGAGGAGTATATCCTTCCCATGCATAGAAATTTGGGGGTTTTTACGACTAGAGATATTCCTTTGTATCGGCTTTTTGCGCAGTGGCAGGGTAAAGCTAGCGGATTTACAAACGGACGGGACCGTAGTTTTCATTTCGGAACACAAGAATTCAATATTGTCGGAATGATTTCACACTTAGGTCCGCAATTAGGGGTCGCGGATGGCATTGCCTTGGCGGATGTTTTAAAGAAGAATAACCACGTAACGGCGGTATTTACTGGCGAAGGTGGAACAAGTGAAGGTGATTTTCATGAAGCTTTGAACGTGGCGGCCGTCTGGAATCTCCCAGTTTTGTTTTGTATTGAAAATAATGGTTACGGATTATCAACGCCTACTTCAGAGCAGTATAAATGTGAACATTTGGCAGATAAAGGAAAGGGCTATGGCATGGAATCCCATATTATAGACGGGAATAATATTCTTGAGGTCTATGCCACAGTTGACAAACTCTGTAAAAAGATGCGTAAAAATCCTGCCCCGATTCTTCTAGAGTTTAAAACGTTCCGGATGCGGGGTCACGAAGAGGCAAGTGGTACAAAATATGTTCCTAAGGAGTTGATGGAGAAGTGGGCACAAAAAGACCCTATCGCCAACTATGAAAAATTCTTGCTAGACGAGCAGATTATAGATACACAGAAAATCGATGCTATCAAAGCAAAGATTACCGCTGAAATCAATGAGAATCTAAAACTGGCTTTTGATGAAAATGAAGTTGAAATAAGTGAAACTAAAGAATTAAAAGATGTTTATAAATCATTTGAATATGAACATGTTAAAGAAGGTAGTGTTGTAGAAAACATTCGTTTGGTTGATGCTGTTTCGAACGGACTAAAACAATCCATGGAGAAGTATGATGATTTGGTTATTATGGGGCAAGATATTGCCGATTATGGAGGTGTTTTTAAAATTACCGACGGCTTTGTAGATGCCTTCGGGAAAGAACGAGTACGGAATACGCCCATTTGTGAATCTGCGATTGTTTCTGCAGCAATGGGACTTTCCATTAATGGTATGAAAGCCGTGATGGAAATGCAATTCGCTGATTTTGCAAGTTCAGGATTTAATCCTATTGTAAATTATCTGGCAAAATCACATTATCGATGGGGCGAAAAAGCAGATGTAGTTATCCGTATGCCGTGCGGCGGCGACGTAGGTGCGGGACCATTTCATTCACAGACCAACGAGGCATGGTTTACGAAGACTCCTGGATTAAAAGTGGTTTACCCTGCATTTCCTAAGGACGCCAAAGGTTTGTTGAATACCGCTATCAATGACCCAAATCCTGTACTGTTTTTTGAACATAAGGGTTTGTATCGAAGTGTCTATCAGAATGTACCTTCTGATTATTATACCATTCCATTAGGAAAAGCGGCCATTTTAAAAGAAGGCGGTGAAATTACTATTGTCTCCTATGGAGCCGGAGTACATTGGGCTTTGAAAACTTTAGAAATGCATCAAGAAGTTGAAGCGGACTTGATTGATTTAAGAACACTTGCGCCCTTAGATATTGAAGCCATATATGCATCCGTTAAGAAAACAGGAAAGCTAATCATTCTACAAGAAGACAGTCTTTTTGGAGGAATTGCGAGTGATATCTCCGCCCTAGTGATGGAAAACTGCTTTGAACATTTAGATGCTCCGGTAAAAAGAGTGGCAAGTATTGAAACACCAATACCATTTGCTAAAAACCTGGAAAATAACTACTTGCCTAAAGATAGATTTGCCGCTGAGTTACTTGATTTGTTGGCGTATTAAATGAATTTATATTTTGACGCTAATATTTATTGAACGATAAAAGCCCTGAGCTAGTTTAATTCTTTCTTACCATTCATCGAATAGAATCTTTTTAATACCATATTATTATATGTTTAACGTTTGAATAAAAACTGTTCGAACTATTCATACGTAAATAGAACAACCCTGAAAATCCATAATATGAAAAAAATCCTATTGCTTGTGGCTTTTGTCACACTCTATTCTTCTTGTTCAATTTCAAAAGCGGTGCGTGAAAAACGTAATATGTTGAGTGGCACTTGGACGCTCAATGACATAAGCTATGAAAACGGAACTGGTAATTTCAAATCGGTCCTATTCAGCGATGCAGATGACATCTGTTTCGAAGGAAGCGATTGGTATTTTCGAGATAACAATAGTACAGGACGCTATACTTTAGCATCATCATCCCTATGCCAAGGTGGTGATCGGTTTATGCGTTGGTCTGTAGTAGATAATTCGGAGAATTACTCTAGTCAATTGCAATTCAAACGTATTGATGAAAAGAATAAAGATATTTCTGGAAAAGGATATCGCCTTAATATCACTAAACTTACCTCAAGTGAGATGGTGCTGAAATCAAACGCAACTGTTGATGGAAAAGTGATAAATGTCGTTTACAAATTCAATAAAAAATCTTAAAAAAATTCCCCATGAAAACCTATTTAAAAAAAAGTATATTCCTTTCACTATCGGCAAGTCTGATTCTTAGCTGTAGTGCCGTAAAAAATGCAAATCACAAACAGAAAGGAGCTGTTGTAGGTGCCACTAGTGGTGCGGTCATAGGCGGAGTTCTTGGCAATAATGTAGGTAAAGGCAACACGGCCTTAGGTGCAATTATTGGTGCTGCCGTCGGAGGCGTTGCCGGAGGTTTTATTGGAGACCGAATGGATAGACAAGCCGAACGCATTGAAGAAGAAATTCCTGGAGCAGAAGTGACACGGGTTGGAGAAGGAATAAATGTAGTCTTTAACGAAGAAGCTGGTGTATATTTCGATACCAGTAAATCGAACATAAAAGGAACATCGGTAGAAACCTTGAACAGATTATCAGGAATATTTAAAGAATACCCCAAATCCTATATTTTGGTTGAAGGGCATACGGATAGCGCCGGTCCTGAGGACTACAATTTGAAGTTATCACAACAAAGAGCGCAATCGGTAACCAATTATCTTATTGCCCAAGGTATTGATAAAAGTCGTTTTACCACAAAGTGGTACGGAGAATTACAACCTAGAGCAGATAATTCAACAACTGAAGGTAAAAGCAAGAATCGTCGTGTGGAACTAGCCATCGTTGCGAGTCAGGAGCTAAAAGATGAAGCAAAAAACAAAACAAGTAGATAAGTACTTTTCGTTTTTTTGAAAAATAGTTTTAAGGAAGAGGTCTAAAAAGGCAATTTTTAAGCAACTGTCAAATCAAAAACTAAGAAATGACATAAAAATTGATTTTTGGACCTCTTTTTTAAGTGATAATGACGAATTTTACCAACACATGGTTCTATTCTTCACTTACTGATTTTAAGCGTTCCATTCCTCTGGCGTTCATTTTTTCCATATCCTTTTTTGCGCCAAAAAGCCACATAAAAAAGGAATCTACCAATCCAGATTTCAGATTGAAGTCTTGCGTTACTTTTATAAGATTGCCCTTTTTTGAAAAGGAATACTCAAAGGTAGGATTTGCCTTGAATGGTTTTTGAATATCGCATTCCATTTTTATGTATTCCAAAGGTTTAATCTCTGTTATCTCTTGAAAGCCCAAGTCTTTACCTTTGTTTCCGTCCCAATGAAATTGCGCACCTACTTGCCCATCATTTCCCTTAATAGTTGTTTTTTGATTGGGGTCTGCTTCATAAAAAGGAGACCATTTTGTAAAGTTTTTCAGAAAAACCACGTTGTCAAATGTGGTTTCAATATCTGATTGAATATTCACGGTTTTTTGAATGTGAATATGCTGTAACTTGTTAGCATTATAAAATCCTATTCCTAAGAATAAAAGCAACGCGCCGACGATTAGTATAAATATCATTTTTTTCATGTTTTAGTGTTTGTATTAATTTTCCATTGGAATAATAGAACGAACTTCAACTGTACCTCCCATTTTTAGTATGGGACTGTTTTTAGCCATTTCTACGGCCTCCTCTAAAGAATGTGCTTTAACAATCATGTTTCCGCTGATTATTTTGTTTTCAGAAATCAACATCCCATCAGATACTTTTAAATCTGTTGAAATCTGTTTTCCTTCAAAGCCTAATTGATAGGTGCTTTCCAGCTTTTCTTTAATCGCAATATTGCCAATAAAACTTCCCCAATCTTGACGCATCTGTGACATTTCTTCCGCTGTCGGTTTGTATTCAGGATTTGGAGTATACCTGAATAACATCATGAAATTTTGTTCTGTGTTCATACCTTCTAATTTTTAAGTGTTAAACAATACACCAAAACTAGAGGAGGGGTTAGAGAAAAAACTTTGCCTATGACAAGAAATGGGATTTAGCCCGTTTTTGTTGCAGATAGTTTCCGGAAAACCAAAAGATGGAGGAATATGATGGTTGGTGGCGCAAAGGCAGGAATAAAACAAAACGGAAATTCTGCTAAGAACTCAACGCCTTGAATACCATTATCAATGCTGATTTTAGTAAAGATAATAGCCAATGCTGAAGTAACTAAAATATCAAAAAGACCAAAGGTATTCCAAACATAAGTAAGCTTTCGAGCGCTATTTTTATTGTTCTCGATAGCCTTAGCGACAAAAATACTGGATAGAGCAGTCAATACATCCCCTATACCGGCGAATAAAGCAAAGACGGGTGGGAGTAAATCGTAAAGGAAGAGAATTATAAAAGTGCTGCCAATGAGTCGAAATATATGAATCTTGACTAAATCCTTTAAGCTCAAAACAGTATTTGCTGCTTTACATATCTTGGTGCCATATATTATGGTAACGAATATGGCCAAAGGAAGTGTTGTAGTCAGTACAATTTTAGGAGGTAACATCACATCATCAAAGAATCCGTTATGACTAGCAATAGCCACAACAGTTAAATAAGGAATGTAAAAACCTAGAACCCACCAAAATCCGTTTTTAACCTTTCCTTTTTTTGCCAATCCGGCTACCATTAGTACAGGAATCGTAAATGCTATTAAGAACAGAATTGAGAAAATAATCGGGACTTGAGTTGAAAACATGCGTTACTGTTATAAAGTGATTTCTTTTCTAATGCGACTTAGCGAAGTATCAGTTATTCCCAAAAAAGTGGCAATATGTTTTAAAGGAACATTTTGAACTATTGAAGGTTTTTCAGCAATCAGATTCAAATACCTATCCTTTGCTTGGTCTGCAATTACCGATATAGAATGATTTTTTAATTCAAAGTAGTTGTTTACCAATCTGGTTCTACCTACTTCTCTAAAAGCTTCAATACTAAATAATTTCATAAAGTCGTTAAAACTTATTTTCCAGCATTTTCCTTTGGTTACCGCTTGAATGGACTCTTTACAAGGTTTCTTTAAGAAATAGGAATGCCAGTCTATAACGATGTCATTTTGAGAAAAGAATTTGGTGGTGATATCATTTCTTTCGGTGTCAATAGTATAAGAGCGCAAAAAACCTGTTTCTAAAAAGTAATAGTAATTCGCAACTTTTCCTTTTTCAATCAAGTATTCATTTTTACCAAACTCCACTTCATCAAATTGTCTTAATATCAATTCTAACTCCTCTGGATTAAAATTTTCAGGCTTGAAAATGCCTTGTAAAAAATGTGATTGATTCATTAATTGAATGAAGTTCTGTTTTAAAAGGTAGCAATTCGTACCATAAGCAATTTAACAAAAAGTATTCATAACCTCATTTCAATAAATTAAACTTTTAAAATTGATAAGTTTCCAAAACTATCTCGACTGTAACCCTAGCAATAGATTTTAATTTTAAACGTATCTTTCCTTGGTGTATGACTATGATGTAATTATTGTTGGTGGTGGCCTTGCGGGCTTGACAGCGGCAATCCATTTATCCCAAGAAAAACATTCGGTTTTAGTGTTGGAAAAGAAGACCTATCCGCATCATAAGGTTTGTGGGGAGTATGTTTCTAATGAAATCATTCCGTATCTGAATGCTTTAGGAGTGCCGATGGACTCTTCGAAGGCCGTTCAGATAGATAACTTAACCTTAAGTACTGTTAGCGGGAAGTGGACGCAGACACAATTGCCCTTAGGTGGTATCGGTATTAGTCGTTACAGTTTTGACCATTTATTACATCAAAGGGCAGTTGCCAATGATGTCAAATTTGTATTTGAATCGGTAACGGAAATTGAATTTAAAGCTGATTTTTTTGAAGTTAGCACAGAAAATGATCAAACCTTTACTTCTAAGGTAACGATTGGAGCTTATGGTAAACGAAGTCCCATAGATAAACGTTTGAATCGAGATTTTATTAAACAAAAATCTGGCTGGTTAGGGGTGAAGTCGCATTATGAATTCGATGAATTTCCTGAGAATCAAGTGGCTTTGCATAATTTTAAAGGAGGGTACGGTGGTTTATCAAAAACCGAAACAGGGGCTGTTAACTTTTGTTATCTAGCTTCCTACTCGAGTTTCCAAAAACTAAAAAATGTTTCCGATTTCAATGAAAAGGTGGTTTCTAGAAATCCGTTCTTGAATGATTTCTTGGGAAAAGCAACTCCTATCTTCAATGAACCTTTGACGATTGCTCAAATATCCTTTCAGCAGAAGAAATCCATAGAAAACCATATTTTGATGTGTGGAGATACTGCGGGACTCATTCATCCACTTTGCGGTAATGGTATGGCGATGGCAATTCATTCCGCAAAGATTGCTTCAGAACAAGTGAATCACTTTCTAAAGGATACATCCAATAGAAAACAATTGGAAACAGCCTATGAAAAAGAATGGCAAAAAACCTTTAAAAAACGCTTGTGGATGGGTAGGCATTTACAATCTTTATTACTAAATGAAGAAATGTCAAATTTGGCATTGCGAGCTGTGACAACATCGCCCGCCTTACTTCGAAAATTAGTACGACAAACTCATGGAAAACCGATAGTATGTTAATAGATTTATCTGAAAGAAGTAATCAACCTGAGCTGATGGATGACTTTCGTGAGGGACTTAAAAGCCTACGTATCGTTTTCGATGATATCAATCGTGTGAACCGTATTTTAGGCGGTAGTAATATTACGGTTAATGCAGTTGCAGAATTGATGAAAGTCCATCCGCAAGAAAGCTATACGATTGTTGATATGGGCTGCGGTGATGGTAACATGCTCCGCGAAGTCGCGAAGTACTGTAAGAAGCGGAATATTAAAGTTCGGTTAATCGGTATTGATTTAAACACTGAAGCCTTGCAATTGGCAGAGGAGGCATCTGGAGATTACCCTGAAATTGAATACCAACACCGCGATATTTTAAAATTGAAAGTTGCTGATTTGAACTGCGATATTGTAATCAATACACTTACGATGCATCACTTTGTAAACAAAGACCTTTTGACTTTTCTTGAAAAGTTTAATCAATTAGCCAGTATCGGAGTTGTAATCAATGATTTACACAGAAGTCGCTGGGCATACTATCTATTTAAAGCCTTTAGCCTTATTTTTATAAAAACAAAAACGGCAAAAATTGATGGATTGATTTCCATTAGTAAAGGTTTTGTGAAATCTGATTTAATTCAATACGCGAAGAGCTTGCCCCATATCAAACACGATATCAAATGGAAATGGGCCTTTCGTTATGTATGGATTATGCAACCCAATCGACTTACTAAATAATCGAGAATTAAAAAACGAGGCTTGCCTCCAAATTAAATTTATTTCCTAATGAATTCTTCGGGGCCTTGCTTGCCTTGAGGTAGTTTAGATACATATGAACGAGACACGAATAGTTACGGTTGCCAAAGAACTGCCTGAATATTGCCGAAGTACCGAAGATATCATCCCTTTTGTTGAGTTATGGTTGGCTGATGAAGACGAACGTTTTCGAAGAAAAGTGGTAAAAATATTTGAAGGTGCCGCTGTTGATAAGCGCTACGGTATTATGAATATTGAAGAGGTTTTTACCGCCACTTCCTTTGAAGAAAAGAATGCGATTTATGTTCGGGAAGTTAAAAAGTTAGGTAAATCCGTTTTACAAAAAGCCCTGATGCAAAGTGGTTGGGAAGCAAATTCCCTTGATTATATAATTACCGTAAGTTGTACAGGTATTATGATTCCTTCGTTGGATGCGTATCTTATTAATGACTTAGGTTTGAAACAAGATGTGGTGCGTCTACCAGTCACAGAAATGGGCTGTGCAGCCGGGGTTTCAGGACTGATTTACGCACAGAACTTTCTAAAATCAAATCCAGATAAACGTATAGCTTTGGTTGCTGTTGAGAGTCCGACTGCGACATTTCAGCTTCATGACCATTCCATGGCAAATATGGTGAGTGCTGCTATTTTTGGCGACGGAGCTGCTTGCGTTTTATTGTCTTCAGAAGCAGATGCCAAAGGTCCTAAAATCGTAGGAGAGGAGATGTATCATTTTAAAGACGCCACTCAAATGATGGGTTTTGACATGACCAACCACGGATTAAAGATGATTCTTGACCCAGCAGTGCCAGAAACAATTGCGAATCATTTTCCAGATATTGTACACCCATTCTTAGAACGGAATGGAAGTTCTATTGAAAAGGTAGACCATTTGATTTTTCATCCTGGTGGACGAAAAATTGTACAGACAGTTGAAGAACTATTTGGTAAATTAGGAAAGAATATAGACGACACACGCGAAGTCTTACGAGAATATGGCAACATGAGCAGTGCTACAGTACTTTATGTCTTGGAGCGTTTTCTTGAAAAAGATATTCAAAAAGGCGAGCAAGGTTTGATTTTGAGCTTTGGCCCCGGCTTCTCTGCACAACGGGTTTTGTTGGAGTGGTAGATTGACTTAATTGTCATCCGGAGCGGAGTCGAATGGCTCCAAAGCAAAAAGTTCAATATTAAGTTCAAGTTCAAAATTGATTAGTAAAACAAACTATTTGAATTATAAAGAAATCATTCAAAAACTCCCTTACACCAAACCTTTTCTGTTTGTTGATGAACTCCTACATATAGATGAAAATGGGGCAGAGGGCTCGTATACTTTTGATGCCAATTCTGATTTTTATAAGGGCCATTTCAAAGATAATCCCGTTACACCAGGTGTAATTTTAACCGAGTGTTGCGCGCAAATAGGTGTTGTAGCATTGGGAATTTATCTTCTGAACAATGAGGAAGTTACGATGGGAGAAAATGTACAAATTGGCTTAAGTAGTTCTGAAATGGAATTCTTGGTACCTGTTTTTCCGAATGAAAAAGTAGTTGTTAGTTCCGAAAAAGAATATTTCCGTTTTCACAAGCTAAAATGTAAAATAAAAATGCACAATTCCGAAGGGAAGTTGGTTTGCAAAGGCACAATTTCTGGCATGCTTAAATCGAACAAAAATGGGTAAACGCGTTGTAATAACAGGACTTGGCGTATGTGCACCGAACGGAATAGGTTTAGATGATTTTACCAAAGCCCTGCAAGATGGTACGAGTGGAATTCGTTTTGATAAACAGCTTGAAGACTTAGAGTTTGCGTGTCAAATTGCAGGAGAACCGCAATTGAACGAAACGTTAATCAATCAATATTTTACACCCTTGCAGCTTCGCGGATTGAATGCCAGTGGCATTTTATACGGGGTCATCGCCGGAACGGATGCATGGAAAGATGCAGGATTATCTATTGCAGAAAAAGAAGCACCCGATTGGGATAGTGGCATCATCTTCGGTACAGGAATTCTAGGTGTGGACAAGTTTCGAGAATCCACGCATTTGGTAGATTCAAAGAATGTAAGACGCATAGGAAGCACTACGGTACTGCAGACCATGGCCAGCGGAATTAGCGCGTATTTAGGCGGAATCTTAGGATGTGGCAATCAAGTCACTACAAACTCTTCTGCTTGTACCACAGGTACAGAGGGTATTCTAATGGCCTATGACCGTATTGTTTCCGGAAAAGCAAAACGCATATTGACGGGAAGCTGTAGCGATAGTGGTCCGTATGTATGGGGTGGATTTGATGCCATGCGCATTTTACCTAGAAAGTACAATGACAATCCAACTAAAGGAAGTCGACCAATGAGTGCTAGTGCGGCTGGCTTTGTTCCAGG
This sequence comes from Maribacter algarum (ex Zhang et al. 2020), assembly GCF_005885635.1. Classification (GTDB taxonomy): domain Bacteria; phylum Bacteroidota; class Bacteroidia; order Flavobacteriales; family Flavobacteriaceae; genus Maribacter_C; species Maribacter_C algarum. The sequence goes on from NZ_VATY01000002.1 coordinate 779,762, forward strand.
CAGTGGTGCGGGAGCTTTGATTCTAGAATCCTTGGAAAGTGCTCAAGAACGTGGTGCTAAAATCTATGCAGAAGTATTAGGAGGTGCGGTGAATAGTGGCGGACAGCGGGGGAAAGGAAGTATGACGGCTCCCAATAGCCATGCAGTGCAGCGATGTATACGAGAAGCAGTGGAAAGTGCAGACATTCAGAGTGCGGATGTAGATGCCATAAACGGACATCTTACCGCCACTTCGAAAGACCCGACTGAAATAAAGAATTGGGCAAAAGCTCTAAAGCGTGATGGAAAAGATTTTCCCTATGTAAATTCGTTTAAAGGACTTTTTGGGCATTGTTTAGCGGCATCCGGAAGTATTGAAAGTGTTGGTGCCGTGCTTCAGTTTAGGAAAGGTCAAGTTTTCGGTAATGTAAACTGCGACGACCTCCATACCGAGATATTAGAATTGGTTGACGAGGAGAAAATCCCTAGAAAAACGATTCTGCATTCCGCAAAAATAGTGGCAAAGGCAAGTTTTGGTTTTGGTGATGTAAATGCTTGTGTTATTTTTAAAGCTTTTAACGACTGAATTGAAAATATCACTTCAAATACACATTTAATGACGGGAACTGAGCATTATCAAAAACTACATGATATCATAAAAATCTATCTTCCTGAAGATGTTTCAGCGGAACATATTTCAGAGGAAAGTCATTTGATTAATGAATTGAATATTAATTCTGCTAACCTTGTTGATATTGTTCTTGATGTAGAGGATGCTTTTGATATCCGCTTGGAAAATGAAGACATGGACCAAATGGAAACCGTTAAAGATGCGCTACGAATAATAGATTCTAAACTTTCTGATAAATAGTATTTTCTTCGATGCCAGACTTTAAAAAACTTAAAAGAAAATGGTTGATAAAGGGAACTTTAGGCGCACTACTTTTCGGTTTTGGATTATGTTGCATGATTGAAAGTGGTTTTTTAAAGCATGGTGGTTCAATATGGTATGAGTGGGTTTTAGCAGGTACCATATCACTTTGTGTAACTATTTCAGGAGCAGTTTTCTTAATACAAGCAGGAATTTTAGGGCGAGAATTAAAAAAAAGAAGTTAACCTCATACAATCCAACAATCCAACAATCCAACAATCCAACAATCCAACAATCCAACAATCCAACAATCGAGAAAATGACTGAATTTATAGTATGGGCAAAGTCCAAGTTAAATGTAGATAAGCGCTTGATAGCTATTTATTGTATTGTCTATTTTTCTTGGGGAATGTTGATGGATTGGTTTGGTGCTCAAGTTGAAATCGCTCGATTTACCTATTGGTGGCAGGTGATTACTTGTTACATTGTTTACATGGTTCCGGTTTCCTTGTTGCTTCGCAAGCTTCCTTTTCATGCCCAATATGCCTACGGGTTGGTAGCGATGTGTCTTTTGGAATTTGGGGGCTATGCTTTTGAATCGTCCTATGCATATCCGAACAATTTGTTGGACCAGCTTTTCAACGAGCGCAATTTTGCATTAGGAATGGCATTATTTTTTGCCTTATACTTTCCAGTTGGAAATTGGGGTGTTCAAAAAATATATGATGCTCTTTTTGGGAAAAAAGAATCTGTCTAATCTGCGCTTGCTTCTTTCTCTGGAATTGTCAACGAAGCAATCACTCCACCAATCAAGGCTACTGAGATAACCGTTAACGAAACCCACTCCGGAAGGTGAATGTAATGTGAGAAAAGCATTTTTAGTCCTACAAAAGCTAAAATTACAACCAAACTATAATTGATAAAACGGAACTTCTCCAACATCCTAGAAATCAAGAAATACATAGAACGGAGCCCCATGATGGCTAAAATATTCGAACTAAAAACGATAAAGGGGTCCGCCGTGATGGCTAAAATTGCAGGAATACTATCCAAGGCAAAAAGGATGTCGGTAAGTTCAATTACAATTAAGGCTACAAATAGGGGGGTAGCGGCTTTGATTCCCATACGTTTCACAAAGAAGTTTTCGCCTTGAATACTTCCCGTTATTGGATATATCTTCTTTATCTGTCGAAATACAAATGACTTCTTAGGGTCAAATTCTTCCTCTTCACCTTTTAACATTTTAAATGCTGTCCAAAGCAGAAAAACACCAAAAACATAGATAATCCATTCGAACTTGGTAATTAGCGCAACTCCAAATAGAATCATCAAGGCTCTAAATACGATGGCACCGAGAATTCCCCAGAAAAGAACGCGATGCTGATAGAGTGCTGGTATTTTAAAAGAGGAGAAAATAACAGCAATAACAAAGACATTATCAACACTTAAAGAAAGCTCGATTAGATATCCTGTAATATATTTGAGAACCGCAGTGTTTGGGGTGAGCCCCGTAGGGTTATCAACCAATCCATTGGCAAATAACCAATAAATGACACCACTAAAACTAAGAGCAACAGTCACCCAAATGGCTGTCCAGATACTTGCCTCCTTGGTTTTTATGACATGATTTTCCTTATTGAAAACGCCTAGGTCAAGCGCAAGAAAAACTAAAATGAAGGCGATAAAAATAATCCAAATCCACATAGGTGCGATTTTAAGAGCACAAATGTAACAATCATTTTAGCTTTAAGTAGGGGAGGAACGAAAAAATGTTAAAGTGCAGGTGTCTATGGTTCAAATACCTATTTCAACTGAAATACTAGCTTGACCAAGACTTTATTTTTCTCTCGGTCACTTTTGATATTGATTCCATAATCAGAACTGTAGAGCGTAGTTTTTCCAACGAGTTGCTTATTATTTCTTTCAAAGCTGAATGTGATGTCTTTGGTAACATCTTTAATAGTTAGCTTGCCGTTTACGGTGATGATATCTCCTTCTTGCCGAACTGAAGAGCTTTCAAAATTTATTTTAGGGAAATTGTCAACATCGAAGTACTTTCCACGCCTTAAGGACCAATTACGAACGGAGTTCCCTGTGCTAATGGTTTCAACATTTACAGACCCCTTGAGCTTTGAGTTCTCGATTTGGTCAAAATCCAAAACCGACTCTGATGTAAACCCCTCGAGGGTTCCTTCTACATCGTTATTCACAAATACAAAACTAACGTCAGCAGATGAAATTTGAATATTGCTCTGCGCTTTCGCTAGGAAATTGGAAAAAATTAATAGGACTATTGCGATTTGAAATTTCATAGTATATAGGTATTCATCATTCGTGCCAAAGTTAAGCGATTTTTCCTATCGTTCAACTGACTCATTAAGCCGTTATCTGGTCGTATTCCTTACATAGTTGTGCAATTTTCAACGGTTTTTTATACCTTGTAAACAGAACTATTATATTTTTATTGATGAAAAAATCTACCCTATTATTTTTCTGCACTTTTTTCTGTTTGTTATTTGCCATACCCACTACTGCTCAAGAAACTACTAAAAAAGCAGAAGCACCAAAAGCTACGGAAGAAGAGGAAGGACCGCTCATGTTCAAATTTGAACCCAATTTTATCTCTAAAAATGAAAAGCGAAAGGAAGAGATTGCCCTCACAAGGAGTATTATCGATTCGTTGGATGTTTCAGAACGCAAGCGATTAAAACTGTTGAAAGACCTCTATAAGAATGGTGTTTCAAAACGTTTAAAAAAGGCACTTTTGGTTGAAAACAACTTTGAAGATGTTGATGAATAGCACTAAACAAACCCTTTAGTCTTTCCTTTTAAACCGCTAATGTTAAATTCATTGGCCTAAGAAATTATCGATAAAGAGTTTGTAATAGTCGATGTTATAGCCGCTTATTCCCATTTTATGGTAATTCCATACTTTTTTTGTATATTTAAGCGAGACCATTATATATCAAATCTTATGAAAACCTCGCGTATTTGGACTTTAAGTCTTTGTGCATTCTTTTTTGCATCTGCTTCCATTTATGGGCAGCAGTCTATCTCTGAACCAGCGACAGTTAAGAAAACAGTTTCCCTTAAAATTGATAAAAGCAATGTTAAGGTACAGCGTCATACAGTAATGTCCCGTTTTGAACCTGAAATCGCTAGCACAGAAGAAAAACGTTTGGAGAAACGACATAATAGAATCGCCGAAACAGAAAGAAAGCTTAGCATCATTGATACTCTTGACATTTCAAAGCGTAGAAAAAAAGCATTACTTCGCGATTTAGAGTATACTCCTTTTTCAGATCGGTTGAACAAGGCAACTCTTGTTGACACCAAATTCGAAGAGAGTACCGAAAATCAAGATAATTTATAGCGTACAGTTAAAAGGTCTTCATTTTTGCCTTGCGTCTGTGTAGTTGACGCTCAAGTTCTATCACAGATTCTGCAATAGAGGCTTCAAAATTCCCATTGCTTGATTCCGCAAAAAGCCGTGGCCCTGGAGTACTCAAACGTATACCACAAATCATACCCGTATCTGGCTGGCTTGTGTTTTCCGTTTTGAGAAAAACATCTGCGCGCACCACAAAATCATATTTATTTAAGAGTTTTTCCAATTTATCCGCAGCAAAAATTTCAAGTCGATTGCTGGCTTTCACAGAATGATATTCGAAGTTAATATTCATTGGATAAGATTTTTCTTTAAATTAAGAAGGATGCTCCTTAAAAACAAATAAAGAAGACCAAAAAGTTACCACAGTATCAAATAATTGTTAAAGTCTGATTTTAGGCATCTTACGGACAACTTTGTGTTGCATTTTTTCGTAACTTAAAGTACCCCTTCGTATTATGTACAATCTTTAAACCCTGCTGTAATGAAATCGGACCTCATAGAAGTTGAAAAAAGTGCGCTGGTCATGAGATTAGAGCGCAATCAAAATGATTTACGCCAATTAAAGAACAAACTCAATTCGTATATCTGCGAACCTAGAACCTATAGTTTGTTTGAACGTATCGAATCACTTAAAAGCGGACTCGAAACCCTTGATAATTCGAATACCCAAATAATTCGCTCTTTAAAGAGCCGTAAAAAATCGGTTGAGGAGTATGTTGATTCTGCTAAAGAACAACTAAATAAGTTCAGCCAACTGCAACAGCGAGTAGAAGACTATGTCGCAAGTGCACGAAATTGTTGAATAATGTCCCACACATGTTTCATTGGTATTTGACCAAAACTAGTAAAAAGCCGCATTTTTAAATGCGGCTTTTGTTTTTCTTCCAAGTACAGATTCGGTTATCTTTACCAAAGATTTAAATCCTTGCATTGAACCTAAAGAAAGCCATCTTGTTCATGGTGTTAAGCACCATCGCCTTTACCGGCATGAATGGACTCCTAAAATATCTCACGGCATATAGCGGACCTCAATTGGTGTTTTTTAGATCATTGGGTTCTTTGTTTTTTACCTTCGGATTTCTTTTGAGTAAAGGAATTCCCATTCTAGGCACAAATCGCAAACTTTTAATCATCAGGGGCGTCTTTGGCTCAACTTCGATGCTGTTATTTTTTATAGCGGTGCATTACATGCCTATTGGGTCTGCTGTGGCCTTACGATATATTGCCCCCATTTTTGCTGCCGTATTTGCTATTCTGATTTTGAAGGAACATGTTCGACCCATTCAATGGTTGTTTTTTGTGCTCTCTTTTATGGGGGTTTTAGTTTTAAAAGGATTTGATAACAGCATTCCCCTTATCGGTTTGGTACTTGTACTATTGGCATCTGTGTTTAGCGGATTGGTCTATGTTGTTATTCGAAAAATTGGTGCTAGTGAGCATCCGGTTGTTATTGTGAACTACTTTATGTGCATCGCTATGATTGTAGGCGGTGTGCTTTCTATTTTCGATTGGACAACTCCAAATCTTATTGATGTGTTGCTATTATTAAGTTTGGGGATTTTTGGCTACTTCGGACAAATTTTCATGACCAAAGCATTTCAAATGGGGGAAACCAATGTAATTGCTCCAATCAAATATGTAGAAGTTGTTTTTGCCATTCTCGTTGGAGTAGGTTTCTTGGGAGAAACTTACACCATTTGGAGTTTTGTCGGTATTGCTATGATTATTAGTGGACTACTTCTAAACCTGTTATTCAAACAGTGGCTGCTAAAACGCAAACAGAATTAAATTTGTGCAGACACCATCTTTTTCTCGGCTGCTCTCAAATAAACCAAGATTAACAAGGATAAGAAAGCACAAACCAGAAAACCGACGAACAAGGGAAGAACCGAATTATCTACATAACTGCCAATAAAGGTGCTAATTGGAACAGACATCAAAGTTGAGATGAACCCGGTAATGGCGGCTCCAATGCCTGCGATATGTCCTATGGGTTGCATTGCGGCAGACCTTAGGTTTCCAAAAAGGAAACTGATGGAAAAGAATTGTGCCGCTAAAAATAGTACCAGGACTTCAATCGAGGGATTTACTTTTCCGAAGAACAAAACAACATAAGTCAATGAAATCAGAAAGAAGGAAATCAAAAAGACAGTTATCAACTTCTTCATACCGAATCGTAGTACAAAGCTTCCGTTTAAAAACGTAGCGGCTCCGATAGAAATGGCCAATCCTGCAAAGATATACGGGAATTCATCCTTCAGTCCGTATTGTTCTTGGAAGACTTGTTGTGCAGTACTCAGATATACCAAAAATGAACCAACGATAAATCCTGAAATGAAAGTATACACCATGGTGGGTTTATGCCTAACGAGTTCTTTTAATCCATCCGAAAAAATAGAAGATGTAAATTTCACCGTGTTTTCCTCACGGAGGGTTTCCGGTTGACGTCGCCAAAACCAGAGACCGACTAGAATAGCGAAAACAATTTGGACAAAGAAAATTGCCTGCCAATTGTAGGCATCCAAAATTAACTTTCCAAGGGCAGGGGCAATAACAGGAATCAACAGAAAAACAACGGTGACGAATGACATGATTCGTGCCATGTGGTCTCCGCTGTACGTATCGCGTATGATAGCAATGCTAATGGTACGTGGGGCGGAAAGCGCTATACCCTGCAAAACGCGCCCAATAATCAAAACGGTGAAATTTTGTGCATAAACACACATAAAGCTCGAAATAATAAAAAGTCCAAATCCCATATAAACAACAGGTTTACGGCCTATACTATCTGAAATTGGACCAAAAATCAATGGACCAATACCGAGACCTAGAAAGATCATAATGATAATCTGCTGGTTGTCAGCAGCGGAAGTATTTCCCACTGAAAGCCCGATAATATCAAGTGCAGGTAATAGAGCGTCGATGGCCAATGCAACGGTCGCCATTAGGGAGGCCATTAGGGCAACAAATTCGACTTGTGGGATGTGTTTTTTAAACATCCGGCAAAAATAACATATAAAGATAGAAAGAGATGCAGCGTTTAAAATAATTTGTGCAAACCTAGCGTTCGGTATCTAGGTTTTATCAAAGAAGTGATTTTTCCAAATTCCTTTATATTTGGCACTTCTACAAACACCAACTAAACCCAATATTCTATGGAAGGTCTTTTCACTATCGATAACTTCATCACTTTAGCAATGCTTACACTCCTGCAAGCGGTTTTAGGCTTAGACAACCTCTTGTACATTTCATTGGAGTCAAAACGTGCTCCTGAGGAAAAGCAAAGTCGCGTGCGTACGATTGGTATCGGTATGGCCATTGTACTACGAATTGTTTTGTTATTTGTTCTCATACGCGTTATTGCATATTTCCAAGATCCTATTTTCGGTTTTGACTTTACTGATATTTTAGAGGGAGAATTTAATATCCATAGTATGATTGTATTGCTAGGGGGCATTTTTATTATGTATACTGCCGTTAAAGAAATCTGGCACATGTTGCGTTTGGAAGATGAGCATGCGGCTCATGATAGCAAACCAAAAAGTGTGAATATGATTATATTCTCCATTGTTATTATGAACATCGTGTTCTCTTTTGATTCCATTTTGAGCGCTATGGCTTTGACTAATGTGTTTTGGGTAATGGCTACGGCAATTGTAATTGGCGGGGTTTTAATGATTTGGCTATCTGGCAGGGTAACGACTTTTCTTAAGAAGAACAGAATGTACGAGGTTCTAGGACTCTTTATTCTATTTATTGTGGGTATCATGCTACTTTCGGAAGGCGGCCATTTGGCGCACTTGAAGCTTTTTGGGAATGAAGTAACGCCGATGAGTAAAACTACTTTCTACTTCGTTATTGTCGTATTGGTGGTCATCGATATCATCCAATCCAAATACCAAAAGAAGCTTTCCAAAAACCTTAAATAGTTCAAACATTGATTTGCAGGATTTCCTTCGGGAAGTAATCCAAATACTCGAATTTTTTGGTACTTTCGGTTTACGAAAACACCGAAGACTCATGAGATTCAGATTCACCGTCCTGACCCTTTGCTTCCTTCTTTGCAATGCTTGTGGAGAAACCCCCAAAGCTCCTGAACAGAAGGAAGCTCAAGCAACTACAGTACCCGAAGTTCAGGAGGTCAAGAGCACCTATGAAAGTTTGGACGGCCAGCCCATTGAACTTTCGGATTATAAGGGCAAAAGAATACTTTTAAATTATTGGGCGACCTGGTGTAAGCCTTGTATTGAGGAAATGCCATCAATGGTAGAAGCACAGACACTTTTAGAAAACGAAAACTATATCTTTCTTTTAGCCTCAGACCAATCGATGAAAAAAATCAAGGCTTTTCAAAAGAAAAAAAGCTTTGATCTCAACTTTGTGAAATATAATGGTTCGTTAGCTTCCGAAGAAATTACTGCGCTTCCCGCTACTTTTATCTACAATGTAGAAGGGGAGAAGGTGGAACGTATTGATGGTGCAACGGAATGGAATTCCCCTGAAATCATTCAAAAATTAAAGAACATTCAATAATGCGCATTGTCAGTATTCTGATTGTACTCTTTTTAGGATTTAGTTCTTGTAAGGATGTTGGAAAGAAGGAAATCGAGAAAAAGGAAACTCCCGTAGTCACTGCAATTACATCGCCGGTAGAAAAGAACAGCTCCCTTCCTTTTTTGTTTTCCGATGGAAAGAAAATACTTATGTCATGGGTCGAAAAAGAGAATGATAGCTTAACACAACTGCGCTATTCTGAATTTTTGGAAAGGGAGTGGCGACCCACACAAAACATTCTACGAGGAAACGACTGGTTCGTGAATTGGGCGGACTTTCCGGCAATTGCCGAAAATAATGGGAGCTTAATTTCCCATGTTTTGAAAAAATCATCTGCAGGAACCTACTCTTATGATATCAAACTAAATCTACTTCCTGAAGGAGAAAAGGAATGGAAAACCGACTTGCCCCTTCATACAGATGGTACACCTACAGAACATGGTTTTGTTAGCGCTCTGCCTTATAAAGAAGGTTTCTTTATTACTTGGTTGGATGGGAGAAACACCGAAGAGGATGAGAATGGAAATCGCGGCGCTATGACCCTTAGAGCGGCTGAAGTTTCGGTGACGGGTGACGTACGAAATGAAACGGAACTAGATGCCCGCATCTGCGACTGTTGTCAAACCACAGCTGTCATAACTGCAAACGGACCAGTAGTAATGTACAGAGATCGTTCGGAAGACGAAGTAAGGGATATGAGTATTGTACGGTGGGACGATGGAAGTTGGACAGCTCCCCAAACAGTATATTCGGATAACTGGCAGATAAAGGGTTGCCCGGTGAACGGACCTAAGGCATCTAATATTGGTAATGCTTTAGTGATGGCTTGGTTTACCGCAGCAGATAAGCCCAAAGTACAGATAATTTTTTCTTCAGATGGAGGACTTGGCTTTGATAGCCCCATTATCGTTTCAGAAGCAAACCCTCTAGGAAGAGTAGATGTCATATTGCTTAATGAACATGAGGCGATAGTGAGTTGGGTAGACCACGATGAAAAAGCCCAACTAAAAGCGATGAAAGTAAACCGAGACGGGAGTCAGGGAAAACAATATGTCATTTCGGACGTGATAACTTCACGCCAATCTGGATTTCCGCAAATGGAAAGGGTAGGGGGTGAATTACTTTTTGCATGGACATATGTTTCGAAAGAGCAAAGCAAAGTGAAAACTGCATTAGTTCCGCTTAAAAATTTCTAAGCAGGAATACAAACCCCTAAAAAACAATGCTTAGTTGTATTGAATAAACTCTGGTTGTGGCAAAAAGGTTTCTAGAAGAAATATTAAACTATCAGCAGATATTAGTGTAATTGAAATAAGAATGCTAACCAAAAGAATAGAAACAGCTAAATTATTTTGTTTCAATTGCTCTACTTCTTTGATGTGTTTGGTCATTGTTTTAACTAATAGAAAGGAGCTAATTTGAAGTATTGAAATTGCTAAAAATCCTACAAACAAACACATCGAAGAGTATTTTAAAACTTCTACAAACAAGTTTCCTTCCGAGTGAATTTTTATCAATTGTATTGCGTTGATTATGGAGGGTATAATACCACTTAATAAATAACCAATGCTAAAAATAATACCAGAAAAGAAGATACTTAGCGCAAGATTATCATTGTTAAATTCACTTTCTTCAAGTTTAAATATTTTTATTAAAATTTTATAGGAGATAAAAAATATAACGATCGACAAAACAATGGAGATAATTATTTGGATTAACGCGAGATAAAATAATTCCATCTTTATAAGTGTTTGTTATGAATTAAGGCAAATTTCCAATAGCTAATATTAGAAACATCATTAGGAAGATAGCCAATAGGACAGCCTCTTGCAGTGGTTTCAACAAAATAGTATTTTTTAGTATTATGGGTTTTGTATTTTCCTGTAGAAGGAATATTTAAACCTATTACGGAATGTAAGTATTTTTCACTATTTAGTATAGCAACGTCATAATTAAATCTTGAAAGTATGGTATAAATCAGTACCGTTCTGGTGTCGCAATCTGCTCTTAAACTTGAAACAAATTCAGCAGGCGCATAAACGCCTAACTTTATATTACCAAAACATGGTTTTATGTCTGTTTCCTTACATTCATCTGATAATATTAAATTATACGGTATATCTTGGATAGATGAAATAATGAGCTCAGCAAAATCTCTTCTACTCATGTTGCTTTCTTTCTGGTAGTTATAAAACGAAAGTGACAATGCTTCAATTAAAGGCGTATCATGATCTACTAAATGCTTATAAAAAATTCCCCAAGAAAACTCAGATGTTATTGCAAAAGAATTACGGTTTTTATGAGCTTTTAATACATCCATATAGTTAACCTTAAAAGGCAAACTGTGTTTCTTTCTATTGAAATCTTTCCAGGTTTGTTGGCTTAAATAGTATTTAGAAATACCAGTAGCTGTACTGTCTGTTATTAGTGTAATGGTTTCGTCTACTTTTTCAGTTTCGACTAAACTAAATGTGGTGCCAAATTGATTTTTTAAACCAAATGAAACTATAGAAAAGATGGCTATTACAATGCCTAATTTTAGTATTTCAAAAAAGAGGACAGATGAAGATATTTTTTGACCGGTTAATTTTTTTCTTCTTTTCCAAAAATAGCTAAATAGCATTATAATTAGTACCGTCAATAATAGTAATAGGTTTCTATTTAAACGCATATTAGTTAAGATGGTAATCAAAACGATACCTATTAATAAAATTGCAGAAACTAATAAGCAACTGGTAAATAATCTGTAAAGGACAAGAAGAAAACTATTAAAAACCTTTTTTACATCCACCAGTTAAAAGTACTAAAAACATTAGTCCTAAGTCAAGCAAATTGCTATTGGGGTTGGAAGAAAAGTTAGCGCAGCAGTTGAAGCGCAGTAAAAAAATCCTATCTTTTATTCCAACTAAAACGGATAGAATATGAATGGCAATACTTTTAAATATTACATCGTTATTTATAGTTTTACTTTTATCGGTGTATGCCTATGCATTTCATGTGAACAGAAACCCATACACGATAATAAAGAAAAGTGGCTTTCGTTATTCGATGGCTCAAATTATGATGACTGGACCCCTAAGTTCGCTGGATATGAATTAGGTGTAAATTACAACAAGCGTTTTGTCTACGAAGACAGTTTATTGAGTGTTCGTTATACCGAAAAGGATACGTTTAAGGGCAATTTTGGACATCTCTATTACAAACAAAAGTTCTCTTACTATAAATTAAGAGCGAAGTATCGCTTTGTAGGGGAACAAATGACAAACGGACCAGGTTGGGCCTTTCGGAATAATGGTTTGATGCTGCATTGTCAAGAACCAGCTACTATTGGACTTAACCAAGATTTTCCGATTTCCTTGGAGTTGCAACTTTTAGGAGGGGGCGGTACAGATGACCGAACAACCGCAAATTTATGCACGCCAGGCACGAATGTGGTAATAGGGGACACTTTGTTTCGACCACATTGTATTAGTTCCGACTCCAAAACCTATCATGGAGATCAGTGGGTTGAAGTAGAGGCTTTGGTGTTGGGAGACTCCCTCGTGCAACATATTATGGAAGACCAGGTGGTGATGGAGTTCAACAAACCTACCATTGGTGGTGGTAATATCAGTGGTTATTTAGAAAGTGCCTACGAAGAAGGGAAACCTTTGAAAGAAGGCTATATATCGATTCAGGCAGAGACACATCCAATAGATTTTAAATCCATCGAACTCCTCAATCTTTGTGGATGTATGGACAAGAATGCCAAGAACTATAAAGACTATTACGTTAAGGCTGACAACAGCACCTGCGAGTATTAAGAACGAATTCTAATCGAAAAGTTATGGTCAAAAAGATACATTGGGATGATGTTCCCACGGAACAGGTTGCCCCCAAAATGCAACGAAAATTGGTCTATGGTGAAAAAGTAATGATTGCACGTATGCAGTTTAAAGATGGTTTTCTCGTGCCATTACATCATCATGAAAATGAGCAGATAACCCAAGTTATTTCAGGGACCATCCGTTTTTGGTTTGGGGCGGATAAAGAACAACAGATGGATTTGAATGCAGGTGAATCTGTTGTGATTCCAGCACATGTGCCCCATGAAGCCTTAATGATCGGTGATGTAGAAGAAATCGATACGTGGGCACCCATTCGAAAAGACTGGTTAGATGGTACTGATGATTATCTAAGGAAGTAACTCATTATTCCAAATACAGGTTTAGTATTCCACAATTCAGTATCAAGATTCTACAGTTGGGTACTTTTTCTAAGCATCCTGTAGCATGAAGGAGCATCTTTGTGCCCAATTAATAACAATCATAAAACGACCATCATGAAATCGAAATTCCTCTTTAAAACCATCCTTTGTTCAACCGTACTTCTTTTTTTCTGTACTACAGCAGGCATCTCACAAGAAACATTAAGTGCCGAACAGTGGCAGGCAGATCTTAGATTCCTTCAAAAAACGATTCATAAGAAGTACCCATTCCTATTTAAGAAGGTAAAAGCGGCTGCATTTGATGCGGAGGTTGAAAAATTTCATGCCGCTATTCCTTCGATGGAAGCGCATGAGATTAAAGTGGGCCTAACGCGAATGGTTTCCTTTTTTGAATATGGACATACCCAAATTCCGTTTAGAACCTTGGCCAAAGATGCTGTTCTAGCTGTAAATCTATATCATTTTGAAGATGGAATATTTTTGGAAGGTGTTCAGAAAGGAAATGAAAAGGCCTTAGGGGCCAAATTGATAAAAGTGGGGGATATGCCCGTTGACAAAGCGCTAAAGGCAATTCGGCCTGTAGTCCCCGCGGAAAACGACCAATATTTTAAAGGATACGGATTGCGGTTTCTTACTGTACCTGCCGTTTTGCATGCTCAGGGAGTAATTCCGGAATATAGCGAAGAGATAGCTTTAACCTTAGAAAAAGACGGGAAGGTTTTTGAACATACATTCAAGTCTATTCCTTACTCCGAAGTATCGGAGGGATATGGATTTACCACTCCCAATGACAAATGGGTGAGTGCCCGTAACCAATCAGAAACTCCGCTATTTCTAAAACATTTAAAAGAGAAACTCTACTTTTTCGAATTTTTGGAAGATTCTAAAACCGTGTATGTACGACAGAGTTCGGTATTCAATGATGAAAAAGAAGGCTTAGCGGATTTTTACAAACGACTTTTTGAATTTATCGATAGCAATTCGGTTGAAAAGTTGGTATATGATGTTCGATTAAATGGGGGAGGTAACAATTACAACAATAAGCCCTTAATTAAAGGCATCATGGCACGCCCTGAAATTAATCAGCGTGGTAAGTTCTTTTATATCATAGGTAGAAATACTTTTTCAGCCTGCCAGAACCTGACCAATGAAATCGGAAACTACACAGAGGCGATAATAGTAGGCGAACCTACATCTGAGAATGAGAATTTTTACGGGGATGCCAGAAAAGTAACTTTGCCGAACTCTGCAATTAATGCCTATCTATCATACGCATGGTGGCAAGACAAATCGCAGTGGGATGGAAAAGAATGGACATTACCTCATATCGCAAAGGAAATGACCTTTGATGATTACAAAACCAATAAAGATGTGGTACTAGACGCGGCCATGAACTACACTGAAACAGGTTTCATTCTGAACCCTATGCAACATCTTACGGATTTGTTTACAGCTGGAAAATTTGATGAGGTAAAAAGAGCCGGCTTTCAAATTGCAAATGACCCTTCATACAAATACTATGATTTTAAGGAAGAGTTCAGTACTGCCGGGCATCGCTTACTAAACTATGGAAATCCAGAGGGAGGTATCTTTATATTAGAATTGGTGGCCGAGTTTTATCCGGAATCTGTTGGAGCTATGTACAACCTGGCGACTGCACAAGAACAACTAAAACAATTCGATAAGGCTAAGGAAAGCTATAAAAAGGTAATGGACTTAGATCCTGATGGAATGACAGGTCGTTCTGCAAAAAACAAACTCGAAAACTTGAATAAGCAATAGGCATTCGATATCTTTTGGCATGACCAAAATTGACCTAAGTAATACAACGATACTGCTCACCGGGGCTTCTGATGGAATAGGGAAGGGCTTAGCCTCCTACTTGTTGGAAATGGGCGCAAAGGTGGCGGTACATTATAATAGTAATAAGGTCTCCGCTGAAAGTTTCGTCGCCGAATATTCAGACAGGGCCAAAGCATTTCAAGCGGACTTATCCCAAGAAAAAGAAGTGTTTACGCTTTTTGAAAGGGTAGAGGCACATTTTGAAAAGATTGATACCATCATTTTAAATGCCGGGGTTTTTCTACCTCATTCCTCCCAGTCAGATACGAAAGATTGGTTGGCTGTTTGGAAGAAAACAATTTCCATCAATCTTGATGCTGTGGGATTGCTCACCAAATTAGGGCTCGACCATTTTTTGAAAATGGGAGAGGGGCGCTTTGTTTTTATGGGGAGTAGGGCCACTTTTCGCGGAGAAACGGAGGAATACCTGGCCCTATGCAGCCTCCAAAGGAGGATTGACCTCTTTGGCACGCAGTGTTGCCCGTTCTTTTGGGAAGCAAAACATCAAGTCCTTTGTTGTTTCTCCCGGATTTACAAGAACCCAAATGGCAGAACAGTTCATACAAACCTATGGCGAAGAACGGGTATTGAATGAGATTGCACTCAATGAACTTACCACTCCACAAGATTTAGCACCTTTAGTCGGACTCATGTGTAGTGGGGGAATGGACCACGCCACCGGGGCTACGATCGATGTGAATGCGGGAAGTCACATTCGATAGTTATAGCAAACTGGATACTTTTGACAAAAACCTGGACTAAGAATTTTTCTTGATTCCGTATATCGCTACTACTTTGGCACAAGGCTTGTTGTCTTTTTTGTATCTTATATACAAAATGATAACTATGAAAAGGTTTAGATATGTAGTACTGTTGGTCTTTATAGGTATATTTTTAGGTTGTGGAACTTCCAAAAAAGTTGTGGAGCCCAACATGAAACTGGACCAAATGATGGTGGAAAAAGCATTTGAAATCAAAGTCAAGTCCGCGGAACCAATGATTACCCAAGCTTTAGGTCAAGTAGCGAATAGTGGAATTTTGCCCCCTGGAAATACAATTGCGCGAATTGATGTCACCGGAAGCGGATATTTTATTAAAGTACAAGGTGACTCCGTTTCCGCTGATTTACCCTATTTTGGTGAACGGCAAATGGGCGGGGGCTATAATTCAGACTCAGGAATCAAATTTAACGGACTAGCAAAAGATATGGAAGTGACCAAGGATGAAACAAAACAGCGTTACACCCTAAACTTTACTATTGATTCTAGCTCAGAAAACTATTTTGTTTTGATCGAGATCGGTACAAACCTTTCCAGTACAACTTCAATTCGCAGTTCGCATCGCAATCGCATACGTTTTATTGGAGACGTTAATGAATTAGTGGCAGAGGACTATGCTGCCAACTAGTTTTAAAAAGGGCTGAGCTTGATATTATCAACTTACCGGACTTGGTTCAATCGAAATCTTAGGATTTCGATTTTTTTTTGAAATAATCATCATTACAAGTAACGAAAGGAGACGTATTGACGTCTAGTATAATAGAAGACAATTTTATCAATCAAAAAAAATCCAATCATGAAAAAAGTAAACTTACTTTTGGCTGCCATTTTATTGATGGTGGGCGCGGTTAACGCACAGTACAATAAAACCATCAAGGGGAAAACTTTCGACCGTATTAAATTAGATGGCAACATCAGGTTATACCTAGAGCAGGGACCCGAGGTAGAACTGGATATTAAAGCTAGAAAACCCCATTATGTAGACGATTACAGCATTGGTGTACGCAATAATGTACTTTATATACAAGTTCGAAATAACCATTCTGGAGCAACACCAAAACTTAAAATATTCCTGAAGCATCCACAGTTGAAAGGAGTGGATGTAGACGGATTGGTGCATGTAAATACAACAGGACCGATAAAGGGAGAAGAATTCAAACTGAAAGGCGATGGATTGATTAGAGGACATGTAGACCTAGATGTGGAATATTTAAAGGTCGATTTAGATGGAATGTGTTTTATGAGCATTTCAGGAAAAGCAGACCGATCAGTTCTTCAGTTGGATGGTCTTGGAAGAATCAATGCAGGAGATCTGGAAACTATAGAAGTCAGTAAGTCCGCTGAAGGTTTGGCTGGTATTCGATTACAATAATACAATTGCTAGTTTCAAGTGGTGCATAGTAGCATCCAGGATACTTAAAATGTTATTGTACCCAAGGTTTTTTTATAAAGTTTTAAGAAACTTTGGGTAAACCTTAAGAGTTTTGATATAAGAAATCGATGTAACTTGAAGTTGTATAGGTATCGTATGAAAAAACACCGCAACTTCATCGTTTTTTATAGTCTCTGGCTTGCAGGTATTTTTGGCATTTTTGTTTCCTTTGGGGATAATAGGCCAGAAGATGAATTCTTGGAAACAGATACTAAAGTTTGCACCGTAGCCAAGGATTTAGAGCAAAATTCCACAAAATCATTCGACAAAAAGAAATGCCAGCACAAAGAGCTCTAAAGCTTAGCGTATAAATTTACCCATAAGGTTTTTCGGAATATCCATATAAAGACATAAATTGGTGTATCCATACATTGCGCAATCTTTCTTGCTGACAAGGGGAGAGGTAGGCTGTTTTGAATTGATGGTTGGTTTATCTTCTGATGGTTTTAAAGGCACTAATTCCAGTATTCTAGCGTTAGGTACTATTCAAAACCTAACCAAATGACCTACCGTTTTCAGCCCATCAAAATTGTTTTATTCTTTGCAGTTGTATTGTTGTCTTTTTCCTGTGAAAAGGACGAAACAAATCCTCAAAGTACTGCTACACAAATACTTCCTATTAAAATTGTTAGTCCAACAGGGGCTTCCGGAAGTGGAGATTTAATCATCACGAACTCAAGAGGTCCTAAAACGCACAGTGCTCTAAATTATGGTGAAACTATAGAAATAGAATTGAATCTAACCGATGCAGGAAACTATACATTCGAAGTAGATGATCCTAATCTGGGAAGAATAAAATTATTCGCTACCAAAGAAGCTTTGCAAAATTATACTTCAGAGTCACCCTTTTTATTACAATTTGAGCATTATAAAAATCAAAAAATAGCAACTTTTAAGGTGAAATCCGAAATTGGTCCGAACTTGCGAAATAGAAGAATCGATTTGATTGTATTTCAAGGTTATGAGTCCCTATACCATATCGATTGGGGCGATGGGACGGAAGAAGTGGGCGAAGCTCCTGCTGAATATCGAACTGGATGGGACCCCGTTTCACATAACTATGCTGCTTCAGGAGAATATACAATAACGCTCCGCACCACAAAGGGAGAAGAGGTGACTGGCTTGGAATTGCAATATACTGGAAACGGTAAAGGAGATAGAATTCAGACACTTGAGTTGGAAAATCTGCCCAACTTGAATGCTCTAAGTTTAGGGGATAGTGATATGCCTTATGTCGATTCGATTATAGAACAATACCCAAACCTAAAGGAATTAAGCCTACGATTCGGTTCTTTGAACTCCATCGATTTATCCAAAAATGCCCAGTTGGAGTATTTAAATATTACTGGCAATTACAACACCATGGTTAAGGGCTTATCAACGCTGATAAATTTAAGAGCCCTTGGAATTACCGGTACTATTGAAAATCTAGACTTGGGCTTGTTCCCCGAATTGACCTCTTTGACCATAAGAGGGCATGATTTTACCAGCCTTGACTTGGCTACAAATCCAAAACTTACAACCTTAACCTTACAATTGAATAATTTGGAACAAGTAGATCTAAGCACAAATGTTAACTTGAAGAATCTATCCATAACCAACAATACGCTGACGGAACTCAATATCAGTAATAACCCTGAAATCGAGTATTTGAATCTCTACGCCAATTACATTGATGAATTGGATATAAGCCAACAAGACCAGCTAGAATACGTAAATCTATCTTCTGTTCACCTTAAACAAGTAGTGGCTCCTGAGAGTCTTGACAACATAAAATCAATTGATTTGGGCAATGCTCGTTTCTTAAATGAGGAGGAACTCCTAGATGCTGTTTTTAAGGGACAAGCAAACAATCCGAAAAGCAAAGGCGAGATTATATTTCATGATTTGGCGCATGTTATAGAAAGACAGATAGTTTTGTTGAATAATTTGGTTATGGAACATGACTGGAGAATAAATATACCTCAGTAAAATGAGCCGGATGATTGCTCAATGCATTATCATGTGATGATTAAGCAATAGGCAAGAAGAGTAGTAAATGCTTCGAATAGGTTAGGGTTGCAAAATATTCTATTTTACATACGCGAACTTTTGGATTATCCTGTGGATGATACAAAAGGCGGCGAGATGGGGCGTTGGCCTTAAAGGTAGAGGGGTTTTACTTATTCTATTTTACATACGCGAGCTTTATGAATTATCCTGTGGATGATTTATAAAGGCGGCGAGATGAAGCGTGAGCACTTAAAGTAGGGGTTTTGAAATATTCTATTTTACATAATATAAATTATGTTTCAAAAAAGAAACATAATTTGACGTTATATCAAATAGCGATAAGTTATAAGTAATTTCAGCGAATTCCTAGACTATGCTAAGGTTTTGCCCGAAAGCAATACGTTGACTTAGAACTCTCAGAATAAAAAGACCACTTGTAGTTTGCAAATAAAATCACGCGGTACAACATGTCCGCCCTTGGCGGATAATAATACAACGATTATATCTATACGATTATTCGTTTTTCTTACGCCATTTTTCCCAATTAGGAGATTCTTTTCGCCATAATGGACGCGCCTTTTGTTCTACATGATTATTTGGGTATAAGACATACCAGGCGGTAGATGAATATCTATCGGTGCCTCCTCCTACTATGGTATCTTTAAAGTAATCTGTCATTAAACCGGTTGAATATCCGTTTGTTCCTGCAATTTTAGTCCAATGGTTTTGAGTTCTAAACCTCATTTTAAGGGAATCACCATCGATTTGTGGGGCTTGCCCAATTATAGTATTGATCTGTGCAAAAACTTCTTCACCTTGAAAAATAGTTAAGAATTCAACGTTTGCAATGTGTTCAACGCTATTTCCTCCCCAACCAATTCTAACAGGATATCCTAATCTGACGGCGTCAACTAGTTTTGATTTATCTCCATAAATTGCTTGTCCGTTTGCATCATTATGAAAAACCATCTGCCATCCTACTTCACGCCCATCAGATGATTGGCAAGAACTGATTAGAATTAATATCACACCAAATACTAGTATCTTTTTATTCAGAATTTTTAGTTCAGCTATCATGACAAGAGTTTTTCGTTTATACTGTTTTTAAATGAAAATTATTCCACGGGTATTTGAATATCTTCACCAAAGATATATTTTCCAAACCATTGCCAATTATGCCATACTCCCGCCAATCGTACTTTGGGTTTATAAATTGTATGCCCCACTCCGTTATATACGATCAATTCCGTATCAACGTCTCGATCACGTAGCCCTTGCAATAATTCATAGGCATTTTCAATGGGAACTCTTTGGTCGTATTCACCATGTTGAATTAAAGTTGGGGTAGTCGCCTGATTGATATAGGTTATTGGCGAAGTCTTAGCATATATTTCGGGATTGTTCCATGGTGTTGCCTTTAAATATTGTCTGGTGAAAGGGTGCAGGTCAGTAGCAACATAATAAGTTGCCCAATTCGAAATTCCTGCGCCTACCGAAATGGCCTTGAATCGATTAGTTGTGGTCGCTAAAAGAGCAGAGATATATCCACCATGACTCCAACCCATACTACCCATTTTTTCGGTATTGATGATCCCCAAACTATCTAAATAATCTATACCAGACAGAATATCATCAACTGCCCCCAAGCCCATGTTCTCAACATTTAGGGACCTGAACTTTTCTCCATAACCGCCAGAGCCCCGATAATTAGGCCTTAGTACCAAAGCCCCTTTGTCAAGCCATTGCAGTACAGGATAGAAAACAGGAATAGGTGTCGGACGGTCCGCCGCGGTAGGTCCGCCATGTACATTTACCAATAATGGATATTTCTTAGTTGCATCATAATCTTTGGGTTTATGCAAGATTCCCTCGATCATAGTGCCATCTGAACTTTTCCAGCGTATCACTTCGCTTTGTGCTACCTTCCAATTTGAAATTCTAGCTGTGAAATCCGTAATCTTTCTTGGGGCATATTGGCTTAAAGCGGAAGTATATATTTCTTTTAAATTGTCTTTTGTGTTTCCAAGAAAGGCGATTGTAGATCCATCACGGGCAATTGAAAAACTATGTATGGTATTTGGGGAGCCCTTAAGCAATTTGATGGTTCCATCAGAAGGGTCTATTAAAAACAACTCAATCTTGGTCTTTTGGTACGCCATGGCATAAATACCATTTTTAGTCCAAACCAAGTCTTTCAACTCTTCGTCAAAGTCTTTCGCCAATTCCTGCTTGTTCTTTGAATCAAGATCGATAGTGTAAAAATGATTGTTTTTATAATTCGTACTGTTATTATTATCAAGTGCAGTTACGTAAACAATAGATTTGCCATCTGGTGACCAATCAATAAGGAAATCAAAACTTGAATTTTTTACCAATACATTCCAATTCTTTGTTTTTGCATCCAAAATGCCAATATCTGATTGTAAATAGGAATTGGTCAGGTTATTCGGTTGTTTGTCAAAAACAATTTTCGATCCATCGGGAGACCACTTAAAAGCACCAATTGAGAAATCAACACTATCTAACAAGGCAATAGGTTTTGGCCATTGAATACAATCATTTTCTTGGTTGCAAGGGTGTTGGATAGCATTGATATGTTCTGGTTTGAAATCAATGGTATATAACCATGAGTGCTTGGGGGTTTTATCATCTATTTCATAATCCCCAAAACGTTCATTCAACGCAATATCTTCCTTTGAATCTTTTTGGTTCATAGAAATAGTGAATTGTTGGCCGTTTGGAGACCATTCAAAACTATTTATCCCTCCGTCGATATTCGTTGCCGGAAATGACTCCCCGCCGCCTAAACGAATCACCTGTATTTGATTACCATTTCCCCTATTCGATATGAAAGCTATCCATTTTCCATCTGGAGACCACTTTGGAGAATGGCTACTCGATTCAGGATTATGGGTCAAGGGAAACGCCTTTTCACCATTTTTTGACAACCATATTT
This sequence comes from Maribacter algarum (ex Zhang et al. 2020), assembly GCF_005885635.1. Taxonomy (GTDB): domain Bacteria; phylum Bacteroidota; class Bacteroidia; order Flavobacteriales; family Flavobacteriaceae; genus Maribacter_C; species Maribacter_C algarum. Next base: position 801,765 of record NZ_VATY01000002.1, read on the forward strand.
CAGTATCATATTTGTTGGCTTCCCAATCTGTAGTTCTTAGTTGAAAAAGTATATGCTCGCCTTTTGGAGAAATTTGTGGATTGCTAGGTACAGGCAAAGAAAGTACCTCTTCAAAACTTGGCACTTTCATTTCACTTTGAGGAAATATCAACTGCCCAAATAATACACCAACAACTAAGAATAGTTTTTTCATTTTTATAGCATTTAAGATTTAGTCTTCTGCTAAACTATTCTAATCGAGTAAAAAATGATACGAACTAAGCTGTAAAGAAGTTCAGATTTATAATTCTGGATTAAATATCAGGATTATATTGATTTTTTAAATTCTGCAGGGGTCATTGCCATATGCTTTTTAAACGCGGCATAAAATGAGGTATTTGATTTAAAACCACATGCGTTTCCGATACCCTTTATGGTTAAAAGGTCGTTTGATCGCAACATCTCCATAGCGGACTTAACCCTATAACCATTTACATAGTCCGAAAAGTTCTGACCCATGGTTTCATTTAGATATTGAGACAGGGTATGTCGTTTGGTTTGAAGTTGCTTGGCCACATCTGTCAATTTTAGATCTGAATTAAGATGTATCTCTTCTTGTATAAATAGGATGGGAAGCCTTTCGCGAAGCAGTTCTATTTCGGTATTGCTTATCTTTTTGTTTTGATATTTAAGTGATGATGAAAGAAAAGATAAACCATGCTGTCGTCGCTTAAAAAACCAAACCATGAGACTCACATAAAAGGTGAACGAAAAGGTCAGCGCTCCTACAATATAGGACGTGTATTTGTTGGTATTATAGGCCAACCAAATTAAAAAACAGCCTGAAAGAATATTTGTGATCCAATAATCAAGATTACTTGGTTTTTCAATCTTGGAAAATAATTTTAAAATAGAAAACCTAGCTTGATAAATGCTAATAAAAAGGTAAACGGTCCATTGGGAAAGTAGCATCCAGCCAAGGAACCCTCCCGATTTAAGCTGCCATAAATACCAATAATCAAGATAAGGATATAAAATTCCTGTCACAATCATAAAGAGGGTAACGGGCAGAATGTGAATTAGCCATTTCCATTTGCCAACACTCTTTGGTTTTGTTGCACTTCTAATGTAGAGGTATAGAAAAGGACCAATTAGGAAGCACGCGGTTAAGCCAACCTGAATAAAAAATGACGATGTTTCACTATAAAATGTGAGGAAAACAGATTTCATGACACGCACGCTGATGACGAACAGCAGAGCGGCCAAAAAGTAAGTAGCCTTACTTTTATTTTTTACTATAATAGCAAAATATATACTCAGAAAAAGACCATTAAAGACGCCTAAAGCACTAAAAAAGAATAATATCTGATTTTCAAAATTCAAATTTCAATTTTATTCGAAATATAAAACTTATTAGTCCAATATTCTAAAATGTTTATTAATAATCCCATTCCATGCACCTGCCTGTCTGCTGATATCAAATAGGAATAAGCTATAAGTAATCTGAACAAATTACAAATTAAAAAAGAGCCTGTAAAGCAACCTATCAATAGTTGCTACAAGCTCTTTTTTGTTACTTTTTAATACTTGAATGGGTTTTTTAACAATCAAGTAGTTTAGAACCTTTCTTATTTTTTCTTCTTCATATTTACGAAACCTACAGGCTGAAGTAATTCTTCCATACCAGCAATATGAAGACCTTCTTCGGAGTTTGAAGATTTAGCGGCTACACCAGGTGTTCCTTTAGGTAAATCATAAGATTCTCCAACCGAGGCTGAACCATAACCTAAATCTTTCATCGAACCTGCCGTGATTCTACTTAGAGGATTTTCACCCAAGTTCAAGAAACCTGTCATTAATTCATTATTTAAAGCTGCTTCATCCCAGTGACCAAATCTTGTTCCGGGACCAAAATCACCTTCAATGGGCAATTCTAGAGTACCGCCTTCGGCGTTCCAGAAAACATTTGCTTTTCTACCTGCAAAGTATGGTTGTTCAAAAGTACCAGCGAGGAGATTTCTTGAGAAATTAAAATCTGGAGCATTAATATTCCATAGTGTACCCACACCTAATACATGACCCATTTCATGAACAATTACTTCCTCGAATAAATCCAGCTCTTCTAAGAAGTCCAGGTCTGCGACATCAAAGAACATAATTCCAGACAATGTTAGAAAATCATCAGTTCGCACAAATCTTGGTCCTGCTTGACCGAGAATATTACCAGGACCATCAATCGGAGCCAATGCAACTTCAATAATAATGTCATCTACTACTCCTTCGTCCACTAAGGGAGGAAAGCCCTCAAAAGCTGAAGGAAGCGTACCAGTAAATGATGGTTCGTCTTTAATGATAATTCTTTCCCATCGCGCTGCCGCCGCTTCAAATACCTCTACCTGTCTTGGTGTTGGCGGTAATAAATAACTCAAAGTTATGTTGAACCGTCCACGGTCAACACCAGGTGCTTGGGTAGTTTTAAGTGCGTCTGTACCTAAATCATCAATTATAATTGGGTCTGGAGAAGGAGTTTTTAAGGCAATGGTAAGTTCTTGTGAACTAGGCACTGCAACAGTTTCGTCAGGCAAGGTCTCCTCGGAACAAGATGTTAAAAGCAAACTGCTGAAAACAAACCCATAACCAATTAGCCTTAGGGATCTTTTTAATGTGTTCTTCATAATAAATAAAGTGTTAATGGTTAAAAATTATAGCATTAGCTCCTTTCGAGCTGTTGTTAAATTTAAAACAACTAACAAACAATTGCAATAATTTTATAACGATTTATTGTATTTTAATCCATTCCACACACCAACCTGCCTGTCGGCAGGTATCAAATAACAATAAGTTATTTCTAATTTAGGTCAATTCCTAGCCTAAAAAGTGATTTATTGTCTCCTTACGAACATTACTCATTTTTTAAAAAACCCATTACAGTCTCTTTATAACTGGAGCCAATTGGTAATTCCCTATCGTTGATTTCTACATCTACTTTTGTAAATGCGGTCACTTTTTTGGTATTAACGATAAAGGAGCGATGTATGCGTAAAAATTCAGCAGGTAACTTCGCCGCAAAACTGGTGATAGCTTCTTTAGTTACTACACTCTTATTAGTAGCATGAATTTGGACATAATCTTTCATACTTTCCACATACGTGATATCGTCAAATTCAAGTTTTATAAACTTTTTATTGGCGTTTACGTAGATATGATTGTCACGAGGAATTTCTTCAGGATCATTGTTTGCTGTAATTGGTAGCTGCACCATAGTTTTATACTTGTTGATGGCTTTAAGGAAACGGCTGAATGCTATCGGCTTTAATAGATAATCAACAACATCTAATTCGTAACTTTCAATAGCATAGTTTCGATAGGCCGTTGTGAAAATTACCTTGGGCGCAAGGGCAATGTTCTTCACAAAGTCAATTCCTGATAATACGGGCATTTCAATATCTAAAAAAATGAGGTCTATTTTCTCGTTTCTTATGGTTTCCAAAGACTCCACAGGGTTGGCGAAGCTGCCGACTACATGCATTTCCGATAGTTGCGCAAGGTGCATTTTCAATACTTCTATAGCCAAAGGCTCATCATCGATGATAAGGCATCTAATCATTTAGTTCTGTATTTAAATTAACCGACAAACGTACGCAATAGCTTTTTTTTGTTTCCTCAATGTCCAAAGTATGATTATCCGGGTAGGCCAGTGCCAATTGACGTCTTAAATTAACCGTTCCAATACCCTTCCCCTCTTGTATTTTAGGAGCTACATTTGCCGTCTTGGTATTAAATATTTCAAAACTTAGCAGGTTTGAAGTTGCTTTTAAATCAATTTTTATACGTGCTTTTTCCATACTTCCACTTACGCCATGTTTAAAGGCATTTTCAACCAAGGGCAATAGCAGCAAAGGTGGTATTTGTATATCGGTATCGGGGGTATTGTAGGCAAAGTCAATAGTTATTTTGTCACCATAGCGAAGGGTTTCCAATTCAATAAACCCCTGTATTAATTCAATTTCCTTAGAAATAGGTATCGAAGATTGATTACTTTGATACAATATAAAATCTAATAAGTCCGATAGCTTTAGCACTACTACAGGAGCCAAATCTGACTTTGAAAGCGTTAGAGCATATAGATTATTCAAGGTATTGAATAAAAAATGGGGTTGTATTTGCCCCTTTAAAAACCTGAGTTCATTTTTTACCTTTTCCTGTTGAAGCAGTTCTACCCGTTGCTTTTCTTCAAAGCGCGTTTTTACCGCTTTTATCAACATCATAATGAATGCGCATATATAGGTAGAAGTGAAATAGACTGAAAACAAATAGCCCGTATCCGATAGAATTTCCGTTATCGATTCTTGAACAAAATCTGTTCGAATAAAGGGCTCTACGATATGTACAATACTTATTCTACCTAATGCAGAAAATACATAAATAGAAACTAATAACGATAGCCCGAAAAAAAGATACTTCTTTTTGTATAATAATTGGGGCAACTGGTAATAGTTGAACACATAGGCTGCCAGTATTTGGGCAGGTAAAAATGCCAAATTGGTAATAAGATGTGGTCTTATAGTACCTGTGTTTAAGGCAGCCATGACTGTGAATAAACAGCTAAGGCCTGCCCAAAACAGCAAATGTTGAAGCCATCTTTTTTGAAAGACCTTATCTAAGAGTGATTGTTTTTTCATACCCTATAAAAGTAAGTATTTAAGCTACTTGCATGAATAGAAATCTATGAACGCATGCTTCTCACACCTGGAAAAGGGTTTTCTAATGACCAAATGCTTGGTGGGACAGAATCAACTTTTTAGAGGTCGGTTTGGCGCCTTGGTCGATTTTTAAATAAAGGAGTTGAACCCCCTGTTACATTTGTCTCATAATCATAAAACGAACAATCATGAAAACTTTATTTGTAACAATCATCTCATTGCTAGCAGTTACTAGCAGCCTTCGGGCACAAAAATGCAAAGACCTCTTAGTAAGTGTACAAAACGAAAATTATGAGCAAGTGAAAAGCTTGCTTAAAACCGTAAACCCCAATTGCGCTTACGATGGTCAAATACAACCAAGAACACCACTGGGAATGGCCGCGTCAAACGGTAATTTGGAAATTGGAAAATTGCTATTTGAAAAAGGTGCAAAAGCTAGCTATCGCTATAAAAGGGATGCTAGTGCGCTAATGATTGCGGCACAACGGGGAGATTATAACTTCTCAAAATACCTCATAGAAAAAGGAGCAAAAGTGAATCGAAAAGTAGATGGAGATGGTACTCCCTTGATGTCAGCGGTTAGTGGAGGCAATAAAGCAATTATTGCATTGCTTTTGGAATTAGGTGCAGACCCTAATGCAGAAGTTGAGGGTGATGGAAATGCCATCATGATGGCAGGAAAATATGATCAGCTCGAGATTTTAAACCTGTTATTGGCCCATTCAGGGGATATCGATAAAGAAACCGTTGGTGACGGTACAGCCTTGATACACGCAGCTGCACGTGGTAATATGACGATGGTAAAAGCCTTAGTGTCCCTTGGTGCAGATGTCGAAAAGTCTAGCGATCGAGATGGAAATCCGCTCATCATGGCCGCTAAATATGGCCATTTGGATGTGGTACGTTTTCTTGTTGATTCCGGTGCCGATGTGAATGTACATGTGCCAGGAGATGAAACTCCTCTTATTGGGGCTGCATGGAATGGACATTTAGATGTGGTTACATTCCTTGTTGAAAAAGGGGCAGACATTAATAAAACCGTTCGAGATAGTTATTCCATTCTTTCCGAAAGGAGAAATGCAATTAAAATGGCCAAGAGTGCAGGTCATGAAGAAGTTGTAGGATATCTAATCAGTAAAGGAGCAAAATAACAATTGCATTATAAATGAATTACCATGTATTATAAAATAATAGTTCCACTAATTCTTTTGTTTTTTCAAGGCCGTTTGAATAGTACAGCGCAAGAGGTAAAACCTGATTCCAAACGGGCTGAGCTTGAAAAACTGGCCAAGGTATTTTTACAGCAAACAAAGGCACCCGGAATTTCCATTGCCGTACGTAAAGATGGAAAAACCATCTACGCCGAGGGATTTGGGTATGCCAATGTTGAGGAGCGAATACTGATGGAACCTAATATTCTACTAAGAACCGCATCAGTGGCCAAAGTAATAACCGCAACCGCATTGGGCATTTTAGCAACGGAAGGGAAGCTTGATTTTGATGCACCTATAAAAAAGTATGTTCCCTATATTCCCAAAATTTATGCTGATTTAACTACGCGCCAATTAGCTGGTCATACCTCTGGAATGAAGCATAGACCAAAGGGTGAACGATTTAAAAAGAAGCAATACAACAACTTGCAAGAAACGGTATTGTTAATGAAAGCCCCGCTCCTATTTGAACCAGACACGGAATACAAATATTCAACACATGCCTATAACCTGCTCGGTGCCGTTATAGAAGGAGCCTCAGGTATGACCTATTTTGATTACATGAATGAAGCCGTTTTTAAGCCTTTGGGGATGACTAATACTTTTGTCGAGCATATAAATTCTCTTACTAAAAAAGACGCCCAATTGTATGCAATCAAAAATGGAAAAGTAGGTATAGATAAGCTTACCAATGCCAGCTATAAAGTACCTGGGGCAGGATTTAGAACTACACCAACCGATTTGGTTACGATGATGGACGCGTATTTGAATGGTATGATTACGAAAGGTATCACTGAGGAAATGTTCAAAAGCAATCAGTTAAAAAATGGCTCAAAAACCAGAGTTGGCATATCTTGGCGTTCCTCCATAGACCCTTTTGATAATGTAGTAATTGAGCACGCAGGTAGCTGGCGTGGTGCTAGAACGGTACTTGTGTACTATCCCAAAGAGAATATGAGCATTAGTATAATGCTCAATGCAGATTGTCCTGTACTTATAGAGGAAACCGCTCATCTTTTTGCCCAGGCTATTCGAAATAACACCAAAGAAGCATCCGCTATCAATTTGGTTAATGAAAGGATAGTATTGACCTTAAACTCCTCAAAAAAACAAGAAACTTATGAGGGGACATTTAGCTTTAATTCTGAAATTGGGTTACTAAAAACCAATAGTACTGGATATTTACAGGATAATCCTATCTTGTATTTAGGAAGTGCAAATGATTATGCACTAGCGACCTCGTTTGGTCTTCTATATGTACACCTCACAAGTGAAAAGGTTTTAAAAGGGCGCATTTTTGGGTATTACAATAGGCTTAATAAGAGTCCTAAAGATGAAATTCCCCTGGCGACTTTTGAAAATTTATGATGGCGACGAATTACTTCCATTTCGCATATAGTACACTCCCCGTTGCCATCGGCTCACGTAATGAATAAACCCGATACAATTTCGGGTTTATTAATATTAGGGTTACTGTTTTTATAAGCATTACTGCTTAACAAACGCAGGTATAATAATTTCAGAAATTTTGTTCATTATTTTATCATCTTCGCCATCATGGCCAGAAATTACCATGGTTAAATCAAGTTCTTCTATCACGATGACGCGTTGTCCTCCACCACCCCAAGCGAATGCAGCATCATAGCTTTTATCATTAACTTTTACAGGTGTTTGATACCAAAAATAACCATAACGATAGTCTTTAGGCATCCAATCTTGAGTGGGTTTTACAATTCCACTAGTAGCCTTGGCAAGATATGCTGCGGAAATAAGCTGCTCTCCGTCTAGTTTACCTTTATTGAGTACCAGATTACCTAATTTGAGCATATCCCGAGACATTATACTTACGCGCCACCCCGCTTCCGGTAAGCCGCTAATATGATTTGACCATTCAAAATTTGTAATATCGAGTTTGTCAAGTAGCTCAGTTTTGATAAAGTCTTGAGCTGTTCCCGGGACAACGGCATCAATGACTGTCATCACAAGCATAGGATTGAAATTGCCATACAAATACGTTTGAGATTCATTTGTTATAGGCTCACTTTGTTCAAGAAGCGTCTGAACCAACCCTTGCCCCTTTAATCGAAGGGAATCCAACTCAATTTCTTTCCATTTATCACTATCTATAGTCAATCCGCCTTGCATGGTCAATGCTTTATGGAGTGTGATTTTTTCGGCGCCTTTGGTCAATTTTTCAGGATTAACATCTTTTAGAAAGCGAATCAAAGGTTTGTCTAAATCTTCAATGGAGAGGTAACCCATTTGAATCGCTCTACCCAAGACCAAGCTGGTATATGCTTTCACAGCTGATGCTTGGCCGTGAGGCAAGTTGACACGGCCTTTTTTATAATAGGATTCAAAAACTAATTTGTTTTTATGTGAAATGAGCAGGGCGTCATAGTTTCCATACTTCCCTCTAAATATCTCTTGGGAAAGGCTGAGGATTTCGTTTATATCATTGCTATCTACGGATAAAGTATCAACCAATATTCCATCTTTTCTATCTTCAGGTGTTGTGCTAATAAATGGTTTGTTCAGATGAGGAATATCCCAGAATGAGACCTCAGGGTTTTTACTTGAAATAGGACTCATCATGGATGATAACCAAGCGACACTTTGCACAGCAACTCTTGGGAAAGCGGTGTCGTGGTCACCTTCCAAGGTTTTATTTTGTACAGATAAGCTTAAATTTTTTCTACCATCGAATAATTTTAAAAATTCGTCGATAGGTTCTGCCGTATCTTTTTCTAAAGTGCCATGGGCAATAAATACGTTAGCATGCAATGGAATGTTTTTATGGGATTTGGAAGCCTCCAATTTGGAGTTAATTTCAGTCAAGTACGGGATGAGACCTTTGTCCAATGGACTACCTAGAATGTAACTATCAAAAGTATCAGGTTTTGTCAGTAAAATATAAGCACCAAATGCCCCACTTAAGGAGTAGCCAAAATAGCTATGGCTGTTTGGGTCAGTATGATAGTTTTTTTCCACATATTGCATGACTTCATTGCGAATAAAGGCCAAGTGATTTTTAGCTTGACCAAATTTCAATTTGGGATGATTCGGGTTGGATTTTTCCCAGAATGAATAATCGGTAAATCGGCTGGCGTGCGCTCCATATTGTTCGTTTAAATCTTCAGCTATGTCCTTCTGCCAAGAAATTCCAACTAAAATTACATCTTCAAGCATGTATTCTGCCGCGCCAGAAAGCATTTCAAGATGCCACATAGCATCTGTATAATAAAGGACAGGATAGGTTTTGTTTTCATCCTCGGAATAATCTTCGGGCAACTCTATATAAAGTTCATAGTTTCGTGCTGTCCTTGAATCTTTTATTGGGACGACCTGAATTTGTGGTAATACCAAGGGAGTTCCTTCTTCATTTGATGAAATTGCTTTTACGTCATTTTCCTGACCAAAGGAAGAATTTGTAAATAGAATCAGGGTTAGTAATACTAGTTTAATTGCTCTCATGCATTTTCTTTTAATAGTGTTGCTGTATTCTTGAAAATATAAAATCCTTTAGGGAATTAAATGATTCCTAAAAATAGTCCATAATTCACGTGTGATTTTTGAAATTGTATAAACACAAGAATTAAATGACAAAACCATTTCGTCATTGATAAAAGCCTTTTGTAAGAAATTCAGAAGATTTGTAGTTGTAGATCGTATCTTTATTAGCTATTCAAATAGTTCATGTTTAAAAAATCCTTAAAGAATACCATACTCCTTAATATAGGTGCCTTTTTATTGGTAGCCATGCTTGAAATATTAGGTGGGTGGATATCCAGAGATAAATATGATAGCGATTATGCCTTTTATGTATGGCAGTTAGGGTTTGCAATAAGTATTATGGCGGTTATATGGGCCAATCATTTTATCCTTATCCCACTTTTTTATGATAAAAAAAAGTACTTTTTATATGGTCTGCTCCTTATAGGTACCATATTGCTAACCTCTTATTTAAAAGGATATTCTCCAACAAGCTGGGTTGGTGTCTATAAAATGTTCTTTTTTCTTATTTATACCACCGGAACTGGAATGGCTGCTTTTTTTCTGAGAAGAAGTATCCTATTTCGAAGAAAAAATGACGAGAAGGAAAAATTACAAAAAGAGATGGAGCTTAACTATTTAAAAGAACAGGTGAATCCACATTTTTTATTCAATTCATTGAATAGTATTTATTCATTGTCGAGACAGCAATCGCCTGAAACTCCCGATCTTGTGATGCAGCTTTCTGAGCTCATGCGATATCAATTGGAAAGTGCCAAAAAAGATACAGTCCTTTTAAAAGAAGAGCTTGAATTCATAGAAAATTATTTGTTACTTGAAGAGAAAAGGCTAAGCGGCAGATGCAACATAGAATATTTAATTAAAGGAACTATTAAACCATTAAGAATTGCTCCCATGCTACTCATTCCTTTTGTTGAAAATGCCATTAAACATGGGGCACAAAGTACCAATGAACAAAGCAATATTGATATTTTCGCCTCCTTGAAAAATTCGACACTTCATTTTTTAGTGCGCAACTCAAAGCCTTTAGGAAGTGTATCCGCTTCAGAAAGAAAAGGAATGGGGCTTGAGAATGTAAAAAGACGCTTAAATCTATTGTATCCTGGTTCTCACGAATTGAAAATCAAGGAAGCAGAAACTGAATATGACGTAAACTTATCCATAGATTTAACCGTTTCGGCCGTAAAGAATAAGGAATGATTAAAGTTGGAATCGTAGATGACGAAATTTTAGCACGTAAGGTGCTGGAAGAGTATTGCTCTAAAATTGAAACTATGGAACTGGCCATCAGCACAGGTAATCCACTTGAGTTTATCAATTTTATGCAGCAAAGCCAAGTCGATCTCATATTTCTGGATATTGAGATGCCCGAGCTGAATGGAATGGAAATATTACGGTCTATGTTACACCCCCCCAAGGTTATTCTCACTACGGCGTATTCTGAATATGCCTTAGAAAGTTATGACTACGGCGTGGTCGATTATTTATTAAAACCTATTAAGATTGAACGTTTTCTCAAGGCCATCAACAAAGTTTCAACTTCAAAGCTAGCTACTTCTAAAAAGCAAAGCGGAAGTGAAGATCTGCAGATAAAGCATGACGGCATTCCTGTCAATATTTCATTCAAATCAATTCTATATATTCAGAGTTTTGGTAATTATTTGAAAATTTTTACGGATTCGAGAATGTATCTTATTTCTGATACCCTTATTAATATCAGCACATTATTATCTGAAAATTTCCAACGTACCCATAAATCATATATTACCAATTTAGAAAGAGTTACAAAAGCTACTAGAACACATTTACTCCTTGAAAACAAAAAAATTCCTGTGAGTGCCATGTATAAAATTATTGTTCTTGAAAAATTAGAACTTTTGGCAAAATTGTAAAACTGTTCGTGCCATTCTAAATACTCCTGCCCTATCAAAAGTCAGTAAAAGAGCTTTTATTAATCGCGAGTTGTTTGTTAGTAAATGTGCTCATGAAGCCGGCAAACAACTTCGTTGCATAACCTCGTGAGAAGACCCCCTTTTGAAATTACAAAGTCAATAAACGTATAAGGTATTTCTCAAAACTGCAACATTTGCACTTTTTTCATGTCTTTATTAAAACCGACCCTATGAAAAATTTAATTTTTATCGTATTTCTATTTATTCTTTCATGTTCAATTAAGACAAAAAAACCCTCTGAGGTAACTGTAATTGGCACGGTTCACTTTCCCACAGAATATGTAAATGCTGATTCTATTTATAAGGCCTTACAAAGAGTGAAGCCTGATATAATTGCCATGGAAGCTGATTCATCTGTCTTTAACACTGACTTCAGTTTTAAAAAAACCTATGACGAAAATGAGTATAATGCAGTCTTGAAGTATTTAGAGTCTAACCCCGAAACCATGATTCGGCCTATTGGTTTTGAAGGTAGAAACGATTATAGAAAAAAGATAGGCATTTATTCAGAAGCCGGATTTGTATATGAAGCAATGTACGACTTATTGGATGATGAAAAACTTTCTAATCCGCATTCAGATATGCTCTTGCATTATGAGAATCTTTGGGCTGTTACTGAAGTTTTTAAAAAAGAAACCCTGACCAATATCAATCATTCATTTGTTGACCGGCTTATCGATTCGGTCAATGCCTATCAATATGTAAAAACACGGGATATTGTAAAAACAAGGCCTGAGTTTGAAATCAAAATTATGGGCGCTGATGGGGATTCAGTATCCTTGAAAAGCTATTTTGAAAAATGGATTCGGTTTGAAGGTACACAACGAAATGAGGCACTGGCAAATAATCTCATCCATTTAGTTGAACTGTATCCACAAAAAAGAATTGTAGCGCTTACTGGTTTTAAGCATCGCTCTTATATAATTAATAGTTTAAAAAGAGTTCAAAAAGAACTCGGATTTAATTATCAGGAGTTTTACGAATTTGAACAATAATATATTTTTCAGCAAACTATTTTAAAAATTCCGAAACAAGAATCCCTTACTGATACAAGCATTTAATTCTCATTATCTATTTCTTCATTTAACACCGATTTTAAGCCATTTTTAAGTTCGTAAATAGACTTTACTTCATCGGCATCTAACGGTATATCAAGAACTGAGAGCTCATCAATAAAACCAATGTAGCCAAGGCCTAACATGATTTTTCCTTCCTCGGGATCCCAGGTAAAGGGATCATTAATATCTTTTATTTTACCTTGAAGCTTACCGTTTATATATAATTTAAATTCAGATTTTGTTTTTGTATTTACCTTGGAAAAAACCATTGCAACATGTGTCCACGTTTTAGACTGAAATGGTGACGGATTTACTGTAACTGTGCGCTTTTCCCAATCGGCTTCATCGCTGTCATTATTCGGGTCCCATACCGCCAAATCACCCATGGCTCCATATCTAAATTGCCTCGGATTATGATCTGTAAAATCTACCCACAAACCTGCATCACTCCATTTAGAATCTGTAATGCAAATAGGATCGCAATAATGGGGCGCTAGTTCTTTGTTGGGGTCTAATCGTAACCAAAAAGATATGGTTCCGCTCCATGATGTATTATTGTAGCCTACATTTTTATATGCCTTATAAAAAATAGCCGAAGTTTTCGCCTCTTTAAAGTGAATTGCATCGCCACTAAGTCCTTTTTCTTTCGCTAAAACAACATTAGAATCGTTCAAACCAATGGTAGCCTTAGCTGCCTCTTTATAATTTTCAGCTGTATAGATATTTGCATCTCCAACGGCAATATCTGCAGTTATTTTTCCGTCAAAAGAACTGTAAAAAAGGACATGGTCTTTTAAAGGGTTATTTTGCGAAAAAGTGAGATTGGTCATTAGTACAAAGAATAACCCAGCGGTGGACAAAAGCCTATTTATTTTCATGATTTTTTACCAAGTATAAAGTTCATAGTTAATTTTTCACGCTCCATTCACTAGCTTTATAAGCGTGAATTTTTCCAGTATCAAATATGGGAATGGGTGAATCTAATTCTGAAATTAGAATCGGCAATTCTGTACAGCCAAGAATAACACCTTCTGCGCCCTGAATTTGCAATTTATTAATAATCTCAACAATTTTTTGTTTTGAATCTTCTGTAAATTGTCCTTTTACTAATTCTTTATAAATAATTTCATGAACTACCTGTCTATCATTCGTTTCAGGAATCGGAACTTCAAGTCCGAAATCATTTATCAAGGTCTTTGTATAAAAATCTTTTTCCATAGTAAATTTTGTACCTAATAAGCCTACTTTTTTTAAACCTAAGTCGCGTATGGCTTCACCAGTAGTTGTAGCAATATGCAAAAAAGGAATATTTATGTTTTCAGAGATATAGTGACTTACTAAATGTATGGTGTTCGTACAAAGTAGAATAATATCTGCACCTGCCCTTTCTAGATTTTGCGCCGCTTGTTTCATAAGCTCTCCAATGGCCTTCCAATCACTTTTAAACGTTAACTTTTCAATTTCTGAAAAATCTACAGATACCATTACACATTTTGCCGAATGTGAGCCTCCTAATAAACCTTTTACATTGGTATTTAAAAACTCATAATACAGTTTTGAGGATTCCCAACTCATACCACCTATCAAACCTATTGTTTTCATACATGTCTTTTGTTCGAAATTATTGATATCATAAACACTTTAATGGAAAGTAGATTGAATACTTTTGGGGTCATAGTTGATATTTTTTCAACTACATAGATTATTCAGTCTTGTATCTTTGACATATGGAGTTAAAATATTTCAGATTGATAAAAACCATTACAGAGGAAGGTAGTATTGCCAATGCTACTGAGCGCCTCTTTTTAACGCAGTCAGCTTTAAGTCATCAGTTACGTGAGTTAGAAGATCGATTAGGTTTTAAGGTTTTTCATAGAACAAGGAATACATGGGAACTTACCCAAGAAGGTTCAGAACTGTATAAATTGGCTAATAAGCTATTCGCATCTATCGATGAAGGTTTTAGCATCATAAAACATATTAAAGAAGGTTCGAAAGGTTCCATTAAGTTAAGTGCTGAATGTCAATCCTTTTTTCATTCGATTCCGGCTTTTATTCAAAAAATGGCAATTCTTTATCCAGAAATTGACATAGATGTTTCCCTTGGGGCAACCCATCAAACCATATCACAAGTACTATCTGAGGATATAGACATTGCTATTGTGACATCAAAACCCGAATCAGACGACCTTTTAAGTTTACCCATATTCAAAGATGAAGTTCTTGCCATTATGCACCAAGAGCATCATTTAAATAAGCTAGAATATCTAGATGCAAGTCATTTTGAAAATGTGCATTTGTTGATTAATTCTTTCCCATTGGAAGGAGTTGCCGTTTATGAAAAATTTCTAAAACCCAATAAAATAAATCCTATTAAAATTTCCGCAATTCCGTTTACAGAAATCACCTTATCAATGATAAACGCCAACATGGGAATTATGTGTGCTCCACAATGGCAATTAGGTCCGTTTAAATTATCCAAAGAATTGGTATTTAAACGTATTGGAAAAAATGGTTTAAAACGAAAACATTACTTGGTTGTAAAAAAGGAACATCGTAATAAAAAGTATATACACGATTTCATATCTAGTTTTGAAGAAGATTTTTCAGTGGAATAACCATTTCCAAAGTACTGTCTTCCCTCCTATTATAGATACGTTTATAGGGCTACTTCTTAAAAATGAAAATTACATAAGAGTTTATGAAAACACTATTTTAGAGCATTAACCATTATTAAATGACCAATCATAATTTACAATCAAGTCATTTATTTTTGAGATGGTCTCGTTGGAGACTGCTGAAGTCCCCGGGTTATTTAAATAGTTAATATATCCGTTCATAATAGCATCAGATACTATTTGGTCGTACATCAGATTAACTATTTCATCAAGTTCAGTTTCATTAAATTGATTGTCCCCAATGTTTAAATGGGATATTTTGGTATTCAGTGAGATATCAAGATTGCTGAAATTATTGTTCTTAATATACAGTCGCTCTAAGTCAAGATTAGCAGATAAATCTATAGTGGTCAAACTATTCTCTTCTATATACAAATCTTTCAATTTTACATTTGTTGATAAATCAAGGGAGGTCAATTGATTCGTATACAAATCGACGCGAACGAGATTTGTGTTTTTTGATAAGTCTATGTTTTGAAGGTTATTTGCACCTAGGTTGATTTCCGTTAAGGCTAGATTTGGTGAAATATCAATAGTCGTTATTCCATTGTTTGCAACATCAAACCGTTCCAAATTCAAATTATTCGAAAAATCGATACTTGTTAGCCCATTGTCTCGTGCTAGAACATGCTTTAATTTGGAATTATTGGTAAGGTCTAGGGCTGAAATTTGATTACCATTAACCCAAAGGGTTTCCACATCAGGGTTCTCTGAGATGTCGATTTCCGTTAACTGATTGTAGCGTACCAAAACTGATTTTAAATTCGGATTGTTATTCAAATCTAAACTTGTAATCTGATTGTAACCAAGCCCTAAGGTTTCCAATGCCAAATTTTCAGACGTATTCAGGACTGTAAGGTTGCCCGAGTACAGCAGGCAAGATTTAAGTAATGTCAATTTTTCTATGGAAACGGAAGTGAGATGGCTTTGCCAATCGCTTTCCTGGTTACTGCCAAATTCCAGGAGTTCAATTGCCTCAATGGCCCCACTAATATTTATCATATATGTACCATTCTGCGAATACGTATGCGATATTTTGTTTTCAATACCAGAATCATTTATAGTAGATACATATTCTTCTATTACCCCATCTCCCCAGTCTACCAAGTATGTAGAACCGGTAATAGATTTTAAATTTAGGATTTTAGGAGTAAGTCCATTAGAATCATCTACTGTTAGGCTAAAGAAATCAGTACTTTGAGGAAAAGTCAAAGTTAGTCCTGTATACCCAAAATCAACTGAAGTATATCCAGCGGCATTAATATTTTCAGTAGGCACTTCTTTGATTTCATCTGCTGAAACAACAAAATTAAAAGGTAAGGGCTTAGTTGCGAATTGGGCTAAGGCAGAATCTACTTTCGGGGCCAACGAAATCACTACATCATTGGCATCGGTCACAATGAATTCCGTTACAGTATAGGTGCCGGATTCTAAAGTAATTTCAGGAGTCACATAGCTATCGCCATCTTGTATCAACGCTAACTTTTCCCTTGTAAGAATAGTATTTCCGTCAGAATCATTTACACTCAAGAGCACAAATGCTGGTTCTAAGTTATTTTGTTTACCCGTGGATGAGCTTATCGCTTTTAATTCCTTTACATCAATACGAAATACTTGTTTTCCTTCTGTTGCTACGGTTACCTTATCTACTGGCACAACGGGTTCTTCATTGTCTGAAGAACATGAAACAGCTAAAAAGACTATTAGTAGTATGAACACTATTCTTTTCATAGGAAAGTAAATTTAAAATTATGGAATACAAGTTTTTAACGTAAAACAACTGAGCAAAGTATAACACAAAAAAATAAGATGAACAATTCCATTATTAAGGCATGATGCTATATTGGCGGCACCTACATATTCATCAAAAACTGTTATAAAATAAACCACGGCGAAAGGGCCGTGGTTCATCTATGTTGAAACAAAGTTTAATGCTCGTGTCAGTTCCGTCTATCGTTTGACAACTTTAAAATTTCGTTGCACTCCCTTTTGCAACACTTTAACTGTGTAAATACCATCGGGATATCCTGTAAAATTCAACTCAGGATTTCCTTGGTCTGTTTTGAAAGTACTTATAACTCGACCCATAAAATCTATAACCATAATATCCATTTCTCCCTGCGGTATACCCGCTATGTTGAACCTGCCCAAAGTAGGGTTGGGATAGACATTCCATATTTGATCACTTTCCGCTCTTGTGGGCTCCAGTACTAAAGATTCCTGTAAATCTTCCTTTTCTATTTCAGAAGATTCGGTCTTCGCGGTTGAAGCAATCGCTGTTTTGCCTCCATTAGCTTTTTTAAATAGGGAAAGTACTTCTTCTTGAGTAAGAGCTTTATTGAATAAACGTACATCGTCCATAGCTCCTTTAAAGTACTCTTTACTCCATCCAGACCATCCAATCCAAGCGACACTTCTATCTCGCAAGCTTCCGGAAAAGGATTCCGTATGAACATTTATTCCATTTATGTACCACTGCATTGCACTACCGTCAAATGTACAGGTTACCATTTGCCAAACATTATTTTGGATACTTCCTTGGCTAAGTAGTTTACTTCCGTTCGCAGTGGTAGTGACTTTAAAGCCGAGTTTTCCTCTATGAATGAACATCATGAATCCACCGGCTGTGCTACTACCAACTAGACCTTGGTACCCACCTTCTGCATTGATGGGTCTGACCCATGAGGACACCGAAAAACCAGATTGCAAATTATCGTCGATATCGGGAAGTCGAATATAATCGTCAGACCCATCAAATATCAATGCACCTTCGATTTGACCAATTGTTTTGTCATTATTGAAGGTAATTCCTTTTTCAAGCTTGCCGTCACGGTCTTGTCCACTAGTATCTTTCGCATTTGTTCCATTTGTTTCATCCAGTGGCCAGTGACCAACCAAGCTATCTAATTCAAGTGGTTCACTTTCTTCTATCTCTTCAACTATATCTTCTTCTTCTTCTTCTTCTTCCACCTCTTCGCTAATTGGAGTCTCTACTATCTCAATGGCATTGATAATAGGATGCCTAGTACCTCCATCGGATGCCAAAGAAGAGAAATCTATGTCAAGTATTCCATCAGAAACATTTACCTTATACGTTCTTGTGAGAAGGGTTTCTGCCCCGACTTCTGCGAATACATCCAAATTGTCTTCCAAGAGCTCACCCTCAAAACGGATATCGAAAACACGTTTACCTGCTCCGCCGCTACCTCCACCGGTGGCACCGAACCAAAGCTCTGCGAAATGGAGCTCTACTGTATATTCTCCATCGTCTAATGGAATGTCATAATTCATCACCTGTGACCTACTATAGCGAAAAGTCTTGTAGGGATCTTCGAGACCCGTCTGGGGCCTATCTAATTCACGGCCGGTATCGAAATACGTGTCCGCCGAAAATGAATCGCCATCATGAAAAACCTCTTCTCCACCTGAATTGATTCGAAGGACAAAATCATTATTTGTCTCAATTTCTACAGCAGCATCTGATTGAATTCGATACGCCCAATTTTTTGTACGATCCTTGTTTGGTACCGTAGGTGTTTGCAGGGTACCCTTATCGTCTGTCTTAATATCGTCAGCAAAAATCCATTTTCCATTGGTCACATCCCACCATTCGAACGCATAGCTTTGCGACGCTATTAGGTTTGTAATCTTGGGAAGTACACTTGGACTAGATCTGGAATCAGCAGTAAAAAACCCTAAAGCAAACTTTTTGTCATCAGATATCGACAAGGTATGTATAAAGCCTTGACTATCGCTTAGATTCGTATGTGCTGCAGGTTTCAATTGCCGATAGTCGTGTCCTGCGTCTAATATAAAATTTCTTAAATGCCCCATGGACTGTGATTCGAAGGAGTTTAATGCGTTTTTCTGAGGATCATTATTAGGCACAATTGTACCCCCATCGGATTGTCTCCTTCCGGTTGCCGTCGCTGCTCCCGAATACCAAGCATCTCCCCACGCATGACCTGCCAAACCACCACTCAGCACAGAACCATACATTTGCATTTGCGCCATGGTGATATCAGTAAGCCCTTGATTAATCTCATTACTGGAATGTAAGCCCCAACCCGGGTAAAAAGGTTCTAAATTGAGGGCGGGTTTAGTCGATTTTTGGGAATTGTGTATGTTCCGAAGCCATTCGTGCATGGTTTCATCCCTTTCCGCATTACTTACATTTTGTACATCCAATGCATTCGGCATATCTTTCTCCCAATTGTTTAGCGTTGTATTGAAAGACATTGCCGTTCTAGGCTGTCCATAAGGCATTTGATTTCCAAGCTGTTTACTTAGTTTATTGTGTGCGTCTTTAACCAATTCACGCCAATTGGGATATATTGAACCTTGACTGTCATGGTGTACCCAACTAAAAATCATATTGTAACAACCATAACGCGCCCATAAATATCTGATGTAATTATAAAAAGCATCTTTTTCGTTCTGAGGACGAAACGGCCAGCGCTCATGTCGTCTTACGGATTCGAACAAAGTCACGAATCCCTGATCAGACAAAAATTGCATTCTTTTGTCTACAGCTTGCCAGTATTCTGGTATGATCTTTTTGTAGTCGACTTCTGGATAGGCATCAGTAACGGGCTGCCCTGGTACTTTCATTTGGAAAGGACTCTCTCCGCTAGGAGCTATTTTCTTGCCCCAGGTTGCACTTGCCCACAAACCTGATTTAGTACCTGGGCGGTCTAAGTTTCGTCCTTGTTGTTCTATATAGCTATCATCGGGAAAACTCGCAATTACGTTTAGTCCGTTAAATCCTTGATTTTTTCGAGTTAAAATGTAGTCTTTAAATGATATCCCGGTAATGTCATTTGCGTTATCAAAGCCAAATACTGCGGTCAATGCAGACCATGAAGTATCTGCCGTATAGAAAAATGGGGTGCCATCGGCGTATTGCAAAGTTCGGTTTGTAACTGGATCAACTTGTATAAACCCGCGGTTATTAGGGTTTGCACTTACATCTGCGGCATTCGCAGTAAACGAACCACTTTTGCCAAGAAAGCCCTGGTCTGCATTGCCGACGGTCTCATTGATTATATTCCAAGTCCAGTTTCCTGGGGAGGTAGCAACCAATCGGGCACGAAAAACGTTTCCGCCGTCCCAAAATATAGGGATTCGATATACCTGACTTGATTCAGATTTTTTTAATTCGACCCATACATCCACATCCATATAGGGGTTATTATACTGTTGTTGACTAATAAATTCGACTTCAACAACTTCCATGACGGCATGTGTTTTGGTCTGGGCGAAGGCAGCAATATTTGTATAGCTGCATAGCACTACGAGTAGAAAAAATCTGTAAATAGTAGAAATTCTTGATTCCATAGGGGGATTCATTTAATTAGGTTAATAAATAAAGTTCACTTGAAGAATTGGATATTGGGGTCCAAGGGTTTGGGGTACTAAAAATTATGGGTCGACAGGGCTAATGGGGTTTGGGGGTTATAAAATACAATGAGATAAGCTGGATATTGGAATCCAGGGTACTAGAAAAATGGAGTCATAGGTTGAGCGGGATTAGTGGGGTTCATGGGGTTTTGGAAGTTTTCCGATAGTACTTACGGTATAATAGACTGTTTTGGATGCCGCTTAACCGATTTTTCTCACATTTTAGCCGTTATATATCGATTCAAAAAGTGTTAGACCCTTATTTTCCCTATTGTATTGCGGTGATTTAATAAGGTTTCGTTTACCAACCAATTTTTTAAAAGATTGTCAATCATCATATTAAAATAGAATTAAGGGAGATACTAGCAGCGACGCACCATTTCTATTAGAGGCTTTATATTTGTAGAGCTGAAAAGCTTTTATTTTTCACTTCCATTATATATTCATTCATATATGCCCTTTAAAAAATTACATGCCCATATTCAGGAAAGAATGATATTTCAATCGATTGAAGAGCCCACTTCTTTTCAAAGTAAAAGTATTCCCGTAATTAAAAGTGGTGCGAATGTCTATTGTATAGCTCCAAAAGGCAGCGGGAAGACGACTACGCTTATCTTGACCATCTTGCAGAAATTGAAATGCGAAGCTATTGGAAATGCACCACGAGCGGTTGTTTTGGTTGAAAACAAGGAAAAGGCTTTGGCCCTGTACCGTACTTTTTTAGACTATACCAAACAAACCTCGCTACGGGTTTATGTGGGCTATGAACAATTGCATATCGATGTGCAAAAATCAGAAATCTTTGAAGGTATAGATATTCTTATTACTACTCCGAAGAGTATGAACAAACTGTTTTTATTAAATGGGGTAAGCACTTCGCAACTAAAACTATTGAGTATAGACGACGCTGAATTTCTCATTCAAAAGTCCGAATATGATGCTATCATGTCGATTACGCAAAGTATCCTGAAATGCCAGTATGTATTGTACACGGAAAAAATGCATCCCAGGCTGAAGCGTTTTGAAGAATATTTCATGGAACGTGCACGGCTTATTGAAATAAAAAAGTAATACGCTAAAGAAGATCTCTTTTATTTTTCAGGAAATGTATATCACTCCTTAACAAATACCATGCAATGCTGCCAAGGGAGGTTGTCAATGTTTTGTTTTAGCCTGAGTCCCGCTGCTTTCATTTCCTTGACTGCCTGAGCTTGGGTCATTTTATGAAGTAGCTTTATAGGAACAGTATCATCTTCACCCCGATACTCAATAAGAAAGAGTTTAGCGTCTTTTCGCATTGCTTTTTTAAGGGATGCGATTACCTCGACCGGATAACTGAGTTCGTGATACACATCGACAATAAGTATTTTATCTACGGAGTTCTCAGGCAGATTGACACTCTTCTCACTTCCCTTTATAATTTCAATATTCTTACTACTCCCCTTTTCCTTTTTACTTCGGAGCTCAGCCAACATTTCATCTTGGATGTCAACTGCATATATCAATCCGTTTTTCGCTTTGGGTGCCATTTTAAAAACATGATAACCTGAACCTGCTCCGATATCGGCAATTGTATCTTCGAATTGAATATCTAGATTTTTCAATAGAACAGAGGTGTTTTCCTCCTTTTCGCGTTCAGGTCGTTCAAGCCAACGCATTCCTTGAAATCCCATCACATGGGCAATTTCACGCCCCAAATACCATTTTCCAATTCCGTTTGGGTCACCAGACTTGTAGGTATATCTGTCTTGCACTGTAACCTCTTGGGCAAGAATGGCACCAGAGAATAGGGTAAGCGTAAAAATATAGAGGAATTTCGTCGTTTTTTTCATGCTAAGTGAAATCTGCAGGTGTACTAAAAGTCCGCCCATTGCGACAAGAATTTACAAATTTCTTAGCCAAAATCACAAAACGTTAAAAGATAAGTGAAACAAGAGCTTGAAAGAATTGGAACTGACTAGCGACTTCCCCGTTTGGTGGCTTCAACCAATTTGTCATCTTGCCATTGGCCACCAGTAACTATGGCACCATCTGTTCCGAAAAATTGACCTTCACCGCTGCGTTTATCGTCTTGCCATTCACCTTCATACTTTTCACCATTGGGCCAATAGTAAGTTCCGAAACCATTGCGTTTGTCACTATTGTAGGTTCCAACATAGTATTGTCCGTCCGACCAATAAAATGTGCCTTCACCATGACGACGATTGTTCTTCCATTCCCCTTCATAGCGACTTCCCGTATCTAAAAGAGCAATACCATAACCATTGGCTTTCCCATTTTTTACCTCACCAACATAATGCATTTGATTTCCCTTAAGGCTTTTGAATTGTAGGTATTCGCCAAAGGACTTTTTCTTCAACAAACCACGTAAACGTGCCAATTGTACTTTGGTCTTTTCCAAAGTAAAATTTAAGGAATCCATTTTTCTAATCTCTTGTGAAGTTGCAATCAGAGAAATAGCGAGACTATCGGTATCCTTTTCGATTTCCTTTTTCGCCTTGTTTCCTGCAGCTTCCACATGTAATAATTTTTCAGCTAAGGCTATTCGCACGGGAATACCCATTTTATTTTCATGATGGATTTTCAGTGTTTCGTTGTACGAACTCAAAGCTGTGTCATAATCTCCTTTTAAAAGCATAGAATCTATATGCACCAACTCTTCGTAGTCATGAAGCTCTTCAGTTAAATTGGACTGTTGTTCTTCAATTTGGTTCAATTGAAGCTTCAAGCTTTTCGTCTTGTAAAAGAAGAAGACGGCTGCTACGGTTGTAATTCCTAGGAGGAAAAGGACACTATATTTCTTAAAATTCATATCTCGGTTACAAAGTGAACACCTTACATACGAGTTAATCGTTCAAATGGATTTCGGGAAGTTTATTTTTTACTTTTCTAAAGTCTGGGGAATAGTAAAGGTGGATACGCCCGGTATAACTTTGCTTATAAATCCCTCCGTTTTTCAAGTCCTGACCCATCGAATACATAAAACCTGCAGCTACTGTTAATCGCGGTGTTAGTATGTATCCCAAGGTCGTTGTCAATCGTAGATCTTCTAATGGACTAGCCACTACCGTTTTTCCACTCTGCATAATCAATTCCGCTTCTGGAGAAATATACAGTGTTTTCGGTTTTAATTTATCGTGATTCAGAGGTACTTTAGCACGTAGCATATACCGCCATCTATTTCTATAGATGTATTCGCTATTTTCCTTAAAACTCTGGGTCCAACGATGCTCTATACGAATGCGATGATAAATCATGGCGCGATATACTTCTTGCGCGAACTGATATTGATGCCAAATTCGAAACTCAGGAACAACATTGCGATCTTCTGATTCGAAGTCTGTATTAAAGTTAATTCGCAGTACGCCACCTAAGCTGAAATTGACCTTTTTTGAATAAATATAACCTAAAGCATGACGGTTATAGATTTGGGCAATTTGCCCAATA
Organism: Maribacter algarum (ex Zhang et al. 2020); assembly: GCF_005885635.1. GTDB lineage: Bacteria > Bacteroidota > Bacteroidia > Flavobacteriales > Flavobacteriaceae > Maribacter_C > Maribacter_C algarum. Next base: position 825,706 of record NZ_VATY01000002.1, read on the forward strand.
TGATTGACGCTACCGGTTTCGTCAAATCTGAAATGGGTCTGGGCATCCCAAAATAGACGCTTTGAAATCCTGATTTTACCATAGGTATTGAACCACATTTTTGTTACAGGTTCTTTGTACTTCGATTCTATGGGAATCACTTGTTCTTCCGTTTCCTGCGCCCTGCTGATAGTGCAAATAAAACAAAGAAATATAGCCGGCAAAACACTTTTATTCAACTTCTTCATAGCTTACTCTTCAGCTTTGATAGGTTGAACATTAAATAGTTGTATGATGGTCTTCGGATTTTCTTCACGCCGCAATTTGCGTTCTAATTTTTTTGTGTCCTCTTCACGCAACAGCAACATTTTTTGGTAGCTACCTTGTATTTCATTTTCTAATACAACGATGCTTTCGCAATTCAATTCTTGGGATGCCGTTTTCAAGAAATAAGGCACAAGTACCTTTTTATAGGCCGAGGTGAGACGTTTCTTCACATCTTCATCCATTAATACTGCCATAAATGGGTTCCAAACGGAATCTTGGTACAGGGAATCTATTTCTATTACTTGTGTCGGGAGTTCGGCGACCGAGCTTGATAAATTTGAAAGGTGTGTAAAACAATTATTTATAATGGTACCATACTGAAACTTTTCTTTTGAATCTTCAATAAGGGCATACTTGCTTAATGATTCGTCGGCAAGATTTTGGATGTTTTGTAGGGCTTTGGCATATTCTATTGGAAGAGTAGCTTTAACGGAATCTATTTGTTCCATCAGAGCTTCATTCTTTAGAATAAGACGTTCTTCTAAATCAATGAGTTCTTGCTCTTGCTCGGCATTAAACAGCTGTTCAGAGAGTTTATTCTTAATGGAATTTAAGCTAAGGTTGGCATAACTTACCAGCTGTTTTATCGTAGCGATATCATTACCCGTGAAATCTAAATCGGAAGCATTTGGTAATAGGAAAGACTTTTGCGTACCTATACTATCAATTGACACATTGATAACGGTAGATGGTCGTGTTTTAGACCATATCCTTGAAATATAGGTGTCCCTTTTTATAAACTGGAGTAAATCTCTACGTCCAAGGCGCACAAAGTCTTTTGTAGGATCTAAAAAGTCCTTTTGAATCTTAGCAATGCAATTATAATAAAACTGGGTGTTCTCATCAGAGCGTTTAAGAATGTTTAAATGACTGTTATTTAAAAGTGACTTACTGATTTCCTCTGCTTTCTTATATTCAGTAACTAGTATTTTGAGATTTGCCTGTTCCAGGGTGTCCAAGGGAAAAGAAGGCACTTGTACTTTAAACTTTGGTTTGAAGTCTGAAGTACCTAATTTGGATAGAATCCCATCAATTTTTTCATAGTAGCCAGCATTGGCAGCTAAAACATTGGGAAGACCTTCAGAGAAGCTTTCCGATATTTGACCAGGGCCTAGGCTAATTCGTAAAACTTCAATGAAATCTTTATCTAGATTGATGATTTCATAATCGTCTTCATTAATTCCGTAAACCGGAATATCTTTTTCTATACCATCTTCATCAATCTGTTGAATTTTCCGCAACAAACCTTCTTCAAAGAACCAACTTTCAGTGTTTTCGATGACATTTACATTGTAGGATGTCCATTCATCGTGTGCCAATCCATTTCTTAAAAAACGCCCTACTAGGATGACATCTTCGTTCTCAATTTGAAAATTACGTTGGGGCACTCCATTTTCGAAGGTAATATCACTTTTGAAGAGTCTTTTTTCTTTTTCTGAATCTTTGATTTGATTCACTTGGTAAGTCCATAATCCATCAGGTTTTCCGTTTTTCAGGTCACCACTTCCCTCCTCTTGCCTGCCGCTAATTAGTACCCGATATTCAAAGTTGACTACATTACTTTGGCTATCGGATTGAAATTCACCAAATTGAAAACGCCAAGCATCAGTTGCTACACCATCTGTAAACTTCCCTTTAAATAAAAAGGAAATGTCTTGTTTCTCTAATAGCGCTTGTAAACTGGAACGCTTCAACTGGAAGGGACCGTCAAGTAAGGTATCGTTTTCTACGATTTTATAGGAATATAGGGCATCACCAGTGTAGTTCTGAACTTGTAAAGGGCCTTGATATTCAAACCGCTCTTGGGCAGACACTAATGCCGTTATTCCCAGAAAGCAAGCTATTGAAAGTAATCGTAATTTGATTTCGGTCAGAATCATTTGGTAATAGAATGTGTTTTGTCCGTACGTAAAAGGTATTGTACGAAAAAGTTCCTGCTTTGGATTTTTAGAAAGACTAACTTTTGTATAATTGGCAAAAGAACCTCAACTTTTTGGCATTCCAGTACAGGATTTAATTGCTCGCCAGAAGTTTGTCGTCATAGGTCACTCGATAAATCGCATCTCCAAAATCATCGGAAATCAATAGCGAACCGTCTTCTAAAAATAAAAGGTCAACCGGTCTGCCAAACCGTTCTTGTTCCGCTTTGTCAAGCCATCCCTCTAAAAAGGTATCATAGGCAACGGACTTTCCATCTTCCAATTTCACTAGGGATATTTTGTAGCCCACTTTTTTAGAACGATTCCAAGAGCCGTGTTCAGCTATGAACGCATATTGCTTGTATTTCTCTGGAAACATATCCCCAGTATAAAATTTGACCCCTAAAGGAGCGACATGTGCACCCATAGCTTGCACGGGCGCTACAAAATCTTCGCAGGGACGATGGCCTCCGAATTCAGGGTCTTTCACTACTCCTCCGTGACAAAATGGATAACCGAAATGTTGCCCTGCTTCTGTTACACGATTCAATTCACAAGGTGGAATATCATCGCCCAGCATATCCCTTCCATTGTCGGTGAAATACATCTCTTTACTTTCCGGATGCCAAGTAAAACCGACTGTATTCCGAACACCATGTGCATAAATTTCGCGATTGCTTCCATCAGGGTCCATTCGGGTAATACTAGCAAAACGCTTGTCCGATACTGTAGAATCGCAAATATTACAGGGAGCACCAACCGGAACATATAGTTTATCGTCTGGTCCGAAAGCTATATATTTCCATCCATGGTGGAACTCAGTAGGGTAATCATCATATATAACTTCAGGTTTTGGTACACTATCTAACTGGGCTTCGATATTGTCATATCTTAGCAATCGACCGACCTCTGCAACATAAAGTGCTCCTTTCCTCAGGGCAATGCCATTTGGTGCCTGCAAGCCAGTGTCCAAAACGATAACATTGTCAGCTCTAAAATCTTTGTCGCGATCTTGAATGGCGTAGACCTTACCTTCATTTCGGGTTCCTACGAAAAGTGTTCCGTCATCACCCATTGCCATTGAACGCGCACCGTCAATACTATCGGCATAAACCTCGATTTTAAATCCTTCAGGAAGTTTTAGTTTTTCAATCGGAAGTACAGAAGCAGATTCTTCATATTGCACCAATGGTACGGCTTCTTGGGTCTTCTCCCCTTCTTTGCAGGAAGAGCATGTTATAAAAAGTACCGATAACAATAAATTTAGAATGGAATAGAGCGAAGTTTTCATAAGTGTTTCTTATTTGGCCTCTCAAAAATAGTATCTTCTGGTCAATTAGCAACGGTATTGACTATAAATCCCTTGGGTTAAAATCGTTTTGTACAGAAGGCAATATCAATTGCATTTTATTCCTATTTTAGCAGAGAACTAGTATTACGATAATGAAAAAAGCAATCCAAAGAGTATTTCAGGCTACATTAATTCTAACTTTTATAACAACGCACAACATTTTCGCACAAGATCAAACAGGCGGTTTGGCTCTTTATACGGTGCGCGATGATATGGGAACCAATGCTAAAGCAACCCTTCAGGCTGTGGCAGAAACAGGTTATAAAAATATTGAAGCTGCAGGATACAAGGATGGTTCGTACTACGGAATGTCCCCGAAAGACTTTAAAGCTTATGTAAAAAAATTAAACTTAAAAACGGTCAGTACGCATCAGTCCGCTGTGACTTTAGATAACATGAATGCCATGTTCGCAGATGCCAAAACTGCGGGATTTAAATATTTTGTAGTGCCTATTCCGCCGATGGGATGGTTCAAATATGATAATGCAACAGCAACGATGAGCATGAACTGTACTGTTGAAGAGCTTGCAAAAACTCTTGATGTTATGGGTGAAAACGCTCGAAAAGCTGGATTGAAACTATTATATCATAATCATGACTTTGAATTCATGAAAAATGATAAGGGTATTGTACCTATTGATTATCTCTTGGAAAATTGTAATCCCAAATATGTGAATTTTCAAATGGATCTTTTTTGGGTAACAAAAGCAGGTGCAGACCCACTAGCCTATTTTAAAAAATATCCAAAGCGTTTTAAAATGTGGCATGTGAAAGATATGGATGAGCAAGGTCGTTTCGCCCCAGTCGGTAAGGGAACCATTGATTTCAAAAAGATTCTTGCGCAAAAGAAATTATCGGGAATGAAATATTTTATGGTAGAACAAGACCAAACCTTTGATGACATGAAACCCCTTGACGCAATTAAAATTAGCCATCAGGGAATTAAAACAATTGGTTTTAAGTAAGCTTATAAGTACTTCTGTAAATTCTCTTTGAAATAGGCCGCACTATCTGCAATACTCTTCATTGAATTAACTGCGTAATTACCACCTTGCTCTATGTAGTAATATTGTAAGGCGTCCTTTTCTATATTGGATAGCATATCCACATAATCTATTGATCCGTTGCCCATTTCGGTATAGTCTCTGGTAACTTTATCCATATCCTTAACATGCCACATTACGTAACGCCCTGGGTTATCCGCAATAAGTTGTTTTGGACTTTTTTTCGAAGAATGTTCTACCCAATACATATCCATTTGGAGTTTTACCAACTCCGGGTCCGTATCATATAAAATGGTATCATAACCGTTTTCTCCATGATGGTCTGTAAATTCAAAATCATGGTTGTGATAAGCAAAACCCAATCCACCTTTATTTACTATCTCACCCATTTTGTTTAGCTTTTCAGACAATCGTTTGAAGCCATCCATATTTCTATATTCAGGTGCCAACCAGGGCCAGGTAATATATTTTGCTCCTATCAGATGAGAACCTTCAATACATTGCTCAAGATAGCCTTGTAGCTCCTCAAAAGGTTTCATGAAATAGCTTGAGAAATCATAATGGCCGCTAGTTACTGTAAAGTCCAAATCATCGATTACATTTTTAAATTCCTTAGCCTTCATACCATAATATGTGCCATTTTCACCATCATATCCAAACAGTTCCGAATCTTCGTAACCCAAGGCCCGAACTTTCTTTAAGGTGTCAATGGGGTCTTCTGCCATTGCGTCACGAATGGTGAAGAGTTGAAGCCCCATTTTAAATTTTGATTTACTTTCCATGGAAAAACTTGATATTGGTAACATTGCTGCAGAGAGCAACAAACCGGATTTTTTTACAAAATTTCTTCTGCTATTCGTTTTTAGACTGTTCATCTGAACCTTGTTGGATTAATTTGTTACGAAAGTCAAATATAATCTTAATTCTCTCTTATACCGTTTTGATTATTAAATCTAACTAATCCGTAAATTGTAGTAATGAATTTAAACGGTTCAAATGCTTACTGAGAAAGAAGTCGAAGCTTTAGATAGAGATGGATACCTTCCTCTAGGACAACTGTTACCAGACTCTGAAGTGCTAATGGTAAACAAACGAATTGATGAATTGATTGCCTTGGAAGGAGAAAATGCCGGATCAGAATTGTTCGACTCGAAATATATTCGTCATCCTAAGGAAGTAGGTGCCGATCGTTTGGCGAATTTGGTGAATAAGGGTTCAATTTTTGATATTTTCTACACGCAGCCAAAAGTTCTTGCTGCAATTGAAGCGGTTTTAGGAAATCAATTCAAGCTTTCGTCATTAAATTATAGAGCTGCAAAACCGGGCTTAGGACTTCAAAACTTGCACGTCGACTACGGAAACACCGTTCCAAATGGTGGCTACAAAGTCTGCAATACTATTTGGCTTTTAGATGATTTTACCAAAAACAATGGGGCTACGCGAATTGTACCGGGCACACATAAAGCGAAACAGCTACCTCAAGACGCAATTAGAGATCCCAGTCTTCCGCATCCTGATGAGATTTTGATTCAAGCCTCTGCAGGGTCGGTATTTGTTTTCAACTCACATGTTTGGCATGGCGGTACCACAAACAAAACAGATAAATATCGAAGAAGTATCCATAGTTATTTTTGTACTTCAGATCAACCACAACAGCTTGATCAAAAGCAATATATTAGCTCCGAGACACGTAATAGAATCGGTCAAAAGGCTCAGAAAATATTAGATGTTTAAATAAAAAATTCTTCTAAAGCTTTTTCACCATCTGCTTTTCTGAGGTAACTCCGGATGGTAATTCGATAAGTTTGAAATTACGGAATTGAATTTCTGCTCCTTCTGATTCCAAACATAGATAGCCCTTTTTTATAGTAGAATTTCGGATGCCATTAACGAACTTTCCGTTCACTGAAAGTTTGATTGTTCCATCCACGCAAACTACAGTATAGTTATTCCAAATTTCTTTGCCCTTCGCCCTATTTTCTATGGATTTACTACGTGTTCCTCTCGGATTATCAGGAATAGTCTCCACTCCGCCTACCCCAAAAAGTTCTCCGTGGACATAGGCTATAGGTGGTTTTTTACCGTCACGCAAATTCAAGTTGACCCAGTCCAATTCCAGCATCTGTACTTCCACTCCTCCAGGTAATCTTGACTCAGGATCCGGAGTAGCATCACTCCAAACGAAAACACCAGAATTCCCGCCAGCCTCCATATGCCTCCACTCTATCTTTAAAATAAAGTTTTCATATTGCTTTTCAGATCGCATCACGCCAATTGGAAGTCCTTTGCAAATAAGAAGATCCTCCTCTGTATGCCAGGTGTCATCATCCGTATTTACATTAATCCAATTGATAGGCTGTTTAACTACCTTGGTATTTGAGACTAGCGTATCCAATGGTATTTCGGTTCCAAAAATAATATCGGGTTCTTGTCCATAAAGGGTAAAACTGAGCCCTAGTAAACAAACAAAAGGAATGATAAGTATCTTCATGATGTGGTCTATATAAATTTCGTTTTACCGGGAACCGCTATTGGTGTCATAGCGTACTCATAGTTCCAATCGTAATCTTTGAAGTCCGGACCAAGTGATTCATTGGAATTGAGCGCTTCTTCCCAACCAATTTCCTGTCCTGTATAGCCTGCAGTCCGCGCAAGAATCGCCATCATGGTACTACCAGCCATTTTTTCTCCATCATTCACTGCCTCACCGCTTCGTATTGCTGCAAAAAGTTGATCGTGCTCCGCTTGAAACATATCATTCTTTTCCCCCCGATATTCCCAAGGATTTTTGCCCGTTAATTTGGCCTTCCCGTATAGGTTGAGTTGTGCGCTTCCATCGGAACCAAAAACTTCAAGTGTATTACGACCTTTCGTATTGGCCTGTTGCCTAGTAAATAGACATGCTTTTGAACCATTTGCATATTCGTATTCTATCGCGAAATGATCATAGATATTGCCGTATTTCTCATCTACCCTTACTTGTCTACCACCCGTGCCTACTGCTTTTATAGGCATTTCATCGCCCATCGACCAAGCAATCAAATCACAACTATGCACAGATTGCTCTACTATAAAATCTCCAGATAGCCAATTGTAATAATACCAATTGCGCATTTGATGGGTCATTTCTGTCCAGTTCGGTTGACGATCTTTGAACCAAAGCTCACCTCCGTGACGAAATGCGTTTACAGACCTTATTTCTCCAATCTCACCCTTATGGACTCGCTCTAAGGTTGCCTTGTTCATTAAGTCATGACGAAAGCAAAAGCCAGATACGACATTTAGATTTTTTACCTTGGCTTGTTTTGCAGCTCCAAGAACTTTTCGAATACCAGGCGCATCAACAGCTACTGGTTTTTCACAAAAAACATGTTTGTTTGCATTGATTGCAGCGACAAAATGGTCTGGTCTAAAAGCTGGAGGTGTTGTTAACAGTACAACATCAACGCCCGAATCAATAACTTTTTGATACGCATCAAAACCAATGAACTTATTCGCTTTGTCCATCTTGAGTTGATCTGGCTTAAGTTTTATAAGTTCTGCTAAGGAACTTTCAAGACGGTCTTCGAAAACATCTCCCATGGCCGTTAATACAACATTTGGATCGGCATGCAAAGCTTGGGAAGCCGCACCGGTTCCTCGACCTCCGCATCCAATAAGGCCTACTTTTATAATGGAATCCTTAAAGGTTGGTCTTGAGCCATAAATGGCTGAAGGATACGCTATTGAACTTCCAACTAGTACTATTCCTGATTTTTTAAGAAATTCTCTACGACCTGAATTGGAATCGTTTTTTTTGATTTTATCAGCCATATTCATAAGGTTTTGGAAATGTGCTGATTAAATATACTCAATATTCCATCTACGCCAAAAGATGTGCCGATTTGGTGTTGCTGAAGCAATCAAAAATAATCGTCGATGTCGCCGATGCAATTTCGGACTTTGTAGGATAAATTGAAATCAAATTCGCGAAGCAATTAAATTATTGGGAATATTTAACTGCTCTTCCGAAAGACCTACTGTTTTTAAAAAGCCGTTTGAGAATAACTTTTGCATGTCTTCTGATAAAAGCGCACTTCTAAAGGTCTTCCAAGTCGATGCATCGGCGCCATACATATGATCTACAAGTCCGTTGAAACCCCAATCCGAATTTTTACCCCAGTGCATGGTAAAAGGAATATTATTTCCCTTCAAGGCCTGAATCATCTTTTTTGAAATTTCCTTAAGACCAATTAGTTTTTTTGATTTCTTCCATAACACACCATCTATTTCAATCATGCATGTTATTGGAAATCGCGAAAAAGCCAGGGTTGCTTTTGATTTTTTTACGAATCGCATGGCAAATATGCCCGGAATGGGGCCATCGTTTTTGGTGACATCTGCAAGAATTTTCAAAGCTTTTGAGGAGTCCTTATGATCTACACCAAATGAAATAGCGAACGCCGGACCTTGATAAGGAGCATCCCAAAAGGTTTCTGCAAGTGTACCTATTGATACTTCATCGACATTTGGCAGGATAGCTTTTTCAAGACTTTTAATGAACAGTGGAATTGTTTTTGGAAATTGTCTACTAATCTGAATTATCAGGTTTATCAAATCTCCATACAAAGATGTTTTAATAACTGGAAACGGGTCCGGATAGGATTGCCTGTATGGCTTTTTGTACATGCATTCCACAACATATTTGCCATCATCTTTATATTGATTTATAAAAATTTTATAGTGATAGGGCGTTTTCCCTTTTCCATTAACATCGGTTTCTCCTTCGATTTTGAAAGTAGAGTTTTTAAAATTCATGGTCTCTGCCAATTTCAACGCAATCTTCTTATCTATCTTTCTGACATATCTTTTTAGCAAGAATAAATTTTGAGCTTCAATGACTACTCCATGAATAAAACCAAAGGCTCCTAATCCAACGAGCGCAGCATTGAAAAGCTCGTCATTTCGAATTATTCTTGCCTTCAATTTTTGACCAAAGACATCATTAAGGGCAGGTTTGGTATGTCGCTCTAAATAAACAATATCTCCAGGGTTGGGTCCAATAATCAAATTTAGTCCAACTACATAATCCTGTACAGAGCCTACGCCAAAGGCGGAACCATGGACTCCGGTTGATATACACCCCGCTATAGTCTGACCATTACTAGCGCCGGTGGTCTTTAGTGATTTTCCATGGCTAGCTAGTTTTCCTGACACCTCTTTTATGGTATTCCCACATTGAAACAAAAATAGATTTGAGGCATTATACGATGACATAGAATGCAGGTCTTGATCTGCAAATGTAAAATTCAAATTCATCGCACCATTGAAATGCATACGATCCTTTTGATGGGCAACATTATTCATTGACCATGCTGAGCCATAGGCACGAAAGCCCTCACTTTGATTTTTAGCCTCTGTTATAAGTCGCTGTATTTCTTTTGCTGCATCATTGTAGCGATCAAGTTTTGATGGCATTATACCAGAACCCTCTAATTTTGTTTTGTATAAAATTTTCAGAGGAAAAGGACCATTATTATGAAGCGTATCCCATTTGTTAAGCGGATGTTTTGTAGTTGTTGCCATTGTCGATTAATTAGGATTTTCTTTCATACAGACATATTTGATTTTCACCTTGCGCTTTCTTCCAAAGGTTACGGCGCTAAGAAGTACACTCCCAAATGTATTTCTGTATTCCACAGTGTGCAATTTCCCAGAAGGGCATAAATCACTCTTTTTGATAAGTAAAGTGAAATCTTTTGTGGTGGCATTGATGCTAATAGTAGTATCTAGCTCAATAACTGCCATTCCCCTATAATAGTCCTCACGTACTAATGGCACTTCGGGTTCGTAAGCTCCTTCAATACTTCTTAAACGAACTGAGTAGCACCCCTGAAGTAATAGGGATATACTAAAAAGGGTAAATACTAAAAAAAAGAAAGCTCTTGTAAGTTTCATGGCCGCCCCTTTATGTTCTCTACAAGCACATTAGAGTAGGTTGCAAGGGGAACCTAGAACTGGTTAGGTTAGCAATGTATTATTTTTCTTATGGTTTTATAAGAGGAATTGTATAGATGGATTGGGATTTTGTATGAATAGTATCCCTTTGGCTAAATTATAGAATTGAAAAAGCCCTACAAACCAGCATGGACCCTGAAATTGTAAAGCTCTTTCTACAAAAAGTGTTTGAGTATTAAATTTTTACGATAATAAATTCTGTTCTTCTGTTACGTGTATGTTCTTCTTCTTCACATTCGACATTGTCTACACAACGATTTAAGATGATGTTTTCACCTTGACCATCAAGGCGCAAACGATATTCAGATATTCCATTTCGCATTAAATAAGCGGCTGTTGCAAAAGAGCGGTCTTTTGAAAGACTTAGGTTATATGCATTTCTACCGCGACTATCCGCATGTGAGACTACTTTGACATGAACATTAGGATACCTTTTGAGATATGATACGACTTGGTCTAACTCGAGCTTATTGCGGTCTAAAGTCTCTGTTTTATTGAGTTTATAGAAAATGGGGTCAAGCCCTAAAATACTGATAACATCGCTGCCTATTTTTGGAGCAATGTTTCGCATCTTGATTTCAATTGATGGTTTGGTTTCATCCCATGAAGCCTTGAAATCTTGAGCTTTGGCCATGTAATCGGTTTTACTGACATTGATAGTATACAATACATCAGCACAGTCAAAATTAGAACTTATCATTCCATTGGCATCTGTCTTATTCGAAATTACAATATCTCCTTCCGGATTTTTAAACTCTACTAGTGAAGCTGCTAAAAGTTCATTGCTCTTATCGTCCTTTACAGTAAGTTGAAAGTTTCCAAAACAATTCCCTACCAGGGATTTGCTTTCAATAAACGTATATATGTCATCATCTCCTTTTCCCCCCTCACGGTTTGAAGCGAAGAATCCTTTTCCCGTAGACTCATCAATGATAAAAGTCATGTCGTCTGCCGGGCCATTTACTGGAGTCCCCAAGTTGATTACTTTGTTGTTCAGTACTTTTCCCGTCGCGAAAATATCTAGTCCGCCCAATCCCAAATGACCATCGGAGGCGAAGTATAAAACTCCTTTTTCAGTTACATGTGGAAAGGTTTCTCTTCCCTCAGTATTGATATTTGAACCCATATTTGCAGGAATACCAAAACTACCATCGGGATTAATATCTACCTTAAAGATGTCGGACATCCCTCTAGTACCGGGCATATCAGAAGCAAAATATAGTTTTGTTTCATCATGACTTAAGGCAGGATGGGCTACAGAGTAGCTATCATCATTAAAAGGCAACTCTTCAATATCACGCCAGTTTCCTTTCGCGTCCATCCGAGCACGGAATATCTTTAAGCGTACCTGACCTGTGGTATCGGTTTTGAATCCAATTCCCTCAACATTGTTCCTCGTAAAATAGACCGTACTTCCATCTTTTGTAAAAGTCGCTGTTGATTCATGCAATTGGGCGTCCAATTTTCTTGAAAAGACTTCAGGTTTATAGAGTTGGCCGTCTTCCATTATGGCTGCCTTTATTAAGGTTAGGTAAGATTGACCTGTCCATTTATTTTTTGTCTCGGTGCTATTACCATTTCCTCTAGCGGAGGAGAATACCAGTTCATTCTTATAAAAAGCAGGAGCAAAATCAGCCTGCGGGGAGTTTGCACCAATATTTGCTAAGGAATAACGCCCAGAGGTTGCGGTAATGTCACGAAGGTATTCTGGTAAAGCACTTAATTTCGCTGCTCTTGAATCATTTTCTTTGAGTTCGCGAAGTTCTTTCAATAATTTGTCTGCCCCTTCAAAATCATTACTATTTTTTAGGGCGGATGCCGTACGCGCATAGTATTCCGCAGGAACATTCTTACTCAGGGACAACATCTTCTGATACGATTTCAAAGCGTTTTTCAAATCGGAATTATAGTAGTAACTATCCCCAAGTTTTTGATACACATCGAAGTCAGCTTTACCAGCGTCGACGATTTGTTCATATAAACCAATAGCATCTTTATAAGCAAGGTTTTCGTAATGTTTGTCTGCCTTTTTAAGCAAACGTTTTTGTGCGATTACTGAGCCTACACCAAGAACTAGAAAAAAGAATAGAAGTGTGATTATTTTTTGCATGATTAAACTTTGAGGTTGTATTAAAAGAATCTGGGATATACTATTTTTCGTTTGTTGAACAATTCAACACGTAAGACGAGCTCGTATGAGCCTGCATTAAATTGGGTTGCTCCAAGAGAACTTGGTTCCCAATCATATGCAAAGCCTAATAAAAATGATTGTTTGATGCGATATGCCGCTTGTGCACTCACTCCTGAACCCCAACGATATGCAAGGCCTAAAGTCAGCTTTTCCTTAATTAAGAAATTGGTGGAAATATCTACTTGTAAAGGTGCTCCGGTAACTAATTTAACCAATCCTGCGGGCTTGAATTTTAAATTAGGGTTTAGCTGAAACACATAACCTGAAATCAAGTATAAATTGATACGTTCAGATGCTAAACTTGTAAACCCATTAGTGTCATCAGCCGATTTATCAAAATGTTTTGTTTCCAAAATGTTTGGCGCTGATAATCCTAAGTAAAAATTATTGGTGTAATAAAAGGCGCCTAACCCGAAATTGGGCGAGAACTTATTATCGATATTATCATCTATCAAAACATCATTACTGGAATATTCATTTAAGGTCTCGAAATCGATATTTAATAGATGCCCTCCTGCTTTCAATCCAAAAGCTAGTTTCCCTTTTTTAGAAATTAGCATGGTGTACGAGTAATCAATATCAAAATAGGTTTCTTGAATAGGTCCAATTTTGTCATTCACGATGGATACTCCTATCCCTGAATTGCTTAGATTTCCCAAGGGAGTGTCAAAGGTCAAGGTTTGTGTTTCAGGGGCGCCTCCCACGCCAATCCATTGATTTCTATACAAGGCCGTAAGGGTCAGCCCATCCCTTGAACCAGCATATGCAGGGTTAATACTTAGCGTATTATACATGTATTGCGTGTACTGCGCTTCTTGTTGCGTATACGATTGAAGACCTATTAGGAAAAACAGGATGAGAATATAATATTTAAAATGCGTTTTCATTAGGCACGATTTAATTGGGATGATACGTTGACATACCATCATTCTTTTTCTAGTTTGGGTTACCGGTTAATGTATAGGAAGTCTGATTGTTTTTTGATTTTTCCATCTGGAGTTTCATAGGAAAGGACATAGAAGTATACACCTTCGGGCAGTTGGTCACCTTTAGACACGGCAGTGACACTTGTGGATTCTCCACTGAAGAAGCGACCTCCTTTCCCATAGTCCTTTGTCTTGTAGACTATTCCGCCCCATCGGTTGAAAACTTCTAGCTCGTTCGCTATCATCTTGTCAAGACCGTTAATGATGAAGACATCATTTTCGCCATCGCCATTTGGTGTTAGCGCATTAAAAATCTCAATGCCATCTTCAGCATTTGGATCGCTGTTGTTTTCCTCTAGATAGTCAGGAATACCGTCGTTATCAATATCTCCCAATTCATCTAAAGTCAGCACACCATCCCCATCATCATCATCATCTAAATAATTGGGAATACCATCACCATCTGAATCGTCATTGGTTGGGTTTCCATCGCCATCAATATCTTCATCTATGGTATTTACTCCATCTCCGTCATCATCCATATCAAGATAATCGGGTATGCCATCTTCATCTGAATCGTCATTGGTTGGGTCTCCATCTCCATTTGTATCTTCATCTATGGTGGGTATTCCATCACCATCATCATCGATGTCTAAATAGTTGGGAAGCCCATCTGAATCAGTATCATCATTGGTAGGGTCTCCATCCATATTGACATCTTCGTCAATAGTATTTATAGTATCTCCATCATCATCTAAATCTAGATAATCAAGAATTCCATCGGAATCACTATCGTCATTTAAAGGGTTTCCATCTCCGTTTACATCTTCGATTTCAGTGATTACATGGTCGTTGTCATCGTCTATATCCTGAAAATCAGGAATACCGTCTTCATCACTATCTTGCAATGTGTAATTGATTGTCTGCGCATCTGGTTGACTTTGCACTTGATCCGGAATTCCGTCCGTACCAAATGGACCATCAAGAATACCATCATTGTTCGGGTCTTCCGCCCCACTTCCAGATTCCACTGCATCTAAAATCCCATCTCCATCGGCATCTAAGTCCATTCCATCTACTTCTCCGTCCATGTCAGTATCCCTATTCGGGTCACCTTCTTCTTCTAAGGCATCAGGAATACCATCGTTATCATCATCTAAATCATCCGCATCAGGTACACCATCTCCGTCAAAATCACGTACATTAATCATGATGTTGACCAATGCTGAATTTGAATCGCCATTACTGTCGTTTAAAGTGTATTGAAAAACATCAGCTCCGAAGAAATTTCGTTCGGGCACGTATTCAAAAACTCATCACTAATCTCTGTGACAGTGCCATTGGAAGGCTGTGAAGTAATATCGTAATTGTCGGTATCTCCGCCATCAAGGCCAATAAGGTCGTTAAGAGAAACATCAATTTGATTGTCAAGGCCTGCGGAACTATTCTGGTTAATTTCCAAAACATCATTCGAAGCGACAGGAATTGTATTGGAATCTCTATAATCTACATCGGCCCCAGGAGATTGTTTGTCTGGTAAAATCGTAGGGTCGTCTATATTTCCATTGACATCTGTATAGCCATTTGTAATATCTGTAACGGCATCTAATCCATCTTTATCTAAATCACTTTGAGTAAGTTGAAGTTCCGTTTCAAAAGTATCAGTTAAGGTGTCGTTATCACTGTCTACATCCAAGAAATCAGGGAATAAATCACCATCTTTGTTTACGGGATTCAATCCCCCTGGATAATTGATGTCAACACCTTCAGCATCAAAAATGGCAGCTGGTGATACATAGGAATTTGTTAGTTGGGCCTCTATATTATCAGGGATACCATCTCCGTCAGAATCAAGGTCATCTTGATTAATAATCCCATCTAAATCAATATCGAATTGGTCGCTGATGTTATCGTTATTAAAGTCAACAAAGCCTGAAAAATCGATATCCGCAAAATCAAAGATACCATCTCCGTCTTCATCTGCCATTGGAAAGAGACCCTGCTGTTCTACAGAATCAAGAATACCGTCATCATCGTCATCAAGATCGTCAAGATCAATAACCCCATCCCCATCGATATCTTGACAGCCATCAGAAATTCCATTTAAATCTGCATCAGGACCAACCTCTTGGAAATCAGGAACTCCATTTGTAAAAAGATCTCTCGGTGTGGTATACCCTTGATCCATTTCACCGCTGGTAACAGCACCAAACATATTTATAGTGACAGGAAAGGCTGAACCCAAATACCCATCTGGCATCGCCCCAGGAAGCGCATCTATAAAACCTGCTTCTGAGGTATCATAGCAACCATCTTTATCAGAATCTAGCTCTAATCTGTCTGGAGTGAAGTTATTATCGGTATCGGTTTCACTAAAACGGTACCTACCACTATTTTCTTCCCCTGGCCCTTGCAAGTTATCTATCATACCATCATCACTAACTGCACCTATGATTCGCCCATCTTTATCAATGGGTTGTCCATGGCCAGCTTCAATAGCGTCGTAGATTCCATCGTTATCGGAGTCAACATCCTGATAATCTTTTATACCATCACCATCAGTATCAGGTGCAAATTCAAATTGAAGATTGATATCTGGAGCATTAAAACTTGAAATCGAACATTCATCGAAAAAAAGCGAATATTGTCTTGCAAAAGCCTGCTCGGTGGTCTTAATCAACTGAAATGTAAAATCTACGCTTTCAACGTTATTGATTTGCCAGAAACCTTGATATAAAGGATTAGTTCCAATGGAATTTTGATTAGCTGTACCATCTGCAGCAAATTCAATTACTCCTCCACCCATATCGACAACGTCAATAGCAGTAGGGTTGTCAAGCGCATAAATACTTGGGCTATAGACTATATATGATTCCTTAACCACGTCTGAGGAATCAACGTCGTTAATTATCCCTCCAAAACTTTCTATCATTCTTGGGTTGTTGGTACCAGCGTCTACAAAACGAATATTGTATGTAATTCTTGGCTTTCCTATGCCGGAAAAAGTCATGTTGGGTTGAAATGCATCCACAAAACCTTCGTCAGTGTCATCAAGTTCATTAATAACCCCATCTACCATTTCAACTATGGTAAGCAAAGCGTCTGTTGCATCTATCGGGTTTACATCCGTAAAACGAAATACTTCACCCACCTCAAATAAACCATCACCATCACCAGACTCCTCTACAAAGTCAATGAATTTAAGTCTTGAGCCATTACACGTAAGAGGGTCGATTTGGACACCACCGACTTCTTCGTAATCTGATATTCCGTCATTGTCGTCATCTTGATCCTCTTCATCAGGAATACCGTCTCCATCAAAATCCATAAAGAATTCTTCCAGTAACATACTGGACTTTGATGCTATGTTACTTTCTATTACAAAATCACTATTTTTAGAAAAGAAGTTGGTTTCGAAAGTATCAGAAATTGATCCAAAAATTAAGCTTATTAGCGCTAAAGAAGTAAAAGTGCTTCTTAAATAATAAAAGTGCATTTTTAGTTGGGTTATGTGTTTAATCCATCTAAAAACGCCGATGTATTACAAATATTGTCGATGAACTACATAATTTGTAGTATTTTATTTACAATTTTTGATATGAAATAATGTATTGGTTTAAAGCCTATTGCCGTTTCTCTGTATTTTACTGATGAATAATTCCATTTAAGTTGACAGGAATTTTTGAATTTTACCTTTTAGTTACAAAAGCAAAAAAATGACCATAATTTCATATAAAAAATTAATGTCGGTATTTGAATCGATACTTTTAAAAACAGGATTATCAAATACCGATGCTACTCGCTGTGCAAAAATATTTGCGGATTCCACTGTGGATGGCTATCATTCCCATGGAATTAATCGTTTCCCTGTATTTCTTAAAACCATAACCGATGGTTATGTTAAGTTAGACGCTAAACCCAAACTTCAATTGTCACTTGGTAATTTCGAACGTTGGGATGGACGATTAGGTCCTGGGCCTTTAACGGCTCACTTTTGTATGAATCGAGCCATCGAACTGGCGAAAGAAAGTGGAATGGGCTGCGTTGCGCTTCAAAACGGTAGCCATTGGATGCGTGGAGGATCTTACGGGTGGCAAGCTGCGGAAGCGGGCTGCATAGCCATGTGTTTCACGAACACTATGCCCAATATGCCTTCATGGGGAGCTAAGGAGGCTAACACGGGTAACAATCCGTTGATTATGGCTGTACCAAATACCGAGGGGCACATAGTTTTGGATATGTCGCTATCACAGTTCTCTTATGGGAAAATGGAAAAGTATGCGATGGATGGAAAAGAACTTCCTTTTGATGGCGGATTTGATTCCGAAGGAGAACCTACTACGGACCCAAAGGCAATATTAAGAACTAAGCGCCTTTTACCAACAGGGTACTGGAAAGGTTCGGGAATGTCAATTCTGGTAGATTTAATGGTTACGCTACTTTCTTCAGGAAAATCAACGGCAAAAATTGGGGAACTCGAAGCGGAGTATGGACTTTCGCAGGTATTTATTTGCTTTGACACCGAACAAATGAATGATGGAGCTAGGCATAAGGAGTTAGTTGATGAAATTATTAATCACATCACCAATGCTATGTCTGAGCAAGAAGGAAAGTCTATCGAATATCCGGGTAGCCAAACCGTGAAAAGAAGAACTGAACATATGAAAAATGGTATTCCCGTAAATGACAAAGTTTGGGAAGAACTCCTCGCTTTACAAAATCAAACATAATGAAAAGAAAAATTAAGGCCGATAAGGTCAGATGGGGTATCCTTGGTGTTGGTGATGTTTGTGAAGTAAAAAGTGCTCCCGCCATGCAGAAAATAGCCAATTCCGATGTGGTTGCTGTTATGCGACGTAGCGGAGAAAAGGCTAAAGATTATGCGGAACGACATGGAGTGGGTACCTGGTATGATAATGCGGATGAATTAATCAATGATCCGAATGTAAATGCTATCTATATCGCAACGCCCCCAAATGCTCATAAAGATTTGGCAATTAAAGCGGCCAAATCTGGTAAGCCGATATATGTTGAGAAACCTATGGCCCGGACAACTGTTGAGTGCCAAGAAATGATAGATGTATGTAAACAGGCTAATGTCCCTTTATACATTGCCTATTACCGAAGGAAACTTCCCAACTTTGAAAAACTGAAATCGTTTTTGGATGACAATGCTATTGGTGATATCAGAATGGTAAATGTACAAATGTTCAAAACGCTCGACCCAGATATTGTTGCAAACATCACGTCTTCAATGCAGACGAATTGGCGTATAGACCCGAACGTTTCTGGTGGTGGTTACTTTTTTGATTTGGCAGCACATCAATTGGATTATTTGGATTATGTTTTGGGACCTGTTAAATCAGTGGCAGGTTTTGCAGGAAATCAAGCCAGAAAATATCATGCCGCTGACATTATCTCTTCGAGTTTTGTTTTTCAAAAT
The DNA here is from genome assembly GCF_005885635.1 of Maribacter algarum (ex Zhang et al. 2020). Taxonomy (GTDB): domain Bacteria; phylum Bacteroidota; class Bacteroidia; order Flavobacteriales; family Flavobacteriaceae; genus Maribacter_C; species Maribacter_C algarum. The sequence goes on from NZ_VATY01000002.1 coordinate 844,843, forward strand.
GGAATCATTGGCTCTGGTTCTTGGTGTTTTACCGTTGACGACGTATCAGAAAAAGATCAAATGACCTTTATTGGTTCGAAGGGACAAATAACGATCTCATTCTTTGGAGAGCCGAAGATTTTTCTTGAAAAATCTGGTTATCCTTTGGAAACTTTTGAGTTTGAACTCCCCTATCACATCCAACAACCCTTAATACAGACCATTGTTGATGATTTGTTAGGATATGGAATATGCCCTAGTACGGGCGATTCGGCCATCAGAACCAATTGGGTTATGGAACAGATGACCAAGAATTATTACGCTAAATAATATATTTATGAAAATAGTATGGAAAGTTTTACAGGTCTTATTATCAATTTTCTTGATTTATGCAGGAATACAACATTTTTTAAAACCTGAATTCTACGAACCCTTTGTACCAACTTTTCTTCCAGCAAAGACAATGATGGTTTATGCATCGGGAATTGTTGAAATCGTATTGGGTGTTTTGATGTTTATTCCAAAGTACACTAAACTAGGTGCAACGGGAGTGATTTTATTGATGCTGATTTTCTTACCTATTCATATTTCAGATGTCTTTTCTGATATTCCAGCAATTGGAAACCATGATGCAGCTCTCATACGATTGCCCTTCCAGTTTTTGTTTATCGCCTGGGCTTATGCGGTTCGCAGGTTCGTATAAAAACAAAGAGGAATTTTTCATTTTTTAAAAGCAGTACGGACAATCGCTATATGCTGAACTGACAAAAATTGGTTTGGTGTATGGAGATTTTTTCTTTATGCCTACTTTTAATGCTGCAAAGAAAATTCTTTATGACTACAGTAATTGAACTAGAAGAAATCAAATCCCTTTTAAAAAATGTAGATGTGGTTACCGCTATGTCCGAAGGGTTTGTTCAGTATAGCAATGGGAATACAGTTGTGCCACCAGTTGGTGAGCTTTTATTTGATAATCCTCCAGGAGATGTTCATATAAAATATGGATATATTAAAAAAGACGATTTCTATGTCATTAAAATTGCTTCCGGTTTTTACGAAAATAAGAATTTAGGACTCCCATCTAGCCAGGGCATAATGTTGTTATTCAATCAAAAGACAGGACAAACCGTAGCCGTTTTGTTGGATGAAGGATACTTAACTGATGTACGAACTGCTGCTGCCGGAGCTGTTGCTGCCAAATATTTTGCACCAAAAAATATTGAAGGCATTGGTATTCTAGGAACGGGCATTCAAGCTAAAATGCAATTGCAGTACCTTCAGAAAACCAAACCATGTAAATCCGTTTGGGTTTGGGGAAGAACAGCTGAGAATGTGCTTCGGTTTAAAGAAGAAATGGGTGATAAATTCGACATTCATATTGCAGAATCAGCGCTCGACGTTACCCAAAATTGCAATTTGATTGTAACCACTACCCCATCTGAACTAGCCTTAATTACAGCTGATAATATTCGACCAGGCACTCATATTACTGCAGTGGGTTCCGATACATCAGAGAAACAAGAGTTGGACGGCTCTGTTCTTAAAAAAGCGAATATCGTTGTGGCCGACAGCATTCCACAAAGTAAAAGTAGAGGCGAGATTTACCAAGCAGTCTCTAATGGGTTTATTACCGAAGATAAAATCATGGAACTGGGGAATGCAATTCAAAATTCCGATTTACAACGGACTAGTGAAGAACAGATAACTGTTGTTGACTTAACCGGAGTTGCTGTTCAAGATATTATGATTACAACCGCTGTTTATGAAAAATATAAAGAAGAAAACGCCTAGATGATGCAATTTGTAAGCAATACAGGCGGAGGAATTCCAGTAGATTTGGAAACTGCTATTCTTGATGGTTTTGCTTCCGATGGCGGATTGTATGTCCCTTCAGAACTTCCTAAGATATCTTTGGAGCAACTAAAAAAATGGAGGGATTTAGCCTATGTAGATTTGGCCTTTGAAATTTTATCTCTTTTTATTAACCGCTCCGTCATTTCGGAGTTTGAATTAAAGAAATTGCTGAAGGATGCCTATACTCCTTTTGAGAAGCCTGAGGTAATTCCACTATACAAAATGGAGTCTCAAAAGGACATCCATATCATGGAATTGTTTTATGGCCCTACTATTTCTTTTAAGGATGTTGGTTTGGCCTTCCTTGTGAATTTGGTGGATTTCTTTTTGAAGAGGAAAAATGAATTTAAATCACTCATAGTCGCGACTACAGGCGATACAGGACCTGCAACGGCCTATTTTACCGCTGGGAAGTCAAATTTATCTGCCTGGGTATTATATCCAAAAGGATTGATTACTGAAGAACAAGAACGGCAGATGACTACTTTGACGCATTCAAATATTCATCCCGTAGGAGTATCGAATTGTCTTGATGGAGGAGATGACCTGGATTTGGTGATTGCAAATCTGTATGCGAATATTCAGTTTAAGGAGAAAGTCCATTTGTCTAGTGTAAACTCCATCAATTGGGGTCGTGTAATGATGCAAACAGTTCATTATTTCTACGGATACCTAAAAGTTGTGGAGACTATCGGAGAAGAAATCAATATGTCTGTACCTTCTGGAGCATTTGGGAATTTATGCGCAGGCGGATTAGCTCGTAAAATGGGATTACCCATAGATAAATATGTAATCGCAAATAACACGAATGCCTGTCTCCATCGGATATTTTCCGAAGGTGTGTTTTCAAAACAACCCATTTTTGAAACGCCTTCTTCAGCCATTGATATTCTGATACCCTATAACTTTTGGCGCTTTTTGTATTTCTGTGTAGATGAAGATGCAACCAAAATTAAAAAGTGGTCTGATGAATTTAAGACATTCGGGAAAGTTGAGTTTGATAAAGAAACCCTTGCGGCTTATTCTGAGGGATTCTTGACCGCAAGCATTTCGGATGAACGAACACTTGAGGTAATCAAGGAAGTATATACTACTGAAAACTATTTGCTTGATCCGCATGGAGCAGTGGCTCTAGCGGCCGTACATGACTTAAAAGATATACTTGGGGATAAAAAATTAGTATGTTTAGCTACTGCTCATCCTGCGAAATTTCCGCAGGTTATGAAAGATGCTTTGCAGGTAAAAACTATTTCTGAAAAGGGAAAACACCCTTCCATAGAAAAAGCCAAAACACTCCGTGAAAAAGTATATTTGATTGATTGTTACCATTTGGAAGAAGAACTCTTGTGCCGAATGAATGCCGACTGGGATTTAAAACATAATACACACAATTAGCATGTCCCAGTATTCTGTATTAAACCAACATAATATTGATGAAATTTGCGATTGGTACGACATCGAAAAGGTAACATCATTTTCAGTTTTAAGTGGGGGTTCAGAGAATACAAACTATCTCGTCACCGCCGAGAATCAACGCTATGTTCTAACTATTTGCGAACAAAAAACAAAACAAAGTGCTCAGGAGTTAGCCTATTTATTAGAGTACCTGGCGCAAAATACATTCAAAACTTCAAAACTATTACGGACAGTTACCGATGAACCTATTTCTAATTGGAAGGGCAAACCAGTAATGCTAAAGGTGTTCATTGACGGAGAGATTATCGAGAACCTTACCGCCACTTTGCTAGAGACTATTGGTACAGAGATAGGAAGATTACATAAAATAGAAGCTCCTAGTTATTTGCCAAAAGTGTTGGCCTATGGAAAAGAGTATTTCCGCGAAGTTAGCACCTACGCTGCCGGTTCAGCCTTTGAAGCGTGGTTAAAGGAAATCGAGGATTATATAGAACCCTACTTTTCAGAAAACTTACCCAAATGCCTTATCCATAGTGATATTTTCTTCAGCAATATTGTAATAAATCCAGCTGAAAATGATGTTTGTATTATGGATTTTGAAGAGGCTGCAAATTACTTTCGCATTTTTGATATCGGTATGACTTTAGTCGGACTCTGTTCTGATGAAGAAACCTTGAACCTAAATAAAGCCAATAATCTTCTTAATGGCTATCAGAAAGAAATCGAATTAAATGAATTAGAAAGGTTTTCACTACAAGCATTCACTGTTTACGCTGCTGCTTCAATGACTTTTTGGAGACATCGAAATTTTAATCATGTCAATCCTGACCCGAAAATGTATGACCATTATTTAGGATTAAAAGTTATCGCAGACGCTGTGAAGGATATTCCAAGGAACAATTTTTCAGGAATTTTCTACTGATTGTCATTATCAGTTTTAGAAGACACCTTGCCAAATCTTGAAAAAAGGGTCAATTTCTTCTTCGTATTTATGAAATAAACTCCTGTTAACAATACTGCCGCTGCAATAATCGACTGTAAGGTAATTTGTTCGTTTAGAAAATACCATCCCAATAGTAAAGCAATAATAGGATTCACATAAGTTGAAGTAGCTACCTTCTCGGGAGAAACTTGCCGTAATAGATAGTTAAAAGATGTGAAGGCTATAATGCTTCCAAAAACAATCAATAGCAGCATTGTATAGATTACCTTTGGGCTCCATTCTATAGGAAAAGACCAAGGTTCACTGAAGGCAAGACTGAACCCAACGAGCATAATTCCACCTGTAAACATTTGATAACCTGTGTTGACCAAATAGTTTTTTGGTAAGTCCGCTTTACCGACAAAAAGACTTCCATATCCCCAGCTAATCATGCAGAAAAGAATCATTACCATGCCTAAAATGGAGTTCTCTTGGTTTAAAATCTGCTTCTGACTTACCAAAAGATAAATCCCGACGATTCCTAAAAACACCCCTACCATTGACATGAGTTGAATCCTTTTACCCTGAAAAATCAACATCAGTATAAGTACGACTAGGGGTTGTGCAGATATTTCAAGCGCTGCCAAACCTGTGTCTACATATTTCAAGGCCCATACGACTACCCCGTTTCCGAAGCTCAGAAATAGGAAACCAGCTATCACGGTATTTAAAAGCTGTTTTCTGGTAATGGCGATTGAAACTCCAACAAATTTACAAATCACAAAAATCAAGAGTCCTGCAGTGATAAAACGGACCGCAGCCAACATAAAGGGAGGCAATTCCGTTACTGCTATTTTATTCAATAGATAGGTAGACCCCCAAATGACATAAATGGAGAAAAAAGCGAGAACAACTAAAAGGGTATTTTTGGATTTCTTCATTCGGCAAGTAGCAATTCCATCATGGCGCGAGCTGATTCTCTTCCTTTGGTAGCAATAAAATCCCTTGGCGTGTCATCGCCAATTTCGTAGGTGATACCGGTAGCTCCAAATTGCCGATTGAACCAAGCGCTTGAGGTAGGTCTTTCATTCATACCTGGACTTTCATTAATATCTTCTAATCCTACGGCAACTCTAATCTTTTCGAGCCAAGCTTTCGTAAATTCAGGTATCTTTCTTTCAATGCTCTGGTCTGGGGTATAGTACACATCCCGATAGGTAGAGTGAAAATCAAGTCCGAGCACCACATCATTCTTGTTGCTTACGGTTTCGCCAACCATATGACTTGTAACCTGCGCTATTTCTGGTTGATGATATTGACTCCAATCCCTATTTAAGTCAACTCCCCCTGTATTATGACGATAGTGTCCCAAATCAACTCCATCAGGATTCATTAATGGGTATACCATCACACGATACTTTTCTAAAAATCCATTGTCAGCTCCTTCTTCGATTATAGTTTCTACAAACGATTTCATACATAAAAAACCAGTAACTTCAGGTGGGTGTTGTCTGCTAATAATCAAAACAGTCGGCTTTTTCTCATAAGTACCTTTTGTTAAATTCAAATGGTATAAGTCTCTACCCAAAGCACTCTTGCCTGCTGATTTTTGAGTTACCGAAGTGTTCTGTGCCATTTTCTTCACCCATTCTCCTACCCTTCTATGGTCTTGTATTTCTTGGGCTGCTACCCATAAAGTATCTTTTCCGACTTTCAACTTCAATTGGGCGTTAGTACTATCTACATTTCGTTGCACCAATGTTGAATCAAGTAGAGTCCAGTTTTCTCCGTCTTTACTAAGTTTTGGCGAATACCGATGTTTTGCTCCGTTCGAATATTCCAGATTAAGGTAGACATCACGCTCCGTTTCCGAACATAGTTTAAAGGCAAACCAAGGACTTGGGTTTATGGGAAAGTTCTCAGGCCAGATGTTTACAGTATAGGTGGAATCATTGTCTTGAGTCATGCTATTTAGTCTTGCTGCTGGAAAGTCGTTGCGGGCGCTTAGTCCGTCAAAATGATAAATCTTTTTCTTTTGATAAGAAATAGGCCGTTTGGTCGTGTCAACAGGTCTCGCATATTCATGCTTTGAGGCTGTTAAAGAAGATGTGCTTTTGCAGCCAAGGCTCAGCACGAATAGCAATAGCAGTATTTTTTTCATGGATGGTTTTAAAGCAAAACTAAAGTAGGGAAATTTATCAAGTTAAAAGCTACCTTTACTGTCAACTTTCTACCTATGCACCCCAGTAATATTCACAATACTCCTTATGATTTTGAGGCCCTTTCAGGAAAGCATCCTGAGCTTAGTTCTTACGTTTTTAGGAACTCCAATGATGCTCAAACTATAGATTTTGCGAATCCGAGTGCAGTTTTAGCTTTAAACAAGGCCATTTTGAAGCATTCTTACGGATTGGTAGACTGGAATATTCCAGAAGGCTATCTATGTCCACCAATTCCTGGTCGAGCAGACTACATACATCATATCTCCTCTATTTTGAAAGAAGAAGGGATTGATGGGACAAGTAAAGGCTTGGATATTGGTGTGGGCGCCAATTGTATTTATCCCATTTTAGGGGCTCAAATATATAATTGGCAAATGGTTGGAAGTGATATAGACGAGAAGGCCGTACTAGCTGCAAGGTCGAATGTAGAAAGCAATCCTCAAATATCTAAATCCATAGAAATAAGACATCAGAAGGATAATGCGAATATATTTAAGGGTGTCATTGAACCTGATGAATATTTTCATTTTACACTATGCAATCCACCTTTCTACAAGTCTAAAGAACATGCGGAAAAAGAAACGATAAAAAAGCAGAAGAATCTGGGTTATTCCGAAGAAACCAAACGTAATTTTGGCGGACAGGCCAATGAACTTTGGTGTAATGGTGGTGAAGCTCTCTTTTTAAAGCGGATGATAAAGCAAAGTGTGCATTTTAAAAAGCAAGTAGGTGTCTTTACGTGTTTGGTTTCGAAATCTGAGCATTTACCAAAAATTAAAAAACAATTAAAGAAACTCGCGGCAGAATATTACACTGTTGAAATAGAACATGGGAATAAAAAAAGCAGAATTATAGTCTGGAAATTTAATTAATGTTTAGAATTATATGAATTAGTATAATTAATTTAATTTTAACTATTTACGTTTATTTCTTTTGTTGTAGTTCTTATCACCTTTGGTCTTTCGTTTTTTATATTTTTTCTCGATGATTCGTTTGTAAGAACCGCCTTGGTTGATACGCTTATTTTTGTCCTTTTTCTCATGAAAACTAGCGCCGCGCTCATCATCCTTCGATGATTTCCCCGGATTATCACGCTCCTTTATTTTCGAAGTTTCGGCAGGAGTTAATCTTGTGGCGATTTCAACAGCTTCTGGAAGTTTGAGTTGTGGTATCTCATGCTTCATTAAATCTTCAATTGCTTCTTTGGCCGGTTTCTCCTTTTCTGTAAAGAATAAAAGAGAAGCGCCTTTTTCTTCCGCCCTTCCAGTTCTGCCTATTCGGTGCATATAGTTTTCAGGGAATATGGGCGTATCAAAGTTGATAACATGTGAGATTCGGTCTAAATCCAGTCCGCGCGCCATGACATCAGTTGTAATCAATATTCTGTTCTCTCCTTCTTCAAATTGTTTGATAGAACGGAGTCGATAGTTTTGTGTTTTGTTGGAATGTACGATGCAGGCTTCACTTCCGAAGAATTCATCAATTTCCGTGAATAATCTATCTGCCGTTTTTTTGTTTAAGGTAAATACTAAAACTTTGCTAAAGAGATTTTTATCCTTAAACAATTCAACTAATAAATTAACCTTAGTGTAAAAGTTGGGCACTGCATAACAATGCTGTGAAATGTTGTCTAATGGAGTTCCACTAACAGCAATTGTAATCTTTCTTGGGGCTTTGAAATAGTCATTGATAAGTTTGTCTACCTCTTGCGTCATGGTCGCAGAAAACATGATGTTCTGACGGCGTTGCGGCAGTAGGTCCATAATATTGGTCAATTGAAACCGAAAACCTAAATCAAGCATGACATCTACTTCGTCAATCACCACTTTTTTGATGGACTTTGTTCGCAATGATCCACTAAGCATCAAATCATATAATCTTCCAGGAGTGGCAACAATAATATCTGCACCTTCTGCTAAGGCCTCTTTCTGGCTGTTAATGTTGGTTCCGCCATAAACACCTAGGGTAGTAAGTGAGGTGTACTTTCCAAATTTCTCGATTTCCTCGACTACTTGTACTACTAATTCCCGCGTAGGCACTAAAACCAAAGCCCTTGGATGTTTTTCCTTAGAAAAAGGAAGCATTTGCAGAATAGGAAGCATGTAGGCGAAAGTTTTCCCAGTACCGGTTTGCGCAATACCCACCATGTCATTCCCTGAAAGAATGACCGGAAATGATTTGGTCTGTATAGGTCTCGGATGTTCGAAGCCTAAATCAGCAATGGTCTTTCGTAAGGGAGTGGAAATTTTAAAATCGTCGAATGAAGACATGTATTATTGTTTTGAAAATCAAAGTATTTCAAAACAAAGGTACAACGCTTTATAAGTAAATACGACTAGTCTAATGGAGGATGCCCATGAATCTTTTCAAAGACTTCATCAAAGTTCTGACGTAAATAGGCATTTAACTTCTTCTTGTAGTCATCTTTTAACCAAATAATGAAGTTACCCGTACTGCGGCTAATACACTTCGCGTAGGTCTGTATACGCTGGTCAATATCGTCCTTTAACATTTTCGCTAAACCGAGGGCATCATAGACATCTTCACTGTTTTCGATACAAATTTTTGCATGTTGTTCTATGGACCGCTCCAAAACGACCTTAGAAGATTCTCCCTTGCTTGTCGCATCTACATATACCTGCTTGATATCGAAGTATACATCTTCAGATTTTGAAAACTCCTCACGCAACTCATCTGGCATTTCATGTTTAAATCTACCTTCAATAGTTTCGTCATCTGCAATGCGGTCCATATAGAAATTGGGCGATTTGAAAATGGTCTGCCAATCTAAATCAGCACCCCACGGCCCAAAACGATACATGTTGTTTCCTAAGTCAATCACCGTAAACTTCGATTTATTATTCAAAATACGAGAACCACGACCAATCATTTGATAATACAAAGTCAATGATTTGGTGGCACGATTTAGAATTATCGTATCAATTGTTGGCTCATCAAAACCTGTGGTAAGGATACTCACTGAGGTTAAAATGGCATCGGGAGTTTCTTTAAACCATTTCAGAATCTGTGCACGTTGCTTTTTGGTAGCCGTATTATCTAAGTGCATAATGGGCAATCCAGCGGCGTTAAATGTATGATACACGTTGATGGAGGTATTAATTCCATTATTAAATATCAAGGTTTTCTTTCCTTTTGAATGCTTTTCATATGCTTTGAGAAGCTTTTCGAGCATTGCCGGACTAGAATATAAATCCTCAGAAGATTTCACTGTGTAGTCTCCATTGGAACCTATCTCAAGGGAAGTCAGCCCCATATCATATTGGAAAACTTCAGCTCGCGCCAGGAAATCGTTCTCGATAAGTGATTCAATCGTTTCACCAACAATAAGTTCATCGTAGTTACCTTTCATTGGTAACTCCTTATTTGAGCTCAAAGGCGTTGCTGTAACACCCAGAATAAAGGATTTCTCAAAAAACTTGAATAGCTTTGTGAAGGAATTGTAGTGCGCTTCATCAATAATCACCAAACCGACGTCAGAAATATCTAATTTATCATCATTTAGACGATTATTTAAGGTCTCGACCATGGCGACATAGCAGCTATATTCCGCTTGGTCATCCAAATCAGCCTTGCTATCAACTACCTTATTTGTTACACCAAAACCTGTAAGCATCTCAGAGGTTTGGCGGCATAATTCAACCCGGTGTGTCATGACTAGCACCTTCTTGTTATGCTTTTTCAGATATTGCCGCACCATTTCAGAGAAAATAACTGTTTTTCCTCCTCCTGTTGGTAATTGATATAGTAGATGATGGTCTTCGGGTGCAGTTTCGAACTTATCGAAAATCTGGCTAATAGCACCTTGTTGGTATTCGTAAAGTTCTTTGTCGGTTTTTTTATTCTGTACTGCTGTTGCAATTTCCGCCATATTGTCCTTTTCTTTTTCCGGACTGCAAAAATACAGCTTTATAAGGGTTTACGGAATTATTACGTCGAAACTATCAAAGTAATCGCTATCGGATATATGCAATACATCGAAAAAACTAAAATTTATTCGGTCAGTTGCGAAATTGGAGTAAGCACTACTTTTCTGAATTCAACTTCAGCCCCCTCGGCTTGAAGGGCAATTTGACCTTTATTGGCCGTGGCATTATACCCATGGTTGACCAAATCTCCATTTACCCAAACTTTTAATTCGTTATTTAAGCATTCTATGGACATGCTATTCCATTCCCCTAAAGGTTTTTCAGAACCATCGGTCAAATTCAATATTCTTCGTTTCTTGCCTTCTGTAATACCCCATTCCGATTTTGGTCCACGGCGTTCTAGCATATTATCGGTCGTAATGTCTTCGACGATACACCAAAAGTCTCCAGCATTTTCATGCATCATTTGTACTTCAATAGATTTTGGAAACATCTTGTACAAAGACCTAGGAGTGGATGCAAATACTAAAACACCACAATTACCCGGTTGTCCGGCAAAACGATATTCGACTTCCAATCTAAAATCTTTGTAGACGTCGTCTGTAATAATATGCCCTTGTGGCGTACCCAGACTCACAAGCATTCCATCTCGGACTATAAAAGGATTACGAGCGTCTGGTATACTATCCATTTTGGGAACATCAATGTGCCAGCCGGTCAAGTCTTTTCCATTGAAAAGGCTTTTGGAGTTTTGCGAAGAACATGATACAAGTATACTTAGTGTGAATAAGATGATTGGATTTTTCATAATTGGAAAAATATTGAGCTATGTTGGTTAAATTCTACTAGCCAGTTGGAGTTTGTTCGGCAACAACTATCCACATTTGTTTTTCTTCATTCTCTTGCCAATCACCAAAATCCTTGACTTCTTTGGTGACAGTAAACCCCGCTTGCTTAAGTTCTTCTTTTACATACTTTGATGATAGGGTATGTCCTCTTGCCTGTTCTTCCCTACTTTTTCCTCGCTTTTGTTCTTTTAGTTTTTCAAGAATAAGCACTTTTCCACTAGGTTTCAATGCTTTTTTGATATGACCTAAGACTTCCATGTAACCATCTATTTCGTGATAAGTATCCATCACAATAACCACATCTAGACTTCCTTTGGGTAATTTTGGATTGTCATAATCGCCTAAAATCACTTCTATGTTCCGTACTTTCCGCACTTTTGCATATTGCTTAAGCTTTTCCAACCGATATCCTTCAACATCAACAGCGAAAACCTTTCCTGACTCCCCTACTCTTTTTGATAAATGAAAACTTAGATATCCCTCATGACATCCTATGTCAGCAACTTGATTCCCTTTTTCTATCCCTGCAAAATCAAAGATTTCAGAAACATTCATCCATGTATCCCTATCCTCCCAATCTTCTTGTGAATATTGGGCAGCAGCATTACTCAAACAAAACAAAAGAATATTTGCAAAAAGAAACTTCAGTGACATTTCTCTAAGATATTATATAAAGGTGTATATCGCTATTAAATTTCTCTTAAAGACCGTCTTTTAATCGTAGAAGATGAGCAGTTGATTGAATTTAACTATCCATATCTATTAGAATCCTTATATTTCGCTTTCGAGAAAAATTACGCTATGAAATTGAAATTACTCCTATTGCTACTTTTTTTTGTAGTAAAAACAAATGCTCAGGATACATCACTTCGAGTTGAAACCAAAGATATTCCGAATCGTTTGGCATTTTATGCTGTCAATGAAAATGAACAGGATTTTGATGTTCAAATAAAAATATCGGGCACAAACTTTAGGCAAAGTCAAGGCCGCCCTAGATGGATACGTGTTCCAGCAGCATCTAAAGTACACCTTAAGACAATCGTTTTGACCAGAGGGAAAAAACCAAATTACACCTATGATTTATTGGTTAATGACAGTCTCTCGAGGCGAGCTTTGAAAAAAGAATTTGAACGGATTAAAATAAAGCCAAAGAAACCGATTACGCTTTATATAACAGACGCATGCCTTACTTGTGACAGTATTGTGAATCCATTGGATGCAAGCAATTATAAGTATATCAAACACCTGCTAAGCGAAAAGCCTGAAATTGTAGATCAGTTGAAAAGCTACTTACCGGCCCCAATTGATTCTATCAAAGCACCTATCCTCAATATAGGAGGACGTTTGTTCACACAAATTGAGACTTATGACAAGTTACTGGAGGAATTAAATAAAGAATAGGTACTTTATTTAATGTTCCCTTGTGTTACCGTAAAATCAAAAGTTGCCTTCTCTTTTGTGGCCAACCAGAAGTTCTTTGTACTTCCCCAAGAGGCGTCCGGAGCAGCTTGTCTTGAGAAATTATCAAGATTTGAGGTGACTTCATCCATCTTCTCTTGTGATATGGCTTCTGTGGAAATAACAATAGTGAGTGCTTTGAATACTTTTTGAGAATCAGCTGTTGAGGGTACTCGTGCGCCATGTTCGTTGATAAGGTCCTGTGCGGTATAGATTCCTATGGCATCCGCCGTAAACTGACCATAAGCCTGTGTGCCTTCGGGATTTACCGCCACCTGAATAGGTTCAAGTTCATCAGCTCCTATTAATCCCATTGCATAAAGTTCTAAGTCGCCATAGATAACGGAATTTCCTCCATTAGCAAAAGCACCGAATCCATTTTGTCCGTTGAGTTTTCCTTGATAGGTGTTGTTGCCAAGGTCTTCGATTTCGTCAAAGCCACCCAGTTGTCCTGCAACGCTGGCATAGCCCCAATGACCACCTACGGTTGTCGGAATAATTCCTTTATTACCCCAAGAATGTGCTATTTCGTGCAAAAAGGGTCCACTTTTAATATATTCTGTTCTTGGCATATAAATGATGCTTTTCAATTTCCCTTCGGAACCATAAGTCGCAGAATTATCATAGGTATTTGACCCAAGCCCCTGTACTTGATTTTGAACCAAGGTAGATCTGCCGAAAAACAAGTCCGGCGGTTTTACAGCTTCTACAGATAGAATAATGATATAATCAAAATCATCTTTAAAATACTGATATGCTTTTTCGGAAACCTGCTTCAAATTCCCTTCTCCTTCAAGAAATAGATTGTAGTCTGATTGTGGTAAAACATAATTGGCAACCGACCTAGTGGCATCAAGAGTAAAGTCTTGATTAAATACAACGGCACCTGTTGGGGGTATATCCATGGTGTCAGAAGAGTTATCATTTGAAGTGTCGTCGTTTGAGCTGTCATCATTCATTTCTTCAGTATCCTCAGAAACTGCATCCTCCTGTTCAGTAAGTATACTTGCATCTTTACTGCATGACGTGATATAAAATAGAAATGCGAAAACAAATAGATAAGGTAGTGTAAACGAAATACGATGTGGGCCAATAGTTTTCATTGTTGGGACATTTGGAATAGGTCCTTATATAACCCCTTTTCTTCTTATTTATTTCCTTGGGAAAATAATACTCGATAAAGTGCAATTGATAAAAGCCCTACCCTATTTTGATTGCTTTTACTAAAGCCCGTTTGTTTGATTTCCATGTATTTTTATAATATCCTAAATTTTAACAGAAGAGTTGCTTTCGCAGATATTCAGTTTAAAATATTGGTAATCAATGTTTTAAATATTAATGGCTTATCGTTATAAATCAAATACTGTTAAATATTCCATAAAATGGTACCTTTTTATGCATAGTACTGTAACAAAAATATTTGCGACTCGTCTATTAGGTGTAAGTCAATTGGAAACAACCAAAAAACAATTCATCATTTCAATTCGACAGTTCAGAAACATCAATTAGAAAGAACGATAAAAAAACAACAATTTTACACCATCAATAAAAAACAACAGTATTATGAAAACTTTACATCCACATCAATTAAGACCAAAAGTATATTTCACATTAGGCTTTGGCTGGAATACAGATAGACTGTATGACCAAAGAATAAAAGGCAAGAATATTCAATCGTAATCGAACCATTAGTTAATAATCAATCATTTAAAAACAAACATCATGGAAATTTTAAACAAACAATACAAGCTTGGAAAGGAAATCACCAAAAGTAACACTTGGAACAACAGAAGAAGATTTAGATAAATCTATTTACAATCAAAATTCATCATCAATCACTTAAAAACAAACATCATGGAAAATTTAAACAAACATTACGTAGTAAAATCATCAGAAACATCAAAAAGCGACATCTGGAACAATAAACGCCGTTACAGATAGTCGAGGGTATAACCCTTTAAGACTAGAAATCATGAAAACAATCATCAATCAATCATCGATAGTATCAACAACCTCAGTATTTTTCTCAGAGTCTAATCATCTCGATAGAATTCGTTGGACAGATTTAAAATGTTAACTCCGCTCATCACGGAATTTGAACCTATCAAAGTAAAGGCCCGTACTTCATCAAGTACGGGCCTTTATATTTTTGTATTAGCTTACCTCTACCCTAATGGGTACATTTCAGGTATATTTCAATTCTAGTCTTTCAAAGATATTTCTTCGTCTGTTCCATCAGGATATGTGAGGGTTGCGATATCATCGCAAGTTCCGTCTCCGAAATCAACATCCACTTTGAGTCCGTTTTTATTCAACTGCATAATTCCTTTTCCGACATAATCACAGGCTCCGGTAATTTCAAGGGCAGTGGTAATATTGACAACGTAAGTATTACCATCAGCCTTTACGGTCCAATCACCAGCTATGGTTAATCCGCTATTTTCCAGATTATTAAAATCAAAAACGAATCCTAGAGTTTTAGATCCTGTTTCCTCAATTATAGAACCATCTTTAAGCTTAATGCTCATATCACTTGTCACCGAGAATGAAAGTCCGCTTTGACCATCACCACTAATTATGAAGCCTCGGGTTCCATTGATTTCATAATCACCAACCATCAAATCCGTATAGGTTGCTGAAAAAGAGTTTTCTTGCCCCTCAGTATAGGCTATGCTTATACTACCGGTAATCATTTCTCCACCTTCGTAGCTACAGTTATCGAAAGTAACGGTAAATCCAGTATCTGTGAATTCGGTTACATGACAATCTTCTAATCGAGATGATTTACCTGATATTCCACTATTGAAAACATCTGCGATAATATTATCGGCAGCTCCAGATATATCGTCAGTATTTAAAATTGTTTTCACTTCAGTTGAAGACACTTGTTGGTCTTCCACCTGCGGGTTATAATCATCTTCGCTACAGCTAAAAACAACTAGAGCAAGACCACTGAAAAGAAGAAACTTGGTTGCTGATTTAAATAAGGTTTGCATTCTATTATAGATTTAAAGGGTTACATCTATAATTCTGAACGGAACAACATAAACTTTAGTGTTTTTTAGGACTAACAAACGACGAATGACACAAAATATTAACAAAATTTATGTTTATCTTAAAACTTAAAGATTTTCGAAAGTATATTTATACTTCAAACCGATAATATGCTGATTATCAGAATTTTCATTATTGATGTCACTTTCACGACGATAGTATACTCCCAAATCCCCAGCTTTTTTAAAGCTATACGATGTACCTAGGGTGATACGATATTTATCAAGCTCGGTGTCTTCGTTTTTTTCGAATCTACTGAATAGTTCCACAGCCAATTCAGGATCAAGTGGCCAGTTTTTGATTTTGTATTCAACCCCAGTTTTAAAACGAAGTCTATTTATGGGAAAGTTATCTTGGTCGTCTGATACTCCAAGTTCTCTTTTATTTTGATAACGCAATCGATACCCCAATCTAATATCACCAAGCTTATGTTTGTAATCCGCATCAATGTGAAACCTGAAATGGTTCTCATACCCCTGAATTCTTCCTATATTATCATTTTCACGAATATACCTCAGTGCTAGTGCTATCCTAAACCCTTTCAATAACTTCCGTCTGACAAAAAATTCGGAGAAGTATTCATCTACTACAGAAATATTAGATTTCAGTCGAAACTGACCTTCCAACCCCAAATCCCAATTATCATCCAAATCGTAACCAAGCTGTAGCGATGTCCATGAAGCTAAATCATTTTCTTTTTGCGCAAAAACAGAGGTGAATGTCAAGATAAGCACAAGTGCGGGGTACAAAACTTTAGTAAACTTCATAGTTATGCAACTTTAATACTTATGAAATAGTATACCAAAACAAATAATAAATTGATTTGCTACGATAATCTATCGTTTCAATAGAAAATAGCCTTTAATCGCAGGAGCGTTTACCAGTTCGACAGAATACCAATATGAAGCGGCTGGAAGATTTTTTCCGTTTAGTGTGCCATCCCAGCCTTGCCCCTCTCCTAGTTGCCTTAACAGCTTACCGTAACGATCATAAACAAAGATTTTATTTACACTAATGTTCTCTGTTGAATTAATGGTCCATAAATCATTGAATCCATCATTGTTAGGAGTAAAAAACTTTGGAATTTCATTTTCCAAATTCATGGGATCAGGGCCTTCAATCCTAAATGAAATAATTGGGCAAGTTTCAGAAATTTCATCCCCTTTGTAAGTATCAACCTTTACATATATGGTGGCTCCTATGGGAAGGTCATCTGATAATTCATATGTGGTGCTATTTCCTACATCTTCCATACTTAAAATATCGGTGCCATTCAAAGAGGTTCCAATTGATAGTATAAACCCATCAGTATTCGGTACTTCGCTCCATTCAAATGTGGTATTCGGACTCACCCCAGACGAACGGTTGACAGGAAAAACCCATTCGGAACAATCTGGCAATGGTAAAGGGTCTCCAGTTGTAAAGGTGATAGCTTCACAACCCACAGCATTGCCTTGAGCGTTATATGGAATCATTGTAACAAAATATCTAGTGCGCGGTTTAAAATTTGGTGGTTTAAAATTAGTGCCATTTCCAACATCTTCTTCCCTGAGAATGAATTCCCCATCAGCTTCATCCTCCCTAATGGTCATAAGATAACCCGTGGCGGTGAAGTCTCGAATCCAAGTTATATTCGCATTTACAGGAACCAGTTCCGTACCGTCTTGAGGATTTATAATTTGGGTACATCTAGGCACCGTTGCACTTGTGGTGGTAAATCGAAGCTCAGAACAGGATGTATTGCTTCCGGAAGCATTGTACGGTGTAATTACAATAAAAACCGCGGTGAGAACTGCGAATCCGCCTGGGTATTGGTATGAGTTAGTATTACCAACATCTAAATCATCAATGATGTCATTACTTCCTGAGGAGCTTCCTATTGTAATACGATAGCCTGTGGCGTTGGTAGAAGTTGTCCATTCGATTGCAGTATCCAAAGGCACATCGACAGCTCCTTCTATAGGTACGACTAAGCCAACGCAATCAGGAACCTGAGTAGTCGTAGTCGTAAAACTTACTTCCGCGCAATTGATATTTTGCCCATCAGTATTTTCAGGAATGATTTTGACAAAAATGGTCTGTCCAAGGGGTAGGTTATTGGGTAAATCATATTCGGTAACATTACCGACATTTACATTATCTAAAATATCGGTTGCCCCCGAAGAAGTGCCAGCAACTAAAACATAACTTTCAGCTCTAGCGGATGCAACCCATTCAAAATTGATATCCAAGGCAACATTGGTGCCGCCATTTGAAGGAATGCTCAAGGCAGCACAAGCGGGAGTTTGGCTAAAACCATTCCAGGACCAGCAAACAAGTGCTATTAAAAAAACAGTCTTGGAGGAAAAAGGAATTCCCATTTTCATAGTACACTTTCTTCTTGCGAGCGGATGAGATCGTGTTCTTTTGAACTAAAATAAAAGTACATATACTATATAACCGCCGCTCAACCTATTTTCTTTTTTAGGCAAACAACTAATATAGAAAAAATATGTTACGGGAATATCACGACTATTATTCTGAGGCCCATAATAACATCAAAACCCAATGAATATGTATATATCAGGATATAAGGTCGTGAATAAATTTAATGAAGTTTAGGTTTTCTTTACACGAACTGCATTCATGCCTTTCATACCTCTTTCAAGCTCAAAGGAAACTTTGTCATTCTCAGCTATTTCGTCAATCAAACCGCTAACATGCACAAAATATTTCTCGTTATTTTCAGAATCAATGATAAAACCAAAGCCTTTGGAAGTATCAAAGAAAGATACTTTTCCATTTCTGATGGGGTCTTCCTCTTCTTGTTCTTCTTTTTTTGGAATACCTAAAACTATACTTTCAGCATCAACTTTAACCTTTTTTGTCGGATCTGGGGGAGTGTCCGTGAAGTGTCCGTTTTCATCGACGTATATCAGTTGATCTTCGAAGGAAGCCCCAACCTTAGAATTTGCCTGACGCTCTGCTTTTTTCTTCGCTTTTTCCTCTCGTTTTTTTAATCGTTTTTTCTCACGTTCTTTTTTACCGTAAGTTTCTTGTGCTCTAGCCATAGTTTATCTTCTGTGTAGTTTTAAATTTTCAATAGCCAAATAGCGACGATTGAACAAAGGTTTAACTGCCTTTCAGGACTTTTTCAAATATAGCCCCGTAGATAGAGCTTAGCAAGAACTTTGCCAAATACTTGTTAACTATATGCCGTTTTTAGGTGAATTGACCACTTGTACCTGATGAAATACAACATAAATTTTATAAAATCGTATACGATATACTATATTTAGTGCATGTTAGTAAAGACTAGTTTTCGAGATCAGGTACGTGAATTTCTTCTTAATGAGATGAAACAAGGCAACCTGCATGAGGGACAAACCATAAATTTAGCGGCTCTAGCGCGTAAGCTTGATGTTAGTGTTACCCCTATTCGTGAGGCTCTTACCCAATTACAACAATCTCGTATTATAACGGCAGTCCCCAATCGTGGTTTCATTATTTCAGAACTGAGTCTAAAGGAAGCAAAAGATCTTTATGAATTAGTTGCCGATTTAGAGGTATTGGCTATCGAGAATTCTGAATTCGATACTGAATCAATTGAGCAACTCAAAACCCAACAATTGGTATTTAAAAATGCTGAAGATACGGTTGCTCGAATCAATGCAAAATTAGGCTTCCATAAGTTGCTTACTCAAAAGTACGGCAATAGCCTTGCCCAACATATTCTTGACGACCTAAAGATTCGCATTTTCTTTTACGAGCGAGAGTTTATGGCCGATGACCTATTGTATTCAAAGTCTGACAATCAACATGACGCTATAATCTCTGCTATTGAAGATGATAATGTACCTACTGCGGCTTTGGTGCTAAAAATGAATTGGATGCTTATTTTGGATTATATACAACGACAATTGTGGGAAGTTTTATAAGAACATTTCTATTTTATGGATCGAACAAAAGTAAAACTTCTTAATAATTATCAACTTATTCAATTAGCTCAGAACAACATATTGGATAAGGAAACTCTAATTCTTGTAAGGAAAGAAATAACTTCAAGGAATATTTCCACAATAGAGCTTAAAGAATTACAAAGACGCCATGATTCATCGCTAGATGGAGCACAGGCCCAGCTTAATGAGAATAACTGGCATCCTTTTTATACTGCCTTTTCCTGGAAGCGACACTTTAAACATATTGCCCTTTTAAAGGCATTCGGCAGAAATAAGGATGCAAAGGTTTATCAGCTTAATTTTTATGTTGGAATGGGAATGTATATGCTAATTTTTGTTCTCTTAATTTTTCTCATCGCTAAATAGCACCTACCAAAACTTAGGAATTAATTTCGGCACTCTTTTCTTGTAAGCCCCATACTTCGGTTTACGTTCAAGCATTCGGTCTTCTTTCAAGGGAATGGATATTACAATGAACAAGCATAACATCATGATTGAACCAACAATAGTAATTGCTGAGGTGCCGAATGAATATCCGATTAAGAAAATTCCAAACCAAAATATAATCTCTCCCAAATAATTCGGATTTCTTGATCGTCCCCAGATCCCAGCATCCAGTAGGTCTTCGGGTTTCGGGTCTTTTCTTTTTCGAAATTTAGCCAATTGATTATCTGCAAAGTACTCAAGGGCTACACCAGATAGGCAAATTAGCATTCCCACAAAGAATAACCATGTGTATTGCATTGTGGAGCCAAAAACATCAAATAATGGCCACATAGCCGAAAATACCATGGCAGTCGGGAAAAGATGTATGCCGAAAAAATTAACCAAAGGATAAAATGAGCCTGTTTGCTCGGCAAGGTCTCTATAGCGCCAATCTTCTTGCTCAAAACCGGACCAAGATCGAACCCAATTCAAGGTCAATCGCCAAGACCAAATACTTACCGTTAAAAACGTTAGCAAATGGTATATGGTGAGCGCCTGATAATTATTGTAACAAAGCAAAATGACAGTGTAGAAGGGAATTACGCTCCAATACGCATCATAAACTGAACTATTTTTTTTAATTACTGAGAAAACATAACACACAACAGTCATAACAAAACTGACCACCATAAAAACAAATATTTGACTGTTAATCGGTATGTATTTCCAAGTCAAAACGCCACTAAGACCTATTAGCATATAGATAGCAGCAATTTGTATGAGATGATTGGTTCTAGTTTTCAAATAGAAATATTTTATTTATCCTCTGGCACCAGCATTATTCTAGATTCAGTTACTTTCATAATTTTTTCTTTGGAATAATAGGCTGGAAAATAGGCGTTCTTGGACCACATTTCATGAAGGTTACCATAGTACTTGCTCTCCGGATTGCCCGACTGCCCTGGTGAATTTATCATCAAGGTTTTATCCCAATCACTTAAATCGGCGATGAATTTAAAGCTCCCGCCACTTACTTGATTATCATTATTTCCGGTTGAATTGGGTGTAAAACTATTTCCACCCCGAGGGAAAGTACCTAGATCTATTTTGGCCTGCAAACTATCATTTACAAAAGCTGATAAGGCATTTTTCATTGTCGAATGTTTAAAATTTGCCTGTCCATATTTCCATTTGGCCATATCACCACCCAGCTTCTTTTCTAGAGCATTAATGGTACTTGCCAAAGTATTTTGAAGGAACTCCTCTTTATTCAATTTCTCAAAACTGGGGCCGAAAGTCTGACCATCCATTTCCAACCAAGAAATAATTTTTTCTAATTGAAGGGATATCAAACCGTTCACTTCCTCAGGAATAAAAGCATTTTCCGCTTCTTGACGAATAATACGTTCCCACATGGCATAGATACCTGCTTCGACTGAATTTCCATCCAAAATATAATCCCATTTCAAAAGCCTGTTTTTTATCTCCTCCCCCTTTTCAGATGGTATTTTGATATTTTGGAGCATGGGGACTATAGTCCGTGCGGGAATGGAAAGATAATCTGATTGTAGCTCTTCCATATCCTTCATGGTAAAGCTTTTTTCTTGAGATAATACTGCGTCTATTCGCTTTCCTCGGTAGGAATCTGCCCAAATGTAATTCAAGGTCTTTTGATGCTTATAGTCAGCTGATGTAACGTTTTGATTCGCCGTTGCCAAATAGCCTTTTTCTGGATTGTAACTATTTGGGCGTTCACTAATCGGTAAATACCCCTCCCAATCGTAACTACCATCCCCGGGAACTGGAACCAAACCACTATGGGACTTACGTATGGGAGTAATGCCTACAGCTTGCCATCCTATATTTCCTTTTTTATCTGCCCAAACCATATTCTCCGCGGGAATGTTGCTATAGGTACAGGCTTCTTTGAATTCTTCCCAAGTTTGCGATTGGTCCATCCGCAGGGAAGCCAAATAAGGGGCTCCCCCTTTTTCCAACCAAGCGCATTTTACGGCGTAGGCTTTATGATTTACAGAATCGATATAGGTAACCGGACCATGAATCGAATAGCGTAGCGTGGTTTTCACGGTTTCTTGTCCTTTAATCTGAATTTCATCTTGAATTTCTTTCATAGAAACCCATTCATCTTTGTATTTATACTCCGATAGGTTTTGGGGGTTTAAATCATATACGTATAAATCCTCTCCATCGGTTCTGAAAATCGTCAATCCCCATGCACCATATTCGTTGTGACCAATGGAAATACCCGGAATTTCAGGCTCTCCCCCTCCTATTACATTCCAACCTGGTGCTACTAAATGCACCATATATCTTAGCGATGGCAAAGCAACTCTTCGGTGCGGGTCATTTGCCAATAGTGGATAACCGCTTTCTGTTTTTGATCCGGTTACTGCCCAATTATTACTACCATCGTCTAAATAGTCCTTGTCAATATCTTGCTCTTCGAAAACAACACCACTTGCATAGGCTTTGTGTAAGGCCAAAATATCTTCGGAAAGTACACTTGCATCAATTTTTGGGTCAAGGGAAATGTTTGGTTCATTCGGATGGAACCACATGAGTTCTTTTACTTTCGCTTCACCTATTTTAGCTACTGCCATTCCATATTGCAATTCACGATTTACATTCCCTTTTAGGCCTTGGTGTCTTGAAATCACAACATCAGGTGTCCATTTTTTTGGAAGGATATCTAAAATTCTAAATTCTATGGGAAGATTGTCAGGTGTCTTTAGCATCTCCTCGATATAGGCATTCACACCATCAGTATAGGCATTGATGATTTCGGAACCTTCGGGATGATAGTGATTCAACTCTTCTTCTAAATTGCCACGAAATTGAAATAAACGTGTTCCTATATCCCTTTTCAATTCATCGGGACCTAGAATCTCCGCTACGGTTCCTGTTGCTTGCCTACGCCAAATTTCGAACTGAAAAAGCCGGTCTTTAGCGGCTGCATAACCCTGTGCAAAGAAAAGGTCTTTTTGATTTTTAGCGTAGATATGATTAACACCCCATTGGTCTCGTAAAATTTCAACAGGTTCAGAAAGGCCAACAATAGAAATTTGATTTTCTTTTTGAGATAACTTACAAGCAGATACGAGTAGAAGTAGTAGGCAGAGCCTACAAAATTTCAGAAGGGGCATAGAAAATGGTTAACCAGTTGGATTCTAAAAATACGAAATTTTAAGAATCCCTAAAAAAGTTAACCTACTTTCTGTCCTTTATCCGATACATAAACTTTAATCCACTCCAATCTTTATCAACGGCGCAAACTTTGACATCTACTAATCCGTTTTTCAAAAGATACTCCCGAATATAATCACGATTTAAGTCTGTTTCGATTTTTGAACTGCCCTTAGGCCAACTTACCCAAAACATTCCCGTCATCTTTAGGGCTGGCTTCAACTTTATGGATTGTTTTTCAAAATCCGCTTTTTTCTTGCAGAACAAATGAATAAAATCAACCGATTCTTTTGGTGGATGCGTTACATAATTAACTTCAGGCATATCTTCGAAAAGTAAAATATAATGAGAAGGTTCATTTACTAGAAGTGTGGTATATCCCTCTTTAATTCCTAGCTTCCTTGCCAAAGGAGTAGTCGAATAGCCTGAAGAATTCATGATAAAATCGTTTTCTCCAAGTTAGTAAATTTTAAAGGGGTAGCGAGCTATTCTAGTTCCTTTAATATATTTTCAGCAGATCTTGTAATACGATTATAACTACGATAACCCCAATAAGAACAGAAAACTACAAAGAAAACGGCAAAAACTATAGATAGGTTTGCCCAGATATTTCTTTCTACCCTAAAGAAATCTTTGTTTGACCATATTTTTGCAAATACTCCAGAGACCGCAAACATCAATATAAAGCTCAGAAAAATACCGAATTGTTGAAGTCTTAGAAGATTTCGTTTGGCCTTAGAATAATTAAGCAAAGTCTCTTTGTAATTCGTATTTGTAATATTCAAGTTCCGTATTTTTTTTAAGGAGTTTAAAACCAAGATTGGAAGAATGAAAAGCACTGACAATGTAAAGACTCCACATGCCTGCAAATACCAAGTATCTAATTTTTCAAAATTAACTATAATGTGAATTGCTATGCCAAAGCAAATTACGGCTCCTACTCTTTCATAATTTGAAAGTGTTCTAAACTTATTGGTGTATCGTTCTTGTGTCATACTCATAATGATTTCGCTAGTTAATTTTTTTTGCTGTTCCAATTGGTCACTCATTTCAGACCACAGCGCTTTCATTTCTTCTATTTCCATAGTCTTATTGATTTACAATTTGTTGTTTTAATTTCTGTTTGATTCTTGAAATCCGAGTCCCTACATTGCTGGGAGACAACCCGGTAATCTCCGCTATCTCCTCATATTTCTTCCCTTCCAATAGCAATAACATCAACCCTTTTTCAAGTACATTGAGTTGTTTGATATGGGCATACATTAGTCTCAATCTTTCTTCAAATTCCGAGTCGTAGTTTTCTGTCTGTTGGAGAATTACTTTGTCTATTGAAACCGGATTTCCAATTCGCTTACTTTTCCTTAGTCTTGTGAGAGCTGTATTTAGGGCGATACGGTACATCCAGGTGCTGATTTTAGACTCCGCTCGAAAGGAGCCAAACGATTTCCACAATTGGTACACAACATCCTGATACAAATCTTTCTGATCATCACGATTGTCGGTATACATCGTTGTGATTTTGAAAATCACACCTTCGTTTTCCTTAATGATGCGAATAAATTCCGCTTCTTTTTGCATGCTTGGTTACTAGGTTTATGGTATTAGTATCCCATGCCTTGAAATTATCACAAAGATTTTTGAAAATAATATGAAGAAGGATAAAAAAGACTAGTTCCCTTTGGATAGAACGGTGTCAATGAAAGTCCTGATTACTGAAGGTAGATTATGTTCATCATAGACGGACCTTATTTCCTGGCCCTCTTCAATAATTTTGACATGATAGATAAAGCCATCATGTATCTCTCCTGAAGCTTCTGGTTTTACTTTTAGGGTTTGGAACAACTCTTTTTTCTCAGAACTTTCCAAACTTATTTCGCCATTGTATTGTTTAGGGATATTGGCGAATCCACCATTTATAAAAATCTCGTACTTCATCCTCCCCTTCTTTTGAAATTATGCTACTACTTTGGACAATCCTACAGTGGAAAAGCTATTTTCTACTGCTTGCAAAGCACCATCGCATACCTTTCCTTCATTCTGTAAACCTTCGGTTACTCGTAGGATAACATCCAACATATCATTAAAATCGGCTGTCCTCCACAGCGCCTTTAAAGTTTCAAACCAAATCATGGCACAGTCATCGATTCCGATTTCTAAACAGGATAAATAAAAGGCTTTATTTGGAATTCCGGAGTTGATATGTACGCCTTGATTGTCTGCATTTCCTGAATAATAATTATCCATATGGTCGGGTTGTGAATCGAAGTCATTTGCAGTCCCTGGCGCCTTCATTGAACGAATTGCCACCCCTGGAAATTCCTCGGTCACAACAGTGTCACCTATCAACCAATCTGCTTCAGAAATATCTTGGTTTAAATATTTTTGTTTGATTATTGTTCCAAAGACATCTGAGAAATGTTCGTTCAATGCTCCAGATTGGCTTTGGTATTCCAGATTGGCCAAGAACTGTGTAATTCCGTGTGCCAATTCATGGGCTACTACATCAATTGCACTGGCAAAATCTTTGAATTCCTTGCCATCACCATCACCATAGGTCATTTCATCGCCGTCCCAGAATGCATTGTTATAGTCTTTTCCATAGTGGACATTTGAGATGATATCAAGTCCATTATCATCAATGGAATTCAATCCGAAGGTATTTTTAAAATAATCGCGTACGAAGCCTGAAGTTACATAGGCTTTATTTACAGATTCATCATCAGTGGCTTCTCCACCTTCTTGACGAACCATTTCTACTCGTTGTTGGTTACGATTTTGACAATCATAAACAAATCGGTCACCATCACCCTCAACTACCTCACGAATTAGTAAATTGTTGAGAATCCCATTTCTTTTCTGAAGAATTCTATGGGTGTCGTTTAATGTTTTTTTACAGGAAGTATTACCGAGTTTTGCTAATTCCTCCAAGATATGAGGCGGAATGATAAGACAATGATGTTTATCGCACATGATTTTAGATATAGGGTTCCCTTAAATTTCTAACCTTTTACGGCGATTCGCAAATTATATGAGTTAAGCTTTTTCTAAAAAATCTATGGTGCTTATTCTTCTGGAAATAGACTTTTATCTAAGTCCGGAATTAGTTTTAGTGCATTCTTGTAATATACCTTTTTCAGAACTTCATCGGATAAATCAAGTCCGTACATCGCCCAGAACGCATGATATTTCTTGTAGTAAGGGAAATATTCATCGTCTGACTCCAGCACCCTAAAATAGGTTGGAAATTCTTCAGGCTTCCAGCTATCTTTTCCGAAAAGTATACGGTCTTGGTACTTTTCAAAAAATACCTTGGCATTTCTCGGTTGTCTGCCCAACTCAGCGATAACTGCAGCAATACCTACATTCATATTAGGAATTTCATCTAAAAGTTCACCCAGCTTGCCTAAGTTATTGGCATACCAACCCATGTGGGCATTGATGAAATTAGTATTGGGGTGTTTCTTGAACATACGATGTTGCTCTTCAATTATCTGTTCCCACGGTGCTGGGTCGGTGGCTGAACGTTTTCTTCTTGGCCTTGTTTTTAATTCCAACCAACGTTCATTCTCTCCGTCCATAGGATCCCAGAAGGACTTTGGATCAGCCGCATGAATTAAAACGGGAACACCGAGTTCACCACACTTTGCCCATATAGCATCCAATCGGGGGTCATCAATGGCCACACGATTTCCATCTGAATCTTTATATCGAAGCCCAAGACTTTTATAGATTTTCAAGCCTTTAGCCCCAGCTTTGATGTCCTTTTCCAATTGGGCGGCCGCTTTTTCACTCCATCCCTCCTTACCTACTCCATCAAAATCAACGTTAGCAAAAACTACGAACCGATTCGGGTAGTTTTTTTGAATGCTTTCAATTTTGGCATTTAAGCTTTCTCCTGAGCCACCACTGAGATTGACCATAATACCCTCGTTCAATTTATCCATATCAGAAACTAGGCCGCTTAGAGCTGTTGCGTCCATATTTCTTTGGTGGCTATGGACATCTATAAAGGGGAATTTTGCCTTGGTGATTTCCACACCTTCAACGACCAAAGTAGATTTCGGGTTGTACTCTTCAAAGCCCATTTCCTGTGCTGAAATCGAACTAAGTACAAATAAAGAAAAAATGTGCACTAACTTTTTGATATACATCTTTTTGTGAATTTTATTTAGCCTTTTTATTTAATATTTCCTGATAGGTTTCCCAGCTATCGATATCGATTTCTTTTCCTTCAGGATTCAATGCTAAAATAGCATCTTTATGAGAAGCTATAATATCCTTAGCTCCAAAATCTTTGTTAAGTTTTTGTAGTTCCGTGAAGTACTCTTTTCCAAATATGGCTGGTACTCCCATTCGACTTTCATATTGCGTAGTTATAATTTTGGATGGATTACCTCTCCAATTACCCATCATCTTGTTTAAGTAATTGGAATCGATTAGAGGTTGATCGGCCAACATAATCAGTAATGCATCGAAAGATAATGCCTTTGATGAAAAATGTTCTATGCCAGCCGCTATAGAGCTTCCCAATCCATCTTTCCAATTATGGTTTTTAATAATTGCAATGGACTCTAGTTGCACTTCAGCCATTATCTTTTCTTCATAAGCGCCTAAAACAACAAAAATGGCATCTACCATAGAAGTCTTTGCCTGTTCAAGTGCATTTCCCAGTAAAGTAGTATCCTTCCAAGGAAGTATTTGTTTTACCTTTTCTCCCATACGGGATGATTCGCCAGCAGCAAGAACTAAAATTGCAATATTCGATTTCTCATCCATTATTAATTTATTATTTGTTAAACCAATAGGTGAACTTTAGGGTCAATGACCAATCGCGAGGCATGAATGGGTCTATAATCTGATTATTTGTATACACTAGGAAGAGGTCTGAGGCTGGAGCATAACGCCATTGAAACCGTGAGTTCAGATTAAAGTTACCCGATTGTTCATTGTATTGAAAAAGAGTCGCGAAAAAAAGTTTGTTGGTAAAGGTAATATCCACTTCGCTTCCAATGAGCCAAAATTCATTCGTATTCCAAGGGGCGGGTAACTTGATGTGATTGTAATTTAAACTAGCATTTAAGCTTAGGTAGGGCTGAAAACGATACCCTAAATCTGTTGAAATACTTGTTCTATTGCCTCCGGCAAAATAGCCCCCGAACCTGGTATCAAAACCATAAGTGAAAAGGCTTTGAGGTTTAGAGGAAAACGTTCCACCAAATGCATTCCATTGATGTTTTGTCCCTGTTTCCAATTCTTGTTTTCCTAATTGCGTAGGATCAAAGGGAAATAGAAGCTCAACATAATCATCAGAAACAAAGAATTCAAAACTACTACGGTTCCTAAAGTCCAACTGATACACCAAATAGTTCAGATTATCGGTCCGTCGAAAATTCTGCGTGAAATAGAACTGGGAATTCAATGTAGGTCCATGACTTACTATTTTTCCATTCTTTGGAAAAAACAAGTGCCCTAAATACCCATTAAAATTGACATAGCCCGTTCTAGGAACAAAACCTACTTCTGCGCTATAATCCTCGCTTACCCACTCCTCTTGAATGCGCCAACTCCATTTGCGATTTCTATACTCAAGATGCGCTGCTTGTGTAATTCCATTAGCATCATCATTTGGAGAAAAAGATTTTAGAACAAAGGCCTTTCCATTCCATAAATTATTGGAGGATGCTAGATTGTATTCAATACCAAGATTTCGATTGTATTCTGGATATATCGTCCGCAAAGAGTCGCTTTCATTCAGATAATTAAAGGATTGTTTATTAATAAGCATCAATCCAATACTAGATCTGCTGAAAACCTTTTTCTGTAGGGATAAAACACCGAAGTTTTGACTCGGCAAACCTGTTTCATCAATACTGCCAGTTTGAATGTCCATAAGTCCCACGCGCCAAGAGTCATTAATATTACCACTTATTCGCGCTCCAGCTTGAATGGGCACTCCTAATCCTATTCGTCGCGAGAAAAAAGGTCGAATAGTCGGATAACCGAAGTTGGCAAACAAATCCCCATTTTCAAGGAAGAACTGACGCCTTTCTGGAAAGAAGAGCTCGAAGCGATCCAAATTCGTTATTTGACGATCCACTTCTACCTGCGAAAAATCTGGATTTACAGTAACATCAAGATTTAATGAGGGTGTCAGGCTGAACTTTATATCGCCTCCAATTTTCGGATTATATTCGGGCTCCTCATTGTTCGCTTTGTTTTGAGTCACTTCTCCTAAAACATATGGAATGACCGAAAAGTTCAATCTCGGTTTTGGGGGAGCTTCATCCCATACCAGCGTCCCATTATAGGCCATCGAAGATGTCGGAAATTGTCTAGGAACTGGCGTCCAACTTGATTTTTCGCTGGATTTTAAATCGAGCCGACTAAAGTTAATCCCCCACTCCTTTACCCCTTCTTCATATCGAATAGATTTAAATGGGACAGCCATTTCGAAGACCCATTTTTCCTCATCGTGAGTACTGGCCGATACCCATTTACTATCCCAATTTAAATCGATATTGCTACCGTTGAACATCGTTCCATCCCATTGAGCTCCATAAGCATTGGAACCAAAAGAAAATCCAGTGGTTTGATTATTGAAAGGGTCTAAGAATAAAAGGAAGTTGTCATTTTTCCCGAAGGAAAAATCCCTTCGCAACGATTCAACAGTATATTTTGCTGAACCGCTATGATAAAAAGTGGCCAATAAATAGAAGCTTTTTTCATCATAGGCCATTCGAATTTCGGTCTGCTCATTCGCGGGGTCAGTATCCATGGGCAGAACCATATGAAAATCCTTTGCTACATCGGTATCTTTCCAAGCAGCATCATCCCCAATGCCATCTATGTTTATCGCAGAGCTTACTTTGCGAATTTCTAACCTAAAATCTTGATTCTTCTTTTGTCCATTTGCAGAAATATATAAAAGCAAAAGCAGCGTTGAAAAGACCGGCGTTTTTTTCATGAATTGATAAACTTCTTGTAAATGAAGATGGAAAACTACGAAAAACCCTTAACAATGTTTAACACTTATTTTAAAAGATCCCTATAATTTAAATGGATTTTGACCGTTCTGAGAGGTGAACCCAAAATTTAGAAAATGAAACCATTCACCAAATTAGTTATCCTGCTTTTATCTATTACTTTCTTTGTTTCCTGCGGGAATGCGGACGATGATGTCAATTTCCGACTGAATACTGGAGACGGACTAGGAAAAGGTAAAGAAGTAGATGAATGCTTGAACTTAGGCGAGAACGATCTCATACTATCCATTCAAGAACAATTCACTACCCTACCAGGTAAAGTATCCATTCTTTTTAAAGTTTCCGATAGCGATCAAAACCCTATTTCTGGACTCACGGCCGATCAGTTTACAATTTACGAACAAGGAAGAAACGATGATTGTTTCAATACGATATCCACTTCTGAGTCCTTAGCCAGAATATCACCGAATTCACAGGTTTTTAGTAATAATACTTTGTTGGTCCTGGATTTAAGTAACAGTGTATTGAGCAGTAGCTTAACTGAGCTTAAAAGCGCCAGCATAAGTTTTATTGACAATGTGATGCCAGATACCGCTCAGGAATCATTTAAAATGGCTATTTACTGGTTTGATGGGGAAAACGAATTACATCTATTAAATGATTTGACGATTTCCAAAGAAGAGTTGACAATGGCAATTAATGGAATAACCGATGATATTAGCAATGACCCTTCAACCGACTTATATGGTGCGGTAATAAAGTCAACAGATAGAGCAACTGAACTACTAAATGCCAGTACGCAAGGCGACAAAATAGGTGCAGCTTCAGTGGTACTTTTTACCGATGGTACAGATCAGGCATCTCGTTTTACAAAAGATGCTGCGCAAAAGAAGGTAGATGAAGCAGACCCGAACATTTCCTTCTTCACTATTGGACTAGGCGGTGAAATCGATACCCAGGTACTTACCGATATCGGAAAAACTTTTAGTGTATTTGCTGCAAATAAAGAAGAATTGGAAACCACCTTCAACGAAATTTCAACCCGCGTATCCGAACGAGCTAACAGTTTTTATCTATTTGAATACTGTAGTCCTAAGCGCGATGGTAGTGGTGAAAATAATCTTGCTATTCAAGTCAAGGCAGGTAGTAAGCAAGGCGCTGTACAAACGAAATTTGACGCAACAGGATTTACAGGAGGTTGCGAATAGTCTTAAAAAACAATCATTTTAAAGGAGAAACATACCGTTTCTCCTTTTTTTTTGCATTTCAACTAATTGTTACAATAAAGGGTAGGGACTTTCTGCGGATAGTTGTTTCTTTACTGAATCCCAAGTCAATGTCCTGCCTACATCCTTAGACTATGTAATGTTTAATCCGCTTGTTAGAACCAAGCCTCAAAGAACACTATCATGGATGTAATCAATTCTTTAATTCAAAATTCTTCATTAAACGGAATGCCAAAATGGTATAAGTTTATGGCGATTTCTTTATTCTCTGTAATCGTAAGCCTGCTTTTAACAATGATGACTTTATTGTTGATTTATGGGCCAAATGTAAATATTCGTTTCGGGTATTAATAAGTATATCGAAATAAGATAATCTCAAACAGCGGCTTTTCAATTGGCCGCTGTTTTTTTGTTTTGTAAATATTGATTTGTGTCTAAGTATAGATACCTTCCCTAATCGTACGGGCCACTTCCCTCATTTCACGTTTTATATAATACTATTTGGTTATAGTTTCGTTTTCATAATCAACGACCAAAAGTATGAAACGACCAATTTTCATTAATAAAGCATTCTTCACCATTCTTTTGTTTTTGACAGGAATACTGTCTCAAGCCCAATCTGGCTTTGTTTCAGGTACTATAGAAGATTCCGATGGCGTGCCTATTCCTGGTGTGAATCTAGTGATCAAGGGTCAGACTAAGGGTACTCAAACTGATTTTGATGGTAACTATCGTATCGAATGTGAGATCGGAGACGTCATTATCATCAGTTATATTGGGCAACAGACAAGGGAAGTCAAGATTACTGCGGCAATGTTCGGAGAGAAACAACATTCAACTGCTGTAAAAACCGTTGCTGTAAAAAGCATATTAGATACAACTTACCAAACTTCGGTTCAAAAACACATACCATCTTTTCTTGTAGTTCCTAATATTCAAGAAAGCTCTAAAACGCATAACGGCAAACAATATCTCAATGTCAATCGATTAAAAGAAATTTCAAAAAAAGGAAATACTGTTAAGTTGACATACTTCAAGCCGGATATTTTTTTTGAAGTTGGCATTTCCTCACAGTTAGGAATGCAATTTGTACAACAAAGCAACTTACCTGAAATTCAAAAAACATTTGCACAAGGAATTCCAGTAAACGGAACAAATACATATTTAGGTCCTGAAACCAGCACACAGTTCTCCTATGGACCTAGAATAAACGCCTTAGATTTTGATGGCGTTAGTTATCCTTTTGATACAAATGGAAGACTGGTTGCAACTGGGGGTGGTACTGGAAAAACCGGGATTATCTACGATAATAATCCTTTTCGAAATGTACTAAAAACCACAAATAACCTATTCCTTAAAGTATCTACGGACAAGCACTTTTTTGGCCTTGATTACTTGAATAATTCAGGGATGGATATTTATAATGTTGAGCAAAACAATCTTAAT
This sequence comes from Maribacter algarum (ex Zhang et al. 2020), assembly GCF_005885635.1. Classification (GTDB taxonomy): domain Bacteria; phylum Bacteroidota; class Bacteroidia; order Flavobacteriales; family Flavobacteriaceae; genus Maribacter_C; species Maribacter_C algarum. The sequence goes on from NZ_VATY01000002.1 coordinate 877,706, forward strand.
GAGCTGAATCTTAATTACTACAATTCACCTGCGAATGATGGTCTCCAATGGTATATGGATTTAAAACATGTTAAATCAATCGACAATCAACCCAACATCAATGGATTTCAAAACAACCTCCTTTTAAATGCTTTGGTTACCCCAATTAGCTTCGATAACGACCAAGGAACCACATTACAAGATGGAAACCAGCGTAGCTTCAGTACTTCAAGATTTAATAATCCTAAATGGTTACTAAATAGTAATCGAAATCAACTTGAGAATGATTTATGGTTGGCCGTATTACGGAATGAAATCTACATTTCAGATAGGGTTAGCATGAATAGCAAATTCGGATACACATTAAGTACAAATAACCAAGAGTTTGGATTGTTTACAAATACGGCAGGTTTCCTTGATGGCTACACAAGTGATAAAGTAATCACCAAGGACGTTTTCGATTCAACCATTAGTATTGACTGGGATGAATATTTTGGGGGAACTACACTAGAGGTATTTTCTTCAATACACTATAACAATGAAAATTTAAAATACCAATTTTCAGAAAGCCATGGATTTGATACAAATACTTTTATCAACCCAATCAATAGCAACAGCATCAATCGTGATTTGAGTCGAGCAATTTTTCGTTGGGCTACAAGAATCGACTACAGGTTTTTAGACAGAAATGCTAAGTTTTCCTTTGTCAACAACTCATTTACTTCAACAAAACAAAACAGTAAATGGTTTTTACCCACCTTTCAACTTGAGTATGAGTTTGGACGTCTTTTTTATTCAGGATTATTAGAAAGGCTTGACCTTTCATTAGGTTATGGTAATGATATCAATTACCTCAATTTGTTTTATGACAACTTGAGTCATAACAGTTTAAGAGTCAGTCCTGAAGAGAGTTTTGGCTATACGGCCAACAACGACCTTTTTGCATCAGATGCTGTGAAGTTAGAAGAAAAGAAGAGTTATGAGCTAAACCTTGACCTAGGTATGCGAATAAGCCAACAGTACTGGACACTAAACACTACGTATTATTCAAATACTACTAATGGAAGTGTCTTTCCGGTATGGGAAAACAATCAATACCAACTTCAAAACGTAGCGAATATCAAAAATTCCGGCATTGAATGGTCCCTTGAAGGAAATACCTATAATTACGACGAATTCACGTTTACACCGAAACTAATTTTTTCCTCTTACCGAACAAAAGTTCTAGACCTCCTTACCGATGACACTTCAATTCCTATTGCAGGATTTTCTTCTCTTTCAAAAAATCTTATCAAAGGGCAACGCGCAGGAGTGCTAGTAGGTAGCGTGTATGAAAGGGATGCCCAGAATACTATTATTGTTGATTCCGAAGGATTCCCTGTGATTAGTCCTATACCTGAAATAGTTGGTGACCCCACCCCCGATTTCAATTTAGGATTCTCAAGTATTTTCAAATGGAAAGGTTTTCAATTTGATTTTGTGATAGACTACCAGAAAGGTGGAGATATCTGGAACGGAACGCAAAGTGTTCTAAACTATTTCGGAACCTCTCAACAATCTGCACTAGAGCGGGAATTAGACAACTCCTTCTTTAATAGGGTCCAACGAAATGGGTCTGAAGGTATTGCCGAAGATGCCATTGTTGATGGGAGTTACGTAAACCTAAAATCAATTCATTTATCCTTTGAAAAAAAACACGAAGATTCAAAACCATTTTTTCGTCAGCTTAAAATAGGAATATATGGCACCAATCTCTTTATGATTTCAAAGTTTAAAGGGGCCACACCTTATTCAAGCCTATTTGATCAGACATCGAGTCAGGGTATTCATTTTTTTAACAACCCGACTATCAGCGAGGTGGGAATGAAAATCAATATAAAAATTTAGAGCATGGACACTACACTTAAAACCATTCGTAAAATAGCAACATTTTTCTTTTTAGGATTACTATTGACTTCATTCAATCGTGATGAACCTAAACTAGATTTGGTTGAGAAAATCTATACCCATACGGATAGACCCTTATACTTTCCTGGTGAGACCATTTGGTTTAAGTCATATGTGATGAATAGATCAAATACCATTTCTGCAATTAGTGAGATGATGTATGCCGATTTAATTTCTCCCAAGGGCTCGGTTGTCAAAACGCTAAGATTACCTGTTCAGAATGGGTATTCATATGGTGATTTTTTCATCAATAAAGAATGGATAGGTGGTGTATATACACTTAAAATTTATACAAATTGGATGCGTAACTATGGGGAAGAGCTACTCTTCACCAAAAAAATTACGGTTCAAAAAGTAGTACAGCCCAAGCTTCTGATGAAATTAAAATTCGTAAAGGAAGGTTACGGAAGGTCGTCGGAAGTCACCGCTGATTTTGAAGTCAAAGATTTAAAAAATAATCCCTTGTCAAATACTGAGGTTAATCTGGCCGTGATGATAGATGGAAAAAGCTATTTAAACAAAAAACTGCGTACAGATGCTGAAGGCAAGTTAAAACCAAAATTCAAACTACCTGATGACCTTGAAACAACAGATGTACTCCTAAATATGCTCATACCACACAAAGGTTCAACGGAATCTATTTCCAGAAATGTTCCTGTGTTTTTAGAAAATTTAGATGTTCAGTTCTTTCCTGAAAGTGGAAAAATTATTGCCGGAACATCCAATACAATTGCCTTTAAAGCAATCAATGAATATGGTAAACCTGCAGATATTTCAGGGGAAGTAGTAGATAATGAAGGAAATCATATTCTGGATTTTGATAGCTATCATGATGGAATGGGCGGGTTTGAATTCGAACCTATTGCAGGAAAAAAGTACTTTGCCCAAATAACGAAACCTTATGTTTCCGATCGACAATTAAACTTACCAGAGGTATTCGAAAAAGGTGTTCGTTTTTCACTTAAGGAGGAAAATAAGACTGTAGCGCTATCCCTTTTTTCAAATACAAAAGAAGATTTGCATTTGAAGATATCCAATAGCACTGGTGAAATTTTTAGTCAGCCAATAGCATCCGAAGATAAAAACATTAAAATAGCTACGGATGAATTCCTTATGGGCATTACGAAGTTTACTATTCTTGGCAAAAAAAAGAGGGTTCTGGCAGAGCGCCTGATATTCTTAAAACAGGATGAACAACTAAAAATTGATATCCAAATTGAAAAGGAAATTTTCAATACTAGGGAAAAAGTTTCGGTTAAAATACATACTAAAGATAAGACAGGAACACCCGTTTCCTCCAACATATCGGTTGCTGTTGCGGATAACAAATTACTGTCTTTTGCCGATGACAAACAGGATCATATTTTATCATATCTCTTAATGTCATCGGAACTCAAAGGTGAAATTCACAAACCTGTTTTTTACTTTGATAAAGAAGAGTCAAAAGGAAAAAAAGCCCTTGATTATGTTATGCTGACGCATGGTTGGAGAGATTACATTCAAGAAAAAGAAGTCTCACTTTATAATGCAGCCTATCAGCCTGAGCAATTGGCTATTCAAAATGGTGTGGTGGTCGACCACAAAGAAAATCCCCGAAAAGCACAATTGTTATTATTCGATAACAATGATAATAAAGTACTTGATTTTGATACCAATGATAAAGGGGAATTCTCTTTCAAAATGTCTAAGGGAAGTCGTTTCACCTTAGTCGCATATACCGACGATAATGCCCCTTTACGCATTCGCCCAAAAAGAAGGGCAGATGGTTTTTCAAGCAGACCTCAAAACAAGAAGGGAATTCCAAACCCAGATACGCCCTTTGATTTTTATGGGGTCGTAAAACCAAATCAGAAACCTATAAACAAGGAAGCTAAAGCCAGTCTTGTTTTAACGGAAGATACTGCCCAACTAGATGAAGTTGTTGTAACGGCTATGGGAATATCTAGAAAAAGAGATGCAACAGGAAGTGTTACATATATACAGTCTGAGGAGTTGCAAACAAATGAAAGTATAGCTCAGACACTGCAGGGCAAAGTAGCCGGGGTACAAATCACAAGCTCTTCAGGTATATCTGGTGCCGCTACCAAAATAAACATACGGGGCCATGCATCAGTTTCAGGAAACAATCAACCGTTATTCGTTGTTGATGGCATTCCGATGGATTTTAAGGGACAAATGACAATAAACCCGGATCAAGTCAATTCAATATCGGTTTTGAAAGACCTTGCTGCTACTACACTTTATGGTTCAGCTGGAAGTAACGGGGTAATTCTAATCTCTACAAAAAAAGCGAATTATAACTCCTTTAGTAAGAAAAAATTAAACAATAAAAAGTACAACAACTATGTCTCATATGATTTCTATAACTACAACGGAAATACTTTAGATCGTCAAGCCAAATTTTATGTGCCACTGTATGAGGGGGAAAAACTTCCAGAGGAGCGTACCGATTTTAGGTCAACAATTTATTGGAATCCCGTAGTACAAACGAATGCAAAAGGAGAGGCCGAATTTGAATTTTATAATTCGGATGCGATAACCTCTTTTAAAATTAGTGCAGAAGGTGTTGGACACAACGGTCTTTTAGGGCGACAAGAAAAGGACTATAGTACCAAGAAGTTATTGAACCTTGATTTTAAAACTCCTAGCTACATGACACTAAATGATATTGTGGTATTGCCAATTACCATCGTAAATGAATCGGACGAAACGCTGTTTTCGGAGCTGCAATTGGATTTGCCGGAAAATCTACAACTGGCCGAAACTATTGATAAAAATATTACCATTGCCGCACACTCCACTGTGATACGAAATGTAAAGGTTCTTGTAAAGAAAAAGGGGGATGACCTAAAAATAAGGGCTACCATAAAATCTGATAAGTATCAGGATTTGGTACACAAGAAAGTTTCTATCCTCAGTCCCTATTTTCCAATGCAAACGGCTATTTCAGGTACGAAAAGTCAATCATTCGAATTTGAAGTGAATAATGCCGTTCCCAATTCATTGTCTGCTGAATTTACGCTGTACACTGATATAACAGGAGATGTCATGAATGGTATTGCGTCAATGATGCGCCAACCCTATGGCTGTTTTGAACAAGTATCTTCTGCGACGTATCCGAATATCTTAATACTCAAATACTTGCAAGAAAAAGGAAAAATCAGACCGAGAATTGAACGAAGGGCTAAAAAATACATTGCCGATGGTTATCGACGAATGGCCGCCTATGAAACTAAGGAAAATGGTTTTGAATGGTACGGAAGAACACCCCCGCATGAAGCGCTTTCAGCTTATGGTCTGATGCAGTTTAAAGAAATGGAAGGAGTTTATGACGGTGTGGACAAGAAAATGATTGATAGAACCATTAACTGGTTATTGAGCCGCAGGGATAATAAGGGAGGATTTCTTCAAAACAAAGGAAAATATGGATTCTCAAGCGGTCCGAAAGAGGTAAACAACGCATATATCGTTTATGCGCTCACTGAAACCAATACAAAAGTTGATTTAGAAAAAGAATACCGAACTGCCTATTTTCATGCGCTGGATAGCTTAGATACTTACAAGTTGGCCTTAACGGCCCTGTCAAGCCATAATCTGAAAAAAGTATCGGATTATGAAAACCTGATGTCCTATGTGAAATTAAACATTAGAAATCATGGTTTTGCAAATATTCCGGTGGAGCATACAATTACAAGGTCTTACGGTGCTGCTAAAAATATAGAGACAACTGCTTACGTATTATTGGCATTGTTGAAAGATTTCGAATCAAATGAACTCTTAATTAAAGAAGGCATTGAACATTTATTTAGTAGAAGGTCTTATGGGCGATTTGGTTCCACGCAATCTACCGCAATGGCTCTTAAAGCATTGATAGCCTATGCCAAGATTCAAAAATCAAGGATTATTGGCAAGGATGATACTATTGAAATACTGTTAAATGGAAAGATAATAAAGGAAAAACTTCAATTGAACAACTCGGGTAATGTCAAAATCGATAGCCTTGAAAAGTATATAAAGGATGGGAAACAAACTATTAGTATACAGTTCAAAAACCCAAAAGTCACCTTTCCGTACGACATGAATGTGAGGTGGGATAGCGACCTACCGGATACCTCTGAGAATTGCAAAGTTGATATGCAAACAGAAATCACACCCGGTAATTATAAAGTCGCTGACATTGTGCGTATGAAAGTTTCCGTCTCAAACAAGAGAGAACATGGCCTGCCGATGACCACAGCTATTGTTGGAATTCCTTCTGGAACATCGGTTCAACCATGGCAGTTAAAGGAAATCCTTGAGCAAAAGAAAGTTGCCTTCTATGAAATATTCGATAACTATCTGGTCTTCTATTGGCGTGAAATGGGCCCTGCGGAAACAAAGGTCATCAACTTGGACCTCAAAGCTGAGATAGCAGGTAACTACGTGGCACCTGCAAGTTCAGTTTATTTATACTATGGTGATGAAGAGAAGTCATGGATAAAAGGTAATCAATTGACGATATCTGACTAGTATATAAGGCTTTACCCTGTTTTCAGGGAGTGTAATTTCACTTTTGGCAGTGAGATATAAATTCGGTTTCTGAAGTAATTTTGGAGTGTAAACAAAACACAACTAAAATTCAGAAATTATGAAAACGATTAAAAACATTATCAAAGAGAGTCCAGTAGGAACATTATCTAATTCTTATAAATATGCAGTTATCTGCCTATTCTCAGGAATTGTTGTAACCGTAGCCTCACTTTTAGTCTTTATGCTGAATAATATGGACTACGTAAGCACAAGCTTTAACTTCTAATACTGAGCCCCAATAGTAATATTGGGGCTTCTTTTTATCTATAAATCATGGAATTCTTGAAATTTCCCTCACCGTTTTTGAGGTCAATTAGAAAACCATTAATTATTGCATATTCGTAAAGCCCATTTTTTTCAAGTAGGAAAGTGGGGTTTATACCTACCTCCAAGTTGAGTTCTGGGAGTTCGTATCCTGGGGAAATCAAATGCATGGGCATTTTGAAATCCAGCCAATCTGAAGGAATATTTTTTGAACGCGCATAGGCATAGCCTTTTTGCAATAATTCCAGAGCCTCATTGGCTTTAAGTTCAGAAGGCATTTTAAGAATTTCGGGAGCAGCTTTGCCTGCTCGTATAGTATATCCGCTAGCATCGAAAGTTTCATAGCCGTAATACGTGGATAAATCACCTTGGTCGATAACTCGACTACTGTACCAAAAATCAGTACTTTCTTCGATTGGAACTTCCAATCGGTTCATTCCGATATCAAGTATATAAGGCTTCCCGTTAATTTCGTAAGTAGCGTTGGTAATCTTTAAATCAAACAATTTTCGGTCGTTTTCAGGAATCTTCTCATAATCCTCTAACGGAATATCCGCATAATTCCCTTTGGCAATTGTATAAATCGCTGAGAGGATGGATACATAGTTTAACTTTCGAATCTCTTGTTTTTCGATATCATTGGCATATCCCCCGGATTCAATCAGAATAGTGCTTGTCCCCCATTTTTGAATATTATCGCCAAAAGCCCTAGGCTCAAAGTCATCATTATAGCGACCTACTTGTCCTGGCGCATATTTCTGAATAATATTGTTCATAAAAACAATCACCTTCATAGCATTTCCGCGCTTCTCATTGATATCCTTTTCATAATTATAGGCAGGAGCCAGATAAGATATTGTAGCCGGTTTTTCTGTGCGTTCTGCATTGTAGTAGGTGCTTTGATCGTGCAGATTGAATCCAAAATCAGCATTGAGACTATCACGGACACGTTTTAAAGTTTGACTTTCTGGGGACTGTAAACGCAAGGCATCTCGATTGATATCTACTCCTAAAACATTCCTTCGCTGAAATCGCTCCGCCCCATCAGGATTCAACATTGGGAGAAAATGTAAAGTTAAATTATCTAATATTTCCTTTTTTTCATCCTTGAAATCGTCGCTTGATAGGAAATTGAAAATATCAAAAATGGCCTGCGTGGCTGTAGGTTCATTACCGTGCATTTGCGACCACAAATAAACATTGGTCTTCCCCCGCCCTATGCTCACTAGGGACAAATCACGCCCTTCGATGGACTTTCCAACAACCTTTACAGTAAAAAACGGATTCGCTCTAAACTTTGCCAATAAAGGCTGTAGCTGGTGATGCTTGATTCTTCGTTTATCTAGACTCGGCTCTTTGTAGTTTTCGTAAGTCTCAAAGAGTTGTTCAGTGATATCGCTTTCTTGGGAAAAAGAGACAGCAGCTACTAGGAGCATGAGTGTAAAAAATTTAATTTTCATAGTTTTTGTAAGTGTTATAGTGTTTTAAGAAAAGAGAATATGGAAAAGAGAATATCAGTTTTAATCTCTGGTCTTTTCTTTTTTCTCTATTCTATTTTCTCTGTTCTAATTTTAGGTAAAGGTTGAAACTCTTTCTTTTTTATGGCTTCTCGGACTTTTCCCATAAAATCTTCTCCAGGATCGGTCTTCTCAGTACGATAGCCATCATCTTTTTCCAACCAGAGTTCATGGCCCTCGAAAAGCGTGTATTCATAGTGCCCGATGAGATAGTCAATAGCATACTTTTTCGAAAGATAATTTACCAACCAAATATTAGACTTTAGTTGCGCCTCTGTCAATGGTAAATCTTCCGTCCCGCCAATATTTTCGACCCCTATAGAACAATGGTTTAGACCGATGACATGTCTAGCCATAGTTGTTTCTGGAAGTAAACGATAAATAGTCCCGTCTCTGTCTACCATAAATTGTGAACTAACATTTAAAGTACTTGCTGCTTTGATATCTGGTCTGCTGGGCAGTGTTGACGAATTAAAAGTTTCGAAAGATTCCTCAAAAGTAGGGATGACCGTCCAGTGTAGAACTATCATCTTGGGGTCGATAGTTGGTTCGCTTTGCTTTAAACCATACCTATCCTCCAAGTACTGTAATGTCAATTGTTTTCGCTCTTCGTCAAAGATTATAGGTTTGTCAATGATTTTATATTCCGTTTTGCAAGCAAAAAATAGTATAATGGACAGACCGGCAAATACTGATTTCAAGTAGCGCATATTACTCTTTTACGGAATGGGTTAGCGTATCTTTTTCAATGGCATAAACGATTTCCAGGTCTTGAACACCCCATTTTTTAGCTTTCTCCACCTTTTCACCCATATAAATATCAATCCTTTTTGTCCATCGTTTGGCCATTTTATCCTTTACCAAATAAACTCCTGGCAGCCCTTTTATCATTACTTTGGTATTGTGTTTTAATCCTAAGGCCAATAGATCCCGGGATACAGCGATAGCCTTCATTCGAGGTTTTAGCGTATCTCCCCAAGCCGCAATATTAGGCTCACCATCCGTTTGCGAAGGCACTGAATTATAGGCCGAAACCTTTACCTGCATTGATTTCCAGATGAATTTGTCCTCCTTGTCATTCGCACAACTCAAAAATAGTACTGCTACCAGAAGGACCTTCGCTCTCATTTAACTTAATTTTTGCCCAGGAAGTGGAACATAGGTGTCATCATCATCCATCATGGGAAAGGTTTTCGCCTCCCAAGCGGATTTTGCCTTTTCAATTTTTTCTTGGTCCGAAGAAACAAAATTCCAGTAAATATGTCGTTTTTCAGGAAAAGGTACGCCCCCGAATAATAACAGATGGGTGTTGGGTTTTAAAATCGTTTGACAAGTATCCTCAACTTTGGAAACTAAAATATTTCCTTTCCCTATAGCTTCTCCACATGCCTCAATTCCCCCTTCTACAATACAAATTCCGATTTCACCTTTCAAGTTATCCTTGGTATTTAGTTGGTACTCTTCCGTAGTTTTAATTTCAACCATAAATAGGGGTGAATGGACAGGAACCGGGGATTTTCTATTGTATCCCTCACCTGCCACCAAAGTAAATTCCGTAGAACCATCTTTCCATCTTGGTAATTCTTCGGCGGAAATATGATGGAATTCCGGTTCGATTTCTTCTAAATCCTTAGGCAAAGCCACCCAAATCTGGTATCCATGTGCCGTAAACTGTTTGCCATTCCGCAAGTCCCTTGGAGTGCGCTCCGTGTGTGAAACTCCTTTTCCGGCCACCATCCAATTGACAGAACCGGGTTGAATGCGTTGTTTTGTACCAATACCGTCCTCATGCATCAATTCCCCTTCAAGCATATAAGTTAGCGTTGACAATCCGATATGTGGGTGTTGGTCAACATCCATATAATTTTTCGGACCTAAAGTAGTAGGTCCCATATGGTCAATAAAAATAAAGGGACCTATCATCCGCTTTTTACGAAAGGGAATCAACCTACCTACCAAAAAATCACCAATATCCCTACTGCGCTCTTCTATTATCAATCCGATGTTAGACATAAAACTATTGGTTATATTCGTTCTTAAAAGTACTTTAAATTAAATAGAAATCCATCTTGAAAATCTTTAAACGAATACTTCTCGCCCTCCTGGTAATACTTGCTATTGCAATTTTTTTCAATTACCCGAAACTCAATATTGTATCAGGTTATGCTTCTAAAAATCTAGCATCAACCCATTTTATTGCAGATAGATTGTATTCTGATATCGTCGAAAGTGATAATAATATGGAACTCATAGAACTCGCAGAAATGGAAAGCGCAGATGAAAAAAGTGTTATCACCTCTGTTTTTGGACTAATGGAACGTGAAACCGTTTGCCGGGATGGATTAGGTTGTGTCCTAATTAACAAAGATTATGACAAGACCCAAAAGCTTTTAAAACCAACTCGCACAAAGTCCCTTCATGACTCTTTGCCTTTTCCATATGGAAACAACGGAAAGAAGGACACGGTTTTTGCGAACATAGATTATGAGCAGTTAAATTCAGCGGTTCGCGGAGCATTCGAAAATTATGAGGTTCAAAAGACAAGAACAGTACTGGTGACTTACAAAGGACAAATTGTTGCAGAAGAATATATTGAAGGTTTCTCCAAGGATACTCCCATTCTAGGCTGGTCAATGACTAAAAGTGTTTTGGCAACCTTGTACGGTATTCTCCAACATGAAGAAGGGTTGAATTTAGATTTAAGACCTTTCGATACAATTCCTGTTATTAATACTAAAACTATTATTACGTTGAATGATTTATTACGTATGCAAAGCGGATTGGAATGGGATGAGGACTATGGGTCTATTTCTGACGTGACCGAAATGTTGTTTCTAGATACTGATATGACTGCGAAGCAAGGTGCTAAAAAACGGATTGCTGCTCCCGCAGAAGTTTGGAATTATTCATCAGGAACTACAAATCTTCTTTCAGGAATCCTTAGAAAGGAATTCCAAACCCATCAAGATTACCTAAACTTTCCCTACACAGCATTAATAGATAAAATCGGCATGCATTCCATGTTGATAGAAACCGATATGGCCGGGAATTTCGTTGGTTCTTCATATGGATGGGCCACAACACGAGATTGGGCCAAATTCGGAATATTACACCTAAATAAAGGCAATTGGAACGGAGAACAGCTCTTTGCTCCCAAATGGATTGATTATATCACCAAACCTACTGAAGGCTCAGACGGAGTCTACGGCGCTCATTGGTGGCTCAATGCCGGAGGAAAATACCCTGATGTACCTCGAGATTTGTATTCTGCCAATGGTTTTCAAGGGCAACGGGTATTTATAATTCCCTCAAAAGACCTCGTCATCGTCAGAACCGGACTAGCGGGAGGCGATGCTTTTGATGCGAATACTTTTTTGAAGGAAGTTGTTGCGGCTATAGAGTAGTTGATTCAGCCTTGATGTTTCTATCAATAAAACTGAACAAGGCTTTTCTGTAAGCCTGTCCTCCTTTTTTTGATAAATTCATGTGGGTACCACCTTTTATTGGATACCAAGTTTTATCTTTTGCTTTCAAATTATCAAAAAGAGCTTTTCCATAAGAGAAGGAAATTCTTTTGTCAGCATCTCCGTGCGCAATAAAAATGGGTTGTTCTATAGCTTTGACGGATTCAATGGGTTGAACAGCATAAGGGTCAAAATCTGCAATTTGGGCGGCTCTTTTTAAAGCATAATCAGAGACAAAACGAATTCCAAATCCCTTCATAAATCGCTTCTTATAATCAAAAGCCACTTGGTGTAAGTCGGTAAATGTACTTTCGATGATTCCGAATTCTATTCTATTATCATTTTCCAGCGCCTGAATTGCAACTGCACCACCCAAAGAATTACCCCAAATTCCCAATGGAATGTCCCCATATTCATCCTTTATATAATCGACAATTTTACTGATATCGTTCTTTTCATAATACCCATAAGTGCAGTACTCACCATCACTTTCACCATGTGCCCTTTCATCAAAAACCATTGTCGCAATTCCTATTTTGGCTAGTTTGGTACCGAGTTCCACAAAATGTTCTTTGCAACCACCTACTCCGTGAACCAATATCATGACACCGGTAGTTTCATTTTTTTGTGAAGGTATATGGTAACCCACTAATTCGAGTTGGTCATCAGTGGTTAACGTTATGCACTTATTAGTAATACCAAAGTCTTCAGGAGAAGTTTTAAGAGAGACCCTAGCTGGCTGTATAATGATATAGGGAGCAACGAAATGCACCCCAACAAAGGCAGGGATTATGGTTAGTAGCAATACTGCAAGAGCGAAACGTTTTAGTTTTTTCTTCAATGAGGAGTTTTATGATAAGTAGACTTAACTCAAGATTTGTTACAAGTGAAGCATAGGAACTCATTTACAGGTCTTTACTACACGGGTTTTAAACCCAAATAACAGAATTCTGGCCTTTCACCACAAAAAAACCCGCGCTCACAACAATAATTTAGAAAAACGCTAGAAGGACACTAAGTTTGAAGTGTAATTAAGAAGTAAATTTTTTCATTTTCATATAGTGTTCTCGTAAAAGAGCTTGGTCCAAAAGGGTTGAGCTCTTTTTAGTTTAAATAGGTTTTACTGTCATTCCCGCGAAGGCGGGAATCCGTTGAAACTATCTTTTAACTCCCATTCAAATCCAATCGCCCAAAAAATACTAAGGAAGCTCCTTTCCCTAGCAGGGGAAGGTGTCCGCTTGCGGACGGAAGGGGTTGAAGCCCGAACCTTAGAACAAACACATAACATTATTAAAGTGCCAAACCATTGTTTTCGTTCTTTTCTAAGGTGTTGTGATCGAGATGAGGGTAAGCGCTCTACCCCTTCCGTCTTGCTATCCGCCCAGTTGGCGGATGCAATCCACCTTCCCCTGCATGGGGAAGGAACAGGTAAGTTCTTAAATCATCTAAAAATCCAGCAATCCAAGAACCCAATTCAAGGTATCCACTTATCCTTACCAAAATCAGGCTTACGCTTTTCTAAAAAGGCATTACGCCCTTCTTTTGCCTCTTCGGTACCATAGGCCAAACGTGTAGCTTCACCGGCAAATACCTGTTGCCCGACCATACCGTCATCGGTAAGGTTCATGGCGAATTTTAACATTTTAATGGAGGTCGGGGACTTTTCCAATACTTCCTGCGCCCATTGGTAAGCTGTTCCTTCCAACTCGTCATGTGGTACAACCGCATTGACCATACCCATGTCATAGGCTTCTTGTGCGGAATAATTTCTACCTAAGAAAAAGATTTCTCGCGCTTTCTTTTGCCCCACCATTTTAGCCAAATAGGCAGACCCATAACCCCCGTCAAAACTGGTGACATCGGCATCGGTTTGTTTGAAGATGGCGTGTTCTTTACTGGCCAAGGTCATATCACAGACCACGTGCAAGCTATGACCGCCACCAACAGCCCAACCGGGTACAACGGCGATGACTACTTTAGGCATAAAACGAATCAGTCGCTGGACTTCCAATATATTCAAACGATGATAGCCATCTTCACCTACATAACCTTGGTCTCCTCGAGCCTTTTGGTCTCCACCACTACAGAACGAATAGACACCATCTTTGGTCGACGGACCTTCAGCGGAAAGTAAAACCACCCCTATAGAAGTGTCTTCTTGTGCATCATAAAAGGCATCATACAATTCGCTTGTGGTCTTTGGGCGAAAGGCATTTCGAATATTAGGGCGATTAAAAGCGATACGGGCTACGCCGTCGCTTTTTTGATAGGTGATATCGGTGTATTTTTTGGCTGTTTGCCAGTTGGGTGATTTCATTTAATTATTTTTAACAAACTTAAAGATAAGTTTATTTGAATAGTTAAATTACAAAGAAGTTATTGCACAAATTTCTAATTGTCAAAACTGTCAAAATTGTCAAATGAAGATATTGTATTCACTATTTTTATTTTTAGTCATGATTACCAGATATTTAAATTCAATAGATGAAAATCACAATATAGCTAATTCATCAGAATATAGCTTTTCCTCATCTGACCTATTGATTCAAACTGATAACTATCCCTGTGAACTTAAATTAAGACTCTTCGACGAATCAAATAAGGAAGAAATAACCAATGGAGTCGACAATTTAAAATTAGAGTCCTTAATTATTAAATATGAAATACATTTTCCCCTAACGATTGGATTAAAAAATTTTAAAATTGTTGGACCTACCCAGAATAACGGTTATACTAGCAATTTGATAGGTCCCAAAGAATATAATTCTGAAATTGTTTGTCCATCGGATAATTGTAGAAATACCGTAATCGTCTATGAGCAGTTGTTAAGGAAAAATAACCTGGTAAACCCACAAATTGGGCCTCTTGAAATTGAACTTTTGGCTGAGATACCCACATTGGAGTATAATTTCGAAGGTAGACGAATTTATAATGACACAATCATCAGAGTAAAATCCGATTCGATATATTAATTAACTTTCTCAAGCACTACCTTGGCTAGAGCTCGTCTGCCACGAGTACCGTAGTAAGTAACTCAATCCTTTATCTGAATCGCATCACAAGTCCCAACAAACGGTACACCCGTCTGACCATAGGCATAGGTAATCAAGCCCACATAAACCTCTTCGCCATAAGCAGGCGTTGCACCAGGTAAGTCACCAGTATCTCGGTAGAGATTCCAATTATCTTCTGTAGTGGAATAGTTCAAATTTGGGGTTTGCCAGTATACGATTAGTTCTCGTTCTGTTGTACCGACAATTCTGATATCTGCTCTTCCCTCTGGAGCGGTATTGGCCCCGATATCATTAACGCTTGACGAACCGTTGACCGTGTTTTTTCCTTCAATGGTAAATTCCGCGCCACCTCGGTGCCCTACTACGACGTGTGATGAATTGATGGAATTAAAATCTATATCATGTACTTGAACACCTGAAAACAAATAGGGGTTTCCGTTGGGTGATGGTGCTGTTTGAGAATCGGCTAAGGTGCCTATTCCAATATTTCGAGCGATAAACTCAAAGGGGAATGTGACTGGTTTCGCATCAATGCGTCCTTGGTCCTCATGAAAATGGAGGGTGATATTGTTGGTGTTATCGTCTAAAACTGCCCTATATCGTCCTGAAACGCTAGATATATTGGGTAAAGCAGATTCGTTGTTCGTTACATAATCTATTAGGTCCCCGTCAGTGTCGAAGCTGTCTTCAAAAAAGTCATCCGGATTTTCATTACTGGGACTTTCGTCACTGGGATCGTCATCTGAGCCGTTTTCATCGTCGGATAGTTCAACGGACTCATCCAAAGCATCTTCAATGGCATCGACTTTATCTGTCGAACAAGAATGTAAAATGAATACGATTAGAAATAACGGGACTAGCTTTTTCATACTTCAAGATTGAATTTATAAAACGGAATTTGAGCTGTTGTATTGTTTATTACAAAAGCCTAGGCAACAAAAGCACAAGTAGTTGCGTCTATTAGTAAACCATCAACACTCCTAAAAATGACCGACGTAAAAGGTATATCCAAAACTTCAAAGCTATTTTGTATCATAGGAAGCTCGTTTCTTTTAATCATGGGCCTCTTTCACGGTAGCGGTTTCTTCTATGTCAGTGAAACCATAGAAAAATCAAATGCTGAAGGGTTCTTGAAGGATATCGTACCTGCCTTATTCGCGCATCCCTCAATACATCTGATAGGATTAGCTGCTTTTGGTATTTTGGCGCTATTCCTTAAACAGGATTTGCGCAAAGTAACCTGGTTATTGGCAGTGTTGATTGCATTAGATGCTGCGCTCGGGTTCTATTTAGGAGGCATGATTCCGGGTATTCTTCTATTGTTGGCGGCCATCTGTTTTGTGGTGTCGGGGTTAAGGGATAAATCCCAAATACTCATCTAAGGTTCCCTCCTATTTTATGCATTCTCATAAGTTTCTCCTTGCTAGCATATCCTGAGTAGCAATCTCTATTATATTGCCTATTTTTAGTCTTCAACAAATTACCAACTATGAAAAAGGCAATTTTCTTTTTAGCAATACTTGTTTGCGCCCAAACCTTTGGCCAAGAAGCCATGCGACGTTGGCGCAAACTGAATCAAGTCCGTCAAGATAAATTTGATTTGGTTCTACCTGAAGCCATGCGCGAAAACAATATTGCCATGTGGATCGTGACCAATCGCGAAGGCAATCTTGATCCACTCTATACCGATATGGGCGAAGGCTACGTAGGCCAAAATGCTTACTACATTTTCACTGACATAGGTAAAGAACGTATCGAACGTGCGGCACTAGGTGTTGGCGGATATTTATTGAAAGAAGGCGGTACCTATGATTATTTCGGCTCCGCTGATGAGCTCAAAGAGTTTGTCGCTAAACGTGACCCAAAAACCATTGGGTTGAATATTTCCAAGAATTTTGGTGGTGCAGACGGACTCACCCATTCTGCTTATTTAGAACTTTCCGAAATTCTCGGTGAGAAATATGCAAAACGCTTTGTATCCGCTGAAAAATTGGTTTCTGATTTTAGGTCCAGACGGGTGGCTAGTGAAATTGCCATCTATGGAGAAGCCGGAGAATTTTCGTATACCATTGCTGAAAGAGCCTTTTCTAACGAGGTGATTACTTCAGGAGTAACGACACTTGAAGATGTCGCTTGGTTTATGAAAGACCAACAATTCAAGAACAACCTTGGTTCGTCTTTCGGAATGCCTTCCGTTTACATTACAGGTCCTGATGGTGTTGAAGCTACTTCGAGCGACCGAATTATTCAACGTGGTGATGTCTTGATGTTGGATTGGGGCGTGGGACTCATGAATATGTTCACCGATATGAAACGTATGGCCTATGTATTGAAAGAAGGAGAGACCGATGTGCCGGCGGGAATTCAAAATGCCTTTGAGCAAGGGGTGAAAGTCCGTGATATCATCAAAAAAACCATCAAACCGGGAGTCACGGCTCAAAAAGCAGAAGATGCGGTCTATGCAGCGTTGACCAAGGCAGGATTCAACAAAATGAAGGGTTTCAATAAATTCACCGATTTGGATAAGACCGATGTAATCATTGGTTGTCACTCCGTTGGGAATTGGGGGCATGGTATTGGTCCTTCTGTAGCATTTTTCAATCCTGTTCGTCTTACTTATGAACTGAAACCTTCGAATTTGATTTCCATTGAGCTATTTGCCTATACCAAAGTCCCAGAATGGGGTGGCAAAAAACTACGTGTTCCCTTGGAAGACGATGCGGTGATTACCGAGAGAGGTGTTGAGTGGTTGTACCCTATCAATCCTAAAGTTTTAGTGATTAAATAAGTATTATCAATGATAAAAACGGCTATTTTTCTGATGCTTTCGCTCTTCGTTCAACAAACGATGGCCCAAGAAAACAATGAGCTACTGGAAGCACAGAAAAAAGTCATTGCTGAATTGAGTGGTCATCAAATTCCAGAAGATGGTAGAAGGATTCCGCATCGGAGTACCAAAGAAGAACGTGAACTTACCAGGGACTACTTATCGAAGGTAATCGAATCCCTTGACCTTACACCTCAATTGCAAGAATATACCCGTCCGAATGTGAATCCGATTATAGATTTGCTTTTTGAACCTTATAGAGGTGCCAATGTGTACACCACCTTACCTTCAACGAATGAAAGTGATGCCTATCTAGTGATTGGAGCCCACTTTGATACGGAGCGAAACTGCCCGGGAGCTATAGATAATGCCTCTGGAATCGCAATAGGATTTGGGGTACTTAGAAAACTTACAATGCTGAAAGAAAGAAATGCAAATGTGATTTTGGTCTATTTTGATCAGGAGGAAGAAGATCTTGTAGGAAGCCAAGCTTTTGCACAAAAACTGAAAAAAGAGGAGTTCAATGTCCATTCCGTGCACAGCATGGATACCATGGGCTGGGACCGCGATGGTGATAATGCCGTAGAATTGGGATTACCGAGCGACCTTTTAGAAAAAACGTATGTAGAAGTTGGTAAAGAATTGAATATTCCCATTGTTATTACTAGCGTTGGTTCAAGCGACCATGTACCATTTTTAGATTTAGGTTTTAACGCTGTAGGATTGACCGATGAACTTACCTCAGGTGACTATGCACCCTACAAAGACACTGAAAACGATACCTATGAGACGGTAAATTTTGATTACATCACGACATCGACTGAGTTGGTGTACGAGGTTCTAAAAAAATTAATGGAAGAATGAGTGTTTTAAAACAAATGGCTTCTTCTAAAGTGCTGTATTCACTTCTAGGCCTTTCAGTGCTGTTCTTTTTAGTCAAGGGGGTTACCTATGCTTCCATTGGTAGTTACGTGCCCATCCTTTTTATAACTATTGCAATCATTATTTTGGGTTGGAGTTTTACAAGATGTAATAAAGTCCATCGACATATCATACGTTTTTGGGCAATACTAATTATTCTTTGGGCTAGCATTAGATTGGTTTTATGGATAGTTTTAGAAATAGATACTACCCTCACTGAATCGCATTTACGTGAACAATTCGGAATAGTTCAAAATATTATTTCCTTACTAATGCTGCTTATCGGTATTAAAATCATTAGGGAAGTAAAACAAAGAAAACTGAATTAGTTTATCATATGTTTTTCTCCTCAATCCATTTGGACATATACTTCGTACTTGCCATGGTTTGGTGCCCAAGTATTGCGCCAACAAAGTTGTTTTTACGGTGGGTTTCTAAATCTTTTTGAACCGAACCTATTTTTGCATCTAACTTTTCAATCCAAACGGATTTGTCGTAAAGCGTATTGATGATTTCAAATCCATTGGTTTGTGCTTCCTCCCAAAGGCTTTGATTTTTATATAGCTCAATTGCGGAAGCAGCGATATTTTCTGATGTTTCCGCAATTTGACCGTTAAAATCTAAATCGCCGTGCATGCCCTCTGCTCCTACTGAAGTTGTTACACTAGGAGTCCCGTTCTGCATAGCATCTATTAGTTTTCCTTTGAGTCCGGCCCCAAATCGTAAAGGCGCCAAATTAACTCTGGCTTGATTGAAAACTTCGTTTACATTTTCTGCCCAACCTTTTACTAAAAAGCCTTCATTTTCAGTATGCATTTGTCGAATACGCTCAGGTAAATAAGCACCGTAGATTTTTAGATTGGCTTTTGGCAATTGCTTTCGAATCAAAGGCCAGATTTCGGACTTTAACCAAACTATCGCATCTACATTTGGAGCATGTTTCCCGTTTCCTACACAACTGAAATCTACTCGGTTTTCGAAGCTATTCCAAGTTTGTTCTTCTTCCTTAGAAATGGGGTCCAATAGAAAAGGTAAGTATATCAAAATAGACTCATCCATACGAAGTACATCCTTTAATAAATACATCTCATAGAGAGATATAATTAACGATATATCAGAACGATAGATACTTGAAATTTCCCGTTTCGTAATACCCTCATTCAGCCAAGCATCAGTAGAAAAGGGAATACTATTCTTAAAACACTTTTCACGTGTTTGTCTTAAGGAATGTAGGTCTTCGGTATCGAGAATTCGGAGTGCATTGGGGGCGAACTCAGCAACCCGCCAACCGAATTGCTCTTCCGTTAAGAATCTGTCGAACAAAACAACTTCAGGATTCAACTGGGTCACAAATTCATCAAAACTGGAATGGTTTAGTTGTATGGATGCTTTTTGAATACCCAGAGTATCTAAATCAATGGAAAGTTCAGATTCGATTGCTGTACTTGCCATTGTAATTTGATAATTCTTACGCAGAAAATATTGAATGAGCTGTAGCATTCGGTTCCCCGCTGCTGTGGAAGAGGGTTCAGGCCAGACTAGTGCTATTATGAGGAGATGTTTTTTAGTCATTTGCTAGTAAGCAGTCTTTTGAAAGCCAAAATAGTGAATATTGAAGTTCGATGTTTCTAAGATCTCAACTCCGCTCGATATGACAGCAGTAGTTGTTTCAGAATAACTGCCTACTTCCTACTACTAACGGCATACTGACATCTACATCCTAGCCGCAAACTTCTTTGAGATATTTGAACGCAGTTTACGTTCATAATCCTCCTCGAGCCATTCCTTGTAATTCTTTGTATTGTTCATGATACAATAGGAATATTGGCGAACGCGATACTGAATTTCTTCTTTCAGCTGTTTGGCTAGAATACGTGCATCAAAGACATCTTCGGCATTTTCAACACAGATTTGAGCATGCTGTTCGATACTATTTTCAAGCACGGTTTTAGACTTCTGTCCTAAAGCAAAAATTCTCTTATACTCTGCCTTTACGTCGTATTCAATATTATCTGACTTTGAGAATTTTTCACGTAATGAAGCTGGCATTTCATATATAAACTCCCGTTCAATATCCTCGTCATTCTTGATATTCTCCAAAAAGAAATCCGGGAAATGGAAAATTTCTTGCCAATCGATGGGCGCATCCCACATACCGAAACGTGCAACATTATTCCCCATATCCACCACTGTAAATTCCTTTTTATTTGGAAGTACACGCGAACCACGACCAATCATTTGAAAGTACAAAGTGAGTGAGCGGGTAGCTCGGTTTAGGATGATGGTTTCTACAGTTGGTTCATCAAAGCCTGTAGTTAAAATACTCACAGAGGTTAATATTGCATTGGGCGTATTCGAAAACCAATCCAATATTTCACGACGCTCTGCAGCACTATTTTTATTGTCTAAATGACGGATAGGAAGCTCTGCTTTCTTAAAGGTCTCGTAAACGTAACGGGAGGTGTTAATCCCGTTATTGAAAATCAAGGTTTTGGTTCCCTTGGCAATTTCATTATACGCCGTCATTAGCTTGCTCAGCATGTTTTGATTGCCGTATAGCTCGTCAGACGACTTTACCGTATAATCCCCATTGATACCTAACTTTAAGTTCTGAAGGCTTACATCATAATTGTAAACGTTGGCTTTTGAAAGGAAATTCCGCTTTATCAAAGCAGCGATAGACTCACCAACTATCAACTTCTGATAGTTGTCCTTCATGGGTAACTTGATGTTCGAACTCAAGGGAGTTGCTGTCACTCCTAAAATGAATGAGTTTTCAAAGTATTTGAAAAGCTTTCGGAAGGAATTGTAATGTGCTTCATCAATGATGACAAGACCAATATTATTGATTTCAACTTTCTCCTCTTGTAGGCGATTATTAAGCGTTTCTACCATTGCTACAAAGCAAGCAAATTCATCTTGGTCCTGAAGTTCTTTGACTTCACTATTGATAATTTTATTATTTACCCCAAAACCGCTAAGCATGTTAGAGGTCTGAATGCTTAATTCAATACGATGGGTCAGTACAACTACCTTTTTACCGGTTTGTTCGATATATCTTCGAGCGATTTCGGAAAAAACAACTGTTTTTCCTCCCCCAGTAGGTAATTGATATAATATATTGGAACCTGCTTCGGACTCATCAAGTGCTTTGAAAATTTTATTTAAATCTTCAATCTGATAGTCGTATAAGGTTTTTTCCTTTGTCTCCTTTTGTACTTCCAAGTAGTTCTCTTTTCTTTTGAATTCTTGTTAAAAATTTGATGCGGGGGGAATTTTGCAAAACTAACAGATTTTTACACTTGGACGAAATTTAATATTGGGATTTCTACAATTTTAATGAATTATGTTGCTAAGGCAACACCATTTTCAATAGCCCTTTTCAGTAGAAACTAAATTCAACAAGCTCTCTCCCCTTTGCATTCTATGATAGTTTTCGATAATCTGCGGGACTACAGATGCTGTATCTGAAACACTGGCGTAGTGCGGTGTGATGTGTATTTTTTCATGTTTCCAAAAGGGGTGTCCTGAGGACAAAGGTTCTTGATGGAAAACATCTAAAGTCGCCCCTGATAAATGTTCATTGTCCAACATTTCTATTAAGTCTTTATCCACCAAATGCCCGCCCCTAGCGGCATTGATGACAAATGCACCTTTTGGTAATTGTTTGAAGAGTTCCTTATTTAAAATACCTGAGGTTTCATCGGTCAAGGGAAGCAAACAAACCAGGATTTCCGACATTGCCAAAAACTCACCAAGTTCTTCCTGTCCAGCAAATGCTGTTACTTCGGGAATTTCTTTTCTGGAATTTGACCAACCCTGTGTCTTGAATCCAAACCGGACTAAATCCTTAGCTAATACAGCCCCCAAAGCACCTAGACCCAAAATTCCAACCGTATAATCAGCAATGCGGTGGTATTGCTTAGGGTTCCAAAGGGATTTTATTTGATTGATTTTATACTCGTAAAACCGCTTTATGTGGCTAAAGATGGCTGCAATGACATATTCGGACATGTCACTTGCCAGCATTGTATCTACAACCCGTGTAATGGGAATATTTGTAGGAGCCGTTTCATCCTCAAAAATAAAGTCCACCCCTGCACCACTACAGGCAATGTATTTGAGATTGGGATATTTTGCTATTGTTCCTTTCGGATGCTTCCAGACTAATACTACATCAATTTCATCAACCGGATGCTCCTCCAAATAACTATACACTTTGATATCTGGAGCAGCTTCTTGCAGTGCTTTTTTCCAAAGTTCAATTTTATCGTCTTGCCGTATGATTACTATGCTCATAAAAATAAGTTCAAGTTCAAGCGCAAGCTCAAACGAAAGTTAGACTAATCAATGATATCCAGAGCCCTATTAAACTCTTCCTCAAACAACCAATTTTGCTCTTGTGTTATGGTATATACTTTTACGATTCTTTCCTTAAAATCCGGCAGCAATCCGTTTATGGAAATGAACTGAACAGCTTCCGTAAAACTATTGGCCATGCTTTTAAAAAAGGCATCAGGCACGTTTCTATCCATTGAGAAAGACTGTGCGATTTCAAGGTTAAAAAGCATTACATCAGCCACTAAATTCGGTTCAACTCCAAGTTTATTAAAATGTTTGATAAACTTTTGTGCAACAGAACGTCGTGCCTTAGGGCGTTTTCGCTTAATTGGAAAATACTCGTTTGAGATTTTGGTCTTCGCTTGCTGAATCAACTTATCTTCTTTCGGATTAAATACAAAGTCATAGTATTCCTTTACCAAAGGGAAGCGTTGGTACAAATCCATCAACTGTTCTTCCAGTTCTTTTTTCTTTAGTTCTGCTAAATATTTCTGTAAAGCTCTTTTACTCATCTCATGAATTTGTCTTTCAAAAATAGCTTTTGCGTTTCAATTATTCATCATGCTCAAAACGCTTTAGACTGTTCATCCAAATCCAAAACACCGCCAACGCAATGAAGTAGAGGTTTAACAAGGTTTTGTAATAAATTATGTATAAGATTATCTATATGTCTTTGGAAAAGAGGGGATAAAAATGTATTATGATGTCTTGTAGAACACCGAAACACCAAAAACATATATGAGGCAACTAAAGATTATCAAGCAGGTAACGAACAGAGAATCAAAATCACTCGACAAGTACTTGCAAGATATCAGCAAAATCGATTTAATAAATGCTGCGGAAGAAGTTGAATTAGCGCAGCGCATTCGTGAGGGTGACCAATGGGCCCTTGAAAAACTAACTACAGCTAACCTACGATTCGTCGTTTCAGTAGCAAAACAATATCAGAATCAGGGATTGAAACTTCCCGACTTAATAAATGAAGGTAACTTAGGTTTGGTAAAAGCTGCCAAACGTTTTGATGAAACTAGAGGATTTAAATTTATCTCTTATGCCGTATGGTGGATTCGTCAATCCATTCTCCAAGCTTTGGCGGAACAATCAAGAGTAGTTCGATTGCCATTGAACAAGATTGGTTCGATCAATAAAATCAAGAAAACCTTTTCATATTTAGAGCAAGCCAATGAACGCCCACCTTCTGCAGAGGAAATCGCTAAGGAATTGGAGATGACCGTTAGTGAGGTAAAACAGTCAATGAAAAACTCCGGAAGACACGTATCAATGGATGCACCACTTCGTGAAGGGGAAGATTCGAACTTATACGATGTATTGAGATCAGGAGAATCACCAAGACCAGATAAAGATTTAATGCAACAATCATTGAACATTGAGATTGTTCGTGCTTTGGAAACTTTGTCTCCACGGGAGGCTGATGTAGTAAAATTGTACTATGGAATTGGAGATCAACAATCGATGACTTTGGCTGAGATTGGACAAACCTTCGACCTGACTCGTGAGCGCGTGCGTCAGATTCGTGAAAAAGCGATTCGTAAATTGCGTCACAATTCAAGAAGTAAATTATTGAAGACCTATTTGGGATAACTTCAAACTAACCATAAAAAAAGCGCCTTAACACTAATGTTGAGGCGCTTTTGTATAAAGGGAACTACCGTTTAAGAATAGTTCAATTTATTGATTTCGTAATCGGTTAAGATTTCATTTAAACTTTCAATGAAGTTTAAATACGCTGCGTTGTCTGAATTCTGTGCCATGATTTGGGGTTTTTAATTTTGTGAAAAGTAAACTACATATAGTCTAACTCTGCTAATTCGTTTACACTTAAAATTTCATTTAATTCTTGTAGGAAGGTTAGGTACTCCTCGCCGTAAGTATCGTAAAGCATAGTAGTTTAGTTTTGGTTAAGTTTATTGCGTTTGGGTTTTCAATAATTCTTTCTCAATATCTCTATAACGTTCAGGGAAAACAATTAATTGTGGTGAACGCTTTAATTTTTGTTGCGAAACAAGGGAATTAAATAGAAAAGATTTTAAAAGCCACAAATATGGAGTGTAGTTCGTCGATGTTTTTGACAGCTTTGATTTAATCACATGTTGATTTCGTATAACTGGTAACTTCATTATACAGAGATTGATCATTTATCCAAGAGTTTATTCAGCTGTTAAATGTAGCTCCTGCCTCATTTTTAAAGGTGTTGACGGATAATAAGAAACACTTAAATACGTTATTTACTTATTCAAGTCCGAGGAAGTTGAAACTAGGCTTTCTCCCAAATTGAATTCCCAAATGAAAATAGCAAGACAATCTTTCCTTCAAAGCATATCAAAAGGTCTGCTGTATTTTTTAATAAGTTTCAGTTTTATACATACGGCGACTGCAGCAGAGACTAATAAACATACTACTGTTCTTATAGAATCGCCTATTGTTGAATTGAATAGCAATAGTTTTAATGCAAAGAAACGAAGTGGATTTACCATTGCCGGACAATCGGAAGACACAGGGCGCGGATTGACAATTATCCATTTTAATTCTTCCAAAAAATTTGAACACAGGACTTTCGATACACATTCCAATATAGAGGCCTCGGAAAAAATGGTTGAAGTTTTAGAGAAAATGCTAAGCTCGAATTCAAAGTTTGCCATTTTAGCTCATGATTCTGCAGCGAAGAGTTTGATACAGCAATCCGGAAAATTAGCCGAATTGGGATTCCTGAAACTTAGTACATTGAAAAGTAGGCAAGCCTACATCATGCATAATTTCAAAGGTCAAATTTTTGAAAGTGTAGATGATATCACAGCAACTGCCAAATTGAATATTCCGGAAAATATATCGGACAACGAAATTTACTTTCCCAGAATACGCTACGAATTTGAACCGAACAACAATCGGTATATCGCTCATGCAGGTGGTGAGGTAAACGGAATCAAGTCTACGAACACCAAGGATGCTTTAGACCAGAACTACAAAAAAGGCTTTCGTCTTTTCGAATTGGACATTATTGAGACTTCGGATGGAAAGCTCGTCGCTGCACACGACTGGAAAATGTGGGCGCGATTTACGGATTACTCTGGAGCACTTCCACCTAGTCATGCGGAATTCATGAAGCATAAAATATACGGTGATTATACAACGCTTGATTTAAAGGGAATCAATGCCTGGTTTGCGGCGCATCCAGATGCCACACTTGTTACCGATAAGGTAAACGATCCTATAGCTTTCGCCAATCAGTTTGTAGACAAAGACAGACTTGTTATGGAACTCTTTAGTCAAATGGCCATTGAAGAAGCCTCAAGGAATGGTATTCAACCCATGATTTCGCAAACTCCTTTGATGAAATTAAAAGGTAATAAAATCAATTATCTTCAAGTCAACAACGTAAAGTACGTTGCGCTTTCCAGAAGAATTATTGCTAACGAAACGAAGTTGATGTTGCAATTAAAAGAAGCTGGAATTAAAGTTTACGTCTACAATGTCAACTTTGATCCAGGTAAGGACGAAAAATACGTTCAGGAGAACGAAATCGGACTCGTTTATGGGATGTATGCTGATAAGTGGGTGTTTGATTCTGAAGAAAAGAAGTTGTCGAAATAGCCCTAAATTTTATTGGAAACATCTTGGTCTCCTCGCGCACAGTCGAGAGGTCCTTTCTTAGATAAAATACAGGTAATTAGGTCACGACTGCGCTCGACCAGACAACCTAAAACTTCACTTGATAGGTCAACCCGGCTGAAACGCCAAAAAAGTATTCACCAGCCGCAAATGCAAATTCTTGACGCGTTACACCCATGTTAGCGCGATACGAATTTGTATTGCTCTTACCAGTAAATTGGTATTCAAGACTTAAACGTTGGGATTCAACATATAGTAGTGTTTCTGCCAACAATTCATCCCCCGAAATCAACTGACGTAGTTCTGGAGAATAGCCCATACCGACGTTAATTCCAAAGAAGTTCTCGGCGTCTTTCAGATATTTACGAACGAGTAGATTACCAGATATTCCGATTAAATCGTTTTCTTTTGGGCGAACATATGAGCGTAGGGAAAAATAATAATTACCTCTGTAATGCCCAATTGAATTGGCATACACGGTTACATTTCGGGAAGCGAAGCTAATATATCTAGCTCCAGCTGAAAACTCCATGGCACCAGGTAGGTTTACGTACAAGTCTCCTCCGAATTTGTGCTTTGGGAAAATAGTAGCATTTGAATACCCATAATTCAAGTACGCGTAAAAACGTTTTGAGAACTTAGGGTAGAAGTCCAAATCGTATTGTACTCCATGTTGTCCATTGCGATTATTGTAGTTGATTCTTGGAATCAAGCTGCCTGCTTGGGTCTGCCGTCTTAGTGACACACTTGAATATATTGCAGGGTCATAGCGTTGGTCGAATACAGTAAATGCATTCCGAATGGCAATTCGATTGTTCAATACTTCTTTGGCAACCGGTGTTTTAGCTTCATTTGCATTTTCAGGTTTTGTATCTTTTATTTCTGGTTTTACTTCTTTCTCCTCTGGCGTATTTTTTTTCTTTGCTTTCTTTTTAGAAACTTTTGTTTTAAGTGGTGATTTTGTGTTGTGCCATCCCAACTCCGGATATTTCTTGTTCTGAATTCGTTCTATTGCCATTTTGCGTAGCCTTTCGACTTCCGTATTGCTTTTTAGATAGAACAAAGCTTTATTTGCCAATCCCAAAGCTGTGGGGTTTTGGTTGGCATATAATTCGTTCTTGATGGATGAAATCCAAACGGCACTATTGGTTCGTTCAACAGAGGTAACTTTGTTAAATTCATCCCTCGCTTTGGTATATTGGCCATTCCAGCTATAGGTACTAGCTAATAGAGTACGTGCATCTAGATCTTCCGAATTTTTAGCGACCAACTGCACAAGTATATCTTTTGCATTCTTATGCTTGCCCTCATAAGCGAGCTTATGCGCCTTGGTATAAGGGGTGTCATTCACATCATGATAGGCGATATCTTGACTTCTGCCAATAAAGCAAAGCAACCCGAAGAACAGAACACTATGTAGTTTTTTTAGGGACATTATTCTTCAAATACTAATTCTGCGGTTTCTTTTGTTTGTTCTTTGGGCACTTTTTTGGTCAAGCTTACTCCATTCTTTCTTGCCTGTCTTTTTGCCCGAGCAATTTTATCTGAAATTTCATTTACGCTAGAACTGTTTTGCTGTGCAAGATCAACTAGTTCTAAAGCCTCCAAATGCCTGTCAGACCAAAAGTATACGTCAAAAAGTGCGGCGTACGAATCGATATAATTTGGATTCATTTTAATACATTCCTGTAAAATACCTATAGAGGTTTTATAATTCCCTTGCCAAACATTAACCCTTCCGGTAAGTATCTTGGTATCAATATGGCTCGGAGCCATGGATAAGATATATCTGCATAACAATAAGGCTTTATCAAATTCTTTGTCAAAGGCAAAGTCTCTTGCAATGAAATAACCTCGGTCTGAATCTTGTCCATCATAAACACTATTCAACCAAATGATTTCACTATCGGTGAATTTTTCTTCCTTTACTGCAAAGACAGCCATGTCTTTAGGTATAATCTTATCGTTTGTCGTGACATAGGCGTTCATAGCCTTGAAGTTCTTTAACTTAGACTCTCCTTTTGAACCACCAAAAGAAGTGCCTAAATCCATATTTTCATCGATATCATAAACCGAACCATCGGAAAAGAGTTTTTCTCCATCAACAAATTCCTTAAGTTCATTTTTGTTACGCATTAAGGGAATGTCTTTGATAGACCTATACCCTTCATTCATGTCAAGTGCACTCCCCATCCAGGCCACTTTTTTAGGAGTTTTGAGTTCATACTTTCCTTCGAGTAAAGCCAATAGTGTTGGGGTGACATCAAAATGAGAGTTCAAAGCACTCATCTTTCTGGTTTTCTTCAACATCGGACTATAAATCATCAAAGGCACATGAAAACGACTCAGATTGTTTCGCTGCGGAATGGGAATCAATCTATGATCACCGGTAACAACAAAAATCGTATTGTCATAGTTGGGTTGCCTTTTGTATTCTTCAAAAAGATATTTCAAGGCGTCGTCTGTATAGAGTAAGGTTGCAAAAACATTGTCATTTTTCTCAATTACCTTCTTGATTTTTCCTTGGTGCTTTCCTTTTGCCAATATTTTTTCCACCTCATTCTCAAAGTAGTCCTGTCTAGGTGGCAAGAAAGGTTCATGAGTGCTAATAGTCATATAGACTTCCATACGAGGCTGGTTGGCATCTCTTGGGATACTCATACTTTTCTTGAATAGTTCTTTATCAGGATATCCCCATGTGGAACCTGCTGCATCTTCTTCTTGTAAAGTGTATTGGTTTCCGAATCCGGATTTGTCCAATACGTAATCCACATTTTCGCTGAGTAGAAATCTATCTACATTATCAAAAGAACTATTGGTTCCTTGTAGAAAGGATGTATGATATCCATTATTTTTCAAAATACTGTAGAGCGTAAGTTTGTTTGGATACTTCTCCAACTCCATAAAGCCACTCTTTCCAAAAGGAAGTGAACCCATTAGGGATGGTAATACACCGAAAGTTCTTCCTGTGTTACTTAAACAGTTTTCCCAATACAAGGATTTGGTGCTTAAGTCGTCTAAAAAGGGAGTGAATCCCCCATACTCTGCTCCTTCTCCTACAAAATCCCTTCCTAAACCTTCAACCATGACAAATACGATATTGGGTTTCTCCTCTTTGAGTTCAAAATATTCTCCAAGCACATTTTCTATCTGCTGGGATTTTATCAGAGGATATTCAACATCGGCCTTATAAGAAGTATCTTCCGTTGAGGTATCGTATAAATTCAGCGCTAAGTACTGTGTCTTATTCTGGTTAATCGGCTTCCCTTCCATGAAAAGCGTCATGATAAATAGACTGAACAGAATAATCGTAAACGGATACATCTTACTTATAAAGTGATAGTATTTCGAAGTCACTTTGTACAATCCGAAGAACATCCCCACGATTACCACCACTCCTACGAACAATGAAATAGACATACCACCCGAATTGGCAATCGTCATTTTAATATCCGAAAAACTATAGCCTAATAAATCTGACCCTAAAGGAACCAAAGCTGTGCAATAGTAACTTATCAGCATCGCCTCAATAATCAGCAGAAGAATCAGAACGACGAAAACCAAGTTAAACCCATATCTGGGTCTTAGGTTTTCCCAAAAGTTAAAGGGAAAAGCAAGAATTACACCAATCAAAGAGGCATACCCAATTTGATGTACAGCAGCATTGAAAAAACTGGAGCCAAATATGATATCCACGACTCCTTTGAAATATAGTGTCGTGTATTGATAGGTCGTCAGTACCAACAAAACCACAAAGAATGAGATAATCAATCTTGTGTATTGTTTTAAGGTATATCTATCTAATTTACTTGTATTCATGGTTGAGTTTTAAGTTGCTTTCGCAAAACCTTTACGTACTTGTGAACCCCAACCGGACTTCACTCGGAACAATTTTTTATAATTTCCGCGCACCGCGGCCCATACCACAACTGGGTGGAAAACTATAGGTTCGATTATAGCACAAAACATGAGCGTTAAAATGTCTTTGGTTTTCTTGTATTCGTTGTAAGAATAAGTGTCCCAGAGAATTGCATAAAAAGAGAACATGATTGAATACAGGTAAACGGTTGCTGTAATCGCTATAAAGAAATCCCAATTCAAAATTCCCAAATACCAGAATAAAACGATGGTAATCAGTCCGAAAAACTCTAAAAGTGGAGCGAGCCACTCATAGAAAAACCAATAAGGATAACTCAATAAACCTAGTCTCCCATATTTGGAATTGAAGAACATATCTTTATGCTTGAACAGTGTTTCTAGGTTGCCCCTCGCCCATCGGTCTCTTTGATTGACCAATATTTTAAGGTCCTCAGGAACTTCTGTCCAGCATAATGGGTCCGGAATATATTCAATAGTGTACGGAATTTTTTGGTCATGCATATGACGACGCATTTTGAAAATAATTTCCATATCCTCTCCTACAGTTGCGGTGTCGTATCCACCAACCTCTAGGGCTATTTCACGGTCGAAAAAGCCGAAGGCACCTGAAATAATCAATAGGCTATCGATTCTTCCCCAAGCCATTCTACCCAGTATGAAGGAACGTGTATATTCTAAAAGCTGGAATTTAGCCAGCCAGTTTTTTGGCAAACGAATTTCTTCAAGTCGACCTCCATCAATAACACAAGAATTTGCGACACGAATTACACCACCAACCGCAATTACTTTTTTCTCAGAACGACGGTAGAAAGACTTTACCACATGTAGCAAGGCATCTGGTAATAATAAACAATCAACATCAATACAACCGACATATTTGCTTGATGACAGCGCCATCCCCGTATTAAGAGCATCCGATTTTCCTCCGTTTTCTTTATCGATTACCGTAAGTTTTGAAAAAGCCTTGTGAGGTGATTTATAAATTCCTCGAATGGGCTTACTCTTCCAATCCGGGTCAATTTCTTGTTCAATTTTCACCAAATCGTAGGCGTCAATCATCTTCTGTAAAGTGTCATCTTTACTCCCATCGTTCACTACCATTACCTCGTAGTTCACGTACTTTAAAGACATTAAAGAACGAATGTTCTCAACTATGGTAAGCCCTTCGTTATAAGCAGGAGCGATAATCGTTATGCTCGGTGCTAAGGGTGAAGCCATTACCTTTGAAAGTTCATTAAAGCTGTTCTTATTTCTATAATGAATTGAATTTCGGGTAGAAAAATAGGCCATTGCCGTAAACATGGTAAACAACACTAGCGTAAACAAAAAGAAGACAATGTTTATATAATCTAAAACGATATTTGAAATACCACTATCCATTCAACTTTTCGATGATTTTGCTTGAGAATGCGCAGATTTGTCCGAAAAGTGACTCCTGATTACTGCTTTTCTGAGTTTGCATGTTCTTTTTTTCTTTAACTATCGTTGTCAAAGGTTCTGTTAGCTCAAAAGTCAAATCAAAAATTTCTGAAGTTTGAGGTGGTTGAATTTGTAGTTCCTCCATCAAAGAATCGTATTCGGCAAGTGTTTCCTCCTCAATTAAAACCTCAATTTTCTCGACCGTTTTTTTATCAATAGGCATTGAAGGAGTTTCAACTGAACTATTTTCATCAGAAACGATTAGCTTGGCTTTAAGCTCTTCGAGTACTTGGGCAGCCTTATTACTAATTTCTTTTTCTTGATTCTCCAAAAGACCTTCTAAAAAATCTATTTCGCCCTCATCGCCTACAGCAACTATTTCATCCATAAGAATAAGTTTGGCTTCGGTATCGCATGTTCGAAATAAATCCTCGAACACATTGAAAGGCTTTAATAAAGTATCTGGTTCTGGTTTTTCTTCTTGCGCAGAAAATTTTTCGATAAGACTTTTTACCCGGTCCTTTACGGTTGTGTACTTCTCATTTACCAGCATTTCATTTAAAAGTGGAAGCTCACGTTCATCACCCATTTCAGCTAAATCGTCAAGCAATTGCATACGAGATTCCTCTGTGTTATCTGTTAAATCAATAATTTCATCGAAAATCTCATCACTTAAAATTGCTTTGGGAATGGTCAGTTTCACCTTGGCCGAAACTTCTTCAATTTCTGCATCGGAAACTTTTTCACCTTCTTTCGAATTTTCTTCGGAATTGGTTTCAGAAGTTTTACTTGTATCCACAAATTCATCTCCAAATTCTAGCAAAGGCCAATCGTGCGTTTCCATATCCGTTTCTTCGGAAGGTTCGCTAACATTAAAATCGATGAGGTCCTTGATGATCTTTTTAAAATTTTGCTCCTCTTGAGATTCCATCTTGTCATAGGGTTGTAATGGTTCATGATCTACATTGGATTTTGAATCCATAGTATCTTCTTGGGGGCTATCAGGTGAAACTGATAGAAAATACGGGTCGATTTGGTCCTCGTTGTCACTTACTAAAATTTCATCGTAGACAACGGTGGTATCTAAAATCTTAGCTGTGCTATATTCTGAATAGTCTAATAGTGGTATTTTTGTCAAATCTTTAGAAGTAATTATGATTTCTTCAAATGTGATTTCAATGTTGTTAACAAAGGCTATATGTTCGGATTGGTCTTTAATAGAGTCAACTACATATGATTCTTCAATCATTTCAGTAACAATGGGTAGGAAAGCAATTTCTTCCGCTGTGATTTCCAAAGAAGGCTTCTCTTTTTGAATAATGACCTCTTCAAAATGCACAACCATATCATTCAAATCAATCTTTGCGTCATTTTCAACATTATTCATTTCGGTTTCTAAAAGCTCTTCCACAACAAGTGGCAAGAAGTCAAAAGACAAGGTTTCATTATTATTTAATGAGGGTTCTTCAAAAATGGGTTCTCCATTTTCTTGATTTGAAGAATCTTGATTTTCCATCATGGCATCGGTCTTAACTTCATTATCAATTGTTACGTGTATTGGGTCTATGGTCTCATTTATGGGATTCCATTCTAGATTTGCAACTTCTTCTATTTCCTGTTTTTTAGTATCATTTACCAGTTCAATATCTTCAATGCTATTATTTGAAATTCCAATTTCTAAATTCGCATCAATATTGATTTCTCCCAGTTCTTCCTCCTCCACTTCTTTTATTTTGATATCTGCAGGAATGGTATATTTCGCTGAGTTTACAACACCTTTTGAAGGCATAATGCTATCTGGTACTATGGCATTGATACTGCTATGTGCTTTGCTTCGAACTGAAAAATTTGCTTCTTTTTTTTCAATGAGTTGTAGAAACTCAATATCCGAATCATCTCCTAAATCCCCGATTGCGCCTAGAATTGAAATTTTCACATCTATGGAGCTTTTCCAGAAAACCAACTTTAAAGTCGGAAGTGCTTCAACAATTCGAAACTCCCTAATACAGGCAATTGCTTCCTCTTTTATCTGATTGTTCTTGTGTCTTACTAACTCGATTAGTGCTGCATCGGCATCATTCTGATTGTAAAACTTTATCAAACGCAAGGCAAACAGCACAACATGACGGTTTGTTGACGTCAACCATGCCTTGAATCGTGGAGGTTGATAATCCTCCATATTCCGCAATACGTCCATCAATTTTAGTTGTTGCCATTCAGAAATTTTATATTTCGTCGTATCCAAAAAATAATTGATTCCCTCTGGTTTTAGGGTAACAATGGCTATTTCTGCCTGTTTGCGAATAGTAGCTCTTTTATCATTAATGAATTTCGTAACAAAAGTATAGGCCTCGGCAACCTGCATTTGAGTAAGATTAAGAATGGCTTTGGAAACAACTTCCCAACGCCAACTCTTTAATTTTCTAAAATCATCATTATGCAAGCCCAAATCTTGATACAACTTGAAAAGTCTTTTTTGAGTATTACCTGAGACGTCCTTTCTTAGGTCGAGCAATACTTCGGATAGTACCTTGCGATTAAAATCATCTTTTAGCAATTGACGGATTTCAATCTTTAGATTTACATAGTTGCTTTTCTCATCTTTAGATGCTTCATCTTCATAAAAAAGAAATTCACTTATCATGGGTGAAAGCTCTCTTTTTCGCTCTTTTACTTGCCAAGAACGTTTGGAAAGAAGATTACGGTAGAAGAAAACAAAAATGAAGTACACGGCAGCCAAACCAATAAACAGGAATGATAGGTCCCACAAAAGATCCGTATGGATTTGCGGGGCGGTTATCAAGGGTAATTGGTTATATGTTTGGCTGTATAAAATCAAATTATACTTTTTGTAATTCTCTTTCTATTCGTACTAGCAATTCCGAAGGACTAATCGGTTTTGATATAAAATCGTTTGCGCCTAATTCAAAGGCTGTTAATACATTCTCTTCATTACCTGCCGACGATATGATAATTATCGGAGTGCTAAGATTCAATTCGTTACGTACATAATCAATAAGCTCCATTCCCGAGAAATAGGGCATCATAATATCACTAATAATCAAGTCGGGCGAATACGCGTCAAGGTGTTCTTTTACCTCTCTACCATCACTGCTCAGCTTAACTTCGTATCCACCTTTTTTAAGGCGGAAGTTTAGTAGCTCGGCCAGCAATTCATCGTCCTCAGCAAGTAAAAGCCTTTTCTTATTCATTATATTAATTGTTCTTCAGTGCTTTGATTTGTTCGTCGATGGCATTTTCTACTAACGGATATTCTTCAACAAAACAATTATGTAAAAAATTCAAATGTTTACGGTCACCATTGGTTTTACATATTTTCTGAATTTGCTCAACAAGGGTGTATAAACTTTTGGACTGCATCATCGCTAGTCCTGATTTAATCTTATGCGCTGCAAAAGCGACCTCCTCTAAATTTTCATTATCCAGATTTAGTTTGACAATACCGATAAACTCCAAGGCATTTTGCTTGTAAAGCATTACTAATTCTTCTAGTAAGTCCATTTGGCCCAGGCAATCTTCCAATATGATAGAAAGATTGATTTTGGTAGCATCGGAATACACCTCTATTTCTGGATTGATAGTTTGCGATTCTAATGTGAGTGTTGTTTTCATACGATTTTTGTGTTTTACCAATTTGGTTAACAATTCATCAGGACTGTAAGGTTTTAAAATAAAATCGTTGATTTTATGTTGTAGACACTTTTCGCGGTCTTGAGCTGTAAAGTCAGCAGAGACGGCGATTACAGGCATCTGTTTAACAGATTCAATTTCACTTTTGCGAATCAAGCGGGTCACTTCAAAACCGCTCATTTCAGGCATTTTTAAATCCATCAAAACCATGTCAATCTGATTGGTTTCGAGAAGATTCAAGCCATATAGGGCATTGTCGGTCACATAGGTTTTGCATTGCCATGATTTCAAACGTTGGGCAATCAACTTTTGATTGATTACATTATCCTCGAAAACAAGAATACGTAGACCTTTAACAGCTAACAGTTCATCACTGTTGATTGAAATGGTCGAATCTCTTTTGACGATATTTTCGATGCTTCCCTTTTTATAGGGAAGCATGAAACGAAATATCGTTCCTTCTCCAAGCTTACTATCCACTGATATGTCCCCCCCGAGATTATCAATGATTTGCTTGACTATGCTTAGGCCCAATCCGGAACCCCCGTACTTTGCCTTTGTATCATATTCAGCTTGCTTGTAAGAATCGAAAATATGATCTAAACTATTTTTAGAAATTCCAATACCTGTATCGGCAATTGAAAATGCTAGAAATAGCTGATTTCCTCGTTGTTTCCTTAATTCAATAGTTAAATGAATACTACCCTCTTCGACAAACTTTACAGCATTACCTAACAGGTTTAGTAGTATTTGTGATAGTTTGGATGGATCACCAATTAAACCTTCCGGGACTTCATTGTCAATAGTGGTTAACAGTTCAACATTTTTGTCCGTTATAAGGGTATCACATAAATACACGACGTTATCGACAACACTGTTTAGGTTAAAATCGACGGATTCGAACTGCTCTAAACCAGCGGACAGTTTAGAATATTCAAGTAATTCATTGATGATTTCCATCAAACCGTACGAAGCGGTTTGAATTGCGTTAACACGTTCTAACTGTGTTTTGGTTAGTTTATCTTCCTTAAGTAGGTCGGCAAACCCTATAATACCATTAAGTGGTGTTCTAATTTCGTGGCTAACCTTAGCTACTAGCATGTCAGCATTTGGAGATTGTATATTGTTTTTCTTCAGATTCTTAGATCTTGAATCTTCCTGAATATCAATTTCAGCAGGCTCTACGATATAATTTGAAGGGGTGAAAATTTTATTTTCTAGGCTAACCCTAAAGGTTTGGAAAGATTTCTTTAGGTGAGCAGCTTCTGCAGCTGTTAATTCTTCAAATGAGAAATCATTCAGCGTGTGCTCTAAACGAGTTAGTTGGGAAAGTAGGTCTTTTGGGTTCAATTTATCTGGGGGGACGATTGGTTAAAAAAATAGTTTGATACTTTTCTTACATTAAAATGTGGTGTTGGTTTATAAAATTCTGTTAACGGTTCTACGTAAAAGTCTTGAAATAAAGGAGTTTATACAATTAAATGTTATCTAGGTTTCCATTATTGTTGTCAAATGGCTTTATTTGTATGTATAAACTCTTACAAAATGAAAAATTACCTTTTAGTATTGACTTTAATAGTAGCCTATTCTTGCGGTGAATCTCAACAAAAAACAGAGATGAGCATGGAAGACCGTGCCAAAATGATTCACGAAAAAGTGATTACAATTGACACTCATGATGATATTAATGTGAAGAATTTTACAGATAGTATTAACTATACCCAAAGATTGGATACGCAGGTAAATCTTCCAAAGATGGAAGAAGGAGGTTTAGACGTTGCCTGGCTGATTGTTTACACCGGTCAAGATTCTTTGACTGACTCAGGGTATGCGAAAGCAAAGCATAACGCTATTTCTAAATTTGATGCGATTCATAAGCTCTGCGAGGATATTGCACCCGATAAAATTGAGATAGCACTTACTTCTGCAGATGTTAAGCGTATTGATGCTGCCGGAAAGAAAGTCGCCATGATTGGTGTAGAAAATGCCTACCCCATCGGAACCGATATGTCAAACTTTCAAAAGTACTATGACCTTGGAGCTCGTTACATCTCCCTAGCACATAATGGACATAGCCAATTTTCAGATTCAAATACTGGAGAGACGGATAGTATATGGTTACATAACGGTTTAAGTGATTTGGGTAAAGATGCTGTAAAAGAGATGAATAGACTCGGAATAATGATTGATGTTTCACATCCATCCAAAGAAGCTTTTAATCAAATGATCGCACTTTCAAAAGCACCCCTTATTGCTTCTCATTCTTCTGCCCGAGCACTTTGTGACCATAGTAGAAATCTAGATGATGACCAGTTGCAATTGCTAAAAGAGAATGGCGGCGTAGTACAAACGGTTGCTTTCAGTTCGTATTTGAATACCGAAAAACATGAGGCACGGGCAGAGAAAATTAAAGAGATTGAAAAAGTAGTAATGGATTCTATGGGAATGGAATCTATATCCCGTCAAGAAGTTATGGCGTTGCCTACAGATGAGCGTGATGAATATATTATGGGATATATGAAAGTGAGAGGCCTGGTAAAAGAAAAGACTAAAACCATGAGGGGGCTGCCTCCTGCCGTAGACGTTGGTGATTTCGTGAATCATATCGATTATATGGTCAAACTCATTGGCATTGATCACGTAGGCATCAGTTCGGACTTTGATGGTGGCGGCGGAATAGAAGGCTGGTCAGATGCCTCCGAAACCTTTAATGTGACCCTTGAGCTTGTAAAACGCGGTTATACCGAAGATGAAATCGCTCAACTTTGGGGCGGAAACCTAATGCGGGTTTTAGACGAGGTTCAAGAAGTAGCTAAAAGTATGTAAAAGGGCTAAACCTACTTGTCCAAGCGGTCCTTTACGAATTCAATTTCAGTTTTGCCATGTGGAGTCGGTTTACCATCTGCTCCTAGATTTACCATGATAATATTGTCAACCGTAATAATAGGCTCTCGGGTCATCTTGTTTCGGACTTCACAATTTAAGATGAGTGAGGTTTTTCCAAATTTGACTACTTCGATACCTATTTCGATAATATCTCCTTTTCGAGCTGAACTCATAAAGTTTATTTCGGACATATATTTGGTAACTACTCTATTATTTTCTAATTGGATGATACTATATAAGGCCGCTTCTTCATCAATCCATGCCAATAGTTTACCGCCAAATAAGGTTTCATTGGCATTTAAATCTTCTGGTTTTACCCATTTTCTGGTATGAAATCTCATAGTCTCTGAATTAGGAGGCAAAATTAGTTAAGAAAATCACTTTAGAACAAGGTTGGACCAGAATCGTGAAGCGTTTTAGGAATATGTAGATTACAGCCTAATTTTTTGTTCAAT
Organism: Maribacter algarum (ex Zhang et al. 2020); assembly: GCF_005885635.1. GTDB lineage: Bacteria > Bacteroidota > Bacteroidia > Flavobacteriales > Flavobacteriaceae > Maribacter_C > Maribacter_C algarum. The sequence continues at coordinate 916,466 of NZ_VATY01000002.1, forward strand.
TTTTCAATAAACTTGACGGAAAGTAGCGGAGACTCCAATTCCATATTTTGGTGAACGAAGAAATGAATATTTTTTAGGCCTTTGTCCGTCCAGTCGGCAAGTTTTTCTACCCAATCATCCAACCGAGAATAATCTGTAGTATGGTTTGCACCTACATAGCGAATGAATGCTTCATTATTGGTTAAACGCATGTGCATGATATCGCGCCTACCAGCAGTATCGACCAATGTGTTTGATATATTGTTCTCCTGTAATAGATAATAAAGTTCTTGTGCTACTTTTTCGTCATTAAACCAATCGGTGTGACGAAACTCCATAGACAATTGAAATTCCTTTGGCCAATACTCAACAAAGCGCACTACTCTGTCCCAATTTTTAGGCCCGAAGTTTCCATGCATTTGGAGGAAGATTGTACCTAACTTATCCTTTAAGTTTGAAGTGACCTTAAGGTACTCATCAAGAATGGGATAGGCTTGATCATTTAAACGTCTTAAATGGCTCACGTTCTGAACGATTTTTGGAAAAAATTTAAAATTTTCTGGAGTCTTATTATACCACTTTTGATAGGTTTCAGCTGGAAAGATTCGATAAAAAGTTGCATTTAATTCAATGCAATTGAACTGCGTTGCATAATACGCTAACTCATCTTTTGTACCTCGAGGATAGAATTGCTTAAGGTCTTGGCGATTCCATTTTGCGCATCCTACGAAAATACTGGGCGATCCATCATCCTTAGTCTTAGCCAAGATCACTTCGGTATCCGGATGGTCATCAGGCATAGTAAAATCAATTCGTTCAGGTTGTTCTACTTTTCCGAATTTCATGCTTCCAATTTGCACTAAAAATACTCATTATCAAGACAGTATCAAACCCCTGTTCATAACCCCGTTAAAAACTAAAATTGAACTTCCAATACGTGCACACCTAAATACCTACCTTTATGTAAAACCTGACATGATGAATGAAAGATCCCATAGTCTTAAGAAGATCCGTCCCCAAATTTCATCCGCAAAGATTACCGACAATATGAGTCATGAAGAGCGTTTTCAGAATGAAACCCTCCGCCCTATTATCAAGCTACAGAATGATTTGTTCCTTTTTGCCTTTCAAAATTATATCGCGAAGCGCAAGAATACCTTTTATGAGTTAACTCTTCAGAAACGGCTTGATTATGTCACACATGCGATTCAAAAAGACCTTAAACTTCGTAATTCTCTTAAGGGAATGGTCATTGGGCAATTTACTGTAGAAGAATACGAAATGTACACTGGAAATTCATCCGCATTAAATAAGCGTATGATGAATATGGTTATTAAAAGAATTCAAGATCAAATTCAATTTTTTGAAAAGGTAGTCTTAGTCTAAAAGCGATTCCCCGTTTAAATTGGTCGTCAAAACGTCGCTCATTAAATCAAAATACGAACGTATAGCTTTAAATGAATTGCTTACTTCCTGAAGAAAACTTGGATCTAAGACTTCTTTGTCTGTAAACTTCCTTGTGAAAATAAACTGCTTTTTTCTAATTAAATCAATGTTTGGATGTTCTTTGTCAAAACCTTTTGGTGCTGTTTTTACTTCATCACCAATTAAATCTCCCCAAATATTTTTGATTTTTCTATTTCCAATTACTGCTCTAAATTCAGAGGCATCTAATTCTAACTCTTTACGAATACGAAGTAAATCTTCCTTTTCAGGACCCCAAAACCCGGCTGCTATAAAACTAGCATTTCTTGGTTCTATATGCGTATAATAACCACCTCTGAGCTTTGCTCCAGCTCTTGCCAAAGAACTTGAAAAATTGATTTTGTAGGGTGTCTTGTTTTTAGAAAAACGGATATCCCTGTAAATTCTAAAAACCTTTATCTTTTCAATTTTGTCGTGCGTACTTACCTCTTCACCCAAAGTATTAAAAAACGATTTCATTTCTGTTTCTAAAGATTTGAACTCTTTTTTATTCTCTGTAAACCAGTCTCGATTATTATTCTTTTCTAACTCTTTTAAAAAAGAGAAAACTGCGGGAGTAATTACACTGTTTTGCATGCGACTTAATTGGTATAAATTTGAGTTAAAGTTAACCATTAAAAAAAACCAATCTTGTAATATTGATGATTATTAGAAATAACCTAGTAAGTCTATGGATAAAAAGTTAATAATTCAAAAGATACGAGAACACAAAAAACAGCCTAACCTAAGATATAAGCTAAAAGAGCGGACGGAAGTGTTCACCAACCTCTTATTCTATACCTTATTTGATATTGAAACTCCAGTAGAAACTAATCTAGACAAACTAGAAACTGAATTTGATTCCTTGGTGCACCTTGCTTGTTGGGACACCGAGAGGCCTTGTAAAAAAGTTTGGGAAAACTATGTAGCGAAGCTGCCGACTATTTTGGAACTCTTAAATCTAGATGCAGAAGCCACGGTAAATTGTGATCCAGCTTCCTTGTCTATTGAGGAGGTTTATATGGCCTACCCCGGGTTCTACGCAATTGCTATATATAGATTAGCGCATGAATTGTATCAAGTAGGATTTCCATTGGTTCCGAGATTAATGACTGAATATGCGCATAGGCAAACCGGTGTAGATATTAATCCAGGTGCAGTAATCGGAAATTCTTTCCATATAGATCATGGTACAGGGGTGGTGATTGGTGAAACGGCCATCATTAAAGACGATGTGAAGATCTATCAAGGAGTTACATTAGGGGGGCTTTTCGTTGCAAAGAACCTTCAAAAGACAAAACGCCATCCCACGATTGAAAATAACGTGACCATTTATGCAAATGCTACTATTTTAGGAGGTGAAACTATTATAGGCGAAAACTCCATTATTGGCGGAAATGCTTGGTTAACAGATTCTGTCCCTGCAAATTCTACCGTTTTTCATACTCCCGAAATCAAAATCAAAACCCAAGTAAATGCCTCATAGTTTATTAGATTTAATAGGAAATACGCCTTTGGTAGAATCAAAGGTTTTGAACACCAATACAAATGTTAGATTGCTTTTTAAACTAGAGGGTCATAACCCTGGAGGAAGCGTAAAAGATCGCGCCGCTTACAACATGATTAGAAGCGGGCTCGAACGCGGAGATTTTGATAAAAACTCAAAACTTATAGAAGCAACAAGCGGGAATACAGGTATTGCCCTTGCAATGATTGCTGGAATCTACGGATTGAACATAGAACTAGTAATGCCCGAAAAGGCTACTAAAGAGCGGGTTCAAACGATGCGTGCATACGGTGCTAAAGTCACATTGACACCTGATGGAATCGAAGGAGCGCGTGATTATGCGGAAAGTAAGGTGAAAAACGAAGGTTGTATTATGATGAACCAATTTGCCAACAACGACAACTGGAAAGCGCATTATAAGTCGACAGGACCTGAAATCTGGAAGGACACCAAAGGTGAAATCACACATTTCGTATCTTCTATGGGAACTACAGGAACTATAATGGGTACTTCAACCTATTTGAAAGAACAGTCCTCAAATGTTCAGATAGTCGGAGTACAGCCCACAGATGGATCCAGGATTCCTGGAATACGTAAATGGCCAAAGGAATACTTACCGAAGATTTTTAATGCTAGCAAAGTAGACAAAGTGTTGGAAGTAAGTGAAACAGAAGCTCGCGATATGGCCCGAAGACTAGCTAAAGAAGAAGGTATTTTTTCCGGCATGAGCAGTGGCGGTGCGGCTACTGCAGCGCTTCGACTAGCAGAAACCTTAAATAGTGGTACCATCGTTTCTATTGTTTGTGACCGCGGGGACCGTTATCTATCCTCTGGCTTGTTTGACTAAGCCTTACTTTAAAGCTTCATTCATACCCGTTTTAAAGACTTCGTAATCTTGCAAGTAATTATGACCAACACCTTCGATGGTATAGAATTTTTTTCCGTCACCGGGAATGGATTCGTATAATTTTTGAGCAAATTTATAGGGAATTACTTTGTCATCGGTACCATGGAAAATATAAATAGGGCATTTTACCTCTTTCATGTATTCCGTTGAAGGAAACCGGAATTCAGACAACCATGATACTGGTAAAATAGGAAAACGGTGGTTTCCCAAATCTACGGCACTAGAAAAAGGAGATTCCAATATCAACCGACACGGATTGTTCTTTGCTGCCAATCGAGAGGCAATACCAGTGCCGAAAGAACGCCCATACAATACTATTTCATTTTCATCGTATTGCTTTGTCGCATACTCATAAAACAGTTGTGCATCAGCATTTAATGCTTCTTCGCTTAATTCTCCGGTACTTTTTCCATAAGTCCTATAATCCACCAAAATAGCATCATACCCTTTACTGGTCAGCAGATTTGCAACATGACCAAGATGTGATACGTTTCCTGAATTTCCGTGAAAATACAGGGCCACTCCTTTTGAAGAATTATTTTGAATATGCACCGCATTGAGTTTTGCGCCGTCTTTTGTTTCGAGAAAGAACTCTTCAAAGGGCTGACAGAATTCATATTCATGCTGCATTGGCATTTTAGAGGGGAAAAATATAAGTCTTTCTTGAAAAAAATATATCGAAACGACCAGTAACAAGTAAAGTACACCGAGTACAATACCAATTTTTTTTAATCTACGCATTAGCTGTTTTCGAGGAATGTTTTACGTGAATACTTGAGCCTTCTAAGTTAATCTTTTTTGGTTTTGAAGTAATGATTTCATCTAGAACTTTATGGTAGTATTCAAATGTATTTAAGTTTTTATGTCCACCGCCAATAATGGAATGTAGCGTAGTCAACTTGGGTTTGATTTTTGAAAGTTTTACACTTGTTTTATAAGGAATCAGTTTATCATCAGTTCCATGAATAATGTGAATCGGACATTGCACATACTTCAACCATTTATAGGTAGGCATCGGAAATTTAATGAGAATAGATAGTGGCATAAAGGGCACGTAACGCTTGGCCACTTTACTTAAACTATAGTAGGGAGCGTCTAAAATCAACATTCTCGGATTGTTCATAGAAGCCAATTTGGTGGCAAAACCAGACCCCAAAGATCTACCATAAAGAATCACATACTTTTCATCAACATTTTCTTTTATTTTATTGTAAACAACTTGAAGGTCACGCTTGACGGCCTTTTGGGTTCGGCGTCCTGTACTTTTACCAAAGCCCCTGTAATCGACCATAATAACGTCAAACCCATGTCTGGTGAAATCGACGGCGAATTTGCCCCAGCCTTTCATACTTTTAGAATTCCCCTTCAAATAAAACACTACGCCCTTAGGCTCTTTTGATTTGAAATGAAGTCCATTAATTGTAGCTCCATCCCGTGTTTCAACATTGTATTCCTCTATTTCTTGGTTTTCATAATGAAATTGGAAGTCCTTGTCCAGTTTTTCAGGTTTGAACATCAAATAATCTTGCAAGAAATAAAGTAAAACACTTATTCCCACATAAATGCCTAGTACTAGTAATACGATATAGAGCCAATAGGACATTGTAGCTGGTTTAATAACAATTTACAAAAATTACCAAGACTACAAGAGGCTAATGTTCAAAATGAAGCTCGTTTAGCAATAGTCCCGAGCCTGGTGCCACATAGTTTAGTTGCATTGAATTATTATTCAGAAGAGAATTTTCAATATCTGAAATACAAAGTTCTCCCTTGCCTAGCTGTATCAAAGCTCCCATCATCATGCGAATTTGATACCGCATAAATCCCTTTCCTTTTACATGCAATACGTATGAAGTTTTAGGAAAAAAGTTAGCGTGAAGAATTCTATTTGGACGGATTTCACAAAGCTCTAGTCGTCGAATGGATTGTGTATTTTCTTGAATACGTGCCGTATAGCTTGAAAAATCATGCTCCCCTTCAAATAATTTAGCAGCCTTCATCATTAGATCAATATCCAATTCATCGATGAGATTCGCAATAAAAGGGGCAGCAAACGGATGGTTTTTTGCTCCAAAGGAAAACAAATACGCATACTCTTTCACCTTACTGTTTTGGATAATATTAAACTTTTCATTTGTTTCTGAAATACCTGTAATCCTTATGTCGGGCGGCAGGTTCTTATTGAAAAGTTTTTGAAACCCATTCAAATCTGAAATGGGTTCATCGATAAAAAGTTCGAATGCAGCGTCGAGAGCAGAAACTTTGGCATCGGTACGACCAGCGCCAAGAATCTTAAAATTCACGCCTGATGTAATATATTTTAAGGTTTTTAAGAGCATTTGCTCTATAGTCTTCTGTTCAGGCTGCTTTTGCCAACCACTATAGCGAAAGCCCAAATATTGTAACCGTATTAGATAGTAAAAACGTCTCCTTTGCATTCTTAAGACATATGGTTTATGGATGTTTGTCAAAACTAGATATAAAATTGGTGCGGCGACAAAAGAAAATTTTTGTAATTTAAAAAACGAATCAACTAAACCAATTCAATATGTCAACTAATGTAAAAACAAAGCCACCTGTTTGGTTTTGGATTGTAAGTGTTTTAGCCCTGCTGTGGAATTTAATGGGTGTAGGAGCATATCTCGCAGATGCTTACATGAAAGATGAAATGATGGCGGCCTTTACAGAGGCGCAGAAAAGTATTTTTGAAAACCAACCAGCATGGGTTACTGGTGCATATGCCATTGCGGTTTTTGCTGGTGCTTTGGGTTGTATTGCCCTTTTATTGCGTAAAAAATGGGCCAAACCCTTATTTTGGTTATCAATCATAGCAGTAATATCTAGAACGATTTACTATTTCTTTCGGACAAATGCCACGGAAGTTTTCGATATGTTTCAAGGAACAATTATGCCGATTCTTGTAATTGTCATTGCTGGTCTATTACTAATAATAACTAAAATTGCCTCCGAGCGTAATTGGATTTCATAGAATTATCAATATGAAATCTAAACAAATAAGAATCGTTTCACAACGTATTTAGAGCAATACCCAACATTCGTTGCGCTTCATCGAATTTTTTAAATAAAACAGAGTTGAGTTGCGTTCTTTACCACCAAATGGGAATCATTTAAACCCCCGAAGGTCCTATATAATGAAGTCTATCTTAAAATTATTTACTTTAAAACGTACGTATATACTATCAATATTTATATTGGTTTTACTGATTATTTTTAACTTTTATGGACCATATACTAGCCAATTTTACTTTTTTAAGCCGGCGAATTATATTTTTCCAATTTTGAGTGTTGGCCATTTCATATTTCTATATGTACTCTGGTTTAAAATAAAAGAGGATGAAATGACAGATCCTCAAATGCGGAATTTAGAATATGTACTTTATATTATTTTCCTAGTTTATGTTTATAAGGCTTTTGAGAGCATATACATATTATCAACTTACTGGGACTATGAGTTTCATTTGTTGCCAGGCGCTTTTTTACCTATCGGTATATTACTTATGATATGCTATTTATTGCTCATAGGTACTACCCTTTTGCTTTTTAAATATAGAAAGGACCGTGTTGGAGCATATAATTTCGATGATATGAATCATATCGATTCTTGGGAATAAATAATTTAGTTACAGTCAAAACAAAATGCCCTATGAAGAAATTCATAGGGCATTTTCATCTAAACAAAACAAACACCAACCTAAACCTTAATTTACCGTTATAGTTACTTTAACCAAGTTGTACCCACCTCTAGGGTCTGCATAGCCAACTACACCGGCAGGAGAAGAAATCACGCCTTTTCCAAATTGAATATCTTCAAGCTCGGAAACTCTTCGAATTGATGTATTCTCATCTGCTGCACCGGTGTTAGGCCCTACTTGTCTCATAGGCTGGTCAGCTCCGAATCCAATTACTTGGTCTACTTCTGTACCAGCATCATATAGATATGATTTTTCAGTCGCACCATTTCCACTTTTTGGTGTTCCATTCGAATCAAACAATGGATAGCCAGCATTATTATAGGCTAAGAACCAATCGTTTGTGTTTACGAGCATTGTATTATAACCGAATTTATACCCCGCAGGAACATCTTCTAAAGTAAATGTAAAACTCTGGCCCGGGGCTATCGGCATGGCCTCATTACTTTTAGCAACAGGAATTCCTAAAGTAGTATTGATGTAATCAAAAATGATTTGATTGTTTCCATCCTCCGCACTTTCTTCGATTCCGCTTCCAGGAACTGCAGCTTCTCCTTGAGTGAACACTGGATCACTTTCAGCATCGAAAGCATAAACCACTGCTGGCGCAAATACACTGTACGAAGAAGATAATCGTAATGGAGCGCCTGTACTCCCTGTTTCAGTAAACCATCCATATAAATCGGAAGGGTCTCCTTGTACAGCAATTTTTGCTAAGCCTAGTTCTCTCTCAGCCTCACCTTCTGTAAATAAAGGATTGTCTAATGCGTGAACCACAGCGATACCTGGCGCTAAAATTACCGGTTCATTTGCATCCATTGCACCTCTTAGGTTTTTAATTAATAATCGGAATGTTCTTGTATTTTCATCATATTCCAAGGTAACTTTTACCATTGATGTAACATCCGTCGTTATTATTCTAACAGTATTGTCATCATCAGGTTCGCCCGCTTCAGCACCACCGGGAACAGATGTAATGGTCGCAGGATCTTCTTCTTCCGTTCCCGAATCCCATAAATAGATTTGATTTGTAATATCTCCTGTAACAGGATTTCCATTTTCAAATAAATTAACACCTACACCTGCAGGAGCGTAAAACCAGTCATTTGAAACTACTTGCATCGTTGCAAAACTCAACTTGGTTCCTGGTGTAGCTTGAAAATCAAACCAATAAGAACCGTTTTGATTTGCAACTGGTCCTGGAGTATCTGCCCCGTCAGGTGTATTGAATACCTGTACTGCTAAATAGTTGATAATGTTTGTAATGGTCACATTAAAACTGCTTGTTACGAATTCGGTGATTTGGTTAACCGCACCGAAGGTCAAAGTAGTGGTTTCGTTCCAGTCGGTAGCTACATCTCCTTCGCCATCATAAGCAATTGAATTGTTTGGACTTCCAACAACCGCGACAAAATCTCCAGCAACCCATTGACCTGCAGTAACAGCTACATTCTCTCTAGCGCTTCCAGCAGCTCCCCATTGTACGAAATCAACAAGGGCATCTGGATTGGTAAACTCATTTGTGTTGTAAAGACCTAACCCGCCTTCATCATCAGGTAGACCATAGCTAACAACAAGATATTCCGCAGAAGCCAATTCAATACTCCCGCTAATAGGAGTAAGCGTTCCTATCTGAACATATTGACCAGGACCAAGACATAGCCAATAGTCAGCCAAATCTAAGCTTCCTGTTCCATTGTTTAGAATTTCAATTGTATCCTCTCCTTGATATCTAACCTCATTAATTACGACTGATACTTCCTCAGTTGTCATAGGTTGTTCTTGGGGTTGTTCCTCTTGCTGTTCTTCAGCAATTAAATTTGGAGTATCATCATTTTCACATGACATTAAACCTATTACTAGCAAAGCTGCTAGTGCACTCTTAACAAAATTTACTTTTTTCATAATAATTATTTATGTTGTTTTTATTTAACACCACAAATTAACGGCCATGAAGTAACAGGTGAATCACGAAGAAATAAACTTTACGAGAGAATTGTTTATAGTTCCGTTAGAAGTATTATGATTTCATTTGGATTTTAAAAAAGCATAAAAAAAACACCTTAGAGTTTAGCCTAAGGTGTTTTCAACACTAAACAATACTAGAACTACCTAATTATCACTTTTTTCGAAACGAATTTGCCTTCTCCATTTGATATATTCAGAATGTACAATCCTGAAGGCACAGATTGAATATCTAGAGAGATACCTTTCTGTACGACTTTCTGAATGTCTCTTTTAACAGAATTTCCTGCTAAATCTACCATGTTGACTTGAACATCGCTATTTCCAAATGACTTTAAGGAAACATTCAATATATCACTGGCTGGTAAAGGAAATACAGTCGCACTGGATTTTCCGCCTACGCTGGTTTCTTCCAAACGAACTACTTCAATTGCATTTGACAAGTCGAAGCAACCTTGTAAATCGTTGGCATTTAAATCGGGTTCGAGACCAACTAAGCCATCTTCGTAACGCAGGTACCATATCAAACAAGTACCTACTCCAGCAGCATTGAAGTCTACACCTTCTACAGCTTCCATAGTTGGAGGTAGTCCAAGAATCTTCCCTTGGTCATCAGTGATAACAAATGTGCTGTTGGTTCCAGAACGTTCTCCTGTTAGTTCTATTCCAGAAACATTATCAACTTCATCGTCGACAACAAATTCGAACGGTCCTCCAACGAGTGTACCCCCTTCAGTAACTATGCGAACCACGCTCACTGGATTGGAAAGGTCAAAGTTTCCTTTCAGGTCATTTGCATTTAGGTCTGGTGCTAGCCCTTTAAGACCTTCCTCATAACGCAAATACCAAATCAAGCATGTACCAGCTCCTGCACCGTCAAAGTCAACTCCTTCAACTGCTTCCAGTGTTGGAGGCAGACCAAGAATCTTTCCTTGATCATCGGTGATTACCCAAGAACTCATACTTCCAACGCGGTCTCCAGTTAATGAAAGACCTGAAACCATATCGGGTGTACCATCTACACAGAACTCGAAAGGTCCTCCAACGATTTCTCCAGCTTCTACCATTACCTCTTCTGAACGTATCACCTCTACTCTATTTGACAAATCGAAACAACCTTCAAGGTTACCGAGGTTGCCCTCTGCTTCCAATCCGGTAAGTCCGTCCTCATAACGCAAGTGATAGATAAAGCAAGTACCCGCTCCTGCACCGTCGAAATCTACTCCTTCTACTGCCGCCAAAGACGGAGGGGTTCCCAGGATGTTCCTGTCCTCATCGGTAATGACCCAGATACTATTTGTACCGGCCCTTCTTCCGGTTAATTCAATTCCAGATACCATATCCGGCGTACCATCAACCGTAAAGTAGAACGGTCCTCCTACGAGGGTTCCCCCTTCGGTCTCCCTACGTACCACTTCTACGGGGTTCGATAAATCGAACGTTCCTTTGAGGTCATGGGCGTTCATTCCCATTTCAGCACCTTCCAGTCCATCCTCATAACGTAAGTACCAGATCAAACAAGTACCAGCTCCAGCTCCATCGAAGTTCACACCTTCCACTGCATCCAGTGTTGGTGGCAAACCAAGGATCTTTCCTTGATCATCAGTAATCACCCAAGAACTGTTGGTTCCAACGCGATTACCTGTCAATGAAAGACCTGAAACCATATCGGGTGTACCATCTACACAGAATTCGAAAGGTCCGCCAACGATTTCTCCAGCTTCTGGAGCTGCTAAACGGTTTACCTCTACTCTGTTCGATAGATCGAAACAACCTTCAAGGTTACCGAGGTTGCCCTCTGCTTCCAATCCGGTAAGTCCGTCCTCATAACGCAAGTGATAGATAAAGCAAGTACCCGCTCCTGCACCGTCAAAATCAACACCTTCTACTGCTGCTAAAGACGGAGGGGTTCCCAGGATGTTCCTGTCCTCATCGGTAATGACCCAGATACTATTGGATCCTGCTCTTCTTCCTGTTAATTCAATTCCAGATACCATATCCGGCGTACCATCTACCGTAAAGTAGAACGGTCCTCCTACGAGGGTTCCCCCTTCGGTCTCCCTACGTACCACCTCTACGGGGTTCGATAAATCGAACGTTCCTTTCAGGTCATGGGCGTTCATCTCTGGTGCCAAGCCTTCAAGACCTTCTTCATATCGTAAATACCAGATCAAACAAGTTCCAGCTCCTGCACCGTCGAAGTTCACACCTTCCACTGCCTCCAGTGTCGGGGGAAGACCTAATATCTTGCCCTGGTCATCAGTAATTACCCAAGAGCGCATGCTCCCTGCACGGTCTCCGGTCAATGAAAGACCTGAAACCATATCTGGTGTACCATCTACACAGAATTCGAAAGGTCCGCCGACGATCTCACCGGCTTGCGGTGCACTTAATCTGTTTACCTCTACTCTATTTGACAAATCGAAACAACCTTCAAGGTTACCGAGGTTGCCCTCTGCTTCCAATCCGGTAAGTCCGTCCTCATAACGCAAGTGATAGATAAAGCAAGTACCAGCTCCTGCACCGTCAAAATCGACTCCTTCTACTGCCGCCAAAGACGGAGGGGTTCCCAGGATGTTCCTGTCCTCATCGGTAATGACCCAGATACTGTTGGTTCCAGCTCTTCTTCCTGTTAATTCAATTCCAGATACCATATCCGGCGTACCATCAACCGTAAAGTAGAACGGTCCTCCTACGAGGGTTCCCCCTTCGGTCTCCCTACGTACCACTTCTACGGGGTTCGATAAATCGAACGTTCCTTTCAGGTCATGGGCGTTCATTCCCATTTCAGCACCTTCCAGTCCATCCTCATAACGTAAGTACCAGATCAAACAAGTTCCAGCTCCTGCACCATCAAAGTCAACTCCTTCCACTGCCTCCAGTGTTGGTGGCAAACCAAGGATCTTTCCTTGATCATCAGTAATCACCCAAGAACTGTTGGTTCCAACGCGGTCTCCAGTCAATGAAAGACCTGAAACCATATCGGGTGAACCATCTACACAGAACTCAAATGGACCACCAACGATTTCTCCAGCTTCTACCATTACTCCTTCAGAACGAATAACCTCTACTCCATTTGACAAATCAAAGCAGCCTTCCAGGTTACCAAGGTTAGCTTCTGCTTCTAGTCCAGTGAGTCCGTCCTCATATCGTAAATGATAGATGAAACATGTTCCGGCACCAGCACCATCGAAGTTTACACCTTCAACAGCTTCTAAACTTGGTGGGATACCTAAAATCTTTCCTTGATCATCCGTAATTACCCATGTGCTGTTCTTACCTGACCTTTTTCCCGTCAAGGAAATACCAGATACCATATCGGGTGTACCATCAACGACAAAGTTGTAAGGCCCACCTACTAGCGTACCTCCATCAGGTTGATTTCGGTATACTCTAATTTCATTTGAAAAGTCGAACTCCCCTTTCAGCGCTGATACATTGTTTCCTGCATCAAGTCCTTCAAGACCTGCTGCATAGCTCAGATGCCAAATCAGACAAACTCCAGCACCGGCGCCATCAAAGTTTACAGCTTCCGGATTTGGCGGTAAGCCCAATATTTTTCCATCCAAATCGGTAACAACCCACTGAGAGTTTTCGGTATTGTTGCATTCAAGTTGAATTCCCGACACATGGTCGGCTTGGCCATCACCAACGCAAAATTCGAAGGGTCCTCCTGTAATGGTACCGCCATCAATCGTAAAGAGCGCATCATTTGCATGAACAGATTGCCCCAAGAACAATGCCATACAAATAAGTGCAAACAAAGGCCAGTATATCCTTTGAGGGCTTTTGTTCGCATCATTAATTAATAGTAATTTTTTTTCCATCTTTTTCATTTTTTAGATTATCTAAACAAACTAAGCCATATATTATCAGGGAAAAGTCACGAAATCATAAACTTTAGTGCAAATCCTGTTAGGGTTTTGTGATACTTTCGACTAGTAGAAGGTTATTTCTCGAAACAGAACCAAAGAACAAAGCTGTTCACAGATAATTTTTAATATTTATTTTTTTTGAATTGTCCGTGATATTTATGTGATACTTTTTAACTTCTTTCGTAACTTATTAATTATGAAACAAATACTTATCATAGAAGATGATCCAGAAATCATAAAATTACTGGAGATACATCTCACCGACCTTATTTATTCCACCTCAAAAGCGATGGACGGAGAAGTTGGGCTCCGCATGGCGTTGGAAAACGATTATGACCTTATTTTACTCGATCTTACACTGCCTACTTTGGACGGTGTTACTATTTGTAAAAGGTTAAGGGAGAAAAAGAACACCCCTATTATAATGCTCACCGCTAAATCAGAAGAAATTGATCGTGTCTTAGGATTGGAAATGGGCGCGGATGATTATATCACCAAACCTTTTAGCATTAGAGAATTACTTGCTCGAGTTAAAGCAGTGATGCGAAGAACCGATTCCACAAAGATGGACAAACAAAATTCTTCTGCAATATCTGCCGAAGGTTTGCTTATTGATATAGACCGTAGAAAGGTAGTTTTGGATGATAAAAAGGTTGAACTCTCACCTAAGGAATTTGAGCTTTTAGTGCTAATGGCATCAAATCCCGGAAGGAATTACAGTAGAACTGAACTATTAGATATGATTTGGGGCTACAATTTTGAAGGTTATGAGCACACTGTAAATTCACATATCAATAGATTACGTGCCAAAATCGAATCAGATATGGCAAACCCAACCTATATATTGACCACTTGGGGTGTAGGATATAAGTTTAATGAAGACATTGCCGTATGAGCACAACACCAAAAACACTTACTCCAAAACTAGTTAAGAAATTATGGCTGGCTTTCATTGTATTGGTCTTAATGATGGGGATATCCTATATAGGTATCACGGGCTATTTCGCCAATAAGCATAATCAAGAAACGACCCAGCGTCTCAATGCCGAAGTGGCTAATCATGTTATCGCTGAAAAGTTTCAAAACGCCTCCCCTTTTTTAGAAGACGGCAGTGTCAACAAGCCCCTTTTTGGTGATTTGATGCACGATATGATGGCCGTAAATCGAGGAATTGAAGTTTATCTTTTGAATGAAGGAGGTGAAATTTTATATTCCGTAGTACTTGATCCTAATGACCAGGATGCTACTAAAAGTGTTTCCTTAGGGCCGATTGACTCTTTCATCGCTGACAAAGGAGAAAATTTCATATTAGGTGATGATCCGAGATCTCCTGGTGAACAAAAAATATTTTCTGCAGCGCCTTATTCCGTAGATGGTAGAAACGGTTTTATTTATATTATTCTCGCAGGAAAGCGGTTTCAGGAAGTTAGTAGTACTCTGATGGGGCAGTATTTTGCGCGTCTCGGACTCGGCGCAACCTTACTCACCACTATTTTCGCGGCACTCATAGGGCTTTTGGCCATATGGTTTTTGACGAAAAACCTTCGTGTTATTACGAGTACAGTACGTCGTTTTAACGAAGGTGATTTAACCGCTCGTATTGAGAACCCGGATTCATCGGATATCTCAATATTTGCAAATTCTTTTAATGAAATGGCCGATACAATTACGGGAAATATTGATAAAATGCAATCCGTAGATTTATTGCGAAGAGAACTGATTGCAAACGTTTCACACGATTTGAGAACTCCTCTAGCAATTCTGAAAGGATATATTGAAACCCTTCAGATAAAAAGAGAATCATTAACTGAAGCTGAAAAACAGGAATACCTTCAAATAACACATGATAACGTCGACAAGCTTTCAAAGCTTATTAATCAGTTATTTGAATATTCAAAATTGGAGGCTGAACAGGTTACACCAGTAAAAGAACCTTTTTCAATTACTGAGCTTTCGCACGATCTTATTGCCAAATTCAAAGTATTGGCGGAACAGAAGCAGATAGAATTACAATTGGACAATCCAAAAGAAAACAATATGGTTTTTGCGGATGTCAGCTTGGTAGAGAGAGCATTGCAAAATCTTATTGAGAATGCCATAAAATATACCGAACCCAAGGGTAAGGTTACACTTTCATTGTCAAAAAAGGGTAAGAATGTTGAAATAAACATTACCGATACGGGAACTGGAATTCCTGTAAACGAACAACCTTTTATTTTTGACCGTTATAAACAAGTTGATGAAAGCGCCAAAAAGCAGGGATCTGGATTAGGTCTTGCAATCGTTAAAAAAATCATGGAATTACACGATACCACGATTACAGTATTAAGTAAACCTAAAGAAGGTAGTTCGTTTATTTTCAATCTACCTGCTTACCAAGTTTAAATTAATTTTAAGCTATGAAAAAGAAAGCCCCTGTTGTTGTTTGCAGGGGCTTTTTGATTTATAGTCCGTTTATAAAACTGCCGTAGAGGTCTTTAAACTGGTAGCCTTCCGAGAATCTATTTTTACTCAATTTCTTATGAGCGACTAATCCCCATAAGACGATTTCTTTCAAGAAATAGGCATCTTTCTTTGGAAAATCTGGCTGATGTTCTTTCAACAGTTGATTTAACTCAGGAATACTATCTAAGGTTCTTTTGTACTCTTCATCAGTGAAGTCATCTAGTAATTCAAAACCTTCACCTTGAAAAAACCAATGTAACAATTCATCGTACGGAGTTTCTTCATCTTTGCGCTCCAGTTTATTGATTTTCGGGAAGTATTCCGGAAATAGAGACTTCACGGCATCATCAATCAAAATGGCTGCTACACCATCGGCTCCCTCCTGTTCTCCTTCATATACCAGCTCAATTTTACCTGTGATTGCAGGAATCACGCCTAAGAAATCACTTAATCGTACCATTGTGGAATCTGCTCCAGACAACAAAGCTCTGCGTTCTGCAGTACTTAGAAGGTTTTCAAATGCCGTTATGCTTGTTCTTGCACTAACACCACTTTTGGCATCAACGTATTCACTATTTCGTGCTTCGAAACTGATTTGTTCCAATAAATCCTTAGCAATATCAGGAACGTAAATGGCATCCGTTTGTCTAGAATCTAAATTCGCTTCTTGCTCGGTGATTTTACGTGCGGTTTCAATATCATCTGGATAATGCGTTAAAATCTGTGATCCGATTCTATCTTTCAAAGGAGTAACGATACTTCCCCTATTTGTATAATCCTCAGGATTTGCAGTAAAAACAAATTGCAAGTCTAATGGCAATCGCAATTTGAATCCACGAATCTGAATATCCCCTTCTTCCAGAATATTGAAAAGAGAAACCTGAATGCGTGCTTGTAA
Organism: Maribacter algarum (ex Zhang et al. 2020); assembly: GCF_005885635.1. GTDB lineage: Bacteria > Bacteroidota > Bacteroidia > Flavobacteriales > Flavobacteriaceae > Maribacter_C > Maribacter_C algarum. Next base: position 933,216 of record NZ_VATY01000002.1, read on the forward strand.
ATCTGGAAGCTCGTTGATGACAAAAATGCATCGGTTCGCTCGTGGAATCATTCCAAAGTGGATGACACGGTCATCAGCGTATGATAGTTTAAGATTCGCAGCTTTTATAGGGTCTACATCGCCAATCAAATCGGCAACGGTCACATCGGGTGTAGCCAGTTTTTCATAAAAACGATTGTCTCTGTGTAACCATGAAATAGGGGTCTTATCGCCTTGTTCCTTAATGAGCTCCATGGCATAACGCGACATGGGTTTCAGAGGGTCATCATTGATTTCAGATCCTTCCACTACGGGAATCCATTCATCCAAAAGGCCAATCATCAATCGTGCAAGTCTTGTTTTAGCTTGACCCCTCAATCCCAATAAATTGATATTGTGACGTGATAAAATTGCTCTTTCCAATTCTGGAATTACCGAGTTCTCGTAGCCCCAAACTCCCGTAAAGGAATCTTCTCCATTTTTGATCCGTTCTCTAAGATTATCCCTGAGTTCGTCTTTAATACTTTTGGTTTGGTAACCAGCTTTTTTCAATTCTCCTAAAGTGGAGATTTTTTCTTTATTCAATTGCATATATTTTTTAATCAAATGGTAATAAATCAGGTTCTAAAAACGCTGTTTTAGCTTGTTTTGAATTGAAAATATCGAATCCGTAGTGTGTATCGATAAGTTCTTTAAAATTGTTTTTTAGCCTGGGAAATTCCTTAATAAAATCTTTAAAATTAGTTGACTCAGATTTCAGCATAAAATGATAAACTGCCCTGATAGCGGCAACTGTCAAGGTTGCATTGTATTTATCTTCCGCTCCGACCTGCTTTACAAAAGCCTTTATCTGCGATTGTATATTCGACACCGCTACGTCAATTCCGTATGTGCTGATATGTATCCATGCGAGTCTTAAATGCGCCTCATGACTAAATAAAGATGGATCTAGTTCACAACGCTCAAATAGTTTTTCGAATTCCAAATCGGATAACTGAAAATGGTTTTCCATATCACTTCAATCTTTTTCGTCTATTATTCTCGTAATCCTCAAAAATCATTTCTCCCAATCCCTTTAATCCTGTAAAAAAGGCTTTTCCTTTATTTGCTTCTGTAAAATGCCGTATAAACTGCATTAAATAGGGGTCTTGAGCAATCATAAATGTTGTGATGGGGATATGTAATTTCCGTGCCTGACGTGCCATATTATAGCACTTCTCCACAATATAGTCATCAAGCCCAACACTATTTTTATAATAAGTTCCATCAGGGAGTCTCAAACAGCTTGGTTTTCCATCAGTAATCATAAAAATTTGCTTATTGGTGTTTCGCTTTCTTCGGAGCATATCCATCGCTAATTGTAAACCTGCAACGGTATTCGTGTGATACGGACCTACTTTTAAATAGGGTAAATCTTTAATGGGGATGGGCCAAGCATCATTTCCAAAAACTAAAATATCAAGTGTATCTTTTGGGTAACGGGTTGTAATCAATTCTGCCAAGGCCATGGCCACTTTCTTTGCTGGCGTAATTCTATCTTCTCCATAGAGAATCATACTATGGCTAATATCAATCATTAACACCGTGCTCATTTGAGCCTTGTACTGGGTGTCCTCAACAACTAAATCTTCTTCACTGAGGTTAAAACTTCCAATGCCATGATTGATTTGGGCATTTTTCAAACTCTCGGTCATCGAAATGTTCCCTAAATCGTCACCATAGCGGTATTCGCGCATATCGCCCGTATGTTCATCTCCTTGTCCTGATTTACCCGTTTTGTGATTTCCAGCACCACTTCGTTTGAGTTTTCCGAAAATTTGGTCTAATGCCCTTTGGCGAATGATACGTTCCATTTTTGCAGTTATAGAAATCGTACCGTTGCCATTGCCGTCTTCCCCATCCTCACCTTCTTCGTCCATTTCGCCACCTCCATCTTCAAACTCTTCGCGAATATATCCTTTGGTTTTTAAATCTTCTATAAAATCATCGATAGTATAATTCTCGTCGGTCAGTTCATACTCTTTATCCAATTCACGTAACCAATCAATAGCCTCATCAAAATCACCTGAAGTGTGTGTGATGAGTTCTTGAAAAATATCAAAAAGTTTTTCAAAAGGAGTTTGTTCCGGGGCTTCATAAGTGGTGAAGCGGAACCCTTTTCTCATATCCATAGCCATAGTATAAAAATACGGCTTTTAACAAAAGTGGTATTGCGTTTTAGCGAAAACTTAACGCTTGGTACAAATTCCAAATGGCAAATTCCAAAAACCAAAACGTATCTTGTAAATTCGTGCTGGTATGTCACAAACACATCTTCAAAAACAATGTGCTGGATTTCTCAACACCCCTCCCCTTTGGCAAAAGGAACAGTTCGGGATTAAACAATTTGAATTTCCCAAAATCGATTGGAGCACTTTTCAGCCAAAAGCTATTTCGGAACGCATCCGATTGGGACATCAAATGGAACATGTGTTCAAACAACTTGTTGAACATTCCGAGGCTTATGAAATTCTACTGCATAACCTACCCATAAAAGATGGAAATCGGACCATTGGCGAAATTGATTTTGTTTTAAAGAATACTCAAACCCGTCAACTTATTCATGTAGAACTCACGTATAAATTCTACATCATAAATCCTGAGATATCAGAACCCATCCATCAACTGATGGGCCCCAATCGGCGTGATATGTTCTTTACGAAGATGGAAAAGATAAAGAACGACCAATTCCAATTATTACATTCACACGAAGGGTCTAAAGCCTTGCATAACAAAGATATAGATCATACTAAAATTTTGCATCAGGCCTGTTATAAAGCACAGCTTTTTGATCCCTATAGAAGCAACCCCGTAAATATTAGACCCTTGAACACTGAATGCTTCACCGGGTATTGGTTGCGATTTGAAGACTTCAAAACAGCGGATTTTAAATCCTTTGAATTTTATATTCCCTTTAAAGCCCAATGGGTTATTGAACCGCATGAAGATGTACAATGGACTAGTCACTTCGAAACACTGATGGACATTAATCTTCGCATGCTCAAAGAAAATACACCGATGGTCTGGATGAAAACCTCTGAAACAGAATTCGAAAAGTTCTTCGTAGTTTGGTGGTAAGGAAAAGTACGAAGCTAGAAGTACGAGGTTCGAAGTCGGAAGTTTGAAGTTTTAACTATTCTGTCTGGGAACTAATTTGAAAAAGTACTCTGATTTTATTTTGTAACTTCTCACCAATCAAAATCGTCATATCCATCAATCAAATCATCAATCATGTCTTCAACAAAATCACCTAGAATTGAAATTATCGATGCCCTTCGTGGTTTCGCCTTAGCAGGAATACTAATCTGTCATATGGTGGAACAATACATTGGTGCTGGTGCACCGATGAGCCATTATGAGACCGTTAGTTCTGGAATTGGCAATCAAATCATTGACGGGTTCATCGGCATTCTCCTTAGAGGAAAGTTTATCGCTTTGTTTTCTTTTTTATTCGGATTGAGCTTTTTTATTCAAATGGACAATGGCGCGAAAAAAGGAATCGCCTACGGTGGAAGATTTCTGTGGCGTTTGGTGCTTTTGCTTCTGATCGGTTATGCACATAGTCTTTTTTATAGAGGGGATATCTTGACCATATATGCCATGCTAGGTATATTCCTTATCCCTTTTTATAAATTGAATACGAAATGGGCACTGGGATTTGCAGCGCTTTTGTTTTTGGGACTGGGTAGATATATCATTTTTTATTTTACCAATGGGGAACATCTTTTTTTGGATATAGACCCGATGGACATGGAATCTCCTCGAATGACTGAATATTACGAAACGATTAAAAATGGAAGTCTTTATGAAGTTTTTGCCACCAACAGTTGGGATGGTCATCTCGATAAGATGAACTACCAATACGGTGCCTTTGGAAGAGGCTATTTTACTTTTGCTTTCTTTCTCATTGGCCTATATGTAGGGAGAACAGGATTTTTCAAACGCTTTAAAGAAGAACGAAAGTTTACCAAAAAGGTGCTAATTGGCTCGATAATCTTATTGGTGGTCTCCATTAGTATCACGGCAGGGGCCTTTATTGGAATAGGGCAAGAAGGAAATGTCAATAGCTGGCTAGGCATGATAGGATTGTCAGGTATGGATATGGCCAATTTAGCAATGACTCTCATATACATTGCCCTTTTTGTTATCTTTTATCGAAAAGTAAAACCAGAGAAATGGTTGGCTAAATTCGCGCCATATGGCAGAATGGCACTTACCAACTATGTGCTACAAAGCATTGTGGGTACGGCACTACTCTTCGGATGGGGTCTAGGTTACCTCGGCGAACTGCAAAATGTGTACACCTTTTTGATTGCCTTGGCGCTCATCGCCATTCAAATGTGGTTGAGCAAAATATGGCTCCAAAACTTTAATTACGGCCCACTGGAATGGATCTGGAGAAGTCTTACATTTTTCAAGGTCTTTCCGATGAAGAAGAAATGAAAGATACAAGGTAAAAAGTACGAAGTTAGAAGTACGAGCTACGAGTCTCTTCAAAGTTAAACTTAATACTTCGCACGTTGTACCTCGTACTTCCTACTTCGTACTTCTGCTCATTCAAACGTATAGCTAGTCCTATTGAACTCGGTTAGCCTAAAATACCCTTGCGCATAGTTATCGGGATTCGTAAGATTGATACAATTTCCCTTAACAGAAACTGGAGTAGCTTCAAAGATTCCGACGCCACCGATTTGGTCGATAAGGATGGTGATATAGTTATTATACGCTTCTGATATGCCATACATGTCAATATCCAATACATCTCCTGCCGCAAAGGGTTGCCTTACATCATTTTCATCATCAGCTTCTTCAATTTCATACCACCAATCCACTTCGTTTCCATTGACGAATTCATCATCGCCTACTTCAAAATCAGGGAGTAGTTCGCCTTGTTTTTCGAATCTGAAAAAGTAATAGTTGCCTTCTTCCGGTGGGTCTGTAAATACAATATGTGCTTCTAATATTTCATCATCAAAACCGTCTGCAGTGTCTTGAAACAGTTCTGTAATATCGGGCACACCCATTAAAGTTTCCTGTGCACTGTAGGTTTCTCCGTTGTGGATGATTTCCAAAGTATAGGACTGTCCGATTACAGGAACAAAACTTGAAGTTGCATATTCCCCAGTATTCAGGTCTGCAAAAACGAACTCCGCTCCGCTGGAATCATTCGTCACTTTTACAGAAGCCCCGGTAACTGCGGTATTGCTGGTGGTATCAAAGAAAGCGGTGGAATTGCTCAAACGGATGCTTTGCTCATTTCCCGCGGTTCCTTTCTCCCAATCCAGAGAGGCTTCGACCACAAGTCTGGTGGGACCGGTTTGTACGGGTACGTCAATAACATCTTCGCAAGACGCTAAGGCAATACTTAAAAGGAGGATTGTAGTTTTTATAAATCGGTTCATTTTCTTAGAATTTAAAGTTATAGGTTAAGGAAGGAACAATACCAAAAATGGCAGTTCGCGTGGCTTCGTTGGCTCCGGTTTCTACATTTTGACCAAAGGATATCGAAGCGGCATTCTTTCTACTATAGGCGTTATAGATACCGAGTACCCACTCCCCCTTCAATCTTTTATTGGGTTTCTTATTGGGTTTGTAATTGAGCGAAAGGTCCAAACGATGATAGGCGGGTAAGCGGTCGGAGTTTCTATCGGAATAGCTCGCGACGGATATTCCTTCGTACTCATATTGTCCGTTCGGATAGGTAACTGGCCTTCCTGTCTGGAACACCAAATTCGCACCAAAACTGAACTTATCATTCAAGCGATAGGCTCCGGATATGGAAATATCATGGGTACGGTCAAATGGTGTGTAATACCACTCTCCATTGCTGATACCCAATCCGCCTGCTGATCCACCAGGTGTACGTTGTTCGGACTTTGACAAGGTATAGGCTATCCATCCTGTGAGTTTGCCTTCGTTTTTTCGGAGGAGCAATTCGAGTCCGTAGGCTCTGGATTCGCCATTTAATATTTCAGTTTCAATGGTATTCTGTCCGATTAAATTGGAGCCATCGATATAGTCGATACGGTTGTCGGTCGTTTTGTAATAGATTTCCGCTTCTAGGGAATACACCTTATCCCTAAAGTTTCGAAAATAGCCTAGTGCATATTGATTGGACAATTGGGGTTTGATAAATTTTCCACTGGGGGTCCAAACATCCAAAGGTGTTGCTGAAGAGGTGTTGCTCAACAAATGAATGTATTGCGCAGCTCTTGAAAATCCTGCTTTTATGGACGACACTTCATTCAACTCGTAGGCCAAGGCCAGTCGCGGTTCGAAATTACCAAAGGTTGCAATCGCATCTCCCTTTTCGTAATTAGTTTCCCCAATGGCGGTTCCGCGTTCGTAAATGCCTAAGCTTGTATTGTACACCACGGGTTGATTGTTGGCATAATCGGTCAAAGGTTGTCCACCTAATCTTGAGAAAGCACTGTAGCGTAGTCCGTATTGGGCGGTTAGTTTTGAACTCAATTTGTGTTCTGCACTGGCGTATACCCCACTTTCAAAGGCCTTTTTACGGTCCAATTTTAAGGGGTTAACGGGAGACATCTCCGAAGTCGGGCGAATCTGCCCGGGGTCAAAATCGTAGTAGATTCCGCTGGCACCGAAGTCCAGTTTAAATTTGTCACTGAAATAGTATTTCAAATCATACTTCAGATTGTAGTTATTGATAGAGGACAACCAATCAAACTGTGCGAGGCTTAGATCTAATTTGTAATCATACTTGCTGACAATCGCCGATAGGTTCGAAAACAACTTGTCATTAAAAATATGGTTCCAACGCAGGTTACCTGAGGAATTTCCATAGCTGGCCCCAAAACTACCTCCAATTTCGAAATTATCACGACCAAAATAGCCGGAGAGGAACAATTTGTTGTTTTGATTAATAGCGTAATTGGTCTTTAGGTTCAAATCGTAGAAAGCAGCACTATTCTTTTCTCCTGCAGCCTTTAAAATCAAATCGGCATAGGAACGGCGCCCTGCAATTAAAAAGGAACCTTTGTCATTGAACATTGGGCCTTCTGCTGTTAGTCGGCTTGAAATGATACCGAGACCCCCGGTCAAAGCGAACTTTTTATTGTTACCATCTTTTTGCCGGACATCCAATACCGAAGACACTCGACCCCCAAAGCGTGCGGGAATACCGCCTTTATATAATTTCACATCTTTGATGGCATCGGCATTAAAGACCGAAAAGAAACCAAACATGTGCGAGGTATTGTATATAATCGCCTCATCGAGCAGTACCAGGTTTTGGTCTTGTGCCCCACCCCGAACGTGAAACCCACCAGAACCTTCGCCATTGTTGGTGACACCGGGGAGCATTTGTAGGGACTTCAAAATATCAACCTCGCCCAATACCACCGGCATTTGTTTTACGGTAGCAATGTTCATTTTCACCGTACTCATTTCAGGCTTTTTTAAAATCGCCCGTTCTGGTTCGTCGGCGGTGACGACCACTTCTTCTAGTTTCGTTGAGAACTCTGCAATTTCAAAATCGAGTTTTTGATTTTTAGAAAGGGTAACCTCCTGACTGATTTCTGAATAACCTAAATATGAAATCGTCAGGGTGTAGTTGCCCTCAGGTGCCGTTATCGAATAGAAGCCGTATTCGTTGGTAATAACCCCAATGGTTGTGCCCTTTAAGAATACCGAAGCCCCAAAAAGGGTTTCACCATTACTTTTGTCGGTAATCGTACCATTTAGCGTATAGTTCTGCGCTAGCGCAGATGAACTTAAGAGTAAGAAGAATAGCCAAGAGCCAAGGGCTAGAAGCTTTTTAGAATGTTTTTTCATTGATGAAGGTGTTTGTTGTTTTCCAAATTAGAGACATCACGAAAAGTTGAGGGTTGCATGGCAACGAACTATTAAGAAAATTTTGGCAATGTCTTCTGGGGACAAATCTAGGGTGACATGGGTATGCGGTTCGTTGACTTTGGTTAAGAAAGATGGAAACGGAAATTCGGTGTAAAGTCTTTACTTGACAAGTATCAGAATTTACAACTGTTAAAAACTATGGATAAGTTATTTATTGGTAGGGTTTTTCTGCTTAAATTAAAGCGCTATGTTTATCGGAATTTTAGAAGATGGAAATAGTAAATTACTGTTTTCAATTGTTTGAAATAATATCAAAAAATGATGAAAGATAAAGTTATAACTGAAGCATTAAAATATCCTCTTAGTAAAATCTTGAAATCTATAGGCTCCGAGATAGACCAAATAGCTAACAACAAGTTATTAGAACATCAAGTAAATACATATAAGAGAAGCTTATATGTAAAGACCATATTATATAGGTCTGAACCTGTGAATTTAATGGATATTTATTACCCTATTAAACTTGAAGACACAGAATCTATTAAGGGTACAACTAAGATTGTTACTATTGTTAATGGTGAAGATTTATTTAAACAGAATAATTGTATTACAATCACTGGTTCGGCAGGTTCTGGAAAAAGTATGCTACTCAAATATTTATTTGTAAAAATTGCAGATGAAAAGAAAAAAATTCCTGTTAAAATAGAACTTAGATACTTAGAAAAGTATGAAGGTTCTTTTGAAGGTTACATAAAAACCCTATTCAGTTTTTCGAAGATAGCAAAAGAAGAAAAATTTTCTGATAGACTTCTCGAATCTGGGGCCTTTGTATTTTTATTAGATGGTTTTGATGAATTAAACGCAATTACGAGATATAAGGTAATTAAGGAAATAGATTTTTTCATTGAAAAGTTTAGCAATAATAAATATGTCATAACAACAAGACCATATGTAAATATTGAATTACTACCTCTATTTAAAAACCTAAGTGTAAAAAGATTGGACAATAATGATATTTATAAATTCATTGAACAACAATTACCAAATCAAGAAGGAGAACTTCTTTCGGATAAGATTATTTCTAGCCTGAAAACCAATGATAATAAGTTTGATACTTTTTTACAAAACCCTTTATTATTGTCAATGTTTATTTTGACTTTTCAATCATATTCAACCTTACCATCACAAAGACATCTTTTCTACTCACAAGTTATCGAAACTCTATTTAATTCCCATGATAGCTTATCAAAATTAGGTTATGAAAGGGAAAGAGAAAGTGGTTTGAGTAGAGAAGAATTTAATACAGTACTAAATGTTTTCTCATTCTTAACAATTTTTGAAAACAAGTTGATATTCAATAAAACATACTTCAGGAAACAGTTGGTTAAAATAAAAAAACGATTTCCTTCTTTAAAATTTAGTAATGATAAATTACTAAATGATCTATTAATAGCTCTTTGCCTAATAAATAAAGAAGGTCTTGATTATTCTTTTGTTCATAAATCAATACAAGAATATTTTGCAGCAGAATATATTGCCAGTTTGGGTAAGGATAATAAAGAAAAGGTGTATGAAAAACTATATGAGCTATTTATTAATGAAAACCAAGAATTAAACATTGGATTAGTAAACTACATTTCAATTTTAATTGAATTAGATTATGAAAATGTATACAATCTTTTAATTTTCAAAGTTTTTGATTTCATAATTTCGGGTCAAGAAAACATTAAGAAAGTCATTGAGAGTAAACAAGAAGAGAATAAGTCTAAAATTGTAATTAACCATATTTTCGTTTTAAATCAAATTTTCTGTGACCTTTTTGAATTTAAAGAACAAAAAAGAATCAAAAAATCTTATGGTAAAATATATAAACTGGTCAAATTCGAAGGAATAACTGATAAGACAAATGAGGGAGGTTCAATATCTCTTAAAATAAGTATTGATGATTCATATGGAGACAAACTCGAAAAACTGCTAATCCAAGAAAAATCAAGAATCCAAGAAGTAATCAAACAAAAAATAATATCCGAAAATGGAGTTTTGGATTTAATATAAAAAGTACTATACCCCCTAGCGTTCGTCTGCAACAAGTGATTCGATACATGTCCCCTGCTACCGCTAGTCTCCGCCCAAAAAAAGGCGAACAAGCTTGAATAGTGGCGTCCCAAGTAAGCAATTAGACCTAAAAATTCCTCATCAGCAATACCTTTCTAAAACTTTCTTTTAGTTCGCGCAGTATTGGCGTAATCCGTCCGATCTTATAAATCCGTACTCCGGTTGTATAAATACAAACCTCTTTTATCTCGAAATCTTTTATAATTGGGAGTATCATATAAGGATAAAGCTATGAATTTCCATCGTGTAAAAGTTTCAATAGGAATTGTTTTGTTTACCTCTTTAGGGTTTGTCAACCTCTATTCTCAGAACTTTTCCAATTTGTCTGCTGCCCAAGAACAGAAGTTCAACAATATGGTGAATCGATGGGACAATCAAACCAAACCTGGTGTTGCCGTCTTGGTGATGCATAAGGGCGAGCTGGTTTATAAAAAATGTGTCGGACTTGCCGATGTGGAGCACCAGATACCTATTAAGTCCACAACCATTTTTCCTTTAGCCGAACTATCATCGCATCTAACGGCTACAGCAGCCTTTGTGCTTATTGACAAAGGCCTTTTGTCTTTAGATACCCCTATAGCTAGGTATCTTACAGATATGCCTGATTTTATGGCTAAGGTTCGAGTTAAAGACCTTTTGCAACATTCAAGTGGTATCGATGATTTGCATCGCTTACATGTGCTCGCAGGAGGTCAACCAAATGAAGTCCTGTCTCAAGATGTTGCGCTAAAACTACTTCGGTCTCAGCAGAATCTTTTGTTCGAACCCGGCAGTAGCACACAAGATTCTGCAAGCAATATGCTGTTATTGGCCGAAGTAATCGGGTCTGTTTCAGGTAAAGGCTTTGCGCGTTTTATGAAAGAAGACCTATTTGAACCCTTGGGCATGTTGCATACCTTCTCCATAGAACATATTGACCAGCCCATTGCGAATGCCGTGCTTTCGTATACCAGCGAAAATGATGTCTTGTTGCGAAAAAGAACCACCTCGTGCTTATTCGGGTACAATAGCATCTATTCAAGTCTTGATGATCTCATCAAGTGGGAACAGCACTTAAATAACCCTTCCTTGCTTAAAGCAGAAAGTGTCAAAAAACTAAATGCCTTGATTGAATTCGATTATCAAGATGAAACCATCAAATCAACCGGTACTACCCTTGGGCAGATTGGCTACCATTGGGAAAGTGGCGCCCATAAATCGTGGATGCGCGGCAATTTGGGTGGTTTTAGTAGCAGTGTAACAAAAGTTGTTCATAAAGGATTCTCCTCTTATATATTCGCAAATACCGGTGAGGCCTATACCGGCTGGGTTACGGTCAGAGCTGCGCTGATACTCTTACCCGATTTTTTTGTGGGTCCCTCAAATATTGATTATTCTAAAATTAAAACGCTATCCCTTGATAACAAAGCGCTAGCGCAGTATTGTGGTGACTACTGGAATGCCGAAGCTGGCTTTCGAAGAACGATTACCCTAGAGAGGGATACCCTACGCTATGTAAGACCCAATGGGGACTCTACCCCTTTATTACCCATAGAAAAGAATAGGTTTCAAATGATGACTCCCGGAGATAACTGGTACTTTTTAAAATTTTCAGAAGGGAAGGATCCCTATTTCCATTACGGCTCCCGTGAATTTCCGGAGTATTATACGTTTGATAAGTATGAGTCCAAAACCTTGAACGCATCAACCTTGCAGAACTATGAAGGCAGCTATATCGATAAGACCTTTCATGTAGTGTATGATCTAAAAATTGAGAATGGTGCTTTGGTCCTGAAAAATTACAGAATTGGAAATATCCCTCTAACCCATGTGCAAGGAGATACCTTCTCGAGTGAGACCCCCTATTTTACCCATTTAAAATTTGAACGAGACGCGTCCGAAACGATTACAGGAATCCAGCTGATGCATCATGGGGAAGAAAATCGTCTTTTACGAAAAATAAGCATCCGCTAACCCTGGCCTGTGTTTATTTGATTACCGCGTAAGTAATTAAACCAAAAGATGGCACTCTAAGGAATAGCCACAGAGACCTTGCCTTCTAAAATAGACCCATCTCGTAATATGGTATTACAAAATGTCAATGTGATTCTTTCGCCATCATTTTCCAAAAATAGTTCTGTTTCGGCTGAAGAATAATATTCAATCCATACTTGATTGGTAGATAATACCAGGTCTTTTTCAATATGAGTACCTGAAAATCCATTAACTACACCAAAATATTGTCCTGTTTGTGGATAACCGCCGTCCTTTTCGTTAAATCGAATTTCAAAGGTATTGGGCCAAGAGCCAAACTTGAAACCTATGCTTCCTTCTCCACAACATTCCCCATCAGTAATTTGTACCGAGGCATCTTTCCAAAAATCATAATCATTATTGTAATAATTGTCTTGATCGTAGTTACAAGCCATTTCAGAAGTCGTAAATGATTCCCAATCAATTTTTTCAGAATCCCCATTTTTGGTAACTGAGGCAAAGTAATAGGTGGTATTCGGTTCTAAAGAATCAATAGCATAATCAAATGAATAGGTACCTGTAAAATAGGGCACTTCCCCTTCCAAATCGATAATTTGATCATTACTCGAATCAGTTTCATCAACACCTCTGAATATAAATCCTGTTTTAAAAGAATCCTCTTCCGGAAACGCTCTACTTTCATGATTGATAAAACCATTGAGCGTTACAGAATTTTGCGAAATATAGGTTACATAAGCCCCAGAATAAGGCGCTTCATAGATTGCGTCATCGTCAGATGTCGAATCAGTTGTTGTATCGTTTGACGAATTTATATTGATAGTAGGATCATCTTCATTTGTGAGATCAATCACATTGGGAGTATCGATTTTAGTACAAGAAACTATAGTACATATACTAATTAGAAGTGCCAGTAGGTTTTTCATTGGTTTGTTTTTTTTGGGCTGATAAAAATAACGTGCGATAACAATTTGTATTGTTTGATGTACCGTTTACTTAAACCGTGTATCTTTCATTTAGTGCAATTGATATACCATCCGTTGCACTTTGATAAGTCCCCTTATCAACAAAATATCTAATCAATACCTGCGTTTGAACTATAGACAAAAGTGTGCGCGCAATAGCTGCTTTTAAAGCCATAGGGCTTCGCTAACCCCAAAGACAACTCCTTTGAAGATTAAAAAGTTCTGGAAACGATTTTTAGTAGTGCTCATCGCAGTGCCGATTTTGGTTGCAGGTGGGCTTATACTTTATATTCAGAGCAACCAATCTGAAATCATTAAAGAAGAGATTGCAACACTTAACCAAGAGCACAAAGGCCGTATCAGTGTTGGTGACAGTGAATTGTCACTATTTAAGAACTTTCCGTACATCTCAATAAAGGTCGATGATGTTAAGATTTTTGAAACCAAAGCATCCAACTCCCCTATCATTATGGATGTTAAAGACATCTATGTCGGTTTTAACCTATGGGATATTGTCAATCAAAACTATGATATTCAATCGCTATTGCTAGAAGAAGGTGTTTTTAACATTGTTATTCATGAAAACAATACCACCAATATTCAAAACTCCCTCGCGAGTACGACCGAAACAGATACATCTTCCACCAATATTCATCTAAAAAAGATTCGACTTAAAAATTTGGACATCCACACCTTAGATGAAGCGACGAATACCGATGTTGAAAAATATATCTATTCCGGTATCGGCGGTTTTAGCCAGCAAGACAGTATCATCGCTGGGCATGTCGATATGGATTTGGAACTGAATGTGATTAAAGAAGGTGATACTACTTTTATTCGAAAAAAGCATTTTGAAGTCAACACTGATTTGGTTTTTAACGAAAACACGGGTATACTTGAGATAGAACCTTCGGGAATTACCATGGAAAATGGTGATTTTGAGTTAGAAGGCTCCATAGACACCGAGAATGATGTAGACCTAAATCTGTACATCAAAGGAACAAAGCCCAATTTTGATATGCTCATCGCCTTTGCCCCGACGGATGTGATACCCATCTTGGAGAAATATAAAAATGCCGGAGAAATCTATTTCTATACCAGTATTCAAGGTCCGTCCAACAAGGGAAATACTCCCTCTGTAAACGTTGATTTTGGCGCAGGAAAAGCCTTTTTAGAAAATACCAAAAGAGGTAAAAAGATAGACAACATGGGCTTCAATGGTCATTTTACCAATGGCGATAAAAGAAATGCAAGTACCATGGAATTTTCGCTGACCGATATGACCGCCTCTTTAGAAAAGGGAGAATTGGAAGGTTCTGTTTTTGTGAAGAATTTCGACTCTCCCGAAGTAGATATGAAAATACGCTCCAATTTCAAGCTCGATTTTATTACCGAATTTTTTGAATTGGATGATGTCCAAGATGCTTCTGGAGAAGTTTCTATAAACATGAATTTTCACGATATTATTGATATTGACCAGCCCGAAAAAGCCTTACAACAACTCAATCAAGCCTATTTTGCAGAATTGCTCCTAAAAGACCTGAGTTTAACTACGAAGGAGCTACCAGCACCAGTACATGATATGAATGTGCATTTGGTCATGAAGGGTAAAAAAGCCAATTTGAATCAGTTTGAACTTCAACTAGGAGATTCCGATGTATCCGCAACAGGTTTTCTTTCAAACTTACCCGCGATTGTGCATCATACGAACAATCCTGTAGAAGCGCATTTGGATATTTCTTCCAAGCGTTTAGACATTGCTGAATTAACAGGTTTTACGAAACAGGATTCGATACAAAAGGGTATTGATGAACAGATACAAGATTTGAGTCTAGGGCTTTCGTTCAAGACTTCTGCTACAGCTATTACCGAGTCCAAGTATCTACCCAAAGGGGAGTTTTTTGTGGATAGTCTGTATGCCGACTTAAGCCATTATCCCCATAAACTCCATGATTTTCATGCAGATGTTTTAATCGATGACCAAGACTTGGAAATCGTAGATTTTACAGGATATATCGATGATAGTGATTTTCATTTTGATGGACTCATACACGACTATGCATTTTGGATGCAACCCGAACTAAACGGAGATATGGATTTGGATATCAATCTCACTTCCAGAAAGTTACGATTAGAGGATGTCTTTTCGTATAAGGGAGAAAATTATGTTCCGGAAGAGTATCGCCATGAAATTTTTGACGATTTGGCATTGCATGTTGCCTCCAGTATGCATTATAAAGATTCCGCTTTGCAATCCATCGATGTGGCTTTGGACAAGTTAGATACCAAAATGGAATTGCATCCCCTTCGCTTTCATGACTTTAGAGGGAACATACACTACGAAGATGAGCACATCGTCATAAAAGACTTTCATGGCGAAATAGGAACTACGAATTTTAATTTCGATTTGAATTATTACTTGGGAGAAAATGAGCAAATAAAGAAACGGGATAATTACTTGGCGCTAAAAGCCAATTACATTGACTTTGATGCACTATTTAAGTTCAATCCGAATCCTCCCAAAACAACGACAGCGGTTGCTTCAAAAACGGAGGATGTCAAAGAACATGCCGATGTCTTTAATATTTATGAGTTGCCCTTTACGGATATGCAATTCAAGGCGGATGTCGCCCACTTTATATATCATAGAATAGATCTTCAGAAAATCAAAGCGGACATACGCACCACACCCGACCATTATATTCACATCGATACCTTGCATATGGATGCCGCAGGGGGGACTATTCAACTAAGTGGCTATTTCAATGGCAGTGACCCAAAACACATCTATATGCAGCCGGACTTGGTGATGAATAATGTGGATTTGGATAAGCTGCTGTTCAAATTTGAAAATTTTGGACAAGACCATCTCATTTCAGAAAATTTACAAGGAAAGCTCACTTCTCGAATTAATGGCAAAATTAGAGTATACCCTGATATGGTGCCAGATTTGGACCAATCTACCCTAGAAATGGATGTGAAAGTTTTGAATGGAAAGTTAAAGAATTATGACCCCATGCTAGCACTTTCGGACTATATGGGTGATAAGAACCTACAAAGCATTCGCTTTGACACCTTGCAAAACAATTTAGATATCGATAAGGGTAAGATTACCATTCCCGCTATGAATATCGAATCCACTCTTGGGCATATGGAGCTATCAGGTACCCATGATCAAAATCAAAATATCGATTATTATGTGCGTATTCCCTGGAAAACCGTACGACAAGCTTCGATGCAAAAACTATTCGGAAAGAAGACAGACTCCACTAGTATCCAAGAACAAGAAGATGAGATTGTAGAAGTAGATGCCAACAAAAAAACAAAGTATCTGAATCTAAAAATCAAAGGGAATATCGATGATTATAAGATATCCTTAGGTAAGAAAAAAGGGAAATAGCCTTTAGCTGTTGGCCTCAAGTGCTTGTGTTCGACTGGCAGTCACAAGTATCATATTTCTACCTTCACGATTGAAAAGATTTTTTAAGAACAGAAATACCAAATACTATCTTTTCAAGAATCGAGTTCTAAAAGTAAGACCAAACCTCTTATAATGGAACACATGAAAAAAATAGTAAAAATTACCAGCTGGACATTTTTAATACTTCTTCTTCCGGTCGTTGGTTATAGTATCTACGTATATCAATCGAGTCCATGGGTAAAGGCTTTGGCCAACCATGATGAATCTCAACTTTTCTATCGACCGACTACAAAAGTATACGACATAGATGATGTGGTATACTATGAATCCATTTTGGTGGTAGAAGATTCTTTAACCGTTTATGCCTATATATTTGAACCCGTTATACCACCAAAAGCGAAAATTTTTCTGATACATGGCAATAGTGGTAATGTAAGTACGAATGCTGAAGCCATTAAAGCTTTGGTGAATAATGGTTTTATGGTCTATTCTGTAGATTGGAGAGGCTATGGCAAGTCAACCGGAGTTCCAAGCTACCAGGGCATCTTGGCAGATACCGAAGAAGCATTTACCGACTTTTACGAAGGTAGCCCCATCGATAGTCTTAAAACCATAGTTTACGGTATGTCATTAGGTGGACAGTTAGCTGTTAAGATTGCAAAGGACAACCCATCCAAAATAGATGCATTGGTCCTTGATGGTAGTTTAGCTTCTGCACACAGTTTTATCGAAGACAATGTGGAAGGTTCTGTATTATCGTTGCTAATGAAAAAGCCCGAAGACTACAATCAAGATTATGTTGCCGTTAGAGACATTGTTGACATTGAAAACATGCCCAAATTAATTATTCATAGTAAGACGGACAGAGCCGTTCCTTTTAAACGGGGTCAAAGTATTTATGATGCCGCCCAAGAACCCAAAGAATTCTGGGAAACTGATACCGAACATATTAGAACGTTACAAGATTTAACGAAGGAGACTATTGAGAAGTTGGAGGCTTTAATTCAATAACGCTTCTTTATACTTCGAACCTCGTACCTTGTACCTCTTATCTTATTACCCTTAATCCGCACTAACCACCTCACTAATCTGGAGCACCGGTTGAATATTCGTATAGTTGGGCACATCGGCTCTGAGTGCTTCTGAATGCGTACCCATTTGAGTCTGACAGGTCGCCATATCAGGAAAATAAAAGTAACCGACAGCTACATAGGGTGCTGGAGAATCGGGCGCACCGCCGCCAAGTCCCTTATCAATGACCATGGCCTTTAACTTATCACCAAATAAATCTGCTGCCATGGGCATATGATTATTGGTATAGTAGTCCATATCAAAGGTATTGCCTTCGCCATTCGGGTAAAAGATGGCCACTTTGATCATGCCTTCTTCGATTTTAGACTCCCCTGAAGATTCAAATTTTGTGAAACCGTATAGTAATCCGGTAACTATAACTAAGAGCGTAATTTTTATTTTCATTGTTTGATTGATTAAACGATTGAACTCTAAAGATAGGAGAAAAGTAAAGACTAAAGAATAGGTGTTATATTTATACGAACCCTATCAAGATATTGGCATCATGAATTTCAAAAATCGCAGAAGGTGGAAAATCATACGAGACTATTGTATTGGCTGGACCTTGGCCTTTATTTTTCTCTGTATTGTTCGCGGCGAGGGTACAGAAGAATTGGGTTCGGTAAATATTGAGTTTTGGGATTTTATTTGGTACTCTTTTCTTATTGGGCCCATATTTGGCAGTATATCTGTTATGCCCAGATACTAACGGAAGAACGGGGTTACAAAAGATTGTCCTTGGGCAAATTATCACTCATCCGTATTGTTTTTGTGATGGCTTTTTTGGCTGCTCTCTTCGTATTCGGTTATTTCGTTACCCAACCCGATGTTAGCTTTCTACAATTCGTTTTTGAGCCTGGTAGTTTTGCCATGTTCGTTTATATCGTTGCTGTTGATTTTTTTATGCTCTGTTTGCGTCAGGTCAACCTTTTTCTAGGCAAAGACAACCTCACCAAGCTAATACGTGGAGATTTTTATACCCCGCGGGAAGAAGAACGCATTTTTATGTTTTTGGATCTTCAGGGTTCTACCACACACGCGGAAAACTTAGGGCATATTACCTACAGTAAATTGATTCAAGATTGTTTCAATGAACTGGGCGTGGTAATTGAAAATGAAGCGGATATCTACCAATATGTGGGCGATGAAGCCATTCTTACTTGGAAACTCCGTGAAGGCCTACGAAACCAAAATTGTATACAAGCTTATTACAATTTCAAAAGTAAACTTCAAAAAAAGGAGAAATATTATATGGACACCTATGGGTGTATGCCCCATTTTAAGGCAGGTTTAAACTCCGGTATTGTTACGGTAACCGAGATAGGAAAGTATAAAAAGGAGATTGCCTATCATGGTGATACCATTAACGTTGCCGCTAGAATTCAGGCAAAATGCAATGTATTGAATCGAGAATTACTAGTGTCGGAAAATCTAGTAAATCAATTGAAAGATACCCCCATTAACTTTGAAAAAATGGAGAGTATTGAACTCAAGGGGAAAGAACAAAAAGTGCTCATTCATGCTGCTCATCTAGAACCGCACTTAGGAAATTAACCCGCCCTACCTTAGCGCATCATTGGTTAATCCCTGTAATTATTGTAGTTTTAAAATCCATCGTCAAAACCCTTTTATCATGAAAAAGTCAAACCCATTAATTCTCATGTTTGTTGTTTTATTTTCTATCTCGACCTATGGTCAAGATGATAAAGCTGCAGTGCAATCCGCTCTTGAAGATTATGTCAATGCATTGTATGAAGTCAAGCCCGAATTGATTGAGCGCAGCGTTGATACCACCTTACGAAAAATAGGATATTGGTATGATGATAAGTCAAGTGCATATCGAGACAACCTACCCATGACCTACCAGCAACTTTATGATTTGGCAGGTACATGGAATAAAGATGGTAATCGAACGACAAAAGATTCTCCCAAGACAATTGAAGTCCATGAAGTCAATGATAAAACTGCTACAGGCAAGCTAACTGCCGAATGGGGAATTGATTTGTTCCATCTCGCCAAAGTCAATGGCCAGTGGAAGATTATGAATATTATTTGGCAAAGCGTACCAAAATAAAAAATACGAGGTACAAAATACGAAGCTTGAAATACGGAGCTTGAAATACGGAGCTTGATACAGAAGTAAACTAAAATAAATCACAAATAAGCTATTGAAACTATCCTTATCAAAACTACTTGTCTTGGGCGTTGCCCTTGAACTACTGATTTTTGTTGTTTGTTATTTGTTACATCCTGAAATTGAGGAAACGTTTCGCTTTGCGGCACGCTATTCAGGTCGTTTATCTGCTGTCGTTTTTCTATTTGCTTTCTATGGATATGCCATTGCATTTCCAAAACCTCTAGACGAAAACAAGAAAGTCCGAAATCTAATCAAACTTTTTGCGGTATTGCATCTCATTCATTTTGGTTTTTTGGCAACGAATATCTATTTGAATGACATTGAATTAGTCCCTGTCAAATTACTTGGAGGTGCTTTGGCTTATTTGATGATTGTTTTAGCACCTTTTGCTTTACATAAATTAGGGCGTCCGTTGCAATTGCTGTATTTCTATTACGTAGCGATTGTAATGACTGTTACCTATATTGCCCGAGTTCAAGGAGACTTCGAAGGCTCTGAACCGTATTGGTTGCATTATGCAATGCTCGGCGTTTTTGCAGTCGCTATGCTGGCATTTGGGATTCGTATGTGGAAATCAAGGAAAAGTAATAAAAACTAACTGGTGAACATTTATCTATTTGTAGCTGGGGTCTTATGTTTCCTTTTGGGAATTGTACACTCCATTCTGGGAGAAATTTTGATTTTCAAAAACAAAAGGGTGAAAGGAAAATTAGTTCCGACTCAAGGAAGTACCGAATTGAAGGAAAGTCATATGCGAATTACTTGGGCGACTTGGCATTTAGCCTCTGTTTTTGGTTGGGGTATTGGAGCGATTCTGATTAAGACATCACAAGAACAAAATGGGGAAAGCTCCGATTTTATCGTTCAGCCTATTATGTACGCTATGTTCTTCGCGTCGCTTTTGGTTTTGATTGGAACCAAGGGAAAACATCCTGGCTGGGTCGTACTTCTAATCATCGGAATACTACTAATTCTAGGTAATTAATTGCATACTTGTCTAGTTCATCAATAAATACATCTTTTAGAATCTTTTGACTATTTACTTTTACGAGCGGCTATAAAATATTCCGTAGCGGGCTTTTCGATTAAAACTCCAGATTCGATTGTCTTAAATCCACTCTTTGTAATTGCTTTTTCAAGTTCTGCAATCTTGAAGAATCGGATATACGGAAGTATCTTTATTTTTTTTAGTAGGAACAGTATACCACCCGATAGAACCCCAATAATTGTTCTCTTTTCCTTTAAACATGCTGTTGACGTGATAAGAAAACCATCTGGTTTCAATAAGTCGTTGATTCGCTGCAATACTTTTTCGACATCTTCAAAATAGAGCAGAATATTAAAGGCCAAAATGATATCGAAACTACCTTCTTGAAACTTTTCATCAAAAAGGTTTGTTTGTGAAAAGGTAATATTCTTAGCGGCATTTTTCAATGCCAAATGTTCGGCAACAGCAATCATTTCAGAAGAAGTATCGAAGGCATGAATAGACTTGACCTTATCGGCGAACTCAAAAGAATACAGTCCTGTGGCGCAAGCAAAATCCAGAACAATAGCATCGGGCTTTAAAAACTTTGGAGTTCTTTTTAAAATTTGCTCGAAAGTCTTATCCTTGGCCTTCTTATCGTAATTCTTTGAACGCTTGTTCCAAAATTTTTCAGGATTGTTCATCTCCTTTTTAATATTTGCGACTACTGTACAAAGGTCAGACGAGTAAAGAGAAATATACTTAACTTAAGACAAGAAATTGAGCCCTAATCCGTTTTTGTATTCTTCCACTCCAATTTGGCGGCTTTCAAATCCTTTGAAAAAATAGGATTAGACCACATAGCAGACAGCATGCCATGGGCTAGTACCCGGGCCGCTTCTTCATCGCTAGGATAGTGAATGCCCATAATTTCCCTAGACTCCCCTATTTCGTAAGCTAATTCCAAAAATTCCTGTCGTTTTTCCGGAATCAATTCGCTCCAAGCAAAGGCTTGAATATAGGCCCACAAAGTGTGTCCACTAGCGAACGAAGGCGACGACATGATGGCTAAGGGTGTGAGCTTTGACTCTAGAACATAAGGCCTTGGCCGCAACAAATGATATTTGACCGTGAATTCCATAATTCGCATGTCTTTTGTAATCCCTTGCATGAATTTAAAAGTAGAAGGATAATTCTCCTCAGTACACTGGTCCCCCATAATGGTTCTTCCTTCAAAAAAAAGATGTTGCTTATTCTGCTCGTAGCCTGGGTGGTCTTTCTTTACATTGATATGGGGCCAATACCCAACTGGTGCAAGCACTTCGGCTGCCCGAACTTCTTGAGTTTTAGTACGTTTTATTTGCCAATTCAAAAGAAATTCCAGTTCAGCTTTGGTCTGTTCAGAGCTATTCGCAGGCTGTTTTAAGGAGTTTTTTAAATCATCTATTTGGTTTTGCGATAAATAAGCAGGACTCATCATCGTGTACAATAATGCTACGGAATTATATTGACTCGGTAGAAAAGCAATACTGTCTAACTCAGTCCGGGACATGCTGGGGGCACCATCCAATTTTTGAAATTCCATGTAATGGTTTGAAGCAGGCTCCAACGGATGGATTTCCTGTGAGAAAAGTGAAGTGTATTGTATTAAAATTAAAAGAAAAAGTATTTTTTGCATGATGTACTGTTTCAAAGCATTCATTTGACTAAATACAAATTTACGATATTAAGTCACTTTAAGTTTGGCTTAAAAGCGACCTGAACTTTCACCTTCGTATTTCGCGAACCGTGAACTTTTTTTATTCCTTCGTGCAACTATCCTAACTTCGTATTGTCTTTAGTATTGAATTTAAATTGTTGAGAGGCAGAATCCAACTGAAACCATTGGAAACCGATATACGTTTTACGCATAAAGCACTAGTTGAAAAGTGCAAATCTGGCCATAGTAGCTCGCAGTACGAGTTATACGAGCTTTATGTGGATGCTATGTACAATATTGGCAGACGGATGTTGAATTCAAAGGAAGATGCTGAAGATATTGTACAAGAGAGTTTTGTTTCGGCCTTTAAAAATCTTAACAGTTTTAATTATGAAAGTACGTTCGGCGCTTGGCTCAAACGTATTGTCATCAACAAAAGCATTAACCATTTGAAGAAAAAACAGCTTCCAGTAGTTCCGATGGAAGTGCATGAGTTTCATTTGTCGGAAGATAGTCCGGAGGAAAAAGTAGATGCAATGGATATCAAAAAAGTAAAAGTAGGTATCGGGCTACTCCCCCCAGGGTATAAACAAATTATCAACCTATACCTGATTGAAGGGTATGACCATATTGAGATCGGAGAAGTATTGGGCATCAGCACATCTACCTCCAAATCGCAATACCATAGAGCAAAGAAAAAACTAGTTGAAATTATTAACGCATTGTAATGGACAATTTTGAAAAACACATACGGGAGAACGCTTCGGAGTTCGATGAGCATAAAGCGGACCGTTCCAAAATGTGGGCAAAGATTTCCCAAGAACTGGAAGTTCAAGAACCGAAAGTGATTCCCCTTTGGAAATCACCTATGCTCCGCATTGCAGCTTCCCTACTCTTATTATTAGGCCTTGCTGGTTTTATTGGGAAGCAAGTCTTTGGAAGTTCCGTAGAAACGCAATATGCATCCAAAGAGCTTTTGGATATTGATATGCACTATAAGAGCTTGGTTTCATATCAAGTTAAACTAGTACAGAACAACCCAAACCTATCCAATGAAGATAAAACGGAGTTTTTATCCTTTATGGATGAGCTTGATGCCGAATATGAGCAATTGCGTATAGAGATGCAAAACAACCTAGATAATGAAAGGGTTTTGGAGGCAATCGTTTCCAATTACAAACAGCGTATAGAACTGATTGAAAATCTATTGAAACAGATAAACAATTCTAAATTAAATGATGATGATTATGGATACACTTTGTAAAAAGCTGCTTTGGGTAGCGCTGGTGATGGTTCTCGGGCAGTCCGTCACCGCACAGGAAAAAGTATCTAAAAAGATAACGAAGACCTACGCCATGACCGATGCCGGTAAATTGAACCTGGAAAACAAATATGGAAACATTACAATCAATGGATGGGATAAAAACGAGGTATCCGTAGCGATTTCCATTGAGGTAAACCATCGAAAAAAGGAAAATGCGGAAGCTTTATTGAAGCGTATCCAGCCTATAGCCAGGGATGGTGAGGAATTTGTATCCTTAGGTTATGAGATTCTTGAAAAGAAAACGGGATGGTTTGCCCGCCTAATTGACGAAGCTAATCCCTTTGATTACGACCGTAGTAATATACAAATCGATTATACCATATATATGCCTGCAAAAGCGGAATTGAAGATTACCAATACTTTCGGGGATGTTCTTATCGAAGATTGGACGGGTAAACTAAAAGCCCTAATCGAACACGGCGATGTTTGGCTCAGCGAGGATTTAAACAAAGCTGATTTTACTATGCGTTATGGGAAGCTTCGTGCCCAAAACATTAGTTATGGTAGTGTGGACATTAAAAATGGAGAACTTGATATAAGAGATTCCAAAAGCCTACGTCTAAACAGTAATGGTAGCGATATTGCCATGGATGCGGTTACTTCACTCGAAATCTATTCAAATAAAGATAATATAAGTATGAATGAAGTAAGTACGATGTTCGGTACGCTGAAATTCTCCACACTAGAATTAGATTATTTAACCAAAGAAGCAGATATGACTTTGAAAATTGCAGATTTTCGGGTGGGAAATATTACGAACAGCGATGTAAATATTGCCATTAATCAAGAATCCTCTGAAATCAGTTTAAATGTAACTGACTTTTCTCATCAATTCGATGCTACCTTAGAACAAGGCTTGGTGCGTATGCCGAAGTCTTTCGATAACATCGATTCAAAAATGTTGGATAAGGGTAAAAAGCTAAGGGAAATCAAAGCTACCTATGGAAATAGTACCCAAGGTCGTATTTCAATTAGGGGTAAAAAGGGTGTGGTACTATTAAAAGAACTGTAGCATTTCTTATCATAAGTCAAGTTAAAAAACCCCCAGAAAATCGAATTTAGCGTAAGCTTATAAAATTTAACACGTGAATATGCAACTTTTCAGAAAATCATTTGTCTATCTAAGTAATCAATCAAAACATAACACTATGAACAATCAAAAATCAATTTTTACACTTTTATTCTTCTGCCTTGTATTTATAGGTTTTGCGCAGGAGGAGGAAAGTGATTACGTAGAATTCAATGACCGCAACAATGTTGTACATGGCGTTTATTTGGGTTTGAACTTTGCCTTGGGGGAAGTTGATGACAAAGACACTTATATGGGCGGACTCAAAGTCGCTTATGTCGCTAATCAACAATTTGAAGTGGGTTTCGCGGGTAAATTCATCTATTCAGAACAGAATATATTTAACACCCGAACAAGTGAAAATGAAGATTTAATAGGAGGTTATGGAGGATTACATTTAGAACCAATTCTATTTAGTAAATCGAAAGTGAACTTATCTTTTCCATTATTAATTGGTGCGGGCGCCGTTGGTTATGTCGACCGTGATTTGATACGAGCTGAAGAAGATGTAAATCTTGACGACGATGACGTAGCGCTACTGTTCGTGCTGGAACCAGGTGTGAGTGCATTATTCAATATCAACAGATATCTTCAATTGGAAGCAGGTGTGAAATACCGCTTTTCAAACAAAATTGACCTTTTCGAGAGTCCAGTAGAACGCATAAATGGTTTTTCAGCGGGCATTGGTATAAAAGTGGGCGTTTTTAATTTGGGAAGAAATAGATATAAAAAGAAACTATAAGATGAAGAATAAAAATAGTATTGCCAAAAGCTTTCATGCTGCAATTAAAACCCAGCATGTCTATATCGAAAACGAACAGGTCTTTCTAAAAAAGAATAATCAGGAAACCTTCATGGAAGAGACAAATGTAGCCGAATGGTTTCCGACAGATTTCAAATGGATTCCAGTTTAATCTAGAGAATTATCAATCACTATAAAATCAATCAAAATGAAAACAAAATCAATAGTAATCATACTTTTCCTAGGATTAGGACTTTTAACTTCCTGCGACCATGATACCATTCGAGCTTCGGATGAAGTAAGTTCGCTTGACTATTCCATTCCAGAATATTCTACTGTAAAAGTTTCAAATGCATTTAATACCAGAGTTACTTTTTCAGATACCGAAGAAAGCATTCGTATTGAAGCTAACGAGAATCTTCATGATCGAATCATCGTTCAGCGAGAAGGAAGTTCTTTGGTCATTCGACTTAAGAAGTTTACCAGTGTCCGTGGTAATGCTACTCTAAATGCATATATCGTTACTAAGGACATTTCAAAGTTTGATATTAGCGAAGCTTCAAAATTAATTTTAGAAAATCTTTGGGATACTGAAGATGGGCGGATTGAACTTTCGGGTGCTTCGAATTTCACTGGGGAAATAGCCACAAAACATCTAAACTTAGACATGAGTGGTGCATCTAGTCTAGACCTTTATGGAAATTCAGTTTCCCTAGATGCAGATCTTTCGGGAAGTAGTGACATTCGAGATTTTGATTTATCGGTGAAAGATTTAAAAATAGAAATGTCAGGCGCTAGTGAAGCTTATCTTTCGATTAGCGAATCTATTGATATCAGGGCTTCTGGTGCTAGTTCTTTAAAATTCAAAGGAGATGCCAAGATTACATACAAACGTCTATCTGGCGCCTCAGAAATTGTAAAAATTGATTGATGATGATTGGTTAGATCATGGTTTGAAAATGCCGCTATTTTTAGATAGCGGTGTTTTTGTTTGAACAATATGCAAAATGCTGAAGGCTTATTTTCAAAAATTTGTTCGGTAAGTCTGAAGCTAAAAAATAGAAATTAAGGATTGGTTGTCAAAATTAAAAATAATCTTCGACAGATTTTCGAGTCCATTATAACTGTTTTTCAATGGGTGAACTGTTGTAGATTACTTTATTAATCTTCAATTCGTTTAAGAAAACTTCAAAAACGAACAAATTCTTTGTTCTAAATTCTCTAGGTGTAGTTTCATTTTTTGGATGAAAAGTGCCCCTAACCTCGCCTCTCATTATGACTAGGCTCCCTAGCCGTTCGAACTCAAAAATTTCATGTTTCATTTTTACTACACCCAGTTCCTTCTGGTTTTTTAAGAAATTGCCAAGTGCCTTTGTTCCGATATTTAGTTCATAACCAGGAGCCATGTGTACTACATCATCAGCATATACTTTAAGTTGTTCTTCAACTGAAATTTCAGTATCGTCCAAAACAACCAATATCTCTTCTATCTGGTTTTTTAAATTTCCTTCATCTAGTCGTACAAAATGACCTTCGTAAAATAGTCCTGTTGGATTGTCGGAAGCATCGAATTGAACCGATTTCATGTGATACTCATTTTTGCTAATCCATCGGTAATTGTACACACGGTAAGTATCTTTTGGTTCACCTTCAAAAAATATCTTTAGCGTAATATCTCCATTTTTAGAAATGCTTCCCTCTCCAACTCCAGCTCTTAGTTCACCGAAACTTGACAGATGATTGATTTTTTTGGTTACTGGATTATATGACCAAAAAATATGCCCGTTGGGTTCTGGTCCATCAATTATGGAAAACAAGCTATTTGTTGTATTAATTTGTGTGGAAATAGTATGATGCTTGGGTATAGCAAGCGTATCGGTAGAATTTCCCCAGTTTTGTATCCATTTATTATCCTTAAGTGTCCATTCACCAATGAATTCTTTAAATGGATTCTTTACCATGTTGACTTGATTCAATCCGTTGGTATCAAAGGAAATTATCTCTTTTTGAGAAAAGCTCTTTGTCATGAAAAGCAAAAAGATAGTTACAGTGAAATATTTCATACGACTTTATTTATTCTTTGGGAGAAGCTGGCACACTATGATTGATCATTTGTCTATAAATTTTGATGGAACCATCTTCCATTTTTTTATACAATGTCAATCCTTTACCCTCAATATATGAGGGTTGTCCTTCCCAAGTCCAACCAACATAATATTCACCAAACTTCAATGCGTATTTACCCATATCAATGACCTTTACACTTTTTGTCATCAATGAATCCATCTGAAAGTCAGGATTGTAGTGCGCATCAAAATAGGCTGCTATTTTATCCTTACCAACAAAAGGTGGGTCATAATAGGTCATGTAGGTAGCGTCGTCAGCATAGGTCTTCATTTGGCGTTTTGAATCACCAGTAAATACCGCATCATATACAAATTTTCGGATTTCTTCGATGTCTTTTTCCCATTTGGTGCTAGGCTTTACTGCTTTAGAATCCGATACGGGAACCGAAATAAAATTCAAGTTCTCAGTCTCAAAATAGTTTGAAGCCCCCCAAATATGTGCCATGATTTTCGGGGGATTATCACTGTCAAATTCCCAGTAAGTCAAATACTTTCCGACATATTGAAAATCTTTGCCACTTGGAGTTTTATAAAGATGTTCAAATGTGCCCAACTCAACAAAATATTCACCCAACGGAAGTATCTCAAAGGCTTCTTTAGAGAATTTTGAGGTACTGGTCTTTTCAAAAAATTTACTATAGTATGCAGAGATTTTTGACTTGCCAATAAGCGATTTATG
Source organism: Maribacter algarum (ex Zhang et al. 2020) (assembly GCF_005885635.1). GTDB lineage: Bacteria > Bacteroidota > Bacteroidia > Flavobacteriales > Flavobacteriaceae > Maribacter_C > Maribacter_C algarum. The sequence goes on from NZ_VATY01000002.1 coordinate 961,338, forward strand.
GTATTCCGGAAGCAACGTTGCCTCATCACAGAATAAGGAGAGAGTGTTTTCCAAAGACTCTGATTTCAATGCTTCAACCAATTTTTGGCTTTGTTGGCTGACTTGCCGTTCTTTGTTATCTGTTTGTTGAAAGGCCAGTACATTTTGGGATAAGACAAGTATGCACATAATTCTAACTAAAATTCTCATGTTCTTCTATTTAAGGATTCAATTCATGTAAGTTTTAGTTCGTCGGCTCTTCATAAGGCTGAATAATCTCATGAATCGTAGCCCAGCCTGTAGGGCTTTCATCATAGCGCTGTAAAATCACCAAAGTTCTGCCTCGGAATATAAATGGTTCATCCCCATTTTTTGGAATAAGGCGAAGACCAAAGAGCATCTGTTTTATGACCATATCTCCTTTGTGTATGAATAGCTCTTCCTTCTTATCATTTAAAAATTCAAGATCAAAGTTGGCCATAGTATCACGAAGCCCTTCTAAAACAGCCTCGCGGCCTACTTTTAGATTATTATAACCCAATGCCTTGACCACCTCAGGGTGGTGGTACAATTTTATGGTTTCCACATCTCCACTTTTAAAGGCCTCCCTAACTGCAAGTCCCCCGGCATTGATTTGTTGGACAATTTCCTCTTCCATAGTTGTATTTTGGGAATAACAAGTGTTATTAATGTTTAGGAGAAAAAAGAGAATGGGAATTCCGATGACTTTGTATATACTCTTCATTTGTTAGATACTATTGGTTCATTCCAAATAAAATAGATATTCGGCTTAACAAAAAATAACATTGTCTTTAGGTTGCGGATAATTGACAAGGGGTAACATATTGATTATATCCTGGGAAAAAATGAAAGATTAATCTGAAGGATTACCTTTTGTCATCTAAAGGTTACCTGTTATCAATTTCGTAACAAAAAGAAAAGAGAGCTACTTTGTTTTTGAGTAATTTTATATAAAGTATAGTACGGTTTGATTGAAAAAGTGAAGTTGTTTTTTGTTCGGTACAAATTATACCATCTGATTTTTTGGTTTTTCTACCACTATTTCTGGTGGGCATTAACAAGCGGAAGTGCTATAGAAGCAGCCAACAATATTTTCTTTTCCGATTATACCATTAAGTTTTTGTTCTATGTTGGAATGCAAGCTTTGGGTGTTTACTTTAACCTTTACTATTTAATTCCGAAATTCTTACAGAAAGGAAAATACCTTGTCTATATTCCAGCACTCATATTGACTGTTCTTTTTACATCTTTTGGAATCATAGGTGGATACCATCTAAACGCCGCCGTTGTTGGAGTACCTTTTCAAGAACTTTTTAAGATTGCTCCAACGGAGTACTTTCTTCTTTTCAAGAGTAATGCCTTGCCTTCCACCCTGGCCAGCATGACGCTAGCCATGAGCGTTAAATTGGCCAAAAACTGGATGGCTTCAGAAAAAAGAAGAAATGAGGTGGAAAAGGAAAATTTGAAAACAGAACTTAAATTTTTACGCTCTCAATTTAATCCACATTTTCTATTCAACACCATTAACTCAATTTTTGTATTAATAAATAAAGACCAAGACAAGGCCTCAGATTCATTAGCTAAGTTTTCAGAATTATTACGGTATCAATTGTATGAATGTAATGAACCTTTTATTAATCTAGATAGGGAACTAAATTATTTAGAAAACTTCATAGAACTACAAAAACTAAGACAAGATCGTACAAAATTTGAACTGCATGTAGAACTTGACATTGCTGGGAATTACAATTTGGAAATTGCACCCTTTATACTCATGCCCTTTGTCGAGAACGCCTTTAAACACGTTTCTCACTATAAGTCGACTAAAAATTGGATTGACATTAAATTAAATCTCATAGAAAAGGAGCTAGTATTCTATGTCGAAAACAGTAGGAATATTTTAGAAGTGAGTCGTGAAAACGATACTAGCGGCATTGGCCTCAACAATGTAAAACGCCGTTTAGAATTATTATATCCTAATGCCTATGCCTTAGACATTGTTAAGGGTAACACCAAGCACAATGTGCAACTACGATTACAATTAAACAAAATGCGAATCGAAAAAAACCGAATAGCCTAATGCGACCTATCAATTGTGTTGTTATTGACGACGAGCCATTGGCGAGGGAAGGCCTTATTAATTACATACAGAAAATCGAATTTTTAACCTTTATTGGTGAAGGTAGTGATCCTACGGACTTATTTGCCATAGAGAAAAATCAATCTCCCGATTTGATTTTTATGGATATTCAAATGCCTACGATGACAGGAATTGAATATTTGAAATCTACTAAAAACCGACCTATGGTCATTATTACAACGGCCTATCCAAGTTACGCCTTAGAAGGTTTTGAATTGGATGTTTTGGACTATATGGTAAAGCCCATAACCTTTGAGCGATTTTTTAAGGGAGTATATAAGGCAAAAGACTATTTTTCGATAGGTAAGGGAGAAACTAACCCTCTTAGCTTTAATGCCAAACCTGACTATTTTTTTGTGAAGTGCGATTCCGTTTTTGAAAAAATCTTTTTTAATGATGTAGCATATGTACAGGCCTTGCAGAACTACGTGATTATTTATACTTCCCATGGCAAATTTATGCCTTTGCTTACGATGAAGCGCATGGAAGAACTCTTAGGAAGCGAAAAGTTTATTAGAGTTCACAAATCATACTTAGTAGCGGTGGATAAAATCCGTTCTATAGAAAGTACCCGAATAAAATTAGAAGGTGCAGAAATTCCTCTGAGCCGAAACTACAAGGATGCTGTTTTTAAAAAAGTACTTGATAAATCCCTTTTCAAAAAGTAAGATGAACTAATTGTGTCTTTTCTTCAATTCAGTTTCGATATCCTTTAGCGAAAAACCCTTTGCTTGTAAAAGAATAAGATAGTGAAAGAGCAAATCAGCACTTTCATATAGAAAGAGTTCGTCATTATCATCTTTTGCTTCAATAACCGTTTCTACCGCCTCCTCGCCTACTTTTTGTGCAATTTTATTAATACCTTTTTCAAAAAGTGATGCCACATATGATTTACTACCATCGGCAGAAGTTCTTCTTTGTTCAATAACGGATTCTAATTGTGATAAGAATCCGAAATTAGAGGTGTTTTCTTCATTCCAACAAGTATCGCTTCCAGTATGACACGTTGGCCCTTGGGGATTCACAGAAATTAACAAGGTATCGTCATCACAATCATTTTTGATATCCACCAAGTTTAAAAAATTGCCACTCTCCTCGCCTTTCGTCCATAAACGTTTCTTTGAGCGACTGAAAAAAGTCACCTTTTTAGTTTCCCGAGTTTTATCAAATGCCTCCTGATTCATGTAGCCCAACATCAATACATTCTTGGTTTGCGCATCTTGAATGATTGCTGGTACGAGTCCGTCTGAATTTTTATTGAAATCTATTTCCATCGTATTACTTGGTTTGTGTCATTTCTGCCAAAGCAAAATCCACAGCAGCCTGAGCATGAATCTTAGTAGTATCAAAAACGGGAATGTCACAATCTTCCGATTGAATCAATAACGGGATTTCAGTACAGCCTAAAATAGCTGCTTCTGCGCCATTACTTTCTGATTTCTTGATGATTTCAACGTACTTAGCCTTTGAATCCTTAGAAATAATCCCTTTCGACAATTCATCATAAATTACCTGATGAACCGTATCCCTATCTTCCGAAGATGGTATCAATACTTCAATTCCAAATTGTTCTTTTAAAATATCCTTGTAAAAGTCTAACTCCATAGTATATTTTGTACCTAGTAGCAATACTTTTTGAATTCCTTTATCCTGTATTGATTTGCCCGTTGCTTCTGCTATATGTAAAAGCGGAACATTTATGTTCTCTTTGATTTTATCAGCAGATAAGTGCATTGTATTTGCGCACACCAAAATAATATCGGCACCCGCCGTTTCTAAACTCTTGGCAATTGTGGCCATTTGGGTATGTAGGGTATCCCAGTCGCCAGCACTTTGTTTCGCGGAGATATCCGCAAAATTTACCGATTCTATTAAACAACTACAAGAATATTTCCCGCCAAGCGCTTCAGAAACCATTGTATTTAAATATTCGTAATAAAGCTTGGTCGATTGCCAAGTAATGCCACCTATTAAACCTATTTTTTTCATAACTCCAGCTTATATTCTTACAGGAATTTTGTTTTCCTGTAATTCTTCTTTTAAATCCTTGATTTTTATCTCCTTAAAATGAAAAACACTAGCCGCTAGGGCTGCATCAGCCTTTCCTTTAATAAAGGTATCTGTAAAATGTTGCATATTTCCTGCTCCACCCGAGGCTATTATGGGAATATTCAACTCTGTAGATAGTCTTGCCAGCGCTGCATTCGCAAATCCGTCTTTAGTACCGTCATTATCCATGGAGGTAAATAAAATTTCACCAGCACCTCTCTTCTCTACTTCTTTAGCCCATGCGAACAAATCCAATTCCGTTGGGACTTTACCACCCACCAAATGAACAACCCATTTACCTTCAATTTGTTTCGCATCAATAGCAACGACAATACATTGGGAGCCAAACTTAGCCACCAAATCATTGATCAATTGTGGGTTCTTAACCGCAGACGAATTGATAGAAACCTTGTCCGCTCCGTTTTGCAATAAAACATCTACATCTTCGACAGATGAAATTCCACCCCCCACCGTAAACGGAATATTCACTTTTTCGGCCACACGAAATACGAGGTCGGCCAAAGTTTTTCGTTTTTGTTCCGTAGCTGATATATCTAGAAATACCAGTTCATCTGCACCTTCTCGACTATATATTTCCGCTAATTCTACGGGGTCACCAGCATCTCTCAAATCAACGAAGTTCACTCCTTTTACAGTGCGGCCATCTTTGATATCTAAACAAGGTATGATTCTCTTTGCAAGCACTAGTCCTCGTTTTTTATTTTTAAATCAATTCCGTCATAGAACCCAAGGTCTTTGTTTTTGAGCTGTTTTACCCAAAAAGCAATTTGACCCGTATGATAAGAATAATGTTCGACGGCATGCATTATGACACCAACACCTGAAAATGAAAACCCTTGCACCGATCTAATTTTTAAGAGTTGATCCAAGGAAGAATCGAAAATCACCCGCTTGGCTGTGTCTACGGTGCTTTCTAATTTTTCAAGTATTTCTGATTTAGTTCCACTTTTGTTTGTCTCAAACTCCAAGTCACGCTTTCGAATGTCTTCAGTTTCTCCAAGTGATGAGATGATGTACTGTGTGATATTTCCACATAAATGCAACATCAAATTGGCAATGCTATTTAGGGAATCGTTGGGCTTTTGCCATAATTCTTCCTCCGAAACATCTTCTAAGCTCTTCCGTATCATGCGTGTGCTTTCATCTATACGATATAAAGCATTTTTCACTAATTCATCGACTAGTTTCTCTTCCTTGGTCATATTGATATGATATATTTTTCCAACTGCTTTAGGCTGATTCTGTTTTCATAAATGGCTTTACCGATAATAGTTCCTTCACAACCTATTGCAGCTAATTTGGGAAGTTCATCAAAGTTTGATATTCCTCCAGAGGCTATTAGTTTGAGTTCTTTTTCAAAACCGTTCTCGGTGGAGCCTGTCCCGAGCACAGTCGAGGGGCTCGAACTGACCGATGCGATAATTTTTTTATATAATTCGAATGAAGGACCCTCGAGCATTCCATCTTTACTAATATCGGTACAAATTACATACTTAATTCCCTTGTTCTTATACGATTGAATAAAAGGAAGTAATTCCTCTTTAGATTCTTCTTGCCAACCAGAAACTGCAACCTTTTCATCCAAAGCATCTGCTCCCAAGATGATTTTATCCGGTCCATAGCTTTCAATCCAGCCTGTAAAGGTTTCTTTGTCTTTTACTGCTATACTTCCCCCTGTAATTTGATTTGCGCCGGACTCAAAAGCGATTCTTAAATCATCATCAGTTTTTAATCCGCCACCAAAATCAATATTTAAATTTGTATTTGTAGCGATTTGTTCTAAAACTTTGTGATTAACAATATGTTTGGACTTCGCACCGTCTAAATCAACCAAATGTAAATACTGGATTCCACTTGCTTCAAATTCTTTCGCAACTTCTAGTGGACGTTCATTGTATATCTTCTTGGTATCGTAATCGCCTTTCGAAAGACGAACGCACTTACCATCTATAATATCAATCGCTGGAATTATCCGCATATTAATCTAGTTTCTGTTTATCTCTGGACATCCACAATGGGGATTTTCCGATTTTTGTAAAGCCATATTTGTTATATAGTCCATGTGCATCTTTTGTTTTTAATGACAAGGTTTGTAGGCTTTGAATTGTTTCTTGGCTCAACATAAATTCTATCAATGCTGTCCCTAAGCCTTGACCCTGATATGCTGGACTGATAATTACGTCCATGATATTTCCATAAAAGGTGTAATCGGTTACAACTCTAGCAAAGCCGATCTGCGCGTTTTCATTTGTATACATTCCAAAACAAAAAGAGTTCTCAATAGTTCCTTTTGTTTGTTCTAAAGTTCTACCCTTTCCCCAATAAGCGTCGTTGGTCATATAACTCTGAATAAAATCAATGTCCAATAAATTCTTATCCACCGATATGTAAAAACCTTCTCTCATTACAAGTCCAAGAAATTCTTTAAAATCCGTTCTCCTACAACACTGCTTTTTTCTGGATGAAATTGCGTACCATAAAAATTATTCTTTTGCAAAGCTGCACTATAGCTTAATTCGTAATCTGCTTTTGCAATGGTTTCCTTACATACTGGTGCATAATAACTATGGACCAAATAGATGTGTTCATTTTCATTCACTTCATTGAACAAATCAGATGTAAGATTGCTAATCTGATTCCAACCAATTTGGGGAACTTTAACTTTTTTGGAAAACTTAATCACATCAACATCGAATATCCCCAATCCCTGAGTATTTCCTTCTTCCGAGGAATTGCACATTAATTGCATTCCCAGACAGATGCCTAAAACGGGCTGTTTTAATTCGGGTATGATTTTATCCAAACCACTAGCTTTGAGCTTGTTCATGGCACTACTCGCCTCTCCCACACCTGGGAAAATCACTTTGTCAGCTCTTCGAATTTCTTCAACATCTCTGCTTAAAACTGCCTCGCATCCCAAGCGTTTAATGGCAAATTTGATGCTTTGGATATTACCAGCTCCATAATTTATTATTACAATCTTCATCTATAAAACTCCCTTGGTACTTGGTAAAACCATCTTTTCAACATCTCTCTTAACAGACATTTTTATAGACTTTGCAAATGCCTTAAAAATTGCTTCTATTTTGTGATGTTCATTTTTGCCTTCTGCTTTTATATTCAAATTTGCTTTAGCCCCATCGGTAAATGATTTGAAAAAGTGCTGGAACATTTCAGTCGGCATGTCACCTACCATTTCACGTTTAAAATCAGTCTTCCATACAAGCCAGTTTCGACCCCCAAAATCAATAGCAACTTGCGCCAAACAATCATCCATGGGTAAACAAAATCCGTATCGTTCAATCCCTAATTTATTTCCAAGTGCAGTATGAAAAATCTCTCCTAAAGCAATTGCCGTATCTTCGATGGTATGGTGTTCGTCAACTTCTAAATCTCCATCTACTTGAATATCCAAATCCATCTGACCATGACGTGCCAGTTGGTCCAACATATGGTCAAAAAAAGCCAATCCTGTTTTGATATTGCTTTTCCCTGTTCCATCTAAATTGAGCTGAATCTTAATATCAGTCTCATTCGTTTTTCTATGAATTTCAGCTGTTCTGTTTTTTAACTTTAAAAACTCATAAATCTTTTCCCAATCATTATTTTCTAAAGCAATCACAACATCTAGTTCGTCTCTTTTTACCGTAATTTCACCCGTTCCTAGATTAGTGTTGTCATTAATAAAAATTCCCTTTGAACCTAAATTCTTTGCTAGTTCCATATCGGTTAGTCGATCTCCTATTACAAAAGAGTTGGTTAAATCATACTCCTCTGAAAAGTACTCAGTCAATAGTCCAGTACCCGGTTTTCTGGTATCCGCATTATCTTTTGGAAACGTTCGGTCTAAAAATACTTTATCAAAAACAACACCCTCATTTTCAAAAGATTTGAGAATGAAGTTATGTACCGGCCAAAAGGTTTCTTCTGGAAAGATGTCCGTCCCTAAACCATCTTGATTGGTAATCATTACCAGCTCAAAATCCAATTCTTTGGCAATTTTCCCTAAATAGGTAAAGGCTTTTGGATAGAATATCATTTTCTCAAACGCATCTATTTGTTCATCCACAGTTTCTTTGATGATGGTACCGTCACGATCAATAAAGAGTACTTTCTTTTTACTCATCACATATATTTTTTAAAACTTCAAGTAGTTTTTTGTTTTCATTTGGTGTTCCGACGGTCAGCCGCAATGTATTATCGCACAATGGCTGGGTACTTCTATTCCGGATGACGATACCGTTATCCAATAACTGTTTGTACCTCCTATTGGCATCATCAACTTTAACCAAAACAAAATTAGCATCAGAATGATAAATGGTTTTGACAAATTTGATCTGTGTTAAATCCCATAAAAGTCGGAATCGTTCTTCTTGAATCTCCAATATCTCAGATGCCACTTGTTTTATTGCTAAAACCCGTTCCAAAGCCTTTAGCTGTGTTAGTCCATTGATATTGTAAGGAGGCTTGATTTTGTTTAGAACGGCAATGATTTCCTTTGATGCAAAACAAATTCCCAATCGAATTCCAGCCATTCCGTATGCTTTGGACAAGGTTTGTGTCACAACCAAATTAGGAAAATCAGACAAGCGCGAAACCCAGCTTTCATTTGGTGAAAAATCAATGTACGCTTCATCGATAACCACTAAACCATTGAAGCTGGTCAATAGTTTTATTATACTTTCTTCCGAAATGCTGTTCCCAGTTGGATTATTGGGAGAGCAAATGAAAAGTAGTTTCGAATTATCATCCATTGCTTCTAGAATGGCTTCCATATTTGGCTGAAAGTCTTCATTCAACAGAACTTCCCGGTTTTGGATGGCGTTGATTCCTGAAAGAACCTTATACATTCCGTAGGTCGGTGGAAGCGAAATGATATTATCTTCTTTGGGTTCGCAGAAAGCTCTGAATATTAAATCTAATACTTCATCGCTTCCATTTCCTAAAAGGATATTTTCTGAACTCAACCCTTTTTGGTCTGCCAAAACAGCTTTTAAGCTTCGTTGTTGTGGATCAGGATACCGATTTACTCCACTCTCAAAGGGATTCTCATTGGCATCTAAAAAGACCATTTCGGAACTATCAGACACGTATTCGTCTCGTGCAGACGAATAGGGTTTTAGGCCCTTGACATTTTCTCGAATTATATTTTCTAAACTAAAACTCATTTCAAACTATTCAATCGTAAGGTTACGGCATTTTTATGGGCCTGTAAGCCTTCAGCTTCGGCCATGATTTCAATGGCATTCCCTATTTCTTGTATACCTTCTTTTGAAATCTTCTGGAAGGTCATGCTCTTCATAAAACTATCTAAGTTTACACCACTGTACTGCTTCGCGTATCCGTTTGTAGGTAAGGTATGATTAGTGCCAGACGCGTAATCTCCTGCGCTTTCTGGGGTGTAATTACCGATAAAGACAGAACCAGCATTGAACGTATTATGAATATAGAAATCTTCGTTATCGACACATACGATATAGTGCTCTGGCCCATATTCATTGATTAAATCAATTGCGGTTTTATCATCTTCAACATATATCAGTTTACTATTGGCCATTGCCTTTTCAGCAATCCGTTTTCTTGGTAAAAGATTGATTTGTTTATCCAATTCCACTTCGACGGCTACTAAAAAATCTATTGAAGTTGAAACTAAAATCACTTGACTATCTACCCCGTGCTCGGCTTGGCTCAATAAGTCTGAAGCTACGAAAGCAGCGTCAGCTGAATCATCAGCAACAACTAACAATTCACTCGGACCGGCAGGCATGTCAATGGCTACGCCATACTTTGTTGCAATTTGTTTTGCAACGGTGACATATTGGTTACCTGGACCAAATATTTTATAGACTTGTGGAATGCTTTCCGTACCAAATGTCATTCCAGCAATGGCTTGAATACCTCCAACTTTGAAAATATTAGTAACTCCACATAAAGCCGCGGTATATAAAATAGCGGGATTGATTTTTCCATCCGAATTAGGAGGTGAACATAAAACGATTTCTTTACAACCTGCTATGCTAGCAGGAACTGCAAGCATTAGAATTGTAGAAAATAAAGGCGCTGTTCCTCCAGGAATATACAAGCCAACCTTCTGGATCGGACGTTTTTCTTGCCAACATTTTACGCCTTTTGCAGTTTCTACTTCCACTTTATCTGTTACTTGAGCTTTGTGAAAACTTTCAATGTTTCCCTTCGCCAATTGAATAGAAGCTTTTAGTTCTTCTGACACCAAGTTTTGAGCTTCTTCTATTTCCTTTAAATCGACCACAAATGAATCCAAAGTAACACCATCAAACTTTTGGGTATATGTTCTTAAAACAGCATCTCCACCTGCTTGAGTCTCCTTGAAAATGCCATTTACTGTATCCTCAATGTCCTCGACGGACTGAGTGGGTCGCTTTAATACCTCACTCCAACTTTCTCTTTTCGGATTGTATATTTTATTCATTGCTTATGTCTTCAAAATTCATGAAATAATGGTACGCCTTGGGCTTATACCCTTGTCGTTCCCAAAATTTTTGCCCCTTTTCATTTTTCATATAGCAGTTCACTTCTGAACCTTTACAGCCTATTTCTTTGGCATACTTGAACATATAATCCATCATAAGTTGTCCTACGCCTCTACTCCGATATTCTTCTTTTATAAAGACATTATCCGGCTCTACGTGCTTGCCTGCATAGAGTTTATTCAATACCCAAATTCCACAAATACCAATCAATTCTTCAGAATCATAGACTCCTATGCATTCATAGCCTCCCATGGATAACATGTCTTTAAGTCTTTCTTTAAGAACTTCGTACCGAATTTTCTCATTATTGAGCAAAAAAACGAGTGGCAAAATAGATTCCATATATTCATAAGGAATTAACTCTATTTTAAAATCGGAATTCATATATTAAAGGACCATTTTTTCAATTGGGCAAACCAAAATACCTTCAGCTCCTGCTTGCTTTAGCTCATCAATAACCTCCCAGAATTTGTCCTTGTTGATTACGGTATGTACAGAACTCCAACCTTCTTCCGCTAAAGGAAGTACCGTCGGACTGCGCATACCGGGAAGCAAGGCAATAACATCTTTCAATTTATCATTAGGAGCATTCAGCAACACATATTTTGATTGTCTTGCCTTCAAAACAGATTGAATGCGGAATTGTAGCTTCTGAAGCACTAGTTTTCTTTCTTCAGAAATTTTCGGAGATACGGCCAAAACGGCTTCACTTTTCAACATGACCTCGACTTCTTTCAAGTTGTTCTTGAACAAAGTACTTCCGCTTGAAACAATATCGCAAATGGCATCAGCTAGTCCGATATTAGGGGCAATCTCTACAGAACCACTAATGATATGTAGATCCGCATTTACCCCTTTCTCTTTCAAATAGTTTTTAACAGTATTCGGATATGACGTTGCAATTCGTTTCCCTTCAAAATCCTTTACAGAGTCATACTTAACAGCTTTAGGAACAGCCAAAGAAACCTTACACTTTGAAAAACCAAGTTTTTCCGCAACAGCAATGTCCTCACCTTTTTCAATTAATACATTCTCTCCGATAATTGCAATGTCTACTACTCCATCTCTTAAGTATTGGGGAATGTCTCCATTTCTAAGGTAAAACACCTCCATTGGAAAGTTCCGCGAAGAAGCCTTCAATTGGTCTTTACCATTATCAATAGATATTCCACAATCTTTTAAAATCCGTAAAGAATCCTCATTAAGCCTTCCGGATTTTTGAATAGCAATTCTAATTTTTGTCATTTCTTGTTTTTGATGTTTGAGGCAATCAAAATGGTCTAAAAGCAAAACCCGCTTGATTGCTCAAACGGGTTTAAATATTTTGTAATACTACAATACACCTTTACCTCGCTTGACAGCCAGTTACAAGATGATGATGTGTATTCTTATTTCTCATTACGTGGTAAAAGTAAAATTAAATTTCTTTCTACGAAAGCGAATTTAAAAAAATCACAAATTGTGCTTTTTAGTTATTTCCTAGAATAAGAGGTAATCCAGCTTCACCCCCGCCTACAATCACTACTTTGGAGTTTGGAGATTTGGAAAGCTCCAATGTTGCATCAATACCTTTATCCTGTAAGATCTTATCTGTTAAGGATGCACTTAATATTCTGTTTGCATCAGCTTTACCTTGTGCTTCAATGGTAACTTTTTCAGCCTCTTTTTTCGCAGTTACTAAACGGAATTCATACTCAAGGGATTCTTGCTCTTGCTTTAACTTACGCTCAATTGCATCTTTAATCGTGTTAGGCAAGGTCACATCACGCACAAGAACTTCATTTAATTGTACATTCTGTTTATCTAAAATCTTTTTGGTTTCTTCGAATATTTCATCTTGAATAGCATCACGCTTACTAGAATACAACTGCTCAGGTGTATAACGTCCTACAACACTTCTCGCAGCACTACGAATGGCCGGCTTTATTACACGGTCTAAATAGCCTTCACCTAAATTCTGATGTAAATTTCCTAGTTCTGCAGCAATGGGTTGGTACCAAGCTGAAGCATCAATTTGAATTTCTAGTCCGTTTGAAGACAGTACTTTCATCTTTTCGAACAATTCTTGCTGACGTACTTCGTAAATAAAAACATCGTTCCACGGAGCTACGATATGAAACCCCTCGCCCATCGGTGGCTCATCAGTAACAACACCTCCTCCGAAGGTTTTATATAATACTCCAGCTTCACCCGACCCTATGGTGACTGCGGATTTAGAAATTAGAATAACTAATGCAATCAGTATGAATACTACTGGTAGCGCAACTTTTGGTAATTTGTCCATAATGTTCTGTTTTATGTTAGTCCGTTATATTTTCTTATAAACCATTCCGCTGCTAATGCTGCGATAATGATTGCTAAAAGTACGCGAAAATCTATTAAGGACACTATATTTTTAGTGGCTTTTTGAGTAGGTACAAAACGACTATCGTTAAGTAAACTTTGTACCAAGTCGTCCATATTGTTTGGGAAATATAGTTTTCCATTTGTTGTAGATGCCAATTGTCTCAACTTTTTATAATTAGTGGACAAGAATTGTTTTTCTACATCGAAATCCAAGATTGTAAAACTCCCAGACTGTTTTCTATTTTCTTGTTCAACATTCACAATAAATGCATATTGTCCAGGAGGTAAATCACTTAAATCGGCCTCATAGAAGTTATTTTTTAATAACATGGGAATCTCTTGGGAACTTCCACTTTCTGTATTCTTTAGTTTTACAACTAAGGAAGCATTTGAATCGAATACAAAAGCCTCATCAAAATAGGATGCTTTTATCTTAGCATCATTGCTACCTTCATAGACGGATTTATAATCTACATCCAGCCTATTCTTTCCTTTGTTGGAGGAAAGGTATAGCATCAACTTGCCTATAAAATCATCAAAATTTTGAAAGTTTTGATTGTTTCTAAAGCTCTGCATTCGCCATTTCCAAATGTTTTCGCCCGTTAAAACAATCTCTTTGCCATTCTCATTGTCAAGGGCAAAAAGCAAAGGCGATTTTAAAGTGGCGCCAAAGACTTTCATTTGTACTAAAGTTTCAGCACCATCCACTTTAATACCTCCTGCATTGCTGTCTAATGGTGGAAAATCATCCATGGTAAAATCGGTGATATCGAACTTTGAAAAAGAAGGATTCAGAACTCCAATCACCTCTTGTATCGGATAGCCGTCTCCTAAGTTATATTTTCTAGATGCCTTATTTATTGTGCTCCAGTTTGTTTTAGTTCCTCCAATGGTAAAAACACTTGCCTTTTTCTGCTTTAAATAGGTATAGATGGTTGTAAAGGATGGATTCGGTTGATATAACAGGAACACATCTACATCATCAAAATCCTTCAGGTTTGCCGTCGGCTTCTTAATGCTTACCGAACGCTGTTCATTACTTTCAATGGCTTTCCGTAAGGTTCCAATATCTGGATGTATCATACTTGAGATGATGGCGATGTTGGTTTTTTCGTCAATAACTTCAACAACAGCATTTCGAATGTTGTTCTCTTTATTTCGCTCTCCATCTAAGGTACTAAGCTCTATTTGAATGCTCTTTATACCTACTGAACCGGCATCTAAGTTTGTTTTAATTGTTTTTGAACTATTCGTATTTGACAGCTTAGTATTTTCACGATATACCGTATTCCCGTTCACTTTTATGCTTACTGTAGAATTCACCTCTCTTGACCCATCATATGAAACGTAAATTTCTAAAGGGTACTTGTTTTTGAGAAATGCATATTTATTACTATTGACTTGATTAATACGGAGGTCTTCGTATTGGGTAGTATCACCAATAGCAATGGGGTAAATAGGAAGTTTGGCATTTCTTCCTGAAAAGATGTAGTCCTGCCCTATTGTACTATTTCCATCGGTAAGAAGAACCATAGTGGAATTCGTGTTGGCATAAATTTCATCAAGTGAATTTATAGCTTTCGAAATATTGGTGTTGTTCTCAAGAAAGGAAAGACTATCTGTTTGTTGAACAGAATTACCAAAATGGTACGGTGCAACGCTAAACTTATCTACAAGACTTGCATTTACCTTTAATTTGTTTAAAACTTCTTGAACTTTTTCTTTTGAATCGGCTAGTGATGATGAATTGTCGGTCAGTAGAATTAGATTGGTCTTTTCAAGACTATATTCATTCTTTGAGAACTTAGGATTGATAAGCAATATGAAAAGTCCGAATAAACCAATAAAACGCAAAAAAGAGAGTAAGGCATTAAGCTTTCCTCTCTTTTTAGAATTATAATAATACTGAAACAACACCATCCCTAAAGCCACAATTGCAGCTAAAATAATAAGGAGAACGGTGCTTGTTTGCATATTCTTATGTCAACATTCCGCCATCGACATTAAGCACTTGACCAGTTACATATGCCGATAAATCAGATGCAAAAAATAAACATGCGTTAGCAATATCTTCTGGGGCCCCTCCCCTTTTTAGAGGAATACCTTCACGCCAGCCTTGAACAACTTTCTCATCCAACTTTGCTGTCATTTCTGTTTCAATAAATCCAGGGGCTATAGCGTTGCATCTTATGTTTCTAGATCCTAATTCTAAGGCAATGGATTTTGTAAAACCAATCATTCCAGCCTTTGAAGCGGCATAATTTGCTTGTCCTGCATTTCCTTTCACGCCAACTACACTACTCATATTGATGATTGAACCTTTACGCTGCTTCAACATAGTTCGCTGAACAGCTTTTGTCATATTGAAGACTGATTTCAAATTAATCTCAATGACCTTATCGAAATCCTCCTCGGCCATACGCATTAGTAAATTATCTTTGGTGATACCGGCATTATTAATAAGTACGTCGATGCCTCCAAATTCTTCTAAAACATTGGCTACTAAAGTTTCCGACTCGTTAAAGCTCGCCGCATTACTTTTATAGGCCTTGGCTTTCACGCCTTTAGCAGTAAGTTCTTTTTCAAGTGCTAAAGCAGGGGCTTCGCTCGAACTATAAGTAAATGCGATGTTTGCGCCATGTTCGGCGAATACTTGAGCAATTCCAGTTCCTATACCCCTACTTGCTCCAGTAATAATTACATTTTTTCCTTCTAGCAATTTCATTCTTAAGGTTGGTATTTAAGTTTTAGTTGAATTCAAAAATACGATTTCTATACCAACCTTGTTAAGATTTTATTGGAGCAGGTTTCTCATAATTGAACAAGTAATCCACATCTAGTTCTTTTACCTTGCCAAATTTCTCTAATGCTTTGATATCAACATCTTTCTTATTTCCAATGACCATTAAATCATAGTTAGAGCCTTTGATATTTTCATTAAAGAAATTTCGCAAATCCTCAATGGTCATATTTTGAATCGCTTCGTACATTTCCTTTTTGTTATTCTCTGTCATACCTCTTTTTTTCAATCTTTCATGAGACCAAAAGATATTTGTTTTATTGGTACGTTCCGCTGCCATCCTTTTTAAAGTAGACTCTTTTGCAGCATTAAAATTCTCTTCGGCTTCTGGCATGTTGTTCATTAATTCTAACATAGCGTCCATTGCTTGGTCCATTTTGTTAGCTTGGGTACCAACGTAGGCATAAACATAGTCCGGGTCGTTGGCTTTACTTGCTCCTGAGTAGGCAGAGAAAGCGGAGTAAGCGAGTGATTTTGACTCTCTTATCTCTTGAAAAACTATTGATGATAATCCACTACCGAAGTAAGAATTAAACAGGGAAGAAACCGCCATTTTCTTCGGGTCAAAGGTATCGCCTTTTGCCATAAATAGCATTTCAGACTGTACCATATCGTAATCTACAAAGTAAACATTACTACCCATATCTTTTGGGTTATACTTCTTTGGCTCTGGGTATGTCATAAACTCTTTCGGAGCAGTATGCTTAGCTTCAATAGCGGCAATACCATCTTGTTCATCCTTGCCATAGTAGAAGAAATTATGTTTATAATTTCGAAGAGTCTTTACCATTTCTACAAGCTCATTCGGGTCAATAGCCTTTAATTCTTCTATCGTATATACGTCACGTAAACTTGAGTTGTCTCCAAACTTGCCATATTCCCAAAGACCATTCCACATAATCGCTCCCTTGTTAGATTTTGTTTCTTCACGCTCTTTGGCCAGTTTCAATACATACTTATCATATGCAGACTGGTCCGCTCTTGCATTTGCCCATAAATCTTCAAGTAGACCCAGACCAGCATCTATATTTTCACGCAAACCGGATAAGTAAATTCCAGATTTATCGCTTTGAGAATATACCCCGTAATTCACACCTAGCTTGTAGAACTCTTTTTTAATTTCTTCAGACGACTTAGTGTCCGTTCCAACATACTCAAAGAAGCCAATAGCCAAATCTAATTTTCTATCATGGTCTTTGCCCATTTCAAAAAAGATATAAAGTTGCGCTAAATCATTAATGTCATTTTTAACATACTCATATTTTAGCCCATTGTTGAGCGTACTAGTTTTAATAGCCGAAGCGTAATCGATGAACTTTGGCTCAATCTTGGTTGCTTCCATGGCATCAAAATTAGTCAAGAACTCAGATTTCTTGCCTCTATTCAATTCTATTGGAGTAATACCAGGGTTGTCAACTTTTACCTGATTATCATCTTTACCTTGTCTCTTATATACAACTCCATAATTATCTCCATAAAACTTATTGGCAAAATCCACTAATTCTTGCTTGGTTACCTTTTTCATTTCGTCAATACGTTTTACACGGCCCTCCCAATCTTGAAAGTGCACGAAAGCATCTACATAGGCATAGGCCACAGATGACGCATTCTCAAGCTGACGCATCTCCGATAACTTAAGGTCATTGGTAACGGCATCAATCATCCAATCTTCAAACTCACCTTTTTTAATTAGTTCAATTTGATCTAGCAAGAGCTGTTTCACTTCGTCAAGGTTTTGCCCAGATTTTGGATAACCATACATAATGTGCATACCATAATCCGTTAAAAACTGTGTATACGAACCAGCACGCTGTACTTTTTGTTCTTGATTTAAATTCAAATCAATTAAACCGGCAGTACTATTAGCCAGTATATAATCCACAAGATTAACATACTTCTCATCTTCTGAACCCAATCCAGCTGTTCGATAGGCCATCATCATGTTTTCTGATTCTGGTCCGAACACTTCCTTTTTTACGGACTTGACCATCGGCTCTTCAACAGGTCTTTTTGGATGTATCACTTCTTTGTACTCAAACTTTCCGAAAGCCTCATTTACTTTTTTAATTGTTTCTTCAAATTCAATATCACCAACTAGAATTACAGCCATATTGTTAGGCACATAATAGGTGTTGAAGTAATTATGAATTGCTTCCATTGACGGGTTTTTCAAATGTTCAGAAATTCCGATTGTTGTCTGCTGACCATAAGGATGCGTTGGAAATAGGGCATCATTCAATGCGGTATTTACTTTTCGTCTATCTGAATCTTGCCCTCTGTTGAACTCTTCATAAACAGCCTCTAACTCCGTATGAAATAATCTCAGAACCAATTGACTAAAACGCTCAGATTCGAGGTGGAGCCATTTATCAAGCTCGTTCGTTGGTATTTTATTTGTGTAAACTGTTTCTTCATGCCATGTCCATGCATTTGTTCCTTCGGCACCCAACGAACTTACCATTTTATCATATTCATTGGCGATTGAAATTTTCGAAGCTTCTAAAGAAAGACTATCGATAGACTTATAAATCGCTTTTTTTGCATCTGGAT
This sequence comes from Maribacter algarum (ex Zhang et al. 2020), assembly GCF_005885635.1. Lineage (GTDB taxonomy): Bacteria > Bacteroidota > Bacteroidia > Flavobacteriales > Flavobacteriaceae > Maribacter_C > Maribacter_C algarum. The sequence continues at coordinate 979,753 of NZ_VATY01000002.1, forward strand.
CTTTTTCTGCCTTATGCTTTTCATATAAATCTGAAATCATTTCAAGTTTCACCTTTTCTTCTTCCCAATTTTGGGTTCCGATCTCGTCAGTACCCTTGAATACCATATGTTCAAGATAATGGGCCAAACCTGTATTGTCGGCAGGATCGTAAACAGAACCAGCACGAACAGGAATGAAAGTCTGTATTTTTGGTTCATCAGTATTCTTACTGAGATATACTTTAAGACCATTTTCCAAGGTATATAATCTTAAACCTGTGGGGTCATTGGTAACGGACTCATAGGTAAATCCGTTGGCGTCTTTAGCAGTTATTGTAGTTACCGTGTCCTCTGTAGCGTTCTGCTTACAAGAAGAAAAAAGTATTGTTCCTAAAAATAGGAGTAAGAATGTTTTTTTCATGAGTATACGTTTTTGACTGATTTAAGTTTGATAATTGTTATAAAGACTGACAAGATTATATAAAAAATCCATCATACTAAAGTAAGAATGATGGATTTAATTCAAATGAATATTTAAGAATGTTTAACACAATTCCTACTATCCCATTACCTCTTTTACTTTTTTGCCTATTTCTGCAGGAGAATCTACGACGTGAATTCCATGTTCTCGCATAATTTTCTTTTTTGCCTGTGCTGTATCGTCGCTTCCTCCTACAATAGCTCCTGCATGTCCCATTGTTCTTCCAGCGGGTGCAGTTTCACCGGCAATGAAACCAACTACAGGCTTCTTGCTTCCACTCGCCTTATACCATTTTGCTGCATCTGCTTCTAATTGTCCACCTATTTCACCTATCATAACCACACATTCGGTCTCTGGGTCGTTAATCAATAGTTCAACAGCTTCTTTCGTTGTAGTTCCAATTATAGGATCTCCACCAATACCAATGGCAGTGGTAATACCTAATCCTTGACGAACTACTTGGTCAGCTGCCTCATAGGTAAGAGTACCTGATTTTGACACGATACCTACGTTCCCTTTTTTGAAAACAAATCCAGGCATAATGCCTACTTTAGCCTCTCCTGGAGTAATAACTCCTGGGCAATTAGGACCAACCAATCGGCAGTTTCTATCCTTAATATAATTTGAGGCTTTTACCATATCAGCTACGGGTATGCCTTCTGTAATAGTTATAATAACTTTTATTCCAGCATCTGCAGCTTCCATAATCGCGTCAGCAGCAAAAGCCGGTGGAACAAAAATAATAGTAGTATCAGCATCTACATTTTCAACAGCTTCCTCAACTGTGTTAAAAACAGGTTTCCCTAAATGCTCTTGACCACCTTTTCCTGGAGTGACGCCACCTACTACCTGGGTACCGTATTCAATCATTTGCTCGGCATGAAAAGTTCCTTCACTACCTGTAAAACCCTGAACTATTATTTTCGAATCCTTATTAACTAAAACGCTCATGTATAAATCGGTTTATTTTTTGCTGCAAAAATATAGGTTTGCTAACGAAAAGGAAAGCAATACCTTGCATATTATTTTATTCTTCTAATTTCTTTAAAATGGAGGGAATCTTTTTGACATAAGCCAGTTGTTTCAATTTTTCCCTAGATTCCTCAATCGGAGTTCCAAAATAGCTTTTACCGCCAGCTACCGACTTGGTAACGCCTGTCTGCCCCATAATTACGGCACCCTTGCCTATGGTAATGCCGGAATTGGTCCCCACTTGTCCCCAAATGGTAACTTCATCTTCAATAACAACACATCCAGCAATTCCCGTTTGGGAAGCTATTAAACATTTTTCTCCAATCATGGTATCATGGCCAACATGCACTTGGTTGTCAAGTTTGCTTCCTTTTTTGATGGTTGTGTCCCCTGTTACACCTTTGTCTATAGTACATAGCGCGCCAATCTCTACATTGTCTTCTAGCACTACTCGACCTCCCGAAATCAATTTATCAAATCCCTCTGGCCGATTCTTGTAATAAAAAGCGTCTGAACCTAAAACACAGCCCGCCTGTAGAATGACATTATTGCCTATAACGCAATTATCATATATGGATACATTGGAATGAATCAAACAATTATCACCTACACTAACATTATTTCCAATGAAAACATTCGGCTGAATAATCGTGTTCTTGCCAATTTTAGCAGAATCGGCAATCGAATTATTTGCCTTTTCAAATGGTTTGAAAAATTTGGTGAGTTTATTAAAATCCCTAAAAGGGTCATTTGAAATCAATAAGGCTTTTCCTTTTGGACAGTTAACTTCTTTATTGATGAGTACCACAGATGCATCACAATTCAAAGCTTTATCATAGTACTTCGGATGGTCGACAAAAACAATCTCACCTTTTTTAACGACATGGATTTCATTCATCCCTAAAACAGAGAAATCATCATCTCCAACGTATTTAGAGTCAATGATTTCTGAAATCTGTTTTAAAGTATAAGTTATAGGGAATCTCACTTAGTGAAAATATTTCTGATTATTCCTTTACACGTTCCATATACGTGCCTTTTTCGGTATCTACTTTAATTTTATCGCCTTCATTTATGAAGAGTGGCACATTTACTTCCGCCCCTGTTTCAACTTTCGCTGGTTTAGTTGCATTGGTGGCCGTATTTCCTTTTACACCTGGCTCCGTGTAGGTGATTTCTAAAATGACACTCGCCGGCATGTCTACCGATAAGGGCATACTATCTTCTGTATTGAACATTATCTTGACCACTTCACCTTCTTTCAGAAGACCTGGAGCATCTAAACTACTTTCTTCAAGGGTAATCTGATTATAATCATCTGTATTCATGAAGTGATAGGTCTCACCTTCAGCATACAAATACTGATACGAGCGGGTTTCTACCCGTACATCCTCAATTTTATGTCCTGCAGAAAAAGTATTATCAATAACCTTTCCTGTGGTTACACTTTTTAGTTTTGTTCTAACAAATGCAGGGCCTTTCCCCGGTTTTACATGTAAAAACTCTATAATTTTAAAAATATCATTGTTGTACCGAATGCACAATCCTTTTCTTATATCTGATGTAGACGCCATTTTATATGTGATCTAAGGTTGTTATTAATTGTTACTAAAGTAGCCTTTCATAATTCCGCGCTGAGAATCTCTAATAAATTGCAAAATTTCATCTCTTTCTGGGGTTGCCTCCATTTCTGCTTCGATGATTTGTACGGCCTGGCTGTTGTTATAATTCTTCTGGTAAAGAATACGATAGATATTCTGTATCTCCCGAATTTTTTCTGATTCAAATCCTCTTCTACGCAACCCTACGGAGTTGATTCCAACGTAGGATAGTGGTTCTCGAGCCGCTTTCACGAATGGAGGAACATCTTTTCGTACCAAAGAACCTCCGGTAACAAATGCATGTTGACCAACGGATACAAATTGATGCACCGCAACCAATCCCGCAAGAATGACATTATCTCCAATGGTTACGTGACCTGCAAGGGTCGAGTTATTGGAAAAAATGCAATTGTTGCCGACTAAACAATCATGAGCTACATGACAATAGGCCATGATAAGACAATTCTTGCCAATCACGGTTTTATTTCTATCCGAAGTACCTTTATGAATTGTAGCGCATTCACGAATGGTTGTTCCATTACCTATGGTTACGGTAGTATCCTCGCCATCGTATTTTAAATCTTGTGGAGGGGCAGAAATTACGGCTCCTGGAAAAATATTACAGTTTTTACCGATTCTTGCACCTTCCATAATAGTGACATTCGAACCAATCCAAGTACCATCACCGATGGTAACATTATTATGTATTGTGGTGAATGGCTCTACTACTACGTTTTTGGCAATCTTAGCGCCAGGGTGAATGTAAGCTAGGGGTTGATTCATTTTAGTTTCCTTTTACTTTAGCAATTTGAGCCATAATTTCTGCTTCGGAAACCAATCTTCCATTCGCATAAGCTTTCGCATGCATTTGACAAATACCTCGACGAATCGGCGACATTAAATCCAATTTAAATATTAGAGTATCTCCAGGAACCACCTGTTGCTTGTATCGAACATTATCAATTTTAAGCAAATACGTCAAATAATTTTCTGGATCAGGAACCGTACTCAACACCAAAATACCACCCGTTTGCGCCATGGCTTCCAATTGTAAAACACCAGGCATAACCGGTGCCCCAGGAAAGTGCCCAACGAAAAAGGGTTCGTTCATGGTCACGTTTTTCATGCCGATTACATGTGACTCGGATAACTCAAGTATTTTGTCAACCAACAAAAATGGCGGTCTATGGGGCAACATTTCCATTATTTGCGTGACATCCATCAATGGGGGTTTATGCAAATCCACCAAAGGAACATTGTTTCGTTTCTCTGTCTTTATGATTTTCGAAAGCTTTTTTGCAAATTGTGTGTTTACAAAATGTCCCGGTTTATTTGCAATTACTTTCCCTCGAATTCTTGTTCCCGCTAAAGCTAAATCACCAATAACATCTAATAATTTATGCCTCGCGGCCTCATTGGGTTGATGAAGGGTTAGGTTATCGAGTATTCCATTCGGTTTTACAGAAAGCTTTTCCTTGTCAAAAGCTTTCTCCAGCTTTTTCATGGTATCTGGCGATATTTCTTTATCCACATAAACAATAGCATTGTTTAAATCACCCCCTTTGATAAGGCCATGCTCTAAAAGCGCTTCCAGTTCATGTAAAAAACTGAAGGTACGGGCATCGGCAATCTCTGTTTTGAATTCAGATAGATTTTCCAAAGTGGCATTTTGCGTGCCTAGAACTTTAGTTCCGAAGTCAACCATGGTTGTTACCTGATATGTATCAGAAGGGATAACGGTAATCTCACTCCCAGTAGAATCGTCCTTATATGATATCACATCTTTGACCACATATTCTTGGCGATCCGCATCTTGCTCCTGCACCCCAACAATTTCAAGGGCCTCAACGAAATATTTGGAGGAACCATCCATAATTGGTGGTTCTGGTGCATCAAGTTCAATTAGGATATTGTCTATTTCCATTCCGACCAAAGCCGCCAAAACATGCTCTGAGGTTTGAATTTTAACGCCATGCTTTTCTAGGTTTGTACCGCGTTGAGTATTTACAACGTAGTTTGCATCGGCTTCTATGATTGGTTCACCTTCCAAATCCACTCTTTTAAAAGCGTAACCGTGATTCTCTGGAGCGGGAACGAATTTCATAGTTACATTTTCTCCAGTATGTAGTCCAACTCCCTTTAGAATAACCTCTTTGGCAATTGTTCTTTGTTTGTTACTTGTCGTTATCACCGTCATTTACTTTTTTATCCAGTTCATTAATTTGGTTTACAATTTTGGGGAAATTCTTAAAGTGAACGTATGACTTATTAAAGTCCCCATAATTCCATGCGGGGGTACCTTGTAATATTTCACCATCTTTTACACTTCGACTTATACCTGATTGAGCTTGTATACGAACATCATCACCAATGGTAATATGGCCAACAATGCCTACCTGACCTCCAATCATGCAGCGTTTTCCAATTTTGGTTGACCCTGCAACACCGGTTTGCGCAGCAATTACAGTATGCTCACCAATCTCAACATTATGAGCAATTTGTATTTGATTGTCAAGCTTGACTCCTCTTCTTAAAATAGTCGAACCCATGGTAGCCCTATCAATAGTAGTACCTGCGCCGACATCCACATCATCCTCTAAAATCACATTGCCAGTTTGGGGAATCTTACTGAACGTACCATTCTTACTTGGGGCGAATCCAAAACCATCCGAACCGATAATGGCACCACTTTGTATGACACAGTTTTTACCGATTATGGTTTCTGAATAGACCTTTGCTCCCGCAAAAACAATAACATTATCATCTAGCGTAACGTTGTCACCAACATATGCGTTTGGATATATCTTCACATTTTTTCCCATCTTCACATTCTCACCAACATAAGAAAAAGCTCCTAAGTATAAACCCTCTTCATAGGAAGCACTTTCTGAAATATAAACGGGATTCTCTATACCCGTTTTCGTATTCTTAACTTGATTGTAGTATTCCAACAATTTGGAAAATGATTCATAAGCGTCCTCGACTTTAATCAAGGTAGTCGCCAAATTCTGCTCAGGGGTAAAATCTTTGTTTACAATGGTAATCGAAGCTTTTGTAGTGTAGATATAGGGCGTGTATTTCGGATTCGATAAGAAAGTCAACGAACCCTTCTCGCCTTCCTCGATTTTGGCTAGTTTATGAACGGCTATCTCAGGATTTCCTTCTACTTCTCCCTCTAATATACCCGCAATCTGACTTGCTGTAAAAACCATGAACACAAAAGTAAGAAAAATAGTTAGAGGCTGTTTGGATTTTTATTATCGGAATATTTGGGGAAACACATATAGTACTTGGTAACCGTTTTAGAGAGCGTCTTTAAGTTAAGGTGATCAGATGCCTTGGCCACGTCGGTAACCTTACCATTCTTTCGTAAGATATTGATATTCTGCTTATCAGAGTTGTAAGCGCGATTTTCAATATTACCTTTAAACACAAAATACCCCGCTTCTTCATCGGACAATTTGTATTCTAATTTTATTCGGTTCAAATGTTTCTCAAATAGGTCTTCTGAAATTGGTTTGTTCTTCAATTTAATTTTAAGTAGTTGCCTATTGATAACCATTTGACAAAGTTTAGAAAGCACAAAATCGTCATGGTCTTGCCACAGCTTTATAGCAGAAAGAATATCGACATCATCCAATTTTGAAAATTTATCCAAAACGGCAACCTCGAAATTCGCCTCTCCGATTTTATGGGTCATGAAAAATAGCAAAGCCTCACTGCAGCTCACTTGAACGCCTTTTTTCAAGAGTTGCTTAGCTCTTTTTAGTATTCGAATCAGTAACTGTTCTGCTACTATACCTGCTTTGTGCAAGTATACCTGCCAATACATAAAGCGTCGGGCCATAAGGAACTTTTCGACGGAGTATGTCCCCTTCTCCTCTACCATTAACTCTCCATCAACAACGGTTAGCATGGTGAGCAAACGCTCAGAGTTGATATTTCCTTCCGCTACTCCGGTATAAAAACTATCTCGCTTGAGATAATCCATTCGGTCCATGTCCAATTGACTAGAAACCAATTGATTCAAAAATTTCTTGTGATGTCTTCCTTCGAAAATTTCAATGGCGAGCGTTAAACTTCCGTTAAACCTTCGATTGAGTTCCTGCATAAATAACAAGGAAATATGTTCATGGTGAACGCCTTCTACAATACTATTTTCCATGGCATGGGAAAACGGACCATGCCCGATATCGTGCAATAAAATTGCGCACAGTAAACCCTCCTCCTCTTCTTTCGAAATTTCAACATCCTTAAAACGAAGTACTTGTATGGCCTGCTGCATTAAATACATACTGCCCAAGGCATGGTGAAATCTGGTATGGTGTGCTCCGGGATAAACCAAATAGGAAAGTCCCATTTGCGAGATTCTCCGCAACCTTTGAAAATACGGATGGGCGATAAGGTCAAAAATCAGCGTATTGGGAATTCGAATAAATCCGTAAATTGGATCATTGAAAATTTTAAGCTTGTTCGATTCTGTCAAAATAAATTGATTAACGAATCAAAGTTATACAAATGAAACGATATCTTGGCATGCTTCATGAGGTCTTAGACATATCGAAATTGATGCAATTTTAAACTTGAAATACCAATTCTACTAAATGAATAAAATAACAATTCTCTGGGCGGACGATGAGATTGATCTTTTAAAGCCACATATTCTTTTTTTAGAAGGAAAAAACTATAATGTAATTACCTGCAAAAGTGGACAGGAGGCTCTTGAAGCAATGGCGGAGTCTCAGGTGGACATCGTTTTCTTAGATGAAAATATGCCGGGTATTTCAGGACTTGAGACCTTGAATGAAATCAAGGTACTGAACTCTTCGCTTCCGGTTGTTATGATTACGAAAAGTGAGGAAGAATTTATTATGGAAGAAGCCATAGGCTCAAAGATTGCCGACTATTTAATTAAACCAGTAAATCCGAATCAAATACTTTTATCGTTAAAAAAGAACTTAGACCATTCCCGTCTCGTTTCTGAAAAAACAACTTCAAATTACCAGCAAGAGTTCCGCAAGATTGCCATGGATTTATCGATGGTCAATAGTTATGAGGAATGGATTGAACTCTACAAAAAGTTGATTTATTGGGAAATGCGTCTTGAAGATATTGAGGACACGGGAATGTTTGAAATATTAGAATCTCAAAAAGTAGAAGCCAACAATCAATTCGGAAAGTTCGTAGAAAACAATTACCAAGACTGGTTCTCTGACCCTACTGGTCCAGTCATGTCGCATACACTTTTCAAGGAATGGATCCAGCCTGAAATTAAAAACACTCCTACCCTTTTAGTGGTTGTCGATAATCTTCGCTATGACCAGTGGTATGCTTTTGAGGAAACTGTGAATTCATTTTACAAGAAGACCAAAGAAGAATCGTATTTGAGTATACTCCCCACAGCAACACAATATGCGCGAAATGCCATATTCTCAGGGTTGACACCTTTGGATATGGAAAAAAAACATCCGGAATGGTGGAAGAATGATACAGATGAAGGTGGAAAAAATTTGTACGAGGACAAATTCCTTGGTGCCCAGATTAGTCGCTTGGGATTGGATATAAAATGGGAATATCATAAAATAACCAGTCTTAAAGGTGGGAAACATTTATCGCAAAACTTTAGATCTCAAAAGGATAATGACCTGACGGTAATCGTGTATAACTTTGTAGATATGCTATCACACTCCAAAACCGAAATGGAGGTAATAAAGGAGTTGGCGTCAAACGATAAAGCCTATCGTTCACTTACCCAAAGTTGGTTTAAGAATTCCCCTTTATTGGAAATTATTCAACAAGCCCAAGACATGGATATGAAGTTAATTATTACTACGGATCACGGTACCATTAATGTGAAGCAGCCTTCAAAGTTAATAGGTGATAAAGACACCAGTCTTAACCTCCGTTATAAAACGGGCAGAAGCCTTACCTATGAGGAGAAAGATGTATTGGCCGCCCAGGACCCAAGAAGTATTCATTTGCCCAGTATAAATATGAGTAGTTCGTTTGTGTTCGCTAAAAACGATTTGTTTTTTGCCTATCCAAATAATTACAATCACTATGTTAGTTACTATCGGAATACTTACCAACACGGTGGAGTCTCACTAGAAGAGATGATTATTCCTTTTGTGGTTCTGACACCTAGATAAAGTCAATAAAAAGTTGTAAAAATGAAATTCGGATTATTTTATTTTCTCAGTATCCTTCCATTCATTTCTTTGGCGCAACAAGAAGTGCTGGAGGTTAGAGGTAGCGTTATTGAAATTGGCATTTTGGTGGATGGTCTGAACGACTCAAAATATGCCAATGCAGATGGCTCGCCTTATTTGAATTCGGAATTTATTCCTGCGAAAGTAAATGATATCAAAAAAACTCAGTTTATTCGATATAATGTTGTAGATCAGATTTTTGAGGTTCAAATCAAAACAAACAAGGTCGTAATGCTCGACTTAAAAAACGATTTTAGCATTCAACTTTTGGACGGCTCCGATAAAAAGTATCGTACGGCTATGTATTCTATTGACGGCAAAAGAATTAAGTCCTTTTTTGAAGTTGTCAAGAAAAGTGAAAACTTCATACTGTATAAACAAGAGCGAAAAAAGTATCTCAAGGCCCAAAAAGCGGAAGGGTATCAAGATAAGTTACCCGAACGATTTGTTGACGAAGCCCCAACATTTTATATTTCAAATTTTAAATCTGATTCACCTACTCTTTTGGAACTTCCAAATAAAAAGAAAAAGTTTGTTGCTTTTTTTGAACAACAAAGAAAGGCGGTTGAAAAATTTATGAAACAGGAAAAACTAGGAATTAAAGAGCCTAATGACTTAGTACGTATCATGGATTTTGTTTTCTCCATAACCCAATAACCTGAATACTTCAATAGATAAATGCCAATTACCTATCAACAAAATCAAATCACGGAAATAGCAAAAAAAGTACTTAGAGCTGCTCCGTCAAAAACCCTCTGCTTTTATGGCGAAATGGGCGCCGGCAAAACAACTTTAATCAAAACCTTAGTAAATGAACTCGGTGGAGCAGATGAAGCCAGTAGTCCCACTTTTGGTATTGTAAATGAATATCATACAAACGAAGGAGCTATCTTAGGGTACCATTTCGATTTTTATCGTCTTGAGGACGAAACAGAGGCTCTTGACTTGGGTTTTGAAGATTATCTAAATCAAGATGTTTGGATTTTTATCGAATGGCCCGAAAAAATCAAATCTTTTTTACCTGAAGATGCCTTTGATATTCATATTGAAATAAAAGATTTTGAAACGCGAGAAATTTCATTTTAAATCTTCTTTTCATCATTCGATTGAACACTGCAATTAAGACCCTATTCTTTCCATTTTAATTTTTATCAAAAGTCTTACCGGTTTTCGTATCGTTTTTTGTCAAATTTTATTGTGCAGATAATTTTAAAACAGCAAAATATTCGACGAAATACCAAAAAATAACGGTCAACAACATGATTTTAACATTTTTTGTTAAATTAATTAACAGGTATTACCTACATTTGTTGTGATAATTAGTCCTATTCTAACTAAAACTTAATGAAAATGAAAGCAAAAAGATTTATTTTTGGCCTTTTGGCATGTGTAACTTTATTAGCTGTTTCTTGTGAACCAAACAACACCGCAGAAGAAGATGATTTGTATGAAGTTGGCCTTGACAAAACGAAGTTTAATAAGAAAATTTAAACTTTAAATACTGTATTTAATCGAGGGACAATGCATATTGTCCCTTTTTTAATACTTTTTTACAAGTTCTGTCGTTACCGAACTACATCCCGTTGAAATAAATGATTGATAAAAGCAGAAACAAAAAGGCAAAAAGGAAGATATGGATTGAATCCACCTTAGTTTTTTTTGTAGCTATTTCTCCATTTATTTATAAAATCTATGATTACCTACCAGAAAATCCGGAAGCAACTATTTCTTTTCTGGGAATGACAATTGACAACAATGGATTTCCTGATGTATCTTTCTATGTGTGGTTTTTATTAAGCAAATTTATTCCCTTATATCTATTGATATTCTGGTTCTTGACCTCAAAAAATTGGTGGTATCATATTATTTTGATACCCATAGCGATGTATGCTTTTCAATTGTTTGAAGTAATATTTGATGCTGATGATAATATAGACACAGAAAATATTTGGTGGCTTCTCCCTATATGCATGGTAGTAATTCCCTTTGTTTATTTTATTAGAATAAAACTTTATGATAGATACGTTCATGGAATTGACCTTGAAGCAATGGAGGCCGAATTGCATTCTCTAAAACAGAAGAGATTAAAGCAACAAAATGCAGAAGTTAAAAAAACAGACCTTCCAAAAGTAGAATATCGTTCCCTTTCCGAATGGTTAAATGAGGAATTATCAACTCAGAAACTTGCGCAACGTTTTAAAAAAATAAAGAAAGGGCTAAAGGCTATAGCCTTTTTTAAATTTTAGATTATCTACATCCTAAATTTAAGTTTCACTTAAAAATTGTAATTTTGATTTAGGCGGTCTTTCCGCCGTGCACAATTACGACCCATGAGCCAACCCTCCTCTCCTTTTAGCAAGCAACAATTACTACCACAAGAAGAAACCCTTGAAATTTTAAAACAAAAGGGGGAACTTTTTATTGGTGTTCCGAAGGAGAATCAATATCAAGAACAACGGGTTTGTTTGACTCCCGATGCAGTAAACGCGATAACGGCCAACGGGCATCGCGTTCTGGTGGAATCAGGAGCCGGAGAAGGCGCTTTTTACTCCGACTTAGAATATACTGAAGCGGGTGCGGAAGTAACAAAAGATATAAAAAAGGTTTTTGGTTGTCCATTGATTTTAAAAGTGGAACCTCCTACCCTTGCCGAAATAGGGATGATTAATCCGCAAGCTGTGGTTATTTCTGCTTTGCAAATTAAAACGGCTACAAAAAAATACTTCGAGGCTTTGGCCAAGAAAAGAATTACGGGTGTTGCCTTTGAATATATACGTGACGAGGATGGCAAGTACCCCGTAGTACGCTCCTTAAGTGAGATTGCCGGGATATCGTCTGTACTTATTGCTTCTGAAATTTTAGCAGCGACCAATGACGGCAACGGACTCATGTTCGGGAATATCAGTGGTGTTCCTCCCATCGAAGTAGTGATTATTGGTGCGGGAACAGTTGGTGAATTTGCAGCGCGTTCTGCCTTAGGGCTCGGAGCGAATATTCGCTTATTTGACAACTCCATCACCAAACTAAGAAACATTCAAACGAGCTTGAAGCAAACAGTTTACACGTCTACAATTCAACCGAAGAACCTCAAAAAGGCATTACGACGATGTGATGTCGCTATTGGTGCAACTCGTGGCAAAGACCGTTCGCCTGTAGTTGTTTCAAGCGGTATGGTAGAGACCATGAAGAAAGGTGCTGTGATTATTGATGTAAGTATCGATATGGGCGGTTGTTTTGAAACCAGTGAAATCACAACGCATGAAAAACCGACTACTGAAAAATTTGGTGTGATTCATTATGCAGTGCCGAACATTCCCTCAAGATACCCCAAAACAGCAACCATATCATTGAGCAATATTTTCACACCTTATCTCCTAAAATTAGGTGAAGACGGCGGACTCGAAAATTCACTCCGTTTTGACAAAGGACTCCGAAACGGACTGTATATGTATCATGGAATTCTTACCAGCAAATCTGTAGGCGAATGGTTCGACCTTCAGTATAGTGATATCAACTTCCTTATCTTTTAATCAAGTTTTATGTTCATCAAGCGCTTAGGCTATTTTATGGTGGGACTTTCCATCGGAATTGTATTTCTTACTTTTTTTCTTAAAAAGAAATCAGATGAAACAGGAGTTTCATTCTGCTATTTTCCGAATTGCAGGGTACTCAAAGATTTACGCTCAAAACCCATTGCCTATTCAGACCGAATTTCAGAAATGTTGAAAAATCAAGAACTGGATACCCTCGTTATCAATACTTTTTTTACGGAAGGAGAAATTAATTTTAGCAGTAGTGATACCAAATCGAAGCCCTGTAAAACCTATCTTATCGAAGGAGAGATAGATTTGGAACTCGTAACCATGGAAGTCAAAAATTGCCCGAATAAAGTAACCGTAATCGGTCTTCGTTAAATCTTACGCCTCTTCTTTTCTTTTTTCAACAAGCCCAGTTCTCTGGTGGTTTGTCCGGCTACGGAGGTATTCTCTTCTGCTCTTCGGATGAGATAGGGCATCACATCACGCACAGGTCCGAAAGGTAAGTACTTGGCAACATTGTATCCTTTGTTCGCTAGATTGAAAGAGATGTGGTCACTCATTCCAAAGAGTTGTCCGAACCATACTCTTGTATCCCCATTTTCAATGGATGCATTTTTCATGAGTTCCATTAAACGGTATGAACTCTCCTCGTTGTGCGTGCCTGCAAAAAGAGAAATCACATCCAAATCCTCTAACATATACTGAACAGCAGCATCAAAGTTTTCATCTGTAGCTTTTTTCGAAGCGCAAATCGGAGTTGGATATCCTAATTCTTCCGCACGTTCATTTTCCTTTTCCATATAGGCCCCACGAACTACTTTCATTCCAATTTTGAATCCGTTAGCCTTTGCTTTCTGATGTAACTGTTTAAGATAATCCAATCTATCCCAACGGTACATCTGTAAGGTATTGAAAACAATGGCTTTTTTCTTGTTGTACTTTCGCATCAAATCTTCAACAACTTGGTCAGCAGCGTCTTGCATCCAACTTTCTTCACCATCGATAAGCAAGGATACATTGAGGTCGTATGCCTTTTTACAAGCCTTATCAAATCGATTGATGACTCTTTGCCATTCTTGAGACTCAGCTTCTGTAAGTTCTTTTCCTTCGCCTACTTTTTGATACAAGGCGAAGCGACCAAAACCAGTAGGCTTAAAAACGGCAAAGGGAATTGCATCTTTCTCTTTCACAAAATCAAGAATCTTTAAAATCGTTTCTAAAGCACTATCAAAGGGATCGTCTCCCTCCTGTCCTTCCACAGAATAATCAAGCACAGAACAAACACCTTTTTCATACATTTTATCTACTACAGGCAGACAGTCCTCTTCATTGACTCCACCACAAAAGTGATCAAACACAGTAGCGCGAATAAGCCCTTCAACAGGTAGTTTCGCTTTAATCGCAAAATTAGTCATCGCGGTTCCTATTCGAACCAAAGGTTCATTTGCAATCATTTTAAATAGAAAATAGGCTCTTTCTAATTCAGAGTCCGTTTTAAGTGCGAAAGCGGTTGAAGTATCCTCAAAAATTCTATCCATATTTTACGATTCTATTGCTCTTCAAATATAAATACCCGAATTGTATTCTTTGGAAAAAAAATAAGGTTTATTTTGCACCTGAGATTTCCACCTACATGGAATTGAAATTAAAATTTATTTGATTTGGAATCGATTGTAAGCTCTTCATACGCAGTACATTTTAATAAAAAGGCGTACCGTGCCCTAAATGACCATTTGTCCGCAAGCTCGTATTCATCTTTGTTTATTATTGTTGATGAAAACACCTATGAAGAATGTCTTCCGGATTTCATGAATGCTATAGAAGGAGACCTACACTTCGAAGTCTTGGAAATTGAATCCGGTGAAATCAATAAAAATATTACTACCTGTACCCATCTTTGGGAGACCCTTTCTTCACTTGATGCGGACCGCAAAAGCCTTATTATAAATTTAGGTGGAGGAGTAGTGACCGATTTAGGGGGGTTCGTAGCTTCAACTTTTAAGAGGGGTGTTGATTTTATCAACGTCCCAACTACTCTACTCGCCATGGTTGATGCCTCAGTTGGCGGAAAAACCGGAGTAGATTTAGGTCCTTTGAAAAATCAAATCGGAGTTATTAATCAACCCGAAATGGTTTTGGTCATTCCGAGCTTTTTAAAAACCCTAGAAGAAAGACAATTACAAAGTGGATTCGCTGAGATGCTAAAACACGGACTCATTAGAAATGCAAAATACTGGGAAACTTTAAAACAGTTATCAACATTCAGCGACATAGATACTAAGGTTTATGATTCTGTTGTTATAAAGAATGAAGTTGTACTGAGAGACCCAACAGAACAAAACATACGGAAAATCCTGAACTTTGGTCATACCCTAGGCCATGCCGTAGAATCCTACTTTTTAAAAAGTGAAAACCATGAAACCCTATTGCATGGTGAAGCCATTGCCGTTGGAATGATTCTAGAAGGTTATTTATCCTATAAAATCACGGGGCTTCCGGAGGCAGAATTGGTGGACATCAAATCCACATTTTTAAGTCGTTATAAAAAAGTAAGTTTTTCGAATGATGATATTATAGGAATATTGAATTTATTGAAATTTGACAAGAAAAATTCCCATGGTAACATCAATTTTGTCTTGCTCAACAGGATCGGCTCACCGATAATCGACCAACAAATTCCCCCAAATTTGTATGTTGAAGCTTTTGCATACTACAAAGATTAAGCGCTACATATACTATAAAGTAGCATTTGACAACTCTTTAGAAAATTCAAGGAAAAAAAAACATAGTTTAGGTAATGTAAAAGGATTCAATCTCTGTTCCATATTATAATTGAGATTGTTTCTAAACCCAAAAACCAAAACCTACGACTATGATACGCAAACTTGTGGATTATAAAAAGCTGGACCATGAATTGGCGGCTTTGTTAATCGAAACCTATCCTTACGGTTACGGAGATGAAGACATCATCACATTTAAAAATGCTCATGGAGAAATTATCGAAGCCGTTGAAATTCAAACGGCAGATACGCTCTACCTTGTAAAAATCAGCAAGAGTTTGGCCAACTTCATTTCAAACTTTGAAGACAACATTGAAAAAGGACTTGAGTCTAAACCCGAACCTATATTGGAAGAGGTTGATGCCCAAGAAGCTGAAATGGAATTTAAATCAGACCAAGAGGCTGAGGAAGAACGCGAAACCGAGTAAATTACAAGTACCGCTCTCGTATAATATCCCTATGGTGTCTTTGATGTCCACAGGTGATACAACCAATAGCGCCTACGCTCATTGCCGAGTTGCTTGCAGTACCTATTCTTTTCAGGGCAACTTCATCAAAAGATTTGAACAAGCTAAGAGTAGAAGCGCGTACCGCTTGGTACTCCTCTATCATCGCTTCAATAGACTTGTTGTTCGCATTGGATTCTGGAACGAAATCATCTTGCTCAAAACCCTGTAAAGGTGTTTTATCATTTCGCGAGAATCGCAGTGCTCGATATTGGAAAATTCTTTCCGTATCGATTATATGTTGTAGGGCTTCCAAAACCGTCCATTTTCCAGGAGCATAGGCATAGGTCAACTTCTCCTCAGGAATACTAGCCATAAAATTTGGAAAGTTTTTTAATTGCTTTTCCAGAGTTGGCAGTAAATCTGAATCTCCCAGTTTATCAATATAGGTTCTGTAATATGGATTATATTCTCCTTCTTTTAATTCGGATGGTTTCATTTGTTTTTTTTAGTGCCATAAAAATAAAAAATCCCAAGCGATAGTAGCTTGGGATTTTAATATTTATTCGTTTTTAACAAATCCTAAAGATCATTAAAAATCTTGTGCATCAATCTTTTCTTGTCGTTAATGCTTTCCTCTAGGGAAATCATAGTTTCAGTTCTGCTGATACCTTCAATATCATCAACGGCAAAAATTATATTCTTTGCATGATTGGTGTCTTTCGCACGAATTTTACAAAATATATTAAACTTACCTGTAGTAATATGAGCCACCGTGACATTCGGAATCTGCTCCAAACGCTCCATAACAAATTTGGTTTGGTGCGTTTTCTCCAAAAAGATTCCCACATAAGCGATAAATGCGTAACCTAGCTTTACATAATCCAAGGTCAAGGAAGATCCCTTTATAATTCCCGCTTCTTCCATCTTTTTTACACGCACATGAACCGTACCTGCGGAGATTAAAAGTTTTTTTGCTATATCAGTAAATGGAGTTCTAGTGTTGTCAATCAACATATCTAGAATCTGGTGGTCAATTTCGTCTAGTTTTACTTTTGCCATTGTATTCAAATTTTGAGCAAAAATAAAAAATTAAGAAATAAAATTCAGTAAAAGCTTTATTTTTTTAACAAAAATGTAATAAAATATTAATATTAGAAGAAAATATTCAATTTTTAAGACTGGAGCACATTCCAAAAACTTTGTTTTTTAAGAGCTGAAAAATCATTTTCATTCGCACAGTCATAGGTGCTATGACCAAAATATCCCTCGGTGCATCCGGCCTTTTGGATTCTTGCCTGAAAGATTATTTTTTGCTCTTCAAGGACTTCAGCATATAGAATAGCTATGTCTTTGGTATACGACGAATCAATGATATGCGCATTTTTTATGATAACATCGAAGAAAAGTTTCTTGTTCTCCGGAATTGCAAAATAGTCCTGCTGAGGATAGGAATTTATTTCATTTTCACCAATGCATAGCAGTGCTTTTAGCAGCGCATAAAAAATATACTCACGTGTTTTTTCGCGCTCATAGTCCTCAGGAAAATGGCCTGCCTCAAAAAGAACGGTTGGAGTATTCAGCATTTGGAACGTATCACCTACACAATTCGCATTGAAGCCGTCGTCATACCGCCCAATTTGACCCGGAATCAATTCTTGCAGTTCTGTATTCATAGCGGCAATCAACTGCATGCTTATGGCTCGGGAATTGGAAATGGTTCGTTCAGCATCATGTGACGGAGCCAAAAAAGAAATCGTCGCAGGGTTTGAACTATTCCCAACATTAAAAATGGTACGCTGGTCGTGCATGTTGAAACAAAAGTCTGGCTGATAGCTCTCGTAGACATCTCGCAATACTTTGCTTTCGGGCTGACTTCTTTCCTGCGCATCCCTATTCAAATCCACCTCATTTGCGTTGACCCTTGTATAGGCCTCCGCCCCATCAGGATTTAAAATCGGTATTATTTTCAGGGTGCAGTTTTTTAATATACTTACTGCAAGTGGATTATCTGATTGGAGTAATTTAAGTAAATCTAGAATAGCTTTGGTGGTAGTAGATTCATTGCCGTGCATCTGAGACCACATCAAAACTTTCTGTGTTCCAGTACCCATAGTGACGGCTCTAATCAGTCTTTGTTCAACGGAATAACCAACGATTTCGACTTTAAAATCAGAATTCAAAGTTTCGAGAAAATCCCCCACCTGTTCATTAACGACATATCTACCCTTAAAGGTGGTTTCCTTAAACTTTGAATATGTAGCGTGATTCATTAGCATACCAAGGTGTAAATATACCGACAAATTAAAAAATATTAACCATTACTAATCTTCATATGTATTCCAGCTAACAAACTGATTATTCCTATGGCATCTCAAGCTTAATTTAGTACTTTGTAGTCCATATGAAAAAAGGACTTTACACGATAATCATTTCGTTTTTAGCACTCTCTTGTTATCGACCAGAACGTAACTGTCAGGATTACAAAACAGGAACTTTCAGTTTTGATTACGTACTTAACGGAGAGGAAAAGGTTGGGAAGTTTACCAGGGACGAATTGTACAGTGTAGAATATTACGACAACAAGATTGATAGTGCTACAGTGAAATGGTTGAACGATTGCGAGTTCGTATTACAGGATGTGAAATCAAAAGCCTCTGTGCATATGAAGATATTGTCTACAACCGATAATTCTTATACATTTGAATACAGCCTTGTTGGAGAAGCAAAAAAGATTCAAGGCACAGCCACAAGAACTAAATAACACTAACACCAATACACCATGTTTGAAATTTTCGCAAGTCCGGATGCCTGGGTAGCCCTTTTGACACTTACTTTTTTAGAAATTGTTTTAGGAATTGACAATATTATCTTCATTTCAATTGCTGCAGGAAAACTTGAACCTAGCCAACGAAAGAAAGCAACCAATATTGGACTAGTACTCGCCATGGTGATGCGTATCGTTTTGCTTTTCGGAATTACTTGGCTCGTAGCTGCTAAAAAACCTTTCTGGGTATTTGATATGGGCTGGATTTCTGGTGGGGTCAGTTGGCAATCGCTTATACTATTTGCTGGAGGACTATTCTTATTGTACAAAAGCACGCGGGAAATTCATGAGAAAGTTGAAGACCGTGGTCATGATGAACGCGAGGTAACAAAAGCTAGGGGGAATACCTTAACAAAGGCCATTTTACAAATAACCGTTATCAATATTGTATTCTCTTTCGATTCTATACTTACGGCGATAGGTATGACCAATGGCATCTCCCCTAACCCAAATGATGCATTGATATTGATGATTGTTGCAGTTGTGATTTCTGTAATTATCATGATGTTGTTTGCCAACCCTGTCGGGGAATTTGTAAACAAGCACCCATCTATTCAGATTTTGGGACTTTCCTTTTTAATCCTCATCGGATTTATGCTGGTCGCAGAAGCAGCTCATTTAGGTCATGTCGTGGCCTTCGGTCAAGAAGTCGGCACCGTACCGAAAGGATATTTGTACTTCGCTATCGCCTTCTCTTTACTCGTTGAATTCTTTAATATGCGGATGGAGAAGAATAGAAAGGCTAAAGTTTAGATTTTGCCTTATCGAGAATTTGTAAAATTCACTTTTAGCTAATTATATAAATAGAATAAACGCACTAGTATGTTTATTTTATTGTTGTAGCACATTTAAGAAAACTAATGGCAATAAACCAATTTCTAACATTTGTACTTCCAAGAAAGCCGATTGAAGAAAAATATGGCGGAATACCTAAGCAGCTCGAAATTAAACACGCTGAATGGGAGAAGTATTGGGAAAACTATGATATGGAATTGAATGACGAACCAGAACCTGAATTTGAAGATGCGATTTCAACAAAATGGTGGAAAGGAATTGAAATTAATATTGTGGAATTGAGAAAAGATATTGACAAAATAATCACTCGTGCGGAATGGAATGGCGGAACGAGCTGGAAAACGGAAAAAGCAGAATTTGACCACGATTTGAGCATAGATTTTAACGACACAGAAAATTACATTGAGGATTTTCGATTTCGGACTGACTTGACCGACTCAACTCTGACTTTTATAAAATCAATATTGGATTTATGCAACAGAAAAGATTGGATTTTAATGGACGATAAAGGAAATTTGTGTGAGCCGATAATTCAAAATTTAGCAGAATTAATTAAAGATTCAGATGCGGATAGATTTTTGAGAAATCCGACTGAATTTTTTGAGAATATAAAATAAAAAAAACGTGCTACAACAATGGCTATAATTAATACGGGGTTTGGTGTTTAATCCAAAGTTTAGTGTGTTTTTATAAAGTCCGCCAAATCTTTTGATTTGGCTTTAAAAAATGAAAAATTAAAACAAAATAAAAAAATTTGGCTAAGTGCTAGTTCGAAAGTTACCGCTCTCCTACTCTCGTACTAATCATAGCCGAGCCGTTACCCACAAGCTTAAAAAAAATGAATAAAAAACTTAAGTTAGGACTGTTAGTGTTTTTCATCGGACTTGTCGGAGTATTTTCATCTCTGGCAATGGAAGTTCCATTACCGGAAGAAATGGAAAAAATGATTTCAGAAGTATTTACGCCCTTACAATTTAAATTACTGAGTCTAATAAATCCCATCATTTTATTGATTGTAACGGTCTTGATTGGAACGTTACTTTATGACAAAGTGAGCTTAAAATTACCCGTACTTGAAAATCTAATAGATAAAAACAAAAAAGCGTTAACATCAGGAATACTAAAGTTCGGAATAATCGGTGGAGTTATAAGTGGAATCTTGATAACTATAACAGCGGTTCTTTTTAATCCAATTCTTCCGACTGAATTTTTGGAAATAGGAGAAAATTTCAAACCCCCTTTGATTACAAGATTTCTATACGGAGGGCTGACCGAGGAAATTTTAATTAGGTTCGGAATTATGACCTTTTTTGTGTGGCTACTGTTCAAAATCTCAGGAAAATTAAATGCAACAGTTTATTGGATTGGAATTTTGGTATCTGCAATTATTTTTGGATTTGGCCATCTTCCGTTTGTTTATGCAATGATTGACACGCCGACAACGGAATTGTTATTCTATATAATTTTGGGTAATGCAGTCGGCGGAATCGTTTTTGGTTGGCTTTATTGGAAAAAAGGTCTTGAAACCGCTATGATTGGTCATATTTTCGCGCATATCATAATGTTGACGGGAGAGAATATACTGAACATTTAGTACGGAAAAAGCCTGTGGGTAACAATGGCTATAATTAATACGGGTTTTAGGCTTTAAGCCAAGGACTGTGTACATTTAGAGTGTCCGCAAAATCTTTGGGATTTTGCTTTAAACAAGGAAAAGAAAAAACAAAACAAAAAGATTTCGCTATGTGCGTGGCGGAAAGCAAACGCTAGTTTGCTCCCGTACTGTTCATAGCTAAACCGTAAGCAGTAATTAAAAAGAACCTAAATGATTAAGAATGAACCCATAATTGGTGTGTCTGACGTAGAGAAAAGTTCGGTGTGGTATCAAAAATTACTTGATTGTAATAGTAGTCACGAAGGCTCGACATTTGAAATGCTGGCGGACAATAATGGAGAAGTTTTTCTGTGTTTGCATAAATGGGGAGAACACGAACACCCTACTCTTTCGAGTCCTCAAATTCAACCAGGAAATGGGCTAATCTTGTATTTAAGAGTTGAAGATTTAAATAAAGTTTGGAATAATGCGCAGGAGTTGAATTTCGAAATTGAAGAATCACGCCATATGAATCCAAATTCAGGAAAGGAACAGTTTTGTCTCAAAGATTTAGATGGATATTATTTGATGGTAACGGAATAAAACTACCGCGAACAATAGCTAAAATTTATTGCTCGCGCCCGGAAGATTCGGGGCTAAACGGAAATCACTCCCGAAGAGCTATCCCTGGCGTCAGACATGCTTAAGTTTGGCAACCAAAAGTTTTAGGCAGCCAACGTATCATACCTACGAATATTTGAAAACCCGAAATTGAGGTCATGGAATACGATTTTTATATAGAAAAATTCCAAAAATCTGCCAATCAGCTCAACAAGAATTTAATCGCTGAAAAACAGCTTGTTCTTACTGTTGGAACTTTGTTGAACTCAGTTGTATTTAAATTGTACAAAAAGCGATGGACAAGTGACAAAGCTGACCCATTAAATGCAAAAACTAGAATATTCTTTTCAATATGGGTAAGCGAAAGCACAATAAAACAAGGCAAAATTTTCTATAATATTCATGCCTTTAAACTTCGAGAATTAAAAGGTTATTCAATTGCTAGTAGAGAATTTGCAAATAAATTTAGAAAAGAATTCAAAAATCATCAAGATGAATGGGAGAACGTGAGTGTAAAATTCGGACCTCTAACCTTGATGGAAGGTTGGCATGAACTGGATGATGACAGTATTGAAAACACCGTTGTAAATCTGGCAAATAACTTTATTAAAATTGAATATATAATTGATAAAATTTTAAAGACATTTGAAAACCAGAATCAATAAAAAACGAAAACCTAGCAAAACCAAAAGTAATGTTGATTCCGATTTTATTGCGTTTCAAGCACAATTGGAATCTTATCTTTATCGTCTTTCTGCAAATAAAGAAGATGCGAAGGACTTAGTTCAGGAAACATATATCAGAGTCAAACAAAAATTTGACACTTTTAAGGGTAATTCAACTTTTAAAACTTGGTGTTTTTCTATTGCCACGAATTTAGCTAGAGACAATCAACGCGTAAAAAATAGATGGAAACTAGAAGTGCAAGATGATTGCAAAAACGCATCACTTTCGATTCCTAAACATCAACAAAAAATCATTTCGGCCTTCGAGAATCAGGCCGAACAGCAATTTGAAATTGCAGAACATATTAATTACTGCTTTACCTGTATTGCCAAAAACTTGAATTTAGAAGAGCAAATTGCTGTAATTCTAAAAGAATTCTACCAGTTCGGTAGAGCAGAAATTGCCGAAATTTTAGGAAAGACCGAAGGTGTAATCAAACATCTATTATTTAATGGAAGAAAAGAACTTCAAATTAAATATGAACAAAGATGTGCTTTAATCAACAAAAAAGGCGTTTGCTATCAATGTGCAGAGCTCAATGATTTCTTACAAGTCAAACCAAATTCGCAGGAAAAAATCAAAAAACTAAAACTGAAAGAAAGGAATAATTCGGAAACCAATCTTGATTTTAGATTTAATCTAATTAACCAAATAAACCCGCTAAATAGCAAAGCCTCTGAATTAGAGGATACCATACTCCAAATACTTAGAGAAGTAATTGACGATAAATAATTTCGACCGTTTTCGTTTGCTGATTCGTCTAAAGACTAAACAGCTATATGAAAGGTGTTATTATTTTAATCTTAACGAGTATGAGCATGAATTTATCTGCACAAAATCCAAAATGGTTAGACAGAAAGGAATACCCATTCGAAAGTAATTATTTTCAACTTCCTATTGGCAAAATGCACTATTTGGATGAAGGACAAGGAGAAAACATAGTTATGGTTCACGGAAACCCTGGATGGTCTTTCGAGTTTCGGAATATTGTAAAAGAATTATCCAAAAGTCATAGGTGTATTGTACCCGATCATATTGGTTTCGGACTTTCTGATAAACCATATGATTGGGAATATTTACCAGAAAATCATGCAAAAAATTTTGAATTACTGATGGATAGTCTAAATCTAGATAATATCCTTCTTGTTGTAAATGATTGGGGCGGACCGATTGGATTGTCTTATGCTTTAAAGCATCCAGAAAAAATAAAAAAACTTGTCATAATGAATACTTGGTTATGGTCTGTTGAGAATGACCCATATTATAAGAAATTCAGTAGTTTTATGGGTGGAGGAATGGGGCGGTTTTTGATTAAGAATTTCAATTTTTTTGGGAAATCAGTTGTAAAACAAGCTGTGGGAGATAAAAAAAAATTGACAAAGCACATACACAAACATTACTACAAGCATTTAGAATCAAAAAAAGACCGTAAAGGCTGCTACACCTTCCCAAAGGAAATTATTGGTTCTAGTAAGTGGCTGGATAGTCTGTGGCTACAGCGAGAAAAAATCTATGCCATTCCAACCACGATAATATGGGGAATGAAAGATATTGCATTTAGGGAACAAGAATTAAATCAGTGGATTGCAAATTCGCAAAACCCTACCATAATTAAATTACCGGAAATTGGACATTTTCCACAAGAAGAAGCACCAAAAATTATTATTAATGAATTGAAACGCATCCATTAATCTATAAATTGAAACTTAAAATCCAGTAGTGAAAGTTCTAATAATATATTGCCACCCAAGTAGAAAATCTTACACATACGAAATTCTTGAACAGCTAAAATCTAGCCTTGAAAGAAACAAATTGGAGTATGAGGTTTCTGATTTATATGACATGGGGTTTGAACCTGATATGAATGAAAAGGAATATGAAAGAGAAGGTTTTGGAAATACAGAATTACCCGTACCACAAGATGTTTATGCTGAGCATCAAAAAATTAATAAAGCGGATTGTCTAATCTTTGTTTATCCTGTTTGGTGGAGCGATTGCCCGGCAAAATTGAAAGGTTGGTTCGATAGGGTATATGCGGTTGGTTATGCCTATGATTCCTCCAAAGAAAAGGAAATAGGGCAAATGAAAATTATAAAATATGGTCTGGTAATTTGCACCGCAGGTTATCCTAATTCGTATTTAGAGCAAATTGGTATTGCAGAAAGTATGAGAAAAGTGATGGTTGAAGACAGACTAGGAGGGAGATTTCGAAAAAAGGATATGGTATTATTAGGTGGGACTTTGGATAAAAGCCGAGTTAGATCGAAGCATTCCAAGATAGTTGAATCAATTGGAGAAAAAATAAAGAAAATAGTATCTTAATAAAATATACTAGGGTCAAGTCAATAGTTGTTTACCTTGAATTATTTCTAGCATAAAGCTGCGAAATAAGATAGATGGTCTTTTGAATAAAATTAATATATGTTAAACGAAACCAACAAAATCGATGCAACATTTTTACTATTCTTCGCACTAATCACTATGGTCTCTTATTCATGTGAAAACAAAAAAAAGGTGGAAGTTGAAAATGAAGAAAGTGCCCATATGACTACAATTCATCAAGATGAAAAAGAATCCAAAGCTAAACTTATGGATTTACTTGAATCTCTGGAAAATAAAAATTTAAATCAATTGACAAATATCATGTCCGCCTCAGATGAGATGAGCTTAATATTCACAGATGGTACTATTCTGTCAGGTGTTGATTCGTTTATTGAATTTCACCGTAACTGGTTCTTGGATACCAATTGGACAATGACACATGAACTAGTAGATTTTAACTGCTACGGAAACTATTCAACTTCAACCGTCAAAGCCTATTATAAAGAACAACAAAGGAATGGGAAGCCCTATCACCATTACATGATAGTATCTTATGTATTGCGAAAAGCGCACGATGGAGAATGGATGATTATCAAAGATCAGTCGACCACCTTTGACAAAACATTGAATTAAAAACTATTTATAAATATCTATTTTAAACGAACGGGGAAATCTAATATTATGAATACGATAAAAAGAGTAATGACAAATATCTGTTCCGATAATTTAGCAAAAAGTCGGGATTTTTATACCAAATTGTTTGACTTCAAAGTGGATTATGATAGTGATTGGTTTGTTCATCTAATTTCCAAAGACCAAGAATTGGAATTGGGAATAATTGCCCGAACAAATGGTATCGTACCTAAACATTTTCAAAACAACCCACAAGGATTTTATATCACGTTCGTTGTTGATAATGCCGACGAAATATTCAAAATAGCGAAATTGGAGAAATTAGAAATTATAAGCGAACCGAACGACACTTTTTACGGACAAAGACGTTTACTGCTCCAAGACCCAAATGGAACTTTGGTTGATGTATCTTCCCCAATTAAGGGTTTTGAATTTTAAAAGAAAAAGCCCGCACTTGACAGAAAGTACGATAGGGTTGGGTGTCCACAATAACTATTAGAATTCAGACAAACACAACAACCAACCTATCCCAACTGTTAATTTGGCCGACTAAACGCAACCTCAGGGTTCTCAGCTTTTTGCTTTTTAAACAATCGCTGTTGCTGCTTCACGGTCATAGTGCTCCCATCATGGCTCCAGCCGGGAGGTCCAAAAACATACATAAACTTATGCCAAAGCTTGGGTGACTTTTTCATATCGTTCCAAATGTCTTTGTACTCATGAGTTAGTATGACCAATGGATTATACGATTCTGGAGCATGGATTACACCGAATTTCACATCAATATCATCATCGAGTTCTTTCCATGTTCCAAAAATCTTATCGAAGAAGTTTAAAAAACCACCATGGTTTTTATCTAGGTATTCCACGTTTTGAGAATGGTGAACCTGGTGCATGGTATGTGTATTGAATATTTTTTCAATCCATCCCATTTTTGGAACGTATTTGGAATGCAGCTGAAACTGCCAAAACGATTCAATCGCCAGAGCAAAAATCACGACCTCTACAGGAAAACCAATAGCAGGCATCCACATATAAAAGAAAGGTTTGTACAAAAGTGTAAACCAACCATTACGAATTGCGGTTCCTAAATTAAAATGGTCCGAGGAATGATGCACAATATGCGCGGCCCAAAGTACTCGAATCTCATGATTTGCCCGGTGAAACCAATAGTAGGTAAAATCATCTGCTAGTTGGCACAGAAGAAAAATATACCATTCATAGCCAAAAGTCTTGTATCCCATGATATTCATTCTTTGCCCAGTAACTGCGTCAACTGGATTAAAGAGTTCAAAGGTAAAGTTGAAAACTACAATAAGTACAGTGACCTTAACTAATGGTCCTAAGATAGCAGAACCAATTCCCATGGCACCACTTGCCATTAAATCTTTCCATACATACAAATCCTCGTCTCCGTGCGTGTGACTGTAGGTAATCTCTAATAAAATAAACGCAATAAAGGCAGGTACGCCGTAAATGAGGGGGTTTGTTAAATCCATTCAATCAAATAATTTGGCTAAATATAAGTATTAAAATAGGTGAATCAAGAACTTGTTTAGGTTTTTAGTATATAGTAGCATAAGAATCGTCTATTTCCTAAACAGACTGCTTAATCGTCTTTCTTTTGTAGGAGTTTATTCTGTTCTTCTAGTAACTTTTCAATTTTAGAAAGCAGCTCTATGTTTTTTGGGGTTTCTACCTTTTCATTGTCCACATCTTCGGCTTGATTTCTAAAGCGATTCATTCCCTTAACGACTAGAAAAATGGTGAAAGCAACAATTAGAAAATCAATCAATACATTAAACAAATCACCATAGCCGACTGCTACTTCTTCAATACCTTCGGCAGCTTCTCGCAAAACATATTTTTTATTGCCAAAATTAACGCCACCAGTCAATAAGCTTAGCGGAGGCATAATTACTTTTTTTACCAGGGTATTCACAACGGCATTGAAAGATGCACCGATTATTATTCCGATGGCCATATCTACCATATTCCCTTTGATGGCGAAATTCTTAAACTCTGTAAAAAAGTTTTTCATTCTTAAAACAGGGTTGTTTGTCCTTCATCATCATCTTCGTCCTTACGTTTCTCTTTTAAACTATTTTTGGGTTTTTGAGTACGTAATTTTTCAGTTTTCGTCGGGTCATCAGCTCCTTCTTGAGTCCCCACATTTTCTTCATCCACAACCTCAATCTCGGTAGTAGCTAAAGGTTCTGGTTTATAATACGGAAGCGGCTCCATCGCATTAATTTCCAGAACTTTGTCTTTTGTCAGTTGGTTGCCCATTGCAGAGATTCCCTTCACGGAAATGAACTGCTCTAAATCAAGTTCTAAATTATCCTGACGATCCTTACCACGCTGCTTTGCAAAAGTTACTTCAGCCCTGGGGCGATAATCGGTAAAAACTTTCTCTAAATATGATTTTGGATGATCACTTATAATCGATTCTACCTTATCAGGATTGTCAATCAAGAAACGTTTTACATAAAATAACTCCTTCTCCCCTTCCCAATAGATTGCTGAAAGTGGCTTTTCAGGTTCCCATTTTTCTAGAACAATCATATCATCTGAGAAGCGCAAAGTCAACTCTGGTATAACTGTTTTGATGACACCTTTTTGATTTACAATAAGCAATCTATCTTCACTTGTAAATTCCCCTAAGAAATCGCCGCGGTCATCAATATTAAGGCGCTGCACCGTATCATCAAACCAAAGTTTTCTGGGTTTCAACGTAGAAAGCCCCTTTTCTTTTAGTTCAATACGCTTTACAGAATACTTGGTTACCAAGTTCCCTTTTGAACCACGTCCTTTAATCAATAAATCTGAAAAATCTAGGTCCCATTTTAGCTTTTTGATGCTCCCGACTTGTCGTAATAAAACGGTAATTACTTCAGCCTCTCCATTGGGATTTGCAGAGAAATAAAGAACATCGGTTCCTGCTTTTCCAGTTCCTAAAGGATATAATTTATCCCTGGTAATACTGGTAACATTAAAACGCTTGATATAACTCGGACCACCTTTGCCATCCTTATATATCATATTATACGTTGTGCGTTTGTCTTTCTTCTTGAAGACAGCCACATGAATTATATTTTTAGCAACAAAGGTTTTAGAATCTACTTTCGTAACCATCATGTCACCACCTTTGGTAAATACGATAACATCATCAATATCAGCACAATCCGTTACATATTCGTCCCTACGAAGTGATGTCCCTACAAAACCTTCTTCACGGTTGACATAGAGTTTTGTGTTTCGAATAACCACTTTAGTAGCCTCAATATCATCGAAAATTCGAATCTCTGATTTGCGTTCGCGTCCTTTTCCATATGTGGTTTTCAAACGCTTGAAATAGTCAATCGCAAAATCGATAATATTAGCCAAGTTGTTTTTTACCTCTGCAATCTTTTCCTCAAGATTGTCAAGATGCTGCTGCGCTTTATCTAAATCAAACTTCGATATTTTTTTGATTTTGATTTCCGTCAGACGAAGTATGTCTTCTTCGGTTACCGGTCTTTTCAGATGTTTCACATGCGGCTTCAAACCTTTATCGATAGCCTTAATAACACCTTCCCAAGTTTCCTCCTCTTCGATATCGCGATAGATACGATTCTCAATAAAGATTCTCTCTAGGGATGCTGCATGCCATTGGGCTTCTAACTCACCCAATTGAATTTCTAGTTCTTGACGGAGCAATTCTACTGTTGCATCCGTAGAACGCTTTAACATTTCTACTACTCCGATAAAGAGCGGTTTGTTATCCTCAATGATGCATCCGAGCGGAGAAATTGAAGTTTCACAATTGGTAAATGCATAAAGGGCATCAATGGTTTTATCTGGGGATATTCCCGAAGGGAGATGCACCAAAATTTCAACATCTGCAGCGGTATTATCCTCAATTTTCTTAACCTTAATCTTTCCCTTGTCGTTTGCTTTTAGGATGGAATCAATTAAACTAGAAGTATTTGTTCCGTATGGTATCTCACTGATTATCAGCGTGTTTTTATTTAATGGAGCGATTTTAGCCCGAACACGGATTTTCCCTCCGCGCATGCCATCATTGTAATTGGTAACATCTATAATTCCCGAAGTAGGAAAGTCTGGAAAAAGTTTAAAACGCTTTCCTTGTAAATGCTTGATGGAAGCATCAATCAGTTCATTAAAATTGTGCGGAAGAACCTTGGTTGACAATCCAACAGCAATACCCTCAGCCCCTTGTGCCAATAACAACGGAAACATCACCGGAAGATTTACCGGCTCTTTTTTTCGCCCATCATACGATTGCTGCCATTCCGTTATTTTGGGACTAAAAACGACATCCAAAGCAAATTTAGAAAGTCGGGCTTCGATATATCTTGAAGCCGCTGCTCGATCTCCAGTTAGAATATTTCCCCAGTTACCTTGAGTATCTATCAATAAGTCTTTTTGACCCATTTGTACCATGGCATCAGCAATACTCGCGTCACCATGGGGGTGATACTGCATCGTATGCCCCACAACATTGGCTACTTTATTGTAACGCCCATCATCAAGCTCTTTGAGGGCATGCATAATTCGACGCTGTACAGGTTTGAATCCGTCTTCGATAGCAGGTACAGCACGTTCTAAGATTACGTAAGAGGCATAATCTAGAAACCACTCTTTGTACATACCCGTGACCTTGGTCAAAGCATCATCTCCATCATCTTCGATGCTTTCCATGTCATCTGACAATTCCCCTTCAGGAGTAACTGTGCCTTCTATAGATTGGCTTTCGCCCTGCTCTTCTGCAGTGCCTTCGTCAGGTGAGCCCTCTTCATTTGGGGGCAAACCCTCCTCTCCGGCGGGTAAGTTCAAATCTTCATCATTCTCTTCCATAAAGGATACTTTCCTTTTTTTTGGTTTTTACTTGGTTTGGCCCGCCAGTAGGCGGATAAATTATTCTTGGATTTCTTCTACTAAATCAATCTCAACTTTAAGATTTTCAATAATGAACTTCTGTCGGTCTGGTGTATTCTTGCCCATATAGAAGCTCAATAATTCTTCAATGGACATTGCTTTATCAAGCATCACAGGTTCTAGGCGAATGTCATCCCCAATAAAATGTACAAATTCATCAGGCGAAATTTCACCCAATCCCTTAAATCGTGTTATTTCAGGTTTTCCTGTAAGCTTCTCAATAGCATTTCTTCGTTCCTCATCACTGTAGCAATAAATCGTTTCTTTTTTATTACGCACGCGGAACAAAGGTGTTTGCAAAATATAGAGGTGATTTTCCTTTATCAACTCTGGAAAGAATTGCAAAAAGAAGGTAATCAATAAAAGGCGAATGTGCATACCGTCCACATCGGCATCCGTGGCAATTACGATATTGTTGTACCGTAAATCTTGCATCGACTCTTCAATGTTCAAAGCAGCCTGTAAAAGATTGAATTCCTCATTCTCGTAGACTATCTTTTTCGACAATCCATAAGAATTCAAGGGCTTCCCCTTTAAACTAAAAACCGCCTGCGTATTTACATCGCGGGACTTCGTAATTGAACCCGAAGCAGAATCTCCCTCAGTAATGAAAAGGGTGCTTTCAAGGTTTCTATCTTTTTTGGTATCCCCTAAATGGATACGACAATCCCGCAATTTTTTATTGTGCAGGTTTGCTTTTTTAGCACGGTCCTTGGCAAGTTTTCGAATTCCCGAAAGTTCTTTTCGTTCACGTTCTGCCTGTAAAATTTTACGCTGTAAAGCTTCCCTCGCATCTGGATTTTTGTGTAAGTAATTATCGAGATACTTTCCAACAAAATCATTGATGTACGTACGTACCGTAGGAAGTCCACCGCCCATATCAGTAGAACCTAACTTCGTCTTTGTTTGACTTTCAAAGACAGGCTCCATAACTTTAATAGCAATCGCCGAAATAATTGACTTCCGTATATCAGAAGGGTCATAGTTCTTTCCGTAAAACTCACGAATTGTCTTGACCAAGGCTTCTCTAAAAGCGGTTTGGTGTGTTCCACCCTGCGTGGTATTTTGTCCGTTTACAAAAGAGTGGTATTCTTCGCTGTACTGGGTTTTACTATGTGTAATGGCGATTTCAATGTCATCCCCTTTTAAATGGATGACTGGATATAGAAAGTCTTCTGTGTTATTATTATCCTCTAATAAATCTTTTAATCCATTTTCAGAATGGTACTTTTCACCGTTAAAGTCAATCGTTAAACCGGGATTCAAATACACATAGTTTTTGAGCATACGCTCTACATACTCTGCACGGAACTTGTACTTTTTGAAAATAGCCTCATCGGGTCGAAAAGTAACTCGAGTACCTTTTCGCTGTGAGGATTCTTCGGGTCCTTCCTCCTTAATTAAATTCCCTTGGCTGAACTCTGCCGTCTTGATTTTATTATCGCGAGATGATTGAACTTCAAAAAAACTAGATAATGCGTTTACCGCTTTCGTACCGACCCCGTTTAATCCTACGGACTTCTTAAAGGCTCGCGAATCATACTTACCACCGGTGTTCATTTTAGAAACAACATCCACTACTTTTCCCAAAGGAATACCACGGCCATAATCACGGACTTTTACCAGACCATCTTTGATTCGAATCTCGATGGTTTTACCGGCACCCATTACAAATTCATCGATGCAATTGTCGAGAACTTCTTTGAGCAAAATATAAACACCGTCATCGGCAGAAGAACCGTCACCCAATTTTCCAATATACATACCAGGGCGCATACGAATATGCTCCTTCCAGTCTAACGAACGGATGTTATCTTCGGTATATTGGGTGTCTTTAGCCATATTTAGGGGTTTAATCTGCAGCGTGGCTAATATAAGACTAGTTCAAAAAAAATGAAACCCCTATGTTATAAAGTAATTAACAAAGAAAATGACACTTTGTTGATATAATTCGCTAGCGGGCACAAGTACCACAACTAAAATTCTAAATTCCAAAGTGAATACTAAAATTTTAGTATTTGGAATTTACAAGTAATGCGAATTTATACATTAAACCTAAAGTGCATCACATCACCATCTTTAACGATATATTCTTTACCCTCAACACGCATTTTACCCGCTTCTTTTACTTTGATCTCACTACCTAAACTAACATAGTCCTCATAGGCGATAACTTCTGCGCGTATAAAACCCTTTTCAAAATCAGTGTGAATGACACCAGCAGCTTGAGGAGCAGTAGCACCCACAGGAATAGTCCAAGCACGGACTTCTTTTTCTCCAGCAGTAAAATACGTTTCAAGATTTAACAATTTGTAAGCACCACGAATCAATTTTGCCGAGCCAGGTTCAGAAAGGCCTAAGTCTTCTAGGAACATTTGGCGTTCGTCGTAGGTTTCCAATTCTGTTATATCAGCTTCGGTACCTACTGCCAAAACAACAACTTCTGCATTTTCATTAGCTACTGCGGCTTTAACTTTGTCCACATAATCATTTCCTGAAACAGCTGCGCCTTCATCCACATTACAAACATACATTACGGGTTTATCGGTAATGAACTGTAACGGGTTTACATACTCAGCCCTATCCTCTTTTGAAAGTTCAACAGCACGAACTGAAGTTCCTGCCTCTAATCCGGTTTTAATCGCAAGTAAAACGGCCTCTTCTTTTTGGGCTTCTTTATTTCCTGTTTTTGCAGCGCGTTTTACTTTGTCTAATTTCTTTTCTACAGTCTCCAAGTCTTTCAACTGCAGTTCCATATCAATGGTTTCTTTATCCCGAATCGGGTCTACAGAACCATCCACATGAACAATATTATCATTATCAAAACATCTTAGCACATGAAGTATGGCATCCGTTTCACGAATATTTCCTAAGAATTGATTCCCTAGACCTTCGCCTTTACTTGCTCCTTTTACCAAACCCGCAATATCGACAATCTCTACAGTTGCAGGAATTACCTTTTCAGGATTTACCAATTCCTCTAACTTTTCCAAACGTGTATCGGGAACGTTTACTACACCGATATTGGGCTCAATTGTACAAAAGGGAAAGTTTGCGCTTTGCGCCTTTGCATTTGACAGACAATTAAAAAGGGTGGATTTTCCAACATTGGGCAATCCTACGATACCTGCTTTCATTTTTCTAGACTTTAGATACTAGACGTTAGACGCTAGACTTGATAATTCGGGCGCAAAGATAGTTTTTACAAATGGAATTCTTAAAGCAAAAGATCAAACAAAATTCTCTTTGAGTGACTATCTTTAAACGCATCATAGATTTCAAGATACAATGGACAAAAAAATAACGCTACAAGGAATTCTCTTTGACGACAAATCATCTTATTTACGAGGTCCTGCCCTAGCTCCGCCTTTAATCCGCAAAGCATATCACAGCGACTCTGCCAACTACTTTGCAGAAAATGGAATGGAAATACTTCCCGAAGTTTGGGATGATCGAGGAGATTTCGAAATTCAAGAATATTTTGAGATTGAAAAGATTACTTCAACAAATTTAGCTCCTGAAATGCCTCTAATAAGCTTGGGAGGAGATCATTCCATTACTTATCAACTTCTTAAAGCACACTATAAGAAATACGGAGCGGTCGATATATTGCACATTGATGCCCATGCAGATTTGTATGATGATTTTGAAGGAGACAAATATTCACATGCTTGTCCGTTTGCACGTATTATGGAAGATGGTTTAGCCAATAGATTGGTCCAGATTGGCATCCGAACACTATCAAAACATCAAGAGGAACAAGCCCATAAATTCGGAGTTGAAATTATTCAAATGAAAGATTTTGATAGCAATCAACTGCCAAGGTTCAAAAATCCAATTTATTTGTCTTTAGATATCGACGGTCTCGACCCAGCATTTGCTCCAGGTGTTTCCCATCATGAACCGGGAGGATTAAGTACAAGAGAAGTACTTCATATTATTCAGAATATCGATGTCCCTATTCTTGGCGCTGATATCGTTGAGTACAATCCGACAAGGGATATAAACAATGTCACGGCAATGGTAAGTGCAAAGTTTTTAAAGGAGATTGCTGCTAAGATATTGGAAGGTTAACACGATTGTAC
Source organism: Maribacter algarum (ex Zhang et al. 2020) (assembly GCF_005885635.1). Taxonomy (GTDB): domain Bacteria; phylum Bacteroidota; class Bacteroidia; order Flavobacteriales; family Flavobacteriaceae; genus Maribacter_C; species Maribacter_C algarum. Next base: position 1,014,304 of record NZ_VATY01000002.1, read on the forward strand.
TTTCTTTAAACGCAAAGCCCGCAAGGGTTTACGCGAGGTTCGCAAAGAAATTTAAGCTCCTTGCGATTAAACATGTTGTTCCTTTTTGAAAACAAAAAACCCAAGCCAAAGCTCAGGTTTTTATTCATTTTTTTTACTTACAACTATCGTCTATAGACCAAAAACTATCCATCAGGGTGCATAAAAGCCTGTTTGCCTAAAAGCACTTCTTCGCTCTCTACCCTATCCTCATCAGGTACACAGCAATCTACCGGGCAGACGGCTGCACATTGTGGCTCCTCGTGAAAACCCATACACTCGGTACACTTGTCCGGAGAAATATAGTAGATTTCATCACTTATTGGTTCTTGAACTTCGTCCGCATTTACTGCTTTTCCGTCAGGTAGAACTACGTCTCCGTTTAATGAAGTTCCGTCACTATAACGCCATTCATCAGCTCCTTCGTAAATCGCAGTATTTGGGCATTCAGGCTCGCAAGCACCGCAATTGATACATTCATCCGTTATTATAATTGCCATAATTTTCTCTTTAAGCTGAACTAGTTTCAGTATCCGTCTCGTTTATCTACATCTAATCTGACAACTCGAAATCAATTCAGTATCACTATTTTTGCGCAAAGGTAATCCCTAACACAATTTTGAACAAATATATGAACGACCAACGGAAAACATTTATTGCTTTCGTTAAACTTGGCACATTTTTTCGAGAATTTTGCAATGGTAATATCTCAGGCAGTGAATGGCATAAAACCTTTACCGAAGTAATCGCTCTTGCAAAACATCACAACGGTTGGTTTACTGAAGAAAATATTCATTATGCACTAATGGGATGGGGCGAACTACTGACGGATGAAAAGCTATCCGCATGGCTTTCAAACTATTCCGTTGAAGTCAATAAGTCTAAAACAGTCGCTATTATTATGGCCGGCAACATTCCTTTAGTTGGCTTTCACGATTTCTTATCCGTTCTTATAACAGGAAATGCGGTCCTAGCCAAATTATCCAGTAATGATAAAACGCTGTTTCCACTTATTGCCAAATATCTAATGGAGATTGAACCTTCGTTAAAAGGCAAAATTACATTTACAGAAGAAAAGCTTGAAAATTTTGATGCCGTAATCGCCACCGGAAGCAATAACACAGCCCGATACTTTGAACATTATTTTTCAAAAGGTCCAAATATTATACGCAGAAATCGAAATTCTATCGCTGTTCTTACAGGCAATGAAACTCCTCAAGAACTCGCTGCATTAGGCGAAGATATTTTCAGGTATTACGGACTAGGTTGCAGAAGCGTCTCTAAACTATTTGTCCCTCAAGAATATGATTTTGATGTGTTTTTCGAAGCTATTTATGAATTCAACCCTATTATTCAACAAGCCAAATACGCGAACAATTACGACTATAATAAAGCAGTGTATTTGATGAGTGATTTCAAAATTCTTGAAAATGGCTTCCTAATGTTAAAGGAAGATTCTAGTTATTCCTCCCCTATTGCATCTGTTTTTTATGAGACCTATAATTCATCCGAAGAACTAAAGCGTAAACTGAATATTGAAGCCGAAAAGATACAATGTATAGTAGCCAAAGGTTTTGTAGAAGGTGAAATTTCATTTGGACAAACGCAAAGACCTGAATTGAAGGATTACGCAGATGGAATTGACACTGTTGACTTCCTGTTAAAAACATCACAGATTTAATGGTATTTGTATGGTAATCATTCTCTAGATTTTTAAGACCTTTAACTGCTTAATTCAAACTCGTTTCTAGACCTAAAAACACATTCATGAAAAAACATAATTTTAGTGCAGGACCCTGTATTCTACCTCAAGAAGTTTTAAAGAAAGCATCTGAATCTGTAGTGGATTTCAATGGTTTGGGGTTATCATTAGTTGAAATTTCGCATCGAAGTAAAGAGTTTGTCGAGGTTATGGAAACCGCACGCGCTCTTGCTTTGGAACTTTTAGGTCTAGAGGGAAAAGGCTATAAAGCCTTGTTCTTGCAAGGTGGGGCTAGCATGGAATTTTTAATGATTGCTTATAATTTGTTGGAAACCAAAGCCGGTTATTTGAATACCGGTACTTGGAGCGACAAATCAATCAAAGAGGCTAAACTTTTTGGTGAGGTAATTGAAGTGGGTTCTTCTAAGGATGAAAACTTTAAATACATTCCAAAAGGATATGCCATCCCATCAGGATTGGATTATTTACACCTCACTTCTAACAATACCATTTTTGGAACACAAATGAAGAAGTTCCCTACAGCAGATGCTCCTTTGGTTTGTGACATGAGTTCAGATATCTTTTCAAGACAAATGGATTTCACTCAATTCGATTTGATTTATGCAGGTGCTCAGAAGAACATGGGACCCGCGGGAACAACCTTAGTCGTAGTTAAGGAAGATATTTTAGGTAAAGTTTCGCGTCAAATACCATCAATGCTTGACTATAAGGTTCACATTGGAAAGGATAGTATGTTTAATACCCCAGCGGTTTTTCCTGTATATGTTTCGATGTTGACCATGCAATGGTTGAAAGATATGGGCGGTATAGCGGCTATGGAGGAAATTAATGAAAAGAAATCAAGATTGCTGTATTCTGAAATTGATTTGAGTCCGGTTTTTCAAGGCTATGCCAACAAAGAAGACCGTTCGCACATGAATGCTACATTTAATATTACTGATGAAAAACTAAAAGAAGAATTTGATTCCATGTTAAAAGAAGCCGGTATTAATGGACTCAATGGTCACCGTTCTGTAGGCGGCTATCGGGCATCAATGTATAACGCCCTTTCTTTGGAAAGTGTGGGTGTGTTAGTTGATGTTATGAGTGAAATGGAAAGAAAAGGGTAATCATGAGAATATTAGCAAACGACGGTGTATCACAATCAGGAATTGACACATTACAAAAAGCAGGTTTTGAAGTTCTAACTACAACAGTTGCTCAAGAACAGCTTGTTAACTTCATTAATGAAAATGAAATCGTTGGACTATTGGTTCGAAGTGCAACTAAGGTGCGAACTGATATAATTGACGGCTGCCCAAGCTTAAAATTGATAGGTAGAGGTGGTGTCGGTATGGACAATATTGATGTAGCCTATGCCAAGGAAAAAGGCTTACATGTCATTAATACGCCAGCCGCGTCATCAGAATCCGTAGCAGAATTGGTATTTGCACATTTATATGGTGGTGTACGTTTTTTATATGATGCCAACCGTAATATGCCATTAGACGGCGACAGTAAGTTTAAAGATTTGAAGAAGGCCTATGCTAAAGGCACTGAGCTTAGAGGAAAAACCTTGGGTGTCATTGGTTTTGGTAGAATTGGACAAGCAACGGCAAAAATAGCCTTAGGAGTGGGAATGAAAGTCATTTATTCTGACCCTTATATGGATGCTACTTCGGTAAGTCTTACTTTTTTTGATGGACAATCTGTTTCTTTTGATTTTAAAAGTATCTCAAAGGAGGAATTATTAAAAGAAGCTGATTTTGTGACTGTTCATGTTCCAGCCCAAAAAGAATATGTTATCGGAAAGTCGGAAATAAGTTTAATGAAAGATGGAGCCGGAATTATCAATGCTGCAAGAGGTGGAGTTATTGATGAGGTGGCCTTGGTGAAAGCTTTAGACAATAAAAAGTTGTCCTTTGCAGGGTTAGATGTTTTTGAATCCGAGCCAACTCCAGAGATTAAGATATTGATGAATCCATATATTTCGTTAACGCCACATATAGGAGCGGCAACCGGTGAAGCGCAAGATAGAATTGGCACAGAACTTGCTATTCAGATAATTGAATTGCTAAAATAATTTTAGCAGGTACATTTAAGGAGTATTGATGCTTTATTTGTACATTACACTTTCAATATTAAAACACTAATTAAAATGTCAGGATTACTTGATTTACTTAACAGCCCTATGGGCAAACAACTAATAAGTGGTGTGGCCGGTCAAACTGGTCAACCAGAAAATAAAACAGGAGATGTATTAAGCATGGCAATGCCATTACTTTTGGGTGCTATGAAGAAGAATGTATCAACACCTCAAGGGGCTCAGGGATTAATGAGTGCGTTATCAGGAAAACATAACGGTGGGATCCTTGATGATCTTGGAGGCCTTTTCGGTGGCGGTGTTGACGAAGCCGTGACAAATGATGGTGCTGGTATTTTAGGTCACCTTTTTGGAGGAAAACAAGGGAATGTTGAAAATGCCCTGAGTCAAAAATCAGGTATGGATGCTGGCGCAATTGCTAATATTCTTAAAATAGCCGCACCAATCGTAATGGGCTTTGTGGGTAAACAAACTGCGCAAAGCAATGTTAGTGATGCCAATGGTATGAATAGCTTATTAGGAAGTATGCTAGGTGGGCAACCACAGCAAAATCAGAGTTTAATCACCACATTACTTGATGCAGATGGCGACGGTAGTATCTTAGATGATGTAGCTGGAATGGTGATGGGTGGTGGCCAAAAGAAAGGTGGTCTTGGTGGACTTCTTGGAGGATTATTTGGAAAGTAACATTCTTGAAAACATATTTAACAAAACCGCTCACTTCAAGAAGAGCGGTTTTTTTGTACCTTAAACCTATGAAAAAGATTATATCAATTCTCTCTATTCTAGCCATTATTATTTGTGTTGCTAGTTGTGGAAGCGCTAAAGAAACAGTAGATATTCCTGATATTACTGATGCAGAAAAGGAAGCTTTCAGTCAAACCGAAGGCGACACCATTAATATTTCAAGCGATGAGACGGAATACGAAATCATTATTATAGAACCTGGGTTCAATATTTGGCTACAAAGTATCGCTAGACCTGAAGGGTATTATTCACAATCCTTTTTAGAAACGCGGAATCAAATTATGGTAACAAACTGGAATCAAAGGGTTTTACAACCATCTAGATTTAGTCCGAATTTATATGAAATGCAAATTGACTATCAGCAAAACATAGATTATGGTTACGAAGTAAATTATAAACTCTACAATTACTTCATTTATTTTCAAAGAAAATACAGGCAAAGACTAGGCCCTTTTTCCGCTAGAATATAAAGTAGTATGTATATTTGCTCTCTAAAAATTGATTCATGCTGAAGTTCAAAGAACGCTGGCAAATACAAGAAAATTGGCAGCTAATATTCCCCTTTTTAGGAATCGTTGGAATTCTTTATAGCTCCTTCAAATTTGCCAAAATCATGACCAAAGACACTAATTTTTTCTTAAATATCAGTGTTGCGTTGGTATTGTCATATTTGATAGTAAAACTCTGTCTTTTTATTTTTAAAAAACTAGAAAATAAATGGATAGTGAATTATCGGTGGGAAATGATCCGCATCTTCATCGTATTTGCCATTACTGGAAGTTCAAGTGTCGTTGTGGGAAGACCCATTGTTAAGTTATTGGGTATCAACAAGGAAAACTTGAATGTTTTTGTTTATTGGACCCTGTTTGTTATTGTAAGTCTCATTTTCTATCAAATTCTATTGGTGCTATTCGGATGGATTTTCGGGCAATTTCAGTTTTTCTGGAATTTCGAAAAGAAAATGCTAAGTCGTTTTGGATTGGGATTCATTTTTAAAGAAGATAAATAATTAGACTTTCCTTAACTATCTTCATCCATAAATTCTTTACTTTTATCGCGTGAAAGTTTTTTTGAAACAATTTTGCACTAATATCTTAGCAATTCTTTTGGTAGTGGCAATCTTCGCCCCTACTGCGATTAAGACAGCACATGCACTTTTTGAACATCAAGAGCTGTTTTGTTTTGACAAGAGTACTACCCACGTTCATGAAGTGGAATTTGATTGCGACTTTCAGAAATTCAAACTCTCTCCACAGCATTATCCGGTTTTTGTAAATGTTCAAGAATTCTTGGCTCCTTTTACAAAAGAAAGGGATAAGAATCACTATACTTTTCTGAGCCAATATCAAAGACTATCTTTTGCTCTTCGGGGTCCTCCCCTTACTTCCTAATTCTCAGAAGCCGTAAATACTTTTAATTTTATTCGAACAAGACACGATGAAGAAATTTGCGTTTATGCTATTTCTTTTAAGTACTGCTGGTAATGGATTCGCTCAAAATTGTGAATCCATACTTCTAGGGCAAGTTGTTGATTTTCATGACAATACTCCTTTAGAAGGTGCCACCATACTAATAACAGGAACACCATTAACAACCATAACCAAATCTGATGGAAAATTCAGATTTGAAGGGATTTGTGATGGAGTTTTAGAATTGGAAATCTTTCATCCGGATTGCAAATCACAGTTCATAACCATTACTATGAAGGGTGATACCTTTAAAAAAGTAAGTTTAGAACACCATTTAGAGGAACTACAAGAAGTAAAAGTAGTTGGTGATTTAGTTAAAAAGGAGACGAATTCCGCTTCAGAGCAAACTTTAAACCTCAATACGATTGAACGTTTTAGCGGGAAAAGTATTGGTGATGCGCTTCGAGAAATCGCAGGTGTATCTTCATTAAATACAGGTTCGAATATCGTTAAGCCCAGTATTCATGGTTTGAATGGTAGTCGTGTGCTTATTTTGAACGACGGTGTTCGCATGCAAGATATGGAATGGGGTGAAGAACATGCGCCCAATATGGATATCAACGGGTCGGGTTCAATTTCTGTTATAAAAGGTGCGGCAGCATTACAATACGGAGGCGATGCCATTGGTGGAGTTATCGTAGTGTCACCTCAGAAGATAATTAAAAAAGATTCGCTTTTTGGTAAAAGCTTGTTGAACGCAATGACCAATGGTCGAGGTGGAAACATTAGTTCTGAATTGAGCAAAACCTATGAAAGTGGATGGTTTGCCAATGGTCAAGCTTCCTTCAAAAGATTGGGGGATCGCGAAGCTCCAGATTATGTGTTGTCTAATACGGGAGTAAAGGAAATAGGCATCAAACTTAATGTTGGAAAACAGTTGTTTGATTGGGGTTGGAAGGCGAACTATAGTTTCTTCGATGCAGAATTAGCTATTCTACGTGCCTCTCATATCGGAAATGTAGATGATTTAATTCGAAGTATTAACGGAGGTCAGCCTGAGGTAATCGACCCATTTACCTATGACATTGACGCACCACGGCAAGAAGTCACACATCACATTGCAAGCTTAAATGTGTATAAAAGATTTCAAGGCTTGGGAAAATGGAATGTTCAGTACGATTTTCAAAACAATCGAAGGTTTGAATATGATATTCGTGTAGGCGATGACCGAAACACCGCTGCCATTGATTTGGAGCTTACCACGCACACTTTCGCAACAGATTTTAAATGGGATGCAAGTTCCAAGCGTACACTTACTATGGGGTTATTGGCACGTTTTCAAAATAATTTTGCCAATCCCGCAACGGGAGTACGCCGTTTGATTCCTGATTATGAAAAGTTCGATTTTGGAGGATTTTTAATTGCCGATTTCTATTTGAATGAAAACTTTACTCTGGATGCAGGGGTGAGATATGATTTCAACAGGGTTGATGCTCAAAAATTCTATCTGGAATCCCGTTGGGTGGAGCGCGGGTACGAAACTGAGTTTGAAAGTTTGATAGTAGATGATTTGGGAACGCAATTACTGACGAATCCGAAGTTTGATTACCACAATTTCTCAGGCACCGTTGGGTTTCAATATGAACCTAATAACAGCAGTAATTTTCGACTGAATTATGCTTTGGCACAACGTGCACCTAATCCTTCGGAACTATTTAGTGATGGTTTACATCATTCTGCAGCCCGAATAGAATTGGGCGATTTACGTATTTCAAGTGAGACTTCGCATAAGGTCTCGCTATCGCAAAGCAAAGATTTTGATAGTTGGGGGTATTCTGTCGAGCCATATGTGAATTTCATTTCAGATTTTATCCTTTTGGAGCCAACGGGAGTTGAATTCACTATCAGAGGTGCTTTTCCTGTATGGACATATCGTCAAACAGATACAAGGCTTATCGGAGTAGATTTTACCGCGTATACGGAGTTTCATACCAATTGGAAAACCAATCACAGTTTTTCTTTGGTAAAAGGAAAAGATATTTCTAAAGATCAAGCTTTGATTCAAATTCCACCAGTAAGCTTCGGAAACACATTGACCTATATGAAACCTGAATGGAATGGTTTTGAAATTAGACTTGAAAGTAGATATGCCTTTCGACAAAACGAATTCCCACCCAATATCACTATTTTTTCGCCAGGGCTACAGGAGGAAGTTTTGTTGGAAATAAATACTCCTCCGGAGGCTTATCATCTCTTAAACTTGGATGCTCAAATGGCATTTTCAGTTTTTGGAAACGGCAAACTTACCACGTCGGTAAGTGCTGAAAACCTTTTAAATACAAATTATAGAAATTACTTAAATAGACAACGTTACTTCGCCGACGATTTGGGAAGAAACATAAGTCTACAATTAAAACTAAATTATTAACTATTAAAAATTATACAAATGAAAAATTATAAAAACACGATGCAGAAATCAATTTTAGTTTTATTCGTCTTAATCAGTTCAAGTCTTTTTGTTGGATGTTCAGACGATGACGACCCGCCAGCACCAGTAAATGAAGAAGAAGTAATCACGACTATGAATGTTACGCTTACAGCAGCAGGTGCAACGGCGATTACCTTACAATCTCAAGATTTGGATGGTGATGGACCAAATGCGCCTACAATTTCAGTTTCTGGTGATTTGACAGCAAGTACAACCTATGCAGGAACCATAGAACTCTTGAATGAGACAGAATCTCCTGCTGAAGATATCACTGAAGAAGTAGAAGCAGAGGCTGATGAACACCAATTCATTTTCGGTCCCTCAGGTTCCATAGCGAGTATCGCATACACAGACGAAGACGGTAATGGAAATCCAGTCGGAATTAACTTTACACTAACTACTGGTGATGCTGGAACTGGTTCATTGCAGATTACGTTACGACATGAACCAACCAAACCTAACGATGGAACCTTAGCAGGCGCAGGTGGTGAAACGGATATTGCGCAGACCTTTAACCTGACTGTTGTTCAATAGGAAAATAAGAATAGATTGTATCAATTACGCCTTTGGTCTTGGTTTTCCGAGACCAAAGGTTAATTGCTTAAAGAAACTTTTAGGCATTTCTTCATCCCCGGCAAAGCCCAATTCAATTTTCCCTCCATTTTCAGGAATGTAGTTTGTTTTGAATATATAATCCCAGAGACTAAGGCTGATTCCGAAATTAACTCCCCTACTCCTATCCTCTGGAAGAGTATAGGCATGATGATACAAATGCATCACGGGATTGTTTAAAATATATTTCAAAGGGCCCCACGTGAGTTTAATATTGGCATGATTAAAATGACCAATGGCTATAGCGGTAAAATGAACAATATAGGCTTGCTCAGGTTCAAAGCCTCCTAAAATCATTACCCCGAAAGTCTTTAAAGGTTTGTAGAGAATATTTTCCATCCAGTGGTAGCGCAAATGGGCTGCAAAACCCATTTCCTTCACGGAATGGTGCACTTTATGAAACTTCCACAAGAACTCGTATCGATGCAAAAGCGTATGAGTAAACCACTGTACAAAATCCAAAACAATAAAGAAAATAACCAATTGCAACCATGACGGCCATGTGGTAATATCAATTAATGCTAAAGACTTTGAGGTTATTCCCAAATCAGCGAATGCCATACCTAGCAATTTATACACACCACTTATTACAATTGCAAAAATGAAGAAGTTGAAGAACATGTAAAAAGCGTCCAACCAAAAGTCTTTTCGAAAAATAGATTGTTCCTTTCGCCATGGAAACAATATTTCAAAACCCCAAACGACTAGGGAAATTAGAATTAATCCCCAGAAATAATTAGAATTCCACGGAACCTCAAATAAGATAGACTTCCATGTCCAACTTACAGTCCCTAAAAATGAATTTGCAAAGGCATCTATATATTTTTCCATAGCTTTTAGATTGTCATAGTCTTATTTTAGAACTATTGTAACACTATCTTTTTCAATAGGTAATTCATCATAATAACTCCATTCTGACCAAGAACCGTCATAATTTTTCACATTGGCATACCCTAATAACTCGGTCAGTACGAAAGTCGTATGAGCAGAACGAACTCCAGTATGACAGTAAACAACAATAGGTTTATCTTTAGTAACTCCTATTTGCGCATATACTTTTTCAATTGCCTCTGGAGATTTAAACTTTCTATTACTACTATTTATGGCTTCCGTCCAGTCGATATTGAAACTATTTGGGATTCTACCGCCTCGCTTTGCTCCTGCTTTCAGTCGTTTCCCACTAAACTCATCCGCTGTTCTAGCATCAATCAAAACTATATTTTCATTATCTAACTGAGCTTGAAGACTATCTTTTTGTATTAGATAATCATTTGACAACGCATCGGAAAATGTGAAATTTGATGGGGTTATCTTCGGAAGATTATTGGATATTAAACCTTGATTCTTCTTCCAATCGGTCCAACCTCCATTCAATAATTTTACAGTATTAAAATTATAGGTTTTTAACACCCACCACAAGCGCGCGGCATCACATAAACCTTTATCATCATAGATAATAATGATATCATTAGGTTGAATACCCATGCTTGAAAGTAGTTTTTCCATGACTATTTTTGAGGCCGCCATGCCTTTATATGGATAACTTGTGTCTTCGATATCGGACCTCCAGATATTTAACGCATTGGGAATATGTCCAGCTTTGTATTCTTCCGGTTTTCGAAAATCTATAATTTTTAAAGCATCCTCATTTTGAGCCCTTTTCAACTCTTTAACATCAATTAGATGTTCAATACTATAATAATTAGAAGCTTCTTCAGAAGTGACGAGCGCTTTCGTTTCTACACTTTCTCGACAAGAAAAAAGTGCAAGGAATATTAGAAGTATCTCGCTAATCCTCCAATTCATACCATTGGATATCGGTTAATGCAGAACGTCTTCCCTTTGCAATCACCGGATAATTCGTAACCAAATAATCAACAATAATAGCTTCGTTGCCCCCTAAATCCCATAGATTCTGAGTTTCCTGCATCCAACGTATTGTAGCAATCCATCGTTCTTTGGACATTCTGTTTTGTAGTACGAGTTCTGAGGAATGGCAATTGGTACAATTATTAACCGTTTCCATCAATCCCTCAGCCTCTACAAAACCTGTTCGCACGTGAATTCCATTTTCAATCTTATCAAAATCATCATCTTGAGGTATAGCAACATACTCCGATTCTGTTTCTGCAGATTTGGAATCATTATTAAACAAATTCGGATTTTTAATGTAGGTAATCAAACCTATTGCGATAATGCAAAAAGCTATTAAAAAGGCAAACAGGCTTCTATAAACTGCTTTTATCTGTTCTGGTAAATTGGTATTCTCATCCATCACTTAAACTACTTTTACGGCTATGCGGTGACAAGCGTTATTCAAATACCCTTTTGGATTCCAACCCGGAAGCAACATCGGCTGTGCTCGACCTTGGGCATCCGTAGCTCTTGCCCAAACTTCATAATAGCCTTTTTTTGGAAAAGAAATGCTTGAAGCAAAATGCTGCCAAGCCAAGCGATTCGCTGGTTTTTCTAAGGAACAATTTTGCCATGTAGCACCAAAATCAATAGAAAACTCCATTTTAGAAACTTCTAATTCTCCAGCCCAAGCATGACCACGAATTTTTAATTTTTTTCCTTCGGCTATTTTAGCACCCGTTTTTGGATAGGTAATCAAAGATTTTACAGGCATTGATTCAATAATACACATATCTTCATCTTTCACCTTTTCACCAGGTGCAACGGGGTTGCAAGGGACACGATAGGCTGTACCAGTCATTTTCGTGCCGTCATGTACTTTATTTCGAATGCTGATTCGGTTAATCCATTTGCCGGAAACGGAAGCAGGCCATCCGCCAGCGACCAGTCTTAGCGGATACCCATTGGCTAGGGGAATATCTTCACCATTCATCTCAAAGGCCAACAAAGTTTCGTCTTGTAAAGCCTTAGCCATCGGAGCCCCACGTGAAATTGGCTCTTTTTCTGGGTCTCTACTGAGATGGGAATCAGCAGCGTGATATCCGATGTAAACCGCATCACTTTTAATACCCGCATCCTCTAAAACATCTCGTAAGCGAACGCCTGTCCAAACGGCACTTGAAACCGCACCAATCGTCCATTGGTTCCCTTTTGCTGGTGGGTCAAATTCACTTCGACCGTTTCCGCCACATTCCAATGTTAGTTGATAACTGTAGCGCTTAAACTTTGATTTTAATTCGGACAAGGAATAGGTTTTCTCCTCTTGTACGGACTCACCATCAATAGTCAAGTTCCATTTATCGATATCTATATTCTCAGGAATTAGTCCATTATTTCGAATAAACATGAATTTAGCCGGCGTTATTTTATCATCAAGTAGATGTGCCTGCGCTTCCATATTCCATGGTTTACTATTGAGAACCACCATTTGCGGATCTTTGCCAAACATCTTAAACGGATCGGGATCTTGAAGTGCCAATGGTGTGTATCCTTTAGGCATAGAAGCACCAAGAACAATTTCAGTTCCTAGAAGTGCAGTCATTGATGCCAAAGCAGTTTTTTCTATAAAGAAGCGTCTTTTCATATTTCTAAATATCCGGTTGGTTAACTAAAATTACAATCAAATACGAACCATGTCCGTAACTAATGTTACAATACCTGAAAAATACAATTTTTACATTTGAATTATGAGGACTAAACTATTTAAACTGTTTTTGGTATGTGTTATATGTGCCTCAATTGTGACAGCTATAGTTTTGGCTATTGACTATTTAAACTAAAAAATTATGAAGAAAAACATGGGCGGTGCAGACCGCATTATCCGTTTTATTGTAGCCACTGTAGTTGGCGTTTTATTTTACATGAATATTATTGAAGGAACACTAGCTTACGTATTACTAGCGTTGGCAGGGATATTCGTATTGACAAGCTTCATTAGCTTCTGTCCTTTATACGCATTGGTAGGATTAAATACCTGTAAGGTAAAAGACTAAGAAATTATTCAACGTCGATTATCGTCTCCTTTTTGGCGCCTTTAAATACATAGGTGTATAACCACATGATTGTAAACATGGGAATGATATCCAGCCCTGGAACAATTTCTTCTATGAAGGTAACTGCACCTGCTGCTTGACCAGCTTTGCCCTTGTACATCCGTGTCATGAGCCATGCGGCAATAGGAGCCCAGATAATATCTGAAAAATCACCAATAAATGGAATCGCAAAAGAGAGCATTCCAATACCATCAAAAAGTAGCCCTAGAAAAAGATTTTTAAATTTGGAGTCTTTAGTATTTGACATAGTTAAAAATAAGAATTCATTTTAAACAGAATCAATTCTAATGCCAAAAAAATAAATTCTAAAATTACTTGTATTTTACTTCCTGATTGTCTTATTCTTTGGAACTTCTTACCAAAGTATTGACTGATTTATATCGCACTTCACCGGTATCGCTAGAAGTTGTGATTAATGTATTAAATTCAATATTCGATAAATCAACAATGGCTCTATCGCCAGCTGAAACAACAAGGCTTTGTAATCTTGAGAATTTTTCATCCATTGTTATAACTCCACCATTTGATAAAGCCAACACCTGTAAGGATGGAGTATAAATAGTGATTTCGATAGTCTCGTAATTAAGGTTTGAGGTTTTAGATCTGATCTTCAAATTGCCGTTTTCCACTTCCCAGTATATAAAGGAAGATGTGTCGGGGGCACTTGAAATTGCAATTTTATGGGTCTTATTCTTAACAATATGAATCTTCGCTCCAATATTACTTTCAATGGATTCAAAGTTTTTTAATGTTTCAGCATTTTGTGAAAATGAGTATAAAGTGCTTAGTAAAATAACCAAATAGAAAAGAGTTTTCATAATTCTAGATTTTAATTATGAACTAAAGACACTAAATAGTTGAAAAGGTTACACCGCGCAATGTTAAAAATGAATGTGGAAATTTATTTAAGCTAAATCTGAGCTGATCAACTTCAAAAATTCATTGCGCGTTTCAATTTTCTCGAACTGACCACGGAAACCTGAAGTTGTAGTTACTGAGTTTTGCTTCTGAACACCGCGCATCATCATACACATGTGTGAAGCCTCAATAACAACGGCAACACCCTTCGGTTTTAGGGTATCATTTATACATTCCAAGATATCATGTGTTAAGCGCTCCTGCACTTGCAAGCGTCTTGCAAAAACATCAACGATTCTAGGAATTTTACTCAATCCGACAATATGTCCATTGGGAATATAGGCAATATGCGCTTTCCCAAAAAAAGGAAGCATATGATGTTCGCACAACGAATACAATTCAATACCCTTTACGATAACCATATCATCATAATCTTCTTTGAACATAGCACCTTTTAGAATCTCGGCAGCATCTTGTTGATAACCCTGAGTCAGAAACAACATGGCCTTTGCAGCACGCTCTGGAGTTTTTACCAAACCTTCACGTTCGACATCCTCACCTATCTCATCAATGATTGAGGAATAGCGTTCTTTGACTTCGTCTGTTATTTCTAAATTGTATTCTTCTAAATTTTGGTATGGAGACATCTAATCTATTTTGTTTATTCTTTTTCTACAATCTCTAAACAAATTTACGCATAATTCTCTTGTTAAAATAAAATTAAGATTTAATTAGCATTCTTAAGATACTTCTGAAATTCAACACACATGTAGTATACCTAAATCAAAAAACTATCTTCCTATTTGCAAAATCAATAGACTACCCTATTTTGCTATGTCCACCCTAATGTTTACTTTCATCCTTGGAAAAACAGAAGCATGATTAAAGCCTCGAATATTGAGAAATTTTATGGTCAACTCCAAGTTTTAAAGGGAGTTGACTTACATATAAAAAAGGGAGAAGTAGTGTCGATTGTGGGAGCCTCAGGCGCCGGAAAAACCACGCTCCTTCAAATTCTCGGAACTTTGGATGTGCCTTCCAACAAGGCCCATGGTAAATTGGTTATCAATGGCATTGAAGTAACTAATCTTTCTGATAAAGAGTTGGCCAAATTTCGAAATGAACATATCGGATTCATATTTCAATTCCACCAACTGCTTCCAGAGTTTACCGCTTTGGAGAATGTTTGTATTCCTGCATATATTAAAAAAACACCTCCTAGGGCAGCAGAGGAAAAAGCCAAGGAATTACTTGATTTTCTAGGACTTTCCCATCGATACAATCACAAGCCTAATGAATTATCTGGAGGTGAACAGCAGCGAGTCGCCGTTGCTCGAGCTTTAGTGAACAGTCCATCTATCATATTTGCAGATGAGCCAAGTGGGAACCTAGATTCTGAAAGTGCTGATACTCTACATAAGTTATTTTTTGAACTACGTGATAAATTCGGGCAAACCTTTGTTATCGTGACGCATAATGAACAATTAGCGGATTTGGCCGACCGAAAATTGGTCATGGTGGATGGCTTGATTACTTCTCAAGAAAAAACGGTGGCCAATATTTAGAAATCTAATTATGCTGCAAGAGCTCTGGAGTTTTTTGAAGAATCCTTTTTTTGAAGAAGACGAAAATACGAGTGATACGTATCGTCTCAAGGTTCTATTGAAGTTATTGGTGATTGCCTTGATATCAAGTATTGTATTTGCTGGAATCACGGAACTTATAGCAGAATTCCTTAATCCTGAATTAGGAAAGCATGCCATTGAGGAGGCATTAGAAAATTATTCTCCATGGTTCCTGCTTTTTGGAGCTGTAGTCCTGGCTCCTTTATTTGAAGAATTCTTTTTCAGAGGACCTATGGTATTTTTTAGAGATAAAAGCTATTTCAAATACATTTTTTATGTACTTACCCTAATCTTCGGCTTTATTCACATTTCAAATTTTGAAATAACCAAGACTACGCTTTTGCTCTCTCCAATATTGGTTGCACCACAGATTAGTGCTGGATTCTTTTTAGGCTTCATTCGCGTTCGCTTCGGTTTAATATGGGCCATGGTACTACATTCGCTCTACAACCTTATTTTAATCGGACCATTAGTCGTATTTCAACTTCTCGATATTCCTATAGAATGACCAAAAGCGAACTCAAAGAATTTCTGGATGCCAAAGTGATACAATACAATCATCCTAAGTTTTTGGAAAGCGACCCCATTCAAATTCCACATCGATTTTCTAAAAAAGAAGACGTTGAAATTAGTGCTTTTCTAACTGCAACGATTGCATGGGGAAATCGAAAAAGTATCATTAACAACGCAAATCGTATGATGGAGCTATTAGACAATTCTCCTCATGATTTTGTTCTGAATCATAAGGAAACAGACTTAGATAAACTTGCAGGGTTTGTCCATCGAACTTTTAATGATATTGACTTTATTTATTTCATCAGAAGTTTAAAAAACATTTATCAAAATCACAAAGGTTTGGAAAGTGTGTTTGCGCAGAATGTCAACTCAGACTCCATGCAACCTGCCATATCGGGATTTAAAAAGACCTTCTTTGAGCTTTCTCATCAAACCAGAACGACCAAACATGTCAGTGACCCTTTAAAAGGTTCGGCTGCAAAACGCATCAACATGTTTTTACGTTGGATGGTTCGCGACAATTCCACAGGTGTTGATTTCGGATTATGGAATAGAATTAGTCCTTCGCTCCTATCTTGTCCCTTAGATGTTCATTCTGGAAATGTTGCGAGAAAACTCAAATTGCTCAAACGGAAGCAAAATGATGCAAAAGCACTAGCCGAATTAGACAAAAGTCTTCGAAAGCTAGACCCCAATGACCCTGTTAAATATGATTTCGCCCTATTTGGATTGGGGGTTTTTGAAAAGTTTTAATGAATTTGATTCTTACAGGGAATCTAAAACTTCTTGTGGTAATAACACTTTATCAATAACATGAATGAAGCCATTGAGTACTTCTAAATCTTCATATATCAATTTTGACTGTTTAGCTGTTTTATCTATAACAAAAATATCGGTTTCCAATAGGATGCCTAGTTCATCGCCTTGAAAAGTATTTAAAACTTGTCCATTACGAAAATCTTCGGATTTAAGAGTCTGATTTTCAACACAGTGGTATGAAAGAATAATTTTTACGATTTCCAAACCTTGCTCACTATTATTGAACTCCTGAATTTTATCATAACCGATTTCGTTGAATAAATCTACAAAGGCTTGATCCGATGGAAAAAAGAAAGTGAATTCCTTTTCCGAGAGTACCTCCAAATTCATACGATCTTGTACCAAACGAAAAAACTCCAACGCCGTATTAAGTTCACCTGCATTTTCCATAACACGTTCAAAGGCCAAGGAAACTGAGTTAGCAACTTGGTTGACCAAAGATTCAGGTATCAATACACGGTCTATCACATGAACAATTCCGTTTTGAGCAGGGATATCTGTTGTTAGAAATTCTGAACTCAACGTTGTGGCATCAATTAAAACATATTCGTCTTCATTTTCGTCAATTGAAATAGAGTTTTCATCAGAAAGCGTGACCAAAGGTCCAATCCTAAAGTCTTTGGATTCTAATGTACCAGGAACTACATGATATAATAATATATCACGCAGCAAGTCTATCTCTTCCTCAGTGTTGAAATCATCAAGACTCTCAAATTCAATTCCAAGAGCCGAAAGCAATCCTGTCAAAGTGTTGTTTGAAGGCGCAAAGATGGTAAAAGGTCCGTCTTCCCCCAAAGTATCCAATAGACCTGTAAGTACTAAAGCTTTTTTCAAAAATGCAAATTCTTCATTTTCCTCAATGAGCTCCTTTATAGTTTTTTCAACCGTATTTGGAGGATTCAAGGTATTCAAGAATTCAAAAACATCTTGTGGAATCAAAATCTTGTCTATTATATGTAGCGTTCCATCGGTCGCTTTTTTATCTAGCACAAAAGGTATGGCATCAATTTCGGAAGCGTCGCTGATTACGAAAGTATCTCCAGTGTGAATAAACTCGATTGTATTTCCCTCATACAATGTTTGCATTTCACCAGTAACGAAATCGGTTGAAGATAAATTTCCCTCCACCATATGATAAGTCAAAATGCGTGTAAGGATTTCTTGTTCCAACAAGCTATCGAAATCTTCAAAACTATTATAGTCGTCTCCCAATAGTTCAAAAAGCTCCATGACAGCTGTGTTGGTTGGAGCAAATAATGTGATTGGATATTTGGAATCCAGGGTGGTTGGTAAATCAGTTGCCAATAGTGCCTCCGTTAAAAGCGATAGTTGATTCGTGCTGGCTATAAGTTCAGCTAGAGATAAATTTTCCTCTACGTCTTCATTTAGCTCTAGACTGTCTTTAATGGCATCATAGGTTATATTTTCGTTTTTTTTACAAGAAACTAACAAAATTGATAACAGGATTAAACAGATGTTAAGCTTTAAAAAACTCTTTTTCATTTGGTGGGTTTTAAATATTCGCATTCTCGTTGCTTGTCGCTAGTAATTCATTTATTTTTTAATACCACACCTAAAGAAAGACATGACTAAAACAAT
This sequence comes from Maribacter algarum (ex Zhang et al. 2020), assembly GCF_005885635.1. Taxonomy (GTDB): domain Bacteria; phylum Bacteroidota; class Bacteroidia; order Flavobacteriales; family Flavobacteriaceae; genus Maribacter_C; species Maribacter_C algarum. The sequence continues at coordinate 1,032,769 of NZ_VATY01000002.1, forward strand.
CTCTTATTTATCAACATTTACCATCAGAGAAGTATGCTCTTGTTTGGGAGAGAACTCTTTATCTGTAAGTGTTTTCATAAAGGCAATCAAGGCTTTGGATTCCCTTTCGCTCAAGTGGAGGGAGTCCGATGGTAGCGTTTGATACGGTACATCTAATCCCATGCCTTGTCCTCCTCCAACATTATAAAAGGTTATCACTTCATCTAATGTTTCATAGACCCCGTTGTGCATATAGGGTGAGGTAAGCTCTATGTTTCGGACGGTGGAAGTTTTGAAAAAATTTCGTTTTTCCTCAACTTCGTAAGGATCGTATTGGCCAGGATCCTGATCCAATATCGGGTGTTCAAAACTGGCATTCTTAGGAACACCCAAGTTTTCAAATTCAGTTTCCATGTATTTTGGGGGTACCGTACCATTGAATGTTGGAGGAAAATGACATGTAGCGCAGGCAGCTTTTCCCATAAAGAGATTAAAGCCTAACACCTCTTTTTCCGTTAGTGTTTCTTCAAGACCTTTCATATTCCTATCAAACTTTGAGTCAAAAGGAGCAAGACTTCTGATATAAGTGGCAATGGCATGACGCGCATTGAGATTTGAGATTTTTCCTTCGTACAAGGAATCGAATTGCTTCACATAATCAGCATTTGACTTAATTCGCTCTTCCATAGTATTCAAGTCAAGATGGAATTCGTTTTCATCATTGACTACATTTACAATTTGGTCTTCAAGCCCAGTAGCACGACCATCATAAAACATCGATTTTTGATAAACCGCATAGGCCAAAGTAGGTGTATTACGCTGAAGCTCTTCATTGTTGATTCCCCTTGCTTTTTTGAGTCCGTCAGTAAAGACTTTTTCTTTGTGATGACAAGTTGCACAGCTAATTGTACCGCTACTTGAAAGCGATTTGTCATTAAATAAGGTTTGACCAAGTTCAACTCTTTCATCCGTAATCTCGGGCGAGTGGGGAGCCGAAAAAAGCTTCATATTGAAGAAGTCTTTATCAAACAGATTGTTAGAAGTCGGGTTCAAGGCTCTTGAAGTATTCAGTATTACGCCCCAATCTTCCGCCGTTTTATTAATCAAATCAAGTTGTCTGTTGGTATGGTTTTTTATAAAGGAAAAGCGGTCAAAATTGTCAAAGTCACCGTCTTTCAAATTAGCTGTGGTAGCTTCTATTTCTGCAAGCCATGACAGGTATAAAGCTTTAGAGGTAAAACCGGGTTCGTAAATACTAAGGATTTCACGGATGGTTTCATAATTGTAGATGGCCTCCTGTAATGAGTTGGCTAGCATTGGTGAGTCAAAACCGGTGATTCCTTTGGTTGCAATATTGACTATCGCATCACGTATCATTTTTAAATGATGTCTATCACGTTGTTGTATGAGGATATGATTCTTTCGTATGTACGGAATTCGTACCTTTAAGTATTCGGCAACAAAATGCATCTCCTTATTTTCAAAACCTTCTTCAGCATATAACAACTCTTCAAGAACTTGATAACTTTTTGGTTTGAGTACCTTGATATCTTGGTAATCATCTATTTCAACCTTCAATAGGTTGGGCGCGTTCATAGATAAATAATTTTCATAATCATAGGCCATAAGCATAGGCTCGGCTTTTTTATACCATTTACGACTCCGTAAAAAATTGATTTTGTTTTCGTCCAGTACGTTTATGGTATCCACTTTTTGAATGTAGTATGCCGCACTATCTAAAGTTTTGAAATAGTGATTTCTGATGGAGCTGTTGAATACCGATGCTGCATTTGTAGTGGTGGAAAGCGCTAGTTTCTTTTCTTCTTTCTTGCAGGACAATAGGATAAGAAGAACTAGAATTAAGTTAAATGTATTCTTTAAATTCATTTCAAAGAAGTATTAAATAGCCAATAAAAGGTTCCCCGAAGCTAGAGAACCCTCTATTGGTTTAAAATTTATATAAACAGACTATTATCTTGGAAGACCTGTAATCTTGAACAAGAATGAACCTTCTAATCGGGCCTGGTCCTCAGAAATTGCAGTGGGATCTACAAATTTTAATCCGTCTGCCCTTACGGCGGTTTCAGGGGTCGTACTAAAGTTCCACCCATGAACTTGGGCACCACCAAGAAAAGTAGGTTCAGAAGCTCCAATGATGTCAGTTACATCAATGACACCGGTGATTTCCCAATTTCTGTCAGTAACCCCGTAGCCAAGTGCTGCAGCACCTTGCTGATTACACTCCATAACCTCTTTAACCTCTCCAGTATTCAAATTGTACTGCCACATTTTTGCAAAACCGGAAATTTTAGGATTCAGGTCGGCGTACCCATTCGGATCTTCTTGAATGTAAGCGTAGTTCTCTGTGACCAAAATGTTATCAGGTGAGTGCATTCCATCCGCTTTACCACCTTTCAAATCACCGTCCATAACAACCTCTATTTTAGCATCTCCTATTGGTTCATCAGGATTCAAAATTAATTTGTAAACACGACCAAATGTAGTGCCTCTACTAGCTAAGTCGGGATTATCAGAACGATATCTACCCGTTGCATTGAAATAAACCTCCCTATTAGCTTCCGCCGAGCCTCTTCTCCAATCGATATCCTCAATTCTTTGGAAACCAATGGCCAATGAGTCAATACCTTCCTGATTCAACTCGGAAATTGTTCTTTCTGAAACTTCAACCCATTCTACATCGTAGCTAGTTCCTTCAGCCATTCCCATTTCAAAAAGTTGTCCGCCTTCACCAATACCAGTCTCAACTGGGTTCTTGCCTCTTAATACATAAAGACTTCCACCATTCAAATCACCACGTGAACCGACGTACATGGCAAAATGTGATTCCGGATATTTATTGTTGCTATCGTCATCACCCATAAAAACCACAGTTCGTCCTGGGAATGCATCTTTACCTATAACTACGGCATTCTCTGTTGACCACTCGCCAAGTGCCGGTAGTCTTTCAGCTTCAATCCTATCTTCCGTTGGGCGGAATGGATTTACTTTGTAAACACCTTTGGCATTGCCTCCCCATTCGCCGCCAGAGAGATATAAAGGTCCGAAACCGTGTTCTTCAACGGTCACAGAAGAGCCAGAACACTGTGCGGTAAATGCAGTTGCGGTGGAATTCACTATATAATCACCTTCTAACGGTTGTAATTTAGAATTCATTTGAATTCGCGCAATAGAATAGTCAGATTCAAGATTATTAATGAAAGCATACGTGTCGTCTCCATTGGGATAAAGTGCAGCTCCATCCATAAATGACCCGTAAACGAAAGTGGAATCTGAGGGTAGAATGTCAGCTGATGTTAGTACCATAGACAGATCCGCACTTCCAGCGAATTCCCCTTTCAAGGTAAATACCCCGTCAGGAACTACCGAGCTCGTCAGAGGTTCCATTTCTTTTTTTGGTTCATCGCTACCATTACCACCACCATCACCAATAAAATCATCAATTCGGTCGCAAGAAAATGCTGTTGCAACAACCCCAGCACATACTAGCCATTTTTCAAGTGTTCTCATTTTGTTAACTGTTTTTAGGTTTTAAAATTTCTTTAACAAAACTAGAGACCGAATGTTCGAGTGGTATTACCTAGATGTATTCCTTTTTTTAAATTCTATTGAATTTTAGGTTAAGGGGGTAACAAAAAATTAAAATTCTGGTGGGCTTTAGATTACGGTAAGAAAACGTTTATTTAAAAGGCTAAAGCAAACTCAAAAAGCTAACCAACTAAAACAGAGATGGATGTATATATTTTTAATAGACAATGTGGTCTTTTTCTAAAATAAGAATCCGTGTTAAGAAATTGTAGACTTAACATAAGATGCAGTGGATGGGTAGTTTTATGCCTATAGCATAGGAATAATTAGGCAAAACTACCTAAGACTTAACAATCCCCATAGTACCTAAATCCAGAGGAACAGTTTTACCTCCTTCACGGATGGATTGATAAATAGCCTCACAAATAATCATATCCCGCTTGCCCATTTCTCCAGGAGCTACATTGGTGCTTCCGGTTTTGATATGTTTTGCAAAATCATCCATCTGGAGCATTTGTTGGCTTTTATGCGGGAATTTGATTTCCTTACCTTCAGATGTTCTTCCAGCCAAAGGCCCATAATTGTGACAAGGATTTAATTCTGCCCATCCCTTTCGAAAACTCACAAACAAACGATTTGCATTGGCGTTATGGCTCGTAAATAGATTACCCACTACCCCATTCGGAAATTGCATTTGGGCCGTAATGGTCTCATCGGTATCCTTGAAATACTCAGGCATGGTACTGAATTCTTGAGCAGCGACCGAAATTGGGTTCATTCCTGTTCCGTAGATATTGCTTTGAATGGAATAGACTCCCATATTCAAAAGTGCCCCACCACCGGAAAGTGATTTGTTCAAGCGCCACTGATCAGGATTCCCTCTTGAAACATATGCAGCATCAGAAGAAACGTAATGCACATCGCCGAAGGTTTTTTTGCGTACCAATCGTTTGATTTCATTTGTATAAGGGTCAGATTGCATACGATAACCCACACTTAATTTAACACCGGCAGTATTACAAGCCTCAATAATAGCATCGCACTCTAAGACACTTACGGCCATAGGTTTCTCGCAGATTACATGCTTCCCTGCCTTGGCCGAACGAATACAAAATTCTGCATGCATACTATTCGGCAGTACAACATAGACAATATCAATGGCATCATTCTTTGCTATTTCATCAAAATTCTCGTAGTTATATACATTCGCTTTCGGAATGTTATATTGGGACATCCATTGCTTTTCCTTGGCCGGAGTACCCGTAACGATACCTGCCAAATAACAGTGTTCAGTATTCACGAGGCCAGGTGCTAATTGTCCGGCACTATAACTCCCCAAACCAACTAAGGCTATCCCTAGTTTCTTTTCCTGTTGCCCAGCTCCCATTCCACAAGCCAGAGGCATACCTGCCAACAGTGTAGTTGCCGCCATTCCCTGGGTTAGTTTTTTATTGAAAGTCCTTCTGCTGATAGTTGACATAATTGGTATTCTTTAGAATTCCTTTTAAAACTACGAAAAATCGGCATTTTAAAACATTATTTTAAGTAAGGATGAATAGCATATATCTAGTTTCCATTATACCCTGCATATCAAGTTGCGTTCAAACTTCCTTTTGTCTACATTTATCCAGACTAATTCCAATAAAAACATGAAAAAATTCACGCTCTTTTTAGGTATCTCCATTCTCACTTTTCAATTTACAATTTCCCAAGAAAGGAAACTTCCTGTCGACACAGTCGTGACTACACAGCATAGTGTCACCATTAATGGCACAGCCATCAACTATACCGCCAAAACTGGCACACAACCAGTTTGGGATGAAATGGGAAAACCTGTTGCAGCATTGCATTATACCTATTATACCAGAAACAATGTGAAAGACCGTGCCTCTCGACCGCTTTTGATTTCGTTCAATGGTGGACCAGGTTCAGGGTCAGTATGGATGCACCTAGCCTAAGCCGGACCACGCATACTGAAAATTGACGATGAGGGATATCCGGTACAACCTTACGGCGTGAAGCAAAATCCATATTCCGTTTTAGATGTGACGGATATCGTTTACGTAAATCCTGCGAATACAGGATATAGCCGTACGATTCCTGAATCAGGAAAAGAAGTAGATCGCGAAAAATTCTTCGGTATAAATGCGGATATTAAATATCTAGCCGAATGGTTAAACACCTTTGTTACCAGAAATAATCGTTGGCGTTCACCCAAATACATTGTTGGCGAAAGTTACGGAGGTACCCGTGTTATGGGACTCTCCCTAGCCTTACAAAATCAACAATGGATGTATCTCAACGGCGTTATCATGGTTTCTCCTGCGGATTACAAATTATACAATACTGGAGGTGCTGTTGAAAACGCTATAAGTTTACCTTATTATACTGCAGCAGCTTGGCATCACAAAGCATTGCCATCTGAATTGCAGAACAAGGATTTATTGGAGATTCTCCCAGAATCTGAGAATTATGCTGTAAATACCTTGATTCCGGCTTTGGCGAAGGGAGGATTTATAGGGAAAACTGAAAAGAATGCCGTAGCAGAAAAAATGGCTTATTATTCCGGACTATCCAAAGAGGAAATTCTGGATCAAAATTTGGTCGTTCCAGTCCAGTATTTCTGGAAAAACCTGCTGAAAGAGCGCGGCAATACTATCGGAAGGCTTGATTCCAGGTATTTAGGCATTGATAGACAATTGGCAGGTATTCAACCGGACTACAGTGCAGAATTAACCTCTTGGCTACATAGTTTTACCCCTGCTATCAATTATTATTTACAGGAAGAACTCAAGTTTAAGACTGATATCAAATACAATATGTTCGGCCCTGTTCGTCCATGGAATAATGATGATGATAATACACGTGATAATCTGCGCCAGGCAATGGCACAAAACCCCTATTTAAATGTTCTCGTGCAATCCGGTTATTATGATGGTGCAACAACCTACTTTCAGGCAAAATACACCATGTGGCAAACAGACCCGAGCGGAAAGATGAAAGAACGTTTTGATTTTAAGGGCTATCGTTCAGGGCATATGATGTATTTGCGAAGGGAAGATCTTCAGAATGCAAATAATGATATTCGTGATTTTATAAAACGGACTATGAGCAATGGGAAGAGTGCTAAATATTAAGCCTTAATTTTAATCTTAAATCAAATCATTCATGGATAATTTCATGATTGCCATTCTCGTAATTTTGGCAAGTTCTTTTATAGGTCGTAGAATTAATCAAAAAGCTTCTGAAAAATTGAATGATGACCAGAAGGCCCGATTGGTTACCCTTTTTTCAAGAAGTGGTATATATAGCTTCATAATTTTGATACTAATCTTAGGCCTATTTTTTTCAAACATTAAGTTTAAATGGGTAGACCAAGGTTCAGCCAGTTTAGTTTTCATGGTTTTTATTACGACTTTTTTATTGGGAAATGCGTACAGAACGTACAAGAAATTAAAAGAAGCCAATTTCCCTGAATCCTATGTAAAGCAAAATTTACTTTCCAATGCTGTAAGGTTTTTGGGGTTGATTCTTTTCTTTGTAATCTTGAATTGGTTCTAATACCATTTCAAAGTTTTTGGTTGTTCGATATAACTGGTATGTTGACCTTTTTGTAACAAAAGTTTATTTTTTATTACCCATAATTAAAAGATGAAGTTATGGGATACGCAGGACAACCGATGTTAGTAGTAAAAGCCAACAGAGCTTTACTAAGAAAACGAAGCACCTTTAAAGAGGTAAAAGACATGTATTTAGACTCTACGGATAAGACCGAGTTGGAGTTTAAAGAGATATCTCCTGAAAAATTGGCCCAAATCAAAGTTGATATTCGAAGAAAAGCGAAAGAAGATGCTTGGAAAGACGCTGGCATACATCTTTTGTGTACGATGGTGGTACTCTACGGACTGTATTGGATATTTTATATTTAGAATATGAGCTCAGCAGGAACCATAGCAGCCGCAATTACGAGTTTAAAGGAGAATAGGGCTCTTCTTAAAAAAAGAAAACTCAAAGATTTAAAAACCTTGCTTTACGAGACATCAGGTAAAACCGAGTTGGAATTCAAGCAAGTATCAGCAGAAGAGTTGTTCCGCATTAAAATGGAAATTCGGACAAAAGCAAAACGAGCTGCGAAAGTTGAAATCGGAATTTACATTGGGTGTACCATTGTTACTTTGAGCTTCTTTTATTGGTTGTTATATTTATAATAAATATGGGTTACGGACAGGATGCAATCAATGTAATTAAGAATAATCGGTCTCTATTGAAGCGCAAAAAATTCAAAGAAACAAAAAATCTCTTTATCGAAACCTCAGGTAAAACTGAATTGGAGTTTAAAGAAGTTTCTAAAGAAGACTTGAAGACTATTAAGTTAAAAATAAGAAAACAGGCCAAAAAACGAGCGCTGATTGAAATAGTAATATATGGTAGTTTAGCTATTATTCTGTTGGGATTGTTTGCCTATTTTGCCTTTCTAGTGGTTAGCTCCTAAAAAGTTATCTTAGAGCTATGAAAGTCAAGGTTGCCGTAGTTCAAGAGAGTCCAGTTTTCTTTGATAAGGAGAAGACTTTACAAAAGCTAGAATCCTTAGTGAAGACATATGCTAATGAAGGCTGTGATTTATTAGTTTTTCCAGAGTCTTTTATTCCGGGTTATCCTAGAGGGTTTGACTTTGGGGCAAAAATTGGAAGTCGGTCTGATTCAGGTAGGGAGCTTTACGCCGATTATACGGCCAATAGCATTGACCTCGAAAGTGATGACCGAACTCGTTTGGAAAAGCTTTCCAAAGAACAAAACATTTATTTGGTCGTCGGGGTCACGGAAAAGCAAAATACCAATGGGAGTCTTTACTGCTCCATGCTCTACATCTCCCCTACGCAAGGACTACTAGGCGTACACCGCAAAATAAAACCTACAGGTACAGAGCGTCTTATTTGGGCTGAGGCTTCAGGAGAATCACTAGTTAGTTTTCAAACGACAATTGGTAAACTTGGTGGACTCATATGCTGGGAAAACTATATGCCCATGGCACGTATGAGCATGTATCAAAAAGGAGTGGAAATCTATATTGCTCCCACTGCTGATTCCCGAGAAGAATGGACAGCTACCATGAAACACATCGCACTAGAAGGTCGCTGTTTTGTTTTAGGATGTAATCAGTATTACACCAAATCAATGTATCCGGAGAAATACAGTCATAGCGTAAAAGATGAACCTGACACTATTTGCCCTGGTGGAAGTATTATTGTTTCGCCATTGGGAAAAGTAATTGCTGGTCCGTTGTTTAATAAACCAGGGGTTTTAGTCACAGAACTAGACTTGGAAGATGTAGCCAAAAGTAAACTGGACTTTGATGTTATCGGACATTATGCGCGAAATGATATTTTTGAATTGAAAGTCAATGGGCAACCTCCAATCAAAAGGGAGTCCTTAGAATAAAAAGTTTAAACGCAAGGTTCGCTAAGAAAGCGCAAAGGACGCAAAGCCACCTCAATTTCTTTGTTAACCTTGCTTAAAACCTTGCGCTCTTTGCGTTTTAGCATTCCGAATGAAATATCACCTTAAATACTTTACCCGTTTGTAACAAAAAAAGAAAACCAACTACCAATATGTAAAGCTGAATCTAAAATTCTTAAATGAGTACTTCCCTGATAACAACACTTTCCGAAAAAGATTTAATCGAACTAAGGTCCGCCAAAAAGAAGATGGAAGAAATCGGTTGGGCAATGAAAGGTCTGAATCGTATTGGAGGTGTATTGGAAACAGGAATTGACAAACTCCCTCAAAAACAACAAAAATGGTTACAGCAGTTGGCTCATAAAGTGTTGCATACGGTTGTGAAGGCAAACTTAAAGACCATGAAAAAAGGAAAAACAAAAGCTGCTCCTTCAAATAGGACCTATAAAGCTTTGGTAACTTCTTCGGGTATTGTTGGAGGCGCCTTTGGTGCGACGGCTTTCGCAGTTGACTTGACCGTAGCTACTAAATTCATGATGCGCTCCATTATGGATATTGCACGAAGCGAAGGAGAGGATTTGAGTTCATATGACACCCAGTTGGCTTGTTTGCAAGTTCTTGCTTTAGGCGGTAAGTCCAAACATGATGACAATTTGGATACCGGATACTACGCTACACGGGTAGCCCTAAGTTCCGCAGTAAAAAATGCCACTTCATATGCGTCTAAACATGGCATGGGGGCAGTGTTACAAGGAAGTAACAATACGCTCATGAAACTTATTGGAGCTATAGCTTCCCGATTCAGCATTCAGGTTTCAGAGAAGTTTGTTGCCCAGGCAATACCTGTAATTGGAGCTGCAGGTGGAGGTTCCGTCAATTTGGCCTTTATCAATCATTTTCAGAACATGGCGAAAGCCCATTTTACAATCCGAAGACTTGAACGTAAATATGGAGAGGCAATGATAAAGGGTGCCTATGAAGGTCTTGAAATTAACGGTTGAAATACTATCCTATTACATCATTCCGTCAATATGCATACGTAATTCGTCATTAGAAAAAATCACTTCAATCTTCTGACATCGGATTTCTAACTATTTTCCCTACATTTAGAGTTCATCCAAAATATTCCTATGAAAAAGAGCTACTACATTTTAGTTTTATTGCCATTACTTGTTTTTTCAATTTCTACCAACGCTCAGGATTTTTTATACGGAGATCCCTTGCCGGATGCTCCGGAATTATCGGCTCGTGGTGAATATTCGGTCGGAGTAGGAACCTATGACATGTTAAATCCGGATCAGGTGGATATTCTAAACTCCAAGGATGGCAATGACCCCTTGTATGACCGACCACTCACTGTAGAAATCTGGTACCCATCTGCCTTACCCGTAAATGTTAAGGCGACGACTACCTATAATGAGGTAATGGGTACACGTGGAGATACGCTTCGCCCCTTAGTTCCATTTACTTTTAAGGGTCGCGCCGTAAGAGACGCCGTTCCACTTAAAAAAGAAGGTGGTTTTCCCTTGGTTATTGTTTCCCATGGTTATGTGGGCTCTAGATATTTGATGACTTACCTTACAGAGAATTTAGCTTCCAAAGGGTACATAGTTGCCGCGATTGACCATACCGATTCTACCTTTAAGGATGCCAATGCTTTTCAAAGCACCTTATTGAATCGAGCGCTGGATATTCGTTTCGTACTGAATCAAATGGAATCACTTGGTAGTAGTAAAAGCAAGGATTTACTGAAAGGGCTAATTGATGCGGATAACACGGCTATTATAGGATATTCCATGGGGGGATTTGGTGTACTTAATGTTGCTGGGGCGGGATACAGTGATGCTTTCGCAGGATTTACAGTCGGAATGACCGGAGGAAGCAAGGCCATAGGCATACATTCGGCTAGTAATCCGGAATACCAAAAAATGGTCGACCCGCGAATCAAAGCTGTGGTTGCATTTGCCCCTTGGGGAATGGAACGAGGCGTTTGGGATGCTGAAGGATTAAAAGGACTAAAAACACCAACCTTGTTTATCGCCGGAAGCGAAGATGACATCTCTGGTTATGAGAAAGGAATCAAAGCAATTTACCAAGGTGCAGTGAATGCCGATAGATATCTTTTAACTTATATGGGTGCAAGACACAATGTTGCTCCCAATCCCCCACCGGCCGAATCACTTCAGCCCGGCTTGCATATTGATGAATATTATCGCTACGCTGATTCCACTTGGGACCAGCGAAAAATCAACAATGTAAACCAACATTTTGTAACCGCTTTTATCGGTACGCACTTAAAGCAAAAAGACTTCAAAAAGTATTTAGACGTTCAGTCCGATTCGAATGAGAAAAACTGGGCGGGTTTCAAGCCAAGATCATCAACAGGAATGGAGTTATTGCATTCCGCGCCAACAGAATAATTTAGCAATCCAGAAACTAGGAATCCGATTAACTGACATGCAGCCGAAGTCTTTCATTAAAATCTTAACTATCATTCATGGGTCATTATGCATAGGCTTGGCCGTTTTTGGTGCTTTTGCATTCTTCCAAAATGGGAGTTTTGCAGTTAGTACCGATACAAATGATGTATTTATCTATATCGTACCCATTATCGCAATGGCAGGTTATTTCGGAAGCAAGTTCGTTTATCAAAATCTGATTCGTAAGCTTCCCAAAGAGGAGCTCTTATTAACCAAATTACAACGCTATCAATTGGCGTCAATCGTAAAATATGCGCTTATTGAAGCTCCTGCGTTCTTAGCGCTTTTTGCTTATTATTACAGCGGAAATGCCATGCATTTGATAATAGCAATTTGCTTAATCGTCTATTTGTTTTTTCAGCGACCAACGTTGGAGAAATTAAAAAGTGAACTCCCACTGAACTTGGAAGAAGAGAAAGAATTTGATACTTTAAAGCGGTAAAAGAAAAGATTCCTTCCTTTGCAGGAATAATAATAAAACTCTATTCATGAAAAAAATAAAAATTCTTCTTATGACTGGTATACTAGCGACCTTAGGATGTACTACCACTAAAGCACAGCAACATCAAGATTGGCCAAATCTAGCGCAATTTCAAGAAGCAAATGCCACATTGGAGGATCCAGCTGAAAACGAAGACCGTGTTGTTTTTATGGGGAATTCAATTACCATAGGCTGGATTAATTCCCGTCCCGAGTTCTTTGAAGGAAAGCCTTGGATTAACAGAGGAATTAGTGGTCAGACCACGCCTCAAATGTTAATACGTTTTCGTCAAGACGTAGTCACCCTAAAACCAAAAGTAGTTGTGCTACTAGCTGGTACAAATGATATAGCAGGTAATACCGGCCCATCTACGCTAGAGATGATTATCGACAATATCAAAGGAATGGCAGAAATAGCCCATGCCAATGGTATTAAAGTAGTGTTATCCTCTACGCTTCCGGCATATGATTATCCGTGGAAACCAGGTTTGGAACCGGCGCCGAAAATTATCTCGTTAAATAAAATGATTAAGGCCTATTGTGACGCGACGGGACATGTATATCTCGATTATTTCTCGGCAATGGTTGATGATCGCGGTGGACTTCCAAAAAAATATGCGGCCGATGAGGTCCATCCAACAAAAGAAGGCTATGCGGTAATGGAACCTTTGGTTGAGGCGGCCATCGCAAAGGCCTTGACCCAATAATAAATTAAAAAAGCTACTCTTTTTCTTTTTATCTTCGAATTGAAAAAGAAAATTGAATGCTCCAAGATACCCTCGATACAGCATACGACACGATTATTATAGGTTCTGGTGCAGGCGGACTTGCAGCAGCTATATGTTTATCAAGAGCGGGGCAAAAAGTCCTTGTGCTTGAACAACATGATGTGCCTGGAGGTTGGTGCCACAGCTTCTACTTAAACGGACATCGATTTACACCCGGAGTACATTATGTGGGGCTATGTGGAGAAGGTGAAGCTACAAATAACTTGTATCGCGGTTTGGGAATCGCCAATGATTTAGCATTTTTCAGGATGAATCCCGATGCATATGAGCATGTACATATAGGGGAACATCGCTTTGATTTTCCAGCGGACCCTGAACTATTGGTATCTCGCTTATGTGAACGTTTTCCGAAGGAAGAAAAAAGAATCAAAAAGTACCTTGGCCTTATTCGGAAAGTGAGTGAAGAACTATACTCTCTCCCCTATTTCAAGGGCTTTTGGCAGAAACTTACTATTCCCTATAAAACGCGACATTTTGGTAAATATGGACTGTTCAATCTTCGTCGTGTTATTAATTGGCATATTAAAGACCCCTTACTTAAAAATATACTGAACATTCAATGCGGCGACCACGGGGTGCAACCGCGAAAAGCAGCATTCATTCTACATTCTGCTTTGATGTTTCATTACTTTTATGGGGGATATTATCCCGCTGGTGGGGGCGGCGCCCTTATTAAAGCTATGACCAATGCGATTAAAAAATACAAGGGAGAGGTTTGGACGAGCAAAGGCGTGAGACGTATTCTTCTAGAAGGGACCGAGCAGAAAAAAGCTGTGGGCGTAGAATTGGAAAATGGGCAACAGCTATTTGCCAATCAAATCATTTCGAATGCAGATGTGGGCATCACCTATAATGATTTAATCGGGAAAGAACATCTCAGCGCAAAACTGCAAAAGAAACTAGAAAAGACGATTTACAGTTGTACGTCCCTAATGCTGTTTTTGACGGTAGATATGGATGTCGTGGCCGCAGGTTTGGATTCAGGAAATATCTGGATGATGCCTGATAAGGACCAAGATGAGTACTACGATAAGGCAATGGGTTCCGACTTAACTTCTGACAAACCATTTGAAGGTATGTTCATCAGCTGTACAACTCTAAAAGACCCGATAAGTTTTGATGGAAAACACCATACCCTTGAGGTGATTACTTTTATCGGTTACGAAGCTTTTAAAAAATACGAAGATGAGGATGCGCAACGTTCTCCGGAATATCTGGCCTTTAAAGAACACTTAACACAGAAAATGCTGAAAGGTTTGGAAAAAGCTGTCCCTGGCATAAGCAATCATATTGTACACCAAGAATTAGGTACACCAATCACCAATGAATATTATATCAACACCACAGAAGGGAATGTCTACGGAACCGAAAAGAGTTTAAAACATATTGGTCCATTTGCATTTAAGGCAAAGAGCGAAATCGAAAATTTATACCTCTGCGGAGCCAGTATACTTTCTCATGGGGTTGCTGGGGCAAGTCATTCAGGCGTAGACACCGCAGCACAAATTTTAGGCTGCCACCCCGATGAATTAAAGAAGCCTCAAGAAGACCAGTTTTTACAAGTTTATGAAGCAGAAGACCCCTCTGATTACCCAGATTGGATGTTGAAAAAAATGGAGGTAAAGAAGGCGCGATTGGTTTCCAAGGCAAATAGCCTTCTTTAACTAAATAAATTAAGTCCGGTCAGAATCAGAATCATCATCAACTCCTTCCTCAGTTATTGGCACGCAAAAAGAACCGCCATTGCCATCAGCTTGTTCAAAAAATCCTTCATCACAACTTCCTTGTCGAAAATCACTATCGCAACCTAGAAACAGAATTGCCAAAATAATTGGGAGTATACTTTTTCGTATCATCGGTAACCTATATTTAAAAGTTGAAGATAGTAATAAAATGGAATTTTTTATCCAACCGTATTCACCAAAGTCCCAATCCCCTCAATAGTAATTCGGGTCTCATCCCCCACCTGTAATGTAAATTCATCAGGGGGAATAATTCCCGTTCCAGTCATTAGAAAACAACCCTGCGAGAAGTTACATTCCCGAAACAAATAATCTACTAAATCTTGATGTTTACGCTTCATGGTGCTGATAGATACTTGTCCAGAGAAAACAGTTTTTTCATCGCGTAGAATATCCAAAGAAATCATAGTTCCGGAATCTATTGGACTGTCAGAAACATAAATACAAGGGCCTAAAGCTGCACAACCCTCATATGTTTTGGCTTGTGGCAAGTACAAAGGGTTCTCCCCTTCTATGCTGCGAGAACTCATATCATTGCCGATGGTGTAGCCTTCAATAGTACCCTCCGAACTTACCAAAAGGGTTAGTTCGGGTTCGGGAACATTCCAACCTGAATCTTTCCGAATACGAACTGTACCATTATGAGGTACCGCTCTTTGGGCGGTCGCCTTAAAAAACAGTTCAGGACGGTCAGCATCGTACACCCTATCATAGAAAGTACCACCACCAGCATCTTTCGATTCTTCCATACGGGCTTCTTTGCTTCGCATATACGTCACTCCTGATGCCCAAATTTCTTGCGTACCCATAGGAATCTCCACAGCATTCAAATTCACATCATCAACCTCTGTCAATCCCACCAAGTCATTCAATACCGACCGATACAAATCGGTGCGATTAAGAAAAGCATCCCAATTATCAACATCCAAAGTGAAATACTGGTTTTCGTTTTCAATTACTGCTCCGGCCTTTATTTTGTAGATTCTCATTGAATTACATTCTGTTGGTTTCTAAAAATATTATTCAAATTCTTTTTCAAGAATTGCTTGCATCACTTCCGAGTCTTTGTCTAGGTCATTATAATTTTTCCGCTCGCGGAGCAGCTCTATTTTCATTTTTACAATAATATCCGCATACTTGCTTTCCGCAATGGCATTGTGCAATTCTTTTGGGTCTTCCAGTAAATCGAAAAATTCCCAAGCTGGTTCTGTAGTCTCTTTATTTGTTCCCTTTTTATTTAATGGTTGTCCGTAAAAAAAGGCCAACTTATATCGATCATTGCGAATTCCAAAATGAGCTGGTCGTTCTGGGTGGTGTAACCAATACCGATAGTACATTTGCTTACGCCATGTTTCGGGCGTATTGCCTTTTAAATTTTCACGAAAACTTTCTCCCTGCATATAATTAGGTCTTTCAATACCTGCATAATCGACAAGAAGTGCTGGGAAATCAATATTGAGTATAATATCATCAATTCGTTTTCCTTCCTTAATTTCCTTTGGATATCTAATTACAAAAGGCATTCGAAGGGATTCTTCATATATCATGCGCTTATCAAAAAAACCATGTTCACCAAGAAAATAGCCTTGGTCCGCTGTATATACTACAATGGTATTGTCGGCAATTCCCTCAGTCTCTAAATAATCCAACAGCTTACCTATATTATCATCGATGGCTGCGCCACATCGCATAAAATCCTTGACTAATTTCTGATGGATTTTCTTTCGTTTTTGAATACTATCCAAACCATCAAGAGGATATGGCAGTCCAGGATAGGTCGTCCACCAATTCTCAGGATCCTTTGTGGCATTGTCCCAACGTTTACCAAGCTTCTCCAGCTTTTGGCCAATAAAAGTGCGCCCCGTAGTCTCTGGACTAAAGTCAAATAGAGATTCTGGAGCTGGTACTTCCATATCAACATACAAATCCTTAAACCGTTCAGGATAATCAAAAGGTTCATGAGTTGCCTTGAAATTACAGAACATTAAAAAAGGTTTTGAGGTATCACGTTGCTTTAGGTGTTCGATGGTTAAGTCGGTAATGACATCCGTAGAAAACCCTTTGTACTCTTTTCCTTTGGATGCGTCATAGCCATCCCCCCAACCTTCTTTACTCTTTAAAATCGGATTCCAATAGCGACCTTGCCCCGGCAGTACATTGAAATAATCAAAACCCTCAGGTTGCCCAACCAAGTGCCATTTACCAATAATCGCGGTTTGATATCCATTTTCACCAAAAGTCTTCGCAATGTTCGGATGCCCCTTTGGCAAAGGTTCACTCAAGGTAAACACTTGATTAATATGACTATACTGACCTGTAAGTATACTTCCGCGACTAGGCGTGCAAATACTGTTCGTACAAAAGGCATTGTTTAAAACGGTGCCTTCTTTTACGAGTCGTTTAATGTTTTTATTTTGTACATAGTCGGTCAACGGTCCACCGTAAATACCCCACGCCTGGGAAGTATGGTCATCAGATAGGATAAATAAGATGTTAGGTTTTTCATCGCTATCCGTTGTCTGAGCTGTTGATAGAAAGGGGGGAAGAACTCCTATGAAAAGTAAAATTGTAGCTAGTCGGTTAAATAGTTTCATTTCTTAGGATGGTTGGCGAAACAAGATACTAAAGAAATCAATGGAAATGAAGGATCTAAATTCATTAACTTAACACCATAAAATGTAAACCTATGAAAACCATCCTTCCACTTATCGCGCTCCTTTTAGTATGCTCTTGTAAAACCACAAAACCAACTGCAAAGGATGATGTAGCAGTCATACGTTCAATTCTTGACAAACAGCAAAAAGCTTGGTCTGAAAATGATTTGGAGGGATTTATGTCGGGTTATTGGCAATCGGAAGAACTCACCTATTTCAGTAGAGGAAAAATTAGCAAGGGATGGCAAACGACATTAGCTAATTATAAAAGGAATTACCCGACTACTAAAGAAACGGGTACACTTAATTTTGAAATTGCCAACATTACCCAAATCAATGAGGATGCCTATTGGGTTATGGGAAGTTATTTTCTAACTCGGGAAGCTGGAAATGCCAACGGTACTTTTATGATTGTGTTTAAAAGAATCAATGGGGAATGGAAGATTATTGGGGATTCTTCTTGTTAACCTAGAATTTTCTTTGTGGATTGAAAGCATCAATATCCATTGAGGTTTTCTTGCTATCGATAATTTCAGAAACCAATTTACCCGTTGCAGGGCCCAAACTCCAACCCATCATTGCATGACCAGTGGCAAAAGTCAGGTTCTTGATTTTATTAGAACGTCCAATATACGGAAGCCCATCTGGGGTAACCGGACGCATACCAGATTTTGCTTGGGATTTCTCCTCAGTGGTTATTTCAAGTTCTGGATAGTATTTTTGAGCGCCCACAGCTATTGCTTCGACGCGCTCTTTCCGAATTGTATCATTTATCCCTGAAAACTCCATGGTCCCGGCAAAACGAGTAAATCCGTTCATAGGGGTTACCGCCATACTGGACTCCATCAATACGGCGGGCATACTGATACCTAAAGGTCTTTTCACATTGATACGATATCCCTTTCCAGCTTGTAGAGAGAGTTTAATATTCAACTTTTTGGATAAAATTCCAGTCCAAGAACCCGCTGCTAAAACAATTTCGTCAGCTGAAATGCTTCCTTTGGATGTTTTGATACCCTTGATTTGCGAATTACTTAAGGACAAATCCAAAACTTCTTCATTGGTTCGAATTTTAACTCCGACATTTTTCAAATACTGAAGCATTTTGGGCATTATTTCTGTCGGAGTGGTATGTCCGTCGCACTCATAATGAACCGCACCCTTGGCATCTATTTTGATATTAGGTTCGATTTCAGAAAGTTGTGATTTGTTGAGTTCATTTACTTCCAACCCTAAAAAACTTGCTTTTCGGGCAACCTCCATTTCATGTTCATAGGAAGCTTGGGTTTTATAAATCATCAACAATCCTTTGCGCTCTAACTGAAAATCACCTAAATCTCCGGAGGCTCTAATTCCTTCAAATAAATCCCTACTTAAAAGGTTTACATCTTTGATAACCGGAATTGCTTTTTCAACCTTGGCCTTTGTTGATGACTTTTTAAAATACCAGGACCATTTGAAAAAATCCACATCCCAACGCGGTTTCATATAGAATGGACTCGCTGAATTAAACATCCATTTGAGTCCCTGAGTAATTTTGCCGGGAGAAGCCATGGGAATAATATGGCTAGGAGTCAAATATCCTGCATTAACAAAGGAAGCCCCCGAAGTTATATCCGATTTATCAATAACGGTTACCTGATGTCCCTCCTTTTGAAGGAAATAGGCAGAGCTCAATCCGACTATTCCACCGCCAATGATTACTATGTTTTTACCCATTTTAATTCGAACAAATTTTGAAAGATGCTGAAATATATTCAGCAAAAGTCAAATTACCTGAAACCCATGTGCATAAGGGTCATCATCATCAATACTTATAGTATTATGTCCATATATTTTTGCCCAGCCTTGAATACTGGGTATAATGGCCGTCATTCCATTCAGGGTTGTCTCCTTCTCTACTCGACCAATAAATGTAGACCCAATAAAGCTTTCATGCACAAACGCTTCCCCAACTTTTAATTTTCCTTTCGCATACCATTGTGCCATTCGCGCGGATGTTCCTGTACCACAGGGTGAGCGGTCGATAGCTTTGTCTCCGTAAAAAACAGCATTTCTGGCACTTGCTTCCGAAGAAATGGTCTTACCAGTCCATAGTATGTGACTCACATCACGAATCGTCGCATCCTCCAGATGGACAAATCTATCTGGATATTTCAAATTTATTTTCTTTCGGATTTCTTGACTGTACAGAATCAGTTTACTTGCTGTAAAATCTTGAATGCCAGGAAAGTTTTTTTGAGGATCTACAATGGCATAGAAATTCCCTCCATAGGAAACATCAAATATCAACTCTCCCAATTCTTCACAATCAACTGTTAGTTCAGAAGCTACCAAATAGGCCTTCACATTTGTCAATTTTACCCAATCAACTTTGCTACCTGATTGCTGATAATCTATATGCACTAAACCAGCAGGAGTTTCCATACGGACTTTGCCCAGTGTTTTAGGGTGAATCAATCCTTCCTCAATTCCTATAGTAATAGCACCAATAGTACCGTGCCCGCACATTGGTAAGCAACCGCTAGTTTCTATAAACAGAATACCAAAATCATTTTCAGGATTAGCTGGTGGATAGAAAATACTTCCACTCATCATATCATGCCCGCGGGGTTCGAACATAAGTCCTTTTCGAATCCAATCGTATTCTTTGAGAAAGTGCTGTCTTTTTTCGCTCATCGAAGCGCCCTGTAATTCGGGACCACCTTCTTTGACTACACGTACGGGATTCCCGCAGGTATGACCATCTATACAGGTAAATATGCTTTGCCCCATAAAGTAAAATTAGATAGCATCAAAAGTCTGATTCTCATTAACAGATCTAGAAATTCCTAACGGATTTGCATTCTTCAATTCATTAGGCAATAGATCATTTGGCCAATTTTGAAAACTAAAGGGTCGTACCCACCTTTTAATGGACTGTGTACCGACTGCCGTAAAGCGACTATCGGTAGATGCGGGATATGGGCCACCATGTTGCATAGATGGACAAACTTCAACTCCCGTAGGAACTCCATTAAAAATAATACGCCCTACCCTATTTTGAAGTGTAGCAATTACATGAGGGTATTTTGTAATTTCATTATCATCAGAAATGATAGTTCCTGTTAACTGTCCTTCCAAATTTGAAATAATATTTTGTAGTTCTGCCGCATCTTCACATTGCACAACCATTGAAAACGGACCAAAAACCTCATGATGCAATTTTATGTTTTCTAAAAAGGTATGTCCCTCTACAGTTACAATAGTCTGTTTGGCATGGTTTACACTTACTTCGGAACCATATTCAGCGGCCACTACTAATCCCGATTGGTCAATCGCAGATTTCTTGTTCTTTTCGTATGTCCCAATAATATTTGGATGAAGCATACATGAAGGTTCTATTTTTATAATTTCTTCCGATAAGGTATTGATAAAGTTTGTGAGGCTTTCTCCTTTAATTCCCAGCAGTAAGCCTGGTTTGGTACAGAACTGTCCGGAACCCGCTGTAATAGAACCTGCATACATCTTTGCCAATTCTGGGGTTCTATTCAAAAGAGCTCCCGGAAGCATAATAACTGGATTTATACTTCCCATTTCCGCAAAAACAGGAATGGGCTCCTCACGTTGTGCCGCCAAATCGAATAGTGCTCTTCCTCCTCTGATACTTCCTGTAAATCCAACTGCTTTCACCATAGGATGTTTTACAAGTTGCACTCCGACCTCGATACCACTACTATTTAAATTCGAAAATACGCCATTAGGCATACCTGTGACTTTGGCCGCTTTGATAATTGCAGATGCGACCAGTTCACTCGTACCTGCATGCATGGGGTGTGATTTAACGATTACTGGACATCCTGCCGCCAAAGCTGCCGCGGTATCACCACCCGCCGTTGAAAAAGCCAATGGAAAATTACTGGCACCAAAAACAACAACAGGTCCTAATGGAACCAGCATTTTACGTAAATCAACCTTGGGCGTAGGCTCCCTATCTGGTATGGCCGTGTCAATTGTCGCATCTACCCAAGAACCTTCTTCTACTAGTGTCGCAAAAGCTCTCAATTGGCCAACTGTTCTTCCACGCTCGCCTTTTGCCCTTCCTTCGGGTAATCCAGATTCGGAGCAATAGGTTTTAATCAAAGTATCATCTAAAGCAAGTATACCATCAGCAATGGCATTTAAAAACGTAGCTTTTTCCTTTCCTGATTTTTGGTTGTATGTGATGTAGGCATCCGAAGCTAGGAATACAGCCTCATTGATTTCTTCAGTACTTGCCTCGATGAATTCGTTCTCGTTTTCAATATTCAAGAGGGGATTAAACGTTCTATAGGTTTTGGTCCCGCTCCCTGTTAATCTGTTACCAACATAGTTTTTTCCTGTAATCATTTTTCTTGAATTCTTTTTAAATGTGCTTCTACGTCCACAGGTTTGTGAACCACTTTTTGTGATACCGGATACTTCTCCAATAATTCCTTAGGTCGGATAGGTCTCTTTTCAAAATTTCCTCCACAATTCGGACAAACTTTGAGCAATATATCTTCAACACAGGTTGTACAAAAAGTACATTCAAATGTACAAATCATAGCATCATCAGAATCAAACGGCAATGATTTATTGCAATTTTCACAACTGGGTCTAATTTCAAGCATTTTTTAAAATGATTTATAGTCAGGTAAAATAGGCCGTGTTTTGAGTCCTTCTTCGATGACTTTTAATACTCTTTTCCGCTCGTCACCTGAGAGATTTAGCCTTGGTTTTCTAACCGTTTCAGTACCTATACCGGTGGCTACTTCGGCTAATTTAATGTTCTGTACTAATTGCGGACTAATATCCAATTCCAATAAAGGTAAGAACCAGCGGTATATTTCAGTTGCTTCTTTTGGGCGACCAGCCTTTGCCAATTCATAAATGGCAACCGTCTCCTCAGGAAATGCACACACCAAGCCAGCGACCCAACCATCGGCACCCATAAAAAGACTCTCAAGCGCCAATGGGTCAACACCGGTTAAAATACTTAAGCGCTCTCCAAAACGGTTTCGCAACCTACCAATATTAATAATATCCCTCGTAGATTCCTTTACAGCTGTAATATTGTCAAGTTCAAGCAACTCTTCAAACATATCAACGGTAACTTCAATTTTATAATCAACCGGATTATTGTAAATCATAATTGGAAGATCCGTACTAGAAGCAATATCTTTAAAATACTGTACTGTTTCAATATCCGTTGATTTGTAGCGCATCGGCGGCAAAATCATTAAGGCATCGGCCCCATTCTCGTGAGCATCCGAAGCCGCGGCTATGGCAACTTTTGTTGCTTGTTCAGCAATAGTCATAACAACGGGTATCTTTCCTTCACTCAATTGAACAGTTTCCCTGATCAGGACATTTTTTTCCTCTGCCAATAGTGTACTAGCTTCTCCTAACGAGCCCCCAAGCACAATACCGTGCACTCCAGCATCTATTTGAGCTCTTATATTTTTGGCGAACATAATTAGATCAAGGGTGTCATCCTCGTTAAATTTCGTGGTAACTGCCGGCATGACACCTTTCCATTCTACTTTCATTGTATTGCGTTTATAATTTCGAACAAAAATAATTTGAAAAAACCATGAATGGTTACTTTCATTTTATCCAAAAATGAGATTATATTATCTAAATATTGAATATTTTTAAATATTATAGCATAAAATATGCCCATATCTGAACTCTATGAAAGTACAACCATTTCAAATTGTTAAACCCTTAAATGAAAACCTGATCATTCAAGTTGATGGAGTAAAAGGATTTTACAACAAACTACATCAGCACAATGAAATACAACTTAGTCAGATTGTAAAGGGATTTGGTAAATTAGTCATTGGTGATAGTGTACATCAGTTTCAAAGCGGGGATATTTTCGCTATTGGTTCGAACTGTCCTCATCTTTTTAAAACGGAGGAGAAACAGGGTCATGTTCAAATGATTTCACTATTCTTTACCCCGGATACTTTTGGAAAAGAGTTTTTTACTATTCCCGACCTTTCAGAAATTAAACCATTTTTTGATTTGGTACGAGAGGGGTTCCAGGTATTATCAAAAAAGCATGACATCGGTGAGATATTTCTTGATATTCCGAAGGTCTCTAAAACTACCAGAGTTGTTTTATTCATTGAATTGTTGCAGCACTTAGTGAATGCCGAAAAGAGTTCGTTGACAAGCTTTACCTACCCAAAAGAAATAGGGAATCTAGCAGGAAATAGAATGCAAATAGTTTTTGATTATGTACTGCACCATTTCCATGAACAAGTAAAGTTGGACGAGGTTTCAAGTCTTGTTCATATGACACCGAATGCCTTTTGTAAGTTCTTTAAGCAACGTACGGACAAAACCTTTTTTCAATTTTTGATAGAATTACGGATAGAACATTCAAGTCAACTTTTAAGAAATCAAACTGACTTATCAATCGCGGAAATATCAGAGCGTTCTGGTTTCAAGTCAATATCGAACTTCAATCGAAAATTTAAGGCTTCGAAAGGTGTGGTTCCTTCGCAATACAAAAAAGCCATTTTAAATCTAAGAAACCAGTAAGATTACTCTGCTGATACTCCGAACTTGTAGGTACAATTTGAAGTGTAGACTTCTCCTGGCTCTAAAAGTGTACTTGGGAAATCCGGTTTATTTGGAGAATCCGGAAAATGTTGGGTTTCTAGACAAAAAGAACCTCTAAAGACATAGGGTTTACCACTTTTTCCAATAGTTGTGCCGTCCATGAAGTTTCCTCCGTAGAATTGAACTCCAGGTTCATCTGTGAATACTTCCATGGTTCTTCCACTAATTGGCTCCAAAACTTTTGCGCAAAGGACAAGTCCATCATCATTTTTTGGAGTATCATTTAAAACGAAATTATGGTCATACCCATTTCCCATTTTGAGTTGTTCGAAATCCTCTTCTAAATCTACACCAATTGTCTTTGGTTTAGTAAAATCGAAAGGAGTATCCGCAACTTTGTCAATTTCACCAGTGGGAATAAGTCCGTCATCCACTGGTGTGTAGCCATCCGCATTAATCATCAAAACGTGGTCATTTATATCACCATTGCCTTCTCCCTTCAAATTAAAAAAGGAATGATGCGTCAGGTTTACCACTGTAGGCTTATCAGTTGTAGCTTGATATTTGATTTTCAATTCATTATCATCAGTTAAAGCATATGAAACTTTAATATCCAAATTACCCGGATAACCCTCTTCCATATCTGGGGAAGTTCTTGAAAAATCGATACTATTTGAAGTTGCATTGTCGACCTTCCAAACAACACTCTCAAAGCCTTTATCGCCTCCATGTAAATGGTTCCCATTATTGTTTTTTGCTAAGGAATAGGTGTTTTCACCAATACTAAAACTTCCATTGGCAATACGGTTTCCATAGCGCCCCACAATTGATCCAAAAAATGACCTTGGGCTATTCAGATATTCATCAAGCGTAGCGTATCCAAGAACTACATCCTCAAATTTTCCATTCTTATCTGGAACATGTAAGGAAATTACCCGCTGCCCGTAATTAGTGAAAGTCACTTCCAATCCATTTTTATTGGTCAGCACATATAATTTAACCGAGTCCCCTTCTACAATTCCTTCAAAATCTTTTGGTGAAATTTTGGTTTTTAAAGCTACTGTTGTTGAGGTTACTACCTCGTCCTTTTTTTCTTCCTTACAAGCTATTAGGCATAGTAGAAGAGAAAGTGAGAATACTATAGTTTTCTTCATGTTTAAGGTCCTTAATCTGAATTAAATCATCTATAGCCAAGTTAATGAAAAAAGTGTTACTTGATTAAGTATCTTGGTTCCTTAAGTTTTCACTATTTTTGGAGGATTTCTAACTCAAGAAAACTCTCAAATGAAAAGAATTCTTCTCTGCAGCTTTGCATTTGCAATATCCTGCAATACGTCCCAAAAAACAGTAACAGAAACAACTCAAGTGCAAGCTGTGGTCGTTAGTCCTACGACCTATGCGGAAACTATTACCGAGGCTGAATTAAAAGAACACCTGTACATTTATGCCTCTGATGAATATGAAGGTCGCGAAACAGGCACACCTGGTCAGAAAAAGGCTATCGCATATCTTCAGGCGCAGTATCAAAAAATGGGAATTCCTGCTGTCAAATCTGATGGAGATTACTTTCAGAAGGTCCCTTTGGAAATAAGTAAAGTGCCGTCTGGAAAAGTAATCTTAAATGGAACCGAGTATACGGTAGGCGAGCATATTGTTTCTTTTTCTCAGGCAGTTGATACTAATGAAGCTATTGTTTATGGTGCATTTGGTATCGAAGATGGTGATTATTCTGACTACTCCAGTATTGATGTTACTGATAAATATGTTTTGGTGAAAGCTGGGGAACCTTTGAATGAAGATGGAACTTATATGCTATCTGGAACAAGTTCAAAATCTTTATGGAGCAACATTTCAGAATCTTTAAGCAAAAGAATAAAATTGGCCAAAGATAAGGGCGCAAAAGGAATTCTATATTTTGACCAAGTGAACTACCCAAGATTTAAAAGTAGGTTTGATTATATGAAGAGCGCCGATAGTGGCAACATGAGTTTATCGGAAAGTCAAAATGATGCATTTGCAAGTTTCTTTATTGACTCTGAATTTGCAAAATCCCTATACCCTGAAATCGAAACCCATAATAATCCAAAAGCAGTAGAGACTAAATTGGATTTTAAAGTTGAGAGTACTAATAATGAAGTGAGTTCCGAAAACGTGGTGGCAATTCTGAAAGGTTCTGAAAAACCGGAAGAATATGTAGTTATTTCATCTCACCTAGACCATATAGGGGTCAATGCCGATGGGGAAATTAATAATGGAGCAGATGATGACGGCTCAGGCACAGTAGCCCTTCTGGAAATTGCTCAGGCTTTCAAAAAATCTGCGGACGAAGGTAACGGTCCTAAACGTTCTATTGTATTCTTACACGTTACAGGTGAAGAAAAAGGTCTTCTGGGGTCTCAGTACTATACTGATGTGGAACCTTTACTACCTTTGGCAAATACGGTTGCCAATTTGAACATCGATATGATTGGACGAATCGATCCCAAACGTGAGGGAGATAGAAACTATATCTATTTAATAGGCTCTGACAAGCTGAGTACTGATTTACATGAGCTTTCTGAAGAAGTCAATTCGAAGTATATGAATATAGAATTGGACTATACCTATAATGATGAGAATGACCCAAATCGTTTTTATTATAGGAGCGACCATTACAACTTTGCAAAAAACAATATTCCGATTATTTTTTATTTCAACGGAACCCACGATGACTATCACAGACCAACGGATACGCCCGATAAAATAAACTATGATTTACTTCAGAATAGAACACAATTGGTCTTCCACACCGCTTGGGAAGTCGCAAATAGAGAGCAGCGTGTTATCGTCGACAAGGCTGGTAAATAGGAATATTTTGAATTTAGTTTTGAAAGCCCTGCGAAATACGGGGCTTTTTTACTTTTAAAAACCGGCCTGAATTATGGTATCAAAAAAAACCATATCGATATCGATAAGGCTTGTATTTATGGGTGGAAGACCGGGTTCACCTCGACTCCGTTTGGCACAGGCTTCTCACCCTACTCCTGAGAGTGTAAAAAACAAAGTCCCCACATTTTACTGCGAGGACTTTTACCTATTTCAGGGTGGAAGACCGGGTTCGAACCGGCGACTTCTGGTACCACAAACCAGCGCTCTAACCAGCTGAGCTACAACCACCATTTGTAAGCGATTGCAAAGGTAATTTTTTTTAATTGATCTTTCAAAAGAAACCTTCTAAAAAGAATTATTATAAGCTGAAGCTTCCGAAGTCCCAATTTAAATTAGCGTTTTAGAGGTTTTTACATCTTCCACAAGAAAAATAAACTGACGTTTACTCCAAATATGTATGCGCCGAAAAAACTATGCAAAATACATGATATCACGGTCTTACATCTTATTTAAACCATTTCACAACATAAATTATTCGTCCTTAGTGCTATAGTTTACTTTTATGTTTCCGACTTAACCTAGTTTGAATGAATTTGACCAAAATCAACTCTTTGTCTTCGAACAACTCTGCGAAAATATTTTTTGTTTTCATATTGGGGGCTTTTTTGTGTTCAAATATTTCTAATGGTCAACAAAATGTCAGGGACAGTATAGTTGAGTTACTTCAAAAAAACAAATCAAATAAAGGGTTGACTGAAAAGGATTCTGTTCAAGTTGACCTTTTGAATAAACTTGGTCAAAATCTTCGGTTTTATAAAGCAGACAGTCTACTAAGAGTTGCTGAACAAGCTCTTAACCATAGCAAGACCATCAATTATACTAGGGGCCATATAGTAGCTTTAGGTAATATTGGAGATTATTATTCGGATAAAGGCAACCATGAAAAAGCTATTCAGAACTACAAAGCAGCTTTGGAAATCGCTAATGAAACAAAGAAAACCGATCTTATACTCGGGGCTCAGAATCAGTTAGCAAATCAGTTCACTTTCCACAGAGACTATGCTCAAGCACTTGAGGAATATTTAACCGGAATTGAAATAGCAACAGATGCGGATAACAAACACATGCTTGCCGTGCTTAACGAAAATATCGCGCTTCTATATGCAGATCAACGGGATTACGAACAGGCTCTCGTATATTTTAAAATTGTAAAAAAACTAAACGAGGAGATTGGCGATGAAGTTTTAACTGCCTTTACTACCAGTAATATGGCAGATACCTATGCAGATATGGGTAATCTTGAGTATGCCATGTACCACATAACTACCAGTATAGCAGTTTTCGAAAAACACGAATTAATGGACTGGCTTGCATTTGGATACGAGGTCAAGGGTAAAACCTATCTCAAACAAGGCAAATACAAATGGGCCATATTTTGGTATAATCAAAGCCAATCGCTACATACCAAAAGTGTTGAAGATGAAAGGAGCGAAATTAGCCTATTAAATGGAATAGCCGAAGCTAACATTGGATTAAAAAAAGATAGTATCTCTGAAAAATATGCTTTGTCAGCATTGGAAATTTCATCAAGACTCAATGAAAATAATGGAGTTCAGAAGAGCGCTGAAATTCTGTATAGGGTAAGTAAAAAAAGAGGGGATTATATTAATGCCTTGAGTTATCATGAACTCTTTCAAAGACTTTCAGACACTATTGCCAAGAATGGTAGTGAGAAAAATCTTTTAATGTTAAAAACCAAAATGAATCATGAGCAACAAAAGAAAAGCCTTATTGAAGCAAATGAGAAGGCCTTAGCAAAGCAAAAAAACTATGTTTATGCTTCTCTTGCTTTCTTATTGATTCTTGCAGTGATTACCTTGTTGGTCAGAAGAAATGAGAAGATTCAAAAAAATCTCAATAAAGAATTGCATACCAAGAAAGCGGATCTTGAAAAGAATGAAATAGAACTCAGGGCCATCAATGAAACAAAGGATAAGATGTTTTCAATTATTGGCCATGACTTACGAGGACCTATTGGCGCTTTTCAAGGTTTACTGCAACTCCTAAAGAATGGGGAAATCAATCAAACTGAATTTTTACAATTTGTTCCAAAACTTAGAACTGATATTGATAATATTTCTTTCACACTAAATAACTTACTTTCATGGGGGCAAACTCAAATGAATGGTACCATTACCCAACCCACGGTAGTTTCCTTAGAAAATTTGGTAAAGGATAATGTTAATCTATTGTCCGAAATAGCTGGGAACAAGTCTATTAAGATGATAAGTCAATTAGGGGAAAATACTTTGGCCTGGTCCGACGCCGACCAAATTGACATTGTCATTCGTAATTTAATGAGTAATGCTTTGAAGTTTACTCCTAAGAATGGAATGGTAACTATTGATGCTAAAGAAAAGAGCAATCATTGGGAAGTATCCGTACGGGATACTGGTGTTGGTATTGACGAAGAAACCAGAGATAGGATTTTCGCTAAAAATTCAAATGTAACTACCTACGGTACAGAAAATGAAAAAGGTACCGGACTCGGATTATCATTATGTAAAGAAATGGTGGAAAATAACAATGGTACTATTTGGGTTGAAAGTGTTTTGCGAAAAGGCACATGTTTTTACTTCACTGTCCCTAAGGCTAAAAAAACATTTCAACAAGCTAGCTAGATAAGGTCATCCAACCCTTTTACCGCAGGATATCGTTCTGTATTAAAACCTTCGGCATACTCCGTATTTATATATCTTCCCAAGTCTCTTGCTCGATACGTCACACTATCAATAAAGTTTTTACTGCTAATCGGTGTTTCAGGCTCATCGCTTTTTGGATCAAAAAACTGGGAACTATAGGCCAGGATTGATTCCACCTTTTTATCAATAAAACCGGTTACATCAACAACAAAATCTGGTTCCAAGTTTTTCCATTGAATATAATGGTATACTCTTTTTGGCCGCCATGCTTGTTGTAAAGCTCCATCTAATTTGGTTTCGAATTTTATCAATCCACTCAGAAAACAAGACTCACTAACTAATTTACTTCCCTTCGGATGATCTATATGTCGGTCGTCAATCGCATTGCAAAGCACAATCTCTGGACGATATTTTCGTATCATCTTAATAACCTCGGTTTGATGGACTTTATCGTTTACAAAAAATCCATCTGCAAAGGCAAGGTTCTCTCGGGCTGAAAGTCCTAAAATTTCTGCGGAATGCGCTGCTTCCCTGTCCCTAATTTCGGCCGAACCTCTAGTACCTAGTTCTCCTCTTGTTAAGTCTACAACTCCAACTTTTTTTCCCAGGGAAATTTCCTTAGCTATAGTTGCTCCTGCTCCTAATTCAACATCGTCTGGGTGAGCACCAAAAGCCAATATATCTAATTTCATATGTGTTTTTCTTTGGATGGTTTACTTGGATTTTTCTATTCAGACTAGTGAGTCGTAACTGACTCAGTCGACCTTACTTTATGCAGCGCTTGTTCAATATCGGCAATTAGGTCTTCAGGTTCTTCAATACCAACCGAAAAGCGAATCAATCCGTCTTTGATACCTTGTTCTGCTCTTGTTTCTGCGCTCATCAACGCATGGGAAGTCTCAGCAGGTGAGATAAGTGTACTTTCAACTCCCGCTAAACTCATTGAGGATTTTATTAATTGTAAGGATTTTCTAAACTTTTGGGCATCGAACACTTCTTTCAATTCAAAGGAAAGCATACCTCCAAAACCATTCATTTGAGATTTTGCTAATTCATGTTCAGGATGCGAAGGTAACCCAGGATAATATACAGATTCAATATCTTCGTTGTTATATAAGTATTCTGCCATTCGTTGTGCATTCGTATTTTGCGCCTTCACCCGTAGCCCCATTGTTTTTATACTGCGTTCTAAGAGCCAAACCGTATAATCGCTTAGACTTCCTCCAAAATTCTTTGCTAATTGAAATATACGTTCAATATGCTCCTGTTTAGCCGCTACTGCACCTGCACAGATATCGGAATGTCCACCCATATATTTTGTTGCACTGTGGATGACCACATCAATTCCGAAATCAATGGGGTTCTGATTTACGGGACTGGCAAAAGTATTATCAATCATCGAAACGATTCCGTTTGTCTTGGAAAGTTTCCCAATGGCTTCCAAATCTGTTATAGTCAATAAAGGATTCGATGGAGTTTCAATATAAATAACTTTGGTATTATCTTGAATCTTTGCTTCAAAATCCTCAGGTTTCCATCCTTCAGTAAAAGAATATGATATTCCATATTTATCAAATACCTCAGTTACCAAATTGTATGTACCTCCGTATAAGGTCTGTTGCAGAACGATATGATCTCCAGCACGAAGGAAAGCCATTAAAGCTGTACTTACAGCAGCCATTCCACTTCCAAATATCAATGCGGACTCCGCATGCTCTAAAGCTGCGATTTTTTTGGCAAGCCCCTCTTGATTTGGTGTGTTGAAATATCTTGGATATCGTTTCACATCAACATCTTCAAACGCATAGGAACTGCTCATATACAAAGGAGAAATGGCACCTTTGAACTTCTCATCAACTATCTCTCCCACATGAGTACAAATAGTATTTAGCCCTTTTTTCGTCTTGCCCATCGTTATCAATTTATTGTGATAAAGTTACTAAAATCGATTAGACTTGAACCTTTTTCCAATTTCCTTTTTTAAACCAAATTATGGATACAATGGCCAAGAGAACCTCGGCGGCTGTAATGGCAATAAAAACCCCCATGGCACCAAGTTCAAAAGTAATGGCTGCCAAATAGGCAAAAGGCAATTGAAACATCCAGAAGGCAACCAGGTTTATCTTAGTTGGAGTACCAGTATCCCCTGCTCCATTGAAAGCTTGAGTAACCACCATTCCGTAAGCATAGAAAATATATCCTATGGCGATAATTTGAAGACAAAGTCCTCCATTTTCAATTACTACGGGATTATCATTAAACCATCCTACAAGGTCATGCGAAAAAAAAAGGTAAATGATTGAAACAATTCCCATGAAATAGGCATTGTACTTTCCGGTCTTCCAAACGGAAGTTTCCGCTCGGTCTGGTTTTTTGGCGCCGAGGTTCTGTCCTACCAAGGTTGCGGCTGCATTACTCATTCCCCAAGAAGGCATTAGGGTAAAGAGCATAATTCTAATCGCAATCGTATACCCCGCAAGTACCTCGCTGCCAAATTCAGCCATCATTCGCATTAGAAAAACCCAGCTAGAAGTTCCAATTAGAAACTGGGCTATTCCCCCTAAAGAAACCTTGATTAAGTTCATCATTACTTTAATGCGAATAACGATATCTTTAAACTTAATTTGAATGGTACTCCATCCGAAGAACAAAATTGCCAACTGGAAAAGAACAGCACTACCCCTACCAATGTTTGTAGCAATAGCAGCTCCCATTACCCCGTACTCAGGGACAGGTCCCCATCCGAAGATAAAAATCGGGTCAAGAATAATGTTTAATCCATTAGACAAAACTAAGGTCCACATAGCCACAGAAGCATTTCCTGCCCCACGGAAAATCGCGTTGATCAAGAATAGCAAGAGAATGGTGATATTACCTCCAATCAAGAGTTGTGTGTAACCATAGCCTTCAGCGATAAGTTCGGGTTCAGCACCCATCAACGCTAGTATCTCTTTCGCGAATAAAAAGCCTAAAACCCCAACAATAATAGAAACCACAACGCCAAGCGCAATGGCTTGTACAGCGGCTTCCTTTGCTCCCTGAACATCTTTTTCGCCAATTCTACGGGCAACTACTGCGGTTGCCGCCATACTTAGACCAATGGCTACTGCATAAACTAAAGTAATAATGGATTCAGTTAGGCCGATTGTAGCAACAGCATTCACGCTTACTTGTGAGACATAGGCTATATCGACAATGGCGAATATAGATTCCATCATCATTTCTAAAATCATGGGAATGGAAAGCATGAATATCGCTTTGCGAATGCTTCCAGTAGTAAACTCGTTTTCCTTGCCCGTTATGGCTTGGATAAAATATTGGTATAACTTTTTAAGTGTAAGTGTATTGGATTGTGTCATTATGAAAAGAATTATGTGAGAAAAAGAGTAGGAATAGTGTCAAACCGTACGACAAAAGGACGGTTACTTTTGGGGCGAGAGCCCTATGACATCTATAAAAAACATAATTCTTATAACTTCATGATGGTGTAAAGATGCAGAAATTATTTTAAACATGAAGTTCTTAGACAATAATTTAACAATACTACTATCCCTTATATAAGGTTGGGGTACTAAATTCGAAGTAGGTTGAAAGTCAAAATCACTCCTTTAAATGTTTTATATCTTTAGCGCTCCACTTAACTAAGTATCGAACAACGAATGCAACCTTTTCTTCTTATGAGCAATCGGAATTTTGTTAAAACCAACAAATCGCTGTGTATTTTAATTTTGTTTTTAAGCATTTTTTTTAGTGTTCAAAGTCAAAGTTTGGCTCCTCTTTCCATCCAGGATACCGTAGGCATACCAGAAACAAACTGGAATAATTTCAAATATGATTTTGCGAGTATTTTTGGTGGTGTAGGGTATTCATATACAAGACCATTACACTGGAAAGGCAAACAATGGGGCACATTCGGTGCCATTGTAGGGGGAACAACCTTGTTATATCTTTTTGACAAGGAAACTTCCCAATTTGCCATTCGACAGAAAGAGGGCATTCCCCTGTTTGTTCGAGATTATGGGAATGAATTTGGCAGTCCACAGTATAATTATATGTTTACCGGAGGATTTTATGTCGTGGGGTTGTTAAGTAAAAATGAAAAATTGCGACGTACGGGTGTCTTATTGATATCCTCCGCTACCTCAGCAGGATTGTTACAGCAATTGGCCAAATCCGTTGTAGGGCGAGCACGCCCAGAAAGTGGAAAAACAAAGGACACCTTTGACCCTTTTACAGCGGACAAAAAATTTCATTCCTTTCCGTCAGGTCATGCAATACTAGCTTTTACAAACGCCTATGCCATTGCGAAGCAATTTAGAAACCCCTGGATCAAAGCAGGAATCTACACAGTAGGATTAGTACCAGGTATTTCAAGATTATGGGATGGAAAACATTGGCTTACAGATGTTGCTTTGGGCATAGCAATCAGTATTTTTACAGTTGAATCCATCGATAGATATCTCGATTATCGGTATAATGAAAAATACAATCAAAAAACTAAAAAAGTAAGCTGGAACCTGAATTTTGCTCCAAGTAGACTTGGAATAACCGCGAGGTTTTAATGATATAATCCTTATGGGAATTGCTTCCGATTTTATGAATTGAAATATGCTGGAGGAACTGTTTAGAATCGATGAAGAGCTTTTCTTACACCTCAATGGCATGGGGACGCCCTTATGGGATGGTTTTTGGTTATATATCTCTAGAACTCTAAGTCTAATTACGATACCCTTGCTCATAATGGTAATTTTCCTTTCCTACCGATTCTTTGGATGGAGGAAGACAGCACTTATTATTGGTTTGGCGATTTTATTACTTGGTTGTACCGAGCTATTGTCTATTCTTTTTAAAAATAATATCGCTAGGTTAAGACCATGCTACCATTACGAGATTAGTAAGGTAATGAGAGTTGTAAAGAGTTATTGTGGTGGCCAGTATGGATACTTCTCGGCTCATGCCGCGAATTCATGTGCATTTGCCTGCTTTTTCGGAATACTTCTCGGAAAAAAAACTAAATCTTTTGTTCTTTTTATAGGTTTATGGGCACTTTTAGTAAGCTATAGCAGAATCTATATCGGAGTGCATTTCCCTTTAGATGTAATCACAGGAATTTTCTTTGGTATCGGTTTCGGATACGTATTTGGCAATCTCCTTCCGAAGCTGGATAAGTACATCGAATAAGAAGATGGACAATTGCTATGCTTTGGAATAGTTGGCCTTGTAGCGCCAGAAGCTAATTCCGCCCAAGATCAAAATACCAAGTACAATATATTTCACATAATCAGGAGTTACAGCCGCAGCTCCGCTTTGACCATAACTGTGAAGACCTACTAAATAATAATTCACCCCGAAATAGGTCATCATAATACTTAGATATCCTAAAACACTCAAGAAGTTAAAGGTCCATCTGCCGCGTAAGCCTGGCACCAATCGTGTATGAATAACAAAGGCATACACCATAATGGATATTAAAGCCCATGTTTCCTTGGGGTCCCAACCCCAATATCGACCCCAGCTTTCATTGGCCCATTGCCCCCCCAAGAAATTACCAATGGTCAGCATAATTAGTCCAACGGTCATTGACAACTCGTTGATGATGGTCAATTCTTTCAAATTGAGCTCCATTCGTTTTTTGTTCTTTTTAGTTGTTAGAATCATTAAGAGCATGCTAACCACACCCAAAATCATTGCTACGGTTAATGGGCCATAACTACCCACGATTACAGAGGTGTGAATCATCAACCAATAGCTATCTAAAACTGGGACCAAATTACCTATGGCCGGATCCACCCAATTTTGATGTGCAAAGAAAAGCAACATAGATCCTACAAAAGAAGCCGCAGCAAGTGTCATTGTACTCTTTTTTGAGAACAACATTCCCATGCCTATGGTTGCCCATGACACAAAAAGAATACTTTCATATGCATCACTCCAAGGTGCATGACCTGAAATATACCAACGTAAAATCAAACCTGCTGTATGCCAAAGAAAAAGTATTATAATCGTTCCTTTTAATACGTAAGAAGCGGCCTTCCAGATTTCGCGTTCTTTAAAAATTTGGAAGATTAAAACAAAAAATAGTAATACACCAACAAGGGCATACAGTTGATAAAGCAAATTGAAAATTCCCAATTTGTTATAAATTACCTCCGTATTGATTTTATTTTCAGAAGGCAACACTTCACTACCATGGTTTTGTTGGTTCTTTTTAAATGCTTCCAAAAGCTTATCCGCTTGAGCGTATTCACCTGTATTAATTGCTTTTCTAAGAGACATCAGATAATACGGTACTGCATTTTTAATGAAATTACCATAAAGAGAATCGGAAACCTGGTACTGACCTCCACGATATTCCACTGCGGAAATCCATTTATTGTTCTCATCATCCAACAAAGGGAAAATTTTGATAATCTTGCCTCCTAATGCTTGATCTAAAAGACTCAAACGGATATTAGCATCTTTTAAATCCTGTTGGAACTTATTTGGGGCAAGTGCCGTAGTGGCATCGTCTAAAAATTGAGATAATTTGTATTCCCCTTTCTCATTAAAAAAATCAGTAGCTTTTATAAACTCTTGCCCTTTGGGAATCCCTAGTACATTGCGAATACTATCATTCTTTCCTTTTTTATCTACAGCAATAAATTCTGCATTATACCATGCGGGTGGATTGAGCATCATTGAGAGAAAAACTTGGTCGGAATTCATATTCCCGAACTTGTCATTTAAACTTAACTTTCGCAGTAATTCTGAGGAAAAGGTATTTATGGGCTTCATCCGACCGCCCTCATCTTGTATTATCAGCTTGCCGAAGGCTTCGGCATGTTCTTTTGAAACAATCGTAGTTTGTAATATAGAATCTATTTGCGACTGTGTTGGGAGTCCATTATTATGATCATGACCATCATCTGCAGTATGGTCTTGAGCAGTTGTTGAAACAAAGCAACCTAATAGCAGTACAATGGTTAGTGCTGCTTTTTTAGCTTTTAATTTGTTTAATGCTTGCGTTAAGTCTTTAAATCTGGTTTTTCCAAAGAACATAATTCCCATTAAACCAATATAGAGAAGGAAGTATCCCAAATAGGTAATCCATGTTCCCCATTGGTCATGATTGACAGAAAGCACGGTGCCTTTTTCATCAGGATGAAAACTGGATTGAAAAAATCGATATCCCTTATGGTCTAGAATATTATTCATAAAAATGTCATAGTCAAAAGGACGTTCATCTTCTAAAGTGACTTTACTCATAAAAGAAGCATAGCCCTTTTCAGTACCTGGGTATTTCTCCGCAATAAAATCATTGAGTTTAATACTAAAGGGCAATTCGTAAACCTTAGAACCATATGAAAGAGAGAAATCTAATCCCCCAACGGAGAACTTATCGGAAAAATTCGAGGTCCCCTTGCCACCCAAAAGTTTCTTTTGAACCGTTTCACCATTAGATGAAACTTCAACCACCAATGCCGAAAGACTTTGTTCAGTGATTTCTTCCTTTGGAATTTCGACTACACCATACGAACCTTTTACCAATGGTTCAGGAATCACAAACTGCATTCCGGCCATATTGTAAAGTGAACGAAGCTGAAACTCCTGTAAACTGTCTTTGGCGACCTGGCCTTGAAATTGGTCCGCCATTCTCATAAAGTTTCCTTCAAAAGGAGATTTTATTTGATAGGTAGAATCTGTCGTAAATAGATTTATTGCACCATCTGTCGGTTTGTTCAAAGCAAAAAGCACGTTGTGTACATTGTTTACTTTATTGTTCTCTAAATAATGCTCTTCGCGCTGACCACTACCCGCTTCTACTATCTTTAGAAATTCTTTTCCGTTTTCATCGACAATCAATCCTTCTTTAGCTCCCGCTATAAAATCAACATAGGATACTGTAAAGTTTTGTCCATTATAATCTGAATTCCATGGCAAATTAGATTTCAAGGCTTCAGGGGTAACGATTAAGTCGTCCTCCAGAACTTTTCTTTTGGGTTGCCCATCAATCTCCCCGTCAACAAAAGCTGTCAAAAAGGTTTTATCTGAATAAAAAACCTTCTCTGAGCTTCCTTCGCGTATGGGCATCATACCTTCAAAGCTGATATATCTTGTTACAAAGGCTCCAATAATGATGAGAATCCAGGAAAGGTGCAAAGTAAGTACAGGCCATTTTTCCCATCGGAACAATCGATAACGGAACATATTGCCGAGGAAGTTGATAACAAAAAAGACCATTATAGCCTCAAACCACCAGGCATTGTAAATCCAAATTCGAGCGGTTTCTGTGCTGTATTTACTTTCAACGAAAGTCCCGATTCCCATGGCGACACCAAAAACTATAAATAAGACAGCCATTAAACGGGTGGAAAAGAAAAATTTCTTAAGCAATTCTGTCATCAGAGGACGTATTGGTTTTCAGGATGCAAAAATACCAACTTTTTATGGTTTTTGTAGTTATACGGGAGCTTTAAAAGTTAAACAACTTTGTTAATCATTTGATAAAATATCAATAGGTCTTTAAGCGTTTAAAAAGTAAGTTTTAAGAATTCTAGAGACTATTAGTTAACCACTTAGCAATCAACACATCGTATTAACCCAAAAAATTCTTTTAAGATGAACAGAAAAACCTTTATCAAAAAAGCTGCAGGAACGGTTTTAGTGGCTGTTCCCGCCTATTCTTTAATTGGATGCTCTAACGATGATAGCACCGATGTAGCTCCTATCGAAGACCCAACTGCTACGGATTGTCTAGCTAACGGTGCAAACGCCACCGCCATTTCAAGCAATCACGGTCATACATTGACTGTATCAAAGGCTGATATAGATGCAGGTACGGAAAAATCGTACTCAATTCAAGGTTCTTCAGGCCATAACCATACTATCGTGGTTACGGCTGCAAATTTCACCACATTGAAAAGTTCGAAAACAATACAGATAGAATCATCGCGGGACAGTAGCCATAGACATGATGTTACCGTTTCTTGTGCTTAATTCTTTGTTTTAAGAATTTTCTGGGCGCGCTTTAAATAGATTTATATGAAAGAATGTACCCATACTGCGCGCCCTATTTTTGGCAGTAGCTGCCTTTTCACCTTTGAATAATTGGTCCACCGTTTCAAACCAGAGGTTTAACCATACTCCAAAGTGGTGTTCATCAATAGAATATCCTGCTCCCGCGTCAACAATTTGATGTTTGAGCAATGGGTTTCCCTTGAATTTTCGGATGAAAAATAAATTGGTCTCCCAGAAATCAGTTAATCGATCCAAGTGTTTGGGCCAATCATCAATATGGTTTTCAAAAATTGGTCCTAAAAGTTCATTTGACCTCACCTTAGTATAAAATGTTTCTACCAAATCAAAGACATCTTCTCTATCTGTAATTTCCTTTTTCATAGCTTATGGTTATGTAGATTAAGCGGTTATGAGCAACAAAATATTTACCAAAATGCTTAGTATTAAAAATCTAAAAACAATACTTGATCTTAATTGTGCTAAAACTGAAGCATTATACATCATAGTCACTGCAATACACAATGCCAATTGTGGCAATAAATAAGGGCTTTTACCCATTAAAATGTATAATGCAGCTATAGAGCCCAAACAACTCTGCAAAACAATTGATAAAGGTATCATTAGCATATATGAGGATTGAAAACTGCTTAATAGGTTGTTGTAAACATTCATAGCTTTGTACTTTTAGAATTTAAAGACAAAGCTATTGTACAAGGCTACTTTGAATTTATGATTTGAATCATACCCGTTTATGATATTAGAAGATTTGTTATTAGAATATGGAGCTCAGCGAATAGTTCTCAATAAGAGTGAAGTTCTTTTTAATGAAGATGGACGTGCTGACTTCTATTATCAAATAAGTTCTGGAGAAGTGAAAATGTATAATATCACGGAGGAGGGGAAAGAATTTGTTCAAGGTATTTTTGGTGATGGGAAAAGCTTCGGTGAGCCTCCATTATTGGGAGGTTTTAATTATCCCGCAGGAGCTATTGCCACTAAGCTAACTACACTCTTAAGAATTACAAAAGAACAGTTTATTGCTCTTCTAAGAGAGAACCCCGATATTCATTTAGCTTTTACAGGCCTACTCTGCAATAGACTTGCCTATAAAGCTATTATTGGGAAGGAAGTATCCATACACCCACCGAAACATCGTATTTTGACTATTCTCAACTATTTGAAGGGTAAAAGTGGCGCTAAAGAATTTGCAGTCGATTTAACCAGACAGCAGATTGCGGAACTCACGGGTTTAAGAGTTGAGACGGTTATTCGAAGTATAAAAAAGTTAGAGGCTCAAAAAATACTTCGCCTAGAAAACCACAAGATTATCATCTAATTCCTAATTTCGTAGTATGATTAAAGTCACTCTTGTTGGCACGGGCACTGTTTCTCAACATCTGCAACAGGTATTTTCAAAAACAGAAAACGTTGGAGTGATTAAGGTGATATCAAGTCGTGGAGATTCTTTGTCAAAAGCACTAAAAATGTCATCTAAGCATGACAAAGGTGAGCCTGAACTAGAACAACCTGATATTTATATCGTTGCTGTAACTGATGATGCCATAGAAACTGTATCAAAAAAGCTCGTGAATTCAAAAAAAATTATTGTTCATACTTCGGGAAGTGTCTCAATAGACGCACTGCCAAAAGGGGTTAGAAAAGGTGTTTTTTATCCATTGCAATCCTTTTCCCCAGGAAGAAAAGTAGATTTCAAAACAATTCCCATATGCATTGAGGCAGAAAAAAAAGAGAATTTGGAGTTGCTACAAAAATTAGGCGAGTCTATTTCAGAATCTGTTTATGAAGTTTCTTCCGAACAACGAAAATCACTTCATTTAGCAGCTGTTTTCGTTAATAACTTCACCAACCATATCTACCAAATAGGAAAGGAAATTTGCAAAGAAAATGCAGTTCCTTTCGATATTCTTAAACCGCTTATTGCCGAAACAGCTCAAAAATTGGATGCCCTCTCCCCCCTTGAAGCACAGACAGGTCCGGCAAAACGTAAGGATATGATGACTATTGAAAAACATTTGGAGCAATTAAATAACAAGACACATAAAGAGGTCTACCAGATACTAACCAAATCAATCAAAGAAACGTATGGAGAAAAGCTATAAAGAAGACTTAAAGAACATCACCACTTTTGTTTTTGATGTAGACGGAGTTTTCACGGATGGAACACTACTAATTACCTCCGAAGGTGAGATGCTACGCAAAATGAGCGTCAAAGATGGTTACGCCCTTAAAACAGCATTGCAAAAAGGATATAATATCTGTATCATCACAGGCGGCACTAACGAGGGAGTACGATTACGATTAGCTGGATTGGGAGTTACCGATATTTACTTAGGCGCGCATCATAAAGAAAAACCTCTAAATGAATATTTATCTAAACGGGGAATAGCCCCAGCAAACGTACTTTATATGGGAGATGATATGCCTGACATTCCACCGATGAAAATAGTTGGTCTACCTACTTGCCCGCAAGATGCGATTCCAGAAGTAAAGGAAGTGGCCAAGTATGTATCGCACAGAAATGGCGGAGACGCTTGTGTTCGGGATGTTATTGAGCAGGTGCTGAAGGTCCGAGGTGATTGGCATAGCAACTACAGTGCTTCAAATGATTAAAAATAGACGGCAGACAAAGAATAAAAATGCTTCAAAACATATTATCCGATTATAAAATCATCCTGGCTTCTAATTCACCGAGAAGACAGCAGTTTTTCAAGGAATTACACTTAGATTTTAAGGTGCGGTTGAAAACCGTTGAAGAAATATATCCTCCAGAATTACAAGGGAGTGAAATCTCCAATTATTTAGCAAGGCTAAAAGCATCTGCTTTTAAAGGCAGTCTACAATCTAATGAAATACTGGTCACCTCTGATACGGTAGTTTGGCACAATGAGGCATCTTTAGCAAAACCATCTGATGAAAATGAGGCTTTTCAAATGCTACGAACCTTATCCGGTAATTGGCATGAAGTGATTACTTCGGTTTCTTTTACCACATCCAAAGAGCAGAAAACAGTACATCATATCACTAAAGTAAGGCTTGCAGAACTAACAGATGATGAAATTTGGTTTTATATCAATACTTTCAAACCTTTTGATAAAGCAGGGGCATATGGCATTCAAGAATGGATTGGCCACATTGCTATTGAAGAAATACAAGGCTCATATACCAATGTAGTTGGACTACCAACGCATTTGGTCTACAAAACCTTAATAGAGATGGTGAGCTAGTTGGTTTTGAGTAACTTTATAAAAAGAAAAAGCATTATGAAAACATTAATTAAATCAGGACTCAGTCTTTTTGTCGCTATTGCTTTGGTCACGTTTACACAATCATGCAAAGAACAGAACGTTGAGCAGAAAAATGATTTGGCAATGAATACAGAGGTTGAGACAGAAGTCGTGAAAAGACCTCTATCAGATGAGTTCAAGCAATATTGGTACGCTGGAGAAGCAGAAATTACATCGTATAAACTTGAACAAGCCCGGTATGGGGAAATTCGTGAAGGAAATTCCGTATTGATATATGTGACGGAACCTTTCCACAACCAAAAACAGGTCAAAGCAGATGATAATAACTCCGATAATATTCCAGTTTTAAAGCTAAATAGCACGAAGAACTACCTAACAGGCATCTATCCCTACTCAATTATGAGTAGTAGTTTTTATCCGGTTCATGACCATAGTCATGCGATAAAGGTTTCCTTTTCCTCACAGGAATGGTGCGGGCAAGTTTACGCACAGTTAAATAACAGAGCTGATTTCGAAATTATATCACATTCATATTTTGAATCTGAAAGTGATAGTAAGTATAATATAGATAAAACCGTACTCGAAAATGAGCTTTGGAACAAGATTCGAATCAATCCTGAAGGTTTACCGAAAGGCAATCTTAAAATTATTCCTTCATTGGAGTATATTAGATTGACTCATAAAGAGTTAAAGCCTTATGACGCAATTGTTAGTTCAATCAAAAAAGATGGAATAACTTCATACATAATTGAGTACAAAGAATTAAATCGCACTCTTGCAATCAACTTCACATCTTCCTTTCCTTACAGCATTGAAAGTTGGTCGGATAGTTATAAAGATGGGTATGGCCCTAAGGCAAAAATGCTTACTTCAACTGGCACAAAGTTAAAGACCATTAAGAGTCCCTATTGGCGAAAAAACAGCAACAAATTTCTACCTTTACGCGATAGTTTAGGGCTTTAATTTATGGAAGATTTTTTTATTGAGAATCAAAAGCAGCTAATTTGGACTTTCTCCATCATCCTTGTTCTTTTGGTATTCCGTTTTATTGGAAGTAAGACGGTTCGACGTATTGGCCGTCTAAGCGGTATCGCAGAAGCCCGAACCCTACTAATTACGAAATATGTATATGCCATTCTCAACTTTTTAGGCATTGGTGCATTAATCTTTATCTGGGGTGTTAATTTTCAAGATTTAGGCCTATTGTTTTCTTCTGTTTTTGCGGTAATTGGTGTTGCCCTTTTTGCACAATGGTCAATTTTAAGTAACGTTACTTCAGGAGTCATACTGTTCTTTTCATTTCCATTTAAAATAGGTGACCACATACGAATTTTGGATAAAGAAATTCTTGATGAGCAAAACGAGAATGAAAATATCTTTATCATTGAAGATATCAAAGCTTTCCATGTGCATTTGAGAAGACATAGTGGAGAATTAATTACATATCCAAATAACATGATGCTTCAAAAAGCTATTGTCCTTATTGAAACCCCTATTAAAGCTGACGATGGCCCAGATTCCGTCTGATTTGTTAAAGAAGTTCTAAAATAACATTTCATCGCTCTTTATCTGTTTATCTTTGAGAGCCAACTTACAATCATAATGATGCGTCAATACCTAGTAGTAGTTGTTTCCCTCCTATTTTCTTTACAAATCGTTTTTGCTCAAGCACCCAAAAAAGGGACTTCAGCTGAAATATATCATTCCATTCAAAAACTCAATTTCTTAGGAAAAGCCCTTTATGTGGCTGCACATCCTGATGATGAGAATACGCGGTTAATATCTTATTTATCGAACAATGTAAAGGCAAAAACTGCCTATTTATCACTAACACGCGGCGATGGAGGACAAAACTTAATTGGTCCTGAATTAAGGGAATTACTTGGTGTTTTGCGTACACAAGAGCTTTTGGCGGCAAGAAGAGTTGATGGGGGACAGCAATTTTTTAGTCGAGCGAATGACTTTGGATATTCAAAGCATCCAAACGAAACCCTAAAAATCTGGAATAAGGAAGAAGTTCTAGGTGATGTGGTTCAGATTATCCGAACATTCAAACCCGATGTTATTATCAATCGTTTCGATCACCGATCACCTGGTTCAACACATGGTCATCATACTTCATCTGCTATGCTAAGTTTTGAGGCTTTTGATTTAGTTAACAACCCACAAGCATATCCTGAACAACTTTCCACAATTGAAGTCTGGCAACCGAAACGACTATTTTTCAATACCTCTTGGTGGTTTTACGGGAGTAGGGAAAA
Organism: Maribacter algarum (ex Zhang et al. 2020); assembly: GCF_005885635.1. GTDB lineage: Bacteria > Bacteroidota > Bacteroidia > Flavobacteriales > Flavobacteriaceae > Maribacter_C > Maribacter_C algarum. The sequence goes on from NZ_VATY01000002.1 coordinate 1,076,562, forward strand.
GTTTGAAAAAGCGGATAAATCCAAATTAATGAATATGGACGTAGGCGTCTTCTACCCTACTTTAGGTGTATCCAATAACGAAATAGCTTCTTGGGCAAGCAGCCAACATTTATGTCAAGGTTTTGGAAGAATTACATCTAGAGGAAGTGAAAATGAATATATCGAATTTTTAAAAGGTGATTTTCCAAAGGATAAATCAAACATCTTTGATGGCATCAATACCACTTGGTCGCGAGTTGCGGGTGGAGCGGCCATCGGGACTATTCTTACTGAGGTAGAAACGGACTTTGATTTTACAAACCCCTCGAAACACCTTCCTCAACTATTGGAAGCACATAAACTTATAAGTTCGTTAAGCGATGTGCATTGGAAAACCATCAAACTTGGAGAGATAGAGGCTATTATTCAATCCGTCACTGGGCTTTATCTAGAGGCCTCTGCGGATGCGGCAATAGCCAATCCTGGTAATGCTGTCAAAATAAATGTTGATGTCTTAAATCGCAGTAACGCTAATATTACTTTAAAATTAATAGGAATTTCTGGGCTTGATGAAGGTCTTGAACCGCTTATTATTTTAGAAAACAACAAAAAACACAACTTTGAGTTCAATCTCGAGATTCCTGAAGCCACTAATTTCACAAGTCCGTATTGGCTTAATGAAAAAGGTAGCTTGGGTATGTATAAAGTGGAAAACAAAAGTTTAATTGGCAAACCCGAAACTCCAAGAGCTTTCCACGCGAATTTTGTCTTAGACTTTGACGGCTATGAAATTACATTTCAAAAACCTGTAGTATACAAATACGCGCGAAACGATAAAGGGGAATTGTACCGTCCGTTTGAAGTACTTCCTGAAGCCACTGCACGTTTCGATGACAAGGTCGTGATTTTTGCAGATGGAAAACCCAAGCAAATAGCAATTACCGTAAAGGCACATAAGAACAATGTAAATGGAGATGTGCAATTTTGCTATTCCAAAGGATGGACCGTTGACCAAGAAATTAAACCCTTTGAAATTGCCAAGAAAGGTGATGAACAAATTATACAATTTACACTTACTCCCCCAGCTAATGAAGATGAGAGTTATATTTCTCCAATTATAAAAATAGATGGGAATCAAATCACTAAAGAGTTAGTAACAATAGCCTACGACCACGTGCCAACGCAATCGGTTTTGCTTCCCGCAGAAGCGAAAGTAGTTCGTTTAGACATTCAACGTTTAGGCGAAAACATCGGTTATATTATGGGTGCTGGCGACGATGTGCCAACTAGCTTGAAGCAAATTGGGTATAATGTCGTTACCGTTGACCCCAACTCTATACAAGCCGGCAGTCTAGATAAATTTGATGCGATAGTCGTTGGAATTCGTGGGTATAATGTGGTTAAAGAATTGCAGTTCAAACAACGTTTTATATTAGATTATGTGAAGGATGGTGGAAACCTTATCGTGCAATATAACACTTCGGGCAGATGGGACAAGCAGTTTAATAATATCGCGCCATTTGATTTAAAATTATCAAGAGACAGGGTAACTGATGAGAATTCTGAAGTAAAAATCCTGGCTAAAGACCATGCCCTAGTCAATTTCCCCAACGTAATAGAGGAGAAAGATTTTGAGGGATGGGTGCAAGAAAGAGGCCTTTATTTTCCAAACGAATGGAGCAATGATTTTACACCTATCCTATCAATGAAAGATAACGGCGAATCTGCTAAAAAGGGAAGCCTTTTAGTTGCTCCCTACGGAAAAGGAAATTACATCTATACTGGACTAAGCTTTTTTAGAGAGTTGCCCTCAGGAGTTTCAGGAGCCTATAAACTCTTTGCAAATATGTTGTCTATCGGAAAGGAAAAGGTAGAGAAAAAACCAGCAGTTAAAGGATAAATATGCACGATAAATTCATTTGGAAAAAAGAATACACACTGGTGCTCATCTTGAATGTGCTCTACATTTTAATCTTCTCCTATCTAATGACTTCTTTTACTTGATATGGAGACAGTAGACTGGATTGTACTTGCCGGAACCCTTTTATTCATTGTAATTTACGGTGTTTGGAAAACCAAAGGAAGCAATAGTGTTGAAGACTACGTGGGTGGTGGAAGAGATTCCAAATGGTGGACAATTGGGTTATCGGTAATGGCAACTCAAGCCAGTGCAATTACCTTTCTATCAACACCTGGACAAGCTTTCCATGATGGTATGGGTTTCGTGCAGTTTTATTTTGGATTGCCCCTGGCGATGATTATTATCTGTTTGGTATTTGTACCCATATATCATAAGCTTAAAGTATACACGGCATATGAGTTTTTGGAAGATAGATTTGACTTAAAAACGCGTTCTCTTGCGGCCATTTTATTTTTAATTCAAAGAGGGTTAGCCGCTGGCATTACCATTTTTGCTCCTTCTATAATATTGTCCGCAATACTTGGATGGGATTTGCGCACTTTAAACGTTATTATTGGATTGCTTGTTATTATTTACACGGTTTCAGGAGGAACAAAAGCTGTAAGCGTAACCCAAAAACAACAGATGTTAATCATAATGACGGGTATGTTTATCGCTTTTTTCTTTATTCTGGGATACTTACCTGAAGACATTACTTTCAGCAAGGCATTAAAAATTGCCGGAGCAAGTGATAAACTAGATATTCTAGATTTTAGTTTTGACACCAAAAGCAGGTACACTTTTTGGAGTGGAATAACAGGTGGTCTTTTCTTAGCGCTGGCCTACTTTGGCACTGATCAAAGTCAGGTGCAACGTTATTTATCCGGTAAATCTATTCGAGAAAGCCAATTGGGACTAATTTTTAATGGAATATTAAAAATTCCAATGCAGTTCTTTATCCTTCTTGTTGGGGTTATGGTATTTGTCTTCTACCAATACAACGCAGCTCCATTAAATTTTAATCCCGCAGCAACCAAAACAGTTATGGAGTCAGATTTGGCGAAGGACTACGCACTTCTACAAGAAGAACAACTAGCTTTGGAAGTTGAAAAAAAGATGGCGCAAAATCAATTTTCCGCTGCCCTAGAATTGAAAGAGTATAACGCCATAGATGAAGCCAAACAGCATATTATTGAAATTAATAAAAGAGACAGTGTAAACCGAGTCGCTGCAAAGAGTTTAATAAAACAAGCAGATGAAGGTGCTGAAACAAATGATAAGGACTACGTATTCATTCATTTCATACTTAACAATTTACCAAAGGGACTCATAGGTCTACTTTTAGCAGTTATTCTATCTGCCGCGATGTCTTCAACTGCATCTGAACTAAATGCTTTAGGCACAATTACAGCATTAGATTTATACAAAAGAAATAAAAAGGGAACAGCTTCTGACAAACACTATGTTAATGCCTCCAAATTCTTTACTCTTATCTGGGGGATTATAGCAATTTTAATTGCAAATGTCGCTAACCTTTTTGACAACTTAATTCAACTTGTAAACATTATTGGTTCACTTTTTTATGGAAATGTTCTTGGCATTTTCCTTTTGGCCTTTTTCGTGAAATTTGTAAAAGGAAATGCCGTTTTTATTGCCGCAATTATTACACAGGCGATAGTTATTATAGGGTTTTATCAAGATTGGATGTCTTACCTATGGCTAAATGCTTTCGGCTGTGCAATTGTAATGACAATCGCGATAATTCTTGAAAGTTTTGATAGACAAGTGAAAGGTGGTACAATTCAATAATAATTCTCAATAGCAACGATTTCAATAAAAATACCTGACATATCCACCAATATATCCAGCACATAAATAACAATTAACTGTAATGTTTTAACAAACATTTAAGAATTTTCTATATTTACATCTATGTCAAACAGGCATTTAAAAATTATTGGATGCTTTGGAATGGTACTGTATGGATAAAAAATACACCATAAAAGATATCGCAGAACTAGCCGGAGTCTCGAAAGGAACAGTAGATAGGGTTTTGCATAGGCGTGGTAAAGTATCTCCAAAGGCCCTGGCCCGAGTAGAAAAAATCCTAAAGGAGATAGACTACCAACCTAACCCAATAGCAAGGAATCTAAAAAATAATAAAGTCTATCGTATATGTGTTCTAATGCCAGACCCAAAGGAAGATGCATATTGGTCTCCAGCAGTACAGGGTATTAAAGAAGCAGCCCGAGAATTTAAGCCATTTGGTGTATTGGTAAATACGTATTACTACTATACTTCGGAAAAAATATCTTTTATCGAGAAATCGAAGGAAGCATTAAACTCATCACCTGATGTGCTCTTGATGGCCCCAGTATTTCAAAAAGAAGCCCTAGAAATATTTAAACATTGTCAAGAGGCCGGAGTTTCCGTTGCTTTATTTAACAACTTAATAGAGGAGTTCAGTACGCAAAGTTTTGTTGGTCAAGATTTGACCCAAACCGGTCGGGTAGCTGCTGGTTTGATTCATAAGTTAGTAGATAATTCTTCGACTATTGCAATTCTTCATATCGATGAAGAAAAGCATATGAGTCTAAAAGAGAATGGTTTTAAGGCATTCTTTGAGGGCAGAAGTTTTACCCCTGAAATTAAAACTTTCAGTTTGCAAACATCGAATTATGAAGCCTTCAAAAAGCAAAGTATTGATCTCGTCAAAAACACGAACACTATTTCTTCGGTATTTGTCACAAATTCTAAGGCATATGTTTTCTTAAAGGCTATAAGTGGTATTAATAAAAATTTGACTATTGTAGGCTATGATTTATTACCCGAAAACATCAAATATTTAGAAAAAGGGCATATTGATTTCTTAATCCACCAAAAACCAAAGCGACAAGCCTATCTAGGAGTTGGTTACCTGGCGGAAAATTTCTTATTTGGAAAGCCAATACCAGAGGAAAACTTACTCCCAATTGACATTATCACCCCAGAAAATGTCATGTATTACCTCGATTAGATAAATACTCATTTTACTTGAAAGTTAACCCACCTTAGACTGCGGTTGCAAATAAATTTTAAAACTACAACGTTTTCGGCACAAACTATGTGTTCGTACACATTTTTACTTCAACATGTATATTTCTTAAAAAAATAGTTTAAATTCATAGAATATTAACTCAATGTTAAAACTAACAACATTATCAAAAAACAAAATTATGACTAAAAAACTGCTCTTATTTTTTGTGCTGGTTTTAGGGATTTACCCACTATTAGCTCAAACAAAGTCCGTATCCGGTAACGTTACCGATGCATCTGATGGTTCTCCCTTGCCGGGGGTTAACGTCCTTGTGCAAGGAACTACCAATGGTACACAAACTGATTTTGATGGAAATTACACTATTAATGTCGCTGAAGGTGGCGTTTTAGTATTTTCATACATTGGTACGGCAACTCAAACCGTAACTGTTGGGTCTTCAAATACCATCGATGTTGCTATGCAGGAGGATGCAAGTCAACTTGATGAGGTTGTTGTAACAGCCTTAGGTGTAAAAAGACAGAAAAAGTCATTGACCTATGCAACGCAGGGTGTTGATCCAAAAGGCATAGACGAAGCACGACCACAACAAAACTTGGTGAACAGTTTATCAGGTAAAGTTGCCGGTCTTTCAATTCAAACTTCAGGTAATGGGGTAAGTGGAGCTTCAAAAGTGGTTTTACGGGGTAATCGTTCTATTGCCGGTAGTAGTCAAGTACTTTATATAGTTGATGGGGTACCTTTAGGTGGTGATATTTCTGATATAAGCCCTGATGACGTTGCTTCGATAAACGTTTTAAAAGGAGCGAATGCCGCTGCACTATATGGTGCAAGAGCAAACAACGGTGCGATAATCATTACTACAAAGTCGGGTACATCCGATAGAATGACCGTTGATATTAGTTCAACTATTACTTCTCAAACTGGAAATATTCTTTTTGACTACCAAAATGAATTCGGACAAGGTAGTGGCGGAGTTTACAATGCTGCTTCTACAGGTTCATGGGGGCCGGCTTTAAATGGGAGTCAAGTTGATGCCTGGTTCCCTGGTAATTCTGCAGGACCATATTCATTCAGTCCTCAACCAGACAATGTGAACGATTTTATGCAAACAGGATTTAATTTAGCCAATAACCTTTCCATTCGTTCTGGTAATGAAAAAATGCAAACATTTTTCGGGTATACGCATGAGCTTAGAAATGGTATTGTTCCTGACAATGATTTGAAGAGGCACAATGTTAGTTTAAAGATTGACAACAATCTAATTGAAGATAAATTGGTTCTTAGTACAAAGGTAAATTATATACGAAGTGATTTAAATAACCTTGTAGATACCGGTGAGTCTTTTAGCAATCCATGGAGACATGCTTATCGTTTACCAAGGAATATCAGAACGGAAGATGCTGAATTTTATGCCTATACGGACAATGCTGGTAATACGCGTCAGAATTATTGGAAACCAGGAGACAATGGTGGTGCAAACCCTTACTGGACAATCAATAAGAACTTAAAGGAGATAATTGACAATAGGATTATCGGTTATATGTCTTTGAAATATAATTTTGCAGACAACCTTAGCCTCCTAGTTAGAACAGCTGTTGATCAAAGCAGCCAGTCAAGAGAAGACAGATTACATAACGACTCTTATATAATTGCTGATAATGGTAATTATGTTACTAGAAATGCAAGTCGTTTAGAATGGAATACCGATTTTCTTTTGAGCTATAATAAGGATATCAATGAAAATCTTGCTTTCAACTTGAATGTAGGTGGTAATAACCGTCAGGCCAATAGCAAGTTTGTTCGAACAAATGCAGGTGGCTTAAATGCTGCAAACATTTTTGCAATAAGCAACGCACAAAATCTTACGGCAAGCCAAGACCTTAGTAGAAGAGAAGTAAATTCTTTATATGCTTTTGGTCAAGTGGCTATGAAAGATGCGATTTTTCTTGATCTAACCTATCGTAGTGATTGGAGTTCAACCCTTCCTGCCGCAAATAGGAGATTTGATTATTATTCGGCTGGACTGAGTGCTGTCGTTTCAGATTTAGTTACCATGCCGGACTTTTTCTCTTTCTTGAAATTAAGAGGTTCCTATGCGGAGGTAGGCAATGATACCTCCCCATTTAACTTAACTCAAGTTGCTGATTTAAGAGCTGGGGGTTTTATTCAGTTAGGAACGCAACTTCCAAATCCTGATTTAAGACCTGAACGAACAAAGTCTTTGGAATTTGGTTTTGATGCACGTTTCTTAGACAGCAGATTAGGTCTTGATTTTACCTACTATAAAACAAATAGTATTGACCAACTATTTGGTCAACAAGTTCCGCAAGGTTCTGGTGTTTCTACTAAATTTATTAATGGTGCAGACATTCAAAATAATGGTGTTGAAATTATTTTGACAGGTACCCCGGTCAACACACCAGACTTTAGTTGGAATATTACCTTCAACTATGCCAAAAACAACAGTGAGGTTTTATCCTTGGCTGAAGGTCTAGAAACGTTAAGCTTTGGAGGTGATTTCTTTAGGAGATTTGAATTGAATGTTGGTGATGAATGGGGGAACGTTTATTCTAGAGGTTTTGCCAGGGATGCACAAGGCAGAGTTTTGGTTGCCGCTGATGGTACTCCAGAAGTTACTTCAGGTCAAGATGTTCTCGTAGCTAACTTCAATCCAGATTGGTTGGGCGGTATGAGCAATAACTTCACTTACAAGAATTGGAATTTCGGATTCTTAATCGATATCCGACAGGGAGGTCAGGTAGGTTCATTTACCAATGCAATCTTAGCCTCAGATGGCGCACTTCAAAAAACAGTTGCAGGTCGTGACGGGAGTTTGGTTTTTGGAACGAATGTTTTTCCGGAGTTAGAAGTTGTCCAAGAAGATGGAAGTGCCAATAACATTCAGGTCAACGCAGAGCAGTTCTGGGCCAAAGTAGGAGGAAGAAACTCCCCTGTTGGTGAAGCCTTCGTAGAAGATGCATCCAACATTAGAATGCGCGAGATGACCTTAGGATATAGTATCCCTCAATCCGTTTTAGGCGACGGCCCTTTTAGAACTGCTAAAATTTCTTTTGTAGGTAGAAACTTGTTCTTTATTTCAAATAAAGCCACAATAGACCCAGAAGTAATTACAAGCTCTGGTTCAGCAATTGGTTCAAATAATGACAGATCAGTAACGAGCTCTGACGGGTTTGAATCATTCGCTCCTCCAAACACTAGAAGTTTAGGGTTAAACATTAAATTCGGGTTCTAAAAAAATTGTAACTTTAAAGAAAAAATTATGAAAAAAGTATTAATGAAAATGGGGCTCGGAATTGTCCTGGTAGTTGCCTTTCTAGGCTGTACCGAAAATTTCGATGAATTGAATACTGACCCTCTGGCACTTGATATTGGTGCCCTAGAAGAAAGTCAGGTATTACAGGGGCAAGCTTTTGCGCAAGCGCAATATGTGTCTGTAAATGGTCTACACTGGAGATTTCAAATCTCACAGAACTTATTCTCCGATATTTGGACTCAGTATTATGCAACAACAGCTGCAGGTTTCGACTCTGACCGTTATGTTCAGGTAGGTCGTTGGGCCGATTTGGCTTGGGGTTCTTTTTACGGTCAAGCGGCACCACAGATAAAATTGGTTGAAGATTTATCCGAAGCTAATGGTAATCAAATTGGAAATGCGATGGCAAAAATCACAAGAGTACATGCCTATCACAGAATAACTGATTATTGGGGTCCGGTACCCTACTCTGCATTTGGTAATGGTGAATTGTCAGTACCTTACGATAACCAAGCAGATATGTATGCTGATTTCTTTACCACACTTGATGAGGCTGTTTCCCAATTAGGTGGTGGTGGATCTTCCTATGGTGGCAGTGACCGAATATTTGGTGGTGATGCTGCCAAATGGGCAACTTTCGCAAATAGTTTACGACTACGTTTGGCGATGCGAATCAGATATGTAGACCCGAGTAGAGCGCAATCAGAGGCCGAAAAGGCCGTTGCAGCTGGGGTAATGACCGATAATTCTCAAAACGCAAATGTCGCTGTCGATGATGTGAATAGAAATCCGCTAGAAACGATTACGGATTGGGGTGAATTCAGAATGAGTGCTACCATGGAAAGTATCTTAGAAGGTTATGGAGATCCTCGTATGCCTGAATATTTCGCTCCGGCAGCGGATGGTGATTCTGATGGAGACGGAAGTCCTTATGAGGGTTTACTTAACGGACAGACTAAAGTAGATTTGGAAACCAGTAAAAATGCTGGTCACTCAGATGTAGCCACTAAATTTATTGATGTTGCAAGAGGTGGAAGTAATCCTCCAATCGAATTGATGAATGCTGCTGAAATGTTCTTTTTAAGAGCAGAGGGTGCGTTGCAAGGATGGTCAATGGGCGGAACGGCTCAGAGTTTATATGAAGACGGTATAAGAGCGTCAATGACTCAGAAAACCGGTGCAGATGGAGGGTCAATTGATGCCTACATTGCTAGTACTGGTGTTCCTGTTGCTTTCGAACCTGGTGCAATGCCTGTTACTGATGTTCCTGTTGCATTTTCCGCAGATCCTGAGGAGCAATTTGAGCAAATAATAACTCAAAAATGGTTAGCCATCTTTCCAAATGGATGGGAAGCATGGGCAGAATTAAGAAGAACTGGATATCCAAAGCAGTATGCTAGAGTTCAATCTGAAAACCCAGATGTCGCAGCCGATGAAATCATGAGAAGAATGGTTTACGTCCAAAGTGAGTTCGATACTAACGGTGAAGCAGTTCAAGCTGCGATTTCAGGACCCGAGTTAGGTGGTGCAGATAAAAACAATACGAAGTTGTGGTGGGATAAAAGATAATCCAAACACCTTAAATTTTATTAAAGCACCAATACTTTCTTATTGGTGCTTTTTTAGTATTTCATAAATTGAGGTATTCTTTAAATCAACAATTCTAAACCAAGTCCATGCGGTTACGCGTATCTTTCTTACTTTGTGTTATTGTGCTGCAATTTTCGTGTAACAACGACGATAAAAGCAAAATGTTCACACTACTTCCTTCCAGTAAAACCAACATCAAATTTAAAAACATCATCAAGGAAACCAAACAATTCAATGTACTAGAATATGGATATTTATACAATGGTGGCGGAGTTTCAATTGGCGATTTAAATAATGATGGACTCCCTGATATTTACTTCACCGGAAATATGGTGGGTAGCCGATTGTACCTGAACAAAGGGGATTTTGAATTTGATGAAATTGCCGAAAAAGCTGGTGTTTTTGCCTCTGGATTATGGAATACCGGTACCACCATGGCTGATGTAAATGCCGATGGTTTATTAGATATCTATGTCTGCAGATCAGCAGCGAAAGACCCAGAAAAAAGAAAAAACTTGCTCTTCATCAATAATGGAGACTTGACCTTTTCAGAAAAAGGATCCGATTATGGAATTGACGATTCTGGCTATTCCACGCAAGCCACTTTTTTCGATTATGATAAAGATGGAGATTTAGATTTGTATGTCCTCAACCACTCTACACAAGAGTATGCAGGTTTCGGGCAAATTACAGCATCACTTAAGAATAAAAAGAATTTAGCCTATTCGGACAAACTCTATAAAAATGACAATGGAAACTACATTGATGTGAGTGATTCCGCAGGACTCATTTCAAACGTGCTTGGTTTTGGCCTTGGCGTAGCTGTTTCTGATTTAAATGGAGACGGATGGCCAGACATTTATGTTTCAAATGACTATAACGAACAAGATTACCTATATATTAATAATAAGAATGGCTCCTTTTCAGAAAGCCTCGAAAAGTATATAGGACACACCTCCTTATTTTCTATGGGTTCTGACATTGCTGACATTAACAATGACGGCTTTTCAGATATCATGACATTAGATATGCTTCCTGAGGGGAACTATCGTCAAAAAATGGTTTCTGGTCCGGATAACTATGATAAGTATCAAAAACTGGTGAGCTCTGGTTTTTATAACCAGACAATGAGAAATATGTTACAGCTCAATAATCAGGGAGAATCTTTTTCCGAAATTGGACAATTCTCCGGAATTTCAAATACAGACTGGAGTTGGGCCTCGTTATTTGCAGATTTTGACAACGATGGTTATAAAGATCTGTTCATCACAAATGGCTACAAGCGTGACTATACCAATATGGACTTCATAAATTATGCGGTACAGGCAAAACTGGAAGAGAACAAAACTGGTAATCAAACGGCCATCATGGAACTTTTAAATGAAATTCCATCAACTGTTGAAGAAAATTACACATACAAGAACAACGGTGACCTAACATTTACCAAAAAAAACACAGATTGGGGATTAAATCAAAAATCACTTTCAAATGGCGCCGCCTATGCCGATCTGGATAATGATGGAGATTTGGATTTAGTAGTGAATAATATCGAACAAGAGACCTTTGTTTATCGCAATAATAGTGAATCCTTTTCCTGGCAGAATTACTTGAAAATAAAATTAAGAGGAGAAAAGGGAAATACGTTTGGTATTGGAACCAAGGTTTCGTTGGCTGTTGGAGATAAAATCATAACTCAAGAAATGATGCCCACCAGAGGATACCAATCATCTGTTGATTATACCTTAACATTTGGCATAGGCGAAGATTCTATAAGCAGTCTTACCGTGGTTTGGCCAGATTTTAAAGAACAAACTATTCAAAATGTCGGGGCAAATCAAACTTTGATTTTAAATCAGAAAGAAGCGCATCAACTTCAGAAGGAAATACCTAATTATGTCGAGTCTTATTTCATAGATGTTTCAAAAGACACTTTAATTCCAATCGCTCATCGCGAAAACAACTTTGTAGATTTTAAAATTGAACAGTTCCTACCCCATAAGCTATCCACCCAAGGACCAAAAATAGCCAAAGGTGATATAAATAATGATGGTTTAGAAGATATCTACATTGGTGGTGCTAAAGGAAATATAGCACAGTTATTAGTGCAATCTAAGGATGAGGAATTCAAACCTTCAAATTCACCCCTTTTAGAACAAGACAAGGACTCTGAAGATATAGATGCTCTGTTTTTTGATGCCGATAATGACAAAGACCTTGATTTGTACGTTGTGAGTGGGGGAAATGAGTTTTCAATGGACTCTTCAGAATTACAAGATCGGCTGTACATCAATATGGGAAATGGTCGGTTCGAAAAGAAGGAAAGTTCCCTCCCACCAATGATTTCAAGTGGTTCATGTGTTGCATCTGGAGATTATGATTCAGATGGGGATTTAGATCTTTTTATTGGTGGAAGGCTAGTTCCTGGAAAGTATCCGACAGCTCCCAGGAGTTATGTACTACAAAATGATGGGAAAGGTAATTTTAAAGATGTGACAACGTCCGTCGGTAGCAAGTTAGAAAATATTGGAATGATTACAGATGCCCTATGGACCGACTTTACAAATGATGGTAATGCTGATTTACTTATAGTGGGCGAATTCCTTGGAATACGGGCTTTTGAAAACACCAATGGAAAATTAACAGAACTCCCAGATTCTTCTGGACTAAACAATTCCAAAGGTTGGTGGAATACTATAAAGCAAGGTGACTTTGATAATGACGGAGATTTGGATTATATCGCAGGTAACTTCGGTTTGAATTCTCAGTTAAAGGCAACCGTGAAAGAACCTGTGCAACTATATGTGAAGGATTTTGACAATAACGGTTCTCTCGACCCGATACTCTGCTCCTATATTATGGGTGGAAGTTATCCTGTTTTTTCCAAAGATGACCTTATCGGACAATTGCCTCAGTTAAAAAGAAAATATGTAAACTATTCAGACTATGCAAATCAAAAGATATCTGACATTTTCACATCTGAAGAGTTGTCAGAGGCAGATGTTCTAGAAGCTCAGACTTTCGCAACGAGCTACATTGAGAATTTGGGTAATGGTCAATTTAGTACTCGACCCCTACCCGCTCAGGCTCAATTTTCACCCATTTATGGTATTCTACTTCAAGATTTTAATTCAGATGGGAATCTAGATGTTCTTATGGCAGGAAATTTCTTTGGAACAAGAGTAAAGTATGGTAGGTACGATGCAAACAAAGGCATATTACTTCTAGGAGATGGAAAGGGAAAATTTACGCCCATCAATAACAAAGAAAGTGGACTCAATATAGATGGTCAAGTAAGAGACATCTCGGTTCTACAGCGCCAAGATGGTTCACATCTAATACTATTCGCGAGAAATAATGATTTTGTAAAGACGTATTTATTCAAACCAAAAAACTGACCCATGTGTAATAAAACCATTTTATGTATGCTTGTTGGCTGCCTATTGCTTCCATTCATTGAGCTACAAGCACAATCCGTGACCATAAAAGAAGAATTGGTTTCTTTACCAACCTATGATTTCGGCAAAGGAAATCCAGTTCCCATATTGGCAGAAAATCCGAAAATCTTTCCCTATTTCAAGTTTGAGGAGTACCAACATAATTCTAAAAGCAAGAATTGGAAGGTTGTTACCCTCGAAAATGAATATATCAAAGTTATGGTCCTGCCAGAAATTGGGGGCAAAGTTTGGGGTGCTATAGAAAAGAGTACAGGTGAAGAGTTTCTCTATAAAAATGAAGTTATAAAATTCCGAAATATAGCCATGCGCGGGCCTTGGACCTCTGGAGGAATTGAGTTCAACTTTGGTATTATTGGTCATCATCCATCCACAGCTACCCCAGTAGATTATTTAACGAGAACTAATCCTGACGGTAGTGTAAGTTGTATCGTAGGTAACCTTGATCTGCCCTCAAACACACGTTGGACGGTTGAAGTGCGGCTCGAAAAAGACAAAGCCTATTTTGAAACCAATGCCTCTTGGTATAACGCTTCTCCCCTAACTGAGTCATACTACAATTGGATGACGGCAGCAGCAGTGGCTACAAATGATTTAGAGTTCTTTATTCCCGGAAATGCCTATGTAGAACATAACGGAGATGCACACCCTTGGCCTATTGATGAGCAAGGTAGAAATCTTGCCATGTATAAGGAAAACGACTTCGGCCCGGCAAAATCCTATCATGTTGTTGGTGAATACAATGATTTTTTTGGAGGATATTACCACGACCGTAAATTCGGTTTTGGGCAATGGGCACCTTATGAAGAAATGCCAGGTCAAAAGTTATGGCTTTGGGCCTTATCACGTTCAGGTGGAATTTGGGAGGATTTATTGACCGATACTGACGGACAGTACATAGAATTTCAGGCAGGTCGCCTTTTTGACCAATATTTCCCCGGGGCGACAAATCCGATAAGCCAGGTGGGCTTTGACCCTTACATGATGGACAAATGGAGTGAAATTTGGTTTCCTATCAAGGAAATTGGAGGTATGGAAGATGCTTCAGAACATGGAGTCCTTAATGTAGAAATGGAAAATGGTGAACTATCGGTAGGCATCAATGCACTTCAAAAATTAGATGCTGAGTTACAAATCATAATCAATGGAAAAATAGCAATTGAAAAATTAGCTTTACAGCCTATGGAGGTTTTTAGTACCAAACATCCTGCAAATAAAGAGGATAGAATAGAAGTATATGTAGATGGAACAGAATTAGCCTACTCCAATGACCCTGAAAAAAATCATATCAAACGACCCTTTTATCCGGATAAAAATTTAAAGGTTTCTAAATCCGAAGAACTACTTTTTGCCGGAACAGAAGCCCTTGAGTACCGCGAATTTGACCTAGCGCATGAAAAGCTTAAGGAATTGGTAAAACTAGACCCATCACATCAAGCCGGTTTGGTAAAATTAGCAGAATTGGAATTCCGAAGAACCAATTATGATAAAGCTCTAGAACATATAGATACAGTTTTGCGGATGGATACGTACCAATCTGGGGCAAATTATATGGCAGCTATAACCTATCGTGTTAAAAATGATATCATAAATGCGCTAGAATCTTTCGGCTGGGCAGCACGGGACATCAAGTATCGGTCTGTGGCTTATGCGCAGATGGCTGAGATATATTTGAAAGAGAAGAATTACAAGCGTGCACAGATATATGCTAATAAAGCACTGGATTTTAATACCTATAATATTAATGCAAGGGAAGTATTACTATTAACTCATAGAAACTCAAAAGACAATGAAGGTTTTGATAAAGAACTTCGGGCAGTCTTAGAAATGGACCCTATGAACCATTTTGTAAAGTTCCAGGCTGACAAAAAATTTTTCAAAACGAATATTCAAAATGAATTCAAAGCGGAAACCGCTTTAAGACTAGCTTTAAGATTTATAGATTTGGGTTTAAAAAAAGATGCTTTATCAGTCTTGTCCATTGGACCTACAAGTCCTAAAAACCAATTGTGGAAGTCTTACTTACTGCAAAACTCAGAAACCAAGGAAAGTTTAGGTATTCTAAACAAAATGTCCGAGGAACCCGTAGATTTTGTATTCCCCTATCGAAGAGAAACCATTCCTGTACTAAAATGGGCAGTCAACCAGAATAAGAATTGGAAGTTCAAATATTATTTGGCTCTAAACTATATAGCAGTAGGCCGAAAAGAAGACGGGAAGAATGTTCTAAATAAACTCGGCACTACTCCAAATTCAGATATCTTTTATCGCTTTAGAGCAAAAATGAATTCTAAGACAAGTTTCGAAGACAACGCTAAGGACTATGATAAGGCATTAACCTTAAACTCCAAGGACTGGAAAGTCTGGGAGGAAAGTATTCAGTTTTACCTTAAAAATGATAAGTTTGAACTGGCACATGGTTTGTCTAAAAAAGCGTATCGAACTTTTAAAGACAATTACAACATTGGTTTGGCCCATGCAAAATCATTACTTAATAAAGGCCAGTTCTCAAAAGTACTCGATGTTCTGGAATCTATTCAAGTACTACCCTATGAACATGCAAGTGAAAGCAGAAGTATCTATGAAAGGGCCCACTTGGGAGTTGCTTTGGAGGCTATGAAAAGTAAAAAATATGACCAGGTGATATCTACATTACAAAAATCAAAGGAGTGGCCTGAAAACATTGGGGTCGGCAAGCCGTATACCCCTGATGAAAGAGCCTTAGATTTTTTGTTAGCAAAAGCTTATTCCAGTACTGGCAACTCTCAAAAAAGCAAGGAATTACTAGAGGCAGTTGTGGCTTACACCTTGTCACATTCAGAAAAAAATTCTTTAAATAATCTCTTTGGATTATTAGCAAACCAAAAAGACAAGAAACTACTAAGTCAATTAAAATCAAAAGTATCTGGAAACAATAAGAGTCAGTTAGCTTTAGACTTTTTTGAAGGAAACAAAAAAAGTCTAGAGCAATCGAAATTGCAAAACTTAGTTGCAGAAGATGTTTGGGAATTAGCGGAGTGGGCTACCAAAAACAAATAGGCAGATTAATCGCAAAAACAAACCCTCAGTTTTATAAGCTGAGGGTTCTTAATTTTACATATTCAGTTCACTTACATTGCTCCCCATTCCTTTAGAGAATCAGTATTCATTTTAACGTAGTCATCATTACCAGCTTCTTTGGCTGCTGCTAAAGATTTTTTAGCAGTCGCTATAGCTCCCTTTTTGTCACCTGCTTTTGCCTGAATAAGAGACTGTTGACGCAGTTGCCAGAAAGCTGGCTTTTCGGTCATGGACATAGATTTGTCCATCCACTCTTTGGCTTTGTTTATATCCTTGCCTTCGCTTGAATAGTATGTTGCAGCTGCATAATAATCACCTGCAGTTGGTCCGCCTAAGGCTCTCGAAATGTTCTTCTCAACGGCTGCATCAGTTGGTACTTCAAAGTTAACTGCTACATACGTATCTGACCACATCATACCAAGATTAGCTGAGTTTGAAGTAAGGTCATCAATGGTTATTGTGAAAGTTTCGATTACAACTCCTTCGGGCATTTTAATAGCAGGAACACTTGCCTTCGCAACTACTTTGCTATCATCCCAATCTCTAGGTGTTCCTCCACCTTGTGTATCAGTGTAGAAAAATACGTCCCAAGTAGTAGCACCTGGTTTTGTAAAAACCGAGTAAGTACCCGCCTTTACATCTTGACCTCCAATTTTTACATCTTCACTGAAGGTAACAAGAGTATATCCATTAGCACCTGTACGCCATAATTTGTCATAAGGAACTAAATCCCCAAAAATTGTTCTTCCTCGCATGGATGGTCTTGAATATTCCACGGTAACATCAGTAAGACCTACAGTCTGCATCAATTTAGATGATGGACTAGGTGCCGGGGTATTGATTTGGGCTTCCAAAGTAAATGAAGCCAAGGCAACAAATAAAAATAGTGTAAATTTTTTCATTTTGAAATTTTTAAAGTCATTCTCGCAACGGCGAGAATTTGGTTTTTTGTGTATGACAAATCTATACATAAACCATAGTCAGTATTGTTAAGAAAGTCTTAAATAAAATAGATGTGTACTTAGTCTTTGTAGAATGGAATGGACTTCTTACTATCTGAAAAATAGAAGGTTAGATAATATATTCCGTTTTGTAAAGTAGATAAATCCACACGATTATCTTCGATGTCACTACCTAATATATATTGTACTTCACGTCCTAGAGGGTCAAAAATGGATCGTTTAATTATAGGGGCTTCAATTCCGGATTTGTATTCCAAAAAATCAAACAACCTGCTCTTATACAGGATAATTTCATCATTCCCCAATTCAGGTTCTAAATCTGGATTAGGCTCAGGTTCAGGTTCGGGCTCAGGCTCGGGTTCAGGTTCAGGTTCCATTACTTCCGTCACATCAAACTTAAACAAGGTTGACTCCAACGTAATTGATGGAGTTGTTCGGGAAAAGAATTCCGAAGAAAAAAAGTAGGTATCTGCGTCTGAATAGGTTATCGCTTCAACTTGCGCTAAGCCAATGTTCAAAGTAGTTTTGACAACTTCATCGGAAAAGATGGAGGTATTAGTTGATAATATTTCAAAACTAGCAGTAAAAGGGCCTAGTGTAGCGGAGTATCCAATAAGAAAAAGCACGTTTGAAAATGGATTGTAAGTAGCACCTGTTACCAAACCTTCAATGGCATAACTATCTACTTTTGTAGCAATATGTTGTCCAGGAGTTTTGGGAATGGCATAAGCATCGGTACCGTTACTCTTCCATTGTTTGGTTAATACAATTAATTGGTCATTCCATACGAAAAAGGCTTCGGCATCCCAATCGCTATTACCAGTATCGCCAAAGTCGGTTTGATCCTCATAACTGAAGCTAATCACTTCTGCAGATACTGAATCAGATTCGTCATAGTCTTGTTTATTTATCCGATATATTGACAAATCGGTTCTTGTGCCTAGATTATTTCCAAAATCTCCAATATAGATATATTGTTCATCTTGAGCTAAGTCTTCCCAATCTGTATTTATTGCGTTCGTTATTGTAACAATTCTGGTAATTTGGTAGGATACGGTATCTATTTCAAAAAGTTGAGAAGTGTTTCCCGAATCGTTATGGGTAACTAATTTTCCATTATGGAAAATCAAACCTGAGGTTTCAGAAACTTCACTTGGCAAAATACTAAGGACTTCCGCATTTTCTTGAGAAAATAGGAAAGGACTCCATAAGATAAGGATAGAAAGAAAAAATCTAAATTTCATTGCCCAGGTTCTAGAGGAAAAGTACAAAATTGTTGCTTTAACTTATAAAATATAAGACCAACGGTATACTTTTAACTAACGCTGACTACATGCCTAAAGTATTTTAAATTCAACCCATTATTGTTTGTTTAACAATTTTTATTTTTAGTTGAACAAAAAGATCATATCTTTGGTCAAAATAAGTCTATGAAGCTATATCAATTGCATTCAAAACAGGTAATTCCTATCTCGCAACAAGAAGCTTGGGACTTTCTTTCAAGTCCTGCCAATTTAAAAGTAATTACACCTGACCATATGGGTTTCAATATACTAGCAGGCGGAGATAGACCTATGTTCGCCGGACAAATCATACAATACAAAGTCTCTCCATTTCCTGGCTATTCTACCAAGTGGGTTACAGAAATCACACACGTAAAAGAAGGTGAATATTTCGTAGACGAGCAGCGTTTCGGCCCATATGCACTTTGGCATCACAAGCATTTTATAAAACCGATTGAAGGTGGTGTTGAAATGGAAGACATTATTGACTATAAAATCCCCTTTGGGATATTAGGGCAATTGGCCCATCCCATAGTTGTAAAGAAACAACTCAAGCAAATTTTTAAATATAGAGAACAAAAACTACATGAACTCTTTGGAAAAATTGAAGGTATTCCCAATGAACTCCATTTAAATTCGATATGAAATGAAAAACATAGTACTTATTGGCGGTTCGCATGGCATTGGGTTTTCAATGGCAAAAATTTTAAACCAAGATTATAACATTTTTATAGCATCTAGAACGAGTGAAGGCCTCGGGGATTTAAATGTCACTCACATTCCTTTTGATGCTATTTCAGATGATTTGGATAGTACTTCATTACCTGAAGAAATTCATGGTTTCGCATACTGTCCAGGGAGCATCAACTTGAAACCTTTTAAAATGATGAGTTTGGAAACATTCGAAGAAGATATGCAACTAAACTTCTTTGCGTTGGTTAGGATAGTTAAAGCAGTCATGCCAAAAATGGTTGAAGGATCAAGCATGGTCTTTTTTAGCACCGTAGCTGTGGGTACGGGAATGCCATTTCACACTAGCGTTGCGGCAGCAAAAGGAGCTGTTGAAGGGTTTGCAAAGTCATTGGCTGCGGAGTATTCACCTAAAATTCGAATTAATGTAGTCGCTCCCTCCTTAGTTGATACCCCATTGGCCAAACGCCTCTTGAGTAATGATAGAAAACGTGAAATGATGTCTCAAAGACATCCACTGAAACGTGTTGGCGAGGCAGAAGACATTGCAAATATTGCAGTGTTCTTATTAAGCGACAAAAGCACTTGGATGACCGGACAAATCGTAGGCATTGATGGTGGAATGTCAACTTTGAACATCAATTAGTATGAATATAAAGGTGTCTATATTCTGGTTTCGACGCGATTTGCGACTTGACGATAATGTCGGTTTTTTTAATGCACTTAAGGGAGAACATCCAGTACTGCCCATATTCATATTTGATAAAGAAATTTTAGATAAACTTCCTCAAAATGACGCGCGTGTAAGTTTTATTTTTGATACCCTTCAAGAAATGCGAAGTGAATTGAAACAGCAATATTCAAGCGCTATTGCCCTTTATCATGGGAGCCCGAAAAATGTATTTAAAGCCCTTTTGCAGTCCTATGACCTACAAGAGGTCTTTACAAATCATGACTATGAGCCTTATGCACAAGAAAGAGATCAAGGGGTGGCCCAAATTTTAGATACAAAAGGTATACCGCTATTAACTTTCAAGGATCAAGTGATTTTTGAAAAGAATGAAATTACAAAAGATGACGGCAAGCCTTATGTGGTTTACACTCCCTTTAAAAACAAATGGAAAGAAAAATTCAATGCAAATGTGTTATCATCAAAAGACTCAAGAAGTCATCTTGAAAATTTAGTCAAAGAGGCCGACCTGCCCAATATGACCCTGGAAGCAATGGGGTTTGAAAGGTCTAAAATTAGTGTGCCAGGCTATACAGTAAACTCAAGGCTAATTAATAATTACGAAGCGACGCGTAACTTTCCTGCAAAGGAAAATGGCACATCGCGCTTAGGTCCGCATTTACGTTTCGGCACGGTTTCTATACGTCAAATGATTCAAAAAGCGATAGCGGAGGAAAATGAGGTCTTTTGGAGTGAGTTGATTTGGCGAGAATTTTTCATGCAAATTCTATGGCATTTTCCGCATACGGTTGACCAATCCTTCCGTCCAAAATACGACCGCATTGAATGGAGAAACAACGAAGCGGAGTTTGAAAAATGGAAAAACGGACAAACGGGTTATCCCCTGGTGGATGCAGGTATGCGAGAACTGAACACCACGGGTTACATGCATAATAGAGTGCGGATGCTAGTGGCCAGTTTTTTGTGCAAACATCTATTAATTGATTGGCGCTGGGGAGAAACCTATTTCGCAGAAAAGTTATTAGATTATGACTTAAGTGCCAATGTCGGCAATTGGCAATGGGCGGCGGGAAGCGGGGTTGATGCAGCACCATACTTTCGCATATTTAATCCCACCACTCAGATTGAAAAGTTTGACAAGCAACACGAGTATATCAAAAAATGGGTTCCTGAACTAGAGGAGCTTACCTATCCTACTCCGATGGTCGATCACAAAATGGCGCGCGAACGCTGTTTAAAAACCTATAAAGAAGCGGTCGCATAATCACTTTTCACTATATTTATGGACATGGTAATTTGACCAACAATGTCCGAGAACAAAACCATAGCCACCACAGCTTCAGCAAGAGCATTTTTAGACACGGTCGAAAATGAAACGAGACGTAACGATAGTTACACATTACTTGATTTGATTCAGAAAATTACTGGTCAACCTCCCGTTTTATGGGGGAATAGTCTTATTGGTTTCGGAAGCTACCATTACAAATATGATACTGGTCGTGAAGGCGATATGCTTATGGCAGGATTCTCCCCTAGAAAACAAAACCTTGCCATTTACAATACGGGATTTATTCGTTACCCAGATATAATGAAACGGCTTGGGAAGTATAAAGCAGGAAAATCTTGCCTCTACATCAATAAACTATCTGATGTCGATTTAGATGTGCTCTCCGAACTTATTGAAAAGGCCTACGACTATATGAACAAAAAGTATAATAGCTAACTCAAATAATTAAAAAGGATTTCCGTCTATTCGGAAACAAAACTAAACTACTTAAGAATGAAAAAATGCACTCTTTTAGGAATACTTATGCTCTTTGCCGCAACGGTTTCAGCGCAAAAAATGTCAAAAAATAAAAAGGCGGTTATTGCTTCTGTAGAGAAACATAAATCCGAATTAATTAAAATAAGTGATTCCATTTGGGCATTGGCAGAAACTGCTTTTAATGAATCGCAATCTTCAGCTGTTCTGGCGGATTATGCCGAAAAGAACGGGCTAAAAGTCACTCGAGGGGTGGCAAACATTCCAACGGCGTTTACTGCTACCTACGGTTCAGGAAAACCTGTCATTAGCATTTTGGGGGAATTTGATGCCCTTCCGGGGATTTCTCAAAAAGCACAACCGGAAAAAGAACCTTATAAAGAAGGTGCTGCAGGTCACGGATGCGGTCATAATATGTTTGGCACTTCAAGTCTTGGCGCGGCCATTGCCATAAAGGAGTTGATGGAAGCAGGAAAATTAAAAGGGACTATCAAATTCTTAGGTACTCCGGCAGAAGAAAAATTCTTTGCCAAAGTTTGGATGGTTGAAGCCGGTTTATGGAATGATGTTGATGTCAATCTAAGTTGGCACCCCAGCGCAGATATTGAAGCCGATGTGCAAAGTGGTTTGTCACTAATCGATTTTATTGTTGAATTCGAAGGGCAAGCTGCTCATGCCTCTATGGACCCATGGAATGGGCGTTCGGCATCTGATGCGCTTGAACTCTATACTACTGGTATAAATTACTATAGAGAACATATTTTACCATCGTCACGTATTCACTACCATATTCAAGATGGTGGTCAAGTGGTAAACGTTGTGCCTGATTATGCAAAACTATGGGTTCGTGTACGCGACCCTAAGCGTGCTAATATGTTGCCTACATACGAACGCGTCAAAGCGATGGCGGAAGGAGCTGCGATTATGGCCAATGTAGATTATAAAATCTCATTGGTATCTGGAATTTATGAAGTACTAGTAAATCGTTCTGGAGGCGCCATAATGCAAAAAAACTTAGAGCTTTTAGGCCCTATGTCGTATACGGCCGAGGAAGAAGCATTTGGCAAAGCAATTCAAAAAGCTACCGGCAAACCAGAGGTTGGCATGGATGCCTCAATAAACCCGCTGCGAGAAACACTAGAAACACCCGGTGGAGGTTCTACGGATGTGGGCGATGTCAGCTGGAATGTACCCAATATCAATTTAGGTGTGACAGTGGCTCCTAAAGGCACTCCATGGCACTCATGGGCCGTTGTAGCTTGTGGTGGAATGTCCATTGGTCATAAAGGAATGGTCTATGCTTCAAAAGCGTTGGGAATGACCGCAGTGGATTTATTTGACAATCCGAAGTTGGTAGATGAGGTGAAAGAAGAATTCAAAATGCGAAAAGGTGATGAAGTCTATGAGCCAATGATTGACGGCCCTCCTCCTATTGGAAAAAATTAAAACAATAACCGCAGAGATGGTCTGGCCGCTTCGACATGAAGTCATGTGGCCGGATATGCCGTTCGATTTTGTAAAGCTTCCGGAAGATTCGAACGGAACACATTTTGGACTCTTCGTAGCCAATGAATTGGTAAGCATCGCCTCCCTTTTTAAAACGGGAGAAGGTATCGCCCAATTTCGAAAGTTTGCCACAAAAATAGAAGAGCAAGGAAAAGGATATGGTACTAAATTACTTTTGCACTTGATTGAGAATGCGCAGGAAAAAGGTTTCCATACCCTTTGGTGCAATGCTAGAGTTGATAAAACTAATTTCTACAAAAAGTTTGGAATGTTAGAAACTGAGAAAACCTATACCAAACAAAATATAAAGTTTGTGATACTAAGAATGGTTCTTTAGCTTGTAGCTCTATATAGAACTAGTGAAATTCGAAAAGGATAATGGGGTTTAAAATCTTCTTACGCAATCTATTTCAACAAGCTACGGGTTTGTTCATTTATAAAAATCTTCCTTTTGGAATAAACCCGCTAAACGATATACAGCGTCGGTTTCCTAACCATGAATTAAAAATCTTCTTTGACGTAGGTGCGAATGTTGGAGAATATGTAGACCACATACAAAAGTTCTTCCCAAATGCGGAAATATCATGTTTTGAACCCATCTCAACTACGTTTGAGATTCTAAAGTCACATGTTCAGAATCAAAACGTGAACTGTTATCAAATCGGATTAGGCTCTGAAAATACCGAAATGGAGATTTCCATTGACCAGAATAGTAGATCTGACATGAACAGTTTGGTCAATGTGGTTCGCTCAGATAATCCGGACTTAGTGTCTGAAACGATACAAATACGAACGCTTGATGATTTCTGTTCTGAGCATTCCGTAACATCGATAGACTACTTGAAAATTGATACTGAAGGATTCGACCTAGAAGTATTAAAAGGTGCTCGGAATTTCATTCAAAATCAATACGTTTCTTTTGTAGAGGTTGAAGTCAGCATGAATCCCGAAAATACATTCCATGTTGATTTCGTTGAAGTCAAGCATTATATGGAAAACTTCGGATATCGGCTTTTTGGTATTTATGACCAGATGTACGAATGGCAGACGGGTACTCCGATACTTCGGAGGACAAATCCGGTTTTTGTTTCTGAACTTGTTTACAAAAAGAAGTCTAAAGCTTAACTTTATTGCGTATGAATTTTGATATGGCAAATGCAGTTAAAAAAATATTCCCATTAGGATTTCCTTGGCAAACGCAAGACCCTTTTTTGTTTTGTGTATACCACTTGGACCATTACCCAAAGGGAAATAAAGACATGACCCCTGCTGCCTCCCTTGAGGGTCGCAGCTTAGGCAACGACTTTGTAATCAAAGATGGATGGCGCATGTATCACGGACAGACCATTCCTGGTTTCCCCTCACACCCCCATCGTGGCTTTGAAACGATAACAATAGTAAACAAAGGTTTTTGTGACCATTCCGATTCCTTAGGTGCGGCGGGAAGGTTCGGAGAAGGTGATGTTCAATGGATGACTGCAGGGCGCGGAGTTCAGCATTCTGAAATGTTTCCGTTATTGAAAACGGAAGAGGAGAATACCTTGGAATTGTTTCAAATATGGCTCAATCTTCCCAAGAAAAGCAAGTATGTGGAACCGCATTTTGCCATGTTGTGGCATGAGGACATTCCCATCATAAAAACAGATAATGCTTGTGTAAAAGTAATTGCTGGAAGTTATCAAAATACAGAGGCACCAAAGCCAGCTCCGGATTCTTGGGCAGCAGATGTCGAAAATGAAGTTGCCATTTGGAACATTGATGTGAATGCGAATGTCAATTATACCTTACCCAAAGCAAATACTGAAGTAAGCAGAACCCTTTATTTTTATGAAGGTTCAGACATTGAAATCGATGGAAATAGCATACAACCCAATTATGGTATTGAACTCCACCCCTTTGAAAATATAGATATTAAAGTTGGAAATAAATCGGCTCATTTTCTATTGTTACAAGGAAAACCTATTGCTGAACCTGTAGTTCAACATGGGCCTTTTGTGATGAATACCCAAGATGAGATTCGGGCAACAATGAAAGACTACGGATTAACGCAGTTCGGGGGTTGGCCGTGGCAGCATGCCGATAATGTACATGAAAGGGAAAAAGGACGATTTGCAAAATATCCTAATGGAACTTTGGTTGAGAAAGAATAAATATTAGTAAAGTTTATAGGAAGTATAATGAACATATGTTTGTCATACTTACGTTAGGTGAAATTTCAAAAATGAACTCTTCATTCGAAAATTACAATAACCTCAATCCTAAGCAAAAGAGATTAATTTTCTATGTGCTAGTTGGGGTTATGATTTTCGCAATTGGAGCTGTTGGATTGGGATTTACTGATAATGAATTAATAATTGAGGACGGACAATTGGAAATAACCGGGCAATATGGAGAAGCAATACCACTGGCGGACATTCAGTTAATTGAGTTGACCGAGAAAAGACCAAGTTTACGTAGAAGGATTAACGGATTTTCATTTGGGAGTCGAAAAAAGGGATTCTTTAGAACAACTGGTGGAGAAAAAGTAAAAGCTATTATCAATTCCAATGCCCGTCCCTGGATTTTAATCACGAAAAAATCTGGTGATAAAATATACTTTTCGTCGAATGGAAAATCCAATCAATCTATTTATCAGGAACTCAAAAAAACTTTGCCTAACAAAGGCTGAAATTCATTGCTTTCGGATTTCCTAAACGAAAATAACACGCAAATGGCTATCCCTGCCTGTCGACAGGCAGGTTAAAATTCGGTTGGGTTGTCCTACGGACAAACAAACACTTATAATTTAGAATCAAACTTATGAGCATTATCCTAATAGCAATTGTAATTGGAGTCATAGCCTTCTTTGCCTTAACTCAAATCAATAAAGACGGAAAATATGCTGATTTAGGTATAAATATCAGCCGGGTATATTGCCCTAATTGCAATCAAAAACAGCCGATCATGAGAAAACCTGCAAATGAAAGACAAGCCTTATTTGGTGGGTATACCTGCAAAAAGTGTAAAACTGAAATGGATAAGTACGGAAAGGAATTGAAAACATAATTCCAAATCGATATTCTAATTATCTACACCCGTTCGATCTTTGCACCAATCGCCCTCAATCGCTCGTCGATATTTTCATATCCACGATCAATCTGCTCGATATTATGAATAGTTGAAGTTCCCTTTGCAGACAATGCTGCAATCAATAGCGAAACCCCGGCGCGAATATCTGGTGAAGTCATTGTAGTAGCCTTCAAGGTAGATTTAAAATCATGCCCGATTACTGTGGCGCGGTGTGGATCACAAAGAATAATCTTTGCACCCATATCTAAAAGTTTATCCACAAAGAACAAACGACTTTCGAACATTTTTTGGTGAATGACCACTTCTCCCCTTGCCTGCGTAACCATGACCAAAATGATGCTCAATAAATCAGGAGTCATACCTGGCCAAGGTGCATCGGCAACGGTGAGAATTGAACCATCTATGTAATTTTGAATCTCGTAACCATCTTTGTGTTCTGGAATATAAATATCATCTCCTTTTCGTTCTAATTGAATTCCCAGTTTTCTGAATACCGAAGGTATTTGCCCCAAATCATCCCAACTAACATCTTTGATTGTTAGTTCACTTTTTGTCATTGCCGCTAAACCAATCCAACTTCCGATTTCAATCATATCGGGAAGCATACGGTGCTCGGTTCCACCCAGCTCCTTAACACCTTCTATTTTCAATAAGTTCGAACCAACCCCAGAGATTTTAGCTCCCATACGGTTGAGCATCTTACATAATTGCTGTAAATACGGCTCACAAGCCGCATTATAAATCGTCGTCTCACCTTCTGCAAGCACTGCTGCCATTACAATATTGGCCGTTCCTGTAACAGAAGCCTCATCTAACAACATGTACGTTCCTTTGAGAGTCTCAGCTTCAACTCCGTAGAAGTACTCTTCTTTATTATATCTGAATTTAGCGCCTAGTTTAATGAAGCCTTCAAAGTGTGTGTCTAAACGACGTCTTCCGATTTTATCACCTCCAGGTTTCGGTATATATCCTTTTCCAAAGCGCGCTAACAAAGGTCCAACCAACATGATGGATCCTCGAAGCCCTCGACCATCTCTTTTAAAATCATCAGATTGTAGGTAATCAAGATTGACATTGTCAGCCTTGAATGTATAAGAACCTTTTCCTTTTTTTTCAATTTTAACACCTAGGTCTTTCAACAAGGCTATTAGTTTATTGATATCAATAATATCCGGTATATTGGTAATCGTAACTTCTTCAGGTGTCAGTAGTACGGCGCATAAGATTTGTAGCGCTTCGTTTTTCGCACCTTGTGGCGTAATTTCACCTGAGAGTTGGTGACCGCCTTCAATTTTAAATGTTCCCATATAAGATGGAGAATATTAGTATCGCTTCTTTCCGCGATTGTTATTTCTTTGGTTTTTTTTGTTTGAGCTCTTACGAACGGTCTTGGCTACCCTATTTTTTAAGAACTGCCCACTATCCGTTAAGATTGTTTCATCGGTAAGGTTGATCTGACCATCAGATAACTCATACAAGTGCTTGAATATTGCCTTATCATCAACAGTGTCCTTATTCCAATTTAAATAACATTTTTTCATATGGTTGGCGATGGCATATTCTAATCCATCGCGCATATCGCCTTTATCCCATTTTACGGCAACATCTATCATACGCTTGATATTATTACCATAAAAACGATATTTTGGGAAATTTTGAGGATATTCCAATGGTTCAGGTCGCTCTTCCAAAGCTTCCTTAGAAGTAATAGGAAATGGTGAGTCAACATCCAATTTAAAATCAGACATTATAAACAATTGGTCCCAAAGTTTGTGTTGAAAATCAGGTACATCTCGCAAGTGCGGCTGTAAATTGCCCATGACATCAATAATCGACTTTGCGATTTTATTACGTTCTTCTCTATCTTCAATAGATACAGCATGGTCAACCATCTTTTGAAAATGACGACCGTATTCGGGAATAATGAGCTGTGGGCGCTCAGTATTATATTCTAGGTTTTCTACTAAATTCAAATTGAAATGTTTTTGCTTAAAAAGTAAAAGGAAGTGTTGTTATAACGCTTGCAAATTAGCAAAATTATAATACAAATACTATTTTAAAGGGATATAACACCCTCTACCTCACCTACAGCTTTGTATTTTTCAATAACCGCATCTGGGCTATCTAGATTTACAGTAACTGAAATACTAGTATAGGTTCCTTTTTTTGACTGTTTAGATTCGATGACAGCCCCAGTATTATCGAAGATATCTTGAATCTGTTTTATTTTATTCTCATCCGTAGGCACTATAAACTTGTACAGGTAATTTGAAGGCCAAGAAGAAGTTTCTGCCAATTGCCCTTTTAACTTTCTATAAAACTCCTCTGATTTTTTACTGTCCATGCGGCATATTTTATACAAAGATAGTCCTTCAAAGCGTATTTTCTAATACTAATGGTTTGTGTACTTTTGTGGGTATAAATAGTGCATTTGAATACCAAGAGAGTAGTAATTACTGGAGGGCCGAGTACAGGAAAAACGGCCGTTATCGATGTTTTAGAACAAAAAGGCTATCACTGTCTTGAAGAGGTCATTCGTGCGATGACCCTGGCTAAAAAAGAAAATGAAAGTGATGTGGTTTTTGAAACGAATCCTATAGTATCCGTTACCGAACCTATGGCTTTTAATCAGATGATATTAGATGCCCGTATTGCACAGTACGAAAGCACAGCAAATAATTCCGAAGAAATCGTATTCTTTGACAGAGGTATACCTGATGTTTTGGCTTACATGGACTGCTTCCAACAAGAATATGGCAAACCTTTTACCGAGGCATGTAAGAACAACCTATATGATGTGATTTTTTTGATGCCGCCATGGAAAGAGATACATGTAGTTGACAACGAGCGCTTTGAAAGTTACGAGGAATCCCTGCGCATTCATGAATGTTTAGAAAAATCGTATAGCAGCTTTGGGTATGATGTACAAATCGTTCCAAAAGATACGATATTGAATAGAGTTGATTTTATATTGGAACACTTAAAACAACTAAAGTGAGTAAAAGCCCAAAGGAAATCTTACAGCAATACTGGGGCTTTTCAGAATTCAGGGGTTCTCAAGAAAAGATTATTTCCGCAATTTTACTGAAACAAGATGTACTTGCGCTTCTTCCCACTGGTGGTGGAAAATCGGTCTGTTTTCAGGTGCCTGCTCTAGTCAAAGAAGGAATTTGTATCGTGATTTCTCCTTTGATTTCGCTGATTCAAAATCAAGTAGATGCCTTAAAAGAAAAAGGGATAAAAGCTATTGCACTTACTGGTGGGATTCCATTTGATGAAGTTAATAACCTACTAGATAATTGTATGTTCGGTGGATATAAATTTCTATACCTCTCGCCGGAACGTCTGCAACAAGATATTGTTCAAGAACGGATTCAAAAGATGAATGTGAATCTTATCGCCATTGATGAAGCGCATTGTATCTCACATTGGGGCCATGATTTCAGACCTGCTTACCTGGAATGTTCCAAACTAAGAGGTATACTTCCGGATGTTCCAATGATTGCCTTAACCGCAACTGCTACAAAACAAGTTACGACTGATATCATCGATGATTTAAAGTTCATTGAGCCTTTGGTTGTGAAAGATTCCTTCTGCCGAGAAAACATAGCCTTTAAAATATTTAGAGAGGAAGACAAACGCTATCGGGTTAAACTTCTTTGTTCTAAGTTGATTAAAAGTGCGATTGTCTATGTGAGAACTCGAAGACTGGCCCAAGAAGTAGCGCAATACCTGAATGCAAACGGAAGCAGCGCAACCCATTTTCACGGTGGTATTTCAAAACAAGAAAAGGAAAAGAAACTTAACCAGTGGCTGAAGAATGAAATAAAGGTCATGGTCGCAACCAATGCCTTCGGAATGGGAATTGACAAGCCCGACGTAGAATTGGTAGTGCATTATCAAATTCCCGATTCCATTGAAAATTATTTTCAAGAAGCCGGTCGGGCAGGTAGAGATGGAAATATCGCAGAAGCAGTACTCATTACCAATAAGACGGATGAAGAATTGGTCAAGAAACAGTTTTTAA
Organism: Maribacter algarum (ex Zhang et al. 2020); assembly: GCF_005885635.1. Classification (GTDB taxonomy): domain Bacteria; phylum Bacteroidota; class Bacteroidia; order Flavobacteriales; family Flavobacteriaceae; genus Maribacter_C; species Maribacter_C algarum. The sequence goes on from NZ_VATY01000002.1 coordinate 1,106,844, forward strand.
GTGTTTTACCAGATACTGCTTTTTTGAAATTAGTCTACAACAAGTTGAACAACTACTTTCAAATTGCCTATGGTGAAGGAAAGGATGAAAAATTCCAATTGAATTTTAATGAATTTTGTTCGACCTATTCGCTTAACCCGTTATTGGCCTACAATACCATGCAGATTCTCGACCAAAATTCGGTCATTGCGCTAAATGAATCTTTTTCAAAGAAATCAACGGTTCAATTCGTTGCTTCAAAGGAGAGTCTTTTTGATTATTTTGAAAACAATCAGAACATCGTTCTTGCCGCACAAACCATATTACGCACTTATGGAGGCATCTTTGATTTCGATACAAAAATCAATGTGCGAATGATTTCTAAAAAAGCGAAGACATCTGAAACATATATCATTAAGGTATTGGAACAATTAAAGAGTGATGGCCTTATCAATTATACTGCCCATCATAGCGATTTGGACATAACATTTCTTGTACCAAGGGAAGATGACCTTACTATAAATGTGTTTGCCGGTAAAGTAAAGGAACGGCACCGTATAAAAGAGGATAACCTTGATTACATGTTGGCCTACATTACCAACAACAAACTTTGTAGAAGTAGACAACTATTAAAATATTTTGGTGAAGAAGCAAAAGATAATTGTGGCATCTGCGATATCTGCACAGATGCCGGGGATTCGAACGAAACAACACTTGAATTGATTTCTGAAGAAGTATTTTTGATGTTGAAATCAGATGCGCTGACTTCAAGAGAGCTTATTGAAAAGCTAACATATAAAGAGAGCGATGTCTTACTAGTATTGAGAAGACTATTGGAAGATGAGTTCATACAAATCAACACAAAAAATCAATATGAACTTGAGTAAAAGAGAGAAATTACGAATTGTTTTTATGGGTACTCCGGATTTTGCCGTAGCTACCTTGAGTACTTTAGTCAAAAACGGATATGATGTCGTGGGAGTAATTACAGCCCCCGATAGACCTGCTGGAAGAGGACGAAAACTTCAAGAATCCGTCGTAAAGAAATATGCCATTGAAAAGGGACTCACCATTTTACAACCTACTAATCTGAAAAATGTAGAGTTTTTAGCTGAACTAGGGACTTTAAAAGCAAACCTACAAATAGTTGTGGCCTTTCGAATGCTTCCTAAAGCTGTTTGGGAAATGCCAGAATACGGGACCTTTAATTTACATGCTTCCCTCCTACCGAGTTACAGAGGTGCAGCGCCTATCAATTGGGCTATCATAAATGGCGAAACAGAAACCGGAGTAACTACCTTCTTTATAGATGATAAAATTGATACGGGAGAAATCATACTTCAAGAAAAAGTAAAAATAACAGAAGATGACACTGCTGGAACACTTCACGATAAACTCATGGACGTTGGTGCTGATTTAGTACTTACGACGGTACAACAAATTGGAGAAGGTGTGGTAAAAACTCAAAAACAAATTGATACCAAAGAATTAAAGTCCGCTTACAAGATTTTTAAAGAGACCTGCGAAATTAATTGGAAGAAACCCATAAATGATATTTACAATCATATAAGAGGGCTAAGCCCATATCCAGCTTCATGGACAACATTGCAAAATGGAGATGATTCTCTTTTTCTAAAAGTTTATCATGCCACTATAGAAAAGGAAAAACATAATCTTGTTGTAGGAACTGTTCTGTTTGATAAAACCGAACTCAAAGTTGTAGTGGAAGGCGGATACATTAATTTGTTGGAAATTCAGCTTCCTGGAAAGCGAAAAATGAAAACAACTGATGTTCTAAATGGCCTAAAACTGTTAAAATCTGCCCATGTCTTGTAAAGTCCGATAACCATTGGCCTGCGCCAAACGTCTAAAAATAGCCTACTTTATCAACAAACACCCTGAGTTATCAACAAAAACGGGGATTTAGCCCCTATTTACTTGCGTTCAACGCAAATCCGTATAAATTTGCTACAGGTTTAAAATTATTTTTAACAACAATTAATTTAATCACATTATGAACAAAACAGAATTAATCGATGCAATGGCAGCTGATGCTGGCATTACAAAGGCAGCAGCTAAAAAATCTTTAGAGTCTTTCTTAGGAAACGTTGAAGGATCTTTGAAAAAAGGTGGACGTGTATCTTTAGTAGGTTTCGGATCTTGGTCTGTGTCTAGAAGAAATGCAAGAGAAGGTAGAAACCCATCAACTGGAAAAACTATCCAAATTGCAGCTAAAAATGTTGTTAAGTTTAAAGCGGGTGCTGATTTAGGCAAAGCTGTAAACTAGTTCATACGAACACAATACTTAAAAAGCATTGATCCTCGGGTTAATGCTTTTTTTGTTGTCTTCCTTTTGGTTTTTGAGGGAAATACCCTATTTTAGAGTAAGCTATTACTAAGAAGGATGGTTGATTTAAAGCCGAAAAAAGGAAAACTACTTATTGCTGAACCAACTCTAACTGGCGATGTTTCTTTCAATAGATCAGTCGTTCTTTTGGCGGAACATAACGACGAAGGTTCTGTAGGCTTTATATTAAACAAACCGCTCGAGTACAATATCAGCGACTTGGTAACCGAAATTCATTCACCATTTCAGGTTTACAATGGAGGTCCGGTTGAGCAAGATAATTTGTACTTCATACATACAGTGCCTCATCTTATTGGCAACAGTATCGAAATATCAAATGGAATTTATTGGGGTGGAGATTTTGAGAAAACTATACAGCTCATAAATGAAAAAACCATTTCTGAAGAAGACATTCGTTTCTTTTTAGGGTATTCTGGTTGGTCTTCATTTCAATTAGATGAAGAACTCTTATCAAAATCTTGGATTGTTGTTAAAAATGAATATGCAACTGAAATTATAAGGAAGTCTTCAGATGCTTTTTGGAAAGAAAAAATGGTGGAATTGGGTGGTGATTATTTGATATGGTCGAATGCACCTGAAAATCCTAGTTTGAATTAAGTCAACCTTGCTGCAGCGTTTAATTTCCCAATCAAATCTTTGGCCACCAAATTTGTAAATTCTTTTTTTCGATATTTTGTTATGGAACGAATTCCTGTAATACTATTCGTTAGAAAGAGTTCATCCGCTTTTTGAAGGTCAAAAGGAGAAATTGAAACCTCTTGTAGATCATAGTCCTCAAGCTTGCCTAAAATTTCAATTAGTTTTTTTCGTAATATTCCATTAAGACAACCATCTTTTAAGGAGGGAGTAGTAATAGAATTAGCTTTCACTAGAAAAATATTCCCGTTTAAAAACTCCACAACTTCCTTCTTTTGATTTAACAATATGCAGTTATCATAACCATTTTCCTTGGCAAAAACGCTTCCAACTACATTAAGTATTCTATTATTTGTTTTCAAAGTGGACATCATATCAGCATTCACATAGAAATCTTTGAACAATTCCACCTCGTAGTTTTCCTCATCCATAACATAAAAGGGAGATGGCAATACATTCGCTTCAATACAAAAGGAAACTTCATTTGTTTCAGGAAGATAGAGACCTCCATTATTTCTAAAAACGGTCAAACGAATTCTTACAGAGGAATTTGATAGGCCATTCGATGCGACGGTTTTTAGTATTTCAGATTCAAGAAATTCCAAAGTAAAGTTCATTGGAATATCCATTCGAAGAATACGCATTGACGCCATTAACCTAAGATAATGATCTTCCCAAAAGAAAATCTTATTCGCTGAAACGCGGATCGCTTCAAAAAGGGAATCACCATAGCGTAGACCTCTGTTCTCATGGCTCAAATAGTTCTCACTTTCTGGGAGAATACGCCCGTTAAAATTGACACTTTTAATCATACACAGTCATAAAAAAAGCCTCGAAAAAATCAAGACTTAACATACTATAATTTGGAGTATTAGTTTTATTTAGATCCAAGTTGTTGTTTTAAATCACCAACTTGATTCGTCCAAAGCATTTTCGCTTCTTCAACTTCATCTTCTTCGGCAAAGTCTGTAATAAAAAGAGAGACATCTTTTGTTATTTCATCAACTATAATTTTCATTTCGAAATAGCTATCATCTTCACTCTCGTCCCAAGCAAATTTTACAAAATCATCACTCTTCTTTTTAAGCAACTTTGCATCTTCCTCTGCACCGTCCCAGATAAATGTAAACTTCTCTCCACGAGAATTAACATCATCAGCAAACCACTCTGAAAGCCCTGATGGGGTTGCCAAATACTGGTATAGCATTTGGGGAGATGACTGTATCACAAACTCTATTTGAAATTTTATTTTTTCGCTCATTCTAGTTAAGGTATGTAGTGGCAATATATATATTTATAAATGATAAAAGAAATCAAACATCAAGAATATTTTTAGCTGACTAAAGTTGATGAAGAAATAATTAAACTTTATATTTGCAGCCGTTAAAAAACACCTTGGCGAGGTAGCTCAGCTGGTTAGAGCGTCGGATTCATAACCCGGAGGCCGTGAGTTCAAGTCTCACTCTCGCTACTAGTAAATACAGGGACTTCAATTTTTGGAGTCCCTTTTTCTTTTCGCAGGTACAACATAGGTACAACAAATTGATTTTTTTCAACATAGATTAAAATTTAAATATATTCCATATCAAATGGTCGTAAACGATATTGAAATTATTTCTCCATATAATCTTGCCACATAACCAAGACGTATTTCTCTTTTCCTTTTTCGTTCTTTTTTAAAAAACCGTATTCGTAAACAAAGAGGTAGACATCTCCTTTTTGGTTTTTCCAATAATGGGTAAAGAAATTTGGGTCGAACCCCTCTTCAAATAGTTTGCTTTTCTTAATGATAGTATAGCCTGATTTGTTGTACTTTTTTAGAATTCTCCTGTTTACTTTCAATTGTCTATCAACCTTCAGATAGAAGGCCTCGGTTTTCTGTCGACTCTCATATTGCTCTATGGATTTGCATTTTTTGGAGCAAAATTTCTTATCGGACCTACCCTTAACGATAATACCACACACTGGGCAAGTTTTTGATTTAGTCATTTACAAACGCATATTATAGGCTTAATATATCACTTAAATTCTAAAACATTGGTAAACTTGTTTTATGAATAGATTAAAATCGATAACACTGTACCATCTGATGATTAAGAATCAAAAGATGATAGGCATAAAGTTTTCACCGGATAAACTAATACAGAACTTGATCAAGGGTCTTCCGAATCCAAAGTGGAGCAAACGATACAATATGGCCTATATACCCAATACGAAAGGTAATCTCAGAATCATTTTCAATACCTTCAAAGGTGTGGTCTGGATTAATTATAACAGGTTTTTAACAAACAAACCTGTAAACACTAAAAACGAAACTGTTGATGTGACATGGTTTAGGAAAAGAAAACCTATTCCCAATTACAGGCTTTGCCCAGAAGAATATCTATTAAAGCTCGAGTTAAAACGATATGCTAACAGTACGGTGAAGACTTATGTATCTTTCTTTGAGATGTTCATTAATTTTCACAAGGACAAAGAACTACATGGCATAGACGAGAGTGATATTAGAGTGTTTCTTCAAAATCTAGTACAGCGAAAAGTGTCCAACTCCTACGTCAATCAGGCAATCAACTCTATAAAATTCTATTATGAAGTTGTTTTGGGAATGCCTAACCGCTTTTATGATATTGAACGACCAAGGAAAGAATCAAAACTTCCGCAAGTGATATCGAAGGACGAAGTACTCTCTATTATTGAAAACACGAACAATATCAAACACAAATGCATCGTAAAACTTCTATATAGCTCTGGTCTTCGTCGAAGTGAACTTCTAAACCTGAAAATAACCGATATAGATAGTAAAAGAATGTTGGTCATGGTCAGAGGTAGTAAAGGGAAAAAGGACAGGCAAACGTTATTATCAAAATCTACTTTAGAGGACCTACGTTCTTATTTTAGGGAATGGAAACCTCAAGAATATCTTTTCGAAGGGCGGAAGGCATCTAAATATGGTCCAGAAAGCGTATTAAACATAGTTAAAAGGGCAGCGGCCAAAGCAGGAATACGGCAAACGGTGACACCACATGTGCTAAGGCATAGTTTTGCAACACACCTATTGGAATCAGGTACAGATATTCGTCAAATACAAGTACTTCTAGGGCACGGTTCAACAAAAGCAACGGAAATTTACACCCATGTGGCGACCAACACTTTTAAAGACATTAAAAATCCCTTAGATTAGTATTTCTATAATAGGAATATAGTAACTTGTTACTATACACAATTGTTATGCACAAGTAGACCAAAATTGACCGAATAGAAAATATGACATATGAATTTCTTACAAATGGCACGAAACCTGAAAAGTCAAATTTTCTGAAACTACTTGTTTTATTATGTCTTTTTGTTTTTTGTTTTGCTTGTAATACTAAAGAAGATAAAAAAAGTACTGTCTATCCTTTTATTACATCTTCTGAACCTGTCCGCATAGTCAGCGTCAACGATGGTGGTTCAATTCAATCGTTATGGAGTAATTCAAGACAATTTCCTAATTCTGTTACTGTTATAGAACTTTCACCGGACAAACCTCCTTTTACAAAAACCGTTGAAGACGCAGCACCAAATACTTTTGCTGGAGCGCCTTACGGAGCGACCATATCGAATGGTCGTTATGCGTTCATCCCAAATCATCCATTTGGAGCAGCTAATAGTGCAAGTGACGAATCTAGTATAATTACTGTTGTAGATTTAGATACGGACAAACTGTCGACTATAAAAACTTTCAAAATGCCTCACCACGCTTGGCAAGTGATGTCGCATCCTGATGACAAACGCGTTATAGCAATTAGTGACCATCAATTTCATCTCTTTCAGATGAATGGAAAGCAGCCTGAATTGATATCTCAAAGCGAACCATCTGAATTATATTTTACATCCTTCGCTATCAGTCCAAACGGAACAACAATAATTGCAACCGCAGCTGAACGTCTTGACTATTCAACACCTGTAACGTTGCATCTTTTTGAACTTTCTGGCAATTCAATTCAACACGTAACTGAAATCGGAATGCAGCAAAATATTGGAAAGATTGACCAAGCTTTCGCACCTCGATTCAGTCCAGATGGAAAGCGAATTCTTGCTTTAAACGGACTTGGTATTGCGGCCAAACCACCTCTCGACGATATAATAAATATCGATATGACAACCTCGCCACCCAAAGTTACAGAGGTTATCAAAAATGTGGCTCAAGGTCTCGAAAGTCTTGCTTTTCATCCAAGTGGACGATTTGCCGTTGTGACCTGTATTGACGGACCATACATTGGTCATTTAGCCGTAATCGACCTAACAACATCACCTATGCGAATACTAAATTACATACCGATTGAATTCGTTACTCAAGGAATTGAATTTAGCCCAGATGGAAAGATGTTATTTGTACAATCAACCACAGCGAGCCATATAAGCGTTTATGAAGTCGATGGATTTCATCTAAATAAAAGTCCTTATGTATTGCGGACAGGTGAAGGACCAGCATCTTTGACAGTAATTAAACGAAATAAGAATTAACGCGGAATTCTCGCATTGAATGAATAAAAATACCAGTGCATAACAACGTGTATAGCTCATTGCGGCTGAATTCCTTAATCGGAATTCATTGCAATTTGCTATCTTTCAGTTACGACGGAAAATCATAACTGATTTTCCGCAACGAGCCATACACAAACACGTTGTGTGCAATTTAAAAAATGAAAAATATCTTAACATTCATATTACTAATATCCCTTTTCGGTTGCGAATCAAAGATTGACGGATTTTTTTTTATCACAAACACAAGTCAAGACCAATCTGAAGT
>NZ_VATY01000020.1 GCF_005885635.1 Maribacter algarum (ex Zhang et al. 2020)
CGTTGTGTGCAATTTAAAAAATGAAAAATATCTTAACATTCATATTACTAATATCCCTTTTCGGTTGCGAATCAAAGATTGACGGATTTTTTTTTATCACAAACACAAGTCAAGACCAATCTGAAGTTCCATTACGACTAATTGTGGATAATGATACGATTTTTGACCAAAAAGTAAAATGGACAAATATCAGACCTGATTTACAATATGTTGAGGAAAAAAAACTTACGAAAGGAAAACACAAAATCATTTTTGAAGTTACGAACACAGGACTAAAACGGATTGAAAACATGGAATTTGATAAGGACAAATGGATTTTCGTTTCATATGGTTACAAAAAACCCGTTGATTCTCTCAAAAGAATTGAATTGGACAAAAGTTTTGACGGCATTAAATATAAGGATTCCACTTTTGCAGATTTTTATAACGGAAGAAAGCCAAGTTTGACTTTTCATATTATGGAAACTGAACCAATCCATCAATAAGAAAACTGCACACAACAAAACCTATAATTAATTGCTTGGGATTTTCCTGCGGAAAATCTAAGCATTTTTACTATGTTTAGGGTGCGACGGGAAATCCTACGGATTTCTGGCCGCAACTAATCATAGCCGAACCGTT
>NZ_VATY01000003.1:0-414496 GCF_005885635.1 Maribacter algarum (ex Zhang et al. 2020)
TACCTCTTTAGCTTAAAAGGAAGAGCTGTGGTAAAAGCTATTGATCGTAGCCACGGAGTGATTGGAAGATGTTGTTAGCGGCGTGCCTGCTAATGAATAGAATTTGCAGAAGCACCGAAATGGTCAAGAATCAAAGTAGGGAAGCGCATTTATAGCCGATCTGTTCGTTTCGACGAAAGTGCCAGTTCGAATCTGGCAAGAGGTACAAAGTTCATTGAAAATAAAATTCCCGCCTTCGCGGGAACAAGATATCAAGCTTGTCTTGTTGGGTGTTTCTGTATAGCACTATTGTGTGAAGTTTTGCTGAGAAGTATTAGGTCTTCATATACAACTTGACTTGAAGGTTTTGGCTGTTTTCCAAAAAATAGTCCCGACTCTATAGGTCGTGGGTTCGATTCCCACCTTCCCCTCTAATTATACAGGAAAAATGGGGAAGTAGCTCAGTAGGTTAGAGCGATAGACGTAGGTGTCGCGGGTTCGACTCCCGCTCCTATTACGATAGGATAGCTCAGTTGGTTAGAGCACTACACTTTTAATGTAGGTTATGGACTCAAAATCCATTTTCAACAAGAAGGTCACTTGTAAAAAGACCACCGGACGGTCACTCCGTATAATTGACAAAAAGCCGTAGGTATAGGTCGGTTGGTTTTTCTTCGGATGAATCAACAGTCTTGAAACTACTTTGAAATACTGAATTTTTGATGTGAAAGGCAATTTCTTTTTTGAATATCCTTCCCTCGGAAAAACCAATAAATAGTATTGGAAACACCGACCGAAGCATACCAAAAAACAAATCGTAACGAACTTCGAAAACCAATATTTCCGTATCGAATAGATGAGTTATAGTTGCGGTTTTTTAAAAGAGAATAAACCAATTAATAATAAATGAAAATAGTTTAACCCGTTCGTCCGTCAATCGACTGGCGGACACAAATTTTAAGTAATGAAAAGAGTAAGAATCAATGCAGGAAAAGTAGGTTTGGTCTTCAAAAGAGGCGATTACCAAAAAGTTATTACCCAAGGTACACACTGGGTGGGCTTTCAAAATATGGTTAAGGTCTATGACCTTACCAAGGCCTTTGTTGCTCCTATAGCATTAGAAATCTTGCTACAGGACCAAGGCTTGGAAGCTATGTTGCATATCATCGAAGTTAAGGATGCCGAATTGGCCTTGGTTTCTGAAAACGGAAACTTGAAACAAGTCCTTACCGCTGGTAAGTACGCTTTCTGGAAAGGTCTAATAAACTTCGAGTTCGTTATGGCGGACCTGAGTAAGATCTACATCACAGAAGCTATCAGTAAAGCGATGCTAAGCCATCCTCAGTTGCGAGCGTATGTTCGTACTTTAGAAGTTGCGGCATATGAGAAAGCTGTCCTCTTGGTTGATGATGTTTATGTCAAAACACTGGAAAGTGGTACCTACCATTTCTGGAAGAACGACATCTCCATCAAAATTGCCAGAGCGGATATGCGTCAATTGCAATTGGAAATTTCTGGTCAAGAATTGTTGACTAAAGACAAGGCGGCTATTCGTATCAACTTCTATACACAGTATAAAGTTGTTGATATTGAAAAGGCTTTGCTAGGCAGCAAAGACTATGAAAAGCAATTGTACATTGCAATGCAGTTGGTATTGCGTGCCTATATTGGCACCTATACCTTGGATGAGCTTCTAGAGCGAAAAGAAAGCATCGCAGAAGCCGTATTTGCAGATATCAAAACAGCAGCTACCCAATTGGGTGTTGAAGTTTTGAGCTGTGGTATTCGTGATGTAATCTTAACTGGTGAAATGAAAGACATCATGAACCAGGTTTTGGTTGCCCAAAAGAGAGCTCAGGCGAATATCATTACCCGACGTGAAGAGACTGCGTCTACCAGAAGCTTGCTGAACACCGCAAAGTTGATGGAAGACAACGAAATGCTCTTCAAGTTGAAGGAAATGGAATACGTTGAGAAGATCGCTGAGAAAATCGGTGAGATTACCGTCTCCGGCAACGGAGGTATGGTAAAGCAATTGAAGGAGATTTTCTCCGTCAATAAGTAGGTTGGTTAGAATGCGTCAATGTGAGTTGGCGCATTTTTTATTGAAGGCTATAATTCAATTTCTTCCTTTTTCGTTAGGATATAATTCAGTCAAACTATCACTTTGCCAATATTCCTTTGTATCTATGTTTAAGACAGTTAGTTTGCCCGTAAATGCCGCCCCAGTATCTATATTCCATAGATTTATAGAATTCATTGGCACTATTTCTCCATAATTAGTAGTTGGCGTATGCCCAATATAGATTTCATTATATAGACCTAATCGAGTTTCCAATTCGGGTTGTTTTTCTTCTTTAACATGCTTCAATATTCTTGCCGCCTCCCAAAGTGTTCTATCCCAGTAGAAATCATTTTCATTATATTCTTTTTCTACTCCGTGCATTGAAGTAAAACCTGCATGCACAAAAAGACGATTATTATTATCTATGTAATAATTTTTCAAACCACTGAAAAAATTTCGATGACTCTCTTGAGTTATATAACCAGTCTTTATATAACTATCAATAGTGCCTTGCCCCCCATGAGCAAGCCAAATAGGGTTAGTTGCTCCTTTTTCTAGCCAAAGCTTACACCACAAATCGTGGTTTCCTAAAATGAAAACACAGTTCTGTTTCCCTGAGAGTTCAATTAAATATTCAATGGTTTGAGCAGATTCACTCCAACCATCAACATAGTCTCCTAGAAAAATTAAAGTATCTTCAGGTGTAACTTTTGCTCGTTCTAAAACTTGAGTTAAGGCTTTTAAACCACCATGGATATCACCAATCACTAATCTTCGTTTCACGTTTTATCTTTAAAATCAATAAATCTTGGCGGTACATTATCTGTCAACCAAACACCGTTCTCCGACATAAAGAACTTATGCCCTTCATGATGCATATCTAAAGCACTAATACTTAATATTATTGGTTTTCCTCTTCTAGCACCCACTTTTGTTGCTGTTTCTATATCTACACTTAAATGTACATGGTGTCTTTTCATTTTCAGCAAGCCTTTCTCTCTTATCGGTTTTATAAATTTAACCGGAGTGCCATGGTATAAAAACTCTGGGGGCTTTACAGCTTCATAATCCAAATTTATTGATATCGAGTGACCTTGACTAGCTCTTATCTGTGTCTTGTCTTCATTAAAGGCAAAACGTTGTTTATCATTACTTTTCACCACAAATTCTAACTGTTCAAAAGTTATCGCTTTGCTTTCTCTTTGCATACGCTTTAGCAATACTTCAACATCCGCCCATCCATTCTCATCTAATACTAAATCTAGCAATTGCGGTTTATGTCTTAGTACCAGGCTTAGGAATTTGCTGATCTGTTTTGCTTGTTTCTCTGTCATTTCTCTAATAATTCTTTATAAATTCTATAGTTCTCTTCAATGGCAATTTTTAATTTGCTGAAAAATCCATTAACATTCTCTCTCGGAGTTCTTGAGAATTTTCAACAATTTGAAACAGGTCATGTTCATAATCTGGAATTAAATTTGCTTTCAAACTAACGATTAAATCCTTCCAAATGGCGCCAATGAAATACAACTTAGGTCGCTCCTCTTTGGGTTCTTTACGGATTAAAAAAACCTCCGACAAAGTTCCTATTCCTCCTCTTTGAACAATAAAGACGGAAGTGCCTTCGAGCAATATTTTGAGTCTGTCAAACAATTTTTCTGTTACGATTGTCTCACTTAAATACTTGTTTCCTTCTGAAGAACCTACTTGTTTACAAGTTACTCCAATGGATTTACCTCCAGATTGGACTGCTCCTTTTGAAACAGCTTCCATCATTCCACCATAGCCACCATTTTTTACTATATAATCTTGTTTAGCTAAAAAAGAACCGATCCGTATGGTCTCTAGATATTCTTTAGATTCAGTATTGTTTCCAGAACCACCAAATAGTGCTGCGTATTTTATCATAGGTTACTATTTATATCATCTCGTACCTCCATTAAAGCAAAACCTAACAGATTTTCACCCTGCCACAAATTTGGATTCTGAGCGTCTGAATCATTCTGTGCCAATCCGATACCCCAAATGGCATCAACCGGACTAGCTTCAACAAGAATTCTATCTTTTGTATTTAACAAAAACTCTTTCAAATCTGTATGTTGAGAAAACTTAAGATAATTTGCTTCTTTGACGATTGCATATTTCTCTTCATTCCAAATTTTGGGGTCAAAATTCGCTACTTTTCGCCCTAGCTTTTTCGCTTCAGCCGGATGCTCACAAGCTATAATTTTAGCTCTGATCTCTAAATCTTTAAAAAGACGAGCTTTTTCAGCCATCATAAAATGTTCCGCTGTTTTATAGGTTTCATTTTCTTTTGTAAAAGATGACCGCCACCATTGACTAAAACAGCTTTTGATAACAGAACCATCCTTGCTTGGTGTATGACCCCAGAAGAATAAGAATTTTAAATTTTCGTTTTGATCAAATTCTTGTTTGATTATGTCTAGTGTATATTTCATTTCATTCTCGTTTTGACTTCGTTAATCAATTCCTTCAAGCTTTGAACTTGTGGGATGCCATATCTGGCACAAACAATATCTACATTACCTTTCCTCCAAAAACCATCAGGACAGCAAACAATTAGTTTTCCACTCTTCGCAAATAGTCCAAGTTCTAATAGCGATATTGGTGATTTAGTACTTTTATCAAAATACATGATAATTAAATCTACTTTCTCAAGTGCTACTAACTCCCAGCTTACTTGTTCATTAAATTTCGGATTATTGATGTCTTGTTTCCAACTGGCATCCCAGGCATCTCTTCTTGGGTTTACCAAAATCACCTGTTTACTCGCCAACCTTTCAATAACAATATCTTGCCATTTTTGTGCTGTGTCACCTTCGATACTACCTGCTAAAAAAACACTGTAGCTGTTTAGAAGAAGTTTTTCTGGTGCAGTAATTACATTCATATCACTTTAAACTGTGTCACAAACTCGTCCTCAATTTTCTTGAAACTATTAGTACAATACACATGGTCAATTGTTTCTTTCAATTCATCGAAACCATAGTTAAACTGACCATGAGTGACATATAAAAAAACCTTAGCTGCGCCTTGTTTTTTTAAGGCGTCAGCAAGAAATTTAAACGTTCGCCCGCCATCAGCTAAATCATCAACAATAAGACAGTCTTTATCTTTTACATCGCCCTGGATACTAATTTGAGGGATGCCATCTACACGAACCTTGTTAGACGGAACCAAATCGGCCTCAAGCTTTTCAGCAATCTCGTGAGTAGTTTTATAAGCTCCTGCATCTGGACTAACCAATACAGGGTTTCCAATAGCCTCAAAGGTTTTTTTAACATAAGGAAAATGGGATAATTTACTTGCGTTTTCTATCAAGGCCAAAGAAATAGGACTATGAGGATGTAAAATTTCTACCTTATCAAAAGCCATTGAATTAATGAAATTTGCAATGACCTTTAAATCAAAAGATTCTTTTGCATTAAAGCGCCTATCCGAACGTTGCCCAATTAAACAATAGATTGATAGGGTTGCAGTTGCAGTCTTATTCATACTATTTTCAGCATCCCAAGCTTCCTTTATGGCTGCGATGGCAAATAAATCATCATAACTATTCCCACGTATGTGAACATCAAGATTACCTTCCTCTAGAATTTTAGCGGCAACTTGCCCGTCTTTAAATTTCTTTATTTCGTATTTCATTTTACTGATTTTAATGGGTCAATAATTAGCTTTAAAGGTGTTCATTTATTCGAGCTCGAATTTCTTCAATGGAAGTTCTACTTACGAACTTCCCATCTTCAAAAATAATTTTCAACTCTCCTTTTTCCTCTTCCGCTTCTGGTACTTCATCAACTAAAACGTAATCTCCGTTTACTTTATCGACGCGAATCAATCCTTTTGCAGATTTCTTAACACCATCATCAGTGATTGGGTCTTTGAAAATTTCTCTTCGTTCGCCATTAACAACAACCGAGGTTGCTTTCATAGCAAAGCCAAAGGTATCTCTAGTGTTGAATTGATAGGTAAAAGAACCAATCCCCAATACAACATTGGTAGATGCAAAACCTTTATCATGTAAACGCTGGCAAATATCTTCTGAACGAATAAGTGTAATACTATCACCATAAATCGCACCAATATGAGGGTCTAAAACTTTAAAACCTTCTTTGTTAACTGAACCACCAAAAACGTCCCAAAGTAGTTCTACGACTCCCTTTTCTGATGGACTACCGTCACCAAGTCTTCCATTTGTTCCACAGATAATATCTACAGGATCTCCACTATCAGGTCGAATTACCAATTTACCATTACGACCTAATATTTCTTCTTTCAAAGCAGGAAGATAGTCGGTGAGTACTTTCCATAAATCCCAAGTATCACTTACTACTGATAATATTCCCGTTGGATACGTTTCCATCAATTGACGAAAAGTTCCGATTTCATCATCTTTGGTACCCGCGCACATTACGGAGTGTTCGGTTGCATTTACAGAACCAACCACAAAACCTTCTGCTTGATAGTATTTTTTAAGTCCATGAATCACGGGTAAAGTATCAGACCCTAGAAATACAGAAGCATGACCCATACCGGAAGCTACAGCACTCTGAAGACCACCCATTCCTCGCATCGAGAAATCATGTCCTTGAAAATCAATAAATGGCAAATTTTCAGCATCAGTTTTTAAAGCCCATTTTTTAAAAATACGTTTATAGGTCAATGCAATAGATGCTGATGTCATTGGTAACCATAACATGGTTGACAAAATGGTTTCTAAGAAGTTGGTCACCCAATAAAACTCTTTTTTAGTATTTACAACGGTTAACATAGGCACACGAATAGGAACTTCAACACCTTCAGGTAAAGACTTCACGCGAATTGGCAAATAGCCTAAATCATGCAGCTCTTCAAAATGAGTAACATCGTAAGGCGCATTTAGATATAACGAAAGTTCTTCCTTCAGTTCAGCACAAACGGTTGCTTTTGGTTTAGAGAAGAAATTATCTTCAAAATAATCATGTAACCATTGCATTACATATTGTTGCCCAAAAGAAAGGACTTTATCACAGCCTTTCGGAGCATATTTATTACTTCTTGGAGTCCAGTTAGAATATACTTCTTCTGTTCCCTTGGGGTATTGCTGATGATGTCCCGTTTTATATCCGTCTGTAAGTAGTAATCCGTTCATAGTTTTAGTTTTTATCTGTTGGTGGAAATATGGTATTTGTACATAACGATACTTCCTTTGAAATATTTAAATCTAATTTTGTGTATTTATTACGCAAATATAAAATGTGTTTTTGAATCACACAAGATATTTTGTGTTTTTTTTACGCAAATTAAAATTCAAAGCTTGTAGATAAGGCTATATTTCGAAGATGATACCTTCCTTTTTTAGTTGGAAATAACGTTTCTTATTAAAGCTAAAAAGGCTTGCAGGCCTACCTCTGCCTATAGAAACCTTCTCGTCTAATTCATCTAAAACTTTCAGGCTAGTAATTTTCTTTTTGAAATTTCTTCTGTCAATTTCACGATCCAGCAGGGTGGTGTAAAGCTTTTCTAAATCGGAAAAAGGGAACTTTTTATCGAGTAATTCAAATCCGATAGGCTCATATGTAATCTTTCCTTGTAGTCTTTCAATGGCAATTTTTAAGATTTTTTTGTGGTCAAATGCCAACTTAGGCAACTTTTTGATATCGAACCATTCTGCTTTTTTTGCATCAGTAGATGCGGTCAACTTGAAGGCATTTGGTTTGACCAATCCGAAGTAAGCTACTGAGACTACTCTACCCCTTGGGTCTCGCCCTAAATCCCCAAAGGTGTACAATTGTTCCAAGTAGTTAATTCTAGCACCCGTCTCTTCCGACAATTCTCTTTGAACTGCTTGCTCTAAATCTTCATTTTCCAATACAAAGCCTCCTGGTAAAGCCCAACCATCTTTGAAGGGTTCGTATTTGCGTTTGACCAGAAGTACAGATATATTCCCCGAATCATAACCAAACACTACTGCGTCGACGGTAAGTTTAATTTTGCTTTTCATTATATGTGTAAAATATACACAAATATAACCAAAATAAAGTGCATTTATCTTCAAACTGATCGCTTACAGAAATAATATTCTATTTCAACCAGAAAATTCTTAGCAATAAAAATATACCTGTATTTTTAAGTGTATTTATCCAAACCCTTAACTATGGCTTCAGATACACTTAACTATCAATACAAAACTGCATCCTCCCTAAAAAAGGAAAATGGCAAAGAGAGTCTACTACTATCAAAATTTAGCGAGGTAGAAAAAGGAAGTTCTCCTTGTTTCTTTTGGGGTACCTTAAATCAACCTTATGAACTATCAAGGTGCTTGATTACCCTTTCGAATATTGTACAGTCCAGTTTTAATCTTTCACCTTTCCAATTAGCCTTACTCAAGGACCCTATTGTAACCGCTGGAAATGAACAAATTCGTTTTGAAGGATTTTCTCATTGTGCCGGAGTATATGCCAGAGTCGATGTTTTAGACAGCGGCCAAGATGGGGAATTCATTGAAAATGGCACAACCAATGTCGATTTCAATACACCACTAATCTCGGAATTAGGAAAAATCCAAAAAAATGACAATCTGGTGCTTTCTGTTGGCCAAAAAGAGGTTGGGTTCCATAAAGATGGAAAAAGCACTATAGAACGTAAAGTTCCTTTACCAGCAAAATGGATAAAAGGTTTAACAACCGTTCAACATTTCTTTTCAGAATCAGAGTATGGACTTACTCTCAATAGAATACAAGCTATTCAGTTATTTAAGACTATACCGAATGGTAAGGTGAAAACAGACTATTTTCTGTTAAAAAGAGGAAATCGCTATTCCTTTTCACCCTTAAAATCTAAAGATGCGATTTGTATCGGAGGTATTCATCGGTTACGTTTATTAAATCATCTCATTCCATTAATTAATGAACTTAAAATATATCCTCATAAAGATTTACAGTCTGTTAGCTTAATTATGTGTTTCGACCATGTCAATTTTACATTTTCGGTATCACGAGATTTTTGGAGAGGTTTTTCTGGTGAAGGAGCCGCTCTTGAAGAACTAATAGAAGACTTACCTGATTCGCTTATTCAAGCCTTTGATAATTATTCTTATGCAAATCAAGAGTTTAATCCTGCTTTAATTGCTTTGGAAGAAAACATTGATTTGAGCAAAATAGAGAAACTATCTACCAAATTATCAGCCATGGGTCTTCTAGGTTATGATTTAGAAAAAAATGGGTTTTTCTACCGACGATTGCCTTTCAAACTTAGTAGAATATTATCCTTAAACCCAAGACTGAAGGGCGCTGAAAAACTGTTACTGGAAGACAAGGTTAATATTACTTCAAATAAAGAAAACCAGATAGAGGCTAAAGTTGAAGGTAGCGGAGTTCATCACTATGTAGTTATTAAGGATTCAATGGAAAAGTGTACCTGTACCTGGTACAGCAAGAATCAAGGTGAACGCGGAGTATGCAAACATATATTAGCCGTAAAGAAAAAAGCCAAATCCAATTAATATGCTTGAAAAAGAATTAGAAGAAATTATTATCAAAGAGAAAAGTATTATCACCTTCTTAAAAAAACTCAGTCCAAAAGATAAAAGAGAACTTGTTCCTTTTCTAAAAAAGCTAAAAGAGAGAGTATTTGAACTAAAGACTATAGAGGAAAAATCCAAATGGGGCTTATCTTATACTTATGAACATACTCATACTGAAAAACAAAGGGCGCTAATGCATAAAGCGTGTTATGTTTGTTTCAATAAAACAGATATAAAAAGGGCACTTTTCAATGTTAGTAATCTTTCTGTAAGTGATGATTATTTAAAAAATATCATTCCTTGGTATACTCCAAATTGGTACGGCGACTTGATTAATGAAGATATGCCTTGGGAATTGACCTACGACAAGACAATGCGATTATGTAAAGACGGCTTACTAGAACCATCTCATGCATTACTTCTAAACAAACTTCCAAGTGCAATAGTCGAATACGAGTGGAAGGATAAGAAAAGGCTTAGTTATTACAAACCTGAAGTTTTATTCAATCATAAAAAAACCTTAGACGAGCACATTTGGTTATTGTTTGAGGAAGATTCTAGTATAAATAATTATTACAACTATCTACATCTAGAAAATTATAAAGGAGGTAATGATATTTGGATTGATACCATTTGCAATTTAGTTCATGATGAGAAACTCAATCGAAAAAAAGTTTTACGGGCAACCATATATACATCTACTAAAGGGTTTAACAAGACATTAAGTGGTTGGTTCTTCGATTTGCTCTTAAAATTAAATCTAACTGAGGAGGAAATATTGAGTTTGCAAAATGAACTATTTGCAGCATTGAATTCACCTCATTCTAAAGTAATAAATACAGTTCTAAAATATTTTAAATCTGTCTCCAATCTTAAAAAGTTTAAGCATAAAACTTTTATTGAGAACTCGTCGTTACTATTAAATTCCGAAACGAAGTCCGTTGTTAACTCAACTTTGATGATTTTAGATAAAATCGCTAAAATTCACCCTTCTTCAAAATTATCAGCTTGTCAAAAAGCTTCAGAAGCTTTGATCAATATCGATGAAAAAATTCAATTAAGGGCGGCCAAAATAATTGAGAAATACGGAAATCCAAAAAAAGTGGAACTTCTTGATGAAATCAATTTGTACGCTGACAATCTGTTTTATACATCCAAGGAAGTACTGCACGAATACTTAACTCAGCAAGAAGAAGTTGAAGCCTACAATTATGAGGTGGAAGAATCAAAGGTGATATCTGAAGAAAATAAGTTGTCATCTTACAAAACGTTTGACGAGTTAATCTTTTTTGTAAGTCAGGCTCTTGACAATAACGAAGTATATCATATCGATTTACTCTTAAGCTATTTACCCAAATTGAATGTTCTTTTGAACAAGGATAATGTCGGGAAATTGGAACCTATTTTTAAGCGATCTTTCGACCTTTCGATGAGCTTTGACTGGAATAGCCAAATTGGTAATTTAGAATCAGAGGCAGCTCTCTATATGAATGACTTTGCGGAAATTTTAATGAGAAAGTTTCCTGCTGAGCTAGATAGCTTCCGAAAGGCGAAGGACAAAAAAATAAAAAAACTCAAGGAGGACAGGTATTATAGCTCACATTACAAGCAAAATTTGAAGGAGATAGAAAAACAACCTATTCCTGATTATATCTACCAAATCCATCATTTTCTATTCATAAAATCCAAGGCCTTAATTAAAAAAAGTTTAACCTTAGAATTGTTATCCACACCAACTCATAGTCCTTGTTGGATTGACCCGAAGGTACTTATTGAAAGAATTTTGGCGTACGAGAGAAGTAACGAGGTAATGGATTTATATGATTTTCAATTAGCTCTAGGGCGGTTACCGATAAATAATCAGGGCCAAGATGTAACTGGACTTATTCAGAGTATAAAGGATGAGGACTCTAAAAAAATTCTACAATATCACTTTAATCTACTTGATATTAATAATGAAAAAATTACCAGACCTGAATTATGGCTTCAAAGCGTATTGAGCAGAAATAAGGATTCAGAAGTTTCATTTTTTCAAGAGTACTTGGCTAATTCCTTACAAAAGGAAAAAGGGGCATATGTCTGGGATTGCGAAATGAAGGACCATTTTTATAAAGAATATGATTATTCCCTTGGTAAGCAGGTACAGAAAAAAATGGTTAGAAAAGAATTGGGGTTTAAAGATTTTAATCTTCAAAAAGCCAAGCCTGATTCCCTTGTTGATGGCCTCAAGGGATTTTTTGGCAGAAATAAAAAAACGATAAAAATCAATAGCATTTATAACTACATCCACTTCAAAAAACAAAAATATTACACTACCATACAACCAAATGATGAAATAAAATTCTTGTACTTATCTCCAAATAATCCAAGTATGTTCTTAAGTCATGTTATTCATAATAACCTTAAAGAATCTACTTTTTTTGATGAGAGCAGTAAAAAGAATATGGTTAATTTATTGAAAGGCTTACACGAAATTTGGATTAGACCTGATTTTAAGGAATCGACCTATTTATTTTTAGCTTCAGGGCTTTTATGCAGTGATAAAGTCTCTAGAGAACTCGCTGCAGAAGTATGGATTAAAGCAAGTGCTGAAGGAAACATGAACAGTTTATTATTAGGTCAAATCGTTGGAAAACTTCAGAAGGGAGAATACGCGCCCCTTAAACGGTTTACAGACTTAATGACTATGAGCCTTTTCAATGTTTCCAAGGGACATAACGAATCTCTCTATAGGCTTTTGGATAATATGATTGGTAACATGAATAATGTTCCTATTAGGGGTGTAAAAAAATTGTTGGAAATATTTTTAGAATTAAAACGTAGCTTTCCCCGGTCTGAAATAAGTGAATTATCGCTAGAGAAACTATCAGTATGGCAAGAGACAAAAACAATAAAATCGGTTATAAATAAGATTATTCAATAGTTAAGAGAGCAAGCGAAACGAAGTTTCGTGCTGCAAGTCCCAAATCCTTACCAAACTAATCTGCTTGCGAGGCATCTTGTTTCATATCAATTTGTAAATTGACGTTTAAGTTTAGCCAATTCCATCGGACTTATTTCTATTTTCAGGTATGGTTTCCCAAATCGTGGTTCTATCTTTTGAACCTTATTCAAAGTGTTTAAAATTATCTCCATATTGGAATCGTTTTTTTCCTTAAGCTGGTCATACTTGATTCGCGAGACCTTGTTTTCCTTTTTGTTCCATTCTTCCCTTGTGAGCTTCTCGAACTTCGTTTCTACCAATTTCGGCTCTTTTCTTTTTCGTACGATTTCATGCTTTCCGAACAAAGCTTCTAACATAATATTCGTTGGCAGGGTCTGTGTCTTTTCAATGTTCCGGATTATAGCTATCGTTGCCTCTACCCTCTTTCTTGTCTTCTGTTCTTCCTTGTTGATTTGTTCTGCATAGCGGTTTGATGGCTGTATTCCATGCCATTCGAAAAAGTCCATAACAGCTTCTAAGGTCTCCGAATAGGAACTTTTAAATTTCCTTGAAAACCCCTTGAACCTTTTGATGGTTCTATCATGTAGCCTTATGGTACCGAATCCGTCCATTTTTCACTTCTTTTTCGAACGATTGTTACAATTTATTCCTGTATTCATAGAGGTTTTATTGCTGATTGTTACAATTTTGACAATTTCTATGGTTTTAGAGTTTGTTTTAATATATTGATATTCAGTGATTTGAATCAATAATTAAATACACAACGTCGCTTTAGCGCGTTGTCCTCTTGCTATTCAAATCTTCTTCGTTCCACTCCTAAGTTTTGAATACCCTATACAGGGCTCTTCAATAACCAAAAAAGTAGGATGCGCCCTATTCTATTTTTGCTTCACGCTTACCTATCGGGACGCTACAAAAATCCAACAGGGACCTTGCGCATTTCAGTTATGGTAAGATTTGGGGGCTTCGCTTCTTTGTTTCTCCTTTGCTTCAAAAAGGTCCATCAGGTCTTGCATATCCTCCCCTACTTTCTTTTCCAATACCCGTGCATAGATTTGGGTAGTTGTCAGCTTGGCATGGCCCAACATTTTGGAAACCGTTTCTATGGGTACTCCATTGGAAAGTGTTACCGTCGTAGCGAACGTATGTCGAGCGGAATGGAAGGTAATGTTCTTATGAATTCCGCAAGCTTTGGTAATTACCTTCAAATAGCTGTTCACTTTTTGATTGCTAAAAACTGGGAGTAATTTACCACTTGGACTATTTTTCACTTCATCAGCATATTTCTCGATTATGGCTTTTGCTTTTGGCAACAATGGAATCTTTACAATTTCATCCGTCTTTGCCCTTTTCGTATGTAACCAGTAATTGCCGTCTATTCCCAGGACTAATTGTTCTTGAAATAGTTCTTTGACGTCGACATAAGATAGACCCGTGTAACAGGAAAATAGAAATATATTCCTCACCTTTTCATAGCCCGCTTTAAAAGTGGTCTCCTCTATCAATTGCAGTTCTCTTTCGGAGAGGTAGCTTCGATTGTGTTTCTGGAAGTTGAGCTTGTATTGATGGAAAGGATCCTTCTCCAACCATTCCAGTTTCACTGCTAGATTTGTCATTTTCATGAGGCGCTCCAAATGTTTCATTGCACCATTATTAGAACAGGTTTTTCTAGCCTTCTCTGGACGATAGTTCAAAAGGTACTGTTCAAAGTCTACGATGAACCTATAATTCAATTGTTTTAGGTAGACGTCGGGGGAACTGAATTTGTCGCTTATGAACCTATGCAGATAGCGTTCAGTGGAATAGTAGTTTTTCATCGTTCCATATTTCAGCACCGAGTTCATGGTGGTATTGTGGTATTTCACAAGTTCTTTGAGTGTTTTGTGCTGCTCATCCTGCCCCAGAAAACGGGCCTTCACGGCCTGTGCGGTAATTACCTTGCCTTCCCTTAAAAGCTGTTTATGTGCGTCGAGAATCTGAACATATACCTCGTCCAAATAGCTATTGAGCAACCTGGCCTTTGAAGTCGTTCCGATGACCCTTCCCTTGGAAACGTCCCAAACATTCACCGATGTATACCTCTTTAAACTGATTTCGGCACGCCTTCCATCGACAGTTATACGTGCATAAATCGTGAGCTTATCAGGATTGTAATTGATGTCCCTTGTGAAAATGAGTACTGCTAAAGTGCTGTTGTTGCGCATGATACGAGTCTTTTAAGTTGAACAAACCTTGTTTGCAAAGACGACTATAAATAGCCCTATTCACTACCAAAATTATGCACAACCATCGTACCAATCCATTCACCGAACTCTACACCTTTTATATGATATTAGATGATATCAGATGAATTCACTAAAAATGAAAAGCACTGTCAACCAGTCAGTTAACAGTGCTTTGATACCACTTGAAAAGTGGTTCGTCGGGGTGGCAGGATTCGAAATCCTACCCTATACCCTTATAAATCAATATTTTACATTTAGATTTTTAAAATAGGACACCCAAAAGGACACCCAACACAACGCTTTGACGCTTTCGTTAAATAAAGATAACAAATCGGTATTAAATCAACTCAAATTCAATTAGGTGATAATCGGTTACAATCTTTATGTTCATACCATTATCTTTCTTTTCTCCAATCAATTCAACTCTCTGAAATTTGAATACTGTTTAGCAACCAATATTTAGATAATTCCTGTTTCGAGTAGAGACTCTATTTTATCTTATCTACGCGGTAGATTTATGGTTAAATGTTTCTTCAAATAAATAAAAAAGGGTTAAAATAGAGCTATCAGGGGATAAATTCCGCAAATCATTGCGGGGCGGTTATCTGTATTCTTGTATTGAATAACACACTTTAAAATGAAAAGACTTCTTCCACTCCTATTTGTTGTTTACTTTCCTCTAGGCTGTTCAGCGCAACAATCGCCCCCTATTGAAACACCGAAGCAACCAAATATCATTTTACTTTTTGCTGATGATGCGGGTTATGCAGATTTTGGTTTTCACGGGAGTAAAGAAATGATTACGCCTAATTTAGATAAACTGGCATCTCAGGGTGTTCGTTTTCAACAAGCCTATGTAACCCATCCCACTTGCGGGCCATCTCGTGCAGGTCTAATCACCGGAAAATCGCAATACCGTTTTGGCTACGAGGAGAACAACGTACCAACTTTTATGAGCTCAGTTTCTGCTGCCGATGGAGCTGAAATGGGACTCCCAGTCGAAGAGAAAACCATGGGTGAATATTTACAGGAACGTGGGTATTCAACTGCCGTTTATGGCAAGTGGCATTTGGGGGGTGCCGATAGATTCCATCCCACAAAAAGAGGATTTGATGAATTTTACGGATTTCGTGGAGGTGCGCGTAGCTACTTTCCTTATGAAAAACCACCAGCAGATCCCATGAACTTGATGGAACGCGGTTTTGCTAATTTTGAGGAATCCAAAGTGTATTTGACCGATGCGATTGCTGACGAATCCATAAAATTTATTGAAAAGAATGCGAAGGCGAACAAACCGTTCTTTGCGTTTCTTTCGTTCAATGCTGTGCATACACCGATGGATGCCACGGAAGAAGATTTGGCTAAATTTCCTAATCTTTCTGGAGACCGCAAAATTGTTGCGGCGATGACACTGGCTTTGGATAGAGCTACCGGAAAAGTAATGGACAAGCTCGAAGAACTGGGTATAGCTAAAAATACCATAGTTGTTTTCACAAACGACAATGGTGGGCCTACGGACAAAAATGCCTCTAGCAACCTTCCGTTAAGCGGTATAAAATCAACCCACTTAGAAGGTGGTGTACGTGTACCTCTCATAATAAAATATCCCGGAAAAATAGAGGCAAATTCAACCTACAACTTTCCAATCAGCACGTTTGATTTACTGCCCACCTTTTTCGCTGCCGCTGGAGGAAACACCAATGATTTGAAGGAGGTAGATGGGGTAGATCTACTTCCCTATATCAATGGACAAAATATAACGCGGCCACATGAAACGCTATTTTGGAAACGTGATGCAAGAGCGGCCATTCGAAAAGGCGATTGGAAATTGATTCGATTTCCTGATCGCCCAGCTGAGTTATTTTATATTCCTGAGGATGAAAGTGAATTGAATGATTTAGCGGCTAAAGAACCGGAACGTTACAGAACAATGTACAAAGAACTTTTTGCTTGGGAGGCCAGTATAGAAAGACCGCGATGGCTGCTAAAAAAACAGTTTGAATGGCAAGATGTACAACGTATGGATAAGTATTGGTCGAAAACAAACACCCAGTAAACTGAGATATGAGTGTTGCAAAAACTTTAAGATTGTGCGCACAGACCATTTGCCTGGTACTAATTATTGTATCCTGTAATAATTCCAAAGATAAATCCCAGAAAACAAAACAAAACAAACCTATTGCCATGATAAAAGATAACGCCAAAGGTATTATCAATAATACCAACAGTCCGAATGTAAAGTTAAAAAGTATCGATATAGGTGATTGTCAATGGACGGAAGGCTTTTGGTCCGAAAAATGGAAACAGGCCGAAGAAACCATGGTACCGTATATGGGAAGCTTATTGAAAGGTGATACCGGGCATGGTTTAAATAATTTCAAAATCGCTGCCGGACTGAAGGATGGTGAACACAAAGGTTGGTGGTGGCATGATGGTGATTTCTATAAATGGATGGAAGCCAGCATGTACATCTATGCTGTTAACAAGGACGAGAAAATCATCCAAGAAATGGATGAAATTATCGATATCATCGGACAGGCTCAACTTGAAAATGGATATTTATCCACACCAAGCATCATTGATAAGAACATAAAGCCATTTTCGAATAGAAGATATCACGAATTGTATAACAGTGGACATTTGCTGACCAGTGCTTGTATACATCATCGTGTTACCGGAAAGACCAATTTCTTGGATATCGCTATAAAACATGCAGATTACCTTTATGACCTTTTTGTGCCGATTACTCCAGAACTACAACGTTTCGGTTTCAATCAAACACAAATCATGGGTCTGGTTGAATTATATAGAACTGTTGGAGATAAGCGCTATTTAGAACTTGCCGAACAATTTATCAATCTTAGAGGTTCCTTTGACATTGTTGAAGATTCGACCACTGAGGGATATCCTATTGGCGATATGGTACAAGAACGAGTTCCGTTACGTGAAGAAACCGAAGCGGTTGGCCATGCGGTTCTTGCCCTGTACTATTATGCCGGTGCGGCCGATGTATATGCTGAAACAGGGGAAAAAGCTCTGATAGATGCCTTAAACAGACTATGGGACAATGTGACCAACAAAAAAATGTATTTGACAGGCGCTGTAGGGCAAACACATTATGGAAGGTCTTCTCGTTTGGATAAAATAGAAGAAGGTTTTATCGACGAATATATGATGCCGAATATGACTGCCTACAATGAAACTTGTGCTAATATTTGCAATTCCATGTTCAATTATCGCATGTTGACTTTAACAGGTGACTCGAAACACGGTGATGTCATGGAACTGGTTTTACATAACAGCGGACTATCTGGTATTGGTGTTGGAGGAAAAGATTATTACTATTCGAATCCCTTGCGAAAAATCGATGGAGCTTTGGATTATGAAAACATGAATGTGGAATTCCCAGAAAGGCAACCCTATTTAGAGTGTTTTTGCTGCCCGCCAAACTTGGTGCGTACAATTGCAAAGTCTCCCGCATGGGCCTACAGTAAAACCGGAAACGGCCTTGCAATAAATCTATATGGAGGAAATAAATTGGAAACTACTTTAATCGATGGTTCTTCGATTAAACTATCCCAAAAAAGTAATTACCCTTGGGATGGTGCTGTGGAAATCATAATTCACGAGAGTAAATCAGAACCTTTTGAAATGTTATTGAGAATTCCTGCCTGGGCAAAAGGAAGCACGGTAAAAGTAAATGGTCAATCTATTGAAAATGTTAGCCCAGGAAGTTTTGTAACAATTGAACGTCAATGGTCGGCTGGTGATATCGTTTCTTTGAACATGCCTATGGAACCTAAATTCATTGAAGGGCATCGAAGAATTGAGGAGGTTAGAAATCAAGTGGCCGTAAAAAGAGGCCCTGTAGTATACACCTTAGAAACTGCTGACCTTCCAAAAAACACAGCAATTACCGATGTCTATATTGCAAGTTCTAAGGAATTAAAACCAGTCCACAAGGCTGATTTGTTTGGTGGAGTGACCACAATAGAAACCGATTTTCTCATCCGAAAAGACAAAGCCAAAGGGATGTACAATGAAGTAAGTAAACCAGAAATGGAAACCTATCAAACACAGTTGATTCCATATTACACCTGGAGCAATCGCGGGCAGGGAGAAATGACCGTTTTTCTACCTATCATTTGGGAATGAACCGTTTAAATCAAACAACCAAAACAAGATAAACTATGGCTTCGTACAAAAAAAATGCATATACCTACGCAACTATCGTGGCCATGGGAGGCTTTGTTTTTGGCTTAGATGCCGCATTGATTTCAGGAACTACAAAATTCATCACCAAAGACTTTGGGCTAAACGAGTTAGAATTGGGTTCGGTGGTAGGAGCTCCAGCAATGGGGGTTTTACTCGCTCTGCTTTTTGTAGGTTATGCATGTAATAAGTATGGTCGAAAAACTGCCTTAATAATCGCGGCGGCTTTCTATTTGTTATCTGCCATTTGTTCTGCAATAGCGCCTTCATATTGGACCTTGATTACAGCTCGTTTTTTGGGAGGGCTTGCCTTTAGTTCTATTTCTATGGCATCGATGTACATTGGAGAAATAGCTCCGCCTAAATGGAGAGGAAAATTGGTTTCAATGACACAGATTAATATTGTGGTAGGTCTTTCAGCAGCCTATTTTATAAACTATCTTATTTTAGGGTTGGCAGATTCGGAAGCTTCCTGGGTGCAGACCTTGGGCATTAACGAACATACTTGGCGTTGGATGTTAGGTGCCGAAGTCATATTCGCCTTGTTATGGTTGATCCTTTTATTCTTTATCCCTAGAAGTCCAGCATGGTTGGTTTATAAAGGAAGAACCAAACAGGCTGAGGCAACGTTGCGAAAGCTAATTCCTGAAGACCAAGTTTCTGAACAGATTATCGAAATGCAACAGAGTCTTGAGAATAGCAATCAAGATAGGTCTACTATGGCGCAGTTAAAAGAGATTTTCAGCAAACCTATGCGAATTACCTTTATAATCGCCATGACCATTGCCATTGCACAACAGGCCACGGGTATAAACGCTATTTTATTTTATGCTCCTACTATTTTTGAACAATTGGGCATCGGTACTGACGCTGCATTTGCACAAGCAATTTGGATAGGGTTGGTCAGTATCATTTTCACCATCTTAGGCTTATTATTGGTAGATAAAATTGGCCGAAGACCCATGATTATTTGGGGAATGTTTTGGATAGTTCTGAGCTTAGGTATTTGTTATTATGGCTTTAAGACTGCTGACTATTCCATCTCAAAAGAAGCGTTGACCGAGCTTTCAGAAATACCAAATGCTGAACGGCTCAACCCACTAGTAGATTTATCTTATGACAGTGATATTGATTTTAAAGCTGCATTAATAGAAGCTATTGGAGAATCAGATGCTAGGAATTATTCGGGGCTTTTACTCGAAAAGGCAGCAAACATAAATGGTATTTTAATTCTAATCGGGATATTAAGTTTTATTGCTGCATTTCACTTTTCTGTAGGTCCTGTAATGTGGGTCCTATTCTCTGAAATATTTCCAATTTCAAATCGTGGTATTGCAATTCCCTTTTTTGTGTTAGTTACAAGTACCGTGAGCTGGTTAGTGCAAAAGTTCTTCCCTTGGCAATTGGCGACTATGGGAATCAGTTCCACTCTACTATTTTACGCGATTATCGTGACAATTGGTTTAGTTATTCTCTACTTCTACTTACGAGAAACCAAAAATATGACTATTGAAGAAGTCCAGTTAGCTCTGGCACCAAAGAAGAAATAAAACTGAAGACTAATATTCTACAGGTATTCTAGCCGACTGAGATTTTAAATACGCATCATCAATCTGCACTAAACATATTCTAACTCATTCAACCAATTATTTTAAAATTAAAGATAATTAATTGCTATCTTAGTTGATAATTTTGATTTACACCCATTTTATAGTAACATGGGTGTACTTGTTTGAAAACCATCAGACTGTTCTAACACACTATGAAGCTTACTTACAAACAATCAGATAGAAGACCTGAGAACTCTTTTTTAGCAAGGCAAGATACGATGCCTTGTATTGAACAAGATTGGCATTTTCATCCAGAAATTGAACTAATTTACTTTTTAAAAAGTACAGGAACAAGGTATGTCGGAAATTCTGTGGGAAATTTTGAAGCAGGTGAATTGTACCTTATTGGGGGTAATGTTCCTCATCTTTTTAGAAATCATCGTGAGTATTATGACAATGTTGATGAGCAAAACGAGGCAGTTGACCTAATTGTGGTTAAATTCGAGCGTGATTTTCTAGGAGAAGTGTTTAAGGAATTACCAGAAGCAAAGCGTTTAGAAACATTATTCGACAATGCTAATAGGGGCCTTAAATTTTCAAAAGCGGCTACCTATCTCGTTCATACACATATGATGGGCCTAGTATGGTCTAAGGGTCTTTCACGAATTGTTGGGCTTTTGAAAATTCTTGATATTCTCTCGATTAGTGAAAATTATGGTTTTTTGTGTTCAAATGGATTTGATAATTCGTACAAGAAAAATGAAAAAGAGCGAATGGCCCGTATCATATCTTATTTAAACGAGAACTTTGAGAATAAAATTGAGCTAGAGACTGTAGCCGGAATTGCGCATATGGCTCCAAATGCCTTCTGTCGTTATTTCAAGAAAAGAACCCAAAAATCATTTATTCAATATTTAAATGAAATAAGAATTGGTAATGCCTGTAAGCTTTTAATTGAAGGAGATTTACAGATAACCAATGTTTGCTACCAATCTGGTTTTAATACCTTAACGAATTTCAATAGACAGTTCAAAAGTATCATGAACATGACTCCAACAGAATATATGGATCAGTATCAGGTAAAGATGGAATTAGAAACCGCCTGATCTAAACCAATATCAAAAGCAATTTTTTCAACTATTGATAAAATAGTGTAAGTGCCAGTTAATTATTACCTATAATAAAATAGTAATAAGTCAGTACTTTGCTTTATAAGTTGTAAGTATGATTCCATTGTAATCTATTATAATGCGAATTGTTGAGTTAGTTTGATTAGTTTAACAACGGCGATAGGAAATTTATTTCTTATCGCCGTTTTTGGTATTTTCATATCAATAACATGATTCTAAATAAAAGCCATCTTAATCCTCAATAATATTCCCTAGTATCGTTCAGGCACAGAAATCTTTGAATAATATTCTAATTAAAATAAAATGTTAGAATAATGCTAAGGGTGGGTAATTTAATGAAAACATAAGACCTGTTCTTCGCTTTCTTTTGTGTGGGAGGGAAAACTTTATCTCTGATCATTGAAAATAAGGTGCTTTCCAACAAAATTCTTTTACTCAACTTAATTAAACCTTAAACTACAAAGAATTATGAAGAAAATGAGAAAACCACGAGCTAGGATAACCCATTCACCATGGTGTTATTTGAGTTTTGGAAGTGTTTTAAAAAATGTACTGGCATTTCTATTTTGTCTTACCATGTTTTCCAACACATTCGCAAATGAAATATTATTATCAAAACTGACGATAGAAAAACTAATTCCGCAATCTACAGTCACTGGTACGGTTTCGGATAGTAACGGACCTTTACCCGGGGCTAGTGTCGTGGAAAAGGGAACTACCAACGGCACCCAGACTGATTTTGACGGGAATTATTCTTTAGAACTTAGCAATCCTGATGCGGTACTTGTTGTATCCTATATTGGACATGCTACTCAAGAAATCCCAGTGGGTAACCAAACAGTGATAAATATTGCACTACTGGAAGATGCTTCTAAGCTTGACGAAGTGGTTGTGGTTGGGTACGGCACTAAAAAACGTGGTGAAGTTACCGGTTCTATAAGTACACTTAAGGCTGAAGATATAGAAAGCACATCCAATAGGGAAGTTGCCAAATCCTTGGCAGGTAGAGTGACCGGTTTGGTGGTTTCTGATAGAGGGGGGTTACCCGGTTCTAATGATGATGTTAATCTGCTAATTAGGGGTCAAGCGACATTAAACAATAATGCTCCACTAATACTTATAGATGGTTTTCCAACAGGAGTGGGTACGTTTAACCAATTAGCACCTCAAGATATAGACAATATAAGTATCTTGAAAGATGGGGCAGCTGCTGTCTATGGAAATAGAGCTGCTAACGGAGTTATTTTGGTGACCACAAAAAGAGGCAAATCTGGTAAACCAACAATTAATTTTTCCACATCTTATAGTGTTTCTTCTTTTTCAGCAAAACCAGAATTGATGAGTTCGGAACAGTTTGCTATTCATGAGAATGAAATTGCGGATAGGTTTGGCAATGAATTACCTTTCTCACAGGAAAATATAAATAATTTTGCATCCGGCTCTGACCCAATAAATTTTCCAAACACGAATTGGTTTGATGCCACTTTTGCAGATTCTGCTCCAGAAAGAAGAAACTCTATTTCAATTTCTGGAGGTACACAGAAATCTAAATATTTTATCAGCTTAGACAACTTGCAAAGAGAAGGCTTATTTGAATCTGGAGATACAGATTTCAAACAAAATCAAGTCAGATCAAATATTGATGTAAATATTACGGACGATATAAAAATAGGTTTAGATTTATCTGGCAGATTTGCAAAGAGCAGAGCACCAGGTGTTCCAGTAAGTTTTATATACAAACACGTTTACACAAACTTACCAACAGATATTGACGTATTTCCAAATGGATTACTCGCGGTAGGTGGAGAGAACGGTGCAAATCCAATAGTCATGTCTAGCAGAACTGCTGGGTTCAATGATGATGACGTGAATGACCTTAGAGGTAGATTATCTTTTGATTGGAAATTGGATAAAATAACTAAAGGTCTAAGTATTAATGCTTTCGCAGGACTTAGAAAAACCGTATCCAGTCAAAAAGATTTTTATAACCCTTGGACGTACTATGCCTTGAATCAGGCGACCAATGAGTTCGAAGCTAATACAGGATTCTCACAACAAGGCTCCGTCAATATATTAAGAGATACCTCTTTTGAGTTTGATGAAACTTTACTGAACGGTTCTTTACGTTATAAAAATATATTTGCAGATACGCATTCTCTAAGCGCAATGATAGCTGCTGAGCAAATTACAACTGAATCGAGTACTACCTTTGCCCAGGCTAACAATTTGCCAACTGATCAACTACCTTTTCTATTTGCAGGTGATCCGGAAACGGCAATTAATGGAGGTACGGCCTCTGAACTAGCACTCTTGAGTTATTTTGGAACACTTTCTTATGATTACGACAAGAGGTACTTCATAGATTTAATGCTTAGAAGAGATGGTTCAAGTAGGTTTGGCCCAGGCAAGCAATTTGGCACTTTCTACAGTGTTGGTGGTAACTGGGCCCTAGGTAACGAGAAATTCTTGGAGAACGTGTCTTGGTTAGATGCCTTGAATATTAAAGGATCGTACTCTGTAATGGGTAACGATCGAATTCCTCCTTTCCAATTCCTTTCACAGTTTAGTTTTGGAAATAATAACCCAAATAATGCAAGACCTAACTATTACATTTTTGGAGAATCTGGAGCTATTTTTAATGGCTTTAGAACAGGAGTTGCTCCAAACCCAAATGTTACTTGGGAAACTGCGGAAATGAGCAACATTGCCTTCGTGTTTTCAATGCTTAATAATAGATTATCTGGTGAAGTCAATTTTTATAATCAAAAAAGGTCTGATATCTTAGTTTCAAACGAAGGGGCGATTCCTGACTTTACCGGTGTACAATTGCCCGATGAAAATCTAGGTCGAGTAGACAGTAAAGGGTATGAGATTACACTTGGCTGGGCAGATAAGATTGGAAAAAATGTCAATTATAATTTAGGATTCAATTTTACCCAAGCTCAAAATGAAGTGATCTTTCTACCTCAACCGGAAAATACCCCGGAAAGACAGGATATCACAGGCTTTAGAATAGGTTCTTATGTTGTAGCTCCTACTAACGGAATATTTCAAGATCAAAGTCAAGTAGATAATGCTAGTGCCGTAATTGAAAATACGGTTGAAGGGGAACCATTTTATGCGGACACGAATAACGATGGTGTAATAAACAATGAAGATTGGGTAAGAATAAATTCTTCAAATATTCCTGAAATTCAATATGGTTTTACTGGTGGGGTGAATTACAAGAATGTTAATTTGAACTTCCTATTTCAGGGGCAAGCAAAAGCGAAAGTTCTGCTATTCTTTGATCAAATTGGTTCTAAACCTGAATATGTATTTACGGACAGGTGGACTTCAAACAATAGAAATGCAAGATATCCAAGGGCATTTGGGTTAAATGATGAGTTTAGCGGTCCTCAAGGAACCCGCCCTAATGGTGACAATGTATTTGCAGACTTATGGTATCATGATGCTTCTTTCTTAAGATTAAAAGAATTGGAGATTGGCTATACGCTGACCAAAGAGAAAATAGGCCTTGCGGATATAAAGTTTTTTGCAAGAGGGCTCAACCTCCTAACCATGTTCTCAGACGTACAAAAACTAGGATTAGATCCCGAAGCAGCAGGATATGACAATTTTAGAAACTCCACGTACCCATCATTAAAGATGTATACGTTTGGATTGAATTTCACCTTTTAATATATTGAATAAAAAAAATAAAAATTATGAATCAGACAAAGAAAATGTTTTTACTTCTTGTTTCAGTTTTAACAATAACAAGTTGTGAAGATGTATTAGACACGGATAATCTTGGCGCCTATTCGGAAGACACCGTATATAGTGACCCTGACCTGTTAGAAAGAGTGGTTTTTTCTGCTTACAATAGTACAGAAGGATGGGCTCTGAATAAAACCATTTGGTGGTCGAGAAGATATAACATTGAAGCGGGCTCCTTTGAAGCTAAATTCAACTTTAGGGATTTGGATAGATTGCGTTTAAGAGGCAATGGATGGACCGCTCAAAATGAAGGGGATTTTAGAAATAAATGGCGCGATAATTTTCGTTTTATTAACGAAATCAATCAATTTTTAGACAATGTAGACGATAGTCAGGCGATGGCTGATGACCCAGAAAAAGTAAATTCCTTAAAAGCGGAAATGAAATTTTTAAGAGCCAATATTTACACGAAAATGATAAAAATGTATGGTGGGGTTCCTATTTTTACCACGGCCTTCGGATTAGATTCAGATTTCGATGTTACCAGGAATACGTATGAGGAATGTGTGGATTTTATCGTAAAAGAATTAGATGAGGCCGCTGCTGTCCTACCTGAAACCAGACCAGCAGGAGAGTTTGGAAGAGCCACTAAATTGGCGGCTTTGGCTGTTAAGAGTAGAACATTGCTTTTTGCCGCAAGTAGTCTGCATGATTCCTCTACTGAACCTAGCGGGCCGCTATACGATTATTCAAAAGCAACCAAATGGCAAGACGCAGCAGACGCTGCCAAAGAAATAATAGATATCGTTGGAGCCAAAGATTTAATCGCTACACCTGATGCACAGTCCTACAGGAATTTATTCTTGTCACCAAATGAGGATATATTATTTGCAAGGGCTTACGGCGGTGATTTATATGATTTTGGATTAGATGCCAATTCTTTGATAGACCAAACACAATCACCACCTGGTTATGGCGGTTGGGCGATATCTTCGCCAAGTCACAATTTCGCGTTGGAGTTTAATATGGCCGATGGCACTTCTACTGATGGTGCAACTTTTGACCCTGCAGATCCAAATGCTAATAGAGAGATGAGGTATTATGCGATTTTAAATTTTCAAGGAGCTAATTTTAGAGGGCGTCCTATTGATTATGCCTTGTCACCAGATAATCCCGCCCTACATGGTTTAGATTCTCCGGAAGGTTCTACTGCTGGTAGCCCAGGTAATGATTTACACTCTTCTAAAACCGGTTATAACATCAGGAAATTTCATAATGAAAGTTTAGCATCTATAAATGAGACTACTCCTGGCAGACCCTATATTCTATATCGTTTGGCAGAAATTTATCTAAATTATGCAGAAGCAAAAGCAGAACTAGGAGATGAAGTGGAAGCGCTTGCCTTCTTAAATAAAGTTTCTACCCGAGCCTTGCAGCCGGAGATAACTGCGTCCGGTACGGATTTATTGGAAGCAATTAAAAGGGAAAGAAGAATTGAACTCGCTTTTGAGGGTCATAACTTTTGGGACGAAAGAAGATGGATGAATACTGAACATTTAGGTTTTGACATCAAAGGCCTACAATGGGAGAAAGATGCCACAGGTAATTTAACCCATACCGAATATACAGTTGTTACAAGACCTTGGTTTGATAAGCAGTATTATTTGCCAATTCCTAATAATGAGATTTTAAAAGCACCCTCTTTAATTCAGAATGCCGGATATTAATTAACTTTCTTTAATTACCAAAGTTAGCGTTATAAATACCGGAGGTTTACCTCTGGTATTTTTTTTACGCTGTAATGCTTTATTTCAAACAACCGCTTTCTAAAGCAGTTAAGCACCGAATTAAAATGGCAAAAAAAAGACGTAACATTTTAGCATTGATTTTTGGTGCCGTTGTTATCAATTATTTAGATAGAACAAATATTTCAGTGGCCGCCCCCGCCATCAGTGAAGACTTAGAACTGAGTTCGGTTCAATTGGGACTCATATTTTCAGCCTTCGCTTGGACGTATGCCGCACTGCAAATTCCCGGGGGAATCGTAGTTGACAAAGTTGGCACACGATTGCTTTATAGTATTATGCTATTCTTTTGGTCCATCGCTACCCTAATTCAAGGCTTTGTCAATTCTTTTGTTGTACTGTTAGGTCTTCGCGCCAGCATCGGTATTTTCGAAGCTCCGGCTTACCCTGCCAATAATGCCATCGTGACCAAATGGTTTCCTGAAAATGAAAGGGCATCGGCAATTGCCATTTATACCTCTGGACAATTTATTGGTTTAGCACTCTTATTTCCAGTGCTTGCGGTTATTCAAGAC
The DNA here is from genome assembly GCF_005885635.1 of Maribacter algarum (ex Zhang et al. 2020). Lineage (GTDB taxonomy): Bacteria > Bacteroidota > Bacteroidia > Flavobacteriales > Flavobacteriaceae > Maribacter_C > Maribacter_C algarum. Next base: position 27,650 of record NZ_VATY01000003.1, read on the forward strand.
CAACTCGGTTGGCGCGGTCTCTTTATTGTTTCGGGACTTTTAGGTATTGTTTATGCTGTAGTCTGGTACTTTTTCTATCGCGACCCTCAAGACCATAAGACCGTTTCAAAAGACGAACTTAATTTAATCGAAAAAGGGGGCGGACTCGCCTTAAGCAAAGGGAAAGCTATGGAGAAAACAAAATTTAACTGGTCCGATTTAGCGGAAGCTTTCAAATATAAAAAATTATGGGGTGTATACCTTGGTCAGTTTTGTCTTGGTTCCGTATCTATATTTTTCTTGACATGGTTTCCGACCTATTTAGTCGAATATCGTGGTCTGGATTTTATCAAATCAGGTTTTTTGGCTTCTGTTCCTTTTTTGGCGGCTTTTGTTGGAGTGCTATTAGCGGGGTTTACTTCTGATTATCTGGTAAAAAAAGGATATTCAGTAGAAGTTTCTAGAAAAGCACCCGTACTCTGCGGACTTTTACTATCCGTATCTGTAATCGGAGCCAATTTTACCGATGACACCTTTTATATCATTTTCTTTTTGGCCTTGGCTTTTTTTGGGAATGGTCTAGCATCAATTACCTGGGTATTTGTGTCGCTTATGGCGCCAAAACATCTGATTGGTCTGGTAGGAGGTGTATTTAACTTAATTGGTGGGCTTTCGGCCGTAGTCGTTCCAGTTATGATTGGCTTTTTGGTAAAGGATGGTGATTTTAGTCCCGCATTATATTTTATCGGGGGAATAACCCTTTTGGGTTTTTTATCTTTCCTTCTGGTTGTAGGAGAAGTAAAACGAATTGAAATCGACGACCCATTGAAATAACTAATACTTATGAAAATTACCGCTGTAAAAACATTTCCCATCAACATTGGTTTTGGAAGCCAATTGGTTATCAAAATAGAAACCGATACCGGAATTTACGGTTGGGGTGCATCCGGACTTTCAGGAAGGGAGTTCGCCGTTATGGGTGCCATTGACCATTTCCGCCCGAATATAGTTGGAAAAGACCCCAATCAAATTGGCGCCATTTGGCAAGATTTGTATCGCGGTCAGTATTTTGAAGGCGGTCGTGTACTAACAGCTGCAATTTCAGCTATCGATATTGCATTATATGATATCAAAGGAAAAGCTTTGGGTGTTCCCGTCTATGAACTTTTAGGGGGAAAACAACGAGATTATGTCGATTGTTTTGCTTCTCTACGTTTTACTTCGGAAGAAGAACTACTGACCAGAGCAAAAATTTTAATCAAGGAGGGATGGAATGTCCTTCGCCTCGCTCCTGCTGAGTATGAAGCTAACAGCAAAGGCACTTTTGAACCCCGCGAGTCTATTGCCAAGGTTGCCAAATGGGTAATGCGATTGCGAAAGGAAGTGGGTAGTGCACCTACCATTGGCATCGATTACCACCATCGCTTGACTGCAGCAGAAACGTTTTCTTTTATGGCTAAAATGCCGCAAGGAACGCTTGATTTCATAGAAGAACCTATTCGTGATGAAACTTCTGAGGCTTATGAAAGTCTTCGTAAAATGATAAATGTGCCCTTTGCCATTGGCGAAGAATTTGCAAGTAAATGGCAGTTCTTGCCCTATATCGAAAGAGGCATAACCCAATTTGCCAGAGTTGATGTCTGTAATGTTGGCGGAATCACTGAGGCTATGAAGGTCGCTGCCATGGCTGAAGCACACTATATCGATTTAATGCCGCACAATCCCCTAGGGCCAATTTGTACGGCAGCATCCATTCACTTGGCTGCTGCGTGTCCGAATGTCGCTTGGTTGGAAGAGGTCAATACGCCTGCCGAACAACCAGGCACCAATAGCAAAGAATTTTACCCCGAACAACCCGAATTAGATGGCGCTCGCTATATCGTTTCTACTGCACCAGGCTTGGGGGTTGATTTTAATGAAGAACTTGTGCTCTCCAAAAAATTTGAACCAGTTGAAACACCCCGATTAAAAAGGGGCGATGGCTCCTACACCAATTGGTAAAAATGAAGTATGTATTAAAGAACTATAGTATGAAACTAAAAAGAGAATTTTCCTTACTTGTATTTTTTGTTCTATGGATATCTTTTTTTGTGCAGGCCCAAGACCGACCAAATATCATCCTTATGATGAGTGATGACCAAGGGTATGGCGATATTGGCGCACACGGAAATCCGTATTTAAAAACACCCAATATTGAGGCTATTGGAGAAGAAGGGGTAGAAATGACCCATTTTTTTGCCTACCCCAATTGCTCTGCTTCCCGCGCAGCGATTTTAACGGGGCGCTACCCGTACAGAACTGGTGTAACGGCAGTTACTCAGGTGGACCATTTTATGAATACCCAAGAAACGACCATTGCTGAAATTTTGAGCGATAATGGCTACCGAACAGGAATTTTCGGAAAATGGCATCTGGGCGATAATGCGCCAATGCGACCCACCGACCAAGGTTTTCAAGAAGCTTTGGTGCATAAAGGTGGAGGAATCGGTCAAGCAGCAGGACCAGCAGGTAACACCTATTTTGACCCTATTCTCGAGCACAATAATGTCTCCAAAAAGTATGAAGGCTATTGTGATGATATCTTTACCGATGCTGCCATTGATTTTATAAGTAAAAAGGGGAAACAGCCTTTTTTCGCCTATTTGGCGACCAATCTGCCGCACTTTCCGTTGCAAGTCCCTGATGAGAAAGCGCAGCCTTTCCGCGAAATGGGTTTGCATGAAGACAATGCATTGACCTACGGAATGTTGGATAATATTGATGGTAATGTGGGTCGGGTTTTAAAGCGATTGAAAAAATTAGGCATCGAAGAAAACACTATAGTTATTTTCCTATCGGATAATGGTCCACGGACTCGACGGACAAAAAATGATACGTATCCTGGCCGGTGGGTTGCTAATTTAAGGGGGACAAAAACAAGTGCTTACGATAATGGAATTCGGGTTCCATTTTATGTGAAATGGCCCAAAGCTTTCAAAAAGGGAATCACTACCAACCAAATGGGAACGGCCATCGATATTCTACCTACGCTATTAGATGCGTGTAACATTCCTGTTACAAAAGAATTGAAGGTTGATGGTCAATCACTACTACCACTGTGGAAAGGCGAAACCAATACTTTAAAGAAGCGGACGTATTTTGTACAAATGCACTACGGCCCTACTCCGTTTAAATACATGCACTTTTCTGCCAGAACGCAAAAATATAAATTGGTTAGTCCTCATAATTTCCCGCACGGTATCGTACATCAACCTACCGATTTTGAACTAAAAAACGTCCTGAAAAATCTTGAGTTATACGATGTTGAAAACGACCCAAGTGAACGAAAAAACATCGCAGGACAACATCCTGAGATTGTTGACCAACTATTGGAAGAATATGATACTTGGTTTGATGAAGTTACCGAAGAGCGCGATGCGAGCGGCATTCAACGCATCCACTTAGGAACCAAGGCGCAGTTGCATACCAATTTATCACGTTTTGATTGGGGCGGCCCCAGAGTCATTTCTCGTTTTGATTATGGCGGACCAAGAGTTATCGAGGACAATCAATTAGGGTATTGGCAAGTAACCACCGAAGCAGGCAATTATGAGGTTTCGTATGACCTTCCAGAAGTTCCTAAGGATGGAATAGCACACTTAAAATATAATGACATTCACTTAAAACAAGCGATTAGCAAAGGGCAAAAAAAGGTTGTTTTTAAGGATGTGCAATTACCAAAGGGCGAAGGAAATTTTCACGCCTATTTTAAAACAGACCGTTTGGCAACAGGACCTCTTTTTGTGGATATTACTAAAACCAAATAAGGGTAGTACTTTTAAGCTGCCTATTTTTAAAACCTGCCTTTTTGAGGGGTAAAATAGTGTAACTGTTGGTTAAAAATGACGCCCCTGGTGCTACTGTATTTTAGTTACTTGTATTAGCTTGTATTGCGTTTGTAACAACCCATCAAAAAAGGCTAAGGGCAGACCAATGCACTGTTTAAATTATAATAATCGCCAAAACCAAGAATACCAATGAATTTGAAAACACCGATTTTAAAAGTGCTTTGCTTCTGTCTTTTGGTATTTATTTCTGTTACATCCTCAGCGCAAATACAGAAAGAAGCTTCAGTGCAGTTTGATGAAGTTTTTAAAGAATTCCCTAGAAAAGAAAAAGACCTCAGAAAATGGGACTCCCCCGTTGTGGCAGATTTAGACCAAGACGGTTATCCTGATTTAATTTTGAATGACCACGGACTAGGCATCAATATTTCATGGAACAACAAAGGAAAGTTCGCCAAACCCTACGACCTGATTATGGGCGATATTCACGGGGTTTCAGTTGGGGATTTTGATAAGGACGGTAATTTGGAATTGATTCTTTCCCGCGGCGGCGGTTCGGGTGCTAATGCCCGCAACTCCAAAATGTATCGTGTTGGCAAAAACCGAGAATTTACTGCACTCCCAGATTTTGATGTCCCTTTGGAAATGATGCGCGGGCGTACTGTTAAATTCTTTGATGGTAACAATAATGGGCATTTAGATTTAATCAACTTCGCTTTTCCATCCAAAGAAAAAAAAGGAAAAAGCGAAAACTATATCTATGAGAATAATGGCAACGGACAACTAGTTTTAAACGGCACTATTCCGTCAATAAAAAAAGATGGTCAAAAAACGCTGTTGACCGATTTTAATAATGACCACATTGCAGATATTGTTCTGTTTGGCGATGGTCCAATTAAAGCCTACCAAGGCGATGGAAAGCTCAACTTTACTGAGGTTACCAATACAATTCTTTCCAAAGAAATAAACCATGCTACTGCTATTGCAGAACTGGATTTTGATAACGACGGCGATATGGACTTATATATAGCCCGCGGTAAAGAATTTGAAATTGGGGAAACTTTTTATAACAAGACCACCAAAACCTGGGGGTTTTTCAGCAGAAGAGGAAAGTCTGAGTTTAAAGATATTCTTGTGGGCGATGTATTGCAAATGCATAATTTTCAGAGCCAATGGCCTTTTAATGACGCCTATTATATTGGCGAATCGGCCTACACTTATGAGTTTCCGGGAGAAACGCATTCTGGGAAAAACATTCGTTTGGTAAATAGCAATGCTTTGGGTTTTCCGGATAATTTAAATGAAGACGGTGGTATTCATGTAGGATACGTTGGGAACGAGAAATGGCGCATTGCTGTTGATACATGGTCGCCAACTACTGGGACTGTAAAGGGAGTTTTGGACTATCCTAAGTATGAACATCCAGCGGGACTCTCCGATATCCTTTTAGAAAATAAAAATGGTACCTATATCAATGTAAGTACAAAGATGGGCTTCATAGAAAAAGAGCATACGGTTGGTGTTTCAATTGCCGATATGGATAATAATGGCTATCCTGATATTTTGGTGGTTAAAAGAGGTAATCTAGTTTTTGAGAACGAGGCGCTTTTGTATCTCAATCAAAATGGAAAGACCTTTTCAAAAGCTCAAAATCATGGTATTACTACCGCAGATATGGGCGCAGTGGGCATGGCCCTAGAAGTATTGGACTATGATTTGGATGGCGATATGGATGCTATTCTCGGCAATGAGCGCGGCAAATGGCATTTATTTCAAAACAATACCCCAGAAAATAAATCCGTAACAATAACCATCGACCACTCCCCTTCTAAAAAAGCGACTGCCTTGGGCGCAGTGGTTACGGTAAAAGGATGCACAGGAAAACAAACCAAACGTATTGGCAGCTCTGGCTCGCAATACTCGCTAAGTTTCGATACCAATGTTCACTTTGGGCTGGGTGCATGTTCAAAAGCTGTTACCGTGGAAGTCCGTTGGACGAATGGAGAAACCAAAAAAATGAAAATAACGAACGGGAAAACTACTATAAACATTGGTAGTTAAATTCAGATGATTCTTATAAATTGATATATAAAATGACCAAATTCTTGAATCAATATTCGCAACAATTTCTGCTTATCGCACTAGTGTCCTTGGTTTTTCTAGGATGTAAAAATTCAACTGAACAACCCAAAGAAGAACCTGCAAAAAAGCCGAATATTTTATTTATTGCAATAGATGATTTACGGCCTGAATTGGGTGCTTACGGTTCAGAAATTGCCATTACGCCAAATATGGATGCCTTAGCGGCAGACGGACTCCTTTTCAACAACGCCTATTGCCAAGAAGCAATTTGCAGTCCGTCTCGAGCAAGTATCATGACCGGCGCACGACCGGAAACCATCAATGTGATTGAGAATTTTACCTACTTCCGTGATGAGAATCCAGATATTGTTACCCTTCCGCAACACCTTTGGGCAAACGGTTACGAAACTGTGTATACGGGTAAAATTTTCCATCCTGGATATACCGATGAAGAAAAATCATGGAGTAGAAAACCCTATTCGGGACCGGATGTTTCTCCAATTCCTAAAAGAATACGTGGTTACGTTTTAGAGGAAAATCAAGAAATGTTCAAGAAAAACCGAGAAGAAGTTATTGCCAAATATGGTAAGAACGCCCCAAGAAATGGTTTAGGAAAAGGCCCTTCGTATGAATTTGCCGACGCGCCAGACCATACCTATGACGACGGTCACAGCACCGATTTAGCTATTGCGACGATGAAAGAAATGGCTGGCGAAGACAAACCCTTCTTTTTAGGGCTAGGCTTTAAAAAACCACATTTGGAATGGATTGCCCCAAAAAAATATTGGGATATGTACGAGGGAGTCGATATGCAAATGACCGATTTAGACCAAGGCCCGAAAGATGGCGCTGCAATGGGATTACATGCCTCCTTTGAGTTACGCGCCCGAGCGGATATTCCTAATTATGGCAACATTCCTGCTGAGCAAGCCAAAAACTTAAAACGTGCCTATTTGGCAACCGTAAGTTATGTAGATGCGCAGATAGGCAAAATGCTAAAAGCCTTGGAAGCAGAAGGACTCAAAGAAAATACCATAGTAATGCTATGGAGCGACCACGGCTGGCATTTGGGCGATATGGGCATTTGGGGCAAGGCCACCAACTATGAAATTGCAACCCGTGTTCCCTTGATAGTTTCTCCGCCCAACATGCCAAAGGAAGTCCGAGGAAAAAAGACAGATGCCTTAGTAGAATTGGTTGACATGTACCCCACGCTCTGTGATATGGTAGGAATCCCGATTCCAGAGCATACTGAAGGACAAAGTTTTAAACCCTTATTGAGCAATCCGGAACAAGCTTGGAAAACGGCTGCATTTATGCAGTTTCCGAATCCCGCATTACGAGAATGGGCAGCAAACCCATTATCTCCGGGAATGCGTGAAACTTATTTCGGAAAGCTCTTAAAAGATGTAGAAGCCCGCATCAAAGTACAACAAGGAGATACCTGGGATAGAGATTTGTTTGAGAATCGATTAATGGGCTATTCCATGCGTACGGCAGACCACAGATTTACGGTTTGGAAAGACTATACAAACCCAGAGGCAGCTCCTATTTTCTTTGAACTCTATGACCATAAAACAGACCCTAATGAAACGGTAAATATTGCCAATGACCAACCTGAACTCGTTGCTAGCCTATTGGAGCAATTTAATAAAGGATGGGAAGGAAATCTCGCAAAATAATACCATTTCAACAACAAATAACACCAGCTATTTAAAACATAAAAAATGATAAAAAAGAGAAGTTCAGCTATATTGAGTTTGTTAATGCTAGCACTATTCATTGCCTGCGAAGCACAAAAAACGCTGGAAGAAGAAGCTTTGGCGAAAATTGAAACCTTAGAATCTTTGATGGCAGAAGCCAAAGAAAAAGACATTGATGTGCAACGTGAGGAGACCGTGCTTTGGTTTTCGAATCAGTTTATAAAATTTGCCAATTGGGATGAAGCCAATAAGGATGCCATTGAAAAATTGTATGGCTATGAGCGTTATTACGCCCCGAACAAGGCACAATTAGCGGCAGAATTACCCGATTTTGAGCGTAAAAAAGTCATTGAAATTTTAGATCACGGGATTGCGGAGTTAAAAAAAGAACTCGCAGGTGAAATAACCCGAAGACCTGTTAATACGGTTGATTGGCAAAACGCCAAGGCAGGCGATAATATGTTTGTGAGCAATGGAAAACCATCCTTCCCTTACGACTATTTCTCTAAAACTGTTGGGCAACCCTTGACCAATGAAGAGGTGTACAATGACCATTTGGGAGCGATTTATCACGGTGGCGAAAACTTATATCCGGTAGACCATGACCGTGCTATAAATTCCTTCTTATTGAATGAAGATGGCACCTTTGATGAAGAATTAATGCAAGAACTTACAGGTATTCCTGATACCAATATTGGCTTTTTGATTTACTGGTCTATGGGTATTCCGGAATGGGTGGAAGCCAAGGAACCTGAAATTAGAAAAGGGCGTTCTTTATTTACTGGTTTTGATATTGATAATCCCCTCGCACGTGATGTTTGGGGGAAAATTATCCGTAAAACGGGGGAATTGACCAAAGGAAAAAAGGTCACAGAACTAGGTTATATTTTCGCCAATGAACCGCATTGGTATTCTGAAAAAGGCCACTGGACAGGCAAGTACCAAGAGATGAATGCCATTTCATCGTATACTTTGAATAAATTCAGAAGCTGGTTAAAAAACAAATACGAAGGCAATCTAAAAGCACTGAATGCCAACTGGGAAAGTAATTTCAAAAGTTTTGAAACAGTTGAGATTGAAATCCCTATGGATATCGCCCTAACGGGAAAACCCATCTGGTATGATTGGAATAGATATCACATGGATAGAACTACCGACTGGTTTACCTTCAACCAAGACAATCTGCATGCTGTGAATCCGGAAGCGGATACCCACATTAAAATATTCCCAAGAACTTTTTACGAAGATTCTCGTTCGCACGGAATGGATATTGAAGCCCTAACCGAATTAACCACCATGATAGGCCATGATGCCAAAGCTTTGGGTAGTAAAAGTATTCGACCGCATATTAATTCTGATTTCATCAAAAAGTATGCGTACAAGTGGGACGGTATGGCTATTTTACATGACTTTTTGGAATCTGTTAGTCCGGATAAAATCAATGTAAACTCAGAATCGCATTTCCTTTCTTCGGGGCAGTGGCGTGACTTAAATGCTCGTACCAGTTATGTTCGAAATGTCTATTGGTTATCTACCCTAATGGGTATGGATGCCAATATGGGATGGTTTTGGGCACGTGACCCAGATGGTTCTCCAGAAGACCGTTTAGAGGGAGAATTGAATTTCTTTGACCCCGGTTTAGGGGGTGCCTATGCAGGTTCAAATAATATGCAACCGCATATCGCTAATGAGGTAACACAAGTGATGTATGATTTAAATACGTTTTCTGAAGAAATCATTGCCCTGCGTGAGCAAAAGCGTCCGTTGCGTTTATTTTATTCAGAAACCTCAGCGATTAATACGGCTGATTATATGACAGAAGCCACTAAACTATATAAGTCGCTCTTTTTTGAAGGTTTACCGTTGGGCTTTGTCACCAAGAACATTATCGAAAAACAAGGCAATAGTACTTGGAATACCGTAGTGGTATACAAAAGCAAGTTTGTAACCGATACCGAATTTGCAGCCCTACAAACCTATTTAGATAATGGAGGTACTGTAATTTTAGATTCCGAAGAAAGTCTCTCAATGAATGAATACGGGAAAAAACGGAGTCAAAAACTATCCGCAGGAAAAGGGAAACTCATTCCTCTAAATGGCGCTGCGGTTGAAGAAATTAAAAAAACAGCTTTGGCTGAAGTTGCCGACCAAATGCCAGAGGTTCGGGTTACTTCTGATAATGGGGAAATTTTTAAAACCACCATATCTCGAGTAGTAAAACAAGAAGATGGTTCGTACCTCGTTAATTTGTTGAATGTAGGTCATAATGCTGCGAAAATAAAATTGGAACTCGCTTCTGGCGCTGCTATGAAGATTACAAATTTAATGACCTCCAATCCGGTTGAAGCAGAATTTAGTTTGGCTTCAGAAGAAGTATTGCTTTTGGAGATAAAATAATAATATGTACGTAAAGTTAAAAACACCTTTAATAGCCTATTTTCTATTAATAAGCTTCGTTGCTTGTAAAGAAAAGCAAAAGCTTACAGAAAACTCAACAGTTGATAATAGACCTAACATAATTCTGGTCATCACCGATGATTTAGGTTATTCTGATGTAGGTTTTAATGGGGCCAAGGATATTTCAACTCCTAATCTTGATGAACTGGCGCGCAACGGTACCATTTTTTCCTCGGCTTACGTAGCGCATCCATTTTGCGGCCCTAGTCGGGCGGCGTTGATGACTGGCCGCTATCCGCACACCATAGGCTCGCAATTTAACCTACCCGCCAATAGTGAAGTGCATGTGGGTAAAGGGATTACCTTAGAAGAAACCTTTATGAGCAAGATGTTGCAAGATGCCGGTTATTATACCAGTGCGGTAGGTAAATGGCATTTAGGTGCGGTTCCTAAGTACCATCCTAACGACAGGGGCTTCAATGATTTTTATGGATTTTTAGGGGGAGGTCATAAATATTTTCCAGAAGAGTATACAGCTAAATATACAAAGCAAAAAGCGGCAGGAAGGGAAGTCATTTTTGACTATCTAAAACCTTTGGAACATAATGGAAAAATCATTGAAAATCCAACTGAATATTTAACGGATGAGCTTTCCCGTAAAGCAATCGATTTTGTAAACGTAGCAAGTAAGAAGGATAGTCCTTTCTTTATGTATTTGGCCTATAATGCTCCGCACGTTCCCTTGGAAGCTAAAGAAGAAGATTTAAAGATATTTGAACATATTGAGGACACGGACAGAAGAACTTATGCGGCAATGGTTTATGCCGTCGACCGAGGAATTGGAGACTTGGCAAGGGCTCTTAAGCTAAATGGAGAATATGACAATACGCTAGTTGTTTTTTTAAGCGATAACGGTGGTCATACGGGGAAGGGGGCTACCAACAATCCGCTTACTGGACGTAAGGGAGATACTTGGGAAGGTGGGTATCGTGTTCCTATGCTCTTCCATTGGCCAAAGAAGGTTGCTCAGGGAAAAATATTTTCCTACCCTGTCTCCGCTCTGGATTTTTATCCAACTTTTGCCCATTTGGCAAAAGCGGAAATACCAAGTTCTAAAATACTTGACGGAAGAAATGTATGGGAAGCGATTGGCAACGACCAAAATTTCAGAAAAGATGAAATGGTATTTGTACTGAGACATCGCGAGGGGTACAGTGATGTAGGCGTTCGTCAAAATCAGTTTAAGGCGCTAAAGACAAATCAAAATAAATGGCAGTTGTTTGACATTGGTGTTGACATTGGTGAAACCAATGATATTAGCGAGCAACACCCTGAACAGCTAAAAAAAATGGTTGCAGCTGTAGAAAAATGGAGTAAATCCCATACAAAACCCCAATGGTTTGACCCCGAAGAATTAAGTATAGATTGGAAAGAAAAACAAATGGGGGAGTTTGGAAGTACCTTTAAATTGGAAATGAAATGATCGAGGCAAATGGTAATCAATTAATTCTTCGCTCCCCTGGCAGAATCAATTTGATCGGTGAGCATGTAGATTATAATGATGGTTTTGTGCTACCAGCGGCCATTGACAAGAGCATCACAATGACACTTAGGAAAAATGGCTCCAAAAGTCGCTGTACTATTAAGAGCAAAGGTTTTGATAGTGTTTTGGTTGCAGACCTTTACAGTCTCAAACCTGGAACTGAGGGCTGGCACAATTATGCTTTAGGTGTTTTGCACGAAATACAAGTATTGAATCCGGGATTGAAAGGATTCGACTGTGAGATGGAATCGAATGTTCCAGTTGGTTCTGGTGTCAGCTCATCAGCGGCATTGGAATGTGGTTTAGCCTTTGGTCTAAATGAGCTCTTTGAATTGGGATTTGACAAATTGGAATTGATAAAAATCGGTCAGAATGCCGAGCACAATTTTGTGGGTACAAAATGTGGAATCATGGACCAGTTTGCCTCTGTTATGGGGAAAGAGAATCATGCCATGCTTTTAGACTGTCAATCGTTGCACTTTGAATATATCCCAATAAAACTAGAGCCTTACCGACTGTTAATGCTCAATACCAATGTTTCCCACAATCTTTCCACGGGAGAATATAATATAAGACGTGAACAATGTGAAGAAGGACTGGAACTACTTGTAAAAAAATATGGTATTGAAAGCTCGTTTAGAGATGTTTCCATGAAAAAATTGGATGAATCAAAAAAGGAACTAGGACCAATCATCTATAATCGCTGTTCTTATGTTGTTGAAGAAATCAGAAGGGTGCAAGAAGCGGTTGCGGCTCTTAAAAATGATAATCTTGGATTATTTGGTCGACTCATGTTTGAAACCCATCGGGGCCTGAGCAAAAAATACGAAGTCAGTTGCCCAGAGTTGGATTTTCTCGTAGAGTTGGCCAAGACCGAACCTCAAATACTAGGGGCTAGAATGATGGGTGGAGGTTTTGGCGGATGCACCCTAAATATCATTCATAAAAGAAGTGTCGATTATTTTATTAACAAGGTTTCGGTGGCTTACAGGAATAAATTTGGAATAGATCTTTCATATTTTGTAACCGTGCCAAGCGATGGTACCTATTTAATCGAGGAATGATGAAGTTAGACCTTAACGAACAACCTCACAGACGTTATAATATCCTGACTGGAGAATGGGTATTGGTCTCTCCTCACAGAACAAAGAGACCATGGCAAGGGAAGCAAGAAAAGACAGTAACCGATGATTGGCCTTCCTATGACAAAGCTTGCTATTTATGTCCTGGAAATGAAAGAGCTAGCGGGGATATCAATCCAAAATATACATCAGTCTATAGTTTTAAAAACGACTTTTCCGCGCTTTTGGAAGACACTCCATCGACAACAGTTGAAGATGGCCTTTTAGTCGCAAAAGGAGAAAAGGGCATTTGTAAAGTGGTCTGTTTTTCACCTAATCATTCGTTGACTTTACCACTTATGTCGGTTCCTAGTATTGAAGATGTTATTACTATTTGGCAAAAGGAGTTTGATGAACTAGGAGCTATAAGGGATATTAATTATGTTCAAATTTTTGAAAACAAGGGAGCTTTAATGGGTTGTAGTAACCCACATCCACATGGGCAAATTTGGTCCCAGAATTCAATTCCCCAAGAGGCTGTAAAAAAAGGGGAACAACAATTGAGGTATTGGCAAACCAATACAAAAAGTCTTTTAGGGGACTATTTAAAACAAGAAATAAAAGCCAACGAGCGCATCATCTGGCAAGATGAATACTTCATAGCGGTTGTTCCCTATTGGGCCATATGGCCATATGAAGTCATTATAGCACCTAAAAGGCATTTTCAAAGAATAACAGATTTGACGGATAAAGAAAAAGCGAGCTTCGCAATGGCCATAAAAGTTATCACCACCAAATATGATAATCTTTTTGAAACATCATTTCCTTATTCTTCGGGTATTCATCAAGCACCTACTAATGGGTTAGCATATGACGAATGGCATTTGCATATGTCATTTTATCCACCATTATTACGTTCAGCTACAATTAAGAAATTTATGGTGGGGTATGAAATGTTTGCAAACCCTCAACGTGATATCACAGCTGAACAGGCTGCGCAAACGCTACGGTCCTTATCTAAAACTCATTACCTTTCTTCTTAAAATAAGTATTGCTTTAAAAATATGCAGGATTCCCTTTGAAAGTGAAGCCACGGTTGTACTACTTGAAATCGAGTCTTTTAACGTTGTAACTGAGTTTTAGCAAGTGCCCAGTGCAACAACTATAAAAATTTTGGGTTGAGTGAACTAAATGAAGTCACTTAAAAGAGGGAATTAAAAATCAAAATTAGGGTTAAAATAATGTTAGTCACAGATAATTACCATCCAATGTAATCGAATTGCCTTTTCTAATTTTATTTTTTTGTTATACCTGCCATTAATACTTTAAAATAATGAAAATAGCCAAAGTCGAAACATTCGTCTTATCAAATCAATTAAAAGAAACTTTTTTCTTTTCACAATGGGCTTATAGCGAAAGACGCATTTGCATAGTAAAAATCACCACCAACAATGGTAAGGTAGGCTGGGGTGAAGGTTACGGCCCTGCAGATGTAATTAAAGCGGGTATTCAGATGGTTACTCCTTTAATAATTGGAGAAAACCCATTGCAGAATGAAACTTTATGGTACAAGATGTATCGAAAAACACTGGATTTTGCTAGACGCGGAGTCTTAGCTGCCTCAATAAGTGCTATCGATGTCGCCCTTTGGGATTTGAAAGGTAAAATATTAAACCAACCGGTGAGCGTTCTAATGGGAGGCCAACATCGTAAAAGGGTAGTGCCCTATGCGACCGGACTTTATTTTTCTGAAAGTGATGACCTATCAGCTAAGTTGGTCGCAGAGGCCAAAACTTATGTTAAGCTGGGCTTTAAGGCTATGAAAATGAAAGTAGGCCTTTCCGTAGATCAAGATATCGCTTTGGTTAAAGCCATTCGAGAGGCTATCGGAGATGAGATTAAATTAATGATAGATTCAAATCACGCCTACTCACTTCGGGAAGCTGCCGAGTTATCGCGTGCCGTCGAACAGTATAATATCGGCTTTTTCGAAGAGCCTGTTTCGCCAGAATACTACCATCATTATAAGGAATTGAGAACAAAAACGACTATTCCCATAGCGGGAGGTGAATGTGAATATTTGCGCTATGGATTTAAAACGCTTTTGGAAAATGATTGCGTAGATATTCTTCAAGTAGATATATGCGGAGCAGGTGGACTTAGTGAGGCAAAACGAATTTCTACCTTGGCAAATACAAGAGGGGTAGAAATAATACCACATGTTTGGGGCACGGGAATCGCCTTTCATGCGGCGTTGCATTTTATTGCGAATCTTGAACCAATTCCAGGTCGTATGTATCCGCCCGATATGTATATTGAATATGATCGTACGGAAAACGATATACGCGAATCTCTTACATCACCTTCAATAGCAATGAAAAACGGATTTATTGATATTCCACAAGGCCCAGGTTTGGGCATAGAAGTGGACGAAGAGGTAGTGCGAAACTTTTCTTCGGAAATTCTTATTTAAATTAAGCAAAGAATACTATGGATTTTGGATACCACAAATTATATATTGGGGGCAAATTGTTAGATGCTGTTTCTGGAAAACGATATGAAGTAATTTGTCCGGCCAACGAAGAGCGTACTGCTGAAATTGCTTGGGCCGGTGTGGAGGATGCCGAATTGGCCTTGATTGAAGCCAAAAAAGGGTTTGAATACTGGTCTAAATTATCATTGGCAGAACGTACCGAATGGATGCTAAAGTTGAGAAGCGCAGTGTTAGAAAATGAGCACGAATTACGAGCGGCCATGGTTTACGAAATGGGTAAGACCTACAAAGGAGCTTGGGAAGATATTGAGGGAGTTATCAATGGCTTGGAATGGTACCCTGCTGCCATGAAGAACATGCGTGATGAGCAGATACCCGACTATGAAAATACCCATACCCACAAAATGGTGCATCAACCTGCTGGGGTTGCAGTGGCGTATTTGGCATGGAATTTCCCTTTGTTGAATGTTGGCTTTAAAATGGGCCCGGCATTGGCAAGTGGATGTTCTTTGATTATCAAACCCTCGGCAGCTTCTCCCCTTTCGGCCTATTTGATTGGAAAAATTTTACATGACATTGATTTCCCTGCTGGAGTGGTCAATATTCTTTGCGGGCCTAGCAGTGAAGTCGCTCATACGATGACTACTAGTACGATTCCGGCTGTTCTGACGATGATCGGTTCTACACAAACCGGACAAAAGGTAATAGCTGACAGTACTACTTCGATTAAGAAACTAGGAATGGAACTGGGCGGGAATGCACCATTCATCGTCTTTGAAGATGCTGATTTCGATAAAGCCCTCGATTTGGCGATAGCCTTGAAATTTGGAAACTCAGGTCAAGTTTGTGTAGCAGCGAATCGAATATTCGTTCATAAAAGTATCTATGACAAATTCCTAAAAGCATATGTTAAAAGAGCTTCTGAATTAAAATTGGGTCACGGTGTGGATTCAGATGCCGATATGGGGCCTATGGTTTCCAAAAGGGACCGTGACCGTATGTTCGACTTGATTGAAGATGCTGTCAGCAAAGGAGCGAAATTGGAATGCGGTGGAAAAATTCCCCAAGGCATGGAAAAAGGCAATTGGATACAACCTACGGTACTTTCAGGAATGACACCCGAAATGGATGTGTTCAGAAAAGAGACTTTTGGTGCCTTAGGAGCTCTGATGCCATTCGATACCGATGATGAGGTTTTGGCTTTGGCGAACGATACGGAATACGGTTTGGCTTCCTATATTTTCACCAACAATCATCAACGCATTGAACGCTTCTCACGGGATTTACAATTCGGTGAAATACAGATCAATGGCGTGAAATATTCTATTTATCTGCCTCATGGAGGAATCAAAAATAGCGGTATCGGACATGATTGTTCACATTTGGCTTTGGACGATTATCTGGTCAAAAAACGAATTTCAATGGCGATTTAGGTTTTTTTAAATTACATATGGTCAAGATTAGGTTTTGTCACCTACTGCATCATGGCAAAGTAGTATCTTCAGATAAATTTATTATCAAAACTAAAATTATAGTATGCAGCCAATAGCGCAAAAGGCAATGTCGCCAGAATTAATTCAAAAAATAGATGATGCGGGCATCATTGCCGTCCTCATTGTTGATGAGGTAAAGCATGCCGTTCCATTGGCAAACGCGCTTCTCAAAGGAGGTGTAGATGCTATCGAATTGACGCTTCGTACACCAGCGGCTTTAGATGCTGCGAAGGCAATCAAAAAAGAAGTCCCAGAAATAACCTTGGGTTTTGGAACTGTTTTGACCGTAGATCAGGTAAAAGCGGTAGTTGATGTGGGAGCGGATTTTGCTGTTTCCCCGGGTTGTAACCCTAAAATAATCGCCGAGGCCATTAAACAAGGACTTCCATTTGCACCGGGTATTATGACTCCCTCGGATATTGAAATAGCGGTTCAGGAAGGCTGCCGTATCTTGAAATTTTTTCCAGCAGCTACCTCGGGTGGCATGAAGCATTTGGAAAGCATGTCGGCTCCGTATAATTATTTGGGATTGAAGTTTATTCCCTTAGGAGGCTGTAATCTAGAGAACGCACCCAGTTATTTAGAATCTGAGTTGATTACCGCCATCGGCGGTTCATGGGTCGCAAAACGCCCATTGATTCAATCGGAAAATTGGGAATCGATTACTAAAAATGCGCTAGAAATTAGAAATTTAATCACAAAAATCAGGTCTTAAAGAAATTCGAGATAGGAAAATTAGATTCCCGCCTACGCAGGAATGACAATAAATTTATTACAAATGAAGAAAGTAGTAACCTTTGGAGAGATTATGGGGCGAATAGCTGCCCCTCATAACTTACGATTACGACAAACACGGCAATTTGAAGTTACCTATGCCGGTGCAGAGGCCAGTGTGGCGACTTCCATATGTAATTTTGGCGGAAAAGCCAGATATGTGACCGCACTTCCCAAGCATGCTTTGGGTGAAGCGACTATGGATGCCGTTCGAGCTGTTGGAATCGACACCGATTATATTTTACGCACCGATGAAGGCCGATTGGGACTTTATTTCTTGGAAACGGGAGCGAACCAACGGCCTAGCAATGTAATTTATGACCGTGCCGATTCGGCCGTGTCCATTACGCCTGCCAGTGCATATGATTGGGGTAATATTTTTAAAGATGCTCAATGGTTACATCTCAGTGGAATTACTCCTGCGCTATCTAAGACTGCAGCCGAGGCTACTTTAGTTGCAGCACAAAAAGCAAAGGAAGCAGGAGCTTCGGTTTCCATTGACTTAAACTTTAGAGGAAAGCTTTGGAATTGGGATTCGAATTATTCCGCCAAAGATTTGGCTCAAAAGACCATGCGAGAAATTTTGCCTTTTATTGATGTTGTCGTTGGCAATGAAGAAGACTGCCACGATGTTTTGGGAATACAAGCAGGTGATACTGATGTACATTCTGGAACGTTGGATACCTCCAGATACCCCGATGTTGCGAGACAGGTAATTCAACAATTTCCGAATGTGGGTAAAGTAGCCATTACGCTACGTGAAAGTCTTTCTGCAAGCCATAATAATTGGGGAGCAATGCTTTTCGATGCAGCTAGTGATTCACCTTCTTTTGCTCCTTTGGACGAAGATGGAAATTACAATCCGTATCAAATAAAAAATATTGTCGACCGTGTTGGTGGTGGAGATTCATTCGCCGGTGGATTGATTTTTGCCCTAACAACTCCAGAATTAAGTAGTGATTCTCAAACAGCTGTAAACTATGCCGTTGCAGCTTCTTGCTTAAAACATTCTATAAAAGGAGATTTCAATTATTCCACGCGAGCGGAAGTTGAACGATTAATGGGTGGAAATGCTTCCGGTAGGGTGGTAAGATAATTTCCATAAAGTTATTATTAAAATGCGATTATGTGAGGATTGACATTCTGGGCTTGTTTAGATTCCATAAAAAACTTTAGAAGCACAGAAAAATACGTATCAAACTCAAATCAGAATTATTTACGCAAGTTAAAATAGATGTCCGGTCTCTTTGTTTTAGTTGGGTGTATTGTATTGCTCATCGTAGCAATTACAATTTTTAAGATACACCCAATTCCAGCACTTTTAATCGCAGGTTTAATTTTGGGCCTTGCATCAGGTAGTTCTGTTGAAACTGTAACAGAAAGCCTTCTAGGAGGATTTGGAAACACCCTAAAATGGATTGGCCTCGTTATTTTGTTCGGAACCTTACTTGGCGAGATACTCGCGGCAACCGGAGGTGCCGATGTTATCGCCGATAGTGTCATTAAAGTCTTTGGAATCAAGCGTTTGCCTTTGGCGATGGCGGTTATCGGTTTCTTGGTCGGCATTCCCGTTTTTGTAGATGTGGCGTACCTTACACTGCTTCCAACCATTATTGCGCTTTCTAGAAAATCAGGTCATTCCGTTTTGGTATTAGGGCTTTCCTTAGCCAGTAGTTTAACAGTTGCTCATGCCCTGATTCCACCCACTCCAGGGCCATTGGCCGTAGCTGCTATCTTGGAAACTGATATTGGTGGTATGATTCCTATTAACGTGATTGTCGGACTAGTTGCTGTTTTAGGAGGATTAGTTTGGATACAATTCAATAAAAAGAATTTGACAATTACACTACCAATAGAAGTTATCCATTACGAAACTAAAAATTCAATTAAAGGATTTAAGCGTGTTTTGCCCTTTGCCGCACTCTTGATTCCTTTAGTCTTAATGGGAATGGGGAATTTATTTTCTGGGGATAATCCATTTGTAGCTTTTATAAAAAATCCCGTTTGGGCACTGCTCATCGGCGTGGTTTTTGCCCTGCCCCTTTTAGACAAAAAAGACTTTTCAAAAAAACTAAACGATTTTTTTCAAACCGCAGGAGCAAAATCGGCAACGGTCATTTTGATAACAGGTACTGGCGGGGCGTTTGGTCAAGTCATTAAGGATACTGAAATTGTAAACGCTTTGCTACCCGAAGCTGGTGAACTTACAGCCTTTGGAATCATACTCCCCTTTTTATTGAGTTTTATGTTTACCACGGTTACAGGTTCGATTACAGTTTCCTTGATAACAACGGCATCCATCATGGCACCAATGGTAACCAATGGTAGTCTCCCTGCTGAATTGACCGCGGCAGCAATTGGCGCTGGTTCATTGGGAATTATTCATTTAAACAGCAGTTTCTTCTGGCTATTCAAAGAAATCCACAATATTGGAACAACTAAGCTTTTAAAAACTTTTAGCACCCTAACTGCGGTAGTTTCAATTTCAGGAGGACTGATGGTTTTGCTATTACATTTCCTAAGTAAATTGCCTTGAAAAAGCGAGAGCCAAAAACAAAAAAGCCAGCTATTGCAGAGTTTTGACGCTTTCGTAACTTAAAGAGAGGAAAGGTTTATCAAAACTATACAAAGTACACCGATTTTAATTTAGCAGGAGAATCAGCTGCTATGATTAGTTTGATTTTTCTTGTTCGATTTGCATTTGAAAAAAGATAATTTTAATAAAGCCTCCATATTTCTTCATAGGAGTAAATTAGATTGCCGAACTTTTATTCCGGTTGCAAAAGTCCCTTGATATAAATATTACAGAATTTGAAGATTAAATATTAGTTCCATAATGGCCTAACTCAATCATTAGTTTTTAGGTAAAATACCTTTGCCATCGTACACTGTGCGTTACCGCCACGACAGGTTTCAATTTTACTGAGATTTGTATGAAGATTATCAAAATAATTTTGAATATTAAAATCTTGTATAGAGAAAGACGATTTGCCGCGGTACTGCTCATTATTAAAATATTATCACTAACCAGTAACCCGAACCGTCCGACAATTAAATTCCCAAACCTTGTCCACCACCCACTTGAATAGTTTCAGCCGTAATGAACACCGCATCATCA
The DNA here is from genome assembly GCF_005885635.1 of Maribacter algarum (ex Zhang et al. 2020). Lineage (GTDB taxonomy): Bacteria > Bacteroidota > Bacteroidia > Flavobacteriales > Flavobacteriaceae > Maribacter_C > Maribacter_C algarum. The sequence continues at coordinate 48,118 of NZ_VATY01000003.1, forward strand.
CTAGACAAGAATGAAACGACCGACGCCACATCCTCTGGTTCTCCCAATCTGCCCAATAAGATATTATTCTTCCAGGAAGCGAAAACTTCTGGCTTAGTTGATTTAATTTGTGAGTGAAAAGCGGTATCGATTGTACCAGGCGATACAGCATTCACTCGAATGCCATATTCAGAAAGGTCTTTTGCCAAAGCTCTTGTTAGCGCATGAACACCAGCTTTAGAAGTTCCGTAAATTCCAGCACCTGGTCCTCCTGCATTCCAACCTGCAATGGAGGTATAGTTTATTATCGTCGCATTATTCCCTTTTTTAAGAAAGGGTATCGCCGCCCTTGAAGTGAAGAAAACTGAATCTAGGTTTAGGGCCATCACTGATCGGTAAAAATCAGTTGTCATTTCCTCAAATCTGGACCTACCCCCAAGGCCGCCGGCATTGTTAATCAACACATCAATTTTTCCGTACTTTTCTCCGATAACTTTAATGTTTGACCTAACAGCTTCTTCATCAGTAACATCAAAACCAAAGTACTCTGCATCAATTCCTTCTGCAGAAAGTTCCTTTACTTTTTCAGCTCCTAGAGAATCTTGGACACCGTTTAATATTACGGTAAATCCGTCTTTACCTAATCTTTTAGCTACTGCAAGTCCAATACCACTGGTGGCACCGGTAATTATTGCAATTTTTCCTTTTGAATTCATAATTGATATATTAATTGACTTTTTGTGGTCTACTTAGGTTTACTATATTGGAGAATCAATTCTTCGGCACTTATAAGATTTGATTATCCTATCCATATTTATAACTTGTTTCATTCATAGAGGTATCGCAATCTACGTTTGACCGTAAAGTTCCAGTTACTTTTGGTTGTTCAACTTAAGTCCTTCGAACAATATACTTGATTGACGAACACGCCCAAATCTTTCTTCAAGTTAATTATATCTCCATTTCTCCAGTTATTTTTATCTTTTCTATAAGGGTGAAAATTTAATCGATTGAAATTATTCGAAAGTTTAGAACTCATAAATACTATGCCCCTGGGAAAGGGGCATAGCACAAAAAACTAACTCAAACAAACTAACAATTATCGTTTTATACTTAAGAAGGATCCCTTAAAGTTCTGGTTCAAAACCATAACTTTGATATCAGTTTCCTTATCGTCTGGAACTACTTCAATAGCCGCTTTTCCGTTGGACATTGCAATAATTTCACTTCCAGTATAGGTGCCTTGGTTTTTCAATGTTTCACCCCCTTCAAGACATTGAAAATACACCTTGTCTTCATAGTCAAGACATCTCAACCCTTGTGAATCCTCTGCGATTGCGCTAATCAAATAATTCCCATTTTTCAGTTTTTCAGAGGAAAGTGTCAACCTTTTTGCCGGGCCATTTTTTGCATATCTATAGTTTATGGCCAAAGTGTCTGTAACAGATCCGTCCTTGGTATTTGCAATAGCGATTAATTCATTGTTTCCTTCTTTAAATTGAACATCCCAGACTAGACCTGAGGCTGGAAAACTGGAAATATCTTTAACTCGTTTGCCTAGGTTTTTACCGTTATGTAACAAGGTTACTTCTTTGCAATTACTAAAAACATTAATACTTCTAGATAAGTTCTTCGGCCCCTGTCTTTCCGTCCAGGTTTTGGACTCTATATAAACAAATGGGTCATCCGCCCAGTAGCTTTTGAAAACATAAAATGAATCCTTAGGATTGCCGTTACGGTCTACCAACCCCTTTTGATTTATATATGGAATGTCATTTTCAGGTCTAAGCGGCGTTCCAAAATCTTTGAATGCCCATTGTGCATTACCCGTAAAGGTTGAGTCGGTTTCAGATATTCTTAAATGCCAATCAAATAAATCAACAATATAGTTTTCGCTCCAATCCCCAATTTTGGCAATGTTGTCGACATGATTTTGAACGATTGCCTCTTCCCATCCATCAGATTTTATAAGACCTTCCCCTGTAACAGGTGCTTCTGAGTGCCTTCCTAAATGACTTGAACCGCCGTATTCGGTATGTAAAAAGTGTTTGTATTGAGGTTTATAAGTATCTATTGCTTTTTGATAACTCTTATAACTTCCAGAATACCAACCTGACCAAATAGAGGGTGAAAAAACGTCAACAATTTCAGCTCCCTCATAGTATTTTCTGATAGCAGTTTTCCTAGACGGATCCATTTCATGGGCAATAGTATTCAACTCTTTAAGGAACTTATTCATTCTAGCTGTATTATCTCCATCTTCGAAATCTGGCAACCAATACATTTCATTCCCTAAAGACCAAATAATTATGCTGGGATGATTATAATTTTGATCTATAATCTCTCTCAGCATATTCTTGGTATTTGACTGCCAGACCTCTTCACCCATTCCTCCACGACACCAAGGTAATTCGTCCCAAAGCAGTATACCTAGTTCATCACATGCTTTATAAATCTCAGGGTCTTGGGGATAGTGCGCCAAACGAACAAAATTTGCTCCCATCGCTTTTATGAGTTCCATATCTTTTCTGTGAAGTTCATTTGACATGGCAGCACCAAAACCTGCATGCTCTTCATGCCGATGCGTACCACGCAAAAGTAAACGTTCACCATTTAGGTAAAAGGGTCCGTGTTCTTTAAATTCAAACCATCGAAACCCTACTTTTTCAGAAATTGCATCTATCTCTTTATCATCCTTTAAAAGAGAGAGCTTTACCGTATATAAGTTAGGGGTTTTGGTATCCCACAGCTTTGGTTTCCTTATATTATCCATAATAAGCTCTTGCTCTGGAGAGGTAATTTCAACAATCTTAATGCTTACTTCATTACCATCAGGGCTATCCAATGTAGCTTTTACTTTAAGATTCGATGCCTTTATATCGTTATCTATAGGAACCATTATTTTTAAATCGGCACTTTCATTGGAAACCTTTGGTGTTGTAATTTTAACTTTTCCTATCGCGATATCGGGTTTGGTTATCAACCAGACATCCCTTGTCAATCCACCATAAATATAAAAGTCGCTTTTTTGCGAGGGAATAATATCTCGATTGTACTCATTATCAACACGTACATATACCACGTTGTTCCCATCTCTTAAATACGCTGTAATATCAATTTCAAAACCGATATATCCACCTATGTGACCACCGGCCTCTTTCCCATTTACATAAACGTTCGTAGTTATATTCGCCCCTTCAAAATAGAGTAGGTATTTTTGGTTTTGAACAACATTCGCAATGGCAATATCCTTTTTGTACCAACTTGCACTTCTTCGATAACCCGGTATGTTGTCTGTGGCATCCTCGTTGTTCCAGGTGTGAGGTAAATCTATTAAAACCCAATTCAGTTCATTTTGAATAGCATTTTGATCTGAAGTAGGATTTTCAGCATAGTGCCATTGGGCATTGATATTCATAACCGTACGTGCAGGCAAGTTATCTTGTTGTTGTGCCCAAGAGGTAATCCCAATTAGCCCTAAAAGAATTGTAAGTATCGATTTTAGCACAAGTGTTCGGTTATGGTTGGTTAGATTTTGTTCTCAATAAAGCCTCCAGAAAATAGTAATCTCCATAGACAATTGGTTCATCCATCTCATCTTTCTTTGGCCAATTACCTGTACTATGATCTAAAATAAACGGTGCGATTAATTTGTTATTTATAAGATACTCTTTGGATTGAAGAGCATTCAAAACTTTGTGGGAATATGATAAATACTCTGAGCTTTTATGATACGTTGCCAATTCAAGCAATGCCGAGGCAACTATAGACCCAGCGGATACATCTCTGGGAGCATTTGGAATTGCAGGATCGTCAAAATCCCAGTAGGGAATACCATCTTGAGGCAAATTAGGGTGATTTAAGAAAAAAGCCGTAGCGGCTTTAGCTTTTTCCAAGTACGCCGGATTCTTGGTATACCTATAACTCATAGTGAAACCATAAATACCCCAGGCCTGACCTCTAGCCCATGAAGATTCATCCGTAAGACCTTGATGGGTGACTTTCTCTTTTACAGCGCCAGTGATAGTATCATAGACAACGACATGAACACTACTATTGTCTTCTCTGTAATGATTTTTCAAGGTAGTATTCGCATGTCTAACAGCCATCTTGTGATAAGTACTATCCCCAGTTATTCTAGTCGCCTCAAATAGAAGTTCTAAATTCATCATATTGTCTATGATTACTGGAAACTCCCATGCATCACGGTTAAAATCCCATGATCTTATACTACTAACGTTTTCATTAAAACGAGTACTCAACGTTTGTGCACTCCTAACTATGACTTCTTTATACTTCTCATCAGCAGTAATTTCATAGCCGTTACCGAAGCTACAGTAGATTTTGAAACCCATATCATGTGTACCCCCATTATTCTTTTCTTTTTCCATTAAGGCTGTCCATTCAATAGCCTTAATTTTATAGGCTTCATTTCCGGTAAGCATATACAATTGCCATAGGTTACCGGGGAAAAAACCACTAGTCCAATCCTTTGACGGGACTTTTCTGGTAGTACTTGTGCTTTTTGTAAAGCTTCTAGGAAATGACACAGAATCCACAGGATATTCCAATAGTTTTTGGTAACGTAATTGCAATAGCGAGTCAACGGAAACAGAATCACTAACAGGCTTATCCTTGACATCATTTTTACATGCCAAAAAAAGGCCAATAAGTAAAATGGCCAAAAGAGAATGATGAAGTTTAGTCATTGAGTAGATTTAAAAAACCCATATGAGGTACGGCTTAGTTAACGAAGCCGTACCTTAATGAGCCAAATGGTTAGTACCCTGGATTGTTCGGCGCTAAATTAGGATTCCGATCCAATTCATCGAAAGGTAAGGGAAATAGATAATCCCTAGCCGGATCAAAGCTTGGCTGCGGCTCCAAACCGCCCAGGCCAAATGCTTCCATACCTAGCTGTCTCCTTTTAATATCGTACCATCTCTTAAACTCAAAAGCAAGCTCCCACCTGCGCTCTTCCAAAACCATATCCCTAAAATCAGCTTGCGACATGCCAGAGGTAACATTGGCAGGAAAATCAGAGCCATTACCATTGCGTGCTCTTTCACGAACACGATTAACATAACCCTCGGCTTCAATTGTTCCAGGATTAATTTCGTTCAATGCTTCTGCAGCAATTAGCAAAACTTCCGCATATCGCATTAGATTATAATCTAAACTAGATGCACGGCCATTTCCCGTACCTGTGGCCCCAACGAATCTCGTGTATTTAGCGATATATGCACTTTGGATGTTTCGAGAGTCAAAATCCGGGAATTTGGTGAAAGGTTCCTCAACACCATTGAAAATTCCCGTAGTATCTAAACTGACAGCTTTTCTATAATCACGTCCATCCCAAGCATTGTATACATTTATCGTAGGGACTGCAACTGACCATCCGCCCCCGATATTTCCTCGCTCGTTAGCTCGAATACCCGTAAGAGCGGGTGCATAATCCCTTCCCGTATCCCCATCACTAAAACCATTGAAATCAAGAGTTAATAAAGGCTCATTGCTTTTCACGCCAGAATTGAATAAATCTTGATAATCAGCTTCTAGAACCAGTCCGAATTCACCTTCGTTATCAATCACATACTTGGCTTCATCATATGCCTTTTGATAATCTCCTAGAGTTAAGTATACAGAGGCAAGGTATGCCGCAGCTGTTCCTTTAGAAGGTAATGCTCTTGAAGGCTGCGTTGCCGGTAAATTAAGCTTGGCTTCTTCAAGGTCTGCGATGATATTGGAGTATACTTCAGCAGCAGAAGTCTTTGATATCGTTAACGCCGCATCTACATCAAGAACAGGTGCGTCTAAATAGGGGATATCACCAAAAAGGCGCACCAAATGGTAATAGGTATACGCTCTAAAAAAATGAGCTTGAGCTGTCACGGGATCGAGTTGTGCAGGATCCGCATCTAAAGTGGCAGCAGATGCAATAGCTTCATTTGTGCCTGCTATTACTTCATATGCCTTCGGCCATAGCGCTGTTACCATTCCATTATCGGCACCCATCGAAAAATTATTCACTTCTTGTCTACGCCCAGGTGTTCCCAAATCTCCGATGGAAACCATATCACTCCTCAACATTATGGGCAATGACAATTTTCTGCCCCAATATCTCTCCGTAGCCATATTACCAATGGCACCATTAATTAAGGTTTGAACATCTGCCGGGGACTGAACCAATCCATCTGGGGAGAGTCTACCTACCGGCACCTCCTCTAAATCAGAGCACGCTACTATTGCAATAAGTGCTAAAAAAATCGATAAATATTTTAAATTTCTCATAGTAGTTTTTTTTAGAATTTTAGATTTACTGATAATGTATATGATCTGATATTCGGATAGCTACCATAATCAAATCCCCTATTTACGTTGCTGTCTTGTGAGCCTTGGCTTCTGTATTGTGCCTCAGGGTCCGTACCAGGAAAATCAGTAAAGGTCAATAAGTTTTGCCCACTTAGACTAAGTCGAATTCCTTGAAATCCTATCTTATCAACAACATCAACCGGTAAGTTGTAGCCTAAAGACAGGTTTTTCAAACGCACATAACTTCCATCGTATACAAAACGATCAGTGATACGCTTTTCACGAACTGCTGCCGAAGGCACGTCGGTATTTGTATTGGTAGGTGTCCAAGCATTAAGCACCTCTGGTGTAGCATTTGATTCACCGGAGGCAAGTTCAAGAAAGGTGTAACTATAGATATCACCTCCTACTGATGCTTGAAAGAATACGTTCATATCAAAGTTCTTATACCTAAAATTATTATTCAAACCGGCAATCCAATCAGGATTGGGGTCACCTATGATTTTACGATCATCACCGGTTATGACGTCGTCTCCGTTCAAATCTGTAAATAACTCATCTCCTGCGCCTGTTTCAGCATATCCTGCGGTACCTGCTTCTGGTGTTCCTTGATTGACGCCTCTATACTCGTATCCCCAGAAAACCCCAACTGGCTCTCCCTCTCGTAATAAGTGGGTCTCATCCTGTAAAAAAGAACCTGGCGATGAATCTAAGAATATATCCTGGCCATCAATTAGTTGTACCACTTCCACCTGATTGGTCGACCAATTTAAATCTGTGGTCCATGAAAAGTCTTCATTTAGTACATTTTTGGTCGAAAGGGTAATCTCGAAACCAGTATTGTTGATTTCACCCACATTCTGAAAAGGATTGCTCAAGAGACCTGCATATTCTGGCAAACCTGAATTACGTAATATAAGATCTTTGGTATCTATCGAATAATAATCAAACGTTGCCGTAATACGGTCATTGGCAAACCCGATATCCAAACCTAAGTTGGTCTGATATGAAGATTCCCATTTTAAATCAGGGTTCGCGATTAAGTCGGGCACAACAGCTCCCACGGTTTGATCACCAACATTGGCATATATCGGTTGGAAATTAGCCAAAGATTGATAGGGAGTAATCGATGGATTACCGGTCACACCATAACTTGCTCTCAATTTTAGATTAGAAAGCGTTTTATTATCCTTTAAAAACCCTTCGTTCGAAATTCTCCACCCAATCGCCCCCGATGGAAAAAATGCGTATTTATTGTTCTTCGCAAAATTGGAAGCACCATCACGCCTTGCGGTAAAGGTTAATAAATATCGGTCATCATATTCATAATTGAGTCTGCCGAAAAGTGAAACAATTTCCCGTTCAGACAGCGATGAGAACGGCGTTTGTATGTCAGAACCTGCATTGAGTGCATAATACGACAAGCTATTGCTCAGGAAGCCTTGAGCACCAGTACTGTATCTTTCCGTCCGGTCTTTCTGATATGAATATCCTGCCAATAATGTTAAGTTACCCTTACCAAGTTCAGCATTATAGGTCAGATAGTTTTCAGAAAGAATATTAGTTCCCTTTACGGATGCAATGCTCGCAATACCCCCCTGAGTACCAGCCTGACCGATTAATGTTGAAGGTTGAAACCTTCCACGGGTTTGATTTTCGGTACTGAAGCCAAAAGTTGTCTTAAAATTCAACCCTTTTAAAAGTTCGTAGTCTGCATAAAAATTAGCGCGATATTCATCAGTTTTGGTTTCATCGACCGATTCCGTAGCGATAGCAAAAGGGTTGTCGAATTGATCACCCACAGGATTGGTGGTATTAACTCCATTAGCGTCTTGAATGGGCGTGTCTGGCGCAAAACGATAGGCCGTTGAGATGACATCCCCACCGCCGCTACCACCACTGCCAGCTTGACTTTGTATACCATTTTTGTTTCCTCTATTGGCGTATGCGTTAAAACCTAATTTTAATCTTTCAGTCGCCTGTACGTCAACATTGCTCAAAAATGAGAATCTTTCGAAACCTGAATTGATCACCCCCCCTTTTTGATTGAAATAATTACCTGAAACATAGTAGTTTATATTTTCACTACCACCAGAAAAAGAAAGTTGATGATTTGAAATGTTTCCAGTTCTATAAATCAAGTCTTGCCAATCTGTCTCTGTTCCTCCTTGAACGTAAGCCGGATTGATCGCCTGTCTATAGGCCGCAAATTGATTCGCATTCAAAAGTTCTATTCTTTCAGTGGTATTCTGTGTCGCATAGGTCGAATTTATTTCGACCACCATTTTACCTTTTTTTCCTTTTTTAGTGGTTACCATTATGACACCGTTAGCACCTCTAGAACCGTAAATGGCCGTTGCGGAAGCATCTTTAAGGATTTCTATGGATTCGATATCCGTAGGTTGTGGCAACGCACCACCAACGAAGCCATCTACCACTACCAAGGCCGCACTACTTGAGCCAATAGAGGTATTTCCCCTAATACTTATATTGATAGGTGCACCGGGCTCCCCACCATTGTTCGATTGTACGGCCACACCGGCAGCACGACCCTGAAGTGCCTGCTCTGCACTAAGCACCGGAAATGCGGCAAGTTCTTCGGATTTGACCGAGGAAACAGAACCAGTAATGTCGGATTTCTTTGTGGTTCCGTAACCGACTACAACAACCTCCTCCAGGGCATTCACATCTACTTCCAAAGTGATGTTCATCGAAGAGCTACCGGTAACGCTACGCTCTTGGGATACATAGCCTATGTAACTAAATATCAAAACCGCATCCTCCGCAACATTGATGGAGTAGTTGCCATCAAAGTCTGAAGAAGTGCCATTTTGAGTGCCCTTTTCTACGATGTTCACCCCGGGAATACCGATTCCGTCATCGTTGGAAACGATTGTTCCGGTTACTGTTTTTTGCTGACCGTATCCAACAGATATGGTTAGGAGAAAAATACCGGTAACAAGTGTTTTTAACCAATTTTTCATCTTGTTTTTCAACATAGTTCTAATTTTGAGTTAGTTTAACTTTTAATGGTTTACCAATCATCCCATGGCCCTTGCTTTAACGCGCTAGAACAAAACCGAAGGATTTGAATTGGAGTTCTTTAATCTTTGTTTTCAAAATTAAGGCAGACTATGGAGATGAAAATCCAGAAGTAGGGTGCTAAAAGTCCAGAATTCAATGTTTTTGGGGTCCGTGGGCAATATCTTCCTTACTCTAAGTAACTTCCATAGAATTTTTCTTGATATATCGTGGGGCTAGCACCAAACTTTTTTTGGAAACATTTACTAAAGTACTTTGGGTTTTTAAAACCTACCTTGTAGCTAATTTCAGAAATATTGAGTTTACCCTGCTCTATTAGCTGAGCGGCCCTTTTCATTCTTATTTCTTGAATGAACTCATTTGGTGTAAAATTTGTCCAAGCCTTTATTTTTGTAAATAAAAGTGTACGGCTTACACCTAGTTCGGAACTGAACATGGGAATATCGAACTGCTCATTACCCACGTTATCTTCTACGATTTGCAATGCCTTCTTTAACAATTGCTCGTCTATTGAAGAAACCACTATCTCATTCGGGGTAAAACGCTGTTCTGATGAAAATTTATGACGTAACCTTTTCGAAGAGTCTATCAAATTTTTGATCCTTAACTGAAACTCACGCACGTCAAATGGTTTACTTATATAATCGTCCGCTCCACTTTCGAGCCCCTCGAATTTGTAGAGTAAAGAAGTACGTGATGTCAATAGCACTAGCGGTATATGGCTCGTTTTAAGATTACCCTTTATTTTCGAACAAAGTTCGGTGCCCACCATAAGGGGCATGATCACATCGGATACAATCAAATCAGGTACATGCTTTAGGGCCTTTTTGAATGCCTCTTGTCCATCACCCGCCACTAGAACATTATACGTTTCCTTAAGCAAATCCTTCATGAAGTTTCTTAGGGGAACATTATCCTCGACCAAGAGAATCGTCGCCTTTTCATAATCCAACATCAGCTCACCAGCTTTGTCATTTCTTTTATCGGTAGCCAAGGTAGGTTGCGACTCGTAAAATTCAAGATCATCACTGAACTTAAAATCTTTTATAATTTGCTTGTCTTTTAAATGTGCCCTGCCCAACGGAAGACTGACTTTAAAGACGCTACCTCCAGTCGGGTTGTTAATTACAAATATCGACCCTTTATGCATATCAACGATACTTTTTGCAATCGATAGCCCTATTCCTGTTCCTGTTCCCTGTCCGTTTTTTGACTTTTTATAATCCGGAATTTCAAAAAAACGATCAAAAACCTTATCTCTATATTCATCTGCAATACCCGGTCCGGAATCACTGATATCAACAGTAATGCTATCTGCGCCTTTACGCACTGTTATGGCGACTTCACCTTCAGGAAGTGTATATTTGAAGGCATTGGAAATTAAGTTGAAAAAAACCTGTTCCAATTTTGGTCTATCATAAAACACCGATATCTCCTCATTATCGGTATCAAAACTATACCGGTACCCGTTACATTTGGCAAATTCCGAGAAAGAAAGGTAGATTTCCCGTAGAAACTTGACCATATTTCCTTCAGCGGTTTCAATATCATAATCCTTGTACTCAAGCTTCCTAAAATCCATTAACCTATTGATAAGTTGCAAGAGGTGTTTGGCATTACTCTCGATAACCAATAATTTCTTGTAAACCACACTACTACCCTTATAATCGATTAAGATTTGTTGTAACGGTCCAGTAATCAAAGTCAATGGTGTTCTAAATTCGTGTGATATATTGGTGAAAAAACGCAGTTTCGCATCATTGATTTCCTGATTGCGCTCACTCTCCACAAGCTCTAATTGTAGTTCATGCTTTAATTTGGTTCGGGAACGAATCATGTTGCCCAAACCTATAATTGCACCCAAAATTAAAAACCCATAAAGTGCAAACGCCCATCCACTCAGCCATGGAGCGGGTTTAACCATTATTTTCAAGGCAGTTGCATGCGTATTCCAAACCCCATCATTGTTCGCACCCTTAACCTCAAAAATATAATTCCCTGGCTTTTGAATGGTGTAATTGGCCTGCGTTTGCTCGGTTATGGTCCAGTTTTCATCCAGGCCCACCATACGATATTGATATTGATTACTTCCCGGATTGATAAAATTGGGTATGGCATAGTTTATTGAAAAATTCGCCCTGTCATATGTTAACGATACTTCCTCCGTATACGGTAGACTTGCGGATAGTATATTGTTTTCATCCTTCGGGGAGACAGGTTCATTCTTGATTCGAAAACCTGTTAAGATTACCTGAGGGGCAAAGTCATTTATATCAATATTGTCAGAATCAAAACTGGATACCCCTGCCACGCCTCCAAAATAGAAGTTGGATTCCCCTATTTTTAAGGCAGCATCGCTACTAAATTCATTACCTATCAAACCGTCTTTTTGGGTGTACACCGCTGAATTACCCGTATTGATTTCGTATCGAATCAAACCTTGATTGCTGCTCATCCACAATACACCATCGTCTTCTTGCAGAATTGCATAGATCGAAGTAATCATTTTTCCGGTATTGATGGGGATATGAAGAAAATCATTGCCATCAAACTTATAGAGACCTTTCGCCCGAATACCAACCCAAATAGTACCGGAATTATCTTGAAAAATAGAAAGTACATCATCTCCGGAGCCCATTTCCGTATCATAAAAAAAGCGGGAAATATTCTTTGATTTATATCCTTCTGACGAATAAGGCAAAAGGTTGAGTCCGCTTTGAGTGCCCACCCAAACATTGGCCGAATTATCGATCATTAAGCTACGAATTCGATTGCTCGACAGGCTGTTGGGCTCGGCTGCCTCGTTTTTAAAAACAGAACTAACTTTCTCCTTTAAATCGAGCAACACGAGACCATCCCCAAATGTTCCTATCCATAATTGATTGTCGAATCCTTTTCTTATGGCATATACCCCGGCATCTGAGAGTAAGCTTTTTGCGTGTTCAGGTATTACAGAATCATCAAATCGTTGACGCCCAATATCATAGACCTTCAATCCCTTATTAAAGGTACCTACCCACAACAATTCGTTATCATAGTACAAAGACTTGATATTATTTGTCAAAAGAGCCTGGGAATTCGAAGTAGTAAGATACTGTGGCTGTTGCCCTCCGGATTTAAAAATGGTAATTCCTCCGCCTTCAGTACCAAAATAGAGGCTGCCTTTATCATCTGCAACTATCGAACTTACAACTTTCGAACTAAGTCGGTTCTTTTCTGAGAACTCCCCAAAATTTATAAAATTCGTGTTGGAATCGTCCCAAATGTCAATACCGCCGTAATACGAACCTATCCATATAGAACCCTTTTTATCGGTGTAAATCGATTTGATATAGTTTTGGCTAAGGCTACCATCTTCATACGGTTGATTTACGAGTTTTTGGGATTTACCCTTAGCATTGATTACTACAACCCCGTTGGAAGTACCTACCCACAACGAACCATTTTTTTCTTCTGCTATCGCCCTAACATCTTTATCAGGACCATTGTAAATATCAGGGATGAAACGTTCGGAAATTAAATCAAACTTTAATAATCCCATATTTTTGGTTCCAATACAAAGGCTATTACCATTACAGGCTTTAATAGACTGTACAAAAGGAACTTCTCTTTTATCTTCTGGCCAAAAACTTTGAAAAGTAATTTGATTGTCCAATTGTACCACCTTGCAAAAACCTTTAGAGGTGCCCACCCAGATTTCACCACTATTGCTTTGTTCAACACTCAAGACATAGTTCGACGGAAGACTGTTTTTAGAATTAGAACTGTAGACTGAGGTAAAGCTATCTTTGTTCTTGTCGTAAATGGAAAGTCCGTTGGATGTGCCTACCCATATTTCACCATCATTCGTCTCCGTAATGGCCCAGACCGTATTATTGCATAATGAATTTTCCTCATTGGAATGGAAGTATCTCTTAAAAATTTCCTTAGCCGGGTCATACCGATTCAACCCATTATACGTACCTATCCAAATGTAACCTTCAGCGTCTTCCATAATGGCCAAAATATCACTACTACTTATGCTTGTAGAGTCGTTGACATTAAGCCGAAACACCTTGAAATCGGTTCCGTCGTAAAGGTTCAGACCATCACGGGTACCTACCCACATTCTTCCTAATGTATCTTGTTCCATTGCAATGACAGAACTTTGTGAAAGTCCGTCGTTGGTATTCAAATGTTTGAATTTATAAGTGGTCTTCTTTTCTTGAGCAATTCCCAAGCCAAAACTGGTAAGAAAAAACAATACAATTAGATACCTTATTTTCATAAATCTCAAACCTATCCCTTTTTTACGCTCTAATTAAAGGTATTAAAATGAAACAATCAAAACCTACGTAACCTCAACTTTAACTGATAATCATCCAAAAGGGGACATTAAGCATTGGGTTACTTTTCCATTTAAAATCTAAACAAAGACGAATTGATTTCTGAAAAAGTCAACCAGGTTAGTATGAATTTCTTGTTTTGAAAACACTTGAAAAAACCTATGTTGTTTTCTTGTACAAGATAGCACAGGACGGATGTATTTTCTATTGCCTTTACATTTAAGGTTATCCAAATGGACTTAATTACACCCTTTGTGTACTATTGTTTATTGCTATGATTAGTCCGTTTAAATTAAAAAAATGAAATTTGAGAAAAAGGTAGTGCAAATAGCATATTACCATCTAAATAGGATATTAAACAGTACTATATGAGTAAAAAAGTCGTTGTTCTAACAGGTGCGGGAGGTGTCCTGTGTAGTACCTTAGCACAGGCATTAGCCAAAGAAGGTCACAAAATTGCTGTCTTAGATTTAAACATAGAAGCTGCCAATATGGTTGTAGATTCTATTAACTCTTACGAAGGTGAAGCCATAGGCGTAAAGGCCAATGTATTGAAAAAAGAATCGTTGGATTTGGCAAAAAAGGAAGTAAACAGGCAGCTAGGGCCATGTGATATTTTGATTAATGGAGCGGGAGGCAATCATCCCTTGGGAACAACAAGCAACCCTTACTTAAAAGAAGAAGACCTCAAAAACACAGCGGAGGGTTTTAAAACTTTTTTTGACTTAGATGCTGATGGCATTCAATTCACCTTCAATCTCAATTTTATAGGAACACTTTTACCAACTCAGGTTTTTGCTAGAGACATGGTGGGCAGAGAGGGATGTAGCATTCTCAATATTTCCTCTATGAATGCATTTACTCCCTTGACCAAAATTCCTGCATATAGCGGCGCTAAAGCAGCTGTGTCTAATTTTACGCAATGGTTGGCGGTTCACTTTTCAAAAGTCGGTATCAGGGTTAATGCCTTGGCTCCAGGGTTTTTCTTAACCGACCAAAATAGAGCACTGTTAACCGACAAAGATGGTTCGTTAACGTCTAGGGGGAATACCATCATAGGTCAGACACCTATGGGAAGGTTTGGGGAGCCAGAAGACCTTATCGGAACAACATTGTGGCTTTGTAGCGAAGGGGCCTCGTTTGTGACCGGAGTTGTAGTACCCGTTGATGGCGGGTTTAGCGCTTTTAGTGGAGTATAATTGAATTTAACGAACATAAAATGAATTTGACATTGGAACAAACTTGGCGCTGGTACGGGCCCAATGACCCAGTATCTTTAGAAGATATAAAACAGGCGGGTGCTACTGGGGTAGTCTCCGCATTACATCACATACCCAACGGGCAGATATGGACCGTCTCGGAAATTAATAAAAGAAAGAATGAAATAGAAGCTGCCGGACTTAGTTGGTCCGTTGTGGAAAGTGTTCCGATTCATGAGGCTATCAAAACACAGGCAGATGGATATATGGCATATATTGAAAACTACAAAAAAACACTTTCCAATTTAGGTGTTTGTGGAATTGATATCGTTTGCTACAATTTCATGCCCGTTTTAGATTGGACACGTACGAACCTGAATTACGAAGTTGATGATGGGTCTACCGCTTTACGATTTGAGGCTGCCGCGTTTGCTGCATTTGAGCTCTATTTATTGAAAAGACCTGGAGCCGAAGAAACGTACAACGACAAACAAAAAGAGGCTGCAAAGTCGTATTACAATAAACTTACGGCCGAAGAAAGACAACAACTCTCCAACAATATTATAGCTGGTCTGCCTGGTGCGGAAGAAGGTTATTCGTTGGATGAATTCAACAATATTCTCGCAACCTATGGGGCCATTGGGCCAACACAGCTCAAAAAACACCTGTTCGAATTTCTAGGGCACATTATCCCTGCAGCGGAGAACGCTGGGGTCTTGATGTGCATCCACCCCGATGACCCCCCTTATCCAATATTAGGATTGCCGAGAGTGGTCAGTACCGAAAATGATATTATTGAGCTATACAACGCAGTTGATAGCCCAAATAACGGACTTACTTTTTGCACAGGTTCGTTTGGTGTTCGCGAGGACAATGATTTGGCCGGTATGGTAGAACGTTTGGGCTGTCGTATTCATTTTATTCATCTTAGAAGTACAAAACGTGATGAGGAAGGTAATTTTCACGAAGCCAATCATCTAGAAGGTGATGTTGACATGTACGCTGTTATGAAAGCTTTGGTGAAAGAACAAGAAAAGAGAAGATTGGCTGGAAGAAAAGATAGACGAATGCCCATGAGACCAGACCATGGACATAAGATGCTTGATGATTTAAAGAAGAAAACCAATCCCGGGTATTCTGGAATAGGAAGGTTAAGAGGTCTTGCTGAATTACGAGGCCTCGAACTAGGAATTAGAAAATCGATTTTAAACTAAACAGAAAAAACTTAAACACAATATAATGTCAATATCGTACGAAACAAGATATGCTTCCCACCCAGAAGCAGTTAAGAAATATAACACTACCGAATTACGAGATGAATTTCTCATCGATAGTCTAATGCAAAAAGGAAAAATCAATTTAACCTATACACATTATGATAGGTATATTGCTGGGTCTGCAGTTCCCCAAGGTTCTTTAAAGCTAGAGGCAATTGACCCTCTAAAAGCCGAATATTTTTTGGAACGACGTGAACTAGGCATTATCAATATAGGAGGTAGTGGCGCTGTTGAAGTTGACGGAACATCCTACAAACTAGGACATAAAGATGCATTGTATGTAGGCATGGGCGCTAAAGAAGTTATTTTCAAAAGTGATGATGCCGGAAAACCAGCTAAATTTTATTTGAATTCCGCACCTGCGCACACTACATATCCTACCAAAAAAGTGACTTTGGCAGCAGCTAATAAATTAGAATTAGGGTCCATGGAAACTGCAAACCATCGCACGGTAAGTCAGATGATTATCGGCGGTGTGGTAACTACTTGCCAACTTCAAATGGGAATGACCGAATTGAAAACAGGCAGCGTTTGGAATACGATGCCCGCCCATGTTCATGACCGCAGAATGGAGATTTACTTTTATTTAGATGTTCCAGAAGGACAGTCTGTTTGTCATTTTATGGGACAACCTCAAGAAACACGACATATTTGGATGCAAAATCATGAAGCAGTGATATCGCCACCTTGGTCAATACACTGCGGCTCCGGAACCTCGAACTATACGTTCATTTGGGGTATGGCCGGAGAGAATTTGGACTATAGCGATATGGATGTTGCCAAAATAACAGATTTAAGATAGCTATATGAGTACGGAACTTTTCAACCTTAAGGGAAAAATAGCTTTGGTTACAGGAAGTACCCACGGACTTGGAATGGCTATGGCAAATGGACTTGGCAAAGCTGGTGCTACCATCATTGTAAACGGAAACTCTTCACAACAAAAAATCGATGACGCTGTAAAACACTATGAAAGAGAGGGTGTCAAAGCCGTAGGGTACAAATTTAATGTAGCGGATGAAGCCCAAGTGCTCGATGCTCTTAGCAAAATTCAAAGTGAGGTCGGACCAATTGACATTCTTGTTAATAATGCGGGTATCATTAAAAGAACGCCCTTGGAGGAGATGGAGGTGGCCGATTTCAAGGAAGTTATAGATATCGATTTGGTAAGTCCGTTTATCATGTCAAAACATGTTGTCAAAACCATGATTGCCCGCAAGCAAGGAAAAATAATCAATATTTGTTCGATGATGAGCGAACTCGGCAGAAATACCGTGGGAGCTTACGCAGCGGCAAAAGGCGGCCTTAAAATGCTAACGCAGAACATGGCTACGGAATGGGCAAAACACAACATTCAGATTAATGGCATTGGTCCCGGTTATTTTGCCACTTTGCAAACAGCTCCAATTCGAGTTGACGGGCATCCTTTTAATGAATTTATCATAAACCGAACCCCAGCGGCCAAATGGGGTGACCCAGATGATTTAGCTGGAGCAGCTATTTTTCTTGCCTCAAGGGCAAGCGATTTTGTAAACGGTCATATACTTTATGTCGACGGCGGAATTCTGGCGACAATTGGTAAACCCTCAAATGAGAACTAATAGAATCGAGCATGAAAAATCATAACCTTTATATTTCCTTATTTACACTAATGCTGCTTTTGTCATGTGGTGAAGATGACAAAGGTGGTAAAACGATTGTAGTGAATAATTCAATGGATATCGAACGTTCCTTTGAAACGGTTTCCGTGGATATTGCTTCTCTGGAATTGGGTAATATAAATGGAAATATTATTCTTAGTGATGCCATAACCCAAAAAGAAGTAGTTACACAACAATCCGATTCCAACGGTGATGGGCAGCTAGATGCAATTCTATTTCAGCCTGAAGTTCCCGCAAATGGTGAAAGAATCTTTAAGGTAACCGTTTCTGATAAATCATCCAAAATTGACTATATACCAGCTTGCTATTCTCGATTCGTACCAGAGAGAACCGATGATTACGCATGGGAAAACAATCGGGTCGCGTTTAGAACTTATGGCCCTACCGCACAAAAAATGAAAGAGGAGGGTATTAAGGGCGGCACCTTATCAAGCGGTATGGATGCATGGTTAAAACGAGTAGATTACCCCATCATAAACAAATGGTATAAAAAAGAACTGGAAACAGATGGAAGTTACCATAAAGATGACGGCGAAGGCCTTGATAATTTTCACGTAGGAATCAGTAGAGGGATCGGTGGCATCGCCAAAAAGATTGATACTACTTATCATATTTCAAAGAATTTTACTTCATGGAAAACACTGAGCACGGGACCCGTTCGTACCAGCTTCGTATTGACCTATGCAGATTGGGATGCCGCGGGAAACAAAATATCAGAGGAGAAAAAGATAACGCTTGACTATGGTAGTAACTTATCCAAATTTGAGATTACCCTTAAAGGAACTGACACTATCTCAGCCGGACTTACCCTGCATGAAAAAGATGGGGAAATCGGGGTAGATGAAAACAACAATTGGATAAGCTATTGGGAACCCCATGAAGATTCGGAATTAGGTACAGGAATAGTCGTACCGGAAAATGGTATGATAGGCCATGAACATTTTGTAACCGAGAGAAAAGATGAGAGCAACCTATTCGCCCACATCAAAACAAAAAACAACAAAGCTGTCTATTATGCCGGTTTTGGGTGGAAGAAAAGTGGTCAGTTTACCAATAAAGCCGAGTGGGATAGCTACTTGAACGACTTCTCGGAGCGATTAAAAAATCCATTGAATGTAACGATTAAAGAATAAAAATGAAATTTAGGAACCTTTTAGTACTGATTCTGATTTCAGCTCTTATCAATTCTTGTTCAGAAGCGAAGGGTTCAAAAACGCTACGATTAGGGCATGGGCTAGATGTTAGCCATTCCGTTCATAAGGCCATGGTAAAAATGGGTGAAGACTTGGAGCGTATTTCAGCTGGCAAACTAAAACTCGAAATTTACCCCAGTCAACAACTAGGAACTGAACGTCAATGCTTGGAATTACTACAAATCGGGAGTTTGGATATGACGAAGGTTTCCGTAGGAGTGTTGGAAAATTTTGCCCCTAAAATGAAAGTCTTAGGGCTCCCTTTTCTGTTTCGTGGAAGGGAACATGCTTTTAAAGTACTGGATGGGCCAATAGGACAGCAATTATTAGAAGACGGAGAAAAATATTGGCTTAAAGGCCTCGGTTATTATGACGCTGGTAGTAGAAGTTTTTACACAAAGAAACCCGTTCGAACCCCAGAAGATTTGGAAGGTCAAAAAATTCGGGTAATGGAAAGTGTTACGGCTATGGACATGGTTCGTGGTCTTGGAGGCTCACCTACCCCTATTTCTTGGGGTGAACTTTATACAGCCTTACAACAAGGGGTTGTAGATGGTGCGGAAAACAACCCGCCCAGTTTTTATCTTTCAAGACATTACGAGGTTTGTAAGTACTATACCTTGAACGAACACACTGTTTTACCTGATGTTCTCTTAGCAGGGCCTCATCTTTGGGAAAAATTGTCAGCCGAAGAACAGGGCTGGTTAAAGCAAGCTGTGGAAACTTCCGTTGTCTACCAACGTAAACTTTGGTTAGAAGCCGAAAATGAGGCCTTAAAGGCCCTAGAAGAAGCTGGTGTGCAAATCATTCGGCCCGATAAAAAATTGTTTTCCGATAAAATCAAGGATTCTTTTGATAAGTATAAGAATGAACCGGAAATGTTTGATTTAATCAAAAAAATACAGAACACTAAATAAAATGAACAAAAATTTAGCTTATGGACCTGAGAAAAACCGTTGATAAGATTTTGGCTAATTTTCTGGTCATTATAATGGCTATTATGGTCATTAATGTACTATGGCAGGTTGCCAGCAGATTCATTCTAGGTTCGCCCAGTTCATTCACCGATGAATTGGCCCGCTATCTCATGATATGGATAGGTATTTTGGGAGCCGCCTATGTCGCGGGTAGAAATATGCACGTAGCGATTGATGTAATACCCAGACGTTTAAGTAAACCGGCACAAAGAAGATTAAAACTAATCGTGCGAGTATTGATTATTCTTTTTTGCTTTCTAGCAATGGTTATTGGAGGCTCAAGACTTGTGTACATAACATATGTTCTGGGTCAAAATTCCCCTGCACTTCAGGTGCCATTGGCGGTGGTATACATGGTAATTCCTCTCAGTGGTCTCCTTATCATCTACTACAAAATTTCAGATATCCAAAAAAAAGAATAGCCATGGAATATGTCCCCATACTTGTTTTAGTGTTGAGTTTTATATGTCTCTTGGCCATTGGAACACCTGTCGCATGGAGTATTGCCATTTCATCATTACTCACGCTTCTGGTTAGTATTCCTATTTTGCCAGCAGCTACAACGGTTTCCCAACGTTTGGGGACTGGATTAGATAGTTTCGCCCTCTTAGCGATACCCCTATTTATACTTTCAGGGGAATTAATGAACAAGGGCGGTATTGCCCATCGACTAATTGCCTTCGCCAAAACATTGGTTGGGGCCTTACCAGGTGGTTTGGCACTAATCAATATTATCTCAGCCATGCTTATGGGCGCTATTGCAGGATCTGCCATGGCAGCTGCATCGGCAATGGGAAGTATCCTAGGCCCTGAAATGGAAAAGGAAGGTTATTCGAGAGAGTTTGGAGCGGCAGTGAATATTACTGCGGCGACCACGGGCTTGATAATCCCTCCAAGTAATGTATTGATTGTCTATTCCTTGGCTAGTGGCGGTGCCTCCATTGCAGCGTTATTTCTGGCAGGTTATATCCCAGGAATTCTTACGGGGCTTTTTCTTATGATCGTAGCTTCCATTTGGGCCAGGAAAAAAGGCTACAAGGTTGGCAAAAGAAGTAGTATGAAACAGGTTTTCAAAACATTTGTTGATGCCTTGCCGAGTCTTTTTATGTTGGTAGTAGTCATCGGGGGAATTGTCACCGGTATTTTTACGGCCACCGAAGCATCGGCCATTGCTGTCTTATATAGTTTCTTATTGGGGCTTTTTTATAGTGAAATCAATTTGCCTAAAATGCCTCAGATTTTGCTTGATTCTACAGCAACTACGGCTATTGTGATGCTATTGATAGGAGCGTCTATGAGCATGTCATGGGCATTGAGCTACGAAAACATTCCTCAGGATATAAGTTCAGGCCTATTGGCTTTAAGTGATAATCCCGTTGTAATTCTTTTGATTATTAACCTACTCTTGTTATTCGTGGGAATTTTTATGGATATGACTCCGGCTGTACTTATTTTCACCCCTATTTTCTTACCCGTAGTTACTACCTTGGGTCTAGACCCTGTTCATTTCGGAATTATTATGGTTCTCAACCTTTGTATTGGTCTTTGTACGCCCCCTGTAGGTTCTGTGTTGTTTGTTGGCGTGGGTATTGCAAAAACATCCATAGAAAAGGTGGTAAAACCCCTATTGCCACTGTTTATCGCAATGATTATTTCTTTATTCTTGGTAACTTATTTTCCTGAATTAAGTCTTTGGCTACCAAGACAATTTGGCTTTTAAGAAAATTATATTCCGAAATACTCTTTGGCATTATTGTAGCATATATCACTCACAATCTTGCCTAGCCATTTTTCGTCCTGAGGTAACTCGCCATTTTCAACATCTTTCCCAATAAGATTGCAAAGAATCCTTCTAAAATATTCATGCCGAGGAAAGGAAAGAAAACTGCGAGAATCCGTTAGCATACCTACAAAGCAACTTAGCAGGCCCATATTCGATAATGTATTTAATTGTTTTTCCATGCCGTCTTTTTGGTCTAAAAACCACCATGCCGAACCAAATTGAACTTTTCCTTTAATAGTTCCATCATTAAAGTTCCCGGCCATAGTTGCGAAAACCTCATTATCTGACGGGTTTAAATTGTAAAGGACGGTTTTTGCAAGCTCGTTGGTACTGTCTAAATCGTTTAAAAATCCACTTAAAGCCCTCGCTTGCGAAAAATCACCCATGGAATCAAAACCTGTATCGGGTCCTAAAGACCTTAATAATCTTGTGTTATTGTTTCGAATTGCTCCCAAATGAAACTGTTGCGTCCATCCTTGTTTGTAATATTGTCTAGCAAGAAAGAGTAAGGTTTTCGACTTAAAAAAATGTACCTCATTAGCAGAAAGTGATTTTCCATCTTTCAGCTTCACGAAAAGTTTTTTACAATTGTATTCCTCCTTTTCAAAATAATATAATTGCTCCAAACCGTGATCGGCAAGTCTCCCACCCGCTTCATGAAAATAATCGATTCTGTTTTCCAAAGCAGAAAGCAAATCATCATAACTATTGATACGATTTCCTACAGCGGTTTCAAGTTTTTCAACGAATCGCAAATAACTCTCTGTGTCTTCAACAGCAAAAGCCTTGTCTGGTCGAAAGGTTGGAAACACCTTAGGTGAAATTCCTTGTTCTTGAATGCTTTTATGATACTCCAAGCTATCAGTTGGGTCATCGGTTGTGCAAAGAAATTCCACCTTCTTTTGTTGTAACAGACCCAATGTATGATGAGTTGTTTCTTGTAATTTTTTTGAACTGATATCATAAATTAATTCCGCATTCGTAGTTGATAACAGTTCATCGATTCCAAAATATCGTTGTAATTCCAAATGGGTCCAATGGTACAAGGGGTTCCTTACAGTATATGGAACGGTTTCCGCCCATTTCAAAAACTTCTCTTTGTCGGAAGCCTTCCCAGTAATATATTCTTCATCAATCCCCAAGGCACGCATTGCTCTCCATTTGTAATGGTCGCCTGCCAGCCAAACCTGACTAATATTTTCAAAAACCCGATTATGGGCAATTTCGTTTGGTGAAAGGTGATTATGATAATCGATTATGGGCAGCTCCTTGGCATATCCATGGTATAGCGAAATAGCAAATTGGTTTTGCAACAAAAAATCATCACTTATAAAAGTTTTCATATGAAAATTGTTAGGCCTGCAATTTTTTGATAAGTGCAAGCGTATTGGATACCTTTTTTTTCAATTCACCGAAATTCTCATTAACGAGTATTTCTTTACTAATAAGTTTAGAACCCATACCGACACAGGTGACCCCTGCATCGAACCATCCCTTAAGATTGGATTCTTCGGTACTTACACCTCCTGTAGGCATGACACTCGTCCATGGTTGTGGGCCTTTGATAGCTTTTACAAACCCAGGGCCGTAAGTTGAACCTGGAAAGAGTTTTACGATTTCACAACCTAATTCCTCGGCTTTGTTTATTTCGGTCAAGGAACCGCAACCGGGAGACCAGAGTACTTTTCTTCTGTTACAAACCATTGCAATATCTTCCCGAAGGGATGGGGTAACAATGAAATTAGCTCCCATCTGCATGAACATACTAGCTGCTCCCGCATCGGTTATTGAACCAACTCCCATAATCATTCCGGGGAGTTCTTTAATCGCGTATTTATTCAGCGATGAAAACACTTCAAGGGCGAAATCACCGCGAGCCGTAAATTCAATAAGGCGCGCGCCTCCATCATAACAGGCCTTTAAAACCTTTTTACCCAACTCGATATCGGGATGGTAAAACAATGGAACCATTCCTGATTCCTTCATAACCGTTGCTACTTCAATTCTTGAATATTGCGCCATTTTTATGGACTATATGATTTTTAGACTATTGAAATAACCACTTTTTAGAGCACTTATCGCGCCACTCTACCCGAAGCGTCACCACCCATTAGCTTTTCTACCTCGGCTACGGTTACCAAATTCGCATCTCCTTTGATGGTATGTTTTAAACAGGATGCCGCCACTGCGAAATCAAGTGCATTTTGGTCGTCTTCAGGATATTTTAATAATCCGTAAATAAGACCGCCCATGAATGAATCGCCCCCTCCTACTCTATCGACGATGTCGGTAATTTGGTATTGACGTGTTTCGTACATTTTTGAGCCGTCCCATAACACGCCAGCCCATGTATTGTGCGATGCAGAAATGGAACCTCTAAGTGTTGTGATTACCTTTTTGGCCTTTGGGAATTTTTTCATCATCTGTTTACAGACCGATAGGAAAGCTTCCGCCTTAACGTCATGACCATCTTTATGAACGTCCAATCCCTCTGGATGAATACCAAAGTGTTTTTCGGCATCTTCTTCGTTTCCTAAAATAATATCGCAATACGAAGTTAGTTCAGTCATAATCGCTTCACGGTCACCTCCGTAGTTCCAGAGTTTTGCACGGTAGTTCAAATCTGTGGAAATAGTGATTCCCTTTTTGTCTGCAGCTTTTACTGCTTCCAGACATACATCGGCAGCTCCTTGAGAAATTGCGGGGGTAATTCCTGTCCAATGGAACCACTCAACATCTTTAAAAACGGCATCCCAATCGATCATTCCCGATTCAATCTCTGCAATTGCGGAATGGGCTCGGTCATATACTACTTTAGATCCCCGAGAAACAGCACCTGTTTCCAAAAAATATATTCCTAGACGATCTCCACCAAAAACAATCTTATCAGTACCTACACCCCTTTTGCGCATTTCCATCAAAGCGCATTCGCCAATATCGTTTTTTGGTAAACGTGTTACAAAATCTACGGGTACACCATAATTGGCGAGTGATACTGCCACATTGGATTCACCTCCACCGTATAGCACATCAAAATTATTGGCCTGGGAAAATCTTAAAAAACCTGGAGGTGCCAAACGGAGCATAATTTCACCGAAGGTTACTACTTTTTTTATCATAAAATATTCTACAAACAACACTACAAAACTAGTTGCATTTGCAAAATAATAAGTTCATATATGGTGAAATATAATCCACACTAGTGGTAATATTAGAATCAGGTATCCAGTAAAAAATGTCCCTGCTAGATATTTAAACAATTTGATAATCGCAGAGTTAGCTATTTAAAAAAGATTCTTAATCTCTTTTATGGTAGTTTGCAATTTTACGAATTGTTATAGAGCTTAATAACTAGAGAATTCTTAATATTAAAGGATTAGTTTTGGCTAATTACGAAAACTGAACTTGAAGAAGTTTCACATAGAAGTTTGAATATCAAAAAAGGTGATTGAATTTTGGTTTCTCCAAATAACGTAAAGGGTTGTTAAATGGTATCTTTTTATTGCAAAAGTTATCAATATACCTGAGTATTTATGTTGAGGAGCTGTATAGTTCTATCTGTGATTTTATTTGTATTATACACTTACTGTATTAGGGGTTTTTATTTTTAGAAAGAGGTTTGTCCTTGGAATAGAGTCCATTTCTTTCCCATTATTGAGTAATTGGATTTTCAATGCCTCTTTATTAAGGTCATAATTTTTGGAGTTGTTCTAAAAACACGAGCCACCTGTAATGGAGATGGCTCTTGTTTCTTTCAAAAATGGTATCCTATCCTATAGCGGCTGGATTAATATATTTTCTCTAATTATTTGCCAGCGATTATCTTCCCAAACGAAATCTAGAATCACTATCAGTTCGCTTTTTTCTTCAGTAAAATTTACCCTTCTTTTTACGACGATATGGCCTCTATCTTCATTGACTTCTAAATGAATAAATTTTGCCCAAGAATTCTTTGTGCGTTCTTCACCTTCCAATTTAGATGCGATCAGTTCTTTAAATGCATCCTTTTTAAAAGTAGTTTTATTGTCATTTGGGTCTATCATAATAACCATCATATCATCATGGTAGATAGCATCAAGTTGAGCCACACCAAAGTTCTCATCTGGTTCTATTAATCTATTTATAGCCCTTTTTAATCCTAATTCTGTTTTTTCATCTTGTTTTTTCATCTTGGAATTTTCATTATTAGTTTCATTACAGGAAAACATAACGATAGCTAGAAATACCACATTTAGCATCCGACTAACTATCGTGAGCGTCATGATGCTTGTATTTAGTGCTTGCTTTTTGTACATATGCCCCAAATAACTTCCTATCATACCTCCATGAAACTATAGTCAAGATGATAGCAGCAAGTCCATGGTATATAAATCCGTCACCCACCATAATATGAGCGGCAACTGCAAGAATTGCGTCAAAAAGAAAACCTGCATAGGCTAATTCTTTTAAGAACAACGAATTTCTGGTCAATATCACAATAGGCCCCAGAATTTTTAGCACTGCTAATGGATATATAATCCAAGTAGGAAATCCCAGACTTATGAAAAATTGATGCGCATAATCGTAATTAAAAAGGTACATTAGAGCACCCGAAGCAAACAAAAAACTTATAATCGCTGTTGCTGTCCAGTAAATAATCTTATCTCTTTTCATAATTTTATACATTTATTTTTTTTAAATCTTGCTCATAATTTCCGAATACTTTTCTGTCATAAACCCATGAAACTGCAGTAGCAACTATGGCAATTACAGCAGGCATAAACTCACCATCATCGACTATTATGTGCGCACTTAAAGCAAGTATTGCGTCATATAAAAACCCTGCGTAAGCTAGTTCTTTTAATAAGTTCACTTTTTTAGTAAGTATGGCTATAACTCCAAAAACTTTCAGTACTGCCAATGGATAAATAATCCAAACGGGAAACCCTAGGTTTATAAAAAAGCCTTCGATCCTTGGATAGTTAAAAAAATACATCATTGCACTAAACATGAATAACGCACAAAGTAATCCAGTTGAAATCCAATAAATGATTTTGTTTCTTTTCATAATATTAAATCTTTTCGGTTATTAAGTTGTTTTTCAAAATGTTCAAAAGTTCTGTGGGTTCGAGTCGTGTCATGTAATCTTCCTCGAAATGGACGAACACGACTTCCATTTTCCTATTGATAACATATACTGCAGGAACAGGCAATTCAAAATTATTGTTCCCATGAACTCTAGTGAAATCCATCCCGAAATTTTCGAATTCCTTTTTAGAGGCTTCGTCAAGTTGAAATACTATGCCTATGGCTTTCATTAATTCGGCATCAAAATCTGTCAATACAGGAAAAGAAAGTGCATTTTTATCGCTTGTTTTAACCGCCAGTTCTGGTATTTCGGCACTTATTCCAACAATATCCGCATCCAACTCGTTGAAGGCTTTACGTAGTCTTTCATATTCTCGTAATTCCATATTACAGTATGGGCACCAACCCCCTCTATAAAAGTTTAGGATCAGGAATTCCTGTTCTATCAAATCGCTTAACAATGAATTATGTCCATTGATGGTTTGAAGATTCATATCTGGAACATGGTCCCCTACCTTCAGTGCATTTTCCTTTAACTGATTTTTTCTGATTTCAGCGATACTATCAGTAAACACTTTGATTATTGAACGCGGCATTCTTTCCATAGTGGCGTTGCGCATCTGTTCCAGTTGTTCTTGCAATGTCATTTTATACCAATTTTGTTTGGTACAAATGTCTTGTCAAACAACTGGAATTAGATTATCTATGCTTGCAAACTGATAGTCAATCTCTAACCGGAAGTGGATTTTTTCAATTTCTGCTGAAATTGATTCGGGGTAACACTAGTGAATTTCTTAAAAAACCGAATAAAATTCGAAGGTTCGTTAAACCCCATTTTATAGGCAATCTCTTGGGAAGTATATTTGTCCTCTGAAATGTTGCGCTTGGCCTCTAACAGTAACCAGCTATCTAAAAAAGCCTTGGCTGTTTTATTACCGATCTGCTTGCAGATGTCATTTAGATATTTGTAGGACACGGATAGTTTTTGAGCATAATCCTTTGCATTATGACTCTCATGGTAGCATTCGGTAATCAACTGTTTGAAGCTAATAAAGTCTTTAAACCGTTGACTTTCAAAAGTTTTGTGCTGATAAATGGAGCATCGCTTAATTTGTAATAATAAAGACATAAAAACCGCGTTGATGATTTCAGATTTCATAACAAGATTGGAATCTTCATGCAAGTTTTGAAGAAGCTGTAAAGTCGGATTTAAAGCTGATATATTTTCTTTTCCGATCAGTATGCTTGGAGTATGGTAGATATGCAGGAAATGAAATAGGTTTTTCTCACTTATGTTCTGAGTAATGAAGATTTCTTCAAAAGAAATTACAAATCCTTTGACCCGAAGCTCTTTGTCAAAGGCGTGGACCTGATCTTTTGTCAAGGGTAAGATTACCCCAGGTGACAAAATCTCTTCCCTGAAATCAATAGTATGGATACCTTCACCTTCGGTAACTAATATCATGGCGTTAAATTCAATCCTATGCGGATTTGATAGATCATACGCACTTTCCTTGCACCGTTTATAAAGTTCTTTAATGGAGATAAATTCAAAGGGAATAGGTTGATTAACGAACCGCGAAAAAATAATGTTTTCTATGTCTTTCTTCATTGATTAATAGTGTCCTTTTTAATAGGCTATAACTTACGGTTAGAATTACTGGTGAAAATATTGGTATTCTACGGACACCTCTAATTTCAAAAATTATCGTCCTATGCAATTCATATTCAATTATTGAGCGTAATTTATGGTAATATAAAATAGCGGATTTATCGCAGTATTTTCAACTAACTTAACGAATATAAAATGAAAGGCATATTGCCTTGCTCCGTTTGCTCAAAGGAAGTCATCAAAAAATGAAGACCGTAAAATAATTCCACAAAGAAATATATTAATCAACTTTACATCTACCTAATTGGTTGATTATCTGATTGGAACACTTTTGAAGACTCCAATAAAATGAGGAACGTATATAAAAGGAATAAAAAAATGAGTGTTTTAGTCTCTTTGACCTTACCATTTATTTGCTCTCTTTGTAGGAAACCTTCTTAACATCAACTTGTTTCTCCATTTGTAAAACAATCCTATTAAAGTCGTCATTTGAAACATTTAGAATAATTTCGAACAAAGAAGAATGTTCTTCGATTTTTTCAAATTGAAAATGTAGAATATCCAAATTCGGTCTAAGTAAAACATTGGAAATTCGGCTTATAAGCCGTTGCCCTGCATCGGCCTCTATAGTGAGTTTAATTTTTTGATTGATTTGCATTTAAAAAAGGAAATTATTTACTGTTACTTTCTAATTCCAAAGACTGAGATCCCCGGGGATTTAGGAATTTATTGCATTTCTGAACCTTTTAACCCGTTTTAAAAATTCCATTGATGACACCTATAATAGACGAAAGCTCAACCATTATTTACTGCTAAATGTTGTTATTAATTTGATATTATGTTTGGTTTTTTCTGTACGCTACAATCCGCTTCTTTTAGGCAAAAATACTTCCGCCATCATACACCTTGCACTACCACCACCGCAGATTTCAATTGTACTGAGATCAGTATGAACTATATCACAATACTTTTGGATATTTATGATTTGATGCGGCAAAAGACTATTTGCGGCAGCACTGCTCATTATCAAATATTCGTAACCTTGGTTATTTCTTACTTGAAGCATATTCCCAGCAAAATTGGACATCTGCTTTTCTGAAATATGGATGATATGTTTACTGGATTGTTTAAGGTGTTCTATGACATTTTTTCTTTCCAAATCATCATCAATACACTCTGAACAAATGATAACGAATCTATTTGCGATACATATCATCACGTTGGTATGATAAATGAGTTTTCGTTGGCCGCCAACATCCTGAAACGCCGAAAATGAAATTGGCGTATACCCCATATCGAAGCAAAATTTTTCAAGCAGATCTGGGTGGGCCTTATCCGATAGCGCACAATAAGCAAGTCTTTTTTCACGGTCCAAGACCATGCTACCGGTACCTTCCAGAAATTGACCAAATTGTTCCGAATTAGAATAATCCTTTACTTTTGTAGAATCAAAACCAGATAAGTTAAGAACTTTCCATATATCGAGCTGGCGTTCCTTTCTTCGATTCTCCGCGAACATGGGATAGAGAACAACGGTTCCGTCTTCATGAAAAGAAATCCAATTATTGGGAAATATGGAGTCAGGGGTGTCCGAGCTGTTACTGTCCTCGACTATTAAGACATTTATACCATGGTCTTTGAGAATTTTCGCAAATGTATCAAACTCTTTCTTTGCCCTATCGTTGATATCTTTTTCATCCCCAGCCTGGTTTTCCTGAAAATAATTGTTCACGGCCGTTTCCTCGTTCATTCGAAACTTGGTTGGTCTGACCATAAGAATCGTATCGGTCACTTGGCTCTGCCTTCTCGATTTTGTAGCTATCATATTTACCTATTGCTCAAAGTTTTCCCTTGATCTTTTTCGTCGAACCATTGTTCGAGCGATACCAAGAAATCATTCTCCTGATTTTTCGGCCGATATCCGAAAGGTGTAAAGCGATACTCTTTTTTCCATCCCATTCCCTTTTTTGCTACGCGTTCAACCGCATCGCATACCTTTTCGATTTCGCTGTCGGTCATCGTGGGATGGAACGAAATGCGCACCCAACCAGGTTTGTTTATGACGCACCCGAGCTCACTTCCCGCCATGATCTGCTTCGACCGCTCTTCATCGATATTCATCAAATAATGACCATAGGTGCCCGCACAGGAACAACCGCCCCTGGCCTGTATTCCAAATTTATCGTTCAGAAGTTTGACAACGAGATCATAGTTCAATCCCTCCAAGGAAAAAGAGAAGATGGAAAGCCTTTTTCTATGTTGAGAGGCCAAAATGGTAAGGCCTTCCACTTTTTCAAGTCTTTCGAATACCATTGCATTTATCTGTTCTTCACGTCGGGCGATATGTTGCGTTCCCATTTTTTCTTTCAACCGAATCGCCATTGCCGTTCGTATGGTCTGCAAAAAACCTGGAGTACCACCGTCCTCACGTTCCTCAATATCCTTTTTGTACCTGTGGTTGCCCCACGGGTCGGTAAAGACGACCGTACCGCCACCAGGATTTTCAGGAGCTGATAATTCGTAAAGCTTCTTCTTGAATATCAGCACGCCACTGCTACCGGGACCTCCCAAAAATTTATGGGGTGAAAAGGTAATGGCATCGATATATTCGGTCTCATTGGGATTCATGTCGATATCGACATAGGGTGCATTACAGGCAAAATCCACAAAACAAAGTGCATCGTTTTCGTGGGCCAGTCTGGAAATCTTGCGATAGGGTAGCTCAATACCCGTTACGTTCGAGCATGCCGTCACCGATACGATTTTATCTCTGTTCCGATAGGATTTGAGTAATCGTTCCAGAGCTTCCAAGTCTACAAGTCCGTCTTCGGTATGTGGAATCAATTTCACTTCGGCCAACGTCTCCAACCATGGTGTATGGTTACTATGATGTTCCATATGGGATATGAAAACTATCGGGAATTTCTTTTCCGCAATATCCAAATAGGGCTTTAACTGTTCAGGTACACGCAGACCAAGAATGCGCAAAAGCCTGTTCATAGCGCCTGTCATACCCGTACCGCAGCATATCAATACATCGTCCTCCGATGCGTTCACGTGTTTCTTTATGACCTGTCGCGCCTTATGATAGGCCCTCGTCATGGTCGCCCCCGTGAGCGAAGTCTCCGTATGGGTATTGGCCACCCACGGGCCGACCCTGTGCGCCATGGTTTCCTCTATGGGCCAGTACAATCGGCCACTAGCCGTCCAATCGGCATATAACAATCGGTGTTCGCCATTATTATTTTTAAAGGTCTCGTTCCTTCCGATTATCCCTTCCCTGAAGGTTTCGAAATGTCTTTCCAAGTTGGTCTCCATGTTCATATCCTTTGGTTATTTCCTAAAATTCTCGATACCCTTTTTCAGCCAGCCATGGTATTGGTCCATATCGGGGGTATAGGCCACCGGTTCGACAAGGTTTTCCTCGTCATGGCCCATCATCACATAGAAGGGCTGCGAATTGGCCCGGTAACGAAGGGCCTGCAGTTCGCTCCATTTCTGTCCGATGTATCTCAGTTTCTTGCCCGGGCGAAGCTTGGAGTCCGTGATCTCGTCCTCGGGCAGGGGCCTTTTGTCATCCACATAAAGGGAAACCAGTACGACATCGTTCTTCAGAATACCGAGTACCCTCGGTTTCGGCCAGACGTTCTGCTCCATTTTACGGCAGTTCACACAGGCCCAGCCCGTAAAGTCCAACAGCACGGGTTTGCCCACCTGCTTGGCGTAGGCAAGGCCCTTATCGTAATCGTTGAAGGCGATAATGTCGTGGGGGGGCAACAGGTGCGCCCCTTCCGGTAGGTCTTCGTGACCGGCGCCCGAAACGGTGCCGCCCGTTTTGGCGAACCCCACGCCGTAGGGGGATTCGCTGTATTCCTGCGGAGGCAACCAGGCACTGATCAGGTTCAAGGGCGCCCCCCACATGCCCGGCAGCATATACACAACGAAGGTCAGGGTCAGCAGCCCAAGGCCCAATCGCCCTACCGAGATATGCGCCAGCGGCGGATCGTGCGGCAGTCGGACCTTTCCGAAGAGGTACAGGGCAAGGCCAAGGAAGATCGCTATCCAAATGGCAAGGAAGACCTCACGCTCCAACCAGTGCAACTGCAGGACAAGATCGGCCTGGGACAGGAACTTAAAGGCCAACGCCAGCTCCAAAAAGCCCAGAACGACCTTTACCGTGTTGAGCCAGCCCCCCGACCTGGGCAAGGTGTTCATCCAGCCCGGGAAAGCCGCGAACAGTGCGAAGGGCAACGCTATGGCCAATGAAAAACCCAGCATCCCGATAATCGGTGCAAGACCGCCCTTTGAGGCCGCCTCTACCAACAATGTGCCCACGATGGGGCCCGTACAGGAAAAGGAGACTATCGCCAGGGCAAGGGCCATGAAAAAGATGCCGATGATACCCCCCTTTTTGTAGGACTGCTCGTCCACCTTGTTCGCCCATGAACCGGGCAGGGCGATCTCGAAGGCCCCGAGAAAGGAAACCGCAAAGACCACCAGCAGTAAAAAGAAGATAAGGTTGAACCAGACATTGGTCGCAAGCGCATTGAGGGAGTCTGCACCGAAAATGGCCGTCACCGCCGTACCCAAAAGCACATAGATGGCTACTATGCTCATTCCGTACAGAACGGCGTTACGAATGCCCGAGGCCCTGCTCTTGCTCTGTTTGGTGAAAAAGCTCACCGTAAGCGGGATCATCGGGAAGACACAGGGGGTCAACAACGCGGCAAAGCCAGAGATGAAGGCGATGAAAAAAATGGACCAAAGCCCCCTTAGTGTTCCGGGCGCCGGGCTTTTGTCGGCAATAACCGCGGTATCGTTCGTTTTTGGCCGCAACTCTTCCGCACTTTCCCCCATGAAGGTATCCGGACCGTTCCCCAAAGCGAACCTTAGGTCCACCTCCGTCGGCGGGAGACATCTGCTATCGTCGCAGACCATGAACTCGACGACCGCACCAACGGTACCCACATCGCCCAAGACCTTGATACGCTGCACGAATTCGGCGCTATCGCCAAAGTACTTTATGCGCATACCGAATACTGGGTCGTTGACCGTATGGCCCTCCCCTTCCGACGTACCGCCCAAAAGTTCGAAACTGCCGTCCGAATCGTCGAAAACGAAACTGGTCGGTATCGGGCCGTCCTCGGGAACCGTCTGGGAATACAAATGCCAGCCCGGATCGATAACGGCCCTTGAGATCAAACTGTACTCGGTATCCGAAATTTTCTCCGTCCTGGTTGACCATTTAACAGGCTCCAAAATTTGGGAAAATACCTGAGTTGTTGAAATTAGAAATAATAAAATCAAATATCTAATCATAATAAATTTCCTTGTTGTTCAGAAATATAGTCGCCATGCCATGGCTAAACTTCAAAACGAAAAAGGGTGATTGAATACTCTTCAATCTGCCCTTTTTCTAACTAACTCTAATCTAAGTAAAAAGTCGTTTTAAGTTTAGACACTATATAGCCTTTCAATTTTACAGTTGCTATATTTCATCGAAAAACATCATCTATTTTTCTTTTTTAGGATTCATAATCACCTCAATCACACTGGCTTCATCAACATATTTTTGCATGAAGTTTTGAATCATTTCCGGGCTAATCTTTTCCACCGCTTTTTGGTAATCATCTAATGAGACATGTTGTGATTCATACATCATGGCATTCAAGATTTCTTTTTCCCGGAAACCATCTTCACGCACTTGCTCTTCGCGATTTTTAATCAAATTTTTCTTTGTTTTCTCAACATAGGAAACGTTAGGGCCATTTTTAGCGATCGTAGATATTTCTTCCTTTACGATTTTCAAGAGTTCCTCCTGTTTTTCGGGATTACAATTAAAAACGACCAACAGATTCATTCGTTCGCTTGGTATGCGCTCAACTTCGCCTAAAACACGAACACCATAGCTGCCGCCTTCTTCCTCTCGTATGGTATCCACATATCTGGTATCCAAAACAGATTTGACAATCGAAAGCAACAACTCGTTTTCCAATGTATAGGGCAATTCTACAGATAGACCGTAGAAAATACTCGTCTGTGGGTTGGGCATAGCTCTTTCAAACCTTGATGAGAAAAAACCGTTCTTCGGTCTCATACCATTGTCCCTCCACTTTTCTTCACGAGGTAAAGTTGTAATATTACCCAAGTATTTTTGGGCACTTTTTAAAACTTCCTCTTGATTAAAGTTACCCGTAAATACAAAAACGAAGTCGTCTGCATCTGTAAAGCGCTCTTGATAAATAGATTTGCTTTTTTCAAAATTGACCTTGTCGATATCTTCAGGTGTTACGGGCAGACCTCTTACATGACGGTTGGTCATTGCAATATTCAGGGAATCGTAAAAAATCTTCTGTTCATTGTCGTTAAGTTGGGCCAACTGTTCTTTGAATACTGGAAGTTTGGCCTCAAAAACAGCTTGGTCAAAAAATGGATCTTCAAAATATAGGTATGTCAATTGCATCAATAGTTCTATATCTTTCAAATTTGACTCCCCCTCAAGCTCTTCAGTATATTCTTTAAGGCTTGTATATATTTCTGCTGTACGTCCTGCAAGCTTTTTGCTCAATTGAACTTTGTCAAAAGCGCCTAGACCAGAGACTTCGATAAGATCATCGACGCCATTCGCAGATGGCAGGTCTTGCTCGTCGATCAAAGAAAGGCCTCCAAAACTTATTGCTTTCATAGCCACTTTTTCCCCCTTCTTTTTGGAAGGATTAAACACTATTTTGGCCCCATTGTCGAGTATATACCCTTTCGCGTCATCGACATTATGAATTGAAAAAGCACCTTTTAACGGTTTACCAGTAAGCTGTTTTGCGATTAAAGGGCTGTCCGCCACATTGTCTTGGTAACTATCCAACTTACTGTTCTTAACATCATCAATGATTTTTAAAAAATCTTCCTTTGATGGATAGTTCGCCTTTTCGTCATCCGGACCGGTAACCACAATGATACTCTGAGCCATATCATTGAATTTTTCCGCTACGGCCTGAACTTCGTTAATTGTAATGCTCGTTAGCGTATTTTGAACAAATTCAAGTTCATGATCCGCTCTTTTAACCGGTTCTCCACTAAAGAAATGCTCACTTAGCTGCGCTGCCCACTCATAATTCGTTTTCCTAGGTTCTTCGCTTACGGCATTTTGGTATTCCGTGATAATATTCAGCTTTTCTCGCTCAAATTCGCTTTTAAGAAAGCCAAAACGCTTAGCACGCTCAATTTCAGAATACCCTTCACGAACAGCTTGCTTCTCCATTCCCAACTTAGGGTTTACTTCCAAGTAGTAGGCTCCTTTATATAGTGCCATGTCGTACCGACCCGCATCGATTAAAGAACTTGCCGCCGATGGCTTTTGAACTATCTCGTCATAACGTCCATTGATGATTCCCTTGAAAAGGGTATATATCATTTGTTGCCTCAAATAAATACTATCTTTTTGTCTTCGGTTATCTTCTTTAAAAAGCAATTGTATGCTTGCTCGAGAAGCACCTTTTTCCACGGCCTTGACATAACTTGTTTCCCGGTTATCGGGAATTTCATAGTAAGGTCGTTTTAGGGCGTCTTTGGGTAAGGGAATCTTTGAAAAAACTTTCTTTACCTTGTCCTCCATGTCATCTATGTCAATATCCCCTACGATAATGACCGCTTGTAAATCAGGACGATACCATTTTTTATAATAGTTTCGAAGTGATTCATGTTCAAATGTTTGAATGAATTTTTGGTCGCCTATGACATCCCTGTCCGCATACTTGCTTCCGGCGAACATGATAGGGAGTACCTTCTCACGTATCCTCATATCGGGGCTACGGCTCGAACGCCACTCTTCTTCGATTACGCCGCGCTCCTCGTCAATATCCTTTCCTACAAGGGATAACGAACCGGACCAATCGTGCATGATAAGCAAAGATTTATCGATGAGTTCCGTATCATTGACAGGTACATTATCAATATTGTAAAGCGTTTCATCGGTACTGGTGTACGCATTGAAGTCACGACCAAATTTTAACCCCCTTGATTCAAGGTATTCGTCCATCGACCGACCTGGAAAATTCTTAGATCCGTTAAAGGCCATATGTTCAAGAAAATGCGCTAGGCCATCTTCATCGTCCTCTTCCAAAATGGCACCCACATTCTGTGCGAAATAGAAGCTTACCCGCTCTTTAGGTTCGCTGTTATGCATAATGTAGTAAGTCATCCCATTTTGAAGCTTACCATGTCGTACCGAATCGGGCAGCGGTATGTCTGTGATGACCTGGGCATGCCCGAACGTTGAAAAAGAAATTATTAAAAAGAGTAAAACTTTGAATTTAGTAAACATAAACAATGCGCTTGTTAAGGATTCTTATTATAAGTAAGACCTCCTCCGCACAAAATACCCTTACCCAAAAAAGATAAATATTTTGAAATCTAGTTCGTTATAGCCAATAGAGCCTTTAAAATATGGATGTTGGGCCGTGTTGGAATAAAATTATTTTGATGTTCAGTGAAGAAAGAAGAACAATAAAGTGGAAAGCAGTCCTTTTAATTCAATTCGCTTGAGTTCTTCCCTGATGGTGATGAGTGCTTTTCGGATTTGGCTCTCAACCGTTCTTTCCGAAATATTTTGCATTTCAGCAATCTCGCGGTATTTGTAATTCTGAAATTTATTGAGAATAAAAATTTCTTTTCGTTTTGGTGGTAGTGTCTCGATAAGTCCTTCGATTGCCGATATTCTTTTTTCTTTGATATCCCGATCCAATTCCTCTATTTCAACGACCGCCTGTAACCGAAGTTCTTCAATCAGAGATGTTTGCCTATCCACTTTCTTGATGTGCTTGAGGTATTTATTTTTTACACACCTATATAAATAGGCATTGAGAGAAGTATGGATTTTTAACGAATCCCTCTTTTCCCATAGGTCTATGAAAGTTTGCTGTACGATGTCTTCAGCAAGCGCCTTATCCATTGAAAAAGAATACACAAAACGACAGAGTTGGTTGTGATAAGCATGGTAAATCATAGAAAATGACAATTTATTGCCCTTTATGAGGGCCTTAATCATGTCATCGTCATTATGTAAAAGTTTGAAGTTCATCAGCACTTATTGAAGGCAAGTTTAAGAAAAAAATAATAATTCGATAAAACGCAGTAAGGGTAAAAAGGTTTTTTGAACTCCTATCAACAAACAGATGAACCAATTATGACCGATTCTGAACTACAAAAATTAATCGTACTGTATTTAAAGGATGAGATATCCGATGTTGACTATCGGCTTTTGGAAGTCTTATTGGAAGACGAAAAAAATGCGGCTATTTTCAAGCAATATGTTCAGGATGACTATGTTCTGAAAAACGCAAATCGGCAGTTTGATGCCAATTTGGCAAAAGAAAAATTGCTTTCACAAATTTCTGGTAGCAAAAAACCCAAAATATTCATTACCCATAGCATTTTAAAGTATGCCGCTGTGGTTATAATTTTATTTGGTCTAGGTCTTTTTTTAAAATCATTACTGTTTACAACAAATTCAGTGGGTCATAGTGCCAAACAGGTTGAGGTAGTATTTGAGAATGGTCAGAGAAGTTTTATAGGTGAAGTAAACTCTATAGGCGAGGAGAAATTGACGTACGGTGAAGTTTCAGCACAAACGCTTACGTATTTCAAAAATGAATCCTTGCCAAAATCCTACAATACTTTGAAAGTACCCTATGGCAAAAGGTTTAATCTGGTCTTGTCCGACGGTACAAAGGTACATATGAACGCTGGCAGCTCACTGCGATATCCAATAAATTTTCCAAAAACAGGACAGCGAAACGTACACCTCGAAGGCGAGGCATTTTTTGATGTGGCCAAAGATAGCTCAAGACCCTACATCGTCCATACAGATGGGCTTGACATAGAAGTGTTGGGCACAGAATTCAATGTGCAGGCTTACAGTGATGACATCGAGATCAAGACGACCCTTAGGGAAGGTTCCGTTAAGGTTTATAATTCAGATGAAGAGCTCATATTGGCCCCAAATGAACAGTCCTCTTGGATTAAAGGAAAAAAAGAACTCAATAAGCAAGATGTGGAATCATCACGGTTCACAGGTTGGATGAACGGCCAATTGTCGTTCAGAAGTGTTCCTTTCAAAGAAATCATAAAAAAAATGGAGCGACACTATGATGTGCAAATTGTAAACAATGACGAGCAACTTGATGATGAGCTGTTCACTGCCATCTTTGAGGAAGAGACTTTTGAAGAAGCGATATTGTATTTCAGTAAGGGCTATGGTTTTGAGTATACCATAGAAAATAACAAGATACTTATCGAATAAAAATAGAAACCGAAGAATGCGCCAACATCCTCCGGTTTAGGTAATCAATCAAATAACTGACCAATTACGTTGCACTACAAAAATATGAAAATAGCTGATACGCTAGGTACTGGGAAATCCGTACACCATTATCTGTATTTAAAAATGAAATTTTCGTTTCTGCTCTTATTGATTTCCCTTTTGCAAGTGCATGCAAAATCATATGCCCAAAAAGAATCGTTCGATTTGAACATGGAGTCCGCTACCATCGACGAAGTTTTCAGCGCCATTCAAAATCAAACAGGCTATCGATTCTTATATAATGACAGAACGGTCAATCTTGATAGAAAAATCTCCATCATTATGGAAGGTAGAAGAATCGAGCGTTTATTAAATCGAATCTTCAAAGGAACCAATATCACATACACCATTATCGAAAAACAGATTATTCTCAATATTTCCGAAAAAAATCCAACAAACGGTAAAATCGATGAAAAGCCCATTGAGCGGACAAAAGAACCAGAAGAACCGCAGCGTATCGTATCCGGACGTGTTGTGGATACTGACGGTATTCCGTTGTTCGGGGTTTCCGTTTTGATAAAAGGTACCCAAAAGGGCGTAGCTACGGACGAAGATGGTAAATATGCAGTAACGGTAAATTCTGGTGAAATTTTGATTTTCTCGTACTTGGGATTTCTGGATATAGAAATTCCCATCGGGAACGAACTGATCTACGATGTGGTCATGACCGAGACCAGTTTCAAACTTGACGGGGTGGAACTAGTTTCTACAGGCTACCAAAAAATCGAGAAAGAAAGGGCGACAGGTTCTTTTGAAAGAGTAAAGGAACAAACCTTGGAGCGTAAAATAAATCAAGATATCGTTTCAAAAATAAGGGGCGAGGTCAGCGGTGTACTCTTTGACCCCAACGTGAACAGCAGAGACAACAACAATAGCCTGGGCATTACCATTCGAGGAACATCGTCTTTGCGCGCAAATACCGAACCACTGGTGGTAGTCGATGGTTTCCCGATTCGGGGTGGTTTCAATACCATCAACCCCAATGATGTCGAAAGTATTTCCATACTCAAAGATGCGGCGGCCGCATCTATTTGGGGTATTAGAGCTACAAACGGGGTAATTGTCATCGTTACCAAAAAAGGGAGCCGTAAGAACAAGCTAGCGATTGAGGCATCTGTTAACTCCTCTTTTACCCTAAAGACCGATATCTTTAAATCGGCTTATGCCGACCCGCAGACCCAGACCGATTATCAGATAGCCCTATTCGAATCGAGTGGGTATTTCGATACCGACCAGCTTTTTGATGGTGCGCTAGAACCTGGCCGCCTCAGTCAGGTCAATAGGGTTTATGAGGCATTGGGTCTAGCAGAACGCGGCGATATTTCCCAAGAAGATGCGAGTTCACGTATCGAGGCCATACGGAAAACGGATGGCCGTAAGCAATATGCATCCCTTTTTCTAAAGCCACAGCTATGGAATCAATATAACCTTGCGGCATCCGTCGGAGGTGAAAAATATAGTGCTAGGGGTTCCGTGACCTATAATCGCAATACCGACGAACTTATGGGTGATGAATCTGACCAGTTCATCGTTAATTTTTCAAATTCCTTTGACCTATCCTCAAGATTAAGGGTCAATGCCTCAGTTAATTTTTCACAGAACAGGATTGAAAATTCAGCAGGTATCGGACCGGGGAACTACTTTGACCAGTATGCATTGAACGAGGCTATTTTAGACTCAGATGGTAACCAAATACCGGCTTCCACCCTAGGTTTTAGTCAAGCAAGCTCTGATTTGGCCCAACAAAGGGGGTATGCTTATCCATGGATCTATAATCTGCAACAAGAGTTCGATAATGCGGATAATACCAGTGTGAATACCGAAATCAGGATTCAGACAGGTCTTACCTATGAGCTTATTGATGGAT
This sequence comes from Maribacter algarum (ex Zhang et al. 2020), assembly GCF_005885635.1. GTDB lineage: Bacteria > Bacteroidota > Bacteroidia > Flavobacteriales > Flavobacteriaceae > Maribacter_C > Maribacter_C algarum. Next base: position 88,769 of record NZ_VATY01000003.1, read on the forward strand.
TGGATTTGGGCCTTAGCTATCAATACGAATATGGGCAATTGAATGCCCGTAACCTGCAAAATGAAGCTACTTTCTCAACAAGGTCTACGGTCAACGAGTTTACACAAATCGATAATACAGGAAATGTATCCGGTTTTCCTGTGCCCAAGGGAAGCATTTTAGACCAGTCTTTTGCTACCCTAAATACGAACACATTTCGGGCACAACTAAACTATGATAAAGATTATAAGGAGGGTGACCATAGGCTCACGGCAATTGCGGGTTATGAGGCACGAAAAGTAATAAGTGAAACCAACAACGATAGAAAATACGGTTTTAATGAACAATCGCTCTTAAATATTTTACCAGACTACAGTACCCTTTTCCCATTACCACTGGAACAATTCTCTCAACCATCGTTGATTCCTAGAAATGCCGACCTTTTATTTGTTGAGAACAGGTTTATATCCTATTATGCCAATGCTTCTTACTCCTATTTGAACAAATACACGATTTCAGGCAGTACGAGATTAGATGACACAAACCTCTTCGGATCCTCAAAAAAATTCAGGAACGTTCCTCTTTTTTCGGTCGGTCTTAAATGGAACCTTTTTCAAGAATTCTTCAACGAAGGTGATACCATCGACCAACTAAGTTTAAGGGCTACCTATGGTACCAATGGCAATGTCGATAGAAGTACAAGTCCGTTTTTACAGACCAAACAGGGTATAGACTTTATCACTTTCGGGAATATCTTTTCGTTCATATCAACGGTACCCAATCCATTTCTTAGGTTAGAGAAGACCCAAACTTTGAATTTGGGACTTGATTTTGGTCTTTTTAAAAATGGCTTGAGTGGAAGTATAGAGTATTATAGAAAAAATAGTATCGACTTGCTCGCCGATCGCCAACTCAATCCGACGGTTGGTGTCAACAGTACGTTGCTCAATACCGGTGAGCTCTTTAACAACGGGGTCGATATCAGTCTCAATTTCACTTTAGTCAATGGTGATCAATTTGGATGGGACACTGCGGCCAATTTCAGTTTGAACGAAAATGAGCTAACCAAGGTAGATGTGGCGCAAGAAGACGTGTTCAGTTTTGTTCGCGGTCTATCACAAGTAGAGGGCACTCCTTTGAATACCATATATAGCTTTAGATATGCAGGTCTAGATGGAAGCGGAGCACCACAGTACATTAATGGGAGCAATGAATTGGCACGGGTATCGGAAGATATCACCGATACCAATGCCCTTATTAACGAGGGTACGACCACACCGCGGTATTATGGTTCACTCATCAATGATTTTAGGTATAAAAACCTCTCCCTGCGCATTTTGACCACCTATGTGGCGGGCCATGTTTTTAGAAATACCAATTCATTCGATCCGTCAAATATTGGTTTTAACGCATTTCAAGATTTCAACAATCGCTGGCAGAATATAGGCGATGAAAATATGACCGATATACCCGCCTTGCCCAGCAATTTTCAGATAGGCCTGCCAGGCTATCAAAATTACCGTTTTGCGGATAAATTTGTTGACAACGCCGCAAACATTCGCTTGAGTGAGATCATTTTTGGATATCAATTTCCACGGCCCTTGGTAGAACGACTATCCATGGAATCTTTCCAATTAAGTCTTCAAGCCCAGAATCTGAAGGTTTGGAACTTCAATAAGTGGAATGTTGACCCGTTGAATGTGCTGTTTCCCATCAGACCAACCTTTAGTATAAACCTATCCGCATCATTTTAATCATGAAAAGTATGACAAAATATTTCGGTGCTATACTCGGAGTCATCCTTATGCTGTGCTACGGGTGTACCCGTGAGAATTATCTTGATTTTCAACCTAGGGGAATCGTAATACCCAGTAAGATAGAAGACTTTAGGTCGTTGCTGGATCAAGTGGACGTAAACTTGAATTCTCGTGATTTTTCTTTGTCCACGGGATTTGGAAGGCATCATGGTCAAACCGTGTACATGTCAGATAATCAATTTATCGATGATGATATTTTTGTCGCTTTCGGTACCGACGCTTTCATTACCCGAATCTATCTTTTTGAAGAAACAGTCTTCAATTCACAGGAAGACGATGCCGATTGGAGCCTTTATTATAGTCAAATCTATGCTGCCAACGTTGTTCTAGAAGGTCTCGAGTCAGTGGTAGACGGTACAGCGGAAGAAATAGCCGAACTTCGAGCAGAGGCACGATTGCATAGGGCATTTGCCTATTTCAATCTGGTCAATATTTATGGCCTGCATTACAATCCGGCCACTGCCGACCAAGATTTGGGAGTACCGATAAGACAGGGTACCCTATTGGAAGGTGTTGACCTGACCAGGGCATCGGTTCAAGAAGTCTATGATTATCTACTGAATGATATCTTGGAGAGTATTGACGATTTGCGCGATGTGCAAGAGGCGAATTTGACCTTTAGGCCATCCAAAGCGGGAGCTTATGGGCTGCTGGCCAAAGTATATTTGTTTCAAGGGCAGTACGAAGGGGCGCTTGAAGCTTGTAATCAGGGCCTTGCCCTGAAAAATAATATTAGGGACTCGAATGATGACCGAGAAAGCAGTTTCGTGCCAGGATTGATATCCTTCCCTAATATTCCAGATGATGAACAGCTTGTTTGGTTCAAACAGGTCAGGTTCCAAGATATTTTCCCAACCGACGAGCTTCTTGACCTCTACGAACCCAATGATCTGCGATTAAAATGGTTTACCCAAGCTACTGAGTTCTTTGGCTCTTTGGATTCCGACCAGTTGTATTATGGAGCTGCGGATGACACTGGCAATTATTATATGGGTATCAACACTACCGATCTATATCTCATAAGAGCCGAATGCCATGCCCGCCTGGGTAATACTACGCTATCCAATACCGATTTGAATACGTTGCGCATCAATAGATTCCCAACAGGAGCATATAACCCTATTAGCATTTCGAATGATGATGATTTGCTGCAATTTGTCAAAGATGAACGCAGAAGGGAAATGGTAGGGAGTGTTGAGCGCACTTTTGACATCAAGAGGTACAACCTTTTTGACGACGACAATATCGATGTCACCCATACGCTGAACGGGCGAACCGAAACCCTTAGGGCCAACAGTCTGAATTGGGCATTTCCTATCGCTACAAGATATATACAACAGAATCCGGAACTAGAACAAAACCCAAGAGATTAATTTTAAATAACGCAAATATGAAAAGAGTAATTATCTGCCTTATGGCATTCACAGTTTTATTGTCAACATCTTGCAACAAAGATGATGATGAACCGAAAAAAGAAATAATCGTTAGTGCGGAAGACCTGCAGGCAACTATCAAAAGTGACCTGGCCCAAGGTGAAACCGTTGGCACTGTTGTTGGCTCAAGTAATGACGGTTCCGTAAATTTCAACATTCAATCCCAAACACCTCAGGGGGTTTTGGCCATCGGGACAACCGATGGGGTCCTTACTGTGGCAGATGCCAACCTTTTGAGCACTTTGGGAGACACTGATATTGTTTTAGTGGTAAACGTGACCAAAGGAGAGGTTTCCAAAACAGCCAATGTTACGATTACAGTAGAAGAAGCGGCTGTGTGTACCACAGCCAATGCAGCCGCTTTTAGCGGCGATATTTTTACCGATGCCTCTAGTGAAGATGCAAGAACAATAAGCGCCATGGGAGATGATTGTGGTCTTCTTTCCGTTACTGGTGTTGATCCTTTTTATTTTCTTACAGGTGACCCTACGGATCCTAATACGATACTTTGTGATACTCAAATAAGTATTACAGCGCAATTGACTCCAGATGCCAGTAATGATGCTGGAACCGTAACGATCACTGAACAAGATTATGGTTGTGCAGCTGATATTATGGCCAAAATAAACGGTACAGGAACGTATGATGTAACCAGTGGCATTATAAATTTGACCCTGACCTTTACCGATGACCTAGGTACCTTTGAATCTGATGTAATCATCAACCTTGAAAACCCAGACACAAATGACTCTATGGATACCGATGGCGATGGTGTCTTAGACCCTGATGATGAAGATGCCAACGACCCTTGCTTGCCGGTACAGTCACAAGGGTACGTAGGCTATGATGAAACTAATACTACTTGGGCCACTGCAGACTGTGACGGTGACGGTACTAGCAATCAGGATGAGGTGGCGAATTTTACAGATCCTTATGTAGATGATTCCGTCAGCTGTACTTCTACTGTTGACACTTCGGTTTGGGCTGGCAACCTTGAATCAGAAGAAGACCTGGGAGGTTTTATAAACGAAGGCTCCGGTACAGGTATCACAGGATGTGGCACACTGACATTTGCAGGTGACATACTAGGTATTTTCTGTGATGATAGTCCTTCGGTTACCTTTGCTTTTACGCCTGAATCAGACGGTGCGACCAATGGCACCGTAGAAGTTGTGTCACAGTCGTTCGCATGTTTTGATGGAATTGATGCAGATACGATTGAAGGAACGGGTACTTATGATGAAACTACAGGTGTTATTGTTTTTGACTACAGCTTCTATGACTCTGACTTTGATGAGACCATAACAGGAACGGTGACAATCACCAAAGCTGATTAATAAAACAACAGAAAGAGAAAGGCTTTTGGTTACACAATACCAAAAGCCTTTTTTCAACATAGTTTGCCCTTTAAAATACTAAAACGAAGAGGAAAATGAAAAAAGCAATATCCTATTTTATTGGCATGCTACTTTTGTCAAGTTGTGCCGATGATTCCAAAAAGAAAGGGAACACGAGCACGGCCCTGAAAGAAAATGCATTTACTTTAATTGGCAAAGTTTCGGGGATGGAGGATGGAAACCTTTATTTAAAGAATACGGAGAAAGATAGTACGGCCATTATTAAGGTAAAAGATGGAAATTTCGAGTTTACGGGAAAAATCGATGATCTCGTGGAGAAGCGATTTCTGTATATCGACAATCCAAACGGAAATAGCAATCCATTGGAAACTTTGTATTTAGAGAGGGGTGAACAAATTTTATCGGTCGATGTTGAAAATGTGACATCATTAGAGCTTCAAGGTTCAAAAACCCAGCAGGATTACTACGACTTCCATAAAGGCAAGGATAGCCTTAAAGCACCTTACTTAAATATTTTCAGACAAGCCGATAGCCTATATGATCGTATTGATAGTCTTATGGTCCTGAAGAATAGAGATGCAGACCAAATAGCCACCCTTAACTCACAATTGGATGAAGTAGACTCAAAGTTGGATGATTATTATGACTCTTTGGATAACTACGAGCTGATATGGGTCAAAAATAATACATCCTCATACTTTGGTCTAGAAAAACTAGATGATGAATTAGCCCTCTCACCGGATTATAATCAAATTTTTGGCAAATTTGAAATGTTCTCTGAACAACTCAAGAACACGAAACTTGGTAAGAGTATCAAAGAACGTTTAGAGCGGTTCAAAAGTAGCTCTATAGGAACTTTAGCACCAGACTTCAGCACGGAAGATATATATGGCGATAAAATGACGTTATCTGATTTTAAGGGTAAATACGTATTGCTCGATTTTTGGGCAACATGGTGCAAACCTTGTAGGGAAGGAAATCCTCATCTTATTAAGTTATATAAGAAATACCAATCAAAAGGTTTTGAGATAATCGGTATTGCCGATGATGAGAAAAGACAGAAGTTATGGCGTGAAGCTATTGAAAAAGATGGAATTGGAATGTGGAAACATGTTTTGAGAGGTAACGGTAAGAATGATACCGTTGACCAAACTGATTTAGCCGAGCTTTATGCTGTTGGTGCTTTACCCACCAAGGTATTGGTAGACCGAAATGGTATAATTATTCATCGATCTTTGGGTTCGGGAGCGGATGAGGAAGCTGAAATGGACGCTTTATTTTCAGAGATTTTTAATGGGAATTGAGAACACTTTCTATCTTTTGGTTCAAAAATAAGCTTCACCATCTTGTGAGGTGGGATATTTAAATTCTGTAGGAGGCCGATTCTTTACATCCCAGTATACTATAAGGCTTGTAAAGTATAGCTAATGACCACTTTAAATAGTCGATTAAGGAAAGTAACTAAGAATTGGAAATTCATTAGAAAACTTATCACTCAAGAAATCCTTTAAACAAAAAGCTTACGATTTGTCTTTCCAATTCTATAGGGTTTATATTAGGATTATTAGTGGCATACGAATCATAAAACCATCTTAAAGATGATAAAATAACGGACTTCGCTATGGTAATATCAAAGGCTTTGAACACTCCCATTTCAATTCCTTCTAAAAGCAGACTACCCAATTTTTCCTCGTAACTATCACGAAGTTTTATATACTCTGTATACTTTGGTTCTTTTAGATTACGCCATTCATTAACCATCAAAGCAACTTCAAAAGGTTTGGTCGAGGCTATTGTAATATGCGAGGAAATAATTTGTTTTAACTTTTCGTCAGGCGAATAACTTGATGATAAAACATTATCCATAGCGGAATGGAATTCTGCCGAAGTACCAAATAAAAAACCTTCAAGTATCTCATGTTTTGACTTTATATAGTTATAGCTATTAGACACATCGAAATTCATTCGTTCAGCAATATCCCTCATAGTAGTTGCTTTAAAACCCTTTTCGTGAATCAGTTTTAATGATTCTTGCAAAAAATCTTCCTTCTTATTGCTAACCTTCATACTATATGGCTTTATGGGGTTTTCCCTGTTGTGCAACTTTTTTTGAGCATTACAAATAAACAGAAAAATTATGGTTTAATAAAATTTTGTTGTTTTTATATCAACAATTGTTTATGTTTGAATCAACAAAATGTTAGTATTATGCCTTTTTATCACAAACTTGGAAATATTCCGCACAAGAGACATACTATATTCAGAAAGCCAAATGGCGATTTATACTATGAGCAATTGTTCGGAACCATAGGCTTTGATGGCATGTCATCAAATCTATACCACGAACACAGGCCCACTCAGGTCAGGGAAATTCGAAAACAATATAGTGTCGCTCCTAAAATCACAAAGAAAAATAATATTACTTCCTATAAACTAAGAGGCTTTCAGATTGCTCCTCAAAAAGATTATTTGGAAAGCAGAAAGGTGGTCTTGACCAATAGTGATTGTAATATCATTTTAGCTGCTCCCCAAACTTCACAGAAAGAATATTTCTACAAAAATACCGATGCCGACGAGGTCATATTCATCCATAAAGGAAGCGGATTACTGAGAACCCATTTGGGCAATCTTAAATTCAGTTATGGTGATTATCTAGTTATTCCACGTGGTATGATTTACAAGATTGAATTTGATACAGAAGACAATCGACTATTCATAGTAGAGTCTTACCACCCGATATACACGCCAAAAAGATACCGCAACTGGTTTGGTCAATTATTGGAGCATTCCCCATTTTGTGAGCGTGATATAAGAAGGCCCGAGGAATTGGAGACGCATGATGAGAAAGGAGAATTTCTGATTAAGATAAAAAAGCAAGAAGACATCTTTGATGTGGTGTATGCTACCCATCCTTTTGACGTGGTGGGTTACGATGGTTTTAATTATCCCTATGCATTTTCAATCCACGATTTTGAACCCATAACAGGGCGTATTCATCAACCACCTCCTGTACATCAGACTTTTGAAACGAGTGCTTTTGTGATTTGCAGTTTCGTACCACGTATATATGACTACCATCCAGAAAGTATTCCCGCTCCTTATAATCACAGTAATATCGATAGCGATGAAGTATTGTATTATGTAGATGGGGATTTCATGAGTAGAAATGATGTTGAAGCCGGGCACATTTCATTGCATCCCGCCGGTATTCCGCATGGCCCACATCCGGGAGCGGTCGAACGAAGCATAGGAAAAACAAAAACAGAGGAGTTAGCCGTTATGGTCGACACCTTTAAACCTTTACAACTAACAGAAGAAGCACTAAACATTGGCGATGAATCATATCATCTATCATGGTTAGAAGAAAATCACTAATTCAATTCAATAATGACCAATTCAGATTGCTGGATACCGATTCCCGAAAACTCCGATTTTTCAATTCACAATATTCCCTTCGGAATTTTCAGTGATTCCAATAGTACAAAACGCATCGCGATTGCTATAGGAGACCATATTTTAGATTTGTCCATAGCGGCCAAAACCGGAATTTTCGATGAGCTCAATATAGATATTAGAATTTTCACCAACGAGTTTCTAAATCCGTTCATTGATTTAGGCAAATCCGTTACTAGCAAAGTTCGAAAAATCATTCAAAAGGAATTGACGAACGAATCTTCGGTTTTGAAGGGTGAAGCTGCTTTTCTAACGGCACATAAGTCTAGTATTATGATGCACATGCCCGTTTTTATCCGTGATTACACGGATTTTTATTCGAGCATAGAACACGCGACCAATGTTGGCAAAATGTTCAGAGATCCTGAAAATGCTTTGCTTCCGAACTGGAAACATATTCCTGTGGGGTATCATGGTAGAGCTTCCTCTATAGTACTTAGTGGTGTCGATGTTCGACGACCGATAGGGCAAACACTTCCGGCAGGCGAATCACAACCGGTTTATGGTCCTTCACAACGTGTGGACTTTGAGCTGGAAATGGCCTATATCATCGGAAAGAAAACAGAACTGGGTGAAACAGTACAAACGGTAGACGCTGAAAAATATATATTCGGAAAAGTACTTTTCAATGACTGGTCGGCCCGGGATATTCAAAAATGGGAGTATGTGCCTTTGGGGCCGTTTTTGGCAAAAAACTTTGCTTCTTCCATTTCTCCATGGGTTGTTACCATGGAAGCCTTACAACCTTTTCGTTATGAAAGTCCGAAGCAAGAACCACAGGTACTCCCCTATCTACGATTTTCAGGTGCACGCAATTTTGACATCGCTTTGGAAGTAGCATTACAACCAGATAACGGAGTAGAAACCGTTATCAGCCGCTCAAATTTTAAATACATGTACTGGAATATGGCACAACAAATTGCACATCACACTGTGAATGGCTGCAATCTCAATGTCGGTGATATGATGGGTTCAGGTACGATTAGCGGAAAATCCGAAGATTCGTATGGTTCCATGCTAGAACTTGCGTGGGCAGGTCAAAAACCCGTTAAGCTTGAAGGCGGAGAAGAACGGAAATTCATCAACGATCTAGATACCGTAATCATGCGAGGCTTCTGTGAGAAAGGAGATGTTCGAGTTGGTTTCGGTGAAGTACGGACAAAAATACTACCTGCAAAAAGATAAGTATGGATACCATTAAAAGTATAGACCCAAACACCCTAGCGGTGCCCAATTTGCACAAGTTGCTGCTTTCAGCGGTTGCCCCTCGGCCAATAGCCTTGGCAAGCACTATGGATGCCAGGGGTCGGGTGAATTTGAGTCCGTTTAGTTTTTTCAATGTCTTCAGTGCCAATCCACCGATTTTGATTTTTTCACCGGCGAGAAGGGGGCGAAACAATACCACCAAGCATACCTACGAGAATGCAAAATACAACCCTGAAGTGGTGGTCAATATCGTAAACCATGATATCGTAGAGCAAATGTCACTTTCGAGCACGGAATATGACGCGGGTGTCAATGAGTTTGTAAAAGCTGGTTTTACGCAAGTACCCAGCGAGGTTATCAAACCACCTCGGGTTGGTGAAGCACCGGTTTCCTTTGAATGTACTATTGATAATATTGTTGAATTAGGCAGTCAGGGCGGAGCAGGTAATTTGATAATATCGCGAATCGAACGCATTCATTTGCACACCAAATATTTGAAAGATAATGGGGAATTGGATACCCAAAAGCTCGACTTGGTGGCACGTATGGGTGAGAGTTGGTATTGCCGTGCAAGTGGCGATGCGCTTTTTGAAATTCCCAAACCGATTTTCAACAAAGGTATTGGTGTTGACCAACTTCCTGCCCATGTTTTATCAAGTACTGTTTTAAATGGAAATCATCTGGGACGATTGGGCAATATGGAACATCTTCCTTCCGAAGATGAAATCAGCAAACAGCAAAGTTCCCATGAAATTCAGGGAATACTGGCAATCGAAGACCCAAAACAACAGCAGGATGAACTGCACAAATATGTAGTGGCATCCATAGAAAATAATGATTTGGAAAACGCATTAAGCATCCTTTTTTGCTTGAATTGATAACAGTATGATACAAAAGAAAGTTTCAGACGCTAGGGAGGCCCTACAAGGGGTATCAAACGGAATGACCTTAATGCTTGGAGGTTTCGGACTATCGGGTATTCCCGAAAATGCAATTTCAGAACTGATGCACCAAGGTTTCAATAACCTGACCTGCATTTCGAATAACGCTGGCGTAGATGATTTCGGATTGGGATTGTTACTCCAGAAAAAACAAATCAAAAAAATGGTCTCCTCCTATGTGGGAGAAAACGATGAGTTTGAACGACAAATGCTCAGTGGCGAGTTAGATGTAGAACTGATTCCACAAGGTACCTTGGCAGAAAGATGCCGAGCAGCGCAAGCTGGTTTTCCGGCTATTTATACACCCGCCGGTTACGGTACGGAGGTAGCTGAAGGAAAGGAGACCCGTGAATTCAATGGTAAAATGTATGTGTTGGAACATGCCTTTAGAGCTGATTTCTCTTTTGTAAAAGCATGGAAAGGTGATGTTGCCGGAAACTTGATTTTCAAAGGTACCGCTAGAAACTTTAATCCGAATATGTGCGGTGCGGCAAAAATTACGGTTGCCGAAGTAGAGGAATTCGTACCCGCAGGAAGTTTAGACCCGAACCAAATTCATATTCCCGGAATATTCGTGCAACGCATTTTTCAGGGCGTAAACTACGAAAAGAGAATCGAGCAACGAACGGTAAGACAAAAAGCACAATATGGCATTGGATAAACAAGGTATTGCAAAACGCATCGCCAAAGAGGTAAAAGACGGCTACTATGTAAATCTTGGTATTGGTATACCTACCCTAGTGGCAAACTATGTGCGGGAAGATATTGATGTGGAATTTCAAAGTGAAAACGGCGTATTGGGCATGGGGCCTTTCCCTTTTGAAGGAGAGGAAGATGCGGATATCATCAACGCCGGAAAACAAACCATAACCACCCTGCCCGGGGCTTCTTTTTTTGACTCGGCCCTCAGCTTTTCAATGATACGCGGACAACATGTGCAGCTCACCATTCTTGGTGCGATGGAAGTTTCAGAAAATGGTGATATCGCCAACTGGAAAATACCCGGAAAAATGGTAAAAGGAATGGGCGGTGCCATGGATTTGGTGGCTAGTGCGGACAATATTATCGTTGCGATGATGCATACCAATCGTGCCGGTGCATCTAAATTATTAAAGCAATGTTCGCTGCCCTTGACCGGAGTTGCCTGCGTAAAAAAAATAGTGACCAATCTCGCTGTACTCGAGGTGACCAGCAAAGGTTTCAACCTTTTAGAAAGAGCCCCTGGGGTAAATGTAGAAGAAATCAAAGCTGCTACGGAAGGAAATTTAATTATCACAGGAGAAATTCCTGAAATGAACATTTAATACAACTAAAAGACAAATACAATGGCAAAAGAATTTGCATCAAAAGCAGACCTCGGAGAAAAAGAAATCTCTTTTGTGGAACTAGGAAAAGGATGCTACGGCTACACCGCAGAGGGCGACCCCAATAGCGGTGTAATCATAGGTGATGATTACGTAATGGTCATAGAAGCGCAGGCAACGCCCCGTATGGCAAAAGATGTTATTGCCAAAATAAGAAGCGTAACCGATAAGCCCATTAAATATTTGGTGCTTACACACTACCATGCGGTACGTGTACTTGGGGCAAGCGAATATGGTGTGGATGAAATCATCATGTCTCAAAAGACCAATGAAATGGTTGAAGAACGTGGCGCACAAGATTGGAAAAGCGAATTCGAGCGTTTTCCAAGATTGTTCAGAGGGCATGAAAGTATTCCTGGTCTTACGCACCCTACTATGATTTTTGAGGATAAACTTACCATAGAACTCGGAAACAAAAAGGTTGAAATCATGCATGTGGGCGAGGGTCATACCAAAGGGGATTCTATCGTTTGGGTGCCGGATGAAAAAGTGATGTTTGCCGGTGACTTGGTAGAATATGGTGCAACTCCCTATTGTGGTGACGCGCAGTTAAAAAACTGGCCTGCCACACTTCAAAAATTGAGCGATTTTAAACCAAAAGCTTTGGTTCCCGGTCGTGGGGAAGCTTTAAAAAATGAAGTAGAATGCCAAGAGGCGATTTTGATGACTTCTGAATATGTAACCATGCTATATCAGGAAGCTTTGCTTAGCGTCACAAGGGGCGAAACATTGAAGCAGTGCTATGATGCCTTGATGAAAAATATGTCACCGCGTTTTGGGGAGTGGGTAATTTTCGAACATTGTATGCCTTTTAATGTAACTCGGGCTTACGATGAAGCGAGCGGAATTGACCATCCAAGAATTTGGACAGATGAGCGCGATGTGGCCATGTGGAACGAACTGAATTCTTAAGAAGTAAATTAATAATAAAACCGTAGCACTATGAAATGGGTTTTGCCAAAAACATATGAGAATCCTACCTATCCTTTAAAAAAAGTTGCGGATATGGAGTCTGATACCGTTACTAATTATCAGGTCGCAATTATCGGTGCCGGACCTGCTGGTCTTACTGCCGCTCTTGATTTGGCAAATCGCGGCATCTCTAGTGTAGTTTTTAGCAAAGAAAATACGGTAAGTATTGGTAGTAGGGCGCTATGTTTTTCAAAAAAATCTTTAGAGGTTATCAATCGAATTGCACCAAAAGCTGTTGAAAAAATGTTGGCTAAAGGGGTAACCTGGAATCTAGGAAAGGTTTTTTATCAAGAAGATGAAGTATACAAGTTCAACCTGTTGCCTGAAGACGGTCATAAGATTCCCGCCTTCATCAACCTTCAGCAGTATTATTTTGAGGAGTATCTCGTAGATGAAATCGCCAACCAACCGCTAATCGATTTAAGATGGCAAAGTGCAGCACATTTTGTAAGTCAAGATGAAGATAAGGTTACGTTAGAAATAGAAACCGAACTTGGAAATTATAACATCGAGGCAGAATACCTTTTGGCCTGTGGAGGCGTGCGCAGTAAAACAAGGGAAACGATGAATATTCCTTTTGAGGGGGAACTCTTCGAGGAGAATTTTCTCATTGCCGATGTGACCATGGAAAATGATTTTCCTACAGAACGTTGGTTCTGGTTCGACCCGCCATTCAACAAAGGGTATTCCGCCCTTTTGCATAAAGAGCCCGATGGGGTGTATCGTATTGATTTGCAATTAGGCATAGATGGTGTTGATAAAGATAAAGAGTTAGACCCTGAACGGATTAAAGGCAGGCTACGAAGAATGCTGGGCGACGATTGCAAATTTGAACTGGAGTGGACGAGTATCTATAATTTCAGATGTATGCGCATCAAAAACATGGTTCACGATAGGGTGATTTTTGCAGGAGATAGCGCCCATCAAGTTTCTCCTTTCGGAGCTCGTGGCGCAAACGGAAGCATTCAAGACATCGACAATCTTGCTTGGAAATTGGCCTATGTACTACAGGGCAAAGCACCAAAAAGTCTGCTGGATAGTTATCAGGAAGAAAGGAGTCCGGCTGCCGATGAGAATATCTACCATTCTTCTAATGCGACCGATTTTATTTCCCCAAAATCGGAAATCAGCACACTGTTTAGAAATCAATTATTGAGCCTTGCAAAAGACCATGTTTTCGCTCAAAAAATGGTGAACAGTGGTCGCTTATCACATGCATTCAAATATTTAAATTCCACCCTAACGTCAAGCGAAAAAGAGGAATGGAACTGTAAGCTGCAAAACGGATATCCTTTGAACGATGTGGCACTGAAACATAATGGGGAAACTTCGTATTTGTTAGATGCTTTGAGCGATGATTTCAATCTAGTGCTTTATGGTGATGTTCTTGTTGATGTCTCGAAAATCACGGCTCATTTTCCTGTGAATGTAATTTCTATTTCGGAAGGGAATACCAACAAAGGTTTGGTAGATAGTAATGGTTATTTCAAAAAACGGTATGATGCTACCCCAGGTAGTTGGTACCTCATCCGCCCTGACCACTATATTGCAAACCGAGGTAGAACGCTAGACTATGAAGCCATAAATATGGGTATTTGTAAAGCTACACAGGCCACCTCGGCCATAGAAAAAAGCAATATCACGGATGCCAATCCCGCATATGCCAAAGACGATATGTACAAAGCGTTGATCGAGGCACATGAAGGTTTATCCAAAGAAGAAAGTGACGCACTGAATGCAAATCTAGTTTTGTTGTTAATGGATACGGTCCAGGGCAAAGAAAAATGGAATACGATTTTGAACACTGCAAATAATACTACACTCTCAAATAAAGAAATAACTGTTTAATTAGCAATCATGGCACATCTAAAACCGCTTCCTAAAAATCTTCATTCAGATTTAGAGCCCCAATTTGACCACTATCAAAAAACAAGAGGATTTATTCCCAACAGTATTCTAACAATGCAAAGAAGGCCAAAAATATCAAAGGCTTTTATGGACTTGAATCAAGCCATTTTGTATGAAGGAACCGTATCCGAAGAACTGAAAATGTTGGTAAGCCTTATCGCAAGTCAAGCGGCAGGGTGCAGATATTGCCAAGCACACATGGCCAACTTGTCAAAAATATACCATGCGTCAAAAGAGAAAATAGAAGCTGTTTGGGAGTATAAGACTTCTCCCCTATTTACAGATGCCGAAAGAGCTGTCCTACAACTGGCATATCATGGTGCCATAATTCCGAATGCAGCCTCTTCAAAAGATTTCGGTGAAGTGAAAAAATACTTTAACGAAGATGAAATCGTAGAAATCGTGGCATCGATTGCTTTGTTTGGATATCTAAACCGATGGAATGATACCATGGCGACCGATTTGGAAGAATATCCGAAAGAAGTGGCACAGGAATTAATAGCATCTAAAGGCTGGAATGCAGGCAAACACGAATAATTCAAAAAATAAAATGAGAACAGATAATAAAAAAATAAATTAAGTATCTTTAAAACAGGAACTTATGGTACATACAACCGATTTCGAAATTAGTACTGCAAAAGTAAATCCGAAAGAATCGCTTTCTTTTTGGAATGATTATGTGTGCGATACCTTAATCGGTTTGGACATTTCGCATAGCAGCCCAAAAACCAATTTTTATGGTTCGCTAATAGGCCATCAATTAGATGAAATGCATGTTTGTAGAATTAATTCACAATCAAGTGGGGTGCATCGTACCAAAGGCCAAATAGCAAAATCGACTGAAGGTTATTTCATGATTAATTTCCAAGTCTCGGGAGAATGCTTTTTATCGCAAGACGGTCGTCATGTACATTTAAAACCGAACGACTGGGCCTTTACGGATAGTACCCGCCCATACCAGTTGAATTTTCTAAATGATTTCGAACAACTCGTTCTTAAAATTCCAAGAAAACTGATTACCTATGGTACATCATATGTTACTTCAAATACCGCCAAACTATTGGATGATGAAGGTCTCGGTAAAATTTTGAAAAATTTTGTTTACTCGCTAAGTGCAGAATTAAAAATCGTAGACCAATACACCAGAAAATATTTAGCCGCTAGCCTATTACAATTGCTCAACGATTATTTAAACTTAAAGTTTATCACAGAAAAGAGTAGTACTCCGTCAAAAGAGACCATGCTTTTTCAAATAAAATGTTTTGTTGAGGAGCATATTTCAAGTTCTCAGTTGACTATTCAACAAATTGCCGACACCTTCAAATGTTCAAAAAGACAATTGCATAATATTTTTTCAAAGGAAGATTGCACCATAAATTCCTATATCAAAGAATCACGTTTACAAAAGTGTAGGGCCGATATCGAAAACCGAAATCTCTTCCAATTGACCATCGCAGAAATCGGATATAGAAACGGTTTTAACGATGTAAGCAATTTTGCAAAATCCTTCAAACACAAATTCGGTATTCCACCCGGTGAATACAGAACCTTCCACATGAAATCCGTGCAACTCATTTAAATTCGGTTTTTGGTCTTCGTCGGGTGTTAAAATTCGACTAAAAAAGAGCGTTTCCCTATTGACCAATACTTTGTGCACTATTCGCCAATCCGTTTCAATTAGATTGTAGTTACTTGATATCCATAACGTTAAAACCTTTATGGATATGAAAAATACGCAATATAAAGTGGCAGCGGTACAAGCCGCCCCCATTTTTTTAGACCTTCAAGCATCCCTTAAAAAAGCAATTGGTTTAATAGAGGAAGCAGCCAAAAATGGTGCAAAAGTCGTCTCCTTTGGCGAAACTTGGCTTTCCGGTTATCCTTGGTGGATATGGCTCGATGCTCCTGCAATGGGCATGCAATTTGTACAGCCCTATTTTGAAAGTGCCATGGAAGTGGGTGGACCTGAGCATCAGCAACTTTGCGATGCGGCCAAGCGAAACAACATCTTTGTTTGTATGGGCTTTTCTGAACGTGCGGGAGGTTCTTTATATATCGCCCAGTTGATGATCGATGATCAAGGAGAGACTATTGCAGCACGAAGAAAATTAAAGCCGACCCATGTAGAACGTACTGTATTCGGTAATGGTGATGGTAGTGATCTCAAAGTGCATGATACCTCTATAGGCAGACTTGGGGCCTTGGCCTGCTGGGAGCATATACAGCCTTTGAGTAAATATGCCATGTATTCGCAGGACGAGCAATTACATTTTGCCGCATGGCCGGGCTTTTCTTTATATGAAGGAAAAGCACATGCCCTTGGGTGGGAAGTAAATACTGCTGCCAGCTTAATATATGCCGTTGAAGGGTCTTGTTATGTGATAGCCCCGTCTTGTATGGTATCGCAACAAATGCACGATGTGCTCTGTGATACGGACTTAAAGAAAGACTTTTTACCGCTAGGCGGAGGGTACGCCAGAATTTACGGCCCTGATGGTTCTGAACTTGCCGAGCCACTACCGCACGATCAAGAAGGTATTATTTATGCGGATATCGACCTGGGTGCTATTGCTGTGGCAAAGGCTGCGGCCGATCCTGCCGGACACTACTCCAGACCGGATGTAACACAACTACTCTTCAATCCAAAACCGCAGCGCCCAGTGGTAATGCGCGACGAATACAATGCTGGCAAAGAACCTGTTGCAGAGCAAGCACCTGCCGAAGAAACAGCCGATTAATTATGGAAAAATATAAAAAGAATATGCCCCCCGATTGGGAACCACCGGTTCCCGCTTGGAGTGCTCAAATAGAAAAAGACTGTACCGAAGTAGTCATTGAATACATCGGTGTTCAGACCCTTACGGATAATAGTCAAAAACCAACTGCTTTTCACAACTGGTATGCCGGTATGATGAAAACAGAACACGCGCCGATTCACACTGAAAGAGGCCGAATGCTGGATAGCGAAAACTACGTCAACGACTTCTATATTTCCTATTGGAATTCGAAAGAGGATTATGAAAACTACCGTTCCTCGAGCGAATTTATGGACTGGTGGGGTACTGAAGAGCGCACGCGAGAAACATCGGGCTATTGGCTAGAACCCATGATAGTTCCGACGGAACGTTTTGAGACTCTTTTTTCCAGTGAAGACAAAGCAGGTGCAGCCACTATTTTCAATGATTTCAAAGGGCCTATCAAAGAACATAATTATTTTGGGGGAATGCGGGATAGGTTGGAAATCTCGGAGGTAAACCTTTTGGAAGGTAATGGCAGCGAACTAACAAAACGGTCCAAGATTGAATCTTTAGGAAAAAGGGTTCACTTAAAAACCCCTGAGAATCTCGCTATTATCCGTTCCGCACAAAATTTAGGGCATTGTAAACAAGAGGAACTGGACTACTACTATAAAGATGTTCATCCGCATCTCTTGAAAGGAATGGATTTCATAGCAACCAATCCCAAAGAAACAGGTTGTGCCTGTTCTCGGTTTTCAGATGAATTGACACTAGATGGAAATTCCACACAGAAAACATTCGGATTCGCATATTTCCTGACCCTTGAGCATTTAGAAAAATGGTCTAAGACCCATCCAACGCATTTGGCCATTTTTCACAGTTTTTTAGAGATGGTTCAATCACTTGAAGGACAGGTAGCTATTAAACTATGGCACGAAGTATCCGTGCTCCCCAAAGGGCAAACCTTTGAATATATCAACTGTCATCCAAAAACAGGATTACTACCCTGGTTCAATTAAAATAACAACTCAACTTAAAACTAAAAAATGAAAAATTCAATTCAAAAACAAGATTACTTTAAGGTATTGCTGCTCTCAGCAGTTCTGCTACTTACAAGCTTTTCCGTGTTTGCACAAGAAGGCATTGTTAGCGGTACAGTAAACGATGCGAGCGGAGCAACCCTACCGGGCGTTAATGTCGTAGTGAAAAATACGTCAACAGGAGCCATTACCGACTTTGATGGAAACTATAGTATTACCATTCCAGAAGGCGGAGAAACTTTGGTTTTCTCCTATGTGGGTTATAAAACACAGGAAATTGCCATTAACGGACAAAGTACCATAAATGCAGTTTTGGCAGAAGGAAGCTTTGGATTGGAAGAAGTGGTCGTAACCTCAAGAAAACAATCAGAGAATGTTCAGGAAGTTCCGATTTCGGTATCCGCTTTTTCAGCGAAAACCTTGGAGGCTAGGGGTATTGAAAATGTTTCGGGCATTGCAGATTTTATTCCCAATGTAGAAATTGATGTTACCGCTCCTTTTAGTGGTAGCCAATCAGTATTATCGCCATATATTAGAGGAATTGGACAAATTGACTTTGCGATAACCTACGAACCAGCAGTTGGGCTCTATGTTGACGGAGTTTATTTTGGTCGTACGGTAGGATCAATAATCGATTTATTAGATGTAGAAAGAGTTGAGGCATTAAAAGGACCACAGGGAACCTTGTTCGGAAGAAACACTATAGCTGGTGCTTTAAATATCACAACAAAAGACCCATCGCGAACTTTCTCAGCAACAGGCCAACTAACGACTGGTAACTTCAATAGATTAGACACAAAAGTGTCCGTTGACATACCCTTGGTAGAAGATAAATTACTCTCAAGTTTTTCAGTTTCTTCAATCAATAGAGACGGTCATATGAAGCGAGTACCTTATACAGGTCCTGCCAATGCAGATTTAGCGAGCCCAAGAGGCGGTGTGTTTTCAGATGTAAACCTCGACGGGGAACAAGGCAATCAAAATAACGATACATGGCGTGCTAAATTAAAATGGTTGGCCTCAGAAAAATTCCAGGCCACTTTTAGCGGGGATTATGAACGCGTTCGTGAAAACCAGAATGCCTCTAAGATTTTGGCCATGTTCAATGATGTGGGTGGTGCACCGACTATAGTAGGTGCCTATAACGCCTGTGCGGCCGGCCTTTTACCTCCGGAATTATGTGATAATATCGCCAA
This sequence comes from Maribacter algarum (ex Zhang et al. 2020), assembly GCF_005885635.1. GTDB lineage: Bacteria > Bacteroidota > Bacteroidia > Flavobacteriales > Flavobacteriaceae > Maribacter_C > Maribacter_C algarum. The sequence goes on from NZ_VATY01000003.1 coordinate 108,174, forward strand.
TGCACCTGGGTTGACCCTTACTGGTAGCACACCATATGACGAACGCTTTATAACTGACGACCCCTTTACCAACTATGGTACGGCTGATGCCGGAACTAAAATTGATACTTGGGGTGCTTCTATGACGTTGGATTGGGAATTAAGTGATAAGTTAGCCTTTAAATCGATTTCAGGCTATCGCAACCTACAATCTAGATTCGCAGAAGACCAAGACTTTTCACCCTTGGATTTTGGTACAGCAGGTTTCATTATGCCTCAAAAACAGTTTACCCAAGAATTTCAACTGGTTGGTAATAGCGATAAATTAAAGTGGATTGGTGGCCTGTATTACTTTACCGAAAAGGGCTCTGTAACCGACCAAGTTATTCTTGGTAATGGTCTTGTGCAGATATACGGACAAAATTTTGTCAAAAACAAAAGTTATGCTGCCTTTGCGCAAGCTACCTATAACCTTTCCGAAAAATGGAGTGTAACTGCTGGAGCACGACTTACGAATGAACGTAAAGAACTCGATGGCAGACAACGTGATTTAAATAGCTTTGCCCTAAAGACGGGGGTTGTAAGTCCAGCTGATTTTCCCACAACGGATCTTACGCTTTACTATCCACCTGGCGTCAATGAACAGACATTTAGTGAACCTACTTTTAGATTAGGAACGGAATATAAATTCTCTGAAAATGTATTCGCCTATGGTTTCTTTGCCCAAGGTTTTAAATCTGGGGGTTGGACAACTAGGGTAACTAGCCCAGTTTTAGAAGCGCCCACCTTCGAACCCGAAAAAGCAAATACGTATGAGCTAGGTCTTAAAACCGATTTGGCGGATAATACATTCCGTTTTAACATTGCAGCTTTTTACACCGATTACCAAAATCTGCAAATTACCGTACAACGTGGCATTACCCCTTTTGTGGAAAATGCAGCACAAGCCACCATTAAAGGTTTGGAAGTAGATGCGCAGTGGAGAGCTTCAGAAAATCTAACCTTTTCAGGAAATCTAGGTTTTATTGATGCCTCGTACAACGAAATCACGGATCCCAATGCTGTAATACAAGAAGATTTCAGTTTTGTAAATACACCAGACTTCTCTAGTTCACTCGCCATGGACTGGATAATTCCGTTTGGTGAGAACAAGGGTAGGCTCATATTCCACACAGATTTATCCAGTAAAAGTGAGATATACAACGATGTAGAGAACACCCCTTTGTTATTACAAGACGGAATTACTTTGCTGAACGCCTCTTTATCTTTAGAAAGTGCAAGTCGCGCATGGAAAATAAGTATGGGAGGCACCAATATTACCGACCAGACCTATTTGGTTGGTGGTTATAATAACCCAGGAGTGGGAATCATTTATGGCACCTATGCAAGACCTGCAGAGTTCAATTTGGGAATCACGTATAAATTATTTAGCAACAATTAAAAAGAAGTTTGAGTTAGTTTAAGTTTATTTTTATAAGCCTTCCTTGTGAAACATAGGGAAGGCTTATCCTTTTATGGAAAATAAGGGGATTTCAATATTTGCAAACTACTTCCGGGCTAGCCCACAACGAATTTGTAAGGAAAAATACTTTGATTTCCAGACAAGCCTTGTAGGGTTCAAATCTCGATTATCGAGTAAAAACAACATTTATCCGTAATTTATTTGAATCTTTTAATGAATATGTAGCCTTCAAAAAAAGGGATGATTTGAGGGCTGTGGAATATCTTGACAGTTTGGTATTTATATCTAAATGTTTTATAAATCGGCCTTAAAATACAATCCTGAAATAAAAGCCTATAATGAGCGAAGGCTTGAATTAGGCAAAAGCAAAATGAGTACGTTGAACACTATCCGAAACAAATTGGTCGCACGGGCCTTTGCAGTAGTCGCACTCGGGACACCCTAAATGAATACGATGGGTTACATATCTTGACCGAACCACAACTATTTTCCTAGTTTGAGAATCCGTATCGCACCCTGGACCACTAAGGCGAAAACGATAGTTCCTATTATCAGGTCCGGTTTGTTGGAACTGAACCAATTTACAAGCAGTCCCGCTATGATTACACCTAGATTGATTATGACATCGTTCGATGTGAAAATCATACTGGCTTGCATATGGGCTTCCTTGCTCTTGGATTTTTGCAGTAGGTATAGGCATATTCCGTTTGCGATCAGCGCAAAGATAGAAACGGTTATCATTGTCGAAAAGTCTGGAAGTTTCTCCGCTCCGAAAAAACGACCCATTACTTCGGCGAACCCGATAACAGCCAAGATAATCTGAAAGTATCCCGCCAGTTTGGCTATCCGTTTTTTCTTTGTCAATGTTCCCCCGACTGCAAAAAGACTGATTCCATAGACAAAGGAATCGGCCAACATATCAAGGCTATCGGCGACAAGGCCCATCGAACTTGAAAAAACCCCTGTTGCCATCTCGATGAGGAAGAATGCAAAGTTAATGGCTAGCACCATCCAAAGTGATTTTCTTTGACCTTGGCCTTCATTGAATTCCTTAACCTCCGCCTCTTCGGTCGATATTCTCTCTCCTCTCAATTTTAGTTCAAGTATCGATTGCTCGATTTGTTTGAGTTCGCCATCATGATAGACCGATAGTCTTCTGTTCGGAATGTCGAAATCCAAGTGTTCTATACATGGAATCCCGTCCAGTTTCATCCGTATCAGATTCTCCTCCGAAGGACAGTCCATTTTGGAAATTTCGAATACCGTTTTCTGCATAGATGACATATTTGGTCCGATATTACAAAAATACCCATTAAGCAAGCTATGGACAACAAGGGCCCCTTATTGCATTTTGTGCCGTTCTATAGTTATTGGATTCTTTCATAAATGTGTCTTGCCCCACATTTAGTACCTCCACAATTACATTTTTTGATAGCAAAATAACAACATCCGTTCTTGGACAGCGGCATAAACCGCTGCGCTATTTATACGCCTTACCAAGCCCGGATATTGTAGAGAAGTACAGCATCAAAAAAGGTAACGGCGAAGGCCCTATGGGAAGTAAATCAAGACTAGAAATCATGAAAGCGAATCGAATCCTCAAAAACGGAACGGCACAAAAAAAATCAAAAAAGGAAAACGCTCAGGATATAATAAGTAAATCGATTCAAAGGGTTTGCGCGGAAAAAATCAAAATGATAGAAAAAATTTATGATCGGAAATTTGGATTTACCATAGGATACACTATGGGAAGTAAATCAAAACTGGAAATCATGAAATCATATCAAATCCTCAAAAATGAATCGGAACAAAAGTTAAAAAACAACAAAAAGGAAAACGCTCTAGGTGTAATAAGTAAATCGCTATTAAATGCTGTTCGAAAAGTTCGGGCAGGTCTATTAATTCATTCCAAATATTTTCAATTATGAGTAATCTTAGAAACAAAGTCCAATTGATTGGCAACGTGGGTAATAATCCCGAAATGACCGTTTTGGAAAGTGGTAAAAAAGTAATCCGCTTTTCTTTGGCGACCAATGAAAACTACAAGAACGCCAAAGGCGAGAAAGTACAATGTACGGACTGGCACAATATGGTGGCTTGGGGAAAGACTGCCGAGATCGTAGAAAAGTATGCCGTCAAAGGCAAGCAAATCGCCATCGAAGGAAAATTGACCTCACGAAGCTATGAGACCAAAGAAGGTGAAAAACGCTACATCACGGAAGTGATCGTTAGCGAGGTTTTACTCTTGGGCACCAAGAACGAAAACAAGGCAGCCTAATGCTTTGAGATTAAAAAAGAAAGAGGGCGTTCCAGCTAAAGTATCGCCCCCTTTTTCATTACCACTAACATAAATTAATACGCAATGAAATTACAAGTTAATGAAATAAAAGTGAGCTACAAAGAACGGATAACTTCCCCCTTTTGGCATAAGATAAAATCTTCAAAAGATGCTGCCGATATGCTCTTTGAACATTGGGACAAACAGACCATACAAGTACATGAATCCTTTAAGGTCGTCCTATTGAACAACAACAATAAAGTAAAAGGTATCTACCAACTTTCAAAAGGTGGAATAACAGGAACTTTGGTTGATTTAAGAATCTTATTTGCGGTAGTCTTAAAGACCCTTTCAGTGGCAATAATCTTGACCCACAACCATCCGAGTGGAACACTAAAAGCAAGTGCGGCGGACAAAGAAATCACCTATAAAATCAAAAAGGCCGCCGAGCTTCTTGATATTCGATTGTTAGATCATATTCTGATCGTACCCAATGGCGACTACTACAGTTTTGCGGATAACGGACTGATGTAAAATTGAACGCTATGGACATCAATATAGATATACCGTTTCGTCTGAACTTTAATAATCTAGACGGAGACACACAGAAAAAATTGATGGAGCAATCCAAGAAAGAAGTAGCACTGAAATTCGGTTCTGAAATGAAAGCCTATGCCCAAGAAAATCATTTGGACTATCAAGAAATTTTGGAAGAGGAGGCTATCAAGAATCTTTACAATTACAAATTCATGTTCACTATCTAAAGAAAGGAGGTTTTAGGAGAATGGGGCGACTTTAAAAAAGTTGCCCTTTTCCGTTTCGGGAAATGCAACGCTTTTCCATATTCAATACAGATTCCTTAAAAAAGAGTCTATTTCCCTCTTAAAAAATGGTATTTCAATCCTTGTAGCTATAAGAGCCTTTACCTTGAGGGAAAGGTATTTTTTTTGACCCCTGCGGGGAAAAAGGAATAGCAAGAGGATAACACGCTAAAGCGGTGTTATGCTATTTGATTTCCTTTTCAATGCCTTGAAAATGAATTGATTATAGCTGATTTAGGCCTGAATTCGGCCTAGGAATAGGTCAAAAGTTTGTTGCAAAACATTCGGTAGACCCCTAAAACATTGAAAAAATTTGTTGCAAAATGAAGGTAAAAAACAAATACAAGTATGACTATCTGGCCTTGAACTTACGGGCAAAGGTCGTTATCCGCTTTCGTGCCTTCTCTAAAAAAACAGCCCGTTCCCATGCGGATACCTTAACGGCTATGATGGACTTTTTCGAATGGCACAACTATTCGCCCCACCAACGTTTCGGTAAAGATGTAATCGCCGGACAGAAGAAAAACCGCAAGCGAATCGATGCCGTAATCGCCATTATCAAGTCCGTTGAGAAGTCTCAGAATATTCCGATCATGAATATCGAGGCCATGCTGAAATCACTCTTTAAAGAGGAAATCAAAAAGTACGCTCCCAAATTATTGGAACCGAAAAAGGTTACTAAATCCGAACAAAAATCCAAAGCGGAAAAGAACACCATTTCAAGAATCGACTATGACCGAACACAGGAAAAACTATCCGAAACTCGGGACCGATTGAAGTATGTTTTGGAGCGGGTCGAACTGGTCAGCAACCGTTTCGGTAAGGACTTTTTAAAATTGGAAATCACTCGAGAAGAACTCGCCCGTTTCAAAAGAGGCTTAAAAGATTCATAAGATGTACATAGCGATCACAGCACAGAAATTAGGTCAAAGTTATTCGAATAGCGCAGCGGATTATGTCGCCTATCTCGAAAAGGAAAACGAGGGTTTGGAACAAGAAAATCAGGAACACTTTTTCAACCAGACGGAGGACCGAATTACTCCTGATAAAGTCATTTCGGAAATCGATGCCAATACCGCAAAACTCAAAAAAACCGAACCCAAATTTTATTCGATCGTGGTCAGTCCAAGTCAACGTGAACTCAAAAAAATAGCGGACAATCCAGAGGCTTTAAAAACCTATACAAGGGAGTTAATGAAAGATTACGCCAAGTCCTTTTACCGGGAGAAACCGGTAACGGTAGATCAGATAAAATACTTCGCCAAAATAGAGCATGAACGTACCTATCGCGGATTTGAAAAAGAGGTCTTGGAGAATGCGCCATATCGAAAACGCATCGCCAAGTTGGAGAACGATATCCGAAAAGTAGCGCGAGGTGAACTGAAGGGAACTATCAAAAAATTGGAGCAAGAAATCGCAGCTTTAAAAGAAGCCGCACCACATCAAATCAACGGCCAGATGATTGTGGCCGGAATGAAAAAAGAGGGCAATCAATCCCACATACATATCATCGTTAGCCGCAAGGATGTGACCAATACCTTTAGCCTTTCCCCTGGATCGAACTACAAGGCTTCGGAAGTTGAAATGCATGGTAAAAAGGTACAACGGGGTTTCCATCGGGATCAGTTTTTTGAAAAAGCCGAACAGACCTTTGATAGAGTTTTTGGCTATGACCGCAACTTTGTGGAAACCTATACCGCCAAGAAAACCTTGGTCAAGAATCCCGCTATGTTTCGGATGCTCTTGGGAAACCTACCAACCAACGAAAAAGCCCTTGCCTTGAAACTACTTTCAAAATCGGGAATGCGCATTCCATCCATACCCACCAACAAAGTGCAATTGGCCTTAAAAGTGTTTCACAGATTGAGACGGGGAATGCAACGGGCAATCGAATCGGGATCAATCGGAATTTAAATCAAAACCATGGAAGAACTGAATTTTAGTAGTGTGATGTTTACCCTTCTCTTTGGAAGCAGCCTTTGCTTTCTTTTGGTGCGTTTTGTCAAAGAAGGGTTCTTTATCAATATCCTTTGGATTGGACTCGGCCTTTTTTGGGCTTGGTCAAATGCTCCTCATACAAATCGATTTCTGTTGATTTTGTTGTTGATTGGATTGCCCCTATTGTTTGTCAATATCCTTTTCTATGTTTTCTTTCCCAAGGAGAGCGAATCGAATACCAATAGTAGGTATAAAGTGAAATTGCAAGTCTCAAAAGGGAATCTGCTTTTGGAAAACATCCGTAGGGGAATCGCCATTATCGGTGCCGCTGGAAGTGGTAAAACGGAAAGTGTGGTCTATCCCCTTTTAAATCATTTTAGCCAGTGGAACTTTAGTGGGGTCATCTATGATTACAAAGACTTTGAAATTACCGAAATGGCCTACCCCCTATTCAGCCAATGCGATATTCCCTTCTTTATCATTTCCTTCGACACCATTCATTCAAGGGTCAATCCCATTGCCCCGCGATACCTGCCCGATGAAGAAAGTGTCAACGAGCTTTCACGGGTACTGGTGGAAAACCTATTGGAACAGAAGGACAACAACATGAACGCCACTACCCGATTCTTTAACGATGTGGTGGAGGGTTTGGTTGGCGGTATGATATGGCGTTTGAAGACCGATTTTGAAAAATTCTGTACCCTGCCCCATTTGATCGCCCTATATCAACATCTAAATACGGCACAACTGATTGAGTTCCTATCCGACAATGTCACCTCAAAAGCTATGGCGGATGCCTTCATTAGCGGAGTGGATTCTGAACGGCAGACAGCTGGGGTTAAAAGTACCTTGGCCAATGCCTTTAAAAAAATCAGTACCCAACGGATTTTTATGGCGCTCTCAGCGGATGAAGTGGATTTGAACATCAATCACAAGGATAATTTGGCGGTTGTTTCGGTAGTTAATAACCCGAAAATCGAAACTTCCCTCTCCCCCGTTATTGCGACCATCATCCATACCATGACCAAACAAATGAGTGTACGTAATCAAAACCCTTCTTTTTTGTTGATGGAAGAAGCCGCAACCCTAAGGCTGTTGAACATGCACCGTATTCCTGCTACTTTACGTAGCTATGATATTGCCACAGTTTACGTATTGCAGGACAAGATTCAAAATGACATGATTTACGGGCCGATGGCAAGCAAGGCGATTTTGGCCAATCTGTCCTATCAGTTTTTTGGCAAGGCCAATGACCCGGACACGGCCAAATACTATGAGCGCTTTTTTGAAATCGTAAAGAAGGAGACCAAGAGCGTCAACAAGGGCTATAACCTCAACTTTGACACTCGTGTGACCAAAGGGGAGCGGGAAGTAGCGAAGACCCGTGCCGATGTATTCTATGGCTTGCAACAAGGGGCTTTCGTGGTGCTGGCGGATGGAAAGGATAAGAAGGTGCAATTCAAAACACCCAAAATTGTTAGGCAGTTGCCTTCGCCGGGGCGGAATTTAAAGGAAAAACTTCAGGAGAATTTTGAAAAGATTCATAGGGAAGTGAAAGAGATTCTAAAAAAATAGTATCAAAAATTCAAATTGTACACTCTTTACAAAAGGTGCAATTTGTAAAGAGTATTCGGCTAATACTTTGAAACAAGAAATAAAGTTAATGGATGATTTTTGAAAAAATGTACGGCTCAGTCCCTATATTCTAAAAAGTAGTTTGGCTTTTAAGAACGCTTTGAACTTCTTGAAACACTATAATGGTTAACAAACTATCTTGTGGCTCCTCTAGCAGATGACCACATGTTTTCCCAAAATTCTGATAGGTCGATACAAGCTTTTATTTTTTCCAATCGTATTTAGTTTTTCCACACCCTCCACATCTTATTTTTTTCCCTACAGTATCTAAGTTTTTCCAGGATACTTTTGGATTTGTGCAACCTTCTTCTTGACAATAGAATATTTTTTCCATTTCTTGAATATCTGCCCAGAAAGCTTTCAAATCACCGATTTTAGGATTAATTGGATTGTCATGAGATAGTAGGTTGCCTAATGTTGAAGAACTTCCAACTCTTTCAATAGTTGGAAAGTGGTCTAGTAAATCATTACTCTTAGACTTAATTCTTGATTTTAACTCACTAATCAATTCGTCAGGCATTCTCTTCTCATTAACTTCGTTGGGTCGAAAACTGACCTTCACATCTAGATTAGTACAAATCTCTTTTAATGTTGACTCTAGATATTGTCTAATGAGATTACCTAAACCCTCAACCTCAGATTCTGTTAGCTTTTTCTCTATTTTTGATTTGATACCCTCTTGTGATTCTTCAAAGTGAGTTCCTTTATCCTCTGTCCATTTTATTTCATTTACAAGCCAACCCTTTTTCTTAGCAAGTGGTTTGACAAAATTTCTAAACCATTCTTCTTCATGTGTAAGTAAAATGATTTGTCTTTCAGAAAATCTTTCAAATAACAGCTCTGCAAATCGCTTTCTATGATTAGAGTCGAAACTTGATATTACATCATCCAAAACAATGAACTCATTGATGTCATTAAAAGCGTCTACTGAGGCAAGAAAGAATGATATGCCGAAACAGTTAAGATGTGATTCACTAAAGTACTTTTGAGGAGGGGAAACCCAACTTCCATTATATTTATACTCTATAGTTATACCATTCAGTTCGTCTTCTTCTCCTATTGTGACAATCTTAATTTCCTGAAATGGTTCATAAGGATTCATATATTGATAGTACTGGTTTATCTTGGTAGAAAAAGAGTGAATAAAATTTTCTAATCCTTCTTTTTGTACTTTAATAAACTCATTATACATTATAAATAATGCAGAGCTCTGTTTCTCAAGTATCTTCCTCTCTTTTTCAAAAGTTTTTATTTTAAGAAAAGCATCCTTGGAAGCGTCTATGTTTGAATAAATCTCTGTTACATTATCTTTCTTAATAGTTTCTTTTAATTTCTTAATCCGCGTGGCTAAATCATCAAGAAAAAGATAGTCAGAACTGTTTAAGCCTATATTTTTGGAATGCTGAATTTTATCACCAGAAGCAGCTTTTACTAAGCTTGCTGTCTCCATAATCTTTAGCTTTCTGTTTATAGATTCCAAGTCTTTTTTTAGCTGCTCATTTTCTGGTGCTTTAAAAAGTGGCTCAGATAATAGGAGGTCCATCCTTTTTATTCGTTCAACACTTATACTTTCAACTAAATTTTGGGCTTTTAGAAAAGCCCCTAATTTCTTTGAAGCTTCTTCAATTTCTTTTAAGCGTTCTGCAATCTCTGTTCTTAATTTATTCTTGTTTTTAGGCTGTAAACATAACGGGCAACTCTCCTCTTTATGAAACTTTTGAATTACTTTGTCTCCAGATTTTAAAAGTTCCCCAATATAAATTTTCATTATACTTTCAACATCGGCTACAATTTTTTGGAATTCATCATAATACTCATCGTAACTAGTATTTATTGCAATTATCTCTCCTTGTAGACCAAGTAAACTAGTTTGAACTTTTTCTAAAAACGAATTTTCTTTTAATAGCTTATCATTAGTTCTTGATTTTAAATGTTTTAAAAGCGCATCGATATCTTCGATGCTTTCAATTTTCATCTTAGTATTTAGTGAAGCAATTTTTGTGTTTATTATTTCAAATAAATCCTTATCCTGACTAATTGCTGCTCCAATCTTATCTATTAGGATGCCTTTTTGTCCAGTAATTTGACCTTCGAAATTTTGATTCTTGATTTCAATTTTAATAGAAGAATAGGCCTTCCTAAGTACTTCTTTTTTCTTGGTAACTTCAGAAAAGCCAATAATATCTGAAAGATACTTTAGCTTATCTCCTTTAGTGATATCTACAAAATCATTTAAACTCTTATATCGCAGCAGTAAATTCTCTTCTTTAGACTTTACTATATAATCACGTATGTCATCCGTTTTTACGGTATAATCTTGGTCTAACTTTCCTCTCTTATAAAAAAGAGTTTTTCCTGTATCGAAATCGCTTTTTTTAAGAAATTTCATAGCTGCTTCTGACACGAAACCTTCTTCTACCGATGCATTTCTCAAAGCTTCTTTTAAGTCAATTTCATTACTAGCTAGATGGGCAACTTTATTTGTATAGAACCATTCTATAGCATCTGAGATGCTACTTTTTCCCGTACCATTATCTCCATAAATAACAATAGATTTGCCATTCAGGTCTAGAGGGAATGACTCCTTAATACCACGCAAACCTTTTATCTCAATTTGCTTAAGCTTCATTTTTATCCTTTTCTTGAATTCGTAGTTGTTGCAATTCGTTTTTTATTCTAGCCTCGGTAAGTGTACCTTCTTTATAAAGCTCGGATATCATTTTTGATATTTTAGGGTCCACACCTTCTATAGACTCTATAGTCTCAAAGAAGTTATCCAATATTTCCTGACCTGATTTCACTTCGCTGTTCATTTTTTCTATTTAAAATACTCCCAGTTAATTCGGAAACTAGTGATTAACTCATTATTCAAAATCTCTGAACTAGTCTTATTGTTACAAATAGGGTAGACACCATATTTATCAACAAAATCGAGAAGGAAGTAACTTTCTAAATCTTCAATTCTAAACTCCCAAACACTTCTTAACATCTCGAAATTTATATAGGTAAAAAGTAATGGCTCTGTCTTTCTATAATTAGATAGTCCTAGGTTCTTTGATTTACCATCAAAATGTCCTAATAACCGACTACCAATACTATTAGTTTTCTTTTCACTCATACCTATGTATAATAGTTTCGATTTATCAAATGGATAATTGATATCTATTGACTGGGTGAAAATAAAATACAAACCTGCAATACCGTTTAACGGCCTTATATTTTTTGGAATAAAATCTTTAGGACTGTCAAAATATATTGTTACTTCTTTTACCATTTATACAATTATTGTCTCTCAAATATACAGAGTTTAAACAAGTAATTGTTTACGCAAAATTGTATGGAATTTAGGTCGATTTCGCCGTTAATAGTTAATCATTTGGTTTATGCTTATGAGGTTTTAATTTTGGATGCTTTGGTTTGTTTTCAGGATTTACTCTTCTCCTTTTATCTGGAGAACCATCTTCTTTTTTTGGTTTAGGACCAGGTTTAATAGCTTCAACTTTTGTCATAACTTTCATTTAAAAAATTCAAAAATAAAAGTACCGAACTGATAGAGTAATTTTCTGTGGATATCCGCAGTAGCTTCAAAATTTTAATAAAACCATCCCATTAACCGGAAATTTTTATAAGCTATCACATGGTTGTACGTGATTATCTATAATAGTTTGAGTTATTGGCCTTAAAGTTCTTCCATTAATGGGATTCCTACCGTAAAAGGTGAAATATTCCATCTTGTTATTGTACTTGTCATACCAGATTATCGCATCATACTTTTCAAAGAATTTAGTAGTATCACAAACCGAAACTTTTCTGAAATTTTCCAATTCAGTTTCATTTAACTCAAATTCCAAGGCTTGTCCCGTGCACTCGCATTTCTCGTAATGGTCATTTACCCAAACCATACATTTCTCATCATTAATTAAGCCTATATAAGCGAGGTTACCAATAATCAAGGCAACAAAAGCCATCCAAGTATTTCTAGCTTTCCATCTTATACCATCTTTAATTAGCTTTGAGCCTCCCTTTAAATTTTTCTTAGGAGTTTTATCACCCCCTGAATTTTTACTTACATAGTCTTCATAATTCTCATAATCTAAAAATTCAGCAAGTTTGTTTAATAACTCAGTTTTTGGAGCGGACTCTTCCTTAAGGTATCTCACTAAAGATTTTGCAGATACTGATATTTTATAATTTTCTCGAAGTTCATGTTCGAGATGGGCAGCCCTACCATTATCACTTTTATTGCTTGTTTGTCTTTCTATTTTTTCAAAAGCCGCTTTAAGTAATTTCAAAATCATAAACTCCTCTTTTTTAGCATTTTAAATATATTCAAACTTAGACATTATTTGGACAAAATTGTCTGACATAATCTGGACAAACCTTTCCAAACTCTGACTACTACTGTCCATCACTTCATGATTTAATTTGCCCAATGATTGATGAGCGCTTTACCCTGCAAGTAAAGCAACGTACAACATCAATCATTGCGGGAATCCACATTGCGGCTTGTCAATAGCCGTTGAGAAGTAGCTGAAAACTACCGCAATTGGATTTCTACTTCTCAATTAGCGTCTAGAACGCTTCAATTTTCAATGGGTAGCTGTACCTAAAAACACTTTCTGCCGAAAGCGCGGACAGCCACCCTTTTGTTTAACAATTAAATTTTTAGAATCATGAAAAAAGTAATGTTGGCCATTATGGCCTTAGTATTGAATATGTCTTTATTTTCTTGTACAACCGATTCCATTGCGGAAACTGATACTCTTTATGAGACTCAATCCACTGAAGGAGATGATGGGGATGTAGATCCCGATCCGGACGCATAACTGTAAGAAAATTAGGAGTTATTTTCTAACTTAGAGGGATGAAGCAATTTCTTGCATTGTCCCTCTTTATTATTTTTTTAAAATCATTGAGCATATTCAATTCCCTAAGTTATACTGTTGTTGATTTACCTTATGAATTCACACAAGATAGCCTTCAAATAGCACTGATAAAAGATAAAATTAAACTTCTCGCTAGACAGAAGAATTACGATAGTGCAATTCATTACTCCAAAACACTACTCAGTTTTTCTAAGAAAATTCCCGACAGCTCTCTTTTAGCCGAGGCGCATTTCAGACTAGGCTTTTATCAAAAAAAACTTGACCAGTATTCCACCTCCTTTCTCAATTATAACCACTCATATCGAATTCACTTGGCATTAGGAGATAGCTTGAATGCTTCTAATCGGCTTATTTCCATGGCAAATATTCAAAAAGGAATAGGTGATTTTACCGCAAGTCAGGAGACGGCTATTGAGGCATTAAAATATCTAATCAAAACTGACCATTATAGAAATGTTTCCGGACTTTATCATATCATCTCTGTATCATTAAAAGAACAGAAAAACTATTCCGAAAGCCTAAAATGGAATGAAAAAGCAATTTCCCTGCTTATTAGTGTCAAGAAAAAATCAAATTTAGAGACAGCGAATATGTTGTTATATAAAAATACAAAAGCCAATATTTTAGCAGAGGAACAACACTACGATGAAAGCATTTCCATTTTCAAAAGCCTACTCGAAGAGAAAATAGTTAAGGAAAATAAAATCGAATACGCTCGGCTGCTTACCAATTTAGGTCGTGTCAAATGGTTAGAAAACCCCACCAATAATGAAAGTGAGAAGTTGCTTTTAAAGTCACTTCAAATAAGAAAAGAAAGGAATTCAATTTCTGGATTAATTTCAAGTAACGTTCATCTTTCCAAGTATTATAAAAACGTTGACCTAAACAAATCTTTGCAACATGCAACCGCTGCTCTAAAAAATGCACAAACCCTTAAAAACCCAGTATCAATATTAGAAGCTCTTGATTTGGTAATTCCCCTTAAAACGGAGCTTGGATTAGAATTGCATCAAGAAGCGGTCCTTTATTCCAAAACAAGGAACGAATTAACTGAAATTCAACAAAAAGTAAGAAGTATCTACGCAACAACAAAGTACGACAATAACAAACTCACAAACGATAATCTTGTCTTAAAGGCTGAAAAAGCTCAAAAGGAGAAACAGAATCTGTTATATCTTTCCGCATTTCTCGCTTCCCTTCTGGCTATAGGTTTAATTGTGTATTTCAAAAACCAACAACGAAAACGTGCCAAGATAGAAGCGGCTTACAGAACTGAGATAAGATTCGCAAAAAAAATACACGATGAAGTAGGAAACGATATCTTCTACCTAATGACCCAAATCAAAAAAAATCCACAGCTCACAGAGAACGGAGAGGCTCTTATGATTTTAGAAGGATTGGATACGGTTTACCAAAAAGCTAGGGATATCACTAGAGAATATACCCCAATCAAAACTGACGAAACTTATGGCGATGAACTGATGGCTCTTATGAATTCTTACAGTAGTGATAGCATCAAAATTGCAACCACTAAATTAGATTCCAGTTTTTGGGATGTTCTGTCACATGACAAAAAAATTCAATTTTTCTGGATCGTACGAGAATTGTTCACGAACATGCGCAAGCATAGTATGGCTACTTTTATTGGAATCACTTTTACAAAAAAAGATGGGTCGCTTAAAATAAATTACACCGACAACGGTATCGGGTTTGAAAAAAGTAAACAAGATTTCGGAAATGGTCTAAAGAATGTGGAAAACCGCATGCACGACCTCAAGGGAAGTATTAATTTCGATTCAAAACCGAATGAAGGTTTGACCATAAAAATGAAGTTTCCCATTTAATAGCACTTAATGAATTTTAAAAAGGTTTTTGTTGCGGAAGATACTGATAGTAACAATTTTGGAATAGTTGCGAAACTTGGCACACTAAATATTAAAGAAGTTAATCAAGCACAATACTGCGATGATGCGCTTTTGAAAATTAAGAAAGCAATATTCGACAAAAACCCCTACCAACTTCTAATTAGCGACCTTTCTTATGACAATACCTATCGAAAAAACAAGATAACGACTGGGGAAACTCTTATCTCAGAAGTAAAAAAGATTCAGCCTTCCATAAAGGTCATTGTATTCAGTGTTATCGATAAACAAACCACTATTCAATCCTTATTTACCCATCAGCAAATTGATGGGTATGTCTGCAAAGGCACTAATGGCTTAAAAGAACTTGAGCGAGCCATTGAAGCTCTAAATAATAGCCAAAAATATACTTGCCCAATTGCAACCGCTTCGCTACAACAGAAAAATCTTCTTCAGCTCAATACCTACGAACAACAATTACTACAGCTTTTGGCAAATGGGTACAAGCAAAGCGAAATAAGCATTCATTTTAAGAAACACTCAATTACTCCCAATAGCGTTCGCTCTATCGAATCATGCCTAAGTAAGCTTAAAGATGATTTCAACGCATCTACCCCTGCTCAATTAGTTCATTTAGTTACCAGTCTCGGTCTCATTTAACCTGTTTTTTAAAAAGTAAGATGCTCTGCGGTTTTCCGCAAGGCTTTGCCTTTTGATAGGGTTAGGTTTGAGGAATTAATCTTTAAATATAAGAAAATGGGATTTCCAAAATTTGTTATCAAAGACACCAGTGATGGTCAATTTATGTTCAACCTCCACTCTAAGGGTAATGGAGAAATTATTGCAACCAGCGAAAGATACACAACCAAAATAGCTTGCTTAAATGGTGTAGCCGCTGTAAAACGAGATGCAGCAGATGCCGAAATTGATGATCAAACCAACTAAATGAGCTTTAGACTTCAAAAACGAATAAAGCTAGGTAAGGGATTCGGACTTAACATTAGTAAGTTCGGAATCTCACCGAGTTTAAGAACTAAGAGAGGTTCTATTAGTTCAAAAGGATATTCAATAAGAACAGGTATATCAGGTTTCACCTATCGTAAGAACTTTAAAAAATCGAAAAATAGTGGGTGTCTTCTAGTAATGTGTATACCGTTCTTTCTTGTATTATTCGTGTTTTCTTGTTCTTCTGAAAGTGGTTCAACTCCCTGTCGTGATACCAATTGTGCCAATTACACTTCACAAGCAGCAGCACAAGCTGATTTTAATGCAGATCCTGATTGCCGAAATGACTTGGATGCCGATAATGACGGTATTGCATGCGAAGAGCCAGGCAATAGTGTAAAGGACTGTGCAAGCACATCCAATTGTGGCTGTTCTGGCAAGAACAAATCACCTTGCGAGGCGGATCCATGCTGTCAATGGATTGTGGGGGAAGGCTGTAACTGCGGGTAAACCTGATTTCATCTTATTTTGAAAAAACAATTTTATAACATATTACATTCGGTTCTGGTAACAAAGTTTATTTACGGGCTTATTCTGATAAACGTTGTTGCTCTAGTTCTCGAAACAAATCAAGAATTGAGAGTTGATTATAACTCCTCATTTGAGTTTATAGAATACTTCTCTATTGGGATTTTTACCATGGAATATTTATTACGAATTTGGACAGCGGACTCACATAATGATATTAAAGGAATATTCAATTCCAAAAGAGCAGGATATATCTTCTCGTTCTATGGGCTTGTCGATATGATTGCCATTCTTCCTTTTTTCTTACCGCTTATTATTCCCTTTGACCTAAGAATTATGAGAATACTTAGGCTTTTTAGACTTTTTAGAATACTTAAACTAGGTAGATATTCTAGTTCGTTTAACGGTATAAAAAATGTTCTAAAAGAAACTAAACCACAATTAGTAATTACCATTTTTATAGCAAGCATTCTTCTTCTTTTGTCTTCAACTTTGATGTTTTATGCAGAAAATGAAGCACAGCCAGAAAAATTCTCCAGTATTTCAGATTCACTTTGGTGGGCAGTTGCTACCCTAACTACAGTTGGGTACGGTGATGTCTATCCTGTTACCTCTCTTGGTAAATTCTTAAGTGCTTTTATTGCATTAATAGGAATTGGGTTTATTGCCCTACCTACAGGTATACTTAGTTCCGCATTTATTGACAATTTAAAACCCATGGACGACTCGATTAAAAGAGCATGCCCTCATTGTGGAAAAAGATAAATTCTAAGAAAATGAAAAAATCAAAATTCCATCAGCATCTATCTACCCTAAATATTCTAAAAGCAACCCCTAAAATTACGCTACGGTTTTTAAATTTTCTTTTACAAAGAAAGAAAATGACCTGTAAAGACTTTCGTCCCAACAGCTCTTATTGCATTGAAGGAACCCTCAATCAATTAATCTGGGAAGTTAAAAATGCTTTGTTCATAACAGTTAGTAATTCCTCAAAAATCTTCTTCGATTCTGATGAGCTTTTATTTCAAGCGAACAGTACACAAACTCAATTTGAATTGTGTGCATATGGAATAGGTTATAAAGAAAAGCTTAGAACACAAATTAAAGTTGTAGTTCTTGAGAAGATTGATTTAACCAATGTTGTTCTAAACTCGAATAATATAGCTGTTGAATTCAATAAGATTCTACATAATCACAATATTCGTTTGCAGCACATCCAAAATCACTCTATTTCCTTCCAAAAGTCTTTAATGCCGAAATCACCAGAGAAAAGAAGAGTACAATTTCAGCGACCTCAATTTCTAGACCAATATTCAGTTGCTCTTTTCAATACGCATTCAATAAAAGAAGTACAGAAACTAAGAGAACTAATCGAGGAGAATCAAGAGGTAGCCCAATCATAATCACCAAAAATAACCAATCATGAAAAGAGAATATTACGAGAGCCCTAAACCAGGTAGAGTCATGCGTCTTTTATGGAAAGCTGCTGGTTCAGATGGCTATATTTTAAAAAGAAGTACTTACTCTGACCAAGTAAAATATGCTTGTCTAGGCGGTATTGTCGTTGCCACTGGCTTTATGGCCGCCGTAGCTGGTGGCTACGCGATATATACCATTTTTGAGCCGAAAGGTTCCGCCCTTGACGGAGGCACTCATACCCAGACAGCAATTATGGCTAGCGTCTTCGGAGTGATTTGGGGACTAATCATTTTCAATATTGATAGATTCATCGTTGCAGCTACAGGGAAGGGTGACGGAACCGAAGCGATTACTTGGGGTGAATTCGTCAATTCTGTTCCAAGGATCATCATGGGATTGGTCATTGCTATAACCATTTCCAAACCTATGGAAATTAGAATGTTCAAATCGGAAATCGATGCTGAACTGCACCAAGCTCAATTAGAGAAAAGAAAAATTTACGAAGAGAAAACAAAAGTAAATTACGAGGGTCGGTTTGAACTAATTGAAAAAGATCTACAAAAAATAGAGGAGGAACGTGGTAATGTAGTTGAAAGAGTAAAATTAGCCGAAAAAGAATATACCGATCAACTGCAAGGTCGAGCAGGAGCAGGAGCAGGAGATGGCCCACTCTCCAGAGCTTTAAAACAGCAAATGGATAAAGTCGAAAATGATTTAGATGGCTACGACCTAGCGCATCGTGGAGAATTGGAAAGATTAAATGGGGAAAAAATCCAACTTACCGAAGAACTTGATAAGGAACTGGCAAAAAACGAAGAAGTCGCGAATGGGTTAGATGGGCTATTGGAACGTATAAAACTTGCTCATAAAATTGCAGGTACATGGATTACATTTTTTATTACACTTCTTTTTGTAGTCATAGAATTGACTCCCATTTTCTTCAAAATGATGTTGATTAAGAGCCCCTATGATTTTATGGGCGACAACATTCAAGAATTGTTGAAAGCAGAAGATGGTATTCAAATCAAATACGACTACTACAAAGACAAAGAAGGGCAAGAAAGAGACCTAATCATTAGCCATAAAGCACAACGAAAAATTGATGAAAAAATCGCTTTGATGAAAGCTCAAACAGAACTAAGCGATTACATCATAGAGCGCTGGAAAGAAAAAGAAAAGAAGAATATCGATGAAAATATAGAACACTATATTTCTGAAGCATAGATGGCTCGAAGAAGTAAATATGGTCTTTTTTGGAAATTCTCGGGTGAGGATAGACAGATACTAAAAAACTGTTCAACAGGTATTCAGTTACGGTTTGCGGTTAGCGGGTTGATCATTTCCCTCCTCTTTGTTTCTGGGGTCATTTCATACCATCATACTTTTTTTCAAATTTTCAACATCCCTTATTTATCATGGGTGTTGGGAGTACTTTTTTCGTTGATGATATTCAATATTTATAAGCTTAACCTTATTACGATTTCGACAAATCCCGATAAAAAAGGAATTGGATATTTCGTATCACTGAGTTGTAGAATCTGTTTTATGCTTTTACTAGGACTAACTATCATAAAACCCTTGGAAACCCTGATTCTTAAAAGAACATTGGATTTGGAATTGGCATATCTAAAAGTTGGAGAAATCGATAAAGCAACTCGTAAAACAGCAGCTCATTTCGATGATGCGATAGATGCTAGTGACAGCGATATAAAAGCTTTGAAGGAACAATTAGTTAGTGGTAGAATTCGAATTAGCCAAGATAAACTAGATCAAATTGAGTCCAAAAAACGAAAATTGCTAAGTGACAAAAAAGCTCTAATCGAGGAAACGGAAAAACGCATTGATGAATCACCTCATTACATAAGAGGTTTGTTACTGTTGAACTCCAAATTTAAGTGGGTCTGGAACATTTCCATTGTGTTCTTGTTTTTATTTCTATCACCCTTGTTTTTAAAATACTTTATGTCTCGTACAAGTACTTATGTCAGAAATATGACTTTACTAGATAAAAAAATCATTTTAGAAGAATATGAAAATTTAAAATTACAATATCCCTTAGTTTTTGAAAAAGCCATAGGGGAACAAATACACTTGGAAGAGCGATATGAAGATCCGCCTTTCAACTTGGTTCCAATTACTATTGAACTTAAAACTGGAGAAGAGGAAGACTTCTTGAATCACCTGTATGGGCCATAAGACTGTAACGTTTACAAATGAAACAGAACAAAGAACCTATGTTCAAGGAGAATTCACGGGAAAATATCATGGTTCTTTAAATCAGGAGAAATGGCATTCCACTTTTGAGTTTTACGACATCCATATATATCATGGGGAAATTAATAATCTCAAAAACGAAAAAGAGCATAGGGAAACAATTAATGAAACCATTTACAATTCAATAGTATCGGAGACACAATTAACTCAAAAAAGCTTTGAAAATGTCCTCGTCAATTTAGACTCTCCTTATGGGGATTATAACAATTTCAGACTTACTATCAATGACCCTAAACTAGAATCTGTTGAAATTTATGATGTTGTAAAAGATGGTAATCAAACCTTTGGAACTCTTTGTTGTTTTGTGAGCGGTTATCTTTCAAAAATTTCAACAGAAACTAGTGAAATCCAAGTTGAAACTTGCAATCAGTGTAATCAGTTTCTAGAAGAATGTATTTGTAATGATAGTATATCATCTAACGCTACAATTGTTGAAGACCCAGTTTCGAATCCTAGCTTTGAAAAATCCTTTTGGTCAAGAAACTTTGGTTCATGGACAAACAGCAATAAAAATTGGGGTTGGAATTTCTTTGATAGTTCTGGTTTTGGTTGCCTTGGAGCCCTAGGACTATTGGTTGGTCTACTTGTCCTGATGTCCTTTGGGCTGCCGGGTATATTAATAGGAGCTTTAATACTTCTAGTCTATGCAATCAGTGGCCCATTTACTAGAACCTTTCAACATCTAACCAGGGGCTTAAAATGGTTGCTTTATTCTTTTATTGGGCTCCTGCTTCTAGGGATTCTGTGGTATTTTGTAGAACAAAATAATCTAGTCAATTTTTCTTCAATACCACACGATAAAAATAAGACATCAAAAACTCAGAAAATTAAAGAATCCAGAAATATTGGCAATTCACCTCAACCAAACGCAAAACCTCAAAATGAAAAGATAAATAGTTCAATAGAACAAAATTCTACAATTGAAACCGATGCCATAAATGATGAATCTCAAGAAAGCTTCGAAAGCCAAAATATCAAACAAAATAATTCCTCAATTTTAGATTTAAAAACCCGATCGGAAGAAGTAAATAACTCAAGTAAGGAAAATATAATATTACAATCTGAGAAAACCAATAGTTATAAATCAACTTCAGAGCTTCCAAACATTAAATCAAATAACACCGACGTACGAACAGATGAAAACCAACCCCAAACCCAGGCATCAAGTACTAGGCAAAAGCAGTCTAAAGCAATGGAGATTATGTCTGGCATTGAATTTCACGAAGGAGAAGTCTATATCTGCAAAGGCGGTTACAGTAAACGTTATCATTTTAACCCTGATTGTCCTGGTCTCTCAAATTGCTCCACTCGTATTTATCAAATAAATATACCAGCAGCTGAAAGACAAGGGAAAACTTTATGTAAGAGGGAATATTAAACAGAAGGACTAAACCATCTTAAGAATTTTAGACTTTTTTCAGAACTCTTTACAAAACGCCTTTTGGGCAGGGTTTAAGAATTACATTTGAGCCCCATGAACTATACTGTAAAAAAGTCAAACTCTTTACAAAATCCTCTTTTTGTAAAGAGTTTTAAAAAAGTGGTAAAATCGTTCTTGTAATACTTTCAATATTTTGTTCTTGTATAGTATTCAATATGAAACTGCTTTAAAGGAAATGAGAACCGATAATCATGTTTGGGTTCGTCCATAAAACAAAAGAGCAATAAGCCCTTAAATCGAAGGGCATCGTATTTGTACATGACCGAAATATGCACTTTATTAGAAATAACCATAGTGCAGTCTTCGATTATTTCATCCCTCCATTCCAATCCCTGATCATCCATGGCCATATGGACCCTCTTTAGTATTCCTTCAGGTAGATACTTTTTAATCGTAAGCCCTTCAATCAAGTCTAGTTTTCGCATTCCAATATAAATGGTCCTAACATCTGTTTTCTTTTTCATTTGACTTTTACCCTGATCCATCCACATTCAGGAAGTTCATATTTATCGACTTCCATAATGGTATGAACTCCTTTTTGGGGGTATTTATATTTTAGCCTTGTTCCGTGCTCGTTTGCCTCCAAAAAAAACTGGTTGAGGCGTCTGGGTTTGTTGAGCTTTCTGTTCCAGCAATGATGGTTCAAGGTATTTTCTCCTATCTCCCTCAAAAGGGTAGTAATGGCGAACCGACCATTATTTCTAAAAACAATATTGTGAACAAACATAATTTGGATATATTCCTTATTTATGGATTTATTCCAAATGTATCAATCATTTTTTATACTTTTAAAACTTTAACAATTTTCAGTAAATTGAAATTTAAATAAACACGATTTGTTATGTGCTACAGTACGAGAGCTACAAGAAAGGTCGGAGAGTTAGAGGATTATTATGAAATTGAAAGACTGCTAGGGGAACAGGAAGAAAAAGAATACGAATTAATATACAATCATGCCAACGGCTGGGCACACCCCAATATGTGGATTTTTCCTCAACAGCGAAAAGGTCATATGATTCCGGCAAAATGGGGTATTATGCCCTCTACCGCAGAAGGTACTGAATTCAAAGAGTATTTTAAGAAAAACCGTGGGGCCTACGGTGGACTAAATCTCAGGTCTGAAGATGTATTCAATCATTACATGTACGGCGACAATGTTTTTACCAAGCGATGCATAATTCCCGTTGATGGTTTTTTCGAGCCACATACCACTCCGGTAAAGGTCAAAGGAAAACCTTTTAAGGTTCCGTTCTACTTTAGAAGAATAAAAGACAAACCTATGAACCTTGCAGGTATTTATAATGTTACCAAAGATAAAATGGTCACTTTCTCTATTTTTACCAAAAAGGCTACCCCTTTGTTCGAAGACATACATAATCAACCTAGCAACAAATATGGAGATTATAGAAGGCCTGTAGTACTTGAAGACGGCGAAGCTGAATACTGGCTTGAGGATGACCTGGACCAAGATGACCTAATCGATATTCTGGACAACGATTTGCCCGACTTTGAATTTAAAACCTGGCCCATAAGCAAGGACCTACATAAGGCCGATAGTGATAGACCTGACATTATCGAGAAGGTTGTGTACGAAGAATTGGCAATCGATTTTTGATTCCGTCCTATTTACTTATAATCTTCTTCTTAGTATCAATTCCCGATTCCCTTTCAATTCCTTTAGCCTTAATTCCAGTTTCTCATTATCTCCCAAAGTAAATTTCGGTAGTACATAAACAAACCTTGAAGTCTCTGCATGCCTAGTTTTTTCAGGCATTTTATAAACATATTGAGGCTTAAGCGGTACGGATTGATATGAAGCTCTGCGTTTCTCGTTACCTATGACCATCGCTACTTTCAGATAGTCAATGTCAAAATCAATACCCGATTCGTTCTTGATCTCGAACTGCATAAAGACCAAATCCTCGAAATAGACCATATTCTTAATGGCCAATGAAACACCTTCTTTTCGCTTGAAAATATTCTTTCGTTCCGGTTGTTCGAGCATTGCTTCTGATGATTTTACCAAAAACGCTTTTGGGTATTGTTTGTGTACGACCATATTGGAATCCATTTGTATGGTGTCACGAATGACGAGAGACTCCCTTTGATGTACATGCCCGATACTTTCCGAAAAGGAAACAAAACGGTTCATCTCCTTCAACGAATCAGCGTACTTGATAACATATGAATAGACCTTACCATCGGTAGTGACCACCAGAAGGTTACTTTGATTTCCTTTAGTTGCCTTTAAAAGCCCTAGTGGTTGTGCGCGCTCTCGATTATAACTGAAGACAAAGTTGTTCGCACCGACTATTCCCTGACGGATGTTTGTTGGGAAGAAGATGGCAAGGTTCATTTTTTCATTTGCATAAAGCGTGTCCAATTGCTGTGGCTCTTGTGCAGATGAAATATTGCCTAAGGTTGCCAATAATAAAATTAAGAATAAACGTCTCATAGCTTTGGTTTTAAAATGAGTTTGTAATTATTGTTGACCGTAACCCTAACGTTACGGTTATTGCGTTGGAATACTTTTTTCACTCCACTTACCCCAGTATTGACCGCCCCTGAAACATCAGGAACGCCGGGTATATTGAATTCAGAAATCGCATCGCTCAAGACCTCATTAAAGACCTCGCCCCGAAAACTGTTTCGTATGTAAATGCCTTCCAATCCATCGGCATTATCGTATGCCTTTAGCTTTAGTGGAATTCCCGCTATGTTTTGCACATTTAAGACTACCCGGTTCGGCCGGAACTTTACAATTCCGTAGAGCAGGGTATTTTTTTTGATTTCCAAACCTTGTAGGGTCGTGTTTTGGGTTACTCGCATTTGTAGCCGGTCATTGACCTTTATGGTCTGTTTGCCATCGATTTCGACTACCAAAGATTCACCAGTGCCATCCGCCAACACTTGGGGACTAACGGCAAAGAACAATTGATGCTCGAGACCCATTGCCTTCAAGGGAGAAATGGTATCCTTTGTATCGATAACCTCGTTTTTCTTTCTTCGCTTTTTACGTAATGGTTCCCGGGTTCCAGAAGCTGCGGAATCCTGTGAGTAATCTATACGACCGATACGATATATACTATCCACGATACGTTGTTTCTTTTTGTCCAAAAGGTCTTCATCGTATATTCCCGATTCATCCAAGAAACGTTCGTCATAAATACTGGGGGCAATCCGTTCCCTTTCCTCTTTTATGGCATCCACTGCTACCTTTTTGGAGGAATACATATCCTCCCCCTCTTCCAGTTCGGGCACCAAAGTCTGTTGAAGTTCGTTGACAGTATCATCATCCGCGCCCAATATAAAAAACGAATAGCCGACGATGAATAAGATGACCACTCCGATGACCGCTGCAAACACTATTTTCTTTTTGTCCATTTTCATAGTTCGTTTTTTAAGTTCAATTCACTCCTGCTCTTTTACCTTTTTTAGGGAATTCTCGAAATAATCGGTAATCAGCAGACCATGTGTGTTCTTGGGGTAGTTTCGGTCTACCGTAATAAGTCCTCCTGTTGAGACCATTTCATAGCGGTCAATGACAGCCCCTCTGTTGATTTCGAAAACGGTTATGGTTTTAAAGCGATAGGGTTCGGCCCTTAAATCCACTTGTGATTCGACACTCAATACTTTTTGGACCAGGGAATATTGCAATATCCGGTTGTAGACCCCATCGGCCTTTTTCTGCCGATAGACATTGTCAACTGTGCTATTTCCAAGCCAAAGGGCTTTCTCCAAATTGCTTTCATAGTTACTGTCATCGATACCGTAGAAGTATTCATGGAACAGTTGCAAATGGGACAATGCCTCGACCTGAAGGTTTTCTTTTTGGGATACCAGCTTCAGGGGAATAACAGAGCCATCCGTATTCACGGCAAAGGCGCTTCCCATCGCCTTTTGGTACATATTGAATACCATCACCCCTGAAAATACGCTTGACAAAAGTGCTGTAACGGTTACTATAATCGTCACATAGCGGTTCAGTTTGAGTATATCATAAATGTTCTTATACGGTAGTTTCATAATTCTATCATTTTTAAAATGGGTCAATGACCCTATTGTGTGAAAAGCCTTAGCGTAAAGGAGGTCGCCCTTTTATACAGTTTGAATTTTAGGAAGACGATAAACCCAATTGTGGCTGCCTCCACTAAAATCTTGATGGTATTATTGTCCGTTGGCCCTCCCCAGAGGTTCGTCCAGAAATTGGCATTGATCTCCGAATACAATTGGTTCACGAAAATGTTGACCAGAAAAAAAGCTGGTACAAGCATATAAACAGCCGCATACAATTTGAAAAAGGTATAGGCCATAGTCCTGAATTTCTCAAAAACCGCCAAGCTGATGACCAAAGGAAAAAAGGCCTGCATGATTCCTAAAAGGAAATATCGTTCCGCCAAGAACAAGGGATAGATGAACAGGTCTATCATCCATAGGACCAATCCAATGAAAAAGCTGAACATCTTTATCCCGAATACCGGAGTGACCAAAGCTTCGTACAATAAAGCCCAAGCTTTCTTGGCCGCATCGAAAGCGCCAACATCTTCTTCAATAGGAATTTCCTGTAATTGCAACGGAATCAAGGCCGGAGCGGTATCGCGATACTGGCCTTCAATAGCCACCAAAATACCATCGAAAAAGCCCAGGATCTGCGTAGAGAATATGACCAATAGGACGATTACAAAATTCTTTGCGAGATCCCTTGGGGACAATCCCCATGAATGTCCTTCCTTATCGGCAACTCCCTCATTGTATTTTTTAAGGATGTTGACCAAAAAAAACAGCACGGCCAAGACCTTGATACCCCTAATCGTATAGGTAGAGAAATCGGTGCCCTTGATCGTCTCAAAGACAGCGTCTACATATTCAAGTCCTATGCTCAAGGGAATCATGAGTTCCATCTTTAATAGTTAGTTTTTCTATTATTGATCTTGTCCTGCATTTCACGAAAGGCAATGATATCTCGATACCGCTCAGTCTTACGCTCGATTTCGGTCACCATTTCCTTGGACTCCTTTTGATGTGCACGGATGGCCCGCATGCGTTCCCCATCTGTCAATTTCAAATGGTCACTTGATAGGATTTCGTTTATGAACTCCAAATCCTCCGTAGCTTGATCTAAGATGGCGTTGAACGATGTCGATATCCGTTCCACTTCATCCGCCCTTATATGCGGTGAATTAAGAATATCCCTTAAATCTCCCTGCACCGTATCATAAAGGCGTTTGTTATTGCGGATGAGTTCTTGTACTGCCTTTAATTTTTCAATGGCTGCACTGACCTTTTCGATATTCTCTTTCTGCTTTTTCAGAAATTTGACCGTCTTGATGATATTGGCGGTCTGCTTTCCAGCTTCCAACAGTTGTTTGACAAAGGAGATAAAGTTCACATTGTCGTAAACGGGAATCCCCTGGGCCGTCGCACGGCCGGGCATTGTTAAGGCCAGTATCAGGGATGCCGTAAACACTATTTTTTTTATTGTTATTTTCATGATTTCTGGGTTTTGTGATGCCGAAGCTTTTGATTTCGTCATCTGATTAAACATTCATTATTTATGCTATGCAGCTTTGCGTTCCAAGAACCGCTTGATAGCTATTTCCATATTGTCTTCCTCCTTATAAAGGGCCATTATGGCCTCGTTGTCGGAGCCGTCGGTTAGGTAGGCCGCGAATACCTCTGGTGGCACTTCCAATCGGAAGATGTTACTCTCCTTACCAATCTTGATGAACATTTCGGTGTATTTGCGTTCACCAGTAAGGTCGTTCTTAATGGATTTGAGTTGGTTCAGGTCGTGGCTCGAAAGGTTGAGCCTTTTGATCAATTCGTCATATCCTTTTTCATTGTTCAGGCTGTAAATGACCTGTGTGTTTTCAAGTATACTTGCAGATGTGGAATTATCGGGAAGTTGATTGATAGACTGTAAAATAATGCCAATTGCTCCTTCCTGTTTCCGAATGGCCTGATAATAGAATTCCACGCTTTCCAATACATTGGGAAACTTCAATTGCTTCGCGAACTCATCGAAAAGGATGATTCCCTTTTCTTCCTTATTGCGCCAAATTGTTCTTTGGATTGCCGTTTTGATAAGTTTTAGCATAACGGACAGGATTTCCTTGTTGTCCTTGACCTCGTCCAGTTCGAAGACGATCAATCGCTTGTCCTCGATTTTATAGGATTGGTCCTCGCTCATCTCAAAAAGGAAACTGTACAATCCGCCCTCGACATATTCCGAGAGGATGTGCAAGAAATTGGTAATGTTGAAGTACGCCTTGTCGATACCAAGGGTTTCCAGAAGTTGCTCACGATTGTTTCGGATAAATCCATAGAAACTCTCCAAGGAATGGGCCTCAGAAACAGTTTTGTAATAATGCTGCAGGATTTTCTTTAGCGATACTGATTGTGCCTTGGTCACTTTTAAATCCGATGCCAGCAGTTCAAACAGAAAGACGGAAAGGTCTTCTAAACGCTCTGGACTGATATCTTTTACATCCGAGATATAAAAGGGGTTGATACCTAAGTTCTTTCCGCTCTCATAACGCAGAACAGTATACTGCTCAGGGTATAACTGTGCGAACTTGGTATACGAACCCCCTAAGTCGATAATGACCAGACGGACATCCATTTCAAAATATTGGCGAAGGATGTTATTGGCCAAGAAAGATTTTCCTTCTCCTGTTGGGGCAAAAATGGCAAAGTTCCTTGCCTTGATCCGTTTCTTCTTTTCGTCCCAAACATCTTTGAGTACGGGAATGTTATGTTCGCGATCATTGAAGATGATTCCTGTTTTATCCGATTGATAATTCGTGTTGTTTATCAGCAAGCACAAGGCATGCTTCAAATCGGTCACATAGAGGTCTTCATTTGAAAAGTTGGAAGCGAAACAGCAATAACTATTCAGGAAATAGTTCTTGCGCTCTTCGCTACTTGGATAGTAGGGGACTATATCCAGTTCCTTGAATTCCGTTTTTATTTGGGAAGCGATTTTTTCCAGGCTCCGCGCCTCGCGGTGCCAATAGATGACATTTAGGTGTCCACGTATGATTCGAGAACTATCATCGGTATTGATTTGTTCTTGGATGTGCTGGATTTTCTTAAGGATGACCTTGTTCTGTGAACCGAAGTTGGAACTCTTGTTGAGTTCCTCGATTTTCTTGTCCAACAGCTTTCGCCATTTCTGTTTATCATCGAGATAGATAATCTGGTTGACCACATGGTTTTCGTTTAGGGAAAGCCCAAGCCCATCTATAAAACCTTGATGAAAACTGAAATCATCTGAGGTAAAGCGTTCGTTTATTTTACTCGTCTGGACTTTCTCCCCAAAACAGCTTTCGCTGTTCACGGTAAGTACATCGAAATGATTTTCCCCTATTTGGATGTCTTTTCTTCCCAATTCGATAGCTGTATCAAATCCGTCGTTATAGCCGTTGAAATAATCCGAACTCATTGATACGATTTCTTGACTCCTCATCGGTATCAATGACACCTTTCGTCCATTATTGATAAATGAAACCGAGTCGTTGACGGCCGCTTTGAAACGCTGCAGATTTTCTTGTAGCACTTCGGGAATCTTTGCATCCGCTTTGCGAAAGGGGTTGAAATATTTTGAGTTGTTTAGCTGTTTGTTCTTGGTAAGTGTAAAGAAGAGATACCCATGGTGCTCCATATGACTCCTTCCTTTAAAATAATCGTGCGTGGCCTTTGATAGAAACGTGTTATTGGGTAGGTTTTGTGAAGTGAAGGATTTTTTGAAATAAATGTCCTGTTTGTGCACTACGGTTCCAACAGGTAAGGATTTCATAGCCTGAAACCAATTACTGTGCATGTCCTCAAAATCCTTTTCCGAAAGGGAATAGATTTCTGGAAGTTCCACCTTGTAGCATGCCACGACATTCCCGTTGTTACAGAATAACAAGTGGTCCTTGATGTCCGCTATGGGATGATATTTAGAGATATTTATCTTTGACATGGTTCAGGATATTGTCTTTTTTATTACTGATGCTTTTAGGGAATACCTTTCTGATATTGAAAAGCCGAGTGCTGCCGTTCATTTTATTTAGACCTATAAAAAGGCCGGCATTCCAGATAAAAAGAGAGAGCACCATTATCAAGCTGAAAGAGAAAATAATGACCAACAGTGAGGCTACGACGGACACCATCAAAAGGGCAAAAAGCGATATAGGCAGACCCCATATCAATGCCCCTTTGCGGATGTTCCGGTAAACCTCGTAGCTTCTCATTACACGACTATTGAGATTAAATAGGTAAAGATGCCGACGACGGCACCCGCGATAAGTACAAATACCAGTACCCTTGTAATACCCTTTTTAAGGTCGGCGTTTTCACCGAAGAAGTGACCCGCATTAAATAGGAAACCTATGAGAAAGATGACCCCAAGGATAATGGGAAAGATGGCACGGATGGTATCCGATACGTCGTTTACGGAATCTTCGATTCCACCGACCTGAGCGTAACTGGCAAGGCTCATAAACAGGAATGCCAGCGTTAGACTTTTAGCTTTTTCCATAACTGATAATTTTAAGGTCGAAACATTTTCGGCCTGTGATTAATTATTATGGAATGTAGAAGTGGATTGTACTTTTTACCAAAGGATTCTTAAAAATTAACTAGGAATAGCGTTAATTTTTAATGGAAATACATGGTTTTGAGAGATTCGTTGAATATTGCTCAATGAAGAATCGTAAAATCGTGAATCAATGAAGTCAAGGATAATCCTTCTTATAGGTCTATTAATTCTAGGTAACAACAAAGCTATTGGGCAAACATTAGAGGCAAAGAGAAAAGTTATTGTTCTTGATGCAGGACATGGGGGAATTGATTCAGGTACGGTATCGACAAACGGCCTTCAAGAAAAAGATATTGTTCTTGACATAGCGCGAAGTATGATTACTTGGAACAGCATTTTGTTGGAATCTAAATATGATATCTATTTAACAAGGAATAAGGATACACTTATCTCATTGGACGATAGAACTAGGCTTGTCAAACATATTAAGCCGGATATTTTTATTTCGTTGCATTGTAATCATATAAGTGATTCAAACATAAAAGGCGTAGAAGTTTATACCTATGATAATAATGAACTATCCGAAATGTACGCCCAAACAATTTTGAATGAGCTAAATCGGAATCTGGGCTTTATGACCAGAAAACCCAAGGAAGGCAATTTTCAGGTTTTAAGGGAAATAAAAGAACACTGTCCTGCTATTCTATTAGAGCTTGGATATTTGTCCAATTCAAGTGAATCTAACTATTTAAAAGACAGCCAAAACAGGAAGGCATTGGCCTTGGCTATTCTAATGGCAATTTAATCGAATGTTATGAAAGAGCTGATATCAGAGGTCGTAAAGAGTATTGGAATTATTGTTTCAGCGATGTATAAAGAAGTGGCCCAGTTCGTTAGGAATTGTAAAAACAAGAACTTATAAGTGGCCAAAACTAGAATTTCATTACTTATTTGGCCACATATAGAGCTTTTAGTAGTAATTCTGATTTAAAAAATGCATGATATATCATGCATTAACTACAATTTTAGTACTTAGTGAATGATTTTTAATGCGAATTAAGATCAATTAATCGAAGAATATCTGTATATTTGAATGATATTTCATGCATTAAATAGGTAAAAATGATATTATGAATGATAATTCATACATAAATTGGATTTCAATGAGCGACAAAGCTCTAATCGAAACAATAGGTGCTTTTATTCAACATCACAGATTAAATCAAAACAAATCACAAAGTGAAGTGGCCAAAGCAGCAGATATTAGTCGCTCCACACTTAGTCTATTGGAGCGTGGCGAAAAAGTATCGCTGAATAGTCTAATGCAAGTATTACGAGTTCTTGATTTATTATACGTTATGGACGTTTTTAAAGTAAGTGATGAAATAAGTCCAATAGCATACGCTAAACTTAAAAAAAACAAAAGACAACGCGCTCGAAACAAAACCACTAATTCAAATGAAGATTCAGAATGGTAGACGCAGTTGAAATAAAAATATGGGGCGAATTAGTTGGAGCTGCTCGTTGGGATACAAACCAGCAATTGGCTAGTTTTCAATTTGACAAAAAATTCTTGACTAGAAATCAAGACCTATCCCCAATAAAAATGCCTATAAAAAATGGAGACCGGATTTATAGTTTTCCAGAATTGAGAAAATCAAAAAATGAGGAGGTTTCTACTTTTAAAGGACTTCCAGGATTACTAGCTGATGCACTCCCTGACAAGTATGGCAACCAGTTAATAAACATATGGCTAGCACAACAAGGTAGACCACCAAACAGCATGAACCCCGTTGAACAATTATGTTTTATCGGATTAAGAGGCATGGGGGCACTAGAATTTCATCCTGCAAGCCTCAAATCAAACAATCAAACATTCGCTGTAGAGATAAAAAGCCTAGTCGAAGTTGCTCAAAAAATGCTCTCGAATAGAGAAAATTTTGAAACTAATCTCAAGGGCAATGAGCAAAAAGCAATGAGTGAAATATTAACAATAGGAACATCCGCTGGTGGTGCCAGACCAAAAGCAGTAATTGCTTACAATGAAAAAACCGGTGAGGTCAGATCAGGGCAGACGGATTCCCCAAAAGGTTTTGAACATTGGCTGATTAAACTCGATGGTGTAAGTGATGCGCAATTTGGTAAAAGTTTTGGATTTGGAAGAGTTGAATACGCATACTATTTAATGGCCAAAGACTGCGGAATTAATATGATGGAGTGCCGATTACTCGAAGAAAACGAAAGAGCGCATTTCATGACAAAAAGATTCGACCGAGAAGGCAATAACACAAAGCATCATATTCAAACGTTATGCGGAATTCAGCATTTTGATTATAACAACTTACAAGGCTATAGTTACGAGCAATTATTTCAGACAATGAGAATACTTAAATTGACCTATCCGGAGGCCGAGCAAATGTTCAGAAGGATGGTATTCAATGTAATGGCAACCAATTATGACGACCATACAAAGAACTTTTCCTTTAGGCTCAAAGAAAACAGTAAATGGGAGCTTTCTCCAGCCTATGATGTTTGCTACTCATTTGACCCAAATAATATTTGGGTAAGTCAGCATACGCTAAGTATAAACGGGAAACACAAGAATATTGAGAAATCGGACTTAATGAAAATAGCAAAGGACAATAACATTAAAAAAGGAGAAAAAATAATTAGTGAAATTAAAGATATAGTAACTGATTGGAAAAAGTATGCAACTAAAGCGAACGTTTCAAATAACTTATATAATTCTATTTCAAAAACTTTGGTTGCTCCTATTTTTAATGAATAACAGCTCTGCTTGGCATGAAATTGAGGTAAGTAATATTTTTACATTCAAACTAACTTTAAAGCATTCATGCTTTATGCACTTTTTTTATATAGCCGAATCGAATCTTCTAATTTGAAATCAGCCCATAATAAGGGATGGTCGCTTGCCGCATCTTTTTCTTTCTCTACAGTTTCATAAGTTTCCCATTCCGGTTTATTCAACGGCCACATACCCTTTCTGTTCATGCCACACGTGTTTATTTTATCATACAAAATAGGAGAAACCAATAGGTAGTCTTTTTGCTTAATGTTGACACCCATTCGATAAGCCCCCATTCGATAATAGCCTGCATCTTTTCCTGAATCCGCCATTACATCAAAAGATTGATGCTTAACAACGTCTGAAACTCCTGATTCCATAATGGGAGAAATACAATCGGCATAGGAAGGAGCATTTAAGGTACCTGCGATAACAATATTTTCAATTCCTTTTGAAAGTAGGTCGGTATACACTTCGGCTACCTTTTTAGCCTGCTTTTTTCGTAAGGTGTCAGATGCGTTTTCACCTTCTAGCTGACAACAAAGCAAATACAATGTTTTGTTTTCAGGGGTTTTAATTTTGTATTGCTGAAAATCTGTATTAAAGAGTAAGCTGCCATCCGTATCCCTTTCATTTGAAAAGGATTTCAGGGATTTTAAATGATAACCTTTCTTTAAAAGGATGCCCATACCTAAACCCTTACCGTCATTTCCCTGAAGGTGCATAATCTCTTCATA
Organism: Maribacter algarum (ex Zhang et al. 2020); assembly: GCF_005885635.1. Lineage (GTDB taxonomy): Bacteria > Bacteroidota > Bacteroidia > Flavobacteriales > Flavobacteriaceae > Maribacter_C > Maribacter_C algarum. Next base: position 141,709 of record NZ_VATY01000003.1, read on the forward strand.
ATTTGAGCTTTGATTCTCTTTAAAGAATGAATTATGAAACTGGATAAGTGATTCCCTGTTTTCGACTTGTTGCATTAAAATAATATCAGGATCGACCTCACTTATGACTTTTGCTTTATTGATTATTGAGTTCTTGGATATGGGTACCGATCTAAGCTTTGTCCAACCGTTCCAATCGGTCATGTATGATGCTCGCGTCTCCATAACTTTCATTGAAGATTTGACGTGCAAGCTTCCGTCGAAATTCAACATCGATAAATATGGTTCGTACGAGGTGCTATGAAAGCCTAAAAGATTTGCCAATTCTCGCATGCGAATATAATTTTCCTCCGTCCGCTCTGCTTTTAGCATTAGAATCTCAAACTCTTCTTTCCAAATTTCGGATTTGATTTCATATTCCAACTCCACCATTTCGGTATGTCTGTGGAATAGATTTTGAATATTAAAGGTCGCTATTTTCATGCCGCATTTCTTTTAAAGTCAATCTCATTGTTCTCTAGAATCTCATTAATCTTTTCCTCATCGTAGTAGATGATACCGCCAAGTTTTGAAAAGGGGATGGTTCCGTTTATCCTGAAATTTTGAAGGGTACCAGGACTTATTTCAAGTTTGTTCATTACCTGTCCCGACTTGATCCAATGATCGATTCCTACCCTACCATGTGTTGCAAGTAATTCTTTGATTTCGTTGAGCAGTTTAATTCTGAACTCCTCTAAATCTTCTGTAGTAATGATATTTGCTGCCATAACCCATTTGTTTACATTAGAATTAATCTACTGGGAATCAATTTCTATTCGGTGAATTATTTTGTATCCCTTTAAACAAATTTGATTATAAACAATGGAGAAAATTCAACAGTACACCTGACCTCTGGTCAAATTTTAACATTTTTAGAGAAAGTATTATCCTCGGATAACCTATCCCGCGTCAGCACTGTCCATTCTGTCTTCCAACCCTCTTGTAAGGTCTTCCATGAATTTGGCCCGGCTTTTTTTCCTTCGACGAATTTCGGAGTAGATTTTATAAATATCTCCAGAGTCATGGTTAAAAACCCTACAAAGAGCTCTATCGATTATCGAAATCTCAATCTTACCATCATTTACCGCTCCTACACTTACCAAAGCGTATATGAGTTCAACATAAGCGGTATTTGAAAATGTCCATCTCAATTCACTCTCAGAACATTCATCGCATGGTGGACAGTCAGAATCAATTTTTGCAAGGCGCTTTTGCAAGTATTCTATCAACCTCTTATTTGCAAATAACTTAGCTAACAATAAATCGTGGGATGTACTGAAATCCTTATCACGATAATAGTGTCTCGAATAAGTAATATTTACATCTCGAAAATTTGCCCTAGTAAAGTAATTCTCATCTAAGTGGTTCTTTTCCTGTTCAATGTATTGCGTAAAGTCAAGATTGTATCTGAAGAATCGATTGATCTTATCCATCTTTTTCTGTATATACTCTTTTTGGACATCTTGGTTACCAACTGGAAATTGAATTTCAAATGAACGCAGTTCCGAATAGTACACCAAATTGGACAAGGGAACTTGTTTGATGTATTTAAAGAAGTGGATTTCGGCATCGGTATTTTTAAACTTGAAGCTTGAAATCTGTTTTTTGAACCGATAGATAACGTCTCTGCATTTCGTGATGGATAGGTCACATTTTTTAATGACCTCTGAAATTGTGTTTTCAAGGACGTTTAATTCTTCTAATAACTTTTCTGAAAGTAATACTCTTTCCATATCCCCTAATTTTGACAACAGTTAACACCATCGTTCATTGTAGGAATGGGGATTCGCGTAGACGAGTATTGAATTAGAAATTTGAATTTCTTCGAGAATATCAAACCCCAAAAATCATGCCTTCATTATCGACAACTCCAAAATATACTTGAACCAGCTTAAAAATTCAAACTGTAATTAGGGAAACTAAGGGTAGGGTTAGTCAAGTGGTTTTGTAATGAATGAAACTCCATTAAAAAAGGCTGAATCAAAAATGTAGCTTGATTTCAGCCTTTTCTCGCAATTTGACCTTCAAGGATAAACATATTGGAAACAAAACGCACGGAACCAAAATCGAACGATCTTAACACATTTTGTTTATCAAAATTTCGTAATCTTCAAAAAAACACGCTTTACGCAACTTTTCTTTCCGTGGATTTAAGTTTTACTTTGAGGTCCGAAATATCTGCACTAATCTTCTTTTCCAATACTCTGGCATAGATCTGAGTGGTCGAAAGTTTCTTGTGACCAAGTAATTTAGATACGGTTTCTATTGGAACACCATTGGCCAAAGTAACGGATGTTGCGAAAGTATGTCTTGCACAGTGAAAAGAAAGATTCTTGTCTATTCCACACTTGGAAGCTAAGACCTTCAAATATTTATTACATTTCTGATTAGAATAAACAGGTAAAAGCAAGTCTTCATTCTTCCCGTAAAGTTTATCCGCATATTTGTTCAGTATGACCTTGGCCTTTTCCAATAATGGAATCTTTACGAATGTCTCACTTTTTTCCCTGCGTGTGAATATCCAATCATCCCCGTCCATCCCAAGAACAACGTGTTCAGGTTTAAGTTGCTTTGCATCTATGTAGGATAGGCCCGTATAGCATGCAAAGACGAAAACATCCCTAACATATCCAAGTCCAATGTCTTTCAAAGAAAGACTTTCCATCAATTTCAATTCCTCGATACTCAGGAAAGGTCTATCATACCTGTTGAAGTTTGCACGGAAAAACGCAAAAGGGTCTTTCTTGATGCAATCCAATTTAAATGCTATAGTCGTCATCTTTTTCAACCGTTCCATATGCTTCATAATACCATTATTAGTCAATGGTTGAGAGGCCTTTAACGGTTTACAATTCCGAAGGTAGTTCTCAAAACTAAGAACGAAGGAATAATTGATGTGGCCCAAGTGCACATTCGAAGCCTTATACTTCTTTTTGATAAACAATAACAAGTATTTTTCCGTGGCACCATAATTCTTGGCCGTACCAGCCTCCAACTTCTGTACTTCATTATCCTTATGATATTGAAGCAAGTCCTTGAGTGTTCGTAAAGGTACGTCCTGACCGAGATATCTCAATTTTACAGACTGTGCGGTAAGGATCCTGCCTTCTTCTAGAAGCTCTTTTTTACCCTGGGTAATATCTTGGTAAACTTCCATCAAGTCATCGTTTATGGACTTCGCTCCATTTACCTTAGTTTTTACTCTACCTGTATCATAAGACCAATAGGATTGTAATACAGAATGTTTTGTGCTGACATCGGAACGGATGCCATCAACTGTAATTCGCGCATAAATAGGAATAGTGCCATCCTTTCTAGTGGAACGCTTCTTTAACCAAAATACTACGCTAAAAGTGTGTACTGTTTTCATCACTTTCGTTTTAGAGTTATTAATTCCGTTAAACGAAAGTCAAATCGCTGTGAAGATCAATTGCGACAATCTAGGTGTAAGATACAAAATTGATATTTATCAATAGGACACCTAATAGGACACCTTCAAATATGATTCTAAAACTATTCAAATGAAATCAAGGAAAATGTAATTCCTTGATTTTCATTTGTTTAGTAAAAAGATGGTATTTAAAAATACCACTTTTGTCGGGGTGGCAGGATTCGAACCTGCGACCTCCGCGTCCCAAACGCGGCGCGATAACCGGGCTACGCTACACCCCGTAGCATAAAAATTTCAAAAATAAATACCAGATTCCAAAAAATAGAAAATGGTATTGCTGTACTCTCACACAGACTCTTGCGGAGAGACAGGGATTCGAACCCTGGGTACCCTTGTTAGGGTACGACGATTTAGCAAACCGCTCCTTTCGGCCACTCAGGCACCTCTCCTAAATATCTTCAATGAACTATCGCATAAAATGCGGATGCAAATGTACTTTATACTATTCGAGAACGCAACAATTTTTTCATTAATTTTTTTAATATTGCGGTTTTTGAAAATCAACTTAAAACGCCATTTATACATAGTCAATAAGGCAACTACTCGATGACTCTGATAATGGCTTTTCCACTACCAATTTCTCCCTTCTCAGTTATCGTTTTGGCATTTACCATAATGTTATCAAAATTAGGTGGAGTCTTAAATCTTACGATGGCCTCACCATTTTCATCTGTTTTAACGTTCGGATCCCAAAATAGGGAAACCTGATCTTTTCTAGATCTTTTAAGAAGTTTGCGATTATAAGAATCATATCCTATCGATTTGTGGTAACCCTTAAAGGTAAACTGACCCTCTTTTCTGGAGACATAATCAATATCAGATCCGTTTCGAGTATAAATTAAAAAAACACCTTTATCGGCCCTAGACCCCCACATGGATGCATCTGAATTATAGGGGCTAATGAACTCAATTCTTTCAATATCGTTTTCAGTCAAACCCCAAGAAGTCTGAAAAACATTTGAATTTTCCAACATCATTCCATCAACGACCCATAATGGTCCTGGTTGATCAAGTGTCGAACCAGATTGGGTTGGAGCATTCCCGAAAATTTCTCCTGAAGATCCAATGTTAGGACTATTTGGATTACCCGAAACAGTTATACCTGGTATTTTAATAAGAAGCTCAAAAATTGATTTAGGTCTCTTTGGATCTTGAATAACTACTCTTCCTTGACGAGCTTTGATTCCATATACAGGAGCTGAAGCGCGTTTTTTAATTCTACCTTCCTTGACATCTACCTCATCAAGTTCAATCAAACCAGTTGTGTCAATTGGTTGCCAAACAGATGGTTGCAATGGTTTCTTGCTGTCCCTTTTTCTATTCGTTCTTTTATTGATTTCCTTGCTATCTTCAGTAGGATTTTCAATTTGTGAAAATTTCACCAGACGAGACTTTGAATCATCTCCCTTGGTTCTAAAAACCATTTCATTTTCACCAGTTAAATTCAAATCTGTAAGTCGCAACATACCATTGTCATCCGTCTTCTCTTCCTTCACTAAAACATTCTCTTTCCCCCCAGAAATGACTTGAACTTCTTTGTTTTTTAGCAGAGTGTTGTTCAAATCGTAGGCATAGCCGTATAGCTCCAACCCTTTTTGAAAGGGATACTGAATTTTTTGTTCGGAAAAAGTTGAACTAAAATCAAAAGATGCAGTATCCGCTGCTATCATTCGTATATCATTTAAGAACCTGACTTCTCTATTCCTACTTTTTGAACTCGTAGCCCAAAAGTGTTCTTCTTGAAATTGCTCGTTTAGAAATGGACTCTCATTTCGAAGACTTCTTGCACTTAAAGAAAGTTCGGTCTCTACCGGATTACCCAAATTATCCTTCACCAGCAACTTTATAGCTATTCCATTTTCCTCCTCATTCCTCTCCAGTGGAAAAATTTCAAGATTTAACCGATTATACCCTTCAATATTTATAAATCGTGAAGCCCATTCTCGATTTTCATCGAATAGGGAAATTTTCATTATTCCGTGGGGAATATCATTTTTTAGAATATCCAACTTTACTTCGCCTTCGTCAACTTTCAAATTCTTTTTGAAATAAGTTACACCTGCCATTTCGCCTTTCAAATGAAGCACATTGCTCTTGGAAGTTTTAGTTGGCTTAATAATGATGATAATCTTTGAGGAATCTAGATTATTAACACTCAGCTGATAACCTTCATCCACTGCCCTTGGTAAATTGAAGGTGCGGCCATCAGAAGTTGTTAGTTGATACACTTCATTAGCCCTTGGCGTAAAAGTTGCCGAAAATAAGCCGGAGTCATACTTTGAAATAGGCATGCTTATACTCCCGCTTTCACTTACAATAGTACCTTGAAGTTTTGCTGGAGTGCCATTTTCGGTCACTGCTTTTATTACTACTCTATTGGCTAATGAATTAAATAAATGTCCCCCTTCCGGATGAAAAGTTACTTTAAACGCTGGAGAAGAATCATCCGAAAGCTCTTTTTTGTCGCCGGAAATGACCAAACGCTTCGAATAATAAAAAGATTCTCCATAATTTTTCATCCATCTGGTATAGGCTCTTATAAAGTAATTCCCATCAGCTAACTTCTTGGGTATATCCAATGAACCGCTGGTTGCACCAGATTTAATGCCATGATACTGGGTAAGAATCGCTTCACCACTTGAATCGACCAAATCAACTATTAGAACATTGCTTGCATTCACTCTGAGGCGATTAGGCCCAGTTAACATGTAGGCTTTGAAAAACAAAGGTTCATCTTTTACCACTAAAGATTTATCAGTATGTAGGACCACTCGTTCTTGCCATAAAAACAATGAATCTCGTATACTGGCATCTTGAATTGCGGTCTGTTTCAATTTATTAATGGAGTATTCTTTTGCAGAATTTCCCTGTGCCAAAAGGTATGGGCAATAAAAAAGTAGGGCGACGGCTAATTTAAGTATGGTTATTCTCATGACTCTCAAGTGTTTTATCCTTAGAATTTAGCCGCAAAAATTATTCCAACCTAATGGAATTTACAATCATTCAGGATACTCCACTCTTAAATGATAAATATTAGTCAACTTTTGCTTGAATATTTTCTTAATCGATTCAATCTCCTTAAACGTAATGTCTGCATTCAAAAACTGATTTGCTGCCATTTGACCAGCGATTATCTTATCTACAAATTCATCAATAATAAGGAAGGTTGGATTTTTTAAACTCTTAGACGCCGCCTCAACAGAATCCGCCATCATCAAAATTGCCGTTTCCTTTGAAAATGGTGTTGGACCTGGATATCTAAAATCATCAGCATTTGCTTCTGGGTCGATTTCTTGCTGTTTCTTAAAAAAATAATAAACCAAGGTTGTCCCGTGATGCGACCTTATAAAGTCTATGACCCTGTCTGGTAAATTATTTTTACGAGCCAATTCAATTCCGCCAATAACATGATCTAGAATAATCCTTGCGCTATCTTTTGGCGACAACTCGTCATGCGGATTTACATTGGTAATTTGATTCTCTGTAAAGTAAGTGGGATTCAACATTTTACCAATATCATGATACAAGGCCCCTACTCTAACCAACATAGCATTCGCACCTATTTCATTTGCAGCAGCTTCCGCCAAATTGGATACTTGTAATGAATGATGAAAGGTACCTGGAGCTTTATTTGAAAGCTCCTTTAATAATTTAGAGTTTGTATCAGAAAGTTCTAACAGAGAAACGTCCGAGACTAAGCCGAATACTTTCTCATAAATATAAATTAAGGGCTGAACGAAGAGCGTTATCATTCCATTTAGTAAAAATAGACCCAATGTAAACCAAACTATGTTTTCCAAATTCCCTTCATGAATAATATGAAAAGCCAGATATCCAACAATGTAGATGAGCGTTATTTGTCCGACAGAGATAAAAAGATTTGCCCTTTTGTACAACTCAGAAACAGTAAGTATGGTAACAATACCTGCGATAATTTGTAGAAAAATATATTCAAAACTATTGGGCACAACAAACCCAAGAATCAAAACGGTCAGTACATGTACAAAAAGTCCTAGCCGCGCATCGAAAAAGGTTTTTAACAGTAAAGGAAGTATACATAAAGGGACCACAAAAACATAAGCTTCGTCATACTTCACCACTATTGTGGTTACAAAAACCATCAAAAGAACATTGAAAAAAATAAAAGTGACCTTCGTATTGTTTTCATAGATTTTTGGTCGATATTTCTTTAAAAACAATAGCAGCATCATTAAGACTAAAGCTACCAAAATAGCATATCCGAAGAGGATGAAATACTGACTTTTCGCCGTCCATAGTTCAGATTCATATTCCCCCTTCAACGAATTTAAAACTTTGAAGTTTTCCGCTTCAACAACCTCACCCCTGGCGATAATCAACTTACCTTCATCAACCGTACCGCGGGTATATGAAATTTTTGAAAGTTCATCATTCAATGCTTTAGTAGAAAGGTCTTCGTCATAGCGAACGTTTGGAGTTGTCAGGTTGAAAAACAGCTCTTGATAAGCCGCCTTAAAAGTTATCAAGCCACTTTTTCGCAATGTCTCGTTTACTATACCCTCTACATCCTGCACACTATATAGTTCACCTGCAGGTATTTCACTTGCCTCATTGTTCTTAATTAGGTAAACGTTATTCTTGGGGTTCTTGGATACCGTCTTTTTTACAATTCCATTCTCGTAAATTTCATCAAGAATCGACCTACCGGTTTGAGATAGTGTCCTTAATTGATTTTCGCTGTAAGCATCTGAAGAAAATACAGAAGGAAAGTTTGCTTCAAATTGTTCATAGACCTTAGACTTTATTCCAGAATCATATTGATAGTAATCAATTCGATTACTTTTTATACGCTGCTCTTCATCTAGTATTTCGGCTTTATCCTTACTTATGGAAAAATCAAAAGGTGCATAGAGGTTTTCATACTGCCACGGTTTTCCTTTCTGGAATTCATACTTAAACTGTCCACCCTTCGGAAAGAAAAAAACAATAAGAAATAAGGATACACCGTATAAAAAATATTTATAAATGCGGGATTGGTTCTTGTACAAGGTATCCAACGATTTGCTCATAGAGAAGATATCTGTTCTCAAAAATAGAAAATAATAAGCTAAGGGAACTTTCGGCGGCCCTGCATTTTTAATAAAGGCTTCAATAGAGTCCTCACAAGCCTTAAAAAGCATTCATTTCCAAGGAGCTATATCAGCTTAAAATTCGTATTTTTGCAGCCAAAGAAATAAACGAATTTGTAACATGAAAGAAGTAGTAATTGTATCAGCCGTACGAACGCCAATAGGGAGTTTCATGGGTATGTTGTCAACTATTCCGGCCCCTAAATTAGGAGCAATTGCCATTAAAGGAGCATTAGACAAAATTGGATTGGCCCCTGATATGGTAGAGGAAGTTCTAATGGGCAATGTTGTACAGGCTGGTACAGGTCAAGCTCCGGCAAGACAGGCGGCAATTTTTGCTGGTATTCCTGATAGTGTTCCATGTACTACGGTAAACAAAGTTTGTGCTTCTGGTATGAAAACCGTAATGCAAGCTGCCCAAGCTATTGCTTTGGGAGATGCCTCGATAATTGTTGCAGGCGGCATGGAAAACATGAGTTTGATTCCACATTATGTTCATTTGAGAACTGGTCAAAAATTCGGACCGGCGTCATTGATAGACGGAATGCAGAAAGACGGACTTGTGGATGTATATGATCAAAATGCCATGGGTGTTTGTGCAGATGCATGTGCAACGGAACATGATTTTAGTAGAGAAGATCAAGACAAATTCGCCATTCAATCATACCAAAGATCTGCAGAGGCGTCAAATGGAGGTAAATTCAAGAATGAAATTATACCGGTCGAAGTACCTCAACGAAGAGGTGAACCTGTATTAGTTTCCGAAGATGAGGAATTCAAAAACGTAAAGTTGGAAAAGATTCCAAATTTACGCCCTGCCTTTTCGAAAGAAGGAACAGTAACCGCGGCCAATGCCTCGACTATTAATGATGGTGCAGCAGCTCTTGTGCTTATGAGCGCAGAAAAAGCTAAGGAACTAAACCTAGAACCTTTGGCAACCATTAAAAGTTACGCCGATGCGGCCCAAGAACCTAAATGGTTTACTACAGCTCCCGCTAAGGCGCTTCCGAAGGCTTTGAATAAAGCCAATATATCCATAGATGATGTAGATTATTTTGAGTTTAATGAGGCCTTTGCGGTCGTTGGACTTGCCAATATGAAGTTATTGGGACTTAAAGATGATAATGTAAATGTAAATGGTGGTGCCGTCTCTCTAGGTCATCCATTAGGATGTTCTGGAGCCAGGATTTTGGTTACTTTACTTCATGTTTTAGATCAAAACAATTCCAAAATTGGGGCCGCAGCCATTTGCAATGGAGGTGGCGGTGCATCTGCAATTGTTGTGGAAAGAAACTAATACCTCTATCAAACCATGCAATACGGTATTTGCCCCCTGAGTGTCGTTCCAATTCGAGCGACTGCTGATGATGCTGGAGAAATGGTATCTCAATTATTATACGGAGAGCATTTTAAAATCTTGGAACATCGCAAACGCTGTAGCCGTATTCGTTTAGCATTTGATGGCTTTGAAGGGTGGGTAAGCAATCGCCAAATTGTTATCATTGAGGAGAAAGATTACGAAATACTAGAGAACTCTAATAACGTAAAATATTCAAGCGACCTGATTTCTTTTGTTTCCGAAGATTCTGGAACCCTACTTCCAATCATAATAGGCTCTTCTGTGCAAAAAGTTAAGGCGCTCCCACATACTTTCGAGGGAAGTACAATAGATTCCAAAAGAGAAAAATTCAATCTTGTACAAACTGCCTTGACATACCTAAATGCTCCCTTTTTGTTGGGAGGGCGCACTCCTTTCGGAGTTGACAGTTCTGGTTTCACTCAAATGGTTTACAAAATAAATGGATATTCCTTGAAAAGAAAATCATCCGAACAATCGGTGCAAGGTGAAGCCTTAAGTTTTATAGAAGAGAGTGAGCCAGGTGATTTGGCATTTTTTGACAACAAAGAGGGTATTATTGACCATGTGGGTATTATTATGAAAGACAATTACATAATTCACGCTTTTGGAAAAGTAAGGATTGACCGTTTGGACCATACCGGTATCTTCAATGCCGAAACAAGAAATTATACCCACTCACTTCGTGTAATTAAAAAAATGGCATAAAAAACCCCCGTATGAAGTGGGGGTTTTAATTTCAACAGAGAATGTGTATTACTCTCCTAATAACTTTTTGATGCGCATGAAGTTTTCATTGTCACCCATTGCACCATAAATGTTCTTCAACTGTGAAAGAAGTCCTTGGTTATCAGGATTCTGCTTTAGAGCATCTTCAAGAATTTTTGCGCCTTGACCAAATAAATCATCTTTCTTTTGCTTTAATTCATCGTATCTAGCAATATCGCTTCTTGAATTTCCTAAAGAATTCATTTCATCAATCAATCCATTTCCTTCATTTACATATGTAGTAGAAAGGTTCAATTGGGCGTTGGTATAATTAGGGTCTGCTGCAAGGGCTTTCATGTATGAAGCTCTAGCTTCTTCAAGATTTCCTTGTTCCATATTGATTACACCAATATTGTAATGTAAATCGGCATTATCAGGCTCCATCTGAGCAGCTTCGGCCATTAGTGTCTTGAATTTATCCTTATCACCAAGTTTGTAATGAAGATTAGCCTCTTGTAGAATTAAGTTTACATCATCAGGATTACTTGCCCGTGCTTTTGTATAGGCTTCAAGTGCTTTATCATCTTGACCTAATTGCCCGTAGATTAAAGCTGTGTTCTTTACTATTTCAGCTCTCTTCGATGGTGTTTTTTCATCTAGAGGATCGGTATAAGTTCCAGACTTAACCATTAAATCTCTCTGGACCTTGTCCATTATTTCAACTTCACCACTTGCGGTATTGGTTGCTTTATAAACCGTAGCGCTTCCATCATAACCCACTTCTTGCAGCTCATTATAATAGGTCAAAGCTTGCTCATAATGAGCACCATTTACAGCACTACTGGCAGCATAATACAGATAAGAAGTGTCCTTGGGGCTAATTTTATAACTCATGTACAACTTTTCAGCTGCTTGTTTAAAGTTCTTTTTGCCGTTATCATCTACCGCAGAATTTACCAAATCGGCTACTACAGCTGCCAATCGTTGATTTGTTTCATCGGTATACTTTGCTTTACCACTTGTTTCTTCAACTTCAACTACTTTTTTAAAAGAGTCCACTGCCTCTGAAAAAGCCTCATTATCACCACCTTTTGCCAATTCAGCATAAGCCTTACCTCTCAAAAAGTGATATTGTGCCTGCATTTTTGCATCTGCTCCCGCAATCGATCCTGATGCAGCTTCCAAAGAGGTTTTTGCAGCCATTGCATCACCGCCTTTTAATGCTTTTTCAGCAGCTTTGATTTCCGTTTTCTGAGCTAAACCAACCATTGAAAAGGACATGGCAGCCAGTATAAAAATTTTAGTTTTCATTTTCGAATTAATTAAAAATTAGAGTTTATTGATTATTATTTTATTCTTCTTCGGAGCTATTTTCAGTCGCATCCGTGCTTCCATTATCAATAGCCGTGCCATCTTCGGTAGTTACCTCAATATCAAGGATATCCACTTCGTCAAGATCATCTTCTTCCTTCATAACCTTAGCCACCGCAGCAATAGAATCATCACCTTTGATGTTGATTAATTTCACCCCCTGGGTAGCTCTCCCCATCACCCTAAGGTCTTCTACAGACATACGGATTGCAATACCTGATCGGTTGATAATCATAAGGTCGTCTGAATCAGATACGTTTTTAATCGCCACAAGGTTGCCGGTCTTCTCGGTTATTGAAATTGTTTTCACACCTTTTCCCCCTCTGTTGGTGATACGATAGTCTTCAATACTAGACCTTTTACCATATCCATTTTCGGAAACTACAAGAAGTTCGTCCTCGAAATTATGAACTGAAACCATTCCTATTACTTCATCATTTTCACTTGCCAATCGAATACCTCGTACACCGGAAGCATTTCGACCCATAGGTCTCGTTTTACTTTCTTCAAAGCGAATGGCCTTACCGGATTTCAAGCCTAAGAAAATTTGACTCGTTCCCGTAGTCAACTTTGCTTCCAGCAATTCATCATCTTCACGAATTCCGATAGCGTTAATACCGTTTTGACGTGGTCTAGAATACTGCTCAAGAGATGTTTTCTTTACAGTTCCTTTTTTGGTAGCCATTATTACATAATGACTATTTACATATTCTTCATCCTTCAAATCTTGAGTACAAATGAAAGCTTTTACCTTATCCGTATTGTCGATATTTATCAAATTCTGAATCGCCCTACCTTTAGAAGTTTTACTTCCTTCGGGAATTTCGTAAACCCGCATCCAGAAACATTTTCCTTTTTGTGTAAAAAACAGCATGTACTGATGGTTCGTACCAACGAATAAATGTTCTAAGAAATCTTCATTTCGAGTGGAAGAAGCTTTTTGACCAACTCCTCCTCTATTTTGGGTTTTATATTCTGTTAGGGGCGTCCTTTTAATGTAACCCGCATGAGAAATGGTGATTACCACCTGCTCATTCGGAATCATATCTTCCATACTCAAATCACCGCCTGCAAAGTTGATTTCAGAACGACGTTCATCACCGTACTTATCTTTGATTTCAAGAAGCTCCTCCTTAATGATATCCATTCTTCGCTCTTTGCGGTCAAGGATATCTTTTAAATCGGCAATAGTCTTGATTATCTCATCATACTCTTCACGAAGTTTATCTTGCTCCAGTCCTGTTAATTGACGTAGTCGCATTTCGACAATCGCCTTGGCTTGAATTTCAGATAGCTTGAAGCGTTCTATAAGGTTTGCCCTGGCTTCTTCAGCGTTAGAAGAAGCTCTGATAATCTTGATTACTTCATCAATATTATCGGAGGCTATGATTAGTCCCTCTAAAATGTGAGCTCTATCTTCAGCTTTTTTCAGTTCAAACTTCGTACGGCGAACAACAACTTCATGACGATGTTCCACAAAATAATGAATCATCTCTTTAACATTGAGCAGTTGCGGTCTTCCTTTTACCAAAGCAATGTTATTGACGCTAAAAGAGGATTGTAGTGCGGTATATTTAAAGAGCGTATTTAAAACGATATTTGGAACGGCGTCACGCTTCAAAATATAAACAATACGCATCCCTTTTCTATCTGATTCATCGCGAATACTAGAAATGCCTTCTATTTTTTTATCATTGACCAAATCGGCAGTTTTTTTGATCATGTCTGCCTTATTGACCTGATATGGTATTTCCGTTACAATGATACATTCTCGACCTTGAACTTCTTCAAAAGTAGCTTTAGCGCGCATAACAACACGACCCCTTCCTGTGTGAAAAGCTTCTTTTACGCCGTCATATCCATAGATAATACCTCCTGTTGGAAAATCAGGAGCTTTTATATGTGTAATTAGCTCATCGATTTCAATATCATTATTCTCGATATATGCTACCGTACCGTCAATAACTTCGGAAAGGTTATGAGGAGGCATGTTAGTCGCCATACCTACCGCAATACCTGATGCTCCATTCACCAGTAAATTCGGAACTCTTGCCGGAAGCACCGTAGGCTCTTCCAGTGAATCATCAAAATTTAGTTGGTGGTCAACAGTATCTTTATCGATATCCGCCAACATGTCATCAGCAATCTTACGCATACGGGCTTCTGTGTAACGCATTGCCGCCGGACTATCGCCGTCTATCGAACCAAAGTTACCCTGACCATCCACAAGCATGTAGCGCAAACTCCATTCCTGTGCCATACGGACCATTGAATCGTAAACGGAAGTATCTCCATGCGGGTGATACTTACCTAAAACTTCACCAACAATACGAGCAGATTTCTTGTGAGCACTTGATGATCGAACTCCTAGTTCGTACATTCCGTACAGCACCCTTCTGTGCACAGGTTTTAGTCCATCCCTGACATCTGGGAGGGCACGTGACACAATGACCGACATTGAATAATCAATGTAGGCAGATTTCATTTCATCTTCGATATTAATCGGTATCAATTTTTCGCCTTCTGCCATTTCTAAATTTTACTAAATTTTATGGGTTAAAAAAGTATGCCAATATACGTAAAATAGACCCCTTCAAAGCATACATCAAAACGTTTCTTCAACAATTTATTAACACTTTCTGCGTTGTGGTTAGTTGATAATTACAATGTTAATTATTTTGTAATTCAGACCTTTTTTCGTCATTTCGAACATCTTTAACGAATTGAGGTACAGTATTTGCCTTAGATTGCCTGAGATTTATTAATTTTAATGCTGATACGCATAGTTATATGGATGATAATTTTTCCCCAAGAGTAAAAGATGTAATTGCTTACAGTAAAGAGGAAGCACTAAGGCTGGGTCACGATTTTATCGGCACCGAACACTTAATGCTAGGATTGTTGCGTGATGGAAATGGTAAAGCAATTAGCATTCTTGACGCACTTGATGTCGACTTAGATCACCTTCGACGCAAGGTTGAAATTCTAAGTCCTTCAAATCCAAATCAAGGAAGTGTACAAAAAGATAAAAAAAACCTGCATCTTACTAGACAAGCAGAACGAGCTTTGAAAACTACTTTTTTAGAAGCTAAACTTTTTCAGAGTTCTTCTATAAATACCGCACACTTATTACTTTGTATTTTACGAAACGAGAACGACCCAACTACCAAGTTGCTGCATAAGTTAAAGGTAGATTATGACGGAGTGAAGGAACAGTTCAAATTCATGATTACAAGCGACGACGATATTGTTGATGCGCCAACCTCAGAATCTTTTCCTAGTGACAATGATGATGTGAACGAGGGCAAAGAAGGAAATTTCGGAGCTCCCTCTAGTCAAAAAGGGAACAAGAAATCCAAAACTCCGGTTCTAGATAATTTCGGACGAGATCTTACCGCGATGGCGGAGGAGAATAAACTTGACCCAGTTGTCGGCCGTGGAAAAGAAATTGAGCGGGTTTCTCAAATTTTAAGTAGAAGAAAGAAAAACAATCCGTTGTTGATTGGTGAACCTGGTGTGGGAAAAAGTGCCATCGCTGAAGGCTTGGCGTTACGGATTATAAATAAAAAAGTTTCACGTATTCTTTATGGAAAACGTGTTGTTACGCTTGACCTTGCTTCTTTGGTTGCAGGCACAAAATACCGTGGACAGTTTGAAGAGCGAATGAAAGCCGTTATGAATGAATTGGAAAAGAATGATGATGTTATTCTTTTTATTGATGAGATTCATACCATAGTTGGTGCTGGTGGCGCTACGGGAAGCTTAGATGCCTCCAATATGTTTAAGCCCGCCTTAGCAAGAGGTGAGATTCAATGTATAGGTGCTACAACTTTAGATGAATATAGACAGTATATTGAAAAAGATGGGGCTTTAGAGCGACGTTTTCAAAAAGTGATCGTTGAGCCCACTTCTGTTGATGAAACAATTGAAATTCTTCAAAATATAAAGGAGAAGTACGAAGATCATCATAACGTTAGCTATACCGAGGAGGCCATTGTTGCTTGCGTAAAGTTGACGAACAGGTACATGACGGATCGTTTCCTTCCAGACAAAGCTATTGATGCCTTAGATGAAGCCGGATCCCGTGTACATATAGTTAACATGGATGTACCTAAGCAGATTGTTGAGCTTGAAAAGCAATTAGAAGATGTTCGAGAATTAAAGAACAGTGTTGTCAAAAAGCAGAAGTATGAAGAGGCTGCAAAGCTTCGCGATGATGAAAAACGCTTAGAAAAGGAACTAGCTGTTGCTCAAGAGAAATGGGAAGACGATAGCAAAATGCACAAGGAAACCGTTAATGAAGACAATGTCGCTGACGTAGTTTCGATGATGAGCGGTATCCCGGTGAATCGTATTGCACAAACAGAAAGCAATAAATTGGCCGAATTGCCAGAGCTTATCAAGGCAAATGTTATTGGTCAAGATGAAGCAGTTGCTAAGGTTGCAAAAGCCATTCAAAGAAATAGAGCGGGATTGAAAGATCCCAATAAACCTATTGGCTCTTTTATATTTTTAGGTCAAACAGGGGTTGGTAAAACACAGTTAGCCAAAGTATTAGCTAAGGAATTATTTGACTCTGAAGATGCGCTTATAAGAATTGATATGAGTGAGTACATGGAGAAATTTGCCATTTCACGATTAGTAGGTGCACCTCCTGGGTATGTTGGTTATGAAGAGGGCGGACAGCTTACAGAAAAAGTGCGTCGCAAACCTTATTCCGTTATATTATTGGATGAAGTTGAAAAAGCGCACCCTGATGTATTTAATATGCTACTTCAAGTTTTAGATGATGGATATTTAACAGATAGTCTTGGTAGAAAAATTGATTTTAGAAATGCCATTATTATTATGACATCCAATATTGGCGCTCGTCAATTGAAGGATTTTGGACAAGGCGTTGGTTTCGGAACCTCAGCAAAAAAGTCACAGGCAGATGCACACCAAAAAGGAGTTATCGAAAATGCTTTGAAAAAAGCTTTTGCCCCCGAATTCTTGAATAGAATTGACGATGTTATTGTATTTAATCCGTTAGAAAGAGAAGATATTCATCAAATTATCGATATCGAGCTTGCGAAGCTGTTCGCAAGAATCAAGGATATTGGATACGATTTAAAGCTAACTGATGCGGCTAAGGACTATATTGCCGAAAAAGGTTTTGACAAGCAATATGGGGCTAGACCATTAAAAAGGGCTATTCAGAAGTATATTGAAGATTCTTTAGCTGAGGAAATCGTGAATTCAAAACTTGAAGAGGGTGATAGTATTCACATGGATTTAGACAAAAAGAAAGAAGAACTTACCATAAAGATAAAGAAGCCCAAAAAGTCTTCAGAAGCTTAATAGATGTAAGAAATTAGAACAAACGGGGTCATCTAAAATGGCTCCTTTTTTTGTCCCTAATCAGTACCCTAGTAAGAAATAAAACACAGGCAACCCCAGTAAAACGCAGTACGAACGATATTTGCGCTATTGGTCTATTATTTTTCCCTAACGTGACAGGTAGCTCTACTTTCGTGTGAGACACACTATAACACGAATTTAAATGAAGTTAGGACAATCAAAGAAGACAGTTGTTGTCAGAGAGTATCAATTGGAAGTTGGAAAGATTCAAGTCTTTGACAACTACATGGTATCCGTTTTTGAAGATGGAGCTACGCTGACCTTAGAAAGAGCATATCAAATTTTAGGTATTGCAGAAATACACTTTAGGAATAAAGACTTTGGCTATATCAGCCTTCGTAAAAACTCGTATGCAATTGACCCTACGGTTTATACCTATTTAAGAGGGCTAGATAACCTAAAGGCCTTTGCCATTGTTTCGGTAAAGGAAATCGATATGCATAATTTTAAAATAGAGAAACTTTTCTACAAGAAGCCAATGAAGTTCTTCATTAAATATGAGAACGCATTGGCCTGGGTTAAGAGAAGAATTAGAGGAAAATAATAAAAGTTGTGAATGGCGAACAACTAAAAGTCCCAAGGTTTTAAACCTTGGGACTTTCTTATTCTATCTTAAGTGTAATTCAAAGAATACTATTGTGCTTCCTCGGATTGAACCTGCTGCGGTGGCTCAGGTATTTTGAACAAATCAATAAAAGCCTTACCAATACCCTGGATAATTTTTGAAGCAGTCAATGATTGATAACCAGTTTCTTCAACCGATATATCACCAGCTTTTCCATGCAGATACACTCCAAAAACCGCTGCTTTTAAAGGCTCATATCCTTGGGCTACCAACCCAGATATAATTCCAGTAAGGGCATCTCCACTCCCCGCTGTTGCCATACCGGGGTTTCCCGTTGTGTTGATATAACCTCTTTCACCATATACGGTAATTGAATGTGCCCCCTTTATTACTATGATGCAATTGTTCGTTTTAGAAAAGGTTTTTGTCTTCTTTAGTTTATCAAAATCGTCTTTCCATTTCCCTATTAGTCTTTCAAGCTCTTTTGGATGTGGCGTCAGAATGGTCTGAGCAGGCAACTTTTTTAATAAGTCTTTGTTCTTGGCTAGAATATTTAATCCATCAGCATCAATTACCAAAGGTGTTTTGTTATTCTCAAGAAAGTCAGAAATTGCTTTTACAGTATCCTCAGCAGTTCCTAGCCCTATTCCAATTCCAATGACAGAAGGCTCCATATCAAACTCAATTTTAGAAATGGAATCTTTGCCCCCCGTAAGAACCATTGCCTCTGGTAAAGCTGTTTGGAGAGAAGTTAAGCCACATTCAGGAACATATGCCGTTACCAAACCTGCGCCAGAATTTAAACAGGCCTTTGAGGCTAGTGTTACAGCGCCAATTTTTCCTTTACTCCCACCTAATATTAATGCGTGTCCGTAGGTTCCTTTGTGGGAATACTTTTTTCTAGGGATATAGAATGGTAGCACATCATGCTTCCCAATTAAATCATATTCGGTTTCAGTAGTTGTCAAATATTCAGGGTCTAAACCGATATCCAACACTTCCCATTGATCAATATATTTTCCTGTCTCCGGAAGAAAAAATACCAGCTTCGGAGTTTGAAAGCTCAATACAAAGTTAGCCTTGATTGCATCTTTCTCTTCTTTAGGAACTCTATCCGTAAATAATCCTGAGGGAATATCCACAGAAAGCACAAACGCTTCAGTTTCCTGCAAATGATTCATAAGATTTACAACCCAAGGTGCAGGTGCCCTGTTTAGCCCTATACCGAAAATGGCATCGACAATTATATCATCTCGCCCAATAAGGGGCATAGTGCAATCAGAATCTAAAAATTCAGGCCAAATCTTTCGGTCCTTTAAGCGCTCTAAATTGATTAAAAAATCTTTCGAACGCTTCTTACTGTAATTCACTACGTAAACAGCAATATTATAACCATGTTCCTGTAAATGTCTTGCCAAAGCGATGCCATCTCCTCCATTATTTCCTATGCCACAAAACAAGTGAATTTTTACCGGAGCACCTTGCATTCGCGTATGAATCCAATTAAAAATCTGAACCGCAGAACGTTCCATCAAAATCTCACTTGAAATCTGTTGTTTTTCAATTGTGAATTTATCGGCTTCATAAATTTGTGCGGCACTGAAAAGCTTCATAATGGTATTCTTAATTTTAGGTTGGCAATTAAAGCTAAAATCTAACAATTGATACTATAAAATCCGATTTAATATCGAATCCATAAAAATTCAACTGATGATTTGATTAAGCAGTCAAAAGTACTACTTTTACTACTTTATTAGACCAATGCTCGATATGAGATTCGATATAGCAACTAATTTTTCTATTACAAATGGCTTTACGTACACTACAGCCGCTACAACCCCTATGGGGTAATTTGCTATATATTTCGTCCGTCTGCCTTTTTAGGCCCTTTTCAAAAAATTACATTTTTAATTCAATGACATGCAAGTCTTAAAATTCGGCGGTACTTCGGTTGCCAATGCTCAAAATATTTCCTTAGTAAAAGATATCGTAGCGAATTGCGCTGCCGATAATTGCATAATAATCGTTTCTGCTCTAGGTGGAATTACCGACACTTTGTTGAATGCTGCAAACCTTTCTTCAAAACAAGATGAAGGATATAAAACGGTGCTAAAAGAAATTGAGACAAGACATCTAGATACGGTTAAAAGCTTAATTCCTGTACATGCGCAAAGCACTATTTTGAGTAAAATTAAAAGTGAATTAAACACACTTGAAGACTTACTAGAAGGTGCTTTCTTAATTGGAGAGATCACTCCTCAACTATCAGACAAAATTGTTAGCTATGGAGAAATGCTTTCTTCATACATCATTAGTGAGTACTTCCAACATCAGCAACTAGACGCCGGCCATGTTGACAGTAGAACGCTCATTATCACTAATGAAGTAAATGAAAAAGCTGCTGTAAATTTTAAAATTACCAATGCAAACTGTAAAAAGTTTTTCTCCAAAACTCCTCATAAAATTATCGTAGCGGGAGGTTTTGTTGCCTCCTCAGAAAGTGGAAACCCTACAACGCTTGGTCGCGGGGGTTCCGATTACACTGCGGCTATTATTGCTGCCGCAGTGGATGCCGAAATACTTCAAATCTGGACTGACGTTAGCGGTATGTACACAGCTAATCCTAAATTGGTAAAACAGGCGAAAGCAATTCCTCATATCTCCTATGAAGAGGCCATGGAATTATCACACTTTGGAGCAAAAGTATTATACCCTCCGACAATTCAACCGGTATTGGCGAAAGGAATATCCATAGAAATAAAAAATACATTCAAACCAGAGGATAAAGGGACCTTAATTACCAAAAATCAAAACGAAAAAGGAAAAACGGTTCGTGGTATAAGCCATGTTGAAAATATTGCATTGCTCTCTTTAGAAGGTCCAGGCATGGTTGGTATACCAGGAATCTCAAAACGCTTTTTCGAAGTGCTTTCTCAAGCAGAAATCAGCGTGGTTTTGATTACGCAAGCTTCATCAGAACATTCTATTTGTGTTGGTATTTCTACAGATGATATTGATAAAGCGGTACAGATTGTAAATAGTGCTTTTGAATATGAAATAGAACGCGGAAAAATTAAACACGTTATAGCAGAGCAGAACTTGGCCATTATCGCACTAGTAGGTGATAATATGAAAAGTCATCAGGGACTAAGCGGAAAAATGTTCAGCACCCTAGGAAAGAATAATGTTAATATACGCGTAATCGCGCAAGGTGCTTCAGAGCGAAACATTTCAGCCGTTATCAAAAAAGATGATGTAAAGAAGGCCTTGAACGCTCTACATGAGGAGTTTTTTGAAGAAAACATAAAACAACTCAATCTTTTTGTAATGGGAGTTGGCAATGTAGGGGCTAAATTCTTAAACCAAGTTTGTCAACAGAAGAAATATCTCAAGGAAAATTTAAAACTAAACATTCGGGTAATTGGCTTATCGAATTCAAGAACTATGGTTTTTGATGATGGCGGAATTCCTCTTAAAAATTGGGAAGACACTTTAGCTTCCGGAGAAAAAGCTAATAAAGAACATTTCTTCGAAAAAGTAAATCAGCTCAATTATCGCAACAGTATTTTTGTGGATAACACTGCAAGTGCAGACGTTTCTACAACATACAACTCGTATTTGGGTAATAGCATTTCCGTTGTTACATGTAATAAAATCGCTTGTTCTTCGGAATATTCAAACTATCAAGAATTAAAGAGTCTCGCGCGAACTTATAATGCCCCATTTCTCTTTGAAACCAATGTGGGTGCAGGATTACCTATTATTGACACCTTAAAACATTTGATAGCCTCAGGTGATAAAATATTAAAAATTCAAGCTGTTTTATCAGGAAGCCTAAACTTCGTATTCAACAATTTCAATGACCAAACTTCGTTTCATGATGTGGTAAAACAAGCTCAAGAAGAAGGTTATACCGAACCTGACCCAAAAATAGATTTGAGTGGTGTTGATGTTATGCGGAAGATTTTGATTCTAGCTCGAGAGAGTGGAAATCAGTTGGAAATTAGTGATATTGAAAACAAATCATTCCTGCCACAGGAAAGTCTAGACACCGATAACAATGATGATTTCTTCGCCTCTTTGGCAAAGTATGAAGATGACTTTCAAAAGTTATATACTGACGCGGTTGCCAAAGAAAGTAAACTAAAGTATGTAGCGCAATTTGAGGAAGGAAAAGCAAGTGTTGGTCTACAGGAAATTCCAAAAGGGCATGATTTTTATAATTTGGAAGGAAGTGATAATATCGTGTTGTTTTACACCGAACGTTACCCGAATCAACCTATGATTATAAAAGGTGCCGGTGCCGGAGCAGATGTTACGGCGTCAGGTATTTTTGCTGATATCATTCGTATCGGAAATTTTTAAAACCAGCTGTCATATCGAGCGGAGTCGAGATGCTTCGTTACTAAAAAGGTTCTCGACTCCGCTCGAACTGACAGAAATAATAAGCTAAATGAAGCCTAACGAAATAAAAATATTTTGTCCAGCAACGATAGCCAACATCTCTTGTGGATTTGACGTGCTTGGTGTTGCTCTAGATTCCGTTGGAGATGAAATGGTAGTCCGAAAAACATCGGAAAAAGGCATTCGTATTACGAAACTTCAGGGCCAAGATTTACCCATGGAGACTCTTAAAAACGTTGCGGGAGTTGCAGGCTTAGCACTTTTGGAATCTAGCGATTCCCAATACGGATTCGAAATTGAAATTTATAAAAACATCAAAGCAGGAAGCGGAATCGGAAGTAGCGCAGCAAGTTCTACCGGTGCTGTCTGGGCCATGAATGAACTGTTAGACAAACCCTTTTCAACCATAGAATTAGTGAAGTTCGCCATGGAAGGTGAGCGTTTAGCAAGTGGCGTAGCACATGCGGACAATGTAGCCCCTGCCCTATTTGGTGGATTTACACTGGTGCGCAGTTATGAGCCCTTGGATATTATTCCTATACCAAGCCCTGAAGAATTATTCGCGACCGTAATACATCCCCAGATTGAAGTAAAGACTTCAGATTCCCGAAAAATATTAAAAACTAACATTACCTTGAAAGATGGCATTAAACAATGGGGTAATGTAGGTGGATTAGTAGCTGGGCTTTACACAAATGATTACGACCTAATTGGGCGTTCATTAGAGGACCATATTGTAGAACCCATTCGCTCCATATTGATTCCCGAATTCGATAAGGTGAAATCAGAAGCAATCGCTTCAGGCGCTTTAGGCTGTGGGATTTCAGGCTCTGGTCCATCGATATTCGCATTAAGTCGCAGAGAAAAGATAGCTCGAAAGGTCGCAGATTCAATGAAAGAGGTTTATAAAAATGTCGGAATCGATTACGAAATACATGTTTCAAAAATCAATTCTTCAGGAATAAAGATATTAGAATAAATGAATTTTTACAGTCTACATAAACAAGCACCTGAAGCATCCTTCAAAGATGCGGTGATTAAGGGAATAGCGCCGGACAGAGGTTTATACTTTCCAGAAAGCATAACGCCTTTACCTTCTTCTTTTTTTGAAAATATTGAAGAACTTTCCAATCAAGAAATTGCATTCAATGCGATTCATCAGTTTGTTAGCGATGACATTCCGAATGAGAAATTAAAGGAAATTTTAGGGAATGTACTGGACTTTGAATTTCCCGTTGTGGAGATTGAAGAAAACGTCGCGACACTTGAGTTATTCCACGGTCCCACAATGGCATTTAAAGATGTCGGCGCACGTTTTATGGCAAATTGTTTGGGGTATTTTTTCGAGGGAGAAACGAAAGAAGTCACAGTGCTAGTAGCCACTTCGGGGGATACTGGAGGAGCTGTAGCAAATGGATTCCTTGGAGTTGAAGGAGTGAAAGTGGTTATTTTATACCCTAGCGGAAAAGTTAGTGATATTCAAGAAAGACAATTAACAACACTAGGGCAGAACATTACCGCATTAGAAGTAGATGGTACTTTTGACGATTGCCAAAAAATGGTCAAGACAGCTTTTTTAGATGACGAACTATTAAGCAAAATGCAGCTAACTTCAGCAAATTCGATAAACGTTGCACGCTGGTTGCCACAGCTATTTTATTTCCTATTTGCATACAAACAAGCAAAATCTGTAAGCAAGGAAATTGTGTTTTCGGTTCCTAGCGGAAATTTTGGGAATATCTGTGCCGGAATGGTTGCCCAAAAGTTAGGTATGCCAGTCAAACACTTTGTTGCAGCAACCAATGTGAATGATACGGTTCCTGATTTTATGAAAACCGGTGAATACCGCCCCAAGCCTTCAACCGCAACCATTTCAAATGCTATGGATGTTGGCGACCCAAGCAACTTTATTAGAATTCGGCATTTATTTCAAGACAACTTCGAAGCTTTATCCGAAAACCTATCTTCATTCACTTTCTCAGATGAAGAGACTAGAGATGCTATGAAGGCTATTTATAGTGATTCAAAATACATTGCTGACCCACATGGCGCCATTGGTTATTTAGGATTGAAGAAGTATTATGAAACACATCGAGAAACCTATGGAATCTTCTTAGAAACAGCACATCCCGTGAAGTTTTTAGATGTGGTCGAAAAAACGATTCCTGAAAAATTATCAATTCCTGGGCAGATTCAAAAAGTTTTGGATAAGGAGAAAAAATCCATTCGTATCAAAACCTATGATGATTTGAAAACCTTTTTGATGAATCGTTAATTTCCGAAAACAAAATAGTTTAGAAAACAATAGCATCCTCTTTTTTCATCCCTAAATTATTCAATAGCTTTGCTAAGCTAAAAATTTAGATATGAAGAATACTGCTTTGACCCAAACACATGAAGCTCTTGGCGCTAAAATAGTCCCGTTTGCAGGGTATAACATGCCTGTTTCTTACGAAGGTGTAAATGTTGAACATGAAACCGTTCGAAATGGAGTTGGTGTTTTTGATGTTTCCCACATGGGGGAATTCTTGATTGGTGGTCCGAACGCTTTAGCTTTGATTCAGAAAGTTACCTCAAATGATGCAAGCAAACTTACTATTGGAAAGGCACAATATAGCTGTCTTCCCAATGAAACGGGTGGTATTGTTGATGATCTTATTGTCTACAGAATGAAAGAAGAACAATATTTGCTGGTGGTTAACGCCTCAAATATTGAAAAAGACTGGAATCATATTTCAAAATACAACGCAGAGTTCAATGCTGAAATGCGTGATATTTCTGAGGGATATTCGCTTTTGGCCATTCAAGGCCCAAAGGCAGTTGAAGCTATGCAAAGTTTAACTTCAGAAGACTTATCGACTATCAAATTTTACAATTTTGTAGTTGGGGATTTCGCTGGTATCGAACATGTAATTATTTCTGCTACCGGGTATACCGGCTCTGGGGGATTCGAAATCTATTGTAAAAACGAAGAAGTAAAGCAAGTATGGGATAAGGTTTTGGAGGCTGGAGTTGACTTTGGAATTAAACCCATTGGACTTGCAGCAAGAGATACTTTACGGCTAGAAATGGGATACTGTCTTTATGGAAACGATATCAATGATGAAACTTCTCCTTTTGCAGCAGGTTTAGGATGGATAACCAAATTCACAAAAGATTTTGTCAATAGTGAAGCACTTGCCAAGGAAAAAGCTCACGGACCAGAACGGAAGCTTATTGCTTTCGAATTGGATGAACGTGGAATTCCTAGAAACGATTATGATATCGTAGACGGACAAGGAAAAAAGATTGGTATTGTTACTTCAGGAACAATGTCACCATCTATGGGAAAAGGTATTGGACTGGGTTACGTACCGACTATTTTTTCAGAAGTAGGAAGCAAAATTAATATCCAGATTCGTAAAAATGCTGTTCCGGCAACAGTTGTAAAACTTCCTTTTTATAAAGCATAGGCTTGGATGAGTAAAAAAAAGGAAAAGCAATATGACGGAGGAAAAAAAATACTCATTCTAGGAGGAAGCGGTTTTATAGGAAACTCCATTTACAAGGAACTCTGTAACTATTTCGACACCTACGGAACCTATAACACGGCTAGAAGATCCTTCGAAAAAAACCAGCAATTTTTTAAGTATGACATGACGGAAGATGACATCTTTTCGTTGTTGGAAAAAGTCCGTCCGAATATCATCATATCTGCTGTCCGCGGAAACTTTGCTGCCCAGGTACAGGCGCATCAACATATCACAGAATACCTCATTCAGCATGATTGCAAATTGTACTTTATCTCTTCTGCTAATGTTTTTGACGCTTATAGTAAGTATCCTTCCTATGAAAATGACAAGACACTTTCGGAGAGTGTTTATGGCAGGTTGAAGATTCGTATTGAAAATATGTTACTGCGACTTCCTAAAGAAAAAATGGCAATTCTAAGGGTACCCATGGTATTTGGTAACGGTTCTCCAAGGATTAAGGAAATCAAGAAATTTATTTTGGAGAATGAACCCGTAGAGGTCTTTCCCAACCTAATATTGAATGTGACGAGCGCTGATAAATTGACACAACAAGTTCATTATTTAATCAATAGGAATAAAACCGGAGTCTTTCATTTAGGAAGCAAAGATTTGGTACATCACGAAGAATTCATTCAAGAGGTGGTTGAACGAATAGGCAATTTTAACCCTATTTACAAAAGGGTCTACACAACTAATGAAGACCGTTATCTAGCCGTACTTCCAAAGGATAATAAACTGCCGAAAAACCTGCAGATGAGCTATCAGGACATTATCGACCATCATATTTTAAGCTAAATAATAAAGACTCAAGACCACTTCGCTTTTAGCTATTAGACTCAAGACTTTTTTAGGTACTATAAAACGTTTCAGTACTTTTGAAAGATTTCAAATTATATGAAAGTTGATTTAATCAAGAAACACCGTTAGATTTCCTCTTTTGAGGAAATGATATTAAAAAAATATGAGCATGGAAAAATTATCAGAACAACAAATCACGGAATATTTAGGAAAATTAGACGGGTGGGAATATATAGACGGAGCTATCGAAACCTCTTTTGAGTTTGCAAACTTTAAAGAAGCCTTTGCCACCATGACTCGAATAGCTTTCGAATGCGAAGCCCAGGGACATCACCCCGATTGGAGTAATGTTTACAAGAATCTTCACATTCGATTAAACACGCATGATGCTGGCGGCGTAACAGAGAAAGATTTTAAGTTGGCACATACTATTGAAGAAATAATTGAGGGGGAATAATTCAGTTGGCAGTTCGTAGTTGGCAGTTGGCAGTTGGCAGTTGGCAGTTGGCAGTTGGATAATTAACTAACCAAAATTCTACATTTGAGCTTGAACTTGATTTTCTTAAATTTGCTATCGTTCAAATAAAATAATATATCACTATGGGAAGAGCTTTTGAATTCAGAAAAGCACGAAAAATGAAACGTTGGTCCGCAATGTCCAAAGCCTTTACACGTATTGGCAAAGACATAGTTATTGCCGTAAAGGAAGGAGGCCCTGACCCAGATTCAAATTCACGCCTTCGCGCTGTTATTCAGAATGCAAAGTCCGTGAACATGCCTAAGGACAATATTGAACGTGCCATAAAAAGGGCAAGCGATAAAAGTCAAGGAGATTATAAAGAAGTGTTATTTGAAGGTTATGCTCCCCACGGAATAGCCATTCTCATTGAAACCGCTACTGACAACAATACAAGAACCGTTGCCAATGTACGCAGCTATTTCAATAAATGTAATGGTAATTTAGGCACTTCAGGTTCGGTTGAATTTATGTTTGACCATACTTGTAATTTCAGAATTCCAGCTGAAGGCATCGACCCTGAAGAGTTAGAATTGGAAATGATTGACTATGGTGCCGAGGAAGTCTTCGTTGATGACGATGGAATTCTAATTTATGCACCTTTTGAAAGTTTTGGCGCCATTCAAAAAGAATTGGAAAAACGTGAAGTAGAAATTTTATCTTCTGGTTTTGAGCGTATTCCGCAAGTAACAAAACAGCTTACAGAAGAGCAGGTTGCGGATGTTGAGAAACTTTTAGAAAAAATTGAGGAAGATGATGATGTGCAGAATGTGTATCATACGATGCAAGAATGATGTTAGATAAAACTAAAAAAAGCGACCTGAAATTCAGGTCGCTTTTCTTTTATGAGTACAAAATATATCTACTATTTCTTAATGACCATCTGTTTTTGATGCTTTATTCCTTTGACATCAACCGAGTTTATAAAATAGGTGCCTGACTCCAAATCGTCTACCTGAAGAAGATACGAACCTTCATCGGCTACTTCTGGTCCGTTGTAGGAATGTACCAACCTACCCGTTACATCGAACACTTGGATTGTGGTAAGCTCCACTGGCTTTTCGAAACTCAAAGTGGTAGACGTTACTACTGGGTTAGGTGTCAAGATTGCTGCGTTTGTCTCTACAATAGCCCGTTTGCCACTTATACCTGAATTACATGTTTCATCGGCCTCACCAAATCCGGTAGGTACATTTGATGTTCTTGTTACGTACAACTTATCGAGCCCCGCGCCGTCTTCACGATGGCCTATTTCAATCGTATTTATTCCATCAATCAAATCGAAGGTCAAAAATGATGTATTGAGCTCGCGGTCATGGACCTGATGCCAACTGAAATCTGCACTACCCGGAATCAGGTTCCATCGCAGCCAGCTCTCCCCATTGACCCGTACCCAGAAACTATCGTCTTCTTGAGATGGTACACTTACCCTTGCATAGATCTTATAATTGCCTGCTTCCGCATCAACATCGAAAGTTACAATCGAATTCGGGTCGCTAGGCGCACCATTGTAATTCGCTCCTGCTGGTGGCAATAGATATTGTCCGCCTGATGCATTTGCATTATTAATTACACTCCAGTTTCCACCGACATTGGCACATTCGGCTTCTAGCCAGAATTCATCGTTTGAAGAAGGTTGACAATCTGCTGCTTTGCCAGCATCATTGATTGTCCAGCCATAATCCTCAATCAACTTTTGTCTTGCATTATCTGAATTGCAATAGCTAACTGTAATAGCATCCAAATTGAGATTTGAATTTAAACCTGTCAAATTGGCCCATCCTCTTAATGTGTTATCATAATTACCGGTTGACATCGCGGTATTGTTCAGGAAGTAACCCAGGTTGGAAACATTCCGAATATCCCAATCCCCTAAGTCTTGGTCATAAGAACTTGCTAGATTAAAAGTAGCGAACATGTTTTCAACATTCGATACATCCCACTGGCTAAGATCTTGGTTAAAAGCTACTGCCCCTGCAAATGTGCCTCTTAGTGTTTCTATATTGCTCACATCCCAGTCCCCAATATCACTATTGAATTGCCTCGTCAACTTAAACATTTCGGTCATATCGGTCACGTTCGAAACATCCCAATCGCCTATATCTTGGTTAAACAATCTTGCTTCTTCGAACATCCCTGCCATATTGGTCACATTGGAAACATCCCAATCGCCTATATCTTGGTTAAATACATCCGCATTTAAAAACATCGATCCCATACGTGTTACATTGGAAACATCCCAATCACCAATATCCTGGTTAAATGCTACGGCACGAGAGAACATCGATATCATATTCGTCACACTGGAAACATCCCAGCTATTAAATGCGTCAGTTCCTATTAGCTGGGTGCAATCTCTAAACATTCCACGTACTGAGGTAACATTAGATAAATTGGGTGCATCTGGGGCCACCACATCCAATCTGCGGCATTCCCTAAAGGCATTTTCCATACTATTCCATTCGATATCGCCCCATTGATCAATAGAAATTATCTTGTTTAAATCAGTATCAAAAGAAAGAATAAAATCATTAAAATAAATCCTCGGAAAACTGCCTACTATTGAAATTCTGTATGTACCAGGTGTAGCATAGGTATGTGTAATATCACCGGTTACCGCAGAATTAGAAGTACCATCTCCCCAATCCACCGTATAATTATATACCTCATCCGGGTGTGTTGGAATTGTAATTTGATTGTCCTCGGAAAATCCCTCATTGTCCGTTTTCCAAGTGGTAATAAAAGGTCTAAAAGCGATGGGCTCGCAATTTGCCCCAGATTCTCCAATATCATCTGGACCGTTTTGATCGTCAGCCCGTACAACAAATAGTTTATCAATACCTGCACCGTCTTCGCGATGCCCAATTTCTATAATATTCTCACCAGAAGTTAAATCATATGCCAAGGAGTTTCGAGGATTCTCTTGTCTATGAAATATGTGCCAGCTTAACTCACTACTACCTGGTATTAAATTCCATCGTACCCATTCGCCATTATTTACACGTATCCAGAAACTATCATCTTCCTGAGATGGCACACTTACTCTTGCATAAATTTTGTAGAGAAAATCATTTGCACTGAATTTAAAACGAATTATAGAGGCCTCATCAGTTGGGGGTTGATAATAATTATTTCCTGAAGGTGCAAGTAAATAAGCACCCCCGGAAGCATTATTATCGTTAACAATGTTCCAATTTGAACCTACTTCGGCGCATTCAGCCTCAAGCCAAATTTCATCTTGATCTTTACAGAGGATACCTTCATCCCTAATTCTCCAATTGAAATTGTCGATTATATATTGTCTTGCTACTTTACCTTCACAATAACGACTGCTAAAATTAATATCAAGGTTTGGTTTTAGATTTTGTTGACTCCAACCTATTAAGATTTTATCATAATTCTCTACAGAAAGTCCTCCTTGCCAAAACATGGAACGCGCGTAAGTAACATTAGACATATCCCAGTTACTAATATCTTGGTCAAAAGATTCAGTTAATTGAAACATAGCCGTCATAGAGGTTCCTTTACTAACATTCCAACCGGTGATATCTTGGTTAAAATCCCCAGCTTGGCTAAACATAAGGGCAAAATATTGCACGTTACTTACATTCCAATCAGATATGTCTTGATTAAAACTTCTCGCTCGGTTAAACATACCTTTAGTATTCGTCACGTTACTTAAATCCCATCGTGAAAAAGAATCATTTCCGATTAAAGATTCACACCGTCTAAACATATCATTTAAGTCCTGAACATTGGCCAGATTGGGCACGTCATTAGTCCTAACATCTAAATTTTCACAACCTGAAAACGCGTAAGCCATGGTAGACCATTGAATATCTCCCCACTGCTCTACCGTTAAAAGTTTGAATTCATCTCCTACAAAATCATTTAATTCAAGATTCCGGAAATATATACTTGGGAAAGTTCCATTTATAGAGACCGTATACGTACCGGGATTGGCATATGTATGCGAAGTATTTCCTGTAACCCCTGTACTGGAAGAGCCGTCGCCCCAATCCACAGTATAATCATAAACTTCATTGGGGTTAGTGGGTATAGTTATTTCATTAGTCGCTGAAATACCAGGATTATCTGTTTTCCAGGTTGTAATAAATGGTCTTGGTTTGGTACTATCATCTACAATTTCATAGTTTATTGTCTTAGGCGGACCTGCCTCACCACCTTGGTCAACTTCGGAATACGGTGTTGCCGTAATAGTGTGCATACCAATGCTAGTATTAGGTTCTATCCAAACTCCAAGCCCCATATCCTGATTAATTACTTTTGTTTCAGGAATACCTTCTTCATTTATATACTCGTAAAGCACGCTCTGTACTTGTTCATTAACATTAGCTCCTATGCCGACATAAGGACGGGAATTATTTACAAGTCCGATTTGGTCACCATTATTGAGGGGGTAGGCTCCATATGGGCTATCACCTCCCCAAAATTCCCAAACAGAAAACCCTGTAACAGCTATATTTTCCTGAACTTGTTTTCTTAAAATCTCAATCGCATTAATAACAGGGTGACGCTCACCACCAACAGCATCTCGAGAATCAAAATCAATATCAAGAACTCCTCCTGTAACTGTCACCTTATGTGTCTTGACCAACATTGCATCTGCACCGACCTCAGCGAAAATATCAAGGTTATCTTCAGCCAAAGCTCCTTCAATGTTTACATCAAAAACACGACTACCTACTCCACCAGTACCTCCGCCTGTTGCACCAAACCAGAGTTCTGCAAAATGAAGGTTCACGGTATAATCCCCATCAGGCAGGGGAATGTCATAGCTCATCTGTTGTGAGCGACTGAATCGGAAGGTTTGATAAGGTTCAGGTAAGCCTGTTTGTGGTCGATCTAATACGTTGCCGGTATCTGCATAACTGTCCGCTTCATACGTCACTCCATTATACTCCTCAGTTGCGCCCCCTGTATTCAGACGTAAGGCGAAATTTTCTTGAGCCTCAAGATTGTTGGCGGTACACAAGAAAATGAACAAGGCTAAAAAAGTAAAGTTTTTCATATGAATTGCATTTAAATTACTATTTGCTACTATGTATTATAAAGGGAGAAAAAGCACCCCATTCTTTGTGAATACCAAAAAAAGGTATTCTAATATGTATCTAAAAAGCAGGGGAGTATAATAGTAAGTTTGGGAAGGGCGTACATCGAAACGCATCCTTAAACTATCTTAATTTCAAGGGGTTATCAAGTTAATGTTGCAAAGTGTCGGTATTATGTGGTATCAAACAGCAAAGTTGTTGTGAGCCTATTTTATTACAACTGGAATCAATTTTTTAATTCCGATTGAAAAAATATTCATTAAAAAACAACTTGAATTTTAGATTCCTTTTTCTACCAATTTTTTAGTTTTTAATTATACAATAACGGTTTGGTTTTAATATCAGTTAAGACTTTTACTGGTAACTATTTAGCCTTAACTAAATTTACAAAAACAAGGTTTGTAGGATATTACTTCAGCATAAAAATAGATATAACATGGTACTTTATCGATTAAATGCATCTTTTTTGTGTTCTCGAACTTGTAGTATTTTAAAAAAGAAAAGCGACCTGAATTTCAGGTCGCTTTTCTTTTGATATTATTATTCTTTTCTACTTTTTAATTACCATTTGTTTTTTATGCTTTATTCCTTTGACATCAACCGAGTTTATGAAATAGGTGCCTGATTCCAAATCGTCTACTTGAAGAAGATACGAACCTTCATCGGCTACTTCTGGTCCATTGTAGGAATGTACCAACCTACCCGTTACATCGAACACCTGGATTGTGGTAAGCTCCACTGGCTTTTCGAAACTCAAAGTCGTCGAGCTCACTACTGGGTTAGGTGTCAAGATTGCGGCGTTTGTCTCTACAATAGCCCGTTTCCCACTTATACCTGAATTACATGTTTCATCGGCCTCACCAAATCCAGTAGGTGCATTTGATGTTCTTGTTACGTACAACTTATCGAGCCCGGCACCGTCTTCACGATGGCCAATTTCTATGGTATTTATTCCATCAATTAAATCGAAGGTCAAAAATGATGTATTGAGCTCGCGGTCATGGACCTGATGCCAACTGAAATCTGCACTACCCGGAATCAGGTTCCATCGCAGCCAGCTTTCGCCATTGACCCGTACCCAGAAACTATCATCCTCTTGAGATGGTACACTTACCCTTGCATAGATCTTGTAATTGCCTGCCTCCGCATCAAGGTCAAAAGTAACCACAGAATTCGGGTCTGTTGGTGCACTATTGTAATTCGCCCCGGCGGGTGGTAACAAATACTGACCGCCAGAAGCATCTGCACTATTGATAACACTCCAATTACCTCCTACATCGGCACATTCAGCTTCTAGCCAAAAGTCTTCATTTGAGCAAGTTGACTCTTCAATAACAAATTCCAATAAACCATAACAATTATAATCGCCATAATCACCCTCATATAAAACTACCT
Organism: Maribacter algarum (ex Zhang et al. 2020); assembly: GCF_005885635.1. Lineage (GTDB taxonomy): Bacteria > Bacteroidota > Bacteroidia > Flavobacteriales > Flavobacteriaceae > Maribacter_C > Maribacter_C algarum. Next base: position 175,385 of record NZ_VATY01000003.1, read on the forward strand.
CATACTCACCCGCAGGTAAATCATCAGCAGTCCAAAGGTCTAGTTCCGTATCAAAAGTCCAGCGACCTCCGTTTCCGAACTCTATTATTTCATTAATATCCGGGGGTATTGCGGAATGTAATATAGCCCGTCCGCCATTACCATTACAATCTGCCGGAATGGTCTCTATATATGCAGCTTCAGTCTGTTCCTCGCATCTATTGTAAACCTCAAAAGTCAGTTCAAAAGGCTCTCCTTCAATTCCATTAAGCCCAGGTTCACTGTATGGAGTAGCTGTAAGCGTATAAAACCCAGCCTCTTCAAAATTGTTTTTAGAAGGTGAATAAGCATCGAAAGGGAAAGTACTGTCCTCAAATTCAAATTCCTCAGCTCCAGACATGACAAATTTAACACTGCCTACTGTTCCTTCTAAATTTGTTCTGATGTTGAGTGGCCCAGCAAAGGCATCAATCTCCCCCGCCGAATAATCATTGGAATATCTTTCTCCATCTACAAAATCAAGAACAATTTCGTCTAGGCCATATTTGTATAGGCTAAAACCGGTAATGCTTGGTAAATTCAAAGTACTTTTCCCTAATATCTCAATCGCATTAATAATCGGATGACGTTCTCCACCAACGGCATCTCTAGAATCAAAATCAATATCCAAGATTCCACCAGAAACGTTAACCGTATAGGTTTTCATCAACATGGCATCAGCACCAACCGCTGCGTATACATCTAGATTGTCTTCTGCCAATTGTCCTTCAATGTTAACATCAAAAACACGACTACCTACTCCGCCTGCACCACCACCAGTAGCACCAAACCAAAGTTCTGCAAAATAAAGATTGACTGTATATTCACCGTCTTCTAAAGGAATATCATAGCCCATTTGCTGTGAACGACTAAAACGGAATGTTTGAAAAGGTTCTGGTAGACCTGTTTGCGGTCTGTCTAAAGTATTTCCAGTATTGAAAAAGGTATCGGTGATAAAGTTTTCTCCGTTATAGTCTACTTCGGTACCGCCAGCATTGATTCTTAGAGCAAAATCACTTGGCCCGGGGCAATCTGGAGCTTTACCAGCATCGGTGATTGTCCAACCGAAATCGTCAATTAGTTTTTGTCGAGCAGCTTCACCTTGGCAGTATTGGCTGTTGCCAGCATTAAAGGAGACATCACTTTGTAGTTGTTGTGTACTCCAACCATTCAACAAAGCATCATAATTTTCATTTGATAAGCCCGACCCGTAGAACATATCTATCATATTGGTCACCATGGATACATCCCATTCTGCAATATTTTGATTGAATGCCGGAGTTCCATCAAACATGGATGACATTTGGACTACATTGCTTACGTCCCAAGCGCTAAGATCTTGATTAAATTCTAGTGCTCCTGAAAACATTAAGGACATATCAGTAACACTACTAACATTCCAGTTCCCAATAGGTTGATTAAATTTTGAGCTTCCGGAGAACATAGCGTACATACCGCTCACATTTTCTACATTCCACTGTCCAATATCTTGGTTGAATTGAGTTGCGCCGGCAAAAAGAAAATACATATTCGATACATTAGATACATCCCAATTGCCTATTGGAGCATTAAACTGTTCTGCATTGAAGAACATTTCTGACATCGAAGTAACGTTGCTCAAATTCCACTCATTAAAAGTAACATTACCCACCAGCGATTCACAACCACTAAACATTGAACCAGTAAACCGCACTTGTGATAAGTCTGGAATATCCATCGCAACTACATTTAAATTGGAACAACCAGAAAAAGCATAAGCCATATTTTTCCAAGCAATATCACCCCATTGGTTGACTTCAAGAAGCTTTTGACTATCTGAAGAGATTCCCATATTTATTCCTGGAAATTCACCAGATATTGAAACTTGATATGTTCCTCCTGTTTCATAGTCATGGGTAATATTGCCAATCACTTCTGTGTCTGATGTACCATCACCCCAATCTACAGAATAGTTATAAGTCTCTCCCGGTAAGGTTGGAATAGTTATTTGATTGTCTGCTGAAACACCAGGGTTGTCTGTTTTCCAAGTTGTGATAAAAGAGGTCGTATCTTGGCAATCGGCAGTTTTACCATCATCGGTAATCGACCAACCAAAATCGTCGATTAGTTTTTGGCGGGCAGCTTCACCTTGGCAGTATTGGCTGTTGCCTCCGTCAAAAATAATTCCATTTTGTAATTGTTGGGTACTCCAACCTTGCAAAAGTGCATCATAATTTTCTTTAGATAACTTTAATTGGTCAAACATTTCACTTAAATCACTAACATTACCAATATTCCAACTTCCCAAATCTTGGTCAAAGGAAGTAGCCAATTGAAACATTCCTGACATTGTTTCCACTGAGCTAGTATCCCAAACACCAATATCTTGATTAAATGAAGTGGCACCCTTAAACATTGCACCCATATTTTGAACACTAGATGTATTCCAATTTCCAATATTTTGATTAAAAAGGTAGGCGTCCTTAAACATTCCGAACAAATATTGGACCCCACTTAAATCCCACTGATTAAAGGACTCATTTCCTTTCAAACTGCTACAAACATCGAACATGCCACTCAATGAGTCTACATTAGATAAATCAGGGGTGTCAGTTGCCAAAACATCCATAAGTGTGCAACCAGAGAATGCACCGTCCATTGAGCTCCATTTGATATCACCCCACTGATCAACACTTAACAATTTTACCCAATCAGGGTTTCCCACATCAAATGATATTCTTGGAAAGATACCAGAAATAGATACCTGATATGAACCTGGTGATTCATAGGTATGGGTGATACTGCCTGTTACTGCATAATCTGAAGTTCCATCCCCCCAATCCACAACATAATCATAAATTTCATTTGGATGGGTGGGAATGGTTATCTGATTGTCATTAGAACTACCGGGATTGTCAGTTTTCCAAGTTGTGATAAACGATGTTGTGTCAGCACAGTCTTCACTTTTGCCAGCATCTTGAATAAACCAATCAAAATCGCTTATTAATTTTTCTCGAGCTTCTCGGCCTTCACAGAATTGACTGTCACCTGCATTAAATATTACTCTTGTCTGCAGTTGCTGAGTGCTCCAACCATTCAATAAACTATCATAATTTTCGGTGGATAAACCTGAGCCATCAAACATATTTCTCATATTTCTGACATTTCTTATATCCCACAAACTTAAATCTCTATCAAAGGATGTAGATCTTTGGAACATTAATTCCGTATCAAAACAATTCATTAAGTTCCAAGTAGCCATTTCCTGATTATAGAGACTAGCGTCTTTAAACATTCTAACTGTAGACTCCACTCTGCTTACATCCCAATTGCTAAGAGGTTGATTAAAAACTATAGCGCCATCAAAAACATTCGACATATTCTTAATGTTTCCTACATCCCAAGAATTAAATGAACCATTTCCCCTTAAGGAAGAACAGTTGGCAAACATAGCGGCAATACTTTCGGTATTTGATAAGTTCGGAGTATCAGTAGCCTTGACATCAAGATTTGAACAACCGATAAAAGCAAATTCCATAGAGTTCCAAACTATATCACCCCAATTATCTACCGAGACTAATTTCAAATTATCTTTCCCATTAATCGTTTGATCATAGAAGTAGAGCCTTGGAAATATTCCGGTGATTGAAATCTGGTAGGTTCCAGGTTCGGAATAAGTATGTGTAATATCATCGGTTACTTCGCTATCGGAGGAGCCATCTCCCCAATCTACCGAATAATTATAGCTTCCAATAAAATAAGTTGGTATCGTAATCTGATTATCTTGAGAAACCCCAGGATTATCTGTTTTCCAAGTGGTAATGAATGAAGTTGTATCTGGGCAATCTTCGGTTTTGCCACCATCGGTAACCGTCCAACCAAAATCATCGATTATTTTTTGACGGGCTTCTTCGCCTTGGCAGTATTTGCTGTTTCCACCATCAAAAGTAAGTCCGGTAAGGACGGAAGATAGTCCAGACCACCCCAACAAAGTACTATCATAATTTTCAGTGGATAACGTTGCGCCTGTAAACATATTATTAATTCCCAATACGCTTTGTATATTCCATTTGCTTAAATTTTGGTCAAAAGAGATTGCATTGGAAAACATATACCTCATAAATTGAACCTTGCTAACATCCCAATCACCAATGTCTTGATTAAAGGAAGATGCTCCTGAAAACATTGAAGGCATGGTAAGTACATTGCTAACATCCCAAGAACCGATATCCTGATTAAAAGAAGTAGCCTCCCTAAACATATCGGCCATGAACATTGCACTACTAACCTTCCAAAGCCCAATATCTTTGTTAAATGAGCTAGCGGAAAAAAACATGCCCCCAAAACCTCTAACATTGCTAACATTCCAATTTCCCAAATCACCATTAAAAGAAATAGCATCACGAAACATTGAATCCATTGTGGATACCGAACTTACATTCCAAGAACCGATTTCTTGGTTAAAAGATATGGCTGAACGGAACATACCATTCATTTCTGTTACATTGCTAACATTCCAATTACTAATATCTTGATTGAACCGTTCGGCATAAAAAAACATTAAACGCATATCTGTCGCAGCGCTTAAATCCCATTCGTTAAACTTACTATTTCCTACAAGATTTTTACAGTTTGCGAATGCCCTATCAAAATTACTAACTGAAGAAAGATTGGGAGTGTCATTAGCAACTATATCCAAATTCATACAACCATTAAAGGAAGCAGCAAAAGAAGACCATTCTATCGATCCCCATTGATTTACCGAGATTAATTTATCTTTATCCCCTTGACCTAAAAAATAGATTCTAGGAAAATTACCATTGATTGAAATGGTATATATACCAGAATTAGGATAGGTATGAGTAATATTGCCAGTTACTCCAATATCTGATGTACCGTCTCCCCAGTCCACAGAATAATCATAGATTTCTCCATCGTGGGTAGGTATCGTTATCTGATTATCTTCAGAAGTACCCGGATTATCCGTTTTCCAAGTGGTGACAAACGGTCTTTCATCAGGTTCTGATGCTTGACCTAATATCTCAATCGCATTGATAATCGGGTGACGTTCCCCGCCGACCTCGTCTCTAGAATCAAAATCAATATCCAATACACCACCGGTTACTGTTACCGTATGTGATTTCATCAGCATAGTATCCGCACCGGCTTCAGCATAGACATCTAGATTATCTTCTGCCAATTGTCCTTCGATACTGACATCAAATACACGACTTCCCGCTCCACCTGAACCACCGCCAGTTGCGCCAAACCATAATTCCGCGAAATATAAGTTTACCGTATACTCACCATCCTCCAAGGGAATGTCATAACTCATTTGTTGTGAACGGCTAAATCGAAAGGTTTGGAAAGGTTCGGGTAGACCTGTTTGTGGTCTATCCAAAGTATTTCCAGTATTGAAATAGGTATCGGCAATAAAGGTTTCTACATCATATTGTATTTCAGAACCCCCAGCATTTATCCGTAATGCAAATACTTCATCTGAAGTGATAGTCAGTGTAACCTCATCAAATGATGAATCACCTTCGTCGTCTGTTACCGTTAATTTGAAAACATAATCACCTACCACAAGGTTGCTCGCCACCAAATCTGATGAATCTGCACCAGATAATGTTGCGGTATTTGGACCACTTTCTTGGGTCCATAAATAAGTTACATCTCCACCATCGGGATCGCTGCCACTTCCGTTCAAGTTTATAGTGGTTTCCGCGCTATTTTGATCTTGACCAGCATCTACAACTGGGGAAGAAGTTCCACCAGACTGTACTTCAAGACTTACCTCATCAAATGCGGATTGATCTTCATCATCAATTGCCATCAGTCTAAAAACATAGTTACCTACAACGAACCCCGTTGCTGTAAGGTCAGCTGTATTTTCCCCGCTGAGCATCGCGTCATTAGGCCCGCTGACTTGTGTCCATTCGTAAGAAACAATCTCACCCCCATCAGGGTCGTTGGCAGAACCATTAAAAATTGCACTTGTCGTAGCGGGAATTACAATCATCTGATTGTCTCCTGCTAAAACAACGGGTGGGGTATCTGTGCAGTTTTCTCCACCGTCTATAATATTCCAGCCGTGATTATTTACTAATAGTTGTCTTGCATCGGCACCTAAGCAATATTGACTATTTCCCGCATCAAATGTAACTCCATAGCGTAAGCTTGGTAGTTCACTCCAACCTTTCAATAAATTGTCATAGTTTTCTAGTGACAATCCGACCCCTTCAAACATATCATCCATAGAATATACCTTGCCAATATTCCATTCACCCAAGTTTTGATCGAACGCAACGGCGCCAAAAAACATACGGACCATATATTCTGTATTGGATACATCCCAATTACTTAAATCTTGATTAAAAGAAACAGCGCCTTCAAATACACCATACATATCGGTAACTTGACCAACATTCCATGCTCCTATATTCTGATTAAAAGATGAAGCATTTTGAAAGACCCCGAATAAACTTGTGACTTTTGAAACGTCCCAATTACCTATGTCTTGATTGAAGTTACTAGCATTGGCAAACATTACCGCCAAATTTTCTGCACTCTGCATATTCCAATTACCTATATCTTGGTCGAACCCTTTGGCCCCTTCAAACATTCCACTAAAGTTCGTACCCATTGCTGTTTCCCAGCTTGACAGGTTGGCATTGAAAAGATGATTGTTCCTAAAAACTCCATAGAAGTTTTTTATAGTACTTACATCCCAAGAATTAAAACTATCGTTTCCGATAAGTTTTTTGCACTGATTGAACATTGAAGCTAAGGACGTAACTAAGCTCAAATCCGGAATATCTTCTGCCAGGACATTCAGGTTTTCACTACCTTCAAATGCATCTTCCATACTATACCATTGGATGTCACCCCACGCATCTACACTTACCAACTTATTTCGGTCAAAACCATAATTCATGTAAAATCTGGGAAAATCTCCGTTTATCGATACTTGATAAGTTCCAGGCGAATCATAATAGTGCGTAATATTTCCAGTAACACCAATATCACTGGTGCCATCACCCCAATCTACGGTGTAATCATAACCTCCACCAACCGTTGGTATAGTAACACCTGTACTGTATTCATACTCAATATCCGTTTGCCATGTGGTAACAAATGGATTTTGCGGACAATTCGATGCTGATGCCCCAAACTCTTCAGGAAGTTCATTGGTTTTGGTAACGTAAATCTTGTCGATAGCAGCACCATCTTCGCGATGTCCGAATTCCAAGGTGTTTTCGCCACCCATTAAATCAAAAGTGATAAAAACCGTGTTTTGTTCTTGATTGTGAATTTGGTGCCAGCTGAAATCACTACTCCCTGGAATCAAATTCCAGCGTATCCAATCACCTCCATTGGCACGTACCCAAAAACTGTCATCTTCTTGAGAAGGAACGCTTACTCTGGCAAAAACTTTATAACTACCTGCTTCTGCATCGAAATTAAATGATATTATAGAATTTGAATCTGTAGGTGCCGAGCTATAATTGTTTCCTATTGGTGCCAATAAATATGACCCCTTTGAAGCTTCTGAGCTTTCCACGAGATTCCAATTGGCCCCCACTTCAGCACACTCTGCTTCCAACCAAATAGCATCGGTTGAAACCGGGCAGTTTTCTCCTTTATCAGAAATAACCCAACCATAATTGGAAACTAAAGATTCCCTAGCATCTACACCTAAACAGTAACGACTATTACCAGCATCAAATTCAACATTATTTTGGAGATTTGGAAGCAACGACCAGCTATTCAAAATCGAGTCATAATTTTCCTGAGAAAGGGCAACATCTTTAAACATGCTAGACATGTCAGTTACATTTTGTACATCCCAGTTGCTAATATTCTGATCAAACGAATAAGCTTCATAAAACATTTCGGACATGTCAGTTACATTTTCAACATTCCATTCGTTTAACTCTTGATTAAATTTTGTCGCTCGATAGAACATACCAGGCATTTTAGTAACGCTTGATACATCCCAATTGCCAATGTCTTGATTAAATTCTGAAGCAGTATTAAACATAGAAGACATATCTTGAACATTTGATGTATTCCACCCGCTAATGTCTTGGTTGAAATTACTAGCGTAAAAGAACATCGCAGCCATGTCAGTAACGGAACTAACATCCCAGCCATTTATGTCTTGGTTAAAAGAAGTCGCAAAAAAGAACATCTGATTCATCGAAATGACATTGGCAACATTCCAACTACTTATGTCTTGATTGAATGATGTGCCAAAAAACATTCCCGCCATTTCTCTTGTATTGCTAACATTCCAATTTCCAATATCCTTGTTAAAACTATAAGCACCTAGAAAAAGGTTAGTCATGTCCGTTATACCACTCACATCCCATTGACCAATTAAATCATTTCCTACCAGAGCACTACAAGATTGAAACATTGACTTAAGGGAGGTGACATTAGACAAATCGGGAAGATCGCTAGCCATTATATCAAGATTATTACATCCTTCAAAAGAATTTTCCATCGAAGTCCAGGCAGTTTTACCCCACTGTTTTATTTGTAATATTTTTTCTTTGTCACCTTCATTATTAAAATAAATTCTTGGGAAATCACCTGAAACGGATACTTCGTAATTACCAGATGTAGGATACGTATGGGTAATATTTCCCATTACCCCCGTATCAGTAGTCCCATCGCCCCAGTTCACTGTGTAATTGTAAATTTCTCCAGGAAAAGTCGGGATTGTAATTTCATTATCTTCAGAAGTACCAGTGTTATCGGTTTTCCAAAAAGTAATAAAACTAGTTGTGTCAATTGTACAGCTTTCCCCGGCATCGGTTATCTGCCATCCATAGGTATCAATAAGTACTTGACGTTCTTGTATCGCAGTACAAAATTGACTATTTCCTGCATCGAACTGCACACCATTTTGAACAGATGAAAGACTACTCCAACCGGTCAAAAGGGCATCATAATTTTCCATTGAGAGGGATACTGCCGTGAACATATTCTGCATATCACCGACTTCTGCTACATTCCAACTACTTAGGTTCTGATCAAATTCAAGAGCTCCTCTGAACATGTTGTTCATTGTAGCAACGTTCATTACATTCCATTCACCAATATCTGCATTGAAATTGACAGCACCGTTGAACATATCTGCCATGTTGTTAACCTTCTCGACATTCCAATTCCCAAGATTTTGGTTAAAATTAACCGCGTCTTTAAACATGCCTTCCATATTGGTTACGTTGCTTACGTTCCAACCGGTGATATCACCAGTTATCGTTTCTACACCTTCAAACATTTTCTTCATACTAGCAACAGCGCTCATATCCCAACTATTGATACTACTGTTTTCTGCATTTACCCGAAGACAGTCTCTAAACATTCCCTCTGTAGAAGTAGTCTGACTAAAATCGGGATTATCATAAGCCCAAACATTCAAATAATCACATCCCGCAAAGGCATTTTCCATCGAGGTCCATTCAATCGTGCCCCATCGGTCAATTATCGATAGTTTTCTTGCATCTCCAGAATTATTGAAATATATTCTTGGGAATGTACCTGTGATACTAACGGTATAGTTTCCAATATCAGGATACGTATGTGTTATATCGCCTGTAACGCCTTCTGATGTAGTGCCGTCTCCCCAATCTACGATGTAGTTATAGATTTCTCCAGGAAAGGTTGGAATCGTAATTTGATTGTTCTCTGAGGCACCTTCATTTCCAGTATACCATCTTGTGACAAAAGGGTATTCAATTGGTGGTGGTAAGGCTGCTTCTGTTTTTGGTAATTTCCATACGCTGGACGAACCGACACCTCCGTAAACATAATTGTCATCAATTGCTAGACTATTGATCGCAGTGCCATCTAAACCTTCAGATAAGGAATACCATTCATTTCTACCCTCCGCGGTAACGTAAAATCCGTTTTGAGTAGCAGCATAAATAATTTCATCGGTTACTACAAGATCCCTAATTCCATTTGGACTAAAGCTATTGTTTAATCTTTCCCAGCTATCACCAAGGTCTCGACTCACATAAACCGCGTTGTAATTCGACACATATAAATTTTCATTTAAAATTTCAATCGCACCAATTGTATTACTACTTATTGGAGTACTCTTTTTCCATGTGTTTCCAAGATTTATGCTAGTATAAATACTTCCCCCTGTGCTAACGGCAATGGTATCTCCCTTTATTTCTACTTCGCCAAAGTAACTCGGTTCGCTTAGAGCATCAATAGGCACTTGACTCCAAGATTGGGTCATATCAGTTGACATATATATACTTGAACCTGAAGTAGCGGTCACAAATATGCCATTATCATAGGCGAGATCATTACTGTTTTGATTCAGGCCTGGATCTAATTTCAAATTCCAACTATTCCCATTATCCGATGAAGAAAAAATTCCTCCACCAGTTGCAATATATAAGACATCGTTTACTTCAATAATCTTATTTACTTGTTTAGGGCCATAACCCGTCAAACCGGAGTTAATAGCTTCCCAAGTATCGCCAGAATTCGCAGATCTAAAAATACCTTGTTCTAGTGTACCTGCAAATGCAAAGGAGTTATTTGAGTATAATGCCCTTGCATCTAAAGCCCTAATTCCAGCATTACTTGACAACCATGTTACGCCTGAATCTAAGCTAGCAAAAACACCTTCATTTGTAATCATTAAGGTTTTGGAGCCGTTTACCAAAATACCTCTTACAAAGCTTGAGGCTAATGGATTTAGAACAGACGTCCAATTCGAACCTTCATCTTCAGAAAAAAAGTACTTACCGCTAGAGGCACCGAAATATATTTTTTCCTGATAACCATCAATACTGTTTATTGATTCGCCAAAGAAGTATGGCGAGGCACTCCACAAACTTAAATCATCTGTAGATCTGAAAATCCTGCTTGAGCTTACTACATAAAACGCTCCTTCAAAAGAAAGAAGTTTATAAGCACCTGTTGGACCATCGCCTTGTATGCTAACTTCTAGCCATGTTGCCCCATTATCACTAGACTCATAAAGACCATTACCTGCTGCATATACTTTTGAACCATATATTTCAATATCTTGAAACTGCCTGTTTTCGATATTACCACCTACATAGGAATAAGTTTGACCACCGTTATTCGAATAAGTCATTCCACCATTCGCATTCCCGGCATAAATATTTTGTCCGTCAACAAGAAGTGTATAGAATGTTTCATTCTCAATTCCAGAATTTAGAGGCAACCAGTTATTTCCTGAGTCAGTTGATCTATATATGCCATTGCTACCTATTGAGGCATAAATGTTGCCGCTGTAAATAGATAAAACCAACGATTGTGAATTAGTCGGCAATCCTGAATTCACCGGAAACCACGACGCCCCTATATCAGTGGACTTATAAATTCCGCCATTACTAGCAGAAACAAATAAATCATCACCCAATTGAACAATATCATTTGCATAACCTCCCTCAGGCCCATTAGTTTGAGTCCATTGCGAGAAAGAAAGTAAACATGTGAAAAAGAAGGCAATCGAGAGTAAAATTTTATTCATGAGAATCTATGTTAGGTGGTTTGAACCAAAATATGTTTTGAGTTAAAACTGTAGCTTTAATTTATTCTTGCAGTCAACCTAAAGTTTGAAAAGTAATCGGAGTTATAATAGTTTTCGAATGGAAGTAAAGATTTCTTGAAGAAATAAAGTTTTTGAGGGAATTCATTGAGTTTAGGTTTTCGACGTTTGGCACCTCTAAAATAAACTGTAAGAATTCGCCTATTTTTATAAATCGATTAAACGTAATATATTTCGTCAAAGTACATTGTAAATTCTATGATAAAAGTCAGGTAGAATATATTTTGAACTCACCTTCCTGATAAATTAAAAAGAGAGACGGATGATTTCCGTCTCTCTATTCTACTATTTTAGTTAGCTATTCTCTCGAAATAACCAGCAACTCCTGATAAAAATCACCTAGTGTGTCTTGTGATCTTAAAATATAATTTCCTGGGTGTAATCCGCTTACAGGCACTAGGTAAGAATTTCCGTTTAGTACACCTTCAGCGTTAAAAGACTCTAAAAGTCTTCCATTAAAGTCGTATATCTCTATCACTTTCAATTCTACGGAGTTTTCAAAACTCAATCGTGTTTCAGTTCTGGCTGGATTAGGAGAAATGATTATTGAACTTGACTTTTCTGCTACAACAATAACAATTGGATTACTTAGCTCAAAATCTATTGAAAGTGCCATTCCCACTTGCCCCCTCAGACTGTTTTCTGAGTATGGAATGGCCGAGACGGTATAGGTGCCAACTACAAAGTTACTTCCTTTGTAATCTCCAATCGGAAGATCTTGAAATAATGCATATGGAACCAGACTTTCCGTTCGAGCGGAAGTTAAAGCACCGGACAAAGACAGGCGTACACTTTCAACATCTTCAGATGTATTAGCCCTTATATCTAAATGCCTTGTTGGAAGTTCATTGATATCAATAACCATTCCCTCCGTAATAACAAAAAGATCTTCATCTGTATCCGCATTTACCAACATGAAATCGATTACTTGTAAACTGGAGTCGACCAGCTCAAAATTGATTCTGTATGAAGAACCTAAACTTCCTCTCGCACTATCTTCAGAATAGGGAACTCCTATAACGGAATAGCTTCCGGTGGAAAAATTATTGCCCTTGTAATTTCCAATCGGAAGATCTTGAAATAAGGCATAAGGTTCTAAACTTTCTGTTCTTGCAGAAAATTGAGAGCCTGACAATGACAATTTTACGCTCTCTACATCATCAGTTGTATTAGCCCGAATATCTAAATGATTTGTAGGCAAGCTGTTGATATCAATGACCATTCCTTCTTCAATGGTAAACAGATCTTCATTTGTTCCTGCATTAATAAGTGTAAAACTCTCTATTTCAAGTGTTCCAATTACACCGATTATTTCAAAATTTAAGGTCAAGAAATTCCCTGCTTCACCTTGAAGTGCATCTCCAGAATATGGAGTAGCAGAAACGGTATAGTTACCTGGTATGAAATCATTCCCCTTGTAATCTCCAATCGGTAAATCTTGATACAAGGCGTATGGCAACAGGCTTTCGGTTCTTACTGTATTTTGAGCTCCCACCAAAGAAATACGAACACTTTCAACGTTTTCAGTAGTATTTGCACGAATATCTAAATGCACTGTTGGAAGGTCTTCAATAGCAATCATCATTCCTTCTTCTAACAGAAATAAATCTTCATTTGTTTCTGCATTCACTAACATAAAGCTGGTAACGGAAAGTTCATTATCCTTCTCTTCTTCTTCTTGCTCAAGAACTTCTACAATGACAGTCCAAATTTCATCTGTTCCATCTTGGGCAGTTACTGTATACTCAACGGGAGTTGAAAAATTACGTGCAACTCCGGTTTCGGGAGTTACAGTAGCGTTTGTAGAAATTTCCAAAGTTGGAATCAAAGACTCTAATTCCGTTCCGAAAGGAACTTTTAAGTTCACCGTTTTATTTTCTGTATTAATTACAGGTTCTCCAGTTTGTTCTGAAACAGAAAATGAAGTGATATCATTTTCATTTGAAGCACTTGAATTAACAGTGATCACTTGTTCACATTCTGAGAAATTATCAGAAGTATCCGTCACTGTCCAAGTAATGGTTGTCATGCCAACGGGATATGGATCTTGTAATCCTAAATCATCACTACGAGAAAACGAAAGCTCAATTTCCTCGTCACAAACATCAGCTGCTGTAGCAGCTTCTATTTCAATGGACACCGGGTTTCCGTCGTGGCTGGATACCATAATACTTTCAGGGCATATCAATGTTGGAGGCACTTCATCTGTTACGGTAATGGATTGCATACAACTATCTGAAACATTTCCAGTTTCATCAGTGGCCGTCCAAGTTATGATGGTCTCTCCCACTGGAAAAAGGTCAGTTAACTCCAATCCATCATTTCGAATTCCTGAGAATTGTATTTGGGTGGATTCATTATCCGTAGCTGTTGGCAATGGTAATTGGAAAGTTGCTCCGCAATTATCTACATCTGAAACCATATTTAAGGCTTCAGGACATGTAATCATGGGCCGTTCGGTATCAACGGAACCAGGGAGTCCTGGTGACCCTATATCTTCACCTTCGTTTGTTTCAAAAACCATGCTGGCATAGGCTTTGAAAATCGGTGTAGCTATACCAACTGTGCTCAAAGACCAGTTCGTCCCTATATTATTGTCCGAATCTAAATCCCTTAAAAAAATTGATGCAGAACCGTCATCTTCTGGCCAGATTTCTCCGTCCGCTGCATATGCTACCTGCTCGATAACATTTTCTTGGGATGTATTATCTCCGGAATAGGACTCAAAACTATTCCATATGCCGATGGTATCACCTCCATTATTCAAAGAGCTCCAACGTATAACCGGAATCAAGTCTACGGTACCCCAAACTTGACGAAAGTCACTTTCAGATAAAACAGACGCATTGAACAAAATAGCAGATTTTCCAGAAAGAATTGTTCCTGACGGGATATTTGCTTCACTATAGGAGGCACCACTATTGTCATCAATTACAAAGCCAGTTAGGTCTGCTAGTTCCGTACCCGCATTATAAACTTCTATCCACTCCCATGCGCTATCGGCATTACTTGGATTGTACATGATTTCAGTAATTCGTAAATCTTGTGCGTGTGAGGCGAACGTGATACCAAAAAGAAAAATCAAAAACGTAATTTGTTTCATAATCTAAATTTTTTTAATTAATAATTTTAATAAATATAATTGTAGTATTATTCTTACTTTTTATCAACGAAGAAGTACAGCCCGATATTGTTCAATATTTACTACGGAGTATGCAATTCATCGAATTCTTAGATTTTGATTATCAAATGAATAGGCAATTTTTATTCTTATAATAGATTTTGTAAATATGACCATGGAAATACGACTTATATAAAAAACCAGACATGAGAAGAGTTTACTACCTATTCATCCTATTCAGCTTTGTTGTCTTGACAAAAGCAAAAGCACAGGATATGAATCCTGAAAAACTATCAGAACTAATCACACAAGTTTCTGACACGGTCATGACCAATAGCAATACCATACAATTCATGTATCAAGAGCGACCTTTGATTTGTGTTTATGACGAAAATGCCAATCGAATGCGTATCATTTCTCCTATCGTGGAAACAAAAGATTTAAAGGAGGAGCAATTATTAAATATGCTAGTGGCGAATTTCCATTCTGCCTTAGACGTCAAATATGCTCTAAGTGATGAAGTAATATGGTCCGTTTTTATTCACCCTTTGAAAGAATTAGGTGATCATCAAGTTTTGGATGCAATTAGCCAGGTACATGCGGCAAGTGTGACTTTCGGTACTTCTTATTCTAGTACAAATCTCGTATTTCCGGGGAACACGAAGAAGAAAGAAGCTCCCAAAGAGAAAAAACTAATAGAAAGAGGCTAATAACTATTTTCTGGAACTTTACCTTTTACTCCTTTAAAGAAGTCTTCATAGGTTTTAAAATCCGCTTCTTTATCATCTGTAGGCCATATGGGTTCAGAAACCTTAACCTCTTTTTTCCCAAAATCAAAAGCGATTAAAATAATTGGCACTTGCGCCTTTTTTGCAATATAGTAGAATCCGCTTTTTAGCTTGCTCACTCTTTTTCTTGTGCCCTCAGGCGCCAAAGTCAATCGAAATACATCTCTTGTTTGAAAAACCTCTGCGGTTGCAGTGACAGTATCGCTATTCTTTGTTCGGTCGACGGGTGCGCCGCCCATCCATTTAAAATACCATCCGAAAGGAGCTTTAAAGAGGCTCTTTTTTCCTACAAAGTTGATTTTTACATTCCATACATTACGAAGAATAATTCCCAACGGAAAATCCCACCAACTGGTATGAGGTACTACAGCCACAACACACTTTTTAACGTGTGATGGAAAATCACCATTCAGCGACCATTTCATCACTTTAAAATAAATAAACCTCGCAAATTTCTGCATGGGTATCTAAAACAGTTAAGATTAAATAAGAGTAGTAATGAAAAGGGACACTACGTAAAAGATAATCTAAATTTTTTGGTATATAGCCTTTAATTTTTCAGGAGTTATCATACTTCTCCAACTTTTCCCTAAGGCATTTTCCCAAAGAGGTTCCATACCCATAGCTACCTCAATCATCGTATCATAATCCGCGTCGCTTAACTCGGCGCAAATACTCTTTGGCAAAATGATACCTTGTTTTTCTTTCATTTGATTGAAGAGCTGCACTCCTTTTGGGTAAAATTCCTCTAAATGTTGAAAAACCAAACAATTTCCAATACCGTGTTTAACACCTAATAAATACCCTAAACCGTAGCTCATTGCATGGGCGACGCCCACCTGAGAATATGCAATGCTCATACCCCCATGCCAAGAAGCCATCATCAACTTGTCTCTTGATTCTTCTGAAGTTAAATCGCCGAGGTATACCTCTTTACAAAGATCTAGGGCTTTTTCACCATAGCTTTGGCTAAAGGCATTTAAATAAGTACCATTTAAGGATTCAATACAGTGAATGAAGCAGTCCATGCCGGTATAAAACCACTGTTCTTTTGAAACTCCCTGAGTAAGATTGGGATCAAGAACCACCTGGTCAAATGTTGTATAATCAGAATTTATTCCCAATTTCTTATCAGGGCCCATTAAAACCGTAGTTCGAGATACTTCTGCACCTGTACCACTAATTGTTGGAATACCAACATGATAGATAGATGGTTTTTGAACTAAATCCCACCCTTGGTAGGCAGCAGAACCACCGTTGTTCGTCAACATAATAGAAACCGCCTTTGCCAAATCCAATAAAGTGCCTCCACCAATACCAACAATTCCAGATGGAAGCTCGCTATGATCGTTTTCTATTCTTTGAACTAAGGCATCTACCTGTGTGGTCTTTGGTTCTTCTTCTGCAGAAACAAAAATTATCTGATCGTTAAAAATAACAGGAATTCTTGCTGCAACGTCAGTGCCTTCAAAAACCTCGTCAACTAAGAAAATAAACGGTGCATCTGAATGTTTGCGTTTAGGTAACAAAATATCTCCCAATTGATTGAAACTATCTTTTCCAAATACAACCCTAGGAACCATTGGGAAATTCCTATACCCTTCAGCTTTTGATCCAATCACTTTTTTTGTATCTATGTCTTTATTAATATCCATATTTCAAATTACAAATGCTTTAAAATATCCGATAACTTATTTATTTTCAAGTAATTAAAATCCCTATCCTCAATAGTAACTTCTTCATGTTGCCAAGTGGTATGAAAGGGAACGTGTACCGCTTGCGCCCCAATATTCAATAAGGGCAATACATCTGATTTCAATGAGTTTCCTATCATTAAAAACTCTTGGATGTTTATCTCTAAATGCTCGAGTAAATTTAGATAGTTTTCTTCTTTCTTATCGCTCAAAACTTCAACATGATGAAAATACTTAGACAGGCTAGATCGTTCAATTTTCCGTTCTTGATCTAATAAATCACCTTTCGTTAAAACAATTAAACGATACCTGCCACTTAGGGCTTCCAGTACTTCTTTAACTCCTTCCAAGAGTTCCACAGGGTGCGAAATCATCTTTTTACCCAGATTCAACAAATCAGCAATCGTTGCTTGTGAAACAGTGTTATTAGAAATTTCTAGAGCTGATTCCACCATCGAGAGCATAAAACCTTTTATGCCATAGCCATAGAGTGGTAAATTTTTCATTTCCATTTTGAAAAGCTCTTGGTCTATTTTGTTTTTGGTTTCAAAGCTATCCAACAAACTGGCAAAGTCTTCTTCAGCTTCTCTAAAATAAGTCTCATTAACCCATAGCGTATCATCCGCATCAAAACCTATGACTTTTATCGAACTATAATCTACCTCCATGCTTCTTGTGCGCGTTGCAAATCTTCTGGGGTATCAATCTCAATTCCACTCACTGTGGTTTCCACCATTTTTATTTTTTTTCCATATTCCAGATAACGAATGGCCTCTATCTTCTCTGTGGCTTCAAGCCCCAACATCGGTAATCTTTGAAAATCCATTAAAGCACTTTTCCTGAAAGCGTAAATGCCTTTGTGTTTATAATATACATTTTCTATTTCGGTTGCCCTAGGATACGGAATTGGAGACCTTGAGAAGTACAATGCAAAGTTGCGATTATCCACAATTACTTTCACTGTATTCGGATTCGCTATTTCATCCTTGTCCGTTATCCGAACCATTAGCGAAGCTAAATCAATCTCCATCTCAAGATCAGATTTGAAAACCTCCAGCACACCTGCTAGACTTTCCCTATCCGTAAAGGGTTCATCACCCTGAACATTTACTATGATGTCGACATTCATGTTCTCGACAGCCTCGGCAATACGATCACTTCCACATTCATGCTCTTTGATACTCATAATCGCTTTGCCGCCGGCTTTCGTAATTGTATCAAATATTACCTCACTATCAGTAACTACAAAAACTTCATCAAATAACCGGGTATTTTTAGTGGCCTCGTAGGTACGAACAATGACGGGTTTACCCGAAAGGTCTTGCATCAATTTTGCAGGAAATCTAGATGCCGCGTAACGCGCGGGTATCATAGCAATTATCTTCACGTTTTCTTGGGGATTAATTTTCAGGTTTTAGCTCGAGGACGAAGCTTTCTATAAATCCTAAATATGATAAACAAAATTATAATCACCAAAACAGCTGCAATGGCCGGCGCAAAAATCGATGCAGTTGTGACAGCTACCGCAGTCCCAGTTTCTACAGTAGAGACTAAGGGGTTAGCCACTCCTCCAGTAGAAGCTGTTGAGGCCAACCTACCAGTGGCGTTCGCACCCTTAATTGCCGTGGCGGTACCTCCACCTGCTATAATAGCCAGGGACCATGTTACAACTGGATCCAGACCCGCAACTGTACTTACCATTACTGCCGTACCTGCTATTGCTGCCAATGGAACTGCCATACTATCCAATGCGTTGTCAACCCAAGGAATAAAATAAGCAAATACTTCGATTACGGTGGCTACACCCAAGGTAATCACCGCAGCAAGGCTGCCAATCCATTGCCAACTATCATTGAGCTCCCAAACATTAAAAAAACTGGCCAGACTAAGGGCGAATAAAGGTAAGAAGACTCGAAAGCCAACTGAGGCAGCTAAGCCAACTCCTAAAAATATACTGATTACTGTTTCGGAGGTCATTCTTTATTGTGTGCTAAGGTGTTTAATGTTTTATATCATTCATCGCGCTTCGCACAATCTACCTCAAACACCTTACCAAATTTAATCTATTCCCCATCAAGAAAAAAATCGTTCTTGAATCCGATTAGGTACAACCGTTTTTTAGCTCTTGTGACAGCCGTATATAGCCACCGCAAATATTCCTTATCTACACCATTGGGTAGATAAGGCTGTTCTACAAAAACAGTATCCCATTGGCCACCTTGAGATTTGTGACAAGTTATTGCATATGAGAATTTTACCTGTAATGAATTAAAGTATTTATTACCCTTAACCCCGAGAAATTTTTTATATTTAGAAGTTTCATTTTCATAATCTTCCATTACCTTTTGGTACAGACGATTTCCATCTTCGTAGGACAAGGATGGAGTGACGGCTTGAATGGTATCGAGAAGTAATACCGTTTCAAACGGTTTCATATTCGGATAATCAACCATCTGGACTTTCACCTCAGCAAACTTGAAGGAATAAAGTTCTTTTATCGCAAAGATTTCCAAGACCTCAATGATATCGCCATTGGCAATAAACCCGGCCTCAGATTTCGTATCTAACCAGAAGTAATTATTCTTTACTACCATCATAAAATCTCCAACGGCAATTTCATTTTCCAAATACAGAATTCGACTGCGGATATTCTCGTTATAAAGATTTGCCCTCTTGTTCGAGCGAACTATAAAACTGGTTTCCTCTTTCCCATTTTCAGCGTACGAATTGTCGATCGCATCCAAAATTTCTTGTCCATCGATTAACCGGACAATATCTTTGAACGGACTTACATCAAATTGAAACGCTTCAAAAAATTCGCTTTGTAATTGTTCACGAAGCATTGTTGCGTTTAGCAAAATCCCCGAATCTTCAGCTTGGCGTACTACCTCATCCAGCTCCAAACGAATGACATCTTTATTATAATTTAGTTCCAACTTATCAGCATCCAAGGCAGGACTTAAATTTAAATGCACTGGCGGAAGTTGTGCCGTATCCCCTATTAGTATCAATTTGCAATTATGTCCAGAATAAATAAACATTAGTAAATCATCCAACAATGAACCGTTTTCAAAGAGCTTAGAATCTGCAGGAGTATCAGGAATCATAGATGCTTCATCAACGATAAATATGGTGTTACGATGTTTATTAGGGGCCAAAACGAACTGTATTCCCCCTCCACTTTGCTTCTTCGGAAAATAGATTTTTCTATGGATGGTAAAGGCAGACGTAGTCGAGTAATTAGACATAACCTTTGCGGCCCTTCCCGTTGGGGCCATTAAAACCGCTTTCATCGTTGTCTGCCATAAACTATTCACCAAAGTGCCTACAAGTGTAGTTTTTCCGGTACCTGCGAAACCCTTTAATAAAAAAATGGCATCTTTTTTGTTGCTTAAAATAAAGCTGGATAGCTTTTGCAAAGCGACAGACTGCTTTAGGGTGGGTTCGTGTGGAAATTTATCCTTTAAAATGGTATAAAAAGAAGCGTCTGTAAGGGTTTTCATAGGGCTGCTAAGATAATCAGGATTTTTAGTAGAAAAACTTTTGCGATTGAAAAAAAAATGTAAATTTGTCAATAAGCCAAACTTTTAAAAATTTAATTTATGGTAACACTAATATTGATTATAATAGGGATAATTGTCTTTACCGTTTTGATGGTGATGTTGATAGACAAATTTTTACCTCAAAAGATGAAACCTGTTATCTCTATAGTGCTTGGATTATTATCAATTCTTTTTGCTTATTTGATTTATCAGTCTATCACTGGGCCAATTCGATTTCAAGAAGTAAAAGAGGAACGCTACGGACAAGTTATAAACACTTTAAAAGATATAAAACTTGCACAAGAGGCGCACAAAAGCGTTACGGGCAAATATGCAGGTACCTTCAAAAACTTAATTGATTTCGTTGATAGGGCGAATTATACTATTACTCAACAGCGTGACACGTCTTACATGGTTTATAGTGAGGTGTTTAGAATTGATGTTCCTAAAGACAGTGTTATCATAGATACCTTAGGCACACGCTCAGTGAAAGATTCATTATTCAAAAAAGACGCACGTTATAAGAACATGATGAATGTACCAGGTGTACCAGGCAAGACCTTTGAAATGAAGGCTTCCATAATTGATAAGGGTGGTTATAAGGCTCCTGTTTATGAAGTGAAAGTTGCGAAAAGCGATATCTTGGCCGACCAACCTAAAGACTTATTATCTCGTGAGAATGCTCAGGTGAGCGTTGAAGAGGTAAATGGAACTCATATCAGCGTTGGTTCTTTAGATCAGGTAAGTACAAGTGGTAACTGGCCGGCGTTATATGATAGAAAAGGTGACAACTAAAGAAGCAACAGAGACTTCAAAAGAATTCAATAAACTGTCCATTCAAGTTAGCTTGAATGGACTTTCTTTTTGCATTGTAGATACCATTGCAAATTCAGTACTTAGTTCAGACCATATTGTTTTTGAAAAAGAACGCACTCCTTATGGCCTGCAAAAAGGCTTGGTTTCCCTTTTCAATAAACATAAAATACATCAACAGCAATTTACTGAAGTCATAGTTGTACATCGCAATAAGTTGTTCAGCCTTGTTCCTAAATCCCTGTTTGACGAAAATGAAATGGCTAATTACCTTAAGTTCAATACAAAGATATTGGCAAATGACCATATTGCTCATGACGAGGTTGAGAATCATGATATGGTCAATGTATATGTCCCCTTTGTGAACGTTAATAATTACGTTTATGAACTTTTCGGTGAGTTCATTTATAAGCACAGCGGTACCGTTATGGTTGAATCTCTTCTTACGGGTCAAAACATTCCAAAGGAGCCGACATGCTACGTTCACGTGTCAGACCGACAAATGGAAGTAACTGTAATTTCACAGCGCAAATTAATACTATACAATAGCTTCAATTTCGTAACAAAAGAAGACTTTGTTTACTATTTGCTTTTTACCCTAGAACAACTTAAGTTAGATACAGAAACTACCAAATTAAAACTATTCGGTGCCATTGAGGAAGGTGATTCCATTTATGATATCTGCTATGAATATGTAAAGAACATCTCCATATTTGTACCTTCTATTTCTTCTTATCCTATGGATTTAGAAAAGGACACCATCGACTTCACTGTTTTAAAAACCCTCTAATGCGAATTATCTCAGGGAAGTATAAAAGTAGACGCATTAGCGCTCCTAGCAAACTGCCTGTACGGCCAACAACCGATATGGCAAAGGAAGCCCTCTTCAATATTCTGAATAACCGTTACTATTTTGATGAAGTGGCCTTCTTAGATCTTTTTGCCGGCACAGGAAACATCAGTTATGAATTCGCTTCGCGAGGCTGTGAAAAAATAACTGCGGTTGATGGAGACTTTGGTTGCGTACAATTCGTTTCCAAAACAGCTGCAGAGCTAGATTTAGATATTACGGCACTGAAAAGCGATGTATTTTCTTTTCTTGAAAAAACAGTAATTAAATCAGACATTATTTTCGCCGACCCTCCATATGATATGCCTTTAGAAGATTTTGAACGACTTCCTGAATTGGTTTTCGAAAAAGACTTATTGCTTAAAGATGGTATCCTGATTATTGAGCACGCCAAGCAAACAGACCTTTCGCATCTTTCAAATTTTGTCAACAAGCGAAAATATGGCGGAAGTGTTTTTAGTTTTTTTGAGTTACCTTAATTGCACTATGAGTGCCTTCTATTTCAAATAGAATCTTTTACATGAAATATCTGCAAATTTTCCTTATCCTATTGACAATTTGGTCATGCCAAAAGCCAGTCCAAAAAGCGGACAAAATAATTACCAACGCTGTTATTTGGACAGGCAATACACAACAACCATACGCTCAGGCCATGGCATTAGTGGGAGATTCCATTATTGCCATTGGCGCCCATGAAGAAATTAAAGAACTAAAAGACGTCTCAACTGAACTCGTAAATGCTGAAGGCAATTTCATTACTCCGGGATTTATAGATACCCATGTACACTTAATGATGGGTGGAAATGCGCTTTTAAGTGTCGAATTGAGAGATGCAAACACCCCAGAAGAATTCACTAAAAGAATTGCATCATATGCAAATACCTTGAAAGATGGTCAATGGATTTTAGAAGGCAATTGGGATCATACTTTATGGGGCGGTGAATTACCAAATAAAGAATGGATAGACAAATACACAGAAGACAAACCCGTAGCTCTATATCGATTAGATGGACATATGATTTTAGCAAATTCCGCTGCCTTGAAAATTGCCGGAATCAACAAAAACACTAGTAAAATCGAAAGCGGAGAAATCGTTCGAAATGCTGACGGAACTCCAAGTGGAATTCTAAAAGGAAATGCCATGTACCTGGTTCTTAATAAGGTTCCCTCATTGAATCAAAGAGAAAAGAAAAATGCCTTAAGAGCAGCAACGAATTACTTGCTATCCAAAGGTGTAACCTCAGTTCATGATATGGATAGTTTAGGCACCTACACCGCGGCCAAAGAACTCAAAGATTCTAGCGAGCTTGCTATTCGTATCTATATGGCGAAACCGCTAAATCGCTGGAATCAGAAATTTGATATGGGTAATTCAGACAATAAATGGCTAAAAACAGGAATTGTAAAAGGTTTCGTAGATGGCTCTTTGGGTTCACACACCGCTGCCTTCAAAGAACCCTATACAGATAAGCCTGATGACAGTGGGTTTTTTATAAACGACGAGGATAAAATATCAGAATGGACATCAAGTGCGGACAAAGAGAATCTTCAGGTGACAATTCATGCCATTGGCGATAAAGCTATTCATTCATTACTAAACACATACGAACAAGTAATCAAAGAAAATGGGCCTGAAGACAGAAGGTTCCGTGTGGAACATGTACAACACATAGCAAATCAAGATATTAGCCGTTTTGATGAGTTAGATGTAATTGCCAGTATGCAGCCCTATCATGCGATTGATGATGGCAGATGGGCTGAAGAGCTCATAGGTTCTAAGCGTATACGAACTACTTATGCGTTTAAATCCCTATTGGATGCCAACGCAAAACTGGTTTTTGGAAGCGATTGGCCGGTAGCCCCCGCCTCTCCCTTAGATGGAATTTATGCTGCTGTAACACGCAGAACTTTAGATGATAAGAATCCCGATGGTTGGGTTCCCGAACAAAAGATAACTGTAGAACAGGCACTTAAAGCCTATACTACAACAGCAGCTTATGCGTCATTTGAGGAAAAACGAAAGGGAACACTCGAACCTGGTAAACTTGCTGATTTTGTAATACTAAGTGAGGATATTACAAAAATAGACCCTGTTAAAATCAAAAACGTTCAGATTTTAAAGACTTATTTGGGTGGAATCAAGGTTTACGATGGTGAAAAGTAAGGAGACTCATATCGCAAAACCACAAGAGAAACCCATACGCTTACAAGAATACGGCATTGGCCTCTTCTCCACTATATCCACAAAATCCGCTTTAAAAAAAGCCTTAAAGAAAAAATTGATTTTTGTGGATGGAAAATTGGGCGAGACTTCAACTTACATCCGTGGGAATGAAATTATTACGTTTCATCCATCCGAAGAAAAACCTAATAAAAAACAATTCATACTTAAACTAGAAATAGTTTATGAGGATGAATATATTGCTATTATTCGCAAACCTGCCGGAATTTTGGTAAGTGGAAACTCCTTTAAAACCATAGCCAATGCTCTAGTACAAAATCTTCAAGAAAGTGGTCAATCGGATGCCATAAAACCACAACCAGCGCATCGATTGGATTATGCAACAACCGGTCTTTTACTCATCGGAAAAACAAGTACTTCTCTAATAGCATTAAATAAATTATTTGAGCAGAAGCAAGTGCTGAAAACCTATTTTGCCGTTACCATAGGAAAAATGATAAAGAAAGGAACGATTACTTTTTCTGTGGACGGAAAGGAAGCCATTTCAAACTTTGAGGTGATTGAGACCATCGTATCGGAAAGGTTTCAGTATTTGAATTTGGTTAAGCTATCTCCTGAAACGGGAAGAAGACACCAACTAAGAAAACATTTGTCCGAATTAGGAAGCCCCATTTTAGGAGATGAAACATATACTAAGAAAGATCTCCTTTTAAAGGGAAAAGGATTATACCTACATGCTTTTTCCTTGAAGTTTTTACATCCCTTTACTAATGAAAAAATGTATTTTGAAAAAGAACTTCCCTTGAAATTCGGAAAACTTTTAAAAAAAAGCAGGTCATAAGCCGGATTCTGTTCCTCATTGCTGAGTTCCTTATCATTTATCTAGACTTTCGGTTACCCAAAAGCTCTAACCGCCTACCCTTCGGCTCGGGCGTGCAGCCCTCAAACACCGGTTTACATGACGTTTCACCGCATAGAGTTTACCTGATTTCACTACAGCCGAACTGTACTTGCTTTCTGTTGCACTTGTCCGCATCTCTCGACGGATGGGTGTTACCCACTATGCTGCACTATGGTGTCCGGACTTTCCTCCTTGTACTGAAACTAAATCAGCACACGACGATAAGGTGACCTGCTGATGCAAAGGTAGCCCAATACTCGATAATTGTTGATAAAAAATCACTTAAAGAACTAGAATCACCTTTGATAGTATCGCGCTATTTTTATATTTGTAGACCGTTCATTTTTGACTTAAAATAACTCCTATTTGGAACCCTTCATAGTATCAGCAAGAAAGTATAGACCGCAAACATTTAAAGATGTTGTGGGCCAACAAGCGATTACCAATACGCTGCTGAATGCTATAGAAAATAACCATTTGGCCCAGGCGCTTTTGTTTTGTGGTCCACGTGGTGTTGGCAAAACAACTTGCGCACGTATTCTAGCCAAACAAATCAATCAAGATGGTACGCAAAGTGAAGATGAAGATTTTGCTTTTAACATTTTCGAGTTGGATGCTGCGTCTAACAATTCCGTAGATGATATTCGGAATCTGATTGACCAAGTCCGTATTCCGCCGCAGACAGGTAAATACAAAGTATATATCATTGATGAGGTACATATGTTGTCCTCAAACGCCTTCAATGCATTCTTAAAAACTTTGGAAGAGCCACCCAAACATGCCATATTCATCTTGGCCACTACGGAAAAACATAAAATAATACCCACCATACTTTCGCGTTGTCAAATATTTGACTTTAAACGAATTACGGTAAAAGACGCTGCAAACTACTTAAAGTACATAGCAAAGAATCAAGGTATTGAAGCGGAGGATGATGCGCTTCATATCATCGCTCAAAAAGCAGATGGAGCCATGAGGGATGCGCTCTCCATTTTTGATAGAGTTGTCAGTTTTTCTGGAAAACAACTTACTAGAAAAGCGGTTACCGAAAACCTAAATGTTCTTGATTACGAAACTTATTTTGAAGCGACGGACCGTATTCTTGAGCATAACATTCCGGAATTACTTCTTTTATTCAATAAAACTTTGTCCTTAGGATTTGACGGACACCATTTCATTAGTGGCTTAGCAACTCATTTTAGAGATTTAATGGTATGTCAACATCAAAGCACCATTAATTTGCTTGAAGTCGGCGACGGAGCGAAACAAAATTATCTAGAACAATCTCAAAAGACTTCCAATTCCTTTTTGCTAAAAGCGTTAAACATAGCCAATGACTGTGATTTAAAATATAAGACTAGTAAGAACCAACGTCTTCTAGTGGAACTGTCTTTAATGAAATTGGCATCCATCGATTTTGATGGAGAAAAAAAAAACCCTGAATCAGTAGCGCTTTTAGATAGTACCGTTGACTTTATTGCTCCTGCTTCTTTTTATAAAGGAATAACTCGCACCAAGTCAACAGCAGTGGAAACTAAGGAGGAAGTTTCTTCTGAAACTACAACAAATGCCCCTAAACAGGTTAAGGAAATCATTATAGAAGAAAGTCCTGAGGAAGTTAGAACTACCTCTACTATCTCTGAAGAATCCATTTCGCAAACCGCGATTACTCCTGAAGCAACTCAAAGGATTCCCTCAGAGGCCAAAGCTACACCTACCGAACCAGCAACTTTGGAAGTTATGCAGGAAGTGACTCAAACCATTCCAACGGAAGTTGCGTCTGCACCTATTGCACCAATATCTGAAATGAGTGCAGTTGAAACTGTTCAAGATGTACCTTCTGAAATGCCAAGATCAATTACGGAACCAGAAGTTGCCCTCTCCGAATCGGTTGAAACTGTTGTAGAAGAGAAAGTTACCGAAGCTCCTAAAATCAATATTAGTCTCGCAGAAAAAAGAGTTTCCGCACTTTCAATATCCAGTCTGAAGGCTAAAAAAGTTCACGAGCAGAGTCGTAAAGACCATACGATTGATGAAAGCAAACTTCCCAAAGAAGTTTTTGCTGAGGAAGCTTTACAAGGCCATTGGGCAGATTTTGTTCAAAAATTGGATGAATCGGGTAAAAAAATTCTAGCATCAAATTTAAATGCCGATGTTCCTAAGTTAAGAAACGAAACGACTATCTGGATTGAGCTACCAAACGATACCATGAAAAAGGAAATTGAACGGGAGCAGTATGATTTGATGGAGTATCTTAAAGGGAAGTTGAATAACTATTTTATCACTTTACAAATAACCGTAAACGAAGCCACGGCTAAAAAATTTGCTTTTACTCCCGAAGAGAAATATCAAAAGTTGCGGGAAAAGAATCCAACAATAGATTTGTTGCGAAAAGAATTCGATTTAGACCTTTGATTTCCTGGCCATCCAACCTCGTAATGCCAATACGAGCATCACAATTGCGATAATTAGAAGTCCGAAGGCTTCTCTTCCCTCCTCTATGTTTTTAATATCACCGGCTCCTATTTCAAAGCCTTCAAACTTTTCCGGATAAGAATAAAAGAAACCGATTAGGGCGGCGACTCCTCCAGCCAATGGAATTGTAAACGAAAGTCGTCCAAAAGCAAAAGCCAACGTAATAATCCCGGCTAGACCCCAAATAATAATCCATAACATTGGATCCGGGTCATTGTACTGCAATGCCGCAGAAATGATGAATAAGATTCCGAAAAGTATGGCAATGATTTTAAAAAGCTTGTTCATGAATCAGTTGGCTTTAATTTGATGTCTAAAATACAAAATACACTTCTAACTTGATTTGTACCAAGATTCATGTCATTTACTGCATGTAAGAAATCATTCCTATTTTCTTTCTATTTTTGTCCCAAAGAAAAACGCTATGTTAGGTCTAAAACTTCCCACTGACCCTAGGTGGGTTAATATCGTTGAGAAAAATATTGATGAAATCTTAACAGATCATGCGTATTGTGAGCAGAAGGCAGCTAGTACGGCGATTTCGTTAATTGTAAGTTTCCCCGAGTATACGGATTTGATTGAAGAGATGATTGCATTGTCTCGTGAAGAAATGGGGCATTTTAAAATGGTGCATGATCGTATTATCGCTAGGGGACAGAAACTAGGCAGAGATCGCAAAGATGAATACGTTTTACAATTGGTCAAGTTCTTTCCAAAGGGAGGTAGCAGAACTACCCAGCTTGTACACAGACTTCTATATGCAGCATTAATAGAGGCTCGAAGCTGCGAACGTTTTCGATTATTATCCGAAGAATTGGAAGATAAAGATCTTGCAGAGTTCTATCATAAATTAATGGTCAGTGAAGCAAGTCACTATACGATGTTCTTAAAGTTTGCCCGACAATATGGAGACCGCGAAGAAGTAGATAAAAAGTGGCAAAATTTATTGGAATATGAGGCCGAGATTATGAAAAACCTTAGTAAAAGTGAAAGTATTCATGGATAAAAAAGGTTTAAGGTTTAAAATTAATTTTATAATTCTAACCTCATAACGTTTTTCACTTCTCCTCTAACTTCTCCAAATAATAATCATACATGGCAAACTGCGAACGCACTTTTTTGTTGCCATTTTTCCGATACGCATTATCTTGCGACTCATTAAAAACACGTGCTTTGACATTGTCACTCCAAGACATTTCGAAAGTATCCAATAGTTCTTGCTTGATATCTTCATCGTAAATAGGACAACCAACTTCAACACGATTATCAAGGTTACGGGTCATCCAATCAGCTGAAGAAATATAGATTTTTGAATCACCACCATTTCCGAAAATAAAAACACGTGGGTGCTCTAAGAATTTATCTACAATACTAATCGCCTCAATATTCTCACTTATACCTTTGATTCCGGGCACTAAACAACAAACTCCTCTAATAATCAATTGAATTTTGACCCCCGCCCTACTGGCCTCATAAAGCTTGTCTATCATTTTATAGCTTGTAAAGCTGTTCATTTTGATTTTGATATAGGCTTCATTACCAGCCAAAGCACTTTCTATTTCTTTATCAATTAGTTTGAGAAACGTACTTTTTGTATAATGTGGTGAAACTATGAGGTGCTTGTATTTATTAATCTTATAGGTTGTCTCAAAGAAATCAAAGACCTTGTTCAATTCTTTAAGTATAGCTTCGTGAGCGGTAAATAAGGTGTAATCTGTATAGATGCGAGCTGTTGCTTCACTAAAGTTTCCGGTGCTAATGAAACCGTAACGTTTCATTCCTTCCTCTTCCTCTCGTTCGATTACGCAAACCTTACTATGTACTTTGAGCCCGGGTACACCAAAAATAAGTTTAACTCCCTCAGCTTGAAGTTGCTCCGCATATTCTATGTTGGCTTGCTCATCAAAACGAGCTTGCAATTCGATTTGAACCGTTACCTGCTTACCATTTTTAACTGCATTGATTAGTGACGCTGCTACTTGCGAATTACTAGCAAGCCTATAAACTGTTATCTTGATAGTTCTAACCTTAGGGTCTAAAGCGGCTTCCCGAAGAAACTTAATGACATAAGAAAAGGTATGATATGGGGTATATTGTAAATAGTCTTTTTGGGCAATTTGCTCGAGTAGGCTGCCTTCCATGCTGAAATCTTTTACAGGCAGAGGCGTAATTTTATCATACATTAAATCTTGTCTGCCCAGGCTAGGGAAACCCATATAATCGCGTCTATTGTGATAGCGGCCACCAGGTATTACGCTATCAGTATCCTCAATATTCATTTTCTCTCTAAGAAAAGCCAAGGTGTCTTTTCCAATACTCTTATCGTATACAAAACGGACCGGATCTCCCAACTTTCGATGTTCCACACTTGAAGATATCTTGGCAATAAAACTTTTACTAAGGTCATTGTCCATATCAAGCTCAGCATCCCTGGTAATTTTAATCATGTGTGCCGATATCGATTCATACTCGAACATGGTAAAAATACTCCGTAGGCAGTATCGAATAAGATCATCTAATATAATGATGTAATTTTTATCACCCTCTTTTGGAAGTACTACAAAGCGGTCAATGCCTTTGGGAATTTCTATTAAGGCGTATCTTTTCTCTTTTTCTTCAGCTATTTGATCCCCGATAATAATCATCTTCACGGCCAAATAAGCTGCAGTATCCTTTAAGGTAGGAAACTCTGTAAGATCATTAAGAATGATGGTCATCAATTGTGGGCTTACATTCTGAAGGAAATAGTTTTTTACAAAGTCCCGTTGTTTATTGTTAAGCTGGGTTTCTTTGATAATAAAGATATTCTGACCTTCTAATTCAGCCTGAATCTGCTTTAAAATTTTTACACTTCTTGATTGTTGGTCAATTACAATCTTAGTAATTTCCTCCAAAAGATCTTTGGCGATTTCTCCACCTAAAACACTCTTTCCTTTTTTTCCTGCCTCTACTATTCGCTTTACGGTAGCGTATCGCACTTTGAAAAACTCATCGAGATTGTTTGAGTAAATACCGAGAAATCGCAGCCTTTCAATCAAAGGTACATTAGTATCGGTACTCTCTTGTAAAACGCGCTCATTAAACCATAACCAACTGATTTCGCGGTTTACATATTGATTTTTGGCTTTTATCATCCTCTTAATTGCTTTGGAAAAATAGTTTGTTTTGTGATTCCTTTTTCAACGGATTTCCAATCTTCGACTTCGAATTCCAAATGTACCAATCCACTTGTAGGAACGTTTTCAATATAGGTATTTCCGAGGGAATTGGCAATGTGCGTAAACGCATGATTATGTCCAAAAATCAGCACAGTATTTAAATCATCATCCAGCCCTTTTACGAACTGAAGGACGTATTCTCCTGAAAAATCATATAACTCATTGACTACCCGAAACTTGTCTAATGCAAAATACAATTGTCTTACGAAAATCATGCTTGTATGCAATGCCCTATTTGCAGGACTAGAGAAGGCAGCATCAACAGGTATCGATTGCTCATTGAAATTATCGGCTACTAAATGCGCATCGTTTATACCTCTTTGCAATAACGGACGGTCTTTATCGCCAACGGAATACTCCCAGGAGGACTTGCCATGGCGGACTAGAATAAGGGTCTTCATTCTTAATTGTCTTTAAAAAGGGGGGATATTAGTGTTCATTTGACTTGGCAGTTTTATTCAAAGTTTTCTGCCCAAGCCAACTGTTACTGGTCTATGGTGCTAATCGCTCCATCTTCCAGTCTATATTTTCAAGTGTATATTGAATTCGGTCATGCAAGCGATTTGGTCTTCCTTGCCAAAACTCCATTGAAACGGGCTTTACAATATATCCGCCCCACCAATCTGGGCGTTCGATTTCTCTACCTTCGTACTCCTGTTCTAAATCTGTAAGTTTTTTTTCTAAGAATTCCCTTGATGGAATTACGCTACTCTGGTTAGAAACTAGTGCACCTAACTTACTTCCTTCCGGGCGAGATTCAAAATACCCATCGGAAAGATTCTTTGAAATTTTTTCAGCTTTTCCTTTGATAATAATCTGACGTTCTAAATTCGGCCAAAAAAAGGAAATACAAACATGTGGGTTCTTGGCTATCGCCTTTCCCTTCTCACTTTCGTAATTTGTATAAAAGGTAAACCCTTCATGAGTATACTTTTTCAATAACAATACTCTATTCTTTGGAAAACCATCTAAACCGATTGTGGAAACCGTCATAGCATTTGGTTCATCTACTCCTTCAGAAGCCTCAACCTCATAAAACCATTTTTGAAAAAGCTCCATAGGATTATCTGAAACAGTGTTCTCCATCAAGGCACTCTTTTCGTACGATTTTCGGTAATTTCCTAAATCCTTTTGCATAAGACAATAGTATTAAAAATACACCTGTAAAGTTCTGTAAAAATTATAAGACCCCAAAGGTTTTGAAAGTCTTTGGAGTGCGCTCTTTATAGGTGTTGAGCTTGCTCGATTAAATAATCTTGTTAGAATTCGAAAATTTTACCATCGTCTGCCAGCTCAACATTTTGGAAAATCGTTTGCGCTTCTTCCTTGAAAAGTTCAATGGACTTATATCTAGTTGAGTAATGCCCTAAAATCAAAATACCAACATCAGCTGCTTTTGCAATGGCAGCGGCTTCTTTAGCTGTTGCATGTTTTGTTTTACCAGAAAGATGTTCTTCTGAATCTAAAAAAGTGGATTCATGGTATAAAACATCAGAACCCTTAATCTGTGGAATAATCTCGGGCATATAGGCCGTATCACTGCAATAGGCATAGGTTTTAGGCTTTGGAGAATCAAAGGTCAATTCTGTATTTGGTATCACTTGACCACTATCTAAAGTGACATCCTTTCCGTTTTTGATATTTTGATAGGATGATATGTCAATTTTATGTTTCGCAACTTTTTCTGTGTTTAGCTTCCGTTCACCCAATTTCTCTTTAAACAGAAATCCATTGGTATATACTCGATGATTTAGAGGAATAGTTTCAACCGATACTTTATCATCTTCATAAATCAGTTCTGTTTCCTTAGATGTCAACTCATGAAAAATCAAGGGGAAATTCGTCCATGAATCCCCAAGTTTTAAAAGAAGGGTGATAGCTTCTTTAATTCCCTTCGGACCATAAATATGCATTTCTTTGTCCCTACCTAGCAAACGAAATGTTGAAATTAATCCAGGTAATCCAAAGAAATGGTCTCCATGCAAATGGGAAATAAAAATATGATTGATTCGAGAAAACTTAATTTTGTTCTTCCGCAGTTGTACTTGTGTTCCTTCTCCACAATCGATAAGAAACATATGTCCTTTGATATCTAAAACTTGAGACGTTGGATTGGTTAAAGTTCGTGGCGTAGCGGCATAGCAGCCTAGAATGTGTAATTTCAAATTCCGAGGTCCCTTTCTATTTCTTCCATTTCGATTATATCTCGTGCTTCCTGAAGCGTTGGAACCACAACAATTTCTTCTGGAACTTCATCGTAAGCAACCTTATCTGTGACTAAAACAAAAGATTTGTTTGCTCCCCTATGTTTGTTAGAGAGCTCTAAAAACTCCAAAACATCTCCGCTGCTCAACTTGGAAAAAGAAAAAAGATTGATAATTAAATGATCGTTCTCGATTTTCGTGTAAGCATTGGCCAAATTTTCTAAAAACATAGACAACTCGATATTCTCCTGAAAAACTGTAGTAGTAGTTCCATTTTTATCAAAAACCATAGTGTTTATTTTATTTTTGAGGCTAATAAATAAATCACCGCCATACGAATAGCAACTCCGTTTTCGACCTGATTCAATATAATCGATTGATTGGAATCCGCTACATCGCTGGTTATTTCAACACCCCTGTTTATAGGGCCTGGGTGCATAATCACAATTTCTTTGTTTAAACTTTCAAGCAGTGTTCTGTTCACTCCGAACTGCTGAGTATATTCTCTTGTGGTTGGAAAGTAACTAATATCCAATCGTTCATTTTGTATGCGTAGCATATTCGCCACATCACACCAGTTCAAGGCTTTTCGTAAATCGGTCTCAACTTCTACACCTAAAGACTCAACATGTTTGGGAAGCAGGGTTTTCGGTCCGCAAACTTTAACATTTGCTCCTTGTAACTTAAGCGCAAAAATATTTGATAGCGCTACGCGGGAGTGTAAAATATCTCCAACAATAACCACATTTTTACCCGCCACATCACCAAGTTTTTCCCGAATAGAATAGGAATCCAACAAAGCTTGTGTTGGATGCTCATGTGCTCCATCACCAGCATTTACAATAGATGCATTTACATGTTTCGATAAGAATATCCCAGCTCCAGGATTTGGATGACGCATCACGACCATATCTACTTTCATAGAAAGAATATTGTTGACGGTGTCAATAAGTGTCTCTCCCTTTTTTACAGAAGACTGACCGGCGGAAAAATTGATAACATCCGCGGACAAACGTTTTTCGGCTAATTCAAAAGACAGTTTGGTACGCGTACTGTTCTCAAAGAAAATATTGGCAATGGTAATATCTCGAAGTGATGGGACTTTCTTAATAGATCGATTGATAACTTCTTTAAAATGATCGGCAGTTTCAAAAATGAGCTGAATATCTTTTTCATTCAGATATTTAATTCCCAATAAGTGTTTGACACTTAGTTCGCTCATACTATTTATTTATCAAATAAATTACATCTTTTCCGTCATTCTCCTTCCACATCACTTTCACCTTCTCGTTGTTTATTGCATCGACTTGTCGTCCTCTATAGTTGGGTTGAATCGGTAAATGTCTACTAAATCTTCTATCGATTAAAGTCAGTAACTCTACGTCTTTAGGTCTTCCGAAAGATTGTAAGGCGGTTAAAGCGGCATTAATACTTCTTCCGGTGTAAAGCACGTCGTCTATAAGCACAACATTTTTATCTTCTACTAAGAAATTGATACTTGTAGCTGTGGCCTCAAGTGTTTTATCCCCCCTTCGGAAATCATCACGATAAAAAGTGATATCCAAAAATCCCAAGTCAATATGTTTGACCTTGTATTCTTCCTTTAAAATTTTGGTAAGTCGTTCGGCTACGAAAGTTCCTCTGGGCTGAATCCCAATTAAAACAGTGTTTGAAAAGTCCAAATGATTTTCAAGAAGTTGACAAGCCAATCGGTGAAGGATGATGTTGATTTCTTTTTCGGAAAGAAGTACTTTTTGACTCATAATGGACGTGAATCCTTTTGTTGGACAAAAATAGGGAATTCTCGATTAATAGGAATCTTAATTTGTAGCAAAACAAAAACCCTGACCAAAACGGTCAGGGTTTTTTATTCATAGTTTCTCACCTTCGTGGGAAAGATAAATGTCACTGGTTTATTTCTTCCCAGCTTCCATCTTATCCTTTAACGCCTGTAAAGCTTCGTTAGCATCACCTAAAGTTGGTTTTGCTTCATCAGCAGAAGCTTTCTGTCTTTTAACAGCAGCTTTTACATTACGTTTCTCTTCTTCTCTAAAGATTGCGGTATGACTTGCCACAACTCTTTTGAAGTCTTTATTGAATTCAATAATCTTGAATTGGGCTTCTTCTCCTTTTCCGAGTTTCTTGCCATCTTCTTTCTCTAAATGACGTTGCGGTACGAATGCCGTAATGTCTTCATTGAATTCAATGATAGCTCCTTTATCAACAATTTCGGTTATAGATGCCGTATGAACTGAATCTAAACCAAATTCTTTCTCGTATTTATCCCAAGGATTATCAGTTGTCTGTTTGTGACCTAAGCTTAACTTACGCCCATCAACATCCAATTCCAGTACCTCAACCTCTAAAGTTTCACCAACAGCGGTAAACTCAGATGGGTGCTTAACTTTCTTAGTCCAAGAAAGGTCAGAGATGTAAATCAATCCGTCGATACCTTCTTCTAGCTCAACAAATACACCGAAGTTCGTAAAGTTTCTAACGATACCTTTGTGTCTTGAAGCAACAGGATATTTTGTGGTGATATCCGTCCATGGGTCTGGAGTCATTTGCTTGATGCCAAGAGACATCTTGCGATCTTCTCTATCTAAAGTCAATACAACTGCTTCAACCTCATCACCTACTTTCACGAAATCTTGTGCAGAACGCAAGTGTGTAGACCATGACATTTCAGAAACGTGAATCAATCCTTCAACACCTTCAACAACTTCAATGAATGCACCGTAATCAGCAATAACGACTACTTTACCTTTCACTTTGTCACCAATCTTAATGTCCTCAGATAAAGCCTCCCATGGGTGCTTCTCTAATTGTTTCAATCCTAGTTGGATTCTTGATTTATTCTCATCGAAATCAAGGATTACCACATTCAATTTCTGGTCTAGTTCAACAACCTCGTTCGGGTGGTTGATTCTACTCCAAGAAAGGTCTGTAATATGAACTAATCCATCCACACCGCCTAAATCGATAAAGACTCCGTAAGAAGTAATATTTTTAACAACACCTTCAAGTACTTGTCCTTTTTCAAGTTGACTGATGATTTCTTTTTTCTGTTCTTCGATATCTGCTTCAATCAATGCTTTGTGCGATACAACAACGTTTTTGAATTCGTGGTTGATTTTAACCACTTTGAATTCCATTGTTTTATTCACGTATTGATCGTAGTCACGAATAGGCTTCACATCAATTTGAGAACCTGGAAGGAAAGCTTCGATTCCGAATACATCGACAATCATACCACCTTTAGTTCTACATTTAACGAAACCACTAACCACTTCCTCCTTGTCATGAGCCGCATTGACGCGATCCCAAGCCATAATAGTTCTTGCTTTTCTATGAGAAAGGACCAATTGACCGCTCTTATCTTCACGGATATCAATCAATACCTCAACTTTATCTCCAACTTTTAAATCAGGATTGTAACGGAATTCGTTCAAAGAAATAACCCCTTCCGATTTTGCATTGATGTCGATAATTGCTTCACGGTCTGTTAAATACACAACAGTACCTTCAACAACTTCAGCATCAGCAGTATCTACAAAGTTCTCTGAAACAAGTTTTTCGAACTCTTCTAATTTAGCGTCCTCAACTTTTTCAATACCTTGCTCGTACTTTTCCCAATTAAAGTTTTCTAAAAATTCTTTTGGATCTTGGACGGGAGCCGTCTCTTTTACCTTCTCTACCGTTTCGGTAGCTTCTTGAACTGCTTCTGCAGTTTCTTGAGTTGCTTCAGTAGTTTCTTCTACTTGAGCTTTTTTTTCTTCAGCCATTTGAAGAGTATTATTTGTATTCTACAACCTTAACAAGAGTTAAACGATTAGCGTAGAAGCTGTTATATGAATTTTTTCTTTCCCTTTCTTCTCTTGAAAAATTTCGTTAAAAAGGGCTGCAAAAATACAGTTTTTATTTCAGTAAACCAACCCAATTTTAAAAAGGTCTTATTCGAGTAGCACATATTTTGATAATAGATGATAAATTAGGGCATTTATTAGTATCTTGGGCATTCAAATATTAACCGTTTAAATAATAATACATGAGCGTTAAAGCAAAGTATCAAGGCGTTTTGAACCTTGGTGAACAATTAGGAATTAAAGATGGAAACGTAACCGAAGAAGGTGGCGTTCTTAAAATAAAAGGAGTGGCAAATACGCCTTACGAAAAAGACTTACTTTGGGATAAAATCAAAGAATTAGGTGGCGAAAGTGCTTCTGACATTAAAGCAAATATTTCAGTTGCCGATGATTCCATCTACCACAGACATACCGTTTCTAGCGGAGAGTCTTTAAGTAAAATCGCGAAGCACTATTACGGTGATGCCATGAAATACAAGCAGATTTTTGCTGCAAACACCAATATTCTTAAAAATCCAGATGTGATTCATCCAGATCAGGTTTTGGTTATTCCAAATCCATAAGAATTTAACTTATTGTACATTGAAAAAGGGATGGCCAGAAACCATCCCTTTTTTATTTCTTTTCAATAATGCGCAACGCAAAATTATACATTCGCTCAAACTGTTCTTTCAATCCCATATCGCTATTATCAAACTCAATAGCATCTTCCGCTTTTCGCAGTGGCGAAAATTCCCGACTTGAATCTATCGCATCACGTTGCTGCACATTTTTAAGCACTTCATCATAGTCTACTTCTTCGCCTTTGTGCAACAATTCTTTATAGCGTCGATACGCTCTTTTTTCCGGGGAGGCGCTCATGAATATCTTTACTTCCGCATCCGGAAAAACTACAGTTCCGATATCTCGCCCGTCCATGACAATGCCTTTCGCCTTTCCCATTTTTTGCTGTAGGGCGACCAATTTAATTCGCACGGCTTCAATTTCCGCAACCGGACTCACAAACTGGGAAACTTCCATAGTACGGATTTCCTTTTCTACGTTTTCTCCGTTTAAATACATCTCCGAAAATCCCAACTGGTCATTATACTGAAAGTTGAGTATTATTTTATCAAGGGAATTTACCAAAGCGTCTACATCTTTGTGATGCTTATCTATAAAACCATTTCTCATGGCAAATAGCGTCACAGCACGGTACATCGCACCGGTATCCACGTATACATAACCCAAAGCTTTTGCCAATTGTTTGGCAATTGTGCTTTTCCCTGTTGAGGAATAGCCGTCAATAGCTATGGTTATTTTTTCCATTCAATAAAAATAGTCAGAAATAAAGGAGTTCTACCCTACTAGCAGAAATATTAGAACTTCTTTGCGTTTTTGACCTTCTGATTCGTAATTGCAATATCAACAACCTCATGCATATCAGTAACATAGTGAAAGGTCAATCCCTTCAAATAATCTTGTTTGATTTCTAAGATGTCTCGCTCATTTTCTTTGCAAAGAATAATCTCTTTAATACGAGCGCGCTTAGCTGCTAGAATTTTTTCCTTGATTCCGCCTACTGGTAGTACTTTTCCACGAAGTGTTATTTCGCCGGTCATGGCCAAACTTTTCTTCACCTTCCGTTGTGTAAATAAGGAAACCAAAGAAGTTAGCATAGTAACTCCAGCACTTGGACCGTCTTTCGGAGTTGCCCCTTCTGGAACGTGAATATGTACGTTGTACTTCTCAAAGAGCTCCGCATCGATACCAAAACGGTCGGCATTTGATTTGATATATTCCATGGCAATGGTGGCAGACTCTTTCATTACCTTACCAAGGTTTCCAGTAATATTTAATGTTCCTTTTCCTTTAGATAATATGGATTCAATAAAAAGAATGTCTCCCCCCACGCTCGTCCAAGCTAAACCAGTGACAACACCTGCAACATCATTGTTTTCATATTTGTCACGCTCCATTCTTGCAGGACCCAATGTCTTTTCAACATCTGCACTACTCACTTTTATCTCATACTCCTCCTCTGTAGCAATAGATTTTGCAGCATACCGTACCATTTTGGCAATCTGCTTTTCTAATGAACGTACTCCGGATTCTCTCGTATAACCTTCAACAATTTTCTCCAACTGCGGCTTACCAATCTTTAAATGTTTGGATTCGAGTCCGTGTTCTTTTAATTGCTTCGGAAGTAAATGACGCTTAGCTATCTCGACCTTTTCTTCAATAGTGTAACCTGTGACATTGATGATTTCCATACGATCACGAAGTGCCGGTTGAATCGTTGACAAGTTATTTGCAGTTGCAATAAACATCACCTTAGAAAGGTCATAGCCCATTTCCAAGAAATTGTCATAAAATTCACTATTCTGTTCAGGATCTAAAACTTCAAGCATCGCTGAAGAAGGGTCTCCTTGATGGCTATTGGATAACTTATCTATCTCATCTAAAATAAAAACGGGATTTGATTTTCCCGCTTTTTTCAGGCTTTGCACAATACGTCCCGGCATCGCACCGATATAGGTTTTACGGTGTCCGCGAATTTCAGCTTCATCCCGTAATCCTCCTAAAGAAATACGCACATATTCCCTTCCTAGGGCTTCGGCTACTGATTTTCCTAAGGAAGTTTTACCGACTCCCGGTGGCCCGTATAAACAAAGAATAGGCGATTTCATATCATTTCGCAGTTTCAATACTGCCAGATATTCGATAATTCTTCGTTTAACATCCTCCAAGCCGTAATGATCTCGATCTAAAATCTTTTGGGCCCTTTTTAAATCAAATTTATCCTTCGAAAACTCATCCCATGGAAGATCTAAAAATAAATCCAAATAATTTCTTTGGATGGAATACTCGGCTACCTGAGGGTTCATTCGTTGCATTTTGGATAACTCCTTATCAAAGTGCTCCCCTATCTTTTCATTCCATTTTTTCTTCTTGGCACGAGCTCGCATTTCTTGGATTTCCTCATCATAGGAAACTCCACCCAACTCTTCTTGAATGGTTTTCATCTGCTGGTGCAAGAAGTATTCACGTTGCTGCTGATCCATATCACTACGAACCTTAGATTGAATATCATTCTTCAATTCAAGCTTTTGTAATTCAACATTCATGTACTTCAAAGTAGCCAAAGCTCTTTCTTGAAGGTTCCGAATTTCAAGCAATTCTTGTTTTGCCGCAACTCCTAAGTTCAAGTTTGATGATATGAAGTTTATTAAAAAGGAATTGCTCTCGATATTCTTAATTGCAAAAGAAGCCTCGCTAGGTATGTTCGGATTATTTGCGATTATCTTCAGCGATAAATCCTTTATAGATTCAATTATTGCTAAAAACTCTTTATCATCTTTTGCAGGTCTTTCTTCCGCAGTCTCTCTTACAGTTGCCGTTATGTAAGGGGTTTTCGTTAAGACTTCTGCAATTTCAAAACGCTTTTTACCCTGAATAATAACCGTTGTATTGCCATCAGGCATTTGTAGTACCCGTAAAATTTTAGCAACGGTACCCAGAGTGTTGATATCTTTTACATCAGGGTTTTCAGTCTCCTCATCCTTTTGTGAAACCACTCCGATTACTTTAGAACCGTTATTAGCGTCCTTTATTAATCTAATTGATTTATCACGCCCAGCAGTAATCGGAATTACAACTCCTGGAAACAAAACAGTATTACGTAATGGTAATATCGGAAGGGTTTCAGGTAAACTCTCGCTGTTCATTTGTTCCTCGTCCTCGGGGGTCAATAAGGGAATTAACTCCGCATCCTCTTCTATGGAATGCAAAGACATATTGTCAAAATTGGTAAACTTAGAATTTCCCATATATACATTTAAGACATTCTGTCATTATAATAACACTGAACGTTCTCTTATTTTAAGTCGTTAAAGTATTCAAAAGCCTTACTATCATTAAGTTATCTTCAAATTGGCTTTTCTTGTTTACAAATAAAGACAATTGTTATGCCAATCCTGATTTAAATTGATAAAGCCTTTGTAAATGATTTTTTTAACACAAACTGTAACAATCCGTAACTTCCCTTATCTCTATAACAAACCATTCATTTTTTGAGCCACAAAAAAGAAAATACTGACGTTTTAGTTCAATTGTGTTTGCAAGGAAAACAAAGTGCACAATTGGAGATTTACAACCGCTATTACAAAGCCATGTACAATACATCGGTGCGGATTGTAAAGAACAGCGCAGAGGCTGAGGATGTGATGCAAGAGTCGTTTTTAAACGCGTTTACGAAACTGCACACATTTAAAGGAGAGGTAACTTTCGGATCTTGGTTGAAACGCATTGTGATAAACAACAGTATCTATCATTACAGAAAACAACAAAAGAAAAAAGAAGTTGATCTGGATGATGTAATGTACAAGGTCGAAGATAATGACGGAGTTGTTTCGGATCATGCGATCACGGAATTGAAGGCTCAAAAAGTGATGGAGACCATGAATCTGTTGAAAGACAATTACAGAGTTTCTTTGACCTTACATTTAATAGAAGGGTATGATTATGAAGAAATAAGTAAAATAATGGATATCAGTTATGCCAACTGCAGAACGACAATCTCTAGGGCAAAGCAAAGTTTGAGAAATAAATTAACAATTGCATACTAATGGATAAGAATAATATAAATAGGCTATTTGACAAGCTCCAAGGTACTTTCGACACGGAAGAACCCAAAGGAGGGCATCAGCAAAGGTTCTTAGAAAAGTTACAAGCATCGCAAGGTGTTGCATCAATTCAAAAGAAAAGTAATGCTTGGTGGAAACCCTTATCAATAGCAGCCTCAGTAGTCATCCTTTTAGGAATAGGTTTCAGCATGTACAATACATCGCCTACTGTAAATCAGCAGGTTGCTGAAATTTCTCCGGAAGTATCGCAGACACAATTTTACTTTGCCAGCCTTATTGATGAACAAGTAAAACTACTGGAGAGCGAAAGTACTCCGGAGACCAAGAAAATGATTGATGACACCATGATTCAATTAAATAGGTTAGATGCCAATTATAAAGTACTAGAACAAGACCTTTTGAATGGCGGAAACAGCAAATTGATACTGAGTGCTATGATAAACAATTTTCAAACACGAATAGACCTTTTACAAGACGTACTAGATCAAGTTTCAACTATTAAAAACTTAAAAAAATATAATGATGAAAACTATACTATTTAAATTTCCCCTTATTGTACTTTTAGTACTTCCTATGCTACTTTCGGCTGGGAATGGAAAACTGAAAGGTAAATACACTAAAGAAAAAACCATTAAAAAAGAGTTTGATGTCAACTCAGATGCCCTCTTAAAAATCAGGAACAGCTACGGTAATCTGAATCTCACTTCCTGGGATGAAAACAGGGTTGTTATTGAAGTGCATATTAAAACCAACGGTAACAATGAGGAAAAAGTCCAAAAGAAACTTGATGGAATTTCAGTTGACTTTGAAGCAAGTAGCAGTGTAGTTTCCGCAAGAACTATTTTCGATGACAATAAAAACAGTTGGGGTTGGAACTGGGGCAAAAACAACAATGTCAACATGCAAATCAACTATACGATTAAACTTCCCATAAAAAATAGTGTGAACTTGAATAATGACTACGGAAGTATTATTTTAGACCGTGTGGATGGGCATGCAAAAATCAACTGTGATTATGGTCGATTAGAAATTGGCGAACTCCACGGGAGAAATAATCAATTGAATTTCGA
This sequence comes from Maribacter algarum (ex Zhang et al. 2020), assembly GCF_005885635.1. GTDB lineage: Bacteria > Bacteroidota > Bacteroidia > Flavobacteriales > Flavobacteriaceae > Maribacter_C > Maribacter_C algarum. Next base: position 218,342 of record NZ_VATY01000003.1, read on the forward strand.
TTACACTTCAAAGTCAACTATCGATTTTATAAATAGTGGTACCATAAACGCGGATTATTCCGGATTCACTATTGAAAAAGCAGGAGATTTGACCATCAAAGCAGATTACACCAACTCGACGGTAGAAAAAATGGGCAATCTCGACTACAACACCGATTACGGTAAAATCGAGATAGGAGAAGCTAAAAACGTTTTAGGTACGGGAGATTATATAACTGTTAAGTTAGGTACAATTCACGGCAATGTAGATGTAACAGCTGATTATGGTTCAGTAAAGATTGCAAAACTGGCGGCCGATGCTGGAAACGTGCAGATACGCAGTGACTATACAGGTATAAAAATAGGATATGATCCAGGGTATCATTTTAATTTCGAAATCAAAACCTCATATGCAGGGGTAAGTGGAAAAGATGATTTTGAAATGAGTGTAAGTCAAGTCAAAAATACAAGTAAGTATTACAAAGGCCATTACGGGTCTTCGAATAGCGGAAACTCCGTATCTATTTCAAGTGACTACGGAGGAATAACATTTTATAAAAATTAATTCATTAATCAACCCATCCGTCAAAAGCGGATATTAAAAACACAATCATGAAAAAATTATTGAGCCTAAGTTTAGTACTATTGTTTACAGCCTCATGTTCAGCACAATGGGGGAAAAAAGTTAAAGGAAATGGAAATGTAACGACCATTGAACGCAGTGTCGGTGAATATGATGCCATCGGATTATCTGGTTGGTTTGATTTAGATTTAGTAGCCGGAAAAGAAGGCGAAATCAAATTGGAAGGTGAATCTAATCTATTAGAATATATCAAGACCGAAGTGAAAAACGGAAAGTTATCGATCAAAGTAGAAAAAGGGTACAATCTAAAACCTTCATCGTGGGATGATGGCATTAGAATCACCGTTCCTGTTGAGAGTATCAACGCTGTTGCACTTTCAGGTTCGGGAGATATTGTTGGTAAAACAACAATCAAAACTGATAATTTCAAAACCGCGATGTCTGGGTCAGGTGACATTACCTTAGATGTTGAAGCAAGTTCAATTGATGCTTCAATGTCAGGTTCAGGTGATATAACTTTAAAGGGAAGTACACGTGATTTCGAAGCGACCATATCAGGTAGCGGTGATATCAAAGCCTATGATCTAGAAGCGGATAATGTAGATGCAACAGTATCAGGATCTGCTGATATTAAGGTAACAGCAAACAAAATGCTGAAAGCCAGAGTATCAGGATCAGGAGATATTAGCTATCGCGGTAACCCAGAAAAAGTAGACACGAAAGCTTCTGGTTCAGGAGATATTTCAAAAGGATAGGGGTTTATTCATCAAAGAAGAAAACCCCCACTAATCAAAAACAAAGCCTCTGCAAAGCAGAGGCTTTTTAAATTAAAGTAACCGATATTACTCTATTCTTAAGAAAGATATTTTTGTGGATTTTGTTTCAATACCATCTAGAAGAATAATCTTTGTCATAATTAAAGCGTCAATAGAATCTGTTTCTATGCCATTTGTCGAAACACTATCATAATACAATCTCATACTTTTTAGGGAATCCGAAAGGACGACGGTCTCACCCACGGTACGGATATTTTCTACAGAAAAATTTGAGCTATCTGTTTTTATAAAGCCCTCTTTTGAGAAGTCTTTTAGCTGCTTTAGAATATCTTCCTGAAATTCTGGGTGTTCATTTTTCAATTTTAATAACTCGAAATAGTTTTTTAACCGCTCAGAAACTAGGTTTTCTAAAGTAAAATCTTTGCGGTCTATTTCATATTCTGAAGCAGTAGAGTCGTCATTGGTTACTATATACTCCTTGTTCATATTGTTGCCGCAAGAGCTTAAAATCCATATAACCAGAACAAAGATTGTTTTTCTCATAGCGTAATGAATTTTAATTTCACAATTTTTCCATTCTTTAAAGTTTTTTCCAAGACCTTAATCCGTTTCAAATTACTGGTCGGTACTGTTAGGAGTTGAATAAAGTCTTCTTTGGAAAATAGCTCTACCCCTATATTTTTACTATGAAGTTGGTAGATAATAGCCTCGTCAGAAATAAGATTTCGCAATCCCCTTTTATGCTTATTCCAGTCTGTTACATTGCCATCGGTATAAAACTTAAGCATGAGAGCATAATCATCTGCTTCAAGCTGAATTTTTTGATTCTTATTATTCTCAATAAAACGGACTATAGTATCAGTTTTATGATAAGGAGATTTTACAACGAACTTTATATAATCATCAGCACTAGAATACGTAAAGCACCCAAGGCTATCGGTCTTAAAACCAATCGGAGATTCACCTTTACTTAATATTTTTATATCCAAAGGAATCTTTACAATAGGATTGTCTGAAAGATTTTCTACAAAGCAAAACTGGAATTCGTTCTTTGTATTAAATCCGAACCATACCAGCAGAGCAATTGGGATTAAACCAAAAAGTAAATATTTACTTTTTGTTGTTTTTGGAATTTGAGTTATGGGTGTTTCATGATTTGACTTAAAAGTATTCCAATTACTTTGTTCAACATACTTGCTTAACAAATTAAGCATATCAATTCGCGGCAATTTATCAGGTGTATTCTTGAAGTAGGTGTAAAACCACTTTTCGCTGACCTTGGCTTTAACCTTGGTAAACAAATCTTCTTGAAATAGCGCAATCTCCTCCCCTTTCCATGCTTCAATTGAATCAGGGGCATTGTGACTCTTTAAAAAAGTAACGGTAATCTGTTCTTTTAAGAGCTTGAAATAAAATTTGTCTTTGGTATTCAATATGGTTTAATCAACTAATAATCAATCATTTAAAAATTGTAAAACAAATTACAATTATTTTACAGGAGTTATACAAAGCCAGCTACCAGCGTTCATATAGGTTTGCTCTATTAATTCTAAAAATATAAAACTATGAGCGTAAAAACGGTAAATCGAGTATTAATAATTGTAACTCTTTCCATAGGCATGTGTTACTTCACGGCATGCAACCAGTCCCAATATTCAGAAAAAATTACCACTGATAATGCGGAAATAACTGAAAGCTATGATGCAGTGGTAGAAAACGAAACCAATGATTCAAAAAACCCACAACTTCCAAAGAATTTAAAAATCATTAAATCTGCCAATGTCAAGTATAAGGTGAAAAATGTTAAAACAGCTACGAATACCATCAAACAATCAGCATCTGTATTCAATGCCTACATCTCAGATTTAAGGTTTGAAAATAGTCTTTATAGCCTTGAAAATCGCTTCACTGTCAAAATCCCCCAAGAACATTTCGACGCTATGATGGACTCCATAGTTCAAGTTGCCGATTTTATTGATTACGAGAACATTACAACGGATAATGTTACGGAGCAGTATATAGATCTTCAATCACGTTTAAAAACAAAACTAGAAGTAAAGGAACGTTATGAAATCATACTTAGAAAAAGCGCTAAAACAGTTAAAGATATCTTAGCAACGGAGGAAAAATTACGTGTTATTCAAGAGGAGATAGAAGCCGCCCAGGGAAAATTGAAATATTTAACGAACAAAGTCGCCTATAGCACTATTCAAATTGACCTATACGAAACTGTTGATTATAAGGAAGAGCCTGAGACTTACTCGAAGTCATTTTGGTCAAAATCAAAGGACGCACTGGTATTTGGTTGGGAGCTGGTAGAAGCAATTGTTCTTGGCATCATCTACATTTGGCCTTTACTGCTAATAGGGTTTTTTCTAACATTTCTACTTAGAAAACGTTTTGTTAAAAAATGAGATAACCAAAATATATTAAAAAGCCTCTGCTAAGCAGAGGCTTTTCAAGTTCCTGAAATACCAATATTATCTAATAATGAGTTTTTTACTGTCGGACCATGCGCCCGAGCGCACTACAATTTGATACGCTCCCGCAGCGAGTCGGCTTACATCGATAATTTCGTTCCACCCTCCCCTTAAATGCATAACTTGAGTACCGGAAATCGAATATATTGTGTACTCTATCTCCGAACCCTCCTCTTCTAAATTGTTTAAAATAACCTGTACCTCGGTTGAAGCCGGGTTCGGACTTATTGTAAGGCTCGGCTTGTCGTTAAATACCAAATCAGAGATATCAACCAGCAAGGATTGACTTGAATTTATGACAGGAGACATAACATTTCCTGGTATGACCTCTGTTGGTGAAGCTCCATTGCCATCACTTGGTTTTCTCCATCCCACTGCAAGGTTATCACCGAAGGCCGCCTCTTTCATCAAAGCCTCGATATAGTAATTGTTCCCCTTTGTGAGTAATATGCCCTGTGATTTTTGGGTAGGGAACTTGTTCCATTCCCTATTAAGGGCATAATCCTCGTTATGGGCCAGGCGTACCTTGTCTACCGGGTCGTCGCTTGTACTAAGGTTCAGTTCGGTATGGTTGTTACCCGCTATCCAGAAATAGTAGATGCCCGTTTCCGGTGGACAGAGGTAACCACTTACCCGCACACCAAAATTGTCGCCCATGTTCCTCGGGGTTTCGAATTCGGTCAACTCAGCACTAATCGATGGGCTGTCCGGATAATTCGGCGCATCGAGAAGATTGGCTATCGCAGAGCCTGCTATGCCATCATAGCGTTCCATAAGGATACTGCCACTAGCGGTGCATGAGTTCGGATTGTAAGCTACTACATCTATCACAGTGGTATCGGTAAAGCCACCATCGCCGGTGGTTACCGTTATGGTCGCCATGCCTTCGGCCAATGCCGTTACAAGCCCGTTGTTGTCAACGGTAGCTATCGAGGTGTTGTTCGATGACCAGGTAACTGAATTATCGGTAGCGTTCGAAGGTGATACGGAAAGTGAAAGTGTCGAAGTTTCACCTTCCGCAAGACTCAAGTTCGAAGGTAACAGAGAAACTCCTGTTACAGGCACATTGGCCCGTACGACCGGTGAGAGTACGCCGCCAGGTACAACCCCTGTTGGTGAAGCTCCATTGCCATCACTTGGTTTTCTCCATCCCACGGCAAGGTTATCACCGAAGGCCGCCTCTTTCATCAAAGCCTCGATATAGTAAGTGTTTCCCATTGTGAGTAATATGCCCGGTGATTTTTGCGTAGGGAACTTGTTCCATTCCCTACTAAGCGCATAATCCTCATTATGGGCCAGGCGTACCTTGTCTGCCGGGTCATCGCTTGTGCTAAGGTTCAGTTCGGTATGGTTGTTACCCGCTATCCAGAAATAGTAGATGCCCGTTTCAGGTGGACAGAGGTAACCGCTTACCCGCACACCAAAATTGTCGCCCTGGTTGCTCTGTATCTCAAAGGTTGTCAGTTCGGAGCTCAGCGACGGATTATCAGGATAATTCGGTGCGTCGAGAAGATTGGCTATCGCAGAGCCCGCTATGCCATCATAGCGTTCCATAAGGATACTGCCACTAGCGGTGCATGAGTTCGGATTGTAAGCTACTACATCTATCACAGTGGTATCGGTAAAGCCACCATCGCCGGTGGTTACCGTTATGGTCGCCATGCCTTCGGCCAATGCCGTTACAAGCCCGTTGTTGTCAACGGTAGCTATCGAGGTGTTGTTCGATGACCAGGTAACTGAATTATCGGTAGCGTTCGAAGGTGATACGGAAAGTGAAAGTGTCGAAGTTTCACCTTCCGCAAGACTCAAGTTCGAAGGTAACAGAGAAACTCCTGTTACAGGCACATTGGCCCGTACGACCGGTGAGAGTACGCCGCCAGGTACAACCCCTGTTGGTGAAGCTCCATTGCCATCACTTGGTTTTCTCCATCCCACGGCAAGGTTATCACCGAAGGCCGCCTCTTTCATCAAAGCCTCGATATAGTAAGTGTTTCCCTTTGTGAGTAATATGCCCGGTGATTTTTGCGTAGGGAACTTGTTCCATTCCCTACTAAGCGCATAATCCTCGTTATGCGCCAGGCGTACCTTGTCTGCCGGGTCGTCGCTTGTACTAAGGTTCAGTTCGGTATGGTTGTTTCCCGCTATCCAGAAATAGTAGATGCCCGTTTCAGGTGGACAGAGGTAACCGCTTACCCGCACACCAAAATTGTCGCCCTGGTTGCTCTGTATCTCAAAGATTGTCAGTTCGGAGCTCAGCGACGGATTATCAGGATAATTCGGTGCATCGAGAAGATTGGCTATCGCAGAGCCCGCTATACCGTCATAGCGTTCCATTAGGATGCTGCCACTGGCGGTGCACGAGTTCGGATTGTAAGCTACTACATCTATCACAGTGGTATCGGTAAAGCCACCATCGCCGGTGGTTACCGTTATGGTCGCCATGCCCTCGGCCAATGCCGTTACAAGCCCGTTGTTGTCAACGGTCGCTATAGAGGTGTTGTCCGATGACCAGGTAACTGAATTATCGGTAGCGTTCGAAGGTGATACAACAGCGGTGAGCGATTCGGTAAGTCCGACAGTAATACTTGTCGGTGCGTTTTCAATACTTACCCCTGATACCGATACTGGGGCGGTCTCTACTGTAATAAGCGTCGTGTCGGAAAAGCCGCCATCAACGGTCGTTGCCGTTATAGTTGCCGTACCCACCGATACCGCCGTTACGGAACCGTTCGTACTAACCATGGCGACCAGGTCATCGCTGGAGGACCAACTTACGGAAGTATCATCGGCATCCGCTGGGATAACGTTAGCAGCAAGCTGCTGTGAAGCCCCTTCGAGGAGCGTCAATGACTGTGGAGAAACACTCACTCCCGTTACCGGGACAGGAAGCGCTTCAACGCTAATGGTTGCTGTATCAATAAAACCACCATCAGTGGTCGTTACCGTTATGGTCGCAGTGCCTTCAATTACCCCGATAACCAAGCCATCCGTATCCACAGTTGCTATCGAAGCATTACTTGATGACCAAGTTACTGAAATGTCCGTCGCCTCAGATGGTGTTACTGTGGCTGTCAATGTTCCCGATTCCCCTTCTTGTAAGGTTAATGTATTAACATCAAGCGATACACCTGTAACATTAACAACAGGAGGCCCACTGAAAAAATCAAATGCCGTACAAGGTATAACTTGAAAAGGAACAGCTCCATTACCATTGCTTGGTTTACGCCATCCTACCGATAAATTATCACCACCACCTCTTTCATTCATCAATGCTTCGATATAGTAGTTCTGACCCGCAACCAGATTAATTCCAATAGATTTTTGAGTAGGGAATTTATTCCATTCACCGTCAAAAGACCATGATTCATGATATGCAATTCTAGTCTTATTAAGTTCATTAGCATCTGTACTTAAACTTAGTTCAACGTTATCATCCCCAGTAACCCAAAAATAATAAGTCCCAGTTTCTGGTGCTTTTAATAATCCTTTCACGCGAACTCCATAATCATCGTCAACATTAATAGGAATTCGGAATTCATTGAGTTCATCTACAGCACTTGGCGCAGCAGGAAAGTTCACATTACTCTTTAATTCATCAATTGTTTTTCCCGGAACATTTGAATAGGTCTCCATAATAATTCTATCCGTACAGGGATCTGGGTCAAGTTGGCTAATCCAATCATCAATTAGTTGTACCGCATTTGCATCTATTTTGTTCTTGGCAATAGGCGGCATTCGAATTGCCGGATCCGTGCTGTTCATTCTATGGTAAACTATCGAGGCGCTCGGATTTCCTGGGGCAACAATTTTTTCATTTGGGATTCCCAAAGGCAAATAAGGATTTGCTGTCAAAAGTCCGGTTTGTACAATATCAAGATTTAGTCTTAAGTCAAAATCGCCGCGATTTCCAGTCCCCGGCCTATGGCAATATGCACAATTCAAATCCATATAAGACCTTGCTTTTTCATCAAGAGTTGCACTGGCATCATCAATAGATTTTGAAGTTAAAATAGTATTTGCATCAGTATCGGTAATAGTTTGGTCTAATATTCCTAAATGACTCAAGGTCACTAATTGATTGGCCGTTCTTCCAGTTTCAGAATAGGTGAAATCCTTGTTCAAATATCTGGCCCTTGTACCTAAAGTTCCCCCTGTTGTGGGGTTATGACAAGTAACACAGTCAATTGTACTTGGATAGCTCCAAGTCTGGGTGGTCGTACTTCCATTAGCTTTTGTAATGTCAATAGATTCGTCTAATCCACTAGTAAGTAGTTCAGCATCCGTTTGTTGATCATTCCATTTGTAGGTCACAAAATAAAAGTTACCATCACTGGCTTTAATTGAGAATCTGGTTTCCAGTCGTTTCGTAATTGAGGGATTGTTCTCATTGATGGGCAATTCAAAATGCTTGACTATTACCGAACCTATAGGAAAATTCCAATCATCAACATCAGAGTATGCTATTTTTTCGGCAGCAGTATTATGACTTCCGTCATTGGGAATAGCCATCCAACGTTTCTTTATTGCGCCATCAGACCAAAATGATTCCACTAAATCATAGGGTATTAAGCCGTCAGTCGGCGTAAGGTTTATCAGGTCGGAAAAAGCACCCGTTTCAGACAACAATTGCGGTGTGTTTCCAAAACCAGTATTCTTGGAAGTTATCTTAAAAAGTGATGAAGTACCTTGTTTTAATATGTAGAGTTCACCTTGATTATCCTCCCCGAAAGAAATGATATTTGTAGAAGTAAAGTTACCATATTGTTCATATGACCCCGTATTGATATCTACGGTAAAGATTTCTTCCCCATTGCCATAATCAGCGCAGATGTACTTTCCTCTCAGCTCAGGAACTTCATTGCCACGATATACATATCCACCAATAACTGCATTCGCCTCTGAACGCGGAAATGCTAGAAGAGGTTGTTCATGAGGCATATTATTGTAAAGGTTTTGTACACAAAACGTACTTTCATAGAAGCCTTCAAAAAGAGGCCAGCCATAATTGCTACCCTTTTTGATAACATTAATTTCTTCATGCCTACCCCCTCCTATTTCACCTACATATAAGGTTCCCGTTTCCCGGTCCTTTGTCATTCGGTGAGGGTTTCTATGCCCCATGCTATAATATTCTTCAAAATTTTCTCCTGTTGGACTTAAAAAGGGATTGTCATTAGGTATCCAGTAGCCATTTCCTGTTAATTCATCCGAAAAACCATGATCATCGGGCATTGTTCGTACTGGTGGGTGACTTTTCGTATTATCCATATCTACATCCAAACGTAAAACACCGCCATCAAGATTATTCTCAATATCTTGAGCTTTCTTGAAAGCAGTTTGATCCCCAGTTGTCAGATACAAAAACCCATCATCTCCAAATAAGAGTCCACCACCTCTATGGGTTGTTCCATACATTCGTAGTTTTAGCATTATTTGCTCAGAAGATTCTTGAATATTAAGTGTTGTGGGATTGGCCTCATATCTAGCCAGTATCAAAAAATTACCCCAATACTCTTCGCTATCACAGCTTTGGGTAGTATAACTATTCGGAAAATCGTTGCTATTGGCATCCTCGGTGGTGTACCAGGTATAGATATAGTTCTTTCCCGCGTTACCAAACTGCGGATGCAATGCCAGACCTAAAAAACCACCATCCCAAACAACACCAACTTTATCTGATAAATCTATCATTAAGTTCTTGGTGGAGACAGCAGGGTTCTTTTCAAACGAAAATATTTTTCCATCGCGCTGCCCAACAATAATCTTATTACCAGTTGGTAATTCGTTAAAAGTTAATGGAGAATCAAAAGTGAGATTTGGAAATATTGGTTCGTACGGCAAGCCTTGCGGAAGAATGCCAGGAAAGTTGCCATTTAGATAACTTCCTATTGGTTGAGGGTTGTCCAATCCAGAGCCTGCGAAGTAATATGGTATTGCGCTTAAAAAAAGTAGAGAGGAAAGCAGAAATAGGTATTTCTTCCGCTTTCCGAGGAGTAATTTTGTTTTCATATTGGTGTGGAATGGTTCTACCAACAAAGGAATAGGATTTCCTCATATTTTATGGGGGCTAATCGATGAAATACATCTTAATTCGTTGAAGCACAATAGGATAAAAATCTACGTTATTCCGGCTTTGGGGTAGACTATTTTTTCAGGTTGAAAACTGGGAGAAGCCATTGCACTTGGCATCATCCATATTTGGACTTTATTATTAACAGGATTTCTTCTCGTATTTTATTTATAAACCGTTTGGTTAAAAAAAGTGATAAATAATATATACCAAAAAGCCTCCGTTATGCAGAGGCTTTTTAAGTTAAGGAATTACCGAATATTATCTAACGATTAGTTTCTTACTTTCAGACCATGGGCCCGAACGTACGATGATTTGATAAGCCCCTTTAGCAAGACGACTAACATCGATTGTTTGGTTCCAGCCTCCTTTTAAGTGCATTATCTTGCTCCCGGTAATCGAGTATACAAGATACTCTATCTCGGAATCTTCTCCTTCAAGGTCATTTATTATAATCTGTATCTCAGTTGATGCCGGGTTTGGACTTATCGTAAAGCTTGAATGGTCATTAAATGACAAATCAGAAATATCTACCATTAGCGATTGACTTGAATTTATAACCGGTGATATCACACTGCCCGGTATGACATCGGTCGGTGATGCCCCATTGCCATCACTGGGCTTTCTCCAGCCAACTGCAAGGTTGTCACCGAAAGCAGCCTCCTTCATCAAGGCTTCTATATAATAGTCGTTCCCCTTTGTAAGTAATACCCCCTGGGACTTCTGCGAGGGGAACTTGTTCCATTCCCTGTTGAGTGCATAGTCTTCATTGTGCGCTAGACGTACCTTATTGGCGGGGTCGTCACTCGTACTCAAATTGAGTTCCGTATGGTTGTTGCCAGCTATCCAGAAATAATAGATACCAGTTTCTGGGGGACATAGGTAACCGCTTACCCTGACCCCATAGTTATCGCCCATGTTTCTGGGTGTCTCGAAAAACGGAAGTTCAGCACTTATCGAAGGGCTATCAGGATAATTGGGTGCATTGACAAGATTCGATATCGCAGAACCCGTTATATCATCATATCTTTCCATAAGGATAGTGCCGCTGGCCGTACAGGAATTTGGATTGTCCAAAACTACATCTATCACCGAGGTATCCGTGAAGCCTCCATCTTCTGTAGTAATGGTAATAGTAGCCGTACCTTCGGCTAGGGCGGTTACAAGTCCGTTACTGTCAACGGTCGCTACCGAGTCGTCATTTGATGACCAGTTAATATCTCGATTGCTCGAGTTCAAAGGTGCAATGGTGGGTGTAAGCATTCCGGTTTCTCCTTGAGCAAGGGTTAAGCTACTTGGCTGTAAAGAAACTCCGCTAACAGCAATAATTTCTTGCACTGCAGGTGATAATACGTTTCCTGGCACAATTCCTATTGGTGATGCTCCGTTACCATCGCTAGGCTTTCGCCAGCCAACAGAAAGATTATCACCGAAAGCAGCCTCTTTCATCAAGGCCTCGATATAATAATTGTTTCCTTTGGTAAGCACTATGCCCTGTGATTTTTGGGTAGGAAATTTGTTCCATTCCCTATTGAGCGCATAATCTTCATTATGGGCAATGCGCACCTTGCTAGTTGGATTATCACTTGTGCTCAAGTTCAGCTCTGTATGGTTATTGCCCGCTATCCAGAAGTAATAAGTTCCCGTTTCTGGGGGACATAGGTAACCACTCACCCGAACCCCGTAGTTATCACCTTGATTACTTTGAATCTCGAACAGCGTAAGCTCTGAACTCATCGTTGGGCTATCTGGATAATTTGGGGCGTTGATAAGATTCAATATTGCAGAACCCGATATACCATCATAACGTTCCATAAGGACGGTACCGCTTGCAGTACATGAATTTGGATTATCCGGGACCACATTTACCACTGAAGTATCAGTGAAACCACCGTCGTTCGTAATAACTGTGATGGTTGCCGTTCCCTCTGCCATGGCCGTTACGAGTCCGTTGACATCGACAGTCGCTATAGCGTTATTATTTGAAGACCAACTAACCGAAGTGTCTGTCGCATTCGATGGGGATACCGTAACGGACACTGGAGCGGTCTCGCCCGCGGTCAATGTTAAATTAGGAGAAGATGAAATCCCCGTAACTCCAATGATAGAACGAACCACTGGTGACATTACATTCCCTGGTATAACTTCTGTAGGTGACGCACCATCCCCTTCACTTGGCCTTCTCCAACCCACGGCAAGGTTATCACCAAAAGCAGCTTCTTTCATTAAGGCCTCTATATAGTATTTGTTCCCCTTTGTCAGAGCTACGCCTTGAGACTTTTGTGTGGGGAACTTGTTCCATTCCCTGCTAAGGGCATAATCCTCATTGTGGGCCAAACGTACCTTGTCGGCAGAATCTTCGCTTGTACTCAGGTTGAGTTCTGTATGATTGTTACCAGCAATCCAAAAGTAATATACACCTGTTTCAGGGGGACATAGGTAACCACTCAAGCTAACCCCGTAATTATCACCTTGGTTACTTTGAATTTCGAACAAGGTAAGCTCTGAACTCAGTGAAGGACTATCCGGATAATTAGGTGCGTTGATAAGATTCGCTATGGCAGAACCTGATATCCCATCATAGCGCTCCATAAGAATGGTACCGCTGGGGTTACATAAATTTGAATTATCGGGTACTATATCTATTGCAGCCGAGTCAGTAAAACCACCATCGTTCGAAGTAACCGTAATGATTGCGGTACCCTCAGCAATCGCCGTTACCAATCCGCTAATATCCACTGTTGCTATAGCAGTGTTATTAGAAGACCAATCAACCGATGTATTCGTGGCATTCGAAGGCGCTACAGTAGCAGTGAGCGCTTCGGAAAGTCCAATGGTAATATTCGTAGGTACGTTCGAAATACTTACTCCAGAAACTGATACCGGAGTTGCTTCTACCGTAATTATGGAGGTATCAGTGAAGTTGCCATCATTTGTGGTGGCAGTTATAGTGGCCGCACCTGTAGATATTCCTGTTACCGTACCATTCATGCTTACCGTAGCTATCAGATTATCGCTTGAAGACCAAATTACAGAGGTATCGTTAGCATTTGAAGGACTAACTGCGGCAATAAGTTGCTGCGAAGCTCCTTCGAGCAGGGTTGTTGACTGCGGGGAAACGCTTACTCCCGTTACTGCAACGGGAAGGGCATCTACTGTAATGAGCGAGGTAGCGGTAAAACCGCCATCAGTAGTTGTTACCGTTATGGTCGCTGTACCTTCCGCAACAGCCGTTACAAGTCCATCAACATTAACCGTAGCAATACCATCATCACTAGATGACCAAGTTATGGAGCTGTTAGTCGCATTATCCGGAGTTATTGTCATGGTAATTTGTTGCGTGTCTCCTTCAACAATACTTATAGTTAGTGGGCTGACTGTAACCCCAGTAACTCTTATTGGAGGAGAGCTTATTTTCCATTGTTGATTTTGAGATGTATTGTCCTTTGTCCAAAGATTTAGAGGTTTCTGCTCTTCGTTACTAATAGTAGATACATTTAATACCAAACCATTATAAACACTAACAATGTTCGTGTATTCATCTCCTACATCTTCAATATACCAAAGTTGATGCTGGTCTCCATTCCATGGTTCCTGTATAACATTAGCACCACGATCACTTCTTAAATCGCTCAATGATAAAACCAAACCTGAATGCTTTGCCCTTATTCGATATTTTTTATTTCCGACTGGTTCTATATACCAATTAGAATGGTCCTCAAGATTTGAAGAAATTTCAACAACCGATGCGTCATCTAAATTTGAGGCATTACTTACCGCCATAAAATTAGAACTGTAACGAGCCTGCAAAGTGTATAGCCCTTCTTCTATCGTTTTGGGTCCATCAATATCAAGCCCCTCAATCCAACCAATAAGTACTTCCATATAGTCCTCATCTACCATGTTACGACCTATTGGTGGCATTCTATCAGCTTCAGTACTGATATCCCTTAAGTACAATAATGAATTTTGTATATCTTGAGGTACTACCAGTTCGTAGCCCGGTAGTGAAGCGTGACTTATCGCAGATGTATTGACTAACAATTGATCGTACAAGGCAGTCAGTGAGCGACCATCGAAGGCTCCTTCTACCCCATTGGGTCTGTGGCAAAAAGCACAATTGGCATCGATATAAGATCTTACTTTCATTTCATTACTGGAAGACTCAGAGTTAATGTTAGCTGAAACTGGTAAATCTGTGTATTTTTCTATTTCTTCACTAAACATATTCAAATGATTCCAGGTTTCTAACTGATTGCTTGTAATGCCTGAAGATGGATAGGTATAACTTTTATTGAGTTGTCTTGTTTTCAAACCAAGTGAATAGCCCGCAACACTATTATGACATTGAATACATTGCGACCGGTTCGGAAAATTCCAAGTTTGATTAACGATGGATCCATCACTTTTTGTAATACTATAATCTTGCGATATATCTTCATCTATTCCAATTAAAAAGGCATCGGTCTGTTCGTCATTCCACTTATAGGTAACGCCATAGACATCATTATCTTCAGTGAAAACCAGAAACCGCGTTTCTAATTTTGTGACTTTTGAAGGATCATTTTCATCTGTTGGTAAGTCGAATTGCTTAATTGCTACAGTACCTGGTGGAAAAGACCAGTTCTCTTCCTTCTCAAAATGAATTTGCTCTGATGGAGTGTTGTGATTTCCATCGTTTGTTAATGCAATCCATCTTCTCTTTTCTGCTCCATCTGACCAAAGTGGTGCGTTAACATCGTAGGGCACTAAACCATCTATAGGTGTTAGAGACTGTAGATCTGTAAAAACATTTAAATCAGACAATTTTTGAGGTGGGTCAACTGAAGGCCCAGAACGTACAACTTTGCGAATGACAGCACCATCTTGTCCGGTACCAAACAAGTCTAAGATGTAGATATCTTCATTTGAACTTCCAAAAAATGAGGAAATTCCATCTTTACTGCCTACTCCACTAACGGGTACGTTTAATAAGTAATTTATATCACCTGAATTTTCACCGGTCTTGGTCAAGGTCCATACATTTTGGGTGGTCTGATCTCCGAACAAATATTTCCCATTTAACTCCGGAAATTTAGATCCTCTATAAACAAAACCGCCTATAACGCAAGTTCCAACACTTCTGTCATAGGCATGTATTGGAGGCCTGTCATTCCCAATAAGTTGGGTGGGCTGTGCTTTAGGCCCATTTCGATCTCCTTCTCCATAAGGCCATTGTAGATTGTCCCCTTTTCTGACCAAACTTACTTCTTCTCTTGTATGTTGACCAATGTCACCTATCCAAATATCTCCTGTAGGTGGGTCAATTGTCATTCGATGAGGGCTTCTAGTGCCAATGGCGTAAAATTCTTCTAAAATACCTCCATTTGTATCCTGCCAAGGATTGTCGTTTGGTATGTAATAATTTTGAGTATATGAATTTGACCATCCGCTAGGTGGTGTACCTTTATTCAGTGGTTGTTTTCTTATTGGATGACTGATAGTTCCTCCTCTTCGGTCAACATCAATCCTTAGCACTCCACCAAATAACCATTTGTCAATCTGCTGAGTTACTCCATAATTGTCATTTGCGCCTCCTTCATCACCTAATGATAGATACAAAAACCCGTCTTCAGGTCCGAAAAACATATCACCTCCATTGTGCCAATCATTTCTATCGTAAATATTAATCAGTATTTGCTCACTTGATGGGTTTATAATATTAGAGCCTAAGGGTAGATTAAACCGAGAAAGTCTCATATATCCGTTCGTTTGCGATCCATTCCCATCCGTACCTACCACTGGACTATACCTATAAAATACATATATATACTCGCCATTTTCAGAACTTGTTTGACCGTAATCTGGGTGTAATGTTAAACCCAACATTCCACCGTCGGTATTAACAACAACATTATCTGATATATCTAAGAGTAATTCTTTATTGCTAGTGCTTTCGTCGCTATCTATTTTCCAAATGTGACCCTGTAGTCCAAGAACCAAGAATTCACCACTATTAGGCAGCTCAACCATATCCACTGGATCAATAAAGGTTAGGTTAGGAAAAGCATTTACAACAGTATAACTTGCAGTTGATGAGCTGGTTATAGTAGGTATTTGGCTAGGAAAAACGCCATTAAGGTAAGCACCAATTGGTGTTGCATTTTGAATTCCTGGCCCTGCGAAATAAGGAACAGCACTCAAAAGAATTAGTGACGAAAATACAAGAAGGTAATTACGGATTTTTTTTTGCGGTTGTTTCGTTTTCATTTTGGTTTGGTTCTACCAACAAAGGAATAGGATTCGCTAATATTTCATGGGGCTAATCGATGAAATACACCTTAATTCGTTGAAGCACAACAAGCCAAAAAGTTATGGTATTCTCACTTTAAAGTAGGATATTTTGAAGAAGGAATTTTAGGGTATAAAGGATAGGCTTTCAGACAACTATAATTATTCGAAATAACCCTAAGAAAGTGCCTTTTCCTCTTTTGGAACCCTAAAA
This sequence comes from Maribacter algarum (ex Zhang et al. 2020), assembly GCF_005885635.1. Taxonomy (GTDB): domain Bacteria; phylum Bacteroidota; class Bacteroidia; order Flavobacteriales; family Flavobacteriaceae; genus Maribacter_C; species Maribacter_C algarum. The sequence goes on from NZ_VATY01000003.1 coordinate 234,714, forward strand.
AGCAAAACAATTCCTATTAAGAAAAATACAACCAAGAAAAGAATAGCCCATCTCATATTGTATTTCTCATCAACGATGGCAAAAATAACCATCCCTATTACGATACCAATCTTCTCCGCGACATCATAAAAGCTAAAATATGATGTCGTGTCTTCCGTTTCGGGTAAGAATTTTGAATAGGTGGAACGCGCTAAAGACTGCACGCCACCCATGACAAGACCAACAAAACCAGCCGCTATATAAAATTCTTGTGGAGTTTTCATAAAAAATGCATAGACACATAATAGCATCCAAATGGCATTTACGACAATCAAAGTTTTAATATTGCCAAACTTGTCTGAAGCTCTTGATGTCAAAAATGCACCTAAAATAGCGACCAATTGAATTACGAGAATACTAATGATTAGTCCTGTAGTTTTTTGGTCATCGTCAGCCCATCCAATTTCTTTTTCACCAAAGTAAACGGCAATAAGCATAATAGTCTGTACGGCCATACTAAAAACGAAGAAAGCTTCCAGATATCGTTTTAACCTTAAGTTTTGCCGCAACTGTTGCCAAACCCCTTTTAATTCTCTAAATCCGTTAAGCAGTACATCTTTAGTTACTTTTTGACCATTGGAGGTTCCTTTGGGTAAAACAACAAAGGTGTACTGACTAAAAAGCGCCCACCAAATTCCTACGGTTATGAAGGAGATTTTCATGGCTTCAAAAGATGCGGCATTTCTTGCAGCTTTCATTGCCGCCTCAATTTCTTCTTCACTACCATTTTCAGAAATACCATCCGCAATACCAATATCAAAACCAAAATATTCTGGTTTCATAACCATAGCCAGGTTGAGGACCAGTAAAAGGACGCTTCCAATATATCCCATTGAAAATCCTTTCGCACTAATGCGATCTTGCTGTTCTTCAAAAGCTATGTCAGGTAAATATGAATTATAAAAAACTAGACTACCCCAATATCCAAGTAAGCCCATAAAATAGAACAGGAGACTCATATGAATGGCATCTAAGTCGAACCAATACAAACCAACGCATCCAATACTGCCGAGATAACAGAAGAACTTCATGAAGTTCTTTTTATTCCCCACATAATCAGCAATTCCAGATAGAATAGGCGATGATATGGCAACAATCAAAAAGGTAAAAGCGGTAATAATTTCAATAAGTACGGTAGGCTTCATCTCAAAACCAAAAGCAGAAACGAGTTCATCATCCGTAGAAAATAAAGCAGAATAAAAAATTGGAAAAATGGACGAGGCAATTGTCAGGGTATATACCGAGTTTGCCCAATCATAAAAGGCCCAAGCATTAAGTAGTTTTTTGCTTCCTTTAACCGCTGGAGTTCTTGCCATAATTTGGTTTGGTCATAAAAAAACCGTCAGCCGGATGACAGACGGTTTTAAATATACGATTATTACGAATAGGTTTCTATTGAAAAGAAGTAACGCCAAATTTGGCAGCCTCTTTTTTGGCCGCAGGTGCCCAATTCGCCAAATTGGCAATACGGGTATCATTTGATGGGTGTGTACTCATAAATTCGGGTGGTGCTTGTCCTCCACTTTTAGCTTTCATTCGTTTCCATAGTTCAGCTCCTTCATCTGGATTATACCCAGCAATGGCCATAATCTGAAGACCAATACGATCCGCTTCTGTTTCATGGCTTCGGCTAAAAGGAAGCATGATACCCAAGGTCGAACCTAGGCCATAAGCTTGATTGAACATATTTCTTTTTTGAGGGTCTTGAATCGCGATATTGCCTGCAACAGCGCCTAATTGCTGCAGAGTACCCGCACTCATTCGCTGCGCTCCATGATCAGCAAGTGCGTGAGCAACTTCATGCCCCATAACTACTGCCACACCTGTTTCTTGCTGCGTAATTGGTAATATACCTGTGTAAAAAACAATCTTGCCACCTGGCATGCACCAAGCATTTACCGTTTCATCTTTTACTAAGTTATATTCCCACTTATAGTCTTTTAAATAACCAGGATATCCATTCGCTGTTAACCATCGTTCAGCCGCAGAAGATATACGTTGCCCTACTCGAGTAATCATTTTTGCTTCCGTTGTGTTTTCCACTACATTATTTTCAGTCAAAAACTGATCGTATTGTGCAAAAGCCATGGGGAAAATTTGCTTGTTTCCATAAAAATTCAAGACTTTTTGACCTGTAAAAGGGTTAGTCTTACACGCTGTAACGCCAATAAATATAGCCAGCGTTAAAAATAACTTTTTCATTGTGATTTGTGTTTAGTCCTCGTAAAGTACAAAAAAATTATTTTCCTATAATACGAAGAGAAGTAAAGTTTTTGTTGACTTCGATAGAATGATTTCCGTTTTGATTAATATCCTTTAAGCTTACTTCTTCATTATCAATTTCTATGCCATCAATTTCGAAAGGAAGGCCATGAAATCTGAACTCTAAGGTGTTATAAGATGTTATGAAAGTACCATCTTTGTGTTGTTGAATGCTCAAGCTATTTGGCTTACCCTGCAGCTTTAGCTTTCGGTGACTATACCTGCCTTTAGTATAATCGTAGCCGTCTTGCCCATCCTCGTAAACCATAGAATTTTCCACGCCCTCTTTGTAATATACATCTAGAATTAAGGTGTCAATTATTTTTTCACCCACATACTGCTGTACAGGATATTTAGGAATTATTGCTCCTTCCTTTATAAAAAGCGGAATTTTATCAAGATCTGCGGCAACCCATTTCTCCTTACCACCATCTACAACTTCCTCTGTCCAGAAATTATACCATTTTCCTCTGGGAATGTACATTCTTCTACCTTGGGCATTTGGTTCTTGGACCGGACAAACCAAAATCTGGTCACCAAAAATAAATTCATCTGTTCTAAAATGAGTTTGTGGGTCTTCTTGGTCGAACATGACCAAAGACTTCAACATAGCTATTCCGTTTTTAGAATAGTCGTAGAACATGGTATATAAATATGGAAGCAGCTCATAACGTAATTCGACAAACTTTCGAACAATATTGGTTATCTCCTCGTCAAAAGACCATGGTTCTTGATCACCGTGATCACCGCTTGAATGTACTCTACAAAACGGATGAAAAATGCCCAACTGAATCCAACGGGCAAAAAGCTCTCCATTTGGTTGTTCTGCAAAGCCCCCAATGTCAGAACCGACAAAAGAATAGCCACTCATGCACATACGCTGCATTTGTACATTGGCCAGCCATAAATGTTCCCAGGTCGCTACGTTATCTCCCGTCCATGTACAAGCGTACCTTTGTGTTCCTGCGTATGCTGCTCTCGTAATAACAAAAGGTCTTTTCGGGTACGAATGTTTTTTCACTCCATTATACGTGGCCCGCACCATTTGCATTCCATACACATTATGCGATTTTCTATGTGTACTCGGGTTACCATCATTGTTGTGCCTTGTATCCAAAGGTGCTGTTTTTGAGGGCACTTCCATTACGGCGGGTTCGTTCATATCGTTCCAAACCGCATGGACTCCCATTTCCGCCATAAATTCTTTGTACAATTCTGCCCACCATTTGCGAACTTCAGGATTTGTAAAATCAGGAAAATGACATTCTCCTGGCCAAACTTTGCCATGCATATAGGGTCCATCACCACGCTTGCAGAAATAATCGTTTTCCATAGCTTCTTGATATACCCAATAGTCACGATCAATCTTTATTCCTGGATCGATCATAACAACGGTTTTAAAACCATCTTCTTCGAGCTCGCCAATCATTCTCTTTGGGTCTGGGAAACGTGTTTTATCCCATGTAAAACAGCGAAAGCCATCCATGTAATCAATATCCAAATAAATGGCATCACATGGAATCTTCAAATCTCGAAACTTCTTGGTAATTTCCTTGACGTTACTTTCAGGAAAATAACTCCATTTAGACTGTTGATAGCCTAAAGCCCATAGTGGTGGAAGCTCTGGTTTTCCTGTTAAATCGGTATACAAACGTACCACTTTTGACATGTCGGGCCCGTAGATGAAGTAGTAATTCATTTCGCCACCGTCAGCCCAAAAACTGGCTGTTGTCCGACGTTCATGTGCGAAATCAAAGTGCGTTTTAAAAGAGTTATCGAAGAAAATACCGTATGCCTTGCCGTTTGTGAGGCCGACATAAAAGGGTATCGCCTTATATAAAGGATCTCTGTCTTTTCCGTAAGCATACGAATCAGTAACCCAATTCTCTAAGCGTTTTCCTTTCAGATTGGAATGTGTTGCCTTATCGCCGAGCCCATAAAAGCTTTCACCTGTTTGGGCTATCTTGCTCATTTTAACGGTATTGCCCCCATACTCATAGTTCTCTTCCCAATGAAAACCGATTTCGTCTTCATTGATAATATTTCCTTCAGGGTCGGAAATTTGTACACGCATGGTTTTCTTATCAACTAAAACCTTCATCCGTATAGTTTCAATGAGATATTCTGTTTTGGTTTCAGAAATATCCAACTTATCATAACCTCTGCGCCCAACTTTGCTGATAGCATATGAAAAATCAGGCTCGAAATTATAGCTGGTGGCATAGCGAAAACGTAACATACTATTACGTAATACGGTAATTTGAAGTACCACTCCGTTTTCAGAAGTGAAATACAATTTATCGACATCTTGAAGAAAGTCGACTATCTGGTTGGGGTATAAATTCCCTTTATATTCTAATTCGGTATTCGTAATCATAGTAGGTTGATTGTATATTAAGGAAGCAAAAAAAATACATTACTACCTAAACTTGAAATAATTACAGCTGAAATTTTCAACTATAACGATATCCTCAAATTTTCTATTTAAAAATAACAATACTTAAAGGCGGAATGGTCATTTCAACGGATTTATTATGTCCATGCCATTCTTTGGAGCTCAATTTCGAAATCTTCGTGTCCATACCCGAGCCGCCATATTTTTTAGCATCACTATTGAAAAGCTCTTTTACTTGTCCTGATTTCTTCGGAATTCCTATACGATAGTTTTCCCTTGGAACTGGTGTAAGATTAAGAGCAATGTAAATATCGTTTTTGTCATCATGCCCCTTACGGATATAAGTCAAAACAGAATTCTCATGATCACCATAATCAATCCATTGAAAGCCTTCCGGACTAAATTGTTTTTCATATAAGGCTGGATATGATTTGTAGAACACATTTAAATCTTTTACCAATTGTTGAACACCTGAGTGCACCTCATAATCCAACAAATGCCAATCTAAACTTTGTTGGAAGTTCCATTCAGAAGTCTGCCCAAATTCACCTCCTTGGAATATCAAATTGGTTCCCGGATGTGTGAACATATATCCAAAAAGCAAGCGCAAATTTGCAAATTTCTGCCATTCATCACCTGGCATGCGATATACCAGTGATTGTTTGCCATATACCACCTCATCGTGCGAGAACGGAAGCATAAAATTCTCCGTAAAGGCGTAGGTCATGCTGAAAGTCAAATCATTTTGGTGATACTTTCTATTGATGGGGTCTTTTTTGAAATACTCTAAAGTATCGTGCATCCAGCCCATCATCCACTTCATTCCAAAACCTAGTCCACCTAAACTGACAGGTTTTGAAACCCCTGTAAATGCGGTTGATTCTTCAGCAATTGTCTGAACACCTTCGAAATTTTCGTAAACAGCTTGATTCAATTCCCGAATAAATGAAAGCGCTTCCAAATTTTCATTATTGCCGTACATATTAGGTTCCCACTCCCCTTCTTCACGAGAATAGTCCAAATAAATCATTGAAGCCACAGCGTCGACACGAAGTGCATCAACATGAAACTGGTCGAGCCAAAAAAGCGCATTGCTTATCAAAAATGCTCGAACTTCATTGCGACCATAATTAAAAATCAAACTTTTCCAATCAGGGTGGTATCCTTTTCTTCTATCGGGATGTTCGTATAAATGAGAGCCATCGAAGAACCCTAATCCGTGCGCATCTTCTGGGAAATGAGAAGGCACCCAATCCAAAATAACCCCAATATCATTCTGATGTAATTTATCTACCAATAGTTTAAAACCTTCGGGTTCACCAAAACGTGAAGTCGGGGCAAAATATCCCGTAAGCTGATATCCCCAAGAAGGGTCATACGGATATTCCATTATTGGCATGAACTCCACATGGGTGAAACCCATTTCTTTTACATAGTCCACTAAATCCTTAGCCAATTCTTCATAACTCAAGAATTCATTTCCATTCTTCTTTTTCCAAGAGCCTAAATGCACTTCGTAGACCGAATAGGGTCTATCGAGTCCGTTTTTTTCGGCGCGATACCCCATCCATTTCTTGTCCCTCCAAGTATATTTAGCATCCCAAATAACCGAAGCCGTATTGGGTGGGTGCTCACAGTAGCGCGCAAATGGGTCTGCTTTTTCAGTGACGATTCCATGATTATTTGAATGAATCTTGTATTTGTAAATTTCACCATGACCGATACTAGGGATAAACCCTTCCCATATTCCGCTTTCATCCCAACGCACATTTAGTCCATGTTCTCCGTCTTGCCATGCATTGAACTCCCCAACTACCGAAACTGAATTTGCGGTTGGCGCCCAAACAGAAAAATATGTTCCTTTTACGCCATCAACTTCCGTTGGATGAGAACCGAGCTTCTCGTATAATTTATAATGCTTTCCCGATTTGAATAAGTTAATATCAAAATCAGAAAAAAGACTGTGAGCGATGACCTTTGACATAAAGTGCTGTATTTGTTGCAAAAGTAATCAACTTTGTAGGATTGAATACCGTAAGAATCGGCAGATATCTTTTTCTTGATTCCTCTTGCTAAATTACCAATATAAGGCTGAATTTTTGATAAACTGAAAAAAGTGGAACGCTTTTTGAAATATAAATTACAACTTTGAAAAATTCGTATAAACTAAATACTATTATTATGAAAAAAGCAACGCTAATACTCGGCGCATTTCTGACACTTTTTATGGTTTCCTGTGAAGTAAACGGCCTTGATGGACGTGATGGATTGGATGGGCTTGATGGAAGAGACGGGTTAGATGGCCAAGATGGTGTGAATATTCTAGCCAACGTAATCGATATAGAGGGGGATTTCACACCCGAAGGAGATTACAGAATTTTATATGAGTTTCCAGATACCATTGAGGTTTTTGAAACAGATTTAGTCTTAGTTTATATTCTTTTTGACCAAACTGAAGATAGCAACGGTGAAGCCATAGACATTTGGCGTTTACTACCGCAGACTTTAATTGTTGACCAAGGTCTTTTGCAATATAACTTTGACCATACCTTTTTAGATGTAAGCATATTCTTAGAGGCAGATTTTGATTTAGGTCTTCTACTACCTGGCGATACTGAGCAACAAGTGTTTCGCATAGCTGTGGTACCAGGAGAAAAGTCTGGCAAATCAAGCCTTGACCATACGGATATCGAAGCTGTGATGGCTCATATAGGTGTGTCAGAAAAAGACGTTTCAAAAGTAAAGTTATAGTCGAACATAATTGTCTTTTAAAAAACTTAAGAATCCTGTTTTCTCAATGATAACAGGATTCTTTAATTTTATGACTTCCTTAAGAAAGGAATAACTACATACTACGTCTGAACTATAAAATTATTAACTCATGCAAAAAAATATCGCCATTATTCTTGTGCTGCTTTTTGCAAGCTGCAAGGGAAACTCCCAGGAAAAGAAAGAAGTACTTGCCAAATCCGATGCAAAAGAAAAAGTCTTTGCTGTTACTAAAACGGAAGCTGAGTGGCAAAATCAATTAACCCCAGATCAATATTATGTCTTACGCAAAGCGGCTACGGAGAATCCTTTTACGAGTGAACTACTGGAAAATAAGGAAGAAGGGGTATATGTTTGTCAAGGATGTGATACACCGCTTTTTGAAAGTAAAACCAAATTTAAATCAGGTACAGGATGGCCAAGTTTTTACCAAGAAATTGAAGGTAACGTTGCTTATGATGTGGATTATAAAATCGGCTATAAACGTACCGAAGAGCATTGCGCTACCTGTGGCGGACATTTGGGCCATGTTTTCGAAGATGGGCCAGAGCCAACTGGAGAAAGACATTGCATTAACGGAGTTGCACTAAAATTCATCCCGGCAGAGAAATAATTTCAATACATATTCCCGAAACCTAAATCGGGTTCAAGATTCCAAATCCTAGCTTATCAAAGTCTAGAGTTTGGAATTTTTTCTTTTGACGATTTGTTATCTTCGAAGTATATGAATTATCAAGAAAACTACATTGAGAGTGCGGTATTTGAATTCAAACGATATAAAACGCTAGGGGACAAAACCTTTGCGCAACTTGAAGAAAAAAATATCCATTGGACATTTTCTGAAATAGATAATAGCATTTCCATTATCGTCAAACACATGGTAGGAAATATGCTGAGTCGTTGGACAAATTTCTTAACAGAGGACGGTGAAAAATCATGGAGAAATAGAGAAACCGAATTCAAGGATGCATACGCTTCAAAAGCTGAGATGATAGAAGCTTGGGAAAAAGGATGGAACTGTCTTTTTGAGGCGATAGCCTCAATCAATTCCGATAACTTTGATTCAAAAATCAAAATTAGAAATGAGGAACATACAGTTTTTGAAGCAGTTAATCGACAACTAGCCCATTATGCCAATCATGTTGGGCAAATTATATTTATAGGAAGAATGATTAAAAAAAGTGAATGGGTTTCTCTATCTATTGCCAAAGGAAAATCTGATGATTTTAATCGTCAAAGATTTAGAAAATCATAGTTCATCCCTCGCACTTCGTATTTCGCACTTCGTATTTTTCTCTTCATTTTTTATAACATTATTTTGGATTTTGTTACTTGCTTTTTGCTACCTGAAATGCGTACTTTTGCACTCGCTCCCGATAGCTTTCGGGTTGAACACTAAAAATTAAGTTTATGAGCAATTTTGATGTTATTGTTTTAGGTAGTGGTCCTGGAGGGTATGTAACCGCTATTAGAGCTTCTCAACTGGGTTTGAAGACCGCAATTATAGAAAAAGAAAGCCTCGGAGGGGTTTGCCTCAATTGGGGATGTATTCCAACCAAAGCTTTATTAAAATCTGCTCAAGTATTTGAATATCTGCAACATGCTGGCGACTATGGACTAAAAGCTGATGGCGTTGATAAAGATTTCGATGCTGTTGTCAAAAGAAGCCGTGGTGTTGCTGACGGAATGAGCAAAGGTGTTCAATTCTTAATGAAAAAGAACAAAATCGAAGTTATCAATGGCTTCGGAAAAGTAAAAGCAGGAAAAAAGATTTCGGTTAAGGGTGAAGACGGGAAAGAAACCGAATATTCTGCAAGTCACATTATCATCGCCACTGGTGCGCGAAGTCGCGAGCTACCAAGTTTACCACAAGACGGTAAAAAGATTATCGGCTATCGTGAAGCAATGACTTTGGACAAACAACCCAAAAAGATGATTGTTGTTGGTAGTGGTGCTATCGGAATTGAATTTGCCTATTTCTATAACTCTATGGGAACTGAAGTGACCGTAGTTGAATATCTACCTAGAATTGTTCCTGTTGAAGATGAAGATGTTTCGAAACAATTGGAACGTAGTTTTAAAAAATCTGGAATTAAAATAATGACTTCTGCGGAAGTAACGGGGGTGGATACTTCTGGGGATGGTGTTAAGGCAACTGTAAAAACGTCCAAAGGTGAAGAAATACTTGAAGCTGACATTGTACTTTCCGCGGTTGGTATTAAAACCAACATTGAGAATATTGGCTTAGAGGATGTAGGTATTGCTACCGATAGAGATAAGATTTTGGTAAATGATTTTTATCAAACCAATATTCCTGGTTACTATGCTATTGGTGATGTTACTCCCGGGCAGGCTTTAGCACATGTTGCCTCAGCAGAGGGAATTCTTTGTGTTGAGAAAATCGCAGGAATGCATGTTGAAGCTTTGGACTATGGCAATATTCCTGGATGCACCTATTGTTCTCCCGAAATCGCTTCTGTTGGTTTAACTGAAGCACAGGCCAAAGAAGCTGGACACGATATTAAAGTTGGTAAATTTCCTTTTTCCGCCAGTGGAAAAGCAAAGGCTTCCGGTGCGTCTGACGGATTTGTAAAAGTGATTTTCGATGCCAAATATGGCGAATGGTTAGGATGCCATATGATTGGGGCAGGCGTTACCGATATGATTGCAGAAGCTGTTTTAGGGCGTAAATTGGAAACTACGGGCCATGAAGTCCTAAAAGCCGTTCACCCTCACCCAACGATGAGTGAAGCGGTCATGGAAGCCGTAGCGGACGCTTACGACGAAGTAATTCACTTGTAATATGAAGTGGGAAAATAGAAATGTCCATAGAGATGTAGCCTATTTTTATATCGGGCTAATAATTGCTTTTTCTTTTTCAGGAATTATTCTGAACCACCGTGCCGATTGGTATCCGATGGATTATGCTTATGAGACCAAAGATGTTCAATTAGAACTTCCTTCGGATAAGAATGCGATTGATTCGGAAAAATTTATCAAAGGTATTTCTGAAAAGTGGGAATTAGATGCCGAATATGACAGTCACCGTATTCGAGACAACGAACTTCGTGTTTTCTATAAAGATAATATTGTTTTAGATGCTGATATCACTACAGGAAAGGGCGTTGTGGAATACAAGCGTAAAACACCTGTATTAGGACAAACCATGTTTTTGCATAAGACCACCAATAAATTCTGGATTTGGTATTCTGATATCTTTGGAATTGGTATGTTGATTATTGCTTTTACCGGAATGTTCATTATCACCAAAGGAAAAAACACATTTAAAAGAAGAGGTTGGAAACTAGCCCTTGCTGGATTAGTCTTTCCTATCATAATACTCATCTTATTTAGCTAAAACATCAGAAATGCTCAACCTTTTTAGAATCACATCAATCTTGGAAGGCATATCGTATTTGTCTTTATTTGCCGTAACCATGCCTTTGAAATATTTGGCAGACATTCCAATGCCAAATAAATATGCTGGTTATGCACATGGCGTCCTATTTATCGCCTACATCTTGATTGCCGCTATTTTTTGGTTCCAGAAAAAATGGTCATTGAAGAGAGGTTTTATATTGGTAATTGCTTCCCTCCTTCCCTTCGCTACATTTTATGTGGACGAAAAATATCTAAAACCCCTGAAATCAGGGAACGCTAGTACTTAGATTTGGTTGATATTTGCACTATAGAAGACCAAATATCAAATTATGTATTACCAAGTAACTGATTTCTACGACCCGATTGGGCAAAAAGAAATATCAAGTAAATGTCCTGATTGTGGAAGTCAAAATTGTCTAGAACTTCATTTTTATCAAAAGAGAATAGAAACCCCATTCTCTAAAAAGGTATCTAAAAAGGTAACCGGGGTTTTAGTATGTCGCAACACTGAAACTGAAATCTCACCCGTTCTTTGGACAAATGAAATCGAGAATTATTTCAATACTGAAAAATCAAAATTGAAGCTTCATTCGACCGGACTTAAATTCAACAAGTGGTTTTATTTCATTCTAATTGTTCCGACACTACTAATTCTAGGCGGCATTGGGTATTCTATGTGGGAGCATAATACCTACATGAATCAAAGCGCATCAATAGAAAATTCAGCTGTCGGTGATAAAGTGATGGTAATGCAAACCTTTTTAGAAAAGAATTCCACCAAAAGTTATGGAAACACTTGGTATCAAATTATTGGCATTGACTCAGACACAATTTTTCTAAAACAGCATGCTGATTTTAGCAATGAAGATGGATTTGATTTTGATTTAGAAGATAAAAATTTTACCGGGGAAACTATCAAAGCTTCTCTACCACGCTTTAAAGAACGAAGTGTCATGGGCTTTGATTATACGGATATGAAATTTTCAGGATATATTACAGATATTCAAAAGAAGGAATAAGTATGGAAAACATGTATACGGGAAAATCCTCCAAAAATCCAAATATGCCCTTAATTTGGGGTGCTTTAATGGGAATAGGTCTTATTGTCTTCGGAATTTATCTATACTTCGATTTGGCTGCTTGGGAAAATTCGAACGAAGAAATGCGTTTGAATTCCCTTTTGTGGTTTTTATACGACATAGGTGGGAAACTCACTGTGGCAGGTATTTTCGCATTAATTGGCGCCATCGTTTTTGGTGGCGGTTTCAAAAAGACCCAGGAACTAAGAAAACTGAAAAACGGATCCCACAAATCCTAATTTTCGACGAACTTGTAGATATTTCCATCATAAGCGCATATATACAGCTCGTTATTGGTGTCCGTCCCAAATGAAGAAATCGGCAACCTAGATTCAGCTAATAACTGGTTGTTTGTGATGTTTGTTTCTAAATTTGTGCTTAAGCCCCAGATTCTTCCAGAGATAAAGTCTCCATAAATATAGCGTCCTTGAAGGGAAGGTGTAGATTGCCCACGATAGACATAACCACCTGTAATCGATCTGTCGTTGTCACTTTGATCATACTCAAAAATTGGGGCAATAAAACCACCTGAATCACAAGTTGGGGAATCAAAACATTGCGTACCCTCCAGAGTATTCCAGCCGTAGTTGCCTCCATTTTCAATAATATCAATCTCTTCAATTCTATTTTGCCCAACATCACCTGCCCACAATAGATCAGTTTGTACGTCAAAACTAAAACGCCATGGGTTTCTTAGTCCGTAGGCATATATCTCATGTTGAGCAGACCTGCTCGTTACAAAAGGATTATCCGATGGAATGGCATATTCCAAACCGTTCTCGGTTCTATCCACATCTATACGCAATATCTTCCCGAGAAGATTAGTTAAATTTTGAGCGTTGCCTTGGGGGTCACCTCCAGAACCTCCATCACCAGAAGCAATATACAGATAGCCGTCTGGCCCAAAAGCTAATTGCCCTCCATTATGATTCGCAAAAGGTTGAGGAATACGCAGTAAAATAGTTTCACTTGTCGGGTCAGCTATATTTGAATTTGAACTTGAGACCCGAAAACTTGAAACAACGGCCAAATCTGCTGATGGTGTATAAGTGACATAGAAAAGTCCGTTTGTGCTATAATTTGGGTGAAAAGCTAATCCCAATAGCCCAAGTTCATCCCGACTTACAAGGTTACTGGCAATATCTAAAAAAATGTTACTTTGAGAAGTAACCGCATCATTGGCAAAAACTCGAATAACTCCGCCTTGCTCTACAACAAAAATTCTATCGGTATCATCATCAGGGCTTTGTAAATCAAGTGGTTTTGAAAAACTTAAATTTGGAAAAGCATTCTGCAATGTAAGACCTTCCTCAGGTATTGGATCAATGGGTTGACTATCATCTGAGTTCTTACAATCCGTAAAAAGAAAAATTAAGATAACAAAACCAATATTAAGTACTCTCTTCATAGCGCGGGGTTTATGTATATACGCAGAATCGGATAACCTGAGATATCCTTAAGCAAAACCCTCGTTTTTATGGGTAATCTTTATACGCCAAACTGGGTCAGGTGATGATCCAAATGTTTTGAAAACAGCGTATTCCATTCATTTTCTGATAGCGCACCAAAAGCATGGGATTCTTTGCCTTCAAAATGTGAAGCTCCCAATTGTTGGGTTTTTTGAATATGTTCTACTAGCCTTTTCTTTTCTGTTTCGAATTCTCGCTCATCCGTAATCAAGAACATGGGCGCTGTACGTGTATTTTTCTTGTAAGGCTTCGGTCCTACCACAACATTTTTAGCAAAAAGTTTAATCATGAATTTTTGAAAGCCTCCTGGTTTGGGATGCTTATCAGTGTAAACAAGTTCATAGGCTACATTACAATGCGCTAGCATTTGAGCAACATTCATCTTACCCCATTGCGGCTGGGTTTCTGGTGTTAATGAATTAATTCTAGAAACTGCTGCTTGCGATTCTTGTTCGTTAAAAAGGTTTTTCCAACTCATGATGTTTGATTCTTTGATTCCATTAAAGATAAAGATATCCCTTGTAAAATGGCAAATCAATTTGGAGGCTGGTTAGCGTAAGCTTTCAATAGCCAAATCATAACTCTGAAGTCCGAAACCCAGAATTACTCCCTTTGCACCCGAAGAAATATAGGAAACATGACGGAAATCCTCGCGCTTGTGGGTATTAGAAATATGGACCTCTACAACTGGGGTCTCGATGGCTTTTACAGCATCACCTATTCCCACAGAAGTATGGGTATATGAAGCTGCATTCAAAACAATACCATCGTATGAAAAGCCAACTTCCTGAATTTTACTAATGATTTCCCCCTCGATATTAGACTGGTAGTACTCTAAATCTATACCTTCAAACTTAGATTGTAAGGCTTCGAAATAATCTTCAAAGGTTTGATCACCATAAACTTCGGGTTCTCTTTTCCCTAAAAGATTTAAATTGGGGCCGTTGAGTATTAGTATTTTCATGGCTTAAAAGTACTAATAATATTGTCCCCTGAAAAGTGGAAAACACCACTAGTCCTAAAAGTCTTGAAAATATGCTAACCGTCTAAAAAAGAAATAAATACCCTAAAAGAACGGAAGAAAAAGTAACATCATCGTTTACAGCGAAATACGAGATATTCAATTCAGAAATTCCACCTCTTAGATCAATACCGATAGAAGGTCTATAATATAAAGCACCATCATTTCCTTCATTGATACCTACTGCATAGCCAATATCTGCTCCGAATTTAAAACCTACATTTTTACCAGGGTATACACGTAAAGAAGCACCTACAGGTATATATTGTACATTGGCAAATTCCGTTTCGGCAACCAGTCCATTAACCGATATACTTTCTTTTGAGCCAAAAGCATTAAAAAAACCAGCTGTAACTCCAACATCTAATAATTTAGAAACACCCCAGTGATGATATGCATCTACACCTAAGCCAAAACTATAGGCCTCAGAAAAATCACCTATTACAAGGCCTCCATTTACACCTGCTCTAAAATTCGTTCGATCTACGTTTCGCTGTGCTTGAACAGCAAACGCAGCAAAAATTAGCACTAAAGTCAAAATACCTTTTTTCATGTTGGGTTTGGTTATGGTTTGATTGAGACAAATCTAACTTCATTCCTAAACTCTTCCTCATTTTTGTTGTCAAAGCGAGTAAACCGTCATTAAAAACCAAGATATTGTAGGTCTTCTTTCAAAAACCGCTCAATTTTGAATAAAAAAATAGCCACTAAAAAGCGGCTATCCCTGTTATTTTATACTATTCTATTTTCAAAAGAAGTAATTGGCTCCTACCTGAAAAGCAAAGTTTTTGATATTATTTCCATCGAGTACCCGTGTGAGTCCAGGGCTAATCCTTAAATTAAAGTAAAAGTTCTCATTCATGCGGTATCCACCCCCAATATTTAAACCAATGTTCACTTTCTTCGTATCGATAATGGAAATATCTTCATCCCAATTGTCGGCTACTAGGAAGCCAACTTGCGGACCAAATTCAACGGCAATTTCATCTGTAATATGATATTTAGCCATTACAGGAATGTGCAAATAAACCAGATTTAGATTTTCCGCACCTATGTCTGCACCTTGTAGTTGGATAACAACTTCAGGCTGCAAATAAAAACCATCAAAAAATGCAGGAATCTCAGCTAGCCCACCAACATAAAAACCTGGTGTTGGCGTGATATCAAAAAAGTCACGTCCTAAAAAAGTTGAAAATCCAAATCCGGCTTTCGCACCAAACATCATATCTCCACTTAAACCTCCACCGCTCGCATTACTGGTACCTTGAATAACTTGAGCATTCACACCAGCAATGATGAACGTCATAAAGATAAAACTGCATAAGACTTTTTTCATAAGAATCGTTTTTTGAGGTTAAAATAAGATTTATTTGGGGGAGGACAGTTCTTAAGGTTCTAGAAAAAATAGGCAATTCCGATTGTTAAATTATTTGCTTTTCCTTTGGTAATTGAGCCAATAGCCCCATCAATACGATTTGTGAGTTCAACGGAAAACCTTGCTTGCGCGGATAAGTTTTCTAGAATTTCGTACCCTGCTCCAAATGCTATATCAACTCCTAAGCTATTTACTCCAATAATATCATTTGAATTAAATAAATCTTCAATAAGATTACCCACTTTGTTCGCATTGGTTGAAAGACTGAATTGTGGGCCCGCTTGAGCATATAAACCCTCTATGACATAATATTTAATCATAATAGGAAGTTGAATATATTCCAAATCCCCTGCTTTGGCATATACAAGTTCAGGTTGCACACCGAATTTTTCTCCAAATCCTAAGGAAGCAATACCTCCTACATAAAAACCAGTACCACTAGCTAATGTGGTATTTACAAGGTTAATACCCAAAGGAGCAACCTTATTATTTATTCTTGAAGTAATCAGGCCACCTGTAACTCCAAACTTAAAATCGTCTTGAGCTTGAAGTCCCGAAATAAAAAGAAATGATAGGATAATTGTAAAAAGTACTTTTTTCATTGTAGTAATGTTCTAGTGTTAGTATTCAAATATAAAAAACTTTAACCAGCAAGATGTATACCAAATACGTATTTCATCGAAAAAACCTTATTCCAAGGCTTCTCACAGAAAAATGACATCAACCTTTCTGGAATGTAAAATTTCTGTTTGTGTATCTTTAAAACATGAATTGGAAACTTGCTCAAAAAGATTACCAACACTATCTCAAAATTGAAAGAGGGTTGGCCGACAATTCTATTTCAAATTACTTATTGGATGTAGAAAAGTTGGTTCTTTTTCTAGAAAGTAACTCAATTACTGAAACCCCCATTCAAATTCAAAAGCAAACCATTCAACAATTCATTTATGAGATTGCAAAAATTGTGAATCCAAGATCTCAGGCACGAATTATATCCGGACTTAAAAGTTTTTTTAATTACTTGGTTTTTGAGGATTATCGAACGGATAATCCCATGGATTTAATCGAATCACCTAAAATAGGACGTAAATTGCCTGATACACTTTCAGAGGAAGAAATAAATGAGCTTATTAAGGCCATTGATCTTTCAAAACCTGAAGGAGAGCGCAACCGAGCAATGCTTGAAACGCTCTACGGATGTGGTTTAAGAGTTTCTGAACTCACTAATCTTCAGATTTCGGACCTATATTTCGAAGAAGATTTTATTAAAGTAACTGGCAAAGGAGATAAACAAAGGTTTGTTCCCATTAGCGATATAAATAAAAAGTATATCAATATTTACAAGAAGGAAATTAGGGTACACCAAACCGTTCAAAAAGGCTTTGATGACATTCTCTTTTTAAACCGAAGGGGAAAACAGTTAACACGAGCAATGGTGTTCACAATTATTAAACAGTTGGCTGATAAAATAGGATTGAGAAAGAATATCAGTCCCCATACTTTTCGCCATTCATTCGCTACACATTTACTGGAAAATGGGGCTGACCTCCGTGCCATTCAACAGATGTTAGGCCATGAAAGTATTACTACTACCGAAGTGTATATGCATGTTGACCGTAAACATTTGGCAGAGGTGATGAATAAATTCCATCCTCGAAAAACAGATTAATAAGTATCAGAAACGATATTTTCCTTTTAAGGTAAATAGGCTTGAGCTCGCATTTTGACCCGCAGCATTTTTATTGAAATTAAGGCAATGAACCGCTTCAATACTAAAACTGTTCGTAGGTTCGTATCCGACTCCATTCATCACTCTCACAGGCACGACCGGCAATCCGGGGCCTACCTTGGGCCTTTGTATTTGAACTCCTACACCGGAGAAAAAATAGACTTTTTTAGTAGGATACCATCTAACTCGATATGAGAAATCAACGATATCAGCGCTTAAATAAGAATCATAGAAACCTTGTAATTCTGAATACAAATTTGGATTCATTCTATACATCAAAGAAAAATAAGAATGCTCTTCATCAGTACCAAAATCAGCATAAGAAAATGCATCATATTCCCACCTAGATTTTGTTGCCGAATCTAAAGGAGGTTCTTCAACGGGTGATTGACCCATGGCCACCCAACTCATTAGCATTGTGCAAAAAAAGAAAAAGGGAGTATTCATGTCGGTTAATCTTGAATTAAACTTAGCTCAAAAACTGGTAAAAACCATTCCATTTAAGAAACCTTATCACAATTTTAACTTCCAGAGAGCTTTTATCCAATTTCCCTTTGCCCTAAAACATGAAAAAAGAACTACGACCCCAATTTATTGAAAAGTTCTTCACCTCAAACGTTGTAGTGTTTTTTTCCTGTTTATACCCTACAATTTTCCAAATGTTAAATGATATATTTAAGGGTCTATAGATATTTTTTCATGAAAAAAGACTTGAACCGCCACTGGTGGAAAGAAGGTATTGTTTATCAAATTTATCCCAGAAGTTTTCAAGATACCACCGGAACTGGTATTGGAGATATACAAGGCGTTATCAAACGTCTCGATTACATTAAGGGATTAGGAGTAGATATTATTTGGCTAAATCCTGTGTATGAATCCCCAAATGATGATAATGGTTATGACATCAGTGATTATCGGAATATCATGCAAGAGTTTGGTACTATGGCCGACTTTGATGAGCTCTTGGCAGGAATGAAAGAACGTGATTTGAAATTAGTCATGGACCTTGTGGTAAATCACACTAGCGATGAACATCAATGGTTTGAAGAATCAAGAAAGTCTAGGGACAACCCTTACAGGGATTATTACCATTGGTGGCCTGCCGAAAAAGGTATACCACCCAAAAGATGGAGTTATTTTGATGTTGAAGGTAGCGCATGGAAATACGAGGAAATAACTGATGCTTATTATTTACATTACTTTTCAGTAAAGCAACCAGACTTAAATTGGGAGAACCCCGAGGTTCGTAAAGAAATTTATGACCTAATGCAGTTCTGGTTTGAGAAAGGGGTTGACGGTTTCCGTATGGATGTAATCTCTTTCATTTCGAAGGACATGAATTTTCCTGAACTACCTGAATCTTATAAGGGAAAGTTCATCCCCTTCTATTCAAATGGCCCAAAATTGCATGACTATTTACATGAAATGAATCAGTCGGTTTTAAAAAAGTACGACGTGATGACAGTTGGAGAGGCGCCAGGAGTTAGTATTGAGCAGGCCTTGGAATTTGTAGATGAAGACCGGGAAGAACTTAATATGTTTTTTCATTTCGACTTAATGGAACTAGATCGTGAAGCTGGAGAACCTTTTTTGATGGCCAAAGAACCTTGGAAGCTTACTGAATTCAAAAAAATTCACTCCGCTTGGGATGCAGTTTTTGCTGAGAAAGGCTGGGGAAGTATGTTTCTTAATAATCATGATTTTCCTCGCAGCGTAAGTCGTTGGGGGAATGACTCTAGGACACATTGGTACAATTCGGCTACCATGCTACAAACCTTTTTATTAAGTATGCGAGGTACTCCTTTTTTCTATTACGGAGAGGAGATCGGAATGACGAATATCCGTTTCGAAAATATTTCGGAGTATCAAGATATCAATACAATCAACCGATACAAAACCGAAGAGCAACGTGGAGGAAATCTTGTGAAGTTTATAGAAAATGAAAAAGATGCAAGTAGAGATAATGCGCGTACCCCTATGCAATGGGATACGAGCGAAAATGCAGGTTTCTCAGAAACAAAACCTTGGCTAAAGGTAAATTTAAATCACCAAGAAGGTATTAATGTTGCCTCGCAAGAAGGGAAAAAGAATTCGGTACTGAACTACTTCCGACAGATGGTTCAGGTTCGCAAAGACCATCCAACTTTAGTGTATGGCTCGTACCAGCTATTATTGCAATCGGATGAAGAGGTATACGCGTATTCTCGAGTTTTAGAAAATATGCGTTATCTAGTTTTATTAAGTTTTTCAACCAAAAAGAAGATCAAAACCATAAATGAAATAGTTTTTGAGAAAGCAGAATTGGTGATTTCGAATGATGAAATCTATCCAACGAATCAAAACAATCAATTTGAACTCATGCCCTACCAAGCCTGTATTTATAAGCTATCTTAAACTTTAGTAAATCAAGCTAGTTGATTTTAGTATCTTTAAATCAACTTTAAAAATTGTATTGTTTTGCAAAGAAAGACTTTTGCTCTTTTCTTCTTCCTTTTCATTTCCATTTACACGGCAAAAGCCTGTGCAGTTCTTTACTACGTGGATAGCGCTTCAGGAAAAATATATGTAGCCAATAATGAAGATTATTGGTACGATACAAAAGCTTATATACAAATCGAACCAAAATCAAAACAGGGGCTAGCACGGCTATGGTATGGGTGGAAAGATTTTGCGCAAGGAGGGGTCAATGAAGCAGGATTGTTCTTCGATGGCGCAGTAACTCCAGAACAAAAAATACCTAAAACTTTTAAAAAGATAAAAGGAAACTTAGGGGATGATATTCTTGCGAATTGTACAACCGTTGATGAAGCGATTGCCTATCTTGAAAAAAGGAAAATAGGCCTAAAAAATGCACATATGATGTTCGGCGATGCTACAGGAAATGCCGCAGTTATTGAATGGGTAGACGGACAGCAAAAAATCATCAAGATTGCTAACAATCGATTGATAATGACCAACTTTCTATTAGCTGATAGTAACAAAGCGGGGCATTCATGCCCTAGATATGATGCAATTCAAAAAGAAATCGAACGCTTCGAAAAAGAAGAAACATCGATTGATTTATTAACCATAGGAAATACGATGGCTAGAGCCGTTCAAGTACCACAACAAAATAAGGATGGTAAGACAGGAGGTACTTTATATACCTCCTTCATCAATATTACAGATATGGAATTTGTTTTGGTATATAAATTAGATAATACTAAAATTACCAAACTAGTTTTGAAATCCGAATTTCAGAAGTCCAAAAAAAGAAAAATAGAACTCTTATAACAACCAACAAACTCCTTTTATTATGAAAAAATTACTATGTCTAGGCCTAAGTTGTATCCTATCCTTTACGGCAATAAATGCACAAAAGAAAAAAGAAGACGTCCTTAAAAAACTAGATAGCCAAACTGAAAAATATAGCACTATTGCCCAAAACATATGGGATTTGGCTGAAATGGGTTATCAAGAAGAAAAAAGTTCCGCCCTACTACAAAAGACCTTAAGTGATGCTGGTTTTACTATAAAAACCGGAGTTGCGGGTATTCCTACCGCATTTACCGCGGAATTTGGAAGCGGAAGTCCAATTATAGGTATTATGGGAGAATATGACGCGCTACCCGGACTTTCACAGGAAGCCGTGGCCGAAAAGAAATCGGCAGGAAAGGCAGCGGGCCATGCTTGTGGACATCATCTCTTTGGAACCGCTTCAACAGCAGCGTCTATTGCCGTTAAAGAATGGATGGTCGCCAATAAAACTAAAGGGACGATTCGTTTTTATGGTACTCCCGCCGAGGAAGGTGGATCTGGAAAAGTTTATATGGTTCGTGAAGGCCTTTTCGATGACGTCGATGTTGCCTTACACTGGCATCCTAGCTCGCAAAATGCGGCAAGTGCAGGTGCAGCTCTAGCCAATAAATCGGCCAAATTTCGATTTTATGGGGTTTCTTCTCACGCCGCTGCAGCACCACAAATGGGTCGTTCAGCGCTAGACGGAGTAGAAGCTATGAACGCCATGGTAAATATGATGCGTGAACATGTTATTCAAGAAGCGCGTATTCATTATGTTATTACAGACGGTGGTAAAGCACCGAACGTTGTGCCGGATTTTGCCGAAGTTTACTACTATGCGCGGCATAATAAACGAGATGTTGTCATCGATATTTTTGACCGTATCGTCAAAGCAGCCGAGGGTGCGGCTTTAGGCACTGGTACTACAATGGATTATGAAATGATCGGTGGCACACATGAATTACTTCCAAATCTGACCTTGCAGAAATTAATGCATGATAACCTTTCAAAAATCGGTGGTCTTGAGTATACTCCAGAAGAAAAAGCATTTGCGGATAAAATTGCAGTGAGTTTGGGTCAAAAACAGGCAGATTTGGCAAAAGCAAAAAACATACAACCGTATAAAACAGAAGCAAGGGCCTTTGGTTCTACCGATGTAGGTGATGTAAGTTTTACAGTACCTACAGTGGGTATGGGTGCTGCAACATGGGTGCCTGGCACTCCCGCTCATAGTTGGCAAGCCGTAGCTGCAGGAGGAACATCCATAGGAAAAAAAGGAATGATGGTAGCTGCTAAAACACTAACACTTACGGCTATGGATTTGTTTAAAGATAAAGACCTAGTGGCCAAGGCCAAGACAGAATTCTTAGAACGTCGAGGTGCAGACTTTAAATATATTCCACTGCTGGGAGAAAGAGCTCCGGCATTGGATTATAGAAATTAGAAGTTCAAAAGAAGGCACATCTATCCAGTTCAAACTCTAGAATAACTTTTTGAGTTTGAACTGGATACTTTTAATCGATCTTTTTTAATCTTCTTGTAACAAATCCAAAAAACATACTACTAACCTAACAACATCTTACCAACCTGTTACGTGAATAAAGAACTGGAACATCAATTTGTTACGGAACTCGAGAACAACCAGAACATTGTTCACAAGGTCTGTACATTGTATACGAATGACAGGGATTCGCACAAAGATCTGTTTCAAGAAATTACGATACAATTGTGGAAGGCATACCCCAAATTCAGGGGAGATTCTAAATTCAGCACATGGATGTATCGTGTTGCTTTGAATACAGCAATTACTTTATATCGTAAATCGAAAAGACGTATAAAAACACAAGATTATGAATCGGTTATTTTTAAAATTAAGGCCGAGGAATATGACGAAACTGAAGAACAACAGTTGAAATTGATGTACAAAGCCGTAAAACAGCTAGGGGACATTGATAAGGCGTTAGTTTTTCTATATCTGGAAGACAAAGATTATAGCGAGATATCTGAGACTCTTGGTATTACCGAAGTAAACGCAAGGGTAAAAATGAATCGCATCAAGAACAAATTAAGAACCATATTGAATCCGTAGGATTATGATGGACGAATTAGAATTACTAAAAAAAGATTGGCAGAAAAAGGAGGAGCATCTTCCTAAATTGTCTTACAATGAAATTTACACCATGCTATGGAAGAAATCTTCTTCTATTGTTAAATGGATTTTTTATATAAGTATTATCGAGCTCGTTTTTTGGATTGTACTAAATGCCGCTCCATTTTTTATGGATTCTTATCAAGAAAAATTAGGTGACATTGAGGATACATTTTCGATTACTTTTATAATCATTTCTACAATATTTACTTTCGGAATAATTCTAATTTTCATCTACTTCTTGTATAAGGCATATCGCAGTATTTCAGTGGTAGACAATGTAAAATCACTAATGGAAAGTATTCTAAAAACCCGAAAAATTGTTCAGTACTACGTAGGTTATAACATAATAATGGCAATTTTAGTGACCATTTATACGATTTACCATTTGTTTACCCATGACGAAAAAGTGATGAAACTTTTTCAGACCATTAGAGAAGAAGGAAGCGAGTTAAAATTTTGGTTGTTTGGTGCTGTAATTGTCGTTCTGGGTATGTTTTTCGTCGTGGGCTTTATTTGGTTGTTTTACCGACTCATTTATGGTTTTCTCCTACGAAAATTAAACCACAATTATAAAGAACTCAAAAAACTTGAAGTCTAACTTTTAGCACTATATCTGCGTGCCTCATTCTCTTCTTCGTAGGCTAGAAGTTCTTTCTCAGATATGACCTTTAAAAATGAAGGGTGTTGCTCAATGGCATACTCTAACTTCTCAATAATGGATTCAAACGACTCATCTTCATAGTCAATTTCCAAAGGTTCTTTGATTACCATTGACTGCAGAATGCCTTTCTTCTTTACCCGAAGTCCCTTTTTATCGAAAGAGCGACGAAACCCGTCTATAACCACTGGTACAACTACAGGTTTATACTTCTTAATAATATGTGCAGTACCTTTCCGCAAAGGCTTCCAAGGGGTGGTTGTACCCTGAGGAAATGTAATTACCCATCCATCTTCGAGTGCTTTGCCAATATTTGAAATATCGCTAAACTTCACTTTTCTGTTTATGTCTTTACCCTCTGAACGCCAGGTGCGTTCCACACTAATAGAGCCTGCATAAGCTAATATTTTAGTAAGTAAGCTCTTCTTCATGGTTTCCGCAGCGGCGATATAATACATGTTTAACTTTGGATTCCATATATATCCAATGTTGCGAATAGAGTCATCACGACCTTTTAAGCTGGCATTAAATACATGAAACATGGCAACCACATCTGCAAAATACGTCTGATGATTACTCACGAAAAGAACATTTGCATCCGGTAGATTCCGTATGACCTCAGAACCTTCAATTTCTAGTTTATTAAAACGTTTATAACGCTGATGGGTCATTATACCGAGAATTCGGATAAGCCATTTTTTTAAAAAGAGAATATGTCCAAAAGGATTTTCTTTAAATAAGCCCATATTTGGTAGTGAGGTGATTTTGAGTAATTGCAATGTACAAAATCTACTACTTATAACACTTGTTTTAGCAGCTCTTTGACCTCACTCAACATCATCGCCGTAGCCCCCCAAACAGTATAACCGTTTAATTTAAAGGCGGGTACAATAATATTTTGAGCATAAGAAGTAGATAAGCTTTGCTCAAAAAGATTGGCATCATCCAAAAAATCGACTAAAGATACCTCAACTAGTGCCTCTACCTCCTCCTCTTGTTTGACAAAAGGCTTTGGTTTTTCGTACAGACCGATGAAAGGCTGTACCTCAAAATTACTCGGTGGTATGTAAACCTTACTTAAAGTTTTAATAATAGAAATTTGTTCCATCGGAACTCCAACTTCTTCATTCGTTTCTCGAATTGCGGTTTCCTTTAAATTAGCATCATCCATTTCAAACTTTCCACCAGGAAATGCAATTTGATTTGAATGCACCCCTTTATAAGTTTTTCTTAAGATTAACAACAAATGCGTAACGTTCTTATTTCTAGGATAAAACAAGGCCAAAACTCCCGCTTTCTTAGCATGTTTGCGTTCGGGATTTGCCATCTCTAATTCCTCTAATCTATCCTTGTGCGCCATTTTAAAATGGGCAGCCTCCCCTGGTAAGGGTAGATTTTTTATTTTTGATACTTGTTCTGAAAAAAAAGTATAATCCATGTCATTTAATAGAGTCGCTTTCAATACAATAATACTATTATTATTTTTAGTAGGATGCAAGGAAGAAAAGACTATAAAAGTACCGCAAGAACCACAAATAAAGCTTGCTCAAGATTCTATTGACGCCATAGAAATTACTTCTGAAGAGAAGGAAGTAGAAGAATTCAGACTCAACGAGGAAAACTCCATTGAGTTTTTCTTCGATTACCAAAAAGATTTAAAGGATAATAAAGTGAAATTGACCACGAGCATGGGCAGTTTTATCGTTCAGCTATATGATAATGTACCGTATCATAAGGCCAATTTCATTTTCTTGACTAGACAAGGCTATTTTGATGGGACCCAGTTTCATCGCATCGTCGAAAACTTTATCATTCAAGGCGGAAACTCCGATGACGATGAGACTGCAAAAAAAAGAGGTAAACTCGGTAGGTACCTGTTACCACCAGACTCCAAAAAAGGCTACAAACACCATCGCGGAACTTTATCTATGCCCAGCAGTGAGATTAATAATCCCCACAAATTGGCGTCTCCTTATGAATTCTTTATCGTGGTTACCAAACCTGGTTCTTACCATTTAGATGGTGATTTTACTCCCTTTGGCAAGGTAATTCAAGGCATGCACGTAGTTGATAAAATCAATAAGGTTGAAGTGGGCAAAGGAGATTGGCCACAGAATAATGTCTATATTGAAAAAGCCGAGGTGATTCAATAATCAGTTGGCAGTAATGTCCTATTTACTTTAAACCTAGTACTTCCTATTTATCTCTTGTAAATATTCGGAAGTGCAATTTTAAATTTTACCGCCACTAACCGGGTTAGAATTGTTACCAAGATTGCTCCTATATATGCATATTCAATATTGATTGGTAATTGACGAAAAAGAAAATAACTGCTTGCTCCTAATATACAAGCTGTGGCATACACCTCTTTTCGGAATATTACTGGAATTTCATTACAAAGAATATCTCGAATAACGCCGCCGAAGCACGCGGTAATGGTTCCTAAAGCAATACACATTATTGGCAAAATATCCGCAGCCAGTCCTTTTTCGACCCCAACCATAGTAAATAGTCCAATGCCAATCGTATCAAAAAGAAATAGTGTTTTCCTAAAATATTTAAGTTGATTTACAAAAAGAACTGCAAATAGTACCGCACCAAGCACCACCAAAATATAGGTGTAATCCCGCATCCAAACTACTGGGAAATCACCAATAAGAATATCTCGTAGGGTTCCCCCACCTATGGCAGTAACAAAAGCAATAATAAAAACTCCAAATATATCGAGCTTCTTTTCCATGGCGACAAGTACCCCGGAAATGGCAAACGCGATGGTTCCTAAGATATCGATAGTTAGATAAAACATATACTAAAAATTAATGGGTCAAAAGTAAGTTTTGAACTTTATACTTGAGCTTGAATTTGACTTTTTTTAGCATCTGATCCAGATTAAAGAGTAATTGTGAATTAAGGTTTACCCCTATTTGGAAACCCCTTAATTTTTTGGTTATGATATGAACAGTTGAATATATCAATCTTAAATTCCTATCTTCATCCGTCAGAAGATTATATTATTAAGTGAACTCTAAACCAACCAAAAATGACCTTCTTAAAACCAGTCCTTAAGTCAATACTCCTAACCCTTTTAATAGCATTTACGGCATCCCTCAATGCCCAGACCCACTCCAAAAACGGCATGGTAGTTTCTTCTGATAAGAGTTCTTCTGCAGTCGGCGCTGCAATTCTAAAAAAAGGAGGCAATGCAATCGATGCAGCAATTGCTACGGCATTTTCGTTGGCGGTTACCCATCCATCCGCAGGAAACATTGGTGGAGGTGGATTTATAGTTTTTATGAACTCCGAAGGAAAGACCACAACTATTGATTTCCGAGAAAAAGCTCCGCTTTCAGCTACCAATGATATGTACTTGGACCAAGAAGGTAAGCTTATTGATGGTATCAATCATTTTAGCGCAAAAGCAATTGGTGTTCCTGGTACCGTTGCCGGGCTGTTTCTTGCTCATGAAAAATATGGTAAACTGCCTTGGAAAGATTTGTTACAGCCAGCTATTGACCAGGCTAAAAATGGTTTTGCTTTCAACTGGTCTTTATACAACGCTGCCAATTATTTTACAAAAGAAGGAAATACGAACCCTTTTATGGATAGTTATTTTAGAAATGAAAGCGGAGGGGTAACCCAACCCGATGAAATCTGGAAACAAACCGAATTAGCAGAAACCTTAATTCGAATTCGGGATAAAGGTCGTGACGGGTTTTACAAAGGAAAAACTGCCAAAATGATTGCTTCGTTTATGAAAAAGAACGATGGTATTATCACAAAGAAAGACTTGGCAAAATATGAAGCAATCGAACGCCAACCGATAAAAGGAAGCTACAAAGGCTATGATATCTATTCTATGCCTCCCCCAAGTTCGGGTGGGGTAGCTCTTGTGGAAATGATGAATCTAATGGAACTGGCTGATTTAAAAACCATGGAATTCAATTCTTCTGAACATTTACATTTAGTTGCCGAAGCAATGCGCAGAGCCTTTGCAGACCGCGCTGAGCATTTGGGTGACCCTGATTTTAATTTAAATATCCCTTTGGACAAGTTGACATCAAAGGAATTTGCAAAAAAGCGATTTCAAGGAATTGACATGACAAGAGCTTCAGTGAGTGACTCGACAAAATATGGAAGACTCTATGATGGTGAAAACACTACCCACCTTTCCACTATGGATAAAGATGGAAACGCCGTATCACTGACCTATACCTTAGAGTACAGTTTTGGTTCGCAAATGGGTTCCAAAGAATTGGGTTTTATATTCAATAATGAAATGGGTGATTTTAACCCACAACCGGGTATTACCAAAAGTAATGGCCAAATTGGAACAGCCCCGAATCTTGTAGAACCTGAAAAAAGGATGCTTTCAAGTATGACGCCGACCATAGTTGGGAAAAATGGAAAACCCTATTTGGTAATCGGAAGTCCCGGAGGTAGAACTATCATCAATACCGTATTTCAAACCGTATTGAATGTTTTGGAATTTGAAATGCCCGTAAATAAGGCAATTGAAGCCCTAAAAATTCACCATCAGTGGCTTCCTGACCAAATTGTTTATGAAAAGTATTTGTTATCCCCAGACACTAAAAAGTCACTTGAAGCTAAAGGTCATACCTTAAAGGAAAGAAATAATATGGGTGCCTTGATGGGGATTACCTATGATCCCGAAAAAAAGATTTTTACGGGTGCTTCTGATTCTTCTCAGCCTGATAGTGGGGCAGTTGGTTACTAAGGCCAGACATCTTTGATTCTTCGTAACTTTAGTTGAAAATCAACGTCTGACTCCATATGATGCCTAGATTGTTAGCTTGCTTAATTGGTTTTCTTTTTTTAATCGGTTGTGAATCTACTGAGGATACTCCTTCAAGTCCACCAGTTGATCATATCAAATATTTCGGTTTCACACTTGTAGATACCTATTGGGATGACCCGACAGATTCTGAAACCAAAAACAATTATAACGACGAAGTATCCGACTTCTCGAATATGGCCGATATTTTGGTGGTAAACCCAACGGACAATATTGTGGATAGGATGAAGGCCATGGAGTCTCTTCAAATGAAAAGCATTCTTCATCTGCATGAGCTCTTCTTTGAAATAGAAGGCACTAATGCACCATCAGGGACTGACTATCGTCTAAGAACTGACGCCCAAGAACGATGGGATATGTTTCTTGGCATCAACTCCTTATATGTGAATCAAGATTTAGTTCAAGCACTCTATGTTGGTGAAGAGCCTACCTGGAATGGTATTAGCTTTACAGAACTAAAAAAGGTTTCTGATTATGTTAAACTTACAATACCTGATATTACGGTTATGGTAGTAGAAGCTTATCCGGCTTTAAACGATTTTCAAATTCCGACATCTGTGGATTGGGTAGGATTTGACCATTATTTTATTAAAGATCCAAAAAACGATGGCACTTTTATTTCGGAATTGAATATTCTAAAATCAAAGCTCTCTGAAGAACAAAATCTGATTTTAATAATGGACACACATTATATAGATTTTGCACATGGCGACTTTGGAGGAATAGCCCTTGACGAAATGGCAAGTGTTGCGAAAAGTTATTTCGAACTGGCAAAATCAGAACCTAGGACCATTGCTATCATCGGCTATTTTTGGCCGAGCGGATTTGATGATGTAAACGCAATCGGAGCTAGACATATGCCGACTGCAGTTCGTGAAGAATACAGTAGAATAGGTAAGGAAATTACCAAAAAGTAATTGTGATTTGTAAAGTTATCTTTCAAAGGTCCGAACAAAACCATCGGCCGCTACACCATCATCAATTACCAAAGTACTCTTTTCATCTATTTCCAAGACACGGAATTTAGCACCCAATATCACTAAGGTTCGAATACTCTGTTGTTCGTCGAACTCCACGGCGTAAATACCTTTTAAAAGTCCTTGATTTATACTTTTAGGACCATCAGTGAGAATGTTTGATTCGACTTCCAAAGTGCTTTCATCCATCATAAAATTCCAGCTTACATCACCTTGATCATAATCCAAATCAATACCTTGAATTCCTCCACTAACGTTTTTCAAATGCCAGACTCCTGCTAAAGGGTCTTCAGATATGGTGTCATTTGAATCATTCGAATCATCACAACTCGAGCCAAACAATAAAACGACTACAAACGGAAGTAAAAACTTTGTTTTCATAAGGTTACGGTTAAATTCTATCTTACAAAGATGGGAAATTGATAGACTCGTTGCGCTAAAATTCAAATTTTAACAAAGAATTCCTTGAATTTCATTTGAAGGATTTAAACAAAAAACGCCAAGCAAATTGCTTGGCGTCTCATATATTCCTTCACCTAAGCTTATTTTGCTAACTGTCTTTTCAATTCTCTGTTTTGAGCCATTCTATACTTTAAGATATTTACATAACGTAAAGCTTCCTTTGTATCGTAATCAGAATAAGAACGTTGTGCCCAATCTAAGGCTTTATCCAAATCTCCATTGATTTCATTGATAATCGCCATGTTGTAACATGCACGACCCGCAATCTTTCCATCTGGGTTTGAAACTTCTTCCTTCCAAAGCTCGGCTGCACTATCCCATTTACCACTTTGGGCTCTTCGCATAGCGATTTCGAACTTGTCCGTTCCTTTTACGAAGTAGTCGCGTGTAACTCTCCGAGACTGAGGCGTGATACGTCTTGCATAATAATCACCAATATGACTACTGGTTTCAACAACAGCTTCTTTGCGATTCATAATTGCTTTAACCGCTTTCATTGGATTAATCCCTTGTCCGCTATTCACTAAGTTATTATTGAACGAATATTCATCCAAAATTTCCTTTGTTGCAGGGTCATATATTCTCCATCCATTTTGAATTTGGGTACGAAGTGTTAACGAAACAGCTGGCACCTTAGCTTTTATTCCTACCGGATTTGGTATCTCCATCTCAGTAGCTTGTACGGAAGCTTTAGTATTCGTGTCATAGTATGCCAAAGAGAACAAAACATCTACGTCATGCTCCTCGCAAATTTTATCTACTTGATCCCAAGTCAAGGCTGCTGGTAATACACCCAAACCCTTTCTAACTTCAGGAAGGTCTTCTAAAATAGCTACTTTATCAAAACGCTGTAAACGTTCCAATTCAGACTTTACCGAAGCTAAGGATGCTTCTGCACCATGCTTATCAAGATTTTTTCCTTCCGCGGTCAATATTTTATCAATAGTATCGATACCGTGATTTCCTTCGGCAGGAAGACTTCGGTTAATGATACCGATGTGTTGTACATCTGAAGCGATATGTACCGGAGCTGGTTCAACGGCACTCATTGTCAATTGGTTTGTAGCACTACAAGAAGCCAATAAAAGGCCAATGCATGCAAACCCAAATAGTTGGTTTAAAGTTTTCATAGGACGTGGGGTCTTAGGGTTATAATTGGCGAGCCTGTGTTTTTTTAGCTAACGCGCTTATTACCAAACAGATAATTTGTGCAATTATTGTATCAAAACAGCTTTTAAAATGCAGTTTTTATTTACTAGAATCCTAGAAACAAACAGTCCTACCTGTTTACGGTTTTTAATATCAAAACCTACTTTCCTATCTTTAGCCAATGACCTTTATCGAAAATCCCGTTTATGTTCTCGCAGTATTATGTTTAATGGTCATTTTGGCAAGGTATGCCGGTAAAACCAAGCTTGGCGGGAAATTGGGCGCAGCTTTGCTTGTTATTCTTTTTACCGCCGCTTTAGCGAACCTTAAACTCATTCCTTCAGCTTCAAATAGTATTCCCTTGTACAATGGAATCTTTACCTATTTGGCACCGATATCCATCTTTTATTTGTTGTTGAATGTGAACTTACAATCCATCAAGAAGGCAGGAGCACCTATGATTGTTTTATTTTTAATTGGTTCTCTGGCAACGGTTTTGGGCATTCTGGCAGCATGGTATCTTATTACTCCTCAAGATGTACTTGGTGAAAATGCTAATATTATTGCAGGAATGCTAACAGGTACCTATACTGGGGGAAGCGTCAACTTCAACGCCGTAGCATTGGAGTATAATTTTCAGGAACAGGGAGCCTTGTATGCCGGTACTATTGCCGTAGACAACGTTGTCACTGCTACATGGATTATCATTAACATATTATTTCCAGTGGTTTTGAGAACCTTCTGGAAAGATAAAAAGATTGAATCCAAAGTAACTAATGAGACTAATGACGAGGAAGAAGAAGATAAGATGGATTTCACTTCATTCATGTGGTTGCTGTTTTTAGGAATAGCTGCCTTTTATATTTCCGAATTGATAGGATTGTTGTTACCTGATGTCCCCTTTATACTGATTTTATCTACTCTGGGACTTTTATTGGCGCAAATCCCTTTGATTTCCAATCTTAAAGGAAGCCATACGCTAGGCCTGTATTTGATATTCTTATTTCTAGCAGTTATCGGAGCCTACTGCGAGATTAGTGCCGTGGTTGAGCTTAAAGAAGTTGGATGGACCTTGTTTTTATTCACCTCTTTGGCAGTTTTGATTCATGGTGTTGTAATTATTCTACTCGGCGGAATTTCATTTCGTGATTGGGAAATGGTCGCTATCGCCAGTCAGGCCAATATTGGAGGAAGTAGCAGTGCCATTGCCCTAGCGGAATCCTTTAAAAGAAAAGAACTCATACTCCCAGGAATTCTGGTCGGAACTTTAGGTAATGCCCTTGGCACTTATCTCGGGTTTTTAATAGTTGGGCTTTTGTGAATATCTATAACGCACATTAAATATGATTCCCTGGGTTCATTATAGGTGTCAGAATTAGGTCGATTTCTAAAAAAACAATTGAATTCAGTAACAATCGCCAAACAAAGTGCGTCTACTTAAAAAGACAACTTTATGAAAACACATATTCTCCTGCTACTGATCTTGCTTTTTCTGGGCTGTAAGGAAATTGATTCCAATTCATCAGAATCACTTCGAACTGAAATCCCAATTACTTTAATCGACAGCACAGATGTTGTCGAAAAAGTGCAAGTTTTGAATTTTGCCACATTTCATATTCATATGGGTGCTACATCTGATGCAACTAGCGTTGATTTTGATGAGAATGACAAGAAGAATCAAAATGACGCCAAAAAAATAGCGCAGCTAATTTCCGAATTCAAACCGACCATCATATGTGTTGAAGTGCCGTGGGGTAAAAATGAAGAACTTGACCAAGAATACAAGGCATATTTAACCAATCCTTCAAAAGTATCCACATATTATGGTGAAGTAGGAATGGTAGCTTTTGAAGTAGGACGTTTAAGTAATTTGGAGTCCATATACGGAATAGATCATAAAATGGGATACAATTATAACATTGGCCAAGAAATCGAGAATACTATTGATTCCACAACCTATAATAACTACTATAAAAACCCTTTTGCTTTTCACTCAGAGATAAATGTCAACCATGACGAACTATCCCTATTGGAAAAGCTGAAATTATATAATAATCCAAAATTTTTAGATTTCTTGATTAATGTCAATGCCGATATGCTGGCATTCGCTGGATCAGAAAATGGTTTCGAAGGTGCCGACGAAGCTGCCAAATATTACCAGCGAAACTTAAGAATCTATTCTAACCTCAACCGAATACCAATGACTATAAAAGATCGGGTATTCATACTATCGGGAGGAAGTCATACGGCTTTTCTAGGTGAATTTATGGGGAGAAGCCCCAAATATGAACTGGTAGATGTGATGGACTACTTATAATAGCTTTTCATAAATACTACTTTATCGGTGTAATCATGATGTTTCGTAATTCAACCGGGCCATGATCACCTTGTATTAAAAGTGGTCCGGGAGCAGCTTCATCATTGTCCAATGCCCCACCGGTCATCCCCGGAATATTTTGATTTTGGATAATGGTTTTTCCATTGGCAACTATAGTTACTCGTCGCCCAATTAAAGTAATATCATATTCTTGCCATTCTCCAGCTGGTTTAGCTACCATTTCATTAGGTGTAAGTAATCCGTAGATACCACCAAAAAGAATGCTAGAGGGCTCCAAACCCACGTTATCTGCGACTTGAACTTCATAACGCCCACGAAGGTAAATTCCACTGTTACTATCCTTTGGATATTTGAATTCCACATGAAGTTTAAAATCCGTGAACTTCTCATCTGTCACCAAATTAGCGCCGGACTTTGAGCTTTTTAAAACGCCATCTTCAACTACCCATTGGTTTTCGCCCATGGCCGTCCATCCTGTTAAATCCTTTCCATTGAAAAGTTTTCTGTCTTTGCCCCATTTTGGATTTTCATTGTATGGGAGTTTAGGCGAACGAGAAGCTACCCAAGGGTAAACTTTTCCGTCCGTATATATCATCGTTCCTTTTAGTCCGTCACCATCTTGCATTCCTATAATTTGCATGTCAAAACCTGCTGGTTCCCATTGTTTCGGGATTGAGAAACTGAATTTTCCTTCATTCACTTCTACCTCAGCGACTGGTCTCGCACTACCGAATTTATAGCAAAAACGACCAACCAAGGTATTGTTTCCAGAATGACTGATTTCTAACCATGCTGGTTCCTCTTTTCCATCCTCAGTGATGGTAAGATTCCATGCGCCCTCCAAGGCCTTTGCATCTTGAGCATGAACAAAAAATATGGTCAATAGAAAACTTGTAATCGTAAATAGAAATTTGATTTTCATAAGTATGTTCTAAATTGTTGTTAAATCAAGTTGTATATCCAAATATAACGAACTCATCCAACGAAAAAAAACTACTTTTATGCGACAAATTCTTAAGCTAGAAAAATGAACAAATCCCTTGAGATGTTTGAGTCCTTAGTTGGTCAAGATTCTTCAAAGTCCATTTCGCCCTTAATGCGTTGGCTTAATCCAACATTGTTAAGCGCCGAAGCAGGCAAACTTGAATTTTCCTATGTGATTCGTGAGGAGATGACCAACCCCATGGGTATTTTACACGGAGGTACAACAGCAGCTATCATTGATGATGCCGTTGGCGCAACGGTGTTCTCCTTAGGAAAACCAAATTTCTATACTACAGTAAACTTAGCTGTGGATTATTTTGCTTCAGCTAAAGCAGGAGAAACTATTATTGCAGTTGCTTCTATCACCAAAAATGGCAATCAGATTATTAATACAAACTGTGAAATTTGGAATGCAGATCGCTCAAGAATGATTGCTATGGGGCATTCGAATCTTATTAAAATCGATACGGATAGGAAATAAAGTTGGCAGTTTTCGATATCTTTAAAACATGACTGACAACCGAAGAAAATTTCTAAAAACCCTAAGTATAGGAGCAGCGGGTGCTCTAGCCACTCCCACACAAATTTGGGGGCAAGCCACCACACCTTTACGTTCTGCTCTAACTGATTTACAGTCCGATGATATTTCCGAGACCTATTGGAAAACCATACAATCGCAGTTCCATTTTGCTGAAGGTCTTACTTATTTCAATAACGGTTCGCTTGGAGCTTGTCCGAAACCGATTCGTCAGGCAACGATAAACTTTCAGAATACTTTAGATGATTTCCCTTCAAAATATATGTGGGGTGGATGGAAGGATGAAATTGAGGAAGTCCGTCAAAAAACTGCTGACTTATTCTCCGTCTCCGAAGAAGAAATTGCATTGATTCATAATACTACGGAAGGTATGAACCTCATCGCCAGTAGTATGGATTTGCAACCAGGAGACGAAATCATTTCCGCGGACCACGAGCATACCAGTGCGTTAAATCCTTGGAAATATTGGCAGCAATCAAAAGGTGTTAAAATCGTCACTCCTACCCTACCAATTTTGCCCAAAAGTGTTGAGGAAGTTGTCGACGTATATCGAAAGGCGATAACATCAAAAACCAGGGTGATTTCTATCTGCCATTTGGTCAATACGAATGGTATGATACTTCCCATAAAAGAGGTGACTGAACTGGCTCATGAAAAGGGAATACTAGTTGCTGTTGATGGTGCACAAGGTACCGGCATGTTCAATATTGATTTAAAAGATATTGGCTGTGATTTCTATACCGTAAGTGCCCATAAGTGGTTGTTTTCTCCCAAAGGCGTTGGTGTCTTTTATGCCAGGCAAGACAGTCAAAAACACCTAAAACCACTCATTGTCGCCCGTGGCTATGAAGATACGAGCATCCGAAGATTGGAAAATTACAATACCAGAAATCTTCCAGAAGTTTTAGGTCTCGGGGCAGCCCTAGATTATCGAAATGCCATCGGTGCGCAAAAAATACATGACCGCACTTATGAACTGAAACATTATTTCAGGGATAAGATTAAAGACAACGAAAAATTGGTTTTAAAAACTCCCGAATTGGATTCCCTTTCCGCGGGAATTCAAGTGGTAGAAGTTCTAGGTAAAAATGTGCAGGAGGTAAAGAATCGTCTTTTTGACGAATATGGCATCGATAGTCGTCCTATGAGTAAATTTGGACTCAATGCAGTTCGCCTTTCTTTTGCCATTTTCATTACCAAAAACCAGATTGATACTCTAATAAATGCTTTGGAAACAATTTCAGAATAATTTCTAGAATAACTTTCCATCTATCAAAAATGACAGTTCGGTAATATAAAATTCTAAATTCTCCAGTATAGTTCGATTTTTGCACTGTAACTAAGAAACCAACCATGGAACAAATCATTACTATTGGCATTTACATTCACGCATTTTTTGGAGGCCTTGGCCTAATAACTGGCATTGGAAGCATGGCTGTAAAAAAAGGAGGAAAACTTCATAAGCGCATGGGTAAGATTTTTTCCCTTTCAATGATAACAAGTTGCCTTATCATCCTACCTATTGCTTGGATGCCTGGTCATGAAAGTTTATTCCTGTTCCTTATTTCCTTATTTACAATCTATTTGGTTTTAATAGGGCAGCGGGCACTTACTTTCAAAAATCGAAAAAAGCTCAAAGCACATTCTATTGATTTGGGTATCTCTACTGCTATGATGGTATTCTCTTTTTTTATGTTAGGTTACGGAATCTATGGCCTATTCGCATCGGTACCGGATAATGTGCTGTATATGGTTTTTGGGGGATTAGGTCTTTTCTTAACCATCAAAAACTTCTTGTTCTATAAAAATTTCAAGCAGAAAAAAGTAGCTTGGTTACTAACACACTTAACACATATGATTGCTGGTATGATTGCTTCTATAACTGCGTTCATTGTAGCTGGACTCAAATTGTGGACGATTACGGCTTGGGTACTACCTTCAGTAATTGGTACGATTTATATCATTTATTGGCGAAGGAAAACCGAAGGGAAAATTGGTGCTCGAAAAACTTCTTAGGAATCACTTTTTAAATAAAGTTTCATCCGACATTATAAATAATTTAGAAGGAAGAGCTTGGATATGTTTTTCTTAATTCTGCCATCTACACAGATAAATACTCGGATTAACCTTTCTTTTATCCCTTCTACACAGATAAGTCTCATAATTAGTTAGCACTTAGTATATTCACAAGATTAAATCAACTATAACTTGGTTTACCCATAGTCCCTAGGACTAACTCCCCTCTTTCTGAAAAGGTAGTTCATGATATGGTAATAGTATTCCATGGTATCTTAATAGCATGCAATGCTGATTGAATCAATAACTAAAACCAATTCTATGACTTCAATTTCAAAAAGTATGTTCCTCTTAGTTTTCATTTCATTTTTGGGATGCAAAGACCAGAAACAAAATCCAGCATTAGCATCTTTGAACTTACTAAGAGGTGATTTACAACTTTGTGGAAACGGACAATTCGGAGATGTTAGTTTTTCTGAATCTTGTTCTTACGAAACTAGAGTTACTTTCAACCTTGCTATTGCGCTATTGCATTCCTTTGAATATACGGAAGCCGAAAAAGCTTTTGTTCAGGTTATCGACCAAGACCCAGAATGTGCCATGGCCTATTGGGGCGTGGCTATGAGTATTTATCATGGTTTGTGGGCCCCACCTCCAAACACGGTCCTGGAAAAAGGTAGCAAATTACTTGAAGTTGCTGCGAAACTTCCAAAATCAAAAAAAGCTGAGCAATATTTGGGTGCCATTGGAGCTTTTTACGAAGATTGGGAAACCGTAGACAACCAGACGAGGAAAGAGCGCTATGCCAAAAAAATGGGGGTAATGTATAATGCTAATTCTGATGATACTGAAGTAGCGGTGTTTTATGCCTTAGCACTTCGAGCATCGGCCGTACCCACAGATAAAACCTATAAAATACAACGAGAGGCTGGTCAAATATTAGAAGTGTTATTTGAAAAAGAACCCAATCACCCAGGAATTGCCCATTATATCATTCATTCGTATGACTATCCGGAATTAGCTGAATTAGGTTTGACTACCGCGCGAAGATATGCCGAAATTGCTCCGAATTCGGCCCATGCCCAGCATATGCCCTCGCATATCTTTACGCGATTAGGACTTTGGGAAGAATCTATTAATACCAATATCAGCTCTGCCTCCTCGGCGACCTGCTACGCGGAAAGTATTGCACCCGGAGCACATTGGGATGAAGAAGTTCACGCTATGGGATATTTGGTGTATTCTTATCTCCAGATTGGAGATAATGAAAATGCGCTAGAGCAGTACAATTATTTAAAATCGTTTGAAGAAGTTTTCCCTCCTAATTTTAAAATTGCCTATACCGCTGCTGCTATCCCTGCACGTATTGCCATAGAGAATAA
Source organism: Maribacter algarum (ex Zhang et al. 2020) (assembly GCF_005885635.1). Lineage (GTDB taxonomy): Bacteria > Bacteroidota > Bacteroidia > Flavobacteriales > Flavobacteriaceae > Maribacter_C > Maribacter_C algarum. The sequence goes on from NZ_VATY01000003.1 coordinate 272,981, forward strand.
GAATTGGGAAGAAGCGGCAGCAATAGAATTGCCTAAAAATCTAGGGTTGGCTTGGGAATCATTCCCGTGGCAAAAGAGTATTTTACACTTTACCCGCGCTATGGGGGCCATACATACCAAAGACCTCGATGCCGCAGAAAATGAACTAAACACTTTAAAATCATTTCAAAATGAGTTAATTGAAATGAATGATGCGTACAAAGCCAATCAGGTCGGTATACAGATTAAAATGGCGGAAGGCTGGTTAGCACTGGCAAAAGGAAATAAAGAAGAGGCGCTATCATTAATGGAAACCGCCGTTATCATGGAAAGTATAACATCAAAACATCCCGTAACTCCAGGAGAGGTGGTACCTGCCGATGAGCTTTTTGCTGATATGTTATTGACCATGAACAAACCTCAACAGGCATTAGATGCATACGAGCTAAACCTTCAAAGACGCCCGAATCGCTTCAATGGCATTTATGGTGCGGCAATAGCCGCAAAGCAATCCGGTAACCAAGAAAAAGCAAATCACTACTTTAACCAACTGATTGAATTAACAAAGGATTCGAATAGTAAACGACCTGAAGTTGCCGAGGCAAAGAAGTTCATACATCAATCTTAATATAGAACATCATGAAAACCAAAATCAGTCTTTTAACATTAGGGGCATCTCTCCTTATGTTAGTTCATTTTATAACTAAAGATTCTAATGGAAATAAAGATTATGGAAAAGCTTCCTTTAGTTTTATCAAATGCACGCCCACAAAGTTTCTGCTGGATGTTGTCGATACCACCCAACAGATTTCACCACTTTTCAATAATTTAGGCAACCTACACTTTCCTATTTCCACAAAGAATGAAAGGGCTCAAGCATTTTTTGACCAAGGTGTAAAATTATCCTATGCATTTAATCATGCTGAGGGACATCGCTCGTTTATGGAAGCAGCAAGATTAGACCCAAATTCGGCCATGTCATATTGGGGACAGGCATTTGCACTAGGTCCTAATATCAATGACCCTTTACCTGATGACGAACGCAAAGGCAAAATCAAAGAGGCAATGGTCATGGCAAACAAATTAGCAGCCAAATCGAGCCCAAAAGAAGAGGCGCTTATCAAAGCATTAGCTGCAAGATATAGCGAGGATTTGAATGCAGATGTATCAGAACTTAATTTGGCCTATATGCACGCTATGGCCAAGGTGGTCAAAAAGTATCCGAAAGATGCAAATATTCAGATATTATATGCTGCTTCGGTTATGAATACCGTACCGTGGAATTATTGGGATACCGATGGAAATCCGTCTCCAAATATAAAAGAAGCGAAGGCTGCCCTGGAAACTGCAATGGCACTTGAACCGGAAAACCCAGGAGGGCATCACTATTACATTCATATGGTAGAATTACCTTATCCCGATATGGGTGTTGCCAGTGCTGATAAATTAGTCACGTTGATGCCAGGCGCAGGTCATATTGTTCACATGCCGTCGCATATTTATATTCGGGTGGGTCGCTATTTAGATGCCGTTAAAGTAAATCAAGTCGCCATTCAAGCGGATGAGGATTATATCGCACAATGCTTTGCACAGGGACTTTATCCACTTGCCTACTATCCGCATAATATTCATTTTCTTTGGTCTTCGGCAAGTTTGCTTGGCGCGAGTGATATTGCTATTGATGCTGCCAAGAAAACGGCAGAAAAGGTACCCACGGGAGAACTGGTAACGCTTCCATTCTTACAGGATTTTTCTGCTACGCCCTTATTGGCGTATACACGCTTTGGTAAATGGAATGAAATTTTGACTATCCCCGCACCAAGTCGAGATATCAAACATTTAAACCTCATTCGTCACTATGCCCGTGGAATAGCATTTATCCGAAAAGGAAATCTTAAGGATGCTCAAGAAGAACTAGATGCCATTGAAACATTAAAAAATGACCCAGAGCTGGAAACTCTGGTCGCTACTGCAAATAATGCTTCTATTCATTCAGCCAATATAGCTTACGAAATTGTGTCTGGTGAACTGGCGGCAGCAAGGGGCGAGATTTCGGAAGCCATTACTCATTTGCAAAAAGCGGTTGCATTTGAAGATGCGCTGACTTATACGGAGCCCGCTGCATGGCACATCCCGACACGCCAGAATTTAGGTGCGGTTTTAATGAAAGCTGAAAAATTTAAAGAAGCTGAAAAAATATTCAAAGAAGATTTAGCAATTCTCCGTCAAAACGGATGGTCTTTAATGGGACTTCACAATAGCTTAAAAGCCCAAGGCAAACTAAAAGAAGCCCAAGAAATAAAAGCAGAATTTGACAAAGCTTGGGAACATGCTGATATTGAGATTAGCAACTCCGTTTTATAATGAAGCAATTTAATAAGTCCGTTCTATATGTGGCAATCTTGATAGCTTTCTCAATTGCCGTGGTTCTTCTTTTGTTTAACGCGAAGTCCGAGTTGCCAGTTTTTAATCCCTCAGATTTTAATTCAGAGCTGGTTGATGTTAGTTTGCATAATGAGATGGGCGACCATTCTGTGTCCGATTTTGAACTTCGTAACCAAAATGGGGATACAATTACCCAAGAAGATTATGATGGTAAAATTTATGTAACCGACTTCTTTTTTACAAGATGTCCGAGTATTTGCCCTATTATGTCAAATAATATGGAGAAACTACAAAGCACATTCCTTGATGAGGCCGATGTGATGTTTCTCTCGGTATCAGTCACGCCAAAATTGGATAGTATTCCCATTATAAAAGACTATGCCGAAAAGCATGGTGTCATTGATGGCAAATGGAATATCACAACAGGAGACAAAAAACATATTTACAACCTAGCACGCAAAAGTTATTTTGCTGTTGTAAATGAAGGAGATGGCGGACTTCAGGATTTTATACATACCCCAAATTTTATATTGATTGATAAACAAAAGCGTATTAGAGGGGTTTATGATGGCACTAAAAATGAAGAAATGACCCGTTTGACTCAGGATTTGAAAAGTTTATTATAGACTTTCTACAGGTAGTTTTATTCTATTTTAAAACTAAAAAATTCAGTATCTTCATTAGCTAAATCCAACCACCATGAGAACTCGAACTTTCACCCTTTCCCTTTTACTTTGCATTACTTTTCTAAACGCTCAAGAATCCATCTTAGGATTTACTCGCGAAAACGCCAAAAAGCAAAAGACTTTAGAAACCGCTTTTGAAGCTAAACTCGATGCCAGTAATCTTGATGAATGGATGCAAATTATGGCGGCAGAACCACATTGGGTAGGCACTGAATACGGAGAAAAAAATGCCAAATGGATTCAGAAGCAATTCAAATCTTGGGGTTATGATGCAAAAATAGAAACCTATCATGTGCTCTTTCCCTATCCTAAAGTTCGTTTACTTGAACTAAAAGGTCCTACTTCATATAAAGCAAAATTAACTGCTGTTCCTGTTGAGGGCGATGAATTCACGGCTCAAGGCGATGCTTTGCTCCCAAGTTATAATGCCTTTTCTACGGATGGAGATGTAGAAGCCGAATTGGTTTTTGTGAACTATGGAATTCCTAGTGATTACGAAGTCCTTGATAAGCTGGGTATCGATGTAAAAGGAAAAATCGTAATCGCCAAATACCAAGGTTCTTGGCGAGGAATCAAACCAAAATTAGCCGCCGAAAACGGTGCTATAGGATGTATTATTTATTCGGACCCCGCGGATGATGGATATGGGCGTGGTGATGTCTATCCTAAAGGAGCCTACAAAAATAAGACCGGTGTGCAGCGCGGTTCTGTGATGGATATGCCAACTTATCCTGGCGATGTTCTTACTCCAGGCTACGGTGCGACCAAAGATGCCAAACGTTTGGATAGAAAAGATGCACCTACAATTACGAAGATTCCTGTTTTACCAATTTCATACGAAGACGCCCAACCTTTATTGGCGGCTTTAGATGGAGCAGTGGCACCACAATCTTGGCGAGGTGGATTACCAATCACCTATCATATTGGTCCGGGTCCTGCGAAAGTCCATTTGAAATTGGAATTCGATTGGCAGCTAAAACCGGCCCATAATGTTATCGCAACCATTAAAGGAACAGACTTTCCTGACCAATGGGTGATGCGAGGCAATCATCACGATGCTTGGGTACATGGTGCAAATGACCCGATTAGCGGAATGGTTGCTTTAATGGAGGAGGCGAGAGCGGTAGGTGAATTGGCAAAAAAAGGAAACAAGCCCAAACGTACCTTAGTCTATTGTGCTTGGGATGCCGAAGAACCCGGACTCATAGGATCTACCGAGTGGGTGGAAGACCATAAAAAAGAGCTACAACAAAAAGTAGTCGCCTATATCAACACCGATGGTAACGGACGTGGATTCTTAGGTGCAGGAGGTTCCCACAGCTTACAGGCTATGGTCGGTGAGGTGGCCGGTACTGTAAAAGACCCACAAAGAGGAGTTTCAATCAAAGAAAGACGGATTGCGGTAGACATGGTAAGAGGAGGCACCGAAGATTTTGAACTATACGCTTTAGGTTCTGGTTCTGATTATACGCCTTTCATCCAGCATGCAGGTATTGCATCATTAAACTTAGGTTTTGGAGGTGAAAATGGAGGCGGTGAGTACCACACCATATATGATACCTATCCCCATTATAAAAGATTTAAAGACCCAGAATTCGCTTATGGAGTTGCTCTAGCCAATACGGCTGGTAGAATTACATTACGATTGGCAAATGCTGATATGCTACCTTTTGAATTCAAGCAATGGCACAAGACTGTTTCGGGCTATTTAGATGGAATCATGAAGCAAACAGAAAAGATGCGAAAAGAGGTTGAGAAGCATAATACAATGGTCGATAAGAATATGTTTGAATTGGCCGCCGACCCTAAGAAACCCTTTTTAAAACCTAAGAAAAAAGAAGCTATTCCCTATTTGGACTTTACGCCTTTGCAAAACGAATTGGCAGCTTTGAAAATAAGTATTGAAATGTTATCCAAAATGGATGTTTCAAAAGTTTCCAAAGAAAAACGAAATAGTTTGAATAAAAAGCTAATACAAGCCGAACACCTATTAACCTCTGAAGATGGGCTTCCAAGACGTTCATGGTACAAACACCAAATCTATGCACCTGGTTTCTATACGGGTTACGGCGTAAAGACCTTACCTGGGGTTCGCGAAGCTGTGGAGGAGAAGAATTGGAAAGAGGCGCAAGAGCAAATCAGTAAACTGGCCGCTACACTCAAAAACTTTGACAAACACATTCAAGAAATGAATGGAATGTTATAAAAAGGAATTCGTAATTTAGATATGTAAACTAAAAATACATTTGTTATGGATTCGAATTATACCCGAATATTTATAGGAAATATTGCAGAAGCCCAAAGTATTGTGAGCCGTCTTAAAGATATTGGAATTATTGCCGTAGTGAAAGATGAGGCAGAGTCCGCTCGTTTAGCAGGTTTTGGATCATCAATGCTTGGTGAGGCTGAAGTTTTTGTTCATAATGATGAATTAGAACAGGCTGAAAAGGTGCTGGATTCATAACCAAAATAGACCATACCTCACAAATTAGAATTCAAACATCCAATGAAACTAAATTCCGTAGTTCGCATTCCCCTTTCGTTTATTGCAATAGTACTTCTTAGTGTGTCATGCGACACCAAATCCAACAAGCCGAAAGAAATTCCTTTAACGGTCTTTGAGGATTCCGTTTTGGGAAGTGCCAAAGCCAAAGAAGCACGTGAGAGTATCGTAGCTAAAATGGAAGACGGATTAGAGTTAAGCCTATGGGCATCCGATTCTCTGGCTCCAGACCCTATTGCGATGGATATTGACACCAAAGGAAGAATCTATCTTACCCGAACCAATCGTCAAAAAAATTCGGAGTTTGATATCCGCGGATATCAGGATTGGATGACACCATCCATATCCCTACAATCCGTAGAAGACCGACGCGCATTTTTACGAAAAACTTTTGCCCCTGAACTTAGCAAAGAAAACGAATGGTTTCCTGATTTGAATGAAGATGGTAGTCATGATTGGAAGGATTTGACTGTTGAAAAAGACGAAGTTTGGATGCTAGAGGATACCAATAAAGATGGTGTGGCGGATGTGTCGAAACGAATTTTAGAAGATTTCAATGAAGAAATTACCGATGTTGCTGGAGCACTTCTAGTTCGCGATAATGATGTCTTTGTAGGCGTTGGTCCTGATATGTGGCGACTAACCGATTCCAACGGCGATGAAATCTTAGACGAGAAAACTTCGATTGCCCATGGTTTTGCAGTTCACATTGGTTTTGGCGCTCACGGAATGTCTGGAGCAGTTGAAGGTCCCGATGGAAAAATATATTATGGTATCGGTGATATCGGAGGAAGTCTTACTACCGTTTCTGGGGAAAAGCATCATTTACCAAATCAGGGAATGATAGTCCGTAGCAATCCTGATGGGAGTGATTTCGAAGTTTTCGCTCGCGGACTTCGCAATACCCATGAATTTGTTTTTGATGCCTACGGAAATATTATTTCTTCGGATAATGATGGTGACCATAGAGGTGAAAGTGAACGTTTGGTTCACATCGTGGAAGGTTCCGATGCCGGATGGCGTTCCAATTGGCAATATGGTAAATACACCGACCCAAAAAACAACGGCTATAAAGTTTGGATGGATGAAGAATTGTACAAACCCCGATGGGAAGGTCAAGCTGCCTATATCATCCCTCCTATTCAAAATTTCCATAACGGACCAACCGGAATGGTCTACAACCCAGGGACGGCTCTCGGCAAAAACTGGTTAAATCGTTTCTTTTTGGTAGAATTCGTGGGTGATCCTAGTAGGTCACATATCTGGTCCTTTGACTTGAAACCCAAAGGTGCTTCTTTTGAATTGGATACGGATATCGATATGCTAAGTGGTGTACTTCCCACTGGAATCAAATTTGGTCCTGATGGAGCATTATACCTGGCGGATTGGATTAATGGTTGGGGTACTAAAAACTACGGCAGAATCTGGAAGCTCGATGTTACAGACAATACTAATGATTTGAAAAAAGAGCGAGCAGAAACCGAACGCCTGATGACTTTGGATTATGATGGCCAATCGAATGATGAATTGGTAAAACTACTCTCTTATCCAGATATGCGCATTCGTCAAAAGGCACAATTTTCCTTGGCAAAAAGTACATTTTGGGGTTACCGAAAACTAAAATCAGTATTGGAAGAGAGCGATAATCAGTTTGCAAAGATTCATGCCATTTGGGGTATAGGTCAAATTGCTGCTAATAATTCAGGAAAAGCAGGACCTCTTGTATCATTATTGTCTGATGAAGATTCCGAAATAATAGCCCAGGCTCTAAAAGTACTTGGAGATGTAAAATATTCAGAAGCCGCTTCAGAATATATTCCTTTTCTGCAGCACGAAAATGACAGAGTAAAATTCTTTGCCGCTCAAGCCTTGGGAAGAACGAAACATGAAGCTGCTATTCAGCCCTTATTAGATATGTTGGAGACCAATGCAGATGCAGATGTCTACTTACGCCATGCTGCTGTTTTAGCACTTTCGAGAATAGGAAAAGTCGAACCGATTACTGCCCTAGTCGATAATCCGAACCGCAGTTTGCGAATTGCCGCCGTATTGGTTCTAAGAAGGTTAGAAAATGAAAATGTTGCCCTATTTTTAAAGGATACTGATGAATATATTGTAACCGAAGCCGCCCGTGCTATTAATGATGATTGGTCTATTGAAGAAGCGCTTCCAGCTCTGGCAGGACTTTTGACACAAGAAAAATTCAAATCGGAACCTTTGCTACGGCGCAGTATAAATGCAGCGCTTCGGATTGGTGGAGATACCGAAATGAGAAACCTCATTGCTTTCGCAAAGAATCCCGCTTTCACTAGTGAACTTCGCGGCGAGGCCTTAGCCGCCCTAGGCACATGGGAATCCCCTTCCGTTCTAGATCGTGTCGATGGTCGTCTACGAGGTCAAGTGGAACGCGATGCAAGTCTCTTGAGAAAAGAATTGCAACAAGATATTCCGATGTTCTTGTCAGATGTGAATCCTGAAATACTGATTGGATTAGCGAAGACTTTAGAGAACTTGGGTATTCAAGATAACAACAAGGATATGTTCGCCGTTTTCTCCAAAAGTGAATCTCCAGAAGTCAGGGCCGCAATGCTATCTGCTCTAGGGAAGCTAAAATTTGAAAACATTGGTACCGCCATGAAAACTGGTATGGGCGATAAGGAACAAATGGTACGAGAAGCGGCGGTCGGATTGATTTCTGAATTAGATATTGCCAAGGAAGATCTTCCAGCTGTCGTTAATCCGATTTTTAGAACAGGTTCCGTACGCGAGCAACAAAGAATTTTAGGTGTCTTATCTGAAATGCCCAGTGAAAAAAGCGAGAGTGTTTTGAAAAACCTTATTCAACGCGCAGCAAAAAATCAATTGAAAAGTGGGGTTATATTAGACCTTATGGAAGCAGTCGAAACTTCGGGATCTACTGAGCTTATTGCTCAACTTAGTATTTTGAAAATTGGAGGACACACGGCTGATTCGTTTAAAGAAACGCTAAATGGCGGCAATTGGTGGGGAGGAAGAACCGTATTCAATAGCAATCCAGCAGCGCAATGCGTTCGTTGTCATGCCGTCGGAGGAGCGGGTGGACAAGTAGGTCCACCTTTGGATAACATCGCCAATATCTTAACAAGGGAAGAGATTTTGGAATCATTAATAGAGCCCAGTAAAAGATTAGCTCCAGGCTATGGCACCGTCACCGTAACTTTAAAGGATGGCCAAATCGCTACGGGGATTTTAGAAAAAGAAACAGAACATGAATTAATTCTCCGAACCTCCGATGCAGAACCCCTGGAAATTGCACATTCCAGAATTCAAAAAAGGGAAAACAGTATATCAGCCATGCCCGCGGCTGGAAAACTAATTAGCAAACGAGAACTAAGGGATTTGATAGAATACCTATCCAGTTTGAAAGTGGTTGAACCTTTAACTTTGAATTAAAGGTTTGAAACTATTTTCTTAGCTTCCTCAAACTCCCGCATCATATCTACAACGATTTGTGCTGCTGGTTTGATATCATGAATCAAAGCGGAAACTTGACCAATTTCCAATTCGCCTTCTTCCATATCACCTTCGAACATGCCACGTTTGGCTCTTGCCCGACCCAAAACTTCTTTTAGTTCTTCTATTGATGCACCTCTCGCATAAGCTGCTTGAACATCATTGTAAAACTTGTTTTTGATAAGTCGCACAGGTGCTAATTCCTTTAAAGTTAAATGAGTGTCCCCTTCACTGGCCTCAACTACTTTCTGTTTAAATGCTTCATGTGAAGAAGCTTCACGACTTGCCACAAAACGACTACCTACTTGAACTCCGTCGGCACCCAAAATCATCGCAGCTAGCATCGCTCTTCCTGTAGCAATACCTCCAGCGGCAATGATAGGAATGGTCACTTTTTCTTTCACAGAGGGGATTAAAGTCAAGGTAGTTGTTTCATCACGACCGTTATGTCCACCTGCTTCAAAGCCTTCGGCAACGATGGCATCGACGCCAGCTTCCTGAGATTTCAAAGCAAACTTTAAGCTACTCACCACATGAACAACAGTGATTCCTTTTTCCTTAAAATAAGAGGTCCAGGTTTTCGGATTTCCTGCAGAGGTAAATACAATCTTTACACCCATTTCTACAATAATTTCCATCAGCTCTTTCAAATCAGGATAGAGCATTGGTACATTCACTCCGAAAGGTTTATGCGTAGCATGTTGGCATTTTTGAATATGTTCGCGTAACACTTCAGGGTACATACTTCCGGCACCAATAATTCCTAGTCCTCCAGCATTTGATACTGCTGAAGCCAATCGCCAACCACTAGCCCAAATCATTCCTGCTTGAATGATGGGGTATTGGATTTTGAAGAGTTCTGTTATTTTGTTTTGCATTTGTATAGATGTTTCTGTCACCTCGAGCAGAGTCGAGAGGAACTCAATCCGAACATCGTTCTCGACTCCGCTCGAACTGACCGAGGGCTAAGAAATCACTCCCGACCCTATAAGTTCGTCCTCTAGGTACCAAGCTACAAACTGACCTTCTGTAATTGCGGATTGTTTCTCTTCGAAATCCACATAAAGCCCGCCATCAACTTTGTATAAGGTTGCCTTTTCCAAAGCTTGTCGATACCGTATTCTTGCCATTACGCTCATTGTTCCATCAACTTTCAAAGCCAAATCAGGACGTACCCAATGCAATTCCGCATCAGTTACAAATAGCGTTCTTCGATATAGACCCGGGTGACTTTTTCCTTGTCCCGTATAAATTACATTTTCCTCTACATCAGTTTCTATAACAAACAAAGGCTCCTTGGTGCCACCAACGTCCAAACCTTTTCTTTGTCCTTTTGTAAAATAATGCGCACCTTGGTGCTCGCCTACTATTTTGCCATCTTCAATATGGTAAACGGGTTTTGCTGAAGTATAGGCCAATTCGGCCTCTTTAGAATCAAATTCCATTTGCGAACGACGCAACTGGACTGCCCCCGCTGGAACCTCAACAATGACTCCCTTTTTAGGTTTCAATTTTTGCTGAAGAAATTCCGGTAGGCGAACCTTTCCTATAAAACAAAGTCCCTGAGAATCCTTTTTATCAGCAGTTATCAAATCATTGGCCGCAGCAATTTTCCGAACTTCAGGCTTTTGCAATTCCCCTATTGGAAAAAGAGTTTTAGACAATTGTTCTTGAGAAAGTTGGCACAAGAAATACGACTGATCCTTATTCGCATCTGCACCTGAAAGCAATTGATAGGTTTCACTCCCATCCGCATTTTGAATTGTTCCTTTCCGACAATAGTGACCGGTAGCTACATAATCGGCGCCCAATTGAAGTGCAATTTTAAGAAACACATCAAATTTGATTTCGCGGTTACAAAGTACGTCTGGGTTTGGCGTCCTTCCCATCTCGTATTCCTTGAACATATAGTCGACAATCCGTTCTTTGTATTCCGCACTTAAATCAACCGTTTGAAACGGAATCCCCAATCTCTCTGCTACAATCAAAGCATCGTTGCTGTCTTCCAACCAAGGACATTCCTCGGAAATAGTCACGGAATCATCATGCCAGTTCTTCATAAAAAGACCTATTACCTCATACCCCTGTTCTTTCAAAAGGTATGCAGCCACACTAGAATCAACTCCGCCGGAAAGTCCGACAACCACTTTTTTCATTTTAATCTAAAATTGGGGTACAAAAGTACAAAATTAAACAGGTAAGCATCTACAGGCAATAAAGACAAAATCTTAGTTAAAAAAACTATTACAAGCAACCCTAAACGATTTTAACCATCTATCGGTAGTAGGGTTCATTGCTAATGAATTGTTTTAACTTTGAAAGATAAATTGATACATATGAAAAAGTTCTTGGGAGTAAAAAGTTTTTTGATTTTAATAATTGTAGGACTTGTCATAACTTCCTGTAATATTGATGATGGTACAGATACCATACCCATACCGGAAACAGATATTGTGGAAATCGCTGCGGCAAATGCAGATCTATCTTCTTTAGTTGCCGCCTTGCAAAGAGCAGACTTAGATAACACACTAAAAGGTGCCGGGCCATTTACTGTATTGGCTCCAACAAATACTGCTTTTTCAAGTTTCTTATCCGCAAATGGCTTTGCGAATTTGGAGGCTGTTCCAGCGGAAGTCTTAGAACAGATTTTACTAAATCATGTTGTGACGGGTAGAGTGGACTCCGCACCCCTAATCAATCTCCAGCGCAACTATTTACAGACCTTGGCCGATGGGCCTAATGGGTCCAAATTATCGCTTTACTTTGATGCAGTCAATGGTGTGGAATTTAATGGATTATCGTCGGTCATAGAAACGGATGTTGTTGCTGAAAACGGCATTATTCATATTGTCGATCAAGTTATTGCACCACCAACGATCGACACATTCATCTCATCTGATGAGAATTTTGAAGTTTTTGCTACCGCTCTGGATGCAGCGGCAGTAGCGTCAGATTTACCCGAAAATTTAAAGGAAGGTGCAGGTGGGCCGTATACTGTCTTTGTACCAAGCGAGCAAGCCTTTGACAACCTTTTGGCAACAAATGGGGATTGGGATTTTGTAAGTGATATAGAAGAGAATCTTTTGGCTGCCGTCCTTGAACATCATGTCTTAAATGGCAATATCCGATCAACCGATATTGTTGCTGGTAATATGGTCGCTACCCTTGAGGGAGATCAAATAACTATATCGTCTAGGGATGGTAATTTAGAAATTACCGATGGTTCAGGAAATGAAGGTACACCAATAGAAATCGTTGATATTCAGGCAGCGAATGGAGTTATCCATGTTATATCGAACAATGTTTTACTGCCTGATACCACGAACTGATAATTACTACCCACTTTAAAAAAACCGCCTTTGGGCGGTTTTTTTTATGCAAATCACGAATCGAAGGCTAAACACCTAAAATTCTTTGCATTAAAAGATTGAACTCGGGCCTTCTACTTTCCTAAAGTATTTTTCATTCTGTTAAACTTTTTGTAAAAATTGTTAAACAAAAGCAACCGTTATTTAATTATGCATCTCAGAAGTGGGTGATAAAGAAAATACTTAAGGTATTGCCTAAAACTCACATTTTAAATGAAACAGTTAAATCACTAAAACAATTGCCATGAAGAAATTTTTAAAAATGAAACAATTTACAACAGTGTTAATTTTGGCGCTATTTTTTGTTGCTTGTAGCGACGATGATAACGACAACCCTTTAATTGACCCACCAATGGCCATGCCCGATATCGCTGAGACTGCAATAGCTACACCTGACCTATCTAGTTTAGTTGCAGCTCTAACCCGTGCTGAATTAGTAGCAACTGTCCAGGGTGACGGACCATTTACAGTTTTCGCTCCAACGAACGATGCCTTCGCTGCTTTTTTAAGTGATAATGGTTTTGCAACTTTAGAGGATGTACCTGTTGATGTTTTGACCCAGGTTTTATTGAATCATGTTGTAGCAGGTAAAAATTTATCCTCTGGATTCAGCACGAGCTACATTAGTTCTTCTTCAACGGCTGGTGTTGATGGGAGGGCATTAAGTCTTTATGTTGATACTACCAGTGGAGTTAAAATAAATGGCTCTACCGTTACCCAGGCTGATGTGGAAGCTTCAAATGGTGTAGTTCATATTGTTGACAAAGTAATTGGATTACCAACAATCGTCGACCACGCTATCAACAACCCCGGATTAACTTCTTTGGTTGGGGCCCTAACCGCTGATGGTAATACAACGTTTACAGATTTACTTTCAGATGCCAGTGGCAAGTTCACAGTTTTAGCTCCAGTAAATGACGGATTTACGTCTTTTATGAACCTTAATGACAATGACATTAACGATGTACTTTCAAATCATGTGATAAGCGGAGCTGCTTTAGCTGCTGCCGATTTATCAAATACTTATGCAAACACTGTTGCCACAAATTCAGACGGAGATGCCTTGAGTATTTATATAAATACAGATGACGGAGTAAAATTTAATGGAACAAGTACAGCGGCCATTGCTGACATCGTTGCCACGAATGGAATTGTGCATGCCGTAGATCAAGTCATCGATTTACCGACAGTAGTTACCTTTGCCACTGCTGACCCAAATTTTTCAACTTTGGTTACCGCACTAACCGAATTGACCCCAGCTACTGATTTCGTTGCTGTTTTAAGTACGCTTACCGGTACAGACCCAGCACCATTTACCGTATTCGCACCAACTAATGATGCTTTTGGTAAATTGGCTGCTATTCCTGATGAAGCTGGTCTTACACCCATTTTACAGCATCATGTAATTGCAGGGGCCAATATTCGTTCTGGTGATTTAACAGCAGATGGCACAACAGTTACCCCCGAAACTTTAGAAGGCGATACTTTTCAGATTATTTTGCCTGGTACGGATGGAAATATTGCTAATGTAGTAGATGGAGCTAATAATGATGGAATAGGAATTGACGCAGTGGATGTTCAAGCCATAAACGGTGTGATACATGTTTTGGATACCGTATTATTTCCAAATTCAGATAACTAAGTTTTTTTGAAATAGAAGATTTTCTAAAGGACCGCAATAGCGGTCCTTTTTTTATGGAGTAAATCCGAATTGTCACTCTGCTGCATATCTATGATATCAAAAACCAAATAAGGTCAACAGTCCATAAAATTTTTTTTGTTTAATTTTTTTAAAAAAATAGTGAACAATAAAGCAACCTTTTTAAGTTTAACTAATCTACTTAATAATTAAACAAAACATTTTAGTTGTTTAACCTATTCCAGTTTTATAGGCATGTATTGTGCACAACATCTTACAAAACTAACTTTTAGTTAAAGAATGGTTATCACCTAAAATAGAACTACCATTTGATTTTTAAACAATTTACTATTAAACAAAAACACTTTTTATTATGAAAAAAAATGTCCCATTCAAAAGTTATTTGCTTCTTTCAGCACTTTTTTTGTTTTTCACTTCCTGTGAAAAAAACGTTGACATCAACGACTTCGAAAATAAAACACCTCCAAAAAACATAGTAGAAACCGCACAAGAAACTGATGCATTAAGTACTCTTGTCGCTGCACTCGCTAAAGCCGATGAAAGTGAAGGCACAGACTTAATAGGTACGCTAAGCAGCGAAGGCCCCTTTACAGTTTTTGCACCTACTAATGAGGCCTTTTCAAATTTGCTTTCCAGTTTAGACAATTACAATTCTCTTGAAGATTTCTCAACAGATGAAGACAGGGCTGTTCTAACAACTATCCTTAGCTACCATGTAGTAGCAGGTGTCTCAGCTTTCTCGACTGATTTGAGTAATAATCAAATGATTTCTACAGTTCAAGGAGAAGATGTTACAATAAACATTGATGCGGATGTGTTCATTCAAGATGCTACTGAAGTCGATGCTAAAGTAGTTATCGCCGATGTTGCAGCAAGTAATGGTGTGGTGCATGTTGTTGACAAAGTTTTGTTACCGCAAGCTATCATTGATGCTATTAATGATGCTGAAATGGAGGCTTTAGGTACATTGGTCGACCTCGTTGTTGCCACAGAACAATTATCCATATTAGAAGCAGCTGTTATTAAAGCAGGCCTTGCAGAAACATTGAGTAGCGAAGGTCCATTTACTGTTTTTGCACCTACCAATGATGCCTTTGTAGAATTACTAGGAATTTTAGGTGACGACTATCATGGTTTAGAAGATTTTGATACTCCCGAAGAAATGGACCTATTGAAAGACATTCTTTTATTCCATGTAATTCCGAATGCAACTGTCAAGGCAGCCGATTTAACCGAGGGCATGGTTCCAACAGCTTTAGAAGGGAATTCCATTGACATCATTTCCTTGGACAAAAGTTTCGTTATTGGTGATGCAACAGATACGAACGCTGCAATTACAGCTGTCGATATCATGGCGTCAAATGGCGTTGCCCATATTATCGACAAGGTTCTTTTACCGCAATCGGCTGTTGATTTTGTGACTTCACTTAGGCTTAAAACAATAGTTGAAATAGCAGTGGAAACAGATGACTTGAGTTTGTTGGTAGACGCTTTGGTCCAAGCCAATGCCGGACTTGTAGAAGCGCTTGGCAGTGAAGGTCCGTTTACAGTTTTTGCTCCAACAAATCACGCTTTTGTTGATTTACTCAAAGCACTGGGTGATGACTACCATAGCTTAGCTGATTTTGATACGGAAGAAGAAAAAGCACTATTGGTAAAAGTACTTACTTATCACGTAGTGGCAGGAGTAGCTGCTTTCTCAACAGATTTGAAAGATGGCCAAATGATAGAAACACTGCAAGGCGAAAAAGTTGGCATTCGTCTAAATGGCGGAGTTCATATTGATGATGCCACAGATACCAATGCCTCTGTAGTTCTGGCTGATGTTAAAGCAAGCAATGGAGTGGTTCATGTAATCAACAAAGTACTACTTCCCCAAGAAGTGCTTGACATTTTAAATCCACCAACTCCAAATATTGTTGAACTTGCGCAATCGGTTGATGACTTAAGTATTTTGGTAGAAGCTTTGATACAAGCCGATGCTGGATTAGTAGAAGCTTTGAGCAGCAATGAATTCACTGTATTTGCACCCACCAATGAAGCTTTCACAAATCTTTTTCATGCTTTAGGGAGTCAGTACAATAGTATTGCCGACTTCAATACACATGAAGAAAAAGCACTCTTGGCCAAGATTCTTACCTACCATGTTGTTAGCGGCGCCACAGTTGCTTCCGCCGACCTCAAGGATCACCAAAGAATACATACGGTACAAGGGGAAAGTATAGTCGCCTTTGTTGGAAACAGCATAAAAATCAAGGATAAGACCTTTACCAAAGCTAAGGTCATTGCAGCGGATAACTTTGCTAGCAATGGTGTTGTTCACCTTATAGACAAAGTAATGCTGCCCAAGGAAGTATTGGATATCTTAAATCATTAAGATAGGTTAGGTTAGTTGTTCTAAGCTTCCCTTTAAGAAGTTTCATTTTTGAAAGCCTCTTATTGGGAAGCTTTTTCATGCAGTTCATCGATGTTTTTAAAGTAGTAAAATTTCAAACATCAACATAGCACACATTAGCATACAAAAAAGAACACTTGACAACTAAGTTTTTTTTTAACTGAAGTTATGCTGCATCTTTGACATCCCAAATCTTACCAAACTTAACCTACTTAGTGCTAAAAGCCCCAACATAAATGTTGGGGCTTTTTTATTAGATATCGTTCAAATAATTATTTTATGGACATCACCTTTTTAACAATCTTCTCCCTACCGGTATTTATTACCAGGAAATACATGTCAGGTGCGATGCTAGAAACATTAAGTTCCACATCATTTGTACCCTCCTTTACATTCATGCTTTCCTTAGTCATTACACATCTTCCATTAACATCAAACATTTCAATTTTCAAGTCTGCCGAATAAGGAATATCGATGCTAAGGCTTAGTTTATCCTTAAATGTCATCGGGTACGGTGTAACAACAGTTTGGGTGATTTTCTTTGTCGTATTTCCACTTTTACATGTATTGGCATGTACAATAACATATACACCACCGTTGATTCCACTTACGTCAACGTCATCGAACTCATATGTGGTTACATTATTTAATGAACCAGAGTTTTGAGGATATTGACCCGGAGCCACTGTAGGCATACCATTACCTTTGGTAGGATATTTATCTGCACCAACATAGAGTTGCGTTTCTTGCATTATAAATCCTGATAAAATATCGACGCTCACGCTAACCGATCCATTATTATATTCTACGGTAACCTCTCCTGTTTTCTCTCCTTTGCTTAGATCACACTGACCAGCACCGGCATACAAATCCATCGTATAGGTACCTTCCGAATCAAAGAAGTTCGTCCATCCCCAACGGTTAAATCCGTCATCAATAAAGCAGGTGTTATCTACCTCATATCTAGCAAATGCGGTTTCACATCCCGTTGGCGTTGCATCCGGAATTTCGGCAATGGTAACCTCACATTGTGTTTCACAACCATTTGCATCCGTAACTATCACTTCGTAAGTACCAGGTGACAAGTCAGTTGCAGTGGCTGTGGTTTGCCCTGAGACATCGTTCCATAAATACGTATATGGAGCAATACCACCATCTGCCAACACCGTGGCTTCGCCATTATCCTCTCCTTCATCACTATCAACCATATCGGTAATCTCACAAGTTAATTGTGATGGTTCCTCAATCGTTATTTCGCAATACGCCTCTCGACCGGTGGCATCGGTAATTATTACCCAATGAGTATCTCTTGCCGATAAAGCCGTTGCGGTCTGCCCTGTTTCAGAATTAAACCAGAAATACGTATAGGGAGCCACACCGCCAATTGCAGTTGCCGTGGCACTTCCATCTGTGCCTCCGTTACACGATACATGATTTACCAAGGTAATTTCACAGCTAAATAAGGCTTCTCTTATTGTCACACTGGCTTCCACCTCACAGCCGTTTGCATCAGTTACAGTAACCGTATGCATTCCGGCAGAGAGCATGGTTGCAGTTTGAGTGGTTTCACCATTATCCCATAAATAAGTGTATGGAGAGGTACCGCCGTCTACGGATACAGTGGCAACCCCATCTTCTTCTCCTACAGCACTTACAGCACTATCATGCGTAGCTTCTGCCATTAGAACAGGTGGTTCCTCAATTGTTATTTCACAATATGCCTCCCGACCGGTGGCATCGGTAATTATTACCCAATGAGTATCTCTTGCCGATAAAGCCGTTGCGGTCTGCCCTGTTTCAAAATTAAACCAGAAATAGGTATAAGGGGCCACACCGCCCGTTGGCGTTGCCGTGGCACTTCCATCCGTACCTCCGTTACACGATACATGATTTACCAATGTAATTTCGCAGGTAAAAGCATTGGGTTCAGTGATTGTCACACTTGCTTCTGCCTCACAACCGTTAGCGTCAGTTACAGTAACCGTATGCATTCCTGCAGAGAGCATGCTAGCCATCTGAGTAGTTTCACCGTTATCCCATAAATAGGTGTAAGGTGGTGTACCACCATCAGCTGATACCGTTGCTACCCCATCTTCTTCTCCCACGGCGCTCACAGCACTTAACTGGGTTGCGGTTGCACTTATTGACTCCATGGGCTCTTCAATTTCAATCTCACAACTAGTTTGAGCTCCGTTTGCATCGGTAACAGTTACTGTGTGCATTCCGGCATTGAGTTCTATTGCAGTCTCCACGGTTTCACCATTATCCCATAAATAACTATAAGGCATCACTCCTCCAGTAGGCATTACGGTAGCGCTACCATTACTTTCACCATTACAAATAACATCACTTTCCAACATCACAGAGCAGATTAAAGCATCTGGTGAAGCAATTCTCACTTCAGCCATTGCTTCACAACCGTTTGCATCCGTTACTTTCACTGTATGAAGCCCCGCAGTCAACATTACAGCTGTCTCGGTCATTTCACCATTATCCCACAGATACGTGTACGGAGGAGTTCCTCCTGCTGCATCTACACTAGCAGAACCATCCTTTCCACCACTAATGGTTACTCCTGAAACTAGAGAGGCGGTTGGCATAATTTGGGAAGGAGCCTCAATTAATACCTCACAACTTGTCTCTACGCCATCATTGTCGGTTACCATTACGGTATGCAATCCAGCACTTAACATAATAGCCGTCTGTGTATCTTCTCCATTGTCCCAACTATAGCTGTAAGGCGGCATACCACCATTAACCATCACTTGAGCGGATCCGTCTTCACTATCATGACAAAGCGTATCGCTTATTTTTAACGCTTCACACGAAATAGAATCAGGTTCCATTAGGGTGACTTCACAACTAGTTTCACAGCCATTAGAGTCGGTAACGGTTACCGTATGTAAACCTGCATCTAGTGCAACTGCCATTGCAGTAGTTTCACCATTATCCCAGAGATAGGTAAATGGGGCTGTACCACCATTTGGTGTTACCGTAGCCGAGCCATCATCTCCACCGTTTGAACTAACATTACTGAAAACGGTCGCCATACACGTAAGTTCATCGGGCACATCAACTAGGATAGTACATGTCGATTCTCTGCCATTAGCATCTGAAACAGTTACAGTCCGCATTCCTGCGGGTAGCATAGTCGCCATTTGGGATGTTTCACCATTATCCCATAAAAACGTATATGGAGACATTCCTCCTATCACCTCTACCGTAGCACTACCCGTTGCTTCCCCAAAACAACCTATATCACTATCAGGTTTAATAAAACAGGTAAATTGTCCCGCTTCTGGAATGTCTACATAACAAACAGTTTCACACCCATTGGTGTCAATTACTTTAACACTATGGGTACCAGCAGAAAGCATAATTGCTGTTTGCACAGTTTCGCCATTATCCCACAAATACGTGTACGGAGTTGTGCCTCCATCAGGGGTAACTGTTGCTGAGCCGTCGTTTGCACCATCCGCGCTAACACCTGCCACTAGTATAGTTTCACAAGCCAATTCTTCGGGCTGCTCAATTTCTACACTACAATCTGTTTTATTTCCGTCGGCATCAAATATCACAACTGTATGCGATCCTGCTGCTAGCATCGTTGCTGTTGCCGTAGTTTCACCATTATCCCATAGATACGTATACGGTCCTACTCCACCGCTTGCCGAGACCGTCGCCGAACCGTCGTTGCCATCAAAACAACTAACGTCTTCTACACTAGGGTTAATGATACATTCCAGATCACTTTGAGGTTCACAACCTGTACCATCTTCACAATCTATATGGAAATTAAAATCTATTCTATAGCGTTGTTCGTCGCCTTGTGGGCCCATCCAACCCCATCCGGCAAGTCCTTCTGCCGAGGTATCAGAATCATAGAGTGCGCCACCAGGACCAATATGCACGCCCAGGTTTGGTGTGTTTGGATCATTAGGATCTGGACGTTGGGAAACAGTAAAGGTTCCCTCTTCCACACAATCCCCACCAGTAGTGGTTATCGTACTTTGCGTCTCGTCTATTACATAGTATCTCAAATTTTCCTTTACAACCGCACCCGGATCACATCCCTGTGGTTTAAACATACCACCGTCTGCACTCCATTGTGCCCAATCTTTTAGGTCCTTCAATACAATGTATACTTCAGCTGTACAAGTACCTACTTGAGTAGACCCTTTAATCAAAGCTGTACCATTTGTAAACTCTGTAAAACTCAAACTGTTCATGCCGCTCTGAGAGAAGAATCTCGATTCGGGTGGCATTTCAAACCAGAATAAGTTATAGTAAGGTTCTTCATTAGGATTACAGAAATCAATATCAAGTACCTCACAAGATTGTGTAATAATATCTTCCAATACCTTTACGGTTATTGTTGCGGTATCATCAGGACAAGTATTACCACTACTCACTGTGTATGTGATATCATAATTTCCAGGAGTAAGTCCTGAAGTGTTAAAATCATTTCCATTTAATCCTCCTGTCATTCCTGGATCCGAGAATGTTCCTCCAGCTTCGCTCACAAGTGCACCAAGATCTACAACAGTACTTTCACATACTTCCGTACTATTATCTGCACCAGCATCATTAGGTACATCTACATTGATGGTTATCGTCGCGGAATCATCTGGACAGTTTTGATTTCCGCTTCCAACGGTATAAATCAAATCATAACTTCCAGGCGATAATCCTGAAGTGTCAAAGTCCGTTCCACTCAAACCACCTGTTAGACCAGGATCAGAAAATGATCCTCCCATCACACTAACTAAAGAGGTCAAATCGACCATCTCTCCATCGCAAACTGTGGTTTCATTATCGTCACCAGCATCAGCAAGGGTGTCTACTATAATCGTTATTGTAGCAGTATCAACAGGACAATTAGGTGTCGCTCCTTCAACTGAATATGTAATATCATACGTTCCTGATCCTAAACCGGTAGTATCGAAACTGGAACCACTTAGTCCGCCCGACATTCCATCATCTGTAAATGTCCCGCCCATTTCCGATACGAGCAGTGTAAGATCTACTTGTGTTCCATCACAAACGCGTGTCATATTATCATCACCAGCATTTGGTGGCTCAGGTTCTGTTATGGTTATCTCACAAGTTGTCTGCGCTCCGTTAGCATCGGTTACCATTACGGTATGTAATCCAGCGGTTAAAGTCGTTGCTGTCATACCTGTTTCCCCATTGTCCCAGGCGTACATAAAAGGAGCGACTCCGCCTATTGGATTTGCAGTGGCTGACCCATCATTTCCGGCATTACAGGTTACATCGCCTACCAAATCAATACTACAGCTCAAGGTATCTGGTTCTGTTACTGTAACCTCACAGGTAGTTTCACAACCATTTGCATCGGTAACTGTTACCATATGTACTCCCGCGTCTAAAGCAACCGCTTGCTGCGTAGTTTCGCCGTTGTCCCATAAATAGGTGTACGCAGTTGTACCTCCAACGGGATTTACCGTCGCGGCTCCATCACTTCCACCGTTAATACTCACACCATTGTCTAACATGATCGTGCATGTCAAATCTGCCGGTTCTGAAATCGTCACCTCGCAAGAAGTTTCTGCACCATTGGCGTCGGTTACGGTTACGCTATGCAAGCCGGCATTTAATGAAGTTGCGGTTTCCGTAGTTTCCCCATTATCCCATAAATAGGTGTAGGGTGCTACTCCTCCCATTGGGGTAACTGTGGCGACCCCATCACTATCTCCGTTACACAGAACGTTGCTATCCAATGTTACATTACATACCAACTGATCCGGTTCTGGGACCATGACCTCACAGGTCGTTTCACAATTGTTGGCATCCGTTACCGTTACTGTGTGTATTCCTGCACTTAAAGCAGTTGCTGTTTGCGTGGTCTCGTTATTGTCCCATAAATAGATATATCCGGATGTACCTCCTGTTGGCGTGACCGTGGCCGCCCCATCACTGGCACCATTTACAGATACACCCATGTCGAGAGCGATACTGCACATAAGCTCAATTGCTGGTTCAGAAATCGTAACACTATCCGTAGTCTCACAACCATTGGCATCCGTGATTGTTACATCATAGGTGCCTGCGACCAAGTCGCTAATATCTTCGGTGGTCGCTCCATTACTCCATAAGAAGGTGTAATCAGGGGTTCCTCCATTTACAGTTAAATCTATTGAACCTGTTGCATCTCCAAAGCAAAGTACATCTACCTGAGTGGACGATGAACTTAGGGGAGCTATTGGCTCAATTATTGTAACACTATTTGTAATCTCACAGCCATTCGCATCTATTACAAGTACCGTATAGGTACCCGCGGCTACATCGGTTAAATCTTCCGTGGTCGCTCCATTGCTCCATGCATAAGTGTACGCCGTCGTTCCTCCTGTTACCGTTAAATCAACCGAACCTGTGGATTCTCCAAAACATGGAACATCTACTTGAGTAGTGCTTGCTGCCAATGCAGCGGATGGACCGCCGATAGTGACCTCGCAATCACTAGTTGCACCATTGGCATCCGTTACCGTAACGGTATGAAGGCCTTGGGCTAATCCTGTTGCTGTTTGATCTGTCTCTCCATTGTCCCATAAATAAGTATAAGGTGCTACCCCACCTACGGGGTTAGCCGTTGCACTACCATCAGCATCTCCAAAACATTGCTCGTCTTGGACCAGGGCAACACTACATACCAACTCATCGGGTTGCGGAATTGTAACCTCGCAAGTAGTTTCACATCCATTCGCATCCGTTACCGTTACCACATGTACACCTGCGTTCAATGCAATTGCTGTTTGTGTGTTTTCGCCATTGTCCCATGAATAGGTATAACCTGATGTACCGCCTACTGCGGTTACCGTGGCCGAACCATCGCTGGCACCATTAACGGATACACCGTTATCCAACATGACACTACAGGTCAATACCGCTGCCGGTTCGCTAACCGTAGCGCTCGCCGTGGTCTCACAACCGTTGGCATCCGTTATCGTTACATCGTACGTACCCGCGGCTACATCGGTTAGATCTTCCGTGGTCGCTCCATTGCTCCATAAATAACTATATGCCGTTGTTCCACCGGTTACCGTTAAATCAACCGAACCTGTGGATTCTCCAAAACATGGAACATCTACTTGAGTAGTGCTTGCTGCCAATGCAGCGGATGGACCGCCGATAGTGACCTCGCAATCACTAGTTGCACCATTGGCATCCGTTACCGTAACGGTATGAAGGCCTTGGGCTAATCCTGTTGCTGTTTGATCTGTCTCTCCATTGTCCCATAAATAAGTATAAGGTGCTACCCCACCTACGGGGTTAGCCGTTGCACTACCATCAGCATCTCCAAAACATTGCTCGTCTTGGACCAGGGCAACACTACATACCAACTCATCGGGTTGCGGAATTGTAACCTCGCAAGTAGTTTCACATCCATTCGCATCCGTTACCGTTACCACATGTACACCTGCGTTCAATGCAATTGCTGTTTGTGTGTTTTCGCCATTGTCCCATGAATAGGTATAACCTGATGTACCGCCTACTTCGGTTACCGTGGCCGAACCATCGCTGGCACCATTAACGGATACACCGTTATCCAACATGACACTACAGGTCAATACCGCTGTCGGTTCGCTAACCGTAGCGCTCGCCGTGGTCTCACAACCGTTGGCATCCGTTATCGTTACATCGTACGTACCCGCGGCTACATCGGTTAGATCTTCCGTAGTCGCTCCGTTGCTCCATAAATAACTATATGCCGTTGTTCCTCCTGTTACCGTTAAGTCAACCGAACCTGTGGATTCCCCAAAACATAATACATCGGTTGCTACTGCACTTCCCGATAATGCCGCTGCCGGTTCGTTCACCGTTGCGCTCGCCGTGGTCTCACAACCGTTGGCATCCGTTATCGTTACATCATAAGTTCCCGCTGCTACATCTGTTAGATCTTCCGTAGTCGCTCCGTTGCTCCATGAATATGTGTATGCCGTTGTTCCACCGGTTACCGTTAAATCAACAGAACCTGTGGATTCTCCAAAACATAGAACATCTACTTGAGTCGTGGATGCTGCCAATGCAGCGGATGGGCCGCCGATGGTGATCTCGCAATCACTTGTTGCACCATTGGCATCCGTTACCGTAACGGTATGAAGGCCTTGGGCCAAGCTTGTTGCTGTTTGATCTGTCTCTCCATTGTCCCATAAATAGGTATAAGGTGCTACGCCTCCTACGGGGTTCGCCGTTGCACTGCCATCTTCATCCCCAAAACATTGCTCGTCTTGGACTAGGGCGACGGTACATTCTAATGGATCAAGTTCTTGAATAGTAACCTCACAAGTTGTTTCGCAACCGTTGTCATCGGTCACGGTAACGGTATGTACACCTCCATTCAAAGTTGTAGCAGTCTGCGTAGTCTCACCATTGTCCCATAAATAAGTATATGGTGCAGTTCCACCTGAAGGCGTAACAGTAGCCTCTCCATCACTATTGCCACTGCTTGCAGGATTATCTTCTACTACATTACAAGTTAATTCTTCGGAAGGTTGGCTGATAATTACATTTTCTGTGACCTCACAACCTCTACCATCAGTAACCGTTATCGTATAGGTACCCGCTGTCAAATTGGTTTGGGTTCCGTTATTCTGTATAAGACCACTTCCATCAGTCGTAGACCATAATAACGTATATGGAGAAACACCTCCAGCAAACGTTAAATCAATTTCACCTGTAGCCTCCCCAAAGCAAAGAACATCTTTCTGTATCGTGAAAGCAGATAAAGAAGGGCCTACTGTAATACTAGTTGTTGCTGTACACCCATCGGCTCCTGTAGCTACTACGGTGTATGTACCAGGCGCAACATTACTCAAATCTTCTGTTGTCGCTCCATTGGACCACGCATAGGTAAAAGGCATAACTCCGCCTTGTACAGTTAAATCTACATCTACATTGTTACCTGTTGTACAAGACGCAGAGGCCATTGCATTCAAAGGTGGCGTAATATTAATGGTTGGATTAGCGTAGCAATATTTACCATTCGGGTTGTTCGCCGGTGTTACCGGGCATTCTCCCATTGCAGCAGTCCAAACCAATAAAATATTGTCTAGAACAAGCTCGCTACCACACATAAATGTAACCTGTCCGTAGTTTAATTCTTGAACCCCATTGTTTCCACTATTTTGGGTTGCAAGCGGGCCAGAACATTCGGCAAACGTGCTCATTGTACTTGCACCACTAGGCAATGTTTCAGTTAAATCACCCATTACCGCGAGATATCTATTCTGACTATTGGTACCGTGTCTTACAGTAATAATGAGGTCTCCTGTTATTGTACTTCCCGGAGTACAGTCATTACATGGAGTCCCCAGTTCGACCATTGCACTTAATATCTCAATATCATTGGCCGGGCATTGACCTTCAGTATATTCAGAATTGCCTCTCAGATCCATTTGTTGGGCAAAACCAGCAACGGAGAACGAAAGAAAAATTAGAAGTAATAGAATTTTTGAAAATGGAACATGTAAAAATCTTCTCATGGGTAAAGTTTTTTGGTTAGGTCAAACTTTACCATAACAACAATAGGACGACTCATCGAATCGGTAAGACTGTGGGCACCTTACGAATCAACAACCTCTTAAAGAAAAAATAAAACGTATTCGTTGCGTTTGATATACTATACGGGGGAAGAGAATTTTACAAGTAATTTTCTAAATCATAAAAACGAATTTTGTTTAAAATGTAACTTTAGTTAAAGGTTTTGTGATACATAAAGCTAATAATCTTTATACCTAACGTACTGAAAGTCTTATTATTATCGTTGAAATGCACAAAAGTTGGGTAAAATCAAAAGGCCCCTACAAATTGCAGGAGCTTTTTCGATAAGTGTAGGGGGTGAAATTTATCGCTTCCCTGCTTTTTTCTGCTCTTCAGCCTGTTCCATCATTTCACGCATCTTCTTTTGGAACTTGTTCTCTTTCTTAGGTTTCTTTTTATTCTCTTGAATTTGGGCATGAATCTTATCGTTGTCCAAAATGAAATTCTTGATCACTAACATAATTCCAATGGTAATTAAGTTAGATACGAAATAATACAAACTCAATCCACTTGCATAGTTGTTGAAAAAGAACAACATCATTAAGGGCATCAAGTACATGATAAATTTCATGTTAGGCATGCCTGGTTGCGAAGGCATATTCTGCCCAGTGGTCATCATCATATAAAAGAAAATAGCAATTGATGCCAATATTGGGAACAAGCTCACATGATCACCATAAAAAGGAATTTCAAAAGGTAGCTGTGCTATACTATCATAAGAAGATAGATCATCAGCCCATAGGAAGGACTTTTGACGTAAGGCAAATGAAGTTGGAAAAAACATGAAAAGCGCATAGAAAATCGGCATCTGCAGGAATGCAGGAACGCAGCCGCTCATTGGGCTGACTCCAGCCTTTCCATAAAGCTTCATAGTTTCCTGTTGCTTTTTCATGGCATTATCCTTGTACTTCTCGCCAAGCTCTGTAATCTCTGGCTTCAATACTTTCATCTTCGCCTGCGACAAATACGATTTATACGTAACGGGCGACATGGCCAATCGCACTAAAATGGTCATAATAACGATGGCAATTCCGTAAGGTAAAAATGAACTGAGAAAAGTATAGAAAGGAGTAAAAACATATCTGTTAATCCATCCGAAAATACCCCAGCCGAAATAAATCGTATCGTCTAGTCCGTACTCTTCGTACTTCTTTAGTACTGCAACATCGGCAGGCCCATAATACCAGTCTAAACTTTCTGAAATTTCACCGCCTTCCATAGCTATTGGAATTGACGCTTCAAAATTTTTGGTAAATACTACTTCCTTGCTTTCTTCTTCAACCAAGTCTTTAGAAACCAGCTCAGCTGTTTTAAAGTTCCTTTTTGTAGCTAAAATAGAAGTGAAAAAATGCTGTTTGTAGGAAATCCATTTTACATCTTCATCGGTCTCTTCGTCATCCCCTCTGGCTGACATATAATCTATTTTTCCATCGTCAAAATTACGCATGACCTCCGTGTATCGGTTTTCATACTCTACGCTCTTATTATGACGAATACCTTTCAACTTCCATTCGAGCTGAATCGGTTGACCGGAATTTATCACCCCATTCAATCCTTGTGACCGAACAGTGAAATCAACCAAATAGTCATCCGGTTTCATTTCGTAGCGGTACTCCAAAAATTTATCGGCAGCAACTTTGGCCTTCATCGACAATACTTGATTGTCTCCACTTTGCGTCAGCGACGGTTCAAAGTACAAATCCTTAGTATTAAGAACTCTATTATCGGAGGTAGAAAAATTCAATCCAAAGGAAGCATTTCCATCTTTAATTAGATATACCGGAATAGAATCATAGGTATGAAACTGTTTCAATCGCGCCTCGATAATCTGACCACCTTTGTTACTGATTTCGAAATAAACCAAATCATTTTCCAATTTAGTAGTTTTATCAGATGGAGGGGTAAAACCAAATGCACCGTTGTTACTTCTATAATTGGCTACTGCTGTAGAATCTTGAAGGTTTATCGGAGCAGCTTCCGTTACGGCGTTCTCTTGAATGGTATTCTTCTCAGCCTTTTGCGCTTCTACTTGCTCCTGCTTTGCTTTTTCAGCCGCTACCTCCTCAGGTGAAGGCCGATTCTGATAAAGCATCAGCATGATAAGGCCAAAAATCAGCACAAAGCCGATGATAGAATTTATATCGAGTTTCTTGTCTTCCATCTAAATAAAATGTGATTTGGTAAATGTTTGATTTCCTGTTCTTAAACAAATCCAGTAGAAGCAAATATATGCCCAATTGTGCATTTTATGCCAAACTGGCACTAGTTTGTTGATTTCTTGTGTTTTAAAGCAGCTTTTATAAACCCAACAAAAAGTGGATGTGGATTAGCCACAGTACTTTTATACTCCGGATGGTATTGCACCCCAACAAACCAAGGATGTTCGGGCACCTCAACAATCTCTACAAGTCCGGTTTCTTTGTTAATGCCGGTGGCAAGCATTCCAGCATCTTCCAATTGTTCTTTGTAGTCATTGTTGAACTCATAACGGTGACGGTGTCTTTCAGAAATATCAGAAGCGCCTTGATAGGTTTTTGAAGCAAGACTTCCTTTTTTCAAAGTACAATCCCAAGCTCCCAGTCGCATTGTCCCTCCCTTATTGGTGACAGACTTTTGTTCTTCCATTAAATTAATGACAGGAGCGGTTGTCTTTTCGTTCATCTCGGTAGAATTTGCTTTTGAGAGTCCGAGTACCGTTCTTGAATATTCAATTACCGCCATTTGCATTCCTAAACATATTCCTAAAAATGGGATCTTGTTTTCCCTAGTGTAGCGTACCGCTTTGATTTTGCCTTCAATGCCGCGCTCTCCAAAACCGGGCGCTACAAGTATTCCGTTAAGTCCAGCTAGTTTTTTCTCGATATTACCCATATTCAAATGCTCTGAATGGATAAATCGCACATTAACCTTTACCTGATTAGCAGCACCCGCATGAATGAAGGATTCTAAAATGGACTTATACGAATCTTGCAGTTCAACATACTTTCCTATCAGGCCAATTTCAACTTCATGTCTTGGGTTTTTATGGCGCTTCAAAAACTTTTTCCACTGCTCTAAATCCGGCGCTTTTTTATCCGACAAAGCTAATCGTTGTAATGCAACTGTATCAAGACCTTCCTCTTGCATCAAAATCGGAACATCATAAATCGTTGATGCATCTATAGATTGAATTACCGCTTCACGCTTCACATTACAGAATAGCGCCAGTTTTTCCTTCTTTTCATCTGAAATTTCATGCTCCGTCCTACAAACCAGAATATCCGCTTTGATTCCGCTTTCCATCAAAGTTTTGACGGAGTGCTGCGTTGGTTTTGTCTTCAATTCTCCAGCGGCAGACAGGTATGGAACTAGGGTCAAATGAACTACAATGGCATTGTTATCGCCTAACTCCCAAAGCAATTGTCGCACTGCCTCTATGTACGGAAGGGATTCTATATCACCTACGGTTCCGCCAATTTCAGTTATGATAATATCATAATCACCACTATTTCCCAGTAGTTGAACCCGCTCTTTTATTTCGTTGGTAATATGGGGTACGACTTGAACAGTCTTTCCTAAGAACTCACCGCGACGCTCTTTTTCAATTACGCTTTGGTAGATTCTTCCCGTGGTAACATTATTTGCCTGTGAAGTCTTTACATTCAAAAATCGTTCGTAGTGACCTAGATCCAAATCCGTTTCGGCACCATCATGTGTCACATAGCACTCACCATGTTCATAAGGGTTCAATGTACCGGGATCTACATTAATGTAAGGATCTAATTTTTGAATTGTTGTTCGATATCCGCGTGCTTGTAGCAATTTTGCTAAAGAGGCTGCAATGATACCTTTTCCAAGAGATGAAGTAACGCCTCCCGTAACGAATATATACTTGGTCTTTGACATGAATCGACTTCTGTGTTACGGGATTCAAAGATACAAATTGCAATAGGAAATCAGTACTTCTTGGGCGGAAAATCTTTTTGCACCCTACGTATCAGGGGTTCAAGTCCGTTTACTTTGATTTCATGCATCGATTTTAGGAGCATACCAAGCTTTCCATCTGGGAAACCTTTTTGATTGAACCAAACCAAATACGGCTCCGGTAAATCTACCAGATAGCGCCCTTTGAACTTACCAAATGGCATTCGATAATGGGCTAGCTCTATAAGTTTTTCCTTGTCAGGGTTTAGGTTCATAGGATAAGAATAAATCAAATGGATTTAAAAGTAACTCTATTTGACAATATCTCCATTGGTATTGTTGCATTTGTTATATTGCATTACGTATCAACTCAATAGCGTGATTATGAAAAGAAGAAACTTCATAGGTACATCTGCCGCAGCTTCCGTCGGACTTCTAGCCACTAAAACCAGTTCTGCAATGTCTTCCAAAGTACAATCAGAAACGAACGAACTCAAAGGAAATATCAATCATAGCGCCTGCCGATGGTGCTACAGTAAAATTCCTATGGAAGACTTCCTCAAGAATCTCAATGATTTAGGAATCAAAGCAATGGACTTGACCGGACCTGAAGATTGGCCTTTAATGAAGAAATATAATATTCATGCTTCAATGTGCTGGGGAGCAGGCAAAGGAATTCCCGAAGGTTGGAACGACCCAAAATTACATGACGAATTGATCGCCGATTATCTTCGTGTGATTCCCCTGGTAGCGGAAGCCGGTTATACGAATTTGATTTGCTTTAGTGGAAACCGAAATGGAATGGATGATTCTGTAGGCTTGAAAAATTGCGCTGAAGGCTTGAAAAAAATTATGCCAGCTGCTGAAAAACACGGTGTAGTCATTCAAATGGAACTGCTCAATTCAAAGGTAGACCATGCTGATTATATGTGCGACCACACTTCATGGGGTGTTGAACTTTGTAAAGCAGTGGGTTCAGATAACTTTAAACTGCTCTACGATATTTATCATATGCAGATTATGGAAGGTGATGTCATTCGAAATATTCAAGATTATCATCAATACTTCGGACATTATCATACGGGTGGCAACCCAGGGCGACACGAAATTAATGAAACCCAAGAGTTGTATTATCCGGCCATTATGAAAGCTATTGTGGATACAGGGTTCAAGGGATATGTTGCTCAAGAGTTTATTCCCACTTGGGAAGACCCCATAGCTGCCTTAAAAGAAGGGGTTACGATTTGCGATGTCTAATTAATTTATCAAACCTGCTTTAGACCATGCGTAAAATCAGAATATTGTTTTTTACAGCTTTGAGCGTGTTTCTACTTTCAAGTTGCGTAAAAGCCGCCAAAGACTTGGTTGATGACATCGAATTAAGAACACAGTGTGTTGAACGATTAGCCGAATACACTACCGAAAGTGGCGACAAAACCTGTTCGCAAATAAGGTCAGAAATCGATGCTATTTTAAGGGATTGTGGCGAATTTTTGTCTCAGGAAGAAAAAGATGATTTGAATTTTGCCAAAGACAACTGTACCGATAACTAGTTAGTTCTATCACTTCAAAAGTGCTTTTGCAATCTCTTCATTCCAAATCAATTGCTGCTCTCTATCTCTTGAAAAGTTGGTTTCGTCATCATATTTGTTCTGAAAATCATTTAACTCAATATTGATTTTACGATAGATCGAGCGAACCTTTGCCTTAACATTACCGTGCGTAAAGGTAGCTTCACCCAAACGTTTTCGAAGTTTACGAGCATACAACTCTGAAATATCAAAATGAAGTTGTTCATGACTTAATATGACCTCATCACATAATTCGGGTTGATACCAAGATTTTGTGGGATAGAAATAGGTGTCGATTTTAAAATCAACCTCGATATTATCTTTGGTGCCAGAGGTAGAAAATCGGTAGGTTATACCACTTGCCGTTGTCGCCGCGGCTCTATTGTTTGGTGGAATCTTGCCTTTAAAATCCTTCCAAGAAAGACGTTTTTCGGCGCTCCAAGTAATGGTATCGTAACCCTGTAGCGACTGCTGAAAAGATAGCAATAACAGAATTACAAGTCCGAAACCAAACTTTAAAATACCCAAGTCAGCAAGATTACTTTTTCGTTTATACTAGTTCACTTGTTTGATTCGCATCTTTTCGTAAGACATGATATACGAAGCCTGATTGTAATAACCCGATGCGAAGTCTTTCTCATATGAGAATTTGTTGCCCGTATACTCCGTTTCTCCGATGACCTTAGAAACCTCCATCAAATTGTTTTTGTAAGCTAATTTGAGCACTAAGTCATAGGTAAGGTCAAATCCACGTACGGCATACATATCCGGGGTTTCTCCAAATCTCTTGCGATAGCGTTTTACAAAAGCATTATTACCAACCTCGCGATACACAGAAGGATAGGTGAAATTCAAATTAGACAAGTGCGAGTTTGATAGTACTTCATTTTCAAAAGCCTTGCCTTTGTAGGTGGTGAACATTCGCACAAAAACCTTTTTAGTGCTTATTTCCGGGTCGATTACCGAGTTGTGAAAAGAGTTTAATATCGAGGTGACGCTTGAAGCCAATCTAAAATTATCCGTTTCAACGATTACCCAATTTTCTTGTTCTTCGGATAAAAGCTCCGCCACCTTTTCCCTATCAATACCAATGTTCTTTTCTTCCTCAATGACCTCAACTACTTTTGCCTCGGGAAAATGTGCCAATATCGAATCCCGTACGACGGCATTCGTACTATCTGCAATGATAAGGATGTTTTCCTCTTTTACTATGGATTTCAAGTGCGCCAACATTCGTTTCCTTAGAATTTTATCTGAAGTATAGGAAAAGAAAACATTGCTCATACTCAATTTGGTATCCGCCGGAATTGGCGCAATAACCGGTACACGATGTTGCGATGCCCTAACTGCTACTTCCTGTAAAGATGGAACATCAAGTGGACCAATAACCGCACTGTATTTGGAAAGGTCTTCACTAATTAAAATGGATTTCGTTTTCAACGGACTCAATTGGTTGTCAAGGGATTTCACATCTACTGAAATACCCAACTCGGCAAGGGAGTCAAGTGCAATCAAAGCCCCAGAATACAAGCCTAAACTTATATTGGCATCTCTGCGTTTTTGAATCATACTCACGGTGTTTGCTCTATTGTCAGCGTCCATTCTATCGGTACGGAAAGGCAACATGAACATCAACTTAGGAGTATTGGCCACATTGATACTATCCAACAAATTAATCTTGTCTAAGACCAAGGCATTTCTAACTTCGAAATCACCCGTTTGTTCCTTTGGGAGCTTTAACACCATTCCCGCTTTCAAACCATTCTTCAAATCAGGATTTAAAGCCAATAATTCTGTATACGATATTCCCAGCTTACGTGTCAGCGAAAA
Source organism: Maribacter algarum (ex Zhang et al. 2020) (assembly GCF_005885635.1). GTDB lineage: Bacteria > Bacteroidota > Bacteroidia > Flavobacteriales > Flavobacteriaceae > Maribacter_C > Maribacter_C algarum. Next base: position 306,314 of record NZ_VATY01000003.1, read on the forward strand.
TTCGGTCTGTTTTGGTTTTACCTCATAAAAAATATAGTTGTCTGTATTGACTTCACCCGTCTCAACTTTCCGTTCTGGAATTCGAATGACCATGCCCTCCTTCAAGCCTCCTCGTTCTGAAATCTCAGGATTCAAACGTACAATCTCATCCGACTTTACATTGAACTTTTTCTCCAATTGATAAAAGTTCATTTTTGCAGGAACGGAATAGGATAAAAAAAGCTCCGTAACTTGGTTCTGTACACTAGAACCAGCTTTCTTAGGCATCTTCAACTCCGCGCCTTCCGCCAAATAGCTCGTGTTCTTCGCCAAAGACGGATTCAAAGTTTCCATACTATCGATGGTAATTCCGTATTTATGGGCAATACTCCATCGGGTTTCCTTGGCTGCAACGGTATAGGTTTCGTAATCGCCTTCTTCGATGGTATTTTCAGAAGGCTTTACTCTTCTATACTTCGGAATTTTCAACACCATCTTCTTTTTCAACTGTGTGGAATATAAATCGCGGTTATAACGTTTGATATCCTCCTCTGTAATATTATAGCGTTGTGCAATACCATACAAAGTTTCCCGCTTTCGGACTTTGTGCGAAGTAAACCCAATAGGTTCTTCTTGTTCAGCTTTAGGGTCTTTTGCCGCCGGAGTTCTTGGATTAGTAGGTGTACTTGCAGCAGCTTGGTCGACCGTACCTTCAGCAGGAATTACCAAAATAGTACTTGGCCTTAAATCTTGACCTGCACGAATCTCCTTATTATACTTTAATATATTCGCCGGGGTAACCTTATATTTCTTGGCTACACTCTCTAAGGTTTCTCCTTTCTTGACAGGATGTGTTAGAAACTTTTGCGCTGTTGCTTTGCATCCTACAAATACAAACAAAAGCAATACGACTATATTTTTATAAACTTGATTCATGTGTTTTATTCCTAGTTGAAATTCTTTGGTCAAAGGTTTGGTTAAATTTTTAAATTTTACTTCTTACTTAAAGTCCTCCCCTAACCCCTCCCAAGGAGGTGGATGGTTTTTAGGATAAAATAACTCTTATTTCTAGTTTCATACTTCGTACTTCAAACTTCGTACTTCTAACCTCCCTTACTCCCATTCTATCGTTGCTGGCGGTTTGGAACTTATATCATATACGACACGATTCACTCCAGGGACTTTATTAATGATATCATTTGATGTTTTCTGTAAAAACTCATAGGGTAAATTCACCCAATCGGCGGTCATACCATCAGTACTTTCCACCGCACGTAAAGCTACACATTTTTCATAAGTCCGTTCATCGCCCATGACCCCTACACTATTGACGGGCAGCAACATAGCACCCGCTTGCCAGACTTTGTCATACAAGCCCCATTCGCGTAGTCCGTTGATGAATATATGATCTACTTCTTGCAAAATGGCCACTTTATCTCTTGTAATATCTCCTAAGATGCGTATTGCCAAACCGGGACCTGGGAAAGGGTGTCTTCCTAACAGTTCTTTATCCAATCCCATACTGGCGCCTACTCTACGTACCTCGTCTTTAAACAACATTTTCAAAGGCTCTACTACTTTCAATTTCATATAATCGGGCAATCCGCCTACATTATGGTGACTCTTTATGGTCGCTGACGGACCGCCAGTCGCAGAAACCGATTCAATCACATCAGGGTAAATCGTACCTTGCGCCAACCAATTCGCACCTTTAACCAATTTCGATTCATCATCAAATACCTCGACAAAAACACGCCCTATTATTTTGCGTTTTGTTTCAGGATCACTCTCACCAGCCAATTCATCCAAAAAGCGTGCCGAAGCATCTACGCCTTTTACATTTAGGCCCATTCCCTCGTATTGTTTTAGGACTCCGTCGAATTCATTTTTACGAAGTAATCCGTTATTGACAAAGATGCAGTGAAGGTTAGAACCTATCGCTTTATGCAATAGAACAGCAGCTACCGATGAATCTACGCCACCAGATAATCCTAAAATTACTTTTTCATCACCAAGCTTTTCTTTGAGTTCGGCTACCGTAGTTTCAACAAAAGCATCGGGCGTCCACGTTTGTTCTATTCCGGCAATGTTGACTAAAAAATTCTCTAATAACTGTTTCCCGTCGGTGGAATGATATACTTCAGGGTGGAATTGAATACCATATGTTTCTTCCCCATCAAATTTAAACGCAGCATTTTCAACATCATGCGTACTAGCCAAAAGCTGGGTATTTTCAGGAAGTTGTTTAATCGTATCTGCATGACTCATCCAAACTTGGCTTCCGGTATTGACCTTTTCTAAAAAGGGGTTTCCTGTTTCTACATGCGATAAATTTGCCCTACCATATTCCCTAGTATTCGATTTTTCAACATTACCCCCGTTAAAATGGGCCAAATATTGTGCTCCGTAGCAAACACCCAACAATGGCTTCTTTCCTCGAATTTCTGATAAATCTGGATGCGGCGCATCATCGGCCCTCACCGAAAACGGAGAACCCGAAAGTATCACCGCCTTATATTCTGAAAGGTCTTCGGGGGGCTTGTTAAAAGGTTTTATTTCAGAGAAAATATTCAGCTCTCGAACGCGTCTACCAATCAATTGGGTATACTGAGAACCGAAGTCTAGAATCAGGACTTTATTTTGCATGGGCAAAAATAGCAAAATCGAAAATTTGGGAAAGGGTTCTTTCAGGATATTTACAAGAGGTTTTTAACAACCGTTAAAATGCTTCAAAAAATCAGTATTTTAGCTGCACCACCCACAAAACCAAGCCCATATGAAAACCAAAACCTTTTTTTCACTTGTCTCGCTCTTTCTTTGCTTTTCTTTTTCTTCATTTGGGCAAAATTCGAAAAAAGTAGATAGTTTAATAACGATATATAGGGAATTACCCGACGATACGCTAAAAGTGAAATTCATGAATGGTGTATTTAGGTATTATTCTTCAAATTTGAGTCCGGAGTTTAAGGAGTATGCCAAACAACAATACGAGCTAGCTAAAAAACTAAATTTTAAAAAAGGAATTGGGCAAGGCTTGTTTAATTATGGAAATTATTTCTATCATAGAGAGGAATCAGATTCGGCAAAATTCTATTATTCCAGAGCCCTAAAAGTGTTTAAAGACATGGATTATGCAAAGGGCGTAGACTTTGCTAGATCTCTTCTTGCTAGAACAGCTAGATATTATGATGATTACGACACAGCCCTTGATGTAGTTTCAGATAATATTGACTATTTTAAAAAAGTTAAGGATACAAAAAACATAGCTAGCTCCTATTATGACGAAGCTTCACTGCATTTTAAGCATAGTAACTATAAATTGGCTCTAGAGAAAAATCTCAAAGCCCTAAGACTCTTTGAGCAGATAAAAGATACAAGTTACCATGCACCACTATACTTTAACCTTTCTAATATTGAACTTTATTCAGATAATTATGAGAAAGCTTTAGAATACAAACTTAAAAACCTCCGCTATCTCAATAAAAAAAACAAGAGGCCTTTTGCTTCGTCATATAATGGCTTGGGCAATATTTACCTAAAACTAAAGGATTATAAAAAGGCAGATAGTTTATACAATATAGGATATACACTAGCCACTGAAATAAAATGGACCTATTTACAAAAATTAATACTCGGTAATCATTGTGAGAGTTACCTAGATCGAAACGATTACGTTAACGCCTTAAAAAAGGCAGAGACCTATATAGAGATTGAAAAAAATAATCCTAATGACATTGAATCTTCTCGTGGCCTTCAGCTTATGGGTAGCGTATTAGCGAACCTAAACCGATTAGAAGAAGCCAAAACGTATTTAGATAAAGCACTACCGCTTGCTAAAAAAGAAAATTATAGACCTCGTACGATTTCAATATACGAAACTCTTACAAATGTGAATGCTAAACTAAATCATTATAAGGAAGCCTATGAAGACCATGTAATACTCACCACGATGCAAGATTCTATATACAATGAAAAAAAATCGGAACAAATAGAAAAAATGCGAGCCACTTTCGACACTGAAAAAAAAGAACAACAAATTGCCCAGCAAGAGACTGAAATATCGCTTTTAGAAGAAAAAGAAAAAACGAGTCGCCTTCAAAAGATTGCACTTGGCAGTGGTTTAGGCCTTTCGGCACTTGCGCTGGGTTTTGGATTTTATGGTTTTCGGCAAAAAACAAAAAGAAACAAACTTGAGAAAGAAAAGGTAGAGGCCGAACTGGAATTTAAAAAGAAAGAATTGACCACCCATGCCCTGCAACTAGCCAAAAAGAACGAAACCCTCGAAAACCTAAAGCAAAAAGCCAACGAATTGAAATCTTCAGAAGTGCATAACGGATATCAACAATTGATAACCGCCATTAATTTTGATTTGCAAGACGATAACAATTGGGAAAATTTCTCGCGCTATTTTGAAGAAGTGCATAAAGATTTTAATAGTAATGTTGCCAAAAAGTATTCCGATATTACGCCAAACGAACTGCGATTAATGGCCCTCTTAAAAATGAACCTTTCCTCAAAAGAAATCGCGAATATCTTGAATATTTCTTCGAATGGCATCAAAAAGGCGCGGCAACGATTGCGCAAGAAAATGCATCTTTCTACAACCGAATCCCTTGAGAGTGCCGTTTTGAGCATTTAGCAGAACCCCAGTAAATATTAGGCTTATAGAACTATTTTTATGGAGTACACCATTTGTACCCCCTCTTTTTTACCTCATCGGGTTTCGTAACAATTATCTTGTTATCAGATTACTATTTATGGAAGTGCCCTAGCTAGTGCATAAAAGACATCCTTTAATAACTTGGATGTCTTAAAAACTAGTTTAGGCGGTACCTTCTACCACAAAACCAAACTCGTATGAATACTGCAAAAAAAATTAATTCCATCATTCTTTTATTATGTATTCCAGTTGCCTTTTGGGCTCAGAATACACATGAAATAGATAGTTTGCTTAAAAGCTATGAAACCCAAGTAATTGACACGGTAAGGATAAGGACCGCTCATAATATCTTCAATTATTACCTGAAAGATGATTATAAACAGGCAGAAAAATATGCCGAAGAAATGCTCACTTTAGCACAAAAAACAAAAAATCCAAATTTTCTAGGTATTGCCTATCGAAATCTTGGTAATTACAATAGTCGTATTTCAAAAGTCCAAGAAGCTCTAGATTATGCGCGCAAAGCAAGAGATCAATTTAAGAAGGCAAATAACACAAATAATCTTAAAGCCGCTTACTCAGACTTGTTACAAAGATTCTATACCATATCGCAATACGATTCTGTACTCTTTTATTGCGATGAACAAATATCACTTCTGTCAAGTGAAGAAAAAGATACAACATCAAATTGGAGTTATGTATTAAAGGTAAAGTCAATCGTTTACGCCAACCAAGGTAAAAACGTTCTAGCCCTTAAAAATGGAATAGCTTCTCTTAAATACGCAGAAGATGATTATAGCAAAATAGGAACATTAGGCAACCTAGGTAAAATTGAAAGCGCACGTGGTAATTACAAGCAAAGTTTAGAATTCGACCAAGAGGCACTTAGGCTGGCAAAAAGAATTTCAAGGACTTTTCAAATAGCACAGATTTCAAACAATTTAGGAGATACCTATTTGCAAATGAAAGATTATGCAAAAGCAAAAGAATCATTCCAATATGCAGAGAAAATTGCAAGAGAAAAAGGGCATGCTGTACAATTAGCGGCAGCTCTTGGTTATCAAGGAGAACTTGCAATATCAGAAAACCAATTTAAAGTGGCACAATTGAAATATAAAGAATCAGCGCAACTATTTAAAAAAATCAGTCCTATTAATTATGCTATTGCTTTAACCGGTTTGGCCAGCGCACATAATAAGTTAGAAAACTACACCGAAGCCATTCCATTTCTAGACGAAGCCATTCCATTGTTAGAAAACCCCGGTGCTCTTGATTATTTAAAAGACAGCTTTAAAGAACGAGCGATTGCCTATGAAGGAATGCAACTACCCGCTTTGGCTCTTCGAGATTTTAAAAAGTTTAAAATTTACAATGATTCTATTTTTAACGAAAGTAAGTCCGAACAAATAGAAGAATTGCGGGCCATTTACGACACCGAAAAAAAAGAACAGCAAATCGCCCAACAAGAAACAGAAATATCCCTCTTGGAAGAAAAAGAAAAAGTAAGCCGACTTCAAAAAATAGCGCTAGGCGGTGGTCTAGGACTTTCGGTTTTGTTGGCCGGTTTCGGGTTTTATGGGTTTCGCCAAAAAATGAAAAGCAACAAACTTGAAAGGGAAAAGATAGAGACTGAACTGGAATTTAAAAAGAAAGAACTCACCACCCACGCCCTGCACTTGGCCAAAAAGAACGAGGTATTGGAACAGGTAAAACAAAAGGCCAAAGAGCTGAAATCTGTTGAAAACATAGAAAAAGGCTATCAAACCTTGGTACAGACCATTAATTTTGACCAACAAGATGACAGGGCCTGGGAGAATTTTACACAATATTTTGAGGCGGTGCACAAAGATTTTGCCAAGCACAGCGTAGAGAGGTACCCTGCAATCTCAAAAAACGAATTGCGTTTGATGGCGCTTTTAAAAATGAACATGTCTTCAAAAGAGATTGGGAGTATCTTGAACATTTCTGCTGACGGGGTGAAAAAAGCACGGCAGCGCTTGCGTAAAAAAATGCAACTTTCGCCCCAAGATTCACTGGAAACCACCGTAATGGCGATTTAGCCCTCTTTTTTCAACCCTTTGAAACATCAATAAAATCAACGCTTTACAAGGGGTACCCCTTTTGTACCCCCATAAAAAAAAGGCGTACCCCTTTCGTACCCCTTCCCTTTTTTAAATCTCACAGGAAGCACTCTAGGTTTGTGGTGTTGTTAGTTCAACAATCAAGTTTTGTGGTCTTGCTCGGTTCGGTACTGCAGATCAAAACCGAGTAGGTCACACAAAGCAAACGATCAATTTTAACCCGCAAAACAAAAAGTGATGAAAACGCAAAACAGATTATTCAAACTTGTAATTTTATTTTTAACTATTAGTCTCGGCAGTGTCAGCTGTACCAAAGATGAAGTGATACCTCCAGTGGAGGTTATCGATACCGACAAAGATGGTATTATAGACAGTTTAGATAAATGCCCCAATGAGGCCGCTCCCGGAACTTCAGATGGTTGCCCCCTCAATATCGATGGAGGAGAGCTGGAACTAGGTGAAGGTTTAGATCCAGAAGATCTTGATCCATATCAAGGTGATATCGGTATTGTGGTCGATGCTAGAAAGGTAGCTAAAAAGGGCTACAAACCTGTCAAAGTGGTGCTCGATATTGAAGCCACTAGCGGCGATTATTCCCAGACCATTGAATTAAACGAATATGCCTTGATGGGGCAAATAAGGTTTTCTGTTGCGGATCTTAGTGCCATGGCATTGCAAGAACTGCAAGATGGGGTTCAGGTTGTTGCAACATTGCTTGATGCCAACGGTGCTACCATTTTGACCGAAAGTTTGAGCAAACTTTCTTTTTTGTCGAATCCCTTGCCAAACACCATTCAGGGTAACGAATTAGCAGATTTGAATACCGATGTAAATTTGATACCGAACACGCCTTATTACATACAAAAGGTTGTTGATGGGGTTCCTACCGGCACCGCCCTTTTCCAAAGAATGGTCCTAGGTGGGTTCGGAAATCATAATAGGATTATTAGTACGACTTCGACCCTTGATTTGAACGGCGATGAAGATAATGCCCTTTTCTATTTTGAGGAAGTTCCCAATAAGCCCAATCATTACAACATAAAGCATATTGGCACAAATAGCTATCTAAAACAAAGAGACAGAAGGATTCTCCGAGTTAGGAATACTAATGCAAATAGACTAGTGGATGTTGTGGAAGCTGGGCATAACAGTCCGCATTTACTCAACCATCAATTTATTATCAAAAAAGTGAATAGCGGTGAATATAGAATGACCGATGCCTTTGGCGCACCAATCCAAGTAACTACTGGGATAGGATTAACTTTAAACTATACTGATGCCAATGTATTTGGACCCACTTCGGATATCACTTTTCGTTTTGTACCGATGAACATTGACTGGAAAGTTGAAAATATCTCTGGAGGAACAGAGTACTTACCGCCAGTTTTACCTGCGGCATCTACTGGATTTAATTATAATGGCACCTTGATCAATTGCGGGCCTGGTACACTAACCGATGAGGTAGGAAAAGGCGAAGAAAAAGTAACACAAAATACGGTAGGATGGCAAGAGACGCTTTCCATGGCTTCAAGTTTCACTTCAGAGGTAACTATGGGTGTTTCATTGGAAGTCGAAGGCAAATTTTTCGGCAATGGAGCAACCTATTCTGCCAGCGCAGATTATACGAATAGCGCTACCGTGAGCAGTGCTGTGGAAAATACGGAGTGGGGCGAATCAACCGGTTCACATACGGAGACTTATTTCTCTACAAAAACCGTTGTTGTCCCTCCCAAAAGCGCTGTTTTGGTAGTAAACGCCTGGCACAGCTATAAAGATGTAAAAGTAAATATTGTCAAACGTTTAAGAGTCAAAGGAAATGAACACGATACTGGTGCGTCTTTAACAGGAGAACAAATCAGTACTCAATTTAGCGTTAATGGCTTTCAAGGTCATATTACTGAAATAGGAGCCGACTATATTGAAATTACCCTTAGAGGAGTAGCAACAATGGATGAAATTTACGAATCGTTTAGTAAAGTAGAAGAAGTAGACCCTATGTGTTCGAATTAAAAAAGATTTAAATTTGAGTTAGCTAGTTAAAACAGGCCTTCGGGCCTGTTTTTTATTGGGAGTTGGATGTAATTTAACATTTTAAAAAAAACAGTATCTTTAAAAACTTCCCCCCACCAAACCAAACCCACGATGAAAACAACACGCGTATTTCTACTATCTTCTTTTTGTATACTATTCTTGAACCTTTCCTATACCCAAGAATTTAGTGATACGAAGGAAAAAAGGGCTGATAGTATCGTAAAGCTGTTGCCCTACCAAAAAGACTCCGCATTAATGAAAAGCTATATTAAATTATTAGAACTCTATGATAGAAAAGACCCCGTAAAAGTAAAATTGTATTTAGACAAGGCCAAAGAGCTTGCCAAAACCTTTAATAATGTAAAGATCAATGCAATTTTAGCAATTATTGAAGGTAATTATCACTGGAGTATTTCGGAATTCAAAGAATCCAAAGAACCATTCTTTAAGGCCCTTGAATATTATAAGTTGGCAAAAAATTACTCACAAGTAGCTGCAGTTCATGCAAACTTGGGTGTTGCGCATAAAAATTTAGGGGAGACTAGTCAGGCCATTGATGCATACCTAAAAGCCCTTGAACTGTATAAAGCACTAAATACCGACGAAAAGAATTTAATGTCTCTTTACAACAATCTTGGCGTTATCTATGCCAAAATGGGGAATCTGAAAGTTTCAAACGAATACTATGAAAAGATTGAATCTATCGCTCAAGAAGTAGAAAGTGATTTTATGTTTCATTTAGCAAGGTCTAATCGAGCCACTAATTTGGTCGAGAGCAAAAATTACAAAGAAGCCTTGGAATTCTATTTGAATGCTATTCCCTATTTTGAAAAATATGATCGAAAATTATTTTTGGGTGAACAGCACTGCTTAATAGGGGCCCTCTATCTTGAAATGGATTCGCTGCAAAAGGCCGTTGTACATCTAGACAAATCTATGAAGCTGAGCAATGAGACCGGTGAAACGGCCATGCTGGGCATGGCCCAAGGTAAAATGGGTGAAGTCCATTTTAAAGAGGGTGCATATAGATCCGCCTTGGCAGAATTTCAGAAAAGTCTAGAAATCTCAAAACAAACTGCAAATAATATCGAGATTGTCAATGACTACCTTCACCTTTCAGAAACCTATGAAAAATTGGGTAATCTGCCCAAGGCCTATGAAAACCACAAATTATACTTCGCCATGTACGACTCCGTCTTTAGTCTAGAAAGCAAACAGAAACTGACGGATCTAGAAATCAAATATAAGACCGAAAAAAGCGAACAGGAGGTTAAAATAAAAGAAAAAGAAATTGTGGTTTTGGAGCAAGAAGCAAAAATCAGCGATCAACAAAAATGGCTTTTGGGTGGGGGTATGGGCCTTTCTTTAGTAGCCCTTGGTTTTGGATTTTACGGTTTTCGCCAAAGAACCAAACGAAATAAACTCGAAAAAGATAAGGTAGAGGCCGAGCTTGAATTTAAAAAGAAAGAGCTGACCGCGCATGCCCTTCACCTGGCCAAAAAGAACGAGGTGCTTGAAGGTCTCAAGCAAAAAGCCGCCGAACTCAAGAATACCGAAGGTGGTGGACAGGCCTATCAAGAATTGATACGAACCATCAATTTTGACCAACAAGATGATAAGGCCTGGGAAAATTTTACCCGATATTTTGAAGCGGTGCACAAAGATTTTGAGAAAGTAGCCGTTTCAAGATATCCTGATATCTCAAAAAATGAAATCCGGTTAATGGCCCTCTTAAAAATGAATCTTTCCTCAAAAGAGATTGCGAATATTTTGAATATTTCGGCTGTAGGTGTTAAAAAAGCACGGAATAGATTGCGTAAAAAAATGCAGTTAACACCTGAAGATTCTTTAGAGACCATGATAATGTCGATTTAGCGCATATTTTAAAACCTCTTGTAACGCCCTATTTATAGGGCTTTTTTTTGTTGTCACCCTTTTGTCACCCCTCCAATTTTCGTTGTAACCCTTTTGTCACCCCTAGTTTTTTTCTACGCTAAGAAGAGCGCCCTAGGTTTGTGGTGTTGATGGAAAGAAACCATCTAGACATCAACAACCGTTTTGTGGTCTTGCTCGGTTCGATACTGCAGATCTAAACCGAGTAGGTCACACAAAACAAACAATCAAATTTAATCCGCAAAACAAAAAGTGATGAAAACAAATTTTAAAAGTGTACGACGAATTTTAAGTATTTTTTTGACCGCCTTGCTGTTAACAAGTACGAGCTGCAGTAAGGATCCAGTTACACCGCCAATAGAAGAAATTGGGGAGCCCATAAATCCTGGAGATGGTAAAATAGAAACCGCACCAGGTATTGATATTGACGAAGTTGAAAAGGACAATGGCGAAGTAGGCCTTATGGTCAATGCCCGTGAAATTACCAAAAAAGGATACAACACCGCATTCGCAGATATTTTGGTGGAGGCAACCACTGGAAATTTTAGTCAAATTGATCTCCCAATAGACGAATTTACTAATATGGCTGTACTGCGTTTAGAAATTGACGACCTTACAGAAGAACAAGAAGCTGAACTTAGAGATGGCGTTGATTTGGTGGTTACCGTAAAAGATGACTCTAAAAATGTATTAGAGGTTTTAAATTTTACTAAAACTTCTTTTAGTGATAGCCCAGATGAATTAATAATGCCAGGAGAGGAATTGGAAGACCTTACCGATGTGGTGAAGTTTAAAAGTGGTATCCCCTACTATATTCAGGTGTATAGTGATGACGGAAAAGAAATTATAGGCGGGCCAGATAATAGAACATTTAACCATAATACTAGCTTATCTCAAAATATATACTTCCGACATTCTGCTGAAATTGATTATACCTTTGACACCTCTACAGCGTATTTCTTTGAAGAAATCCCAGGAAAACCAGGTGTATTCTCATTTGGCATTAAAGATGGACCGGAAGATAAGTTATATGCTTATATTACTGTCGATAGATCTGGCGAATTACAAATTCAGACCCGTGCAAATAGAAAAAAAAATGGGGTTAATACGAATACTTCAGATTTTCCTAATTACCAATTTCATATTGAAAAAGTAGGTCAAGGCATGTATACTTTTTCTACTGAACTCCCTTCATTTGATAAAGGTACTTTAAAAAGAGCAGGTGAACACGGTGGTAGATTTGGAATGTCGAGTACTAGGACTGAGCCAGCATACTTCAGAATTATTTCACTTGCCGTAGATTGGGATGTGCAGGAATTGGAAACCCGTTTTACACAACCTATTTTACCCCCCGCAAATACAGACGCCGCTTTTAATAGTACGTTACGTAACTGCAGTAGTGGAGAACTAGTACAAACGGTAGGCCAAGCGGAAACCTTAACATCCACAACTTTTACCGCTTGGGAAGATACTTTTTCTGTAAGTACCACCGATACTTATTCGATATCGGCAACCGTAAGTGCAGAAGTAGAAGGCAAATTCTTTGGGAAGAAAGCCACCGTAGGGTTACAAGTAACCGGAGGCTACCAATTTTCCAAGACCGAAACCGAAACAAATACAAGATCTGGTGGACTGGAAAATAGCCGAAGCGTAACCATTTCGACTGAACGAAGCATTACTGTACCTTCGCAACGTGCCACACAGGTTTCCGATCTTTACCAAACCTACAGAAACATCAAGGTACCTTTTGTTCAACGATTTAGAGTTAGAGGAGATTTCCAAGAAGATGGTAGCCCTTTAAGCGGCGAGGAAATCCTTACTCAATTCAACTTTAATAGTTTTTCTGGAGTAGTCACCGAAATAGGGTCTGACTTTATTGAAGTAACGATTAGAGGTACCAATACAATAGATCGCCTAATTGATACCCGTACTTCAGCGGATAATGTCGAGCCCAATTGCGGAAGTTAAATTTTATGATTTGAGTTCATTATTAAACAGGCCTTCGGGCCTGTTTTTTATTAAGCATACAGGTGATTTTAGAAAGAAAATGTATCTTTAAAACAAACCAAACCCGTATGAAACCCAAAATCATCTTTTGGTTTTTGTTTGTTTGTGTCATATCTCCCCCGCTCTGTGCCCAGCAAAATCAAAAACTGGACAGTTTACTGCAGATATATGAAAATCATTCTGACAATCAAGCGAAAGCTGATTTAATAAATGAAATAATTCAAATTGAACTCTACAGTAATCCAGTACATGTCAAAAATAGGATAGACGAGTATATTTCGTTGTGTAAAAAAATCAACTACAAAAAAGGAGAGGGTCAGGCATATTATAGAAAAGCAGGTTATTACAGATATAAAGGTGTTTTAGATTCAGCCCTGCACTTCTACCAGAAGTCAAGACAAATATATGAACCTCTCAACAATATTGGAGGAGTATTAAATGCCAACGTTGAATCTGCCTTAGTCTATACGGAGCAAAACAAGTTAGATTTTGCCTATGAACGTCTAAATCACAATATTGACTTATACGAGAATAGAGACAGTCTGGCCAATGGAAATAAAGGGTTCAAGTTTATTGGCACAACCTACCACGTATTAGCAAATGCCTATTTGGAGCAAGGCATGTATAATTTAGCGCTTAAAAATGAATTGAAAGCCTTGAAATTATATGAACTAACTGAGAATGAATTATATACTGCCGATGCCTTAAATACATTAGGCTGTATTGAAGGAGAATTAAAAAATTATCAAAATGCCTACACCTATCTTAAAGAGGCGAGTGAATCTTATGAAAAGCACAACGATGTTGCGAATCAAGTGGTTTCCCTAATTAATTTGGGAAGTGTTTATTTCGACATGGGAGATTATGATAAGGCGGCCCAGTATCAAAAGGAGGGAATTGAGGCAGTAAAAAAAACAAATCATAAGCCCAGAGAAGCAGTTTTATGGTCGGGTCTTGGAAATACTTATGAAAAGTTGAATAAGCTGACCGAAGCAATAGAATGCCAAAAAAAGGCAATTGAATTGAACTCTGAATTAGGTTTTACTAACGATATTTTATCACCCTATTCATCAATAGGCAACCTCTATGCTCAAATAAATGATTTTGAAAAATCAAAATACTTTTTAGACAAAGTAATCGAGCAAGCTGAAAGTAACAACCTCATAAAAGATGCATCTTTAGGTTACCAACGCAGATCAGTTTTATTTTCTAAAATGAAGCAATATGACCTTGCCTTAAACGATTATAAGAAGTTTAAGGCTTTCAAGGATAGTATGTTCAACACTTCGAAATCAAGGCAGATCGAGGAACTTCGTGCCATCTACGATACTGAAAAAAAAGAACAACAAATCGCTTTGCAGGAGCAGGAAATCACAGTTTTAGAACAAGAAGCATCAATTAGTGCCTTACAAAAACTTCTAATGGCGCTTGGGCTTTTATTATCACTATTAGGATTTTACGCACTTCGCCAAAAAATGAAGCGCAACAAACTTGAAAAAGAAAAAGTCGACGCCGAACTCGAGTTTAAGAAGAAAGAATTGACCACCCATGCCTTAAATCTTGCACGAAAGAATGAAACGCTTGAAAACCTAAAACTGAAGGCACAGGAATTGAAAGAAAAAGAAAATACGAGCACGGGCTACAATCAATTGATTCGCTCCATCAATTTTGACCTGCAAGACGATAATAATTGGGAGAACTTTTCGCGTTATTTTGAAGAAGTGCATAAAGATTTCAATAGTAATGTGAAAACCAAATATCCCAGCGTTACCTCAAATGAACTTCGGTTGTTGGCACTTTTGAAGATGAACTTGTCTTCTAAGGAGATTGCCAACATCCTCAATATTTCCCCTGAGGGGATAAAAAAAGCCCGCTATCGGCTTCGAAAGAAATTAGATCTTACTACGGAAGACTCTCTGCAAGATTTGGTATTGACTTTATGAAGGGATTCTAGACCCTCTATAAACAGGTGAAAAAATGAAAAAAAATCAACTACTTCTTTTCCTATTCTTAGTCGCTATCAATACCGTAATTCAAGGCCAGCAAAATCAGAAATTAGATAGTCTGATAAACCTATTGGAAAAATCAAAAGAAAGTGAAGAAAAGGCCGATATTTTGAATGAAATCATTCAAATTGAATTATATAGTCATCCAGTAGAAGTAAAAACCCGTATTAATGAACTAATTAAACTTTCTCAAAAGATTGATTATAAGAAAGGTGAAGCTAACGGCTATTATAGAAAAGGAGGGTATTTCCTAAATAAAGGTATTTTAGATTCCGCAGAATATTATCATAGTAAATCACTTAAAATACATACCGATATCAAAAACACTAAAGGCATTTTAAATAATAATGTCCAAATTGCCTTAGTATACATGTATCAAAATAAATTTGATTTAACCTACGAGCACTTAAATCGAAATATTCAACTATATGAAAATCGCGACAGTTTAAAACGAACAGATGACTTTAAATTCATTGGATCCACTTATCACACCTTTACCAATGCCTATGTAAAACAAGGCAGGTACAATATGGCCTTGAAATCTGAACTAAAGGCGCATAGACTATATAAAGAATTAGTTGATGACGAAATTTATCAGGCAGATGCTTTGAATTCTTTAGGGCACGTAGAAAACAGCCTAAATAATTATGAGCAGGCACTTATTCATCTAAAAGAAGCTAACACAATTTTTGCTAAACATGAAGATCATTTTTTTGAATTAATTACCCTTGTCAACCTTGGCAATTCGTATTATGGCCTAAAGAATTATCACAAAACGCAAGAGATACACAGAAAAGGTTTGAAGCTTGCGCAGGAACTTGAAAACAAAGGTTATGCAGCTTTACTTTGGGGAAATTATGGAAATACATTTGAAAAATTAAATCAGCTTGATAGTGCCATAATCAGTCAGAAGAAATCGATTGAATTATATACTGAGCTAGACAATAAAATGAGTATACTCCATCCTTATGTGAATCTTGGAAATTTATATAGAAAGACCAATAGATACAATGACTCAAAATACTATCTCGATTTGGTTATTCGAGAAGCTGGACCAAATAATCTGAATAAACTTCTAGCCTTGGCCTACGAATTCCGTTCTAACCTTAACGAAGACATTAATAAACCTGTATTGGCATTGGAGGACTATAAAAAATTCAAACAATATAAGGACAGCTTATTTGATACTTCAAAAACCCAACAAATAGAATCAATGCGAGCTCTATTTGAAACCGAAAAAAAAGAACAACAAATTGCTTTACAAGAAAAAGAGATAACGGTATTGGAACAAAAAGCATCAATAAGTAATCTTCAAAAATTACTGCTAGGTATTGGCCTCCTTCTCTCATTTATAGGTTTCTATGCAATTCGCCAAAAAATGAAACGAAACAAACTTGAAAAGGAAAAAGTAGATGCCGAACTCGAATTCAAAAAGAAAGAATTGACCACGCATGCCCTGAATCTGGCACGAAAGAATGAAACGCTTGAAAATCTAAAACTGAAAGCGCAGGAATTGAAGCAAAAGGAAAATACAGGAACTGGATACAATCAGTTGATACGCTCCATCAATTTCGATTTGCAAGACGATAATAATTGGCAAAACTTTTCACGGTACTTTGAAGAAGTGCATAAAGATTTCAATAGTAATGTAAAGTCAAAATACCCAAGTCTGACCTCAAACGAGCTTCGCCTTTTGGCACTTTTAAAGATGAATCTTTCTTCTAAAGAAATTGCCAACATCTTGAATATTTCCCCTGAAGGGATAAAAAAAGCCCGTTATCGCCTGCGTAAAAAGTTGGATTTAACTACTGAAGACTCTCTGCAGGATTTAGTCTTATCCCTTTAAAATAAGGCCCTGAAAGGCCTGTCTACCTTTTGTCCTTAAGTTAATTTTGAGGTGTCCACCTCTTGTCCACCCTTGTTTTTTTACTTCCTGAAACCAAGGCTATAGGTTTGTGGTGTCATTGAAATCAATCTAGACAATGACAACCGTTTTGTGGTCTTGCTCAGTTAGGTACTGCAGACTAAGACTGAGTAAGTCACACAAAACAGTATTTAAGTTTAACCACAAACAAAACGGATTATGAAAACGCAAAACAAGTATGTACTCTTGCCCCTTATCTTTTGCTTACAATTCTTTCTTAGCTGTAGCTCTGATGACGCTGATGAAGTGGACTTGATGCCAGAACCTGATCCTGTATATACGGTAAATGACCTTGATGCTACAATAGAGGAAAATCCAGAAGACGGTACCATCCTAGGAACCTTGACCACCGATTTACCGGGATCTTTAACTTTTACTAGCAGTAACCCTGCCTTGGGTTTTGATATTGCCTCACTCGAGGTAACTGTTGCAGATAAAGCTGCCTTCGATTATGAGTTGAATACTAACCTTACCGGTACCATTACCATTACCAATGGAGAAGACTCGGTTACCTCAAGCATTACGATAACCCTTACAGATTTTGTCGATGCTATTGAAGCCCATCTTACTATTTCTAAAGATGCGTATGCATCCGCATCATCAGGAGAGTGGATAGAGGTCACCAAGGATGAATTTGAAGCCTTGGAGAACCAGCTTGAAGAAATAAGCCATAGCGGAATTTCGCAAGAAGACTATGATTTTGATATAAATACTGCCGTAGGTTTTAGTGGAGGTAATAACGATACAAGGGGACGGACCGTTGCCCATGTTTCAGATGCCACCCTTCCTATAGGTAGTTACTTATTCGGTATTCGTTTCTACGCCGGTACAGGTATTTTCGAAGTAAGCGAAGGCAATAAGATAAAACTTTCTGAAACTAGTATCACTGGGGAATATTTCGACATTGGAAACCCCTTACCAGAGAAAACGAGTACGGAAAGAGAGGTCTTTTTTATACTCAAGGGAAATCTTACCGCGACTACAAATAGTGCCCATCTAGCCTTTTATTATGCTCCCAAGAATGGAGGAGGTCGTAAGGTGTCAAACGGGTTTCGATACGAAAGTAGCCGTGATGCCACAGATTTTGCTGGTGATCCCCGTCAAGGTCACACATATGCCTACCAAGGCCTGAGTACCACAAAACTACAATGGGAATAGAAGTATGAACCTAAAATAAAAAGATAACCACAAAACAAACGGATTATGAAAACGCAAAACAAATTAATAACAAGAGCGATGGTAGTGATACTAACTGTCATTATACTAGGCTGTAGTAAAGATAATCTCGCAGATGAAGTGATCGCCCAAGACGTATGTAAAACCGACCCCTGCGGCAACCCAGATATTTGTCCAGATGCATGCCCAACTCCGGTTGCACCTGAAGGAAGTATCACCAAAGATGATTTTTCAACGGAGGGAAATCGTGTTGATACGGACAACGGTTTTACCATCGACGGTAAATTAGATATGAAAACAGAGTCGGGAGAAACCATATCCTTCATCGATGCGGATGCAGAACTAGAATTTAACGAAGATGGATCGTTGAAAAACATCAGTGGAACGGTTGAGATACCTTCCCCTTCCAATTATTTTGAATTTGAAAATCCCGTAAAAGCTGATATTGGCTTCTTTACCGGTAAATACTTAAATGAAAACCGAAATTTTGAAATTAAACTAAAGGATACCATTTCCTATTTTGTATTTGCCATTTCAGTAGCTATCGAATTGAAAGTTGGTGTCAATGATGATCCTAATGCTACGAAACCCATTAGTATAAGTCCGCCTATAAGTGGGGGGCATATTACCTTAATCGCCGATTATAATGACCCCATGTATTTCTACTCCTTAGGAATCGATGGCTCCACAGGAAATAATAGCGGTGATGGAAACACAGATGATGATGACGAGCTTTCGGGGGTTAGTTTTGGCTTGTCTAAAAAAGGGCAATTGTTCTATGAACCCATATTACCTGTAGATAATGTGGTCAGCTTTGACGCAAAATCGGTAACTGGAGGCTCTTTTTCCTTCTGGGGAGTTTTAAAGACCAATGGCATGTATTATAAAAACAGTGGTTTCGACACGGATTTCAATCTGAAGGAACCTATGAATTCAACAATTACCGCTGGTTACAGGGCCGGCATCAACGGTACCATGAATTTTTCTGCGAATATCAAGAACATTGTATCCTTTAGTTTTCCCATGGGAAAAGGTAGTGCAGCGATAGTGGCCGAGGCAAATACCAAGGGCGAGATTGGAGCGCAAGCCTTCGTAAACGGATTGGTAGATCCCGATCTTTCTTGGTGGCCGACTTTCATACCTGTTACCCCAGATGGCAGTTTAAATGCCTATGGCTATGTTGAAGAAACCGGATTCTTTGATATGGGACTTTCAGGTGATCTTTCTTTGGAAATGCCAACAAAAACGAAAAGTATCGAAGGTGAAATGCAACTTACCCCAGAGGCCTTTACGATGAATGGTAAAGTAATAGACGGAGAAGACGAATGGGCTGCCAGGGCTATTTTCACCAAAGACGAAACACGCTGTATATCAACTCCTCCAGATAATTTTAGCGATGGTATCGCCGAAACAGTTACTGACCAAATCGACAATGCTATTGCCATTACTGAAAAGGCTATAGAAGAACTCAATAAAGCCGAAGAACAATATGAGTTGGAACTTAGTTTGAGAGGTCTACGAGAAGTGTTACCAGGAATAATAACTGAAGGAGAGAAAGCAATTGATGATGCAGCGCAGGCAGGAATCGATAGCGGTAATGCTATAATAAACAAATTCTTAAACGACAATGATCGTGTGCTCTGTAGTCATAACCTCTCTGGTCAAATAACATCTATTACGAGAGGACATAGAGATGCACTGACCCGATTAAAAAATGCAGTGGCAGATGAAAATGACAATGCGCAAACTAGAGCAGAATTAGAAGCAGCTTTACGCGATCTGGCAAGTATGGACAAAATTAATAAAACCTTTTCGGTAACAATTATACATGGAGGGACAGTTTTTAAATGTTCACGGTTTACTCGAACTGATACCAAAAGCGTAACTGTCAATGAAAGGATTCTAACAGCAAGTCAGAAAGCTATGCTTTTAGAAGCAGCAGACAATGTCAAACATATTCCTGAAGCAGACGGGATTCGAATTGATGCACAGCTTATTGTGAATCAATTGCCAACAGTCGAAGAATTGGAAAAGTTAAAAGGTGAGGTTACACAATGCGTGGCGGAGCTTACCGATGGACTGAGCGAAGCCGGTTTCATTTATAACCATGACAGTAAAGAATATAGCTTCTTTATAATTGTCAATGGTGAAGAAATAGAGGTAGATGGGTTCGACATATTCAAAAAAAATGAACTGATTGCCGTTGCCCGACCTGAAATAAACGGTTGCAATCCGGATGATGCCTTAAAGAGACTAATTGAAAAAGCTAGAAGATAGAATACAACAGTATTTGATAGTATTAATTGGTAAAAAACAAAAGCTCGGAACAGTCGCTCCGAGCTTTGTTATTTCTTTCCGGTAACCAGCCGGAAATCATTAAACCAAACTAACAAACCAATAAAACTTTATGTCCTATTTGAATCTTTAGACGTAGTTTAACCCACTTGCTTGCACTCAAATACGTTAAACTTTGTTAAAATGGAAAGTCGCAATTTGTTATGAAAATATATGTGGTCAAACCTTGGAACTTAGGAAAGAAAAAACAGCAGACCATCAAGTATCCAACTATCTGGGAGCTATTGCATCACTGCTACAATAAGAAAATAAAATGTCCGTTTTTAGGGTAGATGGGGACTCACTTTTATCGTTTTGTTAACAACACCGCACTTGAAATAATTCTTTCTTGCAATCATAATCCAACCAACCGACGAATTGAGTACAACTGGAAAACTGCGCGTAAAAGACCAAACCATTTGCGATACTATCAACCTCAAATTCAAAAGTTTTAGTTGATAGTAAATAGCAATTTTTACGAATCAAAAACCCGAACCAGTTTGACAAAAAACTACTATCTCACAACTTTTTTTCTAATCCTGCTTTTTCAAGGATATGCAAAAGACAACTCCGACTCCCCTTCCATTTCAAAGCCGCTCTATCAATCCGCTGAGTATACCGTTAGTGGATATATCACAGAAACCGGCAGTGGTGAAAACCTTTTAGGCGTTTCCATCTATGTTCCTAAACTAAAACTAGGAACAACTTCAAACGACTATGGCTTCTTTTCGTTAACCCTTCCAGAAGGAAACCACGAGGTTTATATTTCGTACATCGGATATGGTACTGAGATTAAAAAAATAGAACTCAACAAAGATACCGTCTGGGCTATTGAACTAACTACTTCCGCGGAATCATTAGAAGAAGTAGTTGTTACCGCAGACGAAAAAGTCAAGGAAAGCAAGGTCACCCAAATGAGTACGGTGAAGATTAATCCATCGGTCATTCAAGATGTACCTGCTCTTTTGGGTGAAAAAGATGTTTTAAAGACTTTGCAATTACTTCCTGGTATTCAGGCAGGGTCTGAAGGCAGTTCGGGTTTCTTTGTTCGCGGGGGAACTCCCGACCAAAACCTCATCGTTCTTGATGATGCTGTGGTCTATAATTCCAATCATCTCTTCGGGTTCTTTTCTGTTTTCAATGGGGATGCCATTAAATCAGTTGAGGCTTTCAAAGGAGGTTTTCCCGCTCGTTTTGGTGGGAGATTATCCTCTGTTATTAAAATAGACATGAAAGACGGAAACAAAGAAAAGCTATCCGGAAAATTCAATATCGGTCTAATTTCTTCTTCGGTATTACTGGAAGGTCCAATCAACAAAGGAAAGACTTCTTTTATTGTAAGTGGGCGCCGCACCTATGCCGATGTTTTGGCACGTCCTTTTATCAAAGCAGAAACTGAAGGAGAAGGCAATGGTGGCTATTATTTCGCTGACCTCAATTTTAAAATCCATCATATTTTCAGTCCCAAAGACAAAATCTATTGGAGCAATTACTACGGAAGGGATAAATTCTATGGTGAAACCAATGAGCAAAATTATGAAGATAAAGTCCGACTTGGTTGGGGTAATATCACCTCCACCCTGCGCTGGAACCACCAATACAACAATAAACTCTTCTCGAATACCTCACTTATTTTTAGCAATTACGAGTTTAAGGTGACCGGTGATTTTAAAGAGACCTTTCAAGATGGCGAGGTAGAAGAATCCTTCTTTAGAACCAGTTCAGGAATAAATGATTTTACGCTAAAAACCGATTTTGACTATTTCCCGAATAGCAAACACAGTATTAAGTTTGGAGCCTTGGCTACCAATCATAATTTTAAGCCCCAACGGATTTTAATCAAAGACGATTTCGCTGGAAACGTGGATGCTACCCAAGAACTCAATTCCTTTGAGGGCGCCGTTTATGCAGAAGATGATTGGAAGCTTACTGATAAATTACGCATATCTCCTGGTTTCAGATTAAGTTATTTCAAACAAGGGGATAAACAATATGTAAACCCCGAACCACGTCTGGCACTGGCCTATAACTATAAACCCGATTTGGCATTTAAGGCTTCCTATACGCGAATGAACCAATACATTCATTTGTTGTCTAGTTCTGGCATCGGACTCCCCACTGACCTTTGGGTTTCTTCCACAGATAGGGTTAAACCACAAACTTCTCAGCAATTTGCCGTTGGAGTGGCCAAAGATTTTTTTGACAAGGATTATTCGATTACCGTAGAAGGATATTACAAAACCATGGATGATGTTATAGCCTATAAAGAGGGAGCTTCTTTTCTAGCTATTGAGGATTTGGAAAGTGGAAAAACAACCAACTGGGAAGATAATATTACCGCTGGTAAAGGTTGGGCCTATGGAGGGGAAATCCTGTTAAGAAAACAAACAGGAAAACTCACGGGATGGTTAGGCTATACCCTTTCATGGTCTGAACGGCAATTTGATGAATTGAATTTAGGGAAGAAATTCTTTGACCGCTATGATCGTCGACATGATATTTCTTTGGTAGGTATTTATAAACCGCGCGACCGTATCACGCTTTCCGCTACTTGGGTTTTTGCAACTGGTAATAATTACACTTTGCCAAATTTGCAGCGTTTAGATACTCCCGATGGGTTCCCAATTCAAAATTCGAGCAATTTCTTCGGTGGTCAAACCCAACAGTTTTCCACACAACGAAATAATTTTAGAGGCGAATCAAGTCATCGTTTGGACTTAGGCATACAGCTGCATAAGAAGCTAAAAAAAGGACGCGAACGTACTTGGGGGTTTTCTTTATATAACAGTTACGCTAGGCAAAATCCGTTTATCTATACGACCGGGGATTCATTTTATAATTTTGACGACCCCAATGCCACGGTTGAGAATGAACTCACCCGAACCTCTGTGCTGATGTTGATTCCTTCCTTTAATTACACTTTTAAATTTTAAGCCATGAAAAAGTATATCCTATTTTTTGCTGCGACACTAGTTATATTCACATCCTGCCAAAAAGTGGTTGATGCAAATGGATTGTTAGATATAGAGGCGAAAGTATTTATTACGGGTTATATTTCTCCACAGGATACCCTTCTTCGTGTTCATGTATCAAGGGCACTTCCCGTTTTTGGAACCCCTTTGAGCGTTCGAGACCAAGAAGCGAACCAAGATAAATTCTTAATCAAAGATGCGCAGGTTACCATTTCGGATGAAGCCGGTAATAGTACGAATTTATCGTATTCTGAAGAAGAAAGAACCTACTTCGTGGATGCCAGTACCTTGGCCATTGTAGCAAATCAAAGCTATTTTTTGAACGTTGTAGCGGATGGAGATACCTATACCGCTTCTTGCACAATTCCCACGAAAGTTGCTGAACTAAATGAACGTATCAATCTAAGAGAAAACAGTTTTGGTGGACAAGAGGTTGACATCAATCTTGCTTTTCAAGACGCCGAAGAAGGAAGGAGTTTTTACGTTATAGGTGGATTTGTTTCCACCACCTATCAAATTGAAAACGAGGAACCAGTTTCTTTTGTATTTGATTTATTCTTTGAGTCTGACGAGTTTCTATCTGATAATTTAGAAGATGGAGGCACTTTAGACGGAAGCGCTTTCTTTAACGTAGGTAATGATGTAAATGTTATAGAAAACCGGGTTACGCTACAGGTTGCACATGTTGAAGAAGCCCTATTTCAAAATCTAAAAACGGCTTCTACCAATGTTGATGCAGATGGGAATCCCTTTGTGGAATACGCTATCGCACCAAATAATATTCAAGAGGAAGGGGCAGTCGGCGTTTTTGCAGGGTATCAGCTAACCGAAAAAGTTGTCGAGCTAGACTTCTAAAAAGTAAAAGCTCGGGAACCACCCCGAGCTTTTCATCAAAATCAAAAACCAACCTAAACACATTAAACTGATTGATTATTTAACTAACTCAAGTAAATAATCATAGCAATTTGGTTATATAACAGCTGTGGAATAAAAAACCCTACTTGAATTTTGATTTTTTTTGAAAAATCTTAAAGTTTGCTATTTGGCCCAAAGTGGAATCGGGCCTTTAGTTTTAGATTTCACGGGGTACTCTACAAACCAACTTACCTCGGTTGGTCGTGAACGATGCCCTTGTATCGTATCTTGAAGTCTTTCTGTTGTAAGCCTATCGGAAAAGCCGTTTGTTCCAACCATCAATGTCCATTGCAGGTTTTCCCTAAAAACCATGTCCAAAGTATCTTTTTCCAAACCTGGGTTTTGACCAATAATAGGTTGAATTTGAGCGAATACCTCGTTGCTATTCGCAATGGTCAAGAATTGTGCGTCCGCAACATGCTCCACTGATTTTGTGGTATCCGATTGTCTTCTTCCTCCCCAACCTACCCTAACGGAATACCCCGAACGAACGGCTTCTATTAATTTTGCTTTACTTCCGAACAATGTTTCTCCCTTTTTACCACTGCGAAACACCAACTCCCAACCAGAACGAAAATCCTTTGATTGTTCAGTAGACTTCTGAACACAACCAAGGATTAAAAATGTCAAAACACAAATTATCCCCAATACTTTTTTCATCGTAGTATTATTTAAATGAAACAATATCTTATTGGGGAACTATTAAGCTGTTTTAATAATTGTAAACTCCAGTTCTAGGGGTTTCAAAGCCTTTATCAATGACGGAATCAAATCCTCTCCGAGCTCCAAGTACAATTCTGAAAAATTGAGATTACGTTCTTGTAGCGATTGCCCAGGGAAAAGTTCGTTTTGAATTTCGGTCATCCGTACGACATGGTCCTTCAATTTGCGTTTTTGCGCTTTTAAAAGCCGTTTCTCCAAATTATCGAGTCCTTTTTTCTGTTTAATTTCTTGAGCTTTTACCGCGCCTAAGAAGGAAGCATCCGTTCGTTCCGCAACTTCGTAGAGGGCTTTAAAATGCTCTTCCAGTACTTGTTTTTGCGGAGAAAAGTCAATATCAATATTTGAAATATTCCGTATTTTCTTGTTGATAAAACTGTGTTGCTTTAGAAATAAGTCGGCAACCGGAATATTCATTTTATCTAATTTGCCATGCTGTTTTTTGGTAATCGCCAAGACAGAATTCCGAAGTAACAAAACCGGAAAAGGAACCTTCATCGTTTCGAACATGGTTTTCAGTTCGAGCCAATAGGCCAGCTCCCCCCCTCCACCGATATAACAGAGGTTGGGTAGAATAACTTCTTGATACAATGGCCTTGCAATGACATTGGGAGAAAATCGCTCTGGGAAATCATCGATTTCTTTTAGCAATTCATTCTTCGTCCATGATTTTTCAGAATCTGCCAAGGTAAAAGTGTCTCCGCTGGCAATAATCCGTTCACGTATACCATCAATGAGATAGAAGTAATTGATTTCACGGGGATTCACTTGAATTCCATAGGCATCAGAAACAGAAGCTAAATTTTCAACAGATTCCGATACTTTTTGAAAAGAAATCTGTTCAAAAATATCTTGCTTGGCATATGGAATCATTAAGCGCTTTAGGTGCCTATCATCGCCATCCACTATGACTAAACCGGTTTCCCCAAAAAGTTCGTTTGCTAAGAAACGGGTAGCTTCCGTTAGGGTTTCGTGTTCGAGATAAGCGCTCTTGAATAAACGCTTTAAGGTTTCGGCATTTTTAGTGCTTCCCATTGCATTTGAAAAAGCATCAAAAACATCTTGAAGTCCATCAGTTTTTAGCTGGCCAACCGCTCCCGAAGCTTCTCGATTCCATTGTAATTTCTTTCCCTTGAAATTGAAGTAATTGATTTCATCAAAATCATGATCTTCGGTGGCCATCCAGTAGATGGGCACAAAATTAAATTTGGGGTATTTTTTCTTGAGCTGCGTAGTTAGGTTAATCGTAGAAACTATCTTGTACAAAAAGTATAGCGGACCAGTAAACAAATTCAATTGATGTCCTGTAACAATGGTAAAAGTTATAGGCTCTTTGAGTTGTTTTATATGCTCTTGCGTCTTCTTGGAAGTCTTGGTATTCGCATATTGATTTTGAAGTGAATTGTATAAAATCTCGCGATTCTCATCCGGAAAATTATTCCCTTTTTCCTCGATTTGACCCTTGAAATTTTCCAGTGTCGGAAAACGGTTGTAGAACGATTGCAATTCTTCTTTTTGATCTAAATAATCACAAATCAGTTCTGAAAAATAACCGGTATTCTTAAAGGGTAAACAGTCAATATCCATATGAAAACTAAAAATTCCGTGTAAATATAAAACTCCTTGATTTTAGAGTTCCTAAAAATACGTTAATTACCAATGGTAAGTCATCCTAAAAAGCATGCAAATCAAAGATTTTTGAATGCCGTTGCAACCAATATTCCTTATCTTTCTCTCTTCTCACTATCAAACTATTGTTCATGAAAAAATTACTACTGCTAGGCATTGCCCTATGTTCAGTTCTCACCTTCGCTCAAGAGCTGAAATCTCCTTCTGAGTTCTTAGGATACCAACTTGGAACCCAATTCACACGTCACCATGAGGTTGTCGATTACTACCAGTATTTGGCATCAGTTGCCAGTGATCGTGTACAATTACAAGAATATGGCAAAACCAATGAGCGTCGGCCTCTTTTACTTGCATATGTTAGTTCTGCGGAAAATATTCAGAATATAGAAAGCATACGTGAAGAACATTTAAAAGATATGAATGGAGGTGGCGACACATCAAAAGCTATTGTTTGGTTAAGTTACAATGTACATGGCAATGAAAGTGTAAGTACAGAAGCTTCAATGCAGACCATTTATGAATTGCTGACCAGCAAATCAGACTATTTAGAAAACACTGTCGTATTGATAGACCCCTGTATCAATCCAGATGGTCGTGACCGGTATGTAAACTGGTACAATGAAAATAAAAATTCACCTTACAATGTCGACCCGAATAGTAAAGAGCATCATGAAGGATGGTTAAATGGCCGAGCTAATCACTATATGTTTGATTTGAATCGTGATTGGGCCTGGTTGACTCAAATAGAAAGTCAGCAGCGTTTAAAATTTTTCAATAAGTGGTTGCCCCATGTTCATGTAGATTTTCATGAGCAGGGTGTTGACAATCCGTATTATTTTGCACCTGCAGCGGAACCTTTTCATGAAGTTATCACCGATTTTCAAAGAGATTTTCAAGTAACTATCGGGAAAAACCACGCGAAGTACTTCGACGCAAATGGATGGTTCTATTTTACCAAAGAACGTTTTGATTTGTTGTATCCTAGCTACGGAGATACCTATCCAACCATGAACGGAGGTATTGGTATGACCTACGAGCAAGGCGGAAGCGGACGTGCTGGCCTTGGCATAAAAACCGGCATTGGTGACACGCTTACTTTAAAAGATAGAATCGCCCACCATCATACAACCGGACTTTCCACTGTTGAAGTCGCTTCGAAAAATGCAAAAAAACTGAATGATGAGTTTAAGAAGTTTTACACCAATAAAACTTTTAAATACAAAAGTTATGCATTGAACGGCGATGAAGATAAAATAGACGCATTAACTGCCTTGTTGCAACAACACAATATCGAATACAATTGGGGAAAATCGGGAAGCGCAAAAGGTTTTTCCTATACGACAGGAAGAACAAAAAGTATACGCATGAGTGAAAAGAGTCTGGTCGTGCATACCGATCAGCCAAAAGGTACCTTGGTAAAGGTTTTGTTTGAACCCCGTGCCAAACTGAGTGACTCTGTCACCTACGATATTACCGCATGGTCCTTACCGTATGCATATGGATTGGATGCAGTCGCCTCGGAAGCAAAAGTAAATACGACATCAAGTTTGTCGGCTAAAGCACCTGGAGCGACCATAGATGAGGATACCTATGCCTACATAACCGATTGGAACAGCATGAACGATGCCCGTTTTCTAGCGGAATTGTTACAAGAAAAAATTCGGGTGCGCTTTTCACACAAGCCCTTTTCTATAAATGGTAAAAGCCACGAACGAGGGAGTCTCATCATTACCAAATCAGATAATAAGAATAACACCGATTTTGTAAAAACACTCAGTGCGGTTACCAAAAAACATGGAAAAATCTTAACCGCAACACAGACTGGTTTTGTAGATAGTGGAAAAGATTTCGGTTCAGGTTTTGTGCAGGTAATCGATGATGTCAAGGTTGCCATACTCTCAGGCGGACCGGCATCAACACTCCGTTTTGGGGAAATCTGGCACTTTTTCGAACAGCAATTGCATTATCCCGTAGCTGTAATCGACGCCGATTATATGAATCGGGTTGATTTCTCGGAATATGACGTTTTGATTTTACCCGGTGGATGGGGCTACAAAGGCTTTCTGACCAAAGACAAACTAAGGGACCTAAAAGAATGGGTCAGCAATGGTGGTAAACTAATCGCCATGAATGGTTCCATAAAAGCCCTTGCGGGCAAGGATGGTTTTTCAGTGGATTATAAAGAACAAGAAAAAGACAGTACTAAATCGGTCCGCCCGTTCGATGGTTCAGAACGTGAGCGTATCAAAAGTGCCATTACAGGCGCAATTTTCAAAACAAAAGTAGACAATACCCACCCCCTTGCCTATGGTTATGACAGTAGTTACTTCACCCTAAAGCTTGGTGATGATTCCTACGAGTATTTGACCAATGGTAATGTGGTGTATTTAGAAGAAGGCCAAAACAAGCCCGTTTCAGGTTTTGCCGGCAGCAAGGCCCAGGCAAAAATTGCCAAGACCTTGGTTTACGGTGTTGAAAATCATGGCAGGGGAAGTGTCATCTATATGGTCGACAACCCTTTATTCAGAGGTTTTTGGGAAAACGGAAAGCTACTCTTCGCCAATGCTCTTTTTATGGTGAATTAAATAATACTGATTTAAAAAATACATGCAGCTTATTTAGTAAAATGTATTCAAACAAAAGGTTTGATTATCTTGGCTCCAATAAATTTGATAGCATCAATGATGCTATCAAATTGTTATAAAACATTTAAATAGTCCTTAATAGAAAATGAGTAAATCGTGTACTTGTAAAAAATATTCAGCATTAAAACTAACTCGCGATGAAATTTCTATCCGAATTAAGGATAGTAGAAAAATAAAAAAACATCTTATAATTAAAAGCAAATCTGATAAGGGACATCATTTATATGTGTGCGAAATTTGTCAGCAATTGTGGCAATTAAGTAGCGCTTGGAATTGGGGAGGAAAGGATTATTTATTCAAAATTCCTGAAATAGAAATTGAAGATTGGAACCTAGAACCCTTTATCTCCCCTGCTGACTTGGTTATTTTTTCAGCTTCCATGGAATCGTATTTTGAAAAAAATAAATTAGTCGATTCCGAAAATGATTGTAAAAGAGAAGAATGCGATAAAAAAGCAATCTTAAAAGATGTGTTATGCAAAACTCATTTTATAGAAAGTTTACAGAGATTTGGACTATTACCAAAAAGTCCTGACGGCAAAATTTTTGAACCCTACACATATAACGTTAAGTAAAAAACGTTTTACATCAAATCCTAAAATTCATTGCTTGCGGATTTCCTAAACGGAAATCACGCACAAAAGGCTATCTTTAGGTCCGGCTGGATTGTCCTTCGGACGAATTACAGCAACGAACCTTAGCCCAACTGTTAGCATTAATTGGTATTGAATGAAGAGAAAAATTCTATCAACCCTAATCGGAACCTTAATTTTGTCTTGCGCAATAGCTCAGGACGGTTCAAACATTAAATACTATGAGCCGAATAATCTTGATAGCACATTAGTTGGAAAATTTTGTCACGTAGACTTTGGGAATGAATCATTTCAAGGACAAGCAATTGATACAATTCAAATCAATGTAAAAGGTCAACAAATGAAATTCTATGAACATAGGGAAGATACTGGATTTAACAATTGGTTTAATAAACAATATTTGATTCGATTAAAGGGTGAAAATCAGTTATCTACCCGCCTTCAGAATTCAACTATTGACAGTTTATCATCTGATAAAATATTTGTAACCAGTACTTTGAGTTATTACTCTAATGAATCACCAATTGAAACAATTACCGTGTTTCAACATTGGTATGAAAGGAAGGATATCTCGAAAGTGCTGATAAAAAATTAAAAAAATGCCAACCCTATCTGAAAATGCATTAAAACTCATTTTATCTTAAGTGTTGTACAAATTATGAAAAGAGCATTTTTACTACTATTATTCTTTTTGTTTTCGGCTGTAATTTACTCCCAGTCTTTACTTCAAGCAGCTACAAAAAACAGGTCAAATCTGGTGGCTAAAGAACCTGTTAAAATCTACTTAGACAACTACAAATTTAAAGCTAGGGAGTTTTATGGCTACTTAGGGTTCCTGGAAACGGATTTTTCTAAAAATGATACAACCGAACTAAAAGAATTGATTACTAAGGCAATGGATTCTGAACCCGATTTGACTAAATGGACGGAAAAGGAAATACCTAATAAAATCCTAGTTGAACCTGATAAATTTGTGAAGCCAAAAATCGGACTTGAAAAAATCAAATGGACAACTAAGGAAGAAAAAAAAGCCATTATAAAGGAAATTCGCAAATACAATAGAATGAAGGTGATGTGGCCAAGTTTTCCTCTTTATCTATCGAGACCTGTTTATTCTAAATCTGGTAACTATGCGCTAATTGGACTTGTTAATGGCGGGAGCACCGGAGCGGTTATTTTATATAAAAAAAAGGACGAAAAATGGACTGAAGTTGCGGATTTAAAAAGCTGGGTATACTAAAAATACTGTGCGCAATTATAGCCAAAATTGCTTGCTTGTGTCGCGAGATTTAGGAGCTTCGGACGAATCGCAGTATCGAAACTTCTAAATATTTGATAAGAAGAATTTTAAATCTAAATTAGAGGATAATTATGCTAACAGCCATCAATCCAAAATTACCAATGCGTGACAAAAATGTTACCAGGGAATATTATATCAATAAATTGGGGTTCAAACAGTTTGGAAGTGCTGACTATGAGGGTTATTTGATGTTGGAAAAAGACCAAATTCAAATTCACTTCTTTGAATTCAAAGAACTTGACCCCAAAGAGAATTATGGGCAGGTTTACATTAGAACTGATAATATTGATAGTTTTTACCAATCCTTGGTAGACGCTAAAACGGCCATTCACCCCAACGGACCATTGGAAACCAAACCTTGGGGACAAAAGGAGTTTTCCGTACTTGATCCCGATAGTAACTTATTGACTTTCGGACAAAGTATTTAGGAAAAACCTAGCTAAAAAATCAAGACCTAAACAAAAGACACTGTGAAATATTTTTTCAAGCCAGCTCTCTTTTTATCCATGCTACTAACTGTGGCAATCTCTGTAAACGGGCAAAACGTAGAAAAGTCCATTCCCATTTTTGAAAATGGAGAAGCACAAATTATCCCTGGATTTGAAGACCCCGAAAAATGGATTCGACATGATTTATGGGTTGAAGCAGAATTTGACACGGATGGTGATGGCAAGCTAGATAGAATGCATGTTTCCGTTACCAGACCACATCAAACAGAATCTGAAGGACTTAAATTACCTATTGTGTATGTTTCTAGTCCGTATTTTGCAGGCGTGGCACCTGATGTTGAAGGTGCTTTTTGGAATGTGAAGCATGAATTAGGAACGCTTCCAGAGGAACATGCCCACCCAGATGTTGTTCGAACCGGCCAGAGGCCTATCATTTCAAATTCCCATATTAAAACTTGGGTACCCAGAGGATACATAGTAGTACACTCCTCATCACCCGGAACCGGACTTTCACAAGGCGCACCAACCGTTGGTGGAGATAATGAATCATTGGCTCCTAAGGCAGTTATCGATTGGTTATGCGGTCGCGTACCGGGTTACAGTTCCCTAGAGGGAACCGAAAAGGTGGAAGCATTTTGGTCTACGGGCAAAGTAGGTATGACCGGGACCTCTTATAATGGAACGATTCCCTTAGCTGCAGCGACAACAGGGGTTGATGGGCTTGAAGCCATTATTCCCATTGCTCCAAACACTTCCTATTATCACTATTACCGATCGAATGGCTTAGTGAGATCTCCCGGCGGATATTTGGGAGAGGATATTACTGTGCTTTACGATTTTATTCATAGTGGTGATGAATCAAAACGCGCTTATAACAATGCAACAGTGCGGGATACAGAAATGAAAAAAGGCATGGACAGAATAACAGGCGATTATAATGATTTCTGGGCTGGACGGGATTATTTAAATGATATGAAACCGATGAAGGCAGCTTTATTGATGTCTCACGGATTTAACGACTGGAACGTAATGCCAGAACATAGCTATCGAATTTATAAGGCCGCGAAAGATAAGGGATTGCCTAGTCAAATTTATTATCACCAAAATGGGCATGGTGGACCTCCGCCTATGAAAATAATGAACAGATGGTTTACAAGGTATTTGCACGGAGTTGAAAATGGAGTGGAAAATGATTCGAGCGCATGGATTGTACGCGAAAATGACGAACGAGAAAAGCCTACTGCCTATGCGGATTATCCCAATCCGGAAGCATCAGACGTGGTGCTTTATCTAAAACCGGGCGCTCCTGAGAAAGGAAGTTTAAGCACTGAGAAATCCAAAGGTCAGGGCACTGAAAAATTGGTTGACAATTATTCTTTTACCGGCGGCTCATTGGTTCAAGCAGAAATTACGAATCATAGATTGCTATATGTAACACCCAAATTATCGGAGGCAGTTCATATATCTGGCACACCAAAAGTTACCGTTACGCTTTCCAGCAGTAAACCAGCGGCAAATCTTTCGGTTTGGTTAGTTTCATTACCATGGAATGAAGGAAGAAAAACAAAGATTACAGATAACATTATCACGCGTGGTTGGGCAGATCCTCAAAATCATAAATCGCTTACCGAAAGTGAACCCTTGGTTCCTGGAAAGTTCTATGAAGTTTATTTTGATTTAATGCCTGATGATCAAATCATCGCTAAAGGACAACAAATCGGACTTATGATATTTTCAAGTGATAAGGAGTTCACGCTTTGGCCCGA
The DNA here is from genome assembly GCF_005885635.1 of Maribacter algarum (ex Zhang et al. 2020). GTDB lineage: Bacteria > Bacteroidota > Bacteroidia > Flavobacteriales > Flavobacteriaceae > Maribacter_C > Maribacter_C algarum. The sequence goes on from NZ_VATY01000003.1 coordinate 339,393, forward strand.
ACCTGGCACCGAACTTAGGATCGACTTAGATGCAACGAATCTTACCTTGCCGTTAGTGGGAGGTATAGAAGCCTTTAATAAAGCCATAACAAATTAAAACTAAAACTATGAATCCAATACTTAGAAATGTCTTAGCCGTCATTTTGGGTTGGTTTGGCGGTAGCCTTATCAATATGGGTCTTGTACGAATTGGGAGCAGTGTAATGCCCATACCAGGTGTTGACACGAATGATTTGAACGCACTTGCCGAAGCCATGCCCACATTGGATTTCAAATACTTTATTTTTCCTTTTTTAGCCCATGCATTAGGAACACTAGTTGGTGCGGCTCTTGCTTATAGAATAGCAGCCAACCACAAAATGAAATTTGCTTGGGCTATTGGTGGTTTATTCCTTTTAGGTGGAATTGCAGTCAACTATATGTTACCAGGTCCTACTTGGTTTGCTATAGCGGACATAGTTCTGGCTTACCTTCCTATGGCATGGCTTGGTAGAAAAATAGCTGGCAAATTATAAGGAATTGAAGGACTACTACAAAATACTTACTGTTGAAAGATCGGACAGCTCCGCAACTATCAAAAGGGTTTTTCGAAAATTAGCACTGACGCTCCATCCTGATATTAATAAGGCACCAAATGCACAGCAACAATTCGTTGACCTAAATGAAGCCTATCAGGTTTTACGAAATCCTATAAAGAGAAAACAATACAACCGGCTTCTCGATAACGAAAAAATCAAAAAAGAGGCCTATAAGAGAAACGCTAGAAAACAAAATTCTAGGGAATCGAGTATAAATTTCTCTGCGAAAAAAGGAAAAAAGAGAGGAGAAAAATTCGCATCAGAATCGGGTAAAAAATTTAAACGAAGAACTAACAGGTGGAAATCTAGCTTTTTGGTCGACGTTTTTATAGAAATCACATTTAGGGCACTTTGGGCTTTGATTAGCTCCATTTTTGATTTCTAAATAGTCTGATTACCCGAATTGCCAGCCCTATGGCACAGAAAATTAATGTCATAGCCGATACCCCAAGCACCAATGCCCCAATGTTTTGTAATTGATTTCCTTGCTTGACATCCATGCTTGTTAATTGTAGCTCTCTCCTTGGCAAAATTCCACTTTTGCAAGTTCTACCCTTCCCTACTTAATTTGTCCGTTTCCTTTCCTTGTTTACTCACTATCAATACTATAGTGCTCATTTCTTCGTTAAAAACTAGTGCTTTATGCAATTCAATTAGCCAAAATTCAACCAAAAAAGCGAAATGATTTTCAATAAAAGATTTAGAATTAAAAATTATAGAATAAAAACATTTTTTAAAACCAGTATACTTTTAAAATTTGTTTTGCTTTCAAATTTGGTCTGCGGCCAAACCACCTACAACTCTCAATATATTGTTAATATGCCCAATGAACTTGGGGAGCTCTATAATTTTCAATCTTCAAATAAAATACAGCAATCATTTCGAATGAATATGGATGATGTAAATGCTACTTCAGCGGCGATTCAATACCTGCTTCTAAATACTGATAATAAAAGTCCTGGGGTAAACTTTGGGCAACTTCGTATTAATTTTTACGAAGGTACCATTGGTAATATAGGACCACTTATTTATACCCAACCTTACACTTTTGAATTTATTGATGTTGAAATAGGTTTTGCCTATCCCCCAGAGGGAACCAAAATATATACCATTACAGGCAACCTAGAATTGGATGCGGGTATGGACTATGTTTTAGAAATAGAAGCTCCGGTCGACTATGACAGTCCTTGGTTTGGTTTCAAAACTACTCAGTCTGACATAGGTTCGTCCAATCTAGGTAATCGTGATATATGGATGAAACTTTACGGAAGTGTAACTACAAATACGAACACTTCCATTACGGTAGCAAGCGATGAGAATTCTAAGTACTATTTGGATACATATTCCAATTTTTTTTCAACCAAATTATTGAACAAATTCGAACCTGAAAATGTACGTATCAACTCTTCCCTTGCTGGAAATTTAGAATACCGCTCTTCAAATGATTCAACACTACGCGTGGAAATTATAGAGCAAGAAAGTGGAGTAAATGATAAAATTGAATTGATGGGTCTAGATGATGGTAAAGCATTAGTATATATCGTTCATGAAAATGATACCATTAGTCATCTAAATACAACTATTACAACTAAAAGAATAGTACCTATTTCTTACCAATACATTAAATATCCCGGAGAGTCGACTCATGATTTTCAAACGGCATTTACTCCAATTACAGAGCGTGTAAGCGACATGTATAACTTGGCCAATGTATCTCTTAACTTTACAGATCAGGGAATTATTGAGTACGAATGGGATTTAAATGGGGATGGAGGGAGTTATACTTTAAATAGAGAGGAATACTTGTCTGCTGCGGATCAAGTAATAAATTCCAATTCTTATTTTTCTAATCTTTTTATATTACGTCATAATAAAACGGATAGCTATTTTGGAGGATCGAATGGTGGAGGTTCATCTTTCGGTTTTGGACAAGAAGCTACACCACCAAGATATGGATGGGTGGCCTTCCACTTGTTCAGAACTAATAAAAGTCTTGGAGGGACTTTAGCACACGAATTGGGGCATAATTTCGGATTATCCCACTACTCATCTAACAATGCACTTGGTATAGAAGCATCGAATGACCTATTCAATCTTATGCGAACAGGAAGACAAAAGAATTTTATTTATGATTTTCAATGGGACATAATCCACAGTACAATTAAATTTCTGGAAACTCAGGATGAGTTAAATGACACACGTAACACTGCTCTTGTCAATAATTTTGAAGATACTAATATTGAGACGGGTATTACTAATTTTCAACTTACTGCAACCACAAACTCAGATTCAGAAATTGTTTATAAACTAGTTTCAGGAAATAACATAAGCGTTGATAAGACGGGTAACATTCAAATTTTAAATGAAGGTGAGGCAGAAATAATGGCATATACCTATGCAACAGAAGAATATCTAGCTACATCTGAGAAAATTACTATAACAGTAGGGAATCTGTCAGATGTCGAAGAAGAAGAAGAAGAAATCGAGGAGGAAGAAGAAGAAGAAGAAGAAGAAGAAATCGAAGAGGAAGAAGAAGTTGTGAATGAAGAGGAAATTGAGGAGGAAGAGGAAGTAGAGGAGGAAAGTGAAACCATAGAAAGTGAAGAAGAAGATGTAAACATCGATGAAGTTGAAGATATAGAAAGTGAGGAAGATAGGTTAATAGAGATTTACCCGAACCCTACTGAAGGATTATTAAATATAGATTTAAAAACAACGGAAAATGTAAGCATCCGTATTTTTGATGCTAAAGGGAAAATTATTTACGAGAAACAGAGCTTTAATACCACATCACAAAAAATCATGTTAAATGAAAGTTCGGGACTTTATTTTGTGAAAGTCTTTACAGCGAATGAAGCTAAAACATATAAATTAATTTTGAAGTAATTATTTACCAGCAAAGGCGCTATTACATGGCAAAGGCTTTTAAAAAAAACGTTAACTCAAAACCTGCGTAGTAAAAAAAATCAACAACATCGCCGACAGCCCAAGTACCAATGTTCCCATGGTTTGTACTTGATTTCCTTGCTTGACATCCATGCCTGTGAGTTGGGTCAGCACCCAAAAGAAACTATCGTTGGCATGAGAGACTACTGTTGAACCAGCACCAATAGCCAATACGGTCATCGTTTTCATAAATGCATCTTCTAAACCTAGGGCAGGCATCATTGGTGCCACGATTGAAGCTGTAGTAATCAAAGCCACTGTTGATGACCCTTGCGCTGTTTTTAAGCAAGCTGCTAAAAGAAAAGGAAGGAAAAGTCCGATGGACATTCCTGAAAAATAGTCTTTGATAAAATCAGCCATTCCTGAATTTTGGAGCATAGCCCCGAAAATTCCGCCAGCACCCGTAATTAGAATAATAGGTGCGGCAATGCGGACTGCATCGCCAAACCATCCTGTTGCAGAGAATACGTTTTCATCCAATTTCTTCGGTAAAAACAAGGTTAATAATACACCGACTAAAAGAGCAATTACCGGACTCCCAAAGAACTGAATAACTGGATAAACCGAAGAGGTTGATAAATTCAATTCCGGATAATCGAAAACCGATTTTACCACAATCAAAACTATCGGAACCAATATCGCCAACAGCGACAAAGAAAGTTTTGGTTTGTGTAACGAATCGCCTGAAGTCTCCATAATGATTGGCACTTTGACCTTAGCCGCAATCTTTGTGGCAAAAAAATAGCTGGGTATAAGGGATAGTGAACTGATGATTAGTCCCCAAATGATAACATTACCCAATTCAGCCCCTAAAATTCCGGCGGCAGCTATGGGGCCCGGAGTCGGGGGTACCATGACGTGAGTGGCGGTTAATCCTAGAGCTAATGCCGCGGTCGTTCCGGCATAGGCAACTTTGGCCTTGTCAGAAAGTGCCTTGTTCAAAGAATTCATTATGATAAACGCGCTATCAGCAAAAACGGGAATAGACAAGAGGTAGCCAGTCAACATCATTGCCAAATGAATCGACTTCTCCCCGATAAGTTTGATTAGTCTTGTGGCGATGACCATTGCGCCACCTGATTTTTCCAAAATCGTTCCGATGACCACACCAAAGAAAATAATTAGTCCGATTTTGCCCATAATACTCCCAAAACCGTCGTTGACGGCTGAGATGATTTGAGTAACATTCATTCCAGTAATGAATCCATAAAGCATGGCTGCAAAAAGCAGCACGAAAAAAGGATGAATTTTAAAACGTACAATACCAACTACAATAAGAGCAATGGAAATCAGTAATCCGATAAGAAAAATCATAGTGTTAAGTTTGAAGGGTTGGTCTAAACACTAAAATTAAGAATTAATATAGCACGATCCTTTTACATATGAGTAATTATCAAAAGCATATGTCTTAATACTTTACGAGCTTATAAACGTCCTCAAACTATGGTCCGAATATTATGCAGGCTCAGCGTATAAATCGAAGTCCGCAGCTTCAGTAACCTTTAAATTTACAAACTCCCCTTGTTTCAGATAATGCTTTGTAGCATCAACCAAGACTTCATTATCCACATCGGGAGAATCAAATTCTGTTCTGCCAATAAAGTAATTGCCCTCTTTTCGGTCAATAATACAGCGGAAAGTTTGTCCTATTTTTTGTTGGTTCAATTCCCATGATATTTGAGATTGAATCTCCATAATTTGATTGGCACGGTCTTGTTTTACTTCTTCGGGCACATCATCCTCTAAAGTATAGGCATGGGTATTCTCTTCGTGACTATACGTAAAGCAGCCCAAACGTTCAAAACGCATGTCTTCAACCCATTTCTTTAAGGTTTGGAAGTCTTCTTCTGTTTCCCCGGGATATCCAACAATTAAAGTCGTACGAATCGTCATTTCAGGAACAGCAGCTCGAAAATCTTGTAGGAGTTTTGTCGTCTTAGCCTGAGTAGTTCCACGACGCATACTTTTCAAGATGGAATCGGAGATGTGCTGCAACGGAATATCCAAGTAATTACAGATTTTAGACTCGCGTTTCATAACGTCCAAAACGTCTAAGGGGAAACCCGTTGGGAATGCATAGTGCAAACGAATCCATTCGATTCCTTCAACTTTTACTAAGGCTTCTAGAAGTTCAGCAAGGTTTCGCTTTTTGTATAGGTCTAATCCGTAATAGGTCAAATCTTGCGCGATTAGAATCAATTCTTTGACTCCCTTAGCAGCTAATTTCTCGGACTCTGTAACCAAATCCTCAATTTTCTTACTGCGGTGCTTTCCTCTCATAATCGGAATTGCACAAAAAGAACAAGGCCGGTCACAACCTTCTGCTATTTTTAAAAAGGCATAGTTCTTAGGAGTTGTTGTCAATCGCTCACCAATCAACTCGTGCTTGTAATCCGCACCTAGTGCTTTTAACAAATTGGGGAGCTCACTAGTACCGAAATACTCGTCTACATTAGGAATTTCCTTTTGTAAATCTGGTTTATAGCGCTCGCTTAAACATCCGGTTACGAAAACTTTGTCGACATCTCCGGCCTCCTTTTTTTGAACGTATTCCAAAATGGTATTTACACTTTCCTCTTTTGCATTTGCGATAAATCCGCAGGTATTTATAACCACTACATTGCCTTCTTCTTCGTGAACGACCTCCTTATCATTAGCGCGAAGCTGCCCCATGAGTACCTCTGAATCATATACATTTTTAGAGCAACCTAGGGTAACTACGTTGATTTTATTCTTTTTAATGGATTTCGTGCGCATAACAATTTTCTGGTTTGCAAAAATACAACAAGCTCAATGAACAAAAGGACTTCTACACGAATTATTGAATTTTTACGTTAAACCATTGTTAGCCAATCAAGTCCAATACCAAAACCCTACACCATGAAAGCCCAAATCGTTTTTTTAGCCATACTATTCTTTAGTGTATTTACGAGCTGTTCTAAAGATTCCAATACAGAAAATCAAATCGATGAAGATCAAATCGAAGAATCCGATGATGTCATGGAAACGGAAGAAGAGGAAGTAGCAATGTACTTTCCACCTGTTGATTCAGATACTTGGGAAGCAACCACCATTGAAGAATTGGAATGGAATGAATCCGCAAAACAACCTTTATTGGATTTTCTCGAGGAAAATAACACCAAGAGCTTTATGGTGCTGCACGAAGGTAAAATTGTACTAGAAGAATATTTTGACAACCATTCAGCTACTAACCCTTGGTATTGGGCAAGTGCTGGAAAAACCCTGACTTCAACCACAGTAGGTATTGCACAAGACCAAGGTCTGCTCAACATCGATGATAAGGTCTCAGATTACTTGGGTACAGGATGGACGAGCGCCGCTGCTGATAAAGAAGCAATAATTACCAATAAGCACCTCTTATCAATGAGTTCAGGACTGGATGACAGTTTAGGAGATGATGTTTCACCGAGCAATCTGCAATATGTCGCCGATGCGGGAACAAGATGGGCTTATCATAATGTCTATGTAAAACTACAAGATGTTGTAGCCGCAGCAAGCGACAGTAACTGGTCGGACTATTTCAACACGGCATTAAGAGATAAAATCGGCATGACAGGCACATGGATCGACTCTGGTGAAGGTCTAAGTGTTTATTGGAGTAATACCCGAAGCATGGCTCGATTTGGTTTACTGGTTGCTGCCAATGGGAAATGGGAAGACAATCAAATCGTGACGAAAACATTTCTTCAGGAAGCTACGGAAACCTCGCAGGACATCAATTTATCATACGGGTATATGTGGTGGTTAAATGGCAAAGATTCCTACGGATTACCTCAAACGCAACTGAAATTTGATGGATCTTTAGTGGCCGATGCGCCAGCTGATATGTATTCTGCTTTGGGTAAAAATGACCAAAAAATATATATTGTCCCGAGCGAAAAGTTAGTTGTAATACGCATGGGAAATGCTGCAGATGATAGCAATTTCGCCCTGTCAAGCTTTGACAATGCACTTTGGGAGAAAATTACCAATCTAATTCAATAAACATTCAGTCGAATGAAAACCTTACGTTATATACTTCTTCTTATTTCTTTCTTGGTAATTTTAAGTTGTTCAAAGGATAACACCGAAACCATAAATTCAATAATCAATCCTGATCCAATAGGATTGTATTTTCCTCCAATCAATTCTAATGAATGGGAGGGAGTAACTGCCGCACAATTGAATTGGAATGAAACCAACATTCAAGATTTATTGGATTACCTCGAAACAAAAGATACAAAAGGATTCATTGTTTTAGAAAATGGTCGTATCGTTATTGAAGAGTATTTTAATGGTCATTCACAAAATGATGTATTGTTTTGGAATTCAGCTGCTAAGAGTCTAACGGCAGCTATTGTAGGAATCACGCAGGATGAGGCACTGTTAAATATAAACGACAAAACATCAAATTACTTAGGCGATAGCTGGAGTTCATTATCACAGGAGAAAGAAGATTTAATAACTGTTGCCCATCATTTGAGTATGAGTACAGGCTTGGACGAAAAGCTAGACCAACCTCTGGTATGGACTTGTACAAACCCAAATTGTTTGGACTATTCAGCCGATGCCGGAACGCGATGGGCCTATCATCAAGGTGCTTTCTCTTTACTTTTTGATATTGTTGAAGATGCCACTGCTATGGACTTTGAAGACTATGCAAATTTAAAGTTAGCCGATAAAATTGGTATGGAAGGAGCTTGGAAAAAGCAATTGTACCTCCACCGGTTTGAGAGTGATACCCGAAGCATGGCTCGTTTTGGCCTACTTATGATGAACAAGGGAACATGGAATGAAGAATCTATTTTAAGTGAGAGTTATTTCAATGAAATGACAAATACCTCTCAAGATTTAAACAAATCGTATGGCTATTTGTGGTGGCTCAATGGGAAAGATAATTATATGGGTACTTCTTCTCAGGAGGTTGTTCTTGGCTCTTTGATACCCAACGCTCCAGATGATTTGTATTCAGCGTTAGGAGCTAATGATCAAAAAATTTATGTTGTTCCTAGTCGCAATCTTGTTATCATACGAATGGGTGATAGCGCCAACGAAGCACAATTGGGACCTTCCAGTTTTGACAATGAACTATGGGGAAAAATCAATGCGGTTATCAATTAATATTCTTTTTCTTTTTTTAGATTCCCATCAGCATCATAAAATTTCCACAGACCAATCTTTGTCCCATTCATTTTATGCCCCTCTTTATACAAATAGGTATCACATAATCGAAAGGAATACCTATAATATTTTTCAAAAGTCTTGAACTTTAGACACTCCTCAGAATCTAAAAACTCAAATGCTGATTTTGCTGTAGTGTCGAACTCCAATAATTTAATTTCACAGCTCAAACTTCCGGTGCCATCATAAATTTTGGTATCAAATGGAACCCCATAGTCATCAAACTTCCATGTACCAGATAAAGATCCATCCCTGAAATATTCCTCGTAATCGCCGATATATTGATAAAATACATAGTCTTCTGTATGAAATCTTGCTACAACAGTCTTGAACTTAATATTTCCATTTTTGTATCTGGCAACAGAATCATAAACAATCGTAGGCTTTAATTGTTCCTTAAACTTCTCATAGCGTTCGGAAAACTGTACCTGGCCGTAACCATCACAACAAAAGCTTAAAAGAAAAATTAGAGGAAGGTATCTCATAATAATTGCCTTGTACTTGCAAACGAACAATTATTATGCCTATTGTAGTAATCTAATATTTAAGGAACAAAGATTAGGTCTAAAGTTTATACCCATCAGGAATCTTTCTAGCTTGAGTCGCTTTCTCAAAAGCGGCCCCTAACCTAAGCAAGTCAGCCTCTTTGAACCGCTTTCCAATAAAAGTCAAACCCACAGGTTCACCGGATTTCTTATATCCCATGGGAACAGTCAATGCGGGGTATTTGGCGACAGCGGCAAACCCGGCATGGTAATTATTGATAGATAACACAGCATCTAAATCATGTTTATCCATGGCCGAATCGAAGAAGTGTCTACCGTTCTTTTCCAATCTGGATTTGATTTTTGCCAATTCCTCGGCAGAAGTTGTATCTGCTAGTATTCCGTCAAATCGCACTTGGCCATACGGAATTCTCACTAAAGAATCCGCTCTATTAAAGGCAACCGCATCAGCAACCGATGTAATTTTTACGGAATTTTTATTCTTTACCTGGGTTTTTAAATACTCCGGAAGGTCATTCTTCATATCGATATTCAAAATACTTAAAAAACCATCCATTGCAACTTCAAGAGGTGTAAATTCAATGATTTCGGCACCCAATTTCTTCAGTTTTTCAATCGTGTTTTTATAGATAGAATCACTTTCTATCAACGACTTCATCGCTCCCAAACGCATATCTTTAAATGGGGTCGGATGCAAGCCTGCCGAAATAATTCCCGGAAAATGGTCATCGATGGATTCCGAATCCAAAGTATCCTTCCCCGTCATAGCAGATAAAAGGATTGCATTGTCAATAATATTGCGAGTCATAGGCCCTGGCGTATCCAATGTACTTGAAATAGGAACGATTCCCGTTCTACTCAGCAAACCGATGGTAGGTTTTAAACCGACAACGGAATTTTGGCTGCTCGGTGAAAGAATAGAACCCGAAGTTTCTGTCCCTACTGCCGCCACAGCGTAATTGGCCGCCATTGAAGTACCACTACCAGCACTAGAACCGCCCGTATCAAAAATACGTCGGCCATATGGATTTAAAGTTTGCCCCCCTACGGCACTTTGGCCATTTGGACAATTACATAAAAAATTGGCCCATTCACTCAAATTCACTTTCCCGAGAATCAAGGCTCCGTTCCCCTTTAATTGCTTTACAATAAAGGCATCTTCCACCTCATTATCCATCAAGGCAATGGCACCAGCTGTGGTTTTCATGCTTGACGTATTGATATTGTCTTTTAGCAAAATGGGCATGCCGTAAATTGGATGCCTTGAAGTTGACCCCAAACCGTCGGAAACTTTTTTATCCAAAGCCCTTGCTTGATCGACCACATCCTTATTAAGAGCAATGACCGTATTCAACGTTGTTGAGTTATCCAACTCGTATTTATAAATGCGATATAGGTAAAATAGAACTAAGTCCTCATATTTAAATTTTCCGTCCTCGATTTGCTTACGAATATCAAAAATATTTTGTTCAAGTATGGAAGATTTCAAAGCTTGATATTGCTCTTCAGAAAATTTGGAAACCTCATCGTATAAGGGAAGAAACACTTCATTCTTATCCAATATTTTGGATTGAATATGCTTGTAACGCATTCTTTCCTTCTCATGATTTAGGTTAGCAGCAACCTCGGTAGAATCATTGTAAGATTCCCATAGTATGATTTCTTCTTTTTCAACTTTGGGTTCTTCTTTGCATGAGAAAGCTATAAGGAGTATTGGAATTAAAATCAACTTTTTCATGGTTACAAGATATTTAGTCCTTTAATTTTCCCTTCCATAAATCAATGTTTTTTTGATTCATGAGAACAAATTCATCTTTGCCCAGTCCATCAGCGATTTCCAAGGATTTTTGAGCAGATTTGATTGCAGATTTATAGTCCTTTAAAGCCGCTTCAGCCAATGACTTTACTCTATGAAAATAGTAGGTGTCACCACCTAATTCCAACGCTTTGTTTAGATAGGTCAGTGCCTCGGGATATTTAATACCCTGCTCGACATAATATCTTGCTGCTTCATAATAGGTCTGTGCTGACGGGCCAGGTTGCAATGCTTTCTCAATCTGTTCTTCCATAATTCCCTTAGTATTAACCGTTATGGGAATTACAACCTGTGTATTCTCCCAGCTCCATATCATATCGGCCACGTTATGGGAAATATTATCGAAGGATATTAATAAATTCTCTTGAAAACCTGCCTTGGAATTTGGCTTTATCCTTACGCGAAAAGCATCTTCTTCGGCATTATAGTTATTTCGACCATCACCCCAATGTGTTGTATTTTTATGAAAAACAACTTCCCATTCGTTTTCTTCGGGAAAAGCATAAAGAGCATATGTACCAGCAATTAGGGTATTCCCTAAAATAGAAACATCTGTATCAACCGTAATCTTAGTTGACTCATTAGCCCCTACACGCCAGATTCTACCATAAGGTACTAAGCCCTTTTTACCATCAGGGAGATTACCAAAAACTTTGCGTCCTCGTACAGCCGGTCTTGAATAATCTACTTTAATAGTCGTAAAACCTACTTCTTGGGTTACTGTCGCAGCCGGGCTTGCTTTGGGATGATTTAGTTGTGCAGAACCATAGAGTCCGACAAAGAGAAAAAAAAGCAGTATGACCTTTTTCATTTGAATAATTTTAAAAAGGGACTTGAATTCATGTTCAAGTCTTGGTGGCAAGTACTATATACTGAAAAAGGAATCGACAAATTCATGTTTGTTGAAAACCTGTAGATCTTCGATACCTTCCCCCACTCCTATGTATTTAACAGGAATCTGAAATTGGTCTGAAATGCCAATAACAACCCCACCCTTTGCCGTTCCGTCCAACTTTGTTACCGCCAATGAAGTTACCTCAGTTGCTTTAGTGAACTGCTTCGCCTGTTCAAAAGCATTTTGCCCTGTAGAACCATCAAGTACAAGAAGTACATCATGTGGAGTGTCATCCACCACCTTTTGCATCACACGTTTAATTTTGGAAAGTTCATTCATCAAGTTCACTTTGTTATGAAGCCTTCCTGCCGTATCGATAATGACAACATCTGCATCTTGGTTGACTGCTGAACTTAACGTGTCAAAGGCAACAGAAGCAGGATCACTCCCCATCTTTTGCTTTACAATGGGAACGTCAACCCTATCTGCCCAAACTTGTAATTGATCAATTGCAGCAGCTCTAAACGTATCACCTGCACCTAAGACAACCTTTAAACCTTGTTGTTTGAATTGATGTGCCAATTTTCCAATGGTGGTGGTTTTACCTACTCCATTGACTCCGACAACCATAATCACATAGGGTTTCTTGTCTTTTGGGATGCTAAACTCCACACCTTCCCCAACATGTGTTTCGGAGAGTAGTCCTGCAATTTCCTCACGCAAAATCGTATTTAATTCATCAGTACCTACATACTTGTCCTTAGCGGCTCTGGCTTCTATACGCGTAATAATTTTCAATGTCGTATCTACACCAACGTCAGAGGAGACCAATACTTCCTCAAGATTATCCAAGACATCATCATCAACTTTTGATTTGCCCGCAACAGCCTTGGTCATTTTGGAGAAAAAACTAGTTTTTGTTTTTTCCAATCCTTTATCTAAGGTTTCCTTTTTCTTAGAGGAAAATATATTTTTAAATAAACTCATAGTGTTTTAATCCGCTTTTTTCAAAGATAGAGAACTTAGAGATATTTTAAAGGTTGAACTAATCTGAAACCATTATTCGAACTTGCGAACCCTGAAATGAATTTAAAATAAATAAACTCGGGGTAAGCCCACAAGTCATTGAAAGGAAAATCAACATTGATTTCAACGTAAGCGTCGGAGCATTTTAAACCTGCCCTTCTGGCAGGCTGGTCTCGATTATCGGATAAAAAAAAGCCTCTTTCTTTCGAAAGAGGCTTTCCAACTATTCTTGGTAGTTTGTTATTTCTTAGCAATCCACTCATTCACCTTTTCAGGTGCCATTACAGATTCAACGAAAGTATATGCTCCACTTTTTGGAGACTTAACCATTTTAATGGCCTTCGTTAATCTTTTTGAACTTGTCTGTAAACTTGCTACGGTCTTCTTTGCCATGACTAAATATATTTTTGGACATTCCCACTGAAGTGGAAATTATTTTATCTCTTTATGAACGGTCATTCTCTTTAAGATAGGATTGAACTTTTTAATTTCCATCCTTTCTGGAGTGTTCTTCTTATTCTTTGTGGTGATGTAACGTGAAGTACCTGGCTGACCAGATTCTTTATGCTCGGTACACTCTAAAATTACCTGAATTCTATTTCCTTTTTTTGCCATCGTAATCTAATTTTTCCGGATTATTTCAAAATCCCTTGTGCCTTCGCCTCTTTCAAAACAGCCGAAATACCCTTTTTATTGATTGTCTTTAATGCCTTGGCAGAAACTTTCAAAGTTACCCAACGATCCTCTTCAGGAATATAAAAACGCTTTTTAGATAGATTTACATTAAATCTTCTTCTCGTTTTATTGACAGAGAAGGAAACATTGTTTCCGAACATCGCTCTTTTCCCCGTAATTTCACAAACTTTTGACATCGCGCTGATTTTTTTTAAACAGGATGCAAATTTATATCTTTTTTACGGTTCGAACAAAATTCTAAATCAGAATTTTAAAATTTCTTTTTGAAGCAACTCAAAAGCCTTATTCACAGACTTTTGCACGATTCTTTCCCTATGATTACCCATCACAAATTTATGCGCAAAAACCCCTTTTGGAGTGGCTATGCCAAGATAGACGGTTCCGACATCTGCATCTGAGTCTCCTTTGGTAGGTCCAGCGTTGCCAGTTGTGGCTATGGCAAAGTCGGTTTGCATCAATTTTTGAACGTTTTCAGCCATCACCTTAGCAACTTCTTCGCTTACAACTGAATGTTCTTCAATCAAAGACCTTGGAACCTTGAGCACTTCTATTTTTGCTTCTGTGGCATAACTTACCACGCTGCCTTTGAAATATGACGAAGCGCCTGGTATAGCAGTAATATGCTCTGCGATTTTACCCCCTGTAAAGCTTTCAGCAGTTGCCAAGGTGAAGCCTTTTGAAGTAATCAATTTTGCAACCACCTCTTCAAGCGTTTCTTCATCTTCAAGTCCATAAATAATGTCACCAATCAACGGAGAAAGTTTTTGCATCTCCTCATCCACAGATTTGGCTAATACCTCTTTATCAGGTCCTTTTGCTGTTAACCGCAAGCGCACCTTTCCCAAATTAGGCAAATAAGCCAACTTTATAAAAGATGGCAGGTTGTTCTCCCAATCTTCTATTTTTTCCGCAATGGCGCTCTCCCCAAGTCCATAAGTGACTAAAGTTTTATGAAGAATATAGGGACGCTCAAACTCTTCCACTATTTTTGGAATGACGGCATTGGTAATCAAATTCTTCATTTCAAAAGGTACTCCCGGTAGGGATACAAAAACCGTATTATCTTCTCGCATCCACATTCCCGGCGCAGTACCATAGGCATTATGCAATGCAATGGACTTGGATGGTATTAGAGACTGGTCTCTATTGATTTCAGAGATTTTAGTTGTTGTAATGTACTTTTCGAAAAGCGCTTCGATATGAGCTAAAACCTTTTCATCCCTAACAAGGTTATCATCAAAGTATTCACAAAAAGTATGTTTGGTTATATCGTCTTTTGTGGGACCCAAACCGCCGGTAACAATAACCACTTGAGCTCGACTTTTGGCATCAGCAAGTGCACTCAAAATATGTTGGCGTTCATCTTGAACAGAAGTAACCTGATAGACAGATACCCCAATTTTATTAAGTTCCTTGGCTATGAAAGCAGAATTAGTATCGATAATTTGGCCAATGAGAATTTCATCGCCAATCGTAATGATTTCTGCTATCATTCTAAAGTTCTAGTAAATTATAGATTGAAGTCTTTTCGAAGCTCGGACACGACCTGTTCAATGTCTTTTTTCAAACTTGGAAAAATCGACTGAATCTCTGACATGTTTGCCGCACTTTTACCCAAGGTCTCTATTTCGAGCGCAGCGGCACGGGTTTGTTCCATTCCTAGTAAGTCAACATTAGGTTTTATTTTGTGCGCCAATTGATATACCTGCTCGTAATTGCTCGTATTCAATGCATGCTCTAATCCTTCCAAATCTTGAGGTACCTCCTCCAAAAAAACGGAGATTACAGAATTAATGAAATCATCATCCCCATCAGCCATTTCATTAATCTTGTCTAAACTGTATATCATTATTTGATTTTAACGGTAAATAATTTTTGACCTTCCAATACTCCCGAAAGATAGTCATTTACCTCTATTTTACCAACCCCTGCGGGGGTTCCCGTAAAAATAATATCGCCTTTTTTAAGCGTAAAAAATTTGGAAACATAAGAAATCAATTCGTCAATCTTCCACAACATTAGACTGGTATTGCCCTTCTGGACTTCCTCTTGGTTTTTATACAATGAAAAACTCAAATTATTTAAATCTTCAAAATTTGACACATTGAGCCATTTTCCTACAACAGCCGCGCCATCAAAGCCTTTTGCTTTCTCCCATGGGAGCCCTTTTCCTTTTAATTTGGACTGTAGATCGCGGGCTGTAAAGTCAATTCCTAATCCGATTTCGTCATAATATTTGTTCGCAAACATTTTATCAATATGCTTGCCAACTTTTTTGATTTTCACCAAAACCTCAACTTCATAGTGTATCTCATTTGAGAACTCGGGAATATAAAAGTCTTGCTCTTTTGGAAGAACTGCAGAATCTGGCTTTATAAAAACCACAGGTTCTTCGGGGCGTTCATTCGAAAGTTCCTCAATGTGGTCCGTATAATTTCGGCCTATACAGATTATTTTCATACTACTCCTTTTTCAACTTTAGACTTATGGCAGGAATAAAATTCTGAGAATTGTTTCTAGAGCGCACCCTAAAATCAGTCCACTCTCCCATACCATAAATCATCACCTTGTAATTCTGATTTTGGGTATAGATGCCCCGGAAAGTGGGAGCGAAACGATCCTCTACTACTTTCTTATTGGTCAAAGGATCAACTTCTTTTTGCATGTACCAATTGCTGGGTACAAAAAGCCATTCCAAACCCACGTAAATTCCCGCCTGTGGCACTTCTATGTTGAATGCAGCTAGGTCTATGGAAACGTAATCCCTTGTAACATTATGTTCTAAAACTATACTCTTTCGGAGTAAATCTCCATTTGGTTTTTTCGTTACCGCATCCACATCATAAATACGGATTCTAAACTTAGCGGATTCTCGCTTGAAGTTTTCATTTTTCTTCAGAAAGACGGTTACCTTATCCACATATTTCTTTTGAGCGCCAATATTGGGAAAGTACAGTCCCAATACCCATGGTGTAGCCGAAGAAGAAAAACCGCTGGTTAAGCTATAACTGCTTATCGGATTTAGAACGTCAGAATTACCGAAATTTTCTACAACAACTACTTCATCCAATTCAAACGATTCCTCAATCATATCAATCCTTTTCGACTTATACAATAGCTTGGCATCAACTATAGTATCATTATAACCCAAGGAAGATATATGCACTTGTCTCTCAAGAAAATGTGTGGGGATATCCAAATAAAAATGACCTTGCTCATCGGTCGACGAACCTTTCAAAGTATTTAAAAAACTTAGATTCACGTAAGGAATAGGTTCCTTCGTCTTATCGTCATAAACATATCCTTCAAAAAGCACTTCCTGTGCTTGCACATGAAAAGCTATGAGTAACAAAAGGGGGAACAGCATGTATCTCATCTAAGCTAACTTATTGTTCAACTTACTAAGCTTGATTTGAGTTAGTACTTTCTTTGTATACAAGGGGAAATCTGCATTTAATATCCAGCTAAAATAACCGGGTTCCTTCTCTAGAACATCATGCACTTTCTTTCCTTTGTGCTTTCCGAAGGAAAACATCTCTTCGTCATCTTCGTCCCAAACAATAAATCCTGCAAAGTCCACGGTGCGTTTGTGCGATGAGAATTCCGCTAATTTTTTGATATTGTTTTCTAATTCAGGATAACGGTCCAATTGTGAAAGAAGCACCTCATACGTAGCCATGGTATCAGCTTCCGCACTATGGGCATCGGTCAAATCTTTATCACAATAAAACTTATAAGCAGCGGAAAGTGTTCTTTTTTCCATCTTATGAAAAATGGTCTGCACATCAACGGCCACCGTATTCTTCATATCAAAATCCACATCTGCTCTGAGCATTTCCTCTGCCAATAATGGAATATCAAATCTGTCTGAATTAAATCCCCCTAAATCACTATCCTTTATCATAGTGTAAACTTCTTTCGATAATTCTTTAAAGGTAGGTTCATTGGCGACTTTAGCATCGGTTATACCGTGAATAGCCGCCGATTCAGCTGGAATGGGCATTTCAGGATTTACCAACCAGGTTTTACTTTCTTTATTACCGTTCGGAAAAATTTTCAAAATAGATATTTCTACAATACGATCTTTGGCAACATTTACCCCAGTGGTTTCTAAATCAAAAAAACATATGGGTCGGCTCAGCTTTAATTCCATCTTCATAAATTGTTTGGTACAAAGATAATTAGAAGGACGCTTGATTTTATTTTATGCGTATATTAATTCTTATAATTCTAAAATATTCATGAAAAACAAACTGACCATACTAATTCTCTTATTTTTTATCTCTTGTAAAAGCAACAAGATTTCAACATTGAAATACAGTACCAGTCCAGAAGCCTTGAGACACTATCAAAAGGGATGGGAACAGATTATGGATGAAGGTCGTTATGGTGAAGCCGAAGTTTCCTATAGAAAAAGTCTTGAATACGACCCAGACTTTTTAATAGGGAAAAGTGTCTTAGCGCGATTGACTTTAAATCTCGAAGAGCGATTGAAGTTATACGAAGAAATTCAAGAGAAAAGGAATACTGTAACTGGAGATGAACGTCTCATTCTCGAAGTATACAGTTCGTTGGTAAAGCACACCAATCTCAAAGATCAAGGTTCTTCCGAAACTAAAAGTTCCTTACAGAAAGCTTTAAGTATTGCTGAAAAAAATCTGGGTAGCGTAGTTCATAAATATCCTGCAGAAATATATCTCAAAGCAGAGTATATTGAAGTTCTGAATTCACTATATGGACCGAAACAAGCTTTGGACTCTCTTAACGCATTAACTACTATTTCGCAAAAGGACAATCCATTTCTACTAGGGTTTTCAGCCAGTATGCACGCAGAATTGGAAGAATACGATATAGCCATGAAGCAAGCGAATCGATTACTACAGGTTGTAAAGGACAGTACCTTGCCAAAGACTTTTGCAGTTTTGGCCGATGTCTATTTTCAAATGGGAAGTTTGGAGGTTGCAAAAAGCAATGTGGATAGGGCGGGCAAATTAGACCCCAAGAATTTAGATGCAAGTCAGTTGAAAAAGAAGATTGATGAGGCCATTAAAAAACAAAACGCGACTACTTTAAGCGATATGAAATAAAAAAAGTATCTGCTTCAATAGCATAGCTTTTTGAATTTGAAATAGCATTTATTTTTTCTACTGTAGTGTTATACACTTCTTGAAATCCATATAGACCCTCAAAGAACTGGTACTGCTCCTTTACTGACAATACCATATGCGCCAATTCCTGAGCGGTCATCTGAAATCGAATTCTCTCACAACCCTCGCTAAGTTTATCTATCATTCTTGTTTTCAAGCCTGCGAAATTTTCTTGATGATTATAGCCATTTGAATCTTCTTTCGCTTGAAACCCGAGTTTAGTCAAAATATCATTCAAAAGAACTTGAAAATCATACACTAGAACGCTTGAATTGTTTGCACCTACCCTAACAATTTCATCAAGCAATTTCTGCGATTTCGCATACCAAAGAGAACCCGCTAAAGTTATGATATCGAAGGAATTGGCATCAAAATAAATCTGACTTTTATTAAATAAACTGTAACTTACGTTTGGGTAGGTTATTCCATTTGAAATCATATCCGTACTAGGATCAATACCTACTACAGTACTACAAAAATCGGCAAGAGCAATTGTAGATTGACCAGTACCACATCCAATATCAAGTCCGGAAGTGAATGATTTACGATTCAAACAGCTTGTTAGAATATTACGGTGTAGTGGAGGCCTATACGATGCATAGTGAAAAGCCGTAATGTCATCATATTCCGAAGCCATAGACAACAAAAGGTTAAACCTCTCGGTTCACATCCCAAGCTTCGAGGTAATCAGCAACAGCTTTCGCAAACATACTACCCAAAGCACCGTTTACAACGCGATGGTCATAACTATGCGAGATATACATTTTACTACGTATGCCAATAAAATCGCCTTCGCTAGTTTCAATTACCGCAGGGATTTTTCGAATAGCACCCAACGCCAATATTCCTACTTGCGGTTGATTGATAATCGGAGTGCCGAAAACACTACCAAACGTTCCCACATTGGTCACAGTATACGTACCATCTTGTATTTCGTCAGGTTTTAATTTATTTTCTCTTGATCGAGACGCTAAGTCGTTGACCACTTTTGCCATGCCAACAAGGTTCAATTGGTCTGCATTTTTAATAACGGGTACGATAAGGTTACCATCAGGTAAAGCTGCTGCCATACCGATATTAATGTTCTTTTTCTTGATAACGGTATCACCTTCAACGGAGATATTCATCATGGGATATTTCTTCAATGCCTTTGCAATCGCTTCCATGAAGATTGGCGTAAAAGTCAACTTCTCTCCCTCACTTTTCTCGAAAGAATCTTTCATCTTATTGCGCCAATTTACCACATTGGTAACATCCACTTCGATAAAGCTTTGAACATGAGCGGAAGTAGAAACACTCTCTGTCATGTGCTTGGCAATCAATTTCCCCATTCTGGTCATTTCGATGACCTCATCACCGCCAGTGGTCTGCACTCTAGTTACTTGATGCGCAGCAGTAGGAGGTTTAGCGATTTCCTCGACTACTTTGATAGGTTCTTGTTTACTTTCGGGTTTTGCTGGTGTTACGGCAATATTAGCAACTGGTGTGACAACCGCCTCTTTTCCATTGGCAACGAAGGCCAAAATATCATTTTTGGTCACCCTACCTTCTTTACCCGTACCTTGAATCGTATCAAGCTTTTCGACTGAAATACCTTCTTGTTTTGCAATATTCTTTACCAGAGGAGAATAAAAACGCTCGGTTGAACTATAGTCTTGAATCGGTGCGGTAGCCGTTTCCTTTGCGACCTGTACCGTTTCCTCAACAGCTGCCAAAGTTCCAGCCGGCACTTCTTCAGCTACTGTTATACTTGGTGCAACCGCATCACCTTCTGTTTCAATAATAGCCACAGTTTGGCCTACTTTAATCACATCATCGATGTCAAATAACTTTTCAATCAAAACTCCTTCTACCTCACTTGGCACTTCTGAATCCACCTTATCGGTGGCAATCTCAAAAATAGGCTCATCCATTTCGATGGTATCTCCTATTTCTTTCAACCAGGTGGTCAGTGTTGCCTCGGCAACACTTTCTCCCATTCGTGGCAATTTTAGTTCAAATTTTGACATATTGATATTTAGACTGCTGTATTGTGCTTATTTTTTGCAAAAATATTAAAATAATCGCCTAATCTTTAAACTTATTTCATTTTTTAACAACTCTTTAATTTGCTTTTAAAGAGCCTTCAAATGGAATTCTGTTTACGATACTTCTCCCCAAGGTGATCTCATCTGCATATTCTAACTCGTCTCCCACCGCAATTCCCCTCGCAATTGTCGAAGTACTAATCTCGAGTCCGTCTAATTGCTTGTAAATATAGAAATTGGTGGTATCGCCCTCCATTGTAGAACTTAACGCAAAAATGAGCTCCTTTATTTTTCCTTCCTTGGCTTTATTCACTAAAGATTGAATCGTCAAATCTTGCGGGCCAACACCTTCCATTGGAGAAATTTTTCCACCTAAAACATGGTATAATCCTTTGAATTGTCCAGTATTCTCAATGGCCATGACATCTCTAATATCCTCAACTACACAAACTAAACTTTCATCACGCTTTGGATTGGCACAAATCTCACATAATTCAACGTCAGATATGTTATGGCAACTCGTACAGAATTTCACTGTACTTCGTAGCGTTTCCAATGCACCGGATAATCGCTGGGTTTGTTCAGTGGGTTGCTTTAACAAATGCAAAACCAAACGAAGTGCCGTGCGCTTACCGATTCCCGGTAATTGTGACATTTCATAAACCGCGTTTTCAAGTAGTTTCGATGAAAAATCCATAAGTACAAAGTTACACACTATTTTTACTTTTCGTAATTTGCTTTTAAATGAATTCTGTATGACGCCTACCCATATTCTGCTGCTGATTGGCGGTTACTTTCTTGTACTTCTTTTAATCTCTTATTTTACAGGAAAAAACGATTCCAATATCGATTTTTTTAAAGCTGGAAAATCTTCTCCTTGGTATTTGGTAGCGTTCGGAATGGTGGGAGCATCACTATCAGGGGTCACCTTTATCTCCGTACCAGGATGGGTCGAAGCTTCGGAGTTTAGCTATATGCAGGTAGTCCTCGGATACTTTTTAGGGTATTTAGTCACCGCTTACGTTTTACTTCCCATCTACTACAAGCAAAATGTAACTTCAATTTATGAGTACTTAGATGAACGTTTTGGATGGATGAGTTACAAAGTGGGCGCGGTATCCTTTTTTATATCACGTGTTCTAGGGGCCGCATTTCGACTCTTCTTGGTGGCCATAGTCTTGCAACAATTCGTTTTTGATGCGTGGGGTGTTCCTTTCGAATTGACCGTTGTCCTATCAATTCTATTAATCTGGGTTTATACTTTTCGAGGAGGAATCAAAACAATTGTCTGGACAGATACGCTGCAAACCCTATTCATGCTTATTTCAGTGGGATTGTCCATTTACTTTATCCTTGGAAAACTAGATTGGACTTTTTCCGATTTTCTAGCTTCAGAGGAATTCCAACAATACAATCGGGTCATTTTCGCAGATAATTTCTTCGAAAAACAACATCTTTTAAAATCGTTCTTTGGCGGAATGTTCGTTACCATTTGTATGACAGGACTTGACCAAGACATGATGCAGAAGAACCTCACTTGCAAATCTTTGAAAGATGCTCAAAAAAACATGGTCAGCTTTAGTGTGGTATTGGTCATTGTAACTTTTGTGTTTATGCTGTTAGGAGCTCTTCTCTATATATATGCTGACCGCTACGATATTGCTATGCCACTTATGGATGGTGAACCAAAATCGGATTTACTATTCCCAGAAATCGCCTTGAATAGTGGTCTAGGTATGACGGTGGCCATAACATTTATGTTGGGACTAATTGCCGCTGCTTATAGCAGTGCTGATAGCGCTCTGACCTCATTGACCACCTCTTTCTGTGTAGACTTTTTAGGTATTGAAAAGAAGCCCGAAGCGAATAGAAAAAGACTGCGAAAAACTACCCATGTCGGTATGAGTGTCATGCTAATCATTGTTGTAATTATCTTCAAATACGTACTTAATAGCAATGTAATTGATGGTTTGCTTACGGTTGCTTCTTACACCTATGGACCCCTTTTGGGCTTATTTACTTTCGGCATTTTCACCAAACATCAACTCAAAGACAAATATGTTTGGATAGTTGCCCTTCTTTCCGTTAGTATAGTTCTTTGGTTAGGAAAAATTCCCGCTGAGAATATAGGAGGCTACGTTTTCGGCTATGAACTTTTACCTTTAAACGGACTTTTAACCTTTTTCGGATTGTGGTTAATCCGTCAAAAAAAGCCCCATATAGCATAGGCTACACCATCGACAAAAGGTCTAAAACGACCGATAAAAGTTTTTTTAATATGTTAAAGTTGTATAAGAAAATTCGCAAGTAGAGCTCTTTTTAAATCAGTATTGGTTTGTAGATAACAAGACCAAAGTACAAGCCACTTCAACCTCTATCTTATTGTCTTCGAGTATTTTATACAATTCGGGATTTTCAGTTCCCGGATTGAATATCACTCGTTTCGGCTTGATTTTAAGAAAATCCCCGTAATATTCAGGCTGACGTGCCGCTCCGATATATAACGTTATAGTGTGTATGTTTTGAAAATCGTTTAAGTTTGTCTTAATTTGTGCTCCCCTTATTTTGCCAGCTTTTAAACCAAAAGCTTCAGTTTCTATGTTATGGTCCAGAAGCC
Organism: Maribacter algarum (ex Zhang et al. 2020); assembly: GCF_005885635.1. Lineage (GTDB taxonomy): Bacteria > Bacteroidota > Bacteroidia > Flavobacteriales > Flavobacteriaceae > Maribacter_C > Maribacter_C algarum. The sequence continues at coordinate 362,768 of NZ_VATY01000003.1, forward strand.
TATTCAAGGCCAGATTACTATAACGATTCGATTTTAGGGATGCACCGAAAACAAGTGTTTTTTTCATTTGTTGCTAAGTAGTGTTAAAGTTTTAAAAAGACTGTAATTAATTTAAACTTCAAACGTCTTTAGAATGAAGACTTATAATGATTTATTATAAAATTTTAGTTGTTGATGATACTATATGTTTATAGTTAATGGTTAGTGTTTAGTATAGTTGACTCGATGACAGAAACCCCGGCCAATGGTCGGGGTTTTGTTTTGTCTAAAACTAATATCGATTACCAGCGCATGATAACGCTTCCCCAAGTGAATCCGCTCCCGAACGCAGCTAAGACTACCAAATCACCATCTTTAATCTTTTCCTGTTCCCAGGCTTCCGTTAAGGCAATGGGTATTGAAGCAGCGGTAGTATTTCCGTAGTTCATAATATTATTGAACACCTGGTCATTAGAAAGTCCGAACTTCTTTTGAATAAATTGTGAAATACGAAGATTGGCTTGATGGGGAATCAACATATCAATATCTGTAGGAGGAAGATTATTCGCCGCTAAACCTTCCATAATTACCTCACTAAAACGTACTACTGCATTCTTAAAAACGAATTGGCCATTCATATGTGGCAAATATGATTCATCATCTGGATTGTTATCAGCAATAATTTCATTTACCCAACGACTACCCATTCCTGGGGCAATCAAAGAAAGTTCTTCTGCATGTTCTCCTTCGGAGTGTAAATGTGTAGATAAAATTCCTTTTGAATTGTCTTCTTCACTAGTCAAGACCGCAGCTCCTGCACCATCTCCAAAAATTACCGAAACCCCTCTTCCCCGCGTGGTCATATCCAATCCCTTGGAATGAATTTCTGAGCCTATCACTAAGATGTTTTTGTACATGCCACTCTTGATATACTGATCAGCAACGGAAACGGCGTAAACAAAACCTGAACATTGATTACGCACATCAAGGGCACCAACAGTTTTAATACCTAAATCTCGTTGCACCAAAACCCCTGGACCTGGGAAATAATAATCAGGACTCAATGTGGCAAAAACTATAAAGTCAATATCGTTTTTATCAATGCCAGCTCTATCAATGGCTATTTTTGCAGCTTTGACACCCATTGAGGTGGTCGAATTTCCATCATCTTTGGTAACATGTCTACGCTCCTTGATTCCTGTGCGCTCTTGAATCCAAGCGTCGCTGGTTTCCATCACCTTTGATAGATCATCATTCGTGACTACGTTTTCAGGAACGTAGTAGCCCAGCCCCGCTATTTTTGAATTGTACATTATATTCTGAATTTATATTTAGTTTGGTCAAATTCAATACCATGCAAGGTAGTGATTGGCAAACTTTGAATCAACCATTCTAAGATAAACAATCGAAATTAAAATTTTGAGAGAGTTAAAAAGTCTCTAGTCCAAATACCTTTTAAAATTGTTCACTTTAACGTTCGCCTTCAGATCATGAAGTAAGTTGAAAAGTCCGAAAAATGTTCTGTTCATATATAGAAAGTGCTTTGAACCTCTATTCCCATTCATTTTTCGAATTTCGGTGTCTTTTGAAAACCGATCGCTGAGTTCGGCAATACTATTCCAGAACTCATCTGCACCGAAATCGAACTCTTCTTCGTTCAAAGGAGCCGTGAAAAGAGTTAGCATTTCCTTAAAAATAGATTTAAAGAAGACAATTTCTTTAAGTGTATCCGTCTGAGTTAAAATTTCCAACTCGTACATCTTCTTGATGAAGCTAGTATCGTTTTGAAGAATTTCTTTTTTCGATAATTCGAAATACGGAACATAAAATTCATCAGGAACTTCTTTGATACAGCCAAAATCTATAGCGATTAAGTTTCCTTCTTCACCCACCAAAAAGTTGCCCGGGTGCGGATCCGCGTGCACTTTCCGCAAAATGTGAATTTGATACATATAGAAATCCCATAAGGTTTGACCTAATTTATCACCCAATTCTTGAGGAAAATCGGTTTTGGCAAATTCGCTTAGATGAACACCATTCATCCAATCCATTGTTATTATTCGTTCACTAGACAGATTTTCATAATATTTAGGAAATTTAAGTCCTTCTATTAAAGAACAAGATTCTGTAATTTCCTTGCTTTGTGCTAATTCTAGCAAATAGTCAGTCTCTTCAAATAATTTATTTTCAACTTCTTTAAAATATTTGTCTGAGTCTTTTCCATTAATGTTAAACATTTTTAAGGCAATCGGTTTCACCAGGGCCAAGTCGCTACTTATACTTTCAGCCACACCAGGATATTGGATTTTCACTGCCAATTCCTTCCCGTCTTTGGTTGCCTTATGCACCTGACCTATACTGGCAGCATTGATAGAATCATTTTCGAAAGTATCATATATTTCCTCGGGATATTTTCCAAGGTATTTTTTAAAAGTTTTTCGCACCAATGGTGCAGAAAGTGGAGGAACGGAAAACTGGGAAAGTGAAAATTTATCTACATATGCTCTAGGAAGCATGTTCTTCTCCATGCTAAGCATTTGAGCGACTTTTAGGGCACTACCCTTAAGTGTTTTTAGACCGTCATAAATATCCTCAGCATTATCCTCGTTTAATTGCTCCTTAGTCAACTCTGGGTTAACTAATTTTTTGCCATAGTACTTGACATAATTCCCTCCGATTTTGACACCGGTTTTCATAAGCTTACTTGCTCTCTCAATCTTTCCCGTGGGAATTTTATCTAATGTCTTCATGCACTCCAGGTTTGAGAATTAAACAAACTTTTCCTTGAAAAGAAATTTTCCAAAGTCGATGATATTATCCAATGGCGTGTTGTCAAAAACATCGAAAATTGTGTTGATGGACTTTTCAATAGCAACATCGGTTTTTTCAAATCCCGCGGAACCGTCATCCATCCAAAACTTTAATATGAATAGGAACTGCAGCCAAGCACCTTCAGAAAATAATCTTGGATTGTGCTTTGTAATTTTTAAGGATTTTGTTGAATTACCATCTTCTATGAGCTCAGCAGAAAATGCTTTAACATGCCTTCTTAATTCCTTTAATTGTTCCATATTTTTTAGCACTGTTCTATCACTTGGCAGAGCGAAAAGAACATAACTTCTGTTAAGTGTCAATAGCTCAAAGAAAGAGTAAAAGAAAGTCAACATTTTGTCTTTATTAGAAAAAGAATCATATTCCTTATTCTTCTCAATTAAGCTCTTGGTATTTGTATAGAACTTGGACCAAATTGATTTTTGAATGCCTTCTACAGAACCAAAATTCTCGTAAAAAACTGCCTCGTCTATATCGTTGATCTTACAAAATTTATAAACTGATTTCGGCACTACTTCATGCTCCAGAACATAATCCATATACATGGAAATAATCATGTCATCTGTAATTTTCTTAGTTTTCGTTTTTGTTGCCATTTTTATATTATTTACTATATCAAATTTACGTATTGACTGTCTTATTTTGCGTTAAGCAAAAGCTAATCTTGTTGCCCAAATGTATAAAAACGTGCTCCCGAGAAGAAAGCACGTTTTTCAAACAACCTAACCAATAAATAATCATCAATCAAAAAATAATCTTTTTCACAGCAATTTTCTCATCAATGACCTTGTAAAGATAACTACTGTTTAATTTTTTTGCAAATTTATTAAACAATAGTTTTGTTAAATCTTTCACAACAAGATCTTTACAAATTTTAGCGTGTCAGTTTGTCATTATAATCTATTATGGTATTTTTTTTGACTAATGATACAGAGAAACGAAAATAAAAGCAGGGATTCCTATTTTGAAGGGATATTATGCTAACAATACTCATAAAGATTCCCGCCTTCGCGGGGGTGAAAATAAATTTAATTTTCTATGGCTAAAGGCAAGATAAACGTATCAGTAGAAAACATTTTTCCGCTGATCAAGAAATTTCTTTACAGTGATCACGAAATCTTTTTACGTGAATTAATATCAAATGCAACCGACGCAACACTCAAGCTAAAACACCTTACCTCAATTGGAGAGGCCAAAGTAGAATATGGCAACCCAATGATTGAAATCAAAGTCGATAAAGAAGGAAAGAAACTTCATATTATCGATCAAGGTATTGGCATGACTGAGGAGGAAGTAAAGAACTATATTAATCAAGTTGCTTTCTCAGGAGCTGAGGAGTTCTTGAACAAATACGAAGATGGTGCCAAAGACACTGGAATAATCGGGCACTTCGGTTTAGGATTCTACTCTGCCTTTATGGTTGCCGACAAAGTCGAAATTATAACAAAGAGTTACAAAGATGAACCAGCTGCACATTGGTCATGTGATGGTTCTCCAAATTTCACTTTAAAGAAGGGAAAGAAAGAAGACCGAGGTTCTGAAATTATTCTTCACATTGCTGATGATTCGACAGAATTTTTAGAAGACAACCGCATCAATGAACTTCTGAACAAGTACAACAAGTTCATGCCAATTCCAATTAAATTCGGAATGCGAACCGAAACTTTACCTAAGCCAGAAGATGCTAAAGAGGAAGATGCCGCGCCCACACAGGAAGTTGATAATATCGTTAACAATCCGAATCCGGCTTGGACGAAACAGCCGACCGATTTAAAAGACGAAGATTACAAGGGGTTCTATCGTGAGTTGTATCCAATGCAGTTTGAAGAGCCTTTGTTTCATATTCATTTGAACGTAGATTATCCCTTTAACCTAACGGGAATTCTATACTTTCCAAAGTTAACACAAGATTTAAATCAGCAAAAAGATCGTATTCAACTTTATCAAAATCAGGTTTTTGTCACGGATAATGTCGAAGGAATTGTTCCAGAATTTTTGACCATGCTACGCGGAGTTATTGATTCACCTGACATTCCATTAAACGTATCTCGTTCATACTTACAGGCGGACGGAGCTGTAAAGAAAATTTCTTCTTACATCACTCGAAAAGTGGCTGACAAGTTGAATTCCCTTTTCAAAAACAACCGTGAAGACTTCGAAGCCAAATGGAATGATATTAAAATCGTCATCGAATACGGAATGCTTTCTGAAGATAAGTTCTTTGAGAAAGCCGACAATTTTGCTTTGTATCCAGCGGTAGACGGAAGCTTCTATACCTTTGAAGAGCTACAAGAAAAAATTAAAGATAACCAGACTGACAAAGATGACAAATTGGTGATCCTCTATGCATCTGACAAAGAGGCACAGCACAGTTATATCGAGGCGGCTAAAGGAAAAGGATATGAAGTTCTTTTGATGGATTCTCCAATTGTCGGTCATTTAATGCAAAAATTAGAAACTTCTAAAGAGAAGGTTTCCTTTGCCCGTGTGGACGCCGACCATTTGGACAATCTTATCAAAAAAGAGGATACCCAGATATCTAAATTGTCTGACGAAGAAAAAGAAAAGCTCAAAGCAGATTTAGAAAGCACCATTGAAAACAAAAGCTATACCGTGCAATTGGAAGCTATGGACAGTGATGCTTCTCCATTTATTATTACAGAACCCGAATTCATGCGCCGAATGAAGGAAATGCAACAAACTGGGGGCGGTGGTATGTTCGGTATGGGCAACATGCCAGAAATGTATAATCTGATTGTAAACACAAATCATGAGCTAGTTGGCGAGATTCTAAATACCAAAACGACTAAGAAGAAAGAACGATTAATTAATCAGTCACTTGATTTGGCACGCCTTTCGAAAGGTTTGTTAAAAGGTGAGGAATTGACGGAGTTTATCAAGCGTAGTTATGAGATGGTGAAATAAACATAAGTTGATGATTCAAATGAAAAACCGTCTCAAGTAAATGAGACGGTTTTTTGTTAAGTCAATTATAGTCAGGCTTTCCAATACCAAAAGCATTAAATTATTCAATTTATCAAATTAATTATTTAACATATTTACGCTCAAATTTTATAAGAAAAAACGTCATTATTCCAAATAACTTTCACACCTTTGTACGACGTATTTTACGCTCCTGTAAAATATTCTTAGCCCCTCTTAATTTTCCGAACTGCTTGTGCCGAATTTATTGTCTAACGCAAAGGGGAACTCATGACTATTACTGAACTAAATCCAAAAGGTAACTTCGATGCTTGGGATGCATCTAAATTAAAAGAAATAAAAAAAGGTAAATTTAGCGAGACAATTGGCGAGGTGCTTTATGAAAGTGCCGAACTCAACCTTTGGCAAATTGAGTTACAACCATTTGAACGTCTGCCATTTAGAATTCACCGGAATAATTACAGTTGTGTAAGTTTATCTGATGGGCTTGCTTTGTCAAGAAATGTCAATGGTCAAATTATTTTAATAAGACTTCAAAAAGGAAAACACTTCTATAAGGAATGTTCGGAAATAGAAATGATTACCGATTTTGAAAACGTCGGGGAAGATTCGTTAAAAATTGCCATTGTAGAAGAAATAGTAGAGGTAAAGCCTAAAGCTAAAAATAAATTTTAGTTTTAAAAACGATTACTATTTTAAAAAAACATCACCAATAAATTGGACCAGCACCTAAATACTTTTCAGCTATGGGTTGATAATAATCCAAAACCTCCTCCAAATTATATACTTTTTGACTTTTAGTGTAGAGGTCATATGTATTGAAATCTTGGATTATTTTGAGATATTCCTCATCTTTCTCATTCAGCAATTCGGTATAGGCTCCACCGGAATGCCAGGGGTAAAAAGAATGATAGCGAATCATTACCATCGCCTCTTCAGGAAGTTTGTTATCTGCGTGGTTGTTTAAAACTTGGTACAAATACTCATCGTGGCCCCATGCTAAATCTACATTATCTATACCACAGCCCTTTTCATAAATTCCTATTGAAGTGCTATAAGTTCTATTTTGCATATCTGGATTCAAGGCATTAAACTCTGGATAAACACAAGATTCTGGTAGCGCACAACCCACAACAAAAACATCACCTACCATACCCCACTGCTCTGCTTGACTAGTGCCATCTTCGTCACTACCCCAAAGAAACATAACTTTTCCGAGGTCATGAATGAGTCCTGTTAGTTGCATCCAATCGGGTCTGCCTTCTGCACGAATGGCTTCTGCACTTTGAATCAAATGCTGTACGTTTGGAAGATCTAAATCAGGGTCACTAACATCGATAAGACTGTTTAGATGACGCATAGCCTCCCATAAGTCCATAGGTTTATCAAACTTCAGGTATTTTTCATGCATGTTCCTTACATAATCTAAAGTCTGATTTTTTCGCATTTTTCGATAATGCTCCTTCACAGCAACTGATACATCAGGAGCATCATAATTTCTAAAGGTTTTCTCTTCCATAACTAAACATTTCCTAAAACAAGGTACAAAATTACTGTAACTATCACCAAAAATAGGCTGAAGGGTTTTGCATACCTCCAGGGGGTAAGATTCAGTATTCCAGCGTTTTGCATTTCAAATGGCTTGTCTTTAGCAAGTAAAAACGAAGCCAAACGCATGATTAAAATATTTAACACAAACTCGATACCCCAAATATGGACAAAGTGTAAATTCACCTTGAACACATAGTACATAATGACATAGAAAAAGAGTCCGAAAACCAAACCGACTTTTGCCCCAGATGCCGAAACTTTTGGAAAAAGAAAACCTGCAATAATGACACTGGCTATGGGTATAAAAAAGATACCATTTAGCTGCTGTAGTAATTGATACAACCCGTCCGGCGCATTTGCAACAAATGGGGCAATACCTATTGCAAAAATAGCAAGTAGTGCGGATGTCCATTTTCCGATTTTGACCAACTTCTTTTCACCTGCATCCTTAGAAATATATCTTTTATAAATACCCAAGCTAAATACCGTAGCCGCGCTATTCAAAGCACTATTAAATGTACTAAGAATGGCTCCCATCATCACCGCAACAAAGAAGCCTGTTAACCAAAGTGGTAAAACTTTCTTAACCAAAAGAGGATATACTGTATCAGGGTTATCATATAGACTTTCGCCAAAATAATAGAAGCCGATAAGTCCTGGAAGTACAATCACTAAAGGAACCAAAATCTTTAATAAACCGGTAAAAAGCAATCCTTTCTGGGCTTCCTTTAAATTGACTGCTCCTAAAACTCTCTGAATAATAGATTGGTGCATCGTCCAGAAATAAATTTGGTTGACCATCAATCCTGTAAATAAAACCTCAAAAGGTAGGATGGAGGACCTTGCCCCTTCCCCTATTCCAGATTCCCTACTAACCACATTAAATTTCTCAGGACTATTCTCAAACACTGTTGCTAGACCATCCAAGGGGTTTCCATCACCAATACTTAATAATGCCAGAATGGGCACAAGCAAACCTGCCACAAGTAATCCAAAGCCATTAATAGTATCTGTATAAGCAACCATTTTAAGTCCTCCAAAAATTGCATAAACAGCGCCGATTATTCCAACTACAAGGATTGTGACCCATATACCTTCTCTTTGAGAAATATTCAACAAGTTGGAGATTTCGAAAATTGCTTCGATATTCAAAGCTCCTGTATACAAAACTATAGGAAGTAAAGTAGCGACAAAAGAGATAATCAATAGAAGCGCGACCATCGTTCTTGTAAGTCCATCAAATCGTTTTTCCAAAAATTCAGGAATAGTGGTCAATCCCATTTTTAGATATCGGGGAACAAAATATAAGGCGGCTATCACCAAAGCCAAAGCAGAAGTGACTTCCCAAGCAATAATAATAGCGCCATTTCTATAGGATGAGCCATTCATCCCCACTAAATGTTCCGTTGAAATATTGGTCAAAAGCATCGACCCCGCAATAATAATTCCCGTCAGGGACCTGCCTCCGAGAAAATATCCATCCTTCGTATTTAGCTTATCTCTACGTAGCTTCCAGGTCGCATAAAATGCAACAAATCCGGTAAATAAAAGAAAGGTTAGTAAGGCCATCCCCCTAAAATAAACATATTTCACTTGAGTTTATTAAATAAAAATACTGGAAATCAGGTATTTCATTAAAAACAGGCATTGGTTACTTTAGTCTTAACAACAAACAAACTCTATTATGAAATATCCTAAAATAATAATGTGGATTTTAATGGGCATGTTTTTATCGTTAAACGCTCAAAATGCTACCGATCAACTATACTTAACCAATGGTGAAACCATTGCCGTAAATGTGAAAAAAGTAGAACCAAATACAATCACTTATTTTTATTTAGGAGAGGACCTTGAAAACGTTGTCGAAAAAGATGATGTAATTAAAATAGTCTTTAAAAGTGGGCGTGAGCAAAAATTTTCAGGTGCTTTGACAAGCCCAGCTGGAACAAAAAATGCGAATTACGAATACCCGCCAATGAAGGTAAATCAAGGGGCCGTTTTGCCTTTTGAGTTTATATTCGAGGGACAACCAAGCTCAGAAGAGGGAATAGAAGCTCAGGAGTATTACTATCGTACTTTGCAACGCAAGCCAGAGCGAAACACAATCACCTATCAAGATCCTGAAATAACCTGGAAACGTTTGCGCAAAGCTGGAATAACCGAGGCATCCCAAATTAAAAATTACGATATGGATGAAATATCTAAAATCGTTGGGGTGGGTACATTAGTAAATTCAAAAATTGTAGTTTCTTACCGTTCAACGGTATCAAATTCCACAGGGTCTAGTACCGTGCGCGTTGATAAAAAGAAAAGGGTAAAAGGTTACAGTAGTGAATACAGCACTTCTCGCGACGAGTTCGAAACCATGGTATATTTCAAAATTTATGATAAAAATGGAAATAAGGTCATGGATGAAAAACGTCGCCCTTTTATGACAGCCGGTCGTACTGATTACATTCTAACATTGAGTTACTTTTTAAAACGCACACCATTCTACCAAAAGAACCGCTAACTAGCTACAAGTCTTTTACTTTGACGTTGCTTTAAAAGGAGAACCTGAATCCATACAAAAAAGGCAATTGTTATAGAGCCATATATTAATGCCGTTGAATAGCCCAATTCCGGTATATTTAGCGATAAGTTGAAGGATGTCAACCTATTTAATTTAGCGGCTGCCACCCAAGTACTTTCAGCATTTGAGCTACCAAAAATCACATACCCAAAAAGAGCTGTCACTGCAATTACCGTTAAAAGCCATGTTGTTTTGGAAAACAAAGGTTTTGCAACAAAAATGTTGTCTTTTTGCTGCGCAACCTCAATCTTTGACAGAACTGAATTTGTAAAATCAACCGAGGGTTTTTCTAAACCTGCTTCTTTTACTATTTTTTTGATAAAATCGTCTAGGTCCTTATTTTCTTCCATAACTACCAAGTATTTCTGGTTCTAATTTACTTTTTAGCAATTCGGCCAAGCGCTTTCTGCTTCTAAACAAACGAACTTTTACGGTATTCGCCTCCAAGTTCATAATATCTGCTATCTCCTTTAATGATAGCTCTTCAAAATAGTGAAGTGTTATTACCACCGCATCATCTTTTGGCAGCTCATCAATGGCATCTTTAATTGCCAGTTTCCGCTCATTGATTTCAAGATTATCCAATGCATTTTGCATACTGGACAAATGATACTCTGTTCCCGAATCAATTGAACTCGTCCGCATCCCGCGCTTTTGTTTCTTTAAATAATCCAAGCTTCGATAATAAGCTATTTTATATATCCAGGTCGAAAACTTTGAATCACCCTTAAAGGTGCTTAATGCCGTATATGCTTTAACAAAAACATCTTGGGCTACTTCTTCTGCTTCCTCCTGATTTTTCAAAACCTTAACCGCCACGGTAAAGACCATATGTTTATATCGTTCCACCAAAACAGAAAATGCTCTAGTATCTCCATTGATAACGGCATCAATATAATGTTGGTCTTCTTTTTGGCTCATTCTGCTTCATATGACGTATAAATTACCATTCTGGTTACAGGAAATTTCATAAAATTAAAAAATCTTGTAACCTCAATTAAAAAGTTGTCGTCTTACTGACCAAATGAGTTTATTAATCAATTAAAAAACAATCACATGGCAGAAGCAATTTTAATCCCCATTAGCTTTTTTTTATTCATTTTCGCGATAGTATACCTCTATTTTACGACTAGAAATAAAGAGCGTATGGCTCTTATTGAAAAGGGAGCTGAGGCAAGTATATTTTTTTCAGAAAAAAAGGACAGAGGTACATCTACAGGCAAAATCCTTCTCCTTAATTTGGCCTTGTTGCTTATCAGCGTAGGGATTGCCATATTTCTTGGGGCCGTTCTAGAAGAGATGAGAGTTGACCCAGATGTGGCATATCCAGGTACAATTTTCTTCATGGCAGGTATTGGGCTCTTGTCTGGCTTTTTCTTAACCAAAAAAATGGACAAAAAAGAATAGCATATATTTTCCAAACTAATTCAAATCAAAAGTCGTTGTCTACAGCGACTTTTCTGTTTTTATTCTACTTTCATTTTTAAGAAATTTAACTTACAAATAGGCTGATTTCCCTGTTAAATTTGTAGCTTATATTGATTTTTCAGGAAAAATGGAACTAGACTACAATATATTTTCTGTATTGCACTTACTTGGCTGTTTACAAGGGATACTTTTAGGCCTTTTGCTCATCTTTTTGAATAGAAGAAAATACAGAAGTACTTTCTTCCTTGGATTACTTATTATACTTTTTACACTAATGAGGCTCCACCCCACATTACAACAGATAAATTTTTATGAGTATTATCCCAATTTATTCCGATTACCATTTAATTTTTATTGGTTAATCTATCCTTTATTTTTTATTTATTCATATCGGGTTTCCATGCTTGCTGATCAAAAAATACCATACTGGGTTCTTTATCCTGGTGTGATTGCTTTTGTAATTAACATCGTAATATTTGCTCAACCCTATGAAACCAAATTGGCAATTGATCAAAGTCTTTGGTTTAAGGCATATCTAATTACCGGTATTGTTTACTCGTTCTGTATTGGTATATGGAATTTAGTTCTTGTAAATAAACACCAAGTGTTGGTGAGAGATCATTTCTCAAGAACGCAATTAAGAGAATTGAAATGGGTACGCCATTTTTTGATTTTTAGTTTTGTGGCCTATCTCATCTACTTTCCCTTTTACTATTTGCTCCCCGAAAATATATATTCAAAAATATTTGTTCTGATGATTGATTATGTCACCATGTACTGGATATTTTTCTTCGGACTAATTCAACGTAACGTGTTATCCATTCTTTCTGAAAACGGATATTATAGTATTCAAAAGAAAGAAGTAAAACAAAAAACCTTAAAACCTCATGATGAAAATCTTGCAGCACTTTTCAATAAAATAGATGAACATATGAAAAGCTCTGAAAGTTATGTTCAAAGTGAATTGACAATCGTAGATGTTGCCAAAGATTTGCAAATACATACTAAGCAAATTTCTACAGCTATTAACAAAATACAACATCAAAATTTTAATAGTTATATAAATCAATTTCGGATTGAAAAAGCTATTAATTTACTTCGAGAAGGAGATAGCACCTTGAGTATCGAAGGCATTGGCTACGAAGTTGGTTTTCACAGTAAGAGTGCTTTTTATGCCGCATTTAAGAAGGTTACCGGCACTACTCCCACTAAATTCAAAGAAAAGAACGCTGCCTGATTATTACTCATATTTCGACGGTATTTCTACTTTAAAAAAGTACTGATTCCTGAATAAGGAAATTCATCGACCACAAATCTTAAAATTGGTTCTAAATTCCGAAATCAGGACTTCTCTATCTTTGTTTTTTTAGGATAGTCTATGCTATTATTGAGATATTTGCAAGCCGAAAAAAAAGAAAATGAAAGTTGGTGATAGATTTTTTTGGATTGTGTTGACAGGGATTTGGTCCATTTTTATTTTATGGGAATTCCAATTACAAGAAATGACCGAGTCCCTTTTGTCTCAGATTGTTCGATATGACCTTTTAATACTACCCATCTTATTGTTATTCACAGGATATGTGCTTTATGAAAATCGAAAGAACAGAAAGTAGTTGAATGAGTTTGTACCAACTTTGAAATCATGAATTAATTGAAACATATTAAGCTTAACCTCATATAATTGTCGCCAATTTCAGCTTAGGCCAAAATCAAAAACGTTGAAATCCCCCCCCGATAACTTTCCATGAACTGGAAGGTTATTACCAAAACCACTGCATTAATTTGTGGTGGTTTTTTTATCTTTAGAAAATGCAAGTAATTTCAACCAATATCGGCACTTCTACTACTTTCATCTGGAATGGAAAAGAAGAACAAACAGGAATATTTAAATACCCAACAACAAACTCTATATTTCTGGGAAAAAATGACGTTTTAAATGATACCGTAATCAATAGAGTTAATCATGCCGGAATCAATAAGGCTTGCTATTTATTTGCTTCAGATAATTATCCATACTGGAAAGAATTATATCCTGAGTTAGATTGGGACTGGGGTATGTTCGGTGAAAATCTAACGATTGAAGGACTGGATGAATCTAAGATACGAGTGGGGGACATTTATAAATTAGGAGGCACCTTAGTTCAAGTATCGCAACCTCGAGAACCTTGTTATAAATTAGGTGTTCGCTTTGGAACACAAGATATCTTAAGACAATTCATAAATCATAATAAACCAGGTACATATGTGCGCATCCTAAAAGAGGGTGAAGTCAAAACAGGTGATAGTTTAGAATTAATAGAACAATCAGAGAATACGCTTACTACGCAGCAATTCTACGAATTAATGTTTATGAGAGAAAAGCCCCAAGAACTGCTTGCGCTATTTATGGATAATCCTTCTGTTCCCCAGTATAAAAAAGAACGATACAAAAAATTTCTTGAACATTGAATTATCCTTGGCACTTATACTTAATGGTTGTGATTTATGTCATCGCCGGTATTATGCATTTTGTTAGACCCAAAATGTACATGCGTATTTTACCAGGGTACCTACCCGGACATAAGGCCTTAGTCGCTATTAGTGGTATTGCGGAAATTGTCATTGGTATTGCACTTTGCTTTCCAGCGACCAAAAATTTCGCCATTTATGCGATCATGGTTATGTTGACCTTCTTTTTACCGGCCCATTTTCATATGCTTTTTAATAAGAAAGCTTCGATGGGAATAGCTAAATGGGTACTAATAGCTAGAATACCACTACAATTTGCGCTGATGTTTTGGGCGTATTGGTATTTGCGATACTAAAAAAAGCCCTCAAAGTAACACGCTTTGAGGGCTCAAAATATAAACTAACTTAATCAACTTTACTCTACAGTGACATATTCAAAATAAATGTCATCTTTACTTTTAACTAAAATGGTATAACTATCTTCAAAAGCATTTTTGAAGTTGAATGTTTTTTCGATTAACATTTCATCAGTTATAGTTTCTTGAAATATAGAACGGCCTTCACTATCCATTACGGCTATTTTAACCGCATCTTTTTGAAGATTCAATAGGTTTAGGAAAACTCGTCCGTCTTTTTGTCTAAAAATGGGTTTCACATTTTCTTTCTTTTCTCGAATCATGATTTTAGAATCATTAACGGTAAATCCAAAAATTGTTTCCTTCATAGAACTCTCTACTTCCAAGAAATAATTACCTTCAGGAAGGTTTTGCAAATTGAACTTCTTTGAATAGATGTTTCCAGTTGCTATTTTTTCCGTATATATGATCTCTCCGTTAGTATCAATAATACTAACAATCGTTTGTTCAGACGTTGTATCCATTTCAAAATTTAAACTTTTCTCCGAATTAGGAGCCAAACTAAGTTTTGGTTCTTTAGCCAAGCCTGTTGCCGCTGCAAACATTAAAGCTACTACTGCGATTGATCTTACTACCTTTTTCATAATTATTAAATTTTAGGGTTACTATTAATCAACACCACAAAACTACGGCCAGGATATGATCTCAACTACAGCTGAATTTTCCAATTTATGTTCTATATTGTCATATGCATATATTAAATATTATTATAATGGTAATATAGAACATATTATGGGTAATTTTGGACTAATCGCCTTATCGCAGAGCTAGTAATTTTGACATATGAATAGCAATAAAGTTGTCATACAAAAGCCAACGCTTAAATCAGTTGAACCAACATTTGGTAATTCATTTACCTATATGAAGTTTGACAAAAACCAGAAAAACCGTTTCACAACTTGGCACTATCACCCAGAAATCGAATTGGTTTTCGTTAATGGCGGTTCTGGTAAACGTCAAATTGGTAGTAATCTCTCCTATTATACCAATGGAACACTGATTCTTATCGGAAGTAATCTTCCTCATTGTGGATTTACCGATGAACTAACAGGTAATAGAAGCGAAACTGTCGTTCAAATGAAGAAAGACTTTTTAGGGGATCATTTCTTCACCATTCCAGAAATGGAAAAAATTCAAAATCTTTTCGAGATTGCAAAATCAGGTGTGGTCTTCTACGGAGAGACCAAGGCTATTTTAGGTCATAAACTGGAGAATTTAGATACCAAAAACAATTTTGAGCGTCTGTTATCCCTACTGGATGTATTATATGGCTTAAGTACCACAGACGAATTCCGAATTTTGAATGCTGAAGGTTTTTCAATGCCAGCCGATATCCAGGATAATGATAGAATAAATATCGTTTTCAACTTTGTAAAAACTAACTTTAAGGAAGAAATAAAACTAGTAGAGATTGCAGATTTGGTAAGTATGACCGTACCTTCGTTTTGTAGGTACTTCAAAAACATTACCAATAAAACATTCACCCAATTCGTTAATGAATATCGATTGGTTCATGCGTCAAAGTTGTTGGCAGAACAACCTTTAAGCATTACAGACGTATGTTTTGAATCAGGATTTAACAATTTTTCATATTTCAACAAGTCATTTAAAAAATTTACAGGACAGAGTCCATCAAAATATAGAAACGAGCTTAAACAGGTAATAACCTAAAACGTTTATTTTGTGCAGAACGAGTACCAAGGTAAAACGATAAATCAAAGGAAAACAGAATATCATGAAATAAAAAAGCTGTTCTTATCAGAATAGCTTTTTTAATACCCTTTTCTAGAGCTAGTTACTATCTTTAACATTTGGGTGACTATGCTAATTTCCTCGCGCCTAACTTCTCTAACATAACTTCAAATGTTGTGCCAAGGTATAGTCGCTCGTCGAAATAAGTATTTATTAGGTAAAATGCTATTCGTAGATTTCGTTTAAGATTTTAGCCAAACGTAATCCTCCTTTTTGCAACTGCTTCTCAACGGTCCCCCACCAAACATAACTATAGCGATAAAACAACTTCTCGCCCACTTCAACGGAGTCATATAATTCATTAGCTATATCTTGAGATTCTTCTACCCAATCATAAATCGTACCCTCTTGAATAAATTTCTTCTGGGTTTTAGTAAGCCGGGGTAAAGATTCAGTAAGCTCTGAATAGCTCATGCCATAATCTTCGATCATATTTAAATCCCACACTTTGTGAAGATTGCTTCCTCTATTGAACCATTGCACCTGAATATCGTTTCCTCCTTTGTCTTCTATACGTCCAACGTGCATTGGCTGATGTAAATCACCTACGAGATGTACCAAGAATTTTAGATAAAATACTTTATCAGCTTTAGAGCTATTCTTATCCTTTACAATTTCGATACATTTTTCAATTCCTGTTATTAAATCCCCGTATTCGCTCGGTTCTACATCCCCGTACTTTTTATCAGCTGGAAAATTGACATAATGCCAAGCACTAAATTTCTTATACTTGCGGTCCGCCTTGATATCGTCACCAAAGGTTGAAACAAGAGCTAAGCTTTGTCCGTCCAGCAATTTGTCAATCGCCTTTCTAGCCTTTCTCGACAAGTGCTGCTGTGCCACCTCTCCAGTAGTTCTATGTCCGGTTTTTGACCAAAGCATGTCATTGCCGAATGTGAATTGAACCGATAAAAAAAGAATTAGAAGCAAACTGCTTTTCATAGAATGTCATTTTTTTCAAATGTAGCTAATGAACTTTAATCTATTGTTAACTCGTATGTCATTTTATATTTAAAATCTGATATTGCATCGATAAATGAATCAATTGATGTTTAAAAAGATAAAATCCAAGTATTTAAAATATGTACTTATTGGGATTGGTACCCTGCTTATTGCAGCGACACTTTTTGTTTTTAGCGTTTATTTGGGTGTCTGGGGGAAACTACCAAGTAAAAGCGAGCTTGCCGGTTTCGAATACCAACAGGCATCAGAAGTGTATACTGCAGATAGTGTGCTTATCGGAAAGTACTATCTCTATGATAGGCAGCCCATTGCATATTCAGAATTTCCACAGCATCTACTAGATGCCTTGGTTTCTATTGAAGATGAACGCTATTATGAGCATTCCGGAATAGACTACCCCAGCTTATTGCGAGTTGGATTTAAAACTATTTTGATGCAAGATCAATCCTCAGGTGGCGGAAGTACACTTACCCAACAGTTAGCCAAAAATTTATATCCCCGCAGGGAAAGGAAGAAAACAAATATTACCGTTAACAAAGTTAAAGAGATGATTATAGCATCTCGTTTAGAGAGCATTTTTTCAAAAGATGAAATCTTGACGCATTATTTGAATACTGTTTCATTTGGGGATAATACCTTCGGAATCGAAAGTGCATCCCTAAAATTCTTTAATAAGAAAACCAGCCAACTAAGAATTGAAGAGGCCGCTGTTCTGGTCGGAATGTTGAAAGCAACCTACGGCTACAACCCTCGTGTTTATCCTGAAAAGAGCTTAGCCCGAAGGAATTTAGTGCTACAATCAATGGTGAAAAACGATTTTCTATCGGAAGCCGAAAAGGATAGTTTGACCGCCATCCCTTTAAAATTAGATTATCGAAAATTCGACTATACTGATGGTATCGCACCTTATTTTAGAGAGGAAGTACGGAAGAAGCTTATCAAATGGGCAAAGTCTGAAAATGAAAAAGGAAACGAATACAACATTTACACTTCTGGACTCAAAATATACACAACTCTAAATTACAAAATGCAAGTTATGGCCGAGGGGGCTATGAAAAAGCACATGAGTAAACTTCAAAAAAGTTTTGAAGATAGTTATGGAAAAAGAGCCCCATGGATTCAAAACAAAAAGCTTGTCGAAAAGGTGGTTCGGGGAACACCTCATTATCAAAAACTACTCAAAAATGAATTGTCAACTTCCGAAGTATGGGATTCTTTAAGTCAAAAACGAAATATGGTCCTAACCGATTGGTCAGGGGATAAAACAGTGAATGCAAGTACAATTGATAGCGTTCAACATTATATGAAGTTCTTGAATACAGGTTCTATGGGCATAAATCCGAAGACGGGAGCGGTCCATACTTGGATCGGTGGTATTGATTTCAAACGCTACAAATTCGACCACGTGGCCCAAGCGCAAAGACAAGTTGGTTCCACTTTTAAACCCATTGTCTATACCGCTGCTTTGGAAACTGGAATTCCACCTTGCGCCTATTTTTCAGCAAGCGAAGTAGCATACGAAAATCTTAAAGGATGGTCTCCTAGCAACTCAGGAAATAAAGATGAGGCCTACTTGAATTATTCTATGGAAGAATCACTGAGCAAATCAGTCAATACAGTAGCGGTAAAAGTTCTCGAAGCTACCGGCATTGAAAATGTACTAAATCAGGCAAAGAAAATGGGTGTGTTTTCGAAACTTCCTAATCAACCTTCTGTTGCTTTAGGAACTGGGGAAATCTACCTTAATGAATTAGCGGGGGCTTATGCGAGTTATGTAAATAACGGAAAGGCCGTTTTACCCTATTTGATAGAAACCATCACAAACCAAAATGATTCTATTTTGGTTCAATTTGAACCGAAAAGAGCAAAAAAAAGAGCATTTTCAAAGCAAACTCAACAAATTATGCTCGAAATGATGAAATCCACCATCAATACCGGAACAGCAAAACGCATCCGTTCTACCTATAAATTGAACAATGATATCGCAGGAAAAACGGGCACTACGCAAAACAACAAAGACGCTTGGTTTGTGGCTTTAACTCCAAAGTTAGTACACATCACTTGGGTAGGACTAGACAATCACGAAATCGGATTCAAAAGCACAAGTCTTGGACAAGGCGCAAATGCAGCCTTGCCCATATTCGCAAGTTGGTACCAACAGTTGAATAAGCACAAAGAATTCAACGCCATTACAAAAGCACGATTTGAAAAGCCAAATCCTTTCGTGTTGGACCAATTGAACTGTGAACCTGTAAAAAGAGATGGGTTTTTTAAACGCTTGTTTACCAATCCGAAGAAGAAAAAATCCAAAAAGTTCAGAAATGGATAAACTTTAATTCAAAATCCAAAAACTTGAACAGAAACTAGGAAATATCATTTATTATTATATCTTTATGATATCATTTTAATATCATTAAATTATTCTATCATGAAGAACGAAAAAAACATAACTGCCTTAAATGGGTATCTCTTCCTATTAATAATACTCTTGATTCTTGTCGGGAGTGTTACTATGTTCTTACAAACTGATTACTTCCTTTGGTTATTTCTTATTCCTATTGCCCTTATCTTGATACCAGGTTTAATTTTGGTCAATCCGAATAGTTCAAAAGTTTTATTACTTTTTGGAAAATACATGGGTACGGTAAAGAATAACGGACTCTTTTGGGTCAACCCATTATACTCTAAAAGAACAATATCTTTGAGAGCTAGTAACTTTGACAGTGAACGCCTAAAGGTTAATGACAAGCTTGGCAACCCGGTGATGATTAGCACTATCTTGGTTTGGAGGGTTACCGATACCTACAAGGCTGCTTTCGATGTGGACGATTACCAGAATTTTGTGCGAGTTCAAACAGATGCCGCGGTTAGAAAATTGGCAAGTATGTATCCATACGATAACTTTGCTGATGAGGGCCTTGACGAAGACATCACATTACGTTCAAGTGTAAATGAGGTAAGTGAGGCACTTGAAAAGGAATTGCAAGAACGCTTATCAATGGCTGGTATCGAAGTTCTAGAAGCAAGGATTGGTTACTTAGCTTATGCCCAAGAAATAGCAAATGCCATGTTGAAACGTCAACAGGCAACGGCAATTGTAGCGGCTCGACATAAAATCGTTGAAGGTGCTGTAAGTATGGTAGAAATGGCCTTAGAAAAATTAGGCAAAAAAGATATCATCGAGCTAGACGAAGAAAGAAAAGCTGCGATGGTAAGCAATCTTATGGTGGTACTTTGCTCTGACAAAGACGCCTCACCAATCGTAAATACTGGCACTTTGAATCACTAGTATTTATTTTAGAAATAAGTAAATGGCAAAAAAGAAAGCGTTTGCGTTACGCTTAAACGAGGAGATGCTTAAGGCAATCGAGAAATGGGCTGCGGATGAATTTCGCAGCACCAATGGTCAAATTGAGTGGATGCTTATGAAAGCCTTAAGAGAACAAAAGCGAGAACCCAAAAAAAAGGGAGAATAGAAGAGCGCATTTTAGTCATTAACTTCAAATTTAAACTTGTAAATTTGCTCCTGCTAATTCAAAATCAATGACAAGAGCATTTTACGCCTTTGTACTTCTACTGTTTACCATTCCTTTATCCAGCCAGACCAGTGAAAAATCTTTTACGGTAAAATTCATTAGTGAAACGCCCACTATCGATGGTGTTCTAGATGAATCATTTTGGGAAACAGCCGAAAGTGCTCATGACTTCCAACAATATTTTCCAACAGATTCGGTTCTGGCAGAACATCCGACGCAAATTAAAATGGTATATAGTGAAACTCATCTATACATTGGGCTGACGGTCAAATCAATTGGAGATAAATGGGTTACCCCTTCCCTAAAAAGGGATTTTAGGGCAAGTACAGGTGATAGCATGAGTTTGGTATTTGACACCTTTAATGATGGCACGAACGCATTCCTATTTGGTATCAATCCATATGGTGTTCGAAGAGAAGTACTTATATCTGGTGGTGGTTCTGATTTAAGAGGTTTTAATGATTCTTGGGATGTCAAGTGGAAAGGTGATTCCAAAATATATGGGGATTACTATACCTCCGAAATGGCCATTCCACTTACTTCTTTCAAATTCAAGGAAGGTGAAACTAAATGGCGTTTTCAAAGTTATCGCTTTGACCTTCAAACGAATGAGCGCAGTACCTGGGTACGTGTCCCTCAAGGGCAGTTTCTGGTGAGTCTGGCATTCATGGGTGATATGCATTTTGAAAAGCCCTTGGGCAAATCAAGAACCCCACTGGCCCTTATTCCGTACGTAAACACTATTGCAGAAAAAGATTATGTATTGGATAATAGTGGTAGCAATATTAAAGTCGGTGGGGATGCAAAAGTGTCTATCGGAAATGGAATGAACTTGGATATCACTGTAAACCCAGATTTTTCGAATGTCGAGGTCGATAATATCATAACTAACCTCACTAGGTTCGAGGTTTCCCTGCCTGAGAAAAGACAATTCTTTATAGATAATAGTGACCTTTTTGGAAGTTTTGGTGGCAGTAGGGATGCAAATCCGTTCTTCTCAAGACGTATTGGAATAGCTCGAGACACCGCTGGGAACACCATTGAAAATAGAATTATCGGTGGACTACGCTTAAGTGGAAAACTCAACAAAGACTGGCGATTAGGTTTTTTCAGCATTCAAACAGATGAAGATGTTGACAATGAAATTGCTTCTAACAACAATACCATGTTGGCCCTTCAAAAAAAGGTGTTCTCGCGTTCCAATATCAATATGTTCTTTATCAATAGACAATCATTCAAAGATTATGATTTTGTCGATCGCGAAAATGAATTCAATAGGGTTTTGGGTCTGGATTATAATTTGGCGTCTAAAAATAATAAGTGGATTGGTAAATTTTACACACACAAATCCTTTCAACCTGATGACAATAAAGGAAACTATTCCGTTGGAGCGAATTTAGGACGGATATCAAGGTATTTCAACACATTTGCCGATGTAGTTTACATTGATGAGGATTTTACCTCAGATCTAGGATTTATCCGTAGAACTGATATAATAAAAGGTGTTGCCTCCTTTGAAAAAGTATTTTGGCCAAAGAGCAAGATTGTAAACAATTACAGTTTTGAACTTTTTCCAATAACCGTTTGGAGGCCCAGCCTCGATTACCAGAAAACAGATCAAGATGTTAGGTTAACGGGCAAATTGGGCTTTCAAGATCAATCTCAACTAAGTTTAGGGTTTACGAATAGATTTACGTTTCTAATTAATGAATTTGACCCTACACGAACCGATGGAGTTCCACTACCAGGAAATGCAGGGTACCATTTCAATAGTGTAAACCTAAGTTATACGTCCAATAGGGTCAACGTACTTTCCTTTATGGGGGAATCGACTTTGGGTAGATTTTTCAATGGAAATATATTTTCAGTAGATGCACAGCTTTTTCTTAGAATATTGCCCAAAGCACAAATAACCCTGGCGCTTAACTATAACAAAATAGCATTGCCTGAGCCTTATCCAAGTGCCGATATATGGTTGGTAAGCCCCAAGGTAGAACTTACATTCAGTAAATCACTCTTCTGGTCGACACTGATTCAATATAGTAACCAAGAGAACAATTTAGGTATCAACTCTAGATTACAATGGCGTTTTGCACCACTTTCCGACTTGTTTATCGTCTACAACGACAATTATTTTGTAAATCAATTTTCGCCGCGCTATCGTTCTATAAATTTGAAGTTTACCTATTGGTTGAATATCTAAGCGATAAGCATCTAACATTTTAGGATTTTCACATAAAAGTTTAGGGTTTTCTTAACGCTCTAAAGGAGTAAATTTGCAATTCCAGCTAATTCAAGACTTAATGATAAGAACGTTACCGGTTCTCCCCATGCTATTTTTTGTTCTATTTTCCTTTGGACAAAATGGCAATAAAAGCCTTACTGTAAAATACATTACAAACTCCGACATAGTTCCCGATGGCGTTCTTGACGAAGCCATTTGGGAAAAAGCAGAAAGTGCCAATGAGTTTTGGGAATACTTCCCCTTAGATTCTATTCAAGCACGTAAGCAAACGGATATCAAAATGTTCTATGATGATAAGAATCTATATGTCGGAATAATCAATTATACCGCGGGAAAAGATTATGCCATACAATCGCTAAAGCGAGATTTCTTAGCTGGCGGAAACGATAACATTAGTGTAATTTTCGACACTTTCAGTGATGGCCAAAATGCCTTTTTATTTGGTACAAACCCGTACGGGGTTCTTCGGGAAGCTTTGATTTCAGAAGGAAGCTCACGACGAATTGGTTTTACGACCTCTTGGGATGTCAAGTGGAAAGGTGACTCAAAGATATATGACGATTACTATACCTCTGAAATGGTCATACCGTTGAGTTCCTTTAAGTTCAAAGAGGGAACTCAAAAATGGCGTTTTAACAGTTATCGCTTTGATACGCAATCGAATGAGACTAGTACATGGATTAGGATTCCCCAAAACCAACAAGTATGGGGTACTGCATTCATGGGCGACATGATTTTCGAAAAACCTTTGGGAAAATCAAAAACTCCCTTGGCTATAATTCCTTATGTCAATGCGATTTCTCAAAAAAATTTCGAAACCGATGAGGGTCTAAACAACATTAAATTTGGAGGAGATGCCAAAGTCGCTATTGGTACTGGTTTGAATTTGGATCTTACTTTTAATCCTGATTTCTCCCAGGTAGAAGTAGATAATCAGATTACAAATTTAACCCGTTTTGAAATTTCACTACCCGAGCGAAGGCAGTTTTTCATTGACAATAGTGACCTTTTTTCAAGCTTTGGTGATCAACGTGATGCCAACCCTTTCTTCTCAAGAAGAATCGGTATTGCGAGAGATACTGCCGGAAATTCGATAGAAAACAGAATTATTGGTGGCGTACGTTTAAGTGGCAAATTAACTAACAATCTTCGCGTGGGCTTATTGAATATTCAAACCGATGAAGATTTAGAAAATGAAATTCCATCAAATAACAATACCATGTTTGCCTTGCAACAAAAGGTATTCTCAAGGTCAAATATTGGTATGTTCTTCATTAACAAGCAATCCTTTGAAGATTATGATTTTGTTGAAAGAGAAGATGAATATAACAGACTTTTAGGTGTTGATTATAACTTGGCCTCGCAAGACAATACATGGACTGGGAAGTTTTACCTGCATAAATCATTTCAACCTGATGACAACAAGGGTAATTTATCCAGTGGTGTACGGTTTGCTTACAATTCAAGGTATTGGAACTTTTC
Source organism: Maribacter algarum (ex Zhang et al. 2020) (assembly GCF_005885635.1). Classification (GTDB taxonomy): domain Bacteria; phylum Bacteroidota; class Bacteroidia; order Flavobacteriales; family Flavobacteriaceae; genus Maribacter_C; species Maribacter_C algarum. The sequence goes on from NZ_VATY01000003.1 coordinate 386,915, forward strand.
CGGAAAAGGTATTTTCATCGATGATGAGTTTTCCTCTGACCTAGGTTTCGTGAGAAGAACGGGTATCGCACGAAGTTTCGTAAACGTAGAACGCGCTTTCTGGCCAACGAAAGGTAAAATTCAAACCCACTCATTTCAGTTTTTTCCGGTATATACCTGGAGCCTAGAAGATGATTTTAAAACTACCGATTATACTTACAGAGGCTCATGGGAAGCTAAATTTAATAATACTTCTGAATTCAGTATAAATGCAACCAACCGCTTTACATTTTTATTTGATGACTTTGATCCCACAGGTACCGATGGAGGTATTCCAATTCCTGGCGATAAGGGATATCATTACAATAGTGTCGAGGCGGGCTATGAATCTGATCAAAGAAAAATATTTGCCTATGGGCTGGGATCCGAAGTGGGTCGATTTTTCAATGGAAATCGTTTCTCCGTTGAGGGTGGTATGACCTTACGTTTTCAACCGAAGGTATTTTTATCATTGTTATTCAATTACGATCAAATCTCATTACCAGACCCTTATCCCAGTGCTAATATCTGGTTAGTGAGTCCGAGAATCGATATTACTTTTAGTAAATCTGTCTTTTGGTCTACCCTGGTCCAATATAGCAATCAAAGGGACAATTTAGGTGTCAATTCTAGACTCCAATGGCGTTTTGCGCCACTTTCCGACTTGTTCATTGTATATAACGACAACTACTTTGTAAACAGTTTTGAACCTAAGAACAGATCCATTAATTTGAAACTTACCTATTGGTTGAATATTTAAAGGAATTAAAACCTCAGCTTTTTCCAAGTCTTGCCACAAAGATTTAAGGTTTTCTTAACGCTCTAAAGGGTTAAATTTGTGTCCTAGCTAATTCAGGAACAATGACAAGAGCCTTTTTGGCCGTTGTATTTATCGTACTTTCGGTTTTTTCAGCCTTCTCTCAAACTGAAAAAAAATCTTTTACCGTAAAATTTATAAAAGAAGCCATTACGCCCGATGGAAAGCTTGAAGAAGCGATTTGGGAAATGGCCGAAAATGCGGATGACTTCTGGGAATATTTTCCAATGGATTCTATTCAAGCTAGAAAACAGTCTCAAATCAGAATGCTATATGACGATAAAAACCTTTATATCGGAATTAAGGCATACTCTGGGGGAGATAACTACGCTACACAATCTTTAAAACGGGACTTTCGGGGCAGTGGAAGTGATAGTTTTTCCCTTGTATTCGACACCTTTAATGATGGTACAAATGCTTTTTTATTCGGAATAAATCCATACGGAGTACGACGGGAAGCCTTAATTGCCAACGGAGGAACTAGTAGAGATGATTTCAATCTTTCTTGGGATGTAAAATGGAAAGGAGACGCTAAAAGGTACGATGATTACTTCACTGCTGAAATGGTCATACCGCTAACTTCTTTGAAGTTTGAAGAAGGGGCCACAAAATGGCGTTTCAATAGTTACCGAATTGAAACACAAGCCAACGAGCGAAGTACTTGGACAAGAATTCCACAAAACCAACTGATTTACAATTTGGCCTTTATGGGCGAAATGGTATTTGAAAAACCCCTGGGAAAGTCAAGAACTCCCTTTGCATTAATTCCTTACATCAACGGTCTTTCTCAAAAGAATTTTGAAAATGAAGAAAGTGTGAACACGTTCAAGTTTGGCGGAGATTCGAAAATATCGATAGGAAATACCCTTAATTTAGATGTTACCGTAAACCCTGATTTTTCACAAGTTGAGGTAGACGACCAGGTTACAAACTTGACTCGTTTTGAGGTAAACTTACCCGAAAAACGCCAATTTTTTATCGATAATAATGATCTTTTCGCAAGTTTTGGAAACGGTTTTGATTTTAGTCCGTTTTTTTCAAGACGCATTGGTATTGCCCAAGACACAGCAGGCAGTCGCATTGAAAACCGCATTCTTGGTGGAGTACGCTTAAGTGGAAAACTAACGAAAGACCTTCGGGTGGGGGTTTTGAATATTCAAACAGCTGAGGACTTGGAAAATAGAATTCCGTCTAACAATAATACAATGCTGGCATTGCAACAACGTGTTTTCTCAAGGTCGAATATTGGGATCTTCTTTATCAACAAACAGTCTTTTGAGGACTATGATTTTGTAGAGCGCGTGGATGAATACAATCGAGTTTTGGGAATAGACTATAATCTAGCCTCGAAAAACAACACCTGGAACGGATCATTTATCACCCATAAATCATTTCAACCTGACGACAACAAGGGGAATTTAGCTTCAAGCGCCCTTATTCGATACAATACCAGAAAATTCAATGTATTTGCGAAGGCTAGTTTTATAGATGAAGATTTTCGTTCAGATTTGGGTTTTATACGAAGAACCGATCTTTTTAAGACATTAATCAGTGCCGAACGTGTTTTTTGGCCAAAAAAGGGAATTGTCCAGAACCATTCTTTTCAGTATTTCACAAATATACGTTGGAGCCCAAGTAGAGACTTTCAAAATACCGATTATGACCTTCAATCAAGGTATGAAGTTAATTTCAACAATCAATCACAAGCTAGAATCGAATACACCAATAGTTTTACCTTCTTGTTCGACTCTTTCGACCCAACACGCACAGAGGGCGCCATCGAGCTTCCTGCCGACCAAAATTATCATTACAATAGTATTGAAGCGGGTTATCAATCCGATCAAAGAAAACTTTTCTCTTATGATGTACAGTCTAGCGTAGGTCGTTTTTTTAATGGAAATCGTTTTTCAGTAGAAGGTGGAATGACCTTAAGATTTCAACCAAAAGCCTTTATTTCCGTACTTTTTAATTATGACCAAATTCACCTGCCAGACCCGTATCCAAGTGCGGATATTTGGTTGATAAGTCCTAAAATCGATATTACCTTTAGCAAGTCAATTTTTTGGTCTACATTAATTCAATACAGCAACCAACGAGATAATCTAGGTTTCAATTCGCGATTGCAATGGCGTTTTGCTCCTCTTTCCGACTTGTTCATTGTTTATAACGACAACTACTTTGTAAACAGTTTTGAACCTAAGAACAGGTCTATTAATTTGAAGCTCACGTATTGGTTAAATATCTAACTATCCACACACAAAACAGCTACAATGAACTTTAAAGTGCTATGTTCGGATTTGGACGGAACCATGCTCTCATCCAAGAGCGATGTATCAGAATTTACAATCGCGGAAATTGTACGCGTTAAGGAACAAATGCGCATAATATTGGTTTCGGCACGTATGCCCCAAGCAATGACTTATCTTCAAGAAAGATTAGGTATTGAAAACCAACCTATTATTTGCTATAATGGTGCGCTAGTATTAGACGGTGAGAATGAAATTTTTACAGAAACTATCGATTTTAATGCGGTTGAAGAAGTACATCGTCTTTCCGAAGAACTTCATATCAAATTGGGACTCTACCACAATAGGGAATGGTACGTAGAGGAAATGTCCGAAAGGGTCGAAAAAGAAATCACATATACACGGACTAAACCACAATTTAGAAATATCATTAAGACTCTTGAAGATTGGAATAGTAGAAATATTAGCGCCCACAAAATAATGCTGATGGGTACCAAAAATTCTTCGGATACCATATTTCCTATACTGATTGATGGTTTCAGTAATCGGATGAACATCTACCGTTCAAATGAGACGCTTATTGAATTAGCGCCAAAATCAGTTTCTAAACTATCAGCAATTCAATTGTTACTAACTTCAGATGAAACGCTTGACGATGTTATCTCCTTTGGTGACAACTACAATGATATCCAAATGCTTGAACATTCCGGATGCGGTGTAGCAGTTGAAAATGCTCGTAATGAAGTCAAAGCAAAAGCCAATCACATTACTTTAAAAAATACAGAACACGGAGTTGCCCACTTCATCAAGCAACATTTATAAATGTTTATATTTGGAAGAATCAATCTACTTCTAAATGACCGAAAAATTATTACCAGAACCTTTTGTGACCGATGATACTATTGTCTTCGGATTATTAGCCCTCAGTTTAGGCTTTGTTTTTTACACCTCATCTATCAAAACAGGATTTTGGAAGAAATTTTATTCCATAGTTCCAGGGGTTTTAATGTGCTATCTTTTACCAAGTCTATTGGCCTCATTTGGAATAATTGCAGAAGAATGGCATACTATTGACGAGTTCGGGAATGCTACAAAACACAGTTCACGTTTATACTATATGGCTAGTCGCTATTTACTTCCAGCGGCCCTTGTTCTAATGACATTGAGCATTGATCTGAAAGCAATTGCAAATCTTGGATCTAAGGCCCTTATAATGTTCTTTACTGGAACCGTTGGAATTATAATTGGAGGACCTATTGCAATTTTACTTGTATCTATTCTTTCGCCTGAAACTGTTGCCGGAAATGATTTTGATGCCATATGGAGGGGGTTATCAACTATAGCTGGGAGCTGGATAGGAGGAAGTGCCAATCAAGCTGCGATGCTAGAAGTATTTAAATACAATGGTGATGCCTACACAAAAATGGTTTTAGTAGATATTGTTGTCGCCAATGTTTGGATGGCAATCATTCTTTTTGGAGCTGGCAAAACGAAGAAAATCGATGCTTGGCTGAAGGCAGACACTTCTGCTATTGAAATTTTGAAAACTAAAGTCACTGAATTTACGGAAAGAATATCACGAATACCTACTACAAAAGATTATATGGTTATGTTGGGACTGGCCTTTACAGCAGTTGGCATTGCTCATTTTTCTGGAAATCACTTGAGTTCTTTCTTACAGCAAAATATAGCAGCTGTAGCAGATAAATCAAATTTCCTTTCTTTTTTAGGGTCTAGTTTCTTTTGGATGGTTGTTATCGCTACCCTTTTTGGTGTTGCATCTTCATTTACAAAAGCAAAAAATTATGAAGGAGCAGGAGCAAGTAAAATAGGCGGAATGTTTATATATATTTTGGTAGCTACTATTGGTATTAAAATGGATCTTACCCGCACTTTTGAAACACCTGGGCTAATTCTGTTAGGCTTTATTTGGATAGTAATTCATGCAGGATTACTCATCTTAGTTGCTAAACTTATCAAAGCACCATATTTCTTTTTAGCAGTCGGAAGTCAAGCCAATGTAGGAGGAGCCGCTTCGGCACCGGTAGTTGCTGCCGAGTTTCATTCTTCACTAACTTCAGTAGGAGTTCTTCTAGCTGTTTTCGGTTATGTTGTTGGAACGGGCGGAGCTTTGTTCTGTGCTTATTTGATGGAAGTAGCATCGAATCTATCTCCATAACAAATAAAGCTAATTACTTTTCAAATAATTTACAGATATTTGCCGCACCAAAATAAATACATGAAGAAGATACTTTATACAATCGCTTTACCCTTTTTAATATTAGCTTGTGGAGATGGAATAACGGAAAACACCATGACTGTTTCTGGGTCGGTGAAAGGACTTAAAAAGGGTACTTTGTACTTACAGCATGTACCAGATTCCACCTTGGTTACAATCGATTCGTTGGAAGTTAAAGGAAATGGAAGTTTTAATTTTCGAACAGAACTGGAGAGTCCAGAAATATTCTATCTGTATTTGAACAAAAAAGATAACAATGATATTAACGACCGTATTACTTTTTTTGGTGAACCGGGCAATATAACCATAAACACTTCTTGGAACACCTTTGATACCAATGCGGAAATAACTGGTTCTCACACTCATGCCAAACTTGAGGAATATAGAAAACACATGACCACGGTGAACAAAAGAAATCTTGAACTATTACAGCAAGGATATAATTCAGAAACCCCATTAGATTCGTTACAACTAGATTCTCTTCAACGTCAAAGTGACCGAAACACACAACGTGGCTATCTTTTCGCCATAAATTACGCCATTAACAACAAAGATTCTTATATAGCGCCATATATTGCGATTAGCGAAATAGCGAACGCCAATGTGAAGTATTTGGATTCCATCAATAATTCGCTTAGTCCAGAGGTTGCAGCTTCAAAATACGGGCGTTTGCTTCAAGCGCACATCGAATCAGTAAAAAATTAAATAAAAAAATCCGTCATGAAATTCATGACGGATTTTTTTATTCTTAAATTATCAAGACTAACTGAGCTTGTTCAATTTATCGATTAGGTCTTTCCCTTTTTTCTCCAGCTCCTGACGAACCCCTTTCAAATGAGCCGACCTATTTTCAACACTTCTTAGATTCACTTTTGCAATCAAATCGTCAAAAGTTTCGATAGCACTATCGATAATCTTTGCACCTTCTTTTGAATCCGGTTTATTATTGGCCGCATCAACAATGTATACAGCTTCTATAATATCACCCAATACATAATTGATATCTTTCTTTAAATCTCTAATATTCGCCATTTGTAGTATTTTTTTACAAAAATAGGGTTATTTGGATTCTCTTCTTCAAGGGAATGAAAAAAAGTACGATTTAGATGGTGACTTCAAGAAGTTTCACTTCGCTAGTTTTTAGATGAATTCTACTAGAATTTGCTGACACAAGAACGGTTTCTCCTTTTTGAATTCTTGCCGAACCATGGTCATTTTGAACTTCCACAGAACCGCCAACGCACATGAATATGGTAAAAGAATCCCTTTCTGTTATATTCAACTCAAGCTCTTCAGAAAGTTCTATAAAATTGGTTTTAAAATATGGGCAATCCACCATCTTATTTACGGTGTTCATTTCTTTAGGGTAACCTACTTTAAAATCATCCTTCTTTTCATAATCAATGGCATCTAATGCCTGTTCCGTATGCAGCTCTCTAAGATTTCCGTTTTTATCTCTTCGGTTGAAGTCAAAAACACGATAGGTTACATCTGACGTCTGTTGTATCTCAGCTAAAAGGACCCCTGCTCCGATGGCGTGAATCTTTCCGGTATTAATAAAAAAGGTATCGCCCTCCTTAACCGATTCGTAGTTTAATAAATCTAAAAGTGAGTCATTTTCAAGACTTTGGGCATACTCCTCTTTGGTAACATCTTTATTAAATCCTACGATGAGACTAGCTTCGTCATCCGCATCCATAATGTACCACATTTCTGTTTTTCCGAAAGAATCGTGACGCTTCTTCGCCAATTCATCATTAGGATGTAATTGAATCGAAAGATCTTTCTTCGCATCAATAAACTTGATAAGAATTGGAAAATCCGTACCAAAACGTTCCACTACGCTTTTTCCCAGCACTGATTCCGGATTTCTATTAATCAACTCCTGTAAAGAAGTGCCTGACAACTCTCCATTGGCAACAACCGAAACATCGCCTTTTACAGTCGAAAGCTCCCAACTTTCACCAGTAATATCATTTTCGATAGGCTTGCCCAGTTTATCCTTTAGTTTGGTGCCTCCCCAAAGACGTTCTTTTAATATCGGTTTAAACTTAAATGGGTACATATCTTAATTGATTTATTTGGTGAAATTAATTTCAAGATATAAATGGCAATCCCCCTCGAGCTTCGAGATGTAGGAATAATCCTAATTCATACCTGAAAAAGTAACGAAATTTCGAGGTGTTTCGTATAAAGTAACTTCAAGTTCTTTTTCTAAATCGATATGTGGACGTAGTTTATTCCAGATTACAACAGCGATATTTTCAGCAGTAGGATTTAAATCTTTGAATTCAGGAACCTCAACATTTAAATTTTTATGGTCAAAGGCGTTTTCAACTTCTGATTTAATCAAATCTTTCAGAATCTTCACGTCAATAACAAATCCCGTTTCTGAATCTATTTCTCCATAGACACTAACGATAAGTTCGTAGTTATGCCCATGAAAGTTCGGATTATTACATTTACCGAAAATTTCATCGTTTTTTTCAAAACTCCAGTCTGGGCGATACAACCGATGGGCTGCGTTGAAATGAGCTCTTCTACTTACTTTTACTTTCATTTCAGGAAAGGTTTTTCGTCAAGTGTTCATAAAACTTCTCAAAAATTATTTTAAACCAGGCCGTATATTCACCGGGGTTCTTCGCAATATCCTCTTTAATGTCGATAGGTTTCATCCATTTCCAATCGGCAACTTCATCGGTATTTATAACTGGTGCTTTATTGTAGTCACCAATCATGACATGGTCTAATTCATGTTCGGTAAGCCCATTATCAAAAGGCGCTTTGTAGATAAAAGAGCATAATTCCGTAAGTTCCGTCACAAAACCCATCTCTTCTTGCAATCTTCTTTTTCCAGCAACAATATTGTTTTCTCCTTCACGTTGATGGCTGCAACAAGTGTTTGTCCAAAGTAATGGAGAATGGTATTTATGCCCTGCACGTTGTTGCAGCATCGTTTCCCCTTTATCATTCATCACAAAAACTGAAAATGCTCTATGTAAAACCGCCTTTTCGTGGGCTTCCATTTTAGGCATAAGACCTATCTGCTCATCATTTTCATTAACTAGAATTACCTTCTCTTCTTTCAAATTATTCTCTTTTAAAGACCAATAGCATTTTTAACAAAAATAACACCTTTAGGGTAGTTAAAAAGGGTCTAAGGAATAAAATATGCTTATGGTAGCATCGGTCAGGATAATGTAAATACGAATTCTCTTATCAAATTTTATTCTATCATAAAACAAGCCTTGAAAGAAAATTGATTTAGAAAAGTGTCTTTTAAATCGGTAAAAAAATCTGTATTTTTAAGTCAAAAGGATGTTATGAAAAGACTCTCCATATTTTTAATCTCTTTTTTAATCTCAGGTGTTGCATTAGGTCAAGGAAAACTTTCTAAAAAAGAATTGCGCGAAAAGCGTAAAGCTGCCAAACAAGCTGAGCTGCATCAAAAATTAGTTGAATCAGTCAAGGACTCTTCATGGGGCTTTTTTCCGTACAAAATAACCTCAACACTCAAATCCGGAGATGATGGAGGAATGTTTACATTTTCTGATATGCGGATGACCTTGTTCAATGTCTTTATCCCAAATGCCAAAAACGTTGACAAACAAAATAGAATCCCTTCTTATGATGCCCAAGTTTCTAATTATAACTATGAAATAGATGACTTAGAAAATATTCAGATTTCATTAGTTTTTGAATATGAAAGGGATACATATTCTTTTCTGTTAAAAAAATTAAAAGATGAAAAATGGGCTTCATTAAAACTCTTAGCGAACAATAAAATTTTAGGAACTTACAATGGTCCTCTTAAACAATAAGTATGATTCATTTGAAATAAAAAACCCAATGTTATCATTGGGTTTTTTTGTGCCATAACATAACGCGGTTAAGCGCGTATTATATTTTAATAAACTTCTGGATGAAAATATCCGAAATCTTGTGGTGTTGAAGCTAATAGTGTAGTGACCTCATCAGAATTTATATTTACCTTTTTAATTTGAAATGGATGTTGTGTAAGGTTGAGGCTATGAAAAAGGATTTCCTTTCCGTCTAAAGACCAACACATACTTCCCCCATTTGACCCCGTATCGTCTACTAATTTGGTTTCTTCATTACTCTCAACATCATAAACCGTAATGTCAACATTTGTATAGGCTACGTTTCCTGCGGAAAAAACGATTTGCTTTCCGTTTGGTGAAAAAGATGGATCGTGATCCCTTGTAAAGTTAGTGGTTAACCTTGTGATGTTAGAAATACTTTCATTTGTAGCATCATAATCAGCACTATGTAATTCCAATTCTGACAAATCGAAGGATAGTATGTTATTTGGAAACGCCATAAAAATGACTTGCGAATTGTCAATAGAAAAATTGGGGTCGATTATCCACCAATCTGATAAGTTCTTCGGATTATTCCCCTGAGCATCTGTTGTCACCATTCGCCATTGCTTTCCTTCTGGAACAATCTGCTCGGATATCATTAGTATTTTAGAACCATCTTTGTTCCATCTTGCGACGCCTTGTCCAGTCCAGCTATGCTTGCCCTTTTCTATTAACACACGCTCATTTTTACCGTCAGCATCTACTAAAAGTAACTCAGCTTCTTGGTAATCATCGTGATTTTTCTCAGTATTTGTTGGTGAACGATATACTAAAAATTTTGATTTATCTGGAGATACTTTAGGCCACCAATAATCATAATTTGGATCACTTAATAGAAGAGTCTCTTGGTCGTCTTGATGCTTGAATAACTCATTATGACCATTCTTATCCGAAGAAAAAAGGAACCCTGAAGTTAATTGCTCCTCAGGGATTGGATTTTCACTTATTGGGCTTTCAGAATTTTCATCCTTATCGCATGAACCAAATAAAAAGACTATAAGTACCAAAGTCAAAATACAGAGCGCCTGCAAAAGGAAAGTATTTTTTGCAAACTGTATTTTATCTTGTTTTTTCATGCTATTGGTATAACTTTAGAACGTTTATTAATTCAAATAAATATGTCCGGACAATGATTTATTCGTTCCGTCTAAATCTTCATAATTCAAAATATAAAAATACGTGCCTACTGGTAATTTTTCACCTGAACTATAAGTTGCCCTAGCTTGCGACCTCCCGTCAAAAGTGTTTCCGTTTGTATTATAGGACGTTGTTGAATAAATCAATACTCCCCATCTATTATAAATTTCAAGAGTGTTATTGAGTCGCACATCTAAACCTGTTATAATTAAATAGTCATGTGCACCATCTCCATTGGGCGTAACCACATTAAATACCTCAACGTCTTCAAAAATTGGCGGTGCATCTGGATCTAAATAATCTGGGGTGCCATCATTATCAGTATCATCATTAGCGTAATCTCCGTCTTCGTTGATATCTTCGTCTATAGTATTTATTTCATCCTCGTCATCATCAATATCTCTATAATCTGGTTCGTTATCACCGTCGGTATTAGGTAGATCATTTATAGGGTCATCAATTTCGTCATTGACATCAATATCAATCTGTTCAATTCCTTCAAAACTATCGTCTAGACCATCATCATCTTTATCTGAACCAATAAAAACTACGTCTGGAATACCATCACGATTTTGGTCACTTGCTTCAGTACTATCTGGAACATTATCATTGTCTGAGTCAGTATCCAAATAATCTGGAAGGTCGACGCCATCGGTATTCAATGGAATTAATCCGATATCAACACCATTCTCATAGGCGTCATCCACTCCATTGGCATTAGTGTCTTGTAGGCTTGGTGGAATATATCCAGTAGTAGTTTGCGCTTCTACATTATCAGGAATACCATCATTATCACTATCAATATCTAAGTAATCCGGATAAATATCATTATCGGAATTGGTAGGGTTCGTAGACGGATCGTTATCGCCATCGGCATTTAAATCCTCGAAAGAATCTAGAATTCCATCGTTGTCACTATCCAAATCAATAATGGCGTCATCAATGGCATCTCTAAAATCAACGTCACCTCCGTTATTAGCATCTGAATCGGCATCCGGCAGAATAACTGGTGCATTCAAGGGATTATCAATAGTTCCACCTACATCCGAATAATCTGCTGTTGAATCAACAGTATCATCTAGACCATCTGAATCGGCATCAATCCCTGATAAAGAGATAGCGGCTTCCGTTCTATCATCCGCTCCTTCATTATCTGAATCTATATCTAAATAATCAGGTAAGTCAGCACCATCAGTATTTGTTGGTAAAAGTCCGATAGGATATGCAGCATCTACACCATTGACATCAACAGTTCCATTTGGAGCAATATATCCTATTGTTGTTTGGGCTTCCACGTTATCTGGAATTCCATCTCCATCACTATCGAGATCCAAGAAATCATAAATAGTATCAACATCGTCGACACTTTCAGAAAGTGTATAATTTATTGTTTCGCCGTCGGGGTCATTTTGGACCACATCTGGTATACCATCAGCTCCTGTAGTTCCATTTAGTATTCCGTTGGTATGTGCTTGACCATGGCCAGCCTCCACAACATCTAAAATACCATCATTATCACTATCGAGGTCGAAGGAATCTATGATGCCATCATTGTCGGTGTCCAAACAACTAGACGGATTAGCTACCGTGACACTTACGAAATCAATATTCGCACCGGAATAAAAATTTGGGCCAGGAGCATTTGAAGTAAAACGTACTGTTGACTGTGCACTGTTCGCTACAAAGGTGTTTTCGTAGTATAACCAAGTATTCGGACCACGAACACCTCCTATAGCTCCTTGCGCCATTGTATTCTGATTGTCATTTAGTATAGTGTTGTTTGCATCGTCAAGAACAGCAATCTGCAAGTTTACAGTCGAACCTGTGGCGTGCCCCCAGTCTTCTCCCCAGTATAGTGAAATGGTATAGGTATTACCTGGAACCGTATTGATAATTTGACTGAATTCATTCATGATACCACCGGACCTAGTGGCCGCCCCGATAATGTCCATATATTGTCTACCATGGTAAGCTGGAGCCCAAGTTCCACCTTCTACCCATGCATCCATATTTTGGGTATAAACCCAAGATGATATTTGGTCAGTATTTAAATCTGCACCAATGTAAGCTCCGTTGGCGCCCGCATTGACATAGACAGCTACATCCGTAAAATCATCTCGTTCGAAAGACCCATTTAGTATCAAGTTTCCACAACCTTCGTCCGTATCGAGGATACCATCGTTGTCATCATCAAAATCCAATACATCTGGCAAACCATCATTATCATTATCAGGTCGATTATCATCAGCGTCTCTAAAGTCGACATCACCACCAGAAGAAGCGTCACCATCTTCATCTGGAAGTATAATTGGCGTAACAAGTGGATTGTCGATGATTCCTCCTACATCTGAATAATCTGCCGTCGCGTCTGTCGCATCATCCAAACCATCGCTATCCCCATCAGAATTCAGTAGTGTAATTTGTGCCTCTGCCACGTCATCCCCACCTTCATTATCAGAGTCAGTATCCAAATAATCCGGATTATCGGTGCCATCTGTATTGGTAGGAACCACACCACTCAAATAGGCGGAATTCACACCATTATTCGTTAAATAAGTCGCTGCATCATCAGGATTTGGATTGACATATCCAATAGTTGTCTGTGCTTCGACATTATCGGGCATACCGTCACCATCGGAATCTAAATCAAGAAAATCATATATTGTATCGGTATCATCAGCACTTTCAGAAAAAGAGTAGTTATATGCTCTATCATCAGGCGTGGATTGAACTATATTTGGGATTCCATCAACTCCAACGGTTCCACTAACAATACCATTTGTATGTGATGCCCCGTGGCCTATTTCGACCGCATCGAGAATTCCATCATTATCGCTATCTAAATCAAGGTAGTTGAAAACCCCATCGCCATCCGTATCGCAATCGACTGGTCGTAGTGCAGCTATAGCCCCGCTCATACCAAGATCTGGACCCGTAAGTTGGGTAAATGAAAAGCTTACAATTGGGTTTAATTCGTAACCTTCGAAAACAAGAATACCCCAAGATTGCCCAGTACCAGGTCCGTTTCGGACATATCGTATTCCAGCAGGATACGGTGCACCTACTCTTTTCACCAAATCAATGGCGTAATTAGGATCACCGCTGTCTTCCCTAGCTTGAAAATCATATACATCCTCGAATGCGTCCTGTGTTACGATGAAATCTGCATTTGAAACTATGGTTCCGTCAGCCAGGGTGAGTTGAAAATCTCCAATTTCGTTGGTTGAATGCACATTTCCTAAAGTTAAAGAAAGACGTCCAACAGGTTCTGCAAAAGTAAATTCATGACCTGGAGCGTCCTCTTCCATAGCAATATGGAACTCATTGGCACCTACTATCGGATGTCCTGTAGAAGTTACACTCAATCCATAATCTGCATTTGTAATTGTTTGTCCACTGGCCATTGTATATTTTAACATTCTAGGATTCTCACCAAGACACTCCTCAATATCAGGTATACCGTCATTATCGTCATCCATATCCACCCGATCTGGAATAGTATCGTTATCTGTATCCGTGCTATCATCGACAGCATCTCTATAATCAACATCTCCACCAATGCCTGCATCCATATCTAAATCGGGTAATCTCACTGGTGTTGTCAATGGATTGTCAATAGTCCCGGCTGGGTCAATAAATCCCCCTAAATCCTCATCTGTAGAATCATCAAGACCGTCATTGTCAATATCATTGCTCGACAGAGTAATACCAGCCTCGTTGGTATCATTGCCTCCTTCATTATCAGAATCTAAATCGAGATAATCCGGGTTATCTGAAGTGTCAGTATTTATAGGTACAATTCCACCCAAATAAGCTGAGTTTACACCATTGTTTAATAAATAAGTCGCAGCATCATCAGCATTCGGAGCGATATAACCAATTGTGGTCTGCGCTTCAACATTATCCGGAATACCGTCGCCGTCACTATCTAAGTCCTGATGATCAGGATTTATGTCGCTATCGCTATTACGGTTCTGACAAGATGAAACCCTAATGGTAAAATCATCAAAGACGGAGTAGGCAACATTGCCATCGTTTTGTTGATTGTAAGCATAGACTCGCATGGTATAGTTCGTATTCTCTTCAAGATTATAGGTTACACCGGAGGGAAATAAGTCAAAAAATTCCGATACTCCATTTGTCGGATAATGAATTCTAATATCAGAGTAAAGCAAGACCGAGGTTGTAAAATTATCCTTCGAGATAGCCAGGGCAACATCGTAGGAGTTTCCTATTATCGTACCACCTCCATTTTGATACCAATTCATACCCACCCTTTCCATTAAAGGATTGATTAATCCAACGGCAGTTGTAAAACTAACCTCAACATATTCTTCTTGAGCTATTGCTTCGCTATAGTTCAAGGCGTCCATATTGGATAATTGTAGCTCTGAATTTGGAGAACCACCCGTTAAACCGGCACCCGTCGTAACATCGGTAGTGTTAGAAATAAGCCAATTCGAAATTGCTGGGTTCTGAACAAAATCATTAGTCCTAGTTCCAACGGGAGTGTTAAATTCCCAAGCAAAATAATCGTCATTAATGCACTCCATTCCTTCAGCCGTGTCCAATATCCCATCATTGTCATCATCTTCATCTGTTCTATCGTCTACACCGTCGCTATCTATATCATCTGATACGGTAAGATATACATAGGCCACATCTGTACCTCCACCGGCATCGGTAATTTCATAACTAAATGTATCCGTACCAAGAAAGCCATTGTTCGGCGTATAGGTGAAAAAATCATCGTTGGAGTCAACAGGCGTACCATTATCATTTAGGGCTATTGTACCATTAACAGGTAATGTAAAGTTTGTTATCGCCCCATTTGCTTGCAGACCTGAACTTCCGAAATTATCGTTGTCAAGAACGTTAACGACATTATCGGTAGTATTAATGGCCACATTCAAATTATCAAATATTGCTTCAAGTTTAATAATTATAATAGCTATCCCGGTATCACAAACGCTTGCATTAGGTGGAGGAAGGCATACTTCATATTCAAAGGTATCATTTCCTGTATAGCCGGGATTAGGCACGTAATTGAATGTCCCATCCGGATTGAAAGTCAAATTTCCATTTGAAGTGGTGGTAGTAAGTGTATATGTACTACCCGCGGGTACCATGTCATTTTCGCCGATATCACCATTGCCTTCACGATCTAATTTGATTTCAAGGGTATCATCCTCTGCATAGGTTTGCATCAAAAAGAACTTGCCATCACCATGGTCGGTTGTTGCACCTAGATAACGAATCGAAGTGATCAAAGAACCAACTGGCGCCATGTCAGAAAGATGATATAGAGCAATACCGATTACTTGGTTATTTTCATTGTTTCTCCCACTACTCCAATAATCGCTATTTGCGGAAGGTGCCACCTGAGGCCCTACACCAGTCAAATTGAATTCGTTTCTAACAAATGTGCGACCCAATAATTGTTCCGGCCCACCTCCTGCAGGAATACCGTGCAATTCAATATACATACAGTTATTACCGCCACGCTCTGTAATGGCAATAACCCCATCCGGATTTGAAGGAATACCAGGTAGATATCGGATTGTTTGAATCTGTGCATTTGTAGTAGCAACGGCCGTATAGTCATTGCAAAAATTATCCCCAGCACTATTGGATTGAAAATAATGATTAAGGTTCAATGATTGATAAGCGTCTAGAGCATCGGAAGCCCAATTGGGATCATCACTTCCACTGGTGGTTTGGGTACCGTTTGTCCATATATTATTTTGATTATGACCACCAGGTCCAAGATTGGTCATCTCATATGATGAAGGAACAACAAAAGTTGTATAATCTACTCCTCCAATATTTATTGACTGTAAATTTGCAGGATCGCTGAGTGAACTTTGATTATCGGCCCAGTTAAAGGTAACTCCTGTTCTGATAGAATTCGCCTGACTATGTGATTTCTGAATAAATGAAAATATAGCAATCACAAAAATCAAGGTTTTTGAGCGCCATAATATATTTAGAAAAAGATGGTCAGTGTTTTTGAGGGGCATGGAATTGGTTGATTATTGATTTTATTTCATACAAACATGTTTATCTTGTTATTTAGAAAAATCTTGGCGATTTCAACTGCCCTTTTGTCTTGATAAAATCATAACGCAATATGACCTCAAACGAACCATCATTAAAGGCCGCACTACCTAATTCAGTAACTTCTCTATCATATGCCAAACCAATCAGGAATCCTTCTGAGATATTAAAACCTAGCATCCCACTTACCGCTGCATCCCAGCGATACGCAGCTCCTAATATGAATTTATCACTTAGCATGAAATTAGCGGAAAGATCTACTTGTAAAGGGGCGCCTTGAACCACCTTGGCCAATACTGTTGGTTTAAATTTCAATGAAGTGTTTAAATCCCAAACATATCCGGTTATAAAATAAAAGTTCATTTGCTCTTTGGCTGTCGATAAGGAAGATTCATCAAAATGAGTAGTTTGTAAAAACCTTGGTACCGAAAGTCCTGCATAGAATTTGTTGGTATGATAATATACCCCTGCTCCAAAATTCGGGGTAAATCTGTTATCAATATCTACTGCTAAATTTGGGTCAGTAGTAAATTGGTTCAGTTCAGAGAACTTAACATCTAAAAGGTTTCCACTTGCCTTTAATCCAAAACTTAATCTAGCTTCTGTTGATGTGTAAATAGTGTATGAAAAGTCAATATCAAAATTCGTTTCTGAAGTAGGGCCGATTTTATCATTTACAACTGACAGTCCTAGGCCTACTCCTCTGTACCCTATTGGTGAGTGAATATTAAAAGTTTGTGTAGTAGGTGCTCCATCGAGACCTACCCACTGCGATCTATGAAGGGCACCGACGCTTAAATGACCTCTCGAGCCCGCATAACCCGGGTTTACACTTACCGTGTTATACATGTATTGTGTATACTGCGCGTCTTGCTGAGCGTACATGGATGTACCGGAGACCAACATCAAGAAAATAATCTTGACTAAAGTCGATCTAACACATATATAGTTTTTCACTTGAGACCTCATAAATTATCTATTTAGGTATAAGTAACCTGACAGTGATTTCATATTGTCATTCTCGTCTTCGTAATCTAAAATATAGAAATACGTACCCACAGGTAATTTATTATCTACCTGAACTGTTACTCTTCCTATTGATGTTCCATCAAAGACATTTCCTTCTGTGTTGTAAGCATTTGTTGTATATACTAAAACTCCCCAACGGTTATAAATTCGAATTGTATTTACTGGGTAATTCTCTAAACCTGAAATCGTTAGAACATCATGAATACCATCCCCATTTGGTGTAATCACATTAAAGATTTCAATTGCCTCAGGTGCTGGACGATCTAGGTATTCGGGAATTGCATCTCCATCACTATCATCATTAGCGTAGTTTCCATCACCATTCATATCTTCATCAATTGTATCAATTCCGTCGTCGTCGTCGTCAGTATCCCTATAATCTGATTCGCCATCACCGTCTGTATTCGGAAGGTCGTTGTAGGGATCATCGATTTCATCATTAACATCCAAATCTATTTGAGTGGTACCTTCATAAGCATCATCTAAGCCATCTAAGTCTTTATCCGAACCAATTAAAACAACATCAGGGATTCCATCTTGATTGTTGTCATGACCTTCTATATTATCAGGAACGTTGTCATTATCGCTATCCTCATCTAAATAATCTGCAAGTAAGTCATTATCAGTGTCCACTGGGAATATTCCTAGGTTACCATTCTGTTCGTAGGCATCATCCAGACCATTTGCATTCAAATCTTCTCCACTTGGTGCTATATAATCATCTGTTGTTTGTCCTTCAACATTATCTGGAATACCATCATTATCACTATCGATATCTAAATAATCTGCAATACCGTCACCATCGGTATCTGTAGGATTGGTCGTTGGGTCACCGTCGTTGTCAGCATCTAGGTCTTCTATATTATCAAGAATTCCATCATTATCCGTATCAAGATTTATTACATCCGTAACAACAATAGTTACCGTTCCAGTGCTACAATTTCCAACCGAATCACAAATGGTATAGTCGAAAGTGTCGACTCCCACGAAATCCGTGTTCGGGGTGTAGGTCACGGTATCATCTGAAGGAATGTTAGGAGTACCGTTATCATTAATGACCACCGTACCGTCAGTTGGGGTTGTCGTTGTTAATGTGCCTGTTGATGGAAGATCATTATCATTGCCCAAAATATCAATATCAAGGGGAGTATCTTCAGGAGTAGCTACAAAATCATCAATTGCGTCAACAATAGGAAGCACATCAATATTTACAGTTGCAGTACTGCAATCACCAAAGATGTTACAAACCGTATAATCAAAAGAATCTGGACCATTATAATCCGGATTCGGAACATAGGTGACAATATCATCCAAAGGATTGTTCGGAGTACTATTGTTATCTACAATTACAGTTCCATTTGTTGGGTTGGTAGTGGTAAGTGTGCCTGTGTCAGGTAAATCTGAATCGTTGTCGTAAATATCAATCGTAACGGAAACATCTTCATCCGTTGTAACGACATCATCAACTAAGGTCGCCGATTCATCGATACACACAATCGTGAAATTGGGTAAGCTACTATTGTTACCCGCTTTTGTGATGGTTGCCGTATAGCGTTGTACCGTCTGTGTTGCAATAACCATCGGTCTTGTTTGGTCCCCTGTTACCGAGGGATTCCAACTAACTGTTGCCCCGGAGGGAATATTAGCGGTAATATCCATGATAACCTCATTGTAAGGAGAGTTACAATTCGTTACAATGAAATACCCAGTAGCGTTTGAGCCGCAAAGTGTGCCATCATAAGTTGCAAAGTATACACCTTGCTCAGTAACTTCTAAGAAGAAATCAGTTCCTAAAACTGTACTTGTATCCTGAGCCTCATACCATTGATAATTTGTTTCGTCACCACTGTTGGGCGCTTGTAGTAAGAACTGGGCATTGGATACAAGAATCCCCAGCAAGGTAAAAACAAGGCTGAGGATTAGCTTTTTATATGTAGGGATTACTTTCAATTCGATTTGGGATCGTTCGGTTACTAAATTTACTTAACAACGAATACTACGTTGATTAATGTGTTATAATCTGTTGGGATGTTTTCAACCTCTATGGTCAAATTACCATCGGCATCGATTGTTGGAAAATTGGGGTCACCTATGTCAGTTTCGAAAACGGTAGGATCAGCATATGTCACATAATAATACAAATCTGTCGGACCGTAAAATGGTACAGCCAGTGGAGCTCCCGTACTACCAACCGTTGGCATGCTAAATTGAGTCAAATACTCGTCATATAAATCGATGTTTTTTATACCCGTAGTAGATGCATCTACGGTTATTGAGGGTGGATAGAAAACTTTTGAAGCTTTCAAAGAATTTACCTTCCTAAGGTTACCATCTACATCTGCCGAAACAAGTTGATCGGTGTCTGCAGCAGCAGGCAAAGTACGTACCCGTGCATTACCATTTACATCTAATTTGGCTTCAGGGCTGTTTAAGCCGATACCAACTTGGTCAGTAGAAGCGTCAGTGAACAAAAGATTAATATCATTTTGCCCTTCAACTCTCATATCATTGTTATTTCCACTTTCATTTACAGTCATGCGATCATCGGCTCTAAAATGACCATCAACGCGTGTTCCTGAACTAAAATCGTTACTCGGATTTATTCGCAACCAATTATTAGAAGTTAAAGATTGGAAAGCTTCGTCTCCGTTCATATAAACACGCTCATTTAATTCAATATCACCCTCAACATCAAGTGTACGTCCTGCAGTCACAGTAGCCCTTCCTATAGCAACTGTACCTTGTGTGAATATATTATCCCCAATGGCATTCGGGGCAGACGTACCACCTACTTCATACCAGTCGTGGTCGCTTAAACCTGCAAGATCAACTGTTTGACTGGACCCATCTTCAATACCCACTGTTAACGTGGTACCTGATAAACCAAGGCTTTCTATATTTTGATTGTCCGTACCTGAATCATCCAAATGCGATAAATTCACAGTTTGACTTGTACCATCCTCGATACCTACCGTCAATACATTGGAAGTAGTGTTTACCGCAAGACTTTCTATATTTTGATTGTCCGTACCTGGATTATCCAAGTGGGAAAGATCTACTGTATCGCTTGAACCATCTTCGATACCTACGGTCAGTACATTAGTAGTAGTATTTACCGCTAAGCTCTCGATATTCTGATTGTCAGTTCCTACCAAACTCGATAGATTAACCGTTTGAGCCGTTCCGTCTTCGATGCCCACTGTTAAGGTAGTACCCGCCAAGCCTAGATTCTCGATATTTTGATTGTCCGTACCTGGATTATCCAAGTGGGAAAGATCTACTGTATCGCTTGAACCATCTTCGATACCTACGGTCAGTACATTAGTAGTAGTATTTACCGCTAAGCTCTCGATATTCTGGTTATCAGTTCCGACCAAACTCGATAGATTAACCGTTTGAGCAGTTCCGTCTTCAATGCCCACTGTTAAGGTAGTACCGGCCAATCCTAGATTCTCGATATTTTGATTGTCCGTTCCGGAATCGTCCAAGTGGGAAAGATCAACAGTATCGCTTGAACCATCTTCGATACCTACAGTCAATACATTCGTTGTGGTATTTACTGCTAGGCTTTCGATGTTCTGGTTATCGGTGCCCACCAAACTAGATAGATTAACAGTCTGCGATGAACCATCCTCAATACCAACTGTCAATACATTGGCGCCTGATAGTCCAAGGCTCTCAATATTCTGATTGTCCGTACCTGAATTATCCAAATGCGATAAATTCACGGTTTGACTTGTACCATCCTCGATACCAACTGTCAATACATTCGTAGTGGTGTTTACAGCAAGACTTTCTATATTTTGATTATCAGTACCTGGATTATCCAAGTGGGAAAGATCTACCGTATCGCTTGAACCATCTTCAATACCTACAGTCAATATATTCGTTGTGGTATTTACTGCCAGGCTCTCGATATTCTGGTTGTCAGTTCCCACCAAACTCGATAGATTAACCGTTTGAGCAGTTCCGTCTTCGATGCCCACAGTTAAGGTGGTACCGGCCAATCCTAGATTCTCGATATTTTGATTGTCCGTTCCTGGATTATCCAAGTGGGAAAGATCTACTGTATCGCTTGAACCGTCTTCTATACCTACAGTCAATACATTCGTTGTGGTATTTACTGCTAGGCTCTCGATGTTTTGATTATCTGTACTTCCGGCAGCTAATTCGGTCAAAGCTCCCTCGACATCTGTCGATGTGAAGTTACCCCCTGCGTCGGCTATACTTACCTCTGAAGCGGTCTGGTCATCCGTACCGACTAAACTTGATAGATTAACAGTCTGTGATGAACCATCCTCTATTCCAACTGTTAATACATTGGCGCCTGAAAGTCCTAAACTCTCAATGTTTTGATTATCAGTACCAGCATCATCCAAGTGGGAAAGATCAACTGTTTGGCTTGCGCCATCCTCGATACCAACTGTCAATACATTTGATGTTGTATTTACAGCTAAGCTCTCGATGTTTTGATTATCTGTACTTCCTGCTGCCAATTCGGTCAAAGCTCCCTCAACATCTGTTGATGTGAAGTTACCCCCAGCGTCGGCTATGCTTACCTCTGAAGCGGTCTGGTCATCCGTACCTGCATCGTCTAAATGAGATAAATCTACTGTTTGACTTGTACCATCCTCGATACCAACCGTCAATACATTTGACGTTGTATTTACCGCTAAGCTTTCGATATTCTGGTTGTCAGTTCCGGCATCATCCAAATGTGAAAGATCAACCGTTTGACTCGTTCCATCTTCGATACCTACCGTCAACACGTTAGATGTTGTATTTACACCTAAGCTCTCGATGTTTTGATTATCTGTACTTCCTGCTGCCAATTCGGTCAAAGCTCCCTCAACATCTGTTGATGTGAAATTACCCCCTGCATCGGCTATACTTACCTCTGCAGCAGTCTGATCATCCGTACCTGCATCGTCTAAATGAGATAAATCTACTGTTTGACTTGTACCATCCTCGATACCGACTGTCAATACATTTGACGTTGTATTTACAGCTAAGCTTTCGATATTCTGGTTGTCAGTTCCGGCATCATCCAAATGTGAAAGATCAACCGTTTGGCTTGTTCCATCCTCGATACCAACTGTCAATACATTTGACGTTGTATTTACTGCCAGGCTCTCAATGTTCTGGTTATCGGTACCAACCAAACCTGATAAGTCAACAGTTTGTGAAGAACCATCTTCGATTCCAACTGTTAATACATTGGCGCCTGAAAGTCCTAAACTCTCGATATTCTGGTTGTCAGTTCCGGCATCATCCAAATGTGAAAGATCAACTGTTTGGCTTGTTCCATCCTCGATACCGACTGTCAATACATTTGATGTTGTATTTACTGCTAAGCTTTCGATATTCTGATTGTCGGTACTTCCAGCAGCTAGTTCGGTCAAAGCTCCCTCGACATCTGTTGATGTGAAATTACCCCCTGCGTCGGCTATACTTACCTCTGAAGCGGTCTGGTCATCCGTACCGACTAAACTTGATAGATTAACAGTCTGTGATGAACCATCCTCTATTCCAACTGTTAATACATTGGCGCCTGAAAGTCCTAAACTCTCAATGTTTTGATTATCAGTACCAGCATCATCCAAGTGGGAAAGATCAACTGTTTGACTTGTGCCATCCTCGATACCGACTGTCAATACATTTGACGTTGTATTTACAGCTAAGCTTTCGATATTCTGGTTGTCAGTTCCGGCATCATCCAAATGTGAAAGATCAACCGTTTGGCTTGTTCCATCCTCGATACCGACTGTCAATACATTTGATGTTGTATTTACTGCTAAGCTTTCGATATTCTGATTGTCCGTACTCAAACCTGCTCCATCCACTAAAACCCAGTTTGCTCCATTCCACTGCATAATTTGATCAGCAGATGTTCCATCGGCTATGTTTTCCAATTGTACGGCGTTGTCTGCAATTTCAGCATTGGTAATTCCATCCGCAGCAACATCTAATGTGTATGGACTAACCGTCGTACCAGCTCCTGAACGCACCAAAGTACCATCTGTTGCATTAACAACTTCATTCCCAATAACACCATCGTTTTCTGTTACTGTTACTGAACCCAAGTCTACTAAAGTCCAGGAAGAAGATGTTCCATCCCACTGCATTACCTGCCCGTCAGAAGTACCATCAGCAATATTTTCTAACTGTACTGCGTCATCGGCAATTTCAGCATTGGTAATTCCATCAGCAGCTACATCCAAGGTATATGGACTTAATGTCGTTCCCGCTCCTGATCTAGTCAAAGTAGCATCTGTAGCATTAACGACCTCATTACCAATGATAGAATCAGCATCATCAACATTCAAGGTAATATTGTTTCCACCTGAAATAGTAATATCACCAGCAGTGCCATCAGTAGATAATGTCTGACTGTCCGTTCCGGCATCATCCAAATGTGAAAGATCAACCGTTTGGCTTGTACCATCCTCGATACCGACGGTCAACACATTTGACGTTGTATTTACTGCTAAGCTTTCGATATTCTGATTATCAGTACCGACCAAACCTGATAGATCAACAGTCTGTGATGAACCATCTTCAATTCCTACTGTTAATATGTTGGCTCCTGAAAGTCCAAGATTTTCAATATTCTGATTATCCGTACTTCCTGCTGCCAATTCGGTCAAAGCTCCCTCAACGTCCGTTGACGTGAAGTTTCCACCAGCATCAGCTATACTTACTTCTGCAGCAGTTTGGTCATCCGTTCCTGCATCATCCAAATGAGATAGGTCGACTGTTTGACTCGTTCCATCCTCGATGCCTACCGTTAGTACATTCGTTGTTGCATTCACTGCAAGGCTTTCAATATTCTGATTATCGGTTCCTGCATCATCTAAATGAGAAAGGTCAACCGTTTGGCTCGTACCATCCTCGATACCGACTGTCAATACATTTGTGGTCGTACTAACTCCTAAATTCTCGATATTCTGGTTATCAGTACTGCCAGCTGCCAATTCCGTCAAAGCTCCCTCAACGTCTGTTGAAGTAAAGTTACCTCCAGCATCCGCTATGCTTACCTCCACCGCTGTCTGGTCATCCGTTCCAACCAGACCTGATAGATCAACAGTCTGTGATGAACCATCTTCGATTCCAACTGTCAGTACATTGGCTCCTGAAAGTCCTAAACTCTCAATGTTCTGATTGTCGGTACCAGCATCGTCCAAATGGGAAAGGTCAACTGTCTGACTCGTTCCATCTTCAATACCTACCGTTAGGATATTGGAAGTAGCATCAACGCCTAAACTTTCGATGTTCTGATTGTCGGTACCGGCATCATCCAAGTGGGAAAGATCTACTGTCTGACTGGTTCCATCTTCAATACCTACAGTTAGGATATTGGAAGTAGCATCAACGCCTAAACTTTCGATGTTCTGATTGTCAGTACCGGCATCATCCAAGTGGGAAAGATCAACTGTCTGACTTGTTCCATCCTCGATACCTACCGTCAGGATATTAGAAGTTGCATCTACGCCTAAACTTTCGATGTTTTGGTTATCCGTACCTGCATCATCCAAGTGGGAAAGATCAACTGTTTGCCCCGTTCCATCTTCAATACCTACTGTCAATATATTCGTGGTTGCATTTACGCCTAAACTCTCGATGTTTTGGTTATCAGTACCCACTAAGCCAGAAAGATCGACCGTTTGACTCGTTCCGTCTTCGATACCAACTGTCAATTCATTCGTAGCTCCATTAAGTGCCAGATTTTCAATGTTCTGATTGTCCGTACTACTAGCGGCAAGCTCCGCTAACGCACCCTCAACCTCTGTCGCTGTAAAGTTGCCCCCGGCATCTGTAATATTAACTTCGGATGCAATTTGATCATCAGTACCTGCATCGTCCAAATGTGAAAGGTCAACAGTTTGACTTGTACCATCTTCGATACCTACGGTCAATACATTCGTCGTAGTATCGACTCCTAGACTTTCAATGTTTTGATTATCTGTGCTTCCAGCTGAAAGTTCATCAATGGCAGCTTGTGTATCTGTTGCTGTCAATCCTGATGTAGTATTGTCATAAGTTACTTCCGTCGCTGTTTGATCGTCCGTACCAACTAGACTGGAAAGGTCCAAAACTGGATTATTTCCCAGTTCATTTGTATAGGTTAGTTCATTGGTCGCTCCGTTGAAGCCCAATGTTGTATTGGTCTCAGAAATAGTTACAGAAGCCACATTCAAATATAATGCTCCATCAGTACCAGCAGTAATATCGTTGTTAGCATCTCCACTAATCAAGTTCACCGACTCTGTACCGCCACCATCTGTTATCTCTAGGCTTCCCGCGGTAATTGCACTACCTGTATTGTACTCGTTTCCAATAACAGCATCCGCATCATTTACATTTAAAGTAATTGTATTTCCATCTTCAATGGAAATATTACCAGCTGAGCCATCTGTGCTAATATTTTGATCGTCTGTGCTGTTCGCAGCTAAATCTTCGATAGCTTCCTGGACCGTTGTTTCATTATTTCCATCGCCATCAACATCCACCGCTGTATTCAAGTTTACTTCCGTAGCATCTTGGTCATCAGTCCCGACTAAGCCTGAAAGATCGACTGTTTGACTTGTTCCGTCTTCGATTCCCACTGTCAGTTCGTTGGTGGCCCCATTAAGTGCCAGATTTTCAATGTTCTGATCGTCTGTACTACCAGCAGCGAGTTCCGCTAGCGCACCTTCGACCTCCGTCGCTGTAAAGTTACCTCCAGCGTCGGTAATATTAACTTCGGATGCAATTTGATCATCAGTACCTGCATCATCTAAATGGGAAAGATCCACTGTCTGGCTTGTGCCATCCTCGATACCTACGGTCAATACATTTGTTGTCGTATCGACTCCTAGACTTTCGATGTTCTGGTCATCCGTACTACCCGCAGCTAAGTCCTCGATAGCTTCCTGGACCGTCGTTTCGTTGTTTCCATCGCCATCAACATCTACCGCAGCGTTCAAATTTACCTCGGTTGCATCCTGGTCGTCAGTGCCGGCATCATCTAAATGTGAAAGGTCCACTGTCTGGCTTGTTCCATCTTCGATTCCGACAGTCAACACATTTGTTGTTGTGTCAACCCCTAGACTTTCAATATTCTGGTCATCTGTGCTTAAACCACCTCCGTCAACGAGAGTCCAGTCCGTTCCGTTCCACTGCATGATTTGGCCAATAGCTGAACCATCAGCTATATTTTCCAATTGTACAGCGTTATCTGAGATTTCAGCATTCGTTATTCCGTCGGCAGCCACATCCAAAGTATAGGGATCGGCATTGGTTCCAGTTCCGGATCTGGTCAAGGTGGCATCCGTACCATTTACAACTTCATTTCCTATAACTCCGTCTATTTCAGTAACTGTTACAGATCCTAAATCTATAAGCACCCAATCCGTACCATCCCACTGGATAACTTGACCTGTAGTTGTACCATTGGCAATATTTTCTAATTGAACTGCATCATCGGCAATTTCAGCATTGGTTATTCCATCTGCTGATACATCTAAAGTATATGGGTCGGCATTAGTTCCTGTACCGGATCTAGTCAAGGTAGCATCTGTACCATTTACCACTTCATTTCCGACGACAGCATCAGGATCATTTGAATCAATAGTCTGTACATTGCCTGCTTCATCGGTATACGTGTAAACCCCGTTTACAGGAGCAGACATCGTCGATAAGGAAGTATCCGTAATAAGTACGGTCCCGCCTGCGGCATCAGTAAAGGTATACGTACCGTCAAGGTTGTCGGTCAAAGCCACGGTTCCCGCCGCTGCATTGATCTCATCGATCGCCGCCTGTACATCCGTTGCCGTTAAGCCCGATGTCGTATTGTCATAAGGGTTCGAACTCGCGTTCGTATCGATGGTCTGGGTTGCCCCGCTCTCATCGGTATACGTGTAAACCCCGTTTACAGGAGCAGACATCGTCGATAAGGAAGTATCCGTAATAAGTACGGTCCCGCCTGCGGCATCAGTAAAGGTATACGTACCGTCAAGGTTGTCGGTCAAAGCCACGGTTCCCGCCGCTGCATTGATCTCATCGATCGCCGCCTGTACATCCGTTGCCGTTAAGCCCGATGTCGTATTGTCATAAGGGTTCGAACTCGCGTTCGTATCGATGGTCTGGGTTGCCCCGCTCTCATCCGTATACGTG
>NZ_VATY01000003.1:414506-764813 GCF_005885635.1 Maribacter algarum (ex Zhang et al. 2020)
TTCCCGCCGCTGCATTGATCTCATCGATCGCCGCCTGTACATCCGTTGCCGTTAAGCCCGATGTCGTATTGTCATAAGGGTTCGAACTCGCGTTCGTATCGATGGTCTGGGTTGCCCCGCTCTCATCCGTATACGTGTAAACCCCGTTGACCGGAGCAGACATAGTGGACAATGAAGTATCGGTAATAAGTACGGTCCCGCCTGCGGCATCCGTAAAGGTATATGTACCGTCAAGGTTGTCGGTCAAAGCCACGGTTCCCGCTGCTGCATTGATCTCATCGATCGCCGCCTGTACATCCGTTGCCGTTAAGCCGGATGTCGCATTATCATAAGAAACATCCGCTGCAGTTTGGTCAAGAGAAGATAAGTCTACTGTAACGATATTTCCATTTTCTATTTCAAGTGAAAGTAGATTAGTCAAAGAATCAAAAGCAAAGTTTTGAAGTTGTTGATCATCGGAAGAGGTCAGCTCCCAAGAATCACCATCCCAAAAATAGATAGTCCCAGTATTGGTGTTAACGTAGATGTCGCCAGTATCGGCTCCTGCCGGAGTAACCATTCCTGGTGTTGTAACCGCAGTTCCGCTGAGAACCTCGCAATTACATTGATCTTCTAATGTGACCGTGGTTTGGGCAAATGCCAAACCTGATATTAGAAAAGTTAGTACTACAATTATTTTCTTCATGACCATTACTTTACTTAGAAATTGTATTGTCTACTTAATTTTTTTCATTGTTATCCTTCAATAAAGACCTGACGGCTTTCTTGAAAATTGTACTAAGCTGAATAGTTAACGGAAATCACGTTCGCAAAAGAACATGTACCATGGGAAAGAGAATGTAATTGCATTCTAAATGCCATCTTGTTTTCTGGACGAAAACCTTGGTTGAGTTCGGTTAAGTTATTCATACTTTGGGTTGTGATTAAAACCATATTTGGTTGAATGGTTTAATTACACTTTACAAAAATAACCTTAAGACCCCCATTGGAAAATAAATGTTGTGTAACCGTTAAAATGTAATGTATAGGTCATAAAAGTTGAGGTTTTTGAATGTTTCATTGGTCGATTAAGCATTGTATATCAGTAAGTTCACAACTATTATATGTAGGAAAAATCACTTGTAAGAACTGCCAAAAAGAGTGTTCTAAATGATTCGAGACTAGTTCATTTTAACCCTATATGTGATTCTCCGATTCGTAATAACCGATGATACATTTACAGTTAAGATTGTTGTATTAGAAATTATGGTAGTACAGATGAAAAGTGAATTAGAGACAAGAACTCGATATTGATTTCCATTATCTGATGGAGTGGCATTTGTAATATTTAATGTACTCGTTGTTGTACCAGAATGGATGCCAGAATCGGTCAAATCTACCCAAGATGTTCCATTAAATGTTTGCCATTGATACCCATCTGAATTACTTGCAGTAACTGAAAAAGTACCGCTGCAACCAGGGCAAATAGTAAGATTTGCAGGTTGAGAACTAATGGAAGGAGCCGTTCCCGCTTCCTGAAAATCATAAGTTCCGTTGGAATCATTGTCTGCGGGCGTTTGATAACTGGCAGCTACAACAGTTCCATCGGTATTTACAGGCGGTGGATTTCCAGTACCATAATAATCGTTACTATCGGGATCTGCAGACAAATTTGAATACGCCTCAATAGCGTCATTACAGCCGTCAGCGTCACTATCAGAATCTAAATGATCAGCTATTCCGTCCTCATCCGTATCAATATTTCCTGTCCAAATAATGGCATTTACCAAAAGGTCCTCACCATTCGAGTTAAAGCCCCCAGTACTATTTGTTAATGGCAACACGGTTCTTCTTCCAGGGGCAATTCCAGTATCCATTGCATCTCCTTCTTCCCATACTATCAATACCGCTTGTCCATTTGGATGATTTCCTAATTTTTGACCAGATACTACATTATTCACATAGAAAGCAGCATCGCCAACATCATAGTTACCCAAAGGTAAATTTGAGGTTATTGGATGGGTGTTATCGGTAATATTTATGAAATTGGTATTTGTATTTCCAGTGGCACCTGATGTACCTAAAATTTCGTCAAAAAGGGCATTCTCACTGGTAATTACCCCGTTTGTAGTAGTTGATAGATTGGCTACGTTAGCATAGGCGGTGCCGCTATTAACATCCTCGTACAAAAAGGTGACTGAAAAATCATTTGCATTCCCACCTACGTTATCATCTACAACGGTCACAGTATAACCGAGTGCTGTCAGTTTATCAATTGTATTTTGTTCTTCTGTTTCAGGTGTCCCTTGTGTTACCCATAATACTGTTTTCGCTCGTTCAACCGTATCTAAAATACCATCGTTATCATCATCTAAATCACATACATCGTTTATTCCATCTCCATCAGTATCTACTCCTGTGGGGTCGGCGCAGGGCTCATCAATGGTCACTGTGGCACTATCTGATAAGCCTGCACTTGGACATAAAGTGACCTGAGCATCAGAAATTGTATAATCGAAAGTGGCTCCAGGAAAAGGTATACCTGCGCTGTATGTATAGGTCACTAACCCATTATCCGCAT
The DNA here is from genome assembly GCF_005885635.1 of Maribacter algarum (ex Zhang et al. 2020). Classification (GTDB taxonomy): domain Bacteria; phylum Bacteroidota; class Bacteroidia; order Flavobacteriales; family Flavobacteriaceae; genus Maribacter_C; species Maribacter_C algarum. Next base: position 417,067 of record NZ_VATY01000003.1, read on the forward strand.
CATCTATTGTTACCGAACCTATTGCTGGTTGAACTATGCTTTCAATGTAGAAATTTTCTCCATCAGGTTCAGAATCATTGTCAAAAAGATTAATCTGAACCGAAACTGCTGTTCCATAAGATACCGTTTCAAAGTCATCATTGGCTACGGGAGCGTTTTCATTTTGCAAAGATTCGGCATCCGTAGTGGTAAGTGTATAATGATTGGTTCCGGCAATTAGACTCGGTTGAGCTATCCCAGTAGCAATCAGGCGGGTAAAACCATCGATTGGGTCATAAAAATTGGGGTAATGTACTTCAATTAAATAGGTCTGATTTTCACCTAGTGGTAAACCAAAGTGTACTTCTTCCGGTTGTTGAGTTCCATGTCCGAATACACCATTAACTTGCCGAAGTCCGCTAATAATGTTTCCATCACAATCACGTATCAAAACATTGGTGCCGATAGCTGTTCTTCCAGCAAAACCACCGGTGGATCCATCGGCATTTCTATCTTCTGAAACATTCACCATCAAGTGGTTATTTCGATTAGCAACAGGTAGCTGATTTACATATAATCGATTTGTGCCGCTTATGCTCATATAAATATCCAAGTCACCATCATCATCAAAATCGACCATCGTGGTACCCTCACCGTTGCTGGAATTAAATGTTTGGGGATCCAAACTAAATGTCATTGCAGCTCCACTACCTATCACTCCTGGTGCAGGGGTTGGGCTATTTAATTGATTGATATACAGATAACTTCGATTATTTCCTACTAAGATTATATCGATATCCCCATCATTATCAATGTCACCTCCAGCCAAGGCATCTATACTTGCGTTTGAATTACCTTGATTCGTGTTAGAAGGTTGGGGTAGGCCAGGGAAAACAGTCGCCCCCAGGGCAGTCCAAACACCCGGGCCGTCATTCCTAAATATTTGGGTAAGATCGTTTTCTGTCCAAACTGCATCTAAGTCTCCGTCATTATCGAGATCCCATAACCCGTTACCACCTTTGTTATTATTGTGCGCTTGCGCCAAATCAGAACCGTTTGAGAAAACACCTCCTTGATTAAGAAAAAAATCGTTTTCATTTCTTTTACGCATGAAAATATCTACCCATCCATCATCATCTACATCCGCTGCTGTGCCATAATCTCCATCGCTGGCAAATTGATTTAGCCCAAAATTAACGACCCCATTGCCATTACCTGTGGTAATGTGGGTAAACATACTAGTCGCCGGAGGGTTTATTATCGTATGTGAAATATGACTGATATAATTGTTCCTTAATAGTTCAATACCATAGTTATGGCTATCAAAAAAGATGTCTAAATCACCATCGCCCTCAAAATCGAAGAAACCCGCTCCCTCAGCATTAATTGGATTAATATTTATTGTATAACCACTCCGACCTACAGTTATTGGGGTATAACCTCCTTTTCCATCACCAAAGGAACCATCTTGATTCTGAATGAAAATCTGAAAAGCTGGATTACTGTTTGTATTACCGTGCGATCCTATCATGAAATCTGGGCGCCCGTCATTGTTTAAATCTCCCCAGACAGCTTGGCGTTCAGCAGCGGAACTCAACATGCCAGGAGCTAAAGTGGCTTGAACATTCGAATAGGTTCCGGAATTATTACGCATAAGGTAACTTTTAGAATTGGTGTTTTCTAATACCAATACATCGAGGTCCCCATCACGATCAAAATCAGACCAAGCATGCCCCCCGTCCTTATTACCTGAAATATTAAGTCCGTGCGCCGTCGCACTTTCAATAAACGTAGTTTGAGAAGTAGCCATAAAAGAAGCCATCAACATAAAATATAGGAGTATCCTATCCATGTTGTTCTGAGGAAACTTCGATGGTTGTATAGAATTCATTTTTTGGGACTTAGACCAAGGAAAGTCAATAGAACCGCTCCCAGTTTAATTAAGTTCTAAGATATTGGATGGCTTAAAAGTGATAAAAAAAATGTTGTGAAGGTCTATTATAACATCATCTAGCAAGAGAAAGTTGAGGTTTTCCGTTATTATAATGGAGGTTTACAACTATAACAACACCCTATAAATCAGTGATTTATAGTTATTTTTTGTAAGAAAAGGGCTAATCTTTCTTTACGCGATAGGTGATTCTTCTGTTTGTAATAACCGTAAAGGCCTTCAATTTGCTGAAGGGTGAAAACTCAGAAGTAGAATTTGCTATTGTTGCTGTTGCTGTAAGATCATCTCCTAATAATACGCCAGGAGGTACTGCGAAAGTGAAGCTGAATTTATTGGTATTATCTGTATTACTATCATCATCGAAATAGAATGAGGTCCCAGAATCCGTATCAGAACCACTACCCTCAACCAAGGTAGCTAAAAACACTTGACCTTCTCCATAATCTGCGGAAAGTCCTAATTGATTATCACCCAAGGTAGCTGTGCCTTGATTGACATCAGTCAGAAAAAACTCAATCGTAGCACCAGGTCTTGACCAACCAGAGACAACAACGTTCGAACCTGATTTGTAGGCTGTTTGAATTATTGGAAAATTTAGTAAGCCATTTGGGCCGCTATCTCCATCTCCAGAATCGTTTAATGTGACTCCATCTCCGTTTAGATCAATACCTAGGGCATCACCATTGGTTCCATTATTATAAAAGGAGTTTCTCGAAATAAGGTTTCCAGAGGTGTTAGAGCCATTTAAAACTAAACCAGCACCACCGTTATCATAGATGACATTATTCACCACTTGATTGTTGCTACCAATCATTGAAATACCGAAATCACCGGGGTTACCAACACAAGTACCTGTATTTTGTCCTGAACCCGTAATTGTATTTTCAAGAATATCAACCCCACCGGAGCCTCCAGTTGATTTCACACCTATTCCTTGCGAATCTTCAATAAGATTATTTTGAATGAGAACACCATTCGAACCATTTCGGATGTCTATACCAAGGTCACAAGGATTATCACCAATATTGAATATATGATTTCCTTGAATTGTTTTTGTTCCGGTTCCTCCATTTACGAAAACCCCTGCATTCGTAGTCGTTGCAATGTAATTCGATTCAACAAAAAGATTGGTAACAGTTGTACCCTCTATTTCAACACCATAGGGGGAGATGCCAGCATTGACCCCTAGCGCATTTACACCAATAAGGGAGTTGGAAACTGTACTACCGCTGCCATCATCAAATAAAATTGCTGTCCTTTGGTCTGCATAAATCGCAAGATTACGTATTACATCATTGTCACCTTGAATCTGAAAGACATCACCATTACTTCTATGTACTTGAATTTCAGGTAATTCAAAATTCTGAAGATTAGTACTTGACGTACCAACCGCTGTTCCACCGGCTCCTATCGTGCCTGAATTTGTGTCACCCGAATATGCTGTTTGCGTTCTTCCATCTATAACAATATTTGGGCCAGTTATGGCGCTCAAAGGACTTCCATTTGAAATACTAATATCGAAATAACCACTTGCAAAATTGCTATCAGCCGTCCGTCCTAAGGGGTCGGATGTTGGTGGAATCATGAATATCGAGGTATCATCACCAGCTACGGGGTCAAAAATACTATTTGTAACAATATCAATTCCTGAGGCATTTAAAGTATTGGCATTAACAATAAATTGTTCAAGTGATCCCTGGCCATCCTCGTTGGTGTTTACAATGGTATTAAAGTTGAAACCGAAATCCATTCCAATGGCTCCTTCACTGCTTATCGATACGGAAGCGACGGATTGAGCTCCCGTTAAAACACCAACGATCGTGTCAACACCTGCAGGATTTGCACCACCAATTTCGGTGGTGACTCCAGTTAAGGTACTTGACCCGAAATTAGTTCTGAAGGTTTGTACCGGCACACATGATGTACAAGTGCTACCTCCAGATCTAGTAGATCGAACCGTACTATTTACAGCTCTTAAGCTATAACTTCCATCAGCCATACCTCCAAAGGCAAATGCACCATTGACATCTGTTGTTTGTGTATCGAAAAGATTTCCTGCATTATCGTAAAGTTCGACGGTAGTACCTGGAATAGGAACTCCGGATGAAGCTGCTAAATCTCTACCATTGCCTCCACCATAATTGACATCCTCGAAAACGGTACCTGTAATCAAATTCGATGGTACTTTGAGCAAAACGGAGTTCATGATTACCAAATCTTGCCCTACCTGAACCCTTGTGGTGGCTGAAGATTCACCTTGTTGCAGAAAAGTAGAAACGTCATAGGTGTCCAAATCAACCCCATATATATTTGAATTATTGACAACAGGAGCAGCCGTATTATCATAAATTGTGGAGTTAAATGGATTGGTACCTGTTTGACCACCATCCCCACTTAGCGTGTTTGTTCCAGCTGAAGTTGTGATAAATTGAAGATTTTCATTGTTGGCCAAGGTATCATCCCCCTCCCAGGATAATACAGAAGTTTTTGATCCCGCTGATCCGATAGCATAAAAACCTGAAAGTGTAAACGTAGATACTGCATCAGACCCCCCATCAAAACCATTATAAAAGTTAATGGTTACCGCAGGTAACGATAACTCTTCATAAAAAACTAATAAGGACCAGCCTCCTAAAACTGTTGCACTATTACAATATGTAGCTGAATTATCAATCGTAAGGTTTGTTACGGTAAAAGTTGTCGTATTCACATTAGGGGTGGCATCTATTATGGTGGTCACATCGGCCACCATACCGTAAAAGTCCCGGTTGCCGGAGTGTAAATACGAATTCACCAATTGCGCTTCTACACTCTGCCCTTGGAATGTTACATTAGTGTCGGGAGTGGGGTTTGAATGCGCCCATATTAAGTAGGCCCTTTCAATAGTGCCCGTACCAGGTACTGTTGTTGTCAATCCTGTCGCAGAAGAGGTATTTGTAATAGTACATGCGTTGACACCATTTGATTGAGTCCTAAAAGTACCACCGGTTACTGCATAATCATAATAGCCATTAATTTGTTCAAACAAAGTCAATGGTTGGTCGTTTAAGATAATTTCATCATCGTCAATTGTACCTGTAGCGGTATCTGCAATATTTACGTTGCCATCAGTGCTGCTGGTGAAACTAATTGTAAAATTTTCAGATGTTTCAAAAAAGGAATCATCCGTAATCGATATCGTTATTACATCGGTGTCACTTGCTGTACCATCAAAACTCAATGTACCAGTATAAAAACCAGATCCTGTAGTATAATCGACCCCCTCACTTGCTGTTCCTGCAGTGATTACATAATCAACGGTAAAAGATGCTGGCCTATCACCTCCAGTATGAGTGGCTGTAAATATCATTGAACCAGAATCTTCCGTTTCCGTTTCATTATCAATTAGAATTACGGCTTCAACATCATCGTTATTTATCGTACCGGTAGCAGTATCTGTAATATCTACGGAAACATCGGTTACCGAGGTAAATTGAATTGTATAGGTTTCGTTAGGCTCAAAATCAAAATCATTGGTGATCAAAACTGTTATTTGCTCTGTATCACCGACGGTCCCATTAAAATTTAACGTTCCAGTATAGAGTCCAGAACTTGTACTATAGTCAACCCCCTGGGTAGCTGAACCTGCAGTAATAGAATAATTAGCACTAAAAGAACCCGATGCAGAAGCACCAATATGCTCCACTGTAAATACTGCAGGACCATTATTTTCGTCAATCGCGACATCTGTTACATCAAGAGTGGGTGTTGGTGCTAAAATATCAAAACTCACATCAAGTAAGGGTACTGTTAGATCTGACGTCAATATTATTACACCATCTTGTCTAACAGTGACTGAAGAAGCCCCGTTCCATCCATCTCCCCAACCATCTTCCATTCTAATGTAGTAATTTGTGCCGAATGGGATGCCCGGAAACGACTGAGAGCCAGTGTACGTGTCGTTCGAAAAGTCAGTTGTGAAACAGTTTGTTGGCATACATACTGTGCCCAAAGTAGTGTTCGAGGAATTTCTTAGCAATACTCTATTTTCCTCGGCCCAGCTAGGCCAAACAACATCTATTGTAATCGTAGCCTGAGCAAATGATAATGTGCTCACAAATGCAAAAAATGTAAGCAGCAAAAAAAATTGAAATTTTGGTCTGGTAGGTTTCATTTAGGGTACTTCAATCTTGTACTAACCAAAAATAGACGGAATACACTATTCTACCCAACATATGTTGTGTACTATTGGAATATGGCTATGAAAGAATCAAAAAAAGGTGTGAAAGAAAAGTCAAATACATCCGAAACGTACTGAAAAAAGAAAGTCACTGATTTTTTGAAATAAGAAAAGGAAGCTATAGTTAAGCTTCCTTTTTAATCTTTTTGTAGTACAAAATTGATGAAATTATTCTAAGATAATAAACTCTGACCTACGATTCAATTCATGATCCGCGGCGGAACATTTAACACCATTTGAACAGTTGTTCATCAATTTCGTTTCACCAAAACCTTCGCCTTGAAGACGTTCTTTGGCGATACCTTTTGATATCATATAATTGACAGTCGATTCCGCTCGTTTTTGGGATAACCATAAATTATAAGAATCTCTACCTCTGCTATCCGTATGTGAGTTTACTTTAACTTTAAGGCTTGGATATTTTTCCATAGCGGCAATGACTTTTTCCACTTCAAGTTCAGAATCCTTACGGATATTATATTTATCAAAATCAAAATAAATAGTGCTTAACTGCAGTAGTTTAGCCAAATCATCACCAAAACCTGCGGTAACCTTATCTCTTTCAAGATAGAAATCTATAATCTTTGGTTTTGAATCTGATTTCTCCAAATATTCTTCAGATGGGACATAACCTTGGGTAAGTGCTCTGACAAAATTACCTTTGTAACAGTCCAAGGTTAAGCTATAATTGCCCTCGGAATCTGTTATTGTTGATAATATTTCGTCATTATTCTCATCAATAACTTTTACAGTGGCACCCACTAAAACTTCATTCGTTATCCTATCACGAACGGTACCTGTAATTTGTTGTTCACATTCAAGTTTTAAAGGAATAGTCTCGACAAGAGCATAAATATCATCCGCTCCCAGACCGCCAGCCCTATTGGAAGCAAAGAATCCTTTTCTGGATTCTTCGTTGAAAATGAAGGTGAAGTCGTCCATTTTGCTGTTCACAGGCTCTCCAACATTTACTATTGCCCCATCATACTTGCCGTTCTTGATATTTGTGGCAAATACATCTAAACCACCCAAACCTGGATGACCATCTGAAGACATGTATAAAACATCTTCACTTGTAACGAATGGGAAAGTTTCTCTAGCCTCAGTGTTTATATTGGTTCCCAAGTTTATGGGGGTTCCAAAAGTGCCATCTTTATTAATAGCAACTTTGAAAATATCTGATTCACCAAAGGTACCCTTCATATCTGACGCAAAATAAAGTGTTTTCTCATCCTTGCTTAAAGCGGGATGAGCCACAGAATATTTATCACTATTAAATGGCAACTCTTCTATATCAGTCCAAATACCATCTTTTAAGGTTGCCTTAAAAATCTTTAATCGAATAACTCCCTCTTCATCCTTTACATACTTACCTTCAACATAATTGTTACGTGTGAAATAAAGGGTTTCACCATCCTTGGTAGTAATTGAAGTTGATTCGTGTAATCTCGTATTCAGCTTGTCACCAAACTTCACAACATCATCCATGGATACACTATCAACATTGACCTTGTATAAATCCAGAAAGTCTTTTGAATTCCATGTATGGCGATATCTAGCCAGGTTTCCTGTATCTCTGTCCGAAGAAAATATGACACCTTCTTTGTAAAATGATGGGGCGAAATCAGAATAAGGTGAATTATAAGCAAAAGGGGTCAGATTATATCTCCCCGAGTTTTTTTCAATATCCCCTAAATAGTCCTTTTCCCCTTCAAATGCCTTTGCTCTAGCATCTTCAGAAGTCATTTCAATGAACTTGGACATTGCCAAGTTAGCGTTTTCATAATCTCCTAGACTCTTTAAAGTTTGAGAATATCTAAAGAAATATTCTGGAGAAACATCAGAAGGAAATTCTAGAACCAGCCTCTTGTATATTTTTGCAGCTTCATTATAGTTGGCATTGAAATAATATGAATTACCTAGTTTTTTCAATAAATCGGCTGATGTATAGCCTTTGTCTAAAATTCTCTTATAAATGTCGATTGCCGGACTAAAGGAATAATTCTGATATTGCTCATCTGCTTTGGTTACAAGGCGTTCTTGCTTGGAAGCTGACTTATCTACCTGAGCATGACCTATAAATCCAAGGAAAAAGATAAAAATGCTTAGTGGTAGTAGTGTTCTTTTTGTCATGGTTAGCGGTTTTTAGAAGAAACGAGGTGATACCAACTTTTGGAAAGACTTTACAAGTTCGAATCGCAAGAATACCTCAAATGATCCATCATTAAATTGTGTACCTCCTAATTCCGTTGTTTCGCGATCGTAGGCCAAACCTAACATCAACTGATCCGTTATCTGAAATCCAACCAATCCGCTTAAGGCAGCATCCCATCTATACGCAGCTCCAAAGGAAAATCTATCATTAAACAAGAAGCTTGCAGAAGCATCTATTTGTAACGGGGCTCCGCCAACTACCTTGGTCAATAGGGCCGGTTTAAATTTTAAATTACCGCTTAAGTCAAACACATACCCTGTGATTAAATAAAAGTTAATTCTTTCCTTAGATAGAAATTGAACTGAGTTGGACGCAGTCTGTGAATTGTCAAAATGTTCGGTCTGTAATAAATTTGGGGCTGATAAACCCGCGTAGAATTTATTAGTATGGTAATAGATTCCTAAGCCCACATTGGGCGAAAATCGATTCTCTATATTATCAACACTTACGGGTTCGACGTCAAAATTACGAAGCGCGTTGAAATCTAGGTTTAGTATGTTTCCTCCAGCTTTTAGTCCAAACGATAACTTACCTTCCAATGATACATCTATAGTGTAAGACAACACAGCGTCCAAATATGTTTCAGACACCACCCCATCACCTATGTTATCTTGAACAACCGACACACCGTATCCAAGTTTGCTATTTCTAATAGGAGAATGCAAATTCAAAGTAAAGGTTTCTGGTGCACCAGCTAGACCTACCCACTGCGAGCGATATAATGCAGCTGCACTAAACTGGCCCCTTGAACCGGCATAGGCAGGGTTAACACTCATGGTGTTAAACATATACTGGGTATACTGAGCATCTTGTTGGGCAGTTAAATCTCCTACAGTTGAAATAAAAGCTAGAAATGCAACTAGTAGTACGTTCTTTTTTAGATTCATGGTAGTGTTTGCGTTATTTGCTTATATAAAGGTACTCGCTATCCGTCTTGCTTTCTCCCTCTATAGTAGTATAATCAAAGATATAAAAATATATGCCTGCTGGTAAATAGTTATCAACGCTCAGCGTATTCCTTCCCCTTGATCTACCATCAAACACATTATTCTGATTGTTGTAATTTTCGCCTTCATAGACCGCAACTCCCCATCTATTAAAAATGCGTAAAGTACTGCTTTGCACTTTATCTAAGCCTCTAATGAACAGAAAGTCATTCTTACCATCTCCATTTGGTGTTACCATTTGATTAACTTCAATAGGCTCATCTGGACTATCATCAGTAGGATCTAAATAATCTGGGATGCCATCGCCATCTGTATCATCATTGGTCGGGTCGCCATCGCCGTCAGCATCTTCATCAATGGTATTGATTTCATCACCATCATCATCGATATCTCGATAATTTACATCTTCGGTACCGTCTGTATCAGGCAAATCATTTGCGGGGTCATCGATTTCATCGTTTACATCAAAACCATCGTTTATATCGCTTCCTTCATAACCATCGTCCAAACCGTCGCCATCTGTATCGGTGCCCGTAAAATCCTGATCTGGAATACCATCAAAGTTAAAGTCGTTTCCTTCATTATTATCTGGAACCGTATCATTATCGCTGTCCAAATCTATATAATCGGGAACATCTTCCCCGTCGGTATTTACCGGTTCGAGGCTCTTAATATAGGCTGAATTAACCCCATCATTGGCTGCATACGTAGCCTCATCGTCATCGTTTGGCGGAATGTAGTCAGCGGTTGTTTGTGCCTCAACATTATCTGGAATGCCATCATTATCGGCATCGATGTCCAGATGATTTGGAAATCCATCGCCATCAGTGTCCAATGGATTGGTCAACGGGTCATTATCACCATCAAGGTTTGGATCTTCTACTAAATCTCGAATGCCATCATTATCATCATCCAAATCCACTAAATCAGGAACACCATCGCCATCTGTATCCACATCGGTATCATTATCCAAATAATCAGGGGTGCCGTCGCCATCGGAATCATCATTGGTCGGGTCACCGTCTCCATCAACATCTTCGTCCGGTGTGTTTATACCATCACCATCGTCATCAATGTCGCGATAGTTCACATCTTCGGTACCGTCTGTATCTGGCAAATCATTGGCCGGGTCATCAATCTCATCGTTTACATCAAAACTATCGTTGATGTCGCTTCCTTCGTAACCATCGTCCAAACCATCGCCATCAGTATCAGTACCCGTATAAACTTGGTCTGGAATACCGTCAAAGTTAAAGTCGTTTCCTTCATTATTATCTGGAACCGTATCATTATCGCTGTCCAAATCTATATAATCGGGAGTATCCTCGCCATCATGGTTGTTCGGTGTCAAGCCATCAGGGTAAGCTGAATTCAAACCATTATTGGCCTCATAAGTAGCCTCATCATCCTCATTCGGGGCAATATACCCTTCTGTTGTTTGTGCTTCCACATTATCAGGAATACCATCGTCATCAGAATCGATATCCAAATGGTTGGGTATTCCATCGTCATCAGTGTCCAATGGATTGGTCAACGGGTCATTATCACCGTCAATATTAGGGTCTTCCACCGAATCCAAAATACCATCGTTGTCGTCATCCAAATCTGCTGTATCGGGAACTCCATCGCCATCTGTATCCACATCGGTATTATTATCCAAATAATCAGGGGTGCCGTCGCCATCGGAATCATCATTGGTCGGGTCACCGTCTCCATCAACATCTTCGTCCGGTGTGTTTATACCATCACCATCGTCATCAATGTCGCGATAGTTCACATCTTCGGTACCGTCTGTATCTGGCAAATCATTGGCCGGGTCATCAATCTCATCGTTTACATCAAAACTATCGTTGATGTCGCTTCCTTCGTAACCATCGTCCAAACCATCGCCATCAGTATCAGTACCCGTATAAACTTGGTCTGGAATACCGTCAAAGTTAAAGTCGTTTCCTTCATTATTATCTGGAACCGTATCATTATCGCTGTCCAAATCTATATAATCGGGAGTATCCTCGCCATCATGGTTGTTCGGTGTCAAGCCATCAGGGTAAGCTGAATTCAAACCATTATTGGCCTCATAAGTAGCCTCATCATCCTCATTCGGGGCAATATACCCTTCTGTTGTTTGTGCTTCCACATTATCAGGAATACCATCGTCATCAGAATCGATATCCAAATGGTTGGGTATTCCGTCCTCATCAGTGTCCAATGGATTGGTCAACGGGTCATTATCACCATCAATATTAGGGTCTTCCACCGAATCCAAAATACCATCGTTGTCGTCATCCAAATCTGCCGTATCGGGAACTCCATCGCCATCTGTATCTGTACAATCCAAGGGTTGTAATCTCAAACGAATTCCGTTTATGAGTCTATCTGAAGTTGTATAAAATTGTATTTGGGTAACAGCTTCTTGTGATTCCCATACATATCGGTTAGAACCATTTATCGCTTTGTCAGTGGTATTCTCTACAAAATAGTTGTTGCCAACATTGTCAGAGACTACCCCTACTGGAAGCGATGTATTAGTCAAAACATATTCAACATTGTCCAGAGCAATAATACCATCTTTGTGTAAGGCATCAACCAATGGTGAATGTTCCACAACTGACATTACAGGAACAGTTCCTGAAAAAGAAAAGGTTACCGGAACCCCGTTGTTAACCTCAAAAAGACCTCCAAAACTTTTGGTGCTAGCACCACTAACGCTTACTAGAACACTACCTGCAGGTAGGCCCCATTTGGCACTTAAATCTACATCGGTGGCAGACAGGCTACCATCCAACACGTTATTTGGGAAACCGAAATCAGATGCTAGTATTTCTACTACTTCTAATGGTTCGCAATCATCATTGAAGTAAACAGGTTTTACATCCTCGATAGATATATCTAAGGGGTTACTCGCCTTTAAGACAGAGATTGATAATAAAAGTGCAAGAACTATTGCAAATGTTTGGGACTGTTTTGCTACTAAATTTCGCAAAACTTTGGTCGTAATAGGTTCCATAAGTGTCAGTAATTAAGGTTTACTAATCACCATGGCAATCAAGGTTTTACAGGTAAGAATTGATGGGACAAATTCGTACTAGTTGTGCAAGTTATACCTAATATTTCAATCTTCAAATTCTTTTGAAAGCATATATTATCAAATGTCTTTCAAACACAGAATAATTCGTCAAAACGCTCGATACACCTTTTTTAAACGCTTATTTAGATACGAAAGTATTCCATAAAAAGACTATTTATTTTTTTATATATCGACAACGGCCCGATATTATCGACCTAAGGTATAAGCAGTTTTTCATGGAAAATTAGCATTCTTCGATCTACCAATTTCATTTTCAACATAATAAACAACTGGTAAATGAATAATTCGAACTAATTATTTAGTGTATTTTTGCACAAATTTTTTGGATGGATTTTCAAACAGAAATAGCAAAAAGAAGAACTTTCGGCATCATATCTCACCCAGATGCAGGTAAAACTACTCTAACGGAAAAATTACTTTTATTTGGGGGAGCCATACAGGAAGCAGGGGCGGTCAAAAACAATAAAATCAAGAAAACGGCAACTAGCGATTTTATGGAAATTGAACGGCAACGTGGTATTTCTGTAGCAACTTCTGTTTTAGCCTTTATTTATAAAGAGAAGAAAATCAACATCTTAGATACACCTGGTCACAAAGATTTTGCTGAAGACACTTTTCGAACCTTAACTGCCGTAGATAGTGTAATAGTAGTTATTGATGTTGCAAAAGGTGTTGAAACGCAAACGGAAAAATTAGTTGAAGTTTGTCGCATGAGGAATATTCCTATAATTGTCTTCATCAATAAATTAGATAGGGAAGGGAAAGATGCTTTCGACCTGCTAGATGATCTAGAGCAGAAATTAGGCCTTTCAGTAACACCTTTAAGTTTTCCTATCGGGATGGGATATGATTTCAAGGGAATCTATAATATCTATGAGAAGAACATCAATCTTTTTAGTGGTGATAGTAAAAAGAATATTGAAGAAACTATAGCCTTTGACAATATTGAAAATTCTGATTTAGAGGATATTATAGGGAGTTCCGCTGCAGAAACACTTAGAGATGATTTGGAACTGGTAAATGGTGTATACCCACAGTTTGACAAAAACGCCTACCTCGAAGGCGAACAACATCCTGTTTTTTTTGGATCAGCTTTGAACAATTTTGGCGTACGTGAATTGTTAGATTGCTTCGTTGAAATTGCTCCAGCTCCCCGGCCCAAAATGGCCGAAGAACGTTTGGTAGAGGCCAATGAAAAAGAACTTACTGGATTCGTCTTTAAAATCCATGCCAATATGGATCCGAAGCACCGAGATAGATTGGCCTTTGTTAAAATCGTTTCAGGAACTTTTGAACGAAACAAACCCTACCTTCATGTTCGTCAGGCTAAGAAATTAAAATTTTCTAGTCCGAATGCCTTTTTTGCTGAGAAAAAAGAAATTGTTGATATCTCATACCCCGGTGATATCGTAGGCCTTCATGACACGGGCAATTTCAAAATTGGAGATACCTTAACGGAAGGCGAACAATTGCATTATAAAGGAATACCGAGTTTCTCACCTGAACACTTTAGATATATTAACAACGCGGACCCTATGAAGTCTAAGCAACTTTACAAAGGGATAGACCAGTTAATGGATGAAGGCGTGGCTCAGCTCTTCACATTAGAGCTAAATGGAAGGAAAGTAGTTGGTACTGTTGGTGCACTCCAATTTGAAGTCATACAGTATCGTTTAGAGCATGAATATGGTGCAAAGTGCTCATATGAGAATTTTCCAGTATATAAGGCCTGTTGGGTGGATCCTGATGACCCTAAAAATGATGAATTCAAGGAATTTCAAAGAGTAAAGTCAAAATTCTTAGCAAAAGATAAAAGAGGGCAATTGGTGTTTTTAGCAGATTCTCAATTTTCATTACAGATGACACAGTCGAAATACCCATCTGTGAAATTGCATTTTGTATCGGAGTTTGAATGATTACTGATTGCTAAAAATTAAAAAGCCGTTTGTTAAAACAAACGGCTTTTTAATTTTTAAGCTTCCCCTGTTGGGCCAAAATTCATTGGAATTGGAGGTTGCTCATAATCTTTAATAGTGCCATGAGCTTTCTCAAATCTATTTACGTTATCGCTAAGGGCTTTTAAAAACTTCTTTGCGTGCTGGGGCGTCAAAACGATTCTACTCTTCACCTTTGCCTTCGGTGCTCCGGGCATCATGCTAATGAAATCGACCACGAATTCAGAAACGGAGTGATTTATAATGGCAAGATTAGAATAAATTCCTTCTGCCATTTTTTCATCCAATTCAATATTGATTTGCTTTTGTTTTTGGTCTTTGTCCGCCATATGATTTAAAAAAATAAACCCTGATAATCACTTATCAGGGTTTGTTACAATTTAGAATTTTAAAGCTTCTTTACGCGCCATGATTTCGTCGTATTCCTCTTTCGAGCCAACGATTATAGAATCATAATCTCGCATTCCTGTACCCGCTGGTATTTTGTGCCCAACAATTACATTCTCTTTCAGGCCTTCTAATGTATCTACCTTACCGCTAACCGCAGCTTCGTTTAATACCTTAGTAGTTTCCTGGAAGGACGCTGCAGAGATAAATGATTTGGTCTGTAATGACGCTCTTGTAATACCTTGAAGTATTGGAGTTGCTGTTGCAGCAACTGCATCCTTAGCGGTAACCAAGTTTTTATCAGAACGCTTCAAAATAGAATTTTCATCTCTTAATTCACGAGCTGTAATAATTTGCCCAGCTTTAAGGTTTTCCGATTCTCCGGCGTCTTCAACTACTTTCTTTCCGTAGATTTCATCATTTTCTCTAATGAAATCATCCTTATGAATCAATTGATTCTCTAAGAAGATAGTATCGCCTGGATCTTGAACACGTACTTTACGCATCATCTGTCTTACCACTACTTCAAAGTGCTTGTCATTAATTTTAACACCTTGTAGACGATATACTTCCTGTACCTCGTTCACCAAATACTGTTGAACAGCAGATGGGCCTTTAATAGAAAGAATATCTTCAGGAGTAATTGAGCCATCAGAAAGTGGCATACCGGCACGAACGTAATCATTCTCTTGAACTAAGATTTGATTCGAAAGTTTCACCAAGTATTTCTTGATTTCACCAAGTTTTGATTCAATGATAATCTCACGGTTACCTCTCTTGATTTTTCCGAAAGAAACAACACCATCGATCTCAGATACCACTGCTGGATTAGATGGGTTACGAGCTTCAAACAATTCAGTAACTCTTGGAAGACCACCTGTAATATCACCTGCTTTAGCCGATTTACGTGGAATCTTAACCAAAATTTTACCTTCTTTGATTTTATCACCGTCGTCTACCATGATGTGCGAACCAACTGGTAAATTATATGAACGTAAGGTTTCTCCTTTACTATCCTGAATTAATAGTGTTGGAATTAACTTCTTGTTTCTAGATTCAGAAATTACTTTCTCTTGGAAACCGGTTTGCTCATCAATCTCAACTTGATAGGTTACCCCTTGATCAATGTTTTCATAAGCAATCTTTCCAGGGAATTCTGAAACAATAACACCGTTGTACGGATCCCAAGAACAAATTACATCACCTTTCTTCACTTTGGCTCCATTCTTAATAGAGATTTGAGAACCGTAAGGAATGTTATTTGTACTTAAAGTAATACCTGTTTTAGGATCTACTACTTTTAATTCGGAAGTTCTAGAAATAACGATTACCGCTTTATTGCCATCACTATCTTCGCCATTAACAGTTCTAAGATCTTCTATCTCAGCAACACCGTCAAACTTGGCTTCAAGTTTATTCTCTTCAGAAATGTTACCAGCAATACCACCTACGTGGAAGGTACGTAAGGTAAGCTGTGTACCTGGTTCTCCAATCGACTGTGCAGCAACAACACCTACAGCTTCACCTCTTTGAACCATTTTGTTAGTAGAAAGGTTTCTACCATAACATTGTGCACAAATTCCTTTGGGAGCTTCACATGTCAATGCCGAACGCACTTCAACCTTCTCAACAGGGGATTCTTCTATACGCTTGGCATCAGCTTCCATTATTTCTTGACCAGCAGAAAGTAATTGTTCTTCTGTCAATGGATTGTATACATCATGTAAAGAAACTCTACCTAAAATACGAGCTCCTAGAGATTCAACAACCTCTTCGTTCTTTTTCAAAGCAGAAACTTCAACACCCCTTAGTGTCTCGCAATCCGTGATATTTACAATGACATCTTGAGAAACATCAACCAAACGACGTGTTAAATACCCTGCATCTGCCGTTTTTAATGCGGTATCTGCCAAACCTTTACGAGCACCGTGTGTTGATATAAAGTATTCCAAAATCGAAAGACCCTCTTTAAAGTTTGAAAGAATCGGGTTTTCGATAATTTCACCACCTCCCGCAGTCGATTTTTTAGGCTTAGCCATCAATCCACGCATACCTGTCAACTGACGAATCTGCTCTTTCGAACCCCTTGCACCAGAATCAAGCATCATATATACCGAGTTGAATCCCTGTTGGTCTTCGCGTATACGCTTCATCGCTAATTCAGTAAGCTGGGCATTCGTTGATGTCCAAACATCAATTACCTGATTGTAGCGCTCGTTGTTGGTAATAAGACCCATATTGTAGTTGGCCATAATTCCATCAACTTGTCCGTTTGCATCGGCAATCATCTCATGCTTCTCCTGTGGAATAATAATATCTCCTAAACTAAAGGACAATCCACCTTTGAATGCGAATTCGTATCCCATAGTCTTAATCTTGTCCAAGAATGCGGCGGTAGTTGGTACATCAGTAACAGCTAGTATTCCACCTATAATATCTCTCAAAGACTTCTTATTCAATACATCATTGATATATCCAGCAGCTTCTGGCACTTCGGTATTGAATAAAACTCTACCTACCGTAGTTGGTATCACTTTATACACCAATTCACCTTCTTCGTTAAAGTCTTTCGCCCTAACTTTAATACCTGCATTAAGACTTACCATTCCTTCATTAAGCGCAATGATAACTTCTTCAGCGGAATAGAACGTCAATCCTTCACCTAAAATAGGTACTTCAGTAGTTGATTTTCTTTCTTTAGTCATATAATATAGACCCAAGACCATATCCTGAGAAGGAACAGTGATAGGTGAACCATTTGCAGGGTTCAAAATATTATGTGATGCCAACATTAAAAGTTGTGCCTCTAAAATAGCCTCTGGTCCTAACGGAAGGTGTACAGCCATCTGGTCACCATCAAAATCCGCATTAAATGCAGTACAAACCAATGGGTGTAAACGAATCGCCTTACCTTCAATAAGTTTTGGCTGGAACGCTTGAATACCCAAACGGTGTAATGTAGGAGCACGGTTTAGTAACACAGGGTGTCCTTTCAATACATTTTCAAGGATATCCCATACTACAGGCTCTTTCTTATCAATAATTTTCTTGGCAGATTTAACAGTCTTGACAATACCCCTTTCAATCAGCTTACGGATAACAAAAGGCTTATAAAGTTCAGCAGCCATATCTTTAGGAAGTCCACATTCGAATAATTTCAATTCAGGACCAACAACAATTACCGAACGAGCAGAATAATCCACACGCTTACCTAATAAGTTCTGACGGAAACGACCTTGCTTACCTTTCAATGAATCTGAAAGTGATTTCAATGGACGGTTTGATTCCGTTTTAACTGCAGATGCTTTACGGGTATTATCGAAAAGTGAATCAACAGCTTCCTGTAGCATACGCTTCTCATTTCTAAGAATAACTTCTGGTGCCTTGATTTCAACCAATCTTTTCAAACGATTATTACGAATAATAACTCTTCTATAAAGGTCATTTAAATCTGAAGTAGCGAAACGACCACCATCTAGTGGTACTAAAGGACGTAATTCAGGTGGAATAACGGGAATTACTTTCATAATCATCCACTCTGGATTATTTTCACGATTCTCCTGAGATTCGCGCAATGCCTCAACAACTTGAAGACGTTTTAAAGCCTCAGTTTTACGTTGCTTTGAAGTTTCAGTATTCGCTTTATGACGTAAGCTAAATGATAAATCTTTAAGGTCTATTCTAGCTAAAAGATCAATTAAACACTCCGCACCCATTTTAGCGATAAACTTATTTGGGTCGGTGTCATCTAAATATTGATTTTCCTGCGGAATTTCCTCGATGATATTCAAGTACTCTTCTTCCGTTAGGAAATCCATCTTATTGATTTCTTCCCCTTCAGGACCTTTTGCAATACCTGGCTGAATTACTACGTATCTTTCGTAGTAAATAATCATGTCTAACTTCTTAGATGGAAGACCTAACAAGTACCCTATTTTATTTGGTAATGAACGGAAGTACCAGATATGAGCAACAGGAACAACCAAATTGATATGCCCCACTCTATCGCGACGTACTTTCTTTTCGGTAACCTCCACACCACAACGGTCACAAACAATACCGCGGTAACGGATTCGCTTATACTTTCCACAAGCACACTCGTAATCCTTTACAGGACCAAAAATACGCTCACAGAATAGTCCGTCACGTTCGGGCTTGTGAGTTCTGTAGTTAATAGTTTCAGGTTTCAAAACCTCACCTCTTGACTCAGCCAAAATTGCTTCTGGAGATGCCAAACCGATTGAAATCTTATCAAACCTTTTTTGCGGTGTATTATCGTTTATTCTTGCCATAATTCTATGGTGATAATTTTAATGTGTTATTCTAAATAGTGTTCAAAACCGGTATTACCTACTCTTCAAGTCTAATATCCAAACCTAAACCTTTAAGTTCGTGCATCAATACATTGAAAGATTCTGGTAAACCAGGCTCTGGCATGGTCTCTCCTTTGACAATTGATTCGTAGGTCTTAGCTCTACCAATTACGTCATCAGATTTTACCGTCAATATTTCTCTTAGGGTAGCAGAAGCACCATATGCTTCTAATGCCCAAACTTCCATTTCTCCAAAACGCTGACCACCAAATTGTGCTTTACCACCTAATGGTTGTTGTGTAATTAAAGAGTAAGGACCTATTGAACGTGCGTGCATCTTATCGTCTACCATGTGACCTAGCTTCAACATATAAATCACACCCACGGTTGCAGGTTGATCAAAACGTTGACCTGTTCCACCATCATAAAGATAGGTATGTCCAAATCTCGGAATACCTGCTTCATCAGTATAGGCATTGATTTCATCTAGGGTTGCACCATCGAAAATTGGCGTTCCGAACTTCTTACCTAATTTCAAACCTGCCCAACCAAGAACGGTTTCATAAATTTGACCGATGTTCATACGAGATGGTACACCTAAAGGATTCAATACGATATCAACTGGAGTTCCATCTTCTAAGAAAGGCATATCCTCTTGACGTACAATTCTAGAAACAATACCCTTGTTTCCGTGACGACCTGCCATCTTATCACCAACTTTCAGTTTACGTTTTTTAGCAACGTATACTTTAGCCAGCTTTATAATTCCTGCTGGTAATTCATCACCTACAGAGATGGTAAACTTATCTCTCCTCAAGTTTCCTTGAAGATCGTTCAATTTAATCTTGTAGTTATGAAGTAAATCAGCAACAGAAGCATTTGTAGCTTTATCAGTTGTCCAGCTTCCACCTACTAAATGAGCGAAATCATCAACAGCGTTTAACATTTTCATCGTGTACTTCTTACCTTTAGGAAGTACTTCCTCTCCCAAATCATTTAAGACACCTTGTGATGTTTTTCCGTTAATAATAGAGAATAGCTTCTCAACCAAAATATCTTTCAGTTGCTCAAACTTCACTTCATATTCCAACTCAAGTGTTGTAATTGCCTCCTTATCTTCAGAACGCTTGCGCTTATCTTTAATAGAACGAGAGAACAATTTCTTTTCGATAACAACACCTCTTAAAGAAGGAGAAGCTTTTAACGATGCATCTTTTACATCACCCGCCTTATCACCGAAAATAGCCCGAAGTAGTTTTTCTTCCGGAGTTGGATCCGACTCTCCTTTCGGAGTAATCTTACCTATTAATATGTCTCCAGGTTTCACTTCTGCACCGATACGAATCATTCCATTTTCGTCAAGGTCTTTGGTTGCCTCCTCAGAAACATTAGGAATGTCATGCGTCAATTCTTCAGCTCCTAATTTTGTATCACGAACATCCAAAGAATATTCATCAACATGAATCGAAGTAAAGATATCCTCACGAACTACTTTTTCAGAAATTACAATCGCATCTTCAAAGTTATATCCTTTCCAAGGCATGAAGGCAACAGTAAGGTTTCTACCTAATGCTAATTCACCTTTTTCAGTTGCATATCCTTCACAAAGGACTTGACCTTTCTTAACCTTATCGCCTTTTTGAACGATTGGTTTCAAGTTGATGCTTGTACCTTGGTTTGTTTTTCTAAACTTCACCAATTTATAAGATTTTGAATCTTCTTCAAAACTTACTAATCTCTCAGCATCCGTTCTCTTATACTTTACCGTTATTTTCTGAGCATCAACATATTCAATAACCCCATCACCCTCTGCATTAATCAATACACGAGAATCAGATGCAACTTGACGCTCCAAACCTGTACCAACAATCGGAGACTGTGGTTTTAATAATGGAACCGCCTGACGCATCATGTTTGACCCCATCAAAGCACGATTCGCATCATCATGTTCCAAGAAAGGAATCAATGAGGCTGAAATCGATGCAATTTGATTTGGAGCAACATCAGTATAGTTAATTTCTGATGGGTCAACTACTGGAAAATCTCCTTCTTCGCGAGCAATCACCTTCTCGCTATCAATTTGCCCATTATCTTTCATAGGGATGTTTGCTTGCGCAATTTTCATTCCCTCTTCCTCCTCAGCACTTAAGTAAACATACTCCTTTGTGTTTACCTTGGTTTTATCAACCTTACGATACGGAGTTTCTAGAAAACCCATTGGGTTCACCTTAGCAAAAACAGCCAAAGAAGAAATTAAACCAATATTCGGACCCTCCGGTGTTTCAATCGGACAAAGTCTTCCATAGTGTGTATAGTGAACATCACGAACTTCAAAACCTGCTCTTTCTCTTGAAAGTCCGCCTGGTCCCAATGCTGATAATCTTCTCTTGTGCGTAATCTCCGCTAATGGATTTGTTTGATCCATAAACTGAGATAACTGGTTTGTTCCGAAGAAAGAATTAATAACGGAAGACAAAGTCTTTGCATTAATTAAATCAATCGGTGTAAACACTTCATTATCTCGAACGTTCATACGTTCACGAATAGTTCTTGCCATTCGCGCTAGACCAACTCCGAACTGAGAAGACAACTGCTCACCTACAGTACGTACTCGACGGTTTGAAAGGTGATCAATATCATCAATCTCTGCCTTGGAGTTAATCAGCTCAATCAAATACTTGATAATAGTAATGATATCTTCTTTGGTCAAGACCTGCTTGTCCATTCCGATATCTAACTGTAATTTCTTATTCATTCTATAACGTCCGACTTCACCTAAGTTGTAACGTTGATCTGAGAAGAACAATTTGTCAATTATACCACGAGCAGTCTCCTCATCAGGCGGTTCTGCATTACGTAATTGACGGTATATATGTTCCACGGCCTCCTTCTCAGAGTTCGTAGGGTCTTTTTGTAATGTATTATGAATAATTGCGTAGTCAGACTGCGCATTATTTTCTTTATGAAGAAGGACAGTTTTCACATCGGCCTCCATAATCTCTGCAATGTGCTCTTTCTCTAAAATTGTATCGCGATCTAATACGATTTCATTTCTTTCGATAGATACAACTTCACCTGTATCTTCATCAACAAAATCTTCATGCCAAGTGTTCAAGACTCTAGCCGCCAATTTTCGACCTAAAACTTTTTTCAAACCTGCATTAGAAACTTTTACCTCTTCGGAGAGGTCAAAGATTTCCAAGATATCCTTATCACGCTCAAAGCCAATAGCCCTGAACAAGGTTGTAACAGGTAATTTTTTCTTTCTATCAATGTAAGCATACATAACGCCATTGATATCAGTAGCAAATTCAATCCAAGAACCTTTAAAAGGAATTACCCTTGCCGAATATAACTTAGTTCCATTTGCATGGAAAGATTGTCCAAAGAAAACCCCTGGTGAACGGTGTAATTGAGAAACCACTACACGCTCAGCGCCATTTATTACGAATGTACCAGATGGGGTCATATAAGGAATTGTTCCTAAATACACATCTTGAACAATAGTTTCAAAATCTTCGTGCTCAGGATCGGTACAGTAAAGCTTCAGCCTAGCCTTTAGTGGTACGCTATAAGTCAAACCACGCTCGATACATTCTTGGATAGAATATCTAGGCGGGTCAATGAAGTAATCCAAAAACTCCAATACAAACTGGTTTCTGGTATCAGTAATTGGGAAATTCTCTTGGAAGGTATTGTACAAACCTTCATCTCCTCTTTCGTCAGATTTCGTCTCAAGTTGAAAAAAGTCTTGAAATGATTTAATCTGGATGTCCAAGAAATCCGGATATTCCGGTGTGTTCTTAGCGGATGCAAAATTTATTCTTTCAGTAGTGTTTGTGAACATCTATGGACAGTATTTGATAGTGAATACTAAACTTTTGGGTTGTATATGACTTTATATACTTCGCTAAGTGTATAAAATAGGTTTAGGTCTGACCTCGCTGAAGCGTGGAAAGACCTAAACCAAAAGTGCTATATGTTGTCGCTATTATTTAAGCTCAACTTCCGCTCCTGCTTCTTCTAAAGATTTTTTGATTCCTTCAGCTTCGTCTTTAGCAACACCTTCCTTAACGGCTTTTGGTGCGCTATCAACGATGTCTTTAGCATCTTTCAATCCTAAACCAGTCAATTCCTTAACCAATTTAACAACTGCTAATTTTGAACCACCAGCAGCAGTTAAAATTACGTCAAATTCTGACTTTTCCTCTGCGGCTTCTCCACCACCAGCGGCACCGCCACCAGCAGCAACAGCAACAGCAGCAGCTGCAGGCTCTATACCATACTCATCTTTTAATATATCAGCTAATTCATTAACCTCTTTTACGGTTAAGTTAACCAACTGTTCTGCGAAATCTTTTAAATCTGCCATTTTTACTATCGTTTAATAAATTTTTAAAATATAATTGTTTTTAGTGCGTACTATTCTTTTTCTGATAATGTTTTCAAAATTCCTGAAAGTTTACTACCACCAGATTTTAATCCGGAAATAACATTCTTAGCAGGAGATTGAAGTAATCCTATGATTTCTCCAATCATTTCTTCTTTAGACTTGATACTAACTAGTGTATCTAAGTTTTCATCACCAATATAAATTGCTTCCTCAACAAAGGCTCCTTTTAAAAGAGGCTTATCCGCTTTCTTTCTAAAGTTCTTTATTAATTTTGCAGGAGCATTTCCTACCTCAGCGAACATTAAAGAAGTATTTCCTTTCAACACTTCAGGAAGTTCACCAAATTCTTTATCAGAAGCTTCCATTGCTTTCGCAAGCAAGGTATTTTTAACTACCGCAAGCTTAACGTTTGCTTTGAAGCAAGCTCTTCTTAAATCAGAAGTGTTAAGAGCATCTAGGCCAGAAATATCCGCCAAGTAAATCGTAGAATTCTCCGCCAACTGCGTAGTTAAATCTTCTATAACCGTTGCTTTTTCTTCTCTTGTCATACTTATAACTTTTAACTACCGGTTATTAAATTGTCTTTGGATCTAACTGAACACTTGGACTCATGGTACTTGACATGAAAACGCTCTTCATGTAAACACCTTTAGATGATGTAGGCTTCAATTTGTTCAAAGTCTCTAATAACTCGCGTGCATTTCCAGCAATTTTGTCTGCCGAAAAAGATGCCTTACCAATTGCGGTATGAACTATACCTGTTTTATCTACTTTGAAATCAATCTTACCAGATTTGACATCAGATACTGCCTTCGCAACATCCATTGTAACCGTTCCTGTTTTTGGATTAGGCATCAATCCTCTTGGTCCTAAAACACGTCCTAAAGGTCCTAATTTACCCATTACACTTGGCATGGTGATGATAACATCAACATCTGTCCAACCGGCTTTAATTTTATCCAAATATTCTTGTAATCCAACAAAATCAGCACCAGCCTCTTTAGCCTCTGCTTCTTTATCTGGTGTTACCAAAGCCAAAACTTTTACATCTTTACCTGTTCCATGTGGAAGGGTAACAACCCCACGAACCATTTGATTAGCTTTTCTTGGATCTACACCCAAACGAACCGCTAAATCAACAGATGCGTCAAATTTTGTATTGGTTATCTCTTTTATCAAAGCGGAAGCTTCGTCCACAGAGTAAAGTTTATCTTTCTCTATTTTTGAATGAGCTTCTTTTTGCTTCTTCGTTAACTTTGCCATTTAAATTGCTTTATAAGATTTTAAAAAGGTCGTTTTCCGGCTACCTTCATACCCATTGAACGTGCAGTACCTGCAACCATACTCATAGCAGATTCAACAGTAAACGCATTAAGGTCTACCATTTTATCTTCAGCTATAGTCTTGATTTGATCCCAAGATACACTACCTAGTTTCACTCGGTTAGGTTCGCCAGATCCTTTTTTAATCTTAGCTGCTTCCATCAATTGAACTGCCGCTGGCGGTGTTTTTACAACGAAGTCAAACGACTTGTCTTTATAGACGGTGATAACAACTGGTAAAACCTTACCTGGTTTATCCTGCGTACGAGCATTAAACTGCTTACAGAACTCCATGATGTTAACGCCGGCAGCACCTAAGGCGGGTCCAACCGGTGGCGATGGATTCGCTGCACCTCCCCTAACTTGTAGTTTAACTACTTTACCTACTTCTTTTGCCATTGTTTAAAATTAAATTGAAAGTGTGTCAATTGGAAGCAACACAACTTTTAAATATGTAACAATTTCTTTAAATCTTTTCTACCTGCATATAGCTCAATTCCAATGGCGTTTTTCTTCCGAAAATCTTAACCATTACCTCAAGCTTACGCTTTTCTTCGTTGATCTTTTCAACAGTTCCGTTAAAACCATTGAAAGGTCCATCAATTACCTTAACTGTCTCGCCAAAGACAAATGGAATAGCAACACTATCCGTGTTCACTGCCAATTCATCTACTTTACCAAGCATTCTATTCACTTCAGACTTACGCAATGGAACAGGGTCACCTCCTTTGGTTTCACCTAAAAATCCAATTACGTTTGTAATGGAACGAATAATGTGAATCATTTCACCGCCCAAGTTTGCCTTTATCATTATATAACCAGGAAAATAAACTCTTTCCTTGTTAATCTTCTTTCCATTTCTAATCTGCACTACTTTTTCAGTAGGCACCAAAACATCCTCTAAATAGTCAGAAAAACCAAGACGGGATACCTCGCTTTCGATATATCCTTTGATTTTATTTTCTTGGCCGCTTACTGCTCTTACCACGTACCATTTTTTCTCCAATACTTCTGACATAGGACTTTGGCTTAGTTTAATACGTTATCGAAATATAGTTTGATCAATTCACTAAAAACGGTATCTACACCCCAGGTTGCAAGAGCAAAAAGGATAGAGAAAACAGCCACAACAACCATCAAGTTAGAAGATTCTGCTCTTGACGGCAACGTAACATTATTTCTCAGTTCCTCAACTGATTCTCTTATATATGTCAACATACTAATCTATTTTTTGGCACGGGAGGAGAGACTCGAACTCCCGACACCTGGTTTTGGAGACCAGTGCTCTACCAACTGAGCTACACCCGTTTATATTTACATTGAAAGGTATCCGCCTGTTGGCGGACACCCTTAATGTATATTACTTTAAAAAGATCTTAATCTAAAATCTTAGTAACCTGACCAGCACCTACTGTTCTACCACCTTCACGGATTGCAAAACGAAGTCCTTCGCTCAACGCAATTGGAGACAATAAATCAACAGTAATAGTAAGATTATCTCCAGGCATAACCATTTCAACTCCAGAAGGCAGATTGATAGTACCTGTAACATCCGTAGTTCTAACATAGAACTGTGGACGATAGTTATTATGGAATGGTGTATGACGACCACCTTCTTCTTTTTTCAAAATATAAACCTCAGCTTCAAATTTAGCATGTGGCTTAACAGAACCTGGCTTACAGATTACCATCCCTCTTTTGATATCAGACTTTTCAATACCTCTCAATAAGATACCTACGTTATCTCCAGCCTCACCTCTATCCAAAATCTTTCGGAACATCTCAACACCAGTTACAGTAGAAGCTAATTTCTCAGCACCCATCCCAATGATATCAACAGCATCACCTGTGTTGGCAACACCTGTTTCTATACGACCAGTTGCAACAGTACCACGACCAGTAATGGTAAATACATCTTCAACAGGCATTAAGAAATCTTTTTCAACATCTCTTTTTGGAAGTTCAATCCAAGCATCAACTTCTTCCATCAACTTCATTACTGTATCAACCCACTTTTGCTCACCGTTAAGTGCACCTAAAGCAGAACCAGCAACAACAGGTCCGTTGTCACCATCATACTCATAAAAAGAAAGTAATTCTCTGATTTCCATTTCAACAAGCTCTAAAAGCTCTTCATCATCAACCATGTCAACTTTGTTCATGAAAACAACAATTCTAGGAATACCAACCTGGCGACCTAAAAGGATGTGCTCACGAGTTTGTGGCATAGGACCATCGGTAGCAGCAACAACAAGAATAGCACCGTCCATTTGAGCAGCACCAGTAACCATGTTCTTAACGTAATCCGCGTGACCAGGACAATCAACGTGTGCATAGTGACGATTAGCAGTAGAGTACTCTACATGTGAAGTATTAATTGTAATACCTCTTTCTTTCTCCTCAGGAGCATTGTCAATAGATTCAAAACTTCTAAGTTCTGATAACCCTGCGTTTGCCAATACCGTAGTAATAGCTGCAGTCAATGTAGTTTTTCCGTGATCGACGTGTCCAATTGTACCAATATTTAAGTGCGGTTTGGAACGATCAAAAGTTTCCTTTGCCATTTTTAATGAATTTTAATCTTATGTTTATATTAGTGTGTGTACAAATTTGTCAACTAATAGAGCCAACGACGGGAATTGAACCCGTGACCTCTTCCTTACCAAGGAAACGCTCTACCCCTGAGCTACGTCGGCTTTTTGAGTTCGAGGTCAAAAAATATCAAACCTCTAGACCACAAACGCAAACTCATTTAGAGCGAGAGACCGGGTTCGAACCGGCGACATTCAGCTTGGAAGGCTGACGCTCTACCAACTGAGCTACTCTCGCATTTTTTTGAATCTCAAAAAATATTCTGAAATTCTTGGTTTATATTAAAGATGTGGGGAGAGCAGGATTCGAACCTGCGAAGACGTAGTCAGCAGATTTACAGTCTGCCCTCGTTGGCCGCTTGAGTATCTCCCCCTCTTTAAAATATATCAATATTGTTATGAACTTTCTCTCTAAAAGAGCCGATAGAGGGACTCGAACCCACGACCTGCTGATTACAAATCAGCTGCTCTAGCCAGCTGAGCTACATCGGCTTTTTAACTTTTTTACGCATAAAAAAGTCCGCTATTTCTAACGGACTGCAAATGTATATATTTATTTGTTTAAACAAAACAAAATATTGAAAATTTTAATCAACTATTTACTCGTAATTTTTCCTTTCTTTTTTTTAGTTTTCTTTCCAAAGAATTACAGGCCGAATCCACAGCTTCTTCAAAGGATTTACATTGTTTTTTAATTACAAATTTATCTCTAGGAATATTCAATTTTATTTCTGCAATTTTATTTTCTTTCGAACTCGTATTTTCAACTTTAAGATACACGTCTGAACTAATGACTTTATCATAAAATGTTTCCAACTTATCTAAACGATTTTGAACAAATTGGATAAGCTTAGTGTCGGCATTAAAATTTACTGATTGAGCGTTTACCTTCATACTTTGGGTTTTAAAAGTTAAACAATTAGAATAAAAGAAGAAAACCTATTTTTTACTCCTTGGATGCGAGGCCAGATGCACTTTTTTGAGTTCAGCAATACTATTATGAGTATAAACCTGAGTTGATGCTAAACTAGAATGTCCTAGCAATTCCTTAACTGAATTCAAGTCTGCTCCTTTATTGAGCAGATGTGTCGCAAAGGTGTGCCTCAAGATATGAGGACTCTTTTTTACTTTCGATGACACTTCACTAAGGTACTTATTTATTACTCTGTAGACAAGTGTTTCATAGATTTTAACCCCAGCTTTTGACAAGAAAACAAACCTTTCATCGAATAAGCCTTCTAAGTCTTTCCGTTTGTCGAAATAGGCTAGAAATAACTTTTTCGTAGAGACCAGCAGTGGTACAATTCGCTCTTTGTTTCTTTTGCCTAAAACTATAATTGTATTTCTGTCCAAATCTAAATCTGTTAGTTTCAGATTAATCAACTCTGCTCTACGGATTCCTGTTGTATAAAGAAGCTCAATAATCAACTTGTCGCGCCGTCCTTCAAAGTCATCTTCGAATGTAATCTGCTTTAAAACATTGTCCATTTCCATTTCAGAAAAAGGAACCTCAATCTTCTTAGATGTTTTTAAAGCTTTGTGCTTTGACAACGGATTCGAAGTAATCTTTTCTATTCTTTGTAAAAAACGATAGAAGGCTTTTAAAGAAGCAACCTTGCGATTTATGGTTCGATTTGAAATAGATGTATTCACTAAAGTAACTATCCAACTGCGAATTATAGAGTAATCAACAGTATCAATTTGGTCTAAATCATACTCCATCTCACAAAAAGAAGTAAACTCCTCAATATCCTTTTGATATGCCCTCACGGTATGAGCGGAGTAATTCTTTTCTAAGGACAAATAGGAAATGAAAGATTCAAGTGAAGACATATATCAAAGTTAGGAAAGTTTTGAGGGAAATAAACTCTTAAGGCAACATAAACAGATTCACAACTTCGTAGGAAGGATACCGAAAAATGATATAACAAAAAAAATCCCGCTATTAGCGGGATTTAAAATATCTAAAAATAAGAATATCAGAAAACTATATTTCTTCTTGATCTCTTAAACCTTGAATATATTGTGCTTTTTGAATTTGAGCTCTGCGAGCTACTGAAGGTTTTGTGAATGCTTGTCGCTTACGCAATTGACGCATTGTACCTGTTTTATCGAACTTTCGCTTGAAGCGCTTTAAAGCTCTATCGATGTTTTCTCCTTCTTTAATTGGTATTATTAACATGGGCTACAACCTCCTTTCTTTAGTGATTAGGGGTGCAAAGATAGAAACTAATTTACAACTGGCAACCAAATATGAATAAATATATTTAAAACTATTTTATAAAAAATGTGATTAGCTTTTAGGAGCCTTATATTCTTTTTTGTCTATGACAATTTTAGCTATGATCTCGCGAAGTATCTCTGAAGTCCCGCCCCCGATTGGTCCAAGACGACTATCACGAAGCAATCTAGCCATAGGATAATCTTCAATATAACCATAACCCCCTAAAAATTGTAAGCATTCATAGGCGACCTCATCTGCCATTTTAGTAGATCGCAGCTTTGATATCGTAGCTTCTTTCACAACATATTCACCCCGTTCCATTTTGTAGGCAACTGAATAGTTATACTCACGACAAATATCCATATCCGCATATAAATCAGCAATACGATGTCTTAAGGCCTGATATTGATTGATTTTTTTTCCAAAGGTTTCGCGTTCAGACATATATTGAAGTGCATATTCCAAAGCATAATCGGCTCTAGCATGCGCATTAATTCCCATTACCAAACGCTCAAGAGCAAAGGCTTCCATTATATAAGTAAAGCCTTTTCCTTCTTCGCCAAGAATATTGGCGGCAGGTACTGTAACATTATCAAAAGCTAATTCCGCAGTATCCGAAGCTCTCCAACCTAACTTATTAAGCTTGTTGGCTGAAACTCCTTCACTGTTTCTATCTACAACAAAAATTGTAATTCCCTTATTACCAGCAGAAGCATCTGTTTTCGCAGCAACAATCATATAGTCGCAATAAACCCCATTGGTAATAAAAGTTTTCGATCCATTTAAAAGATAGGCATGACCTTCTTTAATTGCCGTAGTACGCATACCTGCTACATCACTACCTCCGAATGGTTCACTCACACCCAAACAGCCTATTTTCTCACCTAAAACACTAGGCTCCAAATATTCTTTTCGTAAATGTTCCCCTGCATTTTTATTCAAGTGAGTCATCGCCAAATAAGCGTGGGCCCATATAGCAGCAGCGAAACCGCCTGAGTTTATCTTTTGCAATTCTTCTAGAAAAATAACGGTATAAAATAAATCTAAGCCCAAGCCTCCATCAGATTCCGGTGTAGCCAAACCAAAATACCCCATCTCTCCAAACTTCTTCCAGATAAAGGAATCGATAGTTCCTGTCTCCTCCCATTTTTCAATATGTGGGGAAACTTCTTTTTTTAAAAATTCTTTAAGGCTTTCTCTAAATAATTGATGTTCTTCAGTGAAGTACATGCTTTGCATAGCATTCTTTTTATAGGGACAAATATAATGCTATTCTATCAATCTTTTCCGAGGGTAAATCGAGAATATTTTCCAATTCGTTTAAGTTTGAAAAATTGCCATTAGCTTCCCGAAAAGACACAATTTCTAGCGCAATGGCATACTTTATATATACTAACGAGCTGATTTCATGTGCGGACGAAGTGTTGATATTGATTTTTTGAATCACTGGTTTGTTAAACACTTTAAATCTGGTCAAAGCCTGCTTTGCAATATTTGGTTCTAATCCGTAAACATCATACAATTGTTCGTCTACTAAAAACCCACCCAATCTATCTCGAAATTTTACGATTCTCGCAGATAACTTTTCGCCAATACCGTTTATTGCTTTTAAGTCTTCGGCAGTTGCGACATTTAGGTCCTTAATTTCAAAAGCCTTATCGTTAGATTTTGGTTTCCGTTCACTTCTTACTGAGTACTGCTCACTCTTTTTTGTCCATTCAGGAAACTTGAAGAAAGGAGCGAATGTCATTAACAAAGAATCTGAAACTTGAGTTACTTTCTGAAAGTCTTCAGGCGTGTTAATATACTTAGCTGTTGCACGAAAAGCATGTAGTCTATCGATTTCCTCAACGGACATTCCTAAAGTGTAACCTTTATAATCTGTGATGAAGTTAGGGTTGAATGGAAATACCTTAACCGTATCCTTCCGAAGTGAATTCTCCTTTAAAACATTAATCATCGCCTGCATTTTCATATCAGCGGTAAAAGAATTCGTTGATTTCTCTATAGGAAGAAATCGAAAAACAAAATACCCAACTTGGAGCAGAAGAATAATCAGGAGTAAATAGAAAATCCCACTTCGCTCCTGTTTGTTGAACCTGAAGTGGGATTTGAAGTTTTTCAAAAGGTTCTATTTATGATTTTTTAATCGCATCTAAATAACGATTAAGTTCCTTTTTAACTACAGGGAACAATATCATCAAACCAATCATATTTGGAAAGACCAATGCAAGTATCATAGCATCCGAAAAGGCAAATACAGCTCCCATCGAAGCGGAGGCACCAATTATAATAAATGCTATGAATAATACTTTGTAGCAGAGATCTGCTACTTTACTTCGACCGAATAAATATTTCCAAGATTGAAGTCCGTAATAAGACCAAGAAATCATAGTTGAAATCGCAAAAAGTAATACCGCAAGTGTCAAGACATAAGGAAACCAAGGAATAACCGATTGGAAAGCCATAGATGTCAAGGTAACACCGCCAACGTTAGCGCCATCAATCAATACTTGACCTGCGCCATCACCACCATATTCAAAAGCCCCACCACTGTTAAAGAAAATTATTACTAGCGCCGTCATTGTACAGATGACCACTGTATCGATAAAAGGCTCTAACAAAGCAACTATACCTTCACTAGCCGAGTATTTCGTTTTCACCGCTGAATGGGCAATTGCGGCTGAACCGGCACCAGCTTCATTAGAGAAAACTGCTCTTCTGAAACCTACTATTAGAACTCCGAATAAACCACCTAAGCCAGCTTCAGGTGTAAAAGCACCTTTAAATATAAGCCCGAAAGCATCATCGATATAAGAGAAGTTTGCGAAAATTACAATCAAGCAAGCTATTGCATAAATAGCTGCCATAAAAGGAACAATTTTCTCTGTTACCTGGGCAATTCTTTTAATACCACCAATAATAACTATTCCGACAACGATTGCGAGTACTATACCTATAATGAAACCTGAAGAACCACCTTCTAGACCCATCATACCTATTAATTGTTCTGCGGCTTGGTTGGATTGCACAGCATTACCTCCTCCAAAAGAAGCACCAACACAAAGCACTGCAAAAACTATAGCAAGAACCTTACCTAAACCGGTGAAACCTCTTTCCTTTAAACCTCGTGACAGATAGTACATAGGACCGCCGTAAACGGTACCATCATCACCTACATCTCTATATTGAACACCCAAAGTACATTCTACAAATTTTGTAGACATACTTAGCAATCCACAAAGAATCATCCAAAACGTAGCACCAGGTCCTCCAATTGCAATCGCTAATGCCACACCTGCAATGTTTCCTAAACCTACAGTACCAGAAACTGCGGTTGCCAAGGCCTGAAAATGACTTACTTCGCCTTCTTCACTTTCATCACGTATGGTATCGGGCAAATCGCCATCTACAATGTTGACTTCAGCTTTTTCGACTCCATGACCCTCTGGAGATTCAACATCATCATACTTTCCGCGAACGACATTAATTGCCAACGGAAATTTTCGAATATTTATAAATCCAAAATAGATGGTGAAAAAAGTAGCCCCTAATACAAGAATAATAACTACAAGAGGAATGCCAGTGCCCGGCACTTGCCAAAAAACAATACCTTCCCAAACTGCAGTAATGGGCTCGAACCAAGCATTAATTCTTTCATCGAGTCCCATTTCTGAGGTCTCTTGAGCAATACTAATAAAAGGGGTAAACAACAATGTAAAAAGGGTAAGAAGTTTATACTTCATAATTTGAAAGTTTGGTTTAGTTTACAGCCTGTTTGATTCTTAGGCAATTTTGAAAGGCAACAATATCATAAAAATAAGCAACACAATCAAACAATAGTGTTAAATTAACTTAGTCGATATGAAACATCTCGTTCAGTTTCTTAATCTGCTCGGGTCTTCCGAGAACAATTACTTTACTCTTTGGCTGAAGCTCTAAATCAGCTTCGGGATTAATGATGTAATCACCGTCGGGAGCGATATAGCCAATGATTGTACATCCGGTTTTTTGTCTCAGGTCTAAATCTCTGATTGAACTGCAATCTATCTGATCTGCAAAATCTTCTATAGCCACTTCCTCTAGATTTGTAGTATGCTCTCCTTCCATCGAAAGTTTGTCCATAAAAGTAATTAAATCAGGCATTACCACTAAAGAAGCCATATGGTCTCCTCCTATTTTATCAGGCATAATGACTTTGTTGGCGCCCGCCAAAAATAGTTTTTTCTGTGATGTCGCAAGGGAAGCCCTGCTAATTATAAATAGCTTTTGATTCAATTGCCGTGCAGAAAGCACCACAAACAAATTCGCCGCATCATCGGGCATTGCAGCAATTAGATATTGTGCTTTATCAATACCTGCTTCCTTCAATACTTCGTCATCGCTCGCATCTCCTTCTATAAACCAAGTATCATTTTCATATTTTTCAACAACATCTCTATTCTTTTCAATTACCACAAAAGGTCTATTATAAGCATTTAAGCGCTCTGCAGCTTGCATTCCATTACGACCGTAACCGCAAACTACAACATGATTCGATAAGCTTTTGATTTTATTTTTCACTCTTTTCTTTTTTAAAAGTTGAAGGGAATTTCTTCCTAAAAGATATTCGGTTAGTACAGCGATTGCAAAACCAAGTATGAAAACACTGGCTAAAATTAAAAATACTGTAAAAATTTTAGCTGTATCGTCTAATGGCTGGACTTCCTTGAAGCCAACGGTAGCCATAGTGATTACCGTCATATAAAGCGCATCGGTCCATGTATAATCTGCCAAAAATCGATACCCTAAAACACCAATAAGCACAACTGCATGTAGCAGAATTATGGCAAGGTATATTTTAGACCGGGAAAGTTTAATCATTTTTATAGGTCAAAAACAGAAGTTCTTTTGGTGTAAATAAGGTCTTTGATTTTCAACCAAAATGCTAGAAACAAATAAAGCGCGAAACCAAAACCAATGGTTACAAACGTAAGATAAATAAATGATGTTCTGACAACGCGAGCCCGAATACCCAAACGTTCGGCAATTCGCCGACATACTTCGAAACCGCGCTTTTGAAAGTAATAAAGTAGAGTGTAGAACAAGTTCACAGGCTAAAATTAAACATTTCCCTGTAATAACGTATTACCTACCGCACATTCCAAGCATTTATTCTTGGTACAGTATTCCGTGTATAGTTGAAGTATGGCCTGAGTATCTCTTGCATTTTTAACTGTAACCCCATGATTTTTGAAGTTGGAAATGATGGAATTATCTTCCCTTTTAATATTAGAAATAATGCTGATAATAGATTCGTTAGGATCCTTCCCTAGGTGCCTTGCATAGCAAAATTTTAGAGGTAGAACGGAGTTAATTATCAATAAATCAATGAACTTCTTTGTTAGTCTTTTGGGACTTTTTTTGGAGGACTTTCCAAAAGTAAAATGATTATCCCAGTAGATATTTGCAGAAATATCAAAAAGTGAATACAACTCATCAATGGAATGGGCATGGATTACTTTATTAAATACGTTTTGATGTACCGCATATAACTTCGCCAATTGAGAAAGCCGAATAGTGGGAAAATTAGGCGGTCGCAGCTTAAAGAACTCGGGTTTTATGACCCCCTCATTCTTTAAATCAAATTTATGCTGTGCATATTGGTATTCTTTTTTTAATTGAATGTAGTAGGTATCTAAAATAGTTTCATCATTCAGTAAATGTGCCATTCCGAAGAAAACACTTTCCAATTGGAGCACGTCGGATTGTAATTTTCGAACCACTGAAAAATCCAAAGCATATGATAGACTTAAAAAAGCTTCTCCGTTGGTTTTAAGCCCAAAGTTCTTTAAAAGTAGTGAAAACAAAACCTGCTCCCAGTTATTTTTTGAATTCTTTAAGAGCGAAAGAACGAATTCTGATTTTCGTTCTAGCCTTTCAAAGAATAGTCGTTCGATCCAATTTTGAAATACAAAGGAATCGACTTGAGCGATATCCTTTTCACAATTGACAAAGGTTTTTTGCCTTTTATCAAATAGGTTTTTATAAGCCATTAGTAATTCCCTAGAAATGTAATTTTTCAATTCCAAGGTGGGGATTTCAGAATTATCCTTTCTGAAAACGGTAGCATCATCCTCCCAAACCACATGTAAAATGACATTGTCGTAATTAGAATCTTCTTCGTGTTTATGTAAATACCAATCAGATGCTTTGATATGTATTTCAACGTTTCCGGCCCATAGCTGGTTTGCGATATTAGCTTTTGCGTTAAAAAAATCAGGACCTGCCAAGTGGTTGTGTAAACCCACATCAATTAAAACAATAGATTGGCCACTTGTAGTTAGCAAATCTGTAAGTTGCAGTTTTTTGTATTTCCAAATGAAATGAAGAAGGTCTTCGCGCACGAAAATTAAGGTTATTGTTTCGCACTAAAGTAAAAGAAAAAATAAATGTAGGAAAAAACTGTATTTTAAATATTGTTATTCAGCTACTTCACCTTCCCAATTCATAAAACCCCCTTCAAGGTTATAGGCATTTTCAAAGCCAACGCTGTTCATGATTGCACAAGCCTGACCACTTCTACCGCCTGAACGACAATAAACATAGTAGTTTTTCGACTTGTCCAATTTTTCAAGTTCGTCTAAAAAACCCTGACCTAGATGTATATCTATATTGTTCATATTAGGTATATGACCTTCTGCCACCTCATCTTCAGTGCGAACGTCTAGTATAAATGAATTCTCATCTTTTGCCAATTGAGCTACCCATTCTTCTTGCGATAAATCTGCCATAAAATATTATTTTATTATCTCTTTCAAAATTACAATTTCCGTACCAAATTCATCCTATCTTTTTTAACAAAACTTTATTCAATTATTATTTTGAGGAGTGAAAATTACTTATACATTTGTATATACAATTGTTGTAATAACATGAATGTTGAGCAAATCATAAAAACGGAAAAGAAAATCCCACTAGAAAGACGAACGATTATTCATTTTATGTTGGTCAACAATAAAATCAATGAGTCTATTTCAAAAGCTTTAAAACCTTTTGATGTTTCACTGCAACAATTCAATGTATTGCGAATTCTAAGGGGACAAAACGAAAAACCAGCCAATCTTTCTACTTTAAATGAAAGAATGGTCACTAAAATGAGTAATACAACACGTCTTGTAGATAAGCTGATTCTAAAGGGCTTCGTAGATAGAATTATTTGTCCTTCAAACAGAAGAAAAGTAGAAATCAGTATTACCACAGAAGGGAGAAATATTCTAAAAAAGATAGACTCTGCTATGATCAAAGCCGAAAAGTCAATTTTAGAAAACATATCTAAGAAAGAATTGGAACAACTAAACACATTGTTAAATAAATTTTAAAATAGAAACACTAATTATTCATTACATTTAAATTAAAATCATGAAAAAAGGAGTATTAAGTTTAGCATTCGCATTGGTATTTGGATTTACTGCAACCGCTACAGGGCCTATAGTAGAGGAAAAGAAAGAAGTGAACACTGAAACCAGTAAAGTAACCTGGAAAGCCTATAAAGTAACAGGTTCTCATTACGGAAGTATCGCATTGAAATCCGGTGCACTTATGTTTGATGAAGGTAAATTAACAGGTGGAGAATTCACCGTTGATATGGCAACCATCAATACCGAAGATTTGGAAGGTGAGTCCAAAGGAAAATTAGATGGTCATCTAAATTCAGCCGATTTCTTTGACACAGCTAATCATTCAACCTCTTCGCTGAAGTTTACAGGGGTAGAAGCTTCTGGAAAGAACTCATATAAAGTTACAGGCGACTTGACCATTAAAGGTATCACCAAAGCGGTCACCTTCGACGTATCGGTTTATGGAAGCAAGGCGACGGCAACTTTAAAAGTAGACAGAACAAATTACGACGTAAAATACGGTTCAACTCTTTTTGGTGCGGCCGCAGACAAAGCTATCTATGACGAGTTTG
The DNA here is from genome assembly GCF_005885635.1 of Maribacter algarum (ex Zhang et al. 2020). Lineage (GTDB taxonomy): Bacteria > Bacteroidota > Bacteroidia > Flavobacteriales > Flavobacteriaceae > Maribacter_C > Maribacter_C algarum. The sequence goes on from NZ_VATY01000003.1 coordinate 454,602, forward strand.
ACCTTGTTGTAGATTTAGAATTTTAACTAGACTTAACCTCACAGTTAAGCAGCCTGCATTTGTAACGAGTGCAGGCTTTTTTGTTTTTATTCCAAACCATATTGGTGATTATAAAAATGATTTCTATATTTGGACCAATGAAAAAAAGAAACAGAAATACTTGGTGGTGGAACAACTCTCGACAGATATCGTGAGCTAAGCATCATTGTAGTAAAACTATATAAGGCTTGTCATCACGACAAGCCTTACTCATTTTATAGAATCACATGAAATTTAATTTAACATCACACCACAAGAAAATTCTAGCGGATACTATCACGCCCGTCAGTGTATACTTGAAAATCAGAGACCGTTTTCCAAATAGTATTCTTCTTGAAAGTAGCGACTATCATGCGAACGACAATAGTTTTTCCTATATCTGCTGCAATCCAATTGCTTCAATAAAAGTAGAGAATGAAATGGTTACTCAGCAATTTCCTGATGGTTCTTCGGATGAAATTCAAATTGAAGATCAAACCAATGTGGTAGATATTATTCACAATTTTAGTCAACGATTTGATAGTGGAAAAGGTGATTTTAAATTCATTGATAACGGACTTTTCGGTTATATGTCCTATGACGCCGTCCGATATTATGAAGATGTGAAGCTTTCAAAGAAAGAGAATTCGGTTAAGATTCCGGATATTTATTATGCCGTTTATCAAAACATAATCGCGATTAATCATTTTAAAAATGAGGCGTATATTTTTGCGCATTGTTTTGAATCTGAAAATAACATTTCGGATATCGAGCAGATTCTAAATGTCAAGAATTTTGCATCTTATAATTTTTCTTTGGATGGAAATAAAACTTCCAATCTGAAGGATGAAGAATACAAAGAACATGTAGAACTGGCCAAGAAGCATTGTCAACGCGGAGATGTATTTCAATTGGTGCTCTCCCGCAGGTTTTCCCAAGGGTTTAAGGGCGATGAGTTCAATGTATATCGGGCATTGCGTTCTATAAATCCATCACCATACTTGTTTTACTTTGATTACGGGGATTTTAAAATCTTCGGAAGTTCTCCCGAGGCACAACTTATTGTCAAAGAGGGAATCGCTGAAATCCATCCTATCGCCGGGACTTTCAAGCGTACCGGAAACGATGAACAAGATGCCATCCTCGCCAAACAATTGACTGAAGATGACAAAGAAAACAGTGAGCATGTAATGTTAGTGGATTTGGCACGTAACGATTTAAGTCGCAACGGAAGCATGGTCGAAGTAACGAACTATAGAGAAGTGCAGTTCTTCTCCCATGTCATACATCTAGTTTCGAAAGTTACCGGAAAAAAGAAGAAGGCCATTCCCACAATGAAAGTTGTGGCCGATACTTTCCCTGCCGGAACATTAAGCGGTGCACCAAAACATATGGCAATGCAGCTCATTGAAAAATACGAAAAAACAAGTCGAGGTTATTATGGCGGCGCCATCGGGTTCATGGATTTCAAAGGAAATTTCAATCATGCGATTATGATTCGAACCTTTCTCAGTAAAAATCATGAATTACACTATCAGGCTGGTGCAGGTTTAGTGGCTGCTTCCGATGCTGATGACGAATTGCAAGAAACCTATAACAAACTAGGTGCTTTGACAAAAGCCCTTGAAATTGCTGAAACGATTTAAGATGAAGAAGATATTAGTTATAGACAACTACGATAGTTTCACGTATAATCTAGTCCATTATTTAGAGGATTTAGATTGTGAAGTAATCGTGAAACGAAACGACCAATTGACTTTAGATGAAGTCGATGCCTTCGATAAAATCGTACTCTCCCCCGGACCCGGAATTCCCGATGAGGCCGGACTTCTGAAGGAAATCATTGCAAGATATGCACCAACTAAAAGTATTTTTGGCGTCTGTTTAGGACAACAAGCGATTGGAGAAGTTTTTGGTGGTTCATTGATAAATTTAGATGAAGTTTATCATGGTATCGCAACGAAAATAAACATCGTAAATGATGACATTTTGTTTGAAGGAATGCCCAAGGAAATCGAAGTAGGCAGATACCATTCATGGGTCGTAAATCCAGAGCTTCCTGAAGTTTTGGAAGCCACATCTTTCGACGAAAACGGACAAGTAATGTCTCTTCGCCATAAAGAATACGATGTCTGCGCGGTACAATTTCATCCCGAGTCTGTTTTGACTCCTGAAGGAAAAAAGATTCTTGAAAACTGGTTAAAAAAATGAAACAGACTTTAAACAAACTAATCAATCATGACATCCTCTCAAAAGAAGATGCTAAACAGATTTTGGTCAATATAGCCAAAGGTGATTACAACACAAGTCAAATTGCGGCCTTTCTTACTGTTTATATGATGCGAAGCATCACCATTGAAGAATTGGAAGGCTTTCGTGATGCTCTCTTGGAATTGTGCCTAGCTGTCGATTTATCAGCCTATAACCCTATAGATTTATGTGGTACGGGTGGTGATGGAAAAGACACTTTTAATATTTCAACTTTAGCTTCCTTTGTAACAGCTGGCGCAGGTGTGAAAGTAACCAAACATGGTAATTACGGAGTTTCCTCAAAATGTGGAAGCAGTAATGTAATGGAATTCCTGGGAATCAAATTCAGTAATGAAGCGGATTTTTTAGAGAAGTCCATTGATGAGGCGGGAATTTGCGTTTTGCACGCTCCCCTATTCCATCCAGCAATGAAAAATGTGGCACCAATTCGTAGAGAATTAGGCGTAAAGACTTTTTTCAATATGTTGGGTCCGATGGTAAATCCTGCCTTTCCTAAGAATCAGATGGTGGGCGTTTTTAACTTAGAGTTGGCCCGTATGTATGGTTATCTCTATCAAAACACCAATAAAAATTTTACAGTGCTGCATGCATTAGACGGTTATGATGAAATATCCTTGACAGGAAATACAAAAACGATTTCCAACAATTCTGAAGGAATGATTAGCCCTTCCGATTTCGGAGTTCCATCCATCGAACAATCGGAAATTGTTGGCGGAGATAGCATTGAAGAATCCGCCCAAATTTTCATGAATGTTTTGCAGGGTAAAGGCACTGAAGCGCAAAATAATGTGGTTTGTGCTAACGCGGGAGTTGCAATCTCAACGGTCGAGAACAATAGTTTGAAAAATGGCTTTGAAAAAGCTAAGGAGTCTCTTTTAAATGGCAATGGACTGAAAGCTCTTCGGAAACTCCAAGAATTAAGCAAATGAACATTCTAGACAAAATAGTAGCGGACAAATACAAAGAAGTTGATTTGAAAAAATCACTAATCCCTATACAACAATTGGAGTCTTCTGTCTTGTTCGGTAGAGAAACTTTCTCTTTGGCCAATTCTTTACGCAATAGCCAAACAGGAATTATCGCTGAACATAAAAGACGCTCTCCATCTAAAGGGACGATCAACCAAAATACCAATGTAGGACAAGTAGCTAAAGGCTATCAAAAAGCGGGAGTATGCGGTATGAGCGTTTTAACCGACATCAAGTATTTTGGGGGCTCATTGGAAGATTTACAGCTGGCCAGAGCTTCCGTTGATATGCCTTTACTGCGTAAAGAATTTATCATTGATGAATATCAAATTTTAGAAGCGAAAGCCCATGGGGCGGATGTAATTTTACTAATAGCTGCGGTTTTATCCAAAGAAGAAATCAAGACCTTCTCTGAACTCGCGAAAAGCCTGAATCTAAACGTATTACTGGAAGTTCATAATAAAGAGGAGTTACATAAATCTATTATGCCAAGTTTAGACTTGTTGGGTGTGAATAATCGAAACCTAAAGACTTTCGAAGTGAGTTTGGAAACAAGCAAAACACTTTCGAAATTGATTCCTGATGATTTTGTAAAGGTTTCTGAAAGCGGCATCAGCTCTATCGAAGCAATTAAAGATTTGAAACCATATGGTTATCAAGGGTTTTTGATTGGAGAAAACTTTATGAAGACAGATAATCCAGGAAAAAGTGCCCTAGAATTCATTCAAAAATTAAAGTGACGAATGGACTATTATTATACCAACAAGGACGAAATGCCGATCACCAAAAATTTGGCAGAGCTAAAGCTCAAAGTCTGCGGTATGAATAAAAATACCTCCGACGTTGCTGCCTTGCGACCCGATTATTTAGGATTTATTTTTTGGGAACCTTCCAAACGCTTTTTTCAAGGAGATTTACCCTCGATACCGCATGGCGTAAAGAAGGTTGGTGTTTTTGTAGACGAAAGAATAGTGGTGATTGCAGAAAAAGTAAAGAAGTATGGTTTGTTGTTAGTACAACTTCATGGAAATGAAAGTCCTGCTTTTTGCGACCAACTAAAGAAGCAAATTCCACAAATTAAAATCATCAAAGTATTTTCAATCAAAGATGATTTCGACTTTGGTCAGTTGAAGCATTTCGAAGATGTTTGTGATTTCTATTTGTTTGATACCAAAGGAAAGCTTCCGGGAGGAAATGGCTATGTCTTTAATTGGGAAGTATTGAAAGATTATCCCTCTACAAAACCTTATTTCTTAAGCGGAGGTATAGGATTAGAAGAAACAGATTCCATCAAAGAATTTATGAAACGACCTGAAGCCCAGTATTGTCATGTTATCGACGTGAACAGCAAATTTGAAGATGAACCAGGGTTGAAGAATATTGAAAAATTGAAAGAATTTAAAAAGACCTTAGGTCAGAGTTGAACAGATTCCTGCCTTCGCAGGAATGAAAATAAATTGTTATGTACCACGCAGACGAAAAAGGATATTACGGAGAATTTGGTGGCGCTTTTATTCCAGAAATGCTCTATCCAAATGTAGAAGAGTTACGGCAAAAATATTTGGATGTCATGTACGAAGAATCCTTTAAAAAGGAATTCAATCAACTACTCAAAGATTATGTAGGACGACCTTCTCCACTCTATTTTGCAAAAAGACTATCTGAAAAGCATGGATGCAAAATCTATTTAAAACGAGAAGATTTAAATCATACCGGAGCGCATAAAGTGAACAATACCATTGGTCAGATTCTAATGGCTCAAAAATTGGGAAAAACAAGAATTATTGCTGAAACTGGTGCTGGTCAACATGGTGTCGCCACGGCAACAGTTTGTGCCCTCATGGGTATGGAATGTATTGTCTACATGGGGGAAATCGATATTGCTCGTCAAGCACCCAATGTAGCGCGAATGAAGATGCTAGGAGCCAAGGTACGACCAGCATTTTCAGGGAGTCGTACCCTCAAAGACGCTACTAATGAAGCCATTCGCGACTGGATAAATAATCCCGTGGATACACATTATATCATTGGTTCAGCCATTGGCCCACACCCCTACCCTGATATGGTGACGCGTTTTCAGTCTGTTATCTCTGAAGAAATAAAATGGCAATTGAAAGAAAAAGAAGGACGTGAAAATCCAGATTATGTGGTTGCTTGTATTGGCGGAGGAAGTAATGCCGCAGGGACCTATTATCATTTTTTAGACGAACCCGAAGTTGGTATTATTGCAGTTGAAGCTGCTGGTAAAGGAGTTGAAACAGGCGAAAGTGCAGCTACTTCCGCTTTAGGAAAAGTCGGTATTATACATGGCTGTAAAACCATGTTGATGCAAACTGCTGATGGGCAGATTACAGAACCGTATTCCATCTCTGCAGGATTGGATTACCCAGGCGTCGGACCCATGCACTCGCATTTGCATAAGTCTGGCAGAGCGGAATTCTATTCTGCGACAGATGATGAAGCCATGACTGCAGGACTAGAACTTTCACAATTAGAAGGAATTATTCCGGCGATTGAAACCGGACATGCATTTGCCATTTTTGACCACAAGAAATTCAAACCGGATGACGTAGTGGTTATTAGTCTTTCAGGGCGTGGGGATAAGGACCTCAACACCTACATTGACTATTTCGGGTTAAAATAATTTTTCATTCCCGCGAAGGCGGGAATCCCTCGAAGCAAGCAGAATGCTTATGAAATGAAACGGTATTATATCTGCATATTAACCAACAAAAATCATACGGTATTGTATGTAGGAATGACAAATAATCTGAAATTGAGACTAGAACAACATCAATCAAAAGATAATAAAGGGTTCACAAAAAAATATAGCGCACACAAACTAGTCTATTTTGAAAAAACGCAATATGTGAATAACGCTAACAAAAGAGAGAAACTAATAAAAGGCTGGAGACGGCAATGGAAAGAGAATCTCATAAATGATATGAATCCAGACTGGGAAGACCTTTCTTGAATGTTAGGAGATTAAGAAACAGATTCCCGCATTAAAGTAGGAAATCAGGCAACTAGGACAGATTCCCGCCTTCGCGGGAATGACAAAAAACAGTGTTAATGAACAGAATAAACGAAAAACTAAACTCACAAGGAAAACTCCTCTCCATATATTTCACAGCGGGATATCCAGCGCTTAACGATACCGTTAAAATCATTCAAGATTTAGAAAAAAACGGTGTAGATATGATTGAAATTGGTTTGCCCTTTAGCGACCCTTTAGCTGACGGCCCAACCATTCAAGATAGCTCTACTGCCGCATTGAAAAATGGAATGACCACCGAAAAACTCTTTGAACAATTAAAAGACATTCGAAAATCGGTTTCAATTCCATTGATTGTTATGGGCTATTTCAACCCCATGTTACAATATGGAGTTGAGGCTTTCTGCAAAAAATGCCATGAAATTGGTATCGACGGAATTATCATGCCAGATTTACCCTTAGATGTTTATGAGGACAACTACAAAGCCACTATTGAAAAATATGGACTCGTGAATGTTTTCCTAATTACACCTCAAACAAGTGATGAGAGAATCCGTCAAATCGATACCGCTTCCAATGGATTCATCTACATGGTAAGCTCAGCAAGCGTGACAGGTTCCAAGTCAGGTTTTGGAAATGTACAAACCAAATACTTTGAACGTATTGCACATATGAATCTTAAAAATCCGCAAATCGTGGGTTTTGGAATTAAAGATTCTGAGACTTTTCAACAAGCTACAAAAAATGCAAAAGGAGCAATTATAGGCTCTGCTTTTATTAAGCATTTGACTACTAATGGAGTAGCAGGAATTGGCAGTTTTGCAAAAAGTATCAAAAGTTAATACTACTTTAATTTTATTACTAAAAAGAAGGGATTTATAGGTTTGAGCTGTTCTATCTTTAATTCTTAAAAATTGACAATGAAAAAATTTTCTCTGTTTATTTTGCTCACCCTTTTATCAGTAAACACGTTCTCTCAAAATAATTCGGTTTTTGAAGCTCCAAAAAATGTAATTCATGGCTCCCTGGGAACTGCAATTGCGCTTAATTCGGGTCATATTTCCTATGATCGACTTTTAAAACAGTCGGATAATGGATTCTTCAAATCGTATTATTTGACTGCCAAGGCAGGAGGGAATTTTGGAATCGATTTTAGTGGTAGTAATGGTGGTACCGGTAACCTGTTTGGTTTAGGGGTCACAGCACTGACGGGACAAGGTAAAAATCACTTTGAACTTGCTCTTGGTTTAGGTTATTTTATGGATACCAAGAATATAATTAGCGCTTCTAACCCATTTGGTGCTTCCGACGAAAGTACTTTCTACCCTTCAATAACAATTGGATATCGCAAGCAAATAACAAAAGGGTTTGTGTTTAGAACTGGTGTTGGTTTAGCAGAATGGGCTTACTTTGGTTTCGGGTATAGCTTTTAATTCGATTTTACTGAGTTAAAGCAAATCGTAATCTACCAATTATCCTTACTTTTAAAGTTCGTAATTCAATCTAAAATTCGAATGAAAAAAGTACTTTTTATATTTTCCTTTTTTATCCTATTTAGCGCGACAGCACAAGAGGAAGCACAGTTAAAAAGACAAGTGCGTCAGGCTATCAACGAAATTCGCAGCTTTGTAAAAATTCCAAACGATGCATTAGAACACGCCGATATCAATCGAAATTTGACGTGGCTCGAGAAGAATTTCAATGCTAGAGGATTTAACTCTTCTCAACTTCCTACGGCGGGCGAATCACTATTTTTCGCTTCCCTTCCAATGGAAGACAACAAGCCCACTATCTTGTTCTACATGCACTTGGATGGACAATCAGTTGATCCTGCAAAATGGAATCAACCGAATCCATATGAAGTAGTGTTAAAATCTCCTGATGGCGATGGTTGGAAAAGCCAAGTATTCGAAGATTTGAATGAAGACATCAATTACGATTGGCGACTGTTCGGTCGTTCAACTTCCGATGATAAAGGCCCCATTGTAATGTTCTTAAGCGCAATTGATTTATTGCAAGAGAACGGACAGGAAATTCCGTTTAACGTAAAAGTAATTTTAGATAGTGAAGAGGAAAAAGGAAGTAAACCGCTACCTAAAGCAGTAAAAGAGTATCGTGAATTATTAGAAGCAGATTTTCTGGTCATCAACGATGGTCCAGTTCATGTTTCTGGAAAACCTACAGTGGTATACGGTTGTAGGGGAATTACAACGCTTTCTTTAACCACACATGGTCCAATCAAGCCACAGCATAGTGGTCACTATGGCAATTACGCTCCGAATCCCGGGTTTCAGCTTGCACAAGTTTTGGCTGGTATGAAAGATATCGACGGTAGAGTGACTATTGATGGATACTACGACGGAATTACAATTGACGAAACTGCCATGAGCGTGCTAAAAAGTGTACCGGACAATGCAACAATCATTAATTCCAATTTAGCAATTAAGACCCCTGAAAAAGTAGGTGGATTTTATCAAGAATCTTTACAATACCCTTCGTTGAATATTAGAGGTTTAGGTTCAGGTTGGGTTGGAGACAAAGCACGAACGATAATTCCTGAAAGTGCTACAGCTGAATTAGATTTAAGATTGGTACCAGAAAGTGATGGTTCACGATTGAAAGAGTTGGTAAAGAAGCACATTGAAAAACAAGGTTTTTATCTTATGGATACCATTCCCACTAGAGAACAACGAATGGCTCACGACAAAATAATGACCATTACCGAACGTGGTGTTACCGATGCTTTCCGAACGGATTTGAGCAATCCTTATGGTGAATTTTTGCTAAATGTTATAAAGAATAGTTTTGAAGAAGATGTGGTCCAAATCCGAATTATGGGAGGTACCGTGCCTATCTCACCTTTTATCAATGAATTGAAAATACCAGCTTTTATTGTTCCCATGGTTAATCCCGATAACAATCAACACAGCCCCGATGAGAATTTAAAAATTGGGCAGATTGCTTACGGGATTAAAGTTTTCTACGGATTACTGAGTACAAAAATGTAGGTTTTTGTCACATTGTTGTTTTTATGAAGTCTTTTGTATTGGAGAGGCATCAAAAAAAAAACGGCATAATTATTGATTTTTCATTGAACATATGAAAGCAAAAAATTACTTTATCATACTTCTTCTTTCAATTTTTACAATAAATTCGGCCTCGGCATTTATTCAATTGGATTCAGAACAAGAACCCACGACAACAATAATAGAATCACTTCAAAATGGTGAGAGTTACTCCATTGAAATTACCTCTGTTGGCTGCTTTGGTGGAACACGACAAACCATAATAATTAAGAATGAAGAAGGTGTATTGACAGTTAGTTATCCGGACTTTTCGAAAACCCTTACGGAGGAAGACATCGAAGCATTTAGAACCTTCGAACTTCAACTTCAAGCATTACACACAGGAGGATGTTCAACGGTTGATACTTATGTACTGCGTTATGGAGGCCAAACTTTTCAAACTAGCGACGGTACTTGCAGCTGGAATGGCGGAAAAAAATTGCTTAAAGCAATTAGCTAAAAATTGCACACACAAAATATAGAGCGGGTACTTTACCCGCTTTCTTTTCGTTTCATAAGTATGAAGCCGATTTCTATGAAATTTTCGTTCCTGACTCTTTTTATACTTTTTGTCAATTTTACAATTGCACAAACCGTCACCATTGCCGACTCCTTGAATCAAGAACCAATTCCTTTTGCAACGATTTCATTTGGTAATGGCTTGGGGAATTTTGCAGACGAAGATGGGCGCTTCTCCTTTTCTAGGGAAAAATATAGTGATGTAGACACACTTTTCATCTCGGCAATGGGATACGCTGAAAAAGCAATTTTAACTATCAATTTACCGGAAATCATTTCACTGAAGCCAGAAGTTTCCCAATTAAATGAAGTAATTGTTTCGGCCCCAAAAAATGGAAAATTCAAATTACGAAAACGTAAACCTGTTTCACATTCTGATATATTCGCGTCCTGGCTTCCTACTGTAGAAAGTGAGGTTGCTGTTTTGTTTAAACGCTATGAGGGTGAACCAACTCAAATTTCAAAACTGTTGCTTCCCATTAATGCGGAATCTAAATATAAGTCTAAAGGAAAAGGAAAGTTTGCCACCATATTCAGAGTGAACTTCTATGAAAACAATAATTCTTTTCCAGGAGAACCAATTGGATATGAAAATGTAGTTTTTTCCGTAAATGAAAAGGAAGACAAGGTTTTTGAATTGAATCTTTCTTCAAAATCAATTTACATTCCTGAGGATGGAATCTTTGTATCACTACAAGTATTGGGCTATGCGAACGCAAAAGGGCGCTTGGCACAAACCAAACAATACCGGGAAATCAAAACCGCCAGAGGGGTTCAGAAAATATCTACTTCTTTTCGCCCCCTACTCCCTTTTTCAGATAAATTGGCTGGTCAGCATACGTACGTAAGGCGCATTTTTTTGAACAATAAAAAATGGCAGATTTTTGATGAATCGTATAATGCTAAGTCAAAGTTGATTCAAACAGGTCATAGAAACTACGGAATGGGTGCCGAGCTAAAAGTTTTTGCGAAGTAAATAACCTAAGGGCAATCTCGCGAGGCATTGAATGGAAAATTAACATTGATTTCGACGCAAGGTTCGGAACATTTTAAACCTGCCCGATCGGCAGGCGGGTCTTGATTATCGAGTATAACCTTATTTCAAGCTAATAACGAAAACACCCGCAGCGCCTCTGGCTCCGTAAATAGAGGCTTCTTCACCTTTTAAAAGATCTATGGATTTCAACTCATCAGGGTTTATATTTGCAATACTATTAACATAATTACCGTCAACAACAAACAATGGAGTTTGATTGCCATCTAAACTAATAATACCTCTTACATATATTGTATTCCCCTCAATTCTAACACCAGAAAACTTTTCCCTAATTATTTGAAAAATATCGGTATACTCAGAAAAGCTCTTTTTACCCATATTTCTGAATGCTTCTACATCGAAAATATAGCCCAACTTAGAAAGTTCATTTTTTGTTTTTACTTCACCTTTTTCAGGAAAGGCAAAATTGACTATTCCTTCACCATTGTAAACCATGGTTTGTATTCCATATTCTTCGGAATAAATACTAATGAAATTGGATTTAACGGGAACACGCAATTTATACTCTCCTCTTTTATTTGTGCGTACCCCTGTTTTTAAAGAATCAACAAATACATCACCCTTTTTGATTGGGACGCCCTGAGCATTTGTAACAAGGCCTTTGACCTTGACCGTTTTGAGGTTATCGTTTTGAGCGATTGCAACTGAATTAGACAAAAAAGTAAATAAAATAAAAATCAGAATTTTACCTTTCATAGCCCCTTGGATTAGCTTTTATTGATAGAGAGAATTTCAAATTTAAAGCATCAAAAACAGTACCAAAACTTAGCAAGCAGAAAAAGCAAATACTACAAAAATTAACTTTTTAGGCGGAATTACGACTCGCATTAATATTTCCATATAGCGAGCGTGTTACAATCTTTTCGTAAAGTTCTTTATGTTTGGAACTACTCCCAATTTTTTGCAATGCGTACTGTTGAATAACTAATAAGGGTAGTACGATATTCTCACGAATTTTGATTGATTCTCTAGAGACGGCTTCACGCTCCATTAGAATATCCATATCAGAAATCTCCAATAGCATTTCTTTAGACAAAAGATATTCAGCATGAAGAATCATCCAAAATTCTCCATACTCCGCATCCTCTTTCATGTAGCTTGTCAATTCAAAATAGCATTTTGATAACGACATCATACTATTTAACATCAATGCTTTAAAGAAAGGTACTTCTTTGAAAAGCGTTTTGACTTCCTCTAACCTACCTTGATTCTTCATCGTTTCTAAAGCAGAACCGATACCAAAATAACCAGGCACATTCTGTTTCAATTGACTCCAAGAGCCTACAAACGATATGGCACGAAGGTCGCTTAATTCCAGTTTGGCTTTGTTACCTCGTTTTCCTGGGCGACTACCAATATTTGCTTTCGTATAGTACTTGAGTGTACTACGATTTTCCAAGTAGGGCATAAAATTCTTATGATGCTTTAAGGCATCATACTTCTCAAAACTTAACTCGGAAAGTTCTTCAATCAATTTTCTTTGTTCAGAAGAAATTACATTTTCCTTTCCAAAAATATTATTTGACAAACCAGCCGTCAATAATTGCTCGCAATTGTATTTGAATTGTTCTTTGGTTCCGTAAGTACTCGTAATTGTTTGCCCTTGAATGGTTAATTGAATTTCATTGTTCGCAACATCCTTTGTTTGGGCTGCATAAAAACGATGTGTTTTACCACCGCCTCTTGCTGGCGGACCTCCACGACCATCAAAGAAAATAGCCTTAATGTCATTCTTTCCACAGACCGAAGACAAGGTTTCCTTAGTTTTTAAGATTGACCAATTTGCTTTTAAATACCCCCCATCTTTTGTTCCGTCAGAGAAACCAAGCATAATGGTTTGGGTATCATTTCTTCTTTTTAAATGACTTCTATATTCTGGTAAATCAAACATATGCTGCATGGTGGCCTCAGCACCATCCATACCTATCATAGTTTCAAAAAGTGGAACAATATCAAAGGTGATTTCCTCTGATTTCCATCCGCACCATCGAAAAAGTCCGTAAACAAAAAGTATTGAAAAGATATCTTCCGAATTGCTTATAATATAGCGGTTACAACCTTCCTCACCATTCTTTTGTTGAATGCTTTTTAATTGGGAAATATTGTTCAAAGTATCTTTTACAATACCTTCATCGAAGTCATCAGCTGAAACTTTGAAATTCTTCTGTAATAACAACTCTTGTAATTCTTCTTGTGAAAGCTCATCTAAACTTTCTGTAATCACTTTATGTTTCTTTAAAATCGTTTCAACCGTCAAATAATGCTGACTATGGTCTTGCCGAATGTCTAAAGTCGCGAAATGTGTTTTGAATATTTTGACTTTATCAATGAGCTGATCCAAGTCTTTCAGATACAATCCGTGGTATTTTGATATTAATCCTTCATGGATATCCAATAAAGGGCCAATTATATCTTCATATCCAACCGTCTTTTTAGGATTGAACATGGCAGTATATAGATTATTCCTCAATTGGGTTATTGAACCTTGTAATTCCTTGAAAGTCAATTTCTTTTGCAATACTTTCAAATCATTATAATAGCACTTCATCAGGTTCACACGAAGCTCATCGGCAACATCATTTGTAATGTCTGCCGTAACAAATGGATTTCCATCTCGGTCTCCACCGGGCCAAAAGCCCAGCTTCATAATATTATGATTTTCGAAATTATGCTCCCCTACATTGTTTTTGATATACGAATACAAATCACCAACAGCCTCGTAATACACGTTTCTAAGAATGTAAATAATATTCTTTGCCTCATCTAAAGGTGTCGGCTTCTTAGCGTTGATTAAAGAGGTTAAACCCAACTGCTGGAGAGCGACATCAATTTCATCAATCTTATCTTCTAATATCAAAGACCTCAGATTCGCTATAATATCTAAAATGGCGGGTGTATAAAACTGAGTCGGATGAGCCGTTAGAACAATTCGCGCGCTAAAATTTGAGAGTTGGTCTGTAATTTTATCCCAGCTTTTATTCTTGTCTACCAGTTGAAAATAGTCTTTAATAGATAAAGAACTTGAATGCTCATGCAATTTCGGAAAGGCAGCGTCCTCAACACTATCATAAAGAACCACTTGGCGTTCAACATACTGAATGATGCGAAACATAAAATCAATGCGTTCTTCCTCAGATTCAATATTGACGAAGTTTTGAAAAAAGGCCTCCAGTATTTCCTTCGGATTTTTTCCTGACTGTAATCCTTTTTGACATTGGTCTAACATCAAAGGAATTAGCATACCTACATTTTCGATATTTCGATATGGTAAATTCAAAAACAAGCTATTATATACATTGAACTTGTTATTAACCGATTTTTTAAATTCTACTAAACGCTCTGACTGCTGCATAATTCTATTTGAAATTGGGAAAATCCGAGTAAAAAAGATTCATAAAGTGAACCTCAAATATCGCTATTATTAGGGAATTGCTAGTCTGAAAACATTTGAAATCACAAAAAAAACAAGCTACACCACAAAACAAACACAGTTCACAACAATAATTATGTAAAGGTATAAGATGAAGGTACTTTTACTATGTAATAAAAACGAATTAAAATTTTTTCATTTTCATATAGTGTTCTCGTAAAAGAGCTTGGTCTTAATTGACTGAGCTCTTTTTAGTTGAATAGGTTTTTCTTTTTCATTCCCGCGAAGGCGGGAATCTCCTTCTGATATGATTAACTCTTAAAAAAAGGTCTATACTGCATCACCCTAAAATCTAAAGTATTAAAATCAGGGTTTTCATTCTTTAGTTTCTTATAAAGATCCATGCTTCCAACGGCTCTGTTAGCAGCTCCGGAAGGTGCAGTTAGAGAGACTGTTCTAATGAGTCTGTTTGAAATAGGTAGTTCAAATTCATGAATTCTTGGTACTATGTCGGAGACCACTTTTAGTTGAATTTCATGTTCTTTTAAATGCTTCCTAAAAAAATACTCTGGACCGTTTTTACTATTTCCTCCTGTAAACAAAAGTGTGTCTACCTTATTATATGCGTGTAAATAGTCAACTAGGTTCCTTAGTTTAATATTCCGCATTCCCAAATCAGAAGCATCTATCTTATCACGTTCTGCGCTTGCTACAATATCACAAACCCCGATTTTATATTTCAAAAGAAAATCCTTTCGTTGCTTCGCTGCAAATTCTGTGGTCTCATATTTCAAATTCAGATTGAAAATTCTATCTAGAATTGGCCATAATTGTCCGTTTCTACTTCCGTAACAAAAGTCTACATCATCGTCTTTGAGCTCTCTTTTGGTAAACCTAGGTGGCGGCAAGGTACCAACAATAAGCTTTGTTGCTTCCTGAAACAAAAAAGGTTCATATGGGTGTGTATGGAGAAACATTAAAAACCAGATGCCAATAGGTCTTTGGCTTTTTTAATTAAAACCCGATTTTGACGATGGCTTGTTTTTGACATACCCTCCGATTCGGTCACAATTTCATAAAGAAGGTCTCTTGCCTCGGTTGTTTTGGTATTACGAATAAAAAATTTGGCTAATTCAAGTCTTTCTTGATATCTAGCGTAAGGGGCATCAAAAGTTTTCAGACGTGTTTCTGCTGCCTCGACGCTACCTTCCTTTTCTAATGTTAAGGCATATAAAAAAGAAGCTCTTGATTTTTCAAACTTCTGATGGTCTTTAATTCGTTCAGCATATTCCTTTGCCTTATCAAATTCCGAAGAGAAATAGTGTGCTTCCTGTAATCTTGAAATGACATAAAAATCCTCCTTAAAAACATCCTTCAAAGATGCTTCATAGTTTTCAATTGCTTTTTCAAAGTGCTCCGCTTCTAGGTATGCATCTGCCAAAGCGACCTGATTTTCAAAAGTCGCGGCAAACCTAAAACTTTTTTCCAGGTCAATAATCTTTTTACTTGGATTAATGACAGCTGTCAATCCTTGTTGCACTTTATCAATATCTTGTTTTTGAATAACGTTCATGAATAAATAAATGAGCGATCCAATTACTGGCAGGAATATTATGGCAAGAATCCAATAGTATTGATTTCGATTTGTATAGCAATGGTAAACGCAATAACCCTGTAAGGCTAGGATAAGGTAAAAATACATGTTTCTAAAATAGCAACTTCTTGCTGTTCTGAAGCCATATTTCCTTTTAATTCGGCAAAAGCTCTAAGAAAGACGTGCATTGGCTTTCTAGCTTCTATTTAGTAACTTACAGAAAGTCAAATATTTAATTAACAGATTCCCGTCTTAACAGAAAAAATTTCGGCACAGGAATGGGAAGGAAAATAAATAACATTTATTATGGGTAGAGGTGATAAAAAGTCAAGAAGAGGAAAAATCGCAAATAAATCTTATGGGGTAAGAAGACCTCGAAAAGCAAAGCCGGTTGCTATTGCAGCTAAAAGGAAAACTTTTAAAAAGAAGAAATGATTTAATCCTTTAAAATCTCAATAGTTGCATTTTCACCTTCAGACATACTTTTGATTTTATATGTAAAAAGGTTTAAAATAGTAGAATCGATTTCGAAGGTGTTATCTACGGCGACAGTTGTGGATAATGAATCTGTAGTCAGAATTACATTACTTGGAAGAACGTCTCCATTATATTGTTGGTAAAACACTGTGCGACCAGATTGAATATCTGAAAAAACCAAAGAATCAATACCAATCTCTGTAAATGAAGTACTTGTCGTATTTTGAACTCGTATTTGTACGCCTTCAAGTTTGTCGTCGCGGTCAGTACATGAAAACAAGACAACAGAAAAACAAATTAGAATAGAAACCAAAAACTTCATAAGTACACCTTTAGACAAGTTCGATACTTATAAAACGAGTACTTTCTAAAATTATTCTATCTAATAAATACAGGTTGATTCTCTTTAAGCGTATGCTCTTTACTAAACATGTAATCGTCCAAATTAAAACCTTTGATATCCTCTAAAGTTTTGGCATTGGTATCAATAATATAACGTACCATAGAACCCCTAGCTTTTTTTGCAAAGAAACTTATGATTTTCAGCTTATCGTTCTTCCAGTCTTTGAAAATAGGAGTTATCACTGGTACTTTCAATGCCTTTTCATCAACAGCCCCAAAATATTCGTTACTAGCAAGATTTACAAAAAGTTCTCCGTCTTCCAATTCATCATTCAAATGAGCGGTAAGGTCTTTTTTCCAGAATTCATATAAATTCTTTTTACGGCCTACTTTTAACTTGGTTCCCATCTCTAACCGATAGGGTTGAATTAAATCGAGGGGCTTCAATATGCCATATAGTCCAGATAAAATTCGTAAGGTATCTTGAAGATTATCTAGTTTATCTTCCGAAATCGTGGCAGCATCTAAACCCTGATATACATCTCCATTGAAGGCATAAACTGCAGGGCGGGCATTTGCAGTGGTAAACGGAATAGAAAACTGCTGATTTCTTTCCCAATTCAGCTGGGCTAAATTATCTGAAATAGACATTAATTTAGATAAGGTCTTGGGTTTTTTCTTTGCTAAAACCTTATTTAGCTTTTCAGATTGCTCAAGAAATTGGGGCTGAGTATATTTTTTGGTTGGAAGCTTACTTTCATAGTCCAACGATTTTGCAGGAGAGATAACGATTTTCATCTGTAACTATTTGATAGGATAAAAATAATGCCAATTTTCGGGATTGCCTATTTCTATAAAAAGGACTTTTCAATACCCTCATTACGAAAATCGATATTACTGATTTTTGGTCGAAACATCGTCTATTTCATTACTGATTTGACGGTTTGCTGTTATAAATGCCGTAGGATTGACATATCCTGTGGTATCAGTTGAATAGCCATTGCCAATGGGAAGACCAACTTCTTCTCGGATTTCTAAATGTAAATGTGCTAAATATTGCCCATGTGCAGTGCCAATGGTTCCGATGTGATCTCCCTTGATAACCCAAGCATTTGCAATTGTCAAAATAGTATCGCAGTGAGCATAAACCGATTCGTACTTACTTCCATTTGGTAATTCATGTACAATGCGCACGGTATTCCCCCAACCACCACCGAAGTCCTCCGCGTAGGTTACTTGTCCATTTCCGATAGCATAAATGGTATCTCCTAAATCGGTATTGCTGCCACCTACTCCATTCCAATCTTCACCCAAATGATTGTTTTTGGTAAAACCTTGGTAATCGTAATATCCTTTAGCATCTGGTTTCCCTACGGGAAAATCAAAACCAAATGCGATTTTGGAAGAATCAATTTCAATCCTCTTATTAGGAATACTATCTAAGAAAATGGTATCCGTGATCGTTTCTCCAGAATTAGAAAGGGCCTTTTGGTCATTTGCCGACATACCGCAACTACTCAAAGCCATGAAACCTGCAAAAACAAAAGCAACAAAGATGATTTTAGGGAACATACTCAAACTTAAATCTTTAAGTGCTATTTTGGGCATATTGCCGCCACTTTTCGATACAATGCATCATATCTTCGGGTAATTCTGAATCAAAACGCATCATCTTTTTTGTAACAGGATGCACAAAGCCTAAGGTCTTTGCATGAAGTGCTTGGCGTGGAAGAATCTTAAACGCATTTTCAACAAACTGTCTGTACTTGGTAAACGTAGTGCCCTTTAATATTTTTTCACCTCCATAGCGTTCATCATTGAAAAGCGTATGTCCAATATATTTCATGTGAACTCTTATTTGGTGAGTTCTTCCGGTTTCCAGTTTACAGGAAACAAGAGTTACATAGCCCAATCGTTCTAGCACTTTAAAATAGGTGACCGCTTCTTTTCCCTCATCTCCTTCAGGAAAAACATGCATTTGCAATCTGTTTTTTGGGTGTCTTGCAATATTACCTTCAATTCTGCCTTCATCGTCTTCAATATTCCCCCAAACTAAGGCCACATATTCACGCTCTGAGGTCTTATCAAAAAACTGCTTGGAGAGGTGTGTCATAGCCGCTTCGGTCTTTGCAACGACCAACAAGCCCGATGTATCTTTGTCAATCCGATGTACCAAACCGGGTCTTTCATTACTATTTAAAGCAAGGTTTTCCGTGTGGTGTAATAAGGCATTAATTAGTGTTCCTGAGTAATTACCGTGCCCCGGATGCACGACCATTCCTGCTGGTTTGTTTACGACCAATAAGGCGTCATCTTCATAAATAATGTCCAATGGAATATCTTCAGGTACCAATAAAAATTCATGAGGCGGATGTTCAAACATCACTTTCACCTCGTCGCCAGCCTTTACCTTATAATTCTGCTTAACAGCAGCGCCATTAACCCAAACATTGCCATCTCTTGCTGCTTGTTGTATTTTGTTTCTAGTTGCATTCTCAATAAAATTCATCAAAAACTTATCAACGCGAAGGGGTTTCTGGCCGTTTGGGGCTAAAATTCTATGATGTTCATAAAGTTCGTCCTCTTGAAGCCCAGGACTATTGTCTGGTCCCATTGCTATTCAGAATCAGCATTATCCTCTGCGCGTTTTTCAACACGACCATTGCCACAAACTAGCTCTACCTTTGAAGTTTTGGGTAGTTTATCCCCGGGTTTCACTTGTTTTCCTTTGTGCTTTATATAGTACACCATATTCTTACCAATTTGGTCAATGTACGTAACCCGTTGAACATCTAAACCGACAGCACGTAACATTGAAGCAGCATTGCGCTGAGTCACTTGAATGACATTAGGTATGGTTACTTTTTTGTATCCTGATGGATTTACCGTGAAATAAATTTTACGGTTTTCTTTCACCTTATTACCAGCTGGGGGATTCTGTTCAATGATTGAAAAACGTGGATAATCAGGATTAAAATTTGCAGAATCTAAGACCTCATATCTCAAATCAGCTTCTTCAACGGCTTCTCGCATCTCCATCACCGACATCTTCGAAAAATCGGGAACTTCAACAAATTCACCGTGATTTGTGGTACTATTTAACCAGCTCAAAAGAATAAATACTAAAACAACGACTGCCAAAACAGCTAAGCCTAGTTGAATAAAAAAACTTTTACTTTTTAAAAAGCTAAAAAAATTTCTCATCGGTCAAATTTATCTGAACAAAGATAGGAAATGAGATGATAATTAAAGTTGTCAACAATAGCATTAAAAAATGAGCAGTTCAAAGAAAGCTTTTTAACTAAGGCCTAAAGCAATTATTAATTATTAATTATACTTTTGAAACAAAGCTTTTCGAACAAACAATTTATCTTCAGTAAATGAAAAAAAGAATTGCCATTATTATGGGCGGTTATTCTAGCGAGTTTGACATTTCTATAAAAAGTGGAAATGTGGTGTTCAAATATTTAGATCCCGATAAATTCGAAGCTTTTCGAGTACTTATATCTAAAGATAAATGGGTTTATGTGGATAGCGAAGAAAATGAACATCCCATAAATCGTGATGACTTTTCAGTGTATATCAACAGTGAAGTTCTTAAATTCGATTGTGTCTTTAATGCGATACATGGCACTCCTGGTGAAGATGGTTTGATGCAAGCCTATTTTAAACTATTAGGTATTCCACAGACTTCATGCGACTATTATCAATCGGCCCTAACGTTCAATAAGCGAGATTTATTAAGTGTTTTAAAACCTTATGGAATTCCGAGCGCTGAATCCTTTTACTTAAACTTGGGTGATGAAATTAATGAAGATGCCATTGTTGCAAAAGTAGGATTGCCATGTTTTGTGAAAGCCAATAAAGCAGGAAGCAGTTTTGGAATTTCAAAAGTTTACGACAGAAAAGATTTGAAAACTGCTATCGAAAATGCATATAAAGAAGATGATGAAATCATTATAGAAGCATTCTTAGATGGAACCGAAGTATCTGTTGGAGTCATCAAATATGAAGGAAAAACAAAAGTGCTTCCTATTACAGAAATAGTTACATATAATGACTTCTTCGATTATGAAGCTAAATATGAGGGTAAGTCTACCGAAATTACTCCGGCTAGAATATCCAAAGTACAAGAAAAAAAGGTAGTGGCCATGGCGCAAAAAGCCTATGATATTTTAAAGATGACCGGGTATTCTCGCAGTGAATTCATATTCATTGGTGACGAACCCTATATGCTGGAGATGAATACAACGCCAGGGCTTACCGAACAGAGTCTTCTTCCACAACAAGCGGAGGAAGCAGGCATATCCCTTTCACAACTATTTGAGAGCGCTATCATCGAAGCGTTTGCCAAAAAAGGGTAACTTTATATGCTAGTGTCGCAATCCGTTTTATGTCAAAGCGATAAGCGATTAGCAAAAAATTAAACAATGAGACGCGCAATTTTTCCAGGTTCCTTTGACCCCTTAACCTTAGGTCATCATGATATTATACAAAGAGGTATCACTCTTTTCGATGAGTTGGTTATCGCGATAGGTGTTAATGCAGATAAAAAGTATATGTTTTCTTTAGAAGAGCGTATGCGATTTATAACCGAGGCTTTTAAAGATGAACCTAAAATTAAAGTACAAACCTATCGGGGACTCACTGTCGATTTTTGCAAAAAAGTAGATGCCAACTTTATTCTTAGAGGTTTAAGAAATCCTGCTGATTTTGAGTTCGAAAAAGCCATTGCCCATACAAATCGCTCACTAACCGAAATTGAGACCGTATTTCTGCTAACATCATCTGGCAAATCATTCATAAGTTCATCAATAGTTCGTGATGTTATTCGCAACGGTGGCGATTATACCGGTCTGGTTCCTTCAACAGTAATTGTAAAATAGAGTTTCCTCGATATATCAACTTTTTTCGTAGGAAATTACATAATGAAAACCTTAACATCTGATAAGTTTTCCATATAAAAAATGAAGAATACCACTACATTCGCGTAATTCACAACATAAATTAAGATTCATTCAAAATTCAACTTATTATTGTAGGAAAATACAACAATATGTTGAAAGGAAGTCAAAAATCCACCAACAATTATCTAATCAAACAACTGCCTAAGGCAACGGTTTTCGTTGACAAACGAAAGGCAATCGTGTATATGTCCGATAAATGGTTAAATGACTTCGAATTGTACAATTCTGTAGCTATTGGCAAGAACATTATTTCACTTTTTAAGAATTCTAACCCCGAATGGCAAAAGAGCATTTCGCAATGCTTAAAAGGGCTACCAAATTTAACTTTAACAGAGAGTCACCAGAATAAAAATGGAAACAAAAAATGGTTTGAGTTGCACAGCACGCCATGGTATGACGAAAACGAAAACATAATTGGTACCATCTTACAAGCGGAAGATATCACACTTCGTGTTTCCACTGAAACCAAACTAGAAAAACTAGAAATCATATCAGAAGATATTTCGGATATGGCTGAAATAGGTTTCTGGGATTACAATCTTGCCGAGGATAAAATGTTCTGGGATAGTCGTACCAAGGGAATTCATGAAGTAGCAGATGACTACATTCCAAACTTTATAGAAACCTCGAATTTCTATAAGCTAGGTCATAGCAGAAATACCATTTCAATGACTGTCAACAGAGCAATTACCAAAGAAGTCCCATTCAGCGAAAAACTGCAACTGATTACGGCAAAAGGGAATGAGATATGGGTAATTGTATCTGGAAAACCTCTTTATAAAAAAGGGAAATTTTCTGGTATGGTAGGCACCATACAGAACATTAACGAGCGTCATTTGAATGAGGTAAGAACTAAAGAAAATCAACGCCTTTTACGCACCCTTATTGATAACTTGCCTTTAAGTGTTAGTATCAAGGACCTTGAATCACGCAGAATTTTGGTCAACAAATCTGAAATGGATTTCTGCAATGTTCAGACGGAGAAAGAAATCATAGGAAAAGATGATTTCAGTTTCTTCGATAAAGCCAGAGCAGAAATTACCAGAAAAGATGATTTATCTGTAATGCGAGACCGCAAACCGATTCTTCGAAAAGAGGTCAACCACAAAGAGGAAAATGGTGACTTAAGTACCTATTTGATTTCTAAAATTCCACTAATTGACACCGATGAACATGCGTATGGCCTTGTCAGTATCAGAATGAACATTTCGGACATCAAACAGAAAGAAATCGAACTTCGGAAGTTGATTGATGTTACTTCATCTCAAAACGAAAAACTTATCAATTTCGCTCATATCGTTTCTCATAATCTAAGATCTCATAGTGCAAATTTTTCAATGCTTTTGGACTTCCTAGCATCTGAAAAATCAGAACCTGAAAAGGAAAAAATCATGCAAATGCTCCTTGACGCTTCTGATAACTTATTAGAGACGCTCGACAATTTAAATGAGGTAGTTCACATCACTACTAACACGAGTTTACAAAAAAAATATATTCAAATCAGTAAGAAAATAGAGGCTGTCCAACAAAACTTAGGTGCTGAGCTAGAAAAACATAAAATCAAAGTTATCAATACAATTAAAGACCATATTAAGGTAAGAGTAGTTCCTGCTTATATCGATAGTATTCTGACGAATTTTATGACCAATGGCATTAAATATCGTTCACCAGAACGAGATTCATTTATCAAATTGAGTGCAACGGTTGAAGGAAATTATACAGTGCTTCATATCGAAGACAATGGTCTAGGTATTGATTTAGACAAGTATGGCGAAAAACTCTTTGGAATGTACAAAACGTTCCACAACAACAAAGACGCAAAGGGCATTGGTCTCTATATAACAAAAAATCAAATAGAGGCTATGCGAGGAAAAGTGACAGTTGACAGCAAGGTCGGCCAGGGCACTACATTTAAAATATACTTCAATGACAAAGATTAACTCCATCTGTATAATAGATGATGACCCGATAACTGTATTTGGAATGCGGAAAATGCTCGATTCATTGGTTTCTTACAGCACCATAAATACTTTCGAAAATGGAAAAATTGCCATTGATGGTATTAAGGACATGATATTTGATGGTCAACAAGTTCCAGAAGTGATTTTCTTGGATATCAATATGCCTATCATGGATGGATGGCAATTTCTAGAGGAATTTATTGCCCTTCCTATTACAAACAAAGTACGCATCAATATTATAACATCATCAATTGATAGCACAGACGAACAAAACTGGAATCTATATAAAGGTCAAACACATCATACCGTTACTTACAATCACAAACCTATTAGGAAACAGGAAATTGCCGAAATAACCAAAGTGGCTTAAGATTCCTAATAGCTATATTTTGATTAGTTTTACGTCGCTCTAATATTCATGTAACGTTTCTAGATGAAAGCCTCAAAGTTTGTTTTAATACCAATATTGCTTTTTCTTTTAATTACCTGTGAAACGGAAACGGAGGACAGGACTGTCAATTTTCCTACGTATTTTGAAACAACGGAGGGTGAAGAGACTGCAACCTATTTACAGGTTATTGATTTCTATATTCAATTGGCAAAAGAATTCCCTGAAATAAACATTCAAACCATTGGAAATACCGATAGTGGTAATCCTCTTCACATGGTTACCTTTAATGTTGATGGTGACTTCAATCTTAAAAAGATAGCTGATGAGAAAATTATTATTTTAATAAATAATGGTATTCACCCGGGCGAAAGTGATGGTATCGATGCTACGATGCTCCTATACCGAGATTTGGCTGTTGGCAAAATCAATCCTCCAAAGAATACGGTTTTGGTTACGATTCCTGTCTATAATGTTGGTGGTGCTCTAAATAGAAATAGCAACACCAGAGCCAACCAAAACGGGCCTAAATCATACGGCTTTAGAGGGAATACCCAGAACTACGATTTGAACCGAGACTTCATTAAAGCGGATACCAAAAATGCCAAAACCTTTGCACGGATTTTTCATTTAGCTAATCCGGATATATTTATTGACAATCATGTGAGCAATGGGGCCGACTATCAATACACTTTAACTCATCTTTTTACACAACACAATAAATTAGGTGAAGAATTAGGTGGCTATCTGAATGGTGAAATGATGCCGCAGCTGGAAAAAAGCCTTGCCGATATGGAATGGGACATCACTCCTTACGTAAATGTATTCAACCAGGTTCCTGAAAAAGGTTTTTCTCAATTCATGGATTACCCAAGATACTCCACAGGGTATACTACCTTATGGAATACCCTTGGAATGATGGTAGAAACCCACATGTTAAAGCCCTACAAACAACGTGTTGAAGGCACTTATCATCTAATGAACAAAATGATTGCCATTGCAGAAAAAGATGGAGACAAAATAAAAGAGCTTCGAAAAAACGCAAGTACTAGACATCTAAACTGGGAGCACTATCCTGTAGCATGGGACATCGACACTACAAAATCGTCAATTTTAAATTTCAAAGGTTTTGAAGCCGACACTTTGATAAGCCAAGTCACAGGTCTAAATAGATTAAAATATGACAGAACGAGACCTTTTACCAAAGAGGTTACTTATCAAAATTACTTCAAACCATCTGATTCGGTTGAAATTCCAGAAGCTTATATCATCAAAAAAGGGTGGGATAAAATCATTGATCGTCTTGAACTAAATGCAATCGAATATTCCGTTTTAGATGAAGATAGTACTGTTACTGTGGAATCATATCGTATAGGGGATTACAAAACACAAAGACGACCTTATGAGGGACATTATCCTCACTATGACACTAAGGTTGAAAGCACTGTGAAAATAATCGCCTTTTCCGAGGGAGATATTCTCGTTCCAACAGACCAAATAGGCATTCGATACTTACTGGAGACTTTAGAACCCGAAGCTAAAGACTCTTTTTTCAACTGGAATTTCTTCGATGTAATTCTTCAGCAAAAAGAAGGTTTTTCGCCCTATGTCTTCGAGGATGAAGCCTTGCAAATGCTAAAGGAAAACGCAGAATTAAAAGAATACTTTGAACTTAAAAAACAATCAGATCAGGACTTTGCCCAAAACTGGTACGCACAACTGGATTGGCTTTTCAAACGTTCAGAGCACTATGAAGCGGCCCATTTGCAATATCCTGTTTATCGCGTTTTGAAGAAATAACTAAACAGAAACAAATTTAATTTTGTTGCCATATCGAAGACCTTTAAAAAATTGCTGCTGCCTTTCAAATAAATACCCATTTGCGATACACTCAATTGTATAACTACTCGTTTCTATTTTCAATTTCATAGGTTGAATTGAATACTGACGTCCTCTCAAATCAAAATGCCTTGCCGTTCTAATAGAAACACCCAGTTTAAGTAATATCCACATCAGATAAAACGGAATTGGTGTAATTTTTTCCTTCCCCTTTGTAATAATAATTTCATTTATTTCCCTTGCTGTAACCAGAATTAGACTGCGCTTATTAGAATAGTTTGTATGTACAATAAGTCCTTCGGTTCTCTTTTCGAAATTGCACTTGGAATCTATTTTGATACTTTCGAATCCTTCTGTTTTAATTATGAAAGATTTTAAATAAAGTCCTGGGCTACCAACTGTTTTAGGGTTTCTCCAATTAAATCGAATTGGTTCTCCTAATAGTTTATCTATTTTTTGATAATTAATATCTGGTTCACTTAAAATCATAAACCTCCCGCCTTTCTTAAAACTTAGTTAAAATCAATGCCCAAAAAGAATCTTAATATTGATATAGGAGTTTTGTAAAGCTTTTTCAATTTTCTTAGGCCCCTTCCATTTTACTCTTTCAATACCTTCGTTCTTCTGTCCTTTAAGCTTTCCCTTATAGGAAGTCTTCATGGCATACCAATGTACTTCCTTTAGTTTGTAAGTTCCGTTTCGCTTAAAAACATGATAGGTAGTTTGCAGAAAGTTTTCGATTTTGAGTTTCTTTACTCCTGTTTCTTCCTCTACTTCGCGTAGAGCACACTCTTCAACGGTTTCCCCCTTGTCCAATTTCCCTTTTGGGAGATCCCATTTATCATTTCTATAGATGAAAAGAACCTTGCCTTCTTTATTGGTCACCACACCTCCAGCGGCAACTTCCAAAGGAATTTTCTTAGTGAACTTTTTTAGAATTTCCTCGTGGTTCGGGTGGTAAATGTATGCTTCCCTTAGCTTCTTTTTTCGAAGTGCATCAATCGCCTCTTGAATTGCATTACCATTTAGTAAAAAATAATCACCGTTTGCCGTTTCGGAGAGTTTATTTGTTAAAATGAGAGGGCGCTCATTGACAAAAACTTTATACATTTGCGGTATGATTTTGAACAAAGACACGGCAAAAAAAACCGCCGAACTTCTCCTACAAATTAATGCAATTAAATTGGAACCTGAAAACCCTTTTACTTGGGCTTCTGGATGGAAATCCCCAATATATTGCGACAATAGAATTATACTTTCTTATCCAACGATACGAAACTATGTTCGAGAAGAAATGGGCAAACAAGTTGAAGCTCTTTACGGAAAACCTGATGTCATTGCCGGAGTTGCTACTGGAGCAATCGGTATTGGTATGTTAGTGGCCGAATATCTGGGATTGCCTTTTATTTATGTTAGACCCGAGGCAAAAGCTCATGGAAGACAGAATAAAATAGAAGGTAAGCTCGAAGAAAACCAAAGTGTAGTTGTAATCGAAGATTTGATAAGTACTGGTAAAAGCAGCTTGAATGCTGTTGATGCTTTGGAGAGTCATGGCGCCAACATCAAAGGTATGCTTGCTATTTTCACGTATGGATTTGATATCGCTACAACAAATTTTGAACAAAAAAATATAGATTTACATACTTTAAGCGATTATAGCCATTTGACTGAAAGAGCCGCGGAATCTGGTTACATCAAAGAAGAACAATTGAATACTTTAATGGATTGGAGAACAAATCCATCCGAATGGAAACCCTGATATGTTTATAGAAGCCCCTAACTCAATAATAAATAAAAGTACTAAGGAAGTTTTTGAATTTCTTACCGACCTCAAAAACTTCGAACAATTAATGCCTGAGAACATTGATAAATTCGAAGTAATCAATGAAAACCGATTTCTTTTCGCACTCAAAGGTATGCCTGAAATCGTTTTAGAGCGCAAAAAGCAGACAGAATTCAGTCAACTGATTCTAGGTGCGGCAAGTGAAAAACTTCCGTTTACCCTGAAGGCCGATATTAAATCCTTGGAAGAAACCAAATCTGAGGTAGTTTTAAGTTTCACCGGGGAGTTCAATGCCATGATGGCGATGATGATTAAATCACCCATTACGAATTTCATGGGTACCCTTTCAGGGAATTTGGCCAAAGTCTAATACTGTAGTTTTATTTCTTTTAAATCAAACTCCTGAAAAACAGCATCTTCAAGTTCGACTACTAATTTCCCTTGAGGTGATATTTTACGTATAAATCCCATAAATAAATTTCCTTGAGCATCCTTAAAAGTGGAAGGTTTATCTTTTCGAAATAATTTGCTTTCATACCTCCGCCAAAGCTCATTGTTGAGGCCCTCTTCAAGTCTTAGAAAGTTTGTTTTTAGATTATTCAAAACTTGATGCAAAACTTCCTCAAGATTAAGCGTTCGCCCCAACAACAATTTTAATGATGAAGCGTTAGATAGGGTATTGAACGTCTGTTGGTTTACATTAAGGCCAACTCCGATTATAGAAGTCTGAATTTGGCTGCCATTAAGCATGTTCTCAATAAGAATTCCACATATTTTTGAAGTGCCTGACAGAATGTCGTTTGGCCATTTCACTGTCAAATCTGGGATCCGCAACCCATTTAGGGTATCTAAAACTGCTAGAGAAACACAAACATTCAGCATAAACTGATTCGAAATGGGGAATTGTTTAAATTTTTTTAAAACACTAATAGTGAGATTCTTACCAGATTCGGATTCCCATTTAGCACCTCTTTGGCCGCGGCCGTGTAGTTGCTCTTTGGCCGTAACAACGGTAAAATCTTCCGCTTCCTCAGACAACAAAAGCTCTTTTAAGTATCGGTTTGTTGAGTCCGTGGCATCAAGTTTGACTATAAGCATATAAATCCCCTTGTAATAATGATAATCTATTCTTAAAAACTAGGGCTAAAAGAACAAAAAAATAATAACTTTGTACAAACTAACAATTTTGAATGCAGAAAGGAAAAGCTAGCGCAGACGAGTTAATCTCATTAATTTTACAAGGCATTGAAGATGTAAAAGGACATGACATTGTTTTACTCGATTTAAGGGAAATTGAAAATACCGTTTGTGACTACTTTATAATTTGTAATGGTACTTCCAACACTCAAGTGAACGCTATCGTCGGTTCAATCCAAAAAACAGTTAGCAAAGCTATCAAAGATAAACCTTGGCATATAGAAGGTCAAGACAATTCAGAATGGGTTCTTATGGATTACGTAAATGTTGTAGTTCATGTCTTCCAAAAACAGATTAGAGAGTTCTATGATATAGAAGGTCTATGGGGAGATGCAAAGTTCACCGAAATAGAAAGTAGCGTAAATCAGTAAAAAAAAATAATGGCTAAAGATAATAACGATACAAATTCAAAAAAACCAAAATTCAACTCGTGGTGGATTTACGGATTAATCGCAGTTGTAATCATTGGTTTCCAATTTGTTGGAAGCAGCAGCTTCAATAATACCTCTGAGACAACCACTTCAGAGCTTCATGAGTTTCTTAGAAATGGGGATGTCGACAAAATTTTGGTAATCAACAATGCAAGACAGGCCAAAATCTTTTTAACAGAAGAAGCACTTACCAAAGAAGTCCATAAAGACGTATCTGGCAAACCTGCATTTTTGAATACCAATGCACCGCAATACAATGTCAAGTTCGGGGATCAAAAAAACTTTGAAGATGACATCAAAAAAATAAAAAGCGAGAATAACCTCGATACAATCGTCAAATTTGATACAGACGATAATGTATTCATCAATATTTTGATAAATACATTACCGTTTATTCTAATTATCGGTATCTGGATTTTCTTAATGCGAAGAATGTCCGGCGGCGGCGGCGGCGGTGCTGGTGGTCAGATTTTCAATATTGGCAAATCAAAGGCAAAACTATTCGACGAGAAAACTGATACTCGTACTTCTTTTAAAGACGTAGCTGGCTTAGAGGGTGCAAAGGAAGAAGTTGAGGAAATTGTAGAGTTCTTGAGAAATCCTGATAAGTACACCTCTTTAGGAGGAAAAATCCCAAAAGGAGCCTTATTAGTAGGACCTCCAGGAACTGGTAAAACTTTATTGGCGAAAGCCGTCGCTGGTGAGGCGAAAGTACCTTTCTTCTCTTTATCAGGTTCAGACTTCGTTGAAATGTTTGTTGGAGTTGGTGCCTCAAGAGTGCGTGATTTATTTAAGCAAGCCAAGGACAAGTCTCCCGCGATAATCTTTATCGACGAAATTGATGCGATTGGTCGAGCAAGAGGTAAGAACAATTTTACGGGCTCAAATGATGAGCGAGAAAACACCCTAAATCAACTCTTAACGGAGATGGATGGTTTCGGAACAAATACCAATGTAATTGTACTGGCAGCCACTAACCGAGCAGATGTTTTAGATAAAGCCCTAATGCGTGCTGGTCGATTCGACAGACAGATTTATGTTGACTTACCGGATATTAGAGAACGGAAAGAAATATTCGAAGTACACTTAAGGCCAATTAAAACTGCGGAGACATTAGACCTAGATTTCTTGGCTAGACAAACTCCTGGGTTTTCTGGTGCAGATATAGCCAATGTTTGTAATGAAGCTGCACTGATTGCAGCACGTAAAGAAAAGAAAGCCGTTACGAAACAAGATTTCTTAGATGCTGTTGACAGAATTGTAGGTGGACTTGAAAAAAAGAATAAGATTATCACTCCCGGTGAGAAGAAGACTATAGCCTATCATGAAGCAGGGCACGCCACCACGAGTTGGATGTTAGAACATGCCGCTCCTTTAGTAAAGGTTACGATTGTACCTCGAGGACAATCCTTAGGTGCGGCATGGTACCTACCTGAAGAAAGATTGATTGTTCGTCCTGAACAAATGCTGGATGAGATGTGTGCTACTTTAGGAGGTAGAGCTGCTGAAAAGGTAATTTTTAATAAAATTTCCACAGGTGCCTTAAGTGATTTAGAAAAAGTTACCAAGCAAGCAAGAGCTATGGTAACGGTTTATGGGCTCAATGACGAAATAGGAAACCTAACTTATTATGATTCTTCCGGTCAGGATTCATACGGTTTCTCAAAGCCATATAGTGAAGAAACTGCCCAAAAAATCGACGAAGAAATCTCAAAAATTATCGAAGCGCAATATCAAAGAGCTATCGAGGTATTGACAGAGCATAAAGACAAGCTGACTACTTTGGCCGAAAGGTTATTGGAGAAAGAGGTAATATTCAAAGAAGATCTTGAAAAAATATTTGGAAAAAGACCTTTTGCTGGTGAGGAAGAACTGAGTGCGAACGGAGAAGCCTTAACGGAGAGGACAGCTGCAGATATAGATGAGGACATGACTTCAAAGGAAGTTCAATAGAAAATAAATAATTACATTTAACGTTTTTAGATAAGCACCAAAAAAATAGCTAGAGTTGTATCATTAATGGGGTTATTTGATAAGTTATTTGGCGGAGGTAAAAAGAAGGTTTCCAAAGAAACTGCGGAGACCAGAGGCCTGCATATGCCAGATTTGAATATTCCGATTGACGAAAAGTTCACTATTCATTTCAGAAAAAACGGAGGGAAGTTCTTATACTGTGATTCCTCAAAAGAAATTTCTCAGGCCTTGAAAAACATTCTTGATGAGAATAATTGGCAAAATCATCCCTTCTTTGTTATGAATACTTCTCTTGAGGATAAGTTCTCTAAAGAAGGTATTCTCTTTACAAAAAAGGCAAAGGACAGCGAGGTGTTTTTCACCACTTGCGAACACTTGATAGCTCAGAACGGGTCTATCTTAGTGTGTTCAAATCAGTTGAACGAGAAAAAATTGCATGAAATACCAGCTAATGTTATCGTCTTTGCCACTACAAGTCAACTGGTAGAATCAATAGGAGAGGGACTGAAAAAAATAAAGAAAAAATACGGGCATAGCATTCCAGCAAATATTACTACTCTAAAACATTTTCAGGCAAACGAAGAAAATTCAGATGACTTCCTGACCTATGGAAGTAGCTCAAAGAACCTCTATCTATTACTTCTGGAAGATTTATAAGATGAAGGAAGTTCTAAGACGAGCATTAACAGGAGCTGTTTATATTGTTTTACTCTTATCCGCAGTTTTTCTGAACTCCGATGCTTTTGACTTTCTTTTTATGACTTTTGGTTTGGCCTGTCTA
Organism: Maribacter algarum (ex Zhang et al. 2020); assembly: GCF_005885635.1. GTDB lineage: Bacteria > Bacteroidota > Bacteroidia > Flavobacteriales > Flavobacteriaceae > Maribacter_C > Maribacter_C algarum. The sequence continues at coordinate 486,599 of NZ_VATY01000003.1, forward strand.
TATGAATACAAAAGGCTAGTTCAACTTAAAGGATATCATATTTTTATTGCCTATTTGGCTTTGTGGTGGATATTCATTTATCTAGTACCAGACCAAGTTTTTGTTAATGATAAAATACTCATCAATCTTTTGATGTTTCTTACTCTGACAATTAATTTTGCTTTATTAGCATATTTATTTTCTAAAAAGGAGAATAACTTCAGTACGCTTCAAAAATTCATCATTGGCTTATTCTATATTGGTGGTGGCTGCATTTTTCTAACAATGATTCCTTATAAGGATAACGAGTTTGCAAAGCTTCTAATTATGGGTATTTTTATATTAATTTGGGTAAATGATTCTTTTGCCTATTTAGTCGGTTCAACTTTAGGAAGAACCAAACTATATTCAATAGTTTCCCCCAAGAAAACTATTGAAGGTACTTTAGGGGGGTTTATATTTGCTTTAGTTGCCGCCTACATCATGGGACAATACGAACCAATTATAAATACAACACAATGGATGATTTTAGCGGGTGTAATTGTCGTTGCCGGAAGTTTGGGAGATTTGGTCGAATCGAAATTCAAGAGGATTGCCGGCGTAAAGGATAGTGGCGCCATTTTACCCGGACACGGAGGAATGCTGGATCGCTTAGACAGTCTTGTATTTGCAGCACCTTTTGCGTATTTAACTCTAAATATTTTTGCATATGTTTCATAAAGAGGGCCAAAAAATAATATTAACTACATTTTTTATAGTTTGTGCCGTCGTATTGGTAGCTCAATACTATATTGATATTCCATGGCTGCGACTGGCCTTGCAAATTGGAAGCATTGTAATTCTTGTTCTTATTCTCCAATTTTTTAGAAATCCTAAACGGACTGTCAAACTTGATTTTGATGAAATATTAGCACCAGTGGACGGCAAGGTTGTCGTCATTGAAGAAGTTGAGGAAACTGAATATTTCAAGGATAAAAGACGACAGGTTTCCATCTTCATGTCTCCAATCAACGTACATGTTACGCGTTATCCCGCAAGCGGAACAGTGAAGTATTCTAAATATCACCCTGGAAAATACTTGGTAGCATGGCATCCCAAATCAAGTACCGATAATGAGAGAACTACGGTTGTGATTAATACTCCCAAATTTGGTGAAATTCTATACCGTCAAATAGCCGGAGCAATGGCCCGACGCATTATTAATTATGCTGAAGAGGGTGAAAGTGTGCAGCAAGGAGAAGATGCCGGATTTATAAAGTTTGGCTCAAGAGTTGACTTATTCTTACCTTTAGATTGTGCCGTGGCTGTAAAATTAGACCAGCATGTAGTTGGCGCAAAAACTTGCATTGCCGCATGTATTACCAAAAAAGATAATGAAGGGTGAAAAATTAAAAAAGGATTTTAAGGCTGCCGTGGAATACGTAAATACTTACACCGAGCCATTACCTGCAGATTTGCTCTTAAAATTATATGCATACTACAAAATTGCCAAAAAGAATAAAAACCATCCAGGAAGTAGAACTCCCCTAATCAATGCTTTTAAAGCAAATGCCCTTATTCAGGCAAAGAACATTGGTCGCGAAAAAGCTATGAAAGAATATGTGAAATTGGTTAAAAAGGAAATCAAAACTTCCTAATCTACTCATATAAATTATCTAAATCTGCTTGACAAATTTCATAAAACAACTCCCCCATTTTTTGGGTTAGGTCTTTAAAAAATAGTTCTCCCTTTTCAGCACTTGATTTATGAGGATTTCCCACTCCTGTATCCTCACTTATTTCAGACCATTTTCGTTCGGCCCACATCCATCCTTCGGAAAAAGCTTTGATTTTGTACTTTTTATCTTTTCCATCACCCCACTTATCTCGGGGCAAAACTAAATCAGGTCTTAAATACAACATAAGACTTGTTTCCATCTCATCTGCATGGTCTCCTTTTTCTTCGAAATAAGAATACTTATCAAGTGCTCCAGGGAAAAAAGAAAGGCTGATAAACATTTTTGGAAATTTCAGTCCGAGTTCTCGAATCAAGGGTTTGAAATTGTTTCCTCCATGACCATTATGAATCAACAACTTGTAGATTCCTTGACGATTTAAAACTTCAACAATATCGGTCAACATCGCCAACTGCGTACTTGGATTCAGATTAATATCCAAATAAATATCAGATTGACCTGTATTTACTCCAAAAGGAATTGTTGGTAAAACGATTACTTTACCTCCTTTTTCCCAAGCTACTTTTGCTGATTCAGCGACCATATGATCCGCTTGAATATTATCGGTAGCGTAGGGCAAATGATAGTTATGGGCTTCGGTGGCGCCCCATGGTAGAATTGCTAAATCGAATTTAGCATCTTTAAGCGCCTCCCAATTGGTCTCAGCTAGAATATAAGGTCTCATATATTTTACGTTGGATACACAAACTTAAGAAGTCGTTGCCACTTTTTTGGGTTTATTCAAAAATATCCATGTAATAGGCGCAGGTATATTGACTGCAAAGATCCTCTCGTTCTTTTAAACGCCAGTATTTACGGCTTCCAGTTTTCCGAAAAGTGTAAGTTATATCTCTGTCTAAAAGTCCACAGCAGCCTTCTGTGAAAAGTTTTAAATGCCCCGTAACCATAAAATTCTTTTCATCAATTACGGTAACCTTTCCATCAAGCAAAACATATTCCTCTCTGTTGCTCGAATACTGTTCCCCTTTTATAATAAGTTCCCTCTTCTCATTTCTTGATATTTCCGCAGAACCATAACCATCCCATATAAACTGGACTCCAAACATATGTTCTCCGATTAATGCATTTTCTGTAATGGTTTTATCTTGAGCAGTCAATCTTAAGAAAGACAAAACAAGAAATGAAATAAGGGTATACTTTTTCATATTATCAAATTTTGGTATTTGCATTTTGAAGAAACTAAAGTTCATATAAATAGGTAGCTAGACCGCTACTTGAGTATTCACTTCATCCTTTTCAATGTATGTGAAATATATTCCCGCACAAATGGTAATTACAAAATAAGCGATTACAAGAAGACTTCCGGAAGCGATATAGTCGTTTATACCAAACCAATCTTTGGTTACAAAAATTAAAGCTATTCCGGCCAAGCCTCTAAAAATTTCAATCCAAACAGCGTATTTTGTTCGGTCCATTAAAGTCGTATATCCATAGATACCAATAAAAACAAAAGCGCCAAAAATCAGCAAACCTTCAAATCCAATATTTGAATAGTTGTAAAACATAAATAGTAAGAATCCCAAAGTTGCGAAGAGTTGAAAAATCGAATAACCATTTAAAACTTTCGAACTTGGCGTTGTATATCGCTCAAATCGATACACATCTTCGATAATGGGAATTGGGTATTTCTCTTTTACATCATCAGGGCGCCAACCTGTAGGCATAAACCAAATACGGACTTTATCCCATAAACTATTGGTGCGCCAAGCATCTTTAATCAGGCGCCAGATATGTTGAAAATTGATAAGAACAGGATTCCAGGTAGCTGCAGGTTTCAAAACTCCGTATTGAGGTGGTACATTATCAAGTTCTTCTTGAAAGGTGCCAAATATTCTATCCCAAACGGAGAGAATCTGTCCCAAATTCTTGTCGATATACTCAGGATTTATCGCGTGATGAACCCGATGCTGTGAAGGAGTGATGATGATATATTCAAACCACCCGAGCTTACCAATATGCTGTGTATGGTACCAAAATTGAGCGAACAAATGAATGGGAGCCAAAATAGCAATGACTTCGTTGGGCACTCCTACTAAAGCAGCAGGAATGAGCAAAAAAGGAAAATAACCCAACAAATTCGAAACGGATTGTCTTAGCGCACAGGCTAAATTAAATTCTTCACTACTGTGATGTATGACATGCTGATTCCAAAAGAAATTAATTTTATGACTTAACCTATGATTCCAATACCCGGCAAAATCAATAGCGATAAAAGCTACTAACCAAACTAGCCAGGTCGCTTCAATTTTCATAAACGCCAGATTATCAAGCAAATATGGATAGGTGATCAAAAACACGCCTAATCCCAGCGAATCTTTCAGAATATTGGTAAAGCCCGAGCTGATACTCGAGACCGTATCCATTACTTTGTATTTCTGGTTCTTTATGAAATAGCCGTAGAGAATTTCAAAAGCCAAAAGAAGCATGAAAAAAGGAATGGCATATAATAGAGCTTTCGCGTAGGTTTCCATAAAGTAAAAATATATTAATTTGGCCCCACCATAATATGAGCGCGGTGCGTGCCAGGGTCCATCAACCAGGGCATTCCCTTGGCGTGAGGTTTTAACGGTAATCCTGTTGACTCTGTGGTGGCAAAAGGAGTATAAATCACATATCGAAATTTACCATCACCGATTACACCAGTAGTTTTGTCATAGGTTTCCTCCGTGCCATAGAAAATGTACATCATACTAGGTGACTCAGGCATTTTCAAGTTTCCGGAAGCAACTTCTTCTCCCCTAATTTTTCGTACCTCCATGGTTTCCTTGCCCTCTTTCTTAAGATCGCGCCCTCGTTTCATAAAAGGATCCAAATCTTTAAAATAACAGGAAACACTTATACCCTTGTTATAGGGGTTATCAGCCAAACATACCAAATCATTAGTCCCCTGGCGAAGGACGACTACTTCTCCATCTTCATCATAACCATAGACCATGGCTCCCTCCTTTTTATCGTCCGGCGCGGGCAGCAATGCCGTTTTTATCTGGATTTCCTTCGGCATTATTTCGGGCTTTTCCCCTTGCGCACAAGATGTAAACATGGATAATGTTAAACAGGTCAAAAATAGATTTTTCATGATATCGTAATTTTCCTAAAGATAGCAAATTCCCTGAAAAAGGGGATTCAACAGTTTGGTAGGTTACCTAGTTTTGACAATAATGAACATTGATTCTTAGTTAATTATATTTAGTATTTAAAACCAACCCTATGATTTTCTTTTTTGGTACCCGAGCTTCAAAAATTAAAGACCGCAAAATAAGTAGGACTACTTGTTCGTATTGTGAAACTAAAGATTCATTTATTGTTTCAACCTTTAGCAAGTATTTTCATTTTTTTTGGATTCCAATTATTCCACTGTTCAAGACGAATGTAGCGGAATGTTCTCATTGTAAAAAAACCTACGCACAGCATCAATTTACTCCAGAAATGAAAGCCGCACTACATAAAGAAAATGAAATTAACCCTGCAAAAAGACCAATATGGCAGGGTATAGGTTGCATTCTATTGGTTGGCTTCTTTTTACTCACATTTGGTTTATCTCTAATAGGCGTATACTATGGATCAAATAAAAAACCAAAAAACTTGACCAACAAAGACCCTAGAATGGAATTGCTCGAAAACGATATCAAAAAAATAAGTCCCGTCTTAAAGGGTGATAAGGATTCCGTTTCAATAGCACTGAAAGACTGTATCGATTATGATATTCAAAGTGGAATTGATACGGACAAGATTGAATATTTTAGTGTTATACAAGAGAACCGAATTTTAGTTTTATTGGGAATTAAAGATTTAAAGGGAATAAAACCTTCAGAACGCAAAGTTATCATTGATGTTGTTGAAGACTGTTTGTCTGCCATGCCATATTTAGATGGTGTTCATCAGCGCTATATCAGCATTGAAGGAAAATGGAATACGGTTTTGGTAAAAACACCGACCGATGAAGATTTGGGCGGTCGTTTTGCAGATAAATACAAATTGTTACCATTTTATGGAGAAAAACCAGTCGTGAAAGATAGTATCCCAACAAAAGTAGATACCATACCCATGTAATAGCTTAAAAGGAGAATATCAGAAGCTATCTATTTTGAAAACCCAACTTCTCCACCTTAGTTAGCCATTTTTTCCGGAACTCTTCCTTTGAAAGTCGCAAAGGTCCAATTGAAGTAATACGTACCTTTCGTATTCCTATAAAGTTCATCGTCAACTTTTTCATGGCTATGTGGCTTGGTCGACCATTCATCCATCTATAGTACCAAGTAGGTTGGTCCATAGTGCATATGATGCGTGATGTTTTTCCGGTTAAGTATTTATCCCACCAAACGGAACCTTCACGTTTTTTGAAAGCAAAACCCGGAAGTAGCACGCGGTCTAAGAACCCTTTCATAAGGGCTGGAACAGAACCCCACCAAACTGGGTATATCCAGACAATATGATCTGCCCATTTTATACTTTCTTGTGCTTGTAACAAATCGGGTTCCAATTCGGTACGTTTGCGATAACCAAATTGTAAATTGGGGTTAAATTCCAACTCCCCAACATGAATTTCCCGAACTTCAGCACCTGAATTTTTGGCTCCTTTCACATAAGAAACAGCTAGTGCGTAATTATAACTTTCTTTATCTGGATGACCGTTGATAAGTACTATCTTCATAAGTTTTATTTTTATTCTCTACAGAATCGAATTGCCCCAATAAATAAGTCCGGCAATAACCAGCATCAATAGCCATTGCCACATCTTTAAATAGATGTTTGAAAACTTTTTAGAGATAATCAATGTAAATAAAAAGGCAATTCCGTAGCCCAGAAAGTAAAGGGCTAACAGATATAATAAGAGCCTTGGCTCTTCAAAATAATCGGTGAAATTTATTAGGGCCAAACCAATGGTAGCAAATAAAAAATCAATGGAAACGATATGAAATGCGCCTCGACCCATCGTCCAAAATATACGAAGTCGTTTTGGACTATCCGGTTTAGGTTCAATTTTTCTATAACTACCATCTCCACCAAAAGTATGGATGATAAAAGTAAATAAAACGAGTACGTTAGCTATGATAAGAATGGTATTCATCTTCTTTTTTTCCAAAGGTAGATGGGCAAAAGAAGCTTTCCTTTGATATAAATCAAATTCCGTTTTTCGGGTTCCGAATTCGGCTCAAAGTTTCTTGTGTTATACCCAAATAGGAGGCAATGTCACCTAAAGGGGCACGTAACTCAATTTGTGGATATCTTTCAAGCAAGCTATCATAACGTTCCTTTGAAGATTTGAATTGCAAGCTAACAATACGTTGTTGCAGCTGAAGCATGGTTTTTGTAGTGCTCATTCGCGCCAACCTTTCAAAATCATGATATTTATCGCAGAGCACTTCAATATCTTTAAGCTGCAATACCATAAAAGTGGTGTCTTCTAGAATCTCTATGTAATGTTGACTGGGCACGCCGAGAAAAAAACTTACTATGGAAGAGATGAAGTCATTTTCAAAGGCAAACCAATCGGTAATTGTTTTACCGTCTTTTAGGTAATACGCGCGTGCACCACCCTTGGCTATATAGTATAACTCATACGAATACTCACCCTCTCTCACCAAAATATCCCCTCGGTTTACTTTCCGTATTTGTCCTACTCTTTTAATATCATCTATGGCTTCTAGGGAAAGAGGACCAAATTCTGCGACTATCGATCCGATTATTTCATCTATCATCCGACATTTAGTTTGATTTCAAAAAGACACACATCAGCGCCTTGATAATGACCGGGGAGTGCATCCGTGTTCGTTAACCGAACAATCTCCAAGAAATCAAATCCACAGCTTGTATAATGTTTGATTAATTTTTGATTATTACCACAAGTATCCAAACGGATGAATCTTTTTTGGTTGGATTCCGCATAGCCCCTTGCCCACTCCACTATTTCTTTTACATATTGTCGCCCGCGAAAATCTGGATTCGTAGCTATTCTATGGATATAAATGGATGGGTCTTTATCACGTTCTTCCCAAATCTGAGGATCCGCAAAGGTGATGGCCCAAACGCATGCAATCTGATTCTCGACGACCATTTTAAATTGCCTTTGCTCTTGAATCTCAGTTTCGACCAGTTCACGTTCAAAAGAGGGCCAGGTATTTTTAGGATAGATTGTTTTCTGGTATTCGGTCGCTAAACCATAGAGGCGGAAGATTTCTCGAAGGTCTTCTGAAGTACTAGTATGGATTTTCAAAATCTTAGCTTTTGATTGTCCATATTTGAAAGCTTTATTCGTTAGAACTTCCCAAACGCTTAATCAAGCCCATACCTGAAAAGAAGAAAATAGCACCGAGTATACCATATACTGCCAATATCTTAAACTCACCCGAGCCATTAACATATAGAATCGCTGTATAAATTAATCCCCCAATACCTAATAAGGTAAGTACTAAACCGAGTATTTTTTTGATATTCATGGGATTAAAAATACACAATTTTTTGGTTTCTCCTACCCCTGCGTATTTTTTGAACTCGCTTTAAATTCCAGCCATATCAAAATGACAAGAACTATCAATTCAGCAATAAAATAGGTCCAACCTAAAAAGGTAAGGTTATGATCGTAGAGAAAAAGAAGGCCTATTGTTAAAAAGCAGTACAAAAGGTTCAGAGTAGCTATACCTTTTAAAAAAGGTTTGCTATTATCTTTGAAGAAATAGCAACTAAAGGAATAGATAGCAAAGAAAACAGGTAGAATTGCTAGAAAATACAGAACCTTAATGGGCAAACCAATCCTATCTTCTAACCAGACTAGGACAACACCTAAAAATAGGGCAGATACAAGTGCGCCAATACCATCAATTAGAAATAGTTTTTTGGTACCGAGGTTCGTCATATAAAATTATTTTACTCCAAACTAGCCAAACTCTTTTCCAAGGTTTCAATCTTTGCCTCCGCATCGGCTTGCTTCTTTCGTTCTGTCGCAATCACTTGCTCTGGCGCATTATTTACAAAACGTTCATTTGAAAGTTTCTTTTGTACAGAAGTTAAAAAGCCTTTGGTGTATTTCAACTCCTCTTGAATTTTAGCAATTTCAGCTTCTATATCAATTGCTCCACTGATTGGAATAAAGTATTCGTTCGCTTTCACTCGAAATGACAAAGCTCCATCTACAGCAGTATTTACATAAGAGATTTCAGAAACATTAGTTAGCTTTTGAATAACAGCATCCCAATCATTGGTAGCTTTTTGCTCATTCATGACCGAAACTTCTAAGGCTTCTTTCATAGGAATATTCTTTTCCTTTCGAATCGTACGAATACCGGAAATAACGCCATCTGCAAATTCATATCCATTAATTAAACCAGTATCAATCGCACCAACTTTTGGCCATTCTGCGATAATCAAAGCGTCTTTAGGAGTTCGCACAGCAATGTGCTGCCAAACTTCTTCTGTAAGGAAGGGCATAAACGGATGAAGCAGTTTTAAATTCTGCTCGAAAATATGACTGACTTGGTCAAAGGTTATTTTATCAATAGGTTGTTGGTAGGCGGGTTTGATAATTTCAAGCAAAGAAGAACTGTAATCATCCCATACCAATTTATAGATTGCCATCAAAGCATCTGAAATTCGGTATTTGCTAAAGTGGTCTTCTATCTCTGCTAGAGTCTGATTGAATTTTGATTCGTACCAGGCGATTCCCATTTTTGAAGCTTCAGGTTGTGGTAATTCTGCAACTTCCCATCCTTTTACCAAACGGAAACCGTTCCATATCTTATTCGCGAAATTCTTTCCTTGTTGGCATAAGTCTTCATCAAACATCAGGTCATTTCCAGCCGCAGAACTCAACAATAAACCTACACGGACTCCGTCTGCACCATATTGCTTTATTAATTCTAAGGCATCCGGAGAATTTCCTAAGGACTTCGACATTTTACGACGCTGCTTGTCGCGAACCAAGCCCGTAAAATATACATTTTCAAAGGGTCTTGCATCGCGATATTCATATCCAGAGATAATCATACGAGCTACCCAAAAGAAAATAATATCTGGACCCGTCACCAAATCATTGGTTGGATAGTAATAGTTTACTTCTTCGTTATCAGGGTCCGTAATTCCACCAAAAACGCTCATCGGCCATAGCCATGAAGAAAACCAGGTGTCTAGAACGTCTTCATCTTGTTTTAGGTCATCTATAGTCAAAGTCTTCTCGATTCCGCTCGAAGTGACAGAAAGTTTTTCATTTGCCAAATGCAATGCGTACTCTTTGGTTTCAGCAACAACGAAATCATCTTGTCCGTCACCGAAATAATAGGCAGGAATTTGTTGCCCCCACCAAAGTTGGCGCGAAATATTCCAATCACGGATGTTTTCCATCCAGTGACGGTAGGTATTTTCAAACTTTTTCGGAAAGAACTTGATTTCATCACTTCCTAAAACCCCCTTTATTGCAGGTTTTACCAAGTCTTCCATTTTCAAGAACCATTGGTCAGATAATCGAGGTTCTATAACCGCTTTGGTACGTTCTGAGGTACCAACATTATTCATGTACTGCTCTTTCTTAACCAGAATACCCTTTTCTTCTAGTTCTTTTGAAATTTCATTTCGAACTACAAAGCGGTCTTTCCCTTCGTAATGCATTCCAAAGGAATTCAAACTGGCATCGGCATTAAATATATCGATAGTTTCTAGCTTATGTTTTTCTCCTAAAGCCTTATCATTGATATCGTGAGCAGGCGTAACTTTTAAACATCCGGTACCAAACTCAATATCCACATAATCATCTTCAATAATCGGAATCACCCGATTACAGATGGGAACAATCGCCTTTTTTCCCTTCAAATGCTGAAAACGCTCATCATTTGGGTTAATACAAATGGCCGTATCACCCAAAATCGTTTCAGGCCGCGTAGTGGCAATCGTAACTTTTTCGTCAGAACCTTCAATTTGGTACTCTAAATAGTATAAAAGTCCCTGTTTCTCTTCATAAATCACTTCCTCATCAGAAAGTGTGGTTTGTGCCTCAGGATCCCAATTTACCATACGATAGCCTCTGTAAATCTGACCTTTGTTAAATAAATCAACAAAAACCTTGATAACACTTGCGTAACGTTCTTCATCCATAGTAAAGGCCGTACGGTCCCAATCACACGAGCAACCTAGCTTTTTCAGCTGTTCTAAAATTACACCGCCGTACTTGTCTGTCCATTCCCAGGCATGTTTTAAGAACTCCTCACGGGTCAAATCTGACTTATTGACACCTTCTTCCTTCAATTTAGCCACAACTTTGGCTTCAGTAGCAATTGAGGCATGATCCATACCTGGTACCCAACATGCGTTTTTGCCCATCATACGGGCTCTGCGCGTTAATAAATCTTGAATGGTATTGTTCAACATATGCCCCATATGCAGTACTCCTGTGACATTTGGTGGCGGTATTACGATCGTATACGGCTCGCGGTCATCAGGTGTAGAATGAAAGTACTTATGCTGCATCCAGTAGTCATACCAGCGATTTTCAGCATTTTGAGGGTCATATTTAGAAGGAATTTCCATTTTTTGGAACGGTTTTTGTCTAACTGTTGGCGGTACGAAAAACGCACCAATAAAGGCGTTTGTTAAATATTCGCATTTATCGAAAATCAAATACGAAACAAAAATAGCTAACGTTAGTATATAACAAAAGAATTTTGGAGGTTCATTAAAAACATTTACTTTTGAGATTCACCCAAAACAAAAAAGATGAAAAAAATAGTACTCGTATTATTTGTCGGCCTACTAGGATTTACAATGACTGCACAGGATGCGGCCGCGAAAATTGAATTTAAAACGGAAACCGTAGATTACGGTGAAATTGCTAAAGGTGCAGATGGTGTTCGTGTATTCGAATTTACAAATACAGGAGACGCTCCGTTGATTATAAGCAAGGTTAGCTCTAGCTGTGGATGTACCATTCCAAAGAAGCCAGAGGCCCCAATTTTGCCTGGGAAAACTGGTGAGATACAAGTGAAATATGACACGAACAGGGTCGGACCCATCAGAAAGGCCATTACAGTTATCTCTAATGCTGATACGCCAACAAAGGTTTTGAAGATTAAAGGAGAAATTAAAGCTATAGACGGTAAATAACAAGAATCAGAAATCACATGTAAAACCTCAACAGTACTGTTGAGGTTTTTTTGTGGGCAAAAATCCGCCTATAGTCGTTTCTGGAGAGGGCGAGGATATCAAGGTTTTTCGGGGAACACATCCTTTAGCACATACGTAATAAGCTTATCAGAATTGGCTCGTTCAATGAGTACACGAATACGTTTTCCCTTTTTCGCATTCAGCATATGTAGAATTTGTTGCAGCTTATATGTATGGACACTCTTGCCGTTAACAGCCAAAATAACATCCCCTTCTTGCAAACCAGCACTCTCAGCAGGACTTCCGGCCCGAATACCAGAAACAACAATTTCAGGAACCAGACTTAAGCGGGTTTGATTTTCCATAAGAATCTGAACATTACTGTAGGTCACCGATTCATTTTGTTTCACAATACCACTAGGGTCAGCAATACTTTCAGCAATGTACCTAACCCCACTATGTTGCAGGTCAATGCCACTTAAATTGTACTGAAAAGGGGATTTGAAATTCCCGTTTTTTCGGAGTGATATAGTCCTATTTCCATAGTCAAAAACAAAATTGAATCGTTTTAAAACCTCACCGCCCAGACTTCCATTTCTATTGCCTAAATTCTTAATTCCGCTAAAGGATGATTGGTCCGGAAAAGCGGTTTTCGCATCTTCAATAACAAAATCTCCAATCTTAATGCTTCGAACTTTAGTCCGTTTTCCATATATATCTCCAGCAAGCCCTCTTCCCAGAAAATCATCATAATTCTTAGCAGGTATACCAATAATTTCATTTTCAAATAACCAAATAGCATCACTACTTCCTGTATCCAAAAGCATTCGAATTGGGACTTCCTCAGAGTCGTTGAGGACAACTGATCCATCAACATAAGCCTTCTTCTTTAGAATTGTTAAAGAAAGTGTTTGGCTTTTCTTATGCCGCCTATTATTATACAACTCAGGATTATGAAATTTAATATGCTCCGCATTATAATTAATCTCGACCACAAAGTCACGAAATAAATCATATCCAATAATGCCGTGTACGGGAATTCCAAGTGATGGTGAAAAATTAAGGGACTCGTCTAGAACCACATACAACTCCTGACTTGGATTCATAGCTGAGCCCATTCGGAACATATTATTCCGTGAGCTCAAGGCCTGAATTGGGTCACCTCCACCCAGGCCTCGAATTGTAACCTCGGAAACTTGGTTTATTTGAATCGAGTCTTGCTCGGCAAGATTAAAAAGAATAGGTGTACTTACTCCAGAATCAAGTATAAATGAAAGTTCGGCACCATTAACCTCTAACGGAATAACAATTACGTTATTAATCAATTGAAATTTGACCTTCTCGAATTTCTTCCCATTGGGCAAATCGAAATATTGTGCTGATGCAACAAATGAAAAGCAACACAAAATCAGGGTGATATGTACTATTTTTTTTCGCAATGGCGTATTCTAAAATTAATCTTGTTCCTTAAGTTACAATTATTTTAAGTGCGTGTCTGGAATTTAACACTCTGCTAAAGCAACAATATGAACTCTTTTCTATTGTCTACTCCGTTACTATTCCCGATTTTTGTTGAAAAGAATCCTGAAATGCCTACCATATCCCAAAAAGGGCTTCATATGCCCGAATCACCTATACGTAAACTGGTTCCCTTTGCTGAAGCAGCAAAAAAAAGAGGCGCAAAAGTGCTCCACTTGAACATTGGTCAACCTGACATAAAAACACCTCAAGTCGCCCTTGATGCAGTGCGTAACAATACTATTGATGTTTTGGCCTATAGTCGAACCGAGGGTTCAGAAACGTATCGTGAGAAATTAGCAGGATATTATGCTAAAAATGATATTCACGTTTCTGCAGATGATATAATCGTAACTACTGGAGGTTCAGAGGCGCTTTCTTTCGTCATGGGAAGCATTGCCGATGCGGAGAACGAAATTATAATTCCTGAGCCTTTCTATGCAAATTACAACGGATTCGCTACTAGCTCGGGAGTTACAGTGGTTCCTGTTGTTTCGCGAATAGAAAATAATTTCGCATTGCCTCCTATTGAAGAATTTGAAAAACTGATAACTCCGAAGACAAAAGCGATATTGATTTGTAATCCTGGGAATCCCACCGGATATCTGTATAGCAAAGAAGAATTACAAAAACTAGCGGCCATTGTAAAAAAAAGCAATCTGTTTTTAGTCGCAGACGAGGTTTATCGCGAATTTACGTACGACGGTGTAGAACACTATTCCATTTTGCAGGAAGCTGGATTGGAAGAACATGCCATTATTGTCGATTCCGTTTCAAAACGCTACAGCATGTGTGGTGCGCGCATCGGTTGTTTAGTAACCAGAAACAAAGAAGTCATCAAAACGGCCCTGAAGTTTGCTCAGGCACGCTTATCTCCGCCAACTTATGCACAAATTGCCGCAGAAGCCGCTTTGGAAACTACACAAGACTATTTTGATGAAGTCAAAACAGAATATGTAGAACGCCGCAACTTGCTTATCGACGAACTTGAAAAAATTGAAGGTGTAAGAGTAGCTAGGCCAAAAGGTGCATTTTATTGTATCGCTGAATTGCCCATAGAAGATGCCGAAGATTTTGCACAATGGTTATTAGAAGATTTTAGATTGGATAATGAAACTGTCATGGTAGCACCTGCCGCCGGATTTTATGCTACCAAAGGATTAGGCAAAAATCAAATCAGAATCGCCTATGTTCTTGAAAAAGAAAGTTTAAAGCGCGCTGTAAACATACTAAAGGTGGCCCTTAAGAGTTATATAGGTTGATGATCGTCCAACAAGACATTTCCTTAAAAAAGTACAATACGTTTGGCATTTCAGCTAAAGCGAAGTTCTTCTGTCAGGTAAATACAGTTGATGATTTGAAAGCTGTTCTTCGGATGGATGAATATCCTGAGAAGTTTATCATCAGTGGTGGAAGTAATATGCTGATTACCCAAGATATTGCCGCTTTGGTAGTACACATCAATATTAAGGGCAAGGAAATCCTCTCTGAAACGGAAGATCATGTCATTTTAAAGGTCATGGCAGGTGAAAACTGGCATCAAATGGTTCTTTGGACCCTTGAGCATGGTTTTGGGGGATTGGAAAACATGTCATTAATCCCCGGAAATACAGGTACAGCACCCATTCAAAATATTGGTGCTTACGGCGTTGAACTAAAAGATACTTTCGAAAGTTGTGAAGCGATGGAAATCGCTACACAAGACATACAAACCTTTAGCAAAGCAGACTGCCAATTCGGCTATCGTGATTCCTATTTCAAGAATGAAGGCAAAGGAAAATACATTATTACCTCGGTTACTTTTAAATTGTCGAAAAGAAATCATAGTTTAAATACATCCTATGGAGCTATTGAACAAGAACTAGAAAAACAAAAAGTAGCTCATCCGACTATAAAAGATGTTTCGAATGCTGTGATTGACATTCGGCAAAGCAAACTTCCCGACCCAGCTGAATTAGGGAATAGTGGTAGTTTCTTTAAAAATCCGGTAGTTTCTAAACAGGTATTTGAAAAATTCGCTGCGCATCATCCCCATGCACCTTTTTACAAAGTTTCAGAGGAGGCATATAAAATACCGGCAGGATGGCTTATTGAACAATGCGGATTCAAGGGAAAACGCTTTGGCCATGCCGGAGTTCATAAAAACCAAGCTTTAGTGTTGGTCAATTACGACGATGCCAGTGGAAGAGAGATTTTAGATTTAGCACACAAAATAATAGCAGCGGTCGAGGACAAATTTGATATTCGAATTATACCGGAGGTCAATATCATAAAATAACCCCCGCTACAAGTAACGAGGGTTATACCAAACCAAACTAACCAAAAACTAAATGTATAGTTACCAGCTACACATTTATCTAATTAAAATCTTAGAAACACTAACTTAACAATCAATTTTATAAATTAGCGTTTACCTATATACGGTAGAGATGATTAAATTGGATGCCCCAAGCTGAATTTTTTTTCGAACCTAACACAATTTATGAGCACACTACTAGAAAAAACGATCGTTGAGCTGCTTCAAGAACGCAACGAAAAAGCAATATCATTACTGTATGAAAATTATGGCGACACCCTATATGGTGTTGCTCACAAGGTGGTTCGAAACGATGAATTGGCTCAAGACGTTTTACAAGAAAGTTTTGTGAAAATCTGGAAAAAATCTGACTCCTACGACCCCTCGAAAGCAAAATTATTTACATGGCTCTTTCGAATTACAAGAAACACTGCTATTGATAAATTAAGAAGTGTAAACACAAAATCGGATAAGGAAATCCAAATGGATGTTTCTGACGTATATAATCTAGGTGTCGAAGGTATTCGGCCCGATTTAATTGACGTTCGCGAGAATCTTGAAAAAATAGAAGAAAAGTATCAAATTGTGCTTGATGCCTTATTTTTTCAGGGAATGACCCAACAAGAGGCTAGCGACGAGCTGGATATTCCACTTGGAACGATTAAGTCCCGATTAAAAATCGGCTTACGCGAGTTAAAAAAGATTTACAACCCAACTGCCATGTTAGCACTTTTAATGAGTGTTTTTATGTAAAGTATTCCCGTAAGGGACAAAACAAAACAAATGAAAGAAAAAATACGCATATTCCTAGATACCGATCTTCTTGAGAAGTATCTATTAGGTAATACTACAAATGAGGAATCATTTCAAGTAGAGCGATACATTGCAATGTACCCTGAAGTAGCAAAGGAATTTGATGAGCTCCAAGAGAATCTAGAGGCTTTTGCCAAGCTACATGCCGTAAAAACTCCTGAAGGACTAAAAGAAAAGATTCTTTTAAGAATTAGAGGCGAAAAAGCAGGAAGAAAGAGGTTCTTCCAATATGCTGTCGCAGCAAGTTTTACAGCATTCTTATGTGCTACAGCTGCATATTTCTTCTACAATCAGAATCAAAGTCTTCAACAAGAGAATGAAATGGTTACAAACCAGATTGAGCTTTTGAAAGAAGATATGAAGGCTGGTTTAGAAGATATGAGGAACCAATTCATTGTATTACAGAATAAGAATACCAAAAAATACAATGTAAGCGGTAATAGGAAAGCAAAAGAATTGAAAGCAGTGGCTTATGTTAACCCTGTCAAAAAACTTTCTTACATCAATGTTAGCAAGTTGCCAAATCTTCCCGAAGACCAATGTTTTCAGATGTGGGCTGAGGTAAATGGTGAAATGGTAAATCTAGGTGTCATCAAAGAAGCGCAAAGTCAAGATAACTTAATGGAACTTCCTTACGGGAAGGAGGCTGTAGGTTATATTACAATCGAACCTTTGGGTGGTAATGAAACACCTACCGTTGAAAATATTGTAGCAAATATAGCTTACTAGAAAGGATTAACAATGAAGTTCTAAAGCCCCGTTTTCGGGGCTTTATTTTTATACCTTTGTACTAGACGTAAATGTAATTTTCAATGGCCTATTACGTCTAAATTAATATCGAATTCAGAACGGATGAAACTTGTATTATTAACGATTGGATTATTAGCACTCGCTTTTGCGGGAATTGCCATAAAAATTTGGTCTAAGAAAGACGGAAAATTTGCAGGTACCTGCGCCAGTCAGAGTCCTTTTTTAAATCAAGATGGAGAAGCTTGTGGTATGTGTGGGAAACTGCCTAGCGAACAAGATTGTAGAAAAGATGCGGCTCCTGAACTGCAATAGTATTGAGCTTGCCATTTTATAGCAGTATTACTTTTGGATAAAATTGAGAACACTATTCAAGAAACCATTGCCAAAGCAAAAGCCGGAAGCCAAATCGCTTTTAGTAATTTGCTCGACACCTTCTGGAATGACGTCTACGGATTCCAACTAAAACGAACTGAAAATGAGAACGACGCTGAAGATATCACCGTTCAAACTTTCTCTAAAGCTTTTGATAAACTAAGTACCTACAACAGTGCGTATGAGTTTAAAACTTGGCTAATTACCATTTCGAAGAATATTCATATCGACCTAGTTCGTAAAAGAAAGCGGAGCGTTTTAGATTCTTGGGGAGGTAACGAAGCCGTAAAAAAAGTGCTTGACGACGCTCCAACAGCTGAGGACCGTCTTATTACAGAACAAAACCTTGCGACGCTTTTACAACATATCAAGCAATTAAAACCGCATTACCAAGAAGTTATAAATCTTCGCTTTTTTAATGAATTAAGCTATGCAGCGATCGCGACGGAGCTTAACGAACCTATTAATAATGTAAAGGTAAAACTGCTTCGAGCAAAGAAACTACTTGCTGAAGTGATCAATAAAAAAGCTTAGGCTTTTCTAAAATTCCAAATTCCAAAAAGAGAATACTTACTTAGAGTTGGAATTTGGGGTTTTCATATTGTGATTTTTATCTTCGTAAAGTTGACTTTTACCTCAAAAGCAGTGAAATCATTATGAGTTTTCCCATAATATAATCCTTGATTTAGTTCGTATATTTGTTTAAAATTTGACTATGAGTACTGATACTTTAAAGAGTGTTCTTCCTCCTAAAGGAAAACCGAAGTGGCTTCGCGTTAAACTGCCTACAGGTAAAAAGTACACGCAGCTAAGAGGATTAGTAGAAAAATACGATTTACATACCATTTGTACTTCGGGCAGTTGTCCTAATATGGGCGAATGCTGGGGTGAAGGAACGGCCACATTCATGATTTTAGGAAATGTCTGCACCCGCTCCTGTGGCTTTTGTGGTGTAAAAACTGGAAGACCCGAAGACGTAGATTGGGCAGAACCAGAAAAAGTAGCACGTTCCATCAAAATAATGGGCATTAAACATGCTGTTGTCACTTCTGTGGACCGAGACGATTTAAAGGATATGGGATCCATCATTTGGGCAGAAACCGTTAAGGCTATCCGAAGAATGAACCCCGAAACCACACTTGAGACGTTAATTCCTGACTTTCAGGGAATTGAAAGACATATCGACCGTATTATCGAAGTACAGCCTGAAGTAGTTTCCCATAACATGGAAACCGTAAAACGTTTAACACGTGAAGTCCGAATCCAAGCAAAATACGAGCGCAGCTTAGAAGTATTACGATACCTAGGTGAAGGTGTCAACCGAACAAAATCAGGTATTATGCTAGGTCTTGGTGAATTGGAAGAAGAAGTAATCGAAACCATGGAAGACCTGCGAAAAGCAAACGTAGATGTTGTTACCATTGGTCAATATCTACAACCTTCAAAAAAACATTTACCCGTCAAAGAATTCATACTACCAGAGCAATTTAAAAAATACGAGGAATTAGGCTTAAAAATGGGCTTCCGCCATGTAGAAAGCGGAGCACTAGTTCGCTCATCTTACAAGGCGCATAAGCATATTAACTAATAGATTTTTGTTAGTTATCTTCCCTGTTGAAATCAAATTTATTTATGAGCAAGACAACGATAGGCATAAATGGTTTCGGCAGAATTGGACGAACAGTTTTCCGATTGCTGAACGAGCATAAACACCTACAAGTGGTTGCTATCAATGATTTGGCGGATTCTAGAACAATGGCCCACCTTCTAAAGTATGATAGTATACACGGAGTTTCAAATCAAAAAATTGACTTTACGGATAATAGTATTGTTGTCAACGGAAATAGCATAGCGTTTCTCAATGAAAAATCCCTAGAAAATATCAATTGGGCAGCTCATAAGGTAGATATTGTTATTGAGTGTACTGGAAAGTTTAAAACTAAGGAAAAGCTTGGGTATCATCTTAAAAATGGAGCGAAAAAAGTGATTCTGTCTGTTCCACCGGCTGATGATGATATAAAAATGCTGATTCATGGTATTAACGAGGATATCATTGGCGAAGAAGATAATATCATATCTAATGCTTCCTGTACAACAAACAATGCAGCCCCTATGATAAAGGTCATTAATGACCTTTGTGGAATTGAACAAGCATATATCACAACCATACATTCCTATACAACCGACCAAAGCTTGCATGATCAACCCCATAGGGACCTGAGAAGAGCTAGAGCGGCATCACAGTCCATTGTACCAACAACCACTGGCGCAGCAAAGGCCTTAACAAAGATTTTTCCTGATTTAAGTGATGTAATAGGTGGTTGTGGTATTCGAGTTCCAGTTGCGAATGGATCTCTCACAGATATCACATTCAATGTTAAAAAACCTACAAGTATTCAGGAAATTAATGATACTTTTGAAAGAATTTCGAAGAACGAGCTCAAAAGCGTACTTTTTTACACCCAAGACCCAATTGTATCCGTAGATATAAACAATAGTTATTATTCTTGTACGTTTGATTCACAGATGACTTCGGTCATAGGTAAAATGGTCAAAATAATAGGATGGTACGATAATGAAACAGGCTATAGTAGCAGAATAATTGATTCAATCAATTTATTGGTTTCTAAAAAATACGTTTGAAATTTTTAGCATTACATATCAAAACACCCGCAATACTAGTTTTATTAGTATTTCTTGCCGTTGCACCCTTTCTTCAAGCTCAAATTGATAGTACTGCCACTGATAGTGTAAGTCTGTATTTTGAACAGGCCAGAACTCTCAAAAATCAAAATAAACTTGATCTTGCACTTTCATCATTGAAAAAGGCAGAGGAACTAGCTGAGCGAAAGGACGATAAAAAGCTTTTGATAGATAGCTATCAAAAACAAGCTATTCTATTTCTAGAATTAGACAAACAAGATGGTGCTGAAATTTTTTGGGACCGTTCTAAAGGGCTTTTGGAAGATATAGAATACCCGTACGGCGATGCCATATTCAAATACATAGAAGCTATAATGCTCTATAAAAGAAACAATAAGTTTCAAGCTATATTTATGCTTGATGAGGCAAAACAGCTCAATAATGACCGTAATTTTTTCAACAATATCCTCTTGCTTGAAGGAATTATATATGTCGATCTCGAAAAATATGATATCGCATCGAAAAATTTCAATTCTTTAATTGTAAATACGGATGTTTACGAAAAAGAGTACTTAGCGACTAGAGCACATCTAGGCATGTCTTTGTTGAATTTAAAGACCGAAAATTATGAGGAAGGCGCTATTAATGGTGAGAGCGCACTGCGAATAGCTTCAGAAAATAGCTTTGACAAAGAAGTTAAGGAAGCCAATGAGCTTCTAACACAGGTTTATGAAAGTATGGAGCGCTATGATTTATCTAGCAACAACTACAAAAACCTATTAGACCTTAGAGATTCTATATTCAATGCTGAAAAAATTAGAACCGAAGCCAAAACAGCAAACAAAATTCAGTTCGATTTCATGAGTGATACCATAGATAAACAGGACAAAGAAATCGAAGATTTAACTGATGAGACAAACAGATCTGAAATTATCGTGATTCTTGTTTCAGCATTTTTAATTATCATTTCACTTTTGGCAGTCTCTCTCTATCGAAATAATCAGATAAAATTAAAAACAAACGATTTACTTCAAACCAAGAATAGCGAGCTTCAAGGAGCAAGAGATGCGGCCGTAAGTGCCATGGAAGCTAAAACTAATTTCTTGTCTACCGTAAGTCATGAGCTTCGAACTCCGCTATATGCAGTAACTGGTCTAACACACTTATTACTGGAAGAAAACCCAAGTAAAAATCAACAAGAACATCTAAAGGCTCTCAAATTTTCAGGGGACTACCTGCTAAATTTCATCAATGATATTCTTCAAATCAACAAAATCGATGCTGACAAATTAGAGCCATTAAATATAGATTTCAATCTAAAAAGAACACTGCAGGAGGTTATCGATTCACTACAACAGAGCGCAAAGTCCAACAGGACAAAAATTACTCTGGATTATGATGAAAACATTCCAAGTCATTTGATGAGTGACCCCATTAAGCTTTCGCAGGTATTCATGAACTTGGTGGGTAATGCACTAAAATTTACCAAAGATGGGGAAGTAAAGGTTGTTGCCAAGCTTATGAAAAAAGAAGAGGAGGATGTGACTCTTTACTTCGAAGTAGCTGATACCGGTATTGGTATCTCCAAGGAAAAACAGGACAGCATATTTGAAGGCTTCGAACAAGGTTCCATTCAAATTAACAGAGAATATGGCGGAACTGGTTTAGGTCTTACCATTGTAAAAAGTCTTCTTGGTTTATTTGACAGTAAGATTCAACTTGAGAGTGAATTAGGAAAAGGAAGCTCCTTCTTTTTCGAACTTGAGCTTAAGAGCAAGGACAGCATTGTTGACGATATTCCCTTTGAAATCACACAACAAGATTTTGAATTCAAAGGCTTACACCTTCTAATTGTAGAGGATAACAAAATTAACCAGGTCATTACTAAAAAGATGTTATCTAAAAAAGAGATGACAAGTGATATCGCAAATAACGGAATTGAAGCTGTGGAAATGGCAGAAACAAATAGCTACGATGCTATTTTAATGGATATTCATATGCCTGGTATCAGCGGGGAAGAGGCAACCATTCGCATTCGAAAATTTGATATCAGCACACCTATTATTGCGCTTACCGCAATTTCTCTTGATGATAGTTTAGAGAGTTTTTATGCTGCAGGTTGTAATGACGTGGTAACAAAACCTTTCAAACCAGAAGTTTTCTATCAAAAAATTGGCGAGAATATTTTCAATAAAAGAGTTAAGAGTACTGGCTCATAAATTCTTCCAAGTCCGTTTTTAATTCATCCAGCCCCTGGTCAAAAAAGAGATGTTTTATTTCAATATAGTTACAAGTAACGTCATTTTTCAATCTTACAAAATCCTTCTCGGTTGTCAGAACATTTGGTTTTGACTTTATCATTTCAATTTCCTGTACATTAAAATTATGATGGTCTTTAAAGGACAAGTGTTCAAATAAAATTCCGTTTTCTTCTAGAAAGAAAGTTAATGGATTAGGATTAGCGATACCAGTCACTAATGTAATTTTCTTCCCCTTTAAATCATCAATATGTTTTAACTCCCTATTTCCTTGCAGATTCCTATCATAATCCAAATAACTGAACAATGTTTTTTGGTGTGGTTTTGGTCCTAACTTATGTTTGATTTTGATGTGTTCGGCATAAGTACTTTCAAGAGGATTTTTGGTCACTACCAAGATATCTGCTCGTCTTGCCTCCCTCCTGCTATCTCGAAGGTTTCCACTAGGCAAATACCAATCTGAAGTGTATAAGCTATCGAAAGCTGTCAGTAAAATCGAGAAGCCGGGTTTTACCTTTCGATGCTGAAAAGCATCATCCATAAGAATAACATCAGGTTTCACATCCTTCTCCAAAAGGGCTATTCCATTTTGACGATCTGCGTCCACTGCAACCTGAATATTTTTAAATTTCATATGTATTTGATAAGGCTCGTCGCCCAAATCATTCACCGTACTATCGGCATTCGCTAAAACAAATCCTCTAGATTTTCTTCTATAACCTCGACTTAACACTGCAACTTTGTACTTTTCCTGCAGCAAGGAAATGAGCAGTTCCACCATTGGTGTTTTTCCAGTTCCGCCTACATTCAAATTACCAATACAAATGATTGGTGTTTGATACGATTCTGATGGAAACAAACCCCAATCATAACACCGGTTTCGCAGATACACTACCAAGCCATATACTAAGGAAACAGGGAAAAGTACTTTTCTAAGGAGCCACATCTAAGCGAAAATATAATATTTTATCTTTACCATCTTAAAATTCACGAGAATGCTAGTAAAAGAAGTTACCGATATACTTGAAGAATTAGCACCTTTAGCCTACGCGGAGGATTTTGATAATGTGGGACTTCTAGTTGGTGACACCAACATTGAAGTTTCAGGAATTCTGGTAACTTTAGATACTCTGGAAAATGTTGTAGATGAGGCAATTGAAAACAATTGTAATCTTATCGTTAGCTTCCACCCTATCATTTTTAGCGGACTCAAAAAGATAACCGGAAAGACCTATGTGGAAAGAGTTGTCATAAAAGCAATAAAAAATAACATTACCATCTATAGTATGCATACGGCCCTCGATAATAGTAAAGATGGAGTCAATGCAAAAATTTGTGAAGTACTAGGGATTGAAAATCCAGAAATATTGATTCCACAAAAACGGACTATTAAAAAATTAACTACATACGTTCCGGAGGCAGATGCTGAAATTTTGAAAAATGCACTTTTCGAAGCTGGGGCGGGAAACATTGGAAATTACAGCCATTGTAGTTTTGTCAATGAAGGCACCGGAAGTTTTCAAGCTGAAACAGATGCTAATCCCGTTAAGGGAAATATTGGTGAAATTCACTTCGAAAAAGAGACGCAAATTCATGTGACCTATCAAAAATCACAGGAAGGGAAAGTGTTGAACGCCTTGTTTAAAAATCATCCGTATGACGAGGTAGCTTTCGAGGTTTATTCCCTAGAAAACACCAATCAACATATCGGCATGGGAATGATTGGAACCTTAAAAAATCCGATGGAAGAAATGCCTTTTCTGAACCATGTAAAGAAAACCATGCATGCTTCTGGTATTCGACACTCCAATCTAATAGGGAAATCGGTTCAAAAAATCGCTGTTTTAGGGGGTAGTGGTGCTTTTGCTATTTCGGCCGCAAAGGCAGCGGGAGCTGATGTTTTTATAACTGCTGACATAAAGTACCATCAATTTTACGAAGCGGAAGACCAGATTGTTATTGCAGATATCGGACACTATGAAACTGAGCAGTTTACAAAAAACCTTTTAGTTGATTATCTTACGAAAAAAATTCCTAATTTTGCAGTCCGGTTAGCGGAAAGTAAAACCAATCCAATCAAGTATTTATAGATATGGCAAAAAAAGCAGAAGCAACTGTAGAAGACAAGTTAAGAGCGTTGTACGATTTGCAATTAATCGACTCTAGAGTTGATGAAATTCGCAACGTTCGCGGTGAACTTCCTTTAGAAGTTGAAGATCTTGAAGATGATGTATTGGGTCTTAAGACTAGAATGGATAAGTTAAAGACTGATGTTGAGACTATCAACTTTGAAATTACAGCTAAGAAGAATTTAATCGATGAGTCAAAAGCATTGATTAAAAAGTATACTGAACAACAAAAGAATGTTCGCAATAGTCGTGAATTCAATTCCATTACTAAGGAATTGGAATTTCAAGAATTAGAAATTCAATTGGCAGAAAAGAACATTAAAGAATTCAAAGCTCAAATAGAACAAAAGAAAGTGGTTATTGCCGAAACCAAAGAGCGTTTGGGCGAAAGAGAAACACATTTGAAGCACAAGAAGAGTGAATTAAATGCGATTTTAGCTGAAACTGAAAAGGAAGAAAAAGCACTTTTAGGAAAATCTGAAAAGTTTCAAAAGGACATAGAAGAGCGTTTAGTGAAAGCTTATATACGAATTCGAAAGAACGTGAAGAACGGTTTAGCAGTTGTACCTATCGAAAGGGGAGCTTCAGGTGGTTCTTTCTTTACCATTCCTCCTCAGGTTCAGGTAGAAATTGCTTCTAGAAAGAAAATTATTACTGACGAGCATAGTGGTAGAATATTAGTTGACCCAGTTTTAGCTGAAGAGGAGCAGGAGAAAATGCAAAAGATGTTTGCTAAATTGTAAAGCTAATTGACCTTGAAAAACTCATAGCCATTCGTTTTCAAGCGAATGGCTTTTTTTATTTAATTTTATAACAACACTTAAAAAGTTTCATGCGAGTTATAGCACCTTTTCTGGTTTTATTGTTTTTTATGTCCTCATCAAAGGTATTGTCGCAGGATTTGGATAGCTATCAATGGAAAAATCGTGTTATTCTTCTAAAAGACACAGATCTAAATTCTGATTGGTTACAAGCACAGCTCAAACGGCTAAAATCAAATGCTCAACAACTGCTCGAAAGGGAAGTAGTCTTGTTTTTAGTTAATAATAAAGGAGTATATGATGGAATGCTTACAAAGACAGAGCTGCAAGCCGATTCGATAATAACCAAATACGGACTCTCGGACTTTGAAGGCTTAGTACTTATCGGGAAAGATGGTACAACTAAATTAAAAGAGGAATTTATAGTACATACTTCAGAGATTATTGAATTGATAGATAGTATGCCCATGCGCAAGACTGAAATGAGCGACACAAGGAAAATAGATTAGAGCAGGCTTAATATTGTATCTTCTATCTCCTTACTATCCCATTTCGACTCAATTTCCGGTATTTCCATTACTTTTTGCATAATAGCTTCCTGAGCATCTCCTAAGGCAAGTGCTTCTGAATACGGCTGATCGGAAAAAGTAACACGAGAATAGGCGGGAATCCATTTTTCGGGGTGCCTAGCTGCGAAAAGTTTTTCAATCTTCTTCTGCAATAGAAATTTAGGGTCCGCTGTTTTACTGCTCATCTCTAAAAAATTGCGATAACTCAATTCTGCAATTGCATCTGCATTTGGTTTTCGCTCCTTTTGATATTCTTGAAAAATAGCTTCCCAATCATCTCCATGCTTTTCGATAATTTGATTTAGCACATTAATATCTTCAAAGCCCGCATTCATACCTTGTCCGTAAAAAGGAACTACAGCGTGTGCCGAATCACCTACCAAGGCAACCTTGTCCCAATACGTCCACGGGTAGCATTTCATGGTTACCATGGCGCTTGTTGGATTTTTGAAAAAATCCAACAACAAATCATCCATAACTTGCATTACATTAGGAAAATAAGTTAAAAAGAAAGATTTCGCCTGTTCTTTGGTTTTTAGGATTTCAAAGGAAACTTCTCCTTCAAAAGGCATAAAAAGTGTACAAGTAAAACTACCATCTAAATTGGGCATGGCAATCAACATGAATTTGCCTCGAGGCCAAATATGAAATGAGTTTTTATCAAGTTTATGTGTGCCATCTGTATTAGCAGGAATGGTCAGCTCTTTGTATCCTACATCGATAAAATCTTGTGAATAGTCAAAGCGACTGCGCCTTTGCATCTTATGACGTACTCTTGAAAAGGCGCCATCGCACCCAAAGACAAGATTGAATTGATATTCTTCCCAATGCCCTTTTTCAGTATCACCAGTGTATAGTTTAGCCTCTGGTAGGTCAACATCCCAAACTTTTTCCTCAAACTTGAAAATCACCCCAGCATTTTCAGCCAAATCAATCATTTTTCGATTTAAAACCCCTCTGGATATTGACCAAATAGCCTCTCCTTCTTTACCGTATTTTTGATAATACTCAGTTTGACCAACAAGATGCATTGCCCTTTTATCTAAAGGAATGGCAATCTTTTTAATTTCAGTTTCAAGCCCAACCTCTCGCAGTGATTTCCAACCTCTATTGCTCATGGCAAGATTGATTGAACGACCCGAAAATTCAATATTACGAATGTCTGGACGACGATCAAAAACAGTTATGGAGTGACCATGTCTTTTGAGGTATATTGCTAATAAAGAACCTACTAACCCAGATCCTATGATGGCAATGTTTTTAGAAGTTTGCGACATATATCTATTCGTAGTTTGTGGAATAGAATTTAAAGTTAATAAAAATAGGTTTCTCTTGTAAGGAACTGTCCTTAAATAGGTCTAACATAACAGAAAAGTATTTTTGGCTAGAATTTATTACAATTTTAACGCTCTAACATCATCCAATAGCAGCTTTAATATCGTAAATAGATAAACATTCCGCGAGAGCGTCTATATATATCCAAAAAAGTCCTTCACATTAGGTTTGTGAAGGACTTTTCTTTTGCTATTACTTTAATATTCAAGCCATTAGAACTTCCGATGCGCATTGCTTCATGGCAGTTTTTCTACACTTTACCGAGATGTTAAAAAAATTTCCCTTTTTCCTACGTCTTACAATTCTTACACATGGTCGAATTCTCTGTCAGTTACCCTAAATATTGAGGTTTTAAACTATTTAATAAGCAATATAGAGTGTCTTATGCCGTTCTTTGACCAAGTAAATTTAACCTATTTAACATTTTCAAGAAATCAACACAACTGCAATGCAATGGCAAATACTATAATTTTTACTCCGCAGTAAGATTTTATTTTCTCTATTCATTGTTATGTAAGGTTACAAAAGGTATGCTTATGTGCAATATTACTTCTAAGACAAAATACCTGAAATCAATTCTTTATGTGGGAACTATGCTACTATCATTTGCGGCATTCGCTCAACTAGAGACTCCCTTTACTCCAAGATATTCTGAAGCAATCAATGGTGATATGACTATGATTGCCAATAACGTCACCTCAGCACATCCCACAAATTCATATATAGGAGGTGAAAACAATCAAGATAACCTAAGGGTTTTTGTTGATATCGATTCTGATCCAAGTACTTTTAACTCTAGCAGTGCCAATTTTGCAAACCCATCCCCTTCTAGCCCATGTCTTACGATAAACAAGGCATATCTCTATTGGTCAGCTGCCGACAAAGAGTACGGTATCGATAATGGGAATATTACTGGTGATGGAAATCCTGAACCTGTATGGGACTACAGAGACATCATGTTGATGCTTCCAGGAGAATCAACTTATACTACAATTACCGCAGATGATGTCATGTACCAAGGACGGCCTGACCACTACCAAAATGACGGTTATGCAGCTGTAAAAGATATTACCGATGTGGTAAATGCACTCGCTAATCCTTTTGGCACATATCAGGTAGCAAACTTAAAAGCGACAGAAGGGTCACTATACTCGCACAACAACAATAACGCAGGCGTTACCGGTGGATGGCAAATCATTTTCGTATATGAAAGTCCAGACTTAGTCAAACGTAATGTTACTCTATTTGATGGCTTTGCCATTGTGCATACTGCTGGAGGATTTAATAATTATGATGTCAATTTTAATGGATTTCAAACGGTCCCAAATGGAAAAGTAAATGCAAATATTTTATTTGGTTCTATTGATGGTGATCGAAGTCTTTTTGATGATCAATTGCGAATTGAAGATACCGACGGAGTTTTTCAAGGGATTTCGACCAGTGTTAGAGATGAAAATAACTTCTTTAGAAGTAGTATTACAGTTGATGGGAATGACTTTTTAAATCGAAATCCTGCAAGTACGAATACGCTTGGTTTTGATGCAGGTCATTTTGAGTTAAAAAACAATGGTAACAAGCTCATAGATAACAATCAGACCTCAACTACTATAAAAATGACTTCTAGCGGTGATTTATATTCCTTGTACTTAATGGGGATTAGCGTTGAAGTCTTTGAACCAAGCTTAGGAGCCTTAAGTTTTACGACTAATGTAATCGGGTCCAACTTTGATCCGGGTGACAATGCTCCCGTAGAAATTCGTATAAAAAACGTCGGAAACGATAATATTCAAAATCTAGAGATTGCACTTACACTTCCTCCACAGGTAGAATTTCTCAATACAGAACCGTTACCGCCAGGTGTTACCTATAACTTTGACAATGCAACAAGAGAATTACGTTTTTTCGTAGAAGATGGCTATACCGATACCGATGACCCAGAATATGAACTAGATTTTAATCTTTTCATCAACAATGAGTGCGTTACTTGTAGTGCTGCAATAGGTCTACAAGCCCTGGCAACTTTTACGGGTGAAACAAACCCTAATACTGTCGGAACCTTAAGTTCTGGTACGGTTGATATATGCGGTATAGGGAACCATGACCCTACTTTTCTTTACGTAACACCAGTACTATCTATAGGTGATGGTTCAGCAACAGAAGGAGATAATATAGTTTTTAATATTTCATCTTCACACTTACTTGCGGAGGATGCTATTTTAAACCTAGCATATACCAATATTACCGCCTCAGCGAGTGATTATGCACTTGCAAATACGTTCACCGTTCCTACGGGAACCGGAAATACTTCCTTTGATATTCCCGCCTTAGATGATAGTATTATAGAAGTTACTGAAACATTCGACATAACTGCCTCTTCCATAGCAAATATTACTCTCTTGGATGATACAGCTAGAGGCTCAATTCTAGATAATGACCTTGTTACTGGTAACGGAATAGCTTTTACGAACACCAATGTAGTAGTTAACGAGGGAACCGACGCCTTTGCGGTGTATACCGTGACACTTACCGGTGCTATCTCTGAAAACGTGACCGTGGATTACACCACCAATGAAGGTACTGCCCTTAATCCAGGTGACTTTACAACCACTTCAGGTACATTGACCTTTACACCAACAGTAGGTTCTTTCGATATTCAAGTGCCCATTACTGATGACTCAATAATCGAGAATACCGAAAACTTTACCGTTGTACTTTCGAACATTGTTTCAAATCTGGGAATCAGTTTCGTGGATGGAAATACCACCAACACGGCCAACGGCACCATCAACGATGACGATGCCAACCCTGGCGATGGAATAGCTTTTACGAACACCAATGTAGTAGTTACCGAGGGAACCGACGCCTTTGCGGTGTATACCGTGACCCTTACCGGGGCCATCTCCGAAAACGTGACCGTGGATTACGCGACCAATGAAGGTACCGCCCTTAATCCAGAGGACTTTGTGACTACAACCGGTACACTTACATTTACACCAACAGTAGGTTCTTTGGACATACAAGTGCCCATTACCGACGACAATATCATCGAGGTTAGTGAAAACTTTACCGTTGTACTTTCAAATGTACAGTCCAATCTTGGATTGGGTATCGTTGGTCCCGATACGGCCAATACTACCATTAACGATGACGATGCCAACCCTGGCGATGGAATAGCATTTACCAATACGAACGTAGTAGTTACCGAGGGAACCGACGCCTTTGCGGTGTATACCGTGACCCTTACCGGAGCCATCTCCGAAAACGTGACCGTGGATTACACCACCAATGAGGGCACCGCCCTTAATCCAGGGGACTTTGTGACTACAACCGGTACACTTACGTTTACGCCAACAGTAGGTTCTTTGGACATTCAGGTGCCCATTACCGACGACAATATCATCGAGGTTAGTGAAAACTTTACCGTTGTACTTTCAAATGTACAGTCCAATCTTGGATTGGGTATCGTTGGTCCCGATACGGCCAATACTACCATTAACGATGACGATGCCAACCCTGGCGATGGAATAGCATTTACCAATACGAACGTAGTAGTTACCGAGGGAACCGACGCCTTTGCGGTGTATACCGTGACCCTTACCGGGGCCATCTCCGAAAACGTGACCGTCGATTACACCACCAATGAGGGTACCGCCCTTAATCCAGGGGACTTCACAACAACTTCGGGGACATTGACCTTTACACCTACGGTTAATTCTTTGGATATTCAGGTGCCCATTACCGATGATGCCGTAATCGAGGTACAGGAAGACTTTTCAATAACACTTTCCAACATACAATCGAACCTGGGAATCGGATTCGTGGATGGAAATACCACCAACACCGCCAACGGCACCATCAACGATGACGATGCCAACCCTGGTGACGGAATAGCTTTTACGAACACCAATGTAGTAGTTACCGAGGGAACCGACGCCTTTGCGGTGTATACCGTGACCCTTACCGGGGCCATCTCCGAAAACGTGACCGTGGATTACACCACCAATGAAGGTACCGCCATTAATCCAGGGGACTTTGTGACTACAACCGGTACACTTACATTTACACCAACTGTGGGTTCTTTGGATATTCAGGTGCCCATTACCGATGATGCCGTAATCGAGGTTAGTGAAAACTTTACCGTTGTACTTTCAAATGTACAGTCCAATCTTGGATTGGGTATCGTTGGTCCCGATACGGCCAATACTACCATTAACGATGACGATGCCAACCCTGGCGATGGAATAGCATTTACCAATACGAACGTAGTAGTTACCGAGGGAACCGACGCCTTTGCGGTGTATACCGTGACCCTTACCGGGGCCATCTCCGAAAACGTGACCGTGGATTACACTACCAATGAAGGTACCGCCCTTAATCCAGGGGACTTTACAACGACTTCCGGTACACTTACATTTACTCCAACAGTAGGTTCTTTGGACATACAAGTGCCCATTACCGACGACAATATCATCGAAGTGCAGGAGAATTTCTCCGTAACACTTTCCAACATCCAATCGAACCTGGGAATCGGATTCGTGGATGGAAATACCACCAACACCGCCAACGGCACCATCAACGATGACGATGCCAACCCTGGCGATGGAATAGCTTTTACGAACACCAATGTAGTAGTTACCGAGGGAACCGACGCCTTTGCGGTGTATACCGTGACCCTTACCGGGGCCATCTCCGAAAACGTGACCGTGGATTACACCACCAATGAGGGTACCGCCCTTAATCCAGGGGACTTTGTGACTACAACCGGTACACTTACATTTACTCCAACAGTAGGTTCTTTGGATATTCAGGTGCCCATTACCGACGATAATATCATCGAGGTTAGTGAAAACTTTACTGTTGTACTTTCAAATGTACAGTCCAATCTTGGATTGGGTATCGTTGGTCCCGATACGGCCAATACTACCATCAACGATGACGATGCCAACCCTGGCGATGGAATAGCTTTTACGAACACCAATGTAGTAGTTACCGAGGGAACCGACGCCTTTGCGGTGTATACCGTGACCCTTACCGGGGCCATCTCCGAAAACGTGACCGTGGATTACACCACCAATGAGGGTACCGCCCTTAATCCAGGGGACTTTACAACGACTTCGGGGACATTGACCTTTACACCTACGGTTAATTCTTTGGATATTCAGGTGCCCATTACCGATGACATGGCAAGTGAGCCTACAGAAGGGTTTGGACTTATTCTATCCAACATTCAATCAAATCTAGGAATAGGTTTTGTAGATGGCAATACAACAAACGCTGCAAACGGAACGATCAACGATGATGATATGGCCGAAATTATGGTCGAACCTTACATTGAAGAACATACCATAATGTGCGGAGAAGCTTTACCAGAGGTGCCAACCTTAGTATTTACTGGAGGTTGTGGTAATTATACTGTAGATTTTACCGAAGTTGAAGAATTTACGGTGGGAATCGATGATTATATGGTTGTACGCACATGGAATGTTACAGATTCTTGTGGCAATACTGCTTCTTTTCAGCAAATAATCTTTGTAATGCAGCTAGAAAGAGAAACAATTACAATCGATATTTGTACAGGCGATGACGCAATAGATTTGTTGAATTCTTTGCCAACTAACTTTGATAGGACTGGAAATTTCATAGTTAATCAAGGTGATGTTATCCTAAATGGAAGCCTTTTTGAACCTATGAATCTTGAACTGGGAGAATATCTTATTTCCTACGAGTCTACCGATACTTCTTGTAAATTCTATGCGGACTATATAATAAATGTAAATGCAGATTGTTTACCATGTGATATAAATGATTTAGTTGTATCAAAAACTATAACTGTAAATGGTGATGGCATAAATGACTATTTCGAAATCACTGGTCTTGAAGATTGTGGTTATACCTATCAGGTTATGGTATTTAATAGATGGGGAACGAAGGTCTTTGAATCTAATGATTACAGTAATGATTGGGGCGGGTATGCGCCAACTGGGTCCTTTGGCGGTTCGGGTATTCTTCCGACAGGCACCTACTATTATATGATTTCCTTATCTGATCCAGAAATACAACCTGTAAATGGGTACATCTATATTGGATCCGATAAGTAAAATCCCAAATGTTAGAAATGAAAAAAATTATAGCCATACTGATATTCTTTGTCGCAACAGCGGCAGGAGCTCAACAATTGCCCCAATTTACGCAGTATGTTTACAATACGATGTCTGTAAATCCGGCTTATGCAGGAAGTAGAGAAACTTTAAATATTACAGGTCTTCATCGAAATCAATGGGCTGGAATTGAAGGTAATCCAACCACGAGCACCTTGTCTATTCACTCTCCTGTTAAGTATAGTAGAGTTGGTTTAGGGCTTTCCTATATCAACGATAATTTAGGAGATGAAAGTACCAATTACGTTTACGCAAATGTATCTTACACTGTTCCATTGAGCAGAACAGTGAATATGTCCTTCGGATTAAATGGCGGTGTCACCAACTATGATTTGAACACACCTGATATTAACGACCCCTTTTTTAGTGAAGGTTTTACGCAATGGAATCCCAATTTTGGAGCGGGAATTTATGTTAGTAGCCGAATGTGGTACATAGGGCTTTCTTCTCCCCGTCTTTTGAATACAGATTTAAATCAAGGGGAATTTGCTGCTATCGAACGTAACAGCTACTACACTATTGGAGGAATTGTTTTTGACGTTGGAAGAGATACCAAATTCAAAACGACTGCAATCGCTAAAATCACCAATGGAGCACCAGCAACCTATGACGTTACGGGAAGTTTCTTATTCTTCGATAAGTTGTGGCTAGGAGCATCATACCGATTTAATGACGCCGACAGCTTTGGAGTACTAGCCGACTATCAAATTTCAAATTCTTTTCGATTAGGCTACGCCTACGACCTTCCAACATCAGATATTAGACCATATACTGGAGGAACCCATGAGATTATATTGATTTACGAATTACCAATAAAAAGATTGGGCGGAATAAAATCACCTCGTTTCTTCTAAGAGAAAAAATAACCAACCAAAAAGCCCTTTTCAATGTTTTGAAAAGGGCTTTTATATTCTTGACAAGGCGATACTACTCCAAAATACCGTCTACAATTCCATATTTAATAGACTCTTCAGCGCCCATCCAATAATCACGGTCAAAATCTTTCATCACACGTTCATAATCTTGTCCGCAGTTGTCAGCTAAAATTCTAGCACTAAGCTCTTTTGTCTTTATGATTTCCTTCGCCTGAATTTCAATATTTGAAGCTTGTCCCCTAGCGCCACCACTTGGCTGGTGAATCATGACTTGAGCATGTGGTTGAATAAAACGTCTTCCTTTTTTTCCTACGGATAAAAGAATAGAACCCATTGAAGCAGCTAAACCTGTGCAAATTGTAGAAACAGGACTTTTCAATGATTTTATCGTATCATACATCGCAAATCCAGAGGTAACATACCCTCCAGGACTATTGATATATAATTGAATCTCTTTATTATTTTGCATATCTAAATACAACAAACGATCTATTACATGCTTCGCTGTATCATCATCAACCATGCCCCAAAGAAAAACTTTACGTTCTTCTAGCATTTTTTCGTCTATAGCTTCTTGTATTTTTCCTTTTTTCGAACCCATTTTTATATTTCTTGTTGAACTTCAAAATTAATCAATTATTTGGGAAAAATAATATTCTAATTATCTCAGCACAATTGATACATTTCGTTTTTCAAATACCTAAGAATTCACTTCATAATAAGCTGATTTTCTAACTCTTAAAACATTTTCCCTACTAAAAATTCTAAATAAAGAAGTACGCAACATTTCTTTAGAGGTAAAAAGACCGAATAATAGAACCATATAACGGCTAAATTTTATAGCCTTTGGGCTTTGGTTTTTCTTTATGGGACAGTTGCAAGTGTCTCGTCCTTAATACAAAAGACACTTTCAACTAGAACCAGAACAAACATTATGAAAATAATTATAAAGAGAATCTTCCTCTTTACCTTATTGGTTTCAGTACAGAGTAGTTTAGCACAAGATAATTTACAGGAAAAAGCCGATTACCTTTTTAGTGAATTGTTCTATGCGGAGGCCATTCCTGTATATGAAAAACTTCTAAATAGTGGTAAGAACACCGACTATGCAAATCAAAGGCTTGCAGAATGTCATTTGAAGATGCGAAATGTCGAAAAGGCCATACCACACCTAAAAGTGGCCGTTCTATCAGCAACACCGCCGCCTCCTGATTTCTATTTTATGTATGGTATGGCTTTGTACAATATGGGTGATAAAAAAGGTGCAGAGACTTGGTTGAAAAAATATGACAAACATGGAAACAAGGATGTACGGGTAAAAACATTTCTGCAGAATGGATCTCTCGCTCCGATAGCTTACAATAAAGGAAACCATTACGAGGTTGAAGCTGTTGATTTCAATTCGACCTACAGTGATTTTGGGGCTTTCGTAAATGGTGACAACTTATATTTCACATCAGCTCGAACAAACAATAAAAAAGTAGCATTATATGGTTGGAATGGAGAACCTTGGCTAGATATTTTCATGATAAAAGAGAATGATCCTCTAGCTAAACCCATACCATTACCTGGAAATGTTAATTCAGACTATCATGAAAGTTCAATGGTGTTCTCCTTAAATCATAAAAAAGAGACGGTTCTTTATTTTACCGGTAATAAGTACTTCAGATTTAAGGGTAAAAACTACTTTAAGAAAAAAAAGAAAAAAGATGTAGACGCTAGGTTAAATTTAAAAATTTTCAGTGCTATTAAATCTTCGGGAAAATGGAAAGTAAACCAAGACCTGCCTATTAATAGTGAACACTATTCGACTGGACATCCATTTGTAACATCAGATGGAAAACGACTTTATTTCACTTCCGATAGACCAGGAGGTTATGGCGGGTCAGATATTTATTACGCACCAATTCATAAAAGAGGTGGAATCGGTCAACCTAAAAATGCAGGTCCGATTATTAATACATCAGGTAATGAAATGTTTCCCTTTATGGATAAAGAGGGACATCTTTTTTTCACCTCGGATGGACATGTTGGGTTTGGTATGTTAGATATATTCTCAACTGTTTTAAACAAGGAAAACAAAATAATAGGAATTACAAATTTAGGAAGCCCAATAAATTCGCCTGCCGATGATTTCGGTTACTTCGAACATGATTCAGGTAATACCGGCTATATCAGTTCTAATCGAGATGGTGGATTAGGAAGTGATGATATCTATAAATTTATGTTCGTTCCTTCTTTGGCCATTGAAGGTATTGTTACCGATGTAATTAACAAAAAAGCTTTAGATAGTGTAAATGTTACGATTCGAAATCAAACTAGTAACAAGATAATTGCAGAATTGTTAACTGATAAATACGGGCGTTATAAAACTTTTATTAATCGCGATAGTAATTACAGGATTGAAGTTAACCGAAAAACACATTCGAACAAATCAATACAAGTCAAATGCCATGAAGTGCCTAAGAAGGTTAGGGAAATTTCTCAAAATATTGCTTTAGAACCTGTATTAGATTTGAAGGTGCTAGCTGGATTAAATAAACTAAAATTTTACTATGGTCAAAGTAATATTCGAGCTGATGCGGCTTTAGAACTAGATAAAGTAGTAAATCTTTTGACTGATAACTATCCTAATATGGTAATTCGTATTGAAGCACACACACTTCCTTTAGGAAGTCATATTGACAATGATTTATTATCTACCCAAAGGGCAAAATCAATTCACGACTATTTGATTGCAAATGGTGTCTCAGAAAACAATATTGACTCATATCAGGGCTTCGGAAAAAGAAAATCAATCAACGGTTGTGACGACAATTCAGACTGTACA
Source organism: Maribacter algarum (ex Zhang et al. 2020) (assembly GCF_005885635.1). GTDB lineage: Bacteria > Bacteroidota > Bacteroidia > Flavobacteriales > Flavobacteriaceae > Maribacter_C > Maribacter_C algarum. The sequence goes on from NZ_VATY01000003.1 coordinate 523,707, forward strand.
AATAAGGAGTTTGAGATGAGCGAAAGAATCGAATTTCCTATTGTTCAAATCAAAAGGGGTGGTAATGACCCGATTCTTAACTCTGTAATCACTAAGAACAAATAATCCTTCCAAAATAAACTTTAGAAAAGAGTTTTTGCTTCAAAATGACAAGGTTGTCTCTTTATATTTAAATTTTCAGAGGAAAAAATGCCTTAAGAATGTATCTTTGATGAAATTCGAGAACCATGAAAAAAATAATATTCGTTTCACTTGTCATTTTAGTCTCAGCATCAGGTTTTATAGTTTCTAAAACCACACAGGAAGAGACTATTCTACAAAAAGTTGCGAATGCTCACGGATTTGATAATTGGGCAAACGTTGAAGAAATCAAATTTACCTTTAATGTAGATCGCGACACAACACATTTCGAAAGAGATTGGACATGGAAACCTAAAACCAACGACATTTCAGCGACATCAGCTGAAGGAACTATCAGCTATAATTGGGCCAATATGGATAGTGTTGCGTTTAAGACCAATGGAGGTTTTATAAATGACAAGTTCTGGTTACTTGCCCCTTATCAATTGGTTTGGGATGCTGACAACATTACGCACACACACTCTATGGAAGCGGAAGCACCTATAAGTAAGAAAACAATGCAGAAACTTACAATAGTTTACGGCAATGAAGGGGGCTATACCCCGGGAGATGCTTATGATTTTTATTTGGGGGATGATTTGATAATTCAAGAGTGGGTTTTTCGCAAGTCGAATCAAGCTGAACCTTCAATGATTACCTCATTTGAAGATTACGAAATGATAAACGGGCTCAACATCGCCACGATGCATAAAATGGCTGAAGGTAGTTTTAAATTATATTTTACTGGGGTTGAAGTGAACTAATTGGCATGTTATTTGTTTTAGAATACGAACAAAACCATCCAATGAAATTTGCATTACTCTTTTTTTTCCTATCGCTTTCTATTTGTTTTTCTCAAAATCAACATGAGGGTTTCCTTCTTGATTCAGAGACCAAGGAACCAATTGAATTTGTAAATATTTACAATGGGAAAGATTTTACCATTAGTAATGAGGAGGGTCGATATGCATTTTCTACGTCGCTAGACTCCATCGTATTTTACAGAATTGGATACAAAACGTTTAAAACAACTTTTGATCAACTTAAGGACACCCTTTTTCTAAACAAAAGTGTTTTTGAATTAAATGAAGTAGTTGTTACAAACGCAAAAACAATTTATGATAGAATAAAAGATTCCGTAGCCACAAATTACTTGCTAGAACCTCATACGGAAACTTTCTTTTTAAGGACATTACTAAAGAAGAACAATGAAATTGTTAGGTTACAAGATGTACAAGGTCGTCTGAGAAGAAAAACCTCGATTTACGCAGGTAATCTTGAGCTTGAGAAGAAGGACTTTGAGGTGGAGATTCAAAACATGCGCAAAATAGGGGTGTCAAAAGATGAGGATGATACTTATTTTATCTTTCCGTCATTTCACAATATTTTCAAGGAATTTGTTCGGCTAAATGCTATGGGACCTGATTTTGAAGTAACAGAACAACCATCAGTTGATGAACTAAAAACCCGCGTAGATTTCAAATCAAATCTTCCTGAAACAAGCGGCAGGACATTCGGCCACTACATTATTAATAGTTTAGACAATGCTATCTTATTTTTTAATGCAAAGGTAATTCCATTCCATTCAGAAAAAGAAAAATCAAAGAGAATTGAATCTCGACTACTAGAGAATAAGGTATCTATTTTTTTTAAGGAAGACCCAAACATAGGTTTATACTTTATGAATTCTGGAAAAAGAGAGGGAAAAGTTGAAGTCTCAGGACCGAATAACTCCTATACTAATGTCTATGAAATGCGCATTATTCTAACCACCTCAAAAAGCTTTGGAAGGAATGATATCAAAAGTAATGTCAATGAACATAAGGATATTTTTAAACTTAAACACCGCTACAATGCCGACTATTGGAATTCTCAAAACCAACTTTTACTAACAGAAGAAATGCAAGAATTCATCAAAAGAATGGGGGAAGAAAACAAAGAATTCAAGGTGAAAAGTAACATGAATTAAACTTTCTTATTCTGTAAAACAAATGTAGCTCCTAAAATAAATAGCGCACAAAACAACAATACCCAAAAACAGGTTACTAGAGAAGAATTATCCGCTATTTGACCTAAAATAGGGGGTGCGCAAAGAAACCCAGCATAGCCTGAACCTGCTATAAAGGAAATTCCCTGCGAAGATTCAAAACCCTTTACGTTGCCCCCGATACGAAATACCTCGGGAACCATAACCGAAAAACCCAATCCGCTTAACGAAAACCCTAAAATAGCCAAATACATATTTGTAGATAGGACTAACCCGTAACCTGCTAATACAAGAAGAGTTCCAAAGGCGACCATTTTGATAGAACCTATTTTCGAACTGATTCCGTCTCCTAAAAATCGACCTAAAGTCATGGTAATTTGAAATCCTAAAAATCCCGCTCCCCAAATTGCTTCCGGTGCAATACTGATTTCCTTGAGATATAATCCACTCCAATCGACTATAGCGCCTTCGCTTCCCATGGCGATAAAAGAAATCAATCCCAATAACAAAAATGGTTTGAATAATTTAAGACTAAAAGCTTCCTTTTCAATGGTTGCTGCTACAACATCTTGAAATTTTTTATGGAAAATTATATTCACTATCAATACTAGGGCTACAGCGAATCCCATATGTAAAACGGGGTTATCCAAAGGACCAATCAAAAAGCTACCGAGCCCAGCAAGCACTCCTCCCAAACTAAAAAAGCCATGAGCGGCAGACATGAACTTTGCATTATCTTTTTTTTCGACCTCAGTGACCAAAGTATTCATGGCGATATCCGTAAAGCCATTAGAAGCTCCAAAGAGAAACAGGCCAGCCATCAGGGTATAATAACTTGGCGCAAGTAAAGGTAACATTGCAGCTGCACAGCTGCATAACACGCCATACCAGGTTGCCTTGCCGACTCCTATACGATTAATAATTGTAGATGCCACCGGAAAAACGGTAAATACACCAAGCGATAAGAAGAAAATAGCAATACCCAATTCGGACTTATCAATTTCTAAAGTCTCTTTTACGGTTGGAATATAAATAGCCCATGTGCCAAATAAAATATTCAAACTAGCAAAAACCCAGGCCGGACCAAAATATCGTGGATTTGAAAGAATTAACCGCAGGGATTTCATTAGAAGTTTGGTTTAAGGAAAGCTAAGATAATTGAAACCAAGAATAGAAAAACAAAAAGACCGCCAAAAAAGACGGTCTTAAAGGTATCAATAAGGTCTGAAATTAAAATGTTTATTAAAGCATAACCCCTGGTTTATATTATCCACATTGTTTTATGAAATTCCATCTGGTGAAATCCCGCTCATACAAACTACCACGATAGGTAACACGGTCACCTACAAAGTATCTTTTTCTTGGTGACCATTCCTCTACCTCATTGCACGAATTGGTATCACCGTCTGGGTCATTACCAGCTGGCGGGTAGATAGAATTAGTACCTTGAATGTCCAAAGCCGATATTCTTGCCTGTCTTCTTGGTAAAACATTACCATTCAAATCAGTTATCGTTGGTCGCCCATTTTTGCTAAATGTATAACTGCCGTACATCATAGTCGAGTTGATATCAAGTTGACCAGTTAACAATGTCGCAGAATTACTTTTATAAAATTGGTCCACCGCATTGTTCTGGATGTTCTGAAAATTAACTATTACATAATTATCTCTATCACGCCTATTCTGTTCATGAATATAGCCAAGCGTATGTCCAATTTCATGGATAATAACAACTGCCGTTGCACGGGTTCCTAAACGAATAAAACCTCTTGAGCCATTCATTCCTAAAGTTGCCACTCCTGAATTACTGTTTGAACCCGAAGAAGAAATAGTCACATAATTTGACTCGTTAGTTCGCTCTTTAAAACGTACATTGGTTTTGCTTGTCCATTCGTTAAAAGACTTTTGAAGTTCTGACCGAACAGATGAGCTCAATCCTGAAATACGGTACACAATCGTACTGTTGGTCCATTTTCGAATACCCCCACCAATAGCAAGGGCAGTACGGTCATCTTGAGGCTCTGGATTTTCTTCAAAAGCATCAGGCGTATCAGACAATTGCTCCTCAAAAAGGCGCGCATCACTACCGCCTAAACTATAAGTTCCATCTTCCTCCAATTGGACTTTCACAGCATCGCCTAAAAAGTATTTAGTGATGAATTTCGTTTCTTGATCAACAGCTACTTCTTCATCTTCTAAAGCTGTTTCAGAATCAAGAATATCAGGATCTGTATCGCATGCCCCGAAAAACAGTGCAAATACTAAAGCCATCAGTAAAAGTGGTAAAATTCTTTTCGTACGTTTCATCTTTTTAATTTTAGTTTTCATGTTCATCTTAATTTTGGGGTTAAATTTTTTCAATAAACAACTTCGCGCCATGCCCACGAGACTTTCGAAAAGAAAAGACCTTATAGTGTCAAGACAAGCCACAAAGTATTAAGAGCTCGATTATCGAGTAATTATAGAACTTCCTAAATGTATCTAAAATTGGGGTGGTCGGAAAAAGTACGATGAAGTGCTTGGTACATTTTCTATAAATAGATACGCAGAAAAATCGGTGTTAGATCGAATCAAATCAAGTATATGTTCTTCGATTTTCAAAGAAAAAATTCGATTAGAATAAGATACAGCTATAACTAATTGATTATAAGAAGATAAGAATGGAAATATAAAAAATCAAGAAGAAATTCTGAGAAAATAAATCTTATTTTTTCAAAATACCCGCTTTTAGAATCTGGCCAAAACGATACATATCTTCAAAAGAGCAATAGAAGGGTGCAGGAGCCAAACGAATAACATTGGGTTCACGCCAATCTGTAATCACTCCATTTTTCATCAAATAGTCGAATAAAGGTCTACCTTGTCCGTGAAGAAAAACTGAAAGCTGACAACCTCTATCTTCTGAGGTTATAATTTCAAATGTACTCTCAACTTCTTTATCGATTTCATGGAGTACGAATTCCAAATAGGATACAATTTTATTGCGCTTTTCAATCAAAGTGGGCATACCCACTTCTTCAAACATTTCAAGGGAAGCCAAATAGGGAGCAACTGAAAGTACAGGAACATTACTAATTTGCCAAGCATCGGCATTTTCCATCGGTTCGAATTCAGGTTTCATCAAGAACCGTGTTTCTTTCTTCGTACCCCACCAGCCTTCGAACCTTGGGATATCATCTTTTCCTAAGTGACGTTCATTGATAAAAACCCCGGAAGCATTGCCAGGACCACTGTTCATGTATTTATAACTACACCATGCGGCAAAGTCCGCATCCCAATCATGGAGTTTTAGTTCTACGTTTCCAACTGCGTGGGCTAAATCCCAGCCTACAAATGCTCCTGCAGATTTTCCTGCTCGGGTTATGCTTTCCATATCAAAAACCTGGCCCGTATAATAATTGACTCCCCCGATAAGAACCAAAGCCAGCTCATCCCCGACTTCATTTATTTTAGAAACAATATCTTCGGTTCTCCAGTGATTTTCGCCATTTCTTTTTTTGATTTCAACAATAGCATCATCAGGATTCAATCCATGGAATTTAACTTGACTTTGAAACATGTACTGATCTGAGGGGAAGGCCTTTTCCTCACAAATAATTTTATAACGTGTTGAAGTTGGTCTGTAAAAAGAAACCATCAGCAAATGCAGGTTTACTGTCAGGGTATTCATTACAGTAACCTCCGCTGTTTTCGCACCAACCACTTTTGCTAAAGGTGCTGCGAGTCTTTCATGATAATCCCACCATGGTTTTTCGCTATGAAAATGTCCTTCTACCGCCAGTTCTTCCCAGTCCTTCATAACCTCATCGACAAACTCTCTAGTACGTTTTGGTTGAAGACCTAACGAATTTCCTGTAAAATAGATTACCTGCTTTCCGTTCACTTTAGGAAAATGAAATTCATCGCGATACTGGTGAATTTTATCCTCAGCATCTAATTTTTTGGCAAACTCTAAAGTATTTTGAAAGGGCATTGTAGCTTTTTATTCAAATTTACGACTTCAATATTGATTTAAAGAAGCTAAATATCATCGGATTCAGTTAGCCGCATTTCGATAAGATGCTTTTTAAATCCTACTTTTTCATAGGCCTTTATCGCTCCTGGGTTATCATCGTAAACTGTGAGTCTTATTTCTTGAAGTCCCTTTGCGATTGACCATTTTTTTAATTCATCAACAATTAGTCTATTCACTCCTTTTCCACGAAAATCTGGTTCAGTGAACATAAAACCTAAATAAGAGTAAGATTCATGGCGTAAGTATGGCAGTGCTCTTTTGATTTTGGCGTAGCCGGAAGCAATGACCTTAGAATTGTATTCAACCACAATTACCTCAGCTTCCTCAGACCGTATGAGTTCAGAAATATCGTAATAGGAAATAGGGTCAGGTGCCAAAGTCAGATCCATCGGGCGTTCTGCTTCTATTATCCCTTGCTCAAATTCTAATAAAACTGCTAAGTCTTCAAGTTTGGCGGTACGTACTATAAAATCACTCATACATTTATAACTAATTGTCAATACTCTAAAGTACTATATTTACGGAAAAATACACCATGCATTTTTTGTCAGACGCATTAGACAATTATATCAAAGATAACTCGGAAAACGAGCCCGAATTATTACAGGAATTAACTCGAGAGACACACTTAAAAGTCATTCAACCGCGAATGATTACGGGACATTTTCAGGGTAGGGTTTTAAGCATGCTCTCTAAACTAATCTATCCGAAGAATATATTGGAAATTGGAACCTACACCGGTTATTCGGCCATCTGTTTGGCCGAAGGACTTCAAAAAGATGGACAACTCCACACCATTGATGTTAATGAAGAGTTGACTTCACTTCAGCGGAAATATTTTGATAAAAGTGGCTATGGAAATCAAATCATTCAACATACAGGTGATGCCTTAGCTATTATTCCAAAATTGGATATGATTTTCGACCTGGTATTTATAGACGCTGAAAAGAAAAGCTATGATGCCTATTTTGAGGCCGCTATTCAAAAAACGAGACCGGGAAGCGTTATCCTTTCTGATAATGTATTGTGGTCGGGCAAAGTTGTGGAACCACTAGACCCTAAAGACAAAGCCACTAAGGTGCTTTTGGATTATAATAAAAAATTAAAAGAAGATTCGAGAGTAGAAACCGTTTTGCTACCCATTCGAGATGGAATCACATTATGTAGGGTGCTCTAAATTTTTGGTGCATCGTATAGAACATCCATGCAAAAAAAGTTCCGACCAACATTCCAGACAAAATATCAAGCGGATAATGTACCCCAAGGTACATCCGGCTGAAGGAGAAAAGTATGGGCCACAATAACAACAAAAAAATCCACTTAGTTTCTTTTTTAAGATACAAAGCTGCAAGTGTAGTTATGGCAAATGAGCTAGCGGCATGACCAGATATAAAGCTATAATCCGAAGGTTTGATCAATACCCGTAAAAGATTATTAAGACTGGAATCATTGACTGGTCTTAAACGGCCAAAATATTCTTTTGTAAAAAATATGACCCCCGTAACTACAATCAACATTGACAGAAATGAAAGGAAAACCCAAAAGCCTTCTTTAGGTTTGTACATTCGATAAAGCAGGATAATTATAAAAAGAAAAAGTGGTATCCAAGTAAGGAAATTTGTCGTTATAAGCCAAAAGGCATCAAACTGTTCAGAGCCTAGATTATTGAGATAGATGAGCGTTTGCTTATCCCATTCTACTAATTTTTCGAACATTCTATTTTCGTTTAATAGAACCCGAAAACTTCTCTACGCCATCCTTTACTTCATTGATTTCTTTGGAAAGGCCTGAGGTCAAATTGCCTTTCACATCATCGATATCCTTTTTTATATCTGAAACGATAGTAGTATCGATTCCTTGTTTTTCGGCACTTCTTTGAATCTCTTGTTTGATATCTTCTGTAGCATCTTTTAATTGGCGCATACCTTTACCCAGACCCTTGGCAATTCCGGGGATTTTATCTGCACCAAAAACCATCACCACAATAAACATGATAAAAAATATCTCACCCCCACTAATAAATAAAAAATGCATCCAGTACATATTACAAATATAAGCAAGTTTACCAACTCATCTTACTGAAAAAAAGCCCTGGTTTACACAGGGCTTTTTATTGCTTTAAAGACTATTCTACCCTTTAATCTTTTCTTTCATCTTATCAAAATCACTCTTCTCTTCTTTTCTTGGCCAACCATTATTTGTAGTATCGATATCGGCCGTTTCTGCCTTAGGGTCTACGATAACCCCCGTAAGTTCTTTTTGAGAGGACACAACAACACTAACTTCTTTGTCATTTTTTCTCCATATTTCTGCAGGATAGGTAATGTTCTCCGTCGTACCATCAGCATATGTATACTCAACAATCAATGGCATTGGTATTCCACCTGGCTTGTCATAGGTAATTTCATAAATGTATTTTGGATCTTTTACTGCTGATCTTTCTTCAGCAGTCATATTATCCATCATGAACTCTTTTAAGGTCTTAGAAGTTTCAGAAGCAGCTTTACCATTCAAATTAGGGTCAAAATCAGCACTTCCCTCTTCTACCAAAATCACTTTGGATAACAAATCACCAGTTGCAGGTCTATTCGCTACCTGATATTTCTTTAAATTCTTAACCCCTATGTCAACATAGTCAGTGGTGTAGAACCATCCTCTCCAATAATAATCCAAATCAACCGCAGATGCTTCCTCCATCGTACGGAAAAAGTCTTCCGGTGTCGGGTGTTTAAACATCCATCGTTTTGAATAGGTTTTAAATGCGTGATCGAATAATTCTCTTCCCATTACAGTTTCGCGAAGAATATTCAGAGCCGTAGCAGGTTTACCATAGGCATTTGGACCTAATTTATAAACATTCTCAGGATTGGACATAATTGGTGAAATCGCGTTTTGATCACCACTCATGTAAGGAACTATTTTTGACGGAGCTCCTCTTCTTGACGGATATGCTTTATTCGGGGCAACCGCTTCCGGGTAAGCTTCTCCAAATTCCTGTTCAGCCATATATTGCATGAAAGTATCAAGACCTTCATCCATCCATCCCCACTGACGCTCGTCAGAATTTACAATCATCGGGAAGTAATTGTGTCCAACTTCATGAATAATTACGCTTATCATTCCGTATTTAACACGGTCAGAATAAGTACCGTCAGGATTTGGTCTACCATAGTTCCAGCAAATCATAGGGTATTCCATTCCTTGATTTTTTGCGTGTACCGAAATTGCTTTCGGATAAGGATAATCAAATGTATGAGATGAATATGATCTCAATGTATGTGCTACCGCCTTAGTGGAATATTCCTCCCATAGTGGGTTCCCTTCGGGTGGGTACATTGAAACCGCCATAACATCTTTGTTGCTCATTTTCACGGCCTGCATGTCCCAAATAAATCTTCTTGAAGTTGCAAATCCGTAATCCCGAACATTTTTGGCAGAGAACTTCCAAGTCTTTTTCTTCTTAGAAAAGCTTTTAGAAGCTTCTTCAGCTTCCTCTTGCGTAACAATTATTACAGGTTTTTCATATGATTTTTTGGCTTGCTCATAACGCTTCATCATTTCTTTTGAAAAAACCTCTTTTCTATTTTGAAGTGTTCCTGTAGCATCTAATATATGATCTGCAGGAACAGTAATATTAACATCATAGTCTCCAAAATTTAGCGCAAATTCTCCATTGCCCCAGAACTGATGATTTTGCCATCCTTCCACATCATTGTAGACGGCCATTCTAGGAAAAAACTGGGCAATTACATAAGCTCTATTACCATCTGCAAATTCTTCATAACCCGAACGAGCCCTATCCACCACATGGTTTACAACGTTATAATCCCATTTGATAGAAAAAGACATTTGCTCCTTACTTTTTAGAGGTTTAGGCAAATCTATTCGCATCATAGTGAAGCTTATTGTATAAGGCAAAGCATTTCCCGAAGCATCTTTGACGTGTTCAATATTAAACCCTCCATCAAACTTTGGGTTTACATATTTTTTAGCAAAATTCTCAACGGTTTCCTCAGTTTTTACTTTGCTCCCATTTTTAAGTAATGCCTTAGAATCTTTCGTTCGAATATTTTGATCTAATTGCACCCATAAAAATTCAAGGTCGTCAGGGGAGTTATTAATGTAAGTGATCGTTTCTTCACCATAAATTCTATGGTTTTTATCATCTAATTCAATATCCATTTTATAATTGGCCTGTTGCTGGTAGTAATCAGGACCCGGTGCACCGGAAGCGGAACGATAGGTGTTGGGAGTGGAAAACTCCTCATAAAGCTGTTTGAACTTACTTTGATTGGTATGCCCTCCTTCTCTTTCTTTGGGGGAATTTTCTTGAGCAGTTACCATTGCACCGAAAAGAAACAATAGCGATGCGAAACAATACTTGATTTTAGTCATCATTTGAAATAGTTTTTAGCAGCGTGAAAAATAAAGGTTTTTTAAGAAAGCCTTAAGAATTGTTACAGTTTTAACATTCCTTTAGTATCGGATTTTAGGAGGACGAAGCTTTTCTTATTCCCATTGATTTTAAAATGAACAACGTTCTGTTGTTCATCAAAAAGGTCTGTAAGGATTTCGTTTTGTATTTGGATGGATTTTACCGAAGATAATTGAATCTTGGTAAGCTCGAGATAAAAAATGCAAACATCATTGTCATATTTTCTGCCGATAAGTTCATAGGTTTTGTTCTCACCATCTATTTCAATTTGAAACTTCTGTCGTAAATACTTTTCCAAGTATTCATCGGCAAGCTTCGATTCCTCATTTGTAGCTAATTTTGCGGTAATATCATAACGCTCCAACAAAACCGCCTCTAGATCATCGATAAAAATCCGCGTTGTGATTTGCAAAGCATCATCTTTTTCAGAGTAACCGATATTGGTAACGCTCACATAAAATTTATGTACTGTAGTAAACGCAAGCAGTGGTAATAGTAAAATAAGAAGTCCCTTTTTCAATTGTTTCATTTCAATTTCTTAATTCTCCAAAAATAAGCAAATGGTATGCCAAGATGCAATTCAATCGAGCTGGTTGTTTTTTCGATACACAAGACTATTCCGTTCTAGAAACTCCCAAAGTCGCAAAATATCATTCGACTCCACAACTTCAGTATAAAGTGAATCTACTTCACAAAAATTCATAAAATCATTTATTCTCTCTTTAGGTATTTTAAGTTCCTGTTGGTAGATGGAATCGTGATACGATCGTTTCACTGTATTCAATAGAACAATCTCCTTATCAATCGCCACATATTTTTTTAACGTTTGTGTTCTTCCTGTTACCCTATTTAGAATCTTATGCAGATTAATAACTATCATTGGGTTGAAAGTAGAATCAAGTTTATAGCTCGCTCCTTCAATAAATTTCCCACTATCGGCTTCCGCTAGTCTCCTTTCATTTTTGGTTTTGGGTTTCACATAAGCATTGGGCAGGCCCAAAGTGGAGGAAGTGATAATAGGGTCTATTTTTAGTCTCTTAGCATCACGATTTATATCTCCGGTTAGATTGTAAGGAGTTACCACGACCTCACTCAGTTGCGTTAGTACTTCCTCAAGAAAAACTTCTAATCTTTTAGTGTTTAGAATTTCTAATGTTACCACAAGTTCCTTTTTCTTGAATTGAACCGCTGAAAAAATAAGAGTGTCATTCAATTTTACCGAAATATCAAAAAACCCGTTTACATCTGTAATCGTACCACGATTTTGAGTAACGTTCGACACATGTGTTGCTGCCACATCACCATTTTTACTATATACACGACCTTCGATTTCAGAACTATATTCTTGGGCGCTTAAATTCATTGCAAAAAGAGACAACAACAGAAAAAGAAAGTCTTTGTTAGGAATACGCAATAGAAACTATTTAAAGAGTGAAAAGAACAACTCAGTCGAAATCATTGTTTTCACGATAAATAATGCTTTTTTTACGGATGAATTCCCAGATTTTGAGTCGGTCATGTGTATCGACAACTGTCTGAAAATCGGAGTCAACCTCGCAGAAATACAAAAGGTCATCTATTTTTTCTTCCGGAATTTTAAGGTCTGTCCGAAACAAAGAATCTGCATAAAACTCTTTTACACGCTCGGTTCGAGAATACAATTTATTTCGAGCAATTCGCTTTTTTAGCATCTTGGTTCTCCCACTTATTCCGTTTAAAATTGGGTTCAAAGGAATTAATCCAGAACCTGAGGTAGCTTCAAATAACTGTCGTTCAGCCTGGGTTATAGGAAGTACATAGGCATTCGGTAAACCTAAAGTAGACGATGTAACAACAGCGTCAGTTTTTATGATATCAATATCTTTGGTTATATCACCGGTTAAGTTGTAGGGTGTAACCACTACCTCGTCCAATTTGGTCAGGGCATCTTCCATGGTGACATTCAAAATGCGCTGTTGCAAAATTTCACGTGATATTACAATTTCCTTTTTTTTGAATTGAACCGCAGAAAAAACCAACGTATCATTTAGGTTTGCGGCAATCTGAAAGAATCCATCAATATCCGTTATGGTGGCTCTATTGGTTGAAATATTCTGAACAGTGGTTGCAGCGACATCACCGTCTTTACTATATACTCTACCTTCAAGTTTTTTTGAAAAGAGCGATTGTGCTCCAAGTGAAGCCGAGATTAACAAAAAAGCCAAAAGAAGAAGCTTACTCCTTTTCATCTAATTCTTGACGGAAGGTTTCACTGTGGGTTACCAAAAATTCGATTAACTCGAACTCATTTTCCTTTTTCAAAAGAGATTGTGCGGGCATTTTGGTATCGCAATAAAACAAAAACGCATCTATTTTATCTTGCGGAAGTTGTAAATCCATTACAAAAAACTCATCGTCATACACTTGACGCATAACATCGCTAATACTTAACGGCGCTTTTTCCTCTGTTTTGTTTCTCTTAAGCGCTTTTGCCAATGCTTTGTAAATTCCAACAAAATTCAATCCGTTTTGCAAGCCTCGTTCCGATTGAGAAAGTGCAATATTTTCCACTTCGGAAGACCGGTCTATTTCGTATTCGAATTCCTCCTTTAGAATCTTGTTTTTAGCTGCTAAAAATCGCTCCTGTTGCTCCGGCGTAACCACTACTTCTTCAAGCTCCGTAACTTTTTCGTTAACCTCAATAACCAATCGATTGTTCTTCAAGATTTCCTCGGTAATCTCCACAATTTCAATTTGGTAGTTCAAAGCAGAAAAAACAAGTTCATCTCCCACTTTGACGCGAATTTGATACTCCCCATTCGTATTGGTAATCGTCGCCATTTCAGAGGTGGCGTTAATGACATTTTCATTAGGGACATTTACGTTGCGATACAGCACTTTACCCCGTAAGATGACCCGACCATCGTCTTGTGACCATATGGGGGTTGAAAAGAAAATCACTAAAGCGAAAAGTAAAACTTGTTTCATATTTTAAATTTTCTAGTACACCAGCCAAATAAATTAGGTCTTTAGCGCGTAGGGTATTTTAGTTTTAAATGGTTATAAAGAAAATATAAGTTTAGGTCTAAAAAAAACCGACACCACTAAACTTTTGTTAATTTGTACACGTATATCATGGAGAATCTTAAAGTAAGAAATTGCGAACTTTTGCTAAAAATCTTATTTCAAGGATTTTCATCGGTTGTTTATCCTGTTCAGAGTACATTTGACCTAGTAAAATAAGGTTTGTTGATGTATAATTATATTTTTGTTGATTAGCTCAACGTAACACCCCTTGTTCCTATGAGAAACACTTCTTTATTCCTACTTATCACTTTTTTTGCGGCGGCTAGTCTAAGTGCGCAAGTTAAAATTGGTGACAACCCGCAAAACATTGATCCTTCTTCCGTTTTAGAACTTGAAAGTACAGACAAGGTTTTAGTTATTACTCGGGTAACAACTGCACAAATGAACGCTATTGTTCCTAGCGAGGGAGCTTTATGTTTTAATACAGATTTACAAAGCGTCCACTATTACAACGGAACACAGTGGGTGAATATCGGGGGCGGTGTTGGAACAGGTGGTCCTTTAACCGCAGATCCTATTGTAAATACACAACCTACAATTGTAATCACACCAACCGCTACTGGAGATAATTTAGAAGTAGCACCTAATAGCATACGCAGTGAACAGATAGTTGATGGCGGAATTAATGGGGTTGACATTCAGGATGGTTCACTTGGCCCCGGTAAACTACAAGATTTTTCCATTACACAGGAAAAATTATCGGAAAACTCGGTTGGTGCATTTGCCTTAGACAATGATAATTTTGGGGTAAGTGCCTTTAATAATGATGCTGGGTATATCACTGCTGGAGATGTAAATGTAGTTAGTGGTGATCCAGGTAATGCAATTTCATCGGATGCGAATGGAGCCGCTTTTTACGATGACACCAATTTATTGATGGATATTATGGATAATGCTGATGCCATTGCCATGGACGATGATCAGAGTTCCGCTAATGAAATTCAAAATTTAACACTAACTGGCACAGAAATAGGACTAACAAGTACAGCTGGAACTATTGATATAGGCCCCTTAATATCTGCTGGAGGTTCTGATGACCAGAATATTGGGCCAGTTACTTTGGATGCCATGAACGTATTATCAATAGGAATTGAAGGTGGTAATCCAGCTACGGTTGATTTAAGCTCGCTTGCAGGTGGAGCTGGAAGTACTGAAGTGGTAGATGGCCAAACTCTAATTGGTGCAGGAACTGCGGTAGATCCTTTTGAAATTGCACCTTCAGGAACTAATGGGTGGTTTCTTCAAACAGACACTGCTGGTGATGTTGTATGGGCCGAGTTACCGCCTGCCACGAGCGGTGGGGTGCTAACGGATGGTTTAACCATTGTGGGAACAGGCGCTGCAATAGCATCACAACTAAGTGTACCCGCAGGTGGAATATCAACTACAGAAATTGCAAATGCTACGATTCTCGGAGAAGACTTAGCACAAATGGCTGCTACTGACGGGCAAGTACTAGCTTGGGATGGTGCTGGAGGTATATGGGCACCTTCAAGTGCCGGGGGAACTGGAGGTTCTACTGAGTTGGTAGATGGTATTACGCTAACAGGAGACGGAACACTTGGAAATGAGTTTAAGATTGAACCCTCAGCGACTAATGGACAATTTCTTAGTACAGACGCTACTGGAGACGTAGTATGGGCCAACTTACCCCCAAGTGGAGGATCAGCTCTTTTCGATGCCAACACCATTTCAGGAACTGGAGTAGCCGGCGATGAATACACTGTGGCAGATGATGGAATTATAACCACAAAAATCTTAGATGGTAACGTCACTCCTATAAAAATTGAACCTTCGGCGACGGTTAATCAAGTTTTAACCACAACAGCAACAGGAACGGCTTGGGCGGACTTACCACCTAGTGGGGGGACAGCACTTTTCGACCCAAATACCATTTCAGGAACTGGTGTAACCGGCGATGAATATACCGTAGCGGATGATGCTATTACAACAACTAAAATAGAAAACGCAACTATACTTGCCGAAGACCTCAATGATATGGGTGCTACTGCAGATGGAGACATCATCAAATGGAATACAACCTTAAACGCTGGTGCAGGTGGATGGGAAGTAGGAGTAAATGCGGGTCATACAGGTGCTGCTAAATCCATATTTCTGGCCGATGCTAGTGGTAATCCAACACAGGCTTTTCATCCTACAAACTCAAGTCCAAGTTTGGTATGGGATTATGAGGCAAGAGTAGTTTTTGGAACGGCCTATGGCGCACTTGGAGTTGGTTTGGACGGTGCCACCTTTAACAACGAAGTGAAGATGCAGGTTGTAGATAATGTATTTGGAGGTCTCTCGTACCCTATGCAGGTTCAAAATAATACTAATGGTAGTAGTTCAACCGCAATATTGTTTTCAACTGGTGGTGGTTTAGCTCATGGTAAAGGCGCCCTTGCCTTTCAAAACACCGGAGGTCAAGGTATAGGTGATTTTCATTTTTTAAATGATGCGAATGCAGATACTTCAAATGCCGAACTAAATGATAAAGCATTTACAGTCAAAAGCAACAAAGATATTGTTCTATATGGAGGCATTGAAGTTGAAGGCACAGGGCCTGGAACTGGTCTCGGCACTGCAAATCAAGTACTAAGCTCGACAGGTGCGGGCGTACAATGGGTAACTCCTACTGGAGCTGTATCGGACACTGATATAAATGATGGATTGTCAGATTATGGTACTACAGTAGGTTATAATGTAAATGTAGATGATTCGACGATAGAATTAATGTCCGACCAATTAAGAATAAAGCCCGCCACTCTTCCAGCAGTAGACCCTACTACACAGGTTTTAACTACTGATAAAGATTCAGGAGCAATTGAATGGAAAGACTTTAACGAAACTACAGTCCCAGTAGGAACGGCTGATAATCAAGTAATCAAATGGAATAACACATCTATGACCTGGGAATTAGGTACTGATAACTCCGGAGCACCCACTCTTACAGATGGAAATATATATGTTGGAAATGTTTCAAATCAGGCAATCAGCGTACCTATGTCCGGCGATGCATTAATAGATAATACCGGAGAATTAACAATACAAGCAAATGCAATAGAAAACAATATGCTTGATAAAGCTGCTATCCCCCTAAGTGGATTTGCAAATGCTACAGCCGATATAAATATGGGGGGATTCAAAATAACCAACGTGATTGACCCTACAGCTGATCAAGAAGTTGCCACAAAAAAATACGTTGATGATAACGCAGGCAGCAACCTTTCGAATGCAAATCTCTCACAAACTGCCACTGATTTAGTAAGAACCTACGAAATACCTAATAATACGCAAAGTCTTGTATTTTCCGGTCTTGGTAGAGTAGGGATTGGTAATGGAGCTAATCCACCTCAAAACAAATTACATGTTGCTGGAGCTATTCGGAGTGAAGGAATATTAAATTCTGATGGAGATAATAACAACCCTTCGTATCGATTTAGTGGTGATACTGATACTGGAATGTTTTGGCGAGCAGCAGATGAAATTGGATTCTCCGTTGGGACTATTGAAGCCGCATCCATTCAACAACTTGGGGCAAGTTCAAAAGTCGTGATAAACCAAAGTTTAGAACTTGATGGGCAATTGCTAGATGAAAGTAATGTCGCCGGAAGTCCTGGGCAAGTGCTTACTGCAACATCAACTGGGACCGATTGGGCTAATTCCACGGGAGCTGCTCAACAAGGTAAAATTCTAGCTGTTACAGGAACCGCTGGGGCATATACCATAACAGTTACTGGACAAACTTCAACAAACTATATCATAAATACTAGTGTTGTCGAAAATACCGCAGGTAACCCAATATTGTTGCAAATAACTAGTCAAACCGCCACAGACTTTTCGGTTCAGATTTATGAATTTATTGCAGGCGTACCAACTCCTTCTAATGCCACGTGGTTTTATACAATATTCAACCCATAGAAGAAACATGAGAAAAGTACTTCACATAATTATCGGTTTCTGGGCAATATGTACAAACGCCCAAACCGCCCTATACAACTCTGGCAATATGCAAATTCATGACCAAGGTCAAATGGGTTTTCATATTGACCTCATCAATGACGGGTCTTTTGATGAAAATTTAGGGTTAGCCGGTTTTTATGGTGATTTACCGCTGAATGTTTCTGGTGCTTTTGCTACAACTTTCTTTGACTTGGAGATTTCAAACCCTGATAACGTGACTTTGAATACGAGTTTGAATTCAAGTAACAATACCAATTTTATCATTGGTAACTTCAATACTCCAAGAGCACAAACGGACAATTACCTCAACTTCTTACAAAATGCGACCAACAATGGTAGCGGCGATATCTCAAAAGTAGATGGCTATGCAGCCATCAGTAATCAACAGAATTTTACGTTCCCTGTGGGTGATGCAACTCAACTACGACAATTGGTTCTAAATTCTACCGCGGTAAATACTTTTGCAAAATGTGCTTACTTTTTTGAAGACCCTAGTAGTCCGTCGACCTTTCCAAATGGTTTTAACACCAATACTAAAGTGGCCAGTTTGGGTGCTATCAGCACCACTGAATTTTGGCGTTTGGAAGGTAGCGTACCCTCGACCATTCAAATTACATGGAATGATCGTAGTAATATAGGAGCTTTGGTAACGGATGTAACCCGACTGGGCATCGTGGGCTGGCGAAAATCAAGCAGTCAATGGGTCAGTATCGGAACCAATGGTGCCGTTGGTGACCTTTCGCAAGGCTTTGTTAGTTCCGTTAGTTTTATACCGGATGATTATGAGGTGATTACATTTGGGGATAGTTTAGGAGAAGCTACCGAACTGATTAATCCAGATAACTTTTTGGTGACACCCAATGGAGATGGTATAAATGATTCTTTAGTAATCCCAGAGACTGATTTATCACCTAACAATTCAATTCAAATTTTTGACCGTTATGGTCTGAAGGTTTTTGAAATGAACAACTACACAAATGAATTCAATGGTTTTGCGACAACAAGTAATTTTGTGATTGCAAAGGATAAGGGGCTTCCTACTGGGGTTTATTTCTATATTCTCTCTTTGGATGACATTGACCTAGATTTTCAAGGATTCCTTTATTTAGCACGATAAGAATTCTGCTAAATACCGTAATTGCGGTATTAAAAACGAAGAATCTATCACTTCAAAACTTTGAATTCAAGACATAATAAGACATATTTGTAAGTTTTATACTACAATAATTGTAGTATTCACAACAATTACCTAAGTCTAGACAACATATAATTTCTCAGCCATAGCTCTCCTGTTAGCTTTGTTCATATTAGGAACTACTTACGCCAAATGAACTTTAACAGATTTCTATTCCTCATTTTTATGATAACTTCTGCCTGCGCTATTGGGCAGGTTAAAGTGGGTGATAATATCAACACCATTGATGGTAGTTCTATACTTGAGCTCGAAAGCCGCAACAAAGCACTAGTTATTACGCGTTTAACAGATGCTGAGATGAATGACATAGCGCCTTTAAATGGTGCTCTGGTCTATAATACGGATCTCAAATGTATTTTCGTTTTCGAGGGAGCCACATGGAAAAGTCTTTGCAATTCTGAAATTTCAGTTACTTCAGCACTGGTAGCACCTTCAGCTCCGGGAATTGGTGATTTATGGCTTGATGAGACAGATAATAAAGTTAATGTGTGGGATGGAACCGCTTGGCTACCTATCACTAAAAACCCTAGAACGGGAACAGGTATTCCGAACAACACTACAATAACAGATGCTCTTGCAGGTGACATTTATATAGACCAAGTATCTGGCAATATTTTCACTTACAATGGCACAACTTGGATTGACCAAACGGTTTCTACAACAAACGGACTTAGTGAAACTCAAAACAATGTTTTTGAATTAGGCGGTTCTTTGACCAAACCTACTGAAATTACTACAGATACCAATAATACACTAGCCATAGCTGGATTGGAAGAAGTCATTGATAACAACAATCCGATTGTTACGGTGGAACCAGCTACTGGAGTTTTACGAAAAACATCAGTTTCAGCATTTTTACAACAAGATGAGATTCTGATTATCGCTAATGAGGGTCAAACACAATTTACGCCTCCCCTCTTAATTACAAGTTCAAAAAAAATAAACGTGTATCGTAACGGAGTAAAATTAGGCTACACCATAATTGACAATACTACTATCGAATTGCAAGCCCCTGTGTTCTGTTATCAAAATGATGAAATCAGAATCGTACAATTTTATTAAACAATAATTATTAAATAAACCCCTTTATCATGAGAATTTTAAATTATCAAAAACTAGCAAAATTAGGCGTATTTGCAATCGCCATGTTGACATTTGGTCTTGCAAATGCACAAACAACTACAGGAGATATCGCAAAAGAAGCGGATATCGTACCCGGAACTACGGTTCTTAACGGAGCCGTTAGAGTAATCGATAACAAGGGTACTATTAAGTACTTGCAATCGGCAAATGGTATTACAATGCTTTCGAATACCACTGATGACGTTACAACCACAACGTGGCAATTAGGTGGTACGTTGACCAATGGGACTATTATCGATGTTGACGGTAATGTTTTTGCCATTGATGGTATTCCTTTGGTAGATACCGCAACCGAGAACGCTTCTACGGATGCGACAGACGCATCAACTTCAGCAACGGCGACCGGGACTGGATATGCCATCTTGGTTCGTGATGAAGCAACTGGTGAAACCAAAAAACTGTTAGCTACTGATTTGTTAGATAGCGGTCACCAAGCTTTTACTACAACAGCAGCTCAAGTTGCAGCCCCAGATTTTCTACTTACCGGAGCACCAGTTTTGCCAGAGTTTAGTAAAGTATGGGTATATCGTAACGGAGCGAAATTGATAGCGAACTTAGATTATACCGTAGCTGGATCGACTGTGACTTTAGTACCACAAACGGCGATTCCAAATGATTGGTCTCTTTTCGAAAACGATGTTATTGAAGTCCAATATGTCAAATAATTAGGCCGCTCAAGATAAATGGTTAACTAATTTATGTGTGGAATATATTTTAGGAAGAGTATTCCCTAAAATATATTCCGGATGTAAATAAGACCGTATAAACCCTTTGAATTTTAAAATCCCGGTTTATCAACTCTATTTTGATAATAAGGATAACAAATACCAATGTCAAAACTGAATCACATTCTAATTTCCAGAAAGCTCTTTTTTGGTCTACTTGTTCTTTTAATTCAAGTGGTGGGCCATTCCCAAGAGGAAACGGTTATTGACAATAAGGGGACATTAATTACAGTAAGAAATAATGTTGTCACTACAGCGGCAATAGCTCCAACCAATCCCATTGAAGACGATATCTGGTTCGACACTACCGTTGGAGAAACCAAAGTCTATGACGGAACGGTCTGGAAAGACATTGCGCATATTGGCACTACAGGGTCTATTTTCTTTGCTGGAACCGATGGTACTCCAACAGAAGATAATTCCCAACTTTTTTGGGATAATACAAATAATAGATTAGGTGTCGGTACAAATTCGCCCACCAATAAATTAGAGGTTGCCGGAGCGACCCTAACTCAGGGCGTTCTCAATTCCAATGGTACTGCCGGTGACCCCTCTTACCGATTTTCAAATGACATAAACACAGGTTTATTTAGACCTGCAGCTGATGAAATAGGATTTAGTGTAGGGGGAATAGAGGCCATGAATATTGATGAAACGGCTGGCAACACTACTGTGATCATCAATGAAACTATAGATTTGGGTGGACAGTTACTTGATGAAAACGATTCTGCAGGAACTGTAGGCCAGGTTTTAACCGCAACGGCAACAGGAACGGAATGGACGAGTAATATCAATCCAATAAAGGCAATAGGAAAGGTATCTGCAGGTGGTGTGGCAATTCGTATGACAACAGGGGTAACCGTGAATCGTTTAAGTCGCGGTTACTATCGAATCACCTTACCAGCAGGTTTAGTTAGCGATGCAAATTATATCATTCAAGTATCTCAATTAGGCCGCGGTGGTGCAGGAAACGATGACCCAGGAATCTCATATAACAATCAAAACACCACATTTTTTGATGTTATCATTGGAGATAATGATAACGGAGGTAGTGATAGAGCCAGATTTGATGGGGAGTTCATGTTCACCATTTTAGATTTATAGCATGAAAAAGTTTCTTTTTTTAGTATTAATAGTTGGTAGTGTTCGTTGCGGAATGGCACAAATTGACCCAGAACTTTTAGTAAACATTTCTTCTGCGACCTCCGCGGAGATGCTCAATATTACAACGGAAACAGAAGGGTCATTGGTTTTTAATACCGATGATAAACGTATTTATGAATTCGATGGTATCAATTGGCTACGCCTTGAAGTAGAAGGAAATGCATTGGTGGAAAATAAAACCGCTAATTATCAAATAACCGCAATTGATGCTGGAAAAGTTTTTGTTTTTGATAGTGCCACCGATGTAAGTTTGACGATACCGAGCGGTTTATCTGTGGGATACAACATCAGTGTCTATCAAATTGGTGATGGTCAAGTAACCATAAGAGGAGGGTCCGGAGTTACCATAGAAAATCGATTATCCAGATTTAAAACCGCAGGAAAAAATGCTGGTGTTGGATTAATCTGCACAGCATCTGATACTTTTCACCTTACAGGAGACCTAAAAAAATAGTAGTTATGAAAAAATTGTTTCTATTCTTTTTTCTACTACAACTAACACGTATCTCAGCACAAGTTGAAAATTATAACCTATTTCCTTCAATAGCACCCGGTCATCTCCTTGATGACAAACTCGAAGATATCAGTTTTGCCTTTGGATTACGTATTTTGGTGTCTGATTATAATGGACCTTTAATACGTTTGCGCCGCGCAAGTGATAATTCAGAAATGGATTTCTTTTGTAGTGATAATGATAGGGTGGATATAGAAGCCATTAACAATTGGCGAAATGGGGCAAATGTATTCGTAGCAACATGGTATGACCAAAGTGGTATCGGGCGAGATGCATTTCAAAACACAACTTTTCGTCAACCAAGATTCATTCCAGATGCCGTACAACCCTATTGGGCAGGTGATGGTAATGATTTGCTTATCGTACCTGAAAACTTTCAAAACCTTACAGAATCAGGTAAAAATGGAAGCGTTTTGGGTGTTTTCTATGCCACTGATAGATCTCAGATACCCTTTGGGGTAATTTCAGGAGGAGAACGTTGGTTAGTGCATATCAATTGGAATAACGAACAATGCTATTTCGACCCAGGATATTGCTGTAATAATCCGCGGTCTTTTGCAAATAATCTCCCAACCCATTCAACAAACCCAGGTAGCTTAACTATCTGGGATCAGTATTCTTTCGTTCGTCGCGATAATCCTTTAAATACAAACACAGATAGGACAATACTCCGTTTAGGCGGAGTTCAAAAAGTAAATGGGAATTTTCCAAATAATCAGTCTTGTAACCTCACTTTTAATTTTGGCCTTGGTGCAGCGATACAGAATAGCATTAATACACCTTCTCAAGGCAGCACAACGCGTTTTGCCGAAATAATTATGTACAAAGTCGGACTTGAAGACGACCAAATTGAAGCTATAGAAGAAAATCAAATTACATTTTGGAATCTATGAAAAAACTTTACTTCATTGTCTTAGGTGTAACTATGTTTCACGGGTTAAAAGCCCAAGAAGCACTTCACAATTATGGATTTCTAAAAATTCATGACATGGGTGCGGTAGGTTTTCACCATGATCTAATCAATGACGGAACTACCGATGATAATCAAGGCATTGCAGGATTTTTTAGCAATGAAAGTATAATCATCTCTGGAGCATTTAGACCTATTTTTCTTGATATGGAAATTATGGTTAATAAAGACCTCTACCTAGAAATAGGGGTTGGCGTTACAAACAATACCAATTTTATTTTAGGTGATGTTGTAACACCACGAAATCTTCTTGACATTAATCTCGATTACATAAATGATTCATTTTATAATGGTGAAGACAATTTAATCAAAGTGGACGGGTACGCAGCGCTTACTTCAAAACAAGATTTCATATTTCCTATCGGCGTAGATCAACAATTAAGGCCTTTGAAATTAACCTCTACAAATACTAATAATTCTGCTAAATCGGCCTATTTCAGAGAAAACCCGAACAACCCGACGACATTTGATATCAGTTTCAACACTGAAAATAGAACAGATATACTTCTCGCAATCAGTAACGAAGAGTTTTGGGATATAGATGCTGCTATTCCTTCAAAAGTTACACTTACTTGGGATTCCGAGAGTAATCTTTCGAGATTTCTTGATGATTTAAGTAATATTAGAATAGTTGGATGGAATACTTCTTTGGCAATTTGGGAAGATTTAGGGAATACTGATTCCTCAGGAGATTTCGAAACCGGTGAGATAACTTCCGATACATTTTTACCCAATGATTATTCGATAATTACCTTTGGAGGTAGTTTAAGCTTAGCTACTGCTGATTTAGATAATTATTTGTTAACTCCCAATGGAGATGGAGTTAATGACTACTTACATTTTGATGTAGTTTCACTATCCCCAAATAACAAGTTGAGAATTTTTAATAGGTGGGGTCGAAGTGTTTACGAAGAGGACAATTATACTAATTTGTTCAATGGAAGAGCGAACGTAAAGAACATTGTTAATTCAAGTAAAAAACTTCCTGCGGGAGTTTATTTCTATATCATAAACTTATATGATATTAATTTGAAGCATCAAGGGTATTTGTATATCGAGCAGGAATAAAACCAATAAAAAAGAAAAATCTAATCCCAGTAATTGACTATCTTTAAAATAAACCGTAATTGGCAACGTTTTTGTATTATTCGCTACAACAGCTAAAGAAAACCCTATGGAACGTAGATCATTTATTAAAAAGAGTAGTATTTCAGGATTAGCCATTGCTCTTGCCCCTAGTTTAGCACTCGCGGCAAACAAGGATTTTGAATACTCTATTCTCGAGCTAATGGGAAAAGCCGATATTGAACTTTATGGAAAAGACATCAATCTACGAGCGGAAGCCCACGATGCTTTTGTTGAAATGAAGAAAGCAGCTTACGGTGATGGTATTGACTTAAAAGTAGTTTCCAGTTACAGAAATTTTGGGCGCCAAGAGGCAATTTTTGAGCGAAAATTTGAGCGATATACTGAAGAAGATGGAATGGAGCCCATGGCTGCCATTGACAAAATAATAGAGTATTCTACTATACCAGGAACAAGCAGACACCATTGGGGAACTGATGTTGATATTATCGATGGATATCCTAAAGCAGAAGGAGATGTATTGGTTCCTTCTAAGTTTGGGGCAGGTGGGCCCTACGAGAATTTCAAAAAATGGATGGATGAAAACTCAAAAACCTTTGATTTTCATCTTGTTTATACTGATGACTCAAAAAGAAAAGGTTTCAAATACGAACCTTGGCATTATAGCTTTGCCCCTCTTTCTGTGCCGATGTTAACTGAGTTTCGAAGAAAAAACATTCTTCAACTTTTAGAAAAAGAAACCTTTTTAGGTAGTGAGCACTTCACCAACGGATTTATTCGAACCTACATTCAGAACAATATTTTAGACATAAATAAAGAACTTCTCTAGGACTTTTACAGCTTTTTTGTACCTTCCTTTCTGTTAATAACACTACACTACCATGAACAGAGGAAGTTGGAAGATTCGAATCTTTATTGGCCTAGCCATTGTTGCCTTTGCCTTTATTAAGAAATGTAACAATACCGAACAAAACGAGTATACGGGAAGGTCTCAGCATATTACCATGTCGCCTGACCAAGAAATTGCCATAGGATTGCAAAGTATGCCTCAAATTCAGCAGCAGCATGGCGGTTTATATCCTGATGAGCGCCTACAAGCTTATGTTGATCAAGTAGGACGAAAACTCGTGCAAAATAGTATTGCCCGTGAGACTCCATATAAATATGACTTTCATTTATTAGCTGACGATAGAACAATCAATGCCTTTGCACTTCCTGGAGGGCAATGCTTTATTACGTATGCCCTATTCAAACAATTGAATGAGGAGCAATTAGCGGGAGTATTAGGTCATGAAATAGGTCATGTCATTGGAAGACATTCAGCAGAACGTATTGCTGCAAGTGAATTTTGGAGAACCGCAACCATGGGAGCCACTGTAGGTGCTGGAGACATAGGCAACGTTGTAGGCAGTATCGGCCAAAATACATTACTTAAAAATGGGCGTGGTGACGAATTGGAAAGTGACGAATTAGGCGTTCTTTTTATGATTCAATCTGGCTACAATCCGAATGAAATGATAGAGGTAATGAAAATTTTAAAAGCCGCCGCTGGACCAAATCGTGTACCTGAATTTCAAAGTACGCATCCAGATCCCGAGAATAGAATCCAGAAAATAAAAGAAGCGATAGCAAAGTATCAAGGACAATCGTAACGTTAAATTCGACAAACTGCAAGTTGACTGGGTAGTTTTTTCCTATCTTTGTTATTCCCAGCATCTTTACACCGTCTCAAATTTAACCCTTATAGCTTTCATTAATAATTTTTACTGAGTTCGTTTCAGTATTTTAATAAAACTATAATGGGAACACTATCACACTTCAGCAATCTCTATTCACAGGCCTTTGAAGGCTGTAAACCAGCTGCGTTAGTTCTATTGTTAAAGGCATACTCTGTATTTTGTGCTATCATGATTTTTATGGCGGTTTATGCTTTAACTGATA
Organism: Maribacter algarum (ex Zhang et al. 2020); assembly: GCF_005885635.1. GTDB lineage: Bacteria > Bacteroidota > Bacteroidia > Flavobacteriales > Flavobacteriaceae > Maribacter_C > Maribacter_C algarum. The sequence continues at coordinate 550,031 of NZ_VATY01000003.1, forward strand.
GAGCACTAAACGGTTGGGATTTCTGAATAAAACACGAATCGCTCTTTTACTTGAACACTAATTGAATTGATTATAAGATAAAAACCCGTTTGCCTTATGGTTAACGGGTTTTTTGATTGATGAATAAACATTCTAGCTATCAAACAGTATTTTTAAGTACTTCGAGTACTTCTTTTGCATTCGAGAGTTTCGCATGTTTCACAATCGTCCAACCTTTATTACATTTAAGGGTAAGGTCTGCTCCATTGCTAATTAACACTTCCAAAATCTCGGCCTTATTATAACGAGCTGCAAAAATAGCAGGTGTCATTCCGAGAGACTTAGCATTCAAATCTTCCCCGAGTTCAATTAAACGTTCCACAGTATTAATATCACCTTTCATAATTGCTTTACAAAAAGTACTCAATTCCTTTTTTACAATTAGTTCCGTAACATCCGCATTAGTGTTACTTGTTTCATTTTTGGCAACCGCATCTGTTACCAATAGCATACAAAATGCCACAGCAGTCAAAATCGTTTTTTTCATGATGAGTGAATTTAGATTGATGAATAAATTATGATTATATAAATATAGACTTTGTCTATAGGTTTTTGTTTCACGATTAACAGTTAAATAACTAAAGTTTAACATCTAGCGGAAATTTATTCAGATTTATTTAAGACTTGACAAAAGTGCTAACGAAACACCAAAAAGCTCTTCCAATTAGTAGCGATACAAGTCAAATCGTGGTATTTTTGATATTACAATAGAAATCGAAATGAACAAAAAAGTAATATTGATGATTTTGGATGGATGGGGTAAATCTCCAGATCCCAAGGTTTCCGCCATAGACAATGCCAATACATCTTTTATAGATGGGTTATATACCAAATACCCTAATGCTCAATTGCGGACAGACGGCTTGCATGTTGGTTTACCAGAGGGTCAGATGGGTAATAGCGAAGTTGGTCATATGAATTTAGGTGCAGGCCGTATTGTATATCAAGATTTAGCAAAAATCAATTTAGCTATTGAACAGGATACCTTAAAAGATGAAAAAGAACTAGTTGATGCACTTCAATATGCTTCCGACAACAATAAAAATGTCCACTTTTTAGGCTTACTAAGTGATGGAGGCGTACATGCACATACCAGTCACTTAAGAGGGTTTATTGACGCCGCAAATAATGCTGGAGTAAATTCTTTTGTGCATGCTTTTACAGATGGTAGAGATGTGGACCCCAAATCTGGCAAAGGGTATGTTTCTGATTTAGAAAACTATATTGCTGATACAAATACGAAGTTAGCTTCTATAACAGGCCGGTATTATGCCATGGATAGAGATAACCGTTGGGAACGTGTCCACCTAGCCTATGATGCTTTGGTCAATGGATTTGGAACAAAAACATCAAATGCCACTGAGTCAATTCAGGCCAGTTATGATGCCGATGTCACGGACGAGTTTATCAAGCCTCTAATTCTTACTGAAAACAATTTGCCTGTAGCTACTATTCAAAAAGATGATGTAATTATCTTTTTCAACTTTAGAACAGATAGAGGTCGGGAGTTAACAGAAATGTTAAATCAAAGTGATTTCCCAGAATACAACACTAAAAAAATAGAACTATACTATGTAACCATCACTAACTATAGTGATGCTTTCAAAGGCATTAAAGTTATCTTCAACAAAGATAATATTGAAGAAACCCTTGGTGAGGTACTAGAAAAAGCGAATAAAACACAGATTAGAATTGCTGAAACCGAGAAATATCCTCATGTTACATTTTTCTTTTCTGGAGGAAGAGAAGAACCTTTTGAAGGGGAATCAAGAATATTAAAAAATTCCCCAAAAGTGGCTACCTATGATTTAAAACCAGAAATGGCTGCTTTTGAATTAACGGATGCCTTGACCACTGAGCTAGAAAAAGAAACTACTGATTTTGTATGTTTAAACTTTGCCAACGGAGATATGGTAGGTCATACGGGGTCAATGCAAGCAGCTATCAAAGCTTGTGAAGCTGTCGACACTTGTGTCAAAAAAGTAATAACGACAGGTTTAAAGCATGGGTATACTACCTTGTTAATTGCCGACCATGGCAACTGTGAAACTATGATAAATCCTGATGGTTCTCCACATACTGCGCATACTACCAATCCTGTTCCTCTTATTTTAGTGGATAAGGAATTGAAAGAAATCAAAGATGGAGTTTTAGGGGATGTTGCCCCAACAATTCTAAAGTTGATGGGCGTTCCACAACCAGAGGCCATGACACAAAAACCATTGGTGTAGGCATTTCTTGCAAAAACTTTACCTTTGCCGACTATGATTATCGTAAAAACAGCTGAAGAAATAGAATTGATGCGTGAAAGCGCCTTAATCGTTTCCAAAACCTTGGGAATGCTGGCTAAAGAGGTTAAACCAGGGGTAACAACATTGCAGCTAGATGCACTAGCCGAAACCTTTATAAGAGACCATGGTGGTGTACCAGGCTTTTTAGGACTGTATGACTTTCCGAACTCACTTTGTATGAGTCCGAATGCTCAGGTGGTGCATGGCATTCCAAATGACACTCCTCTTGTTGAGGGTGATATCATCTCTATTGATTGTGGTGTTTTGAAAAATGAGTTCTACGGAGATCATGCTTATACTTTTGAAGTGGGCGAAGTAGCCCCGGAAACCAAAAAGTTACTTGATATCACTAAGGAGTCTCTTTATGTTGGTATTCGCCAATTCAAAAAAGGTAATCGTGTTCAAGATGTTGGTTATGCAATTCAAAAATATACCGAAGATCATGGGTATGGTGTTGTACGTGAATTGGTAGGTCATGGACTAGGACGTAAAATGCACGAAGACCCTGAAATGCCCAATTACGGAAAAAGAGGAAGAGGGAAAAAGTTTGTGGAAGGAATGGTAGTTGCAATTGAGCCTATGATAAATTTGGGAACACGTCGTATCAAACAATTAAAGGACGGTTGGACTATTCTTACTGCAGATGGAAAACCTAGCGCGCACTTTGAGCATAATGTAGCTTTGGTAGGCGGGAAACCAGAATTATTATCCACTTTCCAATATGTTTATGATGCACTTGGTATAGAAAGTGGTGAGGAAGAAGAATTCCGCCAGAAAAAACTTCAGCTCTAGAAGCATACTAGGATGAAGAACCTTTTCAAATACATCCTGAATACTATTCCGAGACCTTTATTGATTAAACTAAGCTATTTAGCGAGACCAATCCTAGCTTTTTCTATGCGGGGAAAGAATCATATTGATCCAATAGATGAAAAGCAGTTCAAAAGTTTTTTACCTTATGGTTATGAAAGTCCTAGGGAAAATGTTTTATCACCCTCTACCCTATCTCTCGAGCGCCATCGTTTGTTATGGCTCTTCTTAAAAAACAAAACCGATTTTTTTACGGTTACCTTAAAAGTTTTGCATTTTGCCCCTGAGCAAGCTTTTTACAAAAGGTTCAGAAAACTAAAAAACTTAGACTATACTACTACTGATTTGAATTCTCCTCTTGCAGATGTAAAAGCTGACATCTGTAACCTTCCCTTTAAGGATAATACCTTTGATGTTATTTTTTGCAATCATGTTTTGGAACATATTCCCGATGACACGAAAGCAATGCAGGAACTCTATCGAATTTTAAAACCAGGCGGATGGGGCATTTTTCAAATTCCGCAGGACTTGAAGAGAGAAACCACTTTTGAAGATGACTCCATCACTGATAAAAAAGAAAGAGCCAAAATCTTCGGCCAATACGATCATGTGCGAATTTACGGACGAGATTATTTTAATAAACTAAGAAGTGTGGGGTTTGAAGTAGAAGAGGTAGATTATACAGCTACTATGCCAGCAGAAGAAATTGAAAAGTACCGATTGGCCAAAGGAGAGATAATTCCATTGGTTAAAAAATAACTATTCCATAATCACTTTTTTAAATCCTGTCGTCATGAACTCTTGGGTTTCTCCTTTTTCATCAAGATAAATTACGTATGCATCAATTGTTCTCTGGTTGGTTAAAAATTTGATGCTATCAACTAAGTCCATAGCCATGAAAGCAGTGGCATAAGCATCTGCCTCTGCACACGTGTTGGCCAAAATATTCACTGCCAAGGTATTCCCGTTTTTAGTGAATCCTGTTTTTGGATTAATAGTATGAACATATTTTTTTCCAGTGATTGAATCTACTCTGAATTTTCTATAATTACCAGAAGATGCCATAGCCCTATCTTTTAGATGTATTGAAATTTTGGAACTCTCTACCTCAGGGTCTTGAACTGCAATTCCCCAAGCTCTTTTACTAGCAATATTTTCTCCTTTCGCTACTACCTCTCCCCCGACTTCTATCAGATAATTCAGAATTCCTTTTTTATTCATTAAAATGGCTAAACGATCTATGGCATATCCTTTGGCAACAGCATTAAAATCAAAATGGATATTCAAATTTTTCTTACTGATAGTTTTCTCAGGAGTTAATCTGACTTTATCAAATCCTACAAACTGCATTAAACTATCTACACGCGTACTGTCTAAGGAAATTTGTTTTCCCGGACCAAAACCCCATGCATTCACTAAAGTGCCAACGGTTGGGTCGAAATAACCATTGGTCTTTTTATAAATCTCTTTCGATAATTCAAATACTTCTTGAAACATTTCATCAACTACAACTGTTGAATCACCCCGATTTATTTTTGAAATATCTGAATCAGGAATATAGGTGGACATGGATTTGTTGACTACAGCAAATACGGAATCTATTTCTTTTTGATAGTCCAGTTCTTCACTAGCTAAGTAAATAACACTATAGGAGGTACCTAAGGCTCCTCCTACGTTTTGGTTTTTGTAGATTTTGAGCTCTTCTGGGGTGCAAGAACCTAAAAGAAAAACAATGAGTAGAATCAACAGATTCCCTCCTGCACCGGAATGACAACTATATTTTAACCAATCCATCATAATCAACTATGTATTCCTCATTCAAATAAACCGGCAAATTGTAATCGGATGCATTCACCAAACCGACTCCGGCGTAAAAAGTATCTGCTTCAAAATTTAGCGCATGATCTCTCATCTTATTCAAATCTGCACGAAAGAATTCCATATCCTTTGGATCTCCAGGATATTCGATACTTTTCACAACCACAAAACTCAACTTTTTATCTTTGGTACAAACAAACTGGGGATTTTTCTTGAGCTCGCTATTAATAGCCAAAAATTCATACCCAGCTTCTTCCAATTGTTTTCCAACAATATTCATGGCCAAGTTATGAAGTTCCTGCTCTGTTAGTGGTTGCATTTTACACCTCCTTTAAAACCTCCTTTTAATGGAGGGGGACAAAAAAACCGATATTAAAATATCGGTTTTTTAATGTTTTTTATTTTCCTATCCGGAAAGATTGGAAATAATTAAATGGCCTTTAGGGCCTAGCCGCCGAAATCATCGAATCGGATATGCTCATCTGGAATTCCGAAATCCTCACCCATTTTCTGAACAGCTTTGTTCATTAATGGCGGACCACAGAAATACAGCTCAATATCCTCAGGAGACTCGTGGTGATTCAAATAATTGTCAATTACACAATTGTGTATAAATCCCACGAAACCATCACCAGGCGCATCTATGTTCTCTTTCACTTTCCAATTATCCTCTTCCATAGGCTCAGAGAGTGCCAAATAGAACTTGAAGTTCGGAAAGTCTTTTTCTAATTGATAAAAATGGTCTAAATAAAACAGTTCTCGTTTGGAACGACCACCATACCAATAGGTAACTTTTCTATTCGTTTTTAAGGTTTTGAACAAGTGGTATAAGTGTGAACGCATGGGTGCCATACCAGCACCACCACCTACATACAACATTTCTGAATCAGATTCATTGATGAAAAATTCACCATAAGGACCAGAAATCACAACATCATCACCTTCTTTTAATCCGAAGATATACGAAGAGGCCACACCAGGATTCACATCCATCCAACCGTTTTTAGAACGATCCCATGGTGGCGTTGCAATACGAACATTCAACATAATCTCTCTGCCTTCCGCTGGAAAAGAAGCCATTGAATAGGCTCTCTCGACCGTTTCAGGGTTCTTCATAACTAGCGGCCACAAATTGAACTTATCCCATTCCGCTTGGAATTTATCTGGAGTATCGTGTTCTTCTGGGTGTGCAGTAATATCCATGTCTGCGAATTTCACTTCACATTGCGGAATTTCGATTTGAATATATCCACCAGCCTTGTAACCCATATCTTCAGGAATCTCAACAACAAATTCCTTGATAAAAGATGCTACATTGTAGTTACGAACTACTTTCGCTGGCCATTTCTTGATACCAAATACCTCTTCAGGAATGGTAATTTCCATATCCTGTTTTACTTTCACCTGGCAAGCCAAGCGAGCACCTTGATTTAATTCTCTTTTAGAAAAGTGTGGCGTCTCAGTCGGAAGTGCTTCTCCCCCGCCCGATAGTACATGGCATTCACACTGGATACAAGTTCCACCTCCTCCACAAGCAGAAGGCAAGAATACTTTTTGATTTCCCAAAGTGGTAAGTAGTGAACTTCCTGAACTTACTTCAATTTTCTTTTCACCGTTGATTGTGACCGTTACGGGGCCTGATGGAGAAAGTTTTTGCTTGGTGAATAATAGTCCCGCTACTAGTAGCATTAAAATCAATAAAAATGCTACTACGGTAATTAGGATAGTTCCACCTGTACTTGCAACTAAAAAAATCATACTTACTTATTTATTGCATCGTTATAAGAAACCTCTTTTCCGTCGATTTCTTTTAAATCTTCTTTTTTCTCTTCCTCAATAGTTTGGACTGTTGTGTCCTCAACTTCAGCAGGAGCTTCATCACCACCTGTCAACATTCCTCCAAAACTCTGGAAACCGATACCCATTAAACCTGTAATGATAAATGTGATTCCCAAACCTCTAAGAGGGGCTGGCACATTTGAGTATCTAATCTTTTCGCGAATCGCCGCAATTGCCAGAATTGCTAAAAACCATCCAATACCAGAACTTACTCCGTAATTTAATGCCAAGCCCAAAGTTTCAATTTCTCTTGCCTGCATAAATAAAGAACCACCTAAAATTGCACAGTTTACCGCAATCAGTGGTAAAAATATCCCAAGGGAATTGTAAAGTGACGGAGAGAACTTCTCTACTACAATCTCAACCAACTGAACCATTGTTGCAATCGTAGCAATGAACAAGATAAATGATAGGAAACCTAGGTTGTAATCCGCATATTCTTCTCCTAACCAAACCAAGGCACCATCTTGTAATAAATACTTGTCTAACAACCAGTTCAAAGGAACCGTTACGGCTAAAACGAAAATTACAGCTGCTCCTAAACCTACTGCAGTAGCTACTTTTTTGGAAACTGCCAAGTAAGAACACATTCCCAAGAAGACGGCAAATACCATGTTGTCAATGAAAATGGATTTAAAAAATAATTCAATATGTTCCATCATAACTTTAAGCTTAAATCGCTAATTAATTTTCTTCTACTAAGGCCGGGTTTTTTGTACGTTGTACCCATATGATAATTCCAACTACGATTAGTGCAGCTGGTGGAATAATCATAAATCCATTATTCTCATAACCCGTTGCGTATAAACCAGTTTTTGCGATTGGGTCTCCTAAAACGGGGATTCCAAATAAGGTTCCTGAACCTAGAAGCTCTCTGAAGAACCCTACCAATATTAAGATAACGCCATATCCTAGCGCATTACCTATACCATCCAGAAAAGACTTCCAAGGTCCGTTTGCCAAAGCAAAGGCTTCAAAACGACCCATAATGATACAGTTTGTAATAATCAGTCCAACGAAAACGGCAAGCGTTTTGCTGAGTTCATAAGCGAAAGCTTTTAAAACCTGGTCAACAATAATCACCAGTGTGGCAACTACGATCAATTGCACAATTATTCGAATCTTCGATGGAATAATATTCCGCATCAAAGAGATTACCACATTACCCACACCGAGAACGAAAATTACAGCAATCGCCATAACCAATGACGCCTGTAGTTCAGCTGTAATCGCCAATGCAGAACAAATACCCAATACCTGAATTGTAATTGGATTATTATCCGCAAGTGGATCTAGAATTAGATTTGCATCCTTTTTTGAAAGTAGTCCCATAACTATTTTGCTCTTATTTCTTCTAAATAGGGTTTGTATAAGTTCACGCTCTCCTTAATCATTGCAGAAACGCCATTACCAGTAATAGTGGCACCAGCTAGCGCATCAACTTCATTATCGTCTTTGTCTTTATTCAAAGGGTCGTTATTACCTTTAGCAACTGCAATACCTGCATATTGAGTTCCTTTCAAAATACTTTCTCCTGAGAAGTCATCCATGAAATAGCGCATTTTGATATTGGCACCCAAGCCTGGTGTTTCTCCTTTATGGTCGAAATACACACCTTGTACGGTCATGGTTTCATCCAAAGCTACGAAGCCCCAAATGGCATCCCATAATCCCTTTCCGTACATCGGGATAATATAAAATTTCTTGCTCTGCTTCTCCCCTATGAAAACTGGAAGTTTGTAAGGCTGCCCCTTCTTTTTAGCTGCCAATTGCTTCTTTAAGTCGATTAAATAAGCATCCTTATTTTCGGTGATTTTACCACCTTCAATCACCAACTGTTCTTTAATGTAATTGGCAAATTCTGACTCAACGATTTCTTTAGGTACGAAATTTACCGCTCCAACATCATCGCCGTTTTCATTTACACCCATGGCGTAAAGAATGTTTTGCTGCTTTTCAAAACGTTCGTTTTCCGCAATGGTTGGCCTTAAATAAGAGGCCAAAAAAGCCAGTATGGAGCCGACTACAACAACCATAACGGCTGCAAAAACTACGGTGTAACTATTTTTATCTGTATTGATTGCCATAACTAAACTGTTTCTGCTTGAAGTTCTGCAGCTTTTCCATCAGAATCTTTAGGATGGATAACTGCGTTTTGTAATCGTTTCATTCTTCGCTTGACGTTCCCGCGGATGACATAATGATCAATGGTCGGTGCGAAGACGTTCATCAATAAAATTGCCAAGAAAACTCCCTCTGGATATGCTGGGTTAAAGACACGAATCATTACGGAAAGGAATCCGATAAAGAAACCATAAATCCATTTTCCACGATTGGTTTGAGCACCCGTTACAGGGTCAGTTGCCATGTAGACAATACCGAAGGCCAGACCACCAACAATTAGATGTTGCCAATATTCGAAACTCATCAATCCGTGGAATTTGCTTGTTTCAGTAATCCAACCTTGATCTACTACTCCATTAAAAATAAGTCCCATTACCAAAGAACCTAATACGGCACTTAGCATAATTCTCCAGCTCGCTATTTTGCTGAAGATCAAAAAGAGACCACCGAGTAAAATCAATAGGGTTGGTGTTTCACCTACTGAACCAGGAATAAATCCGTAGAACATATCCATAACACTATATTTGGCTTCCATGGCAGCTCCATTGTTTTGAGCTAGGTATCCTAAAACCGTTTCTCCAGAAATAGCATCAATATTAGAGGCTCCTGCTAGAATCGCCTCTGAACGCTCACGAGCTTCATGTACCCAAACTTTGTCACCACTCATCCATGTAGGATAAGCAAAAAACAAGAAAGCACGAATCGTCAATGCAGGATTCAAAATATTCATTCCTGTACCTCCAAAAACCTCTTTTCCGATGACTACACCAAAAACAACAGCAACGGCCAACATCCAAAGTGGAGTGTCAATTGGGACAATTAGCGGGACCAAGATTCCAGTAACTAAATAGCCTTCTTCTACTTCGTGACCTTTTATAACAGCGAAAATAAATTCTACTAGAAGTCCGACTCCGTATGAAACTGCTAGTAATGGTAATATTTTAATGATACCAATCCATGCATTATCCCAAGTAATGAAATGCTCCAATAAGGAGAAGTTCTCCGGAAAACCATTGATAGCTGAATAATGCTGATACCCTGCATTGAAAACAGAGAACAACAAAACAGGCACTAGGGCCATAATTACCGTATTCATGGTCCGCTTTAAATCATCGGCACCACGAACGTGGGAGCCAGAATGCGTTGTCTCATCAGGAGTATATAAAAAAGTATGAAAAGCATTGATTGCCGGAGCCATCTTTTTGCCCTTATACTTCATTTTCAAGTCATGCATTTTGCTTTTTAAACCCATCTCTTATCCTATTTCTTGTTGTAATAAATCAAGTCCTTCACGAATTATTTGCTGATGCGGTTGCTTAGATACGTCAACAAATTCCGTCAATGAAAAATCTTCAGGTGCCACTTCGTATAAGCCAAGTTGCTCCATCTCATCCAAATCTTTGTACATGCAAGCTTTTAACAATTGCATCGGATAGATATCTAACGGAAAAACTTTTTCAAACTGTCCGGTTAACACAAAAGCTCTGTGTTCGCCATTTGTGTTTGTATTTAAATCATACTTCTTTTTGGGCTGTAACCAAGAAAAGGTCAAAGCTCTTGTTGCCGATATTTTATTGAAAATAGGCTTGTTCCATCCGAAGAAATCATAATCATCTCCTTCGGGAATTGCAGTAACCGTATTATTATAATGCCCTAAATAACCATCTTGACTACTTTTAGAACCTGTCAATACATCGCCATTAATCACACGGAAATTCTCACCATTTACACCGCTAGCATAAAGAAAAGTGGCCACTTCAGTTCCTATTTTTGTTCTGTAGTATTTCGGAGCTTTTACTGAAGAACCTGCCAAAGCAACGATACGCTCAGGGTTATAAATTCCGGTAAGTAAGAGCTCTCCGATAATTACCAAATCTTGAGGAGAAACTGTCCAGACTAATTCTCCTTTATTGATTGGGTCTATCTTATTTATTTGTGTTCCAACCAATCCTGCAGGATGCGGTCCAGAAACTTTGTGCAATTCGATTCCGTTCAAACCAGCTAGTGGCGAACTTCCTGTTTTACCGACAGAGACATGAACTTTTCCAGGAGTCAACTTCGCTAAAGCAGAAATAGCAGCTTGCAATTCAGCTTCCTTACCCTGTAAAACATAATTTGGGTCAGCAGCTAAAGGTGCAGTTGCATATCCAGAAATGAAAATTGCTTTTGGCGTCGTATCAGGATTTGCAATTACATCATAAGGTCTTTGCTTTATAAAAGGCCAACAGCCTGACCTCTGCAAATGCGCTTTAATCTGTTGTGCGGACGAACTATTTACATCAAATTTTGAATGCTCTAGATTAGACTGCGTTTTATCAGCCAAAATCTTAAGCGTCAAAATGCGTCTCCTAGCACCTCTTTCGATTTCTATCAACTCCCCACTTACCGGAGAAACGAATAACATATCTTCAATGTTCTTATTGTAAAAAAGAGCTTCGCCGGCTTTTACCTCAGCACCCTGTTTCACTAACATTTTAGGGGTTATTCCGTGAAAATCGTTTAGATTAATTGCGTAAACATTACTTAAAACGGCTTTTGAAGTAGTTTGTTCGGCAGCGCCAACAAGGTTGATATTCAAGCCTTTTTTAATTCTGATGTCTTTAGACATATAATATAGACCTTTAAGTTATCTAAATTTGGTGCAAAACTAATACTTAAACGCTTGTTTTCATAATTATTGCCTATAAATTTGGGCATTACAACGAGCTTAATTTTTTAGGTATGCTTTTTGTTTACCTTTGTTTAAAAAATAGTCCCTAAATGCGCTCAAGCCTTAAACAAATATTCTTTTTACTCTTCGCAACATCACTTTTCGCACAGGTACAGGAAGAGTTAAATCCACCAGAGAATATCAAATCGATTATTTTCAAAGGCCCTACGGAAGATCAGTTTCCTATAGTCAAAATCGGTGAGCAAATTCGACTCGAATTTGATGATATCTTAGCCAATGAACAAGACTATTATTATAAAATAGTGCATTGTGATTACGACTGGACACCCTCGCAACTTTTAAAATCACAATATCTAACCGGTGTTGACAATCAACGTATCATTGACTATGGCAACAGCTACAATACCCTTCAACCCTATTCAAATTACAGATTGACCATTCCCAACGAGAATGTTCGATTGAAAGTTACTGGAAATTTTGTCATTGAAATTTACAATGATAGCTACGAGCTTCAATTTTCTAGAAGGTTTGTGGTCTACAATGATGTCGTTCAGGTTGGTGCAATTGTAAAGCGCTCACGTGATTTCAAATATCTGAACGAAAAACAAGTAGTTCACATTAATGTTAATGCCTCCAGTTTTCGATTGGTAAATCCGAAAAAGGAAGTGAAAATAGCCATTCTGCAGAATTACCATTGGCCAACAGCCATTTACGATGTGCCACCTCAATTCACCATAGGGAATGAGTTAGTATATAAATACGATAAGGAAACTAGTTTTTTTGGCGGCAATGAATTTCTAAATTTTGACACGAAAGACCTTCGAGCCCCAACATCGGTAATTTCTCATATTGAGCTAGAAGATATTTATCACCATCATTTATTTAGAGACCGTTATCGATTCAGCATTCCTTACAATTACTACCCAGATATAAATGGAGATTTTGTAATTAGAACACTTCAGGGAGATGATATTTCTCGCGAAGCAGAATACACCAATATTCATTTCAAACTACCTTATGCAGAGGAGTTGGCTTTAGATGAAGTATATGTTTTTGGAAAGCACAATAACTATGCTCTTACCGATGAAAACAAAATGACCTACAATGAAGACACTGGTTTGATGGAAGGGATTGTAATGATGAAGCAGGGGTTTTATAATTACAAATATGTTATCAAGCGTGAAGACGATGTGATTGATTTAAATACAGTATCCGGCAACTTTCATTTTACTGAAAACAACTATTTGGTTTTAGTCTACTATCGCAATTTCGGAGATCTCTATGATAGCATCATTGGTATTGGCTCCGCAAATTCAAGAAATATCAGCAATTAGCGTCTAGCAAAAATGTATATTTGACCGTCAAAAATCACTGATGGAAAACAAACCAATACTCAAGCAAAAAGGTCGTTACGGACTTCAATATCGCGGAGTAGAATGCACCAACTGTAGCCATCCTTTAGATGTTAGCGACAAATACTGCCCCAACTGCTCACAAGCCAATAGCACCAAGAAATTAAGCTTAAAAGACTTTATTGATGAGTTTTTTGCTAGTTTGATTTCCTATGATTCTCGATTGCTTAAAACGTTTACAGCGCTTCTAACAAAACCAGGTAAAATAACTCATGATTATATTAAAGGGAAACGGGTTTCGTACACCAATCCTTTTCGCTTTTTATTAAGCCTTTCCATTATCTATTTTCTGATGATAAACTTCAGCAACAATATTTCTGATTTAGACAAATATGGGGCTGGGAAACAAAGTAGCTTTTTCGATAAAATAAGTTCAGTCAATATTTCAGATGAAATAATAAAGCTAGATTCAATTGAAATAAAAAATGATGACAGAGAACTATTAAGAACCTTAGATACGCTTAATGTTATTCCCAACATTAACAGAAGAGATTCTATTATGATGGCTGATCCAACTTTGCATCTCAACAAATTGAAGAAAAAACCATTTCTAGAGAGGTTTGGTGCAAAAAGGGAATTCTTTACTGTCTTATTAGAAAAAAAGGATATTTATGGTTTTGATGAGATTCCGCCTGATTATGAAATTGATGATTCTCGTGAAAATCAATATGCTTTTAATGCTGCAAAAAGTGTTTATAGGTTCAAACAACAACCAGGCAGTTTTTTAAGCAGTGTAATTTCACGTCTACCTTTTGTCATTTTTTTCTTCCTTCCTGTGTTCGCTTTTTTCATTTGGTTAGCATACATCCGAAAAAAACACACCTTTACCGAACATCTTATCTTTGGCTTTCATATTCAATCATTGTTGTTTATCTTGCTCATAATTAGCTTTTTAGTAGATTCTATTTTTAACATATTTACAGGATGGCTTTTCTTTTTGATTTTTGGTGTCTATCTGTTTTTATCAATGAAGATGTTCTACAAACAAGGATTTTTTAAAACTATTGTTAAATATGTATTTCTAAATACTATTTTCTTTATTTTAGCCATGTTCGCAACGGTTATTTTATTGGTAGGAAGTGCATTTACCTATTAGAACAAAAGCAATATGATTACACAGGTTACAAAAGGCATAAAAGTTTCAGTCAATACCAGTTTTGAGGGCACCTTCTTCAAGAACTACAAGATGCACTTTGCCTTTGGGTATACAATCACTATTGAGAATCAAAGTAAAGATTCAGTACAATTAACTTCACGTCATTGGGAAATCTTTGATGCACTAAACGAAATGGAAGTTTTAGATGGTGAAGGTGTAATTGGTAAGAAACCAGTTATCAAACCTGGCGAGTCGCACACCTATAATTCAGGGTGTCTTTTGGCATCTCCTATAGGAGCTATGAGAGGTTACTATAATATGGTAAATTTTAGTTCCACTGAGAAATTCAGAGTGTACATTCCTACTTTTAAGTTTAGTGCACCATTCGCATTGAACTAGAAAATCTCAAATTCAAATATCAAACTTCTTTCGTTGTTTCTGTTATAAAAACAACAAAGGTTCCGTACCTTTGCCCAGTTCAAATTTTAAAAATTTATCTCCATGGGAAAAGGTTTTTTTCAAGTACCAACTGCATTTAATGAACCTATAAAAAGCTACGCTCCGGGCACTCCTGAACGCGACGCTGTTCTTAAACAATATAAAGCATACTACAACGGAACTGTTGAAGTACCTATGTACATAGGCAAGAAGAAAGTGAAGTCGGGAAGGACAAAACCGATGTCTCCTCCACACGACCATAAGCATAAAGTAGGTAAATATCATATTGCCAATAAATCACATGTTACCGAAGCAATCGACACCGCTTTAAAAGCAAGAGACGCATGGGCCAACTTAACCTGGGAGCAAAGAGCAGCGATTTTTCTAAAAGCAGCAGAATTGATTGCCGGACCTTATCGTGCAAAAATCAATGCAGCTACCATGATTGCCCAGTCAAAAACCATTCACCAAGCTGAGATTGATGCGGCTTGTGAATTTATTGATTTTCTCAGGTTCAATGTGGAATATATGTCCCAAATTTATGAGGAACAACCTGATTCTGCAGAAGGTATTTGGAACAGAGTTGAATATCGCCCACTTGAGGGTTTTGTATATGCCATCACTCCTTTTAACTTTACTGCTATCGCAGGAAATCTTCCAGCAAGTGCAGCGATGATGGGTAATGTTGTTGTATGGAAGCCAAGCGATAGTCAAATCTTTTCCGCAAAAGTAATTGTTGATGTATTCAAAGAAGCTGGACTTCCTGACGGTGTAATAAATGTTGTCTACGGTGACCCAATAATGATAACAAAAACGGTATTGGCCAGTCCAGATTTCTCAGGAATACACTTTACTGGCTCAACACACGTTTTTAAAGAATTATGGAAACAAATCGGAAACAATATCCATACTTACAAAACCTACCCAAGAATCGTTGGTGAGACCGGTGGAAAGGATTTTATCTTGGCACATTCATCAGCCAATCCGAAACAAGTAGCAACGGCCATTGTGCGTGGAGCATTTGAATTTCAAGGACAAAAATGTAGTGCTGCCTCACGTGTATATCTTCCAAAGTCTAAGTCAAAGCGAATTCTGGAATTGGTGAAAAAAGACGTTGAATCTTTCAACCCTCCAGGATCACCTGAAGATATGTCGAACTTCATTACGGCCGTGATTCACGAAGGCTCTTTTGACAAATTGGCAAAGTATATTGACCAAGCCAAAAAGGATAAGAAAGCCAAGATTCTTGTTGGTGGTAATTACGACAAATCAAAAGGTTATTTTATCGAACCAACCGTTATCGTAACTACAGACCCAAAATACACAACTATGGAGACCGAACTTTTCGGTCCCGTTGTAACGATATATGTATACGATGATAAAAACTGGGGCAAGACCTTAAAATTGGTTGATGAAACCTCAGAATACGCATTAACTGGTGCTGTTCTTTCCACAGACAGATACGCTATTGACGAAGCTACTAAGGCACTACAAAATTGTGCTGGCAACTTCTATATCAATGACAAACCAACAGGGGCCGTTGTTGGCCAGCAACCATTTGGAGGTGCTAGAGCCTCAGGAACCAATGACAAAGCTGGATCTGCGCAGAATTTATTACGATGGGTTTCTCCGAGACTTATTAAGGAGACATTTGTAACTCCTGAAGATTATAGGTATCCGTTTTTAGGGTAATCTATAATTCTACTATTATTTACCCGTAATTCTTTGGATTTAAGGAATTACGGGTATTTTTATAACATATGTTTAACGAACTTATTCGGGCATTCTTTCTTGTACCCCCTGAAGTACAACTTTTAGATATTACAGGTCCTGCACACTTGTTTTATGAAGCCAATACCTATGGCTCTAATATTGAGATTTATTATTTAAGCATCGACCAGAAAACAGAAGTTGTTTCAAGCGCTGGTCTTTCCATGGGAAAATTACAGCCCTTTAATCGTTTTGAATTGACCCAAAATGATATTCTATTTGTACCAGGACTAGAATCAAATCTCCTTTTTGCCCAGGATTTCATTAAAAACAAACAATCTTTCTTTACTTGGTTGCGAAATCAAGCAAGCCAAAAAGCTAAGATATGTGCCGTTTGTACTGGAGCTTACCTCTTAGCCTTTGCCGGTCTTTTAGATGAAAAAAACTGTACGACCCATTGGAAATACTTTGATGATTTTCAAAAAAGATTCCCAAAAGCAAAGTTGCTCTCAAACAGATTACTAGTTCATCATAACACTATATATTCCAGTGCAGGAGTATCTTCCGGTATTGATCTTGCGCTTTATATATTAGAAGAAATCTATGGTACAGTATTTGCCGCTAAAATAGCCAAAGAAGTAGTAATCTATCTTCGTAGAACGGAAAGTGATCCTCAACTAAGCATGTTTCTACAATACCGAAATCATATCGAAACGCGTATTCATCAAGTTCAGGAGTCATTGATACAAAATATCTCTAAAAAACAGCATATCGAAGTTTTGGCAGAAGATGTTCATATGAGCCCTAGAAATCTGACCCGACTCTTCAAAAAAACAACTGGTATCTCAATTGGTTCATATGTACAAAAACTTCGTGTTGAGCTAGCTTTAAAACTACTTTCAGAAGGCGCAAAGGTAAATACTGTTGCCACTGCTTGTGGATTAAAGAGCTCAAACCAGCTTAGGTCTTTGCTAAAAAAGCATTCCTCCGAACTTCATTCCATACCATAAGTGTATATGTCCCAATACTGCGTATTGTTGTCCTTTCCTTGGTGCCACTCATGACATAACTTTGAGACAAATCGAAAAACGATAATTCATGAAATCGCTATTCAAAATCGTAATAGTACTATGCACAGTTCTTCCTGCTAATGCACAAAACATAATTCCGCTATCCAACACTTATATTTGCCCACCTTGCAAGCAATCTTGTGATAACTTCGAATATCAGGAGAAAGGCATTTGCACACACTGTAATATGGTTTTAGTTCGCAAAGACCTTGCAAAAACAATTGCTTTTTATTTACAAGATGGTGTTGAAGTCTTAGATTTCGCTGGCCCCATGGAAGTGTTTGTATATGCCGGGTACAAGGTTTTTATTGTATCGGCGAATCAAAAACCTATTACATCTCAAGGGGTTTTAACCATTACCCCGGATTATAGCATTGAGAATGCTCCGGAAGCAGATATTTTGGCATTTTTTGGAGGCAATTCCCCTGCAGCATCCCAAAACACCGAAGTCATACAATGGGTGAAAAATCAAAAAAAAGTAACCCATCATTTTTCGGTATGCACTGGTGCTTTTGTACTGGCAGAAGCGGGAATATTAGACGGTAAAACAGCAACTACTTTTCATGATGCCCTTGAAGATTTGACGAATAACTATTCCAAAATCATTGTTAGAAAAAATGTACGCTTCGTAGATAATGGCAATGTTATAACCACAGCAGGAATATCCGCTGGTATTGATGGTGCGTTACACCTGGTTGCAAAACTGCAGGGTGTAAATGCTGCTAAAAGAACAGCCTATTATATGGAATACGATAACTGGCAACTTGGTAACGGTTTGGTGTTGGCAGAAGACAATCCTTATAAGGTTACTATTTCTTCGGAGGCTTTAAAGGAATTTGAAGGTCGGTACGAATACAAAAACGGAAGTCAATTCAATCTGGTCTACAACTCCAAAACAAAAGACCTCAATGCCATCATCAATGAAACTTCTTTCCCCGTCTATCATGAAAATGGAGATGTTTTCTCAGATGTACGTAATGAGCCTGTTTTCTTCAAAAGAAATGAAAGTGGACAAGTTATCGGATATTCCTTAGCTCAAAAAGGGGAGGTATATTCAAAACTCAATTAAGTCGTTAAGGAAATTCTAACAGATGAAAATTATAAACGTCGTATTCTTGATACTTTTATTCTCCTGCAAAAATCAGGCGCAGATTTATGTTTGCCCTCCCTGCGATTTAAATTGTGATGCTTTGACCTTTACAACAAGTGGCACCTGTACAAATTGCGCCATGGCGCTAGTTAAGAAAAAGGAATTTTTAATTTTGAACGAGGTTACTATTACGGAGGGTTCAGGCACATTTTTAATTGAGGGAGGAAAGAGCAAAAAGGATAAATCAATTCAAATTTTTTACTATAAACCAAAAACTTTTAATTCAAATTCAAAAGTGTTGATTGTAATTCCAGGAGCCGGTAGAAATGCTAATGCATATCGCGATACTTGGATAGATGAGGCTGAAAAACAGGGAATACTCATTCTTTCTCCGGAATACCAAGAAAAAGACTACCCTTTTGAAAACTATCATCTTTGCGGACTGATAAGCGATTTAAATTTAGATAGGAGCCTAGAATTCGTAAAGAACTCGAATATGGTAAAAATTGATGAAAGTAAACTTTCCTTTAAGGTCAATCCAAAGCAAGATGAGTGGATTTTCAAAGATTTTGATCGCATTTTCGATTTAGTCAAAAAAGCCACCAAATCTACCCAAAATAAGTATGACCTTTTCGGGCATTCAGCCGGAGGTCAAATTCTGCATCGTTTGGCACTATTCGGTCAAAGCACTAAAGTAAATCAGATTATCTCAACAAATTCAGGTTTCTATACGTTACCAAATTTCGACTCGCAATTACCTTTTGGTTTAAAGAATACAAGGATAAAAAGTCAAGACCTAAAACTTGCATTCGAAAAAAGATTAATTATTCTTGTGGGCGAACTTGATAACCAACATGAAGTTAGGGGGACTTTGTTGCGCTCAGAAACAGCTGATAAACAGGGCTTGCACAGATTGGAAAGGGCCCAATATTTTTACAAGCAAGCCAAAGCCTTTGCTAACCTACACCAGTTTAATTTCAATTGGGAAATAGAGATTGTTCCAGAGGTAGGGCATGACTACAGAAAAATGTCAAAAGCCGCGTCGCACATCATTTACTCCCAAAATTAATAAGGAACGTGGCGCCACCAAATAGGGAGCGTATAGGGCTTTAAGCGCAACCTTTTTCTGTTTTTTCATCTCTTCTGTATTAAAACAAATCTTTTTGAAGAAAACTATTATACCATTATTCTATATTTTGTTTGTACTTCTTTCTTGTTCGGACAATGATGACACCATTATGCCAGCCTGTGGCGTAAATAATCCTATACAAGAATTAGAATGGTTGAGGACTGAGATTGAGAGAAGAAAAGCGAACCCTAATGAAGACATGAAATATTGCTATATCATTCAAGCCGAATTCAACGGTGAAGATATTTTTGTTTATGAAGATTGCAACCCCTTTGTTGACAAGGCCATTCCTTTTTTCAATTGCGAAGGAACTATGATTAACACACAAGATAATCCCATCGGGTTTGATGATATCCGAAATAAGGTAATTATTTGGAAACCCAAAAACTTCGTTTGTAACATAGATTTTTAAGCTCTTTGTGAAGAACAATAAAACTAGCCAAGCACGTTAACATTGAATATTTCATTACATTTGGTAAGTTTCCTCAGGTAACTGATTTTTTAATTTAAAAACACTAAAATGAAAATGAAATTTTTACTAATGTCAATTTTGACACTATCGTTTTATGGCATGCAAGCGCAAGACAACCTTGCACAGACTACCATTCAGGCAGTATTAACCGGCAATCAAGCCCAAGTCATACAATTAGCTGAGGCCTTTTCAGAAGAGCAGTACGACTGGAGACCAATGGAAGGTGTAAACTCGGTAGGTGAGGCTCTTTTGCATGTTGCTGGAGGAAATTACTTTTTAGCCTCTAAAATGGGTTTTGCCCCACCTGAGGATGTTGATATGATGAACTTAGGTAAAATTACAGGCAAAGAGAACATCATAGCTGCTTTGAAAAAATCAAATGCCTTTGTTCTTGAGAAAATTGTAGAAGTAGAAACTGCTGCCTTAAATGAAGAAGTTGATTTTGGTTTTGCCAAAATGAACAAACTTGGCGGACTTCTAGCCATGATGGAACACAACGGTGAACACAAAGGGCAATTAATTGCTTATGCTCGTTCTAATGGTGTTGTTCCACCTTGGAGTAAATAACTAAGATTTGTTTAAAAAAGCCTCCTCTTTGTAATAAGTAGGAGGCTTTTTTTATGCAATCTATTCATCTATTTACCGTTAAATTTAATCAACCAAACATTTGGGTAAGATGTTTGTAACCATCACATGATGAAGACTTTAATAAAAGTGTTTTTTGCTCCACTACTATGGCTGGCACATGCCTGTAGCCCACTAGGTGAACCTGTAGATGTGGAAAAATCGGATAATCACTATTACAATAATGAGAAAAGCGACATTCGCTACAGTCCAATGGGGAATTGGTTTGAACTGGGTAACTCGCCCATGAATGCCGACGTTGAGAGTTTTGAGGTTTTAAATCGATTTATAAGCCGAGATAGAAATCAAGTATATTTTATGGAAAACCCTGTTGAAGCAGGTAAGGTGGATTTGGAGTCCTTTCACATAAAGAAAGGGGATTTCATGGAACATATTGGTTTTGACAAAAAGTATGTTTATGCTTTTGAAAAAGTGTACAGCACTGAGAAGACTTTTGCAAAATTTGAAAAAATTGAACATGCCGACCCTAAAACTTATGTACGTTTAAATTGGGATTGGGGAAAAGACAAACAAAACCATTTTTACAAAAATGCATTAATCGATGTGGACTATGCCAGTTTTAAAAACATAAATGACTACTTCAGCAAAGATATCAACAGAGTTTACTTCCATTACTACGAAAATTTTGAATCTATCAAGGCTGACCTCAACTCATTTGAAGTTTTTGATGAAGGCAATTTCGCGGCGGATAGCTCAAAGGTTTTTAGTGTTACTTATCCATCTCAGGATGAGACAAAACTGGTAACTATACCCAGAAACCCTAATGAAGAAATATCGCAACTAAGCTATGCATTTATACAAATCGGCGAAAGGGTTTTTTATAGAGGAACACAATTAAAGGATTTGGATTACCGAGAAGTAGAAATCATAGAAAACTCCTCGTATATCAAGGATAAGCACTTTGTTTATTATAAAGATTCTCTAGTACAAGATGCTGATGCTACTACCTTCGGAAAAATTAGCAAATGGGAAATTGGGGACAAAAATGGAGCTTTTCGCGAAGGAAAGCGAATTGAGGAAAAATAAGAAACCCTCTACAACCGATAATCTTTTTGCCAATTATTTGACGAGCTGATAATTTTACTGAACAAGTAGATCTACAGAAACTACTAGCCTTTGAATTTTTGAGGCAAATAAACCACCTTTTTCGTTTCGAAGAACTCTTCCTCAAAAAAGTTGGGCAAATCAAAAATTTGAGCGGTTCTATAATCTTTTAATTCTTCGGAGAGGTCACCCCCTTTTAGATATAAGATCCCATTGCGTCTTTCGTGAATTGATTCTTTTTTGATTTTTCCTTTAACCCAATGTGTAAATGTAGGCATTGCAGCAACAGCTCTACTGACGATAAAATCAAACTGGGCATTTGTCACTTTGAGCGCAGTCGAAATGTCCTCTACTCTAGAATTTATAGGAGTAATATTTGTAATTCCCAAACCTTCTACCACTTCCTCTACTACCTTTATCTTCTTTCCAATCGAATCAACAAGTGTAAAATGTGTTGCAGGAAATAAAATAGCTAAGGGGATTCCTGGAAAACCACCACCTGTTCCGACATCTAAAATTTCGCTTCCAGGTAAAAACTGTTGAATTTTTGCTATTCCAAGGGAGTGTAATACATGTCGCAGGTAGAGTTCATCAATATCTTTTCGAGAAACCACATTGATTTTCTGATTCCAGTCTTTATAAAGATTTTCTAATTGACCAAATTGCTCTTTTTGCTCCTCAGTTATATCAGGAAAATATTTTAACACTATTTCTACCCCCATCCGAATTAAAATTTGAACAAAAATAGTATATTCACAGGCACTAATATTTTCTTTTTTTGGGAAAGTATTCAGATAAATAGGGATTCTATTGCCTTACCTTTGTAAAAAATTACGCTTAGTATGAACCAGACTACCGTTCGATTTTCCAGAAAAGATTCTGCACAGTTTTTTAAAACTTTGAACAAAAGAGTTAATGATTATTTCAAAGAAAATAAATTAAAGAAAACTGGGAATTGGAGATTGCATCTAAAGACCGTTATCATGTTCGCAATTTTCTTAACACCTTACTTTCTCATCTTGACTTTAGGTCTTCCTACTTGGGCCAATTTATTGCTAACTATTCTTATGGGAGTAGGTATGGCCGGTGTTGGCATGAATGTAATGCACGATGGTAATCACGGTTCGTATTCCAATAAAAAATGGGTCAATAAATTGATGGGAAGTAGCATCTATATCTTAGCCGGAAATGTATACAATTGGCAAGTACAACACAACGTATTGCACCATACCTATACCAACATTCACGAGCATGATGAAGATATGGAAGCGGGTCGCATTCTTCGTTTTTCAAAACATGCGGAATGGCAAAAACATCACAAATTCCAACATATTTACTCGGTATTTCTCTACGGATTATTGACTTTTAATTGGGCAATTACTACGGACTTTTTACAAATGTACCGTTACACGAAACGCAAACTCTCTTATGGTAAACTTCCGAGTCCTGCAGTGAATTGGAGCACTTTAGTAATTACCAAGTTATTGTATGTGACAATTTGGATTGTACTCCCTCTGATATTCGTTGATATTGCTTGGTGGAAGGTTCTTCTTGGTTTCTTTATCATGCACTATGTAGCTGGCGTCATATTAAGTGTGACATTTCAACTAGCACATATTGTGGACGATGCTCAAACGCCACTACCTGATGAAAGTGGAACTATGAAAAACACATGGGCTATTCACCAATTATTTACAACGGTAAACTTTGGTACAAAAAATAAGATTGTAAACTGGTTTACGGGAGGATTAAATCATCAGGTGGAACATCATATTTTTCCGAATATCAGTCACGTTCACTACACCAAGATTTCCAAAATAGTAAAGGAAACCGCAAAGGAATTTAACTTACCGTACAACGAATATAAAACTACGCGAAAAGCTATTCTTTCTCATTTTAAGCATTTGAAAGAATTAGGAAAACAGCCTGCTTTACAAGTATAACTGTATTTATAAAGCAACTTTATTGTAGCTCAATAATCCCTTCAGACATTTAAAAAAGCTGAATTACGACTATTGAGCTACTTGTTTTTACGCTATTCACAAACTGCCTACAAATAGTTAATAATCAATGTTGTTTTCCGGCTGCAAAGAATTGTAATTGTTTTAATTTTGTTGTGCATTTTAAACTCGCACTCTAATGAGCAACCAACTATCAGATAGGATTAACAGTGTCACTCCATCCGCAACCCTCGAAATGGCAGCGAAAGCCCGTGAGTTAAGAGCTGCAGGAAAAGATATCATCGGACTCAGTTTAGGTGAACCCGATTTCAACACTCCCGATTATATTAAAGACGCTGCTATTCAAGCGGTAAATGATGATTACAATTCATACACCCCAGTGGATGGCTATGTTGATTTGAAAGACGCAATCATTACCAAATTCAAAAGAGATAATGGCTTGACCTATGACCGCTCTCAGTTAGTTGTTTCTACCGGAGCGAAACAAGCATTATACAATGTTGCTCAAGTAGTTCTGAATGATGGTGATGAAGTGATTTTGCCTTGTCCTTATTGGGTTAGTTATAGCGATATTGTAAAATTGGCTGGCGGAGTCCCTGTTGAAGTAGCTACCTCAATAGATACTGATTTTAAAATGACCCCTGCACAACTAGAGGCCGAAATTACTCCTAAAACTAAAATGCTTTGGTATAGCTCTCCCTGCAACCCAAGCGGTTCAATATATAGTCAAGAAGAATTAAGAGCGTTGGCCGATATTTTACAGAAGCATCCTCAGATTATCGTTGTTAGTGATGAGATTTACGAACATATTAACTACGGAGTTACTACCCATGCTTCAATGGCCGGGTTTGATGATATGTATGATAGAACTGTTACGGTAAACGGAGTTGCTAAAGCCTTCGCTATGACCGGATGGCGTATTGGTTATATCGGCGCTCCTACTTATATTGCTAGAGCTTGTAACAAACTACAGGGCCAAGTTACCAGTGGGGCCAATTGTATCGCTCAACGCGCTGTCATCATGGCTTTGACAGAGTCGCCAAGACGTGTACAATTTATGGTTGACGAATTCAAAGGAAGGAGAACCCTAATTCTAGAATTATTAAACAGTATCGAAGGATTTAAAAGTAACGAACCGGAAGGTGCGTTTTATGTCTTCCCGGATATCAAAGCGTACTTTGGAAAAACCTTAAATGGAACCACCATCAACAACGCTTCTGATTTCGCAATGTACTTATTGGAAAATGCAAATGTGGCAACAGTTACGGGTGATGCTTTTGGAAATCCAGATTGTATACGTATTTCGTATGCGGCTTCTGAAAAAGAGATTCGCGAAGCGGTTTCTAGAATAAAAAAAGCTTTAGCCTAAATCGTCATTTTCATGATAAATCTGTGTTAGCATTTTAATTGTAGACCAAAATCCATAATAAAAATCACAGGCAGTTCTTAGATTTCAATTAAATTCTAAGTAACTTTAAACCAACCTATTGAACCTAATACCAAAACGATGAAGACGATGACTTGTAATCAGCTCGGAGGAGCATGCGATACCAAATTTCAAGCAGACACTTTTGAAGAAATGGCCGAACTCAGCAAAAAACATGGTATGGAAATGTTTCAAAAAGGCGACGCTGCACATCTTGAAGCTATGAATAACATGCAAAACTTGATGAAATCCCCAGAAGCCATGCAGGCCTGGTTTGGTGAACGTAGAAGAGAATTCGATGCCTTGCCTGAAGACTAAATTCGCAACTCATTATCACTAAGTACGTCTCCAGAAATAAGGGGTTAATAAAATCAATACTGTAAAGAGTTCGAGCCTACCCGCAAGCATTAAGAAACCACACCACCATTTACCCGCATCAGGCAAGCTATTAAAGTTACTTACCGGATTCAAACTGCCCAAAGCAGGACCTACATTTCCTAAGGACGAAGCCGCCCCTCCAATAGCCGATTCAAAATCCAATCCTAAAAGACCTAGAACTAGTGCGCCAATTATAAAGAGTAGCATATAGAGCACAAAAAAAGCAATAATGTTATAAACAATATGCTCCTTCACTGTCTTGTCATTGTAGCGCACTGGTATAATAGCATTCGGATGAAGTGTTCTTTTGAATTCTAACAAGCCATTTTTGATTATGAGTAAATGGCGCATCACTTTTATACCTCCTGCAGTTGAACCAGCAGAACCTCCTAAGAAAAATAATCCAAAGAAAAGGATAGTTAAGAAGGGCGTCCAGCTTGTGAAATCTGCAGTCACAAATCCTGTGGTCGTAATCACAGCAACCACTTGAAATAAACCATGTCGAAATGAACTTTCACCTTCACCCATAACCATAGGATGTATTTCAGAAACTGGCACATTTGCTTGTGTGTACACCATAAGTCCAACCAAAGCGGTAAACACAATCACAAAACCGGCGTAAAATCTAAATTCTTCATCACGAAGCACCCGTTGTACTTTACCTTTAAAAGCAAAATAGCTCAATACGAAGTTACCTCCTGCCAAAAACATAAAAAGAATGACAATATATTGAATGGCCGGTGTATCATTCCAATGTGCCAAACTTGCGTTTTTAGTTGAAAAACCACCTGTAGATAATGTCGCGAGAGAATGGTTAATAGCATCAAAAAAGGACATGCCTGCGACGCTTAACAAGAGAGTTTCAGCAGCCGTATATCCTACGTAGATGAGCCATAAACGTTTTGCGGTATCGGTAATTCTTGGATGCAATTTATCCGCACTTGGTCCAGGAGCTTCGGCCGCAAATAGTTGCATTCCACCAATACCTAACAACGGTAAAATGGCAATAGCCAAGACAATAATACCCATACCCCCAATCCAATGTGTAAGACTTCGCCAAAGTAAAATTCCTTCCGGCAGCGCTTCAATGTCATCAACAATGGAAGCTCCAGTTGTTGTGTAGCCAGAAATAGTTTCGAAAAAAGCGTTGGTTACTCCTGGTATCGCACCTGTAAAAAGATAGGGCAACATCCCTGAAAGGGACATTACAATCCAGCCAAAAGTCACAATTATATACCCTTCTTTGCGCTGTACTTCCTTCTTATGTTTTCTAGTTGCGAACATAAAAAGCATTCCGGAAAACATCGTACTTATCGCGGCTAAGGTAATATCTAAAGTCGACCCGTCTTTATAAATAAGACTTACCAAGGCCGCGATGAGCATGAACCCACCATTGACCAACAGCAGTAAGCCCATAATATGAAGGATGATTCTAGAATTAAGTCGCATGTTAAAAGAATAGTCTTTCTATTTTGGCAATAGCATCAGGTAGACAGCAAACTACAACACGGTCGCCAGCCTGTATTTCAAATCCACCAAGAGCAATGACGCCCTGACCATCGCGAACAACACCCCCAATTGTTGCTTCTTTTGGAAAATTTAGGTTTCTAATTATATTGCCTGTCACCTTAGAGCCTGATTTCACAACAAACTCCAATATTTCCGCATTCAAATTATTCAAACGCATTGAGGCAACAACATCGCCTTTTCGAATATGTCTGAAAATATTATTTGCCGCAAGTAACTTTTTGTTGATTAAGGTATCAATACCTATGGAATGTGAGAGTTGAAAATAATCCATATTCTCAACTAGGGCTATTGTCTTTTTGATGTGTTTCGATTTTGCAACCAGACAAGACATAATATTGGTCTCAGAATTCCCAGTAACCGCAATGAAAGCATCCATTGATTCAAGGCTTTCTTCTTCTAGCAACTCTACATTGCGTCCATCTCCATTGATAACCAAGGCCGCGGGAAGATCATCGGCCAAATCAAAAGCCTTTTCCTTATCCTTTTCAATCAGCTTAACATTAAATTTCTTGGCACAAAGATCACGAGCAGCCTTAAAGCCGACTTTACTCCCGCCTAAAATCATAACGTTTTTAATCTCTTCTTTTTTCTTTCCGGTAAGCTTGTAAAGCTCATCTACACCTTCTTTAACGGTAATGAAGTACACCTGATCTCCTTCCTTAAAGACTGTATCACCTCTTGGTATCACGGTATATTGAGTGCCTGAACGTTTTAAGGCTATAGGCATGAAGTGAAGCTCAGGAAAAATTGTCGCAGCTTCTTTTACCATCTTACCCACAAAAGGAGCTGATTTTGGAAGAGACACACCAACCATAATCAATTGCCCTTCTTCAAACTCGAAAGTATCGTTAAAAGCAGATTTATTTAAGAGCAGTTGAATTTCAGTGGCTGCCAACTCTTCAGGGGAAATCAATTCATCAATGCCCAATTCGTCAAACCTGATGGTATCCTTACAATCTATAAATTCAGTATTTGAAATTCGTGCAATCGTTTGTTGACATCCCAATTGTTTGGCCAACATACACAAGGTGATATTGGTAGTTTCAGATGAAGTAACACCAATCACTAAATCTGAACTTTCCACACGTGCGTCTTTCAAGACTGAAATCGAAGTAGCATCACCACGCAAAACACGAATATCTAAATGATTATCGGCATATGTCAAACTCTCTTTATCTGAATCGATCAATGTAATGTCTTGTGATTCGTAAGAAAGTAGTTTTGCCAAATGGAAACCTACCTCGCCAGCACCAGCAATTATAATTTTCATCGAATATTACTATTGTTGTTTGGAAGCAGTTTTGGATAACCGCCTCAACTCAGAAAGAAGTATCTTTTGAGACACCTTGGCTTTTTTACAGCTCATTTTGAGAAAAGTTTGCAAAGATCTGCAAAGCAAAATTACGCAAATTTTATCACCTCACCACTGCATTTACACAAGTATTAAACTAAAGGTCAAACACTTTATTGTGCATTAAGAATCAACTGCAATGAAGTGTTATATCTTATCTTTGCAAAATAAATTGCTATTAATGGCCAAAAAAGTAACACCTTATAAAGATTCTGAACTTGGAAAAAAAGAACAAGTAACTAAAATGTTCGACACGATTTCCAAAAATTATGATGGCCTAAACCGAGTGATTTCTTTTGGAATCGACTTAAAATGGCGTAGACGTGTTGTTGCTATATTAAAAAAGAAAAAGCCACAATCTATCCTAGATATTGCAACAGGAACAGGTGATTTAGCTATAAAAATGGTTGAAACAGGAGCCGAAAAAATAGTAGGGTTGGATATTTCTCCGGGCATGCTTGAAGTTGGAAAAAATAAGGTTAACGACAAAAAGCTGCATGAAACTATTGAAATGATAGTTGGCGATAGTGAAAATCTTTCTTTTGAAGAAAATACCTTTGATGCGGTTACCGTAGCTTTCGGAGTTCGCAATTTTGAAACCTTGGAAAAGGGATTGTCTGAAATTCATCGTGTTCTCAAGCCTTCTGGGACTTTCGTAATTCTTGAAACCTCTGTACCCACTAAGACTCCATATAAACAAGGCTATAATTTTCATTGTAAATACATACTTCCTTTTGTGGGACGACTTTTTTCAAAAGATCGTTCCGCCTATACCTATTTATCTGAATCGGCAGCTGTTTTTCCTCACGGCGAAAATTTCAACAATATTTTGCGCAAAATCGGGTTTATAGAGGTAGAGAATAAACCACAAACCTTTGGAGTAGCATCTATTTATGTAGCGACAAAAGCCTAATTGATTTAGACAAGTGTTTAGACTCTTATAATTCAACTAAATGAAGCGATTGTTTTTTCTTTTCATGGGGATATTTCTCCTTACGCTGCCTTTAACCGCACAATTTAACGAAAAGCCTGTCCTTAATATTGAGAACAAAGACAAGAAGTTCTTGAATTACGGATACTATCTTGGAATCAATCAATATGATTTCAAATTCGACTACAAAAACAATGACCGTGATATTCTAGTGGATAAGTCCTTGGGGTTTACTGTTGGTCTAATTGGTGAAATGCGCCTGAATGAATTTTTAGATCTTCGTTTTGAACCAGGATTGGCATATAACCTTAGAACCCTTGGTTTTCCAGGATTTGATGTGGAACAAGATGCCCTTAGGGAAGTAAAATCTACATACATCAACTTTCCCTTACTTTTAAAAGTTAGCACCAGACGTCTAGGAAATTTCAAACCGTTCATCATTGGTGGCGGTTCTGCCTCACTCAATTTGGGAAGTAACGAAAGTAGTTTGGATGATAATTCGTCAGGCACCTTTCGAATGACCAAATGGGTATATAATTATGAACTAGGTTTCGGAATTGATTTTTATTTAGAGTACTTCAAATTCACTCCGTCAATTCGTGGGGTTTTCGCCATTACTGACGAACTTGTACCTGATAATGACGCAAATAGTCCTTGGACCGGCAATATTGACGCCCTTAGAACAAGGGGATTGTTTATCAACTTTACCTTTGAATAATACTCGCTCTAAGCCCTACGGATTTCATTTAACAAAATAGCCGTCGCGGTAGCTACATTAAGACTCTCGGTAGTGCTGTTTCCATATTGTGGAATTGATACTTTCTCCGATACCATAGTTTCAACTTCAGAAGAAATACCATTTCCTTCGTTGCCTAAGATAATAATTCCTTTTTCAGGAAGTTTGTTTTGGTATACCGATACCCCATCCATAAAAGCTCCATAGATGGGAATCTTAGAATCCTTCAAAAAATCGGGCAGATTCCTATAGGATATATTGACCCTTGAAATAGAACCCATTGTAGCCTGCAAAACTTTAGGATTATAACAGTCGACAGTATTTTGGGAACAAACCAAATCATGTATTCCAAACCAATCACAAAGTCGTATAATAGTCCCAAGATTTCCCGGGTCACGGATATCATCAAGAACAACAATCCAATCTTTAAACTCTACCTGTTCCTTTTCAGGTATATGAAAAATCCCGAGCACGCCATTTGGATTCTTAAGAGTACTCATTTGTTTTAAATCAGTTAAGGTAACTTCCGTTAAAATATCATTTGGAACATCAAAAACTTTTGGGTCAGTACTAAAGACGGAATGCGGGGTATAATCAGAATCTAAAAGCTCATTGACCGTCTTTTTTCCTTCAACAAAAAATAGTCCGTGTTGATTTCGGTACTTTTTTTGTTGTAAGCTTCGTATCAATTTTATTTGGCTTTTAACAAGCATTCCATTAATGTGTTTTTTAATGTATTTTTGATTTCTATGAGGACCCTTTTGCCCACTAAAAAAAGTTCTGCTAAAATAAGCTTATTATTGATAGCCTTGGCAATCACCTCTTGCAACTCCTTGAAAAGGGTTGATGATGATGAGCTGTTGATTAAACGCAATACCATTTGGGCAGACAGCATAAAAGTGGTTAGTGAAGACATTGAAGGTCTCATTATTCAAGAACCAAATAGTGATTTACTAGGGTATCCTTTGCGATTGAATCTCTATAATTTAGCAAAACCTAATCCAGATTCTTCATATCAAAATTGGCTTCTAAAAAAACCTAAAAGAAAACAACGATTAACAAATTTCTTATCTGAAAAACAAGTCAATCGTTTAGGTGAATCCTTTATGGTAAAAGGATTAAGTGAATGGCTAAAAAAGATTGGTGAAGCACCTGCAATTTTAGATACTACCCTAACCAGAAAAACACTGGAACGCCTAAAGGCCTATTACAACACAAAGGGGTATTTCAATAATACCACCAATTACGATATTGATTTTTTAAAGCGGAAACAAAGAGTCGAAGTTCATTACAATATAGATTTGGGTGACCCATACATGTTAGATTCTCTAGCGCATAAAATTACTTCTAGCGCCATTGATTCAATTTACAATTTGGTAAAAGCGGACTCCGAGGTGAAACCGGGTCAGCAATTTGACCTAGATAATTTTAATAAGGAACGTGAGCGTTTAAACAGAATTTTTAGAAATCGAGGGGTGTATGATTTTCAAGAAAGCTCTATCAAATTTGACGTCATTGCAGATACTGCCCAAGTTGGAAATGACACTAAAATGGATATTGCACTCAAAATCGACGACCTAAAAAAAAGAGATGAAAGTTCGGTAACCACTCAAGAGTACAAGGTCTTTAAATTTGATAAAATCAATGTATATACCGATTACCTTTCTGATGATAGTGAGGGGGAACTTAAATTTGAACGATTTGGTGACTACACTATTTACTATAGAGACAAGTTACGCTTCAAACCAAAAACGCTAACCAATGCTATTTTCTTTAAAAAAGACAGTTTGTACCGCGATATAGATCGCATTCGAACACTTCGGCAAATGACAAGTTTGAATGTTTTCAAGTACCCCAGCTTAACTTTTGTAGAGGACAGTACAAGAACCTATTTAACCAGCAACATATACTTAGCTACCAAACCTAAATATACATTTGCTCCAAATTTAGAAGTTACTACTTCAAACCGCCGAAAAATAGGCATAGGGGTCGGACTTTCCCTTTTAATCAGAAACGTATTCAAAGGTGCAGAAAATCTAAGCTTATCAGGTTATGGCACTTTTGGATTATTGAGTGGAGATGTAGTTGAAAACTCATTTTCAGAAATAGGCGCTGATGCTAATTTAAGCTTTCCAAGAATTTGGTTTCCGATAATTAACACAGACAAAATAATACCGAACTACATGTTACCCCAAACGAATTTGTCTTTGGGTACCAGCTTTCAAAAAAACATTGGTTTGGATAAACAAACCTTTAATACCATTTTAGGGTACAATTGGACACCTACCGAATTCAAAAAGAACAATTTTGAACTTCTGAATATTCAATTTGTCAACAACAAAAACACAGACCGGTTTTTTGAACAATATAACAATACCTACAATCGCCTAAATCAAATTGCCAACCAAAGAAGAGCTCTGGTGAATCCTGCTTATTTTGATTCCAATGACGATTTAACTACTCCTGTTGATGTTGTAAATCCGGAGGACGCAGGAACAACTGGGTTCATCCGGGATGTTTTACAAGGAACAATTCCTGTAGGAACAGGAGATGATGAATTTAGTCAACAAAATTTCAATGATGTTAAAAGTATTTCAGAAAGAGAAGTTAGGTTGACTGAAAACAACCTCATTTTTTCGAGCAATTATACCTTTAACACGACAAATAGAACCGGAGTAACCGATAACAGTTTTTCACAGTTTAGGTTTAAAATTGAAAGTGCAGGAAATTTTCTTTCAGCCCTATCTTATATTATTCCTTTTGACCAAGAAGACAATGGTCTTTTGGAGGAAGACAATGACCTTTTAGTCTTTGATGTACCCTATTCTCAGTATGTAAAAACAGAATTTGATTATGTCAAATATTGGGACCTTTCTAAGTCCAATGTCTTGGCCTTTCGTAGTTTCTTAGGTATTGCCATACCCTTTGGGAATTCAGATAACATTCCTTTTGTTCGAAGTTATTTTGCTGGTGGTGCGAATGATAATCGCGCTTGGCGACCCTACGAGTTGGGTCCTGGAAGAACAAATGCAGCTAACGATTTTAATGAGGCCAATCTAAAACTTGCTTTAAATTTGGAATATCGTTTTCCGATTGCTGGAAATTTCAAGGGAGCCCTTTTCGCTGATGCAGGCAATATCTGGAATGTTTTAGACAACGTTGACGATCCCGAAGCCACATTTAATGGAATAGAATCTTTAAAAGATATAGCTTTGGGTACAGGGTTCGGCATTCGCTATGACTTCACATATTTTGTAGTTCGTGGTGATTTGGCATTTAAAACATACAACCCTGGGTTGGCATCCTCAAGAAGATGGTTCAATGATTCTGATTTTGCTCCCATCTTACAAGTTGGTATCAACTATCCTTTTTAGTATTTTAAAGGTATAATCGATATCTTATCAAAGAAATTAATAGATGAAACTTACATGGGTTGCCTTGTTATTTTTCTTTTCATTTGCGGTGGCAGCTCAACAAAGCCTGAGCGAAAATTTCAGGGTTCTAAATAAAAGCTCGATTCTAAAAGAAAAGGTTTTTATCCACACCAATAAAACTTCATATTTTCAAGACGATACTATTTGGTTCAAGGCGTATGTTGCGGATACAATTAATCATCCCTCAATTCAAACTACCAAATTATATGTAAACCTATTAGACCACCAAGGATTGGCAATTTATTCAAAGACTGTCTTAATTGAAGAAGGTATAGGTCTAGGGCAATTTGAATTAAATAACGCCGTAGGTGAAGGCGTTTATTACATTCAAGGGTATACTAATTATATGAGAAATTTTGGAGATGACTATTATTACATACAAAAAATACAAGTACTCAAAGACAACTCTAAACAATCCATTGCCCCTATTGAAAACCAATATGATATTCAAATCTTACCGGAAGGTGGCTACCTCTTGGAAGGTATTGAAAATAGAATTGGAATCAAGGCCCTATTAAATGGTTTTGGTTGTGATTATGAAGGGCAGATTCGTAATAAATTGAGGAAAACAATTGCTAGTTTCAAAAGTCAGCATTTGGGAATGACTAGATGTACCTTCCAATATAGAGAAGACGAAAAATATTACGCAGAAGTCGTTTTTAAAGACACTATTTTAACCATTGAAATACCAGTGGCAAAAAGAAAAGGAATTGCCCTTCATCTGGAAAACATTGAAAACAATTATGTAGAAGTTTATTTAAAAACCAATGAAAGAACTCTTAATAGTAAAGATCTTTCAAACTACAGTCTTTTGTTTCGTCAAGACGATAGGGTTTCAGATTTGTTTTCCCTAACAAGATTCGATTCGTTGACAGGAAGAATCCAAATGAAAAAAGACCTATTTTTTGATGGCGTAAATACAGTAACCTTGTTCAAAGAAAAAAAACCTATTGCCGAACGTAAATTCTTTGTTGAACTAAAAGAAAAAAGGACTGATGTTCTGATAACGCCAATAAGTCAAGAAAATGATTCTTTAGCTTACAAACTTAACCTCCGTGGCGGAAGAGAATTACCAAAGGCAAACCTGAGTATTTCGATATTCTCTCCAAATTCCCTTCGCAATGAAGAACAGAATATAAAAACCGCCTTTCTACTGACCCCATTCTTAAAAGGATACATCGAAAAACCTTCGTATTACTTTAATTCGGAAAACAAAAAAAGAAAAGAACATCTAGATTTATTACTCCTAACTCAAGGATGGACTCAATACAGCCTTCCCGAGAAAATATCAAAACTCAAATCGAAACCCTTATATAAATTTGAATATGGTTTTGATTTAAGAGGCAAAATAGAATCGTCGGTCAAATACGATTCCATTGCGTTGATTCGTGACAATTTTCAAATTATTGACAAGGTAGCCTTGAAAAATGACCTTAGTTTTAATTTCAACAACCTTTTACTATTTAAAAAAGATACGACCAAGCTTGCTTTTATCGATAATGCAGGTAAAATAATAAAGCCGGGAAGAATAAAATATGATAGCCTTGAGAAGCCAAAAATACCGCTTGAAAAAAAACACCCGAATGTAAAAAACAATACTCTGGTAAAACCTAAGGAACTTAATCCTAGTCCAGATATACCTGAGACAATTATACCCTCTAATGGTACCATAGTGCTCGACGAGGCGATTATTACTGAAAAAAAGCGTAGTGAAAGCTACTTAAGAAGGAGAAAATTGATTGAAAAATACAAGCCATTGGTTCGGGATATTGGTAAATATAGAGAGGTGCGTATTCGAGAAGTCTTCCAAAATTATGAACATGATTTGATTTCTTTTTTACAAGCTAACGGGGCCCGTCTAAATGAGACTAACCCTTTAGACCCTTACTTAGAAGCGCCCAATAAGAAAGAAGCTCTTTTGTTGATAGATGGTCGATTATTTTATCCTGATGAATTGACCTCATTGAGCTTATCAATGAAAAATGTTGCCCACGTCATGGTAACAGACTCTCCAACAATGATTGAGGGCAAATTAGAGGGTAGATTATATGGAACTACTGTTTACCAGGTTTTCACAACTAAGGGTTACCAAAAAAATATCGAAGAACTTTTTGATAAATTCGTGATTGAAAATGGTTATGACCATCCCAAAAAGTATTATACACCGTTGAATGAAATCCATCAATCGAGATTTCCAAATATGTTTGAAGTTGATTGGAAACCATCCATTAAAATTGATGATAAGGGAGAAGTCGATTTTAAAATACCCAAGAAATACAAGAATAGAAAGTTAATTTTTTCAATTCAAGGTTTTTCAGAAAAAGGACATTTAATATCTGAAACAATATCAATCGAATAAGTTGTTTTTTTGAATTCAACTTTTTTAAGCCTTGTTTATTTTCTTACTTTTGCTCCCCAATTAAAACGTTCAAACAAACGATAAAAAATTATGGGTCATAATATAAAACCAGGAGTTGCAACAGGTGATGAAGTTCAAGAGATTTTCAACTATGCTAAAGAAAAGGGCTTTGCTCTACCTGCGGTAAATGTAATCGGTTCAGATACCATTAATGGAGTACTGGAAACTGCTGCTGCTTTGAATGCACCAGTGATTATTCAATTTTCGAATGGAGGCGCACAATTCAATGCAGGTAAAGGTCTATCCAATGAAAACCAAAATGCAGCCATTCAGGGCGCTGTTGCAGGAGCAAAACACGTACATCAACTAGCTGAAGCTTATGGTGCAACGGTAATTTTACATACAGATCACTGCGCTAAAAAACTCCTTCCTTGGATTGACGGACTACTAGATGCTAGTGAAAAATACTTTGTCGAGACTGGTAAGTCGTTATTTAGCTCTCACATGATTGACCTATCTGAAGAGCCTATTGAGGAGAACATCGAAATCTGTAAGTCGTATTTAGAAAGAATGGCAAAGATGAATATGACCCTTGAAATCGAACTGGGAATTACTGGCGGTGAGGAAGACGGAGTTGACAATTCTGATGTTGATGATTCAAAATTGTATACGCAACCAGAAGAAGTAGCTTATGCATATGAGGAACTTTCAAAGGTAAGCCCGAGATTTACGGTTGCCGCCGCTTTTGGTAATGTTCACGGAGTTTACAAACCTGGAAACGTAAAATTGACACCTAAAATTTTGAAAAACTCACAAGAGTATGTTTCAGAAAAATACGGCGTAGAGCATAACCATATTGATTTTGTTTTTCATGGTGGTTCTGGTTCTACAGTTGAAGAAATTCGCGAAGGTATTAGCTACGGAGTAATCAAAATGAACATTGATACTGATTTACAATATGCTTTTCTTGCAGGAGTTAGAGATTATATCCAAGACAACAAAGATTATTTACAGTCACAGATAGGAAATCCTGAGGGTGCGGATGAGCCTAACAAGAAAAAATACGACCCAAGGGTTTGGTTACGTGAAGGTGAAAAGTCATTTATTGACCGTCTGAAAAAAGCCTTCGAAGACTTAAACAATGTAAATACGCTTTAATTTTTTTGTAAATTTCCAAATCTAAATTGAGCAGATATGTCAGCATGGTTTAAGCGAAAAGAGAAAGGAATACAAACAGCGACCGAAGAAAAGAAAGACACGCCGAAAGGTCTTTGGTACAAATCACCTACCGGAAAGATTGTAGAATCTGAAGATTTAGCAAAAAACTTTTACGTTAGTCCAGAGGATGATTACCATGTTCGTATTGGCAGCAAGGAATATTTCGAAATTCTTTTTGACGACAATAAATTCAAAGAACTTGATGCAAAGTTGACATCAAAGGACCCACTGAAATTTGAGGATACCAAAAAATATGATGACAGACTAAAAGCCGCGCAAAAGAAAACCGGACTTAAAGACGCCGTTAGGACCGGATTCGGAAAATCACAGGGAAAAGATATTGTTATCTCTTGTATGGATTTTAACTTCATAGGAGGTTCAATGGGAAGTGTTGTTGGAGAAAAAATTGCTCGTGGTATTGATCACGCCATCAAAAAGAAGGTTCCATTTGTAATGATTTCTAAATCAGGAGGGGCACGAATGATGGAAGCAGCATTGTCTCTAATGCAATTAGCAAAAACATCAGCAAAACTAGCGCAACTAGCGGAAGCAAAACTTCCATATATTTCACTTTGCACAGATCCAACTACTGGTGGAACAACTGCTTCCTATGCCATGTTGGGTGATATTAATATTGCTGAACCAGGTGCCTTGATAGGCTTTGCCGGACCCCGAATTGTAAAAGACACTACAGGAAAAGACCTTCCAGAAGGTTTTCAATCTTCGGAATTCTTGAAAGAACATGGTTTCTTAGATTTCATATCGCATCGTCGAGATTTGAAAAAGAAAATCAACTTGTATATCGATTTGATTCAAAATAATCCGGTTCGTTCGGCTAGCTAGCATATTCGTATTGAAAATATTTTTAATCGCTACTTGTAATGAATTGTTGCAAGTAGCGATTAAATATTTAAATAACATACACTTATGAAGCTGTCCATATCTTCTTTCCTAATTCTTTTGGTTCTGTGGATGACCTGTTGTTCCTCAACTGATAATACGGTAGACCCAAATTTCGGAATGGAAGAAGAGGAAATGCAAGAGACGACAGAAGGAGTTGCTGAAGTGACGGATGTTTCCGTCTCGGGTGGCGCCAATCAATATACTTTTAGTGTAACGATTTCAAGTCCTGATTTGGGTTGCAATCAATATACCGACTGGTGGGAAGTCATTGATTTAGATGGAAATCTTTTGTACCGAAGAATTCTTGCCCACAGCCATGTCAATGAGCAGCCTTTTACCCGCGCTGGTGGACCAGTAGCGATTTCGGAAGACACAGAGGTTTATATCAGAGCCCATATGAATACAACAAGCTACGGAAGCAAAGTTTTTAAAGGTTCCGTTTCCAATGGATTCAGTTCTGAGGACTTAGATGTTGAATTTGCCAAAAGTTTAGAAGAAACCGATCCACTCCCTACTGGTT
The DNA here is from genome assembly GCF_005885635.1 of Maribacter algarum (ex Zhang et al. 2020). Lineage (GTDB taxonomy): Bacteria > Bacteroidota > Bacteroidia > Flavobacteriales > Flavobacteriaceae > Maribacter_C > Maribacter_C algarum. Next base: position 588,476 of record NZ_VATY01000003.1, read on the forward strand.
GTGCTTTTTGAAAATAAAAAAGCTGTTAAAAAGCGAACTTTTTAACAGCCTTTGCGCTAGATACCATAAGACTTTACTTCTTAAAAAAACGTCTCAACTGAATTTCAGTTGATTCACCATCAGGAGAAGTCAATATACCTACAGAATCACAAGACCCATCTCCAAAATCAACAGTTGCAGTAGAGCCATTTCTTGAAATAGCAAGAACACCACTCACTATGAATCTGCAAGACCATTCTCTTCTCAACGGAGATGTAATTTCTTTTTGAAATACATTTCCTAGTTTTCCTGTATAGCTTGCGCTTCCTGTAATAAGGAAAACATTATCTCCCCAAAAACCAGAGCCGTAACCTTCAATCCACTCGCGGGTTCTGTTAGCACTAAAGTTTGCCGTATCTCCGTCAGGCCAAACTCCATTAAACTGAGATATGGCATCTGATTGTGGATTACCATTTGCATTGGAACGCATCCGTTCAACAGTCGCATTTCCTTCAACCGCAACACCGTTGTAAGTGAAATTTTCCAAAGAAAGGTTTAGTGTTTTCGTAGCTATTTCCATATCCTTTAGATAACTCAGATGAATAATTCCACTAAGCACATTGCCATTTCGCAATTCACATCCCTCACCAAAATCAATGGTTCTCTCTTTAGAAGTATCGGTAACGACAGTGGTAATTGTAACACATTCGGGTAGATAATCTGATTGATAAAAACTTTTAGAAGTAGCTTGTATCTCGTCCACCGCGTACAAGTCTTCTGCAATACTGGTTATCTCATCAGAGATAAGCTCGGCTTCATCACTTGTTTTAAGTTCTGTTGCCGTTATTGGTTCAGAACTTTCAAGTTCGGAAGTTTCTTCGTTTTTGTTACATGAAATTAATAACGCAATTGACAATAGGGACAAACTTAAAAAGTCCATCTTTGTGAGGCTTTTTTTCATAACAAATTTATTTAAAAGGTTATGGGTTTAAGACGATCGTATCTGAAAAAGGTTTAATTGACAGCTAAAAATCACTATAGGAAGGGTGCTCATCGGAAAAATATTTTTATCTTTGCAGCCTGATTGAAAATCAGTCAGATACATAATAATCATTTACAATAATATTTGCATGTACTTAACGAAAGAAGTAAAAGCCGAAATCTTTAAGAAACACGGCGGAAAAGCAGAGAACACAGGTTCTACTGAAGGTCAAATCGCATTGTTTACACACCGTATCAATCACCTGACCGGGCATCTTAAAAAAAACCATAAAGATTTTAACACAGAACGTTCTTTGGTAAAATTGGTAGGTAAAAGAAGAAGCCTTCTAGATTATATGATGAAAAAAGATATTGTAAAATATCGTGAGCTCATCAAAGAATTAGGTATTAGAAAATAAAATGGTAGGGGCTGAAAAATTTTCAGCCCCTACTTTTATATAAAGTCCTTAACAATTTAAGGCAAAACTAAAAGCTGCACACAGTTTTTCATTGGTCAAGTGCTTTCAGCACACACAACAACACAACCTTCCGGTCTCAACATCCGGATGACCATTGTTTAACAGTCCGCCCATTGGCGGATACAAATCAATTTTATGATTCCAAAAGTATTTAGAGAGGTCATAGACCTTGGTGACGGTAGGGAAATTTCTATCGAAACCGGAAAATTAGCGAAACAGGCACATGGTTCTGTTGTTGTTCAATCAGGAAAATGTATGCTCTTGTGTACCGTAGTATCTAACTACGATCAGAAAGATGTTGATTTCCTTCCATTAACGGTAGACTACCGCGAAAAATTTGCCGCTGCTGGTCGTTATCCAGGGGGATTCTTCAAAAGAGAAGCGAGACCAAGTGATGGTGAAGTATTGACTATGCGTTTAGTGGATCGTGTATTACGTCCATTATTCCCAAAAGATTATCACTCTGAAACTCAGGTGATGATTCAATTGATGTCTCATGACCCAGACGTTATGCCAGACGCTATGGCCGGTTTGGCTGCATCTGCCGCGATTCAATTGTCCGATTTCCCATTTGAGTGTGCAATCTCCGAAGCAAGAGTAGGCCGCGTTAATGGTGAATTCATTATCAATCCAACCTTAGCACAGTTAGCAGAATCTGACATCGATATGATGATAGGTGCCTCCGCTGATTCTGTAATGATGGTTGAAGGTGAGATGGATGAAATTTCCGAGGAGGAAATGACAGAAGCCATCAAATTTGCTCATGAAGCAATTAAAGTACAGTGTGCTGCTCAATTGAGATTAGCTGAAGCTTTCGGAAAGAAAGATACACGCGAGTATCCAGAAGAAAGGTCAGACGAAGATTTAGCTAAGAAAGTACATGACATGGCATACGATAAAGTATATGCCATTGCAAAAGCAGGATCCGCAAAGCACGAAAGAAGTGCAGCGTTCTCTGAAATAAAAGAAGAAATCAAAGCTACTTTTTCTGAAGAAGAATTAGAAGACTATGGTGGATTGGTTTCCAAATATTATCGCGCTGCTGAAAAAGCTGCAATTCGTGATCTTACCTTAAATGAAGGTCAGCGTTTAGATGGTCGTAAGACCGACGAAATCAGACCAATATGGTGTGAGGTAGATTACCTACCATCTGTTCATGGCTCATCTATCTTTACACGTGGAGAAACTCAAGCCTTGGCAACCGTAACTTTAGGAACATCTAGAGATGCCAACCAAATAGACATGCCATCGCAAGAAGGTGAAGAGCGTTTCTATTTACATTATAATTTTCCTCCTTTCTGTACGGGTGAAGCAAGACCTATTCGTGGAACATCGCGTAGAGAGGTTGGTCACGGTAACTTAGCACAACGTGCACTTAAAGGAATGGTGCCTGAAGATTGTCCATACACGGTAAGAGTTGTATCTGAGGTATTGGAATCTAACGGTTCTTCTTCTATGGCTACGGTTTGTTCAGGAACTATGGCTCTTATGGATGCCGGTGTTCAATTGAAAAAACCCGTTTCCGGTATTGCAATGGGATTAATTTCTGACGCTGATTCTGGAAAGTATGCTGTTCTTTCTGATATCTTAGGTGATGAAGATCACTTAGGTGATATGGACTTTAAAGTAACGGGTACCGCAGACGGTATTACAGCATGTCAAATGGACATCAAGGTAAAAGGATTGTCTTACGAGATTCTTGTAAACGCCTTGAAGCAAGCCCGTGAAGGACGTTTGCATATCTTGGAAAAATTAACGGATACGATTGCCGCACCTAATGCAGATGTTAAGAGCTATGCTCCTAAGATGATAACGCGCCGCATTCCAAATGAATTCATTGGCGCCCTTATTGGACCTGGTGGAAAAGTGATTCAAGAACTTCAGAAAGAAACTGGAACGACCATCGTTATTAATGAAGATCCTGTTACTGAAGAAGGAATTGTTGAAATTTTAGGAACGGACCAAGATGGAATCGATGCTGTCTTAGCAAAAGTCGATTCAATAATGTTCAAACCAGAAGTTGGTAGCGTTTACGAAGTAAAGGTTATCAAGATGTTGGATTTTGGTGCTGTAGTGGAATATCAAGATGCTCCTGGCAACGAAGTATTGTTACATGTATCTGAATTGGCTTGGGAACGCACAGAAAATGTTTCAGATGTGGTAAACATGGGAGATGTGTTTGATGTGAAGTACTTTGGTTTAGACAAACGTACACGTAAGGAAAAAGTATCGCGCAAGGCGCTTTTGCCAAAACCTGAAGGTTATGTTGAAAGACCACCACGTAATAATGACCGTAGAAACGATCGCAATAGAGATCGTAAACCTAGAAGAGATTAAACCCTTTTCTCAATTCAATATGGAAGCCTCAACTATTCAGTTGGGGCTTTTTTGTACCGTTTAACCGATAAATAAACTTTTTTTTACGGTTTTGTAACATTTTGAAGAATTGTACGTATAAGTATATGCAGTCTATTAAATTATGAATTTAATCCCCGAAAATGAGACAGCTTAAGATTACAAAACAGGTCACTAATAGAGAGACCGCATCTTTGGACAAGTACTTGCAAGAAATCGGCAAGGTTGACTTGATTACTGCAGATGAAGAAGTAGAATTGGCACAACGTATCAAGGCAGGCGACCAGATCGCTCTTGAAAAACTTACCAAAGCCAATCTTCGATTCGTAGTATCGGTTGCAAAGCAGTACCAAAACCAAGGCCTTACTCTGCCAGATTTAATCAATGAAGGAAACTTAGGATTGATTAAAGCGGCACAACGTTTTGATGAAACCCGTGGTTTCAAATTTATCTCTTACGCCGTATGGTGGATTCGCCAATCTATCTTACAGGCTTTAGCTGAACAATCGCGTATTGTTCGTTTACCATTGAACAAAATTGGTTCAATCAACAAGATTAATAAAACTTTTGCCTTCTTAGAGCAAGCGCATGAACGTATGCCTTCGCCGGAAGAAATTGCAAAAGAATTAGATATGACGGTTGAGGACGTAAAACAATCATTGAAAAATTCAGGTCGTCACGTATCGATGGATGCCCCATTGATTGCTGGTGAAGATTCTAACCTTTATGATGTACTTCGTAGTGGTGAATCTCCTAACCCTGATCGTGAATTATTGCACGAATCTTTACGTACTGAAATCGAACGGGCCTTAGAAACTTTAACGCCTAGAGAAGCAGATGTTATTCGCCTATACTTTGGTTTGGCCGGACAGCATTCTATGACTTTAGAAGAAATTGGTGAAACTTTTGACCTTACAAGAGAAAGAGTTCGTCAAATTAAAGAGAAGGCAATCCGCAGATTAAAGCATACTTCAAGAAGTAAAATCTTGAAAACTTATCTCGGATAGTACAGTATAGCATAGAATTTCTACGATTTACCTGTTAAAATCTCCTTAAATTGGAAATTTGGCATATAAATTGTAATTTTGAAAGTAACAACAGTTTATCATGACTGTTCGTTTTTTGATTGATGAATAAACTCCGGCTGATTACCGGAGTTTTTTCATTTTATAGATTCAGTGAAAGCTGTAAAGAAAGTAGACAAATTTAAGGTACAAGTAGCAGTCTAAGATAGTAATATTTATGTATTTTCATTTCCATGGATAAAAAACAGGAACAACCCAATAATCCACTTCATGGAGTAAAGTTGGTTGACATCTTAGAATACCTTACACAAAACTACACATGGGAAGACCTTGCCAGACAAGTAAATATAAATTGCTTTAAAAGTAATCCTTCCATTAAGTCTAGTTTGAAATTTCTTAGGAAAACTCCTTGGGCACGAGAAAAAGTAGAACATTTATACTTGCAATCCATCAAAAAATAATGGCGTTTAATATTGTTCTTATAGAACCAGAAATTCCCAATAATACAGGTAATATTGGCAGATTAGCATTGGCTACCGGCTCTAGATTACATCTAGTAAAACCCTTCGGATTTGAATTGAGCGATTCTAGACTTAGACGTGCCGGATTGGACTATTGGAAACATATTTCCCTTTTTATCTACGAAAGTGTTGCCGAGTTTTACAAAATCCATAGCGAAAAAAAATTGGTCTATTTCTCAAGCCACGGAAATCAGGACCATTGGTCAATTGACTTTGAAGATGATATGTTCTTGGTTTTCGGAAAAGAATCGGTTGGGCTATCCAACGAAATTATTCAAAGTAACCAAGACAAGCTTTACAATATACCTTTATATAGCGAACACATTCGCAGTTTGAACTTGGCAAATGCTGTTGGTATTGCAGTTTATGAAGGTTTAAAAAGTCTTCGATAAATCACTTCTTCAACAATCCGTATCAATTTTGACCACCCTGTTTTTGCTACCCTAGTTTTCACTATTTTTATAGGAAACCTCTCATTCCTAGCATCATGAATAAAATTCTCGCCGTACTACTAGCTTTAAACTGTGTTTTACTTTCCTGTAAAAATGATACAACCGAAACAGCATCCGAAGAGCAAAACAAAGAAATCGCGTTTAACCTCCCAGAAGGTTTTATTTTAGAAGACCTCTACCAACCAAGCGCGAACGAACAAGGTTCATGGGTAGCTTTGGCTCAGGGCCCAAATGATATCATATATGCTTGCGACCAATACGGAAAAATTTATTATTTCAATCCTCCTGCAATCGGTCAGAAATTAAAACTGGAAAATGTGAATGCCCTTGACTTGGAAATTGGGGAAGCGCATGGTATGCTATGGGCTTTTAATAGTCTATATGTTGCCGTAAATAAAAGATGGAAGGACGATGTGCCAGATGAAGAAGAAAACGGTAGTGGCATTTACCGAATAACCGATAACAATCATGATGGTAGATTAGACAAGGTGGAAATGCTTCTTAAACTTGATGGTGCCGGCGAACATGGCCCGCATAGTTTTGTACTTTCACCAGACGGAAAAGAAATTTATTTCATCGCAGGAAATCACACTTTAGTTCCCAATGTAGTAAAAGAAAACAGCCGACTACCAACCAACTGGGGGGAAGACAATTTATTTAAACCCTATTTAGATGCACGTGGACATGCCAACGACATAAAAGCACCAGGGGGATGGATCTGCAAGTTTAATCCCGAGGGAACCGATTGGGAATTAATCTCTGCTGGGTACCGAAATCCATTTGATATAGCTTTCAATGAAGATGGAGAACTTTTCGCTTATGACGCCGATATGGAATGGGATATCGGAATGCCCTGGTACCGCCCTACAAGAATCTGTCATGTAACAAGTGGTAGTGAATATGGTTGGCGTACGGGTTCAGGAAAATGGCCGGCCTATTATCCAGATGCCTTACCCGCAGTGCACAATCTCGAACAAGGTTCGCCTACGGCGGTCCTTTCAGGCGCTGAATTGGATTTCCCAGGAACTTATAAAAACGGAATCTTCGTAATGGATTGGAGTTTCGGAACCCTATATTTTGCCGACTTAAAACCAAAGGGAAGTAGTTATACAGCAGAACGCAAAGAATTTCTTTCGGGTACTCCCCTGCCCCTTACCGATATGATTGCCGGTGCTGATGGTAATCTATATTTTGCCTCGGGAGGACGAAGAATCGACTCACATTTATTCCGACTTCGGTATACAGGTTCTGATTCCAAAGAACGTGAAGCCATTGTTGATACAAAGACCGGGGAACTAAGGAAATTGCGTAGGAGTCTTGAAAAGTATCATTCAGGAAAATCAAAATCATCTGAACTTATTCAACTAGCTTGGGCAAATCTAAATCACGAAGATCGTTATATTCGCTATGCAGCAAGAATCGCTTTAGAAAAAGATTATTCTACCTATTGGGTACACAGATTTTTTGCAGAAAAAGATCCCATTAAGATTATTGAATCTAGCATAGTTATGTCAAAGAGGATTGAGAAAAAGGAACAGCAGGGTGTTATCAAAAAACTCAATAGTATAAATCTATCAAAACTACAATTTGAACAACAAGTTGCTTTATTACGTGCGTATCAGCTTAATTTTATTCGAATGGGCAAACCTGAATTCAATACCGAAAATACCGTACAGGCTCTGAAATCTCACTTTCCCAACGACAGCGACGAGGTAAATCGTGAATTAGGACAACTATTATTATACCTGGATGCTGACGGAATTACAGAAGAATTAGTAGCCCTACTCGACAAACATACCAAAGAAGGTACAACGCTTTCCAAAGACTTCCTTTCCGAGGAAATCACGGAACGTAGCGAACAATATGGGCCGTTGATTCGCGAAATTCTAGACAAAATGCCGCCAAGTGAAGCCATTTACTACGGAGTCCTTTTGAGCCATGCGGATAAGGGTTGGACTAAGGAAGCTCGTGAAAAATATTTTAATTGGTTTTACGATGTACTAAATTCAAAAGGCGGATTGAGTTTTAAACCAGGTATGGAAAATATTCGTTTGGCGGCTATGAAGAATGTTCCTGACGATCAGAAAGAATATTTTCAAGAAATGTCAGGAGTTTATTCTCCTTCAACGGCAATTGCCGAGTTACCTCAGCCTATTGGTCCAGGAAATGAATATGGTGGGAGAGAAATTGGGCAATTGGTTTGGGGCGATGAATTGGCAGATTACCAAGTCGATTACAAAAAAGGAAAACGTGCTTTTCAAGCAGGAATGTGCGTGCTATGTCATAGAATTCGAGGCGAAGGAGCTGGTGTTGGTCCAGATTTGACCCAAGCGCATACCAAATTTAATAATTATGAAATGCTCTTTGCCACGTATAGTCCCAATGATGAAATCTCCGATCAGTATGCCAATACTTTGTTTCATTTAAAAGATGGCAAAAAAATATCAGGACGTATCAAATCGGAGAATGATGGTACAGTTATAGTAATGCCCAATCCATTTAATGAAAGTTATACGGTAGATGTTGCCAAAGAGAATATTTCCAAAAGGGAACCTTCTCCGCTTTCACCCATGCCATCAGGTCTCCTAAACCGTTTAAACCCGAAAGAGATAAAGGACCTTTTCGCATATTTACAGGCAGGTGGTGATGAAAGTCATGAAGTCTATTCCGAAAAAATCCAATAATGAATAACCATCAACCACCTAGTTTATGGTCGGGCCAGCTTCTACATTTTGCTGTCCTGATATTACTTTTGCCATTGACCTGGTTCTTGTGGGTGAAAATAGGCCAGCCGTTTCCTGTTCTATTTTGGTTATCTATAGGTGTTCCTATTGCACATCAAGTTTTTGTATGGATTGGCTGGAGGATAGAACTAAAATCAAAGGCAGTTAGCAACTCCATCGGATTTACAAACTATTTAATCATCTTCTTTGTATTGCTGGTAGCGAGACCAATTCTTGTGCTACTTTTGGCATGGGCCGATGGCGAAAGTTTAGGACTAGGTCTAGTCCCTCGAATAATAGTTGCTATAGCACTTCTTGTACCCGCTATTTACGCGATGTATAGTGTCAATAAATATTTCGGTTTTATTAGGGCCGCTGGTGGAGACCACTTCGATTTGAATTATCGAAACATGCCATTAGTCAAAAAATGTATGTTCAAATATTCTGGAAATAGTATGTACGTTTTTGGATTTTTAATGTTCTGGGGAATTGCAATTGCTTTTAACTCTTCGGCTGCTTTATTGGCGAGTGGCTTTTGCCATGTGTATATTTGGGTACATTACTTTGCCACCGAAAAACCAGATATGGACTATTTATATGGTGGCCATCAATTACTATAAAAGACATTTAACTAAATACAGGTTTTGACAGAAGAAAAAGCATACATTTTAGGAGCGGATGAAGAAGAACTTTTCAGATTAGGGGTGCAACACCAAGTCTGGGCGGAAGAAGCACAGCGTGGATGGCGTCTGGCAAATTTTAGTGCAGGACAAACATTTCTTGATTTAGGTTGCGGACCAGGATATTGCACCAAAGAACTTTCGTTTCTAGCAGGTGAGAAAGGTAAGGTAATCGCAATCGATAAATCAGAGAAGTACATCAAATTCTTAGATTCCATTGCCCAACAATACAATCTCAATATTGAAACAATTCATGGTGATTTCGGCGAAATGAAATTGCAACCGAATAGCTTAGATGCCATGTATTGTAGGTGGGCCTTGGCATGGATTCCAAACCCAAAGGAAATACTTAAAAAAGTTTCTACGGCATTGAAACCTGGCGGTAGAATGGTTATTCAAGAATACTATGATTGGGGGTTGCTGCAAACTGAACCCAGAAAAGAAGCGCTAGCCAAAGCTATTTGTATGGCTTTAAAAAGTTTTAAAGATTCAGATAATGAAATTGATATAGGAAGACATTTGCCAACTATACTTCCTGAAATTGGCATGAAAGTAATTGGCCTTAGACCCATGGCAAAAATAGCCACTCCAAAAAACGGTGTCTGGCAATGGCCAAAAACCTTTTTTCAAAGCTATTTTCCGCGACTCATTCCCCAAAAATATCTTACTCCAGAAGAAGTTAATGAAGCACTTCTTGATTTGGAAGAATTAGAAAAAATTGATGGAGCAACCATATGCCCCTGTTTGATGGTGGAAGTTATTGCGGAAAAAATATAATCAAAACTCACATGAAAAAGCTCGGAATAGTTCTACTAGTATTGCTCGTTCACTCTAGCTGTCGGGAAGCAAAAAAAGAGGAGGTCACTTCCGCCGAACCTCAGATAGATTTTATAACGCCTTTGGGCAAAGAAATCATCTTGCCAGAACCTTACGAAAAATCATTGGGTCAATACACTATAGCCAAAGAGGATTATGAGACAAATCCCGATGATGTAGATAAGATAATCTGGTATGGTAGAAGAACGGCATATTTAGGAAAGTACGAAGATGCCATAGCCATATACACTAAGGGAATCAAGAAGTTTCCCAAGGATGCAAAGTTATATCGACATCGTGGTCACCGTTATATCTCCCTGCGAAAATTTGATAAGGCCATCGCCGATTTAGAAAAAGCAGGTCAACTAATCGAAGGGACTGAAAATGAAATCGAACCTGACGGAATGCCCAATGCAATGAATATTCCTGTAAGCACTCTACACGGCAATATTTGGTATCACTTGGGATTAGCCTATTACCTGACACATGATTACGAAAAAGCATTTGAAGCTTATACTAAATGTAGAGCTTCAGGAAAACTTCCTGATAATATCGTTTCAAGTACGCACTGGCTTTATATGATACAACAACGCCTCGGAGATTCAATATTGGCTACTAAAATGCTGGAACCAATTGAAGTTAAAATGGATGTCATTGAAAATCAAAGCTATCATGAACTCTGTAAACTATATAAAGGCCTGATTCCTGTGGATACCCTTTTACAGACGAAAACGGGAAGTCCTTCCAACGATGCCATACTTTATGGAATTGCCAATTGGTATTTCTATAATGATGATAAGGAAAAAGCAAAGGAAATGATGAGCAGTTTAGTTGAGAGCAAGTCTTAGAATTCCTTCGGCTACATCGCAGCTGAAGGCGATATCATTGAATACTTTAAGGAATAAACTTAAATCTATTGATTTCAGGTATATTCCATAGCCATCCAATTACGTACTTTTGTATTGAATTCTGAAGATTCTATATAATGAGTACAAAAATAGCCCCTTCCCTCCTGGCCGCCGATTTTGGTAATCTGCAACGCGACGTTGAAATGGTCAACCAAAGTGAAGCTGATTGGCATCATATTGATGTCATGGACGGTCTTTTCGTTCCGAATATTTCCTACGGAATGCCTGTCGTAAAAGCAATAGCCAAACACGCCGCAAAACCCTTGGATGTGCATTTGATGATTGTGGACCCAGACCGCTACATAAAGACTTTTTCGGAGTTAGGCGCTGACGTACTTAGTGTGCACTACGAAGCATGCACGCATTTACACAGAACGCTACAAGCGATAAAAGCGGAGGGCATGAAAGCTGGAGTGGCTTTGAATCCACATACAAGTGTTGCTTTATTGGAAGATACCATTCAAGATATCGATGTGGTTTGTTTGATGAGTGTGAACCCAGGTTTTGGGGGACAATCATTTATTGAGAACACCTATGAGAAAGTAAAGCAATTGAAAGCAATGATTCAACGAAAAGGCGCTAGTACTTTAATTGAAATTGATGGTGGTGTTACGTCCTTAAATGCGAAATCTTTAACAGATGCCGGCGCTGATGTTTTAGTTGCAGGCAGCTTTGTTTTCAAAAGCGCAAACCCGACCCAGACCATTCTAGATTTAAAAGCAATTGCAGGGTAATGAAATCATTCGACCTTGTTATTATTGGAGGTGGCCCCATAGGAATCGCTTGCGGTTTAGAAGCCCAAAAGAAAGGCCTGAACTATCTTATTATCGAAAAAGGACCGATTGTCAACTCCCTTTTCAACTATCCTTCAAACATGCAGTTTTTCTCTTCTTCGGAAAAATTGGAAATCGATGATATTCCCTTTATCAGCAACGAAGCAAAGCCAAAACGCGATGAAGCTTTGGAATATTACCGAAGAATTGTCACCTCGAACAAGTTGAACATTCATCTTTTTGAAAAAGTCGAAAGTGTCAGTGAATCTGATGATTTATTTACAATTGTTTCGGACAAAGGAACCTACACCGCTTCGAATGTCGTCTTGGCAACTGGTTTTTATGATTTGCCAAATACTTTGAAGGTTCCGGGAGAAGATTTGCCCAAAGTTTCACATTACTACAACAACCCTCATTTTTATGCGAGTCAGAAGCTCGCCGTTATCGGTGCTAGTAATTCCGCGATTGATGCTGCATTGGAATGCTACCGAAAAGGTTCAGAAGTCTCTTTGATTATTCGTGGACCCGAAGTTGGTAAGCGCGTAAAATATTGGGTACGTCCTGATATTATTAACCGTATTGAGGAAGGCAGTATAAAGGCCTATTACAATTCCACGGTAAAAGAAATCAAGGAAGATGAAATCATCATTGCATCTCCTAACGGTGAAATGACCCTTGAAAATGATTTTGTTTTGGCTCTAACTGGTTATATGCCCAACTTCGAATTTTTAGAAAAAATGGGTATTGAACTTTCAGAAGATAAAAAAAAGCTTCCGAATTACAATCCGGACACTATGGAGAGTAATGTTTCCGGACTCTATTTAGCGGGTGTTATTTGCGGTGGAATGGAAACGCATAAATGGTTTATCGAGAACTCTCGTATTCATGCAAAGATTATTGTGAAGCATATCCGAGCAAAACAATCCTGGGAAAAAAGTCCCTAATTTTAGAATATCACGGTTTTCAGGGGGTGCATATTCACTATTATGTGCGTATTTGCGTTATAGCTAAAAGGCTAATTTTGTACATTGAGAAGAACTATTAGTTCCTCAATACAAACCAAGTTGATTACCAAACAAAAAAAATACCTCTGAGAAAGGAACCAAATTTTTCATATACTAAAATGCGTGCTAATAAAATAGTTATGTTGGGTTGGCTTTGTCTTTTTACGGCCTCTGTCTTCTCTCAAAATACAGAAACTGATACAGTCCAAGAAACAAAGCGCATTACCTTTTCTACTATTCCGAATACCAAACAAAAATCACTGGAACCCTATTATAAAGAATTGAAGAAAGCTTCATTCGGAGTACAGCGTTTTTCCATTTTTGAACAGTTTGCCGAGGCGTACATTAAAAAGGGAGAAACTGATTCTATTCTAAAATATGCCAATCTCTATGAAAAGGAATTGGGAAATTGGGATAAAACTGAAGAAGAAAAAAACCGCGAATTTGCCAAAGCCCATTATTTCATGGGAGTTGGAAATGCATTCAACGGACTTCTAGAAAACTCAACCAAATGGCATATCAAAGGCGTTCAATCAGCAAAGGAAGGAAATTTCAGAGCCTACGAATACAAAAATAAGTTAGGTCTCGCTAAGGCGTATTTGGCAAAAGGGGATACAGACAAAGCCATTTCCATACTTGAAGAATCCTTACCTCAATTCAGTACTGAGTTTACTAAAACCACCAATCAAGTTCTTGTGGTATTAGGAAATGCCTATTTGAAAAAAGAGGATTACGACCAAGCGAGAAACTATTATGATGAGGCCTTAAAAATGTCCATTGATTTTAGTGATTTAGAAATGGAGTTAACCGTAAGCCTTGAACAAGCAAAATTAGCGGAAGCCAATGATGACCTTGGAAAAGCCTTTACCGATTATGAAGATATTCGCGAACGCGCTTTAAAAGAAGGCTATACCGCCATCTATTTTGAAGGGTCTTTACTTTTAGGCAAGCTTTATTATAAAGAAGGCATGTATGAAACCGCCAATATCGCCTTGAGTTTTGCCTACATCAACGCCATTGATCGTGAGAATCTTGAATTTCAAAAAGATGCGCTCAGCGTTCAGGCCCGAAGTTATGCCAGACTTGAGGATTATAAAAATGCCTACGCCGTAATAACACAACTATTTCAAGTGGTTGGCGCAAAGAATTCCAAGCAGCAAAAGGCCATTATCAAAGAGCTTGAAATTCAATACGAAACCTTAGAAAAAGAAAAAGAAATCGTAGAATTGGAAGAGGGAAAATTGGTGCGAGAGGCCGAATTAAAAAGACAAAAAACGATTAAAAATGCTTTTCTAATTGGTTTCTTAATTATCCTGATACCAGTTATGGCCTTGCTATATGTTTACTATCAAAAGATTCAAGCACAGAGTGAATTAGCAAAAAAACAAGAGGAAATCAATACCCAAAAAGTGGAGTCTTTGAAGCAAGAGCAAGAACTGAATTTAATCAAAGCTTCTATTGAAGGGCAAGATGAAGAACGCAAACGAATTGCTCAAGAACTACATGATAGTATTGGTGGAAATCTTGCCGGAATTAAACTGCAGTTCGCCAGTATGGAAGGGGATTCGGAAAAACTAAAGTCCTTAACAGGACAAATTGATGAAACCTATCAGCTAGTACGTGATATTTCACATACATTGATTCCTAAGAAATTTAAGGAAAATGCTTTTACCCAATTAATTAAGGAATACATCAAATCCATTTCAAATACAGGAGAATTGGAAGTAGCTTTCCATCCGCATCCAGAAAAGGAAATCAATGCTATTGACGAAAAGCATCTGATGGAAATCTATAAGATTATTCAAGAGTTAATGACCAATACCCTAAAACATGCTGCCGCATCAAGAGTGGATATTCATTTGAGTCTCATCGAGAACGAACTTTCCCTTTTGTTTGAGGATAACGGAAAGGGCTTTAAAACGACAACTTCTTCCGATGGCATAGGTTTTCAAAATATAAAAAACAGAATAAAAGAATTATCCGGAATTTTGCATATCGATTCTACGCTAGAACGTGGAACGGTGGTGTCTATAGAAATTCCCATAAAAACCAAAGAATCATGAACTACAATCTAATAATCGCCGACGACCATAAAATGTTTATTGACGGACTCATGAGCATCTTAAAAGATGCACCTGAATTCTCGGTAACAACTACCTTCAAAAATGGTGCGCAAGTAGTAAAATACTTAGACATCAACGGAGTTGATGATTTAAACCTTTTAGTTACCGATTTAACCATGCCAGAAATGGACGGTATTGAATTGAACAAGATTGTCAAAGAGAAATACCCTTCTTTAAAAACCTTGGTGGTAAGTATGCATATTGATGGGCAAATGATTGATAAACTCATCCGCAATAATGTCGATGGCTATGTACCAAAAAATGCAGAAAAAGATGAGCTTTTAGATGCCATTCGCACTATCATAAAAGGTGAAAAATACTTTTCGGCCGAAATCAAAAGAGCCTATACCGACGCCATGTTCGAAAATAAAAAACAAGAAGAGGTAAATCTGACCGAACGCGAAAAAGAAGTATTAAAACTTATCGCCGAGGAGAACACCACACAAGAAATCGCAGATACACTTTTCTTGAGCAAGCACACCATCGAAAGCTACCGCAAAAACCTTATCTCAAAACTACAAGTAAAAAACCTAGCCGGCCTCACCAAACATGCCATCAAAATGGGCCTTTTGGATTCTTAGAACTCCGATTTCTTAAAAATCCACTTTCTTCAGGTCCCCCTTTTTCAAGGAGGGGTGCCCGCAGGGCGGGGTGGTTACCCTAGGAACACAAATTTCGAATTATCCTAACTCGGTTAAATCCCCCCTGAAAACAGCTAGTCCCATTTCACGTTTTTAAGCCTACTTCTACCTTAGCCTTTACTTCATCTTTGAAGTGTAAAACAATAACACACAACAACTATGAAACTAAAAGCCCTTTTATTCGCAACTGCAGTTTTTTTTATCTCTTGTAGCAATGATAAAAAGATGACCGAAATTCCAAAACAAGTATCAATTTTAAAGTCAGATGTTCTTTTGCAAAGTTCTGCCATCAAACCTTTTTCCGGAATGCATCATAGTGATTTAGCCTACCTTACTCTTTCAGGAAAAACTATTTTAGAGAGTACCGCAACCATTAAAGTTGTTAATGCCGATGGAGCCGAATTGTATTGCGAAACATTTCCTGCAAAGGAACTAATTCAAACGGAATACAAAACCGCCAATTCCACATTGCAGGCAGTACATATTCGTGAAGTAGTAGATGGCTTCTTTATAGATGAATTGGACTATCAGAAAATCAAAGATGATACCCTTGCGGGGATATAAATCCTAAACCTCCAATTCCTATGAAAACTCTTTATACGTATTCCCTTTTTACAAATGACCAAGGGCAATCATATATTCAGTTTGATTTAGTAAATGAGCATATCGAATTCTTAAAAGATTTACTACAGATTTTAGGAATGTATAATTACCAGGTTATTACAAACCAAAATGTTTGGAAAGATGGAGAACTTCATGCGGAGTTGACAGCTACCATTGGGAAAATTAGCATTTGTATAGATTCAAGAAAAAGAATATTTCTTAAGTCATATGATAATCAAAAAGATCTCATGAAAGTTGATACAATATTAGAAAAGTTTTGTGCTTTCAGAAAAATTAGTGAAACACCAACTGAAATAATCAGTCCAATATCTAAACTACCTGAAGACCTTGTCCCTTTCTAAAGAGGCTTTAGTTGAATTGCAAATAATACGAGTAAATAACCTTTAAAAACCACAAAAAAATGAATGTATTAAAAAAAACTTCTATAACTGTATTCGCCATCCTTTTTGCCTTAGTAATAACATCTTGTGGCTCTTCAGATTCACAGATAAAAGATGAACAACTGAGCGGTTTTATGCTTGGCGGAATTTATTTCTTTAATGGATATGGCGGCGCAGATGAAGTAAAATCTATGATGAGTGATGCAGGCTATACGAGCAATGCTGATTTAGTTAGCGGCTATAAAGAAATTCTAGAATTTCCGTTTGAAAAATCACAAGCAGCGGGTATCAAAAGTATGTTTAGAGAAATGTGGGACGTAACCAATAAAGCCTCTCTTGTAGAAACAATTCAGGATTTAAAAACCAGAGAACACGAATTCAAAGCGTGGGATTATGCACGTATCGTAAACAATGCCTGTATGGGTTACGCGGCAGGATATTTAAGTAAAGACGAAGTGATTAGCATGACACAAGAAGTTCTGCCTCTTGCAAGAGAAAAATACCCAACTTGGGATGCCTATTATACAGATTTCAACAAAGGAAGAATAGACTGGAATGAAAACGACCCCGAAGCAGAAGCATTCCAAGCCCTATCAGAAAACATGACCAAAGGCGATGATTCCATTTTCAAAATCATCCCCCTAAACGCAAAATAAGAAAACACTTCTATTTCAAGAGTACAAAAAACGGATGGGCTCACCAATCCGTTTTTTGTATTTAAATATTTTTCAAGTCGCAGTTTCGTCCAGAAAATCCCACAAATGAAGAACCGCTCCATAGAGCTTGGGGTAGCAAATACTCAATAATCTATTCTTCGAAAAATCCAATAGTCCAACAATCCGACTTCGCGCACCGAGCATCGAGCATCGAGCTTCAAGCATCCATCCCACAATCCAACCATCCAACAACCCCTTTCACCCAAACAACCACACACATAATCGATGCTTTCACAACAAAACATCATCATTACACAACATTTGTAAGAATTATACTACATAAAAGTAAGTTATTGTCATCTATTAAATTTTTGAAGGAAACCCAAATTTACCATGATGAAGCAATTTTACAAGCTACTAGCAATTATAATTTTTTCACTTTTTTTAGGAAACACATCGCTTTTTGCACAGGCAACAGTAGAAGATATCTCGATAATCGAAGGAAATTCCGGTAGCTCTAATGCAGTTCTAACGGTAACGCTACCTTCTGCAGCTCCTGTTGGTGGAGTGACCATTCTGTATGATATCACGGCAAATACGGCTACCGAAGGAACGGACTATATCGTACCCGGAGATCGAATTACTATTCCGCAAGGCAGTACATCAGGTACAATTTCTATTCCAATTATCGGAGATACCACACCTGAAGATTTAGAGGATTTCTCGATAAGTGTGTCTGCAGATTTAGCAAATGATGCGGGATTTGACAATGCAACCACATTTTGGACTTCTACTGGAACCTTAGGTTTTGAAACCGGTCCTGAAACAACGTATGGCGGAACAAATGGAGCAAACAAGGTTTTAGAAGTTGATTTAGGTTCACAAGGATATCAAGATGTTAACACCATAGCAGGACTTACTTATGATGTTAAATTCAAAGCATCACGTAGAACGATAAATGGACCATCTTCTGCAGATGTTACGGTTGCAGCACGTAACGGAGCTACAACTTTACCGCTGCTATCAGAATAAAAGACCGTATCGAACTAGGAGGGCTCTATAGATTAGACGAAGGCTTTGGAGGGCTATTCCTATTCAATGTAGCCGAGTGGGTAGATCTAGGCTATGCCTACGAATCGGCATATGACAGCCCTGTACAAGCTGCATCCCAAGGAACACATGAAGTGTTTATAAAATTAAAATTATAGAATTAAAGTATCACCCTTTTGCCAGTAGGATGTCAAAAGGGACGATTTGGTTGTTAATTATTTTGGTTAAAAGCCTCCTGGAAATAGGAGGTTTTTTTGTATAACAAAAAGTGCGTCATATTTGGTCCTCCCCTGCTAAGGGAAGGACATTAAGATTAAAAAATTGAGTGAAATCATACCGGCTTCTCAAATTATTAACGTAGAAAATATACTTGAAATTAAAAAAAGGTCTTGCTAAGCAAGACCCTTTTGTGACCGCGAAGGGATTCAAACCCCCAACCCTCAGAGCCGAAATCTGATGCGCTATTCAGTTGCGCCACGCGGCCGTTTTATTACATCAATTTAATTTTAACAATAGTCGAAATCGTCTTCCCATCAGCTTGTCCAGCTAATTTTTTGGAAACGATTCCCATTACTTTTCCCATGTCTTTCATTCCTTCTGCGCCAGTCGAGGCGATTGTTTCAACTACTATTTTTTCTACCTCCTCCTCAGACATCTGTTCTGGCAAAAACTGCTCAATAACACCTATCTGAGCTAATTCGGGATCGGCTAAATCTTGTCGTCCTTGCTCAATAAAAATGGCTGCACTATCCTTACGTTGTTTCACCAACTTCTGCACTAACTGTATCTCTGCTTGCTCGCTCATTTCCCCATCAGATCCAGCTTCAGTACTTGCCAGCAACAAAGCGGATTTGATTGCTCGTAACGATTCTAAAGCCACCTTGTCTTTGGCTTTCATTGCTTCCTTCATCTTTTCCATTACTTGCTGTTGTAAGCCCATAACTTAATTGTTTTTTCGGATTGCGAAGATAAAAAATAAACCCGAAAGTAAAACTTACTTCCGGGTTTAAGTAGTGGAGTAGCACTAATTGAGTTAGTCTACATTGTCATGTAGGAAAGAGTTATTCGAACGTAATTGAATTTCATCATTGCTATCTTCGCTCAGCGTCGTTCGAGACACCTTTTTTTCAGCAGGTGTATTGTCTAAATCAACACCTTGACGCTTATAAGCCGGTTCTTTTTCTATTTCATCAATATTACTCAGACTGTTCTGAAACTTATAGTTGAAGTCCTTTAATTTTCTTCTTCTTTCATCAGCTCTCTCCTTTAGTAACTCCTCAAGGGGTGTTTCCATTGGGTCGATTTCCTTTACTGTTTCACTTGTTTCCTCAGCAACTACTCTCTTCTCAAAAACCAATTCATCTTCAACAATCTTTGGCTCGAACTCCTCAGCTTTAGATTTAGCTCCGGTTAGCTGGTTTTCCAACTCCATATAATCGTCCAAACTATAGCGTGTCTCACCTTCCTTATTATACTCTAAAACAGGAATCACCTCAATATGATCATTGACATCCATATCACTCACATCTTCGGATAGGTCGAACATAATAACATTCTCATCTTCCTTTTCTTCCTCATTAGGCGTTACAATAGGTAATTCAAAACTCATCGCAAATTGGTCTTCTTCAACTTCCTTGCCGCTGGAGACTACTTCATGGTCAACGACATCAATATCATGTAACTTAGTTGAGTCGATAATAATGAAATCATCCTCAGACACATTTTCAACTGCTACTTCTTCAACAACTTCTTCATAGAAAACATTGAAATTCCGAATATAGTTTGTAGTCGGAATCAAGTCGTATTCATCTAAATCATCGGTTAGGGTATGCTTCAGAATTGGCTCTTGAACAACCTCTTCTTCCTCAATCAATTGATGAACGATATTTTTTGGAGTCAAATCTTGAACCGCCTTTTGACCTTCTTCAAGGGTATGTATAATTTTCTTTGCTTCACTATTTACGATATCATCTTGTTGATCTACATCAAAACCCGTTGCAATAACAGTAACCGCAATTGATTCACCCAAGTCTTCATCCTCACCAACACCCATAATGATGTTAGCGCCATGACCGGCTTCTGTTTGTATGTGATCATTGATTTCTCCAATCTCGTCAATCGTGATTTCTTGAGAACCTGAAACGATAAGTAATAGTACGTTCTTTGCTCCGGTAATCTTATTATCATTCAATAATGGAGAATCCAAAGCTTTCATAATAGCTTCGTTTGCTCTTGATGAACCTGTAGCGATTGCAGAGCCCATGATAGCAGTACCACTATTCGACAGTACCGTTTTAGCATCACGTAAATCGATGTTTTGTGTATAGTGATGTGTAATAACTTCAGCAATTCCACGAGCAGCAGTAGCTAAAACCTCATCTGCTTTCGAGAATCCAGCTTTAAAGCCTAGATTTCCGTAAACTTCCCTAAGCTTGTTATTATTGATTACAATTAAAGAATCCACATTGTTTCGAAGTCTTTCGATACCCAACTGAGCTTGTTGGCATCGCATTTTTCCTTCAAACTGAAATGGCATCGTAACGATTCCCACAGTTAAAATATCCATCTCCTTAGCCATTTTAGCAATAACGGGAGCAGCACCAGTACCTGTCCCCCCACCCATTCCGGCAGTTATGAATACCATTTTTGTGGTAACATCCAACATTCCTTTGATTTCTTCTGTACTTTCAATCGCCGCCTGCTCTCCAACTTCAGGATTGGCGCCAGCACCAAGTCCTTCCGTAAGGGAAACCCCTAATTGAATTTTATTAGGTACAGAACTATTTGTCAATGCTTGAGAGTCCGTATTCAAGATTACAAAATCAACACCGTTGATTCCTGCCTGAAACATATGATTAATGGCATTGCTACCACCACCACCTACTCCGATGACCTTTATTACATTGCTTTGATTTTTGGGCAAATCGAAAGCTATTCCTTCAAATTCCGTGTTGTTGCTCATACTATTTTTATTACTGGTTTATGGGTGAATTCTTTTCTTACTATTAGGACCTTTATTCTGCGTTATCTAAAAAGTCTTTCAACTTTTCAGACCATTTATCAAATACTGATTTACGTTCTTTTCTAACTTTGGATGCAGTTTGTGTATCACCTTCATGACCTGCAAGTACAGCTTCTTCTTCAGCAAATTCCATTTCTTCTTCCTCAGTTGTTTGCTCTTTGCCTTCGTTTCGAATAGCATTCATCAAAAGACCAACTGCCGTTGCATACAACGGGCTTGCAACCGCCTCATCTGAATCTCCGGCCAAATGCTCATTCGGATAACCGATACGAGTATCCATTCCGGTGATGTATTCCACCAACTGCTTGAGGTGCTTTAATTGACTTCCACCACCCGTAAGGACGATACCTGCAATTAATTTCTTCTTCTGTTCTTCGTGACCGTAATTTTTAATCTCCACATATACTTGCTCGATGATTTCTACAACCCTTGCATGTATAATCTTGGAAAGATTCTTCAAAGTGATTTCCTTCGGCTCTCTACCTCTTAAACCAGGTATTGAAACAATCTCATTATCCTTATTCTCTCCTGGCCAGGCAGAACCGAACTTCATTTTTAAAAGTTCAGCTTGCTTTTCGATAATGGAACACCCTTCTTTAATGTCTTCCGTAATGACTCCTCCGCCAAATGGAATAACTGCGGTATGTCTAATGATTCCGTCTTTGAAAATTGCTAAATCCGTAGTACCACCTCCTATATCAATCAATGCAACACCGGCTTCCTTCTCTTCTTGACTCAATACAGCTTCAGAAGATGCTAGGGGCTCTAGGGTAATGTTTCCTAAATCCAATCCGGCACTTTTAATACAGCGTGCTACATTTTTAATTGAGGATACCTGACCAACCACAACATGAAAATTAGCTTCCAATCGTCCACCATACATTCCAATCGGCTGTTTGATTTCTGCTTGGCCATCTACTTTATATTCCTGAGGTAAAACATGGATAATTTCTTCCCCTGGAAGCATAACCAACTTATATACTTGATTACACAATTTATCTAAATCATCCTCATTAATAACTTCTTCAGAATCTGCTCGTGTAATATAGTCACTGTGATGCAAGCTTCTAATATGCTGCCCCGCAATACCGACCACAACAGATCCAATTTTCAATCCAGAATTTACTTCCGCCTCTTCAACAGCCTGTTGAATCGACTTAATTGTCTGAGTGATATTGTTCACTACTCCACGGTGAACACCTAAACTTTTCGATTTACCAATACCTAAAACCTCAATTTTGCCATACTCATTTTCCCTACCGATGATGGCGACGATTTTCGTAGTTCCTATGTCAAGACCGACTGAATATTTTCCCTGTTCCATTTGATTGATTTATATTTTAGTGCACACTACTTGGTTGTTGAATTCTAAGCTGACGATGTTATAATTGTCTAAAGTTTTATCTCTGTTCGCTTTGGTATAAAAAGCTTTAAAATTGTTAAACTTTTCTTCCAAACCGTCAATTCCTCCTAAATGGACCGTAAACTGCTCCATTCGAAAACGCAGTTGGTATTTATCCACATCTTCGACATGAATGCCGATTACATTTTTCCTAAGGAACTGATCCTCATTGATATACTTCAAAATTTCATAGACATCTTCTAAACTTTTACCTGTAACATTACCCGTAATAATGGGCACTCTTGCCGAATGACTCATAGATAAAGGCATGCGTTTACCATCTTCGTCCAAATAAAATTTACTTTCTCCTTCTATTCTTCCGATTGGCTTACGCTGCTCAATTCTTGCTTCAAGTTCACCATCAATGGTTAGATAAACTTGTGCATTTTTGACCATTTTATTGGTCTCAATGATTTTTTCGATCTTATTCAAAACTAATTTTTCTTTGGGCACATTTTTGAAGCTACCGTAATTTTGTATTAACAATTTATTAACCATAGCTTCAGTTATGTAAAGGTTCTGACTACCAACGAATTCAATGTTTATTTCATTGATTTTCTTAACATCACTCCTATGATTCGAAAATGCATAAAGCCCCGTTACTACTACCAACAAGGCAATTATCTTTATGTAATTCCAATTAATTCGCATACTCTAATTCTTTTTTTAATTTAGGCACTTCCAATCCTATATCACCAGCGCCCATAGTGACCAGTAATTCAGGATTTTGTCTTTTTATTTCTTCAATTAATTCTTCTTTTTGAACTATTTTTTTCTTCGGATTTTCTATTTTTCCCAACAACCATTCAGAAGTGATTCCTTCCATAGGTAATTCTCTTGCCGGATAGATATCCAATAGGATAATCGCATCGAATTTTGACAGGCTTTCTGCGAAATCATCAGCAAAATCTTTAGTCCTTGAAAACAAATGTGGCTGAAAAATCGCCAGCACTTTTTTATCGGGATGCATCTCAGAAATTGCATCATAAACTGCATTGATTTCTGTCGGGTGATGCGCATAATCATCAATAAAAACAAAATCATCATTCTTAATTTTGTACGAAAATCGACGCTGCACCCCTTTAAAAGTTTCTAGTGCTTCAGCTAGGCGGTGAGCGGGGGAATTTGATTCCACCGCCATCGCAAAAGCTACTAAACCATTCAATAAATTATGCCTTCCAGGTTTATTGAACTTAACTCCTGATAGGGTAGCTTCAGGAGTGTTCAAATCAAATATGTAGGTGCCATGTTCAATTCTTAAATTTGTAATACAGTAGTCGGAACCATCTTCTATTCCATAGGTTATGCCCTCTAAAGGCAACCCCTTTCGCACGAATAATTTTCCGCCTGGTTTAAGACGGTTAGTAAAATCCCTGAAGGATTTGTGCAATTCCTCACCACTGCCATAGATATCCAAATGATCTGCATCCATTGAGGTAACACAGGCTACATTTGGCGACAGTCTTAAAAAAGAACGATCAAATTCGTCCGCTTCTACTACTGAAAACTCAGTTCCTTCTAATAAAAAATTGCTGTTGAAATCCTCTGAAATACCTCCGAGAAATGCCGTCAACGGAGTGCCAGTTTCTTTTAGCAAATGTGCTAGAATACTTGAAGTTGTGGTTTTTCCGTGAGTTCCTGCAACGGCAAAACAGAAGGTATCCTTAGTGATTAATCCCAGTACTTCCGATCGTTTTTTGATATCGAATCCGGCATTTAAAAAGTATTGATATTCAATATGGGTATTGGGGACTGCAGGAGTATACACCACTAAAGTGGTATCTGAATCAAAGTATTCCGGAGAAATCAATTCTACTTTATCATGATAGTGAATATCGATTCCCAATTTTGTCAATTCCCTTGTTAAGGGAGTTTCCGTTTTATCGTAGCCTGCAACATTCTTTTTTATGAACTTGAAATAGCGGGCTAGAGCAGACATACCGATGCCTCCGATACCTATGAAGTAGACCTTATGTATGCTTTTCAAATTCATTTTACAATGTTCTTGTTCTTTAAAGTTAAGTTAGAAGCTACCTTCCCTTGGGGAGAGGAAGGCGCACTAACCTTTGGCTAATTCAATAACTTTTCAATTTCGTCAACTATATGTTCTGTGGCTTTTGGTAATGCCATTTTCTTAAAATTTTCACTCAACTCTTGTTGCCTTTCCTGCGCATCAAAAATTTCACAAAAGACGGTCTCAAAATCATCGTCCAAGTTCTCTTCTTTTAGCATGACAGCCGCATTCTTATCAACCAAAGCCTGCGCATTTTTGGTCTGATGGTCTTCTGCCACAGTTGGTGAAGGAATAAAAATGGTAGGCTTCCCAACCACGCTGAGTTCGGAGACCGAGCCCGCTCCTGCCCTTGAAATAATAATATCCGCAGCGGTGTAAGCAAAGTCCATACGGTTTAAAAAGTCCTCCACTTTCACTAAATCGGAACTATACTTCTTATAGTCATCATAATATAGTTTGCCACATTGCCATATGATCTGAATACCGAACTTCTTGAAGAATGTCAATTCGTCTTCAATCAATTGATTTATTCTTCGTGCGCCTAAACTGCCCCCCAAAACTAATACTGTTGGCGTTCTGGGGTTCAACATAAAAAAGCCCGCGGCTTGAGATTTATCCACTTTCATTTCAGCTAAACTTGCTCGAATGGGATTACCCGTCTTTATAATCTTAGCTGCCGGAAAAAACTTCTCCATACCATCATAGGCCACACATACTTTGGCAACCTTATTTTTTAAAAGTTTATTGGTCACTCCTGCATATGAGTTTTGTTCTTGCAACAGGCATGGAATACCTCTACCTGAAGCCACCCGTAAAACCGGACCACTGGCAAACCCACCTGTGCCAATGACGACATCAGGTTTGAACTCGGAAACGATTTTACCAGCTTTTCTCAAACTTTTTATCACTTTAAAAGGGAATGACAAATTCTTTAGGGTCAACTTTCGTTGAAACCCTGAAATTTCCAATCCAATAATTTTATATCCTGCCAAAGGCACTTTCTCCATCTCCATTCTATCCTCAGCTCCCACAAAAAGAAACTCAGCATCCGGATGCCTCTTTTTCAACTCATTTGCTATCGCAATCGCGGGATAAATATGCCCGCCTGTACCACCTCCAGAAAGAATAAACCTATAGCTGCCCACTTAATATTTCTAAAGGATTGGTTTCATTAATATTCAAATTCGATTTACTCTTTCTATGTTGTTTATTACTTACGCTAAGAACTATTCCAATAGCAAGACAGGTCATCCATGCGGATGTTCCACCGCTACTGATTAAGGGTAAGTTCTGTCCCGTAACAGGAAACAACTCAACAGCAACAGCCATATTTATCATTGCTTGAAATATGATAGGTAAACCCACAGCAAGCGCCAGTAAGGTTCCAAAAGTTGTGGGACTGCCATTGGCAATTACCACGATTCGAAACAATAGGAACAAGAAAAACAGCATTAACACCACACCTCCAACCAATCCATATTCTTCGACGATAATGGCATAAATAAAATCCGAAGAACTCTGTGGTAGAAAATTTTTCTGTACACTTTTCCCAGCTCCCTTCCCAACAATTCCACCTGTTGCTATAGCAATCTTTGCTTTTTCGATTTGGTAATCAGCTTCGGTATCCTCTCCATTCATGAAATTCTCGAACCTATTTTCCCAAGTATCAACACGGTTTGCAAAAGCATCTGGGAAGGCTTTGGCCACTAGAATAAAGAATGTCAGTGCTAATAGTCCAGACCCAACAATTCCCATTAGGTATTTAAAAGGATAACCCCCAATAAAACATAGTACAAGAACCATAGTAAATATGATTCCAGCAGTAGAAAAGTTAGCAGGTAGAATCAAACCAACCACTGCAAATACAGGAAGCCACAAAGGCACAATGCTCTCCTTGAAGTTAATCGCTTCATCTTTGATTTTTGTAAGATACCGTGCCACATAAATCATAAGCACAACCGCCGCTAAAGTGGATGTCTGAAACTTCACAAAAGGCAAGCGAATCCATCGGCTGGCATTGGTTCCATCTACGGAAGAACCCTGAAATAAAGTGATTACAAGCAACACGATTACAATTGGCATGGCAATCAATGACAAGCCTTTGAAAAAGTGTGTTGGAATTCTGTGTATACCATATATAATCCCGAAGCCAAAAATTAAAAAGACGGCATGTTTTACCAAATGACCAATTGGTGTGCCGTTGCCTACAACATATACCAAGTTGCTACTAGCACTATAAACAGGTAAAAAAGAGAATAGGCCTAATAAGGCAACAACTGCCCAAAGTGCTTTATCTCCGTTTATATTTTTAAATAATGCTAACACGTATTATAAATTTTTAATCGCTTCTTTAAATTGATTTCCACGGTCCTCGTAATTATCAAAAAGGTCAAAACTGGCGCAGGCAGGCGACAATAAAACCGTATCACCGCGTTCTGCAATTTTATAGGCAACCTTAATAGCTTCCTCCATGGCGAAGGTTTCAACCATAAGGTCCACCACATTACCAAAAGCATCTTTTATTTTGGAATTATCCATTCCCAAACAAATAATTGCCTTCACTTTTTCACGAACCAATGGCATCAATTCTTTATAATCATTGCCTTTATCGACACCGCCAACAATCCAAACTGTGGGGGCACTCATACTATCCAAGGCATAAAATGTGGCATTTACATTTGTGGCCTTTGAATCATTGATATATTGAACATGTCCGATTTTCAGCACTTTCTCTAATCGATGTGGAGCTCCCTGAAAATTCATGATGCTCTCTCGAATAGTTTCCTTTCGAATACTAACAAGCTTCGCCGCCATTGAAGCTGCCATTGTATTTTTCAAGTTGTGTTTTCCCTCTAGTGCTAAATGGTCTGTCGTCATTTGAATGCTATCGTTATTAGTTGTTATTATTATGTCGTTGTTCTCGAGATATGCACCTTCCTCCACTTCTCTTTGGATGGAAAAAGGCATCAATTTGGATTGAACGGGATGGTGTTTTAACCAATTCACAATTACTTCATCATCCGCATCATAAATCAGATAATCTTCACTTTTCTGATTTTCGGCAATCCTGAATTTAGATGCGATATAGTTTTCAAATTGATACTCATACCGATCTAAATGATCCGGTGTAATGTTGGTGAGGATTGCTATATGCGGTCTGAAATCCTTTATACCGTCCAATTGAAAACTGCTGATTTCCAAAACGTAGGAATCAAAATCGTTTTCAGCAACCATTTTCGCATAACTATCACCAATGTTGCCCGCCATACCGACGTTCAATCCACCTTGTTTAAAAATATGATTTGTCAACATCGTTGTAGTGGTTTTACCATTGCTTCCGGTTATTCCTATGATGGTTGCATCTGTATATCTAGATGCAAATTCAATCTCAGAAATCACTGAAATCCCTTTATTCGTAAGCTGCACTACTAATGGAACCGTATCAGGAATACCCGGACTCTTCATTACCAAATCGGCATTGAGAATCTTATCTTCTGTATGGGTTTCATCCTCCCAATCAATCTCAAAATGTTCAAGAACTTTTTTATACTTGTCTTTAATCTTTCCCTTGTCGGATACAAAAACTTCGTATCCTTTCTTTTTCCCTAAAATGGCCGTACCAACTCCGCTTTCACCTCCACCAAGCACTACCAATCGCTTCATACTAGCGGATTTTTAGTGTCACTATAGTCATGATTGCCAAGAAAATACCGACAATCCAGAAGCGAGTTACTATCTTGCTTTCGTGATATCCTTTCTTCTGAAAATGATGATGTACGGGTGACATTAAAAAAATGCGTCTTCCTTCTCCGAATTTCTTTCGTGTGTATTTGAAATATCCCACCTGTAACATCACGGAAAGCGACTCGGCAAAAAAGATTCCGCATAACACCGGAATCAGTAATTCTTTTCTCAAGATTATTGCCAAAACCGCGATAATACCACCAATAGTCAAACTACCCGTATCGCCCATAAATACTTGCGCAGGGAAGGTATTGTACCATAAAAATCCGACTAAGGATCCTACAAATGCGCTTACGAAAACCAACAGCTCTCCAGAACCGGGTATATACATGACATCTAGATATTCCGAGAAGAAAATATTACCAGAAACTAAGGCAAAAACACCAAGAGTAAACACGATTATTGCCGAACTTCCAGCGGCAAGTCCATCAATACCGTCTGTTAAATTCGCACCATTAGATACACCTGCGACAATTAGAATAATTATGGGAATGAAAATCAACCATGCATATTCCTTAGCTCCATCACCAGCCCAACCAATTAAATCTCCGTAATCAAATTCGTTATTTTTGAAAAAAGGAACTGTTGTCATGGTGGATTTGATTTCTTGGCCCCTTACTTCTTCAACTGTAAATTGTTCTGTAATTATAGTTTTGCTATGCTCGCGCATAGTCACCTCGGGATGAAAATAAAGCGTAGCACCAACGATAAGACCGAGACCAATTTGACCTAAAATCTTAAACCGCCCTTTGAGTCCTTCTTTATTTTTACGGAATACCTTTATATAATCATCTAGAAAGCCAATAACACCCATCCAGACGGTAGCTGCAATTAACAGAATGATATAAATATTATCCAATTTTGTAAAAAGCAACACCGGAATCAAAGTCGCCAAAATGATAATTAACCCACCCATAGTTGGAGTTCCGGCTTTCTGCTTTTGACCATCAAGGCCTAAATCACGAACGGTCTCTCCAATTTGTTTTTTCTGTAAAAAGAGGATAATACGCTTTCCATAAACCGTAGCAATAATCAAAGAAAATAAGATTGCCATAGCCGCACGAAACGTTGTGAACTGGAACAAACTAGCCCCAGGCACTTGGTATTGTGTTTCTAAATACTCGAATAGATAGTATAGCATTACTCTCTTTTAGCTTTGTAGCCCTTCAACTGCTTCAGGGTGACATTTTTTATCTTTACTCTCTTTTCTTTATTCTACTTATCAAGACTTTTCAAAAAATCTTTTACCATTTTAAAATCATCAAAATCGATACGCTCACCGTTCGTCTCTTGATAGGTCTCATGGCCCTTACCTGCCACTAGAATAATATCATTGGCAGAAGCGAGTTGACAAGCAGTTTTAATTGCTTGTTTTCTATTTTCTACGGATAGTATTTTTTTTACATTTTGAGGCTCGACACCACCTTCCATCTCCTCGATAATAGTCGCCGGGGACTCTGTACGGGGATTATCTGAGGTAAAAATTGCCTTGTTGCTCATTTCTGAAGCGATATGACCCATAACCGGCCGCTTAGATCTGTCTCTATCGCCACCACACCCCACAACGGTGATGACGTTTTCATTTCCAGTTCTCAATGTGTTGATAGTTTCAAGCACATTTTTTAGCGCGTCCGGTGTATGGGCATAATCGACTATTGCTGTAATTTTCTCTTTCGATATAAAATATTGGAATCGCCCATCAACGTTTTCCAATTCACTTAACAATCTTAAAATCTCTAATTTTTCCAACCCTAATAAGTCTGCCGTAGCGTAAATCGCTAACATATTATAGGCATTGAAATGACCAATTAACTTAGACCAAAGTTCGTTGTCATCAATTTTCAACAATTGACCATCAAACTGATTCTCCAATATTTGAGCACGGTAATCGGCATAATTTTTTAGAGCATAGGTTTTCTTTCTTGCCACTGTGTTCTGCAGCATTATTAAACCATTCTTATCATCAATATTGGTTAAAGCAAATGCCTTTTTGGAGAGGCTATCGAACAACTGCTTTTTAGTATCCCTATATTCGGCAAAGGTATTATGGTAGTCTAGATGATCGTGAGACAGATTCGTGAAAATCGCCCCTTCGAAGACTAACCCTTCCGTTCTTTTTTGATGAATACCGTGTGAGCTTACTTCCATAAAACAGAATTCCACCCCTGCCTCGTTCATCAAACTCAAATGTTTGTTTATAACCAAAGGATCTGGTGTAGTATGACTTGTCTTATATTCTGTATCATCAACCATTATCTTTATGGTTGAAAGCAAACCAACCTTGTAACCTGCCTTTTTAAACAACTGATACAACAAACTACTGACGGTTGTTTTTCCATTGGTACCTGTTGTACCTACTAGTCTTAAATTTTTAGATGGATTGTCGTAAAAATTGGAAGCCATTATCGCTAAGGCTTGGTTCGAATCATGAACTTCTACATACGTGATTTCATTGACCAGCTGTTCCGGAAGCTCCTCACAAACAATAGCTTTTGCCCCAGAGTTGATTGCCTTTTCAATATATTTATGTCCGTCAGTAATCGTTCCGCGAACAGCAATAAAGACATCGTCCATCTTGACATTTCGAGAGTCAAAATGAATTTCGTTGACCATGACATTTGTAGAGCCACTTACTGCCCTAAGACCAACTCCATATAATATATCTTTCAGCAACTTCACGATAATTCGAGCACTATTTTTTTAGATTTTTTAATATCCGTACCATGAGAGACGGATTGTTTTTTGACCTTTCCATTCCCTTTAATCTCTACTTGCAAGCCCAAGTTTTCTAAAATGGAAACTGCATCCATTCCGCTCATTCCTTTTACATTGGGCACTTTGCTATGTTTCTTTTGTGCTTCTGCAAAATATTCTTGATAGGCATTATCCAAACCTGCATATTTAGCCTGAAACATATCGACCTCATCAACCAAGGGTGATGTGGCGTATACTTTTTGGGCAATCGATTTAAAAACCGGACCAGAAACATCCGCACCATAATAGCCCACACTTTTATCAGGTTCGTGAATCACCACGATACAAGAATACTTAGGCTCATCTGCTGGAAAATATCCGGCAAACGTGGAAATATATCCGAATTTATCACTGGTTTTGTCTTGATAGTTTTTCTGAGCAGTACCTGTTTTTCCGGCCATGGAAAAATTAGGAGAATACATACGATGACCTGTACCATGCTTTTTCTCAACTACATTCTTTAATAATTGCTGCACTTGCTTAGCCGTTTCCCTAGAACAGACTGAAGGATTGATAATTTCCTTATCAAACTTTTGAATAGTCTTGTTCCACTCTTTCACTTCTTTTATCATTCGCGGTTTTACCATTACCCCATCATTTGCAATGGCATTATAAAATGTCAATGTTTGAAGCGGCGTCATAGATACCTCATAACCATAAGCCATTTGTGCCAAGGAGAGACCTGACCAGCCCTTGTCACCAGGATAACGTATTAGGGGCTTTCCTTCACCTTTAATGGGGAGGCCGATTTCTTTGCCCAGATTCATGCTCATTAACCGATTCACATATCTTGAAGGTTTCTCTTTATAACCCTCGTGGACCATTTGAGCAAATGCGACATTGGAAGAAACTTCAAATGCCTTTGCCATTGAAATTTTACCATGACCACCATGTTTTGTGTCTTTTACCCGATGTCTATATATTTTCCAAGATCCCTTACCCGTATCTTTTACCGAACTCGTATCTATTATCTTATCTTCTAAAGCGGCAACTAGGTTCATTAATTTAAAAGTAGAACCTGGTTCGTGCGATTCACCTATGGCATAATTTAGGCGCTCATAATATTTCCCCTCTTTCGTAATTCCAAGATTGGAAATCGCTTTGACTTCTCCCGTCTCTCGCTCCATTACAATGACAGAACCATGATCTGCCTTGTATTTTTCCAATTGACCGAGCAAAGCATGATGTGCAATATCCTGGATATTGATATCAATTGTTGAAATCAAATCATAACCATCCTTGGGTTCTACTATATTGTCCCACCCAATAGGCTTCCATTGCCCTTTCGCTATTTTTTGTTTTAGGCGTTTTCCCTCTATCCCGCGTAGGTATTCTCCAAAAGCGCGTTCAAGACCAACTCCACTATAGTAACCGTTTTCATCAACATTTTCATAACCAACACTTCGCTCAGCGATTTTCCCTAACGGATGTTCGCGGACGGTTTTTTGTTCGACGATTAGTCCGCCTTTATATGGCCCTTTATTAAAAAGAGGGAATTTCTTCACTTCCATGTAATCGGAGTAATCTAAATTCCGGGCAATTAAGGTGTAGCGATTTTTGTTTGCTTTGGCCTTCCGTAAGATCTGTTGATAATGTGACGTTGGTTTACCCAACAACTCTGATAATTTTGCCGAAAGAGGTTTTATGTTTTCTTGAAAATCTTCTTTTTTTACCGTAACCGCATCAAATCGAATAGTATATCGGGAAACGGAGGTTGCCAACAAACTACCATCATCTGAAATTAGATTACCTCGATTCGGGGCAATCGTAAACATCTTTGTAGTTCGCTTTTCGGCAAGGTCGCGGTACTTTTCACCATTTACCATTTGAATGCTGACCAGCTTAAAAACTACAACGCAGGCAAATAGGAAGAGGCCACCGGCTACCACATACAAACGGGTCAATATTTTTTTATCACTTGCCGCCACTACTCTATTTTCTTTGCTTTTACTTTAATTTTTTTTGGAGGAGTTTCCGAGGGATACAATTCTTTTTCTTGAAGCACCTCAGTTATTTTTGATTCCAACTTTAACTTTTGAACATCGGAGCGCACATCTACGAATTCACTATTCAATTCTTTCACTTCTTCATTTAAAGCTGCAATTTGATGCACCTTTTTATCCGCACTATGCGAACTACCAATCATTACCGCAGCTAGAAAGGAGACGAATATGATAAACAGCCAATTTTTGGGAGCATCACCACTCACCAAAAACTTTCCTTTCAAAATGTCTAAGATTCCTTTTTTAACCATAATTATATTCGTTCTGCTATGCGCAACTTTGCGCTTCTTGCTCTATTATTGACTTTTATTTCTTCTCTTGAAGGAACTATCAAGCCTCCTACCTTTTTAAACGGAACATCAATATTTCCGTAGAAATCTTTTTCAGGTTCACCTTCAAATTGACCTGCTCTTATAAACCGTTTTACTAGACGGTCTTCTAAGGAGTGGTAACTGATAGCACTTAATCTTCCGCCTTGATCTAATAAATCGGGAATTTGCATTAAAAACTCCTCGATAACCGCAATCTCCTGATTCACCTCAATACGAATGGCTTGGTAGACCTGTGCTAAAATTTTATGCTCTTTTGACTTGGGCAAAAATTGGCGCAACGCTTCTTTCAATTGTTCGGTAGTTTGAATAGGACTCTCCTCTCTTTCAGCTAGTATGGCTTTTGCCATTGCTCCACCACTTCTTAAATCACCATATTTGAACAACACATTCCGTAATTCTTCAAATTCATAGTTGTTGACCACATCATAAGCGGATATTTGGTTCTTCTTACTCATACGCATATCCAAATCCGCATCAAAACGTGTTGAGAACCCACGTTCCGCTTTATCAAATTGATGTGATGAAACACCAAAATCGGCTAAGATTCCATCAACCTTCCGAATGCCATAGAACTTTAAAAACTGTTTGATGTATCTGAAATTTTCATTGATCAGTGTAAACCGATCATCCTCTAGAGCATTCGCCAAAGCATCTTCATCTTGATCAAAAGCAATCAACTTGCCTTTCTCTCCGAGCCGTTTCAGAATTTCCTTGGAATGGCCACCGCCACCAAAGGTTACATCAACATATATTCCATCCGTTTTTATTGCTAGTCCATCAACGGACTCCTTCAATAAAACCGGATTATGATACATCTTCTGAGTCATCGCCATCATCACCCATCACTTCCTCTGCTAAACTTGCAAAGTCCTCCGCCGTTTCATCCAATACTTTTTCGTAGCTGTCTTTATCCCATATCTCAACAATGTTTATTGCTGAGCTCAAAACCACTTCTTTTGCAATTCCTGCCACCGCAACTAAATTTTTCGGAATAAGTAACCTTCCGGTAGCATCAATCTCTATCATTTTAACTCCCGCAGAAAAACGTCTGATAAAATCATTGTTCTTCTTTTTGAAGCGGTTCTTCTTGTTCATCTTCTGCATAAGAAGATTCCATTCCGCCATGGGATATAATTCCAAACAAGGCTGAAAAACGGACCTTTTTATGACAAATCCCTCTTTCAGAACAGGCGCCATCTGATTTTTTAGGGCAACAGGTAACATTACCCTACCTTTGGCATCGGCTTTGCAGTCGTATGTTCCAATGAAATTGATCACTTAAAAGTTTGGTTTTCATTTAATAACTCAAATATATATATTTTATTACCACATTTTACCACATTTTACCACTTTCTTATAAAAAACGACCTTTTTTAGATGAACTGCATCAAAACATGACCTAAAATTGTCATTCGAAAAATCGATTTTCGAATCACTTTCTTGCATTTCAAAAGAAAACAGCTATCTTTTGCCCCAGCTAACCAAGCCTGCTTTTAATAAGGGAAATCGTATATTTGCCTGCAGCGACAGAAGTGCCCCTGAATGGAAGAAAAACTAATTACCGAAGGAAAATTCAAGTATGTTGAAATAGGGGAAGGAACCCCTATTATCATTTTACATGGTCTTATGGGGGGCTTGAGTAATTTTCATGGAGTCACTGATCACTTTCCAAAGAAGGGATATAAGGTTCTTATTCCTGAATTGCCGATTTACGATATGCCAATGATGAAAACCAATGTGAAACAATTCGCAAAGTTTTTGGAAAAATTCATCGAGTTCAAGGGGTTGAAAGATGTAATTCTATTAGGAAATTCGCTGGGCGGACATATTGGTCTTCTACACACCAAACTATACCCTGAAATGGTTAAGGCCCTGGTGATTACCGGAAGTTCAGGACTGTATGAAAGTGCTATGGGTGATGGATACCCAAGAAGGGGTGACTACGAATTCATTAAGAAAAAGGCACAAAACGTTTTTTACGATCCCGCGGTAGCGACCAAGGAAATCGTTGATGAAGTTTTTGCCACAGTAAACGATAGAAGTAAAATTGTAAAGACCCTTGCCATTGCTAAAAGTGCCATCAGGCATAATATGGCAAAAGACTTGCCTAAAATGAAAACACCTACGTGTATCATATGGGGAGAAAATGATGGGGTTACACCACCTGACGTAGCCGACTTGTTTCACGAACTCCTCCCCGATTCTGATTTATTTTGGATGAAAAAATGTGGGCATGCTCCAATGATGGAACATCCTGAAGAATTCAATACTATTTTGGATGCCTGGTTGGAAAAACGTGGTTTCTTAGGAGAAAAATAGACTTCTCATCTACTCACAATACAAGCACTGTCGTGAAAATCAAATCTGCCAACTTTGTAATGAGTAATTCTGATGTGACCAAATGTCCTTCAGAAAAATTACCCGAATATGCTTTTATCGGAAGATCTAATGTTGGGAAATCTTCACTAATCAATATGCTGATGGACCGCAAACATTTAGCCAAAACATCAGGTAGACCAGGTAAAACACAGCTTATTAACCATTTTAAAGTCAATGAAAATTGGTTTTTAGTTGATTTGCCAGGTTATGGTTATGCGCGGGTTTCGAAAAAAGACAAAAACACTTTCCAAAAATACATCACCAATTATTTTGAACAGCGAAAACAATTGGTCTGTTCCTTTGTTTTGGTAGATATTCGACATGAGCCCCAAAAGATAGACATGGAATTTATGGAGTGGATGGGCGAAAACAGCATTCCCTTTTGCATCATATTTACCAAGGCGGATAAACTAAAACCCAAAGTGATTGAAAGGCAAGTAGACGACTATTTACAAGAGTTAATCGATGGTATTTGGGAGGAAGCTCCACAACACTTCGTCACTTCTTCTTCCAATGGTACGGGAAGAGATGAATTGCTCAGTTTTATTCAAGAAATTAATCTACAGTTCTTTAAAGAGAAAAAGGGTTGATGTTCTGAGCTCGAAGCTCGATGTTTATGAAGGGCGAATAAGGAGTAAAAAAACATTTTATGTTTTTATAGGAAAAATACTACTTTCGTGTTTATGGAAGTTCCTATGAAATTTAAGTTTGAAAAACTCATCATTTGGCAGGATGCTATGAAAATGGGAGAGGAAATGAATGGTTTGGCTGAAGAGTTTCCAAAGAAAGAAATATATAACCTTTCTTCTCAAATCCGGAGAGCTGCTGACTCAATAGCCCTAAATATTTCTGAGGGTTCTATTTTACAGTCAAAATCAGAATTTAGAAAATTTATGGGATATGCCATCAGGTCGTTAGCAGAGGTAGTGACTTGTCTTTATAAAGCTAAAAATAGGGATTACTTAAAATTAAAGGAGTTTAATAAATATTACAATGAAGCCTATAAACTTATGAATATGATGGTAGCTTTCAGAAACAAAATCTAATAAAAAAATATAAAACATCGAGCATCCAACACCGTGCACCGTGCATCAAACCTCATTTTAATCAACCTCAAAAATAGGACCTCACACCAATTAAAGTAATCAAATCCTCAGCACTTTGCATTTCATTCAACTCTTCAGTTCTAACGAACACCTCTAACCCTTTTCCACTTTCGTTCAATACTATTGGAAAAGTAAACTTGTGCCCAAACTTTGAAGCATAAGCCTTCGCAAATTCATCTTTATGCAAAAACTCCATTTTAATATCAGTCTCCTTTCTGAATTTTTTCCAAATCGAATTCTCGGTAAAAGCCCCGTAGGTAATATCACAAAGACTGCACTCATAGGTATCAGGACTAAATATTTTATGTGCACTATCCATAATCATATTTCGTATTCCTGAATCGGCATTATAGATAAAAATTAGTTTTTGCAATTTGGTATCCTTTATTTTTGCAAGGTAAAGCTATATATTTATGATAAAGTGGATTAAACCATTTTACTCGATAATTGAGACCCGCCTGCCGGACGGGCAGGTTTAAAATGCTCCGACGCTTGCGTCGAAATCAAAGTTAATTTTCCTTTTAATGCCTGGCGGGTTTGCCCAGTTATTTACTATTTAAAAACAATTTATGTCTCTTAAAAGCATCAATCTCCTCCTTTTCTTAATCCTGTTTCAATTACAGTGTAAGTCACAGAAAACAGACGTAGCTTACACTTCTGAGATTCTAAAAATTATACCTTTATCTGAAAACGTCTTCCGACATGTTTCCTACCTGGAAACCCAAGATTTTGGTAAGGTAGCCTGCAATGGTCTTATTTTCATAAAAAATAATGAAGCCATAGTGTTTGACACGCCAACCCATAATAAGGAATCAGAGGAGCTAATAGCATGGCTGGCTAACGAAAAAAAAGCTACTGCAAAAGC
This sequence comes from Maribacter algarum (ex Zhang et al. 2020), assembly GCF_005885635.1. Lineage (GTDB taxonomy): Bacteria > Bacteroidota > Bacteroidia > Flavobacteriales > Flavobacteriaceae > Maribacter_C > Maribacter_C algarum. The sequence goes on from NZ_VATY01000003.1 coordinate 626,267, forward strand.
AATTGTAGTCAATCATTTTCATATTGATTGTTTAGGGGGACTTGCTGTTTTTCACAATCATAATATTCCTTCTTATGCCAATGAAGAAACCATAGAATTGGCTAAAAAAGATAACGAAACCGTACCACAAGTAGGTTTCAAAGTTCAAAACGAATTGGAAATAGGTGGCGCTACAATTATTAATAAACATTTTGGGGAAGCCCATACAAAAGACAATATCGTAAGTTACATTCCAAGTGAGGAACTGATTTATGGGGGTTGCATGGTAAAAACAGTAAATGCTTCAAAAGGAAATCTTGAAGATGCTAATGTTACAGAATGGAGTAATACCATTCAGAACATAAAAAAGAATTACCCCAATTTAAAGATGGTTGTGCCCGGTCATGGTAAGCCTGGCGGAATAGAACTCCTAGATTATACTGAAGAACTCTTTAAAACCAATTGATATGAAAAATACACTGAAATGTATTTTGATAGTATTACTAATATTAGGATGTAACGAAAAGGCTGAAAAGCCAAAGGAACAAACCCCACTAGTTATAGCTCCTTTTGATAATGTGGATACCTTGGCGATTAATGATTGGTGGAATCGAGCCGACAATCCTATTATCAATTTGAAAGTTGATAGGGATAGTGTAGTTTCCTTTGGGATTTATACCGTTTCTAACCAAACCTTAAAGCTATCTGCGCAGTTATACCCCTTATACCCAGATGAGTCACGTGAGGTACTTTTGGAAATTGAGAATTATGGGAATTGGGAGGAAATCCAGAAACAACAAATCAATGATATCGGATGGTCCGCTTTATTTCGAGTTGAAAATTGGGATACTACAAAAGATATAAAATATCGGATTCGCCATGGCGAAAAAGCGCAATTTGAAGGATTGATTCGGAAAGACCCCGCAGACAAAGAAACCATATCAATAGCAGCGCTTTCCTGCAATTCTAACAAGGATCGTGGCATGCGTGAAAATTATGTTCGTAATATCAATTATCAAAACCCCGATTTGATATTCTTTGCGGGAGACCAATCCTACGACCATACAGAACATACAGCTGCTTGGTTGAAATTCGGACTCCAGTTTCGCGAAACTTTTCGCAATCGCCCTGCAATCACCATTCCGGATGACCACGATATAGGACAAGGCAATCTTTGGGGAGAAAATGGAAAATTATCAGTTACCAAGGGTAGTCCCGATGGCGGTTACCGTTATCATACCGCGTATGTAAAAATGGTAGAACGTTGTCAAACCGCTCATTTGCCCGACCCGTATGACCCTACTCCCGTTGAGCGGGGCATTGGCGTATACTATACAAATCTGCTTTTAGGCGGAGTTGACTTCGCCATTCTCGAAGACCGAAAATTCAAATCAGGACCTGAAGGAAAAATTCCGCAACAAGGTCCGCGACCTGACCACATTCGGAATCCTGAATACGACCCTGCCTCAATAGATTTACCCGGACTTACTTTATTAGGAGACCGTCAATTGCAATTTTTAGAGCATTGGGCAGATACCAACAAAGAAGCCATCAAAGTAGTTCTTTCCCAAACTGGTTTTTGTGGAGGCGCCCATATTCATGGAAATCTTGAGAATCGCCTTCATGCCGATTTAGACTCCAACGGCTGGCCTCAGACTGGCCGCAATAAAGCTTTGACATTGATTCAAAAAGCAAATGCTGTTCATATCGCTGGAGATCAACATTTGGCAACCGTAATCAAACAAGGCATCAATGAATTTGGTGATGGCCCTTGGGCTTTTGTAGTTCCTGCAATAGTAAATGACTATTACAGCCGCTGGTGGTGGCCCGAAGATGAAAAAGCCGGCGATAACCCCAACCCAAATACTTCTTTACCTTGGACAGGCGACTATTTAGATGGCTTTAATAACAAAATTAGTATGATGGCTTATGTTAATCCTGAAAGTCCATCAAAAGGTGGTGGATACGGATTGATACTTTTTGATAAGAAAAAAGAAACGGTGACTTTTGAATGTTGGCCAAGGTATGTTGATGTTACTAAAGAAGATGCTCAGCAGTTTGAGGGATGGCCGATTACGGTAGGTGTAGACTAGCCTTTTTGATTTATTTAAATATTTAAAAACGTTTGTACTTGTTTGTAAGCATTTACACCGCAGTAGTTACCGATTTATATTGCTTTTCTATAAAGTTTATGAGATTTTTGAACTATTGCGTTTATACACTAGTTGTACACAAGCCGAACAAAAGAGAAACTATGAACAAATTAAATCATCTTAAAATATTAATCCTATTATTTCTCTTTTCCTGTTCAAATAATTCCAAAAAGGATTCAGAAATAGTTGAACCCAATTTTTATTCACAAGGGCTTAATAATAGAACTGCTGCAGAATGGGAACCAGCTTTAGGCACATTATTTGTTTGGCCATTGAGTATTCCTCATAAATTGGTAATCGAACTAGCGTATGACAATCATCTATTTACGATGGTGGAAAATGAGGACTCTCGAAAAGAAGCGGAAAAATGGTTTAAAGAATGGCGCATAAATCCAGAAAATGTAACTTTTATTTATGCAAAACAAGGAGTTGACGCATGGTGGACAAGAGATTGGGGACCAAGTGCAGTTTTCACAAACAAAAAAGAGTACAAATTAGCAGATGGGAAATACATTTATTCAACACCTGTAACTGGTTTAGCTTGTAACGATTCATTGCAATTCCTCTATAAAGATGAAAACAATAAAGTAAAACTAACGCAAATTGATGATGATGCAACAATTCCCCTTTCAGAACAATTAGGTTTTGAAATTTTGGATTTGCCTATTAACAATACAGGAGGAAGTGTATTGACCGATGGATTGGGAACAGCTTTCTCTACTTGCATTATCCTCAATGAAAATAAATATCACGGAATTGACAGTGAAAATTTTCTTAAACTAAATGATTCTTTACTAGGCTTTCAAAAATATAATATCATTTCTAACTTTGAAACTTACGGAATTCAGCATATAGATTGCTTACTAAAACTTATAGACGAAGAAACTATTTTAGTCGCAGAACCACCTAATGACCACGAACTATACGATATCTACAATGAAATTGTCACCAAGGAGCTTTCGATTTTAAAAACACCTTATGATAATCCTTATAAAATATTAAAAATAAAGACTGAACGATATAAAGAGGAGCGTTTGGCTGCTTATACTAATTCTCTTATTTTAAACAAAACGGTTTATGTTCCGCTTTTTGATATACCACAAGATTCAATTGCATTAAAAACTTGGAGTGATGTAATGCCAGGATATAAAATCAAAGGGTTCAAATACGCCTTGGATGACGAACCTTTCGTAACAGAAGAATTAAGAAAGCATTACGGAACTTATGGCTGGAATAATGGAGATGCCCTGCATTGCCGAACAAGAGCAATTTGGAATCCAGAAATGCTTTTTATAAGTGTAAATAAAATTTCGCCTGAAGTCGATTCAAATCAAAAGAAAAAAGTATTCGCAACATTAATCGACTATAGTAAAAAGGGTTTAGTTGAGAATAAAAATGAGCTATTATGGAGAATAGCAGGAGAAACTGAATGGAAAACTATTACGCTTTCACCAACAGATACAGAAAACCTTTTCTCTGCTGAAATTCCGAATTATAATTCTGGTGAAACTATAGAATATTATATTTCGGCTGTTTCAAATTCAGGAGAAAAAGAAAGACGACCAATAACAGCACCAATTGCAACATATAAATTTACAAATAATTAAAAGGCCAGTGTACAACAATGGCTATAAGTAATTGCTTGTTCTCGCTTACTTTGGAAATTCCTGCGGAATTCCCAACTCGGTGCGCACTTGCAAAGTTAAATGCTAACCGACGCAACTACTCATAGCCAAGACCGTTACCTCAACTCCAACTTCTCAGCAAAATATGCACAGAAATCTTTCATCTGGGCGGTCATTTTTTCATCTTGTGTAGCTTTCATAAAGGTGTCAGAAAGCGATACCAGGGTCTGATGAAAGAAGATTTTCATTTCATCGACAGGCATATCTTTCGTCCATAAATCAATTTTCAAAGATTCTTTGTTTTTACTATCCCAAACCGATAAGAGCATTGCTTTTGCCTCTTCATTGTCCACTCCCCCATCCTGAGCGGACCAATTGAGGGTTTCCGGAACGCGGTTTTCATCCAAACCAACAGTTAAAGTGATTTCTGAAGTATGTAGCTCTGCCATAATATTCTGTATTTTTTTTACCCAGGATTATCTATTGGGATTTGGAATTTAATTTATTGAAATTTAATATCCGCAGGATATTATTTGGTGGGCTTGTAGTTTGCTTTCTTAAAGATTTCCTCGGCCGGTATATTTAACAATTGTTGCGGGGTAATCTCATTTTTGTCCATAAAGGCACGTACAATTTGCCATCCTATATATTGGCCTACTCGGCCAGGAGACTCATTATCTATTAGTTCCAATCCAAATTTTGAAAAAGGCGCTGGTTCTAAAAAGCGCAATCGCAATTCACCATCCGTACTATATAAACGTTCTTGCTCAATAAAGTTTCTCCAAATGGGTTCTTCGTTAGCAATGGCCCAATCGAGTTGGTCTTGAGTGTATCCTATTTTAATGGTGTCATCTGCCGTTGGCAATAACTTATCCTTTAAGTATAAAAGCTTTCCATAGTAAATCATATCAGCTAAAAAAGTTCGGTCTCGTAATCGAGGTACAACTTTGCGCGTAAAATTATCTGCAACATCAGCTGTTATATACTTTTTATCCAATCCTTCGGAAATGTAATTTTGAATATCAACGTAAAAATGGTGTTCAGGACCCAAATAATTATCCAATCCTATCAATAATAAAGAATCAGCCAAAATAACCCGATAATTATACTGCACTTCATTGGTCAAGGTAATGACTCTAGGCTCCTCGAATTCAGGAAAATAATATTTGATATGTTGAAAGAGGCTTTTTAGTTCTTTAGATTCATCATCGAAATTTGGAAAGGCCTTCGCTACCTCATCAAAAAGTTCGATTTGTATCGTATCTCGAAGTTTAGCTTCCCAAACACTATCGGTGTACTGTGCGGGGAATAAATAAGGATATTTAGCTTTTAACTTTGGAAGGTCTGTTGATTCTGCTGATGCAAACTCCCTATCAAACCTCGAAACATTTACTTCTATAGGAATTTTGCCAATTTCGGCCTCTACCTTGTCCGTATCATTACATCCAAAAAAAGCAAGTGAGATTAGCAAAACGATAAAAATAGGTCTTTTCATAAAAAGTAATTTCCGTATCATTTTATTATTAGACTAGTTCGGTTTATTTTTAGGCACAAAGTTAATCGATTATATAAACAAGTGATCCATGCAAACTGAAAAAGTAGTAGACCATATTGTCAATTGGCTTAAAGAATATGCAGTAAATGCAAATATCAAAGGTTTTACCATTGGTATTTCTGGAGGTATAGATTCTGCAGTAACGTCAACACTCTGTGCCAAAACAGGTCTTGAACTATTGTGCTTAGAAATGCCAATTCATCAAGCTCCAAATCAGGAAACGAGGGCCGCAAAACATATTGAGTGGTTGCAATTAAATTTCCCCAATGTATCGCGTCAACCTGTAAATCTAACTCCAGTTTTCGACAGTTTTGTTGCGAATATTCCTACAGTAAAAAACGAAGAAGACCGCTTTATGTCTTTGGCCAATACACGCGCTCGACTCAGAATGACAACTTTGTACTATTTTGCTGCCTTAAAAGGATACCTTGTAGCGGGTACTGGAAATAAAGTTGAAGACTTTGGAGTAGGTTTTTACACCAAGTATGGAGATGGCGGGGTTGATTTAAGCCCTATTGCGGACTTATATAAATCTCAGGTATATGAAATTGCAAAGTTCTTAGGAATTAACAAGGATATTCAGGAAGCCGCACCCACGGACGGACTTTGGGGTGATGACCGAACTGATGAGGACCAAATTGGTGCTTCATATCCGGAATTGGAATGGGCGATGAAAATGGACGACCAAAATAAAAAAATAGATGATTTTGAAGGCAGGGAAAAAGAAGTGTTTAAAATCTACAAAAGATTTAATTCTTCCAATATGCATAAGATGATTCCTATACCTATTTGTAAGATTCCAAGCACACTAATTTAGCGTTTTGACCTAAATAGTTGTGTTTAAGTCGAATAAAATCACGAAAATTGTGTTTTTTGTAAAAAAAATTCAACTTTTGTTCATGAATATGATAATTAAGCCTTACATTGCGTGTCAGTAATTATAGACAGACCGAGCAACCAAGGTTTTTTGTCCCAAAAACATAATCAAAAATGATTAAAGTACTAATTGCAGACAACCACCCAATCATTAGGATGGGGGTTAAACACGTATTGGATTCCGCAAACGGTTTTCAGGTCGTGGACGCTGTTTCGAACACAGCCGAATTATTTGAGCGTTTGGAAAAAGTAACTCCAGATGTAGTAATGTTAGAGATGGATATTCCGGAAATTAATGGAATAGCTACTCTACGAAAAATCAAAAAAGAGTACCCAGACATTAAAGTGTTGATGTACAGTGGACAATCGGAAGATGTTTACGCATTGAGCACAATTAGAGCAGGTGCTTTTGGTTACTTATCTAAAGCTTCTGATATTGATTATATCATATCAGCAGTTAAAAAGGTTAGTGAAGGTAACATGTTCATTACAAATGAACTTGCCCAGCGATTAGCTTTCGATGAAGGCACGCAAAAACCTCGTCGATTCTTCAGAAAACTCTCTACAAGAGAAGTTGAAGTATTGAAATTGTTAGCCAGCGGAAAACGCAACAAAGATGTTGCCCAAGGCCTTAATTTGAATGAAAAGACTGTAAGTACGTACAAGGCACGTTTAATGAAGAAATTGAACGTCGACAATATGGTTGACCTCTTACAGCAAGCAAAAGCGTTAGAATTATATTAAAAATGCTTGATAAAAGTCTCATAAAAAAGTCCGACGCAAGTTGGGCTTTTTTATTTACACATCATTTCCAATTTTTTTATTAAGAAAGAACTCTATTTAATTTTCTATTCAAAAGAGTGTTCAATTGGAGGTAATTCATAATTTCTTCTAGCGTCTCCCGATTGTCTTCGCTCTTATCTTCTGTATCTTTTTGTAGCGTCTGCATTCTCTTTTTAATCAAATAGCAACGTAAGGTCAATATGGTCTCGCTCACTAGTTGCGAAATGACGGTTTCCTTTTCCTTCGGGTAAATATCTTTGCGAGCCCAATCGTGAAGAACGTACTTCTCTTCTTCCATCATAATTGAAGAAACTTCAGAAACCATTTCCTGATCTAAATCGGCCAAAAAAGTACTTACTGTAAAATCTTCTTTCTCATTCAATTCAGCGATGAGTTTAAGGTAAATATTTCTAAACTTTTCATTTGTCAGTTCAATTTCATCATCCTGTAAATCCAAGAATATCTTTTCGTACACCTTTATTTCTAGTGATTCTGGTTCCAAAATCAAATCACCCTCTTCATTTTCCTTTAGTACTAAATCTTCAAATTCTTGTTCTTCCTTTCCGTATAGTAATAGAATCTCGATTATTTTACGTTCTAGTTCATATTGAACATCTACCTTTTCAACCGCTACTTCATTCTTTACTACATCAAAGGCTTTTTGCTCTTGTTTTACTTTTTTAGAAGCATCGGCAATGTCCTTTTTTCCGATTTGAGCGAGGGTACTAAATAAAACTCCCTCAGAAACCTTCATAATATTGGCACATTCCTGGATATAGATTTCCCGCTTTATTGCATCGGGAATCTTTGCAATACTATTTACAATATCACGAACCGTATCCGCACGCTTAATTGGGTCGTCAGCAGCTTCTTCAGCTAATAGGTTTGCCTTGAATTGAATAAAGTCCTTTGAATTTGAGTTCAAATATTCTTGAACCTCTTCTAAATCGTTATTCTTGGCAAAGCTATCTGGATCTTCTCCTTCAGGAAAGGTACAGACCTTTACATTCATGCCCTGCTCCAAAATCAAATCGATTCCGCGCAAAGAAGCACGCAGTCCCGCAGCATCACCATCAAATAGTACCGTAATGTTTTTGGTCAAACGATTTATGAGTCGAATCTGTTCGGGTGTCAAGGCTGTTCCACTAGAGGCGACCACATTTTCAATTCCTCTTTGGTGAAACTGAATTACATCAGTATAGCCCTCAACTAAATAACAATTGTCCTCTTTGGCAATAGACTGTTTCGCATAATAGATGCCATAGAGCACTTTACTTTTATGGTAAATATCGCTTTCTGGGGAGTTTAAATATTTAGCCGCCTTTTTGTCATTGGTCAAAATTCGCCCTCCAAAACCGAGAACTCGCCCACTCATGGAATGAATAGGAAACATAACCCGTGCTTTAAAACGGTCAAACTTTTTTGAGTTATTAGGGTTAGAAGTATCTTCCTTGATGATTGTCAACCCTGTTTTTTCGAGATAGTTGAGCTGATAACCGTTTTCAAGGGCAGCCATGGTAAATCCATCCCATTGATCTAAGCAGTATCCCAAATGAAACTTTTTAATGGTCTCATCGGTAAAACCTCTTTCCTTGAAATAGCTAAGTCCGATGGCCTTCCCTAACTCGCTTTCCCATAAAATATCTGAAAAATACTGCTGTGCATATTCAGAAACCAGGTACATACTTTCGCGTTCATTCGCCTCTTGCTTCTGTTCGTCAGTCCGTTCAGTTTCTTCTACTTCAATGTTATATTTCTTTGCGAGGTATTTGATGGCTTCCGGATAGGTAAAATGCTCATGTTCCATTAAAAAGGCGACAACATTTCCACCTTTACCACTACTGAAATCCTTCCAAATTTGTTTTACCGGAGACACCATAAAACTCGGAGAACGTTCATCGGTAAACGGACTCAAACCTTTAAAATTCGATCCGGACTTTTTCAATTGCACAAAATCCCCTATCACCTCTTCTAGGCGCGCTGTTTCATATACTTGGTCTATGGTGGATTTTGAAATCAAATTCGTCCTTTCTTTATTAATGAGTACAATTACCAGTATCGGTAAATATAAGATAAATTGATTCCTTGTAAAACCCCACCCCCATTTTCAGGGAGTGCTTTTTCGCTAGCAGAAGGGTAAAATCAGCATCTAAACTGCTGCAACTTTGTATCGAAGAATAACAAACCCTTTTAATAACCTTAAAACAAAAATTATGATCTGGGGAATTACATTAATATTATTAAGCATTATCGCAGTACCATCATTGATACTGTCTAAAAAACCAAACGCAAAAGAATTATTAGAAAAAGTAGAACCCTATCAAGGATGGATAGGATTGGTTTTCTGCTTTTGGGGAGTTTGGGGAATTATTACCGCAGTCTTAAACCTAAATTGGTTGAGCATCGCTCCAATTTGGTGGGTTACCCTTTTGGTCGGAAATATTGTATCGGCAGCACTTGGGTTTATGTTAGGCTCAGGATTGATCAATAAATTATTCCTTTCCAAAAATGAAGCTGCGAAAGCAAAAGCTGAAGAATTAAGACAAAAAATAGCTCCTAAACAAGGTAAATTAGGCATCGTGGGTATCATCGTAGGCATTTGGATGATTGTCGCCTCATTTATGTGGACGGTGGCATAAGTTTATATCAAATAAAACGTTAGAATTTTAACTAATAATCTAAACTCCAAACGTTGAAAAGTTTCTGTTTGGAAAATCAAAACAACAATTAAAAATTATCACTATGAAAAAGGTAGTAGCAACTTTAGCAATGGTTCTTATAACAATGACAGCAATGGCTCAAAATTATCAAAACAATATAACCGTCAACGGGACCCACTCTTATAGCATAAGTCCTGAGTATTCAAGCAAAATGATAGTTAGTTTGAACAACGTTTATTACGACTCACAAACCATGAGTATGTCTGAGGTCAAATCGGGCTATTTAGACAAACTGGCCAAAGTAGGTATTAGTAGTGATCGTATAACGGAAGATAATTTACACTACGCACTTCTCGGATATGAGAAAGAGGGCACTATCATCGTTTTCAAAACGAATTCTCTAGAGGAAATGCAGAAGTTTCTAAATGTGAAGTCAATCGGGGTAACACGTTCAGATACCACCTTAGAGATGGAATTAACAGATGCCCAAATGGCTGAGTTTGCAAAGGCCGCTTTTGACAATGCAAAAACAAAAGCCAATGCTGTTGCAGCAAAAATTGGTAGAACAATTGGCAAAGCTATTTACCTAAGCGATACGAATACCAAGAAAATATCAGAATCTATGTACTATGGGAACGCCAAGGACAAAAGGGATTATTATATATCTGTTTCCTTTGAATTGCAATAACGAATTTTAGTTGGTTGTTTATTGAAAACTCTGCAGGTTAGTATAACTTGTAGGGTTTTCATCAGTTATTCCTCCAAAAAATACACAATAGCATTAACCAGGAAAATTCAAAATGGAACATACAACCGATAAAATTACCGTGACGGGAATTCATGAATATGATTTAAAAGGCACATATTCCACAAAAATGATTGTAAGTCTTCAAAATGTAATTTATGATGGGTATGAGACTGGTTCAGAGCTTTCACTAAAAGAAATAAAAGACGCCTATGCTGAAAAATTGGTAGATGCTGGCATTGCCGGAACCCAAAAAGGCGAGCTTAAAGAAGACCTTCTTTCTTATTCCCTATTGGGTTATGAAAAAGAAGGGACAGTGATTTCATATGCTACTGATTCCCTAGATATGGCACAAAAATTCTTGATGGTCAAATCAAATGGAGTGATGAAATCGGAATCAACCTTTACTTCTGAATTGACGAAAAAACAGATGACCGATTATGCACATTCTGCTTTTCTTGATGCACAAGACAAGGCTTCCGCTCTCGCAGAACGCACTGAAAGAAAATTAGGCCGTATTCTTATCATAGATGACCATAATCTTCAAAAAACGATTGATGGGTTTTACTCTATGGATTACTTAGTTACGCGCGAATACCGCGTCACTATTAGTTTTGAACTTTTATGAATTCTAAATTTCAAATAATTTTCTTTTTAGGATGTCTTTGCTGGATGTCTTACACTTGCCGACAAAAAACACCTGAAGGTGAACGGTTAGTATCAAAGGTGGATGTTCCCTTAGAAATCAATACTAATGGAAACACTATTATGACAAGGTTTAGTTTACCCAAAGGATATACAAGAATTTCTTCGGATAGTACTTCCTTCTCATTTTACCTTAGAAACCTCCCTTTAAAACCCAACGGTTCACTAGTCACTTACTACAACGGTGAGCTTAAACCGAATAGAAATGTTTATGACGCCGTAGTTGATTTACCGATTGGGAAAAGAGATTTACATCAGTGTGCAGATGCGGTTATGCGCTTGAGGGCCGAATATCTTTTTCAAAATAAGAAGTTCGATAGTATTCATTTCAATTTTACCAACGGATTCAAAGCAGATTACGCCAACTGGCGAATGGGAAAACGAATTATTGTAAAGGGAAACCAAGTCGATTGGAAACGAACTTCTCACCATTCCGATTCACCCAAAGACTTCTGGAAATATCTCGAAATGGTTTTTAGCTATGCGGGTACCGCATCTTTGGAAAAAGAAATGAAACCCGTTTCCATTGAAGAAATGCAGATTGGTGATGTTTTCATTCAAGGTGGTTTTCCAGGGCATGCTGTAATAATAGTTGATATAGCCATCAATCAAACTACAAATGAAAAAGTTTTTCTACTGGCTCAAAGCTATATGCCGGCTCAGGAAATTCAGGTGCTTAAAAACCCCAATAACATAGATTTGAGTCCATGGTATGGGGTTTCTGAAATATTAAAAGAATTACGTACTCCGGAGTGGACGTTTAAGAAATCCGCTTTAAGGCGTTTTTCAAATTAGTCCAAATCAAACCTTACCCCTAATGAGATGTTCCTTTGCTCGACTGCAGCGTTTCTGAAAATAGGATTCAAATCGTATTTGGCATAAAGTTGAACTCCGTCAAAACCTACATATGCACTTAGTCCGTATACAAAACTAGAAGTATCGTAACCACCTTTGAGTTTATCTTTTACATTTCGGCCTTCCGCATTTTTATATTTTAGTTTTTGTCTAGACCCTATGTTGAAACCTCCATATCCTCCGATACCCAGTCTAAATTGATTACGAATAGAATACCGAATTCTTTTTTCCGTTTTGCTAAATTTTGAAGGTCCAAATTCAAAGTGTACAGGAAACACCAAGTTGTCCATACGAAACTTCGACTTTCTTAAATCAAACTCAAACTCCTGTAGTTCAGTTTCCCCTTCATCAACAACGAAATACTGATTATTTTTTGGCTTCAAACTATTAAATTGAAAGGAAACTCCATAACTCAAGCGAAGTGAATTTGAATTCTTAAATACGCGGGTGCGCCAAGCCCAACCCAATTCGACAAACCTACTTCCTCCTAATTTATATGGAGAATCTTCTAAAGATTGTCCCTCAATAATTGCATTGTTAAAGCCAACTGCAATTACGGGGTCAACATAAGTACGACGATCATACTTTATTTCTTTCTTCCAGTCTTTTGAATTGATAGATACTACACGTTCTCCATTCACATCAATTTTGAACATTCCATCATCATCATACTGGTCCGTTTTTTCGATAGCTATAACATCATCTTCATTACGTTTCAAAAGGGCAATTTTGTTGTCGACAATAGCGACCTTATTTTCAATATTCAAAGCATGCTTTTTAGCTGCTTCTTCTTTTAAAACCTTGGCTTGTTCAGCAGTAATATCTTCATTTTCAAGTTGCCCATTTATTGTTTCTACTTCCTCTTTCAAAGCCTTTTTTTCTTGTGCGACTATATCGTCCTTTAGGTTCTGAAGAACCTCTATTTTCCTTTGATACTGCTCCTCTTGCGCGCTTAGGTTTTGTGACATTAAAGTCAAGATAAGCAGTAAAAAATACCTTGTAATCGTTTTCATAATAATTTTGATTTAGATGTCTCTTACCACCCCTCTTTATTTAAGAGGAGTGTATAGAGACTGAATTAATGATTGATGAATATCTATTTGTTGCGGTCGGCAACGGCCGTACGTACTTTTAAAAACCCTGTTCTTAAAGATTCGAAGATTTGATCTCTAAAGGATCTGTCCAATTCGTCCTCAACTTCAGTCAGCAAAGCCATCGCGTCAACTGAACCATTTTGATTAAAAAGCTTGTCTCGAAGTATTTCTTCTTGTGCATTTCGCAGTAAATGGTTTACCTCAGCATCTGTCAAAGCAGCGTTATTCTGTTCTAAGGAGTCAACAGTAGCGACTATTTCCAATATTTTATCATTGATAATTTCCTCTTTAAAATCGTTTGTTTTGATTGCTTTTTCGCTAAGTGATCCAACAACCTTATCAACTTTGGCTACTGAAGTAATCTGATTACTTAATTCGGAATTCTCATTACGAATTACCGCTTCCACCTCTTGACTGGGAACTAGTTCACTTTTTTCATTTTCAACAATTACTTCCTCGGTTTTTCTATCATCAATTGAATCTGAATTTGTTTTAGCTTCTATAGTTTCTTCATCTGTATCAGCCACTTTTACATCAGGACCATTTAAAGCATTATTTGAATTAAAATAAACAATAGAAATAATCAAAAATCCGATGAAGCTAGCGGCTATTCCATACCAGAAATAATTTCTCCTTTTAGATTGTGGAGTAACAGCATCTAGTCTTTCGGACAAGGTCTCCCAGGCATTCGCAGAGGGCTTTATTTCTCGCTCCTGAAGCTGCTTCTTCATATGTTTTTCAAATTTATTCGGTGCCATACCCTATAATATTTTGTTGCTTTAATTTTTCCTTGAGCATTTTTCTTGATTTGAATAATTGCGATCTTGATGTCCCTTCAGAAATGCTTAGCATATCTGCTATCTCCGCATGGGAATAGCCTTCAATAGCAAATAGTACAAATACGGCTCTGTATCCCTCTGGAAGTGCGTCAATCAAATTTTGAATATGCGCTACATCCAATTCCGAAGACGAAGGGCTGCTTTCCAATACCGTTCTATCATAAATACTATCATCGTAGACCACAAATTGTCGCTTTCGCAGGTGGCTAATACTTTCTCGAACCATAATCCTGCGTATCCATCCTTCAAAACTTCCATCAAATCGAAAACTATCCAGATGTGTAAAAACTTTTACAAAACCGTTGACCATAACATCCTCGGCAAAATGAATATCCTTGATATATTGCCTGCATACACCTAGCATCTTGGGCGCATACTTTTCGTAAAGATGCTGCTGTGCCTCTCGATTTCCAGATGCTGATTTTTTAATCAGCTGCTTCTCATTTTTATAGAATGGTATAATCTTCAAAACAGTTTTGGTTATCTTCTATTAGCATAGACGCGTAATATTTCAAGTCCGTTGCCCAAGAAGGAAAAAAAGTAGAAATTTATTTTTTTCGGTCAACTACATAATTGACCATAAGTTCCAAAGCATCTTTATAATCCGACTTTGGATAGCCCCCTAGTAAGCTTAACGCTTGGTTTTTGTAGGCCAACATTTTTTCAACGGCGTAGTCTAACCCGCCTTTTTCTTTTACAAAGGCAATAACCTCTTTGACTCTCTTCTTGTCTTTGTTGTAATTCTTTACGGAGTTTATCAGCCATTTCTTTTCATCCTTAGAACAAATATTCAATACATGAATCAATGGAAGCGTCATTTTTTGTTCTTTGATATCGATACCAGTGGGTTTTCCTATTGCAGTGCTTCCATAATCGAAAAGGTCATCTTTTATTTGAAACGCCATACCGCATAGTTCTCCGAATTTTCTAAATGTTTCAACATCTTCAGAGTCGGGTTTTACTGAACAAGCTCCTAATCCGCAGCAAGCGGCAATTAAAGTTGCTGTTTTCTGGCGGATAATATCATAGTATACCTCTTCTGTAATATCTAATTGTCTTGCTTTTTCAATCTGTAACAACTCTCCCTCGCTCATCTCACGAACAGCGACAGAAATAATACGTAATAAATCAAAATCTCCATAATCAATGGATAGTAATAGTCCTTTGGAAAGCAAATAGTCTCCGACTAAAACGGCAATTTTGTTTTTCCACAAGGCATTTATAGAGAAGAATCCGCGACGTTTGTTACTTTCATCAACCACATCATCATGTACCAAAGTAGCTGTATGAATCAATTCAATTACGGAAGCACCGCGATAGGTACGATCATTTATCTCTCCATTGTTGAGCATTTTTGCAGTAAGAAAAACGAACATAGGTCGCATCTGCTTCCCCTTCCTATTTACAATGTAATGGGTAATTCGATTGAGAAGTGCAACTTTTGAAGACATCGCCTCTCGAAACTTTGACTCAAAGAGTTCCATTTCAGGGCGAATCGGATCTTTTATTTGCGATACTATCTTCAAATCATATGCTGTTTTGCCAATACTTTTGTTCGGAAGTATAAAATTAGGCAAAAGGAGGGAGTAAATAGTCGTTGCACCTTAGTAATTAGTACTAAAACACTAGGTCTTATTAGCTAATTGCCCACAGGCAGCATCTATATCTTTTCCTCTCGAGCGACGTACGGTTACAATAATGTTGTTTCGCTCCAGAGCATTTACGTACATTTCTATGGCGGTATTCGAGGCTTGCTGAAATTCTCCGTCATCAATGGGGTTATACTCAATCAAATTCACTTTTGATGGTGCAAACCGGCAAAAATTCACCAGAGCATCCACATCTTTTTGTCTATCATTGATTCCTTTCCAAACTACGTACTCGTATGTGATTCTGCTTTTTGTTTTACTATACCAATACGCTAAAGCTTCCCGAAGATCAGCCAAAGTAAACGTTGCATTGAATGGCATAATCGAGGTTCGAATATCATCTATTGCCGAATGAAGCGATACGGCAAGATTAAATTTCACTTCTTCATCTGCCATTTTTCGTATCATCTTGGGAACTCCTGAAGTAGAAACTGTAATTCGTTTCGGAGAAATTCCTAATCCGTCTTTAGAAGTAATCTTGTCAATGGCTTTCAACACATTGTTATAATTCATAAGAGGCTCTCCCATTCCCATAAAAACGATATTGCTTAACGGGCGGTCAAAATATAATCGGCTTTCATTGTCAATAGCCACTACCTGATCATATATCTCATCAGGGTTCAAATTGCGCATGCGTTTTAATCTCGCCGTAGCGCAGAACTTGCAATCTAAACTGCAACCTACTTGACTAGAAACGCAAGCCGTTGTTCTTGTTTTGGTAGGAATCAAAACAGATTCTACAATTAAATCGTCATGTAGGCGTACTGCGTTTTTAATAGTCCCGTCCGTACTGCGCTGCATCACATCAACCTTGATATGATTGATGACAAAATTAGCTTCCAACATATCCCGCGTTTCCTTAGAAATGTTAGTCATCACGTCAAAAGAATGTGCAGATTTCTGCCAAAGCCATTCATACACTTGATTCCCTCGAAAAGCCTTATCTCCGTTTTTCACGAAGAAATCACGCAATTGCTCACGGGTTAAAGCACGTATGTCTTTCTTTTTTGTTTCCACTTAGCGGATAGATAAAAAAATCCCTCTTTATGCTGTTTCCAATGTAAAGAGGGGTTTTAAAGATTCCTTCCAAGGAAAGAATATAATTATATTATTAACATCGCATCACCATACGAGTAGAATTTATAGCTTTCTAAAATCGCTTCCTTATATGCTTTCTTCATCAGATCATGTCCCATAAATGCAGAAACCATCATTAGTAAGGTAGACTTAGGTAAGTGGAAATTAGTTACCATGGCATTAGCAATACTAAAATCATAAGGAGGGAAAATGAACTTGTTTGTCCATCCATCATGAGTATTCAAAGTGTGTTGCGAAGATACAGCACTCTCTAAGCCTCTCATCGCAGTAGTACCCACCGCACAAATTCTTCGTTTATTTGCCTTGGCATTGTTTACAATTTCCGTCGCTTTTTCATCAATAATCAACTCCTCACTATCCATTTTATGTTTTGAAAGATCTTCAACCTCAACAGGATTAAAGGTACCTAAACCAACATGCAAGGTAAGCTCCGCAAATTTAACTCCTTTGATTTCTAAACGCTTCAAAAGGTGTTTTGAAAAATGTAGACCAGCTGTTGGTGCTGCAACAGCGCCTTCGTGCTTGGCATAAATTGTTTGGTAACGTTCTTCATCTTCAGGCTCTACATCCCTTTTAATGTATTTAGGTAATGGTGTTTCACCCAATTCCTTCAATTTTCTTCGGAAGTCGGTATATGAACCATCATAAAGAAATCGTAATGTTCTACCTCTGGAAGTGGTATTATCAATGACCTCTGCTACCAAAGTCTCATCGTCTCCAAAATACAATTTATTGCCAATACGTATTTTTCTTGCGGGATCTACAAGTACATCCCAAAGTCGTTGTTCTTCATTGAGCTCGCGAAGCAAAAACACTTCAATACGCGCTCCTGTTTTTTCCTTATTTCCAAACAACCTTGCCGGAAATACTTTTGTATTGTTGATGACCATAATATCATCTTCATCAAAATAGTCAATCATATCCTTGAACATTCTATGCTCAATTTTTCCAGAATCCCTATGGATTACCATCAATTTGGATTCATCTCTATTTTCTGAAGGATACTCCGCCAACAAGTTATCAGGAAGCTCAAAATTGAAGTGTGATAATTTCATTTACAGTGGTTTAGTTCTATTTTTTTTCGGCTGCAAATATACGACCCGGAGATAGGGGTTGTCAAGTAAAACAAGGATTAAATACAGATTATAATTCTTTTACAGAAAATTGCAGTTGTTTCAGGTCCTTCCAGTAATCAGGATATGATTTTGAGACAACCTCCGCATCATTGACTATAATTGTAGTTTTCATGGCTAAAGGAGCAAAAGCCATAGCCATTCGGTGGTCATTATAGGTGTCAATAGCGACATCGGCAGTTATATTTTCGGTAGGTTCTAATGTCAACGCCTTATCTGTAACCGAAATACTGGCCCCTAGTTTCGACAATTCAATGTCCAAAGCTTCCAGACGATCTGTTTCTTTTATTTTAAGGGTATGCAGGCCCGTTAAATGACAACCAATTCCAAGTCCAAAACAAGTGACTGCAATAGTTTGCGCTATGTCAGGTGCATCAGAAAGCTCAAGGTTTAAGTTGCCGGGTTTCAGGTCAGCTGTTTTGCTCAAAATGATGGTATTTTCTTCAAAAACAGTATAAACTCCTAGTTTCTGATAAATTTCCGAAAGTACACTATCACCTTGTAGGCTATTCCTTTTGTATGCTGATAATTTTATTACCGTACCCACGGCGGAAAGTGCCACAATACTATAAAAATAAGATGCGGAACTCCAATCAGATTCCACGACCAAACTTGTTGGTTCTACAGAAGTTGTTGGAGTTACTATAATCGTATTCCCGTCAAAGGAAGTTTCGACTCCAATCTCATTCAAAAGTGCCAGTGTCATTTTTATATATGGCACCGAAGTAATTTTACCAATCAAGTTTAATTCTAAGCCCTTTTCTAAACTCGGAGCGATTAGCAGTAGAGACGAGATATATTGACTACTAATATCAGCGGGAAGACTCACCGAATGATTTTTAAGTTTCTTTCCTTTGATACGAATTGGTGGATACCCATCATTCTTCTCATATTCAATATCGGCACCTAAGTTTCTTAAAGCATCAACCAAAACTTTAACTGGCCTCTCGGTCATTCGCTGCGAACCTGTCAATACCACTTCTTTGCTCTCTTGTGAAGCAAAATAACCCGTAAGAAAACGCATGGCAGTACCTGCATGGTGAATATCGACAATACCTTTGGAAATTTTCAAACCTTTTTCCATTACCTCAGCATCATCAGAATTTGAGATGTTGCTTATGGTAACATTTGAATATAATGCCCGTAACAATAAGGAACGGTTAGATTCACTTTTAGAACCTGTAATTTGAATAGCTGCTTTTAGAAGTTTGCTGGACGGGCCAGATAGGTATAAATTCAAGATTGTGTTCTCTTTTGAAGGTTTCTAAATATCGGGAGTCTGCAAATCAAAACAATCCAAAGGACCAACCGAAATTAAGGGGCAAAGATAACACTATTTCAACTTTTTGTTATTGTGGTGCCGGTCGTGGTCACGCTTCGCTTTAAGGTCAAGTTTCTTATAAAAGGCTTCTTGAAGATCTACTCCGGTTTGATTTGCAAGACATAACACAACAAACAGAACATCAGCAAGTTCTTCACCTAAATCTTTATTTTTGTCCGATTCTTTTTCACTTTGCTCACCGTATCTACGGGCAATAATACGAGCTACCTCTCCTACTTCTTCGGTAAGTTGAGCCATGTTGGTGAGCTCATTGAAATAGCGAACTCCGTGTTCTTTAATCCAATTGTCTACAGCCTTTTGAGAATCGTGTATATCCATTATTGCTTGTTTTTTGTGTCTATTATAATAGTAACAGGGCCATCATTCAATAAATCTACCTTCATATTCGCACCAAAAATACCGGTCCCAACATTCTTACCTAAATCCGCTTTAAGCTGCTTCACAAAGCTCTCGTACAGCGGTATAGAAACCTCCGGTTTTGCTGCTTTTAGATAAGAAGGGCGATTCCCTTTTTTGGTCGATGCATGCAAGGTAAACTGGCTCACTACAATAGCATCTCCCTTTATTTCAAGAATCGATTTATTCATCACCCCCTCGTGGTCATTAAAAATACGGAGATTGGCGATTTTACGAGAAAGCCATTCTATATCTTCTTTGGAGTCTTCATTTTCAATGCCCAAAAGAATAAGTAATCCTGTTTCGATTATTGAAGTGATTTTTCCTTCAACGGTAACACTCGCCCTAGAAACTCTTTGAATTACCGCTCTCACTTTTTCTCTCCGTATATGTCCATTCTATAATTCTCTTCTTCACCTGTAATCATTTGCACATAGCTTTTGTATCGACTCCATGCCACCTCATCATTATCCAGAGCCTCTTTTACGGCACATTTAGGTTCATCTAAATGAAGGCAATTATTGAACTTGCAATTAATTTTCAATTTAAAGAATTCTCGAAAGTAATCTCCGATTTCTTCTTTCTCCATGTCGACAATTCCGAAACCTTTGATCCCTGGCGTATCAATAATCCGGGCATCGAAACTCAAGTCATACATTTCGGCGAAAGTGGTTGTATGTTGCCCTTGCAAATGCTGTTCGGAAATTTCCCTTGTTTTGAGTTCTAAGGTTTTCTCTAAGGCATTGACTAAAGTAGATTTTCCAGCACCCGAATGCCCCGCAAACATGCTCGTTTTTCCTATCATAAGCTCTTTAACCTTATCTACATTTTTTCCCGTTGTTGCCGATATTCCTATACATTCATAACCTATGCTTCGGTAAAGTGCAGCCAAATATTTTACCTCTAGTAATTCTTCTTCATCGTAGGTATCAACTTTATTAAAAAGTAGGATAACAGGAATATCATAGGCTTCGGCAGTAGCTAGAAACCGATCAATAAAGACAGCATACGTCTTCGGATTATTTAATGTAACCAATAAAAAAACTCGGTCTAGATTTGCTGCTATAATATGTGTTTGCTTAGAGAGATTCACTGACTTACGGATAATATAATTCTTGCGTTCCTCAATTGCAGAAATTGTTCCGACAGTAGCATCACCTAATTCTTCAATCTCAAATACCACAACATCGCCCACAGCAATTGGATTGGTACTTTTAATCCCTTGAATACGAAATTTCCCTTTAATACGACATTCGTAGAACGTACCATCTTCGATTTTAACAGTGTACCAGCTTCCCGTTGATTTATAGACAACCCCTCGCATTCATTAGATTTAGTTTACAAAGAAAAGCAATACTTTTATATTACTGTCTTTCAGAGGGTAGTAACATCCTGTATATGATTTGTACGACTTCAAAAAGTTGTAATTTGATGCAACCCTTCCACAAACCTATTGTCTTTAAATACTAACATATAAATATTAAATCATGAAGAAAATTGTACTTATTGCAAGCTTAGTTTTGCTTGTTAGCCTTGAAGTTAACGCACAACAAATCAAAGTAGTCACTAGTGTAGAATCAATTGTGCCCAATGGTTTGGGCCGTTCACGTATTGTCGATGCCCAAGAGGAAAAGAATTTTGGTGAATATACTACTACGCAAACCGAAGAGGACAACACAAGAAACAAATCAAAAAGAGGTGATATTCGAGTTAAGAATTTCGAGGAAACCAAGTTGCTTAATTTTTACAACATTGCTGGAATCCGTTTTCAGAATATTGCCGCAAACGATGCGGTTATATCATCAAAATTAACTTCCATGATAAAAGATGGATGGGAACTCATATTTGTAACCAGCGGTGTTGAAGCGGATGCTGGGGGCGACGATGGACAAGGTATTTTTATTACTCGTTATATTTTTAAGAAAGATTGAGATAACTGTCACATCGAGTAGAGTCGAGATACCTCCTAACTAAGGTTCTCGACTCGGCTCGAATCGACAGAGTATTCTATTTATGCTTTTACAATCTTATTCTGGTGGTTAATGGACTCTTGGTGAATCGCTTTAAACATTTTAAGTACAAACTCTTCGCTCAATCCTTTTGTTTCGCCTTCAAGAATCATCTTTCCTAAAATCTCATTCCAACGGTTGGACTGTAATACTGCTACGTTTCGGGTTTTCTTTAATTTACCAATACTGTCTGCAACCTTCATTCGCTTACCCATAGTATCGATTAATTGATTGTCAATAACATCAATTTGAGCTCTTAAACCACTCAATTGGCTGTTGTATTCTGCTTCTGGGTCTGATTCTTTTCTGATTTTCAAATCGTTCATAATCTGAACTAATCTATCCGGAGTTACTTGCTGCGCAGCATCACTCCAAGCATTATCAGGGTCGTGATGTGTTTCAATCATCAATCCGTCAAAATTCAAATCTAATGCAGTTTGCGAAACATCAAAAATCATATCGCGCTTTCCAGTAATATGCGATGGGTCATTGATTAATGGCAAATCAGGGAATTTATTCTGAAACTCAATCGCCAATTGCCATTCTGGAATGTTTCTGTATTTCGACTTTTCGTAGGTTGAAAACCCTCTATGAATCGCTCCTAATTTCTTGATTCCAGCGGTATGCAAACGTTCGATTCCCCCTAACCAAAGCGCTAAATCAGGATTTACTGGGTTCTTTACCAAAACAATCTTGTCGGTACCAGCCAACGCATCAGCCAGTTCTTGCATGATAAACGGACTCACCGTTGAGCGTGCACCAATCCACAACAAATCAATATCATGTTCTAAAGCTAGTTCTACATGAGCACGGTTCGCTACTTCTGTGGCCGTCTTTAAACCTGTTTCTGTTTTTACTTTTTGGAGCCATTTCAAACCTAAGGCGCCAACACCTTCAAAGTTTCCTGGTCGTGTTCTAGGCTTCCAGATACCTGCGCGGTAGTAATTGACATCGGTATCTTTTAGGCTATGCGCAATTCCTAACACCTGTTCTTCGGTTTCAGCACTACATGGCCCTGCTATCACTAGTGGATGGTCTAAACCCATATCATCCAACCATGTTCTCATTTCTTTTGTATTCTCCATTACTTTTTGTTTAGTGGTATTCCGTTTAATATTTCTTTAATCTTATTCGTGTTATTCATTTCATTATAAATGCCTTCAAAGTCGTTTTCTAAAAGCATTTGTTTGAATTCTTCCAAATTTTGAATATACTCCTCGAGTGTTTCTACAACATTCTTTTTATTCTGTTCAAAAATAGGCGCCCACATTGCTGGTGAACTTTTTGCCAAACGCACGGTGCTTTCGAAACCAGACCCTGCCATATCAAAAATATCCCGTTCGTTTTTCTCTTTTTCAATTACTGTTTTCCCTAACATAAATGAACTGATATGCGACAAATGCGACACATAAGCGATATGCTTATCATGTGCCTCAGGATTCATATATCGAATTCGCATTCCCATCTTTTGGAACAACTCTAAGGCCCTTTCCTGCAATTTGAAAGCGGTCTTTTCTACCTCACAAATGATATTCGTCTTTCCTTCGTACAAACCTTCAATAGCTGCCGACGGGCCGGAAAATTCCGTACCTGCAATTGGGTGTGCTGCTAAATAATTTCTTCGCTTCGGATGATTATCCAACTGTTTGCAAATCAATTGTTTTGTAGAACCGCCGTCAAAAACGACACAATCATCATTTACAGCATCCAATATTTTGGGAAGCTCTGTTACCAAAACATCTACAGGAATAGATACAATCACCATATCGGCTAATCCTAAATCTTCATAGTTTGATTTCACATCAATAAGATTCAAAGTAAAAGCTTCTTCTAAATGGGCATCGTTGGCATCAATGCCATAAATCTTAGATTCCGGCATAATGCGTTTAATGTCCTTCGCGAAAGACCCTCCTATTAATCCAATACCGATTATAAAAACGTTCATATCAAAACCTGTCTATTGCTTCTTGAATCTTGTCCTCGGGCACACATAAGGAAAATCGTATATATCCTTCTCCATTGCTTCCGAAAATGGTTCCCGGCGTAATAAAAATATTTTTGTCATACAGAATATCGTCAATAAACTTTTCTGCGGATGGCACACCGTAAGGTAACTTTGCCCAAATGAACATTCCCACGGAAGTGGAATCATAAGTACATCCTAATTTTTTCACCAATTGCAACATCAACTCCTTTCGTCCTGAATAGACCTTGTTCAAATTGTCAAACCAATCTTGAGTACTTCCTAAAGCCGCAATAGCCCCTTTTTGAATTCCGTAGAACATTCCGGAATCCATATTGCTTTTTACTTTCAGAATGGACTTCAAGTTTTTTTCATTCCCAAGAACCATCCCCACGCGCCATCCGGCCATGTTAAAAGTTTTACTCAGGGAATTCAGTTCTAAAGCAACATCCTTAGCACCATTTATGTTGAGAATGCTTGTCGGATTGTCATTCAAAACAAAACTGTATGGATTATCATTGATTAATAGGATATTATTCCGTTGTGCAAAAGCTATTAATTTTTCAAACTGCAATTTAGTAGCCTTTGCCCCTGTTGGCATATGTGGATAGCTCGTCCACATGAGTTTTACTTTGGATAAATCTTCTTTCCCTAACTGCTCCAAATCAGGAAACCAATCTTTATCTTCAACCAAATCGTAATACTGCGGAACGGCACCAACTAATTTGCTCACAGCGGTATACGTGGGATAACCTGGATTCGGAATCAACACCTCATCTCCTTCATTCAAAAAAGCCATGCTAATATGCATGATACCTTCTTTGGAACCCATCAACGGAAGAATTTCGGTTGTAGCATCTGCTTCGACGCCAAATTTTGATGCATAGAATTTCGCAATCGCTTCCCGTAATTCGGGCAAACCTTGGTAGCTCTGATATTGATGTGCCCCGGAATCATTAACTGCATTCTGAATTGTTTTAATCACGGCTGTAGATGGGACTAAATCAGGACTCCCAATACCCATATTGATTATCGGTTTTCCATCGGCCATAAGTCCGCGTACTTCTCGTAACTTTTTAGAGAAGTAGTATTCCTGAACCGTTTCAAGTCTATCAGCCGTCTGTATCATTCTCTGGCATTTTTATATTCACCCAATACTTTAAAATCTTCTGACATGATGTTCAACAGCGCTTTTGCTTTTTTAAAATTGGCATAACCTTCAAAAGTCACATCAACAAAAAAGGCATATTTCCAAGGGGTCTCAATAATAGGAAGACTTTGAATTTTCGTCAAGTTCAAATTGCAATCACTCATAACATTAAGCATAGCGGCCAAACTACCGCGTTTGTGGTCAGTTATAAAACGTACGGATGCTTTGTTAATAACCTCCTTTGGAAGCTCCTTGTTTTTAGTTTTTACAATGATAAATCGAGTTGAATTATTCTTAATCGTCTGTATGTCGGATGCTACGATGTCCAAATCATATAACTCGGCTGCAACCTTAGGCGCAATTGCCGCAACATTTTTCAAACCATGCTTTTGAATTTGCTTGGCAGTCTCAGCGGTATCTACATCTTCAACCATTTTTATATGCGGTTTGGTCTTTAGATATTCACGACATTGTAAAAGTGCCATAGGGTGCGAACGAACCTCTTCTATATCTTGTAAATCCTGACCCTTATATACCATGAGATGATGATGGATATTCAGATAATGTTCACCGATAATATGCAAACCTTTGTCATATACAAGGGCATAATTGGGAATTATGGAGCCAGCAATAGAATTTTCAATTGCCATTATTCCCTTATCAGCCGTGCCATCCAACAATTGATCTACCAAGCCATGAAATGATAAACATTCTACCAATTCAATGTTATCCCCATAATAGTCCTTTGCCACTTGGTGGTGGTTTGAACCTTGAATTCCTTGTATGGCTACTTTCAATTTCATACTCTTTAGTTACTCCAGTATTTACAATAGACCCTGAAATAAATTCAGGGTTCTCAAATTCAGAGAATTTGAGAACAAAAAAAGTCCTGCTTTTCGCAGGACTTCTATATTATATCTAACTTGAATATACTATAACAGTCCTGTACCTCTCTTAAAAAAGAAGTAAAAAAAGAATCCGTTATAGAAATATTGCTTAGTCATTATACACTTAAACTGCGACTAATGTATGAATTAAATTTAAAAATCTCCTTTTTCATCGATTTTTTTTCGATTTGATTACATTTTGTTAAAATATACCGTTGAATCATATTATCTGCGCCACAAGTATAGAATTTGGGAGTCACAATTTTTCCTTCAAAATCGCAATCATCGTTTTAATTCCTTCTCTATAGTTGCCTAATCGGATATTCTCATTCGGACTATGTTGATTGTTATCCCTATTCACGGTTGGAACGGTAACCGCTGGAACTCCCAAAGTTGTAACAAAAGGAGAAATCGGAATGGAACCCCCACTCATACGAATCATAATTGCTTCTTCGCCAAAGGCATTTTGTAAAGCACTTCTTAACCAAAGTCCCACCTCAGAGTCAAAATCGGTACGAAACGATTGATAGGATATCTCAGATGTAAACGTAGCTATCTTGTTGTGTTTTAAGCGTTCTTCCTCGGTTGGCTCTTTGTCAATTACATAATAGCCTTGGTTAGCGACATGATTTTTTATGAGTTCTAGCAGTCGCTCTGGATCCGATTCCAGAACTAATCGCACATCGATTTCTGCTCTTGCCCAACCAGGAATAATCGTCCGGACTTTCTCGTCGATCCAACCTGATTGCATACCGCGAATGTTTAATGAAGGATATTGGATTGCCTCCTGATAATAACTACCCACTTTATCAGCTTCCACAATCCGCAGCCTTTTCTTGATTTGAGCTTCATCATCAGGTACGGCTCTAAGTATCTTTTCAGTATCTGGATTAATAGTTATTCCATCATAAAAACCTGGGATAATTACTTTACCATCTTCATTTTTCATTGAAGCTAACAACTTTGAAAGACGTAAGGCTGGGTTGGGTACGTAGTTCCCAAAATGGCCACTGTGTTGTGGTACAGAAGGACCATAAGTAGTTAACTGTATGGTCGCAATACCTCTTGCTCCAAATGTCAATGTAGGTCGATTGGTAATATGTCTGGGGCCATCATAAATAATGAGCATATCAGCACTGAGCAATTCTGCATTGTTAACCACCGCATCAGGTAACCTTGGAGAACCCATTTCTTCTTCAAAATCCATAATGACTTTGATATTGTAGTTGGGCACTATTTTAGCTTCGGCAGCAGCATCCAAAGCAGCCAAGAACATCGCAACCGGACCTTTGGCATCGCTGGCCGAACGTGCGAACACACGCCAATCGTCCTCATAATCCTTAATCATATCCCAAGCAATGACCTCCCATTTATCTTCTGAGTCCATCTTTTTTAGAACTGGTTTGTACGGACTTTCCTGAAACCAACGAGTACTATCGACAGGCTGCCCATCGATTTGCAAATAAATTAAAACCGTCTTTTTGGCTTTCTTGTGTATCCGCTCTGCTAAAAGTAAAGGAACTGTGGAAGTTTCAATTCGTTGGGTACTAAACCCTCTTTGGTTAAAAGCTGATTCACACCAAACCACATTTCGTTCTATTTCATCCGGATAAAAAGCATCGTTTGGAATACTTAACAACTCCTTAAGAATTGGAAAGGATTTTTTAGCATACTTACTGGAAAGCTTATCTAGCTCAGAATCTTTTTGAGAAGAAAGCAAAAATGGAATACATAAAAAAAGGACAAAGTACTTCATAGTAGTAGTTCTATAACTACTAAAATAGTCTTTATCCTTTTAAGGGGGAAACAGAAAAGTAATTCCTGCGGTCTTAGAATTTCAAAGCCAAACCTAGTCCATTTTCATTGCTGGTAGGCACCAAGTAAAAAGAAGTTTCTTTACCTAAACTATCGTTATACTTTAAGATAGCCATCTTTTTGTTTTTCATTGCTGACTGTCCGAAAATAGAACCAATCAAAGCACTTACTCCGAAAGCAATTGCAGGTTCAGTTAATGGTTTATTGTTTACTTCGTTTGATATTGCCCAAATTCCGGCACCGAAATTAACCGCTCCAAATACCATAGTACCTAAGAGGTTCTTCTTCGATTTTTTCCAATGCATTTCAGAAACTGTATTTCCCATCATCAAAGCATCTACTTCTTTCCAATTCAATTTCTTCTGGTCTTGATAGAATTCAGGTCCCCAAGTTCCTGTAAAAACAGTTATCTCCTGAGCTTTCAAACTCGTTGTGCACATACCTAAAAATAAAATGGCAACTACTAATTTTTTCATGTTATAAATTTTTGTTTAAAGATAATTATTATTTGTTAAACAAAAAGTTAAAATCATTCCAAAAATTGCCCAAATCTATTTATATGCTCGTTGAATTCTGAGGTTTCTTTTTCCGCCAATTCCGTATTATCATTTTGCAAAAGAATATCAATGTTTCTTTGATACCCTCTTATAGCCCCATAAATAGCCTCGAAATTCTTGTATTGTTCATCAAGGGGCATTTCTGAATAATAGAACAATTGTGCTTGGTAAACGGTTTTCAATTTGGAATAAACATCTCTAGCCTTCGTTGTTTCACCTACTTTATAATAGCCATCAAAAAAAGGTTCCACATATGTGTAAAATTCGAAGTGCTCTACGGGAATGTTCGTCATCGCTATTTCAATTACTTCTTTGGCCCTTTCGATTTTCTTTTCTTTCAAGAGTTTTTCTAGTAAGCGCGCTAGGGTTATTCGGTATGTCACGCCACCTTGCTTTCTGGTTTGAGGGTCGTGATAGATATCGGGACTTCCAGAATTGCCCCATTCCCATTTTTTGACAATATCGTACATCAATTCAGAATCAATACGTCCCTTGTCAAAAATGCTTTCCGTTTCAGTTTTGATGGGTACTAATTTGTAAACTAGACCATCTAGTTGCAGATAGTCCGTCATCCATATATATTCTTGTTCGTCGAAACTTCCACCGGAAAAATAAATAGGGCGCTCCCAGTCATTATTCGCTATAATATCCAACATTAAAAGACTTGATTTACCAATTCCCGATTGTGGTAAATCAATATCAATATAGTCAACGATTTCTGCAGAATCCTTCGCTTTTACCAATCCTGTTTCCAAGACTTTTTTCTTATTCACTGGAACACGGATTTTATAGGTAGGATAAAAAACAGCATCCAAATAACTATCGGAGTAGCCGCTAATATCACGCCCCTGTTGCTCCAAAAGACTTTTCACCTTCGTTTGAGGAGCATCACTGCTCACCCATTTCATAAAATCTTGAATCGACCAACGTTTGTCAGTAACATGGGCATAATAAATTGCATCTCGAGAACCATAGCGATATAAATCATATGTCAACTGTGAGGGAATTGGCTCACTCTCATAGGCTTTGCGTTTCATCTGTTCGATATACCAGTCTGTACCAAAATAAGTAGTCACTACAACACGTGTATCA
Organism: Maribacter algarum (ex Zhang et al. 2020); assembly: GCF_005885635.1. GTDB lineage: Bacteria > Bacteroidota > Bacteroidia > Flavobacteriales > Flavobacteriaceae > Maribacter_C > Maribacter_C algarum. The sequence goes on from NZ_VATY01000003.1 coordinate 655,227, forward strand.
GTACGGTACCCTTCTATATCTTGCGCATACCAAAGTGGAAAAGTATCAATATCTCCGATTGTAAATAAGATAGAACCCGCATCCTTCTCAGTAGAATCTAAATACGATTTGGCCATTGATAATGCCGTATATCGATTTGAACGGTCATGGTCGTCCCAATTTTGTTGTGCCAAGAGGAAGGGTACGGCCAAAAAACAAACTACAAGAACAATTGGCAGTATGGTCCTTGGCTTGCCATAATTTTTAAGCTGCTCATACATTCCGTATACACCAAAGCCTATCCAAATGGTAAAAATATAAAAAGAGCCTACTAGCGAGTAATCCCTTTCACGAGGTTGGAATATAGGTGGATTCGTATAGAATTGAATTGCCAATCCTGTAAATAAAAAGAAAACAAAAAGTACCCAAAACTGCTTCCAGTTTTTTTGCAGTTGAAAAACTAATCCTATTAAACCCAATACTAGTGGGAAAAAGAAATAGGTATTTCTTCCTTTATTTTCCAATACCTCTTTTGGTAAATTTTCTTGGCTACCTAAACGTAAGCTGTCTAAAACTGTTATGCCAGAAATCCATTCGCCATTGCCATCAAATCGCCCCTGTTCATCGTTTTGCCTTCCAGTAAAATTCCACATGAAATAGCGCCAGTACATATAGCCGAATTGAAAATGAAAGAGGTATTCGATGTTCTGCCCGAGCGTGGGTGGGTGCACATCAATATAATCACTGATATCTGTCAAAAACTTGATATATCCAACAACATCGACTTCACCGTCACTCAACTTTTGTCGCATATTCTTTACTGCGGACTGCAAATCTTTATTACTACGAAACTGAGGTTTAATAGAGAATTTCAATACCCCATAATAGCGCATGTAGTTCTCCGCGTTTTGCTCGCTCCACATCCGGGGTAGCCACCCCATATGTTTTTCACTTGAACCTCGCAATGCACCTTTATATTCATTTACAATCGTGTACCTGCCTATCTTTTCGTCTCTTTCATACTTAGGGCGGTCATCCTTATCGGGATGTTCACTTGCGAATTTGTCAGAGTAATATGCGCCATAAAATGGGCTATCCGTTGCCGGGTATTGCTCACGATTGAAGTAAGCCAACAGCGAACGTGCATCAGAAGGATCATTTTCGTTAATAACGGTTTTTGCGCTAGCACGTATTGGAAGTGATAGCCAAGACGAAAATCCTAAAAACAAAAACAGTACGGAAAGAACTATTAAGTTTGCCTTTTTGTATCCTTTTTTCCTGGTGTAACGAAGTAAAAAGTAAAAAGAAGCTGCAATGAATAAGCCCATTATAAGACTCCCTGAATTGAAGGGTAATCCGAAGGAATTCACAAAAAAAACTTCGCTCCATCCAAAAAGTTTAAGTACGTAGGTCAGTGCAAACTTGAAGACGAGCATTAAGATAATTACGGAGACAATATTGGCAACTATAAATTTTGCAGCCGTGACTGTCTTATCCTTTTTAAAATAGTAGAGCAGCACTATGGAGGGAATCGCCAAAAAGCCCATAAATTGAACTCCAAAAGTAAGACCCACAACAAATGAAATCAGCAGTAACCATTTATTGCTCCTGGGAGAATTCAGGTCATCCGTCCATTTCAATCCCAACCATAAAAGCAAAGCCATCAGTAAGCTTGCCGTGGAATAGACTTCGGTCTCTGTAGCATTGAACCAAAAACTATCGGAAAACGTAAACGCCAACGCACCAATGAAACCACTTCCTAAAATCGCAAGGTCTTTCTCTAAACTTGTCTTTGTTTTTTTTGTCAAATTTTGGAGCAAATTGGTAATCGTCCAGAAAAGAAATAGAATGGTAAAAGCACTTGAAACCACAGAAACATAATTGACCATTAAGGCTATCTGTGATTTATCCGTTGCGAAAAGAGCAAAGAAGGCTCCTAGCATTTGTAAAAGTGGTGCCCCTGGTGGGTGTGCCACCTGAAGCTTTGCAGAGCTGGCGATATACTCTCCAGCATCCCAAAAACTAACCGTAGGTTCTACGGTGAGGGCATATACGATAAATGAAATTGCAAAAACGGACCAGCCTAAAAGGATATTCCATCGCCTAAAATCAAACTTGGTCATTCAGAAATTCTTTCTACAAAGAACTCTCAGACCAATTAAAAATGGAACCTTAGGTGGTAGGATTTAGGTACTAGTACCGGTACTAATTTTTTACTTTTCGAAGTAATTCTTGCCGACTAGATACCTGCAACTTACTATAAATATTGGTAATATGAGTTTTTACCGTACTCAAGCTGATAAAGAGTTCACCAGCAATTTCTTTATTGCTCTTACCCTCTACAATAAGACCTTGAATGTTCTTTTCTTGTTTGCTTAAGTCAGCAATCGCCTGCTGGTTTTTTCTTCGTATCAATCGGAAAACAAAGAATAGCAAACCTGCCACCACCAAGCCTAAGAGAAGAATCACAATCTTGCTGGTCGCGTATTTACTTTCAGCCACCTCTGTTGTTAAAAAAGCCAATTTGTTTTCCAAAAACAGATACTCAGATCGTTCGATATGACTTTCCTTGAGTTCTTCTAACAGAGCTATGTAGTAGTCCGAATTTTTGGCAATATCCTTCTCCAACAAATCCTTATTATCAAGCTGTTTGATGCCTATCAACTTTACCATGAGAATTTCAAGGGAATCCTTTGTATACATTTTCAGACTACCGATATATGCTTCGGAAAGACTGTCTTCTTTTTTTAAATCAGTTTTTCGCAATTGACGTTCAAACCGCAGTAATTTTTGCCATTCTTTATCAGCCAAACTAGTATTGGTATATTCAGTAAAGGGCATTTTGCTCTTTTTAAAATGGATACTATCCCGATTGGAAAGCAAAAACAATTGACCAACTTGGATTGTATCCCTCAAGGCTTTTTCGAAACGAGTGATGTGCAGTCGATAGATTGCCTCTTTCTTTGAAATTAGGCTTTTTCTGAACTGGAAATAACCGTTCTCATCAATAGATGTCGAAGTAATGTATTTCGCTTTATTCGTCTCTGAAATATCTTCTAAAGCAATTTCCGATAAATGAATTTCTGTAGCTAACTCATCATTTTCTATGTCAATAAATCCTGATATGCCGTTTTGGGCAAGCAGACCGTAACAGATTAAGAACAGCTGGACAAACAGATAATATTTCTTCATATAGACCGCCAATAAGCTTGACTAAAATACGAATTCCCCAATAAAGAAACCTTGGAGTTCTTCACTAATTTAACTTCAAAAAATCAGCAGTGTTCTGATAATAGAACTTTTTCAAAACCTGCTCAGAGAGCGCCAAACCTCTATTTTTCTGCCCTCGCAACGCCAAGGAATCTGCAGTACTTAAGTAGGTCCATAGCCGACGATAACTTTCTTCTAGGTTTTGCTCCTCTCCCTTTAATTCACCCGCTGTCTTTTCAGTTTGTGGACTTGAAGTCCCATAGTCCGTTCCGAATAGAATTCGATCTTGGTATTTTTCAAAGAAGGCCTTTACCTTATCCGAATCTTGACCAACCAAATCACCGAAGCGCGCTGCAGGTTCCACGTAAATATTTGGGAATTTATCCAAACGCTTGGCAACCATATCAACATCGTGCGACATACTCCCCAGGTGAGCGCATAAAATCTTTAAACCGGGATTATTCTCAATCCAATTATCACGCGCAGTAATAATCATTTCATAGGATGGTATTTCGGGGTGTTGATACGCATGATACTCGGGGTGGTCGGTATAGTAGCCAAAATGGGGGTTATTTGGGTCATCAAGGGGTCGCCATGCTTGAACAGGTTCTCCAATATGTGCCATTACCGGAATTTTACGTTCTTTTAGAAAATCCCAAATGGGTTGAAGGCGTGAATCATCTATTTGGATAAACTTTCCAGATGCATCTTTGGTTACCATTCCGAAGTTCTTCCATACTTTTACCATTCGTGCTCCAGAGCGTATTTCCTGCTCTAATTTTTCAATAGATTTTTGTGCAAAATCAGGATTGTCAATGCCTACTCCTATCAATGAAGAACAGAGATAAAACAAGTCTGGTTCGGTTTTTACATGGTCTAGATATTCTTTCCAACTTCTATTCACACCTACAGAATCCGCAATGGAAACATCAACCAATACACCTTGCATATTCCACTTTTTGAAGAAGTCAGCCAGATAGTCCCGTTCATACTTATAGTGCGCATGAACATCTATCTTCTTAATTGCTTGTTGTTCTATGGTAGCCTTTGTAGCATCTTCTGAGGACTTGTGTTTTTTATCAGACTTGCAAGCCGCAAAACTGATGATGGCGCTTAACAGAACTAGCGAATTTCTCATTATTCATAAGGTGTTGATGGCAAACAACTTAAATATACCAATAAACTAGAAAAGAAGATAAAATATCGAAGCTTAAGTAAACGCTTCTTCGCTCGTTTCAGACATCAAAACGTCTACTACCTCATCTAATTCCTCTTGCACATTCGGGTTGGTACAATTGATTAGAATAGCAAAAACCATCCGCTGTTTCGGATATACAAAAAAGTTGGAATACCCCCCTACTCCATTGCCTACATGCCCATAGTAATTTCTTCCCTTTTTATCTTTACTTACCTGCCAGCCGAGTCCGTAGTAGGTTTTGTTTCCGTTAATCGTTTCAGAAGTCAAAAATGGGGAAAGTACTTCTTCGTTTAAGATTTTACCATCCAAATAGGCTTGCCCGAATTTGGCTATATCCTCAGTTGTGGACAGATATCCGCCACCGGCAAGTTTGTAGAAATTATTTACGGGAATTGCTTTGCGGAAACCTAGGCGGTTTTTGGAGTAGAAAATTGTCAGGCTGAGCGCAGTCGAAGCCGTTTCTGTGTTCCAAGCCCTTCGACTTCGCTCAGGGTGACATTCGGCAAATGTATTTACCAGTCCCAAGGGCTTCAAAACCTTTTCTTTCACATATTCTTCAAAAGGAATACCACTGGCTTCCTGCAGGGCCAGAGAAATCAAAACCCAACCAAAACTATTGTACAAATAGTCCGTTCCTGGTTCGAAAAGTAGGTCATCATCTTTAAAAATTTCGATACTCTCTTTTATGGAATATGGTTTATTGAGTCCGTATTCGGTGCCTTGATACCCTCTAACACCTGCAGTGTGACTTGCCAATTGACGAATCGTAAAGTCCCATTGTTTTTTTGGGTAGTAAGGCACATATTCGTAAAAGGAAGCATCCAAATCTATTAAACCATCAAGCACTATATAAGCCAGAGCTGTTGCTGCAATTGGTTTGGAAACACTTGCAATTCTAAAAATGGTTTCCTTAGGAATTATCGGAGTTTTATGCTCTAAATCTTCATAGCCATATCCTTTCTGAAGTACAGCCATTCCATCTTTCAAAACTGTAATGCCTAATCCCGGCACTTTACTTGCATTAACCAAATTGTTAAGTAAAGCATCAGCCTTCAATAAGCCTTGAAGTTCTGTTGTATCACCTATTACTCTCTTTCGAGCAAAAAGATTTTTTAAATATTTGGTTATCGGATTCAAAATAAAAGCAACTTGAATATGATTAATCTTTGAAAATCAACTTTCCTTTGAAAAGTTCCTCAACCTGGATTAGAAAAGGCTCATTAAAACTGATTACGTCACCCGTACCACGAATTTCACCTTTAATTCCCTGTTGCGGATTTACAAGAATATCATTTGATCCACGATGATCGACATCTACTAAATTAGCTCTTAAGTTCTGTGCCTCTATTCGGGAATCACCGGCCGCTATGGTGGCACCAAAAAATTCGGTTCTTCCACGAAGCCTGAAATAGGCAATTCCATTTACTAGTGCCGTGACGTCATCAGTATCCAGTTCAAGGTCAAACTCGCCATCTGTGGTTTCGCTTTCTGGATTATTAAAACTTTCTGATATCAACCTTAAAATCGGATAGGCAAGTACACCATCACTTTCTATTTTAAGACCTGTACTACTTCGTATTTCCCCAATATTAGGCGCTGTAACATAGATTTTAGTTAAACCATACTCACGGAAGTAATTGCAATCGTTTGTATTACGCAAAAGTAGACGACCATCTTCTACCGTCACCTCAACTTCATTGCGCAAATTTTCCCCTGTCTCTATCTCAACTTTGATTTCGGGTCCTTGCTTTAATACTAGGCCTACGTTTTCGAAAACCGTGATTTTATTAAAATCAGCAACTGAAACTTCTTCTCGAACGAGGTCTCCAGCACTTTGGAAGCAGTCTGGAGCGGATTCAGAATTGCATGAGGTCAAGAAAAGACATAGCAGCGGTAATAACCGTCTTACATGCCGCAATAACATCCCCTTTAATCCCGCTTCAAAAGGGGAATACCAGAAATTCAATTTTGAATATAAACTCATAACTTTTACAATCTAATTCCTACTCCAAACTCAACGGCTTCAGCCGCTGCTCCATGGGACTTCAAGCTTACCGCTCCAAAAAACTTGTCTCCGAAATACCTTTTTAAACTGAAGCGGTTATATACTTTCCCTTCAAAATCAAACGGATAATATACGTAATAACCCAATTGAGTTTCAATGGATAATTTATTGATAAACAGTTCGTGACCGACAAAAACACCGACCCGTTTATAATCTGTATCTGCAGCAACGTTATTCTCAGGGAATGAGGTCGACTGAAACCGAATCAAATCCTTTAAAAAATTACTGAAAAACACATCGGTTCCCAATTGAAATGCACTTTTTCTTCCAACACGTTTATCAGCATAAGCGGAAACAATATAGAACGGAAACTGGCCTGAGCCAATAACATCACTCTCGTTAATACCCGATCGGAAAACAAAATTATATTTAAAGGGCTCAGTGATTTTTGTCTTTTCTCGTTTGATATAATTTGGCTCGTCTTGTTTTAAGGTATAGGTCAATCCGGCATTGAACGCTAAAGTATTTGTTGATGTATTTGGTGCTTTTACATTGGCATTTGAATAATGCACAACAGAGATTCCTGCTTTAAAACCCAAACCTTCAAAAATATTTTCCTTATGATAATTCAACATTAGAAAAGTGGAGCTTAATAATCTGGACCCGTAGGCATTATTTCTAAAATTTTTAACTCTGTCATACGGGTTCGTAGCATAAGAAATCCCTTGCCCTATTCGAAGTTGAACATTACGATTTAAAAAATAGAAATTGAAATGGGCGTACAATCCTAAATTATCGCCTAAAGTGGGATTGTTCGACCTTTGAAAAATAAATGAAGCTCCCAAGTCTGGGTAGTTGTACCACTGCTCCCAATCTTCCGAACCATAGGTTTTTCGATTATAGGCAAAAATCAAACCTTCAGGATGCTTGGTAATCAAATGATTAATATCTGGATTATGCAATATGATAGAACCGTAAAACGCGTTCGCGTCAAAGGTGTAGTTGGATAGCTTATTGTCATTCTGCCCAAAGCAAAATCCTGTAAAGCATATGATAAGTAGGAATACCCTTAGGTTCATGGAAATCAAAGGTAAGTACGAAGTTCGAAATACGAGGTACGAAGTTTGAAAACTTTATACTCTTGGTAAGGGTCTAAAATAGACTTTTCGCAATCGCCTGAATGTTGTCTGATTTTCCCATGGAATAATAATGTAACACCGGAACACCTGCCTCTTTCAATTCTTTTGACTGTTGAATTGCCCATTCAATGCCTACTTGACGAACCGATTTGTTATTCTCACAATCATCTACTGCATCAATCAAATCTTGCGGTAAATCTATTCGAAACACCTGGGGTAAAAGTTGTAAATGTCGTTTTACAGCAATTGGTTTGATTCCCGGAATGATAGGAACATTGATTCCTGCATCTTTTGCCGCATCAACAAATTCAAAGTATTTCTGATTATCAAAGAACATTTGCGTTACTACGTAATCGGCACCGGCGTCAACCTTTTCTTTGAGTCGCTTCAAATCTGATTTCAAGGATGGTGCTTCCAAATGTTTCTCTGGGTATCCGGCCACGCCGATACAGAAATCTGCACAATCATCCGTTTCTATAACTTCATGCAAGTACTTTCCACAGTTTAGGTTTTGAATCTGTTCCACTAAATTGATTGCAAAAGGATGACCACCTTTGGTTGGCTCAAAATATTTTTCTTCTCGCATGGCATCTCCTCGTAAAGCCATTACATTTTCGATTCCCAAATAGTGGCAATCAACAAGTAAATATTCTGTTTCCTCTTTGGTAAATCCACCGCACAGAACATGAGGAACGGTATCTACATTATACTTGTGCTTAATCGATGCACAGATACCTACCGTCCCTGGGCGCATACGTGTCAATTTTTTGTCTAAAAGCCCTGAGCGGTCTATATATACGTACTCTTCACGAGAAGTAGTGACATCAATAAATGGAGGGTTATACTCCATCAAAGGGTCGATATTATCGTATAATTCTTGAATATTTCGACCTTTGACCGGTGGAATAATCTCGAAGGAAAACAACGTTTTTCCTTTGGCTGCTTCTATATGTTCAGTAACCTTCATGTATACTTTTTCTAAATTCTATTAATCATCTGCAATATTAGGAGCCAACCATTTTGTGGCTTCAGCAATTGGTATTCCTTTTCTATTCGCAAAATCAGCTACCTGGTCTTCTTTTATTTTTCCAAGTCCGAAATAACGAGCATCCAGATTACCAAAATAGTACCCTGAAACGGATGCTGCTGGCCACATCGCTAAACTTTCAGTCAGTTTTACTCCTATTTTCTTTTCTACTTGAAGTATTTCCCAAATCGTCAATTTCTCCAAATGGTCAGGACAAGCTGGATAACCTGGTGCTGGGCGAATTCCCTTATACGATTCCTGTATTAAATCTTCATTGCTTAAATCTTCGTTTACAGCATAACCCCAATGTTTGGTGCGTACTTCTTTGTGTAAATACTCTGCGAACGCTTCCGCTAAACGGTCTGCTAATGCTTTTATCATTATGGAACTGTAATCGTCCAGCTCTTTTTCATAAACTGCCGCTAGTTCTGCCGTTCCAAATCCCGTGGACACACAGAAACAACCCATATAATCTTGTTTCTTTCTTTCTTTGGGAGCTATAAAGTCTGCCAAAGCATAATCAGGCACACCTTCTCTTCTTTGTAATTGTTGACGTAGTGTTCGGAAGACAAATCTTTCGTTACTTTCTGTGTTCTCGACGCCGTTCGAACTGACAGAAAGAGGGCCTACTTCGATATCATCGTCATTGATTGTATTCGCTGGGAATAATCCGAATATAGCTTTTGCCTTTAGTTTCTTTTCCGATAAAACTTCTTTCAACATCTTTTGGGCATCCGCAAATAAATCGGTTGCTTGGGTGCCGACTATATTATCCGTTAGGATATCAGGGTATTTTCCATGGAGCTCCCAACTTCTGAAAAAAGGTGTCCAATCAATAAACGGGACAAGCTTTTCCATATCCATATCGTCAATGATTTGAATTCCTAGACGGTTTGGCTTTACGATTTCGGAAGTATTCCAATCAATCTTAAACTTATTCTCTCTCGCTTTTTCTATGGATTTGTATTCCTTTTGAACGGAGCGTTTCAAAAATTTATCTCGAAAGACATCGTAATCTTCTTTGATGGATTTTTTATATCTATCGGATGTTTCTTTCTGTAACAAATCACCAACAACGGTCACCGCTCGGGAAGCGTCGTTTACATGCACAACAGCCTGACTATACTGAGGGTCTATCTTTACCGCAGTATGCGCTTTACTTGTAGTAGCTCCGCCAATTAATAAAGGAACCGTAAAGTTTTTACGTTCCATTTCTTTGGCCAAATGTACCATCTCATCCAATGATGGGGTAATCAATCCACTTAGACCGATGACATCTACATTATGTTCTATGGCAGAAGCGATAATTTTCTCTGGTGGCACCATTACCCCCAAATCTACAATCTCATAATTATTACATGCCAAAACTACACTTACGATGTTTTTTCCAATATCATGAACATCACCTTTTACGGTAGCCATCAATATTTTACCTGCTCCATCAGAATCCCCTTCTTGCGGGTTCAACAACTTCTCTTCTTCAATATATGGCAATAGGTAAGCAACTGCTTTTTTCATTACTCGAGCAGATTTCACTACCTGCGGCAAGAACATTTTTCCACTTCCAAAGAGGTCACCTACGACATTCATTCCTGTCATCAAATTGCCTTCGATAACTTCAATGGGTTTGTCAGCTGTTTGTCTCGCTTCCTCTACGTCTTCCTCAATATATTGGTCAATCCCTTTAACTAATGCTCTAGTTATTCTTTCTTGTAACGGCTCTTCACGCCAAGATAAATCGACTTTACTCTCCTTAGCTTTTCCAACAACAGATTCTGCAAAATCAAGCAGTCTTTCGGTTGCATCATCACGCCTATTGAGCATAACATCTTCCACATGCTCTAGTAAGTCTTTCGGAATATCATCATATACTTCTAGCATCGTCGGGTTGACAATACCCATATTCATTCCGGCTTTAATCGCGTGATATAAGAACACCGAATGCATCGCTTCTCGTACAGGATTGTTGCCTCTAAATGAAAAAGAAACATTACTCACGCCTCCACTAACACTACAATGGGGCAAGTTATCGCGAACCCATTTGGTGGCGTTTATAAAATCGAGCGCATTTAGTTTGTGCTCATCCATACCCGTAGCAACAGGAAAAATATTCAGATCAAAAATGATATCCTCTGGAGGAAAACCAACTTTGTCTACCAAAATATCATAGGAGCGTTTCGAAATTTCAAGCCGTCGCTCATAATTATCCGCTTGTCCTACCTCATCAAATGCCATAACAATTACGGCAGCTCCGTATCGTTTTATGAGCTTTGCATGACGTATGAACTCTTCCTCACCTTCTTTTAGACTAATGGAATTTACCACACATTTGCCTTGCACCACTTGAAGTCCCGCTTCTATGATTTCCCATTTTGAACTATCAATCATAATCGGGACACGGGCAATATCTGGTTCGGCAATAACAAGATTCAAAAACTTCACCATTGCTTCTTTGCCATCGATGAGTCCGTCATCCATATTGATATCGATGATTTGGGCACCACCTTCTACCTGATGTCGTGCTACATCCAAAGCTTCTTCGAATTTTTCTTCTTTAATGAGGCGAAGGAATTTTTTGGAACCTGCCACATTCGTCCGCTCCCCAACATTTATAAAATTAGTTTCAGGAGTAACCACAAGTGGTTCAAGACCACTTAGTTTTAAATATTTTGGTTTGAGTTCGGCCATTTAAACTTTTTCAACTATTAGGTTCCTTGGATCATACTTTTTCACCAAGTCAGCAATCGCAGTAATATGCTCAGGAGTTGTTCCGCAACAGCCTCCTACAATATTTACAAGTCCTTTTTCCACATATTCCTTGATTTGAGCTGCCATTTGTTCAGGAGTTTCATCGTATTCTCCAAACGCGTTAGGTAGCCCAGCATTGGGGTGGGCGGAAATTGCATGTAGCGTTCTGCTAGATAAGACCTCCAAATGTGGTACCAATTGATTCGCTCCTAAGGCGCAATTAAACCCTACTGACAAAATCGGGATATGAGAAATAGATATTAAAAATGCTTCGGCAGTTTGACCTGATAAGGTTCTACCAGAGGCATCTGTAATCGTACCACTGACCATAATCGGAACGTCAATATTCCGTTCTTCTTTGACTTCTTCGATAGCAAAAAGGGCCGCCTTCGCATTTAACGTATCGAAAATGGTTTCTACAAGCAAAATATCTGAACCTCCATCTAACAAAGCTTCTGCTTGCTGTTTGTACGCAATCCGTAATTCATCAAAAGAAATCGCCCTGAATCCGGGATCATTTACATCTGGCGACATGCTTGCCGTCTTGTTTGTCGGCCCCATACTTCCCGCAACAAACCTTGGCTTATGAGATTCTCTAGCAGTAAATTCATCGGCTACCTTTTTTGCAATTTTCGCAGACTCGTAATTCAGTTCATAGACCAAATCTTCCATATGGTAATCGGCCATGGCGATGGTAGTTCCTGAAAAGGTATTCGTTTCAACAATATCCGCTCCGGCGGCAAAATACTTGCGATGCACTTCGGCAATGGCCTCTGGCTGAGTCAAGGATAATAGGTCGTTATTTCCTTGCAGTGGGTGCTCCCAATGTTTAAACCGCTCTCCGCGGAAGTCTTCTTCGGTGAATTTGTAACGTTGGAGCATAGTGCCCATAGCGCCATCTAAAACTAGAATTCGTTCTTTTAATATGTCCTTGATATTTACCATAAAAATTTCCAAATACTATGTATTCGATTTATAAATTATCAAGTAAGGAGAAGTGTAAGACAAAATGTCTTTCTTAGTTATCTGCCTTACCCTTTAAATTTACTCAAAAGGTCCTGAAACGAGTTCAGGACAGGTAGAATGTAGCACCTTCTTTAAAGTTAAAGGGTTGCTAAGGCTTCATAGGGTCTAATCCCTCCACCTTTCTTGATAACGATTTCAATGTTTGTATGAACTGAGTGCAAAGTAAAGCTACAAGCTTATGAAAACCAAGTTATTCAGATAAAAATTGATATTGAATCAAAGTAAACCTTTCGCCTTTATTTCTAAGTATTTATTTATGGTATCTATGGTAAGGTTACTCGGAGAGGTCAAAATGGTTTGTATTCCATATTTATTTAACTCAGCCGCTATTAATTTTTTGTCATAGCTGAATTTTTCTGCAATGGTTTTATCAAAAATCTCTTGAATAGTATTTGCTTCTTCGTTTTTGAGATGTTCTAGTTCTGTGTTTTTAAAAAATACCACTACCAACAAATGACTTTTGTTAATCGCTCTCAAATATCCAATCTGTCTGTTTACCGCATCTAGGCTGGCAAAGTTGGTGTACAACAATAACAAACTTCTTGTAGTTACTTTTCGCTTTATCAAGCTGTATAAATTGCCAAAATCGGATTCGCTAAAATCTGTATTTACATTATAAAGTGACTCTTGTATTAAATTCATTTGTGCATTTCTGCGTTCAGCTACAACGAAATTTTCTGGTTTTCTGGAAAATGAAAAAACCCCAGCTTTGTCATGCCTTCTGACTACTACGCTACTGATTACCAGAGCTGAATTTATCGCATAATCCAGCAAACTGAGCCCTTCAAATGGCATCTTCATTACCCTGCCTTTGTCAATAACAGAGTATACCTGCTGTGACTTTTCATCTTGAAATTGATTCACCATCAGTTGATTGCGTTTGGCTGTCGCCTTCCAATTAATATCTTTTATGTTGTCACCTTGTACATAATCTTTAATCTGTTCAAACTCGAATGAATTTCCAATTCTACGGATTTTCTTTATTCCAAACTGAAGATTAAATTGATTCAATGAAATTAAATCGTACTTCTTGAGCTGTAAAAAACTAGGATATGTCTTTACCATTTGTGAAGCGTCAAAGGAAAACTTCCGCATTACAAAGCCTATTCGACTTGAAACAAATAGATGCAATTCGCCAAACTTATATTCGCCACGTTCCTTAGGGACAACTTCATAATAGATAGACTCTTTTGAGTTTGCAGGAATATCCCTATTTAGATTGAAATCACGTTGCTGAAACTGGAAGGGCAGTTCGTCTATTATTAAGCAAGACATCTTTAATGAAAAACCATTAGTAATCTCAATGGCAACTTTATTACGGTCTCCGTTAGAAAACTTTTCAGGTAGAATTCGGTTCGCTTTGATTCCTTTTTTAGTCCCGAAAAGAATAAGACTATCTACAATAACAACTACCAGAAAAATAAGACAGGAAAGTTTTGCAAACTCTAATAAAGCAGGATAGATAAAACTAAGAATAAAGAGTACGATTATCCCGGACATCACATAGAAAAAACGATTATTTAAAAATAATTCTTTAAAAAACCGCACTATGGGAAGAGTTTTGGAAGCCTCTGATGTTTTAGTTTCTGCCATTAAACCCAATTATTTTGGAATTTCAACACTCTGTAGAATATCATTGATTATTTGTGTTGAAGTAATCCCCTCCATTTCCCTTTCTGGTGTTATGATAACACGGTGCTGCAATACAGGAATTGCAATTTGTTTTATATCTTCTGGAGTTACAAAGTCCCTTCCGTTTATCGCCGCAAAAGCCTTACTGGCTTTTAAAACCGCTATTGAGGCTCTAGGAGAGGCTCCTAAATACAAAAAGGGGTTCGTACGAGTATTCAATATGATTTCTGCGATATACTTTATGAGGTGCGGTTCAACAATAATTTGAGAAATCAAAGCTTGAAAAGCCACAATTTTCTCCTTACTCAAACTACTGGTAATTTGCTCCAACTTTGTTGTTTTCAAGGCATGCTCTCTTGTTATAATCTCCACCTCTTCCTCCAAATTGGGATAATCAATAGTTATTTTGAAAAGAAAACGATCTAATTGCGCCTCAGGTAATCTGTAGGTTCCTTCTTGCTCAATGGGATTTTGAGTAGCCAATATGATATAAGGCGCATCCAATAGGTACTTCTCTCCATCCATGGTTACTTGTCTTTCCTCCATTACCTCAAATAAAGCAGCTTGCGTTTTTGCGGGGGCCCGATTAATTTCATCAGCCAAAACAATATTAGAAAATATAGGCCCCTTCTTAAACTCGAATTCAGATTTCTTCAAATTAAAAATAGAAGTCCCTAATACATCTGAAGGCATAAGATCCGGAGTAAACTGTATTCTACTAAAATCTACAGCCAAAGCCTTTGCCAATAATTTTGCTGTAATGGTCTTGGCAACTCCGGGGGCACCCTCCAATAAAACATGGCCTTCGGCCAATAAAGCCGTTAGCAATAGGTTTACTAGATGTTTTTGCCCAACAATTACTTTAGAAAGTTCTGTTTTTATCTGAAGGACACTTGCTTGTAATTCACTTAGGTCTAGCCGATTACCAAACTCAATATCATTATTTTCCATGGGTTAATTTTTATCTTTGTTGTAGAAATTCTCTATCTCTTTATTAAGTTTTACTAGGGGTTCTTTGGTCATAAAATTATGCGATTTCATTTTCAAAATAAGAGTAACTAATTGTTGTACCTGCTCTACTTGGTTACCAGATTTCAACGCTAGCTTCTTTACAAAATCTTCATTCAAATTCTCGGTCGACAGATGGTATTTGCTACGTATGGACTCTAAGAAGTGAATGATTTTTTTCTGAATAATACCATTGTAATCAGCTGCTTCATAATGCAAATTACTAACGGTGTGAACAAATTCTGTTGTAGTATTTTTTAGAGGCTCTATAATGGGAATTATTCTTTGTCTACGCTTTGCATTGAAGAAAATGAAAAGGGCTAGAGCCAATAGCAATAAGTACCAACTCCATTTCAAGGGTTCTTTGGACATGATATAACGCAAGGTGCTGTCGCTAATCTCGGGATTGGTCTTTACTGCTTTATCCAAAAGAAAAGGCACTTGGGGCATATATGAAATAGCCGTGCTTACATAACGCGTATCAGATGCTTCTAACATTTGGTAATTGGTAAAAACCTCAGGAGCTGTATGTATGTAAAAAATTCCATCGTAATACGGAATTCCAACAAAATTGGTTCTCTTTTTACCTTTATCAGATATAAAGTATCCTAGTTTTTTTCCAGCAGTACTATCCTTCACATATGAGGTTCCGGTTGGAATCTTTGAAGTATAAACTAATGAATCTTTAGCAAATTCAAAAAACAATGTATTCTCTGTCTCCGTGATATCGGTATTCTCAAATGCAGTTTTAAAACCTAGGGTATCTTTAACGTAATATGGAAAGCTGTACGCGGAAATAAAAGCATCATTTCCATAGGCAACATATTCCAACAAAGCTTCAAAAGAGGTGTTGTCTATATCATAGTGTTTAGAGATGCTGATATAGTTCTTAGTAGAATCGACTGGTTGATCCCTTAAATACTGATCATATTCGTAAAATGTAGTATGTATTTTCTTAACTGACTTTCCTTGAAACCAAAAGGGTAACTGGTCAAAAAACACCTTTGTATCCATCGGCTTTGTTTCAAACTCATTAAACGTAGGAGTCCAATTTACGGTATGACTTCTATTGGCAAAGACCAATACAATCATTAAGATGACAAAGCTGGAGACTAAAATTCCTTTTCTGTTCATCCTTTAAACTGTTTTAGAAGTTCATTGTAAACGGAGGATGTTTGCTTATACTCGCCTTCATCTATGCTAAATTCACCATACCATATATAGGTGTAGTAATAGGTTGCCTTACTAAAACCAGGGGCGTATTTTGACCCCTCAACTTCTAATTGATAATCAAAAGTGGTTTTTTGCGCATCATAGTCTATGACCTCAAATTGGTCTAATTTCTTTAATAAAAAAAGATAATAGTATCGTATGGCCGACCTATAATCTGCATTGGATACCGCTTCGGAAATCAAACTATTGAAATCTACCTCACGTATATTCTCTCCAATATCAAAATTCAGGTTTTGGGTCTCTTCTTTGTTTCTTTTGAAAATCCACCTAATCTCCTTGTTCAGAACAACCTTTACAATCAAATAGATGACCAATAAAATCACCAAAATCCAAAACAAGTAATAAAAGACACTGATGATATTTCCCGCACTTTCACTTTCTATTCTAAACCAACTTGAAAACAAGTCACCAAGCCAGCTTCTAAAACGGGCTAGTGAAGAAGTGGTTTCAACATAATCATAGGCTTTGCCGGTATAGTTTTCTTTGAAGGTATTCGGCAATACTCGAACCTCTTCTGGTACATCTGGCACTTCAATTTCTTGCGCATTGGATACTACCATGCCCAGGGCAAACCAAAATGCATAAAGAAAAGGTGTCTTATTTCTCAAAGCTAGTACTGGTTATTTTTTTATTGACTCGAAAGGGATAAATAAGATAGTAATATGAGATAATACCTAAGGTTCCTAAAATGATAAATAATGCCAAAAAGTTGGGCATTGTATCAGAATATCTGGTTATGTAACCTTCTAAAAAACCTGCAGCAATAGTAAACGGGAAGGTACTTATAACAATTTTTATTCCATCCCTCATTCCTCTTTTAAAGGATACTAACCTAGAAAAGGTTTTTGGAAATAAAATACTAGCTCCTAATATAAAACCGGCTGCGCCCTCTATGACAATTGCGAAAATTTCCATTGCGCCATGAATCCATATTCCTTTTGCGCTTTCCCATAGCACATCCTGCTTTTCGAACATATACTGAAAAGCGCCTACCATTATTCCGTTTTGAAGTAGTATATATGCGGTGCCTACCCCTCCTGATAAGCCCCATGCAAATCCTGTTAACCCTACTTTCAGGTTATTGAAGGTTATACCAATAAAGCTTCCCCAGTTGCTACCTCCTTTGTAGATAGCCACAGGGTCTCCATTTTCAATATTCTGAAGCGTTTCATTCACATAGGCGTCTCCCAGTATTAAGCGAACAAAAGAATCGTCGTTGGCCGCGGAAACAACACCAATGGCAACGGCGGTGAGAAAGAATAAAAAAGCATATAACAAATACCTGCGATAACGATATAACAGTATGGGAACGTCTACTGTGAAAAAATAGACCAGCAGATTCGATTCCTCCCTTTTGGTCAAATAAATCTTTTGGTAGACATTTACCGCCAAGTTGTTCAAATAGACAACAAGTTTACTCTTTTTGTAGTAAGTTTGGGCGTATGCTAAATCATTAATTAAATGCAGATATAGGTCAGAAAGATGGTCTGGATTTTCAATCTTCTTTTGAGAAATTGCTTTTTCAAATTGCAACCATTTTTCTTTATTTTGTCGGATAAAAGCCACTTCCCTCATACGCTACAAATAAAATTATATAATGGCAGAAATACAAATTACCACTACTCAGAACGTAACAATAAATTTTAAAGCTGCTGAAGTAGGAGAACGTATTCTAGCTTATATTATTGACCTAGTTATCAAAATTGCTTATTTATTTTTTATTTCCTTTCTTTTTACACTAGCCTCTAACCCATTAGATAGGATGATTGAAGACGATTTCGCCAATGACCCATGGAGTGTAATGGCGATATTGATACTAATATGTTCCCCAATTATTTTTTACACTATCGTATCCGAAACACTTCTTATGGGGCAAACTTTGGGAAAAAAAGTAGTCAATATCAGAGTCGTGAAAATAGATGGGTATCGTGCGTCGTTTTTAGACTACTTCATTCGATGGGCAATGCGACTTGCGGAAATCAGTCTTTTTTGGGGTATTCCTGCCCTCGTTGCCATTGGAATCTCTAAAAAACACCAACGCCTAGGAGGAATGGCATCTGGTACAGCAGTAATAACCTTGAAAAATAAAATCGGTATTAATAATACTATCCTTCAGGAAATCAAGGAAGACTATAAACCAACGTATTTTTCGGTTATTAAACTATCTGACAATGATGTAAGAATCGTTAAGGAAAACTTTCTACGAGCAATTAAGAACAAAGACCATAAAACCATGTTGACACTAAAGGAAAAAATCATCAATGTAATAGAGGAAAGACCAGACCCTGATATTACCACTGAAAACTTTATTCGGACTATAATAAATGATTATAACCACTTCACAAAGGATATGTAAAACCAAAAAGGAGCGAAATATGCCTTTCGCTCCTTTTTAATATAAACTTTATATTTTAAAGTTTATGCTTCTGCTACACCGATGTCATCCAGTTCGGTATTTGGATTCTTAGGGTTTGGGCCCCATTTATTAGGTCCTTCTTCGCTATCTGTGCAAGCCAAGATTAAGCTATAAATAGGGATTAACAAATACCATCCGCTCTTACCAACGTCATGCATTCGCCTAACTCCTACTGCAATACCAGGAATAAGTACCGCTAAAGAATAAATAGTTGAAACAATAGAAAGTTCAGGCATCTCTAGCCCCAATGCTATGAATGTAATTCCATAGGAAATAATAATGTTGAATAAGAAAAACATCCAATATTCTTTTCTTCTTGCTCTGCCTTTAAAATCAGCGTATTGTTTTAATACTTTCAAATACCAATTCATAAATTTAGTTTTTAGGGGTTTGGGTTAATTATTTAACTAACGAATAAAAGGAAATATTATTGAAAATCAATAGACAAACTTAATCCAATGCTGATTATCAATAGGTTTAGGCTTCCGAAACACCGATATCATCAATTTCATTGTACGGATTTTTAGGGTCTGGGCCATATTGATTCGGTCCATATTCCCCATCCGTGCAGAGTAGGATGAAGTTGTAAATGGGAATAAGTATATACCAGCCACTCTTACCGAGATCATGCATCCTGCGAACACCGGCCGCAATAGTTGGTATGAGTACACCTAAACTATATACCGTACCTATACCCAATTCCTCCATACCAAGGGCGCCATCTATAATTCCAATAAGGAAGCTAAAAATAAAATTGAACAGGTAAAACATCCAGTATTCTTGTCTTCTAGCTCTACCGTTAAAATCGGCGTATTGTTTTAATACTTTTAAATACCAATTCATAAATTTCGTTTTAGGGATTTGGGATAATCATTTATGAACGAAAAAAAGAAAATATTATTGAAAAATCAATTTGCAAAATTTGTTAAATACTGATTATCAGCTAATCTAGGCTTCAGTAACACCAATATCATTTATTTCTGAGGGTAGGTTTTTAGGATCAGGACCATACTGATTTGGACCTGGACTACCGTCTGTACACAATAGCACCAATAACCAAATTGGGCCGATAATAGGGATGAAACGGACTAAAATATACCATCCGCTCTTGTCTTGATCATGCAATCTCCTCACTACGACAGCAAGTGTCGGAATAAAAACTGCTAATATATATAGCACCATGGGAATCATTATTAAACCTTCAGAATCACCTACTGCTTCCCCAAGCATACTGGATAAAAAAACAAGTGAGATAACAATTATAGCGTTGAATAGAGTATACATCCAGTATTCCTGTCTTCTAGCTCTACCACTGAAATCGGCATATTGTTTTAATACTTTTAAGTACCAGTTCATAATTTTCTTTTTTTACGTCATTTTTCAATTTCATGTTAAACGGAAAAACCTTTTGTAAATTATGAACGTAAAAAAAAATTATTGGAATTTCTGACTTTGGGTCTCATATTCAGAACAAAAAAACCTCCAAATCAAAAATTGACTTAGAGGTAATAGCTAACCGGTAATCATAGCAAATTTTCAAGCAATACTCTGTACAACCTCTTTTTTAGCTTCCTTTTTCGTGCCATCAAAACCTTCAACTCCGCCAACTGTGGTATACTTCATTACATAGCGTTTACCCGGATTAATAAGCTGATACGCATACTGACACATTATTGCGGCTTCATGAAAACCAGAAAGAATCAACTTCAACTTTCCTTCATAGGTGTTCACATCACCAATAGCGAATACTCCAGGAAGATTTGTCTGATAATCTTTAGCGTTGTTCACCTTAATTGCATTTTTCTCTATTTCCAATCCCCAATTGCCTATAGGACCTAACTTTGGAGACAGTCCGAAAAGAGGAATGAAATTATCTACTTCTAAATAGCTTTCACCTTTATCAGAATCATTATGCTTTACCACAACGGCTTCCAGCTGTTCATCACCGTAAAGCTTTTTTACTTGTGCTTCAGTGAATAACTTGATTTTTCCCAACTTTGCCAATTCGGAGGCTTTTTCCACGGAGTCCAATGCGCCACGAAATTCATTTCTTCGGTGCACCAAGGAAACTTCTGAAGCCACATCGGTTAGATAAATCGCCCAATCTAAGGCCGAATCACCTCCACCGGCGATAACTACCTTTTTATCTCGATATACTTCTGGGTCTTTAATTATATAGGCAACTCCTTTGTCTTCGAAATCTTGAATGTTTTCGATAGGCGGTTTTCTTGGTTCAAAAGAACCCAGACCACCAGCAATTACAACAACGGGCGCTTGATGCTTTGTACCTTTGTTTGTTGTAACTATATACGACCCGTCTGTTTGCTTTTCTAAAGTTTCCGCCCGTTCTCCTAAAGTAAAACCTGCTTCAAAAGGTTTTATTTGTTCCATGAGATTATCTACCAAATCACCTGCCAAGATTTCTGGAAATGCAGGAATATCATAAATAGGTTTCTTCGGATAGATTTCAGAACATTGTCCGCCCGGTTGTGGCAAAGCGTCAATCAAATGGCATTTCAATTTTAGTAATCCCGCTTCAAAAACCGTAAAGAGTCCAGTTGGACCTGCGCCTATAATTAATATATCTGTTTTTATCATTTTTTATACTTTTTCAACCAATTTTTGAGTTATTTCGTTCATTTTATCCACTTTTTGTTCAAAATCACCCTTTATTGTTTTTCTGTAATCGTTCAAATTTTGCACCATTTTGGTAATGTCATCCGGAATAACGTCCTCAAAAAACTGGCGTAATCTTTTTGCCGTTGTAGGGGATTTTCCATTCGTTGAAATGGCAATTTTCACGTTTCCTTTGGTGACTATTCCGCCCATATAAAAATCACAATAAGGAGGGTTATCTGCCACATTTACCAATTTATCAAAAGACCTACAATCGTTATATACCTGAATATTTACTTCTGGTACATCGGTAGTTGCAATCACCATATGCTTTCCCATCAAATATTTCGCTTGATACGAATCAGTAATTAACTCTACATCAAACCGTAAGGCCAATTGCCTTGTTACTTTTCGATAAATGGGAGAAACCATAGTAACCTTAGCATCAGGACTTGACTTTGTCAAAAAGGTCAATTTTTCCTCGGCTACATTTCCTCCGCCCACTATCAGAATATGAAGATTTGAAGTCTTTAGAAAAACTGGATATAGATTGTTTCTCTCCATAATCAAAGGACTAGTTCAGGTTCAATATACTTTTCTTGAATCTCTAAAATTCGTTCACGATGACGAACTACTTCGCCGACAATAATGATTGCTGGGTTTGCCAATTCTTGCCGTTCTACTTCTTTTTCTATGGATGCTATTGTAGCTACTCCCACTTTTTCATCCGTTCTAGTGCCATTTTGAATGATAGCAATAGGTGTTTCAGATTTTCCTTCTTTCTTAAAAAGGGCAACAATTTGCGAGAGTTTTGACATTCCCATCAAAATAACTACCGTCGCACTTGACTTTGCCGCCAGACGAACATCATTTGATAGTTTATGCTCTTTCGTCGTCCCGGTAATTACCCAAAAACTCTCCGCTGAATCACGCTTGGTCACCGGAATGTTTTGTGCTGCCGGTACAGAAAGACAAGATGATATTCCTGGAACCATCTCCACTTCTAGTCCTTGTTCAGCGGCGTATTCCAGTTCTTCGGCACCTCGTCCGAAAACAAAAGGGTCTCCTCCCTTTAAGCGTACGATATGGCCATGGCTTTTGGCCCGACTTACAATCAACTCATTGATTTGTTCTTGTTGATAGGAGTAGCACCCCTTGCGTTTCCCCACAAAAATATGTTCCGCTTGGGGTGCGTATTCCAATAATTCCTTGTTCACCAAAGCATCGTAAAGAATCACGCTAGCGTTCTGCAAGGCTTTGATGGCCTTTAGCGTAATGAGTTCTACATCGCCAGGACCTGCACCTACTACCGTCAATTTTGGGGTTTTATACATATTCCAAATCCAATTTTCTAAATGTCTCCACCTTTCCTAAAAATGTTTTTGCATCCTTCATATAGCTTGTCGCAAATTCCTTTGTAGGCTTATTTTTATTCAGTTGTAAGACCAATTCTTCAAATCCTTCCGACAACGAAATTCTGCCCGATCTCACGAATTTTTCATCAAAATCTTTAATAATACTTGAGTGTGTATTCGTTTTGGTCTTTTCAGCGGTGAGCAAAGCTTTTGCCGAATTAACCATGGAAGAGTAGCTGTGAAAAATACTCGCGGCCCATTTCTCTTGGTTAAAAGTTTCTTCTGCATTTTGAATTTTTTCTTGGCTCTCCAATAGCAGCGTCGCAATCAAATCAATAACAACACCTGCACATTCACCAATTCCGATTTCCTTTTTATATTTTTCGTTATTGCCCCAATCGATAAAATCTTCTTGAGTCAAATTGTCAATCGCTGTTAATGGTTTTAGAAAATCATAGAAATAATGCTCGCCCTTTTCTGCATAGTAATCCGCAAAGGTGTTTCCTTTTCCATTGGCGTTAAAATCATCAAGAATTAGACGTAATGCTTCTGGGCCTCTCTTACTTGGTACTTTTACCACTTTGTCTGCAAAACGGCCATTTCCATTTCCATCATTTCCTCCCCCCAACAATACCTGCAATGCCGGAGCAACCAATTTATCTTTGGTTCTGATGCTCATGCCCTGAAATCCAATATTGGCCATGTTGTGTTGCCCACAGGCATTCATACAGCCGCTAATCTTAATAACCACATCAGGATTGCTGATATACTCAGGATATTCTGCTTTTATTATTCGTTCCAGTTCTTCGGCAATTCCAGTGCTGCTGGCAATCCCTAGGTTACAAGTGTCCGTTCCGGGACATGCGGTGATATCCAAAGCCTTATTGTAACCAGCTTCAACGAAACCTAATTTTGCTAATTCCGTATAGAAAAAAGGAATTAATTCTTCCTTTACGTAGGGAATCAAAATGTTCTGTCGGAGGGATAAACGAATCTCCCCAGCCGCATACTTTTCCACCAAGTCTGCCAATAACCTTGCTTTATCCGTATAGAAATCACCAAGTAGAACTTTGATTCCGATAGCGACAAAACCACCTTGTTTTTGGGGAATTAAATTGGTGGATTTCCATTTTTCAAAGGCATCCTTATCCTCAATTTCTACTTTAGGTGCTACCGCTTTTGAAATTTTTACTCTAGGATAGGCCAAAGCATCAATAGGAATTGATTTGTGTGGAACCGCATTTTGTTCCTCTTCAAGTAACTTCTTAAATCCTTCAAGACCAATATCTTTTAAAAGGAATTTCATTCTGGCTTTTGCCCTACTCTTTCGTTCGCCATAACGGTCAAAAACGCGAATCACACCATCCATTAAAGGAATTATTTTATCGGAATTCAAAAACTCGAATAGCACATCGGCATGCCTTGGCTGCGAACCTAATCCGCCGCCCAATAGTACTTTAAAGCCCTTAACACCATCTTTGGTTTTAGCGATGAAACCTAAATCGTGCATATATGAGAGTCCGGTATCCGCATCACTTGATGAAAAAGAAACCTTGAATTTTCTTCCCATTTCTTGACTTATAGGGTTTCTAAGAAAATATTTAAATAGGGCCTCGGCATACGGAGAGACATCAAAAGGTTCATCAACATCAATACCAGCTGTTTCACTTGCCGTAACGTTACGCACTGTATTTCCACAGGCCTCTCTTAGGGTAACCTCATTTTTCTCCAATTGAGCCCATAGTTCAGGAGTTCGGTCCAAGTCCACATAATGGATTTGAATATCTTGTCGTGTGGTAATATGCAAACGCCCAGTGGAGTATTCATCAGAAACATCGCAAATTCCCTTCAGCTGCTTTGATGTAACCTTTCCATAGGGTAATTTAATTCGAATCATCTGAACGCCTTGTTGACGCTGCCCATATACCCCACGTGCCAAACGAAGGCTTCGGAATTTCTCCTCGTCCAGCTTCCCGTTATGGAACTCGTTAATCTTACGTTCCAATTCAAGAATGTCTTTTTCAACTACTGGATTTTCTATTTCTGTTCTGAAACTTTGCATCAAATTAAATTTTAGACTCTGGCGTAAGACGCTAGATTTAAATTATATTTTTCCTATAGATTAAATAGGAATAATTAAACTGTTAATTTCATAAAAAAGATTCCAACCTCTACTTTAAAACTCTCACCACAGGCTTGGGATTGCAATACAACACCTAGCTAATAAACCCCGCACCAACGGTATTATTCGATTGTGTATCAATTAAAATAAACGAACCGTTAGTTCGATGTTCCTTGAATTTATCGTAAAAAATCGGCTTATTTAATTTAAAGGTCACCTGAGCAATATCATTCATGCCCAAGTCATTTGCATTTTCATCAATTCCGGAATAGTCAGGATTGATTTTATGATGAATAGTTTCCACTTTTGCCAGCACTTTATTTACACCATGCTGGACGATGTATTTACTTCCTGAAGACAATTGTTGCGAATCCATCCAAGAAATGGTAGCGGTGAATTGCTTTTCCATTGTTGGCAAATCATCAACTTTCACCAACATATCTCCTCTGCTCACATTTATTTCATCTTCCAAGGTAATGGTAACCGAAGAGCGCCTTGAGGCAGTCTCATATTTCTTATCATAGAAATAAATGTCTTTGATTTTAGATCTTGTTTGTGAAGGAAGCGCTACCATCTCATCTCCTACACTCAATTCTCCACCATAGACTTTACCCGCAAAACCTCTAAAATCATGAAACTCTTCTGTCTTTGGACGAACTACATACTGTACAGGAAATCTTGGTGTTCCCACATTTGATACGGCCGCCATATCAAGACCTTCTAAATGCTCTAATAAAGTCTCGCCTTCATACCAAGGCGTATTCTCTGATTTATGAACCACATTATCACCTTTCAAAGCACTTACGGGAATGAAAGTAATTTTCTGCTCTTCATAATCACGCTTAGCCATTAATTGCTCAAAATCTGCTTTAATTTCATTGTATCTCTCTTCCGAAAAATCAACCAAATCCATTTTATTAATCGCCACTACGACCTCTTTAACCCGTAGTAAGTTGTTTATAAAAAAATGGCGATTTGTTTGTTCTATCACTCCTTTTCTCGCGTCAATTAAAATAATGGCCGCTTGCGAAGTAGAAGCTCCAGTAACCATGTTTCGCGTATACTCTACATGACCAGGAGTGTCCGCTATGATATAGCTTTTTGTCTTTGTTGCAAAGTATATATGGGCAACATCAATTGTGATTCCTTGTTCCCGTTCTGCGACTAGACCATCGGTGGCCAAAGAGAAATCTAGATAATCGTACCCCTTTTGTTTGCTTGTCTTTTCAATCGCTTCCAACTTATCAGTTGTCAGTGATTTTGTGTCGTATAAAAGTCTTCCAATCAAGGTACTTTTACCATCATCCACACTTCCTGCTGTTGCTATCTTTAGTACTTCCATTTTTTCTAGTCTTATGTAAAAAGTAATTAGTCTCCGGAAACAACATTTAGCTGTTCACTTCATACTGTTTACTTTTCACTAAAAATATCCTTGTTGTTTTCTTTTTTCCATCGCAGCTTCTGAACGTTTGTCATCGATTCGGGCTCCTCGTTCAGAAATAGTTGAATCTCGTATTTCTTGTACTACAGATTCGATATCAGTCGCTTCTGAGAATACGGCTGCAGTGCAACTCATATCTCCCACCGTTCTAAATCGCACCATGCGTTCCAACACTTCCTCATCTTCTTCTTGGAATACATAATCAGAATGTGACCAAATCAATCCGTCCCTTAAAAATACCTTTCGCTTGTGTGCAAAATAGATAGACGGAATTTCAATACCTTCTTTTTCAATGTAAGACCAAACGTCTAATTCGGTCCAGTTGGAAATTGGAAAGACCCGAACGTTTTGCCCTAATTCGATTTGTCCGTTCAGCATATCAAAAAGTTCAGGTCTTTGATTTTTTTCATCCCATAGCCCGAAATCATCTCGGACTGAAAATATGCGTTCTTTGGCACGGGCTTTTTCTTCATCTCTTCGCGCACCGCCAATACAAGCATCAAATTTGAATTCTTCGATAGCATCTAAAAGTGTGGTGGTTTGAAGGGAGTTACGACTTGAATATTTCCCTGATTCTTCTTTAACTTTTCCCGCATCAATAGAATCTTGTACGTTTCTAACAATTAGTTCCAATCCCAATTCCTTGACTAACCTATCTCGAAACTCTATAGTTTCCGGAAAGTTATGGCCCGTATCTATATGCATTAGGGGAAAGGGTATTTTCGCTGGCCAAAATGCCTTTTGAGCCAGTCGTACCAATGTGATAGAATCTTTCCCTCCGGAAAATAAAAGTACGGGCTTCTCGAACTGCGCGGCTACTTCCCTAAAAATGTAGATGGCTTCGTTTTCAAGTGGATTTATATGTGATGTGTCTTTCATAAAAGTTCAAATTCAAGTATCAAGCCCGCCCGTCGTAGGAGGGTTCAAGCTCAAAATTGTTATCCATTAAATTAGGTGTGTAAACCGCATTCGCGATTTTCCAACACTTTGGTCGGGTCAAAATAGTTGTGCTCGTTTGGGAGGTTTCTGTCCTTCAAATAGGTATCTAGCTGTGTATCGTTCCAGTGATAAAATGGACTCACTTTCAAAACTCCGTCTTTGCTTAAACTTAAAATGTCTAGGCTATCGCGCAATGCTGTTTGTCCCTTTCGCAAATTCGTAAACCAAACATCTGGTTTATGAATTTGCATTGCTCTGCGAAATGGCTCTAATTTTACCTGTTCGGTAAATTCAGCGTGCCTCGGGTCATCAATTTGCGGTATTCCCATCGTAGTATCCCTATGAGCAGATGTCTGCTTAGGAACATATAAATCAATGTTCAGTCCTAATTTTCGAATTAACTCTTCTGCATGTTTATAAGTGCTAGGGGTATTATAACCTGTATCACACCAAACTACTGGTATGTCATTTTTAACCTCGGAAACGGCATTCAAAATGGCCACCTCATAGGGACGAAAATTCGTAGTAACTACAGGATTATTAGCTTTCCCGATAGCCCATGAAATAATTTCTTCGGGTGATATACCTCTGAATCTAATGTTCAATGTACTAATTAGTTCTTCGTTCGATGTCATACCTTCTATTATTTACCCCAGTTGATTTTATTCCAAAGTCTTTCATGAAAGAAATAGAGAAACATTTTAGTTACAAAGTCAATGGAAGCGATGGAAGCCGCCAAAACTACTTTGCCCGTTAGCAGATACGAAATCAACAAAGTATCTAATGTTCCGATAATACGCCAACTCACTGCTTTGGCAACACTTCGAATAGGTTTCTCAGAGCTTTTGTCTTCGGAGAAGCTCTTTTTCTTTGCTGGCTTTTGTTGTAAAATTTGGTCTAAAATCATTCTGAATATTAAAAATAAATTATCCTATAGATTTAATAGGAATTTCAAAAATAGAATTATTTATTATTCCGAAACGTTAAAAGGATTATAAAATTACTATTAACCTATAGATTTAGTAGATTAATAATATTTAATTGTTTTTATTGCCAAATACTCAATAAAAAATATGATTTAAGGGATGGGATATTGAAGTTTGAAGGATTCCTGGTCCTTCCGCTACGAAAATGGGTTATGCTATTAAGTCAGCCAAGGTATTGTTGCGGTATACTTCCAAAGCACTATCACGTACTTTGAGCATTAACATATGAACCGAACAATTTTCTTCACTAGGGCAATCATCGCACTTTTCGTAGAAATTAAGACTCACACAGGGTACCATTGCTATAGGACCTTCCAAAACACGCATGATATCCGTCATTAAAACTTCTTTTGGCTCTTTAATAAGATAATATCCCCCACCCTTTCCTTTTTTGGAGCCTAAAAAACCTGTCTTTCTTAAGGATAATAAAATACTTTCTAAAAACTTTTGAGAGATGTTCTCCTGTTTGGCTATTTCAGCAATCTGAACAGGTTCCTTCCCTTTCTGTGAAGCTAAAAAAGCGAGTGCCTTTAGTCCGTATTTTGTTTTTTTAGAGAGCATAGAGCTAAGATAGCGAAAATAGAGAAAGGGGTTCAAATACTAGAGTCCACATAATGTTTATACCCTTCTTGAAATTCCAGTGAAGATAAAATCCATCAACTGTTTTTCTATTTCCATTGGGTTACTGATAGATTTAGAATCAAGGTGTTTATTGTGAAGCCAGCGTAATGTGGCCAAAATAGTTTGTGCTGTCAATTCCTCATCTTGCACTTTGAACTGACCGTGCCCAATGCCATTCCTAATAATATGTTGCAATTTGCTTTCATACGAAATTCTACGTTCAACAAATTCCTGAAGTCGTGGTTCTTCTAAATTTCGCCATTCGTTCACAAGTAACGCTTGTTCGTAAGGGTGCTTTAGAGTAATTTGGATATAAGAAGAAATAACATGTCGTAATTTTTCATCGGGAGAATAACGTGAATCTAAAATAGCGTCAATAGCGATAAGAAATTTATTTTGAACATCAAAAAGATACTCCTCTAGTAATGATTGCTTAGAATCAATATAATTATAGACATTGGAGACTTCGCAATTTAATTCTTGTGCCATATCTCGGACAGTAGTTGCCTTAAAACCTTTTTTGTGAATGAGTCCTAATACCACCGCTAAAAACCGTTCTCTCTTTACACTTTTTTTCATCTTCTTTTAGTTAGTCGGAGCAAAAGAAATAAAAGTTTGCGGATTATAACGAGTTTTTTATTTTTACATGAGCAAATGCTCATGTAAAAAATTATAATGAATTATAATCATAAAATTTTTCCAGAAAAACTTTTCGCTTGCTGGCACCCCGTTGGATACAGCAACGAAATCGAAGCGGACAAACCTTTCGGTACTTTTCTATTAGATGAACCTATAGTCGTTTGGCGAACTTCCGATGGGGAGGTTCATGCCATGAGGGATGTTTGTATCCATCGAGGCACGGCTTTGTCCTTAGGATGGATAAAAGATGATTGCTTAGTTTGCCCCTACCATGCTTGGCAATTTGATAAAAAAGGGGATTGTGTTAAGATTCCGCAGGATCCTGATGTAGCTATTCCACCAAAAGCAAAAACTCCAGCTTATCATTGTCAAGAAAAGTTCGGCTTGGTTTGGGTTGCTTTAGCAGCACCTGCATATGACCTGCCGGATGTACCAGAATATGAAAGTTCTAATTGGAAATTGGTCAATACAGGGCCGTTTGACTGGAAAAGCGACAGCTCAAGACAAGTAGAAAATTTTACTGATTTCGGACATTTCCCCTGGGTACACCCCGGACTATTAGGAGATCCCGAGCGACCCAAAGTTCCTGATTGTAAAGTGACCGTAAAAGATTCTGTTTTACATTATTCCGTCGTTCGACCTGAAGCAACGAACAGTGATGACTTTCCAATTTTTGCGAATGATGATGTCGTAAAACCAGAACGAAGAAGTAATTATGAATTACATCTACCTTATACCATTGTTTTACGGTTAGGATGGGGCGGCGAAAAAGGCATGGTGTACTTTTTTACCTCGCAACCTATCTCAAACAACAAATGTCGAGGATTTTGTATTATCGGGCGAAATTATGACCACGAGGAACCAGATACTGTTTTACAAGAGTTTGAACAAGTAATATTCGACCAAGACAAACGTATAGTTGAATCGCAGAGACCCGAACAAGTGCCTTTTGACTTTACTGAAGAATTGCATTTGAAATTTGATGCTATAGCGATGAATTATAGACGAGCGATGAAAAAGCAAAAACTGAGTTATTAAACTAAATGGTTACCTTTCTTTCTTAGATTTCAAAGTACTAACCAAAACCAATACTGTATGAGAGCCAATGTTCTTCTATTTCTTTTTTTAGCTATCAGCTACTCCGGATTTTCTCAAAATAAAATTCTCATTAAAAATGTAAATGTCTGGGATGGCACCAGCAATCAACTCAACAAAAATGTAAATGTTCTTATTCAGGACAATTTGATTACCAAAATAGGAAAAAACATATCCGAATCTAACGAAGCTACCATAATTGATGGTAGAGGCCAAACACTTATACCGGGACTGTCAGATGCCCATGTTCATTTATCCGCCACTATGAGTGATAACGAAACAAGAAATGAAGCTCATTGGATGTACACATCAATCAGGACAGCCAAAGCTGCGGAGAATTTTTTGATGCTAGGTTTTACCACAGTACGAGATTTGGGAGGTCCTGTTTTTGGCATTAAAAGAGGGGTGGATGAAGGCCTAATTCCTGGGCCACGTATTTATCCCTCAGGAGCCTATATCAGCCAGACATCAGGGCATGGAGATTTTCGCAACGCCAACGAACCAAGTGTTTCATTATCGGGCGGGCAAATGCATTCATCTGATACTGCTCTTGGCTGGGCTTTTGTTGTTGACGGAGTGCCCGAAGTACTAAAGGCTTCTCGTGAAAATTTAAGAAAGGGAGCTACCCAACTCAAAGTAATGGCCGGTGGAGGAATTGCTTCCGATTTTGACCCGATTCATTCGGTGCAATTCACAACCGAAGAATTAGAAGCTGCCGTTCAAGCAGCTGCTGATTGGGATACTTATGTCGCGGTTCATATTTATGAATCCAAAGGAGCCATTCGGTCTTTAAATGCCGGTGTAAAATGTTTAGACCACGGACATCTTCTCAACGAGGAAGTTATAAAATTGATAAAAGAAAAAGATGCTTGGTTGGTGCCTCAAGCTTTCTGGAATGATACGCCTGCAAGTTTTTGGGTGCCAGGTAGCGATAAAATTCCTGATGCTTTAAACAAAAAAATAAAACCTGTTCTAGAAGGAACAGATACTGTTTTCAAATTAGCAAAAAAATACGATATCAATGTAGGCTTTGGTTCCGATGCTTATGGGGATTTGGGTTATGAATCATATGCCTTGACCGAATTTACTTCGCGAGCAAAATGGTTTTCGCCTTTGGAAATCTTAAAACAGGCTACTTCAGAAAATGCACGTCTATTTTCCCTTTCAGGAAAAATAAATCCCTACACCGATGGTAAACTGGGTGTTATTGAGGTCGGGGCATATGCAGATTTATTGATTTACGAAGGCAATCCTCTTGAAGATATTGAAATTGTCGCCCATCCAGAAAAACACCTTAAATTGATTATGAAAGATGGCAAGGTTTATAAGAATGAGCTTTAAAACCAATTAAATAATTTTCCTCGACTAAAAACATCATCATTATCCTAACTGAAAGTAAGCCCATATCAATAAAAAAGGGATACATTGATGAAGTGTATCCCTTTAATATTTGTGCTTAGTTCTTATTGCAAACTATAGTCTTGTTCCGTACAACGAAACTTCTTATGCTCCAGTAGCTTGGTAAGAAACAGGAATCTTTTCGATTCTGTGGGTGATTGATTGATGAATGTTCTCATGACTGTTTTTTGATGATTGATGTACTGTCAAATCGTGATTAGCGATTAAAGTTCCTGGACTGAGCCCATTGCGCTCTTTTACTATTTCTTAAAGAAGAAAAATACTGTCCTGATTTTGATTCTGTTGCTGTTCTAGTGATTGATGCTTTCATGATTTTGTTTTTTGATGTTGATGATTGTTTTTTTGCCCTGAACTTGTTTCAGAGTCGTGATTAACGATTAAAGTTTCTGGACTGAGCCCATTGCGCTCTTTTGCTGCTGCTAAAAGTTGAAAAGTACTGTCCTGTTTTTGATTCTGTTGCTGTTCTTCTGATTGATGCTTTCATGATTTTTTGTTTTTTGATGTTGTTGATGATTGTTTTTTGTGTCGTGATTAACGATTAAAGTTTCTGGACTGAGCCCATTGCGCTCTTTTACTGTTTCTTAACGAAGAAAAATACTGTCCTGATTTTGATTCTGTTGCTGTTCTTGTGATTGATGCTTTCATAATTTCTATGTTTTAAAATTGTTTGTTGTTTAATGATGGTACAAAGATGTTTCGATTTACCAGAGAAAGAAAATTGAAATTACCGAGCTGTATTTTTTAGAGTCTCAATTGTAATTATTTTCTTTCCAACAGGTTTTAGCGATTAAAATTCCTTGACTGAGCCCATTGTGCTCTTTTACTGTTTCTTAACGAAGAAAAATACTGCCCTGACTTTGATTCTGTTACTGTTCTTGTGATTGATGCTTTCATGATTTTTGTTTTTTGATTGTTGTTTTTTAATTGACTTACACTTACTAGACGAAGGAGTTTTGATTTTGTTACAGTACTATGTATAAAAAGGTACTATTTTATAGATTATTTAACATTTCAAGTAAGAGTTCGAATATCGAAAATACTTTAACTATTTGATTATTAGTAATATATATACCTATTTGAACTTTTAACCTTCTAACCTAAAGACTATCCTTTTTTAATAAGGTTACACTTATTCAAAGTTTTTTGCGAATTATTTCCTTAATAAAATGAAACACCCCGTCCAGTTAATGGTTCTGATTTAGAGCCATTAACTGGACGGGGTGTACTAAGAAGATGTTATCTATCTCGTTATCCTTTTCCTAACTCAAAGCCTGATGAATATCACGAATAATATCATCAACATGCTCAAGGCCAACTGATACGCGAACCATTCCATCGGTGATACCTGTTTCTGCTCTTTCTTCTGTGGATAGTTTACTATGTGTTGTCGACGCAGGATGGGTAACTATACTTCTTGAATCACCCAAGTTGGCTGAAAGTGATAAGAGCTTAATGGAATCAAAGAATTTCTGACCCGCTTCCAATCCGCCTTTGACTTCGAAAGCAACTACGCACCCGCCAGCCTTCATTTGTTTTTTAGCGATTTCATACTTCGGATGTGATTTTAAAAAAGGATAGCGCACCCAATTTACTTTTTCATGTCCCTCTAAAAATTCAGCTAACTTAAGTGCATTTTCACAATGACGGTCGACACGAACCGCCAAAGTCTCCAAACTTTTAGAAAGTACCCAAGCATTGAATGGTGATAGCGCTGGACCTGTAATTCTCGAAAAGCGATATATTTTATCAATTAATTCTGCGGTTCCAACAGTAACTCCAGCAAGAACTCTGCCTTGACCATCCATTAATTTAGTTCCGGAATGAATTACCAAATCAGCACCAAATTTAATGGGCTGTTGCAAGTAAGGTGAAGCAAAACAGTTATCAATCACTAAGACTAAATTATGCTTTTTAGCAATTTTGCCTAAAGCTTCCAAGTCCAAAACATCAACTCCCGGATTGGTTGGTGACTCCGCATAAATAATCTTAGTATGAGTCGTAATCAAACGCTCAACTGATTCTAGTTCATCAATTTTAAAATAAGTATGTGAGATATTCCATTTGGGAAAGAAGTTGTTGAACAAGGAATGCGTCGACCCAAAAATACTTCTAGCGGATAAAATATGGTCGCCACTTTCCAATAATGCTGCGAAGGTTGAAAATACCGCTGCCATTCCTGAGGCAAAAGCGAATCCTGCTTCGGCACCTTCCATTTGACATACTTTATCAACAAACTCCGATGAATTCGGGTTTGAATATCTCGAATAGATATTTCGCTCCTTTTCCTCTGCGAAGGATGCACGCATGTCCTCTGCGTCTTCAAAGACAAAGCTCGAAGTGAGGTACAAGGGTACTGAATGTTCTAAGTTTTGTGAACGCACGAGTTGTGTTCTTATGGCGTTGGTTTCGAATTTGTTGCTCATTCTTTGACTTTCATTCCTGTGAAGACAGGAATCTGTTTATTATTTTTCCAAATGTTTTTTAAGGGGAAATTTTCTTGTTCCTTAGGACAAACCCCGGTTTCACCACTCCTGGCAAGAGGGGAAGTCTAGTTTCAAATTTGGTATACTTCGTATTTCTAACTTTGTACCTCCTACCTTTATCACCCTTTTTCTGCTATTCTTAAGATATCACCAAAGACGCCTCTGGCGGTTACGGCGGCGCCTGCTCCTGCTCCTTGGATTACCAGAGGGTTTTCTTCATACGATTCTGTGTAAATCTCAATTATTGAATCTGAACCTTTTACTTGCCCCAAAGCGCTTTCTTTAGGAACGGAAATCAATTGGACATCTAACAATCCTTTCTCTTTTTGGAGGTTACCATGGAGGTCTCCCACATATCGCAAGACATGACCTTCTTTTTGGTTCTTCTTGATTTCGTTGAACTTATCATCTAGCATCCCCAAATTTTTAAGGAAGTGTTCAGGTTTTCCTTTTCGCAATTGCTCGGGAATCAAATTTTGGATTTTTATATCGGAAAACTCATTGCTTAAATCAAGTTCTCTTGCTAAAATCAAAAGTTTCCTTCCCACGTCATTACCTGATAAATCTTCCCTTGGGTCTGGCTCGGTAAAGCCTTGATGCATCGCATCCTTTAGGATTTGCGAAAAGGGTGCATTGACTTCCGAAAATGTATTGAAAATATAACTTAGGCTTCCTGAGAAAACACCTTTAATTCTTGTGATATTCTCTCCTGAAAGGTGCAATAGCTTAATGGTATCAATTAGCGGCAAACCTGCACCCACATTGGTTTCATATAAATATTGCTTTTGATTTTTCACCAACTCTTCACGTAGTAACTGGTAGTAATCGAAACCTAGCGTATTTGCTACTTTGTTTGAGGAAACCAAGTCAAAACCATTTTCCACGAAATCAAAATAGTTTGCTACAAAATCCTCACTGGCAGTATTATCAACCACAATCAGGTTTTCTAAATGGTGCTCTTTTGCATATTCAAAGATGTCTTCTACTTTATATGCGATTCCTTTTGTATCAATAGCTGATTTCCATGATTTTGGTATACCCTTTTTATTTATTAAAAGCTTCCGAGAATTAGCTATTGCAAATACATTTAGATCAATTCCTTTTCGTATTGCAATAGTCTCAGAAGATTTTAATATCTGGTCAATTAATGTGCCACCAACATTTCCATGTCCAAAAATTGCTAGGTTTACTTTCTTGCTAATTCCGAAGATTTGACCGTGCATTACATTCAAAGCCTTATGCAAATCGGCCTTTTTCAGAACTAAACTCACATTCTTTCCCGAGATCGTATTATTAAACAATAAAGGAATGATTTGATTTTTGATTAAGGCATTGTATGGTTTGTGAAACGTACTCAAATCTTGCCCAACAATGGATACCACAGAAACATCATTGACTACAGTAATCATATTAATGTCTTTGGATTTGAAGTCTCTCGAGAACTCCTTTTCCAAAGCTCGCTTCGCTTTTTGTGCATTATTCTCATTGACAACCAGACCAATTCCACGTTCCGAAGAACCTTGGGAAATGATGCTAACATTGATGTTTCGCTCTTCAAGGGCTTTAAAAATTCGAGCATCGATTCCCACTTTTCCTAGGAGTCCCCTACCCTCAAGATTTACCAAGGCTACATCTTCGATGATCGAAAGTGATTTGATACCTTCTTTACTGGACTTCGCACTTATCAAAGTACCTTTACTATCATCATTGAAGGTATTGAGAATACGCAGCGGAATATTTTTTTCAATTAAGGGAATAATCGTTTTTGCATGAAGAATAGTCGCTCCGAAATTGGCCAACTCATTCGCTTCTTCATAAGATAGGTTTGATAATCGTTTTGCTTCTGAAACAAAATCGGGGTTGGCCGTGAAAATTCCGTCTACATGAGTGTAATTCTGCAACTCCTCGGCGTCTAGGAAGTTTGCTAAAAGCGCAGCGGAATAATTACTTCCATTTCTTCCCAAGGTTGTGGTTTCTCCGTTCAAAGTGGAAGCGATAAAGCCTGTAAATACAGGAACGGCATCAAAGGAAAGCTTGTTGTACTTCAATAATACATTTTCCTTAGATGTCCCTTCAATTAGCTTGGCATCACCGAAAGTATCATCTGTTTTTAATACAGTTCTTGAATCGATGAATTTTGCCTTAACTCCCTTACCAATTAGTAATTTGGTTAGTAATTTTCCTGAGATTAACTCTCCATAGGCCAAAACCTCATCTTTAATTTTAGGACTGTAATCCCCCAATAATGAAACACCCTCAAATAGCTTTGCTAAATCTTTAAATTCCTTTGAAAGATTAACGTTTCCGAAAGTATGCTGCTGATATTTTTCGAAGGCTTCAAAATCTTTAATGTAATCCTTGCCCTTTGCCGCTTTTTCGAGCATCGCTTCTAACTGATCCGTACCTTTTTCACGGGCCGAAAGTACCACCGCGATATTCTCTCCCTCTTTTACCTTTGAAGTGATAATCTCTAAAACTCGACCTATTCCCTCGCCGTTGCTCAAAGATTTGCCACCAAACTTCAAGACCTTTACTTTACCTGATTTTCCATTTACATTGAAAACCTCATCAAGCAATTTTTGTAATTGTTCAAATTCAATCAAAAAAGCGTCATGTCCATGAAGCGACTGTATCTCGCCGTAGGTCACATTACTATTGGCCTGAGCAATTTGCTTAAAGGTTTCTTTGTTTTCCTTAGCAGTAAAAAAGAGGTCGGAATCTACGCCAATGATATGAATATTGGTGTCGCTATTTTCGAGCTTCTTGAAATTGGCATTTCCCTCTCTTGTAACATCAATAGTCTTTAAAAGCTGATTCATGAGTTTATAAGCTGAAAGCTGAAAACGCTCTTGCAACTTCTCTCCATGATGCATCAACCAACTTTCTACATTGAAAACCTGAAGCTCTTCATTTGTGCTGCGTTTGAAACGCTCTTTAAAAGATTCCGGAGTACGGTAACATAACATTGCATGCATTCTGGCATCATGAACAGGCTGTTTGGAATTCACTAAAAATTGCTCTTGAATCTGGCAATTCGCAATCAACCAATCGGTGGATTTCCAATCGGAAGCAACCGGAATCAAATGCTCTGTCAAGTTAGGATTTAAAGCCGCCATCTCCCATGCGATACCACCTCCTAAAGAACCACCAATAATAGCAAACAGCCGTTCTACTTCGATTTGTTTTAGGCCTTTTAGAAAAATATGGGCAATATCGCCAGCTACAAAATCTTTATAATTTTCAATAACAAACTTATCATGTCCGTTACCGGGAATATTAAAGGATAGGATAGTATATTTCTTTGTGTCAATACACTTTCCGTCGCCAATTAAAGCAGACCACCAACCCTCTTTTCCCGTAACGTTGGAGTTGCCTGTGAGGGCGTGATTTACCAAAACAATGGGGGCCGAATGTAGCTCTTTACCAAAAAGCTGGTATGACAAGTCAATATCTTGTACTACGCCACTTATGGTTTTGTAATTTTTTATTTTTAGGTGGTGAAGCATTTCAATTTTCAAATAAGTGAATACTGTCAGTTCGAGCGGAGTCGAGAATCTTTATGGAACGCATTTCCATTCCGCTCGATGTGACAGAAATTTTAAGCTAAAACTGATTTATCAATTGCCGCAAAAGCTTGTTCTAAATCTTCTTTCAAATCAGAAATGTCTTCCAATCCAACTGACAAACGAATCAAATCTTGTGAAACTCCAGCGCTTAGTTGCTGTTCTTCCGTCAGTTGTTGATGGGTTGTACTAGAAGGGTGAATGATTAAGGATTTTGTATCTCCTATATTCGCTAATAAAGAAAATACTTTCGTTGCGTCGGTCAATTGCTTGGCAGCTTCAAAACCACCTTTTACACCGAAAGTTACCAAACCACTTTGACCTTTCGGTAAATATTCTTGAGCAAGCTCATAGTACTTCCCTCCTTTAAGTCCTGGGTAATTTACCCAAGCTACTTCTTTTCTATCTTGTAACCATTCTGCCAAGGCCAGTGCGTTCTCACTATGTTGTTTAATTCGGATAGGCAGGGTTTCTAAGCCTTGGATGATTTGAAATGCATTAAACGGACTCAATGCTCCTCCGAAATCTCGTAAACCTTCCAAAATCAATTTGAAGGTAAAAGCTGCGGCACCTAAAGCTTCGCTGTATACCAAACCGTGGTAACCAGCAGACGGCTCAGTGAATTCTGGGAATTTACCGTTCGTCCAGTCAAAAGTTCCGGCATCTATAATTGCTCCGCCTAATGCGGTACCGTTTCCATTAATATATTTAGTCAACGAATGAATCACCAAATTGGCTCCATGCTCAATAGGATTTAGAAGTCCCGGTGTAGCTACCGTATTGTCAACAATAAAAGGAACTTTAGCGGCTTGTGCTTCTTTAGAAATTCCTTTTAAGTCTAGCACATCTAATTTTGGATTTCCTAAAGATTCTACGAATATGGCTCTTGTATTTTCTTGTACTGCTTTTCCAAAGTTAGTTGGGTCATCTGGGTCTACAAAAGTGGTTGTTATACCTAATCTTGGTAAGGTTACATTTAATAAATTGAAAGTCCCACCATACAAACTGCTTGATGCCACAATATGGTCACCTGCTCGTAATAGAGTCATTAATCCTGTCGCGATAGCTGCTGTACCCGAGGCGAAAACTACGGCGCCAACTCCGCCTTCAATTGCCGCCAAACGTTCTTGTAAAATCTGATTGGTTGGGTTATTTAACCTTGTGTAAATAAAGCCTAATTCCGCTAACGAAAATAAATTCGCTGCATGGTCCGTGTTATTGAACACATAGGATGTGGACTGAAAAATAGGTACTGCCCTTGTACCACTTGTTTGCGTTGTGTCGTGCCCAGCATGAAGGGCGTTCGTAGCCAATTTTGGATTACTCATGATTTTTCGATTTTTAATTGTTATACAAATAATTAAAAGTCAAACCCATCTTCACGGACATGTAAAGCGGTAAATCAAAAAGTTATAAGAAAGCGAATAGATTGTTTGTACAATCTGTTTTGCGTTATCTGCCCAAAATGTCGAAATGAATTCAACATATCCTGAAACGAGTTCAGGAAAGGGTAGAATTTAGCACCTTCTCGACTATGGGAGTCAAGGGTTGCTAAGGCTTCAAAGGGTCTAATCCCTCCACCTTTCTTGATAACTATTCAATACGTGTTTGAACTTTGAGAGAACAAATAAAAGTCAGAATTATTTTAAAACCTAATTATTTAGAATAATTTCACAAAATCCTAGTGTTTTAGTGGGATAAAATACTGAATTCAATACTAGAATCGGTAAAAACTGTATGGGTCTGCGTCTTAAAATCCTCTTCGTCAGCTTTAAAGATATTCTCCACATAGGTCTGTGGATTCAAATCAATTAATGGAAACCAGGTACTTTGCACTTGAATTTGAAGTTTATGTCCCTTTTGTATCGTATGAAAAACATCTTGAAGTTTTATGGTTACATCTGTTTTTTGACTTGGAACAAAAGGCTCGGGATTCGTAAAACTATTTCTGAATCGTCCGCGAAGCACTTCACTTCGAACCATCAAATGATAGTTGCTCATTTTTAGATGGTCTTGCATTTCTTCGTTGGTTTCCGTTGTAGCTGGGTGTACGTCAATAACTTTCACAATCCAATCAGCAGCATCTCCTGTAGTGGCCACTTTTAGCTTAGCCAATATATCGCCTGCTAGAGTCAAATCTTCTTCTAAAACATCTGTTTCAAAAACTAACACATCAGAGCGGCGAGCTGCAAAACGTTGGTCGTCAGTCATATATTTTCTAGGCGTGAAAACTGATTTTACATCCTCGGAATACGGGACTGGCTTTTTGATATTACTAATAAATTGAATGCCTTTTGTACTTTTCAATTCAGAAGTCAGTTCTTGATTTTCAGATAAGAACATGTCTTGTTTTACTGTTCCTTCCGGTGGCCAAGAATCGTACTGTTTCCATTCCTTTCTACCGGAATCAAAAACATAGGCTTCTGGGAGTCCGCTATTTATATCACCACGTCCTTTTAAGAAATGATTGAAGAATTTTGTCTCGATATTTTCCTGGAAAAATTCTGAGATTCCGTCCCCAAAATAATAATTCCCAACTACGGTACGGCCATCTCTTTTTGACCATCTGCCATGGTCCCATGGGCCAAAGACCATCGTATTGTAATTTCCTTCGTTGTAATTTTCAATGTTCTTATAAGTTTCCAAAGGACCATATAAATCCTCTGCATCAAACCATCCACCTACTACCATAGTGGCTACATGAGATTTCACATTTTTTAAGTGCTGAATAAGGCCACGACTCTGCCAAAGCTCATCATAGTTTGGGTGCTCTTTGAGCTCATTCCAAAAGAAATCATCGGTCTCCTCATCTGGCACGATAGAGATTTCATCCTTTAAATCATATTCAAAAAAGGAGTTTAGATTTTTAAGCGGTCCCTTATCCAAAAAGAACTGGTATTGGTCTTCAGTCTGCAAATCAGGTAATTTGTACCAAGCTGTATCAATAGGCATATCGCCATTTGGTCTTGGAGTTCCAAACAGCGAAGTAGCTCTGAAATAGCTTAATAAATAGGCTCCGTTGTGATGAAAATCGTCAAAAAAGAAATCACCAATACTTGCTTGCGGAGAGGCAGCTTTTAAGGCAGGGTGGGCGTCTACTGTTGCATAGGTAGAATAGAACCCAGGATAGGATATGCCCCAGATCCCAGCATTTCCATTGTTGTTTTTTACATTGTTTACCAACCATTCGATAGTATCGTAGGTATCTGAGCTTTCATCAACATCTTTTTCCGAAGTTTTATTCGATATGTAAGCGCGCATATTTTCATAATGCCCTTCGCTCAACCAACGCCCACGAACATCTTGATAGACTACGATGTAGCCTTCTTTCATCATGTGAATATTAGGTGCGATTTGCTTCTTAAATTCACCTTCACCATAAGGTCTTGAACTGTAGGGAGTCCGTTGCATAATGATTGGGTACTTTTTTGAAGTATCCTTTGGCGAATATATGGTCGTATGCAATTTTACACCATCACGCATTTCGATAGCTACCTCTTGTTTGGTATAGTTATCCGCAACATAGGTATCTACAACCTCAGTCTTTTCAGTCTTTGTGGTTTTCGTACATGAGGTAACCATAAAAGTCAATGAAAGAAAAACTATCGTAAGAGTTCTAAAAAATCTAGGCATAATTGAAACTTAGTTAGACTCTAAAGCTACTAAAGATCGGTAAGTCTCGAAAATAAAAAAAAGGGAACCCTATCCGGATTCCCTTTCTAACTGTTTTGAAATTTTCTTTATAAACCGAATGCAGTCTTGACGGCATCAACCATATCAAGCTTTTCCCAAGTAAAAAGTTCAACTTGTTTTTCCACTCTTCCGTTATACGGAGATTCAAATACTTTAGTAACCGTTTTAGGCTCCTTACCCATATGTCCATACGCTGCAGTTTCTAAGTAAATTGGGTTACGCAACTTCAACCTTTCTTCAATCGCAAAAGGACGCATATCAAAAAGCTCTGCCACTTTATCAGCGATTTGTCCATCGGTCAAATCCACATTTGCCGTACCATAGGTATCAACAAAAATAGAGGTTGGTTCAACTACCCCAATAGCATAACTCACCTGTACCAATATCTCATCAGAAACTCCCGCAGCAACTAAGTTCTTAGCTACATGTCTAGAGGCATAAGCAGCACTTCTATCTACTTTGCTCGGGTCTTTTCCGCTAAAAGCTCCACCACCATGAGCACCTTTTCCTCCATAGGTATCAACAATGATTTTACGGCCAGTTAAACCGGTATCTCCGTGAGGACCTCCAATTACAAACTTTCCTGTCGGATTGATATGATATACAATTTGGTCATCGAACAAGTCCTGAATTCCGACAGGTAATTGTGCCTTCACCCTCGGAATTAGAATTGAAACAATATCCGATTTGATTTTCGCTAACATTTTCTCGTCATCAGCATCAAAAGCATCATGCTGGGTTGAAACAACAATCGCCTCTATTCGTTGAGGCACATTATCATCAGAGTACTCAATAGTTACTTGCGACTTAGCATCTGGTCTCAGGTAATCGATTTCGCTTCCTTCTCTTCGTAATTCAGCTAATACTTGTAGGATTTTATGTGAAATATCTAAAGCCAAAGGCATATAGTTCTCTGTTTCCTTGGTAGCGTAGCCAAACATCATTCCTTGGTCGCCGGCTCCTTGCTCCTCTTTAGAACCTCTGTCAACTCCTTGGTTGATATCTTGAGATTGCTCATGAATTAAGGAAATTACACCACAAGAATCTCCGCTAAATTGATACTCGCCTTTCGTATATCCTATTTTATTAATGACATCTCTGGCAATGTTTTGAACATCGAGATATGTATTACTTTTCACTTCTCCCGCCAAAACTACTTGACCTGTGGTAACCAAAGTTTCACAAGCCACTTTACTCTCAGGGTCAAAGGCTAAAAAATTATCAAGCAAAGCATCACTAATCTGGTCTGAAACCTTATCTGGGTGTCCTTCACTAACGGATTCGGAAGTAAACAAATACGACATATTTTTTATTTTAAAAAAGCGAGAACTTGACGGAGATGACTAGAGTAGTATAATTATGATGAGCATAATCAACTGCTTTAGCATTTTTAATGAGGTTGCAATCAGTCAAATCCTTCCTCTTATTTATAGTAACAAAAATAGGAAAATAGTTTCGTTGCCAAAGTCATTATTGTAAGATTTATAAAAAACCATATGTGAAAAGTTGTCTTTTGCCAGTTCTATGCTATTGGGAATAAAATCAAGAAGTAAAGATGAAAAAATCACATTAACTTATTTACCTAGTATTTCAACACTGATTTCTTTCGCCAACCCAAGATCATTCGTATATTGTATGCCCAACATTTTTGTTGAAACAAACCAACCAACCCTTTAAAAAATAGGTATGCACATTGCAGTTGCGGGAAACATCGGAGCAGGAAAAACCACTTTAACAAAATTACTTTCGAAACATTATAAGTGGGAAGCTCACTTCGAAGATGTTGTCGATAATCCGTACCTAGATGATTTCTATACCCAAATGGAACGGTGGAGTTTCAACCTTCAAATCTATTTCCTAAACCATCGCTACCGCCAAATTCTTAAAATACGCGAATCGGGCAAAAGTATTATTCAAGATCGTACGATTTATGAAGATGCCTATATATTTGCACCGAATTTACATGCGATGGGCTTAATGACCAATCGCGATTTCACCAACTACTCAAGCCTTTTTGAATTGATGGAAAGCTTGGTTCAACCGCCTGATTTGTTGATTTACTTAAGGAGTTCAATTCCGAATCTAGTTAAACAGATACATAAACGCGGTCGCGAATATGAAAATACGATTTCAATCGACTATCTGAGTCGTTTGAATGAACGCTACGAAGCATGGGTTCATGGTTATGAAAAGGGAAATCTTTTAGTAATTGATGTCGATGATTTGGATTTTGTTGACAAGCCAGAAGATTTAGGTGAGATAATCAATAAAATCGACGCCGAAATCAACGGTTTATTCT
Source organism: Maribacter algarum (ex Zhang et al. 2020) (assembly GCF_005885635.1). Classification (GTDB taxonomy): domain Bacteria; phylum Bacteroidota; class Bacteroidia; order Flavobacteriales; family Flavobacteriaceae; genus Maribacter_C; species Maribacter_C algarum. Next base: position 699,119 of record NZ_VATY01000003.1, read on the forward strand.
AAAATGGTGAATAGCCTACTTGCCAGTACATCTACGATTTATGGTGGCACCTATTTAGATTATCTTTTTGACTCTCTTAAAAATCTTTACCAAGAAGTAGAGGAGATAGTTTTCATACCCTACGCAAGACCTAGCGGAATAACTTACACTGAATACACTAGTTTAGCAGAAATCGCATTTCAAAAAATTGGGAAACACATTCGAGGAATCCACACCTTTGAAAATCCAGTTCAAGCTATTCGCAATGCAGAAGGCATATTTACTGGAGGCGGGAATTCTTTTGTTTTGGTGTCAGAGCTTTATAATCAAAATCTGATTCCAGCACTCCAGGAAGTAATCAACAGTGGCACTCCATATTTAGGGACCAGTGCCGGAAGTAATATCGCCGGACCAAGTATACGGACTTCTAACGACATGCCCATTGTATACCCGCCTAGCTTTGCTACTTTGGGTATTGTTCCCTTTAATATTAATCCGCACTATTTAGACCCTATTCCGAATTCAAAGCACAAAGGGGAAACCAGAGAAACCCGAATCAAAGAATTTCACCAATTCAATGACATTCCCGTTATAGGTTTACGAGAAGGTAGCTGGATTCGGATTCAAAATCAACAAATTGTTTTAAAGGGCGAGGGACTAACCGCGCGGGGTTTTGAAAAAGATAAGACACCTTATGAAATTGAGGTTGAAACTGCATTGGATTACCTCAAGTAGAAAATTTTCGATTTCCTAAAATTATTTCCCTTTCCGAAAAACGCCTTTCGCTCATTGAAAAGCCAAGTTCCCTCATTCCGTATTCTTTCGGCACTTTTCTTGTGCTAGATTTATCTGAAACATTTAACAAGCCTAAAAACTAGCTATATCAATTCCGGATACTCGTATAGCGCTATTAAGGTCCTGAAATGAATTCAGGATTCAATGTTAAACCATTTCGCCAATTGGCGAACAAAAACCTTAAATGATGGAAGTAAAAAAGAATCCAAAAAAAGACTTGAACAAAAGCAGCGGTGTTTTCTTTGCTGCTGGACTAGCCATGGTGCTTGCTCTTACGTATGTTGCCCTAGAATGGAAAACATTTTATGGAACAGAATTCATAAATGTCGCCCAAAATGTTGACGAAGAGCTGATTGAAGAGTTAGAGTTATTTGAAATAGAGCAACCTAAACCACCAGAGCAACAAGCTGCTCCTGAAGTAATCGAAGTCGTTGAAGATGAAGTAGAAGTTGAAGAATCTGTTATTGAATCAACAGAAAGTGATGAAGATACAGAGGTCATGGAAGTAGAAGATGTTCAATTTGAAGAGGAACCCGTCGATGTTGAGGTGCCGTTTGCGGTAATCGAAAATGTGCCTGTTTTTCCAGGATGTGAGAACGAAAAAGACAAACGCGCTTGTTTCAATACGATGATGCAAAAACACATTGTCAAGAACTTTCGTTATCCTGAAATTGCGCAAGAAATGGGAGTTCAAGGCAGAGTCAGCGTAATGTTTACGATTCAAAAAGATGGAAGCATTGGAAATGTAAGAATGCGTGGCCCAGATAAGAATTTGGAGAAAGAGGCTGCTCGAATCATCGGTAAGTTGCCTAAGATGACGCCAGGTAATCAAAGAGGTACTCCTGTTCGGGTTCCATTTGCAATTCCGATTACTTTTAAATTGAGCAACTAAACCTGTTGGTTATGGAAGCAAAAAAGAATCCTAAGAAAGATTTGAACAAAAGCAGTGGAGTTTTCTTTGCTGCAGGAATGGTAATGGTGTTAGCTTTGACATATGTTGCTTTAGAATGGAAAACGTTTTACGGAAAAGAATATGATGTTAGTGAAAACATTATTTTAGAGTTAGTAGAGGAGGTACCAATTATTCGTTTAGAACCACCTCCGCCACCTCCACCACCTCCGGTTGCGCCCAAGGAAATTAAAGTTGTGGAAGATGATGACCCTATTATCGAATCATTCATCGATTTACCAGAACCAAACCAGGCTACGGAAGTAGCTATACTCGAAGATTTGGATTTTCAGATAGTACCGGAAGAAGTAGATGTCCCCTTTATCCTTGTAGAAGACGCGCCGGTGTTTCCTGGCTGTGAAAATGCATCTAATAAACGAGCATGTTTTAATACTAAAATGTTAAGACATATCAAGAAAACTTTTAGATATCCTGAGATAGCCCAAGAAATGGGAATTCAAGGTAAAGTTCATATGCATTTTATCATACAAAAAGACGGGAATATTGGAAATGTTCAAATAGTCCGCAGTCCCGATAAAAATTTGGGTGCAGAAGCTACAAGAATCATAAACAAATTGCCAAAAATGATACCAGGTAAGCAACGAGGGAATGCAGTAAGAGTGCCTTTTAGCATTCCAATCACCTTCGAGCTTCAATAAGTAATTGGCATAATCATTGAGCATTATAAAACCATCCCGCTATCCGAGGGATGGTTTTTTTATCCAGCTAAATCTAAAATATGAGACCAAAAAAGAATTTAGACAAAGATTTGAATCGAAAAAGTGGTTTGTACTTTGTATTGGGACTAGTAGTGATATTAGTTCTAATTTATATTGCTTTGGAGTGGAAAACTATTGCTGATACTAATGGTTTTGATTTGGGGTATTGAATTTCAAACGCAACGAACTACACCTCCCTTAATCCCTCCTTTCTAAGAGGGAAACTGTTATGAAGAAAAACTATCCAAAACAAAAAACCATCAGCTAACTCGCTGATGGTTTTTAAATATATCTTAAGAAAAGAAGTTTTATTTATTGACTTCCTTTTCGACTGTGATTTCAGTTTTATCACCATTCGTTTTTACTGAAGCATTTTCCAAAGTTTCAAGCTCTGCTTTTACCTCAGCTTCGCTTCCCTTTAAAATTTTCTTTTCAGAAACTTCTTTACCATTTACCGTTGAAGTAGTAGTGATTGTAGCTTCAGCCATATCAGCACTTTCAACATTCATGGTAATTTCAACCGTTGCCTTTTCTTTGTCATTCACATAGTCGGCAACTCCCGTGGCATTCATTGCAATACTCGGCGCGATTACTAAAGCTACAACAGACATCAACTTTAAAAGGATGTTCAAAGAAGGACCTGATGTATCTTTAAATGGATCTCCTACCGTATCACCAACAACGGCAGCTTTGTGAGCGTCAGAACCTTTACGTCCGTCAGATTCAATCATTTTTTTTGCATTATCCCATGCACCACCTGCGTTTGATTGGAAGATTGCCATTAGCACACCACAAGTAGTTACACCTGCAAGAAGTCCACCTAACATTTCAGCTCCTCCGATAAATCCAACAGCAACAGGAACAGCGATAGCCAATAAACCTGGCAATACCATTTCTTTGATAGATGCTTTTGTAGAAATATCAACACACTTGTCGTATTCAGCAACTCCGTCAGCTGCATCAAAAATAGCACGTTGTTCAGCTGAAGCTTTTGACATATCAGAATCAACAGCTCTCATTACTTCAAGTGCAGCTTTTAATTGAGGAATATCTCTAAACTGACGACGAACTTCTTCAATCATGGCCATTGCAGCGCGACCTACGGCGTTCATTGACAAGGCAGAGAATACAAAAGGAAGCATTCCACCAACTAATAATCCCGCCATAATTTTTGGCTGTGATACATCAATTGAACTTACGTTTGCTACTTTCATAAAGGCAGAAAACAAAGCTAATGCAGTCAAAGCAGCAGAAGCAATTGCGAAACCTTTACCTATTGCAGCAGTTGTATTACCAACAGCATCTAACTTATCAGTACGCTCACGTACTTCAGGATCTAATTCCGCCATCTCTGCAATACCACCGGCATTATCAGAAATTGGTCCGTATGCATCAACAGCTAATTGAATACCTGTATTTGCTAACATACCTACCGCAGCAATTGCTATACCATATAAACCTGCAAAGTGATGCGAGACTAAAATTGCCGCAGCAATCAATATAATTGGAATCATAGTAGACATCATACCTACACCTAAACCGGCAATAATATTTGTAGCAGCCCCTGTTTCAGATTGTGCAACAATTGAGTTCACTGGTTTTGTACCTGTACCCGTATAATATTCCGTAATTTTCCCAACACCTAAACCGGCAACAAGACCAGCTATTGTGGCCCAAAAAATTCCCATTGCACCATGAGGTAATCCTTCAACACTTTCAGGAATTAAAGCATTAATAATAAAATATGAAGCAGCAACCATAAGTACGGCTGACAAAAGTTCTCCAATATTCAATGCCGTTTGCGGATTTCCACCATCCTTAACTCTTACAAAGAAAGTTCCGATTATAGACATCAAAATACCTACCGCAGCTAATACCAATGGAAGATATACGGCACCTAAACCTGCAAAATCAGGAGTGATAATAAATGCACCCAATACCATAGTACCTATTATAGAACCTACATACGATTCAAATAAATCAGCACCCATACCGGCAACATCACCTACATTATCACCTACATTATCTGCAATTGTAGCAGGGTTCAAAGGATGATCTTCAGGAATACCTGCTTCAACCTTACCTACTAAATCCGCACCAACATCGGCAGCTTTCGTATAAATACCTCCACCAACTCTAGCAAAAAGTGCGATAGAAGATGCACCCAAAGAAAATCCAGAAAGAACATTCAATACCAAACCTAAGTTTTCAGCACCAGGCCAAATTGACTGGTAAGCCATGAATAAGCCGCTCAATCCTAAAACACCTAATCCTACAACACCAAGTCCCATAACGGCACCTCCGGCAAAAGCAACTTCCAAGGCCTTTCCTAATGAAGTTTTAGCAGCTTGCGTTGTTCTAACGTTGGCTTTGGTGGCAACTTTCATTCCAATAAACCCTGCTAAAGCAGAACAAATTGCCCCAACTATGAATGATACGGCAACCATTCCGTTTGATCCTACTTCATTACTTCCCTTGAAATACAGAAGAATAGCTACCGCTACCACAAAAATTGAAAGAATCTTATACTCTGCCTTTAAAAAAGACATGGCACCATCCGCAATGTTTTTTGCTATTCTTGCCATTTTGTCGTCACCTACTTCTTGCTTGGAAACCCACATGTTCTTGACAAATACAAAAAGCAGAGCCACTACTCCAAATACTGGTAATAATTGAATTACTAATTCCATTTTGTTTAGTTGTTTTTAAGTTTTTTTTAACGGCTGCTAAAGTACTAAAATCAAATAGAATAAAAAAAGCCACTTTTATTAGTAAAAGTGGCTTTTTAACATGTGAAAATTACCTATATGGTAAATGTCCGTTTCTTTTTATGCTCGCTTTCATCATAGCGTTTTACACATTCATGGTAAATTTTTCTAGCTTCCTCTGCATTTCCCCAGCCGCCAACATCAACCTTCTTTTTTTCCAAATCTTTATAAACTTGGAAGAAATGCTCAATTTCTTTTTTTCTATGCGGGTTTAAATCAGATAAGTCATTCTTCTGATTCCATATTGGGTCGGAAACAGGCACGCAGATTATTTTTTCATCTGGTCCTTTTTCATCGGCCATATGAAAAACTCCAATAGGCTTCACCTCAACAACCACCATTGGGTAAGTTGGCTCTGTACACATGACCAAAACATCTAAAGGGTCTTTATCGAGGGCCAAGGTCTCTGGAATAAACCCATAATCACCAGGGTACATCATCGATGAGAAAAGGGTTCTATCAAACCTGATTTTATTTAAGGTAAAATCATATTCATATTTGTTTCTACTTCCCTTTGGGATTTCAACTAGTACATCAAAGGTGATTTCTTTTTTAGACATTGCTATTATTTTTAGGGGTGCAAAGATAATCTAACGCTCAGTTTAGAGAATTGGTATCTATATTAAATGTAGGTTAAATAAGTGTGTGACTTTTACTGCTTGTACACTCATCCCTTAATCCCCCTCATGGGAGAGGGGAGACTCTTTTAAAAACTAAATCCGAAAGTTCCTGTTATGCCGAAAGGTCTTGCAGCCGGACTGTCTAAATAGTTCCCTCTGAAATTAAAGTCTATGCGCAACACTCTAAATATATTACCAACCCCCACAGAATACTCGTAGTAGATTCTATCAGATGGGGCTTGCAAGGGAGTATTGATAGATGCCGGAGCGCTCAATGCGATATTGGCGTCAGAGAGTTCGCCCCAAACTCCTCGTAGGGCAACAATCTCACGAAGATCTAACTTTCGTAAAAAGGGAATTCTAGAAAACAAGCGTCCGTTGAAATTATGCTGCAGATGCAATGATGCATACGTATCACTTACAAATTCATAAAAATCGAGATTTGTAAAGGTCCCGTAATTTGAGAAAATTGTCTGGTTTCCTGGGATAACATTTAAAAGCCCTAGTGGAACCTCTCCGAAGGTCTTTCCGACTTCTATGGTGCTAAAAAGCCTTCCGAAACCCCCTATTTGCCAAGGTTGCGAATAGGAAAATTGAAGCTTACTATAATCAAAGTCACTATCCCAAACACCTTCAATTCCTTTCGTATACTTTAATAACAAAGTACTGTAATTGTCATTAATGTCTCTACGTTCGACGCCATAACCTATGGTTCTCTTACCAGGAGTATAAATCAGCAAGGCATTAAAATCAAATTGTCGAATCTCTGATGCTATTCCCGTTGGGGAATCTCCATCTATATATTCCAGACTAAAATCATCGGGAAGCGCAGAACTCAAAGTCCGAAAAGTACCTCCTACCCCAATTCTTAGGTTAGTAATGGGCTCCATTTCTAAGCTAGCTGCACTCAGATTAATATTGGTCAATCTATTATTTGCACCAACTGTCAATACTGTAGACGAAGCGATGCTTCTACCCAAAACATCATTGGTTGCCGTCAAACTAACGCCTAGTTGTTCAATATCCCTTCGATTTCCCCCGGACAGAATCAGTCTGCTTTTTCTATCCAATAAAAACTTTCCTGCTAGACCATGCTTAAATTTATGGTCTGAAAATCCGTAAGCAGCATAACCTTCTAATCGCCAAAGGTCATTTTGGCCTCTATAGGTTCTTGCTCCGAGTCGAAAGCGATGTCCTTCGGCTTGATTAAATCCGTAGACATCATAAACTCGGCCGATGTCCATATCCCATTTGTCGATTTCAACATAGCCAGAACCCAAGATACTAGCTATATTGTAGAACGATTTAAACTTTGGAACCGTTCTTAATGTGTCTAGCAGTTTGTAAATTCCGGATTCATCCTTATTCAAGTCCTCTAATCGATTCTTTTCCCAAAAGGAATCATCTTGCACGATATCCAGAGGATCAAAAGGGTTTTTATCTGCCTTATAAAATTCCTTCGGCTTCTCCTCGTCAAACTTGTAATTATCAAATACGGTTGTTCTTTTACCGTATACCCCTCGTGATTTTTCCTTTTTCTGGAAACTGAAATCACTCAACATATAATCGCGCTTCAAAAGAAAAACAGAATCGTTGACCACATCAAATTCCTGTTCGATATAAATTTCCTTCACCCAGTTGATATTGGCACTTTTAGTTACCTCAAGATTAATGTTCTTTATAGCGTAGGTCGAATCATTTACCCAAAAATCCCCCTTAAAAGTCAATTCATTTTTACGTCTCGGATAGTATACAATATTGTAACACCATTTGTTATCGATATAGGCGCTATCACGTAATGCGTAGTTGTACGTATCAACCCCAGTTCTAGATAGGGGGCTAGTAAAACTCTTATCAAAAAACTTTAGGTAGTTGTCGTAGATATCATATTCTTGATATAAATCAGCGACGAAAGCAATTATAGCCTGATTGTTATCAAAACCGGAGTTTTTATTTCCTAGTATGTTTTCTTTCTCTTCTTTAAGGATATTATCTCCATGTACAGTGGAGAAGGTTTCATTCAAGAAAATCGGCAGGTAGGTCTTTCCGGTTATTCGGGAAGTATCTAGGTCTTGAAAAACAAATTCCAATCCCTTGAAAATCTTTCGCTTCATCAAGGCACTATCGATAGTATTCAAATCAAACTCCACCTTTTCGTATTTATCGTACGCATACTGGTCAAACCGTCGCAGTCCGTTGATACGTTTTTTTGCCCATATCTTCTTCAAAATGTCAACTGCTGGGTTGTTCTTCTTGGACTGTTTCCCAGAAATAACGGTTACTCCTTGTAACTGCTCAGTGGCTTCGACCATGGTGATTTTCATATCGTAATTCACCTTTGAAGTCAAAGAAATTTCTTGGTCTTCATAGCCGATAAACGAAATGATAAGTGTTTGGTAAGTACTGTCAGATTCCATATAAAAAACACCATTATCATTGGTAATAGTTCCCTCATTGGAATCTTTGAATATAACATTGGCGAAAGCAACGGGTTCACTAGTCTCATCTATGACCATACCACTTACTTTAGTTTGGGCATGAACGACTACCGAAAAGAATACCGCTAGGCTAAAAAGAAAATATTTCATTTGGTTTTCATGTTCTCGATACTGCTTTAACAAATAGTGTACCAATGTTTATACCATAAATACAGCAGATGTTAACAACAGTTGCATAAAGGAGCCTGATTCTTTTAAAATTAAAATGCTTCGCCAACTTTAAGTCGACGAAGCAAAGGTATCGTTACAAAAATAGTTGTCTTACTTATATAACACTTTCTTAACAGCGTTTATGACATCCGAATGATTTGGCAACCATTCCGCCAATAAAACAGGAGAATAAGGCGCAGGTGTATCTGCGGTATTTATTTTCTGAATCGGAGCATCTAAATAGTCGAAAGCATGTTGTTGCACATGAAAGGTAATCTCGGTTGCAACATTACCAAAAGGCCAAGCTTCCTCTAGAATTACCAATCTATTTGTTTTCTTTACCGATGTTAAGATAGCATTGTAATCCATCGGTTTTACGGTACGTAAATCAATGATTTCACAACTGATGCCCTCTTTTTCAAGTTCATCGGCGGCTTTATCCGCTTCTTTTATAATTTTTCCAAAGGAAACGATAGTTACATCGGTTCCAGCTCTTCGGATATCTGCCACTCCTAATGGAATCGTATATTCTCCTTCGGGAACTTCTCCTTTGTCACCGTACATTTGTTCAGATTCCATAAAAATAACTGGATCGTCATCACGGATAGCTGATTTCAATAAACCTTTCGCATCCGCCGGATTCGAGGGAACCACTACTTTCAATCCAGGACAATTTGCATACCAACTTTCAAAAGCCTGAGAATGCGTTGCCGCCAATTGGCCAGCGGAAGCCGTCGGACCTCTAAAAACAATAGGACAAGGAAACTGTCCGCCAGACATCTGACGAATTTTAGCAGCATTATTAATAATCTGGTCAATACCAACAAGGGCAAAATTGAAAGTCATGAATTCTATGATAGGTCGGTTACCAGTCATTGTAGAACCTACGCCAATTCCCGCAAAACCAAGTTCTGAGATGGGAGTATCAATAACTCTTTTCGCACCAAACTCATCTAGCATTCCTTTTGAAGCTTTGTAAGCGCCATTATATTCGGCAACTTCCTCGCCCATAAGGTAAATGGACTCGTCTCTTCTCATTTCTTCTGACATGGCCTCGCAAACGGCTTCTCGGAACTGTAATGTCTTCATATAAAATAGGTTTCTTGTTTGAACTAAAAACGCACGCAAAAATAGGAAAATATATGTCAAAAAACTGCTGCTTCAATTCAAAAAAAGTTACAAAATTTACTATGCATGCATAGTAAATTCAGAAATTAATACCTATCTTAGCGCGGTCATTTTTAAAGACTATTTATCTATGAAAATATTAGTGTGTATTAGTAATGTACCGGATACAACATCCAAAATAAATTTTACCGATGGTGACACAAAGTTCGATACCAACGGAGTACAGTTTGTAATCAATCCTAATGATGAATTCGGGCTTACAAGAGCCATGTGGTTTAAAGAAAAACAAGGTGCTACGGTTCATGTGGCAAATGTTGGAGGACCGACTACTGAACCCACCATTAGAAAAGCACTTGCCATTGGTGCCGATGAAGCAATTCGCGTAAATGCGGAACCAACAGATGGTTTTTTTGTAGCTCAGCAATTAGCAGAGGTTGTGAAAAATGGAGGATATGATTTGGTTATCGCAGGTCGTGAATCAATTGATTATAATGGAGGTATGGTACCTGGCATTTTGGCTACTTTACTTGATATGAACTTTGTAAATACCTGCATCAGCCTGGAAGTTGATGGAAACAATGCAACCGCCATGCGCGAAATAGATGGAGGAAAAGAAAAAATCTCCACAAGTCTACCTTTAGTAATAGGTGGTCAAAAAGGCTTGGTTGAGGAGAGTGACTTGAGAATACCTAACATGCGTGGTATAATGATGGCAAGAAAAAAAGCGCTCAACGTAATTGAACCTGTTGATGCTGCCAAAGCTACCCAAGATGCCAAATTCGAAAAGCCAGCTGCGAAAGGCGCTGTCAAATTGGTTGATAATGTAGATGATTTAATTAACCTTCTTCATAACGAAGCAAAAGCAATCTAAAAAATTATGTCAGTAGTAGTATATACAGAATCAGAAAACGGAAAATTTAAGAAGAATGCTTTTGAGGTTGCATCGTATGCAAAAGCAGTTGCTGACCAATTAGGCACTTCTGTCACTGCAATTTCGTTCAATAGTTCAGAGAATGATAGTCTAGGCGTCTACGGGGTTTCAAAAGTTTTAAATGTTTCCAGTGACAACTTAAATACCTTTAACGCTAAGGCGTATGCAAATGCGATAAGTGAAGCTGTAACAAAAGAAGGTGCTTCTGTACTCATTGTAAGTTCGAGTACAGATACAAAGTTTCTTGCTCCTTTGGTTGCGGGAAAATTGAAAGCAGGTTACGTTCCTAATGTTGTTGCTGCTCCGGAAGGAACGAGTCCCTTTACGGTGAAACGAACGGCTTTTAGTAACAAAGGTTTCGCTCACACCAAAATCAGTTCAGACATAAAGATAATAGGTGTTTCAAATAATTCTTTTGGTGCTCACGAAAATGGAGATACTGTTTCAGTTGAAGATTTTAGTCCATCATTAAGCGACGCCGACTTCTCTACAAAATCGGTAGAAGTTGACAAGGTAGTTGGAAAAGCGACTATTGCAGATGCCGATATCGTTGTTTCTGCAGGAAGAGGATTGAAAGGTCCTGAAAACTGGGGAATGATAGAAGAATTGGCTGATGTTTTAGGCGCAGCAACGGCATGTTCGAAACCAGTTTCCGACTTGGGATGGCGGCCTCACGGAGAACACGTAGGTCAAACGGGAAAACCAGTAGCCAGTAACCTTTATATTGCTATAGGAATTTCTGGTGCGATTCAACATTTAGCAGGAGTAAGTTCTTCGAAAACAAAAGTAGTCATTAATACAGACCCGGAAGCTCCTTTCTTTAAAGCAGCTGATTATGGTATTGTGGGTGATGCCTTCGAAGTTGTACCACAGCTTATCGAAAAATTAAAGGAATTTAAAGCGCAAAACGCTTAAATTTTGTTAATTTGCCCCTCATAAAGGGCTGTTCAAACTAATTGGTCATCCCTTTTTGTTTGAACAGCCTTTCTTAGTTTAAAACGTCTATGAGTCTAGTACGGTTAAAAATAAAAGGTATATCCTATAGCCAAACCCAAAATGGGGCTTATGCCCTTATTTTGAATGAAGTTGAAGGAGACCGAAAACTTCCTATCGTCATCGGTGCTTTTGAAGCGCAATCCATTGCAATTGCTTTGGAAAAAGAAATCAAACCCCCGCGACCATTGACTCATGACTTATTCAAAAACTTTTCTGACCGATTTGATATTGTTATCAAACAGGTCATTATTCATAAATTGGTAGATGGGGTCTTCTACTCAAGTATTATCTGCGAACGTGATAAGATTGAAGAAATTATTGATGCCCGCACAAGTGATGCCATAGCATTAGCGTTGCGTTTCAGTGCGCCCATTTTTACTTACAAAACGATTTTAGATAAGGCCGGAATCTTCTTGAAGTTTTCTTCTAAGGATAAAGACAAAGATGAGAATGACGATAGTATTATGGTCGATGAAATCTTACAGGAAGGGGAAACTGTTGAAATCGAACAAGGTGCTACTGATGGTTACACTGAGCTTACCATAGATGAGCTGAATAAAGAGCTAGACAAAGCAGTGGCCAATGAAGATTACGAAAAAGCTGCCAAACTACGGGACGAGATTTCCAAACGAAACTAAACCAATCAACGCAAGTATTTATGAAAACCCGACTATGGATTCTTCTGCTTGTATTATTCATTTGCTTTCCATCGATTGCCCAAGATAGTGTTCATACTGAGGTTATGCCTTTAATTGAAACTGCGGCCAGTAATGATGTTGAAAAAATAAATCCGAATGAGGGATTTTCCATCGGTAGTTTGTGGCGTGGAATTTTGGGAATGATAGTTCTTTTATTAGTTGCTATTGCATTTAGTTCAAATAGAAAAGCAATCAATTGGAAAACAGCGGCTATTGGTTTAGGCATTCAGTTATTGCTAGCAATTGGCATTTTAAAAATACCTTTTGTAAGAGATATTTTCTCTTTCCTTGGTAAAATATTTAATGAAATATTGAATTTTACGATTGCAGGAAGTGAGTTTTTATTGGGAAATCTTCTGAATCTCGACAACCCAAATATTGGGTATATTTTTGCTTTTCAAATACTCCCAACTATAATATTCTTTTCTGCATTAACTTCGGTACTTTTTTATTTAGGAATTATTCAAAAAGTTGTCAAGGGTCTTGCTTGGTTACTAACCAAATCATTAGGCATTTCTGGAGCCGAAGGTCTTTCCGTAGCGGGAAATATTTTTCTTGGTCAAACGGAGGCACCCCTCATGATTAAAGCCTATTTAGAAAAGATGAACAAATCGGAAATTCTTCTGGTAATGATTGGTGGAATGGCCACGGTTGCTGGAGGGGTATTAGCAGCTTATATTGGTTTTCTTGGAGGTAACGATGAACAACTGCGATTAGAATTTGCAAGGCATTTAATTGCAGCATCAGTAATGGCTGCTCCCGGAGCAATTGTAATTTCAAAAATACTTTACCCTCAAACAGAATCTATTAACACGGATATCAGCGTCTCGAATGAAAAGATAGGCTCTAATCTCTTGGATGCTATATCTAATGGTACCACGGAAGGATTAAAACTGGCCGTAAATGTAGGCGCTATGCTTCTTGTATTTGTTGCTTTTATTGCCATGTTAAATGGAATTTTCGGTTGGTTTGGAGATATTACATCTATTAATGAATGGGTAGCTGAAAATTCAGCATACGACAAACTTTCTCTAGAAGCTATACTAGGTACTATTTTTGCTCCTCTAATGTGGTTAATAGGTGTTGCAAAAGAAGATATTATGTTGATGGGACAACTTTTAGGCATCAAACTGGCATCCAGCGAATTTGTAGGTTATACACAATTGGCTGAACTTAAAAATATGTCAAATACAACTCATTTCACTTTCAACAAATCAGTAATCATGGCGACTTATATGCTCTGCGGATTTGCAAACTTTGCTTCAATCGGAATACAAATTGGAGGAATCGGTTCTCTTGCCCCTAGCCAAAGAAAAACACTTTCAGAATTTGGCTTAAAAGCTGTATTAGGAGGCTCTCTTGCATCTCTACTATCAGCAACAATTGCTGGAATGATATTGGGTTAAACTTCGTTGATAACCTTTTGATAAAATCAGTATAAAAAAACTTCTTTTCAGTCATCGTTTTTCTACTTTAGTCATCCACAAAAAAGACCGCGATGAAACAGTATCATGATCTTCTTAAACATGTCCTAGAAACCGGAAACCAAAAAGGCGACCGCACAGGTACGGGAACCGTTAGCGTTTTCGGACACCAAATGCGTTTTGACCTTAGCGAAGGTTTTCCTATGGTGACGACAAAGAAGTTGCATTTGAAATCTATAGTTTATGAATTATTGTGGTTTCTAAAGGGGGATACCAACGTTAAATACCTTCAAGAAAACGGAGTACGTATTTGGAATGAATGGGCCGATGAAAATGGAGATTTAGGTCCCGTTTATGGATATCAATGGCGTAACTGGAATGGTGATGAAATTGACCAAATCAAAGAAGTAATTGCCTCCCTAAAAAGCAACCCGAATAGCAGGCGTATGTTGGTTTCTGCATGGAACCCAAGCGTACTGCCTGATACATCGAAATCTTTCTCCGACAATGTTGCGAATGGAAAAGCGGCACTTCCACCTTGTCATGCTTTCTTTCAGTTTTATGTAGCGGACGGGAAACTTTCGTGTCAGTTATATCAACGAAGCGCCGATATCTTTTTAGGCGTTCCTTTCAATATTGCTTCTTATGCCTTGTTCACGATGATGATGGCACAAGTCTGTGGTTATGAAGCAGGGGAATTTATCCATACATTTGGCGATGCCCATATTTATAATAATCATATGGAACAGGTGGAATTGCAATTGGGTCGTGAACCACGTGCACTTCCTAAAATGATTCTGAATCCTGAAGTAAAAGATATCTTCGATTTTAAATTTGAAGATTTCACGCTTCTGGATTATCACCCGCATCCACATATCAAAGGGGTTGTTGCGGTTTAACAGGCTCTTAACTTTAGAAACTTTCCGTACATCGGCATTTTCTTATCTTTAGGGTAAAATTGTCTTAATGATTCTTACCGATTCCCTACTCGATTTCTTTCTAGAAACCCGAAAACATACCGAAGACATTTGTACCCCTTTAGAAATTGAAGATTATGTGGTGCAACCCATTGTCGATGTTTCTCCCCCCAAATGGCATTTAGGGCATACGACATGGTTTTTTGAGGAATTTATCCTCAAAACCCATGCGAAAGGGTATCAAATTTTCGACGAAGATTTCTCTTTTGTCTTTAATAGCTACTATGAAACCGTAGGCAAACGCGTCGTCCGTTCTGACCGTGGAAACCTATCTAGGCCGTCTGTCCAGAAAGTATATGATTATCGCCATTATGTGACTTCGGCGATGAAGGAATTGTTTTCTGAGAACCAGAATCAGGATCTTCATGATGTACTTGAAATTGGTATTCATCACGAAAAACAACATCAAGAATTATTGTTGACCGATATCAAGTTTATTCTCGGGAATAATCCTTTGTTGCCTACATACTCAAATGATTTTCAAGAACATCCCATAGAAAAACAGCATCAAGAATGGATTTCTTTAGAAGAAGGTATTTATGAAATCGGACACAATTCCGAAGACTTCTGTTATGACAATGAATTAGGAAGACATAAGGTTTATTTACATTCCTATGAGATATCCAATAAACTGGTTACTAATCAAGAATATATAGATTTCATTTCTGCAGGAGGATACAAGAAATTTGACCTCTGGCATGCCGAGGGCTGGGATTGGGTTTTGAAGAACAAAATCGAAGCACCTTTGTATTGGCATGATATAAACGGAGATTGGCATTATTATTCCCTAAAGGGATTACAAAAAGTAGAATTGGATGCCCCTATAACTCATATCTCTTATTTCGAAGCTTTTGCTTTTGCTCAATGGAAAGGATGTAGGTTACCCACCGAATTTGAATGGGAAGCTGCCCAGCGATTCTTTCCCTGGGGAAAACGATGGGAATGGACGGAAAGCGCCTACCTGCCTTATCCCAATTATACCAAGGCCGATGGTGCTTTAGGAGAATATAATGGTAAATTCATGGTAAATCAGAAAGTACTTCGAGGCGGTTCGGTAGCAACTCCGATAAAACATACGAGATCAACTTATCGTAACTTTTTCCAAACCAATTTACGTTGGCAATTCACCGGTTTTCGATTGGCAAAATAATTTCAGCCCCACAACGTATAGTTTTACCAGAAAGAACGACATATTTTTTATGCAAGAACAAACAGAAACGCTATTTGAAACTCCATTTGAGGAAGAAGTTCATACAGGACTAACCGATTACCCCAAACATCTTTCCTCAAAATACTTTTACGACGAAAAAGGGGATAAACTATTTCAGGATATTATGAATATGCCTGAATATTATCTTACAGATGCGGAGTTTGATATTTTTTCGACTAAAACCGAGAAAATAACTCAGCTTTTTTCCAAGGATTCCGAAAGTTTCAATCTCATTGAACTTGGCGCGGGAGACGGAAAGAAAACCAAAATTTTATTACAAAATCTGGTTGAAAATAAAGCCAATTTTAAATACCTCCCAATTGATATCAGTCCAAATGTGCTGGACCAATTATCAAGTTCCCTTAAGACTGAAATTCCAGAAGTAGTTGTTAAACCGGAACAAGGCACCTATTTTGAAGCCTTAGAAAATATAGCTTCTCTTACCGATGAAAAAAAGGTGATTCTTTTTCTTGGGTCTAATATTGGCAACCTTCTACATCCACAGGCCATTGATTTTTTGACACAGGTTCGAGAACTTATGCACAAAGATGATTTGTTTTTTGTTGGTTTTGACCAAAAGAAAAATCCGCAAACCATACTTGATGCTTATAATGATTCAACAGGAATTACAGCTGCTTTTAATAAAAATGTGCTTACACGAATTAATTCCGAATTAGAGGGCAACTTTGATTTAGACAAATTCCTCCATTGGGAAGTATATGACCCTGAGACTGGTACTGCCAAGAGTTATTTGGTGGCCAAAGAGACACAGGTGATTGCGATAAAGAAACTTGATTTAGAGGTTGAATTTGCGCAATGGGAAACTATTCACACTGAAATTTCTCAGAAATATGACGACAAAACCATAGAATGGCTTGCTGAAAAGTCAGGCTTACAAGTAGAAACTCAATTTACTGATTCGAAAAATCAGTATAAGAACTACGTATTTATAAGAGCATAACAGATTCCCGCCTTCGCGAGAATAACAATAAATAACCTATTTATGAAAGCAATTTGGAATAACACCGTAATAGCAGAAAGTGACGATACCGTTGTTGTAGAAAACAATCATTACTTTCCAGCTGATAGCATTAAGAAAGAATTCTTTAAAGGTTCTGAAACGCATACTACCTGCCCTTGGAAAGGGCAAGCACATTACTATTCTCTAATAGTTGATGGAAAAGAAAATACCGATGCGGCCTGGTTCTATCCTGAGGTGAGCGAACTTGCTAAAGGCATCAAAGGAAGAGTCGCCTTTTGGAAAGGGGTTACGGTACAAAAATAGAAACTTTTTAAAATAAAAAAGCCAAGATGTCATAAACACCTTGGCTTCAATTTTTTCAAGTCCCTCCTACAATTCTAAAACTGCATTTTCAGAACCTGCATAATCGTTCCATTGGTAACGATCAGCTTCTGCTTCGTTTACGTAATTACCATCAATAATATACTTAAACTCGTAAGCATTCTCCTTTGGCAAATCAAAAGTACCTTTAAAAGTTCCGTTTTTCAACTTTTTCAAAGTGCTTGCTTTGTTTGCTTTCCAGTTATTGAAATCGCCAACTACCGTTACTTTTTTTGCTTCTTCCGCTGGCACTGTAAAAGTAACTTTACATACCGGCTTTGTTTTTAAATACTGTTTTGCTATTCCCATGATACTAAATTTTTAGACCTAACTGTGGTTAAATTCAGTGCAAATCTAAAGCATTAAAACGCTCATTTACAATGACTAATATCATTTTTGTCGATTTCGTAATATTTAGATAACAATTAACACCTCCTTGATAAAAAAAGCAGACTTAAATTCTTAAGTAAGTAAATGTTGCGATACAACTTTTAGGATTCCTTCATTCCAAGTAATGCATAAATTGGAACAAAAGGAGCCTATCGTTTTTCAATAAGCTCGGCAATTTGGGTAATCTCATCAATAGTGTTATAAAAATGAAATCCAAACCGAATTCCATTTCCACGTTTGGCGCACATTACGCCATTGTCAATGAGATATTGAAAAAGAGCATCATCACCTTTAATATTAAATATGGTGCTATGTGATTTTCGTTTGGTCACCTTAGTTTCTAATAAACTCATATCTCTAAAAACAGACATAGCTTTTTCGCTTAAAACTTGATTTTGAGTGGTAATGGCAGACATTCCTATTTCTTGAAAAAAGTTAAGAGAAAACTGTAGGCTTCCAAAACTATGTCCTGATAAATGACCTGGCTCAAAATACTTTGCAAAAGGAATGGCGCCTTCTTGTTTTATTGTCACACTGGCGGTATTATCACCAATAGACTTTACCACTATACGCTGTTCAGCAAAATCGCTAAACAGCATAAAACCATTTCCGTAACCACCTAACATCCACTTATAACCACTTGTCCCTAAAACATCAATACCTGAGTTTTCAAAATTAAATTCTTGAGTACCCATAAATTGTGTCCCGTCAGCAATAATCAAAAGGTCAGGGTATTTTGATTTTAATTGCTTTATGAATTCTAAGTCTATTTTGATTCCGTTTTGCCAATGCACTATAGCAAAGGCCATTACATTTATTTGTTCTTTTTCTATAATTTCAGCGATCGTATCTTCTACATTTTCGTCAATTACTGCATAGTGCATTTCAAATTCTCGCCGTTCAAAAGGCCAATTTACTGATGCGTAATCATTTTCTAAGACCAATACTTTTGAAGATTCACTTAAACCCTCAAGCAAAAAATTCATTCCCGTTGAAAAGTTGTTTATCAAGGCAACATTTTCTTGCTTGCATTCAAAAACTTCAGAAATCGTCGTTCTTGTTTCTTCAAGAAGATGCCCTCGTTTTTTAGGCATTTCCGTAGCATGAATCAATACATCAAGGTCACGCTCTTGCCGCCAATCCAGTAGATCATCATACATAGGACCAAGAACGGGAGTGTTTACATAGATATATTGACCTAAAATTGGGAATTGCTTTCGAATATTTTCCATACGAAGGATAAAAGTGTTTTGTGGTATCTTTAATACGTAAAGTTAGCCAATAGAATGCTCACCAAAAATAAAAATACCGCGGGAATAGATCTCGAACAGCACGAATTGCTTGAAACTGCACAGAAGCGAATCAAGCAAAAGAAAAGACTTTTTACACATTTCGTTATTTTTTTGATTGGTAGTGTCTTTCTTATCCTCATAAATAAAATCTTGAAGTATGGTGAAACCTATAATTGGTTTATCTGGGCAATTACCTTTTGGGCTTTTCTTTTCGTAATTCACGCCTTTAATGTTTTTATCACCCAAAAATTTATGGGAAAGGACTGGGAACGTTCTCAACGCGAAAAATTAGTAGCCAAACAAAGAACAAAAATCAAAGAATTGCAAAAGGAAATTGAAACCGATTTTCCACTCTCTAAGATCAATAAAAAGGAGTAAGTTTATGCTATAAAATAGATAGTGTCTTACCAACACATATAATTGGTCTGTTTTTTGCGATAGTACAAACCAAAAATACAATACAATACCGTGAATACCATAACCTTGATAGCAGCTGCTTCAAAAAACAATGCCCTAGGCAAAGACAATGATTTATTGTGGCATTTACCCGATGATTTCAAGCGATTTAAAAAGCTTACAACGGGTCATAAAATCATTATGGGAAGAAAGACTTTTGAAAGTTTTCCTAAGCCATTACCAAATAGAACCCATATCATCATTACGCGAGATAAGGAGTATACTGTTTCTTTTGAAGAGTGTATCGTAGTCCACTCTATTGAAGCGGCATTAAAACTAGTGCAGAATGATGAAATCTCTTATATCATTGGTGGAGGTGAAATCTATCGACAAGGTGAAAAATTTGCTACTAAAATTGAACTTACACGGGTTCACAAAGCCTTTGAAGCAGATACTTTTTTTCCTGAAATTGATTTGAATGATTGGGAACTTATCGAAGAAGAGTACCATCCTCGTGATGAGAAACATCAATATGATTTTACCTATTTAACGTACGTTCGCAGGTAGAATTAGAAGTCCAGAAATGCCGTTTTCACATTTGACTTTTCTCCCTTCAGAAAGCTTTCCAAAATCCTAACATCTGCATTTGTGAAAAAATGATGTTTTCCTTTTCCTTCGGATGGATTGCTCAAACCATTTTGCTCTAAAACTGATTTTGTTTGTCTTGCAACCGCCTCACCAGAATCTATGATTTTTACGTTTTCTGGAAGCATTTCCCTTAAAACTGGAATCAGATATGGGTAATGTGTACATCCTAAAACCAAGTAATCAATTTCAGCAGCCAACATTGGAGCCAATTTTATTTCAAGAACACGCTTACTCATAGCGCTATTGGCCATACCAGCTTCGATTAATTTTACTAAACCCGTCCCCTCCTGTTCGATTATCTGAATTCCCGAAGCATGATTTTTAGAAGTATAATGAAAAAGGCTACTGGACAAAGTCCCTTTTGTTGCCAAAACTCCCACTTTTTTAGACTGTGATTGTAAAGCAGCTGGTTTTATCGCTGGTTCAATTCCGATAAATGGCACATCATAATTTTCCCGCAAATAGGATATAGCATTTGTGGTAGCCGTGTTACAAGCAACGACAATTAACTTACAGTCTTTTGCTAGCAAAAATTCGGTGTTCTTTATACTCAATTGTAAAATTTGCTCTTCGGATTTTTCCCCGTAAGGAGCATTCTTACTATCAGCTAGGTAAATAGTATCCTCATTGGACAGTAGTCCGTTGATTTCCTTCCAGATGGAAGTTCCTCCAACACCCGAGTCAAAAATACCTATGGGACGATTGTTCATGAACTATCTATTATTCCAGCACCTCAGCGATAGGTTCACCCGTTGTTCCATTCGGAAAGGCAATACCTAAAAGTGTAGCTATTGTAGGAGCAATATCAGGGATTTCCGTTCTATTAACCATGCTTCCCTTCCGAATACCCTTTCCATAAAACAATAAGGGAACATGGGTATCATAAATCTGGGGTGACCCATGGGTAGAACCGGTTCTTGGATAACTTATAACTCCTGGTTTTAAGACTACCAAAACATCACCTGAACGCTTTTGATTATATCCGTTTTGGAGAATATAAGGTATTCCCTTGGTATAATTATTTTGCATCATCTGGTGCCCTGTATATACACGGTCAATACCTTTATAATTCAACAATTCATTTGCAATGGTTTCTTGCACCTTAGCTACTTCGATATCCATATTCTTAATCACCTTATGATCTAAAAAGAATTGATAGTTCGAGAAATTTTTAACCACATTGGCCGTTCCAAATTTGTATTGCAAAAACGCATTGAACTTTGGTTTAATGGAATCATAAACGAAATAGCCAGCAGGAATTTTTTGATCACTTAAATAAGCAGGTACATCTATTGCTCCGTGATCTGCGGTAAGAAAAACAGTATACTCGTCTTTCCCTACTTTTCTATCCAAAGTATTAAGAAGATTTTGCAAATCGACATCCAATTGAATGTAAGTATCCTGAACTTCTTTCGAGTTCACACCGAATTTATGTCCAATATAATCGGTACTTGAATAACTAATGGCTAAGAAGTCGGTTGCCTCATCCTTTCCTAAATCCTCGCCTTCTATAGCAGCAAGGGCAAAATCCGTAGTTATACGATTACCATACGGAGTATATTTTATAATCTCAAAATCTTTCTTCTTATCCAAAAGATTAGGCGTGCTATGAGGGAAAGTTGGTGTTTTTTCAGTTTCAAATAATCCTTCATAGGTATTATTGTCACTTCCACTTTCCAAATACGTATTGATGACCTTAGCCGTATTCCAAGGCTTCTTATATTTTTCTACCGCGTCAGAGGCATTGAAATCATTTACCCATTTTGGAAGTTCCTGCATATAATACGTACTTGTAATCCAATCGCCTTCATCTGCTCCATGAAACCAATAAGCCGCGTTCGCTGTATGTCCACCTGGCAAAACTGCCCCTCGGTCTTTTAAAGCAACCGCAACTGTCTTTCCTCTCATTTGGGTATGCAGTCGTAACTCGTCAGTAATAGTTGTCACGTTCATTCTATGTGGAGACATTTTACCTGCTTCCGAAGCAGTACCAACAGATGTATAACGGTCGTCTGAAGCACAATAAACACTGATACCGGCTTCCTTGTCGTACCAATTGTTACCTATCACGCCATGAGTCGCAGGTGCCGCCCCAGTATACACTGAAGTATGCCCAGGGCCCGTACTTGTAGGTGCATAATTGAAATGATTGTTCTTGCAATTGAAACCCTCATTGACCAAACGTTTAAATCCACCTTCATCAAAATGGTTCCAAAATCGAGTGAGATAATCATATCGCATTTGATCCACAACAATGCCTACTACTAACTTGGGTGAAGTCTTTAGATTGGTATTCTCATTGTTCTTTTGATTTTTTTGCCCGAAACCATTCAGAGTCCCGAAAAGAATGAGACATAGTACTACAAGTAATAGTTGATTTTTCTTTTGCATATTGCCATTTGTTGAAAGAGTAAAAGTAAATAAAATACCTCTTTTAAAATCTAAATCACAGTTAAGAGAATGTTTTATTCTTATTTTTACATCAAGATGTCTAATTTCATTTGATGAAGTATTTAACTGATATTGGGGGCTACGCGATTATGGTCATTGACCTTTTCAAAAAGCCTACCAAATGGAGAATCATGAAGAATTTGATTCTCAAGGAGATAGATGAACTCATCTTCGGGTCGTTAGGTATTATTGTTTTTATATCCTTTTTTATTGGTGCGGTTGTTTCAATTCAAACTGCCATGAACCTTACTAGCGATTTAATCCCAAAGAACTTAATAGGTTTTGCTACACGTCAGTCCATTATTTTAGAATTCGCACCAACTTTTTGTTCTGTAATCATGGCCGGTAAAGTGGGTTCTTTTATTACCTCTAGTATAGGTACTATGCGTGTAACAGAGCAAATAGATGCGCTTGAAGTCATGGGTGTTAATGCCTTGAATTATCTTGTTTTTCCAAAAATCGTTGCCATGATGTTATATCCATTCATCATTTCAGTAGCTATGTATGTCGGTATTTTCGGTGGATGGTTCGCTGGGGTTTTTGGGGGGTTTATTACTAGTGCAGATTTTGTAGAAGGAGTTACTATGGATTTCATTCCTTTTCATGTTACGTATTCTTTTATAAAGACCTTTGTATTCGCATTTCTGTTAGCCACAATTCCATCATACCATGGATTTTATATGAAAGGTGGTGCTCTTGAGGTCGGAAAGGCAAGTACAACTTCCTTTGTATGGACGAGTGTGGTCATTATTATCACAAATTATGTTCTAACCCAACTATTACTTACCTAATGATTGAAGTAGAAAACATACATAAGTCTTTTGATGATGCTCATATCTTAAAGGGAATAACGACTACTTTTGATACCGGAAAGACGAATCTTATCATCGGACAAAGTGGATCAGGAAAAACGGTTTTCCTAAAGTGTTTATTAGGGTTATTTGAACCAACTGAAGGTAAAATCTGTTATGACGGACAAAACTTTTCGGAACTCTCAAGTCAAGAACAACGGGCGCTAAAGGAAGATATGGGCATGGTTTTTCAAGGAAGCGCTCTTTTTGACGGCCTCACTGTAGCGGGCAACGTAATGTTTCCGCTCGAAATGTTTACAAAACTCTCCAAGTCTGAAATGGAAGACCGCGTGAATATTGTTTTAAATAGGGTCAATCTTGTTGATGCGCATCATAAATACCCATCAGAAATTTCAGGAGGTATGCAAAAAAGGGTGGCTATTGCTAGAGCTATTGTTATGAATCCTCAATATTTGTTCTGTGATGAACCTAATTCAGGATTAGACCCAAGAACCGCCATTGTAATTGATAATCTTATCAAAGAGATTACCGAGGAATATAATATTACAACTGTTATCAATACACATGATATGAATTCGGTGATGGAGATTGGGGAAAAAATACTATTCCTCAAAGACGGGCTCAAAGAATGGGAAGGTACAAAACATGAAATTTTTAAAACCGATAATGAAGCAGTAACTAATTTTGTGTACTCCTCCGAACTTTTCAAAAAGGTACGGCAGATGTATATTGAAGAGCGGAATTAAATCATTCAATATTTATTGATAAAACATCAATCTTGAATGATTTCAGTTAATAATATCGTACTATCTTTTAATCGTATTCTTAACCAATTGTGGAGTTTCTTTGCGTCTTTCACAATTTCTACCCTTTTCGCATCACGTTTCCATTTTGCCTCAAAAACCGAGACGGTATCTAATTTTTTAAAATCTGTTCGAATGGCATTTGAAAAAGCTAAATACTCTAAGTTCTCATAGTTTGATTGTGCCTCGGCGCTGATATCTTGAAATGGAATTTGTTTTGCGTTCAATTTATTCAAACGTTGCAACTGAGATTCTAGTAATCGAATTTTTTCATCTTTACTTAAGAGTTCATTCTTTTGAGATTTATAAAGTTCTTCCATCATCTCAATTTGATTTCCTTGTTCACTCTGAGAGCCTTGAATAATCTTAAGTTCACTGTCTTCTAAATCGTCATATGATTTCATATTCGCTTTCCAGGTAGCAACAACACCCTCTGGCACACCTTCATTTCCCATAAAAATCAATTCAATGGCAGAAGGCTCATCGCGATTGTATTGTAAAACCGATAAATCCTTCAAAAATCTACCATCTTTGGTGAATTTATACGGAGTAATATTTTCCTGAATAAAAGCACTTGCATCACTTTTAAACTTGAATTCTTGATAAACCCCCCAGAAAATCCAACCGGCCGGAATCATTACAGCCAAAGCCGTTAAAGAAACCAATCGCGCTATTAGTCTTCTTCTGGCCGAATTTGCATAGCGTACCATAGGAAAACGTAATATTTTCAAAACCAAAAAAGTGGCCAACGCGATAAATATGGTGTTTATTCCGAAAAGCAATAAAGCGCCTCCGGCATAATCCCACCTCCCTATCGCTAAACCAAAACCTACAGTACACAACGGAGGCATTAAAGCTGTAGCAATTGCAACCCCGAAAATCACACTAGCAATAGTCCCTTTTTTGGCTCGGGCAATTACCAAAGCTAGACCACCAAAAAAAGCAATTAATACATCACGAATATCTGGTTTGGTTCTGGCTAATAACTCAGAAGACTCCTCTTGTAAAGGAAAGGCATAGAAAAATAAAAAGGCGGTTAATACACTTAAAACAACCATTACAGCCAAATTTTTAAGTGACCTTCTTAAGGTATCAATATCATTAATCGCAAGAGACATCCCCATACCCAAAATAGGTCCCATCAAAGGGGAAATTAACATCGCACCGATAACCACAGCCGTTGAATTGGCATTCAAACCAACAGATGCAATAAAAATAGAGCAGATTAGAATCCAAGAGGTATGCCCTTTCATTGGAATATCAGCGATGATAGCCTCCTTCGTAGCATCTTGGTCCGTATTGCTCCTAATATCTAAGAGCTCGACAAGAAACTTTTTAGTGCTTCCGAGCAATCCCTGAAAGTCCTTCTTAACTTCTTCTTTACTTTCAACAGGTTCTTCTAAATGTGATAAATTATCTGGTTCTAATTCTTCACTCATGGTTAGGCATATTGGTCTCCAAATGTATCTTTTACTTTGTTTAAAACTTGTTTGATATCTTGTTCTTTCGATTTGGGATAAATGAGAAGCACTTCCTCTTTGTCTACAATAATATAATCATTTAATCCGTCTACGACAACGACTTTGCCTTTGGGAGAACGAATCATATTACCGGAAGCGTCTTCAGCCAGAACTTGAGCCCCAACCACGGCGTTTTCCGTTTCTCCATCATTCATTTTATCATAAAGCGAACCCCACGTACCTAAATCGTTCCAATCAAAAGTAGCTGGAAGGACAAAAATGGATTTAGAGTTTTCTAGTATGGCATAGTCAATAGAAATATTTTCCGCCTTCGGATAGTTTTCTTTAATAAAGGCTGATTCCTCACCAGTATTGTAACAATACATTCCTGATTCAAACAAGTCGAATTGTTCTTTTTGATACTTTTCAAAGGCGTTTACTATAGTTTTTACACTCCACATAAAAATGCCCGCATTCCATAGAAAATTACCTTGTGCCAGAAACTCTTTTGCCGTTTCATAGTCCGGTTTTTCCCTAAACTGATTCACTTTCTTGAGTCCGGCTTCACTATCTCTTTCATATTCAATATAGCCAAAGCCCGTATTCGGAAAGGAAGGTTTTATACCTAAAGTACAAAGCACCTCTTCTTTCTGGCATTTTTCAAAACAAGTCGTAACATCCTTTGCAAAAGCTTCTTCATCTTCAATCCAGTGATCACTTGGTGCAACTATCATCACTCCATCAGGGTTCATTTTTTGAATCTTCATTGCTGCATATAAAATACAAGGTGCCGTATTGCGCATCGCTGGCTCCA
Organism: Maribacter algarum (ex Zhang et al. 2020); assembly: GCF_005885635.1. Lineage (GTDB taxonomy): Bacteria > Bacteroidota > Bacteroidia > Flavobacteriales > Flavobacteriaceae > Maribacter_C > Maribacter_C algarum. The sequence goes on from NZ_VATY01000003.1 coordinate 725,369, forward strand.
AAACTACTTGCTCCTGTTTTACCAAAGGCAATTGCTCTAAAACCAAGTCATTATAACGCTCATTGGTCAGAATCAAAATATTCTCAGTCGGCACAAACTTATTCAATCGCTTAAAGGTCTTCTGAATCAGAGTGTCACCGGTACCCAGCATATCGTGAAACTGTTTTGGGTAACTAGATGTACTTATCGGCCAAAATCGAGATCCAACTCCACCTGCCATTAAAACTGCGTAGTAATTTTTGTTCATTGCTTATTTCAATTCAACTTGTTATTAATTCAAATTCGGCATTAGGTTACCCTGCAACTGCACTTAGGATGACACTTTACGATCAATTGCTATTCTAGCTCTTGATTAGCTCAACCTCAGCATTGGGTTGAAACAAGTACATTTTACCACTAGCCATTTCAACACACTCATAGCGTTTCACCCGCCGATTACCTTTTTTATAGATTTTGCCATTGTAAAGGCGAAAAACACTCCCCAAAGGTAATTCAAAAACGTAGGATTTATCGCTTTGTTGCTCATCATAGCTTTTCAAAGCTACTGATAACTGTGCATCAGTACTGCTGCTTGCTTTGGGATTTCTAAAATGACGCGCCAATAGGGGAAGTAATTTTGGAGGAAAAACTTCTGGCCGAATAAAAGGAAGCATCAAATGTTGAAAGGTATGTTTCCACTCTTTGCCATGGGGCTTTATTTGCCAACCATACTTTTCAAAAGCTGCTAAATGAGCAATCTCATGAACTAGTGTAATCAAAAATCGATACTTATTTAAAGTAGCATTGACCGTAATTTGGTGTCTTCCATCTGGCATTCTGCGGTAATCACCATGGCGTGTAACTCTTTCGTTCACGATTTTCAAGTGGACCTCGGTATTCTGAATTAGTTCAAGACATGAAGCAACCGCTCTTTCCGGTAAGTATTTTTTTAGGATATCATCCATTGAACACAAAAATAGTTCAAGTTTAGCGATTCCCGGAAATCATAGGTAAAAGTACATCCATAGAATAAAATATTTTGTCTACATTATCCTGAAAATTTTCTTGGATACCATTAGGGGAATAGCCGAAAACATCAAACCCTCCAGACTTTGCAGCTTCGACTCCAATAGGGGTATCCTCAATTACAAGACATTCTTTAGGAGTATAACCCATTGTCGTGGCAGCGTGAAGAAAGACGGCAGGGTCGGGTTTCCACTTTTCAATATCATAACAACTAAAAATATTTTCATTAAAATAGGATAACAGCCCCGTGGTCTTTAGGTTTAATCTTATTTTTTCTTGAGGGCCACTTGAAGCAACACAAAAAGAAATATTCAACTCTTTCAAAACATCCTCTACTCCAGTTACGGGCTGCAAATTGTTTTTAAATATTTCAAAGGAGCGTTTGCGGTATTCACGCTCAAAATCCTTTGGTAATACTTTACCCACTATAGATTCAATTTGTTGAATGCAGTCTTTCAAAAAACCTCCTTTAAAATTTTCAAGAGCAAATGAAAGATTGATATTTGCTCCATATTCATTAGCTAAATCTACCATGACCTGATTTCCTAGCACTTCACTATCTACTAAAACTCCATCGCAATCAAAGATGATACATTTATAATGTTTCATGGTTTAGTTTAATTTTGTCAGAGAGATTATTCGACTTCATAAAACAATTCTGAATATCCTACTTTTCCAATTGATGTAATTCCCTCACAGATAACTACCATTTTACCGCTTATATCACTATTGAAAAAACTTGTTTTCGCCTGACCTTTACTATCGGTAACGATATTCGGTTTCCAATAAAGCAGTGTTCGTCTATCAGGAACATCCCAATCTATTTTTGAAGGTTCGGTATATTGAGGTACATAGTATTCGCGAATTGGAGAATATTGCGGAGCTGTGGCATTGATTAGGTTGGTCTTTTTGTATTTTGGAAAAGCACCGGATAGGCCTTTGCCTGAATGGGTGTAAATGGCAAGTATAGCAGGAAAAGTGGGAGGATTACATATTGGTGCACAATCAAAAACTTGACTGTGGTATCTATTTGCCGTATTTGTATTTCGAATGATTTCTGCACTTTTAACCGCTCTTACTGGAATATTGCCGATAAGACCATAGTCTCGCTCATGTATGGGAATACCATCGATAACCACGTACGTCCACTCCGCTCCATAAACATAAGCTAATTCGAATCCTGCCGCACTGCCAAAACGGTCAACTCGTATCTCTTTTGGGTAATTAAAAAGCAACCATCTGTAGAGATTGTTTGTCCATTTCTCTTGTCTATTTAGCAACTCTTGACTATCAATTACCACATCGGGTATCCCATGCAGTTCTACCATTTTTGCCCGTTTCGGGGTAACTATATAATCACTTACAACCACTTCATTTAAGGTTATGGTATTTGCATAGAGATAAGGATCTAGTTTTATATCTTGTTCTATCTTTTGAATCATTTTCTTTTCGATAATACTATCTATTGGAACAATAACTTTTTCCGATTCATATGCGATTTCTGGGGCTTCGTACTTTTTGATATTTACCTTTAGGACAGAACTTTTGTTGCTTGAATCAGTAGGTTCTATTACATACTTTCTGCCAAGACCATAGCTATCGTTTAATGCGAACCTAAAGTACCCTGTACTGTCGGTCTCTTGTAGATAAGCTTCACTCGTCTCACCCATTAGAAGCATATTTAACTCATACTTATTTTTCTTTCGTCTGCCCTTCTTACTTACGCTCTGTATATCATAAACAGTGCCTTTGACTTCCAAACCATTTTCCGCGTTAAAAGATCTCGGCTTTTTCTTATCCTTGTATTTATAGTTCGTCCAACCTTGGGACAGCATCAAATAGTCGAGTTCGGTCAAGTTTTCGCTATTTTCAAAATAGTAAGCTGGGTTTTCAACTGTTCCCTTTATATCAGATTGTAATAAAAAGTAGGAGATAATAGTATTTCTGTCCAGATTGGTGCTATAAAAATAACTAGAGTCGACAGCCATAATAGATATTGATGACGGTACGGGTCGGTTGTTTAGCCTTGTCGACATGGAAACTTGAACGCTATCTCGAACAGAATAGTGATTCTTATCCGTTTCAACTATTATATCAAGATTTTCCTCTTTTAGTTTATTAAAAAAATGACGCTCCGCCACAGGTCTAAAGTGTTTATCGAAAACTGTGAGTCCAATTACACCTTGGGGTAAATCTTTTGGTTGAAATTTATAAGAAAACATTCCACCTACAAATCGTGCCTTTAGAAAGAAAAGATTCTTGCCCCTATTAAAAAACTTAACGAAAACACTATCGCTATTTTTTTCCTTATTCCAAATTCTAAGTTCCCTGTCAGATTCTTTGTGGATTAAGCTCAAAACCTGACCCATCTTTTTCGCCTTGGGCAATTCATACTTAAATGTATTCCCATTATTAGTTGTCAAAATACCATAATAGGTTTTTTCTGCTTCAGGGGTTAGGACTACTTTGCCCATCCCTAAAGGGTTACTTTTGAATTCAGCAACTTTCGTATTGTTTTCATCTTCAATCGTTCCTTGGATCTCAATGCCCTTTCCTCGATAGTTCAAATACTTGAATCCAACAACACTTTGTAAACCCTCTACCAAAGAACCTCCTTCAGGAAAAAATTGTAGTGAACCGTGTTCATCGTCTAGAACTATTGACTTTGTGAATACCTCATTATTGGTCTTCAACCTGTAATTTATTATCGGTATGTTCAGAGAAACTTTATGTTGCACATTGATATTAGGCTCCCTTCTTTTTTGCTTTATCAAAATAGAATCTTTACCACCTTTCCAATTCATATAAAGTACAGCTTCACCAGTATGAAGACTGTCCAACTCATTAACAGCAATGGTGGACGATATGGAAAACTTATTGGAAGTGAGGTCTTTACTAAATACTACATCTCGAATGGGGTTGGGTTTACCAGCAAAATTTTGAAGCCGATATATCGTGATGGGTACAGAAGTAATAAAATCAGAACCAAAGTTTTTGTTCCATTCCGTGTATGCTCTAATAATATAATTTCCCTCTCTGTAACTTGAATGCAATTGAAAAAATCCATTTGAGGTACCACCATTTATCTTTAGAAGGTTTTTGTCTACTATACGTTTATTCAGTGGGTCAATCAACTCTAAATGAAGAACACCACTTTTTTGTGTGGGTTTATGGTCAAATACATTTGTTACTATTGCTTTGAACCAAATGGTTTCAGAAGTATTAAAAGTGGTTCCGGAAAGTTGTAAGTATATTTTTTCGGCATCTGCGGCGTTTGCAAATACATCAGTTTCTTTTTCAAAAGGGTTTTGTGCATTGCCATTTTGTGTAAAAAAGAATACACAAATAATGACAACAGTGTAAGTGAATGTCCTAGTCATGAATACTAGATGTTTTCTTTAAAAATAAGCACAAAGTCAATAGAATAAAACACATATCTGGTTTTAAAATGCTTGTATTCTTTTTTTGGCTCTCATTTTTGCAGATTATGGAACTATATTTTAAAAACGTCAGAAACTCGTTTGCCTATATTCATATCCAGAGAATGGTAAAATTTATATTTAGAAAATAGTATCTTCAACATTTCAGCATTTCCAAATTACAGAGATGAAAAAATTAAGCATCGCATTACTACTGACTTTGATAATTGGTTGCAGCCCAGCCATATTCAAATCAAAATGGACGAAAGAAATCGCTCCTAAAACCTATATCGCGCGATTTGAAACTACCAAAGGGATTTTTGATATCGAAGTGAAGCGGGAATGGAGTCCAAAAGCGGCAGACCGCTTTTACCAATTGGTGAAATACAAGTATTTTGATGATGGGGTTTTTTATAGGGTAGTCCCTGAGTTTGTTGCTCAATTTGGGAATAGTGATACGTCAGCTACCAAAGCTTGGAATAGATTAAAGATACCTGATGAAAAAGTAATTTTAGGCAACGAAAAAGGAACTTTGAGCTTTGCCCGAGGCGGTAAAGAAACAAGAACAACCGACTTGTATATCAATCTACAAGATAACTCCCGTCTAGATACTCTTAATTACAATGATGTAGTAGGATTTCCTGCATTTGGAAAAGTAATTCAGGGTATGGATGTGGTTTCAAAAATCTATTCTGGTTACGGCGGTAACTCAGCACAAAAAACGGATGTATTATACACCAACAGGGAAAAGTATTTTGAAGAGTTCCCGAAGTTAGATTTGATTCAAAAAGTATATTTTATTAAAAACTAAGTGTTCATCAATCCGTCTTTATTTTACCAAAAAAACAAACCCCGAGACCGACAAGATTTGCGACACCCATTACCAAATAATGAGGAACGGCAAATAGTGCTTCGTAAATAGTTCCTAAGAATTTACCGTATTGGTCAACACATGCTCTCCCAATATATGACATACGCCACCAATGTCTTGTAGACTTTCCCTCCCTACCATCCTTAAAAACTTCTTTGCCCGTAATGTAAACGCATTTCAAGTGATGCCAAGGGGTACAGCGGTTCACTAATTGCCTTCCTTCTTGAAACTGATTCATATCACTAAGGTGTGCTGCTTGAGACTTGTAACAACTTTCCGTTGTACATTTTATTTCCAGTAAGTGCAAAACCTTTTATATATTTTGCCATTTCTAAAGCGGTTGTTGGGGCTTGATAACCTGGAAAAGCTTCTTCAAGCATTTCGGTCTGAACGGCACCCAAAGCCAGTACATTAAAAGACGGACCTGTTTCTTTAAATTCTTCTGCCCACAATTCCGTCAATGTGATAACTGCGGCTTTGCTAGAGCTATATGCCGAGAGTCCGGGAAATTTCACACTTCCTTGTACTCCTCCCATAGAACTTATAGTAACTACATGACCATCTTTTGGCATTTTGGGCAGAACAGCTTGTGTCACACTTGCCACACCGAATACGTTTACCTTGTAAACCTCTTCAAATTCAGATGTACTAGTTTCCAAAAAAGGTTTATTCAAAAGCTTTCCAGCATTATTAATAAGAATATCAACGGATTTCAAGTTTTCAAGAAAGTCTGCTAATTTATCCAAATCTGATTCCTTAGAAAGGTCAAAAGGAAAGGAAATAATGTTCTTATGATTTAAATCAGAGATTGGTTTGTCATTTCTCGACAAGGCCAATACTTGATGCCCTTCATCTGCAAAAAGTTTAGCGAGTTCAAATCCAATACCTCTACTAGAGCCTGTAACAATAACATTTGCCATTTAGTTGTATTTTATTTCTTGTTCTGGGGAATTGATAATACCCTCCATTACAGGTATTAATACGTTGACAACGTTTGCCATATGACCAAAGTCCATAGCTTCAGCCTCATCTCCTACTTGATGGTAATGGTCGAAGTTTGTAAAGTCAAACGTACTATAAGTGTGGGAGGGCACATTATAGATTTCATGAAAAGGAGCGTTGTCAGATCTATTAAATAAATTGTATTCCTTTGCCTTTGGAAGGAATCCCGCCACGGTTTGTTCTGAATACTCATTACTAATATCGGCTAAATTTGATAAGTTATATCCCGTTAGATACATTAAATAGTCTTTGTCTTGAAGTGGAACACCAACCATTTCAAAATTCAACATCGCATATAGATTGAGTCCTGTGTCTTTTAATTTCTTCGCCAAGTGCTTCGAACCTAAAAGTCCCTTTTCCTCCGCACTAAACAAAGCGAAAATAATGCTACGCTTATTTGCTTTTGCATTTCCAAAATAGCGCGCAAGCTCCAGAACGGTAGTCGTACCTGAAGCATTATCATTTGCCCCATTCGCAATTGCATCACCGTCTTTTGGTTCTATTCTTCCAATATGGTCATAGTGAGCCCCAAGAATAACAAACTCTTTTTTCAAGTCCTTATCCTTTCCTTCTATAAAACCAACCATGTTATAGGCCAATCCATCGAAATTGGTAAGCGTATCTCTATATGTTTTGAAGTAGGGCTTTATTTTATTCTCCTTAAATATAGTCTCAATATAATTTGCTGCGGATGCAATACCCTCTGTACCGGCCTCTCGACCTTGAAGCTCATCAGAAGCCAAGAAATTCATAATTTCACCAATGCGTTCGCTTGTTGCTGGTTCATGCAACGATTTACACCCCACAGTCAAAAGAATAATCATATAAAAACAGTACTTCATAATATCTGGTTTAGAAAGCTTTAAAGATAAAAAAAGCATCCGCCAAAGACGGATGCTTCTTACTATTATTTCCAATAATCTAGCTTATGCCAACATTGTCACCGGATTCTCTAAATACGCTCTTAGCGTCAATAAAAATTGCGCTCCAGTCGCACCATCTACAGTTCTATGGTCGCAGGCCAAGGTTACTTTCATAGTATTGCCAACTACGATTTCCCCATTTCGAACAACCGGTTTTTCAACAATTGCTCCTACAGATAAAATTGCAGAGTTCGGTTGATTGATAATTGATGTAAAATCAGTAATACCGAACATACCCAAGTTAGAAACCGTAAAAGTGCTCCCTTCCATTTCTGCTGGGGCAATCTTTTTATTTCTGGCCTTGCCAGCTAAATCTTTCACAGAAGCTCCGATTTGCGTCAATGTCATTTGGTCAGCAAACTTTAATACGGGTACCATCAATCCGTCAGGTACGGCAACAGCGACACCAATATGAACATGTTGGTTATAAATCATAGCAGCATCACCCCAAGTTGTATTTACCTGCGGATGTTTTTTCAAAGCCATCGCACAGGCTTTAACTACCATATCATTGAAAGAAACTTTAGTTTCTGGCAAATCGTTAATTTTCTTTCTGGAAGCGATAGCATTACTCATATCAACTTCGATATTCAAATAGTAATGCGGAGCTGTGAATTTTGATTCGGAAAGTCGTTTTGCAATCACCTTACGCATTTGCGAATTTTTCACCTCTTCACTGCCTTCTTGACCAACGGGAAGGTTAATGATGGGTGAGGCAGCGAGAGCATTGCTAGTTGACACTTCTTGAGTAGCGGCAACCGGAGGAGCAGTTTGCGCAGCGGGCTGATAATTCTCGATATCCTTCTTTACGATTCTTCCATGGTCTCCGGAGCCTTTTACATCAGCTAGGTTTACACCTTTGTCTTTTGCCATTTTCTTTGCCAATGGCGATGCAAATATGCGTTGTCCGTCATTTGCAGAAACGTTTGCTACTGGGGCTTCCGTTTTAGCTTCAACAGCTTTTTCTGTTTTCTTTTCTTCGGATGGAGCACTTGTAGCAGTGCTAGTTGTGCTACCGTTTAGGACTGCATCTACATCAGTTCCTGCTGGACCGATTACGGCTAGAACCTCATCTACAGGAGAAGATTCTCCTTCTTGAATACCTATATACAATAGAGTACCTGAGTAAAAAGACTCAAACTCCATTGTCGCCTTGTCAGTTTCGATTTCAGCAAGAATATCTCCTTCTTCAACTGTATCACCAACTTTTTTCAACCAAGCAGCAACAGTACCTTCCTCCATGGTATCACTTAAACGAGGCATCGTAATCACCTCAACACCTTCCGGAATTTCGGCAGCTTCCGAACTTGCAGCTGGAACCTCTGAAACAGCTTCCGTTTGGACCGCAGTTTCTTCTTTTACTTCCGCAGGTGCAGCACTTCCATTTAATAATCCTGAAATATCTTCACCCTCTTCTCCGATAATTGCCAATAGAACATCAACCGGAGCGGTATCACCTTCGGCAACACCAATATGTAATAAGGTTCCTTCGTTGAAGGATTCAAATTCCATTGTAGCCTTATCGGTTTCGATTTCAGCTAGAATATCACCTTCTTCAACTTTATCTCCCACATTTTTCAACCAAGCGGCAACGGTGCCTTCTTCCATGGTATCACTTAAACGGGGCATATTTACTACTATCGCCATCTATCTCTTATTTATGTTCTACAAATGGAAAATCCTCTTGCTCGTATACCATATCGTACAATTGTTGTACTGGCGGGTAATCTGATTCCTCAGCAAATTTCTCGCACTCGGCAACTCTTGCTTTCACCCCTTTGTCAATCGCTTTGATTTCATCTTCCGTAGCATATTCATTCTCTTTGATGATATCCAAAACCTGTGTTATTGGGTCGATTTTTTTGTATTCCTCTACTTCTGCTTTGGTTCTATAATGTTGGGCATCTGACATAGAGTGACCTCTATAACGATAGGTTTTCATTTCTAAGAAAGTTGGACCGCCACCACTTCGAGCGCGCTCGATAGCTTTGCTCATTTCTTCAGCAACCGTAACTGGGTTCATTCCATCTACAGGTCCACAAGGCATTTCGTAACCCAGACCTAATTTCCAAATATCTGTTGAATATGAAGTTCTTTCAACTGATGTTCCCATGGCATATCCGTTGTTCTCACAAATAAAAACTACGGGTAATTGCCAAAGCATCGCGAGGTTAAGGGCTTCATGAAAAGCACCTTGCCTCACTGCGCCGTCACCCATATAACATAGTGTAACATTATCTCTCCCTGCATATTTGTCACCAAATGCCATTCCAGCACCTAATGGAATTTGACCACCAACAATACCATGACCACCGTGAAAACGGTGTTCTTTTGAGAAGATATGCATAGAGCCTCCCATTCCTTTGGAGGTACCTGTAACCTTACCATATAACTCAGCCATTACTGCTTTAGGGTCAACTCCCATGCCAATTGGCTGGACATGATTTCTATACGCGGTAATCATTCGGTCTTTAGTCAAGTCCATGGCGTGTAAAGCCCCTGCTAAAACAGCTTCCTGACCATTGTATAAGTGTAGAAATCCTCTGACTTTTTGTTGAATGTATACAGCTGCAAGTTTATCTTCGAACTTACGCCAAAACAACATGTCTTCGTACCACTTTAAGTAGACCTCTTTGGTGATTTTTTCCATCAATTAATGTATTTGTAAAATTTCGGTGAAACGAAAAACAAAAATACATATTAAATCAATAGTGGGAAAAAATTGAAGAAAAAGCTTTATTGAAAATTACGTCTGTAACAAAGGCGTAGAAAAATGTATGTTTCCCTTAAAAACCGAAGCTATTTTAAAAAGGAATTATTGAAGGCAAGCGGAAGAATATCAGCAATTGAATTACACTTTAAAACCTCACCTACTTCACCCATCATTAAGATCTGTATTGGTTGGTCTTGTTTCACTTCATATTCTGAAATCGACTGTCGACAATTACCACATGGCGCTGCTGGTGTATCAACTTTGTAGTTTATGGAAGTTGCAGAAATCGCAATAGATATAATTACAACACCAGGATATTTGGCCCCTGCTTGAAATATAGCAACCCGCTCTGCACATAACCCTGATGGATACGATGCATTCTCTTGATTGTTACCGATGACAACTTCTCCATTTTCTAAAAGCAAAGCCGCTCCAACTTGAAAATTAGAATAGGGGGCATAAGCATTTTTTCGAGCTTCAACTGCCACTATCATCAACTTTTGGTCGACCTCATGAAGCTCATCGATTGATTCATAAATCTCAAGTTCGAAAGCGATGTTCTGTTTTTTCATTGCTTGAATTTAAACAAGTAGATGCTAAAAATAACAAAACCCACTCGAAAGCAGGTTTTGTTTTATTTGTATAGTTTTCCTTAATCATTAAAATACTCTTCTCCTAAACTAAAGGTAAGTGAAAAGCGTAATGTATTCTCCAATGGATTACGTACTTGTGAAGTGGAGAACAAATAAGATAAATCAATCTGTGCAGATTTGAAAGCAAAACCAGCTCCAAGCGTAAAATACTTTCTAGATCCTTTCTCTTCGCTTTCATTAAAGTATCCGGTACGAATCATAAAGGAATCTTGATAGGTATACTCAGCACCAAGTGCCCAGGTAAATTCTTTTAACTCCTCACCGAAACCATCAGGTGCATCGCCGAAAGACTTCCCGATGCCTTCGAAAAACCCAATTGCTTGGTACTCGTCGTTGTCAGCCCTATCTAAAACACCATCCCCATTAAAATCTTGAGGTGTTGGCACTAATAATTTATTAAACTGTGTTGTAATTCCTACTACATTATCTTGGTCTAGGATAAAATCAAAACCAAATCCTGCTGCTAAATTAGCAGGCAAGAAATTTTCTTGTCCACCCGCATCATATTGAATTTTTCCACCAAGGTTGGAAAAATTGAAACCAGCTCTCCACCGGCCATCAAAACTATTGTACGCCTTTTCTCTTGAACGATAAAAACCGGACACATCTACTGCAAATGAACTCGCAGCTTGGGAATCAACATTATTATCTTGAGGGAGTCTTAGGTTAGAGCGAATATATCGGCCGCCTACTGACATTGAGAAGGTCTCACTAAGTTTTCTAGAATATGAGCCATCCAGGGCCAATTCGTTTGGCTTAGCTATAGTACCAGGGTCATTTGCAAACTGTCGCAATTCAATCTCCCCGAGTGTAAAGTAGCGTATACCAATTCCGAAAGCACTTTGATCATCAATCTTATTATGAAAAGTGGCGTTTAAAAGTGAAATATCGGTAATGATACTTTCTAAATATGGCGTATAACTAACACCTATTCCCATTTTTCGTTCCGCAAAAGCAAATTTGGCAGGGTTCCATTGTTGTGAGAAAGCATCAGCCGAAGTTGCTACACCCATATCTGCCATACCAGCAGACCTTGCATCAGCTGCAATAGTTAAAAAAGGAACTGCGGTTGTAATTACCCTATTGTTATCTTGGGCTGATAACTGACATACGAAGGCAAATAAAACTAATATTGATAATTTCTTCATTTCTTAAAGAATAGGTTTAATTGGTAATTATTACAAAGATCAACGATCATCAAAATATGTCGGTTGTATGACACGTAAACGGGTATTTTGAGGATATCTTATATAAGAGCACCATTATTTTTGAGATTTTCAACTCCTGTTCAGAAAAAACCCAAAACTTCTTATGAATACCCAAATAAACAGGCTTAGTCGTAATTATCTATCAAAGCTTAATCTCTTAAGAAAAGCAAAGGTTAACCATACTAGAAAGAAAATTATGCCGTTATGGTTTTAAATAGCATTACTTGATGGGCTATAACGCGGTTAAATGGTATTTAAAAAATATTTTCAAAGCAATGAAATATTATGCCTAAATCGTCGTTTTATATGCCGAAAGTGATACTTAATTTAATCAAAATCCAAATCACAAACTACCTTAAAAAGTAGTATACTTATTTGAATCTCAAGTCCTAATTATGAAAAAACAGTTTATCAAAGTTGTACTTTCTTGTGTAGTAATAGCAGGAGGTTTTACAGTCACCAGCTGTAAAAAATCATCTTCTTCTAAGAGCGTATCAAGAGCTACAGGTTGGAAAATAAATGATAAAGAAGGTGGCTTCCAATTTAACACTGATTTTAAAGAGCAAGAAACTGCCCCAGGTCTAGTGTTCGTTGAAGGAGGTACTTTCACAAAAGGTAAGGTGCAAGACGATGTCATGCATGATTGGAATAACACACCGACTTCACAACACGTTCAATCTTTTTATATGGACGAAACTGAGGTGACGAATGTGATGTACCTTGAATATTTAGATTACTTGAAAAGTGTTTATCCTCCAGAAAATCCTAAATATACGAACATATACAAAGGTGCTTTACCTGATACCTTGGTTTGGAGAAACAGATTAGGTTTCAACGAAACAATGACAAATAACTACTTACGTCACCCAGCTTATGCAGAATATCCTGTGGTTGGTGTAAACTGGATTCAAGCTACTCAATTTGCAGAATGGAGAACAGATCGTGTCAACGAGGTACTGTTAGAAAAAGAAGGATATTTAGCTCCTGAAGCGAAATATAAAGCTGCATCTGGTGAAGTTGAAGGTACCTTTAGTACTGAGGCATATTTGAACAGACCTGAATCTGTTTACAATGGCCAAATCGATTCTTTACAAGGGAAGATGAAAAAGGATAGTGTAAACACATTCGCAAATAGAAGTACAGGAATTATTTCGCCTGAATATAGATTACCAACTGAAACTGAGTGGGAATATGCTGCTCAGGCGAATCAAGGTTCACGTGAGTACAACAATTACAGAGGAAGAAAAAAATATCCTTGGGAAGGTGACTACACGAGAAACGGACAACGTGTTGGTAGAGGTGACCAGTTAGCTAACTTCAAACAAGGAAAAGGTGATTACGGAGGAATCGCAGGATGGTCTGATGATGGTGCCGATATTACTGCAGAAGTTATGTCGTACAAGCCGAATGATCTTGGATTGTATGATATGGCTGGGAACGTCGCTGAATGGGTTTCTGATGTATACCGACCAATTGTTGATGATGAAGTAAGTGATTTCAACTACTACAGAGGTAACATCTATATGAAAACAGCAATTGGAGAAGATGGTAAAGTGAATATCTTAAGGGACTCAGTTGTTTATGACACGCTACCAAATGGTAAAGTAGTAGCTGTAAACCTTCCAGGTGAGATTAAAATGGTTGCTGTTGATGAGGAAGAAACGTATTTAAGAACCAACTTTGACTCTAGCGATAACAGAGCTTACAGAGATGGTGACCCAGGTTCTTCAAGATTCTTTGACCAATTTAATGACGAAGAAGACGAGGAGAGTCAAAGAAAAATGTATGATTCACCGAAACATAAGGTCGAGCGTGATTCTGCAGGAAAAATAACACGTCAGTATGACCAGTCTAACAACAGAACAACTTTGATTAACGACGAGGTCCGCGTATTCAAAGGAGGTTCATGGAGAGATAGAGCATATTGGTTAGATCCTGCACAACGCAGATATTTGCCACAGTATATGGCTACAGATTACATTGGCTTTAGATGTGCAATGTCTAGAGTAGGTTCTAAGTCAAAAACAAAGAACAAAACTCCTAGAGGTAAGAAAGCAAAATAAGAATTTGCTATAGAAAGATAGAAGGCCCTGACAATTATGTCGGGGCTTTTTTTATACTTTTGTTTTATGAACATAGCCGATTTACATTCCATTTTTTTGGAGTTCCCCAACGTTTGTACCGACACCCGAAAAATTACCGAAAACTGTATCTTCTTTGCCCTTAAGGGAGATAATTTCAATGGAAATAAATTTGCTTCGGATGCGCTACAAAAAGGAGCCAAATATGTAGTTATTGATGAAAAAGAATACGCTGAATCTGATGCGCATATTTTAGTCGATGATGTCTTGAAAACGATTCAAGAATTAGCGACATATCATCGAAACCAATCTTCAGCAAAAGTTATCAGCCTTACTGGAAGCAATGGTAAAACTACAACCAAGGAACTCATCAATGTGGTACTCTCCAAAAGATATAAAACCATTGCCACAGTTGGAAATCTCAACAACCATATAGGCGTTCCACTTACTTTGCTTTCCATCCAAAACGATACTGAAATTGCGATTGTAGAAATGGGTGCCAATCATCAAAAGGAAATTGAATTTTTATGTGGAATTGCGCAACCAGATTTTGGATACATTACAAACTTTGGAAAAGCCCACCTAGAAGGCTTTGGAAGTGAAGAAGGTGTAATCAAGGGGAAAAGTGAGTTGTACGATTATCTGCTATCTCATGAACGAAATGTTTTTCTGAACGCAGATGACCCCATACAGCTTGAAAAGTTAGGGAGTTATATCAAGAAGTTTGGTTTTAGCACAGAAAAGCATCAGTTTTATAAGATTGAATTTTTGGGGGCAAATCCTTTTGTGAAAATTAAAGCTGAAGATATTAGCATCAATTCCCAATTAATCGGGAGCTACAATTTCACAAATTGCGCGGTTGCAGTTCTCATAGGGAAATACTTTGGAGTTCCTATGAATGATGTCAAGGATGCTATCGAATCATACATCCCTGAAAATAATCGATCCCAAATTTTAGAAAAAAACGGACATCGGGTTATTTTGGATGCCTACAATGCGAATCCAACAAGCATGAAGGCCGCTTTAGAAAATTTCAAAGAAATAGAGGGCAAACATAAAATAGCTTTCTTAGGTGACATGTTTGAGTTGGGTGAAACTGCTTCTAAAGAACATCAGAACATTGCAGATTTGGCAAAACAATGTGATTTTGCCGATGTTTATTTGATAGGTGAGAATTTCAATGGTGTAAGAACTTCTATGAAAACATTCGTGTCATTTGACTCTGCCGCAACTTACCTAAAGGAACATCCTTTGAAGGAAGAAGCTGATTTACTGATAAAAGGATCAAGAGGAATGGCCTTAGAACGTCTTCTGGACTTTATCTAAGAACAAAAAAGTGGGTTATACTGGATTCGAACCAGTGACCTCTGCCCTGTCAAGGCAGCGCTCTAAACCAACTGAGCTAATAACCCCTTAAAGTCTGCTAAGGTAAAACTTATTTAGAATTCTGAAAACTTATTTGAACCCAGCTTAACTTCATATTTTCACTCCTAATAATCGGATGGAACCTGCTCCCTTCCTCACAAATGTTCAAAAAGATAACTGATTTGAGCTATCGAGGTTGAATATCGCACATATTGGCCAAAAAAATGTATTTTTAGGCTGGTATGTCTAAAAATATTGAAATACTCAAAATCGGATTACTTTGCCTAATGACGCTTGCCTTGTCCTGCGGTCCAAGTATGCCTGAAGAAGTAGAAGTTGCATACCAATCTCTACCTGATGAAGTAGATTTTAATTTCCACGTAAAACCCATTCTTTCCGACCGTTGTTATAGCTGTCATGGTCCAGATGCGAATAGCCGTCAGGCGGGACTCCGCTTAGATATAGAAGAAGAGGCTTTTAAAAAATTGGCAAGTGGTAAACGTGCTTTTGTTTCAGGAAAATCAGGAAGTAGTGAGAGTGTTAATAGAATTTTAAGTGACGACCCTGAAATTCAAATGCCACCGCCTGAATCGAACCTTACCCTTTCCTCAAGGGAAAAGGCTTTGATTATTAAGTGGATTGAACAAGGTGCTAAATGGAAAGCGCATTGGGCTTTCGCAAAACCAGTAAAACCGGAATCCAGACTATTAGAAAATGTAGCTTGGAAGGCCAATAATGAAATTGATTACTTCATACAAAGACAACTTCAACAAAACGGATTTAAGCCTTCTCCTGAGGTCAATAAAGAAAGGCTGATTCGAAGGGTAAGTATAGATCTCACTGGCTTACCTCCTACCATATCAGAAATTGATGCTTTTCTAAAAGATAATAGCCCAGAAGCTTATGAAAAAGTTGTAGACCGATTATTAGAAACTGATGCAATTGCCGAACGCCTCGCGGTAGATTGGTTAGATATTTCCCGCTATGCTGATTCCCATGGCCTGCATGCGGATGGCTGGCGATTAATGTGGCCTTGGCGTGATTGGGTTATCAATTCGTTTAAAGAGAATATGCCTTATGACCAATTTGTGACATGGCAGTTGGCTGGTGATCTTTTACCCGATGCCACTAAAGAACAAAAATTGGCCACTGCCTTCAATAGAAATCATCCCATGACCGCGGAAGGGGGAGCTATTGAGGAAGAATTTCGCCTAAATTATGTTTGGGATAGGGCTGAAACCGTTGGCACCGCTCTTATGGGCTTAACTGTTGCCTGCGCTCGTTGTCATGATCATAAGTTCGATCCTATTTCCCAAAAAGATTATTTTCAATTAACCGCCTTTTTCAACAATGTAAAAGAATTGGGCATGACTGGTGATGATGGTAATTACGGTCCTATGTTAGCCTTGCCGGATGAACAAACCGAAAAGAAGTTACAATCGCTTGAAGAATCTATTCAGTCGAAAGAAAAACAATTACAACTGACCAAAAAAGAGCTAGCGGATTTAAATACATACATAAATGACCTACCGAAAAATATAAAAGTTGATGGACTAGTTGATTACTATCCTTTGGATAGATTAACTAAAAAAGGAAATACTTACTGGGTAGATAATAACAAACATGCTACCAGTTCAAAAGCGCCCGAACTAACTAAAGGAAAAAAAGGGAATGCATTAGTGTTTACAGGAGAATATGATGATGTATTTCTAAGGAACGTACCCAATTTCGAATTTACTGATGCTTTCTCTGGGGCTCTTTGGATGAATACTTCCAAACGCGAAAAGCTTAAAACACAACAACTCATTGGTACTTCGGGAGAAAAAAATAATTTTTGGCGTGGATGGGATTTTTACCTAGATAGCCTAAACTATTTAAATGCTCGTTTAATCCACTCACTTCCACATAACTACATTCATGTAAAATCAAAAGATTCTATTAAAGTAAATGAATGGAAACATGTTGCCTTTTCCTATGATGGTTCAGGAAACGCGAAAGGGCTGTCCCTATTTATTGATGGAAAAAAGACAGATACTGAGATTGCATATGATAAACTCTACAAATCGATTAAAACAGTTCGTTCCGCCGTACATACGGTCTATAATCAACCCGTAAGAGTTGCAAAGAGTTATCGCGGTTTTACAGGAGAAAATGGCATATTTAAAGGTGCTCTTGATGAAATCCGATTGTATGATCGCGCGTTAAGCGAGGCTGAGATGATGATTCTTATAGGAGAAGAATCTTCTGCTAAACCCATACCGAAAAATCTAGTTGCGAAATTTTCCATCAATCAATCTCCAAAAGTTGATGCCATTCAAAAAGAGCTCCAGAAGCTTCGTGTAAATCGACTTGAATTGATGGAAAACGTCATGGAAGTTATGGTTATGGAAGAAATGCCTAAAAAAAGACAAGCATTTGCGTATGACCGTGGCGACTACACCCAACCCATTTACGAAGTTGAGGCGATGACTCCTGAGGTACTTCCGACCTTCCCTGATGAGTATCCAAAAAATAGATTAGGGCTTTCAAAATGGCTTTTCTCCGATGATAATCCACTTACCGCTAGGGTAACTGTAAACCGTTATTGGCAAATGCTATTTGGAAACGGCTTGGTAAGCACTCCACAAGATTTCGGTGTACAAGGTGCTTTGCCAACTCACCCACAATTAATTGATTGGCTGGCAGTTGAGTTTATGGAAAGTGGGTGGGATGTAAAGGCACTGCTTAAAACCATGGTAATGTCACATACCTACAGGCAATCATCTGAATCCTCAAAAGAACTGCAAGAAAAAGACCCAAACAATATCTTTTTGGCGAGAAGCAATAGTTATCGTTTGCCTGCTGAAATGATTCGCGATAATGCACTTGCTGCAAGTGGGCTTTTGGTTCAGCATTTGGGTGGTGAAAGTGTCAAACCATACCAGCCTGGTAAACTTTGGATTGAGAAGAATAGCTTCTCTCATAAACTTTTGAATTACAAAGAGTCTGAAGGGGACAGCCTTTATCGAAGGGGACTTTATACTTTTATCAGAAGAACCTCTCCACATCCTGCGATGACAGCATTTGATGTTCCCAGTCGTGAAGTTTGCATTGTCAAACGAGAAAATACCAATACACCTCTACAGGCTTTGGTGCTTTTAAATGATACTCAGTTTGTGGAGGCATCTAAAGTACTTGCACAACGTATGCAAGTAGAGGGTGGAAATTCCTTGGATGATCAAATTGCATATGGCTTTCGTCTTGCGGTAAGTCGCAACCCTAAGGAAGAAGAAAAAGAGATATTAAAAGAACTATATAATCAACAGGCATCGCGTTTCAGTAAAAAACCAAAGGAGGCTAAGGATTTGCTTTCCGTTGGTAAAAAACAAGTAGACCAAGCCTTGGACAAAGTTAAAACGGCTGCATTGACGATAGTAGCCAATACAATGTTGAATCATGACGAAACTTATATGAAGCGATAATATTATGTGCACTCATAACGAAAATAAAAATTATTCGCGACGTGATTTCTTGACCAAAACAAGTTTGGGTATGGGAGCACTTTCGTTGGCTTCAATGCTTGACCCGATGGGCTTATTTGCCAAGGAAAAATCATTGATTTTAAATCCGAATGACGGTGGTGGCGTATTGGGAAAACCTCATTTTCCAGCAAAGGTGAAACGTGTAATCTATTTGTTTCAAAGTGGAGCACCTTCTCAGTTAGATCTGTTTGATTATAAGCCCTTATTGAATAAGATGAATGGGCAAGATTTGCCGGAAAGCGTTCAACAAGGTCAACGACTCACTGGGATGTCTTCAGGGCAAGCTAGCTTACCTATTGCAGGATCACCGTTTACCTTCAAGCAGCATGGTGATAGTGGCGCTTGGATGAGTAATTTAATGCCACACACTGCCAAAATCGTTGATGAACTTTGCTTTATCAAATCAATGTATACCGAGGCTATAAATCATGATCCTGCAGTAACATTCTTTCAAACAGGGTCGCAATTACCGGGAAGACCTTCCATGGGTTCATGGGTAAGCTACGGTTTAGGTACGGATAATAAGAATCTTCCTGAATTTGTTGTTTTAGTTACAAAAGACAAATATGGTCAACCTTTATATTCCCGTTCTTGGGGGAATGGTTTTTTACCCTCGCAGCATCAAGGTGTACAGTTTCGGTCAGGTAAAGATCCAGTGCTGTATTTAACGAATCCTCCGGGAATTGATGGAGTAAGTAGAAGAGAACAGTTGGATCAACTTCAAAAACTCGAAAAGATAAATCATCAGGATGTCGGCGATCCGGAAATTTTAGCACGAATGGCGCAGTACGAAATGGCATTTCGTATGCAGACCTCGGTACCTGAAATCATGGATACTTCCGATGAATCGGATGCGACCTACGAAATGTATGGAGAAGATAGTAGAAAGCCCGGCACTTTTGCTGCGAACTGCCTTCTTGCAAGAAGATTGGCTGAACGTGATGTAAAGTTCATACAATTGTATCATCAAGGTTGGGATCAACATGGTAATTTACCAAATGCAATTAAAGTGCAATGTAAAGAAACCGATCAGGCTACGGCTGCTTTAATTACAGATTTGAAGCAACGGGGATTATTAGAAGATACCTTAGTAATTTGGGGAGGGGAATTTGGAAGAACTAATTATTCTCAAGGACAGTTGACTGACACAAATTTCGGGCGAGATCATCATCCAAAATGTTTTACCCTTTTTATGGCTGGGGCCGGAATTAAAAAAGGATTCTCCATTGGAGCTACAGATGATTTTGGATATAATGTGGTGCAAAGACCCGTTCATGTCCATGATTTTCAAGCCACACTAATGCATTTATTGGGCGTTGACCATGAACGTCTTACTTTCAAATCACAAGGTCGGCGATACCGACTTACTGATGTTCATGGTGAAGTTGTGAAAGAAATACTTGCTTAAAACCAAAAAGATATGACCATGCAAAATAGAAGAAAATTCCTAAAGAAAACAGCTGCCGCTGCAACGGCAGGAATTGTTTTACCAAATTATACTTTTGGGATTATTCACTCGAAAAGTGAAAAAGAAATCGTTGGCCATGGAGCTTTTAAATATACCGTTGACAAGGAATGGGGCGTACAAGACCCTTCGAAGATTCCCGTGAATGACTGCCACGAAATGGTATTGGATACTCAAGGACGTATTTTTATGACAACGACCGGCGCAGATAACAATAACATTATTATTTATGATAAGTCAGGAAAGGTTTTATCCTCTTGGGGAACTGAATTCCCAGGAGCACATGGGCTATCGATTGCAGGAGAGGGAAGCGACCAATTTTTATTCATCACTGATCCTGATAGCCATCAAGTTCATAAAACAACTTTGGATGGAAAGATTATGATGACGCTAAACCGTCCGAGAGAAGTCGAAGGATATACTAGTGATGACCAATTCTTACCAACTGAAACCGCAATAATGCCCAATGGTGATTTTTATGTTGCCGACGGCTATGGTAAGAATTATATCATTCATTATAATGCCAAAGGTGAGTATTTGAACCATTTTGGAGGCAGCGGAACCGAAGACGGTCAATTCAATTGTTGTCATGGCATCACTCTGGATACTAGAGATGCCTCAAACACAACTTTGTTGATTACGTCTAGAGCTAGTCAAGAATTCAAGCGTTTCTCTTTGGATGGAAAACATTTGGAAACCATTTCGCTTCCAGGTTGTTCCATTTGTCGTCCTGTAATTCACGGAGAAAACATATATTTCGCTGTGATAGTTACCAAAACCTGGGACTCTTGGGATGGAATGATAGCTGTGCTAGACAAAAATAACAAAGTTATTTCCTTACCTGGCGGAAGTTCTCCAGAATACTTGAATGGAAAACTAACTGCTCCTCTTTTTGATGGAAAAACCTTCAGAAATCCGCATGATGTTCTAGTAGACAATGATGAAAATCTTTATGTGCCACAATGGGCATCTGGAAAAACCTATCCAATTAAATTAAATCGTATCTAATTACTGCAAATGAATCTATTCCTAGCCTTTGATTTTACCAATTTTATAGGCCGTTTTCATCCTCTTTTTGTCCATTTACCGATTGGTTTTTTGATTTTGGGTGTTTTGATGGAATGGTACCAACGCATTCGTAAGACTGAAAAACTCAGTAACCTAATTGGTTATGCCTGGTTTTTAGGAGGAATTGGGGGTGCTTTTGCCGCTTTCTGCGGATGGTGGCTAGGTGAAACAGGTTTATACTTCGAAGATGACCTATTTCTGCATCGCTGGATTGGTATTGCAATCGTAATTCTGTCCTTTGCAGGATGGTGGGTTAAGAAAAATCCTGAAAAGTATTCCAACCTTGTTCATCAAGGTGCCAACATATTGCTAATTGCCCTAATTTCTTTTGAAGGTCATTTAGGAGGAAATCTAACCCATGGCGAGGAATATTTATTTGAATATGCCCCAGAAGGAATTCGAAATATGATGTTGAACGAAAAGGCTGAAATAACTGACCTTTCGAAAGCTGATTCTGTTTTGGTATACAATAATTTGGTAATGCCCATTTTTCAACAAAAATGTTTTGCCTGTCACGACAATGAAGTGCAACGAGGAGGATTGAATATGGCTTCGATTGATTCGATGTTGGTAGGCGGTGACGGAGGCCCTGCATTTTTAGCAAGTAATGTTGAAGAAAGTGAGTTATTTAGACGTATAACACTTCCGCAGAAAAACATAAAATTTATGCCTCCTGTAGGTGACCCATTAACCTATGATGAAATAAAAATTGTAGAATGGTGGATAGAACAAGGTGCGTCTCCAGATGCCGCAATCAGTGATATTGAAGTCGCTGAAAGTGTAAAACCGACCCTTCTGCGACGCTATAATCTTGATACAAATCCGCGTCCCTATTATGAAATGGTAAATATTGCTCCTTTAGACAGTGTTCAAATTATGGCATTAGAACAGAGTGGTTTTACAGTCAATGTTTTAGGCGGGGATAATCCTCTTTTAGACGTAAAATTTTCAGGGAAAGAATTAACTGCAGAACAATTGAGAAGCCTTGAACCGGCTGCCAAGCATATAACGTGGCTATCACTGGCAAGAACGAATGTTACGGATGAAGGACTTGTAATTATCTCTCAATTTGAGAATTTGACAAGGTTACAATTGGAGAAGACATTGATTACCGACAAGGGTGTCGCGGCTCTTACAGATTTAAAACACTTAGAAGCACTCAATCTTTATGGCACTGGAGTTACCAATACTTGTCTGTCGGATTTAGAAAAGATGGAAGGCCTGAAAAGAGTGTACCTATGGGAAACTAAAGTTATGGCAGCAGATGCTAAATCATTGGAAGAAAGTAAAGAAGAACTTCAAGTAATCATAGGTGAAGGTTAGAAAACCATATGACCAAAAGTAAAAAGGTAATTCAGTTTGATAGCCGATATCCGTCGGTTGAGGATTTAAGGGAAAAAGCAAAAAGTAGAATCCCGAAATTCGCCTTTGAATATTTGGATGGGGGCTGTAATGAAGATATTAATCTGCGCAAGAATACCGCTGAAATTAGAGAGGTTGAACTCCTGCCTTATTATCTTAATCAACATACAGAATCAAAATTAGAGACCGAACTATTTGGTCATACCTATGACGCTCCATTTGGGATTGCTCCTGTTGGGCTACAGGGGATGATGTGGCCAAACTCCCCCGAAATCTTAGCAAAATCGGCATTTGAACATAATATTCCCTTTATACTAAGTACTGTCAGTACGAGTTGTATAGAACGAATTTCAGAAATTACAGAGGGCAGAGCTTGGTTTCAGTTGTACCATCCAAAAGAGGCCCATTTGCGTGATGATATTATCAAAAGAGCGGAGGCTGCTGAGTGTCCCGTTCTAGTTATTTTATCAGATGTACCTACATTTGGATTTCGCCCAAGGGACATTAGAAACGGACTAGCGATGCCACCTAAAATGTCCTTCAGGAATATACTCCAAATACTGGGTAAACCCAATTGGGCTCTGCAAACCCTAAAACATGGCCAACCAAATTTTGAGACTTTGAAACCTTACATGCCCAAAAATTTGGATTTAAAACAATTGGGGAAATTCATGGACTATACTTTCTCTGGAAGGCTGAATGAGGAACGTATAAAACCAATTCGAGATTTATGGAAAGGGAAATTGGTCTTAAAAGGAGTTGCAACCGAAACAGATGTCGAAAGGGCAATTTCTTTGGGATTGGATGGCGTCATTGTATCAAACCACGGCGGCAGACAACTTGATGCTGGGGAATCAACCATAAAACCACTTACTAGAATTGCTAAAGCTTATGGAAATCAAATAACAGTTATGATGGATAGTGGAATGCGTTCTGGACCAGACATTGCTAGAACCATTGCCAGTGGGGCTAAATTCACTTTTATGGGCCGTTCTTTTATGTACGGTGTATCAGCTCTCGGAAATAAAGGAGGTGACCATACCATTTCGCTTTTAAAAACACAATTGAAACAGGTAATGGAGCAAATTTGTTGTGAGAAAGTTCAGGATTTTCCCAAACATTTGGTTCGCAAATAACTAATGAATTGATTAAATGAAAAAAGCTCCCGATAAATCGGGAGCTTTTTTTTGTGGGCCCTACTGGATTCGAACCAGTGACCCCCTGCTTGTAAGGCAGGTGCTCTGAACCAACTGAGCTAAGAGCCCTAAAAAGGGATTGCAAATATAGAATAGTTTTAGTTACTCCAAAAGAAAAAATAAGAAAATATTATAGAACCTCAGCCACGACAAAATTACTGCCGCCTATTAAGATAAAATCACTTTCTTTCGCGTTATTTAAAGCAGCTTTTTGGGCATTTGAAACAGAATCATAAACTTCTCCTTTTAAACCAAAATCATTTGCTTTATCTCTCAAAATCTTAGCATCAAGCCCCCTTTGTATATCTGGTTTACAGTAGTAATAACTCGCATCTTTTGGAAACAAAAGTAGAACCGAAGCCAAGTTTTTATCTTTTACAAAACCCAGTACAATGTGTAACTTGTCAAATATTTGATTTGCTATTTGGTCCAAAACGAGCGATAGCCCTTCGTAATTATGTGCTGTATCACAAATCATTTTAGGAGAATCTTGCAAAACTTGCCATCTACCTAAAAGTCCTGTGTTTTTTACCACATTTTTTAATCCTGATTTGATGTGCCTTTGTTCTACAGAAAATCCTTCCAGAGCTTCTAAAACACCAATCACACCTTTTATGTTTTTAGATTGATATTTTCCTAAAAGTGAAGTTTTGAATTCGGTTATGCCTTTTTTACGGGCGAAAACCAATTTTGACTTTTTTATTTTGGCCATTTCTTGGAAGACTTCAGCTATTTCTTCCTGATATTCACTAATGATAACAGGAACTCCTTCTTTGATGATTCCTGCTTTTTCAAATGCGATTTTGCCCAAGGTATCGCCAAGAATATCTGTGTGGTCCATACCTATATTGGTAATTAGAGAAACTTCGGGAGTTATAATATTCGTGGAATCAAATCGGCCTCCAAGTCCCACTTCAATTATAGCAATATCGACTTTCTTTTTTGCGAAATAATCAAAAGCCATTCCAACAGTCATTTCAAAAAACGAAAGTTTATTATCCTCAAAAAATGAATTGTTTTTTGAAATAAAGTCTACTACAAATTTCTTACCTATGGTTTTTCCATTGATACGTATACGCTCTCGAAAATCTTTTAAATGGGGTGAGGTATATAGTCCGACTTTATAACCTGCTTCTTGTAGAATCGAAGCGAGCATATGGCTGCTAGACCCTTTTCCATTGGTTCCAGCAACATGAATGCTTTTAAATTTTTTCTCTGGACTGCCCAAATGTTGTGAAAACAGCAGTATTTTATCAAGCTTGTGATTAAGTGCATTTTTTCCCAGTTTTTGATACATAGGAAGTTGCCCGAACATCCACTCTAAAGTCGCTTTGTAGGTCACTCTCCTAACTTGAAATTCACGACCACAAAACCTACCTGAGAACTAGGTGCGTTGGAATCTAAATTCCATTTATGCTTAAATGCGGTTTTCTTTGCCGGTTCTAGCAAACACGGATCATTATTGGTTGTTCCTTTTACTCCAGGGGTTGCACTTATTACATTACCGTTTCTATCTACAACAATCTTGACCACCACTCTACCGGCCTGATTACATTCCTGAGGTACCTTTCCTTTTCGAACTAGAGAGCGTCCATTTAATCCGTAACCGCCGGTACCGCTTCCTGAGCCCGGACTCCCATAATAACTGGTTGCATACGGATCTCCACCTGGTTGACCTTTATCTCCTGCTCGGTCATCGTCACCTTCTGAACCAGATGCCGTTCCGTCAGACTTGTTTAGTCCGCCCATCAACTCATCAAGTTTCTTCTTTTTTGCTTCTTGTTCTTTTCTGGCTCTTTCTTCCGCTTCCTTCTTTTGTTGTGCTATTTTGGCTGCTTTTGCTTTTTCCCTCTTAACAGCCTCCTCCTTCCTTCGTTGCTCTGCTTTTGCAGCATCTTCAGCCTTTTTTTTTGCTTCTTTTGCCTGTCGGATTTTTATGGCTTCTTCACTTTCTCTGGTTAATACTTTCTCAGAAGGCGCCTCTTTCGGTTGGCTTTTTTCAGGTATTTCTTCAACAACTTCTTCTTCTACCACCTCTTCCTTAACTTCCTCCTGCTTTGTAGGTTCTACAGGCGGTTTGTTTACCGGTTCTGAACGTATCTTCTCTTTTGGCTGCACTCTTCCCTTACCAAAATCAGTTGTTCCAAAGTTTATGGAAATTCCGTTTTCGATGGGTGGGTCCATATAGGTAAGTCCTATATAAAAAAGTACAAGGAGTAGTACACTCAACAGAAGTGTTGTGAGTGTAAAAGATTTTTTCTTGTGTCTCGTATCTAAGAATGACATGCGGTCGTACCTAATTAGGTCGCACGGCCAAAATAACTTTGTAATTGTTTCTATTGGCAATATCCATAACGTTTACAGCTTCTTTAATAGCTACGCTTTCTTCTGCCCTAAGAATAATTGTGGGTTTATCTTGTCCTACTAGTGCCTTTTTTAATTCAATTTCTATATAGTCTCCGTTAATTCTTTCATTGTTCACAAAATACTGCAAGTTCTTATCGATACTTACGGAAACATTTTGCGTATTGGTGGACTTCCCTTTAGCTTTTGGCAAAAGCAAGTCTAATGCGTTTGGCGAGTTTGCCGTTAACATGAAGAATATCAATAACAGAAATACAATATCTGTCATTGACGACATACTAAAGTCAGGACTCACTTTATTTCTTCCCTTTAGCTTCATAATACCAGCTTATAGTGGTTCGTTCAAAAGATCTAAGAAATCAACCGCATTGGCTTCCATCTTATGTACCACTTTATCCGTTCGATTCACCAAGTGATTATATCCGATATAAGCGATAATACCAACAATCAAACCAGCAACAGTGGTTGTCATCGCGGTATAGATACCAGAGGCCAATGATCCCATTTCTGCTTGTCCACCACTCGTGGCCATTTCATGGAATGCTAAAATCATACCAATTACAGTTCCTAAGAAACCAATCATAGGGGCAGCTCCGGCAACCGTAGCCAAAATGCTAACATTTTTCTCCAGTTTATATACTTCGAGGGTACCTGCATTTTCA
This sequence comes from Maribacter algarum (ex Zhang et al. 2020), assembly GCF_005885635.1. GTDB lineage: Bacteria > Bacteroidota > Bacteroidia > Flavobacteriales > Flavobacteriaceae > Maribacter_C > Maribacter_C algarum. The sequence continues at coordinate 752,247 of NZ_VATY01000003.1, forward strand.
ATTGCCGTATTGATATCATCTAAAGGTTTTCCAATTCGGGAAATTCCTTTTTCTGTCAACCTAGCAACAGGTGAATCGGTTTGTGCGCACAACATTTTTGCTGCATCTAATTTACCACCACTTACATGGTCACGTATTTGATTCATGAAGTTACTATCGATTTTGGAGGCCGCTTTGATGGCGAAAATGCGCTCAAAATAGATATATAATGCCACAAATAACATAATGAAAAGGACTGATATGATAACCACACTACCAGTACCGCCATTAAAAATCAAATCAATTACTGAGAGTGTTTTTTCTTCGGATAGCACATCACCCATTTCAGGATCTTGCGCAAGGTCTTGGAATAATAACATAGAATTCTTTAATGTGTATAGTTGCCCTTATAACGGTAGTTTATCGATAAAAGTATACGATTTAGATAAATTGTCGTAATAAAATAAAGACAATTGCACCAGCTAAAAATCCGATTGCGGCGAGCCATGTAATCTTCTTTAAATACCAGAAGAAATCAATCTTTTCCATACCCATGGCAACAACCCCTGCAGCAGAGCCTATAATCAGCATACTACCACCCGTTCCAGCTGAATAAGCGATGAAATGCCATAGTTGGTCATCCAATGCTTCGGAGAACATTCCCAAACTCGCTGCGACCAATGGAACATTATCAATAACTGCCGAACCTACACCTAATAAAAGCACTACTAAATCAGAAACGCGTGTACCGGCCATTTCACTTCCTAGCATCGGTGTACTATCTTGTAACCAAGATGCAAATCCGAAGAGTTGACCTAGTGATTCCAAAGCGGCTACAGCCATAAGAATTCCCAAGAAAAAGAGAATACTGGGCAACTCAATTTTTGACAAAGAGCTATGAACCGGGCTATGATGCGCTGACATATGTTCTCCATCTGAATCATCAACGCTACTAATATTAAATTTACTCTTACTGTAGATTTCGGCAAATGTCGCTACAACACCTAAAGATAGCATCATACCAACATAAGGAGGTAAATGAGTAACCGTTTTAAAAATGGGAACGAAAACGATTGCTCCTAAACCTAGGTATAACATTCTAGCACTTAGTTTTCCAGCTGGTGTATCCTCCTCATTCGAAGTATTCAACTGTCCCTTAAACGCTGGTAAAAAAGAAGCGATAAAAGCAGGAACCAACATGCAGATTAATGATGGAATCAATAGATAGCTAATTAATTTTAAAGTCGAAACTTTGTTCCCAATCCATAACATTGTCGTAGTAACATCACCAATAGGTGACCAAGCACCTCCCGCATTGGCTGCAATTATTATTAAGCCAGCATACCATATACGGACATCTCGCTCTTTAACGATTTTCTGTAAAATTGAAATCAAAACAATCGTTGCGGTAAGGTTGTCAATGATTGCGGAAAGGATGAAGGCAAGAATACAGAAAATCCAAAGAATTTTACTCTTACTCTTGGTCTTTACAAACCCTTTGATTGTAGCGAAACCGTCAAAATAATCAATGATTTCAACAATAGTCATTGCTCCTAAAAGGAATACCAAAATCTCAGCAGTTTTACCTAAGTGATGCAGTAAGGTTTCCTCCATAAGATGAAGTTTATCCTCATGCCCCATTCCAGCAAAATTGTCGACCAGCGCATGTGCACCCGAATCAAACCATGTTGTGAAACCATCTATACCCAAAGCGATTAACGCCCAACAAATAGCCATCATGACCAAGGCTGGTATAAGTTTATCGATTTTTAAATTGTGTTCAAGAGTTATAGCCAAATAACCGAGGACGAATACGAGTATAATTGCTGATTCCATATAGTGGTTGGTTTATATTAGTTGTTTCAGTGCGATTTCAAATCCGGAGCTACATAAATTAGTTTTCGAAGGATTTTGCTTAAAGATATTTAAAATTGCTTTCCGAATGGTATCAGAAGTATCTTTAAATATCAATTCGTCGTCAATTCCTACTCTTTTTTCCATAAAATAAGCAAAAACCCTCGCCATTCCACAGTTGCTAACAAAATCAGGAATAAGACTTACTCTTCCATCTGTATATTCCATGATAGGTCCGAAAAAGATTTCTTTATCTGCGAAAGGCACATTAGCCCCACAAGAAATCACTTCTAAACCTGTATCAATCATTTGAGTGATTTGCTCCTTAGTAATCAATCGAGATGCGGCACAAGGAACAAAAATTTCTGTAGGTAAGTTCCAAATACGTTCGTTGATTTGCTCAAAGGGAATCAACTGATTGGCATCGGCCATCAAACTATTTCCTTTTTTATTCAAGAAAAACCGTTGAATCTCTTCAAAATTAAAACCGTCTTCATTTATTACTCCTCCTGCCCTGTCAATAATTCCAACCACCTTCGCACCCATTTGCGCTAAATAATAAGCCGCTGCACTACCTACATTTCCAAAGCCTTGTATAACAGCTTTTTTACCGACAACATTGCCGCCATAGATATCATAGAAATGGCGAACCGCTTCCGCTACACCATAGCCAGTAATCATGTCAGCGATAGTATATTTTCTACCTACTCCAGGCGAAAATTTATCAGTCTCGATAGCTTTAATGACCCCCATTCTCAATTGACCAATACGGTTAATTTTGTCAGCTTCGGTTGGTTTGAAGTGGCCATTAAAAACTCCTTCCTGCGGGTGCCAGACACCAGCATCTTCGGTTATGGGGATGACTTCATGAATTTCATCAACATTTAAATCCCCACCGGTACCATAATAGTTTTTCAATAATGGTGCCACGGCCCTATACCAACGTTCTAAAACCCCCTTTTTTCTTGGATCGTTGGGGTTAAAATTTATTCCTGATTTCGCTCCACCAATCGGGGGGCCTGATACGGTAAACTTCACCTCCATCGTCTTGGCCAGAGAAAGTACTTCGTTCATATCAAGACCTTCACGCATTCGGGTTCCGCCACCTGCAGCTCCTCCGCGCAGGGAATTAATGACCGTCCAACCTTCTGCCTCAGTTTCTGGGTCTTTCCAATTAAAAACGATTTCTGGCTGTTTGTTTTCGTATGCTTTTAGTAATTCCTTCATTACAAGTTACTTATAAAATTATGTGATATTCTTTTCATTCGTTTTACGTTTGAAATTTTACTTTTCCCCGAAACGGGGTTACTGCTGGTCCATAATTTTATATTTAATCGATACGAAAAATCGAAGTAACAAATATAAAAATTTGCACTGGGTTTAAAAGTTTTTCGTCCTGTAAAAGGGTCACTTTTAACCCGAATACCTACCTAATTGTATCACTTAATTTCCATCTTACCCTTATCTTTACCAAAAGAAAAACACAAAAGATATTGGCTATGGATTTTTCACTTTCGGAGGAACACCTAATGATACAAGAAGCGGCAAGGGATTTTGCCCAAAATGAATTGCTCCCAGGAGTTATTGAGAGAGATGATGAACAAAGATTTCCTACAGAACAGATAAAAAAAATGGGGGAGCTCGGGTTTATGGGAATGATGGTAGACCCAAAATATAATGGCAGCGGAATGGACACGATGTCCTATGTGATAGCTATGGAAGAACTTTCAAAGGTGGACGCTTCAGCTTCTGTAGTCGTTTCGGTAAATAACTCTTTGGTTTGTTACGGCTTAGAAACCTATGGCACGGAAGAACAAAAAGAGAAATATTTAAAACGTCTGGCCTCAGGCGAAATCATTGGAGCTTTTTGTTTATCCGAACCGGAGGCTGGTAGTGACGCGACTTCTCAAAAAACTACAGCAATTGACAAAGGAGACCATTATATAATCAATGGCACCAAAAACTGGATTACCAATGGGAACTCGGCAGAAGTATATTTGGTCATTGCCCAAACCGATAAAGAAAAAGGACATAAGGGGATCAATGCTCTAATCGTAGAAAAAGGAGCTGAAGGATTTGAAATCGGCCCTAAGGAAAATAAGTTGGGAATTCGTGGTAGTGATACACATTCCTTAATATTTAATGATGTCAAGGTTCCTAAGGAAAATAGAATCGGCGAAGATGGCTTCGGCTTTAAATTCGCAATGAAAACACTTTCTGGTGGAAGAATCGGTATCGCCGCCCAAGCCTTGGGTATTGCCGCAGGAGCTTATGAATTAGCCTTAAAATATTCCAAAGAACGAAAAGCTTTTGGTACCGAAATTAGCAACCATCAGGCCATTGCATTTAAGCTGGCCGATATGCATACTCAAATTCAAGCCGCAAGACATTTAGTCTATAAAGCCGCATGGGATAAGGACCAAGACAACAACTACGACTTATCAGGGGCCATGGCAAAACTATATGCCTCGCAAGTTGCTATGGAAACTACAGTTGAAGCGGTACAAATACATGGCGGTAACGGTTTTGTAAAAGACTATCATGTGGAACGACTGATGCGTGATGCCAAGATTACGCAGATTTATGAAGGCACTTCAGAAATACAGAAAATTGTAATTTCAAGAAGTGTTCTGAAAGATTAAAAAGGTTTTTATAGTTTTAAACAGACCGCCCCTCTTTTTGGAGGGGCGGTCTGTTTAAAACTCATCATAATACTGTTAAGACAACACTATTGCATGGGTTTTTTGTTATAAATCAATAATCAAGGCTTTTTACCCCCTCAAATGTATCTTAAATAGACTCCGAATGACTTAAATTTATCAGATTGATAATTTAAGCTATCGAAAAATCCTTATTTGCATAATTTTTAACGATTATTTGATATCGTTAAATATTTTTATTCATTTCACTTAAATCGATAAAAATAGCTCAACAAAAAGGTTATTTTTGGAGAAATACGATAATTTATGAGGCTAGAAAAACAGGGGCTATACCTACCGGAATTTGAGCATGATAACTGCGGTGCAGGATTCATTTGTAGTTTGAAAGGAAAGAAATCGAATGACATTATTCACAAGGCACTTGAGATTCTAGATAAGTTAGAACATCGTGGTGCGGTAAGTGCCGATGGTAAGACCGGTGATGGCGCTGGAATTCTTATTGATATTCCCCATGACTTTTTCAATTCGGTTTGCGATTTTGAATTACCAGAACCCGGGCAGTATGCCGTTAGCAATGTTTTTCTACCTCAAAAAGAAAATCAACGTCAATTTTGCATCGATGTCTTCGAAGAAAATATTGAAAAGCAAGGCCTTCAACTTTTAGGCTGGAGGGATGTTCCTGTAAACCGGTCAGTTCCTGGGAGGATTGCTATGGAAACTGAGCCTTTCGTTAAACAACTTTTCATTGCCAAAGAAAATGCTGAGCAAGAGGAGTTCAATTTCAATTTAAAAATTTTCATTGCGAGAAAAGTAACTGAGCATACCATTATCAATTCTAAACTTTCGGAAAGTGGTTTTTTCTATGTCCCTAGTCTTTCGACAAAAATTATCATTTTCAAAGGCTTGTTGATGCCTAAAGACATAAGCCTTTATTATAAAGATTTGATGGACCCTCGGGTTGTTACTAGACTTTCTCTAGTACACCAAAGATTCTCTACGAATACCTTCCCAACATGGGATTTGGCCCAACCCTTTAGATACATGTGCCATAACGGGGAAATAAATACACTTCGTGGCAATGTCTCCAGAATGAGGTCTAGAGAGGAATTATTGGAAAGCGATTGGTTTGGTGAAGAGATTAAAAATATCATTCCTGTCATACTTCCTGGGAAATCGGATTCTGCCACTATGGATATGGTTGTAGAATTGTTGTTGATGACAGGCCGTTCGTTGCCTGAAGTAATGATGATTTTAGTTCCAGAAGCATGGGAGAAAAATCCTGATATGTCTGAAGCTAAAAGAGCTTTTTATGAATATCACTCTTGTATGATGGAGCCATGGGATGGGCCTGCATCAGTTCCTTTTACTGATGGAAACTATATTGGTGCCGTTTTAGATAGAAACGGACTTCGACCTTCAAGATACACCGTAACCAAAGATGATTATGTTATTATGTCATCGGAAGTTGGTGTGGTAGATATCGCTCCAGAAAATGTAGAATTCCATGGAAGACTGGAGCCAGGTAAGATGTTCTTGGTAAATATGGAAGCGGGTCGAATTATCAACGATGAGGAAATAAAAGATGAGATTGCAAAGCGCCATCCATATCAAAAATGGTTAGATGAGAATCTTGTTCATTTAAAGGATATCCCCTATAACGATTGTCCGTTATTCTTAGGAGAAGCTTCATTAGACAAAAGAAAAGCTGCTTTTGGTTATACTCTTGAAGACATCAATACGATTATCCTTCCCATGGGAAAAACAGCCAAAGAGCCGATTGGCTCGATGGGTTCGGATACACCTATTGCAGTCCTTTCAGAACAACCACAGCTTATATACAATTACTTTAAGCAATTGTTTGCACAGGTTACTAATCCTCCTTTGGATGGTATACGCGAGGAATTGATAACAGATATCAGTCTTACATTAGGTAGCGACCATAATATTTTCGATTTCTCGGAATTACATTGCCGAAAATTGAAAATTCAGAATCCGGTAATATCGAAAGAGGATTTGGATAAAATCAAGAATTATGATGCCAGTCCGGATTACAAAGTAGTATCCATTCCTACTTTATACGATATCGAAAGAGGCCACAATGGTTTGGAGGATGCATTGGAATCCATATTAAAACAAGCCGAAAAAGCAGTTGACGAAGGAACAAACATAATTATTCTATCGGATAGAAATGTTAGTAGCACACAAGCGCCTATCCCTGCCTTGTTAGCATGTTCATTTGTAAATAGTGGATTACAAAAACTAGGAAAACGTTCAAAACTGAGCATCATAATAGAATCAGCTGAACCTCGTGAAGTACATCATTTTGCCTTGCTTTTTGGTTTTGGTGCCAGTGCAATCAATCCTTATTTGGTAAATGAAATCATAGGTGAGCAAATAGAGGAACATGACATTACAGAGTATACTTTTGACGAAGCGATTAAGAATTACAACAAGGCGATTGGCAAGGGTATTCTCAAGGTAATGAATAAGATAGGTATCTCAACTTTGAACTCCTACAGAGGGTCTCAGTTGTTTGAGTGTATCGGTATCAATACCAAAGTTGTTGGTAAATACTTCCCTAATACACCAACTCGAATTCAAGGTATTGGCTTATATGAGATAGAGAAAGAGATTGCTAAACGTCACGCTAAGGCATTTGCCAAGAAAGAGGTCGCTGCCAATTTGGATGTACCTATGGGTGGTGAATACAGATGGAGACGTGACGGGGAGAAACACATGTTCAACCCCTTATCAGTTGCGAAACTTCAAAAGGCTGTCCGAAGTAATGAAACAGATAGTTACAAGGAGTTCTCAGAAATGGTCAATGAGCAATCAAAAAATCTTATGACCATTCGGGGATTGTTTGAATTTTCAAATTATGACCCAATTCCTTTAGATGAAGTAGAACCTTGGACAGAAATCGTAAAACGCTTCAAAACTGGAGCGATGTCATACGGCTCTATTAGCAAGGAAGCGCATGAGAATTTGGCCATTGCCATGAATAGAATTGGTGGAAAAAGTAATTCTGGTGAAGGTGGTGAAGATGCTGAACGATTTTACAAAAATGCGACAGGTGATTGGCGAAATAGTGCCATCAAGCAAGTAGCCTCTGGACGTTTCGGTGTAACTTCCGATTACTTAACCAATGCCAAAGAGATACAGATAAAAATGGCACAAGGTGCCAAACCGGGTGAAGGAGGTCAATTACCAGGACCCAAAGTGAATCCTGCTATTGCGAAAACAAGAAACTCTACTCCGTATGTAGGACTAATTTCCCCTCCTCCACATCACGATATATATTCGATTGAGGATTTGTCACAACTGATTTTTGATTTAAAATCTGCCAATCGTGAGGCAAGAATCAATGTGAAATTGGTTTCTGAGATAGGGGTTGGAACTGTTGCCGCAGGGGTAGCAAAAGCGAAAGCAGATGTTGTTCTCGTTTCCGGTTTTGATGGTGGAACAGGAGCTTCACCATTGACCTCTTTAAAACATGCAGGATTACCATGGGAACTAGGAATTGCTGAAGCCCAACAAACCTTGGTAATGAACGATTTGAGAAATCGAATTGTTTTGGAATGCGACGGACAGTTAAAAACCGGTCGTGATGTTGCAGTTGCCTGTCTACTTGGTGCAGAAGAATTTGGCTTTGCAACAGCACCGTTGGTTGCTTCTGGCTGTATTATGATGCGTGTTTGCCATTTGAACACCTGCCCAGTCGGTATTGCCACTCAGAATCCTGAATTGCGTAAAAAATTTAAAGGCAAGCCAGAACATGTGGTGAACTACATGTATTTTGTTGCTCAAGAACTACGAGAAATCATGGCTCAACTTGGTTTTAGAACCGTCAATGAAATGGTAGGCCAAGTTCAAAAACTAGATCGTAAAAAAGCTATTGACCATTATAAGGCAAATGGTATAGACTTGACTCCAATTTTACATCAGGTAGATGTTCCTACTGGAACAAAATTCTACAATACGCAAAAGCAAGTGCATGATGTTGATAAATCCATTGAGTTTGAAATTATCGAAAAGGCAAATCCTTCTTTGTTTAGAAAAGAAAAAGCCGTTTTAGATTTTCCTATTTGTAACACAGATAGAGCGGTTGGAGCTATAATCAGCAATGAGATTTCAAAAATATATGGTGCTCAAGGTCTGCCAATAAACACATTGCGCCTAAACTTTACAGGGTCCGCAGGACAGAGTTTTGGAGCATTCGCTACCAGAGGTTTGACAATGACCGTGAATGGAAATACAAATGACTATTTAGGAAAAGGTTTATCTGGGGCCAAATTGGTGATTAAAGTTCCTGATGGATCAACCATTGTTCCCGAAGAAAATGTTATTACAGGTAACGTTACGCTTTACGGAGCTACTGCAGGAAGAGCCTATATAAACGGAAAAGCAGGTGAACGTTTTTGTGTCCGTAATTCAGGGGCAAAAACGGTAGTAGAGGGTATAGGAGACCATGGTTGTGAATATATGACCGGTGGAGTTGCCGTTATTCTAGGCGGAGTAGGCCGAAACTTTGGTGCTGGCATGAGCGGTGGAATCGCCTTCATTTACGATAAGAACAAAACATTCGAAAAGAATTGCAGCAAAGAAGGTTTGAATTTATTAGCGGTTGAAGAGGAACAAGATATCAAACAATTGCGCGAATTAATTGAAAGCCATTACAATTACACAATGAGCCCTCTAGCACAACGAATTCTTGAAAACTGGGAAGAATGTTTACCTGATTTTGTGAAGGTATTCCCAGAAGAATATCGTCAAGCATTGATTCGCTTAGAAGAAGAAAAACTACAAACTATATAAATCGAAACATGGGAAAGATAACAGGATTTTTGGAATTCGATAGAAAAGTAGAAAGTTACCAAGACGTTGATAAACGTGTAAAAAATTACAAGGAGTTTACCGTTCCCATGAAAGAAAAGGAACTTAAGGAGCAGGGCGCCCGATGTATGGATTGTGGTATTCCCTTCTGTCATAGTGGTTGCCCCTTAGGAAATCTGATTCCTGATTTTAATGATGCGGTTTACAGAGGAAAATGGGAAAAGGCTGCAGGCATCTTGCATTCAACCAATAACTTTCCAGAATTTACAGGAAGGTTATGCCCAGCACCGTGTGAAGAGGCATGCGTTTTAGGGATTAATGAAGACCCTGTTTCGATTGAAAATATTGAAAAAAACATTGTAGAAACTGCTTTTGAAAAAGGATGGATTATCGCACAGCCTCCGGCGACCAGAACAGAAAAGAAAGTGGCTATTATAGGTTCAGGTCCAGCTGGGCTAGCAGCTGCCCAACAATTAAACAGAGCAGGACATACTGTTACCGTTTTCGAAAGAGATGAAAAACCTGGTGGATTATTACGTTATGGAATTCCAGATTTCAAAATGGAAAAGCATGTTATTGACCGAAGACTAAAGGTTCTAGAAGAAGAGGGTATCGAATTCAAATGCAGCGTGCACGTTGGAGTCGATGTAAATGCAGAAGAACTGAAAAATGATTTTGATGCTGTTGTTCTCTGTGGGGGAGCAACCGTACGAAGAAATCTGCCTATCAAAGGTTCAAATTTAAAAGGTGTCGTGCAAGCGATGGATTTTCTACCTCAAAACAATAGACGTGTAGATGGTGTAAAGAAATTTGAAAATGAAATTCTCGCTACAGATAAAGATGTAATTGTAATAGGTGGTGGTGATACAGGTTCGGATTGTATAGGAACATCAATACGCCATGGTGCTAAATCAGTTTCAAATTTTGAAATTATGCCCATGGCAACGGAAGAGCGTCCAGCAGGTCAGCCTTGGCCTTTTTGGCCTATGCGACTCAGAACCAGTTCTTCTCATAAAGAAGGAGCCGAACGCTTTTTTAGTATTTCCACAAAGGAATTTATCGGTGATAAAGATGGAAATCTTAAAGGCTTGATTACCGCAGAAGTTGAATGGATTAAACAAGCTGGTCAACGTCCTATTTTAAAAGAAGTTGAAGGCACAGAAAAAGAATGGAAATGTGAATTAGCTCTATTGGCCATGGGCTTTACAGGTTCTGAAATGACCATAGCAGAACAATTAGGTTTGGAAGCTGATGCAAGAACGAATATTAGAGCGTACGAGAATAATTACATGACAAATGTTCCCGGTGTTTTTGTTGCCGGAGATCAACGGAGAGGACAATCTTTGATTGTTTGGGCTATTTCAGAGGGTAGACAAGCAGCATATCACATTGATACTTTCCTAATGGGAGAATCATATTTACCTTTTAAGGGAGAAGGAGATTTACCAAGGGTGTAAAAAAATAATTAGTCTTTCGTCAATTGACTTCCCCACCAATCCCCATTTGGTTTGAAATCTTCCGAAAGTATTTTTATTCTATCTTTTTCCAAGGATGGCCATTTTTCATTCACCAACATATCGCGACGCTGCTCAGCCAGCCTCTCTTTAAATTCAGGGTCGAATGTGGGCCTATTGGCATCAACATCATTTAACCAAGCTATCAATTTTTCGCTCATCCGCTGAGCAACCGAAGAATGGTACTCAATAATGTTGTTCTTCTCTCCAATATCAGTGTTCAATTGGTAAAGTTCTTCCCTATTATCTTCCCAATAGTGAATTAACTTCCACCCATTTTCTTGTATAATAGATGAAGGTTCGCCTCCTTGATTGCCATAATGTGGATAATGCCAATACAAAGGACGTTCTAGAGCTATTTTTTCCCCTTCCAACAATGGTTTTAAACTAATACCATCAACATGCTGATTCGGTAGCAAATCAATATCTGCTAAATCTAAAATTGTAGGATAGAAATCCGCACCTGTCACTGGATAGTTATTTTCTGCTCCATTATTTCTTAACCATGGTACTTTGATAAAATACGGTTCACGAATTCCACCTTCCCATTGATATCCTTTTCCTCCTCTTAGAGGCAGGTTGGATGTGGAAAAAGAATCACCAGAAGCTACTCCTCCATTGTCTGATGTAAATATCACAATAGTTTCATTATCTATACCTTGATCTCTCAACTCATCCAGAACAACTCCAACAGCGTCATCCATGCTTTCGACTAGTCCCGCATAAATTGGATTATCCTGTTCTTGTCGAATTGGCAGTACGGTTTCCATTATATAACCACTTTCAGCTATTCCTCTTTTAACTGCTTTTTCCCGGTATTTCTTCCATTTGGAATTTGTCGTTTGAATAGGACCATGGACAGCATAAAAAGAAAGGAAAGCAAAAAAGCTAGAATCTTTATGCTTTTTTATAAATGAGGCCGTCTCTTTTGCCAAACGCATTGAAAGGTTTTCGCCATCAACTTGATTCTCCAATTTGGGGTTTTCCCAAGGTGAAAAGTAGCCCCCAATCGGACTCCCTTTGTCCCATCCACCAACATTAATATCGAATCCGTGGTCCTCTGGCCATGATCCTTCTTTTCCCAGGTGCCATTTTCCTGAATAAAAGGTTTTGTAACCTGCCTTTTTCATTGCCTCGGCAAGGATTATTTCTTCTTTCGGTAAATTATGTATATATTCTGGGGGAAGTAATCTGTCATGCCTGCCATGGTCTCGCCATTGGGTTCCAGTCTTTGCACCTATCCAATCGGTTATTCCATGTCTTGCGGTAAATTTTCCAGTCATAATACTTGCCCTCGATGGACTACATACTCTACTAGCTGCATACCCTTGGGTAAATATCATACCATCTTTAGCCAGCCTGTCTATGTTGGGAGTTTCGTAATACTTGCTTCCCGTAATACCTAAGTCCATCAATCCTAAATCATCTACTAGTATAAAAACAACATTTGGTTTTTTCTTGGCGGTTGGCGATTCTTGTTTACAACTAAAGAGAAGTAAGAAAAAGGAAATAAGTAGTGGAGTGCAATTCCTAAAAAACATTCTTTTGATTTTACTCAAATATAGTAAAAAGGTAATTTGAATATTTTCTATTGAATTCGCCTCATAAAAAAAGCCCCTTCACTTGATGTGAAGGGGCTTTCGAAGAAGGCGGCTACCTACTCTCCCACTTGGTGTAGCAGTACCATCGGCGCAGACGGGCTTAACTTCCCTGTTCGGAATGGTAAG
>NZ_VATY01000004.1 GCF_005885635.1 Maribacter algarum (ex Zhang et al. 2020)
CCCCAGACCCCCCTCTTGAATCATTATCAACATATGTCTTTAACTTTTGCGACCAAGGGCCTTTAATCTAAAGGACCTTCGGGAGAAAAAGCAAGATTGTCATGACAATGACACATCTTGAATTGCCAACCGACTTGAAATTAATTGTTAGGCAATACAGGAACTGGAAGTACTTTGATTTTAACTATGGAAGAGATGTTTTTTTGAATAAAATCCAATGATCTGCTTGAATCCTTAGGATTATCTGAAGTAGATTATAACCAATACAAGAAAGGTAAGTAGATGCGCCCTATTTCGATTTTAATTTACGCTTACCTACCTGGACGCTATAAAATCGAAATAGGATCCCGCGCGGTCAAGTTATGGTAAGATTTGGGGATGGGCTTTTAAATTTAAAAGTTGACCACTTTATCTAAAGCTTCGTCCTGTTCATCATTCATAAAATTAGCCTGATAAGAAATCGTAGTGGTTATCGAGGAATGACGATACAACTTATGTAGCATTTGAATCGGGATTTTATCTCCCGAGATATTACCAAAGGTGTGCCTCGCAATATGCATACTTAAATTTTTATCTATTCCAACATTTTTGGCAATGCGTTTAAGATGTCGGTTAAAATTTCTAGTTGTAGTCTTAATTCTAGTACGCACCTGTTTCGCATTATTAAAATCAGTGTTTCGAAGCTCCTTAAAAACAAACTCTTCCGAATCATTTGATGACTCTCTATAGATATTCAAAATCAACTTAGCTTTAATCGGTATTCTTAAAGAAACACGTTTATCATTCTTGCTCATACGGTAATGCAACCGGTAATCACTGAAATCACTCCATCTTAACTGAATTATATCTGTTATTCGAATTCCAGCAAAATAAAAGCTTAAGAGCCAGACGTTCAATGCGTGCTGCTGGGCTTCGGTCAGGCCAACTGCATTTTCCAAAAGTTGAACCTCCTCAACGTTTAATCCAACCTTTTCTGAGTCTGGAAATTTAATCTGATACTTTCCACGACCGAATGGATAATTATTCCTATCGGCAATAGATTCAGCAATGGCCAAATTATAAATGGTTCTAATAGGAATTATATAGTTCATTACAGTCCGAAATGCCAATCCTTTTTTGTGAAGAAGATGTGTTTCAAACCTACGAAGTAAATTAACCGTTATACTATTGAAAGGTAATTCTTGATGTTTGGTGAATTCCAAAAATCGTTCAATTCTACTTTTCTCATTGTCATACCGGTGGAATTGTTTTCTATTTCGAAGGTTTGCGAGATATAATTCTGCCACGGAATAAAAATCATGCCTGTTCTTATTCTGAATATTATCCTTTATAGTTTGAACGGATTTATACTCCTTAGAAATTTCTGATTCTAGAAGTTTACTATTTACTTCAGATACCCGTGTTAATATCAATTGATTTAAATGGGCAGAATTGGGATGTGAACGTTTTACTTTGCACTTGACTTTATCCCACAATTTTTTCTCGATATACTGACCTGTATAAATGAAAGATGACCTACGATTTTTAGTTATCCGAATGGCAATTGGATATTTATCGTGTGAATTTTTCTTATTTCTGAGGACAGCTTGTACCGTTGCCATAACTTATCTTTATTTTAAAGGTACAAAATCCTGGGTACAACATAGGTACAACATTTATTGCTTTTAGGCCCTATTATTTGATATCAAACAAAATTAAAATATTCATAACTAATTGTATATCAGTATATTTACATTATTTTGATAACATGTGTCGTCTTTTTCATAACCCGGAGGCCGTGAGTTCAAGTCTCACTCTCGCTACTAGTAATAAAGGGACTTCAATTTTTGGAGTCCCTTTTTCTTTTAGTAATAATGGAAACAACGTTTTTGGGATTTTTGGTTAAAAGAAAATTTTGTCATCAATTATACTAACAAGGAATTCTATTTACATCATAAAAATGCCGGATAGAAGAATCAAGAGTTGAAAAAAAGAAGGAGGGAAAAATAATAGTAACAAATCCATAAGAGAATTTTGGATTTGCTTCTAAGTCGCTTGCATCTAGGGAAATACCATTGACTCACCTAGAATAAAAAAAGTAATGAATAACAATGAATTAAATGCCAAGACAGGAAAGACTATACTTGAACCGTCTTAGTGTTTAATTTAGTATTTTGTATCGAAAGTCGTGAGTTAATTTTATTCGCTTATGCTATTGTGCAAACCCCTGGCATAAGTTCAAAACAAGTAAAAGAATGATTACACCGAAAGAAACTTGGATACAAAAAGGTTATGAAATATATGCTTTAAACGGATTGGAATCTCTTAAAGTCGAACAACTAGCCAAAGCCGTCGAAGTTAGTAAATCTTCTTTTTACCACTATTTTGCCGACCTTGAATGCTTTTTAGAAAATTTGTTTGACCATCATTTCAAAAGGTTTTCGGTTCTTTCTAAAAAAGAGGCAAACTGTAAATCAATACACCCAGAATTATTAGACGTTCTAATCGAGCATAAAATAGACTTGCTATTTCATCGTCAATTAAGAATAAACAGAAACGATAAAGGGACCGAGGCCGCATTATTAAGGTCAAGTCAAATATTAGGCAACTATGGAGTAATGTTATGGGCAAAGGATATAAACTTAAAGTTGACAACGAATCAACTAAAAGGTTTGTTTGAAATAGCTACGGAAGATTTTTATATGCAGATACACAAAGATAATTTTCATCGCAAATTTCTTTCAGAATACTTTGAAAATTTAACTCGAATTTCAAACAGATTTGTTTGAATTGTACGCTACCGGCTAAAATAACAACACAATCATTGACATCTTTGTCTGACCAATTTAAAATGAATTATCATGTCGGGCAAAACTCACAAAATCTGGTTAAAGATTTCTTCCATTTTATCGATGTTGTATGCCGCTTTGTTTTTCTTAGGGTCAATACCTAAGACGAAAGGAGCAATAGAGTTTGTTCTTGATATTTCAAGTTGGCCTTTTGATAATGTCCAGAACTACGATGCTAACACTACTGAATTTTTATCTGCTATTTCAGGAGGAATTTTATTTGGATGGGCAATTTTAATATGGCTCTTGTCATCAAAAATTTATGATCTAGCGCCTGAACAAGTGCGAAAAATCGTATTGATTAGCTTACTATCTTGGTTTGTCGTTGATAGTTCTGGTTCAATATTCTCAGGTAATTCCAATAATGCAGTAACAAATATATTCTTGCTAATTATACTAGTTGGACCACTATGGGTTCCTGCAAAAAACATAAAATATGCCACTTAAAAAAACTATAGAACGTTTTATAGAAGCAGTTGAAAATGACCCTCATGACCAGGTAATTGAAAGGTTTTATACCATTGATGCCTCAATTCAAGAAAATCAGAATCCTCCAAGAATTGGGTTAGAAAATTTGGTTGCCTATGAAAGAAACATACTAAATAAAGCTTCTTTTGTTAGTTCGAAATACCAAAAGCCTTTCTTTCAAATAGAAGATAAAGTTGTCATACTATGGAATTTCAAATTTGAATGGAAAGATGGCACAATCTCTGAAATCAATGAAATAGCTTATCAAAAATGGAAGGGAGAAAAAATTTACCAGGAGCAGTTTTATTATGACCCAAAGCAGTTTATGCCAAGCAAGAAAAACTAGCTAAAACTTAAAGAAACGTAAAAAGCATCATCCCATTTATGATAATTTGATTGAATGGTCTTTACCGAATATTATACCAAAAAAAAGCAACGTAAATACTTACCAATAAAAATTAAGGAAATGGACATTCAGTACGCATACACAATTCTCTACGTAAAAGATGTACCAAGAACAATGGAATTCTACAACAAAGCATTTGGATTTAAACAGAAATTGTTAACACCTGAAAATGATTATGGTGAAATCGAATCAGGGTCGACAACAATCGCATTTGCAAACTTTGAACTGGGTAATTCAAACTTTAGAAAAGGTTTTATAAAGAGCAACTTGAATGAAAAGCCGTTTGGAATTGAATTGGCCTTAACAACTTCAGATGTGGAAAAAGTAATGCGAGATGCAATTAAAAATGGTGCCGAGCTTTTGGAAGAAAGCGTAACAAAACCATGGGGTCAACAAGTTGGTTATTTAAGAGATTTAAACGGATTCATTATTGAAGTTTGTACGCCAATACAAAATCAGGGATAGAAAAATCAACATCTTAGAGATATATGATATTAATGTGCTGTTGATTTAGTTAGTAGCTTGACCTGTTTTGTGTTTGAACGAAGTGTATAAGGCTCCAAAAGTAATTGTCATATAGTTGTAACGGCTCATTCATAAACCGTTATGAAGCATTTGTGCTAAACTCTAGATTAATCAATGAAAATAGCTGAGATAGACGGAAATCAAATTGAGTACGAAGATTTTGGAAAAGGGAATCATATGTTATTTATTCATGGGGCTTTCGCAAGCGGAAAAACCTGGAGGAAAGTAATACCTGAACTATCTAAACATTTTCATTGTATAGTTCCCGAATGGCCTTTTGGTGGACATAAAATACCCATATCTAGCAGGCTAGACTTCTCACCTGTTGGAATTGCAGACCTAATTTCCAAATTTTTGAGAACACTTGATTTGCGCAATGTTATTATTGTTGCCAACGATACGGGAGGAGCATATGCGCAAGTCTTTACCGCAAAATATGGTGAGAGAGTTACTCATTTGATTTTGAGCAATTGTGAGGGATTTGAAGTTTTTCCCCCTAAAAAATTCAAGTCGTTAAAAAGCTTGGTAAAAATACCGGGTTACTTGTGGGTTCTTTCCAAGGTTTTCAGCTACAAGCCATCTTTAAAATGGGACATGACATTCGGTTTGTTAAGTCATACTTTGAAAAAGGAAGAAATTTTCGATTTATATGTAAAATACTTTGTTGCCAGTAAACGGATAAGAAGAGATTTCAAAAAATTGGCAATAGAATGGCATCCAAAATATACTGCAAAAGCCAGTAAAGAACTGACCGAATTCGATAAACCAACGCTAATTTTATGGGGTATGGACGACTTAGAACTTTTTCCAATTGAATTAGGCAAAAGATTACATTCCATTTTTTCAAATTCCACTTTTGTGGAAATTAGTAACTCCAAAACGTATGTCCAAGAGGATAATCCACAGATATTTATAGCAAGTATCAAAGAATTCGTGAAAGACTTACCTAATGGCAAAATACCCTATGAAAAGCCTTAGTCGAGTAAATTAATGTCATTCTACATTTATTTTTGCCTTAAACTACCTTTTTTGTTTCTTCAATGTCCAATCAAATAAAAAGAGATTCGGATACCCTTAAGATTTGCTATCTTTCCTTACTCTTTAAACCAACATTGAAAATGAAAAAGATACTACTACTTTCCATATATCTATTTTTTTCCACCCTATCTGCAAAAGCTCAGAATGAGTCTAATAACAAGTATTTAAATTTGGTAAGACTTTTTAAGGAATGGCGTTCTTTCGAAACACCTCCGTTAAGAGATGGAGCCCCAGATTATACCGTTAAAACTTTTGAAAATCGCTGGCCAAAATTTAAAGCATTACAGAAACAGTTAATAGCGATTGATACGACGAATTGGTCAATTGAGAATCAGGTCGATTGGATGCTAGTTTGGGCTGAGATGAATGGCTACGATTTTAACCATCGTGTTCTAAAGCCCTGGGTACGCGACCCTGCTTATTACAAAAGTGTTTGGATTAGTAAAAGTGATGTTCCAGCTCATGAAGGACCTACACATCACGCAACAACTGAACTATGGACGTATTCGTTTCCATTGTCAAAAGATGAAAAGAAAAGACTATTGGCTGACTTGGCCGTCATTCCTTCTTTAAATGCGCAGGCAAAGATAAACTTGACCGGAAATGCCAAGGAATTATGGATAGCAGGAATCCGGGATATCGAAAGACAAAGCGCTGTGCTCAGGAATTTCAAGGAAAAAGAAGAAATCAAAAATGAAAAAAAAATTGTCACGGCGGTCAATACAGCAATAGAAGCGACCGATGATTTGGTTTCATGGTTAAAGACAGAAGGGAAAAATAAGACAGGTCCTTCCGGAATCGGCAAAGAAAACTATACCTGGTATTTGCAAAATGTACATTTGGTGCCTTTAACTTGGGATGATGAAGTATTGCTTCTAAAAAGAGAGCTATCCCGTGCTTGGACTGCTCTAAAGTTAGAGGAACATCGAAATCGTAAACTCCCTGAACTGGTAGACGCCAATTCACCTGAAGCCTACGATAAGATGGCTGATAATGCTGCAAAAAGTCTCTTGGATTTCTTAGACCAGCAGGAAATCGTGACTGTAAAACCTTATTTTGAACCTGCGCTACGAGAACATCTTGGAGAGTACATTCCCAGAGAAAAGCGTAACTTTTTTTATATAGGAGAACATTATGACCCTAGACCTCTATACTCACATTTTTATCATTGGTTTGAATTAGCGCGTATGGATCTTGAACCTCATAAAAGTGAGGTAAGACGAGGTCCTCTACTCTACAATATTTTTGATTCACGAAATGAAGGTACGGCAACGGCTGTTGAAGAAATGTTTTTGCAAGCCGGTTTATATGATGACAGTCCTAGGAGCAAAGAAATCGTTTATATTATGATAGCGCAGCGGGCGGCAAGAGGTTTAGGTTCATTATATGCCCATGCTAATGAAATGACCATGGAGGAAGCAGGAAGTATCCACTCAGAGTACACCCCCCGCGGCTGGATGAAAACCGAAAAAGAACTCTTAATTTTTGAGCAACATTTATACTTGCGCCAACCTGGTTACGGCACCAGCTATATTACTGGTAAGTACCTTTTGGAAAATGCCATGGCGGAATACGCCAAAATGAAAGAGTCTCAAGATAAAGATTTTGTTACGCGCGAGTTCTTTGACACCTTAAATAGCATAGGGAATATCCCAATTTCGTTAGGGCACTGGCAAATGACAGGCAGTAATGTTAATCTTGAGTATCTGAAAAACTAAGTGTTTGAAATAATGGAAGATACAAACTTAAAATAATGCTAACAATTACTCTGGATTTAAAAATAGATGTAGATATTATGTACTTTTAAACTAAGATTAATGTGATGAAAAAAGCCTTTACCATAGTTTTACTTATTTCTAGTGCAATAGCATTCGCACAGCAATCACCAAAAACATTCAGCGGTGGTGTATTTAACTACAATTCGAATACACCAGGTATTACGAAACCTAGTTTAAATATGACCCCCTTTAAATTGGAGGATTTTATGGGAAAAACCAATTCCCTGACTGAGCGCCTTAGAAAATCAAATAGGCAGCGAGAAAAACCGGTTGACAATATGCCTATTTTTGCACCAGAAGGAAAGTTCTTTTTAAAAATATATAAGGTAGATGAGGATATCGATCATAAACTCAAAATTTTTGAGTTTGAGCAATCAAAGTATAACTCGAGAAATCTTGGTTAGACCCTAAACCATCTCTAAAAAATCATCTTCAGAAATAATCTGCACTCCTAAAGTCTCTGCCTTAGTCCGTTTGCTTGGCCCCATTTTATCGCCAGCAACCAAATAAGATGTCTTAGAAGATACCGACGAACCTACCTTACCTCCATTATCTTCAATAAGTTTTTTAAGTTCATTACGGCTCACTTTTTCAAACACCCCTGAAACCACAAAAATCAGCCCTTTCAATTTTTCAGTCTGATTCTCCAGTTTCTCTGCGGATAACTCAAACTGTACTCCGTAGCTTTTTAATCGAGCTACTATCTCTCTATTAGCATCATTCTGGAAGAACTCAACCACACTTTTAGCTATACGCTCGCCAATTTCATCAACTGCAACAAGTTCTTCCTCAGATGCATCCATAAGAGCATCAATATTCTTGTAGGCTTTTGCCAATTTTTTAGCCACTGTTTCCCCGACAAAGCGAATTCCCAAAGCAAACATCACACGTTCAAAGGGAATCTTTACAGATTCCACAACACCATTCACCAAGTTTTCTGCGGACTTCTCAGCCATCCTTTCCAAAGGCGTAACCTGTTCTTTTGTAAGAGTGTAGAGGTCAGCATAGTTTGTTATCAATCCTTCTTGGAAAAGTAAGGTCACTGTTTCGCTACCCATTCCTTCGATATCCATTGCTTTACGCGAAATATAATGCTGAATTCGTCCCGTGATTTGAACTGGGCAACCGTAAAAGTTCGTGCAATAGTGTTTGGCATCTCCCTCCGTTCGAACTAATTCGGTATGGCATTCGGGACAATGATTTATATACTTTGTTGGTTTGGAATTCTGCGGACGTTTACTAAAATCTACTCCGATAATCTTGGGAATAATCTCTCCTCCTTTTTCCACAAAAACGGTATCTCCTTCCCGAATATCGAATTTGGCGATTTGGTCGGCATTATGCAATGAAGCTCTCTTCACTGTTGTACCGGCTAACAAAACAGGTTCCAAATTGGCAACTGGAGTAATAGCACCTGTCCGACCTACTTGATATGTAATCTCATTCAAAACTGTGCAAACTTGCTCGGCTTTAAATTTATAGGCCATTGCCCAGCGAGGTGATTTTGAAGTATGCCCTAATTCATCTTGTTGTTGTAAACTATTCACTTTGATAACCACACCATCTGTTTCATACGGTAGGTCATGTCGGTGCACATCCCAGTATTCAACAAATTCCATTACTTCATCTGTTGTTTTACATAGTTTGGCAACCGTCGGTACTTTGAAGCCCCAATCCCGGGCTTTGTCTAGCATTTGCCATTGTGTTGTGATTCCTGTATTCTCGCCGACGATTCCGTATAACAAGCAATCCAAGGGTCGTTTGGCGACAGCAGCACTATCTTGTAATTTCAGACTTCCCGAAGCCGTATTTCTAGGATTCATATAGGGTTCTTCTCCGTTTGCAACTCGCTCTGCATTCATTTTCGCAAAACCTTCGAAAGGCAAAACAATCTCTCCCCGGATATCAAATTTTGGAGGGTAATCCCCTTTTAATTGCAATGGAACCGAGTTAATCGTTTTGATATTAGTTGTTACATTATCTCCCTGAAACCCATCTCCTCTTGTGACCGCTCTGATTAACTGGCCTTCTTCATAGCTAAGGCTAATAGAAGCACCATCGTATTTTAACTCGCAAGTAAATTCAACTTCAACATCTCCCAAAACTCTTTGAATTCGTTTTTCCCAATCTTCTAAATCCTCTTTGGAATACGAATTGTCTAAGGAATACATTCGTTGGTCATGTGAAACCGTCTCGAAATTTTTGGTCACCATGCCCCCTACCCGCAAAGTCGGAGAATTCGGATCATGAAACTCAGGATGTTTGGATTCCAAATCTTGTAACTCCTTTAATTTCATATCAAAATCATAATCTGATATGGTAGGTTTGTCCAAAACATAATAGTTGTGATTATGCTCGCGGAGTTCTTTTCTTAGGGATTCTATTTGTTGTTTTATTTCCATTTAATACCGTTATTCTTTATAAAATAAGGGGTTTTTACAATGACCATTGTGCAAAACCCACCCCGCCTTCGGCACCCCTCCCCGGAGAGGATACTATACCTGTTCTTTATTAATCCATTTTGGTACTGGTGGTGGGTCGTAATTTTTCATTTGGTTCAACAAACCCTCAATAGTTTCGTCTACCAATATCATCTTGTAATTCTCTTTTTTGACGAAGCCCTGTTCAACCATTTTGGCTAACATGTTCAAGAGTTCAGTGTAAAAACCATTGGTGTTTAGAATACCAATGGGATATTGATGCAAACCCAATTGTGCCCAAGTCAACATTTCAAAAAACTCTTCTAGAGTACCGTAGCCGCCGGGAAGCATGATGATACCTTCGGAAAGTTCATGCATTTTGAGTTTTCGTTCGTGCATATCTTGGGTTACGATTAGCTCGGTTAATCCCGTATGAAAGACTTCACGGATTTTTAAAAAATCCGGAATCACTCCAATTACTTTTCCATCCGATTCCAAAGCCCCTTTTGCAACGGCGCCCATCACACCGATTTTTGCTCCTCCATACACTAGGGTAATTTCTTCTTGGGCCAAGGATTTCCCTAAATCTAACCCATGCTGAACATAGTCTGCGCTTCTACCCTCACTGCTTCCACAGAATACCACGATGCTTTTCATTTTATATTTTTAATCAAGGTTCCTTTCAACATGCGTTCATTGCCAAACATATCTTTTCGAAGTTCAATTTCAGAAAAATTATGGTCTCTTAAAAGCTGTTTAGTTTCTTTTCCTAAATATTGGTTGATTTCAAAAAAAAGCTGTCCATTTTCTTTTAAATTCTTTGAAGCAAACTCGGTGATTACTTTATAAAAAACCAAAGGGTTGTCATCTGAAACGAATAAGGCCAAGTCAGGTTCATGCTCCAAAACATTTTTCAGTATTTTCTTTTTCTCCAGCTCCCTTACATAAGGAGGATTTGAAACAATGATATCGAATTTCACCTCCAACTGACCTAAATCCAAAATATCTTCTTTTAGAAATGTGATATCAACTTCATTTAACTTTGCGTTTTCTTCAGCTACTTTTAGTGCTTCCTCTGAAATATCTATTGCATATACTTCTGTATTCAAATGCTTCGTCAAAGAAATAGCAATACAGCCACTTCCTGTGCCGATATCAAGTATTCTTAGCGTATTTCCACTCCGTACTTCGAACTTTGTACTTTGCACTACTTCAATAATCCACCGAACCAACTCTTCCGTTTCTGGCCTAGGGATTAGAACATCTTTGTTGACCTTGAATTCCATATTCATAAAATGGGTTTTCCCAATAATATGTTGAATGGGCTCTTGCAACTTTAATCCGCTAAGCGCATCAAACAAAGGTGTTTCTTCTTCCTTAGAAATTATCAAATTTGGCTCCATTGCCAATATAAAACGTTCCAGCTTTAGTTGGTCTTCAATCAACATATAGAAGAAACTATCTACTTCTTCTTTAGGATAAAGTGAATCAAGTTCAGTGTGGAATATGTTTTTTATTTCCCGTAGAAGCATTCTAAAATAGTTTTCAGTTGGCAGCAGCAATTCGCAGAAAAAAGTCGATTTTTGCGTGGTGAAGATACACCAAAAATACATGTTGCGCTGTATTGAAATCGCCCAAAACGGACTCGGTATTGCAGCCCCAAATCCCATGGTTGGTGCAGTTATTGTTTACAATGATGAAATCATAGGAGAGGGTTTTACAAGTGCATATGGCAAATCTCATGCTGAAGTGAATGCTATTCAATCGGTTAGAGACAAAACTCTTTTAAAAAAGGCTACTCTTTATGTCACTTTGGAGCCTTGCTGTCATTATGGAAAAACACCTCCTTGTGCTGATTTAATTATTGACCATCAAATTCCTCATGTTGTTGTTGGTGTTTTAGACCCAAATGAAAAGGTGGCTGGAAAAGGAATTGAAAAATTAAAGAAATTCGGTTGCGATGTCACCTGCGGAATACTGGAAAAGGAATGTCGAGAGCATCACAAACGCTTCTTGACCTTTTATGAAAAAAAGCGTCCGTATATTATTTTAAAATGGGCAGAGACCTTAGATGGGTTTATAGCCCCGGAAAAAGGGAAGCGTGGTTCAAACCCCGAACCCTATTGGATTACAAATGCCCGCTCACGCCAAATGGTTCATCAATGGCGTACTGAGGAGCTAGGTATTTTAGTCGGAACAAATACTGTTTTGGAAGACAACCCAAAATTGGATGCGCGACACTGGAAAGGTAAAAATCCGTTTCGCATAATATTGGATAAAGATTTAAAAATACCCGAAGATTACCATGTGCTTGATGAAAGTATACCCACAATGCTATTAACAGAAGTTGAAGAGGTAAAGAAGGATACTAAAGGAGAGATACACTATCAATATTTGGACTTTTCTATGGACCTTGCAAAACAGATTTGTGAAATTCTCCCTGGATACAATCTAACAAGTATCTTAATCGAAGGCGGTTCAAAAACACTACAAACCTTTATTGATGCAGGTTTATGGGACGAAGCAAGAGTTTTTACGGGAAATACATCTTTAACAAAAGGAATTAAAGCCCCAGAGTTCTCTGGAAAACTTATCAACTCCCAGAATATAGAAAGTGACCATTTAAAAATCTATCGCAATGATTAAGAACATCATTTTTGACTTTGGAGATATTTTCATAAATCTTGATAAAGAGATTATATTTCGCGAGATTGAGCGCTATGGAGGTAACCCAGTTTTGAGTCCGGAAGTCCTGGCTATTAATATGGATTATGAAGTGGGCAAAATTTCTTCTGAAGATTTTGTGTCGCAATTAACGACTGTCTATCCGTCCGCTTCCTCCGAAGAAATTAAAGGGATATGGAATGGGATGTTGCTAGATTTTCCGGATGAGCGTTTGGAGTTTATTGAAGGAATCGCACAGGAAAACAACTATTGTTTGTTTCTTTTGAGTAATACGAATGCCCTGCATATCGAAGAAGTAGAAGAGAAAATGGGAAACCAAAAGTTTAATCGGTTTCGAAGTTCCTTTGAAAAATTCTATTTATCCCATGAAATACATCTAAGAAAGCCCAATGCCGACATCTACAATTTCGTACTACAAGAAAATGGATTAAAGGCAGAAGAAACTTTCTTCATTGATGACACCAAAGAAAATACGGATGCGGCTGAAAAGCTCGGGATCAAATGCTGGAATCTTCAAGTTGGTAAAGAAGATATCACACAGTTAAAATCCAAATTGTAGTATGCTCGACCTTGCTTTAAGTGTTCTTTTTTCGAGTTTAATCTTTGTGATTTTTAAGCTTTTCTCGATTTACAAAATAGATACACTTTACGCAATTATCACAAATTACGTGGTGGCTTGTACCGTTGGCCTGCTCTTTTATGAAGGAGCAACTGCAATAGTCGAAATTCCAGAAAAACCATGGTTCTGGGGAACCTTTGCGCTTGGTTTCCTTTTCATTATTGTTTTTAACTTAATGGCAGCGACTTCACAGCGCTTAGGAGTTTCTGTGGCTTCGGTAGCAACAAAAATGTCTTTAGTGATTCCTGTTTTGGTTGGTGTGTTTCTTTATAAAGAAGAACTAGGCCCTATAAAAATACTAGGGATTCTTCTGGCTTTAGCAGCCGTTTACTATGCATCGGTAAAAGAGAAGTCCGTCGCTTTTAAAACTGCTTCCCTCCTATTGCCATTTTTAACTTTTATGGGCTCAGGACTGATTGATGCATCGCTTGGTTATTTTCAAAAGGAATTTATAGCTCCCGCAGAATTATCACTATTTTCAGCTACTGTTTTTGCCTGTGCTGCTTTTATCGGAATCCTATTCATCATATTCAAATCCTTTAAAAAACCTTTGAAAATCAATCTTAGAAATGTTCTTGGAGGAATTTGTCTGGGTATTCCTAATTACTTTTCCATTTTCTTCCTGCTGCGTGCACTTCAGAATGATGCTTTGAACAGTGCATCCATATTTACCATAAACAATGTCGCCATAGTGATGTTTTCTACTCTGCTCGGTATTTTATTATTCAAAGAAAAAATTAGTGTAAAGAATTGGGGTGGGATTGCTTTGGCCATTCTAAGTATCATTTTAGTCGCTTTATTTTAATGGACAAGCTTTCCGATACATATCGCACACTTTCAAAACCTTCGGGAGAAATCTTGTTTAAGGAGAAGAAAAGTAAATTCTTCGGATATGCCTTTCCGATTCAAAACGAGGATGAGGTAAAACCGATTATTGAATCCTTAAGGAAAAAACATCATACCGCAGGGCATGTATGTTATGCTTGGCAGCTAGGAACAGAGCAGATACGCTATCGTGCAAATGACGATGGGGAACCGAACAATTCAGCCGGACAACCGATATATGGACAACTACAAGCATTTGATGTAACCAATGTTTTAGTCGCTGTTGCCAGAATATTTGGTGGAACAAAATTAGGTGTGGGTGGACTAATAGCTGCTTACCGAACCGGAGCGCAACTAGCTTTGGAAAATGCTGACATTGTAGAAAAAAAACTTGAAAGGCAATTTGAACTCTCCTTTGGGTATGATGACATGGACAAAGTTATGCGCATCATCAAACAAAAAAGATTTACAATCTCATCTCAACAATTAGAAATGGATTGTACACTAATCGTTTTAGCACGAAAAAGTGAAGCCGAAAATTTTTCAAGTTTCTTTGAAGGACTGCACAAAGTGAAAATTAAAAAAATCGATTAAGACTGATTTTTAGCAATTGTGTCTAGCAAGTATTGCGGACATCTTACCGGCCGATTTCTCTGCATATCCATAAAAGCCAGAACTACCGTTGCTTCTGCCAAAATTTCACGCGCTTCATTGTAAATTTCAAAGTCAAATTCAATTTTGACAGAGGGTATTTTTTTAAGAATGGTTTTGACGGTAATCAGGTCATCGTAGACCGCAGGTTTCTTATAATTTACATGCAATGAAATAACTGGCAACATTATGCCGTTTTCTTCCATATTTTTGTAGGAAATTCCCATTTCGCGTAGCCACTCCACTCTACCCATCTCCATATATTGCGCATAATTACCGTGATAGACCACACCCATCTGGTCGGTTTCACCATATCTGACGCGAAAAGAAATTTCGTTAAAATTCATGCTTTATCTGATAAAAAATGATACATTTAAAGAGGTCGTGAAATGGGCTCGTGAACATGAGAAAAAAAAAGCGAAAATTCAATACCATTTCATTTTTTTTTTAGCTTTTTTGTTCACATATTTGCTCAACCAGAAAATGAGGTTCGCTCCAACCAACTTTTCAACCTACTAGACGAATCACTAACCATCAAATAAGAGAAGTTTTAGAATGAGTGTAACTGCTAATTCCGTTTGGAACAATTGTTTGGCGTTTATCAAAGATAACATCCAACCGCAGGCATTCAAAACATGGTTTGAACCTATCAAGCCGATTAAACTCTCAGAGAATGCATTGAGCATTCAAGTACCTAGCAAATTTTTTTACGAGTGGCTTGAAGAGCATTATGTCAAATTGCTCAAAGTTGCCCTTACGAAAGAACTAGGTGAAACGGCTAAGTTGGTATACATCATTCGTATGGAGAACACCTATGGCAATAAAGAACCTTTTACTGAAAAGATTCCAAGTTCCAATAGAGGCAATTTGTTTCCACAAGAGATGGATGTTCCGATAAAATCTAAGAATCCTGAATTGCGAAATCCTTTTGTGATTCCCGGTATTCGAAATATTAAAATAGAATCTCAATTAAATCCGAATTATAATTTTGATAATTTCCTTGAAGGAGATTCCAATCGTTTGGCACGTTCAGCTGGAATGGCTGTTGCGAACAAACCTGGAGGCACTTCTTTCAACCCCTTACTAGTTTTTGGTGGCGTTGGATTGGGAAAAACACATTTAGCACATGCTATCGGTGTTGAGATAAAAGATAAATATCCTGAAAGAACCGTTCTTTACATTTCTGCGGAAAAGTTTACACAACAGTATATTGAATCAGTAAAGAAAAACACACGTAATGATTTCATTCATTTCTACCAGCTTATTGATGTTTTGATTATTGATGATGTTCAATTCCTTTCTGGAAAATCAGGAACGCAAGATGTATTCTTCCATATTTTCAATCATTTGCACCAAAACGGAAAGCAAGTTATTTTGACTTCCGACAAGGCGCCGGTTGATATGCAAGATATTGAGCAACGCCTTTTATCTCGTTTCAAATGGGGGTTATCAGCAGAATTGCAAAACCCGGATTACGAAACAAGAATTTCCATCTTAAAGAATAAATTGTATCGCGATGGTGTCGAGATGCCTGAAGACATTATTGAGTATGTTGCCAAACATATTAAAACAAATATTCGCGAATTAGAAGGTGCAATTATTTCCTTAATTGCGCAATCCTCTTTTAATAAGAAGGAAGTTACTTTGGAATTAGCGCAACAGGTAGTTGAGAAATTTGTCAAAAATACCAAACGTGAAGTTTCTATCGATTATATTCAAAAAGTAGTTTCGGACTATTTCGAAATGGATGTAGCTACACTTCAATCAAAGACTAGAAAAAGACATATTGTGCAAGCTCGTCAATTGGCGATGTTCTTCGCGAAGAAATTTACAAAAGCATCTTTGGCGAGTATTGGCTCTCAAATTGGAAAAAGAGATCACGCTACGGTATTACACGCTTGTAAGACGGTTGATAATCTTGCGGAAACTGATAAGCAGTTCCGGAAGTACATTGAAGATCTTACCAAAAAATTCTCCTAATCACCTATGATTACTAAGGTTTTAATGGTTTGCCTCGGAAATATCTGTAGGTCACCATTAGCCGAGGGCATTTTACAAAGTAAAATCGACCCTGAAAAAGTTTTTGTAGATTCCGCCGGAACAGCAGGATATCATATTGGAAATCAACCTGATAAAAGAAGTATTGCAGTAGCCCAAAAATACGGTCTTGATATTTCTAAACAAAAATGCAGAAAATTCAGTGTTCAAGATTTTATGGACTTTGATAGGATTTATGTCATGGACCAAAGTAATTATGAAAATGTAATTGCATTATCTAAAAACGAAGAAGAAAAAAACAAAGTAAAACTCTTGTTAAGTGCAGGTGACTCTACACTAATTGAAGTACCAGACCCGTATTACGGCGGAGAAGATGGATTCGAAGCTGTTTTTCAAATGATTGACCATGCTTGCGAGGCAATTGCAACGGAACTAATTTCAAAATAGATTTATGGCAAAGGAAGCAAATCAAAAAGGCAAATTGTATTTAATCCCTACTACTTTGGGTGACACGGCTCCTTTAGAAGTACTGCCCATTTCCATAAAAAGGGCTATCGAAAATATTGATTACTACATCGTAGAAAACGAAAAGACAGCTCGAAAGTCCATTAAAAAAATCAGTTCCGGTAAATCGCAGCCGGGTCTTCATATTGAAATACTAAACAAATATACCGAACCACAATCCATTCCTGATTTTCTTCAACCTTGTTTAGAAGGTTATGATATCGGTATTCTTTCCGAAGCCGGGTGCCCCGGTATTGCCGACCCTGGGGCTGATGTGGTTAAAATTGCCCACGAAAAAGGTATTCAAGTAGTTCCTTTGGTTGGCCCCTCCTCTATTTTTCTAGCCTTAATGGCAAGTGGAATGAATGGCCAAAATTTTGCTTTTAAAGGCTACTTGCCTATTGATTCGACAGACCGGAAGAAAGCCATCAAACAAATGGAGAAAATTTCCATAGATCAAAAACAGTCTCAAATCTCTATTGAAACTCCCTATAGAAATGATAAGCTATTAGCCGAAATGCTAAAAACACTTTCAAATCAAACTTTGCTTTGTGTAGCTTGCGATATTACGCTTCCCACGGAGTATATTGCTACCAAGACCGTAGCTGATTGGAAAAAGACTCCAGTAGATTTACATAAAAGACCGGCGATATTTATTATTCAAGGATAAATCAGTTGACAGTTGACAATTTGTAATACAAGTACTATTCTATACTCAAAAAATAAGCCTCCACGTTTCCGCTGAGGCCCACCATCTTCATATATACACAGTATTTTTAAATCTTTGAAACTTTAGGATTTCGCTTCGGCAAAACTTCAGAAACATCATAACCTGAGAACTTCTTTATATATTTTGCAATACTTGTTCCATAGGCATCTTTGACGTCATATCTTCCATAAGAGCGTAAATACTTCTTCACATTTCCTGCTCCGGCTAAATGCGCTGCCGCAAGCATACCGGACTCCGTAACTTGAGTACCTTTTATTTTTTTGCCTTCAAATCGTTTGATATCTCTTCTAAGAATCCATTTGTTGCGGGCGATATTCGTTTGAAAAACTTCTTCCTGCAATGCAGGGTCATTTAAAAAATTGGTAGCATCATGAACTCCCATCAATTGAAGGGTACCGATTCCAAATTGATATTTTCCCAAATAACCTAAGGTATTTATCGAAAAATAATCTCCACTTGATTCTTTAAAAGCCAAAGCTTCCTTAAAACCAATATATGAGCTTCCTATAAAAGGAGGCGCAACAATAGCAGTACTAAAAACAGTTCTGTTTTTGGGAAACAAAACTTCAGTAGGTTTTGTTACTTTAAGAGCTTCAGGCACTTTCACCTCCTTAGGCCTAAATGCGAAACTCAGTAATATACAGGTAACAATTAGGGGACTCGCAAAACGCATCCACTTCTTCATCACATAGGTTTTCTTAAGGCTTACAGCAGAATTGGGGCTTGCTTAAATTTCTCTATACAAAGATATTGAGCCTGCGAGCTATCTCGTGACAAGGCTTTGTTAAAAAGTCCTAAATTTAGTTAAGAGGTTTTAAAATATGGATGAGTTGCTTATCTATTGATATTTTGCTCATTTATCCACCGGATGTATTGCACCTTATTTTGGTTATGTTGAGCTCCTGTTTTTGCGAATTTGTGATATCCGAAGTTTTCTACATTGGCAACCATATAGATATAATCATGCTTTTCGGCGTTCAATACGGCATCTACTGCTGAAATATCCGGCATTGTTATCGGTCCTGGAGGAACGCCCCTATATTTATAGGTATTGTATGGAGAATCCAACTCCAAATCAGCATATAATACTCTTTTGATGACTAGATTAAAATTGTTCTGGTGCTTTTTCATGGCGTAAATTACCGTAGGGTCGGCCTGAAGTAGCATTCCTTTTCTTATTCTATTTAAATAAAGCCCCGCTACACGAGGTCGTTCGTCAATTTTAGCTGTTTCTTTGTGAACAATGGCCGCCAGCGAAACAACTTCAGCAGGATCAAGCTTTAAAGCCTTCGCCTTGGCCATGCGATCATCGTTCCAAAATCGCCGGTATTCCTTTAGCATACGGTCTCTGAACTTCGTTGCAGAAGTATTCCAAAAAAACTCGTAACTATTGGGGATATACATTGCCATCTGCGTATCCGCATCGAATCCATTCTCCTTTAAAAATTCTTCATCTTGAAAGGCATTTAGTAAGGTTAAACTATCCGGTTCAATTTGAGAAGCGATTCTTCCAGCAAGGTTTGCTAGCCTTTCTTGATTGTTAAAAGCAACTTTTACAGGAATGTTTTGACTACGCAGTGAATTCACAATGTCATTATTGTTCATACCTTTTTGAATTACATATTTTCCTGCTTTAACATTGCCAGAGTATCCTTTTTTACTGGCAATCTGAGTAAAGGTCTCTATATCTTTCAATAAAGGTTCTAGATAACTTTTGACATCTTCAAAGGTGTCTTCTGAACCGATATATAAGGTAGCTTCATCATTGTTAAATGCGGTATTAGCATTGAAAATAGCACCGTATACATTATATGCGAAAATGCCTCCTATTACAAGTCCAGCTAAAACGATAATTAGTAAAATTCTTTTGATATACATTACTCCTTTATTTTTTGAAATAAGATTTCGTTTTTATAACCTCCATTTACTAAAATCCAGTCTTTCTTAACACCAACTTTATGGAACCCTAATTTTTCAAAAAGATGAATGCTAGCTTCATTATCTTCAGCAACATTAGCGAATATTTGATGAAGATTCAAAATGGAAAATCCGTAATCAACTAAAATTCTAATTGACTCATTACCAATTCCTTGATTTCTACTATTTGAATCTTTAATTACAATTCCAAGGCCTGCTCTATTGTTTTTTGGGTCAAAGTCGAAAAGGTCAATAAGGCCAACTACTTTTCGTTCCAAATTACAAATACATAAACGCAATTGTTTTACATCATAAATATCTCGATGCGCGTTATCTAAATACAACTGCAAAACGTGTTTTGAATACGGAGTTGCTGTTCCGCTTACCTCCCAAATAGCTGTATCGTTCTCAAGTTCGTATAGAAACTTTAAATCATCTGGCTCAATAGCTCTCAAATATATATGTTCGCCTTTTAGCTTTAACATTCTAATTCTCCTTTAAAAACTTGCCTAGCAGGACCTACTAAAAAAACATTCTTGTAACCATTTACAGATTCAAAATGAACCGCTAAGTAGCCACCTTCAGTCTCTATATCGATTTTAGTATGGTTTGTTTTGCCAGCCTCGTACATTGCTATAGCAACAGCTGTCACGCCCGTTCCGCAAGACAAAGTTTCATTTTCAACCCCCCGTTCATAAGTTCTTACAGCAAATGAATCATCCGCCTTTTGTTCTACAAAATTAATATTACTACCAGATTCTCCATATATCCCATATCGAAGTTTTGCACCTTCTATCGGTACATTGAAATCTTTTAAGTTTTCAACCAATTGCACGTGGTGGGGAGATCCTGTATCCAGATAAAAAGAATTCGGTTTTGTTGTCACTTCTGAGACATCCTTCATTTGTAGGCTTACAATTCCGTTATCAATGGTGGCCGTGTGTTTTCCATCAATGGCGTTGAAAACACATTCTTTATCAATAACTCCCAAGAATTGAGCAAAGGCAACTAGACATCGACCTCCGTTTCCACACATGGTACTGGTATTTCCATCAGAATTATAATAGACCATATTAAAGTCTAAATCAGGATCGTTCTCCAGCAAAATCAATCCATCAGCGCCAACTCCAAACTTTCGATCACATAGGGTAGCTACGAGTTCGGAATTCTCCTTCGGGAAATACAAATTCCTATTATCAATTATAACAAAGTCATTACCGGTGCCCTGATATTTAAAAAATGTAATCCTCATATGCTTTAAATCGATGGTAAAGATATCATTTTATTAAGGTTTTTTTGGCAGTTAAAAAGTCGTTAAAGGAACAAAGCGGAAAACCTCTTTTTTATATTTTTGATTCATAACCATAAATTAGTACAAGTCAAATATGAAAAAAATCGGAAATTTGTTATTGGTCTCCATTTTTGCTGGCGCCATAACCTTGGGAGCATATAAGTTCTTTTTTGAAAACTCAAAATACGCGATCATCGATTCGCAAAACAACGGAACTGTTTTCAATACCAGTACTACCCCAACCTCTGCGAAGGGCTCAGGAATTAACGAAATTGATTTTACCACAGCAGCTGAAAACACCGTAAATGCAGTGGTTCACGTCAAGAATGTAACTAAGGGTCGTAGTACAAGCAGTCCATGGGATTTTTTTTATGGGTCAGGTGAATCAAGACAAAGAGCACAGGTAGGTTCAGGTTCAGGAGTGATTATTTCTTCGGATGGATATATAGTTACCAACAATCATGTTGTTACGAAGGCGGACAAGCTTCAGGTTACTCTAAACAACAATAAAACCTATGATGCTGAGCTAGTTGGCGCGGATCCAAATACAGATATTGCTTTACTTAAGATTGAAACTGAAGGCAAACTGCCTTACTTGGCTTTCGGAGATTCTGACAATACCAAAATTGGGGAGTGGGTTCTCGCAGTTGGAAATCCTTTTAATTTAACTTCTACAGTAACAGCAGGAATTGTTAGTGCCAAAGCACGTGATTTAGGTAGAAACCAATCATTTATTCAAACAGATGCTGCAGTAAACCCCGGAAACAGTGGCGGTGCACTAGTAAATACCAATGGGGATTTAGTAGGCATAAATACTGCCATTAGTTCGCAAACAGGATCCTATGTGGGATATTCCTTTGCGGTACCGAGTAATATTGCAAGAAAGATTGTTGAGGACATTATGGAGTATGGCTCTATTCAAAAAGGAATTCTGGGTATTAATGCTGTTAACGTAAATACACCTTATGCTGTTGAGAAAGGTCTAAATGAGATACAGGGTGTTTATGTATCGGGTGTGGAAGAAGGTTCTGGAGCTGAAGATGCTGAACTACAAGAAGGAGATATAATCAAAATGGTTGATGAAATTAAGGTGAAAAAGTTTCCCGATCTTACCGGGTATCTTTCTACCAAACGGCCAAATGATACCGTTGATGTGACCATTGAAAGAGATGGTGAACAATTTGTGGTTCCGGTAACTTTGAAAGAGCGACAGACCCTTGTTGTACCTGTAATGGGTCTTGAAGTTCGAAATCTTTCCAAAGAAGACAAGAAAAAATTTGATACAAAAAAAGGCGTCAAAATTGTAGGCGTACCGGAAACCTACAGAGGATATGGATTAGAAGGCAAGGTTTTGCTTTCGGTTGATGATGAAGAAATAGAAAATATTCAAGATGCGAAAAACCTTTTCGGTCAGATTTCTCGTTATGGTAAAACTAGCATTACCATGATTGATAAAAACGGAGAACGAGAAAGACTTATTTTTCAATAGTCTAATGTAGCATTCTTAAAAAACACCCCGATTGGGGTGTTTTTTTTGCGAATAATTGAAGTATTCGTATTTGGAATATATATTTTTGCAAAATTAAACAACAACACCCTTCATGCCTAATTCAAAATCGTACGAAAAAGAGCTGGCTTTTCAAGCCGATAGAAGAAAAGCAACAACCGAATTTATCAAGATTACCAGTGATCTTTGGTATGATAAGTCAATCGAGGTTGTTCTTTTTAAAAATCAGATTATCGATAAAAATGTAAGTGACATTATTCATTTGCATGAATATGCCGGAGAGTTTGTTCAGAAGCCCATTTCGATATTTGATTCTGTAGAGATTTTAAGGGCGATAAATGATATTCCTTTGCCTCCGTCTAAATTGGATATCGGAAAGTTGACTTACGAGTATCATACGGACGAGAATAATTTCAATGATGCTAAGGCCTTTGTATTGACAAAACTTAAGAACGCCAGCGAGTCTGAGGAGATAGTGCCTAGAGATGTAGTTTTATATGGTTTTGGGAGAATTGGAAGATTACTTGCAAGGGAGCTTATGGCAAAAACCGGAAAAGGCAATCAGTTGCGATTGAGAGCCATCGTAACTCGTGGGGAAAGCAATGCTAATATCCTTGAAAAAAGAGCAAACTTATTGAGAACAGATTCAGTTCATGGTAAGTTTATGGGTACCGTTGGTATAGATGCTAAAAAGAGTGCCCTAATTATTAATGGTACAACGGTACACATTATCAATGCGGCGAAACCAGAAGATATTGACTACACAAAATACGGTATTTCGAATGCCCTGGTTATTGATAATTCAGGTGCATTTAGAGATAAAAAGGAGTTAAGCAGACATTTGAAATCCAAAGGCTCTTCGCATGTCTTATTGACCGCGCCAGGAAAAGAAGTACCAAATATCGTACACGGAGTAAATCATACAGAACACGACCCCGATACTACGAAAATATTTTCTGCAGCTTCCTGCACAACAAACGCCATCACTCCCATTTTAAAGGTTGTAGAAGACTCATTAGGAATTAAAAAAGGGCACTTAGAAACAATACATGCCTACACTAATGACCAAAATTTGGTTGATAATATGCATGGAAAATACCGTCGCGGCAGAGCAGCAGCTCTTAATATGGTAATTACGGAAACTGGGGCCGGTCAAGCAGTTGCAAAGGCACTACCAGCTTTAAAAGGAAAACTTACCTCGAATGCCATACGAGTTCCTGTACCCAATGGATCGCTCGCCATTTTAAATTTAGAGATTGAGAGCAAAACATCTCTTGATGGTATAAATACTATTTTGAAGAAATATGCGCTTGAGGGAGATTTAGTAGAGCAGATAAAATATTCGTTAAGCAAAGAGATGGTTTCTTCTGACATTGTCGGCACATCTGCCCCATCAATTTATGACAGCAAGGCAACCATTGTAGAAAAAAACGGGAAAAACATTATTCTTTATATCTGGTATGACAATGAATATGGCTATTCGCATCAAGTAATTCGCTTGGCAAAGTACATCGCCAAAGTAAGGAGGTTTACCTATTATTAGAGCCTATTTTATAAAGAAAAATTATTCTTGATAGTCCCTCCGTACGGGTTCTATCGTATATGTTTTAACAATTTTTTTTCTTAATTAATAATATTGAATTACTTTTGATTTCCCCTTTAACAATTTTAACCTCAAGACTTACATACATGAAAAGTTTTAGAATACTAATCATTATCATATTTACTTTTACGATAGGATCAATGGCGGCCCAGGAAACGGCGACGCAACCTGAGCTATCGCTGGATAAAGGACCTATAACGAACCAGTTCGAATTTATTTACAAAAAGTCTGGAAACTACCGTTCTGAGGGGAAAAAGTATGAGGTGGTCCGCACCATTTCTTTAGATAAACTGCGCCAAAATGTGTTGGACAGTATAAAAGGTTTTAATCAAAGAATTGCTGGACTAAATGCAACGATATCTGAACATGAATCTACGATTTCATCTCTTAATGGAAAACTTGAGGAAACAACTAATAATCTTGTTGGGGTTACTGAAGAAAAAGACAGTATGTCTTTCTTAGGTATTTTAGTTTCGAAAGCAACATACAATACAATTCTCTGGTCTGTGATTTTCGGGCTATTAGGATTGATGTTGTTCTTCATGTATAAATTTAGAAGGAGTAACATCCTCACGCAAGAAGCGAAAACTTCACTCTCTGAAGTTGAAGAAGAATATGAAGATCATAGGCGTAGGGCGCTAGAAAGAGAGCAAAAAATAAGTCGACAGCTGCAAGACGAGATAAACAAATACAAAAAATCAAAATAATTTAAAAAGCTCCTTTTAGGAGCTTTTTTTAGCTTTCAAAATTTATGACAAGCATAGTAGAAATCAATGAAAGTCATATTGAGGACATCACTCCCTTATTTGACCAGTATAGAATCTTTTACAAACAAGAATCTGACGAACGGGCCGCTAGAGACTTTCTTCTAAAACGAATTCAGAATAAAGAATCAATCATTTTACTATGTTATTTCAACAATGAGCCGGTAGGTTTTACGCAATTGTATACCACATTTTCATCAGTGTCACTGCAATCGGTTTTTATCTTGAATGACCTTTATGTTTCTCAAACCCACAGAGGAAAAGGAATTGGAGAAGCTTTATTGGACAACGCAAAACAACTTTGCCGAGAAAAGAAATACAAAGGATTGGCGTTAGAAACAGGAGTTGACAACCCGGCACAGCAACTCTACGAAAAATTGGACTGGAAAAAAGATACGGACTGTTTTCACTACTTTTGGACATCCGAATAATCTTTTAACAAATTCCTTCATGCGAATTGACATTATTACCGTTCTACCGGAATTATTGAGGAGTCCATTTGAAGCATCTATCTTGAAAAGAGCTATTGAAAAAGACTTGGTAGAAGTTCATTTTCATAATATCAGAGATTATACCGATAAAAGTTACAACCAAGTAGATGATTATCAATTTGGCGGTGGCGCCGGTATGGTGTTAATGATTGAACCCATTGACAAATGCATCTCCAAATTGAAAGAGGAACGAGATTATGATGATATTATATATATGACTCCCGATGGGGAAACTTTGAATCAGAAAATAGCCAATGGTATTTCCCTTCAAAAGAACCTAATCATACTATGCGGTCATTACAAGGGTGTAGACCAAAGAGTGCGAGATTTATTTATTACCCGGGAAATTTCGGTAGGAGATTATGTGCTATCAGGTGGTGAGTTAGGCGCGGCAATTTTATGTGATGCTATTATTCGGTTGATTCCAGGGGTTTTGAATAATGAAACATCCGCATTAACAGATACATTTCAAGATAACCTTTTGGCACCACCAGTATATACAAGACCTGCAGAATATAAAGGTATGAAAGTCCCAGAGGTTCTTTTGAGTGGAAATTTTCCAAAAATTGAAGAATGGCGCGAAAATGAGGCTCAAAAAAGGACAGAAAAACTTCGTCCGGATTTATTGGAATAAATTTCAATACTCCAATCCTATTAAAAAATCATCAAAAATCCCTTGTACATTATAATTTATAACTTATTTTTGCACTCGATTTGCTCAACCTCTGACGAGAATCGTGAATGTTGATTGAACTTTATTTAGATACATCAAAACCATGGAATCATTAATCCAGTTTGTAGAAAGCGAATTTGTTGCTAAAAAGGAATTTCCAAAATTCTCGGCGGGAGACACTATAACGGTTTACTACGAAATTAAAGAAGGTGAAAAAACACGTACTCAGTTTTTTAAAGGAGTAGTAATTCAAAGAAGAGGCTCCGGTGCAACCGAGACCTTTACTATCCGTAAAATGTCAGGTACTGTTGGTGTTGAGCGTATTTTTCCTATAAATATGCCTGCACTTCAAAAAATTGAAATAAACAAAAAAGGTAAAGTACGTAGATCACGTATTTACTACTTCAGAGGTCTAACTGGTAAGAAAGCAAGAATCAAAGAAGTCCGTAAGTAATAAACGACTTATTAGATTATAAAAAACCCATCCGCCAGCCGGCAGATGGGTTTTTTCTTTGTCCACAATTGTTCATAACCTATGTTTATACTGTGTTGATTATTAGAATGTTAAAATTTTAGAGACACCAGAAATATTTCTTATATTTATATATGATTAGAGATTGATGTCAGGATTGACATTAAAGGAAAATCATTATAGAGTTTACGTTCTTTATATTGTGATTTAGTAACCGATAAAATACAGTTGTAACTTATGTTACTTTTGAGATTTTAAAAGAAACGAGTATAAAAGCAAAAGGCTGTCGCTTTTTGAATTTTATATGGATGCACTTATTTTCAATAACAAAACTTCGGTGGGGTTGTTGAGAAAGAAAACATTAAAATTGCAAGAAGAAATGAGATGTTATTACTTGGTTTTATAATTGAGAATAGCCCCCATTTCAAAACGTTGAAAAGGCGACGCAGATGCAATCAATGGTTGCCGTTTTGTCTTGCGACAAAACAACACGTTTGTAAGCTTTTTCTAAAAACCCATGTCAATGTACTTGTACAATGATATGGGTTTTGTCATTTCTATTCCTTCTTCCTCTCATTCAAAAAAGATTCGTCGCTTACCTCTTTCTGTAGCCTACAGAAATTGTATCTTTGCCACGCTTAAAATTAAACTAAGAATTCAAATGCCTAAAATTTTATATACAAAGACCGATGAAGCTCCGGCTTTGGCAACAGAGTCTTTCTTACCTATCGTAAAAGCTTTTACAAAGACTTCAGGAATAACTATTGAAACAAAGGATATCTCTTTAGCAACAAGAATTATTTCTACCTTTCCTGATTTTCTAAAGGAAGACCAAAGAGCTACCAATGATTTGATGGAATTGGGCGAAATGGCCAAAAATCCGGATGCTAATATTATCAAACTTCCAAATATAAGTGCTTCAATCCCTCAGTTAAAAGAAGCTATTGAAGAATTACAGGACAAAGGATATGACTTACCTAATTATCCGGATGAACCATCAAACGACACGGAGAAAGAAATTAAGTCCCGCTACGATAAAATTAAAGGTAGTGCTGTAAATCCAGTACTAAGAGAAGGAAACTCTGATAGAAGAGCTCCAAGGGCGATTAAAAACTATGCTAAAAAGAACCCGCATTCGATGGGAGCATGGAGTTCTGATTCCAAAACCCATGTCGCCACAATGGGGTCGGGTGATTTTCGGTCTAATGAAAAATCAATAACACTTGCCAATGGGACTGATGTTCGAATTGAACTAGTTCAAGCTAATGGTGAAACAAGTATATTAAAAGAAAAGGTTTCTCTACTAGAAGGAGAAATTATAGATGCAACTGTCTTGAGTAAAAAAGCTCTTATAGCCTTTTTGAAAGAGCAGGTAGCTGATGCTAGAAATAGTGGCGTCCTTTTTTCATTGCACATGAAGGCTACAATGATGAAGGTTTCCGATCCGATTATTTTTGGTCATGCTATGGAGGCCTATTTTGAAGATGTTTTCGCAAAGCACGGAGCTACTTTGGCCGCAGCAGGAATTAATCCAAATAACGGACTTGAAAATTTACTTGATAAATTGAATGAGCTTCCTGCAGATAAAAAATCTGAAATCGAAGCCGATATTAAAAATGCAATCGCTAATGGTCCTGACTTGGCTATGGTGAATTCCGATAAAGGAATCACCAACTTACACGTTCCAAGTGATATTATCATTGACGCCTCTATGCCAGCAATGATTCGTAATTCTGGCCAAATGTGGAATGCAGAAGGAAAACCCCAAGATACGAAAGCAGTTATTCCAGATAGTAGTTACGCTGGGATTTATACCGCCACTATTGACTTCTGCAAAAAGCATGGGGCTTTTGACCCAACAACTATGGGGACTGTTCCCAATGTAGGTTTGATGGCTCAAAAAGCCGAGGAATATGGGTCTCACGATAAAACCTTTGAAATCGCTTCTAACGGAACAGTAAGAGTTGTCGATGCTTCTGGCAATACACTTATTGAACATTCAGTTGAACAAGGAGATATTTGGAGAATGTGCCAGGTAAAAGATGCTCCTATCAAAGATTGGGTGAAATTAGCTGTTTCAAGAGCGAGAGCATCTCAAACTCCGGCCGTGTTCTGGTTGGCTGAAGATAGAGCGCATGACTCAGAATTAATCAAAAAAGTGAACGCATATTTACCAGAGCATGATACTGCAGGATTGGATATTCGGATCCTATCCCCTATCAAGGCAACTGAATTTACCTTAGAACGTATTAAGGAAGGAAAAGATACCATCTCTGTTTCTGGAAATGTTTTACGTGATTACCTAACGGATTTATTTCCAATTCTAGAAGTAGGTACAAGCGCAAAAATGTTATCGATAGTTCCTTTGATGAATGGTGGTGGATTGTTTGAAACAGGAGCTGGTGGTTCTGCCCCAAAACACGTTGAACAATTTACAGAAGAGGGGCATTTGCGATGGGATTCTTTGGGAGAATTTTTAGCGCTTGGTGTTTCTTTGGAGTTTTTCGGGGAAAAATACAATAATCTAAAGGCAAAAGTTTTAGGAGACGCACTAGATGATGCTACAGAGAAATTCTTACTGAATGATAAATCGCCCTCAAGAAAAGTTAAGGAACTAGACACACGAGGGAGCCATTTTTATTTGGCGCTGTATTGGGCTGAGTCCCTGGCATCACAAGATATTGACTTAGAGCTAAAAGCAGTTTTTGGTAAAATTTCCGAAGAAATGAAACTTAAGGAAAGTGAAATTGCTGCAGAGTTGATAGAAGCTCAAGGACAATCTCAAGAATTAGGAGGTTATTATAAACCTGATGCTGAGAAGGCTGCCAAAGCCATGCGTCCTAGCAAAACTTTAAACGCTGTTCTTAATAGCTTATAAACAGTACATATAGATTATATCAAAGCCCTTTGTGTAAAATACAAAGGGCTTTCTTGTTAAAATAATTGTTAATGCTTTCCTAGCGGGGTGTTTTCTGTTTATTTTTATAAAAAATTGCCTGAATGACCAAGCACATTGGAATCCTCTTGTTTTTACTGTTTTTTAGTTTTTCCAACTTCTGTTTTGCACAACAAAAATATACACTAAGCGGAACTATTTCCGAAGCGGCTAGTAATGAGACTTTAATTGGTGTGACCATTGCAGTGCCTGAATTGCAGACTGGAGTTACCACTAATGAATATGGGTTTTATTCAATCACTCTACCTGAAGGAGAATATCAAATCTTGGTTAACTACCTAGGTTTTAAAGATGTAGTCCAAACCATTTCACTCACTCAAAACCAAAAAATTAATTTCCAACTTGTTGAGGCCGCAGAACAATTGGATGAGGTAATAGTTACCGAAGATGTGGAGAAAATGGATATTCGCACGCCTCAAATGAGCGTGAATACAATGTCCGTCGAGACTATCAAGAAAATACCTGTTATTCTTGGAGAAGCCGACGTTATTAAATCCATTCTACTACTTCCCGGAGTTACCAATGCTGGAGAAGGCGCTTCAGGGTTTAATGTTCGTGGAGGTGCGGTAGATCAAAACCTTATTCTATTGGATGAGGCTATTATTTTTAACTCTTCCCATTTATTTGGCTTCTTCTCGGTTTTCAATCCTGATGCGATTAAGGACATTAAATTATACAAAGGTGGAATTCCCGCTCGCTATGGTGGAAGAGTCTCATCAGTGCTCGATATTTTCCAAAAGGAAGGGAATAGCAAGGAATTAAAGGTGAACGGAGGAATTGGCGCAGTAGCCAGTAGATTATTAGTTGAAGGCCCTATTGTAAAAGACAAAGCAGCATTTTTGGTTGGAGGAAGAGGTTCATATGCGCATCTATTT
Organism: Maribacter algarum (ex Zhang et al. 2020); assembly: GCF_005885635.1. Taxonomy (GTDB): domain Bacteria; phylum Bacteroidota; class Bacteroidia; order Flavobacteriales; family Flavobacteriaceae; genus Maribacter_C; species Maribacter_C algarum. Next base: position 30,025 of record NZ_VATY01000004.1, read on the forward strand.
CTTCCATTATTTAATCAAGATAATACGGCATATTTCTACGATTTAAATACAAAACTGAATTACAACATTAACGACAAAAACAGCATTTACCTTTCGGGATATTTCGGCAGGGATGTCTTCGGAATTAATGACAGTTTCGTCAATACCTATGGGAATTCCGTAGGTAACTTTCGTTGGAATCATTTATTCTCCGATAAACTATTTTCAAACCTCTCTTTAATTTATTCCGATTACTACTACGGACTGAAGTTAGATTTTGTTGGTTTTGATTGGAATTCAGGCATTCAGAATTTCAATGTAAAATATGACCTGAAACATTATCTAAATGATAAACTGCAAGTGAATTATGGTTTGAACAATATTTATTATGCATTTAATCCTGGGAAAATTGCTCCAAGTAATGCCGAATCTGGCATTGTTGAAGACCAACTCACGAAAAAGTATGCAAATGAATTTGCTGCATATATTGATGTTGAACATGATATCACCAAAAATCTTAGTCTGGGATATGGCGTCAGGTTCAGCAACTTCATTCGTTTAGGGCAAGATGAACTAAACGTCTATGAAAATGATAACCCTGTACTTTTCGACCCTTTTCTTTTGGTGTATCAAGAGGCAGAGCCAATAGAAACTGTCAATACAAGAGGGGGCGGGAATTTGGCAACATTTAACAATTTTGAACCAAGAGTATCACTTTCCTATACTTTAAATAACAACAGCTCTGTAAAAGCAAGTTATACAAGACTCGCGCAGTATCTGCATCTACTTTCCAATACCAGCTCCCCCACTCCTTTGGATGTATGGACGCCTAGCGGCCCTTTCACCAAGCCGCAACTTTTAGACCAGTACGCGCTTGGGTTCTTTAAGAATATAAAAGATGGTGACTATTCTTTGGAAACCGAGGTGTTTTACAAAGACATCCAAAACAGAATCGATTATATTGACGGTGCCAATTTAATAGCGAATGATGCTATTGAGACCGTTATTCTAAATGGAGAAGCTAGGGCTTATGGATTGGAGTTTCTTTTAAGAAAGAACGAAGGTAAATTTCAGGGATGGCTTGCCTATACCCTTTCAAAATCGGAACAGCGCACACCGGGAAGAGTATCAAGTATAGACAATGGAAGATCTAATCTAGAAACGGGAATCAACTTTGGTAATTGGTACAGCACCCCGTATGACAAGACCCATGATATTTCACTTTTTGCAAGTTATGACCTAAATGAAAAATGGAACTTCAATTCAAATTTTGTTTATCAAACGGGGCAACCGACCAACTATCCCGTAGGTCAGTTTGAGTTTCAAGGCTTAACTGTTCCTTATTATGGGTTAAGAAATACAGAACGACTTCCCGATTATCATCGAATTGACATATCTGCGACACTCACACCACGAAAAAATAAGAATCGTAAGTTGCAGGCAGAATGGGTATTTAGTGTTTACAATTTATACTCGCGTAGAAATGCGGCTTCCATCAACTTTAGAAGAAATGTAGATACGGGAGTTAACGAAGCAGTTCGAACTTCTATTTTCGGAATTGTACCAGCGGTCACATATAACTTTAAATTTTAGTAAGATGAAGAAAGTTTTTAGCTTGGTGTTCGTGATACTATTCTTTACTGGGTGTGAAGATGTTATAGAAGTGGATGTACCACAAACTCCCCCGCGCCTTGCTATTGATGCCTTGATTCGGCTTGATGCAAGTAAGGCAATAACAACAGTAGAGATAAAAGCAAATCTAACAAGTTCATTTTTTGGGGATATAACTCCTGCTGAACTCACCAATATTTCAATCATAAATCCAGATTATGTGCCTACATCTCCTCTTGACAGCCAGGCACTTCCGCTAAATGAATTAATCCCTGGAGTTTACCAAGCATCAAAAAGCACTATTTTCTTTACCGAAGGAGAATTGCAACTGGCCATTCAACACGATGGCCAACGTTATTTGGCTTTGACAAGATTTGTACCTTCCTCACCGATAATTAGCTTAGAACAAGGTGATGGAACTTTATTTGCCGGTAATGAAACGGAAGTGGAGGTAGCCTTTACAGATAATCCGGATCGAGAAGATTTTTATCTGGTTGACTTAGATTTTGGTGACTATTTGGTAACAGAAGATGAATTCTACAACGGTCAAACTTTTAGATTTTCTTATTTTTACGATGAAGGTGTTGAACCTGGCAGAGAAATAAATATAAGTCTTTTAGGGGTTGATGAACCTTTTTATAACTATATGAATCAACTTATAGTCCAGTCAGGCGGAGATCAAGGTCCTTTTCAGACTCCTTCCGCGACAGTACGCGGAAATATTATTAATATCACAAACATTGATAATGTAAACTCATTTGACAATGTTGAAGATTCAGATAATTTTGCTTTGGGATACTTTGCAGTTTGTCAAACGTTTACAGACACTATTATTATAGAGTAAGGTCTATTTCTTCAAAAATGATTGGATAACTTTTTCAATAAGAAGCCCTGCATTTTCCATATTATAATTTAAAGGCTTTGAAGTATCCTGGATTTCCAAGACAGTAAGATTTTCAAATTTCAGAACCTCTTTTTTATCTAAATCCAATTGACCACATAAAGCGACTACAGGTACATCAAAACGATTTCCTAATTCAACAACGCCTTTTATGAGTTTACCATACAGCGTTTGGCTATCGATTTTCCCTTCTCCCGTAATGATATAATCGAATTCATTTTGCCTTAATATCTCTTCCACTTTTGATATCCCTAAAACAAAATCAATTCCTGAAATAAATTCAGCATCACAAAATATTTTGAGTCCATACGCTGTTCCTCCCGCTGCTCCTGAACCTGAGAGCATCGCATCATCTTTTTTCGTCTGTAGCTGAACTAAATTAGCGAAGTCTTGCATACCAAAGTCAAGTTGTTCAATTTCTTCAGGACTTCCTCCTTTTTGTTTTCCATAGATATGCGCTGCCCCTTCAGGTCCGTATAAAGGATTATCTACATCATTAATGGCAAAAAATGACACCCCTTTTAAGGATATACTATTGCTGCTTTTATGAATAGAATTTATTTTTGAAAGATTAGCTCCGTTTGGAGCTAACTGATTTCCATTGTTATCTAAAAAGTAGTACCCTAAGGCTTCAGCTATACCTAAACCGACATCGTTTGTTGCGCTACCTCCTATTCCTAAATAAATTGAAGTACTTCCTTTTAGAATAGCATCTTTGATTAACAATCCTGTTCCGAATGTGGAAGTTTTCATTACATTTCTTTCTCCTTCATTCAGTAGTGCTAAGCCTGATGTTTTTGCAAGTTCAATGTATGCTGAATTGTTTTTAGGGTTGTATAAGTATTCCGTTTTAATATCACGTCCAAGGGAATCAACCGTATCAACTTCAATCGCATCACAATTGACATTTGCCAAAATCGTATCTAAAAACCCATCACCTCCATCGGAAGCTCGAACAGAATGCACAATAGCATCAGGAAAAACTGAATTTATTCCCCTACGCATTGATTCTATAACTTCACGGGCTGTTAAAGAGCCTTTGAACTTATCTGGAATCAATAGTATTTTCATATGATTTGTTTGCTGCTATTTCTTAGTTTTAAATATACGGTTAAATGCCTACTTTTAAGCACAACATAGAATCTAAATGAAAACGGATAAGAATTTACTAATCAAGGGGTTAAAGTTCATTGCCTATACCATCGCCTTGATGTTCGCTGCCCCAATAGTACTTTACCAAGCTTTTAAAAATGAAGGGCACCCATTCTTTTGGCCCGTTCTTATTGTTGGATTTATTCTTGCCATTTTAGCTATAGGAATGGGTTTTTATAGTATAAAAGTAATTATGGATTCGCTTTTCAAAAAGAGTAGCAAATAACCTCGGGACGGGCCCGCAAGGCATTAAAAGTAAAATTAAGATTGATTTCGACGCAAGCGTCGGAACATTTTAAATCTCGATTATCAAGTAAACAGAAGTAACTATTTCTGTTTTTTCTTACCAGCGTTACCCCACTTATCATTTAAGGTAGCATAGTCATAATCTAGAACCGATTTCTGCCGCACTAGTCGTTCGGCTGTAAAAGCACGTTGCAGAATATCTTCAATCAAATAATCTTCATGAACTTCTTTGGGGTTGAATTCTTCTTTAAGACTTATTTTAAACAACTTAGCAGTTGTGCTATACCAAAAAGCTCGCCAACCGCTTCTTAGCTCTTTTACCAAATCAAAAGCAGTCGTACCGGTTTGTCGGTGAATCAGCTTTACCAAGATTTGTCCTTCTGTCCGCGTCAATTTTTTCAGTTCTTCTGAAAATTCGTCCTCAATATATTTCTGGATTTTCTTGGTATACTTTTTCCGTTTGGACTTTCTTTTGATTTTTACAATACTATCATTAAGTTCCACCAAACGCTCAGCAGCCAGCTTGGCATACGGATATACTTTTAAGGTCTTCCTACGCAAAATATAGTACCGTAACTTGGTTTTATAATCCGGAAACTTCAATTTTCCAAAAAGATATACTTCATCAAGGTCAATAGAGCTTCTAAAAATAGAATCCCCCTCAACAATAATCATCTTCTCGGCAATAGAGTCTAAAGGCTTCTCCTCTACTTGACTCCATCCGAAGAAAACGAATGATACGCATATACCAAAAAGTATCTTTTTTTTCATGTACCCTATTATGAGCAAAAGCCCTGCCAAAATTAACGATAAATACAAAGGCTTATTATTAAATAAGTGTGAATATTGTTAACTTCGTCTACTAAACCTTTATAAATGGCAAGCAAAAAGATTCTTACCAAAAAGTCACTTGATTTTTTTGAAAAATACCTTAATAATGCAGCCCCAACAGGCTATGAATGGGAAGGACAGAAATTATGGATGGACTACCTTAAACCATATGTAGATACTTTTATCACAGATACCTATGGTTCTGCAGTGGGAGTAATAAATCCAGATGCGAAATATAAAGTCGTTATCGAAGGACACTCTGATGAAATTTCGTGGTACGTAAATTACATTACTGACAATGGGCTACTTTATGTAATTCGAAATGGAGGTAGTGACCATCAAATTGCGCCTTCAAAATGGGTAAATATTCACACAAAGAAAGGTTTCGTGAAAGGTGTATTTGGTTGGCCAGCCATCCACACTAGAAAAGGTGCCAGTGAAAAACCGCCTAAACTTGATAATATATTTGTCGACATTGGCGCAAAAGACAAGGAAGAAGTTGAAAAAATGGGAGTCCATGTTGGTTGTGTAATTACATATCCCGATGAGTTTCAAATATTAAACAAAAATAAGTTCGTTTGCCGAGCAATTGATAACAGAGCTGGTGGATTCATGATTGCTGAAGTAGCTCGCCTTTTGCATGAAAATAAAAAGAAATTGCCTTTCGGACTGTACATCACCAATGCTGTTCAAGAAGAAATCGGACTTCGTGGCGCTGAGATGATTACGCAAACCATTAAACCCGATGTAGCCATCGTAACTGATGTATGTCACGATACTACGACACCAATGATTGAAAAGAAAACTCAAGGTCATACTGAAATTGGTGCAGGACCAGTTATATCATACGCCCCAGCTGTTCAAAATAAACTTAGAGAGCGAATTATTGAAACTGCTGAGGCGAAGAAAATTCCGTTCCAACGTATGGCCGCCTCTCGTTCTACAGGGACAGATACCGATGCCTTTGCCTATAGCAACGGAGGTGTAGCATCCGCTTTGATTTCATTACCATTGCGTTATATGCACACTACAGTAGAAACTGTACATCGAGATGATGTAGAAAATGTGATTCGATTGATTTATGAAACACTTCTCAATATAAAGGATGGTGAGACATTCAGTTATTTCGACTAAATATTAAGCCTCCTTATTAGGGAGGCTTTTTTGTCTTATGGATGAACTTATTGACATACTTGATTCGGAAGGGAATGCTACAGGAAAAACAGCGATGAAATCAGAAGCTCATCAAATGGGGTGGTTTCACGAAACCGTTCATATTTGGTTCTATACTTCGGATGGAAGGGTACTACTTCAACAAAGAGGAAAAGGAAAAGACACTCATCCTTTACTTTGGGATGTCTCAGTTGCGGGTCATATCAGAGCTGGAGAAACAATGGAACTTTCTGCGCTTCGGGAAGTTGAGGAAGAAATTGGATTATCTATTTCTGAAAAGGAACTTGAAAAAATCGGAGTTTATAAATCTGTACAAAAGCATCGAGAAGATTTAGTGGATTGTGAGTTCCATCATGCTTTTTTATGTGAATTAAAAATTCCTTTAGAGCATCTTAGAAAACAGGAAAGTGAAGTTGAGGCTTTGAAACTGATTTCGCTGCTTCAATTTTCTGAGGAAACTTGGGGTATGGCAAATCTCAAAAAGTATGTTCCGCACGAAGTTTCGTATTACACCGAAATAATCAAAGCGATAAAGGAAAGATTATAATTTGGCTATAAAATCATCAATGGCATCAAAATTGTAAGTCTCTTGTTCTCCATTCGCCATATTCTTCACGACAAAGGTTTTATCCTTTAATTCCTGAGCACCAAGTAAAATTACATGAGGTACATTGCGACTATTAGCAAACTTCATTTGCTTCTGCATTTTGGCGTCTGAGGGGTAAATATCAGCTCTTACTCCGGCAGATCGCAATTGAGTTGTCAAACGCAAAGCCGCCAAAGCTTCTTGCTCTCCAAAATTCACACAAAGAACATCCAATGATTGCTCAATAGCCTTAGGAAACAAACCAAGTTCTTCTAACACCAAATAAATGCGGTCGAGTCCGAATGAAATACCGACTCCACTTACATTTTTCAAACCAAAAATTCCAGTTAGGTCATCATAACGGCCACCGCCACCAATAGAACCCATCTGCACGCCTTCTGGTGCTGATACCTCGAAAATGGCACCTGTATAGTAATTTAAACCCCTTGCAAGAGTAACATCAATGGAAAGATTTGCCGATTGCAGTCCAATATCTTCAATAAATTCAAGGATAAATCGAAGCTCTTCAACCCCTTTGGTTCCTATTTCAGAAGAGGATAACAAATATTGGAGTTTGTCAAGCTGCTCTGTATTACTTCCATTTAAAGAAAACAAGGGACTTGCCTTTTCGATAGCTGTTTCGGAGATTCCTTTTTCAAGCATTTCCTTTTTGACGCCCTCTTCACCTATTTTATCAAGTTTATCAAGTGCGACAGTGAAATTGATTAGGTTGTTTCCTGCTCCAATAACTTCGGCTATTCCGGCCAGTATTTTTCTATTATTAAGTTTGATTTTGACACCTTTCAATTCTAACTCCGTGAAAACGGAATCATATAATTGCACCAGTTCTACTTCTTGTAACAACGAATCCGAACCTACAACATCAGCATCACATTGGTAAAACTCTCTGAAACGTCCTTTTTGTGGACGGTCGGCACGCCAAACCGGTTGAATTTGATAGCGCTTAAAAGGGAAATCAATCTCATTCTGATGTTGAACCACATAACGCGCAAAAGGTACGGTTAAATCGTAGCGTAGTGCTTTTTCAGAAATTTTAGGAGTGAGTGAGCTTGAATTTTTGGAACTATAGGTAAAATCATCAACCTTGCTAATAAAATCACCAGAATTCAATATTTTAAAAATCAAACGGTCTCCTTCATCACCGTATTTGCCCATTAAGGTATCTGAATTCTCAAAAGAAGGCGTCTCAATGGGTTGAAATCCGAAAGTTCGGAAATGCTTCTTGACGATATCAAAAATATAGTTTCGTTTACTAACTTCTGAAGGAGAAAAGTCCCTAGTCCCTTTGGGAATGGATGGTTTTTGTGCCATTTGGTGTTTTAGTTCTTCTACGAATATTCCATCGGCTACGCTTAGGAAACTATTCATGTAATAATAACAAATATAATTGTTTGATTGCGCTTTACAATGTAAGCCTAAAGTAAAGTCGGCTAACCTTATTTCACCTCAATCATGGTTTCAAACCATTTGTATAAATCACCTTTGGTAATTACGGCGCCTTGTTCTATTAATTTGAACTTATCGAAATTCTCTTCGATATAAGCTTTAGAAGCTGTAAGATATTCCACAAAATCAGATTGCCAGTTTTTCTTGAACCAATTGAAACCAACTATAGTGGTTAAATCAATTTCAGGATTCATTACTTTGACCGAAATCAATTTCATTTCCTTTTCAGCGCAATGAAATAGGTGCATGTGTTGTGCGGAAACATTTTCTAAATAATTGACCTTAGTCAATACACCTTCCCAAATTAAATCGCTAAAAACATCTACTTCATCTTCGGCAACCTCAGGTTTATCATCTTTAAGCTTTTTCCATTCTTCACCTGTGATGGACTGAGTTGATAAAAAGTTTACAAACTCAGGTTTAAGCTCTTCTAACTGTTGTTTTGTAAGTCGTCTGTATTTCAAAACTATACTTTATTAATTCTTTTAAATAAAAAAACCGCTCCCTTTGACTAGCTCAGAGAACGGTGATTTCTATATACTATTAAATTTACTTTTTCTCAGCAACTACTTCGAAAGGAAATTCAACTATAACATCTCTATGCAAACGTATTTGCGCATTTGCAGTTCCTGTTCTTTTAACGGTTCCACCATTAATGCTGATAAACTTCTTATCAATCTCATGACCATCTTTTGCCAAAGCTGCAGCCAAGTCAATAGTAGTTACGGATCCAAATAATTTATCTCCAGCTCCAGTTTTGGCTGGAATTTTAATCTCTAAGCTTTTCAAAGCCTCAGCAGTTTTATTAGCTGCATCAACAACTTTTTTCTCCTTATGGGCTTTTTGCTTCAAATTTTCGGCCAAAACCTTCTTTGCAGAAGGAGTTGCCATAGAGGCAAGACCTTGAGGAATTAAAAAATTTCTTCCGTAGCCGTTCTTAACGTTCACCAAATCGTCTTTAAACCCTAGGTTTTCAACGTCCGCTTTTAATATAAGTTCCATGGTTTCGTCTCTTTTATTTTAATAAATCACCTACGTAAGGCATTAATGCAATATGACGTGCACGCTTAACAGCCTGAGCCACTTTTCTTTGGTATTTCAAAGAAGTACCAGTTAGCCTTCTTGGAAGTAATTTACCTTGATCGTTTACCAACATCATTAAGAAGTCCGCATCTTTGTAATCAATATATTTGATACCGTTCTTCTTGAAACGACAATATTTCTTTTTTGTATTGGTTTCGATGTTTAACGGAGTTAAATATCTGATTTCTCCGTCTTTTTTACCTTTTGCTTGTTGTTCTATTGATGCCATAGTACTTACGCTTTAGCTGTTTTTAACCTTGATCTTCTGACTTCTGCCCACGCTACAGCGTGTTTATCTAATTTTACCGTGAGAAAACGCATAACACGTTCATCTCGGCCGAATTCTTGCTCGTAAGGAGTAAGAATTTCGCCTGGTGCAGTAAATTCGAACAAATGGTAAAAACCACTCTTTTTGTGTTGTATGGCATAGGCTAATTTCTTTAGCCCCCAATTCTCTTTGGCTACCATTTTGGCGCCATTCTTAATTAAGAAATCTTCAAATTTCTTAACTGTTTCCGCAATCTGAGTATCAGAAAGCACGGGATTCAAAATGAAAACAGTTTCGTAATGATTCATATTTATATTTGTTTAAAGGAGTGCAAAAATAAGAATATTTACTACATGCCACAAGAAAACGCAAAAATCTTCGTTATAACAAGGTAACAGTAAAATCGAACTTAACCCAAATCTTAACCTATGGTCATTTACAATCTACACAGGAAACCTTGTATTGTGAACAACTTTTGTTGCTCTTCAACTGGTTTTTTTAGTAATTTGTCGATGATTTAACCCCACAAATCAACCCATTTATGAAATTACGAAGTATTATCGTAGACGATTCATCTATGCAGCGGATGGCAGTGGCCAAGTTGGTCAACAACCACCCGAATTTAGCTATGGTGGCCGAATACAGCAACGCGATCGAGGCAAAAAATGGTATTAAAAACAACGAAATCGATTTAATCTTTTTAGATGTTGAGATGCCTATCATCAACGGATTTGACCTACTCGAATCCCTAGAGAATAGCCCTCAGGTAATTTTGATTACCGGAAAACCCGATTATGCACTTAAAGCATTTGATTACGACGTAACAGATTATTTACACAAGCCTATTACAATGGCTCGTTTTGATGCATCTGTTAGACGTGCTGTAGCCAAATACGAACAGGCAAATCGTGTACATGAAGACGAAGAACATATCTTCGTGAAGAGTAACCTAAAGAAAAGAAAGGTTATCTTAAACGATATTAAGTGGATAGAGGCTCTTGGAGACTATATCAAATTAGTTACTGATGAAGCCAATATCGTAATTTTATCAACAATGAAGTCTTTCGAAAAGCAATTGCCGGAAGACAAGTTTTTAAGAATTCACAAATCCTACATTGTGAACCTTGAAAAAGTTGAGAAATTCAATAGTAAAAATGTTGAAGTTAGTGGAAGGTCAATTCCATTAAGTAGAAACAAAAAGACCGAATTGGCAGAAGCGCTAAGTAACGTCTAAGTTTCAACGATACAATTTCATAAAGAAAACCGATGGTCTTAACGATTATCGGTTTCTTTGCTTTTATATATGGTCTACATTGTAGATTACTCTAACACTTCTGTAAAAGGCGATTGCATTAAACGACTTTTCAATACGCTTGATATTCCGTTTTACTTGTGCAACCGATTGCTCTGAATTGATTTTCACCAAAACATGTTTCAGATATTGATTTCTAATACGGGCTACAGGCGGAAACTCCGGACCTAGAACATTCCCACCAAAAGCGTTTCGCAATCCTTTTGAAAACCACTCTGATGCTTCATTAAGTTTATTATAATCCTTGTGCTTGAAAGTTATTTTTATAATGCGATTTGCTGGTGGATATTTATATTGCTCCCGTTCGTACAATTGCTCTTTGAACATTTCATCATAATCATTCGTAGAAACCTGTTTTAAAATCTGATGATACGGATTATAGCTCTGGATGATGACTTTCCCCCGTTTTTTGGTCCTTCCTGCCCTACCGGCTACTTGAGTCAATAATTGAAAACTTCGTTCGTGCGCGCGATAATCTGGAAAGTTTAGTAGCGAATCAGCGTTCATGATTCCTACTAAGTTGACATTTCTAAAATCCAGTCCTTTGGTGAGCATTTGTGTTCCTACTAAAATATCGAGTTCCTGTTGTTCAAATGAAGTAATGATTCGTTCGTAGCCATGCTTCCCTCTCGTTGTGTCTAAATCCATACGCCCTACTTTTGCTTCGGGAAACAACTCGTGTAGCTCTTGCTCTACTTGTTCCGTTCCAAATCCTTTGGTATCTAAAGTACTACTGCCACAAGCTTGACAACTCTCTTGCAAAGCTATATGATGACTACAGTAATGACAGCGCAATTGCTTTTTATACTGATGATAGGTCAAACTGACATCACAATTAGGACATTGCGGTGAATGTCCACAGGTCTTACATTCTACTATGGGGGCATAACCCCTGCGGTTCTGAAATATAATTACTTGTTCACCAACTTCAAGAGTTTCTGTTATTTCTTCAAGTAAACGCTCTGAAAAATGGCCCTTCATTCGTCGCTTTCTTGATTGCTCTTTGATATCGACAATTTCCATTTCGGGCATTAAAACATTCCCATAGCGCCTAGTAATTTTTGTGTACCCGTACTTTCCAGTTTTCGAATTGTTAAAGGTTTCTAAGCTCGGAGTAGCCGAGCCTAATAGGGTATTTGATTTATGAAGCTTTGCCAAAACAATCGCTGCATCTCGTGCATGATATCTTGGCGCAGGGTCAAACTGTTTGAAAGACCCTTCATGCTCTTCATCTACAATGATTAAACCTAAATTCGAAAAAGGTAAAAATAATGAGGAACGCGCTCCAATTACAATCTGAGCTTTTGGTTTTTGCGCCACTATATTATTCCAGACCTCTACACGTTCTTGAACGTTATATTTGGAATGATATACAGAAACTTTTTCTCCAAAGTACTCTTGTAATCTTCCTATGAGTTGTGTAGTAAGTGCAATTTCTGGAAGCAAATACAAGGCCTGCCTACCTGTCTGAATACAATCTTCAATAAGCTTTACGTATACTTCTGTTTTTCCTGAGGATGTTACTCCTTGTAAAAGTGTTGTTTTATTTTCTTTAAAAGCTTCCTGAATATCTGATAACGCTTTTTCTTGATATTCATTTAGGGATTTCAAATCAGCATTATCAACATTTCCATCATATTCAACGCGGTCTCTTCGGATATGATATTCCTCGAGTATCTCTTTATCAATCAAGGTTTTAATCACGGCTCTTGAGCTACTGCTAGCAGCCTCTAATTCCGAAACTTTAATTGGTTTTTTAGAAGTGGCTTGCAACTGAAACAACGACAGAATAATTTGACTCTGCTTCGGCGCTCTTGTCAAAGATTCTAAAAGTTTTTCTAAGTTTTTTTCGGATTGATAACCTATGCCTAGCTTAACATAACGTACTAATTTCGGCTTGTACTGTTCGTAGATTTCTTCCTTTAATAAAATAACATTCTTTTCAATCAATCGATTTAAAATAGGAAGTACATTTTTCCGGTCAACAATGGCAGCCACTTCATGAACCTTTAGGATGGATTGATGTTGCAGTGCTTCAAAAATCAGGAATTCATCATCCTTTAAATTGCCCTCATCAACTTCTGCTTTTTGGTTTTTTAAAATAAGTGTCTCGCTTTCTAAAAGAAAAGCACTTGGCAGAGCACTCCGAAAGACCTCTCCAACCGTACACATGTAATAATCAGCAATCCATTGCCAATGTAATAACTGGATTTCATTTACAATCGGTCCTTCATCCAAAATTTGATGAATTTCCTTTGCTTCATATACCTCGGGAGCCGTTGTGTGCGAGCTATGAACAAGTGCAGTGTAAATTTTTGATTTCCCAAACGGTACCGCAACCCGCATTCCTGGCTTTAAAAAATTCGCTTGTTCTGAAGTTACTTTATAAGTGAATAGCTTCTCTAAGGGAATAGGTAAAATTACATTGATGAAGTTTTGCATAGTTACTCACCTCCTATCCTTCTGCTCTTACCCAAGTTTGGGTTCTATAAATAAAGGCCAAATAACCCCGTACTTTCAATTCATCGGAATTTTCGGGATTCAGCCAAATCTTAAATCGAAAAGTCATTGCCTGCTCTGGGTCAAAGAGATACTTTCCTTTCCACTCGCCATCATCATTTTTTTCACCTTTCTTGATGATATGCATACCTACCACTGGTTTATCTTTCATATCACCATCGCATTTGATACAAAGTACATCTTCTCTGCCTTCCTCAAGAACTTTTAAAATTTTACCGAACATCATACCGTCCTTCTCATAAATTTCAATTAGGCCTTTTGGCTTGCCAGTTCGGTCATCGATGGTTTTCCATGTTCCGAACACACTTTGCGCGTTCATAAAACTAACCGAAAGAAACAGTACTACCAAAGCAATGTTTTGGGACAACTTTTTCATCTATTCTTTATGTTTTTCCTTAATTGATTTAAAGTGGCATTCAGTTCAAATCCGAGCAGCAATATATTCGAATTTAACCAGATGTAAACCATTAATATCAATAATCCCCCCAAAGCTCCATATAATTCGTTGTAGCGGGCAAATTTTTCCACATAAACTCCAAAAAGATAGGACGTCAATAAAAACAATAAGGCGGTCATCAATGCACCTGCGGAGAAAAATTTAGCCTGTTTGCCTTCCCGCGTTCCAAAATAATAGAGTATTGCAGTAGTGAAATAGGATAGAATTAGAAAAAAGAGTGCTTTTCCAATTTGAACTCCCAGTATTTCTCCCTCTTCTAAAACGTAACCTCCAGTGCGTGCTGCAAACTCCGTCAAATAGCCTAAAACATAGAACTGAAAATAGATAAACGCAACAAATCCAACCAATATTAAAATTGACAATATCAGACCCACCATAAGAGCATACGCGTATTGTTTAAAAAAGTTGCGGGTAAGTTTTACATGATAAGAAGTTTCGAACCCACTAAAGATAGAATTGACTCCATTTGCCATTAAAAAAATGGAAAGAATAAAAGATGAAGATAAAAGTCCGCCTCGTTTTTGATTTCGAATCTGTTGGTAAATTTCCTCAAAATAGTCACCTGTCGCCGTAGGTAAAAAGGATTCTAAAAACATGATAAAATCTTGGTCAAAATTTGCATTACCCAAACTGAAATAAGGGATTATCCAAGGCACGAGAGTGAACATAAAAATTAAAAGCGGAAATAAGGCTAAAAAAAGGCTAAATGCAATTGAACTGGCTCTTGTTGAAACGGCGCCCTCAACAATTCCCAAAATATACATCTCAATAAGGTCATAGGCTGAAAGACCTTCAAATGCAGGCAATTTAATCTTCTTTAGCAGAACAGCCAGCCAATTAATGACAGGTATTTTAGCGATGCGTTCCTCAATCTCTGCAGACATCTAAACTGCTTTAAGGCTCAGGTCCATATTATAAACGGAATGGGTCAGTGCTCCTGAAGAAATATAATCAACACCACATTCAGCGTACTTGCGAATGGTTTTCTCGTTAATGCCTCCTGAGGACTCGGTCAAGCATTTACTATCAATCAAAGCAACAGCTGTTCTTGTATCCTCATAGTTGAAGTTATCAATCAGAATCCGGTAAACACCATCGGACTTTAGAATCTCTTTGATTTCTTCTAAACTTCTAGCTTCCACGATAATTTTTAAGTCTCGACCGGTTTCTTTTAAATAAGACTTGGTTTTGTTAATGGCTTTTGTAATTCCACCCGCGAAATCAATATGATTGTCTTTCAGCATAATCATATCGTAAAGTGCAAAGCGATGGTTTTCTCCTCCCCCAATCTTCACGGCCCATTTTTCGAGAGCTCTTAACCCCGGAGTCGTCTTTCTAGTATCTAGAATTTTGGTATTTGTACCTTCCAGCAAATCAACAAAAGATTTTGTCTTAGTTGCTATGGCACTCATACGCTGCATAGCATTTAAAACCAAACGCTCGGATTTTAGAATACTCTGCGAACTTCCGGTCACGTAAAAAGCGATATCACCATATTTAACTGTAGCCCCATCTTCAATTAAAACTTCAACTTTCATCTTCGGGTCTACATAAGCAAATACTTGTTTGGCAAAATCAATTCCGGCAATAATACCATCATCTTTCACCAGCAACTTTGCTTTACCAGAAGCCGTTTCGGGAATACAGGACAACGAACTATGGTCGCCATCACCTACATCTTCGCGAATGGCATTTGCAATAATTAAATCAACTTCTTTTTGGAATTGTTCTGCTGTAATCATGTATTCATCTTGCTTTCGGCTAATTTAAGAAAAACAAAAGCCAATTAAGAAATTCAATTAACTTTGATAAATGACAATTCGACTTCTAGCTATTGGCAAAACGGATAATAAAGAACTTCAGCAATTAATCGCGGCATATCAGAATAGACTGAAGCACTATATCAAGTTTGAATTAGAAATCATTCCCGATATAAAAAATGCGAAGAACATGTCGGAAGCCCAACAAAAAGAGAAGGAGGGTGAACAAATTCTTAAAAAGTTAAACGCAACTGATGTTCTAGTTTTATTAGATGAGAAAGGGATGCAGTACTCCTCGGTAGATTTTTCAAATTACCTACAAAAAAAAATGAATTCTGGAATCAAGCAATTGGTTTTTGTGATTGGTGGTCCATACGGATTCAGTGATTCCATTTATCAAAAATCACAAGGGAAAATCAGTCTATCCAAAATGACTTTTTCACATCAAATGGTACGATTATTCGTTGTAGAGCAGATATACAGGGCTTTCACTATTTTAAAGAATGAACCTTATCATCATAGATGAATTAAAGTTTGAAAGATTCCCGTCTTCACGGGAATGACAATAAAACATTTTTAATAAAGCACTCTAAATTTAATCGTGTTCTCGATTTTCTTTAAAGCCTTGATGACATCTTTATTATATTCCTTATCTAAATCAGTGATTACATATCCCACCTCATTATCCGTAGAAAGATATTGTCCTGAAATATTCATTTCATACTTGGCCAAAACCTCGTTGATTTTCGCCATGATACCCGGAACATTTTTGTGAATATGTAAAAAACGATGGGCTTTATTTTGTTTTGGAAGTCGAATATTTGGAAAGTTCACGGCATCAACTGTGCTTCCTGAATTTACATAATCCATAATTTTGTTAGGTACAAAATCTGCGATATTACGTTGCGCTTCTTCCGTACTACCGCCCACATGCGGGGTTAAAATCACATTATTTAGGCCTTGCAGTTCGGTATAAAATTCTCCATTGCTTCTTGGTTCTTCTGGATATACGTCAATAGCAGCACCAGATAGTTTACCAGATTTCAAAGCAGCAGCCAAAGCGGGAATATCAACAACAAATCCTCGGGCGAGATTAACAAAAATGGCACCATCCCGCATCTGATTGATTTCACGTTCGCCAATATAGTTTTTGTTCGCTTTATTATCATCAATGTGAAGGGTAACCACATCAGAAACATTTAATAAATCTTCTAGGGTATTGCACTTAATAGCATTCCCGAGGGCCAACTTATCATCAATATCATAATAATAGACACGCATTCCTATGGCTTCTGCTAAAACAGATAGCTGTTTGCCGATATTTCCATAGCCAACAATACCTAAGTTTTTCCCACGAACTTCTCGCGAACCTGCTGCAGTTTTTTGCCATTGTCCGTTGTGGATCTCTGTACTTCTCGGAAAGACACTACGCATGAGCATGATAATTTCTCCAATTGCCAATTCCACCACAGAACGTGTATTACTATAGGGTGCGTTGAAAACAGCAACACCTTTTCTTTTGCAGTAATCTAAATCTATTTGAGTAGTACCAATGCAAAAGGCTCCGACAACTAACAATTTATTTGCTGCTTCAAGTACCTTTTTAGTGACTTGTGTTTTGGATCGAATTCCTAAAACATGTACGCCTTTGATTTTTTTTATCAATTCTTCTTCAGAAAGACTATGCTTCACCAGTTCTACAGAAAAACCATCTTCTGAAAGATTATCAAAAGCAGCCGGATGTACATTCTCCAACAACAAAATCTTAATTCTATTTTTTGGATAGGAAATGTTTCTAGGTAAGTCATTCACAAAAAGAAACTCATCCAAATTTGGAGTAACATAATCTGCATTATTTGCAGCCTTATCTCGATGAACATTTTCGGTATAAGCGAAGAACTTATCTGCTATACCTGCTTCGCGCATCACATAATCACTGTACCCGTCACCAATAACCTGCACTTCCCCATCCAAATTCATTTGCTTAAGGCACTCTATTTTGCCGTTGTGCTGCGAAAGAGGGTTTCCCTCATCAAAACCAACAATATTTCCTTCTTCGTCAAACTCAAAAGTATTTGCATATACGCGGTCAGACGGAATATTATACTCTTCTACAATGGGGTCAATAAACTCTTTAAATCCGCAGGAAATTACATAAATATCATCTGAGAATTTTTCAAAGAACTCTTTATTTGATTCGATAGACTTTGAAATTTTCTGACGTAGTTCAGCAACTAAACCATCTAAGTCACTTTTGTTAGCGTTTAACAATTTGATTCGTCTTTCTAAAGATTCTGTGAAAGATATATCCCCATCGATTCCTAAGTTGGTAATGTTTTGAATTTCCTCAATAATTTCTTCACGTTTCGAATTTCCCTGTAAGGTCATTTCAGCCAATACATCAAGTGCCTCTACCCTAGTTAATGTACTATCAAAATCGAAAACATACTTGCGCGCCACGTCTATCATTTTAAAGTATAATCTTTCATTAAAGTTTCCCTTCTTTATCAAAATAAACCTACTATTCGAAAGGCAAATTCAATGCAAATGAGGGAATGAAGTTAAATAAAGCCTTAAAAGTAAAAATTAATTTCGATGGATTTTGGGTAATGTTATTAAAAGTTATCCCCGTAACTAATTGAGCTCGTGGAATTACAGAATCCATTTTTAAAGGACACCTATTTTATCAATTTCGTAATTGAAATGTACCTAGAGAAAGGAAATAACCGCTTTAGAAAACGCTTCGGTTTTATAAGTACCATTATGGTCGCCTTTTATAATTTGTAGTTTACTCTTCGGAATTACTTTTGATAAAGCAGCAGCATCGCCATTGTCCCTGTCCTCATCTCCCACAAGAACCATTACCTTTGCTTTGATGACCTGAAGCTGCCTTTTAGTTGTAACGGATTGATGCTTTTGCTGCAAATACAAACATTTTAAATCAGCTCCAATAGATTTTGCGTATTCCACTGCGCCCTTTGTCTCTTCGGTTATCTTTCCGTCAAAGGCATCTTTAAAAATAATGCGTCGATGCCAATTCGGGTTGGTAAAATCAATCCCCATTCCGCCTAGAACCGCCTTTTTGATTCGACGGGTTTTAGTTAATAGTTTCGCCAAAACAATACTCCCACGGGAATAACCAACAGCGTCATATTTACGAATTCGTAGTTCGGCCATTAAGAAAAGTAGGTCCATAACCTCTGCATCTTTGGAATAGGCGTCTTCATCGTGAGGTTTATCTGAGTCCCCGTTCCCACGTAAATCGGGAACAATTACACGATACCCTTTTGCTAGTAAATCTTTTTTCAAGGCCGTCTTATCCCAAGATTTTCGCGTGTTGATAAAGCCGTGAATCAGCAGTATTGGCTTTCCTTCACCCTCATCGGTATAGGCAATTTTGGTATCATCAAAAGAGTTAAAGTATTTTGTCTGGCCCGACATGGCAATGCTAAATAAAAGTAGGGCAAGTAATAAAATTTGACGCATTCTTATTCTATTTTTCTTGTCATTTTCTTAATGTATGCTACCTCCCCTTCAGAAAAAGGTGTTCCATCAAGTCGTAATATATCATGGTGCCAAAGCTTGGGTTCAGATGTAAAAGTAGAATCCCAGCTCTTCCACGGGTAGATTGTATTTGTTTTTCCAGCTACAAACCCCCAGTTGATAGCAGCAATTTTGTTTTCTTTCAAAATAGACATAACCGTCTCGAAAGTATTTCCTGTGGCGCGTGCTAGGTATTCGGTACATAACAAAGGGCGCTCAAATTTTTTGAGTTCTGCTATTTTTTGTCCTACACGGTTCATATCGCCATCATAGGTATGAAACGAAATAACATCTGAGTTTTCAATCATATAACGGTCCAAGGCAGGCAAACTATCCAAAGTACCCCAATGGTCTATATTTCCTCTCCAAATACCTGTAGTCAAAGGTTGTTTCGGATTTACTTCACGAGACCATCGCATTACTTTTTTGAGCAATTTAAGGGAATAATCATGCTTGTTCTCAACCTCTAATTCCTTTCTTCCTGGTTGACCAGCTACGTTATCGGGTTCGTTGTAGACATCCCACACAAGAACCCTATCATCATTTCCAAAACGAGTTAAGACTCCTTTGATATAGTTCTTTACTTCATCATGACGTGTGGAATCTCCTAATATTTCAGCGCCAGGAGCCTGTACCCAACCAGAATTATGTACGTGGGGAATCGGTTCCGGTTGTTTCCCTAGTTTCGGAATCGGGTGCCATACATCATCCAATAAGACGAACATCGTTTTTATTCCGTGGGAATCTGAAATTTTCAGATATTCTTCCAAGTGATTTAAAAAGCCAAGGGAATCTTGCTCCCAAAGTAAATTATGCAAGTAAACCCGATGTAGATTCATCCCTAAATCAGCCGACCATTTCAGTTCCCTATCGATGGTTTCAGGGTCAAAAGTATCGGCTTGCCAAAACTCTAATTGGTTTATAGATGAACTTGGGTTAAAGTTTGTTCCCACGAGCCAGGGTTGTTTGTCATACCATTCCCAGGCCTTTTCTTTTGACCATCTTTCTGCAAGAACGGTTTTAATTTCTTCAGATTTTATTTCTTTCTTTTTCTCCGCACAAGAAAAAACGATTATTGCTATGGTTAAGAGTAGAATCTTCTTCATGACCTATTCATTTTTGATTATAAATTAATATAAACGATTCCTGTTATTATGGCAATTCCGAAGCTTATCAATGTACCAATTAAAATATATTCGGTCAATTTTCTGCTATTGCTTTCCTTTAAATCATTAAAACGAAAAACCGATTTAGCCGTAATTAGAAGGCCGATTGCACCCCACTGGTCAAGGATAATAAAGGCCAATACAAACAAACGTTCAATAATGCCAATATACTTCCCAGCATTTGGTAAAGATTTATGGTCCATTTCTAATTGTTTGGACATCTGCTCTAAAAGTTTGCTCATTATTATGGCTGCAGGAAAACTCACAAATACTGCTGCTGTAATCAAATTCCAATCCAAAAGTTCAAAGAACTCCAGCGTATGCATCCACAAATTGTCAAAATATGCGCAGCAATATAGTATTAGGATATGTAAAACCTGGTCAATAAAAAATGGTATGCTCTTATTTTTAAATAATGGGTTGACATATAATTTTATCAAGTCAATAAGATAATGTGATACTAGAATGACAATGGCGATTTTCCAATAGCTTAAATCCCATAGCAAAAGCATGGTTGCCGCAAAATGAATCAGTACATGAAAGTATAGGTACTTCGACGACGCTTTATTTTTTTCTTTGTGGAGCACCCATTTGTTGGGTTGCACTAGGAAATCGCCAATTAAGTGTGCTAAAAACAGTTTTGTGAACAAAATCATGGTTTCATTCTTTTTACGGTTTGAGGGTAATATTCTAATAGTTGTAGCACCAAATCCAATCGCGCTCTTTTTTGCCGCTGACTTACGGCAGACTGTTGAATACTGAGCTGTTCAGCTATGTCTTGCTGTGAGGTTTTAGGATGAGCCAATACTATCGCAATAATCTCCGCGGAAACTGATGTCCATTCATCCATGAAATCAAGTGCAAGCTTAATCATTAAATTAAGACTTTGGTCTTCTTTTTTATTTCCCGTAGCAATAGCTAAGTTTAATTTTTCCTCTTTCAAAGTTTCAAAAGTGCGCCCTGAGCGCTGATGCGCCGTTCCATTAGATTCACTAACGCTAGAACCTTTGAAACTCTCAGAACCTACACCAATGGCCATACGAACGTCTAAATCTTTAATCGATTTTACAACGGCCTTTATTTGCAAAGCTGCCCATAGCGCTTTCTTAGGAGCTATCTTAAGCTGAAATTCATCACCCCTATAAATCTCCCAATCACTAGGGGTTTCACCCCATTTCGAGAACTGTTTTTTAAGTACATCAATCCATTCGGAAGCCTTGTGCCCCTCTGAATTAATAATATCCCCTGTAATTATTGCTATCATAAAATATAAGCTAAAACGCTAATATATGAATATATAAGCTAATTCGCTAATAATTAATCAATATAAGCTAATTCGCTAATAATATGTAGTTATAAGTCAATCAGCTAATATTTTAAAACCACCTACGCACCAAAGTGCAATATTGTTTGTATTCTTTATTGAATAGTTTCGACAACATCTCCTCTTCAGGAATTATCTGAAAAGCATTCATATACCCCACAAAACCAGCTGCCATCAATACATTAAAAGCATTTCCTAACCACAAACCCCAAGCGAGAAGCGCTAGTAAAAGTCCTAAATACATCGGATTTCTCGAAAATTGATAGATTCCAGAAGTTACCAATTTTGAAGCCCTTGAAGGTGCGGTAGGGTCCACTGTTGTTTTTGATTTGAAGAATTGAAGAATTGAGATAAAGCCAATGCATCCGGCAATTGCTAATAAGCCATACATCAAATATTTTCTTCCGAAGAAATCAAAATAGCCCACAGGAAGAAAACGAGCTAGTAGGTACATCAAAGCTCCAAAGGCCATAAAAACAAGAACAGGTGGTACTTTCAGTCGCATAGAAAACTTTTAGAGCTCCTAAAATTACTACTTTTGAACTCAGTTTTACACCCTGAACTTCAAATACATGAAATTAGTCTTTGCTACCCATAACCAAAATAAATTCGAAGAGGTCAAAGTATTACTTCCGCCCTATATAGAATTAGTATCATTAACCGATATCGGATGCTATGATGAAATACCAGAAACTTCAGAAACACTCCAAGGAAATGCACAAATAAAAGCTGATTTTGTTACAGATCATTATAATTTACCATGTTTTGCAGACGACACCGGACTCTTAGTTGACGCTTTAAACGGAGCTCCAGGGGTATACTCAGCACGTTACGCAGGTGAGCAGAAAAATGCTGAAGACAACATGAACAAATTGTTATCGGAATTAGAAAATAAAGACTCTCGTTCCGCGCGTTTTGAAACAGTTATTGCCTTGAACTTAAAAGAACAAAATATACATTTCACAGGGGTTGCTAAAGGGCAAATTACCAAAGTTAAAAATGGCCAAAAAGGTTTTGGTTATGACCCCATATTTCAACCCGAAGGCTACGAAAAAACCTTCGCTGAGCTATCATTAGAAATCAAAAACACAATTAGCCACAGAGGCAAAGCTATTCAACAACTAGTTACATTTCTACAAAAGCAGTCATATTAATAAATTAGAAGTATCTTTGCCGCTTCAATTAACGCCGCTGGTATAGCATGTGTTGCGCCGAGTAAATAGGTTATATCGATAATCGCTCTATGCAACATCCGTATTTGCGATTAAAGTATAACTTATCATGACAAAATTTGAAGCACTAGGGCTTGACAAGTCCCTATTAGATGCTATTGCCGATTTGGGATTTGAAAATCCTTCTGAAGTACAAGAAAAAGCAATCCCGATTTTATTAGAAACCGAAACCGATTTGGTCGCGCTCGCCCAAACTGGCACAGGAAAAACTGCAGCTTTTGGTTTTCCATTAATTCAAAAAATAGATAGTAATAGCAGAACTACACAAGGATTGATTCTCTCTCCTACTCGTGAGCTTTGTTTGCAAATTACTAACGAACTCAAGCTCTATTCGAAGTATGAAAAAAACATAAACACTGTTGCCATCTATGGTGGCGCCAGTATTACTGAACAAGCACGTCAAATCAAGCGCGGAGCACAGATTATTGTCGCTACTCCCGGTCGAATGAAGGATATGATCAACCGTCGTTTGGTTGATATATCTAAAATTGATTACTGCGTGTTAGATGAGGCCGATGAAATGCTCAACATGGGCTTTTTTGAAGATATCAAAGACATTCTATCGAACACTCCTGATGAGAAGTCTACGTGGTTGTTTTCGGCTACAATGCCCAAAGAAGTATCGATAATTGCAAAAAAATTCATGTATAGCCCTCAAGAAATCACTGTTGGGACTAAAAATGCCGGTACTTCAACGGTACAACATGAATATTATGTGGTAGGTGGGAGAGATCGCTATCCAGCCTTAAAGCGATTGGCAGATACAAATCCTGATATATTTTCAGTAATCTTTTGTAGAACTAAACGGGATACGCAAAAAGTAGCAGAAAAACTAATCGAAGACGGATATAGCGCAGGTGCGTTACACGGGGACCTGAGTCAAAACCAGCGGGATTTGGTGATGAACTCTTTCCGTAAGAAACAGATTCAAATGCTGGTGGCGACAGATGTCGCTGCACGTGGAATCGATGTAGATGACATTACCCATGTTATAAACTATCAACTTCCTGATGAAATCGAAACCTATACTCACCGTAGTGGACGAACAGGAAGAGCAGGAAAATCTGGAATTTCAATGGTTATAGTTACCCGCAGTGAAATGCGAAAAATTAAATCCATCGAAAATAAGATTCAACAGAAATTCATATCTAAGAAGATTCCGACAGGAATGGAAATCTGTGAAATTCAGCTATATCACCTAGCAAACAAAATCAAGGATACAGAAATCAATGAAGACGTAGAAGGGTATCTACCCGCTATTAATGATGTATTGAAAGATGTCGATCGTGAAGAATTAATTAAGAAAATAGTATCCGTAGAATTTACGCGTTTCTTTAATTATTACAATAAAACTCGTGATTTAAACCAAGATTCCGGAGATCGAGGAGGAGACAGAAGTCGAAGAGGAGGTGAGGCCCCAAGTTCAGGCTCGGTACGTTACTTTATTAATGTGGGAGAAAAGGATGGATACGACTGGATGTCGTTAAAGGATTTCTTGAGAGAAACCGTAGGCCTTGGTAAAGATGATGTCTTTAAGGTTGATGTAAAAGATAGCTTTTCTTTCTTTAATACGGATGCAGAAGTTACTGAGAAGATTTTAGCCACCTTTACGGACCTTAAAGTAGAAGGAAGGTTCGTTAATGTCGAAGTATCTAAAAACCCTGGAGGGGGTGGTGGTAGAAGAGACCGCAACAGAGGTAAACGAAGTGGTGGTGGCGGAGGCTTTCGAAGAGATCGCGGCAAAAGCGGCGGCGGAAGCGGAAGAGATAGAAGCAAAAAAAGAGACCGAAGCTACGGCAAAAGTGAAAATTCTGGAAACAGAAGAAGCAAACGCAAAAAAAACGATTTCTTTTAGTTAATTCTATATTAAAAAATACGCTTCGGCGTATTTTTTTATTTTGTTTAGTATCTTTAAAATTGGATTTTAATTGAATGCAGAAAAACCTACTCCTTCTTTTTATATTTTTTAATTTCTTCGGATTCTCCCAAGAGGATGAGAAAAGTAAGGAAAATCGTGAGTTTAAAGCTGTGGTCGTCAATGCGCAAACTGATGACACCATGGAAAGCGTTCACGTGGTAAACCTTAATCAAGTTATTGGCACGATTACCAATAAAAAAGGTGAGTTTGCTATTACTGCCGCCGTAAACGACACACTATATTTTTCTTTTTTAGGATATAAATCACAAAAGATTCGAGTAACTAATGACATGTTTAAGTTTGAGGACACCAAAATATCGCTTACAGAGCTCGCTTATGCACTTGAAGAAGTAATTGTAAGGCCATACCAATTAACGGGTTACTTGGAGATTGATGTCAAAAACCTTCCGATTAATAATGCGTATCAGTATAGTATTTCGGGACTTTCAGTAGGTTATGAAGCCGGAAACAAAAACCCTAGTGCAGTGACCAAGGTACTTGGTGCAATTCTTAATCCCGCCGATTTATTACGGAACCTCTTTGGAAAGAAACCGGCGCAAATGCGAAAATTAAGACAGGTAAAAGAAGATGATGAAATTCGAAATTTACTTGCTTCTAAATTCGACCGAGAGACCTTAGTCGAACTTCTGCAACTGGAAAAAATGGATATAGAAGATATTCTGAACAACTGCAGTTATTCAAAATCGTTCATTAAGACTGCAAATGACCTTCAAATTCTTGATGCCATAAGTGGGTGTTATGAGGATTATAAGGTTTTAAATAGAGATAAAAGGGGCAAGTAACCTTTTGGCTATTTAATGAAATCATATTCTTTTCTAAATCTATTGAATTCAACTCTCCTGATTATCAGCACTTCATACCCTATTAACACTGATAGAAATAAATTTTCGAATGACAGCTTCATTTTATAGCTTTAGGAAAAATAATTTCAAATGAACAAAAGGCTAGCAGCAATCATAATTTTATCCATTCTCATCTCCTGTAAAGAACAACAAAAAGCCCCCGAAAAACAGGAAATGGTGAAAAAAGAAATTATTGAAGAACCTCAGAAGCAAGTCCCTTTTGTATGGCAAGGCGCCAATATCTATTTTTTGCTTACCGATAGATTTCACAATGGAAATGTCAAAAACGACACCACTTTAAACCGAAGAAAAGAAACTGGAGTTTTGCGCGGATTCATGGGTGGGGATATTGCAGGAATTACAGAAAAAATTAACGAAGGCTATTTTACCGAACTAGGAGTAAACGCCATTTGGTTTACTCCGGTAGTTGAGCAAATTCATGGAAGTACGGATGAGAGCACTGGAAATACATATGGTTATCATGGATACTGGGCAAAGGATTGGACGGCCCTAGACCCAAATTTTGGCACAAGAGAGGAGCTTGAAACCATGGTTAAAACCGCACACTCAAAGGGAATTCGCGTCTTGATGGATGCTGTCGTAAATCATACGGGCCCTGTAACTGATGAGGATCCTGTATGGCCTAAAGAATGGGTTCGAACCGACCCGACTTGTCAATTCACAACTTATGAGAATACTACTAGATGTACTCTTGTAGATAACTTACCAGATATTTTGACTGAATCTGATGAAGCTGTGGAGCTTCCAGATGCCTTGTTGGCCAAATGGAAGTCAGAAGGTCGGCTGAGCAATGAATTAGATGAATTGGCAGTCTTTTTTGAACGCACAGGATACGCCAGAAGTCCTAGAGCATATATAATTAAATGGTTGACGGATTATGTAAAGGACTTCGGAATTGACGGTTATCGCGTAGACACCGTAAAACATGCTGATGAAAAGGCTTGGGCGGAATTATACAAAGAAGCCTCCTACGCTTTCGAGGCCTGGAAAAAGAAAAACTCTAAAGAAGTATTAGATGAAACACCGTTCTATATGGTTGGAGAGGTATACAACTATGGAGTTTCTGGCGGAAGAGAGTTTGATTTTGGAGATAAAAAAGTAGACTATTTTAACTACAGTTTCGACGGACTTATTAATTTCGATCTGAAGAATGATGCAAAAAATGACTATGAAAGTATTTTCAAAAAGTACAGTTCTCTTTTGAATACAAAATTTAAAGGGAAAGGTTTCGTCAATTACCTAACCTCTCATGATGATGGGCAACCTTTTGATAAGGAGAGAACCCAATCCTTTAAGACAGCAAATGTGCTTCTTTTGACTCCTGGAACTTCACAAATTTATTATGGAGATGAGAGTGCCCGTGACTTGACCATAGAAGGTACAGAAGGTGATGCAACCTTGCGTTCCTACATGAATTGGGATGATGTTGCAAATACCGATAGTACTAAAACTATTCTAGCACACTGGAGAAAGTTGGGTAAATTTAGAAATAATCACCCCGCCATAGGTGCAGGAAAGCATAAGCGATTAGGCAAAAAGCCATATGTATTTAGCAGAACTTATGTTAAAGATGACTTTAAAGATAAAGTTGTGGTGGGATTGGATTTACCAAAAGGAAAAAAATCGCTTTGGGTTAAAGGCTTTTTCGGAGATGGAACCAAACTCTACGACACCTATTCTGAAACGGAATTGATAGTTGAAAACGGGAAAGTCACTCTTGAAAACGATTATGACATTGCCCTTCTAGAGCTGGTTGAATAAATTATGCTTGTGAGTGTAATGCAATGCGATTCCCTTCGGTATCTTTTATCAAAGCCATAAAGCCATGTCCTTCTCCTATTTGCGTTTTGGGTTGTACTATTTCCCCATTAGCACCTTCTACCCTACTCAATTCAGTAGAAACATCTTTACATGAAAAATAGATTAAAGGTCCATCCGTCGCGCTTGGCTTGTACATTTCATGCTGTACCAATGAACCTGTAGCACCTGATTTTTCTGGGTCATGAGGAAACCATCCCATGAGTAAAACACCAAATTCATGAACACTTATGGAAATATCAAAGACGGACTCATAAAATCCTTTGGCACGATTCATATCAGTCACCGGAATTTCAAACCATCCTACCATAGGTATATTAATTTTCTAAAACTTCTTTAAGACTGGCCATACCCTGTTCAAAATCCGGTCCAACCATGCTATCCATACTTTTGAAAAGAGAGAATATTGTCATCGGAAATTTATTCTGTCCAGAAAAACCCCAAATTACTTTTGTGCCGCTGACTCCAGCATCTTCAACTTTCATATAACAATCTGAAGTTGATTTAAACGGCTTAAAAAACCGCAATTCTGAATCTATACGCTCGCCATCTATAATCTTTTTTATTTCCTGCTCCCCTTCTCCAACATCCTTATTACCGTTCCAATAGCTAACGCAGCCTATTTCACCATCGGTTCCCGTAAATTTTTTTTCCATATTTGGGTCTTTTTTGGCCCAAGGCGACCAATCATCCATATTTTTTAAAGACCTTAAATAATTAAAAACCTCACTTTTAGGCTTTGAAATCTCAATAGAACGAAAGACATCATAAGTTTTAGGGGCAATAAGGGATAAAATAAGTACAAGAATAACTATCCCAGCTAGGATGTAAAGTAGTGTATACATTTGTTTATCAATTGATTGGTTGTCCTTAAATGTAATGAAAAAAATTATTCAGATGCTTCGTATCGTGTTAAAATATCATTGATACTTTTGATGCTTTTTTTAGACCAATCCAAACGTTTTTCCAATTTTTCAGCTGGAGTTAAACCCCAGTCTATATCAGTCTTTCTAAGTTTAGTGACCAATTGTTGTAATATAATAGCGGCTGAAACAGAAATATTCAAGCTCTCTGTAAAGCCATGCATTCCAATTTTAAGAAAACCATCGGCTTGCTTTAAAACGGATTCGCTGAGTCCATCTTTCTCCGTACCGAAAAACAATGCAGCTCTACCATCTATCTTGAAATCAGGTAATAAACAATCGTCAGCATGTGGTGTGGTGGCTATTATTTTATAACCCTGTTTTCGAAGTGTTTCGATACAACTGCCTGAATTGGGATAACTATACACATCAACCCATTTTTCCGCACCCATAGCAATTTCCTTGTCCAGTATTTTTGCATTTTTATTTTCGATAACATGGGCTTCCTGAATTCCGAAAACTTCACAACTTCGTATGACCGCACTAGTATTGTGTTTTTGATATACATCCTCAATAGCAACGGTAATGTATTTTGTGCGCTCCTCGAGAACCTCTAAAAATCGCTCTTTGCGCTCTTCAGAAATAAAACCTTCCAAATATGCCAAAAGTTGCTGGTCAATCATCTTTCGAATATAATCAAAATGGCTATTTTTAAACTAATGAAGAAAAAAATTGTAATACTTACTGGCGCTGGAATCAGTGCCGAAAGCGGAATCAACACATTTCGTGATGCTGGTGGTTTATGGGAAGGTCATGATGTGATGGAAGTTGCTTCACCGCAAGGGTTTTCTAGTAACCCAGAACTAGTACTTGACTTTTACAATCAAAGAAGAAAACAGTTATTCAAAGTAGAACCGAATCCCGGACATCAATCTTTAGTAAAACTAGAAGAACATTTTGATGTTCATATTGTGACTCAGAATGTAGATGATTTACATGAAAGGGCCGGCAGTTCAAATGTACTCCATCTGCATGGTGAGCTCCTCAAAGTCCGCAGTACAAAGAATGAAAACGAAATTCTAAGATGGAAAAAAGACTTAAAACTAGGTGACACTTGTTCGAATGGCCACCAATTGCGACCTCATATTGTTTGGTTTGGAGAACAAGTTCCTTTGTTAGACGAAGCTATTAAGATTACAGAGATCGCAGATATCCTAATTATTATTGGAACTTCAATGCAAGTATATCCTGCTGCGAGCTTGATAAATTTTGTTTCCTTAGAGACACCAATTTATTTCGTTGACCCTAAACCAAGCGTGAATGCATCCCAGTACCAGAACCTAAGCGTTATTGAAGAAACCGCTGCAAGGGGATTGCCTACTTTGGTTGCTGATTTAATTGGTACAAGGCTCTAGTTTGTTGAACCCAAGCTACTATTGCGTTTCGTTGCTCAGCTGTCAATTTGGCCTCCTCATGAGTCCAAGTATATTCTTTTAATGGCATTTCTTCTTCTTTCACCTCCTCGGCGATTTCCTCGAGCTTATGGTCCTTTTTCTTTATATCGTAAGTCTCCCAATCCGAAAAATTCAGATGTTTTTTACCATCTTTGATATGATTTGACAACCAATATGAAACTGGGGCTACATTGTTATACCATGGGTACTCCGTATGGTTACTATGACAATTATAACAAGTCTGTTGTAAAATAATTTTAATCTCAGCCGCAGGATTAGTTTCTGTTAAAAATTGAGCCGTATGATCGCCCTGTGCTTGATTTTTTTCAGGTCTGTAAAATTGCATCGCAATGAATGCAATCAAAAGAGCGACTGCCACTTTTTTTACTATTTTCATCTTTAAAATTTGAGGTGTTCTAAATTACAGATTTTTATGAACAAAGAACAATTGTATGATGCATTAGATTACGTAAACCATTCACGAGAAAAGCGAATGGAAATGGCAATGCTGATTTCAGAAAACCCACAATTAATAAAACCCTTATTGGAAATTGCTTTTGAGGACAAAAATCCGATTTCTTCAAAAGCCTGTTGGGTAATGGAGTTTACCGCTAAGGAGAACCTTCCTTATTTATTTCCGTATCTAAACCAATTTACAAAAGCTATCGGTTTACTTAAGCTAGACTCATCTGTGCGACCCATGGCTAAAATATGTGAGTATTTAATAAAAGGGTATTTTCAAAAAAAACATGAAGACGTTAGAACGGCCTTAAACGAAGTACATCTTGAAGAAATTACGAGCGCTTGTTTTGATTGGCTCATCGGAAATCATAAAGTCGCAGCACAAGCCTACTCCATGACTTGTTTACTTTTACTGGGGAGAAAATTCGACTGGATTCATCCTGAACTTAAAATGACTCTAGAGAAAAACTATGCAGCAGGAAGTGCCGCATATAAAGCCAGAGCAAGAATGACTTTAGAAAAGATTAAGAATTAGTAGTTATTTCAAGAGTTTTTAAAAGGTTAAACGAGCTTTTTAAACTTGAACTTTTTTTAATCCTTATCTTTGCATCTTTCGAAAAATAACCAATTCCGCATAAAATGTCATTAGACCCATTGAACGCTATTTCTCCTATTGATGGACGTTACCGCAGCAAAGTAGACAATTTGGCTCCTTTTTTTTCAGAGGAAGCTTTAATCAAATATCGGGTCAGGGTAGAGATTGAATATTTTATTGCGCTTTGCGAAATTCCATTACCTCAGCTTGAGACTTTTGACAATTCAAAATTTGGAGTATTACGAAAGATTTATGAAAATTTTAATTCTGAGGATGCGCAAGCCATAAAAGACATTGAAAAAGTGACCAATCATGATGTCAAAGCCGTAGAGTATTTTATCAAAGAAAAATTTGACGCTTTAGGATTTGAGAAATTCAAGGAATTTATTCATTTCGGATTGACTTCTCAAGACATTAATAATACCGCGATTCCTCTTTCTTTAAAGGAAGCAATGAACGAAGTTTACGTTCCTGCATATTTTCAAATTCTAGAAAAATTAAAAGAATTAGTTTCTGAATGGGCTGACGTTTCCATGCTGGCTCGCACACATGGCCAACCGGCATCCCCTACTCGATTAGGAAAGGAGATTGATGTTTACGTCCAGCGATTAATAGAACAATTCAATTTATTAAATGATATCCCAAGTGCTGCGAAATTTGGTGGGGCGACTGGCAACTATAATGCGCACAAAGTTGCTTATCCCAATATAGATTGGAAAGCTTTTGGTCAACAATTTGTTCAAGAGAAGTTAGGATTGCATCACTCCTTCCCTACCACACAAATTGAGCACTACGATCATATGGCCGCTTTGTTTGATACTTTAAAGCGTATTAATACCATTATTCTAGATTTAGACCGTGATTTCTGGACTTACGTTTCCATGGACTATTTTAAGCAAAAAATTAAAAAAGGAGAAGTTGGTTCTTCAGCCATGCCGCACAAGGTAAATCCGATTGATTTTGAGAATTCCGAGGGAAACCTTGGTTTGGCAAATGCTATTTTTGAACATTTATCAGCCAAACTACCTGTTTCAAGACTACAACGAGATTTAACGGACAGTACTGTTTTGCGTAATGTAGGTGTGCCCTTCGCCCATACTATGATTGCTTTCCAGTCAACTTTAAAAGGACTGAACAAACTGCTTCTGAATGAAGAAAAGTTCAAGCAAGATTTAGAGAATAACTGGGCCGTTGTAGCAGAGGCAATTCAAACTATCTTAAGAAGAGAAGGCTACCCTAATCCCTACGAAGCTTTGAAAGGGCTAACACGTACAAATTCAAAAATCAATCAAGATTCAATTGCAGATTTTATAGATACATTAGTGGTATCCGAGGAGATTAAAGCAGAGCTCAAAGTGATTACTCCGAGTAATTATACAGGTATATAGATTACTCAAATTCAAAAATAAAAAAGACCGCATCAAAGCGGTCTTTTCATTTTATATAAATTCATCAAGGTAATTATCCTTCTTTCTGAATTTCAACAGCATGTGGATAAGGAATTTCGATACCAGCTTTATCAAGGGCTAACTTGCTACCTTCAACTGTTGCGAAGAAAACATCCCAATAATCTTCTGGTTTACAAAAAGGCCGAACCGCTAAATCAACAGAGCTTTCGCCAAGGTTTGCTACATTTACAGAAGGCGCGGGGTCTTTGAGTACTTTAGGGTTTGAAGTAAGCACTTCTAGTAATACTTCTTTCGCTTTTTTCATATCCTCATCATACCCAATGCCTACCATCGTATCTACTCGAATTTTACCTTCTGCCGTGTAATTGACGATATTTCCATTACCCATTGCTCCATTCGGAATAATAGCCAATTTATTATCAGGTGTTGTCAACTTTGTAGTAAAGATTTCGATTTCTTTGACCACTCCTGTTACTCCTTGTGCCTCAATAAGGTCTCCAATTTTAAAAGGTTTGAAAATAATTAAGAGTACTCCTCCAGCAAAATTTGCCAAGGACCCTTGAAGTGCCAAACCAATAGCCAAACCTGCCGCGGCAATTATAGCAGCAAAACTAGTGGTTTCTACCCC
Organism: Maribacter algarum (ex Zhang et al. 2020); assembly: GCF_005885635.1. Classification (GTDB taxonomy): domain Bacteria; phylum Bacteroidota; class Bacteroidia; order Flavobacteriales; family Flavobacteriaceae; genus Maribacter_C; species Maribacter_C algarum. The sequence continues at coordinate 62,667 of NZ_VATY01000004.1, forward strand.
AAGTTTGGAGATTACCATTATAATTAGGAAAATTTTAAGTGCCCAGCTTACTAGGTTTAACAGAAACTTTTGGAGCGCTTCATCGTATTCTTTTTTCAGCATGACCTTCCTCAATACTCCGGTTAATTTTTTGATTACCCATGAGCCAATAATGTAAATGAGAATTGCTCCAATAATTTTGGGGCCATATTCTGTTGCAAAATTAATTGCTTTGTCAATCCATACCTGTGTGTCTTTCATAATGAGGGAATATTAGTTAATGTTTATACCCACAATATAAGGATTAGATTGATTAATACTAAGCGTAAATGAATGTAATCTTCCCTAAAAAAAATTAAAACAGAAAAACCCGCCTACAGTATTCGCGACGGGTTCTTATTTTATTCTTATTTGATACTATTATCCTTTCAGCAAGCCTTCTAATTTTTCAAATCCTTCTCCTTTATAATCTGATTTTTGAATTGCCTGAAGTAATTGCATCATATTTGCCGGGTTCATGTCTTTGCCTAACACACGAATTAGGGCAAAGCCTTTTTCTTTATTGTCTCCATAGATGATTACTTCATCAATGGCATCTTCGTCACCTAAGTACTTTACTGTGGCCTTACCATAAGGCGTATTCATTTTCATAAGCTCTGTAAAGTCAGGGTTTTTCAAGATTGTCTTAACACTTGTTTTCTGCGCACTATACTCTGAAGTGTTTTCAGTTGTCTTTTTAAAAGCCAAAACATCTAATTTCTTTAAAGAGGATATCGCCTCTTTTTCTTTAGTGGATAATTCAACTTCTTCAAGATTCAGTAGACTGACTGGTACATCAAACGACAAAAAATTCGGATTTTCCGAATTGTCAACATAATATTCTTGAAGGCTTTGTGTGCTAGAACAACTGGCCATTGTCACTACTAGGGTCAACACTAATAATCGTACAATATTTTTCATCTTAATTCTTCTTTTCATTAGCAAACAGTTTGCAGTTGCAGTGCACAGTTTTTAATCTGTTTACTACAACTGTTAACTGAATATCTTATTAGTTTCTAATTACGTTCTGCTTTCTTCAAATCATCAGGCAAATTCATTTTATTGGTGATTGCCCCAATTTTGTTCAAATCGATATCACCCGTCATTGAAACTAAGACAGTTTCAAATTTTCTACCGTTGACATCTAAATCTACATCTTTCATGCCTGAAACGAACATCAATAACTCTCTAACGTGATCTTCATCTTTACCACTTTTGATATAGAACTTTACGTTTACATCTTTGTCTTTAACACGCATTAGTTCCTCCATTGAAGATGATTTCAAGTATTTTTTCACTGTAGATGCCATACTAGAGGAAACTCCTTTGTCTTCTGTGATAAATACCTTAATTCCATTGATACCTTTAGCTACCTCGGCAAATTCCCGTGCTTCTTCGTCATCAGTCATGCTTCCTATTTTGCTGACCAGGTCTATCATTCCTTTGTTGACCACTACTGTGCCTACATTATCCATATCCTCGTACTTGTCGAAGATAGATTGTGAAAATCCAAATAATGGTAAAATTGCGATTGCTACTACTAAACTAAGTTTTCTCATGACTGTTTTGTTTTTTGCCCTGCCCCGATGCTTCTGGGGTTTCAAGGTCTGATTAGGATTAAATTAGATGCCGAAACCAGTTCGGCATGAATTGATTGATGATAATTATATACTGCTCACAGCAGCTATTTACGGTTTACTTGTTATTCTTACCGGCTTTATTCAATTCTTCCGGAAGGTTCATTTTTTTGGTAAGTGACCCAATTTTATTCAAATCAATATCTCCCGTTAAGGATAATAATACAGTTTCGAACTTTCGCCCATTCACCTCAACATCTACATTCTTCATACCTGTAACGAACATCAATAATTCGCTTACATGATCTTCATCTTTTCCATTTCTTATGTAAAACTTGACATTGGCATCTTTGTCCTTTACACGCATTAACTCTTCCATCTTAGAAGATTTCAAATACTTCGTAACCTCGCCTTTCATATCTGCTGAAATCTTTGGGTTTTCAGTGATAAAAACTTTGAGACCACTTAAGCTTTGGGCCATATCCATATATTCTTGAGCTTCCGGATCGTCCACGTCAACATCCATCTTAGCTAAAAGATTGAACATGCTCTTACTTACTACCACGGCACTCACATCATCTAAATCTTCGTATTTATCGAAAATGCTCTGTGAGAACCCCGTTAAGGGGATAAAGGCCATCACTATTATTACTACTAACTTTTTCATTTTTTTAATTTTAATTGTTTCTGAGGGATTTTACTATTTGTTATATACTTTTTGTTTTGTTTCTTCAAATTGATTCAGGTATGCCACTTTTTCAGTACCACGATTGAAATTTTGTGCCAATAGGGTCATTGCCTTCTTTGTTTCTTGATAGGCATATTCTGCTTCTCGCTTTTCTTGGTAACTCTTACCAAAATAGATGCCAAACATGAGAAGCCCTACTGCAGCTACCGATAACCATTTATAGTTGAATCGTCTTTTTGTAACGCTAGCGATCGTATCTAAGGGGACTTGCTTGGTGAATTTCTCCTCTTTAGCATTAGAAAAATATTGAAACATGGGCACATACTGCTCTAACTCAGGAGTAACACCTCCTTTTGAGAAATAAGCCCGAAGTGTATCTTCTTCCGCAACCGTGGTAGTTGCTTCAAAATACTTTTCTACTAGTTCTTTAATGTTATCCGATTCCATAACTATGTTTTTGTGTCAATTTTTCTCTAACTGTTTTTCTTGCTCTAGATAAAGCTACTCGTACTGCTGTTGGTTGCATATCAAGCATTTCTGCAATCTCGTCATAATCATATTCCTCTACATCCCGCAATTGCAAAACCATTTTTTGTTGTTCAGGTAGCTCTTCCATAATCCGTTCTACCCAGCTTACACTGTCTTTTGCCTCTATTTGTTTTTGTAAAAGGCTTCCCTTTTCTTGGTAATTGCTATGAACTAATTTTAAATTCCCCGCTTGCTTAGATTTCAATCTGTCTAGGCAAAAGTTCTTTGTCATAGTCATTGCAAAAGCCTCAACGTTTTTATACTTCTCGAAAGAGGCGTTTTTGTTCCAGAGTTTCAACAGAATTTCTTGTGTTGCATCTTCAGCTTCCTCAGTAGAAACAAGCAGACGCTTTGCTAGCCTATAGAGCTTATCCTTAAAAGGCATTACTACATTTAAAAATTCTGACTGCTGCATTTTAGTTGGTATAGTTTTGCAAGCTGTTTTAACCGTTTACATAAGGAAGACGAAGTACAACGATTTTTGTTACAATAAATTTTTTATTCTTGTCAATGTCCCTATTTTAGGGACATATTATAACAATTCTAAAAGTACCTTTTGTAAAAACCAAAATCAAAATTAAGCATGAAGAAAATGTGGTAGGGTATTTGTTATGTAAATTGTTAATTTATTGAGTAAACCATAAGCTGCTTGTAATTTTTAGTCACAGTAGCGACTTAACTAAAAAAGAAAATGAAAAAGTACTTCCTCCTATTGTTGGCCTTGGGGCTTATTATTTTTAGCTGTGAAACAAATGATGATCCTATATCTCCTCCTGAAACTTCAGAGGAGATGCCAGAAGAAGAAACCCCGGTTGTAAAAACGGTCGCCGATTATCCTGTACAAGATTTTATGTGGAGAGCTATGAACATATATTATTTTTGGCAAGAAGATGTTGCTGATTTAGCTGACAATAGATTTACAGGTCCATCAGACCCGGCCTATGTTAATTTTCTAGGTTCATCAACAGACCCAGAGGACTTTTTTTTCAACAAACTATGTAATGAGCATGAGAATGTTGTTGGAGGTAACAACGCTGTAGATAGATTTAGCTTCTTAAGTGAAAATTACAAAGATATTGTTCAGGGGTTTGCAGGGGTGTCCAAAAGTAATGGTGTAGAATTCGGACTAGGTAGAATTACTGATTCAAGAGGTCTTTTTGGTTTCGTTAGATATATTGTGAAGGGCTCTGATGCAGATACTAAAGATATTAAACGTGGTGATATTTTCATTGGTGTAAATGGCACGGATTTAACCATAGACAATTACAGAGACCTTTTATTTGGGGAGGAAGATACCTATACCCTAAACTTTGCAACCCTGGCAAATGGTACGATTGCTCCAAACGGGAGAGAATTATCACTTACAAAACAAGAAGGTCTAGTTGAAAATCCAATTCTAGTAAATCAGGTTATTGAACACAATGGAATCAAAGTTGGCTATATGGTTTATAACCAATTTGCAGGGAATTCTGGCGAACCGTTAAACGAAGCTTTTGGAGAGCTAAAGGCGCAGGGTATCAATGAATTAGTACTAGACTTGAGATATAATCCCGGAGGCTTTGGATACATTACTCAAATCTTGGGAAGTCTAATCTATGAGGCTAATCCTGATAAAGTATTTTATAACAGAAGATTTAATAGCAGACTGGAAGAAGCTTGGGATGTAGTAGGCGGTGACAAAACCAATTTCGTTGCGGATACTGGCACCAATGATGGTAATAGTAATATTCCTTTAAATAGTCTTAATTTGAGCAAGGTTTATATTATAGCTACACGGAATTCTGCTTCAGCCAGCGAACTATTAATGAACGGTCTAAGACCTTATGTTGAAGTAGTTCATATTGGTGAAAGGACAGTCGGTAAGAACCAAGGGTCTCTCACCTTAGTTGATAGTCCATCTACTGGTTTTGGCTACGACCGTGATAGAGAAGATGAAATAAACCCCGATAATCAATGGGCTATTCAACCAATTGTAAGTCAAACTGAAAATTCAGAGGGCTTCGGGGATTACTCTGCAGGCCTTGTACCAAATGTTGAAATCAGTGAAGATCTTAGTCAACTGGGTAGTTTGGGTGATCCAAACGAACGCCTATTTGCTAGAGCTTTGGAAGAAATAGATGCGTCAACCAGTAAAAAAGATTTTACATCCGTGTATCCTGTGGACTTGTTTTCTAGCTCATCATTGCAAAAAGCAAAAGGTGGGGAGCTAATTTTTAAAAATATCCCACTCATATCAAAACAAAAGGCTGACACAGGCACCAAATAGGGTAGATTAAAATACTATTCTAAATGGTGTATGACCCTATCAAGGATTTTCGTGTACCATTATTTCAAATTTACCCTAACTTTGAAACATCGGAAAGTAGGGGTTTTGATTTGTATCGGACGGTATTTAGCATTACAAATTATCGAGAATGAAATATTTAAAAATAAGTACGCTCCTATTATGTTTTATTGCGTTCTCATGCAGTAAAAATGATGATAATGCTGTTGCAAACAACCCTGATAGCACGCCTCCTGCCACTCCTACTCCAGTTGTTAAGTCCGTTGCGGACTACCCAGTTCAAGATTTTATGTGGAAGGCCATGAATACCTACTATTTTTGGCAATCAGACGTTTCAGATTTAGCAGATACCAAAGACGATGTGACTTCTGATTATGTTGACTTTTTATCAAAGGAATCGAACCCGGCAGATTTTTTCTTTAAATTATGCAATCAGCATATTGATATTGTAGGAGAAGCAGCAGCAATTGACCGGTTCAGTTTTCTACGAGAAAACTACAAGGACTTAGTGAATGGATTTGCGGGCATTTCGAAAACCAATGGCGTTCGCTTCGGAACAGCTACATACGGTCCAACCAATAATGATGTTTTTGGCTTTGTACGATACATAATACCTGGGTCAAATGCCGATGGAAAAGATATTAAACGAGGTGACATTTTTACAGCAGTAAATGGCATAGACTTAACTCTTGACAACTATATCGATTTACTTGGTAATAGTGGTTCCGAAACCTATACTTTGAATTTTGCCGACTTGGTAGATAACACAATTGTGCCTAATGGGCGTGAACTAAGTTTAACCAAAGAGTCTGGTACACAGAGAGATCCTATTTTCATTAATAAAATTATTGAACAAAATGGATTGAAAATCGGATACTTCATGTACAATCAGTTTATTTCTGAATATAATGAACAATTAAATGAAGTTTTCGAAACCTTTAAAGCGGCTAATATTGATGAACTTATTCTTGATTTAAGGTACAACCCAGGAGGAGCAACAGACTCCGCCCTACAAATGGCTAGTTCAATATACTCTACTGATACGAGCCAATTATTTGCGAAGGACAGAACAAATTCCAAATTGGCAAACACTTTTTGGGCAAGCAGTTTTTATTTTGTGGATGAAACATCAAATGGAACACCTATAAATTCTCTAAACTTAAACCGGGTTTATGTGATTACTACTGGTTCCACAGCCTCTGCCAGCGAATTTTTAATCAATGGTTTAAATCCGTATATGGATGTAATCCAAATTGGAGACGCAACAGCTGGAAAAAATGAGTTTTCTTTCACCTTAGTTGATGATGCGGCATACGACTTCCTGTACAATCCAGATCGAGAATCCAATATCAATCCTAAAAATCAATGGGGTATACAACCTATTTTAGGCAGAGCTCAAAACGCAGCTGGATTCGAAGATTATACCGCTGGTCTAATACCAGATAAGCCAATTATTGAAGATATTGCCAATATGGGCATTCTTGGAGATCCCTCAGAGCGTTTGTTAAATTTTACTTTGAACGAAATTTCTGCAACGAGTTCTAAAACAAACTTCGATGCGGTTTTTCCTGCTAATATAATTAACAGTACTGAAGAAATGGAATATCCTGATGGTATGATGTCATTGAACGGACTAATTAATCCAAAATCAATTTCCGACAACAAATAGCTTTTTTAATTTCGTTACTAATCAAAAATAATTGCTCCAAATTACCAAGAATGAAAGATTTAAAAATTATTTCGCTTTTCTTCTGCTTACTTCTACTTTCCGCCTGTAGTAAAAAGGCTGATGATTTTGCAATCCCAGCAACCGTTGACGCAGAAGCAAACGCTGGTGTCGATGTACAGGATTTTATGTGGAAGGCTATGAATTACTGGTATTTTTGGCAAGAAGAAGTCCCTAATTTAGCGGATGACAAGTTTCCAATTTCTGAAGCTGGCACTAAAGCCTATACCGAATTTTTGAAATCAGAAGCTAACCCTGCCGATTTTCTCACCAATCAGCTACGGTTTTCTGAAGATCGCTTCACTTTCTTTTCAGATGATTATACTACCCTTACGAATTCCTTAGCGGGAATTTCTAAAAGTAACGGTTTAGAATTCGGGCTGATTAACTTCACAGGTAGTGACAGTGTTTTTGGCCTTGTTCGCTATATTATTCCAGGTTCTGATGCTGCAAATAAGGATATTAGTAGAGGTGAAATTTTCACAGCGGTAGATGGGCAAGCACTTACCACGACTAACTTTAGGGATTTGTTATTCGGAGACGTTACCACATATACCCTCAACATGGCAGATTTCGTAGATAATGAATTCACTTTGAATGGTAAGGAAGTTTCATTGACTAAAGAAGAGGGATTGGCCGAAGATCCCATTTTTTTGGATAAGATATTTGAAATCAGTGGCGAGAAAATCGGGTACTTGGTATACAATGGTTTTATAAATGAGTTCGACGAGCAGCTAAACGAGGTATTCAGTCGTTTTAAATCTGGTGGTGTTACAAATCTTGTATTGGATATGAGATATAATCCAGGGGGTGATGTGAATTCTTCCGCTCTTCTTTCAAGTATGGTATATGGTACCAATACCAATGATGTTTTCTTAAAAGCCAAGTACAACAATAAGTATCAAGCCGTTTTACAAAAAAACAATATAGATGTACGACGTTTTTTTAGAGACAAAACACCTGCTGGTACGGGTGTAAATACTTTAAACCTATCTAAGGTTTATATTTTAACAACAAAAGGATCTGCTTCTGCCACCGAGTTAGTTATAAATGGTCTAGAGCCTTACGTAGATGTTATTCAAATTGGCGATGTTACCAGAGGAAAGAACGAGTTCTCTGTAACACTAGTTGATGATCGTGCCAACAGATATATTTATAGTAGGGAAAGGGAAAATCAGATTAAAAGTTCCAATAATTGGGCATTACAACCCTTAGTCGGACGAAATGAAAATGCAGATGGCTTTTCAGAATATACAGCAGGTTTAACACCTGACTTTGAACTCAAAGAAGATCTGACAAATATGGGCGTATTGGGCGATCAAAATGAACCTCTACTTGCAAAAGCAATTGAGCTTATAACAGGAACAGTATCCGGTAAAAGAAATACTGGGGTTCAAGTGCCTGTAAGTGAATTTACTAACTCGAAGATGTTTACTCCAGTAAAGGACAATATGTATGTTACTGATGTGCCATTTATAGAGATTGAGTAGCTTAGACATACAAGGAACATGATAAAAAAAGGCTTGGTAGATCTGATTTACCAAGCCTTTTTTGTTTCATTGGATTTATTAGTTAAAATAAATTCCCCCAGGAATAATACCAAGTTCAAAAGTCTTCACTTCATCTTTTGTACTTAAATCATAAATACTCAAGCTCCCGTTACTAGCAAAATCTTTAGCATCTGTAGTATACAATCTGCCATCTCTAACAGTCATTGCGTAGGTACCTACTCCATCAAAAGTTTTTTCTGTGGGAAGCTGTGTTGCTGATGTAGCAATACTGTAAACTGCTCCGTCCAAAGTATAGTATAAATTAGTACCATCATACCCAAGATGGTTCGGATGTTCAGTAACACTGAAATCTATACTTGATTCAACCTCGTTTGTTGTTGTATTGATTTTCGATAATGAGCCAGCGGTTTCTTCTCCACTAAAAGAAGGCTTTCCAGAAGATAGTACCCAAAGATTTCCAACAGCGTCTAATTGCATAGCTTTAGGTACATCACCAATTTCAATGGTAGTGGAGACCTCATCTGTACTTCCATCAATTACCGAAACTTTGTTATTCTGACCGAAACCACCTTGATGAGCCACATAGATTGTCCTTTGTCGTGAAATAATTTCCTCTGGCCCAAAATCAACAGGAATCGTGCCCTCTACTGTATTGGTCATTAGGTTTATCATTGCAATAAAATCATCCGTGACATCATTCGGGTCTCCCCAATTCGTGACATAACCCTTACCATCAAGTGCTAAAAAGTAACGTGGATTATTTAATCCCTCAGAAATAACCGCAATTTTTCCAAAAGTACTTCGATCTACCACCGTAATCGTATTTGAAACATTTGCAACTACGTAAGCTCTATTTTCATCAAAGCCTATCGATTGTACCACGTTACCTAAATCTGTATTATTAACTTTTTTATAAATTGCATTTTCCGCGCTGCTCAAATCATTTGGGATGAAAGAAACTGTACCCGTTCCATTATTGAAAGGACCTTCATTGCTTACTAAAATGCCTGATGCATAATCTCCAATAAAAATAGGGTCCAAACTTTTAATTCCACTGTCACAAGCTCCGATAAGAAAACCGATAGCAATTACTGATACTACATTTTTAAATCGCATTCTTTAAAATTTAAAATTAAGGTTAAGGTGAATATTTCTGTTGGGCATGGGTCGAAATGCCACGTTTTGATAATTCTCGTTCAATAGATTGTTAATTACAACATGAACTTCTGTCTCAATACCCTTTTTCTTAGGAAAGCCATAGGTCAGTCCGGCATTGAGCACCAGATAAGCTGAAAGATTTTGATTGTTGTCGGTACTTGTAAAAACTTCTCCGTTATAAAGCCCTTGTGTAAAAGCACCCCACTTTTTATAGGAATAGGCAAGATTAGAAGTGATTTTGTGGTAAGGTACGTAAATCAATTGCTGCTTACTTTCATTGTCTATAGCTTTGGTATAAGCGTATCCATTCTTCCATTGCCATTGATGTTCCCCGGATTTCTTTAGGAATTCCGTTTCAAATTCAAGTCCGTAATGAGTGACGTCTTTTACATTAATGGGAGACCAATTACCAGAAACATCAGGTCGCCATTGAATTAAATCAATCGTGGAAATGTAAAACCCGTTTAAGGATAGACTATAATTTTTTCCACTTAAAGTTTGTCCTATTTCACCTTGTAATGAAGTTTCCGGAAGCAGTTCAGAATTTCCAACTGCACCTCCTCCTTCCCAATACAAATCATTAAAAGTGGGAATTCTAAAGTTCTTCGAAGTATTCAAATTGATCGTATAACTTTCTGTAGGCTCGTATTTTATATCTATAGAATACACAAAGGGACTCTCAAAATCACTCACCCAATCTTTTCGAATATCTATGCCGTAACTGAAATTATTAGAAGGTCTATGTGAAATCAATAAGATGCCGGCCAAACGATTTCTGCTTTCCTTATTGATGGATGAGCCTTGCGCATTTATCGTATTTGCTTCAATAATTCCGTTCAACTTCCACTTCTTGTAACGGTACAAATAATCATAGTTTAATAAGAAGCTTCCAGATGTTCCAAAACTAAATTCTTCGCGTTCTTTATTAGCATAATACCGATAGCGCTCCGATAGGTAAGCAGCTTTTACTCTTTGTATGTAATTGGTTTCAAAATTGGTCCACTCTACCAGTGAACGTGTATTTAGGTCGCGATAATTATCATTGGATGGGGCAGTCAGCGTTCCGGAAAAATCGCGATTACCGAAAAACGTATTCTGATACACCTTGAGTAGATTCGATTTTGAAAGCAACTGCCCGATAGCGATATCTAGGTTTTGATTCGAAAAAGCGCCATTTTCGTTTCTTCTATCTGTTCCTAAATATTTAAAATTATTTGTGGAACTAAAATGACCGATGCCTAGGCTGAATGAAGTTTTATTAGTTCCCCATTGAGATTGATACCCAATAGTATTCGTATCAAAACTACCATACCCAATTCGAAATCTATTTTCAAACGGACTGCCAAAGGCCAGATTCTGATTCAAATGAATACTTCCTCCGATAGCACCCGTCCCATACTGGGTGCTTCCGCCCCCACTTCTAACGAATACCTCGCTCAAGTTTTGCGCCATAACCGTATTAAAATCGGTTTGACCCGTAAGTTGTGAATTGATATTGATTCCATTCCAGACAACAGCAGTTTGTGAAGCGGAGGTCCCGCGAAAACTTGCCGATGAAACCATTCCATAGCCATTTTGCCTGAAATAAATGGGTGTATTGAATTGCAGATTATCGGTCAGCATGCCTTGATTTCTCTGCAACACGGAATCATTAAGCTGCGTTACTTTTATACCATCAGCGAACTCTTGTAGTTTACTATCAGATAGCACCACTTCTTGCAAGAAGATAACGGAGTCACGTTGCCCAAAAACCAGATTCACACCTAAAAATGTGAATAAAAGAAGGATTACATTTTTCATATCACGGAAGACCTTTTACCCGAAAGTCTATCGATTTTGGTTATGAATTAAGGCAGGTCTCCTGACTTGCATTTTGTTATTTAACCTTCCCATCCGCTAGCCGGCGGACAGTGGTACTGCAGTAAATAACAAATTCCCTTTTTGGGAGAGACGCTGAACTAAATCAACGTATGCTTACAGTTGCGGGAACAGCTCTGGATTCTCACCAGATTCCCTTTTAATTGACGAAGTCAATACTGAACTCGTTTCAGCATTTGTTCGTCAAACCAAAATTCAAGTCAAAAGTAAACATTTTGTTTAATCTTTCAGACGAAAGATTAAATAATACTACTTTTGAAAAATGCAGATTCTATTCCAATTGAAAAAACTTCTTTTTATTCTTTCACTAGTTTTTCTTTTTTCTTGTAAACAACAGAAAAAAGAAAAGTTTCCGGACATAACTCCCATAAAACAGGGAGAAATTGAATATGCAAAAGGGTTTTCCATAGAAAGGTCCACTAACGGAATTACCATAATAAAAATTACTTCTCCATGGCCTAATGCTGAGTCTGCTTTTACATATGCGCTAATTTCCCGTCAAAAATTGGCTAGTATTAGCTTAAACAAAGATGAATATGATGCCATTATTACTGTTCCAGTAGAAAAAGTCGTTGCTACTTCAACAACCCATATTCCTGCTTTGGAAGCTTTGGGCGTTGAAGACAAACTCATCGGTTTTCCTGATACCAAATATATTTCCTCACAAAAGACTAGAAAACGTATTGATAGCGGATTGATAAAAGAACTCGGTAACAACGAATCGATAAACACTGAAATGGTCTTGGAAATGAATCCTGATGTAGTGGTTGGTTTTAGTATCAACAATCAGAATAAAACATACGAAACCATACAACGCTCAAATATTCCCGTCGTTTATAATGGTGATTGGACGGAAGAAACTCCCTTAGGAAAAGCAGAATGGATTAAATTCTTCGCTCCCTTTTTTGAAAAAGAGGTAATGGCAGATAGCATCTTCAGTCAAATTAAAGATTCCTATCTAGAAGCAAAAATTTTAGCAAAAACAGCCAAACAGCCTCCAACGGTTTTGAGTGGAGCGATGTACAAAGACGTCTGGTACCTGCCCGCCGGAAAGAGCTGGGCGGCACAGTTTTTGGCAGATGCCAACGCCAATTACCTGTGGAAAAATACCTCAGGAACTGGTAGTCTCTCCCTAAGTTGGGAAACGGTTCTAGAAAAAAGTAAAACTGCAGATTTCTGGATTGGTCCTTCGCAGTTTACCACCTACAAAAGCATGTCCGAAGCTAGTCCACATTACCAACAGTTCGATGCTTTTCAAAATAAGAAAGTGTTCACTTTTTCAAGTACAAAGGGCGACACGGGAGGATTACTGTATTACGAACTTGCGCCACAGCGACCTGATTTGGTTTTAAAAGACCTTATACATATTTTTCATCCAGAGCTTTTACCAGAGTACCAAAATTTACTTTTTAAGCCCCTTGAATAAGATTGGAAAACACCACCAAATACCAAAATTCATTTGTACTATTGGGTATCACCTTAGTCATCTGTTTCATCTTGAATATTAGTCTGGGATCGGTTTCCATTCCTTTTAAAAGTACACTTAGCGAACTATTTTCGGGAAATATTGAAAACGAATCTTGGCACTATATTATCTGGAAATACAGAATACCCAAAGCCCTGACCGCAATCTTAGCTGGTAGCGCTTTGGCCTTAAGCGGGTTATTAATGCAAACCCTTTTTCGAAATCCTTTGGCCGGACCTTTTGTACTAGGTATTAGTTCTGGTGCCAGCCTAGGTGCAGCACTTCTCATCATGGGAGCCTCTATTTTTTCAGGCGTCGCTACTTTCGAAATTGCCAATAGTGTATCACTTGCCTTAGGAGCAAGTTTAGGAAGTTTTTTAGTCCTCTTAGCGGTCTTAACCGTCGCCTCAAGAGTAAAAGACACCATGGCCTTATTGATAATAGGTTTAATGTTCGGAAGCATTACGGCAGCCATTGTGAGTGTTCTCTCCTATTTCACCACCTCCGAAAAATTGCAACGCTATGTATATTGGTCTTTCGGTAGCCTTGGGGATTTATCCTGGTACCAACTATCGCTGTTAGGAGGAATAATCTTGATGGGAATACTACTGGGTATTGCTTCCATAAAATCATTAAATGCCTTGCTACTAGGCGAGAATTACGCACGCAGTATGGGCCTACAGTTGAAAAAATCAAGATATATCATCATCATCGCAACAGCGTTACTCGCAGGGAGCGTAACCGCTTTCGCAGGACCCATTGCCTTCGTCGGGCTTGCAGTACCACATTTAACGCGTCAAATATTCAATACAACAGACCATAAAGTTTTGATGCCTGCGGTGCTCCTGTACGGGGCAATTTTAATGTTGCTCTGTGACATCGTAGCACAAATACCAAGCTCGGCAAATGTGCTTCCTATCAATGCAATTACCAGTATAATCGGGGCGCCGGTCGTGATTTGGCTCCTCACCCGAAAAAGAAGAATGCTGTTTTGAGTTCGGATACCCAACATATCACCATTTCTACAAAGGACCTTACAATTGGTTACAAGAATGTTACGGTCGCTAATACCATTAATTTTGATTCCCTTTCAGGGGAATTCATAGGAATTGTTGGCATCAACGGAATCGGGAAATCAACCTTACTGCGCACATTAGCCAAAATTCAGCCTTCCTTATCCGGAAGTATTTCAATAGAAGGAAAAGCTTTAAATACGCTGGATACATCAGCCTTAGCCTCAGAAATCAGTATTGTTTTGACGGAACCCATCGCTTCGAAAAATCTAACGGTTCAGGAAGTAATCGCACTTGGCAGACAGCCCTACACAAATTGGATTGGCACTTTAACGGAACAGGATACATCAAAAATCAAGGAAGCTATTCAAATGCTGCAACTTGAAGATTTAGTCCATAAGAAGTGTTATGAATTGAGTGACGGACAATTGCAAAGGGTTATGATAGCACGGGCTTTAGCACAAGATACCTCCATCATTTTACTAGATGAACCTACCACTCATTTGGACTTATATCATAAAGTGCAAATTTTAAAACTCCTCAAATCCATAACTGAGGAAACGAAGAAAACCATTCTATTTACAAGTCATGAAATTGAAATGGTGATTCAACTCTGTGATAAGCTATTATTGTTAAAGGAAAGCGATAGTTCGTATGGAACGCCCAATGAACTAATAGAAAAAAGAGCTTTTGATACCCTATTCCCCTCTGATACGGTTATTTTTGATGCGAATACGGGTACTTTTCGCATTCAAAAGTAAACACCGTAGTTATTTTATTTTCTAAGGCATTCTTGTATATTTACTGGCTACACTTTTGAACGGGAATGAACGAATATTTGATATATCTTTTAGTAGGATTACTATGCCTTGCAGCTGGCTATTTTCTTGGGAATTACATCCAAAACCTAAAAACAAAATCAAGTCAAAGTGCCTTAGCAGAAAGGCAGCAGCAGCTCACTAATAACTTGGGTGTTCTAGAACAGCGTCTTCGAGATACCGAAGAACACAAAATGTATTTACAAACTGAGAAAGAACAATTAGGCAACCAAATCGTTCGTTACGAAGCAGATATGGAGAACCTCCATTTAAAAAATAAAGAACAAAAAGAGGAGGTTGAAAAACTTCAAGAAAAGTTCACCAAAGAGTTTGAAAACCTAGCAAATAAGATTTTAGAAGAAAAGAGTTTAAAATTTACTGAGCGAAACGAGAAGAACATCAAAGACATTCTTACACCCTTAAATGAAAAGATTCAATTATTCGAAAAGAAGGTTGAAGAAAGTCAAAAAGAGAATATTAGCATTCATTCTGCTTTGAAAGAGCAGCTTTTAAATCTTCAAACGCAAAATCTTAAAATAACCCAAGAGGCTGAAAATCTTACGAAAGCTTTAAAAGGTGATAGTAAAATGCAAGGAAATTGGGGTGAACTCGTCTTAGAACGTGTACTAGAAAAATCTGGACTAGAAAAAGACAGGGAATATTCCGTACAGCAGAGTTTCACGCTTGAAGATGGTTCTCGGGTTCTTCCTGATGTTATTATCAACCTTCCTGACGGAAAGAAGATGATTGTTGATTCGAAGGTTTCCCTAACCGACTATGAGCGTTTTGTAAATGCAGAAAATGATGATGAACAAGCAAAATACCTAAAAGACCATATCAATTCTCTCAGAAGACATGTAGATCAATTATCCGCTAAAAAATATGAGGATTTGTATGAAATGGAAAGTCCTGATTTTGTTTTGCTTTTCATCCCCATAGAACCTGCATTTGCTATTGCAATAAACAATGATAACTTACTGTACAACAAAGCATTCGAACAAAATATCGTCATCGTTACTCCATCTACCCTATTAGCAACATTACGTACGATAGATACCATGTGGAATAATGAAAAACAGCAAAGAAACGCTATTGAAATTGCTCGACAAGCCGGGGCACTTTATGACAAATTTGAAGGCTTTGTAAACGACCTAACCAAGGTGGGTAAAAAGATGGATGACGCCAAAAGTGAATATAAAGGCGCCATGAATAAATTGGTTGAAGGTCGCGGTAACATTATTACGAGTATTGAAAAGTTAAAGAAAATGGGGGCCAAGGCCAAGAAGTCAATTCCTGAACCTATTTTGAGAAGAGCACAAGAAGATGACCTATCTGCTGATGAGACAGGCTTCGAAGAACCGAAATTAAAATTATGAAAAAAACACTAATTAGTATCGTTCTAATAGTTGGCACTCTATTTACATTGGTATATGCCTTTGTTTATTTTGTGCCGTATAGCGAAGGTGCCCGCTCAGGGGAGTTAATTAAATTCAGTAATAAAGGTGTCGTTTTTAACACCTGGGAAGGTGAAATAAGCCAAGGTGTTTCTGGTGCACAGATATTCAAGTTTTCCGTACTGCAGAAAAACCAAGAGGTTATCAAAGATTTGAAAGACTATAACGGACAATATGTAAAACTTGAATACGTGGAACGTTACGCCACCTTCTTCTGGTTGGGCGATACAAAGTATTACATCACCAAGGTAACCAATGTGCCATCGCCACATATAAGAAACTGATTCGTGGAAAAGTTTAAAACAGCCCGAGAATCTCGTCTTTCTATTACGGAACTTATGCTTCCCTCCCATTCCAACTTTGGAGGTAAAATTCATGGAGGGCATATTTTAAATCTGATGGACCAAATTGCTTTTGCGTGTGCGTCAAAACACTCTCAAAAGTATTGTGTAACGGCCTCAGTGAATCGGGTTGATTTCAGGAGTCCAGTAGAAGTTGGTGAACTACTTACTTTAAAAGCTTCCATCAATTATACAGGCAGAACATCAATGGTAGTAGGCGTACGCGTAGAATCGCAAAATATCACCACAGGTAAGCGACGACATTGTAATTCCTCTTATTTTACCATGGTTGCCAAAACAGAAGAAGGCAAAAGTGCTGAAGTTCCTGGACTTCTTATTCAAGATGAGCAAGGTGTTCGCCGATTTGCTCGCAGTAAATTTCGTAAAGAGGCTGCCTTTCTAAGAGATACAAAGTTTGACGAAAGCAACTTTAAAGCCGAAGATTACTTAGATTCTTTATTTGATGATAACATCAAGATTGAGTTGAAGTAATTCCTGCGGCAGATTCATCTAAAAACCATAATAATCTTCCTGAGGATGGATTTACCAGACTTGCTGGGTAATCTTCATAAGCTCCCGATTTATTTTTGATTTCTTTAAACTTTTCAGCTTTACTTTCTCCTGTAACCAGAAATACCACGGTATCAGCATTATTAATGACTTGCCCTGTCAAGGAAACCCGCTTTTGTCCCGAATCTGCGTGGACTGCCACTTCGCAATACTTTTCCGAATGCCATAATTTTATTTCATGCGGAAAAATGGAAGCCGTGTGTCCATCATCGCCCATACCCAAAATAACCAAGTCGAATTTAGGAAGACCATTTGTCTTAGGTAAGTTTTCTTCAAGAAACGCTCCATAGCGCTTCGCCTCATATTCAGGTTCGTTTTCACCTTTAATACGATGTATATTTTCTTCCGGAATGGTAATCTTAGAAATCAAATGTTCCAAAGTCATTCTATAATTGCTTTGCTCAGCTGTAGGTTCAACGCAACGTTCATCACCCCAATACAAATGAACTCCGCTCCAATCAATGTCCGTTTGAAAATTCGCGGCCAATTCGTCAAAAACGATTTTCGGTGTGCTTCCACCTGAAAGTGCAATATGGACTTCTTCCATATTCGCTATCAAAATTGCAAGATACCTTGAAAAGTTCAGCGCTACTTCTTGTTTTGTTTTTGATATTTTAAGTTTCATTTCCTTTTACGCTTATGGCAATTCGCAATGTGCAATTCGCTTTTATATTTTAATTTAATTTTTCCTGACTTCCTAGAACCTAGCAAATCACACAAAACCCAGGATCGTCCGCCAAATTCGGCCCAGGATTTCGCCACATTCCGTAGCCTTCAATTAAGTCATCGGCGTTCTCAGGGCCCCATACTCCGGCGGAATATCCGTAAACCTTAGCTTCTGAATTCTTCCAATATTCTAAAATCGGGTTTACAAACTCCCAAGCGGCTTCCACTTCATCTGCTCTCGCATAAAGGGTCGCATCTCCTTGCATCGCGTCCAACAACAAACGCTCATACGCTTCCATAACATGCGTTTCTGTAAGTCCTGAATAATAAAAGTCTAGATTTGCTCGCTCAACTTTGAATCCCTGTCCCGGAACTTTTACACCAAACTTCACCAAGATTCCCTCATCAGGTTGAATTCGTATTATTAATTTGTTGTCTTTATTGAACATTCCAGAATCTTTAAAAATCTGATGATGAGGCGACTTAAAATGGATGACCACTTCAGTAACCTTAGTCGGCATTCGTTTTGCCGTTCTCACATAAAACGGCACATCTTTCCAACGCCAATTATCCACATAAAACTTAATCGCCGCATAGGTCTCTGTGGTAGATTCTGAATCTACACCATCTTCTTCACGATATCCTTTAACTACTTCTCCATTAATTTTCGAACTAACATACTGCGCTCGAATGGTATGGTCGTGAAGTGTTTTTTCATCTCGCATAATTCGAAGTGAACGCAGCGCCTTGACCTTCTCATTTCTAATTTCTTGTGCATTTGCATCTATGGGTGGTTCCATAACGATAAGCGATACTATTTGTAGTAAATGGTTCTGAAACATATCCCGTAGAGCACCCGACCCATCGTAATAACCACCACGCGAACCTACGCCCCCACTCTCTGCATTTGTAATCTCGACATGGTCTATATAGTTGCGATTCCACAAAGGTTCGAAAATACTATTCGCGAAACGAGTCACCAGGAGGTTTTGAACTGTTTCCTTACCCAAATAGTGATCTATGCGATAAATCTGCGATTCTTTAAAATATTGCTGCAGTCCTTTGTTCAAAGCTTTTGCAGTTTCTAAATCATAGCCAAAAGGTTTTTCCACAATTAAACGCTTACAACCGCTGGTCTCGTCGTTAAGACCTTGGTCAGTCAGGTTTTTTGCAATAGCCTCAAATAAACTAGGCGGAGTCGACAGGTAAAAAATATAATTATTTTCGGTTCGATATTTTGAGTTTAAATCTGAAATTCGTTTTTCCAAACGACTATAATTCACATCGTAGTTCGAACCTAAATCTTCGTAAAAAATTTGGTTTGCAAAATCCTCTACTAAACCAAAATCTTTAACCGTTGCTTGACTTTTTAAATGCTCGCTTTCAAGAGCCACTTTTTTTCGAAACTCAGCATCGGTCATATCACTTCTGCTCACGCCTAAGACCACAAAGTTTTTAGGAAGATGCTTTCCTTTGAAAAGGTTAAACAGGCCGGGGACGAGTTTTCGGGCGGTTAAATCTCCGGAAGCCCCGAAAATAATAAGCATTTGGTTTTCTGTTTTCGTCATGATACGAATATGCGTTTTCTAATGTTTTAAATATAACTATCCTAAGGGAGTTTCCAAGCCCAAGTAGAACCTAAACCGAATATTTTGATTTATTTTTGGGCATATGGAATTTAAATAGGTTTTTATTCAAATTTTATGACGGGAAAAGAGATTCCCTTCGTCAAGGGAATGAAAGTAAATTGATTTATATGAAGGATACATACGATTTCGGATTGGTAGGTTTAGGCGTCATGGGACGCAATTTTATTTTAAATGTAGCAGATAACGGATTTTCCGCTTTTGGTAATGACCTCGATTTAGACAAAGTAAATGCACTTATACAAGAAGGTGGTGACACGCAAAAGGTAAATGCCTCCGACGATGCTAAAACCTTTATTGAAGCTCTTTCTACGCCAAGGAAAATCATGTTGTTGGTCCCTGCTGGAAAAATTGTCGATGCTGTAATTGAGAATTTACTTCCCCTTTTGGATAAAGACGATATTATTATTGATGGAGGAAATTCTTACTTTACCGATACCGATAGACGGGATTCCTATTTAGCGGAAAAAGGAATCCATTTCTTTGGAGCGGGAGTTTCAGGCGGTGCCAGCGGAGCTCGCCTCGGGCCGAGTATCATGCCTGGTGGAAATCGCGAAGCGTATCAACACGTAAAACCGATTTTCGAAGCGGTTTCAGCAAAATATAAAGGTGAGCCCTGCGTAACCTATTTGGGTCCAAAATCTGCAGGAAACTATGTGAAAATGGTGCATAACGGTATTGAATACGGACTTATGCAATTGACCTCGGAAATCTATGATTTGCTTAAAAAAGGTGGAGATTTCAATAATAATGAATTACATCAAACCTATTCGAAATGGAACTCTGGAAGATTACAATCTTTTTTAGTTCAAATCACTTCTGAAATTTTTGCACAAGATGACGAATTAGGAGAAGGCAAGTTAGTCGATAAAATATTAGACAAAGCCAAACAAAAAGGTACGGGCAAATGGACAAGCCAAAATGCGATGGACTTAGGTATACCAGTACCTTCTATTGATATCGCGGTAAGTATGCGTGAGATATCTGCTTTAAAAGATGAACGTATTACTGCCGATAAATTGTATGACCGTCCTGCTATCGAGCATATGGATAAGATTACATTAGAAAAACTAGCGGAAGAAGCTTTGTATTTCTCATTCATCATCACTTATGCGCAAGGCTTGCATCAATTGGCAGATGCTTCTAACGAATATGGCTATGAATTGGAGATTGCCGAAATCGCTAAAATCTGGCGGGCAGGCTGTATTATTAGAGCAGGACTCCTAGCCGATATCACCGAAGCTTTTAATGCGGACAAGAATCTTCCAAATTTGTTGCTCTCCCCTTCTTTTATCAAAAAGGTGCAAAGTACAGTTGATTCAACCCGGAAGTTGGTAGCTTATGCTGCCAAAAATGGTATTCCTACCCCTGGGCTTTCAAATTCATTGACCTATTTTGATGCCTATACTTCCTCAAGATTGCCTTTAAACCTAATCCAGGCACAACGTGATTATTTTGGGTCGCATACCTATGAACGTTTAGACCGTGATGGAGTTTTTCATACGGAGTGGGAGAAATAGCTTAAACATCTAAAATGCCCAAAACCCAATATAAAGTCTATGTCATCGAACTCTATAAAAAGGTATACACAGAGAATAGAAAATTTCGTGAAGCTAATCCACAGTTCAATGGGGTACTGCAATGTTTGTATGTGGGTATAACGAGTAAAACTCCCAAAGAGCGTTTTGAACAGCACAAATCAGGCTATGTCAATAAAAAAGGTCATAAGCTTTCTGCCAACATCGTAGAGAAATATGGTTTGTATTTACGTGGAAGCCTTTTTCAACATATCGACCCCGTTACCAGTTGGGCTGAAGCACTAAAACTTGAGGAAAATTTAGCTCTGGAATTGCGTAGACAAGGTTATGCGGTTTGGTTTAATTGATTATAAAATCAAAATCCCAAATTCCAACAGCAAATTTTGGAATTTGGGATTTAAAATATGGAATTTCAATAAGCTCTACTTACTGAGATACATTTTACGTCTTGCATATAAGTTATAGAACTCATCATCCTTCAAACTATCAATAAACAAGATGCTTTCCCCCGTACTCTTCATTTCAGGTCCTAAGTTCTTATTTACATTAGGGAATTTGTTGAAAGAGAATACCGGCTGTTTAATCGCAAAACCTTCCAGCTCAGGGTTAAAATCGAAATCCTTCACTTTCTTTTCCCCTAACATCACCTTAGTAGCATAGTTCACATAAGGTTCCTTGTAAGCTTTTGCAATAAAAGGAACGGTTCTAGAAGCTCTCGGATTTGCTTCGATGATGTATACCTTATCGTCTTTAATCGCAAACTGAATATTAATTAGACCTACGGTATTGAGCTCTAAGGCAATCTTTTTCGTGTGATCTTTGATTTGCTGCATTACAAATTCCCCTAAGTTAAAAGGCGGAAGCGTTGCATTTGAATCTCCAGAGTGAATACCGCAAGGTTCGATATGCTCCATGATTCCGATAATGTAGACATCCTTTCCATCGCAAATAGCATCTGCTTCAGCCTCAATAGCTCCATCTAAGTAATGGTCTAAGAGTAATTTGTTATTTGGAATTTTACGAAGCAAGTCAACCACATGTGCTTCTAAATCCTCTTTATTAATTACGATTTTCATTCCTTGACCACCAAGAACATAAGAAGGTCTTACCAACAAAGGAAACCCAAGTTCGTCAGCCAAGTGTAAAGCTTCATCAGCAGTTTCGGCAACACCAAACTTCGGGTAAGGAATATCATTTTCTTTCAATAATTTTGAGAAACTTCCCCGGTCTTCCGCTAAATCCAAAGACTCAAAACTTGTACCTATAATTTTGATGCCGTACTTCGAAAGCTTTTCAGCTAACTTCAATGCGGTCTGTCCACCTAATTGCACAATAACTCCTTCTGGCTTTTCGTGACGGATAATATCATAAATATGTTCCCAGAATACGGGTTCAAAATAGAGTTTATCAGCAGTATCAAAATCTGTAGAAACCGTTTCTGGGTTGCAGTTAATCATGATTGTTTCATAACCACATTCCGCAGCAGCCAATACGCCGTGTACACAGCAGTAGTCAAATTCGATCCCCTGCCCAATTCGGTTCGGTCCGGAACCTAAAACGACAATCTTTTTCTTATCAGTAACGACACTATCATTCGCTACGTATCGTTCACCATCTGGCGTTTCAACTTCAGCCTCAAAGGTAGAGTAGTAGTATGGAGTAAGTGCTTCAAATTCCGCAGCACAAGTGTCCACCAATTTGTAAACGCGGTTCACGCTAAGTTCAGTACGTTTGTTATACACTTCACTTTCATAGCAATCCAGCATATGAGCAATCTGTCTATCGGCAAAACCCTTTTGCTTTGCTTCCAGCAGCAATTCTCTGGTAAGGCTAGCAATAGTATATTGTGAAATCTCTTTCTCTAATTGATATAGCTCTTCATATTGTTTTAAGAACCACATATCAATCTTAGTAATGTCATGAATGCGACTCAACGGAATTCCCATTTGAATAGCATCGTAAATCACAAAAACCCTATCCCAACTTGGGATAGTCAACTTGCTTATAATTTGGTCGTAATTCTTATATCCTTTTCCATCTGCTCCTAATCCATTTCTTTTGATTTCTAGGGATTGCGTGGCCTTATGAAGTGCTTCCTGAAAAGAACGACCAATCCCCATTACTTCTCCTACCGCTTTCATTTGAAGTCCTAAAGTTCTATCAGAACCCTCGAATTTATCAAAATTCCATCTTGGAATCTTTACAATTACATAATCCAAAGTTGGCTCGAACAAAGCCGATGTGGATTTCGTAATTTGATTTTCCAATTCGTCAAGCGTATAGCCAATTGCCAATTTGGTAGCGACTTTTGCTATAGGATATCCTGTAGCTTTTGAGGCCAAAGCTGAAGAACGAGAAACTCTAGGATTGATTTCAATAGCAATAATATCTTCATTCTCATCGGGACTAACAGCGAACTGCACATTACATCCCCCTTCAAAATCACCAATGCTGCGCATCATATGAATCGCCATATCTCGCATTTTCTGGTAAGTTTTATCAGAAAGGGTCATTGCGGGCGCTACGGTAATTGAGTCACCAGTATGAATTCCCATTGGGTCCATATTCTCGATAGCACAAATTATAACAACATTGTCGTTTTTATCACGAAGTAGTTCTAATTCAAACTCTTTCCAACCCATCATCGCTTTGTCAATCATTACTTCATGAATAGGCGATATTTCTAATCCCCTACTTAAAAGTTCGTCAAAATCTTCAGGTTTATAAACTATAGAAGCTCCCGCACCACCTAAAGTATACGAAGCTCGAATTACCAATGGAAAACCGAATTCTTGAGCGATTTCCTTTCCCTTTAAAAAAGAGGTTGCAGTCGCTTGAGGTGCCATACCAACACCAATTTTCAACATCAATTCCCTAAATTTTTCTCGATCTTCTGTAATATTGATTGCGTCGATATCAACACCTATCATATCAACCTCAAAGTCTTTCCAAATACCTTTTTCATCGGCTTCGATACATAGGTTCAAAGCAGTCTGCCCACCCATCGTTGGTAATACCGCATCAATTTGTGGATGTTCTTTTAAAATCTCAATGATTGATTTTGTCGTCAAAGGTTTCAAATACACATGATCGGCCATTGACGGATCAGTCATAATGGTTGCAGGGTTACTATTAATCAAGATGGTCTCAATTCCGTCTTCACGTAAGGAACGTAATGATTGTGAACCGGCATAGTCAAACTCGCAAGCTTGTCCAATAACAATTGGTCCTGAACCGATAATCAAAATGGATTTTAAATCTTCTCTTTTTGGCATGTTCTCTATTGTACTTTAATAGTTGATTTATATGGTGTTACGTATAATTACAGCATAAAAAAAAGGTGCTACTTTCGAAAAAGTAACACCTTAAATATTTTAAAAATATGCAATCATTATTTTTTGTGTCTTATCTCAGAGGATACACTTAATTTTTTTCTTCCTTTGGCTCTTCTTCTAGCGAGAACCTTTCTTCCGTTTACAGAAGCCATACGCTCTCTGAAACCATGCTTGTTTCTCCTCTTTCTTTTTGATGGCTGATATGTTCTCTTTTGACCTGGCATTGTTGAATCCTTTTCTTTTTTTGTATACGCTACAGAACGACCTGTAAAACTGGGCGCAAATATACGAAGAGTTTTTGCTTTGCCAAATACAAATGAAAAAATATTTTTACGCATCTCTCCTATCCCTTAAGATTCGTTTTTACTACTTTTGCCACAGCCTAATTTCAGTCAATAGAACACTATGAAACAAGCCATCATACTTTTATGTTTTGTTCTGAGCACATTGTCCTTGCCCGCTCAGACAACACTAGGTTACCATCTCAATACTGGTGATACTTTAATGGTTAAGCAACATGCGCAGCAAACCATTGTGCAAGAACTAGACGGAGCCACCCATGAATTAACCAATGACATGAATGGTATTCTTGAATTTATCGTCTTAGCAGAGAAAGATAGTACCTATGAAATCTCTCTTGCTTTTAAAGATTTAAATCTATTAATGAATTCTAGCATACAGGGTCAGTTAATGGAAGTAAAAGCAAAGGAAGTATCGGAAAATGATGTGCAATCTCAAATTTTTAATAGTCTGTTAAATAATCCTGTTAACTTGACGCTGGCAAAGACAGGAGATATTTTGGAGGTTATCGGTGGAGATAGTTTGGTAACCAAAATGGCTAATGCATCAGGATTAGAAGATGAGTTCTCTAAAAACATGATGAAAAAAGGGCTTGAAAAAGAATTTGGATCCGAAGCGCTTTCGAATAGCTATAAACAACTAACCTATATCTATAGTGACCGTACTGTTACGATAGGAGATTCTTGGCAAAATGAATATCAGGGAAAGCTAAATGCCAAAAATACTTGGACTTTAGAAGCAATCGATGAAACGAATGCCACCATAAGCGGTTCTGCAACTGTTCTTATGGAAACCAATGAATCTGGTACAGTGATGAATTTAGAAGGTACCCAGACCACCAAAATTTTAACGGACGTCCTTTCAGGCTTCATACTAAAAATGACTGTGGACGGTAAGGCCGAGGGCTCATCAACCATGGCCCAACTGGGAGATCAAAAAATACCGACCTCCATAACATCAAAAATTACCTACGAATTAATCAAAGACTAAAACATGTTTAATAAAATTTTCAAACTTATTATTGCCGGGTTGCTAATTGCTTATGCAGGGTATCAATTTTATGAAGGGGGAATTGGCAATGGTATTTTCCTGATACTTCTTTCATTCATATTTATTTTCCTGTATTTCAGAAATGAAATGATTTTATTGGCCTTTCTTCGAATGCGAAAACAGGATATGGTCGGCACCCAAAAATGGCTAAATAAAATCAATGACCCTGAAAAAGCATTGACCACCAAACAGCAAGGCTATTACAATTATTTGCATGGGATTATCTTTTCTCAAACCAACCTTACCCAAGCTGAAAAATACTTTAAAAAAGCCCTCAAATTAGGTTTAACAATGGATTATGATGTGGCCATGGCAAAATTGAGCTTAGCGGGTATAGCTATGCAAAAGCGTCGTAAACGAGAGGCTACTATGCTACTTCAGGAAGCAAAGAAGTTAGATAAGAACAAGATGCTCACTGAACAGATTAAGATGATGCAACAGCAGATGAAGAAGATTTAGTTGGCAATTGGTAAAAATTAGAAACAAAAAGCACTTCTACGTAGAAGTGCTTTTTGTTTTCTTTGTATTCAGCCGTCAGCCAATCACTTATTTGGAGTCTTTATAATATCCCTTGTTTGGTATTTGAATCGTATACTTCTTCCCAGACTGATTATTCAGGTGTGGTTCACGTAACCATGGATTATGTCTTTTCAATACCTTATAATTAATACCGTACTCTTTCGCAAAATCCGCAAAGTTCGCAACTGGCTTATCCACCTCGACGGTAAACGTTGGCACTGCTGAGTAGAGATCTTCCTTTTCAATATCAAAACCATACTTCTCAGGATTACTTAAAATCTCCTTAATAGCCATAATTCTGAAGACGTAACGACCTGTTTCTTGTCCTAATAACAAATCGTAGTAATCATTGACTTTTTGGATTCTTAAATATTTATCTACTGAGCCCGTGCCCGTATTGTAGGCGGCAGCGGCTAAGGTCCAAGAACCATACTTCTTTTTATACTTGTTCAAATATTGACAAGCTACCTCTGTAGATTTTTCTAAATGATAACGCTCATCTACGTTTTGATTGATTTCCAATCCGTATTCTTTACCTGTAGCTTTCATTATTTGCCAAAAACCTGTTGCTCTGGCGCTGGAAACTACATTTTGTAATCCGCTTTCTGCGACTGCTAAATATTTAAAGTCCTCAGGAATTCCGTTTTTTGCCAAAATTGGTTCAATAACAGGAAAATATTTGTGCGCTCTTTTCATTAACAACAAAGCATTTGACTGCCAGTAGGTGTTTACCAGAAACTCGCGGTCGACACGTTCCATAATCTCAGGGTCTTCTTGAGGCACCGGCTCGCCGGCAAAATTCAAATCTTCCGGAATATCAATAGCAGATATTTTATAGCCCTCCGAAACATTCTTCTCAGCTTCATTTTCGGCCAAATCATTTGCATCGTCGGCCTTTGATTGCATAGCAAACAATAAAGTGCTCACAACTAAAAGGACTCCAAGCCCCATTAAAATATTCTTTAAAATTTTCATTCGTATTGATTTAATCTGTTATTCAAAGGTATAGAACGCATTCTAAATTGCATCTTAAATACAACTCATTTATTCTAAAATAATTGCAGGCAAATGCTCATTAAACCACTTCGCACGGTGAATTATCATCGTATGTGTCCCATTTTTAACAGGAATGCAATTCTTGATGTTTCCAATTGGAAAAACGTTGTCCTTATCTCCATGTATATGCACTAGACAATCCGGACAGTAAGTCTGCTTCCAATTCACAATCTGATCTATAGACCAGTCGATGTAATACTTATCTTTTAAAGAGAGATATTCCTCATATAATTCCAAACGTTTATTAACGGTTTCCCCAAATGCATATTTTGCTAAAAGTTCCACATTATTTACCAAACCTGTCGGAAGTAATTTATGTACTTTGGTATACTTTGCAAAAAGCATACGTTTGGGTAATTCTGATTCGTGTTTCACACTTGAAACTACAATTACCTTTCTTGTTTTTATATTTCTCGCCATTTCTTGAACGAGCATTCCCCCGAAAGAAACCCCAACCAATATGATATTTTCGTGACTGATACTCTCGGTCATTTTCAAAGCATATTCTGCAAGTGTCATATTTTTATCAGGAACGAACCATGACAACAAATGCTGCTCAAATTGGTCCTCAGGAAGTTGTATATGCTTAAAAATTGATGGATTTGCTGCCATTCCTGGCATGAAGTAAACATGAATCTTATTGTCGGTCATATAATACAATGCAGGCTTTAACTAGGAAATTCGTAATTTTTTCAGTACTTTTGTATGCTGCTTTTAAAAAAGCCCCTAGAGTTAACTTTTGTAAAAGTATATAAAATTACGGTTCGAGAACCCCGTAATTTTTTTGTCTTAAACCAACTTTAAAATCAGACTATATGAATGAAGTAGAAATTAAAGACAACAGTTTCTTGCGTCAATTCGAAACTAGCGTGGAAGGACACCTTGCTAAAATCGAATATTCATCTCAAGAGCGTAAAGTCTTTTTAACCAAACTGGTAATTCCTGAAGCAATTACCAAAGATGCATTTAAAGAGGATTTTATCAAATCCGTTTTACATCACATTCAAGAGAAAAACCTTAGAGTTGTACCTACCAGCCCGCAGATTGCAGGTTTTCTAAGAAAAAACAGACAGTACAAAGAAATGTTACCAGTTGGAATTCGAATCTAACAAAACCTTTCTGAAAAAATCAACCTCCTTTTAAGGAGGTTTTTTTATGCCTTCACTGAACTTGAAACAAATTCAAATCGAACGACCCCATCTTCATCAATAGCTGTTAGCTCCACTTCGTGTAAAGTATTGACTAATTCAGGATTCCAAGGTGCTTTCACTTTAACATAGTTCTCAGTAAATCCGTGGATATACCCTTCTTTGTTCTCTCCTTCAAACAAAACTGTTCTTGAAGTACCCAATTGACTCTCGTAAAAAGCTCTTCTTTTCTTAACCGATAGTCCCCGTAACATTTTACTACGCTTGCTTCGCACATTTTTAGGTACCACACCAACCATTTCAGCCGCTGCAGTATTATCGCGTTCAGAATACGTAAAGACATGCAAATAAGAAATATCAAGTCCATTCAGGAAATGATAGGTTTCTAGAAAATGTTCATCGGTTTCACCCGGGAATCCGACAATAACATCAACCCCAATACAAGCATGAGGCATAGTTTCTTTGATACGCCTGACTCTATCAACATACAAATTGCTCAAATAGCGGCGACGCATGAGTTTGAGAATAGCATCACTCCCACTCTGCAAGGGAATATGAAAATGTGGCACAAATGAATTGCTATTCGACACAAATTCGATTGTCTCATTTTTAAGAAGGTTGGGCTCTACTGAGGATATACGCAATCGGTGAATACCTTCAACTTGATCCAAAGCCTTTACCAAATCTAAAAAAGTATGTTCGTGCTTCTTGTTTCCAAATTCACCCTTTCCGTAATCTCCTATATTAACTCCTGTTAGTACAATTTCCTTAATTCCTTTAGCAGATATTTCAGCTGCATTCTTCATAACATTTGCTACCGTATCACTTCTAGATATCCCCCTTGCTAAGGGAATCGTACAATAGGTACATTTGTAATCACAACCATCTTGCACCTTTAAAAAGGCCCTTGTTCTATCTCCTATTGCATAACTACCTACGTAGAAATCAGCATCTTCAATTTCACAAGAGTGTACTTCTCCCATGTCATTCTTTGAAAGGTCGTTGATGTAATCGGTAATCTTAAATTTTTCTGTAGCTCCTAAAACCAAATCTACTCCATCAACAGCAGCTAACTCCTCTGGCTTCAACTGTGCATAACAACCAATAGCTGCAACAAAAGCCTCAGGATTTACCTTCTGCGCTTGTTTCACTATGGTTTTGAAACGCTTGTCTGCATTTTCAGTGACTGAACAGGTATTAATCACATACATATCCGCATTTTCAGAAAAGTCCACACGCTCAAAACCTTCTTCTTGAAAACCTCTTGCAATAGTAGAAGTCTCTGAGAAGTTAAGCTTACAGCCCAATGTGTAAAATGCGACTTTCTTTTTCACAACAATTACCTAATAATTTCTCCATTTCTGGGTGAGTTCAAATACGTGCTCTAAAATCCTTGCCTCAACATCATTAAACTCCACTCCCCTTCTAGCCATCATCACTTTAGCAACTTCAAATGCCTTTCTAGGCAGATAACTTGAAAAGCCAGATGCACCGCCCCAGCTAAAACTAGGAACAAAATTTCTTGGAAACCCTGGCACATATATGTTGCAATTTACACCGATAACCGTACCCGTATTAAACATGGTATTGATTGCCGTCTTGCTATGGTCGCCCATCATGAGCCCACAGAATTGTAACCCAGTTTGGTCAAATTTTTCGGTGGCGTAATTCCATATTCGGACTTTCGCATAATTATTCTTTAGGTTAGAATTGTTAGAATCTGCCCCAATATTACACCATTCTCCCAAAACCGCATTTCCAAGATAGCCTTCATGACCTTTACTAGAATAGCCAAAAATTACGGTATTGCTCACTTCTCCACATACTTTCGAATGAGGGCCAATAGTTGTAGCGCCATACATCTTACCGCCCATTTTTACCGTTGCATTATCACAAAGAGCAAATGAACCTCGTATGAGACTTCCCTCCCAAACTTGAGCATCCTTGCCAATATAAATAGGTCCATCAGTAGCATTCAAAATACTAAACTCAACGCTTGCACCTTCTTCTAAAAAGATATTCTCCGGATTAATTAAATTATTGGTACTAGAAATGGGTTGACTTTTTCTTCCCTCGGTGATAAAATCAAAATCTGCCTGAAGTGCCACTTCATTCTTTGAAAAGATATCCCAGGTATATTCTATTCGAATAATATCCCCTGTATATTCCTTCTGATTAAAAGATGAAAGGTCAATATCATTTTGTGTTTCTTTGGAGTAGAAGGCAACTACATCATCTTCATAAAAAATAGCTTCATTCTCTCCAAGTGCCTTCACCATATCGACCAGTTCTGCATTCGGTAAAAACGATGCGTTTATCAAAACATTCTGCTCCATTTCTACCATCGGATACTTTTCAGACAGGTAGTCCTCAGTAATCGTTGTGGTTGTATTGCCTAAATATTTTTCCCATTTCTCTCGAATAGTTAAAATACCAATCCGAATATCAGCAACGGGCCTCGTAAATGTAAAGGGAAGCAGCGCTTCTCGAACGGGACCATCAAAAAGAATGTAATTCATCAATTCTAATTTTGAGCAAAATTAACAAAAAACGCCTCCGATACTAGGTATCAGAGGCGTAAGGTATATTTTATCTGTAAAATACGGTCTATTCTTCTTCTTTGCTAGCTTCAGCCTCAACTTTAGGAGCTTCTTCCACTTTAGGAGCCTCTTCAACAGCAGGGGCCGCCTTCTTTTTAAACTTGTCGTATTTGCTTTTGAACTTGTCAATTCGACCAGCAGTATCCAAAAATTTGGCTTTACCAGTGTAAAACGGATGTGAAGTTCTAGATATTTCTAATTTTACCAAAGGATACTCAACACCATCAACTTCTAATGTTTCCTTTGTATCAGCTGTAGATTTTGTCAAAAATACATCGTCATTAGACATGTCTTTGAAAGCTACCAATCTGTAATTCTCTGGGTGAATCCCTTTTTTCATTGTAATAAACTTTAACGCACCCATTCCGACAGGCACTAAATTCAGCCTGCAAATTTAATTCTTTTTATTTAATCCGCAATTTAAATTCTAAAAAAGAAAGCCTAAAAATTGTAACTTTAAGATGTAACAAAATTCCTTTTAAAACAACTAACCAAAACAACAACCTAAAAACATTATAAAATGGAAGAAAATCAACCTAAAACAGGAAAGTTTGCATTAACCTATGGAGTCATTCTAGGTGGTATTGGTATTGTATTTGCTTTAATGCTTTATTCAGTAGACATGCATTATCAAGGCGGATTCATGGTAATGTCTATATCGTTAGCCCTTACTATAGCGGCTATTGTCATTGGAATGATTCAATTTCGTAAAGCAAACAATGGTTTTTTATCTTTGGGAGAGGCCATGAAAGTTGGTGTAGGAATTGCTCTTGTCGGAGGAATTATTGGAATCTTGTTCAATCAGGTAATGGCTAATGTTATTGACCCAGAGATGATGACCAAAGCAATGGAATTTCAAAAAGCTGCATTAGCTGAAAGTACAAAGATGACACCGGACCAAATCGATCAGCAAATGGAGATGGGGAAAAAATTCTCTACCCCGGGAATACAGGTAGCTATTGGACTCGTATTTAGTTTAGTCTTTGGTCTTATAATTTCTTTGATTTCGGGATTGATTCTAAAAAGAACAGAAAACCTTAACTAATTTGTACTTTTGATAAGACAATCAGAAGTAACCAATGAATTTATCAGTAGTAATTCCTTTACTTAACGAAGAAGAATCGTTGAAAGAACTTCATGATTGGATTGCAAATGTTATGCAATCCAATCATTTTTTATACGAGATTCTTTTTATCGATGATGGTAGCACTGATGATTCGTGGAGTATTATTTCAAGTTTAGCCCAAAGAAATCCTTCAGTTAAAGGAATTCGATTTCAACGAAATTTCGGTAAGTCACAAGCACTTCATGCAGGTTTCAAGGCTGTAAAGGGTGATGTAGTAGTTACTATGGATGCCGATTTACAGGATAATCCTGAAGAGATTCCTGAACTCTATAAGATGATTCACGAAGAAGGCTTTGAATTGGTTTCTGGATGGAAGAAGAAACGTTACGACTCCATATTGTTCAAAAATCTACCTTCGAAACTATTTAACTGGGCCGCTCGAAGAACATCAGGTGTAAAACTTCATGATTTCAATTGTGGACTTAAAGCCTATGACAAAAAAGTGGTCAAGAATATTGAGGTTTCTGGAGAGATGCACCGCTACATTCCCGTACTGGCCAAAAATGCCGGCTTCTCGAACATAGGAGAAAAAGTAGTACAGCATCAGGCTCGTAAATATGGAAAAACCAAATTTGGAATGGAACGATTTATAAATGGATTTTTAGATTTAATTACCATTTGGTTTGTCTCCAAATTCGGAAAAAGACCTATGCATCTTTTTGGTGCTTGGGGCGTGTTAATGTTTGTTATCGGGTTCGGATTTGCTTTATATCTAGGAATTGACAAGCTCTTTATTAATCCCACCGGAAGACTTATAACATCGCGCCCTCAATTTTATATCGCATTAACCTCAATGCTCATCGGTTCACAGTTGTTTTTAGCCGGATTTTTAGGTGAAATGATTATCCGTTCTAAAAAGAATGAAGCTCGTTATACGGTTTCTGAGGAAATCAATCTCTCGAACCAAAAAGAGCAATATTCTTCTTAAATTTGTAGTACTAAACAGACAATAAACTTATATGAATGCCATTTTAAGAACTGCCCATAGTTGGCTTACTGATTTTTTTGATGAAAATATTAGAAAGGAAGTTCAAAATCTAATTGATACAGACCCTGAAGAGTTGAAAGACCGTTTCTATAAAAACATGGAATTCGGTACAGGTGGAATGCGCGGAATGATGGGTGCTGGCACTAATCGCATTAACAAATACACTTTAGGAAAAAGTACTCAAGGCCTAAGTAATTATCTTAGAAAAACTTATACCGAAGAAGAAATAAAGGTCGTAATCGCCTATGATTGCAGACACAATAGTGATACGCTTGCCAGGACAGTAGCAGAGGTTTTTGCGGCTAACGGTATCAAAGTCTTTCTCTTTTCAGAATTGCGTACTACTCCTGAACTGTCTTTTGCTGTGCGTCATTTAAATTGTCATGCGGGTATCGTTTTAACGGCCTCTCATAACCCTCCGGAATACAATGGATATAAAGTATATTGGACGGATGGCGGACAAATCGTACCACCACAAGACGGGGAAATTATTTCGGAAATCAATTCGCTTTCTTTTGAGGACATTAATTTTTCTTCGGATGATAGTTTGATTCAAATTATCGACAAGGATGTTGATGAGGCTTTCATATCACAATCTGTTGAAAAAGGAAGTTTTGGTGCGGCTGGGAAAGATGATTTTAAAATCGTTTTCACATCTTTACATGGCACCTCGATTACGGCTATTCCTGAAGTTTTAAAACGTGCTGGATACAACAATGTTACTGTAATTTCAGAGCAGGCAAAACCAGATGGTGCTTTTCCAACGGTAGTATCTCCAAACCCTGAGGAACCAGAGGCTTTATCAATGGCCGTAGCAAAAGCAGAAGAAATTGGTGCTGATATGGTAGTTGGCACTGACCCCGATAGTGATCGTTTGGGAATTGCCGTTCGTAACCTTTCAGGTAAGATGGAAATCGTAAACGGTAATCAAGCTATGGTTTTAATGACCAGGTTCCTCCTGGACAAACAAAAGGAAAAAGGTTTTGATGGAAATGAGTTTATAGCGACAACTATCGTTTCCACACCCATGATGGAAACGATGGCAAAGGCTTACGGGGTAGAATTCAAAACTGCTTTAACCGGATTTAAATGGATCGGTAAAATGATAAAGGACTTCCCACAATCCAAATTCGTGGGTGGCGGTGAAGAAAGTTTCGGTTATATGGTTGGTGATTTCGTTCGTGACAAGGATGCGGTTACTTCTACCCTACTCGCCTGTGAAATTGCGTCTCAGGCAAAAGCCAACGGAAGTTCTTTCTACAAAGATTTGATTGATTGTTATGTTGACTATGGATTTTACAAAGAACATCTAGTTGCCTTAACAAAAAAGGGCATGAGCGGCGCAGAGGAAATTAAACAAATGTTGAAGGATTTCAAGGAGAACCCAGTGGATTCTGTTGCAGGTTCCAAAGTAAAATGGATTGAAGATTATAATACTTCAATGGCGACAAATGTAATAACCGGAGAAGAAAAAACAATCGATTTACCAAAGTCCAATGTTTTAATTTACGAAACCGAGGATGGAACCCGAGTTGCCGCAAGACCTAGCGGAACAGAGCCTAAGGTTAAATTTTATATCACTACAAATGCTAGACTACAGAACGCTTCTGATTACAATAAGGTTAATGCACAACTTGACACGAAGATTCAAACCATCCTTTCGGAACTCCAATTGAGTTAATGGACTATTTTAAAAAAATTCTACGCTTTGCGAAACCATATGCTAAGTACGGTTATCTGAATATCTTTTTTAATATTCTTTATGCGCTTTTCAGTGCATTGTCATTTGCTGCCTTGATTCCGATGTTGAATGTTTTGTTTGAAAAAGACAAACCCGTAACTGAACTTCCTGTTTTTACTGGTATCGGTAATTCAATGGATTATATAGAGGGTTACCTCGGTTATCATGTTACCCAATATTCAGGAGGAGACAAAATGAAAGGTTTAGTTCTGGTAATAGGACTGATTTTAGTCCTATTCTTGCTTAAAAATCTTTTTAATTATCTAGCGATGTATTTTATCACCTTTCTTCGAAACGGTGTTTTAAAAGACATTCGGAATCAGATGTATGAGAAGATAACACAACTTCCCATTTCATATTATTCTGAAAAGCGAAAAGGAGATGTAATTGCTAGGATTACTTCTGATGTCTTGGAAATTCAACACTCTTTCCTTTCTATTTTGGAATTAATCGTGCGTGAACCCTTAACTATTCTTTTCACGATTCTCATCATGTTTGGCATTAGTGGTAAGTTGACACTGTTCGTTTTTATTTTTATTCCTTTAGCTGGTGGAATCATTTCATGGATTGGAAAATCTCTAAAGAAACAATCAGACGATGTTCAATCAGAGCAAGGTCAATTCCTTTCTATTGTTGAGGAAACATTGGGCGGTTTGCGAGTAGTGAAGGCATTTAATGCTGAGTCGAAATTTTTCAAAACCTTTTCCAGTTCAACTAAACGTTTTTTTGATTTTAGCAATAAACTACTTAACCGTCAAAACTTAGCCTCACCCTCAGGTGAATTTCTAGGAATCTTGGTCATAGGTGTTTTATTATGGTTTGGAGGCAAAATGGTTATCGTAGATAAAACGCTCGATGCTTCTCAATTCATTGCCTATATGGGATTAGCCTATAACATTCTAACACCTGCAAAATCAATTAGTAAAGCTTCTTACGGGGTGAAAAAAGGAAACGCCGCAGCGGAACGTGTTTTGGAAATTCTAGAAACTATAAATCCGATTTCGGAAATTGAGAATGCCATAGACAAATCCGATTTTGATTCGGAAATAGAATTAAAAAACATCTCTTTCAAATATGAAGACGATTATGTTTTGAAGAACTTCAACCTGAAGGTACCAAAAGGCCATGCTGTGGCATTGGTCGGGCAGTCGGGCAGTGGCAAAAGTACGATTGCGAATCTAGCAACCCGTTTTTACGATGTAAACGATGGAACAATCGAAATTGATGGTATCAATATAAAAGACATGACGAAAAAATCCCTACGAGATCTTATGGGATTAGTCACGCAAGATTCTATCCTCTTCAACGACACCGTTAAAAAAAATATCGGATTAGGAAAAGAGAACGCTTCTGAAGAAGAAATAATAGAAGCAGCAAAGATTGCCAATGCGCACGAATTTATTTCTGAGTTGCCTGAAGGTTATGACACCAATATTGGTGATAGCGGCAATAAGTTAAGTGGTGGACAAAAACAACGTCTCTCTATTGCTAGAGCGGTTTTGAAGAATCCCCCGATAATGATTTTAGACGAAGCTACTTCCGCCTTAGACACTGAAAGTGAGCGTTTAGTACAAGATGCTTTGGAGAAGATGATGTTGAACAGAACATCAATTGTGATTGCCCATCGTCTGTCCACCATTCAGAATGCAAATACCATTGTTGTACTTCAAAAAGGAGTGATTGTTGAGCAAGGTTCTCACGAGGAGCTACTTGCAAAGAATGGCACCTATAGAAAACTGGTGGAGATGCAATCTCTAGGTTAAATACAAAGTAAGAAGTACGAGGTTTCCATTCCTAAACTATTTTTGTCAAAAAAACTTAAAGGTCGAAGGAAACGCATTTGCAAAGGTATCTTCTGACTTATTTATTTCGTATTTCGTTTTCGTATTTCGAACCTATCAAATTAAACCTTTTAGTAACTTTAGAGTCAAAGCTAAGAACTCAAACTAACAATTTTTGATAGCTGAAGCCGATTTAGTAAATCAGTTAAAAGACCCGAATGCCCAATCAAAGGCTTTTGAGGTGTTGGTGAACACCTATAAACAAAGGCTTTATTGGCATATTCGAAGGATTGTATTGAATCATGATGATGCTGACGATGTGTTACAAAACACATTTATTAAGGTATACCGGAATATTGAAGGATTCAAAGGAGATAGTAAATTATATTCTTGGATGTATCGCATTGCAACCAATGAAGCGTTAAGTTTTTTAAAGGCCAAATCAAAGAAGCAAGGCATCGGAAATGAGGAATTACAAAACCAGCTATTAGATAATTTGCAAGCAGATGTGTATTTTGAAGGCGATGAAATACAATTAAAACTGCAAAAGGCTATTGCAACTTTGCCTGAGAAGCAGAAATTGATTTTTAATATGAAGTATTTTCAAGAATTGAAATATGAAGAGATATCTGAAATTCTGGAAACCTCGGTCGGGGGATTGAAAGCTTCGTATCATCTTGCAACAAAGAAAATTGAAGCGTATTTGAAAGACGATTAAACCTTTTAAAGTATTGACAGTCAAATAAAAGTAATGAAAGCGTCAAATAAAAATAATCCATTCAAAACACCTGAAGGTTACTTCGAGAACTTCACAGACGGGCTCATGGATAAATTGAACGAAGAAAAGTTCAACTTGCCCAAAGAAGATGGTTTTGTCGTTCCTGAGCATTATTTAGAGGGATTACATAAAAACATTCAGGAAAAACTGAATTCTGAAGAAACTAAAGTAGTTCAACTAAATCCGTACAGAAAGTATTATTTAACCGCAGCTTCAATAGCAGCCATTATTTTAATTTTCTTTGGATTCAATTGGAACACTCCAGGAGAAATTACCTTTGAAGATTTAGCAAGTACGGACATTGAGAATTACTTTGAATCCAATGAATTAGGGTTGACCACCTATGAGATTGCAGAATTACTGCCTGTAGATGAATTGGAAATCAACGATATATTAGAAAATCAATTCAATGAAGAAAACGTTATCGATTATTTAAATGATAACATAGATGATATCGAAGACCTAAACCTTGAAGATTATGAATAAAAAAATACTCATACTGATAGCCTTTTTGGCGTTGACGGCTAATTTTTATGGCCAACGACGACCAGACCGTGAGAAGATTAAATCGCTCAAAGTAGCTTTCTTCACGGAAAGATTAAGCTTAACCAGTCAAGAAGCGCAAGACTTTTGGCCCATATACAATGAATATGAGAACAAAAGAGAAGCCCTAAGAAAAAAAGAAAGAACTGAGATTCGAAGTAAAATAAAAAATGCTGACGGACTTTCTGAAAAAGATGCGGAAAAACTGTTGGAACAATACATCAGTTTCGAAGACGAGGAAGAAGTTTTAGATAAAACATTTTTAAATGATGTAAGCAAAGTTATTTCGGCAAAAAAAACACTTCTGCTTTTGCGAGCTGAGGAAGAATTCAAAAGAAGATTGATTAAGCAATATCGGGAGAGGCGTCAAGGCGGCGGCGGGTTTAGATAACATCCAAAATTCGATGAAATACATAAAAAAGAGGCTTTTTAGCCTCTTTTTCTATTAAACCTTGTGCAGAACTCATAGTCAAAATAGTATAACCCTTAAATTTTAAACCTATGAAAAATTTAAAATTAGTATTCGTTCTTATGTTGATGTTTGGAATAGTATCATCTGCTACTGCTCAGCGAAAAGTCGTAAAAGTATATCCGAAACATGGTACGGTTGTGACCAAGATTCACAAACCAAAAGTCGTAGTACATAATACAGTAAACTTTCGTTTCGCTGATGGAGTTTGGTACAAGCCAAGAGGTAACAAATTTGTTGTTTGTGCTGCCCCTGTGGGAATCCAAATAAGACATTTACCAAGAGGAAACAAAGTGGTAAAACTTAGAAACGGAAGAAAAGTTTACAAATACAAAGGTATTTGGTATAAAAAACAAGGGCGAGGTTATGTTGTCGTAAATGTATAAGCCATATCCAAAATATCAAAAAGGGAAGCGTAATTGCTTCCTTTTTTACTTAAAGACAAGTTTCGCTATTCTGTTTTTTCCAGCAGCATAAGCAATAGAATCATTTAAAAATCGGATGGTGTAGAACGATTCATCTGAAAGTTGTTTCCAAGAATCTCCTTGGTCACTTGAATACGATATTCCGGTAAAACCTACAGCAACAATTTCTTTACCGCTAGTATTAGGAACGAATTGGACGCAGCTTTTGTATGGTGGGTTTTGTCCATCAGCAATAAGTTCCCATGTTTTTCCACCATCGAAAGTCATTGCCTTGTTTGCACTATTCCCATCGGGATTGGTATAATCGCCTCCTATGGCTATTCCTAAATCCTCATCCCAGAAATCGATGGAATAAATACCTTCTGCCTCGCCTTGATTTAAAATAGGAGTCTCAAAAGCTTCCCAAGTATTTCCTTTATCGGGAGAAAATAAGATACGCTTCGTCGTTGCAATCCAAGTTTTGTTGCCAATAGTTTTGATATTGGTATCACTCGCTGCGAAAGCACCTTCGCCTTCAATCATTTTCGGGAGTACATTACAAGATAGCTTGTTCCAGGTATTCCCGCCATCTCGAGTAATTATAATGGAAATACAGCCGTCTAGGGTATCTCCGACTGCGATTCCTTCTTGGTCATCCCAAAAAGTCATGGCATCGTAGAATACACCATCGCCTTCTTCCATATATACTAAGTCCATAGTCCCTCCATTGCCTGTTTTATAGAGCAATGCAGGGTTTCCCACTGAAAGCATAAAAAAGTCCGTTGAAGAATGTGTGATGGCCCTGAACTCAGGAATACTAGTTTGGTATTTTTGAATTCCTTCCATAATCTTACCCGTCTTTAAATCGATATTGCCAAAAGTTCCTTTATTTGCGGCATATCTCAAGGTATTCCCAACAATATCAATCGCTCGAATACTCAACGTATCTTCATAAATGGGTTCAATTTCTACTGAAGTAAATGGAAGTCTGCTCTCTTTTTCCATACAAGAGAATACAGCGGTAAAAATTAGAAGTAATAAGAGTTTGCGCATACTCAAAAGTAGCACAAAAAATCAGAGCTCTTTTTTAAGAATCTCAATATGTCGCATCAAACGCTTTACTTCTAGAGGCAGTGTACCGTTATAAACACCTCTAATATATCCTTGTTTATCTACCAAAATAAAGTTTTCGGTATGAATAAAATTAGAAGGCTTTTGGGTTTTTGTAAAATCTTCATCTGCAAAATATCCGTTTCGCGCAATATCATAAATTGCCTCGGTATCACCTGTGACCAAATGCCACTGTGGTAGTTTTACACCATTTTGTTTGGCATATACGTTCAATTTATCCACGGTATCGTTCCAAGGCATCACAGAATGCGATAAAAGCTTGATATCTGGGTCGTCTTGATATGCCGCTTGAAGCATCCCCATATTCTTTGTGAGTTTGGGACAGATACCTGGGCAAATCGTAAAGAAGAAATCTGCCACATATATCTTACCCACAAAAGTTTCGTTGTTAACTAGCTCTCCATTCTGATTACGAAAAGAAAACTCTGGAATCTTGTGATTTCCTTTATCCCATTCAGGAGTGAAAATAGCGGAATTGAAATACGGCAATGTAGTCGCACTTTCCTTGTTATTAGTAACTAAGTCACTCTTATTCTTATCCACCTCAACACAAGAAACAAGCTGAAGTAAAATGGCAATCAAGAAGGCATACTTATTCCAGTTCATTTGAATCTACGTTTACCGTGTAACATTTCTTTAGACCAATCAGACCAAATCGTTCTCCATTCTTAACCTCGTAATTTGCTCTTATTTTTCCGTTATCGGTCCACATACGTTGACTTCCTGTCTCTTTTCCTTTGGAGTAATTAAAGTCTCGTACGAGTTGTCCGTTTTGGTACCATTCTTTCCTATTCCCTTCGTACTCCCCTTTCTCGTTGAAGTGATAGTCGAATTTTTTGCTTCCATCTTCCCACCAACCTAAATGATTGCCAACTTTTACACCTTTAGAATACAAACGATGCTGTGCAAGTTCTCCATTCGGATACCATTG
This sequence comes from Maribacter algarum (ex Zhang et al. 2020), assembly GCF_005885635.1. Taxonomy (GTDB): domain Bacteria; phylum Bacteroidota; class Bacteroidia; order Flavobacteriales; family Flavobacteriaceae; genus Maribacter_C; species Maribacter_C algarum. The sequence continues at coordinate 103,446 of NZ_VATY01000004.1, forward strand.
CTTTTCGTATCCATCTTTACGTCCTTCTTTATACTCTAATTTCATTTTGAAGGATGAAGGGTTGTACATACTGACGAGTTCCCCTGTAAAGGGTTCACCTTGATACTCCAAGACACCATTGTTCAGTTGGAGTTCGTTACTGGATTTATCAACAGCCAAAAGCTCACTTTCACAAGAAAGAAGGCAAAGAGAGGAACATAGGATGAAAACAAAAATTCGCATGTATTTACATACTTACATTCCCTGGTGTACCATAATAACCATTCCCGTTCAAATAAGGGTCGGCATCGGTAATGTGATAGTGGTAAATACCATCGGGAAATTCTGTAGTAGCAGAAGTATGTCCGTGAAAATCATCTAAATCAGCATTTGTGATTTCAGCACCATTCTCCATGGGGCCATAAACCGGAAAACCATCGGAAAGTAATCCTAAGAACGCATCGGCTCCATATTCCCCAGTGAGAAAAGTAGGTTCGATATGGTAGTGGTAAGTACCAGCATTTTGTGGATGCCCTAAATATTGGTCAAAAGAATTTATCTCACTCGTTAAAGGCTGATTGTTAGGGCCGGCATATTGATTAAAAAATACAATCCCGTTTCTAGAAATACCTATAGGACCGAGTCCTGTTTCTTCATTGGTACTTGCAGCACTAGGAGCTAAAGGAATCGTAAAAACAATATTCTGTTCAGATATCCGATTCGGATTCAAATTAAAAGAACTATTATCACCGTTGTAGGCCTCATAAAGTTCGTGCGAAGTATCCCAATACGGGCTCTTGTGATTCGGAAGGTCCGTGGTGGTGAAGATTACATTACCTCCGCTCACTTCGTAAGACAAGTCAGTTCCGTCGAATAAACTTAAAACAGGAGTGATATCATAAGAAGTCTCATCGGTAACATCATCGTCAGCATCCTGGTCTTCTCCTTGTGTAATTTCTGTAGTAGGCGTATCATTATCATCTGATGAACACGAACTGATGCTAAAACTTAAAAAGACTACACTTAAGATAAAGTGGAAAATTGATTTTAAACTTTTCATACAATTTGTTTTAATGTTTTGTAATTATAAGATTTAGGACTAAAAAACAATCAAGCCCAAAAAGACGATTTGTAATTAATTTCTAATCGCCTCTGAGGCTTCTATTAGTTTATCCAACTCAGCACTGTTCTCTTCGCTTAGCGGTAATTGATTTGTATTTAATAAATTTGGCTGCTCTAGCGGGTTTTCAATAAGATTATAAAGTGCTTCAGAGCCATCAGCGAATTTGATGTACTTATGCGTTGCGTTTCTGATGGTATAATCCGAAGTACCCAAATCATTCCCTACCTCGGTATACACAAATTCCCTAAAGGATGTATTCGTAGTACTCAATAATCCCTTAAAACTTCTGCTATCATGAATTTCGGTTGTACCGCTACCAGCTAAATCAGCGATAGTGGCAAATAAATCCGTAGTATTGATAAGAGCATCCTCGGTCTCATTTTGACGAGTTACATCTGCACCTGAGATGATCATGGGGGCGTTTACACCACCTTGATATACTTTTCCTTTTGCCCTTTGGCTATTGTATTCTTGCACAACTTGACCGGGAGTTCCATTATCGCCTACAAAGATGATAATGGTATTTTCTCTCTCCTCTACTGACAAAGAAGCCAAAAGTCTTCCCATTTCGGTATCCACAGCTTCAAGAGCAGCCATATAATATGGAGTTGGATTATTGCTTATACTAGCATCATCAGTGGGCAAACTACCTTGGGAATGCAAATCCGACGGAGGTACATGAAAAGGAGTATGTGGCGCATTATATGCCAACCATAAAAACCAAGGTTTTGTTTGGTCATCAACCCAGTCAATGGCCAAATCAGTGAATTTTGTAGTAGTATATTCTGTGGAATTCGTTGAGTTTCCATCTTCTACTAGCGTCCAGTTCGAGTAATCTTGAACCCCTCCGCTTAGAAATCCGGCATATTTGCCAACACCCATATTGGTTGCATGATTTACATCTCTTGACAAATGCCATTTTCCAATAACCGCATGACTATAGGCTTCGTTTGTGTTCTCGTCCAAATACTTTTGAATGGAAGTTTCTGTGGTGGATAGTTCATCATCAACTTTCATCACATTCGTTCGAAAACCATATTTACCGGTAATTATACTCGCCCGAGTAGGTGTACAAGTTGGATACGACCAAACATTATTAAAGATCAATCCCGAACTAATCATATTCTGTAAATTGGGCATATTCGGCTTGATACTTCCAAGAGCGTATCCCGGACTAGCATCCAGACCCATATCATCGGCGATAATTAAAAGAATATTGGGGTTCTCGTTCGTCGATTCTTCCATCGTTTCCTCGACTACATCTTCTTCTATAGCATCAATAACTTCATCGAGTTCTTTATCAGTACTGCAGCTGAAAAATAAAAACACAAAAAAGAGCAAAAGGAGTTTGAAGATTTTCATATTAGACTTGGGGTTTAATTGTCAATTGGACTTCTTAAAACTAAAAAGGTTTAAAAAGAACCCTAATTTGTTGGTTTTATTGTGTAAAATGGGTAGGTATCCGGTAAACTCAACTTTCATTTTTCAGGGCCTTGACATCTATAATCAATTGAGCAATTGACGCTCTATTAAGTCCATTATAGATACCTCTGATATGTTTGTCCTTATCAATAAGCAGGAAGTTTTCAGTATGTAAAAAATCATTAATGTCTTTCGGGATACCTAAATCATTTTCAACGAAATATTGATTTCTTCCTAGGTTGTAAATTTCTGTTTTGTCTCCGGTTACCAAATGCCATTTACCGTCGATAATAGCATTCTTTTTTGCATATTTTTTAAGTACAGATACTGAATCTATGGAAGGTGTAACGGAATGGGACAAGAAGAGAATTTCATCATCATTTTGAAACTCTTTTTGTAGTTTTAGCATATTCCCGGTCATTTTCAAGCAAATGCCTGGACAGCTGGTAAAAAAGAAATCGGTAATATAAATTTTGTTGTCAAAAGTGTTTTGAGTGATGGTATCCCCTAACTGATTAACCAGTTTGAAATTGGGAATCTTATGAAATTGCTTCTCAGCATCACTATTGGGAGTTAACCAATTGGGCGTAAAAGAGGCATCACCATAGTAGGGTAAATAATCAACCCTACTGGTTTCAACCACCTTAGCCTTCTCTTTCTTTATTTCTTGTTTACAACTTGTAGAAAGTGCAAAACAAAAAATCAGAAATATGCCTAAATTATTTGATTTGAACAACTGTTTCATCTTCTAATTGATAACATGAATTTGCGCGGCGCATTCCAAAAATCCGTCCATTTTTTGACTCGTAGTTAACATATAGTGTTCCGTTTTTTAGCCAAGCTTTTTGTAACCCTTCTTCTTTTCCATTTACCATTTGCCGCTCCTTAGCGAGCTGACCGGTGGGATACCACTTCTTCTCCACTCCACTAAGCTTTCCATTCCGATACTTTGCTTCAGAAGCTAGTACTCCGTTTTCCCACCAGCTTTTGTAGCTTCCATCTAAGCGGTTTTGCTTGTAGTACGATTCAATTTGAAGTTCGTCCTTTTGAGACCACCGCTTTGCAATGCCTTCTCGCTTTCCATTATAGAAACCAAGTCTTTCTGCTAAAGTGTCGTTTGAATGGTATTTTAGGGAATATCCGTTGTACGGTTCTCCTTCATAGTACCACCGGCCTTCTACCTGATTGAGTACCAAATCATTTTTCGACACCTCAACACTGTTGATAATGATTTGTGCATCAACAGTGCTTTGGGCATCGGAGGTTTTTTTGCAACTAAAGCTAGTGCAAGAAAGCAGGACTAAGACTATGAGATGAATCGTTTTCATAGAGTGTATTAAAAGCCTTGAAAGGGGCCTGCGAAAGCGATATAAGAACCTGTTGTGGAATAAATTTCATTGATAATATGGTAGTGATACTCTTCTTCGCCATCCGAGTACTGCGTACTGCTCGTGTGTCCTCCGGAGGAATCTAAATCTGTAGGATAGCCTCCTGTTGCGTTGCATTTTCTTCCGTAAAGAAAAACACCATCCAACAAAATACCAGCTAATTCATCATCGTCATCCGTAAATGCTTTTGGTTCTAGATGATAGTGATAAACACTTGGTCCGATATGGGCTCCGGTCCAGTCTAAACTACCTGCAGCTTGATCTAAAGTCCCATTTCCCTCTTGGTCATTAAAAATATACGAGCCACTCACTGCAACCCCTATAATACCTAATTCTGTTGCGACTGTACTTCCTGTCAAATTAGGAGTTGCATCAACCATTATGGTTTGTGCTTGGTCACGGTCAGGGATTCTAGTTGGCGTAAGACGTACATCAGGTTCTTCTCGATAAAGGTCATTGTCATCACCCCAATACACGGTCTCATGATTCGGTAATCCTGTAGTTTCTATAACTACATTTGAACCGTCCAAAAATATAGTCGTTGCGTCTTCGTTAAATGCAGCAAAGGCCGCGTGAAGTTCGGTTACTGTTTCATCATCATCTGTTCCTTCCTCATCTAAAGGCACATCGGAAACACTATCGCTGCTACAAGCAACAAATCCGATTAATGCAAAAAGAAGTGCTGGAAGTAGAACGGGTAAACTTTTATATCTCTTTATCATGGTAGTATATTTTTTTTTAGATCTATTATTTCTTAAAAACTTGTGCCTAACTTCTTTAATTTCTTCTTTCCCTTCTTTTAGGTCTTGGCGCCTTTTCAAATTCTTCTGCTGTGATAAAGCCATCTTCATCGGTATCGATTTTTGCAAAATCCTTTTTTAGCCGTCCTTTTATTTCATCCGCTGAAAGTTTACCATCTTCATTCGAATCCATCTCCTCGATTAGTTCTTCAAATGTGGGTGGCTTTTGTCTTTCCTGCCTATTTTGAGATTGCCCAAAAGCACTTCCAATAAATAATACCGTCACCCCAAAGGCCATTAAAACTGTTTTGATCGTCTTATTTTCCATCTTTTTATTTTTACATATTTGATGGTTTAGATGACATCGTTTCTATAAACTTGTGCACGCATCTGTTAAAAAAAGCACAAAAAAACCCTGACTTTTAATCAGGGTCTATCACGGTAAAACTGGAATATCAATGTCTTGGTGGAGGTGGTCTGCCTTCTTCACCCGGACTTCTGCGGGGAGGTCCATTTCGCCCTGGAGGTCCTTGTCTGCCTAAAGCATCTTTTATAATAGATTTCAGTAGTTCCTTTTGATTATCATTACATAACTCCCCTACGGCTTTGAAAAATCGAAAGGTTTCCAATTCTTTCGTTTTCTCTTTATTGGCAATTTGGGAAGCAATTGCATTAATTTCCGAATCATCAACAGTTTCATCTGACAGTCTATCAAACAGGGAATCTTTTAATTCCCGAATGTCCGCTAGAAGCATGTTTATATTTTCTCGATGCTCCATATCCAATTTTTCAAACTTTTGCGTTTGTGAGTCATCAAATTCTAACTGTTTGGCAATAAAGTTACCTGGACGTGGTCCTCGACCACGTTCATCGTTATCTCCCGCACTAAAATGCTTGAACAAAAAGAAGCTATTCACCAACACGAGAAAACCCAATAAAATATACAGGAGTAAATTATTCTTCATATAGGCTATTTTTGGTACAGGAACGAATCGGTGGTTGTTTCTGAAAATCCATAGACTTCAGCGAAATTCTCTACATTCTCGTCGTTGCCGCTATCGGCGTTATTCGATAACAAAGCGAATGCATTTAAAATCACAAAACAAACCAGTGCCGCAGCTTGATATCTCGGGGTAAACCAATCTAAATAACGCACTCTTTTTACCTCTTCAACATCTTGCTCTGCCATTCTGTTGAGCACTTTTTCTTTAAAGAAAGGTGGTGTTTTAACCATGTTAATATTTGAAACACTATCCAATGTGTCTTCAACTAGCTGGTCGATATTTGGTTTACTTTTCATGTGTTTAGTACTTTGGTCTTCTATTTAGATGCACAACTTTCTAAAAACTTGCGTCAATTTCCTTCTTTTTTATAATAGTCGTGCAACAACTTCTGCAAATTCTTTTTGGCCCTGAATAGCAAAGATTCAATGGATGAGACAGTCTTATTGGTTATCTCACTAACTTCTTGATAACTTAAATCATCTATTTTATTCAAGGTATATACAATCCGTTGGGTTTCTGGCAACTGGTTTATCGCTGCGAACAGAATTTCACTTTTCTCTTTATTCTCCAATTGGATACCAGGATGTTTGAACTCCGTGAAATATGAACTCCGGTCTATTGGTAAATCATTTCCCAAAAGCGACTGCCTAAAACCAAAGCGTTTTTTAGTATTTTTCTTTCGAATGAATTCCAAGCTCTTGTTTACCGAAATGCGGTAAATCCATGTCGTTAGTTTTGAATCACCTTTAAACTTACCAATTGAATTAAAAACTTCCACAAAAACTTCCTGTGCAATATCTTCAGCATCTTCTTGATTAGGTACAAAGGAAATACAAGTGCCGAATACCTTTTGCTTATATTCATCAAGCAATTGCCCATAGGCTTGGTTGTTTCCTTCCCGTAAAGCTTCAACGAAGTTTTGTTCTTCCAATAGCAAGATTTGTGTCCCAAATTACATAAATTAAACGATTTCAAAACCCTACCTTTGCAGCCCTAATTAAGGAACAGATGAAATTACATAGGAACTTGGTATTTGCTGTAATCGACGGATTAGATCTCATCTTCAATGAAGGGGAATATGCCGATAAGGTGGTACAGAAAGTTTTGAAAATCGATAAGCGTTGGGGCAAACGTGACCGCGGATTTATCGCCGAAACCATTTATGAAATGGTGCGCTACAAAAGGTTGTATGCGGAAATTGCAGATGTTCGTGCGCCTTACAGAAGACAAGATTTATTTCGTATGTGGGCGGTTTGGGCTGTTTTAAAAGGATACAAGTTACCAGACTGGAAACAAATCGAACCTACCCCAGAACGCCGTATCAAAGGGAAATTCGACGAGCTTTCAAAAATCAGAAAGTTCCGGGAATCTGTTCCCGATTGGATAGATGAGTTGGGAGAGAAAGCTTTAGGAGATAAGCGTTGGACAGAAGAATTGGCCAAGCTCAACGAACCTGCTGAAGTAATTTTAAGAACGAACACCTTAAAAACAACTAAAGAGAAGCTTCGCAAAACTTTACTCGAAGAAGGTATTGATGTAGAACCCATCAAAGGCTATTCATCCGCTTTACGATTACCAGAACGGGCGAACGTCTTTCAAACAGAAGCCTTTAAAAAAGGATATTTCGAAGTCCAAGATGCTTCTTCACAGCTTGTAGCTGAAATGCTAGATATCAAACCTGGACAAAGGGTTGTAGACACTTGTGCAGGAGCCGGTGGAAAATCATTACACCTAGCTGCGTTAATGGAAAACAAAGGTCAATTAGTGGCTATGGATATCTACGGTAGTAAATTGAAAGAACTTAAACGTCGCGCCAGAAGAAACGCTGCACACAATATAGAAACGCGGGAAATCACCTCCACAAAAGTTTTCAAAAAACTCTACGGAAGTGCAGACCGCGTCCTAGTCGACGCCCCTTGTACGGGATTGGGCGTATTGCGTAGGAACCCGGATTCCAAATGGAAGATGCAACCTGAATTTTTAGAGAAAATCATCAAAGTACAACACGACATCATTCGTTCCTACAGTAAGATTGTAAAATCTGGTGGTAAGATGGTTTATGCAACTTGCTCCATTCTTTCACAAGAAAACAACGACCAAGTCATTTCTTTTTTATCCTCAGAAGAAGGTAAAGATTTTACCTTAGTGAAAGAAAAGAAGATTTACGCTTCTAAAAGCGGGTATGATGGATTTTATATGGCCTTGTTGGATAAAAAGTAATAAGCATGTCACATCGAGCGGAGTCGAGATGCTACACGTTATGGTTCTCGACTCCGCTCGAACTGACAGTAGTTATTTAGAATACATCTTACTCCTCCCCTTTCAAAGTAGGATACTCCACCCCCAACTGCTCTAGGTACGAATCAAACTTCGTTTCATCATAATAGAATTTCTCCAATTCCGCACGGAACTGCCCTTGCTTGTCGGTGTTCAAATAAACAGGTGGTAAATCATCTGATGAAATCATAGGTTCGTACTTGTCTTCTTTACTTTGGACGTCATTGAAGTAGGTCCAAGCGTCTTTTAGGAGTTGTGGTTTTAAAAGGAAGTCCAGAATGGTCATGGCTTCTGCTTTTGCACCTGCAGTCACTCCTTTATGAGCGATGGGAGTAGCCATTGCGATGGCATTGCTCCAATGATGTCCCTGCAGTCCGGGAATGTTGGAAGGGTAACGCATCGTTATTGTGGGAATCTTCCATGAAATATCCCCAATATCATCGGAACCGCCACTAATAGGCTCAACTTGTGGCAAGCCCAACTTCATTAACTCTGTGGCCAAACCTTCAATTTTATTTGAATTCACTTCAGTCTGAACCGCTTTTGCCAAAGCTTGGTCTTCTCCAGACCATTGCGGGAGTCCCACTTTTTTGATGTTCTCGTACATGGTTTCTGCTATGACTTTGTTGAAATGTCTTGGCCATGCAGCTCCTAAAATACGTGAGGTCATTTTTGTTCCGGTCATCAAGGCTGCGCCTTTGGCCATATCATTGGCTTCCGCATACATTTCCATGATGCCTTTGTATTTGATATCCCTGAAATAGAACCAAATGGCTGCTTTTGATGGTACTACGTTTGGTTGGTCTCCCGCATCCGTAAAGATGGAATGGGAGCGTTTTAATGGATGCAAATGCTCTCTTTTATAGTTCCAACCGATATTCATGAGTTCGGCAGCATCGAGAGCGCTTCTTCCGCGCCACGGTGCTCCGGCGGAATGTGCCGCTTCCCCTTCGAACATGTACTCAACTGAAATCAATCCTGTACCTCTAGTTGGTCCGTAGGATACACCAAGGTTGCTGCTCACATGGGTAAAGATGCACATGTCGATTTTATCGAAAAGTCCGTCGCGTACATACCATGCTTTTGAACCCAATAACTCCTCCGCAATTCCTGGCCATACCAAAAGTGTTCCTCCAATATTCTCCCGTTCCATGATTTGTTTTACGGCCAACACCGCAGTAATATTCATAGGGATTCCCGAATTATGCCCTTCTCCATGCCCTGGCGCTCCTTCTACCATTGGTTTGTGATACGCCACTCCCGGATATTGCGATGCCTTCGGAATACAGTCTACATCACTACCAATGGCAATTACCGGACCGTCTCCATTACTCCATTTGGCAAACCATGCCGTTGGAATACCTGAAATGGAATTCTCTATGGCAAATCCGTTTTCTTCTAAGATTCCCGTAAGGTATTTCGAAGATTCGAATTCTTGAAAACCGAGTTCAGCAAAACTGAAGATTTTATCCACCATCACTTGCGATTGCTTGTGGTTCGCCTGAACGATAGCAGCTACTTCGGTTTTCAATTTTTCAATCTGTTTGTTTGATTTTTTCTTTTGGGCAAATACACTTGCAGTAAAAAAGAGCATAAAGCTCATCATCACTAAAATTCTGGACATTTTCATACGGTTGGATTTTTTAGAGTTCGCTATCTCCTAAAAGTAGGAAAACAATTGGAAAGTTGTTACCACGAATTCCCTAACTTAGTACAAGCGCAATATCCTTTTATGAAAAAACTTCTAGTTCGAATCGCCTCAACACTATTTCCAGCGGCAATCACTTCTTATGCATACAAACAATTAACCAACCCACAAATTCGAAAATTACGCGAAAGTGAATTGGGTATTTTAGATAAAGCGGATACGGAAAAGCTTCGATTTAAAGATTTTGACATTCAGCTGTACACTTGGCGGGGCGGTGATAAAAAGATCCTTCTTATCCATGGATGGGAAGGCCAAGCTGGTAATTTTTCTGATTTGATTACACCCCTTTTACATGCCGGATACACCGTATATTCCTTTGACGCTCCGTCGCATGGTTTTAGCAGCAAAGGTGAAACCAGTCTATTTGAGTTTACTGAATTGGTAGGCCTCTTAATACGTAAATATGAAGTTAGCACTTTAATAAGCCATTCATTTGGCGGTGTCGCAACAACCTATGCACTTTTTGAAAACCAAGATCTACAGATTGACAAGTATGTGCTACTTACCACTCCCGATAAGTTTAGTGAGCGTATAGATGACGTTGCCGATATGGTGGGGATTACCGAAAAAGTAAAAAGTAGATTAATCCGCCGTCTAGAAAAAGAAACAGGAATGGACCTTAAAATATTGAATGTCAGTAAATTTGTGCAATCCATCAAAGTGAAAAGCGCTTTGATAATTCACGATACTAAGGACAAGGTCATTCCGATTGCGCGTTCTAAAAATGTCTATCAAAATTGGCCCGAAGCTGAATTTAAAGAAATTGAAGGAACGGGACATTTTCGTATTTTAAGAACAGCTTCTGTCATTAAGGACGTAATCGCCTATCTAAATTAAATCAAAAATGAAGCCCCGTATCGCAGTAAAAATACTTTTAGGCATAGTTATCGCAGTGACCCTATTTCATTTGTGCATTCTTCTAAAAGTTATTCCCTATGATATTACTTGGGGTGGACGCTTGACTAATGATACTGAGATGTATGTTTTCGAGACCTTTTCGATAGGGTTGAATTTGATTTTAGGTATGGTTTTGCTTTTTAAAGGGAATCTAATCAAACCCTTGTTGCCCATAAAAATGGTGAATGTTGTTCTATGGGTATTTCTTATTCTTTTTGCAGTAAATACAGTTGGTAATCTTTTCGCGGAAACTAATTTTGAAAAAGGTCTTAGCGTGATTACCCTCGCATGTTCCCTGTTCCTTTGGATAATTTTAAGATCAAAAGGAGCCAAAAAAATTAAATCCAAATCGTAACGATTTCTATTTTTCAGACTCTATACTACAAAGCCTTAGCTAAAATCGAATAACATGGTACGGATACTCATCGCAATAAGTTTTTTGTTCTTAAAAGGAATTCACGGCAACGCACAACTAGATACAGCCCGAATTGATAGTATTGTTCAAAAATCAGTATCCTCAGATGCATTTGAGGGAACCGTCTTAATTGCAGATAAAGGAAATATAGTTTACCAAGAATCCTTCGGTTTTAACGACAGCGATAACCGCACTCCCGTAACTAATACTTCTCATTTTTCTATCGCATCGGTTACAAAGCTATTTACCGCTATCGCCATTATGCAATTGATTGAGAAAGATAAATTTCAGTTGACTGATAATCTCGAAACACTTTTACCTGAATTGGACATCCCGAAAGGGAAAAAGATTACAGTACACCATTTGTTGTTGCACATTTCAGGTTTGCCGAATGAGAATGATGCCATATACCTTAAGGCGAAAACACCCAAAGTATTCATTTCAGAAACCTTGGCTCAAAAAGGGAGTCGCTTTGGTTCTTTCAATTATGCCAATATCGATTATGTTTTATTGGGATTGCTCATAGAGAAATATGATAAAACATCTTGGGAAGAGTCCATCAAGAATCGAATTCTAGGACCCCTCAAAATGGAAAATTCAGGTTTTTTAAAGAAGGACGTCTATCCCGAAGACTTTGCCTACCCTTTCTCCTATAATGCCGAAGGCAAACGCCAAAAAGACCCATTGTTTTTTATAGAAAATTTTTATGCGGCAGGGTGCATGTATGCAACTTCGGAAGATTTGTTGAAGTTGGATCAAGGACTATATGGCAATCAACTACTTTCTGAAAAGAGTAAAGAACTCATGTACACATCCTATCCAGAGTATAACTATTCCGGCTATAGTGTCTGGACTTACAACTATCCATTTTCAGAATCTCAACCACGAATTATGGAACGAAGAGGCGGCATTTTAGGCGCAAATTCTGTCTTGATTCGAATGCTCGACACCAACAAAACCATTATCATTCTAAGCAACAACAACAAATTCAATCCCGATTCTTTTGGGAATAAAGAAAGTCTGAAAGAGGCCCTGACGATTGAAGTGGCAAAATAAAATCGCAATTCACCATAACAGTTTCAGAAACGCCTCCCCTCTTGGGAGGGCATTAAGGGGTGAGCAAACGTAAAACAGTAAAACCAAACCTCTACACCAAAACTACTCACATCCAACAAATAGTTCAAAAAATTTGTGTAACCAAACGATTACATTTATATTTGTAACCAATTAGTTACCTAATAAAATGCGAAGAGATGTTTTTCAGGCGATTTCCGACCCGGTTAGAAGAGATATTATTGAACTCTTGGCCGAAGAAACCCTTACTGTTAATGCAATTGCAGAAAAATTCGAAATCAGCCGTCCCGCAATTTCCAAACATCTGAGAATATTGAACGAGTGCGAAATCATCGATTTTAAGAAGGAAGGTAGAGAGCGCTATTGCTTTATTCGACCGAAAAACTTGATTCCAGCGTTTTTATGGATTGAGCAATACCGAGCCTTATGGGAAGACAAGCTGGACTCTTTCGACAAGTACCTAAGCAAATTACAAGCTAAAAACAATACGAATGAATAAATCTAATGAAATGGACAGTAAAACAATAACCATACAACGAACCTTCAACGCACCAATAGCACTAGTCTGGGAGGCATGGACACAATCAGAACATATAGCGGAATGGTGGAGCCCAAAAGGCATACAAACAAAAGTCGTGGAGCACGATTTCAAAGTTGGTGGAAAATGGAAATACCTTATGCCCATGCCCAATGGTCAAGAATTTACGGCCGAAGGTGAATACGCCGAGATTGTTGAAATGGAGAAAATTGTTTCATCAGCAAACTTCAAACCGATGACCGAAGGCGTTGAAATACAAGCCTTATTTCAAGCAAATGGAGACAAAACCGACTTCACTTTTCATGTCGTACACCCTACTGAGGAATATAAGATACAACAAGAGAAAATGGGTATCATGAACGGTTGGGGTTCTGTGTTCGATAGACTTGCCGAGCTTCTAAAAAACATGTAAGTAAAACCTACAGCCTAAACACCATATTTATTAATGAATATTAAAAAAGCCTCAATTGAGGCTTTTTATTTTTTAAGTGTTGAAGGAATACCTACTTTTATTGATAATCAGTCTTCCTCCGCTGACATGGTCAGATAACCAGACCTTTATCAAATATTAGATAAAAAGAAATTTTCAGTTCTCCTATTACAAGTTGTATACACTTAAATAATAATACCATGAATCAATCATCAATCAAATTTTTAGCCCTGCTTTTGTTGCTTACGCCAATAGGTATAATAAAGGCACAAACCCAAAAGGAAAAATTATTCAAAGGCAAATTGACTTCTGCAGAAATTAGTCCGAATGAGAAACACCGGTATAGTATTAATTTGGGAAAAGACCAGTTTGCACTTTTTAAGTTAATGCAAAAAGGTGTTGATATGAAAATTACCACCTACGACCCCCAAGGTGAGAAACTTGAAGACTTTGATAGTCCCAATGGAAAAAATGGACCTGAACTATTTACCATAATTTCTAGCAAAAAAGGCGCATACGTCGTTGAAATATCTCCGTTTGATGAAAAGGAACCTGCTGGTATTTATGAAGTAACGCTTGAAATTATAAGACCCAAGGCCACTTTACCGAATGACCAAGTTGATGAAGTTTTTGCCCCTTGGAACCGTAATGATAGCCCCGGAGCTGCTGTGGCTGTAGTTAAAAATGGAGCGATTATCTATAAGAAAGGCTATGGCTTGGCCAATATGGAATATGACATTCCCATAAATCCCTCTTCCATATTTCACATTGCTTCTGTTTCAAAACAGTTTACGGTTTTCTCCATTCTATTGTTGGAGAAACAAGGTAAACTAAGTTTAGACGATGATATCCGAAAATATATCCCTGAAGTACCTGATTTTGGTAAGACAATAACATTAAGACACTTAGCATCCCATACCAGTGGATTAAGAGACCAATGGAATTTATTGGCGATGGCGGGTTGGCGAATGGATGATGTTATTACCAAAGAACATGTTTTAAAATTAGTAAGCAAGCAAAAGGAACTGAACTTTAGTCCCGGTGATGAATATGCGTATTGTAATACCGGATTCACTCTTCTGGCAGAGGTAGTAGCTAGATTATCGGATATGCCTTTCGCAGAATTTACGAATGCAAACATTTTTGGGCCTTTAAAAATGAATAATACCCTATTTTATGATGACCATCAAAAGATTGTTAAAAATAGGGCCTACTCTTACTATGCAGACAGCACGGGATTTAAAAAAAGCGTTTTGAGTTACGCGAATGTGGGCGCAACTAGTCTTTTTACCACAGTTGAAGATTTAAGTCTTTGGTCAATGAATTTTTCAAACTTAAAAGTTGGAGATTCGACGATAGTGAATAAAATGAACACACCTGCAACTCTAAATAGTGGAAAAACCATTGGTGGTGCCCTAGGTCAATTTGTAGGGAAATATAAGGGTTTGAATGAAATTCAACATGGAGGTGCTGATGCGGGTTATCGTTCTTACCTGACACGTTTTCCAGATGAAAATTTTTCTGTTATGGTATTTAGTAATTCTGCTGAATTTAACCCAGGTGCAATCGCTCATAAAGTTGTGGATATTTATCTTAAAGATAAAATTGAAACTAAACCCGAGCCCGAAAAGGAAGAGAAAGAGGAAGAGGAAACAGATGAAAAATCAAATGAACCGATTTCAGTCAGTCCAAGTATTTTAAGTACCTACTTAGGCGATTTTGAACTGCAACCGGGCTTTATCATAAATATTGCAGAAAGCGAAGGCAAATTGTCGGCAACAGCAACAGGTCAACCGACGGTTTCACTTATTCCCTTATCAAACACCGAATTTGAAGTCGTCGGTGTGGGGGCTAAAGTTGAATTTATACCCAATGGAGGTGAAAATATTAAATTGTTAAAGCTGCATCAAGGCGGACAAGTAATGGATGCCCCAAGAATAAAAACTTTTGACAAAACAAGCGTTATGCTCGCAGATTTCTCTGGAGAATTTCATAGCGAAGAGTTATCAACTACCTATAGTTTTTCCGTTGTTGACGGTAAATTAATAGCAAAACACCGTAAGTTGGCTGATTTTAATTTAAGTCCCATTAAACAAGACGTGTTTTCTAGTGATGCCTGGTTTTTCGGACAAATTGAATTTGTAAGAGATGCCGATGGAAACATTACCGGATGTAAAGTTTCAAATGGCAGGGTTCGAAACCTCTATTTTAAAAAAGTAATCTAAGCCAGAGGGTAGCGTATCCCATAAGATGAAAAGATTCACGGACTTCATAGAACGAAATCTATCCGGAAAAAAGGTTTTAGCACTTTTCGTTCTGACCAATATCTTTTACGTCTTTATGTTGACAGTTACCATTCCCCAAACGATGAATTTCTCAAACGGAATGGCACTGTTAGATATGATGCCCACAGGATACGACCTAGGCTACGTAAGCGAATTATTCAGTTCGCTCGGTGAAGAAGGACGTAACACCTATCTCACCAACCAAGTACCGGTGGATATGCTTTATCCGTTTCTATTTGGGTTTTCATACAGTTTGCTCCTGGCCTATTTTTTAAAAAAACTGGGCAAACTCAAAACGCCATTTACGTATTTATGCCTACTACCAATAATTGCGGGAATAGCAGATTACGCGGAGAATTTCGGAATCATCAACCTTCTGAAAAGCTATCCGGACTTGACAGAAACCGCGGTAAAAACAACAAGTGCTTTTTCGCTCGTAAAAAGTATTTCAACAAGTGCATTTTTTATAGTTCTAATACTGGTTCTAATGGTATTGGGCATTAAAACCATAGGTAGAAAAAAGCGAATATGAATAAAGCAGCGTTCGTATTACTTCTTATCACAATCTGCTCTTGTAATTTTACAAAAGAAAAAGGAATTGCCTTTAAAATCAAAAATTCGTCTGATGCTACAATTACAGCGGTAAAAATCTCCACTTCTGAAGATTTTGAAAGTATCACTTTCGATAGTATTCAAAAAAATAAAAGCAAAGAAGGTTTTTTGTCCATGAAAAACAACAAGATGGATGGTGATTATACCCTATCTTACATTCGCAAAAATGGAAGTGCTGCAGGAATTTCCGGAGGCTACTATACCAATGGACGCCCTTTGGATAGCTATATTCATTTTGAAATAACAAATGATAACACCTTGGTGAAATTTGGGGAATTCCCCCACTAAGATTATCAGCTAGCATTTTATCAACATTGCCCGTTCAAAACTGTTTCAAATCCTTCAAAAAAAAGCTAGAAAAAGATGTAAATTTGTGCCTTTATTAATCATTCCAATTCAGGTATTCAATGATTCACTTTTTCGGGGAGCTCAGCAACAAAGTTTTTGCAGTACAAACCCCTCAAGAACTTTCTCAGGAAGACACAAAAAAATTAACATGGTTATTCGGCAACCTATCTCAAATCAACGCAGCGTCTCTAGACGCTTTTTTTATTGGTCCACGTGCGGCCATGATTACACCATGGAGTACCAATGCCTCAGAAATTACCCAAAACATGGGCATTTCAGGTATCGTACGAATTGAAGAGTTTAAAAGCGTTGAAGAGAACTTTAGCGATTTCGACCCGATGATTTCGCAAAAATATAATGGGTTAACACAAGATATTTATACCATTGACGTAAAACCTGAGTCCATTTTGGAGATTGATAATGTAGCCTCCTATAACAAACAAGAAGGTTTAGCGTTGAGTGATGATGAAGTAGACTATTTGAATTCACTTTCCGAGAAAATGGGTCGTAAACTGACCGATTCCGAAGTCTTTGGTTTTAGTCAAGTGAACTCTGAGCACTGTCGCCATAAAATATTCAATGGCACCTTTGTAATCGACGGAGAAGAAAAACCAACATCGCTGTTTAAATTAATCAAAGAGACTTCAAAGCAACACCCGAACGATATTGTTTCCGCCTATAAAGACAATGTGGCCTTTGTAAAAGGTCCGAAAGTGGTGCAATTTGCGCCCCAAAGAGCTGATATTCCAGACTTCTACCAAGAAGAAGAATTTGTATCGGTGATTTCCTTAAAAGCAGAAACCCACAACTTTCCTACCACTGTAGAGCCCTTCAATGGCGCCGCAACCGGTTCAGGAGGAGAAATACGAGACCGACTGGCTGGTGGAAAAGGTTCGTTGCCGCTGGCAGGTACTGCAGTATATATGACGGCCTATTCAAGACTTGAAGCCGAAAGACCATGGGAAAACGGTATGCCAGCCCGAGAATGGCTCTACCAAACCCCCATGGATATTTTAATAAAGGCATCCAACGGAGCATCCGATTTCGGGAATAAATTCGGACAGCCCTTAATTACAGGTTCAGTGTTGACCTTTGAACATGCCGAAGAAGATAGACGGGTGGCGTACGACAAAGTCATTATGCAAGCGGGTGGCATCGGCTACGGCAAAGCAGACCAAGCGCTTAAAGACAAACCTGAAACAGGAGATAAAATCGTCATTCTGGGCGGTGACAACTACCGCATTGGAATGGGCGGTGCAGCCGTTTCCAGTGCCGATACTGGCGAATTTAGTTCATCTATTGAATTGAATGCGGTACAACGTTCGAATCCTGAAATGCAGAAAAGAGCCGCCAATGCTATTCGTGGTATGGTAGAGAGCGATGTGAATCCCATCGTGTCTATTCATGACCATGGTGCAGGCGGACATCTCAATTGCCTTTCCGAATTGGTGGAAGAAACAGGTGGAAAAATAGATTTGGACAAACTCCCCGTCGGTGACCCTACTCTGTCCGCAAAAGAAATTATTGGAAATGAATCTCAAGAACGTATGGGCTTGGTCATCGGAAAAGACGATGCTGCTTTACTTGGTAGAATCGCAGAGCGCGAACGTTCACCGATGTATGAAGTCGGAGATGTAACAGGAGACGACCGTTTTACTTTCGAATCAAGTACCACAGGTGAAAAACCAATGGATGTGAATCTTTCGGATATCTTCGGAAGCTCCCCTAAAACCATATTGACCGATAAAACGGTAGAAAGAACCTATGCAGACGCTGAATATTCGCTGGAATTCTTCCATGTCTATTTGGAGCAAGTATTGCAATTGGAAGCCGTTGCCTGTAAAGATTGGCTTACCAACAAAGTCGATAGATGTGTTGGTGGTCGCGTTGCCAAGCAGCAATGTGCAGGGCCTTTACAATTGCCTTTGAACAATGTCGGTGTGATGGCTTTAGACTTTAAAGGAAAAGAAGGCATCGCTACCAGTATCGGCCACTCCCCCATTTCAGGACTCATTGACCCATCCGCAGGAAGTAAAAACAGTATTGCGGAAGCCTTGACTAATATCATCTGGGCACCTTTGAAAGACGGATTACAATCCGTTTCCCTCTCCGCCAACTGGATGTGGCCATGCAAGAACGAAGGTGAAGATGCCAGACTCTACGAAGCGGTACAAGCCATTTCAGATTTTGCCATTAATCTTGGCATCAACGTTCCAACAGGAAAGGATTCCCTTTCCATGAAACAGAAGTATAAAGATGGGGATGTAATTAGTCCAGGTACGGTGATAATTTCCGCTGCCGGAAATTGCAATGATATCACCAAAGTAGTAGAACCAGTTCTCCGAAAAGATGGAGGCAACATCTACTATATCAACCTCAGCAAAGATGATTATAAGTTAGGTGGAAGTTCTTTCGGACAGGTTTTAAATGCCGTTGGAAGTGAAGCACCGACCATAAAAGACGGTTCCAATTTCAAAAAGGTATTTAATTTAATTCAAACTTTAATTAAAGACAATCAAATTACTGGTGGACACGATGTTGCATCAGGAGGATTAATTACTACTTTATTGGAATTATGCTTCGCAGATACTGATTTAGGAGCTGAATTGGACCTTTCCAATTTGGGGGAAGAGGACACCATAAAACTCTTATTTTCTGAGAATGCGGGAATCGTTTTTCAATCCAAAGATGCTTCTATTGAAGCGACATTGGCCAAAGCAAATATCGATTTCAAAAAAATCGGAAAGGTAGTTTCCGAGTCCACACTAACCATCAGAAATGGAGGTATGGAAATGGGATTAAATGTTTCTTCGCTACGAGATACTTGGTTCAAGACTTCTTATTTGCTAGATAATAAACAAACAGCAAATGGTTTGGCGAAAGATAGGTTTGAGAATTATAAGGAACAGGCTTTACAATACGAGTTTCCTAAGAACTTTACGGGACGCATCTCGACTCCGCTCGATGTGACAGATAGGCCGAAGGCAGCCATCCTACGCGAAAAAGGAAGTAACTCCGAGCGCGAAATGGCAAATGCCATGTACTTGGCAGGATTTGATGTAAAGGATGTCCATATGACGGATTTGATATCTGGAAGGGAAACTTTGGAAGACATTCAATTCCTAGGTGCCGTTGGGGGCTTCTCGAACTCCGATGTACTCGGAAGTGCAAAAGGATGGGCAGGCGCTATCAAATACAATGAAAAGGCAAACAAAGTAATCAACGATTTCTTCGCACGACCTGACACCTTATCTATCGGAATATGTAACGGTTGCCAATTGTTTATGGAATTGGACCTCATCAATCCCGAGCACGAAACCCATGGAAAAATGACCTATAATGATTCCGGGAAGCATGAGAGCAATTTTACATCTGTTAAGGTTCAGGAAAACAATTCTGTAATGCTATCGAGTTTAGCAGGAACAACACTTGGTGTTTGGATATCCCACGGAGAAGGGAAGTTCAGTCTCCCACATTCCGAAGACAACTATGATATCGTTGCCAAATATGGCTATGAAGGTTATCCTGCAAATCCGAATGGCAGTGATTTCAATACCGCTATGCTTTGCGATTCCACAGGAAGACACCTGGTCACCATGCCACATATCGAACGCTCCACATTCCCTTGGAACTGGGCTCACTACCCTGTCGATAGAAACGATGAAGTATCGCCTTGGTTGGAGGCTTTTGTGAATGCAAGAAATTGGGTGTTACAAACAAAATAATAGGCCAACAGTAACCAGCTGTTGACCTATTCGCCTAACTAAAATGAAAAACTTTACTTCTTATTTTATCATCAATCTTCCACTCCAAGTTTTATCCGTAGAGCTTTTTAGACTATAAAAGTATAATCCGGGAGGGAGTGATTTTCTATCTATGGTAATGGTATTTTGTCCAGAAAAGCTATCGCCTTCTAGGTGGTGTCCATTTAATCTTCTACCTGCTAAATTGAATAGTTCGAACGTATATTCTCCCGCTTGGTCTTCATAAAAGTAAAGCGTAGAAGTTGTCACTAAAGGGTTTGGATTAATTATCGCTTTATCGGTATCGGCATCCACAAATTTTGATACCTCAGCTTTATTATTAAAATCAATATTAGATAAGTCCATAGACTTCTCTTCAGCATACGAATTCTTCGCAACCAAATTAAACACTAGTGCTTTGATATCTGAAAAATCAGTTTCATTACCATCTTGGTCTTTAAAAACATTGTTTTTCAAATTGAATTCTTGTTCTTCTATGGTCAAAGTCACCACTGTAGAAAAAGATTCGCCATTACCCTTTAAAAGCTTTACTTCCAAGACACCTGTTCCGCTCGCTTCAAAACCTAGTTTATCGTAATCACTAAGATCCACGGCAGAAAATCTAGGACTCAGGGCACGGTAAACGCCAAGGTAATTTTCTGTGGTACCTTTTAAACTTATATTTCTTTCAATAGGATATCCATCGCCCATATATGGGCCTTCAGTTGGTAAAACCTCATAGGTCTCCACTACTGTACCATTTGAAGAGTCATCTAGGCCCCATGGCGCATCCGCAACAAATAAATCATCTGGGGTATCGCCCAATCCTGCACTGATTCGGAAACCTAGATCAAATAGATTCCCTGTATCAACAGATATCGTTTGCAAATACCCATTGACCACTGTCGTCAGTTCAATATTTTCGGTAGCGCTAGTTTCCGTTTTCTTCATACCACCTTCCATTCGCACATTCTTACTGTCATTGTTATTAACAAGGTTAAGTAAAACTTTCCCGTTTTGATAGCGAGCAGATTTCACAAAGACCGGAGGTGGTGGGGAAGCCGCATACCCATCAATTGGACTATTCACCTCCAAAAGCGACAACACCTCTTCACCCAACAATAGCAAGTCGTCAATTGAGTTAGCCCAAATTTGAAAATTATAATAGAGCGCATCTTTTTTATAGGCATCTATATTCCAATGTGATTCAATAACAAATTGATTATTTGTGTTCAAACGCGCTGAAAATGTCAATGCAAACTCCAATTCTCCATTGGGTTGTTTTATGATTGACTTTATAAAGTTCTGCTCACGCAGTTGAATCGATGATACCGACAATAGTTCTGCACCCAAGAAACGATCACAAATAAACTTACTATGCTCATATACTTGATTCTCTGTTTTGATAACCATTAAGGCAGCCACCGAAGCATTATCTTTTAAATAATCGACAGAATAGATATCACTTGCATTGGTAAGATCTAACAAATCAGCCGCTGATGATTCTATGATTTCACTTTCATCTATTACGCCCAAAGGTGTTAAAGCACTAAGTGAGATATTGTTTTTAGCTGTGGTGCCCTTCTTCATATAGGAAGCATTCTTCTTTACTCTTTTCGCGCTAGCACTATTAAATTCGTACCCTTCTTTAGCCCGCATATAGTTTCTTCTACCAATCTGCTCTGCCAGGCGGTCATTACTTTCTAACCCACCACTATTCGCCGAAGAAGCGGTATAGGTCACAGGGCATTCACTAATGCCAGAACATGCTGGATCATCACAGTCTGCTAAGCCATCGCCATCGTCGTCCTTACCGTTTGAACAATCTTCTTGGGGAACGGGTGCGGTAGGACACCTTGCACCATCATTACTAGCACTTGCGGGACCATAAGCAAATATGTTGGACTTCATGTTGCCTTGTGCAACATTCTGAACTTCATTAATAATATATACCGAACCAGATTGATTTGCAGAAACATAAAAATTTCCGCTAGCGTCAAAATAAACCGCCCCATAGGTGTAATTCAATCCCGCCAAAATAGGTACCACACCTAAATCTTCCATGGCACCGGTTTCAGGTGTAATACGATAAAGTTTATTCGTATTCTTTTCTACAGAATACAATTTGTTATCAACGGCATTAAAAGCCCAGTCATGAATACTTATTTTTTGAGGTAGGTTTTGAGCACCCAGATATTTCAAATAATTATCAGATGAAGGATTCAAATCAATGGAATAGTATGTGGCACTGCCTGACCGAAAATAGTAAATACCTTTAGAGTTGATGGCACCAACATATTTGTTACCTGTAGTCAATTCAGGTATGGTATAAGTTTCGGTAGCGAAGTCTTTCCCTATCCGAGTTATTGATTTAGACGGTTCAGAGCGATACCCCCATATATAACCGTCTGTGGGGTTGTAAGCCGTCGCATTTATCTTACCGGACACAATCTCTTCAGCTACTAAATAAGACCTTCCTGATGCCAAGTCAATAGCATAAACGTCGGCATACTGAAAAAGATAAGCACTGTAATCACAATTAAAAGGTTCAGATTGTGCATTTAACTGGAAACTACTGGGTATTAATGTACTTAGAATTAGTAGGTTTATAAGGTATTTCAATTTTTTGGTAAAGTAGATTTGTTTCATAACCTGGGATTTAGGACATATTCGAGACAAATGTAGAAAATATCATATAAGATTTTTCTTTCATTTCGATGAGCTTGAAACTACAACACGTCAGAAAGCCATTTATTGTAGACGAACGGTAAACTACACAGATTTTTAACAAAAAAACACGTAATGACAATTCGAAGAGCTAAAACCAAAGACATCACAAAAATTGTCGAAATGCTTGCCAATGATAAACTAGGTGAGCTACGCGAAGATTTTCAAAGTCCGTTGGCCGATTCCTATTTTGAAGCTTTCAGGAATATTAACAACGATCAAAATCAAGAATTGATGGTTATTACAGATGAGTTGGACAAGGTCATCGGAACATTGCAATTATCCTTTATTCAGTATTTGACCTATCAAGGCGGTATTCGAGCCCAAATTGAAGCGGTTCGTATTCATAAGGACTTTCGTGGCAAGGGTGTTGGGCAAAAACTTTTCGAATGGGCCATTGAAAGAGCGAAGGAAAAAGGAGCACATGTTGTACAATTAACCACTGATAAGAAACGTCCAGAAGCTCTAAATTTTTATGAAAAATTAGGGTTTAAAGCCAGTCATGAAGGAATGAAACTCCACTTGTAAAAGAAAATAATTCCCAAAAAAATGGGTGGGACTTTCGCCAGTCCCACCCGTTTGATTTGAGGCAAAATCGAATTAATTAAATCAAATCAGCTCCTGCGGATACGAAATCCATTCTTCGCTGATTTGCAGTTCCTGCCTTAAACGATACTCCAATTGAAATACCAAGTCCCCAATAGAGATGAGGCTTATGAGCAACGCCGAACTTCTTAAACCAGTTGTTTCCTGATAAGTTGATGTTATTATGGCTTGCAATTTTGGAATAGCCATCATAGATATGAACATGGTTTACAACGGCCTTGTCAGAAAAAGTTCTAAACCTTAGAATTGCACATACCACTTTTAAACGCTTCTTGTCCTGAATCACCGGACTCGGAATCGCAAAATGGAACCAATTCGTCGTATTTGGCTTTCCGTACAGATAGGTATAGAAACCAGCTCGCGTAATGCGCTCCAAACGGTCTGGATACTCCACTTGAATACTGGTACCATGAATCCACGGAGCACTGGCAATACTATAACCGCCATAAATATTTCGGATTCCTGCTATATCATCGGCATGCAGATACCGTTTCGCTCCAGAATAACTTGGAAACATCATAGAGCCGTTGACATTTGAATGTCTTAAGCCCAATGAGTGTCCGAATTCATGGGCAGCCACAGTTACCAAATCTATTTTTCCTGCTCCCGTCGGAATATTTATAGTCCAGTTTTCAGCTTCATCAAAATGGGCGTCACCGGCCAAGGCCCCACTATTTGGTGGTGGATAGTATGCATGGGCAAGAACACCTCCACGGCCGTCAAACGGCGAACCATCACCATGACTACCTGATTCAAACTTGATTCTTATATCCGGATTTGCACTTGCATTCACACGTCTAAAGCTCAGAGGGGTTTCCGCGGCCCACATGGCAAATGCTTGTGCAAAAGCAGAATGTATTTTTGTAGGTGTAAGTCCGTTGTCACTGGTATAATTATCAAAACCATAAGTTAGGCTGGTCTTGTTCCATTTATTGCTATGTGTTGAAAATTCGCCTAAGTCGGGCATCCCACAGCGTTTACAGTCTAGCTCCTCAAGAGTGGCCGTGTCAAGCTTCCCTGTGGATTTTAATCCATGGAATTCTTGGTACTTTTTCAGTGCCCCTACCGTTGCCTCATCCATCTCCCCAGGAGTGATAAAGCTCGATTTGAGTGATTCCAAGGCATCTCCTTCTGGCTGTGGCACTTGCTCATCTGCTGTTCCAAATGCGCTGTCTATCGGGTCTAAATACCCGAACAGTTCCAAGTGTTTTTGTAATTGTTTGATGTCTGACGACTTTTTCGGAATATAGTCTGCTTTTTTAACTTTCTGTACTTTAGATTTTTTAGGTTTTTCTATTGTTTCGCTCATGATTACATTTTTAATTGTTGTTAAATGATTTGATTTCGTCTAGTTCTACTAGAAGAAAAACTTGTTCCCCTCCCATACGGGCGGGGGGTAGTTGGGCATCTTTCGTTATGGTGCCGCTGAAAATGATCTGCGCACCAGCTGTTCTTAATTCTTCAGGAACCATCTTGGACTCTGGCACAACACATGTAAACTGACCATCGATAGTGTTCTCTTGATAAAATGATATGGTGTATTTGCCCAAATCATCCCAGTAGCCTACAATTCCTTTTTTTTTCTCTACTTTTTGTCTTTCCATAGATTTAAATTTGTTGTGGGTGTTACTATCTATTTGTGTGGTAGCACGAGTTGCGCAACCAAAGAGTAGTCCGGTTAGAAGTAATAAGGGAATGAATAGTTTCATTTCCAATTACATTGAAATATTCGAATTTTTGCGTGTAGGGAAACGATAAGGTTTATACAAACCGTTGAATGGAGAGAACTAGCAATCAAGTAGAGTGATTGCTTCTGATAAGGAGCAATACAAAAATAGTAGGATTTACCTTGCTACTTATGTTAAATAGTACAGAATGAATGGATTAGCGTATGGATTGCATGAAATTGCATTTTTTTGAATTTTAATATCCCATTCCCTTTCCTTATTTTGCGGTTACCAATTTGAAACCAAGTATAATACCAGTGCTTATTAGAAGGCACATAGCATGGTCTAGCTTAATTAGACTTAACAGGATACACTTATGCAAAATATCACGAGACTCTTTGATTTTCCGTATTACCAATTAGAAAAATACAATATGCCCAACTGTTTTGTGGATAAGCGAAACGGCGAATGGGTAAATACGTCTACCCAAGAATATGTAGACAAGGCAAATGCTATTAGTCGTGGTTTGCTAAGACTGGGAGTTCAGGCAAACGATAAGATCGCCCTAATTTCAATGACCAACCGTTCAGAATGGAATGTTATGGACACAGGCATTTTGCAATTGGGCGCACAAAACGTTCCTATTTATCCAACGATTTCTGAAGAAGACTATGCTTATGTGCTCAATCATTCTGAATCAAAATATTGCTTTGTCTCCTGTTCTGAAGTATATGCGAAGGTAAAATCGGTTCAAGACCAAGTACCGAGTTTGCAAGAAGTCTATTCTTTTGATGAATTGAATAATTGTAAAAACTGGAGCGAAGTGCTTGAACTGGGAGCGGATACCTCTAACCAAGATGTTGTGGAAGACCGAAAGGCCAGTGTGAAACCAGAAACCTTGGCCACACTGATTTATACATCAGGAACGACTGGAAGACCCAAAGGAGTTATGCTTTCCCATGAAAATGTAGTTTTTAATGCCTTAACAAGTTCAGAGCGTTTACCGATTGAAAAAGGGAAATCCCGTTGCTTGAGTTTTCTACCTGTGTGTCATATTTATGAGCGTATGATGGTGTACTTATACATGTATAACGGAGTCAGCATCTATTATGCAGAGTCCATGGAAAAAATAACCGACAATCTAAAGGAATCCTCGCCACATGTAATGACTGCTGTTCCGCGATTGTTGGAGAAAGTATATGACAGTATTTTAACAAAAGGAAGTGACCTTAGCGGATTAAAAAAGAAAATTTTCTTTTGGGCAGTTGATTTAGGATTGAAATATGAACCTTATGGACAAAATGGATGGTGGTATGAAAAAAAATTAGGTATCGCCAAAAAATTGATTTTTAGTAAATGGAAAGAAGCACTTGGAGGAGAACTTCAAGTCATATCTTCCGGTAGTGCCGCACTTCAACCACGTCTTGCTCGCATCTTCAACGCCGCCGGACTTGGTGTTATGGAAGGATACGGTCTAACGGAAACTTCTCCTGTAGTCTCAGTAAATGATATGCGCAAGGGCGGATTTAAAATTGGAACCGTTGGAAAGTTACTACCAGGTGTCGAAGTAAAAATTGCGGATGATGGTGAAATTTGTGTTAAGGCACCTAGTGTGATGCAGGGTTATTACAAGGATGCGGAAAAAACGGCCGAAGTAATGAAGGACGGTTATTTTCATACTGGGGATATCGGTGAGATAGATACAGATGGTTTCTTGAAAATCACCGACCGTAAAAAAGAAATGTTCAAAACTTCAGGCGGTAAATATGTGGCTCCACAGTTATTGGAAAATAGATTTAAACAATCCCGATTTATCGAGCAATTAATGGTCGTAGGTGAAGGTGAGAAAATGCCGGCAGCTTTAATTCAGCCCGACTTTGCCTACCTCTTCGATTGGGCCAAAGAAAACGGAATTACCATAAGTGAAAATTCTGATATTGTTACTAATGAAAAGGTTTTGGCTAAATATCAGGAGGAGGTAGATTTGGCGAATGAGTCTTTTGCCAAATGGGAAAAAGTGAAGCAGTTTCGTTTGACTCCGGATGTATGGAGTATCAATGAGGGGCACCTCACCCCTACTATGAAATTGCGTCGTAAGATTATCAAAGAGAAGTACATGGCATTGTACAATGATATTTACGGGCATTAGTGGTTTTTCCCAATAAACCGTTTTTGTACTTTCCCCTTTTTCAGGGATATCGACTATTGTCTCTTTAGATAAGTTTGTACCATAATAACAAACAAAATCTAAAATCATGAAAAAAGTATTTTTAACTTGTGCTGTAATAGCTGCACTTGTAATTTTGTCTTGCAAAGACAAGTCAACGACAAGTTCTGATTCTGAAACCAGAACGGAAACTTCTTCAAAAGAAACAACAACTGAAACATCTAGCTCAGAAAACGGGGTTCCCAGTTTTGGTGATGCCGATGTACAGGCTTACGTAGAAAGCTATGAGTCCTATTTAGAGGACTATAAAAAAGCCGTTGAGAGTAAAGACATGGCTGCTTTTCCCAATTTAGCAACTAAAGGCCAAGACTTGGCTACAAAAGCGCAAGAGGTTAGTGGAAAGGTTTCTGGTGCAGATGCTGAGAAACTTACGGCATATATGATGAAAAAGGCCGAAGAGCTTCAAGAACTTTCCAAAAAGATGATGGAATAAAATAAAAATGTACAGTACTTAGAACCGTCTCAGCACCTGCGCTTTGACGGTTTTCTTTTTGCTATATATTTCATATCATCTCAATTCATCGAATTTAAAGAAGTAATGTTCCTTTTTATTAAAATTTATTATGCATGCATAATAAATTTCTTTATATTTGGTCACCCACAACCAAATTTATGAAAGACGTTACGATAGATTATGTTCTCCGAGCTACTTGGCAAGCGGTTGCCAGAATGTATAATGAAGAGGCCAAGGAATTCGATTCAACTATGGCCGTTGGCTTTACCTTATTAAGTATAGATCCGAAAACTGGAACGCCATCAACCGCCTTAGGCCCCAAAATGGGGATGGAAGCGACGAGTTTATCCCGAATACTGAAAAGTATGGAGGAAAAAGGATTGATTGTACGTAAACCTAACCCGAAAGACGGAAGAGGGGTTTTGATTCACCTGACGGAATTTGGCTTAGAAAAAAGAAATTATTCAAAGGATGTGGTACTTCGGTTTGATGATGCTGTAAAGGAAAATGTCTCTGAAGAAAAACTGAAACATTTTTTTGAAGTCATGAATACGATTAACGGCCTAATCGCAGAAAAAAGAATATATACTAAAGAAACAACTAATTAACAGGAATCCCATACATGAACAAGCACATTAAAAAAGTAGCGGTAGTCGGTTCAGGTATTATGGGAAGCGGCATCGCGTGTCACTTCGCAAATATCGGAGTCGAAGTCTTACTCTTAGATATTGTTCCACGAGAACTTAATGATAAGGAGAAAGCAAAAGGACTTACCCTAGAAGACAAAGTAGTTCGAAATCGTTTGGTAAACGATTCATTGAAGGCGGCTTTAAAATCAAAACCCTCTCCTATTTACAATCAAAAGTTCGCAGGTAGAATTTCTACTGGAAACCTAGAAGATGATATTTCAAAAATCTCAGAAGTAGATTGGATTATCGAAGTTGTGGTTGAGCGTTTGGATATCAAAAAGACTGTTTTTGAAAATATAGAGAAGCATAGAACTCCAGGTACTTTGATTACCTCAAATACTTCTGGTATCCCTATCAAATTCATGAGCGAAGGTAGAAGTGATGATTTCCAGAAGCATTTCTGCGGAACGCATTTCTTCAACCCTGCGCGCTACTTAAAATTGTTTGAAATAATTCCTGGTCCGAAAACTTCTTCTGAAGTATTGGATTTCTTAAATGGATATGGCGAGAAGTTCTTAGGAAAGACATCTGTTGTTGCTAAGGACACACCCGCTTTTATAGGAAACCGTATTGGTATTTTCAGCATTCAAAGTCTCTTTCATGCCGTTAAGGATATGGGAATGACCGTTGAAGAGGTTGATAAGCTTACCGGTCCGTTAATCGGGCGACCAAAATCGGCTACCTTCAGAACAGTTGATGTGGTTGGTTTGGACACTTTGGTTCATACCGCTAACGGAGTATACGAGAATTGTCCTGATGATGAAAAGCGCGATGTATTCAAATTACCAGATTTCATCAATACCATGATGGAAAACAAATGGTTAGGAAGCAAAACAAAACAGGGCTTTTATAAGAAGACAGTTGGCGAAGGTGGCAAGAAAGAAATCTTGACATTGGATTTGGATACGATGGAATATCGGTCTAAAAAAAGTGCCAAGTTCGCTACGCTGGAATTAACAAAACCTATAGATAAGGTTGTGGACCGTTTTCCTGTACTAATTGACGGGAAAGATAAAGCCGGAGAATTCTTCAGAAAGAGTTTCGCAGCTTTGTTCGCTTACGTTTCGCACCGAATTCCTGAAATCACGGATGATATTTATAAAATTGACGACGCTACAAAAGCTGGTTTCGGTTGGGAGCATGGGCCTTTTCAAATCTGGGATGCAATTGGTGTCGAAAAAGGTCTGGAAATCATGAAGGCAGAGGGTGAAGTTGCTGCTCAATGGGTGGCAGAGATGTTAGCCTCTGGTCAGAAATCTTTCTATGCTGTAAAAGACGGTGCTACGTACTGCTACGATATTCCAAAAAAATCCGTGGAGAAAATCCCGGGACAAGATTCCTTTATTATTCTAGATAACATCCGTAAATCAAAAGAAGTATTTAAAAATGCCGGAGTCGTTGTTGAAGATTTAGGTGATGGTATTTTAAATGTGGAATTCCAATCTAAAATGAACACTATCGGTGGTGATGTTCTAGCGGGATTAAATAAAGCCATCGATATGGCTGAAAAAGATTTCCAAGGTTTGGTTGTCGGTAATCAAGCTGCTAACTTCTCTGTAGGTGCAAACATCGGAATGATTTTCATGATGGCCGTAGAGCAAGAATATGATGAGCTGAACATGGCGATTAAAATGTTCCAAGATACCATGATGCGCATGCGGTATTCATCCATCCCAACTGTTGCCGCTCCTCACGGAATGTCTTTAGGTGGCGGTTGTGAAATATCACTGCACGCGGATAAAGTTGTCGCAGCAGCTGAAACCTATATGGGGCTCGTTGAGTTCGGAGTTGGGGTGATTCCTGGTGGTGGTGGTTCCAAAGAAATGGCACTACGCGCTCAGGATACTTTCCTTAAAGGTGATGTAGAACTGAATGTTTTACAGGAGTATTTCTTGACCATTGGAATGGCAAAAGTATCTACATCAGCCTATGAAGCTTTTGATTTAGGATTGCTTCAAAAAGGAAAAGATATCGTAGTGGTAAACAAGGACAGACAAATTGCTACGGCGAAAGCACATGCTAAGTTAATGGCAGAGGCGGGTTACACGCAACCACCGATGCGAAAAGATATCAAAGTTTTAGGTAAACAAGCTTTAGGAATGTTTGTCGTAGGGACTGATTCTATGGAAGCCAGTCACTATATCAGTGAACATGACAAGAAAATTGCCAACAAACTAGCCTACGTAATGGCTGGGGGTGATTTGTCTGAACCAACGCGAGTATCCGAGCAATATTTGTTAGATATCGAACGTGAAGCTTTCCTTTCCCTTTGCTCTGAGAAAAAGACTTTGGAAAGAATACAGCACATGCTTAAAACAGGTAAACCATTAAGAAACTAAGACACATGAAAACTGCATATATAGTTAAAGGATATCGAACTGCTGTTGGAAAAGCGCCAAGAGGTGTTTTCCGTTTTAAGCGAACAGACGAACTGGCCGCGGAGACCATCGAACATATGATGAAGGAACTGCCTAATTTCGACAAAAAGCGTATTGACGATGTTATCGTTGGAAATGCAATGCCTGAAGGAGCTCAGGGTTTAAATATGGCCCGTTTGATTTCATTGATGGGACTAGATATTGTTGATGTACCAGGAGTAACGGTAAATCGATTTTGCGCCTCAGGTCTAGAAACCATAGGTATTGCAGCTGCAAAAGTGCAAGCTGGAATGGCAGATTGTATCATCGCTGGTGGTGCAGAAAGTATGAGTGCTGTTCCTATGACCGGAAATAAACCAGAGTTGAATTATGATTTGGCAAAACAAGGTCATGAGGACTACTATTGGGGCATGGGAAATACCGCGGAGGCAGTTGCCAACGAATACAAAGTATCTCGTGAAGACCAAGATGAGTTTGCGTATAATTCGCATATGAAAGCTTTGAAAGCACAGGCAGAAGACCGTTTTCAAAGTCAAATCGCACCCATCGAAGTTGAACAAACGTATTTAGATGCCAATGGTAAAAGAGCTGAAAAAAAATATACCGTGACCAAAGATGAAGGACCAAGAAAAGGGACTTCTGTCGAAGTTCTAAATAAATTAAGACCTGTATTCGCCGCTGGTGGGAGTGTTACTGCTGGTAACTCTTCGCAAATGAGTGATGGTGCGGCTTTTGTTTTAATCATGAGCGAAGACATGGTCAAAGAATTAAATCTTGAACCTATCGCACGTTTGGTAAATTATGCTGCTGCTGGTGTACCCCCAAGAATTATGGGTATCGGTCCGGTTGCGGCTATTCCGAAGGCGTTAAAACAAGCAGGTTTGAAACAAGATGATATTGAGTTGATAGAGTTGAATGAAGCTTTTGCTTCACAATCTTTAGCCGTAATGCGCGAGCTGGATTTGAACCAAGACATCGTCAATGTAAATGGGGGTGCAATTGCTTTAGGACACCCTTTAGGATGTACCGGAGCTAAGTTATCCGTACAGTTGTTTGACGAAATGCGTAAGCGTGATATGAAAGGAAAATATGGTATGGTTACCATGTGCGTGGGCACAGGACAAGGTGCTGCCGGTATTTTTGAATTTTTAAATTAGAATAGAATAAGAGTATAGCTATGAGCACAGAAACAATTGACAAAGAAATATTAAGAGGCGGACAGTTTCTTGTAAAAGAAACCAAATGCGACGACGTTTTTACCTTGGAGGATTT
Source organism: Maribacter algarum (ex Zhang et al. 2020) (assembly GCF_005885635.1). Taxonomy (GTDB): domain Bacteria; phylum Bacteroidota; class Bacteroidia; order Flavobacteriales; family Flavobacteriaceae; genus Maribacter_C; species Maribacter_C algarum. The sequence continues at coordinate 135,449 of NZ_VATY01000004.1, forward strand.
ATCCGAAGAGCAAAAAATGATGCGTGATAGCACCAAAGAATTCGTAGACAGAGAGATTTGGGCACATTGGGAACGTTTCGAAGGTAAAGATTATGCTTTCACTGCGGAAACCATGCGTAAAGCTGGTGAGTTAGGACTTTTGGGGATTGCAGTACCAGAAGAATACGGAGGAATGGGAATGGGCTTTGTGTCTACTATGTTAGTGTGTGATTATATTTCAGGAGCTACAGGTTCTTTTAGTACTTCTTTCGGGGCACACACAGGAATTGGGACAATGCCAATTACTCTTTATGGAAACGAAGAGCAAAAGAAAAAATACGTCCCTAAACTAGCTTCAGGTGAGTGGTTAGGTTCCTATTGCTTGACGGAACCTGGAGCTGGTTCTGATGCAAATTCTGGAAAAACAAAAGCCGTTTTATCTGATGACGGTAAATACTATAGTATTACCGGTCAGAAAATGTGGATTTCAAACGCAGGTTTCTGTAATTTATTAATCGTTTTCGCCAGAATTGAGGATGATAAAAATATCACAGGGTTTATCGTAGAGAATGACCCTGATAACGGAATCACAATGGGTGATGAGGAGAAGAAATTAGGAATTCATTCTTCATCAACACGTCAGGTTTTCTTTAATGAAACAAAAGTTCCTGTTGAGGACATGCTTTCTGAAAGAGGAAACGGATTCAAAATTGCAATGAACGCCCTGAACGTTGGTCGTATCAAATTGGCTGCTGCTTGTTTAGATGCGCAAAGAAGAGTAATTAATGAAGCTGTTAATTATGCAAATGAGCGTATTCAGTTTAAGACGCCCATCATAAACTTTGGTGCAATCAAGGCAAAAATTGCTGAGATGGCTACAAACACTTATGTTGGAGAATCAGGAAGCTATAGAGCTGCTAAAAACATTGAAGATAGAATTGCAATCCGTGTAGCGGAAGGTAACTCACACCAAGAAGCCGAATTGAAAGGGGTTGAAGAATATGCTATTGAATGTTCTATATTAAAAGTAGCCGTTTCCGAACATGTACAGTTTACTTCAGATGAAGGTTTACAGATTTATGGTGGTATGGGTTATAGCGCTGAAGCACCTATGGAATCTGCTTGGAGAGATTCTCGTATCGGTCGTATTTATGAGGGTACGAACGAAATCAACCGTATGCTGGCGGTTGGTATGTTGGTGAAGAAAGCCATGAAAGGCCATGTTGATTTATTAGGCCCTGCGACAGCAGTTGGTGAAGAGTTAATGGGAATTCCGTCGTTTGACGCTCCTGATTTCTCAGAGTTATTCGCTGAAGAAAAAGACTTGGTAGCTAGGTTGAAGAAAGTGTTTTTAATGGTTGCCGGTTCTGCAGTCCAGAAATTTGGTCCGGAATTGGAAAAGCACCAACAATTAATGATGGCAGCTTCGAATATTTTGATTGAAGTCTATATGGCCGAAAGTACCATCTTAAGAACAGAGAAAAACGCAAAACGTTTTGGTGAGGAATCACAAGCTACTCAGATAGCTATGGCTAAATTGAACTTGTACAATGCTGTTGATGTTATCCTTAAAAACGGAAAGGAAGCCATTGTTTCTTTTGCTGAAGGTGACGAGCAACGTATTATGCTTATGGGCTTGAAACGTTTTACAAAATATACCAACAACCCTAACGTAGTGGCTTTACGCACACAAATTGCGGACAAAGTAGCTGCTGATAACGGGTATACCTTTGACTAATTCAGATTGAAACTTTTGTTGAGACAGAAGTGGAAACCGCTCCAAATTGGAGCGGTTTTTTTGTATCCTTTTTCACGGTAAACAGGGATTAAAAAAAACAAAGTATGTTTTACCTTATAAGCAAACAGAACTGAATTTATGAACAACAAACCAAAGAAGAATAAATTAAGCTTAAAGGTCTTGGTCTTTCTTTTTTTAGGAAGCCTGGCTTACGCTGTTTATGATTATTTCAAACCATTCAAAGTTCAAGAAGGTGTTGTAGTTGCAAAAACATCCACCCCTGAATACTTTGATTATGGGTCGGTTACGGACAGTATCTATTGTAATGATTTCTTTAAATTTCGCATTCCCATTCTAAAAGGTCATGAAGCCCAGTATAAGCAGTATGACTATATTGAAAAGACCATTTATGAACGTGACTCTGTACCCGCGCAGCCTCTACTAGCTTCGGAAGTAAATGACAATGATTTACTTTTCGTGATTCCGGAATTGGAAAAAATTGATATAGTAAAAAGCTACAAAGAAGAAGGTAGCTTTGAAAAGTGGCAAAGTTACCAATCAGAAAAGTCAAAGAGAGAACGATTTGGTGCAGACTATCAATTAATTATTAGGGTACATAATCTTTCTGGAAGTTCAATGCATGGATACCTTAATCAGTTTGGGAATTTACATAACCCAAATTATGGTTCCCCAAATACGAAAGAAATTTCGGGAGTTTTTTTCAAAGAACTACACGGTGTTGAAAATAATGGAGATGGTAGTCCTGGAAAGGTGATGTTTCAAATGTTAGGTGGGAAAAACAAAAATATTATCACCTACAGTACTGAAATAAAAGGGTTTGCAGTAAGCATCGAACTATTCTATCTCAATGAAGAACAAAAAGATGTTCTGTTAGAAATGGTAGATGGTATTCATTTTCATTAGAGATTAATTTAACCAAAAGATATTCGAGTTTTAAATCCTCCTAAAATCGGTTAACTTTATCCGATGGAAATATCCCTACTTAAAAAAGCCTATTCTCCAGAAGAATTTAGAAAAAGAGGACATGAATTGATAGACCAACTGGTCGACCATCTGAGTAGCCATATCCATACCGAAGACAACCAAACTTTAGATTGGCATATTCCTGAGGATGAACGAACTTTTTGGAATAATTTTCTTGAAAATGGAGATGAAAACGAACTCTTCGCACAGATTCTAAAACGTACAACTTCAGTCCACAATCCCAAATGCATTGGACATCAAGTCACCCCCACTGCCCCAATTACAGCACTTACAGCCATGATGAGCGGTTTGTTAAACAATGGAATGGCGATTTACGAAATGGGGATGGCACCTTCGGCGATGGAGCGTATCGTTACCGATTTGATTTGCAAAAAAATAGGATATAATTCCGATTCCAGAGGATTTTTAACCTCTGGAGGAACACTGGCGAATTTAACCGCGTTATTATCTGCCAGAAAAGCAAAAGTCGCAAATGACATTTGGAATGAAGGGTATCAACAATCCTTAGGAATTATGGTTTCAGAGGAAGCGCACTATTGTGTGGATAGAGCTGCAAAGATTATGGGCTTGGGTGAAAAGGGAATTATTAAAATTCCAGCTACGGAAGATTTTCAAATGAATACTGCTCTTCTGGAAAACGAACTTCAAAAGGCAGAAGCAAACGGAATACAAGTATTTGTCATAGTCGGAAGCGCTCCTTCCACAGCAACCGGTGTTTACGATGATTTAACAGCGATTGCAAAGTTTGCTGAAAAGCACGATTTATGGTTTCATGTTGACGGGGCACATGGTGGAGCGGCAATTTTCTCCGAAAAGTACAAATACACAGTAAGCGGAATTGAACATGCAGATTCTGTTGTAATAGACGGTCATAAAATGATGATGCTTCCCACCATCACTACTGCCCTCCTCTTTAAAGACGGTAATCATTCCTATGCAACGTTCAGTCAAAAAGCGGATTATCTTTTGGCGCAGTCCGATGAAGAGGACTGGTACAACAAGGCCAAACGGACTTTTGAATGCACCAAAACGATGATGAGCGTCCATTGGTTCACCATGCTAAAAACTTACGGAGAAGGGGTTTTCGATGAATATGTGACCCAATTATATGATATGGGAAAGGCTTTTGGAAAGCTTGTTCAAAAGGAAGCCAACTTCGAATTGGCCATAGAACCAGATTCAAACATCATTTGCTTTCGATATGTTGATACTAATTTAAATTTGAATACCTTAAACGAAATAAATGCAAACATCCGTCAACAAATACTAGAAGAAGGAGAATTCTATATCGTACAAACCAAGCTTAGGGGAATTCATTATTTACGGTGTACGACGATGAATCCTTTTACAACAGAAAAACATTTTAGAATTCTGCTTGAGAAAGTCAAAGAGAAATTGGAAGTTCTATTACCCATAAAAAACTAAGAACCTATGAAAAATATACTTACACTTACTTTGTTTTTAATAAGCATTCAACTTTTCGCTCAACCAAACACAGAAGTTTACCTGCTGGACATCAACAACGCTGATGGAAGATTAAAGCTAAGCAACCTTCGAAACATTTCAAACAATGAAGGATATGACAACCAACCTTCATTTTATGATGAGAATACCATCTTGTTTGCAAGTACAAGAAACGAACAAACTGATATTGCCCAATACAATATTAAATCAAGTAGCATTTCATGGGTCAACGACACTGCCGGAGGTGGAGAATATTCACCTCTAAGAATTCCGAATTCAACTGCTATTTCTGCGGTACGTTTAGACACAACAGGATTGCAACGTTTATATCAATATGATACCTCTAATGGGGTTTCTAAAGTGATACGAAAAGATGCTAAAGTCGGATATCATGTTTGGTACTCCGATGAGATTCTTATAAATACCATATTAGTGGAGAATAGAATGGATTTGGTAATTTCTCATCTAAAAGACGGTACCAATACTGTGGCTGCTAAAAATGTCGGTAGGTCTTTGCATAAAATTCCAAACACAGAATTGGTAAGCTATATAGCTAAAGAACAGGGAAATTGGTTTATCAAATCCCTACATCCTATTTCGGGAGCAACCGAAATAATTTCTCAATTACCTCCAAAAACAGAGGACATGGCTTGGATGGCCGATGGTAGCGTTCTGGTTCCTGCTGGTAATATACTTTACAGGTTTAAACCAGAATCCAAAGAAAACCCTGAATCAATTATCCTCTCCGAATATGAAGAAATTAATTCTATTTCCAGGATGGCAATAAGCCCCGATGGAAAATATTTAGCGCTAGTTTCTCAAGAGCCACCAAGTAAAATTGTACAGAAACAAGTCGATTCTTACAATGCAGGTGATTTAAATGCATTTGTAAATTGTTATTCAGAAAATGTTTTAGTTACAAATTTTCCATCTGATACGCTATATGTCGGGCATGAGAAGATGCGGAGGAACTACAGCAGTCTTTCACCAGACAACAAGGTATATGAAGTGGAAGTTGTTAATAGAATCACTATCGGAAACAAAGTAATCGACCAAGAAAAGGTTACAAAAAAAGGCGTATTTCAACAATTTCAAGTGGCACTTTACGAGGTCGAAAATGATGACATTTCTAGTATGAGATTTATTTTTGATGATAACACTACACCAAATCCAGAGACTATTGTCCAAAAACAATTGGATGAATATAATACTAGGGACATTGATGGTTTTTTACAAACCTATACTGAAGATGTTGAGTTGTTTAATTTTCCAGAACAAAAGAGGTCAAAAGGACAAGAGGAAATGCGAAAAGGTTATGCAGGGTTTTTCGAGTCCACACCCGATTTGCATTGTGAGATAAAAAATAGAATTACCATTCGCAATATTGTGATTGATGAAGAATACATTACCGCAAATGGAAATAATTTTAGTGCTGTAGCCATTTACGAAGTAGAAAATGGTAAGATTTCCAAGGTTACCTTTGTGCGATAACTCTTTGACACCAAAACCACATATTCTCCCAATAATCATCATTTCCCAGTTTGCCTGTACCTCATTATGGTTTGCAGGCAATGCCATTGTAGACGAATTGACCATAAAGACCGGACTTGGAACTGAAATTATCGGCTATGTACTCTCTTCGGTACAGCTTGGTTTTATTACAGGAACTTTAGTTTTCGCCATACTAATGATAGCTGATAGGTTTTCACCTTCCCGTGTTTTTATGGTTTGTGCTTTACTTGCGGCGGCTTGTAATTTGGTTTTATTATCCGAAGAAATTTCTAAATGGACTTTGCTTTCCGCTCGTTTTGGAACTGGTTTTTTCTTAGCAGGAATTTATCCGGTAGGAATGAAAATCGCAGCTGATTACTATGAAAAAGGATTAGGAAAGGCGCTTGGATTTTTAGTAGGGGCTCTTGTTTTCGGAACCGCACTACCCTATTTAGTAAGCGGTACGGACTTAGGAAGCAATCCAGATGCTGTTATAAAAACAGTATCGATGCTATCTGTTTTAGGGGGAGTTTTACTTTGGATTTCAGTCCCTAATGGACCCTTTCTCAAACCAAGCACCGAGCTACAATTAGACACAGGCTCCCAACTTTTTAAAATATCTGGATATCGAAAAGCTGCTTTTGGATATTTCGGTCATATGTGGGAACTCTATGCTTTTTGGGCATTTACTCCCTTGGCCATTAAAACCTTTAACCTCCTGAATTCAGAAACACTTTCTGTACCCCTATGGACAGGCATAATTATTTTCCTAGGGGGATTATCATGTAGTATTGGAGGAATTATCGCTCAAAAAACTGGAAGTCACAAAGTTGCCTCCAGAGCCCTTGCCTTGTCGGGATTATTATGTCTTCTTTCACCCCTACTCTTTCAATTACCAACTTCAATATTCTTATTAGGGTGGTGCCTTTGGGGAATGGCCGTCACGGCAGATTCGCCTCAGTTTTCTAATTTGGTAGCAAGCTCAATTCCTGCAGAACTTAAAGGAACTGGTTTGACATTAGTCAATTGTATCGGTTTTGCGATTAGCATTGTTAGTATTCAATTGCTGTCTTATTTATCAGAAAGTATCAATCCGAAACACTTGTTTTTAATCCTCGCAATAGGACCTTTACTTGGCTTAGTCAGTCTTGGAAGGAAATCTTCTTAGAAACCGTTTTAATGATTAAACTCAAAGAATTACCGTATTTTAGAACGGACAAAATATGTATCATGAAAAAAAATCTTTTACTATCAATTTTACTGGTTTCGACCTATTCATTTTCTCAAACCGACCAACGTATTTATGACATCATTGATGCGGTTTCTGCAGAACGAATAGAAAAAGACATTACGACCTTAGCAAACTTCGGTACACGGCATACCTTAAGCGATACCGTTTCAAATACCCGTGGAATAGGCGCTGCAAGACGATGGATTAAAAGTGAATTTGATAAAATTTCAACGGACTGTGATAATTGCTTAGATGTTTCCTTCCAAAGAGACCTGGTAGAAAAGGGAAGGAATAATCGCATTGTAAAAGATGTATATATCGTAAATGTAGTAGCGATTCAAAAAGGAACAAAATATCCCAATCGCTACATTATCATGAGCGGGGATATTGATTCAAGAGTAAGCGATCCAACGAACTTCACAGATGATTCTCCTGGTGCAAACGACAATGCCAGCGGAATGGCGGGTACCATAGAAGCAGCGAGAGTACTCTCTAAATACAAATTTGAAAGTAGTATCATTTATTTGGGACTTTCAGGAGAAGAGCAAGGTTTATTCGGCGGTCAAGGTTTAGTAAAACAAATGAAAGCAAACGGTTGGGAAATCACTGGGATTTTTAATAATGACATGATAGGAAACATCACTGGTGTTGATGGCGTCATTAGCAATCGTGATTTTAGAATTTTCTCAGAACCTGTTCCTGCTACAGAAACAGAAAAACAAAGAAAGGCTAGACGTTTTTATGGTGGAGAAGTTGATGGCGTTTCGCGTCAATTAGCTCGTTATGTGGATAAAACTACCAAAACTTATATGCCTGAAATGAATCCCATGATGATTTATCGTTTGGATAGATTTGGTCGTGGTGGTCACCACCGCCCTTTCAATGATGCCGGTTATGCAGGTATCCGTATTATGGAAGCGCACGAAAACTATACGCAACAACATCAAGATATTCGCACGGAAAACGGAATCAATTATGGCGATGTTTTAGAACATGTCAATTTTGATTACGCCAAAAAGTTAACTGCCGTGAATGCTATCAATATGGCATCTTTGGCTTGGGCACCGGCAGCTCCAGAAAAAGTGGAAATCGGCGGAATCGTAGAACCTTCGGCCAAATTTAAATGGACTAAAGTTGATGATGCCGTCGGTTATAAAATCTATTGGAGAGATACCACTTCCCCAACCTGGGATAACAGCCGATTTGTTGGCGATGTATCTGAATATACGTTAGATGGCATCGTTATTGATAATTTCTTTTTCGGAGTTTCCGCAGTAGGGAAAGATGGATTTGAAAGTCCGGTTGTTTTTCCCAATGCGGTTTTTCGTTGAAAAATAAATACCAACTCTTCAACTCCAATTTCCAAAAAGAGATTTTGGAAATTGTTGCTTGCTATTTGGGATTTTAAATTTTTGACTTACTTGAAATCATAACCATGAAGAACACTTTATTAATTCTAATACTGACATTCACTACGAGCTTGTTTAGTCAACAATTTTCCAAACAAGATACCCTTCGTGGAAGCATCACACCAGAACGTGCTTGGTGGGATTTGAATTATTACCACCTCGATATTGAAGTGAATCCCGATGAGAAGTATATTTCGGGTACCAATACCATTCGTTACAAGGTTTTGAAAAAAAAGAATAAGGTGTTGCAAGTAGATTTGCAACCTCCACTAAAGATTGAAAAAGTAACACAAAACGGGAAAATATTAGACGTAGTTTCAAATGGAAACGCACATTTTGTTCACTTAAAGAAAAAGCAAAAAAAAGGGAGGTATTACGAAATTATCATCCATTATTCCGGGTATCCCAAAGAAGCAGTTCGAGCCCCGTGGGACGGAGGTTTTTCATGGAAAAAAGATGCCAACGGAAAACATTTTGTAGCAACCTCTTGCCAAGGGTTGGGTGCAAGTGTCTGGTGGCCCAACAAAGACCATATGTACGACGAAGTGGACAGCATGGCAGTTAGTGTGAAAGTGCCGAAAGGTTTAATGAACGTTTCAAACGGTAGATTGCGAAAAGTGGATAAAGAAACAAATACCTACCACTGGTTTGTTAAGAACCCAATCAACAATTACGGTGTTAATGTCAATATTGGTGACTATGTTCACTTTGGAGAGAAGTACCAAGGCGAAAAAGGGGAACTCGATATGGACTATTATGTCCTCCGTGATGATTTGGAGAAAGCAAAAGAGCAATTCAAAGATGCTCCTAAGATGATGAAGGCCTTTGAGCATTGGTTTGGACCTTATCCCTTTTATGAGGATAGCTTTAAGTTGGTACAAGTGCCTTATTTAGGTATGGAACACCAAAGTTCAGTCACCTACGGAAACCAATGGCAGCAAGGCTATTTAGGAAGGGATTTATCCAGCACCGGTTGGGGACTAAAATTTGATTTTATCATTATACATGAAGCAGGTCATGAGTGGTTTGCCAATAATATCACATATAAAGATGCAGCAGATATGTGGGTGCATGAAGGGTTTACCTCGTATTCTGAGAACATCTTCTTGGACTATCATTACGGTAAAGAGGCTGCGGAAGATTATGTTATTGGACTACGTCAAAACATAGTTAATGATAAACCTGTTATTGGTCCTTACGATGTCAATCAAGAAGGCAGTAAGGATATGTATTATAAAGGTTCAAATCTTTTACACACTATCCGTCAACTGATAAATGATGATGAGAAATGGCGGCAAATCCTTCGAGGACTTAATAAAGATTTCTACCATCAAACGGTGACAACACAGGAAATTGAAAATTATATTTCAGAGAAAGCAGGAATGGATTTATCCATGGTCTTTGACCAATACTTACGAACTGCCGATATTCCAGTTTTGGAATATGAACTGAGTGACAATGTTTTAAAATATAGGTATACCAATGTTATCGACGGTTTTGATATGCCATTGCAGGTATTTTTGGGGGATAAAGCACATGCACTTAAACCAAGTACGGAATGGAATACGGATAAAATAGAAGGATTACCAGAATTTAAGGTAGACCGCAATTATTACATAAACAGCAAAAAATTAAATTAATATTATTCTTTAATTCTTAACTAAAACCTTATGAAATATATATCGCTACTAGTTCTGTTTTTTATGTCTGGGCTATCCTATGGTCAAGGAATTATTGGGCAATGGGAAACCTATGATGATGAAACCAACCAAAAGAAAGCACTTATAGAAATCTATCAAACCAATGATAGTTTCTACGCAAAAATAGTTGAGAGCTACGTCAAAGGTACCAGTGGTATTTGCGAAAAATGTGAGGGAGCCAAAAAAGACCAACCCATAGCGGGCCTCGTTATTATAGAAGACCTAAAGGAAGATGATGATGAATTTAATGGAGGGACTATTCTGGACCCCGAAAATGGCAAAACATACAAGTGCTATTTACAACTTTTAGAAACCAATAAACTAAAAGTAAGAGGTTATCTAGGCTTTTCACTGCTTGGTCGAACACAATATTGGCGCAGAAAAGAGTAAATAAAACGCGCTTAACTTTTCAAATACTCCAAAACGTTATTCTCAATACGTTCCTGAATATTTGAAATATCTGCTTTTTCAAATGTCTCTCCAGTTATATTCTCGTATAACTCAATATAGCGTTCGGAAACAGATTCTATGTATTCATCGGACATATAAGGTACGTTTTGTCCTTCCAATCCCTGAAAGTTGTTTGCAATTAACCATTGGCGAACAAACTCCTTCGAAAGTTGCTTTTGAGCTTCTCCTCTATCTTGGCGTACTTCATAGCCATCCGCATAGAAATAACGCGAAGAATCTGGCGTGTGGATTTCATCTATTAATACAATCTTACCGTCCTTGGTTTTTCCGAATTCGTATTTCGTATCTACTAAAATTAGTCCTCTTTCAGCGGCGATTTCGGTCCCACGTTGAAATAAGGCTTTGGTATACTTTTCAAGAACTCCATAATCCTCCACAGAAACGATTCCTCTTTTTAAAATATCTTCTTTCGAAATATCCTCATCATGGTCTCCTTGCTCAGCTTTGGTTGCAGGTGTAATAATAGGTTCAGGGAATTTGTCATTCTCCTGCATTCCTTCGGGCATCGGTACACCGCATAACATTCTTTGTCCTGCTTTGTACTCACGTGCAGCATGTCCTGACATGTATCCTCGGATAACCATTTCGACCATAAATGGTTCGCACGCAGCACCAACTGCCACATTTGGGTCGGGAGTAGCACTTAACCAGTTCGGTACGATATCTTCCGTAGCTGCCATCATTTTAGTGGCTATCTGATTTAATATTTGTCCTTTAAAGGGAATCCCTTTTGGCATGACAACATCAAAAGCTGAAAGCCTATCTGTGGCTATCATTACAAGGACATCATCTTCTAAAGCATATACTTCTCTGACCTTTCCTTTGTAAACACTTTTTTGATTTGGGAAATTGAAATTGGTATCGGTTATTGTATTACTACTCATAATTGATTTTACTTGTGACCATCCGATTTTTGTGGACACGAATTTCACTAATTTTCACGAATGAATTACTTTTCGGCTACTGCTAACTGCCTACTAAAAACTAATTTTGGTGCTCTATACTTTTATACGCCGAAATAACCTTTTTGACTAGTTTGTGACGAATAACGTCCTTGTCATCCAAATGAATCACTGAAATTCCTTCTACATTTTGCAAAACAAGTATCGCCTCTTTTAATCCTGAAATAACCCGCCTAGGCAAATCTATCTGTCCCGGGTCTCCGGTTATTAAAAATTTTGCATTTTTCCCCATACGCGTCAAGAACATTTTCATCTGGGCGTGGGTTGTATTCTGTGCTTCATCTAGAATTACAAAAGCATTGTCCAATGTCCGTCCTCGCATAAAGGCCATGGGCGCAATTTGAATGGTTCCATTTTCTATATAATGGGTCAGTTTTTCTGGAGAAATCATATCCCGTAAGGCATCATAAAGCGGTTGCATGTAGGGGTCTAATTTTTCCTTTAAATCCCCAGGAAGAAATCCTAAATTCTCTCCAGCTTCAACCGCAGGCCTTGTTAAAATAATTCGTTTTACCTGCTTCTCTTTTAATGCTTTAACTGCTAAAGCAACTCCGGTATATGTTTTTCCGGTTCCTGCAGGACCAATGGCAAAAACCATATCGTTTTTCTTCGCTGCATCGACCAATTTTCGTTGGTTGGCCGTCTGCGCTTTTATCAATCTACCAGCTACACCATGAACCAAGGTTTCACCAGCTTTTTCCGAAGATTTAGTCTCATCAGCACCCGTTGAAGTAAGTACACGTTCTATGGAATTTTCATCAATCTTATTGTACTTAATGAAGTGATTTGCCAACATATCAAAGCGCTTGTCAAATTCTTCAAGTAGTTCTTCATCGCCGTAGGCTTTTATCTTGCTACCGCGGGCAACAATCTTGAGTTTCGGAAAATATTTTTTGATTAAGTTGATATTCTCGTTTCCCTGACCAAAAAATTCTCTGGGACTGATATCTGTGAGTTCTAGTATAAGTTCGTTCAAAAAGTGAGGTGTTTGTGTTATGCCGAGAAATATAATTTCGCTAGGCTGTTTTTTTGATTAATTTTACAGTACAAATTCGTTCGATAAAAGTAATCAAATTATACCTTTTATTAACCAAAAACATATCAACATTGCTGCATGGCAATCATCACCCTTACTACTGATTTCGGACTCAAAGACCACTTCGTAGGCGCCCTAAAAGGCAGTATCTACAAAGAACTGCCCGATGCCAAAATTGTTGATATTTCGCATGGTATTAGTCCGTTCAATATTCAAGAATGCGCTTATATTTTAGAGAACTCGTATAAAAGCTTTCCTGATGGTACCATTCATATTATCGGAGTGGATTCAGAACCAACTCAGGAGAATCAGCATATTGCGGTACTACTTGATGGTCATTACTTTATTACATCGAACAATGGCGTAATTGGTTTGTTGACCTCAGAAATCAATCCAGAGAAAGTTGTGGAAATTAATATTCCCAATCCGCTTCATGGTTCTTTTCCGGTAATGGACGTTTTTATTCAAGTTGCCTGTCATATTGCCCGTGGTGGTACCTTAGAGGTTGTTGGCAAAGCCTTTGACCAATTGAAAGACCTTACCGGATTTCAGCCTATGGTAACGGATAGCGGGAACAAAATCATTGGGAGTGTGATATATATTGATAATTACGGCAACGTGGTTACCAATATTCGAAAGAAGTTCTTTGATGCCTACAGGAAAGGAAGGGATTTCGAACTAAATGCACGAACAACCAAAATCAAACAGATTCATAATAAATACAGCGACATTATCAATTTTAGCCTTGAAAAAGAGAAACGCAAAGGAGCTGGTGATTTACTGGCGCTGTTTAATTCATCAGAATATATCGAGCTTGCCATTTATAAAAGTGATTTGAATACAGTGGGAGGAGCCTCTTCCTTACTCGGTCTCGACTATAGAGATACCATAACCATAAACTTCCTTTAAATGTTTGTTCGTATTGTAAAAATGAAGTTTGTAAAGGAAAATATTCCTTTGTTTAAAGCGGTTTTCGAAGAAAGCAAACAAACTATTAGAAGCTCTGAAGGATGCACTTTTCTTGAATTGTATCAGGATAAAAAAGACAAAACCATATTTTTCACCTACAGTTACTGGGAAGAAGAAGCAAACCTCGAGACGTATAGAAATTCAGACTTCTTCAAATTAGTTTGGGCTCGTACTAAAGTTCTATTTTCCGCTAAGCCGGAAGCTTGGAGTGTAAACAAGGTTGAAAGCTTGCCATGAGACTTTCTCCCGAAGGGAATAATCCACAGTTATAAACATTTCAGTTTTGAAATAAAACCTCGTATCTACAGCGATTCTCTGTCTCACCCAATATTCTCATTGGAAATCCTAGTATTTCAAAGCATTACCTCCCATTTACATACTAAGATTCCGTATTTTTAAGCTTTCGAAAAAAGCTCAGAAGTGTTAATAAGTTTGTTTCGATAAAAACCCGAATTCAAATATCTTTGTTTGTCTGGGAGACGTAGTGTACTGCATCTCTTTTGTATCAAAAAAACGAACTCTACTAAATAAAACGCACATGAAGTTTATAGTATCCAGCACTTATTTATTGAAACAGCTACAAGTTTTAGGCGGTGTTATCAATAATAGCAACACCTTGCCTATTTTGGATAATTTCTTGTTCGATTTAAAACAAAATAAACTGACCGTTTCAGCATCGGATTTAGAAACTACTATGAGTTCCGTTCTGAATGTAGACTCTGATAATGAAGGAGTTATCGCGGTTCCGGCACGTTTGTTATTGGAAACTTTAAAGACTTTTCCTGAGCAACCTTTGACTTTTGTTGTTGAAGATAACAATACAGTTGAAATAAGCTCTAACCATGGTAAATATGCTTTGGCATATGCGGATGGAGCAGAATTCCCGAAAGCTGTAGAATTAGCGAATCCAAGTTCGACAACAATTTTAGGGGATATTCTTGCCACTGCTATAAATAAAACAATTTTTGCTGCCGGCAACGATGATTTACGCCCCGTAATGAGTGGTGTTTTTTTTCAGTTTTCTCCGGAAAACTTAACCTTCGTTGCAACGGATGCACATAAATTGGTGAAGTACCAACGCGAAGATGTTTCTGCATCACAGGTTGCAGAGTTTATAATGCCTAAAAAACCTTTGAATCTTTTAAAGGGAATTTTAGCAGGAAGCGAATCTGATGTAGTAATTGAATATAACGATAGTAATGCCAAATTCAGTTTTGATGATACGGAATTGATTTGTCGTTTGATTGATGGGAAATACCCTAACTATGAAGCGGTGATTCCGAAGGAAAATCCAAATATGCTTACGATTTCAAGAAACCAGTTTTTGAGTTCTGTACGTAGGGTTTCTATATTTTCAAATAAAACCACGCATCAAATCCGTTTGAAGATTGCTGGTGCTGAATTAAATATATCCGCAGAGGATATAGATTACAGCAACAGAGCAGAAGAACGTCTGACTTGCGCCTACCAAGGTGATGATATGCAAATCGGATTCAACTCACGCTTCTTAACTGAAATGCTGAACAACCTAACTTCGGATGAAGTTTCGTTAGAAATGAGTTTACCCAATAGAGCGGGAATCTTAACGCCCTCTGACGGTTTGGATGAAGGTGAACATGTTACTATGCTCGTAATGCCAGTGATGCTAAATAGCTAGAAACACTTTATACTATAGAAAAACCCTGAAGCAAATGCTTCAGGGTTTTATATTTGAAATACTATTGTATTCTAGATAAATTTAATCGTTGAGAAGTAACTTGGTGCTTCTCCGTTTGCAGCTCTTACTGCATTTACAATAGGAAGTATAAAACCTATAATCCCCACATAAATAAAGCCTAGAATTCCAAGTCCGAACAACAAGATTGCCGGGAAACTTAACACGAATAACAAAATCATAGTCAACTGAAAGTTGATGATTGACCTACCGTGTTCGTCCATTCCATGAACGGAATCCTTTGAGCTTAACCAAATTACTAGTGGTACTATTAATCCACCGAAACCGGTAAGGTATGTTAATAATTGAGATGCATGTGTTAAGGCTAACAATTGGTTGTCAGTCCTTTGAATTGATTTTTGATTGATGATTTCCATAATATCTATTTTAGGGGTTCTTACTAATATGACGGGTTTTATGGAAATTTGTTACACTTTCTAAATAATTATTGTTTTTGTTGAAGTTTGGTAAGCTTCTCTTTGTCTTTGGCAATCGACAATTCAAGCTTTTTAATCTTTTGATTAATTTTCATTTCATCTGACGGAGCTATCTTTCCTTTGCTTCTTCCTTTGGCTAATTTACTTTGCAATTTTCGGATTTTCATTTGGTTTTTCTCAATCCCTTTTTTCTTAGCGCTTATTGTGGAAATTAGCTTTTCTTGCTTTTTTACAGCTTTTTCGGCTTTTTTTTGCGCCTTTTCGGCTTTTTTTTGGGCTTTTTCGGCCTTATCGATTTCTTTCTGCGCTTCTTTGGCTTCTTTCAAATCTTGTTTCTGCTTCTCAATTTGTTGTTGTGCAACCAAAACAGAATCAGAAGCTTGTTCAGTTTCCTGAGCATTTCCAAAATAGACAAAACCAACAAGTAAGGTAAGTGTTAAGAGGGATTTTTTCATAATATCAAATCTATGTATTGTGCCCCTAAGATATAAAATAATCAAACCTATTTTAGCTATTTTTGCCTATGCTTTTAAAAGACACTATTATCGCCTTGGCCACTCCCTCAGGAGCTGGGGCAATCGCCGTTATTCGTGTTTCAGGTGTAGATGCCATATCAATTGTTGGTGATTTCTTTAAATCCATCCATGGAAAAAATCTAACCAAGCAAAAAAGCCATACCATCATGTTAGGTCATATTGTGGAAGGCAATAAAACATATGACCAAGTTTTGGTGTCTTTATTTAAAAATCCGCATTCCTATACAGGAGAAGATGTTGTCGAGATATCCTGTCATGGTTCTCAATACATACAACAACAAATCATTCAATTATTTCTCCGGAATGGCTGCCGTATGGCAGATGCAGGTGAATTTACACTACGTGCATTCTTAAACGGAAAACTAGATTTAAGTCAAGCAGAAGCAGTGGCGGATTTAATTGCATCCGACAATGAAGCAAGTCATCAAATTGCTATTCAGCAAATGCGAGGCGGTTTTAGCAATGAAATTAAGACCCTGCGAGATGAACTTTTAAACTTTGCATCACTTATTGAGCTAGAACTAGATTTCACAGAAGAAGATGTTGAATTTGCAAATCGTGACCAATTCAAAGATTTATTGCATCGGATTCAAAACGTACTCAGAAGACTAATCGATTCATTTGCGGTCGGAAATGTTATTAAGAATGGAATTCCCGTAGCCATTGTAGGTGAGCCCAATGTTGGTAAATCCACCTTATTGAATGCCCTTCTAAATGAGGAAAGAGCCATAGTATCAGAAATTGCAGGAACTACCAGAGATACCATTGAAGATGAAATCTCAATTGGAGGCCTAGGTTTCCGCTTTATAGATACTGCTGGAATTCGAGAAACCGAAGATGTGGTTGAAGGAATAGGAATTCGAAAGACCTTTGAGAAAATAGAACAGGCTCAGGTTGTTTTCTATTTGGTTGATGGTTGTTCGTTGTTCGTTGATGGTAATCATCTGGAAAACTTAAAAGTAGAGATTGAGAAAGTAAAAAATCAATACCCTTTAAAACAACTCTTGGTTGTAATAAATAAAAAAGATATGCTTTCTGAAGTAAATCTATCAACTATCAACCTGCAACTAGCAACGGCTTTACTCCTATCAGCTAAAACAGGTGAAGGAGTCGAAGAATTAAAAAATCAACTCTTACAATTCGTTAACACTGGAACATTGCGCAACAATGAAACCATCGTCACAAATACGAGACACTATGATTCTTTAATTAAGGCTTTAGAATCCGTTGAAAAAGTAAATTTTGGCATGGATGATGGCGTTTCCAGTGATTTACTTTCTTTGGATATTCGGGAAGCTCTCAATCACTTTGGCGAGATAACTGGAGAAATCACTTCCGATGATTTGTTGGGGAATATTTTTGCTAATTTTTGTATCGGGAAATAAAAGCGATGGCCCATTATCCAAAAAAAGTATATTTAAACGGCGAGATTCTAGACGCTGAGAATGCCAAAATATCGGTCTTTGACAGAGGCTTTTTGTTTGGCGATGGCATTTATGAAGTAATGCTCCAAATCAATAGCAATTTCTTCTACGGTGCAGAACATCTAAAGAGACTCGCAGAGTGTCTTGAGAAAATTAATATTAAATTTGATGTTTCGAGCCTACCAGATACAATTGAACAATTACTGCAGACCTGTGAATTAGAGGACAAAGACTGTTTACTCTATATACAGGTAACTCGTGGTATTGCACCCAGAAAGCATTCGTTTCCTACCAACATTGAGCCTACACTATTGATGTATGCCATACCCTTTATTTTGCCGGACATAAACGAAAAACCTATATCAGTAGTCATAGCCAAAGATTTTCGCTGGCACCGCTGCGATATTAAAATGACCTCCCTATTGGGGAATGTTATGGCCAATGATGTCGCTATCAAAGGAGGACATTACGAAACAGTCTTTTATAGGGATGGAAAAGTGACCGAAGCTTCCCATTCTAATATCTTTTTTGTGAAGGATGGAATTGTTTATACGCATCCAGCGGATGAAAATATTCTAAATGGCATTACTCGAGAAATCGTCATTCAGTTGTGTCGTGAAAGTAATATTCCCATTCAGGAAAAAGGAATATTGGAGCAAGATATCAACGAAATGGATGAAGCCTTCTTGACCGGAACCTCAACTCAAATCGCCTCAATTCAAAAAATTGATGAGCACGCCTATTACGAGGGGAATGAACCTGGGGTAATCACCAAAAAATTGCAATTGCTTTTTCTTGAGCTTAAGAATAGTTATGTGTCTTAGCCGCAGTAGATTCTTCAGCTAATTTTTTAAACTGTTCGTAGATATACATTTTCTCTTTTAAAGTAAACTCCTTAGATTCAAACCAATCGTAGGCCGCAATTTTTTCATTCTCGATTTGTGCTTTTCGAATTGCCTTTAGTGATAATAAATGCCAATGCACACCTTTCTGTCTTGAAACGCAATAACCCACATCTTCAATAATATAGGAGGCTCTAGGCTGATTGTAGAGACGTACACCATTCTTTAAAATCGCCAATGTCTTTGTTAATTTTACCACTTCGGAAAAAGAATAACGGGCAAAATCACCAAAACCGTCTTGTTTGACATTGTATACTTTATCACCAACTTCAAGTTCTCTCATACGCTTAAAAGCCCGCTAAAATAATGGGACTTATACGTTAAAAAAAAGAAGTGATTTAGTACTTATCAACAAAATGAATTATTGAATGACACCCATTGTTATAAGTGTTGTTACCCAGACAATTACTGAAGAAATAAAAATACCAATCGTATTGGCGATAAAGGCTTTCTGTCGTTCAAATTTAAATATATAGCTTGCGATACTGCCCGCATATACACCAGTGCCGGGTATAGGCAACATAACGAAGAATATTAGTCCGAAAAATCCGTATTTTTTGATTTTTTCCCCGGAGCCAAGTTTTGCTTTCTTAGCAACATAAACTGCTGCTTTTTTATAAAACCTTAGACGCAAAAGGTAGGTGTTGATATGCTCTAAGAAAAAAAACATCAAAGGAAAAACAAGGACGTTTGCCACGAAGCAAAAAAAGAATACCCAATAGATATTAGCGCCTGAATACATGCCATAGGGAATACCAACCTTGGCTTCTCCAAATGGGGAAATACTCCATAACATGGCAATTAAAATATCGTGAATCAAAGCAACTTTTTAATTTGTAAAACTAACGCCCAAATCTGGCTTGTAGTGTTAAAGAAGCGCCAAAAAAGTTAAATAGTTCATTTATTCCCTAGAATGTTTATCTGCGGGAAAATTATACCATTCAATTCTGGAATACTTTTGGGTATACCCATAAATATCCAAAACCAAATAAAGCCACAAGAAAGAACCAAATTGGATGTATTGAGGCAGTAATAGTCCTTTCTACAAAACTGTCAGATATTGCAGTAAAAAACCTTCTATTTGCTTTCTGCCGTCTTTTAGTTCTTAAAGACTGCCAAGTAGTACTATCTACAACAAAAAAATCCAAACCTACATGAGTTTTATCTTTAAGAAGAAGGGAATTCCATCCTTTATTTTTGGGGTAGGTTGTACTGCTCCAAAGTGAAGGAATATCTACATGTTGTCTCAATGCAATTTGATATTTATCAGTACTGAACACTTGAGGTTTTTCGATGGATGTTCGAAGTTCAAATTGAAAAGGGTGGTTTTCCAAAGGGAAATTGTTAGTTACCTCCCAATCTGTTAGCAGAGTTTTTTTCTTGGAGAGCTTATTTACAATTTCAGACCAAAATTGACGATAGATCCCTGTTTTACCATCTAGTTGGAGCTGATAGGTGTTTTGGATTACAGAAGCCCCTATCCTACCCTGCTGTATCCGTTTATATGCTGTTACAAGATTTCCCTTAGAAGTATGAATTTCTTCTATTCCATCAACATCCTTAAATCGAAATGTGAATTTCTCCAATAATACCTTCGGAAATTCATTCAAGGTCGCCTTGGGAATTCCATCCTTCTCAAATTCTAATCCGTGTCTTTTAGAAGACCTGTCAAATAAGCTAGCTTCTGACTGGACAAACAATCCCATTCCTTTATGCTGTATTGTTTTTTCAATAGATGTCCAGGACCTGGTGGATAAGTTTCTAAAGGAAGTTCCGTCAATGAAAAGCAAATCAAAGTTTTCCAATTCTTTTTCCCCAAAACGATAGATAGGAATTCTTTTCGTATTGAAATACTCGAACTTATAGCGCCCACGAGTTAATTGACTTCTTACTACTACCTCATGCCCCATTTCTGCTAAATAGTTTTTCAAATATTTCGTCTCAAAAGTTGGGAAGCTATTGACCAAAAGTATTTTAAGGCTATTTTTATCTATCACTTTGAAGGGCAAGGGTTCTTTCAAAATCGCTTCTCCTAAGGAGTCCTTTTCAACCAATTGAAAAACAAAGTTCCCAATTGCTTTTAAGGGAGTAGAAAGTTCAAACGCCTGAATCGTTTCAGAATTGAACTCGAGCGAATCCAGGCCTTGCGAATTGCCATCCTGAAGGACAAGCCTATGAGAAGCTCTTGCGTTATGATATCTGCCTTCAATTTTCAAAGGCTCGCCCAAAACATTTTCCTGGGTATATTTTAAATCTATTATTCCGGAGGGTACCTCAGCTCCCAAATAGCGCACAGAACGATTTTCAAATTGCCAAAAATCATAGGAGGCAACGCCATTCCCCAAGACAAACAAATTACCCAATGAATCTAAGACTTGACCTATTTGAGCATTCTCCTGATAATCAAGAATTGTAATCCCTTTTATGCTCTTTTTTAAACTATCTAGATGTTTTTGACTGTAACCGTTTGTTAGCAGTACTCCTGCATTTGATTGCACTACCCTTTTACTCAGCGGCTTAAGGGCCAACATAGCAAGCGAAAGGATGGTTATCAGGGAAATCAAACTATGAAAATAGAATCGTTTTTTTATGGGGGTACTCCATTCTTTCCAAACAAATAAAATCCATAATACCGATGCCGCAATAGCAACTGGCCAAAGTAAATAAGAGTTTTGAAAAAGATCTGTATCAATCATTGATTTCCAATTCTTTTAGCATCAATGTATTCATCTCGTCTTGAAAAAAGGTTCTTTTGGAAGGGTTGGCTTCAATAGTGGGCAATGCCCGTAATAATCCGGATTGCACTTCAAGTAATTCTTGCACAGTTATTTGCTCCTTTTCAGATATCCATTTTAAGCGTTGTAGTGTATTGAGGTATTTACTTGGGTTTTTAATTGCTAAAACGGCCAACTCATTTCCAGCAGCATCGAAAAGTCCTCTATCTGTATCTACTAGTTTAGATTGATTAGCAACAATCTCGGTAATTCTAGTAACAGCTTCCCGCATTGCGGAAAAATCATCTTCCTTGACTACATCATCAACCTTCTGTAAAGTTTTGATGTCTTTAATTTCTCCGCTTAATCGTTTGTCTTCCTTTATGGGCGGTGGGTCGAAGCCAATGCGATGCACATAAATTCGAGAGCTGTTTTTAATCTCTTGAATCAACTTCAAGGCCCGATATTGGTAAGGCAAAGAGTTTTCGGGAGTATACAAACGAAGATGTAATTCTGCATCCCACATTTCAGCCATCGCCTGTCGTAGTTTACTTTTTAAAGATTGTGTGAAAAGAGTTGATTCTTCGGGGTCATCATGGTTGTGTAAATAATTGCTGAGCGGGTCTTCCTCTTCATCAGTCTCTTCTTCTTCATGGTCGAGATCTGCAAGGTTATGCTCATTGTCGTGGTCATGGTCATGTGTGTACGCTCCCAATGGGTCATCTTCTTCCTGTTCACCTTCTGGCAATGCCTCTGGTTCAATTTCTTCAGTAACCTGAATCCCCGAATCCGCTTCATCACCCATAAATTCCCCATATTTTAATCGGAGCGCCTTTTGGTCATAACCCAATTCGTTGCTGGTAAAATTGAATTCCTTTTCAGTAAGCTTGTTTTTATCGGCAATCAATTTCTCAGTGTCGATAATTAGCTGTCGTTGACTTCTAAAGTAATCCGGCATTAAATCAACACCCATGGTACCTTCCACGGCAAATCGATTCGAAACTGTATCACGTATTACCGCGAAAAAAGTTTCACTGCGGGCTCGGTTGGGTTTGGGCTGCTTTGTATCTATAGCTTCTATATAGAAATACAATTCGTCACCGGCCTCCATTTTTAGTGCAGCCAAATCTATCGTCTTCTTCAAATTCAGTTTTTTACTTCTGGAATTAAGGGCACCAAAAGACAATCGCTCTTCTCTAAACTTAACGGATTCTCCCTCACCCTTGGTTACTGTTGCAATAATGTAAACATCTGAAATTCCGTAATCATCAGAGATTAAAGTATTGAAATTCAGTATTTTATCATCTTTCGCGTCAAATGAGCTAAACTGCTTTAGCTGTTGTATTTCAATTTCAGGAATCTCATCTTTTACCACTTCTATTGAATACAAGTCTGACAAATAGTTCGTGCCTCCTAAATCCTTAAACTTGAAATTGTAAAATCCTGATTGCGCTAACTGGATGCTTTTTATATATTTTGTGCCCTTCAATTTCATGGAATTACTTTCTCCATTTCTTTCCATAAAAACACTATCCACAACTTTATCGAATTGAATGCTCCAAAAGATAGTTGAACCTTCCAAAGCTTTGATATTCATATTCGTTGTTGTTTTGGGAGGGAGCCCTGTGTAAGCAGGATATTTAATAGTAAGCCTTTGTTCCTTGATACTTGGGGGATTTGATTCGGACACCACAGAATCCAAAGCTTGAAAAACAATGGCTTCCTTAGTTGCGGGACTATTATTACTAGTATTCAGATTTCCAAACAAATTGAAATAGTACAGAAAAAAAGCAGCTACTCCGAAAACCAATAACCAAAGAAGCGCCCTTTTCAAAGGGACTTTAGGTTCCACTTTGCCAATTTCAGTTTTCAACCGCTCTTCTATCCTATGCCTTTGCAATAAAGCTATATCAGAAAGTTCAGTTTTTGGAGTTAGAAATAATCCTGTGCTGTTCTCCATTCCTCCCAAGCTTTGATCCAAAAAGCTAGAAGCTTTGTTAAGGTTAATTTGCCAAGGCTTTCTGATTAAAAGTAATACCAGTCCACAAACGACAAAGCCACACATTGTTGCCATGAGATTAAAGCTTACAGCAAAAACCAACAAAGCAAAACCCAAAGCGTATGCACAGACCTCAACGACGAGCAGAAATTGCCATCGTTTTGTAAACTGAATGACTATATGTTTTCCAGTCATACTCATTGCTTTCTCAATTTGGATACAATACGTTCTAAAATGATAACCAGAATCAAAGCCAACCATAGCCAAGAAGTCATTTGAACTAGACCAGCTGTATTTTTTATCAGTTTTACTTCTGATTTTAAGGGCTGGAGTTCATTTTCAGCCACTGTTCTTACATCGCTCATACGTATTGTGCGTTCAAGTCCCGCTCTTTGATTCAGAAGTTTTAATAGCTTTTCAGGAAGATGTTCTTTAACAATATTTTCACTATTCAATAATTCTGTAAGATGAAAAAGGTTTTGGGTTGGGCCTTCTGTAATTAATTGACTTGCGAAGGTATCAGGTTGATAGCTAATAACATTTGCTTGCGTTTCAAGAGTTAGCGTATGATCAAACGTAATAAGTGTATTAAAATCCTCGATATCCTTTATATCGTTTAAAACTTCAATCTTCAGTGGTCTATCCAAAAATCGGGAAATACCACGATAGGCCGCTTGAATAAATTGGACTTGGTTGCTTAAAGAATCATTTTCAAGAATGCCTATTTTAATTGGAATGTCTTTTTTGAGGGCAATCCAGTCTTTTGAATCGGATGTCAATAAACGTATGCTATCCTTTTGAGTATTAAACTCAATCAAATCACTATCAAAAGAGATACTGTCCTTTTTAAAGGAAAGTGAATTAGTGTTGCTTGACATGGTAAGCACTTCAGCATAAGCATCTTTCTCTTTTGCCTCAGTTAGATTTTGATTGATTTCATTGGACTCAACAACTATCCAATGTGTATTTGTTTTAATTTTTGGACGCTTACCTTTCAAACCTTTTCTAAATCCTCTGGAAAAAATGACAATACTATCCGAAGGAATGAATTGCATTTCTCGCGCTAATTGCCAATAGGAAGGTGTATTTGAAAGCTTCGAAAAATCATAATCATTCCATTTAGGAAATCCACTTTCTAGGATTCGAACAGATTCCTTCGAAATCGTATCCAAAATAGAACGCATCCGTTCATCGTTAACTAAGCTAGACTCAACCAAATAGCTGATAGCCGTATTTTCTTCCATCGAGGTAATACTGGGTTCTGCCATGATAAAAACCAACAATAGAATGGTAAGCAGTCGTAAAAGTAATAACCACAATTCGTTAAGTTTGATACTACTCGTTTGCTTTGGTTCAGATGCTTCGAGCAGTTTTGTACTACCTACCTTTATCGTTTTTACCTTTTTACGGCTCCATAAATGTATTGCAATTGGGATTAGCAATCCCAATAACCCCCATAGATATATAGCGTTTGCGAATACCATTTACAATAGATAGGTTCTTTGTTTTAGAAATAGGTTTAAAGCTTCACCAATGGGATCGTCAAGGGTAAACAAATGATGCGCTATACCATTTGAGAGTAAATTGTTTTTTGTCTCAACCATAGTTTCCTTAAACACTTTGAGGTAATTCCTTTTTGCAGATTTCGTATCAACTTTAACTTTCGCACCGGTTTCTAAATCTTCAAAAACCACATATCCCCTATAGTTGAATTCAAGTTCGTTTTCTCCCATAATCTGTAACACGATGACTTCATTTCGAGCGGTTTTTAATCCTTTTATTTTAGAGGTCAATTCGGCTGTATCCTCATGTAAATCGGTAATAAAAAACAGAAGTTCCTTGCGACTCCGGTCATGCAACTTTTCAAATTCTAAAGATTGTTCAGGCCATTTGCCTTTGCCTTTGATAGTTGCTAATTCATGTAAAAATCGAGTGTATTGCTGCTTTTGTAATACAGGAGGTACGGATTTCAAGCTTTCGTCATTTAAGGCAAACAGACCAATTCTATCGCCTTGATTTTGAGCTAAAGTGGCCAAGGAGGCAATCAATACTTTTGCATATTCCAATTTCGTGATGGTATTCTCTTTATGTAGCATGGACTTACTGGCATCTAGAATAAACTTGACGGTTATATGGGTATCTATTTCCGATTGTTTAATGTAATACCGTCCAGAACGAGCCAACATCTTCCAATCCAATAAACGTAAATCATCCCCAGCTTCGTAACCCCTGTATTGACTGAACTCCAAACCAGCCCCTACTCGTTTACTACGATTTAGACCTGAGAGATATCCATTTACAACGACCCTTGCTATCAATGAAAGTCCTGATAGACTATTGATAATTTTGGGTTGCAATAATTGTCGATAATCTTGTTTCACAGCAAATTTTTAAGAGGATAACTTAATCGTATCTAACAGGTGCTTGGTAACCTCATCTGAAGTAACCCCTTCTGCTTCAGCTTTAAAATTTACAATTACACGATGTCGAAGTACTGGATACGCCACATGCTTTAAATCATCAAGCGTTACCGCTAATCGCCCTGCTTGCAAAGCGCGTGCCTTTGCAGTAAGAATCATTGCCTGACCAGCTCTTGGACCTGCACCCCAATTCACCCACTCCTTTACATAATCATCTGTAGTTGAATCCGGTCTGGTTGCACGAACAATTTTGCTCGTAAAATCAATAAGCTCATCACTAATAGGTATTTCTCGCACTAAAGCTTGGAGCCTTTGGATTTCTTTTCCAGTTACGACACTTTTGACTTTTTCCTTTTTGATACCTGTCGTACTTTTTAGAATACTATTTTCTTCGGATGCACTCGGATATCCTATTTTGATATATAACAAGAATCTATCTTGCTGTGCTTCCGGCAAAGGAAATGTTCCCGACTGTTCTATAGGGTTCTGCGTAGCCAAAATAAAAAAAGGTTTGTCCAATTCGTAGGTCTTTCCGGAATAGGTAACCTCAAATTCTTGCATAGCTTCCAAGAGCGCAGCTTGGGTTTTTGGAGGTGTTCTGTTTATCTCATCGGCAAGTATGATATTCGCGAAAATCGGACCTTTATTAAATTCAAAAAACTTCTTACCTGTTGTATGATCTTCTTCTAGAATTTCTGTCCCAATAATATCCGAAGGCATTAAATCTGGTGTAAACTGTATTCTGCTAAAGTCTAAATCAATGGTCTGCGCTAAGGTTTTAATCATCAAAGTCTTCGCAAGACCAGGAACTCCTTCTAAAAGAGCATGACCACCAGCTAAAAAAGTAATCAACAAATGTTCGATGGTTTCTTCTTGACCTACAATGACTTTCGCCATTTCCTTTTTTAAGTCAGTAAGTTTTCCCGTTAGGGTTTCAACTTCCTGTTGTACTTCCATTAAATGTTTATCCATTCAAATTTTATTTACGAAGTAAGCGCATACATTACGATGTTTACAGCAAATCTTGTATTGTCTATTTTGTACCAACGTTTGTTTCTAAAATCATAATCCCATTCGCACCCATAGTCCTTGTTACTATATAAAACCCCGATTCTTCCATTGATTTCAATGGCTTTCAGGTATTCATGCACCAAATCATCTCCCCAGCCATTTAGTTCTTGAGATGTGGTTGGCGGTCCATCTTCAAATTTGAAGAAGATATTGTACAATTCATGATTGTTTGGGATTTTCTTCAATTTTCCTTCCCCAAAAATCTCATCCATTTGCCTTTCAAAAGATTTTGCAAATAATCCATCTATATCGTGATTACAGTCATCTACAAAAACAAAACCACCATTGTTGACGTACTTCTCAAAGTTCTCTCTTTCCTGTTTGGTAAACTGCACCAACTTATGACCTGAAAGATAACAGAAGGGTGATTTGAAAATATCATCACTCGCCAAAGTGATAATCTTCTCCTGCTTATCAACCGCCAGAGTTGTATATTCTACCAATGAATTCAAAAGGTTTGAGGGCATTCGTTGGTCTACATCCCAATCACCAGATTCATATTGTAATCGTGTAAAGAAAAATTCGTTGTTCAAGTTCTAAATCTAAAATGATTTTTGATATGTGCCTTTTCTGTTATAAAAAAGAATCTCCGACGTCATAAAACATCGGAGATTCGAATACATTTCAAAATTGATTATACGGCATCAGATAAACTGGTGAAAGTGAAATCCCGAATTTTCATATACGGAATCAAATTACCATCAACCCTCTCTTGTTTCCCAAGGGTTTCCAAGTTATTCAGCATAATAATCGGGCTTTCATTAAATCTCAAATTCTTGATAGGATATTTGATAGCACCATTCTCAATATAGAAAGTTCCGTCTCTTGTAAGTCCCGTATAAAGTAATGTTTGTGGATCTACCGAACGGATATACCATAAGCGTGTCACCAAAATTCCTTTTTTAGTGCTTTTGATTAAATCATCCAAGGAATCATCACCTCCTGCCATGATAAAGTTGCTTGGAAACGGGACTGGGTCTACGCCCTTTTCCTTGGCCCAAAATCTGCCATAGGCTAAGTTTTTGACGACTCCATTTTCAATCCAACTAGTTTTCTTTAAAGGTTGACCTGCACCATTCCAGGTAGCACTAGGCACCTCAATATTCAATGGGTCTGACCAAAGTTGTACTCGTTCATCAACAATTTTATCGCCGAGTTTATTTCCGCCTTCTTTGGACATGAAACTTCTTCCTTCATCTGCTGAACGCGCACTAATAGCTCGCCCAAGTCCATTTAGTAGACCTAATCCGGCCGATGGTTCTAAGATTACGGTGTATTTACCTGGTTCGATTGCTTTTGCCTCCCTTGACATAACCGCTTTGTCAATTGCGACTTTTGACGCTTCCTTCGCATCAAATTTGCTTACATCATTTACATCTCTAGTTACCCAACCAGAACCTGTACCATCGTTTGTACGCATGGTAACCGTAAATTCAAGATTAGTCTCTTTATTGTAAGCGAAAAGTCCTTTGGAGTTCATCATTGCACTGAATCCTGCAGAATCATCTAAAAACCCTGCCGCTGTAACATCTTTGGCTACAGCAGGTTCAATACTGCTATTTGCAACCTCAGCACGAAACTCAGGAGTAATATTAGCCGTTGATTCGACATAGGTAATTGAATTGTCATACACCTGCGGACCCAATGGGCCCATAAACTCAGGATTCTCCGGAGAAAGCTTTGCAAGCTCCTCTGATCTAGCCACCACTCTTTTCAAAGATTCATCATCGAATTCGTCTATTGTTGCGGTACCCATTTGCTTACCAAAATTGGATTGTACCACCAAGGTCTGATTTGAACGATGCCCAGCGGTAGAAACTGAATTTCGAGCATAGCGGATATTCCCACTTTCGCTCCCTTCTAAATTAACTTCGCAAGCATCAGCTTTGGAAAGGCTAAGTGCCTTTTCCATTATCTTTCTTGCTTCTTCTTCTGTATATATTGCCATTGTAATTATCTTTTAATGAAACTGGAGATTACACCGTTCTACCCGTATTAATAACATTGATGCCATTAAATCGTGTGGTAGAACTACCATGGGAAACCGCACTTACCTGTGGCGGTTGACCTTTTCCGTCAAAGAACGAACCGAACAAACGGTAATCGCTCTGATCACATATTTTGGCGCATGAATTCCAGAATTCTTGCGTGTTTGATTGATAAGCAACGTCGTTTAACATGCCTACAATCTCGCCATCTTTAATTTCATAAAATACAGTTCCTCCAAATTGGAAGTTGTATCGCTGTTGGTCAATAGAATACGAACCTCTGCCAGCTATGTAAATTCCTTTTTCAACATCTTTAATCATTTGTTGAACAGAATAGGCCTCCTTGCCAGCTTCTAATGAAATATTTGGCATTCTTTGGAACTGTACATCATTCCAACTCTGTGCATAACAACAACCGTGTGATTCATTTTGGTCAATCATTTTCACCTGATCCCGAATAGCCTGATAGTTCACCAAAACACCATTCCGAATGATATCCCATTGTTTGCAAGGAACACCTTCGTCATCATAACCAACAGCACCTAACGAACCTACTTGAGTTTTGTCTGCAACGATGTTCACGATATCACTACCATATTTAAAGTCTTTGGATTCCCATTTATCAATGGTAGCAAAGCTTGTACCTGCATAATTGGCTTCGTAACCCAATACACGATCCAATTCCGTGGGATGCCCTACAGATTCATGTATCGTCAAACCTAGGTGATTTGGTTCTAGAACTAGGTCATATTTACCTGGATCAACCGATTTAGCCGTTAGCATTTCTTTGGCTTGTTTGGCTGCAGTGGTTGCGTCTTCAACCATATCGTAACTATTGCGATATAATTTAAGTCCGGCTGCACCATCTAGTTTTTCGGACGCTAGTCCATCCATATATTCATACCCCATTCCCATGGGTGCACTCATTGCTTGTCTTGTTTTGAATTTACCGGCAGCTTGATCCACTGCGGTTACTCCAAATGTTGGCCAAATACGATGAACATCTTGGTCGATATAGGAACCGTCGGTTGAAGCAAAATACTTTTGCTCGTTGACCATAAATAAAGCGGAGTTCACAAAGTTTGCACCATTCTCAAGTGCAGCAGCATTTGCGTTAAGTAACAAATCAACCTTTTCAGAAACTGGAACATCTTTGAAATCTTTTTTAATAGGAGTCTTCCATGAAACCTCCCCTTGACCCGATACTGGAGCCAAAACAACGGGTTCTTTTTGAAATTTAGAATTCGCTTTCGCAATAGCAACAGCCTGCTGCGTAGCTTTTTGGATTCCGTCTTCGGTAACATTGTTGGTTGAAGCAAAACCCCAAGTACCATTTGCAATCACTCGAATTCCGATTCCGAAAGATTCGGTATTTACTACATTTTGAACCTTATCTTCACGTGTGAATACATATTGGTTCAAATACCTACCAATACGGGCATCAGCATAGGTGGCACCCATGGACTTTGCCGTATTAAGGGCAACATCAGCCATGCGTTTTTTAACAATAACATCCATACCAGGGGCTAGCAATGCCTCAGCTGCAATAGAATTGCCCATCATTGTTGTGGGTAACAATAGTGCACCTGCCCCTAATCCGGACATTTGAACAAAATCTCTTCTTTTCATGTGTGTTTGTTTTTTGATTTTTGAAATCTTCTTGTAATATAGTTAAAAGCATCAATTCCACGAACTGAAAACAGTACCATGGGAATAGTTTTAAGATAATTTTAAGAAGAAGTTGTGAGCGAGGTTTATGAACTCAATTCATCCCAATCGTAATATGAGATTTTCGTAACATGATTTCTGACCGCCACTGCAGCAATATAATCCGAAGCTGGTTTAAAGGAAAACAAGTTCCATTCGACTTTCTCTTTTAAATTCCATTGAGTTTCTAATAGTTTTGCCTCTTCATCATTTTCTAAGGAAACGGCAAACTTATCCAAGGGAAATGAGAGTCCGCTGCCTTCTGCTTTGATAAATGATTCTTTTCGTGTCCAACAGCGAAAGAAAGCCGCGGGCAAATTTTCTTCGGATTGTCTCTCTAAGACTTCAATCTCTTTTTTAGAGAAGAAATTCTGTGCTAATTCCAAAACATCGAAATCATATTTTATTTTTTCAATGTCAACTCCTATTTCAGTGTTCCTGAAGAAGGCAAAAGCAGCCCTATTTCCTGAATGGGATACGTTGAACTTTAAGTTACTTTCAAAATCAAGGATTGGCTTTCCATAGGAGGTGTATTTAAACTTTATATCCTTTGCCTTCATATCCAGATAACTTCCTAATAAAAGTCTTAGAATCCCGCGGGAAATAATATAGCAATCTCTGTCCTTTTCAAATTTGAATTTTCCACTGCGAGCGCGTTCATCAGTCGAAAGTATGGAATGAAAAGAGTCAAGCCTGTTCTTATTTTGATTGAAATCACAATACCAGAAATGGATTGTTTTATCAGTAAGGCTTTTTTTCTTTAATTCCATTTCCTCCATTAATTTAGAAAAGGAGTTATTTCTCTTTGACGATACTCTTGATAGAGCTCATTCATTTCAATCATCTTGCTCTTGAATGAAGCTTCAGTCAAAATTCGTACTATATTATGCCGTATCGTTTCACTTGTGTCCATATCCTTATCTCCCCGAAGGCCCATTCCTTGGTAAGCTATCCTAGCAGCGTTGCCATTTTGATCAAAAAACTTTCCTGAATAGGCTAAAATAGGCACCGCGAAATGCAAGCATTCATTAATACTATTTATTCCGGCATGATTAATACTGCAATCTGATTTTTCTAGTACCTTGAGTTGCGGCACCCAACTAAACAAAAATATGTTCTCAGGAATTGCTCCTAATAATTCTGGATTTATATTACCACCCAAGGTCATTATCAAAAGCCAATTCTCCTCATCACTTACAGCTTCAATTACTTTTTTCAAAAAGGATACATCACCTTTGACAAAACTACTTACAGAGCAATAAATAAGTTTTTTGCTTGAGTTTTCTTTTAGTGCTAAAACTTTCGATATCCGGTTTTCTGTATCCAGATTCGAATTTATACCTATCCTATTTTCAAACACCATGGGACCTAAATACCTAAGATTATTTGCTGGCGTATGAGGAAATTCCATTTCTTGCATCGCCAAAGTCAAAATGGGTAATTTGTTAAAACTATACAACGGTGGAAGCGTATTGAGCAATAGGTTATTTCTCGAAAATCCAATTTCCTTGGCATATTTTCGAAAGACCTCTCTTCGGTAGTTGTTAAAAGTGAGTTTGTTAATCCATAATCTACCGTAAACCATTAATCTCATCTTAACCCAAGAAAGGGATATACCCAGCTTGCTTCCACTAAATCCTTGACCGGGAATAATTGAAGTACGAATTGAGGGTAATTTCACATCAATTTTATCTGAAAACCAAGTATGGCACAATATGACAGGAATTTTAGTCGCCAGTGCGGGGAAAATAATGTCATGCAATTCCACATCTATAATAATCCTATCCGGATTGAGCTCGATAATAATCTTTTTATATTCCTCGAGATGTAATATTCTCTTTCCTCTTTTGTAATGTTTGCCCAAATTCATGAAATGGAATTTGAATCTGGCAAACAATGAATACTGCACAACTTGCTCGGAATCATCAAAGTAGAAATTGATTTCTGGGATTTCAACGTAGCTAAATCCCTGTTTATGTACTTTTTTAGCAATTTCAGCGGAACAAAGGTAGGTAACCTTATGACCTTCTATCTCCAACCTCGAAACCAAAGCGAAGGTTGAATGAAGCCGACCTGTTAAACTTGGTGCTGCAACCGCTATATGCATTTATTAATTTTAGAAATGATATTCTTTTAAACCGAGAACTCGTCTATTCTGGCAGAAACCTCTTTAACGTCTGGTTCTTCAAATAAATTTATGTGAGCCCCCTTCGTTCGAGCTACCTTGACTTCTCCGGATACCAAAGTCTGCCATGATTCTACAATCTCGGTATTTATGCTTTCTTCTTCTTTATCGGTAAGTATGATTGCCACCTGACCACTTACTGGATTCCAGTCATATACTTTACAAATCTTTCCTAAGTTAGCATTCATTTCTAGCAGTGCCTTTTCTTCAGGAGTTGCCCTAGCTTTGGAAAACCTTGATTTGTAGTGGACCCATCTCGTTGAAACCATAGCAACAAGGGTTTTAACAGGATTCCTTAAAGAGCGCTTCAAAAAGCCTTTGACGCGCATTTTCAAACGTTTGGGGGTATTCAAGTTCCAGGGGTCAGCCATAGTGTCCATTACAATCAAATTGGCAACCTGCCCTTGTTCACTTAGCTGCTTGGCCATTTGGTGACCTACAGCGACACTGAAACAATACACCATAATATTATAAGGCCCCTCAGGCTGTAAATTACGCATTGCTCTGAGATAGTCAGTGGCCATTTGCTCTATACTTTCATGAATACCTTTTTCAGCGTAAACACCCGAGGCTTGAATAGCATAGATGGGGCGATTTGCATCTATATGCTTAGTTAAGACATTATAGAAGAAAATATGCCCTCCTCCGGCATGAATACAAAAGAGAGGATTCTTCGAGCCTTCTTTACGCAAAGCAACTAAATAATCCCATTCTTGGTCTTGGGTTTTCTTGGAAGCTAAGAAATCTGCTAATTTCGAAATGGTCTGATAATCAAATATTTGATTGGGGGAAAGCAGCATTCCCTCCTTTTTGGCTTTTGAAATGAACTGAATACTTAGAATAGAATCTCCCCCTAAATCAAAAAAGTTATCATCTGTACTAATAGTATCCATTTGGAGTACTTCTTTCCAAAGATCCAATAATTTCGATTCCAAATCATTGGCTGGTAAAATCAATTCTTCAGAGTTCAGTACTGATTCTTCAATTCGAAGCTTTTGTAAACCGAGTTTATCGATTTTTCCATTCGGTAAAGTGGTAATTTCTTCAACCTGAATTATTAAGCTAGGAACCATATAATCTGGCAATCGGTCCTTTAGATATGTTTTGAGTTCTTTGACATCCAAATTAACATCAGCTGTCACATAACCTGCTAAACGTTTCGAATCGTTGTCTCCAAAGGTCTCCACCAGTACAACAACCCGCTTCAGATCATTATATTCTTGAATGGTCCTTTCGATTTCATCGATTTCAATGCGATAACCACGTATTTTGACCTGTTGGTCCGACCTCCCTAAAAATTCGATGGTGCCATCTGAACGATATCTTCCTAAATCCCCAGTCTTATACAATTTATCTTTGGGAGAATTCCCAAAAGGATTTTCCACATATGCTTTTAACGTTAATTCTGGTCTCTTATAATATTCTCCAGAAAGCCCAACTCCACCAACATATATTTCACCTACGGCACCGAGGGGAACCCTGTTCAAAAATTCATCTAAAAGATAGATTTCTGCATTTGCCACGGCTTTTCCTAACGGGACAGTTGCCGTTAAATGTTCTTTCACAATTTTATGAGCAATACACCAAACAGTAGCCTCAGTAGGGCCGTATTCATTATACAATTCAACAGCATCGAATTTTTCAAAATGTGCTGCGCACAAGGATACTGGACATGCTTCACCAGCAACCATAACAGTGTCTAAACTTTTCAGTTTAGAAGTATTTCCATGTTCTAAAATTAAATTATAAAGCGACGGCAGCATTAGCGTATGACTCACGCCATTTTGAGCAATCACTTCTTCTATTCTAGAAATATCTTGTTCAATACGGTTTTCCGCGATTATTAGGTTTCCTCCTGTACAAAGTGTCCAAAAGATACCCGCTTTTGAGCTATCAAAGGAAATGGAGGACATCAGCAAAAATACCTCCGGATTTGTATTGTAAAATTCCAATCTACCACCCGTGGAATTGATGATGTTCTTATGTGTTATGGGAACGCCTTTAGGGTTTCCTGTACTCCCAGAAGTATAAATCATATATGCCAAATCGTTCTCCTCCACTTTCGGAAGCTCTTCCTGGATACCATCAATACTATCCGAAGAATCAATCGATATCAAATGACTATCAAAATTCGAGAACAAATGGCATAGTTCTGAATGCGTAACAACAATATTCACCTCAGCATCAGTAAGCATGAAATCAATGCGCTGAGCGGGGTATTTTGGATCTATTGGCACGTACGCACAACCTGCCTTTAATATGGCAAGCATACCTACAATCATGTCAAGAGAGCGGTCAATACATAAGCCAACAATCTCGTTCCTATTTTTAGTTTTATTGAGGATTTTTTTCGCCTGTAAAGCTGCCTTATCATTCAGTTTTTTATAGCTCATCTTATCATCCATGTAGCTAACAGCTATATTTTCAGGATGTTTAGAACTTATATCAGAAATGATATCATGAATACCGGAATAATCGGCGAAAGGATTTTCAACTTTAGAATGCTGAAGGTTAAAAAACTTACTTTCCTTTTCAGTAAGCATAGGGACTTCAGAAATAGATCGATTTGAGTTTTTAACGATTCCCTCCAAAAGATTTTTAAAATGCTCTTGAAATCTATCGATGGAAGTTGCCTCAAACAAATCACTGGTATACTCAAAAGTGGAGGATAGTATTCCTTCTTCCTCAGAAATATAAAGTGTAAGGTCAAACTTTGATACTCCTGCATCAAAAAATCCGTGTTCTAAAGTAAGTTCAGCTCCAAAGGAGGGCGTTTTGGGTACCGCATGGTACAAAAACATTACCTGGAAAAAAGGATTTATCGAAAGTGAACGTTCTTGTTTCAGTTCTTTTACCAAGGTATCAAAGGGCACATCCTTGTTTGAAAAGGCGTCCAATGTGGTTTGCTTTACCTGTTTCACTAATTCTTTGAAAGGCATGTTTGGAGAAAGGTCTGTTCTCAGAACCACGGTATCATTGAAAAATCCGATAAGATTTTCAAGTGCCTTTTGATCCCGGCTAGCAACAGGGGAGCCTATAAGAATATCTTTTTGACCACTATATCTAAAAAGTAAGGTGTAATAAACGGAAAGAAATAAGACATAAGGTGTTACTTCTAACTCTTTTGCTAATTCGAGGATGGAAGTAGATAATTCTTTAGTAAAGAACTGTGTTGGACTCGCCCCCCCCTTAAAACTTGGTTCAGCTGGTTTTGGGAAATCCGTAGGAAGATTGATATATGGAATATCACCGGACAACTTTTCTTTCCAGTAGTTCAGTTGATTCGAATCTATATCTTGATTTTGTTGCCAGTACGTAAAGTCCGAATATTTAATACTCGAATTCAAGTGATCCATTACAGCATCTGAACATAATGACTTGTAATGTTCTGCCCATTCTTTTCGTAACACCCCCATTGACCACTTATCAGTAGAAATATGATGTAAGGTTAGCAACAAAGCATGTTTTGTTGCATGAATCTTAATCAAAGAAACAAGAACCATCGGATGTTTGGAAAGGTTGAAAGAATACTGCGCATCTGTTAACATAAGCTCCTTCGCGGATTCCTCTGCTTCCGTTTCATCCAGATTGCTTAGGTCATGGTGCGTAACCTTAATGTTAGCTGAAGGCTCAACTTTGAGAAAAAGTTCACCATCCTCCATATGATATGTTGAACGGAGTATATCATGATTATCACATACCAGCTCTAATGCTTTCAAGAGCTTTTCCGTATCTAATTTTCCTTTAAAAACATAACGTTCTGAATAATTGTAAAATGGACTTTCGGGATATAACTGTTGTAAAAACCACAATCTTCGCTGACCATGGGATAAAGGAATGACAGCATCAACCGGCGCTTTAAGTATCTTAGGGGAACCAGCTTCAGATTTATTCTTCGACTTCCATTGACTTAGCAATGAAGCCTTGTCTTTTTGTAATTCTTTTTCTTTTTTCAAGTAGCAAACTTTTATTCCACGGGGCTTCTGAGTCCTAAGGCCCTTAAAATATCACCACCAAAAGTTCGAATACTTTCGTCCAATGGTAAATCGATGTCAAAAGCACGTTCAAATAGCCAGTACAGCGAAATTATGATTAGAAGTCCAGACAAATAGACTAGAAGTTTTGGGTATAATTTCAATTTTCTTAAGAAATAAAGTACAGGGAAAATCAGAGCGATAATTAATACTTGACCTATTTCAACTCCGATATTAAATCCTAATAAAGTGAGGGTCAAAAACTCTCCTTTAAATCCTAACTCGCCCATAACGCTAGCAAATCCGAAGCCATGAAAAAGACCGAATACAAAAGCAATCAACCAGTCTTTTCCTTTAAATATGGGTTTTATATTGTGATAGGCTGCCAAACCAATTGACAAGGCGATAATTGACTCTACCAATCGAGAAGGCAAAACAATTATATTCAACGCGGCCAAGCTCAGCGTAATGGTATGCGCAATTGTGAAGAACGTAACGATTTTTAAAATGTACATAAAGGCTGGTCTAAATTTCTTGACTGGTTCCCAGCCCCATATATTAAATTTACTTTCACCAACCTCAATATCGCCACCTACCAACGCAGGTTTTGAGCGGCGCACAACAGATGGTAAAATCAAGGCAAGTAAAAAGAGTATATGGTCTAAACCTATCCAAATATGCCAAATCCCCTGTTCCACCATGGCAACAAAGCCTTTCCAATAAGACTTTTCAGTTAAATCAAGTGTTTTAGTAACCTTACCTTTTGTAAAATCCAAAGCGAACATTGTTTCGTTGTTCACTAAGCCTGCTTTCCAATTATACTCCATGGTTAGCAAATTTCTTGTATTCGGTATTTCATTGATAAAAGCAGAATACGTCACGACTAAGTCATCAGGCAAAGTCTCAGAGTTCTCCAAATGGAAAGGAATTTTTACAAAAAAACCAAAACTGGTCCAAACCATGGACGTATCATCTTCCGTAAAAATAATTTTGTGCTTCCCATATTTGGATGAAAATGAACTTGTCTTCAACAAATAGGTCTTAATCATTTCGACATGAGGTTCTACATCCTCCCACTCAGGATATTTAGGTAAGCTAAGTCCAAAAGCATCATTGAGTTGATTCACATTAATCTCAAAACGTGCATCAATACCTGCTTCTTCATAAACACGCATGTAGATGATACTTTGATTTGGTTGA
The DNA here is from genome assembly GCF_005885635.1 of Maribacter algarum (ex Zhang et al. 2020). GTDB lineage: Bacteria > Bacteroidota > Bacteroidia > Flavobacteriales > Flavobacteriaceae > Maribacter_C > Maribacter_C algarum. The sequence goes on from NZ_VATY01000004.1 coordinate 173,175, forward strand.
TGTGAAAATGTTAAAATAGGAAACAGCAGAAAAGCCCAAAGAATGAGCAGAAGTAGTTTTTTCATAGTTATTTTTTTATTTGAATCAAATAAGAAAATAAATAGCGTACAATTCAGGGTGGCTATTTTTCCTTATAAAATTAGTAATAAAACGGACGCTGACGCAACGTTTCGGCATAAATAGAATCTATTGTCTAAAAATATACAATAAGGTATAACCCAAAGCGACGTTAAAAACGTAAGTCTTAAAATACCAAGGTAAATATGGGACAATTTTAAAGTATTGGTTGTAAAAATGTTAATTTTTCGATGACTGAACGCATATCGTAGTTCATTAACTAACAGTTTTTAGCAGTACTTAATATCGATGGCCTAACTTTGCCTTTAGAATTTTTTATGTTTTTTGTCGTTATCTTTTAGTCTATAAATGATGTTACCTACACATTTTGACTATCTGCTGCGATAAAAGTAGCTCCAACTATAATGAACGAAAAAATAATAGCTTTCATCAAGAATGAAATTACGACAGAACCATTGCTAGAAATAGATTCTGAAGATAACCTTTTGGAAAATGGAATTGTAGATTCTATGGGAATGATGAGACTCATCCTTTTTCTTGAAAAACAGTTTAAGAAGCGTGTTCCAACAGAGGATATGACTCTTGAGAATTTCAAAACTGTTGAAAAGATAGCCCTTTATTTTTCAGCCTAGAGACCAAAGTTATTCTATGGAAGAAAGAAATGAAAATGCTTTATCGCTAACCCAAAGCCAGTTACAGCTGTGGGCAGGTCAAAAGCTTAATCCAAATACACCTTTACATAATACGACACATTCTTTCAAAATCTTTGGAAGGATTGATGAGCCTATTTTTCAAAATGCTTTTCAAAGCCTTGTAAATAAAATAGATGTATTGCGAATAAATTTTGGAGAAGAAGATGGAATTCCGTTTCAGTTTATTCTAGAAGAATTAGAGCATACTACAGATGTGGTAGATTGCTCCACTTGGGCAGAAGCCGATATCAAAGAATGGCTTCGTAACAGATCCCAAAACAAGCTTGATCTTTCTAAAAAAGCATTTGATACCGCCTTACTAAAAGTGGGCGAAGAAAAGTATATCTGGTTTCTTAATATGCATCATCTAATTACAGATGCGGTTTCAGCAACCTTAATATTCAAAAATCTTTCAGCAATTTATACTGGTCTCAGTGAGAATACTACTGATGAAGTATTGGATTTTCCAAAGTTTCAGTCCTATATTGATTTCGAGAAAGGAGAACGATTAAATTCTGACCATGACGATATTAAAAAATATTGGAAAGATAAGGTTGAATCAATCAAAGGAAATCCATATTTATATGGAGCTCGCTATCTTAAGAAAACTACTGAATCAACCCGAGTAACCTTAAAATTAGGTACTGAACGTTCTGAAAAGCTTAAAAAATTAGCAGAAAATCCAGAAATTAAAGGATGGACACAAAACTTGACGTTATTCAATTTGTTCGCTACCATCTATGCCTCATTCCTTCATCGGGTGAGTGGTCAAAAATCCATTTCCTTTGGAGCACCAATGCACAACAGAGCAAATAGACCTTTCAAAGAAACTGTCGGACTATTTATAGAGATATTCCCAATTGGGGTTGATTTTAATGATGAGGATACATTTTTTGATGTTCTAAATCGGATAAAACTAGAAAGCGGCAATTACTTGCGGAATGCCCAACCAGGTATGGTTACGCCAGAAATAAGTGGAAGCTTTAACAGCATTTTGAATTTTATCAGTGCTAGCTTTTCTGATTTTAATGGTTTCGAAGTACAATCAGAATGGATGCACCCGGGTCATATCGATATATCACACCAAATGCGTTGTCATGTAGTCGATTTTGATGATACCGGAGAACTAGAACTCTTGTTTGATTTAAATCATAGCGTTTTTGATGAAAAAACCATTGACAAAGTTCCGCAACATTTCCTGAATCTAATGGATGCCTTTTTGAGTGACATTCATTCGCCTATTGGAAAATCAAGTTTATTATCTAATGAAGAAATAGAAAGTAAAATAGTTATTGGTACTGACAAGCCTTCTCAAAATCTCATTTTGAATCAGTTTGCTACTATCACTAAATCTGTTTCAAGCCATACCTCCATAACACAAAAAGAAAATAGCTTAAACTATCGAGAACTGGATGAGAAGTCAAATCAATTGGCAGCCTTCTTAAGAAAATGTAGCATTGAAAAAGGACAAAAGGTCGGAATTCACATGTATCGTTCTATAGACTATATAGTGAGTGTTCTTGCGGTTTTAAAAGTAGGAGCTAGTTTTATACCAATTTCTTCAGATCAACCTGTGGAACGGGTAAAATTCATTCTTTCAGATGCAAATTGTGCTTTGCTATTAACAAATTCCGGACTTGAAAATGAAATTGAAGGAGGCTCAACTCCCATCTTATCTTTAGAAAAGAATCAGTCCGAAATTGATGAAATGAGTTCCACTGACCTGAACATTGCGATTCAAAAAGAGGATTTAGCATATGTTTTATATACTTCGGGCTCAACTGGAAACCCTAAAGGAGTGCTGATTTCGCACGGTTCTTTGGCCAACTATTTATCGTGGGCAAAATCATTCTACAAGAGTGATAAACCTTTTGTTTTCCCATTGTTTACTTCTATAGGGTTTGATCTAACCATCACATCAACATTCCTGCCTTTGATTACGGGAGGCGCAATAGAGGTTTATAAAGAAAGTGGTCATGGTCCTGATATTTCGTTAATGGAAGTATTAGAAGAAAACAAAGTCAATAGCATAAAACTCACCCCATCGCATTTGGCTTTAATTCAAGGGAATGATAATACAGACTCTCAAATCAGAACAATGATTGTTGGCGGTGAAGACTTTAAAACCAAAATCGCTGTGGGCATTCAAAGTAGATTTGGAAAGGACCTAAGAATTTTCAACGAATATGGCCCAACAGAATCGACAGTAGGCTGTATTGTTTCTAAATTCAACAAAGACAAGCACACTGATACTTCGGTGCCCATTGGTAGGCCTATTTATGGTTCAAAAGCTTACATTTTTGATGACTACATGAACTTAGTGCCCGATGGTGTAATCGGTTCATTGTTTATGGGTGGAGAAGGATTAGCTAAAGGATATTTAAATTTGCCAGAATTGACGGCTGAAAAGTTTATACCAAATCCTTTTGATTCAAATGATAAAATATATCACACCGGTGATTTAGCCCGAATCAATTCTGAGGGTGAATATGAATACTTGGGCCGAGTAGATGAACAGGTAAAACTGAAAGGCTTCCGTATTGAATTATCAGATATAGAGGCTAACTTGCTAAAGCACAATAGTATTGAAAATACCGCTGTAGTGCTTATTGAGAATGAAAAAGCAATTCCAGAAAATGAAGTAATTAACTGTTCTGATTGTGGTTTACCATCTAACTATCCAAATACAGACTTTGATGAATACGGAGTTTGTCATGTATGTAATGCATTTAAAGGATATAAAGAACAGGCTCAGAAATATTTTAAAACCGAAGATGAGCTTCAAAAAATATTAATATCGAAAAGAGGACAAAGTCCGAATTACGACTGTATTTCTCTTTTAAGTGGTGGAAAAGATAGCACTTATATCCTTGCCCAACTTATCAATATGGGCTTAAAAGTGCTTGCATTCACATTAGATAATGGATATATATCTGACCAAGCAAAGGGTAACATAAATCGTATTGTAAGTAAGTTAAATGTGGATCATATCTATGGGACTACTGAACATATGAACAAGATATTCGTTGACAGCCTTCACCGCCATCATAATGTATGTAACGGTTGTTTTAAAACGATTTATACTCTAGCTACTCAAATAGCTTTAGATAAACAAATACCATTCGTTGTTACAGGTCTTTCTCGTGGGCAGTTTTTCGAAACTCGCTTGACCGAAGAATTATTTTGGGATGAAAATGCAGATGTAGCTAAAATTGACGATACTATTCTTGAAGCAAGAAAGTTATACCATCAAGAAGAAGATGCCGTTAAAGAGCTGATGGATGTCTCTGCTTTTACTAAGGATGAAACTTTTGATAAGGTCCAGTTTGTTGACTTCTACCGTTATACCGATGTAACGCTGGAGGAAATGCTAAAATTCTTAAAGGAGAAGGTAGATTGGGTTAGACCAACAGACACAGGGCGCTCAACAAATTGTACTATTAATCAATTGGGCATCTATGTACATAAAAAAGAAAGAGGCTATAGCAACTATTCCTTTCCCTACAGTTGGGATGTCCGTATGGGGCACAAAACCAGAACGGAAACACTGGAAGAAATCAATGAAGTCATTGACGAAGTCGAGGTGAAACGTATAATGGAAGAAATCGGATATACCGAATCAAGTGAAAGCGAGTTAGAACAAAAGCGTTTGGTAGGTTATTATACTGGAAAACAAAAAATTAGCTCTGCTGAACTAGCAAATCACTTGAAGAAAGAGCTTCCTGCCCATATGGTGCCAACTCATTTCAAACACATTGATGAATTGCCTTTAACAGCAAACGGAAAAGTAGATAAAACCGCACTCAAAGCTTTAAACAATTCCCAGTTGGAGATGGAGACGCCATTTGTCGCTCCTGAAGGTGAAATCGAAGAACTTTTGGCCTCAATTTGGAAAGAGGTTTTGAGACTGAAACAGGTAGGTGTTCATGATGACTTCATTGCTTTGGGGGGGCATTCGCTGGCGGCAATTCGAGTGACGGCAAGAATTAATGAAGAGGTTGAAATGAAATTCCCGTTGAACAAAATATTTGAACTTCCAACAATAGCAGAATACGCGAAGTATATCGAGCAAACACTTGTAGCACTATTGGAGGACTAACAAACATGCAAAAAGGATTCTTAAAAGGCTTAAAGCCATTTCTTATAAAACGTTTAGCATTGCTGATAGGTCTTTGCTATTTGTTGAATCCAATGCAAAAACAAATTAGTATTATTTTTCATGAGGTTTCGCATGCGCTTGAAATTCCAAATTATGTAATGTCGCATAGCCCAAATTCAAGCTATGACCACCAATCCTATGACCACATAGACTATCATGTTGATGATATAACCCATGAACACATATTGGTAGATTTCTTTGATTCAGTCTTTAAGGCTTTTGATGAAAATGATGGAGCTGAAGATTCTCTTTTTACCCAAAATAAAATTGATAAACATATAACTACGTATCAGTTTCATATTCAAAAACATTTTACAATATCGGTTCCAGAAAAATTTTGGTTCACCCAGGATAAATTGGAGTCAGGGCATCGAAAAAGTTTGAAAGAACCTCCACAATACTTCCTTATCTAGAGCTTCTAATTATAGCGCTCAAAGGGTTCTACCCAATTTCTTTACAAATTAAATTAAACATCGTAAGTGGTGGTCATGCACAAGCATGCCTTTCATTAATGGTGTTGTAAATCCCACAAAAAAATCAAAATGAAAAATTCATTATTATATTTTTTATTCTTCAGTCTTACAACAATAGTAAGTGCACATGAACTTAGCGGCACCGTTGTGGATCAGGACAATATTCCAATTGATGGAGTTGGTGTCTTTAACAAAACTACAGGAGGTTATACCTATACGAATGTTGCCGGTTATTTTGAGCTAGACGACATATCCGTCGGAGATCTAATTATCATCAATAGTTTAGGTTTCAAAACCCAAGAAATCACGATAACCGAAAATCAGCTTGATGCTAACATAAATATTATACTTGAAGAAGCTGCCGTTTCATTGGATCAGGTAGTTATTGTTTCAAAGGTGAATGCATTAAGTCAGTTGGTCAATATTGATGTGAAAGCAAACCCAGTCAAATCATCTCAAGAGATTCTCCGGAAGGTTCCTGGGTTGATTATTGGTCAGCACGCAGGTGGTGGAAAAGCAGAGCAGATTTTCCTGAGAGGGTTTGATATAGACCACGGAACAGATATTACAATTGACGTGGACGGACTCCCTGTAAATATGGTTTCTCATGCTCACGGACAAGGTTATGCAGATATGCACTTTATTATTCCAGAAACTATCGAAAACATTGACTTTGGAAAAGGGGCATATTATGCAAATAAGGGAAATTTTAATACGGCAGGATATGTAGATTTGAAAACAAAGTCCCGTATCGATGATAATCAGTTGTCGCTTGAGGCAGGAATGTTCAATACAATCAGAACAGTAGGAATGTTTAAAATAACCGAGGGAGATAACAGTAATGCATATGTCGCTTCGGAATTGGTTCTTACCGATGGAGCTTTTGAATCACCACAAAACTTTAATCGTTTGAACTTAATGGGAAGGTATAATTTCAACAATCACGAAGACCAAGAACTCAGCCTTTCAATTTCCCACTTCCAAAGTAAATGGGATGCATCAGGTCAAGTGCCGCAGCGTGCAATTGATCAAGGTTTAATAACCCGTTTTGGGGCAATTGACGATACTGAGGGGGGTAATACAAGCCGATCTAATTTTTGGGTAAATCATAGCAAACAGTTGGATGAACATTCAAAAGTGAAATCCAAAGCATATATTTCAAAATACGATTTTGAATTGTTTTCGAATTTTACATTTTTCTTGGAGGATCCGGTAAATGCCGATCAAATCCGTCAGAAAGAAGATCGAACAATTATAGGAGCAGAAACGGTTTACGAACATTCTGTTCATGTTGGTGATCATGATTCGCAATTGAGATATGAAACCGGATTAGGCTTTCGCTATGATGACGTCAATGATGTTCAATTATCGCGAACTAAAAACAGGCAAGAATTGCTAGAAAGGTTAGCCTATGGGAATGTCGATGAATTGAATGGTTACGGATTTTTAAATCTAACCTACAAAAAGAACAAATGGACCATCAACCCAGGACTTCGATTAGACTATTTCAAATTTGATTATGTGAATCTATTGTCGGAAACATATGATAGTAAAAGCGAAAATAAGATATTTGTTGGGCCTAAGTTGAACGTTATTTATGCCGCTTCTCCTAACCTTCAAATATTCGGAAAAACTGGAATTGGATATCATTCCAACGATACAAGAGTGGTAGTCGCAAACAGCGGTGAAGATATTCTGCCTGCTGCGTACTCTGCAGATTTAGGGGCAATCATTAAACCATCGAAAAAATTGGTTGTAAATGCGGCTCTATGGAGTCTTTTCCTGGAACAAGAATTTGTTTATGTTGGAGATGCCGCCATCGTAGAACCAAGTGGTAAAACGCGTCGTTATGGAGTCGATTTTGGACTGCGATATCAATTAACCGATTGGTTATACGCCAATGGAGATATCAATTATACCTATGCAAGAAGTACCGAAGAGCCCGAGGGACAAGACTTTATCCCTTTATCCCCTGACCTAACTTCTTCCGGTGGACTATCTTTTAGAGATTTAGGTAATTTCTCTGGGGGTCTTAATTATCGTTTTATAAAGGATAGACCTGCAAATGAAGACAATTCAATTGTTGCCGAGGGTTATTTCATAACAGATTTAAATCTCAATTACGCTTGGAATAATTGGACATTTGGTGTTATAGTTGAGAATTTATTTGACCAAGAGTGGAATGAAACTCAATTTGCCACTGAAAGTAGGTTACTGAATGAGCCGAATTCTTTTGAGGAGATTCACTTTACCCCTGGGACACCATTTTATCTTAGAGGGAAAATATCCGTTTCATTCTAAAGTGGTTATATAGCCTTTTCAATAGTATCCTAGCGGATACTATTGAAATCGGGTTATTTCAAAATGATTGAGAATACTAAACTGGTACAATTAATGTTAAGGTATTGTAGTATTTTTATAGACCAAGCAAAATTTAATGGTAAATTTTTTTAGTAAGAAAAAATATCTAATAGACCTTCTCGAAGGATTTATCGATATACATAATCATATATTACCCGGCATTGATGATGGTGCGCAAACTGTGGATGATTCAATAGCTTTACTTAAAGGTTTTTCAGAGTTTGGAGTTAGTGACTTCATTGCTACCCCTCATATCATGCACAATTATCATGATAATAGCCCATCAACTATAAAGGATTCTTTACAAATTCTTAAGGCTGAGTTACACAAAAATGGATTAGGAGCTATAAATATTCAAGCTTCTGCAGAGCATATGATTGATGATAATTTCGAAACAATTCTTGAGAAAAAGGAAGTAATGCCATTAGCTCATGAGCATTTGCTTGTTGAAATGAGTTATTTACAAAGACCAATAAACTTTGACAAGTCTATTATTGCTATAACCAGCAATCGATTTTTCCCAGTATTGGCGCATCCAGAGCGTTATAATTTTTTACATGGAAGAACTCGTAAATACAATGAATTCAAGCAACAAGGAATACTCTTCCAGCTAAATATGCTTTCATTGGGAGAATTCTATGGTAAAGAAGTACAGAAAATGGCTTTCAGACTTGTAGAAGAAGGAATGATAGACTTTATAGGATCTGATATTCATAACATGAATCAATTGAATTCCCTAAAAAAATTGACTACCAATAAGAAAATGATAAAACTGTTGAGTCCTATTATTGAAAATACAACTACTCACTTCAAATAGCAATATTGACAAAAGTGAAAGCTCAACTTACATATGCTTTCACTCTAATTCTTTTATTTTTTTACAATCAATTTTAGTCGATAAGGCATTTCAGATTTAGGTACTATAGTCATCATATAGATTCCGTTTTCAACATCTGTTAAATCCAATTCTATTCCATCTGAGGAAGTATTCAGCTTAACTCCTTCATAACTCTTTATTATTTTTCCTGTAAGATCAAAAAGATGAATTTTAGATATATCAGTTGTAGATACCGTTTGTACCGTAACAGCATTCTTAGCGGGGTTTGGATATAGTATAGGTATTACAAAAGAAGAATCGGTTTCAGCAATAACCGCTGAGCTCTCGCTGGCATCAACTATACCAGCTCGTTTTCCACTACTCGAACAATTTAATGCATTATCTCCAAGACCACTAGGCAGTTTCGTGGTCTTCGTCACATATAGTTTGTCGATACCTGCGCCGTCTTCGCGATGGCCTATGTCTATTGTATTGGCTCCCTCTGGAAGGTCGAAGGTCAGGAAAACGGTATTGTTCTCCCTATCATGTACCTGGTGCCAGCTGAAACTGCTATTGCCGGGTATAAGGTTCCAACGCAGCCAGTTACCATTGTTGACCCGTACCCAGAAACTATCGTCCTCCTGGCTCGGGACGCTCACACGTGCATAAATCCTATAAGTCCCAGACTCCGCGGTAAAATTGTACGAGATAATCGACCCTGCATCCGTTGGTGCCGAATTGTAGTTATTCCCTGTGGGGGCCAGCAGGTACTGCCCTCCCGATGCGGAGACATCATCGATAACGCTCCAGTTCGAACCTACCGTAGCACACTCGGCCTCAAGCCATAGCTCATCCGGGTTGCCCATGAACTCAGGGCCTACGCTTACCGATACCTCATCGAATCCTGTCTCATCCTCATCGTCGGTGACCGTCAGACGATATATATATGTGCCTTCCACTAAATTGCTGGCCGTAAGGTCTGGTGCGGTAGCTCCTGATAGGGTCGCTGTATTCGGACCGCTCTGCTGCGTCCATTGGTAAGCTGTTATGGAACCGCCATCTGGGTCGGTTCCCGAACCGTTAAGTGTCACACTATTTGTCGGAAGGTCAAAATCTTGATCAGGACCGGCATCGGCCATTGGAGTTTGACTCGTACTGCCTGTGCCTAAGACTTCGATCGCATTTATGATTGGATGTCTGTTGCCACCTACTGCTGCCAAGGCAGAGAAATCTATGTTCAGTACTCCACCGGTAACATTTACAGTATGGGTTTTGACCAACATCGCATCCGCACCTACCTCAGCGAAAACATCGAGGTCGTCCTCGACCAATTGCCCTTCGATGCTCACATCGAATACCCTACTTCCTACTCCGCCAGTACCTCCGCCAGTAGCCCCGAACCACAGTTCGGCGAAATGAAGGCGCACAGTGTATTCCCCATCGGTAACCGGAATAGCATAACCCATAACCTGGGACCTACTGAAACGGAAGGACTGATACGGTTCGGGAAGACCCGTCTGCGGCCTATCGAGTGTACTTCCAGTATCAGAGAACTGATCGGCGATAAAGTCCTCTCCAGAATAGTTCGTAGCAACACCACCTGTATTGATACGGAGTGTAAAACCGCCTGGAATGACTTCAGGGTTTACCGTTACCGATACCTCATCGAAACCGGTCTCGTCCTCATCATCAGTGACCGTCAATCGGAAGACATAGGTACCTTCCACTAAATTGTCCGCAGTTAGTTCCGTCGTCGTAGCACCTGATAGGGATGCCGTGTTCGGGCCACTTTGTTGTGTCCATTCATATCCAGTTATCGAACCGCCATCGGGATCCGTGCCCGTACCGTTCAACGTGATACTACTTGTCGGTAAATCAATACTCTGATTCGAACCTGCATCAGCTGTTGGAGACTGGGTACCAACCTCAGGATTTATAACCACACTAATTTCATCAAAACCAGTCTCATTCTCATCATCAGTAACTGTCAAACGGAAGACATAAGTTCCTTCTATCAGATTATTTACTGTTAAATCAGCAGTGGAAGCTCCTGATAAAGAAGAAGTATTTGGCCCATCTTCCTGTGTCCATTGATAAGTTGCGATAGAACCTCCATCTGGGTCATTCCCTGAGCCGTTTAGAACAATGCTATTTGTAGGAAGGGTAATACTCATATTTGAACCTGCATTAGCAATTGGCGGTTCCGAAGTCGTAACACAATTTGCATCAACAGCCCCAAATCCATTTGGGATGTTTGTAGTCTTCGCCACATATAGTTTGTCGATACCTGCGCCGTCTTCGCGATGGCCTATGTCTATTGTATTGGCTCCCTCTGGAAGGTCGAAGGTCAGGAAAACGGTATTGTTCTCCCTATCATGTACCTGGTGCCAGCTGAAACTGCTATTGCCGGGTATAAGGTTCCAACGCAGCCAGTTACCATTGTTGACCCGTACCCAGAAACTATCGTCCTCCTGGCTCGGGACGCTCACACGTGCATAAATCCTATAAGTCCCAGACTCCGCGGTAAAATTGTACGAGATAATCGACCCTGCATCCGTTGGTGCCGAATTGTAGTTATTCCCTGTGGGGGCCAGCAGGTACTGCCCTCCCGATGCGGAGACATCATCGATAACGCTCCAGTTCGAACCTACCGTAGCACACTCGGCCTCAAGCCATAGCTCATCCGGGTTGCCCATGAACTCAGGGCCTACGCTTACCGATACCTCATCGAATCCTGTCTCATCCTCATCGTCGGTGACCGTCAGACGATATATATATGTGCCTTCCACTAAATTGCTGGCCGTAAGGTCTGGTGCGGTAGCTCCTGATAGGGTCGCTGTATTCGGACCGCTCTGCTGCGTCCATTGGTAAGCTGTTATGGAACCGCCATCTGGGTCGGTTCCCGAACCGTTAAGTGTCACACTATTTGTCGGAAGGTCAAAATCTTGATCAGGACCGGCATCGGCCATTGGAGTTTGACTCGTACTGCCTGTGCCTAAGACTTCGATCGCATTTATGATTGGATGTCTGTTGCCACCTACTGCTGCCAAGGCAGAGAAATCTATGTTCAGTACTCCACCGGTAACATTTACAGTATGGGTTTTGACCAACATCGCATCCGCACCTACCTCAGCGAAAACATCGAGGTCGTCCTCGACCAATTGCCCTTCGATGCTCACATCGAATACCCTACTTCCTACTCCGCCAGTACCTCCGCCAGTAGCCCCGAACCACAGTTCGGCGAAATGAAGGCGCACAGTGTATTCCCCATCGGTAACCGGAATAGCATAACCCATAACCTGGGACCTACTGAAACGGAAGGACTGATACGGTTCGGGAAGACCCGTCTGCGGCCTATCGAGTGTACTTCCAGTATCAGAGAACTGATCGGCGATAAAGTCCTCTCCAGAATAGTTCGTAGCAACACCACCTGTATTGATACGGAGTGTAAAACCGCCTGGAATGACTTCAGGGTTTACCGTTACCGATACCTCATCGAAACCGGTCTCGTCCTCATCATCAGTGACCGTCAATCGGAAGACATAGGTACCTTCCACTAAATTGTCCGCAGTTAGTTCCGTCGTCGTAGCACCTGATAGGGATGCCGTGTTCGGGCCACTTTGTTGTGTCCATTCATATCCAGTTATCGAACCGCCATCGGGATCCGTGCCCGTACCGTTCAACGTGATACTACTTGTCGGTAAATCAATACTCTGATTCGAACCTGCATCAGCTGTTGGAGACTGGGTATTTAGTATAGAAGTGTTTTCGTAAATTCTGGGGAAATTATTCACCCATCCATTTGAGACAATATCTAAATCGCCATCATTATCAATATCAATTACCCGGGCACCATCATGATGTTCCTGTCCTGCAATACCTGAATTGATGGTTCGCTTAACAAAAGTGCCACTATCACAAAGGTCATTTTCAAAGGCAAGCAAGCGATATTGCCCAAGCCACTCCCCGACTATAATATCTTTATCTCCATCAAAATCAATATCGGCAGCTGAAACACTTAGACTACCACGAACATCAGTATCTAAAACTCTTCTTATCCAGGGTTGTGTAGGATCTGAAGGAGCTTCAAACCAAGCTAATTGATTGCGTTCTGAACTGGATGAACCTAATCCGAGTTGTCCCACAACGGCATCTAAATCACCATCTTTATCAAAATCAGCCAATTGCGCTCTATCCGGGGTTGTTACGTAACTAATTCCTGTTGAAAAAGTTTCCCATCCATTGGATCCATTATTACGAACCCAATTGACTCCTTGAAACAAATCTAGGTCATTATCCTGATCAATATCTCCGACTTGCAAATCCTCTCCCGTTGAAACGGCATTTGGAATATCAACAAGAGACCATATTCCCGAAGTTGGATCAACCGTTGGAGTCAACATTTGCATTGGAGATCCGGTTGCTTCTGCTCCATTCCAATTTATTGCCATTTGATACGGTCCTCCAACTGTAAATACTCCACCTGCAATGCCAGCTAAAAATGGTTCAGAATAGGTCGTGTTCCCCGAAGGGATATTAGAAAATACGGTAAAAACACCTGAGCCATTATTTTGAGCCCAAACCAAATCGGCTCCAGTATACGTGCCGGTTGTTCCTAATAAATCCATATCTCCATCACTATCAAAATCGTGAACCCATGCGACATTATTGAATGTGTTTCCAATAGTGTTTCTCACCCAATTTCCTGAAACCGAACCTGGGTTTTTGTACCACCAACCCCCAGTTACAATATCTTTTAATCCATCTCCATCCAAATCGTGTTCTGGGAAAGTATATACTGAACGATAGGGTAATGATGAAGTTTCAAGTTGTTTTACGGCCCACTGATTCGGGAATGGACTAGAATTACACGTAACAGCACTTGTAACATTAACTGTCACCTCATCAAAAATTCCAGTGCCCGTATGGTTTATATTGAAAAGTTCTAGTTTAATCGTATGACTTCCTAAGCCTAATCCTTCTATAGAAATTGGCTCATAACTATAATGCGGACCAACCATGACGTCATCTATAAAGTAATGCATATGTGTATTCCCTTCGGCAATTGTCCAATTATCAACGCTAAATGAAACATCAAAGTTCTGGTTTACATCATTTCCTTCGGAAGGTGCATTAATTGTAATCGAGGCATTTGGATTTGTATCAAAAGTATTAGAAGGCAAAATCTCAATTGCCGAAACCTTTGGATTTTCCACTACCGAGGTGAACTCAATGGTTACAAATCCGTCTGTAACCGAAATATTATCAAATTCCTTTTGCAAGGCAGTTGCCGGTGAAACTTCACTAGAGATATCAAAGTCCGTTAATACCGGATTTCCTTCTATGGTAACATTAAAAATCCTACTACCAACGCCTCCAGTACCTCCATCAAGCAAACCGAAATACAACTCAGCAAAATGCAATCGGATATCATATTCTCCAGATTCCGAAACCGGAATGTTATAAGAGAAGTTGCCAAAACGTTCTGTTTGATAGATTGCATCATCACCAGTATTGGCAATTGCAGTACTATTAGTGAATAAACTCCCACCTGTTGCATACTGATCCGCATCAAAGTTGTTTGGAGTGGCGGATTCAGCAAGTCCCCCAGCATTAATTGCTATAGGGTCAAAAACAGATAAAGCGAGTACTTGAGGGGTTATAGATAAACCTGCTGTATTTACAATATTTTGAAGAGTTAATTGATATGTTGTTCCATTTGTTAGCTGATCATAACTTAATAGAACTGACCTTCCATTTGATTGTAAAACTGCCGAAAGTACAGAAATACCATTATTGATAGAATAATTTGATAAACTCTCAGCGGACGCTTGAGAAATATATTCATTAAAGTTTATTAAAGTCTGAGTCGTACTTAAACCAATAAATGATTCTATGTTTGGAGGAGAATTATCAATGGACACTCCAGCCCCAATAAATTCTACATAGTTTAAATCAACAATATTTGGTCCAGACCCGTTGAACACAAAAAACAAATCGTTTTGCCCTCCCGGATCCACAAGGTTTGATTCTACATTTACCCAATTACTGGGCCCACCAGTTGCTGGAACTGGTGTTGTAGCCAATAGAGTTCCTGTTTCACTTCCTAGTCGTAGCTCAATACTTCCACCTGATGCCGATGCTGCGACTTTGTACTTTACAGCGGTAATATTCTGAAGATTTCTTCCGGCAAAAGATATAAATCCTCCTGCATTTACTCGAAGTGCCTCTTGGCCTCCTTCAGTAGGGTCATTATTAGAGATTATGCTTGTTCCACCTTGTGTATCATAAAACTCCGCCTCTTTCCTTTTTGGGTGAAGTTGGAGTAAATCCCTTGATATCAAACCGCCTGTGTCAGTATATTCCATTGAGATTGAAGCAAAAATATCCAATTCGCCATCGGTACCATGATTTGCATCTGCTTGTAGAGTCAAGGTTTGAGGGCAGCCATCCAAAGTGGATTCTGGATGTACATGATTTAGATGTCCAAAACCAGGTGTTAGTATTACCTGATTGCAATCAATTGATCCTTCCTCATTATCTTCTACGATGATATCAATGTTTACATCATCTCCCCAATTAAAAAAACCACCATTCGCAGGGGAGTTAATAGAAAATTCTGCCAGATTATTTCCTGCATATATGGTAACATTTTTTATACTTTCACCATTAGTAGGGTTACCATCCTTTACTCTTAGTTGGGCATTAAAAGTTCCCGCTGTAGTATAGGTATAAGTAGGATTGGGTTCCGTAGAATCAATCGTACCATTGCTGTCAAAATCCCATTCGTATGTCAAAGGTGAATCTCCATCAGGATCGATTGTACCTGCACTTGAAAAATTGACCACTAAGGGCAAATCCCCATTCGTAGGGGTAGCGCTAAGTTGTACAACTGGTGGACCATTTGAAACAATTCCTGTGAAATCGACTCGAATTAATTTTCCCGTGGGGCCTGAATCAGAGCCACAGCAGGGCACACCATAGGCTAAAATGTACATTTTGCCATCAGGACCTAGCTCCATATCTATGAAACCCTCAGTGGCTGTCGGAAATTCTGAAGGAGCAAATCTAGGAACGACTCCTATACTACTTGTATCTTCTACAATACTCCCATCAGGATTCAGGGTTACCACCCAAATTTTACTAGAATTGAAATCATAGAAAAAGAATTTTTCATCAAATTCAATAGGTAATCTTTGAGCATCTGGAAGACTATTGTCATAGTAGTATCTAAAACCTGCTAAATAACTTTTATTATCAAAATCCATCCAAGCTGGTTGCGCTGCAGGAAGATTTACAGCCCCTGTATTAAAAACAGAAGTATTAACAGGTGCAAGTGGGTTGTTATAAAAAGAAGGTAAGCCATTATATACGATTTGATATGGGTCATTGTTCTTTCCTAAAAAATAAGGCCAACCCGCATTCTCAGCATTTTTAGTCAGGTTTAATTCATCTCTTCCTGAGGGACCTAAAGAACTTGCGTTTGGTGCGTCAGGCCCTATATCACCCCAATAGAGCCAATCATTGGCCTGGTCATCAACAAAAATCTTATAAGGGTTTCTTGCACCCATTACATATATTTCCGCCAAACCACCTGTGCCTCCAGGAAATAGATTACCAATTGGTATAGTGTAGGTGCCATTTGATTGAGGAGTTATACGTAAAATTTTCCCACGTAAATCATTGGTATTCGAAGATGATTTCTCCGCTGTAGCTATATTATTATTTGCCGTATTTGTATTGGTAGAAGCAATTGCGGTATAGGTATTCGGATAAGTTGTGTTATCGCCAGTAGCGATGTATAAATTTCCCTGAGAATCGAAATCCATATCGCCGCCAGAATGATACTTGGCAACTCGATTTGTAGGCCACTGTAAAATGGTGATTTCTGAACTTAAATCAAGATTATCTCCATTCATCGTAAATCGAGAAACTCTATTGCCTTCAAAAGCACTACCAGCAGGTGAATAATATAGATAAATAAAATTGTTTGTTGAGAAATTAGGGTCAAAGGCTATTCCTAAAAGTCCATCTTCCAATTCGTGAAATACGGGGAGTGTACCTGCCGAAATTGGTACCCCTTCACTAGACTTATAAATTAAAAGCTCTCCATAACGATCAAGAATAAAAATACGGCCATCTGGTGCGAATTTAAAAGTGGTGGTATTAGATAATCCACTAGCTATTTCAACTTTTTGGAAGTCCGTGGGTAATTGTGCCTGTATGTGCTCAATAGAGGTTGAAAGGAACAATATCAATAGAAGAAAAGCTGTCCGTTTAAAAAATATAAGATGAAAGTTGGATTGTTTTGATAAACTTTTCACTAAAGTAATTCCCATAGTATATTGTCTTAACACCATTAATTGATAAAATAACTTACAAAATAAGGGGAATCGATTACTCTGCAAAAATATCCCGTTTTAAGCCGCAACAATTCGTTCAAGCGATAAAATCCTTTATTTACGGGGCATAATCGGTGTAATACAATCCAAAACTAAAACATAATCAAACAAGGGACTGCATTTGGAATTGACTATTTTATCTAAATAGTCTTTAGTAGAATGAGTAGTTAAAAATAGCAATAATTTATTGTAATGTACTTAAATCCATAAATATTTGAACTAAAAAGGCTCCTTAATAGAGGAGCCTTTTTGCGATATTGGTCATTTAGTACTTTAGTTTCTTATCCATAATTTTATAAGAGTTGGTTTGCCTTCACTCATGGCAATACGTACAAAATAGATTCCATCACCAAGTGTGGCGACTGGTAAGCGGTACACTCCATTTTGTTCAATTTCTTGAGCCAAATAGCCCCCGAGATAACGACCTCCGACATCATGCAAGGTTATATTCAAAACCCTCATATCCGTTGGTTGGTTAATGACCTGTATATGGGCAAATCCACCATCTGTTGGGTTTGGAGGGTTACTTTGTAGAATGATATCCATCTTATCTGTAGGATCGTCAACCACGGTAATTGTAAGAGTTGCGGTATCAGTCAATCCTCCATCGTCGGTAACAGTCAACATAACTTCATAAGTACCTGATACTTCATAAATTTTTTCTAAATCTGCTTCAGTTGAAGTAGTTCCATCTCCAAAATCCCATAGATAACTTGCAATTCCAATATTATCTGTTGAATTACTTCCCGTAAATGTCACTAGCAAACGTGGTGCTCCAGAAGTTGGTGTTGCTTCAGCAACCGCAACCGGTGCGTCACCCATACCACCTTCAGGTACAACTGTTACGGTTACTTCGTCAAAAGCCATTTCACCTTCATCATCAGTCACTGACAGTCTAAAAACATACTCCCCTTCGACAAGATCACTTGCAGTTAGGTCAGCCGTATCAGCACCTGTCAATGTAGCTGTTCCTGGGCCGCTTTCTTGAGTCCATTGATATGTCAGCATACCTCCATCAGGATCCGACGCCATGCCATTTAGAACAGTGCTGTTCGTTGGTAAGGTTATTGTTTGATCTGATCCTGCATTTACATCCGGTGGACGTGTTTCATATACACCAATACCCGAAATTTTTGGAAATTCAACTACCGACGTTAATGTAATAGTCAGCATACCATCAGTTACAGGAACATTCGTTAAACTTTCTATTATGGCAGTAGCACTTCCTCCCGCAGCTGCAACGATATCATAATTGCTAATTTGAGCTTCGTTTTCAACTTGAATATTAAATATTCGAGATCCTACTCCTCCAGCTTGACTTCCGACTCCATAGAACAACTCTGCAAAATGTAAATCGACATTGTAATTTCCATTTATTACCGGGATTTCATACACTAAAGTACCTGAAGTACTAAAACGCTCCGTCTGGTATAATTCGTCGTTTTCAGTATTTGCGATTGCTATTGCCTCTTCAAAAATCGAACCGCCCACGAAATATTGATCCGCTGTCCATTCTTGAGTATTGAAAGTGAACGCCGGTCCGCCAGAATTAATTAATAGGCTAGATGGTTCACTGGCTACGGTGATTGTAACCTCATCACTGCCCATATCATTTTCGTCGTCTATAGCTGTCAAACGAAAAACATAATCTCCCTCCACCAAATCACTAATATCTGGATCTTCAATAGTAGTGCTACTAAAAGTAGCTGTATTGGGACCACTTACCTGTGTCCAGATGTATGAAGCTATGGCACCACCATCCGGATCGGTAGCTGATCCATCCAATGTAAGACTATTATTAGGTAAGGTAATTGTGCGGTCATCACCAGCAAAAACCATTGGCGCATTACTTAAGCCTGGAACGACTACTTCAATACCAGAAATTTTTGGAAATTCAGTAACGCCTGTAAGTGTTATTGTTAAACTTCCATCATTTACGGTGATATCGGTAAAATTCTCTATAATAGCGGTTGCACTACCACCTGCCTCGGCAATAATATCATAATTAGTAAGTGTGCCTTGGCCACCCTCAATATCGACATTAAATATTCTAGATCCAACACCACCGCTCGATCCAGCCCCTGGAACTCCATAAAAAATTTCTGCAAAGTGTAAGTTTACATTATGATCTCCATTACTAACAGGTATTTCATAAATTAAATCTCCAGTGTGAAAACGTTCTGTTTGATATAACTGATCATTATCAGTATTAGCAATTGCAATGGCGTTTTCTACAATCGTTCCATTAGTAAAGTACTGGTCTTCAGACCAAGTGGTTGAATTGAATGTATAAGTCGGTCCTCCAGAATTTATTCGAATTGCTGGGGACTGATTTGAAACCGTTATGGTAGCCTCATCAAAACCTGTATCGGTCTCATCATCCGTTGCTGTCAATCTAAATACATAAACACCTTCAATCAAATCAGAGGCCACTAGAGTCTCAGTAGTGTCACCAGTTAAGGTAGCTGTACTTGGTCCACTTACTTGCGTCCATTGATAGGATACAATAGCACCTCCATCGGGATCGCTAGCCGAACCATTTAATGTTGTATTGCCGGGCAAAACATCTTGATTAGGACCAGCATCCACTATGGGTTCGTCATCGGCCACCGGTACAGTTTGATTCTCGTAAATTCTTGGAAAATTACGCAATTCAGAACCGACAAACCATCCGTTGGAAACTACATCTAAATCCCCGTCGTTATCCAAATCAGTTACTCGAGCACCATCATGGTGTTCCTGACCAGGGATTCCGTCATTAATCACTTGTTTTATGAAGTTTCCACTATCACAAAGGTCGTTCTCAAAAACAATAAGCCTGTATTGACCCAACCATTCTCCAACTACAATATCTTTATCCCCGTCGAAATCGATATCAGTGGCGAATACGCTCAAAGAACCCTTGACATCTGGGTCCAATACCCTTTTCGTCCATGGCTGAGTAGGGTCTGCAGGAGCTTCCCACCATGCAAATTCAAATCTTGCGGGATTTGAACCAGCTCCAAAACCTAACTGACCAACAACAGCATCTAAATCACCATCGCGATCAAAATCCGCTAGTTGAGCTCTGTCGGCGGTAGTCACATAGGAGATACCGGTGGAAATAGTCTCCCAAGTTCCTCCATTGTTGCGTATCCAATTCGTACCTTGAAACAGATCTAAATCATTATCTTGATCAATATCTCCGGCTTGAATATCTTCACCTGTCGAAACAGCTCCCACCATATCAACAAGTGACCATGTACCAGTAGTTGGATCCGTAGTCGGGGTCAACATTTGCATAGGTGAGCCCGAAGTTTCTGCGCCATTCCAGTTAATGGCCATTTGATATGGACCTCCAACAGAAAATACACCACCGGCAATACCAGCCAAGAAAGGTTCATTGTATGTAGTATTTCCTGAGGGAATATTTGTAAACACCGTAAAACCGCCTGACCCATCATTTTGAGCCCAAACTAAATCGGATCCTTGATAACCCAATGGGCTATTGCCATCATCAGTGGTTCCTAAAAGGTCAAGGTCACCATCTCCATCAAAATCATATACCCAGACAACATTATCGAAATCGGTGCCAATGGTGCTTCGAGCCCAAGTGCCTTGAATCGTACCTGGATTTTTATACCACCATCCGCCAGTAACAATATCTTTTAAACCATCACCGTCAAAATCAAAATCTGCAAAAGTATAGACAGATACTTGAGGAAGTGAGGTGGTTTCTAACTGTTTTACTCCCCATTGATCTGGGAATGGTGTTGTGTTACACGTAATAGCCCCAGTTACATTTACCGTCACCTCATCAAAAATGCCTGTGCCTGTGTGGTCTGCATTAAATAATTCCAGCTTAATGGTATGTGCACCTAAACTCAATCCGTCTATAGAAATAGGTTCATAACTGTAATACGGCCCAACCATCATATCATCAATATAATAATGCATGTGTGTATCACCTTCGAGAATAGTCCAATTCTCAACTGTAAATGCCACTTCAAAAGGTTGATTGACATCCCAGCCATTAGATGGTGAAACAATCGTAATATCTGAACTAGAAGTATCGTCAAAAGTGTTTGGATTAAGAACTTCAAGAGCACTCACTTTTGGTGATTCTACTATCCCTGTAAATACAATACTTGCAGCCCCATCACTTATTTGAACGTTATTAAACTCCTTTGTCAGTGCAGTAGCCGGATTAACCTCGCTTAAAATATCAAAATTAGTAAGTACTTGAATACCTTCAATACTCACATTAAATATACGCGAACCTACGCCACCAGTTGAACCTCCACCTGGAAGACCATAATAAATTTCCGCAAAATGTAAACGAATATCGTATTCACTTGATGCTCCAACTGGGATTTCATAACCAAAGGTACCACCAGGACCAAAACGTTCTGTCTGATACAATGCGTCATCAGTTGTTCCTTCAATGGGCTCTGTTGTATCAAAAACAGATCCCCCAGCATTGTAGTTGTCGGCGATAAAAGTTTCTCCACCAACGACCAGTTCACCCCCACCAGCGTTTACTCTTACACCATCAATAACCGAGAAAGAATATGTTCCTAAGGGAATTCCGAGGTTAGAAGTATTCTGAACATTTTGTACCGTTAATACATAACTGATATTTGAACTTAAAGCAGAGGTGGTTAAATAAACAGTTCTGTCATCAACCTGTAAATTCACTGCCGAAATTGTAATACCATTATCAATTGAATAATTGGCCAAAGTTTCGGCACTTACTTCATTCAAATATTCAGAAAATGTAACTGCTACCGTTGTCGGATTTACAACATTAACATTTTCAACTATTGGTGGTGAATTATCAGTTGAAATTCCAGCACCAATAAATTCGATATAATCTAAATCAAAAATATTTGACCCCGAGCCATTAAAAACAAAAAACAAATCATTCGTTCCTCCTGGGTCGGTTATAGGAGTTTCAATATAAACCCAAGAACCAGGTCCCCCGGTCGCGGGAACTGGAGTTGTTACCAAAACACTCCCTGTTGGACTTCCTAATCTTAACTCAATTGTACCACCAGCACTATTGGCGGCAACTCTATATTTTACCGCAGTCATATTCAGAAGGTTTCTCCCATCAAGAGACATGTAACTTCCATCATTTACTCGAAGCGCTGATTGCCCACCTTCAAGTGGATCATTATTTGGTATAATCGTAGTTCCATTTTGGGAACTGAAAAATTCCGCTTCCTTTCTTTTGGGGTGTATTGTTATTAAGTCCCTGGAAATCAAACCTCCAGGATCCGTATACTCTAAAGATATGGAGCCAAAAATATCTAATTGCCCTTCTGTACCATGATTATCGTCTGCTTCAATAGTGAGTACCTGTGGACAACCGTTTATTGAAGGTTCGGGATGTACGTGATTTAAATGCCCAAAGCCTGGCACAACTACCACATCATTGCAATCAACGGTTAATCCCTCATCTACTACTTCAATATCAATATTCAAATCATCTCCCCAATTGAAGAGCCCCCCTACAACAGGAGAGTTAATTGTATAAGTTGCCAAATTGTTACCTGCATAAATCGTAACATTTTTAATGCTCTGTCCATTTGTTGGATTGCCGTCATTCACCTTTACTTGCGCATTGAAAGTTCCAGCTGTAGTATAAGTATGGGTAGGATTAGGATCTGTAGAATCAACCGTACCGTTACTATCAAAATCCCACTCATACGTTAAAGGGGAATCTCCATCTGGATCGGTAGTACCTGCGGTCGAAAAATTAACAACCAAAGGCAAGTTTCCATTTGTTGGAGTAGCACTAAGTTGTATTACCGGAGGGCTATTCGTTGTAATACCCGTATAATCAACTCTATAAAGTTTGCCCGATGGACCGGCATCACTACTACAACATGGAACACCATAAGCTAAAATGTACATTTTGCCATCTGGACCAAGTTCCATATCAATAAAGCCCTCTGTAGAGGCCGGGAATGTAGAAGGACCAAATTGAGGAACATTGCTAAATGAGGTTTCGCTGCCTAGATTCTGTACAACATTTCCATTGACGTCAAGGTTAATAACATAGATTCGGCTTGTATTAAAATCGAAAAAGAAATAGGCGTCATCAAATTCGATTGGAAGTCTTTGTTGATCAGTTTGACCAGGGTCATAGTCATATCTAAAACCTGACATTACACATTTAAAAAAACCACCAAATGATAAAAGAGAGGGTTGCGCCGGTGGAAGATCTGTCGCTCCTGTATTAAAAATTGAAGTATTTACTGGAGCTAAAGGATCGTTATAAAAAGGAGGTGAGCCATTATAAACCACTTGGTAAGGTAAGTTGTCATTTCCCGAAAAATAGGGCCATCCAAAATTACCAGCTTGTTTTGTAAGGTTCAGTTCATCCATACCTATCGGTCCGCGAGCGCTAGCGACTTGAGCATCAGGCCCAACTTCTCCCCAATACAACCAGTCGTTCCTATCTTTATCAACAAATATTCTATACGGATTTCTTGCACCCATTACATATATTTCGGGAAGTCCACCAGTGCCCCCCGGAAATAAATTTCCGCTGGGTATAGTATATGTCCCATTGACTTGGGGGGTTATCCTAAGAACTTTCCCCATAAAGGCATTTGTATCTGATGAAGATTTTTCCGCGCTATGGTCTCTATTTGTTGGTGTATCGGTATTTTGTAAAGCAATGGCTGTATATGTATCTGGATAGGTTGTATTATCACCTGTAGAAATATATAAATTTCCATTTGAATCATAGGCCATGTCACCACCAGAATGGTATTTAGAACTACGATCGGTTGGCCACTCTAGCAAAACCACTTCCGAAGAGTTGTCAAGCGTGGCCCCGCCTGTTAACGTAAAGCGAGAAACTCTACTAATTTCGGCTACTCCATCAGGAGAATAGTATAAATAAATGAAATTGTTGGAAGTAAAATTCGGGTCAAACTCAATAGCCAACAAACCATCTTCTTGTTCATGAAATACATCGATTGTACCAGCAGACTGAACAAAACCTAGATTGGCATCATAAATCAAAACCTCTCCATATCTGTCTAAAATGAAAATTCTTCCGTCTGGTGCAAATTCAAAAGAAGTTGTATTTGACAATCCACTTGCAAGTTCAACTTTGGCAAAAGAATCTGGGAATTGACCATAGGCTACAGTCCCAGTTAATATGAAGGAAAATAGTAGTAAAAAAGGAAAAAACTGGACTCTCTTAAAAAAACCAGGGATTAAATTTATATTGAATTGAAAAATTGAAAGGTATTTTTTTTCCATAGCAATGCTTTGTTAAAGGCAAAATCAAGTTCATTTCGGTAGGGGTCGGTTTGGACCTCAAAGATAATTTAATAACAATTAATGCCGAAAATACCCTAACGCTTTTCGTTTAAAATTAGGCGTTAATCGGTGAAATACAGCCGATGTTGATATTTAAGTCATTTACCGATAAACAATCAGTATTCTATGAACAAAAGAAAATCATTCGAATGAGATACCCCCCTTGACCAAAATAACGCGCAATATCATATTTTATTGGGGTTACTATTTTTAAATACGATATCAATTAAATTATAATCCTCTTAAAATACTCGACCAAATAAAATGTTTCAATAAATTTTTAGTTGTTACCAAATCAATGAGATAAAAAAACCCCTGAAAATTTTCAGGGGTTTTAGACAATTTATTTTTAGAAATACGATTAAAATTTCCACCATTTTTTCTGAGATTTACCATAACCATAGCCATACTTACCTCCATAGCCTAAATCAGAGTTTTTAACATCATTGACCACAAAGCACAGTCCCTTAATCTTACCCTCTTCTTGTAATTTTAAGGGGTATCCAACGGCTTTGTTTTCCGTAACTCCAGCTCTGGTTACATAAATCATATGATTGGCATATTGACTTATGAGTAAGGTATCGGTTACCACCATTAGCGGAGCCGTATCCACTATCACGTAATCATATTTATCAGACACCTCATCAAAAAGTTCTTTCATACGATCGCTCATCAGCAGCTCGGCTGGGTTAGGCGGTATTCTACCTGAGTATACCACATCAATAGTATTGTGATGTACTAACATTGGATTGATAATATCTTTAGTGTTCAGCGTATTGTCATATAAATACTCTGTAAGTCCCGCATCCTTATTTCTACTAGGTTTAGACATTTTATCAACATTACTGCCAGTGAAAAACGTGTAAATTTTTGGATTTCGAATATCCGCTCCAATTAGCAAAACTTTCTTATTTGTACTTGCTAAAATCATAGACAGGTTCGTAGAAAGAAAGGTTTTACCTTCACCTGGAACACTTGAAGTAACAAAAATAACATTGTTTTTACCCTCTTTAGACATTTTGGTTTTTATCAAATAGTCCAAATTCGTTCGTATAATTCGAAGAGACTCGGCTAAAACAGACCTATCTTCTTTGATTACCAACTTATCTTCTTTACTTGACAATTTTGGAATTTCTCCTAAAACAGGAGTATCGGTAGTGAGTTTTTCCAAACTATTCATATTATGAACCTTGGTATCCAATAGGTCCTTACCATAAATAACTGAAAAAGGAATTAACAGTCCAAAAATGAGGGATGCCAAGTAAACCAGGTTTTTTCTTGGAGAAACTGGAAATCTGCTTACACTATAACCACTATCAATAGTTTTAGATTTTGGTTCTTTTGAGGCCACTGCTATTTGAGATTCCTCTCTTTTGGTAAGTAAATACAAATACAACTGTTCTGTAGTTTGTTGCTTTCGAGTTATTTCCCGCAAAGCTCTTTCATTCTTAGGAGAGGAATAAACTTTGGAGTTAAATCTTGCCTGTTGACCACTAAGTGAATTTACGGTCAAACTATAATTATCGACAGTACTTTTCAAGCTAGAAGATAAGCTTCCCTTTAAGCCATCTAATTGTTGATCTAGATTGACAATAATTGGGTTTTTTTCATTTGAGCTTTCGAGCAAACGTTTTCTCTCAGAAACCAATTTGTTATATTGTGCAATAGCGCTATTGGTAGCAGGATCTCCTAAATTAGCTGGTAAAACTTCATATCCCTTTTGAGAATCTACTAAATTGCTCATCGAAGCGGCCATATTCAATTGGTTTCTTGCCGCAGCTAATTCTTGCTGATTTGCAACACCAGCACTCAGATTTATATTAGTTTCAACCGGTATATCAACCACACCTTGACCAGTTTTAAAGTCCTGAGCATCTTGATCAACGTTGGACAGACTACCGTAAATCGCCGCAATTCGGTCATCAATGAATTTTGATGTTTTATCTGCAATGATTTGCTTATCCTTTACAGCACTTTCATTATAGACCTTGATTAAAGAATTTACAATATTAATTGCCTTTTCTTTAATGGGGTCTTCTAAACTTATGTCGACTATGTTGGACTTATCATCACTATTTACAATATTCATTTTGCTCCTGTAACCTAACGCAACCATATCAACAGGTCTTACAGAAACTTGTAATTTCTCATCTTTATATTTATCGAAGCTTTCTATATTAGGGGTAATAACAATATCACCCATAGGAGTACTAATATTTTTACCGAAAGAGTATACCTTTACCGGTTTATCTTCCTCTTCACTATAACCGAATGTGGTAGATGAAGAAAGTGTAATATAAAAATCAAAATTTGCATTATTTACCGTTGAATCCTCGGCGATAAAATTCAAATTAATAGGCGGGTTATTGTATAGTTCTGTACTGATAACATTGCCTAAAACACGAATCTTAGTATTCAACCTAAGTTCCTTTACGACATCAATGAAATTAGATCGTGAACCAATTAGTTCAATTTCATCTATTACTTTGTTCTTTCCTCCACCCAAAACGTCTAAATCTGAAAATGCGGAAAGTCCGGAACTAGAGTTTTCATCTTCCAGTATCTGAATTTTAGCCGCAGCAGCGTACTGAGGGGTGGTGTATCTAATATACACCGAGGCTAGAATCAAAGCTAAAATTCCTGAAAAAACAAACCACTTCCAATATTTGGTATAACCAGAAATGACTTCCTTTAAGTCGATGTTTTTATCCGTAGGATTTTGAGAATCAAGATTCATTTGAGATTTCCTTAGGTTCTAGAACTAATTTCTCGTAATCAATAAAACGGTAGAGGTAATTAAAATAGAAGCGATCGAGACGGCAATCGTAGCTCTATTATCCAAACTTGAGGCAGTAATCGCCGACTGATTTGGTTCTACATAAACCACGTCGTTTTGGGTTAAATAGAAAACTGGTGAGCTCATAGCCTCCTTTTTTGTCAAGTCAACTCTTGTATAAACCTTAGTGCCATCAAAATCACGGATAACCATTACATTCTCACGAATTCCTTTCACCGTTAAATCACCTGCAAAACCTAATGCTTCTAAAATGGTAATTCTCTCCCCATTAACCGGATAAGTACCAGGTCTATTAACTTCTCCTAAAACAGTTACTGTAAAATTCTTTAATCTGATATTTATAATTGGGTCCTTTAAATATTCTGAAAGTCTATCTCTCAATAAATTTCGAACCTCATCAGCAGAAAATCCTGATATTTTGATTTTTCCAATCACAGGAAAATCTATTTCACCTTCTTTATCGATTAAATAATCAACTTGTTCTGGTCGGATACCACCTTCTGCAGCTCCTCTAAAAAGATTAAAAGGCGCACTAGCTTCACTGTTGAGTGTTGATACATGGATACTAACCAAGTCATCAACTTTGAATTTAGGAGTAAAACTATTTTTATCTACAATAGTCTCAAAACTTCCTGTATTCTGAAAATAAACCACTTCCTTCTTTGAAGCGCAAGAGGATAGAAAAAGAACAGATACCATTAAAAATGAGAATATCCATCCAAAACTTCTGTTTTGTTTTAACATAGTATATAGTGTTATTTTGTGCAATATTAGTGAAAATTATGATTGGAAGATTTTCTTTTCACCTTTATTAGTCATAGTAGATTTCTCTTCATTCTGCTCGTCAAGCTTGCAAAACTCCGAATTATTTGAAACATATTCAGGTACAATTTCCTTCATTAAAGTCATGGTATTTCCATTGAAAAACATATTTGACACACAAAGCTCATCAATTTTGGATTTCACCAATGCGTAATCTAGTTCCTTGACTTTTCCTATTAATATTTTTTTGTGATAGGTCGGAAGCGTGTTTTCTCCGTTAGCAAGTAGTTCTTCATAAAGTTTTTCACCAGGACGCAGACCTGTGATTTTAATGTCAATATCTTCAGGATACTTCAAGCCTGATAGCTTGATCATATTCTTCGCCAAATCAAATATCTTTACTGATTTACCCATATCGAATATAAAAATCTCTCCACCTTCACCCATTACCGCAGCTTCTAAGACTAATTGAGAAGCCTCAGGAATTGTCATAAAAAATCTTGTAATGTCTTTATGAGTAACGGTAAGCGGACCTCCTTTTTCTATTTGCTTTCTAAATAAAGGAATAACAGAACCATTCGAGCCAAGCACATTTCCAAATCTTGTGGTGATAAACTTGGTTTTATTTTCCTGCTGAACACTACTTATGTACATTTCCGCAATTCGTTTTGTAGCTCCCATGACGTTAGTCGGATTAACCGCTTTGTCAGTTGATACAAAAACGAACTTATTTACCTTGTGATTCATTGCCAAATCAACAATAGTCTTGGTTCCCGCAACATTTATTTTTATAGCCTCGTAGTAATTATATTCCATTAAAGGAACATGTTTGTAAGCTGCTGCATGAAAAACCATGGTAGGCTTATGCTCCTGAAAATAGGTGTTCATTCGATTCTTATCTCGAATATCCCCTACTATTGGAACAAAATTATGAAACCCATTCTGCTTCAACTCCTGTTGTAAATCATACAAAGCTGATTCCGCCTGATCGATAATAATTAAAGACTTATAGTCGTAATTCGCAATCTGTCGAACAATCTCGCTACCAATTGACCCAGCTCCACCAGTTACCATAATAACTTGATTTTTCAATTGTTCCGAAACCTTCGACTTTTTAATATCAATTGGCGAGCGATCTAGAAGGTCTTCAATCTGAACTTGTTTAATTTGAGAAACTTTGAGCTCTCCATTAATCCAACTATCTACTGGTGGTACTATCTTTACTTGTACTGGAAATTCCACTAGGCTCTCCACCAGCTCACGCAATTCGTTGGCGTCTACATTGTTTATAGATACAATTATTTCGGAAATATCCTTTGAGCTTAGGAAATACTCAGATAGAACATCCTTTCCAAGAACCATAACGCCATTGATGATTTTCCCTATTTTTTTAGGATCATCATCAAGGTAAGCTACCACTCTGGCATTACTACTTGTTTGATTGGTAATTGCGTTGTAAGTAAGAATTCCTGACTCCCCTGCACCATAAATCAAAACACTCTTAGTAACCTTGAATTTTTTGATCAAGTTGAAAAAAGCCGTCTTGAAAATGTATCTCGAAGCTATTAGAGCTATGAAAGCCAACAAACTATGAATAATAATAATTCCCAATGGAATGGTGAAATTATCCACAAAAACAAACTGCCTATTAATTATAACCAAGAAAATGGTTAATATACTAGAGAGGCAAATTGCATTGAAAATTTTATAAACGTCCCTTACACCTGTATGGCGCACCACACCTTTGTAAGATTCAGTGAACATAAAAGAAGATATGGCTATTACGGCAACTATCGGAAGTTGAATAAATAGGTCTTCGCTTTTAAAATCTAAGGTTAGATTAAACCGAATTATATATGCTAAGACAAAACAAATCGATGTCAAGAAAACATCAATTGCTAGTACCAACCACTTTGAAGCATATCTGTGGGCATTGCTTACAAGGTAATTTTTTATCATTTGGTAAGTTCTTTAAGTATTAAAGCAACTATTCTTTCTAAGTCTTGATTCGTTAAATTTGATCCACTTGGCAGGCAAAGGCCTCGCTCAAATAGGTCTTCAGAAGTTCCATCTGAATAATTTGGGGAAGTTTCAAAAATGGGTTGCATGTGCATTGGTTTCCACAATGGACGTGATTCAACATCATCCTCTAAAAGAGCATAACGAATTCTTTCCTTCATTTCGTATGAAGGGGTCAAAATACATGATAGCCATCTATTGGAAAAGAAACCCTTTGGTTCATTTAGAAACTCTATTTCCTCCAAATGTTGTAAGCTAGCTTTATAAAATTCAAAATTCGATCTTCGCGCCTCAACACGCTCATCAAGCACTTCCATCTGCCCTCTACCAATTCCCGCCAAAACGTTACTCATACGGTAATTGTAACCAACGTGAGAATGTTGGTAATGCGGGGCATCGTCTCTTGCCTGAGTCGCTAAAAAGACTGCTTTCTTCTTAAATTCTTCATTTTTGGTGACCAGAGCACCACCTCCTGAAGTTGTGATAATTTTATTTCCGTTGAAAGATAAAATACCTATTTCGCCAAAGCTTCCGCATTTAACACCATTATAAGTGCTTCCTAAAGCTTCGGCACTATCTTCGATTATTGGAATATCATATTTATTGGCAACTTCCGTGACTTCTTTTATCTTATAGGGCATTCCATATAGATGGACCGCAACAATCGCTTTTGGTTTTTTCCCCTTAGCAATTCTATCAACAATTGCCTTTTCAAGCAGTTCAGGAGACATGTTCCAAGTTTCTCTCTCGCTATCAACAAAAATCGGTTCTGCACCCAAGTATTTGATTGGATTCGCAGAAGCCGAAAAAGTTAGGCTTTGACACAATACTTCGTCACCATGCGACACTCCAAGTATTTCGAGACCTAGGTGAATTGCAGCAGTACCTGCACTTAAGGCAGCTACATGTACGCCATCTTTAATATAGTTTTGGATGGCTTCTTCGAAAAGGTTTACGTTTGGACCAAGTGGTGCTATCCAATTGGTTTTAAAAGCCTCATCAACATAGCTCTGTTCGTTGCCTCCCATATGGGGTGAGGAAAGCCAAATCTTTGTTTGTGTCTCCACTTTAAATAATTTTAGTTAAGTTCATTTGAGACTCAAAAGTAATTATACTTTATTACAACAAGTTCGAATTTCGTTTAATACTTAAAATTTATCGGTTAAATGAAATATTAGACTAGTAAGTAAACTTGAAGTTATTTCTATTTTGCTTAATATACGCTTGAAACAGGAAAATCAGTCTTTTTGTCGACAATATTTATTCTATTGTAGAGTTATTTTGTAATCTTTGCATCGCTAAAAGAAAACCCAAACCTTAGAGATAAAGAAAATTTAAAAACTAAAGTATACTTTATCGCTATCTGTGAATTAAACTAAACATCTTAGAATGAAAATTACAAAAATATGCTGTATTGGAGCTGGTTATGTCGGTGGCCCTACAATGTCCGTTATCGCCAGCCAGTGTCCAGAAATTCAAGTAACAGTTGTAGATTTAAGTAAAGAAAGAATAGATCTTTGGAATCATTCGGATTTAGACAAGTTACCTGTTTACGAACCTGGTTTGAAAGAGCTGGTTGAAAAGACTAGGGGAAAGAACCTGTTTTTTTCCACAGAAATAGATAAGGCAATAGATGAGGCTGAAATGATTTTCATATCAGTAAATACACCTACAAAAACTTACGGAAAAGGCAAAGGTCAGG
The DNA here is from genome assembly GCF_005885635.1 of Maribacter algarum (ex Zhang et al. 2020). Lineage (GTDB taxonomy): Bacteria > Bacteroidota > Bacteroidia > Flavobacteriales > Flavobacteriaceae > Maribacter_C > Maribacter_C algarum. Next base: position 204,757 of record NZ_VATY01000004.1, read on the forward strand.
CGGCTGACCTTAAAAATATTGAGCTTTGTGCTCGAAATATTGCCAAGGTTGCTAAGACCAATAAAATTGTTGTTGAAAAATCTACTTTACCAGTTCGGACTGCAAGTGCTATTAAGAGTATTCTAGATAACACTGGAAATGGGGTTGATTTTGAAATACTCTCAAATCCTGAATTCTTAGCTGAGGGTACTGCTATTGATGATTTATTGAATGCAGACAGAGTACTTATCGGAGGTGCGGAAACCGAAAAAGGTCAAACAGCTAAAGATGCCCTTGCCGGCATTTACCAACATTGGCTTCCAAAAGATAGAATTCTACAAACCAATGTATGGTCTTCAGAGCTTTCAAAATTAGTGGCAAATGCCTTTTTGGCGCAGCGAGTTTCTTCAATAAATTCGATTTCAGCTCTTTGTGAAAAAACCGATGCAAATGTTGCAGAAGTTTCAAGAGCAATCGGTTATGACAGCAGGATAGGAGCCAAATTCCTTAATTCTTCAGTTGGTTTTGGAGGTTCTTGTTTTCAAAAAGATATCCTTAATTTAGTCTACATTGCGCAGAGCTATGGTCTTCAAGAAGTAGCGGATTATTGGGAACAAGTTATAATCATGAATGACTATCAAAAAAGACGCTTCGCCGAAAATATTGTTACAACACTTTATAATACCGTATCGGGCAAGAAAATTGTTTTCTACGGATGGGCTTTCAAGAAAGACACCAATGACACTAGGGAATCTGCGGCCATCTATGTAGCAGATGCATTGTTAGACGAAAAGGCCGAGATTGTAATTTACGACCCTAAAGTACCAGAAAGTCAGGTTTATGAAGATTTAGATTACTTAGGAACTAGGTCCCCTGAAGAGAATAGACGCTTACTAAAGGTTGTCAATGACCCATTAAAAGCTTCGGAAGAAGCTCATGCGATTGCCATTCTAACTGAATGGGATGAGTTTAAAAACTATGATTGGAAAATCATTTATGATAAAATGTTGAAACCCGCTTTTGTTTTTGATGGAAGGCGATTACTTGAAAAAGATACGATGCAAGAAATAGGGTTTGAATACTATAAAATTGGCCAGTCATGAAGATATTGGTAACCGGAGCTGCAGGGTTTATTGGTTACCATGTTTGCGAACTTCTTTTACGTGAAAATTATACGGTAGTCGGTCTAGATAACTTGAACGACTATTATGACGTAAATCTAAAATATGCCCGTCTTCAACAATTAGGAATACAGCAAGAGGACGTCGAAAACCAGAATGTAACGGTTGAGGGAAATTTGCATGGCCCAAAGTTTTCATTTGTTAAAATGAATCTTGAGAATCGAGAAGCGCTCCCCCTACTCTTCCAAAATGAAAATTTTGATTTGGTATGTAATCTGGCAGCACAAGCTGGTGTTAGGTACAGTATTGAAAACCCGAATGTTTATGTTGACAGCAATATAGTAGGTTTCTTAAATTTATTGGAATGTTGTCGAAACTATTCTATTAAGCACCTTGTATACGCCAGTAGTTCTAGTGTTTACGGAAGCAACAAAAAGATTCCGTTTACTGTTGAAGACAATGTAGATCATCCGATAAGTCTTTATGCAGCGACTAAAAAAAGTAACGAATTGATGGCGCATACTTATAGCCATCTTTTCAAAATACCAACGACGGGATTACGTTTTTTCACTGTTTACGGTCCTTGGGGGCGTCCAGATATGGCACCATTCCTATTCACAAACGCCATTTTCAATGACAAACCAATAAAGGTATTCAACCAAGGTAACATGGAGCGTGATTTCACCTTTGCTACTGATATAGCCGAAGGAGTTTTCAGAGTGTTAAAAAAACCTCTTGAAAATAGAAAAGAATCAGAAGAATATTATAAACTCTACAACATCGGAAACAATCGTTCGGTTAAACTTTTAGATTTTATCAAGGAAATTGAATTAAACCTTAATAAAAGGGCCATTAAAAAAATGTTGCCAATACAACCGGGGGATGTAGAAAAAACTTGGGCAAATATTGATGCTTTAACCAGAGACTACAAGTATAGTCCCAATACTTCAATAAAAGAAGGGGTTGAAAAATATGTAAAATGGTACTTAAAATATTACAGTAGTTAAATCATGGGTAGAAAATGAAACACTTAGAACCTATTTGAACAAAACTCTTTTATCCTTTTCAAGAATCAATAGCCAAACAATTCATCAAATTTTTAAAATATCGTAAATCCATGGGGATTCAAAAATTAAATTTAGATTCCAATTATCACATTCTAGTTACCGGTGGGGCTGGTTTTATAGGCTCCAATATTTGCAAAGCATTGCTTGAAAATGGTAATCAAGTTAGAGTATTGGACAATTTAGCGACAGGTCAGATAAAAAATATTGAACCAATCCTAGAACACCCCAATTTTAATTTTATCCAAGGTGATATTCGAGATTTAGATATATGTCGAGAAGCGTGTAATGAGATTGACTATGTGCTGCATCAGGCGGCCTTAGGTTCTGTTCCTAGGTCTATTAACGATCCAATAACCAGTAATGCCGTAAACGTTTCTGGCTTTTTGAATATGCTGGTTGCATGCCGCGATGCGAAAGTAAAAAGGTTCATTTACGCGGCGAGTTCTTCAACTTATGGTGATTCAGAGACCCTACCTAAAGTCGAAGATAAAATCGGAAAGCCTCTTTCTCCGTACGCTATTACAAAATACGTAAACGAATTGTATGCTGATGTCTTTGGAAAGACCTATAATATGGAAACCATTGGACTGCGCTATTTTAACGTCTTTGGACGTCATCAAGATCCCAATGGGGCCTATGCGGCAGTCATTCCAAAATTTGTTTTATCATTCATGAATCATGAATCTCCCATTATTAATGGTGATGGATCGTATTCACGTGATTTCACCTACATAGACAATGTAATAGAAGCTAACATAAGAGCAATTCTGGCCTCAAAACCTAAGTCAACAAATACGGTTTATAATGTTGCTTATGGAGAACGAACTACACTGAATGAATTAGTGGTTTTAGTAAAAAACTACCTTGCGGAGTTCGACCCTAAAATTGGAGAGATTGAGATTGAATATGGGCAAATTCGTGCAGGAGACGTCCCTCATTCTTTAGCCTCAATCGAAAAAGCGAGGAAATTATTGAACTATAATCCAGAATTTGACATGAAAACGGGTCTGAAAGAAGCCGTAAAGTGGTACTGGAAAAATTTAGAACGGTAAGTTTCAACTAAATTCCAATTAAATTTAATTCTTTTGCAAAAAATTTGATATTCTTAATTTTATTACATGAATAATATAAAAATCGCGGTAATAGGCCTTGGTTATGTTGGTTTACCATTAGCCCGCTTGTTTGCCACCAAATATTCAGTTGTGGGCTTCGATATAAATCCCAATCGTATTGCCGAATTGCAAAATGGCCAGGACAGTACAATGGAGGTAAGCGAAGAATTGTTAGCGCAGGTTAGCAAGACGGAGCCCTCCAATGAAAACGGCCTTTTTTGCACTGATAATCTAGATTCTTTAAATGATTGTAATTATTTCGTAGTCACAGTACCCACTCCAGTTGATCAGACAAACAGACCAGACCTTACACCACTTTACAAATCAAGCGAAACGGTAGGAAAGGTTCTCAAAAAAGGAGATATCGTAATTTATGAGTCCACTGTGTACCCTGGCGTTACAGAAGATGAATGTGTACCTGTTTTAGAAAAGGTCAGCGGACTTAAATTTAATGAAGATTTCTTTGTAGGATATTCTCCTGAAAGAATCAACCCAGGTGATAAAGAACATACGGTAGAGAAAATATTGAAGGTTACCGCTGGCTCTACACCTGAAATAGGAAAAAAAGTTGATGCCCTTTATTCTTCGGTTATCACCGCAGGAACCCATTTAGCACCAAGTATAAAAGTTGCAGAAGCTGCGAAAGTAATTGAGAATTCACAGAGAGATATCAATATTGCTTTTGTAAATGAGCTTGCGAAAATCTTTAACTTAATGGGAGTAGATACTCATGAAGTTCTAGAAGCAGCAGGAACTAAATGGAATTTTCTTCCGTTCAAACCAGGGCTAGTTGGTGGGCATTGCATCGGTGTTGACCCCTATTACCTAGCTCAGAAAGCACAAGAATATGGCTATCACCCTGAGATTATTCTAGCGGGTAGACGAATGAATGACGGCATGGGTAAATATGTTTCTTCGGAGGTGGTCAAATTAATGGTACAAAGAGATATCAAAATTAAAGACGCAAAAATTCTTGTTCTCGGAGTGACATTTAAAGAAAACTGTCCGGATGTGAGAAATACAAAGGCGGTGGATGTTATAAACCATCTTAAGAGTTATGGCGCAACTTTAACAGTCTTTGACCCATGGGCAGAACCAAGTGAGGTGATGCACGAGTATGCATTACAAACAACAAATAAACTTCCGAATGAAACTTTCGACGCCATTGTTCTGACGGTGGCACACAAAGAGTTTTTATCACTTGACCTTCACAAAATGCTCAATAAATCAGGCATTTTATATGATGTAAAAGGAATTCTCAAAGGTGAGGTTGACGGAAGGCTATAAAACAGCTATTCAAACTTTTTAATAGTTAAAAACTATAATCAATCTTCTTTACAATATCCTCTTTGTTTATATAGGATGTTAAAAAAAGAAGATTTTTGCCTTTTGTCTTTTTACCTCCATAAGAGCTACCTAAGAAGAGGTACTTCGCAAATAAACCATCCTTAAACTAATCCATCTTAAGTTTACTTTACGAATTCGACGTTGCCCTTTATTTTTGCTATAAACTGTCAGCTACAGAAAGATAATTTATTACTGACTTCATTATTCACCGAAAAATCAATGAATTTCGTCCTACAAAATTAGCAGTTTAACGATTTTATGACGAAAAACGAGCAGTTCATCTATAAAAATGAGCAGTTCACAACATTTTTATACTTCACCAGTTATAATAAAGTGATTTGGAAGAAAATTGCTGACAAAACACAGAAATACAAATTAATTGTTAAAGAAAAGTGTATTTCGTCGAAAAAATACGCCTTTAAACGTCTAAACTATGATGAAAACCCGTAAAACTTGCTGAGTGTTCAAATAATACTGCATTTCATCGGTGAAATTTGCCCTTAATCGATAAACTGCAATATTAAGTCCCAAAACCCTAAACAACTCTTAAAAATTACCTACTTATGAAAATTATCCCCCAAAAAGTCATTCATATGACCCTGTTCCTTTTTGTGTTTTCAATAATCTTTTCTTGCTCCAAGGATACTGATTTGTTATTAGATTCTGTTTTAAATGAGTCAGAAATTTCTTTGGAAGAAAAAGAACTTCCCAATGAAGAAATTTCTGAAAATAATCTAGTCACTCGAACATTTGCTTTTACTCCTACAAACGATGCTTACGTTCAAAATGACGAAGGTCATGATCAACATATTATTCGTTTACAAGAGGACTTTCGAACTAGTTATTTAATGTTTGACCTCAGTCAAATTAATGGTCCTATCAAGGAAGCGGTACTGCAGTTTTCTATTGATAGTGACGAGGGTGATGGCAATATTTCAATTCATAAGGGATTAAATGCCGATTGGACGGAGGAAAATCTAAATCAAAATAATGCGCCGGCACTTGAAACTCAGTTGGCCAACATGAACAAGGCATATAAGGTTGGTGCGCCCGAAAAGGTTGTATTGGACGCCCTTAGTCTTAAAGCAGAGGCTACAACCTTAATAATGACTCATAGTACTGGAAATGATTTGGCTTTTGCTTCAAAAGAGCACCCTGATAAAAAAGGACCAAAATTAATAATAACATATGAAGCACCAGAAGGATCACCCTTAATTGAACAATTGGAAGAGGAAGTACCAACACCAAACCCAACTCCAACTCCTAATCCAACACCAAACCCAACTCCGGATCCGACACCAAACCCAACTCCAGATCCGACACCAAACCCAACACCAGAAAATGATAGCCCCAATGATAATACTGCGTCAACTGAAGGAGCTTATTTTGTTACTGTAAATGGACGATCCTCAAATGACGGGCGTTCGGAAGCCACGGCTTGGAATATTGAACATGCATTTGATACTGCAGTAGCTGGCGATATTATATACATTAAAGCCGGTGACTATGGTAATAAAGAACTAGTTGCAGATAATTCTGGAAATGCCAATAATCCAATAAAATTTATTGGATATACCAATTCTCCTGGCGATTTAATGAGCAATCAAGGTTCTACTTTCAAGTATGGAGATCAGTTGAATTCCTCAAAAATGCCATTAATTAGAGGTAGTTCTGGCGGAACTGGGATTTCTATCCCGGAGAATCATGTACAAATAGAGAACTTCCAAATAACTAGATTTCGAATTGGAGTTTCATCTACAGGTTTAAATGTAGTTCTAAGAAATGTTGTAATAATAGATCAAGGAACTCAATCTGATTACAATTCCTACGACGGTTTTGGTTTTCACATAAAAGGAAATAATTCACTTCTAGAAAATTGTTTTGTCTTAAATATGACCGCAGAAGCTATAAAACTATTTGACTCTGATAACTCTAGAGTAAATTATTGCTCTGTATATGCTGACAATGCAGGCAACCCCACTGATTATTATTTCCTGCTTACCGGCGGAACTAATAATACAATTATTGAAAATAGTTTAGCAGATCGCGAAAGAAGTTTAAGACATGGTGGACATGGTTTTATAATGAAAGACTTAGCTGAAAATAATATTTTTAGAAACTGTACTGCAAGAAAAACAAATTTTGAATTAAATTTCTCAGGTGTAAAGAACAATACGATTGAGAACAGTTTTATTTATGGTGTTGATACAACTGATAATAACTGGCATGCTGGATTAGTGATTTTTAATGGAGCAAATAACAACTTAATTAAAAACGTTTACATACAAGATACCTGGAGGGCTATCAACTGGGGCGATTATGACGATGGATATTCTGGCCCTGGTGGTGATCGTGATCTGGTGAGTATGGGCTATGATAATGTTTTTGATGGAATAGTTGTAAAAAACACTAATATTGTTCTTAACGTAGGAGGAGGAACTACCTATTCTGCAAAGGCCAGTAGAAATAAATTGATTAATTGTAGTTTCACTAATTTTGACATTGTTGCCACGACTTATTTCCGCACTGAAGATATAGTTTTCGAGAATTGTCTTTTCGATACTGGTGACCGATTCATAAGCGAAGCGAAGCAACAATATGCCAATTACAGTAAATTCAATGTTACATGGAAAAATTGTACTTGGAGAAATGTTGGTTTCACTCCTCCAAACTAAGACAAACCACAGCACTTTCGATAACTTTAAAATACTCTTCTTGGAATAAAATGTTTCAAAAGAGTATTTTTTTTTACTTTTACCGTAGGTTGGATGCCAAGCTATTAGTAAATTCATTTCCTCCTCTCCCCCATTTTAAGAGATTTTCATTCGACGATTGTTTTAAATTAATTCAACTTTAGATAAACTATGAATGCAGTAAAAAATCTCTTAAGAAGCATATATCCCTACAGTAAAACTAACATAAAACGAAAAGAAGAATATAAGAAGTTTAAAAACTTTTTAAAAAATCAAAGAGAGGATAGCCCACTGAAGATTGTTATTGGAAGTGGTCAAAGATTTACTGAAAATTGGATTCCAACGGAAGCCCATTTTCTGAATCTCCTAAAAGTTGAAAACTGGTATAAGTACTTTGATGAAAATAGTATTGATGGCCTTTTGGCAGAACACGTTTGGGAACATTTGACCCCAGAACAAGGTGAAATAGCGGCAAAAACATGTCATCTTTTTCTAAAAAAGGGGGGCAGATTACGTGTAGCCGTACCAGATGGTTTTCATTCAAACCCAGATTATATTGAGTATGTAAAACCAGGCGGACATGGTGCTGGTGCCGATGACCACAAAATACTATATGATTACAAAAGCTTTAGCGCTCTTTTTTCTAAATGCGGTTTTGAAATACAACTCTTAGAATATTTCGATGAAAATAATAAATTTCAAGTTCGCGAGTGGGATTTAAATGATGGCTACATACACCGTTCAATTAGATATGATGAAAGAAATCATGACGGTAATCCCAATTACACTTCATTAATACTTGATGCCTTAAAAAAATAGAGGAACTCGACCTCAAATTTTTTCAGCTTAGAACGCAACCTTTCTTCTGAATCATAAAATTTTCATATTTTTTTGTGCATTTCATCGAAAAAACCTTCTATTAATCGATAAATTCAAAGTGATTTTTTACGTTTGCGAGATGTTCTGTAAAATAAACCATGTATTTCAACGTTATTAGTGCTCAGTTTATCGAAAATTTATCCTTGAACACAATAAAATTGAACTGACAAATAACAAAAGCCAATCAAGACCTACCTAATTAGGAATAAATAAAACCGGATTTACCCCCACCTTTTTTATGAAAAACATTTAAATACAGTCCCAAATAAGATGAGATTTTACCCCACCAAAATCCATGTGGCATTTCTATGCCTTATTTTAGTATCAGTTTCCATAAACTTAGGATGTAGTAAGGATAGTGATTTAATTCTTGACTCAGTAATTGAGGAATCAACATCAGTTTTAGAACAAAGGGAAAATAGCACGCCTGAAGAACAAAATACAGAGGAAGAATCTGTCGCGGAAGAGAATATTCAAACAGAAGATTCCAGTGCTGACAGCTTGGAGAGTAGAACCTCAAGTTTTTCTCCTACCAATGACGCTCATTTTCAAAGTGGAAAAGGATACAATCAGAATATAATACGCCTAGAAGAAGGACATCGAACTAGTTATTTGATGTTTGACATGAGTCCAATCGAGGCCATTGGTGGAACCATTTCAAAAGCAACTTTGCAATTCACTATAAATAGTGATGATGGTAATGGAAACATAAGTGTTTACAAGGGTAAATCAAATAATTGGACCGAGGAAAGCTTATCTGATAGTAATATACCGGAAACCGATGTACTGATAGGTTCGATTACAAAAGATTACAAAATCGGAACAACTGAAATAATAGATTTGGAAACCTCCAATATTATTCCAGAAGTATCTACTCTGGTCTTGGATCATAAAAATGGAAACGATTTAGCCTTTGCATCCAAAGAACATGCTTCCAAAATTGGACCAAAATTAGTTGTCACTTATGATGTGCCAGTTGGAACGGAAGAGATTGTAATTACAGAAGAAGAAACAACGGAGGAGGAAACAACCGAAGAAGAGACAACGGAGGAGGAAACAACTGAAGAGGAAACAACTGAAGAGGAGACAACAGAAGATTCAACTACTGATAACAAAGAGCCAATGGCTGTCGCAGATGCCACACCTCCAAGTGGCGGTGTACCTCTTGAAGTGTCTTTCACAGGAAGCAACTCTACGGATGATACTGGAATCACTTCTTACCTATGGGATTTCAAAGACGGGTCAAATGCAACTACCGCTAACCCCAAGCACACTTTTACAACAGCAGGAGTTTATAAAGTTATGCTGACCGTTAAAGATGAGAAAGGTCTAAGTAGTACAGACGAGGTAACCATAACAGTAACCGAAAAAGAAAATGAGGCGCCGAAAGCCGTGGTTAGTGCAACTCCCGTATCTGGTGAAGCACCTCTAGTGGTTTCTTTCAAAGGAAGCAATTCAACTGATGATAACTCTATAGCCACTTATGGTTGGGACTTTAAAGATGGATCAAAGACTAATAGAGCTGATTTTACGTACACGTACACAAAACCTGGTGTTTATGAGGCCGAGTTGACGGTAAAAGATGAAAATGGATTAGAGGATAAAGAAACAATTACAATTACCGTTACCGAACCCAAAAACGAGGCTCCCGTCGCTATATTGTCTGCAAACCCAACCTCAGGTGTTGCTCCATTAGATGTTCAATTTTTAGGAGATAAATCCACAGATGATGTCGGTATTACTAGTTATAGTTGGGATTTTAAAGACGGAACGTCGGCGTCAACTTCAAATCCTTCTCATAAATTCACACAAGCAGGAACTTATGAAGTAGAGTTCACCGTAAAAGACAAAGAAGGGCTTTCAGACAAAAAGACTATTGTTATTGCCGTAACAGCTCCTCAAAATCAGCCACCAGTGGCAGTATTATCTGCGAACCCTACGAGTGGGGACGCTCCGCTCAATGTACAATTCGTAGGGAATAACTCAACTGATGACAAAGCAGTAACCAGTTATTTTTGGGATTTTAAAGATGGTACTTCTGCAAACACTTCAAACCCTTCTCACACCTTCTCTAGTGCGGGTAATTATGTTGTTGAGTTGACTGTGAAAGATGCGGAAGGCGTTAGTAGTTCAAAAACCGTAACCATTAACGTGACTAGTCCAAGCACCGGGAATGCTCCCCCAGGATTCTATGTGGCTACAAATGGTAGTGCTTCGAACAATGGAACATCTCCATCAAGTCCATGGAGTTTGGAACATGCTATTAATGTTGCCAAAGGAAGTGATATCATTTACGTCAAGGCTGGTAACTATGGTAATAAACAGTTACTATCTAAAAGACATGGTAATAGCGGAAGCCCTATAAAATTTATTGGATATAGAAGTACACCTGGAGATATAGTAAGTAGTCAAGGATCAACCTTTAATATTGGGGAATCAGTGAATGCCAGTAAAATGCCGTTATTAAATTCTTCAAACGGCCAAGGAGCAGCTATTACACTCTATCATCAAAATATTCATTTTGAAAATTTTCAAATTACAGGCTATCGAACCGGTGTTTCAACAATCGACTTAGCGAAAAATGTTACATTCAAAAACGTAATTGTCACTAAGGTTGGTAGACAAAATGTAAATGGGTATGATGGCTTTGGATTTAGTATCAAGGGGAACAATACCTTGTTAGAAAACTGTTTTGTTCTAAATGCAACTGCAGAAGCCATTAACCTCTTTGATTCCGATAATTCAAGAATCAATTACTGTAAAGTTTATGCCAACAACAGTACCAATCCTACGGACTACTATTTTCTATTAACCGGTGGAACTAATAATACGGTAATTGAAAATAGTCTTGCAGATAGAGCCCAATATTTGAGTCATGGTGGACATGGCTTCACGATGAAAGATTTAGCACAACACAATACCATAAGAAATTGTACAGCGCGAAAAACTAATATTGAATTCAATTTTTCAGGAGTAAAGTACAATACCGTAGACAATTGTTCTATATATGGCGTTGACACCACCTCTTCAAATTGGCATGCGGGCGTTGTCGTTTTTAACGGTGCCAACAATAACTTAGTAAAGAACACTTATATTCAGGATACTTGGAGAGCAATTTCTTGGGGGGACTATGACGACGGTTACCAGGGACCAGGCGGTGACCGAGATGAAGTTAGTCTAGGTTATGATAACACTTTTGATAACATAACCGTTAAAAACACCAATAGAATAGTAAATGTGGGCGGTGGTAATAATTTTAGCGCAAAAGCAAGCCGTAATAAGTTCACTAACTGTGACTTCACTGACTTCCAAGCGGTGGCAGTAACATTTTATAAATCAGAAAATATCCTTTTCCAGAATTGTAAATTTAAGAACGGTCAAAAATTGGTTGTAGAACATCAAGCGCAATATGCCCCCTACAGTCACTTCGATGTGACTTGGCAAAATTGCACCTGGACTAATGTAAACTTCAATCCACCTAATTAAAAGTTCACACTCCTTTTCGGATATAATAGTCGAATTTTTATTTGAGAATTGCTTTCCAAAAAATTTGATTTAAGATTTGTATTCATTTGAAACAATTCGCTTCTTAAGCTACAATAAAACCAAGAGTTTAAGGTTTATATTCTAGCTTTTGTCGAATTAAATGGGTTTTCACACCATTTCTTTAAAAGTGTTGCAAGAAATAAGCATATTTGCAACGGCAATCTCAAAGATTTTAAAAAAAGTTTATTTTCAAATGAAAAAAGTAGCATTAATTACCGGTGTAACCGGTCAAGATGGAGCCTATTTAAGTGAATTTCTCTTAAAAAAAGGATATGAAGTTCATGGGTTGAAAAGAAGATCATCCTTATTCAATACTGATCGTATTGACCATTTATATCAAGACCCTCATATCGAGAACAGAAACTTTATTCTGCATTATGGGGATATGACCGATAGTACAAACTTAATTCGTTTGATTAAAGAAATTCAGCCAGATGAGATTTATAATCTAGCTGCAATGAGTCATGTGCATGTCTCTTTTGAAATTCCAGAATACACAGCAAACGCTGATGGAATTGGCACATTGAGAATCCTTGATGCCGTACGCCTACTTGGCATGGAAAATAAGACACGTATATATCAAGCTTCCACTTCAGAACTGTATGGAAAAGTTCAAGAAGTACCTCAATCCGAAACAACACCTTTTTATCCCAGAAGTCCTTATGCGGTTGCAAAAATGTATGCGTATTGGATAACGGTTAATTATAGGGAGGCATATGGAATGTATGCTTGTAACGGAATATTGTTCAACCACGAATCTCCTATTAGAGGTGAAACTTTCGTAACCCGTAAAATTACTCGAGCGACCGCAAGAATAGCTTTAGGTTTGCAGGATAAAATATTTTTAGGTAATCTAGATGCTCAAAGAGACTGGGGTCATGCCAAGGATTATGTCCGCATGATGTGGATGATATTACAAGCGGAAGAACCGGAAGATTGGGTAATTGCAACTGGTAAAACAACCCCTGTTCGCGAATTTGTAAGAATGAGCTTTGCTGAAGCGGGAATTGAACTAGAGTTCAAGGGTAAAGGAGTTGATGAAAAAGCTTTCGTAAAATCTTGTTCAAACCCAAAGTACCAACTGGAAATAGGAAAAGAAGTCCTTTCTGTAGATCCGAAATATTTCAGACCAACCGAGGTAGAACTATTGATTGGAGATCCTACTAAAGCCAAACAAAAACTCGGTTGGAAATTAGAATATGAGCTGGAGGATTTGGTTAAGGACATGGTTCAAAGTGATTTGAAACTCATGCATAAAGAGCAATATTTGAAGGATGGCGGTTATAGAATCTTAAATTATTTTGAATAGTCTATGGGAAAAGACGAAATAATATATGTCGCTGGTCATAGAGGCCTTGTCGGAAGTGCAATTATCAAAAATCTTACGAACAAGGGATATCAAAATCTTATTACTAGAACCCACTCAGAACTAGATCTTACTGACGCTGTCGCTGTCGCCGAATTCTTTGCTAGTGAAAAACCAGCCTATGTTATTTTGGCTGCCGCTAAAGTAGGTGGTATCATTGCGAATAATACCTATAGAGGGGAGTTTATATATGAGAACTTGATGATTCAGAACAATGTTATACATCAATCACATATACACAAGGTAAAAAAGCTTTTATTTTTGGGTAGCACTTGTATTTATCCTAAAAACTGCCCACAACCCATGAAGGAAGAATACTTGCTAATGGATGTTTTGGAATATACCAATGAACCTTACGCAATTGCCAAAATAGCAGGCATTAAATTATGTGAAAGTTATAACCTACAATACGGTACTAATTTCATATCAGTAATGCCAACTAATCTTTATGGGCCGAATGACAATTTTGATTTGGAAAAATCGCATGTTCTCCCAGCTTTAATAAGAAAAATTCATCTTGGTAAAGCTCTTGAAGAGAATGATTGGAACACTATCAAAAAAGATTTGAACAATTTACCCATCGAAGGGCACTCTGGCGATAATAGCCAAGACAGCATTCTAAAAATTCTCAACAAATATGGTATAACAAAATCAAATAACGAGGTATTCGTTGAAATTTGGGGAAGTGGTAAGCCCATGCGTGAATTCTTATGGTCTGAAGATATGGCAGATGCATGTGTTTTTATAATGGAAAATAGAGATTTTAAAGACACGTATCAATCCAAAACTGAAATAAGAAATACCCACATAAACATAGGAACCGGATTAGATATTTCAATAGCAGAGTTAGCAAATTTGATTAAAAAAACAATTGGTTATAAGGGTGCTTTCAAATTCAATTCGCAAAAACCAGATGGAACACTAAAAAAGCTTACCGATGTCTCAAAATTAAATAATTTAGGTTGGAAACATCAAGTGAGCTTGAAAGAAGGTATAAAAAAACAATATGACTGGTATCTAGAACCATAACAGTTTTAACTTCTAAACAACCATGGACCAAAAAAACCTTAAAACTCCCGTTCTTTTTATTGTTTTCAATCGACTTGACACAACAAAAAGAGTTTTTGAAGAAATCAGAAGGGCAAAACCCTCTAAGTTGTACGTTGCTTGTGATGGAGCGCGAAAGAACAATCCAGACGATGTTTCAAAAATAGATAGCGTTCGTGAATTTGTTTTGAACAATGTAGATTGGGACTGTGAAGTGAAAAAATTATTTAGCAACGAAAATATTGGTTGCAAATATGGTCCGCAGAAGGCAATCACATGGTTTTTTGAGCATGAGGAGGAAGGCATAATTTTAGAAGATGACTGCGTGCCTTCCCGCACTTTTTTTAAATATTGTGAGGAACTTTTGGAATATCACAGAAAAGATTTAAGAGTTTTTGCAATTTCTGGCACTAACTACTTAAGGACCGTAGATATACCAAACAGTTATTATTTCAGTCAGTTTTTATCGGTTTGCGGTTGGGCCGGATGGAGAGATCGCTGGCAAAAGCATCTGTACACCCTTAATAATTTTAACGATATTTTGAGCAGTAACCTGATTCATAATAATCTCAGAAACAAGGTTGCAAGTAAAATGCTGGTTGAATTCGCAAAAAAATCATTTGAAGATGGTTTAGATGCCTGGGATTTTCAATGGCATTTTACCTGTATCATAAATAATGGCTTATTGATTGTTCCGAAGGAAAATTTAATTCAAAACATAGGTTTTGGTCCAGACGCGACTCACACCAATAGTTCTGAAGGCAGAATTCTTCCTAACTACGAAGTGAATTTCCCTTTAGATCATCCAAAATTATTTACTCCAGAGCTAGAGTTTGATGATCGAAATTTTTGGAAATTCTTTGGATGGACACCTATGTACAAAAAAATTAGTAGCCCAAAATACATTTATGCAGTTATAAAGTCCCGTTTATCAAACCTAGTTAATTGATAATGAGAAGAATAAGCCTAATCCCATAAAGTTATGAGCCTTGGGAACAAAATTTTTGGCGGGATGGTATGGAGTGCAGTGGAACGCATCTCAATTCAAGGTGTACAATTTGTTCTTGGAATTATTCTAGCTCGCATACTTACACCTGAAGAATACGGAATAATAGGCATTCTCATAGTTTTCATAGTAGTCTCTCAAGTATTCATAGATAGCGGTTTTACTAAGGCACTTATTCAAAAACAAGATAGAACCAAAGAGGATATATCGACCGTATTTTGGTTCAATATTTTAATTAGCACTTTAGCTTATACAATTTTATTCTTTTTTGCTCCGCTAATAGCGGATTTATATGACATTCCACTACTTTCCGATTTGCTAAGGGTTCTCGCCATCTCCTTGATAATCAATGCGTTATTTACTGTTCCCTCGACACTTTATACCATTGAACTCGATTTTAAGACACTAACCAAGATTAATTTTGCCGCCACAATAATTTCTGGAGGTATTGCAATTGCTATGGCCTATTCGGGTTACGGAGTATGGTCCTTAGTTGCCCAAACTCTAGTTAGATCAATTGCAACAGCCTTATTAATTTGGATTCAGTCAAAATGGAAACCTAGTTTTATTTTTTCGAAAAAATCTTTTAAAGAACTTTTTTCATTTGGTTATCGGTTATTGGTTTCTTCATTATTAAGCAAAATTGTGAATAACTTCGCTGCTCTTTTCATAGCCAAGTATAACACCGCAGACCTGGGTTATTATACACGAGGAACGCAGTTTTCTGATGTTCTCTTTTCAACTTTCAATTCAGTTCTAGAACGTATTCTACTTCCTGGCTTGGCTAAAGTTCAGGACCAAAAAGAAGTTTTAATAAAACACACGAAAAGTATATTAATGGCTTCTTCTTTGCTCATTTTTCCTCTTTTCTTTTTCTTAGCAGCAATTGCAGAACCTTTGATTAGAGTTTTGCTGACAGAAAAATGGATGATGGCCGTTCCTATAATGCAAATTTTCTGTATTGCTCGTTTAATAACAATTCCGTGTGGAATTAATGTTAACTTACTCTATGTTATTGGTAGGACGGACTTAGAATTAAAACAACAATACCTAAAAATTATCGTTCGGGTAATCCTGTTACTTTTAGCTTTAAAACATGGTATCATTTATATCGCTCTTGCGGAACTTGCGGCTACCACAATCCATTTTTTTATTAACTCGTATTATCCTGGAAAAATAATGCAATACGGTGCGTTTTCGCAAATTAAGGATATGAGCCCTATAATTCTTTCAAGTCTTATTATGGTCGTACCAGTTTATGCAATTGTACATTTTATATCAAATGATATCTTAGTACTGTGCATTACACCATTCGTAGCTTTAGTTATTTATCTTGGATTGATTAGACTATTTAAGGTGCAAGTATTCGATGAACTTATAGATCGGGTGAAAGGCTTTTTTAAAACCCCTAAACCATAGTAGGATTATAAAGAAACCACCTTTATATAAATTCTAAGATCCAGAACCTTTAAAATTATACGAACCCAAAGTACTTTGCTCATAAAATAAGGAGGTTTTCCTTGATTTTAACAGAATAGTTGTGTCATACCTTAACATATTGCACATTCTTGAATATCTTTGTTTCAATAAGTCCAACAATTGAACGTTCATACTAAACCTAATGTTATACAACTTAGACGGACAACTGATTTGTTGATGCTTTATGAACTCAATAAATGAATAAGAAGACCTGCTGTATATTTAATCTTGCACCACACTATAGAGCGCCAATATATACCTTGATGGATAAAGAGCTAGCATGTGATTTTTATTTTGGTGATGATTTAGGAAACCAAATAGAGTTGATGGATTATTCTGCTCTAAACGGGTTTAAAAATGTATTAAAAAACAAACAATTAAAATGGTCTGGTTTCAAATGGCAATCTGGCGTATTGTCTCTCTTATTTAAGCCTTATAAATATTACATAATTACAGGGTCTCCAGCTTTCTTGTCAAATTGGTTATTAGTAATTTTTTCAAAGTTTTCTAAAAAAAAAGTATACGCATGGTCACACGGTCTTAAGAAACCAGTAAGTACTAGAGGAGATATTTTTAGAAAAACCTTTTATCGTCTATTCGATAAAATTTTTTTGTATGGAGACCATTCTAGAGAAATTATGATTAAGGAAGGTTTTAAAGAGGATAAACTTATACCAATTTATAACTCTCTAGACCATGAACATCAACTCCAATTGAGGAATTCTCTAACCGAGACCAATATTTATATTGATTTTTTCAAAAATGATGACCCGGTAATAATTTATGTTGGAAGATTACAAAAATCAAAAAAACTGAACCTCTTAGTTTTAGCTTTGAAAAAATTAAATAAGAAAGGTATTAATTGTAATTTGGTTCTGGTGGGCTCAGATATGGGTAACACAGAAATAGTTGATTTGGCAACTAATAACAATCTAGAAGAAAACATATGGTTCTACGGGCCTTGCTACGATGAACGAATAATTGGAGAGCTTTTTTATAATGCTTCGGTCTGTGTCTCTCCTGGGCCTGTAGGATTGACCGCACTTCATTCCCTGACCTTCGGATGTCCCGTAATTTCCAATAATGATTTTGAAAATCAAATGCCAGAATTTGAAGTTATCATTCCAAAAAAAACAGGTGCCTTTTTTGAAAACGATGATATTGATAGTTTAACAGAAAGAATATCAGAATGGATTTATTCTTCAAAGGAAAAAAGACAATTAATAAGAAAGGATTCTTATAAAATTATTGACGAAAAATGGAACCCCAAGAATCAAATTGATATTATTAAAACCTACTTAAACTAATAGAGAATGAAAGTTCTGTGGATAACAAATAATATATTTCCCGATTTATCAAAAGCTCTCGGAAATGAAATCCCGGTGGTAGGAGGATGGATGTACGGTCTTGCAAATGATTTGGTTAGCCGTGGAATTGACTTGACGGTTGCAACTGCTGATAGACATGTAAACCAATATACCGGGAAAATCAATGGTGTTTCTTATCTTCTTCTAAAAAGTAAAAAATCTTTAACAGAGTATGACGCTTCTTTAGTGCTACAATGGAAAAACTTGATTGAAGAAAAAAAGCCAGATGTCGTCCATATTCATGGAACTGAAAAAGCTCTGGGTCTCTCTTTGCTAACTGCCGAACCAAAACTAAATTATGTAGTTTCAATACAAGGGTTAATAAGTGTATGCTCTCGTTATTATACGGGAGGAATTCCCAACTCAGAATTAAAAAAACACACTACTTTTCGAGATATTATAAAACAAGATACCATACTTCAGGCAAAAAGAAAATTTCAAAAAAGAGGGGACTTAGTAGAGAAAAAATATTTTGAATTAGCGCAAAATTTTATAGGAAGAACACAGTGGGATTTTGATCACACCAAAACTTTAAACCCAAATGCCACATATCACTTTTGTAATGAATCGCTAAGGGATTCTTTTTATTCATCAAAAAAGTGGGATATTAAAAAAATTCAAAACCACACCATATTCTTAAGTCAAGCTCTATATCCAATTAAAGGATTACATCAAGTTATTGCTGCAGCGGCTTTACTTAAAAATGAGTTCCCAAATTTAAAGCTACGTGTTGCCGGTCATAATATTATTACCTCAAGTACTTTAAAAGACAAAATCGCAACTGGTGGATATGGAAGTTATATTCGCCACTTAATTCGTAAGTTTGACTTGAAGAACAATATAGAGTTCACAGGGCTTTTGAGTGAAAATCAAATGGTTACAGAATATCTAAATTGTAGTGTTTTTATTTGTCCTTCAAGTATAGAAAACAGTCCCAATTCATTGGGAGAAGCTCAATTATTGGGTACGCCATGTATAGCTTCTTATTCTGGTGGAATACCCAGTATGATAGAACATGAAAGAACAGGTTTGTTATATCGGTTTGAAGAGGTTGAGATGATGGCACAATTGATTAAAAGGGTTTTTAAAGATAAAGTACTATCTCAAAAACTTTCAAAGAATGGTATTGAGGCGGCCAGTAAAAGACACAATAGAGAAGTTAATACATCAAAAACTTTAGAGATTTACCAGTTGGTAAGTAGTTCTAAATAACCTGTCTTATGACATTATTTTTAAAAAAAATTGTTCTAAATATAATCGGTCTTCCAACCAGACTTTACAATTTCTTCGTTCTAAAGTATAAAGGAGTTGTATATGCTACGTACCCGAGAATTTCAGGAAGAATTTTCATCTCAGGACCAGGCAAAATTATATTGGGAGAGGGTGTACAAATAAATTCTAATTTATTTTCAAATCCTATTGGAGGGGATACCAGAACATTGTTCTCAGTTTTCAAAGGGGCTACCCTTTCAATTGGCGACTATTCCGGTTTTTCAAATATTGCTATTTCTTGTAAAGAAAAAGTTACCATTGGAAAACATGTTAAAATTGGGGGTGGTGTGAAAATATATGATTCCGATTTTCATTCATTAAATTTTGAGGATAGGAAAAACCCTAAGACCGATATACCAATAATAAAACCAATTGAATTAAAAGATGGTTGTTTCATAGGCGCTCATAGTATCATTCTAAAAGGGGTGACTATTGGGAAAGAGTCAATTATTGGGGCTGGATCCTTGGTGACAAAATCAGTACCAGACGGAGAAATCTGGGGTGGTAATCCAATAAAATTTATCAAAAAAATTTGAACCCTAAATGAGAGTTTTAAAAAGCTACCTTAATTCCATAGGTTTTATAATTCCATTTATTTTAGTTGGCTACTTAGTTAACCCTTTTAATATGGGATTTGTTTTTGGATATGCATTGGTACCCTTAATACTTTTGAAAAGAAATTTTTTACTAAAATCAATGGACTTGAATTTTGTCCTACTTCTTTTACTCTCCTTTATTTATGCTCTCTTTTATATGTTTGACCCTGTGGGTGGAATACAATATGCTATATTCTACGCAGTTTTTCCGCCTGTTTTCTATCTGCTGGGAAAATTTTTAATCACTGAAAATATACCTCAATATACTATATATCTCCTCCTTTTTTTAATTGGTTTTGTTTTTTCATTTTCGGCTTTGGTTTCGGTAATACTCAACTTTTTAGAAGGTGGGTTTTCTCAGTTAGACAGAAGTTTGCCCATGTTTTGGCCAGGTAGTGGTTTGGTATCAGCAACAAAAATGGGAGGGTTTTTCACTCTGAATATGTGCATACCTGCCCTATTGATTGGCAACCAGTCAAAATCCAAATTGATTTACAAATTAATCGGTATCGCAATTTTTATTTTCTCTATTGTTTGTGTTATCAGGTTAGGGAGTAGAACCCAACTGGGTATTATGCTAATTACTTGTTTTGTTTCTTTAATCTATGTAGCTCCAAAACAGTCTTTCAAAAAAAATGTTTTACTCTTCTTATTAATTTCAGGCATAGGATTTTATATCTACAGCAACGTATCCTTTGATTTAAATGAAGATTGGTTAAGCACCTTTGCGGGTCGTATGGACAAAGGAGCAGGAGATATTGCAAGTGGAGGAGGAAGGACGGAAAGATGGATTAAATCGTTTGAGTATATGTTTGAAAAACCACTGGGTTGGAGTGTTAATGAATTTGGTTTCGCTCATAACCTCTGGCTCGATGTCTTAAGAGTAACCGGCATAATTCCCTTTATCATACTCATTATATTTTCAGTTCGCTCGTTTAGAACAATTAAAAAAACTATTTCTTTCAAATCTAATCAGCTTTATTTTTCGGTTCAAATACTTATATATTCTATTGCTTTCTTTATGCTTTTTATGGTAGAACCCATATTTGACGGAATGTTTGAGATGTTCACTATTTTCTGCGTATTCATAGGAATCCTTTGCAAGTATAGAGAAGTTCAACATACCCCAATATTTGGTACTTCCATTCAGCAGAATTAACTATTTCAAAATTACCGTTCATAATAGCTAGGATTGTAATTCTAATTTGACAAAACCTGCTATTGGCAAAAATGAAGCAAGTAATTCTATCTAGCGAATCTCTGAAATACAGTTCCAAACTTTCATAGTTTACTTTACATATTGCACAAGCATCTTTCCATCTGACCACTAAATCAATGTAGTCATCTATTATCTTTCCAAACCTGCTCTTAATCTCCGTATCTTTGCACCCAAATCGAAAGCTAGTTTTTAGACAATAAAACAGAATTATTTTGGTTTACTAGTTGACTGATTACCCCAAATGCAAAGTATAGCTATTTTATTGACCTGTTTTAACAGAAAGGAGAAAACTCTTAATGCCTTAGAGCATCTATTCGTGGCTTACAATAGGGTTAAAGATACCGTTCAAATAGAAATCTACCTTACTGACGATGGCTCCACTGATGGTACAGGTGAAGCGGTTAAATCTAAATACCCAAAGATTCATATTTTACAAGGTAACGGCCAGTTGTATTGGGCCGGTGGCATGCGAAACTCATGGAAGGCCTCGCTCAATCACAATCATGATTTCTTCTTGCTTTTAAATGACGATACCGATACTTATGAGTCCTTTTTTGAAGAATTGTTAGAGACACACCAGTTTTGCGTCAAGACGTATAAACAAAGTGGTATTTATATTGGTTCAACAATTGATGGTGTCACTAAAAAAATATCTTACGGAGGCAATGTTTTTACAAATCGATTCTTGGCAAAATATGTAAAAGTAATTCCTAATAAGAAAACACCACAGGAATGTGAGTTGGGGAATGCGAATATTCAACTAGTTCATAAAAGTGTAGTAGAAAAAATAGGGGTCTTATCTGAAGGCTTTCATCATGGTCTGGCCGATTTTGACTATACTTTGAAAGCCAAAAGAGAAAACATACCGGTCTTGATAACCCCGAATATTTTGGGGGTTTGTACTAATGACCACGACAATCCTTTTGAAACCTTTCATCAATTGTCTTTGAAAGAGCGAATAAAAAAACTCTATAACCCTGTGGGTTTAGACTTTAAAAGTAATCTTCAATACATGAGAAGAAACTTCATCTATAGACTTCCAATTGTATTCTTGGTTGGCTGGTTAAAAGTTATTTTCCCAAAGTTCTATTTTAATAAATTATATAAAACCCGAGTGAGGTAAAGATGAAAAAGAAAAACCTAATTATATTCGGAACACGACCTGAGGCCATTAAAATGGCACCTTTAGTTAAGGAATTTTTGAAAAATCCAGCTTTCGAAACGATGGTATGTGTAACAGCTCAACATCGTGAAATGTTGGACCAAGTACTAGATTTTTTCGAAATCACCCCAGATTACGATTTGAATTTAATGAAACCAGGTCAGAATCTGTATGGTTTAACTGCAGATATTATTACAGGCCTTCAGCCGGTACTAGAAGAGTTTCAACCTGACTATGCATATGTCCATGGAGATACGACGACAACCATGGGTGCAAGCATTGCTTCTTTTTATTCTGGAGCCAAAGTTTGCCATGTAGAGGCTGGCTTGCGAACCTTTGATAAAAAGGCTCCTTTTCCAGAAGAAATTAACAGAACGATAACGGGTCATATCGCAGATTATCATTTTGCTCCTACTCAAACCTCATATGATAATTTGACAAGGGAAAGTATTTCAGAAAATGATATACTTATTACGGGAAACACCGTAATCGATGCCCTTTTTGAAAGTGTTTCTAGAGTTGATACTGTTGAAGACAAAGAAATCGAACTCCTTAAAAAGGAAATAGATTTCTCCAAAAGAATCGTTTTAGTAACCGGACATAGAAGGGAAAATCACGGTCAAGGTTTCATCAATATATGCGAAGCTTTAAAAGAAATCGGGGAATCTGTTGAGAACATCCAGATTATTTATCCAGTGCACCTAAACCCTAAGGTCCAAAAACCGGTTTATGAAATCTTAGGAAAGCAAGACAACATTAAACTAATTGCCCCTCTCGCCTACCCTGCTTTTGTTTGGTTAATGAACAAAGCCGAATTGGTAATTACCGATAGCGGAGGAGTTCAAGAAGAAGCTCCTAGTCTAGGCAAACCAGTACTGGTAATGCGAGATACAACGGAAAGGCCGGAAGCTGTAGAAGCAGGTACCGTTATTTTAGTTGGGACAGATAAAAAGAAAATTGTAAATGAAGCGGTTAATCTCTTAGGCGATTCAGAATTATATAAAAAAATGAGCAAGCTCCACAATCCATATGGTGACGGAAAGGCTTGCGAACGTATTGTAGAATTTATTGAAAATTTAAAATAATGACCAACCCAGAAGTAGTAATGATTGGCCTAGGATACATAGGCCTTCCAACAGCAGCATTGATAGCAGAAGGAGGAACTCATGTGCATGGAGTAGATATTAATCAAGATGTTGTAGACACTATTAACAGAGGAGAAATTCATATTGTAGAACCTGAATTGGACAAATCTGTAGCGAATGCGGTAAGCAAAGGGTTTCTGAAGGCCTCCACTAAACCAGTAGAAGCAAATACTTATCTCATAGTTGTTCCAACCCCTTTTAAGGATAAGAACGAACCTGATATTTCATTCGTACAAGCTGCGACAACTGCAATTCTGCCTTTGTTGAAAGATGGAGATATGTATATTATCGAATCAACATCACCAGTAGGTACCACTGAGAAGATGATGGATTATATTCATGAGGAAAGGCCTGAATTAAAAGGAAAATTGCACATGGCCTATTGCCCGGAAAGAGTTTTACCAGGTAATGTTATGTATGAATTAGTTCATAACGACCGTGTAATTGGCGGTGTCGATGAAGCATCTACAGATAAAGCAGTCGCATTTTATGCCAAGCATGTGAAGGGAGAATTACACAAAACTAACGCTCGAACCGCAGAGATGTGCAAACTAGTTGAAAATTCTTCCCGTGACGTACAAATAGCGTTCGCAAATGAGCTTTCATTAATTTGTGATAAGGCAGATATTAACGTTTGGGAACTAATTAGTTTAGCCAATAAGCACCCCAGAGTAAACATCCTACAACCAGGTTCTGGAGTAGGTGGACACTGCATTGCAGTTGACCCGTACTTTATAGTTTCTGATTATCCTATGGAATCCAAAATTATCGGAACTGCCAGAGAAGTAAATAATTACAAATCTTTTTGGTGTGCCGAAAAAGTTCAAAACACAAAATTACAATTTGAACTACAACATGGTAGAAAGCCAAAAATCGCTTTGATGGGTCTAGCTTTCAAACCAGATATTGATGATTTAAGAGAATCTCCCGCAAAATATATTGTGCAGCGAGTTTTGCAGAACGCTAATAATGAAGAGTACTATATAGTCGAACCTAACATTGAAGAGCACAACGTTTTTAAAATAACTGATTACAAAACGGCCTTCGAAAAGTCTGATATAATCGTCTATCTGGTTGCTCATAAAGAATTCAAAACTTTAGGATTGAATGCTGACAAAGTGATTCTTGACTTTTGTGGTGTCAATAAGTAGATAGCAGGTCAAATATGCCCCAAGATTCAACACTTTTAGTTTTAGCACAATCCCTTGAACAACCTCGAGTTGTTAAACGGATTATTGAAAAAGCAAAAGACTATGATAAAATTGAGGTCTTCGGCTTTAAACGGGAAATCCATGAGGTGAACAATTTCGGTATTCTTGAAAATTACGAGAATGTAAAATTGAACATTGTGGGCACTATGGCCAATTATAAGTACATGAAAAGGTTGGCCAACTATTTTAGGTTGATAATTGCTATTTATTCAAAATATGGATTTAAATCAAAAAACCTATATGTCTTTGGTTTAGATATAAGAATGGTTTCGACTTTGGTAGCTAACTCCAAAATAGACTACGAAATAAGTGACATCATGTGGCTTTACAAGTCACCACTTCAGAAGTCTTTTTTACGGAGAATTGACACCAATTTGGCAAAATGGTCAAACTCCGTCATTTTTACCTCAAAGGGTTTTTATGATTCGCATTATAAAATGTTTGTAAAACCTGAAAATGCCATAATTAAGGAAAACAAGTTTAAAACCTATGATAAGGTATCACCTATTTTAGATATTAAAAAAGACAAAATTAGAATTGCCTACATAGGGGCATTTCGGTATTCAACCATTATAGAACGCTTATTACAAGTCGTCAGGGAAAATAAAAACCTTGTTTTGAACTTTTACGGTGATGGGTTCAAAACTATTGTCGAGGAGATGAAAAAAAATGCATCGGAAAATGAAAATATATTCTTTCATGGTGCGTTTAAGAATCCAGATGATCTGGAGAACATTTATGCTGAAAACAATGTCAATTTTGTTGTTTATAAAAACACGCTAGAGAACGAAAAGGTCGCCATGCCCAATAAATTCTATGAATCTGGATTTTTCAATATTCCAATAGTAGCTGCAGTAAACACCTATGTAGGGCAACGGGTTTTAGACCAAAATATGGGTTGGACCATAGATATCGATTATAATTCTATTTCTAAGTTTTTGAATAACTTACAAATGGATAATATTATTAAACATCATGAAAATATAAAAAGGTTGGACAAGTCATTGTTCGAATCTAAGTGATTATAAAGAAGTTATTATGTTCAAAGACAAAACCTTACTTATTACAGGAGGTACAGGATCCTTCGGAAACGCAGTTTTAAATCGTTTCTTAGAAACCGACATCAAAGAAATTCGCATCTTTTCACGTGATGAAAAGAAACAAGACGATATGCGAAACACGCTAAAGAATGAAAAAGTAAAATTTTACATCGGTGATGTTCGTGATTACAATAGCATTTCAAGAGCGATGAGTGGTGTAGACTATGTCTTTCATGCTGCTGCTTTAAAACAAGTACCATCATGTGAATTTTTTCCGATTGAAGCGGCGAAAACAAATGTTTTTGGAACACAAAATACAATTGATGCTGCTGTAGCCAATAAAGTAAAGCGCATTATCTGCTTGAGTACTGATAAAGCGGCTTACCCAATTAACGCAATGGGAATCAGTAAAGCTTTGATGGAAAAAGTTGCTGTTGCAGCATCAAGGAATATTCCGAATGATGACACTATTGTCTGTTTGACGCGATATGGTAACGTAATGGCATCGAGAGGTTCGGTAATTCCCTTATTTGTTAAACAAATTGAAGATAAAAACCCGTTGACCATTACCGATCCAAACATGACTCGCTTCTTAATGTCTTTAGAAGATGCTGTGGATTTGGTCTTATTTGCCTTTAAACATGGTAATCAGGGGGACCTTTTTGTAAACAAAGCTCCAGCCAGCACCATAGGAGATTTGGCAAATGCTATTAAAGGAATTTTTAATGCCGATAATGACATCAAAATTATAGGAACACGACACGGTGAAAAGTTATATGAAACTTTGTGTACGCGCGAAGAAATGCAGAAAGCCGAAGATATGGGCGAATTCTATCGAATTCCTGCGGATAATCGCGATTTGAATTATAGTAGATATTTCTCTGAAGGTGAGACCGATATTAGTTCTATTGAAGATTATCATTCGCATAACACGACACAACTTACCGACGAAGAATTAAAGCAAACGTTACTAAATTTAGATTACATCAAAGAAAATCTTTAAATGGTCTTTCATAATTTAATTCACGGTGCCAATTTTTCTGATGAACGTGGTGGACTGAATTTTTTTAATTCATTTGAAATGAAAGAAATCGTTCGCATGTATGAAATAGCTCCAAGTGATACTTCAACAATACGAGGATGGCAAGGACATAAGGAAGAAAAAAAATGGTTTTATTGTCATTCGGGAAGCTTCGTAATGAATTTGATACAAATAGATGACTTTGATTCTCCGTCAAGAATAATAACACCTGAACGGCTTTTACTAGCATCGGAAAAGCCATCTATTTTGGAAATTTCAGGAGGCTATGCCACTGGATTCAAAGCTCAAGAGGAAAACTCGAAACTACTGGTGTTTTCTAATTTCTCTTTGGAAGAATCTAAAAATGACGATTTCAGGTTTCCTCTAGGTCAATGGCCAGGACAATGGTAGCAATTAGATAATTGAAATAAATAGATTTTTTCCTAAAGGGAATGGCACCAGAAGAAAAATGGATACTGAAACAAATTCAGCATAAATGAAAAAAGTAGGAATTACAGGGCAAGCAGGTTTCGTTGGAAATCACCTATATACGACTCTCACCTTAGATGAAACAGTAGAGCTTGTGCCTTTTGAACGCGATTTTTTTGACGATCAAAGTGCTTTAGAAAGTTTTGTTAAACAGTGTGACACTATTGTTCATCTTGCCGCAATGAACAGGCACGAAGATATGAATGTCATATACAATACAAATTTGGGCTTGGTAGAGGCATTGATTACTGCTTGTAAAACAACATCTTCCACCCCACACATTATATTTTCTTCCTCTTCTCAAGAAGATCGAGACAATTTATACGGAAAGTCAAAAAAGGAAGGGAAAGAGAAATTTGTTTCTTGGGCATCTGAAACTGGTGGAAAGTTTACTTCACTAACCATTCCCAATGTTTTTGGACCATTTGGGAAACCAAATTATAATTCTGTTGTAGCAACCTTTTGTTACAAAGTAGCAAGAGGAGAAGAACCTACTATCATTCAAGATGGTGAAGTTGGTTTAATCTATGTGAATGAATTAGTAGCTGTCTTTATTGAAACTATAAAAAATCAAGTCAAGTCAGAAAGCATTGGCGAGAATAGCTCTGAGGTAAGAATTCAACCAACTAGTAAGAACAGAGTTTCTCGTATTTTGGAATTGCTCAACCAATACAAGTCTGATTATATGGGGAATGGCATCTTCCCAAGTTTGGAAAATCAGTTTGAGAAAGCCTTATTCAATACATTTAGGTGTTATGTGCCCGAAGCGCATTATCCTGTAAAATTCACAAAGCATACAGACCCTAGGGGAAGCTTTGTAGAAATTGCAAGAACACAAACTAGCGGACAGTTTTCCTTCTCAACGACAGTCCCTGGAATTACCAGAGGGAATCATTTTCATACAAGAAAAGCAGAGCGCTTTGCCGTAATCAGTGGTAAAGCATTGATTCAGTTGCGTAAAATAGGAACTGATAAAGTCATTGATTATTATCTTGACGGTAATGAGCCGGCCTATGTGGATATGCCAATTTGGTATACGCATAATATCAAAAATATTGGAGACGAAGAATTAATAACCTTATTTTGGATTAACGAACCATACAACCCCGAAGATGCGGATACGTATTTCGAAGATGTATGATTTGAACGCGAGACCTTAAAACTTGAACGAAAAAAAACGTAGAATTCTGCAAATCAAGGGAATAACCTTATAACTTTGCAAGCAGTAACCCTAAACTTATCAATCTTTTGAAAAAACTAAAAGTACTTACCGTAGTAGGAACAAGACCTGAAATCATCCGTTTGGCCTGTGTATTAAATGCCTTAGATGCCAATGATGCCATAGATCATACCTTAGTGCATACGGGTCAAAACTATGATTACGAGCTAAATGAGATATTCTTTGATGATTTAGGAATTCGTAAACCTGACCATTTTCTTAATGCAGCTGGTAAAAATGCGACGGAAACGGTAGGAAATATTCTTATCAAAATCGACCCACTTTTAGAGGAAATAAATCCAGATGCTTTTTTGGTTTTAGGAGATACCAATTCTTGTCTTTGCGCCATTCCAGCGAAGAAAAGAAAGATTCCTGTTTTTCACATGGAGGCAGGAAATAGATGCTTCGACCAACGTGTTCCGGAAGAAACGAATCGCAAAATTGTCGACCATGTTGCCGATGTCAATCTCACCTACAGTGATATTGCCAGGGAATATTTACTTCGCGAAGGACTTCCGGCAGATAGAATAATCAAAACCGGAAGCCCGATGTTCGAGGTACTACAACAGTTCATTCCTAAAATTGAGAAATCAAGTGTACTTGAAAAACTCGGGCTTGAGAAAGAAAAATACTTTGTAGTGTCATCCCATAGGGAGGAAAACATTAGCAATCCTAAAAACTTTGAAGGATTGATTACTTCATTAAATCAAATTGCTGAAAAATATGATTTCCCGGTAATCGTTTCCACGCATCCGAGAACACGAAATATGTTAGATTCCAAAAATTTGGAAACCCATAAAAACATACAATTTTTAAAGCCATTAGGTTTTACTGATTATAATGCTTTACAGTATAATTCTTTTGCGGTTCTCTCTGATAGTGGTACCATTTCAGAAGAATCATCAATATTGAATTTCAGAGCTTTAAATATTCGCGAGGCCCATGAACGACCAGAAGCAATGGAAGAAGCATCAGTAATGATGGTAGGTATGAATCCTGAGCGAATAATGCAGGCCCTTGCAGCTTTAGATGTTCAAGAAAGAAATCCAGAACGTAACTTCAGACCGGTTGCCGATTATTCAATGCCTAACGTTAGTGAAAAAGTAGTTCGAATCATACTATCTTATGTAGATTATGTGAACCGAGTTGTTTGGTCTAAGCCCTAATCTTATGAAATAAGCCATGACAATTATTTTGTATCAATCGATGTAATAATGGCGAATTCCATCTGATAATATTAAAAAGAACAAAAAACAGATGAAAGTTATTTTTCTGGCACTTGCCTTTCCAAAAATGGATAAGACCAAGTACCTCTATACACAATTAGTTTCTCAATTTCACGAAAATGGACATGATATAACAGTTGTGGCACCAACATACGATGATACTATTGTCGGCTTGCAAATTGAAGAAGGTGTAAAGGTTATTCGCGTAAAAACTTTACCGCTTTTTGGGGTGGGTTTAATCAAAAAAGGGATTGCCAACGTATTACTACCGTATCAATACAAAAGTGCTTTGAAAAAGAATAATATTGGTCTTGATTTTGACTTGATTATCACTCCTACTCCACCTATTACCCTATATGGAGTCGCAGCTTGGTTGAAAAAGAAATCGAAAGGGAAACTCTACTTAATTCTTCGCGATATTTTCCCTCAAAATGCAGTTGACCTGGGTATGCTTAAAAAAAGTGGGCCAATACACTATTATTTTAGAAGGAAAGAAAAGAAGTTATATGCAAAAGCCGACCATATAGGTTGTATGTCTCAGGGCAATATTGACTTTGTTAAAAAGCACAACCCTTCAGTTTCTGCCGATAAGCTTCATATGTTATCAAATTGGGGAGATATTATTCCTCTTGCTCAAGAAGAGAAAATAAACGAATTACGACAGCAAGAAGGTTTTCAAGACAAATTTGTAGTAATATTTGGGGGAAACATTGGTTTGCCTCAAAAAATGGAAAACATTGTTAATCTCGCTATAGCCTGTAAAGATGAAAAAGACATCGTTTTTTTAATTATTGGACGAGGAAACGAACAAGAAAATCTTAAAAATCTCATAAAATCCAAGAATGTTAAAAATATGGAATTGAGAGATGGGCTACCTCAAAAAGAATACATGAAGTGGGTACAAATGGCCGATGTGGGCTTGATATCTTTAAGCGAAAAATTTACCATTCCCAATATACCCTCAAAAGCATTATCGTATTATAATACTAAAACTCCCATATTGGCCTCTATAGACCTAAACACTGATTTTGGAACCATATTAGACGACCTTAAAGTTGGGGTGTGGGCTGAAGCTGGTAATACTCTAGACTTAAAGAAAAAGCTAATGTTGCTATATAAAGATGCAGTGTTAAGAAAAGAAATGGGGCAAAACGGTTTTGAGTACATGAAAGAGTATTTGTCTTCTGAAACTGCTCTAAACATAGTTCTAAAGGAGGCTGGACTAGCTTAAAACCGAAGATTTTATCTTGAAAAATGACACCATACCGATAGTCAATTAATTTGAACAAGTAATCACGCTATTTATCTATATGTTGTCCATGAATCGATTAATAATTTTTAATTTGCTAATCATAGCGCAGAACTGACTGGGATGTATAAACTTTTTTTCAAAAGAGTCATTGATATTCTTTTTTCCCTAGGTGTCTTAACAATACTAAGTCCAATCTTCTTAGTAGTATTTCTATTGTTAAGTATCGCAAATAATGGGAAAGCCTTTTTTGTTCAGAAACGTCCAGGAAAAAATGAGGATATTTTTAAAATAATAAAGTTCAAGTCTATGAATGATAAAAAAGGAATAGATGGTGAACTTTTACCAGATGGGGACAGAATTACGAAGGTTGGTCAATTTGTCCGTAAAACTTCGTTGGATGAAATTCCGCAACTCTTGAACGTATTAAAAGGCGATATGAGTTTAATCGGGCCAAGACCACTTTTAGTTTCTTACCTTCCTTTGTATTCCGAAGAACAAAGTAGAAGGCATAATATTCGACCAGGAATAACTGGATGGGCACAAGTCAATGGCAGAAATGCAATATCTTGGGAAAAGAAGTTTGAATATGATGTGTGGTATGTTGATAATTGTTCATTTTTAGTGGACATGAAAATTTTTTGGATGACCTTTTTAAAGGTGATAAAAAGGGATGGTATTTCGTCAGATACTAACGCCACTATGGAAACATTCACAGGTAATTAGAACGTATGCAGTTAAGTATTGTCATTCCTTGTTATAATAT
This sequence comes from Maribacter algarum (ex Zhang et al. 2020), assembly GCF_005885635.1. Lineage (GTDB taxonomy): Bacteria > Bacteroidota > Bacteroidia > Flavobacteriales > Flavobacteriaceae > Maribacter_C > Maribacter_C algarum. The sequence continues at coordinate 236,381 of NZ_VATY01000004.1, forward strand.
GGAACGCTATCTACCAGAGTGTATAGACAGTCTGCTAGATCAAAATTTGAACCCAGCCGAATACGAGGTTATTATCGTTAATGATGAATCAAAAGATTCTACTTTAGTCGTTGCCAACAATTACGCAGCCAAGCATGAAAATATAGTAGTTATTGACAAAAAAAATGCTGGGGTTGGTGCTGCGAGAAATTCCGGTTACGATGTAGCAAAAGGCAAATACCTTTACTTTTTAGATCCAGATGATTATCTGGCTAAAAATACGGTTACCACGGTTTTAGGGTTAATGGAAAATAATGACCTTGATATTCTTACTTTTCATAGTATGCCCGTTGTTAAACGACATGTGCCCAATTCATTGAATATAGAACATGGAGTCAAAGAATTAGAGGTGCAGGACGGCATTTCGTATATAGCAAACATCAAACATCACAATGAAATTTGGTGGTATTTTATAAAACGTGAATTTATGGTATCCACAGGAATTCGTTTTATAGAAGGAAAATGGATGGAAGATGCCATTCTAACATCGGAATTATTCTTAAAGGCAAAACGAATGGCACATGCTGATATCGATGTACATCGATATCGAATACTACCCACATCGGCAATGCGGAATAAAAGCTCGGAACACTATAATAAAGTGATTTATGATAACGCCAATGCAGCACATGTTTATGGCGAACTTATCAAATCAGTGCCTGCAGCGCATGAAAAAGCAGAACCTTGTATAAAACGTTTGAAGACGCGACAACAATCCTTTGTCTTTTTTCTCATGGTTCGCTTAATGAAATCCGATATTTCGGTAAAGAAAATACCTGAAATGCTTAGTGGCTTCGAAAAAATAGATGCCTATCCCTTGAAAAAATTCATAGGTGAAGATTATCATGGCATTGGCTATTCCTTTCTTGTTTTTATATTTAACCGTAAACCTTTGATAAATCCATTTATCAAATTCTTTAGAACCTTTTATAACATAGCCAAATGAATATTTTAATTACCTCTGCAGGAAGAAGAGTTTCTTTAGTGCGGGCATTTCAAAAAGAATTAAAGAAATTGTATCCGGAGTCAAAGGTAGTAGCAGCTGATGCTAAGCCTGAACTATCAGCAGCTTGTCATGCAGCTGATGAGTACTTTCAGGTTCCTCGGCTAGATAAGCCCGAGTATATTGAGAATCTCATAGTGCAGTGTAAGGAACATGGTGTAAAATTGGTAATTCCAACTATTGATACCGAGCTGCTTCTTTTAGCAAAAAATAAAATTCTTTTAGAAGAAAATGGTATTATTCCAATTATAGCCTCAATCTCATTCATTGAAAAGTGCAGGGACAAAAGAGTTATACATGATTTTTTCGAATCACATAGTATAGCAATTGCGAAAGAGTATAGCAAAGATGATTTTGAATTGCCAATGTTCATTAAGCCAATTGATGGAAGTAGAAGTGTCGATACTTATCTAATTAAAACCAAGGAAGACCTTACGGAGTACCACTTTGAAAATGAAAAATTAATGTTTCTTGAGTATCTAGACCATGACCATTACGATGAATTTACCTGTGATTTATATTATGGAAAAGATCACAAATTAAAGTGTGCAGTGCCACGAAAACGAATTGAAGTCCGTGATGGGGAAGTAAATAAGGCGGTTGCAATGAATAATAGTTTGGTTGATTACATCAAGGAAAACCTTGCTTATGTTGAAGGTGCTGTCGGTTGTTTGACTGCCCAATTTTTTAAGCACAAAAGCGAAAGTAAGATTTATGGTATTGAAATTAACCCTAGATTTGGTGGAGGGTATCCACTCTCTTATTTAGCTGGGGCCAATTTTCCAAAGTGGATTATTGAGGAATACATCTTAGGTAAAGAAATAAGTGAAAAATTCGATTGCTGGGAAGATAACTTGCTCATGATTCGATACGACGATGAAATTCTAGTTCATGGATATAAAGGTTGATCAGAACACAGTTATCGTTTTTGATTTGGACGATACACTTTACAACGAAATCGACTATTTAAAATCGGCCTATACTGCTCTTGCTAAAGATTTGGAACCCGAAAATTGGGAACAGCTTTATGCTAACCTTTTCTCTCTATATAGGAACAACGAAAACCCGTTTAAATATGTGAGTGAAAACTTTGGTGTATCTACCACTGAATTGATCGAACTTTATAGAGATCACATTCCTAACATTACTCCTTTTGAAGGTGTTTTGCAAAAATTTCAAATTATAAAGGATAGAAAGGGTAAAATTGCCATCCTAACTGATGGGCGTAGCAAATCGCAGAGAAATAAAATCAATGCCCTTGGACTTATACCCTATCTAGATTATATTGTGATTTCAGAAGAAATAGGGTCTGAAAAACCGGATAAGAAAAATTTCAAGTCAATTGAAAATCATTTTAAAGTAAAGAACTATTATTATATTGGAGATAATCTCAAGAAAGACTTCATTACTCCCAACCAACGAGGTTGGCAAACCATAGCACTTTTGGACAATGGTTTGAACATTCATTCAAATGCCTATCTCTATAATAAAGAAGAACACCTTCCGCATAATTATGTGCTTCACTTTGATCAATTGAACTTCATTTAAAAAAATATTCTTCTGACAATAAGTTTTTTGGCTGAAATTAAAGTTCAATATTTAGTCGAATCCAACCTTTTATTAGAAATAGCTCAAGGAATATGAATATTGGTAAAATTTTTCATGTTTCAACCAAAACATAAACAACTGAAAAATAGCTTATTAACAATTAAGTTCATATTTTTTCTAAATAAGTTGGACAAGAAAAATCCAAATTGTACCTTTGGTCGTATATAAAGTGTATTTCATCGATAGTTTTGATCAAACCGATAATATTAACTTTTAAAAGCCCCGAAGTTTTGAACACCTATAAGCCCTCGATTCTAAAAGATTTTATTGACAAGGTTAGAGAGAAAGCGGTAATCTGGATGTATAATCGTTCGCCTATTCTTTTCACACTATTTGTTTAATAAACTTACCTTTGGATTTTAAATAATTAGCCCCTCCTTTGAAAACGCTACTTCAAAAGATTGAGAGTAAATCTTCATGTAAAGTAGTTTTTACAGATTTTTTTGACACACTAGTCCATAGAATAGTTCATCCTCATTACACAATTAAATTATGGGGTAAATTTATGATTCGTGAATTGGGACTTCTTATCAATGCAGACGAATTGTTTGCTATTCGAATCGACTCGCTTTCACATCTATCAAACAAATTATTTCTTAAAACAATTGAGGTTCCTTATGAAGAACTTCAAATTGAAGTTTACCGTAGACTTATTAATGCAGAAGTCTTACCAAATACATCTTTTGAGCATTTTTGTAAAATTTTCACACAAGCTGATTTAGTTTCAGAAACCTCTGTACAGTTTAAAAATGAATCCCTAGTTCACTCTTTAAAAGAAATAAGAGGAAAGGGATATCGCATTTACCTAATCACAGATTTTTTTCTTCCTCATGAAATTATTTCTAAAATTCTTGAATACCATGGCATGTTGGGGGTTTTCAATGCTATTTTTGTATCCTGTGATTTGAAAAAAAGTAAGGAAAGCGGTTCGATTTATCCAGAAGTCCTTGAACTTACAAATTCATCACCCGCTGAAACGATTATGGTTGGCGACAACAAAAAAAGTGATATCATTAATGCGCAAAAACATGAAATAGAAGGTATTCATACAAAAAATCTGAGACATCATTTTCGTAATAAAAGAAATTTAATGGGGAATGACAACCATAATTTTGATAATGTTTGCGAAACTATTGAGAAAACTTGTGCAAAAAGTAAATATCCATTTAGTGAATACATAATTCATTTTTATTTTTTTACGGAACGTTTGTATAAGAAAGCCAGAAGAGATGGGGTAAAAGACTTATTTTTTTTGGCAAGAGAGGGTCTTTACTTGAAGAAGTTATTCGACTTTTACCAAGAACTCAATCAATTCAATTCTAAAAATCAAATCCGTACTCATTATTTAAAAGCATCGCGGCAGTCCGCACAACAAGTTGCTCTTAAACCTCTTGAGGAAGAAGATTTCAAAGAATTAGGAGGAATGTATAACCAAATGTCCATAGATCAATTACTGACATGGTTCTTATTTCCTGAAAAATTAAAAAAACAGTTAATCGACCAATTAGGCATTAAACCAGAACAAAATTTTTCAAATTTGTTTACCTCAGAATTGATGAGCGAACTGCGAAAAAATGAAATTTTTGTAACACAATATGAAAAAAACCGGGTAAACCAAAAAGAAGCTTTCATGAAGTACTTAACTTCATTTGGTGCGGATATTGAAAAGAATGGGATTTCCTTGGTAGATGTCGGCTGGGGAGGTACAATGCAAGAATGTATCCATAAATTTCTTAATAAAGAGGTTCCAGTAACAGGATATTATATTGGACTTAAAGCTATTTACAATATTGAACCGGACACCAAAAGATTTGGCTTAAACTTCTCGCTCTATCCCAGTCATGGAGTTTCCTATGACATTTTAAAAGCAAATGGTCAGTTGTACGAACAACTATTAGGTGCCCCTCATGGCAGTACTTTAGGTTATAAACTTGAAAACGGACAGCCTGAGACTATTGAGTTTCATGAGGAAAGTGAAAAGTACGTTTTTGACAATTATGTAAAAGACGTTCAGTCATATATGTTCGGACGATTTGAGGAATTGTTCCTAAGCTTAAGATCTATTGATTATTCTCAAGTTCGAGTTCAGGAATATATGACCAGTATGGCAATGCGAACTGGAATATTAACGAACAAGAAACGTATTCGATTTATTAACAATATTTCAAAAGGTTTTTACCAAAATGTTGGGGAAAATAAGGTAGGCCTCAATTATAATCCAAAGCAGCTTTCGGTTTCAAAACGCTCTTTGGTTTATAAATTTATTCGATCTCCTGAGAAGGTTTTTCGTTACCTTGTTAAAGTCAAACCTTTCTTATATGCAAAAGGCCTTTACTGGTGCTCTTGGCCTGTTAATTTGGCATATTACTATATGAAATTTAACTTTTGGGTGAAGAAGACTTGGTTTCCAAAGCGATTGTTACGTTCCTAAAATCGGAGTTCGCATTATCCTATTTAAAATTTCGTTCCACTAGAACCTCTTTCTTAGTAATGGGGATTTTATAAATACAAAATAGATTTGTGCGAATAGAGGTCAAATTCTCCTTAGAATCTCTATGCATATCAGAATTAAGAATTACCTGCTTCTCTGTTTCCGCATTAAAAGTAAGCACGGGCAACCCATCAAAATTTTGTTCTCCAACGCAGTGAAAAATTACCATTTCTTTAGAAAAGTCAATAATTGGAAGTGGAAGTCCAGGTTTTCGAGTTCTATTAATCTTAGCGTATAAACTTTTAAGTCTTTTCTCATCTTTGATAATCATAGTTTCCTCAACATCGAAACCGCCATACTCATCTTGAACAAGCAATACCATCTTAGAGTTCGCAGGCTTAGAACCTGAACTAGAATCTTTCATACTTGCCTTCTTTTGCCCATTGCATGATGCCAAAACAAATAAAACGGCTACCAAATAATTTTTCACCTAACTATAACTTTTATTGAATCTACTTTTGTAAGCTTTTTCATAAACCTCTTCGTATAAAGGAAGAATATTGAGGATATCAAATTTTTCGGCTGACTTAACAGCGTTGTCTTTGAATCGGTCTAAAACCTCTTCCTCCTCCAGTATCTTAAGTGCATTCTGTGCCATTTCATCCACTTCTCCAACATCACTTAAAAAACCTGTAATTCCATGTTCGTTAACCTCAGGAATTCCTCCTGCATTACTTGAAATTACGGGTACCTTATTAATCATAGCCTCTAAGGCAGCTAAACCAAAACTTTCCGTTTCAGAGGGCAATAAAAATAAATCAGTAAAACATAAGATTCTATCAATTTCATTACTGTTACCAAGAAATATGACTTTATCAGAAATCCCTAACTTCTCACACAATAACTCAGCTCCTTCTTTTTCGGGACCTTCCCCTACCATCACCAATTTTGCAGGCGTCTTTGCCTGCACTTTGTTGAAAATATTAATCACATCGGGTATTCTTTTTACCTTTCTAAAATTACTAATATGAGTTAAAATTTTCTCATGATCAGCAGCCATTAAAGACCGTTGACAATCAGTAAAAGAAGCACTATACTTGCTCTTATCAATGAAGTTGGGAATTACCTCAATGTCCCCTTTAATATCGAAAATTTCTAGAGTCTGTTTTTTTAAATTTTCAGAAACCGAAGTTACCACATCAGAATTATTTATACTGAATGTAACCGCAGGTTTATAAAAAGGGTGTTTGCCCACCAACGTAATATCAGTTCCGTGCAGGGTGGTAATCATTGGAATATGAATATTTTCCTCTGCCAACATTTGTTTGGCCATATACCCAGCGTATGCATGAGGAATGGCGTAATGAACATGCAACAACTCTATTCCGTGAAACTTGATTGTATCGACCAGTTTGCTTGACAAAGCCAATTCGTAAGGTTGGTACTGAAATAAAGGATATTCTGGCACATGCACCTCATGAAAGTGTATTCTATTGTTTAGCAAGCCTAAGCGAACTGGTTGTCTATAGGTTACAAAATGAACTTCATGACCTCTATTTGCTAGGGCGATGCCTAGCTCTGTGGCAACTACACCACTACCACCCCAAGTAGGGTAACATACGATAGCTATCTTCATTAATCAAATTTAGTGAAAACAAGATTTAAGTCGTCTTTTAGCCAATTTATTTACATTTATTTTAAGAGAGTATCTTAATCGATTATGGCGTCGTAAATAGCTTTCTGGATTCTTGTGCGTAAACCAGATTTTACAAGTAAGGTGTTTGAAGCTGAGGGATATGTTCTATTCGAGAGAAAAACGTAAACAATTTCTTTTTCAGGGTCGGCCCAGGTATAGGTGCCTGTGAAGCCACTATGTCCAAAACTTTTTCTTGAAACACAACCACAAGTTGGACCCTTATCACGCAATTGTGGTTTATCAAATCCCACACCCCTTCTTACCTTCTTATTACAAAAGTAACAAGTATTGAATTTTTTAACCGTTCTTCCATCTAAAAACCGAACACCACCATACGTACCTCCTTGCAGGTACATCTGCATAATTTTTGCCACATCGTTAGCATTGCTAAAGAGTCCTGCATGACCTCCTACCCCACCTTGCATTGCAGCACCCATATCGTGAACATAACCTTGTACAGTCTGATACCTGTAGTAATTATCCTCTTCTGATGGTACAATCCTTTTTTTAGAAAATTTCTCCAATGGATTGTAGCTAGTATTTGTTGCGCCCAAGGGCTGGTATAAAAATTCATCTGCTAACTTGTCTAAACGCTTCGTGTTTTTATCCTCAATGTATTTTTTCATAACATAATAGGCCACATCGCTATAGCGGTATCTATTCGACTTTAAATCTTGTCTACCAATACGATTGTAAATTGAATCCTTATAATCATCCGTCAAGTATAGATTATCAGTGACTTTTGTAGAAAATCCTTTTAGGGGTTTGTTTCTGTAAAATTCTCCTGAAGGTTTTCTTTTTTCATCCAAGGTACTTACATAAAAAGCAATCCATGCCGGAAGTCTTCCGTAGTGCGATAATGCTTTAAGTACAGTTACATTTTTCAACTCCGTATCGGCATATTCAGGTACTAAATCAGCAAAAGTGTTGTTAAGGCGAATCTTCCCTTCTTCTTCCATCTTCATTACAACAGGCAGGGTTGCTAATATTTTAGTTATAGAAGCTAAATCGTAGATGTGATTTGGAGTGATTTTTTCTTCTGATTTATAGGTAGGTTTTCCAAAACCTTTATTATAAATTACTTTTCCCTTACGGGCAATCAGTACCTGAGCTCCCGGATACATTAAAGAATCAAGTCCATCTTGAACCAATTTATCCACTTCAGCAAGTTTAGAAACATCGAAACCCACACGCTCTGGAAAACTATAACCTAAACGTAAAAGGGACTTCAACTGTACACTAGAATTCACACCAAATTCTTTATGTCCTGAAACCGGCAAAACACCCTTTGCTGGGATTGCACCAAAAATCAACTGCGCTGTTTTTTCCTGTGCCAACTTACTATTTTGATGAGCTACCACCACCCCATCAATATTTTTAAAAGAACTAACGCCCAGTAAAGCGTATGGTTTGGCAAAAACAGAAAGTATCACATTTGAACTACGTTCTTTAGCAATCTCTTGTAACCAAGTCTTTTCTTTCGCACTAAAACTATAAGCCTTCCATGGGCTTGCATTGCTCTTATGGAGGCCGATAATGACCAGGTTGTACTCCTTTAATTTTTTCTTTAAAGTACCAATGTCTTTCCCATTGACTTGAGTAACATTAGCATATTTATTAAGCTCACTTAGAAAAGGGGCATTGTCAGCGTCCCCGAACTTTACATATGCGATTTTCTTGTTTTCCAGCTTTTTAATACCCATTAAATAATAGGCATTTTTAACTACTGTAATTGCATTTTCAATAGCTTCTTCATAAACCAAATCATCTGAACGTGAGTTCAAATCTTCATAAAGATTCTTCAGTGCTATTGGGCGATATTTATGTAAACCAGCTTTGTATTTGGCCATCAATATTTTCTTCACTGAGCTAGCCAAACGCTTTTCAGTAATTTTACCCTTTTTGTATGCCTTTACCAACTTCTCCTTTGCCTTTGACACCTCGGTGGGCATCAGTAACATGTCATTGCCAGCTAAAAAAGCTTTTACTTCAACATCACCATTCTTTCCAGTATTGGCGACACCACTCATATTTAGTGCATCGGTAAAAATCAATCCTTCGAAGCCCATTTGTTCTTTAAGAATTCCGGAAATAATTTGTTCAGAAAGTGATGAAGGTAGTCCTTTTTTAAGTTCTAAAGCCGGGACTTCTAAATGTGCAACCATTATACTACTGACTCCAGCATCAATTAATTTTTTATAGGGATATAGTTCGATACTATCCAGCCTTGATTTTGGAAAATCAATTATGGGCAGGGCTTTGTGAGAATCTGTTGCAGTATCTCCATGTCCCGGAAAGTGTTTACCACTTGAAAGTACGCCTGCACTCTCCATACCTTTTACAAAAGCAACTCCTTTTTCCGTCACATTTTCTCGGTCTTCACCAAAAGAACGACTGCCGATTATCGGATTTCTTGGATTAATATTGATATCAACATCTGGCGCAAAATTAATATGCACCCCCAATCGCTTCGCATGTTTACCAATTTGTTTTCCCACTTTCTCAACTATTCTATTATCAGAAATAGCACCAAGGGTCATGTTATAGGGAAAAGCGTATGTGGAATCCAATCGCATGGAAAGTCCCCATTCGGCGTCCATACCAATAAGTAAAGGGGTCTTGGAAATTTTTTGGTAGGAATTGGTCAACTTGGCTTGTCTCACTGGGCCTCCTGTAGAAAAAATTACTCCTCCAATATGTTCGTCTCGAATAAGTTGTGCAATCTTATCGGTAGCAGATTTGTTTTGATCGGAGGCAACACTAACCATAAAGAGTTGACCAAGTCGTTCTTCCAAAGACATGGCGTTGTACTTAGAATCCACCCATCTTTTTTGGGAAACGCTATCCTTGACCACAAGTGGGTTGCTCTGCGCATTTGCACAAAAGACGGCAAGTAAAAATAAAGGGAGAACTCTTAAAACACGCATATTCGATCGGTCTATCAAAATAACTGTAAACACTTGCATTTATTGCATTTCATCGGATTTATCAAACACTTCATCTTTGATAAAGCCACAATGCCACCTATCTAATTTCAAAACCCGTACCAAAACTGTCTAAAAGCGAAGTAGGATTGAAATTTTACATAAAGCGGCTGTGCCAACTTTCAGAGGCTGGAACTTCCCAATGTTCTAGATATTCACCCTTAGTGGCAACCAAATTGTTGAACACAATTGTTTTTGCAGAAACGGCTTTTTGCTTAGCCATCTTTTTAAAATCCAAAAGGGACTTATAAGCAACAAAATCACCTTGTTTATAGGATACATTCATTTTGTCTAACAATTCGACATTATATTTCTTTTCCAAATGCTGAATAAAATGAACAGATGCATCGATACTACAACCAGATGCAGAAGTCAACGACTGGTCTAAACCTACAATAATAAAACGATTGTATCGAATTTCAAAACCGGCCTTCAAGTCTTGACCATGGGCAGTCCATTCTGAAATAAAGGCACAGAATGCCTCTTTCAATTCAACTAATTCGTTTGGACCAAAACTCCTATTTGCCTGATATATCCATACTCTTGAAGTATCTGGAAGGGATTCAAATTCTACTAGCATATTTTAAAGTTCAAATTCAAGTATCAAACACAAGTTCAAATACTTAAGTATGTTTGGGGTAGTATAACTATTTCTACAAATCCTCAGCTGTAGCAATTAATTCTGCAATATCCATGACGGCTACTGATGCTTCTTTTTCTTTATTTTTTACACCATCGGTCATCATAGTGTTACAAAAAGGACAACCAGCCGCTATGATTTCAGGTTTGGTTTCTAAAGCTTGCTCCGTTCGTTCGATATTAATGTCTTTATCTCCTTTTTCGGGTTCTTTAAACATTTGTGCGCCACCAGCCCCACAACATAATCCTCGCGTTTTACAACTTTTCATTTCAACCAGCTCTGCATCTAGTTTCTGAATGAGCTCCCTTGGAGCTTCATAAACTCCGTTTGCCCTTCCCAAATAACAAGGGTCATGGAATGTGATGCGCTTGCCCTTGTATTGACCACCTTCCATGGTAATTCTTCCTTCAGAAAGCAGTTGTTTTAAAAACTGTGTGTGATGAACCACTTCATAATTTCCTCCCAGTCCTGGATATTCGTTTTTTAAGGTATTAAAGCAGTGCGGACATGCGGTTACCACCTTTTTCACCTCGTAAGCGTTCATCACCTCAATATTGGTTACCGCCTGCATTTGAAAAAGAAATTCGTTTCCCGATCGTTTGGCTGGGTCTCCAGAACAGCTTTCCTCAGTTCCCAATACCGCGAAAGAAACATTCGCTTTATTCAAAATTTTGACAAAAGCTTTGGTAATCTTTTTTGCCCTATCATCAAAACTACCTGCACAGCCCACCCAAAATAAAACTTCAGGTTGCTTACCAGCCGCAAAAAGCTCAGCCATCGTCGGTACCCTCAATGTATTCTCCATAAACTATTTTTTTAAGATTCTTCCGCCCAATTCAGACGATCCATCTGATTGAAAGGCCAAGGGGCTCCGTTATTTTCAATGTTGCCCATCATATTATTTAAATCAGATGGCGCGGCAGATTGCTCCATGACCAAATACTGACGCATATCCATAATAATGGATAAGGGATCAATACTTACTGGACAAGCCTGAACACAAGCGTTACAAGATGTACATGCCCATAGCTCTTCATGAGATATATAATCTCCTAAGAGTTGTTTTCCGTCATCTACAAAGGTCCCTTTGTTAGCTTCAATATTTTTACCAACCTCCTCCAGTCGATCACGAGTATCCATCATAATCTTTCTTGGGGAAAGTTTTTTTCCAGTCTGATTGGCAGGGCACTCACTTGTACACCGACCACATTCTGTACAGGTATAGGAATTTAATAGTTGAACCCAACTCAAATCAGTAACATCAGAAGCCCCAAATTTTTCAGGGTCTGGGGCATCCTCAGCTGGTGCCGCAAAAGGGTCAGCATTAGGGTCCATCATTAACTTTACCTCTTGAGTAACTGCATCATTATTCTTGAACTGCCCTTGCGGAATTAATTTTCCATAGAATGTATTTGGAAAAGCCAATAGAATATGTAGATGTTTGGAATAATATAGATAGTTCAGGAAGATTAAAATGCCGATGATATGCAACCACCAAGCACTACGTTCGATTAAGGGCAAAGTACTTTTAGATAATCCGCTAAATAAAGGAGCAAGGTATTGACTTATAACATTACCTGATTCCAATTCTTGGAACTGAACATCAGTTGCGTTCATTACCAAAAACAGACACATCAGAACTACTTCAAAATATAGAATTATATTGCCATCATTCTTCGGCCATCCAGTCATTTCCTTACTCAGGAAACGCTTTATTTTTATAATATTCCTCCGAATCCAAAAAACTATTACAGCAACTAAAACCAGTACGGCTAAAACTTCAAAAGAACCGATAAGAAATCCGTAGATAGATGTATTTAAAACTTTTAATCCTATACGATGCGTTCCAAAAAGACCGTCAATAATAATCTCTAGAACTTCAATATTGATGATTACAAAACCTATGTAAACAATAATGTGAAGAAATCCTGCAATTGGTCGAACCACCATTTTGGTTTGCCCCAGTGCAATTTTAGCCATGTTCTTCCAACGTTGTGGCTTATTATCAGATACATCCACATCCTTGCCGAGGTTGATGTTTCTTCGAAGTCTTAAAACATTCTTAGCAAAGAAACCAATACCAGCAATAAGGATAATAGCAAATAAAATCTGGGGAAGATAATTCATGTTTTAATTTTCTATTTGTTCCGCAGGGTCTTCTTCAGGAACTTCATATTGCTTTTGTTTTTTTCCAAAAACAGAAACATTTACATAACGTTTCGGATTCAGTCTAAAATCTTGAAGTAATAAATCAAGCTCGCGTGACGCATTGTTCAAATTCGTATACAATTCCTCATCCTTCATCAACTTTCCAATTGTTCCGTCACCCTTTTCAATTCGCGACATCAAATTATTCAAATTTGAAACGGTACCTTCAAGACTGGCCAAAGTACGTCCCAAACCAGCATTATTAAGAGAATCTGAAAGCTTTGCAAAATTTGAAGTCAACTCCTCAAAATTAGTAAGTGACTTATCTAACTTACTTTCGTTATTCTTCAATAACCTATTTAAGGTTCCACCTGCCCCTTTCAAATCAGCCATTAAAGCACTTAAATCACTTATGGCCTTTCTTAAATCACCCTTGGCCTTAGTGTCTAAAACCTCATTTACATTTAACATTACGGAATCCGCATCAGTTAAAGCAGATTCAAATTTTTCTAGAATTGGCGATAATTTTTGGTCCGCAACTTCACTCAAACTTGCTTTTCTTGAAGTTTCCAAATAATCTCCAGTTGCAACGGCAGCCCCTTCAAAAGATGGGTTTATGCGAAGTCCTTTACCCCCAATCAAACCAGTATCATATAATTCAACTGTACTTTGTTTAGTGAAAATCAAATCTCTATTCACTGAGAAAGCAACCAATAATTTTCCTGAAGCGTCTTTAAACTTTACCGTATTCACCGTACCTACATTTTTACCATTAATGGAAACAGCGGTACCTGGCTGCAGGCCTCCGACATCATCATAGATGGCATAAAGAGTTAAATCATTGTCAAAAATGGATGTGGATTTTAGAAAGCTGTAACCAAAAATGACACATAATATGCCCATTACAACGATAAGTCCCGTCTTAATTTCCCTGGATAATTTCAAAAGGATGGTTTTAGGATTCAAAACAAAATTAGAAATAAATATTCGGACATGGTTATTATTCTGAAACCATTTTAATGGCCTGCGGTGTGGGAATACGAACACCATCCTTATAAGCAACGATGTAGCTAGTCGGATAACCTTTAGAATCAGCAGTCTTTTTAAGTAGCTGTGCATCTCTATAAGAGTTAGCCTTACCATACATATAACGATACAGATTTTTGTAAGGCTCTTTTGATAGCTTATTAAGTCCGTTAAAGCGGCTAGGCTCCAAAGGCAAGTTTTTTGAACCCGCCATAAGCTGAACTCTAAATTCTACGCTTGATGCCGATTTAACTGGTTTAGCTACTTCCTTCTTCACAATAACAGGTTCTCTCTTCTCAACTACTGACGGTTTGGGTTTTTCTATGATTTCTTCAGCCGTTTCAACAACCTGCGGCTTTTCTTCAACCACTACCTCATCTTTTGTTACAACTTCGGCTACTTCAGTAATCTTTTGTTCTTCTTTTACAACGTCAATCATATCGGGAGCTTCTTTTTCCTTAGCGGCAATTTTTTCCTCCAAGGTCTTTTTAACAACTTCTTTGGCTGCAGGTTGATTTTGCATAGGATTCGCTCCAGGGTCTTTGGCAAACTCCTCAGCGGCACTTACTTCTTTTTTAGGAGTACTTTTTTCTACTCGTGGGGTATTAGTAACAACTTCTTTTTCAGGGTCTGGAACTGGCATGATAACTTTTTTTGGAGCTTGCGCTAAACTAGATGCCACACCACCCTTATAAGACAAAATAGCTTCGGCAATAGCAGTACCCATTTCTGATTGTCCTTTTTTAGAATTTAAATAAGCACCTTCCTTATCATTGGTTAGAAATCCTGTTTCCACTAGAACACTAGGCATAAAAGTTTGATGCAAAACGATAAAACCTGCCTGTTTTACCTCTCTGTCTTTTCGTTTAAGTTTTCCGGTGAAATTTTCTTGTATCGTTTTTGCCAAAGAAATGCTCTGATCTAAGAATTCTTCTTGCATAATAGTTAGGCCAATGACTGATTCGGGAGAATTGATATCGTAATCGGCATATCTAGTTTCATAATTATCTTCTAAGTAAATTACAGAGTTCTCTTTCTTGGCAATTTCAAAGTTTTGCTTGTTTGCATGAAGCCCTAAGACAAAAGTACCAGCTCCATAGGCATCTGAGGAATGTGAATCGCAATGAACGGATACAAAAAGATCAGCATTAGCCTTGTTAGCGATCTCCCCACGAACGAATAAATCGATAAAAGTATCGTCTTTTCTGGTATAGATGACTTTAATATTTGGATCTGATTCTAATAACTGCCCCACTTTTAAAACTATATTCAAAGCTATATTCTTTTCCAAATACCCGTTTCCTAGATTACCAGGGTCATGACCACCATGCCCCGCGTCAAGAACAACTACAAACGGGTCATCAATGTTTTCTTCAACGTCATTTTTGACAAATGAAGTCAACAACAGCACCAAGAGCGAAAAGGGGATAACAAAAAAACGTTTCGTATTCATAGAAATGAGGTGTTTAGGTCCTTTCAATATGGTTAAATTTATTGTAATGCCCTATTAAAGGAACAAAAAATATATGTAAGTTTGATCTCCTAAAGTGAAGCCAAACCTTTACAAAAATAGGATTTATAGCCTTGCAATCAAATAAACATTATTTACTTTTCCTCTTCCTACTTTTAATTGGTACGCTTTCTGGGCTGGCGCAGGAAGACCAGATAATTAGTTTGCCCATCAAGGCAGAAAAGGATACAATAGTTGCTCCTCTCTTTCCAAGACCTGTTGAAAAAGACAGCATTTCAAAAGATTCTACTGAAATTACTGGTGCTAATGGAGGTTCTCCACTCTTGCTTGACAAGATTCAATATAAGGCCAAAGATTCCATAATTTTAAGTCAAAAGAATCAAAAAATCTATCTCTACAATGAGGCGGAAATATACTATCAAGACACTGAACTCAAGGCCGGAATAATCATTATGGACTATGTTAACAACGAGGTATATGCAGGCCGTATTAAAGATTCATTAGGAGTTTACTCTCAACTACCTTATTTCAAACAAGGAGAGCAGGTAGTAATCCCCGATTCCATCAGGTTTAATTTCGATTCTCAAAAAGCCTTGATATTTAACTCAAGAACTGAGCAACAAGCAGGGGCCGGTCAACTAGGTAGTGACGCCATGAAGGTATATGCAGAAATCACAAAAAAAGAGAATGATTCGGTCTATTTTATGAACGAGGCAAAAATCACCACTGCAGAAGATACCATCAACCCTGATTACTACATACGGGTTCGAAAAGCCAAATTGGTGCCGGGTAAAAAAGTAATTGCTGGCTTGAGCAACATCTACATTGCCGACGTGCCAACGCCTATCGGATTGCCTTTTGCCTATTTCCCATTAAGTGTAGGAAGAACAGCTGGTCTTCTGATGCCCTCAATAGGTAACGATCCTAATCGAGGCTATTTTTTGCAAAATGGTGGTTATTATCTACCTATCGGTGATAATTTAGATATTGAGTTGACTGGAGACTTTTATACGAATGGAAGTTGGGGAATCAGGTCGCGCTCGAACTATGTAAAGCGTTATAAGTACAGAGGAAATATTAACGTCACTTATCAGAATCTAGTCACTAGCCAAAAAGGATTCAGTGATTTCAGTCGAAGTTCAAACTATAACATTCAAATATCTCATTCTCAAGACACTAAAGCGAGTCCCAATTCAAGATTTTCCGCTTCGGTCAACCTCGGTAGTAGTCAGTTCTTTCAAAACTCTTTGGGTAGGGTAAGTAGCGCCAATTTATTGCGGAATAATAACTCTTCTTCCATTTCGTATTCTAAGACCTTGCCAGCCTATCCTTCCATAAATATGAGTTTGACCGCCACTCATAGTCAAGATACATCCCCTGGGTCAACAGACGACGGTAAAGACAATATCCAAATGACACTTCCAACTTTTCAAGGAAGTATGGAGCGTATTTTTCCCTTTGTTAAAAGAGATGGAATAAAAAAGGGTATTTTTCAGAATATCAATTTACAGTATGATGTGAATGCTCGATATTCATTAACCACGAATGATGAAGACTTTCTTACTGGAGCAATGTTCGAAAATGCTCGTTTTGGCGCCAGACATAGAATACCTATTAGCACCAACTTTAAATTACTGAAGTACCTGAGTGTAACCATGGGAGGTAACTACGAAGATGTATGGACTGCAGAAACATTCAATCAAAGATTTGTTGAGGCAGAAGACCCAACTCAACGAGGAACGGTCGTAAGAGACACTGTTGCCGGTTTTGACCGTTACAATACGTATAATTTTAGCGCCAGCATAGGAACAACGATTTATGGTACGTTTCGATTTGGAGACGACAAAAAAGTGCAGGCGATCCGTCATGTAATGCGTCCGTCCATAAGTTACGGTTATGCTCCATCATTTGACCAGTTTTATGACGAATATATTGGAGAAAATGGAGAAGTAGTTCAATTTAGTAGATTCGAAGGAACACTAAATGGTGCACCTCGTCTGGGCAAATCAAATAGTTTGAGTTTTTCTTTAGCAAATACCTTAGAGGCCAAAGTACGCAATAAGGATTCTACTATTACTGAACCAAAGAAAGTTCCAATTTTAAGTAATTTCAATATATCCACAGGGTATAATCTAGAAGCGGATTCCCTGAAGTTAAGTCCATTAAGTGTTAACGGGGGTACTAACATCTTGAACAATAAGATGTCGATTAACTTTTCAGCAGGCTTAGACCCCTATGCGATTGACAATAACGGTAGGCGAGTCAATACATTTAATATAGACAATGGAGGTAGCTTATTACGTTTAACAAGAGCCAATGTCAATATTGGCTATCGCATCGATAGCGAAATGTTCGGCAAAAAAGATGAGGAAGAAGAGGAACCAGATGAGGAACTGGATGAAGAAGCCGGCCAATATGATTATTCTGCACAAGAGGAGATTAACAATCCTTTTGAGAAAGTAGATGAATTTGGAAATCCCATTTATGAAGAGGACAAACGAAAAGATCAGGATATCGAAAATCCTATTTTTAGCACCAAAATTCCTTGGGATTTCAATCTAGCCTATTCGGCCACCTATAATAACGCAGCACGTCAAAATGAATTCGGGAGTCATTCGATCATGGTAAGGGGGAATATTCAATTAACCCCTCGATGGAAAGTTGGAGGCTCAACCGGGTATGATTTCAAAGGAAAAGGATTTACCTTGACGCAGTTACGATTAGAACGAAAATTAGGTAGTTTTAATTTGCGATTCAATTGGACCCCTTTTGGACAATATAGAAGATGGGATTTCTTTATAGGGATTAGCTCTAGTATTTTGAAAGACTTGAAATGGGAAAATAGAAGCCAACCGCCAAGAAGATAATGCATTGTTTGAATTGTTTACTTGATGATTCAGTCTAATAAATAAAATATAGATTGCCGCCTCCGCGAGAATTACGATAAAAACATTTTCTATGAAAAAAATAATCAATACCTCAAATGCCCCAGCTCCTATCGGGCCTTATAATCAAGCTGTTTTAAGTGGGAACACCTTATACATTTCTGGACAGATTCCCATGGATGCAGCAACAGGAAATTTAATAGCCGGTGATATTAAAGCCGAAACCAAAAAATGCATGGAGAATCTCAAAGCAATTCTTAATGAAGCAGATATGGGTTTTGAACATGTAGTAAAGTCTTCTATATTCTTGGCTGACATGAACCAATTCTCTCAGGTAAACGAAGTTTACGGTGCATATTTCAACGCCGAAACAGCTCCGGCCAGAGAAACTGTTGAAGTAGCAAACTTACCTAAGTTTGTAAATGTAGAAATTTCAATGATTGCAGCACTATAGTATAGGCTTAGATGGTTTCTTTGTGAAACTCTACTAGCCCTTCGATCGGTCTTTGACGAATAACTCCGACAATAAGATCGTTTCGCTTTAAAACAGTTATTAGCTCTTCTTTTAGATAATGCGCAATGCTTCCTACAAAGTTGATTGGTACCTTGGTGGCCAATTCAAACTGCATGATATAGTTGTTAACAAACTGCTGAAAACCTTTATCTATTACGCCCTTACAATACGGATGATCTTTATTTTCTACTAAAAATCGGGCGAAAGTTGCCAAATAAGTATTTGGATTGGGTTGCTTGTAGAGGTTTTCTTTGATAACATCTGCATCCAAATCATAACCTTTGGCAAATTTCATTGCTAAATCTTGTGGCATTTTATGGAAGTAATAATCGCGAATCAATTTTCTGCCGAAGAAATTACCGCTACCATCATCCATAGGAATATAGCCTAATGAAGTAACCTTTTGAAAAAGTTGATGTCCGTCATAATAGCTACAATTTGACCCAGTACCAAGAATACAGACAATACCTTGGTGACCAATTTTCGTGGTTGAAAAAATCGCAGCATAAGTATCTTCCTTAACTTCAGCTTTTGCATTAGGAAAGAAATCAGAAAAAATTTCCTTTAAGAACTTTTTCATTCTATCTGTTCCGCAGCCTGCTCCATAAAAATATAACCGAGTGACCTTTTCCTTGTTTTTTGATAGTTCAAAATTGTTGGCCAACCGATCTTCAATAACCGCTTTAGTCAAAACTTCAGGACTTAAGCCTAAAGTTTGGGTAAGGAACAATTGTTCTCCTTTTTCATCAAGAGCAATCCAGTCTGCTTTGGTTGCACCACTATCAACAATCAATATCATAGAATGATTTTTAAAAATAGTATCCTGAAAACAAGTGTAAACCACTAATCTTCAGGATACCATAAATATAAACTTTTTGTTTATAAACTAGCTACATGCTGCGTAAGATCTACCATTTTATTGGAGAATCCTGCTTCATTATCATACCAAGAGATTATTTTATAAAAACCAGAATTTAGCTCAATACATGCTTCTGCATCGAAAATACTAGTTCTAGCATCTCCCACAAAGTCTTGAGAAACAACACTTTCATCTGTATAACCTAACACACCATTAAGTTCTCCTTCTGAAGCCGCTTTGAATGCTTTTTTAATCTCACCTAAGGAAGTTTCTTTTTTAACCCGAACTGTTAAATCAACAACAGAAACGTCAGCGGTTGGAACTCTAAACGCCATTCCAGTTAATTTTCCTGTTAAAGCTGGTATAACTTTAGTAACTGCAATAGCAGCACCTGTAGTTGATGGAATAATATTCAACATTGCAGAACGACCTAAACGATAGTTCTTTCTGGATGGAGAATCAACTGTAAATTGTGTTGAAGTACTAGCGTGAATTGTAGTCATTAAAGCCTCTTCTATTCCGAAGTTATCATCTAAGACTTTTGCCACAGGAGCTAAACAGTTTGTAGTACAAGATGCATTGGAAACAATAGTATCGGATGCTTGTACATTTTTGTGGTTAACGCCGTAAACAAACATTGGGGCATCCTTTGAAGGCGCAGAAATAACAACCTTTTTAGCGCCACCATCAATATGATATTGAGCCGTTTCCAAAGTGGTAAAGATTCCTGTACATTCATTAACTATTTCTGCCCCAACAGCATCCCATCCGATGTTCTTTGGATCTCTTTCCGCTGTAATCCGTACCGTTTTTCCGTTAACTACTAAATTTCCATTTTCTACTTCAACCGTTCCGTCAAATCTACCGTGAACAGAATCATATTTTAATAAGTATGCAAGATGTTCAACATCCAAAAGGTCATTAATAGCAACTACGTCAACGTCACCTCTTTTTACGGTAGTTCTGAATACCAGTCTACCTATTCTTCCAAATCCGTTAATTCCTATTTTTAAGTTTGACATTTTCTTCTTTTTAAGTGTTTTTATATTATGTTGTCATTATATCTGAAACTCGAATGAGTTCGCTATCTATTTTTGTATGTCCTTTTATGGCCTTGCTTATTGGTGTTAAGGTCAACTCGTTGTTCTGAATACCTACCATTAGATTCGTTTTTCCTTCCAACAGAGTCTCTACAGCTTTCACTCCCATTCTACTAGCCAATACTCGGTCGTAACAAGAAGGTGCTCCACCGCGCTGCAAATGACCTAATACCGATACTCTAACGTCGTATATCGGCAAGTGCTCTTCTACATATTCTTTTAGCTCAAAAACACTTTTCCCGATTTTATCGCCTTCGGCTACCACGACTATACTGGAAGACTTCCCAGACTTCTTACTGCGCTTTAGGGATTCAACGAGACGTTCTAGGCCTAAATCTTCTTCTGGAATAAGGATTTCCTCTGCACCAGCTCCAACTCCAACATTGAGGGCAATATGACCAACATCTCTCCCCATCACTTCAACAAAAAACAACCGATTGTGGGAGCTAGCCGTGTCTCTAATCTTATCAATTATCTCAACAACCGTATTACAAGCCGTATCAAAACCCAATGTATTGGATGTGCCAAAAATATCATTGTCTATTGTTCCAGGTATACCCATTACCGGGAAACCATACTCTTCATTGAAAATCATTGCTCCTGTAAAACTACCATCTCCACCAATGACCACAAAAGCATCTATTCCTTCAGCTGTTAACTGCTCATATGCTTTTCTGCGCCCCTCGGCCGTTCGGAATTCTTGACATCGAGCGGATTTTAAGATTGTCCCACCTTTGTTGATGATGTTATTTACGCTTCGGGCATCCATGGGTTTGAAGTCCCCTTCAATCATTCCCTGATATCCACGAAAAATACCAACACAGTTTATTTTCAAAAAGGCACATGTTCTGACTACTGCCCGAATGGCGGCATTCATGCCAGGAGAGTCACCTCCTGAGGTAAAAACACCTATCTTTTTTATCTTTGAAGCCATGGAAAAATTAAGCCAACGAAATTAGCAAACTTATTCGAATTATAGAACCATAAGAGGTCTTAATTTCGAATCATTTTACCACTAAAACGTTTTCGTGTGCTCGATAACACCAAAGTTGTTTAGAATACAACTAATAGGTTGGATTTTGTAGTAAAACTAACGCAAACCTTTGTTCTTAGTATAGAATCTTACCAGACTATCATTCCCCATTACAGATACCGGCTGTGTTTTCGGTTTTTCAGGCTTCTTCTGAGGCTCTTCTTCTTCGCCTTTCTTGAAAATTTTTCTCCATAATTCCTTGAAATTATCAAAATCTACTTCATAAGAGAGTCCAGCACCCTGAGTAGAACCAAGATTATCAGCCAGAATTTCTTGTACATCACCTTGTCGACTAAAGAACTTTGCACTCAAGGTGCCCTCTTCATTTAATAATAGCTGAACTTCAACGTCTCCTGCTACTATGGTTTCACTGTTTCCCCCAACAGGCACCCCAACCTTACCATTGATTAAAACCCTTTCACTTAGTTGGGTTGAAACGGTGACTCCTAACCTACTATCTGTGTTAATTGCGGCCGCCCTATCTTGAACACCTTGCTGATAGTCAACTCCAAATTTGAACTTGTCGTCGTTCGAACTTAAAAGCTGATTCAACATACTGGTGACAGACTGAGTTATATTTCCGGTAATTGCCTGTCCTGTATTAACCCCATTTTGATTGTTGACAAAAGAACCTTGCGCTAGTAAGAAAATAGCATTTCTTTCCTCTACGCTGGGATCCTGAAGTTGATACTCCAATTCTGATTTTACAATAGAATTTGTACCAGGAAATTCGATATTAAAGCCAATATCAGGGCTTTCAAGCTCTCCTGTCAAATCGATAACCACATCTGTTGATATACCGCGGGAATAACCTGAGTTATTCAATAGTGGTGCAGGATTAGCATTCAGGTTATAAACTGCTTCCATTCGTATTTGGGCCGCAAGAGGATCTTGTTCCCAATTAACGGTACCTCCAGGTTTAACATCGAAGGTTTTATCAATTAAGCCGCCGAACCTATAATTATACTTGCCGGTTACTACTGCAAACGTTCCAAACATTTCAAATCTGCCACGAGTATTGATTCGCATCAAAACAATGCCTTCTCCTGTTCCACTTAAAACACTACCTGTTTCAGGATCTCTAATTGCTACGGTAGCTTCAGGAGTAATATTCAAGTCAAACTCCAATTCTAAACCTTCTACATCATCCAAAACACGCTGCTCTTCAAAGTCTACCCTATTCTTCTTGTCAATAAAATTAATGAAGGAATAATCTCCTAATGAAGGAGCGTCGCTAAGTGGAATATTTATTGATGTACCCCCAGCTGTTTCTCCATCAACCGTAATTGTAAGTGCTTTAGTAGGTCCAAAAATTCTCCCTGTACCTTTCAAAAAACCTTGGCCAAAATAAAGTTCTTCTTCATCGTATTCCGTATTGAGAATGAGAAGGCGATCATTACTTGCATTAACATTTAAGTCAAGTAGCCAATCTTTGAAATAGGAATGTTTTATGGTACCATCAATTGTTGCTCTAGTTTGCTCAGCAACATCAGTCAAGGCGATTTCGTCAAAATCAAAGGTTTGGTCGATAAGTCTTACTCTTGAATTTGGTGCAAAACTATAGTCCACGTTAAGATAAGGCACGGCAATTCCTGCATTGTCCAAGGTCAGCAATCCATTGATTTCAGGGTTATCTATATTCCCATTTATACGTACGCTGCCATTTAAATCACCTCTTATATTGTCGATTACACCTTCACCCAAGGGGCTAAATGGTTCTAAGTCAAAATCACGAAAATTGGCGAGCAGCTGGGTGGTGGGCATATCTCCCTTATTGCTAATATTGCCAACTACGCCCAATTTTTCGATACCGTTGTCCGTTATTTGAGTGTTTACGACATAGTCGGTAAGGTCTTTATTCCCTACAATTCCCATAGTTAAATCTCCTAATCGTATCCCGTTGATTGAAAAATCATCGATACCTAGATTTGATGAGGGCAGATATATTCCGTCCTTTTGAAAAATATTCAAGGTACCATTGACCTCACCCTCAAGATTAAGGCTGTCAATGACAGGCGCAATTTTATCAAGGGACACAATTTTAAATTGTAATTGTAGGTTTTTTGATGTGGAATCTGCCAAGGTACCGCGAAGACGAATTTGCTCCTCTGCTTCATTATTCATGACAATTTCT
Source organism: Maribacter algarum (ex Zhang et al. 2020) (assembly GCF_005885635.1). Taxonomy (GTDB): domain Bacteria; phylum Bacteroidota; class Bacteroidia; order Flavobacteriales; family Flavobacteriaceae; genus Maribacter_C; species Maribacter_C algarum. The sequence continues at coordinate 259,952 of NZ_VATY01000004.1, forward strand.
TGAATATTGATACTATCTAATGTTCGATTCAGGATAACCTTGTTTTTCGTATCACCATCTTTATTCAAAACCCAAGTATTCCCCTTAAAGCTAACGTCTGAAGTTTTTAAACCGATTACAGATTTGTTTTGCTCATTGAACGTATGGTAGAAATTCAAATTGTAACTATCATTATACTCACTACCTCCCCTAAATTCAGCCCTAAAAAATAAGGTGTCTTTTAAAGTGGTGTTAATTAAATTGAAATCTTTTACGTCATAGTAAGGTGTTGACAGATCACCAACGGAGACGAACGTATTGAATAACGGGTTTTTGTTATCAATTTTCATTTCAATTTGATCTGCCTCTGTTCCAAAAGCAGAAATACTGGGAGATTTAAAATTGAGCTTAAAATCCCCTTCATCAGCAACAATATTTCCTTTGATAAAGGTATTTGGGTCAAACTTAACCTCTGGAAAGAATACATCCACGATTTTGTTATAAATCTTAAAATTGAAGGCTAAAGTCTGTCCCTCAGAAATTTCAAATGGACGGTAGTTCGTATACACCGTGCCCAGGGAGTTTTGTACTAATCTACCCAACTCCTCAACCTTAAATTTTCCTTTAAGATAGCCGGTAATAATATCCGTAGAATTAATATCGATGGTTCTTGTAGAATCCGCTTCAAACGTAGATGAAACCTTAAAATCTTCGAAATAATAGGTGTCGTTTTTATTTTGGAAATTGGTCTTGGTGAATCGAATATCCCCTTCGATGTTGTCAAGGGTATTTCCAGTGATATCCATATTTACATTTCCTTTAAAAATGGAAACACTATCATTTATAAAATTCAATTTTTTTAAATCGGCGTAATCAACGTTAGCAATGAAATTATAATTATTATTACCCGAACCAAATTCAGCTAAACCCTTGAAATTGAATTTCAAATTTTCGTCATTGGCGACCAAAGTACCATCAAACAATTGGTCTTTTACGATTCCAGATACTTTTATGTTTTCGTAGGTATAGCCATTAAAATCAACAGAATACACTTGTCCTATTACTTCGGTATTCAAATTTTCTTGCAAAAAGCCTTTACCTTCCACATTAAAGTCAAACGTAGTTTTCCCTAAACTTTTCCGCTGAGTTAATCCGCCAAGGTCAAAATCTATTAGGGACACGAATCCTTCATATTCGGCATTGTCTATGTTATCTATATTAGTGAGTTTTAAATCTGCGTAACTGCTACCAACAGCGGTATTCAAATTTACCTTTGCATTTATAGCCGTTTCAGACACTAAGGCATCACCTCTAACCGTAAACTGTCCCAATTTTTGAAAGGATGTTGGCAAAGTTCCAAGAATATTAGGAAGAAGAGATCGCAGTTCATAGTAACTTGTAGTGACATTCTTCATTTTAGCATCCATAATAAAGGACACATCCTTTTTAAAAAGGTTCTTAAAATTGAAGTCTCCTCGAATACCGGTATTATCTGATTGAGCAAAGAGCTTTTCTGCATTCAAATCATTCAAAACGCCATTTATACTTGACGCAAAGTTAACTTTTTTGCCCTTTCCAAATTGATTGTAAAGCTTATTAATTTCATCAAAAGCAACGGTCGATTCGGTAAAACTGGCTTGAATCTTTACCTTATTCAAAAAATCTTTGAAATCTTTCCGTTCATAGTTAAAAACAAGATTTCCCTTCAGTTCTGATTCAGGAGTTTTAATTCCTAGAGAATCAAAACGCATTTGCTGCTTGGTATATTTAAAATCTGTGGATAGCTTATCTACTTGAAGCCCCCGATGGCTATTAAATGACATCGCTTTAATATCAACAGTTACTTCCGGACCTAGAATTTGAAAGTCTTCTCCTGAGATATTCAGGTTTTTGAAGTTGAGCATTTCAACTGTCTCGCGATTTTCGTCATGAAGTTTGAATGTACTATTGGCAATTTCAACCTTAGAGGATGAAAAAAAGAAAGGTGGTGTTCCCGGTTTTCGAGGTTTACCATCATCTAATTTATCAATAAATACTTCCAAATTTGTGGAAATTGAGTCCTTATAAGTCTTAAGTTTAAAATCAAGTTCATCTATATCGATATCACCGAATTCTAATTTTCCTTTGGCCAAATTCCTGACATTTAAAATTGAGGTTGTTAGCTCGTTGATATAGAAAAGTGTGTCCTTTTCGTAATCTTCAATATAAACACCTTCTAGCGAGGTATTAAATGAAATAAGGGATACTTTAAGCTTATCAACGTTAATATTTGTTCCGTATTCTTTATTAATTGAATCTGTAGCGAGCTTCGCCAAACGAGTTTGAACAAAAGGTGCGGAGAGAATAAGAGTCCCCAAAACACATATCAGTATCAATACCAATACGGTTCGAAGCAATATTTTTCTCAGTTTCTTGATAGGACTTTTATGTTTTACCTTTGCTTTTTGGTTGTACTTCAATTTTTATTCCAAACCTTATGGAAAAAGAACCAATTTTTATTCTTGCGATAGAATCGTCTTGCGACGACACTTCGGCGGCGGTTTTGTGCAATAAAAAAAAGTTGAGCAATGTCGTGGCTACACAGAAAATTCATGAGGAATATGGGGGTGTCGTACCCGAACTTGCCTCAAGGGCTCACCAGCAAAATATCGTTCCGGTTGTACACCAAGCATTGTCGAAAGCAAATATCGATAAAAAACAGTTATCAGCCATAGCTTTTACGCGAGGACCAGGACTTATGGGTTCTTTATTAGTAGGCACTTCGTTTGCAAAATCATTGGCTATAGGATTGAATATTCCCCTTATCGAGGTCAACCATATGCAGGCACATATTTTAGCTCATTTTATTGAGGAGGAAAGTATGACAGCGCCTACCTTTCCTTTTTTGGCCCTTACTATCAGTGGTGGGCATACCCAAATTGTTTTAGTAAGAGATTATTTTGATATGGAAATCTTAGGTGAAACTTTAGATGACGCGGTTGGAGAAGCATTTGATAAAAGCGCAAAAATATTGGGACTGCCCTACCCAGGCGGACCACTGGTGGACAAATATGCCCAACTCGGAAATCCGAAAACATTCCAGTTTACAAAACCGCGGGTAGATGGCCTAAACTTCAGTTTCAGTGGCTTGAAAACCGGCATTCTATATTTCATCCAAAAAGAAGTTAAAAAGAACCCTGATTTTGTTGCCGAAAATATAAATGACATCTGTGCTTCTATCCAATATACCATTATTCAGATTTTAATGGACAAGCTGAAAAAAGCGGTAAAAGACACGGGAGTAAAACGAATAGCTATCGGAGGAGGCGTTTCTGCCAATTCAGGTATACGAAAAGCGCTGAAAGAAGCGGAACATCTACATGGTTGGATCACTTTCATTCCTAAATTCGAGTATTGCACTGATAATGCCGCAATGATTGGAATTGTTGGTTATTTGAAATACAAAGAAGCACATTTTACGAAACAAGATGTTACTGCCAAAGCTAGATACGTCATAGGTAGTTAAGAAATCTCTAAGAATGAATAAATACTGTATTCACAGTTAATTGAAACAAAATAATCATAAATCAATGCAATTATTCTACAATCCCCGATTAGATACTAGTGCATCACAATTTACTTTTAGCGAAGAAGAAAGTAAACATATTGTTAAAGTGCTGCGTAAAAAAAAAGATGATATTTTACATATCACTAACGGCAACGGATATCTCTTCGAAGCCAAAATTATTGATGCATCCGTTAAAATGTGCAAAGCGGAAATTATTGACACAGACAAAAAACACCCAAAAATGTATTGGTTTCATTTGGTAGTAGCTCCCACCAAAATGAACGATAGATTTGAATGGTTTCTAGAAAAAGCTACGGAAATTGGGGTGAATGAAATAACGCCTATTATATGTGAAAACTCCGAAAGAAAAGTCATTAAGTTGGAACGTTTGCAAAAGGTGATTCAATCTGCAATGAAACAGTCTCTACAAACATTTCTCCCCAAACTAAATGCACCAATATCCTATAAAGAATATATGGCCAAAGCGCAAGAAGGCCTTTTATTTATAGCACATTGCGAGGATGAGGAAAAGCTTGATTTAAAAAGAAGAGTAGCTCCTGACAAAGATGTTACGGTGCTCATCGGACCAGAAGGAGACTTTTCTAAAACTGAAATCAGCCAAGCATATGAAAAAGGATTCTTACCTGTTTCTTTAGGAGAAAATCGATTGCGAACTGAAACAGCGGCAATAGTGGCGTGTACAACAGTTAATATGATAAATAACGGATAAAAAAACCGCCGAATCATAGCAATTCGACGGAATTTCAAACAAACAACTTCTTCTTCATAGTCAGCGCACCAAACTTTGTTTGGCTGCAGCCTTGATATCGTATTCCTTGGTTTCCACAAGAACGATTAGGTTTAAATTATCATTAGGTTTGACAAGTTTTGGTATGGAAATTTCAATAGTACTAGCAGATTCCTCTAGTACAACCGATTTTTCAGCTACTACTATATTACTATTTTGTAATGTTCGGTTTCTATTCTCACCACGTTTTACTTGAGTTGTACGCTCATCAAGCACCAAAAGTGTTCGTATCATTTTATTTTTCAAACTTCCTTGGACCTGATACTTGAAAGAAACTTTATTTTTATCAACTGAAGCTCCATTAAGGTTAATTTTGTTTGTAGCTTTCTTTTGTCCGTAATCGTTGATTCTACCGTACATTTTTGCCGAACTTGAACCTACAAAATGTTCTTTTCCATTGACCACCAATTGTGGTGTGTAATTACTGCGGTTTCGAAATTTTATATTGTAAGCTCTTTGCTTTTTAGTAAATTCTGATTTGCTAAAAGGGTCCTTCCAGCCAATATAATTCCAGTAATCCACATGATATGATAATGCAAAAACTTTTTCTTTATATTCCTTTTTCACCTTTTGTAGAAGCAAATCAGCTGAAGGACAACTTGAACAACCCTGCGATGTAAAAAGCTCGAGAACAACAATAGGTTCATAAATTGCTTCTTCGCTCAGCTCAAAATTGGACCGATCTTTTTTATTAATATCAATAGTGAATGCCATTGTGACAAGGCTTCCTAATACAATTAAAACGATATAGATATTTTTCAAGATGATATTCATTAAATTTGTGACCACTCCTATTTAGTACGATGATTTATGAAGCACCTTACTCGATTAACATTAATTTTTGGTTTTTTCACCTCTCTCTTTGCTTTAGGACAGGACATAGCCATTCTAAAATATAACGGCGGTGGTGATTGGTATTCCAACCCTACGGCGGTTCCGAATCTGATTCACTTTTGCAATAAAAATGTTGGCACCAAACTCAATGAAAAGCCTGAAACTGTTAATCTGGGAGATTCTAGAATTTTTCAATACCCCTTTTTGTACATGACTGGTCATGGAAATGTAGTTTTCTCGAGTGAAGAAGCAGAGAACTTAAAAACGTACTTAATTTCTGGAGGTTTTCTCCACATCGATGATAACTACGGAATGGAACCTTATTTGAGAAAAGAATTGATAAAAGTATTTCCTGATAAAGAATTAGAAGAGATTGGAGCAAACCACCCGATATTTTCCCAGGAGTACAAATTTCCTGAAGGATTACCCAAAATTCATGAACATGATGGCAAAAGGCCTCAAGCCTTTGGAATTTTCCATGAAAATCGTCTTGTACTTTTGTTTACTTTCGAGTCAGATTTAGGTGATGGATGGGAGGACCCATCCGTTCACACTGACCCTGAACCTGTTCGATTACAAGCATTGCAAATGGGTGCGAATATAATTTCATATGTATTTAAAAACTGATTTAGAGGAGTTTTAAATACAATAAACTCAATAACTACAAGCTCTCAGCACAAAACCATAAAAAACTAATAATTTACCAATGACTGCCAAAACCATTTCCGAAGGTATTTTAAGGGCATTAGCCGTAATAGTCGGTATTCTACTTCTTGGTTACTTCTTGTACCAAATCAGTTCCGTATTGACTTACATTGCCATCGCTGCTGTAATTTCATTAATAGGACGGCCTATCGTTCTTTTTCTTAGAAGGAAACTTAAATTCAACAACACGATTGCGGTAATAGTGACCATGCTGCTTTTGATTGGAATTATCGCAGGAATAATCGCCCTTTTTATTCCATTGCTAGTTAAACAAGGACAAAATCTTTCGTTATTAAACATGGAGGCACTACAAGGAAACTTTGAGAATCTCTACTTGCAAATCATCGAATATTTTGATTTAAGTTCGGCAGAGATTGAAGAAAGTATCAAAAACTCCAAACTTTTGGCAAACTTTGATTTTGGATTCATCCCCAACTTCCTAAATTCCTTGGTTGGTATACTGGGTAGCTTAAGTATCGGTCTATTTTCAGTGCTGTTTATTGCTTTCTTCTTCTTAAAAGATAGTAAATTATTTGAAGATGGATTAATGGTTTTTGTTCCAGATAGCAAAGAAACCAGATTACAAAAATCAATTAATACGATTAAGGATTTACTGTCGAGATACTTCGTTGGATTAGTATTTCAGATATTGATTTTATTCGTGATTTACTCGATTGTTTTATTCATTTTTGGAATAGAAAATGCGATAGTAATCGCCTTCCTTTGTGCTCTATTAAATTTGATTCCATATGTCGGTCCAATAATCGGTGGGGCTTTGATGCTTGTATTGTCAATGACTAGCAATTTAGGAGCCGATTTTAGTAGCGTTATTTTACCAAAAACAAGCTATGTAATGATTGGTTTCGTTATCGGGCAATTGGTCGATAATTTCTTTTCACAACCTTATATTTTTTCCAATAGTGTGAAATCCCATCCGCTAGAAATCTTTCTTGTAATTATAATTGGTGGATTATTATTTGGGGTTACAGGTATGATCATTGCAGTACCCGGATACACCGCAATAAAGGTGATTTTAAAGGAATTTTTATCAGAAAATAAGATTGTAAAATCCTTAACAAAAAATCTGTAGTTTTACTTTGAATAAAAAACTATTAAACACTGGTGTACAAGATTTTATACTTCAAAATATAAATACTGACATCATGTCAGTATTACTAAAAAAACCGCTGTTCGAAGATATTTCCCAGCAGGAGCTTTCACAGCAGATAGAAAGCAAAAAAAAGTGTAAAAAAAAACTACCAACTTGGTACAAAACTCCAGGGATATACTATCCAAAAAAAATAAATATTGAACAAACCTCTTCTGAAATCGCAGCGCAATACAAGAGTGGGATTATTGCGGGAAAATCATTACTAGACCTAACCGGAGGCCTCGGAGTTGACAGCTATTATTTTAGTAAAAAAATAGCCGCTGTTTTTCACTGTGAAATCAATAAAAACTTGCAAGAAATTACAGCTCATAATTTCCATATGTTGGGCGCCAAAAACATCCAGACTTTTGCAATAAACGGATTGGATTTTATAAAGAATTCCAAGAAAAATTTTGATTGGCTTTTTCTCGATCCCTCTCGAAGAAATGATTCCAATGGAAAAGTCTTTCAACTTTCGGATTGTGAACCTAATATTCTAGAAAACCTGGAACTGCTTTATAGTAAATCAGAAAATATCCTTCTTAAAACATCACCGCTTCTAGATATTTCAATTGGCCTTAAAGAACTGAGTGGAGTAAAAGAAATTCACGTAATCGCCATAAATAATGATGTGAAAGAACTCCTTTGGGTGATGAAAAAAGGATTTTTGGGCGGAATAAAGATTAGAACTTGTAATTTTACAAATTCAAGAGTTCAGAACTTCGATTTTGAGTTAACTGAAGAAAAGACAGCCCAACCAGATTTCGCTCTACCCCTTTCCTACCTATATGAACCAAATGCTTCAGTTTTGAAAGCTGGGGCCTTCAAATGTATTGGATTTAAATGCAACCTAAAGAAACTTAACCCAAACACACATCTTTATACGTCATCAAGACTAATTGATTTTCCGGGCAGACGCTTTAAGTTGTTGAAACTTGTCGCTTATGGCAAGAAAAACGTCAAAAATCTTAACTTGACCAAAGCCAATATAACCACACGTAACTTTCCCGAAAGTGTGGATGGCATTCGCAAAAAGTTCAAAATAAAAGAAGGCGGGAGTTCATTTTTGTTCTTTTTCAAGGATATGGATAATACAAGTCAAGTTGCATTGTGTGATAAAGTTTAAGTGATTTTTTGGAAAGAAACGTTTAGTTTTAAGAGACAATTATATTCTACACCAGCAGACTCTCTTATCCTCTCTTTTTAACTTTTTCCGTGTAAAAGGCTAATCCAAGAAAAAACAACGCTTTTTCGATGAAAACCCAACATTTTAGAGAGCTGGGTTTAACGTTAAAAAATGCGTTGAAACGTAACAAATGAGTGAAGGTTTGTTAACGAGCACACTATTTGCAACATTTTCTTTTTTTATTAAAAAACTGCCGAATCACTAATATTTACAGTACATGAATGTGAAGTTGTAAAAAATATACCACGAAAACCTTGTAGTTGACAACCGTAAATTATGGGTTATTGTTTGTTGTATTCCGAAGAATTTTGCTATTATTACCGCTTAATTGGGTTTTTCTTAACACTTTTAGGTGGAGAACTTCTCTGAAATGTCCCTCTTAAATCAAAATTAATTTAAACTAACAAACAACAAGGATTATGAATCAAAAACGTGATTACAATTCGTTAAGGCCCAAAGGGAAGCTCTCTTCTTTTGGTATCGGGCTTTTGTCGATGGTGATTTGTCTAGGTGCGCAACTAGCGATGGCAAATCCGGAAACAAGCTTAACTAAGTTTGAACTTGCAAATGCAGTTCAATCTACAGTAACTGGAACAGTTACTGATGCAACAGGAGCACCACTTCCTGGTGCCAACGTACTAGTGAAGGGAACAACGAACGGAACACAAACCGATTTCGATGGTAACTTTACTATTGAAGCAGCAAGTGATGCTACTTTAATTTTCAGTTATTTGGGTTTTCAAACGCAAGAAGTTGCGGTTAATGGTCAATCAACCGTTAATGCAACAATGGCTGAAGACGCTGCTGCTCTTGATGAAGTTATTGTTACGGGGTATGCAACGGAGACAAAGCGTGAAACAACTGCAGCGGTCTCCATAGTTAAGGCTGAAGAATTAGCTGCTATCCCTTCAGGTAACATTGAACAACAATTACAGGGTAGAGTTGCGGGTGTAACTGTTTTGACCAATGGTCAAGTAGGTTCTTCTTCTCAAATTCGTGTTCGTGGTTTCGGTGCCTTTGGTGGTAACGAACCTCTATATATTGTTGATGGTGTTCCAACTTCGAATACAGATTTTATCAATCCTGCTGATGTCGAATCTACTTCTATCCTTAAAGATGCGGCCGCTGCCTCCATTTATGGAGCAAGAGCAGCAAACGGGGTTGTTGTATTTACTACGAAGCAAGGTTCTCGAAGCAATCGCAAAACTAGAATGACCATAGACATTTCAGGTGGTGTGTCTGATCCCAATGTTGGTGGGGCTCCAGAGCAATTGAATCCACAAGAAATGGCAGAATGGACGCATAGAGCATATGAAAACAATGCAGCTGCCACGGGTACTGCAGTTCAGTATTCACACCCTCAGTATGGAACAAATGCTACACCTAGATTTCCTGACTACCTGCACGCAGATGGTCAAAACGGTGTTTTTGAAGCTGATGTGGACTTAGCACAAATACGTGCCAACTACGAGGCTGATCCGGCTAACGTATTCCTAATTCGACCAAATTTGGCAGGAACAAATTGGTTTAAGGAAATTACCAGAATTGCACCAGTAAGTCGTGTAAGTCTAGGTTTTGATGGTGGAAATGAAAGTGGACGTTATTATATGGGCATATCTGCTCAAAATCAAGCAGGTATTCTTTTAAATAATGATTTTGCCAGATATACTGCTCGTTTTAACTCAGAATGGGATATTGCCCCATGGTTAAGTATTGGTGAAAACTTCCAGGTGACTTACAGATCAGTTGTAGGTGGGTTTGGTGGTGAAGGCGGTATTGGTGGTGCTGATGATGAATCAGTTATTCTTTCCGCCTACAGAATGCCTACTATTATTCCTGTACGTGATGAATTCGGAAGTTTCGCAAGTACAAGAGCTTCTGGGTTTAACAACCCACGTAACCCAGTAAGACAGCTGACACTTAATGACCAAGATGATACTGGTTACAATATTGGTGGTTTTGGTAATCTCTACCTTTTATTAAAACCAATTGATGGCCTTACCTTGCGATCTAGTCTTGGTGGTGGTTATAACAATAGTCATTTTGTTAATTATGGCTTTAGATACTTAGGTGATTCAGAACCACAAGCCAGTAATAGTTTTTCTGAAGGTAGTAACTATAGTTTCAACTGGACCTTCACCAATACTTTTACTTATGAAAAGCTTTTTGGAAAACACAAAGTAAAATTATTCGGTGGCGTTGAAGCCTTAAATACTGGTGCTGGAAGATTCATCAACGGTAATGGTATTAACCCGTTCTCTACTGATTTGGACTTTCAGAGTTTGAGTGTAGTGCAGAGTCCTAACGTGAATAGTGGTCAATTTAAAGGGGTGAATTTCTCTTCAACTTTCGGAAAACTTGATTACAACTTTGACGAGCGCTATTATTTAACTGGTGTTATTCGTCGCGATGGATCATCTCGTTTTGGTGGTAACAATCGTTACGGTACATTCCCCGCAGCTTCTGCTGCATGGCGTGTTATCTCGGAACCCTTTATGCAAGACCAAGATTTTATGTCTGATTTGAAATTCCGTGCAGGATGGGGACAAATGGGTAACTCAAACAATGTTGATCCGAATAACCAGTATTCTTTGTTTGCATCGAACAGAGGTAGAACATTCTATCCGATTGGTGGTCAGAACAGTGGTGCTGATGAAGGTTTCGCACAAAGTAGAATTGGAAACCCTGATGCAAAATGGGAGACCAGTACAACCATAAACGTTGGTTTGGATGCTGCCTTCTTTAATGACAAATTAGAATTCCAGATAGACTGGTGGAAAAAAGACACTGAAGACCTTCTATATAATGTACCACTGGCTGGTGTAACCGGTAACTTTGCGGCGGCTCCGTCAGTAAATATCGCAAGTATGGCGAACTCAGGGCTTGATATCCTGGTAGCCGGTAGAGGTAACTTTACAGAAGATTTTTCGTATGATGTTACTGTTACTGCAGGTTTCTTAAAGAATGAAATAACGGCTTTGGCCCCAGGTATTGATTTCTTTGACGGTAGAGGTTATAGAGGTATCCAGGCTACTAGAAATGCTGTAGGACAACCTATCTCAACTTTCTTCGGATATAATGTTATTGGATATTTCAACTCTCAAGCCGAGGTAGATAGTTCTCCAGCTCAAGATGGTAAAGGTTTAGGTCGTTTTCGTTATGAAGATGTTAATGGCGATGGTGCTATTACTCCTGATGATAGAACATTCTTAGGAAGCGCTGTACCAGATGTTACAGGTGGTTCTACCATAAACCTGAGATATAAGAACATCGAGATGGAAATGTTTTGGTTTTACTCCATAGGTAATGAATTGTTTAACCAATCTAAATGGTTTACGGACTTTTTCGGAACGTTTGAAGGTTCAGCGAAAGGTAGAGCAGCTTTCAATTCATGGACACCTGAATTGGGTAACAATGCAGCAGCGCCAATCTGGGAAAGTGCCTCTAACTTAAGTACGAGCGGAGCAGGTAACTCTTGGTACGTTGAAAAAGGGGATTATTTGAGACTACAGCGTCTGGCTTTCACCTATAGTTTTGATGATAACATAATAGATAAAATGGGTATAAGCAAGTTGAAAATTGGTTTTTCTGCCAACAATATCTGGACACTAACAAAGTACAGTGGTTTAGATCCAGGAATTGGTGGTGGTGCTGATACGAACTTTGGTATTGATGTAGGTAACTATCCTGTTTCACCTTCGTATCTGTTTAACTTACAAATCGGTCTTTAATCTATTGTGATAAAGCTGTGATATTTGTATCAAAATAATATAATATCTTTAACGAAAATATAACTATGAAAACAATGATTAATCTAAAAAAATTGACAGTCTTGACCATGGGGCTCCTGATGTTCGGAGTTTCATGTAGCGACGAGTTCCTTGAGGTTTTACCTACGGGCTCTCTTGCTGATGCTCAGGTAGGTACCAAAGATGGTATCGAGGGCTTATTAATTGGAACATACTCTGCCTTAAACGGTGTCTTCGGAAATCGTTTTGAAGGTCCTAATCACTGGGTTACCGGCTCAATAATGGGCGGTGAAGCAAATAAAGGAACCGATGCAGGTGATTATTCTTCGATCAACCCGATTCAACGTTACGAAATCGACCCAACTAGCGGTGATATCAATCAACTCTGGTTAGGGAGGTTTGAAGGAGTTTCCAGAGCTAACGCAGTTTTAGCTGCCTTGGCTAATGCAACTGATGTAACAGCGGAAGACGCAGCAAGAATAGGGGGAGAAGCCAGAATGTTAAGAGCACATTTTTATTTTGATTTGAAGAAGCACTTCAATAGTGTTCCAGTTTTTGATGAAACTGTTGAAGCTGTTGATGTGGTCACTGTGCCAAATACAACAGAGGTTTATCCTCAAATTGAAGCTGATTTACAATTTGCATATGATAATTTGCCTTCAACTACAGATGCTGGCCGCGTTAACAAATGGGCTGCCGCTGCCTTAATGGGAAAAGCTAAGTTGTATCAGAACAAATTTGCTGAGGCAAAGACTTGGTTTGACGATGTAATTGCAAATGGAGTTACTCCTTCAGGAGAAAAATATGCTTTATTAGATAATTATGCGGCAATATTCAACGCAGAATTTGATAATAATGCTGAAGCTATTTTCGATGTAGAATCTGCAAACGATACAGGTAGTACTCAGAATGCAAACTACTTTGATGATTTAAACTACCCATACAATACAGGACCAGATGGCCCTGGTAACTGCTGTGGTTTCTTTCAACCAAGTATTTCATTAGGAAATTCTTTTAGAACGAGTGCTGGCTTGCCTTTATTAGACGATTCTTTCAATGATCCCGCCAATCAAGTTGCTGATAACTTTACATTTTCTCAAATTGATGGAGGTGACGAAGCTGCATTTGTTGAAGATGCTGGTCCTTTAGACCCAAGAATCGATCATTCAATTGGTAGGAAAGGTATCCCTTATTTAGATTGGCCTGGTGTTGATGGGGTTCACCCTGGTTCAGCTTGGATTCGTAGTTTCCCTTATGCGGGTCCTTATTCACCCAAAAAGTATGTGTACTATCAATCTCAAGAAAACTCACTTACAGATGGTAGTTCATGGACAAGAGGTTATGCTTTAATGAACTACACGATTATTCGGTACGCCGATGTTCTATTGATGGCTGCTGAAGCAGAGATTGAAGCAGGCACGTTGGACAAGGCATTGGAATATGTTAACTTAGTTAGAGCTAGAGCTGCAAAGGCTGAGTTCTGGGTTAAGGATGCCGATGGAACTGATGCAGCAAACTATGATATTGCGGAATATACTTCTTTCCCTGATAAGGCGTACGCTACCGCTGCAGTTCGTTTTGAGCGTAAGTTAGAGTTATCTGGTGAAGGTCATGCTTTCTTCGATTTAGTTCGTTGGGGTATTGCAGCCGATTATCTAAATTCCTATTTAGCTTTTGAAGGTTCGAAATTGGTAACTAAATTTGGTGGAGCTAGCTTTACAGCTGGTAAAAGCGAGTACTATCCAATTCCTCAGACTCAAATCGATATTCAAGGATCCGATGTTCTCACTCAGAACCCAGGATACTAATACATATCTTTTACAATAAGTTAAAAGCTGCTCTAACGAGCAGCTTTTTTTGTTTCTTTCCCTTTGTTCATGCATCTTTGTGCATATCATAAATGTAAATTCAGACTACCGAATGCATAACAAAAAAGTCCTGTCCTTTAAGCTTTTATTACCTTTAGTAGTTATATTAATTTTTATAAGTGGATGCAAGGAAAAGAGGCCTACTACCCTATTTACTAATATCGATAGTTCTCAATCTGGTTTAGAATTTAATAACCAACTTACAGAGAATGACTCGATAAACATACTCAATAACGAGTTTGTATATAATGGCGCAGGGATAGCGCTAGGCGACGTTAATGGGGATGGTTTGGATGACATCTTTATCGCAGGAAATCAAGTTGACAACAAGCTATTTCTAAATAAAGGTGAACTAAAGTTCAAGGATGTTTCTGAAAAAGCAAAAGTTTCAAAACCAGATTCACTAATGTGGTCATCAGGTGTCTCAATTATCGATATAAACAGTGACGGGCTGCTAGATATCTACGTGTGTAATACTTTTAGAAAAAATCCGTATCAGCGCCAAAATCTTTTATATATCAACAAGGGAGTTGATAAAGAAAGCGTACCATCCTTTGAGGAGATGGCTGCGGCTTATGGCATAAATGATTCAAGTTATTCTTCACACGTCCAATTCGTTGATTTTGATTTAGACGGAGACCTTGATTTATTCGTTGGGGTAAACTGTATTGAAGGAATAAACCCCACGGAGTTTCGCCCCTCTGATGACGATGGAACTTCAAAAAGCAAAGATGTGCTTTATGAAAACATTCAAAACGATAGCTTACTGCATCCGAAATTCATTAATGTTTCAGAAAAAGCGGGCATTCGCTATCATGGTTACAGCCATAGCACCATAGTTCATGATTTTAATCAAGACGGATGGCCTGATTTTTATGTCGCAAACGATTTTTTAAGTAACGATCTAGTTTACATAAACAATCAAGATGGAACCTTTACAAACCGAGCCGGGGATATTTTCAAACATTTCAGTCTATCGAGCATGGGAAGCGACATTGCTGATATTGATAATAATGGGCGAATGGATATTTACACGACCGAAATGCAACCTTACTACAATAAACGTAAAAAACTATTTCAAGGTCCTAGTAGTTATTCAAAGGAGATATTTACCCGCAAGTATAATTATGAATACCAGTACACTCGAAATACCTTACAAGTCAATCATGGTGTCAATCCAGAGACTCTACTGCCCATATTTGGGGATATCGGTATGTATGCTGGTGTTCACGAAACTGATTGGAGCTGGGCTCCACTGTTTGCGGATTTTGATAACGACGGGTGGCAGGATCTCTTTATCACAAACGGATTCCCCAAAGATGTTACCGATAGGGATTTTGGTGACTTTAGAATAACCGCCAGTAGGCTTGTCAGCAAAGAAAAATTGTTAGCAGCAATTCCAGAGATTAAGATACCCAACTTTATTTTTAGAAATAATGGAGATTCCACCTTTGATGACCTTACTAACGAGTGGGGCTTGAATTTTGGAACCTTTTCAAGTGGAGCGGCCTACGGTGACTTGGATAATGACGGAGATCTTGACCTGGTAGTAAACAATATAAATGACCCCGTACTTCTTTTAGAGAATAATTCATCCGAACTACAGACTAGCAACCATTATTTAAGGCTAAAATTAAAGGGGAACACTAAAAATCCGGTGGCAATTGGGGCAACAGTAGAAATTTATTCGGATGGAGCGACTCAGAAGAAGTCCGTATTATCAGGAAGAGGATACCTATCTCAACCCGAACAGACACTGCATTTTGGCCTAGGGAAACAAACTAAACTGGACAGTATTAAAATTTCTTGGCCGGATAATAATATCCAAAAATTGACGGAAGTTACGTTAGACACGACACTTACAATTTCCTATCAATCTAATTTACTTGGTATACAACAAACTCCGGACAAATGGGATACAACCTTGATGAAGGAGGCCTCCAGTGAATACGGTTTAAAACACAATGTACGGGATATTGATTTTATCGATTTTAACTTCCAGCGTACCTTACCCCATAAATTCTCGCAGTTTGGACCATCTCTCGCTGTGGGAGATGTTAATAATGATAGCCTAGATGACCTTTTTGTGGCCGCAAGTAGAAATTTTAAAGAATCTTGGTTCCTGCAACAAAAAGATGGAAGTTTTAAGCAACAGGAAGTCGCCTATAAATCAAATGCAAAATTAGAGGAAGAAGATGCAGGGACTCTATTATTCGATGTTGATAATGATGGCGACCTTGATTTATACATTGCCAGAGGCTGTGGTCAGTACCCAAAGGATGACAAGTACTATAAAGACATTCTACTTATAAACAATGGCAAGGGAAGTTTTGAGGAAGCCGCCAATAGCCTTCCAGATATTCGAATTAACTCTTCTTCTGTCAAGGCTGCTGATTTTGATAAAGATGGAGATTTAGACCTTTTTGTAGGTAGTCGTGTTGAACCCTTTGCCTACCCAACGGGCGAAAGGTCCTATATTCTTAGAAACGAGAGTACGGAAAGCAATATTAGTTTTGTAGATGTAACTAAAGAAGTATCAAAGGAGCTAGCATCTCCAGGTTTGATATGTGACGCGCTTTGGACCGATTTTAATGGTGATTTCTGGCCTGACCTAATTCTTGCAAGTGAATGGGCTCCAATACGATTTTTTGAAAATAATGAGGGTATTTTAAAGGAAATTACCAACGAAACTGGAATTTCAAGAAATCTAGGGTGGTGGAACAGTCTGGCGGCGGCCGACATAGATAATGATGGCGATATGGACTATATAGCAGGGAATTATGGACGGAACATTAATTTCCAGGGAAGTAAAGAAGAACCTGTTCGGGTCTATGCTAAAGACCTAGACCAAAATGGAACTATTGATCCCCTAATCTCATATTATTTAAGAGATAGTATTGGCACACGAAAAGAATATCTATACCACCCCTGGCAGGATGTTACCAAACAATATGTTGGCATCCGTAAAAAATTCAATTCGTTCGGTGCGTTTGGAGCCTCTACCCTACCCGAAATGTTTTCAGATGGACTCCTAGATGATGCAACTGTATTATCATTTAACTATATGAAATCTGTATGGATAGAGAATATTGGTGGTGGTAAGTTTGACATGCACGCTCTTCCTACGGAGGCCCAAATAGGTCCGATTTTTGGTATTCTTCCAAAATATTTAGACGATGATAACAACATTGACCTCTTGTTGGTTGGAAATGATTATGGTATGGAGGTTCAACAAGGTAGAGCCGATGCTTTAATAGGGCTGGCTTTAAGGAATTCGGGAAAAGGTGATTTTAATACAATTCCCATTGAAAAAAGCAATTTTTATGTCCCCGGTGATGGTAAAAGTTTGGTTTCCATATCGCTAGGAAATGAAAAATCATTGATTATTGCTTCTCAGAACAACGATTCTTTACGCGTTTTCGAGCCCAAGCATAGAGATTTAGAAAAGGTATTAGCCCTGAAACCAAACGAAGTAAAAGTAATAGTTTCATTTACGGATGGAAGCAAACAAGTTTTTGAATACTATTGGGGAAACACTTTTCAATCACAATCTAGCAGAACTTTTTCAATCAACGACGGGGCGAAAGAAGTCCTGTTTTTTGATAATTCAGGAATAGAAACAAGAAAAATCAGTTACTGATAAAACTGGAAGCTGGTAATCCTGCTCCATTGAATAAGTTAGGTAACGCAGTATTACTCCAAGCAAATCGGACTTTTTTAGGTTCTTTTACTTCTTTAGCTGAAAGGATTACTTTCTCATCCTTGATTTTAGCCTTAGCGACATAATAATTACCATCGGTACCTGCGACTTCAAAATGTGTGCCTTTTTTTCCTTGAAAGTTTAAACCTTCGGAATGGTCAAAACTCACTTCAACTTTGCTGCCTAAAATGTTAATTTCTTTAAATAATGGACCATATACTTCTGCCTGAAGACTTTTGTACTGTTCCTTTAAGGCAATATTGGCCAGTCGAAGTCCGACATCCTGCTTATTTGTTGGATGTATATCGTCCACAGTACAAATATCACTAACAACCACCATGGCAGTGTTTTCGATCTTCAAAGCTCTTCTTTGAGCATCTCTAACTAAGACCCCTTGTTCTGGCTTCCCATATGTATAGGGAGCTATTTGCACATAATAAAAAGGAAAGTCATACCCCCAGTTCTTACGCCATGATGTTATCATTTTAGAAAACAATTCCTCATAACTTTCATTATTCGCTGTATTTGATTCTCCTTGATACCATAATGCACCAGCAATTTTGAATTGTTGTAAAGGATAAATCATCGCATTATACAAAATTGAAGGTTTCACGGGGGCCCATTTGTTTTCTCCTATTTTTTTTGCCTGTTCCCCCAGATAAGTGCTTTCTTCAAAAACCGATTCAGGAGTCCAAACCTCAGCACTTGTAGCTCCCCACCCAGTATCTATTATTCCTATCGGGATGTCCAAATCTTCCTTAAGTTTCCTAGCGAAGAAGTATCCAATTGCTGTAAAATCTTGCATTGATTCGGGAGTACATTCTTCCCAAGAACCTATTATATTGTCCTGTTTAGTTTCAGAGGTTCTCTTGGTTACACTAAAAAATCGAATATTCGGGTAGTTCGCATTTTTTATTTCTTCAGCAGCATTATCAATTCCGAGATTGGCACTCCACTCCATATTTGACTGTCCGGAACAAAGCCAAACTTCTCCAATCAAAACATTCTTTAAAATTATTTCATTCGATTTTCCTTTCACATGAACCGTGAAGGGGCCTCCGGCATCAGGGGTTGAAACCTGAAGATTCCATTTGGTCGTTAACAGTGTGGTCACCTTATACTCCTTATCATCCCAGCTTGTGACAATGGTAACCTCTTCGTTCAAATCTCCCCAACCCCATATATGTACTTCGCTGTTTCTTTGAAGTACCATATTATCCGTAAAAATGTTTGGTAGGACTATCTCCGCATGAACAATTGTGCTAAACAGAAATGTAACAGTAGCTAGAAACCAGATTCTCTTTTTCATATCAATGTTCTCCCCTATGTTTGTAATCCCCAAAACGATATTTTACGGTCTTCTTAAGGGGAATATTCATGCCTTTGGTTTTTTCCAACCAATCATAAATAGCAATAGACATCGATTTGGCAATTTCCTGTTTGTCAGGATCTGCAATTAAATTATACATTTCATCTGGGTCGTTTTTTAAATCATACAATTCGTTTCTATCCCAAATACCTTGAAATTTCATGTATTTATATTGATCCGTTCGCATACCAAAAACCGTTGGGGTCATCGGAAAATCATATTCCCAGTAATATTCATAGAAAACCTCCTTTCGTGAGGGAGCATTTGTATCTCCTGTCAAAATCGGAATAAAAGAAACTCCTGGCATATTATCAGGTTGTTTCACGCCAGCTTCAGCTAAGACTGTTGGTCCAATATCAATATTCTGTACCATTTGCTCAGGAGTTATCCCACCTTCAAATAATTCTGGACATCGCACTAATAATGGAACTTTCACAGATTCTTCATAAAAATGGCGTTTATCGATTAGTCCGTGCTCTCCCCAGCTAAAACCATTGTCGCCCATGTAAATCACCAATGTCGATTCATCAAGACCTTCTTTTTTCAAATATTCCATCACGGTGCCAACACTTTCATCAACACCTAAAAGGGTTTCACAGTAGTCAACAACCATTTCATGAATATCACGATTATCATGGTACATATAATCAACCCCGTGCCAACTGATACGCTGGTCTGCAACCCATTGTGGCCATTTTAAATCGCGATATGCTCCCGTTTTTGTTTGATCATAAGTAGCTGGCAATTCGATACGTTTCCCCTTGTATTTGCCTTTATGACGTCGCGCAGGCTTAAAACCTGCATGTACCGCTTTATGAGATAAGTACATAAAAAAAGGCTTCTTCTTATCACGATTGTCCAACCAATCCACGGCATGCTCCGTCAGTAAATCAGTTATATAAGTTGAGTCCTGATATTTTGTTCTTTTACCATTAATGTTTAACGTGGGATTATAATATACTCCTTGACCAGGAAAACTTTCCCAATGGGTAAACCCTGGTTGGGGTTCATCACCATGATCTCCCATATGCCATTTTCCGAAGAATCCGGTTTGATAACCTACCTTTTCCAGGTACTGAGGAAAGTAGGTCAAATTACCAGGGTCAGGTGCCTGATTGTCCACAATAGTATGTGAATGCGAAAACTGTCCGGTAAGGATGGAAGCCCTACTTGGCGAACATAGCGAAGTAGTTACAAAAGTATTGGGCAAATAAGCTCCTTCGGCAGCTAGCTTATCCATATTCGGAGTCTCCAACCAAGGTACTTTCCCAGTAAAGCCCATATAATCAAAACGGTGATCGTCAGTTAGAATAAAAATTACATTTCTGGGTTTCTTTTTCTTTAAAAGTTCAGGTTCTGTGTTTCCGTAGGCATTCCCTAAGACAAGACAAAAAAAGAAAAGGACCGTGGTTTTTAGGATTCTCATAACTATTGATTTTTGCGACTTTAGGTTTTGTTGAAAATACTAAAAAAGCAATGAAATGAACAGTTTATTTCTAACAGAACACGAAGAATCTGTATCAATTACCATATTAGAAATCAATCCTTTCGTTCTTGTCTCATAAACCAATCATACAGCTCCTCCGTCTTGTATGCTTGTATCCAAGAATTATGACCCACCCCAGGGTATCGGGTAAACTTTACATCATATCCCATTCCCTTTAATCTATTCACCATGGTCTCTGATTCAGAGATAGGAATAGATTCGTCTTCTTCCCCATGAAAAACCCAAATTGGCATATTTTTATCAATCCAAGCTGCATACGGAAGGGGCGTCATACCGCATATAACAGCCATAGCTGCAAATTTTTCAGGATACTGCACGGCCATCTCCCAAGCGGCTCCTCCCCCTCTACTTAATCCTGTTAAATAAATTCTCTTTTTATCTACTCGATTATTCTCAACAACACTGTCCAATAATTGATTCAAAGCACGTGTATTCCACCATTTTTTTTGATATGGGTTTTGGGGAGCAAGAATCAAGAAAGGAAATTGCTTTCCTTCCACAATCATTTTAGGAGGACCGTTTCGCTTTATTTCCGTCAAGTCTTTACCAGATTCTCCACCTCCATGAAGAAACAAAAGAATAGGGAATTCCCTTTCAGTTTCTTTTTCATAATCCTCAGGAAAGTAGAGGTAATATGCTAATTTTTCAGTTGTCACAGTTTCCAATTCTGCATCAATCAAATTGGGTTTTGATTGAGCTGCACAGCTCTGAAAAAGCACTACAACGCACAATGTACAAAGGTATTTCTTCATTTATATGGACAAATCATTTTAAAAAATCAAGATACAAAAAAAGGCACCCGATTGGATGCCTTTTCATTTATGTATTTTTTAGTTTATCGGTATAAGGTGAAGTGCCCCACATAACGTATTTTACTTTTGTCATTGGCATTCACCACATACCAATAGTCTCCTGTTGGAAGTTCGGTACCTTCATACTTGCCATCCCATTTGGCAACTTGATCCAAAATCGCAACAACTCTTCCATATCGGTCATAAATTTTGACTTCGATATTCGGGAAGAACTCACGATTATTAGGAGCCCAGAAGTCATTGTTATTATCCCCGTCTGGGGTAAAGAAATTCGGAATATCCAACATTCCAGTGAATTCAAAAGGGATAGCAATCATAGCTACGCAACCACCTTCATCATGTACTTCTATGTTGACTACACCATTTTCATTCTGAGTATAAACAGTTTCGGTACCTGTTGACTCTCCCTGGAAGAAATACTCATAGTTTCCAAATCCGCCTTCAGCTAGCGCTGTGACCTCATTTGGGCCTGTTTTCTCCGCAGTCAATGTCAATGGTTCATATACCTCCGTTGTAAACGTAACTGAATTGGTACATCCATTTTGGTGATAGATATAAACAACATGATCTCCCGCTGGTAAATCTCCCCAAGAAGTTTGTGTGCCTGCATTAGAACTTATCGCGTCTGTTGGATCAGCAGGGTCTAGTGCAAACAACAAATCTGGAAGCAGACTTGTATCCAACATCGTTACTGTAGCCGTGCTATTCGGGAAGATTCCTTCGCAACCATACACTACCTCAGGTGATGCTGTTAAATCAACACCAATTTCAATTGGGATTATAATATCCGTAGAACAATCATTAGCATCTCTAATAAAGACGATATAAGATTCTCCACCTATTAAATTATCAAAATACAGGTTATCATTTCGAACAAACACTTCGCTTCCGTCGGAGTTTGGACCAACCAATCGTGTTTCATAATATGTTGCAAATGTAGAAGTATCGACAAATGGTGTACCTCCAACCACATTTATTTGGGCCGTGCCATCGGCAAAACCAATACATGTTTCTGGGGTCACATCCACCAAATTGGCAGTTACCACCTCAGGTTCTGTTACCTCAACAGTAGTTCTTTCAAAACATCCATTTTCATCTTGAATTAAGACTTCATAGCTACCAGCGGCTAGCTCATCAAAGGTATAGATACCTGGTGTTGTCACTTCACTAAAGAACTCATTAAAGTTAGGGGCAATTGCAAATTGTATTAATCCCACCCCGCCACTCGTAACTTCAATTGTAATTTGACCATCAGCAGTACCATTACACGTTGTGGGTGTTGCCGTCGGTGTAAAAAGAATAGGTTCAGGACGTAACACTTCAAACGGTCCGGCGACATCATCACAAGTTGCTCCACTTGTCACTCCAATCCAATAATCACTTCCAGCAGGGATACCTTCAAAAGTTCCTATGGGTTGAGGACCTCTAAATACGGTAGCCGTACCGGGATTATAACCATCAGTTGGCTGACCGATATACAAGGTGAACATTTCACCTCCTACACCTCCATTGATAAAGGATTCAATTCGTCCATCTAATTCCGAGGCACAAGAAATATCATCTACAGGAGAGTTTGGCAGTATTTGTATACCTAAAGCATCTGTCAAGGTGATACCATTTGTATTTACTGGCAAACAAGTATTTGCTGAATTTTTCTTGCGAACCTCATACTGGTAGCTAATTCCTGTTGGGCTTCCTGGCACATCGAAGAACACCTCCGTTACTCCAACACCCATATCTATCCAAGGATCCGTAAGCGGGTCAGGAGTAGGTATTTGACGATATTCGTATTCGAAGCTAGATAATGGATCGTGGTTGTCAATAAACAAACGGATTTGACCATTTCCGCCACAACCAGGTACACGTGTCTGTGCTAACCTCGGTTCGATTGGTGGTGGTGGATCTACATAATAAGGTACTGTAACAAATGCACAATCAAAGCTAGAAGTAACTTCAATTGCATACCATCCTTCGCTTATAAATCCGCCAGTTGCGCCAATAAAGGTGGGTGTGTTTTGCAATCCACTTGAAGAAGCGATATCAGTATTATCATTAGAATTTAGGTAAAGTAATCGGTAAGTGTATCCCGCACCAGGGAAACCTCCACTCGCTCCAGCGGTTGCCGTTGTTGCGTCACCAGTTGTTGGGTCGAAAGCCTCTAGAATAGCATTGTTACCATTAGGACATTGCAAAGCCAAAGGTTCACGAATACCTGCATCAATTTGCGGAACTTCAACAAGTTCGATATCAAAAGTGTTTGGACATCCTTCAACATCTCGAATTTCAACTTGATAGAATCCAAACGAAAGACCCGTAAATTGATGACTTGCGCCATACGCAACAATTTCGGTGTAAGCGGCAATACCATCAGGACTTTGTAAAAGACGATATTCATAAGCTGAAGTATCCCAGCCACCAACGCCGGTCGCTTCTATGATTCCGGTATTGTTATTACAACTTACATTGCCAACCTCAGCAGCTGTTACTGCCAATGCTCCATTCGGCGTACGTATTGTTGCAATGTTACTTTCGGCCGAACAGAAAGGAGTTGCGGTCGAAGTTACTTCAACAAAGAAATTACCACCCGGCAGACCCGTAATAGTTTCTGGGTTGTTAGCTGTATCTAAGTTACCAGTCGCCAAAGGAGTCGTTTTACCTGAATCATTGCCACTATATACGGTATATGAGTAAAGACCGGTATAGTCTGTAACCTCAATTGACAATTCTCCATCACTAGCACCGAAACAACCAATAGGTTCAACTTCAGCAATAACGACTGTGGGTTCAATTGGTTCAACAACTGTATGAACAGGCATAGGGTAGGCACATCCGCCAGGCAAATTATCCTGAACTTCAAAAAGGTAATCTCCAGATGCCGGTAAGAATACATCCACAAAATTATCGCCTGGATTATTCGTAACTGGAGCAACCGAAGTTGCCGACACAGTTAAAACTGTAAAGTCGGTTGTTCCAATAACTTCAATACGAACACGCTCATCATCCCTACAGTTGAGTGGGTCGATTTGAATAATGGACGGAACAACATCCATAGGTGGGTTTATCGTTACATTAGCCGTAGCCTGACAACCATTATCATCTATGGAATACACTGTAATGTTTTGTACACTTCCATTATCTACAATCTCGAAAGTCGGGCTTGTTTGGTAATTCTCAAAACCAGTAATACTATAACGGTAGTTTCCTGCCGTTCCTGGGCTTGTGATGGTCGTTGTTATAATTGTAGAACTGAACCTATTCGCTCCTACCACACAAGTAAAATCTGGGGCAGTTGCATCGATAGTATAAACCACTGGTTCTGTAATATTTATCATTCCAGATAAAGCAATACAATTCCGATCCGTAACTACTTCCACCTCGTAACTTCCTGGTGCAAGTCCTGGAAATGAACCAGAAGCATTATTTGAAATCAAAGCTCTTGTTGCGAAATCTAGTAGACGATAGTCAATTGGTGAATCGACATCGGTTCCCGCTTGTAGCGTAATGTCTATACTCCCATCATCATCTGCATTACATGTTACATTTTGAACATCTGGTGGTAAAATCACCGGTGGCGTCGCTGCATCTAGGTCAATATTGTCAACTAAGAAGGTACAATTTGCAACTCCATCAGTTACTAATCTATCAGTTACAACTACTTGGTAACTACCTGGAGTGATTCCTGTAAACACACCGTTACCTGTTATGTTTGTAAGATTAAGTACAACGGGATTTGCTAAATAATCTGTCCCTGTTAACGCGTAGTCAAAATTATTACTGCCTCCATTCGGAATAATAGTAATCTCTCCATCGGCATTGTTACAAGATGGTTCGGTGGAAAAGCCTCCAGAGGCGGATAAAAATTCAAATACTTCTGCCGTTCCTTGACTATCGCAACCATTTGCATCGACAACATCGACTATGTAGCTACCAGGAGTAGTTACGGTATAGGTATATTCCCATGCAGTTCCTCCGCCATTCAATACAGGAAACTGCGTGTCACCCCCCAAAGTAAATCGTGGCGTGTCAACACTGGATGGAACACTTACAATGATATCAAACGTTGGCGATGCTACCGCACATTGATTGTCTACAACAAATGTAGGTGCAGGTAACGCAGGATCTAAAGGAATGATTTCCGCAATCGCAAATGAAGTACATCCTAAAGCATCTTGTACATATACGTCATAGTTACCTGCTGCCCCGAAAAAGGTGGTAGTAGGACTAAAATCTCCTGGAGTTGGGGGAGTTCCCACGGACATAAAGGCAAACAAATACGGTCCGCCGCCGCCGCCATTTCCTTGTACAGTAAATGAACCATCAGCAGTACAATTGGCAGGGTTTGTTGAAAGAATATCAATAGAAGGTAAATTTTGAACAATCGTGACCGGAGCTGCATCTGTACAGTTATCCGTAAGATCAGTTACAATGATCTGATAATTCCCTGGAAGTGTTTCGTGCGTACCAGAATGTGTAGGCGAAACGTTCGTTGGAGACTCCAATGTAATTCGTGCTCCAGTATCAGTGTTTAACAATTCGATTACCAAATCACTACTTGGCGCAAAACCATTGACATCATAAGTTATTTGTCCGAAACGATTGGCATCACAAAATCCCGGGGTTGTGCTTGCTGTTACATCTAATGTCGTTGGTCCGTCAACCGGTGGAATTTCATCAAGATAAACGCATCCAGTAGCCGTGTCTGTAACCTCAACAGTATAGGTAACTCCAAATTGTAAGCCCGTGAATGTATGTCTTCTAGGCGGGCTGTTCGGAGCAACCGGAGCCGCTGGGTCGTTTTCCAAACGAATCAGAAAGGGTCCAACTCCACCGAAAATCTCAACGGTATTCGTAAAACCGGTAACGCTACAGACTGGAGTAACAGGGTCAGGAACCACATCAACTGTAGTTTGAACAACAGTGACTGTATCGGTATCCCTACATCCTAATGCATCAATCGTCACAATGGTATAAATACCCGGTTCTAAATTGCCAAAATTGGCCGTCGTGCTAGCCGTTGGTCCCGTTCTTGTAAGTTCAATTCCGAATTCATCTTCCAATATATAGGTAAAATCCGCACTACCTCCTGTTACTCCAGTAACGTCAATAGAACCTTCTACTGTACCCGTTGTACAAACTGCCAAATTAGGCACTACTGTGGCATCAGGTGCTGCAGTTCCATCCAACGGAATCAGCTCGGAACCTGTTACTTGACAACCTCTCGCATCACGAATGATATAATTATAGGTTTGGCCAGCGTTCAAATTTGAGAAAGTAGCCTGTGTTCCAAATGCGCCTCCTTCAAAACTAATTTCGTAAGGTGGTATACCACTTGTAGCATCAGGAATAATAGTCATAATACCATTATTAGTCTGACCACAACTAGCAGGAACGACATTTACGGTAGCTGGGTCCAAAGATACTGGGGGATCTAGGACTATTGGCGTTGATTCTGCTATACATCCTTCGTTATCAGATACTCTAAAAATATAGGTCCCGTCAACATTGGTATTGTACAGAAAGTTATTTGTCGTAAAGGCAACTGGTGCAGCAAAACTTCCTCCATTATCTGAACTAACTTCGTAAAATTTTGGATTAGGATTTGACAAATACCCCCCCGTAACCTGAACTCGAATTTGCCCATCAGCTCCACCACAAGGTATTGCCGTTTCTATGCTAGTATTTACCCTCAATTGAGGTCTCACCGTTACGTTAATAGTATCACTGCAATTATTACCATCAACAACTTCAATGGAGTAGTTGCCTGGACTAAGATTTGTAAAAGTGTTACTTGCTTGTAATGTTCCTCCATTAATTCTGTATTGATGTGTTCCAATAGCTGCAGAGCCCGCGGTCGACGTTACTACCATAGTAGCTCCTGTTCCGGGAACATAACAGAAATCAGAAGATACAGCGTCCAATGCGATTGTCGGAGAATCTATTTGCGTTAAGTCAAATGTGAAAGTTGCTGTACAACCTTCCGCATCCTCTACTAACAAGGTATACGGATTTCCAGGGGTGGAAGGCACAGAAAGCCCGCCAAATGTTGGTCCCGATTTTGGTCCTACAGTTGTTGTTCCGTTAGGATACGTCAAGGTATATCTATTATTTCCCCAACCACCAGTTGGGTTTGCAACTACTCTACCGAGATTACCGTTATTACATGACATTGGTGTTACAGTTCCTAATAATGACAAAGGTGTTGCCGGTTCTGAAACCGTGAAGTTCGCCGTATCGGTACAACCGGTATCTTCATCCGTAATTGTTATCGTATAGGTTCCCGGTCCTAGACCCGTGATTGCTACTTCGCCGGCTGTCTGACCTGTAACAACTGGATCTGCGTTTATTTGATATTGATAGGTATTAGCAAATCCGTCAATAAGAAACGCTCCAGACCCATCACTTGCACCTGAGCATACCTGCGTATCTCCTCCGGATTTTACCCTCGCTCGAATGGAACTGATTATGGAAGGGGAATATCCTTCTGTGTAGGTACAATTATTTGCATCTGTAATTTGAAAAATATAGGACTGAGAGGCGTCTAAGGCTACAAAAGTATCACTACCTCCATTGTTTTGAACTACTGGACTAATAATCGAGTAGTTTACAATCGCAGCATTACTAGTTGGTACTAGTTGCAAATCAACTGTATTGGCTGCACAATTACTATTCGTAGAAATAAAATCGATATCTGTTGGGGGATCAATATCTAAAATTGTTATTGGTGTAAGCTCCAAACGACATCCGCCACCATCTTCTACCATCGGCGTATAAGTTCCAGGAACTAGCCCTGTAAAAGATGTGGTTGCATTAAAGTTGAGTCCATCAATACTGAAAACATAGCCACTTCCTGATCCACCACTTGCTGCTCCAAAATCGATTTGGCCACCAATCGTTCCTCCTGAACCGTCGCATGTTCTGTCAGCAACCTTTGTAGCAGAACCGGTAATCACCCCAACACTGGCAACTGTAATATCCGGAAGGTCTAAAGTACATTCAAAACCGCCTTGTTGGTATCTAACCGAAATCCCTGTATAGGTAGTTCCACCCGGAGTTGCTGGAACAGAAATCGAGGTATTCGTATCCCAAGGATCTCCAGTATTTACACGATACGATAAATTATATCCGTTTGCATTGGTAACATTAAAATTGATTCTCGCGCCCCCGTTCGAACAAGTTCCGTCGACTCCACTAGCGGTAACAGTCGGAGGCGCTAGATCTTCAACATTAGCAGAGGCTTGAATCGTACAACCATTACTATCGGTAATTAGAAAGTCATAACTCCCAGGCGCAGTTACATTGAAAGTAGTTGTTCCTGTATAAGATGGTTGCGAAGGTCCACCATTTACGGTAAATGTGTATGGCGCAGAACCACCACTTGTATTTACGGTAATATCAACATCGGTAATCGTCGAACAACCGAAACTGCTGTTTACCTCTGTTGAAGCATCCAAAGCTACTAGACCATTACCAATTACGATGGGATTCCCGCCGGTATCAAGAGGCTGTCTGGGTGGGTCGATACCGTTTAGTGGATCACCCGTACATTGCTGTGTTTCTACTTGAACAATATAGGTTCCGAAACCTACAGCCGCAAAAGTATAGTTGTCAGTAGGCAAGAAAGCGGTAAATTCCTGAGGAACTCCACCTGCGTCCAATAAGGTGTATTTGTACGGTCCCGGTACTGTATTGTTTACGTTAACCGTAACGCTGCCCGTATCTCCCGCACATTGGGCGTCCACATAAGTGACGTCTATTGCGATGTCTCGTTGAACAATTTCGATTGGTGCGTATGGATACTCACAAGCTCCTGGAGTTCCTTGTTGACGTGCTTTAACATTATAAAAACCAGGGGTTAAATTGTCAAAGATAGGTCCTTGCCATGGTCCGAAACCACTTCCACTATCAATACTGAACTCATATGCGCTAGAAAGACCGGTAATTTGAATTCTACCATCTACACCACAGATGAAATCAGTTTTCACGAAGGTTTGAGTAATAGTACTTTTAGCAACCTCGAAGTAGTACCAAGGTCCCGAACCATTTACCCTTACTCTAAATTCTGAGCCAGTAGCGGCAGGTATTGTACTTGCATCGATCGTAAATGTTGAACCTGAGCCGACGGTAGTATAACTACAAGATGCATCAGGACAAGGGGTATTCAAATCGGGAGTACACCCTCCTGTTGCCTGTTGCCATTCTAACGAACCTCCACCACTTACTGAAACTATGCGATCATCTGAATCACCACAGAGGCTAAATTTTGCTACGGTACTTCCATCATCGGCACATACCAGTTCTTCATCCGCCCCTTGAATGATAGTCATGAACATCGGTGCCGAAACCGAAATGGGTTTAGATGTTAAATTTTCTGAGTTTGAATTGTGTGTAGCCAGAGTAGTCGTATCTTCAGTCGAAGAACTGACAACGGTAGTTTCTATAACAGAAGCTACTTCAGCGATAAAACTAAATACTCGAGTATTTGCTACAGCGGTGGTACATACTACTGATAAGATCATCAGTAATACGGCATACCAAAAGTGCCGTGAGTTTTTTTGGAGCATAGGTTAAGTCAATTTGGGCAGGAATATTTAGAACTTGGGGACCTAAATATTCTCTTCGTGTAATTATTTAAACTTATAAATTCTGTTTAATTTTACCCTTACGGGTTTACCTTATATTATACTTCTAACGTTCGATTATGAAAAATAGTGTCTTTCTTTCTTGCTTATTCGTTATCTTGTTCAACTTTTCTTGCGCCCAAGATTCTGAAAATCAGGTTTCTACACCAAAAAATATTCCCTTTTTAGCAGAGCTATTAATCGATGAAATGCAGATTCCTTGGGGTATGGCCTTCTTGCCTGATGGCGGAATTTTAGTAACAGAAAAATCCGGTGAATTGATTCACTTTGCGAATGGAAAAAGAACTACAATTTCCAATGTTCCAGAAGTTTACGTTAGAGGTCAAGGTGGACTGCTAGATATTGTAATTCATCCGGATTATGCAACCAACGGTTGGATTTATATTTCCTATTCCTCATCAGAAGGTAGCGGAAAGGGTGGTCATACGGCTCTAATGCGTGCTAAATTGGAAGGTAACACGTTGAAAAACAAAGAATTACTATACAAGGCCGGACCTAATACTACAAAAGGACAGCATTTTGGTTCTCGGATAGCATTTGATAACGGTGGATATCTGTTTCTTTCTATTGGAGAAAGAGGCGCTCGCGATGAAAACCCTCAGGATATCAATCGAGATGGAGGAAAAGTTTATCGTTTTAATGACGATGGAAGCATTCCAAAAGACAATCCGTTTGTGACTGTAGACAAGGCAAAAAAAGCGATTTATAGTTATGGACATCGCAATCCACAGGGATTAGCAAAACACCCGGATACTGGAGAAATATGGGACCACGAGCATGGACCGAGAGGTGGAGACGAAATTAATATAGTTAAGCCTGGGGCAAATTACGGATGGCCTGTAGTTACCTATGGAATAAATTATAGCGGAACCAAAATCACAGACAAAACCGAAATGGAAGGTATGGAACCGCCTATTCACTATTGGGTTCCTTCAATTGCACCTAGCGGAATGACCTTTGTAACAACAGAAAAATACGGAGCTGACTGGAAAGGAAGTTTATTAGTGGGCTCTCTGGCCTTTCAATACTTAGAACGTCTTGAAATAGAAGGAACTAAAGTAATCAAGCGCGAAAAATTAATGGGCGGTATCGGGCGTGTTCGCGATGTAAAGGAAGGACCTGACGGGTATATTTATGTAGCTGTTGAAGGAAAAGGAGTTTATAAACTTATTCCAAAAAAATAATTTCGGTTAACTACCAGCCTCAATCGCTTTTTTTACGGACCCATGTTCGTTTAGTAATTGTGCTGCCTCAGAATAGGAAATACCTAAACCTTCCATTACATATCGGGTTCCTCGGTCTACTAGCTTATTGTTGCTCAATTGCATATTGACCATTTTATTTCCTCTTACCCTTCCAATTTTTATCATCAACGCGGTGGAAATCATGTTCAAAACCAATTTTTGAGAAGTACCACTTTTCATACGGGTGCTACCCGTAACAAATTCAGGGCCTACATTGACTTCAATAGCAATATCAGCGGACTTAGGCAAAGGAGAACCAGGGTTATTAGTAATTCCAGCTGTTAACAATCCATTTGCTTTAGCATCGGCTATTCCTCCTAAGACATAGGGAGTGGTTCCGGAAGCAGCAATTCCTACCACAACATCATTTGAATTGATATCGTGCTCCATCAAATCTTTCCAAGCTTGTTGCTTATCATCTTCGGCATGTTCTACCGACTTGCGAATGGCAATATCACCTCCAGCAATTAGCCCCACTACCCTCTCGTGTGGCATTCCATAAGTCGGAGGAATCTCAGAAGCATCTAAAATCCCTAGTCTTCCGCTTGTTCCTGCACCAATGTAAAAAAGACGTCCTCCATCAACAAAACGCTCCGCCAAGGCATCCACTAGTTTTGAAATTTGAGGAATTACCAGTGCAACGGCTTCAGCCACTTGTTGGTCTTCTTGATTCATTTTAGTCAAGATTGAATCAGTATCCAGCTGCTCTAAATTATCATGATTTGAGGGAGTTTCGGTGATTTTAATGTAATCCATAGAATTATAAAAGATGTATGTCGTGTGTTCTAAAACTTTTTAACAGCTCATTTTCTGGAGCTAACTCGGTAATCATTGTATTTATCGCATTGATATCACAGGTTTTATAACGATGTTGCGAATTAAGTTTCTCCGAGATGCACAAAAGTACCGTTTTCTTTGCCGCTTTTATGACTGCCTTTTTTAATTGAACAATGTCCCAGTCAAATTCCGTAAGACCGTATTGGGAATCTACATAACCGGTTCCTATAAAGCTATAATCAACTTTGATTTCCGAAAGATTATGAATAGCATTTGCACCAATTGAAATCTGCGCATCTTTAGAAATCTGTCCACCTATAAAAATGACTGTAACACTCGGTTTTGAAGATAGCTCCATTGCCACCGGCAAACTCAGTGTGAAACAGGTCAATTCCAAGTCGATAGGAATTAATCGTGCTAATTCTAGACAAGTAGTACCTCCATCAACAAAGATTACAGAACCTTCCTTCAAGAGCGATAAAGCTTTTTCAGCAATCTCCATTTTTTCTTTCAGGGCGTAAATGTTGGTGTTTCGGGTACTACTCGTTGTAAATCCAAGGGAAATAGCCCCCCCATGAACTTTTCTAAGTTTTTGCTCTGAATCCAACTCTTTTACATCCCTTCGAACTGTATCGATTGATACATCTAGCGTCTCTGCAATATCGGTAAGTAGTATCCGATTATGCAGTTCTACTTCATTTAATATCGTCTGTTGCCGCTCTTCCTTTAACATATATTCTAGCTTGAAAATACAAATATAGCGAATAAATCCATATGCCGTTTTTTACTGTTTTATCGATTTTGTTTTTATATAAAAGCAAAAAACAGCATAATATCTTGCAAAAAACAGCAAATGTAAATATTATTGCATACATTTGCCGTAATTATACACAGACCAAAAACCTAAAATTCATTCAATTACATGACGACAATGGCTGCACGAATTAAAACCGATATCCGATACAAACCAGTAGGACAGTTTGAAGAAACCCGCTTCGAGAAAATACATAATGTGATTTTTGAAAACTCGAATGACGCCTCAATCGAGGTTGCGGAGGAAATTGCCAAGCTAATCCGCAGAAAACAATTATCAGATGAAATGTGTGTTTTAGGATTAGCAACCGGTTCTTCCCCCATACGCGTATATGAAGAACTCGTTCGAATGCATCAAGAAGAAGGACTGAGTTTTGAGAACGTAGTTACATTTAATCTGGATGAGTATTTACCGATGGATAAGGAAAATACCCAGAGTTATCACTATTTCATGCATGAGCATTTGTTTAATCATGTGGATATTCTTCCTGAAAATGTACATATCCCAGATGGGAAAGTATCCAATGAAAAAGTAGTCGACTATTGCTTATCCTATGAGAAAAAGATAAAAGATTTCGGAGGACTTGATTTCCAACTCCTAGGTATCGGGCGCACAGGACACATAGGTTTTAACGAACCAGGGTCGCATTACAATTCTGGCACCCGTGTCATTACCCTTGACCATATTACAAGAGTAGATGCCGCACCCGCTTTTTTAGGCATAGATAATGTACCACGAAAAGCCATTACTATGGGTATCGCTACTGTCCTTGGTGCAAAGCGAATTGTACTACTTGGTTGGGGGCAAAACAAAGCTGAGATAATAAAGAATACTGTTGAGGGAGAAATATCATCCCAGGTTCCGGCTACATATTTACAAAGCCACAAGAATTGCACCTTCGTCCTCGATATTGGTGCCGGTAGCGAATTGACCAGAAACAGAACACCTTGGATAGTAAAGCCTTGCGAGTGGACTGAGGAACTTACTGCCAAAGCAATTGTCTGGCTTTGTACCAAGCTAGGCAAAACGATCTTAAGCTTAACAGATAAGGATTATAACGACAATGGAATGGCAGATTTGTTGATGATTCATGATTCGTATGACCTCAACATTAAAATGTTTAATCGCCTGCAACATACCATTACTGGATGGCCCGGAGGAAAACCAAACGCCGACGACACGAACAGACCTGAAAGAGCGACACCAATAAAAAAACGTGTTATTATTTTTAGTCCGCACCCCGATGATGATGTAATTTCAATGGGAGGGACTTTTGATAGATTAATAGAGCAAGGGCATGAGGTACATGTCGCCTATCAAACTTCAGGAAACATAGCTGTATCAGATGCTGATGCAAGAAAATATGCAGAAATCGCCAAGCGGATTGCTCCCTCAGAGGAAGCCCAAGCCATTATTGATTCCATAAAAGCGAAAACTGAAAGTAGTTTCGATTCATCGGAAGTTCGAAAACTAAAAGGAAATATCAGAAGAGGAGAATCATACGAAGCTACGCGCTATTTAGGTTTGGCAGACGGTAACGTGCATTTTCTAGACCTTCCCTTTTATGAAACAGGAACCATTAAAAAGAACAACCTGTCAGAAGAAGATATCGCCATTATAGTGAACATAATTCAAGATATCAAACCACATCAAATATTCGCTGCGGGAGATTTGGCCGACCCGCATGGTACCCATCGTGTTTGTTTGGATGCAGTTTTTGAGGCCATGAAGCAGCTAAAATCCGAATCATGGATTAAAGACTGCTGGCTATGGCTCTACCGGGGAGCATGGCACGAATGGGATATCAATGAAATTGAAATGGCCGTGCCTATGAGTCCAGGACAAGTATTACGAAAACGGAATGCAATTTTCGCACATCAATCGCAAAAAGATGGCGTGATGTTTCAGGGCGATGACACTAGAGAATTTTGGATGCGTGCTGAAGAACGAAATCGTGATACCGCAAGAAGGTATAATGAACTCGGCCTTTCAGATTATGCCGCCATGGAAGCTTTTGTTCGACATAAGTTTGATTAGGTTTGTATTTTAACGAAATAGTTAAAATCTAAATGCTTCGAACACTTTCACTTTTAATCCTATTCATATCGGTAAGTTCCTGCTCGGTATTCAAATCTATCCCCCAACCCCGAACAGAATTTCGTGGATTTTGGGTAGCTACCGTGGTAAATATCGATTGGCCTAAGAATGGGAATGATTCGGCAGAAAAGCAAAAAAGGGATTTCTTAGCAATACTTAATTTCTATCAAGACCTCAACTTCAACGCGGCTATTGTTCAAATACGAACTGCTGGAGATGCTTTCTATGATTCCAATCATGCTCCATGGTCCCGATTTCTAACGGGAACAGAGGGTGAAGTTCCAACATCAAAATCATCGCTTTTGAAATGGATGATTGACGAAACGCATAAACGCGGAATAGAATTTCATGCGTGGCTTAACCCTTATAGTGCCACCTTTGATTTGAAAACCGAAATTTTAAGTGAGGCCCATGATTATAACCAGCATCCAGAATGGATGTTGAAATACGGAAAGAAATACTACTACGACCCCGGTTTACCGGAAGTACAGCAAAAAATGGCTTCTGTTATTGATGAAGTAGTAACCAATTATGATGTAGATGGTATTCATTTTGATGATTATTTCTATCCGTACCGAATACAA
This sequence comes from Maribacter algarum (ex Zhang et al. 2020), assembly GCF_005885635.1. GTDB lineage: Bacteria > Bacteroidota > Bacteroidia > Flavobacteriales > Flavobacteriaceae > Maribacter_C > Maribacter_C algarum. The sequence goes on from NZ_VATY01000004.1 coordinate 295,321, forward strand.
GGTGAAGTTTTTCAAGATTCCATTTCTTACTACAATTGTGCTTTACCCAATCAGAATTTAGAAGATTGGCGCAGAAGCAATATTGATTCCCTTATCAAAAACAGCCATGACATTATCAAATCAAGAAAACCCTGGGTACAATTTGGAGTAAGTCCGTTTGGGGTTTGGAAAAACAAATCCACCGACCCAAAAGGTTCCGATACCAAAGCCGGACAAACAACCTACGAAGATTTGTATGCTGACCCCTTACTTTGGATGGAAAAAGGATGGCTCGACTATCTGATTCCTCAAGTATATTGGAGCATGGAGCTGCCCGTGGCCTCCCATCGCAAAATAGTGGATTGGTGGTCAGACAACAGTCAAAACACCAATTTATATATTGGTAATGGACCTTATAAAATCAGGAATAATAGTGACAAAGCCTGGGATGACAAAAAGGAGCTTCCAAATCAAATCAGCTATTCACGAGAAAAAAATGTTGTTCAGGGGAATGCTTTTTTTAGTGCGAAAAGTTTAATGAACGACAATGCTGATGTAGTAAAGTATTTAAAACGAAAACATTATAAAGAACCTGCGCTTTCTCCAGTATCTAAATTGGCTTCCCAGAACCCAAAAAACTTTATCGCGCCAAAATCAATTCGAAAATCAAATGATACGATTGAATTAAAATTTGACGACCAAGAATCTATTCGGTATGTGATGATATATCCTTCAGGGAAAAACGAAAAAGAAACCTATCCCCTGAAAAAATTAATCACAAAACTTTCTGTGGAAAACGGCAAAGAAGTGACTCTTCCCTCAGAAATCATTGGAGAAAGAAAATATGTTGCGCTGACTTTTATTGATTTTTACGGAAGAGAGTCTCAACCGATAATTGTAAATTTAAAGCAAAGTACGGAATAATAAATACGAGGTACGAAGTCCTTGAAAAGCCAAACAAAAGAAAAATGTCATGCTAAGCCTGTCAAAGTACTTATTATTTTTTAATACTGATTCTTAAAACTATGATTCAAAAAAACAAATGGGCATGGGCATGGGTACCAACCATGTACTTCGCTCAGGGCCTCCCCTACGCACTCGTAGTTACAGTATCGGTAATCATGTACAAAAAGTTAGGAGTGAGTAACTCTGACATTGGCTTATACACCAGTTTTTTGTATATCCCTTGGGTAATTAAACCTTTGTGGAGTCCTTTTGTAGACCTAAAAAGCACAAAAAGAAATTGGTTTTTATGGATGCAATTGCTCGCTTCCGCGGCGCTTTTAGCCATTGGTCTCACCTTACCGACGAATATTTTCTTTGTTACCAGTTTAGCTTGCTTCTGGATGGTCGCTTTCGCATCGGCTACAAATGATATCGCCACTGATGGATACTACATGATTGGGCTAACGGAAGACAAGCAATCCTTTTTTGTGGGAATGCGAAGCGTATTCTATAAACTAGCTAATGTAACAGGGCAAGGACTTTTGGTAATATTGGCGGGCTTTCTCGAAAATAAATATGGTGACAATACTAAAGCGTGGTCCTATACGATGATATGTGCAGGTTCTCTGATGTTGCTCATGACCTTATCTAACCTTTTTGTCACACCAAAATTCGAAAGTTCTGAAGCCATAGAACTAGAAAAACCCAAAGGTTTTTTGGAGGTTTTTGTTTCTTTCTTTAAAAAACCAGGAATGGGTCTGGCGATAGCTTTCATTCTATTCTTTAGGCTTGGCGAATCACAGTTGGTAAAAATGGCCTCGCCTTTTCTGCTAGACTCTACAGCAGTTGGTGGGCTAGGATATAGCACATCTGAGGTTGGAACAATTTACGGAACAATTGGAGTTATCTTTTTGACCATAGGCGGCATTTTAGGAGGCATCTTAATCTCGAAACAGGGCTTAAAAAAATGGATGCTACCAATGCTAATATCCCTGAACGCTCCAAATGCGCTTTACGCCTTGCTAGCAATTACAGCAACAACCGAAGCATGGGCTGTAACGGGTACTGTAATCGTAGAGCAGTTCGGATATGGATTCGGAATTGCCGGTTTCATGGTGTATTTAATTTATATCGCGGAAGGAAACTCAAAGACCTCTCACTACGCATTGGCCACTGGTTTTATGGCCTTGGGAATGATGTTACCAGGTCTCATAAGCGGTTTTATGCAAGAATGGTTGGGCTATGATGGCTTCTTTATTTGGGTGGTAGTTGCTGCGCTTCCAGCATTTTTCATTTTAAGATATATCAAATACCCTGCTGATTTTGGAAAAGCAAAAGCTTAAAATGAAGAAAATACCAAATTACGAAGTCGCCAAATCTGAATTCAGCTTATCGGAAAAAGTAGGCCAGCTATTTATGCCTGCAGCATTTATTAACGATACGGAAGAAGAAATTCAAAAACTAGAAAAACTAATCCAAGAAAATGCTATTGGATCACTTTGTTTTTTTCACAGTCGTGCAAGTGCAGCAACGAACTATGAAGGTAAGAAAGAGGTAGTTTATAATGCTGAAAGTTTCGAGACTCTTAAAGCACTTATCAAACGCTACCAAAGTGTTTCAAAATATCCTCTATTAATAGCGATTGATGCTGAATGGGGACTTGCGATGCGAATTGAAAACACCCCACAATACCCTTATAATATAACCTTGGGAGCGATTCAAAAAAATGTAGGACTCGTTTTTGATGTAGGCCGAAATATTGCAAAAGACTGCAAAGCTGCAGGTATTCATTGGAATTTAGCACCATGTATTGATATTAATAACAATCCAGATAATCCGGTAATCGGATATCGTTCCTTTGGGGAAGACAAAATCAATGTGACCGAAAAAGCTTTAGCTTTTATTAAAGGAACGCAGAGTGAAGGTATTTTAACAAGTATCAAACATTTCCCTGGCCATGGTGACACTGCGACAGATTCACATTTGGGCCTCCCCTTAATTGAGAAATCCAAAGATGAGTTGGTCGCAAATGAGTTGTATCCTTTCCAAAAACTGATTGGAGAAGGTATTGATTCCGTAATGGTCGGACATTTATCAGTTCCCACGCTAGCCAATGGGCAAAAGATATCCACAAGCATATCCAAAGACATTATTAAAGGTCTTCTTAGAAATGAAATGGGTTTCAACGGAGTGGTTATTTCCGATGCCTTGAACATGCATGCAGTTTCTAAAAACTATCCAAATAAAGGAGAATTGGAATGGTTGGCATTTGAAGCAGGCAATGATGTGTTGTGTTTTGCAGAACATATTCCACAAGGAATTGAAACAATACTCAAAAATGCATTTGAGGAACGAATTGAAGAAAGTTTTCAGCGAGTTTGGAAATTGAAGGAAAGATCTTTTCAAATACAAACTCAAGAATCAAATACAAATCTTGAAAATCCTAATGAACTAAATCGAAGGCTAGCCGAAAATAGTTTGACTTTATTGAAAGGAAGCGATACCGATATTGCCACTTTTAGAAGTACTGACTTTTGCACTTTGACTATCAAACGGTCGATGCGAGACAGTGAACCAGAGGAGATTCTAGACAGACTGAAGGAAATGAAATCTGAAGTCGAAAAAGAGAAGGATATTTTGATTTTACTAACTCCTCCTCAGGTAAAACCTGCAAATATCTTTGGCTTACTTCAGCAAGAAATCGATTTTGTAAATGCTCTTATTCGGACTAAAAGTGTGGTTTTGTATCTTTTTGGAAATCCTTATGTTTTGAATCATTTGAATATTCAAAATGCCAAAGCGGTGGTCGCAGTTTATCAAAACTTTACTGAATTTCAAGATGTGGCTACGGAACATTTTTTAGGAAAATTGAAAGCAAAAGGAAAATTACCCGTATCGGTAAATATGAATGCAAATTAAATGGAACAAGAAATTCTAAAATCTTGGAATGAAAACGCTGATGAGTGGATTAAGAATTTGGAAGAAAGAAAAATCTCTTCTAGAGAAATTACCGATAAAGCTATTGTAGCTGCAATTTCGGAATTGGACGCAAACAATATTCTTGATTGTGGTTGCGGCGAAGGATGGCTTACTAGAAGCATGACTGAAATCGGAAAAAACTGTGTTGGTATTGATGCTACCTCCAGGCTTATTGAAAATGCAAGATTAAAGGGTTCTGAGACATTCCACCTAATGAGTTACGAAGACGTAATTAGCGAAGTTCAAATTCCTGAAAGTCCCTTTGATACTGTAGTTTTCAATTTTTGTTTGTATCAAAAAGATGGTCTGGTGGGGTTATTCAAAGGTATTAAAAAAGTAATTTACAAAAATGGTCATATCCTCATACAAACCTTACACCCCTACTTTTTGAAACAGCAAGGGCTACCTCAAAAGAGCCAATGGATTTCAGATTCTTGGAAAGGATTATCGGGTGATTTTAAGAATGGACATAAATGGTATGCAAGAACTTTTGAGGACTGGATGACAGAATTTTACAAGAGTGAGTTGGATTTAAAAGAGAAGATAGAAGTAAGAGATTCTGAAAAGATTCCTTTAAGCGTCATTTACATATTAACTTTAAAGTCATGAAACAATTTAAAGTTTTAGGATTAATGTCAGGCACATCATTAGATGGACTTGATTTATGCTATTGTCATATCACAAAAGATTTGGACAAATGGTCTTTTGAAATAAAAGAAACTAAAAGCATCTCCTATTCTGATGATATGCAATCGGAACTTAAAGATTCTATTTACTTAAAGGCAGATGAATTGCTTCAGTTCCATAATACTTATGGCACATGGTTAGGACAGCAAGCAAAACAATTTATTTCCGATATAAAACTTGAAGTCGACTTTATTGCTAGTCACGGACACACAACGCATCATCAGCCCAAAAACGGACTTACTTTCCAAATCGGTTCAGGACAGCATTTGGCAAATGAAAGTGGATGCAAAGTTGTTTGCGATTTTAGAACAAACGATGTTGCACTGGGTGGTCAGGGTGCGCCTTTGGTTCCCATTGGGGACCAACTGTTTTTTGGAGCATATGAACTTTGTTTGAATTTGGGGGGAATCAGTAATATATCATTAGAACAAAAAGGAAAGCGGATTGCTTATGATATTGGTTTGGCGAATATGATTCTGAACTACATCACCAGAAAAATCGATTTAGCCTATGACAAAGGGGGCGAACTTGCTGCTTCCGGAAAGGTAAATCAAAATATGCTAGATAGATTAAATGGATTGAAATACTATTTACTGCCACACCCGAAGTCCATTGGGTATGAATGGTTTGTGGAAGAGGTGGTTCCTATTGTTGACATCACCGATGATTCCATAGAAAATCTATTGCATACCTCTATTCATCACATTTGTGAAAAAGTTGCGCAACAAGTAAAACTGAATAGCACAAAAGAAGAAAGTTCCCTATTTGTTACAGGTGGTGGTGCATTGAATGATTTTTTGATTGAAACTCTCCAAGAAAAACTTGGAAAAAGCACGAAAGTAGTCGTCCCTGAAAAAGAACTTATTGAATTTAAAGAGGCAGTAGTTTTTGCTTTGATGGGAGTGCTACGAATGGAGAAAGAAATCAATGTTTTGAAATCAGTTACAGGAGCCAAAAGAGATTCTTCAAGTGGGGTACTCTATTTGCCGGCTTAAAGATTAAGGGAAATCGTTATCTTAGAAAATTATTGTAAAAACAACCAACTATGAATGACAAACAACAAAAAGCAAGTGCCTATTGGAAAGAAAATGTTAGATACCTTTTCATTCTTCTAGGCATTTGGTTTGCGGTTTCTTACGGAGCCGGAATTCTTTTTAAAGAAGCCTTGGATTCGATTCAAATAGGAGGTTTTAAACTTGGTTTTTGGTTTGCCCAACAGGGTTCCATATACGTATTTGTTATTTTAATATTTGTTTATGTAAGATTGATGAACAAGCTCGATAAGAAATACGGTTACGATGAGTGAAGTAAGACTTAAGACTAACTAAAAAACCATATACTATCAACTAACAACCAACCCTATGAGTGTTCAAACTTGGACCTATATTTTAGTCGGAATCACCTTTGCCCTTTACATAGGCATTGCCATTTGGTCAAGGGCGGGTTCTACAAAAGAATTCTATGTTGCTGGAGGTGGCGTTTCTCCGCTCGCAAACGGAATGGCAACCGCAGCAGATTGGATGTCAGCAGCGTCTTTTATTTCGATGGCTGGTATTATCGCCTTTGCCGGCTATGACGGTTCCGTTTATTTAATGGGATGGACTGGTGGATATGTACTACTAGCACTTCTGCTAGCCCCCTACTTGCGAAAATTCGGGAAGTTCACAGTCCCTGATTTTATAGGAGATAGATATTATTCAAACACGGCAAGAATCGTCGCGGTTATCTGTGCCTTGTTAGTTTCTTTCACCTATGTTGCAGGACAAATGCGTGGCGTAGGCCTAGTGTTTTCCCGCTTTTTAGAAGTTGACATCAATACTGGCGTAATCATAGGAATGATTATCGTGCTCTTTTATGCTGTGCTTGGAGGTATGAAGGGCATCACCTATACCCAAGTAGCACAATATTGTGTCCTGATTTTTGCTTTTATGGTCCCTGCAATTTTTATTTCCATCCAAATGACGGGGAACCCGATTCCTCAACTCGGTATGGGTTCCACGTTAAATGATGGTTCTGGAACATTTCTATTAGATAAATTAGACGGACTCTCCACAGAACTTGGTTTTAATGAATACACTGACGGCTCAAAATCGATGACCGATATATTCGCAATTACATTGGCACTGATGGTCGGCACCGCGGGTTTGCCACATGTAATTGTTCGTTTCTTTACAGTAAAAAGAGTTAAAGACGCACGTAAATCGGCGGGTTGGGCATTACTGCTAATAGCCATACTGTATACCACAGCTCCTGCCGTAGCAGTATTTGCTAGAACAAACATGATTAATACCGTTAGTGACCAGCCCTATGCAGATATGCCAGAGTGGTTTTCAACTTGGGAAAAAACTGAACTTATCAAATTCGATGATAAAAACGGAGATGGAAAAATTCAATATGTGGCTGATGTCAAGTTAAATGAACTAACGGTGGACAGAGATATAATGGTGTTGGCGAATCCTGAAATCGCTAATTTACCAGCATGGGTAATTGCCTTAGTAGCTGCCGGAAGTTTAGCTGCTGCGCTTTCAACGGCCGCAGGACTATTGCTGGTTATTTCCTCATCCATTTCTCATGATTTAATTAAAAAGGTACTAAAACCAGAGATCTCCGAAAAAGGAGAGCTTTGGGCGGCAAGAGGTGCTGCAACAGTAGCTGTAGTTATCGCTGGTTATTTCGGTATTGACCCACCAGGCTTCGTGGCAGCGGTAGTTGCCCTAGCCTTCGGACTGGCGGCAGCATCATTCTTTCCTGCAATTGTACTAGGAATATTTTACAAAAAAATGAACAAAGAAGGCGCCATAGCAGGTATGGTCGTCGGTATTTTACTGATGCTCTTTTATATGCTCAAATTCAAATTTGGAATTTTCGATGGTGGTAAAGCAGCAGTAGCTGGCTTAAAAGAAAGTTGGTGGTTTGGGATTTCCCCTGAAGGATTTGGTACCGTGGCTATGCTTGTAAATTTTGCAGTCTCAATTGTAGTTATGCAGTTTACACCTCCACCACCTCAAAATGTTCAAGATATTGTTGAGGATATTCGAATTCCAAGTGGTGCAGGAGCGGCTACTGGGCATTAATTATTTATTTATTTTTAAAGGAAAGAAAGCAGAAGATGAGTAATTACCATATCAAACATTTAGAAGAATATTTTCAAGTCTATCGGAAATCAGTCCGAAATCCCGAAGGATTTTGGGAAGAAATTGCTGAGGAGCATTTTGTATGGCGAAAGAAGTGGGACAAGGTTTTGGAATGGGATTTTACCAAACCTGAAATCAAATGGTTTGAAGGGGCTAAGCTCAACATCACTGAAAATTGTCTAGACCGTCATTTGCCTACTCGAGGAGATAAAACTGCAATTCTTTTTGAACCCAATGACCCAAAAGAAGAAGCCCAACATATAAGCTATAAACAATTACATGAACGTGTTTGTCGCATGGCAAATGTTCTTTCAGATCATGGAATTAAAAAAGGAGACCGGGTTTGCATTTATTTACCCATGATTCCTGAATTGGCGGTCTCAATTTTGGCTTGTGCGCGAATCGGAGCTATTCATTCTGTAGTTTTCGCTGGCTTTTCTGCAAATGCTCTTTCCACTAGAATCAATGATTCGGATTGTAAAATGGTGATTTGTTCCGATGGATCTTATCGTGGAAGTAAAACCATTGATTTAAAAGGAATTGTAGATAAAGGTTTGGAAGATTGTCCTGGTGTTGAAAATGTTCTGGTCGCAAAACGCATCAATTCCGATATTAAAATGAAAGAGGGAAGAGATAAATGGTTACAGCCACTTCTCGATAGTGCTTACGCCGATTGCAATGCTGAAATCATGGATGCCGAAGACCCGCTTTTCATTTTATATACTTCAGGTTCTACCGGAAAACCGAAGGGCATGGTTCATACAACGGCCGGTTATATGGTTTACACTGCTTATACTTTCAAAAATGCATTTCAATACACCGAAAACGATGTCTACTGGTGTTCTGCGGATATCGGTTGGATTACTGGACATTCTTACATCGTTTACGGACCTTTAGCCAACGGAGCCACTTCAGTGATGTTTGAGGGAGTGCCTTCCTACCCTGATTATGGGCGTTTTTGGGAAATCATTGAAAAACATAAAGTCAGTCAATTTTATACCGCACCAACGGCCATAAGAGCCTTGGCAAAAGAGAATCTCGATTTTGTAGAAAAACATGATTTATCATCTTTAAAAGTTTTAGGATCTGTAGGGGAACCAATTAATGAAGAAGCCTGGCATTGGTATAATAACAATATTGGTAAGAAGAAAAGTCCGATTATAGATACATGGTGGCAAACGGAAACGGGTGGAATGATGATTACTCCAATTCCATATGTGACACCCACTACTCCGACGTATGCAACCCTTCCTTTTATCGGAATTCAGCCCGCATTGATGGATGAAGAGGGCATAGAAATTAAAGGCAATCAAGTGGATGGGCGTTTATGTATTAAATTCCCCTGGCCATCCATCGCGAGAACTATTTGGGGTAACCATGACCGATATCGAGACACCTATTTCTCAGCCTATAAAAACATGTATTTCACTGGTGATGGTGCACTTAGAGACGCCGTAGGTTATTACAGAATTACGGGAAGAGTAGATGACGTAATCATCGTCTCTGGCCATAACTTAGGAACCGCACCTATTGAAGATTCCATCAACGAACATCCTGCGGTGGCAGAATCAGCTATTGTCGGTTTCCCCCATGACGTAAAAGGAAATGCTTTGTATGGCTATGTAATTCTCAAAGAGACTGGAGAAAGTAGAGATAGAGATAATCTTCGAAAAGAAATAAACCAACAAATTACAGAACAGATTGGACCAATTGCCAAACTGGATAAGATTCAGTTTGTGCCCGGACTTCCTAAAACGCGTAGTGGTAAAATTATGAGGCGTATTTTGAGAAAGATTGCGGGTAAGGATACTTCCAATTTAGGAGATACAAGTACGTTGCTAAATCCTGAAGTTGTAAAGGATATAATGGATAATGCCCTCTAATCATATTTGTTTTCTATTTTTACATCAAATTAAAAGGGTATGTTGGTTATTGGAATTGCAGGAGGAACCGGCTGTGGTAAAACCACCGTTGTCAACCAGATTATCAATGAATTACCCGATGAAGAAGTTGGGGTAATTTCTCAGGACTCCTATTACAATGACCTTTCTCATTTAACGCTTCCTGAAAGACGAGAAACCAATTTTGACCATCCTAATTCCATAGATTTTAAATTACTAGCACAGCATCTAAAAGCTCTTAAAGATGGACACTCTATCCAACAACCGGTGTATTCTTTTCTAGAATGTAATCGTAAGGAAGAAACTGTTCCTACACATCCAACCAAAGTATTGATAGTTGAGGGTATTTTGATTCTAACCAATCCCGAGATACGAGAGATGTGTGACATCAAAATCTTTGTGCATGCCGATTCCGACGAGCGACTTATCCGGAGATTAAAAAGAGACGTCAACGAACGTGGGTGGGATTTAGATGAAACTTTGGAAAAGTATCAGACCATTCTCAAACCAATGCATGACCAGTTTATAGAACCCTCCAAAGAGTATGCAGATATTATTATTCCCAACAATAAATACAATACAGTTGCCGTAGATATCGTGAGAAGTATTGTCAATGAAAAATTAGTATAATTTATGGCTTGGAAGGATTTCAAAAAAAGCAAATGGTTCAAAATAGCTACTATTTTTAGTAGCATCTACGTTTTGATTCTTACCGCTTTTGTGGTGTGGATGGTCTTTTTTGACACTAATTCCCTGCGCATTCATATGGAACTCAAGCGCGAAATAGACAACCTTGAAAAGCAAAAGGAATACCTGAAGGAGCAGATTGAAAGCGATAAGAAGATTATTGAAAAACTGTCCGACCCGGAAGAACTGGAGAAATTTGCACGGGAACAATACTATTTGAAGAAAAAGAATGAAGAAATCTATCTTATTGAGTATGAAGATAGTTTAAAATTGAAACAAAAAAAGAACGATTAACCGTTTAAAAAATCGATATACTCACCTCATTTTAAGCCAACTAAACTCCTTCTCCTACTCAGACTCAAAACTTTAACTCAATTTAACGCAAGACACGATAGTTATTCACTTTCTGTTAACAAAATTCGCCGAATAGCATCGTAAATAATTGTATTTTTACGGGCTAACTTAACATACCTATGGGCAAAATTATTGCAATTGCGAATCAGAAGGGAGGAGTAGGTAAAACCACAACAACCGTAAATTTAGCTGCTGCGTTAGGGGTACTCGAAAAGAAAGTACTGCTGATTGATGCAGATCCACAGGCGAATGCTACATCTGGCTTAGGCATAGATGTAGATAGTATCGAACTGGGAACGTATCAGTTACTTGAGCATACGAAAACTGCTGAAGAAACTATACTAGAAACATCATCACCAAATGTTGATTTGATTCCCTCGCACATTGATTTAGTTGCCATAGAGATTGAGCTGGTCGACAAAGATGAGCGTGAATACATGATGAAGAAGGCCATTACAGACTTAAAAAACAAATACGATTATATACTTATAGATTGTGCGCCTTCGCTTGGTCTTTTGACCTTGAACGCTTTGACCGCCGCTGATTCCGTAATGATTCCCATTCAGTGTGAGTATTTTGCACTTGAAGGTCTTGGGAAGCTTTTAAATACTGTAAAGAGCATCCAGAAAATCCATAATCCTGATTTAGATATTGAGGGTATGCTCTTAACCATGTACGATTCGAGATTACGGCTTTCAAACCAAGTAGTTGAAGAGGTTCGAAAGCATTTTGAAGACATGGTTTTCGAAACGGTCATTCAAAGAAATGTGCGTCTAAGCGAAGCACCTAGTTATGGAGAAAGTATTATCAAGTACGACGCGAGTAGCAAGGGTGCCGCAAATTATTTGAATTTGGCAAATGAAGTAGTAAAGAAAAATAAGGAAGTAGTATAAATGGCGAAAGCAACTAGAAAACAAGCCTTAGGACGGGGACTCTCGGCATTATTGAAGGACCCTGAAAATGACATTCAATCTGCGTCAGACAAGAATGCTGATAAAGTTGTTGGGAATATCGTTGAATTGGATATCGATTCTATAGAAGTAAATCCGTTTCAACCGAGATCTCATTTTAATGACGAAGCCTTACAAGAATTAGCATCCTCCATTCGTGAACTAGGCGTAATACAACCCATTACAGTTCGAAAACTGGATTTCAATAAATTCCAATTGGTTTCTGGGGAAAGAAGATATAGAGCTTCGAAACTTGTTGGTTTAGAGACCATTCCCGCATATATTCGTATTGCGAATGACCAAGAGTCTTTAGAAATGGCCCTGGTTGAAAACATTCAGCGCCAAGATTTAGACCCGATTGAAATTGCACTTTCCTATCAACGTTTGATTGACGAAATACAGTTGACTCAAGAAAAACTAAGTGACCGTGTTGGAAAGAAGCGTTCCACTATTGCAAACTATATGCGCCTTCTCAAGTTGGACCCTATTATTCAAACAGGAATCCGTGATGGATTTGTGAGCATGGGGCATGGGCGAGCTTTGGTAAACATGGAAACCAAAGAAGACCAGATTGCGATTTATGAAAAAATAGTAGGTAATAATCTTTCCGTTCGAGATACAGAGCGTTTGGTCAAAGCGCATCATGAAGGATTGAGTTCTACTCCTTTAGGAAAAAAAGCCACTCCCGAATTTATAAAAACTGCTAAAGATGAAATTACCAATCATCTGTCTTCAAAAGTAGTCATTCAAGCTTCGGAAAATGGAAAAGGAAAAATAACCATCCCATTTCAATCAGAAGAAGAATTTTTACGAATAAAAAAATTACTCCTTGGTAAGTAGGCAATTCATTATTTCTTTTGTTTTTGTACTTTCCGCATTCATAAGTTGGGGGCAAGAAGAAGATATTGATAATCCCGCAGTAGATTCTCTCAAAACTGATTTGAAAGGTGAAGGCTTTGTAATTGATACACTGGTCTCGAAAAGACGAAGTTTAAATCCGCTTGCACCTGCGAAGGCTGGTTTTTATTCCGCTGTTTTACCAGGTTTAGGACAGATTTACAATAAACGCTACTGGAAAGTTCCGATTGTTTGGGCTGCTATTGGAGGTGGCGCTTATGCATACGTAAACTTCGATAACAGATACAATGCATTTCGCACAGCATTTAAAAGAAGGAAGGCCGGCTTTACTGATGATGAATTCTATGACTTAAGACTAGAACCAGGGGAAGTGACTACTAGAACTACCCCAGAAATTGATGACCAACGTTTAGAAAGACTGCAAAATGACCGACAGAACGACCGTGATTTGGCGCTATTAGCTACTATTGTTTTATATGCTTTAAATGTCGTGGATGCCAACGTGGATGCCCATTTAAAACAGTTTAATATTGATGATGATTTAAGTATGGATATGGAGTTTCAACCTTACCTAGAAGTAAACCCCATAACTACCGACCCGCATTACGGTATGGCTTTAATCGTAAAGTTTTAAAGATGAAAATTGCATTATTTGGTTACGGAAAAATGGGGAAAATGATTGAGCAAGTTGCTCAACAACGAGGTCATACCATTGTTGCAAAGGTAGATGTGGATACTATTGACATTGATTTCTCATCGATGGATGTAGCCATAGATTTTAGTATGCCAGATGCTGCTTTTGGAAATATTTCTAACTGCATAGAAAATAATGTTCCTATAATATCGGGAACTACAGGGTGGCTTCAAAACTATGATAAGGCTATCGCTTTATGTAACGAAAAAAGAGGGGCTTTCATATACGCTTCCAACTTTAGTTTAGGTGTGAATGTTTTTTTTGAACTCAATTCCTACCTCGCCAAAATGATGAAAAACTTGGAACAGTATGAGGTTTCAATGGAAGAAATACACCATACTCAAAAATTGGATGCTCCTAGCGGAACGGCCATTACATTGGCTAAAGGTGTAATTGAGCATACCAATTATGAACATTGGAAGCTAGATGAAGGAAAGGAAAAAGAAATTCCCATTACCTCCAAAAGAATAGGCGTTACACCTGGTACACATACGGTGGTTTATAATAGCAAAGTAGATACGATTGACATCAAACATACGGCCCATAACCGAGAGGGCTTTGCCCACGGAGCAGTTATTGCGGCAGAATGGCTGGTGGGTAAAACCGGAGTTTTTTCAATGAAAGATGTTTTAGGATTATAAAAATTAACCATCCAACATAAATAACAAACAAAGATGGACACAACACAATGGCTCATATTTATTCTTATTATTCAAGTCATTCACTTTTTAGGAACTTGGAAACTTTATGTAAAAGCAGGAAGAAAGGCATGGGAAGCAGCTGTTCCTGTCTATAATGCTATCGTTTTGATGCAAATCATCAATCGTCCGAAGTGGTGGGTGATTTTGTTATTTATACCCATTATCAATTTATTGATGTTTCCCGTTATATGGGTGGAAACCATTCGAAGTTTTGGACGCACCAGTTTACCAGAAACTTGGTTGGTCATTCTTACCTTAGGTTTTTACATTTACTATGTCAATTATAAACTAGATGTTGAACATGTAAAGGAAAGAAGTCTCCACCCAAGAAGTGTTGCAGGTGAATGGGTAAGTTCAATAGTTTTTGCTATTGTAGCCGCAACCTTAGTCCACACTTATTTTATTCAACCTTATGTAATTCCCACTGGGTCTTTAGAACGCACCTTGCGCATAGGGGATTTGTTATTTGTCAGCAAGTTTCATTATGGGGCCAGAACACCTATGACAGCTGTTGCAGCTCCAATGGTGCATGATACGCTTCCCTTGGTTGGATTGCCCTCTTACATCAGAAAACCACAAATTCCATACTTCCGATTACCAGGATTCAAGGATATAAAAAGAAAAGAAATCGTTGTTTTTAGCTGGCCCGCGGATACCGTGCGCCAATTTCATAAAAGAGAGGCCGGAGTAATAAAACCCATCGATAAAAAATCAAACTATGTCAAGCGTTGTGTAGGTCTTCCTGGAGATTCTTTACAGATTATTGATGGCTACGTATATGCAAATGGAAAACAGCTAGAATTACCCGACCGAGCTAAGCCCATGTACAATCACGTAGTTACTGTAGATAAAAACATCAATAATTACATCAGAATACTTGGCAGGGAAAATTTAAGTGGGCTAGTTACACAAATACCGGTAAGTGTATTAGATGAAGAAAGACCCAAACAGATTGTGCAAGCTCTAAAATTAAATGAAATTAGAAGAGACTCATCATATGTTTATTTCGCCGGTCAGATTGGTGATCAAAGAGCAATTGATATACTGAAAAGTAAAACGGCCGCAAATATGGCCTTGGTCAATTTGGTGGCTGAAGACGTAAAAGGTTTAGTAAAAAAGAATGGCATTGTTTCAATTGAACGTTTCAATGAGAAAAATCCCCATACACGGGTTTTTCCTCATGATAGATCACATGCGGGAACTGTGGATAATTTTGGTCCATTCTATATACCTAAGCGAGGTGCTACAATTCCACTCACTGTAAGTACTTTGCCTTGGTATAAAAAGATAATAAAAGATTACGAACACAATACCTTAAGCGTAAAAGGAAATCAAGTACTTTTAAACGGTGAAGTGGCCAGTTCTTATACCTTTAAACAAGACTATTATTGGATGATGGGTGATAATCGCCATAGTTCAGAAGATAGCCGAATGTGGGGATATGTGCCGGAAAACCATATCGTAGGTACTCCCATTTTTATATGGATGAGCTTTGACAATTTTGTCGATGCCAAAGGCAATATGAACAAACCTTGGAAGTGGAAACCGCGCTGGGACCGTATTTTCACAACCGTAAATGGCACTGGAGAACCAGTTTCCTATTTCAAATACTTTTTGATTGCCTTAGCTGGATGGTTTGCATTTGACTTCTTTAGAAAGAAACGGAAACAGAAGAAAAGTTAATTTTCCGTGATTCATCTTTTACACCCTGCCTATATTCCGAACATTGCAACTTTCGCGGTGATTGCTCAAAATGAAGTGCGTTGGGAAGTATGGGATAATTTTCAAAAACAGACCTATCGGAATAGAGCCTATATCTGTACGGATCGCGGAAAATTGATGCTCAATATTCCCATACAACATGTAGGAAAAAATCAAGGTAGACAGTTATACAAAGATGTAAAAATAGAAAACGAGTATAAATGGCAACGTCAACATTGGCGGGCTTTGCAAACTGCTTATCGGACCTCTCCTTATTTTGAGTTTTACGAAGATGAAATCGCCCCGTTGTATACCAAAGAATACGATTACCTCCTAGATTACAATTTAAAGTCCATTGAAATCATTAGCAATTGTCTTCAAATTAATATGCCCAATTTAAAGACAGGTAAATTTGAGTTAAACCCCAAAACAGTAAGTGATGACCGATTTTTGGTGGAGGCGAAAAAGCGACTAGATTTTGTTCAGCCAGAATATGTTCAGGTTTTCGGTGACCGCCACGGATTTATTGAAAATATGAGCGTACTAGATCTGTTATTTAATGAAGGTACCAATGCCTTGTCCTACTTAAAAGCTCTGAATATAAAGCCTTTAAATGTTTAGGTTTTTTATCCACTATGGAATTCACTTCATTGTTCCAATAGCAATAGGATTACTCTTTTTCAAAGAAAATAGAGAGACAGCAATCATTATTTTACTTGCAGGTATTTTAATCGATATAGATCATTTGTTGGCGAGTCCGATTTTTGACCCAAATCGCTGTAGCATTGATTTTCATCCTTTACATACGTATTGGGCCATTGGAATATATGTTGCACTATTATTCTTCAAAAAGACTAGAATCTTCGGAATTGCTTTGCTTATTCATATTCTGGCGGATCTAGTGGACTGCTATCTTCTTCTGGGGAGATGGTAAGTAAATGAAATCGTTTCAATGCTAGATAAAGCCCTGCAAAACACACAAAAAAGAAAATAAGAATTGCGAAAAACTGATTGTCATCAGTATAAAATTCTCTTCGTTTTACAACTATTGCCAACAAATTAAATATAGCGTGATAACCCATTACCAATATCAGGGAATTCGTTCGGTGATACATATAGCCTAAAATACAACCACCTATAAAATAGTAGGCAAAACCTTGAAAATTAAGATGGACTAAGGAGAACAACGCACTAGAAAGTACGATGGCCGTTGATACTGATAAAACTCTCTTAAATTTCTTGAATAGAATCCCTCGAAAAAAAAGTTCTTCCAAAATTGGACCAATCAAGATTACATTCGCGAAATAAAAATAGGAGTCAAACTCGTTGAATTGCGAAATACTCCAATCAAAAAAAAGAATTTTACCTTCTTGTATTCTCTCAAAAAACATCCGTAAATTAAAAAAATCACTAACTAAAAATTCGAGAATAACAATAAGTAAGGCTGTGGTAATTATCTTTTTTGATGGTAGTTTTGAAACCCATTCAATTTTAAACTTCCATAGCCATAGCCCAGTGAAAACTGCTATCAAACTTCCTAGAATACTCGTGAGAGCATTCAAATTTAAAGCTATTTCAAACGAAGAATCATTTGAAAAATATTTTGATATGAGTACAAATGCCCCATATTCAAGTATACCCACAAGTACTAATATCAAAACTGCTTCTAAAACAATTCCATATCCCTTCATTTACAACCAACGTTTGAAATAAAGGATTATTTCAATTTAAAAGACGCCATAATAGGAAAGTGATCGGAGTACTCTTCGTCGTAATTCTTATGACTTTTCACTTCAAACTCCGGGTCGGCTAAAATAAAATCTATTCGAACAGGTATCCCATGAAAGTTCAATGTTCGTCCGTAACCAGAACCCTCTTCTATAAAAGTATCTACTTTATCACCTTTGATAATTTTATATGCATTTGAGAACTGTGTATTATTAAAATCACCGCAAAGTATCTGTTTGTAATTCACTGTTTTCATGTCGGCTTCAAGCATTTTGGCTTGTTGTTGCTGTATTTTGAAATTCTCGTTAAGCATTTTAAAAAGCTTATCCTTGGGCTTGTTTTGAATTATTCCTTTTCCCGGAGTAATGCCCAAAGATTGGAGATGTACATTATACACTCGAATAGTATCTTTTTTATAAAGTATATCCGCATATGCAGCGTTATTTGGGCTATCAGGAAAACAAACAAAATCCCGATTTACAATTGGGTATTTCGAAAAGATTCCTAAAAGAACCTTTCCATCCATATAAATGTAATCCAAATACTGATATGGATAATCATCAAGAAACTCCTTCTTTCTTGTGTACCCTGCTTCTTGAAAACAAATGATATCAGGCTGCTCTTTATCTATTAAGCTCTTGACATCTTCAAATACATTTGGGTTATCCAATTGGTTATATCTATTAAATCCCCTAACATTATAACTCATTATACTCAGGTCTTCCTCTTGCAAATCTTCTCCCCAAAAATTGAATTTAAGAAAGGTGCCGAGCGTAAAATATCCAAATACCAATACAAAAAGGGAAAGCCACAATTGCCTTCTTCTTTTCAACATCCAAAACAGTAAAGAGAAGAAGTTCATTCCTACCAACAAAGGAACCGTTAAACTCAAAAAAGACAGGAATGAAAATTTTTCATTTGATATGTAAGGCACCGCACAAGCTGCGAGCAGGAGCAATGCAGCTATGGCATTTAAAACAAAAACTACTTTATTAAATGCGGAGAGTCGCTTCACCTATCTAGTCTTCTTTACCTGCTTTGAATAAAAAGTCTTTTTCAGCTTTTGAAAGACTTTCGTAACCCGACTTACTAATTTTATCGAGTATTGTATCGATTTGACGCTGGTGGCTATCTTTATCTCGCTTTACCTTTGATTGGGAAGTAGCTCTATTCTTATATACCGTTTTCATTGGCGCTTTCTTTTCTTTGGTTTTGAATAGGTTTGCTAATCCGTCTAAAAATTTAGAGAAACCAGCACCGATATCTCTACCTTCCATAAGTTTACGGGCATACATATAGCCCAATAAAGCTCCACCTAAGTGAGCAATATGGCCTCCAGCATTTCCCATTGGGATTTGAATTAAATCTTTCAAGACAAAGAAGGCCCCAATATACCAGAGCTTAACATTAAAAAAGATGAGCCTAATCTCTTGATTGGGAATATAAGTGCATATAAAAATAAGAACCGCCATTACTCCTGCCGAGGCACCAATCATTTGAGAAGTATTTTCGAGAAAAGCAGGGAAAATATTATAACTTAATAAGAAGGCTGTTCCACCAGCTATTACACCTAAAAAGTAAATATTAAGAAACTTCTTGCCATCGAACAGATTGAGAAGAATTCTACTTGCAAAATAGAGAATGAGCATGTTCATGAGAATATGCCAAAAATCTGCGTGAAAAAAGGAATAGGTTACAATGGACCAAGGTTGTGAAAAGAAATCAAGTAAACTTTTAGGTAACCAGAACCATTGAGAAATACTATCAGGATGCAGTTTAAAAAGAAACGGAACCAAATAATTTACAATGTAAACAGCCACATTAATCGCTATTAGTTTTTCAGCGATACTTAATCGGGCATATTGATATCGTAGTCCTCCAGTTTTCATATTAGTTCCAACGGTTTTTGTTGAATTGATTCTTTTTCCAGTACCAGACCATAAACAATCCGAAAAGTGCTCCTCCGATATGTGCAAAATACGCGATGTTACCTCCACCCCCACTAAGGCCGTAGTATAAATCCCCTAAAAATAGAATTGGAATAGCGAACTTTACTTTAATCGGAATAGGGAAAAGCTCTCTCTCGGGGTACATAAAAGCGAACGCAGCCAAAATACCAGAAGTCGCCCCGGAAGCCCCGACTAAATGTGTCATATAATTGCTAATCATCCCCTCAACCAAACTTCCAGGGATTATATCATACCATCCAGGCATATACCTTCCTTGCGACATTAAATCAATTATTTCATTTTCGGAAACCCCAGCATCAACGAGTGCCGAAATTCCTTGATTAAATTGATAATAATTTACTCCTGTTTGAACCAATGCAGCACCAATGCCTGCAGAAAAAAAGAAAAAAAGAAATTTTTCTTTACCCCATACCATTTCCAAAGAAGTACCAAACATCCATAACGCTAACATATTGAAAAAAATATGGTCAGGCCCGCCATGCATAAACATATGCGAAACAAACTGCCACCATCCGAAAGGCTCAGCCTTTGGAAACCACAGCGCAAACCATTCTATCATGATATCGCCATAAAGAGAAGTGGCTATAAAGAATAGAACATTCAATATAAGTAAGTGTTTTACTCCTTCTGTAATTCTAAACATCTAAATGAATTTTCTATCAATATCGTTTTCGGTAATTGTAATATATACAGGTTTATTAAACGGACTAACCAATGGCTCCTTACAAGCAAATAAATCATTGACTAGTGCGGTTTGTGACGTGCTTTCCAAAATTTCACCAGTCTTTACCGAGAGTGTTTTAGCAAGGGTTTTAGCAACAATATCGGTTTGTGAAAAACTGTTTCCTGAAACCTCCATTTGATAATCAGAAATCAATTGATCAAGTACCATTCCTACTTCACTCTCAGAAACCAAAACTGGAACTCCTTTTATTTCAACAGTTTCATCACCCATGGCTCCAAAAATGAAGCCAATCGTATTCAAGCTTTCTTTAATTTCTTCTAAAATGGCTCTATCATTAATAGAAAAGGAAAGTGACAGTGGAAAAAGTAATTGCTGACTTACAGCCTCTTTAACGGTAATATTCTTTAAGAATTTCTCGTATAAAACACGTTGATGTGCACGGCTTTGATCAATTACAATCATGCCTGACTTGATGGTAGTAACAATATATTTTCGTCGCAATTGAAACGTTGTACTACTGGTATTCAAAGATTCTTTTTCTTCGTCAAATACAGACCCAGTAATGGTATCTGACTCAAACTGCATACTTCTAAAAGCAACCTCTTTCCCAATTTCAGATTCTAAGCCGGTGTATAGACCTTCCCAGGATTGATTGCTTACTTTGCTTCCTTTTTGATATGAGGCTGCACCTTTTGTAGCCACTTTTTCTTGAAATGGGTTAAAACTGGAATCAACAGCAACGCTCGGCAATTCAGCTTCTTTATTTTTATAGGCATAGGGAGTTTCCAAATTTTGATCCTGTTCAAAATCTAAAGCAGGAACTATGTTGAATTGCCCTAAGCTATGCTTTACGGTAGATCTCAAAATTGCGTACAAGGTATGCTCATCATCAAATTTTACCTCCGTTTTGGTTGGATGAATATTAATATCTATGGATGCGGGGTTTACATCCAAATACAAAAAGTAGCCTGGGTAAGTATCCGGCTTTATAACTCCTTCAAATGCCGAAACTACGGCGTGGTGTAAATACGGACTTTTAATAAACCGATTGTTTACAAAGAAAAACTGTTCTCCCCTACTCTTTTTGGCAAACTCAGGCTTGTTGATAAAACCAGATATCTTAACAACCTGTGTTTCCTCCGCTACTGGCACAAGTTTCTGATTTGTTTTCGCGCCAAAAATATTTACGATACGCTGACGATAATTACTTTTTGGAAGGTTGAACATCTCACTTCCATTATTATGAAAATGAAAGGCAATATTTGGATGAGCCAATGCCACTCTATGAAACTCATCCGTAATGTGCCTTAGTTCAACCTGATTTGATTTCAAAAAATTACGTCTTGCCGGAATATTAAAAAAAAGGTTTTTTACTGCCATGGAAGTACCCGTAACAGTAGCGCCAACTTCCTGTGAAATTATTTTACTACCCTCTATCTTCAAAACAGTACCTAACTCCTCAGCTTGGAGCTTAGTTTGCATTTCTACATGAGCAATGGCGGCAATAGATGCCAATGCCTCACCACGAAAGCCTTTTGTATTTAAATCAAAAAGGTCTTCGGCCTTCTGAATTTTAGAAGTTGCATGACGTTCAAAACTCAATCGCGCATCTGTAGGACTCATACCGATTCCATCGTCGACCACTTGGATTAGGGCTTTGCCTCCGTCTCGAACAATAAGCATAATGGTACTAGCACCAGCATCAATAGCATTCTCCAGAAGTTCTTTGACCACTGAAGCCGGCCGCTGCACTACCTCACCCGCCGCTATTTGATTGGCTACATGGTCAGGCAGAAGTTTAATAATATCTGCCATTAGCTAGAGTAGAATATAGAAAGATCGAAATCGATGATATAGAGAAAAATAAATACTAGTATGGAAATAATTACAAGTAAGCGTATACGCATATTGCGATCACCTTTCCTTCTTGAGTCTTCAAGGATGTTATTGAATTTTTTTTTCAAGCCTCTATTAGAGCCTGCAGTAGTTCGATACTGATCAAACTTATATTCAATTTTGAACGGATTACCCTCCTTATCACTTTTATAATATCGTGGTTGGTAATCAAAGTCTTTGGCACGCCCCAATTTTGTGAATTTGCTTAAGAATCCCATAGTATCAAAGTTACTTAAATTCAAAAAAAATGCTGTAGTTCTTCTGCCAAAAAATGTTAACAGAATTGAATAAGCCCATTCGCATCCAAATAGCCGGTATCATGAGTACAAATACAGTACCAAATTTCAAAACTGATCGCCATTATCGAGGCACTATGTTGTGCTATTTCGAATTGCCTTTGCAATGCGATCTAAACCTTTATGAAGACGAGCTCTAGGGCAAGCTAAATTCAAACGGATATGACCAGCACCGTTCGCCACAAACATATTATCCCCCTCCAAAAGCACTCCCGCCTTATTTGCAAAGAACAAAGTCAAGTTTTCTTCATCTGGTAAATAGGCGCCAATATTAACCCAGGCAAGGTAAGTAGCATCCGGAATTTTAAAAATGGCCTTGGGCAAATATTCAGATAAATAGTCTTTTAAAAATTCAAAATTTCCATCCAAATATTCTTTTAGTTCAGAGAGCCATTCATTACCATGGGAATAGACAGCCTGGGCCGCCGCAATGCTTAAGGGATTATCAATGGGGATTTCCTTTTGCTGCCAAAGCGTGCGCAATTCGTCATTAGGAATGATAATATTTGCAATCATAAAACCTGCCATATTAAAGGTTTTACTGGGTGCCATGCAGGTGATGATTTGGTCACTTTCAGGAAAAAGGCGTGCAAGGGGAGTAAATGTTTTTTCGGTTCTCAAAAGGTCACAATGTATTTCATCAGAAATAATCATGACATCGTTCTCCAAACATATTTCTCCAAGTTGACGAAGTTCATCATCTGACCAGACACGTCCTGTAGGATTATGTGGGTTACAAAAAATGGTCAAAGTTACTTTTTCGTCTTCCGCTTTTCTTCTAAAATCCTCAAAATCTATAGTATAATTACCATTTTCATTGATTAAATCAGAAGTAATCAATTCTCTATTGCTGCCCTCTGTTGCCAGCTTAAAAAAAGCATAGGAGGGGGTCATGATAAGCACTTTCTCATCGGGAGCGCAAACGTACTTGACAAGCGAAAATAATGCCGGAATCACACCATGGGAAGTAACCAAATGATTTGGCTTAAACTCCCAGTCATAATGTAGTTTTGACCAGTTTAAAAAAGCTTGCTTGTAGTTAGGGTCAAATATTTGTGAGTATCCGAAAATACCATGTTCCGCTCTATCCTTTACTGCCTTGGAAACTGCTGGAGGTGACTTAAATTCCATATCCGCAATCCACATCGGAATCAAATCTTCATCTGAATAATCAGATTCAAAGGCATCACTGCCTCCAAAGAGGTAATTGCGATAACCATTTAGACTCATCGCATTTGTATTTCGGCGATCTATGATTTCATCAAAATTGTATTTCATAATCCGTGTATCTACACGGAAAATACATTTTAAAATTGAATTGAAAACAAAAGAGGGTTTGATTTTACGCTCCGAGAGTCGCCATTTTGATAGCCGCAATGGCAGCTTCCGTACCCTTGTTGCCGTGTTTGCCACCACTGCGTTCTTGAGCCTGCTGCAAGGTGTTGTCTGTGAGAACACAAAAAATTACTGGAGTATTAAATTGAACATTTAAATCTTTGATTCCTTGAGCAGTTGCACTACAGACAAAATCAAAGTGTTTCGTTTCACCTTGAATAACACTTCCTATGGCGATAACGGCATCAACTTTGGTGTCCAATATCATTTTTTTACAGCCAAAAGTCAATTCAAAACTCCCTGGAACATCCCAACGAATAATATTTTCTGAACTGGCACCACAGTCTAACAAAGCTTCCAAAGCTCCTGTGCAGAGTTCTTCCGTGATTTCAGAATTCCATTCAGAAACAACAATCCCAAACCGAAGGTCTTTCGCGTTTGGGATTGTTGCTTTATCGTAAACCGATAAATTTTTATTTGCCGTAGCCATTAGTTTCCACTTTTAGCCATTCCAATAAATGCATCAATTGTCTGAGCCTCATCAGATTTTGAAAACTCGTCTTTAATTCTTTGGAAATATCCTAAGGCCTTATCGTTTTGGTTTAATTCCAAGGCTGTAATTCCCGCTTTATATAAAAACTTTGGAGTTGTAAACTCATTGGCATTGTGGCTAATTGCCTGCTCATAATAACCTAAGGCATCGGCCGCTTGACCTAGCTGCATGAACGCATCGCCAAGTCCGCCTTTCGACAAGGCACCCAAAACAGCATCATCAGAAGAGAAATCCTCTAAATAATCCACAGCTTTCTCGTACTCATTCATATTTAGATAGGCCATTCCTGCAGAATAGTGCGCAAGGTTTGCTGCCTTTGTTCCATTGTATTCTTCAATGATTTCTAAGAATCCATATTTACCTTCAGCCCCTTCCAGCGCCAAAGTGAATAAGGAATCCTTTTGAGTTGGACTATTTACTGCTTGGTCAAAGTATTGCTGAGGATAGTACATTTCGTTTGCAGCACTTTCTTCCTTTGGAGCTTGAATAAACTGGTTATAGGCCAAATAACCTAATACACCGATAGCAACTACACCAATAATACCTAAAATAATATTTTGGTTCTTGGCAACCCATTCCTCACTACGAGAGGCACTTTCATCTAAGGTACTAAACACCTCAGCTGTTGTGCTTTCCTGCTCATCGAACTGTTGCTGCTCCGCTTTATTTTTAGGTTTAAAACCTCTTTTCTTATATGTTGCCATCAGAATTTTTATTGGTCGCGCAAAAATAAAGTTTTTATTGAAATCGTGAGCCGTATTTATTCGTTATTTTTCGATAATTTGCATCTTCTTAGGCGACTCGAATCAAAAATACTTCGGCACACGGAATGCTTCTAAAGAATTTATCACTTATCAATTATAAAAATTTTGAGTCGGCTGAGTTCGATTTCGACACCAAAATAAACTGTTTTGTAGGTGCAAATGGTATCGGAAAAACAAATGCTTTAGACGCTATTTATCATCTTTCTTTAGGTAAAAGTTACTTTAACCCTGTAGCCACTCAAAATATCAAACATGGCACCGATTTCTTTGTTATAGATGGAACATTCGAAAATGGAGAACGAGAAGAAAAAATTGTTTGCAGTCTCAAACGTGGGGCAAAAAAAATAATAAAAAGAAACGCCAAGGCCTACGAGCGTTTATCTGACCACATTGGTTTATTACCCTTGGTGATTATCTCTCCAGCTGACAGCGACCTAATTGTAGAAGGCAGCGATACACGAAGAAAGTTTATGGATGGTGTAATTTCGCAGTCCGACAAGGCCTATTTGCAAGATCTTATCAAATACAACAAGGTGCTTTCACAACGGAATTCACTTTTAAAATACTTTGCTGCAAATCAAACATTTGACGCCACAACTCTTGCAGTTTACAATGAGCAATTAGTAGAGTATGGAAAGCCCATTCATAAGAAACGGACGGTTTTTTTGGAGACTTTTATTCCTATTTTTATTGAACAGTATCGTATTATTTCTGGGGATAATGAGGTTGTTTCCCTTACCTATGAATCGAAACTTACCAATACGGATTTCCTCAGTTTACTAGAAAAAAACATTGATCGTGATAAGGCGCTCCAGTATACAAGTGTTGGTATTCACAAAGATGATTTGAGTTTTAAAATTACTGATTATCCTATAAAGAAGTTTGGAAGTCAAGGACAGCAGAAATCCTTTTTGATAGCACTGAAATTTGCACAATTTCATTTCATGAAGGAATTAGCAAAAACCACTCCTATTCTACTCTTAGATGATATTTTTGACAAGCTCGATGAAAATCGCGTGAGTCATATTATAGCGGTGGTTGATAATAAGAATTTTGGACAAATCTTCATTAGTGACACCCATCCTGAACGAACTGAAAATGTGGTGAAAAACATTCATCAGTCTTATAAAATCTTTAAATTGTAATATGAAGTATTTCAGTTTCATATTTTCTTTTTTAGTACTCCTCGGATGTACCACAAAAATAGCTCAACAAGATATTTCAAAGCTTAATGGATATTGGGAAATTGAACAAGTTACCTTCCCGAATGGAGAAACCAAGGAGTTTACCGTAAATCCTACCGTGGATTATATTGAATTGGATGGATTGAAAGGTTTCCGAAAAAAAATGCAGCCCAAATTCGATGGAAGCTTTACAACTTCGAACGACGCAGAACCTTTCCTAATTCAAGAGAATAATGGTGAATTCAAAATCCATTATAAAAATGCCATGAGTGAATGGTCGGAAGTTATAAAATCAATTTCACAAGATAAATTTTCGGTTACAAACCATGATACCTTGACCTATACCTACAAACGTTTTCAATCCATTAATTTAGAAGAATAATGGCGAAACGACGAAATGACAATTTGAATATGGGCGAAGCCCTGAATGAGTTTATTAAAGCTAACAAACTCGAAAAAGGCATAGACAAGGTAAATGCCAAAGAGGCTTGGGTAAACCTTATGGGCAATGGGGTCAACAATTACACGACGGCGGTTGAACTTCGTAACCAAACTTTATTTGTTTCGCTTTCTTCCTCAGTTCTCCGAGAGGAATTAAGTCTTGGGAAATCGAAAATTATCGCAATGCTGAACGAAGAATTGGGTAAGGAATTGGTGACAAAACTAGTTTTGCGGTAATAAAAAACCCAACAAGCTAAACTTATTGGGTTCCTTCAGTATAAATTATCAGTCTAGTAAATCTCTCTACCAGCAAAATGAAATGCACCTTCAATAGCGGCATTCTCATCACTATCTGAGCCGTGAACGGCATTTTCTCCGATACTGGTTGCATATAATTTACGAATTGTACCTTCGGCAGCTTCAGTAGGGTTTGTAGCACCAATCAAGGCACGAAAATCCTCAACTGCGTTATCTTTTTCTAATATTGCGGATACAATAGGTCCTCTCGTCATAAAATCAACCAATTCACCGTAAAATGGGCGTTCACTGTGAACCGCATAAAATTCTTGTGCATCTCTCTTGCTCAATTGCGTATACTTCATAGCTACAATCTTAAAACCAGCAGAGGTAATTTTATCCAAAATTCCACCGATATGTCCGTTTTCAACGGCATCAGGCTTAATCATTGTAAAAGTTCTATTTGTCGTCATGTTTCAAAATTTTGTGCAAAAGTACAGTTTATTTGGCAATCGGCAAGTATTAATACGACTGTCTTAACTCTCCTAAAACCGCTCCTCCATCTCCCATCATTTTAAATACAACCTCGCCTTTATCGAAATCAAATTCTAACACTCCAAAGCTTTCCGTACTTACCACTTCTCCAACTCTAAACGGATTTGGTTCACCACTAAATTTAGAATAGGCATGTGTCAAACCACTACTTGTAAAATCAATCAACGGGTAATTCATCCCTTCTATTTTAGTTTTTGAAAATTCTGAAATGTGCCGATCTCCCGATAATACAATGACACCCTTGGCCTTAGAATCTGCAACCAATTCATTAAACCGATCAACTTCGTGTGGGAAGTTGCCCCAGCATTCAAAACCGTGCTCGTTAGAGAGAAATTGAATACTACTTATTACAACATTGAAATCTGAACTAGAATTGGCCAATTCACCTGCTAACCATTCCCATTGAACTTCCCCCAAAATTGAGCCCTCTCCATAAGTATTTGGTTTTAAACGTTTATTAGTTTCGGTATCTGGGGTAATCGCAGTCCGAAAATACCTCGTATCCAAAACAATAACCGAAACGGTTCCCCACGAAGTACGATAATGGTGAGACGTATAAACTCCTTCTTGTTTTCTTCTTGGGCTATTCTTTGGAACATCTAAGAAATTCAATAATTCTTGTTGGCTATCCTGTTTCGCTGAAAATTCAACTCCCCCATCATTTAATCCGTAATCATGGTCGTCCCAAGAACCAATTACTGGAACTTCACTTTTCATGTCCTTATATCCTACTACCTCGTTTTGAGCCGCGTACGTGCGTCTTAGTTCGGTCATATCATCTGTGTCGGCATACACAATATCACCGCCCCATATCCAAACATCAGGATTAGAAGCCTTAACGTCATCCCACAATAGATTCGGCAAATCGTGTTTATTACAGGACCCAAAAGCAATGGTGAAATCAGATTTTCCAATAGTGGCCGAAACCTGAGTTTTTGGAGTTTTACATCCGAAGAGAAATAAAACACTTAAAATTGAAACGAATTTTAGCATCCTTATCTGTATTGGTTTATCCAACAAAAATAGCCTTTTAGGGTTTATCTCTGTATTATATTATTGTATCTTTGCGCGCATGAATTCAGCCAATATTAAAGCGGTAGAGGAGCTGCTTTCAGTACCGCAGAGAATTGTCATTATTCCCCATAAAAATCCCGACGGTGATGCAATTGGCTCTACACTTGCTTTATGGCACTACCTTAAAAATCGAGGTCACGAGGCTGTTATAGTTTCCCCAAATGACTATCCGAAATTTTTAAAATGGATGCCAGGCAATGAGCATATTCTAAATTTTGAGACGAAAAATTCACAGGCACTTGCGGCAATGCAAGAAGCGACCTTGATTTTTACTTTGGATTTTAATCACTTCGGACGAACGGGACAATTAGAACCCATCTTAGAAGCTTCAAACGCTCGGTTTATTATGATAGACCATCATCAAGCTCCGTCAAATTATGCTGAAGTGACCTATTCAGATGTCGAGATGAGCTCCACCTGTGAAATGGTTTATAACTTCATTGAATTTTTAGGCGATACAAGTACGATTACCCCAGAAATGGCGAATTGTATTTATACGGGAATCATGACTGATACCGGTTCCTTTAAATTCTCTTCAACGACCAGCAGAACGCATCAAGTTGTGGCCAATTTAATTGACAAAGGAGCAAAAAATACCGAAATACACAATAGCATTTACGATACCAATTCTCCAAGTAGACTTCATTTGTTAGGCTGCGCCTTAAAGAACATGGTCATCTTAGAAGAATATCGAACAGCTTATATCACCTTAAGTCAAGAAGAGTTAGATACGTACAACTATAAAAAAGGAGACACCGAGGGTTTTGTAAACTACGGACTAACCTTGGAAGGTATTCGGTTTGCAGTTATTTTCATTGAAAATAAAGAAGAGGGAATCATAAAAATTTCTTTTCGTTCTGAGGGTGACTTTTCGGTCAATCAATTTGCTCGAAAGCATTTCAATGGCGGTGGTCATGATAATGCCGCCGGAGGGAGGAGTGATGTTTCCATTGAGGAAACTGCAAAGTATTTCGTTTCCCTGTTAGAAGACTATAAAGAGAATTTGAACGCATGAGAAATTTAGTTTGCCTCTTATTATTTGTAGGTCTTATTAGCTGTGAAGGCCCAGTACCGAGACATCCTGTGAAAAGGAAAACCGGCAGTTCTATTGAAGCCTCTATAGAACGTAGCAAAAAACTACTTGCCCTTGAAGAATCAATTATGAAACAGGTTATAGCCAAGGATTCTACAAACAGCTATTTGCAAAGTGACACAGGTTCATGGTATTATTATAATAAGAAAAATGAAGTTGCCATATATACTCCGCAACCTGACGATTTGGTTACCTTGACCTATAATATCTTAAGTCTTTCAAATGACACCATATATAAAATGGAGGACATCGGAATCTTAAAATACAAAGTAGATAAACAAGAGCTTTTTCCTGGACTGAGAAATAGTGTGAAATTGCTAAAGGAAAATGAAACCGCTACCTTTTTATTTCCGTCTTCCTTAGGGTACGGTTATCCTGGTGATGGTGACAAAATAGGAATTAATATGCCTTTAAAGTCAACTATAGCCATTTTGAAAATTGAAAAAGACAGTATTTAAAAACTAAATTATTTAAAATACCATTCATGAAAAAAGCATTACTATTAGTATTAAGCATCTCAATGATACTTTCAAGCTGTAAATCAAGCAAGTATCCTGATTTAGGAGATGGGGTTTTTGCCGATATACAAACTACAAAAGGTGATATTGTTGTAAAATTGGAATATGAAAAAGTTCCGGTTACCGTGGCAAATTTTATCTCTCTGGCAGAAGGTACAAATACCTTCGTAGCGGAAGAATACAAGGGTAAAAAATTCTACGATGGCCTTATCTTTCATCGGGTTATGAAAGATTTTATGATACAAGGCGGAGATCCTCTTGGAACAGGAATGGGAAATCAAGGGTATAGATTCATGGATGAGTTCAATGACTCCTTGGTTCATGATAGAAAAGGAGTTCTTTCGATGGCCAATTCAGGGGCGAATACCAATACAAATGGCAGTCAGTTTTTTATTACGCACAAGCCAACTCCTTGGTTAGACAAGATACACAGCGTATTCGGGGAAGTTGTATTGGGTATGCCAATAGTTGATTCTATTGCAAACGTTGCAGTAGCCGGCCGTAATAGACCAGTTGAAGAAGTTAAAATGAACACTATCGAAATCATTCGCAATGGAAAAGAAGCCAAGGACTTTGATGCGGTAGCAGTGATGACTGATTATTTCAATAAGGAGGGGGAACGTTTAGCAGCCCTAGAGGCTGAGAAAAAGGCTAAAATGGAAGCCGTTAAAAAAATAAAAGAAACCTTTGTCGCAGATTTAGCTTCTCAAAAAGCCAAGGCGAAAGCATATCCTTCAGGATTGAAAGTATTAATACTTGAAGAAGGTTCAGGGGAAAAGCCGGGAATGGGGACCAAAGTTTTAGTAGACTATGCTGGTTTTTTAGAAGATGGAACTTTATTTGATACCAGTAAAGCCAGTGTTGCGGACACCTATGGAATGTTGGATCAACTTACTCAGATGCATCGCGGAAATTTATCCCCAAGCCCAATGGATTATAGTCCTGATGCACAGCTCGCCCCTGGTTTCAGGGAGGGTCTATTGACAATGAAAGTTGGCGATAAGGTTCGTTTGTTCTTTCCATCTCATTTAGGATATGGTGATCGTGATTATGGCCCTATACCCGGGGGGTCAAGTTTAGTTTTTGACCTCGAGATTACGGGTCTGGCCCAGTAAAAATATAAATCCCGCCACCAAGCGGGATTTTTTATTTCTTCACTCCCCCTGAAACAATTTGTATTTTTAATCCGTTAAACAATAAAATCCTCCTTGCTATGAGAAGAATATGTCTTAATCTAATCTTAGTTTGTCTTTTAATATCAACCACATCATGTAGTTCGTCCGATGAGCCTGTAGTGAACCCAGAGATTTCCGAAGATCAGACTCCTAAAGAAGAAGAAGAAGAAGAAGCACCTGAGAATCCAGTTACAGCCAGCTCAATAGTCGATATTCATGGTCAACTAAGCGTCTCTGGAAAAAACCTTGTTGATAAAGATGGAAACATAGTCCAATTGAGAGGTATGTCTTTATCTTGGACCAATTGGTGGCCGCAGTTTTATACCAAAGAAGTCGTACAATGGTTGAAGAAGGATTTCAAAGCTACCATAGTAAGAGCCTCCATGGGAATTGAAGACCCAGGAGGATATCTTGAAAACAAAGAAAGTCAAAAAGCACTTATTTTTACTGTTATAGACGCTGCGATTGAAGAGGGTCTATACGTGGTCGTCGACTGGCATAGTCATCATGCCGAGGACAGTGTTGAGGAAGCAAAAATCTTCTTTACTGAAGTAGCACAAAAATATGGAGACCAGCCCAATATCATTTACGAGACCTATAACGAACCGCTAGATACTCCGTCTTGGAATGATGTAATCAAACCCTATCATGAAGCCGTAATTGCCGAAATACGCAAATATGACCCCGATAATGTTGTCATCGCTGGCACTCGGACTTGGTCACAACGTGTTGATGAAGTAATTGGCAACCAAATTGAAGATGATAATGTGATGTATACGCTGCATTATTATGCATCTTCACATAAACAAGAACTTCGTGATTTAGCAAAAACGGCCATTGACGCAGGCATTCCCCTTTTCGTTACCGAACAAGGTGTTACAGAATATACCGGCGACGGATTCATTGACATTGTCGAGGCCAATACTTGGTGGGATTTCCTTGACGAAAATAATATCTCATGGCTCAACTGGTCAATAGCGGATAAGGAAGAAAGCTCTGCAGCTGTAAAACCAGGTGCTAGTGGTAGCGGTGAATGGCCCGATAGTATGCTGACCCAATCAGGATTAATGGTAAGGGAAGAGCTTAGGGGGAAAAACCCTAATTGATGCTTGGGTATTCGAAATCATTCTACGAAAAATAAAAAATATTCCTAGGCATTGCTTATTTCAGGGATATCTTCCAGAATAGCCAATAAATATTTCCAGAATTTTTGAACAGATGAAATCTGAACTCGCTCATCGGGAGAATGGGCACCGTGAATAGTGGGTCCAAAACTAATCATATCCATATCGGGATAGTTTTCTCCAAGTATGCCACATTCGAGTCCCGCGTGGCAAGCTACCACTCTAGGCTTCTCATTGAATAAAGACTCATATCTCGACTTTAAAACCTTTAGAATTTCAGAGTCGGGATTTGGGTTCCACCCTGGATAGCTTCCGCCGAAAGTGACAACAAAACCTGCAAGTTCAAAAGTAGCTCTCAAGGTTTCTGCCAAGTCCATTTTAGCTGAATTTACAGATGAACGCGTTAAACATCCGATTTTAATCTTCCCATCTTTCACCAAAACCCGAGCAACATTATTTGATGTTTCCACTAAATCAGGAATAGAAGCACTCATGGCATACACACCGTTATGAGCGGCATAAAGTCCTTTGAGTAATTCCTCTTGAACAAGACCATCCATCACTTTCGTAGGTGTCTCCGTGGAAATCAAATTAATTTCAAGGTTTTGTTCTGTAACCCTAAGTTCGTTTTTAATTACGGTAGTTAAAAGTTCAAAATTCTCTTCAAATTTTAGTTTTTGAAATTCATCGATAACGATTACCGAAGTGCTTTCCCTAGGGATAGCATTACGTAAACTTCCACCATCAATGTGTGCCACCTGAATATGATACTTTGCCATATTATAGTGCAAAATGCGATTCATAATCTTATTGGCGTTGCCCAAACCTTTATGGATGTCCATTCCACTATGTCCACCATTCAATCCTTTAACGGTAATTGAATAGGCAACATGACCAGTTGATACCTCTTTCTCTTTGTAATTCTTTTCTGCGGTAACGTCAATTCCCCCTGCGCAACCAATATCAATTTCATCATCTTCCTCGGTGTCGAGATTTAACAGAATTTCTCCTTTAAGAACGCCACCTTGCAAACCCATAGCGCCGGTCATTCCTGTTTCTTCATCTATTGTAAATAAAGCTTCAATCGGTGGATGAACGATATCGGAACTCTCCAATAAAGCCATAATCGCTGCAACACCCATTCCGTTATCCGCGCCTAAAGTCGTACCCTTGGCTTTGACCCAATCTCCATCAATATACATTTCAATACCTTGGATATCAAAGTCAAAAACCGTGTCATTATTCTTCTGATGTACCATATCTAAATGCGACTGTAAGGTCACCCATTTTCGATTCCCCATTCCTGAAGTGGCCGGTTTTCTGATAATCACATTTCCAACTTCATCTTTAAAAGTCTCTAGATGTAGTTCTTTTCCAAAATCCATCATAAACTGAATGACCCGCTCTTCTTTTTTTGAAGGGCGGGGCACGGCATTTAAATCAGCAAATTTGTTCCAAACGGTTTGAGGTTCTAAGTTCCTTACTTCAATACTCATAGAAATGGTTAATTTTTCCTAAAAATACGGACTCAAAAATTGCTATCACCCATAAAAGTTTAATTTTGGACGAACTGCAATTCTTTAACATCATTTGAAAAACAAACTCAGAAACGCAATCGCTCTTAGTCTCATCCCTCAAATCATTTTGGTGAAGTGGCTGGCAGGTCATACTGATTGGGTAGAAAGCTTTTACAGCACAGGCATTTATCCATGGATTAGTCAATTTTTCAGGAGTTTATTCGGATGGATTCCCTTTTCAGTCGGAGAAATCATTTATACCCTCTTAGTTGTATTGGTATTCCGCTACATCCTTAGAAATCGTAGAAAAATCAAGACAAAACCATTGCTATTTCTACGTGATAATATCATGGTACTCGCGGTTTTTTATTTCACTTTTCATATTTGTTGGGGGCTCAATTATTACCGAAAGCCTCTTTCAGAAACCCTAGCAGTAAATGAGAAAGCGACCTATGAAGAC
Source organism: Maribacter algarum (ex Zhang et al. 2020) (assembly GCF_005885635.1). Lineage (GTDB taxonomy): Bacteria > Bacteroidota > Bacteroidia > Flavobacteriales > Flavobacteriaceae > Maribacter_C > Maribacter_C algarum. Next base: position 329,496 of record NZ_VATY01000004.1, read on the forward strand.
ATAAAAAGTTTAACGGAAACATTGATCGAGAAAACCAATGCCTTGCAGTTACAAATCACTCAAGACAGTACTGCAATGGTAAACGTACCGTATAACAGAAATGAAATCTTCGAGCGGACTATTGCTAGTTACAACAACTTAGATGATCAAATGCCCTTTTTGGAGTACCGTCGACCGAGTGTTAAAAAATCTATGTTCAGTATCATGTCAAGTTATATGGGTATTGGGGGGTATTTGAATCCGTTTACCAACGAAGCACAGGTGAATAAAAAGACACCTGTTTTTAGGTTCCCAGTTGTAGCAGCCCATGAAATCGGACACCAAATTGGCTATTCCGCAGAAAACGAAACAAATCTCATCGGTTATATGGTCACAGCTGAAAACGAGGATATTTATTTTCAGTATTCAGCTTCAGCTTATGCCCTAGCCTATTGTCTAAGCGCCGTACACACCACCGATGAAAAAGAGTTTGAAAGACTATACACAAACATTAATGAGGGTGTAAGGAAAAACTATCGTGAACTTCAAGATTTTCATGAGGATTATGAGAATCCGTTCGAGCCAATCTTCAAATCTGTTTTCAGCACCTTCTTAAAAGCCAATAATCAGGCAGACGGTGTACAGAGCTATAGCCGCGTTGTACATTTGTTAGTGGGATATCATGAGAAGAATCCTTTATAAACTCTAACTAAATCATAAAATACAGGCCCTCCCCTTTTTTCAAGGGGCGACGCTGTGAGAACAGTGGGCGAGTTGAGGCGATGGCCTAGGGTGGAGGGGTATTTGGTGAAAATAATCGAGAAGGTTAATCAATTCGTGTTCCTAGGTTAACCACCCCGGCTGTCGCCACCCCTCCTTGAAAAAAGAAGGGGACCCTTTGTAACCACCTTTCTAGTTTTGAGGGACTTTCAGCAAACGTTAAAAATCCCAAAACCTCTTCGTAAATCCCCTGACTTCCCTTACATTTAGAAAGACTAATTAATCAACTATTCTAATATGAAAATCAGACTATTCGCGCTCGCCATTCTTTGGTGTGGCAGCACCTTGTTTGCTCAGGATTACTTTCCTGAAAACGATGGGGTAAAATCAAAAAACAACAACTATACAGCTTTTACAAATGCTAAAATTTATGTGACTCCAACTCAGGTAATCGAAGGAGGCACATTGCTTATTCAAAATGGCAAGGTTAAGCAGGTTGGAAAATCAGTTTCGATTCCTAAAAATTCTGTGGTTGTAGATGCGAAGGGACATTCAATTTATCCCTCTTTTATCGATATCTATTCCAAATTCGGAGTAGAGCAACCCAAGCGTCCTTCTGGTGGAGGTCGTGCCACACAATATGATGCGTCACGACAAGGTTTCTACTGGAATGACCATATCATGCCTGAAAATGCAGCAATTGCAAAGTTTAAATACGACGATAAGAAAGCTAAGGAATTGCGAGATGCAGGTTTTGGCGTAGTGAACTCCCATATTCAAGACGGAATTGTCCGGGGAACAGGAGTACTGGTTGCTTTAAACGGAAGCGGTGATGATTCCAACCGAATTTTGGATGACAAATCAGCGCAATACCTTTCTTTTTCGCGTAGTGTCATTAAAAAGCAATCTTACCCTACTTCACTTATGGGTGCCATGGCTTTGCTACGTCAAATGTATTCCGATGCGAAATGGTATGCTGCCGGAAACTCTGATACCAAAGACCGTTCTTTAGAAGCCTTAAATGAAAACAAAGGTCTTGTGCAGATTTTTGAAGCAAAAGATAAAGGTCATGCCCTTCGAGCAGATAAAATCGGAGATGCGAACGGCATACAATATGCCATCTTAGGGGGCGGAAATGAATACGAGCGAATTGCTGAAATCAAAGGAACCAACGCGAAGTTTATTCTTCCTATAAATTTTCCTGAGGCCTATGATGTTTCCGACCCGATTGCCGCGAATTACGTGAATTTGAAAGATATGCGTAAATGGAATCAAGCACCTTCAAACCCAAAGATACTCGCTGATAACGGAATTCCTTTTTCATTGACACTTTATGATTTAAAGTCCCCTTCAAAATTCAAAGCGAATCTGATGAAGGCCATAAAATATGGACTTCCCAAAACAAAGGCCTTAGAAGCATTAACAACGGTCCCAGCTTCCATCTTAGGAAAATCAGGAAGTGTTGGTTCCTTACAAGTTGGCCGTCAAGCCAATTTCTTGATTACTTCTGGAGACATTTTTGATAAAGAAACAACGCTTTATGAAAACTGGGTGCAAGGACAAAAAAATGTCATCAACGATAAAAACCAGAAAGATATTCGTGGCAACTATGATTTATCTGCTGGAGGCATGACATATAAAATGTCAATTACGGGAGAAGCTGGCAAACCTAAAATCGAAATCAAACAAGATACCAACAAGTTAAAGTCAAAACTTAGCTACAAAAATGATTGGGTAGCGCTTTCCTTTGCCACGGATAAAGGAGCGAAGAATTACCGTATGACGGGATTGGTTAACAAAGCTTCGGATAACATCAAAGGTAAATTGACCCTTCCTAATGGAAACGAGTCTACATTCGCGGCCATCAAAACTTCGGCATTCACTAAAGACAAAAAGGATGAAAAGAAAGATGCCAGCGCTCCGGAAGTAATGCCTGTAACCTTTCCAAATTTAGCCTACGGATTCAAAACAAAGCCTCAAGCAGAAACGATTCTATTCCAAAATGCAACGGTCTGGACAAGTGAAGATTCTGGAATATTAGAAAACACGGATGTACTTATTAAAGACGGAAAGATTTCCAAAATTGGTCAAAATCTCTCAGCAGGTCGTGCCAAAGTGGTAGATGCCACAGGAAAACACCTAACAGCAGGTGTCATTGACGAGCATACCCATATTGCCGCCTTAGCGGTTAATGAGGCCGGACATAACTCTACAGCAGAGGTAAAAATGGAAGATGTTGTAGATAATGAAGACATTGATATCTACAGACAACTTGGTGGTGGTGTAACTTCAGCACAGTTGCTGCATGGTTCTGCGAATCCGATTGGGGGTCGCTCTGCGATTTTAAAATTAAAATGGGGGGAGTCTCCCGAGAACATGATTTACAGCAATTCTCCCAAATTCATCAAATTCGCTTTGGGTGAAAACGTAAAACAAAGTAACTGGCAGAGTTTTTCAAGATTCCCCCAGACACGTATGGGAGTTGAACAAGTATTTATGAATTACTTCCAAAGAGGTAAGGAATATGATACTAAAAAGAAAAGCGGTCAACCCTATCGTTATGATGAAGAGATGGAAGTGATTGCCGAAATTCTAAATGGCGAGCGCTTTATCAGTTGTCACTCCTATGTGCAGAGCGAAATCAATATGATGATGAAAGTAGCCGACCATTTTAACTTCCGTCTAAACACGTTCACACATATTCTTGAAGGGTATAAAGTAGCCGATAAAATGGCAGCACACGGTGCAGGTGCAGGAACCTTTAGTGACTGGTGGGCCTATAAATATGAAGTTAATGATGCGATTCCCTATAACGCGGCAATCATGCAGCGACAGGGTGTTACAGTTGCTATCAATAGTGATGATGGTGAAATGGCAAGACGCTTAAATCAAGAAGCGGCCAAAACGGTAAAGTATGGAGGAATGACTGAGCTTGAAGCCTGGAAGATGGTAACCATCAATCCTGCGAAATTGCTGCATATCGATGACCGGGTAGGAAGCATAAAAGTTGGCAAGGATGCTGATTTGGTATTGTGGTCCGACCATCCATTATCCATTTATGCTAAAGCAGAGAAAACATTGATAGAAGGAGCTACCTACTTTGATTTGGAAGTGGATAAGCAAAACAGGGAAGCTATTAAAAAAGAACGTACACAGCTCATAAACATGATGCTAAAAGAAAAAGCAGGCGGTGGCAAAATGCAGGGACCAAAGATGAGCAAGAAGGAACGTATGACTTGTGAATCCTTGTAGCAGATAGAATGAAACAAAGGTTTTCCCCTCTTGAGAGGTGTTAGGGGTGTGTTAAGCCCAAGCCATAATAAGCATAAAAGCAACAGTAAATAGATTCCCGCCTTCGCGGGAATGACAATAAAAGTACTAATGATGAAAAAACAAAAAAACATACTAATCACCCTCCTCCTCACCTTCGGGATGACCAGCTGGGCACAACAAACTCCCGCAAACAAACAAACAGAAGCCATAACCATTACAGGTGCCACCGCACATATCGGAGATGGTACTGTAGTTGAAAACTGTACCATTGTTTTTGAGGATGGAAAAATCACAGCTTTGGGTTCTGGCGAAACTACCCAGGGGACGGTCATAGATGCTTCCGGGAAACATGTTTACCCCGGATTCATAGCCCCAGTAAAAGAATTAGGCTTAATTGAAGTAAACGCAGTTCGAGCTAGTAGAGATGCTGACGAAATAGGAGATATGATTCCCCATGTACGGAGTTTGATTGCCTATAACTCAGAATCCAAAGTAGTAGAGAGCATGCGGCCTAATGGGGTTTTGATGGCGCAAATTACGCCCAAAGGAGGTCGTATTTCCGGTACATCTTCAATAGTACAATTTGATGCATGGAACTGGGAGGACGCTGCCGTAAAAGTAGATGACGGTATTCATTTAAACTGGCCGTCCAGTTTTAGAAGAGGTCGCTGGTGGTTAGGGGAACCAAGAGGTTTAAAACCAAACAAGGACTATCAAAAGCAAGTTACTGAAGTAGAAACTTTTCTCCAAAATTCCGCTGCCTATGGTGGTAATACTGCAAAAGAGTTGAATCCTGCTTTTGCCGCTATGCAAGGAACCTTTAATGGAAGTCAAAAATTATACCTCTATGCAGATGGGGAAAAAGAAATCATTGACGGAATTACCCTAGCAAAAAATTCGGGTATAAAATCAGTTGTTTTAGTAGGAGGTTATCATGCTTATAAGGTGACTGACTTCTTAAAAGAAAATGATATTCCTGTGTTAGTACAGTTTACCCATAACACACCGAATTTTGAGGATGATGATTACGATTTACCATACAAGCTGCCCAAACTATTATCTGACGCTGGGCTCTTAGTTGCCATCCAAAACGGAGAAGCAAGCAACTTTCAAACCAGAAACCTTCCTTTCTATGCCGGGCAGGTTGTCGGACAAGGATTGGCAAAAGAAAAAGCGGTACAAATGATAACCGGTAATACCGCCAAAATCTTGGGCATTGATGCAACTCACGGAACGCTTGCCATCGGTAAAAGTGCCACCTTATTTATTTCTGAAGGAGATGCCTTAGATATGCGTACAAATCAATTGAGTCATGCTTTTATCGACGGCAGAAACATTTCTTTGGAAACCCATCAGACTGAGCTTTGGAAACGTTATTCAGGCAAGTATGAAGGTGAATAATTACGAAAACAATTAAGATGTCCAAAAAGCTATTCCTATTCGTTCTGGCATGTGTATATGCTATAAACAGTTCTGCACAAACCGGAAAAAATCCTTCTTTTGAAGAAGTCATTTCTTTGCAATCAAACTCCAATGCGGTCATTTCTCCTGACGGAAAACATATTGTTTTTGAAAAACAGTCTGTTGATTGGAAAGGAAACAAATTTGATAGGGAGCTTTGGCTATCTAAGAATGGTAATACCCCTTTTCAACTGACCAATAACAATGAGGGAATTAGCAGAAATCCCAAATGGTCACCCAATAGTGAATGGATAGCTTTCTCTTCAAAGCGAGGGGAAAAAACACAAATTCATATTATCCGGGCCGAAGGTGGAGAAGCCTCTCAACTTACTAGTACAGAAAAAAACATCTCCCGTTTTGAATGGTCTCCTGACGGAAAAAAAATTGCTTTTATTCAATCTGAAGATAAGTCAAAGGAAGAGGAAAAAAGAAAGGATAAATTTGGCGGTTTCGCCGTTGAGGATGCCGAGTTTAGTCAGAATCAAATATGGTTGTTGGATTTTAATCCTGCCAAACTCAATCTCCTTCCCTCTCCAGAACAACTTAAAGATTCTCTTTTTAAAAAAGAACATGAAGCCAAACCGTTAATCGACAGCACTTCTTTTTCGGTCAATACCTTTAAATGGTCTCCAGATGGAAAGAAAGTGGCCATTGAACACCAGCCCAATCCGTTAACCAATACTTTTTTCGAGGCAGATATTTCTATCTACGATATGGAGACCAAATCACTCAAATCATTGGTCAAGAATCCGAGCTATGATGGACTAGTAGATTGGTCGCCAGATGGAAAGTCTATTTTGTATGGAAGTAGTTTGAACGACAAAGTCTCGAACTATTATAAAAATGGAAAGTTTTTCCGAATCGATATTGACGGAACAAATAATCAACAATTGGCAGCAGCTTTTGATGAAGACTTGTTTGCTATGCAGTGGAATACCAAAGGTATATTTGCCCTGTCATGGCAAAAAACCGTGCGACGATTACTAAGCATCAATCCAGAAAACGGCAACACCGAAATTCTTTCTAAAACTCCGGAACGCATTTGGAATTATTCATTTTCAGATGATGGAACAAAAGTTGCTTTTACTGGAAGTAACGATACCGATTTAACTGAGGTATATTCAACAAGTTTTCCTTTTGATGACATAAAAGCACTAACGTCATCAACTAAACAAATCGAAAATTGGGCAACAGCGCAAAGTGAAGTTATTAGTTGGAAGAGTAAAGATGGTACCATTATCGAGGGTGTTTTACATAAACCTCAAGATTACGATGCTAATAAAAAATATCCTCTTTTAGTTATCATTCATGGAGGACCAACGGGAGTGTCTACTCCCGGAGCAGTACCGTCATATGTTTATCCGATGGTACAATGGTTGAATAAGGGAGCATTGATATTACGCCCTAATTATCGCGGTTCGGCCGGTTATGGTGAAAAGTTTCGTTCGCTCAATGTAAAAAATCTAGGGGTTGGAGATGCTTGGGATGTGCTTTCAGGAGTTCGCCATTTGGAGAAAAAAGGAATTATTGATGGAAACAAAGTAGGTTCAATGGGTTGGAGCCAAGGAGGCTACATTTCGGCCTTCTTAACCACGAATTCAGATAAATTCAAAGCAATTTCAGTTGGTGCTGGAATTTCCAACTGGATGACTTATTATGTGAATACCGATATTCATCCGTTTACACGGCAGTATTTAAAGGCTACCCCATGGTCAGATAAGAAAATCTATGAAAAAACCTCTCCTATGACGAACATAAATAAGGCTAGCACCCCTACCCTTATACAACACGGGGAGAATGACCGGAGGGTACCGATTGCCAATGCGTACGAACTATTTCAGGGCTTACAGGATGTTGGCGTTGAAACAAAGTTTATCATCTATAAAGGCTTCGGACATGGTATTACCAAACCCAAAGAGCGACTAGCCGCTACTTGGCACAATTGGCAATGGTTTGGGAAATATATTTGGGGAGAAGATATTGAAGTCCCCATGGATTAATAGCATCCCCTTATGAAGAAATTCCTTTTTCCTCTTATAATACTCGTCACCTGTTTTACTACGGCACAATCGACCGTCTTGTTAGGAAATCTAGACATTTCTTTGGAAAAAGAAACCCTAGTCGGCGACTATTCCCTAACAAATCTTAATGTCGAAAGCAGCAAAGTACAAATCATTCTCCATCATAAAATTGCTATTAAGGAGACCTTATTAAACGGGCAAAAGATTTCAATAAAAAAGACCAAAGAAGAATGTTATGATTGCGATATTTATGAAATATCGTTATCGAAACCAATTACTCCTAGCGACACCCTACATTTAAAAACCAAGGGCTCTTTTAAAAGTTATTCCAATGGGAAGAACAAAAAAGATTACAAAGGGGAAATTGTGAACAACTATGGAATTCTAAGGGCCAGCGAACAATCCAAATGGTATCCGACTTTTGTTGGGCCAAATCAAATGTCCTCTATATCGAATAAAACATACTACACCTATGCTATTAAAGCGAGCTGCACCGATTGCAGGAATATTTACATCGGTTCAGGCATTCCGAAATCTAGTGGAAGTACCTTTGAAAGTAGCATCCCTACAGAAAATATTATGCTTATTGCCGGGGACTTCGATTGGCAGGAAACCGACCACGCCATTTATATCAATATCGACCAAGAGTCGACCATTTCCTATTTCGATGCGCTCTTTCAAAGTATCAATTCGTATTACGAAACGACTACTGCTATCAAAATGCCTAAAAAATTTACGTTTGCGCATCTGCCTTCAGACAATTCGAGTTGGGGTGGTTTTATGACCTACCCTACCATTGTAAATGTGAATCAAAAATTAGCTGCGAAAAACTTAGAAGGCTATCTCTCGCATGAGGTTGCCCACTATCTTTTTGGTAATGTCTTTAAACCCAAAACCAATTTATACTGGCTATTTCTAGAATCTTTTGCGGAATACTATAGCTATAAATATCGTTTGGAGTACCATCCAGAACTTATGAAAAGACCTTATGAACGTCTACAAAAAGCGCAAAACTTCGTTCGCTTAGATAAAGTAGAGCATTACCACGAAATTACCAATGGCTATCGGTATTTGATAGGAGCTTTTCAATTGTTGGCGATTGAGCATCTAATCGGAGAAGAAAAAATGATAGCCTTTACCAAGGCACTCTTTTTAGACCGCAAGGACAAGCAGACCAATGGTTATGAACTGTTGCTGAAAACACTTAAAAATTCTGGAGTTGACGACAAAGCAATAAACGATATAGAAGAAAAAATCATCAAAAACTTTGATTTGGATACCTATACATTCGTCGCTTCAAAAATCAAAACGACAGAATAAACCTATACTAAACAACCTGAGACTAGCTACAGGCTGGCCTCATCTCCGCTCACGTAAAATTTAGAATCTTGAAAAAATATAGATTTTCAAACACTTCCACCGCTTCATCATCATTTTACAAGTAACGACATTCATAAAAAAGTCATTTCACTAGGCAACGTCCCAAGCGAATTTTACGTCTGTTAAATGAACAGGCTTTCTTTTATCAATCAAAAAACCAACACTATGGCATCATCAACCATTACCAGTACTGTAAAATCACCAAAACTTCTTAAAACTTCCGTCAATATTTGGTTTACCGTTGTTGTCATCGGTCAATTCATTTTTGCACTTTATATTTTAGGAGTCTACGGCGTGAATGGTTTAGCAGGGGACTTTGAACGTTGGAATGCTTCTACTACAAATGGTTATGTTCCCAAAGATATTTGGGGAAATGTCTTCTTTGCCCTACACATGGCCTTGGCTGCGGTTATCACTATTGGCGGGCCTTTACAACTAATGAAAAAAGTTCGGTCCAAATTTCCACGCTTTCATAGAATTAATGGCCGTATTTATATCATCTCAGCATTTGTAATTAGTTTGGCAGGTTTGTACCTAGCTTGGATGAGAACTATGGCCGGTGGTTTGGCTGGTGCAATTTTCATCACCATAAACGCAATGCTCATTATGATTTGTGCAATTTACGCCGTAAAATTTGCCATAGCACGAAAGTTAGCAGTACATAGAAAGTGGGCCATACGACTGTTCTTAGCCATGAGTGGTGTTTGGTTTTTTCGGGTCTTCCTTATGGGGTGGATTGCTATAAATCAAGGGCCTGTTGGTTTTGACTTAGATACCTTTCAAGGTCCCGCTTTAAACGTACTGTATACCTGTAGCTATATATTACCCGTAGTTTTTGCTGGGTTCTATTTTAAAGCGAAAGAAAGTAAACTGCCCAAGGCCCAAAAGGCGATTTCTATTTTTATTCTTCTTTTAACTACCTACATTGCTGTAGGTACTGTCGTTGCCACTATGGGCATGTGGTTGCCAAATCTGTAATGACCCAACAGCTATTTATACCTTAAAAACCTCCTTTTTTATAAGGTTTTTGGTTTTATCGTTTAGCAAGTAGTTCTTATCTTGTCGTACCTCAGATTGCCTATCATCTCCCCCATACTAATTTGCACTTATAAACTTTTAAGTATTTATACAGATTTATCATCTAAATAGCATTGTATTATTATGGAACATCGATTCGTAGGATTGCCCGAAAAAGGAAAAACCTATCTGTACCAGATAAAAGATGGAACACGCAAAAAAGTCAAGCAAGTGCTTTGGGGCGATTGGCTTTGTATCGACCCAACGAAGAACAAGACGTATGAAAGAGAAAAGTATCTTGCGGTAATCTGGGCACCCAATAGCGATAACCCCGAAACGCTATTTATACTTGAAACGCATACCGCTGAAAAGCGACCGATGGAATTGATATTTCTAGATGTCGGTCAAGGTGATGGTTGTGTTTTGATAACGCCTGAACGCGATCAAGATGAACGGATAATGATTATTGACGCCGGTAAAGGGGATAATATGAATGCCTTTCTCGAGCGACGCTTCAAAACCTATCGGGACAAATTTCAGTTTGAAGCGGCCATACTCACCCACCCTGATAATGACCACTATTTAGGTTTCGAAAGCATTTTCGCCAATAAGAAAATCGGATTTAATAATGTGTATCACAACGGACTCAACGAACGCCCCGTGAGTGGAAAATGGCCCAAGCTTGGTGACCATCATGAACATGCAAACGGACATAGCTATGTACATGAGCTTGTAGAAACCAAAAAACGCTTGGAGGAACTCTACGATACCGAAGAAAAAATAGGCAATTACCAATACCCAGGAGTGATGCATACTGCCTTGAAAAACCCGAACATAAAAGGCTACAAAATGTTGTCAGTACATGAAAGGCATAGCACCCATGATGCCGATGGGCGTGCCTATATGAAAGGTTTTGCTCCAGGAAATGAAAAAGACTATACTATCGAAGTACTCGGGCCAGTACCGGAAGAAGATGAGAATAAAGATTTGATGTTACGCAAGTTGGCATCCTACGGTGAGACCAAAAATGGACATTCCATTCTTTTACGCTTGCATTATGGAAACTTCAAAATATTCTTTGGAGGCGACCTGAATATTCCTGCTGAGAAATATCTTTTGCAACATTACAGCAATACCACAAAATGGCCCAAAAAAGGAAGTGCACGAAGTGAAGCCATGATTGAGGAGGCCCAAGAATGGTTTCGCTCCGATGTGATGAAAGTATGCCACCACGGCTCGGAAAAAGTAACCGATGAGTTTATACGAACGGTTGACCCTGCTTGTTTTATCATCTCCTCTGGTGACGAAGAAGGGCACGTACACCCCAGACCGGACCTTCTAGGACGACTAGGTAAATTAGGCCGAAGTTCAAGCCCGGTAATTCTCTCAACAGAGCTCCAACGTTCTACGCGCGAAAGTGAAGACGAAAAAATAATTAACCGACTAAAAAAGAACGCCAAAAAGTTTCGAACCGTTAAAGATGAAAAACTAGCAGCGCATACCGAAAGTGTAGAAGCCGATATTGACCGACTGGGGCGTACCAATGTTAGTGTCTTTGGTTCTATCTACATTAAAACCGATGGCGAACGGCTTATCGCCGCCTTTAAAAACGAGGCAGATTCAGAAACCAAAAAGTGGTTTTATTTTGAGTATCATTTGAATGACAAAGGCGAGTTGGTGTTGAAGTCGTAAGCGATTTTGTAAGCCTTCTGAACAAGCTAATACTACGACAAAGGAAAACCTCCATTTTTATAAGGTTTTCGGTTTTAAAAATTGATATTTTATTTTTAAATTCCACGGCTTCAACTTTCATCCTTGACTTTCTTTATCTTCTTATGAGAAAAGAGATTGTAAAAATTCATGTAAGAATTTGAAATACAAATCTAGTCAATCTACTAATGCTATTTAATAAAAGTATTTGTAGAATTTATGTTTTTCAATTCCATTGACTTTGCGATTTACCTGCCTATTGTATTTATACTCTACTGGTTTGTTACAAATAAAAACTTGAAGTTACAGAATTCATTAATTTTAGTGGCAAGCTACGTATTTTATGGTTGGTGGGATTGGCGATTTTTATCATTGATTTTTTTGAGCACAATAATTGACTATTCTGTTGGTAGACAACTGTTCCGAGAAGAAAATACCCTGAAAAGAAGGCTTTTACTTTGGATAAGCATTATTATAAATATCGGGCTTCTTGGAGCATTTAAATATTATAACTTTTTCTTAGATAATTTCATAAATGTGTTTTCATTTTTCGGAACCGATATAAAGGCCAATACATTAAATATCATACTTCCAGTAGGTATTAGTTTCTATACTTTTCAAACATTGAGTTATACGATTGATATTTATAAAAAAAGGTTATCTCCGACTAAGGACTTTATTGCATTTTCAGCTTTTGTTAGCTTCTTTCCACAATTAGTAGCTGGACCGATTGAAAGAGCCACACAGTTACTCCCACAATTCCATAAAAAAAGAGCGTTTGATTATTCAAAGTCAGTAGATGGCATGCGACAGATTCTTTGGGGACTTTTTAAAAAAATGGTAATTGCCGATAATTGCGCTGAATATGCTAATTTAATTTTCAACAATTCAGATGACTATTCTGGAAGTACCTTATTGCTTGGCGCCTTATTTTTTGCTTTCCAAATATATGGTGATTTTTCTGGATATTCTGATATTGCTATTGGCACCTCTCGGCTATTTGGTTTTGATCTAATGAGAAATTTCAACTACCCTTACTTTTCACGAGATATTGCAGAATTTTGGAGGCGTTGGCACATTTCACTCTCTACTTGGTTTAGAGATTATCTTTACATTCCGTTAGGTGGCAGTCAAGGTGGAAAATGGATGAAAGTTAGAAATACATTTATCATTTTTATTATAAGTGGTTTTTGGCATGGCGCAAATTGGACTTTTATTGTTTGGGGAGTATTAAATGCTATTTATTTTTTACCACTTTTACTGACCCATAACAATCGGAAATATATAGATACCGTAGCTGCCGAAAAGTACTTTCCAAACATCAAAGAACTTATTTTAATGTTATTTACCTTTGGTTTAACCGTATTCGCCTGGATATTCTTTAGGGCAGAAAGTCTGTATCATGCATTTTCTTTTATCGATGGTATTTTCTCTGAGTCTTTATTTAGAATTTCGATTCTAGACCTCAAAAAAATTAGCTCGGGAGCAAACATAATTTACACTATTTTATTTCTTACGGGATTTATTTTAGTTGAATGGTTCCAACGAAAAAAACAGCACGCGCTGCAATTTTCCAATGCCAATAAAAGTATAATACTTCGATGGAGTATCTACTATGGTCTGATTTTATTGATTTTTATCTTCCAAGGAAACCAGCAAGATTTTATTTATTTCCAATTCTAAATAAAAACTCAGGTGAAAGATTTTATTAAAAGAATTCTACTTTTTTTAGTCCCTCTGATTATTTATGTTTCATTGGCGCTGTACATTGACCCATACAATGTTTTACGTAAGGAGACTAATCCTAAACTACTCGAGCTTAAGTTACAAATATCCTCTAAACTCAATTATCGTTTATACAAACTCAAAGAATACTCAGATCAACCGAAAGACATTATTTTTCTCGGAGATTCAAGGACTAACAGACTAAAGGTCAAAATAGTAGATAGTTTAAAAAATATGAGTTCTTCAAATCTAGCCTACGCTGGAGCAACTCTACCTGAAATAATTGAAACCTTTTGGTACATAAACAAAATTCATAAACTCAAAGAAATTTATATTGGAGTAAATTTCAATCTCTACAATAAAAAAAATAGTATGAATATGGTAACTGAAGCTATTGATTTGAAAAAATCTCCTTTATCATATCTATTTAGTCAAAGTTGTTTTAAATCAACTTTTTATATTCTTAAATCATTAGTAACCAAACAGAAAATAGATATAGAAAAACCACGATTGGACAAAGCTGAGTTTTGGAGATATCAGCTAGAATCAACAGCCAATAATTTTTACAGAGATTATAATTATCCAAACGGATTTTTTATTCAATTATCAGCAATAGCAGAGTACTGTGATAATAATAATATTAAGCTAGTATTTTTCATACCCCCTACTCATGTTGATCTTCAACAAAAAGTAGAAGAATTTGAACTTTTGCCAAAAGAACATAAATTTAAGTCTGACTTATCAAAATTGGGCTTGTTTTATGATTTTGACTACCCAAATAAATTAACTAAAAACAACAATAATTTCTTAGATCCTTTTCATTTCAACGATTCAATTGCGAATATTATTGTTCACGAAATTGTTACTGGAAACGTTAATTATGCTAGAATACATGTTAATGAACATAAGTAATAAAATAAATTTCTATTTAAAACAAAATTTCCTAAAAACATGGGAATGAGGACTGAAACCCAGTCGCTAATACTAAGTTATTGAAAGAAGTTTGTAGCAAGTATTTTTTTTAGGAGAAGAATAAGGTTAAGTTCTAATATCCTCATTATTATGTAATAAATACGGAGATTATTTAATTTAATGTATAGGTTGCTTTACCTGCTCCGCTTCAAACCTCTCCCGCCTGGCAAGAGCCTCCAACTTATGTCCGCAATAGAGAGCTTTCAAAGTTAAATATTAGATTCTAAACCTCCATATACTTCGCAGGCTCATTTTCAAAACTCACCTTACACCCATCACAGCAGAAATACACCTTCTCCCCTTCGTATTCTACAATATGTTTTGGGTTTTTTTTGGAGACCGGTACGTTACAAACCGGGTTGATATAATAGTCTTCGGCAAACTTTTCATTTACGGGTGCTGAGCTTTCTGTAGTGGAGGTTTCATGTACAGGCATATTATCAGCAGCATTGCCATTTCTAAAATGGTCTATGATTTCCGCCAAAATACTGATGGCTACTTCACTGGCCATTTTGGCATTGATGTCCAATCCAACAGGGCTACGCAATTCGTTCGTCCGTTTTTCTGAAATGCCTTGGTCCAACAGGTACTTTCGAATATCCTCTGATTTTTTGGCACTTGCTACAAAACCCACAAACTTCACTGCCGTCTGTAAGGCTTTACGAACGGAGAGTTCATCATCTTCGCCCTGTGTCGTTACAATGATATAGGTATTCGAAACACTCTTAAACGACCGAAAATCCACTTTATCTTTTACTTGATAGGCTGAAGGAAACATTTGCAGATCCGCATCACTGGCCATCACAGAAACCTTAAAATCAGCTGCTGCGGCCAAAAGCGAAAGCTTTCGTGCGATATTGGACTTCCCTACAATAATCAATTCGGGTTGTGGAATTACGGGTTCTATCATAACTTCTAAGGTTCCTTTACTTTGACAAGACATTACATATTCTTTGTAATTAGCTGTTTCGCGCGTACCCCCTTCAGGAGAAATACGAACACGTCGGTAGCGTTTGCTTCTTATGACATCCAAGGCTTCTTTAATGACAATACCACGCACACAGCCGCCGCCTATCCAACCGATGAGTTCTCCAGTTTCTAAAATCAGGGCCTTGTCCCCTACTTTTCCTGAACTGGGTGCGATACGGTCTATCACTTGCGCAATGGCAAAGTTGGAGCCTTTCGCCAGGTGTTCTTCTATTTTTAGGGCAATCTCGTTAAACATCCATCAATACTTTTTCCAATTTCAATAAACTATCCAAGTTGTGTGCCGATTCAAAAGCATCTAAATGGGGCATCACGTTCACCATTCCTTTTTGAATGGGTTGGTAGCCGGCCATTCCCTTTAATGGGTTGAGCCATACCAAGGTTTTGCATTTTCTTCTAATGGTTCTGACCGCTTCTTTTAGCACAGTTACGTTTCCAGTTTCCAATCCGTCACTTAACACCACTACAATGTGTTTTTGACTTAGAAACTTACTGCCGTAGACCGAAAGAAATTCAGTCAACGACTCCCCTATCTTCGTACCACTAGACCAGGAATGTACATTCTTACCGATTTGCTTTAAAACTTCCTGTTCGTTATTCTGTCGTAATAGCGGCGTTACATGCGTCAACTCCGTACTAAAGGTAAAGAACTCCAGGCTTTTAAAATACTTTTTTAACACCATCACATAACGCAGTAAATAGTAGCTATAGGTATCCATCGAACCGCTAACATCCAAAATAAAAACGACTTTGCGCTTTTCTTTTCGTTTGCGTTTGTGTGCTAAATCCAAAAGCATTCCCCCTTTGGAAACCCCATGGCGAATCGTATTTCTGATATCAATACCGCCTTTATTGGCATTTTCCAGTCTACGTTTGAAACGCATACTCATTTGGTGAAAAAGTTCTTCGGCTAGCTCTTCCAGTTTCTCTTTATCCGTAACATCTACTTTTGAGAAGTCCGTCATACGTAATCGAATGCTTTCATTCGCACCAACAGTCTCTTTGGCTTCTTGTTCTTTGACTTCTTTCTTCGGGAGTTTAAATTCGGTTCCCAAAAAAATGACGGTAGCGGTATCCTTTTCTTTTTTAAGTTGTTTGATTTGCTTTTTCCGCTGCTCTAACTTCTCTTCGTAATAGCGACTCCAAAAGCGTTGGAACATTTCATCAAAGCGGTCAAAGTGTTCTTTCCGTTTGCAATAAATCGCCTTTAGGCTGTATTGAAACAATTTACGGTCCAACGCATATCCCCGTTCCGCAATTTCAAAAGCATCCCTAGTTTCTTGGGGGCCTAGCACAAACTGACGCTCGCGACAATACATCGTAAAGTCTATAAGGCGTTCTTTGAATGTTTTGGTTACGGCTTGCAAAATGGATTATTGAGTTATTGGATTACTTAAGTTAGAATGTGGTCTGAGTTTGAAGTTTCTAGCGTTGTAGCCCTTCGACTCCGCTCAGGGTGACATCTTAGGTAATAGGAACTAAAAACTCCTGCACGGTTTTATTTCTCACAAACTCCACATCGTCTTTGTGTTTTAAGACACTGCCGATGGTTGTTTTTACGATTTCGTCGGTGATGTTTTTTTGGTTCATCAACAAAAGTGTCTTAGCCCAATCTAAGGATTCTGCAATTCCTGGAGGTTTGTGTAGACTTGACTTTCTCAAATTGTGTATAAACGTAACTACCTGGGTTGCCAATTCTTCGTCAATATTTGGAAGTTTTTTCGCAATGATATCTATCTCACCGGTTTTAGACGGGAAGTCCACCCAATGGTAGAGGCATCGTCTTCGTAAGGCATCACTTAGTTCCCTGGTGCGATTGGAAGTCAAGATGACCAAAGGTTTTGATTTCGCAGGAATCGTTCCCAATTCGGGAATACTGATTTGAAAATCAGATAACAGTTCCAACAAATACGCTTCGAATTCCTCATCTGCCCTATCGATTTCATCAATCAACAAAACCACAGGTTTGTCTGCACTAATGGATTGTAGCAAAGGTCTTTGGAGGACGTAATCCATTCCGAAGATTTGATTTCCCAAGGCTTTCTTGTCTTTTTCTTGTTCGAAAAGTTTGATATGGAGGAGCTGTTTCTGGTAGTTCCATTCGTAAATGGTGGTACTTACATCCAATCCCTCATAACATTGCAATCGAATGAGGTTTGTTCCTAAATGCTCAGCCAAGGTTTTGGCCAACATGGTTTTTCCCACTCCGGGATTGCCTTCTAAAAGCAATGGTTTTTCCAAATTCTTCAACAGAAAAATGGAAGTTGCCAATTCTTCATTTAAGATGTAATCATGCTTATAAAAATCTTGTATAAGCGCATCAATTTCCTTGTTCAAAAGCTAAATTTTTAATTACTACAAAAGCTATGCTCGGGGGAGCATAGCTTCTTGATTACAGGATTATCGGGACTATCTATACTGCTGCCTCTGCTGCGGCTAATTTTTTTGAGAAATTCGTAACAAATTGTTTGAACAATTGATTCGACACCGTTGAAATCAGCCTTGAACCAAATTGTGCAATTTTTCCGTTTACCGTTACATCCATTATTGCGTCTAACTTCACGCCACCTTCATCACGGTCGGAAAGGTCAATGGTCATTTTCATTTCTGCATTTCCATTTCCCTTGGCGTCAACGCCATCCCCTGAAATTATAATTTTTCGGTTGTCAACATCTATTTCATTATAGTAAATATCGGCATTGTATTTCACACCCATGGGTCCGAACTTCATCCCAACTTTTCCTTTGTAATGGTTATCGCCCACTTTTTCGTCAATAGATACTCCTGGTACGCAATCCATTATTTTTTCTGGGTCTATTAGGTGTTCCCACACCAATTCAGTGCTTTGTGGCACCTCAAATGATTTATCTAATTGTGTTTTCATGCAATTCTAAATTTATTGTCATTCCGACGAAGGTCGGAATCTGTTTAATGTTTGTTCTGCGCTTTGTTAATGGGCTGCGCTTCTGATAGTGTTATGTGGTTTTAATTAAGGCTTGGGCTTTTAGACCCCTCGGCTTTTCCACAAGTGGAAAACCACCTCCCCTTATCTAAGGGGAGGAGCCTTCACATAATTCTTTTATTTCAACTTCGCATTTCGTACTTCTAACTTCGCACCTAATACTAAGCCTTCGCCTTCTGCGCTTGAATGGCCTCCCAAACCTTTGCAGGTGTAATAGGAATATCCAAATGCTTAATTCCTAAGGGAGCGACAGCATCGATAATGGCGTTTGCAATTGCTGGTGGTGCGCCCACAGTTGGCGATTCAGCAACACCTTTTGCACCTAATGGGTGATGTGGTGATGGCGTAATCGTATGACCTGTTTCCCAATGCGGAGACTCTACTGCCGTTGGCACTAGGTAATCCATCAAGGTTCCGTTTAGAACATTTCCTTCGTCATCATATTCGATACCTTCATACATTGCTGGTGCAATACCTTGGGTTAATCCTCCATGCACTTGACCCTCAACAATCATTGGATTGATAATGTTTCCACAGTCATCAATGGCAACGAAACGTTTTACATCAATCGCACCAGTTTCTTCTTCTACTTCAACAACGCAAATATAAGCGCCATTCGGGAAGGTTAAATTTGGTGGGTCATAGTAATGTGTTGCTTCGAAACCGGGTTCCAATCCTGGTGGAATATTGGTGTAAGCTGCAAAGGCAACATCTTGAATCGTTTTTGACTTTTCAGGAGCTCCTTTTACAAAGTACTTCCCTACTTCCCATTCAATATCCTCCTCACTTACTTCCAATAAGTGCGCTGCGATTTTTTTGCCTTTGTCACGCAATTTACGTGCTGCAATAGCTGCCGCTGCACCTGCCGTTGGTGTACTTCTACTTGCATAAGTACCTAGTCCGTATGGTGCTGTATCCGTATCTCCTTCATCGATTTCGATGTCGGTATAAGGAATTCCCAGTTCTTCCGCTAGAATCTGTGCGTAGGTTGTTTCGTGGCCTTGTCCTTGGGACTTGGTCCCGAAACGCGCAAGTGCCTTTCCTGTTGGATGGACTCTTATTTCAGCGCTATCGAACATGGCAATTCCTAAGATATCGAAATCTTTGGATGGCCCTGCCCCTACTACTTCCGTAAAGGTGCAAATACCGATACCCATTAATTTTCCTTGGGCGCGTTTTTCAGCTTGTTCCTTTTTATAATCGTCATAGCCAATCATTTCCATGGCCTTTTCCAAGGTGGCTTTATAATCTCCACTATCATAGCTCCATCCCAATGGAGATTCATACGGAAACTGCTCTTTCTTGATAAAGTTCTCAAAACGTAAAAGCGCTGGATCCTTATCAATTTCAGCTGCCAATTTATCGACCATACGTTCAATCGCATGCACCGCCTCCGTCACACGGAAAGAACAGCGATAGGCAACTCCACCTGGAGCTTTGTTGGTATAGACCGCATCTAATTCTGCAAATGCATGTTCATAATCATATGACCCGGTACAAATCGAAAACATTCCCGTAGGATATTTTGATGGATTCGCTGAAGAATCGGTATACCCATGGTCCGCCAATGTAGAAACTTTAAAGGCTTGGATTTTACCATCCTTCGTAGCCGCTAGCTCACAATCCATATGATAATCACGAGCAAAACCGTTCACCAAGTTTTCAGAACGGTCTTCAATCCATTTGACAGGTTTTCCGATTAAGAAGGTCGCCGCAATCGCAACTACATAGGCAGGATAAACGGGAACTTTACCTCCAAATCCTCCTCCGATATCCGGGGAAATAATTCGAATTTTTTCTTCCGATAACCCAACATGTCCGGCCACCAGTGCCACGACGGTACGAATTGCATGTGGAGCTTGGGTCGTCAAATAAACCGTGAGTTTTTGCGTATCCTTGTCATAGGAGGCATTACAACCACAAGTTTCGATAGAAGCTACGTGAATTCTTGGTAGGTAGATGCGTTCTTTTACAACGACATCCGCATTAGCGATAACCTCATCGGTTTTGGCTCGGTCACCTCTTTCCCAGTGGTAAATCTGATTGTCTTCTTGCCCCTCTTTATCTGGGCGCAACAGAGGCGCATCGTCATCCAAAGCTTTAAAGGGGTCAACGATGGCCTGCATCGGCTCATAATCGACTTCCACAGCTTCTGCTCCATCTACCGCGACATACCTATCAGTTGCGATAACCGCACAGACTTCTTGCGACTGGTGCATTACCGTATCCGTAGGCAATACCATTTGTGTATCAGAAAGTAAAGTTGGCATCCAGTGCAGATTGTACTGGGCCAAATCCTCACCCGTGATAACAGCCAATACACCATCAATCGCTAGTGCTTTTTCTTTGTTGATACTTTTTATTTTGGCATAGGCGTACGGACTTCGTACCATAACCATATGTAGTTGCCCAGGCAGTTTCGTATCATCGACATAATTACCTTTGCCGTGCAAAAACCGAGCATCTTCTTTTCTTTTTACAGAGTGACCCATTCCGCCAACCTCTGCTGATGTTTTACATTTAAACATAGTTTCTTTATTTAGAGGTTAAACAGTTGCTTCTTTTTCTTTCGCCATTTCTTTGGCAGCTTGCTGAACGGACTTTACGATATTGTTGTATCCGGTACATCTGCAAAGATTTCCTGAAATACCCCAACGAATTTCTTCTTCTGTAGGGTTCGGGTTGTTCTTTAACAAATCAACAGAACGCATAATCATACCTGGAGTACAGAATCCGCAATGCAGACCATGTTGGTCGTGAAACGCCTGCTGCAACGGATGATTCGTTCCTTCTGGAGCCAAGCCTTCAATCGTCGTTATCTCTGCACCGTCAGCTCGCACCGTTAGGTACGTACATGCTTTTACTGATTTTCCATCCAACAAAATGGTACATGCACCACAGTTAGAAGTATCGCACCCAATGTGGGTACCGGTCATATCTAAATTTTCCCTGATGAAATGAACAAGTAATAAGCGAGAATCTACCTCAGCAGTTACACTTTGTCCGTTTATAGTCATTGTTACTTCGTGTTTTGCCATAGTTGTATTATTGTCTTGCTCTTTCCAAAGCCTTGTTCAACATTCTTTTTGTAATCGTATTTACGACAGATCTTTTATACGCTTCAGAACCTCTCAAATCTGATTCAGGTTCACAATCCTCGCTGGCAATTTGTCCAACTTGCTCGATAAGCTCGTCTGTAATTTCTTGTCCACGCAACAGTTCTTCACCTCTTTCCAATCGCATTGGCACAGCGCTTACGTTAGTGAGTCCAATACCTACTTGCTGACATACACCACTATCATCTAACTCTACATGCACTGCAACTCCTGCCGTTGCATAATCCCCAACTTTCCGTTCTACTTTATGGTACGCTCCACCACTTCCTTTTTTTGCTTTTGGTATTTGAATTTCCGTAAGAATATCAGAGGGTTCTAAAGCCGTCATATAAAATCCGTGGAAAAATTCATCAATAGGAATTGTTTTTGTGCCATCTGCACCTTCGGCAACGATATTTGCTCGCATTGCTAACATAAGAGCTGGCTGGTCATTGGCTGCATCGCCATGAGCGATATTTCCGCCGATAGTACCGACGTTTCGAACCGATGGGTCTGCAGTTAGCCAAATCGCATCACCCATAATGGGGTAGCTTTCTTTTAGCAATGTGTTATGCTCCATCTCTGTTTGAGTTGTTAAAGCACCAATTTTTAGCATATCGCCGTCTTCCTTAATATAGGATAGTCCTTCGATTTTGCTGATATCGATAATGTGTTCGGGGGTGGCAAAACGGAGTTTCATCATCGGCAGCAAACTGTGTCCGCCTGACATGTATTTTGCCTCCTCACCAAGTTCAGATGACAAAGCGATGGCTTCTTTCACGGAAGTCGCTTTGTGATAATTGAAATTAGCTGGAATCATAATTATTTGTGAATTAAATTAAGAGGTAAGCATTAAATATATCGTATTTTTTTTGATGTCGCAACATATACTTGTTTTGTTTAACAGTTTAATAATCGTACTATAGGAATCCACTTTCAAGCTTGCAAGATTCTATCTTTCATTTTGATTTTGAGATAATCCTTACCTTTAGCTTCGGACCTAAAACAGAAGAAGATTCCCCTCTTCAGGGGAATGACAATAAAATTACTAACTCATGTATTCCCAACTCTATTTTGACTACAATGCCACAACTCCTTGTGCTAAAGAAGTAGTGGAAAGCATGTTACCCCATTTTCATGAGGATTTTGGGAATCCCTCAAGCAGTCATCACCCTTACGGATGGTTGGCCAAAAGTGCTGTTGAAGATGCCACATTATCCATAGCAAAAAATTTAGGAGTTTCTCCAAGTAGTTTGATTTACACTTCTGGATCTACGGAAAGTATTAATATGGTATTGAAGGGTGTTGCCCGAAAAATGCAATCCAAAGGAAAACATATCATTACAACAAAAGCTGAACACAAAGCTGTTTTGGATACCTGTGCCTTTTTGGAAGAAGATGGATTTGAAATCAGTTATTTGGATGTGAATCCCGACGGATTGATTTCTTTGGAAACATTAAACAAAACACTACGCCCAGATACCATTTTAGTTTCAGTCTTATATGCTAATAACGAAACAGGAATCATTCAACCCTTAGAAGATATTTCAAAATTGGTCCACGAAAACGGAAGCCTTCTTTTTTCAGATACCACTCAAGCCCTAGGGAAATTAGATTTGAAAGAAGTGCTAAACCAAGTAGATTTTGCTTGCTTCTCCGCACATAAAGTCTACGGGCCTAAAGGAATCGGATTGGTTTATATTAAGGATAACGAAAATGGTGATAGTCTTCCAAGCTTAATCCAAGGAGGAGGACAACAAAAAAGACAACGTGGCGGAACGATAAATACTCCATTAATTGTCGGTTTTGCAAAAGCGATTGAGTTAGCCATCAATAATCTCGATTCTGAAAAAAAACGCTTAGGACAATTACGGAATCAATTAGAGTCAGGTCTACGTGAAATTGAAATGGCCATTTCCAACAATGCAAACCGTGAACGTTTGGCAAATACTGTTCATGTTTCTTTTCCTTTTGTGGATGGCGCTAATTTATTGACAGCACTAAGTAGACAGATTGCAGTATCAAATGGGTCCGCCTGTAACTCTGCTTCTGTGGAACCCTCTCATGTTTTAACTGCCATGGGCGTCGAGCGCAGTTTGGCTTATGCGTCTTTACGATTGAGTATCGGGAGATACACAACTCAAAAGGATATAAAAAATGCTGTTGAGATTATTACTAAAGAGGTTGCTAAGCAACGCGAAGCTAATATACTTTGGGAGCGCAGATGAAAATATAAAAGATAAGTCCTCCCCTCCTAGGAGGGGAAACCCGTACGGTTAAACCCTTTCTGACTTTACATTCAATTCCGTTCGTGAATCGGCCCAAGCTTCTCTCGTAACATTCCACCCTCCTTTCCAGAAAAAACACCTAGAATCTCACTAAACAAACTCATAGCGATTTCCTCAGGAGTATTTGCTCCAATCTCCAATCCGCAGGGTGCGTAAATACGTTCCAATTCTTCGTCCGAAAACTCTACTCCATCTGCCTTGAATTCCGCAATCATCTTATCAAAACGTTTTCGGGGTCCTAGAGAAGCAATGTATGGCGTAGGAGTCTTAATCAACTGCTGCAAATTTGCATAATCGGTTTTATAATCGTGTGCCATTAATATGATTGCGGTACGGTCGTCTATTTCAGGGCGTTCTTCGCCATCTTTAAGATAGATGTTCTTTACAGAATGTAATTTTTCCTTTTTAAGTTTTTGAACATTGCCAACAAGACTAACATCCCAATCCATCAACTTTGCCATTTCTAGCATTGGGTAAACGTCATAGTTATCGCCGTAAATCGCCAAATGAAATTGAGGTGGAATCAATTCTATAAAAACACTCGCCTTTACCCCTTCTTCCTCAAACTGATAGGTTTTTGATTTTTTCTTGTCCAGCACATCTTTGATTCTGTCATGAAGAAAATGTCGCAATCCGCCATGTTGGCAATCTTCTAAGGAAGCTGAATCTTTATCGTAGTAGAAACTTCTTCCTAAAGGAATCGTATCAATATCAGTGTTTAAAGCAGTTATTGTAGCAATGATATGTTCACCCCTATCGGAAACACATTTTTGAAGCATTTCTAAAGTAGCCGAATTTTCAGAAATAGGAGAAATCAAAACATCGATAACACCGTTACAACCCAATCCTACGCCTATTTCATTTTCTTTAGAAGTATCATAGGTTACAATGGAAGGTTGTTGTTTAAGTATGGCAATTTGAGAACGTTGCAAAGCATCACCTTCCAAACATCCTCCACTGATTCCTCCCTCAAAAACACCGGATTCAAAAACTAGCATTCTTGCTCCTTCACGTCGATACGAAGATTCCTCAACGCGAACCACCTGTGCAATCGCACATTTTTCTCCTGAAGCTTTTAAAGAATTATAAAGTTGAAGTATCGATTTGATTTCTTTCATTTCCGTAGCAGTTCTTATTTCTTTCTTAAATATGCCCTCTAATATATCTAAAAATAGCTATATTGAATCTTCTTATCGCTGATATAAATCATGAAGGATTCCTTTGACAGAACGATAGATTATGTGCGTATTGCGGTAACAGACCGCTGTAATTTACGATGCTTTTATTGCATGCCCGCAGAAGGCATTCCGTATGAACCAAAAGCCCATCTACTTAGCTATGAGGAAATTACTCGCTTGCTAAGAGTCCTAGGTGGACTCGGTTTTCAGAAAGTCCGGTTTACTGGTGGAGAACCTTTTCTACGCAAAGACTTCATGCAATTGTTGGAGAATACCGCCGGACTGGAAGACTATAAATCCATACATATTACTTCAAACGGAACGCTTTTACAAAAACATATTCCGAAATTAAAGGAATTGGGCATTACCAAAATCAACCTCAGCATTGATTCACTGGACAAAGAACGGTTTCATAAAATTACACGTCGTGATGATTTTGAAAAAGTGATGCAGACTTTTCATATGTTAGTCGATAATGGGTTTCAAATCAAATTGAATGCCGTAATAATGAAGGGTATTAATACACAAGATATTATTCCGTTGGCAGAACTTGCCAAAGATTACCCTGTCGATGTTCGCTTTATTGAAGAAATGCCCTTTAATGGAGGCTATAAAGAAAATATAGAAATGTATTCCGCCCGTGATATTTATTCGGATTTAAAGGCTCATTATTCGAATTTAGATAAACTACCAAGTAAACATGGCGATACAGCAAGTTTACTTTCGGTGCCAGGATATAAAGGATATATTGGAGTAATCGCAGCCTTCTCAAGAACCTTTTGCAATACTTGTAATCGTCTTCGGATTTCTTCCAAAGGAGAAATCAAAAGTTGTCTCTATGACGATGGTGTTTTCAATATTCGTGATTTTATGCGTTCGGGAGTTTCCGATGAAGAATTAGCGGAAAAATTCCAGGAAATTGTTCGCTTAAAACCAAAAGATGGATTCGAAGCAGAAAAAATGCGTAAAGCTCCCAAGGAAGCGATGCAGAGTATGAGTAGTATTGGAGGCTAGATAAAGCCTTGCCTGTCATTTCGAGCGGAGTCGAGAAATAAGCAGGCTAACGTATAAGCATTTCGACTCCGCTCAATGTGACAGATGGAAAATACTTTTATCCCATACGAAAAAGCCCTTTCGATTTTAGAAGTACACAAAGGCGATTTCCCAGAAGAAAACAGAGATTTAGAAGAATGTATTGGTGCCTATCTGGCCGAAGATTTAATTGCCGACCGAGACTTCCCTCCTTTCGATAGAGTGACGATGGACGGCATTGCTATTGTCTATTCCACTTTTGAATCTGGTAAAAGAGATTTCCATATCGAAGACACCGCTGCTGCAGGAACTCCTCAAAAAAAACTCGCTGATACATCAAACTGCATAGAAGTGATGACTGGGGCGATAATGCCCAATGGCGTTGACACCGTGATTCGGTACGAAGATCTTACGATTGAAGATAATAAAGCCACTATTAATCTTGATGCTTTAAAGTATAAACAAAATGTTCATTTCAAGGGAATAGATATTGCTAAAGGAACAGTAATTGTTTCCAAAGGAAAACAGTTGTCAAGTGCTGAAATCAATATTGCCGCTGCGGTTGGAAAGGCAACTTTGAAAGTCCAGAAAATGCCCAAAGTGGTTATTTTTTCTACAGGTGATGAGTTGGTTCCTGTTGATCAAACTCCGGAATTACATCAAATACGACGTTCGAACATTTATGGAATACAGGCTACCTTAAAAGAATGGGGCCTAGCTTCAGACTTGCAACATTTGGCTGATGATAAAGAAGAAATGCTACGGACTATTTCTAAGTCTTTAGAAGAATATGACCTCTTTATTTTTACAGGAGGTGTATCTAAGGGAAAGTTTGACTATTTGCCTGATGTGCTTGAAGAGCTTAAGGTCGAAAAACATTTTCATAAAATTCAACAACGGCCAGGGAAGCCATTTTGGTTTGGCAGTAACACAAATGGAAAAAAGATTTTTGCTCTTCCTGGGAATCCGGTTTCTTCATTTGTTTGTGTATACATGTATTTGCAATTTTGGTTGCAAAAGTCATTGGGAATAGAACCCGAAACCCATTTTGTGAAACTGAAAAACGATGTCGAATTCAAACCAGACCTGGTCTATTTCTTAGAAGCAACTTTAGAAAGTCAATCGGATGGGAGTTTAGTTGCTGAAGCCAAAAAAGGAAATGGTTCAGGTGATTTTGCAAATCTTGTAAAAACTGATGGATTCTTAATATTACCGCAAAATAAAAGCCAATTTTTTGCGAATGAGGTTTATCCTTTTGTATCTTATCGAACGAAATGGTAATCCCCTTCAATGGAAATTGCAAAGACTGGCTGTTGTAAAAGTAAGATGCAAACCACTAAAAAAGTGGAAGCTGCCAATGGCTCTATGTCATTTCTCTCCACTATTTTATTGATTCTTATTCCAAAGTGTCCACTTTGTATGACGGCTTATATGAGTGCCATGGTCCTCTTTTTTGATATTGAGTACACCACTTTGGTTCCTGTATTATTGCACACAAAACCAATAATGGGGTTGTTGATTGTTACCATGATTCTCTTGAATCGAAAAGATAAAAGAACACTTATATCATTGCTTATCGCTAGTGTTGCATTGACCTTTTTAGTTTTGAAAACCTATTTCGGGATTGCTCTTTTAATGCCAGATTGGCTTATCTATATCGCCTTTATTTTCGCGATATGGTACAATGGCAATTTCCAATATTTTTATCGGTTTATTCGATTTGGACGAAACAACGAAATGGTCTAATTGTGTATAATTTGGTTCGTCCTATTACATGAATTTCAAACCATCAGTATCGGCCACACGCGCTATAATTCCCCATCCAAAAAAATAATTCGTTACCCCAATTAAAATTTCATTTTCCCCTTTCTGCAATGGGAGTTGAAATGAACTATTTTCAATAGTACACCTTCCTCTGGGTTCCTTCATGCCCGGAGAGCCATAATAGTTTTTATCAACGTATAATGGCTGACCATTAATAAATACCCAAACTTCATCACTAAAACCCATATCAACCCTTTTTTCTTGAGGTTTTTCTGAATCAATGGTAGTTTTTATCCATGTTAATCTTCTTTCCCCTTGTTCCGTTTCACCAAATTGACGAGTTAGATTTATCAAACCTCGCCGTTCAGCCTTTAAAGGTTTCCATAGGGCGGTACTATCCAACAAAGTCGTATCAATGGCAACACCCGGATTGCGAGATATACCACGCATGACATCCTTTCCAAAAGGGAAATCAATAGGGTCAGTTACCAACCAATTGCGCAAGTATCTTGAATCGTTTGCAGTATGATCATATCCTGGAGTAGCAGCTAAACCTTCCGTCGTATCAGGCTGTATTACAAAATTTGAGTAAATCACATTTCCAGTGAGTTCGATACTCCCAGAAGTTGTAATACCTTCTAGTGCCGGAACCTCTAGAGCCTCATGCTCCATATCATTTACATATACCTTCATTTGCCTTCCGTTTATCACCATTTTTATATGATTCCATTTACCCTCATAAATTTCAGCGGCAGCTTGATAATCATCGGTCATGTCCCACATATTCACTTTATCGAGAACTGATGCGTATTGCAGCGTTGTTCTTTTGAGCTTATCTGGTTTTCCAAAATGGCGTATATAAAAAATCTCCCCGTTCAAAGTATCTTTCGACAACCTAAAAACAATACCAGGAAAGCCCATACCTTTTAACTCGACATCGTATTCAATTGTACCGTTTGAGAATTCGAAATCCTTTAATCGAATACCAAATCCATCTCCATTATTACTTCGTACTGAGGCAACAGATTTATGATTCAGGAATTCTACATTATCGGTGGTAGGCGCCCAATGCTTTTCATTCATCGGAAACTCAATAACCTTATTCTTATTTCTTTCTCTTTTTTGTCCATAGGTAATATTCACAATTACCAATAATGTAAAACCTAAGATTACTTTTTTTATCATGATATTCGATTTTGATATTATTTAATTTTTAAAACTAAATTTGATTAGGTCTAAAATTAGTCACCATCATTAAGTTTTATCATCTTAATGGTTGTTCAATCTTGTTTAATTTTGTTCAAAGTCCCTCGTATCATATACCATCTTTACTTTTATGGATAAATCAACTTTACATATGAAAGACCATTTGGTAACCCTCATTGAGGCCAAGCTTGGCTGGGGGAATGGCGATACATGGAGCAACAAGGACTTTGAGGAACTCAGTGAACGTATTTTAAAGCAAACCAATAAAAGGTTGAGCGTAACCACCTTAAAACGAATTTGGGGTCGTGCCGAGTGGGTGGCTAACCCTAGTGCTGCTACGATGGACATTCTGTCGGAATTTCTAGGGTTTGAAAATTGGCGTGATTTTGTTAGTGCCCATAAAGAGGAGCCCACAGAACAGAAAGTTTTAGAAAAGCCAAAACCACGCAAAACATGGACTATTGTTTTAGCCGTGGCGATAGTTGGTTCATTTTTCGGATTCTATTGGAATACTACTACTGAAAAAAACGAGCAGAATACCGTTTATAAGGCGGAAGATTTCTTATTTAAAAGTCGAACAATCAGCCAAGGTATTCCGAATTCCGTTGTATTTGAATATCATGCCAGCCTGGCGAAGGAAAATGCAAAAATAGAAATACAACAAGATTGGGATAGAAACAAACGCATGCGAATAGACAAAAGGGATACTGTCGCTACAAGTATCTATTACCACCCCGGATTTTTTAAATCAAAATTGGTTGTAGATGATACCATTATCAAAGAAAATGATGTTTTTATCACTACGGATAATTGGTTAGGTATGATAGAACGTGATTCGGTGCCCATTTATCTCACGACGAAGGAAATTTATGCAGATAGTCTTTTAGGCATTAATCATGAAACAGTAACTGCTTATAATTTGGATGCCAGGACATCAAATGTGGTTGTAAGCCTTTATCAAGTAAAGGATTTTGGAGATTTGTACACGAAAGATTTTGAAATGTCAACAGAGGTAAAGAACGATTTTGACGAAGGTATTAGTGCTTGCCAGAATGTTCGCCTCTTTATTCTCTATGATGGTGGAGCAATCGGAATTCCTTTAGCAAAAAAAGGATGTTCTTCCGATCTCACTTTGATGACTATGGAGCGTTTCGTGGATGGAAAGAAAAATGACCTTTCTGGTTTTGGAGTAGACTTTAACGATTATGTAAATCTGAGGTGTATTTCAAAAAATCAAAAACTTGAAATTTTTATCGACAACAAATCAATTTATCAAATGAACGTCCCCGAACCTGCTCAAAAAATCAAAGGGGTCTCAATTCATTTTGAAGGAGCTGGTTCTGTAAAGACGTTTGAATTTAAAAGAGATGAAGAGATTATTTACAAATCTGGTTTCTAAAATGTATTCAATTCTCAATCCTTAGTTTTCATTCTTATCTATTTGGAGAGGAAATAAAACTAGTTTCTTAGTTATTCAGCAAATTCAATCTTACTCCATTTCGAAGGCATATGTGTATCATAAATACCATGACTATTTAATGCCATTGCTGGATGCGGTTGAACTTCTATTCCGCTTAACATAAGTTTTTGAAACCTTCCGAGAAACATGCTCCAAACATCTCCATTGGAAGGAGGAATTGTTCTGCCGTTTGCTAAAATCTTCAAGCTTTCCCATGGAATCGCAATTTCAAGACTCCAACCTTTATCTACATCACTATGGTCGTTTAAAGTTCCGTCCAACTTGACCGCAGTTTCAAGGCCTTCCATATCAAAATCAGTAAAAGCCCAACGTATTCCACGAGGGTTGGTGCCTTTCCAGAATGAAGCCCCTGTCCGGTCATAATCCCCTCCAAAAGTATAGGCATCTCTCTGATGCACATCAAATTGGGGGGTGTCGAACTTACCTCCTTTTTGATAGGCATCTTTCCAAATAAAGAACACCTCGTAGATCGTATTGGCTGCGTTGACTTCCAATTCATAATAGCAATCGCCCCCATCGATAAATATCTCCAAATCATTTTCTAAAAAAATGATGCTATCACGTTCCGTCAATTTAGCCTCTAAGAAAGGCTCTTCTGCATTGAAAGCAAAATAGAGATGCGTATCGTTCCAAAGTATTGCGGACTGAGTATTGTACATTCCCAAATCGCCAGTCACCATATCTACAAAACGTTTACTCCAAGTAGCATTTCGCCATACGGGCTTCTCAATATTTCCATCAATCGTTATTTGCTCACATACCTTTTGTGCTCTATAATCTACTTTCATGACAATTTATCTATTTTAAAATTCTAACTGTAATCCATTCGCTAGTAAGACTCGAATACCCACTAGCAATACTAAAATTGCAGTAACCACCTTAATCCCATTTCCTGTTAGCTTACCAAGACTTAAACGTATTCCTATTTGGCCTCCAATGAAAACGGCAACTACAAGGCTTATGCCTTCAATCCATGGAAATTCAAAAGTTCCCTTTGTCAATAAGCCTCCTATTCCAGAAATAGAATTTACCAGTATAAAGAAGCTAGCAAGTGCCGCTATTTTTATGGATTTATCCCACTTCATATGATTTAGAATGGGTGCCAAAAAAATACCCCCGCCGATACCTACAAGTCCAGAAAGCAATCCAATTCCCGCTCCCAAAAAATAGGTAACATATGGCGGATAATTTGGATTTACTTCTTCCGAATTCTTGCCCTTTGTAGTTTGATAAATCAATGCCAAGGCTGAAATAATTAAGGCCGCTCCTAGAATAATAAAAAAAGTATTTTCGGATAAACGGAATCGTGCTCCTAAAAATGCCAAAGGAATACTGGTTACAATGAAAGGGAGAAATTTTTTAAAGTCCAGATGTCCTTTTTTCCAATAGAGGTAGCTACTACCGGAGACAACCACGAGGTTACAGATTAAAGCAGTACTACGGATTGCAAAAAAACTAACAAAAACCAATGCCAATAGCGCCAAATAACTGGACCCTCCGCCAAAACCAACGGAGGAATACAAGGTAGCAATGACCAAAAAGCCAAGCATTAATAAGACAAGTTCAGGAAGGGTTAGGAGCATTCGGCCAAATACTGGTTTAGACCTCCTAAAATACTAAAAACTGAACTTTCTGGATGTGCATTTCTTAGTTGTCTTAAAGCGGTTTCACTTCGCTTACCAGATTGACAAAGTAAATACACTGGAAGAGAAAAATTGATTTTATTGGAATTCGCTTCCAACTCATTCAAAGGAATATGAATGGAATCTGGAAGATGAAAATTAGTAAACTCTTCATTCGTTCGAATATCAACGATTTGGGCCTTCTCAATCAATAGCCTTTGCAATTCATCTACTGAAACGATAGGAACTATTTCACAGGGGTCATTCCATTCGTAAAAAGCTTGCAACTTCTTTATTTCAAGGTTCTTTGGTTGTAGTTTAAATTTTATTTTTTGGTAGGATTGCTGAAGTCCGTCAAAAATTAAAAGTTTTCCTGAAAGTACTTCGCCTATTCCGGTTACTAATTTAATTGCTTCCAAAGCTTGAAGGTTTCCTATAATTCCTGGAATGATTCCCAATACCCCATGCTCATTACAATTAGGCACTTCATTTTCATTAGGCATATTTGGGAAAAGACAGCGGTAGGTCGGTCCATCCTTATAATTGAAAACACTTACTTGCCCTTCATACCCATGCAAAGCACCATAAACAAAAGGTTTATTTAGAATCACGCAAGCGTCATTTACCAAATATCGTGTTGGAAAGTTATCCGAAGTATCGACTACAACATCATAATCCGTAATAATTTCAAGAGCGTTTTTGGTAGTTAAAAAAGTATTGTAAACGACAATATCATTATCGGGATTTTGAGCCTTTAGTTTCTCAAAAGCCGTAATTACTTTAGACTCCCCAATATCGTTCTCGCCATAAAGTACTTGACGATGTAAGTTAGTAATAGAAACCTCATCATTGTCGACAATGCCAATTTTTCCGACCCCCATGGCGTTAAGATAAGTCAAAACTGGGACGCCAAGGCCGCCCGCGCCAATGACCAAAATCTTAGCTTTTGCTAGCCTTTTTTGGCCTTCAAGGCCGAAGCCTTTTAAGGTTGTTTGCCTTATGTAACGCCTTTGGTTCAAACCTGAGCCAATTTTACTAATGCCTCTCTATACTCTGCCTCAGAATTTGCATTCAACAATACATTTTCATTTGCTGGAAACACCAATTTCGTATCATGATTAATGAGATATTTTCTGGGGCAGGTTCCGTTACCACTATTTAAGTATTCAACCGATGCTACAAAAGCATGAGGTTCCCAAATAGCGCACAGGGGTTCGGGCAAAGGATTCTTTTTTAGCGCAAGGGCTGTTGCTTGTTTTGTCGTATCTCTCTTGGCAATCAATTCCTTCAAAGCTTCTAAATCCATTAACGGAAGGTCGCAGGCCAAAACAAGCCAAGCCACTTCTGGGTATTTCTTATGTGCGGAAAGCAATCCGTTATACGGACCGCAATACTCATTTAAATCAACAATGGTTTGCGTTTGTGATGGAAGTTGTGCTTCTTGCTCTTCACGAAGACTAATAAAAGTTTCTTCGCATACCTGACTCAACAAATCGTACAAATATTCGCGCTGGGGTACTCCATGATAGGGTATCAATCCCTTATCGGTTCCCATGCGAGTGCTCTTTCCTCCCGATAAAACGAGTCCGTATAGTCTAGCGGTTGAAGTCATTCTTTCCTCCTGTTTTTTGTTCTAATTGTACTTCCGAAATTTTTATGTCATGAGATAGTGCTTTGCACATATCATAAATGGTCAATGCGCTCACGGAAACGCCCGTTAACGCTTCCATCTCTACGCCCGTTTGCTCGTTACATTTTACTTTGCAGACGATCTGTAAAGCATTATCTATGGGAGTTATATCAATCTGAATTTTAGAAAGATTCAATTGATGGCAAAGAGGAATCAACTCTGCCGTTTTTTTTACAGCCTGTATTCCTGCTATTACTGCCGTTTGAATAATACTTCCCTTATGGCCTAAGAAGTCTTGCGAAGCCAGTTTTTCGAATACATCCGAAGGAAAAACAACTTTGCCTGATGCAACCGCAGTTCGAACACTTGCTTTCTTGCTTGATACGTCAACCATAGAGGCCTTACCGGATTCATCTATATGTGAGAGTTCTTTTGCCATTTATTTTTGTTAACCAATACTGTTCCTAAGTTCTCGACTCCACTCGAAGTGACAGTTTGGTAAGATTTGCGTTGTATTATTTACGGATGCGCCGAAACCCAAACAGTTTTGTTCTCGAACATCTCCTTTTTCCAGATAGGAACAGTTTCTTTTAAAGTATCAATTAAATAGCGACAAGCCTCAAAACAGGCATCTCGATGCGCCGAAGATGCCCCGACCACTACAACAGGTTCTTCAACTTTTTTTAGCCCAATAGCATGTCGAATAATCACTTTGTTGAGACTCCATTTTTCAACAGCATCAGAAGCAATTTTATCCATCTCCTTAATTGCCATTTTCTTATATGTTTCGAATTCTAGGGAAACAACTTCTTCACCTTGTGTAAACTCACGAACAGTTCCAACGAAAACACAAATACCTCCACTTTGCGCATCGGATAATTCCGAGAACACTTGGGAGGTATCAATTCTATCTACTATTTCAATTACTTTTTTATCCACCACTCACTGGGGGAATAATGGCTATTTCATCATTCCGGTCTAAAGGTACATTATCCTCGGCATATTCACTATTGACAGCAACCGCCAAAGAAGTCAACTTACCAAACTCGGGATAGGTCTCAGATATCATCCGCTTTAGCTCTGAAACTGAACTTGGAACCTTATCTGATTCCGTAAACTGTAGTTGTGACTCTCCAACAATATCCTTAGCAATCCCAAAAAGCAATACTTCCATAGGCTATCCCAAAATTGGTTTGGATGCCATATTGGTCGCAAACGGCTGCTTGTACATACGATTTCCTGTTGCTTTTTTCATGGCAATAGCTACTGCCGCTCCAGCTGGAGGTAAGGTCGGCTCACCTAATCCAGTGGGACTTAAAGTATTTTTCACAAAATGCGTTTCAACGATTGGCGTTTCATTCATTCGAATCAAACGGTATTTGTCATAATTGTTCGCTGTTGGCATTCCGTTTTCAAAACCAAAATCCCCGTACATTGAATGTCCTACTCCGTCTATGGCTCCACCTTCAATCTGGTTTTTAGCACCTAATGGATTTATTACAATTCCGCAATCCACCGCAACGGTTATCTTCTGGATTACAGGTCGATTGTTTTTCATTACAACATCAGCAACCTCAGCAACATGTGTATTGTGGCAGTAGTAAGCACAAACACCTTGAAACACGCCATCTTTCGGAGTTCGATATCCTGATTTTTCCACGGCTAATTTCAGTACATCTTGTAAGCGTTCCGCAGAATACTGAATTCTGTCATCGGTTGTACCTTTTACTTTTTCCAACATATCCAATCGCATTTGTACCGGGTCTTTGCCCATATCTTCGGCCAGTTCATCTAAGAAGCTTTGTTCAGCATATGAAAGGAAGTTGGTATACGGAGCTCTCCATGCACCTGTTGTAATATTACTGTCATATTTGGCAACATCTACCTGATAGTTGTCAAGTGCTCCTGCCGGGAAGAAATTCGGAATCAATCCGTACATATTACCCCCTACAGCAGCCTCTTTTAAGTGATAGCCTGTAATTTCACCATCTTTGATGGATGCTGCAATACGATATTTAATCGCTGGACGATAAACCCCCGTGGTCATATCATCCTCACGAGTTGAAAACATTTTTACTGGTCTTCGGATTTTATCTGAAATTTCGGCGGCTTCATATACGAAGTCTCCATAAAGCCTTCTTCCAAAACCACCTCCCATTCGGGTCATTTCTAATCGAATATCTTTTTCATCCCTACCCAATAAATTCGCAACTGTACTTGCCGCAGAAGCTGGAGTTTGAACTGGGCCCACCAAATGAATTTTTGAATCCGTAACATTCGCATAGAAATTCATGGGCTCCATACAGTTATGAGGAAGGAACGGTGATTCGTATGTTCGTTCCACTACCTTATCTGCTTGTTTAAAAGCCTTTTTTACATCTCCATCTTTTCTTAGGTTGGTGAAGTCCTTCCCATCCAATAAATCCATCAAAATCTTATCATGAGCCTTTGTGCTTTCCAATGGTGAACCATCACTCCATAGCGCTTTGATTGTTTTTTTAGCTTTGATTGCCGCCCAAGAATTTTCTGCAATAACAACCACTTTTTCAGATGGGGCTAATTTGGCCGTCCAATCTATTTGCTCCTTTTCTAACATGGCTTTTGCCTTTTCGCCAATTTTGATAACATCAATAACTCCCGGCATCGCCTTAGCCTCAGTATCATCGTAAGATTCTAGAACTTGGCCAAATGCTGGCGGACGCAAAACGGAAGCATACACCATACCTTCTGCTTTATAATCTAATCCGAATAAAGGTTTTCCTGTTATAATTTTATCAATATCTACATTACCCACATCGGTTCCAATCAAGGTATAATCTTTGGGGTCTTTTAATTCAATTGTCTCTGCTGGAGGTTGCTCACCTTCGGCTAAAGACTCGATAAGAGCTTTTCGCTTCGCAGCTCTCTCTGCTTCCAAAGCAGCCGCCTCATCAACAACATCTCCATAACCAAGTGTTTCTCCCTTCGCATTGGTAATCACACCTTGTTTTGCAGTACACTCAGAAGCATCAACCCCCCATTTTGCCGCAGCAGCATTAACAAGCATCTGTCTTGCAAAGGCTCCTGTTTGACGTAGAGCATCCCATCCAAATCGGATAGACTGGCTACCACCAGCAACTTGACGGACATAGTTTTGGGTGTCTAAAATTCCCTGAACCACATTTACATTTTCCCAAGCCACATCAAGCTCTTCAGCAATAATCATGGGCATAGAAGTTTTCACACCTTGACCGATTTCAGGGTTCGGCGAGAACAAGGTCACCATACCTTCTTTGGATATCTTTATGAAGGCATTGAAGTCATTATAATCGAGTTTGGAAATATCGACCGGCATTTTCACCGTGTCTTTACATGCTGTGAAAAAATTAAAACCGATTAGCATTCCGCCACTCGCAAGTGAAGAAGTTCTTAAGAAAGACCTTCTGCTAAATTTTGTTTGTATTGTACTTGACATGATTTTAGATGTTTACGGTTAGGCCATTTTTTTCTCAGCAGCCTTTGCAACTGCATTCTCAATACGATTATATGATGCACATCTGCATATATTACCGGTCATCGCATTTCTGATTTCTTCCCTTGAAGGATTAGGGTTCTTTTCTAGAAAGGCTGAAGCCGTCATTATCTGACCAGCCTGGCAGTATCCACATTGCGGAACATCAATTGCCTTCCAGGCTTCTTGAACCGGGTGTGAACCATCTTCAGACAATCCTTCGATAGTTGTGATTTCTTTTCCGTCCAATTGTGAAATTTGTAGTTGGCAACTGCGAGTTGCGTTACCATCCACATGAACGGTACATGCACCACATTGTCCTATTCCGCAACCAAACTTGGTACCTACCATATCCAATTGGTCGCGTAGTGCCCAAAGTAATGGGGTGTCTTCAGCAGCCTCAATTGATTGAGAACTACCATTAATTTTTAGATTGTACGTTGGCATTTTCTTTATGTGTTGGGTTCGTAAATTGAATTATTACTATTCCGGCATCGCGGAAGAAAAGCTCAAAAAAAATAAAGCTCCTGCATATAGCAAGAGCTTCTAAATTACGGAAAAATAAGTACCATGCCTTTTTCGCCGGACTTTTTTTAACCTTTTTTTAAGTTAAAGTCCTCTCCTGGCCCCTCCTGAACGAGGGACTACATAGGTAACTATTTTTTAGAACTTACAGAAGTAGCACCTTCCGGTTTATTAAAAAAATCTACTGCTTGAATCGTTTCGCTTAGTGTTACGTTTTCAAAATTCAGTGGTTCTCTTGGTGATTTTATGGTTCGCCCTTCATATTCGTGCCACGTTATTGCTCTTGGCAATACTAGGCCTTCGACATCCATCCAATCATTGTAGCGAATCCATTTTATGTTATCCGATTTTTCACCACTTCGAAAAGTTACCGTATAGCCCAACCATTCCATTTGATACGTTTCTGGGTTGTAATGAATGAAGTATTCATCTTTTGAAGAAAGGCCTACTCCTTCATTGTAACTGATTCGAATACCTGGATACTCCTTCCCCTCAAATTCTAAGGGCCTTGTATCCCCGTATTGAATTCCGTTATCAGCAAGAACAAAAGGCATTGCATAAAAATAAAACATAAGGTTGTGGTAAAAAACAGCATCCCCTTTATAAGCATCTTTTTCATCTAACAACCAAATATCAGAGCCCTCAGAGCCCATAGAAATACCAGGCATCTCAATCTTTTCATTTCTGGAAAACAAATCGATGGTGTGTTTCTCCGTCATATCTTTCTTCGGAATTTCAAAGGAAATAGTCCTCTTTTCTTTCCAAGCGGTAAGTCCGCCATGTGCTTCAAAAATTTTTCTAAGGGCTTCAGGATATTTTGAATCGTCGATCTTAGTCACAATTTCAGGTGCTTTAGATTTAGTTTCCATTTCTTTGGGAGCTTCTTTACAAGCTAAAACAGCTAAGCAAAAAAGTGATACTAGTACTAATTTCATGTTTGTTTTTTTAGGTTTCTTACTTCGTCGCAGATAGGGTAATTAAATTACTTTTGTAGTAATGAACGAAATTAAGGAAATAAGCAGTCTTCAAAATCCTTTGGTAAAAAAGATTCTGATGCTCAAGGAAAAATCCCGGGAAAGGAAAAAGTCGGGCCTTTTCATTTTAGAGGGGCAACGTGAATTGGAATTGGCCTTAAAAGGAGGATACGAAGTAGACACTTTATTATTCCATAATGCGCTTATTACCAAAGAAGCAATTCTACAGATAACTAGCCATCTGAAATATGCGGTCAATTTGATTTCTGTTTCAAAAGAAGTCTACCAAAAAATAGCCTACCGAGAAACTACGGAAGGTTTGATGGCTATCATAAACTCTAAATCTCATGGTTTGGATGAGCTTGGATTAAAGGGAAATCCCCTAATATTGGTAGCTGAAGCTCCAGAAAAACCTGGTAATATTGGTGCTTTGCTACGTACTGCCGATGCTGCAAATTTAGATGCCGTAATCATTGCAAATCCGAAAGGTGATATCTACAACCCTAATATCATTCGTTCGAGTGTGGGTTGCATTTTTACCAATCAGATAGCTACCGGAAGTACCTCAGAAGTCTTGAATTTTTTAAAAAGTAAAAATATTGATATGTACTGTGCTGCCCTTACAGCCTCTGGAAGTTACACCAATGTAAACTTCAAAAAAGCAGCTGCGATAGTAGTCGGTACCGAAGCAACAGGACTAACCCAAGAATGGTTAGAAAACTCAACTCAAAATATCATCATACCCATGCGCGGGGAGATCGATTCAATGAATGTATCGGTATCTGCCGCAATTGTTATCTTTGAGGCTTTGAGACAACGAGGTTTTTAGTAACCGTACCCTCTGAATAAACCACCAAACACAAATACCGAACAATTTGAATATCTTATTCTTTACCATCATAGCTATTCTCGTGCTCCAATTTTTGGTTGAAACTATTTTGGACTATTTCAATGCACAGCATTACGGAGACCCTATTCCGGATGCCTTAGAAGATGTTTTTGATGCTGAGGAATACCAAAAATCTCAGGAGTATCAAAAGACCAATTACCGCTTCGGATTCCTCAGTTCACTCTTTTCAATCATCTTAACCTTAGCATTTTTAGTTTTTGGCGGATTCGAATGGGCCGACCAGTTAGCCCGTAATTTTAGTAACAATGAAATTGTTGTTACTTTAATTTTCTTCGGGATTCTTACCATCGGAAGCGATATTCTAACCACTCCTTTTTCCTATTACCAAACTTTTGTTATTGAAGAACGATTCGGATTTAACAAGTCAACTAAAAAACTTTTCTTCACTGATAAACTCAAAGGTTGGTTGATAATGGCTATTCTGGGCGGTGGGGTTATTACCTTGGCCATGTGGTTTTACCAATGGGCAGGACCTAATTTTTGGTTATACGTTTGGGGCTTAGTGACAGCAATTATTGTTTTTATGAACTTGTTTTACAGTAAGTTGATTGTTCCGTTATTCAACAAACAAACACCCTTGGAAGAAGGAAGTCTTAAAAGCAAAATCCAAAACTACGCGAACAAGGTTGGCTTTGAATTTCAAAATATCTTTGTAATTGATGGTTCAAAAAGGTCCGCTAAAGCAAATGCCTATTTTTCAGGTTTTGGAAGGGAAAAAAGAGTTACGCTTTATGACACACTTATCAAAGATTTAGATGAGGAAGAAATCGTAGCGGTACTTGCACACGAAGTGGGTCATTATAAACACAAACACATTATTTTCAATTTAGTCGCTTCGATAGCCACATTAGGACTAACCCTTTTTATTCTATCCCTATTTATTAATAATCCTGAAGTTTCTAAAGCAATTGGTGTTTCTCAACCCAGTTTTCACGCTGCTTTAATTGGTTTTGGCATTTTATACAGTCCAATATCAGAAGTAACATCTTTAGTAATGAATTTCCTTTCCCGAAAATTCGAATATCAAGCTGATGATTATGCGAAAGACACTTTTGCAGCTCAACCACTAATTACTTCGCTTAAAAAGCTTTCAAAGAATAGCCTGAGTAACTTGACGCCCCATCCTGCTTACGTTTTCATGCATTATTCCCATCCTCCCCTCATTCAACGAATAAAGAACCTTATGGCGTGATTTTTGTTGTGTAGTAGTTGAGATTATCCTACTTTTAATATACAATGACGCAAGTTGCCATAGAAAAAGAGAATAAGGAAATTGCCAAGCAATATAAGGAATTGCTGCGCATCAGTTATCAGACCTTAACAGATGATGACAAGGTATTGATACGCTCTGCTTTTGAGGTTGCCGTTGACGCACATAAAGACCAACGGCGAAAATCTGGTGAAGCTTATGTGTTTCACCCTATTGCAGTTGCGAAAATTGTGGCATCTGAAATTGGTCTTGATGCCACCTCCATTGCATCTGCACTGCTTCATGATGTGGTTGAGGATACCGAATATACCTTGGATGATATCGATAGAATGTTTGGTGAAACGGTTGCTCGAATTGTTGACGGACTTACCAAAATAGCAGGTTTAAAAAAGGACATGAATACTTCGCAGCAAGCGGAGAACTTTAGAAAAATGCTGCTCACTTTGCACGATGATGTTCGTGTAATCATAATAAAAATTGCAGACCGCTATCACAATATGCTCACTATGGATTCTATGCCTGAGCATAAACAAGTAAAAATAGCCTCTGAGACCTTGTATATATATGCGCCATTAGCACATAGAATTGGTCTCTACAACATAAAAACAGAGTTAGAAGACCTCAGCCTTAAGTATACCGAACCTGAGGTTTATAAAGATATACATGATAAAATTGAAGACTCCAAGGAGGAGCAGCAAAATTATATCGATTCCTTTTCTGGAGTTATCGATAAATCCCTTAAGAAAGAAAAGCTCAATTATACGATTAAAGGACGGATGAAGTCCATATTCTCTATTCGTAAAAAAATGAAAGCACAAAATGTGGCTTTTGACGAGATTTATGACAAGTTTGCCATTCGGATTATTTACAAATCCGATGAGAAAAATGAGAAATTTTTAGCTTGGAAAATATATTCAATTGTAACAGACCATTTTACTCCAAACCCTGTACGATTGCGTGATTGGATATCCTCTCCGAAATCTACAGGTTATGAGGCCTTGCACATCACCGTTATGGGACCAAAAGGCAGATGGGTCGAAGTACAAATTCGTAGTGAGCGAATGCATGAAATTGCGGAAAAAGGTTATGCCGCGCATTTCAAATACAAACACGGAGACCAAAAAGAACAAGGTATTGATATCTGGTTAAATAAATTACAAGAGGCTTTAGAAAGTTCAACTACCAATGCCGTTGACTTTGTTGAAGAATTTAAATTGAACCTTTATTCCAAAGAAATCTTTGTCTTTACTCCAAACGGTGAACTAAAATCATTACCAAAAGGAGCCACCCCACTCGACTTTGCATTTAATATCCATACTGAAGTTGGCATGCGTACTCGTGGTGCAAAAGTGAATGGAAAATTGGTGCCTTTAAACACCTCTTTAAATAGTGGAGACCAGGTAGAAATTGTAACTTCTGAACAGGCAAGGCCGAATCAAAATTGGTTGGACTATGCCACTACAGCACGAGCAAGGGCGAAAATCAAATCATCACTTCGTGAAGAAAAGAAATCAGTTGCCCTTGATGGTAAGGAAGTACTTCGAAGAAAATTGAAATCTCAAAAAATAAACCTTAACGAAGATACTGTTAATAAAATGGTAGTGTTCTTCAAATTGAAAACCAGTTTAGATCTTTTTTACAGAGTTGGTATTGGTGCTATCGATAATCAAATGATTAAAGATTTTGCTTCTTCATATAACAACGCCTTTATCAGCTTTTTCAAGAATAAGATTAGAAGAAGTCCAATTCCCGAGGACATTGACAAGGATGAGATAACCTCCAAATACGATCTTTTGGTATTTGGTAAGGAAGAAGAAAAACTGGATTATAAATTATCGAAATGTTGCAACCCGATTCCCGGTGATGATGTATTCGGATTTGTCAGTGTTAATGAGGGGATTAAAGTCCATAAGAAGAATTGTCCAAATGCAATTTCGCTGCAAGCCCACTACGCCTATCGTATCATGCCAGCCAAATGGATAGATTCTTCTCAGGAAGAATTCAAATCGGAAATCAAACTTACAGGCATCGACAACCTAGGCTTGGTAAGTGAAATCACAGAGATGATTTCTGGCAATATGCACGTAAACATGCGTAATATTAACTTTAGTACAGATGGCGGTACATTCACAGGTAGTATTACCGTGGTTGTTAAAAACAAATCTATCCTCAAGAAATTAATGGACAATCTAAAACAGATTGAGGGAATTGATAAAGTGACCCGAATTTAGCAAAAAACCCCTCTTTTGTAAATGTTCACTTTATGTTGATAAAACACCCTTCCACTACTGCAAATTTAGCTGTACATTTGTGAATTGACTAGCACAGTTTGTTATGGCAGCCAACAAAGATCAGGAGATTGTAAAAAACGTTTTCACCACCTTTTTAGAGGAAAACGGACACCGGAAAACACCCGAACGGTATGCCATACTTCAGGAAATTTACGATAGCGATGATCATTTTGATATTGAATCACTCTATATCAATATGAAAAACAAAAATTATCGTGTAAGTCGTGCAACCTTGTACAACACCATAGAACTTTTATTGGACTGTAAATTGGTCAGAAAACATCAATTTGGAAAGAATCAAGCACAATATGAGAAATCATATTTTGATCGCCAACATGATCACGTTATTCTCACTGACACAGGTGAGGTAATGGAATTTTGCGACCCTAGAATACAATCCATAAAAAAGACAATTGAGGAAGTTTTTGATATTAAAATCAATAATCACTCCCTCTACTTTTATGGCACAAAGAACACTGAGGAGAAATAAGAAACCACTAACCAAAAATATTAATGGCAGTAGATTTATTGTTAGGCCTACAATGGGGCGACGAAGGAAAAGGGAAAATTGTTGATGTACTTACCAAAGACTATGATATAATCGCAAGATTTCAAGGAGGTCCAAATGCAGGGCATACCTTAGAATTTGACGGAATAAAACATGTTTTGCATACGATTCCCTCAGGAATTTTCCATAAAAATGCCATGAATGTTGTTGGTAACGGAGTCGTTATAGACCCCGTAATTTTTAAAAAGGAGTTAGATGCACTTCAGAAATTCAATCTGGATATCAATGCTATTCTTTTGATTTCTAGAAAAGCACATTTAATTCTTCCAACACATCGCTTATTGGATGCTGCTTCAGAAGCATCTAAAGGAAAAGCCAAAATCGGTTCAACTTTAAAAGGAATTGGCCCAACATACATGGACAAAACCGGTAGAAACGGAATGCGTATCGGTGATTTGGAATTGGACAATTGGAAGGAAAAATACAGGGCGCTAGCTGATAAGCATGAAGCCATGATTGATTATTACAATGTTGATATTCAATACGACCTTCAAGATTTAGAAACTGAATTTTTTGCTGCTGTTGAAGAATTAAAAGAGTTGACTTTTATCGATAGTGAAGAATACCTTTTTCAAGCTCAAAAAGAAGGAAAGAAAATATTGGCCGAAGGTGCTCAAGGTTCTTTATTGGATATTGATTTTGGAACATACCCATATGTAACATCATCAAATACAACAGCCGCCGGTGCTTGTACTGGTTTAGGTGTTGCACCAAATCAAATTGGCGAAGTTAAGGGAATATTCAAGGCCTATGCTACAAGGGTTGGTAGTGGCCCCTTCCCTACTGAACTTTTTGATGAAGCTGGTGAAACGATGGGTCGCGTTGGCAACGAATTTGGCGCTACCACAGGTCGTCCAAGAAGATGTGGCTGGTTAGACCTGGTAGCTTTAAAGTATGCTGTTCAGGTAAATGGTGTTACTGAATTAAACATGATGAAAGGTGATGTTTTGAGTGGATTCAAAAAACTGAAAGTTTGTACCGCATACAAGTATAAAGGAGAAACTATTACCCATTTACCTTATAATATAGAGCAAGAAAATGTCACGCCCATTTATTCGGAAATGGATGGTTGGTCTGAAGACTTGACAAAGATGAATTCTCAAGATCAATTTCCTGCGGAATTGAATGCATATATTGATTTTTT
Organism: Maribacter algarum (ex Zhang et al. 2020); assembly: GCF_005885635.1. GTDB lineage: Bacteria > Bacteroidota > Bacteroidia > Flavobacteriales > Flavobacteriaceae > Maribacter_C > Maribacter_C algarum. The sequence continues at coordinate 374,110 of NZ_VATY01000004.1, forward strand.
AGAAAAAGAATTGGAAGTACCTATCAAGATAGTTTCTGTAGGTCCGGACAGAACCCAAACGATTCATCGATAGTAATCAAAAAATCACATGGCAAACCAGCCGAACAACATAGAACATATTGATTCGGTTAGAAGTAGTATTCGCAAATGCTTTGCAGACCTCGGGTCTTTTGACGAAGCGGATATTGATGCAGCCGTAGAGCTTATTACTATTAAAGCGTATAAGAAAGGGGAACATTTATTACGGGAAGGAGAAGTATCCGCAAAAAGTTATTCCATTGTATCTGGTTGTGTGAGGCAATATTACTTAGTAGACGGAGAGGAGAAAACCACTTTTTTCTACACCGAAGGTCAATCAATATTTTCGCCGAATAGTTCTTCTGAAAGGATTCCCGCTAAGTATTATTTATCGTGTGTGGAGTATACTACACTTTCAATTATGTCCTTAGAAAACCAAAAAGAAATGTATAAGAGATTCCCTATGTTAGAATCTATGAGCAGGATGTCTTTGCAAGAGGAATTGAACAACTATCAAGAAATGCTGGCAACCTATATTACTACCAATCCTGAGGAACGTTATCTGAACCTATTAAAGTTTAGACCTGAACTATTAAATAGAGTTCCACAATACCAATTGGCCAGCTATCTAGGAGTTACCCCAGAGTCTCTTAGCAGAATCCGAAAACGAATTTTCATCAAATAATGAACTATTGGCAGCAAGTTCCTGATTTAAAATTAAAAGGCCTTGTACGCTGCTATTGGAGTTTAGATAATGATAGTTCACAAAACTTGAACTTCACCATCCTCCCCGATGGGTTTTTCGACTTAATTGTCAGATATAGTAATTATAAGTTTGAGAGTATTTCACTAACTGGACTCTATACCAAAGAAGTAGATGTCCAAATAAGACAAAATACTCAGCTTTTTGGAATTCAATTTAAGTTGGCAGCGGCAGAAACAATATTTCAACAAAGCATTGCCCAATTGCTGAACGATGAAAAACTACTTAAGAACGTAATTTGGGATTTCAATAATTTATCTTTTGAAGAAACTATTTCTCAAACTGAAAGACTAAATAACCTAATATCTGATATAGCGGAGGAGAATTATTCTTACGATATAAGAAAACAACGTTTGTTTCAAATCTTAAATCAAACGAAAGGGAATCAAAGTATCAAGGATATAGCCCAAGATGTATTTTGGTCCTCCAGGCAAATCAATCGATATTTTAAAAGAACATTCGGAGTACCCCTTAAAGTTTATTGCAATATTCTTCGTTGCTCCGCATCTTATAAGGATATAAAAAAAGGAGAATTATACTCCAACCAAAATTACTTCGACAGATCTCATTTTAACAAGGAGATTAAAAAACATACGAATCATACACCAAAGAATCTTTTAAAAAACGAAAACGACCGATTTTTACAAATATCTATCATACCTAAAAAGTAACTTGCAGTATTTAAAATAATACTCAAAATGATGGATAAAGAAGTACTTCATTGGAGGGAAAAAGGTGATACCTTAAGCATAAACAAGCATGAAATTTTCTACTTAACCGAAGGAACAGGACCAAATCTATTGATTCTTCATGGTTACCCGTTCAATACCTTCGAATGGAAATTCGTATGGAATGAATTAGTAAAACAATTTACGGTCACGGCCTTCGATTATTTGGGAATGGGGTTTTCAGATAAACCAATAAATCACGTCTATAGTTTTCATGAACATTGCGAAATGGTTAATGGGTTAATGTCACGCCTGAACATTGGCAAGACTCATATTCTATCGCATGATTTAGGGGTAAGTATCGCACAAGAATTACTGGCTCGAGATTTATCTAAAAGGAATAGCTTTGAAATTCAGTCTTTAGTTTATGCAAACGGAGGGCTATTCATGGACAGTTACAAACCTCGTCTAATACAAAGATTGCTATCGCAATCTCCCAAATTCATAGGAAAAACTCTAAGTAAGCTCCTGACCAAAAAGAAGCTTGAAAACTCGATAAAATCTGTTTTTGGTCCAAATACCCAACCAACTGATATACTTGTAGACCAATTCTGGGAGATATTGAATTACAAAGATGGAAAATCAATTGCCTACTTAATTGGAAGACTGGTTTTTGATAAAATGAATCACCAAGAAAAATGGATTGAAGCTATGCAGAAAACCGAGGTGCCCATGTGTTTTATAAATGGGCCTTACGATCCAAATTCCGGAATTCATATGGCCAACAGATATAAAGAGTTAATCCCAAAACCCAATGTTCAATTATTGTCAGATAAAATAGGACATTGGCCTCAAATTGAAGATCCTAAAGGATTTTTGAAACTATACTTTGAATTTATGGAGCAATTTGGTCAAGAATTTATTCATTAGGCTTTCAAATGACATTTTTAATTAGGAGACCTCTAATCGAAACCCAAAAACAGGGAGTTCTCCTTGCATAAAATCTAAGTCTTCTGCCCTTTGAAACCCAAGATCCTCGTACATTGTCCAAGCAATTTTCATAGCCTTCGTAGTATGAATGACCAATTTTTTATATTTCCCTTTTCGTCCTTTTTCAATGCAAGCATTCGTAAGCATTTTACCCAGGCCTTGCCCTCTGAGTTTACTATCGACTGCAAGTAAGCGAAATCCACATGCTTCCAATTCCTTAGTGGCGCTTCCACCAGAACCATAATCTTTCATGTCATTAAAAAAGACTACTGCTCCTCCAATTTTTTCCTGTTTGGAAATCGCAACTAGAATTTCAATGCCCTTGGTTTTAGTAAGTTCACCTACATTACTTAACATTTTATAGTATTCTGGTTGCTCGTCTTTATCAGGAAAGCCTTTTAAGCTGGAGTAAACATCAACCATTATATCGCCAATTTCTTTAAATTCGTTTGGTTTGGCATTTCTAACTGAATAATTGAAATACTTTTGTAACACTCGTTTATCAAGTGGTTCCTCTTCCAACCTGACATTGACCTCTTTCATAAGTTCCATTAAAAGAATATCTGAAATCTCGAAAATACTCTTTAACTCGTCTGAAAATAATAACCAAACAGGTTCTAGCACATCTAAAAGTTCGAATCCTTTTGTAGATAGGCTAATTAACTTTGAGCGGCCATCTCCCGGATTGGATTTTATTTGCACCAAACCTTTCTTTAATAATTCCTTAATCACGTTATTAACGGTTATGTGAGAAAATGAAATTTGATTTGTAATTTCCATTATGGTTAAGGAGCGTTTTGATTTAGCCAAAACATGGTAAATAGGAAACCAACTTGATTTGAAATCAATTCCTGCTTGTGAATAGACCTTATCACCTGCAACCTGAAGTTTTTCATAAATTCTTCGGAGTTGTGAACCACTGGATAGATATCCTAAATCGTTTAAATAATCAGACATAATAAATATATATAAAATATGTGTTATAAATATATGTAATATCTTTTATATTTTTAAAATGGTATGTAATTTTAATTAACTTTCTAATCTAAAAACACAAGGAGATATGGAATCGAAAAAATGCGCTCAACAAAATATTCGTGCTCATGCACCTGCCCCAAGGTTCAGAAAATGGAATGCGATTTGGTCAAAGACTTCTTTTTTGTTCTTGTTCGTAATTATATCGGCCTGTGCGCAAAATCAAGATGAATTTAAATGGCCTAATGGTGTGCAGGCTGCCATATGTTTAACTTACGACGACGGTTTGCCAAGTCACATACAGACAGCTGCTCCTATGCTGGATAGATATAATTTTAAAGGAACTTTTTATCCAACACTTTCTTCGGAATCCCTTTATATGAACATGGACGAATGGAAAGCACTAACAGCAAATGGTCATGAGCTCGGTAACCACTCGGTCTACCACCCATGTAGTAAATCAGATGTCGGCATGGAATGGGTGGCAGACTATCATGACCTTGACAGCTATACGCATGATCAAATCGTTGAAGAACTGAAACTTGCCAATAGTTTCTTACTTGCCATGGATGGTTTAAAAGAAAGAACTTTTGCCTATCCTTGTGCACACACCGCAGCCGGAGGAGAAACGTACAAAGACCATGTTTCACAGGATTTCTCGGCAGCTAGAGGTAGTTCTGAAAAGCAATCTAATCTGGTAAGTCCTTTAGAGATTGACTTGTTCGATGTCCCTTCTTGGGCACCCAATCAACATGATGGAAAGGCGCTCATAGACTATGTTGACAAAATTATTAAGAACAAAACCCTTAGTACCCTAACCTTCCATGGGATAGGTGCGGAACATATGAGGGTTTCCAAGAAAGCACATGAAGAATTGTTAATGTATCTAGATGAAAATCGTGATAAAATTTGGGTAGCAACCTTTAAGGAGGCGACGGATTACCTGAATTCAAAAAGAGCCAAAAAATAGCCTAAAGACCAAATCCCATAATAAGTTCAAGAGTCTGCTTTTCGGGTATTTATGAATCTTAAATAGAATAGTAACTTAACTAAAGTCAATTCTTTTGATCCCAGCGATTAATAATTTCGTATTTTAAAATGGTAATCATGAAAGCAGTCACCAGAACTAAATACGGTCCGCCTGAGGTTTTAGAGGTTAAGGAAATACTTAAGCCCCAACCTGAAGAAAATGAACTTTTGATTCGAGTTCATGCTACTACAGTGAATAGAACTGATTGTGGCATTTTAACAGGAAAACCTTACCTAATTCGTGCCTTTGTCGGATTGACAAAACCAAGGCATTTAGTGCCAGGTACCGATTTTGCAGGCCAGGTTGAAGCTATTGGGTCAGATGTTACTGCTTTTCAAATTGGTGATCGTGTATGGGGGCTTCATGATGAAGGTTTGGAATCTCAGGCAGAGTACATGACAATTGGCGATAACAAAGCTGTGGTAAAAATCCCGGAGAATATTAGTTACCAAGAAGTTGTGGCTTGTGCTGAAGGGGCCCATTATGCCAATAATTTTATAAATAAAGTTAAAATAGATTCTAGCACCAAAGTACTTGTGAACGGCGCAACAGGGGCCATTGGATCGGCCGCGGTTCAACTTTTGAAGTATCATGGGGCAAAAGTTACCGCTGTAGGGAATACTAAAAACATGAATTTAGTACAATCATTAGGTTCAGACAAAACCATTGATTATCAGAAAGAAGATTTCACCAAAGATGATGAAAAATATCATTTTGTTTTTGATGCGGTTGGTAAAAGTTCGTTCCCAGAGTGCAAGCATTTGTTATTACCGAAAGGAGTTTATATTTCCTCGGAATTAGGACCTAATGCCCAAAACCTCTACCTCCCTTTGACTACTAAAATAAAAGGTGGAAAAAGGGTTATCTTTCCTTTACCGGTTAACTGTAAAAAAAGTATCCTTTTTATGTCAAAATTATTATCGGAAGGAAAGTTTAAACCTGTTATTGACAGGGTTTATCAACCAGAACAGATAGTTGAAGCATATAATTATGTGGCATCGGGACAGAAAACTGGAAATGTAATTATTAATTTTAGTCCTTTGAAGGACTAAAATGATTCAAGAGCTAAATCATAAAGATGTACTTGTCGCACGAAAAATTAGAAGCCTTTTTCAGGTGTCATATGCAGTTGAAGCTGATTTACTAAATGCAATCGATTTTCCTCCATTGAAAAGAAGTTTAGCAAATTTTTTGAAAAGTAGTACAGGTTTTTATGGGTATTTTGAAAATAATGAACTGGCCGCAGTTGCAGAAATTGAGAACAAAAACAACAACACTCATATTCAAAGTTTAGTGGTTGACCCATATTATTTTCGCCAAGGAATTGGCAAAAAACTAGTTGCCTTCGTTTTTGATACCTACAACACCCCTACCTTTTCGGTAGAAACCGGACTTACAAACCTTCCTGCTATAGCACTATACAAAAAATTCGGATTTATAGAAATCAAACAATGGGAAACAAATCACGGTATTCGAAAAGTCCGTTTTGAAAAACGAACATAACTTGATGTGCACGTGCACAGATTGACTTTTTTCGCTAAATTGTAGTATGAAAAATATCAACCGAAGAAATTTCCTCAGAAAAACATCATTAGCGGGTGCGGCCATATCGGTGAACCCCATGCTAGCAAATAGTCCTTTAAGTTCCGAAAGGCCTCTAGCTCACACTTATATGGGTGGGTTTGCTGCTCCAAAACTAGAAACAGTCCGTGCAGCATTTATAGGTGTAGGTGCTAGAGGGCCTGGACACATGAAATTTTTTGCTGAATTACCTGGCACCGAAGTAGTAGCAATCTGTGATTTATACGAGGATTTAGCCAAAAAATGGGGTGAAGAAGCGAAAAAAATAGGAGGCGGAAAACGACACAAAAATGTTGCGTTGTACTACGGTGATGAAAACAAATGGAGAACGATGCTTAAGGAGGTGAAGCCAGATGTCGTGTTTGTGGTTACCAATTGGAAAAACCATGCGCCGATGTGCATTGAAGCTATGAAAATGGGAGCACATGCATTTAGCGAAGTACCAATTGCATTGACTTTAGAAGAAATGTGGAATATTGTTGACACTTCGGAGGCCACTGGAAAGCATTGTATGATGATGGAAAACGTTAACTATGCAAGAGAAGAACTAATGTATCTGAATATGTGCCGCCTAGGAGTAATCGGTGAGCCTTTACATGCGGAAGCCGCTTATATTCACGAATTGCGTTTTCAAATGGAAGAACAAGAACGAGGAACTGGTTCTTGGAGAACCCCACATTACGCAAATAGAAATGGAAATCTGTATCCAACTCACGGTCTTGGTCCAGTTGCGCAATACATGAATTTAGCACGTACGGAAGACAATTTTAGTAGTCTGGTGTCTTTCTCTACTCCAGCTGTAGGCAGAAAACTCTATGCCGAAAAGAACTATACAGCCGAACATAAATGGAATAAATTAGATTATAAAGGAGGAGACTTAAACACGACCATCATCAAAACCGCGCTTGGCAGAACGGTTATGGTGCAGTGGGATGAAACTAGCCCGAGACCTTATACCCGCCATAATCTGATTCAAGGTACTAAAGGAATACTTGCTGGGTTCCCAACACGAGTTGCTTTGGAAGGTGGTGTCGAAGGAGTGACCAAAGATCATCACAGCTGGGTAGAGGGGGATAAACTGGAAGTTTTGTATGAAAAATACGATCATCCTTTATACAAAAGGTTGAACGAAGCGGCCAAAGGAAGTGGACATGGAGGTATGGATGGCCTTATGATGTATCGTATTGTAGAGTGCTTACAAAAAGGGCTTCCGTTAGATCAGAACGTTTATGAAGGGTGCCACTGGAGTGCTGTTAGTCCGCTTAGTGAAGCTTCTGTTGCGCAAGGTGGTGCACCCCAAGCATTTCCTGACTTTACAAGAGGCAAATGGAAAGACACGGCTCCTTTGCAGATTGTATCATAGTATCATCAATTCAATTAAAATATAAAAGCCACCGTTGGGTGGCTTTCTGTATTAAATCTATCCTAATTCGAATCGAGCTGAGTTAAAAAATCCTATTTTTGGGCAAAATTCAAGACTGTTGAAAAAATCGTTTTTACTGATACTCCTTTCTTTTTGCACATTCGCGGGATTCTCTCAAACCGCTGTGCAAGAAACAAAAAACGACACTACTGAAAGTAAATACATTAATCTAGTTTACGGAGCCAACTTGGTCAAGGATGAAATACAGTTTCCGGGTGCGGTAATTTGGAGTAAAGACACCAGACAAGTACAATTCGAACATCAAGGTGCCGATCTCTGGTGTGATGTCGCGGTTTTCTATCAAAAAGAGAATAGACTAAAAGCAATTGGAAACATAAGGTTGAAACAAGGTGACTCAGTTTTAATGACGAGTGGTAAGATGGACTACGACGGCAATACAAAGTTTGCAAAAGCCTACGAAAGTGTTGTGTTGCGTAGTGAAACATCAGAGGGTGGGGATATGACCTTGACTACAGATACCCTTCGCTTTGATCGGGAAAAACAACAAGCCTTTTATCAAGATTTTGGTACTGTGGTAGATTCAGCAAACACCCTAACAAGTGAAATTGGCAGATACTTTATGGATATCAAGAAATATCAGTTTCTGGATAGCGTTCATATTAAGAATCCACAGTACATTTTAGACTCAGAACGGTTAGATTATTATACTTCTTCCAAGAACGCATACATGTATGGACCTTCAACTATAACAGGGGAGACCTATAAAATTTATTGCGAACGCGGATTCTATGACACGAAAATTGAGAGTGGCTATGGAATCAAGAATACCCGAATCGATTATAACAATCGTATTATTAAGGGTGATAGTGTCTATTTTAATAAAGCATCTGAATTTGCTTCTTCCACCAACAACATAACGGTTACCGATACCATAAACAATACGGTCACTAAGGCGCACTACGCAGAAGTGTTTAAGGCAAAAGATTCAGTTTTTGCTACAAAAAGAGCAGTAGCCATCAGCTTGGTAGAACAAGATTCATTATACGTTCACGGAGATACATTAATGGTAACAGGGCCTCCTGATAATCGAATTGTCAGAGCTTTCAGGAACGCAAAGTTCTTCAAAACCGACATGAGCGGAAAATGCGATTCTATTCATTCTGCGGAAAAAACCGGACTTATTCAGTTGGTTAGAAATCCCGTTTTATGGAATGGTGAAAATCAAATGACAGGAGATAGCATTCATATTATATCAAATGTAAAAACGGAGCAGCTGGATTCTCTAAAAGTTTTGGAAAACGCTTTTATCGTATCCTTGGATAGCATAAGTAAAACAGGTTACAATCAAGCCAAAGGTGTAAATCTGTATGGCAAATTCAAGGAAAATGAATTGAAGATTATCGACCTTGTAAAGAATACTGAAGTTATCTATTACATGTACAACGATGACCAAGAGCTAATAGGCATTAATAAAACCATCTGTAGTTCGATTCGAATTACCATGGCCAATAATGATGTAGAAGATTTGACTTTTCGTCGAGATCCAGATGGTGATATTTTTCCTGATAAAGACCTTCCTCTGGACAGCAGAAAATTAAAAGGCTTCATTTGGCGAGGTGATGAACGGATTCTAACCAAGGATGATATTTTTGATGAAGATGACAACAATATCGAGCTTATTGTAATCCGGGGTATAGAAAATCCGATTGATATTGATGCGGAGGAAGAGGAACGCGGTCAAAATCCGAATGACCCAATAAATAACATTCCAATTCCTGAAGACGAATCTACGGAGCCTAATAAACGCCCAAAGGTCAAGAAAGTTAAAGCGAGTCAATAAACCAATTCTAAGGTCTTTGGATATTATGAAAGAAGACTTCCTAAAATACCAAGCACAAACTACTCCGCATCCATTAGCTATTGAAGTTTCGCATGCTAGGGGCAATTATATCTATGACACTTCCGGCAATGCCCATTTGGATTTTGTTGCTGGGGTATCTGCTTGCAGTTTAGGGCACTGTCATCCAAAGGTAGTTGAGGCGATTCAGAAACAGTCTGAAGCCTACATGCATGTTATGGTATATGGGGAATATATTCAACAACCCGCAGTTAAATACACGAAACTTTTGTCCTCGGTCCTACCCGATTCCTTGGAAACGACATATCTCGTAAATTCTGGAACCGAGGCTATCGAGGGTGCTATGAAATTAGCAAGACGCCATACCGGAAAAAGTGAAATCATAGCTGCCCATCATGCCTATCATGGCAATACAATGGGAAGTATGAGTATCATGGGATACGAAGAACGCAAAAGTGCTTTTCGACCCTTGATTCCCGATGTTTCTTTTATTCATTTCAACGCGGATATTGAACTTTCAAAAATTACAAAAAAGACCGCAGCAGTTGTTTTAGAGACCATACAAGGAGGAGCAGGCTTTATAGTTCCACGGAATAATTATCTTCAAAAGGTTAGAGAAAGATGTACCGAAGTTGGTGCATTGCTAATTTTAGATGAAATCCAGCCTGGTTTCGGTCGAACCGGAAAGCTATTTGCTTTTGAACATTACAATTGTGTTCCAGATATCTTGGTGATGGGGAAAGGCATGGCATCTGGACTTCCAGTCGGGGCGTTTACCACATCCAAGGAACTAATGGCAAGTTTACAAGATAGTCCGAAATTAGGTCATATTACTACTTTTGGTGGGAATCCAGTAATAGCAGCAGCCGGTTTAGCCACATTACAAGAACTAACGGAGACTAATTTAATTCCTGAAACCCTAGAAAAGGAAAAACTATTTAGAAGACTATTACAACATCCTGCAATTGAAGAAATAAGGGGAAAAGGTTTAATGCTTGCACTCATTTTGAAAGACCCTGATATGGCTAATAATTTGGTCCTAGAAAGTGCAAAAAACCAACTCATTCTTTTCTGGTTGTTATTCGAACCAAAAGCGGTTCGCATATCCCCTCCCCTTACCATATCTAATGGTGAAATTGAAAAAGGCAGTCAGATAATTTTACAAATACTTGACAGATACATGCAATAAGCTGTTAACTAATTTGTTAATAATATAGCATTGGTCACGACTTAATCGTACCCTCAAACCCTTACTTTTAAATCCATAGAATAACCAAATCGTTCGTATGGCGTTACACTCTGACGAAAGACCTGGCAGGCCCATTGCCAAATTTGAATCCATGCTCAAGACAGATGATGTCTATTTCTTTGACGCAGAGGATTTTGAAGATATCATTCACCATTATTTGAACAACGGTAAGGTAGCTTTGGCCAAAAAAGCTATTAAAATTGGCCTGCAGCAGCACCCGGATTCCATACAACTAAAACTACTTGATATTGAAGTTTTAGTTTTCCAAAACAACCTTGATGAGGCGGAACTATTGTTAGACAAACTACAACTTTTAGATAGTAGCAACGAAGAAATCTATATCCAACGGGCCAATATATATTCGAAAAAGGATAATCATGAAGCAGCCATCAACCTGCTTTACAAAGCTTTAGAACTTTCAAATAACGGTTACGATATCCATTCTCTTTTAGGAATGGAGTATCTTTTCATGGATGATTTCAAAATGGCACAGAAAAGTTTTATGAAGTGCGTCGAAATAGATGATCACGACTACTCATCACTTTATAATGTTATTTACTGCTTTGAATTTTTAGAAAATTTCGATGGAGCTATTCATTACCTGAATGAATATCTAGATCGAAACCCGTATTGCGAAGTTGCTTGGCATCAATTGGGAAAACAATATTTTGAAAAAAAGATGTATCCAGAAGCGTTGACCGCTTTCGATTTTGCAATTATTTCTGACGATACCTTTATGGGCGCCTATTTTGAAAAAGGCAAGGTATTGGAAAGAATGGGTAAATATCTCGAAGCTATTGAGAACTATGAGACCACTATCGAAATAGAAGACCCAACTTCGCATGCTTATCTTCGAATTGGTAAATGTTACGAAAGGTTGAGAAATCATGACATGGCCAAGTTTTATTATTACCAAACGGTTCATGAAGACCCACTTTTGGACAAAGGCTGGTTGGCCATTACAGATTACTACTATAAAAGAAGAAAGTACGACAAAGCATTCTACTACATCAACAAAGCCCTGAACATCGATGGGGAAAATCCATCGTACTGGAAAAAATGTGCAAAGATCAATACCGCACTTAAAAAGTATGACCAGGCAGATTATGCATATAAGCAAGCAGTAGACTTAGGTAATTACGAACTTACTACATGGCTAAAGTGGGCCGAAGTTTCTCAGTTAAATGGTGATATCAATTCGGCAATTGAAATCTTAGCGCAGGGTCGAGAGTTCTTCCCTGAAAGTGCCCGATTACAATACAAAATGGCTGGATTTCAATTACTAGCCAATGATAAAATAAATGCCCGTATTACACTCATCGACGCATTGAAAAATGATATCGAAAAGCTATTCTTGTTCGAAGAGGAATTCCCCCAGTTCGCAGACACAGATTGGACATTGAACATAATTGCGGATATAAAAAGGGCTTCCAGATAAAAGAAGTATTTTTGGCTTTTGTCTTATGGAAAACCGCAGCTTACTACAATACATATTCATAGCACTAAAAGGAATGGCAATGGGAATTGCTGAATTGGTTCCTGGAGTATCAGGAGGTACTATTGCGTTTGTAGCCGGTATTTATGAAGAATTCATTTCTTCAATAAATAATGTTAGTTTTTCTACATTCAAAACCTTAAGAAAGGAAGGTTTCAAAGCTTTTTGGACTAAATTAAATGGAAACTTTTTGCTCGCACTTTTGGTGGGAATGGCAATCAGCATAGTTTCCTTTTCAAAATTAATTTCATGGCTGCTTGATAATCATCCGATACCCGTGTGGTCTTTCTTCTTCGGACTTGTATTAGCTAGTGTTATTTTTGTAGCGAAAGCCATACGAAAATGGAATTTTCTAACTATTGCTTTGTTTATTACAGGAACAGTTGCTGCATATTATATAACAACCCTTCCTCCATCTGCTAACACAGACAGTCTTCCATTTCTTTTCCTGTCCGGTGCAATAGCAATATGTGCGATGGTATTACCCGGTATATCTGGTTCTTTTATATTGGTCTTGCTAGGCTCTTACAAAACTATTTTAGATGCTGTGAACGAGAAAGATTTAAAAATCGTGATGACAGTTGGGTTAGGCACCATATTTGGAATTTTAAGTTTTGCCAGACTTTTGAAATGGTTGTTTGCTAACTATAAAGATATAACCCTAGCAGTACTTACTGGTTTCATTTTAGGCTCTCTAAATAAAATATGGCCTTGGAAGAAAGTACTAGAGGTAATCAAGATTGGAAAAAAAGAAATCATAATCGATAAGAACGTCTCACCATTTATCTTCGAAGGAGATAACCAATTATTATTCGCCATACTACTCGCCATCGTCGGTTTTTCTCTTATTTTTATACTTGAAAAAGTAGCCTCAAAGGAATAAGCGCGCTCCCTTATGAACGAAACACGGTCAATTGTAGACAAGTTTTTTTTAGTAGTAAAAGGCCTTTGTATGGGTGCAGCCAATAAGGTGCCTGGAGTCTCTGGAGGTATCGTCGCCTTCGTTGGAGGTTTCTATGAAGAGTTCATCAATTCACTTCAAAAAATAAATGGGAAGGCTTTCAAGCTTCTTTTCAGTGGCCGGTTTAAAAGCTTTTATCGCTATGTAAACGGGACTTTCCTATCGCTCTTGATTTTCGGAATGCTTGTGAGCTATTTTAGTGTTTCCAAGGTTCTCGATTACTTTTTAGAACGTAATGAACTCTTTGTTTGGGCGGCTTTCTTCGGAATGATTTTAGGTTCTATATATTACATCGCAAAGGACTTTAACCATTGGAGCAAGCGCACAATAACTGCAGGCATTATCGGTTTGATTGTGGGTATTTCTATTAGTTTTTTGAGTCCTGCAAAGGAAAATGACAATCTATTATTCATCTTTCTTTGTGGAATGATAAGCGTTTCAGGTATGACACTGCCGGGTTTATCAGGCTCATTCATTCTTATACTTTTGGGAAATTATGTACTGCTACTGGTAGATTCGGTAAACGCGCTTTATGATACCGGTGCCGAAATTGTTCGCGGAGATTTTAGCTTCACTGAGAATAGCGCACGCTTAAGCACCTTAAAAATATTGGCTGTATTTACAACAGGTTCCGCAGTAGGCTTGGTGAGCCTTTCGCATCTTTTGAGCTATGTTCTTAAGAATTATAAACACATTACGACTGCTGTTATTATTGGCTTCATTACTGGTTCCCTTGGTGTTGTCTGGCCATGGAAAAAAACCATTTATAAGACGGATACTTACGGTGAAGTTCTTTTTGCATCAAATGGAAAAGAGATTATAAGTAACTATGAAAGGTACTTTCCTGACTTCTCAAGTTCAGAAACTTGGTGGGCTTTATTTTTTGTTTTGGTCGGTATAAGCATTTTATTGGGATTAGATTGGTATGGAAAAAAAAGAAGACAAACAGTTTAAATTTGGATTAGTTGGAAAGGATATTTCCTATTCATTTTCCAGGGGATATTTTGCGGAAAAATTTAAGCAGCTAGGTCTTGACAATCATTCCTATGTAAATTTCGACCTCCCAAATATTGAAGTCTTTGAAGGACTACTTGCAGACCATCCCGAAGTCAAAGGTCTTAATGTGACCATTCCATATAAAGAGTCCATTATTCCCTTTTTAACTGAGTTGGATTCAAATGCAGAAAAGATTGGTGCTGTAAACACAATTAAAGTAGTTAAGAATGGGCTAATAGGCTACAATACAGATTTCTACGGATTTCAAAAATCCATTGAACCTTTTTTACAAAAGCACCATAAAAAAGCCCTTATTCTTGGTACAGGAGGAGCTTCAAAAGCAATTGCTTTCGTCTTTGAAGAATTAGATATCGCCTACAAATTCGTTTCCAGACTTCCAGATGAAAATCAACTTTCCTATCAAGACCTTGATAAGGCTATTTTAGAAGAGTTTACCATTTTAGTAAACTGTACGCCATTAGGTACACATCCTAATGTAGAGCAAAAACCAAGTATTCCGTATCACTACCTCAAAGAAGAACATTTACTTTTTGATTTGATTTACAATCCTATTAAAACAGCTTTTTTAAGCAATGGGGAATCCCGAGGGGCTTCTATCTGTAATGGTCTTCGCATGCTTGAATTACAAGCCGAAAAAGCTTGGGAGATTTGGAACCAATAATAAGCATTTTTAATTGTTATGATATGCTATACTAATTCTTAGTATGTGCTCGATAACACCTTAATTTACTGATACTGAATTAAAAGAAGTCCATTAGATTTTTTGCCATTAGCTCTGTTGTCACTATCTTACATTAGCATTTTTTTGCGCAACCAAATTATTTCGAATGCCTGAGGAGAAAGAACAAGAACTACAAGAATCCGTAGTAGAGAATGTAGAAGTAAAAGCAACCGAAAAGCCCCCTATAGAAGGTGGGGAGTTTACCGAAGTACCCAAAGATGAAGTAGTGCTCAACCTCGAAAACTCAAAAGAAAAACAAAAGGAAGAAAAGGCGGTAGAGGAAGAAAGTGCTCCTGAAAATGATACTTCAACGGAAGATAAAGTAGTAGAAGAGATTGACCAAAGCAATGCTGAAGATGCTGAGGATACTGACAATCATCATAGACACCATATCCCAATCTTAGATTACCATTCGATGTCTATTGAAAACTTGACAGGCGAGCTCCAAAGACTTGTGAAAAATGAAAAGGTACAGGCAATAAAAAAGCATGTTGATGGTATAAAGCATGAATTTGATTTAAAGTTTCAAGAGTTTATAGATCATAAAAAGGAAGATTTCATAGCCAATGGCGGTAATGAGATTGATTTTAGATACAACTCGGTAACAAAAAAACAATTTAACGAAGTCTACTCTGAGTATCGAGAAAATCGAAATCAGTATTACAGAAATCTAGAAAAAAGCCTCAAAGAGAATTTAGCAAAACGTCTTGAACTTATTGAACAGTTGAAAGGTCTTATTAATGTTGAAGAGGATATTAATACAACCTACAAGAATTTTAAGAACTTACAGGAACAATGGCGTAATGCGGGGCCTATTCCAAGAACGGACTACAACAACGTTTGGAAGACCTATCACCATCACATTGAGATATTCTATGATTTTCTCCATATCAACAGAGAGCTTAGAGATTTAGACTTCAAACATAATCTTGAAGAGAAACAAAAGCTGGTTGTGAAGGCCGAAGCCCTTGCCCATGAACCAGACTTAGGGAAAGCGTTTCGAGAGCTACAAACGCTTCATAAAATTTGGAAAGAAGACATCGGTCCTGTTGGTAAAGAACATCGAGAACAAATCTGGGAGCTTTTTAGTGCCGCGACAAAAGTGTTACACCAAAGAAGACAAGAGTATTACAAAGATTTAGACAAAGCATACGAGGAAAACTTAGTAAAAAAACAGGAAATTATCTCTGCTATAACAGGCATTTCAGAGAATGTTGCTGATAATCATAAAGCCTTGCAGCTTCAAATGAAGCAAATTGAAGAGCATCGAAATGCATTTTTCAAGGCGGGGAAAGTTCCCCAAAAGGTAAATGAAAAGACTTGGGCCGAATTCAAAGAAGCTGTTCGCAAGTTTAATCGAAATAAGAATGCCTTTTACAAGAACTTAAAAAAAGATCAACAAGACAATCTAGATAAGAAAAGAGCCCTATTAGATTTGGCTGTTAGTTTAAAAGACAGTGAAGATTGGGATGTTGCCACCCAAGAAATGAAACGCATTCAGAGCGAATGGAAGAAAATAGGTCATGTACCCCGTAAATATTCTGATAAAATCTGGAAAGAGTTCAAAAGTGCCTGTAATCATTATTTTGATCGCTTACATGCACTCAAAAATGAGGCAAATAAGGAAGAAGCTGAAAATTTCACTAAAAAAGAGGCCTGTCTTGAACGATTGAAAGCATTTCAACTTTCAGGTAAGCGCGAAGAAGATTTATCAACCATAAAAAGTTTTATCGAAGAATGGAAAACCATTGGAAGGGTCCCGTTTAACAAAAAGAACATTACTCAGAAGTTCAATAAAATTCTGGATGCAATTTTTAGAAAATTGGATGTCAGCAGACAGGAGTCGGAGTTACTGAAATACGGAAACAAAATTCAACAACTAGCCAAGGCTGATGACAATAGAGCTATTTCTAATGAGCGAACATTTATCCGAAGAAAAATTGAGGAGAGCAAAACCGAGATTCGACAATTGGAAAATAATCTTCAGTTCTTCTCCAACGCCTCAGAAGACAACCCATTGGTTAAAGATGTTATCAAACGAGTTGAAACACATAAACAATCTCTAGAAACTTGGAAAGCCAAGTTGAAGAATTTAAATATAATGGAGAATAACCGTAATAAAGAAGCTGAGGAAGTGACGGAGGAAAAAGCCAGTTCTGAAGAAGAATAGAATTTGCATTCCCCTAAAATCAAAAAAAGCCTTGTTAAGTAATTACAAGGCTCTTTTATTTACAGTATTGACGTCTATAATTACTTCGCAACGTTTACAGCTCTAGTCTCTCGTATAACTGTGACTTTAACCTGGCCGGGATAGGTCATATCGGTTTGAATCTTTTGAGAAATTTCAAAGGATAGTTCTGCAGCTTTATCATCACTTACTTTTTCACTTTCTACAATCACACGAAGCTCTCTACCTGCTTGAATGGCATAAGCTTTTTGAACACCAGGAAAGTTGAAAGCGACTTCCTCCAGGTCTTTTAAGCGCTGTATGTAAGAATCCATCACTTGTCTTCTTGCGCCTGGTCTAGCGCCACTAATAGCATCACAAACCTGAACAATTGGTGAAATCAATGTCTTCATCTCTATTTCATCGTGGTGTGCTCCAATAGCATTACATACATCTGGTTTTTCTCCATACTTCTCGGCCCATTGCATCCCTAAGATAGCGTGCGGTGTTTCAACCTCAGCTTCCGTATTTGGAACCTTACCAATATCATGAAGCAATCCAGCGCGTTTTGCAACTTTCGCATTCAAGCCCATTTCCGCTGCCATTACGCCACAAAGTTTAGCAACTTCACGTGAATGCTGCAGCAAGTTTTGACCATATGAGGAACGATATTTCATACGTCCTACAGCCTTTATCAATTCAGGATGCAAACCATGAATACCTAAGTCTATTATAGTACGTTTGCCTATATCAACAATTTCAGTTTCAATTTGCTTTTCGGTCTTTCTAACAATTTCTTCAATCCGCGCGGGGTGAATTCTTCCATCGGTAACCAATTTGTGCAAGGACAAACGTGCTATCTCTCTTCGAACAGAATCAAAACAAGAAAGGATAATAGCATCAGGCGTATCATCAACAATAATCTCCACTCCAGTCGCCGATTCCAAAGCACGAATGTTTCGCCCTTCTCGACCAATAATACGGCCTTTAACGTCATCAGACTCTAGATTAAATACGGAAACACAGTTTTCAACTGCCTCCTCTGTTCCTATGCGCTGTATGGTATTGATTATTATTTTTCGGGCTTCTTGTTGTGCGGTGAGTTTAGCTTCCTCCATAGTCGTCTGCAAATACGCCATTGCATCTGATTTTGCAGTTTCCTTTAGGGACTCCATCAACTGACCCTTTGCTTCATCCGCGGAGAGTCCTGAAATTACTTCTAACTGTTGTATTTGGCTTTTATGCAGTTTTTCTAGCTCAGATTGTTTCTTCTCGTAGAACTCAGCTTTCTTTTCAACATCTTTGATTTTGTTTTCTAACTGCTGGTTCTGATTTTTATTTTTAGCCAGTTCGCTACTAATTTGGGATTCCTTATCCCTAGTGCGTTTTTCGGCTTCCGCCATTTTTTTGTCCTTTCCAATAATTACTTTTTCATGTTCAGCTTTCAGCTCTAAAAACTTTTCCTTCGCCTGAAAAATTTTGTCTTTTTTGATATTCTCTCCATCTGTTTTGGCCGCTTTAAGTATAGCCTCTGCCTCTCGCTTCGCATTGGCTGTGGTTTTTGAAGCTTTGCCTTTTTCCATGAACTTAGCAATCACAAATCCGATTACGAGTCCTATTACTGCTCCTATTATTCCTGTTGTTATATCCATAGTTAGTATAGTTTGTTAATAAAAAAGCCCACATTGGAGAAGTTTTGTACAAACTCCAATAAACAGGTTTAGGGCTAACAGACTACTCAAGGTTCCTTGTACAAGCAAGGCATTCTTTTATAATCTAAACTCACCCTTTTTAATCAAATTAATGTTGAGTTTGTCAAAAATTATTACCAATGTGGGCAGTAACTTTATGCTATTTTAAAGAACTTATTTTATGCTAAGCTTTGAATTTACCAATTCATCCAACGCCTTTAAACGTTCAAGGGACTCACTAGTATCTTCAGATTGATCTATACCTTTCTGCTCGATTTTCGATGCAAATTGCAAGGCACACATTGCCAATACATCTTGCTTATCACGAACAGCATAACTCTGTTCAAATTTTTTGGCCAGTTGCTCAATGTTTTTAGCTGCTTTCCGCAACCCTTCTTCTTGTGAAGGGTCAATTGTCAACGGATATATTCTATCGGCGATAGAGAGCTTTATTTTGAGTTTTTCTGACATGCTATTTCAAACATTATTCGGCGAGTTGAGTGATACAATGGTCCAACTCTCTAATCAATGTGTTTATCTTCAGCTTAGCTTCTGTTTTGTTTGTATTACTGCCCAGCATCGAATTCGCAAGCTTTAGTGAATTATACTTTTCTTCCCACTCAGAGACCAGTTGCTGTGAACTATCTTTGTTATTTCTAGTGGCAATAAGTTCGTTCTCTAATTTAATATTCGTCTGTTGTAAGAGCTCTAATTTATGAAGCAGCTTACTTATTTTATTCTCAAGTGAATCAACTATTTTGACCAATTCGCTCATGCGTAAAACTCAATGCGTTTTAAACAAAGTTAACATACATTAAAGGACTTAGCAATAGTTTTTTTAATTATTCTTGAAGTAATACTTTAACGCCTTTAAAATCGTTAGTTAAGTGTTAAGGGGCCAATTAAAAGCTATATTTTTTCCAGATTGAATGCTACTATTTGCTTTCATCTGCTTAATTTTATGCCTTTTAGCGAATGTTAGACCCTATTTCTCAGGCTCAAACATTCTGCTACCAAAGTGATTCGCCCCATTTGTACCAACCTATTTTTCTATGATTAAAAGAGCATTTTTTTTATGGATTTTACTCGTTTCCCTGACCTTATCTGCTCAGGAAAAGTATCCAAAAGACGTATTTCGTTCGCCACTTGACATCCCATTGATTTTGGCGGGAACTTTTGGTGAATTGCGTTCCAATCATTTCCATTCCGGAATCGATATAAAAACCCAGCAAAGACAAGGACTTCCGGTATTTGCAATTGGTGACGGTACCATAACCAGAATAAAAGTATCGCTTTATGGCTATGGAAAAGTGCTGTATGTTGCTCATCCAAATGGATATACATCTGTTTACGGGCACCTTCAAAAATTTGGGCCAGAAATAGAGGAATACGTCAAAAAAGTACAGTACGACAAAAAGGCCTATGAGATTGAGGTTTTTCCAGATTACGGAGAACTCAAGTTAGAAAAGGGACAAGTTATCGCATATTCAGGAAATACGGGAGGCTCTTCGGGTCCGCATCTTCATTTTGAAATTCGAAGCAGTATTACTGAAAAACCCACGAATCCCTTATTCTATGGCCTTGAGGTGCGAGATGCTACAAATCCCGTTCTCGATAAGTTGTTCGTCTATCCTCTATCCAAAGATGCACAGGTCAACCAAAATGCTAATAAAGTTGAACTCAATTTTTCTAAACAAAAAGATGGTACATTTCTAGCGGATGAAGTTACGGCTTCTGGTACTATAGGAATTGGCTTCAAAGGATATGATCGGCAAGATATGGCCGCTAACCGAAATGGTATTTATTCGGTAGAACTAAAAGTAAATGGACAGACCTACACAGCATACGATTTTGAAACTTTCTCATTTAAGGAAACACGTTATATAAATACTTTTATTGATTATGATCATTACGGAAAATACCGTCAAAAAATTCAACAATGCTTCTTAACACCCAATAACCGACTAAGTATTTACAAGGCTTTAAAAAACGACGGTAAAATTAATCTAAAGGAAGGAATGAGCTATTCTATTGAACTTCTACTAAAAGATTTAGAAGGGAATTTGACCAAAGCCATAATTCCAGTAGAAGGAAAAAAAGAAGCTATAAAAATCCAAAAGCAAAGTCTTAAAACAGATACTTATGTTATCGCCAAAAAACCCAATAACTATGACCTTGGAGCGGCCAAAGTATACTTTCCGGCCAACACATTTTACAAAGATTTTTATATTGACTTAAAAAAAGACAACGACACCGTTACCATTCATAATAGTAGGGTTCCTGCGCATCGTAATTTCACAATTACTTTTGATACCTCTAAATACTCTAAAGAAGACCGCGAACAACTCTTTATTGCCCGATTGGATAAAAAATTGAAAGCAAGTTATGCATCAACCTATAAACGAGGAACTACTTTCACTACCCGGACACGGAATTTAGGAACCTATACCCTAGCTAAGGATACTACAGCACCCAAGATTCGAGCGAAAAACTTCAAAGAAAAACAATGGTTGAATAATTACAGTTATTTGAGCATTATGATTTCGGATGATTTAAGTGGGGTAAACACCTACTCAGCCACCTTAAATGGTGAATGGATACTAATGGAATATGAATCTAAAAAAAACACGCTTACCTATAATTTTGACGATAAGATTCTAAATCAAACCAAATGTGAACTTGTTGTGGTCGTAACTGACAACGTGGGGAACAGTACAACATTTACCAGCACATTCTTTAGAAAATAATCCCGTTTGAAACGCTCTAGATTCATTGTTGTTTTTCTAGTCCTATTTGGTTTCATGTCTGTAACAGCGCAGACAGCAACCATTACGGGCATTGTTTTGGATGAACAGAATACCCCCCTTACCGAAGTGAACGTGTCCATAGGTAGTGGAGGGACTTTTTCTGATGCCAACGGATTTTACATTCTCGAACTAATTGCCGATGTAGAAACAACCATTACATTTTCACATTTGGGGCACAAGAATGTGGTTTTGGAAAAATTGGTTTTGAAAACCAATGAAGCCTTTGAGTTCAACCCGGTAATGAAAACAGATGCCATTCAAATGGACGGTGTTACCGTATCACCAACCGGAGAAAAAAATACAGACGGAATTACAACCATCTCAAAAGATGTCATTCGGAAAATTCCCGGAGCTAATGCAGGGGTTGAAAACATATTGAAACTATTGCCGGGTGTCTCATCAAACAACGAACTTAGTACTCAGTATTCCGTAAGAGGTGGCAATTACGATGAGAATCTGGTATATGTAAATGAAATAGAAGTGTATCGCCCATTTCTGATTCGTTCTGCACAGCAAGAAGGTTTGAGTTTTGTAAATACTGATTTGGTATCTACTGTAAAATTCTCTCCAGGTGGATTTCAGGCTAAATATGGCGATAAGCTTTCTTCTGTTCTCGATATCACTTATAAAAACCCTATTGATATTGGAGCACAATTCGAAGCTAGTTTTCTTGGAGCCAGTGCAGCCCTGGAAACCGTTTCAAAAAACAAAAACTTCACAAGTGTTTCCGGTATTCGATACAGAGACAACTCCCTTTTAGTAAATAGCCAACAGACTAAGACAAATTTGAATCCGATATTTTTTGATGCGCAAACCTTTTTCACCTATCGCTTTTCGAAAAAATTCAACTTAAACTTTTTGGGCAATATTTCGCTCAACGATTATCAAAATGAACCTTTGAGCAGGAAGACCAATTTTGGAACACTTAATGCCCCAAAGTCCTTACTCATCAAGTATGAAGGACGAGAAAACAATAAATACGCTACCGAATTAGCAGCTGTAAAAGCGAATTATTTTCTTGATGATAATACCACTTTAAAACTAATCTCATCAATCTTTCATACAAGTGAACAAGAACGTTCTGATATTATAGCGAGTTACGAACTTGGGGAAGTAGATTCAAATTTAGGCAGTGAAACTGTCGGAGAGATAACGTCCTCAAAAGGTCTTGGTTCGCAATTCAATCGTGCTAGAAACGATTTAGATGCGCTGATTTTCAATTTAGAGCACAAAGGAAGAAATATCAAAAACCAACGTGTTTTGGAATGGGGAATTAAGTATACTCATGAAGATATCCGCGATCAATTGCGTGAATCTGAGTTTATCGATTCGGTCGGATTTTCAATACGACCCCCATTACCTGAATTTGTAAATAATCAACCTGAAGAACCTTTTGATTCTCCGTTAGAAGCTTATGAGTCATTGATTGCCAAGAATCTTGTAAAAACAAATCGATTCTCGGCTTTTGCCCAGTTTAGTGACAGAAACTTATGGAAAGATCACAATATCTATTACAACTTCGGCTTTCGGACGCATTATTGGAAGGTAAGTGGTCAGAATGTTTTAAAAACTGCACAAGTTGTTTTTAGTCCTAGAGCACAGTTCGCCATAAAACCAAATTGGGAAAAAGATATGCTTTTTCGGTTTTCTGCAGGGGTTTATCATCAACCCCCATTTTATAGAGAGCTACGTGATAACATAGGTACTATTCAGCCAAATGTAAAGGCACAACAGTCCATACATTTTGTGTTGGGCAATGAATATAGTTTCAATCTCTGGAACAGGCCTTTCAGCTTATCGACCGAAGCTTATTACAAAAAACTGAACAATGTAAACACCTATACCATAGAAGATGTTAGAATACGATATTTGGCAAATAATAATGCGAAAGCTTATGTATATGGAGGAGAACTGCGATTAAACGGAGCCTTTGTACCCGGAACAGAATCTTGGGTAAGTATAGGTTATTTAAAAACCGAGGAAAATAGCGATAATAGAGGTTACATTGCAAGACCCACAGATCAAAGACTTAAATTCGCGATCTTGTTTCAAGACTATATTCCTACTATTCCTGATGTGAAAATGTATTTGAACCTAGTTTATAATACCGGAGTTCCTGGTGGATCCCCTAGTTATGCCGATCCTTATATTTTTCAGAATAGATTAAGGGATTATAAACGTGCTGATTTAGGAATTTCCTATATTTTTGCAAATGAAAGCAAAAGTTACCCTAAAAACCACTGGCTTAACAAGTTCAAGGCTTTAAATGTTGGCTTTGAGGTTTTTAACCTATTCAATGCACAGAATTCCATCACCAATACTTGGGTTCGGGATGTAGATAGTAAGCAGCAATTTGCTGTACCTAATTTCTTAACAAGCCGTGTATTGAACCTTAGGATAAACGCTCGCTTTTAAAATATTTCGAAGCAAACTCTAATGATAAGAATTACCATTTTATACATATTTGTTTTAGTCAGCATTTCTTTGAATGCGCAAAAAAATATATATGAGAGTGATAAGTTCGACTTATTCAGTAAAGAGCATAATGTATTGGCTATTATGCCCTTTTTAACCAATTTGGATTTGAAAGATGATATTTCAAAAGAAGATTTGGAAGAACGTGAAAAAAAAGAAGGTCTGGCGGTTCAAAACGCCCTGGAGACCTATTTTTCTAAACGAAAAAGAAAGAAAAAATTTTCCGTAGAATTTCAAAATACGGAGGATACAAATGCCATATTGGCTCAAAACAATATTACCTACAAGAATATTGATGTATATACCATAAAGCAACTAAGTGAAATACTGAAGGTAGACGGAATTATTAGCGGAAACTTAGATCTCAACATTCTTCTTTCCAAAGGGGTTCCTGATGACTTTAGTTTTCTCGATTATTTTCTCGGCGATGCCAATTACGGCCGTATCGGAATCAAAATTAGTGATGGTACAACCGGAAAACTTCTCTGGAAATACGAAAAAGAAATCAATAAGAAATCAGGCAAAAACACTGATGATTTAATTGATCGGATGATGAAACTTGCCTCTCGTAAATTTCCATATGACAGGGAGAAAAGGAAAGACCGAAAAAGGGGAAAAGGCTAATTAATTACTTCTCTACAAACTCCTTTAAAACACCTATTGTATAATCCAATTCATCCTTGGTGTTGTACTTCGAAAAAGAAAAACGTAATGAAGGCTGTTTACGTTCTTCTTCACTCAATATTTCGTTGAGCACATGAGAGCCTTTACCACTTCCTGACTGGCAAGCACTACCCTGAGAGCATGCAATTCCCTTTATATCCAAATGAAACAAGAGCATTAGTGCCTTTTGCTGATCAACAGGTAAG
Organism: Maribacter algarum (ex Zhang et al. 2020); assembly: GCF_005885635.1. Lineage (GTDB taxonomy): Bacteria > Bacteroidota > Bacteroidia > Flavobacteriales > Flavobacteriaceae > Maribacter_C > Maribacter_C algarum. Next base: position 398,829 of record NZ_VATY01000004.1, read on the forward strand.
CGCATATTCACCAAGGTGTACGTACTTTTCTCAATATCCCCAGAAAGACCATTGAATTGAACTCCGGGGATTTCCTTTTGCACTTTTTCAATAAAGTGTTTTTTCAAACCAATAACATAGGCCTTCTCTTCCTCCAAATTGTCGTAGGCATTAAGAAATGCTTCTTCAAGACCGACTATATTGTGATATGACTCGGTACCCGCTCTGCATCCACGTTCTTGAGCACCACCCGCAATCATCGGTTTTAATCCCGTGTTCTTTTTTATATATGCAAAACCTACCCCTTTGGGTCCGTGAAATTTATGCGCTGCGGCTGCCATAAAATCGACAGGTGTTTGTTCCATATCCCATGTAAAATGACCAATTGATTGTACGGTATCAGAGTGAAAAAGGGCATCATTATCCTTACATAATTTGCAGACTGCATCGATATCAAGTTTGTTTCCAAGCTCATTATTCACATGCATTAGACTAACTAATTTCTTGCTTTTGTCTTTCTTTAATAGTTCTTCTAAATGTATAAGGTCCGGTGAACCATACCCATCAAGATTAACATATATTACATGAACATTTTGTTTTTCTTCAAGTTCCTCAACAGTATGGGTTACAGCATGATGCTCTATCTTAGAGGTAATTATTGTCTTAACTCCTAAATCCCGCACTGCACAACGTAAAATCATATTATCTGCCTCGGTTCCTCCAGACGTAAAAATAATTTCCGAGGGATGGGCATTCATATGTTTTGCAATGGTTTTCCTCGCACTTTCAACTCCAGTCTTGGCGGATCTACCAAAACTATGAGTAGAAGAAGGATTGCCGTAAGTTGATAGCGCTTCCTGCATTTTACAAATTACACTTTCTCTCACTTGAGTAGTAGCGGCATTATCTAAGTAAACGTTTTTCATTTTCTAGTATTCTCGGAAAATTAGTTAACAAAGTTAACTAATTTTTTAGAATTAATAATTGCTAAAATTAGGCAAACTTAAACGTTAATCCTTTTAAATTAATTTAAATTTGAAATATGAAAAAAATTCTTTGCTTGGGCATATTGGCATTGCTCTTTTCCTGCGATGATGGTGATTTACAAATTGAGACTATTGATTTTGACAGCGCTACTATACAAAACTGTGATGCCGTTTCAGCCGAAACAGCCAATGTTCTCTTTAAACTAAACACTTCGGAAGCCCTAATTCTGGAATTACCCAGCGGAGCTATTAAAAATGAAGTATCTGACGGAGCAATCTCTACTGCTGTAACGGCTTCTGGCCCCGCCAGGGCAACTTACAGGACATTCTCTGACAATGTCTCCACGAATTATTTCTGCAATGATATTCCCTTAACAGAACCCACTGTTATTGAAGAAATAATAGCCCAAGGAGGTGAAGTACTAATTACAACTACCTTAAATGCAGATGGGGTAACATATGAACATGAAATTCGATTGAACACAATTTCATTCGTAACATCAAATGATTCACGTATTACAAATTTGGCAATTGATAATTTCGGTACGGTGACCACTACCTTATCAGAGTAGTTGTCTAATTGTAGCTAGATGTTCTGGTAGATGTAAACTTCTGTAGCTCCTAACCCATATTTTTGATAGTCCGCATCATAGTATTTCACATTTTCGTATCGACCAAAAAGATACTTCAATTCTTCTTTTAGCACGCCCTCTCCTACTCCATGAATAAAAACTACTTTTTGAATACGCTTACGAATGGCAAATTCTAATTGACGCTTTGCAGTTTCTAATTGTAGATTCAGCTTATCATAATTATTCATTCCTCTTTCAGAGTTCGTTATTTGATGTAAGTGGAGATCAACCTCCATTTTTGGCGCATTTCTTTCTTTCGATTTAACTGCTGATGATTTCTTTTTCTTGGGAATTTCTTTTTCTGGCTTTATTTGAGCTATCTCATAATTACTAACTTTAAACGAGCCTGTGACTTTTACCAAGTCAGAAGCTGAATATTCCATTGGGAAACCCTCGTCGGTCTCAATGGTTATTTCTAGACCCTTAATCCCCACGACAACACCTTTGATGATATCATCTATGGTTTCAACAGAATCTCCAATTTGAAAATCAGTCATGTATTTGTTTTAATTCCATAAAAATAATGGTATTTTTCGGAGGACTAATTGTTTAGTACAGAAAACGCATTATATGTTTTTGCTTTTGCAACTTGAGGATTACATGCTCCCTTGTTTTACAAAAAAAATTATAGGTATCGATTGCCCTGGTTGTGGTTTGCAGCGTTCTGTGGCTTTTCTATTTCAAGGAGATTTTTTAGCAGCTTGGGAAATGTATCCGGCAATTTTTGCAATTTTACCTCTTTTTGTTGTTTTGGCTTTGGACCGGTTTTTCCAAATTAAATATGCCAACAAAATCACTATTTTCTTAGTGATAGCTACTGTAGGATTAATTTTGACCAACTATATTTTAAAATTTATATAAATAAAATACCCTTTCAAATTATGGAACAACAAAAATTACCTAATGTAACAGTTATTATCGTTCTAGGCATTGCATCAATTATATTCTGTTGGTGCTACGGAGTGCTTGGTTTACTTCTTTCAATAGTAGCCCTTGTATTAGCTGCAGGTTCGAAAAAAGTTTATCTGGAGGGCCCAGAAAATTATTCTGACTATGGAGGCTTAAAGACGGGAAAAATAATTGCAATCATCGGCTTGATTTTGAATGTTCTTGTGCTTCTATTTTTTGTTTGGATAATTTCAGCTTTAGGTTGGGATGTACTCCAAAGCGGAGATGAGGAGTTGATAATGGAAAGAATGGAAGAATTATTAGGTTAAAAAAACACTATGAACAATCAACAACTACCCGGTGCAAGTAACGCACTTACCTTTGGAATTATATCAATAGTTGCGGCTTTATTCTGTTGTGGCCCCTTCGGAGCGATATTCAGTTTTATAGGTTTGTCAAATGCAAAAAAAGCAGAACGTGCCTATGAAGCGGACCCCGATGGATATGCAACTGGTTTGGATAATGTGAAAACGGGAAAAATTCTGTCTTACATAGGTATTGGACTATCAGTTATTATGCTAATTATCACCATTATCTATTTTGGTGTGATCATAGCTATGATTTCGACAGGCAATTTTGAAGGCTCAGATTTTTAACAACTAAACGTATAAAAAAATGCCCGTGGTTGAAAAAGACTACGGGCATTTTTGTATGAATAAAGTACATAAGAGTTATTTCTCAAACTGCTGAAGTGTTCTTGTGATTATTGAAATACAATCCAACAATTGTTCTTTGTTCATTACCAAGGGGGGTGCAAAACGGATGATATTACCGTGAGTTGGTTTTGCAAGGAGTCCGTTTTCCTTCAAGGCCATACAGATATCCCAAGCAGTTGAGCTTTCTTCGGTATCATTTATTAAAATTGCGTTTAGTAAGCCTTTACCTCGAACAGCGTTTACAATAGTACTGCCTTCAACAAACTTGTGTAACTCTGAACGGAACAATTCCCCTAGTTTAAAGGCGTTTTGGGCCAATTCTTCATTTTTGATAACATCTAAAGCGGCCATTCCTACTGCCGCTGCAATAGGATTTCCACCAAATGTGCTTCCGTGGTTTCCAGGTCGAATAACTCCCATTATATCATCATTGGCCAATACAGCTGAAACAGGATATGCACCTCCAGAAAGGGCCTTTCCTAGAATTAATACATCCGGCTTTATCTCTGGCGTTCCACTACAATGTTTATCAGCACAAGAACAATTGCCACAGGTAGCTAATAAGCGACCCGTACGGGCAATTCCTGTTTGGACTTCATCAGCAATAAATAAAACACCGTGTTTTTCACAAAGTGCCTTAGCTCCTGCCAAGTAGCCTTCTGATGGAACATAAACTCCGGCCTCACCCTGAATAGGTTCAACTAAGAATCCCGCTACATTGGAATTGTTCTCTAAGGCTTCTTCTAACGCTTGAAGACTATCGTATTCTATTTTTATAAACCCTTCCGTAAACGGACCAAAATTCTTTCGTGCTACAGGGTCGTTTGAAAACGAGATTATAGTTGTAGTACGACCGTGAAAGTTATTTTTACAAACAATAATCTGCGCTTGGTTTTCAGGTATTCCTTTTTTCTCATACGCCCACTTACGACAGATTTTTAAAGCCGTTTCCACAGCTTCCGCTCCCGTATTCATGGGCAATAACTTATCAAACTTAAAAGTCTCGGTTGCATACTTTTCAAACCTCCCAAGAACATCATTGTAGAATGCCCTGGAAGTAAGTGTTAAAGTTTGTGCCTGATTTACCATTGCACCAACGATTTTTGGGTGGCAATGCCCTTGATTTACCGCCGAATAAGCAGATAAAAAGTCATAGTACTTTTTTCCCTCAACGTCCCAAACAAATACACCTTCTCCTCTACTCAAAACAACAGGTAGCGGGTGATAATTGTGTGCTCCGTACTTATCTTCCAATGCAATCGCACCTTCAGAAGTGATTTTTTCTAAAACTGACATGATAAAAAATTACTTTGCGAGATTATAACGTAACAATCTCTGGATAAAACTTCAGTAATTCCTTCTGTACCTTTTTCCTTTCGAATCCCGAAAGCTCGGGACGAAAATTCAGCGTAGGAGAGAAATCATCCTTGTGGAATTGTAAAATTACGAAAAAGAACAGAAAATATAATCAATCATTTGCCACGGGGCATTTACAAAATAGTTAGATGTAAGAAATATCTTATGATATCCATTTTTATTGTATTTCGACCTGATATTCTAGCACTTAATCGATGCCTCAAATTAATATTTGCTGTCAAAACAAATTCAACAACTCATTTTATACATTATGAAAATTCAATTAAACACTAACAAATTAAAAGACACACTAAATGAATTTTTTACAAAACATTTTTGACAATTTATCGAATTCTGTTGGAGGCTATTTGCCGAATACCATTGGAGCCATTCTTATCTTAGTGATAGGCTGGTTTCTTGCAGGTTTTATAAAAAGATTAATTACAAAATTAATAAGGCGCACTGGAGTGGACCAAAAGCTTGGAACAGGTAAAATAATATTATCCAAATTTATAGGCAAACTGATTTATTTTCTAGTTATGATCTTTGTTTTTATGCTTGCCTTAGAAAAACTAGGAATGACAAGTGTTTTGGACCCTGTAAAAAACCTACTCAACGGTTTTACTGATTACATACCTAACATTGTGGGCGCTGGTTTAGTAGGGTATATTGGTTATATGTTAGCTACCATTGTATCTGAACTCGTTGGTCTTGCAGGTGACACAATCCGGAACTTTGTACCGAAGCTAAAATTACCCGAAAATCTTGATATCGTAAACATTCTCAAAAAAATTGTCTTCATATTTATCTTCATTCCTTTACTTATTACTGCCCTAAACATATTAAATATGGATGCCATTTCCGTACCGGCTATACATATGTTAGAGCAATTTTTTATTGCAATTCCGAAAATTCTTGTTGCCGTTATCATAATATTGGTATTTGTTATCGGCGGGAGATTTGTTACGGGCTTACTCTCTGATTTACTAGAGAGTTTTAATTTAAATAGTATCGTAAACAAAATGAATCTTGGCGGGGTTACTTCAAATACGAACCTTCCTAAAATAATTGGTAATGTGGCCTATTTTTTTATCCTCCTTTTCGGTATAACAACTGCGATTGAAAAGTTAGAATTCACACGACTTACTGAAATATTAGATACTATTGTTGGTGTCGCTGGTAATATCTTATTTGGATTGGTCATTTTGGTCATTGGAAATTGGATAGCGTCATTGGCTCACAAAGCAATGTCTAAGGCTAATGATAATACATTTGTAGCATCAATTGTAAGAATGAGCATTCTAGCAATTTTCTTAGCAATGGGACTTAAAACCATGGGACTTGGAGATGAAATCATCAACATGGCATTTGGAATTACGTTAGGAACAATTGCAGTATCAATAGCACTTTCATTCGGCCTTGGAGGTAGAGAAGCAGCCGGTAGACAAATGGAGCGTATATTAAACCGATTCAACAAATAGCAAGAACAACTTTTACATCAACAAAGTGGTCATTCCTTTATAAATGACCACTTTTTTTTGCTTCTTTATTTATTATTCAAAATAGCTATTTGTAATTCAATACGTTTTAATTCTCGTAACATATCATTCTTGTCCATTTGCATCCAAATGTATAGTTTCATCATACTTAAATAAATCATACAAAGAAAACCTGCCGAAGACCATTTTATGAGCTCATAGGTATCTTCAGTATTAAAAAACTTGACTATGCAGTATACAAATAGGGCTAAAGTGATGAGTTGCATAATATTCATAGCTATAGCTAACCAACCCATTTTACCTTTGTAAACTTCACCGATTTTACCTAATAGGTTTTGTTCTTCGAGCCCATCATAAAATTCTGCTTCCTCTTGAGTTAATGTTTCTTTGATTAAGTCATCAATTTTTTCGTTTCTTTTTCTCATAACTTCAGCTTTAAATTAGCCTCCACGAAGGTGGAAAAGCGGTTTTTTACTTTAGATTTTTTTTTAATTTTTCACGTGCATGAAATAAGCGTGATTTCACTGTACCCCTAGAAATACTTAGAATATCACTTATTTCTTTAAGCGAATAATCTTCAGCATAAAATAATCGCAACACCTGTTGCTGATCTTTATTTAGGGCCATTATTGCTTTTTGAAGTATACCTATTTCTTCTTTATTAACATGTTTTTCATTTTCAATAACTCTGCAAAAATGAAAATCACTCCTTTTCTGCAATTCTCGTTTTTCTTGATTTATGATATTCAAAGATTTTCTGGTAACAATACGCAGAGCCCAACTGCCAAACAAATTAGGGTTTTTTAAGGTTTCAATTTTTTTTAGAATAATACTCCAACATTCTTGTGTAATATCTTTAGCCTGATCCATATCATGAGTGTACCAATAGGCGTGTTTGCATAATTTTTCATGATGGCGTTTCACCAAAAGACTCATAGCTTTTTTACTACCCGATTTATATTGCAAAACAAGTAGTCCGTCAAATATTTTATTCGGTTCGGTCATAATACCTTTCTACAACAAAGACAACCAAAAGTTGAAAAGGTTCAAATTTTCCTTAAAATATTGTTATTCCTTTTAAAGTTAGGAGAATAAATACATTCCAATTCCTATTTTTGCCCAATGCGTAAAAAGAACAGAAGACAAGTTTTTGAAAATGTTGAAGTGATTGATGCGGGGGCCAAAGGAAAAACAATTGGTAAAGCCCCTGACGGAAGAGTAATTTTCATGACGAATACCGTTCCTGGTGATATTGTTGATGTTCAAACCACCAAGAAACGAAAAAGTTATTTCGAGGGCAAGGCAACACATTTTCATTCGCTTTCAGACAAACGTGTAACCCCTGAATGCCAACACTTCGGAACCTGTGGTGGTTGTAAGTGGCAACACATGGGATACGAGCACCAGTTGTTCTTCAAGCAGAAGGAGGTCGAAAATAATTTACGCCGTATCGGTCATTTAGATTTACCAGAAGCGAATTCTATCCTAGGTTCTGAAAAGCAGTATTTCTATCGGAATAAAATGGAATTCTCCTTTTCGGATAGCAGATGGTTGACTTTGGAGGAATTACAATCTGATACAATTTTTGAAGATAAAAACGCATTAGGCTTCCATATTCCCGGAATGTGGGATAAAATATTGGATATTGAAAAATGCCATCTGCAGGCTGATCCTTCAAATACAATTCGATTGGAGACGAAGGATTTTGCAGTTAAGAACCAAATCTCATTTTTTAATCCCAGAAATCAACATGGTGAACTTCGTACTTTAATGATTCGAACTTCTTCTACGGGAGAGATTATGGTCTTAGTTCAATTCTACGAGAATCATAAAGAAAACCGAAATCTATTGCTGAACCATTTGCAAAATACATTTCCTGAGATTACGGCACTTTTATATGTTGTCAACCCAAAGCAAAACGATACCATCTACGATCAAGAAGTAATTTGTCACTCTGGCAGAGACCATATTTTCGAGGAAATGGAAGGTCTGAAATTCAAAATAAACCCAAAGTCGTTTTACCAAACTAATTCAGAACAGGCTTATGAACTTTACAAAATCACCCGTGATTTTGCTGGACTAACAGGTGAGGAACTAGTCTACGACTTGTATACAGGTACTGGAACTATCGCTCAATTTGTATCGAAAAAAGCTAAAAAAGTTATTGGAATAGAATCTGTTCCTGAAGCTATCAAGGATGCGAAAGCAAATGCAGAAAATAACAATATTGATAACGTTGATTTTTTCGTAGGGGATATGAAAAATGTATTTAACGAAGAGTTTATAGCTACGCATGGTGTTCCGGATATAATTATTACTGATCCGCCAAGAGATGGCATGCACAAAGATGTGGTCCGGCAAATATTGAACATCTCTCCTAAAAAAGTAGTTTATGTAAGCTGCAATAGCGCTACCCAAGCAAGGGATTTAGAATTAATGAAAGATTCCTATAAAGTGACTAAGGTGCAACCCGTGGATATGTTTCCTCAGACCCATCACGTTGAAAATATTGTACTTTTAGAAAAGTTATAGTCCCATGAATAGATTTCAACTAATTCTTATCTTTCTGCTCTGCATTGCTTTTTCTGCCTGTGAAAAAGATGATATTTGCGTTGATGGTGATACCCCGCTACTAATTATTCGTTTTTACGACTCGGAGAATCCTACGGAGTTTAAGGCGGTTCCAGGACTTCGTGTAGTCGGAGCTGGTAATGACACTCCTGTCGACACTTTTACTGATCGGTCTTCCTTAGATTCTATAAGTATTCCTTTAAAAACTATAGAAACATTAACAAATTTTTCCTTTATATCGGATTCTGCAGATGACACAAACGAAGTGGAGACCGGTAACGCGGATGCTCTGGGTTTTTCCTATGAAACAAAAGAAGAATTTGTCTCTAGAGCTTGCGGCTTTGTAGTCAACTATGAAAATTTAAGTTCGAATTTTACAACCGCCCCTGAAAACTGGATCCAAAGCATAGAAATAATAAAGACAACAGTACAATTAGAAACAGAAGAAACAACTGCCCATGTTAAAGTATTTCATTAGCACCAGCTTTGTTTTTTGTTTCTTTTTTGGAAACGCTCAAAGCAAACCAATTGACACAAAACCAAAAGATACAGTTGTATACAAACAACCTTATGGCCTGCGTGTTGGTGTAGATTTGAGTAGACCAACTATCTCATTTTTCGAAGAAGAATATACCGGATTAGAATTTGTTGGAGATTATAGGTTAAGCCTCAAATATTACTTAGCAGCAGAACTTGGGAACGAAAAGCGCACCCGACAAGAGGACGCATACAACTTTACAACTCAAGGAAGTTATATCAAAGTAGGTTTTGACTATAATACCTATGCCAATTGGTACGGCGAGCAAAACATGATTTATGCAGGAGCCCGTATTGCATTCAGTACATTCAATCACACGATAAACAATTATCAAATCTTTGATAGCAATCGCTATTGGAGCCCCAATGGGTTTCAAGAAAGTGGGAGCGAACCTATTGAACTTGAAAGTAGAACCGCAACATGGCTCGAAGCTGTTATGGGAATAAAAGCGGAGTTATTTGCGAACATCTATTTAGGGGGCAGTGTGAGACTAGGAGCATTGGTACCAAATCCAAATAAAAAACTTGATGAAGGTGAATTTTCAAACCTTTTCATTCCCGGATTCAATAAGGTCACCGACAATAGTATATTCGGCATAGGATATAACTTCTCTATTTCCTACTTCCTTCCACTCTACAAAAAAGAAAAAAGAATCAAAATAGACAAAGACGAGCCTAAACTAATAGAAGAGGAAAACTAAAGTTTAGGTTAATCTTCTTTGTTCTGAAACTTGGCCTTTTTACTTCCTTCATACATTACGTATTTCACCAAACGAGATTCTAAATGACTATTAAAGACTTTGATTTTTCGCGAAGGTCGCAAACCGACAAACTTCAAGGCTTCTAAATTTGAAGTTATAAACCAAGCATCAGTTCCCGGGTATTCTTGTTTCAAAGTATCGCCTATATCTTCGTAAAAGGTCTCCACATCGAAATGAGAATCCAAATCGCTCCGGTCAAGTCTTTCTCCATAAGGAGGGTTAAAAACCATATGTAGTTTCCCCTTCACAGGTTTTGTTGTATCAAAAAAGTTTTTACGCTCTACCGAAATGTAATCTTCAAGATTTGCGTTTTCAATATTTTCCTTAGCCTTTCTAATAGCAGAAGGCGCCTTATCATAGCCGATGATTCTATGATGAAACTCCCTTGTTTTCCTGAGTTGGCTTTCTACTATTTTGTCAAATAATTCTTCGTCGAAATCATCCCATTTTTCAAAGGCGAATTCTTTTCGATTGATATTTACCGGAATATTACAGGCAATCATTGCTGCTTCGGTCAACATTGTTCCACTACCGCACATAGGATCCAGAAAATCACATTGTCCATCCCATCCACTCAATAACAATAAACCTGCAGCCAAAACTTCGTTTATAGGTGCTATATTCGTTGCGATACGATACCCTCTTTGATGTAAAGACCTTCCAGAGCTATCTAAAGAAACATTGCACCTGTCCTTATGCAAATGGATATTGATGCGTAAATCTGGATGCTTCACATCTACGCTTGGCCTTTTTCCTTCGGTTTCTCTAAACTTATCTACAATGGCATCTTTGACCTTCTGCGAAACATATAAGGAATGAGTGAAATTGTCCGATTTCACCGTTGTATCAATTGCAAAGGTTGTATCCACAGAGAGGTACTCACTCCAGTCCATTCGATAAATAGCCTTGTACAATTCGTTCTCATCTCGAACTGAAAAAGAATGAATAGGTTTTATGATTTTGACAGCTGTTCGCAAACACAAATTGGCTTTATACATAAAGCCAGTATCCCCTTCAAAAGAAACACTACGAACTCCCTCGACTACATTTCCACCCCCCAAATTCCGGATTTCCTTAGCTAAAATCTCTTCAAAACCAAATAAGGTCTTGGCAACCATTTTAAAATTATTGTTCATCTCTTCACATCTGATTGCCGCAAAAATACAGTATTTTTACCGCTACCAAGCGGATTCAATCTTGGGATCTTACGACAACCTAATTATATTTGTATGACTTACCTCCTGCCGGTTTTAGGAGTCCTGCTCAGTTTTGTCTTTGTTCTAGTCGCAAAACCTAAAAGCAAAGAAAACTTCAAACTGCTTTTAGCTTTTAGTGGAGCTTTTCTTTTGGCACTGACTGTTTTTGAATTGCTCCCCTCTGCCTATGAAAATTCTGATGCAAAGACTGTTGGTGTTTTTGTCATGCTGGGGATTTTACTTCAGATTTTCTTGGAGTTCTTCTCGAAAGGCGCGGAGCACGGTCATGTACATTTGAATAGTGAAAAGAGTAGCTTTCCATGGCTTTTGTTTGTCAGCCTTTCTATTCATGCGTTTTTAGAAGGATTTCCCATTGAAAAACACGATACAATTATCTACGGAATTCTTATCCATAAAATACCTATTGCGGTTATCTTGAGCATCTTTTTACTAGGTTCTAAAATCAAACTGACAAAAGCTGTTTTCTTTATTGTTCTATTTGCCTTAATGACGCCTCTAGGAAGCTTTATAGCAAGCATTTCAGCACTGGCATCTCAATACTACGCACCTATAACTGCTTTAGTAATTGGTGTATTCTTACATATTTCTACGGTTATTCTTTTTGAAAGTTCGGAGGGACATAAATTCAATCTTAGGAAACTGTTGGTCATTATTTTTGGAATTGTAATTGCTTATTTTCTTTAAAAATGTTCAGCAAGGAAGAATCTAAAAAATTACGTGAAAATTTCTGGATTTCCTTCGGAAAGTCTTTCCCCCATAAATGGACGTTATACAACACCAAAATCAAGGGATTATCATTAAAGTTTCATTTTGGTTTAAAAGTGGCAACGGTATCTATGGATATTGAAACTTCCGATTTGGAACAGAGAATTCATCTTTGGGAAAAATTGGTATCACTAAAGTCTATATTGACTAATGAATACCTTCCTGGTGCTCAGTTTGAAGAAGCCATTATACTAGAGAATGATAAGGAGATTTCAAGAATCTACGTTCAAAAGGAAGGTGTATCAATTCATAACAAAAATTCGTGGCAAGAGACGATGGAGTTTTTAAACAAAAAAATGATTCTTTTGGAAAGCTTTTTTGAGGAATACAAGGATATTATCCATAGCTAAATCACATAAAGATAAATCATCAGCCAATGACTTATCGCCCCACCAAGAACAAAAAGATGCCAAATAAAATGGTTGTACGGTATTCTATCTATCGCGTAAAAAATAATTCCTAAAGTATAAAAAGCGCCCCCAAGAAATAGTAATTGAATACCCTGAGAAGATGTATAATCAGACAAATTATCAAAATCATAAACTACAAGCCATCCCATGGCTAGATAAAGTACCAATGAAAGGATTTCAAACTTTCCCGTTAAAAATAATTTAAGTAAGGTACCGACCGCCACAATTACCCAAACAATATAAAATATTATCCATCCTTTGGCATCAATAAGGGTTATGAGACACATGGGAGTATAGGTGCCTGCTATGAGAAAGTATATATTGATATGATCTACAACGCGTAGTTTCTTTTTTAGTTCAGGATCCCGAACGTAGTGATACATACTTGAAGCTATGAACATTGAAATAAAAGTAACGCTATAGACAATTATACTAATGGTCGTGTAAGGAGTCTTTTCAATGTTTTTGGAAAGTAGAAGATATAATCCAATAATTCCGAAGATTGCCCCAACTGCATGGCTAATCGTGTTTAGCAACTCTTCCTTCGGATGAATTTGTACGTCTTTCATTGGCGACAAAATGAATCCTGTTATTTTACAATCAATTTGGCTCTCATAGAAGCTGCATGACCAGGAAACGTACAAACAATCCAATATTCGCCAGGCTTTCTAGGAGTTTGAAAATAGATTTTCTCCTGCGCTCCAGGGGCAACAATACCCGTATGACTCAGCACCAAGTCTGTCTCTGGAACATAATTCAAATCTGCTCCATCCAAACCTAGTTCTAGTGCCATATTGCCCACTTTATCTACCGACTCTTTACCAATCTGTGTTATAACCAAATTGTGAAGCATGTCGTCATTGTTGTTAAAGGTCAATTCAATTTTCTGATTGCTTTCGACGACAACTTCTGAAACATCATATTTCAAACCTGGTATGGTTCCGATAACCAACTTCTTCTCAACTCCATTAACCCAAGTAAGCGGCATTTCATTTGTTCTCTTTGGCTGTAGTACTCCTTTCATAGTAGCCATCTTCTCTGTGGGAGGAGATTTTAATTGCCCTCCTGGTACTTCATTCAAGGTATAATATCCAGTATCATGTAGTAACATTTCACCACTTGTAGCTTTCAAGTTCGCTGCTTTCAATTGATGTATAAAACCTAATCGCATTCCATCAATAAATAAACGGGCAGTTAACCCATCTTCAGAAACTTCAACTTTTTTTATCAATCCTTTTTGTTGGTCAACGATTGGACTTCCGTATTTGAAATGATATTGATAATTGAAGCTTGTAATTTGATAAGTCTCAGGTTTTGAAGCAATTGATTTGTCTACCGGTTTTGTGAATTCTAATTCAAACCCATCAGCTTTTGCTTTCATTGTTTTGATTTCGAATGGAGTTTTACCATTCCACACAAGTCTTTGAAGTCCGAACTGTGCTTTTCCTGTAGAAGCCCAACCTCTACTGGTCATTCCGACAAACATGCTCGCATCACTTCCCCAAATCATGCGTAAAATTCCGGAAGAAAAACCTTCAACGAAATTAAAAGCCGCACCTTGATAAACACCATTGACTTTCTCCATAAAAACGCGCATGACCTTGCTATGTCCTTGATCACCTATGAACATTTGCCCTTCGAACGGACCAAATTTACCCCCGGTTGTATCATACAAAATATCAGAAGTCGAAATACCCAAAATCGTATGTGGAAACCAAATCGCCGGAGCTTTCATTTCAGGTACTTTCTTCGAATACTCATACAAACTAAGACCTGATTCTTTTTCAATGTCTTCCATTTTAAGCTTAAGTGGGGAACTGGGTTCTCCAGTCCAAACCAAGCCTTCAGGATTTCCCGCAAAATCTCCTTTTTCCAAGTGTGTCATTCTACCTGAACCTACCCAATCACCCTGATTTTCAGTATAAAACACTTCTTCCTCAGCATTCAATTCAAAGCCCGATGGAGAACGTAATCCAGTTGCTATTGGTATCATTTCGCCTTCTGGAGTAATCTCTAAAAGCCATCCTCTCCACTTTGATAAACTGGCTCCATGCCCTATCCAAGACAGATTAAGAGTCACCAACATATTCCCATTCTTCTTGAATTTGGGACCGTAAGAGTAGTCATGATAATTTCCAGATAACGGCCAAGAATAAATGGTTTTGTAAACATCAGCTTTATCATCTCCATCTTTATCCTCAAGACGGGTTAACTCTCCCCTTTGAGCCAAATAAAAACTGTTGCCTTTGAAATTGAGTCCTAGGGGTTCGTGAAGTCCACTAGCATATCTTTTGTAAATCGGTTTCTTACCGTAAGGCTTATCAATCAACCAAACTTCTCCTCTCCTGGTGGATACCCCTAATTGATTCTTATCATTCAAAGCCAAACCCCCAACCTCCAAAAGCACATCTTCAGGAATGGGTACATCCACTATTTTATAAAACTTTGCCTCTTTCTTTGCCAATTCAGATTGAGATTGTGCCCAATTGCATTGAAGTCCGGCGAAAAAGACTAATGCCAATAATATTCTAAAAATATGCTTCATTTTCCTTTCTTATTTACCAGATGATACTATAATTCAATTCTTGTTCACCTGCCGGTATTTTTACCAACAACTCATCTGTGCTACCCGAATTTCGGACCATTGACTCCAGCATATCATCTTTAAAATCAATGAAATAGCTTTCATTATTTACGATATAAGTACCATCGGGCAATTGTTCAATTTTGGAACCATCGGCAACTTTGAACCACATATCTTTAGCACCATTAATTATAATTTCCCTGTTTAAACCCCGATTTTCTTTTGATGGAATTATCTTATTGAATACTTTACTACTGCCCATTTGGTAAGAGAAAATTGGTAATCCATCGCTATCAAATTCGTATCCTAGTTGTTTGTAATCCAAATCAGAAACCTTGTTAGGCCAACTTACTTTTTCGTCTTTTAAATCAGCTAACTCAGGATCTCCATGCATTGAAACAATAAATCCAGCCGGCACTCCAAGTTGTTTCTCTCCTCTTCCCTGCCACATTTTTGTTGCATCCATAAAGTCACCGTTCCAAGCCTGCAGCAAAGCACCTGACTCTAGATCGTAGGCATAATGTGTTCCTTCAGGATTACCCACGGCTATACAATGGGTTCTTTTTTTTCCATCATGCATCCAGAAACCGCGCTGTGCAATTGGTTCATTTTCTAAAGGTATTATGAATTTAGGATTAACTTCTCCACTCGGTAAATTCAATGAGCTAGATGCGTGAAGGGAGTGTTTTTGAATTCCTGGCCCTTCCACATATAAACCAAAGCCTATTTGCCAGGGCACATGTTTGTTGTAAATTAGTTGAAAAGGTACTTCTCCTTTTGGCAAATTAACTTTGGCGACTCTTAGCGAGTCCAAACTATAATTTCCATTCATAGAGATTATTGTATCCTTGTCAATCAAGAGTGCCCCTCCACCCCGATTAAGTTTGTAATCAAATATATAGTCTCCCGATTCTGGTATCTTCAGTTTCCCCACATAACTCAATAATTTCTGTGGGCGCACGCCTGTCGCCATTAACGAAGAAATACTATCCGTTCTAACTTCACGGATTGGAGTCAGACTATCCAAATTGGGATACAAGGGTAAAGCATTCTCGAACTCCTTTAGAACAACATCTGCCAACTGTACTTTCTTCACCTTATACAATTTGTACTTCAAATTACGAAGAGCTACAGGCCCATGGTCGCCCTGAATCAGCAATGGTGCCAGAGGTATTTCTTTTGCATCAGAGCCACCTCGTGTAGGGCCAGATACTTCAACATTTTGATGAACTAAAGCTCCATTCAATCGCACTTCTTCAAACCGTGCATTTTTTATTTTATTTCCTGATTCATCAAACCTTGGGGCATGAAAAATAACTTTTAAGTGTTGCCAAAGACCAGGCGCCTTCGCGGCGTTTACTTTCGGTGCAAATCCTTCAAAGCCTTCCTTTCCTTCTTTTGTTTCATCCCAACGTTGGTAAATACCTCCCATATCACTATGCTGCGGATTTTCTACACCCCAACTATCAAAAAGTTGAATCTCGTATCTACTCTGAAAATAGATGCCAGAATTTGAACCAACTGGCATCATAACATCGCATTCAAATTCTATATCACCATGCTTAAAAGATGTGACAAGGTTTCCCCGTTTTCCCTTGTCTGGTATATTCACTAAAACTCCAGTTCCTTCGGTTGTCGCCAAAGTTTTTGTTCGCGATCGGTCGACAGAAGCACCACCAGTTATTCTCCAGTTTGCTGCAGTCACCTTAAAATCGGATAAATCATTCAAAGTCATTTCTTGAAAAGGCAAAACAACTATAGGTTTCTCCACAGCAGTCATTTTTATCTCCTTCTTACTTTCAGAACAAGAAAATAAGATAAAAAAGAAGAGCATGAAGTAATAGGGTGTTAGATTCTTCATTCTTTAATTTTAATGTATAATTGAAAGATAATTACTTATCAGATTTCAAGGTTTTTCAAATGGTTTGTTCTTTAGAACATACGGTTTCGAAAACCAAAAATTTATTTATATCTCGCCCCATGCTTGATGACCATATCAACATCTTCTAGGAGGTTGATATACCGAAGAACATCTCCTTCAACCGCAATAATATCTGCATATTTTCCAGGAGTAATTGTCCCAACTTCGTCAGCAACGCCCATCCAAAGTGCGGGCCAATATGTCGCCGCACGTATTGCATACATTGGATCAATACCAAATTCGTTTACCCAAACATCTAACTCATTCCATGTAGATTGGCTATGGAATTTCATAGGAATTCCACTATCCGTACCAATCATTAGAACTACTCCAGCATCTAAAAGTTGCTTGATTTTGGTTTCCAAAGTTGGTTTTCTTGAGGGAGTCAATTGGAAATAAGGCATTCTATCGGGATGTGCAATACTTCTTTTTATATCAGTGATTACACTATCAGGAAGTCCTAAGTGCCAAGAATCATTATCCAGTTTCTCGGGATTGTCTCGCATGTACTCGTAATTGTACAGTCCCTCTACAGTTGGACACCAGAATAAAGGGCCTTGACTCATGTCCGCGGTTCGTTCTTTGATCATTTCCATTATATCGTTGGGATAACGCGGAGCTGAGGACAGACCTGTATGTTCAAAACAATCGGCACCAGCTTTTAATCCCCTTCTAATTTCTTCTGGACGATGACTGTGAGCCACAACTTTTAAATTGAATTTATGCGCTTCGTCTACTACAGCTTGAAACTCTTCAATGGTCATTTGGTCTTGATCAACAACTTTAATACAATCTACACCAGCCTTTGCCAATTTACGGACTTTCTTTCGACCATCTTCCACTCCGTTTACTCCCCAGCGAAAATCTTCGGTACCAGGGTATGGTTTCTTTTGAATAAAAGGACCAGAAACATATAAAGTAGCACCGGGAATTTCTCCATTATTTATCGCATCACGAACGGCAATACTTTCCTCCAAAGGAGCGCCTAAATCCCTAGCACTTGTTACACCAGCCATCAATAATTGATGTGCAGATGCGGGCATAATTACATCTTTAAAAAGAGGCGGATAGGTTTTATCCCAATAGGTGTAGTCGGAATGCCCATTAATCATCGTATGTACGTGCATATCCCATAAGCCAGGTAGTACGGTCATTCCTTCCGTTGAAATTACTTCGGCATTATTTGGAATCTCAATCGTACCAATTGTTCCGACCGTTTTGATTTTTTCTCCTTCAATTATGACCACACTATTTCTAATAGGGGTTGATCCAAAACCATCAATAAGTGTTCCTCCTACCAATGCCTTTATTTTGCTTTCTTGTGAGGTTACCATTTGAATGGATAGAAGTAAGAATAAAAGTGTTCTGCTCATCATACCGGATGGTTTTGTTAAATATACCTAAAATTGAAATATTGCCTTCAAAAACTTCAAAGGCTATTATTCTTTAAATGATTATTTTAATAATTTGCCCTTAATTTTAAAGTTGTGATGGGATATGAAAAAAGTATTTCTGAATATGATAGTATTCCTTCTGCTTGTGGGATGTGAAGATGTGGTTGAAATTGAAGTACCCACTGAAGAACCGCGCCTAATTGTAAATGGAATTATTCGGGTGAGTGACTTAAGTCAACCTTACCTTCCAGTAGAAATAAGGGTTTCTGAAACCAATAGCTTTTTTGAAGAAACCCCAGTGACTTCACTTGAGAGTATCCTAATACTTACCGAAATTTATAATGAAGATGGTACTATCATTGAACAAACAGGGTTTTCAAGTTTAATTGATCTAGACAAAGGATCAGGAATATACGTGCCAAATCCAAATTTTTCAACTGAGCAACGCATTGCTACAAGTGTTCTTCAAGAAGAAAATGTTCGTTTCGTATTAATTTTGGAGCATAAGGGGCGGAAATATGCGGCGACAACTCGATATGTACCTGTAGTACCCATTGATGAGATAAGACAAGGTTCTGAGACACTATTTAGTGGAGAAGAAAAAGAAGTGATAGTCTCTTTTACAGATAATGCTAGTCGTGATGATTTTTATGTTTTTGATTTTGATTTTGGTCAATTCTTGGTAACTGAAGATTCTTTTTATCAAGGGGAATCTTTTGAGTTCTCTTATTTCTACAATAATGATTTAAAATCAGGCCAAGAGTTAAGTGTCAGTATTTTAGGAGCTGATAGAGGTTTCTACAACTATATGAATTTGCTCATTGAACAAACTGAAAATAACTTAGGTGTTTTTGAAACCCCTGTTGCCACAGCCCGTGGAAATGTTTTTGATATTACTGGATTGGATAATATTGATGTGGTAGATAATGTAGAAAGGCCACAGGCATTTCCTCTTGGCTACTTTGCCATAATACAGAGTTTTTCAGAAACAATTACTATAGAGTAGATCTATATAATCCTTGGGAGTCACCTCATAAAAAAAGCCCCTTCACTTGATGTGAAGGGGCTTTCGAAGAAGGCGGCTACCTACTCTCCCACTTGGTGTAGCAGTACCATCGGCGCAGACGGGCTTAACTTCCCTGTTCGGAATGGTAAG
>NZ_VATY01000005.1 GCF_005885635.1 Maribacter algarum (ex Zhang et al. 2020)
TGCGGTATGCTGTAAACTTGTCAATCGAATTTTTGCTGTAATCCGAAGACAATCACCCTTTGTTGAAGTTTATGAACAAAATTTTATCAATTGATTTGGTTTTCTCTTAGAATTCGCAAAAGAAAAATCCACTCGACTTGATTTGAGAATGGTCGAAACAAAAAAGAGCGAAGCAAATTTTCGTTTAGCAATCCTATATCATTTACTATATAAATCCGCTTACGAGTGATAACTATTTTAATGGAAAATTATAGGTTTTACAGCAAACTTTTTCAATGTTTACTGGGGTTTCCAGCGTTTTTACAGTAAACTTTTTAACGACACATTTTAAAAATGCAATAATTTGAAGTCGTAAACTTCTCATTTTCAGTTTCATGGATGAAATATCTAAACTAGTAACATCGCTTTAGCGTGTTGCCCTCTTGCTATTCAAATCTTCTCCGTTTCACTCCCAAGTTTTGAATACACCCTACGATACTTTAAAGAACAAATAGCAGGATGCGCCCTATCCTGTTTTTGCTTAACGCTTATCTACCGGAACACTACAAAAACAGGACAGGAACCATGTGCAAAGTTTTGGGTAAGATCTGGGGTCTTGTTTTTATTACATAACTCTCATTTAATATTTACCAACTATCCGCTTCATATCATTCATTAATTTCTTATCAATAACCATAGCATAAATTTGTGTCGTCTTTAAAGACGAATGCCCGAGCATTTTACTTACGGATTCTATTGGCACTCCATTTGCCAAAGTCACGGTTGTCGCAAAAGTGTGCCTAGATAAATGAAATGTTAGCTTCTTCTCTATATTACAAATTGCAGCTATTTCCTTTAGGTAAGTATTTAACTTTTGATTACTGATTACGGGAAGTAACTTATTTTGATTGTTATCTAAAGTGGCACTATATTTTTGAAGTATTTTCTCAGCTATCGGAAGCAAAGGAACACTGCTTTTTGTATCGGTTTTCGAACGATTGATTTTTATCCACTTTTCACCTTTTATATTAAGGACTATATGATTGTCCGACAGTTTTTCCACATCTATATAGGACAAACCGGTAAAACAACAGAATATAAAGATATCTCTTACTTGTTCCAGTCTTTGCAATGGCAATTCGGTTTCCATCAAAATTTTCAGCTCTCTTTCATTAAGAATATCACGTTCTACTTTTTTCCATTTTGCTTTCCAATGATAAAAGGGGTCTTTGCTTATCCAATCATTGGCATAACATATGCGCATAATCTTTTTTAGGTTGGTTACATATTTAGTCACCGTATTCTGTCCACAGGCTTTTAAATTCGTTTTTAAATAGTGTTCAAAACGGTTGATAAACTTTAAATCTACTTCCTTGACATATACATCCTCTTGGCCATACTCCTTATCGATAAAAGCTTTTAAGTGTCGAAGTGTTCTGAGGTGCCTTTGGTAAGCTCCTGAAGAGAATTCCCTGCCGACTATTTCGGATATTTCCTTGTTATGACCTTCATAGATGTTCAATAGTGTTTTATGTCTAGAGCTTTTTCCTTGAAAAGAGTTTTTTATCATTTGGGACGTGTATGACCTGCCGTCCGCTTCGTATTTTCCTTGAATTCGATATAATCGGGCACGCAGATCTTCCAAATATTTGTTCAATTCACGATTGGAAGGCTTGGAGTTTTTGGCACGCCCAGAAGCACAGTTCCAATCATCAACTTTCACTTTTCGTTTTGCACTTATTTCGGAGCGTTTTCCGCTTACCGTAATCCTGAGATAGATGGGACACAAACCGTTTCTATCAGGCATGTTTTTCCTGATATAGAATAAAATAGAGAAGGAATCATTCATTTTTTTAAGCTTTTAAGTTGTTCAATTTCAACTAACTTTTTGCTTAAAAAACTGATTGTCAATTTTTTAACATATTATCATCGGTGTTTTTGCGAATATGAAAACTACTCACCGAATTACTCACCAGATAGGGTGATTTTATATGATATCAAACGATACTTGTTAAAATGAAAAAGTCCGTAAATCATTGATTTACAGACTTTTTGAATTTAATTGATAAATCTAAGTGACCTCGACAGGATTCAAACCTGTAACCTCTTGAGCCGTAATCAAGTGCGCTATTCAGTTGCGCCACGAGGCCGTTTTTCCCTTTTAAAAGGGCTGCAAATATATTTCTTTTTACTTTTAACGCAAAATAACTACTGACAAAAGAAATGGATTTTAATAGCTACATACGCGATATCAAAGATTTCCCCAAAGAAGGAATTGTTTTTAAAGATATTACACCCCTTTTAAAAGATC
Organism: Maribacter algarum (ex Zhang et al. 2020); assembly: GCF_005885635.1. Lineage (GTDB taxonomy): Bacteria > Bacteroidota > Bacteroidia > Flavobacteriales > Flavobacteriaceae > Maribacter_C > Maribacter_C algarum. The sequence goes on from NZ_VATY01000005.1 coordinate 2,291, forward strand.
CCTCTGCTTTAAATAAAGCGGTGAATGCCTTATATGAACTGGTGGGAAATCAAAAAATCAATAAAGTCGTAGGAATGGAAAGTAGAGGTTTTTTCTTTGCACCGATTTTAGCTACGAAACTCAATGCTGGTTTTGTACCTGTACGTAAGTCTGGTAAGCTTCCTTATAGAACCATCAGCGAAGTGTATACATTAGAATACGGAGAGGATATTTTAGAAGTACACGAAGATGCAATTGCCCCTGGCGAACGTGTTTTAATCCATGATGACGTCTTGGCAACAGGTGGCACAGCACAAGCAGTGTGCAAGCTAGTTGAAAAAATGGGTGGAGAAATTGTTCAGTTCAATTTCTTGATTGAATTGGATTTTTTGAATGGTAAGGACCAAATAAGAGGATATGAGGTAAAATCCCTTTTACATTATTAGTCCAACGCATTCGTAGTCACGAAATATCGCCATCCAATAATTGCCAATTGAAATTTTGAAGCCTTGGCCAAATTCAATCTTTTTTTGGTGTAGGATGGAAGTAGTAACTTGTTTGCCTTCGCCAGGAATTTAAAAATCGATTTTTTCAAGAGTTTGGTTTTTTCAAAAATACAAAATAAAAAATGCGGTCATCGACCGCATTTTTCAGATAGAAATTGTGTACTATTTTTGACCATTGGATTCCATCATCTTTTTGGCCAAATCTGCTCCAATAAGAGACTGAAGTAGATTGCTATCGGTGCTTTTAGAACTTCCTCCTTCAATGAATATTTCAGGAAGACTTAACTCCTTTAGTTCTCTAGCGACTCCTACAGAAGTTTTATATTCCCATTCCGCTTTTTCCTGCGGCGTAAGTCCGGCGCTTACTAGTTTAGCATTCTGATACGACTCCGCATCAGCAGCTACTTTTTTACTTAAGGCCTTGAACTTTTCCACTTCAAATTGCTTCTTCTCTTTGACTAAATTGAATTCAGCAACTTTAGCTTCGGTTTCTGCAGCAATGGTTTTTTGTATTTGCTCCTTTTCTAATCGGGCCCTTTCGGTAGCTTTATCGGCTTCACCTCGGGCTTTTTCCTTCTGGGCTCTATAAAACTCACGCTCAGCTTGTTGTTTCTCTAATTGGGTTTGCGCCACCTCTTCCTTTTGCAGTTGTAGGCGCTTATCAAAAGTTTGTTCCCAATCAATTTCAGTTACCACTGCCTGTATGACGGTTAGCCCATAAGCTTTCAATGAGTTTCCTTTCTCACGAACGGGTTCTCCATTTCTTATTTGAATACGAAACCTTTTATGCTTCGTTTCCTTATTGACAATCGTTCGAACAGTACTACTATCTCCAATTATCTCACGGGTTTGATTATCTGCATATTCCTCAAGTACATACATACCATTTTCTAATTGGTCTTTGAAGTACCTATCAAAATCAGAAGCTTGTCCGGAGATGTAGTCTTGGGCATCCATCAATTTACAGGTGTTTTTTATGGACTGGTCAATATTTGGGATGACCCTAGAGCGAATCATATTTTGTTCTGTCTTATTGCGATCGGCCACGGATAAGAATTGATCCTTATCGTCGGTATTTATGCTTATAACCACAGAAGTAGCGATTCTCGCTTTTACCGCATCGCTAAACGCCCAATACTTTGCCGCATCAACATTGGCGTATTCGCTTTGATCTCCAAGATTACCTTCCGAATTCGGAATGACGTATTTAATGGGTAATTCAAATTGTAAGGGAATCAGTCTACCCCACATTTTAGTGTTTATACCTTGGCGAAAAACCGCTTTTTGACCTCCCCAGGGATATTGAACCGCATAAGCGGTGCCAGGTTCAGCATAAAAGAACGCACCAGAGATTATGCTTAACGCGATTCCCAAGACCATAAGCTGCAAACTCCGCTTAATGGTAAATTTGGTCAAAATCTCATTGGTTTTGAAAATGGGTTTAAGTATCAATATGATTGCGCCTGTTAGCGCTATTAAAATTCCAATATATAGTATCATAATGTTTTGAATTAAGGGTTATCATAAACGTGTGAATGGTCAATTGAATTGAAAAGACCGCCTATTAGGCGGTCTTTTATATATAGGCCTATATGATTCTACTTAAGCTATTATCGTGATCAAGGATAACAACAAGAACAACAAAATTTTAGCTAGTGTAATCATAACAAAGGTTTTTTAGGGTTAATAAATAGTTGCTGATAATCGATTATCCAAATAAGATATATTTAAAAAATGTTCACTTGCAACTATTTTGACCAAAATCAATACAAGTGAATACACTATTGAAATCAAAATAACGAATCATATTATACTTTTTTAATGAGTTTCTTGATTATTGTTATAAACTGTAATTATTTATTACTGAAAACATTATAAAATTTAACATTTGTAGAGGTGTTTTCGTTGCTTTTTAATTTAGCAAGGCAGTTTTGGGCTCAAAAAAGGTGATTTTTGATGATTTCGTTTCAGGATTCAAAAAAACCGACTAAAAAAAAGTCGGTTCATATGATTAAATTTTGGTAACAAAAGTGTATCTCCTTAATTATTTTTCGTGGTTATTTCCACAACACCGTTCTTAGCTTTTTTACCGTATTTTTCTTTAGCACTCTCGCCTTTCGATACTTCGATTTTCTCAATTTTATCTTTTGAAAGCGCTTTAAATTCTTTCTTTGTGGTTTGTTTTCCGTCAATATAATATATGGGGTCACCATCACCATCTTCATGAAGGAAGAAAAAAGAATTCCCACCCTCTTCTATCCATTCGATATCGTCATCTTCATTATCATCGGTACTTTTGATTATGATTATACGATTATCTTCACCATTTTCTGATTTTTTGATTTTAATATGATGTCCATCAGACTCTTCATCTTCCTTTAGTTTATTATACTCCTCTTCGCTCACTTTTTTACCATTCACACGTATGGTTTTCTTCCCATTCTCTTCTGATATGTTTACCGTTTTAATTTTTGTACTGCCATTATGTACCCAGACTGAATGATCTTCGTCTTCATGTATAACTTCTGCATTCTTATCACCCATAAAAATCATGGTGTTCTCATCGTCCATAACCAAGGTAACTGGATTAATGGGCTCCTCGTCATTATAGAAAGTTGAAGAACCGCTCATTTGTTGTTTTTTGGAGCCTTTTGACTTTACATCTATTGACAGGCTAATAATTTCGTTATTTTCATTATGGACCGCGGTATAGGAAAAATCAAAACCTTTTTCTGCGAGGTCTTGTTTAATTTTTTTAAGCTCTTCATCCGATGTGTCTTTGTCTATTCGGATTTCAATCTTTTTTTCGGTATCTGCCCTAGTCTTTACCAGATTACCAACCGTTCTGAATGGAATCTTGCTTTCAGGGTTAATGGCCTTTCCAGAATTTAAAATCTCAAAATGTAAATGAGGTCCGGTGGATTTTCCAGTATTCCCTACATGACCTATAATAGCACCCATTTCAACTTTTTCGCCACTTTTGACATTCCTGTTCTTTAAGTGCATGTATTTTGTACTATAACCGGATTCATGTTCAATAACAATATAGTTTCCACTGGATGGCGTCTTGGAAGATACTTTGACAGTTCCCGAATTACTTGCCAGAACTTTTGTTCCAGTCGAAGCCACCAAGTCGATTCCGTTGTGGAATTTATCCTTTTCAAGTTTATGTTGCCCTAGTCCGAAACGGGCCGATATCTGCTTGATGTCCTTTTGATTTAATGGACTTTGAAATTCGACAGTCTCAGTTTTGTAACCGGAGGTTAAACTAGTAGGTTCATAAAACTTAACTTCCTCACGAACGTTGAAAGCCAATAAAAAACCCATTAGGCACGGAAGAACAATGAATAACTTTAAAAAATTTCCTTTTTTTGATTGATTTTGATTTAACATGACTATTCGTTTTTTGATGAGTGAATTAAAAAATGGATTCGCGATAGTAACCTTATTCGCTCCGACCACTTTTTGCAATAAGAGATATTGGTAATGTTTTTTGCCTTTTTGATCTATGCAAGTGTATGCATCCGCTAGGTATTCTAAATTTTCTTTTATAGATTTTCGATACAACCAAATTACAGGGTTAAACCATTGCAAAATCAAAACGATTTCAGAAAGTAGTATGTCTAATGAATGTAATTGGGTAGCATGAACTTTCTCATGATTCAAAATGATATTTAAATCACTCTTTTTGAACAACTGCGGATTATAGAAAATGTATTTGAAAAAAGAGAAGGGTGATATCTCTTTTTCAGTTTTTATATGAGTTAAATTGTCTTGTTTTGTAACATTAGCATTCTTTTTTATCTTTTGAAGTGCCCGAAGTTGTACTAAAAGACGAAAACCAAAAGCAACAATCCCAATAGCATATATAAATGCCAAAAGTCCGAACCAATTAAAAGGCTGAGTTACTTCGGTAGTCGTGAAAACAATTTCAGAAGGGGAGAAATTACTTTCAGCAAATGGCTTGGGTTCAATAAATATGGTTCTGGTAAAGGTGATAAAAGGTAATACGAAAGAAGCGACTAACCCGAATACCAGAAAGATTCTATTGCTAACAAAGAAGGTTTCTTTCCTTAGAAAAAGCTGATAGGAAATTAAGAACAATGCTAAGACTGCCCCTGACTTTAAAAGGTATAGAAGAAAAGGTTCCATCTATTTTTTATTTTCAATGAGGTTAATAATTTCTTTTAATTCTTTCACCGATATTTTTTCCTCCTTAGCAAAAGAAGATACCAGGTTCTTGTATGAATTGTCGAAATAATCAACGATGCTTGAGTTGATGAACTTTTTTCGGTAGGCATCTTTAGTTATCAAAGGGTAGTACCGATGTGTATTTCCGAACGCTTCATGACCAACATATTTCTTGTCCTCTAGATTTCTTACAATCGTGGATAAGGTATTGTAGTGCGGCTTCTCGCCATCTAGCTCAGCCCTGATTTCTTTGACAAAAGCTTTTTCAAGCTGCCAAAGAATTTTCATGATTTCTTCTTCTTTATTGGTCAGTTTTTGCATAAAAATTCAAATTTGAAATCAAACTTATTACTATTTTTTTAGTTGAACAACTATTTTAGTAGTTATTTAACTATTTATGCAGGAGTTCAATGGGTCCTCGTAGCAAATAGTTAATGATTTAAGTTAAAATGTTCTGTTATCTTTGTGAAAACCTAACCAATGCAAAACCCCCTTTTTATACTTGCAGGTCTTGCCCTATTAATCTTAGGGGGCAATTGGCTATTGAAGTCTGCGGTCGCATTATCCTTAAAATTAAATATTCCAAAGATTGTTATTGGAATGACTGTGGTATCTTTTGCCACTTCTGCTCCAGAACTAATTGTGAGTGTTAACTCAGCCTTAGAAGGATACCCTGATTTGGCTCTAGGTAATGTGGTCGGATCTAATGTTGCGAACCTAGGATTGGTTTTGGCCGTTACTATAGTACTCGGAAGTATTGACGTAAAAAAGAGTTTTTATACTACGGACTGGCCAGTGATGATGCTTGCCTCACTTCTCTTTTTTGGCTTTATTTATTTCGATGGTGTGCTTGTTCGTTACGAGGGTATTATTATGTTGATTTTTCTGTTTGTGTTTTTGGTTTATTTATTACGTTTTCAGAAAACCGCTGTCATTGATGAGCTTCCGGAAGATGACGTTCCTTTGCCATTATATAAGACCGTCTTGTTTTTAGGTCTGGGAGCAATTGCACTTTGGGGCGGTTCTGAACTTTTAATAAATGGTGCAGTTGGTATGGCAATGAAGTATGGTATAAGTGAAAGGATAATTGCGATTACAGTAGTATCGATTGGCACAAGTATTCCCGAACTGGCAGCCTCTATAATTGCTGTTATAAAAAAGGAAAAGGCAATTTCTCTGGGAAATCTTATCGGGTCGAATATTTTCAACTTATTGGCAGTGTTAGGAATAACTTCAATAATCACGCCCATAAAAGTTATGGATGAAGGTTTACTAAGCAACGACATCTTCTGGATGTTGGGTATTTCTTTTCTTATCCTTCCCTTGGTATTTCTGCCAAATAAATTACGTTTAGGCTGGCGCGATGGCTTGGTGCTTTTAGCGGTCTATTTCACCTTTGTATATTTTACGATTCAATAGTTTTCCCTCAGAATCCTGCCTGCCAGCAAGCACGGCGACATTTAAAATATCCTGAGTTTATATACTTGTTAAATGGTATAATTTTTGTGGCTTAATATTTACTTTCCCCCTCCAAAAAGCCAAACTATCAATGAAGCAACATATTTACGGAATTGCTGTATTTCTTGTACTATTTCTCATTTCAAATCCTGCTTTCTCGCAGCAACGTGAATATATTACAGGAAAATTACTTGATACCAAAACCCAAGAGCCCATTGCTTTTGCCAGTATTCGAATTAAGGATAGAGCTTTGGGCATTATTTCAAATACCGATGGTAGTTTTAAGATTCCTTTAAAGTATAAGGAGTATGGTGATGTTATTGAAATTTCTTCGATGGGGTATCAAAAAAAGGAGGTGCCTTTACTGGAATTCTCATTAACTGATTTCAATACAGTAGTTCTGTCGCCGAGTATTCTTGAACTCTCCGAGGCGGTCGTTCAGGCCAAAAGAAGAAAAAAGGTCAAAGGACCTAAAAGACTCTCTGCAGCCCAAATTGTTAGAAAAGCCATAGAAGCAATACCAGAAAATTATCCTTCCCGTACTTTTTCCTCTATTGGCTATTATAGGGATTACCAAGTTAAAAAGGACAAGTATGTTAATCTGAATGAAGCTGTATTGGAAGTTGTCGATTCAGGTTTTCAACAACATGACCTTGCGACCACCCAAGTAAGAATCTACAATTACCAAAGTAATGAAGATTTTGATCAGGATCTCGAAGGGCGTTTTAAATATGATTACAAGAAGTACAAAAAATATATTGACAAGGCCTACCTCTTTAATTATGGGGGTAATGAGTTTACCATTCTAAGAATACATGATGCTATTCGAAATTTCAAATACAATTCATATGATTTCATAAACGTAATGGAACGTGATTTTGTAGATAGTCACTTTATTAAAAAGGAAGAGGAAATCAATCTTGACGGGGAAGTACTATATGCAATTAGCTTCGCTAAAATCTTGGTTAAATATAGAATCATCGGTAAAATATATATTTCAAAGAAAGACTTTGCGATTCATAAAATGCGGTACACCCTTTATGACAAAACAAGAACAACGGAAAGTGGAGAATTTGATGAGAATGATGTTAATGAAGTAACACTCTTTAAAGTAATCTCAGAATACGCCAGAAGTTACAATAAAATGTATCCCAATTTCATTTCATTTTTCAATACTTTTCAAGTGAACAAACCTCCAAAGTTTATTTTAGAAGAGACCTACCTTGATACCGAGTGCACATGCTTTCAATTGACTTTTAATAACAGGGTTGACCAACTGCGGGCAAAGACCAAAGAATACTACGATATTAGGTTTCATGGGAAAAAGATACCTATCGATAAGATTCTAACGAAAAAAGGCTTTGAAGATTTAGTGTTTATATATCCTAAAATAAGTAGAAAAGAATTTTTGAATATGAGCAGTGAACTAAATGTAGCTTCCAGAAAAAGACTAGAGTTCACTGATTTATTGACGGTAGAAGTTACGGGATTGCGAGATGAATATTCAAATGTAATAAACGAAATGGAGTATAATACCTACAAACAGTTTCGTGAATTTTTTATCCAAAAAATACAGCCCAATGGTAGCACTTTGAAAGATACCCTTTACATGAAAAAAGACATTCCTATTTTTAAAGACCAGCCCATCGTAAAACCAGATAATTTTGATGACTATTGGATGAATACACCGCTCCAAAATTTGAAAAACTAAAAGCTTTCCACAATGCAAAAAAGAGTTACCACCATCATGTCTTTTCTTCTATTATTGCTAGTATTTAGTTCCGCTTTGGCGCAGCAACGGGAATATATTATCGGAAAGTTGCTTGACGCCAAAACACAGGAGCCTGTTGCCTTCGCTAGCATCCGAATTAAGGATAGAGCTTTAGGTATTATTTCAAATACCGATGGTAGTTTTAAAATTCCTTTAAAGTACAAGGAGTACGGAGATATTATCGAGATATCTTCAATGGGCTATCAAACTCAGGAAATACTAATCCAAGACTTTTCTATCTACGAATTAAATAATGTGAGACTGCAACCTGCAATTTTCGAGTTGCAGGAAGCCATCGTATCTGCCAAAAAGAAAAGGAAACTAACAGCAAAACAAATAGTGCGCAGGGCCATACGAGCGATACCAGAGAACTACCCATTAGAGCCTTTTTCAACGGTTGGTTACTATCGCGATTACCAATTGGACAGCCTACGGCAGTATGTAAACCTCAATGAAGCCATACTAGAAGTATTTGACCAAGGGTTCGACGCTACGGATTCCGTGACCACTAAAGTTAGAATATATGACTATTCGGAAAATACCGATTTTAAACGTGATACGTCAGCCTTAAGGTCATATAACTACAATGCCAATAAAAGACGGAAAGTAATCGAGAAAGCTTTTCTGCCCGCATATGGCGGTAATGAATTTAATATCTTAAGGGTTCACGATGCAGTAAGGAATTACGATATTGATTCATATTCTTTTGTACATCGGTTGAAGTCCGACCTGATTTCAGAGCATCAGTTCAAAAAAGAAGCTGATACCTATTTTGATGGTGAACCTTTATACACGATTGGTTTTACCAAGTTTCTTCTGAATTATAGCGCCTATGGAAAGCTCCATATTTCTAAAGATGATTTTGCTATTCATAAGTTGGAATACTCAGTTTACGATCGTAATAAGAAGCGAGGTGATGGTAATTTGAACAAGCATGAAAATGAAAATGAACTGATTTTTGAAACGAATACGGAATATCGAAAGAATAGTACTAAAATGTATCTTAGCCATATTTCTTTTCACAATACTTTTAAGCTTTGGGACCCACCCAAATTTGTGCCTGAATATATTATCCCAGACTTTGAATTAAAATGCTTTGTTATAGGATTCAACAACAAAGTGATACTGGAAGATGCTTCTTCTTTAGATAATTATGAGGTCAAAGTGAAGGGAAAGTCTATTGAATTGGGAAAAGCCGAACTATTAGATTCTCAGAATGTAGTTCGGTTATACCCTAAAATGTACCCAAACAGGGCTGAGAAAATGTTGCGAGAAATTGAAATCGCTGCACGCAAAAGGAAAATCACCAATGCCCTTTTTGAAATAAAAATTTCGAACATTAGAGATTTTGAAGGGAACCTAATCAATCAATGGACTTCTCGAGACTTCAATCAATTCCGTGAGTTTTTTGCCCAAGAGCTAAAGACGAGCTCCTTTGCTCCCGTAGACGCACTTTATATGAAAAGACAAAATCCTATTTTCAAGGATCAACCGATAGTTAAACCAGAGAATTTCAATGATTATTGGATGAATACCCCACTCCAAAATATTGATAACTAAAAAAGTATACAGATGCAAAAAAGAACCTATCCATTTCTAGTATTCGTCGTAATCTTCTTGGTTTCTTGGCATGCTCAAGCACAAGAGCGGGATTTTATCTCAGGAAAACTTATGGATTCCAAAACAAATGAACCTGTTGTGTTCGCCAATATAAGAATCAAGGACCGGGCTTTAGGAATTATTACAAATGTTGATGGAAGTTTTAAAATACCCTTGATATATAAGGAATACGGAGATATTATCGAAATATCATCTATGGGTTATCAAACCAAGGAGATTGGCATAAGTCAATTGGTTCAAGATAAACTCAATATACTAACCATAGATCCTTCGGCAATAGATTTACAGGAAGCCGTGGTTAAAGGAAAAAGGAAAAGAAACCTAACTGCGAAACAAATAGTTCAAAAGGCTATAGATGCCATACCTAGAAACTACCCATCTACTTCTTTTTCAACGGTGGGTTATTATCGTGACTATCAGTTTAAGGACCAAGAATATATTAATCTTAACGAAGGTATTTTAGAAGTTTTTGATCAGGGTTTTGACCAATTGGATGATGGTACAACAGAAACTAGGTTATTTAATTTTGGACTAAACCGAGACTTCAAACAAGATTCATTGGCCCGAATGCCCTATGACTATCAAACCAATAAAAAAGTAATTAGAAAAGCACATTTGGATGCTTATGGAGGCAATGAATTTCGAATTTTGAGAATTCATGACGCCATTCGAAATTACAATGTTGGTTCCTATGATTTTATTGGTGCATTGAAGACTGATTTGTTAAAGAACCATTCTTTTTTAAGAAGCAAAGACACCAATATTGATGATGAGGAACTTTATGGTATTAAGTTTTGGGTGAGGTATGTGGATTATAGTGCCCACGGAATGATCTACATCTCAAAGACTGATTATTCCATTTATAAACTAACATATACTATGTATGATGAAACTAAAAGAATCAAATCAAAGGAGAAAAATAAACACGGACATCGACAAAAGGCCATATTCGATATTGTGACTGATTATAAAAAGATGGACCAAAAGATGTATTTAAATTATATTTCATTTCATAACAGTTTTGAAGTTAGAAAACCACCCAAGTTCGTTTTGGATTCTACTCTTGTAAATGCTCCTGGTGCTTATTGTATGTTATATTTCAATAATCCTGTGGATTCTATATCTGCAATAAAACCTAAGAATTATGATTTTTTTTTCAAGCAAAGAAAGTTCGGAATTGAAAAGATTGAAGCATTTCAAGACTCGGTTAAACTTTATGTTGACCCTAGTTTTAAAAAAGCAATGGCTATTTACAGGGGCGAGATGAGTACATTATTTAGAAAGGAAAGAAGTGAAGAGATTGAAGCGTTATTTGAAATAAATGCCAAGAAAATTATTGATGTTGACGGTAATCTACTTAATGACCCACAGATTTTTGATTATTTACAGTATCGGGAGTTCTTCGCACAAAGAGTAAAACCAGACTCTAGAGCACCTTTAGATGATCAGTTTATGGACAAAAGAAAACCAATATTTGAAAACCAACCCATGACCAAGCCAAAAGAGTACAAAGAGTATTGGATGAATACTCCGTTGCAAAAGAATGTCAACTAAAGAAATCGATTCGTGTTCAAAAAGCATTTTATAATTCTATCGTTTTTGACATCGGCCTTTTGTTTTTCGCAACAAGGGGATTACATTTTTGGCCAGTTGGTTGACTCCACTCAAAATGAACCGATTCCTTTTGCCAGTATTCGAATAAAAGAAAAGGCTTTAGGTGTCATTACCAATGTCGATGGAACCTTTAAAATTCCTTTTAGATATAACGATATAGGAGAGGTTTTGGAAATTTCTTGTCTGGGATATGAGACCAAAGAAATTAATATTCAAGGGTTAGACAATTCAAAAAGTAACATCATTATTCTTAAACCAAGTGCTTTTGAGCTTGAAGGAGCTGTAGTATCAGCAAACATTAAAAAGTTGAGTGCCAAACAGATTGTGAAAATCGCGATAAATAGTATTTCACAGAACTATCCTCAAGATGATTTTGGCCTTGTAGGGTATTATCGAGATTATCAAGTTAAAAATAGCACTTATACCAATCTCAACGAGGCAATTATCAAGGTTTTGGATAAAGGTTTCGGTAAAAAGAACAGTTTTTACAATCAATACCAATTGTTATCCTATGGAAAAAATCTAGATTTCAAGATTGACAAATTCGCCAAGCAGCCATACGATTATGAAGGTTACAATAAAATTGTGCCAAACGCGAAAATGAAAAATGACGGAGGTAACGAGTTTATTATGCTCGGCATGCATGATGCTATCCGTAATCATAAAGAAGAGTCCTTTTCATTCATTAATGATTTGAATTCTGATTTTACAGACAACCACCAATTTCGATTGATAGGTAAGTCTAATTATAAAAAAGAGCCCGTCTATGAAATTGAAATTCTACTTAAGAACAATAATTATATGGCAACAGGGAAAATTTTTATTAATTCAAAGGATTTTTCTATTCATAAATTGGACTATGCGCTACATAAATTGGACTATGACTCTATTAAAAGTAAGAAAGCCTTTGATTATAGTATCGCAGATAATGCATCAGAAAGATTTTCAGATGGTTTTAAGAAAATGAATACTGAAGTATTGTATCATATAACAACAGAATATGTTCGTAATTTAAACGGAAAAATGTTCCTGAATTATATTTCATTTTATAATAAGGTTCTGATTCAAAGACCTGCCAAATTTGAATCTAAATTTGTAATTAATTTAAAGGACAAATCTTTTCGTATAAGGTTAAATAACTTACCGGTAAACTTGGGTAAAATAAAGAACAAGGATTTTAGGATAAGGTACAAGAAGGATTTGGTGCCTATAAAAGAGTTCTATTTTCTTGAAGACGAACGCACTTTTGTGGTTTGCCCTAATTTGGATAATTCAAAAACAGAAAATTTTTTTAATCGCCTTTTTGAGGAAAGAGATGATTTGCAGGTTGCCGATGTAAAGTATTCATATCGGAATATAAGGGACAGCATTGGCAATAAACTTGATGAAAGAAAATGGGAGTACCTGCATCAATATCGGGAATTTTTTACACAAGAAATTCAGGCTAATGGTGGACAGATAGATAAAAATGATTTGATGATAAAAGGGCTTCCCTTAGACAGCGAATTACAACCAATATCAAGTGAACCAATGAAGAGTGACTATTGGAAAAACACACCATTACCAACACTTAATAATTAAAAAAACCGCCTCTGAGTAATCAAAGGCGGTTTCAATCACAACAATTTAATTTAACTATACATCAGCAGTTTTAACTGTTTTCACAATTCGAGCTGCAATTTTGTACGGATCTCCATTAGAAGCTGGTCTACGATCTTCCAGCCATCCTTTCCATCCTTTTTCAACTGTAATAATCGGAATACGAATAGAAGCACCTCTATCTGATATGCCGTAGCTGAAATCATGGATAGAAGCAGTTTCGTGAAGTCCGGTCAAACGCTGGTCATTGAACTCCCCGTAAACTGCAATATGTTCGGCAGTAACAGGTCTGAACGCTTCACAAATTTTCTCATATACTTCTTGAGAACCGCAAGTTCTTAGTGTAGTATTTGAGAAATTCGCGTGCATTCCAGAACCGTTCCAGTCACCTTTAACTGGTTTTGGGTGGTATTCGATGTACCATCCGTAGCTTTCTGTCAAACGGTCTAGTAAGTATCTAGCAACCCAGATTTCATCACCTGCTTTTTTAGCGCCTTTGGCGAATAATTGAAATTCCCATTGTCCACTTGCAACTTCTTGGTTGATACCTTCAAAGTTTAATCCGGCAGCAATACATAGATCGGCGTGTTCTTCAACAAATGATCTTCCGTGTGTGTTTTTTCCACCTACGGAGCAGTAGTACATCCCCTGAGGACCAGGATATCCACCAACTGGGAAACCTAAAGGCAATTGTGTAGCCGTATCCATAATGAAATACTCTTGTTCAAAACCGAACCAAAAATCATCATCTGCATCGTCAATAGTTGCTCTTGAATTTGATTCATGGGGAGTTCCGTCTGCATTCAACACTTCGGTCATTACCAAGAAGCCGTTTTCACGTGCTGGATCAGGATAAATAGCAACAGGTTTTAATAAACAGTCAGAAGATCCACCTTCTGCTTGTTTGGTTGAGCTTCCATCAAAAGACCACATCGGGCAGTCTTCCAATTTACCACTAAAATCTTCTTCGACTTTCGTTTTACTTCTAAGGTTAGCTGTTGGCTTGTAACCGTCCAACCAGATGTATTCTAATTTAGATTTACTCATAATATGGGATAGTTATTTTTTTGAAATTATAAAGACAGACAAAAATATGTTTTTTGATGAATTATTGTCATTTTCAAGGGGGTAATTTTATCAAAAGTTATTATTTTTTTGGTTTACCCCATTTTTTGTGGGGTAAATTGTGAAATATCTATTATTTGATAGTAATTTTGTCATATTTGTAAATAGCCATGGGGTAATTTGCCAAAGCATTCGTAAGAAAACGACCCAAAAATACTGAAGCACACCTCGGAAAATTTAAATCTCACCGTGCCTGGCGGCAGGCAGGATTATCGAGTAAAGAATTATAGCTTCTTAAGCACAAAGAATTATGTCAAAAATAAGATTCAAGGCTATCGAAGAAAGCCAAAAAAGAAAACGTATAACTATTGAAGAAAAGGGGAGACGCTCAAAGCTATTCGCTCAAAACGTTTTTAATGAAGAACGCATGCTTCAATATTTGACCAAAGATGCGCTTGATAGTGTACAAAGCGCTATTTTTTCTGGTTCGAAAATCGACCGCAAAATTGCAGACCAAGTTGCCGAAGCAATGAAAGGCTGGGCGATTAGCATGGGAGCTACGCACTACACACATTGGTTTCAGCCCTTGACAGGTTCAACGGCTGAAAAGCATGACGCTTTTTTTGATTTACTACCGGACGGAAGAGCATTGGAAAAATTTGGTGGAGGGCAATTGGTACAACAAGAACCCGACGCATCGAGCTTCCCTAGTGGAGGAATTCGGAACACGTTCGAGGCTAGGGGATACACGGCATGGGACCCAACATCACCTGCTTTTATTTATGAGACTACATTGTGTATTCCAACCATATTTGTTTCCTATACCGGAGAGGCTTTAGATAACAAAGCACCGCTTCTTAGAGCCCTACATGCCGTTGATGAAGCGGCAACGGCGGTAGCCAAATATTTTGACAAGAATGTTTCAAAAGTCAATGCGACCCTAGGATGGGAACAAGAGTATTTTCTGATTGACAAAGCGCTCGCGAATTCAAGACCTGATATTAGTTTGACTGGCCGTACGCTGGTGGGCCAATCCGCCGCAAAGGGGCAACAACTTGATGATCACTACTTTGGAGTTATTCCTGGTCGGGTTTTAAGCTTTATGAGCGATTTGGAAAAGGAATGTACTAAATTAGGAATTCCTGTAAAGACCCGACACAATGAGGTAGCCCCAAATCAATTTGAATTGGCCCCGGTTTTTGAGGAGGCCAACTTGGCCGTAGATCACAATCTATTGTTAATGGATGTGATGGACAAAATTGCTGACAAACATAGCTTTAAAGTTTTATTTCATGAAAAGCCTTTCGCAGGAATTAATGGGTCAGGTAAGCATAATAATTGGTCATTAGCCACTGATACAGGAGTGAATCTGTTGAGTCCGGGTTCCACACCCATGAAGAACCTTCAATTTTTAACCTTCTTTATCAATACCATAAAGGCAGTCGATACCTATGAAGAGCTAATGCGTTCATCAATAGCTTCGGCAGGAAATGACCATCGTCTAGGCGCAAATGAAGCTCCTCCCGCGATTCTTTCTATTTTTATTGGAACGCAATTAAGTCGCGTTTTGGACGAGTTAGAGGGAGTTTCAAAAGGTAAGCTATCCCCTGAAGAAAAAACGGAACTCAAATTGAATGTAGTTGGTAAGATCCCTGAAATCTTGATGGATAATACCGATCGCAATCGAACATCTCCTTTTGCATTCACCGGAAACAAATTTGAAATTCGGGGCGTGGGTTCCAAGGCAAATTGTGCCAAACCTATGACCATTTTAAATACAATCGTCGCAAAGCAATTAATAGCTTTCAAAAAAGAAGTTGATGCTTTAGTGGATAAAAAAGGTTTGAAGAAAGATGAGGCAGTCTTTAACGTCCTTCGAGAGTACATAAAGACTTCTAAAAGAATTCGTTTTGACGGTGATGGCTATAGTGATGATTGGGAAAAAGAAGCTAGAAAAAGAAAACTTAGCAATAACAAAACTACACCCGAAGCACTTCAAGTTTTGACTTCGAAGGAAAGTTTAGACCTTTTCAAATCGATGAAAGTGATGAGCGAAATTGAGGTGAAGGCACGACAAGAAGTTGAGCTTGAAGCTTATATTTTACACATTCAGATTGAAGGCCGCGTATTGAACGAATTGGTGTACGGACATATAATTCCAGCAGCTATTGAATATCAAAATACGCTTATTAAAAATGTTTTAGGATTGAAAGAGATTTATGGTGCGGCACATAAAAAGCTTTCAGAAGGGCAATCGAATATTATTGAACTGATGGCGGAGCATATGGTTGCTTTGAAAAAGCAAACAGACGGAATGACCG
This sequence comes from Maribacter algarum (ex Zhang et al. 2020), assembly GCF_005885635.1. Taxonomy (GTDB): domain Bacteria; phylum Bacteroidota; class Bacteroidia; order Flavobacteriales; family Flavobacteriaceae; genus Maribacter_C; species Maribacter_C algarum. The sequence goes on from NZ_VATY01000005.1 coordinate 18,415, forward strand.
ATGCTCGAAAGAAAGCAAACAAATTATCAGATAGTCATAAAAAAGCATTTTCATATTCGGAAAACGTCAAACCTTATTTTGATGAAATTCGCTATCATTCTGACAAATTAGAACAGTTGGTAGATGATGAAGTTTGGCCATTAACAAAATATCGAGAGCTTTTGTTTATAAAGTAAGTTCTAGTATGTGTTCTGATTTCATCAATTCAACTATTTTTGCCACAAACTTCAAAGAATGAGCTCATCACATAGTGAAAGGTACAACCAGCGAGGTGTCTCAGCTTCAAAGGAAGATGTTCACAATGCTATAAAAAATATTGATAAAGGCCTTTTTCCGAATGCCTTTTGTAAAATAGTACCAGATTATCTGACTAATGATGATGATTACTGTTTGATAATGCATGCGGATGGTGCAGGTACAAAATCTTCCTTAGCCTATATGTATTGGAAAGAAACGGGAGATGTTTCTGTTTGGAAAGGCATTGCCCAAGACGCACTTATCATGAATATTGATGATTTGATTTGTGTGGGAGCAACGGATAATATTATGCTTTCCTCAACTATCGGGCGTAATAAGAATTTGATTCCCGGGGAAGTGATTTCAGCTATTATTAACGGGACAGAAGAACTTATTTCAGATTTGCGGCAGCACGGCATAACCATTCATTCCACAGGAGGTGAAACCGCTGATGTTGGTGATTTGGTTCGAACCATTATTGTCGATTCCACGGTTACTGCACGAATGAAACGAAGAAATGTAATTGACAATTCAAATATTAAAGCAGGTGATGTTATAGTTGGTTTGGCTTCTTTTGGACAATCGACTTATGAAACAGAATACAACGGGGGAATGGGAAGTAACGGATTGACGTCTGCCCGCCATGATGTGTTTTCAAAATATTTAGCTGAGAATTATCCAGAGAGTTTTGATGCTTCAGTGCCTGAAGATTTAGTGTATTCAGGAAAAATGAAGTTAACTGATGCTGTTGCCAATTCTCCTTTAGATGCTGGTAAATTGGTGCTATCTCCAACAAGAACTTATGCTCCAATAGTAAAGAAAATTCTTGAGAAATATACATCTGAAGATGTTCACGGTATGGTGCATTGCAGCGGTGGTGCGCAAACAAAAATCCTTCATTTTATTGACCAATATCATATCATCAAAGACAACCTATTTCCGATTCCTCCTTTGTTCAAATTAATTCAGGAACAATCGGGTACGGACTGGAAAGAAATGTACCAAGTTTTCAATTGCGGACATCGTTTGGAGTTATATGTGAACGAGTTCGTGGCACAAGATTTGATTGGTATATCAAGCAGTTTTGGCGTCGAATCTCAAATCATTGGTCGTGTTGAGGAAAATCCGGAGAAGAAACTGACAATAAAAAGTGAGTTTGGAACCTTTGTCTATTAAGGCATACGATAAGAGCAAATACTGCGTTTTGTATAGTAAATATCAGTACTATGGAAAGAAAGCAGTTTTTAAAAACCCTAGGTGCAGGTGCCGCTTTTGCACTCACTTTTCCATGCGTTCATGGATGCTCAAAGGATGAAGCCCCAACGGGAAATATCGTAGAAGAACCAACAGGGGTAGACTTCACCATAGATTTGACCTCCTCGGAGGCGGCTAATTTAGCTTCAAATGGAGGTTTTATTTTGAAAAACTTAGTGGTTGTTGTCAAGAACCTTGAGGGAGAATACATTGCTGCGAGTCAAGTTTGTAGTCATCAAGCCTATGATCAGGTCAGGTTTGTAAATCAAGATGGTGGTATTTTTTATTGTGATGTTCATGGTTCTCGTTTCGAGCAAAACGGAACTCCATTGAATCAAGTAGATGGAAATCCTGCGAAAGTTTTAAAAGTGTATAATATTGAACTTACTGGAGATATGCTTCGGGTTTTTGAATAGTTCATTTAAATAGTCGGTATTGAAAATAGTTGCCCCAATACTATTCTTCTTCTTTTCCATTTGCACATTTGCGCAGGATTGGGAAGATACCTATGCTGAAACGGTAGCCACCTCAGTTGATCAAAATAAACCAATTGTTTTGGTTTTTGCAGGCTCGGATTGGTGCGCCCCTTGTATTAAGTTAGACAAAACCATTTGGCAATCTGAAGAATTCAAAACCTATTCGAAGGAGAATTACATTTTATATAAAGCAGATTTTCCAAGAAAGAAAGCAAATCAGCTTAGTGCTGAAATGGCTCAGCAGCATGCCTTACTTGCTGAACGCTTTAATCCCAAAGGTCATTTTCCTTTAGTTGTAGTTTTAAACCAAGAGGAAAAAGTTTTGGGCAAGATGGGGTACAAGAAAACTACACCTGAAGATTATATTTCACTTTTAAATAACTGCCTTAAGTGAAAACCTTCCTCATTATATGTTTTAGTTTTTTTACCCTAACGGGATATACACAAGAACGTGATTTGGTTACGGTAAAGAAAACTCTCAAACTAATGGGCAGTCGGTTTAGTATCACCGTAGTTTCACCCAGTGAGGAATTAGGACATATAAATATTGAGGAGGCCATTGCCGAGATTACCAGAATTGAAAAAATGATTTCTTCTTGGGATTCAGAATCGGAGACCTATCGCATCAATTCGAATGCAGGAATCAAACCTGTGAAAATAAGCGATGAATTGTTTAAGCTGATCGAGCGCTGCAAGCAGATTTCAGAATTAACTGATGGTGCTTTCGACATCTCGTATTCTTCCATGGACAAAATCTGGAAGTTCGATGGTTCGATGAAAGAAATGCCATCTGCGGAACGAATTAAAAAATCAGTAGAAAAAGTAGGTTATGAAAAGATTATTCTAAATAGCGATAACCAAACCGTTTATTTAAAGGAAAAGGGCATGAAAATTTCGTTTGGTGCTATTGGTAAGGGATATGCAGCTGACAAGGCAAAAGCATTTTTGGTCTCCAAACAGGTGCCCGGTGGTATTATTGATGCAGCAGGAGATCTATCTACATGGGGCACTGATGTTACAGGCAAAAAATGGATTATCGGAATTGTGAATCCACTCGCAAAAGATAAAATTGTTTCGTGGCTGCCCGTTGTGGAATCCTCTGTGGCAACTTCAGGTAATTATGAAAAGTATGTGACCTTTAAGGGCAAACGCTATTCCCATATTATCGATCCTCGAACTGGTTATCCATCCTCCGGAATACGTCAGGTTTCCATTTTTGCCAAAAGCGCAGAACTCTGTGATGCTTTGGCAACAGCTATTTTTATTATGGGAAAAGATGCGGGACTTTTCCGGATCAATCAACTCGACGGGGTTGAGGTAATTCTATTTGATAATTTTAACAAAGTCCACAAGAGTGATGGAATATTGTTTGAAAGAGATCCTTAACTTTAACGTATATGAAGAGAGTAATTCTAGTACTTTGCTTGACCTTTTTTGTAACCTCATGCGTTGCAGTTAAAGAATACGATAGAGCATATCTAAACGATGAAGAAATGCTTTTATCTGCTAAAGGGATGGAGCGTTTTGAAACCAATTTTCAGATTTACCGTGAAGCAGCAGCTGGTGCAAATGGAGGTAAGAGTGGTGGTGGTTGCGGTTGTAATTAAGTAGACATTTTCAAACTAAAAACATTTGAAAAAAAATCTTTTTTTTCTATTCATTCTAAGTACTTTCATGGGATTTGCTCAAGAAGAAACTTCCTATAAGAAAAGAGTTCTTGAAGCGGCTGAAATCGATTTGTTATTTAGCTATTACGGTCAAGACGGACAGAACGCCGCGGTAACAGGTGGAGAAGGTACTGAGGAGTTGACTGATGCTACTTCAAGTATAGTTGTCCGAATTCCGATTGGTGAGGATGATATCATAACCGTTGATGCAGGTATATCGGCTTACACTTCGGCATCTTCAAGCAATGTGAATCCTTTGGATGGCGATGTAAATCGAAATGCGAGTCCTTTTAGCGCTTCATCTGGGGCATCGCGGCAAGACGTGTTGGCCTATTTTAATCCTACCTATTCCCATAGTTCTGATGATCGCAATTCCATTGTAAACGCAAAAGCTTATGTTTCCTCGGAGTACGATTATTTCTCCGTGGGATTTGGAGGGGGGTACACGCGATTATTCAACGAAAAGAACACCGAAATTTCCATAAATGCCCAAGTGTTTTTGGACAAATGGAATCCGCAGTACCCTATAGAATTGCGAGAAGGGTTTTTCGACTCGCGAATTGCAAGTGATGAAACTTTTGAAGGAACCTACAATCCGAATTTTACTAAGTTTACGGATGAAACTAGAAATTCGTACTCCGTCTCTATAGGATTCTCACAAATACTGAGTAAAAAATTACAAGCATCGATTTTTATGGATATCGTCTCACAAAGTGGATTGTTGAGCACACCGTTTCAACGGGTGTACTTTGGAGATTCTCCCAATTTTTTCATTGAAGATTTTCAGCTGGCGGATGATGTCGAACGTTTACCTAACACACGTTTTAAAATTCCGATAGGGGCACGATTAAACTATTACCTGAGTGATACATTTGTACTTCGTACGTATTACCGCTTCTATACCGACAATTGGGGAATTACCGCCCATACAGCAAACTTGGAAGTACCTATTAAATTGAGCGATAAGTTCACTATTTATCCATCCTATCGTTATTATCAACAGACCGCCGCTGATTATTTTTATGCAAAGGATATTGCTTTGTCAACAACAGAGTTTTATACTTCAGATTATGATTTATCAGGCTATAACGCCAATCAATACGGAATGGGAATTCGTTACAAAGACATTTTTACCAAAGCCAAAATCCTCACTTTCGGATTGAAGACCTTAGACCTTCGGGTCAACAAGTATGACCGTAGCGACGGACTGAACGCATTTATAGTTTCAGTAGGTACTACGTTTGTTGGGGATTAAAACTGATATATCCTTCATTTTCCAAATCTTGTTGCGACTGTATCAATTTGGATGATCCATTTTTAATTAGGTAAATCGTATCGCTGACATCTAAGATTTCTCTATAAAAATGATCTGTGATGAGTATGGCACTTACATTTTTCTTCTCCCGAATGATATCTTTGAACTTTTCAACATAAAGAGGGGCTATAAAGGAAAAGGGCTCATCTAACAAAATAATTTCCTTGCCAGAATCTAGAACAAGATAAGTTTCAACAACTCTAAGTTCTCCGGAGGAAATTTCATTGATTTTGCTATTGCCATATATTTTAAAGGAATCAAAGATAGCTGTAAAGGTCTTCCAGTCCGATTGAAATAAATGAAAAGCCTTTTTAAGGGAAAGATTATTTGGTAATAATTGGTGCTGTGGAAGATAGGCAACTTTACCGGTGTTAAATAGGTTGGTTTTTAAATATTTCCCATCAAGTCTTACACTTTTGTATTTTGGTTTTAAATCACCAAAAAGAATACGCAAAAGACATGTTTTTCCACAACCATTTCTACCTAACACCCCAGTTACTTTTCCAGTCTCCGTTTTTAGATAAACTCCGTAAAGTATCTTTTTGTTATCAAAACTTAGTTCGACGCTATCAATTTCTATTTTCAAAATTGATTTCGTATTAAAACTATGATGCTAGTAATTATGGTGTCAAAAAAGAAAGAAGTAAAAAAGAGCGGCATCGAAGAAATCCCGAAGTTTTTATAAAAAATCAATTTTTTCCTTAAGCTTGGTTCAATATGAGATGCTAACACTATTCCAAGGAGCAAAAATTTCAATGTTATCATAAGCAGCAATGACATTTTTAAAAACACAAACCATAGCGTAATTAGAAGGCTGGTAAGCAGAAATTTTCTGTAAAAGTGAAAACCAAGTTGAAGTGTTTTTAAACTAAAAAAGTGCTGCATGAAGTACTTGTGATATCTTTAAATGTACAAATTTATTGTAAATTCGCAGTCCAAGTGATGCTACACTATGATCGACAAATTAAACATTGTAAAACAACGTTTTGATGAGGTTTCTGACCTGATTATTCAACCTGATGTGATTTCAGACCAAAAGCGTTATGTGAAATTAACTAAGGAGTATAGTGATCTCAAAGAGCTTGTAGCGAAACGCGATCAATATGTTGAGCTGACAAGTAATCTCGAGGAAGCCGAGGAAATAATTGCAGATGGTAGCGACCCTGAAATGGTTGAAATGGCCAAAATGCAGTTGGATGAAGCCAAGGAAGGCATTCCTAAGTTAGAAGAGGAAATCAGATTGATGTTGATTCCTAAAGATCCTGAAGATGAGAAAGATGTGGTTATGGAGATTCGGGCTGGAACCGGTGGAGATGAGGCCAGTATTTTCGCTGGAGATCTTTTCCGTATGTATACCAAATATTGTGAATCAAGAGGTTGGAAAACCAATGTAATTGATTTAAGTGAGGGAACCAGCGGTGGTTACAAAGAAATTCAATTTGAAGTTTCTGGAGCGGATGTCTACGGGACGCTGAAATTCGAAGCTGGCGTACATCGTGTGCAGCGTGTGCCACAAACTGAAACCCAGGGCCGAGTGCATACAAGTGCTGCTACGGTAATGGTGCTTCCTGAGGCCGAGGATTTTGATGTGCAGATTGACCCAAAAGATGTTCGAATCGATTTTTTCTGTTCCTCTGGTCCTGGAGGGCAATCTGTGAATACAACCTATTCGGCGGTTCGCTTAACGCACATTCCAACAGGATTAGTAGCACAATGTCAAGACCAAAAATCACAACATAAAAATAAGGACAAAGCTTTTCGGGTTTTACGTTCACGTTTGTATGATTTAGAACTTGCCAAAAAGCAAGAAGAAGATGCTGCCAAACGAAATTCGCAAGTGAGTAGTGGTGACCGTTCTGCGAAGATTAGAACCTATAACTATGCCCAAGGCAGGGTTACAGACCACCGTATCGGACTTACGCTTTATGATTTACAGAATATCATTAATGGTGATATTAAAAAAATAGTAGAAGAACTTCGCGCCGTTGAGAATACGGAGAAATTAAAGGAGGCCTCAGAGACCTTCTAATCGAAATTGAATGACTACAGAAGAGCTAGTACAGCAAATCCATAAAAAACAATCTTTTCTCTGTATTGGTTTAGACACTGATTTAGAGAAGATTCCTAATCATTTATTGGAAGAGGAAGACCCTATTTTTGCTTTTAATAAAGCGATTATTGACGCTACTCATCATTTGTGTGTTGCTTATAAACCAAACATTGCTTTTTATGAAGCCTACGGTATCAAGGGTTGGCAGGCTTTAGAAAAGACCATAAAATACCTGAATGTAAATCATCCAGAGATATTTACCATTGCTGATGCAAAACGGGGGGATATTGGGAATACTTCAACACGATACGCAAAAGCATTTTTCGAGGATTTAGAGTTTGATTCGATTACCATTGCCCCTTATATGGGTAAAGATTCCGTAGAACCTTTTTTAGCATTTGAAAATAAGCATACCATACTCTTGGCCTTAACTTCTAACCAAGGGGCTTATGATTATCAAACTAAAATGATTGATGGTAAAGAATTGTATAAAACAGTTTTAGAAACCTCTCAAAGTTATGAGAATGCTAAAAACCTGATGTATGTGGTAGGAGCAACAAAAGCTAGTTTCTTGACTGAAATCCGTGAATTGATTCCCAATAGCTTTTTATTGGTGCCAGGAGTAGGAGCCCAGGGTGGAAGCTTAGAAGAAGTATGCAAATACGGGATGAACAATCAAGTAGGATTGCTCATTAATTCCTCAAGAGGAATTATATACGCTTCAAATAATCAGGATTTTGCGGAAGCCGCTGCAGAAAGTGCTAAATATATTCAGGTCAAGATGGCAGGGGAACTGGGGAAACTAAAATAGTTATACCAAATTCTCTAAAATCTTTTTGATTTTTTGAGCTTTTCCTTCAAAATACTCTACAAGCTTTGCATCATTAATACTTGATGCTCTTTCCATAAAGTTTTGGTACTGATACTCCAAAATGTGAACTGCTTGTCTTCCGTTACTCATAGGTGTTACTGCACCTACTTTGCAATATTGCTTTTCCATAGTCTTAATCTTTGTTCTGATAAAGATACGTGCAGAATGCATTTTTGGACGTAAAGAATCGTCATATTTGTCTATAAATCAGTTCTTTTGATAATTTCTTAACACTTTCGTAATCAGACGTAACAAACGTCGTTCGATGATTATGTTAAATTATCCGTTAAAAGGGAATGCTCTAGTAAAAGTTTTTTTACCTTGCAATGTTGCTCTTTTAGCAACGTCGAGAGAACACTTTGTTAAATTATACTACATATACTCATCAAGAGTCTACTATTTGGGTGACATTCGTGCATGGTGCGGGTGGTAGTTCTTCTATATGGTTTAAGCAAGTACGTGAGTTTCGAAAGCACTTTAATGTTCTTCTTTTAGATTTGCGAGGACATGGCGATTCGAAACCTACTTTAAAGGACGCCTTTAGTGATCAGTATACCTTTGATTCCATTACAGATGATATTGTTGAAGTGATTCATCACCTCAAAATCAAGAAATCACATTTTATAGGTATTTCCTTAGGGACAATTCTTATCCGGAACATTGCGGAGCGTTATCCCGATATGGTGGAAAGTATGGTTATGGGTGGGGCGATTATGAAACTAAATTTCCGATCTCAGGTTTTGATTCGATTGGGAATTATTTTTAAATCGGTTGTACCTTATTTATGGTTGTATAAATTTTTTGCATTTGTAATTATGCCTAATAGCAATCACAAAGAATCAAGATTACTTTTTGTTCGGGAAGCTAAAAAGCTTTATCAAAAAGAATTTATCAGATGGTTTAAATTGACGGCAGAAATAAATCCGTTGCTTCGGTTTTTTAGAAGTGCGGATATTAAAATACCAACCTTATATGTAATGGGCGGGGAAGACTATCTTTTTCTTCCATCGGTTAAAAAGATAGTGGATAAACACACGAAATCAAGCCTTATTACTATAGAAGATTGCGGACATGTCGTAAATGTTGAGCAACCTCAAATTTTTAATAGGTTGGTCATTAATTATGTCTCCGATATAAGTTGGGAATCTATTCTTGTTCAGAAAACTTTGAAAGAACAGAATATGAATTTGTCTAAAGTATAATTTTTATTGTCTAAAGTAGAAATTTAGGATTCTAATTATATCCTCTTTTTTTTCTGGTTTAAGTTTCTCCATTTTCATAAACTTTTCGACTGATTTTCTTTTTCCTTTAAAAAGAGACAAAAAGTTTTTCTTTTTTCTAGGAACCTCCATTAATGAATCATTCGTTAGATTTAGATCGGTTAAATAGAAAAGAGCCCTTCCTTTTTTGAATTTTCCCGGAACATCTTGCTCATAGCTACTCTTGGCTTTTTTTGGCGGAGTATAAATTATACGCTCTTTTAAAAAGAGAGTGTATTTTTCTGAAGAGTGGAGCTTTTCAAAGAATGAACTTCCAGTAGTTCTATCCTCATTGATAAACACATGTGTTTCATACATTTTTTCGGAACCATCGAGTAGTTCTATTATATAATCGTACGAGTTGGATAGCGTTAGTACGTCGTCCATATCTTTAAGTTCAATAATGCTTTCTACAGCATTAAACCGCACGAATTGAGTTTCCTTTAGTCCGTTTATATTGGCTGGAATAAAGGCCTCGCTTAAATAAGGAGAACCCTCTGATTCATCATCATATTCAATAGAATTGGTACCCACATAAAAAACCAATTCATCTAGGCGACCATTGTTTACCTGTTGTATTTGCCCGTAGGTTGAGGCGCATGCCAGCACTAGAATAGGAATGAAGGATATTCGTTTCATAATTCTTTTTGTGTATCAATTTAATTCAAAGGCCACCGAACTTAAATGGTCAGGTGGCCTTCTATCTATATAGCACTAACTATAAATAGACTAAAAATTACCAGGGTTCTGAGTGATGTTTGGATTATTGGTAGTCTCATCTTCCACAATAGGAAATATTACCTTGTCGGCTCCTGGTGCAGAGTTTGCGCCACCACTAGGTCGTAGGTTTTGATTATTTCGTAACAAATCCATTCTACGGTGCCCTTCAAAGCATAGTTCTTTTCTTCTTTCTAATAGAATCGCTTCTAGGTTCACTGAACCTAAGTCAGCCAATCCAGCTCTTGAGCGCAAACGATTTATATCATTTATCGGTGTATCGCCTACAGAAGTACTATTTTGAAAATTAGCTTCAGCTCGAATCAAATACATTTCGGTAATACGAAGTATCATGCCATCCGAAGCGTTGTTTACCACGTCAGGATATTTAGTAGTGAAAAATGTGTCATTACCCCCGGCATCCGAAGCTGGTACCGATAACTCACTGAACCTTCGGTCACCCGTCTCTGCTGCAAAAGTATCAATCAGGTCTTGGCTAAAAGGAGCATCGCCCCTACCACCTGGCGCAGCATTATAAAAATTCACATACACCTCGTCTGATCCCGCCGTTTCCTGAGGACCATCTGTCGCTGTATTGATTGCAGAGAAGATATTTTCAGTAGAACCCGGATTGTCATCATAGAAATCATAATCAGCTGCTAAAGCATATTGGCCTGAAGAAATCACCTGATTTGCAAAATCTGCAGCCTGTGTCCATTCTTCCCGGTATAGATGTAGTCTAGCCAATAATGCCCTAGCGGCCCCGGCACTAGCTCTTAACGCATTATCTTCTGGTAAGGTTGCGATTGCGTCGAGCAGATCTTGCTGTACTGCAGCGTGTACTTCATTGACCGTTGAGCGTTCCAGTTGGAACTCTGAAATATCGCCTCCTTCAAAAGGTTGTGTGACCAGAGGAATTCCGAGGTTGGTGCCCGCCGATATTTGAAAAGGTTGAGCAAAAAGATTCACAAGTTGAAAATTCGTCAATGCCCTAAGAAATTTTGCTTCTGCAATAAATTTTGACTTATCAGCCTCCGTCAAACCCGTTACTTCATCAGGGCTTACATCGGGTAAATTGACAATTATATTGTTGGCGGCACCAATCAACTCGTAGGCATCTAACCAAATATTGTCAATAGAAGCATTCGTTGCCAGGGTTTCGAATTGGTCTATTTCTTGTAAGGAAGGAAAACTTCCTACGAAATTGACATCGTCTGCCATAAAATCTGTGGTCAGTTGTGGCATTCCATTTAAATCACCACTTTGGTTCTTGCTATAGATACCTACAACTGCTCCATTTATAGTGGCTAGACTTCCAAATACGGTATTAGAAGCAACGTTATCTTCAGGTACTACATTCAATTGGTCTTCACACGAAAAAGTAAATGTAAGGACAAACAGTACTACTATTATTTTTATTGTTTTCATTGCTATTATTATTAAAAAGTTAAACGGACGCCTAGTGAGTATGCCTGAGATTGCGGAGCTGTAAAAAACGTTTCTCCTTGAAATAGTGGATCTATGTCATCAGTTACTTCAGGATCAATACCATCTAGTTCATCTCCTTTAATTGTAAATAGATTTGTTGCCGTTGCATAAAAGCGTACGTTAGAGACAAAATTCCCTAAACGATCAAGTGCTCTTTCGGGAAGATTGTATCCTAGAGTTATATTTTTTAGTCTCAAATAGGATCCATCTAATAACTGTTGTGATGATCTTTGATTGAACAAATTAAAAGTAGGGCTTGAAGGACTTGGTAAAAAAGCATTATCACCTGCTTGTCTCCAGTAGTTCAAGTTTTGTCTTCGAATGTTAACAATTCCTCCAATAGCATCATTACCATCTGCGAATCGCAGTCCGTCAAGAACAATATCGTTACCGTAGGAGTAGTTCATTAAGACAGATAGGTCGAAATTTTTGTATTTGAAGGTATTGGTCATACCCCCTGAGAATTCAGGCAACGGACTACCTACAACAACCCTATCACCCGTTCCAGGATCCGTTGTAATATTTCCATCGACATCCAACCATTCTGCGTCTCCGGTTTGAGGGTTTACACCCACATATCGAATCAAGAAAAAATTATTCAGAGATTCACCCTCAATAGCACGTTGGATGGGCCCATCGATAATTCTTCTACCTTCTGCATCTGTTGCTGCATCTTCATTGAGTTGTATGACCTGGTTATCGATTGTTGTAAGATTAAAGTTCGTACGCCAAGTGAAATTTTCTGTGCGAACGTTCACTGTGCTTAACTCAAATTCAAAACCGGAATTTTCCATTTCCCCAATATTTCTGCTTATAGAAGTAAAGCCAGTTTGAGGGGGTAAAATTTGATTCAGCAGTAAATCAGTTGTATTTTTCTTGAAATACGAAACATTAAAATTAACCCGGCCCTTTAAGAATGAAGATTTTAAACCAATATCAATGGTTTTACTTTCTTCCCATTTTAAATCTGGGTTCTCTGGTTGATTTGGTATTACACCTGATTCGCCGTTATAATCTCCTAACCCTCCAGCACTAAATAGGCCCAATGAAGGAAATGTCCCTAAACGATCATTACCTACGGTACCAATACTTCCTCTAATAGATAAATAATCAAAGAAATTGAGGTCTTGAATAAATGGTTCTTCGGATAGTATCCAACCAGCAGCTGCTGACCAGAAATAACCAAAACGATTGTTCGCGCCAAAACGTGAGGAACCATCTCTACGAATAGACCCTTCTACCAAGTACTTTCCTTTATAGTCATAGGATAGTCTTGAGAATAGACCAAATAAACGGGAAGGAAATCGATCACCGTTAAGTACGGTGGGTGTTGCCCCAGAGCCTAGGTTTCTTAGGTCATCGGTCAGGAATCCTGTCGAGGTCACATTTAAACGGGTTCTTAAAGTTTCTTCATAGTTAAGACCTGCGAGTATCGTGAGGTTATGATTTTCATTAAAGCTTGCCGTGTAATTTAATGTTTGATTTGTCAACCATCGTTCTTCACGTACACTTACCTGTTGCGCGGAGCCTCCTGGTGTATTGAATTCTGCATTTCTAAGGGTTTCTTCTAGGTCTAACCTATCAGTTCCGAATTCGGAACGCCATGTCAACCCCTCGAAGGGAGTTATCTCAGTAAAAGCGTTTCCGATGACTCTAAATGTTTTTAGCTCATCCGTATTCAAAGCAACTCTCGCAAAAATATTCGGAATAAATGAACCGGATTGGGCAAAATTACCTTCATCATCAAAAGCTGCCACCACCGGACTTTGTAAAAAGGCAGTTGTGAAAGGGGCATTGATACTATTCTCAACACTAACACGATTGAGACGATTATTTGTTATTCCCAAGTTCATACCGGCCTTTAACCAGTCATTAACTTCCGTATCTATATTTATTCTTGCACCGGCTCTTTGTTGATCGTTTCCTATAATGAACCCTTCGGTATCCTGGTAATCCAGTCCGAAGAAGAAGGTGGTTTTTTCTCCACCTCCTCTGATGCCCATATTATAGTTTTGTGATATACCTGTTCTTTGTACACCAGCCAACCAATCTGTCCCACCAGAACCAATAGCACCTAGATTTAAATCTTCAGGAGATGTTGGTGTTCCATTTTGAATCGTTGCTACTTCCGATTTAAATTGACGAAACTCATCAGCTGTTAAAATATCTGGAACATCAGTAGATTGGGAAAATTGAGTGTTGACATCCAAGGTTAAGGTCGTTTTTGAATTCTTTTTCCCCTTCTTCGTGGTAATCAAGATAACCCCATTCGCGCCTCTAGATCCATAAATAGAAGTTGCCCCTGCATCTTTTAATACAGTAAGGGAAGCAATATCATTGGGGTTTACATAGGATAATGGATTGATTCCCGTATTTCCACCTCTATTTAAGGTATTACCAGCGGTATCGGTGATTGGTACACCATCAATTACAATCAAAGGTTGACTACCAGAGTTTATGGAATTCACTCCACGAACCCGTATAACAGCGGCCGAACCCAATACCCCTGAGGCATTTACAATCTGGGTTCCTGCACTTTGACCTTGTAAAAGTTGGTCTGCGGATACGACCTGAAGATTTTCAATGGCCTCTTCTTTTATTAGAGCCACATTTTGAATAATCTTCTTTTCCAATTGATTTCCGTATCCAACAACAACTACCTCTTCTAAGGCTTCGGCATCCTCTTGCATTTGAACATTTATTGTATTGGATTCCGTAATTCGCCTTTCAGTCGTAGCCTGTCCTAAATATGAAAAGACTAAAACGTCTCCCATACTAGCTTGGATGGCGTAGTTGCCATCAAAATCAGATTGTGTCCCCGTCGTTGTACCTTTTACCAAAATGTTCACACCGGGTAAGTGTACATCATCTTGGTCGGTAATGTTACCGGTAATAGATTTTTCTTGTGCCTGTGTCCATGATATACCAAGTAGACATAGCATGAACATCCAATGAATTCTTTTTCTCATATTTAAATAGATTTTAGATGTAAAGTGCAGCCCTGAATGTTGATAGCTAATTCAAATAATTACCCTAAAAACTGAGACAGAAGTTCTTTTTTAGAAGTAAAGTTTCAGAGCTGCTTTTTTTACATTGAGTTAGTCACTGATATCAAAGTAACAGGCTCTTAACTTTTTTTTGGGAAAGACTGATAAACGTTTCCTTTTCCGACGAATTTTTACCTTCGATTTACGGTATTCAGAATGGTATTCAGACGGTTTCGTTAATGTGATATCGGAATTGAATTTCTGAAGTAATTCCAATACAAGAAATCGAGTTGAGCTCAAAGTAGGGAAATGATAATATGAACATCTATTATTTTTTTAACGTAAGACTAGAAATGTGAAGTTTACAATAAAGGCAGTTCCGAATGGGTTCTTTGATGACTAATTCAAATAACTACTCCAAAATGAGAAAAGAAGAATGATTTCTACGAGTATAACCTTCAGAACTGCCGTTTATAATTTGATTGATGGACTTGAAATTAAAGACTTTGGAGCAATGCTTAGGAAAGTCTGATAAACGTTTACTTTTCCGATAAAAGTTTACGAGAGGTTTACCTCTAAGTAGTAATTGCGATTCTTTGATATTGGCTAGGGGTGAGCTGAGTATCTTTCTTAAAAGCTTTGTTAAATGTAACTTTGTTATTGTAGCCAACTTCATAGGCGACATCTATGATGTTCAAATTCTTTTTGATGTCACTATTTAAAATTGCTTTTGCTTCCTGTATCCTATATGTGTTAATTAATTCATGAAAACTCATTTTAAAATGCTCATTGATTACCTGTGAAGCATTGTGTCTTGTTGTATTGAGCTTATCAGAAAGGGTATCAAGGCAAAGATTACTCTCTTTATAGATTTTTTCTTTATCAAATAAATAAATCAGATTTTCCTTTAATTCAAGCGACAAACTCTTGGTAAGTCCCGATTTTTTGTACTTAAATAAGAGTTTATTGAATGAAAAAGACCCATTGAAAACACCAGGTTGGACATTTGCAGAATATCCGAGATACATGACCATTGAAGCCATACACACTACTTGAATATGGTATAAAACCCCAAAATTAATATTATTTGCCAACAGTGTCCCATACACTGAATAACATACAACATAAAGCATGTGGATTATAAAAATGTTTTTCTGCCATATTTTATTTTCTCTATCAAGTTGAATATTCTTTTTTGATGCCATGTACATTCTTCTTATGAAATACCCATAAATCAATAAGGATAATAGTTTTAAAACGATTATAGAAACATCGGAAAAACTTCTTCCAATGTTGGCGCGCCCTAGCATGATTTCCAGCTTTTCATCTGCAGACATTAAATAGCCTGGAAATAGGTAAATAGCAAATATCAAAGTTGGTAAAAAATGTAAAAGGTCAATTTTTTTGAATCTATGTTGTTGTGTTATTCTCTTAAAATATAGATAGAGTAGGGGCCCATACAAAAAAGAAAAAACTGTTGATAGACGATAAGTGTGCGGAAATTGAAATTGATATTTTGTTATACTAAGAAAAATATGAAGTATAAAAATAGAATGGATAAATATAAAGGCGCTTATCAATATCTTGGCAGTGGATTCAACTTTCTTATTAAAATGAAGAATAATCGCAATATAAAAACCGATTAATGCGACATATAAATATGTAAAGGATAGAAAAGTGAAATCGGGAGATGAATCAAAAGCAGGCTTTACAAGTGTTTCAGCTACACCCGGAAAATTAATATTCAAAAACAATTGTTGAAGGGTATTGGGGTCTACCACACCAGCAATACCACTAAAGTCTATGGACGGACTAGAGTAGCTTGGCGTTATTGTGAGCAAGAATGTGATTAGTATTCCCAGTAGTCTCATAATGATTGATGAATGAATTAGCCAGTATTAAGGTAGGAATAAATACAAGTCAAATCCAGAAATCATAAAAAAAAAAGTAATTCCCGATAATAACTTACCTTTTATTTGGGTAAATAAAAGGTAGGTCTTATGGGTGAAACGTAGTATTTGTTAAGACTTAAGAGTTTTTGACCAACCCATAATATAAAAGCGGTAAGTTCAAAAAAAGCACAAAAAAAACCGGTGCTCCCACCGGTTTTAACTAACTAACTCAAAAAATTACTAACTCAAATTTGTACTAAAAAGTTCCTTGAAACTTTCGAAATATTTTTAATAAGGTTCTCTAAAAATACAACGCTATAAAAGCGAGAATAGTATAAAAGAGGGTAATAATTTTAACATTAATCTTGAAGTACAAACACCTTTCTCAAAAGATCTGTAGTTCTCGAAGAAACTTTAGTTCTTATTTCTTTTTCTTCTACGGCAATCATTGTATAAACTCCATTCAAGGCTTCCTGGGTGACGTAGTCAGTCAGGTCAGGATTTACGTTTTTCGTTAGAGGAATGTTGTTATACTTTGTAATTAAATTGTTCCATATTCGGTCGGCCCCGACCTTTTCGAATGAATTCTTTATTACGGGATTAAACTTTGAATAAAGTGCCGTTTGAGTTGCATTGGTAAGGTATTGTGTAGCCGCATCGTCTTTGCCTAAAAGAATTCCTTTAGCATCATTAAATGTAATACCTTTTACGGCATCTACGAAAATTGGTGTTGCCTCCCCAACGGCATCTTCAGCAGCACGGTTCAATACCTTGAGCCCTTCATCCGCTAACTTGCCCAAACCGACATCACGAAGTGTTTTGTCTACTTTTTGTAATTCCTCGGGGAGTAAAATTTTGACCAGCTCGTTTTTCAAGAAACCATCTTCTTGAGTCAATCTGCTAACCTGTTTGTCAATTCCTAAATCTAATGCTTCACGAAGACCTGCGGCTATATCTAAAGTTCCAACACCCGAAGTTCCTTGAGGAAGTTGATTTACCACTTGTTGTAGTTCGCCACAACCAAAAAGTTGAAATATGAGCAATACTAAGATTAATTTTTTCATTTTGAAATGTTTAGAGGTGTAACATCCCTACAACGAAAAAGCCTTGCCTATCGTATTTAAATTGGTACTAAAAGAAAAAGAAACCTTTTATGCGAAGATTACGGTCTTATTGTTATAAACCATTGTTTTGCGCTGTAGATGTAATTTTACGGCACGAGATAATACTATTTTCTCTAAGTCTCTTCCTTTGGCGATAAAGTCCTTAATACTATGTGAGTGCGAAACTGTAGCCACGTCTTGTTCAATAATTGGCCCAGCATCTAAAGCCTCTGTTACATAGTGACTAGTAGCTCCGATAATTTTGACGCCTCGTTTAAAGGCCGCATGGTAGGGCTTTGCACCTGCAAAGGCGGGTAAAAAAGAGTGATGGATGTTTATAATTTTATTAGGATAATGGCTAATAATCTTCTCACTTACGATTTGCATGTAACGTGCAAGAACAAAAAAATCAACTTGATGTTCTTTCAACAATTTCAATTGTTCATCTTCGGCTGCCGACTTGTTTTCTTTCGATATGGGAATATGGTAAAAAGGAATGTCAAACTGATTTGCAATATAGCGCAAGTCCTCATGATTGCTAATAATAAAAGGAATCTCAACATGTAATTCCCCAGACTTATATCTACTTAAAATATCATAAAGACAATGGTTGTATTTTGATACAAAAAGAGCCATTTTAGGAACCACGGTATCTATATAAATTTCACACTCCATTTTATATGGCGCCGCTATGGAACTTAAAAACTCTTCTTTGAAAGTAGTTGCTGAAAATTGGTCAGACCCATTGAAATCAGTCTCTAAACGCATGAAAAAAATATTGGCTTGTTTATCGACGTGTTGATCTAGGTAGATTACATTTCCTCCTTTCGCTTGAATAAATCCCGTTACTGAACAGATGATACCGGATTGATCTGGACAATTAATAAGAATAGTTGTTTTCAATAGTTCCAATTTTAAATACAAAATTAGAATATTAAAAACAGCAAACTAAGCGAAAATTGTGATTTTACGTGAAGTAGTCTTTTTGGAACAAAACTTAGCTAGGAGAATCATCGGATGAATTCGGTAAAGTTCGAATCCACTTTAAATACGATTTTCGAAAACTTTTGATTTCTGAGCGTAATAGATTTAGGTATTCTTTTTCCTTAACGCCATCTTTTTCCAAGCCGGTGCAATATGAGTTAATATTGCGAATCATGATATTGATAAAGGTAGCGTTCCGTAGTCTTTCACTGTATGATTTTGAAGACAAGGCCTGGGCCATATTCTTAGAGATTAAACGAGCATCAGTAAGAAGGGAATTTGCTATTATGTCCCGTAAGCTATTCGATTGATATAGTTTCACAAGGTCCTTATTGAATGAAACATACGATACCAGATGCCGACTAAGCTCATAAAGAGATTCGGCTTTTTGATAAACCTTTACAGCGCCAAAATTTTCTGAAGACATGTTTTCTTTGTAATAGCAATTATATTATAAAGTTACGTCACAAACCAACTATATTTCTTTAGAATCAATAGGGAAATAGTATATTTACTTTCGATACTAATATATTTATCTGATTTACCTATGAATATTAAGATAGATGATTTGAATTGGAAGATACTGGAATGCCTGCAGGAAAATGCAAGAACTTCTTTCGCTGATATTGGTCGAAAAGTAGGCCTAACTCCACCTGCTGTAGCAGAGCGAGTTAAGAAAATGGAAGACCTAGAAATACTTGAAGGCTATACTGCCAAAGTCTCTCATGCCAAAACGGGACATCAGTTAAAAGCCATAATCACACTTCGTGCTTTTATGGGAAAGTTGAAGCCTTTTCTTAATACAGTTATTGACTTTAAAGAGGTAATAAATTGCTACCGAATTACGGGTAATGAGAACATTGTAATGGAGGTGGTTTTAAAAGATCAATTCCATTTAGAAAAGTTTATTGATAAACTTATTCAATATGGTGAAACACGAACGCATATTATTCTTTCTAATGTTGTTTCGAATGCACCGATACTAAAAAGGGATGGTTAAGCATTGATTACATAGTGGGAAGCACACAATTTTGGCTAAATTTAAAATCAAATAGAACTTAGGAATGCAAGTTATTTTGGAATATGCGATTACGGCTATAGTCTGTTTGATTACAGCTATTGTCATTCAACGCATTTACAAAAAAGAAAAAAGCAATGTGGCCAATGCAGATGAGGTCAAAGGCATCCTATGGTTTGGGCTAGCTATTTTCGTGTGGGGCCTTGGGGCCTTATTCAACCTGATTGCAGTTTCCCATTTAGATTGGTCACCTACCAACAAAATTCTTACCTATTTTGGCGTACTGATTTCCCTATTGAACTCACTATTTATACTCCTGTCTATACCATCCATTGAATATAAAGGCCAACGGAGTATAATTATTCGTTTGGTTGAACGCTTTTCTGAGAGGGAATTTATTTCTATTTATTTGGGCATTATGGGAATGCTCACTTTTGTTTTTTTTGCTGCTTCTTTCACCAATTCGGCTATCAGCAATTCATTGATATGGTTAATCGATATTCCAATTTCTATAGTGGTTGCTATTGCCTTGCTGAATGCTTTAAATAAAGCTTTTAGTAATAGAAATATGCGATTCATGGTTTTACCATGTCTTGCGCTTTTTATGCTCATTTTGATTGCCGTGACACATCGAATAATACCCGAAGAACGAATCCCGGATTTTATTTCAAAGGATTCCTGGATTACCCTTGGCACCGTTACTTCCATTTCATTTAAGTTTCTTTTTATTCTTTTGTTTTCCATTCTATTGTACAGCTGGAAATTCTTGTCAGAAAAGGAGAAGAAGCAATCTCGCTTGGACGAAGTATTGATTGAAAAAGGAAAATTGGAAGAAGAGAATTCGAAATTAAAAATTGCAAACAGCAGCCATCTAGATACCATTTCAAGATTGACTACCGATTTGGAAACCCTTACAGAGACTACTAAAATTAACCTTTCCGATAGACAAAAGGAAGTCCTGGGGAATTTAGGGATTTTAGGAAATGAAAAATCGTACACCGAAATCGCCGAGGCAATGCACATAAGTGTCGACGGATTCCAAACCCATATACATCAAATTAAAAAGGCCTTGCATATTAGTGGTTCTGCGGGAAAGAATCAGCTTATTCAATATGCGCTTGAAAATGACATGTTGCGATATGCTACCCTAAAAGCCAATTAATTCTACATTAAACTTATCTATTTAGCTAGTATTTCACCAACGCCATTCTGATTTTTAACCAATGTTTAGTCTTGTTGTTTCTTAGCTTAAAATGCACCTTGTCAGGAATTAATCTAAAGTAAATGGCACGTGCAATTCTATTCCTAATTCTATTTTTGATTTCCCATTTTATCAATGCGCAGAGCTCTTTAGACGACCAAATCAATGAAAAATTTGAAAACGCAACTGGTTGGTTCGTTGATGCTATTTTTGCCCAGATTCCAATTACTGATGAAGTTGGTGTTCCATGGGTTTTGGTGGTACTCCTTCTAGGGGCAAGTTGTTTCACCTTTTATTTCAGAGGGATAAATTTTACAGGATTTCGTACCGCGATTCGAATTGTTCAGGGGAAGTATGACGATTTGGAAAATAATACCCCGTTACAAGTTTCAGAATCGGTTTATACAGATGTTGGGTATAATCCGGATACGGTTCGAATAGAAGGTCATGACGGAGAAGTTACGCATTTCCAGGCATTAACTGCAGCACTTTCTGCGACCGTGGGTTTGGGAAATATTGCAGGTGTCGCTATTGCACTTTCCATCGGTGGACCCGGAGCAACCTTTTGGATGATTTTGGTAGGTTTTTTAGGAATGGCTTCCAAGTTTGTGGAGTGTACGCTTGGAGTAAAGTACCGCGAAATCGATGAAAATGGAAGGGTTTTTGGTGGACCAATGTACTATTTGACGAAAGGACTCAAAGAGAAGGGGCTGGAAAAACTAGGAAAGGTACTAGCCATAATTTTCGCGGTCATGTGCATTGGTGGATCCTTCGGTGGCGGTAATATGTTTCAAGTAAATCAAGCTTTTCAATTATTTGAATATGTCTCAGGAGGTGAAGAAAGTTTTATTCATGGAAAGGGATGGCTCTTCGGATTGATTATGGCAAGTCTTGTAGGTATCGTAATTATTGGTGGTATTAAGAAAATCGCAAGTGTGACCGATAAAATTGTTCCGGCCATGGTAGTACTATACGTGCTAGCGGTAATTACTATTTTGGTTATAAATTATTCGAGTATTCCGGACGCCATTATGGCTATCTATGATGGAGCCTTTGTACCGGAAGGAATTGTTGGCGGTTTCGTTGGAGTTCTAGTTCAAGGTTTCAAAAGAGCGGCTTTTTCTAACGAAGCGGGGATAGGATCGTCATCGATTGCACATTCCGCAGTTAAAACCAATTATGCGGCTAGTGAAGGTCTAGTAGCACTTTTAGAGCCTTTTATTGACACGGTAGTAATTTGTACGATGACCGCTTTGGTACTCATTATTACGGGACAACTTGAAGTAGGGGCCGAAATTTCTGATGCGCAGGGGGTGGTGCTTACGTCAAACGCCTTAAAAAGTGGAATTTCATGGTTTCCGTACTTGCTGTCTTTTGCGGTAGTACTCTTTGCATTCTCTTCAATGATATCGTGGTCATACTATGGGCATCAAGCTTGGTCTTTTCTTTTTGGGCGGGGCAGGAAAATGGAGTACCTCTATAAAACCATTTTTTGTGTGTTTGTTGTAATTGGTTCAGCGGCCACTTTAGGTTCGGTAACAGATTTTTCTGACGCCATGATATTTGCCATGTTGGTACCTAATATGATAGGTTTGTTCCTTCTTATACCAAGGGTAAAAGAAGAGCTGATCAAATATCAGAAGGCTATTAAAAATCAGTCATAAAATACATCCTAATATTTGTAGGTAAAGGATTTTATCGTTTATTTTAAGCTATGGAAATGGATAAAATCAACGAGTATCTTCAAATCGCCATCGACAAGGTCGTTTTCTTTTTGCCCAAGATTGTTTTAGCAGGAGTAATTCTTTGGATCGGCTTTAAAGTAGTAAAAAAATTAGTCCAATTATTGAATCTTGCCCTTGAGAAATCGGGCTTTTCAGAAACCCTTCGCCCATTTATTGGTTCCACCGCGTCGGTTCTTCTAAAGGGTGCCGTTCTTTTTGCAATAGCATCGGTAATTGGTGCAGATCTTACAGGTTTGTTTGCAATATTAGCTGCTGCGGGATTTGCTATTGGAATGGCGCTACAAGGCAGCTTAGGAAATTTTGCCTCAGGTATTTTGATACTTTCCCTAAAACCATACAAAATTGGGGATTGGATTCAATTGGATGATAAATTCGGTAGGGTGGAAGAGATTGGTATTTTTAGCACCGATGTATTGACTCCAGGAAATAAGATTTTGATTATTCCCAATTCCATGATTACCGAGTCGGTGGTTACCAACTTTTCAGAAAAAGGAATGATACGCCTTGAACTTATGATTACCATGCCTTATGACGAGAGTTTTCCAAAAGTTAAGAAAATAATCATCGAAGCCTTGCTAGAGCTGCCTAAAGTATTAAAAGATCCCCTTCCTGATATTGGAATACAAACATTTGATAGTCATAACATTACGCTCTTGGTAAGACCTTATGTTGTACCCGATGATTATTGGTCGGTTATATTTGAAGCTAACAAGGCAATGAAAGCGGCCTTTAGTTCTAATAATATCAAAGTTGCTTACTCTGAAGGAGTTGAGATGGGGGCAATTGGAGAATAGTTTTTTGAAAATCTTAACGTAATTATTGCGTAACTTTAGTTCATTACTTTTTTGGCTAGATTTTTGATGCCAATTTGATATATGAAGAAAAAATTACTACTCCTATTCCTTAGTGTGGCTTTTTATGGCACTGCGCAACAGTTGACTCTAAAAAAAGGAATTATAATAGATGCCATTCCGGTAAACGATACTATTCCCGAAAATTTTGCCCTATATCTTCCAACTAGTTTTGATCCTTCAAAAAAGTGGCCCATCGTCTTTGTGTTCGATATGAAGGGAAGGGGTAAGCAAGTGCTAAGTATGTTACGACAGGCGGCGGAAGAACAAGAGTATGTTTTGGCGGCTTCCAATAACATAAATGATAGTATCACACTTTCAAAAAACATTCTCATTTCTAGTAGAATGTTCAGTACGGTATACTCCATATTACCAATAAAGAAAAACCGAAGCTACACAGCTGGGTTTTCAGGTGGAGCACGTTTGGCCTCTTTGATGCCGACCTTTGTAAAAAAAATTAAGGGTGTTATCTCTTGTGGGTCTGCCGTTGCAAATGAAGCGGTTTTGAGCAGCAAGAATAAGTTTCATTTCATAGGTATTGTAGGTAACGAAGACTACAACTTCTTATCTATGAAAAATAATCAAAAAGTGCTGGACAAATTAAAGTTTCCCAATCAACTTTTTGTATTTGATGGCGGAAAGAAATGGCCGGAATCAAGCTATTTAGCCAAGGCTATGGAAATTTTCACCTTGTCAGCAATGAATAGTGGAATTGAACCGAGAAATGATGCTTTTATTAGTAATACGTATAAAACGAACCTAGGGGAGGTGAGTGCCTTGCTGACTTCAGGGAAAGCTCTTAGGGCTGACAAACGCTTAACAGAAATGACCGGTATTTACCGGAATTTCAAAAATGTAGATTCGCTTAAGGAAAGCACTAAAACACTAAGAAAAACAAAACTATTTCGCTCAAATAAGCGAAGTCAGAATGCTACCTTTTTTAAGGAGAACCTTATCAAAGATGATTATTCGTATTATCTTGAAGAAGATGTGCTGAGCTATAACTACAACAATTTAGGTTGGTGGAAATATCAAATGGAGGAATTGGATAAATATGAAAAGGGCAGCAATCTTTATGAAAAGCAAATGGGCAGAAGATTAAAATCTTTTGTTAACGATTTAATTGCTGATAATATTGACATTGTAAAAGCTCCCAGTGCAGTTGATGAAGAAGCTTTACTTTTTTTATGGATGTTAAATACCATAACCGATGCGAAAAATAAAAGTCCGTATTTGAAAATAATTTCCCTGAGTTCAAAAGTCGAAGACTATGGCACAGCACTTTTTTATTTAGAAGAACTTCTAAAAACGGGGTATACAAATACTGATGAGTTGTATGCTTTGGAAAATACGGCACTATTTCGAATTACCCCAGAGTTTAATGAAATTGTAGCGAAGTATTTAAAAGATGCGCGATACGAAACCAAAGACGAGTAGCTTTTCTACTTTTTGACAATTAGCTTTGGAAAGCTTTCTAGGTCCCAATCTATTACCAATCCTCCTGCGAGCGATTCTGTTATTTCCTTTCCATAAAGTACTTCACATAGGTAAAGTGCTGCCTCAAAACTTTTGGCACCTCCAGCAGAAGTAATATATTTTCCATCATGAACAAATAATACGCTATCCTTTACTTTCAAATGGGGAAACATTTTTCGGTAAGTTTTAATATCACTTGGAAAAGTAGTAGACGTCACATCGTTCAGAATACCTGCTTTTGCCAAAACGAAAGCGCCATCACAATGGCTAGTCATATACATTGCGTTTTTGTCCACTTTTTTCACAAAGTTTATCATAATAGAATCATTCAAATCGGTGTCTAAATGATGTTCCGCACTGGGCACTACTAAAATATCGATGATAGGAAGTGAATCTCTAGTATAGTCAAAATCTGGTAAAATCCGCACCCCTTCAAATGTGGTTATAGGTTCTAATGTATTGGCTATAGTAAAGGTATTCATAGCTTTTATGTTTTTCCGATATTGAGTATGTTGAAAAATATCGAAAGGCGCCGTGAATTCCGTATTGAACGTACCATCCATTAGTAAGAAAGCAACATTGTACCGGTCTGTTTTCAATTCGGGTAAAATTCTTTCTTTAGATGTACTTGTGACTTCTTTTTTAGTCTCATCGCAAGAAATTAATATAAAAACAATGGATATAACCGAGAGCAGTTTTTTCATCAGGTTTGATTTATGTCTGCAAAGTACAACAGAAACCAAGAAGTGGGAAATACTTTAAATTGTATTTTTACTTAAAATTTAACTATGAAATCTAAGGTTTTGTTCTTTCTTTTTTTAGGATTTTTCTTGTTGATGGCCTGTAAGCAAAAGAAGAAGTATCATGATGTTGCTGAAAAAGAAATGGCACTAATTCAGACTGATGCTACCGCTGATATTCTAAATTTTCAAAGGGAGTTGAATGAATCGTTTAAAAACCCTGAAACTTCCCCATTGCCTGACAGGCTTAGAAAAAACTTCGAATCATTAGATTTTTTTCTTCCGGATACGTCCTACGTCATTGAGGCGAGATTGCTACGTACCCCAGATGCTATTCCTTTTATGATGCCAACCACAACTGGCGAAAAATCAGAAGAAGTGGTCTACGGAATTGCCCATTTTACTTTAAACGGAGATGCTAGGCAACTGGAAATATATCAAAATAAGGAACTTATGTTGGATGCGGAATACGTAGACTATCTCTTTCTGCCCTTTACGGATATGACCAATGAAGAAGAGACCTATGGGGGAGGACGATATATTGACTTGAGAATTCCGGAAGGGGATACGATTATAATAGATTTTAATCGTGCCTACAATCCCTATTGCGCTTATAATAAAAAGTACTCTTGCCCTATAGTTCCTTCGGTAAATCATCTTGAAACCAAAGTTATGGCTGGAGTAAAGGATTTTAGAGATGAATACAAATAAAAAACCCTGACAGTTTTATCAGGGTTTTTCTAAATTTAAAAATATAACTCAACCAACTTAATTCATTTTAGAAAGAGTAAATTGCTGCCAAGGCAAAAGAAGATAAACTATCAGAAGCAGCACCATCACTATCAACAAAACCATCAGTTAGGTTATCTAGTCTAATTTCTGGCTTTAAGATTAAGTTATCAACTGAATAGCTACCAGTAAGCGTGAAAGCTGTAACTGATACATCATCAATATCGCCTAAACCATCAATGTCAGCGGTGGTAGCAAAATATTCACCTCTTAGACCAATGGAAAAAGAATCGGAAGTGGCTATTTGGGGATATAAAGCTACTCCATAAAAACCACTAGTACCTTCTAGAAATGATCCATCTTCTTGTTCAAATAATGCATTTGAATTTGTGTTATAGGCCGCGTTAATTCCGAAGAAAAAAGAATCAGATAAATCGAAACCACCTGTATAATCAATCTCAGTACCTAGACCACCGTTCTTACCACTATCATAGTAGAAGTTTAAATATTGACCATAGAAACCTAATTGAGCACCAAGGGAAATTTCACCGGTAGAAGTTACATCATTGGTATCCCATGGATTCATTACGCCAACCATTAAACTCCAATCATCAGATAGGGTAAAATCAGCTTTAAGACCCATATGTGAGAAAGGTCCATTGGAGAATAAATAAGAAGTACTGTAATTGAAGTTTGCCTGAGGAGCGATTACTTCATACCCTAAGAATGTATTGAAACGACCCATTGTTAGGGTAGTACCCTCAGACACGTTCCAGTATACGTAAGCTTGATTTACGATGCCATCAACGATATCGTTACTAAAAGTTGCACCAGCACCTCTTGGCCCTACAACTAAGTCAAGTACAGCGCCGACCTTACCGCCGTCATAGCTAGCAATTAAGTTGCCCATTCCAAGAGCAAAACCGGTTTGATTCGCAAATGCAGTACCTGGATCTTGAGAGGCACCACTTTCAGCATCAACAAAGGCTGTTCTGTAATACCCATCTACACTGCCGCTGAAGCTTAATTTTGGCTTTGATTCTTCAGCAACTTCTTCATCTTGAGCAAAAGAGTTAACAGTTGCAAAAAGCATAAATGCCGCGATGAATATATTTTTTACGAAATTTGTTTTTGTAATCATGTTCATAAATTTAGATTTTGAATATCCCGGTGGGATTTAAAAGATTTGATGTTGATTGTGAAAAGGTTACAAAACGGAGCGTTCTGCAAAACGCTCCGTTTACCTTTATTTTAATTAGTCATTCATAAAGTCTGGGTATGCATCCATACCGTGTTCGTGAAGATCAAGACCTTCAATTTCTTCTTCTTTAGAAACTCGAATCCCCGTGATGGCTTTTAAAGCTCCTATGATAATTCCTGAAGTAACTATGCAAAAAGCACCGATAATTAAAACACCGTACAACTGGGTCATAAATTGAGCTCCGCTTGCCATTTTACCAAAGATACCTACCGCTAAAGTACCCCAGATACCACAAATCAAGTGAACAGCAACAGCACCAACAGGGTCATCGAGTTTTAATTTATCTACCAATGCTACTCCCAAAACAATTATGATTCCTGAAAGTAAACCGATAACAATTGCATTGTCAGGTGACATTTGATCGGCACCTGCCGTGATTCCTACCAAGCCACCTAAAATTCCGTTTAAGAACATGGTAAGATCAAGATTCTTATAAAGTATATAAGAAAGTACCATTGCGGCTATTCCCCCCGCAGCAGCAGATAAACTTGTTGTAACCAGTACCAAAGAAGTCAATTCGGGATCCGCAGATAATACAGAGCCGCCGTTAAATCCGAACCAGCCTAGCCATAGAATCAATACACCAGCAGTAGCCAAAGGAATGCTATGACCCGGTATCGCTTTTGGTTTGCCGTCTTCTCCGAATTTACCAATTCTAGAACCTAATAAATAGATAGCTACCAAAGCAGCCCAACCCCCAACAGAGTGAACTAAAGTAGAACCTGCGAAATCATAGAATCCCCATGAATCTAAGAAACCTCCACCCCATTTCCATGCACCAACAATAGGATAAACTAAACCTACGTAAAGTACCGTGAAAATCATGAATGCCCCAATTTTCATACGCTCCGCAACAGCACCTGAAACAATTGTGGCCGCAGTTGCTGCGAACATGCCTTGAAACAAGAAGTCGGTCCACCAAGTGTAGCCACCATCAGCGTAGCCTGGAGTCATTCCATTTTCAGGAGCGCCTATTCCGAATCCGGCAAAACCGAATATTCCTGAAGATCCATCTTCGAAGCCGGGGTACATCATATTAAAGCCCCATGCATAGTAGAGTAGTAACCCTACGGTAATGATAAAAATATTTTTAAATAATATATTGATGGTATTTTTTGATCTTGTTAATCCTATTTCTAAAAATGCAAATCCGGTGTGCATGAAGAATACTAGGGCGGTAGCCACCATCATCCATACGTTGTTTGCTGTAAATAATCCTGCGTCCATTTTCTTAAAAGTTTAGTGGGTTGTTTTTAGTTGATTCCTGCGTGTCCGCTTTCCTTGGTTCGTATTCTGTAGGCTTCTTTGACTTCTGAGACGAAAATTTTACCGTCGCCTACATTTCCGGTATAGGCCGATTCTAGAATACAGTTTACTGTTCTCTCTAAAAACTCATCAGATACTACAATAGATAGGTAGCGTCTTTGAATATCGGTTGTACTATAAGAGATGCCGCGATAGACATGCCCTTGCTTTTCATTTCCTACTCCAGTTACATCCCAGTAACTGAAGAAATTAACCTCGATGCTATGCAAAGCTTTCTTCACTTCATCGAATTTTGATTTTCTGATAATTGCTTCGATTTGTTTCATAATGATTCTAACGGTATTAATTGAAGTGCCAAATGTATGTTAAAAAAATTAACACCCTAAAATATTAGGGGGTATGTTATTCATTTTTATTTAAATTGAAAATTATACCCTATAAATTTGAGGGTTCTACATAATTTGATATATAAAATTGATTATTTAGGGATTCAGATTTTTCAAAAATTGATATTTTTTGAATTAAATGGACTTATTGGATAAATTTTTTGCGAATTGTTTAAAAAAACACCGCAACAGGTGTATTCTTATAAAAAAGAGAAAAGTGGTGAAGAATGTTAAATCTATAACATTTTCGACACCCAAAGGCCAATAGCAATGGCAATAACGCCGATAACAATGCTAGTGATTGTGTAGATAGAAAAGTGCATTATTTCACCAGCCTTTAATAAAGAGTGTTTTTCGAAAGCGAAAGTTGAAAATGTGGTAAAGCCTCCGCAAAAGCCAGTAGATAATAATAAAGTCTGATTTTGAGTGAGGTAATCGCTCTTTAATGAGAAACCTAGAATGATACCAATTAATAAGCAACCTATAATATTTACAAGAAAGGTGCCTAGAAAAAAATGTTGAAAATAGTTGTTGAAGTTTTTGGAGATGAGAAAGCGCAGTATACTTCCAATGCCTCCACCAAAAAATACAAGTAACAATTGCTTCATACCCTAAAGGTATAAAACTAAACTGCTTTCTTATACTTCGAAGAAATTAAATCAATTGGGTTGATTTCCGAGATAGAAGTCTTGGAAATTCCATTAGATGGTTTCTTCGCCTTTTGATTTGTACCACTTAGGCTGAAAAACATCATAACGGCGTTAACTCCAATCATGATAAAAAGAATTGTAAAAAAAGTTGTCATTTGTTGCCCCTTATGGATGAATAACGCAAAATTACGTTGTTTGGTATATAATACGTTCAAAAAGATGAAATAGTCTTCAAAAATGTAAGTTTTATCGTATGCTTAAGAAAAACGTTAATTTTTAAGCAAATACTTAATAATAAAGAGAAGTAGTATAAATATTAGGAAAGTAAGTGCAACCCATTTAACACCTTTGTAATTACTCAGGTGTAATTTTTTGTCTTTTTGGTAGGTAAATACAATTATTACTGCAAAAACGATAACAAAAAAAGCCGCGAAAATTAATTGTCCGGAGCTGAACATATTTTATATTTTTACGCAAAGCTAACTCAAAAACCAATAGCAATGCAAGACAAGATTAATGCAGTAAAAGAATTTCATACTTCATTTGGACTAGGATATTCCGAAACCATGAAAGCTGACCTCGGGGAGAATAAAAATCGGTTACGGTTTAATTTAATGGATGAGGAGAACAAAGAATATTTTGAAGCCGCCCAAGCTAATGACATGGTAGAGGTAGCAGATGCATTAGGGGATATGCTATACATTTTATGCGGAACAATTATCGAACACGGCATGCAGCATAAAATCGAGGAAGTGTTTGAGGAAATCCAAAGAAGTAATATGAGCAAACTGGGAGCCGATGGAAAACCTATTTACCGTGAGGATGGAAAGGTGCTTAAAGGACCCAATTACTTCAAGCCTGACATACAAGAGATTTTAGACCGTTAGTTATTTGCTTGAAGCTATCAGCTTGGGACGTCTATTTAGATGATTTGTGATTCTTTCATAAGCCAAAGCAAATTCCAATACTCTTTTATCATCACCGAATTTACCCATTATCTGCATGCCCATGGGTCGACCTTTTACGTCGAAACCAACGGGAACATTTACTACCGGAATACCACCAAGACTACCCAGGATAACAACTTCCATCCAGCGATGGTATGTGTCCATGGCCCTTCCATTGATTTCTTTTGGCCAATGAATTTCTTTGGAATATGGAAATACTTGAGCTGTGGGCAATACTAAGAAATCATATTTTTCGAACAGGCTATCTAATGTGTTATTCCAATCTTTTCGTATTCTTTTGGCATTCGAAATATCCGCTTCACTTAAAACAAGACTTTGCTCAATTTCCCAAATCAATTCCGGTTTTAGTAGTTTCCTATGTACAGGGTTTACATAATACTCCATCATGCTGGTACGACCAGAATGGCGCAGGGTTATCCAGCTTTGCCATAAGTCCGATAGTATAAAGTTTGGCTTTATCGAGTCAATCTTGGCACCTGCATCTGAAACTTTGGTCAAACTAGACTCGCAGAGTTCGACTATTCCCGGTTCCATGGCCAGATAATTATCGAGATTGCCCATCCAACCCATCTTGATTTTAGTAAGGTCAAGAGCATTTAGGTTATCAAAAACAGGGTCTATCGCCATGGTTTGTAATAGTCGTATGGTATCTCTGGTATCACGCCCCATCGGTCCTGAAGTCCAAAGCAGACGGTCTTTGGCGTCACCTTCTTCCATGACCACAGTAGTGCTTGGTCGAAAACCAATTACATTATTAAATGCCCCCGGGTTTCGCAACGAACCCATCATATCGCCCCCATCTGCAGCGGGTAACATATGTGTACCCAGTCCGCAGGCTGCTCCTCCGCTACTTCCCCCAGAGGTCAATTTAGGGTTGTAGGCGCTACCTGTGGCTCCGAATACGGGATTGTAACATTGTGACCCCAATCCAAATTCAGGGGTATTGGTTTTTCCTATAAAAATTGCACCTTGATTTCGAATTTTGGTAACTAATGAACCATCTTCTTCAGCGATTCTATTGGCAAACATAGGCGAGCCACTGGTGAAAGGAAGTCCTTTCACAGGCGCCAGATCTTTAATGGCATGGGGCATACCATGCATCCATCCCCAATATTCACCTTTACTTAAAGCCTCATCTGCTTTTTTTGCTTGTTTTAGCAATTCATCATGGTCGACCATGCTCACAATGGCATTGTAAACAGGATTGTAACGCTCGATTCGGCTGAGGTAGGCCTGCATTACTTCAAAGCAACTGATTTGCTTTGCCCCTATAGCTACGGAAAGGTCTGAAGCGCTTAAATCAGTTATATCAGAAGGTAAATTACCAGTAAATAATCCATGCGAATATGAAATGGGGGTAGAAAGTAGTGCAGCAAAAGCAGTTGAGCTTTTTAAAAATTCACGTCTTTTCATATGCCGGTTTGTTTCTTGTCTATATCTAAATCCTTAAGATTTAGCGACATTATAAATATAAGCAGACCTTTCGGTTTTGCCTTAAAGCCTGCATTACGTTTAGGTATTGTTAGCAACTGTTATTTTACCTTCAATAATCGTTGTCGAGCAATATTTCTAAAGCCTGTCCAGGCATTTATGGAGTCAAATGGTAAATCCTTTTCAATTTGGTTATCGGCGAACCTCGTTTTCCAATTTCCTCCTTTAGAAATTCCATTTTTGGAGGTCAGTTCGGAAACATTTCCGTGAATTCCATATAATCCATAAATGTTTGCTCCCAAAGCCATTACTTCGCATGTTGCAATTCCACATCTACTTTTCTTAATTTTCATTTTGGTATTCGAATGGAATTCTGCGGTATTATATAAGTAATTGTACTTCTTTAATGTTTTTTGTTTTCTGTCAAATTAGAATCAATTCCTTTAGGAAGATTTGAACCCTTACCAGCGATTAATTCCCATTCATTTTTGTTAGGTAGAATGTATTCAGGTACTAATATATTTTCTTTGGATATTATCCAGTCGTAATTACCGTTTGTATATTTTTCTATTGTAAAATAATTGTCCTTCGAATATGTGAATTCGGGTTTAATCAGCCCTTTTCTAATTAGTAATATTTCAGCTACCCTATCAGTTCTCCATTTACTAAATAATTCTGCCTGTTTAAGAGAAATTCCAACAACAGGATACTCAGCAAAATGTGGTTGAGTAAAATATTGTTCATTTAATTTACCCGAAAATTCAGTGTTATCCCAAATCGATTTATCCAACTGTATTTGTTCAAATTCAATAGAGTTTTTTCCAAATATTTCTTCAGTCCAATCTATAAATTCTAGATACATTACATTGGTCGTTTCTGTTTCGTCGGCATATAGATTTTCATTAATAAATATGAGCCCTGGTCCAGTAACAACTTCATATTGTCGATTGTCAATCATCAAATATTTGGTTGTATCACAGGATGATAAAAGGATAAAAAGAAGAATTAATGTTATTCTATAAATCATTTGTTGGTAATGGCTGCTAAAAGTTGGGCTAATCGTTGTGCGGAGGCAAGGAAACTTTTCGTTTCCGTCTGTGCACGAAGCTAAAGCTTATTGTTTTGATTTATTTTTTCTATTCTAAAGCTAAATCCATAAGATTTAGCGACTTTATAAAAATACACAGACTTTTCGATTTAGCCCAAGAGTACGCATTACGTTTAGGTATTGTTATCTTCTGTAGCAACACGCACGGGTAAGCACGGAACATTGCGTTTTCATTTCTTCTCCGTCTAGTAAAGTCCATTTATTCAACAGTTGCGTTTCAGTGAAGCCCATCTGCGAAACTTGCTAATTCTGTTGGAGAAGAAGGTCCTTTGTTTGCTTTAATATAAGTTTTCAGCAATAAAGTGTCATATTTAAAAGATTTTGGTAACTAAAATAGTAGAGAGAAGATTTATCAATGAAAAAAGAACAGGAAACCATATTTCTAAAAGCTCTAGAATTAAATCAGGAAAAGCTATTTAGAATTTGCTCGATTTATTCTAAAGATGATGAAGATGCTAAGGATCTTTTTCAAGAAGTTTTGGTTCATATTTGGAGGTCCATGAGCACATTTAAAGCTAATTCTAGTATGGGAACTTGGATGTTTAGAGTTGCCTTGAATGTTTGTCTACGTTTTAAATCTAAGCATACTAAGAATCAAAATCGTTTCATAAGAATAGATAGTATTACTATTGCCAATTTCGGTTATAAAGAAAATAGCGAGGTGGAAAATGAAAAACTCAATAGTTTGAGAAAATGTGTGAAACAACTGAATGAAGCAGATAAGGCTATAGTTGCACTTTACTTGGAGGGTATAGCTTACAAAGAAATTTCAAGTATACTAGGATTATCTGAAAACCACATAGCTGTAAAAATCAAGCGAATCAAGTCAAAGTTGTTGAATTGTATAAATAAAAGATTATGATAGAAGATGAACTAATTAAAATTTGGCAATCATCTAGTAATCCAGAACGAGTAAAATTTGAGAAATCTAAATTGATGTTGGAGTTAGATTCAAGTTTAGAACGTTTCCAAATTTGGTGGAAGAATATGGAACGTGTAAATGTTATTTCTGGATGGGTAACTGTTTTGGGGTTTATTCCTGGTATTATTTGGGTGCCCTATACTTCCATGAAAATTTCGTCAGTACTAATAATGGTTTGGGCAATATATATAGGAAGGCGAGGGAAAAGTGTTAAGAAATTCAAACCGAACGAACTAGAAGAGAATTACTTACAATATTTAGAAAAAACTAAAACCTATCTTCTTGCCCAAAAGCGATTTTTTGAAACTTCCTTGAATTGGCGTGTTTTGACTATTTTACCGATATATGCTTTCTTTTTTACTGGTATTTGGGATAAACCTTTAGCCCGATACGTAGGAGTTATATCATTTTTTGGTTTGGTGGGAATCTTAATCTATTCATATTACAAAAGCAAAAGAATTGTAAGAAATAAAATTAGTCCAAGAATAAATAAGGTTGAGGAATTGATAAAAAAGTTAAAGGAATAGCTAATAAAACAAATTTTTCGAGCTATTGAAGATAACAACTAGTATAAGACCAGTAGCCTGCTCCGTGGCTCTCTACTATCATGTTACAAGAAAATTGAAGCTGACTAAACTCCCTGAATTTAATAATATTTCGATTACTTTTAAACCGTGTTTTGCGCTGTCTTTATTTCTTTCTTTTTTTCAATCGTTCAGGATAAAATACTACTTGTATTAAATTAAATTCCAATTGGCTAAAGTCAAAGTTATTTCCATCAACTTGAAATGAAGAATACGGAAACCATCTTAAATTGGTTCTCAAAACTAGGGCCTCGTTTGTTTTACCCGGAACAATATCCCAACCTAGCGTAACACCAGGTTCGATTTTTTCAAAGGTTAGCTTCTTGTTTACATTATCAATACTTTCGGTGTAATTCAGTTTATCATATGCTATATTTAAGCCAATGTAAGGCGCAAAACCAACATAGTCAGTTAAGAATTTATTAATCTCAAATGTAAAAGAGGTTTTTTTAATAGTTTGTTTGGCGCCATAACCTTCTGTTTCAAATTTTGGGTTTCTGAACGAAATTGCTGTGAACAAGTTCCAATGGTTAAATTGGTAGCCACCGGTAATATCAAAATAGTTTGATGAAGTCAGCTTATCATCCAAATAGGGACGACTACTTTGATTGTAATCAGATTTTGCTAGTGAAAATGAACTGGATGGTCCGGCGGCGATAAAGAAGTCGCCAAATTTGGTAGAACCATACCCTAAAGGTGAGTTAATTGGAAAGTTATTCCACTGCTCATTAACCTTAGGATCTTTACTTTTCGTGTCTTCATAGGAATACCTCACGCCGATTTGAAAGTTAAATTTTGGAGTCTCAATGGCAGAAAATTCAGTTCTTGAAACAGGGTAATTCCATTTATTGTCATAAAGGTAGCTAACACCCAACCGAAGCATAAAAGCTTTGTAGCCAAAGATTAGCCCGGCTTCAGGAACAAGCATAAAATCTTTAGAAAGTACGGGCTGATTTTCTTCAGGTTTTATTTTTTGTTGAAAATCCGTAGCACCCCAACCAACGCCAATATAGGGCCTTAATGCCCCGTCTCTATATGCCCAAGGTAAAAACCGTGCTCCGGTAACAATACTATTGGTAAGTTGGAAATCTGTTTCTTCGTTTTTTTTGAAATTCTCCTGCCCTATGGGGATAGAAACATAAAATTCCGCATGACCCCAAAAATGAAATGCTCCCCAAGTAATGGTTTGATTCACTGAAGCTGCGTTACTAAAGGAAATCACTTCATTGTTCAACAATCTTTTACCGTTAAAAGACGGCGAAAAAACACCACCTAGCTCCAAATAAGATTTGGCAAAGTCAAGACGTTTTTTGTCTTTTTGCAAAGAATCATTCTGGGAAAATATGTTTAAAGAACACAATGTCAAAATAGCTGCAAACAATTTCTGCTTCATAATCTAGGATTTATTCAGCAAAAATATTTAATGGAGTTGCGCGTAACAATCGGGTAAAAGTATGAAATCCCTTCTAAAAGCTATTTTCATACAAAAGTATGAATGTTGATAATCAGATGGTTACACAGTTTTAATTAATTAATAAAGCAGCTAATTCAGTTCTATTTTTAACGCCGCACTTTTTATAAATAGTGCTTGTATGCGTTTTTACTGTTGGAATGGAGATATGTAATTCCTCCGATATTTGTTTATATGTTTTTCCTTTTATCAAAAGTAAAGCAACTTCTTTTTCTCTTTTAGAAATAGCATAATTTTTTAAGAGTTGATTACTGTATTCTGATCTAGGTTTAAAAAGTGATAAACGTTGAAGGTCGTCTAAAAATTTATTTCCAGCAAGAAATATAAAAACTAGCGGGAGCGTAAATCCAATT
This sequence comes from Maribacter algarum (ex Zhang et al. 2020), assembly GCF_005885635.1. Lineage (GTDB taxonomy): Bacteria > Bacteroidota > Bacteroidia > Flavobacteriales > Flavobacteriaceae > Maribacter_C > Maribacter_C algarum. The sequence continues at coordinate 54,875 of NZ_VATY01000005.1, forward strand.
TTTAGATTGTATTCCTCATTAATAAAAACGTAATTGGCAAGCAGTGATAGCGGTAAAATGACTAAAAACGCAATGGCGAAAATTCGTTCCGTTTTTTCTCGGTGTTTAATGAATTGTTTGGGTTTGGTTGTTCTAACCAATATCATAGAAAATAGAACAGTAATGGCAAGGAAAATAATTACAATATATTCAACCTTAGCTAGTATATTTAATAAAAAAGCAATACTAGTAGTTACGAATAATAATATAGAGCAAGCAAAAAGTAGTTTTTTCCATAGCGGAGGTATTTTATGCTGCCTTTCCCTCATAATATTTAATGGTGTAGTTAAGGCAACCAAAATCATAGATAATAAAGTAAAAACGCTCGTAGTGTTTTTGGAATATGTTGTGTCAAAAAAAGAAGAAAAGGTCATTGACAAAATTAAAAGTAATAAAGAAAAGGTAAAGGCAATAGTCTCCCATTTTTCAAGTCCTTTTTTGTAGCATACTATTTCCAAGAATATTGTAACGATAAGCAAAGTATAAGCAAATACTAATAAAGTAATTTCTACATATTTCATTTAAACTCTTGATGTTTTTGATTGCTCACAACGTTCAGTGTTTGGTGCGTTTCCCAAAGGGCATACACTATACACCTTGTTGGCAACCTTTTTTATCTTTATTTAATAGTATCACTTAGTGTACCACTCATTGCAGCCGGAAATGCCACAATGATTACTCTTTTTATAGCTAATGCATTGTCTATTCCCCAAGGGCATTTTTGAATTACTGTTAGAATCAAAGCCACAACAATCAATGAAATAATATATGTTCCCAAAACTCTTTTTATGTAATCAGTAACATATCCTTTTAAGGTTACTCTGTAAAAATTGAAATAGACAAAAACTGAAACCAGAATTAACGATATTATAGCTATAATCGAAACATTTATAATCGGTAGTGATTTGCCAAGATTCCAAGCTTCTTCAGTTAGTGATACAGGAATTGCTAGTAAAGCTGAACCGATTATAACTTGCATAATATCTCGTGGCTTGAATTCAAGCATTAGAGGTTTCAATGCATAACTAATTATCTCTCCTGATTTATCAGCAATTGGAACAATCCTATGTAAATAGCCACCAATTCTTTTTATAGTTGATTCCTTAATTTCTACTTTTTGTTCCATTCTCTTGTTTCAATGGTTGCAAACGGTCTCGGCTATGATTTCGTTACGGACATTTCCAACGGAAATTGTCCGTGCGGAATACAGCCGCTTGTGGGTTAATAAGATTGAAGTTAGTTAAAATGCAGCAATGAATTATAGCTATTGTTGAAACAGGTTTTTTTTAGTTACAATTGGTTTCAGAATTTGTACAAATATATTCAGGGGAAAGCCACCCTTTATTCCCTTCTTTTTCTACAAAAACCCAATCATTTTTGCAATTCAGCACATTTAGATAAGATTCTTCAATTATAACACCAGTAATTTCAGAATCCCTTGCTGGCTCTTTAAGTAGTGATATTTCTTGTCCTTTATAATTATTTGTTCCCACTTCAATAAAGTCCGATTTAATCCAATAGTTTTCTAGTTCAGGGTTGTTTTCGTCCCTACCGATTTGGAGCCAGCCTAGTTCTGAATTTTTAAATAAAAAGCCACCTCCAAAATCGTAATTTGGATTATCCTCAAACCGAAAATATTTTATGATTTGTCCATTTGCATTATCGTATAGAGGCAAAGAATCAGTGTATTTAATGTATGTTTCAAAATGACATTCATTGTTAAGAGAAGCTTTAGGAAAATCCTTAGTCACTGATTCCGTATTATTGGATAGGTCTTTTTTCTTGGATTCTCCACAAGCAGAGAATATAAGTAAAAGAAGAATGTAAAATATAACTTTCATTATTTAAATGTGTTTCAACGGTTGGGCTATGATTATTGCGGTGCGGAAATCCGTTAGATTTCCAGCTGCGGACTAGGCAAAAGCTCTTGGTTTTGTTTTAATTTTTTTGGTCGAAAGCAAAATCCCAAAGATTTTGCGACATAATAAATATACACAGACCTTTTGGCAAGTTTAACCTGCCCTAAGTTTTTTATACATTGTTACCTACTGGCTATTTCTATCACCTCTCCATCTTCGGGAATAAGAACTTTATCCATTAAGCTGTTCTTAATCAATATTTCTCTTAGTTTTTTTCGAGTTAATGGACAATGATTTATAGATTCCATATGATTAGCAATTACTTTTCCTGATGTATTTTTAACAAACTTTAAAATATCATTTATATCCATAATAAGTTTGCTGAATAAATCAAATTGAGCCGTTCCACAAGCTAAAACACTAATCTCTGGTTTGTAATTCTTTAGTACTTTGTCAACCGACTCTGTGTATATTGTATCAGAGCTTAAATAGATAGATTTTTGTTGTGGAAGTTTGATGAAAAAACCAATTACATTACCCATTAATTTAGAAATAAAACCATAACCGTGTTTAGCTGGTATTCCTTCAATTGTACCTCCTAAAAAATTTTGTCTTTCCCAGTATTTCAGTGTTTGAACTATATTAAGTCCTCTTTTCGTTAATGCCTTTTCATCTTTTATACTACAAGTAACAGGAATATTATTTTTAATCAAGAACTGTATTCCCTTACTATCTATGTGGTCAGGATGTTGATGTGTTATTAAACAATGAGTTACTTTTTCAAGTATAGAATTTATGTTGTGTGGTAGTGGAACGATAGGGTTTTTTCTTGCTTTATGCCTGAATATTGTAAATGCAGGCATAATTCCTATATCTCCTAACATCGGGTCAATTAAAATAACTTCATTTTCTGTTTCAAGAACCATGGTAGCATTTCGTACATGATGAATATTTAGCATTTTGTATTTTTTATGTGTTATACAAAAGTCAAATAAAGAAGAATCATTTTGATTGATTCAAATCAAGAAGTACGTTTTCTAATACGACTTAATGTTTCAGGAGTTATATTTAGATAAGAAGCAATATGATATTGAGGAATAGATTGAAGCCATTCAGATTTGTAAATGAATAATTCTTTATATAATTCTTCTGGAGTTTTAGTGACGCGATTAAACTCCAACATTTCTTTTTGTTTTAATAATTTTTGAAACGAAGATTCAACAAAGGATTTTCCACATTGATATTTCTCTAACAAATCAAAAAAAGGCTTTCTGTCAATGCTTAAGACCTGTACTAAAGAAATGCATTCTTGATTTTTATTAGTTAAAGTATTTTGAGTGAAAGTCAATAAATCAGAAATAAATTGTGGTTTAACGTAAAAGTTTATATTAATTTCTTTTTCTTGATTTGAGTAATATTCTCTTACTATTCCTTTATTAAGAAACCTAAGTTGTTTTTCTTTAGTTTGAGCTTTAATTAATAGGCTTCCTTTCTTATGCTCATTAATTTCAAATAACGAGAACAGTTCGGCTAATCCATCTTGATTTAATGAATATTCAGATTTGAAAAATTTAGATATCTCAGCGAAATTGTTCATTTTTTTTGAGCTTGTTGGTAACGGTCTTGCATATAAAACGTAGCATGCAAAAAGATGTTGACTTTTCAGTTAAAACACAGAGCCGAATTTTATATTTTTCCTTTTATCTTATATTTCTCAAAAAGCCAAATTTAAAAATCTAACGGTCTTCAAAAATACACGAAAACCTCTCGAAATACCTGTAACATCTATGTTTTATATAATTTTTTAACCACTGATTTTTTCTTCATACTCTGGACAGTCCAATCGAATCTCTTGATTTAATAATTCCTTTTCAAGCAAATTACAGTAATCCGATTCTTGCTGTTTTTCATAAAACTTGCATCCATAACAAGTCCGCTGTACGTTCAATATTCCGTTACGATTTAGTTTGTAAATCAGTTGACTTAAAGTACCAAATAAACTCTTTAATTCAGATTGAGAAAGACTATCCACTTGTTTTTTTAATGGATTTGAGAAATCATAGGTTTGAGAAACTATTTCAGTTCCTAATTGAGATAATGTAATTGAATAACTACGACTATCTAATGAGGAAAAATCTTTTAGAATTAATCCTTTCTTGTCTAGAATTCTAACCGCATCACTAACAGTTGGTTTAGTTACGTTAAATTCTTTAGCAAGATGGCTTACGTTACACAATTTTCGTTTGTGAAAAGCTATAAATAGGAGTATTTGAATTTGAATTGGACTTAAACCAACCAACTTAGCCTTTTCCCATAGCAAGATTTTAAATACTTCCGAAACGCGTTCCATTCCTGTAACGATTTTACTCGAAATGTCTTTTTCTTGTTGCTCTGGATTAAATGTACTTTCCTTCATAAAAAAAGCCTGTCAAAATTTGTTCGACAGGCAAAGTTAGTACTCCTAATTAAATTAATTGCAATTTTCCATTTCTATTATGAAATAGCCCTTGTTTTCAATTGATGAGATTATTTCTTCTGATGCCTGTTCAATATGACACAGGCGACATTCATTTGAGGTCAATTGCCCTGTTTTAAATGATTTTGTCTTAAGGTAACTTTTTCCAAAATTAAATATCGTTTGCTCATTGGTTATATTTTCAGGAACGAGAATATCAAAATGCATAATATTACCATCTTCTTTTTTTACGTAAGTGTCCCAAACTGCTATTTTCATCTTATTAGTTCTTTACTTTATATGGTAACGACAAATCTCCACTTGCCACACTAAAAACTTCGTAAACTCCGAGCATAGGTAAATTTTCATTACTTGTATTTACTTTCATAAATGCAGTCACGCCATCATAATTAAAGTCTGTTCTATTGTTCATACGATAAATTGGCACGACTACCTTTATTTTGTTGCTTTTAGTTAAAACAGGATAACCTGGCGAATCCATATACATTGGCATTCCTGGATTTGTTGGTGGTAAAACAACTGTCTCATCTGCTTTCTTAAATTGTTTAACCGAAAGCCCTCCATCAATTCTTTTATCTTCGTGAAGAATTACCCAATGTGGATGCCAAATAATTCCATCGTTATCAAATATTTGGTCGCTATTTTCATCCCAAAGTGGTGTGTCATCAAAATCGGGATGTGATGTTAGAGCAAGAGCAACAATTCCGTCTGTCTGATTAAAGCCAACATCAGTAGGTTTTAAATTTGTTGGAAAAACATAGGCTAAAACAGGTGCACCATCTAGTTGACCAACTTTAGTTGGTGTTGTTTTTCCTGCTGTTCCAGCTACAGTGATTTCCCAAATAGTAACTCCTAAATCGGGTTTGTGTGTTACACTAACTTTATTGATTTTGAAATTGTCATTTTTATATTCGCTTTCTTGAGCACAAGAATTTGTTGTGTATAAAAGCATCGTTGTTGATAGTAATAATAGTATTGATTTCATTTTTGATTTGTTTTAAGAAGTTAGGATCCCTATAAAATTAGGAATCCTAACTATATATTTTAAAAATTAACCTTTTACATCTGCCATTGAAGCACCAAAATTTATATGTAAAGTATTGCCATTAGGTGTAACTAAAGCTGGAACAGAGTTTACTCCTGCTTTTTCTGCTTCTGAAATTCTGTTTCGGTCTTCTCCAATGTTTACGACTTCAACATTTTCAGCTCCAACTAAATTTACGATATCGTGTTCTGCACTTACGCAAACTGGACATCCTGCGTGATAGAAAATGGATTTACTCATTTTATAATATTTTTAGATTAACGCATTATTGCAACACAAATATAGTAAGGAATCCTAACAATACAAATTTTGAATCAATTATTTTTTGAAATGGAAAAGTGGGTTTTTAATCTATAGTTGGTTGCGTGCAGTATTTTTCAGCTTGTGGCTAACGGTTCGGCTAAGCGTAGTGCGGAGGCAAAGAAACTTTTCGTTTCCGTCTGTGCAAGAAGCTAAAGCTCTTGGTTTTTCTTTTTCTTTTTTTGTCCAAAGCTAAATCCCAAAGATTTAGCGACTTCATAAATATACACAGACCATTCGGTTTTGCCCTAAAGTCCGCATTATGTTTAGGTATTGTTAACTAATGTGGCGACATGTTTCAGTAAGCACGTTCCAATCCCGTTTTTTCTTTTATCTCCGCCCGAGTTGGAAGTCCATCTAGGTTTTCTTCGTCTCAGTCGACAGAATAAATCCCTCAATTTCTACAGTACTACTCCAAATCGTTGTTGACGCGATAAATCTTGCTCCTATCTTCCAAAAATTCCCAAATTTTCAACTTGTCCTGACCATCAACAGTAGCCTTGAAAATCGTGTCGAAAGCACAGAAATACATGAAGTCATCTATTCTTTCTTCAGGTACTTTCAGTTTTTGACTATAAAGCGAAACGGCATAAAACTTCTTTATAATCTCAATCTGTTCTGCTACTTCATCTAAGGAAACCATTTTTCTCAACCTTCTATTATGACCAGTTATTTCGTCAATAAGCCTATGCAGAGCTTGCTCTTCCATTGCCAAGAAAAGCTTTCTTTCATTGAGTGATAATTGTTTAACATGTGCATTTGGTAGTCCCAAAGTTGAAGATGTCACTACAGGTTCAATTTTCAATGATTGGATATCTTTAGCAATATCGCCGGATAATTTGTATGGTGTAATTACTACTTCATCTAGTTCAGTTAAAGATTCTTTCAAACGGACAGTAACCATTTTACTTTGTAAAATCTCATTAGTAACAATCAACTGGGATTTTTCATATTGAATTGCTGAAAACCATATGGTGTCATTCAGCTTTACTGAAATTCTAAAGTAACCATAAGCGTTAGTTATTGTAGCCTTTTTTGAGTTAGCGTTAATTACATGAACATCTGAGACCTCCATGGTTTCACTTTCTATTTTACCATCAAGTTCTTTTGCGATTTCTTGGGCATTTGAAATTAAACTAACAAAAGATATTATGAAGAAAATGATGAAATTCCTGTCTGAAAACATAAGATTTATAATTTTCCGACCGAGTGAAGTCCATCTGCGCAAACATGTTCAAAATTCCGTTTTACGTCCATTTTTTAATAAAATATTTTTTTGGATCTATTTTAGTTAATGGTTCGGCGATGGCAAGTAGGGCAGGCAAGGAAACTTTTCGTTTCCGTCTGGTCTACGAGCCAGAGCTTTTTGTTTTGTAATTAATTTTCTTTTTTAATTGCCAAATCCAAAAGATTTGGCAGACTTGGCAAATACGCACAAGCCTTTAAATATATCTCTTTATGCCCTATTTGTTATAGGTTTTGTTAGGCACAGCTTTTTTTATCTTGTTAATCGAATTCAACACCTTATCTCTAGAGGTAGCTATGTTCATTCGCATAAATAATGCACCCTCTCGTCCAAACCAATGCCCAGCGTTAAGCCCAACACCCGAACCTTCGGTTATGTTGGTAAACATTTCTTTGGTGTCTTCAAAAACCTCTCTAAAATCCAGCCAAAGTTGGTAGGTCCCTTCTGGTTTTATCAAATGTATATTAGAATTTTCTAACTCTTTCTCTATACTGATGACATTGTTTTCAATCGTTTTTATTATGTTTTTTAACCATATACCTCCGCTAGTATACGCTGTTTCCAGAGCAACTCTTGTGAGGGCATTTGTTCTACCTAAATTGTATTTTTTAAAAGTAGCCGACACGGAGTTCCTCAGTTCTTCATTCGAAATAATTACCATTGAGTCTGTAATTCCACAAAGATTAAAAGTCTTGGCTTCAGACGTACAAACAACTATTCTTTCATAATCTTTAATGAATTGTAAGGCCGAGGTAAATTGATTTTCGAAAAGGATAATGTCTTTATGTATTTCATCTGAAATAAGAAGTATATCATTCTCTTTACAAATACTAACAACTTGGTTTAATTCCTCTTTGGTCCAAACTCTACCAACTGGATTGTGAGGGTTACAAATAATCAGAACTTTATTGGTTTCCAATTTTGCTTTTTCTTCTAAATCTTGAAAGTCAATTTGATATTGTTTATCAATTAATTTTAGAGGGTTTTTTGTTATTCTACGCTGAGTGTTTCTTATCACATCTCTGAATTCCATAAACACAGGGGGTTGTGTTATTATTCCATCACTTTCAGATGTGAAATTTTCAATTAAAGTCGAAATTGTTGTAGTGATAGTAGGACTATATAAAACGTGGTCTTTGTTTAAATCAACTTGATAGTTTTGTTCATACCATTTCTTTTGTGCTAAGAAAAAAGATTCAGGCTTGTATTCATAACCAAACCCCGAATTAGAAATTCGTGCAATTAGAGCATCTTGGATAGGTTTTGCTATTTGAAATTCCATATCCGCAACCCACATAGGTGAAATATCACCTTTTCCAAATAGAGATTCTAAAGTATTGGGATTAGACTTGGTTAACGGTAATTCTTTTAATTTTTGGTCAATGTTCATGAAGTGGTTAAGTTGTGCCTAACGGTTAGGCTAAGCGTAATGCAGTAATAAGGAAACTTTTCGTTTCCGTCTGCGTACGAAGCTAAAGCTTTTGGTTTAGTTTTTATTTATCTTGTCCAAAGCTAAATCCCAAAGATTTAGCGACTTCATAAATATACACAGACCTTTTGGTTTTGACCTCAAATCTGTATTACGTTTAGGTATTGTTGGCGGTAGTTTTATTTCCGCAGTTTGCTTTTTAATTCTTCTGCTTTTGTCCGTCCTGCTTTATACTCTGGGTCAAGCTCTATAGCTTTATCAAGATAACGTAAAGCCTTTTGGCGATATTTTTTTCCTTGATATTGATTGGCCCAAGCCCAATAAGTAAAGCTAAGAACTTTGGAGTTTGCGTATTCAGAATTTTGTTCTGCTTTTTTGATTATGGAGCTAAAGTCTTTTTTTGAAAATTTACGTTTGCTAAAAAAGAACCAAGGTAAGTTCTCTGCCACACTACCTCTCAAAAATTCAGGCAAGTAGGTTATGTCTGAATATTTTTTGACGGCTTCTTCGAATAGGTCAAAAGACTTACCGAGTAAACTTAACTTTTTGGTTTCAGCTACAATCAAGGATAGTGCTGATGCTCTATAAGATGCTACAAAGGGCATTAATTCCTTGGGGGTACTTTCTGAATTAAAAAGTTCGCTTAAATGGTCAAAACTTTTCTTGGCATAACCTTTATACTCTGTTTCTGATAGAAATGATAAATTCAAAGCAACTTCATGATAAACAATACCGATTCGCGCTTTATTGATGTCACTTGACTCATTTTTGAAATCATATTCTACTTTTATCAATTTTTCTTTGATTTCCGTAGTATCGATAAGTTCCATTACATCATCAAGTTTCTGTTCAATTGCCCGTAACTTTTTTAAGTCTAACTCTTGGGCGTTTACCGTGTTCATCATTGCAACTAGTATAAATATTAATAATCTGTACTCCATAACTTTTGGTTTTAATTGAGTACAAATTTGCAAGTGAAATGGGGCTGAAAACGATGACTTATGTTAAGATTTTTCTTTTTTTTGTATTCGCGCTCTAATCCTGCTCAAACTTTCAGGACTGATGCCAAGGAAGTTGGCAATGTGTTTCTGCGGTATTCTTTGAAAGAAATCGGGTCGGTTATTTAGGAGATTTAAATAACGTTCTTCGGGCTTGTCGGAAGAAAGCGAAATTGCAATTCGTGTTGCTCGATTGGCAACTCCTTCTGCCATTAATCGACCAAATGTTTCGTATTTCGGGCAATCTCGATACAAATCTCCTAATTGTTTCTTTTCAACCGTATAGATAACAGAATTTTCCATTGCCTGAAGATTCATTATGCAATGTGCTTCTGTTGTAAAGCTTTGAAAATCTGTGACCCAAGAATTCTCAAAAGAAATGTCGCAGGTTTTTTCAAGGCCATTTTTTATATGAAAATGCCGAATGGAACCCTTTGCAATAAAACCCAGAAAATTACAGATAGAACCATCTTCAAGAAGATATTCCTTTTTTTTCAATGTCATTCGTTCAAAATATTTGTCAATCAGTTCCAATTCCTGAGGTGAAACTGGTACGATTTTTTCACAATATTTTTTAAGTTCATTAAACATTCAAAGGCTTTTTTAAATTACCGCCAACGGTTCGGCTAAGGTTCGTTGCTGTGATTCGTCCGAAGGACAATCCAGCCGAACCTAAAGATAGCTTTTTACGCGCTATTTCCCTGCCCGTCCGCAGGCGGGCGTTTAAGAAATCCGTAAGCAATGAATTTTAGGCTTTGCTGGCAGTAGTTATTTCCCATTTAAAACTTTATTCAAAGAGGTTACGATTTCCTGTATATTAGAGGCATCACCACTATTGGTTAGTATTATATAGCCACTGTTGTTATATAGATTTCGTATCATAAATGTTCTATAACCAGATAGTCCGCCTGCATGATATACTGATTTTCGCCCTTCTTTTTCAGAAATCACCCAGCCAAAACCATAATTGGTCAATTTCCCATTATTTAAGGTTGTTCTTGTGAAAGCCTCTTCCAAAGTGGATTTTGGAATTAACTTTTCGGTATACAACGCTTGATCCCAAAGATGTAAATCATCTAGTGTAGAAAATATACCACCAGCTCCAGTCGTTAAAATTTCATAATCATCTAATTCACCTGCTTTATTGTACCCAACTGCTCTGTTAGTAATGGCTGGAGTAGATTCATTGTATACTAATGTAGAGTTCATATTTAACGGTTTAAAAATATTAGTCTCCATAAATTCATTAAAAGGTATACCTGAAACTTTTGTGACAATTTGTGATAATAGAACGTAACCTCCATTGCTATAACTATACTTTTTTCCTGGCTTAAAATCTAATTTCTTTTGCTTTGCTAGTTCTTTTATTACATCGTTGTTGGTAAGTCCTTTTTTATAGATTCCTAATCCAAAGTGATCCGGGATACCTGAAGTATGTGTTAGCAAATGTTTAATGGTTACAGTATTCGCATAATCCGGGAAATCTGGGAAATACATCGATAAATTATTATTGTAAGAGAGTTTGTTCCGCTCCTTTAAGATCATAATGGCCATTGCTGTAAATTGTTTTGATACTGACGCCAAATAAAAAACTGAAGTTTTGTTAAGTTTTGAATTGTTGTCTTTATTAGCATAACCAAATGCATTTTTGTAAATAGGTTTACCATTTTGACTTACCAATATGACCCCATTGAAAATTCCATCTTTATAACTGGTCTGCATCAGACTATCAATTCTTTTAGCTTGAGAACTAGTTTCAACTATAGTGCCTGATTGTGCTTGTATAGAATTTGACGCCCAAAACAGCATAATAAATATAGGTAGTATGTTTTTCATTCTTTAAGAGTTATAGTAAGGGAAAAATATTGTTTGTTTATAATTATTGCCAACGGTTGGTATATGAAAAGTAGCAGATTAAAATGCACTTTATTTCAGATTAAAAACAAAGTTAGCAGAAAAGAACCTAACTTAAAGTTTAACTCTTAACTGCTATTTTTTATATACATTGTTACCTGCTGGCTTTCCTGTTGTTAAATGTTCAGAAAATGAAAACCTGTTATAGATGTCGATATTAACCTATTACCTTTTCCAAATGCCATACCTTTGAAACTATCTGCCATCCATCTTCTCCATTAACAAATCCAAGATGGTCAACAAACACATTATTATGTGCTCTAATTCTTATTTTTACTGTGGCGCAAGAGGATGATAACCAATCAACCAATAAAATTTCTGCTTCAGGTTCTTGCCCTTTACTCTCGGGTGAAACTCTTCCTCCGACATCTTTGCTAAAACTTTCGATAGGTTCCACAAAAATTTTGCCTTCATCAACATCAAAAAGGCTAGAGTTCTTGTGAAAGACCTCGTTAAGCTTTTTAGTATCACAATGATGAAGAGCATCAAAATAAGTTTGTACAGCATTAAGTAAATCGGTTGTTGAACTCTTTTTTTGCATAATTTCTAAATTTTTTCTCAAAACTAGCCTGAATATCATGCTATTTTAAATGTTCAAACTGAGAGTTTATAATTTTTAGCTGAATTTTTTTCAGCTAATTTATAATTGCAAATCTTTAATTTTGTCAAGCATGGAAATCAAATATTTTAGGCTTATAAAGACAATAGTGGAGGAAGGTAGTATCGCTAATTCTGCCGAAAAATTGTTTTTAACGCAATCGGCTTTAAGCCACCAATTAAGAGAACTGGAAGAAAGGTTGGGATTTAAGGTTTTTCTTAGAACTCGAAATAAATGGGAAATGACAAATGAAGGTGCTGAGTTACATAAATTAGGGAATGAAATTCTTGAAAGTATTGAAAAAGGTTTTCAAAATATTGAGCACTTGCGAACAGGTTCTACTGGTACTATCAAAGTGAGTACAGAATGTTATAGTTTTTATCAAGGTCTTTCTGCTTTTATACAGAAAATGGGGCTTTTATATCCTGAAATTAATGTTGATTTAATTCTTGAAGCTACACACCAACCAATACCAAAAATCTTATCTAACGAAATTGATATTGCAATAATTACTTCAAAACCTGAGAACGAAACTTTATCAAGTATTGAAGTTTATGAGGATGAGATTTTTGCAATTATGCATCAGGAAAACTCTTTGAGTGCAAAGGATTTTTTGGATTTAAATGATTTTGTAAACGCACATTTAATAATTCATTCATTTCCATTAGAAACTGTCTCGGTTTATGAACGGTTTTTAAAACCGAACAAAATAATACCACATAAGATTTCCGCAATTCCACTTACTGAGGTTGCTTTGGAAATGGTCAATGCCAATATGGGAATAATATGTATGCCAAAATGGGCGATTAAATCATTTAAAGTTTCAGATGATTTGATTTTTAAACGAATTAGTAGAAATGGATTAAAAAGGACACATCAATTAGTTTTCCGAAAATCCGATAAATCAAAGAAGTACATTAATGATTTTATTTCAAATTTTGAAGATGATTTTTCAAAAGTTTGAGCGGTTTTTCAGCTTGCAGCTAACGGTTCGGCTAAGCGTAGTGCGGAGGCAAGGAAACTTTTCGTTTCCGTCTACCCACGAAGCTAAAGCTTATTGTTTTGCTTTTTCTTTTTTTGTTCCAAAGCTAAATCCATAAGATTTAGCGACATTATAAATATACACAGACCTTTCGGTTTTGCCCTGAAGTCCGCATTACGTTTAGGCATTGTTGGCAACTGGCTTTTTCCGTTCTGCTTTTCTTCATTTGTCCGTTTTTACTTGGTCTAGATTTACAGATTCTTGATTATTTTTTCTCGGATATTTTCTACCATTTAAAAACTTACCAATAAAAGTAGAACGTACAAAATAATGATAACTCACAAAACAAATTATTGCAGTTGTCGAAAGGACAATCATAAACTTGACAGCTGCTGGTAAATGTAATTTTGAGATAAATCCTGGAAGAATGGCGGTAATTGGTAAATGGATTAAATATACCCAATAGGAAGAATCGGATATGTATCGCATTCTTGCCGAATACTTGCTGCCATAGCGGATAAAAAGTCCTGTAATCCCAAACATAAACAGACATACTACGACTGAACTATAAAGAATCAACATTATAGAATTTCCATTCGGTGCCAGTCCCGAGTTTTGAATTGTCAAACCTTGGATTGTTGCCAAAACAATTGCTAAAATGGTACAAATCCAATCATAGCGCATGAAAGTTTTCAAATGTTGTTTCGATTTGTATAGAACCCAACCTATCAAATAGAAAAATAGAAAATAAACGAAAGTGTTCAAATCGGGAATTAAGGAAACCGAAGCATCAACCATGGAAGTCCCTAAAATGTTTAATATTAGAAATATAATACCAGAAAAAAACAAAATTCGAGTTATTGGTCTTTGGATAACCCAATTGAATACTCTAGTTGCTGTTTGGGTTAATTTGGGTATATTTTTGAGTAAAAGACCTAGAATTACAGTTATACTAGTTATTAATGCGAGATAGTACAAGAACCATAGATGAGATGTTGTTCTTGGAATAAAATCGGAAAAATGTGATAATGCTTGTGTAGCGATTTCAAACGGATTTCCTTGGTTTGAAAAGACTGCATCCGTGTAGCCGAATGCAAATATTGTTATTGGCCAAAGTATAAATAGAAAGACCACGAAAGGAAAAATAATTCTAGAAACCCTATTTTTTACCATTCGCATTGGCTGTCTTTCATAAAACAACATCGCGCCAAAAAAACCAGCCACAACAAAAAATATCGGCATTCGGAACGAGTGAATTAAAAACACTAAGGAATCACTAAAAATGTGAGTGGTTTCAGGGTCTTTTAATGACCAAGATTCTCCATGAAATGTAACATTGTAAGTCAACGCAGAATGAAGAACAAGCCCCAACAGCATCATTATCGCTCGCAAAGAGTCCAAAGAGTGTATTCTTTCTGTTTTTTGGAATTTTTTGGTCAAATAATATGGTTTTTCTAGCTTGTTGCCAACGGTTCGGCTATGAACAGTACGGGAGCAAACTGGCGTTTGCTTTCCGCCACGCAATTAGCCAAACCTTTTTGTTTTGCTTTTTCTTTTTTTATTTAATGCCAAATCCAAAAGATTTGGCGGTGGCCGTTGATATTCCGGGTTTATAACTTAAGCAGCCAAGCCCGTATTATTTATAGGTTGTGTTACCTGCTGCCTTTATTTCATAGTTCTCGTGTGGTTTTTACTCTTTTAAAACGCTCCCTATTTGATTTATATCTCCATCAATTGATTTTGGAATTTCTAACCCTAATATTTTACACATTAATGGATAGATATGAATGTTTTTAACTGAAGGTATCTCATAACCCTCTTTAAATGCTGGACCATTCGCATAAAATATTCCATGCATTTCCTTGTATTTACTATCAATCCCATGTATTCCTATGGTTGTAACACCATTTTTGCCAATTAGGCCTATTCGCCTTTGGTCCAGAAAACTATAGCCGAAGTCTGGTATTAATTGAATTTCTCCCCAATTCTTATTTTTAGGACTATACTCAAAACCCGGAGTTTTATTTGTTTTATAAACCTTAAAACCATCCTCTTTCTTTTTTAAATAATTATATACCTGGTCGACTTCAATATTTTTTTTTGGATGAATATTCACAATAGATCCATTGTCTATGGACAAATATAAATCATCATTTTCTATAGATTCTGTTGGTATCAAGTTAGCCGTGGATTGATTAATCATACCATGATCTGAAACGATGAAAATGTTCACAGGAAGACCAGTAGCTGATAGCCCTTTAAACAGGTCGCCTAAATTTTTGTCCAATTGAAGCAATGCCTTCTCTAACTTCTCATCCTGACTAGTGCCAAACCTATGTCCAACTTTATCCAGGTCAGCAAAATACAAAGTCATTAAATGTGGCCTACTTTCATCAGGAAGATTCATCCATTCCAATGCTTGATTTATTTTAGCTTCATTCTTCACACTACCATCAAATTTGTAATAGTACGTAGGTCTTATTCCTTGAATATCTGCTTCTGTTCCTACAAAGAAATAACTGGCCGTTACCATGTTTGCTTTATTCGCCTCGACCCAAATAGGCGAACCTCCATAGAAGCTTCCATCCTCCGACATTTCCAAATTTCTTTTATTAAATATGGTATCCTTCTTGTAATCATAAAATATATTTCCTAAAATCCCATGCTTGTCAGGATAGAGTCCAGTTGCAATTGTATAGTGATTTGGGAAAGTTTTTGTTGGAAAAGAAGGTATTAAAGACTCAGCTTTAACACCATTTTTAATAAAGGAAGTTAAGTTTGGGGGATGATATTTCTCTAGATAATCCCATCGAAAACCATCGAGTGAAATTAGTATTACATAAGGTTTTTTTTGAGCAGATTTTGAATTTGTATTCGCAATAGAATGAGTTGGACTTAATATTTTTTTATTGCAAGAAGTCAATAATAACATTCCTATAATAAAAACTGATGTAAGTAATGTTATTCGTTTTATCATTTCGGTTGATTTTTAGTGGTTGCAGGTAACGGTTCGGCTATGGCAAGTAGGGCAGGCAGGGAAACTTTTCATTTCCGTCTGGTCTGCAAGCCAGAGCTTTTTGTTTTGTAATTATTTTATTTTTTTAATTGCCAAACCCAAAAGATTTGGCGGACTTGGTAAACACACCCAAGCCTTTAAATTTATGGATTTACGCCCTATTTGCTATAGGCATTGTTAGGCGTAGTTTATATTTTCTTGTTAATCCTTTCTTTATTCTTAATCCAATACTTGATTTCACTTTCACTTTTTTCGTTAACGATAGCATCATCTATTATTTCAATAGCTTTGTGGTAAAGGTGTAGTTTCTCATAAATTTCCATTTTTACTCGATAAACAAATCCTTTGCTGTAATCGTCTGATTTCTTATGTTTTTCTAAAGCTATTTCACACAAGGCCAAAGCATCACCAAACCTAGAATTCAAAAAATATAGCTGTTCGGCAGCATTTGCGTATCGATTACCGTCTTTCTCTTTTTTAGTTAAGAGAAATTCATCAATATAATTCATTAAGTCTTTATCTGTTGTAGTTACTAATTCAAAAGAAATATTAGTATTTTCCCAAGAGATATAGATTCTTGCATTGTTAGGAATTAAGTCAATATCAAACGAAAGAGTTTCATAATAACGGTCACTTTTTTGTGGAGTAACGATGAATCGAGCTACTTCTTTTTCGGGACTATAATTGAAACTTCCATAGAGTTCAGTATCCGAATTAAGTATCACAACCCACTCTTGAGGATTGGGTATTGTAAATATGGAATATTGGCCAGCCTTTACAGGTTGACCACCTAAAATAACATCTTTGTCGAAACTAATTCTTGTACAATTCCCAGCTCCAGTCCTCCAAACTTTGTCCCAAGGGACTAATTCTCCAAATACACTTCTATTTCTGGCGGAAGGACGCTCATATTCGATTTCTACCTTTGTATTACCTACAATTTGGCTAATCATACCTTTTGGACTTAATGAAGGATAATCAACCTGTCCGGATGCCGTAAATAATCCTAAAACAAAGATTATAATTCCAATTGTATATTTCATTTACTTATTGTTATTAAGTGTCTTGATTTAATTACGCCTAACTTGTTATATGACAACTAAAATAGTTATTTAAGGAGTAATAGTTCCGGATAAAGACACTTTTTGATGCGCTTTAGCAGATTTCTGTATCGCTTGAACAGCACTATCTAATGGGCTTTTTATCGATAATAAGTCTTTTTTAGCTATATGTGTGTAAATCATTGTAGTCTCAGGCTTGGTGTGACCCAACAGTTCTTGTATATGTCGAATACCAACACCATCTTCGATAAGATGCGTGGCATAAGAATGTCGTAATGTGTGCGGAGTAATCGGTTTCTTGATTCCCGCTGTTAAACAAGCTTTTTTTAGAAAGGCACGAATACTACTTGCACTGTAGCGATTGTCTGAATTTCCTTCAATGAAAAAAACTTTGGGCTTATAAGTGTTAAGATAATTTATAAGTAGCGGAAGAATACTTTCTGCAAGGGGTACATAACGGTCTTTTCTTCCCTTTGCTTGCCGAATAGCTATCTGCTTCCTTTGAATATCAATGTCACTTAGGTTCAGATTTATGATCTCCCCAACGCGTAAGCCTGAAGAATAAAGTATGGCCAAGATAGTACGATGTTTTAAGTTAGAAGTGCATTGTAGTAAAGAAATTACCTCGCGTTGACTTAGTACTATGGGTAGATAGCGACTCTTTTTCGGTCTATTTAGCTGCAAATCATTGATTTTTGTTTCCTTGAAAAGATGCCCAAAATGCTTTAAAGCCCCTATCATTTGTCTATGAGTGCTGATACCATACTTTTTATTAGAAATAATGTTTTCTACAAAATGGCGTATAGAAGTATTATCAATTTCAGGAAGTGGAGTGTCTTTTGCATACAAGAGCAGTTGAACAATGAAAGATGAGTAGGTATCTATAGTGCTCTTGCTCAATCTGAGTCCGAAAAGGTAATTTTGATATTCTTGAAGTAAGGGCCGCTGCGTTTGATTTAACTTTTCAAATGCGGGTTTTGGCTTTTGAACTGGGTTTTCTGATTTAAGCTTTTGCAACGCACTGTAGTCGACATAATAATTACCCTTTCTGAGGTATACGTACAGTTCATTGGTCAGTTTCTTGGAAAAAGGCATACAAAAGGCACCATGTGTTTGACTCCATCTTACCTGTGGAAATTTCTTGATGTAAGCTTTAAGGTCAACTTGATAGATAAAGTCAATTTTTACTTGAACTATGCCTGTATGGGTTATGGGAATTAGAGTAACAGTAGACATTTTGAATGATTTTTCTTACACTAAATTAGCATAAAAAAAATACCTCCAGAGAAAAATTATCCATTATTTATCTGATGCTATCTGAGCAAACTAAAACCGCCTTAAAAAGCCAATTAAACCTCAACACGCCACCCAAAAG
This sequence comes from Maribacter algarum (ex Zhang et al. 2020), assembly GCF_005885635.1. Classification (GTDB taxonomy): domain Bacteria; phylum Bacteroidota; class Bacteroidia; order Flavobacteriales; family Flavobacteriaceae; genus Maribacter_C; species Maribacter_C algarum. The sequence continues at coordinate 73,213 of NZ_VATY01000005.1, forward strand.
GATCTTTAGCACGATTGTACTGAATATCGGTGATACGTTTTTTGAAGAGTGCTGCGTAGCTATTCTCAACTTCTTGAAGCTCATAATCGGTATCGCGATAACCAAAACCTGCGATAGGGGAAATCACTGCTGCTGTACCGGCACCGAACATTTCTTTGAGGCTTCCGTCTTTGGCGGCTGCAACAACTTCAGTAACGGTAATGGTACGTACTTCGGTTTTTATTCCTTCAGATTCCGCCACTTCCAAAACGCTTTTACGCGTGATTCCGTCTAAGATACGGTCGCTGGTGGGGCCTGTTATCAAAGTATCGCCAATTCGAACAAAGATGTTCATGGCACCCGCTTCTTCTATGTTTTCGTGTTTGTGGTCGTCCGTCCAAATGACTTGGTGGTATCCTTTTGATTTGGCCAATTGGGTAGGGTGAAATTGACCGGCGTAGTTTCCACCGGTTTTGGCATATCCAACACCACCATTAGCAGAACGTGAATACTTTTCTTCTATTAATACCTTTACCTTTCCAGCAAAATAAGGACCTGAAGGGGCCAAGCAAATCATAAATTTATACGCGTCTGCGGGTGAGGCATGAAATCCTTCCCCTGAAGCAAACATAAAAGGGCGAATGTACATAGCACTACCTTCACTTTGCGGAATCCATGCTTTATCCAATTCTAAAAGAGTCTTTAGTCCTTCCATAAAATATTCTTCTGGAAGCTCAGGCATCGACATTCTACTAGCTGAAATATTAAATCGCTTGTGATTGTCTTTTGGGCGAAATAGAAAAATGGAGTCAGTATCATCTTTATAGGCTTTCATACCTTCGAAGATAGATTGCCCATAGTGAAAAATCTTAGCTGCTGGTGCAAGGCTTATAGGCCCATAAGGCACAATTTTCGGATTTTCCCAAGCGCCATTACGGTAATCACAGACCAACATGTGGTCAGAGAAAACGCTTCCGAAAGCTAGATTATCAAAATCAACTAGGGCTATTTTAGAGCTTTGCACTTTTTCAATGCTGATGGCATTCTTGGTGATACTTTCCATTTTGAGTTATCTTTGAGGAATAAAATTAAATAAATATCTCAAATTCCATGGGCTTTTTCAGTTTAAAATGCCCAATTTTACGGATGTCTTTCAAATATTGAAGATTATGAAACGAATTAACATTTTACTTGTATTTTTCTTCGGAATTACTATCATTTCGGCACAAAATTCACAGTCCCATACTGAGCAAAAAGCTGTTGCCCCCACCGTCTTTCCGTCCTTTGGGATGCAAATTGACGAGACAAATGCAATATCCGCTTCAGAAATGTCTGAAAAGTATGCCATCATGAAGCCAACTGATACCCTACAAACCAAATTTGTCGCAAAGGTTACAGAGGTATGTCAATCGAAAGGATGCTGGATGCGTGTTGAACTACAAGACGGTCAAGAGACCATGGTGCGTTTTAAAGACTACGGCTTTTTTATGCCGAAGGATATCAAGGGCAAGGAAGTCATCGTTAACGGACTCGCCTTCGTTGAAGAAATGAGTGTAAAAGACCAACAGCACTATGCCAAAGATGCTGGTAAGTCTGATGATGAAATTACCAAAATCACAGCCGCGAAAAAAACCTTGGGTTTTGAAGCCGATGGAGTTTTACTAAAACATTAGTGGAGCGCAAAATCATTACTACTTCAGATGGTTCAAAGACCATTCACCTTGTCGATTGGGATGAACAGTATCATTCCAAACACGGCGCTATTCAAGAAGCCTATCATGTATTTATCAAGTCCGGACTTTCACTTTTCAAAGATAGGTCGGTATCTATTTTAGAAATCGGTTTTGGTACAGGGCTGAATGCATTGATTACATTGATGGAAGCAGAAAAGTTTAATCTGGATATTATGTATAGGGGAGTTGAAGCCTATCCTATTACATCTAAAGAATTGGAACAACTCAACTATCTTTCTGAACTAAATGCGCAAACGCTTGAGGCTGAGTTTCTAAAAATGCATGAATCCCCGTGGGAAAAACAAATAGCCATTACCGAAACTTTCCAATTGCACAAACAGCAAAAAGAGTTTAAGGATATTAGTGACACCGATGCGTTCAATCTAATCTATTTTGATGCCTTTGGTGCCCGTGTTCAACCTGAACTTTGGACTGAGGCTATCTTTTCTAAAATGTATGCAGCCCTACAAGATAAGGGAGTTTTGGTCACCTATGCGGCAAAAGGTAGTGTTCGCAGAGCAATGCAGGCAGTCGGTTTTATTGTTGAACGTTTGCCGGGTCCGCCTGGAAAACGTGAAATGCTTCGCGCTACTAAAACTGCATGATAGCATTAAAGTACTCATCTTCAACTTTTAACATAAGCTTAAACAATACTGTTAAATCGACATTAAACCGACATGTTACGATTCTAAAAACCAATACCTTTGACTCATGCAGATATTGATTACAGGTGCGACAGGTCTGGTAGGCAGCGAAATTGTTCGTTTGTGCCACGAGCAGAACATTGGTGTAAATTATCTTACTACAAATAAGAACAAGCTTATTTCTAAGGGAAATTACAAGGGTTTTTATTGGAACCCTGATGTGGGGGAAATTGACCTGAACTGTTTTAAAGGAGTTTCTGCTATTATCAATTTAGCTGGCGCAAGTATTTCAAAACGATGGACGCCCAAGTACAAAAAGGTTGTTCTTTCGAGCAGAATCAATACACTTCGTACCCTTCAAAAAGGTTTGGAGCAAATCGATGACTCGAATATTAGCTCTTTTGTTTCTGCTTCCGCTATCGGAATTTATCCCAATTCGCTCTCCAATTTTTATACGGAAGATGAAGAAAGTGTAGATGATAGTTTCTTAGGGGAAGTTGTGGAAGCATGGGAGAGAGAAATCGATGCATTCGAAAAATTTGATTTTAAGGTTTCAAAACTAAGAGTAGGGCTTGTGATGTCGGCAGATGGTGGTGCGCTGCCCGAGATGGCAAAACCCATAAGGTATTATGCAGGTGCAGCTTTCGGAAGTGGTATGCAATGGCAATCATGGATTCATATTACTGACCTCGCCAGACAGTTTTTATTCCTTATCGAGCATCAGCTACAAGGAGTTTACAATGGGGTAGGGCCGAACCCAGTGAACAATGCAAAATTGGTCAAGGAAATAGCCAAGGTACTTGATAAACCATTATTCTTGCCCAACGTACCTCAATTTGCGATGAAAGCAATCTTAGGGGAGATGTCTTATCTTTTATTTGCAAGTCAACGGGTAAGCAGTAAAAAAATAGAAGAAGAAGGTTTTGTTTTTCACTTTCCAAATGTCTGCAGAGCCATAGAAAATATCTATTTACAAGAAACCCAAGAAAACAATTTTGAAGGGGCACAAAAGAAGGAATACGTTTAACTTCGCTTATCGCTTATCGCTTATCGCTTATCGCTTATCGCTTATCGCCGGAACGACTTTTTCCATCCTTTGGTAACTAAGCCATTCACTTCGGTCTTATGTCTTGTTTCTAGGAGCGCAGCGGTCTAATCACTCTTTTTTAAGTGACATTTTGACATTTTTAAAGAATTGGCAGTACTTTTGCCACCTGAAATTGACGAATAATAGTACTATCAAATGAGTGAGAAAGATAAAACTGAAGAATTAGAGGATATCATTCCTGATACAGAAGAAAATACCGAGGCTGAAACTGTTGCCGAAGAGGCTATTCCTGAAGAAGACGAGCGAACACCTGAAGAAAAACTACAGGAAGAGCTCGGTAAGGAAAAAGATAAATTTTTACGCCTTTTTGCGGAGTTCGAAAACTACAAAAAACGAACCTCCAAAGAGCGCATGGACTTGTTTAAAACAGCCGGTCAAGAAGTTATCGTTTCCTTACTACCTGTTATGGATGATTTCGATAGGGCCCTAAAAGAGCTTGTAAAAGCGGATGATAAAGAAATGCTCAAAGGTATAGAGCTTATTAGCAATAAGTTCAAAGAAACGCTGAAGAGTAAAGGCCTGACTGAAGTTGAGGCAAAACAGGGTGATGTTTTTGATGCGGAAATTCATGATGCAATCACACAAATACCTGCGCCAAGCAAAAAATTGAAAGGAAAAATTATCGATGTTATCGAGAAGGGTTATAAGCTTGGTGATAAGATTATCCGTCATCCAAAAGTGGTGGTCGGAAACTAATAACAAAGCATGAAGCAAGATTATTACGAAATTTTAGGTGTTACCAAGAATGCAAGTGCATCTGAAATAAAAAAGGCGTACCGTAAAAAAGCAGTGCAATACCATCCTGATAAAAATCCGGGTGATGCCAAGGCTGAAGAGAATTTCAAGAAGGCTGCTGAGGCTTATGAAGTATTGAGCGACCCAGATAAAAAAGCGCGCTATGACCAATTTGGTCATGCTGCTTTTGAAGGTGGTGGTGGCTTCGGCGGTGGCGGTATGAATATGGATGATATTTTTAGCCAGTTCGGTGATATCTTCGGTAGTGCCTTCGGTGGTGGCGGCTTTGGTGGTTTTGGCGGCGGTGGCGGTCAACGTCGCGTTAAAGGAAGTAACCTTAGAATTCGAGTCAAACTTACCCTTGAAGAGGTTGCTAACGGAGTGGAGAAAAAGGTAAAAGTCCGCAGAAAAGTACAAGCAGACGGTGTGACCTATAAAACCTGTGGAACCTGCGGTGGAAGAGGTCAGGTAACCAAAATTACCAATACAATTTTAGGACGAATGCAAACTGCGGCGGCCTGTAATGCGTGTGGAGGCAGTGGACAAATCATTGATAAACGTCCGAGTGATGCAGACGGTCAAGGTCTTAAAGTCGCAGAAGAAACGGTTTCTATTAACATTCCTGCGGGAGTTGAGGATGGTATGCAATTGAAAGTCCCCAGTAAAGGTAATGAAGCACCAGGTAATGGTGTTCCAGGAGATTTGCTGGTCGCTATTGAGACGGTAGATCATAAAACGCTAAAGCGCGAAGGTGATAACCTTCATTATGACCTCTATGTTAGTATTTCAGAAGCTGTACTCGGAACTTCAAAAGAAATCGATTCCGTAGGCGGAAAGGTCCGCATAAAACTGGAATCGGGAATTCAATCGGGAAAAATACTCCGTCTTCGCGGAAAGGGTATTTCTAGCTTGAATGGCTATGGAAGTGGTGATTTATTGGTACATGTGAACGTTTGGACGCCAAAAGAGCTGAATAAAGAGCAAAAAGATTTCTTTGAGCGTATGCAGAACAACGAGAATTTCGAGCCTAAGCCCGAAAAATCAGATAAATCTTTCTTCGAAAAAGTTAAAGATATGTTCTCTTAGAGGATATTTATTTGGCATTTAAATAAAAAACGTATATTTGAATTAGTATTGGGAAACTGATACTAATTTTCTTTTTCATAGCAATTTTTTTCCCATCCTTAATTCTTTAAGGGTGGGTTTTGTGTTTTTAGTGAGACTGTATTCCGAGCATGCAGAGCATAGCTCATAATACCTAGTCGAACTAACTCCGCTAAAAGACTATTGCTTAAATTTTATGAAAAAGAATTCGCCTACTGTACGCTCTATACTTTTTCTGTCTACGGCCACTACTTACTGCAAACTCTTTTACATATCTTTGAAAAAATTGCTTGCATGAACAACATTTTGGTTACTAAAGACGTCACCAAACGCTTCGGGGAACATACTGCCCTCAAAAAGGTTTCCATTGAAATTCCTAAAAACAGTATCTACGGACTCCTAGGTCCGAATGGGGCTGGAAAAACCACTTTAATCCGTATTATCAATCAAATTACTTTCCCTGATGAGGGAGAAGTGTTTTTTGATGGTCAACCCTTGCAATCACATCATATTGCTATGATTGGTTATCTGCCTGAAGAAAGAGGCTTGTACAAAAGTATGAAAGTTGGGGAACAGGCACTTTATTTGGCTCAATTGAAAGGCTTGAGTAAATCGGAGGCAAAACAACGCCTAAAGTACTGGTTCGATAGACTGGATATTGGTGACTGGTGGAACAAAAAAATACAAGAGCTTTCCAAAGGAATGGCCCAAAAAATTCAGTTTATAGTGACGGTATTGCATGAACCCAAACTTTTGATTTTTGACGAACCCTTTAGTGGTTTTGACCCTATTAATGCCAATATCATTAAAGATGAGATATTGCAATTAAAAGAAAAGGGAGCCTCCATTATTTTTTCGACACATCGCATGGAATCTGTTGAAGAACTTTGTGACCATATCGCACTGATACATCAGTCTGAAAAGATATTGGATGGGAAACTATCCGAAATTAAGAAAGCCTATAAGAGTAACATTTTTGAAGTAGGATTGGAGGTTGAAAAAGGAGAAACCCTGCTTAAAGACCTGCAAGAAAAGTTTCAGATTACTTCTTCAGCCTATGACCCGATTGAAAAACAACTTGATTTTAAATTGCAATTGCCTTCAAGTGATTCGAGTGGTGTACTGGCCTATTTATCCGGTAAAGCAAATATTAATCAATTCATAGAAACCATTCCCTCTGCCAACGAGATATTCATAAGAACTGTTCAAACCAAAGATGCCTATGAGTAAGTTACCATTAATTATCAAACGGGAGTATTTGGCAAAGGTTCGCAACAAGTCTTTTGTTATTATGACTTTTCTGAGTCCGATTTTAATGGTGGGTATGGTCGTTTTGATTGCCTACCTCACGAAATTGAATGACAATGAAAAGCGAATCATTTCCGTTTTGAACGAAAGCAATTACTTCAAAGCTGACTTCATAACAGACGAGTCTACTGCTTATGTGAACTTCGAAAACATCAGCTTAGATGCTGCCAAAGACTCCACCGCTAACTTAGGATACTCTGGTTTACTTCACATACCGGGTGATGGTGACTTGGAGATGATTGCGGAACGCTCGTATTTTTACTCTAAAAAAGCAGCAAATACTTCTGTAATTAGTACCATTGAAAATATTTTTCAAGAACAACTGCGACAACAAAAATTAAAGAAAATGGGTGTTTCTTCTCATGATTTTGCCCAAATAGCTGACCGTTTCGAAATTCGTACCTCTACCTTTGCCGGAGAAGAAAATTTAAAGGGCATAAATGAATTAAAGGCTGCGGTGGGAGGTGCTTTCGGATACCTGATAATGATGTTCATTATCATTTATGGTGGATTTGTAATGCGAAGCGTTATCGAAGAGAAAACAAGTCGAATTATCGAGGTAATCATATCATCGGTAAAACCCTTTCAATTGATGTTGGGGAAAATTATTGGAACTTCCTTGGCAGGTATTACCCAATTCGCCATATGGATTGTATCCGCAAGCCTCTTATCATTGGTTGCTTTCGCTGTTTTCGGAATAGACCCTGATACCTTAAATCAAGGTGCGGAAATGACTTCTGTGATGGGAGGGAATATGGAAGGTTCTGTTCCGTCTCCTTCAAGGGCAATGGAATATGTTCAAGAAATTTGGCGATTGCCATGGTTGATGTTAATCATATTCTTTTTAGTCTATTTCATTCTAGGCTATTTGATTTATAGCTCCATTTACGCGGCGATAGGTGCCGCCGTTGATAACGAAACGGATACCCAACAATTTATCTTTCCAATTATCCTGCCCTTGATGTTGGCCATTTATGTTGGCTTCTTTTCTGTTTTTAATAACCCACATGGGCCGATAGCGGTTGGGTTTTCATTATTTCCCTTGACCTCTCCAATTGTTATGTTGATGCGGTTGCCTGGTGGAATCGGGGAAGGTGGCGTACCTATTTGGCAGCTGTTGACATCGATTGCACTTTTAATAGCTACCTTTATTGGAATCGTTTGGTTGGCCGCGAAAATCTATAGAATTGGTATCTTAATGTATGGTAAAAAGCCGAGCTACAAAGAACTCTTTAAATGGTTGCGATATTAAATGGAGAATCTTGAAAACGTTTTAAAAACCATAAAGGATTTCTTATCCTATCGAATTTACGATACTGAAACTGTACATCTCACTGTTGGTACCTTCCTTTCGATAATCATAGCTTTAATCATTGTTACTTATGTTTTGCGTTTGGTGCATCGATTGGTAACGGCTAAACTACCAGAGGAGGATAAGAACAAGTTTATTAGCATCTTTGGTTTCCTAAAGTACGTTTTCTATGTTTTGGTCGTAGTAATTATCCTTAGTTCTTCAGGAGTTAACCTCACCGTTCTACTTACGGCATCAGCCGCTCTATTTGTTGGTTTAGGTTTTGCACTGCAGTACCTGTTCCAAGACATTATTTCCGGAATTCTCATCATTTTAGACCAGTCTCTGCACGTTGGTGATATCATTGAGGTAGAAAATAAGGTAGGGCGTGTTTTTGAAATACGACTTAGAACCACCAGAGCGCTCACTCGTGACGATAAAGTATTGGTGATTCCTAATCATAAGTTCTTGACGGATAGTATCTATAATTATACCCAGAATCATAAAACAACCAGAGAGTCTATTAAGATAGGAGTTGCCTACGGAAGCGATGTTAAATTGGTCACTCGATTACTCGAAGAAGTGGCAGATGAACAAAAGGGTGTGCTAAAAAATCCGAAGGCATTTGTGCTTTTCGAAGATTTTGGAGATTCGGCCTTGCAATTTTCGCTGAATTATTATATCACAGATAGTTTTAGTGATCCAAAAACCAAAAGCAGTATGCGGTATAGGATTGATGAAAAGTTCAGGGCAAATGATATCAATATTCCCTTTCCACAAAGAGATGTACATCTATTTCAAAAGAATTTATCCCCCAAAGACTAATTTATGATTGCTGCCGTTTAACTGCTATGAAGCAACATTTTTTTTGTGCTTTCCTATTTTTTCTGATAAGCAACTTCGCTTTATCACAGACTCCTGACCTTCTTCGTTTGGAATATACCGCAATACCTGAAAACAAATCGGGAATACGCACCAATCGCTATCGGGCTGTTTTGAATGTACCTTTCAAAATTAAAGAGCGTAATTACCTTGTCATAGGTGCTGAATACAATAAATATGATTTTCGTGTGGGGCAAGCACTTCCTTTTGATACCAGTACTTTAGAACGTCTACATATTATAGATTTTAACTTGGGATATTCCTTCAAATGGAATGAAAATTGGCGTTTTATTGGAGCCGTTCAACCGCGGCTGGCGTCCAATTTTGTTCTGGGCAGTATTGATAATAACGATTTGAGGGTAAACCTTTCTGCAGTACTAATGAAAGAGAAGAAGGATATAGAAAAACCTTTTCGGTTAATTCTTGGTTTATCATTTAATAGCGCAACGGGCTTACCTTTTCCATTGCCAGTGGTAAATTATTATAAAAGATTTCATCCGAATTGGTCCTATACCATTGGAATTCCGAGACAAGATGTCAAATACCACAGTAACTCTGGGAAACACGTATTACAAGCGGCATTGTTTTTGGATGGTTATTTTATAAATATTCAAAATGATGTGATATTACCTGGTAATACAATAGGAGAATCCATTTCACTATCAGCTCTGGTGAGTGCTTTGGGCTATCAGTATAAGTTTTCCAAGGAAATATCCTTTTATGCCCTAGCAGGATATTCTCTATTACAAGAGGGGCTTATTAGAGATGGTAATAGAAATAGAGCGTTTACGCTAAATGATGAAGGAAATATTTATCTTAGGACAGGATTTAAAATTGGAATTTTTTAAAAGTATAATTTATGTCAAAAATATTAGTCATTGAGGATGAAGCGGCAATCCGAAGAGTATTGGTGAAAATTCTTTCTGAAGAAAATGATACCTATCAACTTGAAGAAGCTGAAGATGGATTGAAGGGCCTTGAGGCCGTTAAGAACAATGATTATGATCTGGTACTCTGTGATATAAAAATGCCAAAAATGGATGGTGTTGAGGTACTTGAAGCGGCCCGTAAGATAAAACCCGAAATTCCCTTTATCATGATATCAGGTCATGGCGATTTGGATACTGCGGTGAATACCATGCGTGCCGGTGCTTTTGACTATATCTCAAAACCGCCAGATTTAAATCGATTATTGACGACCGTCAGAAACGCTTTAGACCGCAAAGAACTGGTAGTAGAAAATAAGATTCTGAAGAAGAAGGTCAGCAAGAACTATGAAATGGTTGGGGATAGCAAAGAAATAGAGTCAATTAAAGGTATGATTGAGAAAGTGGCTCCAACTGACGCTCGGGTTTTGATTACAGGTTCAAACGGTACCGGAAAAGAGTTGGTCGCCCATTGGTTGCATGAAAAAAGCCCTAGGAGTTCGGCTCCGTTTATAGAGGTGAATTGCGCTGCAATTCCATCTGAATTGATAGAAAGTGAATTATTCGGTCATGTAAAAGGTGCCTTTACCTCTGCGGTTAAAGATAGAGCGGGTAAGTTTGAGGCAGCGAATAAGGGAACCATTTTTCTTGATGAGATTGGTGATATGAGTCTATCCGCTCAAGCGAAAGTGCTGAGAGCGCTTCAAGAAAGTAAAATCTCAAGAGTAGGTACGGATAAGGATATCAAAGTAGATGTTCGTGTGTTAGCTGCTACCAATAAAGATTTGAAAAAAGAGATTGCAGACGGAAAGTTCCGTGAGGATTTATACCATCGACTTGCAGTGATTTTGATAAAAGTACCTGCTCTGAACGATAGACGCGATGACATTCCCTTGTTAATTAATCACTTTGCAAAGAAAATAACCAGTGAACAAGGTATTGCTAACAAAACCTTTTCCGACAAGGCCATTAAACTTTTAAAGGCGTATGACTGGACGGGTAACATACGTGAACTTCGCAACGTGGTAGAACGACTAATCATTTTAGGTGGCAATGAAGTAACGGAAGAGGATGTGAAGTTGTTTGCCAGTAAGTGATAAAGAATTAATTACATTATTATTCTACCAATGGCGAATGGCTATTGAGTACTACTTCCCGTTTCCGCAATCACCTAAACGTAAAAGTGCTTTTTCGGTAATTTCTTTTGTACGAAGATTATAATACTTTTTACCCTCCGAAAGATTCGATTTCAAAAGTTGTTGTTCGCAATGGGCGAATATATTATCTGCAAAGGCACGAGCTTCCATACAGCCTACCGAATCAATAACGTTGTTTATGGATTTTGAATAATTCTCCAATGAAACATCTATTTGATGATATAATGCATCTTCTTTTGTCTCAGTGATTGGCATAGCAGTCTCCCCGATAGCTTCGGTATTCATGGCGAAATCTTTTGACGAAAATGCGGTGTCATGCATTTCATGTTGTTCAAAGGCATCAAGGGCATCCACAATTTGTTGTAGCGCTTCAGTAAGTAATATTCTAGTACCGTTTAAAGATGTGGATTTAGTCGCAGCTTTTAAGTTTATAAGGCTCTCCTCAATATTAACTTCTGCATCTTTACATCCGCAATCATCAAATCGATTAGTTGAAGTTTGGAGAACTTTAATGGCCTTGTACGTATAGAATCTTGCCTTATTGATATCGTTTGTAGTTAGTGCCTCTTCAGTTCGTGCTTTTACATAGTTCATGTTAGAACCTGCATAATTGCACGCTTCACTTGCAGAGAAGGACGATAGAAATAAAATGGCTAAACCATATAGCACTACGTGTGGCGTTTTCATCTTGTAGGTTTTTGGCAGTAATATTTGGGAACATTACTAAAGGTAAAATTAGGAAATGCTAGCCCTTGCTACCTACTTTTTTCGACGGAACACCCTCAATTTCAGGTATTTCGGTTGAACCTTATACTATGGTCGATAAACGGTCATTTTTTTTAACAATTCATGCATTTCACCGATAAAAAATTTTATCTTTTGCCCATGGATACGATAAATAGTAGTGAATATAAAGTCGAAAAGAGCATCAAACTGTCAGATTTCAATTCTGGTACTGATTTAGGTGCATCAAATAAGGAGTTGAAAAAACAACTGGAATCTATTCGAGAAGACCTGGGTGATTTCCAAAATACCTTATATGCACATAGTAAGTATAGCGTGCTCGTTTGTCTTCAAGGAATGGATACTTCCGGAAAGGATAGTCTTATTCGTGAGGTTTTTAAGGACTTTAATGTCCAGGGTGTTGAGGTTACCAGTTTTAAAGTACCTACTGAACTTGAATTGAAGCACGATTATTTATGGAGACATTATATCGCATTACCCGCAAAAGGAAAGTTTGGTGTATTTAACAGAACACATTATGAGAACGTTTTGGTGACCCGTGTGCATCCTGAATATATTTTAGGGGAACACATTCCAGGTATTCATGAAGTGGCAGATATCAATCAAGACTTTTGGAATCAACGCTTCGAACAAATCAATAATTTTGAAAAACATCTGGCGGATAACGGGACAATTATTTTCAAATTCTTTTTAAATCTTTCCAAGGGCGAACAGCGAAGACGTTTGGTGAGAAGGTTGGATTTACAAGAGAAGAACTGGAAATTCTCCGCAGGAGATTTAAAAGAGCGCAGGCTGTGGGACAAATATCAAGAATGCTATGAAGAGGCCATTAATAATACCTCTAAACCTCATGCGCCTTGGTATGTAATTCCTGCGGACAACAAAAAAGCTGCGCGTGTAATTGTTGCTAATATCTTGCTTGAAGCGTTAAAGAAATACAAAGATATCAAGGAACCAGAGTTGAGCGCCAAAATAAAAGCTAATTTAGGGGACTATAGAAATCAGCTCGAAAACGAAACAGAATGAAGAAGATTACCTTAGTATTCCTTTTAATAGTAGTACAAACATTTGCACAAACGGAAGATGAAAAACAAATCCGTCAAATTTATGATGCAGCCCTTGAGAATGGAGAGGCCTATAATTGGCTAAACTATCTATCCAATCGAATAGGAGGGCGCCTCTCAGGTTCAGTACAGGCACAACAAGCTGTAGACTACACAAAAAGACAAATGGATTCCCTCGGTTTAGATCGGGTTTGGCTTCAGCCGGTTATGGTACCAAAATGGGTTCGAGGTACACCTGAGTTCGCTTATATGGAGACCAATCCAGGGGTAACTACGAATCTTCCAATATGCGCATTAGGTGGCTCCGTGCCTACCTATGGACGAGGTGTTAAGGCCAATGTGATTGAGGTACATAGTATTGATGAACTCAAAACCCTGGGCAAGGAAAAAATTTCTGGTAAAATCGTATTCTTCAATCGACCTATGGACCCGGCTAAAGTGAATACTTTTGAGGCATATTCTGGTGCCGTAGACCAAAGAGGGAGGGGAGCTGCCGAAGCTGGTAAGTATGAGGCACTGGGAGTAATCGTTCGCTCAATGAATTTACGCCAAGATGATTACCCGCATGCAGGAGGAATGAACTATGGAGATATTCCTGAAGCTGAAAAAGTACCTGCAGCGGCAATTAGTACAAACGGCGCCGATTTGTTAAGTGCTACTTTGAAATTGAACCCAAATACACAATTCTTTTTCAAATTGAATTGCAAACAATTGGAAGATGTCGAATCGTACAATGTAATAGGAGAGATAAAGGGAAGTACCAATCCCGATGAAATTATTGTTGTGGGAGGGCATTTGGATTCTTGGGATTTGGGTGACGGCTCGCATGACGATGGTGCCGGATGCGTTCAGAGCATGGAGGTACTAAGAATATTAAAGAAAACAGGCTACAAACCTAAAAGAACGATTCGAGCGGTTCTTTTTATGAATGAGGAAAACGGACTACGAGGTGGCAGAAAATATGCTGAGATAGCTAAGGATGCAAATGAAAATCATGTTTTTGCATTAGAGAGCGATTCTGGCGGATTTACCCCAAGAGGATTCAGCTTCGATGCATCTGATGAAAAAATTGCCCGAGTACAAAATTGGTCAAAGTTATTTGAACCCTATTACATTCATATGTTTGTCAAGGGATTCTCTGGAGCTGATATCAGTCCTTTAAAGAATGATAAAATAGTCTTAGCAGGATTGCGACCAGACTCTCAGCGCTACTTCGACCACCATCACGCTGAGAATGACACCTTCGAACATGTGAACCGCAGAGAGTTGGAATTAGGAGCGGGAGCCATGACCAGTTTGGTGTATCTATTTGACAAGTACGGTATAGAATAGAGAATAAAGGTGGAAAAAAAGTATCAGACTATTTCATGTGCGGATCGACTAAGCCTTTTACATCAAATGAGTTGCCTTAAAACAAGCAACAATTTCTTACCTTTGCCGCTCATTAAAAAATGCTAACAATGCAAGACGGAATCTACGCAAAATTCAATACTTCGAAAGGAGAAATAGTAGTAAAATTAACACACGATAAAACCCCTGGAACCGTTGGTAACTTTGTTGCCCTGGCGGAAGGAAAACAACAAAATACTGCGAAAGCAGCAGGTGAGCCGTATTACAATGGATTGAAATTCCATAGAGTCATTCCTGATTTTATGATTCAAGGCGGTTGTCCTCAAGGAACGGGAACCGGTGATGCAGGCTACAAGTTCGATGATGAATTCCACCCTGAACTTACTCATAATGCGCCAGGAGTGCTTTCTATGGCAAATGCTGGTCCTGGTACAAATGGAAGTCAATTCTTTATTACACATATCGCAACACCTTGGTTAGATAACAAACATACCGTTTTTGGTCATGTAGAATCAGGTCAAGATATCGTAGATGCAATTGCGCAAGGTGACGAAATTGAAAGTCTTGAAATCGTAAGAGTAGGAGCAGAAGCTGAAGGATGGGATGCCGCTGCCGCTTTCGAAACCTTTAAAAACTCTGGTGCTGAAAGATTGGCTGCTGAAAAGGCAAAGCAAGCGGCAGAGTTAGACAAAGTTGCTGCAGGTTTTGAGTCTACGGATAGTGGACTTCGTTATAAGAAAATTCAAGAAGGTAATGGTACGAAGGCAGAAAGTGGACGTCAGGTATCCGTACATTACGAAGGTTCTTTATTAAGCGGACAAGTTTTTGATTCTTCGTACAAGCGAAATGAACCTATAGCTTTTCAGTTAGGAGTAGGGCAAGTAATTAAAGGGTGGGATGAAGGCATTTCACTTTTACAGGTCGGCGATAAGGCTCGTTTTGTAATTCCGTCTGATTTGGCCTATGGTAGCGCAGGTGCTGGAGGTGTAATCCCTCCGAACGCAACTCTTATTTTCGATGTAGAATTAATGGATGTGAATTAAAAATAGTTTTACGCATGCGAGAGAATCTCTTCCAAATCAATGGAAGGGATTTTTTTATTTTTAGTCGGACTTGTCAACTCTCGTTTACGCTTACAACAAGCAGAACAAGATTAAGAAGTATTAGTAAAACTAAAATTGTAAAGAAGGTTATCAAAGGTAAAAGGTTTAGGGTCTATAACTTTACCTCAATAACAATTTGAAGTAATAAAACCCTACCTAAATCTTGAAAACTACCAGTTTTCAATTTCACCTTCTGTTGCACTGAATCTTAAGAGAACAACATTAACGGCTAGAATAATAATAAGTATTGCAAAAAGAACAATCATAATATTGGGGAGTTTTACAATAATTTTGTTTAAACATATCAATTACTCACATTTGAACGTACTATATTGTCAAAAAGTATTATTGTTTTCACAAAAATTGTAAAATATGCAATAAAATAGGTGTTTTGTTGATAAGATGGTTGTGATTGTTCATAAAAAAAGGCCGCAACGTAAGTTGCGGCCTTTACTATAAAAAAGTTTAATACCTATCTTAATCTACTACCTTCACATTAACGGCGTTCAATCCTTTTTTACCTTGTTGTAGTTCAAATTCCACAACATCACCTTCTCGAACCTCGTCGATTAAGCCAGAAATGTGTACAAAATGATCTTCGTTCGAACCTTCTTCAGTGATAAAACCATATCCTTTGGAATCATTGAAAAATTTAACTGTTCCTTTACTCATAATACTAAAAATTAAAAATTATTAAAGCCCAAAGATACTATTTAATTGTTAAATGTCTGGATTTTTGGAAGTTATATTTAAATTAAGGTAATGTGAAGACAGTGAATTGATTAGGCTAATTTGCATCTTATATTCTCCAATTTTGACCTTTATCAGAAAAATTCCGACCAAATTTACTTTTAACTATAAATTGGTTGTTATGAAACAAGTTCTTGAATACTTCTTGTGACCGCGGAAACATCTAATGCAAGTATTGCTGAGGCCAGGTTTAAAACTGAACTTGCTCTATCAAGAATACTTTGAACATTCGTTAATTTCTTATAAAGTTCTTGAGATTCTGCAGTAATTTTATCAATCTTTTTTAACGCATCTTGAGCATCTTCTAGCACTAAAATCGCCGACTTTGTATATAACTCGGTAGTTTGTGCTAGTTGTTGGTTATGAATTCCCTTAATTTTTATATTCTCCTCATCGGTAAGTGAGTCTATGTTGTTGTAGCGATAATCTCCCAAAGCATTGGCCATGAGCATAAAATTGTCTGCTAGTCGTTTTACCTGTTCAGCGGTTAGATTTGCCATCTTTAATTAAATTGAGCTTCTAATATGAAATTGTCGTAAAGTTTAATTTGATAATCGAGATTTAAATTCTGAGAGGTTGGTTACTTTTTAAATAAATCCGTTGAAAGCATTTTTAGCTGACTGCCGTATTTAGCCAAAGCGACTTTTAGTTTGTTATCATTCAAATGTTCTATTTCGGCAGACAGGCTTGCGTGCCCCTCGGCAATCGTACTTAATATTTTGGAATACGCTTCTAGTTCATTCTGCTGTCTTTCAATTTCTTGCATTCTTTTAAAATAATCTTCAGCAAACTTCGTCCGCTCGTAAGTGGATAGTTTTTTATCGCGTACTAAATCAAAATAGTAGTTTTTAAGCGTGCTTTTTTGAACTTCCAATTTGCCTTTGAGGTTTCCGGTCAAGTTGAGATCTAAAAAATGAAGTAAATCTTGAACAGGTTGGTTCGCATTTAAAACGTAGGTTTTAATTTTATTCCTACGGTATCCGTCTGTAAAGGCCCTTCCAACAAGAGTAATAATATTTGAATATGATTTCACATTGGCCTCCTTCACTTGAATAGAACCAAAATTTCCAGAAGTGATGGCATTCGTAAGTCCATCAGTTTGATAATTGGTAAGTTGGTTATCGGAGATATTGGTTAGGGCATAAAAATACCCCTGTAGCCCATGGTAAATAAGTGCCGTTATGCGGTCCGCTTCCTCATTTTGGGAACAATCACAATCAGTCTGATGAATATTTAGAGCTGCAATGTTTATATTTTGGCAATCTTCGAGACAGGTTTGGTTGAAACTTGAAGACAGGGTTTCAAAGGTTTCTATGCTGTCAATAGCGGATTTCGAAAACTCAGTAACATGTTTAATGTTTACGCAACTGCTTAAAAGTAGTGAGCAACAAAGGAAAAGGAAAACGTATTTTACATGATATTGGGGCATCATCTGTTTGATTTTCTACCTACAAGGTAAAAAGAATTTTTTGTTTGCTAGCAAAGTTGATTTTACTCGATAATGGAGATTTTAATATTTAGAAGCACCTTTCTATAGTATTGAGTCGTAACTAAACGAACTCCTAAAGGCTTTCTTAAGGTTGATTATTGTTTTGCCAATTTTCGCATCATTACCCATTGTTTGAGCATTTCTCTTGAGTCTTGAGCAGGATAGCCTAAAACAGTTTTTCCCGCGGCAACATCTCCGACCACACCAGAACCAGCACCAACAGTTACTCCCGAATGGAGTGTTGTATGATCTTTGATAGAGGCACTACCTCCAATAATTACTCCATCACCTAAGGTTACGGAACCCGCTAAACCACTATGACCAGCCATGATACAAGATTTGCCCATAATACAATTATGCGCAATCTGAACTTGATTATCTATTTTGCAATTGTCCCCAATAATAGTGGCACTGAATTTTCCTCTGTCTACACAAGAATTAGCACCGATTTCGACATCGTTTCCGATAATAACGGTTCCTATTTGTGGAATTTTTACCAGTCCACGACCATCATCACTAGGGCGATACCCAAAACCATCCGCACCAATGCTTACATTGTTGTGAAAAATACAACCTTGGCCAATCTCACAACGTTCGCGAATTACTGTACCTGACCAGATAACACTTCCCTTACCAATAGCTGTATCATCTAAAATGGTAACATTAGGGTAGAGTACTACTCCGTCTCCTAAGACCACATCTTTACCAATATAGCAGTTTGCCCCAATCTTGCAACCCTCGCCAATTTGAGCGGTTTCATGAACAACTGCGGTTGGGTGAATATCAGTATCAAAAACCGGAGATTCGGGTTCAAAAGCTTCTAGTACTTTAGCCATTGCCAGATCTGCATTTTTTACTTTGATGAGCGCACGGTTTTCACCAGGTTCTACTTCTAAGTTTGCATTGACAATTGCGGCCGATGCCTTTGAATCCTTCCAACGCGATACGTATTTAGAACTTCCTATGAAGGTAATATGGCCAGTTTTTGCTTTTTGAAGTTCTTCTGGACCAGTTATGGTTTCCGAAGTACTTCCTACTAGTTCACCCTGCAGTATGGTATTGATTTGAGCTATTGTAAAAGATTTCATGGAAATGTAATATTTGGTTTGTGTTATTAAGGTTTACGGCAAGATAACATATATAGACTAAAGCGTGAACCCATTATAAATGAAAATGGCCCTTGAAACTTTCAAAGGCCATAAGCTAAATTTTCTTGATATATTTCAGATATTTATGGAACTGATTTCCGTAGCTGTAACACCGTCGGTGGTATTATTTGAAAGCTCATATTGATACAATCCTGATTCACCAATGGCAATTAGCAAGTCATTGCGAATGATGACGTCAAAAGCACTTCGCTTAATTGAGGTAACCAATTTTGATTCTTCAGGATTGGTAACATCAAAAACCTTTATTTCATCATCACAGACAAAGAGGTAGTTTCCGTAAAGTCCCAGTCCTTTAGGAAAAGTTAGGTTTCTGCTATTTAAAAGTATGGGATTGGTTACATCAGTTACATCGTAAACTTCCAAGACGTTGATATCATTACCACAATTCGTATTGGAATGCAAGGTAACAAACGCATGAGTATCATTGGCAATCACCGGGTCACAAGCAGTAAAATGTTCTACACTAGATAGTTGTTTTGGAAACTCTGGATTTTCTAAATCGTATATGAACATTCCGTTTTGAGATCCGATATAGAGGTAGTCTTTGTATCCGAAAAGGGTTTCGATATTGAAACCAACGGGAACTGAATTTACCTTAATAGGGTCTTTTGTATCCGCCACGTTAAATACGTTTAAGCCGAAATCATCAACAGTATAAAGATAGTTGCCTTTAAGAGTGAACCTAGCCAATGATCCACCCTGACCATCAGAGGTAGGTGCTTGTGATTCGCTATTTGCATCTGATTCGCAACCGATTATTGCGACCGAAAGGATAAGAATATATAGATATTTTTTCATGGGTTTAGTTTTTTAGTTTCCAATCAACAACAACGCTATTTTCAGGAACATCATAAGCATCAAATCCATCTGGAGAACGAAGCTGAGGAAACGTATTTGGTATCCGTTTTGTTAAGTTTGCCGTATTGGTTTCAGAATTATATTCAACAGCAATCAAATCAGTGGCTTGATTGATGTAAATCATATCTCTACGAATGGCAAGGTCTGTCGAACCCGGAGCCTCCAAGAATTTGATTGCCTTCGGATTTGCGGGGTCAGCATTGTCATACACATGAAAACCTTTGTTCAATTCATTGATAAAAAGAAGATTGTCTTTCACATAAATTTTCCCCGAAGTACCAATAGCAAGCGAATTTTTTACACTGACTGATTTTTCAAAATCGGTACGATTTAAGAAAACAGGTTCATAGTTGGATCCTGAAAAAGGTTCAACAAAGTCATCATTGCAATCGAAAGGAGGAAGGCAGCAGCTTTGGAGAGCAATGCAAATAAGTACTACATAAAGAAATTTTTGATTTTTCATTTGTGGGTTATTTGTTTTATAATTCTATAACAACCTCAATCGTTAGTACCCTACTTTAAGGAATTGTAAACTCCAATTTCTCATTCTTTTTAACGAAAAGTTCAGGAGGATACCTCTGTATTCGAATCAAAGTTTTGTAATTTTAAATATGGAAAAGTTAAGATACCCCATCGGACAGTTTGAATGCCCAAAAGAGATTACACGTTCTCATATTGACGACTGGATTGCTGTTTTAGAAACCTTACCTGAGCGCCTGGAAGCATTGGTCAAAAACCTCTCAGCTGAGCAGTTGGAAACTCCTTATAGACCTGAAGGATGGACGATTCGGCAAGTAGTACATCACGTCGCAGATAGTCACCACAATAGTTATACAAGATTTAAATGGGCTCTGACTGAAGACAAACCCTTGATAAAGGCCTATGAAGAAAAGGAATGGAGCAAGCTGTTTGATGCAAGAACTGCACCTATTCAGCTTTCACTAAATTATATTACCGCTTTACATGCCAAGTTGGTGTATTTATTAAAGGGACTTTCTGAAGAAGATTTGAAAAAATACTATTTACACCCTGAAGGAAATACCATTGTTACCGTTGCTGAAAACATAGGCAAATATGCCTGGCACAGTAATCACCACTATGCGCATATTGAAGGAGCCGTTCAACGGGAAGCTTGGGTTTAAAGTTCAAAAAAGGTTAGAAGTTTATTTGTTTAAGAGTGTACGAAAATTAGTTTCCTTAAACCTTTTTCACCATCACCCACATCAATTCTTCCTCCTCAAGTATCGTTGGTAAGGTTACCTTGCTTTCACCGTGAATTTCAAATCCATTTTTGAGGTAAAAATCTAACGCGGGACCTTTTTGCATGGTATCTAACCACACAATTTTTTTCTGCATTTCCCTTGCGCGCAACATGGCAAACTGAAGTACTTTTTTTCCGATACCTTTTCCTGAGTATTCGTTTAGAATATAGATTTTATCTACATACAAGGCCTCTTCTTTGGAGAAATTTGCTAGCGAAGCATTCAATGTCATTTTTAGAACACCTACGGCTTTTCCATTCCTAAGAATTCGATAGAGTATAGTGTTGTCATCCCATTCCTCTCTTTCAAGAACCTCATTTGTAAAACTACTTTCAATATAAGGGGCAGAATTTCCATTAGGCCATAAATGGAGATAATGTTGATTATATGCTTTAGTACCTACTTGAATATAACTCTCGTACGTATTTGAAGTGATGGGTTCAAAATGCACAATATTTTTCATGAAATACTACTATTTTCACCGCCTTCAGGTCCGTAAAAGAGAACCCAAGTTGAAAAATCATCAGTAAAATTTTCAAAACGATGTTCTATGCCCGCAGGAACAAAAAGGAAATCCCCTGAGTTCACATCACTTCGAACACCGTCATTTAGGAATTCCCCACTTCCGGAAATGATGATATACACTTCATCTCTAGAATGTGGTTGTTGTAAATCAATTTTTTTAGGTTTATACACTTCAACTGAAAGTGTTCCATGTTCAAATAAATTTAAAAAAGGTGATTCAACTCCTTCCAGTTTTTGAAGCGCTTCTTGCGGATTTATTTTCATTTTGAATCTGATTAATGAAGATTATCAACTTACCCATTTGATATTGCAACCGATACTTGGTTTTTGTGTTTGGATATTCTCTTGTCCCAGAAGCAACGCATCCATGGCATTCCTTAAATCTGAACCGGAAAGGGGAATCCCGTTTCCAGGTCGAGAATCGTCTAATTGACCGCGATAAATCAATTCCAAATTTCCGTCAAATAAATAAAAATCAGGGGTGCAGGCCGCATCATAGGCTTTAGCAATTTCTTGCGTCTTATCGTACAAATACGGAAAAGAATACCCAGCTTCTTTAGCTACTTCTTTCATTAAATGCGGAGCATCTTGCGGATAGTTCACAACATCATTACTCGAAATAGCGATGAAACCAATTCCTTTTGATTGATACTGTTCAGCCACCCTGACAATTTCAGGATTAACATGTATTACAAATGGGCAATGGTTACAGATAAACATAATAACCGTTCCCATTTCTCCCTTAAGAGTGGTCAGGTTTAAGGTTTTCTCACTTACCGAATCCATCAAATTGAAGTCGGGTGCCTTAGTACCTAGAGGCAGCATATTGCTGGGTGTTAATGACATTTTATAACATATTTATAGAATTTAAAGTTAAAAGTATTTGACCGATTCTTTGTTATCTGCTAGTCTATTTTTAACTTGACAGCTTTGATTGACCAACAACACGAATCCTATTTTTGACCGACGCCGTTCTCGATACCGTCCAAATTAATTTTAATTCAGAAACACTATGGGTGCTGAACTTCGCTTTGGCTTTTGTAATGTTCGGAATTGCTCTTGAAATTTCAATAGAAGATTTTAAAAGGTTGTTGAATAATCCCAAGCCTATTTTGGTTGGGGTTTGTAGTCAATTTGTTTTGCTTCCGGCGGTCACTTTTCTTTTGGTATTAGCAATGAATCCTTTGCCAAGTATCGCTTTAGGAATGTTTATGGTGGCAGCTTGTCCTGGCGGTAATATTTCCAATTTTATTTCACATCTTTCCGGCGGAAATACAGCTTTGTCCGTGAGCTTGACAGCGATAGCAACATTGTTAGCTGTGGCCATGACTCCTTTAAACCTTCAGTTTTGGGGTTCGTTATATGCTCCTACGGCTTCCATTTTAAATGAAGTGGCGATATCGTCTTTAGAAATGATAAAGCTGGTAAGCTTGTTATTGGGAGTGCCACTGCTGCTGGGCATGTATGTGAATCACCTAGTGCCTAAAATAGCAACGCGAATGGCGAAAGTGCTCAAAGTTGCTTCATTACTGTTCTTTGTTGCCTTGGTGTTTATAGCACTATATAATAATCGCGAGATTTTTATGGATTATGTTTTTTACGTTTTTTGGATTGTATTATTACATAATCTATTGGCATTTACCACAGGTTTTTCCTTGGCCAAACTGTTTCGGCTTACAGATGAGAATGTTCGAAGTATTACTGTAGAAACCGGAATCCAAAATTCTGGATTAGGCCTCCTGCTAATATTTACATTTTTTGATGGATTAGGTGGAATGGCATTATTAGCTGCATTTTGGGGTATATGGCATTTGGTTTCGGGACTCCTATTGGCCGGATTTTGGGGCTATAAACCAATAAAAAAAGAGAAGCTCGCTTGAAGAATTTAATATACAATCTTGTTAAAATTTGGATGAAAGCCAACCTTCATCTCTACTACGGGAAAATAAGGGTATCTGGCCTTGAAAATGTCCCTAAAGACAAACCTGTACTGTTTTTACCAAACCATCAAAGTGCACTTTTAGATGTTTTATTGATTGCTACAGATTGTAATCGGAAACCCTGGTTTTTGACTCGCTCGGATGTGTTCAAAAGCAAAACCTTGATTTCAATCTTTAATTTTTTTCAAATGATTCCGATTTATCGTATTCGAGACGGGCGGGAATCCTTAAAGAATAATCAAGCTGTTTTTGACCGTTGTTCGGAACTTTTAATTCAAAAGGAAGCCTTGCTTATGTTTCCCGAAGCAAATCACAATTTGAAACGTAGAGTACGGCCTTTGAGCAAAGGCTTTACTAGAATACTGTTTAATACTTTGGATAAAGCTCCTGAAACGGATATTATGATTATACCGGTGGGGATTAATTATAGAGATGCCATTCGCTTTCCCGATAAGGTAGCTTTGTATTTTGATACGCCCATTGCAGTTAATGGAATGTACGACCCTACGAATGAAAAGGGATCTGTGGATAAAATCAAGAAAGCAGTTTCCAGTAGACTAAAAACCTTGACCACACATATCGAGAATGAGGAAACGTACGATGAAACAGTTCAAAAGTTGGAAATAGAAGGAGTCGATTTTTTAAACCCTAAAGAAGTAAATGCCGCTCTTCAAAATTTAAATTCCACAGACCAAACCGTTAAAAAAAGTTCAGATGTTCTGGCTGGAATCGGCAAAGGTATTTTTACACTTTTGAATCTTCCAATGCTTATACTTTGGAGAACTTTTGGTAAACCTAAGGTATGGGAGCCCGAGTTTATGGGTACGTTGCGATTTGCTTTTGCCTTATTGACATATCCTATTTACTACGGATTAGTACTTGTAATTGTAGCAACTATTTGGAATCCATTGGCAGGATTAATTGCAAGTCTAAGTTTGTTTGTTATTAATTGGTCTTATACAAAGTGGGGTAGTGCATAGTGGTAAAAAAATCGGTTGTCCCATGGGAACAACCGATATATAATGTATTACTTCAACCTATTTCTATTTTCCGTCACATCCTGGCTTAGCATCGATATCCGATTCTAAACGAATATTTGCGAGCCCGATTTCAACGCCCTCACCAGCAGTAATCATTAAGGCAGTACTGATTTTAGTCATATCAACACCTAGATTGTCAAAGCAACTGAGGCTGATTCTATATTCTTGCCAATCATTACCCGAAATGTTTATATCGAGTGTTTCATTACATGGTGAATCTTGATCACAGCCTATACCAATTTTAACGGTTGCACTGGTATCTTTAAATGATTTTGCAGAGAAGGTTAATTCCATCGCCCCGTTGGCTTGGCGTGACATATCGCTAGGGGAGGCTGTACTTACTCGTACTTGATCATAGTCTTGTTGAGTCCATTTTATCCGCAAAGCATCTTCTTGTGCTTCGTGGTCAGTTTTGCTGATAATAAGTCCACCAACAGAGGTTGGAAAACTGCCTATCTGTTTGCTCAAGTCTCCTGATTTAAGCCATAGCGACCAGGGTGCAACAGCTGCTCCTTTGTTATAAAACTCACCTGTAGAAGCTACATTCATGCTTTCAAGCCCTGATTCCTCAGACAAGGTATCCACTTTTGAATCGCTCTTGTAGGACAGCCCATAGCCCAAGTCGAACAATGCTTCTGCATTCTCAGAGACAACTGCGCTATTTGGCCAGGAGAAAGACAAACGACCCGTGAAATCATAAGAAGGGTCTCTTTGGAATAACAGATCAGAGATACCACCGCCTTCGCTACCCGGTAACCAAGCAGCGACGAAAGCGTCTGAGCTATTTATTTCAGGATTGGTCCATAAAGGACGACCGGATAGAAAAACAGATACTACAGGTATTCCTTTACTTCGGAATTTGGAAAGCTTGCTCACATCAAAGCCGTTGGGTGCAAAGTCTAAATTTTCAAGGTCGCCTTGGAATTCCGCATAGGGGTCTTCCCCGTATATGGCCACCACAACATCTGCCGATTCATTGGAATCTCCGTTGGCTGAAAAAACTACTTTACCGCCAGCAGCTTTAGCAGCTTCTCTTATGCCATCAAGTATCGTTTCGCTATTCGGAAATTCATCGTTTGTATGACCTGTACCCTGCCATGAAAGTGTCCAGCCTCCACAAGCTTTAGAAACACTATTCGCACCATCACCAACCACCAGAATGGTTTTCTTAGCATCTAAGGGTAGTAAACCATCATTGTTCTTTAGCAATACCATTGTCTCACGTACCGCCTGTCTTGCAATGGTCCTATTTTCAGGAAGACCTAAGAGTTCTTGATTTCCTGCATTTTTTCGGGTGCTTGGCGCGCCCTTTTTGAAAATGCCAGAGGCAATCTTTACGCGTAGGATGCGACGTACCGCGTCATCCAATCGTGTCATGGGAATGGTCCCATTTTTAGCTTGTTCCAAGGTGCTTTCCCATAGTCCTTTCCAGCTATCGGGAGCCATATACATATCAAGACCCGAATTCAAAGATTGCGCACAATCTGTATTGGTACATCCAGGTACTTGGCCATGACCATTCCAGTCACCGACAACAAAACCATTGAAACCAAGTTGCCCTTTCAGCACATCGGTCAACAATTCTTTATCTCCGTGGAGCTTTCTGCCTTGCCAGCTTGAAAAAGAGGCCATAACAGTTTGAACTCCTGCAGGAATGGCACTGTAATATCCAGCGGCATGTACCTCCCGTAATTCTTGTTCAGAAATTTTGGCATCACCCTGATCTACACCTTTTTCAGTTGCGCCATCGGCGAGAAAATGTTTTGCGCTGGAAATTACTCGTCCATCACCCATAAAACCTTCTTCGCCAAATCGACCTTGTAGGCCGTAAACAATCCGGTCTCCATAGGATTGTACAATCTCTGAATTCTCCGAAAAACCTTCGTAGCTTCGGCCCCATCGCGTGTCTTGAGGTACTGCCAAAGTTGGAGCAAATGTCCAATCATGTCCTGAAACCGTGAGTTCATGAGCGGTTACGGAGGCGATTTTTTCAATTAAATCAGGATTGCGCATAGCACCAAGTCCAACATTATGCGGAAAGATAATCGCACCACTGAGGTTGGCGTGACCATGAACAGCATCAATTCCCCAAATGGTCGGAATAGCAATTTCCACACCTTCCGTATCGATGGAGGCGTTGTAATACTTGTCGGCCATTTCTAACCATGATTTCGTGTCCGCGTATGGGAGGGGACCAGGAGCGGAATTACCGCCACTTAGTACCGACCCTAAGCGATACTTTTTAACTTCCTCTGGAGTGACAGAACCATTATCTGCTTGAATGACTTGACCTACTTTTTGCTCCAAAGTCAACTTAGGCAAAATGTCATCTATTTGTGCCTCAATCGCGGGGTCTAAGGGAAGCGGTTTGATACTTGGCCAATCTCTGGGATTTACCATATTTGCGGATTCCTCCCCTTTGGGTGTTGCTTTTTCTTCATTACAACCCATCGCGAGAATGGAAATTATAAGGACCAGTGAAATTGATGATAAAGACTTGATAACTTGCATAGTAAAAATGTTGGTGTGTTTGAAACTTAAGCTAAGTTGCAATGTACCATATTTCACATGTATTCGGAATACTGGGGCGGTAAAAAATAGGATTTTTACATATTTAAAACAGAAATCGACCAAAAAATTAGAAATCTACCATAGTCGGACTATGAAGATGGTGGAGCAAACTGGCGTTTGCTTTCCGATATGTACAGTTCATTCGATTTAATCCGTAGCTTGTATTATTTCTAAGTTGTGTTATCAGCAGTTGTTTTTGTCTTCAAAATTTTATGGTGCTGCTTTCTTGCTCAGATTTTCAGTTAGTAAAACCCATTTGCCATTTTTACTAATTAGAACTGTTGTACCAATTCCGTTTCCCTTTGCAAGGTTTTTATTGATTATTCCTTCCCAGTAGAATTCAAAAACAAAAGCTGCCATCGATTCATTTTTATGAATCCAGCGCACGTTTTGTATTGCGTATTCTTCGCTATTAATTATTGAAAAATTATGTTCAAAGGCAATTCTAACTTTTGATTTACCCAGATGAACTGTTCCATCAGAAAAAGTAACACAAGCATTATCATGAAACAATGGGTCAACGGTATTCCAATCCTGTGTTTTTAAAGCAGCTTTGTATTTTTTTATAAAATCTTCTGGCTTCATTTACTGTAATATTCGATTATAATTGATGTCAACCTGCTGGTGTATGAGTAGTAGTGCAGCGGCTTAACCATTCCCTACTTGAAAGTTTGCGTCTTCAAGAGCTCACCATCCTCATTATAGACCTTCCAAGTGCCCTTCTTCTTACCGTGTTCGAAGCGACCTTCGTCCCAGAGTTGGCCATTGGCATGGTATCGCTTCCATATACCGTGTTTCTGTTCTTCATCATCGAAGCCACCTGTTCCGCGTGGTTCGCCATTCTTGAAAAACCATTTCCATTGACCAACAATCTTTCCATTCTTGAAGCTACCGGAAGATTGCATCTGGCCATTGTTGAGAAAATACTTCCACTTTCCTGATTTCTTTCCATTGTCGAACTCACCTTCGCACGAAACAAGTCCGTTCTTGAAGTACAGCTTAAAAGGGCCATTTTTAGGATTGCCGTTTTCGTCGATTCCAGGGATGTCTTTCATCGGTATTCTTTTTTATTGCTTCAGCGGTTCGACTAAAGCTTATTGTTTGGCTTTTTCTTTTTTTGTCCAAAGCTAAATCCATTAAGATTTAGCGACTTCATAAATATACACAGACCTTTTCTTTTTGTCCTAAAGTCCAAATTACGTTTAGGTAGTGTTGGCATTAGTCATTTTACGAGCGGCTAGCTGCTCCGTTCAAATATTATAGTTTTTCCATTTTTTAGAAAAGCAATTTTGAACCATTCCTTTCCATTATGGTAATAAACAACGTCGATATCTTCCTCATTTATGTTTTTTACCATTTTACGATAACCCATGGTGATTCCAATATTCTGCTTTGTAGTATCAATTTGAAATTCCACCTGACTGCTCAATTGCAATTTTAGTTTTTCAAATTCATTTTTGTCCATATCAACCATTGCAGAAGCCGAGTAGTCCCCATGCAAATCAGGATAGCCAGAATCGGTGGCAATAATTACCCCGCTTTTAGGAAAATCCATTCCCGTATTTTGTTCAAATTCTTCTTCATAAAAATCGTCCGATGGAAAGAATGCGGTCCATGTAAAATAGATAGATAAACTTAGAAGAAGTGCAATGAATGACTTATTGATTATCTGACTGTTTTTAGGACTTAATTTTCCGTTATCAAGAAGCCATTTTTTGAATGGTTTATAAATCAAGTAAAGAAGAGCTCCCAAAAATGCAAACACAAGACAAACTACTAAGAAAATGACAGCAGCGATTAAATATATCATTCCTTACTTTTTCAAAATTGATGCCGACAATTCGCTAATCCTACTATTACGCTTATTTCTTTTTTATCAATATTCGGTTATTGCGACAAAAATTTCCTTACATCATCTCCCCAAAGAAAATAGCATTCATCAATAACTTATTGGTACCGTACCAAAAGGCTCTAAACTGCGTGTTATCCGTAAAACCAATAACCCTTCCTTTGCCCATACGTTTTACTTGAAAAGGCACCGTATTTTTAATGAGTTCTAGGTTTTCTTCGGAGATATAACCGCTCAATAGAGGGTTGGAAGTATACTGAATGGGGTTGTTGTAACTATTCTTATCGGCCTCGATATAAATGTTGGAATTTCTAAACAGCGCCAGAGTATTATTTTTATACCCGTAATTGATGGGGTGAGAGCGGTCTATATTGGTCTGGAATATTGCACCACCGGTAACTTGAGCCCCTCTGAAATCGTTCTTTTGGTCGAAGGGAATATTTTTCGCAACTAGTGTATCTTTCTTTAATTTCAGTTTCATAAATTCACTTTTGTTAAACCATTCTACTGTACTTCTATAGCCAATTAAAGTACCGCCTTCTTTCACCCATTTTTTGAGCTTATCAGCATTCTTTTTGTTTTGTATACTTCCACCCCTACCAGCACTTGGGACAATGATATCGGTATATTTACTTAAATCTACTTGACTGAAATAGGCCATGTCTATTTTAGTGAGTTCCATATCATAGCGTGTATCAAATAAATGCCAGATTTCACCTGCGTCATAAGAACGTATTCCAGCTCCAACTAAAACAGCCACTTTTTGTTTTTTAACGGCATCGTAGTCATTACTTCCCAAATCAATGCCTTGTGTTAATCCAGTGCTAACAGATGTGATTTGAATCTTACTTTCATCGGCAATTCCTTTCAAAAACTCATATAAGGCATCTGCCTCTAATTTTTGATTTTGAACGGGTATCATGATAGTACCATAATCATATTTCTTCCCTTCTAGCGTATACGGAGACTTGGCCACTTTGGCTCGTAAACCTTTTTCAAGAATAGCGTTTAAGGCTTTTGGAGTGTAGTATTCATTCCATTCAAAAAGATAAGCATAATTGCTTTTGGCACTTACGCTTCCTGTTAAAGGTTTGAATTCCGTAATTTCTGGTCCGGCATTGGTTAGTGAACTTAGTTCTGCGTAATCGACATTAAATGCTAGCGGAAAGGTCCAGGCGGAAACATCATAAAATAAACTGTCTTTAAAGGTCGTACGCTTTTCAAACATCGCTTTGATCAAACGATGATTCTTTTGATTCATAGGAACTACATAACTACTTCCCTTTTTATACCCCTTCCCAAATATGGTGGCATCATTTGCCAATTCATGAAATTTGATTTTATGTCGGCTTAGTATTTCTGCCAAGTGCCAGGACTTTGCAGCATCTTTACTATCTCCAAAAACAATCGCCTTTGTTTTACTACGTGATGCTGTATTTCTAGTATCGGAGTAGAATTTCTTTTGATAGTTCAGGAGTTTGGTACGCATGTTTTTACCTGCATCAATTGTAGATAGCGCTGCGGTAAATTGATTTCGAATGGTGAAAGGAAAAGTGATTAATCCGTTTTCACTTTCTTGAATATGTCCTCTTGAGCTTCCTTGTTCAAATAGAATTCCAATACTTCCGTTTACATCAGGGAAAGTAGATCCTTTACCATAGTAGTAATCATCAAAGTTTTCTTCGGAATAGTATAAGGAACCAATTTTATCTAAGGCCTTCACATGGTAGGTGCCAATTTCCCGAGTTAGTTCTTGATTCATTTGAGGCGTCAAAGGATGTGTTCTAGAGGGTTCCCCTGGTTGAAAGAAGAAGGTAGAATTGGTTCCCATTTCATGATGGTCGGTCAAAATATTTGGCATCCATTTGTGGAAACTTTCAATACGTGCTCTACTTTCTGGTAACTGTACGGGCAGCCAATCTCGGTTCATATCAAACCAATAGTGGTTGGTACGTCCTCCGGGCCATACTTCGTGATATTCACGGTCATTATTATCTGCTGTTAAGTTTTGCGCTTTGTTGGTATTGGCCCAATAGGCAAAGCGTTGTAATCCATCGGGATTAAAAGAAGGGTCCAATAGAATCACCATATTACTTAAAAGGTCTTCTATTTCTGGCCCTTGAGCGGCAGCTAGATAATAGGCATAGGCCAATCCCGCATTTGCGCCACTAGGTTCGTTTCCATGGATTGAAAAACCTTGATATACAACTAGAGGCATATCTTCGACGGAAGAGGAACCTCCAGCTTCAGTAAGGGCGACATGGTCTTTTCGAATCTGTTCGATATTTTGATGGTTCTTTGGCGTAGTAACCGTCAACAACAAAATAGGTCTTCCTTCAAAAGTAGAACCTCTATTCTCGATAGTTATCCTATCAGATGCTTTTGCAAGCGTTTGCATATAGAACATAAGTTTATCATGTGTAATATGCCATTCACCAACTTCATGCCCGACAACTTCTTTTGGAGTCGGTATGCTTTCATCATAGGTAATTCCTTGCGGCAGGTAATAGTTAAGGTCTAATTTTTCTTGGGATACAAGGGTTTGAACGGAGACAAGGGCAGCGAGAATAAGTAATAATTTTTTCATATTGGCTTGGAATGTAATTAGTACAAGAAGTTTAAAACACTTCGAAGTAAATTTAAGTAAACTAGGGTCCATAAAAAAACGGCCCGTTCAGAGTGAAGGGCCGTTTTTAAAAGAATTAAAATGTCTTAGATATCATCAAAATCAACATCGGTAAAACTTTCTGTAGTCTTTACCTCGTCAATTTCTACTGCTGGAGCTGACTCTTCAGCAACTACATCATCTTCTTTCTTAAAGTCTCTTTGGTGTCTTTCAGAAATGACTTCTGTACCTTTCTCATCGATAATGAAGTCCATCATTTCAATAACATTTTCTTTAAAGGCATCGAAATCCTCTTTGTAGAGATAGATTTTGTGTTTCTTGTAATGAAAAGATCCGTCGTCGTGTGTAAATTTTTTACTTTCAGTAATTGTTAGGTAATAGTCTCCGGCTTTGGTGCTTCTTACATCAAAAAAATAAGTTCTTCTTCCGGCCCTTAGAACTTTGGAGTGTATCTCCTCTTGTTCCATTGAATCTCTGTCCCCCATCGTATGTAGTGTCTAGTTAGTGCTTAATTAATATTCTACCAAAAATGTAAAAAAAAAGCGTATCCAGCAACAATTTGTCAGTTTTCTTTCTCTGACAGTTGATTCTCATAAAGCTCTTTGTAATAGCCATCAGTGCTATTTAGTTCTTCATGTGTGCCCTCTTGCAGCAGCTTGCCATCCTCTAGAACGATAATCTTATCTGCGTTTTTAGCAGAAGATACACGATGGCTTACAATGAGTGTAGTTCTATCGCGAGAAGCCTTTTTAAGATTATTTAAAATTTCCTCCTCGGTTTCGGTATCTACGGCCGAAAGACAATCGTCAAAAGCATAGATTTGAGGGTCTTTCAACAAGGCCCGAGCAATGGAAACCCGCTGTTTTTGTCCTCCACTTAGGGTAATACCTCTTTCTCCTAAAACTGTATCGTATTGCTGTGTAAAACCCATTATATTCTCATGAACAACGGCATTTTTAGCAACTGTTACAACTTCCTCCTTGGTCGCGTTATGTTTGCCAAATTTAATATTGTTCTCAATGGAGTCAGAAAAGAGAAATGCATCTTGGGGGACAGCGCCAATAGATTCGCGGAGGTTGGTAAGATTCAATTTTTTAAGGGGAACACCATCTATTAATATCTCACCTGAAGTAACATCGTATAGGCGTGCTACCAAGTCTAAAATTGTTGATTTTCCTGAACCTGTTTTTCCGAGAATCGCAACGGTTTCGCCTTTATCAACTACAAAAGAAATGTTTTTTAGTGCTGTAATCTCAGTATCCTCATAGGTAAACGTGACATCTTTGAATTCGATTTTTCCTTGAATTGGGGTTTCAAGCTCAACCTCATTTTTCATTTCAGGTTGCTCTTGCAAAAATTCATTGATTCTTTTTTGAGATGCTTCCGCGCGCTGCACAATGGTTGTGAGCCACCCAACAATGGCTACAGGCCAGGTGAGCATGTTTACATAAAGAATGAATTCCGCAATGAGGCCTACTCCAATTTCTCCTGCAAAATACTGTTTCCCACCAATGTAAATAACCAAAATATTACTGATACCTATTAACAGTATCATCAACGGAAAGAACCAGGCATTCACTTTGGCCAAACTCATACTTTTATTTTTCCCCTCTATGGCCAAGGTTTGTAAATCTTGATTGGTTTGAGGTTCTAAAGCGTAAGCCTTGATAACCGAGACTCCTGAAAAAACCTCTTGGGTAAACGTTGACAAGGTTGATAGGTATTCCTGAACAACTGTACTGCGCCTGTGAATCATCTTACTAATCTGATATATGAGTACTGACAGTATGGGAAGCGGCAGAAGTGTATAGGCAGCTAGAGAAGGAGCCTTAATGAACATCAATGGAATAAGACAGGCGAAAAGAGTTAAGGTTTGTATACCATACATAATAGCAGGACCTGCATACATTCGAACCTGATTAATATCTTCACTAATACGATTCATAAGGTCACCTGTTCGATTCTTCTTATAAAAATTGAGACTAAGCAATTGATAATGGTCAAAAACCTCATTTTTTAAATCGTATTCAATGTACCGAGAAACATTGATTACCGTTTGGCGCATTAAAAAAGTAAAAAAACCAGATAGAAGTGCGGCTCCTACAATGATGAGTATATAGTTCAGTATGGTTTCTTCAGCGACACTTTTTTCTAATAAGCCCTTAAAGTTGTCTTCAACTGTAGTAAGAATTTTGTTGACATATGAAGGCATCACCAATTGGAAAACCCGTGCGATTACCGTAATTATCATTCCGATAAGAAGCTTGAGCCAGTATTTTTTGAAGTATTTATTGAGGTGTCTAAGTTCCTTCATGCAGTTGAAATGCTATGGGTCGCTAGTTTTGGTTAGAATTTGTCAAAGATAGGGGTTTGCTATAAAATCAAATGTTATAAAATGTATAACATAATAACCTTTAGGTAACTCAAGGTTTGGAAATAGATTCCTATTTTTGTGCTGTGAAAATTTACCCAATTCTATAAAAGTTCTTTAACATGTTAACAAGAAGGCATATAAGAGTAAAGGTGATGCAATGCATTTATGCGCTGATTCAATCAAAAGATGATTCCCTAGAGAAACAAGAAAAATTTCTAGAGGACAGTATTGAAAATATGTATGCGCTTTACTTGTTGCTGTTAAGTCTTCTTAGTGAGATTCAACATTTTGCTGCTGGTCAGGTGGCATTATCTTCAAAAAAATATTTAGAAAATCTGACGGATGACTTTCCGAATAAAGAGAAATTTATCAACAATAAAGTGCTATTGCAGATAGCGAATAACCGTTTGCTAAAGGAATCGCTAGAAAAACGAAAACTCAAAAATTGGTACCTAAATGAGGAATATGTAAAGCTCATTTACAAGGCGATTATCGAAAGTGAGCACTATTTAGATTACATGCAAACGCCGACAAGTACTTACGAGGAGGATAGGGTTCTTATCAAAACTCTGTTTGAAGAAGTAGTCGCGCCTAACGAAAAAATCTACGACTATTTCGAGGATGATAAGCTTACGTGGGTCGATGACATTCCTATCGTAAATACTTTTATTTTAAAACAGTTAAAAAAGGTAAAAGAAGATAATCAACCGAAGTTCTTTTTGCCACAATTGCTGAAGGATGAGGAGGATATGAAATTTGCCAAGCAATTGCTTACTAAAACCCTTTTAAATAATGCCGAATGGGAAAAGGAAATTGAGGGTAAAACACCCAATTGGGATAAAGACCGTATAGCCGATATTGATTCTATTCTATTGAAAATGGCTATTTGTGAATTATTAAACTTTTCATCAATACCGGAAAAGGTTACGATTAATGAGTTTTTAGAAATAGCCAAAGAATATTCCACGCCAAAGAGCAGCATCTTCATCAACGGAATCTTGGACAAATTGGTAAAAGAGTACAAAGCGGACGGAAAATTGAAGAAAATGGGTAGAGGTCTTTTATAAGTCCCGTCTTTTCGATGATTGGTGCTTATGCAACGTATTTTCAATGGCTCATCGACGAACCGCATTCGAAAAAAAACAACCTCAAACAGACTATGAAGACAATTTTGCCGTTAATCTATAATATTTATCTAATTTTGTAACTACTTAAAAAATCAATAAAATGAAACGAGTTATTTTATTTGCAGGGGTATTATCCCTTTTCGCTTTTGTTTCCTGCAAGGAAAACGCCACTAGCAAAATCAGCAGTGCCAATGTAGCTGTTGCCGCAGAAAGAGATGAGGCTGCTAAATTAGTTCCTGTTATGAGCTTTGAGAAAGCGGAGCACGATTTCGGAACGATCGAACAAGGAACTCCACAAGAAACGGTTTTCAAGTTTACCAACACAGGTAATGGACCTTTAATCATCACTGATGCTACTAGTAGCTGTGGTTGTACTGTGCCTGAGTATCCAAAGAACACTCCAGTCGCTCCAGGTGAAAGTGGAGAGATGTTGGTGAAATTCAATGGATCTGGTCAAAACCAGGTAACGAAAACTATCACAGTAAAAGCAAACACTGCTAAAGGTTCTGAAATTTTAAGAATTAAGGCATTTGTTAATCCTAAAGGAGCTGCTCCACTCGGGCCTACCAAATAGGGATTTTAATTAGAACATAAGAGAACTATATGGAAGGATTAGGTCAATGGCCATTTATGATTGCCATTTTTGTGGTATTTTTTGTCTTTATGATATTACCACAGAGAAGGCGAGCCAAAGCGGAAAAAAATTTCGCAGAGAGTTTGAAAAGAGGAGATAGGGTCATTACCAAAAGTGGGCTACATGGAAAAGTCTTTGAATTGAATGACAAAGACAATTCTTGTGTAATAGAAACCATGGCGGGTAAATTAAAATTTGACCGGTCCGCTATTTCAATGGAGATGAGTAACAAATTAAATGCTCCCTCAGAAAAGAAATAGTTTCCAAATGAATATTTTGAAAAGCCTTAATCTAGAGTTTAAGGCTTTTTTGTTTTTAATATCTATCGGTACATATCATTTAGTCCTTTTCCATCTGATATCATAGGAAGAATCTTTTCAAGACGTGATAATTTGGTTTTTTCCTGTTTGGCCCCAGCAATATATTCGGCGTACTCATTTTGATTGTAAAGCGATAGCTTCTTAAAAGCTTTAGCTGCATTAGTATTTTCAGCAAGGGCGTCTTTCAAAAGTTTTGGCACGGGCTTTTTGGTAGCTTTCTTTTTCAAAGAGACTAAAACCCGACCATTTTTCTGATTTTCTATGGCCTCGTTCATATATCCCAATATGGCCTTTTTATCAATATCTTCTATGGAATAAAATTTCCAATGACGCATGGCTTGGGTTTTTCCTTCCTGAGCGTTTTCTAAAACTTGCTTTTTGTCTTTTAGAAAAACACCGTTAAAGAACCAGATACCAAAATGCTTTTTGAACTTACAAATGGAAAGGACGTTTTTACCTTTCAAAGTATAGGTTGGAAACATCCATTTGTAGGTTTCCTCTAAGCTGGTTTTTAAAACAAGTTCACGCAGTTGAGCAATAGCATCTCTGAACCGATGTTCTTCAGCATAATACCGTTCTACTTTTTCTGTTTTTTCCAATTTGAAGCTCTTAATTTCGGGAGACTAACTTTGATTAGTATTTATCCAACAATCTAGAATTCCTTCTCCCCAACAAGTTCGCAAATTTTCACGATAACTTCAACTGCTTTCTGCATACTTTCCACGGGTACGTATTCATACTTGCCATGAAAGTTATGTCCGCCTGCGAAGATATTAGGGCATGGAAGTCCCATATAACTTAGCTGTGAACCATCCGTTCCTCCGCGTATGGGTTTTATTGTGGGTTCGATTCCTACCTTTTCCATAGCTTCTTTGGCAATTTCTACAATATGAAAAACAGGCTCGACTTTTTCGCGCATATTATAGTATTGGTCATTTAAATCCATTGAAACGCAATCACCATAATCTTTATTCATTTTTTCAACGATATCATGCAGAAGTTTTTTTCGATTTTCAAATTGTTTTTTGTCATGGTCACGAATAATGAGTTCAAATTCCGCGCTTTCGATTTCTCCTTTCATGCTGTGGATATGAAAGAATCCTTCTCGGCCTGAAGTGTTTTGTGGGGTTTCCTCAGGAGGAAGAATCGACATGAATTCATTAGCTATACTCACTGCATTTATCATTTTTCCTTTGGCATAACCGGGATGAACACTTATTCCGGAAATGGTGACTTTGGCTCCCGCAGCATTGAAATTCTCATATTCCAATTCGCCAATTTGGCTTCCGTCCATCGTATAGGCCCATTCAGCGCCGAATTTTTCCACATCAAATTTATGTGCACCACGACCAATTTCTTCATCCGGAGTAAACCCAACACGAATATCCCCGTGTTTAATTTCAGGATGATTTATGAGATATTCCATAGCGGTAATAATCTCTGCAATTCCGGCTTTATCATCTGCACCTAAAAGTGTTGTTCCATCTGTAGTAATCAATGTCTGACCCTTGTACTGCAGCAAATCTTCAAAGTAGAAAGGGGATAAAACTATCTTTTGTTCTACGTTCAAGACAATATCCCCACCATCATAATCCCTGATTATTTGTGGCTTTATGTCGGATCCTGAAAAGTCAGGTGTGGTGTCAAAATGTGATATAAAACCAATTGTGGGTACTTTTTTATCTAAATTGCTTGGTAGCGTGGCCATAATGTAGGCATTGTTGTCAATGCTTACATCTTGCATGCCAATCTGTTTGAGTTCGTACACCAGCTCATTGGCCAAATGCCATTGTTTTTCTGTGCTGGGAGTAGTTTTAGAATTCGGATCGCTTTGTGTATCAATACATACATACGACAAAAAGCGGTCAATAATATCTTGCATTCGTATAATTTTTGATTAAAAATACTGTTTATACAGTAACAATTCTAACAATTGAATTTAGAAACCAAAAATCATGTATTCCAAAGTAATCGTTCCTATAATTGCTTTACTCTTAATTTCTTTTTCAGGAAATGCCCAAGATTGCACTTTAGATGTAGGGGGTAAAAATTCGGAGATGCTCATCAAGGTTTTTCAGATGAATGCTGAACAAATTACCAAGATGGAAGCTTTACGGGCAGAATTGCAGATTGAAACAAAAGTTGTTGAAGATGAGATTCAAAAGCTTTTTGACAACCACCCCCAGAGCACACCAGATGAATTGACCACACTTTCAGAAAAATACAAAGTGTTGCAGCAGAAAATAGTATTGGCTTCTAAAGCTACAGATAAAATGCTATTATCAAGCTTTAATGAAAAGCAATACAATCGGTATTTGGAACTTTGTTATGAAGCGATTCGAAAGCCTATAAAAGTGACTCCCGCAGTTCTAAAAGATTCTATTGTAGATCCTAAATAATTGTCAACCGAAGTCTGTTGATAAAATCGCTTGAGATAGGGTAAATACTCATAGTGACTTCGTATTTTTGTGGAAACTTCCTCTGTATTCCATGTATAAATTTCTCATTCGACCTTTTCTTTTTTTTATGAATGCGGAAAGGGCGCATTATTTCACCTTTTCGCTTGTTGAATTTTTATCCAAAATGGGTTTCTCAGGACTCTTTAGAGCACTTTATTTGGTCGAAGATAAACGATTGGAACGTGAGGTTTTCGGACTCAAATTTAAAAACCCGGTAGGACTTGCTGCGGGATTTGATAAAGACGCGAAACTCTACAACCAATTCTCAGATTTTGGCTTCGGATTTGTAGAAATAGGTACGCTTACCCCAAAACCACAAGACGGAAACCCTAAACCAAGACTTTTTCGTCTAAAGCCGGATCAAGCGATTATCAATCGTATGGGTTTCAATAACAAGGGTGTTTTCGATGCAGTAGAACGATTAAAAAAAGAGCATAAGGTGCTTGTTGGGGGAAACATAGGAAAGAATAAAGTAACTCCGAATGACGAAGCCGTTAAAGACTATTTGATTTGCTTTGATGCACTTTTCCCCTATGTAGATTATTTTGCTGTCAATGTTAGTTCACCAAATACTCCCGGACTCAGAGAACTTCAAGATAAAGAGCCTTTGAAGGCTTTGCTTCATGAGTTGAAAAAAGAAAACTTGAAATTCCCAGAGTCGAGGAGAAAGGGGAAACCTATATTGCTCAAAATAGCGCCTGACTTAACAGATGATCAATTGCTTGATATCATTGAAATTGTAGAAGAAACTAAGATTGACGGTGTAATTGCCACAAATACAACCATAGCCAGGGATAATTTAAAATCTGATTTGGTTTCTACCGAAGAAAAAGGTGGCTTAAGCGGAAAACCACTAACAAAAAGGAGTACGGAAGTAATTCGGTTTTTAGCCGAAAAAAGTGGAAAAGCGTTTCCGATTATTGGAGTAGGAGGCATTCATTCTGCAGCGGATGCTTTAGAAAAATTAGAGGCAGGTGCTGACTTGGTTCAATTGTATACCGGTTTTATTTATGAAGGTCCGTCGTTAATAAAACGAATTAACAAGGCGCTTTTAAAAAGGGCGAATTAGGAAATATAGTTTTAAACTACGAACTTATTTCGTCCAATAATCAACTACCAAAACATCATCTAAATGTGGTCCTAAGACTTCACCAAAAGCTTTATGGTCTGGGTGGGGTAGATAAATGGCCCGGTCTTCTTCACTTTCAAAAGTGAGAAAAAAGCAATGTGTAAAACCTTTCTCTAATCCTTCAGGACTGTTGTTCAATCCCCATTCATAGCCCTTTATCTGAGGTATTTTAGATGGTAGGGCCGTAAAGGCATCTTCTACCTTTTTTATGTCATTTGCTGAAGTACCTTCTTTAAACTTAAATAGAACTACGTGACGAAGTAAACTGTCTGTTTTCATAGAAATGGATGCTTTGGATTCATCTTGGTCTAATTTCCATGTAGCGGAAACACATACCAGAGAGGCGAAGGCCAAAAACAACACTAGGGATATTCCTTTGGTGCTCATTGGTTTTTGATTTTTTGTAAGATATGAAAAATGGGTAATACTTCTTAGGATTTCGTATTTTTCTCCTTTAACACACTTTTTCCATTTTGAATTACGAAATTCTTATTGCTTTTATTGGTGCAACTGCTGCTCTTGCAATTTCACCCGGGCCAGACAATATATATGTGTTGATGCAAAGCATCACCAATGGAAAAAAGTATGGGTTGGCTACTGTTGCCGGACTCATGACAGGTTGTTTGGTACATACCACGCTTTTGGCGTTTGGAGTATCGGCTATAATCAAACAAAGCGACCAACTCTTTTTTAGTATTAAACTCTTTGGGGCTGCTTATCTTTTGTATCTGGCAATTCAAGTTTATCGAAGCGATTCAGAGATAAGTCTGACAAATGATACAACTCCAAAAAAAAGTTTGGCCCAACTTTTTCGACAGGGTTTCATTATGAACGTTTTGAATCCGAAAGTGACCATTTTCTTTTTGGCCTTTTTTCCAGGTTTTTTGTTCAGTGAATCATTACATACAGTAGTTCAGTTTTATGTCTTGGGATTTCTTTTCATTGCTGTTTCATCGTTTATATTTAGCACTATTGCAATTTTATCAGGAATGATTTCTGAAATGATTACGAAGAACTCAAATGTGGGAACCATTCTAAAGTGGCTACAGATTATTGTTTTTGTTGGCATTGCCTTGTACCTGTTACTATCAGATAAATAGTAGTAATTTTACATTACCAATTCGTTGCTTAAATGTCAGAAAAAGTTAAAGTCATTGAATGCCCTAGAGATGCTATGCAAGGAATCAAAACCTTTATTCCAACAGAAGATAAGGTGCGTTATATTCAGTCGCTTTTAGGGTGTGGTTTTGATACCATTGACTTTGGTAGTTTTGTTTCGCCCAAAGCCATTCCACAAATGGTAGATACGGCAGAAGTATTGTCCCTATTGGATTTATCTGATACAATTAGTAAGTTGTTAGCGATAGTTGCCAATGTTCGAGGAGCGAAAAACGCATCCGAACATAAAGAAATTCAATATCTGGGCTACCCCTTTTCGATTTCGGAGAACTTTCAGATGCGGAATACGCATAAGACGATTGAACAATCCGTAGAAACACTGCAAGAAATTTTGAATATTGCCGATGCATCCGGAAAGGAAGTGGTTACTTATATTTCCATGGGATTTGGGAATCCATACGGAGACCCTTGGAATGTGGAAATCGTAGGGAAGTGGACTGAAAAATTAGCTGCGATGGGCGCACGAATTTTATCGTTGTCTGATACTGTGGGAACATCAACTCCTGAGGTAATAGATTATCTGTTTTCAAACTTGATTCCCAAATACCCCGAAATTGAATTTGGCGCTCACTTACATACAACGCCTACCAAATGGCATGAAAAAGTAGATGCCGCTTACAAGGCGGGTTGTAGGAGATTCGACGGAGCAGTTCAAGGTTTTGGCGGCTGCCCTATGGCCAAAGATGAGCTCACTGGAAACATGCCCACAGAAAAAATCCTTTCCTATTTTAATACAGCGAAAGTGGATTCGGGTGTCAATTGGTTGGTTTTCGAAGCTGCTTATAACAAAGCATCGGAACTCTTTTCAGAGTATCACTAGTCGCTTTTACAGATTCCTCCTAAATAGTTGTCCAAATTCATTTGAAATAGTGTACCCTCTACTAAATCTTGTATTCCATTCAATTCTTTTACATTCACAGCAAAGGTGATTTGTGGTGCGGGCGAATCAATTAATAGTGCTTTGCAAGAGTCATTATTGACACAGTCCTTACAAAGTGAGTTATTATCTTTTGTGTATTGGATATTTTTAGAAAACTGCGTCAATTCCTCTTTGGACAATAGTAATCCCGTATCTCTAAAGACGATTTGAACTTTCATTATGTCTTTGACTTTATTTCTTTTCCATTGAAAAGCGACGCCGAAACTATTATGGTATATGGGATGTATGTCTTGCATGCGATTTATTTAATTACTTCGTTTTCCTTTAAAATTTGTATACCTTTTAGAACGTCTCCGACTGCTTTTGTCATGCTTGAAGCGGAAATAGTAGCCCCAGAAATTGCATCAATATCTACTCCATAAATAGGACTATCTTCTAGGGAAAGTCCTATAAACTGTTTTAGCCACCTTTGACTGCCGATTTGCTTCCCATGTTCTTCGCGATAAATCAGGACTTTCGATTTCTTAATGGTAAAATCAATATTGAATAGCACGATAAAATCGAACTTTTTTTTCATGCTTGGGGCCACACCCAAATACAAATAGCCTAAAAAGTTTGAATCACTATAGATTTCAAAAAGACTATTCTCCGTAAAATCGGCAGCCGTTTTGGTATTCCAATCAGCAGGAATGGCTATGTTTTTCAAAACGCCGGTCCCTACCTCAAAGGTGGAAAGAATGGCAGCATCTATTTTCTTTTGCAACCTCGGACTTATATCTCCCTCAGAAAAGGAAAATAGGATTCCCACAAATAATGATACGGCCGCTACTAGCAAGATTCTATCTGCCTTCAACATCGGAAACAGGTTTATCAGTAATGAATTTTTTAAGTAAGCTGCTTATATCTCGTCTCTTCGCATTTTCTTTTTCCAATTCATAAAAGTGCATGAACAAGGGCTGTTTATTCACTGATTTGAGAAGGGTTAACTCACCCGTGCGATTGTACACGTCATCCCATGAATTTCGGACTTTGCTCCAGAATTTAGTATTGTTGGCCCACCAGTCTTTTGCCGGTTTGCATTTTTCGTCCGCTACTTTAGTATACACATTATAGCCCTTTTCTTGTGCCAACAGAATATCTTCTTGTCCGTCTTCTCGAATGACTTTGTCATTATCTTGTTCGTGTAACCATCCTGATTCAATGATTTCATGACGGTTTCCCCGAAGCATAACATTGTAATCTTTTCGTTTGGTGTATTCTCGTCTGGGTAAGGGAGAATCGGTTTTGTTTTCCCAATAATGTTTGCCGTCAGCATGTATCCATGTAGCGGAGCCGGAATATCTGGGACTGTCATCTACCTGAAAAACCTTCTGTGTCCACTGCCCTTTCACACTTTCTTTAGGTAAGGATTTGAATTTCCAAGTGTTGTCTTTGTCATAGTAGAATACATCTTGGTTTTCGTATTCCCAATCTTGTCGCCAGTGTTTTATAACTCGATCTTTGTTGACAAGTAATAGATGTTGTATCGATAGTTTATTGTCCTCATCTTCGATAAGTTCCGCCCATTCTAGGGCTCCAGAAGTGTAATCCAAATGTTTTTCATAATCAATTTCTGGTGCAAAAGTCTCGGTATACTTAAATGTAACTTCATAACAGCCACACATGTTTTTTATGGACTCAATGTCCTGTTGTTTTTTGTTTTTTTCTGTCTGACCGAATACCGAAACTAGCATCGATAGCATCCCCAATAAAGTCAATTTTCTCATTTTAAATAGTTTAAAAGTTGCTTTAAATATTTCTTTGTCAAAAATAGTATTTTTATTTAGACTGATTAAAAATAAAGTATATATTTGTTGAAAAATTATTAGGAATGAATCTAAATAGTGTTTTAACGCTTGTTTTTATTGGGGTTTTGAGAGCCTCTGTTTTTGGGCAAGAAATACCTGTTCAAAAAGATTCAGTACTTATTCAAGATTTAGACGAGGTAATTGTTACCGCCACACGTACGGTTCGACAGCTTTCTTCAGTGCCACTTCCAGTAACTTTGATTTCTAAAAAACAGCTACAAAAAACTGGAGTAATTCGTCTGGATGAAATTCTAAACGAACAAACGGGAATTACTACCGTTGCAGACCAAAGTGGATTTAACGGGATACAAATTCAAGGTATTTCTTCGGATTATGTGATGATTTTAATTGATGGGGTTCCTTTGGTAGGAAGGTCTGCTGGAAACTTCGATTTAAGTCGATTGGCTGTTGGAAATATT
This sequence comes from Maribacter algarum (ex Zhang et al. 2020), assembly GCF_005885635.1. Classification (GTDB taxonomy): domain Bacteria; phylum Bacteroidota; class Bacteroidia; order Flavobacteriales; family Flavobacteriaceae; genus Maribacter_C; species Maribacter_C algarum. The sequence continues at coordinate 116,788 of NZ_VATY01000005.1, forward strand.
CAACAGATTGAAATTGTAAAAGGTCCCTCCTCAAGTCTATATGGTTCAGAAGCCTTGGGTGGCGTGGTCAATATTATTACCGAAATACCAAAAGAAGCTTCTTTGAATGGAAACGTCTCTTATCGTTTTGCTTCATTCAATACCCAAGATGCCAACCTTAGTATCAAACAGAAGTTTAAGAAGTTCGGCTATTCGTTTTATGGAAACTCCTTGCGTAGCGATGGCTATGACCTGCGCCCCGAAGTTGAAGGGCAAACAGTAAATCCCTTTGAGAATTACACCTTTAATGGCCAGCTATTCTATAACTTCTCTGATCAGTTGAAGTTATTTACTTCGGCGAGATACTATATGGAGAATCAGGATGTGACACTTTCAGTGAATGACCAGTTGATTGAGGGCTTGAGCGATATCAATGATGCCAATGCACATATTCGTTTGGATTCTGAAATCAATACGAAATTGCAATTGCAATATGAGTTTTACTATACAAATTATAAGGCTTCCGAAGAATTGCAAAATACGGTTTCCAATACACTGTTTAGCCAAAATGACTACGACCAAAAGCTATTTCGGCCAGAAATAAGAGCTACGTATACCGTTAAATCAAAAAATGCCATAACAGCGGGAATAGGCTATAGTCATGAAAATCTGGACCGAACATTTTTCGACCAAAAAGTTTCCTTTGATTCGCAATATGTTTATGCGCAGTATGATTTTTATCCATGGAAAAAACTAAACCTCATTCTAGGAGCTCGTTTTGATAACCATAGTGAATATCAATCACAATTTAGCCCGAAGGCTTCCCTGAACTTCAAACTGAGTGATGCGATTTCCCTGAAAGGCTCTGTGGGCTCAGGATTTAAAGCTCCCGATTTTAGACAACTTTATTTCGATTTTACCAATGCGGCAGTAGGCTATACGGTTTTAGGATATAATGTCGCCATGGATAAGGTAAAGGCGTTGGATTCCCAAGGACAACTTTCAGATATTCTATTTGACCTTGAGGACTTAGAAACACCTTTACGAGCTGAAAGTTCGGTAGGGTACAATATCGGGGCGGGTTATACAAAAGCCAAAGTGAAATTGAACTTTAACCTATTTCGAAACGACTTTAAGAACCTGATTGATACAAGGGCGATTGCCAGAAAGACAAACGGACAAAATGTATTTAGCTATGCCAATTTCGACCGTATTTATACTACAGGTTTAGAACTGGATGCAGAGTATAAACTCACTGATAAACTAACACTTTCCGGAGGATATCAGTTGTTATACGCAAAAGACAAAGAAAAAAAGGTGGCTTTGGAACGGGGCGAGGTATTTGCGCGTGACCCCAAGTCGCTGCAAACGGTTGCTCTAGACAATTCCGATTATTTCGGGCTCGTCAACCGTTCCAGGCACACCGCCAATTTTAAGCTATTTTACGAAGTCCCAAAATGGAATTTCAACACCAACCTGCGAATCAACTATAGAAGTAAGTACGGACTTTTCGACGGTAACGGCAACGGAATCATAGATACCTATGACACCACTTTTGTAAATGGCTATGCCCTAGCCAACCTCACTTTGAACAAGATATTTTCTGATAAATACACTTTGCATCTAGGAGCGAATAATCTCTTTGATTATCAAGATGCAGAAAACATACCCGGTCTCGCCGGAATACAACTATTCACCAAAATAAACATTCAATTTTAAATTCAATTCTTATGAAAATGACATCCAAATTTTTGACACTACTTTTTATAGCAACAGTTTTCAACTCATGCAATGATGATGACAATGAACCATCATTAGTTGCTGTTGAAAGTAAAACTGCAACCAATATTCCTGCTCCACAAACAGGAGGGCAGGGACAACCGGTAGGCGGACCTTTTACGAAATTTAGTTTTGCTACTAGTGCAGTAACTACAAGTGATACGGATTGGGATATCGCTTTCCGAGGAACAACAATTGCCTTAAATGGCGGAGCCGTTACAGGTACAGATGATGAGCCGACAAGAAATGGCAATGCAGGCGCTTCAATCGCCTCTGGTACTTTTGTAAGTATTTCAGATGCCGCAGGATTAACTTTTGCTCAAGATGCGGATGGGGCTTTTGCTATCCCCACAGGTAGTGATAATGGCTGGTACAACTACAACCCACAAGTAAATCAAATTTCACCCATTCCGGGAAAGGTTTTGGTTATCAGAACACATGACGATAGATATGCGAAGGTTGAGGTTTTAAGTTATTATAAAGATGCGCCGGCCCAGCCTGATGCAACTTCGGAATCGCGTTATTACACTTTTAATTACGTCTACAATCCCAATGAAGGAGAGACTTCTTTGGAATAAATGAGTTTGAGTTGGTTTAGTTTGAAAGGTCCATTTTTCTTGGTTAGTTGATGGGCCTTTTTTTATCAATCTTCTAGTCTTTGCAACACAATATTGCCTTATCGTTAAATCTTTAAGTTTATTTAGATTTAATTTAAATAAAGTTTGTTCAAACCAAATTTGATGTTAAATTTGCGCTTCGAAAAATTACCTATCTATAACAAGTCTAAATAAGAATAATGTCAAAACAACTTCTTTTACCTTTCGTTTTTTTTCTTTTAACCATAAGTTTTTCCTTTAGCCAAACACAGACCGATTCTATCACTTTTGTTCCGCAATCACAATTAAATGCTGCCCAGCGATTGCTTTCTGGTAATTACGCTTCTGCGGTAACCGTAAGTGCGTATGCAGAGATTCTGTATAATCAACCTGAAGCGGATAATGGAGAACTCGACGTACAACGAATGGTATTGCTTTTCGGTTATCGATTTAATGAAAAAACACAGTTCATTACTGAAGTTGAACTAGAGCATGTGAATGAAGTTTTCATTGAACAGGCCTTTGTAAATTATGCTATTGGTAGTAATGTTAGTTTACGTGGTGGATTGATGTTGGTCCCCATGGGAATTATCAATGAATTCCATGAACCAACAACTTTTAACGGGACTGAAAGACCGGCTATGGATAATGCTATAGTGCCAACTACGTGGAGAGAAATCGGTATTGGTGCCGCAGGTCGATTCAATGATATTTCCTTAGGATATCAGGTTTATGTTTTTAACGGATTTAAATCTACAGAAGCTAATGGTGAAGGTGGCTTATCAGGCTTCCTAAAGGGTTCTAATGGCTTAAGAGGTGGTCGCCAGAAAGCCATTCAATCTACTATTGATAGTCCTACATTATCTGCAAAATTAGACTATTATGGTATTCCCGGATTGCGTTTGGGCTTTTCCGGATACTTTGGAAAAACACAAGCGACCGACGATATCGAAGAAATTGAGGGCGCAAATATTGGCATCAGTATGCTAGGCTTAGATGCCCGTTATGCTTATCAGAGATTTACAGCTAGAGGGCAGTTTGTTCATGCTTCGCTTTCGGATACCGATTTATATAATACTGCCACGGGAAGAGACTTGGGTAGTGCTTTACAAGGGTTTTATGTGGAAGGTGCTTACAATCTTCTTCCGATGACCAAAAAGCAAAAACTATTTGCCTTTGCTCGTTATGAAAAGTTCAATACGCATGCTAATACCGCAGGTGATTTGGTAGCCAATGATGCTTACGACAGAACTGATGTTACAACAGGTCTTACCTATCATATTGCTCCAGGAGTAGTTGTGAAAGGGGATTACCAATTCCGTTCCAACGCATCGGATGTCGATACAAAAGACAGATTGAACTTCGGTATAGGAGTTTGGTTCTAAGAAACTGGTTAGTGTTTAATTCCTTCTCCGCTTTGATGAAAGTCGAATGAGAAGGGATTAAAATTGTTAACAAAAAATAAGGTTATTTTTATTGAGATTGATTCTAAATTAATACATTTGCCCATGCTTCAGAAAAAAAGATTTTTTGGTGTTGTATTGTTCAGTGCAATGGTCTTATTTGGTTTTGGACTTCCTAAAAATGTTCAGAAAAAAGTAACCAAAGAGGTTCAGAAAGCATTTGAAATTGAGAGTTTCCAGATGCATGCTATTGCAATATCCGAAGAACTCAATGCAAAAATTCCAAGTAAAATAGGTACAGATAACTTTTATAAACTGACGCAATCTAATGAGCTCATAGGTTATGCTTTCGTAGATCAAGCACCGAGTAAGACGGCTAAATTCGATTACTTGGTTGTATTTGATGCTGATTTAAAGGTGAAGCATTCCAAGGTACTTATCTACCGCGAGGAATATGGTGGTGAAATTGGGAGTAAAAGATGGTTAAAACAATTCCTTGGCAAAACTGGGGGAGACCGTGTTGACCACGAAACTAATATCGATGGTATTGCCGGGGCAACGATTTCAGTTCGTTCAATGACTAATGCAATGGATGACTTATTGCAAACTATAGAAATACTTCAAGCAAATAAAGCCTTGTAATGCATTACAATGGGCTTTTACTTTCTTTTCCCAAGGAAATAAAAATCTTTATCGCAGCTTTCGTTGTTATTCTATCCATTGGCTTTTTTACAGGCTTACTTTTTGTATCTCAGACGAGTACAACGTCTCCCAATGGAATTGTAGAAAACTACAACGGTAATGAAGAAGACGAAGATGCTGAGGTCATGAAGTTCAAAAAGAGTGAACGCGAAATGTTAACTATCGTACATACCCATATTCTTTCCATGTCTTTTATTTTCTTTTTGTTAGGGGGATTGGTTTGGTTGACGAAGCTTTCTAAAAAATTGAAACTCTTTTTAACCGTTGAACCTTTTGTTTCGGTAGTATTGACTTTCGGAGGCATCTATTTTCTATGGACGGGCCTTCTATGGATGAAATACGTAGTTGCTTTCTCTGGATTTTTAATGACAGCAACCTTTACGATTTCTGCAATTTTAGTGCTATACCAATTGACTTTGAAACCTGCTGAAAGTAACTAAAGGAATCCCAATAAAAATCACTACATTTGCTCGCAATTAATCCTTAATTGCTATGCAAGCTCACCTTGACAAAATTGTTGGAGAAGGTCTTACTTACGATGACGTACTCCTTGTTCCTGCCTTTTCAGAAGTACTTCCCAGAGAAGTAAATATTCAAGCCAAATTCACACGTAATATTACTATCAATGTGCCTATTGTTTCCGCTGCCATGGATACGGTTACTGAATCGCGCATGGCCATTGCTATTGCACAAGAGGGCGGTATTGGGGTTTTGCACAAGAACATGACAATCGAGCAACAAGCGATTAAGGTCCGAAAGGTAAAGCGGGCAGAGAGTGGTATGATTTTGGATCCCGTTACGATGCCCCTTGATTCCAAGGTCAGTGATGCCAAGGCCAATATGAAGGAACATAGCATCGGAGGAATTCCAATTGTTGATGATGAAGGCAAATTAATCGGTATTGTTACCAATCGTGATTTACGTTTCGAAAAAAATAATGAAAGACCAATTTCAGAGGTGATGACCTCAGAAAATTTGGTTACGGCCGCAGAAGGAACTTCCCTCTCGGAAGCCGAAGACATTTTACAAGAACATAAAATTGAAAAACTACCCGTAGTAAATAAAGACAACAAGCTTGTCGGATTGATTACTTTCAGGGATATTACCAAGCTCACTCAAAAACCAATCGCGAATAAAGACCAATACGGAAGGCTCCGTGTTGCCGCGGCCTTAGGTGTTACCGGAGATGCAGTGGATAGGGCAGAAGCATTGGTAAATGCAGGAGTTGACGCTGTAGTTATTGATACGGCTCATGGTCATACAAAAGGTGTTGTTGCCGTCTTAAAGGAGGTTAAAAAGAAATTTCCTAAACTCGAAGTTATCGTCGGTAATATTGCTACTGGTGAAGCAGCCAAATATTTGGTTGAGGCCGGAGCAGATGCTGTTAAAGTAGGAATCGGTCCAGGATCCATATGTACAACTAGAGTAGTAGCCGGGGTAGGTTTTCCGCAATTCTCAGCCGTACTAGAAGTAGCTGCTGCCATCAAAGGAAGTGGAGTTCCAGTAATCGCCGATGGAGGAATTCGTTATACAGGAGATATTCCCAAAGCCATCGCAGCGGGCGCTGATACTGTAATGTTGGGTTCACTGCTAGCTGGAACAAAAGAATCTCCGGGAGAAACAATTATATACGAAGGAAGAAAATTCAAGTCGTATCGTGGTATGGGTTCTGTGGAAGCCATGAAGCAGGGTTCGAAAGACCGGTATTTTCAAGATGTGGAAGATGATATTAAAAAATTGGTGCCGGAAGGTATTGTGGGTCGGGTTCCTTATAAAGGTGAATTGTATGAGAGCATTCACCAATTTGTCGGTGGGTTAAGAGCAGGAATGGGCTATTGTGGCGCAAAAGATATAGCTAAACTTCAAGATACAGGTCGCTTTGTTAAGATAACCGCAAGCGGCATCAATGAGAGTCATCCTCATGATGTAACCATTACCAAGGAATCCCCTAATTATAGCAGATAAAACCATATTGATTGATACAAAGAATTCCCCCATTTTGCCTTGACATCTCTTCTAAGTGATGAAAATAGGCATACATATCACTTTCTTTTATGTGGAAGACAGACTGCCTTACCTGCAAAAAGTTGTTCAGAATATATATGAACTTAAGGCCGAGACCCAGATTTTCATTTACACCAACGAAGAATTTGAATTACCATTTCAAGAAGGTTCCATTCAGTATATCATTTATAAGTACCAAAAGAATATTTTTAGATTCGGTTACAATAGTCTTTTTAATAGAATGGGTTTAAAACAGCTCTTACACCCATTTTACTTGACGTGGGAGAATAGGGAAAAGATTTCTGCGAGGATAGAGGAATTTGACGTTCAAGTTTATTTGGAGGATGATATGGCCTTTACACAAGAAAATCTTGAGTATTGGTTACAACATAAGGATGCCGTTTTAAAAGCAAACTACAATTTGGGTTTTTTACGCACAGAATTAGACAGCCAAGATGTGTATATAACCGATCTTACTAGCCCGCTTTCCCAAACAGTTGAAATTAATGGCGATCATTACCTTCTCAACAATAATAATCCCTATTACGGATTTTGGATAATGGACAAGATTGAATTGAAAAAATTTATTCAAAGCGAAGAATGGTCTATGCAATTTGAGCAATATGGAATTCGTGAAAAATCTGCAATTGGTTGGCATGGAGAAAATATGTCAAAATATAAAGGTACTTTAATACCATTGGAAACTCGAGAAACGGGTCATTTTACGAGTGAAGGTGCCGCTATACGACATTTACCAAATAACTATATTGGCCATGAGACGTTTTGTACGGTAAAGTTTCCGATTGCAATTGAGGATTTGAATACCTAAATTCTCTGTTTTAAATACGAATTATGGATTATAATAATAAAGCTGGCGATTACTTTAATCACGAACGTCCAGAAATGTTGGCTTTTCTTCCCGAAGGTTGTAAACGTGTTTTGGATATTGGTTGTGGTGAAGGCACTTTTATTAAGCAAGTTAAAGACAAATATAAGACGGAAACCTGGGGCATTGAACTTATGGAAAAACCAGGTAAAGAAGCTGAAAAGGTATTGGACAAAGTATTTATTGGTCCTTGTGAGAACTTTATTGAGGAGCTTCCTGATAATTACTTCGATGTTATTTATTGCAATGATGTTTTGGAACATTTGGTGGACCCGTATTCCGTTTTAGGAATCATTAAAAACAAATTGTCTAAAAATGGAGTTGTGATTAGCTCCATACCAAATATTAGATATCACTATGCCTTCAAGAAAATAATACTACAAAAGAAGTTTGAATATGAAGGGCATGGAATTTTCGACAAGACCCACATGCGGTTTTTTACAAAAAGTAGTATTGCAAAAATGTATGCCGATCAAGGCTATACTGTTTTAAGTCATAAGGGGGTTAATCGTACTAGGTCGTTAAAGCCTTATTTATATAACATTCCGTTCTTCTTTACGGCTATGGATATGTTTTATTTGCAATATGCAACCGTGGCAAAGAAATCAGACTAAATTGATAATGAACCGTTTATAGGAATTAATTATTAACTTCGAGGTACAAATAACTTAATCCCCCTAAAATGGAAAACGGAAAATCATCAAAAAAAATCACAAAGATTGTCGATGACACTATGTCAACGGAATCTGGTAGTAATGACGCTACATGGTCGCCGACAGCGGAAAGTAAGTCAAAAGCAACCACATTTAGAATTATTGCAGTATTAGGCTGGCTATTGGCTATTGGCTGTCAAGTCTTCGCTTATTTTAAACTACAAGAAGTCCCGGTCAATATGACTTGGATGATTGGCTTAATCGTTGTCGCCCTTATTTTTGCAATAATCGGGAATATACTTTGGAAAAAGTCGAATCGTTTAGATCCGGCATCAGAGAAGAATAAAACGAAGTTCTTTATTCAGAATCAGTTAGGTTTGATAATTAGCGTTTTGGCATTTCTACCCATGGTCATCCTTATTTTTACCAACAAAAACTTGAACGGAAAGCAAAAAGGTATTTTAGGAACTATTGCCATTGCCGCGCTGGCGGCAGCGGGTTTAACAGGTACCGAATTCAATCCGGCTTCTGTTGAACAATATACAGAACAGACGAAGCAGGTCGAACTGCTCAATGATGGTGTAAATAGCGTCTATTGGACACCTTCTGGTAGAAGTTATCATTTGTATCAAGATTGTTCCTATATCAATGGCAAGCGAACCAATGAGATTTTTCAAGGGACTGTTGCTAAAGCGAGGGAATTGAAAAAGATTACTGACCTGTGTGATAGATGTCAAGGCAAAGCCAAAAAAGCAAAAGCTCTAGATGTAGGTACGGAACTTCAGAAGACAGGTTCAGATTAAGAAGATTCACAAAAAATACTTACTATAAAGTGTTCTTTCAATTTGTTTTGAAAGGGCACTTTTTAGTTTTGTACTTTATTTCCCTTTACCAGAATAGGTTTTCCAATCTTTCTCTTTGTAGATATCATCACCAAAATACTTGGCAATATTTAAGAAAGGCCCTGGTTTTTGATACCCAGGTACTGGTGAAAGCATATTCATTTCCTCGTCAAGGAAAACAGTTGTGGGATAACTCAATTTGCCACCCATCAAGGCTGCAGCGAACTCATGATATCCTTTTCTTCCGGATGGAACAAAGTTAAATGTCTTTCCCTTAAATTCAATAGGTTCTTTTCCTTCTCCATCCAGTTTGACCATGTAGAAGTTTGATTCCATATAAGCAGCTACTTCGGCATTTTGAAAGGTATCCTTATCCATTTTCTTACACCAGCCACACCAGTCTGTGTAAACATCAACAAATATTTTCTTCGGATTTTTCTCAGTAGTTGCCAATTCAGCAGCCTCGCTCCATGAAAGCCATTTTACTTCTTGGGCACAAATAGTGTTGACCATTAATGCCACAAATAGAAAAAGGATGAAATGCAGTGATTTTGGGACGCTTATCTTCATGAGATGCAATTTTTCTGTATTAGTCCAAAGACTATACCAAAACTAACGAATTTCCCCGACCTTTATTTCAAAAGGTTCTATTTAACCTTCACGGTTTCCTTTACAGGCGCAAACAAATCTTTGACATCAACTTGGTGTTTAATCAAATCATCGAAATTTTCTCGCTCACGGATTAAGTTAGCTTTCCCATTATGCCATAATACTTCAGGTGGTCTGAACCTTGAATTATAATTGCTGGCCATTGTAAAACAATAGGCTCCAGCATTTTTGAAGCAAAGGACATCGCCTTCGGAAATCTCATTGATTCTGCGGTTGCTAGCAAAGGTGTCGGTCTCACAAATGTATCCTACAACCGAATAATAGCGTTCCCTTCCTTTCTCATTGGAAATGTTCACTATAGAATGATTTGCCCCATATAACATCGGACGGATTAAATGATTGAATCCGGAGTCGATACTTGCGAAGACTGTGGAAGTAGTTTGCTTTACCACATTTACTTTTGCCAAAAAGAATCCCGCTTCACTAACCAAAAATTTTCCTGGTTCGAAAGCCAATGTCAATTCTTTCCCGTATTCTTTGCAAAATTCGTTGAATCGAGAGCTTAGTTTTTTGCCTAATTCCTCAATATTGGTTTCGATGTCCCCTTCTTTGTAAGGAACCTTGAATCCACTTCCAAAATCAATAAAGTCAAGATTAGGGAAGTTCTTCGCCGTTTCGAAGAGAATTTCCGAAGCATATAAAAAGACATCAATGTCCAAAATATCACTTCCTGTATGCATGTGAATACCATTGATATTCATCTTGGTTAAATTCACAATACGTAGTAAATGAGGAATTTGATGAATGCTGATTCCGAATTTAGAATCGATATGGCCCACGGAGATGTTGGAATTCCCTCCGGCCATAACGTGTGGGTTGATTCGAATACAAACAGGAATATCAGGATGCTTACTACCGAACTGTTCTAATATGGAAAGGTTATCGATATTGATTCGAACCCCTAATTTGGCGGCTTCTTCTATTTCTTCCAAAGAAACCCCGTTGGGTGTAAATATGATTGCCTCGGGTTTGAAACCTGCTAATAAGCCGAGCTGAACTTCTTGAATCGACACGGTATCTAAACCGCTACCTAAGCTATTCATTAGCTTCAAAATAGCAAGATTCGATAGTGCTTTGGCGGCATAATTCAATTTCAGGTTTTTGACGCCACTAAAAGCATTCGTTAGTCTTTTGAATTGAGAAACGATTTTTTGAGAGTCATAAACATATACGGGGTCTCCGTATGTTTTGGCGATTTTAAGTAAATCAGCATTCTTCATAGTGCAAACGATTTTGGACAAATCTAATTTTCTTAGACCTTCTAACAAAAAAAAAGATGCGACATACAATAAATACAACAATTTGTTGTATTTGAAACAAATTATGGTTTTAAATTCATTTGTTGAAGAGCCAGTGGTATCGTATTTTTACTCGATAATCGAGATTTAAAAGGTCTAGGGCTTGGATCAATAGGTAAAGCCTTTTCTAATCGAATGCTTGGGGCCTCTCCTCGAGATTGTTCACACAAATTGCTATTGTACTATGAAGTTACCTTTATTCCCTTTACAGTCTATATTTTTCCCGGGTGAGACCGTCCCTTTGCACATCTTTGAGGAACGATACAAGCAGCTAATAATGGACTGTCGAGAAGAGGCTATTACTTTTGGCATTCCTGTTTATATATATGACAGCATTCTTTTCGGAACGGAGGTACAGCTGGTCGAAATCGTAAATTCATACGAAGGAGGTGAGATGGATGTTACTTGTGTAGCCCGGCAGGTTTTTAAAGTAAACGCCTTTGAGAACCAAATGGAAGGGAAGTTATATGCGGGCGGAGATGTCGAGTTTTTGGACAATATCAATGATACTAATGATGCAAGTAAAAAAGAAGTTCTAGGACTTCTGGAAGCCTTGTACAATTTAATGTCCGTGCCTTTTACTCCAATAGAAGTTGACAAATTCCATAGTTATGTTCTTGTGCATAAGATGGGGCTCTCTTTCGAACAAGAGTATGAACTTTTACAAATATCTCGCGAAAGTGAACGATTAGCGTTTATTAAAAATCATTTGGTTACAACCATTACAGTTTTAGAAGAAGTAAATCGAACCAAACAAACTATAAAGCTGAATGGGGACTTCAAGAATTTTGACCCCCTTGATTTTGATGACTACTCGGTTAAGTGACCTATTTTTTCTTGTAGACTCATTAAATTCTGTTCACTATTATTTTAGTGTAAATCATAATCGTTTCCTATTTTTGCACCCGAACCTAAATACACCTTATATATATGAATCTTCACGAGTATCAAGGAAAAGAAATTTTAGCCAGTTTTGGCGTTCGTATTCAACGCGGTATTGTCGCACATAATGCAAAAGAAGCGGTTGATGCAGCTAAACAACTCACGGCTGAAACCGGCACAGGATGGCATGTAATCAAAGCTCAAGTTCACGCTGGTGGTAGGGGTAAAGGTGGAGGCGTTAAATTGGCCAAAAACCTAAAAGAGGTTGAAGAAATTGCTGGTCAGATAATAGGAATGAATTTGATTACACCGCAAACTTCGGCTGAAGGAAAGAAGGTTCATCAAGTATTGATCGCTGAGGATGTATATTACCCAGGTGATAGTGAAACAAGTGAATTCTATATGTCTGTTTTATTAAACAGAGGTTCTGGAAGAAACATGATTATGTATTCTACTGAAGGTGGAATGGATATCGAAGAGGTGGCAGAGAAAACACCACATTTGATTTTTACGGAAGAGATAGACCCTTCAACAGGGTTGCTTCCTTTTCAAGCTCGAAAGATAGCTTTTAATTTAGGCTTGTCGGGAACTGCCTTCAAGGAGATGGCTAAATTTGTTGCTTCTTTATACAAAGCATATGTTGAAAGTGATTCTAGCATGTTTGAAATCAATCCGGTTTTAAAGACTTCAGATGATAAGATAATGGCCGTTGATGCGAAAGTATCCATTGACGATAATGCCTTATACAGAAGAAAGCAATACGCCGAAATGCGTGATTTGCGTGAAGAAAACCCCATCGAGGTCGAAGCTGGTTCATTAGGATTGAATTATGTGGATTTAGATGGAAATGTCGGTTGTATGGTCAACGGAGCCGGACTCGCCATGGCAACGATGGATTTAATCAAAATGGCGGGGGGAGAACCAGCAAACTTTTTAGATGTAGGTGGCACTGCAGATGCCAAAAGAGTTGAGGAGGCCTTCCGTATCATTTTAAAAGATGAAGGAGTTAAAGCTATTCTGGTCAATATATTTGGAGGAATTGTACGTTGTGACCGTGTTGCAAATGGTATCGTTGAAGCCTATAAGAATATGGGGGATGCTATCAATGTTCCAATCATCGTTCGTTTACAGGGAACGAATGCTGAGATTGCAAAAGAGATTATAGATAATTCTGGCCTAGCGGTACATTCTGCTGTTCAATTTCAGGAGGCTGCTGATAAAGTCAAAGAGGTTCTTAGTTAGAGTTTAGAACTTATATCAAGTAAACAAAGAGTCGTATATTATACGGCTCTTTTTTTTGGTCTAAAAAATTAACATACTGATTGTAATCTCGTTAAAATGTGTTAATTGGGAATTTTATCTGTAACCATTCTAATAGTTCGTGCGTCCTTTTAGTAATTCATCAATTAAATAGTAATCAGATTTTGAAAAAACCGGTTAATCCCCGGGTCAAAATCAAAAAACGAACATCATGAAAAAAATCAGTTTGATGTTGGTAGCAATAATGCTACTAGCAAGTACAAGTGCTTTTGCGCTAAATGAGAGACCGAACAATAATCCATCGAAAGAACTGAAGGGTAAAGTAAAAAAGCTCCTAAACGGTTATTTCGAAATGACATCAGATGAAAAATTTGATGCTACCGTAATTTTTACGGTTAACAAGGAAAAGGAGATAGTAGTGCTCTCTGTAGATTCCGAGGACAAAGATTTCTGTCAGTTTGTGAAAAATAAACTGAACTACAAAGGAGTCAAAATTGAGGGTATAATTCAGGGCAGACGATATACGCTGCCGATAACTGTTCAAACCTAACTTATTTTCGAAATTGAGAATAAAGGGGTAATATTTTAATAATATTGCCCTTTTCTTTTTCTATAAAATGTGCAAAGTCATTCCTTTTTCCCTTTCCGAATAGAGCTTTTTTTGAATATCTACTTTGATTTTTATAAAGTTTGATGTTCATCAGGTGTGAAAGTTTTGAAATTATTTTTCCATACTATTTCACGAGCTATATATAGATGCGAAAGATCACCCCGCTTCCGTATTTGCTAGCGTCATCTTCTTTTTCTTAAGAGTTTTTTAAAGGTTTAATGAGGTAGTTGATTCAATTAAAAAAATGTTAAAAGTGATTTCGGCTGTAACATTCTCCTTTTCGAGACGTCTTTTTAGTAATTCATCAATTAATTAATAATCAAATCCTGAAATAAAATCGTCAATCAACGAATCAGGGTTAAAAACAAACAAGTCATGAAAAAAGTTAGTTTAATGCTAGTAGCAGCTTTGCTACTTTCTACAGGAAGTATTTTTGCAAATGATTCAAAAAAAGGAGTAAAATCTTCTAAAAGTCAAAACCTATCTGAACAGATTGGGGATTACCTAAACGACAACAACTTCGACGAAAAACAACAAGGCTATGAAGCACAAGTGCTTTTTATGCTAAATGACGATAAAGAAATTGTAGTTCTTTCTGTTGATACTGATAAAGAAGAACTTGAAGGCTTTATTAAAAGTAGATTAAATTACAAGGAAGTGGCCTTAAATGATTATGAAGAAGGCAAAAAATACACGGTATCAGTACGTGTTGCTAGTTAAAGGTTGGTCAATGACTAGCAATTTAAAAGTCCTATCTCGAGTAATTCGAGGCTAGGACTTTTTTTTACCCGCCGAATTGGAGGGTTTGTTCTTATATTTTACAGGGTCTATATCCCAATTTGCTTTTTTACGTTGAATCGCTTTGTACACCGGTTTGGGTTTATCACTTTTCTGAACATTCTTCTTTTGTGAAAGGACTTCTCCCGGGTTTTTAGGATTCTCTTTCGTTCCCCGCAAATGAATTACGAGTCCGTTTAGAAAGTTTCGCAATACTTGATCACCGCATTCCATATAATTCGGATGATCTTCTTTTCGAAAAAAAGCGCCCAACTCACTCTTGGACATTTTAAAATCGGCTAATTTCAAGATATCCACGATTTCATCATCCCTCAGCATTAATGCTACTCGTAGTTTCTTGAAAATATCATTATTGGTCATACAATTCTATTTGCTCGCAAGATATTACAAAATTCGTGTTGCCTAGTAATTTGGTAGTTGTTTGTCGATAATTTATACGATACTGAGCCATTTTTTAGTTATACTAAAGAAAATTGAACTTTTCAACCCTAAACCTATGAGTACCTATAAAGAGAAGCTAAGTATTCTTTCTGAAATGATTGCTTTTGCAAAAGTTGATAATTTGGTAAAAGATCCAGAGTATAATTTTCTACTGAATGTTTCAAAGCAATTGGGTGTGGAGCGTGAAGTCTTTGATGGTCTTTTCGAAAAGGAAAGTGAACATCTAATTCCTAAAACCGAAGCTGAACGTATCCTACAGTTTCATAGATTGGTTTTATTAATGAATGTTGACCAAGTTCAAGAGGAGCTTGAAATTAGACGTTTACATGATATGGGACTGGGCATGGGCTTGCCACCATCTGCAATTGACCAGGTACTTTCTGTTATGCATAAGTATCCTAACAATGTGGTTCCACCTGAGGTGTTAATCGATATTTTTAAAGCGCATTATAACTAGAGTTAGGGCTCTTCAGTCTTTGTAATTAGTCTCTTAAAAAGTCTTTCTCTATTCTTTTTCTACAATCTGGTTATAGTCTTGCATGATTTTTAAGATTTTTTCCATAGGAATGGCCTTTATCTCATGACCATCTCTACCCTTCATGTCTTTCGCGGCAAACAATGCATTCAATATAGCCTCTTCTGTAGCTTCAATAGTGGCAAGAAAAAGAGGCGTCATCGCTCCATTTTTCAATACCTTTTTTTCTTCAAATATCGATTTGTTTTGATAGGAGATTCTATTTTCTTCGGCTGTAGAAACAGCAATCACATAATCACCACTACCATTAGATGCAACGCCACCGGTTTTTGCTAAGCCCATAATTGCTCTTTTCGCCAATCGTTCTAAGTTTCTTGCATCCAAGGGCGCATCGGTCATTACAACTATCATACAGGAGCCGTCAACGTCGTAGGTGTACTGCCTTGGGTAATTGTCCAGTTCTTTTGCTATAGGTACACCATTTAGCTCAAAAACACCTCCGAAGTTGGTCTGAACCAAAACGCCTACTGTATAACCGCCAAAGGACTTGGGCACAATTCGCGAAGCTGTTCCAATCCCTCCCTTATATTGAAAGCATATGGTGCCTGTGCCTGCGCCTACATTTCCTTCTTCGATTACACCACCCTTTGCATTTTTTATTGCTGTTAATACGTGTTCTTCTTTGATGTGTCTTCCTCGTATGTCATTCAGCCAACCATCATTTGTTTCTCCTACTACGGAATTTACAGACCGTACTTCCGAATTTTCCTTTTGTGCCAAAGTGTAGCTGATAAGTGCGTTGGAGGCTACAGGCACACTTAGGGTATTGGTGAGAATAATGGGGGTTTCTATATTTCCCAATTCTTTAACTTGACTATACCCAGCCAGTTTGCCAAAACCATTTCCCAAATAGATAGCCGCTGGTACTTTTGATTGGAAAATGTTGCCAGAATGGGGTAAGATGGCCGTAACTCCAGTTCTGACGCTATCTCCCGCAATTAAAGTTGTATGCCCCACTTTAACGCCTTCAACATCAGTAATGGAATTGTTTACTCCAGTTTTTAAAATTCCGATTTCAATTCCGTAATCGCGCACTCTTTTGTTTTGAGCAATCAAGTTGAACTGAACACTTAAAAGAATAAGAAGCAAGAACTGGTTTTTCATAAAACAACAGATATTGATTTTTTTGGCGGTGTATTTTGTTAAAAAAATGTCAAAGTGTCACTAAAAGATAGTGATTTTATGTCAAAACGACATGAAATTGGTGTTGGTATGTATTTTGACTTTAGGTGATTGATTAAAAATTAAACTATTTAAAAATACATATTATGAGCGTAGTAAAAAGAAATAATTCGGTCTTTCCAGCATTGATGAATGAACTGTTCAAGCCAGATTGGTTTGGAGGTTTAGAATCTGCAACAAGTTACTTGCCTGCTGTTAACATTAAGGATAATGAAACTGAATTTGAATTAGAACTTTCTGTTCCCGGAAGAAAGAAAGAGGATTTCAATATTGAAATCGACGAAGATGTTCTTACGGTTTCGTCTGAAGTAAGAACCGATGAAGAAAAGAAAACGGAAAACTTCACAAGAAAAGAATTCACCTTCAGCTCCTTTAAAAGGTCTTTCACTTTGCCCGAAACAGTTGACACTGAAAAAATCGAAGCAAATTATGAAAACGGGATTTTGAGTTTTGTGCTTCCAAAGAAAGAGGAAGCATTGCCAAAACCTAAAAGACTGATTGAGTTGTCGTAAGAAATAAAAGTATTGTGGACAGTCCGTTTCTTCGGACTTTCATGATGGTTGGTTTAGTTGGTTAGTTGGGAAGCGTCTCTATTGCAAAATAGGGGCGCTTTCTTTATTCAATGGGTTCATCTAAAATTGCCAAGCAGGTAATAATACCTTCTAAAAAATTTCCTATTCTCAAATTTTCATTGGGGCTATGGATATTGTTGTCAGGATTTGGAATGCGTATGGAAACTGCTGGGATGCTAAGTGTTGCTATGAATGGTGCGATTGGCTGTGAGCCACCAGTCGTACGCATCTTGATATAATTTTCACCAAATACTTTTTGCATTGCTTTTTCCAAATACTTACCTATTTGCGAATCCATGTCCGTTCGAAAGGGTTTCGAGCCTAAGCGGTATTTAAACGAAGCCAATTTCGGATAGGTTTTACGCTCTTTTTCCGAGGGAATGGAATCTACTAAATGATAGCCTTGGTCTTTGATGTGTTGTTTTAGGGACTGCATCAGTTTTTCGCCATCCGATTCGGGCACAAGACGCATATCTATTTCGGTAATCACTTCGGAGGGAATGATGGTTCTGACCTCGTCGCCAACCCAAGCAGCATTTAGCCCTCTTATGTTTAGGGATGGGTATTGCAGTGCCTCTTGATACGTTTCTCCAACATTGTCTTGGCGAGCAATTCCCAAGCGTTGTTTTATGCTATCCAAGTTCTCAGGAACATCATTGAGTAGTGTCTTTTCTTTTCCTGATAATTCAATACCTTCATAAAAACCCTTAAGTGCAACCCTTCCATTTTCATCTTTCAGACTACTTAATAGTCTTGATGTCTCGAAGACGGGATTTGGTGCAAAATTGCCATACTGACCACTGTGAAGGTGGTATCTGGGTCCAAAAACCTTTAAAGTGGCCGTAGCGATGCCCCTAGCACCAAATGTTAGTGTGGGTAGATTTGAGAGGTGTCTTGTGCCATCCATGATGAAAAGCATATCTGCATTCAGAAGTTGCCTGTTTGCTATAACAGCTTTTGGTAGGGAAGGGGAGCCCATCTCTTCTTGAAAATCCATAATGACTTTTATGTTGAAGGCCGGATTTATTTTTTTAGCCTGAAGAATTTGCAATGCAGAAATCAAAGACATCGCAGGTCCTTTTGAATCCGAAGCTGACCTTGCAAAAATCCGCCAGTCCGGATTATACTCTTTTTGTAATAATTGTGAGTCAATAATTTTCCAATTCTTATCATCATCTTTTTCCTTCAAAACAGGTAGGAATGGATTTTGCTGATTCCATTTTGAAGAGTCCACTGGTTGACCATCAATTTGCAAATAGAACAAAATTGTTTTTAAATTTTTATTAACTTTTTTTTCGGCCAAGAGCAGGGGAGCACCTTCTGTTTTTATCACCCGTCTTTCAAATTTTAAATTTGAAAAAACCGAGTCACACCAGCTAAAATTTTGTTCGATTTCATTTTCAAAATGGCCATCATTTTGTAACTTTAAAAATGACATTAAATCAAAAATTGCGGTCGGAAATTTTTCTTCAGCAGCGATATTGATTTTTTTTTGGGATAATTTTTGGGCTGAGGAATATTGCGAAAAGAACAGGCTAAAAATAATTGCGTAAAACGGAAACGATTTTTTGGATAATAAACTACTGAACGATACTGATTTTGTTGAAAATCTCATTGATATGTGATTTTAGACTTGTCTAAAAAGTGAATTTAAATAACTTAAAACCAGTTATATGAATCATTTTATTTAAAATATTACTATAGGATTCTATAAAAATGAAGAATTTATAGAAATTTACACTTTTTTTTACAAAATCACTCCTTCTCTTGCAACATTTTTATTTCGTCACGGAGCTTTGCGGCTTGCATAAAATCTAGTTCTTTGGCAGCTTTTTCCATAGATTTTCTTTTCTCTCGAATCAATTTTTCGATTTGTTCTTTGGTCAAATAGTCCATGTCTGGTTCGGCTGCACGCATCTCCTCTTTTTCAAAATGGTAGGTAGAAACTGAGTTTTTCGCAAGGGCACTATCCAAGCTTTTGTTTAGTGATTTTGGAGTGATATTGTGTTCTGTATTGTAGGCTATTTGTTTCTCTCTTCTATAGGTAGTTTCATCAATTGTCTTCTGCATACTAGCCGTAATTTTGTCCGCGTACATGATGGCTTTTCCATTCAAATGTCTTGCAGCTCTTCCTACAGTTTGTGTCAAAGAACGGTTGCTTCTTAAGAAACCTTCTTTGTCCGCATCTAGTATGGCAACCAAAGAAACTTCTGGTAAATCTAGTCCTTCTCTTAACAGATTCACTCCTATTAGCACATCAAAAATACCCTTTCGTAGGTCTTGCATAATCTCAACACGTTCCAAAGTATCCACATCGCTATGGATATATCTACATCGGATATTAATACGAGCAAGGTATTTTGCCAACTCTTCCGCCATACGTTTTGTAAGCGTTGTTACTAATGTTCTTTCATCCTTTTCAACCCGTTGTTGTATCTCCTCAACCAAATCATCAATCTGGTTTAAACTGGGCCTGACCTCTATAATGGGGTCTAAAAGGCCTGTTGGGCGAATGATTTGTTCTGCAAACACGCCTTCACTTAGTTTCATTTCGTAATCGGCAGGAGTCGCACTAACGTAAATCACTTGATTCTGTAATGCCTCAAATTCTTCAAACTTCAAAGGCCTATTGTCCATTGCCGCAGGTAATCTGAAACCATAGTCTACCAAATTCACTTTTCGTGATCTATCCCCTCCATACATTGCATGTACTTGGGGTATTGTTACATGACTTTCATCAATCACCATTAAATAGTCATCCGGAAAATAGTCTAGAAGACAGAATGGTCGTGTTCCGGGGTCTCTTCCGTCCAGATACCTTGAATAGTTCTCAATTCCCGAACAGTAGCCCAATTCGCGTATCATTTCCAAATCGAAATTGGTTCGTTCCTCCAAACGTTTAGCTTCTAGAGGTTTAGCGATGTCCTTGAAATAATCAATTTGTTTTACTAAATCTTCCTGTATTTGGTGAATGGCATTTTGAAGAATATCCGGTGAAGTAACAAACATATTTGCCGGATAGATATTCAGATTTTCATAGACTTCTATGACATTATTATTGAAGGGGTCGAAAGCTTCTATTTCTTCTACTTCATCCCCAAAAAAGTGAATTCTAAAGGCATTATCGGCGTAACTTGGAAATACATCTACAACATCTCCTTTAACCCTAAAATTCCCGTTTCGAAAATCTGCTGTTGTGCGAGAATATAAACTTTGCACCAATTGATGTAGAAATTTGGTGCGTGCAATGACCTGGTCTTTCTTAATGTTGATGACATTCTTCTGAAATTCAACTGGGTTCCCAATACCATACAAACATGAAACTGACGCAATAACAATAACATCCCTTCTACCCGAGAGAAGTGAGGATGTAGTGCTTAAACGGAGTTTCTCAATATCTTCATTAATGGAAAGATCTTTCTCAATATAAAGTCCAGAAGTGGGAATAAAGGCTTCTGGTTGATAGTAGTCATAGTAAGAAACAAAATATTCCACCGCATTCCCTGGAAAAAATTGTTTGAACTCCGAGTATAGTTGTGCGGCTAAGGTTTTGTTATGAGCTAAAACAAGAGTAGGTCGTTGGACTTCTTCAATCAAATTGGCAACTGTAAATGTCTTTCCCGAACCAGTTACACCTAAAAGGGTTTGATATTTCTCTTTCCCCTCAATTCCATCAACCAATTGTTTGATGGCTTGGGGTTGGTCTCCTGTTGGTTTGAACTCTGATACTACCTTAAATTTCATCTTTTAAAAATACAAAAGCAGAAGTGTTTTTAGCCATGAAATATTTAGAATTTCTGAAGAATTCAATTCTTGAATTACAATAGGGTGAATTATCTTTTTAGCGAGAAGTGACCTATCATTTTTTGCTGATTGGTTGAAACCACCTTGAACCAATAATCAGAAGAGGGCAACTGTTTACCATTAAAATTGCCGTTCCACCCTCTAGAGTTCGGGTCAAGCTCTAATAATAAATTTCCATATCTATCAAAAATTGAAATACTTCCTTTTAAAACCTCCAATACATCGGAGATTTCTGGTGGAGGTACAAATTGCCAATAATCATTTATGCCATCACCGTTTGGGGTGAAGAAATTTGGAAAATCTTCGGGTTTCAATCCTCTTTCTATTAGTCTTGAAACTATACCACATCCGTTTTTATCCCTAACAAAGACTGTATGTGGCCCTTCAGGTACATTTACAAAAACCGGGTCATCTTGATACTCTCCTTCAGAATCATCAAGGGCATATTCATATTCTCCCAGGCCTACTGCATTTACCGTAACCTCCTTACCTGCGGTGAGTTTTCGTATACCTATGGATTCAATAGTAGCCACTTCTGAGGCAACAACGTTAAAATTATTGGCACTTACACACTCCAAATTAACTCCGGATTTCGTGATTATATTATAAGATTCAAGTATATAATTACCTACCTCGTTAATTTGATAGTTTCGGTTTTGAGAAAGAAGAGTTTCGTTATTTCCTTCGACGCGATACCAACGGAAACCATCGGCCTGACCTTCCGGAGAAACCATAATTTGGCCACTATCTACACATTTGGTATATCTATTCGGGAGCTCTATTTCGGGTCTAGATGAAGTTACTTCTCCCGTTACGCTATCCGTTTGCTCGCAGGGGTCGTCTACCTCACCTGTAAAAAAGCTCTCTTCAGTACACGGGGCCATATTACCATTTTCGTTTTCTGGACGTACGGTAACATAAATGCGTAAATCTTGTGGTAAACTCATTGGAGGGTCATAGGATAGTACATTGCCAACATTCACCTCATTCAGAATATCAGTCCCACCTTCGGATGTGCCAATGGATACAACATAGCTGGTAGCCGTTGGCGCGTATGCCCATATAATGTCTGTCACTGCAGTAACATTAGTTGCATTGTTATCAGGTGCTATTAAAATAGTGCAGGGTGGAGGAGTAGTAACATCCATCGTGTTAAATATAATACCACCACAAGCCACGGGCTGAGCTGTAGCATCTATAATACTGAGTGTTGCAAAGATTCGCGTATTTTCTGGTAGACCTACTGGTGCTTTATACGAGTTTATTATTCCAGTGGGTTCACGGTTGAGAAGTTCTGTTCCACCAGGGGTAGTACCCAAGGAAAGTAGATATCCGTTTATGCCTGTTACCTCTGTCCAAGTAATAGTTGCATCAACTGGAATATCCGTTTCACCATCTGCGGGGTAGTTTATGGCAGGACACTGTTGTCCGTAGATATTAGATCCTACAGCTACAATTATCACAAGAAGTAATTTCCTTATCATAAAGCAAACTTCTATCGTTTCAACGTAAAATGACCGAGTATTTTTCGTCTATTGAAGGTAATAGCTTTAAACCAATAGTCTGAAGCCGGTAAGGGTTGACCATTGAAATTTCCACTCCAGCCTTTGGATTCTGGGTCTACCTGGGCCATTAAGTTACCATACCGATCATAAACCCAAATAGTTTCTACACTATTTTCGCGGGTATCCCCTGGCGGGACAAATTGCCAAAAGTCGTTTATACCATCTCCATTTGGAGTAAAAAATTGCGGGAAGTCCTTAGCGGAAAGGTTTCGTTCTACGGATCTTTGCACAATACCACAACCGTTTTTGTCCCTCACATAGGCGGTATGTTCTCCTACCGGAATCCTATTAAATATGGGGGAATCTTGATATGGTCCTTCAATGTTATCCAAGGCAAATTCATAATTTCCTGACCCGCTAACTTGTATTTCTATATCCAAACCGGTGGATTCTCGTGAGACTAGAATTGCATTGATTTGAGCTTGCTCTGACGGAACTACTTCAAACTCTTTAACACTTGCACATTCGATGGTAGCACCGGACTGTATGACAGTATTATAGGCTTCGTATCTATATTTTCCGAACCCCTCAATCGACACTTCAGTGGTTTCGGAAAGAAGGGTTTCTGTCCCGTCATTATTTAACCGATACCAACGAAACCCTCTTGCCCTATCATTACTTTTCAATACTTCAAAATCATCACCAGGACAAACACCAATTTGATCTGGAAAATCAATTTCAGGGGAGAGTTTTATGGTAGACCCTGATACAGAATCGTAATATAAGAGACAATCGACAGTTGGTACACCTGTAGTGAAACTTTCAACTGAACAGCTTCCGGCGTCACCATTTTCATTATAGGGAACTACGCTGACAAAAATTTCTTGATCGAGAGGTAATTCTTCTGGTGGGTTATATGACAAAACGTTGCCTACATTAATATTATCAGTGATATCTGAGCCCCCAGAGGAGGTTCCTATACTTATTCTATACCCTGTGGCGGTTGGAGCATATGCCCAGGTAATTTTACTATTTACATCTATGCTTACAGCATTATTGATAGGTTCTGCTAAATCAGTGCATAGAGGTGCTTTTGTAACATCGACGGTTGTGAAAATCTCACCAGGACAGAGAATGATTTGTTGTCCTTCTAAAAACATCTCAATGGTAACATAGATAATAGTATCATCTGGCAAACCTACCTCAGGCGTAAATGAATTAGTTAAACCTGCTGAACGCCGATTTAAGATTTCCGTACCACCTGGTGTTGTGCCCAGTGAAATGAGGTAGCCAACGATTCCATCAACAGAGTTCCAGGTAATTGTTGTATTCACTGGAACTTCTATTGATCCGTTTACCGGATTCGTAATTCTTGGACATTCTTGTGCTTCGGACGCAAATCCGAACAAAAGAAATAAAACAAGTATTACTATCTTCTTCATGAGATACGAACGCTATCGTTTGAGTGAAAAATGACCTTGAATTCTTTTATTTTTTGGAGATATCGTTTCAAACCAATAGTCTGACGCAGGTAAAGGTTTTCCATTTAAATTACCATCCCACCCTCGAGAAGTGGGATCAATTTGCCTTAGAAACATCCCATATCTGTTGAAAATTGAAATAACTCCTATTTCTAACTGACCAGTATCGATGGGTGGAATAAATTGCCAAAAATCGTTTATCCCGTCCCCATTTGGAGTGAAGAATTTGGGAAATCCATCCAAGGTCAAATCTTGTTCCAGTGTTTTTTCAGTGATTCCGCATCCGTTTTTATCTCTAACATAAAAGGTGTGGATTCCCGGTTCCAGGCTTTGAAAGTTCGCGCTATCTTGGTAGGGTCCATCAATGTTATCAACAGAGAACTCATAATCTCCAATTCCAGATGATACTTTAACCGAAACATCAATTGTCCCATTTTGCCCGGTAACGGTCAAATCAACTATTACAGCAACTTCAGATGACACCACCTCAAAAATTTTCGAAATATCACATTCAATGGTACTCCCAGATTGCGTTGCAGTGTTGAATGCTTCATAACGGTATCTACCAGTTTCATTTAGGGCAACTTCTCGTTCGGAGGATATCAGTGTTTCATTATCAAATTGGTCAACCTTATACCATCTAAACCCTTCGGCTGTGTCTTCGGAACTGACCATAAAGGGAATATCATTCTCGCAAAAGGAAAGTACATCTGGAAAATTGATTTCAGGCCTTAAATCAATTAGTTCATTGCTTATGGAATCGAAATAGGGCCCACAACCCAGTATAGTTGAAAATGACTGTTGCTCACAACCCAAAGCTTCTCCTGCAGAATTAAAGGGTACGACGGTTATGAAAAAAGTCAAATTGGGCTCAAATTCAACTACCAACGTACTATTTTCAGTAAAATTGACATTGCTTAAAACATTTCCATTGAAAGGTGTTGTGCCAATGGTAACCCTATAGCCGGTAGCTTCAGGAACTTCTACCCATTCTAAAACAGGGGATAACTCTACATTAATAGCCCCATTTGCAGGATTAACCAGGGTGGTACAGCCTGGTATGGTCACCAAACCTCCTGTTGTAAAATTATATTCAGAACACGCAGCTGCCGAACCGTTTTCATTATATGGAACTAAGTTTACAAATATTTCGGTGTCCACAGGCAGATCCATCGTTGGTTGGTAAGAGAGTCCTCCAACAATGTTTTCATTGTTTACGATATCTGATGCTCCCGCTGTGGTCCCTAGAGAAATGCGATAACCTGTTGCTGTCGGAGCATAGTTCCATACAATCGAAGTGGCAACATTCACATTCATCGACCCATCGATGGGAAACCTGGGAGTGGTACAATTTGGCGGTTGTACTACATCTTCAGTACGAAACATTTCAGTACTACAAACGATATTTTCCGCATTGAAAAAGAAAATTGTAATGGTCACATAGATATTGGTGTTCTCCGGTAAACCTAATGGTGGTTGATACGAAGTCGCATTACCAACTGCTCGTTCGTTTACAATATCAGTTCCACCGGGAGTTGTTCCAATCGATATCAGATATCCTGGTGCGCCAACAATACCATTCCAAGTGATAGTAACATCAACGGGCACATTGGTAGCACCGTCCATCGGACTTGAAAGTGTTGGGCACGCCAATTGTCCGTAGGAAATTGAACTACAGATTAGGACAAGATAGAATAGCAGTTTTTTTTTCATTTGATTTTAACACCAAACATCACAATATAGTAAAACTCTAGCGCTTCAAGGCGAAATGCCCTTTGAATTGCTTTCCGTCCTCGACGAACACCCTATACCAATAATCGGCGGCAGGGAGAGGACTCCCATTAAGTGTTCCATCCCATCCCTTTGATCGCGGGTCTATTTGGAGAAGCAAAACGCCATAGCGATCAAAAATTGTAATAGAACCTAGTTGTTTTTTTCTGGTTTCCGAACTTAGCTCAAATTGCCAAAAATCGTTTATACCATCTCCATTTGGCGTGAAGAATTTTGGAAACCCATCGATAATGCTTTTTTGAACTAATCTCTTCGCAATTCCACAACCATCTTTTTCCCTTACATAGACTGTATATGATCGGTCAGGTAAATTTTCGAAAATATTACTGTCTTGGAATTGACCATCTTCACCTTCGATACTATATTCATACTGACCGTTACCATCAACAATTACAACAATGGTTAAATCACCAAATTCCCCCTCAGGGGTAGCTGTAGCAGAGATTATGATTGGACCATCGTCGATAAAAACCACAAATTCTTTTGTGGTAGAGCATTCGATAACACTTTCGAAAAGAGCTACTCTATCGTAGATCTCAAGCAAATAAGTACCATCTTCGTTAAGTTGGATTTCTTTGGTTTCTGAAATCAAGTCCGTAGTTTCATCCACGTTGATTCTAAACCAGCGATAGCCATCCGCTCTATCATTTGCACTCAAGAGGTAAGGAAGTTGATTGTTGCAAATCGATACGCGATCAGGAAGTGTTATTTTGGGATTCAAAACAACTGTTTCACCCGTTAAATCATCTGTGAATGGACCACAATGTACAATAGTTGTAAAAGTTTCGGTAGTACAACCAACAGCTTCTCCGGCATCATTGTAGGGTATGATTGTAACCCAATATTTATGTGACGAGTCAAAATCTAGAACACTGGTGTTAGCGGTATCAACAAATGCGGTATAAAAAATGTCTACCGGAAAGGGGGAAATTCCTATTGATACTTTATAACCGGTAGCAGCTTCTACCGTTTCCCATTCTAAAGCCAATGATTTGGGAACCTCTATCGCGCCGTCTTTGGGATAGGTCAATTTTGTGCAATCTAGGCTGCTTGTTACTGTTCGAATGGCAAAACTCTCTTCCGGGCAAATTCCCGAAGCAACGCCATTCTCGTTATACGGAACAACGCGGGCATAAACTATCGCATTTACAGGTAAATCTGCTGGGGGATCATAGAAAAGTTGATTCCCAACATTTATGTTCGCTGCAATATCACTCTTATCAGGAGAGGTACCCAAAGAAATTCTGTAGCCCGTAGCTAGAGGAGCATAATTCCAAACAATGTTTACCTCTTCTCGTACAAATACTGCATTGTTTAAGGGGTCTCTGAGTGTAGTACAAGATGGCGTATCCGTTACATCTTCCGTAATAAAACTTCCTATCTCACAATCGAAACTTCCAAAATTTCCATCAATTATTTGAAGAGAGACATGAATACGCGTTTTTTCAGGAAGTCCTTTTGGAGGAGTAAAAATTGCATTGGTTCCTGAGGTTTTACGATCAATTATATCGGTTCCTCCAGGGGTTGTTCCTAAAGAGATGAGGTATATCTGTCCTCCTTTCAGATTCTCCCAACTTATGGTAGTTGTTACGGCAACATCTGTATCCCCATCTAATGGGCCGATTAACTCTGGACAGACTTGAGCCTGACTTACAATAAAGCCAAAAAGGCAAAATAAGTATGTCAATTTTTCATGCATTCTGAATTGAGTTTTAGAAGGTCGAATTCTAACGTTTCAATGCGAAGTGTCCCTTAAAGTCCCTGCCATCAACTAAAGTAATTCTGAACCAATAATCAGAAGCTGGGAGCATCTCTCCCAAAAAACTGCCATCCCATCCATTACTATTTGTATCGAGCTGTTTTATCAGTCTCCCATACCGGTCATGGATAGTAATGTTTCCGGTCACCATATCTTTACCAGATCCAGTGAGTTGCCAAGTATCATTGGAGCCATCTCCGTTTGGGGTAAAGAACTTTGGAAAACCGACCACAGCAATATCTTTTTCTGAAATACCACAACCCTTTTTGTCTCTGGCAAATACGGTATAAAATCCCGGTTCTATATTTTCAAAAAACGAGCTATCTTGATAGAGATTCGAATCTAAAGAAAATTCATATTCACCATCTCCGGTGACCAAAGCCATTATGGTATTGTTATTGGAAAAGTCTTCAATGTTTATCTCGGTAAATGTGGCTCGATTGGATTGGACTACCGTGAAATCAATACTTGAAGTGCAGGTAGTAACCAGTCTACCATTATTCTCATGTTTTATAGCGACCTCTAAACTATAGGTACCGCCATTTGTGATTGAGATTTGAGGTAAGGACCCTATTTCTGAGAATTGGTCATTAGCTTTTTTATACCATTTATAGGAATCGAAATTTGCTGGTGCATTTATAACTAGTGCCTCGCCATCACTGCACACTTGATACGAATCTTCGAGAGTTATTTCAGGAAGAGGCTTTACGACGAAGTCAATGGTTTCAATACTCTGGCATTGATTGTCATTTTCAGTACGAACGTACAGTACCAAATTTGAAGTGCTAAAACTTCCTTCAAGTTCGTTATCCTCCAAAGCTGCATCGGTCAGATTTTCGTAAAAAGCAACATCCAAACCACTAAATTGCTCTTGGCGTAATAAATCGAGGTCCACACTGCCAACAAGTGCAGTGTCTTCACTGCTAGTATCACAAATTACAATAGGACTTAAATCACTAGTTATAACCTCTGTAGGGTTAACTATTAAAGTGATTTCACCTGTATCACTGCACCCCAATTCATTTGTAACCGAATAGAAAAGGGTTTGCGTAAATGCCTTTGTGTTTGAATATGCATCAGGATTGGCAATAGGATTCCCATTGGTTTGGTCTTGTCTTGTTTCATAAAAAGTAAAATCAAAGTTCTGGTTACTGCCAGCCTGTTCTAAATCAAATATTGTGAAACCATCTTGAATGTTTTCATCAACATCACATTGCTGAAGTGAAAGTAAGCTTGTTTCTGGTAGTGGTGCCACACGTATCAATGCTTCCCCTATAATTGGACAATCTGATGGATTTGCTGTCTGTATGGTCAACCTGTACTTTCCTGAATCGGTATTGGCCGACGATGGTATTTGCAAGGTATTTCCTGAAATAGCTAAGGATTCACCATCTTTTTCCCAAATATATATGGCCCCGGGTATTAGTTCAGCTTCTAAGGTAAATGGTTCTCCAGCACAAATTGATAGCGAACTTGTTGTAGTACCATCAGGTTTTTTTATCAAAGCAATTTTGTTAAAAAAAGACTGAATAAAAGGAGGAAGACCTTGGGTGGCATTTTTTCCATTCAACGCGATGGCTTCGTGTTCATAATTGACGGCATCCCCTTTTTGATTTGGATTATTTATAACACTTAAAAAGGGAGTGCCCTGAAAATAGTTTTTAGCGGCAGTACGATAGATTTTTCCATTATCGCCCAATTGCAGTGCGCCGCGGTAGATTGAACGTGTATCAATTATTTCCTGTGATTGCGAAATATCTGATGACGCCAGGTCGTATTGTAAAAGTGACGACCGATGACCTGATTCGGCAAAAATATCATTAGAAGCATGAATGTATAAGTATTGACTATTTGGAGAAAATTCTACCCCATAAGCTGCTTTGTTCGAACCTGAGATAAAAACACTCTCTTGATTTGATAATTTACCTGTGGCCGCGTCGAAATCATAAAGGTATAAACCGTCTTTCACGTTGGCATTAGCTAGTTTATTACCGTCAGGTGATATTTTCAGGTAACCTCTAGGGTCTTCAATATCCAGACCTTCAAAAGTTGTCTTTACCGATGTTACATTTACGCCATTCGTATTGATTTCAAAAGCATGGAAAGTGTCAAAAACTCCTTTAGATCCGCCTAATGAGGCAAAAGTCAATAACCAAATCGATTGGTCTGAACAGTCTTTGATAACAGCTGCCACTTTCTCCGAACAATCATTGAGCAAGGGAATGTTTTTCTGAGTAACTGCTCCTTTTCCATCATTTAAAGTGACATCAACAATTGAATAGTTCAAACCCCTGTCGGGGTCACCTTGAAACGACGAAGTATCTACTGTGAAAATAAAGAAGATGTTTGGGTCTCCGGGTTTTGGTACAATAAGCGCAGATTGTGTACTTGAAGGGTCGCCTAATAGGTTGCCTCCATTTTGCATGACTTTGTGATCTCTGTCATAGACGATTATACCATCCGTGTAAAAGAGTAAATCACCAAAACTATCTGAAATTGTTGCGCAGCCTTCAAAGGTATCAAGTCTTCCTTGCGTTGTTGGAGTGATACTTCCGTCGCTATTGAAAGTAATTCCGGCGCCATTACCAAAAAACCAATTGGATGTTTCCCCTTGCCCAAAAAAGAGGGTAGGGCAAAATAGGCTTACCAATAAAACCATTGAAATAATTCTCATCATAGCGTTCTCTGCGCCTCACAATATAGTGAAAGTCTATCTTTTGAGAGAGAAATGCCCTTTAAATTCTTTACCGCTATCTAAGGTTATTCTGAACCAATAATCGGACGAAGGAAGAAGTCGCCCGTTCATTAATCCATCCCAACCAATTGAGTTTGTGCTGATTTGTTTTACCAGTTTTCCATAGCGATCGAAAATTTGTATCTCCTCATCACTAAAATTTTTGTTTGCTCCGATAATCTGCCAGGTATCATTGGCTCCGTCTCCATTTGGTGTAAAGAATTTCGGAAAACCAATAACCGATATTTCTTGTTCTGAAATACCGCAGCCGTTTTTGTCACGAACGAAAACCGTATAGAAACCAGCTTCTACATTATCAAATTTAGACTCGTCTTGATAGTTTCCAGCGTCTAAGGCATATTCGTAATCTCCTTCTCCACTTACTTCAACAATTACTGTATTGCCATTAGAAGATTCTTCAATTTTTACCTCCTGAATCGTAGCGCGGTTCGATGGTGCAACTACAAAATCAGTACTGGCTGTACAACTTAATCCTTGTCCGTTATTTTGATATTGGGTTTCAACTTCTAATCTATAATTCCCTCCTTCAGTAATAGTCACTTGCATGGTGTTACTAAGCTCTTGTGAAAGACCACTATCGATTTTATACCATACATAGCTATCGAAACCACTTGGGGCATCTATATACAAAGGCTCACCGTCGGTGCAGACCTGATAATTATTCTCTAAGGATACTTCTGGTAGAGGGTTCACTATCAGCTCGATTTCTTCAACACCTTGGCATTGATTGTTTGTCTCAAGACGTACATAAAGTGTTGTAGATCCAGTTCTATAATTTCCTTCAAGCGGATTTTGTTCAAGTGAAACATCAACAAGGTTGCCATAAAAAGCTACATCTAGACCAGCATAGTTATTCTGTCGGATACTTTCTAAATCAAAGTTACTTTCATGTACGCTATCTGTAGGATCATCATCACAAGCTTGAATTGGACTTGCCGTATTAAGGCTTATTGTAGTTGGGTTAACTTCAATCGCAATTTCACCCAAACTTTCACAATTGTTCGATTCCGCACGATAATACACAATAGCATTAAATGCAGTTGTATTACTGTAACTATTAGGATTGGCAATAGGATTGTCAGTGGTGCGATCAGCAACGGTTTCATAATAGTATACGGTGACATCGGGGTTATTTTGGAAAACTTGTTCTAAATCCAATTTTGTTATTCCATCTGAGGAATTGTCCTGATCGACGTCACATTGCACTAGACTCAGGTTGGCTGCAAATTCAGGAGTAGTCAGGTTCAGGGAAATAGGATAAGTGATAAAACAACTACTTAGAATTGAAGAACTGACGCGGGCATATATAGTTGCGCTAGCAGAACTAAGAGTCGGGCCAAGAATAGGGTTGGAGTTTGCTGTCGCTTCAGCTTCACTGGAATGTAACGAGAACTGGAACTCCATGGGGTTAGCTATGGTATTTTCACCATCAGTAGTTATTTCAGTAGTATCGAAATCCGCTTGTCCATCCCGGTCTACATCACAAGAGGTATAGCTTAAATTTGGAGGACTGTCAAAGAGCAAGGGCATAACTGCGAAATCGACAATTTCAAAACAGCCGTTTGGGTTGGTGACCCTTACATAGATATTTGAAGTTGTCCCAATGAAAGGGAATTGTGTGGGGTCTACTATGGCATTGGTTTCATCAAAGGCATCTTCGTAATTGTTGAAATAGTCAATGTTCGCTATCGAGCTTGTGGTTATTAAAGCCTCTTGTTGGGTTAAATCTACCGAAGAACTGCCATCTTCTGAACAGACCTCAATATTTGAGGGTTTATTTACGTCAGGAGCGGGAAGAAAGCCTGCGGTACCCGTCCATTCCAAACTAAAACCACCCTTACCAATGGGTCTGTCAATTAGAATATAGAATTGTTCTCCAGCGGTTACCGGTATTGAAGAAACATAACCATCACCATCTTCTCCAGGCCCTCCAGTCGGGTCGATTGAAGAATCCCGAAGGCCAGTTGTATTGTAATTCAATGATGCTTGAAGTGGATTTGTAGTATTGCACCGAATCGGGTTATCAAAGTTACCGCAGCCATTATTTGGACCAAAAACGTAAAAATCATAATCTACTTCAAGGTTGGTATCATCAGGTCTTATAGTAAAAGCTAAACTTCCTCCGGTTGCAATTGTAACATTCAACCATAAGCTATTGAGCTCTTCATAGGTACAGGGGTTTGTTGTGGCGTCCAATTCTTGAATACCGAAACCAGAAACATTGGTGGAGATATTTGTGTTTCCACAAACCACTATGGCATCAACGCAATCATTAGCTTGTTGGGCACTTGCGTAGAAGTAGGTAAGGAATAAAATTATTGAGAGTAAATTTTTCATAGCGCCCATTTTATATTCTACAGATGAATATAGTATTAATGGGACGTTACGGCTAATACTAGTTGATAAATACTAGAAAATAGCGACAATTTTCTACTGGAAATCCAGTAGAAAACGCAGCTAAATATAGGCTATAAATCTCGTTTTTTCAAAAGTGCATATGAGCCATATACAAAAAGAGCTGTCCATGCTAGTACGATTATGATTTCGTACCAATGTACTGCATAATCAAATTTGAAGTCCTCGCCAATTTGATCTCCCAGGTTTTGAACGGCTGATAATCTAGTAAAAGGCTCGTCAATTAGATTGGACATTGCCTGCATCGGAAAGAAACCTTTTATGGTATTAGCCGTTTCCCAACTTGTAACTTTCCATCCTAAAAGTCCGAAAAGGAGTTGTTCAAGAATAGCCCATAGAATTAGAAAACCTAATGCAAAAGCTGATCTTTTGACAAGGATTCCTAAAAATAAGCAGAAAGAAAAGAAGCCCACTAATTTTACAAAATAGGCCAGTATGAATTCCAAGTCTGAAAATATGATACTAATCTCATCGTATGATGAATATCCTAGGCCCAGTAGGAATGAAATAATAAAAAGGAATAGAGTGGAAACGGTAGATAATGCCAAAACCGTAAGGAATTTTGAATAGATAAACTCCCATTTACTAAGTCCATCAATAAGGTTTTGCTTGATGGTTTTATTGCTGTATTCATTTGCCATCATAGACACTATGACTACTGCTAAAAAGAGCTTAAAAAAGGCTGCTATAAATGAGTTGAAATGCCATATATAAGGAAAATCGAAAATTCCCAATTCGGCGAGATGAAATTTAATCGGACCAATATCAAACTTTATGGCCGCAACTAGAGAAATAAAGGTCAACAGTATGAAATAGGCTATTATCAGTACCTTACTTGCTCGGTTATTCCAGAGCTTTATGAATTCTATTTGTAGTAAACGTATCATTAGGTCGGTCGATTAATTTGATTGATTTTTGGTTATTTCTAAGAACTGCTCCTCAAGACTTTCTTTCCTTTTTACCAAATGGGATAGAAAAATTCCTTTTTCAAAAAGCGTCCGGTTCAATACTTCCGCACTCATTTCTTCATTTAAAAAAGCCGTAGTGAGTCCGTTTTCGGTTTTAATTTCACCAAAATTCCCATCACTTTCCAAATGCTTGACGAGTGCCTCTGATTGAGCGGTTTTTAGCTCAAAGAAGCCGTGGGTCGCCATCATGTCATCAACACGACCTGAATACAATTTTTCTCCTTTTCGAAGGATTACAACATGACTACAGACTTTTTCAACTTCATCTAATAAATGGGAAGCCAATAGTATTGTTGTTCCTTGAGCTGCAATTTTCTTAATGATTTGCCTGATTTGATGAATACCTTGGGGGTCAAGTCCATTGGTAGGCTCATCTAGAATTAATATTTCAGGATCATTCAATAGGGCAGAAGCAATAGCCAAGCGTTGTTTCATACCCAATGAGTAAGTTCTGAACTTGCTATTTTTACGGTCGAGTAATCCCACAAGCTCCAACTTCTCTTCAATCTTATTCTCCGTTACATCCTTAATCTTACAGACCAATTTAAGATTCTGAATTGCTGTCATATAGGGGTAGAAATTGGGCCTTTCGATTATGGCACCAACTTTTTTAAGAGCGTCATGTGTTGAAGTATTTCCACCGAACCATGAGAATTCCCCATGAGTTCGATTCACAACGTTTAGTACAATACCTAAGGTGGTAGATTTTCCACTTCCGTTAGGGCCTAAAATGCCATAAACATTGCCTTTTTCAATAGTAAAAGACAAATCTTTGACTGCCGTTAAATACCCGTATTTTTTGGTAAGGTTGTTTACCGTTAGAATTTTTTCCAAAATAGGATGTGTTTAGTTGATTGATGAAAATACATAAAAGGCTGGATAAGCCATATAGTATACATGACGACAAAAGCCTAAATTTGTTACAACGAATTTGAAATACTTGAATCATGGCCGATGAAAAGTTGATGTCAAAGAAGAAGCCGGCTTACCCAGTCAGTGAAAAATTGGATAGGTATCTTGATCACTATAATCGTAAAATCGAGATTCCTATTTTTTATGATGACCTTTTGCGATTTGCTGGCTCAGTGGTCGTTTATGATGACAATGATGAGGACACACTTTGGGTGCGTGTATATTATGAGGATCACGAACGTCAAGAAATTGATGTTAGTTTGAAAAAGGTATATTCAATTTTACATTCTGATGGTAGCGACCGTATAATGGAGTACTTGAACGTTGATGCAGTCGACTATTGTACTTTTGGAAATTCAAAGCCGTTTCGTATTAAAATCAGGAATATCCTCAATGATAACTTTACGTATTTCTATGTAAAAAAAACAGATGCTTCCCGCGTTTATGGTCTTGAATTAGAGCATATGCTCTCTCCATACAATCTCAACTTCTTGGTTTATAAGGATACTTTGATAGAGGAGCATATTGCCGGAATACCAGGCGATGTTTTTATCAAAGAGATGCTTCCCAAGTGTACGGAATCAGAAAAGGCGCAGTTGGCAAAGGAGTTTGTGAAATTTAATGAACGTTGTATGATCCGTTTATTGGGAGATATGCGGTCTTATAATTATGTCATCGTTCCTACACACGATTTTGATCATGTAGTTTATAAAATACGGGCGATTGATTTTGATCAACAGTGTTTTGAAGGAAAACTCAAAGTTTACCGCCCTCAATTTTTCAAAGAAAACTATTTGATGGTTGAATTAGTACGTGAAAAGCTGCAGAAATACTCCGTTGATCAATACAAAGTGGAGGAGCGTTCGATTGTTGCTAAACGAATTATTAGTTCGGAAGATAGAATTGAGCAATTGATAGATATCTGTAGGGAAGATAGTATTTCATTGGACAAACATGTTGAAATGCTTCGTTCGGAAATACAAGCTTTTATTCTTGATATGAAGTTTAAACAGTGCAAGAATATGGGAGAGATTCTAACCCTTGGACTTGATTTTGTAAAGCGTAATTACGAAAATGTGAGTATGAAACAGATAATCGAAAACAAGATTGATATAAAGTCCTAGCTTTTTTGTTCCTTGTTGAAGTAGACCAAATAGTAATACATTTGTCGTTCTTCGTCCCAACCTTTTTCCACAAATTTCTCGGCTGATTCAGGGTTTATAAAATCCATTTTGATTTGAATGTTTGTATCCAAACTAATTACATTCTTTATTTTTTTTCTAGCATCGGAAACTGCCTTATTGGCTATGTCAAAGTTAGAGACGTCTTCAATGCTATATTTAGGACCTTTTTCAACCTTATAATGTTTGAATTCAGGAATCAATTCCGGATTCTCCATAACCTCCGTCAAAAAAGAACTTTCCTCAAATTCATCATTCTTGGCAAAATGGTTTACAGCACGGTTCATAAACAACACTTCTTGCTGCTTGTCTTCTGCTGGTAAAACAACATCTTTAGCAAAATTCTGGCAGAATTTCAAGTAATTCTTTGTTTTGAAATTATCATCGGAAAGTGGTTCGGCACCTAAGAAATTTTCTAACCAATATTTAGCATCATATCGATTGCTATCCACAGAAAGTACTTTATATCCTTCTTCTCTATCAACATTGAAAATGAGGCATCCTTTGTCGAGTTTATTGATATTGATGCCTTGTTGTACAAGAATATTTAGATTGTTTCCCGTCTCTTCGAATTGTAGAAAGTCATGTTTTAACTCACTTTTGAATATTCCGATAGCATCTACTTTTACGTTGTCTAAAAGTAATCCTGTCAAATACCCAACATAAACCTCACCATTTTTAATATGCGGGTGATTTGATTGCTCAAACAAGTGAGTGGCGATCTTTTTAGAGTTTAGATGTGCAGAAGAAGAATCGGCAAATATTTCTGAAGCTATTTTATGAAGCTCATTAAATTCAACATCAACCTCATTAGCTAGTTTGAAGTAGTTTTCTTCTTTTTCTCGAAAAGGTTTAAAGAAATACTCTTTGAGTAAGCCTGTAGTTTCATCATTTAGACTAAAAGGTTCTTCGGAAAGAAAGATTCCTTCGCTCTTATTTTTATTGCCCACTCGATGAAGTGAAATACTTTCGATTTGGGTAGAATACAGGTTAATCATATTTTGCTAAGAAGTTAAGAGTTATGAGTGTGTAGTTATTTTTATTAAGCTAGATGTTGGCTTCTAATTCCAATTTTCATCAAAGTCCAAATCATCATAGTTCTCTAAAGTGTCATCAAAATCGAAATTATCCGTGCGATCCGCTTTAAAATTCTTTTCTGGGGGTGTTTCGGGCAATTCACCGAAACTAAATAGTACGTTTGGATAGGAAATACCAGGTTCATTTTCAACTATATCTGCAAGCTCTACAAAGAAGGTCCACATACTTAGAAAATCATAAACATAGATAAGTTTTGGTGTTTTTTCGGTCAGCACATCATCTAAAAAAGTCTCGTTCATTAAACGAACATCTGAACCCGTTTCACTCATATCAAAAAGAGCAATTTCCTCATCTTGTACCCATTCTTCATCACAGGTGTAAAAAGAGGCCATCTCATTGCCTAAAAAACCGAAGGCCTGCGATATAGCGTTATGGAATTCTTCCATGGAATTACCCGCATCAATTTCAATATCTCGAAAGATATCATCCTTCGCATCTAAGATAATGCGCACTTTGTAAATCATTAGTGTTTATTTTTGTGGGAAGACAAAGTTACAAAGTTTTAAGACTTCTTTTTGCTTTTAATGCTTCCAAAATCATATAGAACTGAACGCCAAATAGGAGGGAGGCTAATACCAAATGCAAAGGCTGACTGGCAAATGGGAAATCTAAATAATACATGGCCATGCCCGAGATTATTTCAACTAAGAGAATTATCATTACCCAGTTTATTTTGTTGTATCCCAAGCTATATTTATATATTCTATAGGCTAGAAAAGAGTTAATAAACACCACCAGAATCGAAAAAGATCGGTGTATATAAAAGGACACGGTCGGGTTTTGTAACCATTGTGTTTGCATCCCTTCTCCTAAAACATCGATTTGAAAATCAACATATTGTCTCACCTGAATACCCATTATAATCTGAAATAAACTTGCCACGAATGCTATTGCCAAAGTGACAAGTAACTTTTTATCATATTTTACTGAAGTCGTCTGTTTGCTTGTTCTATGAATTAAGTAGATGAGCATTGCCATGATTAACAAAGCAATAAGCATGTGAACCGAAATCATAGTAGGTTTTAGATTGGTATCAACTACAATTTTACCTAACACAGCTTGGATGCCAAGCACAAAAAGCGTGAAGACTGTAACTATAGTTATAACTTTATCTTTTTTATAGAGCCAAAATGATAATATAAAGAGTATCAACATAGGTATACCCAAAATTACCGTTACTAATCTATTGATATACTCAATCCATGTGTGCCAAGGGTTAAAAGTCGCATACTCATGTTTAGTATAGGGCTCCCAGTTACTTTGATTATAGTTCAAAGTAGACTCAAAATCTTGTACAGCTACCTGAAGTGACTCATTTACAATTATAATTTGTCCTTTTTTAAAGTCTTTGTTGGGAGTCCATTGTATTTCTGAAATATCAGTAGGAGGAATGTAATACCCGAAACATTTAGGCCAATCGGGGCAACCCATGCCACTTCCTGTAACCCGTACTATGGCACCTGCGACAATTACCAAGTAGACTAAAACCAAAGAAATTTTGGCTATTTTACTGAAGTTTTCCTGCATTTTAAACGGAAGAAATTGTTCAGCAAAATTACCACTCTTAGCTAAGAAAGTAGATAGAAGATATTTTATTTTTTAGGCAAAAAATAAAAATGCCGTTTATTACAAACGGCATTCTTAAATATTAGTTGGTTATTTAGTTATTCGATTACAATGAATTCAGATCGCCTATTTTGTTCATTCTTTTCTGGAGTACATTTTGTCCAATCAATACAATCATTAGCAAGTTTAGATTCACCAAAACCTTTACCCGAAACACGAGATTCATCCATTTTGTTGGATATTAAGTAGGTGACCGTATTATCAGCACGTCTTTGAGAAAGACGCTCATTATATCGTGTGCCGGCTTTTGTATCAGTATGCGACTCTACCTGAATTTTAATATCAGGAAAAAGATTCATGTATTCGATTACCTTTAAAATAGTAGCCGAAGCGTCGGGTCTAATATCCGCCTTGTCTAAATCAAAATACACAGGTTTTAATGATAAGAATTGAACTAAATCAGTACCCACAGGTGCTCTTTTGATAGTTTTTTCCAAAGCAATTTCTACTCCTGAGGTATCATTAGCGCTGACTACGGCAAACATTTTTTCGCCATCGTCATATTCATCCATAGAGGCGATTAGTTTGTAGTCACCATCTCTACAATCACCCTCAAGTACAAAAGATCCATCAACACCCGAAGTGGTTTCTGATACGAGTTCATTGTTGGTATTGAAAATAGTAACCTTGGCTCCTGCTAAAGGACCGCCAGTTTCTTTGTCTTTTACAATTCCTTCTACCAAAGTATTACAGGTGAGATCAATTTCCTCGTTTTCTGTAAATCCGTATATATCATCACTGCCAACGCCACCATCTCTGTTTGAAGCAAAAAATCCTTTTTTGGTTTCTTCATTGATGATAAATGAAAAATCATCTTGTTCACTATTTACCGATTTTCCAACATTAACGACATAGATGTTATCCATATCTTCAATTTTTGTAGCATAAACATCTAGACCACCAAGTCCTGGATGACCGTCAGAGGCAAAGTAAAGAGCATTTGAGGCCGTTACAAAAGGAAAAGTCTCTCGGGCTTCTGTATTAATACTATTACCTAGATTCTTAGGAGCTCCAATACTTCCATCTTCATTTAAATCAACCACAAAAATATCGGAAGCACCTATAGTCCCTTCCATATCTGAGGCGAAATATAATTTTCGTTCATCTGGACTAAGGGCTGGGTGCGCGGCCGAATAACCATCTGCATTAAATGGGAGTTCAACAATATTTGTCCAGGCACCGTCTTTAAGGCTTGCTCTATAAATCTTCAATCTACTTACACCATCTTCATCTCTCGAAAACCTACCGTTCTCCGAATTATTTCTTGTAAAATATACCGTGGAACCATCTTTTGTAAAAACCGCTGAGGTTTCATGTGTCTTCTTATTTAATGAAGCTACTTTGCTAACAGCGCCAAAACTATCACCGGTTGCAGTTGCACTATACAAGTTGGTGAACGATTTGTTGTTCCAAGTATGAATATTTTTAGCTACCGTGCCACTATCCCGTGCAGAAGAAAAGACCAATTGCTCTCCTTTAAATGCGGGCGCAAAATCAGAGGCAGCTGAATTCAAGCTCAGATTCTTAATTTCGTATCGCCCAGAGTTATTTTCAATTTTTTTCAAGTAATCTGGGTTGTTTGCAATTTTTTTAGCACGGACATCAGCCGTTTTGGTCGCCTGATACTTTTGCATCCAGACATCTGATGCTTCATATTCTTTGGATGACTTTAAAGATTGTGCGTAGCGATACATATAGTCCGCATCCAAGGTAGCACCTTCAATGGCAAAAAGTTTGCTATACCAATTTGCAGCTTCTCCGTAGTTCGCATTTTGATAATTCGCATCACCTAAATTTTTAAAGATTTCTTCTTCTGAATATCCTTTTTCAACCAAATCTTCATAGCGTTCTATTGCCGGAGCATAAGAATAGTCTTCAAAATTTTGTTTGGCCTTTTTTGTTTTTTTATCCTGAGCAGTAACTAAAGCAAAAGCTAATAGCAAAGCGCTTAAAATGTATCTTGATTTTTTATTCATCTTCGTAGTATTTAAAAGAATCTTGGTGCTATTACGTTTTTATATTTTGAACGGAACTCATAGCGCAGAAGCACTTCAAAAGACCCATCATTAAAAGTAGTATTGCCTAATTCTGTGGTTTCTTTGTCATAGGCAAGACCTAACATAAACTGATCTGTGATTTGGAAACCAAACATGGCGCTGATAGCGGCGTCCCATCTATAAGCAGCGCCCAATGTAAACTTGTTATTAATCATGAAGTTTGCAGATAGATCTATTTGTAAAGGTGCTCCGCTCACTGCTTTTAACAAAGCTGCCGGCTTGAATTTTAAATTTGGATTGAATTCAAATACATAGCCCGTAATCAAATAGAAGTTCATTCTTTCCTCTGCCAAACTTGCTGTACTATTATCAAAATGCTCGGTTTTAAGAAAGTTAGGAACTGAAAGTCCGGCATAAAACTTATCCGTATGGTAATAAATTCCTGCTCCAAAATTTGGAGAGAACTTTTTGTCAATATTACTAAGGCCAATCGTGTTAGCTTCATTATTGTAATTTTGAAGCCTATTAAAATCAATATTCAACGCATGGCCACCCGCTTTTATTCCAAATGAGAGCTTCCCTGTTTTTGATGTAGGAACAGTATATGAAGCTACTGCATCGAAGTAGGTATCTTGATTTGTACCATTACCAATTCTATCATTCACAATGGAAAGACCAATTCCAACTCTTTCAGATACCGGAGTGTTGAAATTTACAGTTTGAGTTGTTGGTGCACCATCTAGACCGACCCATTGAGACCTGTGCAGGGCATTAAGGCTTAAAACGCCTCTAGAACCAGCATAAGCTGGATTGACAGCCAATGTATTGTACATATATTGGGTATACTGTGCATCTTGTTGAGCCATTACGCCCCATACCGAGGTAGTTAGGAAAACTAGTGTTATTATGAATTTTTTCATGATTATCGAGTTTACTTTTATGGTGAGGGTATGGTTTATCTGTTTACGTATAAATATCCGTCAAGAACTTTCGTTGTTCCATCATCTACATATTCCACGATATAGAAGTATATGCCTACAGGAAGTTCTTTGTCGGTGTTTACCGTAGCTCTTCCGTTTGATATGCCTCTGAAAGCTCTGTTACCATTGTCGTATCCTTCAGTTTCAAATACCAAAATACCCCAACGATTGTATATTCTAACAGTGTTACTTGGAAACAACTCAATATTATTAATTCGGAAAACGCCGTTATTAACACCAGGGTTTACAAAATCAGTATCTATCGAGAGATCCGTATCACAATTTGCTTCTGGAGGCGGAGTTCCACCAATATTACTGCAAGGGTCATCTGGATCAGTACCATCTGTAGTTTCTTGGTCATTAGGAATCATATCACTATCACAATCTGCTGTTAGCCAATCCCCTGAACGATCTAAAGTAACACTAGCCTCAATGAAGTCACAAGGATCTTCAGGATTCGTACCATCTGTAATTTCAGTACCATTAGTTACACCATCGCCATCACAATCAGAAATCAGGTAATCTCCTGATAAGACTAGCGTTATGCTAGCTGCGGTGAAATCACAAGGGTCTTCAGGATTGGTACCGTCGGCAACTTCCTGCTCATTAGTTACACCATCACCATCACAATCAGCTAATAACCAATCACCCCCCTGAACTTCTGTAATACTTCCTATTACAAAATCACATGGATCGTTAGGATCTGTGCCATCTGCAATTTCTTGGTCATCTAATACACCATCGCCATCAGCATCTAGAACAATACATGCAGTTGCATCAGCAGCATCCGTTACTGTTGCTACAATACCGGTATCATAAGCTGCTGCAGTAACAAGCCCAAAGGCGCCAGTTGCTGCTGGTGTTCCAGTTCCATATTGTCCTCCATCGCCTCCGTCGGCATTGGCACTTGCATAGGCTTCATTAGCATCACTACATCCATCGCCATCACTATCTAGATTTATATAGTCTGGAGATCCGTCAGCTCCGGTGTCTATTGGCATATTTCCACCACCTGCTGAGGTTGGAATACCATTACTTCCTGTATTATCAGCATTATCGTCGTCGTCGTCTGCTGTTCCGTTTCCGTCTGTGTCCGTTCCTCCAGATTCAATAACATCATGAATACCATCATTGTCTGAATCAAGATCTAATCGGTTTGGTAAACCATCACCATCCGTATTCGTATCTGGCAAGGCTGTTCCTCCATCACCAACACCGGCTACAGTATTATCATCTGTATCAATTGTATCTATAAAACCATCTCCATCAAGGTCTAACATGGTCATTGGATCGCCGGGTGTAGCATAATCTACCTGACCGTCGCCATCCGCGTCTGTGCCTCCAGCTTCAATGATATCGGCTATACCATCATTATCAGAATCAAGGTCTAATCTATCAACTAGGCCATCGTTATCTGAATCGGTATCTGGAAGGGGAGAGGCAGCAACACCATCATCTAATCCATCCATATTGGTATCGTTCATTGACATTGGGTCACCAGGAGTCGGGTAATCAATTTGCCCATCTCCATCAGTGTCTGTTCCTCCCGCCTCAATTATGTCGGGAATTCCATCGTTGTCACTGTCAAGATCTAAATAATCTAGTATGCCGTCTCCATCTGAATCGACAGTACCTTCAACGGTATCAGGAATCCCATCATTGTCGTCATCCAAGTCGACAATATCATTAATTCCATCTCCATCAGTATCGATAGTTGATACATCGCGGTAATCAACATCCCCACCTGTGCCTAAATCACCATCCTCATCACCAAGGTTTGTGGCATTTGGGGGATTGATACCATCATTAACTGTAGCACCTTCAATAGCGGTATCGTCGTTATCGTCAAAAGCATCATCTAATCCATCTCCATCGGTATCAACATTTGACAGAGAATTATCGGTATCGCCATTTTCCACCCTATCTAGAATAGTATCATTATCACTATCATCATCGAGATAATCTGGCTCGTCCATCAAATCTGTATTTTCTGGATCAATACCTACAATAGCGCCACTTTCATAATTATCATCAACACCATTCATATTCAAGTCAGTGATACCTGTACCAATTCCACTAGGAGCTTGGTAGGTGTCAGTAGGTTGTCCTTCAACATTATCCGGAATTCCGTCATCATCGGCATCAATATCTAAGTAGTTGGCAAGGTCGTTGGTATTTCCATCTGAATTTGGGGGAGTTGTCCCTGTTCCTGCACTAGTTGGAATTCCATTGCTTCCCGTGTTATCTCCATTATCGTCGTCGTCATCCGCAAGTCC
Source organism: Maribacter algarum (ex Zhang et al. 2020) (assembly GCF_005885635.1). GTDB lineage: Bacteria > Bacteroidota > Bacteroidia > Flavobacteriales > Flavobacteriaceae > Maribacter_C > Maribacter_C algarum. The sequence continues at coordinate 160,427 of NZ_VATY01000005.1, forward strand.
GTCCATATTGGCATCCGTACCACCGGCCTCGATGACATCTGGAATGCCATCATTGTCACTATCTAAATCAAGGTTATTTGGAATACCATCTCCATCAAAATCACATACAATTTCTAGGGATACATTGTCAATTCCGAAGTCATTACCAATGCCTCCAGGGGTATTATTTCTTATGGATAATACCATATCCGTTGCTGTTGCGGTAAAAACCAAAGATACTTCTTTCCAAGTACCATCATTAGGAATGTCTCCAGAATCAAACTGTGCGATTACGGCTCCTCCCATCTCTGCAATGGTCATAGTAACATTGGGTGGTATTGGGGTATTGCCAAGAAACACTTCGGTTCCATTGTCAAGATATCCAGGATTGAATAAGTTTATAATTCCAGTAGAAAACTCATACTTTTCCCCAATTGTAAGTCCAGGGACGGTTTGCTCGAAAAAAGTTCCTGCAGAACCATCTGCATTGAACAATGCAAAATAACCAAGTTCACCAGTGGCATCAATTGTAAAATCTTCAATATCAAGCCAAAAATTGGGGATGGACTGACTGGCCAAATATGAAAATCCAATTGAATTTGTTACTACGGCATAGTTGCCATCAGATGGTCTAGGTGCTTGATAACCATAAGTGGTTGAAATACCCGCAGGCATTGGTTTGGTGAAAGTATTGTAGTTGTCTGGATTACCTGTTCCATTACCAGGGCCGTTGAAAAAAGTATCACCTGCAGTGGCGACACCAAAATCTCCATTAGGTAAAAATGAAAAACCAGGTTCTGATCCACCACATTCAACAGTATCAAGGATACCATCGTTGTCATCATCTAAGTCAGTGCTATCTGGTACGCCGTCACCATCACTATCTAAACATGCACTGGCATTTCCATCTAAATAGAACACATTTTCAGAATTGTATCCAGCGATATCAACTGTCCCATCTGTTGGGTCGACAGTTATAGGTGCCGTTCCATATTCACCATCATTATCTCCATCAGCGTCTGTAACCGTACCAAAATAGGCTTCATCCGGATCACTACATCCATCACCATCACTATCCGTATTGATGAAGTTTGCAGGTGAACTTGTTACAGTATTCGGGGGCGTTTGCCCTTCAAAACCATCAACTTGTCCATTTCCATTTAGGTCAATTGATGGCAATGCCGAAACCCTACCATCATTATTGGTGTCATTTGCTCCGAAACCCGCCTCAACTACATCATAAATACCGTCGTTATCGCTATCTAGGTCTGCCATATCAACAACGCCATCACCATCGGTATCAACCGGATCAAAGCTATCAATTACTCCATTCCCATTTAAATCAGTACCTCCACCTGAAGAATCCATTGCGTCCGGTATCCCATCAAAATCTCCATCAAGGGTAAAATTCACTCCTGACACATCGACGCCATATTCGATAGTATCACTTATTCCGTCATCATCACTGTCAATATCCAATATATTCGCATAAGGGTCAGAATCTGTCTGGGTTATTGCATTTTCCAAAACATCAATAACACCATCATTATCAGAATCTTGAGCATTTATTTTTTGAATTGAAAATAGACCTGAAAGCAAAAAGACGCTTATTATGGACTTTAAGAAAAAAGTAAAATTTTTCATGGTTGAAGTAGTTATTTTTTTTTCTAGTAAAACTGAAATTTGAACAGGAGCAAGTTCGGCCTGTATCAATTGAATTAGTTTGGAGTGGTTTAAAAAGTAAGTATACTTTTTCATAAACACGGGGGTGTTATGCTGATGCAATATACATCATGTTTGTTAAAAAAAATCGATGAACTGCTTAAAATTTTAACAAAAATAGGGGTATGGATGTAGTTCGTCGAGGGAATGTTGTGCTTGCCCATGAAAACATCGGTGAAATACACTTTTCTGTAGGGGACATAAAAAATTCCTACAACTAACTATATTTCCTACAAATTCCTACAAATTCCTACATTTTAAAATAATGTAGGATTAGATGTACCTCGAGATTGTTTTTTTAACGAAAAGAATTTTGTGAAGAGTGGTGATTAAATTAAGCTAAATCAAGACCGAGTTCTTTGCCCTTTTGTATCATCAGTGCTCTAGCGGATTCATGTTCATTCGGTATTTCACCCTCCAAGATGGCTTCTTTAATCGCTTCTTTAATAATTCCAATTTCTTTAGAAGGTTTCAAGTTGAAGGTCTCCATAATTTCTTCACCAGACACAGGAGGTTGAAAGTTTCGTATGTGATCACGCTCTTCAACCTCCTGTATTTTTTTGCGTACGATTTTGAAGTTATTCTTATACTTTTTTTGCTTATTGGAATTTTTAGTTGTGATATCTGCTTCACACAAAGTCATAAGATCATCTACATAATCCCCTGCATCGAAAACCAATCTTCGCACTGCTGAATCGGTTGCAAAATCTTCTGACAATACAATTGGCCGCGAACTCATCAAAACCATTTTCTGAACAAATTTCATTTTATCATTCAAAGGCATTCGGAGTCTTTTGAAAAGTTTATAAACCATCTTTGATCCAACGAATTCGTGTCCATGAAAGGTCCAACCTTGTTTTTTATGAAATTTCTTGGTGGGTGCTTTCCCTATATCATGCAAAAGCGCAGCCCACCGGAGCCAGAGATTATCTGTGGTTTCGCAAATATTATCTACTACCTCGAGTGTGTGCCAAAAGTTATCCTTGTGTCTTTGACCTTCTATTTCTTCGATACCTTGAAGCGCAACCAGTTCAGGCAAAATATGAGGTAGCAATTCGGTTTTGTGTAAAAGGGAAAAACCTAGAGAAGGTTTATCGCTTGCCAAAATTTTGTGAAGTTCATCAACTATACGCTCCTTCGAGATAATATTGATACGTTCCTTATTTTTTGTAATAGCTTCTAAAGAGGGCAGAGCTATTTTGAAGCCCAATTGCGTAGCAAACCGAATAGCGCGCATCATTCGTAAAGGATCATCTGAATATGTGATGGATGGTTCTAAGGGGGTTCTGATGATCTTTTTTTCTAGGTCGGAAACTCCGTCAAAGGGGTCTAATAAGTCACCAAAACTATCTTTGTTCAATGATAAAGCCAGGGCATTGATGGTGAAATCCCTTCTATTTTGATCATCCTCTAAAGTGCCATTTTCGACAAATGGTTTTCTACTATCCCTATGGTAACTTTCTTTACGGGCTCCAACGAATTCAAGCTCAATATCATCATGTTTGAGCATGGCTGTCCCGAAATTTTTGAAAACAGAGACCTTTGGTTTACTGGGTAGCAAATGGGCTACTTTTTGTGCTAATTCAATACCGCTACCAACCACCACCACGTCAATGTCTTTTGGAGTGCCCCGCCGTAAAATAAAATCACGTACAAAACCACCTATCACATAAGAGTCAACTTTCAGTTCAGTAGTTGCTCTTGTGAGTGTTTGAAAAATAGGATTTTGAAGCGCTTCTTTAAAATTCTGTTGCATCATTATTCTCGAATCACCTTTACTTGACCATCGTTACTTAATTTGATAATTACCGATGGCGTACTTGCGATTTTCTCTTGATGCAAATTTACGACATAGTCAACTCCTTTTATAACGGCTTCGTTGATTTCACTAAACTGTTTTGGAGTCGGTTCACCTGAAATATTCGCTGAGGTAGATACAATTGGCTTTTTAAATTTATTGATTAGGTACTGGCAGAATTTGTCAGATGCCACCCGTATTGCGAGAGTGTTGTCATTAGCAATAAGGTTTGGGGCAACTCCCTTGGGCTTGTCGTAGATAATAGTTGTGGGCTTTGTGGATAGATCTATTAGGTCATAGGCTACGTCAGGTACCTCCGTAATATGCCTTTCTAACATGGCATCATTGGCAACTAGACAAATTAAGGCTTTACTATCGGAGCGTTCTTTCAATGCATATACTTTGGCTACCGCCTCTTCATTGGTAGCATCACATCCGATTCCCCAAACGGTATCTGTTGGGTATATGATTAAACCTCCGTTTTCTAGTGTTGATATTGCTTTATTGATTTCTTCTTGCACTGTAAATACGTTCATATTCTAGGAGGCAAAAATAAGTTTTCCAAAGATGGAATTTTAAAATTTGGAATTTTTATGCAAATTTTGAGATGAATGGATTAATCTTGAATGGTTTGTTTTTGCTTCAGGGATTTCCCCAAAGGTAGTCCGACTAAAATCCTATGAAATAGTTTAAAGTATTTTGGTTTTATCAAGGAAGTCAACCCATAACGGATAATGAAAACCAATCTCAATGCTAAATAATGCAGATAACCATAATTTTTTCTAATAACATAGAACATTGAAGTTTTGAGTTCAATCTTTATTGCGATAGGCATTTTGGTTTTGTTGACACTAATTCCTTGATGGTGTATATACGATGGATTAGGCAAAAAATATGTTTTCCTCCCTTGTTTCTTTAGACGATAGCAAATATCGCACTCTTCGAAGTAGAGAAAAATATTAGTATCAAATCCTCCAATTTTATCAAAATCCTCAGCCCTGAAGAACATAAAACTTCCGTTTACATAATCAACCGCAATAGGCTCCGAATAATCCTTTTTTCTATTGGGTTTTGCAAATAGAATCTCTGGTGTTTTTCTTCCGAAGACCTCACGAGCAAATGAAGTAAAATGGTCGAAACTAACTGTTTTTTCATTCCGTTCATTATAAATTTGAGGACCGCAGAGGGCTGCGTCAGAATGGGTTTCCATAAATTCGTAGCATACCTTTATGGGGTTGTCAACTAGTAAAGTGTCATTATTCAAGAACAGATAGTACTGGGCATTTGTGAACTGAATACCATGCATATTACCACCACCAAAACCGGTATTTATCTTACTGCGGTGCAATTGAATGATATCTTCTGGTAAAGTGGCAACAAATGAACTCAGCCTTTCAAAATCTTCTTTTTCTGAGGCGTTGTCAACAACTATAATTTGATAAGCTAAGGCAGAAGTTTGGTCTAAAATACTTGAGATACATTTCTGTGTATATTCTGAAGAATTATAATTTATTAAGATTATCGCAACGTCACTTTTGTTTTTGCTCATTTTTAAAATCTATGTTAGCCACAATTCTTTGCTAGAAAATTAAGCAATACTTCTTTAAAAAGATTTGGTTCAAAAGCCTCGTATAGTGTTGTGATGTTTTTTTTGATCTCTCTTTTATCCATTTCACCAAATAGTTCGGGGCGATAATCTCGTAGGTGAACGCTATCATGATTTTTATATACTTTTCCGTGCCAAGCACCTTTTACTATAAACGGACTAAAAAAACAGAAGGATGGAATTTCAAGCGCTTTTGCCATGTTTACAGTGCCTCCTTCGTTTCCAATAAGCATATCACATTGCGATAATACTCCCATGAAATCCCTTAACGAATCCGCATAAAAGTCAATTGCAATGTGTTTTTGTGTTTCTTTGGAACACAAGTGATATATGTTTAAGGCCTCTGCTTTCTGTGAAGGAATGTAATTGAAAAGAAGTTTGGAATCGCAATTTTGACAGATGGTATCAAGTACTTCCGCCATATATTTTGGCGGGTAAGTCTTATCCGGGCCACTTCCTAAAATACCAATCATTATAAGTTTTTCACCTTCAATATCGGATATTTCTTCAATTGCACTTTTTGCTTTTTCTATTTCATCTTCAGAAAGATATAATTTGGGATATGTTACAAACTTATTTTTTGAAAGTAACGGGTCCAATAGCATTAACCTATTTGATATTGAGAGAGGTATCTCGGCATCTGTTATCAATGATTGATAAATGGGATCGGAATAAATCCAGCTAGTGTACCATTTCCGTCTTCCAATTTTTGTATTGGACTTAGCGAAACGAGTCATGAGGTTACTTTCTAACTTTCCGTAAGCATCAATAACAGCGGAATACTGGGTCTTTTTTAAGGATTTTAAAAATCGATAAAAAGTTCTTTTGCTTTCACGATATTCTTTTTTGAATACAACGACCTTATCGACATATGGATTGCCCTCAAGCACAGGTAGCGTATTCTCATTAGCCACCAAATGAACTTCCGCCCCGGGGAAATGATGTTTAAGACTTTCACAAATTATCGTGCTTGCCAAGACATCACCAATCATCTTTTGTTGTATGACTAAAAATCGAATTTCAGATGTATTGTTCAGGCTTGGGTTGAAAGGATTTTTTAATCGTTTGAGTTCTTTGTATCTAGAATAGACGCCTAAAGCATTCAGGTAGCTGATGATTATTCCTTTTTTTCCATCTAAAAAACCAAACCTCAAGAAATAGTGGTTGAAAAACTTATAGGAAGGCCTGAAAACAAAATGGTAAAGATTTGGTGTATAATTTTTATCAAGCTCTTCCTGAGCTTTCATCTGCCCATACTTTATCATTTTACCCTTATAGTCATGGTAATTTTTGTAGGAGTAGTGAATCAATTTATTTTTCAGAATGCCAATCTTACCGTCAACTACCAAGGTTTCATGAACTACGCGTTCTAAGGTAAAGTTCACCTTACTTTTTCTAAATAAGCGAAAGTTTTTATCGCTTTGCCACCCACTAAACCGCAATACTTTCTTTTGAAACATAAAAGTCCGGTAGAAGTAATAGGCAGCGGCCGGATTGGGCGAGTTTATAGTAGCTATAACCTCCTCTCTCAAAGCATCTGTCAATCGTTCATCTGCATCCATGAATAAAACCCAGTCATTGGTCGCCTGGCTCATCGTAAATGACTTTTGGTCGGTATAGTCTTTAAACGGACGCTGAATAAGTTTTACCTTAGGGTAACTTTGTATTCTTTCTGCAGTGCCATCAGTACTGAAAGAATCGACAATAATTATTTCATCAGCAAAGGACACATTTTCAATTACCTCATCAATGTTTGTAATTTCATTGAATGTGATAAATAGAGCAGATATTTTGTTTGTGGGATTATCCAATATTTAGGCCGGTGAACAGTTAAATCTGTGGACAAATTTAGATATAAAAGGAGTTTTAAGGGCTTAATTTCTAAATTTTTGCTTTCGACAAAAAAAATGTAGCACAAAATCCTTTTAGTCTTATTAGAGGTAAAATTATGTTAGAAGTATTCCCAGAAGTAAAATAGGATTATTATGAAAGAAAAGAAACAGAGGTTTTCTTAGTTTCCTCGCTGTTGAACAGGCTTCAAACTTGGTGCTTTTTGCTCCTGTTCCAACTTTCTTAGTTCAAGATATCTTTCCCAATCTCCAAGCGCATTGAGATAACAGACTTTGATGCCTTTCATTCCGTCTAAAATTCCGAGACGAAAGATGTAGTTGTAGACAAATGTAAAAGTTGGCTTTCCTAAAAGCATTCCAATTGTAAAGCTCTTTCCTTTCTGAATCGCTTCTTTTGCTTTCAACCTACCGTATAATAACATTTTACGCTTGTAGTCGGCATAATCTCTATAACAATAGTGGGTCAGTTTTTCGTTTAGGGTAGCAGAAGTACCATTCACTTCTAAAGTTTCATGAACAATACGTTTTGCTGAAAACTCCACTTTACTTTTTCTAAAAAGACGGTAATTCTTGTCAGTTTGCCATCCGCTGAATCGTAATCTTCTTTGTTGGAACATGAATTTTCTTCGGAACCAATATGCAGCATGGGTCTTTGAACTGTTGTTTACCGTTTGAGTAATCTCTTTTCGTAACTCGGGAGTAACAACTTCGTCAGCATCAACAAATAATATCCAATCGTTTGAAGCTTGTTCTAAAGTGAACGCTTTTTGCGCAGTGTAATTTTTAAATGGATGTTGAATAGCCTTAACCTTCGGATGTGCTGACAAATACTCATAAGTTCCGTCAGTACTGTAAGAATCAACAACGATTATTTCATCGGCAAATTCTATCGATTTTAGACAGTTTTCGATGTATCCTATTTCGTTGTAAGTAATTACAAGCGCTGTTATTTTTGTGCTTTGAAGCCCCATAGCTATGATTACGTAGGTTATTCATATTGGAGTGGTCTGGTATAAGAACTTCAAAAAATAGAAAATAGTATAATTTTCCCTATAAAATTCTTACAAAATTACACAGCAACATTATGTTCCCTAAGGGCGTCATTCAATGAAGTTTTTTTATCCGTACTTTCCTTTCGCGTGCCGATGATTAAGGCACAAGGGACTTGATAATCTCCCGCAGGGAATTTCTTTGTGTAACTCCCTGGTATAACAACTGAACGGGCGGGAACCCTACCTTTTGTTTCAACTGGCTCAGAACCAGTAACATCTATTATTTTAGTGGAGGCAGTAAGAACCACATTTGCACCTAAAACTGCTTCTTTTTCCACATGGACGCCTTCAACAACGATACATCTTGAACCTACAAATGCATTGTCTTCAATAATCACCGGAGCGGCTTGCAGAGGCTCAAGTACTCCCCCGATACCCACACCACCACTCAGATGCACATTTTTACCAATTTGCGCACAACTACCAACAGTTGCCCAGGTATCGACCATAGTTCCTTCATCAACATATGCACCTAAATTTACATAGCTTGGCATCAAAATAGTTCCTTTGGAAATATAAGAACCATGTCTTGCCACGGCATGAGGAACAACACGAATACCTTTCTCAGCATATCCTCTCTTCAAGGGAATTTTGTCATGATATTCAAAAATGCCAACTTCTAGGGTTTCCATCTTTTGAATAGGGAAATAAAGTACAACACCTTTTTTGACCCATTCATTGATTTGCCAACCATCTGCCGTTGGTTCGGCACAACGTAGTGTTCCACTATCCAATAGATTGATTACTTCGCGAATAGCTTCTTGAGTTGAACTCTCTTTCAATAATTCACGGTTTTCCCATGCAGCTTCGATGGTATTTCTTAAATCGGTCATATGTTTTATAAAATTTCGACAAATATAAGTAGTCGCTCATGAAATGATTCCCCAATTTTACACTTATAACAAATTATCCATTATTTTTGCAAAAAAATAAATTGGGACGTATACTGGCCTTGGATTATGGTAAAAAGAGAACGGGTATTGCGGTAACTGACGAGTTACAGTTAATAGCATCCGGACTCACCACGATTGCATCCCATGAATTACTTGATTTTTTGAAAAAGTATGTCTCTGAAGAAAAAGTTGTGAAATTTGTGGTTGGTGAACCTAGACAAATGAACAATACACCTTCAGAGTCCGAAATTTTCATTGCGCCCTTTTTGAGCCGTTTGAAAAAAGCATTCCCCGAAGTACCAGTGGTGAGAGAAGACGAACGTTTTACTTCAAAACTGGCGATTCGCACAATGATTGATAGCGGGTTAAAGAAAAAACAACGAAGAGATAAAGCTTTGGTCGATGAAATCAGCGCCACAATTATCCTTCAAGCCTATTTAAATAAAAATTAAATGATACTACCTATAGTTGCTTATGGCGACCCAGTCTTACGAAAGGTCGGTACCGATATCGATAAAGATTATCCAAACTTAAAAGAACTGTTGGCCAACATGTGGGAAACCATGTATGGTGCAAGTGGGGTTGGGTTGGCAGCGCCTCAAATCGGATTGCCAATTCGTGTGTTTTTGGTTGACGCTACTCCCTTTTCTGATGACGAAGAGCTTTCAGATGAGGAACGAAAAAAAATCGACGGTTTCAAGAAAGCCTTTATCAATGCTCATATCGAAGAAGAGGTTGGCGAGGAATGGATCTTTAATGAGGGCTGCTTAAGTATACCTGATGTGCGTGAAGATGTAAAGCGAAAAGATACAGTTACCTTGACGTATATGGATGAAAATTTCAAGTCACATACAGAAACGTATGACGGCCTATTGGCAAGAATCATACAACATGAGTACGATCATATTGAGGGAATTCTTTTTACGGATAAACTTTCCGGATTAAAAAAGAGATTGCTCAAAGCCAGGTTGGCGAATATTTCAAAAGGAAAAATCAATGTGGACTACCGAATGCGTTTTCCAAAAATCAAAAAAGCACGTTAAAAAGCCTTTTCAATTAAAGGAATTGTTTCATATTTGCGCTTTGAATTTTTAGGGCAGAGACCTTTAGGAAAGCCTATAAAGTACTCGTTTGAAAAACAATTGGAATTAGAGGCAAGCCTCGGAATAAATAAATCTCGATTATCGAGTTAAAAGAAATACATGAGTTTAGATAAAATATTATCCATAGGGGGTAAACCAGGCCTTTACAAATTAGTAACTCAAACTAGAACGGGCTTTGTGGCAGAATCTCTATTGGATGGAAAAAAAATTACGGTAGGTCTCAGAAGCAATGTAAGTGTGCTTGCTGAAATCGCCATTTATACTTTAGATGAAGAGCTTCCCCTGCGAGAGGTATTTCAAAAGATTCAAGTAAAAGAAAAGGGTGGCAAAACTTCAATTCCCCATAAATCTGAAAAAATAAAATTAGAAGAGTACTTCTTTGAGGTACTTCCTAACTACGATGAGGACCGCGTTTATACCAGTGATATTAAAAAAGTCATTCAATGGTATAATCTGCTTCAAGAAAACGGTTTAACGGATTTTTCAGAAGACGACGAAGATTCATCAGAAGAAGAATAAAACTTTAACACAATATAGTAAAGCCCCTGCCATCGGTAGGGGCTTTTTTATGCAAACTATTGGCTATATTTAAAGACAGAATCCTAAACCAAAAATTGATGGAAAATTCAACCTTTCGAAGGTGGGCGATCTACTTTGCCCTTTTAATCTTCTTTCCTGTTATAGCTCAACAAGCCAAAGACACCACTAAAAAAGCAACCAAAGAACTTCCTTTAGAACCTGAACGAAAAATTTCATTTACCACGGATAACGGTACATGGATTTCCTTGGATGTAAGTCCAGATGGAAAAACCATCGTTTTCGATCTTATGGGTGATATTTATTCTATACCTATAACTGGCGGAAAGGCTACTCAGATTACAAATGGTATGCAATATGATGTGCACCCGAGGTATAGTCCAGATGGAAAATCTTTGGTTTTTATTTCGGATAAAAGTGGTTCTGATAATATCTGGACAATGGATTTATCTACTAAGGAGGACAAACAAATCACAAAGGAGAAGAAGCACAATTTCTTTTCGGCTGAATGGACTCCTGATGGAGACTATATAGTTGGAGTGAAGGGGAGACGAAATATTAAGCCGCACATTTATCATAAAGATGGAGGTTCAGGAAGTCAATTGGTTGGTAAGCCTGAGAACGTAAAATTAGTTGACCCAGCCTTTAGTCCGGATGGTAAGTTGCTTTATTTTTCTCAGCGTAGAGGTGCTTGGAATTATAACGCGCGATTACCACAGTATCAAATCTCAACTTATGATATGGAGGATGCCGATATGAATACAATTACCTCTAAGTACGGTTCGGCTTTTACTCCAACATTGTCGCCAAACGGCCAATGGCTAGTTTATGGCTCTCGTTTCGAAAATGAAACGGGTTTGGTATTGCGAAACTTAAAATCGGGTGACGAACGTTGGTTGGCATATCCCGTTCAGCGTGATGAGCAGGAATCTATAGCACCATTGGGGGTGCTTCCGGCCATGTCCTTTACTCCTGATAGCAAAAATCTGATAGCATCCTATGGAGGGAAAATCTATTCTATTTCTTTAAATGGAAATGTAGCTACACAGATTCCATTTTCCGTAGATGTGAATTTGGACATGGGGCCCTTACTATCTTTTAAGTATCCTATTAAAGACGTTGAGGAAGCTTTGGCAACGCAAATCCGCGATGCGAAACCATCACCCGACGGAAGCAAACTGGCTTTTACCGCACTAAACAGATTATATGTAATGGATTTTCCAAACGGAACTCCGAAACGTTTGACCAAAAACGATTTCATTGAAGCCCAGCCCGATTGGTCTCCTGATGGAAAGTATTTGGTATTTACCACTTGGAAAGAGGGTGGTGGACATCTCTACAAAGTAAACGTAGACGGAAGAACCAAAATAACGCAGTTAACGCAGCAGCCAGGTCTTTATCAGTATCCTGAATGGTCGTACAAATCCAAAAGGATTGCTTTTCACCGTGGGTCAACTCAATCGTTTCAAGATTTATTAGGAATATACAGCAGGCAAATGTTCGAGGATTTGATGTGGGTTTCTTCTGAAGGCGGAACCATCAATTTAATCGATAAATCGAAACAACGTTTCTATCCACATTTTACGAAAACGGATGATCGCGTGTATTTAAGTAATAATAATGGGGAATTGCTTTCCATTCGTTGGGACGGTACGGATAAGAAAGTCCATTTGAAATTAAAAGGAATTGTAACCTACGGTTCTCAAGACAAATTAGATGACCATTCATTGCTTCCGCAAGAGGTCGAAGCAGATGACAAGGACAAATCATCAAAACCTGATTACATAAAGATTTCTCCAGATGGTAAATCCGCAATGGCAAAAATCAATAATGATGTTTATGTGGCAACCATTCCAAGATATGGTAAGGTGCCGACAGTTTCTGTTGCTAAAGCTGATAAAGCAGCTTTTCCAGCGATGAAACTAACCATTATTGGTGGTGAATTTGCCAATTGGTCATCCGACAGTAAAAAGGTGCATTGGTCATTGGGATCAAGTCATTTTAGATATGATGTGGACGCTGGCAAGCAATTCGTAGATAGTCTTGCCGCGGCAAAAAAGAAGGAAAAGGAATTGAAAAAATCCGAAAAGAAAACCGATTCCACAAAAACAGATACCGATAAAGAGAAAAAGAAAGATCCGAGGTTTGAGGCAGATGAGTTTAAGATTGACGTGAAGTATAAAAAATATACGCCAAAGGGAAACTTGCTTTTAAAAGGTGGACGCATACTAACCATGAAAGGTACTGAAGTAGTTGAAAATGGGGATTTGCTCATTGAAAACAATAGAATTATAGCAGTCGGACCTTCAGGAAGCCTTCAAATACCTAATGGAACAAAGGAAATTGACATTACAGGAAAGACGATTATGCCCGGTTATGTTGATACACATGCCCATCTGCGACCAGCTTGGGGCATTCATAAGAATCAAGTTTGGATGTATGCTGCAAACCTGGCCTACGGTGTTACCACGACAAGAGATCCTCAAACAGGAACTACGGATGTTTTATCCTATTCCGACATGGTCGAGGCGGGAATGGTCGATGGACCAAGAATTTATAGCACTGGACCAGGATTAGGGTTTTGGGGCTACCAATTGGAAAGCTTAGATCAGGCTAAAGACGTATTGAAACAATACAGCAACTATTATGATACCAAGACAATCAAAATGTACTTGGTTGGTAACCGCCAACAACGACAGTGGGTTATTGAAGCCTGTAAAGAACTGAAATTGATGCCAACTACTGAAGGTGGACTGGATTTCAAATTGAATATGACGCAGTTGTTAGATGGCTATCCGGGTCATGAACATTCCTTGCCGATTTACCCGATTTATGATGATGTGGTGAAAACCATTGCGGAATCTAAAATGGCTGTCACACCGACTTTATTGGTTTCCTATGGAGGTCCTTGGGCAGAAAACTATTACTATTCGCGTGAAGATGTTTGGGGAGATCAAAAGCTACAATATTTTACACCGTACAAGGAATTGGCGAGTAAAAGTAGGAGGAGACCAGGCTGGTTTATGGATGAAGAGCATGTCTTTAAAAAGCATGCAGAATTTATGAAGGACTTGGTAGAAGCTGACGGATTGGCGGGAATCGGCAGCCACGGACAATTACAAGGTCTCGGTTTCCATTGGGAATTATGGTCAGTTGCTAGTGCAGGAATGGATAAATACGATGCTCTAAAAGTGGCGACTATCAAGGGTGCAAGAGCAATTGGACTAGATGGCGATTTGGGAAGTATAGAAGCGGGTAAACTGGCGGATATCGTTATTCTTGAAAAGAACCCCATGGATGATTTACGAAACACAAATACACTGAGCCACGTAATCAAAAACGGAAAAGTGTTTGAGGCGAATACCTTGGACGAGGTTTGGCCAGTAGAAAAGAAAGCTGAGAAATTCAATTGGCAGACCAAGAAACCAAATGGGTTGCCTGGGGTGAAAAAGTAAAAAACCTTTTAAAAACTCAGTCTACTAAACTGTCAGTTCGAGCGAAGTCGAGAACGTGCTTTTAAGTGAAATGCATCTCGACTTCGCTCGATGTGGCAGAAATAGAATAAGTTCAATCAACTAAATCTAAACTTTCCAACCATCTCTATAGGTTCTTCCAACAAATTGATTGGCTTCCTCTAGATTGGTGATTCTTGTATTTTCTCCATCCCATAAAAGTTTTTTACGGGCGAAGAATTCCATTTTACCTTTTTCGTCCTCACGGCGCAGCATATAACTTCTAATGGCCAAATTTCCCATAAGAACTGTTTCTGTCATTGGTCCTGCATAATCGAATGATGAGGTCAATGCCATATGTTCTTCACTACCAAAACCAGCTTTACATGCATCTACCCATTTGCGCTGATGCCCATATTCGGGTTCTTCCATAATTTCAACCTCTGGTCCGAAATCCGTAGTCCCATCATTTAGATAGAGTTTAGGTGTAAGTGGAGAGCTATCATTTATGTTTGTGGAAATAATTCCTTTCTCCCCGATGATTAAAACACCATTATAGCTACCTGGTCCTCCTATATCACTATTGGCAGGAATAATATCGGGATGCGAAGGTCGTATACCGCCATCGCTCCATGTCATTTCAATTGGGTTTTTAGTTTTCTCGGTCGCATCAAAATGTAGCGTGATAAATGACGAAGCCGGACAACCTTCAGGGTGATAATCGGCATTCCACATTTGAGAATAAACAGAACCCACACTGCACTCAGCATCGGTGGGATATTTTAGACCCAACGTTCTAAATGGAATGTCAATAAGGTGACAACCTACATCGCCTAAGGCGCCTGTACCATAATCCCACCAGCCTCTCCAGTTGAAGGGATGTATGTTTGGTGTAAAAGGTTTTGCTTCGTTAGGGCCTAACCATAAATCCCAATACAGGTCTTTTGGTTTTAAACTGGCATCGGCTTCAGGCATTTTTCCGCCTTGAGGCCATACAGGACGATTTGTCCAAACTTGTACTTTTGAAACGGCACCTATCGCGTCTGAATCTATCCATTTTTGAACCATACCCAACAACGGATTCGAGCCGCCTTGATTCCCCATTTGAGTAACAATCTTTTTTTCGCGGGCCATTTCAGTCAATATTCGTGCTTCACGAATATTATGGGTCATAGGTTTTTGCACATATACATGAATACCACGCTCCATGGCATAGGCCGCAGCGGGACCATGAATATGATCGGGGGTAGAAATAGTAACCGCATCAAGATTCTTTTCCTTATCCAGCATTACGCGGTAATCATTATAGAGCTTTGCCTTAGGAAAGTTTTCAACCGAACGTTTTGCCGAACCTGAAAAATCAACATCACATAGCGCCCGTACTTTTTCACGGCCATCGACCGAAGCATTTTTGATATCACTTGTTCCTTTTCCACCCGCACCAATGGCAGCTAGGTTGAGACGGTCGCTAGGCGCTAAAAACCCAGCCCCCCCAAGAACATGCCGTGGGACGATAAAAATGGAAGAAGCAATAGCTCCTTTTTTTAGAAATGATCTTCGAGAAGTTTTTGTTGGTTTCGATTTTTGATTCCTCATAACACTAGTGAATTTCAGTTGGTTGCTAATTCATTAAAGTTAAGGAAAATGAATTGAAGAAATAAATTGAGAACTTATGCCTTTAAGAGGGCTAACGGTCTCGGCTATGATTAGTACGGGAATAAAAGTGCGCTTTTGTTTCCGTTTAAGCGATTCGCCTAATCTTTTTGTTTGTTTTTATTTTTTCTATTTAAAAAGTCAGATCCAAAAGATTTTGCGGACCCTCTAAATATAGCCAAACTTAGGGCTAAGCACCAAAACCCGTATTAATTATAGCCATTATTAGCACACGTTATTCGCGAATTTGACTTTCAATAATAATAAATTCTTCCCTTTGAGTGTCAAGTATTAATGTATTTTGATCAAAAGGTCGATTACCTAGCCAACCACCAATTCGTGTAAATGGGGTGATAAATCTTTGATATTTTGCATACATATCAACATAGCTAATTCTTTTCAAATTGAGATTTGAGTTTCCAATTTCCATCATTCTGGTAGTACTTCTATGGCAAATGGGTATAGGGTCGCCAAATTTATTAGCGTTATATCTTATTTCTTCCTGATTTTCGTCCGTATAATTATCATAACGGTTTTTTGATGTGATTAAACCAAAGGTACTAGAACCCGAATCGTAAAATAATTCCAACTCTTGATCATTTATCCTTGCGGGTAGCATAATTCTTCTTCCTTTAAATTCGAAGGTATTAAAATCACCTAGACTATTCATCCATTTAGGACGTTCATCGTAGCTCCGTATAAACTGATTTTTAAAATCAATTAGGGTTATTTTTTTATCCAGAAAATCGGCGCCAAGTGTTCCTAAATTTACTGCTTTAATTGTATCGTTTATATCAAATGAATCTCCATAACCCTCTAATAATTCTAACATCGACGCATGTATTTCATTACCACCTAGTGTGATATTGAGACTATCTAGATAAAGGTTTTCATCTTTAGAAATCGTGCTAAAATCCTTTTTAATAAGCTTTAGTGATCTTAAAGTATTGCCATAGATAATTGTAGTTGGAGCACCAGTATCGAATTGAAAATAAAAGTTATGAGGAATACCTTTTATTTTTAATGGTACTCTTATTGCCACTTTAGTTTCAAAATAGTCCCCAACAGAATCATTTGCCCATTCGAAAGAGATAGGCTTCGGCTGGGAAGTGTATACAAGATAATTTGGAGTTTCTTTAAATAATGAATTGTTGAATTTGCGCATTCCAACATATCCTGCTGCTGCACTAAGGGTAAGTAATACTAGCAACGTGTAGCCTGTTCTTTTTAATAGTTTCTTATAGGTAATACTCATGTCGTATGTTTTAACATAGACAACAAATAAAACAAAAAATGAAACCGAAAATTCTATAAATATATCGTCAATTTTACGACAATTGACTTCTAACCAGAACTATAAAAACCGAATAGGTGGATTTAATACCGCAAAACTATTACGTTGCAGAGCCCGTGCATTTTTTACTATTATTATTAAATTTATAAGTATTGCGATTGATAAAATAACCAAACTTAAGGGTAAAGAAGATGCAATTACTATATTCATTAAAGGAGACAGGCATAGTAATAAACACAATACTATAGACCAAAGAATTTGAATGTTAATAATCCTTCTCCCAGCTTCATCTACAATCTTTGAGTTCCGTTTGTTCTTCCACATTAAAAAAGGTAGAATTATGTTACCAAAAGGCAATCCTAAAAATGCTAAAACGGATAGATTGATGTATTTAATTGATAAGTTATCTATCGCTTCGCGTTTTTGAATAGAATTAAATTTTTTGAGAAGAACTATAGGTTCTAAATTAAAAACTTCCGAAAGTACTTTTAAGGTATGCCCTATAGGAGCTTTGTCGCTCACATCCAGACGTTGAATGGTTCTTAAAGATAAGCCAGTCTTTTTTGACAGTTCCATTTGAGTAAAGCCATTTTTTTTTCGAATTTGTTTAAAAATGCTCATAATTTATCTAATGTGTGCTAACAATTGAATATGGTTATTAACTATATCCTACTTTTAAAATCAATCTTTCTCAATCTCTTTATAAGAATACTTACTCTTCTTCCAATCAATTAAGGGCGAGGGATAATACTTCACATTCATTCGATCAAGAAAAGGCGCTTGATTCGCCAAACGTACTTTGTAGTTTTCCCAATCACGATTTTCTTGGGTTGTCCAACTAAGTTCAGAGTAGCCAATAGCTCGTGGAAATGCCAAGTATTCTAATTCTCCAATATCACTTATGGTCTCTGACCATAAAGGTGCTTCAATACCTAGAATATTCTCCATCGGTATGCCTTCATATTCCTCAGGTGTCCAAACATAGGCGGTGTCAGTTGGAATATAAGCCGCCCAATGCAAACCATGTTTTGATAGGGTGTCGTATTGCATATCGAGATAGGCTTTCTTCGCTGGAGACATAATAATCTTCATACCTTTTGCAACAGCATCCAAAGCATTTTTCTTGCCTGCCCAAAACTGCGAAATCGAAGTGGAATCGATATCGGCCTGCCCAATTTCATCCCAGCCAATCATTCTCTTGCCGTGCTTCTGCACAATTTTTTCAACCTTTTCTACGAAGTAGATATAATCTGCCTTTTTAGTTACATGACTTTCATCACCACCAATATGAAAATAGGGTCCGGGAGTTATGGCCGAAATTTCTCTTATCACATCATCTAAAAAGGAATATAAGGTATCCTTTCGTGTAGCAAAAGTACTTTTGCCTACTTCGGTTCCTTCATAGAGTTCGGGCTTAATACCATTTCCATTAAAGACAGGGTAAGAGACCGAAGCTGCATTGGTGTGGCCCGGCATATCAACTTCTGGAACAATGGTAATATGACGTTCTGCGGCATAGGCTACGATGTCTTTGTATTCTTCTTGAGTATAGAACCCGCCTGCTTCACCGCCGACTTCTGTGCTTCCACCGACTTCGGTTAAAAGGGGCCATGATTTGATTTCGATACGCCAACCTTGATCATCTGTTAGGTGTAAATGCAGAACATTGTATTTGTAGTAGGCGAGTAGGTCAATGTATTTTTTGACATCTTCAACACTAAAGAAATGTCGGGCAACATCCAGCATCGAGCCACGATATTCGAATTGTGGGTTATCCATAATTTTTCCTGTCGGAATTGCCCAAACCGGATTGGTAGTCAAGGTATCATTGCTCGTTTCAGGAATAATTTGCCGTATCGTTTGAATGCCTCTAAAAGCACCTGCAGCTGTATTTGAATTCAGAATAATAGAATCTTGTGTAATATAGAGCTGATACGCTTCCGGTCCGTCCAAGTCAGTACTTTCAGATTGATTGATATAGATGACCGTCTCCATATTCGGAATTTCAGCCACATTCACTTGAAGGTCTAAATCGGTTTTGGCTTTTATTTTTTTTGCCAAAAATTTTCCGACGTCTTCAAATCCGACCGCATTTTCAGAAGTATATATTGCGGTGAATTCATCTAGAGCAAATCCCGTATTAGTAGGAATGACTTTCAATGGCTTGGGAATCATGTTCTCCGCAGCCAAATCAGTCTTTGGAAAGTTGATGACCCGTTTCTTTTTGTGCTCTGTGCAAGAGCTGAAAGCGATAATGGTTAAAATAACCAATAGACTTTTTGTGAATGTTGAATTCCTCATTTCTTTTCGATGGATAGTTTGTTGATGCGTTTATTTGATTGATTTTTATTCCAAAAAAGACTTAATTGCATTGTACCAAATAGCATAGCCTTTGGCATTCATATGTAAACCATCTTCGATAAAAATATCTTGTTTTACTTTTCTTCCGTTAAGCATGGGTTTCCAAACATCTACAAACAGAATATCCGCATCTTTTCTGCTCATCTTTTTGAACTTGCGATTTAGGCGTTTGTAATCGCGTTTTAGATTCCATCTTGCGATACTTGGTTTTGCCGCAATCAAGACTATTTTAACTGATTGATTTTGTTCCCTTATTTTACTGATAATTTGCGAGATGTCTGAAAGAATAACCTTAACATCTTTTCCTGCGGAAATATCATTGTCCCCCTCATAAATAAAAACCTTTTTGGGTTTGTATTGTAATATCAGTTCATCGGTATAGGCCAACAAATCAGACGCTTGTGAACCTCCAAAACCGGCATTTACAATTTGATGCTTCGGAAATTTTTCTTGGAGATCGTGCCAAATACGAACACTCGAACTGCCGGCGAATACTGTCGTTTCTTTTGAAGTGTCTAAAAGCGTATCATATTTTTTTTGAATGGCTTCTATCTCATTAGCAAAACGATTAGCCTCTTGCCCTCGAGCAAAAATTGATACCAGTAAAAAGATAAGGAGTACTTTTTTCATATTACTCAGCTGCAGATGGAATTATAATACTTTGTGCTATCGCCCATTCGTGAAAACGCTTGATCCAATCATCTGAAGGCAAACCTTGATTTTTCATTCCGTAACCGTGTCCACCTTTTGCGTACATCTGTAGTGCTACTGGTTTATTTGCTTTTAACCAGGAGGAATATAATTCAACGCTTCCAGTGGCCAATCCAAGCGGATCATCACTTGAACAAATCACTAGCATTGGTGGTGCATCTTTGGGAGCTTCCTGAACAGGCATTACCAAGGTCCATGGATATACGGGTACCAAAAAGTCCGGTCGATTCGTTTTATCATAGTTGTAGGCAACCCCCATGGTAACGGCGCCTCCAGCGGAGAATCCCATAAAACCAATTTTACTTGGATCGAGTTTGTAGCTGTCCGCATTTTCTCGAACGTATTTTATCGCCGCCAGACCATCTGCGTAGGAGTAGGGGAGTACTGGAGCGACGCGCTCAAATATCAGCGCAGGATTGGAAGCACCTTCGTCGGTAATTTCTTGTACGCCATCTTCCCCGGTTGGGACCAATCTGTATTTTAAAACAAAAGCAGTGACACCTTGTTCGTTTAACCATTGGGCAACATCGGTTCCTTCACTTTTAATGCTTAAAGCATAAAGCCCTCCACCTGGTGCAACAACAACTGATACGCCATTCGGATTTTCTGGACGAAAGACTTCCATGGTAGGAACAGATACATTTGTCACTACATCATTCTGCCAGATTTTGGAGAAATATGCTTTTTCGCCCCCTTCCCAGGTCGTGCCAGTCGCTTTTTCATGGGGTATTTGAACTATTTCTTGAGCGGTTGCAAAATTGCCAGCGCTAACGCATAGCAATAAGATGATGATTCTTTTCATTATTTTGATTTTATTTTCTAATACATTTCTATCCAAAGATATACTAAAGCTGCTACCACTCCACCTGCGATTGGTCCGAAAACGGGAATCCAGGCATACCACCATGCACTGCTTCCTTTTCCTTTTATAGGTAACAAGGCATGCATGATGCGTGGTCCTAAGTCACGTGCTGGATTAATTGCATAGCCCGTTGGACCTCCCAAACTAATACCGATTCCTAGAACTAAAAGGGCTACTGGCAAAGCATCTAAAGAACCTAAGGATATGGGTTCGTCCGACATACTACCTCCAGCGATATAAAAAATAGCCAATACGAAGGCAAAAGTTGCGATGAACTCCGTCATAAAATTCCAAAACGGATTTTTGATTGCGGGTGTATTGGCAAAACTGGCAAGAATAGCTCCTTGGTCCTCTGTAGCATCGTAATGCTTTTTATAGGTCAACCAAACCAATGTTGTTCCTAACATCGCCCCAATAAACTGTGCGATAATGTATCCAGGTACAAGTGCCCAACTGAACTTTCCCGCCGTAGCAAACCCCAATGTGACTGCGGGGTTTAAATGTGCTCCGCTGACATCCGCGGAGACAAAAACACCCACAAAAACCGCCACCGCCCAACCAATGGTGATACCCACCCAACCGGTGTCTCCACCCTTGGTGTCTTTTAGCAATGCGTTTGCAACGATACCGTTACCTAAAAGTATCAATAAGGCTGTTCCTATTATTTCAAATACGTACGCTTCCATTTTTGTTGGTTGTTTAGGGGCTTGAAGATATAAAAAAACGTCAAGAATTTATTCGGTTAGGGATTGATAGATGAACTGTTGGAATTTGTTAGCATAATAACCACTATACGGTTGAATTTGCGTCATTAAAATGGCAATCAATTCTTCCTTTGGGTCAATAAAAAAGTAGGTACTATAAGCTCCGCCCCAATAGTAACGTCCAACGGACCCTAAACTTTTGCTAGCAGCAACATCAGTAGTTACTCCAAAACCCAGTCCGAAACCTTGCCCAGGACCTTGGGATAAATCTCCAATTTGATTCATGGTCATGAGTTCCAAAGTTTTAGGGCTTAAGAATTGTTGGCCATTCAATTTACCATTGTTCAAAAGCATTTGGCAAAATTTCATATAATCTGGCGCCGTTGAAAAAAGGCCATGCGTTCCTCCATAGACCGTATTCCCCTCTATAGGAAGCTGTTGTTCTGAGTTGGCCATTTTACCTTCCTTATTGTAATTGTGAACTGGGCCCCATCTTTTTTGGTTTTCCTTCGTAATGTTATAACCAGTATCTTTCATTCCTAATGGATTGAAAATTCGCTCTTGCAAAAAATCAGCAACATTTACTCCTGAGAAATGTTCAATCAGTAAGGCAAGAATATCAGGTGATGCACTATAATACCATTGCTCTCCCGGATGACCTACCAAGGGCAAACTTGCCAAAGTATTTACCCTACTTTCAATGTCTTTTTGAGGTTCAAAGTATAGCGCTTTTGCAATTGCATTATCAAGTTCGGTTCCGGCAAGCCCATGTGAAAAACCTGCAGTATGTGTCAAAACATGATGAATGGTAATCTCCTTGTTCGCAGGTTCGGTTTCTCCATTTAAACCAGCATTTAAGTCTTTTGCGACTTTCAAGTCTTTGAACTGAGGCAAGTATTTCGAAACTGGATCTGAAAGGAAAAAATGCCCTTCCTCATAGAGCATCATGAAAGCAACGGTAACTATGGGTTTGGTCATTGACATCAAATGTAAAATTTGATCTTCCTGCATTGGGGTCATGTCCTTTAAACTGCTATAGCCGTATGCGCCATTATGTACCAATTGTCCATTTATCATGATATAAGAGACAGCTCCCGGAATTTTTCCATCCGCAATTTCCTTTTTTAAAAATGCTTCGTATTTGCCTAACCTTTCGACTGAAACTGTTGGTGGATGGGTTCCAGATTTGGAAACCATCTGCGCGTTTAAACCATCACAACTGAAAAAGAGGAGAATGCATAGTATGAAGAAAAGGTCTTTTTTGGTCATCTTAATATTTTTTACATGTTGGTTATTGCTGGTAGAGGTCTAATTACACAAGATAAGCACTTTTTAAATTAATTTAGATGAAACTCCCATATTTTCAGGCGGACAACGGGTCGAAAATTATAAAATAACCATATTTTCACGGCAGTTTCTGTTTTTTTGTTAAAGAAATTTTTACCTTACAGTTCTGATTTAATATAAACACTGATTTCTAAACATTTTAAAACAAAGTACCATGAGCGACAGAGATGAAAAATTAGCGGCATTAAAAGCAACTGCTGTATCACAACTTAATGAGTGTGGTGTATCTAACATCAACCACGATCAACTTGACGGTTATGTAAATAGCTTAAAGTCTATGGTAGATAATAAAGATGCCACCTTGGTTTCTGGCAGTGACCAATCTGAATTGGAAACTGTTTGCAGAAACTTCGTTGCCAAAAAGTTAGGTGTAGAAGATAAAGACAAGGCAATGGCGGCTGTCAATAAAGTTGCTGATAAAATGTCAGGTATTCGTATGAAGAGCAGACCTGCATTTTACTATTTAGTTGCTAGCGAATTAAGCTAATCGACCGAAACTACAACTAGTTTCAAATGAAATATAAAAAAGGCCTTCAGTATTGAAGGTTTTTTTTGTTTATCTAAAACGCTGTATTTTTAACTTGACGCGCCTTTAGGGAATTTTATAAACCAACCGACTATTTCATGCACCATCACAGAAGTATTTTTATTTTCTTCCTTTTTGCGGGATGCTCTTTTTTTTCTTTTGCCCAAGAACAAGTCAGTACCTCTGATTTAAAATCGAGACCAACAGCTGCAGCAGTGGCCTTGGAAAATGCTCCTTCGATAGATGGAGATGTTATAGATGACGTAATTTGGAAGGCAATAGAACCGATAGGGAAATTGAGTCAGGCACAACCCAATTTTGGGCAAACGCCAACCGAAAAAACAGACATTCGGGTAGCCTACACGCCAGAAGTCTTCTATGTTTCTGTAGTCTGCTACGATTCGAGTCCGAGCAGTTTGGTAGTTTCTGATGCACGAAGAGATGCAAATCTTGATAATACGGATGCGTTCTTGTTTATTTTGGATACCTATAAAGATGGGCAGAACGGATTCATTTTCGGAACGAATTCCTTAGGTGTTGAGTATGACGCTCAGGTAGATAATGAGGGCCAAGGAAATTTCAATCAGAATAGACAGCAAGGCGGAACCATCGGTGGATTTAACCTTAACTGGGATGGTGCCTGGGAGGTGCAAACCAAAGTTGGTGATTTTGGCTGGAGTGCTGAATTTGCTATTCCTTTGCGAACCTTACGCTTTCAATCAGGTAAGGATTGGGGAATCAATTTCAGACGGAATATTCGAAAAAGTAATGAAATTGCATTTTGGGCCGAAATGCCTGTAGGGCTTGATTTGAAGAGACTTTCGCTTGCTGGTACCTTAACAAACTTAGATTTGCGCAGCCCTGGTAATTTAAAGTTGATTCCCTACGCGCTCACTCGGTTCGATTCAGATTATACTTTGCCGGAAACCGTAAATGATACCAATTTCGAATTTGGAGGCGATATCAAATATAGTATCACGCCAAGTTTAACACTTGACCTCACGTATAATACTGATTTCGCTCAAGTTGAAGTTGATGACCAACAGGTGAACTTAGATCGCTTTAATTTGTTTTTTCCCGAAAAACGACCCTTCTTTTTAGAAAATGCCGGATTGTTCAGTGTTGGTAGCCCAGGAGAAGTAGACCTCTTTTTTAGTCGTCGGATTGGTATTGGTGACAATGGAAATGTAGTTCCTATCATTGGAGGTGCCCGATTATCCGGAAAGTTGAATCGTACCAATGTGGGATTGCTTAGTATGTGGACTGAAGATGTAAGTGATAAAGGAATTGAAGAAAACAATTTTACTGTAGCTAGGGTTAATCATGAGTTCAAAGGGCGTTCTGCTCTAGGTGCAGTTTTTATAAACCGGGAAGGTTTGCAATCTGATAATAACTACAATCGAACCTTTGCTTTGGATGGAAAGTTAGGATTGGGAAGAAAAGCACGAATGTCGGGATTCTATGCGCAAACCAAAGATCCAGATAATCGGAATAATGCGCATTCTTTTAAGTTTCAAACCACATATAATTGGAATAATTTGGAAATGCGTGCAGGTTATACCGAGGTAGGAGAGGGCTTTAACCCTGAAGTTGGTTTCTTACTGCGATCATCCTTTAAAAAGCCTGAAGGTTTGATTTTGTACCATTTACGCCCTAAAAAACCGGATGCTAAAATTTTGGAGTATCGTCCACATATATCCTATAGAGGATATTGGAATTTTGACGGATTTCAAGAAACGGGTTTCTTGCATTTAGATAACCATTTTGAATGGAAGAGCGGCAACGAATTACACACGGGGGTAAATATTACCAAGGAGGGCGTTGTAAATCCTTTTGACATTTCCAGGGGGAGAAATGTAATTGTGGATGCAGGCGTTTACGATCATGCGGAATCACAAATTATATTTTTCACAAATCAAAGCAAGCCGTTTTCGGTCAACCTGCGATCTGTTATTGGAGGTTCTTTCGGAGGCACACGATATATAGAGACCATAACGGGTAGATACAGAGCGGGTGATCGGTTTAACATCGACGCTACTTTTCAGTATAATAATTTTCAGTTGCCAAATGGAGATTTTACAGCGAATATTTTGAGTACGCGTTTGTCATATGCTTTTAAACCTAATATTTACTTACAAGGTTTGATTCAGCACAACACCTCTGACAAACTTTGGGCGGCCAATGTCCGTTTCGGATGGCTTCAGCAAGCAAATACGGGTCTTTTCGTAGTTTGGAATTATAACCTGCAAGATGGTGACCCATTGAATAATAGTTTTATCATCAAGTATACCCGAATCTTTGATTTGGTAAAATAAGGGTTTAATAAAATGAATTTGGAATGAAAAAAGTGGTTACGTTTATCAGCATATTTTTCTTAGTTGTTTTGGTTTCATCTTGTGCCGAAAAAACTGCTCCGCCGGAAGTTTTATTTCAAAAGGAATCAAAAGATTGGTTTAGCGAGGGGCATGCGGAATGGAAATACGTCAAGAATGAATTGATAGGAAGTTTAGATAGTGGTTCAGGATTCGTAATGACCAATAAGTCCTACTCCAATTTTGTACTGGAACTGGAATTCAAACCAGATAGCGCCATAAACTCTGGAATTTTTATCCGTTGCAAGGAGAATGTTATTTCAAATACAGACTGCTATGAAATCAATATCTGGGATTTGCACCCCAATCAGGACAATCGCACTGGATCAGTGGTAACTCGATCAAAACCTTTGGAAAAGGTTGAAACCCTAGATAAATGGAATAGCTATAAAATTAGGAATGACAAAGATCATCTTCAAGTATGGGTCAATGATATAATGACCATAGATATTAAAAATAAAGACCTTAGTGATGGGCCGATAGGGTTACAAGCCGCAGCATCTGGGAAGATTTTATTTCGGAATGTGAGGCTTACTCCTTTAGAATGAGTTTAATCCCATACAAATTTCCAACTTCCGTCGGGTTGTCTTTTCCAAACCGTGTGGAATGTGCCCGTATTTTCTTTCTTTGTGCCGTTTGAATCTACAGTAGTAAAAACATATCCACCATAGGTGTAGGCCATATCGCCGGAACTACTTACGTCAATAAAATCAGGCTGCCAGGTCAGGGTTTCTCCTGGTCTGCTATCATTTCGATACCAATCACCAATCGCTTTTGGCCCTTGAATTACTTTACCACCCTTTCGAATTACGCCTGTTGGCGCTGCGAATTTTTCGAATGCAACGGCAAGGCCCTTTTCTTGTGCCAAATCATTAAACTCCTGTTCGACCGCCTTAATTTCGGACTTCCATTTTTCCATTTCATGAGTTGCGGTACGCTCTTTACAATTGCTTAAGAATAGCAATACACAAAATAAGAAGGCAACGATTTTTTTCATGATTGTGAATTAAAGGTCAATCAGCTGAAATTTTATGCAAATAAATATTTGAGATAACCAGCAAGGCCACTAAAACCATATTGATCATGGTTATAAAAAAGGGGTCTTTATGTGCCGTATGTGCAATGATGGCTGTCAGGAAAAAGAGTGCGATACCTACATAGGCCCATTCTTTTACTTGAAGAGGTATTTGCGGAACTAGAATTAGAACCACCGCAATCACTTTTAAAATGGCTAATTGAACCCTGAAATGATCGGGGAAGCCCAGATTGCGCACACCGTCAATTGTACCTTTGCTAAATAAATAGGTATACGAACTCCAAAGAAGAAAAAGTGATAGTATTCCAGTAGTTGTCCAATAGATTGTTTTCATAATTATCCGATATGGGTCAATTCTTGAAGTGTAAATTTTTCCACAGAACCTTCCGTAGCTTTTAAGTATTCTGCGATATGTGGGCTGGCCAAATGTTTTTCCAATAGTGTTTTACTCTCCCAATTTTCATGGAAAACGAAAAGGTTCGGATTTTCATTATCCTGATGTAGGTCGTAGTTTATGCAGCCTTCTTCCACTCTTGTTGGCGCAATAAGTTTTAAAAGTTCGCTTTTTACCAGTTCTCTTTTTTCGTTTTTTGCTAGTATACTAGCGATAAGTGTTAGTTTACTCATGATTCTATTTGGAATAAAGTGATGTTATTTTTTGTGGTGAAATTTTTCTTGTCTACGACAGGTTAACAATCAACCCCTCATCAGGAGGCAAAACACCGGCACAAACCAGTGGATGTAATGCAACCAGTTCATGCAAGCCATTTAGTTGTTTAAATTTAAGCCAACTTTTCGTTTTTGCCGTGGTCTTCATGAGAAAGCTTGTCGTTTTTTGGTCAAAACGTTCCGCTCCCCATTCTTTCATTCGTTTTTGAATATGTCCCGGGGCAAAGAAAAATTTGCTTCGCTCTGAAATGATTCCTTCTTTGGGTTTCGCATTCGCCCAGTGTGTTAATCCCACGTTACTTGTAAATTTCATTTGGTCACCTAAATGCGTATGTAGCGCAGCCAATACATCTTGATTCCCCGACATATCAACAATTACAGTTGGTATCCTGGAATCAATACTAGTAACTTCTTTATAAGTCAAACAGTGGTTGTAGATATTTAAATTCTTGACGGTTTCTAAATTCCTTCGAGAGGTCACACCAATGACATTAGGGGCATTTTCATCGGATTTCAATGCATACCCTAATCCTGTACTTGTTTTACTACTCGCACTGAGAATAATTAGCTGTTTCGCACCATACCATTCCTTTTCCTGTAAGGCGTCCCATAAACAAAAAGAAGTCAGATGCAGCGGAAATAACAGCATACGTTCTCTATCATTTTGTGAATTGTAGTTTTTCTCATTATGTACCCTTCGATAAATATTATAACCAACAGGCAATTCTGAACGATGAGGTGAACCATCTATGAACCTTTTTTCCTTACAACCCACAGGTTTCATCTTTAGATATTTTGCTGGGGGGAAATATCCAAATAAACGGTCCCCTATAGGAATTTCATCCGTTTTGGATTCAACAACAGATGCAAATCCCCAAACAGGAATCACCCCCCAACCATCTGTATTTTCTCCCACTGGTGGAAAGAATTGCCAATAGCCTATCGTATCACCAGCAACGGCATAGGTGATATTATTAGCAGTATAGGCGAACTTTTCGACCTTCACTAATACATCGCCTTCATCCAGTTTGAGTTCAGAAGATGGTGTTTCCACAATACGATTTCTAATAAAAATATTTTGGTTTACCTGAAACTGTGGATTTTCAATTTCAGAATTCTCTATTTCATCTAGCTTTGAAATAAATTGTTCGAGCCGCATCATTGCAGGCATCGAGGCACTGCGCATTCTTTTTAAAAGAGCCATTTTATCGGCATCCTTTTTATCCACATTGTTTACTAGTCTACCAAAACCATTCAGACGATTCGTAACTAACCACTTTCGGAGATCTTTATCCTTCGACCATATAAATTGGTTGGTCAATTGAGCGGACAACATTTTTATCCAATCGGTATCATGGTTTGGGAGAAGCACTACTTGACAAAGCGTATTCTTTGTTTTGTCATCTCCATAATGTGCTTCGACATAGGCTATAACCGATGCACTAAAAACAGGTTGGTATGAGCGAACGGTTTGTGGCGTTATCAAGCCATCTTCAAATATGGGACGAATGTCGTGTTGCGTAATTGCGGTTGCCGAGCAATCTATATGAATATGGCCTGTAGAAGTTGGAATGGCCCCCCTATCCATGATAATTTGATTTGTTTCCAAACGTTGAACCCTTCCCAGACGAATTATGTTCCTGATTTTTCTAAGTTCTACCAATTCCAATTGGCTAACTGTTGCCCCATGAAACATAGTTGGCCGAATATTTTTATCCAAACGTAAGAATACGCCGGCTTCTGCAAGGTTATAAAATAAATCAGGAATTGAGTTCGCCCTAGGAATTACCTCTAATTGTGCCGCCATTGAACCAATTGAAGTTTCAAAAAATTCATCTGTAGGCTGAGTGTTTTTACGGTCAAGTAGCCATGCATCTCTTGAGACAATCCAAGTGATATCGTTTGGATTAACCTGTTTTTCTAAAAGCCAAAGACAAGCATCTATACCTGTTTTACCACCTCCAATAACTACATAACCTTTTGGAGCGTTCTCAACTTTGGGTAGATCATTTAATGGCATAAATTGTACACCATCTTCAATTGCAAAATTAGGGGTGTGAGTTGCAGGAACGCTTGTTCCTAAGATTGTAGTGTCGACTACTTTCTTATTCACCTTTACCAGTTGTTTCTCACCTGTTTCAAAGGATTCAAACTCACGATTGCCTTTGTAATTACAGTTAGGAAAGTATTTTACCCTTCCTGAGGACAGGAAAGTATTCTGCATGACGTCTTCATAATAGGCATTTATTTCTGAGCCTTTTGCCAGGCTATACAATCCCTTGTTGGTACCTGTCTCATCCTTACGACCGTTGCTTAATTCTTTTGAGCTTACGCCATAGAATTGTGAAGGCTGGTGCAAGGTTACAAAGGGATAGGCAACATTCCAATGCCCGCCAGGGTTTGCATAACGGTCTATCATAATGATATTGGCATCTGTTTCTGATAATAAAGTATCAACGAAGGCCATTCCGACCGCACCGCTACCAATGACTAAGTAATCCGTTTCTAGCATAAATTTTTTAAATTTTTTGGATTTCAACAAGATTCAAGAACTCTTCACTTATCTAATTCCGTTCACATTCATCTCTAGGGTATATACCGAATCCATGGCCGTGATAAATAAGATATCTTGATTTGGACCACCAAAGGTGACGTTGGCTGTCCATGCTTCCGGAATTTTTATGTGTTCGATTTGTTTACCGTTCGAATTAAAAACCGTAACGCCATTGCCCGTAAGATACACATTGCCCTTATTATCTATGGTCATTCCATCTGAGCCCATTTCACAAAAAACTCTTTTGTTTATTAGGCTTCCATCCGCTTGTATGGAATAAGAATATGTTTTCTTGTCCGAACTAGAACCCGGGTACCCAATATCAGCAACATAAAGGGTTTTTCCATCCGGAATACCAATAATGCCATTGGGTTGGGAATAATTTTCTGCCGCAATGCTTATTTCCTCATTATCAGGACTAAGATAGTACACACGTTTTGGGATGGTATCTTGAGTACGATTCCAATACGGCCTTTTGTAATGGGGGTCTGTCAGGTAAATACCTCCCTTAGTATCAATCCAAAGATCATTTGGACCATTAAGTTTCTTATTTTCAAAATCTTTAACAAGTACGGTAATATTCTTTTCAACATCAATACGCCAAATCTCATTTTTTTCATCAGCACAAGCTATGAGATTTCCATCAAGGTCAAAATAGAGTCCGTTGGAACGACCGCTAGGTTTCATCCAATCAGAAACGGAATTGTCACTTGCATCCCATTTAACGATTCTATCATTGGGTTGGTCTGTAAAATAAACATCACCATTTTTATCAACCGCAGGGCCTTCCGTAAAATCATAACCATCGGCTACCAGAGTTAATTCAGCGCCTTCTTTAATAATGCTTGTAGTCTGTGCTTTGCAACTACTGAGTGTTATAAGTAAAGCAAAAACAAATAGGGTTTTGTTCTGTGATTTCATTATTCATATGGTTTAATAAATTCATTTTACTTTCCATCCGGGCCCTCGAACCACACGGCCTGGAAAAGAACCTGTATGTTCGCCGTCTTTTAGGACTACTGTACCGTTGACTAAAACATGCTGCATTCCTGTAGCATATTGATGTGGCTTTTCAAAAGTAGCATTGTCCTTGATTTTAGCGGAGTCAAATACCGTAATATCGGCATAAAAACCTTCTTTTAGTGCCCCTCGTTTTTTAAGCTTCAAATTTGTAGCTGGGAGCGTTGTCAATTTATAAACAGCATCTTCCAAGCTAACCACCTTCTCCTCACGTACATATTTACCCAATAACCGCGCAAACGAGCCATAGGCTCTGGGGTGTGTGCTTTGTTCTAAAAACACACCTTCATTCGTATAAGAACCAGAATCAGAGCAAATGGACATGTAGGGGAGCGCCAATTTCTTTTTGATATTTTCTTCGGACATGGAGAAATAAACCACCTGTATTCTGCTATTATCCTCATAAATCAAATCAACAATGGCCTCTTCAGGGGATATATTTCTTTCTTTTGCAACAGCAGCCAGTGTTTTGCCAATATTGGTTCGCATTTCCTTATTTCGGAAACCTACTAAAAGGATATTCTCAGGAGGCACATGAAAATCTACTTCGGCCATCATCTTTTTGCGCTTGTCTTTTTGTTCAATGAGTTTCATCGTCGCTCCATGGCCACCTTCTTTTGCCCAAGCGGGAAGCAATATATTCAATCCTGTAGAACTCGCATTATACATATACATATCAGTAGTTACTTCCAAACCTTTTTTGCGGGCCTTCTCAACCAGTGTTATAGCGGAATCCAACAAGTGCCAATTGGCATTTCCGGAAGCTTTGAAATGATAGATTTCTGATGTGATATCAGCTTCTTCGGCAATAGTAATCAATTCTTGAACAGCATCTAGTAGGAATCCTTCTTCATCACGGATATGGGAAATGTACATTCCGTCATACTCAGAAACTACTTTGGCCAATTCAATTATTTCATCTGTTTTTGCATGCCCACTAGGAACGTAAATTAATGAAGTTGATATGCCCATCGCACCTTCTTCCATTGCTTCCCGGGTCAACCTTTTCATCGTTTCCATTTCATAGGGGGTAGGAGGTCGATTCTCATAACCAATAGTATTCTTGCGTAAAGTGGCGTTTCCAATAAAGGAAGCGATGTTAGTAGAAACCCCTTTGTTTTCGAGATATTCAAGATATTCACCTAAAGTAGTCCATGGAATATCATATTTGATGGTGGATTGTCCTTCCTTCATTTCCTTTTTCATCGATTCACTCAATGGTCCCATTGAATTTCCTTCGCCTAAAACTTCAAGTGTAACGCCTTGTCGAATATCACCTTGTGACCGACCATCTTCAATTAAAGATTCATTGGCCCAACTTAGCATATTGATAAATCCGGGGGCAACTGTGAGTCCGGTGGCGTCGATTTCTTGTTTACCAATAGCATGCTGAATATCTCCAACTGCTACAATAGTATCCCCGTTGATTGCGATATTACCGGAATATCCAGGTTTACCTGAACCATCTACAATTTGTCCGTTTTTTATTAAAATGTCATAAGTGGTTACTTCTGGAGAACAAGCTACGGATAATATAAGGCATACTATCCCAAGTATTCGAATCAAATTCTTCATAAGGATTTTATTTTCAGTTGGTTGATGATTAGAGATTTCCTAAAAACTCCATATTGTGTTTCATGCTTTCTAGCGGCGTACTGGCATACTCTTCTTGTTCGATAAAAATATGTTTTACTCCTGATTCTTTTTGATTTGCCATCATAGTTGGAATGTCGAGGCTACCTTTCCCAAATTCCGTGCTTTCCATTTTGGTCATGTTCATATCCTTCAAATGCCAAAGCGGAAAACGACCAGGATACTTTTTGAAATAATCCAACGGGTCTTTTCCGCCAACGATTACCCAGCCCAAATCCAATTCCATATGGACCAAATCTGGCTCAGTATGATCCATTAAGACATCGTATAAAACTTCGTCATTTTCAGCTTCGAATTCGTATTCATGATTGTGATAGCCGAACTTTAAACCTTGTTTTTTACAAGATTCACCGGCTTTATTGAAAGCATCAGCTACTTTTTTGTAGTTATCTACCGTTTGCCCTTTGCTAGGCATTGAAGAACAGATTAGATACTCTTGACCTGAAGCGACTGCCTCTTCCATGGTTTTATCAAAACTGTCGTCTAGTGCAACATGACCACTGGTAAGTTTCATTCCTAAGGCATCACATGTATCTTTCATTTCCTTTGGGGAGAGTCCATAGTAATGGCCTTCGCGACTTCTTGCCGATTCTATTTTTTTCAATCCGATGGAAGCTATTTTTTCCAGAGTTCCTTTTGCATCATTGGCCATTTCATCTCGGAATGAATAAAGCTGCACCCCATATTGCTGCGATTCCAAGTAATTAGCAAAAGCGCAGGAAGGTAATAGGATAGTTCCCGCAGTAAATAATCCTGATTTAAATAAAAACTCACGTCTGGTATTCATAAATAAAACTGGTATTAGTTGTGGTGCCTTTTGTAATGTTCTCTAAGTATATCTTCTCCGTAGTCATTTGTCAAATCCCGAACCACCGCATGAGCGTGATTTGCGTTGTTTTGTGTATTGTCATATTCAATGAGCAGTGTAGGACCTTGAATTCTGTAATAATGTCCAGTACCTGGTTGAAGACTCCCCGCCCACGCGAAGGTCAGGTTATCGATTCCGGAGTCCTTTATCTTTTCCCAAAAACTGGATTCAAAATGAGGCTCAAAGGTTGACAGATAAACATTCAATAATTGGAGCAGTACCTCTTTCTGGTCTTCTGATAAGGCCGTATAAGAAATACCCTCGGGATATAATTTCTCTACCTTTCGGTGGTTTGCTGAGCTAACATCTAAGGGTGCTTCTTCTGTAAATCGTGTCACCTTCAATTGTGTTTCATTCATTGAATTAATAAGTTGAAAACCTAATTCTGCCTCCTTCTTTAAAACCTCTTTTTCTTCTTGATTAGTAGTTTTTATAATACCTGGGTTAGTACCAAAGAAAGATGGTGTTGAAGCGCTGATTTTTCCTTCTGCGGATGTAAAGTTCAATGAAATGTGATGTCCTTCAAATCGCCAGCCCCATGGCGCTTTTGAGGCGGGGTCACCGAAAATGCAGAAATGATAATTCAAAGGATCTCTTCTTGGTCGACCATCTGGCATTTTATCATTATCGTCGTTTTCAATAATGCGAAGGACTTTTTCAAGAGCTATAATTTCTTGTGTTTTTCTATAACCTTCTTTGCCTAATGAAGACTGCAGTAAATCCAATGCTGCTGCTTTTTGTTTTTCATCGAAATCATGAAACGTCGGCCCCTTTCTAGGAATGGGCACGTAATTCATGTTGAAACGCTCTTCGTCTTCCAGTTCAAAAAGTACTTTTTCCTTTATTTCATCTGATAAGAGATTTAGAAAAGTAGTTGCTTTTTCAGAAAGGTTTTGGGCCGTCATGTGAAAGGTCAACCCACATAAAATTAGGCACAGAAGTATTTTTTTATATTTCATTTCTTTTATTTAAACTGATAACTAACAAAAGCAATTTGTTGACTATCCGGCGACCACGACGGTACATTAATAGTTCCTTGCCCGCCAAATAGTTTAGCTATTGTTATAACCTCTTTTGTTTCTAAATGCATCAAACGAAGCATCACATTTTTATTGGCAGGGTGTTGCCCTGAAGGGACATCTGTGCCGAAAGTGACGTAAACAATAAATTTTCCATCAGGGGAAGGATGTGGAAACCAATCGTTTAGTTCATCGTTGGTAACTTGTTCTTGTTCGGTACCATCTGTTTTCATACGCCAAACCTGCATGGTTCCCGTTCTCTCGGAATTAAAATAGATATACTTCCCGTCGGGAGAATAATCTGGGCCGTCATCCAAACCATCTGAAGATGTCAAACGTTTTTCTTCACCGCCTTTTAGTGGAATTGAATAAATGTCATAGTTGCCATTTCGTTCCGCACAATAGGCCAAAGTTTTTCCGTCAGGTGACCAACCGTGCCAGTAGGACGGACCAACCGGTGTGATTTGTTTTGGTTCACCCCCTTTAATAGGTAGTGAATAAATTAATGATTTTCCGGTCTCTGTCTGATCGCTAATTACCATTTGAGTACCATCTGGTGAAATACCATGGTCGTTATTAATTCTTGTAAGAGAACCCGTGGGAATCAATTCTGGTTTCCCACCTTCAACGGGAATTTTATATAACAATCCTTTACTATTATAAATCAATGTCTTTCCGTCGGGAGTCCAATTTGGTGCTTCAAAATGAATATTATTCTGGTAAATTACTCTTCGTTCTAGAGAAGCTATGGAGATTATTTCCAAGGTACTTTCTATCACCTTTTCAGAATCTGTGTTTTGAGCCTGGCAAATATTTCCCAGAGAGATTATCCCTAGAAATAGAAAACTATTAAAACCTATTTTAGAAAGGAGAGACATTTGGTGTGCTGTTCATTTTCAATCTTTTAAAGATAACCAAAAATACACTTCCGAAAGGGTGAAGGAAAACCATTGTGATTTGTACTTTTACCGAAAGCAATTTCGATGAATTCAAGAGAAACCCAATTAGCCGCTTTTGACCGCTTACTCACTATAAAGGATGAACTTCGGGAGCAATGTCCGTGGGATAAGAAGCAAACTATGCAAACCCTTAGACACCTGACCATTGAAGAGACTTATGAATTGGGAGACGCCATTTTAGACAATGATTTAGAGGAAGTCAAGAAAGAGCTAGGCGATATTCTTTTACATATTATTTTCTATGCCAAAATAGGAAGTGAAACTAAAGACTTTGATATTGCCGATGTATGCACAAGTATTAGTGAAAAATTGATTAATCGACACCCTCATATTTATGGAGATGTGACGGTGGAAGATGAAAAGGATGTAAAGCGAAATTGGGAGAATTTAAAGCTTAAAGAAGGAAAGAAAAGTGTTTTAGAAGGAGTACCAAATGGATTACCGTCCCTGGTAAAAGCCAACCGCATTCAAGATAAAGTTTCTGGAGTTGGTTTTGATTGGGAAAAACCTGAACAAGTTTGGGAAAAAGTTCAGGAAGAACTGGCAGAGTTTCAATATGAAGTAAAAAAGCAAGATACTGAGAAGATGGAGGAGGAGTTTGGTGACGTTCTTTTTTCAATGGTGAATTATGCCAGATTCTTAGATATAAGTCCCGAAAATGCTTTGGAACGCACAAACAAAAAATTTATAAAAAGGTTTCAATATTTGGAGAATAAGGCCAAAGGATTAGGTAAATCTTTAAAAGAAATGACTTTAGAGGAGATGGATGTTTTCTGGGAAGAAGCTAAAAAAGTTTGAAATTGAAATACCGACTGAGTAAGTGCTAAAAAACTATACCAAAGAGTTTACCTATAACATTAAGTTGTCAGTACCTGTAATCATGGGTCTTTTGGGTCATACTGTGGTGCAACTGGCTGATAATATTATGGTGGGCCAATTGGGTACGGCTGAACTTGCTGCGGTATCCTTGGGGAACAGTTTTGTATTTATCGCCATGTCTTTGGGTATAGGATTTTCAACAGCTATCACCCCCTTAGTTGCCGAAGCGGATGGTGCAGGCAATAAGGCAGATGGCAAAAGTGCACTAAAGCACGGACTTGTTTTATGCGCAGTTTTAGGTGTCTCTCTGTTTGGCTTGATTCTCTTAGCAAAGCCTTTAATGCATATGATGGACCAACCTCCTGAAGTGGTTGAACTGGCAATGCCGTATTTAGATTTGGTTGCCTTTTCACTAATTCCTTTGGTAATCTTTCAGGCATTTAAACAATTTTCTGATGGACTGTCACAAACAAGATATCCCATGTATGCTACGGTCGTTGCCAATGTGGTAAATATTATCTTGAATTATCTATTGATTTTTGGCTCTTTCGGATTTCCTAAAATGGGAATTGTTGGTGCGGCCATAGGTACTTTGGTTGCTCGAATATTAATGGTGCTTTATATCTGGTATTTGTTGAAGAGTAAGAAGAAGTTCCATGACTATGTTACCGGTTTTAATTTTCGTGATCTCGAAAAGAAGGTGATGAACAAGATTATTAGTTTGGGTTTCCCATCGGCCTTACAAATGTTTTTTGAAGTGGCCATTTTTACCGCAGCCATTTGGCTAAGCGGAGTTCTAGGCAAGAATGCTCAAGCAGCCAATCAAATTGCCCTTAATCTGAGCAGCATGACCTTTATGTTCAGTATGGGCTTAGGAGTAGTCGCAATGATACGCGTTGGAAATCAGAAGGGGCTTCAGAATTTCAAGGAGTTAAGACGGATAGCGCAATCTATTTTCTTGCTAACCTTTTTTGTTACAATTGTTTTTGCTACGCTCTTTTTATGGGGTAGAAATTGGTTTCCGACCTTGTATTTGGATTTAGACTCGGCTTTGAACCTATCTGATAATACTGAGGTGGTTTTCCTTGCTGCACAGCTTCTTCTGGTTTCAGCCTTTTTTCAAATTTCGGACGGTATACAAGTAGTTGTTTTAGGTGCTCTAAGGGGATTACAAGATGTAAAGATTCCTACTTTTATAACATTTATTGCGTATTGGCTCGTCGGATTTCCTATCTGTTACTACCTAGGATTGCATACAGAATTGGGAAGTGCAGGTATCTGGATTGGACTTTTAGCAGGTCTTACAGCATCGGCCATTATGTTGTATATTCGATTTAATTATCTCACGAAAAAGTTAATAGTTCAAAGTTGATTACCATGGAATTCCCGAAATTTTTATTAGGTGATAATACTGATTATCCATCTGCCATATTTATTGTTCATACAGAGTACCCTAGATTTATCATTAATCTTGAAGATGATGAGGTACAATGGTTTGAAGAATTCACCACTGACGATGAAAAAGAGCTTGAAAACGAAACTGAAAGTTTAATAAAACAAGCAACGGCTTTTTACGATAGAGAAGTTTCTAGATACGAAGACTAGTTCTATGCTAGAGGAAATCCTTAAATATGACAAAGAAGTTTTCTTGTTACTCAATAATTTGGGAACCGAAACTTGGGATGGTTTGTGGATGTTCATTACCAATAAATACAGTTCAATTCCAATATATCTACTCCTCATATTTCTTTCATACAAACAGTTTGGATTGAAAAAGACGGGATTACTCGTTGTAACCGCTATTTTAATGATTACCGTAACCAATGGCTTAGCTGATTTTTTTAAATATGGAGTTCAGCGCTTACGTCCGTGTTTTGATATAGATGTTAATGAATTGGCTCGATTGGTAAAAGATAACTGCGGAGGTAAGTTTGGCTATTTTTCGGCCCATGCTGGTAATACAATGGCAGTGGCCGTTTTCTTTTCAATAATATTGAAAGGTAAATTTCGTCATATAGGAATTTTCCTGTTAGTTTGGGCCGTTTTCGTAGCCTATAGTAGGATATATATTGGAGTGCATTTTCCCTTAGACGTATTTTCGGGAATGGTAATAGGTCTCTTTTTTGGCTGGTTATTTGCAAAGTTGTTTATATTTGCTCTCCCCAAAATCCGTCTATGATATCTAACACTAGGTATTGGTTTTTGTTGTTTCTGACCATTTTTGTGTACATCTCAGGAATGTTCGTGAAACTCTTTGAGAATGATTCTGCACAGTTTGCCGTGATGGCCATGCGTATGGTTCAGGAGAATGACTTCTTGAGCCTTTTTAAGGGTCCAGAAGAATACCTCGACAAGCCACATATGCATTATTGGCTTGCCGCACTTTCCTACAAAATTTTTGGTATACACGCTTGGGCATATCGCATTCCCGGAATACTAGCCACTCTTTTAGGGGCCTATAGCTGCTTCGGTTTAGGCAAACTCTTATACAATACGGAAACGGGTAAGTTAGCTGCTATTGTCTTTATGACAGCACAAACCATAGTTCTAGCTACCATAGATGTTCGGACAGATGCTGTGCTCACCGGTTTTACCATTTTTGCCATTTGGCAATTAACGGGATATATTGAAAGTAAGTCCTTAAAAAATATTGTTCTAGGGGCTTTTGGGGCTGGTATAGCATTTTCCACAAAAGGTCAGATAGCTCTTTTAGTAATAGGTTTTCCATTACTCTGTCATTTGGCGTATACTAGAAAATGGAGACGTTTTTTGAGTTGGAAAGTTGTTATTGCTCTAGTGATTTTTGCAATTGCCATCGCGCCTATGCTCTATGCCTATTACCATCAGTTTGATTTACATCCTGAAAAAATCATACGGGGTAGAAGTAATCGAAGCGGCATCTTTTTTATTTTCTGGGAACAGAGTTTTGAACGCATGAGCGGAACAGGCATGGGAAAGAACAGCAGTGATTACTTTTTCTTTTTCCACACATTTCTTTGGGTGTTCTTACCTTGGACGATTTTAGGAATCTGTGCATATCTCTGCAGATTGAAAACGCTTATCAATCTAAAATTCAAGTATAACCCTAAGTATGAATTTTTGACGTTCGGAGGGATTACCCTGATTTTTATTATCATCAGTTTTGCCCAGTTCAAATTGCCTCATTATTTGAACATTACGATTCCATTGTTCTCTGTACTGACGGCCTCTTACTTGTATAGCCTTTATAAATATACTAAGCGAAAAACGATAAAGGTACTTCTGGGAGTTCAATATTTTGTTCTCAGCTTGGTTTTTATCGCCTCTGTATTGATATGTTTTTACGTATTCAAATTTGAAAGTAACTATGCCTATATTTTAATGGGGAGCGCTTTCGCCGTAATAATTTATTACTCCTTGAAGCGTGAAGAGTATTATTTACGTATTATTACGATTTCGGTATGTAGCTCATTATTATTGAATGCCGTTTTAAATACTCATTTCTATCCATCATTACTGGAATACCAAGCCGGTTCTTCAATGGCAGAAACTGTGGCTGAAAACAACATTCCTGTTGATAATATTTATAAGGTATCCACACATCATACTTGGGCTCTGGATTTTTACAATAAAAAACCCGTAAAGATTACTACTATAAGTGGGTTGAGCGATAAAAAGAATGTCTGGGTTTATGTCGATGATTTGCAATTGAAAGAACTTCAAAATATGGGTTTC
Organism: Maribacter algarum (ex Zhang et al. 2020); assembly: GCF_005885635.1. Lineage (GTDB taxonomy): Bacteria > Bacteroidota > Bacteroidia > Flavobacteriales > Flavobacteriaceae > Maribacter_C > Maribacter_C algarum. Next base: position 200,560 of record NZ_VATY01000005.1, read on the forward strand.
GATTGGGATAGACAGTTTAGCGAAGACCAGTTTAGAATTACAAGATTACAAGCCAAGTTTTTAGATCCTGCTACAAGAAAGAAGGTCTTGAATAAACGGCATTTGATTCATATTTATTGATGGACCTCCAGCTCAGGTTTTCCTACTGCGTAGTATACCCCAAGTAGAGATACCACTGCCGTAATTAAAAAGAATAGCATGCTAACAGCTACAGAAGTACTCTCATTTAATCCAAGAAGCGCTGCACCATAGAAGAATGTAAGTTCTCGACTTCCTATTCCGCCTATAGTTAAAGGAATTACGGATACTATAGATGAAATTAAGAAAATGACCAGGTAAGCTACGATACTCGTTTCGACTCCTAGGGATATCAATATGAAATACACACAAATCAATTGCGATAGTTGAACCAAAGCCGAATAACCGAACGATTTCCAAAAAACTGATAGGACGTATCCTAAGAATTTTTTATTTAAAAAATAAAAAACCACGACACTCAAGGGAATTGCGAGCCCTATTAGAATTTTAAAATTTTCGAGTTGACTGTTATTGAGGAACAATGCCAATCCACAAGCATAAATGAACAGTAAATGAAGACCACTTAACCGATCCAAAACCAAAACGGAAACTACTTTTTTCGTTTCTATCTCAAATTTTTTTTTGATAACATAGCCTTTGTAGGCATCACCACCAATTCCCCCAGGCAGAAAGAGGTTGTAAAACATTCCCAATAGATATAGTTTCAAATTGCTTTTATGTGTCAAGAAAATTCTCAACTCATGAAAGTAGCTATTTAGGCGAAAAGCTGCTATTACTTTAGAAATGATGAAAATTGCTAGCGCGAAGATTAAATAAAAAGGATTCGACTTTTTGACAGTTTCAAAAATCTCGGCAACATTAAGTTTGGTAAAAATGAAATAGATAAGCGCTGCACTTATAAGAATCTTTAATGTAGTTATACCTTTCTTACGCAGATTCGCCACCTACAGTGATTTTTTTGATTCTATAGGGTCGTTTCTGCTGTGATTCATAGTAGGTTCGAATCAAAAGTTCCATAACGATACCTATTGTAAATAATTGAATACCGGCTAGAATGAACATCAAACCGAAAATAAGTAATGGTCTGGTTCCGATATCTTCGCCAAAACCGAATTTTACGATTAAAAGATAAATGTTGATTAGTCCGCCTAAAATTATTAGTAAGACTCCAAAAATACCAAAAAGGTGAATGGGTCGTTGAAAATACTTCCGTATGAAAAGCAGAAGCATCATATCTGCAACTACTTTAAATACACGCTCTAATCCGTATTTTGAAACACCTGCATGTCTTGCGTGGTGTTTTACGGGAACTTGTTTTATCTGAGCGCCTTCGAGATGCGCAAGCAAGGTAATAAAGCGATGCATTTCGCCGTAAAGATTCAATTCTTTGGCAATATCTTTGGTAAATACCTTGAGCGCACAGCCATTGTCCTTAATATCCAATTTAGTTACTCTTCTTACCAAGAAGTTGGCAATTTTAGAAGGAATTTTTTTGACTAAAGAGTCCTTACGTTTCCGACGGATTCCTGTCACGACATCATACTCCTCTTGCACAGCATAGCCCAGCATTTCAGGAATATCACTAGGGTCGTTTTGTAAATCACCATCCATAGTAATAATGTACTCTCCTTTGGCATGATCTATACCAGCGGCAAGGGCTAAACTTTGTCCGTAGTTCTTTTTAAGTTCAATCAAATGGACCTTACTATCACTCATTGCCTTGACAACTTTTCTGGTATTATCAGTAGAAAAATCATCCACATAAATGATTTCATAGTTATACCCTTGCAGACTCTCATGAATTTTCTCGGTTAAGAGAACTGCATTGTCTTGCTCGTTATAAAAAGGAACTACTATTGAAAGTAAAGAATCGGTAATTACATTCATTGACTAGGTGTTGCTGGCGCAAATTTAGGGATTTCATTTATGATGTGCCCGTAGTAGTTTTTCTGCGGCACGAAATGGGGAAATCCTATTGTTTATAACATCCTCTATTAACTTCTCAAGCGCTTTAGCCACCTTTTTATCTTGATAAAATTGTTGCTTGAGTTGGTCATCAAGTGTCTGTAGTAACCAATTTTTGTTTTGTTTTTGCCGTTTGGAGTTAAAAAAGTTTGAAGCTTTGTTTTCTAAGATATAATTTAGAATCATTTCCCAGATTTTATCAAGTCCTGTATTTTCAATTGAAGAACAGCTTAACACTTTAGGTGTCCATCCATTTACTTTTGGCGGATATAAATGTAAGGCTCTAGAAAACTCAATAGATGCATTTCGGGCGCGTTTTACATTATCACCATCTGCTTTATTGATAACTATAGCATCGGCCATTTCTATGATTCCCCTTTTGATTCCCTGTAGCTCATCTCCAGCTCCTGGCAGTTTCAACAACAAAAAGAAATCTACCATGCTATGTACGGCAGTTTCGCTTTGACCCACACCTACGGTTTCCACAAGAATAACATCATAACCAGCAGCTTCACAAAGAATAATGGTTTCTCGCGTTTTACGGGTGACACCGCCTAATGATATTCCCGAAGGAGAGGGGCGAATAAACGCCTTTTCATCTTTTACCAATTCTTGCATTCTAGTCTTGTCCCCTAAAATACTTCCTTTGGTCTCTGTACTTGTAGGATCTACGGCCAGAACCGCTACTTTTTTTCCTAAGGACGTCAATTGTTTACCGAAAGATTCAATAAAGGTACTTTTACCAACTCCTGGTACTCCGGTAATGCCGATTCGAATGCTATCTGTTTTTTTTGCTAAGCAGTTTTCAATGATTGCATTTGCCTTTTCAAGATTTTCTTGCTTGGTACTTTCAACTAAAGTAATAGCACGGGCCAGAGCGGTTTTATCACTTTTGAGAATACCCAAAGTCAATTCGTCAACTGTGGGAATAAGCTTCCTACTATCTTGAATTTTAGAAATTCGGGATGAAGTAATATTTTTTTGAGTCGCCAACCTTATCTTTTAATAGGAACTTGAACAATTGTTTCATCCCAAGATAAAGAAAGATTTACTGGGTTTCCGTGATCAAAAGAAATCGTAAAATTTTCACGCTCAGCCGAAAGAGAATTTGAAGGAACTTCAACCTGTAAAACATCCAAATCGGGGTCTCTCGTTGTTTCTTTACCTCCACTTAAAAGTGTCACTCCCCATTCAGGAACTTCACTATTGAATATGATAGACCAACTATTTTTCCCTGGGATGGTCCATAGGGCATAAGTACCTGCGGCCAAATCCTTATCTATAATTTTAATTGGAGTTTTGGTAGTAAATGTGGTAGGCTCATTTGCTCCAGTTCGCCAAACCTCATTATAAGGAACCAACTCTCCGAAAATTACCCTACCTTTTTTAAACGGGCTTGAATATGCAACAGTCAAATCCATGCCGTTTTCAATATAGGTAGCCACTTTTTGGGGACTTATTTTTTTAGTTTCGCCCTGTAAATAAGGCCAAGCGATAAATTTGAATATCAAAAACAAGGCACTAAATGTAATCAGCAGGCCAATGAGCCATTTTTTTAGTTTCATGTCTATATGTATTGGGTTAGTCTAAGTTACTAAATCAGTAGGTATTTCAGCAATTTTGAGCAGCGTCTATTTATAATAGGTCAAAAACAAATTTAGATTCATTCTTGTAGATTTCACCAGGACGAAGTCTACTGCTCGGAAAGTTTTTATGGTTTGGTGCATCAGGATAGTTTTGGGTTTCAAAACATATCGCTGGAAATTCAGGAGGCGTGTAGCAGACTAAGGCCGGTTGATTTGTGCTTACTTCCATCGAAATAGCTGTTTTATCTGAGGAAACTTTTCCCGCCACTTTTGATTTGGAGTCAATTACGAAAGGTGTATCTAATCGAGTACTTCCAATTTTCTTTTCATTCAGAAAATCGAAAGAAGTTCCATTGACAGGAATTAATGCACCTGTGGGCAATAGATTTGCATAGGTCTCTACCATTCGCGAGCAATTCAATTGGAGGTTATAGTCATCTATTTGACTGGTGCCATCTAATCGAAAATAGGAATGGTTGGTCAGATTGATTACCGTCGTAAGGTCGGTGCTTGCCTCATGGATAATATGTAGGTGATTGTTGATTAGTTTATAAGTGACATATACTTTCAAATTACCAGGGTAACCCTCTTCTAAATGCTTACTATGATAGGAAAGCTTCACAAAAGGTTGGCGCCCCTGATGCACTTCTTCGATAGTCCAGTATTTTAGACCGAAACCTTTTTTTCCGCCATGAAGATGTACACCATCTTTTTGGTGCAAATCATAGGTTTCACGTTCTAGTTCAAATTTTCCATTTGAGATACGACCGGCATACCTTCCAATACAGGCACCTAAAAATTTATTATCCTCTAAATATTTTTCAGGAGAGTTAAAACCAACAACAACGTTGACCGATTCTCCATTTTTATCTTTTACCAGTAGCTTTTGAATAATTGCTCCGTAATCAAGCACGATTAGTGTTATAAAGGGTGTGCTGATGGTAACTTGCTTCATATAATTTTAATAATTATTTGGGGATGGATTTTGAATCAAATACGTAAGTTTCGCTTAAATCGATGTTTTAACAAGTGACTTATTTCATAAAATTACTTGTTTTTTGCAACATCCAATTTTTTCTTTCGTCCTTTAAGGGAATTCATCATCAAAAACCAACAACGAAACTACCGAATGTTTCAAATTGATATCGTAGAGGAATGCAAAGCGAATAATCGCAGAGCGCAATTAAAGCTTTATAAACAGTATTGTGACGGAATGTTTTATGTCGCCATGCGGTTTTTAAAGAATGCGGATGACGCTGAAGATGTCATACAGGAATCATTCATTAAGGCATTCCAAAAAATAGAGCAGTTTAAAGGTGATGTCACTTTTGGAGCTTGGTTAAAACGGATTGTTATTAATAAGAGTATTGATTTCTTAAAAGCGAAAAAACAAAAGTTAGTTGAATTGAATGAAGGTTATATACATGTGGCGGAAGATGAGGATTGGTCAATAGAAGAAAACATTTCCTTAGATGAGGTAAGGCAGGCGATTGAAAGTCTACCGGAAAAATATAAATACGTGGTTATGATGTTTCTAATGGAAGGGTTTGACCATAGCGAGATTTCGCAAGTATTGAATATTTCTGAATCGGCGTGTAGAACTAGATTATTAAGGGGAAAAGGATTTTTGAAAGAATTATTAAAAGATAGAAGATATGTCTCAGGATCTTAGAGAATTATTCAAAAAGGAAAGGGAAAAAGAAAAGCCTAGAATGAATCATGGCCACCAGGAACGATTTTTAGAACGGTTGGAAGATGAACTTCCAAAAGCGAAAAAGTCATACCTCTATGTATTGAAAATAGCAGCCACTGTCTTGTTATTCATAACTGCAGGGTATTTCGCATTTGAAAAGTATGCAGAAGAGCCAATTAAACAAACTATCGTAAAAAAAGACGGAGAAATAGAAAAACGGAAAGGAATCTCTTTAGGTGACTTATCTCCTGATCTGAAGAAAGTAGAAAACTACTACGTAGCCAATATCAATTTAGAATTATCAAAACTAGCGGTTTCGGATGATAACAAAGCGCTAGTGGATAGTTATATGGAACAATTAGAAAGTTTGGATACTGAGTATAAAAGATTAAACAAAGAGTTGAATGAAATAGGTCCCAATGACCAGACCATATCAGCGCTCATACAGAATTTACAATTACGATTACAATTATTACAGAAGTTAAAAAAGAAGTTGAACGATTTAAACACATCAAAAAATGAACAAGTCGAGACAAACATCATTTAAAATGCTCACAATGCTCCTATGCTTCATCGCCATGGGAGCATATGGGCAAAAGCAAACCAAAACCTTTAAAGAAACTTTTAATGTTTCCGAGGATGCAGTGTTAGAGATTAATACGAGTCATGCCGACATTGAATTTGAAACTTGGAGCAAAAACGAAGTGGAAATTGAAGCTATTATCGAAATTGAAGATGCGACTAACGAGGAGGCTGAAAAATACTTTGAAAATTCAGGTTTAGAGATTTTAGGAAATAGTAAAAAGGTTTCGATTACATCAGGCTCTCAAAATATGGGGCTCTGGCAAAATTCCATTAGTGACTTGCAAAATTTTCATATTGAAATGCCCAAGTTCCCTGAATTGCATAACTACAGCTTTGATTTCGATTTTGATGAATTGAGTAATATCCCAGTTCCACCCATGGCGGAGTTTGATCATGAGGCTTTTAAGAAAGATGGGGATAAGTATATCAGACAGTGGAAGAAAGATTTTGATAAAAGTTATGATGAGGAACATGTGAAAAAATTAGAGGAGTGGGCCAAGCGAATGGAAGAGAAGCAAGAAAAATTAACGAAGAAAAGAGAAGAGATGATGGAGAAACGAGCGGAAATGGAAAGAAAAAGAGGAGAAAAACTAAATGAGCGAATGGAGAAAATGGCTCAGGCCCGAGCAAAAAGGATGGAGGCCCAAAATGAGAGAAGAGAAAGATTTCTTGAATTGAGAACAAGAAAAAAGTCGGCAAATGATTCTACAAGTATCTTCTACTTTAACAGTCATGGAGAGGGGAGACCGAACATTTTTTATGGTTCCCATGATGGGCTACATAAAAACTACAAGGTTAAAAAGACGATTAAGGTGAAAATGCCGAAGGGAATGAAAATCAAAATGAACGTGCGTCATGGAGAAGTTAAATTGGCAGGTAATACGATGAACTTAAATGCAATACTTTCACATTCGAGTCTTTGGGCCGCCAAGATTGATGGAGTAGGAACTAAAATAGATGCTTCTTACACTCCTATAAATGTTAAAACTTGGTATTACGGGCAATTGCAAACAAAGTATTCCGAGGATGTCGCGTTGGAAGAGGTATTTGATTTGAAGCTAAATTCTACCTCCTCTAATGTAATGATTGAACGTTTGGTGAATGGGGCTTTTATTAAAAATGATTTTGGCCCTTTAGAAATCAAATCGATATCTAATGATTTTAAAGATATAGATATTACCTTACAGAATGCTGAATTCAACTGCGCAACACCTGATGTTCCATTTACGATATATGTAAACGGAACATCATCCAAATTTTCTTCTCCTGAGAATATAACCCTAAATCGGACACAAAATTTTAACAATACGATTCACCGGGGGTATTTTAAGAATAAGAATTCAAGCAGTTCAATTAATATTAATTCTAAGTTTAGTGAAGTAATTATTGAATAGTTCTTACTTAAGCACGAGCGTCCCAAAAATATCTGCATTAACCCAAGCTTGATTTTTATCTTCTCCAGGAACAAAAACGGAACCTATATAGTTTTCTCGCTCTATGCTACCATCATTATCGCAATAGGCTAGTGCAAACCCAATTTTTTTATTAGTTTCTAGAACAGTAGTTTGATTTTTACTTTTCTCAGAATAACTGTCATCATAAAGGGTTATTGCCATTTCCCATGTAGTTTGATTACCATGTTGTGTTTTTGCCGAAAGAATATGTTCATTGAAAAGTTTTGGTGCTTTGGATTCGGATAAGTCAACCACATTTCCATCAAGTGCAATGTGATAACCAAAAGCATTATGACTTTTTTGATGTAATCCTCCAGAGTTATCCTCATCGATAAAGACTTGTAAAGAGTCATCGTTCCACCATAGTTTCAATGGGTCTTTTACACGGTCGTACAAGGAATCATCGATAATCTCTACTAGCAAATAGAGGTAATCTTCATCCCAGTTTAGTTTGTACCGTCCGTTAAAGTCATTGTAATCGTAGGAAGGACCCAACCAGTTTTGATCTAAAGGATGCCATTCGGTAACGTTCCAAGAGTTTTCATTGCCTTTACCATCAATTATTGGACTTTTTGTTGCTCTTTTTACCTCGATGATTTGATGGTCTTCCTTATAATGAGGTTTAGGATGGCAAGAATAAAAAAAGAGTAATAGGAGGGGTGGGACTATTAACTTCATAGGCAACAAATTTGGGGATTTGCATACCCTAAGATAGTAATTTCTTACGTTTTAAGAAGATTTTATTACCGTAAACAGGGATTAAAAAGAATTGATAGAAGAAAAAAGCGGCTATATAGCCGCTTTTTAGAACTATGTTGCTAAAACTTAATGGGCGTCCTCTTTTAAGTAGTCACCAAAATTTGACTTAAATCGATTTAATCTTGGAATAGAAACATTAGTAATGTAAGAATTATTAGGATGCTTTTTTTCATAGTCCTGATGGTAGTCTTCTGCAATCCAAAATTTTTCAAAGGCGGTTACCTCAGTTGTAATCGGATCACCACCATATACATTTTGTTCTTTCAAAGCTCTGATGTAAGCTTCAATGATTTTCTTTTCCTCTTCATTCTTGTAGAAGGCAACAGATCTATATTGAGGCCCTCTGTCGGGTCCTTGTCTGTTTAAGGTAGTTGGGTCATGTGAGCCAAAAAAGACTTGAACCAATGCCGTAAAGGAAATCACTTTAGGGTCGTAATATACTTCTACAGCTTCTGCGTGGCTTGTTAGTCCCGCACCTACTTGCTGGTATGTGGGATTATCTTCGGTGCCTCCAGCGTAACCTGAAACAGCTTCTTTAACTCCTTTTACGCTCTCAAAAATCGCTTCCACACACCAAAAGCAACCGCTGGCGAAATAGGCAGTTTCGTATTTGCTCAAATCTTGTTGAGAAAGTTTGGCGATTTCTTTTTTGGTTTCTTGCGTTGCTTCAGTTTTATCCTTTTTTACATTTGACTGGCAGCTTGTTGATATCAGAAGTACAACAGCCAAGAGGTTTGTTTTTAAAATTCTCATTTTTTCAATTTCAAAGTTTGTAGTTCAAGTTACGAAGTCCTTACAGTATTGAAGGTTAAAAAATGTTAACATTCATGGGTTTGTCAATTGAAAAACCCCGCTATCAAAGCGGGGTTTTATTTTTAATTTAATAAAAATCAAAGGTTCTCTCTAAAATTTAATTCTAGATATTATGGATTTATAGTACCATCACCGAAAATTTCTATTGCAGAAACTTTAGGCTTATCAACCGTTGAGGTGAAAACAATATTCAATTCTCCATCAGTAACTTCAATATCGTACATTTTGGTAAAAGCAATTGCAGAACCTCCAGCAACCTCAAAAACATCAAAGGTGTTTAAAATTGAAGTATTTTCTATATCAACATCGAAAATACGGCTACCAATGCCACCCAATGTTTCATTTCCATCGGTTTTTGTTTCACCCCAGTAAATCTCAGCAAAATGTAGCTTAACGGTGTAAGTTCCGTTTGAAACAGGAATATCATAGGAAACCGGACCGTTGTTCTGTTCATTGCTGGTAATGGTCTCAGTCAAGTAAATCTCATCAAGATCTGTATTAGCGATTTCCGTAATACTTGGGTGAGCTGTATAGTCCGCACTAGGTGTACTCGTATATTGATCTTCTAAAAAGGTCTCAGCACCAATAGTAACTTCTGGCCCTCCACAGTTGATTTTTAAGATATTAGGCCCTACTACGTCTGTAGACTCCATAGCATCTTCTGGGCAACCATCTAGAGCAGCAACGCCAGCTTCATTCGGACAGGCATCATCTTTATCGGCAATTCCGTCACCATCTGCATCCGGGCAACCGGCTAAATCAGAAAGTCCGGCTTCGTTAGGACAGGAATCATCTTTATCAGCAACGCCATCACTATCAGCATCAGGGCAGCCACCTAAAGCGGCAAGACCAGCTTCGCTAGGGCAAGCATCATCAGCATCAGCAACGCCGTCACCGTCAGTATCAACGACAGGGGCTGGAGGGTCTGGATCATCACTTCCGCAGGAACTGGAAATTATTGCCAAGGAAAATAGCAAAACAATTAATTTCATTTTGGAAAAAACAATTCTTTTCATAATCAAGTAGTTAAGGGTTTAATTTATTTCTCTTTCAGGGTTGAATTTGATCATAAAACTATTCAAAGTCCGCAGGGTCAACAAGAATTTAACAATAATCTCGTTTAACGGCATTGCTGCATTATGCTTGATATTAACGGTTTTTGTATTTTTTTGTTATTCAAAACTAGCACGAAATTTAGTCATAATCAAGTACCATAGATAAACTGCATCCTTTTTTTAAACAATTTAAATTGATAAAACCCTAAAATCATTGCAAATTTGAAGCAAAGATTAAGTGTATGATTTCTTCGTTAACCGAACTTTTCGAAAACCTGGAAAGCCCAATATATCTATTAGATTCTTTAATTACCCTTGATTCGTTTTGCCCTATAGATTTGAGTGTTTACAACAACGAATTAGACAATATCGATATTACAAATCCAGATAAATGTCAAGAATATATTGACACGGTTTTGGCTAAAAACAAGGCTAAAGTTGGGTATGGTGGCTACTTAGAGAAGCGTAATTTATACTCAGATAAGTCAAGCTTTTCTGACCAGACCGCCTATCGCAATATTCATTTAGGTGTAGATTTTTGGACCACAGCTGGAACAAAAGTAATAACCCCTTTAAAGGGAAACGTACATAGTTTTAAAAATAATAACGTATTTGGGGACTATGGACCTACCATTATTTTACAACATGAAATAAGAGGATTTAGGTTTCACACTCTTTACGGGCATCTATCTATTGAATCCATAGAAACTATTCAAATTGGACAAGAATTCGAAAAAGGAAGCGTTTTGGCAACTTTGGGTACGCCAGACATCAATGTAAATTATGCTCCTCATCTACATTTTCAAATTATCATTGATATGGAGGGAATGAAAGGTGACTACCCGGGAGTTTGTTCCGTGGACAAGTTGAAATTCTACGCTCAAAATTGTCCCGACCCTAATATTTTACTCAATTTCTAAGATTTTCTATCGACAAAAAACCAATCATTTCGGTGAAGTGAAAATGCATGCACTTCACTTTATCGAGTCTATTCTACACTTTGTCCTAAGTTTTACAACATACCGAAAATAAAGGGTTCTTAGACGAATCATAACCCTTCAAAATGCACTTGCGCCAGTTATACTAATAACAAATCGCAAGACATGAAAGCAATACTAACTTTATTATTTGTTCTTTTTATCGGAGTCGCTGCTCAAGCTCAATCTTCTGTTGTTGACATTAAAGAAGAAGTTAAAGTAGAAACAATGGTGATGGGTATTGTTACGACTACTCAAACTAAAGAAGTTGTCACAGAAAAGAATACTGAAGTTGCGCGTTTGTACAAGTTTAAAAACTCTAGAATTAAAAAAGCTTTGAAATTCACCACAAAAAGAAATAAGGCCAAAATGGCTTAAAATTCTCAAAGCAATCCTTCAAGAACAACCCAAACATTTTCTCTAACAATTTTCTGTCCCTCAGCCGTGGGGTGAATTCCATCAGGTAAATTCAAATCAGGAATACCTGCAACACCATCCAACAAAAAAGGAATCAACTGCAAATCATTTTTTTCCGCCAAATCAGGAAAGATGGTTCTGAACTCTTTCGTGTATTCTTGTCCCATATTAGGTGGAATTTGCATTCCGGCCAATACAATTTTGGTTTCAGAATTCTTTTCACGAACGGCATCAATGATGGTTTGAAGATTGTTTCTGGTCTCATCTAAAGGAATTCCACGCAAACCATCATTCGCTCCTAGTTCCAAAACAAAAATATCAACCTTCTGTTTTAAGACCCAACCCAAACGGTTTTTACCAGCCGCGGTCGTTTCTCCACTCAATCCCGCATTGATGACGGTATAATTTAGGTCTAGGGAATCCAATCTATTTTGAATCAAAGAGGGGAAGGATTCTTTTGTATCTAAACCATATCCGGCTGTTAAACTGTTTCCGAAGAACAAAATCGTTTTTGTGTCGGCAATTTCCAAGGTCTTACTCTTAATTTTTGTTTGCTGTTTTGCTTCCTCAGTGGACTGTTCATCTGTTTTTTTGGAGGTAGAATCTCCGCAGGAAATCATCCCTATTAAGACAAAAAAATAACTAAACTTTAAGAAGATGTGCATAACGGTAAGGTCTATTTATCAGAATCATTTCCTTATTTTGCAATTTGCTATAGGAAACTGAGAATTATGACAAAGATATTAAACGTTCGCAACCTAGGGAAGACCTATACAAGTGGTTCGAAACGATTGACGGTATTAGATGATATTTCATTTGATGTGGAAACTGGAGCAACCTTTTCAATTGTTGGGCCATCGGGTAGTGGTAAAACTACTTTACTTGGTCTTTGTGCCGGTCTAGATAATGCCGATACGGGAAGTGTGGAACTTTGCGGTACTGTTTTAGACACTCTTAATGAGGATGAAAGAGCCCTTTTACGGAATAAGAATATCGGTTTTATTTTTCAAGATTTTCAACTTCTTCCGACATTAACAGCACTTGAGAATGTGAGTGTTCCCCTTGAATTACAAGGAGCAAAAAATGCTTCCGTCATAGCTAAAGAACTTTTACAGAAGGTTGGATTGGGTGAACGTACTAATCATTACCCTTCTCAACTTTCAGGAGGAGAGCAACAACGTGTGGCCTTGGCCAGAGCCTTTTCAAACAAACCCTCTTTACTTTTTGCTGATGAACCTACAGGAAATTTGGATGAAGATACAGGGGAAAAAGTAATACAACTCCTTTTCGAATTGAATAAAGAGGCTGGGACGACTTTAGTTATTGTCACCCATGATTTGGATTTGGCCAAACGAACGCAACATATTCTTCGCTTAAAAGGTGGGAAGATTTTAACAAACGAAACTACTGCTATATCGTGAACGACCATCCTATAGTTTCGAAAGCTAGTTTTAGTTGGATTCTAAAAATGGCATGGCGCGACGGCAAGGCTAGCGGAAAGCGTTTGCTTCTATTTATGGCCTCCATTATTCTTGGTATTGCCGCGGTCGTTTCTATTCAATCTTTTAGCCAAAACCTTAAAAATAATATTGCACTTCAGTCAAAAGAATTGATGGGCGCAGACTATATTATCGACAGTAATCAACTCCCAACCGAGAAAGTTCAGAAGATTATAGATTCGTTAGGTGCGGGTGGGAGAGAGGTCAGTTTTGCGTCCATGGCCGCTTTTCCAAAAAATGGTGCAACTAAATTGGTTCAAGTTCGTGGTATTGAAGGAGGGTTTCCTTTATATGGTGAACTCGAAACAGTTCCAGTCTCGGCATCCGTTGATTACCAATCTGAAAACGGAGCTCTAGTAGATGCGACCCTGATGTTGCAATACAAGTTAAAAGCCGGTGATAGTGTAAAAGTGGGGGAATTGACATTTCCTATTATTGGTTCTGTTGTCTCTGCCCCAGGAAGTAATGCTATTTCAACCACAGTTGCTCCACCGATAATTTTGCCTTTTGGATTTATTAAAAATACAGGACTACTACAAACAGGAAGTCGATACAAGTACAATTACTATTTTAAAGCCGAACCTGGTTATGATGTGGAAGCCTTGGACGAGGAACTTGACCCCATATTAGATGCTGAAAATGCAGATTTTGATTCGCATATGTCGGTAAGTCAAAGGTTGGGTAGACGTTATGAAAATTTTGCGAAATTTTTGAATTTAGTAGCTTTTATAGCCCTCTTACTGGGCTGTGTTGGTATTGCTAGTTCGGTACATATTTATATCAAGGAGAAGCTACGCGGTATTGCTGTTCTAAAATGTATGGGTGCTACACGTAGACAAACCTTCCTGATTTACCTCGTTCAAATTGCGGGATTGGGATTATTAGGTGGTATTGTTGGAACACTTTTAGGATTAGGTCTACAACAAGCATTTCCTTTGCTATTACAAGAGTTTCTTCCTTTCAGTGTAGAGATTTCGACATCCTTACAGCCGATAGTTATGGGCTTACTGTTAGGTATTTTCATGTCAGTTTTATTTGCGCTCCTTCCCTTACTGTCCACTTGGTATGTATCTCCTTTAGAGGTACTGCGCGTTCAGGAAGGAAATCCTGTAGAACTCCAAAGAGCGGGAATTTTCGTTTTGTTGGGTATAATGGCATTTATTTATTTCTTTTCACTGTGGCTCCTCAAAGATAGTCGTTACGCCATGGCCTTTGTATTAGGCATTGTGGTAACCTTCTCCATTTTGGCAGGTGTTGCCACCTTGTTCATGAGGGCAATTAAGAAATATTTTCCCACCTCTTGGGGATTCACAGCCCGAACGAGTCTTTTAAACCTCTTTCGTCCAAACAACCAAACCATGGTTTTGATATTAGCTATTGGGGTCGGTTCATTTTTGATAAGTACCTTGTATTTTACCAAAGATATTTTATTGGCAAAGGCAACACTGGAAGCCAATATGAAAAATCCGAATATTATTTTGTTGGACATACAAACTAACCAGAAAGACGAAGTTGCTAGAACTATCGCTCCTAAAGGATTGCCGATTATCGATAATATTCCAATCATTACGATGCGTATGAATAGCATCAAAGGAGTTCCTGTCAATGATTTACGTTTGGATACGACTTTGACCATGAAAAAATGGATTCTTAACCATGAGTTTCGTGTGACGTATAGAGATTCCTTAATAGCCTCGGAGAAATTGGCTTCAGGAAATTTTAATGTTGACATTCCCGAGAATGGACCCATTCCAATTTCCTTGTCCGATAATATTGCAAGTGATGCGCAGGTGGTTATTGGTGATACGATAGTTTTTAACGTGCAAGGTGTATTAATGGAGACTAAGGTAGGTAGTATAAGAAAGGTCGATTGGGGACGCATGCAGTTGAACTTTTCTGTTGTATTTCCTGAAGGTGTTTTAGAAGAAGCTCCTCAATTTCATGTAATAACCACAAAAGCTCCGGATGAAAAAACATCGGCTCAGTTACAAAGAGAATTAGTAAGTAAGTTTCCGAACGTCTCTGTCATAGATTTGAGACAGGTATTGACACTACTACAGGGCATACTTGATAAGATTTCTTGGGTAATTAACTTTATGGCATTCTTTAGTATCCTTACGGGAATTATTGTGCTTATTGGTTCCGTAAGGACAAGCAAATACCAACGAATTAAAGAGAGTGTACTCCTTAGAACATTAGGTGCAAAGAGCGATCAAATACTAAAAATTACCGCGTTGGAATATTTGCATTTAGGAATTCTAGGTAGCGGTATCGGCATTCTTTTATCGCTGGTCAGCGCCCAGTTGTTAGCATGGTTGGTTTTCGACTCTCCCTTTGTTCCTTCTTGGGTGCCTTTTGTGATTTTACTTCCAGGTATTACAATCCTTGTATTGCTTATAGGTTTAGGAAATAGCAGAAGCGTTTTGAATAGTCCACCTTTGGAGGTGCTGCGGAAAGAGGGATGATTTTCTGTTAATTAATTTAACAAAAATTCAGTAACATTTATATTATTTTCGCGTCTCTTAAAGAGAACTAATTTAGAACACTAGAAAATGAAAAAAATGTACTTCTTCGCTGTTGCTTTGATATCCTTTGGATTTTGCGCAGCGCAAACCGAAACTATCAATGATGGTGATGCCTTACCCGGAATTGATTTGGAGAATATGAAACCCGAAATAAGTCCGAAAGATGATTTTTACAATTTTGTAAATGGTACTTGGATGGACGAGACGGAAATTCCTGCTGATAGATCAAGTTGGGGCGGATTTTCGGTACTTCGCAAATCTACTGACAATGATGTCCTAGAAATATTGGCAAAAGCAAAGGCAAGCGGAAAATATGGTCCTGAGACGGATCAAGCTAAAGCCTTGGCGATTTTCGATACAAAGTTAGATACCGTGGCTAGAAATAAAGCTGGTTTGGCTCCTTTGCAACCAGCCTTGGATGCCATTGCAGGTATAAAGAACCTTACGGACTTACAAACTGTTCTTGCCAAAAATGACGCTGTTTCTTCTCCGTTTATTGGACTAGGTGTTCAGGCAGATTTAAACAATAGTGCAATGAATGCTGTTTATATGGGTCCTGCGGGACTCGGATTACCAGATAGAGACTTTTATTTAGAGCAAGATGAAAAGTCAAAGGAAATCAGAGAGGAATATAAAAAACATACCGCCCGTATGTTGCAAATGCTAGGGGATAGCGAGGCGGATGCAACTGCTGCCGCAGAAAAGATTTTGGCCATGGAAACTACCTTGGCTGAACCTCGACTTGACAAAGTAGAAAGTAGGGATGTTCGCAATTTTAATAATCCAAGGACTATTGCAGAGGCTGATGCCATGCTGAGTAGTATTGATATAAATAAAATGATTGTGGACTTGGGAATAACCAAAAAGTTTGATACGCTTATCGTTACCCAATTAAAGTACACCGAAGCGCTGGATAAATTTTTAAAAGAGACTTCTATCGATGATATCAAAACACTTTTGAGATGGGATACTTTTAATAGTGCTGCAGGGAGACTTACCACTACCACAGAAAAGGCAGATTGGGGATTCTATAGTAAATATTTAAGGGGTTCTGAAAAACAACGTCCGTCAGACGAGCGTGCTTTGGCAACTGTTAATGGTTCTGTTGGTGAAGCTTTAGGACAATTGTACGTTGATGCAAAATTTCCGCCAGAGGCTAAGGCAAAAGCAGAATTAATGATTGCTAATGTAATCGAAGCTTTTAAAGCACGAATTCAAAAGTTGGATTGGATGGGTGATACCACCAAATTAAAAGCTATTGAAAAGCTTGATAAGTTTACAGTTAAGATTGCCTATCCAGATGAGTGGGAAGACTACTCAAAAATGGAAGTTGCGGCAGATAAATCCTATTTTGATAACCGAGCAGCTGTTAGTAAATGGAGAAGACAAAAAAATTACTCCGAAATTGGTGAACCCGTTGATAAAAAAGAATGGGGCATGTCTCCTCAAACTGTTAATGCCTATTTCAATCCACTGAATAATGAGATTGTTTTCCCGGCTGCAATTTTACAGCCACCTTTTTATAACTACCAAGCTGATGAAGCTGTTAATTATGGTGGAATAGGAGCTGTAATCGGTCACGAAATTTCTCACGCATTTGACGATAGTGGTGCTCGTTTCGATGCTGACGGAAATGTAAACAACTGGTGGACCGAGGAAGATTTGAAAGCTTTTACAGAGCGTGGAGATGCTTTAGCAGCACAATACGATGGCATTCAAGTATTGGATAGCGTAAATGTAAATGGAAAATTCACCTTAGGGGAAAACATTGGTGACTTAGGGGGTGTTTTAGGAGCTTATGATGGTTTACAACGTTTCTACAAAGAAAACGGAAGACCAGATGATATTGATGGCTTTACTGCTGAGCAGCGCTTCTTTATGTCTTGGGCAACCGTTTGGAGAACAAAGAGTAGAGATGAAGCTTTGCGAACGCAAATCAAAACAGACCCACACTCTCCAGGACGCATAAGAGCTACACAGCCTTTGTTGAACATCCAGGCGTTTTACGATGCTTTTGATATTAAGGAAGGTGATGCGATGTACTTAGCTCCTGAGCACAGGGTAAGTATTTGGTAAAATCATTTATTTAGAAAACTAAAAACCGATTTCTTCTCTAAGAAATCGGTTTTTTTATTTGTAAAATCAATTTTTAGTTTGCTTTTTCGTAAGCTTCTTTTAACCAAGCCACTAATTCGGCATCAACTTCTGATACTGAGGAGAGTTGCACGCGATGTGTACACATACTCCCAAACGGACCAGAGTTACCTAATCGATCAGTAATTGGCGTGTTCTTTAATTTTAAACCTAGATCAATTCGTGTTTTAGTGGCTGGTTTTATAAGAGCAAATTGTTTCTTTCGGATAATGCTTACACTTGTTTTTTTGGGAGTTTTTACTACGTCACTTCCAAAATCTGAAACCACAGTAATCAACTTTTCATAGATTGGAATGAGATCCTCTTTCCCCTTATATTGGGCACTGACTAAGTCATCGGTACTTTCTTTATTTTCTTTTGATAAGTGAATAATCGTGTTAGCAAAGCCATGTGTAACGCCATGTTCACCTTTTAGAAATTTCATTGCATCACCATGCTTGGCAAAACTTTTTTGTTTCAAAATTGCTTTCCATTCTTCCAATGATTTACCTGTTTTTTTAGGCATATTAGTAATCATGGTTTGAAGTGCCTTGTCCATAATTTTGTGTATTTAGATGTTTGTTTATATGGAGAACTTTATTCTTTCATCAATTTTTCTAAACCCTCTGGAGTTCGAGGCAAGTCCATACTAAGAACTTCACAGCCGTTTTCAGTTACTAGAATCACATCCTCTGTAAAAACTGAAATTTGCTCATCGTGATTGTAATACCAAGGCTCAACCGTAAAAATCATGCCGGGTTGAAGTTTTGCATCTGAAAGGTTTGGGTCTCCAGTAGAAAGTCCTAAATGATGTCCAAAGAAGAGGCCTACTTGCATGTATTTCTTTGCATCTTCCGGAATGCTTCGATCGGTCAATTCTTTGATATCGGAAAATGTGATTCCGGGTTTGATAAAATCTATGATTTGGTCCGCTATACCAACTTCCATAGTTAAAATCTCTTTTTGTCTTTTACTGAACTTCCCTGAAACAGGGAACGTTCTTCCCACATCACTTACATAGTTTTTGTACTCACTACCTACATCAAAAATTACCATTTCCCCATTTTCAAGTTTACGATTCCGACGATTGTAATGGGTTGCCAGAATACGCCAAGGCCAAAGGGAGTTGGGGCCTGATTTTATGATTGACCCAAAAGCCAATCGATGTGCTCCGTTAACTTTGTAGTTTCCTTCAAGGATACCTTCTAGATAACGTTCTTCAATTCCATTTTTTATACTTCTTGCAGCGGTTTTGATTCCTTCGACATTGATAGCTGTAGACTTTCGCATGATTTCAATTTCAGCTGAAGATTTTATCATTCGTACTCTTGCCACAGCTTCATACATGTTTTCAAACTTCAAACCTTTGTGCTTCGCTTCCATAGCTTTCAAAAGAATCTGTTCGGGAGTAGGGGAGCCAATATAGTCTTCGGTGGCATGTCGAATTTCTCCAATTCGTCCGTTATCAATAAAAACGATATTTCCTTCCAAAGCTTTTTGGTCCATTAAAGCTGGGAAATCAGAAATGTTCTGTAACGACAAACCTGATTGCTCGGCTATTGAAATATCATTTAGTAAGGGTCTTCCCGGAAAATCATTGGATCTTGAATTACTTTTAAAGCGCAGATCCTCCTCAGGAGTATAGATTACTTCCGAATTCCCCTTAATATCCAAAACCAAAATACTATTTGGTAGTTCCAAACCCGTGAAATAGTAGAAGTTATCTAATTGCCGAAAGGTTTCTCCGTATGAAAATCCGTCCTTTGCAGGGATAATTACGATTCCTGTTTTTCCCGATTTTCGTAAATCTTGTAATAAATTTGACCTTCTTTCCTTTAATTCCTCCTTTGAAAAGGGCATTTCCGTCCATTCGAAATAGGATTGCTGAGGAGTCTGAGAAAATAGACTGATGGATAAGCTAACTAAGGCTATTAGGAGGAAAGTTTTTAATCTCATTTGGACGCTATTGTTGGTAAAATGATTCTTCATCAACCATCAAGGTGGTAAGCTCAACGATATGACCGTCTAAGTCTTTGGTATAAATGGAATGGAAATAAAAATGATCTTGAATCGTGTAGTCTAGTCCCAGGGCATCATATTTTTTTTGGGCGGTCTTAAAATTTGCATTGGTCACATTAAAAGCGAAATGATCAATTCGTATACTTTTTCTGTTTACTTGCGTCTTTTCTAAATTTAAATCTGCAGGAAATATGGCCAGCCCCGTTTTTCCTGAAAGCATGAAAACTGGATATTCCCCCCACCTCTCTAGTTTATATTTTTTAAGACCTAGCACTTTTTTGTACCAATCTGCGGAAGCTTCAACGTCCGCTACGTTAATCGCTACGTGATCTAAAAATTCAAGTTTTAATTCTGACATATTAGTTATTCTTCCTTAGGATAGCGGTCCGCGATAAGATTTAATTCTAGGTTGTGTTCCATGTACGCTTTGGCACCAGCAAGAACCCATGTAAAACCACCAGTGGCATCGCGAATCTGTGCCATGATTTCATCGGTTGTTCCCTTAAGACCTGTGTTGGTTATTGTGACAAAGGTTTTGTCAGGTCCCATTGATTTAAAATTCCATTCTGCTATTGCATCTTTATCTTCACCCCATTGAATTTTAATATTTTCATTCGGAGTTATTGAAATCACATGAATGGAAGCCGTATGATCGAACATTTCCCAAGTCCAGTCAATTGTTTTTCCTACTTCCAATTTTCCAGAACTTTTAGTAAACCAGAATTTTGTTGTGATTTCAGGATGTATAAAGGCATCAAAAACCTTGGAAATTGGTTTTCGAATTAGCATTGCAGTTTCGGCGTAGTTGCCCATGGTCTTCATTTTTACATGTGTTGTGTACTGTAAAATAAAGATTAAAATGGAATTGCTATGTTAAAGAGTCCTACAAAATATCTTTGGGTAGAATTTTACGTGTCCAGGTTTTGACACGTTTGATATTGCTCACTTCCGAATCGGGATTGAATTCAACTGTAGTTTCCCAAGCATTTTCGGGTTTAAATTCTTCTTCGATTCCTTTTAAAACATTTTGAGATACCTGTTCTGATTGGATAACCGCCAAACATTCCGTATTTAAATTGGCACTTCTCGGGTCTAAATTAAAGGTTCCAATAACTGTTATCTTACCGTCGACCACCATGCTTTTGGAGTGTAGTCCAAATATAGGCTGATAGTCAATGGAGGCCTGTAATTCCCCCGTCATGATTCGCTTGCGCTCAGCTGCGTCTGGTCTGAATTCAAAAATACGGACTCCGGTTTCCAATAATGCTTTTCGGTCTTTCTGGTACCCGCTAAAAGCTTCAAGATTATCTGTTGAAGCCAAGCTATTGGTAAGGATACGAATCTTTACGCCACGATCAGTTGCCTCTTTAAATAACTCACGGCTCAACTCTGAAGTAATTAAATATGGACTTTGAATTTCAATGGATGTTTTCGCATTCTTCACCAAACGGATTAATTTGCTAGTTGAAATTCCACCACCTCCTAATCCGCTATTGCCATCATTTTTGCCCGGCTCATCAGAAGTAAATTCCACATCATCTACCCAAACTAGAGACCCAGAATCCTTGATTGCAGGGAAAGCGGCCGGTAAATTTTTAATCTTCTCACGAACCTGCGGCCAAAAATTTTCTGGATTGCAGGCATACTCATGCAATTTATCAAATCGATTTTCATCGGTAACGTTATCCGGAAGTTCATCTGTCAACTCGGTTACAGCAACACTTAGGTCGCTATTCCAGAATTTATGAAAAGAGGCATTTACTTTCTTGGTTTCTTTTCCTAAAAGTAAAACATCTCGATCTCTAAAATTGTATTCATGGTCGTAGTCGAAATATTCATCTGCGATATTTCTGCCGCCCGTTATTACTACTTTTCCATCAACTACAAAAGTTTTGTTATGCATTCGTTGATTGAATGAACGAAAATCGGTAGCCAGTTTGCCGAGCTTTTCGAAAATGTTTTTGCCAAGATTTACTCCCGGATTGTAGACCTTAATTGTAATATTCTCATGGGAATCAAGTGTTAGTATATCTTGTATATCTGCATCCACCATAATATCATCCACAAGCAATCTTATTTTTACTCCTCTGTCAGCAGCTCGAACTAGATAATCACAGGCGATTAGTCCAACGTTATCCATCGAAAAAATAAAATACTGAATGTCAATGGTCTCCTCCGCATATTCAGTCAGCCAAGCCCTTGTAATCATGGCGCCACCACCATCTTCGAGTACATAAACTCCCGTTTTTGTTTTCATTAATTCGGAAATGTCTTCCAGTTCTTTTGAGAGACTAATGGAATAGTTCCTGTGAATGTTATCACAAAAACTGGTTGTTAACTTTCCTGATAGAGGATTCTTTTCTTCCTTACAAGAGGTGAAGAGAATCAAGCCTATCATAAATATTATGAGGTAGGGTGAGAGTTTTGATTTGGTCATTTGGTTTATCGTTCGGTATAAATTTACTCGATAATCGAGATTTAAAATGCTCCAACGCTCGCGTCGAAATCAATGTTAGTTTTCCTTATAATGCCCCTTGGGATTTCCCCTAGGTTATTTATTGAACAATTTCTATTTGCGAAGTCAAAGGCCTATCGTTATCATCAGAACTTGATACTTGGATGTAATGACCTTCATTAACTTCCAAAATCTGACAGGTCAGGACCATTTTGGGAATGTCTTTTTGTGCAGGATTAGCCAAATTAGCCACTGGTGTTAGGGTGTAGGTACATTCATCGAGCCAATCTACCTTAAGTTTTAATTTATATCCTAAAGCTTCGTTTTCTTCAATCTGATATCCTTGACTACGGACTATTTTGGTAACTCCATTTTGACGGCTTTCTATTTGAAAACTTCCTGTCTTGACATCTGAACAATCTCCGCATTGGAGATTGAAATCACTTAGGTATTCCTTCGTAATGGGTTGTCCGCCAAGTGCTCTTGTTGCTTTTAAATACTTTTTGGCATTTGCGCAATCTTGACTATTCAAGTACGCTATAGACAATTTATAGGTCGTGTGAATATACTCGGAATCAATTGCATAGGAAGCTAGAAGCTTCTCTTTTGCCATTTTTAAGCTTCTTTGAGCGCTTTTGTAATTTGAACGAACATTATCGTAATATTCCCCCAAATAGGTAGTGGCATAATCGGTTAAAATTGGTGCGCTTTCAGGGTCGAGTTTTAGCCCATGCGTATATTCGTTTCTTGCTTCATCATAGGCTCCTAAAGCCATGTAGACGGATCCATACCCCCAATAGATTCCAGAGTTTTTCGGATTCAGTAAATAGGCTTGATTAAAGCGATACATGGCAGTTTTTAAATCTCCTTTGTACAAATAGTCAAAACCGATATGAATCATTTCATGTGCACCCTCGGAGTTCGATTTTCCATTTTCAAGAATAGAGTTCACAAATCTTGTGTCTGCTGCAATTTCCGATTTGGTTTTTTCAGTATTACCATACTCAGGAAGCATTCGAATGTCTTTTTTCGCTTCTTTTTGCCAAGATTTAAATGACGATTGTTGGGCATATGCTCCTAAAGAGAATAAAAATGAAAGTACTAGTATGAGATACTGCATAGGTTGAATTTAACCTATTTATAACGTAAAGCGACTGTTTTTGTTGCTGTTAACCCACTTTTAACTATCCTTCCTATGGGTGTAAGGATTTGCACGATAATACGCTTTTGGGTCAAATTCGCGGTCTTCGAATTTTTCTGGTAAGATTTTAAAGTGAAGAATTCGGTCTACTCTAAAAGCTCGATAGTCTTTACGTAAGTGGCACCAGGCCATTAAAATCCATTTGTTGTCAGAATACAAGAGCATGTAAGGCTCAACTTTTCTAAAAGAAGGCTCTGAGTTATCTAGTTTTCGGTAATTGATTTCAATGTAATTGAAGTTTGTAGCTGCCAATTGTATTTCAGAGAGTGCATTACTACTAATGTTTTCGGAACGTCTTCCAAACACATGTATTTTCTTGTTAAGCATTTCGCTTTTCTCCAGAACAGAGGAACGAAAAACAGATTTGATTTTAGTAAGTGCTTCCTCAAAATCAAGAACGAATGAAGAATCATTTGATTTGCTGACCAAGTGTTGTGCCGTGATTAAGGCATTAGCTTCTTTTTCCGTGAATTGCACGGGCGCTACCGTATAACCATCCATTAATGTATATCCTCTTCCTTCTAAAGTTACAACTGGAACACCAGCTTCAATTAGTTTTTGGATATCCCTATAAATCGTACGGATGCTGACCTCGAACTTATCTGACAATTCGGTTGCGGTCAAAACCCGTTTGGATTTTAGCAGTGTTAATATTGATATAAGGCGGGATAACTGTGTCATTAGAAACAAAGATAGCGAACCGTCAACCGATTCGCCATCTTAAGAATTTTAAGGTACTAGTTCCAAGAATGTAAGGCTATTTTGTTTCCTTCGGTATCTACTATTTGTGCCATGAATCCGTTTTCCCCAATATCGGTCTTTGGCATTACTACAGAACCCCCTGCTGTCACCACACGGGCTAAGGGAACACTAAGGTCATCTCCTCCATTAAGATAAACAACAACACCATCTTTTGAGGGTGTATAGCCTTCCATTTCAACAATACCTCCACCAACTCCATTGTTGTCTTCATCATATGCGAACATGCCATATTTCATTTCCGCCATTGGCGCATCTGTAATTTTGGTGTTTAATACGTTCGTGTAGAATGATTTAGCTCTTTCGAAATTTTTTACTGGAATTTCAAACCAGCTGATTGCATTTGTCATTGTATTTTAATTTAAAGGTTAAACTTAATACAAAGATATTTAGCAAAATGTCAGATGTTGTCAGGGGTTTTTCATTTTATCAATTCCTTTAGCGCAGGAGAATTTTTTTGAATCGATTTCACTCATGATATCCTTTTTCAACCAATCGCTTTGAAATCCACCAATAATTCCCTTCGGGGTCAATTACACCCCCTTGACGATCTTCATAGTCCATATTGGCAGGAGGAAAACTTTCTATAGCACCATTTTCTAAGGCATTTTTATAAACGGTGTCTACATCATTAACATAAAGATAGAGCGCGGTACGCATGTTTTCAAATTCTCCACGGGCCTGACTTATCATGAAACAGCTATTACCAATTTTCAAAATACAATTACCAACATCTCCATTTGGAGCAATGGAGCGATTGATTTCCTCGGCCCAGAACGCTTTTTTCAAAAAGTCGATTTCTTTCTGGGGGTCCGAAACAAACAAATAGGAATTTACAGTTTGAAATCCCTCTGGTTTAAACACATTATAAATTCCTTTCATAAGATTATATTTTTGATGTTATACTGCAGATAATGAGTAAAATAAAAGCAGCTAGAGCACTATAGGTACGTATCCAATTTAGTAAATTCCATTTGTTTTCGAAACTCTCACGTAGTGTTTTAGCGTCTTCTAATGAGATGTCGTTTAATTGGGTCTTATCCAAAATAGTATTCAAAGGAATGTTCCCTACAAAGGTCACTATGATTACACCAATTAGATATAACAATGAGGCGATTAAAAGCATCCAAAATAGATTTTGGGGTTTCAACCTCAAATGCAAAAAAGACGATAATGGCAGCAATACTGCCGCACCGAATATTGCAAGGAAAAACGCAGGATTCAAAATGGTTCGGTTCATTGCCTGAAAAGACCTAAGATATTCAACATCACTCAACCTACCAATACCGCTAGTGACCGTATTCGACCAAGTAAAAAAGAGACCTGCCATGACTCCGGTTGATAGGGTCGCAAGAATTAGAATTATAGATTGTGCTTTCATGATTTCGGATTAATACGATAGACCAGGAGTTTTATGTAAATAGTTAAGGCTATTCAATTGCTTTAGAATAAAGTCAGCAACATCAGCTCTAGATATCTTTAGTTTTAGCGATTTGTCCTTAGGACTAAATCCATGTATGTAATTTCCAGTTTTCTCGCCGTCAGTAAATGCTCCAGGTCTAACGATTGTCCAAGTCAACCCGCTTTCTTGAACATACTTTTCCTGAAGTTCATGATCTTGAAAGATTTGTTTGAGATACCAACCGAACATAATGTATTTCCAGAAAAAATTTAGGTTCTCGTTGCTTTCATAGGTGCCTAATGTGCTTTGACATATTAGACGTTGTACGCCATTAGCTTTCATAGCTGCGATAATGTGCTTTGTACCTTCCGAGCGTACAACACTTTTTCTGCTCCTTCCTGACCCTAATGCTATGATGACGACATCCTGCCCTTGAACCGCACTTGTTACATCCAAGGGATTGAATACATCACCATTCGCGATTTTCAAATTGGGACTCTGAAAATCTTCTAGTTTTGATTCGTTTCTACAAAATGCTGTGACTTTATGCCCTTGCTCTAGAGATTGAAAAATAAGATGTTTTCCGATAGTGCCTGTGGCACCAAATACTACTACTTTCATGTTTTTTGATTTTTTGATGATTAATACTGACACAAAACTAGCGCGGAACAAAGAGCCCCAATAGAACAAAACCGACAAAATGAGTTAGTGAGCGGTTTCCTGTAGGAATTCAGATGGCGTTTTACCAGTATATTTTTTAAAACTACGTATGAAATGCGATTGGTCGGAGAAACCACTCTCAAAACTAATGTCTAGCAATTGCTTATAGTTCTCATTGGTCAATTGCATTAGTGAGCATTTGAACTGAATGATTTTAGCAAACTGTTTGGGAGTAAGCCCCACTTGGGCATTGAACTTTCGTTCGAATGTACGTTCGGCCAAGAAGACCTTATCACGGATTACTTTTATAGAGAGTTGTCCACGCTCTGCTAATATCAAAGCAATGGCTTCCTGTATTTGATCGTCTTTTGGCACTTGGTGATAGCTTATTAGTTCTTCGGTCAATTCTGAAAGAATGCCTACCCATTCTTCTAAAACTTCAGTAGCTCTTAACTTTTTGACATAAGCATTTACATTAATTTGTTCTAGTTGAAACAGGTCATAACAATCATCATTCAATTCTCTGGGGTTTACCCCTAGCAGATATTTAGATGCAAAAGGATAAAGTTGAAGTACCACAAATTTAAATGGACCTTTTATATCTAAGGAAACAGGTTCAAGCGTTTGCCCATATAAAAAAAGCTCAGATAACTTTTTGTTTCGCGGAAGCAGATAACAGCCATTTTCAGAAGTGTAATACATAATTCCTGGATAGCCGTCTGCGTAAAGAGGAATGTTGGTATGGGAATTCATAGCATTAGTTTCCATGACCATTATGGTATTTACATAGGGTCTTAACCTTTCGGGAGGCATGAATTCAGCTTTTCGCATATATTAAAAGTACAATTTCTAATGCCTTTGGTCTTAAAATCAACTAAAAAAGTACCGATAAAAAACCACTTCAATCGTTAAGGTGTTTTCACCATCGAATTCACTTATCGAGCATTTTCTACACTTTATCCTAATTTTTGTCAAGTACCGAAAAATAAGGCTTTTCAGCGATTGAAATCGAGATGAGGCTTCAAGCTGTCGTTATTTTGGTGTAACCCAAATGATTATAAATACCTACTTATGAAGTCTTTAATTACTCTTCTTTTTATCCTTACATCTGCAGTATCTGCTTTAGCAAATACGAACGACCACGATAAAGTATTAAACCCTCAAATCGAAAGTTATGTACAAGTTGAATTTTCTAAAATGGGCGATCTTTTGGATAGTAGCACTATTGTTGCTGCCGAGCTTAATGAAGTTAAGACAGCAACTGAAACTGAAGTTGCTCGCTTATACAAATTCAAAAACTCAAGAATAAAAAAGGCATTAGCTTTTAAAACGAAAAGAAACAGAGCCAAAACGGCATAAGACTTAACCCCAAATAAATATATACCATGATTGTATTAGCATCTTTAATTCCTGCAGTAGTTCTTACGACAATGCTTTTAAGAGTTAAAAAACAAACGAAAAAATTAGAGCCTATTAAAGTAAGGGTTCAGAATGATAGAAGACAGTTTCGGTCTTAATAATACAAAGTCCCCCTCTTAAGCCGTTTCCTAGCGGTGTGGCTTAAGAATTTTGTCACCTATCAATACCAATATTAATTAGTTAAGCATCGAACGATTCCCTGAGGGGAGGTTTGGTGCTTTTTTCTTTTTATCATGTTTTAAGCGGATTTTCCTCGCTTTGCGACTGCTAAAATTATTATTTTCTTTACGTACTTCTCTTGCGATGGAGGTACTATGCAACTTTCGTTGTACTCCTCTTTTTAGCTTTAATACTATTTGTAATTAACATATAGACTGCGTGGGGCAACATAAAAATGGTAATACCTGAATTTGGCACCATATAACAACCAAGTAGCACAATTACAATATAACCCACAGTAAAATAATGCGGCAAAACCTGTTTCTGTTTTTCAATAGAATGTACCAATAGGCCCAAGGGAATGAGGAAAATACCGAAATATAAAAACCAAAATGCAGCAAAATTTTCGAAATTCGTATGACCTACAGCCGCAGGTAATTCTTCCATACCATCACTGACTATAAAGAAATATGATTTTGAGAACTGAAGCATCTGTTTTTGAAAACCATCGGGAGAAAAGGCAAATTGTGTATGTAGTAGACCGATTATTATAATTAATATTCCGCTTGTAATTTTTTTAATAATTCTCATACTGTATTTGTATTAAAAGGTAGTGACAAAACTACTTTTTCATACAGTACTTTCTTTTGACCTAGGTCAAATTATTCTTTTGAGGCTCTAATTCTGCTCAGTGTTTCTTGTGTGATTCCTAAAAAAGAAGCAATATCTCCCAAAGGTACTATTAACTCTATTTTTGGGTACTGTTTAATTAAGCTTTGGTAACGTTGCTTAACGGTTTTAAACTGAAGGGAAAACATTCGATGTCTATACTGTACAATTACCTTTGACAATACAATCCTAAATAGATGTTCAAAATCATGATGCGTATTACACAATATTTCAACATCTTCTTTATTAGTTTCCAATAGAATACAGTCTTCCATAGTTTCAATATCATGAAGACTGGGTTCATCTGTAAAATAACTAGTACTAGACGTAATAAATTCATTTTTGAAGGCAAACCAGTCCATGATTCGTTTACCATCTTTTAAGTAATAAGCTTTTAGTGAACCTTCTAAGACAAAAAATAATTTGTGCTGTCGTTGTCCTAGATTAATTAAGTGTGTTCCTCTTTTATATTTGGAAACAGTATACTTAGTACTCCAATCTACTAATATATCCCCTGTCAAATCACAGTAGTTTTGAGCTATTTGATGTGCGATTTCGTTTAAATTTTTGCTCAACCGTTGGTTTTTATAATGATTGTTGCAAGGTATTTTTATTAATTGGATATTATTTACTTAATGTGTGCAATATATTTTTTAAATGCACCACGACGTCTCGGCTATGATTAGTACGGGACTAAAGGGCACTTTTGTTTCCGTTTAAGCAATTAGCCGAATCTTTTTGTTTGTTTTTATTTTTTCTTTTTTAAAGCCAAATCCAAAAGATTTGGCAGACTTTCTAAAAATACACAGACCTTAGCTTTATAGCCCAAAACCCGTATTAATTATAGCCATTGTTGTGCTTTAGTTATTTTTCGTTCATATTCCTTTTTGGTCTATTCAAATTCTAAAATCAATTAATACTTGAAAGGTAATTATTAATTATTTCAAGATTACTTTCAGCCTGTTTAAGAGCTTCAATTACTATTCTACGTTGAGCAGACCAATTATGCTTAGTATTTCTTAAAATTCCGATAAATTCAATATCGTTGATAATATAGTTTAAATGTGATATGTCTTTAGGTCTTTCTAATTCTGTCATTTCTAATGGAAATCCGTGTTTAATAAGATAATCGCGAAGTAAATTTAGACTGTAAAATGAAAGCCCTTCATAAAACTGATTGTTTGACTCAACAGAGTATGTAGAATAATAAGTAGTCAGATTATTAGTTAAACCATCAGGTAGCAGTTCGGATTTTGGGTGTTTATTTAATTTGTTATATCCAAAATTTATAGTAGTAAGAGAGCTAACTCTATGAACTCGTGAAATATTATTCAATAATGAGTCAACAGGCATTATGTTGCCATTGGTAAGTAAATTATCAAGGTTATTAATAAATGCTTCTGAGAATTTGATTTCCTCTCTAAGAGAAAGAATGTCTTTATTGAGGTCACTACGTATTTCTTTAACAGTTTGTTTTAATTCATTTTTGTAGGTTACATTCTGGTTCCAATTATTAAGACTTAATGCAATTAAAATACCAACAACGACAAGAACTATTTCTCCAATCGCATATTTCAGATACTTTCCAGTTTTGCCTTCTGAAAGTAAGTTTTGTCTAATTTTTCTAAAGAATTTTATCATTGGTTATTTGTTAGTCATAATGAAGCACAACGGTTGAGCTATGAACAGTAGGGGGGCAAACTAGCGTTTGCTTTGCGCCACGCACATAGCGAAATCTTTTTGTTTTGATTTATTTTTTCCTGTCCAGAGCAAAATCCAAAAGATTTTGCGGACTTCATAAAAATATGCAAACCATGCGATTAAGCCAGAAGCCCGTATTGTTTATAGGTTTTGTTGTACGCAGTTTTTTACCCCCAATTTATTGCAATTCCATCGTCCATTTCAGATGCCTTTTCAAATGCCTTCTGATACGTTTTTATGTGAACAAAGATGTATTCCCAATCATAGTCCATCTCCGCCCTATATACGTAATGTTCTGTCATTTTTTTTCGGTCATAATGCTTTTTCAAACCATTATTTATTATTTCTTGAAATAACTGATTTATAGGTTTTACTTCTTTAGACTTAACAAAAAGATTATCTAATGAGTTTAAGATTTTTGTATCTGTAGTGTCCGCTTGTTTTAGAATATACTTTGCAATTGCCCAACACTTGTCCATTGGAAATACCGTATCATTTTCCACGTGATATTTTCCGTTAATACTTCCGTAATTCTCGTCCAGATATTCAATGGCTTCGTCCTGATTTAGTTTCATTAAATCATCGATTCGGTTGTCCGATACTCGATATAATTCACAAATCATTCCCATTCTTTTGCCTTGTATATTTTCTGGTTAATAGTTTTTCTGAAATTGCGTACAACAATTGGCTAAACGTACTCAGGTATGCTTATTCCATTTTTAGTATTACTTGCAAAATAAAATTTTGCTATTCCTTAATCCCAGGCTGCAAAATCTTATATCCAGTCTTTGCCTTTTCAGCAGCAACCATATCTTTCACCTCTTTTAACAAAGCTTTTGAGTCATAGATGATACCATCTTTTATGGTATACTTTACACCGCCTTCACGAATAACTTCGTTGTCTTCTGTTAGTTTTATTGCCCCTGTTCCATATAGTACTTTTAAGTTTGCCAGTGGATTCGCATCAACCACTACAAAATCTGCCATTTTTCCAATGGATACCGAACCTATCTTGTCATCCATGCCGAGAGCTTCCGCTCCGTTTAATGTCGCTGAACGAATAACCTCCAAGGGGTGAAAGCCTGCTTCACGCAGCAATTCCAATTCACGAATAAAGGCGAAACCGTAGAGCTGAAATATGAATCCGGAATCAGAACCAGCCGTAACTCGCCCCCCTCTGTTTTTATATTCATTGATAAAAGTCATCCAAAGTTGAAAGTTTTGTCTCCAGGCTACTTCTTGTTCAGTGCCCCAATCATGCCAATAACTTCCATGGGAAATTTTACTGGGTTGATAGAAATCCCACAGAGAGGGCAGAGTGTATTCCTCGTGCCATTCCGCGCGACGTGCTCGCTGTAAATCTCGACTTGCTTCATAGATGTTGAAGGTTGGGTCAAGGGTGAAGTCTAGTTCTAGCAACTCGGTCATCACGTTTTCCCAATGTTCGGAGTAGGGTTTTGCCGCCTGCGCCCAAAGCTTTCCAGCATTTTCAAAACGGTGTTGTTCGTTTTGGTAGTTGTAATCCAAAGGATAATCTTGCACGGTTCTATCATCGAAAAGGGCCTCTGGTAATCCGTACCAGTGTTCCATAGAAGTTAATCCCGCTCTGGCGGAATGCAAAACGTTCCATCTGGCCACACTGAGTTGTGCGTGGTGGCAGGCTGAACCTAATCCTAGTTTTTTGTTCTCATCTAAAGCTGCAGCCATGATTTCAGGTTCTGCTCCGAAGAATTTGATACCGTCCGCTCCTTTTTTTGCATTGGCGCGTACCCATTCCCTAGCTTGTTCTGCCGTAGAAATAGGAATGTCATTTAAAGGATTGAAGGTTTTACTAGTTTGTCCGAAGCCTGTATAGGCCATAATTCTAGGAGCAACGATTTCGTTTTTCGCACTTTTTCGTTTTAAGTCCATCGTAAAATCAACACCGCGACCACTGGGTTCACGGACGGTAGTTACACCATGACCCATCCAAAGTTTAAAAACATAGTCTGGTTCGGCACCTTGTGCGTTACCACCAATATGCCCATGCATATCTACAAAACCCGGCATCAAATACATACCATTACAATCGAGCTCCTTGCCTCCAGCCTTTAGTTTTGGTCTTTTAGACTCATCAATGGGCACTCCATCATAGCCGACAACCTGAATCTTTTTAATAATATTTTTTTCGACTACAATATCGATGGGACCTTGTGGAGGCGCTCCATTACCATTTACTAACATCACACCACGAATAATCAATTGTGAATGCGGTCCGTCACCTTGTGCGGATTGGGAGATGGCCTGAGAAATGCCACTAAAAAGAAGGGCTAGTGTGAATAAAATGGTTTTTGTTTTCATATTCCTTTAGATTATTTGACGGATAGGTATTTAGATTGTTATTTTTTAATGCCTCGTATGTGCATAAACGCTGGGAAGGTATTTAGTTCCTTATAGTGTCTTTGGTCGTATTTTTCAAATTCTGGTACTGGTTTAGGTTCAATAAGCTTGTCGATATAGAAACCATTATTGGTAATGGGTTTGATGCATTCGATCAAAGGTCTTCTATAGCTATGCATTTTGATTCGCTTTCCAAACCCACCCCAAGTAGCTTTTACTGCCTCAACTTCAAAATACTTTTTTGATTTGAAATAGAGATACTCGAAAAAGGGATGTTCTACAGAAATCACTAAAGTGCCTTTCGGCTTTAAAACTCTACAGAATTCTTGCATGCTTGTATTCCAATCTTCCAAATAGTGCATGGCAAGAGCACAAACTACGGTGTCAAAAGATTCATTTTTTAGCATTTCCAGTGGTGCGGACAAATCATGAACGAAGAACTCTCCATCGTTTTTGTTTCTTGTTTTTGCCAATTCTACCATTCTTGGGCTATTATCGAATCCGGTAACGGTTGCTCCTTGTTTCAATAATATCTCAGCGTATTTACCAGGCCCACAAGCAGCATCTAAAATATTCTTTCCATTGGCATCGCCAATCAATTTCAGTGTATTCGGACGGTCGTAATAGGCATTATGAGGCTTATGTTCAATGAGCGCATCATAACTATCCGCCAACTCTTCATAAGCCGCGATTATTTTTTCTTTCATTCGACTAATCCCTAGATGGAATATTAATTTTATCCCCTAAAAACAAAGCGTTTAAGAAAAGGCGATTCGTTCCATACCAACTTCCCCTAAAATTTGGGTTGTCGGCAAACAGAACTACTCTTCCGCCGCCCACTTTACTCACTATTAGTGATGCAGAGGGCTTGAGATATTCTTCCATGTTCTTTTTCGTTAAGAATCCATCGATATGTGGATTTTTGGAATATTTAGCTACCGTTGCATATTCGTTTTTGCTGGGCGCTAACCAAACCGTATTGTTTTTATAGACAGGAATCGAACTGTCACGATACCCAAAACCCAAAGGATGTGTCGTATCTAAATCCGCTCTTAGAATAACTCCCCCAACACTTTCTTTTCCTAAGTTTTCACCAGCGTCGACATAGGGTTTTCTATCGACAACTTTGGTCGAATCTTTTTTCAAGGAATCTTTTTCTTTATTCGTCAATTTCTCCTTGACTAATTTTTTGTCAATCGCCCATTTCGAAGCTGTCCCAATGGTAATCAAAGTATTTCCCTTGCTAACCCAGGCTTTGATTTTTTCTTGCTGCTTTTTAGTCAAGTTGTATCGCCCAGATACCATGACTAGGGTAGTGTATTTGTCAAAATTGGTGCGATTGAAGTTGCGCAAGGGTATTTTGCTAATGGGCATGTTCATACGGGTATCCAATAAATGCCAAACTTCACCAGCCTCGTATGAACGAGTTCCATCTCCTATGAGCATCGCAGCTTTTACCTTTTTAACGGGCTGAATATATCTGCTCCCTAAATCAACTCCCTTTAGGCTATATCCGGAATTGACAGCGTATAAGGGTACTTGGTATTTTTCCTGCGCTTTTTGAACTAAATCATAGACTTCTTGGGCGTTTTTCTTTTGGAGCGACACCGGTACAACGAGCGAACCATAATTAAATGATTTTGATTGGCTGCCTACTTTTACGGTAAAAGGTTTAAAGGCAGATGAAATCACCAATCCTTTTTGCTGTAAGTAATTGAGCACTGCCGGGGCACTATAATCATCCCAATCAATTACATAGGCATATTCAGATTTTTGAACCGCGGAAACGTTTACAAGATTGTTTGTGCTTTCTATTTTTTCTTCCATCTTAAGGCTTGTTACAGGTCTGTACTTCATATTATAGAAGTTTGCCACCGACCAAGCGGAAGCATCGTAATAAACACTGTCACGATATTTTGAATAGGTTTCAAACATGGTTTGTACCATTCTATATTGTGGTTGTTTGGTAGGAACTACATAGCGATTTCCTGATTTGTACACATCAATGTCATGGACTAAAAGTTTATCGATGAATGCCTTGGTTCGGTTTTGGTCGTAATCATCTCCAAAAGAATATCCACGGACTTTCTTCTTAGCAGCGTTGGTGAGTGCACTTTTAAAGAAATCTTGCTGGTACTTTCGCATATAGGCTTTGTTTGCCACTGCCGTTTTAACCGTTGTAATACTTGAAGTATATTGATTTCGGATGGTAAAGGGAAAGGTGATTTTTCCAAAAGCCGTTTTTTGCTCATGCCCCCTCGAACTGGCTTGCTCAAATAATAGGGCCAGAGCTCCATGTAAATCGGGGTAGGAGGAGCCATAGCCTGGATAGGTACCATCAAATACTTCCTTAGTAAAGTAAAAGGAACCGATACTGTCCAATGCCTTTGCAAATTCTGCTCCGAACATATTGTTGAGGTCTACATAATTCTCCTTTGGCATTATAGGGTCATAGGAGGCATTCGTCTTCATCGGTTCGAAGAAGTAGCTTGCCTGGCTTCCCATTTCATGGAAATCGGTCACTACATTAGGCAACCATTCATGAAACCATTTTAACTTACCACGGCTCTCTGGGTTTATAGCCAATAACCAATCTCGATTCAAATCGAACCAGTAGTGATTGGTTCTTCCACCGGGCCAATATTCATTGTGTTCAGCATCTTGCGGGTCTGTCACATTTGGTGTTCCTTGGTAAGAATTGGCCCACTGTGTATGGCGGTCACGACCATCAGGATTGATGGTTGGGTCAATCATTATTACTGCATTATTAATATATTTTAATACCTCGGGATTGTTCGACGCTGCGAAAGTATATGCCGTCAATAAGGCAGCCTCTGAGCTTGATGGTTCATTACCGTGCACGTTATACGCCAAATTAATGAAAATAGGAACCTCACCGTAATTGGTTACATTCTTCGCTGGATCTGCAAAAGCAAGATGTTGCTGCTTTAAATTATCTAAGTTGGATAAGTTTTCAGGACTCGTAATTGTTAGGATAACTAACTTCCGTCCTTCATGAGTTTTTCCGTATTGGTATATGGAAGCCCTCTCTGAGGTTTCAGCCAATTTGGTTAAATAGGCAACAATCAGGTCGTGACGGGTATGATGCTCCCCGATTCCATAGCCAAGAAATTCTTCCGGACTAGGTACATTATCATTAAAAGGTTGGAATTTTTTGAAAAAGTAGTCTTGTGCTTGGATGGTGGTACTAAAACATAGCATCACCAAGAGTAATCTTTTTAGCATTGGAACAGTTTTAATTAGTCGTACTAAATATAAGTATAATACGCCGAACTAAGATCTGTAAAATTTTAGGGTTTTAAGCAGGTTGAACCATAGGAGGAACCTGAGGTTTTATCTCTTTGAACTTCACAATATAATGTGTTCCCTTTCGGGTAATATCGCGGACAATAGAACCACGTAGCTGCCGAGCTAAATTGTGGATTAATTTTAGGCCCAATGATTGTGTAGTTTTATGATTTATAGTTTCTGAATATCCAACTCCTGTATCACCAATATTCAATAAATATTCGTCATACTCGCCTTTACGCAACTTAATAAAAATATGTCCTTGACTATCATCAACAATCCCATATTTTAAGGCATTGGTTACAGCCTCGTTTATTAGCAACCCTAAGGGAATTGCGGTATCAATGTTCAGTTTTACATCTGGAATATCAATATCTAGAGTAATATTACTGCTGGTGCCTTTGATAGAACGCACCAAATATTCTGCAAGTTCTTGTACGTAAGATTTGTATCCGATTTTAGAAATATCCTCTCGCATGTACAACATTTCATGTACCATAGCCATTGAAATAACCCTGTTCTGACTGCTTTTTAGAAGACTTTTGGTATCCTTATCTGAGACATTTCTAGCCTGCAAACTGAGCAAACTAGATACAGTTTGTAAATTGTTTTTTACACGGTGGTGCACTTCTTTAAGTAAGGTTTCCTTTTCATTGATTTTCCGTTCTAACTCTCCCTTGGTTTTATAAAGGTTGTGGTGGGCGCTCAGTAAATTTTTACCAAAAACACCTCCTAAAAGATATACGGAAAATAGTACACTAAGTAGAGCAAAAATATTTTTTGACTTTTCAGGAACCACGTTGGTAGCAAAACTAAAATCAGCTATGCTTTGAGAATATATAAGAACGATTATTAGTAGGCATAAATTGAGGTATAGCGAGCCGTATGATTTGGTTGTAACGTATCCCGCAATTACTATTATGGCAAGCACAAAAATAAAGGGGCTATTAATACCTCCACTGTACAAGGTAATAACACTTGCTCCGGCTAATGTCATTATTGACACCACATTATAAGTGATGGTCAAATTTTTGTGGTAATAATAAAGAATTGTGTTGATAAGGTTTAGGATGCCAAAACCTAAGAATACAAAAGGGATAACTTCAGTAATATCTAAAAGAAAGAGGCATATACAGGCGAAAACCAGAGAGAAGGCTGAAGTGAAATAATTTACCCTAAGCACCAAACGTGCCTTATCTCTGAGCCGTTCTTCAAGTTTTTTGTTCTCTTCCATTGTATCTGGTTTATAGATTGGTTAAAGATATAGGGGCAATCCGAAGATTACTAGAGCAATTTTAACGTAAATCTAAATATGTTTTGGCTTATATTCCAATTTCTACCTTTTTATTTGTCTAATGGCTTTATGAAAATTGTTATGTAGATGATTTAAATTTCACCTGTTAAAGTCATTTAAGCTACAGGGCTTAGCGTTTGTGGCACATCTTTAAACTTGATATAATAAGTGGTGCCTACTTTTGATTCATCTTTTATAGCTGACCCTTGTAGTTGTCTTGCTAGGTTATGAATTAGCTTAAGACCAAGTGATCTTGTTGAATTTGAACTGGTTTCATCCGAGAACCCAACACCGTTATCACTTATCGTGAGTATATAGTCTTCATCACTATTTTCTTGCTTTTGAAGTCCGATACCAATGCACCCATCATTTCTGCCATGAAACCCATACTTTAATGAATTGGTAATAGTTTCATTTATGAGCAAACCCAGTGGAATTGCAGTGTCTATACCTAATTTGACATCGGGAATATCAATATTCAAATCTATACTCTGGCTAGACCCGTCTACGGACTTAATAAGAAACGCTGAAAGTTCCTCAACATACGGTTTGAATGCTATTTTTGAAAGGTTATCATTCATGTAAAGCATTTCATGAATAATGGCCATTGAAATTACACGATTCTGACTACTCTTAATAATTTTTTTAATTTGTTCATTAGTGGTGTTTCTACCCTGCATACTAAGGAGGCTTGAAACCGTCTGCAGGTTGTTTTTCACACGATGGTGTATTTCTTTTAGTAGCGTTTCTTTTTCAATAATCTGTTTCTCAATTTCTGTTTTTGATTTATACAAGCGATGATGCGTCTTTAGTAGATTTTTACCGAAAATGGCGCCAAGTAAATAGACAGAAAACAATGCGCTGAGCAAAGCGAAATGGTCTTTTGATGCCCCTGGAATTTCATTTGTAAAATTGAAAACATCCAGTTTTCCTAAAGTATAAATGGAGCAAACAATACCTAAAATGGAGTATAAATAGATTTTGCCAAAAAGGCTGGTTACGACATATCCTGCGAGAACAATGAGAGCAAGCACGAAGAGAAAGGGGCTATTTATACCGCCACTATAAAGAACAATTATAATGGTACTAATTAGAGATAGCAAAGATGTTGCTACGGCCATGACAAGTAAGCTGCCATGACGTTTAAACATGAATATGTTCAAAACATTTAAAATGGTGTAGGTGAAAAAAGCATGTGGAACAATACTTTTTATATCAAGAAAGTAATAGCACAACACGCCAAATACCAAGCTTAGAATGGAAGAGGTATAGTTAAACTTTAGAAGCAATTTGGTCTTATCGCTAAGCCTGCTATTTTTTTTAGTTGAATGTTGCATCACCTTTCCTTTAGAAAGCAGGGAATACTAAGGTTCATGGGCAAGAAGGGGACAAGAGTATGTAGTAAAGCTACTTTTAAACGGGTAAAGGATATTGAAAATGTGGTGAAAGAGGTAATTTATGTGGTATAGAAAGGAATTTGCGCTATAAACAAGACTTGTTTTACTCTGATTTTCTAGTTTTAATCAATAAAAACGGCGACCGAATAGGTCGCCGTTTACTAAATATGTATTAGGGTTTTAGTCCTCAGTCAATACCCATTCCCCTTTATTAATTAAAGGTTCTGCCTGTTTATACTTGACTACTTTACTTTCACCCGACATAATATTCTTTATAGTCACGCGATCATTTCTTCCAATTTTTTTGTGTTCACGAACAATAGTTTCTGTAACCGCAGGTCTTCCTCCTTGATTTTGACCAATAGCTCTGCTTTGTGCAGCCCGTTCATCACTATTTGGAATTTCCTCTTTACTAGTCTGTAAATTTTCCTTTGGTCTTCGGATGTTATCTGCCTGTTGAATCTCATTTGGGTTACCACTTGGTAATTCGCCCTTGAATAAGAAGGAAACTACCTCTTTGTTCACCTTCTCAATCATACCTTTGAAGAGCTCAAAAGCCTCGAATTTGTAAATCAACAAGGGATCCTTTTGCTCATGTACTGCCAATTGAACCGATTGCTTTAATTCATCCATTTTACGTAAATGAGTTTTCCAGGAATCATCTATAATGGCTAGAGAGATATTCTTTTCAAAATCTGTTACCAGCTGTGCCCCATTACTGTCATAAGCTTCTTGAAGATTGGTAACTACATTCAAGGTTTTTATTCCGTCTGTGAAAGGAACTACAATACGTTCAAAATTATTGCCTTTGTCTTCATATACGTTTTTAATCACAGGAAAGGCCACGGCAGCGTTTCTTTCTATCTTCTCTTTATAATGGTCGTAAGCCGCCTTGTAGAGTGTATTCGAGATTTCTTGAACACCTTGTTTCTCAAACTCACCTTCAGAAATGGGTGAAGTGATAGAGAAATATTTAATCAGTTCGAACTCAAAGTTTTTATAGTCGTTCGCCGCCTTATTCTGCTCGGTGATTACCTCGCAAGTATCATAAACCATATTGGCGATATCTACCTGAAGACGCTCTCCTTGTAATGCGTGACGTCTTCGTTTATAAACGACTTCACGTTGCGCATTCATTACATCATCATACTCTAGCAAACGCTTACGTACTCCAAAGTTATTTTCTTCCACTTTTTTCTGAGCACGTTCAATAGACTTGGTCATCATAGAATGTTGAATCACCTCACCTTCTTCAAGTCCCATTTTATCCATCATCTTGGCTACTCGATCAGAACCGAATAAACGCATTAGGTTATCTTCTAGAGAAACATAAAATTGAGAACTTCCTGGATCACCTTGACGACCCGAACGACCACGTAACTGTCTATCTACACGACGTGAATCATGACGTTCTGTACCTACTATGGCCAACCCACCAGCTGCTTTAACTTTATCAGAAAGCTTAATATCTGTACCACGACCTGCCATGTTGGTTGCAATGGTCACAATACCCGCGTTACCCGCTTCGGCAACTACATCAGCTTCCTTCTTATGCAATTTTGCATTCAATACGTTATGAGGGACTTTTCGAATATTCAACATTCGAGAAAGCAATTCTGAAATTTCTACGGAAGTTGTACCAATTAAAACTGGTCTTCCTTGTTGCGACAATTGGGTAACTTCGTCAATAATCGCATTATATTTTTCACGTTTGGTCTTGTAAATCAAATCGTTTCTATCATCTCGGGCAATTGGTCTGTTGGTCGGAATTTCCATAACGTCCAACTTGTAAATCTCCCAGAACTCACCTGCCTCTGTAATCGCAGTACCTGTCATACCAGCCAATTTGCTGTACATTCTGAAGTAATTCTGTAGGGTAACTGTCGCGAAAGTCTGTGTGAGCGCTTCAATTTTTACGTTCTCTTTCGCTTCAATGGCCTGGTGCAATCCGTCTGAATAACGACGACCATCCATAATACGACCTGTTTGCTCGTCTACAATCATCACTTTGTTATCCATAACTACATATTCCACATCCTTTTCGAAGAGG
This sequence comes from Maribacter algarum (ex Zhang et al. 2020), assembly GCF_005885635.1. Classification (GTDB taxonomy): domain Bacteria; phylum Bacteroidota; class Bacteroidia; order Flavobacteriales; family Flavobacteriaceae; genus Maribacter_C; species Maribacter_C algarum. Next base: position 240,933 of record NZ_VATY01000005.1, read on the forward strand.
GTATAGGCCTTTAATAATTGGCTCATGGTATGGATGCGTTCACTCTTAACCGTAAAATCCTTGAATAGCTCTTCTTTGAGTTCAGCTTCCTTTTCTATTTCAAGATTTTGATTTTCAATTCTGGCAATCTCTCCACCAATATCTGGCATCACGAAGAAATCCTTATTCTGTTCTCCAGAAATATATTCAATCCCTTTATCGGTAAGTTCAATTTGGTTATTCTTCTCTTCGATTACAAATAACAAATCTTCATCCACCTTGGGCATTTCACGATTGTTGTCTTGCATATAGAAGTTCTCGGTCTTCTGTAACAACTGCTTTACACCTTCTTCACTTAAAAATTTTATAAGTGCTTTGTTTTTTGGTAGACCTCTTTGAACACGAAGCAGTAAGAACCCTCCTTCTTTCGTATCACCTTCATTTATTAATTTCTTGGCCTCCGCTAGAACTCCGGTTAAATGTTGTCTTTGTTTTTGAACAATCTCACTGACCTTCGGCTTAAGCTCATTGAATTCGTGACGATCACCCTCGGGCACCGGACCTGAAATGATTAAGGGTGTACGCGCATCATCGACCAATACAGAATCGACCTCATCAACTATAGAGTAGTTATGTGGTCGCTGTACCAAATCTTTAGGTGTATGCGCCATATTATCTCTTAGGTAATCAAAACCAAACTCATTGTTTGTTCCATAGGTAATATCAGCATTGTAGGCTTTACGTCTACCATCAGAATTGGGCTTATGATGGTCGATACAGTCAATAGTTAGTCCGTGGAACTGAAAGATTGGCGCCATCCATGCGCTATCACGTTTGGCCAAGTAATCGTTTACTGTTACCAAATGTGCACCATTGCCGGTAAGGGCATTCAGGTAGAGTGGAAGGGTAGCGACTAATGTTTTTCCTTCCCCCGTTTGCATCTCTGCAATTTTGCCCTGGTGTAAGGCTATCCCCCCAATCAGCTGTACATCATAGTGAATCATATCCCAAGTCACCTCTTTTCCGGCAGCATCCCAAGAGTTTTTCCAAACGGCATTATCTCCATCTAAGGTTACATAGTCATTGCTTCCTGAAAGCTCTCTATCATACTCAGAAGCTGTAACTGAAAGTGTAGTATTGTTTGCGAAGCGTTTTGCCGTTTCCTTTACTACAGCAAATGCTTCAGGTAAAATTTCGTTTAGCGTATCCTCAGAAATTTTATACGCCTCTTCTTTTAGCTTATCTATTTCTGTGTAGATATCCTCATTTTTATCAATATCAGTAGATGCATTTACCTCCTCTTTTAAAGCTTCAATTTGGTCATCTAAAGCTTTACGGTCCTCCTTAATTTTGGCTTTGAACTCTGCGGTTTTAGCTCTAAGTTCATCGTGGCTTAAGCCTTCAAGTTGTGATTCAAAAGATCTAATCTTATCGACCATAGGTTGCAACTGCTTCACATCTTTCTGAGACTTGTCGCCTACAAACGCTTTTATAACTGAATTTATAAAACTCATAAATTTATTTTATATGGTGAACCGCTTCTAAGTAATCACGGTACTACGTAATTCGATTTCTGATGCCTTTGGTTGAGCAAAAGGTATTCCAGTTTCCAATTCAATGGGAAGTTAGGCATACACCTGACAAAATTACATAAAAAAAAAGCCTCGTATGAGACTTTTTAACTTCAAATTAAATTGAAATGTTATTAATATTCATCCTCATTCCAGAGGTAATCTTCTTCTGTAGGATAATCTGGCCAAATCTCTTCGATAGACTCATATATCTCTCCACCTTCTTCTTCCATAGATTGTAGGTTTTCGACAACCTCCAACGGCGCTCCTGTACGAATTGAGTAATCGATTAATTCGTCTTTGGTAGCTGGCCAAGGCGCATCACTTAAATAAGATGCTAATTCTAATGTCCAATACATGGTAATAGTTTGATTTTAAATTTTTTGCAAAAATAATTTTTAATGCGAAACCACCAAGTTTTTTAGTGTTTTTTATTGAAAATTTCTGCTTTAATAGTTTGATAACGAAGAAAAAACAGATTTATTAGTCCTTTTTCTCAGGAATCCATTTTATTTCTTCCGCTTGAAGGTCTGAGGACAATTTTCGTGCCAATACGAAAAGGTAATCGGAAAGTCTGTTTATGTACATTAAAACCCGTTCGTCATAGGGTTCATTTTCATTGAGCAGAGAAGCTATTCGCTCAGCACGACGGCAAACCGTTCGAGCTATGTGACAGTATGACACGGTAGCATGACCTCCTGGAAGTATAAAATGCGTCATTTGGGGAAGTTCGGCATCCATATCATCCATTTCTTTTTCGAGTAGTTCTATGTCGCCGGCATCAATTTTAGGAATATTCAATCGGTCTTTTCCACTTTTTAGAATAGCCTTATCAGGATCGGTTGCTAAAATTGCTCCAACAGTAAAGAGTTTGTCTTGTATTAAAGTCAATATTTTTTTGGAATGTGTATCAATCTCTTGATCTCGAATCAATCCCAGCCATGAGTTCAATTCGTCAATTGTACCATAGCTATCAATACGAATATGGTGTTTGGCAACCCGGGTACCTCCGAATAAAGCTGTAGTTCCGTTATCTCCTGTTTTGGTATATATTTTCATTGATTGGTGCTTAGTTTGTAGTAGCTCAATTACGATTTAATTCAAATTATCGTGAAATTTCGGAAATTAGTTTTTCTTCGTCTACTTACTTCTTATCATCACGCTTGTAGTCTTCCATAAACTTTCTCGATTTTCGGGCTTTTGCCTTACTTCTTGTCGCTATTGATATGATGAGGTAGAGCATAAATACGCCCCCTAGAATCATATAAATTGTATTGTTTGCCATAACTTTAATACTTATACTAAAATTACAGGATTAAATCCGAATCTTAAAATGTTCCTTGGCTTGTTCTTTGCGTATGAAAAGTAAGCCGCAATAAAACATGTCGATAGAGACCGTCACCTTTTTATTATTTCTTAATGCTTCCCAAATCTCAGTTGTTTTCTTTGTACTATGGATGTTTTTCAAAAAGAAGAAACTATCATTATGTATTTTATCTGTGTAGACCGTCAGGACGTTTTCTTCGGGATTATCTAGATAAACTAAGTCAAGAAGAGTTTCGTCTGAAGATTTTAGTCCAAATTCCTTGAGAATTCGATTTTCTAAAGCAAAATCATTTGAGCTAATCTTAATCTCTTTAGCCGAAAAATACGGGATGCTTTTCAACAGGACATTCTCCCATTTTGAGCCTTTAAATTTTGTATTTGCATACAAACACTTTGTCAAATAATTATATACAAAAGGGGAGTGGACGCCGTGTTGGTTGGTCGCTGTCAGAAGGTGTTTTATGTATTGAAGAAAATAATACATTATTCCAACAAGGCAGAAAGCTCAAACCATCTTTCAGTCTTTGTTTCTATGCCGTCACTAATTTCCTTTAGATTCTTGGAAAGTTCTGTAATATCCTCTACGGATAAATCTCCAGTAACGAATTGTTGTTCGATTTCTCCCTTTTTAAACTCCAACTTCTGAATATCCTTTTCGAGTTGTTTGTATTCCTTTTGTTCAGAATAGGATAATTTTTTGTTTTTATCTTCGGTTTTCCATGAATTTTTAGCACTATTGGTTTCCTTCTTCTTCTCTTTCGCTTTCTCTTTTTCAGCTCTTATTTCTAAAGCCGTACTATCTTCATAAGCTCTATAATCAGAGTAGTTTCCTGGGAAATCTTCCACAACGGCATCTCCTCGAAATACAAAAAGGTGATCTACAATTTTGTCCATAAAATAGCGATCGTGCGAGACAACAATCAAACAACCCGGAAAATCTAGTAAAAAACTTTCCAAAACATTTAAGGTTACAATATCTAAATCGTTTGTAGGTTCATCTAATATCAAGAAATTCGGATTTTGAATCAAAACGGTACACAAATAGAGCCGTTTACGCTCACCACCACTCAACTTGTCTATAAAATCATATTGTTTTTTTCGGTCGAATAAAAAACGTTCCAATAATTGTTGTGCGGATATTTGTCTTCCCTTTGCTAGGGGAATATAATCACCAAATTCTTTTATGACCTCAATTACCTTTTGACCTTCTTTTATCGCAATGCCCTTTTGGGTGTAATAACCGAATTTTATGGTATCACCTTTCACCACTTTCCCTGAATCAGGTTGGTCGGTTCCTGTAATAATATTTAAAAATGTGGATTTTCCCGTTCCATTTTTACCAATAATACCAATGCGTTCGCCTTTGATGAAATTATATTCAAACTTGTCTAAAATTGGTTTGTCAGGATAGGCTTTAGAGATTTTATGGAGTTCTAGAATTTTACTTCCCATTCGTTCCATATTAATTTCTAGCTGTACTTCATGGTCTTTGCGGCGTTGGCTTGCTTTCTCCTTTATTTTATTGAAATCGTCGATTCTCGATTTTGATTTCGTCGTTCGAGCCTTGGGCTGTTTGCGCATCCAGGTCAATTCCTTTTTGAACAGTAATTTTGTTTTGTGATGCTCAACGGCTTCTTGCTCGATTCTGGCTTCTTTCTTTTCGAGGTAATAGGAATAGTTTCCCTTGTACGGATACAATTTTCCATTGTCCAATTCGATGATTTCATTGCATACCCGTTCTAGAAAATAACGGTCGTGCGTAACCATGAACAAGGTCATGTTTTCTTTGGCGAAATACTGCTCTAACCACTCGATCATTTCCAAATCGAGGTGGTTGGTAGGTTCATCTAAAATGAGAAGCTCCGGCTTATTGATTAGTGCATTCGCCAAGGCCAGACGTTTTTTTTGCCCCCCAGAAAGTAATCCGACTTTGACACTGAAATCTTCTAATTTTAGTTTGAATAGAATCTGTTGGTATTGGGTTTCAAAGTCCCATGCCTGGTGATGCTCCATGGCTTCGAATGCTGCTTGATAGGCATCTTGATCATCAGGATTCGCCAATGCTTTTTCATAGTTAGCAATTACCTTCAGTACCTCATTGTCTGAGGCAAAAATGGTCTCTTCAATCGTCAAATCAGGATTTAAATCAGGCTCTTGTTCTAAAAAGGAAACGCGAATGCCTTTGCGATAATTCACTTGTCCCGTATCAGGAGCGTCGGCACCCGATAACATTCTTAGTATGGATGTTTTTCCCGTTCCATTCTTGGCAATGAATGCGATTTTTTGGTCTTTATTGACTCCGAAAGATAGATTTTCAAAGAGCACTAGTTCGCCAAAGGACTTGGATATGTTTTCTACTGTGAGTAGGTTCATTTTTATAGTTAAGAGTTCGGAGTTATGAGTTTTGAGTTAAGGCTGAATTGCCTATACTGTTAATTAAGAATAGATAGCGAATTCCTACTGCCACTAGAATGAAAATAAGAAGAGGTGAGAAAATCTGGATTTTAAAAATCCATAGAACTCCTGTTATTACCATTCCGGCTAGAAGAACCCAAAGATATTTCTTAACCCAAACAGGTGGGGTTTTTGATTTCATAAAAACAAAGGCAAGAACCAAGTTTAAGGGGAAAGCCCAAAGCAAGTTAAAATTGGCCTTGGTAAAGACATGATCCGTCATGAACCAAAGGAAGAAAATTAATAGTCCCGCTAGGCCTGTTAGTAAGAACAAAGTAAAATCTAACCATTTGCTTCTTTTTTTCTTTTTTTGGTCAAAATATGTGACAGCCACCACGAAAGTCATCAGGATTATCAACCAGAATAAAGGGGTAAGGACAAATAGACTCCCTTTTTCAGTTGGTTCTTCCTCTACTAGCATTTCTTCCTTGGTCACGAATGCATCCCCATTAATAGTGGTATTCGGCATTTGCTTTTCAACATATAGAGGTAAAAATTGATGTTCCCAAGGGGTAGCTTTTCGATCAATAATGGAACCCAATGCTAAATCTATTCCGAAGGTTGCCCATGCATTTTCATCTAAGCTTTGGTGTATTAACTCGCGGAAGGTGAAAGTCTCCTTCAAATGAGGATAAGTGAACTTCAGTTTATCGCCTAATCCTTTTTTAAGTACTTCTGGGATTTTAGTCGCACAATTATCAAAAAGAAAATCATAAAGGTAGTAACGGTTCTCTTCCCGATAGTTGTTTTGAAGAAATGCAAAAATTTCATTTCGCTCGTCCTGAGACAAATTCAATGTTTGTTCCTTTACCCACCTGTTTTCCTGCTTGTATGCTTTAACAAAGCTGTCGGTCTTATAACCAGACATTCGGTAATTCAGTTTACCACGGGCGAATTTTACATAAAACCCGGGCGGGTCAAAATCAAATCCACCGTAATCATAAATCCGGTCAACACCTATTGTGGGGTCTTGAATGCGAAATGCACTATGGCCAAATTTTGAGTATAACTCATCTCCGGTACCTACCGTTAATAGGCTAATCTTAGAAAGCGGAGAAAGCAACATTTCCTGAGAAAATCCTAAAGCTGAAAAACTTATAAGAAGTAAAGTGATTATTTTTTTAAAATTCATTTGAAAAGTAAAATAGCTCGAATACAAATATCCGAATAATAATGGACTAAAGCGATTACTCGAAAATTGTATTATTTTTACGAAAACAACCAAAAATGAAAAGGCATATTCCCAATCTTATTACCCTTCTAAATGTCTTCTGTGGTTGTGTGGCAACAGTATTTGCCGTTTTAAACCAGTTAGAACTAGCTGCAGTATTCGTTTTTCTAGGAATAGTTTTCGACTTTTTCGATGGTTTGGCTGCTCGCGTTTTAGATGTAAAAAGTGAGTTGGGCCTACAACTCGATTCTTTAGCAGATATGATTACTAGCGGTTTGGTACCCGGTATTGTGATGTTTCAACTCTTTGCAATGTCGAGTACAGGGGGGTGGAATGTTGGTTTAAACCCACCTAGTGACCAAGACTCTTTCTGGCTTGGATTAGATATATATCCCATTGCATTTTTGGGGTTCTTAATTACAATGGCATCTGCCTATCGTTTGGCGAAATTCAATATTGACGAGAATCAAGTTTCCTCCTTTATTGGCTTGCCGACGCCTGCAAACGCTTTGCTGATTCTTTCATTGCCTTTGATTCTACTGCATCAAAACAATGATTTTTTAAACGGAATTATTTTGAACCAATGGTTCTTGATCGGCATGACCATTTTAAGTGCCTACCTATTGAACTCCAGAATGGAACTATTTGCCTTAAAGTTTAAGAACTGGAGTTTTCAAGATAATGCCTTGCGCTATATTTTTATCATTATTAGCCTCGTTCTGCTGGTTACTATGAAGTTTTTGGCAGTTCCTGTGATAATTGCTTTTTATATTTTCAGTTCACTTTTAAGCAAGATTTCGGCAAAATGAATGTAACAGAACTTTTAATCGAGCAAACCAAAGATGCCCATCTTTGGACGAACAAACTAATCGATTCCATTCCTATGGAAAATTGGAATGAAACTCCAGATACCTTAGCATCAAATATCAGTTGGCAAGTGGGGCATTTGGTAATTAGCGAATACTATCATGCAATTTTAGTGGTTTCTGGATTTGACGAGGAAATCATGCAAAAAATCGATTTGAAAACACACAACCAAATGTATGGTTATGAAAGCGTTCCCAAGGAGTTGATTGGAAAGTGCGAACCTAAGCTTTTAAGGGAACAATTGCACTTTATGCAGCATAAGGTCATCCAAAATGTTTCTATGCTAACAATGGAAGATTTAGAAAGCAGAGTGGAACAACCCATCAAACAAGAACATCCTGTAGCGAAGATAAAATTAGATGCAGTGTCATGGAATATCAAACATACCATGTGGCATTGCGGGCAGATTGCATCTATAAAAAGACTGATTCACGGAGGATTTGATTTTGGTTTGCCAAAAAGAAGATGATAGATAATTTTAGTATTAACACTAATTATGAGAACCATGAGTATAAGAAAATCGATTTTTATCACCATTATCGCATTGGGTCTTTTAAGTGCCTGCGGTGAGCAAAAACCCAAAGAGGTGAAAATTGACTCTGCCGAAGTTGAGAAGCGAGCAGCTGAACTGAAAGCAAAAGCTGCCCAGGAGGAAGCTGAACTAAGAGCAGCCAAAGAAAGAGTTGAAGACAGCTTAAGAAAGTTGGATAGCCTTCAACAGGTCAAAGAACACGGACACGCTCATTAGAAATACCCACAAATGTTCAAGAAAATAATCGTCCTTCTCGCTTTATGTTTTGTGTCGGTAACGGCCTATGCACATGGGGTCGATGATGAGACACAATCCTTTTTGCTAACGAACAAGGGTATAGCCTTTGGTCCCTTTTTGTATATAGGAGCGAAACATATGCTTACAGGCTATGATCACTTGCTTTTTTTAGTTGGGGTTATTTTCTTTTTATATCGCACACGCGAAATTCTGTTGTATATCAGTTTTTTCACTATTGGACATAGTCTGACCCTATTACTTGGGGTCATGGCTGATATCAATGTGAATGCCTATCTCATTGATGCCATTATCGCCTTGTCAATAGTGTACAAAGGATTTGATAATTTGGGTGGATTCAAGCAGTTTTTTGGCAGGCAACCCAATACGAAAGTTGCTGTTTTGGTCTTCGGACTTTTTCACGGTTTCGGACTTGCCACAAAACTACAGGAGTTTGAGTTTGATAAAGAAGGACTTTTTGTCAATTTATTAGGATTCAACCTTGGTGTTGAGATTGGACAATTCTTAGCACTAGGCTTTGTTTTATTGGTGCTTGGCGTTTGGAGAAGGTATAGTAGTTATATCAAATTCTCTAATGTTACCAACATTGCATTAATGGCAGCAGGATTCCTACTACTCGGATTTCAGTTGGCAGGATACTTTACGACTTCTTAATTTTTGAATATGGAAACTACGAATCAACCCTCCTTAAGTAAAAAACAACTGATAAAATCGGTAATAATAGCTGCAATAATTGGCGCCGTAGTCTTAGTAGTAGCCGTCTTACCTGCGGAGTATGGAAGGGATTTAACTGGATTAGGCAAAGTTTTTGGTTTTGATAAACTGTATGTTGGTCAGTCGGAAGAAGAAAATATTGATGGTACGCTTCAAGTAGTTCCTAAAAATGTGAAAAGATTGAAATTGGAAAAACTAGGCTCTGGGCCAGATGTAGTAAAGCCTTCTGAAGCACAAAGCCCACCTCCAGAAAAACAGTTAGAAATCAGATCAGATGCCATAACGATAGTCGTTCCTTCTGGTAAGGGATTGGAGTATAAATTTAAAGCATTGAAACTAGGAAGTGTTAAATATGATTGGAGTACCAGTAAGAATGACATTGTTTATATTGATTTTCACGGAGAAGTCCATGAGGAAAACCCTCCTGAACAAGTCTTTTTTGAAAGCTATACTCTAGCCCACTCTAACAATATGGCCGGTACATTTACCGCACCCTTTGATGGAAAACATGGTTGGTATTTCAGAAATAGAAATGTTTTTGATGTTACAATCACTTTGAATTTGGAAGGGCAATATGAATTGCTCGCTGAGTACGAGAAAGTAGGTCAAACAAATTAAAAATCTAGTTTCTTCTTTCTGAGCTCAAAGTTTTGCCCCAAGTAGACTTTACGAACCATTTCGTCAGCTGCCAAATCTTCTGGATGTCCTGATTTTAGAATCCCTCCTTCGAACATCAAATACGAACGTTCTGTAATGGCTAAGGTTTCTTGTACGTTGTGGTCGGTGATTAGAATACCGATGTTTTTATCTTTTAATTGTGCCACTATACGCTGAATGTCTTCAACTGCGACGGGGTCGACTCCCGCAAAAGGTTCATCCAACAAAATAAACTTGGGGTCGGTGGCCAGTGCGCGTGCAATTTCTGTACGTCTGCGTTCTCCACCTGATAACAAATCACCCCGGTTTTTACGGATGTGACCGAGACTGAATTCCTCAATCAAGGACTCCATTTTCATTTCTTGCTCCTTCTTGCTCAAGTTCGTCAATTGAAGAACACTTAAAATATTTTTCTCGATGCTCAATTTGCGAAAAACAGAAGCTTCTTGAGCCAAATAACCAATGCCATTTTGTGCACGTTTGTACATGGGAAAATTGGTGATTTCCATATTATCAAGGAATATCTTTCCACCATTGGGCTTCACAAGCCCTACTATCATGTAGAACGAAGTAGTCTTTCCTGCACCGTTAGGACCCAGTAAGCCAACAATTTCACCCTGGTTAACTTCCAAGGAAATACCTTTTACCACTTTACGGCCGCGATAGGCCTTCATGATGTTTTCTGCTCTGAGCTTCATTCTTTCAAATCTAAAACATATAATTCCCGTTGTCGGAATAATGCCCTATTATTTAACTTTTTTTGGCACGTTTGGCGGCTAGTTTCGCTTCTTTTTTTGCTTCACTCTTTAATACTCTCTTGGAAATATAAATACTGATTTGATACAAAACTAATATTGGTAAGGCAACCAAAATTTGACTGACGACATCAGGTGGAGTTACAACAGCGGCAAGAATTAAAACAACTACCAAAGAAATCTTTCGGTATTTTTTTAAGATTTCAGGAGTAACTAAACCTACTTTTGTTAAGAAATAAACAATTATTGGGAGCTCAAATATTAAACCGCAGGCAATCACCGAAGTTCTAACAGTACCTATGAAAGATGCTAAATCGATATTATTTGTTACTTGATTACTTACAGTAAATGTTCCAAGAAAATTAATCGAAAGAGGGGCTACTAAATAATAACCGAACAAAGCGCCGCTGAAAAACAATAATGAGGCCGAAAATATAAAACCCCTAGAATGCTTTCTTTCATTAGTATGAAGACCGGGACTAATAAATTTCCACATCTCATATAGAATATATGGAAACCCTAAAATGAACCCAGCCCAAATTGCGGTCCATACGTAGGCAGAAAATTGCCCCGACATTTCGCGACTTTGAATAATGAATGGCAACTCATCAGCACAGAAATTGGATTCAATATTAAGGAAAGTTCCAACTTTACAAAAGAACCTGTATGTGGGGAAATCCATATTTTTTGGCCCGAACAGTACGGTATCGAAGATAAATTCTCGCATTAAAAGTGCAATACTTGCGATGATAACTACAGCTAGAACAGAACGTATCAAGTGCCATCTTAATTCTTCAAGATGGTCTAAAAACGACATTTCATCTGGGGATTTGGGTGCTGCTTTTGCCATTGCTTGAAGTAGATTATATAATGCCTTCTTTGATTAGATTATGCAAATGTACAATACCCTCGTAATTTTCACCGTTGACGGCTAATAATTGTGAGATGCCTTTCTTTTGCATCAGTTCAAGTGCTTTTATGGCAAGAACTTCGGTTTCAATAGTTTTTGGATGAAGACTCATAATGTCTCTAGCGGTTAATCCGTTGATGCTGTCATACTTATTCAACATTCTCCGAATGTCCCCATCGGTGACTACACCGATAATCTTATCATTCTCGATTACAGCGGTAACACCGAGCATTTTTTCAGAAATCTCAACAATTACTTTCTTGATGTCCGTATCCGGACTTACTCGGGGTTTTTCGTTATTAATCACAATATCCGCTACGCGGAGATATAAACGTTTACCTAGCGTACCTCCAGGGTGATACTTTGCAAAATCAGTGCTGCTAAAACCTTTTAATTCCAAAAGGCAAATAGCTAGTGCATCGCCCATTACCAATTGCGCAGTCGTACTAGTGGTAGGAGCCAAATTATTAGGGCAAGCTTCCTTCTCTATAAATGTATTTAGGATAAAATCTGATTGTTGAGCAAGGTGAGAATCTATATTTCCTGTCAATGCTATTAATATATTTTTTCCTCTTTTGATTAGGGGAACCAACATTTTTATTTCAGGAGTATTTCCACTTTTCGAAATGCAGATAACGACATCGTTTTCCTGAATTGTTCCCAAATCTCCGTGGATAGCATCTGCAGCATGCATAAAAATGGCGGGAGTGCCCGTGGAATTGAGTGTGGCGACTATTTTTGAAGCTATAATTGCACTTTTACCAATACCTGAAATTACGACCCTGCCTTTTGAGGATATGATACAAGAAACGGCATTTGCAAAATCCTCGTTCAAAAAAGAGCTCAAATTGCGAATTGCCTCACTCTCGGTTTGTATGGTTTTCTTTGCTAAATCAAGTATAGCTGTGGTGTCGTTCAAAGTATAAAGAAAATTATAAGTTGCTTTTGTAAAGAAAGTATTATATTTAAAACTACAAATTTACGTAAAGTTAAGTATATCAAAACCTTTTAGATAAAACTAAGTTAATTCTATAGAGTGGCGATTTAAAAGCTTAGAAATCCGTATCTTACAGGAACTACCGTATAGATATCTATCGATGATAATTCGTATTGAATGAAAAATAAAGGTTTAGTTTTGAGTGAACTAGATTTACATGCTTCCTTAAAAAAACATTTCGGATTTTCCGAATTCAAGGGTCTTCAAGAACAAGTAGTTAAACACATAGTTCAAGGTAATAATACCTTCGTAATTATGCCGACGGGCGGTGGAAAATCGCTTTGTTATCAACTGCCTGCTTTGATGCAAGAAGGTACTGCAATCATAGTTTCCCCGCTTATTGCTTTGATGAAAAATCAAGTTGATGCTATTCGAGGTATTTCCTCAGAGCATGGTATTGCCCATGTTTTAAACTCCAGTTTGAACAAAACTGAGATTAAACAAGTGAAGGAGGATATTACCAACGGAATCACAAAATTACTATATGTAGCGCCTGAATCATTGACGAAGGCAGAATATGTGGACTTTTTGCAAGCACAAACCATATCATTTATGGCAGTTGACGAGGCACATTGTATTTCTGAATGGGGGCATGATTTTAGACCTGAGTATCGCAACTTGAAATCAATTGCCAATCGCTTAGGAGACAATATTCCAATTATTGGCTTGACAGCCACGGCTACTCCCAAGGTACAAGAGGATATAATAAAGAATTTAGGTATAACGGGTGCAAAAGTGTTCAAAGCCTCTTTCAACCGCCCAAACCTGTATTATGAAGTACGAACTAAAACGGAAAATGTTGATAGTGATATTATCCGTTTTGTAAAGCAGAATTCAGGGAAATCGGGAATTATATATTGTTTGAGTAGAAAACGTGTCCAAGAACTTGCACAGGTTTTACAGGTGAATGGAGTAAGTGCAGTTCCTTATCACGCAGGATTTGATGCCAAGACCCGCTCGAAATATCAAGATATGTTCTTGATGGAGGATGTTGACGTGGTTGTAGCAACGATAGCCTTCGGAATGGGTATCGACAAGCCCGATGTGCGTTTTGTGATACATCATGATATTCCAAAGAGTATAGAAAGTTATTATCAAGAGACTGGTAGGGCTGGAAGAGATGGGGGAGAAGGACATTGTTTAGCTTTCTATTCGTATAAGGATATTGAGAAGCTTGAGAAGTTTATGTCCGGTAAACCTGTTGCAGAACAAGAAATCGGAAATGCGCTATTACAGGAAGTAGTCGCTTACGCAGAAACCTCAATGTCACGTCGCAAATTCATGTTGCATTATTTCGGTGAGGAATTTGATGAGGTAAATGGGGAAGGTGCGGATATGGATGACAACACTCGAAATCCGAAAGAGAAGCACGAAGCTCAAGATGATGTTGTAAAGTTGTTAAAAGTGGTGCAAGGTACGGTCGAAAAATTCAAATCAAAGGAAATCGTACATGCACTGCGTGGAAAAACGAATGCGCTCATTGCTTCACATAAAACCAATGAAAAGGAATTTTTTGGAATAGGTTCCGATAGAGATAAAAGCTACTGGATGGCCTTAATACGTCAGGTCTTGGTTGCGGGACTCCTGAAAAAAGAAATCGAACAATATGGAATTTTGAGAATGACAGATCACGGAAGGGACTTTCTAAGTAAACCTGTTTCCTTTATGATGACTTCAGACCATGTGTACACCAAGGAAGCAACAGATGCTATTGTTAGTGCTTCCAAAGGGGGAGTTGCGGATGAAAAACTATTGAAGCAACTGAAGGACCTGAGAAAGGCTCAGTCTAAAAAAATGGATGTTCCGCCTTATGTTGTATTTCAAGACCCTTCACTTGAAGATATGGCGATGAAGTATCCCATTTCGATGGAAGAGCTCCTAAATATTCATGGAGTAGGAGAGGGAAAAGCGAAGAAATACGGTAAGCCTTTTGTAGAGCTGATTAAAGGATATGTAGAAGAATATGATATTTTACGTCCTGATGATTTGGTGGTAAAGAGTACCGGTGCTAATTCTGCATTGAAGTTATATATCATTCAGAACGTAGATAGAAAGTTGCCTTTAAATGATATTGCTTCTGCCAAGGGACTTGAAATTCCTGAACTGATAAAAGCAATGGAACAGATTGTTTTTAGTGGTACAAAATTGAATTTAGGCTACTGGATAGATGAAATTCTCGACGAAGACCAACAAGAAGAAATACACGAATATTTCTTAGAAGCCGAAACTGATAAGTTAGAAACTGCGATGGAAGAATTTGATGGCGATTATGAAGATGAAGAATTACGATTGTATCGACTAAAGTTTTTTAGTGAGGTTGCTAACTAATAAGTATATACTTCAGATAAAAAGCCCTGTCAATTGACAGGGCTTTTTTTTTATTCCATTTTTTGCTTAAGCTTCTTCCTTAGCCTCAATGGCCATTTCGCAACCATATTCATCCATAAAGAAGTTATCCAAGTCATCCGCTTTTAGCGCTAGGTTTTTCAGATCTTGCTTTATGGTTTCCGCATGATCGGTAAAAATGTCTGATAAATGCGCACGGTAAGATATGTAAATCTTGTTATCGCTAATGCCCAGAGAATAAGGGGAGACATGGTCCTGCAATAAGTACTCCGTCAATTCCTTCAAATTTTGCTTTGGAAGATTATTCATAGGCGACGTTGCTACCAAATAATCCCTTTTGAAAACAAAAATTCGCACTAGGGCACTTCCTTGGTGAAACTCCCAAAAATCCCTGCCCGCTCTTCCAAGAACTGGATTCATTCCCAATTCTGTCAAAGACTCCTCCACAAATTTTGCGAAGTGACTTTTTTCAAACTCCTCCCAAATGGATATATCCATATCATTTCCACAGTTGTTACAAAACTCTGTCTGTTCCTCAGTATAACCATCGCAAGAATTGCATTTTACTCTGTAAGCTTGATCTGAAAAAGAGAAATCATTAATCTCTTTTAGCAAATCTAAATGCTTAATACCGAAGCCAACATTATCTGCTTCTGTGAACTTCGAAGTGGTTACGCCAATTATGTTTCCTACTTCGTTCAACATTGGCCCTCCTGAGTTACCTGGGTTTACCGCGGCATCCGTTTGAATATAATGTCTCGGTCCCATGGGTTGACTTGTAGATGATATAATACCTTCAGTAACGGTATAAGGCATTCCAAATGGATATCCATGTATATAAGCCTTTTGAGTATTTGAAATACCTACATTTTCATCCAAAGTTATGGCCGTTTCTGTGTTTTCAAACCCTTCGATATGCAAGAAGGCCAAATCTACTTCAGGGTTTACCATGACCACATCGGCTACGAAACGGTCTTTTTTGTAATCTTCTACAGCAACGGTTTTCGCTCCTGCTACTACATGATAGTTGGTGATTACGTGATTTTTTCCAGCCACAACGAATCCGGTTCCGGTTCCTGAAGCAGTTATTATTTTAAATACTGATTTTCTAATATTTTCCATGATGTTTTTTCTACGTTGTTAATACTGATTATCCAAAAAGTTTAGCGAATAAACCTTTTTTTCCACTAGCTGCTGTTGTACTTCCATTTAAGAAACTGCGGTAAGTTTCTAATAATTTTGGAGCTGCAACTTGTGGTTCGAGTCCTGATACTTTTTCCAAAACATCATAGATTGCATTTTTGTGTACTTCTTCAACATTGTAGTTATACAAGGTGTACAGAAAGTTATATTGAAGAAAATAACACAATGAGAAATTATCTCCATCATTTACATATCGATTGACCGTAGCTTCCAATCTCTTGAAGTCATCTTGTAAAATTTGAACAGAACTTCTCCATTTTAAAGAAATAAAAGCATCGGCATGGTAAATATCTTTCATAAAGTCTTCTTTAGACTTTTCGCAAAGTTGGGTCATAAAGTTTGTACCCTTGTCAATGCGATGTTGAAAGTCTATCTGATTATTGAAAAGGTTATAAACATATTCCTGAAGTTTTGTACGCAAGGTTCCATGCACATAGGGCATGTTTACTATTTTAAGAAGCGAGATTACAATAATATCCCATTGAAATGCATCCCATCTTTTTTCTTTAAAAAATGCGCTATAGTCCTTATATTCAGTTAATACAGTGCTGATTTGTTGCCAAACCTGGTCAATTTCTTCACCCGCTAGTGGTTGGGTATTTGTTTCCTTATAAAAATCTGCTTTATATTTTTCTACGAATTCATCATCATAATCATCCGCATAAACACAAATTTCTCGCAATACATCATAAACTTTGTAAGGCTGACACAAGGATATCGGAGCCTCGTATTCAAACCAAAGGGTATCTTCTTTTAAATGAATTTGTGCGAGGGTCAGTGGATTGAAATTCACCTCTGCTATCTTGCGGTACAAAGCGACTTTATTTGTTGTATCAGTTGCTCTTAGGAAAGGAGCGTTCACTGAAAAGGTCGTTTCTGAAATATTAACCTGTATTTCTGCAGAGCCTTGACCACGAACCAAATTTATTTCGCTACTGGTATCTTTTCCTTTTAAAAGTTCTGGGTTAATATAGTTAATGGTTTCAATTAACGATGTTCTGTAGTTTTTGGCATCGTAAGCGTCCATGGCTTTATCCCAATGGGAAACTTCCGTACGGGGCTCATCAATACCTTGAATAGGTCTTTGAAATTTTGGTAATACGTTTTTCATTTGGTTGAATTTAAAAGGAGTGATTGAAATTGTTTATTTACAACGGGTAAACCATTAATTTATTTTTTGATTTTAAACTCCTGGATTAATGTCTATTGAACTTGACACAAATTTCAGTGGAAAAAGAGATTTCCTTTAACCTGATTTTGGTGAAATCTGTACCCCTGAAAAAAGGGAGAGCATCAAACATTAACTTTGTTTAACAAAATTTATAAAACTTTAAACAAAAATTAAGATTACAGCGTTCAGCAATCGCATAGATTTGTCTGAATTTAAAAACAAACAGTTATGAAAATGATTAAAATTACCTTAGTATCTGCCTTGATGTTATTCACGGCAAGTTCATTTGCACAGTCCGAAAACATTGTTGGTGTGGCCGCTGGAAACGATAATTTTTCGACCCTGGTTACGGCCGTAAAGACGGCTGGTTTAGTAGAGACCTTGAGTTCTGAGGGTCCTTTCACAGTATTTGCACCAACTAACGATGCTTTTGCAAAGCTACCTGACGGCACAGTGTCAAGTTTGCTGCTGCCGACTAGCAAAGCTGATTTAACAGGCATATTGACCTATCACGTTGTTGCGGGAAAATTTGAGGCGGCCGCGGTAATCGACGCAATCAATGCAAATAACGGTATGTTCAAAGTTAAAACGGTTCAAGGAGATGAAATCGGACTTTCTTTGAAGGATGGAAAAGTTGTACTAACAGATGCAAAAGGCGGAATGTCAACGGTAATAATTGCAGATGTTGCTGCAAGCAATGGTGTTATTCATGCAATTGATTCAGTAGTAATGCCCTCTTCCAAGTAGAGATTAGTTCCCTAAAAAGAAAAACCGCTGTCTGATGAGATAGCGGTTTTTTAATATGCAATAAATAATATCAATCGGCAGATGTTCCACCAGTATTTTTGGACCTTCTTAACTGACGCTGTATTTTTTTGATAGCCGATTCGATAGACTTTTCAGGTTCAATAATATTATACTCACCCCAAAAATCTGGATCAGCAAAACCTAAGGCCTCATCATTTAGAATAATTGATGATTTCATTCTATCTCTGACCTTTGGTAGTTGACTGGTCATGTTTTTTTCCCAATCCGTTACCGCCATTTCACAGGCCATACTGTAGACGGAGTTAAATAACTTTTTATCCCAATTCACTTTAAATTCTAGCAATACGTTACTGTAGCCATAATACCATCTTCCATTTTTTTCACGATAATCGACACGGTAGGCCACCTCACTTGGCCATACTTTGGCATTTCTAGGCTTTTTTCGAACGAATAACTTGGAGGCCTTTTCCTTATCCGTAATGTTTAGTGAATAAATAGCGCTAGTAAGAATTTTGTTTTCGGCGTCAATATAAAGTTTACCCCTATACAACGGTTCAATAATATCTTCATGTTGTTTAAAATTCACAATGAATATCAATTTATCATTAACTCGTGTAGAACGATCAAAACTGAAAGCGTAGTAATCCAATGTCTCTTCGGTGAAAATATATTCCGGATACTTCATTAAATCCACAAATAGTGCGTTGAAAGGCCCACCTTGTAATTTTAAAGCAACCGTGTCTAACTTGCTGTAATCGGTACTTTTTCTGGCCTTATACAATTCCACAGCATCTCTGCGGTCGGATGTATAAGGTGTTTTGTATATGTTGACTACTGCTTCAGAAAGCGATACATTTTTTCGCCTCTTCTTGATTGTCTCCCGATAAAACGCGGTCATTAAAGTTGGATCCTCGAAGTAATTCTGACCTTTTTTCTGTAGAGTTTCCTGTACCAACGTTTTTGCATCCTTAGGAATGCTCAAATCAACACCTGAAAGCTCCATTACAGAGATATCCATTAAGATTTCATTTTTTCCCTCAGAAAGATTTGAGAGTGGAATCATTCTGGTTTTGTAACCTAAAAAAGAAACTACCACTTTGCCTGAATCAGCCCCTTCCGGAACTTTCAAGGTAAATTGACCTTCCGTATTGGTGATTGTACTTATATTGGATTCAGCAATCGATAGTGTGGCAAAAACTAGAGGTTTTTTGCTGTCGGAATCTAAAACTTCACCTTTGTATTGAGCGAAGGAAACAGTTTCTTCCTGATCTTGATAATAGGCGGAAGCGCTTTGTATTCCCGATACCCCTATGAACAAAGCTAACAATAGCATTGTTATAAAGGATTTTTTGGATAAACTTGATTTTTTTTGCATCGTCATTCTATTTTTATAGATGTAACAATTCTTACACGATAAGATACTGTTCTCTAAGTTACTAATTTGTGGTTATATAAATTGTTAAAATAAGTATTATTGTTAATAGCGAAGGGCTTTATATGATTTGCCTTGTTGCAAACTAAACTCATTTTTTTCCGTATTACTAAAGGTTGTAGGAAAGGATGTATATGGATATTCCCATGAACCTGATTTGGTTGCTACAAAATGCAAATGAGGAAAACCAGCGAGTCCCGTATTGCCACTATACCCTACCAATTGACCTTTTTTTAAATACGCCCCAACATTTACTGCTGCCCCATCATACGTTAGGTGCATGTATTGCAGGTAGGTACCATCGGCATGCTGCACTACTACCTTGTTATTCGGAAAACCTCCATCATACCCGGATTCTTCAATGAAAACAACTTCACCGGCTCTTGATGCTGTAATTGGTGTTCCGATCCTCATGATAAAGTCAATTGCAAACTGATCAGGTTCGCCTTCACTATGATATGAACCAGAACAATGTGATAAGCTAATTGAATAGGTCTTTCCTACCGGATAGGGAAGAACATATTCCGAGCTTTCCCAGTTGTCATATGGAGTATTTTCGCAACTAACTGAATTTTGTTCTTCTACTATCTCTGTAGCCACCTTTGGAACTTCCTTTAAGCAGCTACAGTAAACCAGAAAAAGCAATAATGGTGCTCTCCTCAAAATCTTAATCTCGTTCTTCATAAAATTACTTTTTTGGAATAGGTTTAAATCTATTATGTTCGACTAGCTTTAGTGTCTCTCCTTAAAAACATTTACACATTTTTACGGTTATTTTTTAGGTTTTTTTAAAAGCAGTTTCATTGACTTTCAATTTTTTCAAATAGGAAATTTGTTTTCCAAACCCCAGACCATTTTGGCTTTTCCCCGTTAGGATATGTTTCGTCATACATCATAAGCGACAATTGGTTCTCGCTAAGACTATATGTATAGAATTGTTTTCCACCAGCGAAACCCGGCACTTTCGCCAGATTGGCGGTTGTTACAAGTATAGAATCTGTTTGGGAATAGCTACCAGAATTAAAAACGATTGACCTAAAACCACTTTTTATTTCTTCATCGGTTGGATTTGACAAATTATAGAACGGCTTTCGTTTTTCCTCCGTAGGGGACCATATGATAGAATAGCGCTCAGGCGTAATTAAAAATAATCCCAATTGAGGTTTCTTTAAATAAAATGTGGTGTCAACTGAAACCCAGCGAACTTCTGTGAGATTCCAAGACCCTTCTAAAGTGTTTTTAGTATGGCCTTTAGAACTACATGAGTGAAAAAATAAAATCAAGGTGGTTAGTGAAAAAACTAATACCCATTTTGACGAAAAAATTTTTAATAGCTTCATGAAACTAATGTAAAGGAATGTGGGAAAGACGGTGTATCAGCTTACAAACCTTTACAGTTTTGTCAAGATGCTGCGACTTGTTTTACATATTCTGAGGGATTGTAATCAGTGAATTTTTTGAAGGCTTTGTAGAATGATGCTCTATTATTGAAACCAACATCATAGGCGATTTGAGTGGTGGTTAATCCATTCTTTTCGTTGTTCATTAACAGGTTCTTAGCATCTTTTATGCGATATCGATTTATAAAATCGAAAAACGAAAGATTAAAATGTTCATTTATAATTTGTGATGTATGATTTCTTGACAAGTTCATTAGTCGAGAAACATCATCAAGGCGCAGTTCATGGTTGAGATACGGTTTTTCACGCTGCATGATATCCAAAAGCTTTCCCTTCATTTCTAGTGATAGTGCTGGGGATAGTCCAGTTTTTTGATACTTTATAAAAGGAATGATTTCTTTAAAGGATTTTCCCTCAAAGACTTGGGGTTGCACAAATCCGAAGAAAGAGAGCATTCCAATAAAAAAGACGATAGCCATATCTACCAAATAGTCATACGATGCATCCATAAGCTGAAACCGTACTAAGAAAATATATAGGGCAAAGGCAAAGGTAAATCCGAAATAAGAGCCAACAAACCATCGTAGCCATCGATTTTCCCTAAAGCCCAGACGTCTATTATACCCAAATTTGAAGTAGGTATAAAAAGCGTAAAAGAACATTAATCCAATAACCAACCAAATGGCATACGATGGAAATATGGCATACTCCCAAGTTTTTCCCATACGGACTATGTTCAATTTATCATTAGCTCCTTTCAAATAGAAGGGTGCAAGTGAGACAGTTATTACCGAAGGTGGTATTAGAAAGAATACATCTGAAAGTTTGAACTTAGTCCCCGTTAGAATATTTCGAACGTAAATAAAAACTAGAGGACCATAAATTAGCCATAATGGGAAATGGGTAAGATCGATATGAATAAATTCCTCAGTATACAGCCAACCTGACCAACGCATACAGTTATTGAACATTTCAAAAGCAAACAACAAGGTATAGAGGGAAAGAATATAATTGGCAAACCGATTCCCCTTCTTTTTTACAAGGAAAAGAATTGAAAGAAGAACCCCAAGAAATACAAAAAATAGAAATAGAATAACAACCTTAGACATATGATATCTTATTTATTTTAAAGATACCGTTTACTAATTTCCAAGTTGTCTCTTTATATAGGGATACATTATTTTCGGCAATTAACCTTGATTCGTTTTTGAAGAATCAGAAACCAAGCGTTGAATCTCTGATAATTCCTCTGAGGTCAAATCGCGCCATTTTCCTAAAGGCATATCCAATTTCACGTTCATAATACGAACACGTCTTAGTTTCTTTACACGATAGTCCAGAAACTCACACATGCGACGAATTTGCCTATTCAAACCTTGTGTTAATATAATTTTGAATTGGTATTTACTGATTTCTTCAACTTCACATTTGCGTGTCACGGTATCAAGTATTGGAACGCCATTTCTCATCTTTTTCAAAAAATCGGCCGTAATCGGTTTGTCCACCGTAACAATATATTCTTTTTCATGGCCATTTCGAGCCCGCAATATCTTGTTCACGATGTCTCCATCATTGGTTAAAAAGATAAGTCCCTCACTTGGTTTATCTAATCTACCGATAGGGAAAATGCGTTTGGGGTAGTTGATAAAGTCTATGATGTTATCTTTTTCAACGCGTGTATCCGTTGTGCAAACAATGCCGATAGGTTTATTAAAGGCTAGGTAAACAGGCATTTCCTCAGATTTAGAGACGGGTTCTCCATCTACACGAACATCGTCTCCTTCGACGATTTTAGTTCCCATTTCTGGGACTTTTCCATTGATGGTTACTCTACCTTGCTCAATTAACTTGTCTGCAGCCCTGCGCGAACAATAGCCTACTTCGCTGAGGTATTTATTGATTCGGGTTTGTTTGGGTTCGTTCATATTCTACCACAACCAGATTAAGATGTAGGTGATAACAACTACTAAAACTACAATATGATAGATGTAATTTTTGTACCAGGGCACATTTTCGAAACCGTCCATCAAAAGTTCTTTGCGATAAGTGAGTAGCTTCATTTTTTCTGCATCGGGAGCCGGAGTCATTAAACTCACAACTACAAAAATAACGGTCGAAAGTAGAATCATCAATCCAACATTAATTGTGTAATGTAAATGCCACATATCGAATTGCTCTAAAACGAATAATCCTATTCCTGCTAGAGTTCCTAGTACTAATGTCCAAAATGCACCATCCCCATTTCCTCTTTTAAAGAAAACACCCACTAGAAATATTACGGCTACTGGTGGTACGATTATGGAGAACATTTGTTGTAGGTAATCCCAAAGGCCTGTAAAGTTTTGAATTTGTGGAGCCCAAAGTGCCGCGATGACCATAAAGACTAATGTGCTAATCCGACCATATTTTACGATGTCTTTTTCAGTAACATCTTTTTTGACAGGTTTTATAAAATCAATTACCAAAAGTGTAGAAGAGGAGTTTAAGGCGGAATCAACACTTGACATTATTGCCGAAATAACACCAGCCAAAACAAGGCCTATCAATCCGACCGGAAGTACCTTAGTCACTAAGGTTGGAAAAACTTGGTCACCATTAGCTATGTCTGGGAATAAACTGATGGCCATTGCTCCTGGAATTACCATGATGAATAGCGGAATAATTTTTAAAAACCCAGCAAAGATTACCCCCCATCGAGCTTGCTGTATATCTTTAGCACCCAAGACGCGCTGAAAGATATATTGGTTTGTTGACCAATACCAAAAGCCCAAAAAGGGAACTCCCATTAGCAAACCTGGCCAAGGCAAACCTTCATCATCTAAAGGTTGTACTACGGAAAAGTGTCCTTCTGGAGCCGCAGCGACAACACGAGCCCAATCGTAATCTAACTTGCCGAAGAGAATCCATGTAATGATACTACACCCTACGATTAATATGACTGCTTGAATCGCATCGGTATAAACAACAGCTTTCAATCCACCACCAGCGGTATAAATACCAGCTATTACAGCCAAGACCAGCGAAGTTTGCCACATAACTAAATCTGGAAAAAACGTTTGTAATACCAAACTGCCTGCATATAAAGCTCCAGCAGTTTCTATCATTATGGTGCTGAAAATAGTAATGATAGAGAAAAACTTTTGTGACCTTCTATCAAATCGTAATTGTAAAAATTCAGGAATAGTTGTGATTTTACTTCTTAAATAAAGGGGAATAAAAATTAGTGCCGCTATGATTAGGGGAAGACCAGACATCCATTCATAGACTGAATTTACGATTCCTGTGGTATATGCTGCACCCGCTAAACCTACGATTGTAGATCCTGAAATGTTCGATGCAAACAAAGATAACCCTATGATTCCCCAGCCGAAAGTCCTTCCTCCTAAAAAGAGGTCTTCACCAGTTTTAGTTTTTCTGGAAATCCAAAGTCCGATGAATAATACGATAAGGAAATAGGAGATAACAATGCCAATATCAATGTTCGAGATGGTACTTTCCATGGGGCTGTTTGTTTGAGTTTAGTCGATTTCGATAAATATAGTGAAAGAATAGTTCTTGGCTTCAACACGATATTTTTCAAGGGGTTCAGAGAGCCATGAGTCAATTCCACCAAGTCCCATATGTTTGTGGTCGATACAAAGGTAAATACCTCTGCCTTTCGTCAGTTCATAACTACGCCCTCTATCCCTTTCAGTTCGATTCAATTGTTTAGGACTATACTCTAATGCACTGAAAGCAAAAGACTTGTCCGAGCTAATTTTCAATTTAGCTCTGTTTTCGCTTATTAGTTCCATCCATTTACAATCTTGTTTCGCACCATTTTCCTGATTGGAAATATAGGGCACATACTGCTCAGAAACCTTTGCTTCATAGTTGTCAATATGGGCCGCATATTTTCTATCCGGATAGTTTTCAAAAGGACCTCGGCCATACCATTTCAAGTTTGTGAGGGCATCATCAAGTTTCATATATAACCCAAATCTCGGTAAGAGGGGAAGTGGGTTTACTATTTTTAGTTCAGCTGATATAGACAATGTTGCTTTGTTGACCAAACGATACGTCAAATGGACTTCGGCATCCTTTTCTGCCAAATTCAAAATTGCGGTAACACTGTTAAGATTTCCCTCCAAAGAAGTTAATTCTACATTCTGCTGAGCATTTTTCCAGAAAGCTAATTTTTTCGGCATCTCCCAACCAAAATCATTATCTATAGGTGGTCTCCAAAAATTTGGAACTACGGGTTCCAAAAGGAATTCTTTTTCTTTTGAAACCAGAGAATAGAGTAAACCTGTTTTGACGTCAATCTGGGCCATTAACTCATCATCTGTCAAAACCCAGTAGCTTTTCGATTTTGAAATACAGTTTTTACTTTTGTACTTATCGATTTTAACATTGATTTCTCCATGAGCAATTTTGAATTGTTCTCCTGCTATGGCATGCCCTTTTTCTGCCCATTCTTCAGCTTTATCTGAAACAATAGAAATATTTAGAAAATGGTCAAGTTGTTTATCTAAATCGGATAGGGAGTAGGGGAGCACTAGTATTTCTTCAGAATCTGGTTTGGTATTTAATTGCAATTTTCCCTGCTGGTTTAAACCTATTTCTGTAGAAATAGTCCATTCTAAATGATAACCTTGCAATGAAGTAAATAACCATTCATTTTTAATTTTCAAATTTCCCTTGCTTCCCTCTTCCAAGCTTAATTTAACTGGAGCATATAGCTTCTTGACTTCTTCTAGGGCTGGTTTCGGAGTTCTGTCGGGCCAAAGCAATCCGTTGATACAGAAGTTTCCATCGCTGGGAATATCTGCAGAACCAAAGTCTCCTCCGAAAGCCCAAAATTCTTTCCTGTCTTTTTGAGTCACCAATCCTTGGTCCATCCAATCCCAAATAAAACCACCTTGCAGACAATCGTATTTATTGATGAGGTCCCAATATTCTTTGAGGTTGCCATTGCTGTTGCCCATAGCATGTGAATATTCACACATGATAAAAGGTCGGTCACCTCTGTTTTTCGCATAATCTTCCACATGTTCTGGAGTCGGGTACATGGGACAAACAATATCCGTATTCGCTTCCTCCATCGATTGCTCATATTGAATAGGGCGCGAAGTATCTTGTTTTTTCAACCAATCATAAGCGACTTCAAAATTGATTCCATTTCCGGCTTCATTCCCCAATGACCAAATAATAATTGAACAATGATTTTTGCTGCGGTGGTACATTCTTTTTATGCGGTCTAAATGTGCCTCTTGCCAATCTTTGTCTTTTGCCAGACTTTCTTCTTCATAGCCCATACCATGACTTTCGATATTGGCTTCGTCGACCATGTAAAGTCCATATTCATCACAGAGCCTATACCATTCTGGGTGGTTGGGGTAATGACTATTTCGAACCGCATTGATGTTGAATTTCTTCATCAATAGGATATCTTCAACCATACTCTCTGTTGTAATCACATGCCCATTTCGTTCAGCATGTTCGTGCCGATTGACCCCTTTCAGAGTCAACGGTTTTCCATTAATGCAAAGCTGATTTTTTTGGATTTCAATTGTTCTAAAACCAATTTTATTTTCAATTTTGTCTAAGGATACGGTACTATCAATAAGCTCTATGGATAAACCATACAGGTTTGGGTGTTCTCCGCTCCAAGGTTTTATTTGAGGAAGCAATTGTTCGAAATGAACATCTAATTCAGCATTAGTTGCACAGTTAAAAGGACCTTTAGAAGTAACTAGTATATTTCCGGAAGCATCTGTTATTTTAATCAATATTTCACCCTGTGCGGCTTTCGAAGACGTATTTCGAATCTTTATGTTCAAGCTGAGCTTTCCATCTTTATAATCGTTTTCTAAAGTTGCAATCGAATGATGGTCAACGATATGAACTCTATTTCTTGCAACAAGATATACCTCGCGCTCGATGCCGCTTAATCTCCAAAAATCTTGACATTCCAAGTAACTGCCGTCACACCACCGGAAGGCTTGAATGGTAATTTCAATCTCAGTTTTGGCATATTTCGTCACATCAAAAACAACTTCCGTTTTACTGTCTTGATTGTATCCAATGAATTCCCCATTAATCCAGAAATAGGCTGCTGACTTAATTGCGCCTACAACTAAATAAACTTGCTTGTTTTCCCAATTCTTAGGAATCGTTACTTTCCGTTTATATATTCCTGTAGGATTGTCTTCTGGTATCAACGGTGGATTCTTCTCAAACGGATATCGGTCATTCACATAAATAGGAATTCCATATCCATTAAGTTCCCAATTCGCTGGGACTTGAATTGTATCCCAACCGGAAGTATCAAAACCGAGTTTTTCAAAATTTTCAGGTTGCTTCTTTTTGTTTACCGTCCAGAAGAAATTCCAATTCCCGTCAAGGGAAATACTATTATATTCACTAGGTTTTTGATGCCGAAATGAAGCAGGATTTTCTAGGCCAATGTTAAAAACAGATGGGTCCGTAATCCAGTCGTAGGTCGGTTTCGGTAGGGGTTGATTTTTCTTCATTCTTAAAAAAGCACAGGTCTAAGTATGCTAATTTAAGATTTTAATGACTAGACTCTTCCCAATAGGTTTTTTTTAGCCCTTTTTTGTTTGTAATAGCCGACCACTACCAAGGAAAGTGGAAAAAAGAGAATTATTAAAATCCATTTAAGGAGATTTAAAATAAGTCTTATCGCAATCATTTCTTTTGCATCATTTTAAAGGTGAAACCGCCCAAAACCAATATTATGAGCCCCATTACTAACCAAAGCCAAAGTTTATTTTCAAATAGAGGCGCCGTAGTCTGAATTTCCTTCTTAGGAATATTTTGAACTTCTCCTAAAGATAATGATGAAAGCACGACGGGAATTTTAGCAGCAGCATGTGAAATGTCATATTGTGGTTTTCTATCGCTTGTCTTTCCGTAGGCTAAATAATAGGTGGCGGGTTTTGAGAAACGGGCATGAAGTTCATGAACATATGCTTTTGCTGATGCACTTTTTATTGTTAATGGTTGGTTATCATTATTGTCTATGGTAACCCGAAATTTTTGAGCTATGGAAGTTGGGAAGGTGAACTCATTTTTTTCAATGCTATTTAATGTACCATAATATATCTCGCGATAACTGTATCGCCAACCTTTTTCTGTTTGAACACTATCAGCTAAATATTCAATAGTGAAGTTTCGATAGAAATCAATTTCATCTGAAACATCAATTTTAAGATAACTTACCGGTAGCCGTTTTTTTAAATCTAGATTTAAAATTGTTTGCTTGTTTTTATCGTTGACATTTACATTAGCAACGGCATCTTCGCGAAACTTATCTTTAGATTTTACGTCAACAATAATTCTAGTAGTCGATAATTTTGGCTTTTCTTGTGTTTTGACCAAAATTCTATAATATCGGAACTTTGCATCCGGAAAGTTTAAATAGCTATACTTATAATTAGTTTGCTCGTTTTGAATCGATAAAATTCTGTGGTCGTTTAGAATAGTAAACCATTCGTTTTGATTCTGGCTTCCCTCTAAAACAACCTTCCAATCGAAATTTTTGTTTTCAAAGTCCAGACGTATGAGATTGATGGCTTCTTTTGTTGGTACTTCGTAGGTGAAATAATATCCTTTTGCGTTTGAAGTTTTGTTCAATACTTTAAAATCAATGGCTTTGCTATAAAAATCTCCAAAACCTACTTTCATTAGATATGGACTTTCCAAAGTATCATTTTCGGTAATGCCATAAATACGTAAGTCATTCATATTCTGAGATACTTTCTCAAAAACGGTATCTGGTAATTCTATTTTATGCCATTGGTCCTCAATGCCCAATAGCTCCATTTTATGTTCATAGGTATTCAATTGTGCGAACGCGAATACGACATGCAGACATCCGAAGAAAAAAAGAAGTTTAGTCTTCATGCTCATCTGAGATTTTATTTTTGTATTTGTTGTACAGGAACGAAATGACTAGAAGTAGTATTCCCAGAGAAACAAATACAATGGTCTTGGTTATTGTATTCATTAAGGCGATGTCATAAAAGAATAGTTTAAGAAGCGTAATTCCGAAAAGTACAATGCCACCGATGCGTAGGTAACTTTTAGTCTTAAAAATTCCTACGACAATTAAAAACAGAGAATAAACTCCCCATAAAATACTTAGACCTAATTTATAGTTTTGGTCAGACCCTGAGAGGTCCATCCAATTGAGTAGTTCGCTGCTTAAAATCCATAGAATCGAAACGTGCATGATTATTTCAAAAGGAACTTTAAAGTTTATCTTCATAAAATCAGCTTGCGATAATTTGTGAAGTGCAAAAAGAAATAGAGCAAAGAATCCAAAAGCGACATAGCGAATACCTACACCGAATGAATTGGCGCCGTGGTATTGCGAAAGATCTTCGTTCAAGAAACCTTGGCGTAATTCACTTAAGATGTATAGACCTGATGTTAAGAAAATTAAGGTAACGATTAGGCTAAGAACCAGGGTTACAATTCCGAAAACACGATTCCTTATCCTTTTGACGTTTATAAAGGCTAGTGCCGAAATAAAAAATAGCGTGTAATTCTGAAGCCAGATACTTCCGAAATCTTTAAGGTCATAATTGTATTCCGAATAGGTAAAGTTGTTCTGACCGACTACTTCGACCTCTGAATTGTAGAAAAGTTTATCCCAGTAGTATTCAATTTCAAGATAAAAGGATCCATAGATGGCCAGAAGAAACAAAATAGGAATACCGAAGGACATCACCGTAGCCATCAAATTTCTCTTTTCAACTTCAGCTACGCTATTCGTTTTTTTATCAATAAAATTGATAAACCCAAAACAGGCTACAAATAGGAGAGAGCTTAAAAAAGTAATGTTTGCAATAGAAGTGAAATGATCTTCTTTGATGTAAGCCCCATACGAATTGCTCCAATCTTGAAGCAAACTGAAAAATGCTAAAACCATTAAAGGATAGGACAAATACTCGTATATCGCAGCATTTTTCGTGCGACCAATCCAGAAAAGTAAGGCGGCCTCAAGTGCCCATAAAAGTGTGACCCAATTTCCATCTAGCTGTACTGGTATTGCTATGGTAATAAAAACCAAAACTAAGCCAGAAACCAAATAGAAAAGATTTCGGTCTGCCAATTTTTTACGGAATAAGATTGTACTCACAACAAAATGTATAAAGGCGTTGCATAGCGTAAATACACCTAATAGTTCCTTACCAAGTTCATGATTATTTAGTAGGCCGTAACCCAATCCGTAGAAAATAAAGGAGTTCAAAAGCAGCATTGCCACGTCAGATTTCCTGAAATTTTCATTGGCCTTAAGTTTGTACGCTAAGAAGATACCATAGAACAGGGCAAAAAATATGCAGATAAAAACCAAGGCAATAGTAAAATGCTTTGTTGTTTCATAGGAGAAAGCGTAAAAAGATCCAAAGATTAGCCAGGTAAATATAAAAGCTGAATAGTAAAGCGGTTTCCAATACTTCCTAAATGCGATAACCAAAATTCCAATATTGATAATAGCTACATAACTAAAAAGAGTAATTGCGCTTCCTGAATCGTTACTTAATAGAAAAGGTATGGCGTAGGCCCCAACAAGTCCAATATGGGCGATTATTTGCTTGTTGTATTTTAAGGCAGCTACGACCCCAAAAACTGTAAATACGACCATTAAACCAAATGCCATAAGTTGTGGGAAGAGGTCATAAAAACTATATCCAGAGAAAGTGATAAAATAGAGTATTGTTAGAGCACCACTTACGAGAACGGCACTATAGTTCTCATATTTCGCCTTTAGTTTTATACCAAAGCCTAGGAGTCCTAAACCTGACAAATAACCTAAAACAATACGCGTCAATGGACTTATTAAGTTGTTTTCAATGGAGTACTTAGCACCAATTACTACACCGATGATTAGTATGGCAATACCGACTTTATTGATTAGATTTTCACCAATAAATTTTTCCCAGCTTGACTTGCTTTTTGGTCTTTGAAAACCTGAATGAGTGGATTTTTGAATAGGTTGTGGCGCGAGTATTGGCTCTTGAAGCTCGTCTTTTTTAATCGCTTCAACTTTGTTATCCAAGGGAATAAAATCTTCAATAGACCCTGCTATTTCCTCATCTTTACTTTCCGTTTTTTCTTTGGAAGTAAGGGGTTCTGAACCAAGCTTTTTGACTTCCTCAATTTCTCTGTAAAGAGCCTTTAACTCTTTTGCAAACCCATCTTGTTTATTTAAAAGCGCTTCAAGCTTTTCATTGAGTTTTTCGATGCGGTCATGTTGGTCGGCCATTTGAAGTGGTTTGGTAGATGCATCCTTAAAGGGATTACATTTTAATTAACGGCAAAGCGGCATTTTTATTGATTGTAAATCACATATTCACAAACTGATACCCGGCAAGTGGAATATCCCTCAAATCAAATTCGGTTTCATTAAGAAGAACGCCGTGTTCCAAATAGGCTTTTAAATTAGCCAACCAAAACGTCCAGCCATTACTGCAGCCGTGGTGAATGTCGAGCATGCTTTTTTCATCTGTCGGAATATCGTATTGTTTCAAAGTAACTAGTACCGCTGTTCCTTGGTCTTCTAAAGTGACCGAGACTTTGCTAGGGTCAGCGAACAAAATTTCTATAAAATTGCTTCCATTGGCTTGAAGAACAGTTCCTTTTTCTTGACCATCCCAATTATGCCATTCCCATATATAAGAATCTCCAGCTTGAATATGCTCCCTGGAATTCCGCACTTGATTGCTTTCATTTGTGTATACTGCTTTCCGAAGAAACCAAGAAGAAATTCCTTCTGTTGTAGCCCAGCACCAGTATAGTTTTTCGAGGGAAGCTTTGACATAGATTTTTTTGGTAAAAGAATCAAAACTTAGCTTTTCCATGATGAATTATTTTTTACTCGATAATCGAGATTTAAAATGCTCAGACGCTTGCGTCGAAATCAATGTTAATTTTCCTTTTAATGCCTCGTGGGCTTGCCCCGAGGTTATTTACGGTTTAGTTCGTAGTTGTACAATTCTCTACCCAGCTCTGCCAAAAAAGGAAAGCCTATTTCATCGTATTCATAATCATTGTCATTAAAAATAGCATTTTTATTAACCATAATTGTAGCTGTTAACAGGAATTCAATATTGTTCTTTGTATCTTGAATATAGGCACAGTCAGTAAGTGTTCCATAGGCATCGCCCACTTTATTATATATTTTTATATGCTCCGGAATATTCTCCTTTAAGTCGCCGTACATAAAAAATTTACAATAACCGTCATAGTAGGTTTCGGCATCATAACCCGTATTTTTTGGAAGTGTACGCATTGCGGTATGAACGAAGTCGAGCTGATCTGGTGAAAGATGTATTTTTTCCTCTGATTGAAATTTCTCAGGAAACATAACTGTTTTAAGAACTTGATGTTGCGTTTCAATGGGGTAGTAATTCTTTAAACTAAAATCGAAGGGTTCTCGCACAAGGGAATCTCCATCCATATACCCCAAACCTTTTTGGATGTCTGTTAGTGTCAGTGATTTCGCAGAAGTGTTTATTGTATTTGGTAGAGTAGTAGTTGTACTATCATTTTGATATACAATTAAGGGTCGGGTCGTGATTTCATCCGAATCGGGAGTAGAAACCCGATGCGAAATGCGAACTGGTCCAAACGGAATTTGGGTTAACTCACTATTGATATAATTCTGCCCTAAAAACTCAAAGAGGCGATTGTAAGATTGGTTATCGCTTACTGCAAAAATCTTTTCGATTTCCCGCGCAAATGTGCTTTCAACGGTATCTCCTTCCACATAGAACTTGGTATTCCGGTCTAGGCCATCCATACTTCCCAATTTAGACAAGGTCAATAAGGCTATGGGAAATTTCACCGTACTCGCAGGATAAAAATATCTCGAGGAGTCAACTTGAAAATCATAATCCTTGAATGAGATTCCGCCATTTTTTCTGTCAATTTGAGAGAATTTAATTTGAACAGCATATTGGTGCACACTATCCATAACTCTTTTGATATTGGGATTTTGAGAAGCCAAAACAGTTTCAAGCGGACCTCTAATATCAACTTTTTCTTGACTATCACAAGAAATTAGTAGAGCGAGTAGGGTTATTGTAATGTATCTTGTAAACATGGTTTTCTCTTATTGTTCTTCGTAAACTTCGCCTCGATGCGGTTTTAAAGCATCACGAAGCACAATCATATTTGATTCTTCTGTTACCATAAATGCATAACTATGTACATCGTTAATATGTTGAAATCCGGTAATATTTAAGTCCAGTTCTTCAATGGCAATGTATTCTTTGAGGTGTTTTTCATGATGTTCTGCGGTCTTAGCAGCCGCTGGGCCCCTAAAATCCCAAATGAGTTTTATTTTTCGGTTCATGAATTGGTTTTACTGGTGTAGAGTAACGAATTTAGCAAATTCCAGATAAGCATTATAAAAATCTGTTAATCATTCTAACAACTACTTGTAAGGCAGGTGATAATTGTTATTTTTGCGGGATGTTTTTAAAGAAACGGAAAACACTAACCCTCGGTTTAACCACCATTCTTGCTTTACTCATTTTGAGTTCATGCGGTTCTTTTCTCAAGGACGCAGATGAAAATGCGCCCATAGCTAGAGTTGGTGAAAACTATTTGTACAAAGAAGATATCGCTCCTTTGTTATATGATGGTATGACAAAAGGTGATAGTACCACAATTGTCACAAATTTCATTAATAATTGGGCTTCAAAGCAGTTGTTACTTTCAAAAGCTAAAATTAACCTTCCAGAAGAGAAACTAGCTGAATTCGACGAACTTGTTTCAAACTACCAAACTGATTTGTATACCCGTGCTTATAAGGATGCGCTCGTTCAACAGGCTGCGGATTCTATGGTCACTGATACACAGCTAAAGCGTTTTTATGAGAAAGAAAAAGAGAATTTCAGACTTCAAGAGCGTATCGTTAAAATTCGATTTGTGCAATTGCCCAAAAGATTTTTGAACAAGGATGAAGTAGAAAAGAGATTGAAAAGTTTCCGAAAGAAAGATGTAGCGTATTTGGATTCTATTGGTGTTCAGTTTAAGAAGTTGAATTTTAACGATTCTATTTGGGTGAGTGCTTCGAGGGTCATATCTGAAATACCTCCCTTAACCCCTGAAAATCAGAGTAAATACTTAAAAAAATCCCAATTTTTTGAATTGGAGGATGCATTAGGGGTATATTTGGCAAAGGTAACAGGGGTACTTCAGATCAATGATGTTGCTCCTTTGTCTTTTATAGAACCAACCATAAAGCAAGTATTAATAAACCGACGAAAACTAAATTACATACGGCAGTTAGAAACCGAAGTAATTGATGAAGCAATTAAAGAGAATGAATTTGAAGTTTATGGACAAGAAAATTAGAATTATTACAGGTTTATTTTTTATGGGAATTTTGGTTTCAGGGTTTGCTCAAACAGATTCTATCCAAGTACCAGACACGAATTTGGAGCTGCCCAGTATAGCAGAGAATACTTCCGTTAAGAAGGACTCGACAAACGGTTTCAAGAGAGTTAAGTTAGACGGAATTGCCGCTGTAATAGGCGACTACGTTATATTAGACTCGGATATTGACAAGACCTTGATAGATCTAAGAAATCAAGGAGCTTCAACTGAGGATGTAACCCGCTGCGGACTTCTTGGTAAACTTATGGAAGACCGTTTGTACGCTCACCAAGCCGTTCAAGATAGTATTTTAGTTTCTGATGATGAGGTTAATCTAACCGGGGATCGCCAATTACAATCGCTTGTACAGCAGATTGGTTCAATGGCGAAAGTTTTGAAATATTATAAAAAGGATAATGAAGCGGATTTTCGTGAGGAGCTTTACAAAATTAACAAGCTTCGAATGCTTTCTGAAAAAATGCAGCAGAAGATTGTTTCCGATATAGAAATAACGCCTGAAGAAGTTCGACAATTTTATAATAAGATTCCAGAGAGTGAACGTCCAGTGATAGGTGCAGAAATGGAAATCGCCCAGATTGTCAAGGAACCAGAGCCGTCAGAAGATGAGATTCAAAAGGTAATTGATAAATTAAATAGTATAAAGGCTGATATTGAGGATAATGATGCGAGTTTTAACGTTAAGGCAATTTTGTATTCTCAAGGCCCTTCAAAATCTAAAGGAGGAGCTATTCCTAGTGTAACCAAAGAATCTAGTTATGTTACTGAATTTAAAGATGTGGCCTTTAGTTTACAGGAAGGGGAAGTTTCTGAGCCCTTTGAAACTCAGTTTGGATGGCATATTATGATTGTGGAAAAAATTCGTGGGCAAGAAAGAGACGTACGTCATATTTTGCTTCAACCAGAGATTACACAATCGACATTGGATAAATTAAAAGTAGAATTGGATAGTATCCGTCAAAATGTAATGGATGGTAAATATACTTTCGAAGAAGCGGCATTAAACTTTTCAGACCAAAAAGAAACTAAGTTCGATGGTGGAAAACTAAGAAACCCACAAGATTTTGGTCCTCGATTTGAACTCACTAAAATGGATCCCGAGTTATACAATCAAGTTCGGAATTTGAAAGATGACGAAATTTCAATGCCGATTTTTGAGCAGGACCCTAGAGGGGGAGCGCCAAAATATAAGATAATGAAAATTACCAATCGCTATGACGAGCATGTGGCAGATTTCGCGCAAGACTATATTAAAATTCAACAACTTGCAAAAACCGAAAAGCAGTATAAGGCTATCAAAGAGTGGATGAACGAGCACATAGAGGATACCTATATTACAGTGAACGAAGCTAATCGCGAGTGTGAGTTCGCTAATAATTGGGTTAAAGAATAGAGATAAATCAATGTCAGACGTTACCGCCATAAATAACCTTGTTACCAAACATCAAAACCTAAAGAAAGAAATTGCCAAAATTATTATCGGGCAAGAAGAGGTAATTGACCAAATACTTCTCTCAATTTATACTGGAGGGCATTCTTTGTTAATCGGAGTACCAGGTTTGGCAAAAACCCTAATGGTAAATACTATTGCCCAGACCTTAGGGCTTGATTTTAAAAGAATTCAATTCACACCCGATTTGATGCCGAGTGATATTTTGGGCAGTGAGGTTTTAGACCAAAGCCGTAGCTTCAAATTTATCAAAGGACCTATTTTTTCAAACATTATTTTGGCGGATGAGATTAACCGTACCCCACCAAAAACGCAAGCTGCACTTTTAGAAGCCATGCAAGAAAGAGCGGTTACCATCGCTGGTCAGCAATACAAACTTGATTTACCATATTTCGTTTTGGCAACCCAAAACCCCATTGAGCAAGAAGGAACGTATCCGCTTCCTGAAGCCCAGTTGGATCGTTTTATGTTTGCTATTGAGTTGAAATACCCTTCTGTAGAAGAGGAAATGCAAGTAGTAAAAGCCACTACGAATGACGAAACCCCCGACGTAGATGTTTTATTCAATGATCGAGAAATACTTGAGATACAGCATTTAATACGTCGTATTCCTGTCCCTGATAATGTGGTGGAATATGCAGTGAATTTGGTAAGTAGTACAAGACCAAATTTAGAAACTGCTTCTGATTTTGTAAAACAATATATTGATTGGGGCGCAGGTCCGCGTGCTTCTCAAAACCTAGTTTTAGGAGCAAAGGCTCATGCAGCAATCAAAGGTAAGTTCTCTCCAGATATCGAAGATGTGAAAGCCGTTGCAATGGGAATCCTGAGACATCGTATCATAAAGAACTACAAAGCGGAGGCAGAAGGAATTTCCGAAGAAGATATTATCACCAGACTTTTATAATCTGCTTATTAGTAAGTAGTTGGTATTTTATTCAAAATATTGTCATTTCGGCAATTGGGAGGCATAGAAATGACCATTTGTTCAATGCGCCATTAATCCTTCTATAAAAATTTTATTCCCCCTTAGTATTTTCTTAATTTCGTAGAATTGCAATTAACTAAAATTCTCATCGAATGGCATTTGATATTGATATGATCAAAGGCGTTTACGCCAGAATGGCCGAAAGAGTTGATAAAGCTCGTGAAATTGTCGGCAAACCATTAACTCTATCTGAAAAGATTTTATATTCCCACCTTTGGGATGGGATTCCTTCTAAGGAATTTACCAGAGGGAAAGATTATGTAGATTTTGCACCAGATCGTATTGCATGTCAAGATGCTACCGCTCAAATGGCTTTATTGCAATTCATGCAAGCTGGGAAACCAAAAGTTGCAGTTCCAACCACAGTTCATTGTGACCACCTTATTCAGGCTAAAAGTGGTGCAGCTGCGGATTTAAAATCTGCAAACAACACAAGCGCTGAGGTTTTTAATTTTCTAGAATCTGTATCTAATAAATATGGTATCGGTTTTTGGAAGCCAGGAGCAGGAATTATTCACCAAGTAGTTCTTGAGAATTACGCTTTTCCGGGAGGGATGATGATTGGTACTGATTCACATACTGTAAACGCCGGCGGATTAGGAATGGTAGCCATTGGAGTAGGAGGGGCTGATGCCGTCGATGTTATGGCCGGAATGGCTTGGGAATTGAAATTCCCCAAATTAATTGGAGTCAGGCTATCAGGAACAATTTCTGGTTGGACGGCACCAAAAGATGTAATTTTAAAGGTTGCTGAAATTCTTACTGCAAAAGGAGGAACTGGTGCAATTGTTGAATATTTTGGCCCTGGTGCAAAAGCTTTGTCTTGTACAGGTAAAGGAACGATTTGTAATATGGGTGCAGAGATTGGTGCCACCACTTCAACTTTCGGCTATGATGAGTCTATGGAACGTTATTTACGTGCAACAGAAAGAGCGGATGTTGCTGATGCTGCTAACGCGGTAAAGGAATATTTGACTGCTGATGCTGAGGTTTATGAAAATCCAGAGCAATATTTTGACCAGCTTATTGATATTGACCTAACGGCCTTAAATCCATTATTGAATGGCCCATTTACACCGGATTTATCTACGGCGGTTGGTGATGCCATGACAGATAAAGCAACTAAAAATGATTGGCCTCTTCAAGTGGAATGGGGACTAATTGGCTCTTGTACAAACTCATCTTATGAAGATTTATCGCGTGCTTCATCCATAGCCCAACAAGCTATTGACAAAGGTGTAAAAATGAAAGCCGAACTGGGTATCAATCCTGGTTCTGAGCAAGTGCGTTTTACTGCTGAAAGAGATGGTATTTTGGATGTCTTTGAACAATTAGATGCTAAGATATTTACGAATGCTTGCGGGCCATGTATCGGACAATGGGCGAGATATAGTGATCCGAAGAATGCACCAAAAAATAGTATTGTGCATTCGTTTAATAGAAACTTTGCCAAACGTGCGGATGGAAATCCAAATACGCATGCCTTTGTAGCTTCTCCTGAGATAACTGCCGCAATAGCGATTGCTGGTCGTTTGGATTTCAATCCAATGACAGATAGCTTAATCAGCGAAAATGGAGAGGAAGTACGATTCGATGAACCAACAGGTTGGGAATTACCTCCAAAAGGTTTTGAAGTAGAAGATGCTGGTTTTTTAGCACCTGACGAAGACGGATCAGGGGTTGTGGTTAATGTTGCTGAGGATTCAGAACGTTTACAATTGTTAGAGCCCTTTGTTCCTATTGAAGATAATGAGCTGCAAGGTGCTAAATTATTGATTAAAGCCTTTGGAAAATGTACTACCGACCACATTTCAATGGCGGGACCTTGGTTGCGTTACAGAGGACATTTAGATAATATTTCAAATAACTGCTTAATTGGAGCTGTAAACGCTTACAATAAAAAGACAAATTTTGTAAAGAGTCAGATAACAGGGGATTATGGAGGAGTACCCGATACCCAACGTGCTTACAAAGCAGCTGGAATCAGAACTGTTGTTGTTGGCGACCATAATTATGGCGAAGGTTCTTCTCGTGAACATGCTGCAATGGAGCCTCGTCATTTAGGGGTTGCCGCAGTAATCGTAAAATCCTTCGCTCGTATTCACGAAACCAATTTGAAGAAGCAAGGAATGCTAGGTTTAACGTTTGCTAACGAAAGTGATTATGATTTGATTCAGGAAGACGATACCTTCAATTTTGTTGA
Organism: Maribacter algarum (ex Zhang et al. 2020); assembly: GCF_005885635.1. GTDB lineage: Bacteria > Bacteroidota > Bacteroidia > Flavobacteriales > Flavobacteriaceae > Maribacter_C > Maribacter_C algarum. The sequence continues at coordinate 279,495 of NZ_VATY01000005.1, forward strand.
TATTGCTGATTTTGCGCCAGGAAAACCATTGACTATTGAAGTGGTTCATTCCGATGGAAGTAAGGACACCATTCTTGCAAACCATACGTATAACGAAGCACAAATAGGATGGTATAGAGAAGGTTCCGCTCTTAACGTAATCAAGCGAGAGAATGCCTCCTAGATTTAATTATTCAAATAGTTGAAAAAAACTCCCGATAATCTTCGGGAGTTTTTTAGTTTTGGGAGACAGAGTTTAAAGTCCCTCTATGAAGAAACAAACGGTCTATACGCTTTTAGTAATAGCCTTAATCCTTTCCTTTTTCGTTACTCCGCTAGGAGATTTTAGCAAAGAATTTTTGAATAAAACTTTTGCCGCATCTCCAACAATAATACCTACAGAAAATCAGGGAAAGATTTCGAATTACAATTGGAAATTAAAAAGAGCCGATTGGAGTTTTTTTAATTTTGAAGAAGCCGAAGGTCAGGTGGTATTTATTAACTTTTGGGCAACTTGGCATTTGCCTTCTAGAGCACAATTAGACGATATTCAAAAATTGTATGAGAAATATGAGGGTGATGTTAAATTCTATATCATAACGGACCAAGAAAGAGAACTACCGGAAGAGATGATGATGCGAAAGGGTTATACGTTTCCCATAACCTATCAAATTATTGGCGAGCCAAGCCCAATCGAATTACTAAAGCCAGCAGGAAGTTATATTCTGGATAAAAAGGGTAATATCGTTGTTCACCAAACCGCAATTGCCGATTGGGATAATAAAGATATTGAAGCACTATTGATTCGATTGATATCGGAATAATGAAGCTAAAAAAGGAAAACCTCTCCAATTTTGCATTTATAATTGTATTGGCACTTCTACTTTTTACGCCATTAGGGTTTCATATAAGAGTTCTCACTTCAAGAATATTTTCATTTAGCCCTTATACAATCGACAAAGAGGATCAATTGATATTGTCTTGTTACAATTGGAAATTATCAAATGCAAGAGGAGAAGTATTTAATTTCAAAGATGTTGAGGGAAAGGTTGTATTGGTCAACTATTGGGCCACTTGGTGTCCACCTTGCGTTGGTGAGATGCCTAGTTTGCAAGAATTGTATAACGAGTATGGTGATAAAGTCGAATTTGTCTTTGTAGCACATGACGAAGGAGAAAAAGTAAAAGACTTTATGAGTAAAAAGGAATATAACTTTCCGGTATACTTTGAAAAGAGTTCAAGCCCTATTGTTTTGTCGACGAAAAGCATCCCAACTACTTTCATAATTGACAAAAAAGGAAAAATTGTTGTTAGAAAGACGGGAGCTGCAGATTGGAATGGCAATTCCACTTGGGAGATATTAGAACGGTTACTAGCTGAGTAGCTGTTATTTCTTAAAATATTTGAAGGGTACGAATAGCATTCCGAAGCATTCCCCATCTCCTTTTTCTAAATGCTTGTGGTGAATTTTGTGCGCTCTTCGAACGCCTTTTGCATACCAATTGTTCGCATTTCTAAACATTTTAAAGCGTTGGTGGATGAAAATATCATGTACCAGAAAATATGCGATGCCGTAAGCTAATATTCCAAAGCCTAATGCCCATCCTGGCCACCAACCATTTTTTCCTGCAGAAAAAAGTACCATGCTCACAACAGCATAAAAAATGAAGAAGGCATCATTTCTTTCAAACCAAGAATCATGGTCTTTGTGGTGGTGATCTTTGTGTAAACTCCACAAAAACCCATGCATAATATACTTATGGGTAAACCACGCCATAAATTCCATAATGGAAAATGTACCAAGAAATATAACTATCCAAAGAAAAATTTTCATCTAAACTAAATGTAATTTATAATTAACGTATGATTTTGCTAAGAGTCCAAACTTCTGATAATTAGGAACTCGTATCCTTGCATTCTTAATCTCCATAGATGGAGTTTTTTGCAGTTTTTGGAGCAATTTATAATAGTATTTATATGCTGTATATACACCAAATTTTGCTTCGTTAGGTAAATGCAAAATACCAGAATACCCTAAAGCGAAATCTGCTTTGATTTCCTCCACGATTTTAGATTTTGATGCCTCATCCAAATCCGTTAGATTGGCATGAGGAAAATAAGCTCTATTCAAATCTTCAAAATCAGCTTTCAAATCCCTTAAGAAATTCACTTTTTGAAATGCAGAACCCAGTGACATAGCTGATTTTTTCAACGCTTCATATTGCGAATCATCTCCCTTTACAAAAACTTTCAAACACATCAAACCGACCACATCGGCTGAACCGTAGATGTATTCTTTATATTCAGCATCCGTTCTATACTCACTTTTTGTAAGATCCATTCGCATACTTTTCATAAACGAAGCTACCAGGTGATATGGTATTTTGTATTTGTGATACGTATGTTGGAAGGAGTTAAGAATGGGGTTAAGACTGATTTTGGCTTCAATGGCGGCCTTTAATTCTGTTTCAAAATTTTCAAATAACTCCTTTTTATCATAGCTATGAAATGTATCGACTATTTCATCTGCAAAGCGTACAAAACCGTATATGTTATATATATCAGGTCTTATCGACGGCGATAGCATTTTGGTCGCCAAGGAAAAGGAAGTGCTGTAAGACTCGGTAACTATCTTACTACAATCGTATGAAACTTTATCAAAAATACTCTTCATATGTATTAGTCTACTTTGGCTATTAATTCAGAAACTAATTTTCCAGATATCAAGGCAGGTGGTACTCCAGGTCCTGGTACGGTAAGTTGCCCAGTAAAGAATAATTTTTTTACTTTTTTACTTTGCAATTTTGGCCGTAGGAACGCTGTTTGTAAAAGCGTGTTAGCCATTCCGTATGCATTGCCTTTGTATGAATTGTATTCCTCCACGAAATCTTTCACACAAAAGGACTCCTTAAATATAATATTATTTTCAATTTCTTGACCAGTTCTTAATTGAAACCTTTTCATTATTAGACCGAAATATTGCTTTCTCAGTTTAGGGGTATCCTCCAAACCAGGTGCTATTGGAACCAAGAAAAAGCCGGTCTCACAACCCTCGGGAGACATGCTTTCGTCAGTCACGGAGGGGAAGTTGGCATAGAACAAAGGGTCTGAGGGCCATTTAGGCTCATCATAAATTTCTTCGGCATGTCTTTCAAAATCAGTATCAAAAAACAGATTGTGATGTTCAATACTTTTCAGTTTTTTATCGAAACCTACATAAAAGAGGAGGGAGGAGGGCGCAAAAGTCTTTTTAGCCCAGTATGATTCGGAATATTGTCGATATTTTTCGTCTAATAATGTTTCCGAATGATGATAATCTGCTCCACTTAAAACAAAATCACTGTCTATTTCTTTGCCATTGCATGATATTCCGATAGCTTTTCCGTTTTCCACACGGATTTTTTCTACTGAACTATTCGTATGTATGGAGACGCCTAATTCAATAGCCAAAGCTTGCATTGCCTTAATAATTTCATACATACCACCTTTTGGATGCCATGTGCCCAATCCGAAATCGGCAAAATTCATAAAACTATAGAAAGATGGAGTCTTACTAGGCTTCGCCCCTAGAAACAAAACTGGAAATTCTAAAGTTGAGATTAATTTTGGATTTTTGAATTTCTTTCTAACCTGACCGCTAATGGTTTTAAAAAATTGGTCGATTTTAAAAACAGTTTCCTTAGTAACCAATTCAAAGGGTGATAAACCTGGCCTTAGAACAATCTTATCAATTGCAATACCATAATTTTCTTGGGCATCGGAAATAAATTTTCTAAGGTGTTTGGAGCTTCCACTTTCAATTCGCTCGAATTCCGCACAAATTTTATCCATTGTATCACCGATGGTAATGGTGTCATCAGCAAAGAAAATTTTATAGGCCGGACTAAGTTTATCTAGTTGGTAATAATCCGAGGTTTTTTTTCCAAAATCTGCAAAAAATTTATCAAATATGTCGGGCATCCAATACCAACTAGGACCAATGTCGAAAGTAAAACCATCTTTAACAAGCTGCCTAGCTCGTCCACCAACAGTTGCGTTTTTTTCGAAAATAGATATATTAAAACCTGCTTTTGCAAGGTAACATGCGGCAGATAAAGATGAGAAACCTGACCCTATAACACTAACAGTCTTATTCATATAAAGAAGAAGATTCGAGTTTAAAGTTGTTCAACAACTTGATCTATGGAATTGAAAGTTTTCACGAAATCAGGAAGATTACCAGAATCCAGGTGCTTGGTTTGGTATCCTAGAAGCCATACATCGGCAGCACCATATTCCTTGATTAAGTCGGTGAATTCTAGCATATATTTTTCAATCTTTTCCTTTGTAGGAGTAACAGTAAAATAGGATAGAAAACAAAGATTGTCAAAGTACTTCATAACATCTTTCAAGGTGTCTAAAGGTACTGTCTGACCAAGGTATATCGATTTGTAGCCCCTTAAAACTATTTCGTAATTGAGATATAAAAGACCTATTTCATGAATCTCATTTTCAGGTAAAAATGGCACGAAAATCTTATCCTTTTTTACGGGCTCTAAATGTTGAAGTTTTTCGGTGTTTATTAAGATTTTTTGTTTTATCAGGCTCGTAATAAAATGCTCGTGGGCGGGACTAATGGTATCCGTTTGCCAAAGCAATCCGATTTCATTAAGCAAGGGAATGAAGACCTCCTTAAAGACATCTCTGAAAGATTTATCGACCAAAATACTATTGTAGGTACTCATGAAGAGCGATTGGTCAAAATTAATCATTGATAGTTTAAATGCATTAATCGCGTGGTTTTTAACGCTGTTTTTCGCAACTATTTCTCGTACCATCAAAGGAATATTACCTTCGGGAATACGGGAAATCTTTGAGATTTTATAGCCGTTGTTATAAAGCAGAGTAACGTTCAAAAGCTTCTGAAGGCTACTTAAACTATAGGTACGAATATTTGTAGCAGTTCTTTCGGGAGCAAGAAGGTTATATCGTTTCTCCCATATACGTATGGTGTGTGCTTTTATTCCCGATAGATTTTCTAAATCGCGAATGCTGAAATTCTTTTTTACATTGTTCATCCTTTTGTAAAAATACTTAAACAAATTTACATTCTAAAGTTTCTTGAAGTGAAATTTGAGTTAATGTTTTTGCATCCATACGTGATGGAGCGCTATTTATCGACCGATGATTGGAGTTTTAAGAGGATTTATCTCAATAAGAAAACAAGAGTTTCCTGAAAATATAATTATACCCGTAGACCAATGTTTACATCATAATATCTGAACTTTTGAAACAATTCTTTTTGAAATAAAAAAAGCCAAGTGAATCACTTGACTTTTTAGTGCGCACGAGAAGACTCGAACTTCCACGGCCTAGTGGCCACCAGCCCCTCAAGCTGGCGCGTCTACCAATTCCGCCACGTGCGCTTTTTGAGCAGGGCAAATATAGAAAGCTATGGGCTAACAGAAAATTAATTTCACCTATTTATGTTCTAAATAATCTAGTCGAAGCATTCTAGTTATAGACCAAGTTTGAACATAATATGGAAACTCAAGACAGGGCATTTGAAGAAAGATTAGTCGCCAACTCAGACATTACTTTTCGGTATGCCCTTGAAAATGGAAGTTTCATTTTAAACGGCTTTAAATGACATTCATGTTTACCAAGATGTATGCGAGAAATGTAATTTTGATTTATTACAAAGCTTTGATGAATACGTCGGAATGATTTAGGTAATATGGATTCAAAGTATTTAAGGGTTTTATAAGCAACAATCTTTGTTTTGTCGGTCAAAAAAAACTCGGTCGAATTATTATCTGCCTTTAAATAGAGAATGTCATTGATTTCAATAAATCTATAATCACTGTAAGTCTGTAAACATAGCTTTTTAGGTTTGTCCTTTTTAGGAATGTTTGCAATACGCAGTCTGGAGTCCAATAAGTGTAATTGTGATTCATTTAATGGGTGTAGTAAGTAATAATAGAAGTTATGTTTAATGCAGTTAAAGGCTTGCTTTTTTGAGGGAGCAATGGCTACTAGCTCGGGTTTTTTGGGGAACGACCGATATAAATCTTTAATAATGTTGATAGGATTGATAAAATCTTTGTTGGAGTAATTATCGACATTAATGAAAATAAGGCTTGGCATTCCGGCAAGAATAACATCCAATAATTGATTGGTATTTTTAGCAATTCCGGCCAAGTTGTATCCGTCTAAATTCGCCAAATATGATGTTATAGCATCAGATTCCTCCTTTTTCAGCCCAAGTAATGCATATTGTATAGTTTTCATAGCAACGGGGTATATAATTACTTAAAAAGTAAGTATTTACTTTCAAAAATAAAATTTTTTACAAGATATTATTCATTAATTGATTGATTATTAAAATAATATAACAGATCATTATTGTTCGTGACTAATCGATTTGCCTCTAGAATTTATCGACGAATGAGCAGAGGCAATAGGTAGTTAACTTAAGTTAGAGAGTGCTGTGAAAAAGGTAAGAAGGATTGTTAGCTGAGTTTAAAATAAAAAGCCCCTGTTGGACAAAGACTTTTGTTTTGGTGACTGGCTGGGGCTCGAAACCCATTCATAACAATTTGATATTCAAAGTGTTAAAATCTATATTTTCAAAGTGGGCACCAAATTTCGCAACGGACCGCACTTATATTTTTAATGAACTTGTTTCGTATTGAAATATTGGTAAATTCTATTCGAAAGTCAAGAACTGTTATCTAATTCTTACTACTTATTCAAAATTTATATTTTGAAAGGGGGTAAAAAACGCGGTAAATAACCTTTGTATTATCAAAAAGGGCAAAGATTGCTTTCATTTGTTTTGGGTTAACTAGGCAAATAAAATTTTGATTCAGGTTTTTTTATTGTGGATTTTCAATGATTGAATTACCTAAATTCCTAAGCATATAGTCCTTAAATAATGGAATAAAATTAGTTTGGTTCTTTCTTAATAAGATTAACGAATTAATTGGAAGCGGAACAAAATGGTGAATAGACTTTATTTTGTGGTCTAGATTTTAAAGTATGGAATTATTACCGAGTAATTATCCTTTTAAAACGTGAGCTAGGTTAAAATACTACCATTCTCTGTTAAGAGCCGTTACCTTCAAAACAAAGAAAAATGATACATTTAGTATTACTAGGATTATCAAAAACTTTAAAACAACAGAATGAATTTATTTAAGCTCGTAGTATTGTCGGTTTTAATTTTTATTTGTTCGACCTCTACTAACTATTTATTTGGTCAAGTAAAAGTGTATGAAGGAAAAGAAGTAATACCTACCTACCAAAAAGGTGAAGATGAGAAAAGCCCTTTGTTCTATACGGGCCGAAGTGTTCAAGGGGCTCAAGGTAAAATATACCCGTACCCTTCACAAGCGAAACTTGGTGACTCCTTGACCGATGTGACCTATGAAATGGTTTATCTCGAAAATGAATATATCAAAGTAAAAGTACTTCCCGCTTTTGGTGGTCGCTTGTTCTCTGCTATTGATAAAACTAATGGACACGAACTTTTTCATACCAATAGCGTTATCAAACCTGATTTAATCGGAACACTCGGCGCGTGGGTTTCCGGTGGAATAGAGTGGTGTTTTCCGCACCATCACCGAACTTCAACGATGATGAAAAGCGACTATCGTATGATTGAGAATGCAGATGGTAGTGCTACGGTTTGGATTGGAGAAACCGAAAAGACACGTGATATGAGGGGCGTAATCGGAATGACACTTCGACCAGGCAAGTCATATATTGAAGTTGATTACCGTATCAACAATACGAATACATTAACCACCACATTTCTTTTCTGGGCCAATGTAGCCATAACCGCTAATGATGATTTTCGTACGTTTTGGCCGCCAAGTCAAGAGATTGGTGTCTTTCACAATAACAGAAATTTTGTGCAGTGGCCCATCTCGACAGATACTCCGACTTATGGGCGAACCAGTTACAAAGCGGGAACTGACCTTACCTGGTGGAAAAACCACCCAAATCCGGTTTCTTTTTTTATGTGGGATATCAAAGAAGGATTTATTGGTGGATATGATTATGGACAAAAAGCAGGCACCGTTCACGTGGGGGATATGTATGAAAACAACGCCTCAAAATTGTGGCAATTCGGCCCCGGACTTCAAGGTCAAAATGCCAGAAGGAAGCTGACAGATGATGGGAAAGCATACGTGGAATTGATGACCGGAACCTTTTCGAACAACCAACCCGACTACAGTTGGATTTTACCACATTCTGTTAAGGATGCCAAGAATTTTTGGTATCCGATTCGCGATTTGGAGGTGGTTAAAAATTCAACTATTGATGCTTCGGTGACACTGCAAATGCGAAATGCAAAAACTGTTTTTTACGGATTCAATACAACTTCGAAGTTTGAAAATGCCAAGGTTATTTTAAAAAACGGGGATGCTGTTCTCGTTGAAAAAACAATCAATATTGACCCCGCAAACCCATTTACAGAAACTTATAAAAGTCGAAAGCCTTTGGATGAATATGAACTTCATGTTGCCATTCAGGATAGTAAAGGTCGAGAATTGGTCTCATACAGTCCGTATAAACTGAAACATCCTGAATTACCAGAAGTTCAAGAAAGGGTTAAAAAACCAGAAGAAATAAACACGGTTGAAGACCTCTATTTGACGGGACGCTTTGTAGAGCAGTTCAGCCGCCCAGGAATCGAACCCGATGATTACTATTTGGCTGCCTTAGAGAAATCTCCCAATGACTACCGCACAAATATTGCTTTAGGTCAACGGCGATTGGGTCAAATGAAATATGAAGAAGCCTTTTCCTATTTGCAGAAAGCAGCCGACAAACTAAAAATTAAATACTACCAACCTAAAGAGGGAGAGCTATATTATTATATGGGGATGGCTCAAAAAGCCTTAGGGCAAATGGAAGAAGCGACCGCCAATCTTGCTCGCGCAACTTGGTATTATCAGTGGTTCTCTGCGGCAAACTATCAGTTGGCGCAAATCGAAAGCAAAAAAGGGAATCATGAAAAGGCACTTGAATATATCAGGGAAGCGTATTCTACAAACAATCGTGATGGTCGAATTGTAACACTTTACGCAGGTCTTTTGCGCAATGCAGGAATGCAAGAAAAAGCGGTAACTCTTTTGGATAATTTACTGGTTTATGACCCCTTGAACTTCGTAGCATTGTACGAAAAAGGTCTTTCCGAGGGAGATGCTTCTATGGCCAAATGGCATAAGAATATGCAAGATTTGGATAACAACTATTTAGAAATCGCAACACACTATATAAATATGGGTTTTAATGAAGATGGGATGACTTTGTTATCCTCATTGGAAAATCCGAAGAACCCTTTGATAGCTTATTATCTGTCTTATTTTCAATCTGAATTGGGCGACGAAGCTGCTGCAAAAAACATACTGCAATCCGCTAAATATTCTTTGGATTACGCTTTTCCATATCGACCAGAAACTGAAATCGTTTTGAAAAAGGCACTTGAACTGAATCCCCAAGATGTTACAGCCTACTATTTGTTGGGTAATTTATTATATGACCATAGACCTGAAGAAGCCATGACCGCTTGGCAAAAGACAGGGGAAATCAATAATAGTATTCCCATGGTCTCACGTAATCTGGCTTTTGGCGAATTTTATACAAACAAAGACCCCAACAAGGCCATTGAATATATCACGAAGGCCATTTCGGTCGATAATTCAAATCCGCTTTGGTATGCGGAGTTATCAAAATACTACGACGAATCGGATGCTAATTTCAAGGAAAATCTAGACCTACTTAAAAAGAACTTAGCCGTTGTTAAAAATGACGTATCCGCTCCTAAAACTTATGTAGAATTGCTCAATCTTAATGGTGACTACGATGAAGCGATTGATTTTTTAGATACGCATCATTTCAGAACCTGGGAAGGTGGTCGAGAAACCTATTGGCATTATGTGGACTCGCATACTTTGAAAGCAAAGGAACTAATACAAAACAAGGAGTACCAAAAGGCTATTTCCCATCTGGAACGCGCCTTGGAATATCCCGAAAACCTGGAAGTTGGTAAACCCACACACGATGAAAAAAGTGCGATGATTTACTATTTCATGGGAGACGCCTATTCACAAATGGGAAACTCCAAGAAAGCAAAAGAAGCCTATCAGAAAAGTGCAAACGCGGAAAATGGACGAGCAATGTACGATCTCTTATTTTATCAAGCGAAGTCAAATGAAAAATTAGGACAGTCGGATAAAGCAAAAAAAATGTTTAGTGATCTAATCGAACGCGCTCGTTCGCAACGGAACAAGGGAACCGACAATACACTTGTTGCCGTGGAAGAGGCATCAGCAACCAATAACAAAGCCATTTCAAATTCATATTACCTCGAAGCCTTAGGCAACATAGGGTTAGGAAATAAAGACGAAGCAAAGAAACTACTCCATGAAGCGATTAAAGTCTACAAAAACAATTTGTGGGCTAAACAAATGATAGATTCATAAAGTATGTGTAAGTCCCGAAAGTATTGTTTTCTACTATGCCTTGGGGTTTGTACTTCAATGGTCTTTTCACAAAATGATAAAAAACTTTCCCTAGGAGAGCAACCTATTTTTAAGGTATCTAAGACAAACCAAGGTATTACCATTAATGGAAAAATGGATGAGGAAATTTGGGCTTGTACCGAAGCAAGAACGTTTGATAATTTCTATCGAATTGACAAGCCGGATGACCAACAGCAAACCACTTTTCGAATGCTTTGGGATGAAAATAACTTGTATTTGTTTTACCAAATGGAAGACAAACATTTAACCGCTCGGGAAACTAAACGAGACGGGGAACCTTATCTAGATGATTGTGCAGAAATCTTTTTTATTACAGTGCCAGACAGTTTGGATACCCATATCGGCTACGAATTGAATCTGTACAAAGCCTCAAACGACTTCGTTTATTTTAATGATTTTTATCAAGGTCAGCACGGAATTCTAAAAACCTTCAATCCAGAATTTGAAGTAGAAGTCACCTACGATGGGACTTTAAACGACAATTCAGATATCGATAAAGGTTGGACTATGGAAATGGCGATTCCTATTTCCAATTTTGATGGATTGGGAAAAATTATCCCTGTACAAACCGGAAACAAATGGGCTTTTCTAGCGATTCGACAAGACCGCAATGATGCCGAGGGTAATCGCAGGTCCACTTCAACTATTTTTCCCATTTATGATATTTCAAAAAATGTGCATCAAGCCAATAGATTTGGACTGATGGAATTTGTCAAATAAAAACCTCTTGACTACCAATTGGTCAACGAACCATCATCTCTTCTAAGTCTCGGAATATCTATCATCTTGAATTCCCGCTTGATTGCCAATTCTTCATTGAACTCAACTCCCAGACCAGGAGTGTCGGGAATGCGATATCGAGGTCCATCCAACTCGGGGCGAACAGGATAAAATTCAGGCGCGTCGGTTCCCATGTATTGAGCAGGAGTGTTTACTTCTTCAAGATAGCTGAAATTAGGGCAAGCTGCGGCAAGATGAATGCTGGCCGCCGTGCAAATCGGACCCAATGGGTTATGGGGCATCAAATCAACATAGTGCGTTTCCGCCATTGCCGCGACCTTCATAGCTTCTGTCAATCCTCCTACATTACAAACATCGATTCGCGCATATTGTGCAATGTTATTTTCCAAAAAGGGCCTAAACTGCCACTTACTTGAAAATTCCTCTCCGATGGCAAAAGGTACGTTGACCATCTCTCGCAAGGCTTGATACGCTCCAGGGTTTTGGTCACGAATAGGTTCTTCTATAAAATCAATCGTTCCCCGAGGCATCCGTTTTATGAACGAATAGGTCTCGGCAACATTCAACCTAGTGTGATAATCAACACCTATTGTTATGTCCGAGCCGACTTCTTTTCGCAATTCGGTAATCCAGTTTGAAAGTTTAGCTATGGACTCTCTCGGTTCAAACCTACTCTTATCTTCTTGGGATTCAAATTCGGCTGGGGCCAATCTTAAGACCTTCCAACCTTCCTTTACGCAGATCGTGGAATAGTCTAATAGTTCTTCCTTTGTGGTAAAGCGTATAGAAGCAAAACATTCTACAAAATCACGCTGCTTACCTCCTAAAAGTTCATAGACCGGCACGCCCAAAGCCTTTCCCTTGATATCATACAAAGCAATGTCGATACCCGAAATGGCTGCCGTGAACACCCTTCCGCCCTCAAAATATTGGCCGCGATAGAGTTCTTGCCAAATAGCCCCGATCTGCCTTGGATCTCTTCCTATTAGAAAACTTCTAAAATGTTTTATGAGCCCAACAACAGCGAGTTCGCGACCGGTTAGCCCCGAACAACCCCAACCATATAGGCCTGAATCGGTCTCAACTTTTATGACCAAATGAGCTCCGCCATCCTCAATATTGATAGGATAAGTCTTTATATCTGTTATTTTCATAGCTACCATTTATTTACTTTCCATGAAAAGTAAGAAACTTTTATATTAATTTAATCCGTAGCACTATTCCTTTGGAACAATGCGCTCTACCTTACCTACTATAAAAGTGTAGCAGATCAAGCCTAATAAGGCCATAGCCCCTATAAAGAAGAGGGCAGGACTAAAATCTCCATCTTGCACCAAATAGCCAATTACAATAGGTACAATGACCGCCGACAACCCGCCGATGAAGTTAAAGGTACCTCCGATAAGACCGATATTCTTTTTTGGGGCAATAAGTGAAACGAATATCCAAGCAATACTCGCAAGACCGTTTCCGAAAAAAGCTATAGATAAAAACACGATTATCAAGGTCGTGTCTTCCGTATAATTTGCACCTATAATTGCAATGGAAAGTAACATGCCGGTAATAATTGGTGCCTTTCGTGCAACTTCGGATGAATGGCCCTTTTTAATCAAAAAATCAGAGGTAAACCCAGCCAATAAAACCCCTAAAAAAGCTGCTAGATAAGGAACAGATGCGTAAAAGCCGGATTTTATAAAATCTAACCCTCGGAATTCCACCAAATAGGTGGGGAACCAGGTCAAGAAGAAAATAGTGGTTGCACCCAAACAAAACTGACCTAAATACATACCCCAGAGTTTGCGATATTTGAAGGCATTCGCCAAATCATTCCATTCGAACTTATTGGTTTTATTTTTTTCTTTCATAGCAACCAATCCACCACCTTCTTCTATATGCTTTAATTCGGAAGAACCGATTCGATTATGATTTTGAGGGTCTCTATAGAAAATATACCAAACTGCGGCCCAGACCAAACCAATTATACCAGAAACAATAAATAGACCTCGCCAACCCAAAGCATCCTGTATCAGCGTTAAAACGGGTAAAAGCAATGCCATGCCCAAAAATTGACCTGAAGTGTAAGTTGCGATGGCCGAAGCCCTTTCATTTTCAGGAAACCATCTTGTAACTATTAAATTATTGATCGGGTAGGACGGTGCTTCGAACATTCCAATACCAGCTCTAAGTCCCAGTAGTGCAGCAAAAGAATTCACCATTCCCTGGATCAATGTGGCAATTGACCATAAAGCCATAATTACAGGATATAATATTCTTGATTTTACTTTATCTGCAACAATGCCTCCCGGAATTTGTAATATGGAATAGGTCCAACCAAAGGCCGAAAAAATATAACCCATCTGTATGGCATTTATTCCCAAATCTTCCTTTAGGGCTGCTGCCGCAATAGAGATATTGGTTCGGTCGAGGTAGTTTATTACGACCGTTACAAATATCATCGCAAGGATATTATAACGTTTTTTGCCTATTTTCTTGGTTGGTTTGGATTTCGTCACATTTTATTTTTTAAACGGAAAATTGATGCTGACTTTATATTCATCAGTCAATTATCTCAACATTAATTTCCCCATCCAAACTCGACCTGCGGTCTGAATTCGATACAGATACATGCCGGATTGTGCTTTTACCCCAGCATTGGTTAGGCCATTCCAGTTACATGTCCATTCTGATGGATTTCCTGCTTTTTCTTGATGTTCGTAAACTTTTAAACCGCGCATGGAATAAATCGTAACGTCAACTTCTTCACCCTCTTCCAATTTCATATTGAAGGTAATGGACTGAGTAAATGGATTGGGGTAAATTGTCATGGACGATTCTTCAGCAATCACAGCGATTTCTTCTTCAACAGGAACTTCATTGGCTACATAGACTTCGCCTTCCACCATATTTTGCCCTTCAACGATTTTGATACTTTGATTCACCGCTATATTATATATAGTTTCTTCAAGACCACTTGGCCAAGAGATAATCAAACTATCGACCTTTTGTGTTTTGCCCAACCCAAAATGAACCGGTTTAAGGCTTTGCCCCATCATAGTTGACCCATGATGAAAGCGATGCATGAAATGTCCTTCCGATGCAACTTTTAAAACGGCACCCAATGCGCTTCTATTGGATGCTGTTCCCTCTAAATGTACCTTTAGCCAAGCGTTGGGGTTTGCAGTTTCATTCTTGTAGAGGTATGGCGGGTTGTCACCTGGGTTGCTCACAAGAATATCCAAATCCCCATCATTGTCGAAATCAAAAACTTCCGCCCCCATGCCATTTGCGTTTCCATCTGCACCTGACCTAACGGACCAATTCTCGAATCTTTCCTCACCTTCAATACGCAGGTTTTTGAAAAAGACATTATTGTATTGTAAATCGGTTTGACCATTAACGATATATAAATCCTCATCACCGTCGTTGTCCGCATCAAAAAATTTATTGCCCCAACCGAAATGACCATCCCCGACCTGTTCTCGTTCTTGCGTATTTTCAAATACCCCACTCTCAGTTCCCATAAACAGGGGGTTCTTTATGAATTCAGCAATATTGGTAATGTAAATGTCAAAATAGCCATCATTATTATAGTCGCCGATTGACGAACCCATTCCGTCACCATTATTGACTAGGTTATACACTTCCGTAAGGTCGACAAAATCTTTTCCCTCTTGATTTAGATAAAAACGGCCGAGACCAAAATCATTGACAACATAGAGGTCCATCCAACCATCTCGATTTGGGTCTATCGGTAATGAGGACCATGTTCTCGATGGATTGTCAAGGTTTAAGGCTCCTTCAATTTCGGTAAAAGTACCATCACCTTGATTATTGAAAAGGCGGTTAGGAACGTTTAAATAATTGAGATAAAGATCGAGATCTCCGTCCTTATCATAGTCCCACCAAAGACCGCTTGAGCTGCTACAACCTTGACAGGGAACAATATTCGATTCCGTAGTTACATCTGCAAAAGTACCATCGCCCATGTTACGATATAATTCCGTACCGTCTTGATGGGCCAACAGTAAATCAGGAAAGCCATCATTATCATAGTCGCCCCACGACGCCCCCAATTTCACATCCGTGCCATCAGCGTTCGAATGCTGATTTCCAAATCCAGCTTCAATCGTCACATCTTCAAACCAACCGCCACGGTTGTTCAGTAGACGACTCCATGTTTTGGGTTCATCAGGCTGAAACGAATTATAAGCTACAATAAAAATATCCATATCGCCGTCTTGATCATAGTCGGCAACGGCATTTCCAAAATTACCTCCCATTTCGGATAATATTCGAACGTTGGTCTCTGAAAATTGTTGGGCACAAAGAATATTGCCGCTCATTAAAAAATGGAGGAACAAGAAAATGATAATAAGCTTAACGTAGTTTTTTTGCATTCGGCCCGTGCCTAGTGAATTACATGGCTCAATTTATTCCAAAAAAAGCGGTATTCTATTTTTTGGACAAAGAGAATTTGTTCATTTGTACGTTTTTATTGGTCACAGTCGATTAGGGTAAAAGGGAAAACAATTGCATAAAGTAATCATTATTAGCAACTATGATGGCTTCTTTGCCATTAACAATAATTGGTTTCATATCCTTAGCATCATGTGGGGCAAAAAACCCACTCTCAGCTACTGTTATCACTTCAAAATTTCCTGACCCGTCGCCCTTTAGAAATAAACCAATACCAGCATCATTTCTAGGAGTTTCGATTTCAGAGGCGTAAAGATTACCCGAAATCAAAAGATCCTGTTCTCCATCTCTATCAAAGTCTTTTGCTATAATATTATTGATGCTCGATACTTGGGCCAATTTTGGCAGTTGATACTTTCTAAACGACTTGCCATCTAAGTTTTCAATATAGTATGAGGCAAAGGTTTTTGCCCTTAAGTGAAGGGCCTTGTCTAAATCGTCACCATAAATATCTTGTAAATCAGCCTCTCCAAAGGACTCAAACGTTGGGAACTTTTTATCTAAGGAAGGAATTTGCTGAATGGAACAAGACCGACCGCGAATAGGGAACAATGTACCGTGTTCATAATAACTTAATACGATATCACTGGTGCCGTTATTATCAAAGTCATAATTATATACCTCGAAAGGAGTTTCATTCGATGCTTTATATTTATAGTTCAATCCCAAATTACCAACAATAAGGTCTTGATCTCCGTCGCCATCCATATCTTGGTGTATTACCTTGTAATACCAGCCTTCTGTATCTTGAAGCCCTTCAAATTTATGTATGGAAAAAGTACCGCTGTCATTTTGAATAAAGGTGGTAACGGGCATCCATTCACCAACCACGATAAGGTCTAATCTTTTATCAAGATTGATATCGACCCAAGTTGCTGAGGTCACCATGCCCACTGATTTTAATTCAGGGGCATTTATTTCGGTTATATCCACCAAAAATCCATTTCTGTTTTCCAAAAGTTTACTATTTGCAGGTTTAGGATAGTTGCCGGGGACTAGTCTTCCTCCGATAAAAACATCAAGATCGCCATCATTATCGAAGTCGGCCTTTTCAACTATGGACCCACTAATCCGGTCTTTCGGAATTCGATTTATATCCTTCTTAAAAATACCCTTACCATTATTTATATAGATACGATCTTGGAGTTCTTTTGCATTTGGCAAGAATTCATTACCACCGCTTACCACTAAAAGATCCAGGTCACCATCGAGGTCGATATCAAAAAAAGTGCTTCCCATGTCTTCGGAGGATTTATCAGCGGACCAAGCACCTTCTTTTATTTCCTCGAATCCATTGCTATCCCTTTGGAGAAACAATGTACCCGAAAATCCCGCTGATCCCCCCACGTAGAAATCATCCAAACCATCACCATTCACATCACCTACTGCAATTGAAGGCCCGAAAGTGGACATTTTATGTGGCAGCAAAACCTCTTTATCATAATCATTATATTCATTCTCTTCATGTCTGTGGTATAGACTGGTTTTCTTAGTGCTATTCGTAAATAAGAAATTGCTTTCTTTGGTAAGTAATGCAGGATTAATTTTACCTGAGGCTTCTTGATCAATAGTGAGTTGTTGGTTGGCCTTCACATCATTTAAAGATCGAAATGTTCCATCGGGCCATTGAATGTCTATTTTTTCGATGTTTTCAACACTACCTAGTCCGAAGTGGGCAATATCCTCACTTTTCGATAAATACCCTCTTGTATTCGTAAGTTCTATAGTTTGCCAAAAGGTCCCATCTTTAAATAAGGAAATACGTGTACCGTAAATCGGTTTGTTGTTTTCACGCCTCAGTTCAAGCCTTAGATAGTTGCCTAAATTTCTTTCACGGGAATTGTTCTTGTACAGAAATGCCTTTTCATTTATATTGTTGACAACGAGATCCAAATCCCCATCCGAATCTAAATCGGCGTAGGCCGCGCCATTCGATAATGAGGGGAGTTCAAAACCCCAATCTTCAATGACTTTGCTAAATGTAAGGTCCCCGTTGTTCTTGAACATATAGTTATTGATCTTATCTTCGGGAGCCATTTTTGCCAAAGCCAAAACATCAACAACATCTTGGAATCTTCTATTTTTTTGTTTTGCCACTATCTCAAGACTGTCCAAAATAACTTCATACCTATTATTTACATCACTATATCGCATGTTTCTTTTGATGCCATTTGTAACGAAAACATCTTTAAAACCATCATTATCAAAGTCAGCAAACAATGGTCCCCAGCTCCAATCTGTATTCGAAACCCCTCCCAGTTGTGCTAAATCGCTGAAAGTACCGTTACCATTATTTCGCTGAAGGGTGTTGAACATATATTGATAGTGACCACCGTCTTTCACGATTGCCCAGAAATCTTCAGGATTCATACCGCCCATATTCGTTTTGATTCGCTTATGATCTTCTGCCACCATGTCAACGACCATGATATCAAGGTTACCGTCGTTATCATAATCGGCAATATCACTGCCCATGCTAAAATTGGACGTATGCTTAAAAGTCTTTTTAAGCACTTCTTTGAACTTACCGTTCGCGGTGTTTAAATACATATAATCCGGACGGTCGTAATCGTTAGTTACGTATACATCCGTCCAGAGATCATTATTGATATCCCCTATTGCCGCCGAAAGGCCATGGGCCAAATTCTTTGTCCCCGCCGCATTTGAGATTTCAACAAAACCTTTTGAGCCACCTAAATTCTTGAATAGTTTATCACTATACCTTGGGTCTGGATTTTTAAGTGGGGTTTTACCGCCTTTACGGTTGCCGTAACTTGGGGGTTGATTGACCAAATACATATCCACGGCACCATCTTTATCAAAATCAAAGAAATTCGCTTGAACTGAAAAACCGGAATCTGCGATCTTGTAGGTCTTGCCTGCTTCGGTGAAGGTTAGGTCGCCATTGTTCAAATAAAGTAAATTCGGACTATTTTCAGAATTATGCCTTGCGCTTTTACAAATATAAATATCCTGATGTCCATCATTATTAACATCAGCGAAAGTCACGCCAGTTGACCAAGTGTCCGTTTTCATGATGCCACTTTTCTCAGTGATATCTTGAAATTGTAAATTTCCCAGGTTTAGATATAATCTGTCATGAACTTGGTTACCCGTGAAAAAAATATCCGGTAATCCATCATTATTGATATCGCCTATGGCCACACCCGCACCATTAACAAACTTCTCATTCAATAAATGATTGTCCTTATCGGTCTCGATTAGGGTATTCTCAAAATCTATTCCTGAGTGCTTGTAATCGACCAACGAAAAATGCTTATCACTACTTTTTAATGGAATGGTTTTTTCATTGGAACATGAACTCGTCAGCATTACGAAAAAAAGTAAATATTTAAAGATCAAGTGATTTTTGTTCATTGATATAAGGTTCTATTTCATAAAATTAACTCGAAAATAACTCAACATCTAAGTTATTCTAAACGGTTAAGGTAAAGTAGATGAACAAGGCTAATGTCCTGTTTGCACTTCCTTCATAAATGATCTGAGCATCCTTTACAATGACAATATAAGCCAACTGAAATACTTACTATTGTGAAAAAGGCAAAATAAATTACTGTTGATTAGATATTCCTTAATAATGCTCATCATTTACCATTGACCTTATAATTAATGTTCTTCTTTTGGGGTGTTGCTGTTTTTGCAGCTTTTAATAGAATCTTGCTTTACAAGATTTTCATCTAAAATTTTAAAAAACATTTGAACTTGAATTACTAACAAACTAAAAACTCATCCTATTATGTTTAAAAACCATTTTCGAAAAAAAATTCATAAAAGTAAAAGGGGCATTATGTCCTTATTTGCTTTTATCTGTTTTACTTCATTGTCTTACGCACAAACGCAAATTAGCGGTACAGTGAGCGATGAATTGGGTCCGGTAGCAGGCGCCAATATATTGGTCAAAGGCACCACAACTGGCACACAAACAGATTTTGATGGCAATTTTACCATTGAAGCCTCCCCAGAAGATGTACTTTCAATATCTTACTTAGGGTATGCAACACAGGAAGTAGTCGTTGGTGAACAAACAATGATTAGCGTTACCTTGATCGAAGATGCCGCGGCACTTGACGAGGTAGTGGTTATTGGTTATGGTTCACGAAAACGAAGTGACGTAACAGGTGCGGTCAGTTCGGTAAAGTCCCAGTACATAGAGCAACAGTCAGCAGGTGATGCGACTCGAGCTTTGCAAGGGAGTGCCTCAGGTGTGACTGTAGTTGCCTCGGCAAGACCAGGTCAACAAGCACAGGTTCGAATTAGAGGTTTGGGTACTATTAATGGTAATGGGCCCTTATATGTTGTTGATGGTGTTTTTGGTGCGCAACTGCCACCCACGAATCAAATCGAATCAATGCAAGTACTTAAAGATGCTTCTTCAACGGCAATTTATGGCGCCAGAGGAGCGAATGGTGTTGTTCTGATTACCACAAAGACCGGAAGGGCAGGGCAGTCTGCTAATGTTGAACTGAATGTAAGATCGGGAGTAGGTACTGCGAATTCAAAGTATGATTTTGTGACAGATCCAACTTTGGTGGGCCAGCAAATCTGGTTGGAACAGACCAACGACGGAATTACGCCCAGCCACCCACATTTTAATTTTGACCCCAATGACATTCAAGGAACTACTTTTAATGATTACCTATTTCCGAATGGAGCGTCTATAGGCGACCCTTCTACGAATCCTGATTTATATGTGTTACGTGATTACCCAATTACGCTTACTAATCCAAATGGTACGGATTGGTTGAAAGAGTTGTATCAACCAGCACCAATTACAGATATCACACTTACAGTAACAGGTGGTTCAGAGAAAACAACCTACGCCTTAAGTGGTAACTACTTTAAAGAAGAAGGAGTGTTACGCTATAATTCTTTTGATAGATATGCCTTCCGAGCAAATGCAGATTCGCAATTAAAAGAATGGTTAAAAATAGGACAAAGGCTAGGTGTGACGTTAACTCAGTCAAAAGGGAATACGGCGGGTTTTAACACCATTGTGGAAACAAGTCCTTTAATTCCTGTTCGAGATATTGCCGGAAACTTTGCCGGAGGTATAGTAGGTGGTGGCTTGAATGATGGTCCGAACCCGCTGGGTAACAATTTTCGTGAACGAAAAGATAAAAGGACTACTATTAACGCTACGGGTAATTTTTATATCGAAATTAAACCCTTGAAAAATATTGCAGTGAAATCTCTCTTCGGATACAATACAAGCTGGTACAGCAATTTCGATCCAAGATTTGCAGATCCAGAAAACACCAATGGTACTACGGGCAGTACGTTAAATGAGACCAGAGGAAAGAACCTAACTTGGAACTGGACCAATACTATCAATTACAGCAAGACCTTCAATGACTTACATAATTTTGAATTGCTATTAGGTACTGAGGCAACACGTTTTGAGTTTGATCAGATAAACGCTGGGCGAGAAGGTTTTATCTCGACCGATGATGATTTTTTCCAATTGAGTTCTGGTTCTGACAACCAAACTAATGGCTCGGCCGCAGCAGCATGGGCGCTTAATTCTTATTTTGGTCGGGCTTACTATTCATATGACGATAAATACATGTTGGAGGCTACTATTCGACGTGATGGATCATCGCGATTCGGAGCCAACAATAGATGGGGTAACTTTCCAGCAGTTTCGGGAGGATGGGTTGTTTCTCGGGAAAACTTCTTGAGTGACAGCAATTGGTTGAGTTATTTAAAGCTAAGAGCTGGTTGGGGTCAATCAGGTAATGATCAAATTGGGAATTACAACGGCTTTTCTACTTTTGGTTCCGGTTTAGGAGCGTCTTTCTACGGTCTTGGAGGGGCAGATGGCACAATTGTTCAAGGAGTCCAGACAACAGCTATCGGCAATCCCGATGCGAAGTGGGAAACTACTACATCAACCAATTTTGCGATTGATGCTACTTTCTTCAATCGTCTTAATATGACTTTAGATGTGTGGAGTAAAGATACTTCTGATATGTTATTCCCTGTTGCAATTCCAGCAGTGGAGGGTATTGCCAATGCACCTTCCGTTAATATAGGAGACATGGAAAATAAAGGTATTGATTTGGAACTTAGCTATAGTGGCGGTGGAAATGAGGATGGTGACTTTAAATATACAGTCGGTCTTGTTTTCTCAAAATATAGAAATGAAATTAAAAAACTATCGGATAACGAAGACGAATTCATTGTAGGTAGTCAACAACGTGCTCAGCGCTACACACGTGCTGAAACCGGAACTGCTTTTCCCGAGTTCTTTGGCTATGTGGTAGATGGTATATTTCAGTCGCAGGCTGAAGCAGACGCACACGCACCAAATGGAGATTATAACCAACCGGGAAATCTTAAAATTCGCGATGTAGACGGTGATGGAGAGATTACGGCAGATGATAGAACGTACATTGGTAATCCGCATCCGGATTTTACTGCTGGCCTTAACCTGCGAATGGAATACAAGAACTTTGATTTTACCGCTAGTTTATATACCAGCCAAGGCAATGATGCGATTAACTACTACAATCGGTTTACTAGATATGGTCTATTTCAAGGCCCTAAAAGCGCGGATAGACTATTCCGTTCATGGGGAAGCCCTTATTTAGATAATAATGCGGATGCCGTATTACCTAAGGCCTCCTCTCAAACTAGTTTTGAGCAGAATACGCATTCTGACTTAATTGAAGATGCTTCATTCATACGGTTGCAAAATGCTCAAATTGGCTTTAATATGCCGGAAAGAATTTTGAAGGAGCTCGATCTCTCTGCTGTACGAGTTTATCTTATGGGCACGAACCTATTCACTATTAGTGATTATTCTGGATTAGATGCCGAAATATTTGTAGGCAATGAAATCGATAGAGGTCTTGATCGCGGTACATGGCCAGCTCCAAGACAGATTATTTTTGGTTTGGATATTAAATTATAAATTGTTAGAAAAATAAAATTGAGAAAGATGAAAAAAATACTTTTAAAATTCGGATTACTAAGCGCTTTATTACTTGTGCTTGGAGCTTGTAGCGAGGAATTCTTGGAGGAAAAACCCAAAGGTGCCGTAAGTGAGGCAACCCTTGCAGATGAAAATGGAGTAGATTTACTACTAATAGGTGCCTACTCAAGAATTGATGGTTATGCCGCTGGTGAAGCAGGTGGTACCGGGGGCGCTTCAGCTACAAACTGGGTTTGGGGTGATGTAACCTCAGATGATATGCACCGTGGAGACCAAACAGGTGGATGGGCGCCTATTAACCTTATCGAGAGATTTGAGGTAGACCCCACTAATCCTTGGGTAGATGAACTATGGATAGCTAATTTTGATGGAATTGCCAGGGCTAACGACGCTCTGAAAATATTGCGACAGGCAAGTGAGAATATCGAAGTTGCAAGAGCAACTCAGTTAGAAGCTGAAGCAAGGTGGCTAAGGGCATGGTACTATTTTCAATTACGTTCAAAAATTGAGAAAGTACCCTATATCACCGAAGATATGGTTGCACGAGAAGTACCTAATGACAGAGAAATTTGGGACGATATCGAAGCAGACCTACAATGGGGCATCGACAATAATATGGCCGAAAGTCCTGAGGTGGGGCGTGCTTCTCGCTGGGCAGCAAAAGCATTAAAGGCTAGAGTACATTTGTTTCAGCAAGAGTTCTCCGAAGCAAAACCTTTGTTAGACGATATTATAAACAATGGACCGTTTGTGCTTATGGACCATTATTACGACAACTTTGATGAAGAAAAACAAAACAACGCTGAGAGCATTTTCGAGGTTCAATATACCGTAAATGACGGTGCAGGTGATGCAAATTCAGGCATCGATCATAGAACCCTGTTTCCAAGAGGTTCCGATGTTGGACTATGTTGTGCCTATAGCGCGCCTTCCTTTGATTTGTTTAATGCATTTAAAGTCGATGCCAACGGCCTACCGTTGTTCGATACGTTTCAAGATGACCTTTTACTGGAAGACTATGGTATTTTAGATACCGAGCCATTTACCCCTACAGACGTAGCTTTAGACCCTCGGGTTGATTGGACTATAGGGCGAAGAGGTATCCCATTTTTAGACTGGGGACCGATGTCAGGTGGTGACTGGATGTTAGATCAAGCCGGCATGGGACCTTTCTTGAACAAGAAAATCATGTTCTACAAAAGAAATTTTAAGACAATTTCTATTTCAAGCCCAACATGGTCAGCAGGACTGAATGGAAATAATTGGCGTCTTTTTAGACTAAGTCATGTTATTTTATGGAGAGCTGAGGTAGCCGCTGCCGAAAACGATTTGGAAACCGCGAAGAACATGGTTAATATGATTCGAGAAAGAGCCCAAGATGATCTCGTAATGGGAAAGGTAAACAATACCACCTTTGAAAGTGGGTTTGTATTGGACATCGAAGAAGATCAACCCGCAGCAAATTATAACCTTGGATTGTACGATTCGTTCCCAGACCAAGATTATGCTCGCAAGGCTATCTACCATGAGATGAGACTGGAATTTGCGCTAGAAGGAATGCGGTTTCAAGACCTTGTAAGATGGGGTATTGACGATGAGGTAATTCCTCAATATTTGCAATCGGAATTATCTGATGGCAGGTTACCATGGTTGCAAGGGGCGACCTATACGGCAGGTCAAGACGATCACTTTCCTCTTCCCCAAACGCAAATCGATTTACAACCAGGAGTTTTGACTCAAGATCCTGCATACTGATATTTAAAAAATAGGGTTAGTACCATAGCCCTATTAATCAAGTTGAGTTAGTTTAAAGGCGGCCCTTTTAATCCGAGGGTCGCCTTTTTGTTTATAATTAAAAACTAATACAACTTTGTCTTATCAATTTTATGGCAAATCATGAAATCAATGTACAGGCTCAAAACAAAACACCTATCAATACGAGACCAAATTTTACGGTAAATTGGCTAGAATTTACCAAATACATCAAATAGTATTTTCAAATAGTGTGGTATATTTAATGGAAGTAAAGAAGAAGCGGCGATCACAATGAAACAAGTATTCAGAATAAATTTCAAAATATGGTGGTCGGTAGCATGTCTTTTGTATGCCGTGCTCGTTTTTTCACAGAGCCCTGATTTAAAATTCGAGCATTTCATTGATGATAAGGGGCTATCCCAAAGCTCCGTAATGAAGATACTTCAAGATCGGGAAGGATTTTTATGGATGGCTACTCCAAACGGTCTTTACAAGTACGATGGAAAGAATTTCACCATATATAGACATGAATCGGACAACCCCAATAGTCTGGTAAGTAATTCAGTCTACGAGCTGGAGTTGGATTCATCAGGCAAAATCTTAATTGGAACGGGAAGAGGTCTAAGCAAGTTTGATCCAGTGACCGAGACCTTTTCAACATTTCCCTTGCTCTTAAAAGACAAACGGATTAGTGCTATTTATCCTGAAGAAGACGGTTCGCTTTGGGTAGGCACACTTCATTCTGGCTTATATCATTTTAAAAGCTCGGACATAGAGGGTATTACGCCCGATCATTACGTGTATAGACCTGACATTTCCTCAAGCATTAATAGCAATCAAATTCACTCTATTGTCCAAGATTCTGAAGGTAGTTTATGGGTAGGTACCGTAAATGGAATGAATAAAATGAAGAGCGGGTCTCAGAAGGGTTTTACGCGATTCACCGCTTTTGAAGAAAGTGTGAAATCACTTTTTTTAGACAATAAAAATAGGCTTTGGATCGGCCTTGAGGGCTTGTTGCTTGTCTGTATCGAAAACCCGGAAGATTTCGATGCTTTAGAACAGAGAGATTTTAAACAATTTCAATTCAACTTAGGACCTACGGATAAAGCTGAATATGGAGGGCTGATTGCGATTAATCAGGCATCAGATGATAATCTTTGGCTTGGAATTCATGGCGTAGGACTGTATTGGTTTAATTCAAAAACCGGAGACTATATCCAATATGCCCCCGATTTGCTCGACAGTCAAAGTCTAAGTAGTACAAAGGTAGAGACCATATTAGTGGATACCTTCAATGTGTTGTGGGTAGGCACGGAAGAAGGCGGATTGAACAAGTGTGATTTAAGAAGAAAAGATATCACCTTATTAAAAAATAATCCCTTTTCCCATAACTCCCTGAGTAATCCTTCAGTCAATGCCATAGTTGAGGGTGAGAAAAAGGCTCTTTTGGTAGGTACCGAAAACGGACTAAACACAATTAACTTTAGCGGTGAAAAATATGATGATCCTTCATTTAGTAGGTACTATCTAGACAATAAATGGGCTCATTCGAAACAGGTGTTTGAACAACCCGTTTGGTCGATTTTAAAAGACAAGGATAATGACTATTGGGTAAGCAGTACAGATGGAATTACCCACATGATAGTCGATTCAGAAACTAAAAAAATCACTTTTGGTCAAAATGGTTTCAATCAGATGATTGAAGTTTTCTCGTCGTTGGAAGATAGTAGAGGTGACCTTTGGTTTGGTTCATTCGTTGAAGGCTTAGTACGATGGAAAAAGAAAAAATTTCCCAACAGTGAATCATTTGATTTTTCAGAAGCAACATATTATCTCACAAGTGAAGACGACCGGAGCAGCATAAGTGGAAGCGAGATTAGCTGTCTTTTCGAAGATAGTAAAGGAAACGTCTGGATCGGCACACTACAAGGTGGTCTGAATCTATTTGTTCCGGGGAAAGAGGGACAAGAAGATACTTTTATCCCTTATCAACATAATCCCAAAGACCCTAATTCCCTCAGCCACAATTCCGTTTTTTCCATTCATGAGGATAAGAAAGGAAATTATTGGATAGGCACATTTGGAGGGGGACTAAATAAAATGACGTTTACGGAAACATTTGGTCGATCACCTAAATTTGAACATTATACCGAAGCTGATGGCCTGGCAAACGATGCTATCTATGGAATTCTTGAAGACGAAAACAATAAACTATGGATAAGCACAGACCATGGAATTTCATGTTTTGACCCCAAAACAAAGGTTTTCAAAAATTTCAATAAGGAGGATGGGTTGCAAGGAAATAATTTTAGAAAGAATGCCTATTATAGGAATGAAGAAGGATATCTTTTCTTCGGTGGCCTTAAAGGGTTAAACATCTTTCACCCTGAAAATCTGCAGGACAATACAATTCCTGCCGTGCCAAAAATCACATCGTTTAAAATAAAAAATCAAGCCGTTAAAGTTGGTCAAGAATTCAATGATCGTATCATCTTGAATCGCTCGCTTTCAGCACTAAACGAAGAAGAAATCGAACTGAAATATGATGAAAATGTGCTTACTTTTGAATTTGCTGCAATTCATTTCGCTGCACCTGAAAAAAACAAGTACGCCTATAAACTTGAAGGGTTCGATGAAGAATGGCAACTTTCTAAGGAAACATCATTTGCCCACTATACCAATCTATCACCGGGAGAATATGAATTTAAAGTTAAGGCCTCAAACAACGACGCGGTATGGAATGAGACCCCAGCGAGCATTACATTTCATATTTCACCTCCCTTTTGGAGCACCATTTGGGCCTATTTATTGTATGCGTTGCTACTAGCTTTTGTTCTTCTTGGAATAAGATCTTATTTCCATTTAAAAGCCAAAGAAAGAACCGCCATTAAAGTGCAACACGAAATTGAAAAAGCCAACAAGCTAAAGCTTCAATTTTTTACAAATATCTCTCACGATTTTAAAACGCCGATAACCCTTATAATGAATCCATTAGAGGAAATTTTAAATGATTATGACATCGGTAGTTCGTTGAGGAAAAAATTAGGCTTAGTCCAAAGAAATGCTGACTACCTCTTGCGATTGGTCAATCAATTGATGGAGTTTAGAAAAATAGAAGTCGGTGAAACGAAACTAGTGGCCACAAAATCAAACATAGTTCATTTCGTAAGGGAAATTACGTTTTCCTTTAAAGCTTTGGCTCAAAAAAAGAACATAAATCTGATTTTTGAGAGTCACCTCTATGATTCTGAGGTCTGGTTTGATTGGGACAAACTCGAAAAAGTTCTGAACAACTTGATTTCCAATGCTATAAATTTTACGGAAAGTGATGGAAACATCGCCGTTCGTCTGTTTATTCCTAAAGAGAAATCCACCTTAGATATCAGAGGAGGAGAAATAAAATCTGAATACATATGTATAGAAATCCAAGATAATGGCTGTGGAATACCCCATAATCAACTACAGCATATCTTTGAACGATTCTATCAAGTGAACAAGACCGATAGTAATGCTTTGAAAACCGGTTCAGGAATTGGGCTAGCCATAACCAAAGATTTGATGGATTTACATTATGGTAGCATTGAAGTTGATTCAAAAATAAACGAGGGAACTCGATTCACATTAAAGCTTCCTATAGGCAGTGAACATCTATTGCCAGAGGAAATAATAGAATTTTCGGCATCTAAAAAGCAGGCTAACGGACGGCTTGCAAATGAACAATCAGATACTATTGAAAAAGCCTCCAAAAAAAGTCAACAGGGAAGGAAATTGGTTCTCGTTGTCGACGATAATGAGGATATCAGATCACTGGTTAAAAATGGCCTTCAAAAAAAATACCGTGTTCTGGAAGCCGATACAGGCAAGAACGGTCTAAAGATTGTTTTGCAAGAATTGCCTGAATTAGTTATCAGTGATGTTCTTATGCCTGAAATGGACGGCATTGAATTTTGCCATGAACTGAAATCGAATGTCAGAACCAAGCATATCCCCATAGTTTTACTCACTGCATTGAATTCGGTAGAACATAGAATTAAAGGAATTGAGTCGGGTGCCGATGCGTATATCCCCAAACCGTTCAAAATGAAATTATTGTCTATTACAGCTGATAAACTCATTGAATCTAGGGAATCTATGCGACTTCGTTTTCAGACGGAAGATCAGCTAACTCCAAAGGAAATTATTCTCGATTCAGAAGATAAAAAGTTTTTAGACAAGATTATGGAGCGTATGGAGCAAAATATGAGCAACGAAAACTATTGGATTGATCAATTGGTATCCGATATGCATACAAGTCGTTCGACCTTTTTTCGAAGATTAAAAAAACTAACCGGCCAACCTCCAAACGATTTCATTCGAATGATTCGCTTACAAAGAGCGGCACAACTATTAGGACAAGGAGAATTGAGTATTTCTGAAGTCAGTTATAAAGTAGGCTTTAACGACCCTAATTATTTTGGAAAGTGTTTTCGCAAACAGTTTGGCGTAGCACCTTCAAAGTATTTGGTAAAAAGTGAAGTTTAATTCATACCGGTTAAAATGAACTTACCAGTTTTTGAAGATCAGAATCTCCTTATTTAAGACCAATAAACCCCATTGAGAAAGAAAGGGATTTTTTAATATTACCATAGATTACAATGCATCGTAATTAACAATTAACCAAAGTAATTTAAGGTTTTATGAACATTTATAAAACAAGTATTTTCATTCTTCTTCTTATAGCGTCATGCACAGAAGTAAAAAAGAATGATCAGGACGATAAAGTAGTAGAAATACTAGAATGGAATGAGTTGATTGATTCCGACCTATCCAAATGGGATACATATTTAAGCTACCAACATCAAGTGGGGTATGACGGTTCTCAACCCAAAGATGAGCAGGGTAATTTGATTCCTCCGATAGGGTTAAACAATCCTGATTATGATGTTTTTACTACTTTTCAAGAAGGCGAAGAAACTATAATTCGAAACAGTGGGGAATATTATGGCTGTTTGATTACAAAAGACGATTATGAGAACTATCATTTCCAAATAAAATATAAATGGGGCAATAAAAAATGGGCCTATCGCGAAGACCTCCTTAAAGATTCTGGAATTCTATATCATTCCGTTGGACCATATGGGATAGAATACTGGAGATCATGGATGCTTTCTCAAGAATTTCAGATTATGGAAGGACATACAGGCGATTTTTGGAGTCAGGAGAATTCCGTTATAGATGTTAGAGCTTATAAACCCGAATCTGTTTTGGACCCCCTTGCTGATAAAAACCAAGATTACATCCCTATAGGAATGAATAGTCCCTATAGAAATTATTGTCAACGAAGTGGCAATTACGAAAATCCACATGATGAATGGAATACACTTGACTTATATTGTTTTGAAGGCAAAAGTCTACACATGGTGAATGGGGAGGTAGTGATGATTTTAAAAAATTCAAGATATGTTGATGAAAACGGTACGGATGTACCTCTCACAAGGGGAAAGATTCAATTGCAAAGCGAAGCAGCAGAAGTATTCTTTAAAGATATTCGAATACGAAAAATCGATTCTCTTATGCCAGAAAAAAGATCTTTATTTTAATTTTCTTTAAACAATTATATACCAACTAATCTTATCGAAATATGAAAATCAAAAATAGTAATAGCTTGAACTTAATTTCCAAAAATCACCTCTTGATAGCACTTATATTAGTAGGAACCCTTTGTAGCAACGCCCAGAGTTCAGATTCTCAAAAAAGCATATCGGAGGCAAAAGTTACTGGCTTAAGATATATCAGTATTCACGTGCTCGAACTTGAAAAAAGCATGAAACTATATCGCGAAATTCTTGGTTTTAAGCTAGACAATGCTGAAGTGCTTCACGGACCCGGGCTCGAAGGAATGTTGGTCATGAAACTAAAAGCGAATGATTTAACAATAGGTCTATCGGTGACCGCACCTGAGTTCTTGCATACCATAGGACCTATTGGAAATACCAATCATAACCACTTCATGCTAAAGGTAAATGACATCGTCACAATCGGTGACAAGTTGAAGGAAGAAGGGTATAAATTGGAAAATGAGAACTACGCGCGTGATAAGTATACTTTTTTTGTCGGCCCCAATGGAGAAATTATTGGTCTTTCTTCATACGAGTAATTTGAACTTCGTTCCATCGCTTTACAATGCTCCCTCGATTTTGACTCTGTTCTTTCTATTTATAGGATGCCAGCTGAAATCACAAACACCTACTTTTGAACAGGACCAGGAGATACTATCAAAAGTAAAAGACCTTCACATTCTTAAAACCGAAAACGCCTTAGTGGCGGTTTCCGGTCGCCTACAATGCCGTGTATTTACGAGTAGCTCGAAGGGATTAAAGGGAAAGAGCTACGGTTGGTTCAACAGAGAGGCCATCTTAGACGGTAGTTTTAAGAGACGGTTCAGTAGTTTGGGCGGCGAAGACAGAATGTGGTTTGGACCCCAGTACGGAAAATATAACGTATTCTTTGAAAGGGGTTCGACCTTCGAAGATGAACATATGCAGATTTCCCCAGACTTGGATACCTTGAGTTTCAAAGTCATTGCTAAAAATGACAAGATGATTGAAAGTTCAGGCCGCATGCGTATTAAAAACTATCAAGATTACGTATTTGATATTGATTTACACCGAAGAGTTGCAATTCTAGAAAAAGAGCGTATTGAGCAAAATCTCGAGATTTCCATTCAAGAGAATGTTTATCACGTAGGTTTTGAAACGGAAACCGAGATGACAAATATCGGCACCAATGAATGGTCTAGGGAAACAGGGCTCATTTCCATTTGGATTTTAAGCTGTATAATACCTACCGATAGCACGGTTGCGATTATTCCGACCAGGGGTCAAATAGAAAGTGTTACGAACTATTTTACGCCCTTGGATGATTCAAGAATGCAAATCAAAGATGGAGTTGTCCACTACAAAGCCGATGCGAACTATTTAAATAAAATAGGAATCCTTCCAGAAAACACCGTGCCCATCTTCGGAAGCTATTCCCCTGAACTGAATCTGCTTACGATTGTTGAATTTACTTTTGAGGATAGTCCATTATACATGAATTCTCAAAAAACCAAACAAACAGACCCTTATGGTGGCGATGTGATAAACATATTCAACGATGGCACTACTGCAACGGCTGGGCCCTTTGGTCCATTTTATGAATTAGAGAGTTCTTCAAGTGCCAAAGAACTTAAAAAAGGTGAGAAAATCATACATGTAAGCAGAACCTATCATTTTGAAGGGGATGCGCAAAGTCTTGACGAAATAGCTTTGGCGACCTTAGGCATTAGACTTTCCGATAGGGTGAAATTTTAAATATCCCGTTTTCAATTTTTATTTTCTTGCAGAAGGCGGCACAGTAGGTCGAACTTCTACTTTGCTCGGTAAGGTTCTTGGATTCATTTTTACTAAATCAATCACCATCTGCCCGATATCCTCTGGTTGAATTTTCCAGTCGTCTTTCTCGGAAGGGGTTTGTCCGTTAATAAAAGTAGCGACGGAACCTGGCATAATAGTCGTAACTTTAATTTCGTATGGTCGTAAATCCAACATGATTGCCTGGGAAAAACCGACTAATCCAAATTTACTGGCATTATAAGCCGCTCCTTCTAGGAAGAAATTGGTACCTGCTAAACTCGCCATAGTTATAATGTAACCCTTAGAACTTTTGAGTGCAGGAATAGCCGCTTTAACTGTATGAAATACGCCTGTCAAATTAATATCCACAACTGAATTCCAATCCTCGACACTCATTTCATCAATCGAGCTAAACTTTCCTATTCCCGCATTCGCAATACAATAATCTAACCGGCCCCAAGTGTCTATTACTTTTTGCACCGCTTTCTCTTCATCAGCGAAGTTTCTCACATTTGATTGGATGCTTAAAACTTCTCCTTTTCCGATTGCCTTTAATCGTTCCCCAGCAATCTTCAAATCCCCCTCTGTTCTCGCCGAAATCGCAACATTAATACCTTCATTTACCAAGGCATCTGCAATTCCTAACCCAATACCTTTAGAACCTCCTGTTATGTATGCGGTTTTGTTCATCGTCTAAAACTCTTTAAAATATTCTAGGTAATTAATTCTATTTTTCCGTCCAATAATCCATCACCAATACATCGCCTATTATGGGACCGATTTTATTGACCAAGGCGATATGAGCTTCATGAAATAAGTAAATTTCCCGACCGTGGTCATCATTGAAGGTGAGGGTAAACGTATGGGTCAAACCTTTGCTAGCGCCTTCTTTACTATCGTTAACTCCCCATTCAAGATGCGTAATTTCAGGGATTTCATTTTTAAGATCTTCAAAAGCTTTTACAGCTTCGTCAACCTGTGCTTCGGTGGCTTCTTCTTTATATTTTAGGTTTACGATATGCCGTAATACTTTTCTGCCTCTATCAATTTTAGGGGAAACTTTGTAGGCGGCTATCTTTTTTAAATCGAATCGATTAGAGCCTGCAATGAGGAAGTTGGAATCTTCGATTTGATGCGATCGTAAACCGTAATAAATCGAAAATCCGGTTTCCAAATAATTTAAAGGCGTAAGCGTTCCGTTTTCATCTAATCTGCAGAGCTGAATACTAGCGTCATCTCTTGTGCCTACGGCAAGTATAGCCTCATTATTATTTACCGAAACAATTTCTATTCTTGTTTGGCCCTGAAGTTTTGTGTTTTCATCATCCTTTAAAACGAAATGTGGTACTAAGGCTCCTTTTCTATTCACCTTAAAAACGCTTACACCATCACCATGGTAAAAGAAGTCCGGATTTTTAATGAAACCACCTCTTTTATAATATTTATGATGTCTATGACCGACAACGACATAATAATTATCCCCTAATTGTACTCCGGTTACGGGGTAGGCTCCCGTCAGAAATCTATCCGTGGTATTGTCGCCGATATTATTTATGTTTTTGAACGAGCCGTTTTCGTATACCCTAAAGCTACTCACACCATTGTCTTGAAATCCTCCGGTATATAAAAATGTTTTCCCTTTGATTTTGTGGATGAACATCCCGATGATACCATCCGTAAAAATGGTTTCATCATCCTTCATAGAATGTACATGGGAAAGTTTTCCATCACTCTGAATTTTGAAACTACTTAAGCCAGGTGTCTCCTCTAAGCCCCCAATAAAGAGATAGGATGCCTTTTGCATATGAACGACCTGCAGGGTTATGGCAATACCAAGGTGGGTTTTATCGGTATCCATGGTTAAGGAAACCTGTTCCAAAAGCCCATTGTCTAAAATCTTAAATGTTTCAATGGCGTTACCATGCTTATTGGCTACAAATAAAAAGTCGGTACCGTCAATATTATCCGCAACCATACCTCTAGCAGGTCCTTCTTTCTTGTAAAGATCTTGGGTACCAATTGGTGATAATTTGCCCTCTTTGTTCAGACTGAAGATATCAATGCCTCCAAAGCCTCCTGCATAAACGTAATGCGAACCATTTTTTTCATAACTGGTAATCGTGACCGTATTATTTGCGGATACACTCTTGAAATCCTGCATATACGGCATTAAATCACCTGTGGTCTGCGACAAACAAATTTGCGATAAAGGCAGTACGATAGAAACGAAGAATATTTTTAGATTTCTCATAATTTGAAAGTTTTATACATTTAAGGGATTGGTTATTCTATGATTGCATTTGCCCCTACGGAAGCGATATCATGGTCTTGCTCAATAGTTCCACCGCTAACGCCTATAGCCCCTATGATTTTTCCGTTTTCATTTTTGATTGGAACTCCGCCAGGAAAGGTAACGAGTCCGTCGTTGGAAAGTTCAATGTTATAGATTATACCTCCGGGTTGTGTTAACTTACCTAAATCACCTGTATTTATATCAAAATAGCGAGATGTTTTTGCTTTTTTAATGGCGACGTCAATACTTCCTAAAAAGGAATCATCCATACGAATAAACGCTTTTAAGTTCGCTCCCGCATCAACGACTGCAATGTTCACCAGGACATCTAATTGTTCCGCTTTTTCCTTAGCGGCCAATACGGCCTTAAGGGCATCTTCATGTGAAATGTCCGTTGAAGTTTGCGCATAAACAACCCCAGTGTTTATTAGAATTAACAGTAGTAAGGATGTAATACTTTTTGATATTGAAATCTTTGTCTTCATTGCTATTTATATTGTAGAGATACAAATATCCTGAATGTAGCTATCAAAAGAGTTGAACAAGTTCAACTAGCGAAAATTAATTTTCGCTTTTTTTGATTTTACTTAAAAACTCGTGACGTATACCGAGGTAACCCGCTATTTGTTTATCGGTAAGTTTTGATGCAATATCGGGGTAGGTTTCAATAAAATGAAAATAGCGTTCTTTTGCGGTTAAACAATGATTACGAACTAGTCGCCTTTGCCATGAAACCAGTCCTTTTTGGAACATGATTCGAAAGAGCTTTTCCACCGTCGGCAGGGCTTCATACAACGCAATTTTATCTTCTCTGTTGATCAGAAGCACTTCACTATCTTCTAAAGCCTGCATATTCAAATCAGAAGTGGTTTGATGCATAAAACTGTCAATATCCATCAACCACCAATCTTTGGCCGCAAAGTAAAGCGTGTTTTCGTTTCCTTTTTTGTCTAACGTAAAGACCCTAAAACAACCTTCCGTGACAAAGCCTTCAAATCTACAGAGGCTCCCTTGGCTCAATAAAAACTCTTTTTTCTTGAAACTTAAGGGTTTGAAATAGTCACATATCTGATTTAATTCCGTTACCGAGAGGTTTACATTTTTTTTGATATGTTGTTTTAGTAAATCGTACGACATTAGGAGTCAAGATTTGGTAACCAATACCACCCAATCGTTATCCCGTTCTTTTTTAATAGGGGGTAAGCCAAGAGACTGCTTTCCAGAACCTGAAATGGATTTTATCTTTCCTTTTTGGAGCTCACCGCCCTTTCGTGGGTTATACCACAACACATCGTATTCTGAATTCGAATTCCCAAAATCTAAAGTAGATTCCCCACCATTTTTGAGGTAGACCACGTACATATCCCCTGGCTTTGCTAAAACATAATCACCTTTAGACGAAATCAAGGAATCATCCGATTCCATATTCCAAAAGGGAATTTCGTTGTTGTTAAAAAAGTCAAGGCATATTTTACCTTGTTCCCAAAATAAATCCCTTGAACGATAATCTTGACAGCTTAAATCAGAATGCGGATGCTTATAGCCAAAATACCATTCCGTACCCCAGGCACCTGCCATCATGGCTCCCCAGAGGCCATTTTTCCGGGCATCGTTATGCTTAGGATCTTCTTCATCCGTTATCAATGAATGTTGTGCGTCGCCCGGTTCATCAACGGCAACGGCCCAGACTTTGCCTGCACTTTCAGCCTCTTCAATAACTTTCAATGTTTGTGAGTGAACTCGACTGAAATCAGGTTTGTTGGTTTGTAAAGATGCACCGGTAAATTTTGTATTCGGCCCGTAAAGCGGGTCGTACCAAGCCCCATTATGAATCACCAGATGATGATCGTATGGGTCTATTTCTGAAATATATTCCGCCAATCGAATGCGCTCTTTGGCATCTAAGGGAAAGGTAGGTGGAGTTTCTGTCCAGTCGCCAGTTTCCTCAGCTAAATTCCAATTCAAAGCTAGATGGTGCCCGAATCTTGCGATTAATTCTCGGTAATACAACTTAGTATATAATCCAGTGCCTCCATTATCCAGTAAACCTTGGTTTTCATGTTCGAGAGTCTTAAAATGAAGAAACATACCTAATTTGTCTGCATGCTCAAACAGAATTTCCCATTGGTCCAATTTTGAAACATCAAACCGGTCCCAAGTATCATAATCTACATAGGGGAAAACATTTTGATCGTCACCAGCGATGTTCATGGTCAAAAATGAAAAAGCGTTCATTCCTTTGGATGCTAGGTAATTAACCGCTCCTATGATTTCCTTCCCTTTACCGCCACCCCAAGTAGGGTCACCTGCTGACCAGTCTTGAAGATGTGCCGACCATGTTTTGACTAAATTATCTTTATGCCCATCGTTGTGAAATGTACCATCGAACTTGTCATAGGCCAGAAAGTTTTCTGGGGCGTCCGAACCGCATTTTAAAAAGTACTCTCCGTTTTGAAATTTTAAATATTTCTCGCTTACATATTGCAGACGTCCTTTTCCACGAAAATCCCTTCCTGTTTTATCTGACTCACCAATTGTGAATGTTCCACTAGCGCCGTCCATAAATTCACCGGTTTTCAATTTTTCAGAAGTACGTACCGCCGCCCATTTACCTTTTTTGAAATCTACCGCGTAATTCCATTCTCCAATCTGGTCAGGTGTAAAATGGACTTTCCAAATATTACCCAATTCTCCACCGCTGTTTCCCGCATCGCCATCTGTGGCATAATATCCGGGGACAATGAAAACTTCACCAGATGCTTGATGACTAAAAGTGACATTTAAGCGATAGTTCAGAAAAGGATTTTCCTCTGCCCTTTCGGAAGTTTCGGGCCCCTCAAAGACCAATGTTACTTTGTGCCATTTTTTTAGTTCCCCTTGAATTTCTTGGGTAGAGACTACGTTAATTGAGAAAAGTAGGAGAACAATAATTAAAGATTGAATTTGTTTCATTATGGAGTCATTTTGAGTTGAGAATTTACAACTATTCTTTCAGAAGCCCCAGCCGTATTAAGGCATCAAATGTTTCATGCTCTAGAACAAATTGTGGACTTCGACGAATACTGACAAATTAGGAACTAAAGTTTGAATTGCTAATTAGCCCAAACTCTTGCTATAAGCTATAATAACAATTCCTATAATCATACAGGCTAATCCCCCGTAAAGTGCCATTCTAGCTTTTGACGAAGCCTTTACCCATTCTTTTGTAATGAGTCCGCTCATAATGGCCGTGGCAACGGCTGAAGTGTTGAAAATCGCATAGCCAACTGTATTACCGGAAGCGCCTAATTTTGAGGCGGCGTAGCCGAATAGGGCAGAGGCCGCATAATGGAAAACGGCCATGATTAAAATCAAAAAGAAGTTTTTTGCAAAGGCTGAAGTTTTAAAATCACCCCATGCTTTTTTTGCACTTAGTTGCCATAAAAAATAGGCTGTCATGACAATTCCACCGCTGATGAATATGGGAAACATGACCGCAACGCCTGTAATCCAGTCCGCATTATCATACTTTTTTAGAGTTTCCTGTAGATAAGGTGCACCCGCTGCGTTGGCATAACTGAATCCCGTTGCTAATAACCCTCCGATTACTGCTATCAAAATACCTGTTGTCATGGAACCTTTCTTCCGCTCATCGGAATCTTTTTCGCTTTTTGCTTCATCTTTTTCTCGAAGAAGCCCGGCCTTACCGTTTAGAATTACTCCAATCAACACTATTGCGATTCCGAGGAGTATGAAAACCAATACATTATTTTCAGGTAAGCCGTCTACCAAGAATGGCAATAAGGACCCCACCAAAATAACCGTTCCGATAAAAAGGGAAAAACCAAGTGAAAGTCCAATATGGTTTATCGCCTTGCTCCACATCATAACACCAATACCCCAGAGAAAACTAGTGAGCCCCATTTGTATCCAAATGTCCATCGGCATATTGCCGAATACCTCTCCAAAACCATTGATGAAGGTTACAGAAGCTATAATAGGGACCACGAACATGGTCAATAAAAAGAAAAGACTCCAAGTATTCTCATACTTGAAATCTTTGGTGAATTTTTCAGGTAGGGCATAGAGGCCTAGCATTAATCCGGCGAAAATAGCTAACAATACTCCTGTGGTCATAGTTTCTAAATTTTATTGTTTTTATCAGGTCACATCGAGCGGAGTCGAGATGCCGTCGAAATTGGTCGTTGTTTATTCTCCACTCCGCTCGAAATGACAGTTCGGTTATGTTTCACCATTTAAACTTGAAAATGGTCTTGCTGTCATAAATCTCTCCTTTTTTGAGGATGCTCTTCGGAGCGCCCGGAATATTTGGTCCGTTCGGGTACCGATGCGTTTCGCAACAAAATCCCCGATACTTCCCATATTGCAAGCCTGACTCTCTTTTAAGCGCATCAGAAGTATATTTACCGGTATAAAAAAGCATTCCAGGCTCAGTAGTCGAGATTCCCAAAGATCTTCCACTCGTTGGTTCATAAATTTCAGCCACCTTATCCAAATCAAATCCCTTCTCATTGAACAGGTAAAAATGTTCAAAACCATCTCCCAAGGCTTTATGGACTTCCCCAATGGCCTTAGCGCTTCTCAAATCATCGGCAGCATTTGCCACCGAAATATTTTCTCCGGTAGCGGCACCGGTTTCATCCCAAACCTGTTTTTTGCCAGAATGAATCTGCACCGTATGCTGCTCTACATTATCTGAAAATCCGGATAAATTGAAGTAGGTATGATTGGTCATCGTAAAAGGCGTATCGGCATCAGTGGTGGCCTGATAATCCATTCGGATTTCATTTTCATCGGTCAATGTAAACTTGACCAATACATCAACATTTCCAGGAAATCCTTCTTCCAAGTGTTTGCTTAGTAACGTCATTTCGATTTGTGAAATGTTTTCATCATAAGATTTTACGTTCCATATTTTCTTGTCAAAACCAACCTTTCCCCCGTGAAGGTTATTATCACCAACGATTTTTGCTAATTCATATTCTTGTCCGTTTAAGGTAAATCGGGCGTCCTTGATTTGTGAGCAATAGCGCCCGACAGTTCCCCCAAAATAAGGTGCATTTGCTTGATAAGCCTCTGCAAAATAGTTGTCGAAAGTATCAAAACCACACACAACTTCTTCAGCTTCTCCATTCTTATTGGGGATAATTATGGAAGTAATTGTAGCTCCATAATTGGAGATTTTGACCGACATACCGTTGTCGTTTTGCAAGGTATATAGTTGGACTTCTTTGCCTTTATACTCGCCGAAATGGGTTTTTGTTGTTTTCAAGATTTTTATTTTTCACTAATTAGTTATCGCATCTCGACTGCGCTCGATGTGACAGCTCGACTAGAAAATCACTTATTGTTTATAGGAATTCAATTTTTCCCAATCAAATTCGACTCCGATACCCGGCGTATCGGGGGCCACCGCGCGATGATTTTTAACGACCAAAGGTCTTTTGGTATATTGGTCAATCGGGAAACTATGTACTTCCAACCATCCGGAATTCGGTTGGGCCGAGACCAAACTGACATGCAATTCTTGCATACCATGTGAGCATGCAGGAATATTATATTTGTTGGCCAATCGCGCTGCTTTCAACCATCCTGTGATTCCACCGCAATTGGAAGCGTCTGGTTGTACAAAAGAAAGTTTTGCCTGTTCCATGGCATATTCAAATTCGTGAATGGTATGCAGGTTTTCGCCCATCGCCAAAGGGAAACCTGTGGCATCGGCTATTGCTGCAAAGCCCTTATAATTATCTGGAATAATGGGCTCTTCAAACCAAGTGATATCGTATTGGCGAAATTTTTCGATGGCCTCGATGGCTTTTCCCACGGTCATTGAATAATTGGCATCGACCATAAAGGTCACATCTTGACCAATATATTCGCGAACTGCTTTGATGCGCTCAATATCCTCATCAAGGTTTTCGCGACCGATTTTTATCTTAACGGCATTGAA
This sequence comes from Maribacter algarum (ex Zhang et al. 2020), assembly GCF_005885635.1. Classification (GTDB taxonomy): domain Bacteria; phylum Bacteroidota; class Bacteroidia; order Flavobacteriales; family Flavobacteriaceae; genus Maribacter_C; species Maribacter_C algarum. The sequence goes on from NZ_VATY01000005.1 coordinate 319,555, forward strand.
TCCGGCGGCCAAATAACCTTCCATGTTTTTTAATAATTTGGGAATGGGGAATTGTAAATCGATTCCCCCGCAATAAGCCTTACAAGTGTTTCCAGCCCCACCCGCCATTTTCCAAAGCGGTTGATTTGCTTTTTTGCACTTGATATCCCAGAGCGCCATGTCAATAGTTGAGACCGCGAATGAAACGATTCCGCCACGACCAACATAGTGCATGTGCCATTCCATAAAATCATAAATTCCATCAACATCGTTGCCATTTTTTCCGATTAAAGTAGGAGCAATGTCATGGTCGACCATTGCTTTTATCGAATGGCCGCCCTTGCCTCCAGTATACGTGTAACCTGTTCCATGAGTGTCATCATCCAAAGTGATGGTGGTTGTTACCAATTCAAAATGGGTATGGTCGCCGTGTTTGGCGTCGTTCATTACTTCAGGCAATGGCACTCTGAACAAGGTACAGTTAATGGTCTTTATCTGTGCGTACATTTATGCCTTGTGTCTAATGTAAAATGTCTTTTTTTCCAAGTATTGTTCGAAGCCGTATTTACCATCTTCGCCTCCGCTACCGGAAAGTTTGTACCCATTGTGAAAGCCTTGGTGCTGCTCACCATGACCACGATTCACATAGATTTCACCGTATTCCAATTCATCATTACACTTCATAATCGTGTTCATATCATTGGTAAACACCATAGCCGCTAAACCGTATTCACAATCATTGGCATAGCCTACAACCTCATCAAAAGTCTTGAACTTCAACACTGGCAGTATAGGACCGAAAGACTCTTCGTGAACAATGGTCATATCTTGGGTGACATCAGTTAGCACGGTTGGTTCAAACCAATATCCTTTTTCAAATGCCGCACCTTCTGGGCGTTTACCACCAGTAGCAAGGGTTGCACCCTCTTTCAAACTCACTTCTACCAGATGTTCCATATGTTTTAGTTCGGAGGCGTTGACCTTAGGCCCCATGTCGGTTTCTTCTAACATTGGGTCACCTACTTTTAAGGCTTTGGTTTTCGCTATGAATTTTTCCATGAACGTATCATAGATTCTTTCATGAACATACATTCTTTCGTTACAGGTACACACCTGTCCGCAGTTGTCAAAACGGGAATTCAAAGCCGCTTCTACCGCAGCATCAATGTCGGCGTCTTCAAATACGATGAACGGAGCTTTTCCCCCTAGTTCTAGCTGTACATGCGTTAAATTTTGCGCTGCATTTCGTGCAATTTGTTGTCCTACAGGGGTAGAACCCGTCATAGTAACCATTTTGGTAATTGGATTTTCAACTAGAGCATTACCCATTGCCCTGCCCGGTCCTGTAAGTATGTTTAGCACTCCATCCGGAAGTCCTGCTTTTTTGGCCAAATTACCAAGTTCCAAAGTTGCTAAAGGTGTCTCTGATGTAGGTTTGATGACAACCGTATTTCCAGCCACTAAAGCTGGGCCTAATTTTCTTCCTGCTAAGGCCAGTGGAAAATTCCAAGCTGTAATAGCTACAACAACCCCTCTTGGAATCTTTTGAATCCATATTTGTTCGTTCGGGTTGTCCGAGGGAATGATATCACCTTCAATCCTTCTTGCCCCTTCGCAGGCATACTCAATGAAAGAGGCCGTTACCGCAACTTCCATTTTGGCTACTTTTAAAAGTTTGCCCTGCTCTTTGACTAAAAGCTCCGCTAAATCATCGGCGTTGGCTTTAATTTCGTTCGCTAGTTTGTAAAGCATTTCAGCACGTTGTCGAGCTGGCAATTTCTTCCACGATTTTTGAGCAATTTCTGCCGCTTCTAAGGCCATTTGAGCTTCTTCCACCGTTCCTTTTTGTACTTGTGCCACGATTTCTTCCGTGGACGGATTGACCACTTCTATGGTTTCACCAGAAGTTGAAGTAATCCATTTTCCATCTATGAATAATTGATACTCTTTTATATCTGCCATAATATTCTAATTATGAGTTTGATTTAATCTCTCTAATTATGTATACTAGTTATTGTTTTTAAAATGAAAAGGAGTTATCGTCCCATCCAGCCCCCATCAACCAACATCGTTCCGCCATGCATATAACTCGAAGCCTCAGAACATAGAAAAACGATTGGACCTTTGAAGTCTTCCGGTTGACCCCATCGACCTGCCGGAATCCGTGCTAATATGGATTCATTTCTTTCAGGATTATTTCGCAAAGCTTCCGTGTTATCCGTACTGATATAGCCCGGTGCAATAGCATTTACGTTTACGCCTTTGCCTGCCCATTCATTGGCAAATGCCATGGTCATCTGACCTATAGCACCTTTACTAGCGGCATAACCCGGAACCGTGATTCCACCTTGGAAGGTTAGGAGGGAGGCGGTAAAAACGATTTTACCGTCGCCTCTAGCCACCATTTCTTTACCCAATTCACGTGTCAAAACGAATTGAGCTGTTTGATTTACTTCGATGACCTTATCCCAATATTCATCGGAATGCTCTACCGCGGGAGCCCTCAAAATCGTGCCCGCATTATTTACCAGAATATCGATTTTAGGAAAATCATCTTTTACCTGTTTGATAAAGGCATAAAGGGAATCACGATTGCCAAAATCGCATTGGTAGGCCTTGAATTTACGACCGATACCTTCGACTTCTTGTTCGACTATACTCCCATGCAGTTCTAAAGATGCACTAACACCGATAATATCGGCCCCAGCTTCAGCCAATGCAACGGCCATACCTTTACCGATTCCTCTTTTACATCCTGTTACCAAGGCTGTTTTACCTCTTAGGCTAAATTGATTCAATACACTCATTGTGTTCTATTGTTGGGTTTTAATATTAAGCTTGACAATCCATCAAGACTTTCATTCCATCGGGATTGTTATCTATATTTTCGAAAACCTTTTGAATATTGCTTAAAGGTTGCACATCGGTTATCATCTCTTCAAAAGGAAGTTCATTTTTGGTAATCAGATCAATCGCCTTTTCATAATCTTCTTTCTCGTAAACACGCGCTCCAATCAGTTTCAGTTCTTTCCAAAAGAACTTAAACAGGTCGATTTCTTTTTTCTGCCCATGAATGGCTACCATCAAAATTCTACCTCGAATTCCGGCTACTTCGGTCATCACATCCAAGGCAGGTTGCACGCCGGCCACCTCAAAAACCACATCGGCTCTGCGCCCCTCGGTTTGTTCTTTGACATATTCGACCAAATCAATCTTCATGGGATTCACAGCATTCAGACCTAATTCCTTGGCTTTTGCAATTCGATTTTCATTGACTTCGGAAACAATAACATTGGCTCCAGTCTCCTTTGCTACCATAGCTACTAAGAGTCCGATGGGACCTCCTCCCAATACAACAGCAGTTTCACTCGACTGAAGTTCGCTTAGGCGCACGTCATGAACCGCAACGGATAAAGGTTCAATAAGCGCCGCCAATTTTAAATCGGTTTCTGCTTTCAATTTATGGAGTGTAAAAGCCGGCACATTCCAATATTGTTGCATGGAACCCGGACTATCGATACCGATAAATTTTAAATCCTCACAAATGTGGTTAAACCCTTTATCAGAAGGCTTTACTCCTCTATCATCAAGTGGCCTAACCACAACCTTTTCACCAATTTCAAAGCCTGAGACATCATCGCCTAAGGCATCAATGGTACCTGACATTTCATGACCTATTGTAACGGGAATATTGACACGCTTATCCATCATTCCATGATAGATATGCACATCAGTTCCGCAAACTCCGGAGTAGGCTACTTTGATTCGAACTTCCTCGTTTCCGGGGGCTTTGATTTCTTTATCTATAACAGAAAAGGTTTTGTTTCCTTCGTATACTGTGGCTTTCATTATTCTAAATTAATATGTTATTCTCCTTTCGCCTTATGGGTAGTTCTTCTTTTAGAGGTAAATCGCATAATGCTCTGCTCGTCATAATTGTTATAGATATGCGTCAATCCCCATCTAAGAATTTCTGTTGGCTCTTTTTCGTTATCTGCAGTGCGGTTTAACCCAATTGCATGGGCCGCCCCTTTAATGGAGGACTTTATTTCAAAATTGATTCCATCGGGTGACCATTGAATGGTATTCTTTTCAGGACCGTCGGTCGTAATCAAAGAAGCGATTCCCCCATCATAGGGCCATACACAGATTTCATGCCCGCTATTACTAATTGGGTTATAGGGAGATTTCACATAAGGTCCTTTTGGGTTATCGGCAATTGCTACACCATGACGAATCTGTCTTCCGCCAAAAGTGATTTCCTCACCCATTTGCTCTCCTTTATAATACAAGTAGAATTTACCTTGGTAAGGAAGAATGCAAGGGTCATGTACCTTATGGCTATCGAAGTCGCCTTTCTTCACAACACTATGACGGTCTTGAACTTCTCCTTTCCAAACTCCGTTATCGGCCGGTCGTAAAATGGGCTCTTCGCTTTTTGTCCAAGGTCCATCGGGAGAATCCGCCCATGCCAGACCAACGGTATTTTTAACGCGAACGTTATAAGGTGATTTAACCGCTTGGTAACAGAGATAATATTTGTCGTCCCATTTCATGATTTCGACCGTAAAAACGGAACGATCATCATAGGCACCCTTTTCTCCCCTAGCAACGGCCATACCTTCTTCTTTCCACGTAATTCCATCCTCAGAGGTGGCGTACCAAATATCACATCTGTCCCAGGGGAAAACCTTATCGTTTTCTATATCACCAGCGAACCCGTCGGTCTTGCCCGTACTTTTTGAATACCATACGTAGTATTTTCCATTCTCCTTGATCATCGCGCTTGGGTCACGTCTAACTACGCCTGGTTCATAGGCCAAATCTCCTTTTAAGGGTTCCGGTCCACTAAATTCGATAAACCATTGATTGCCTAGATCCGCGGGCCATTTCAACGCTCTTTTAGACGCAGCACTTAAATATTCAGGGTTCGTTATGCCCAAGTGGTCAATCTGTTCGGGCGTTGCCTCATATTTTTTTTCTGCCATTTCTCGTTTAGTATTGGTCTGTCCGTTTGAATTATTGCAACTTAAGAAAAGTATTACCGGGAGACAAAGCATTAGAATTAGTCTTTTCATACTGAAGTATTTTATAGTTAATAAGCATATGTAATAAAGATGATGGCAAATTATAGAAAGCCCCACTAGAACAAAAAAAAATGTCGGGTACAAGCTGTTCATAAATGGGTAAAATTCGCTTTTTCGATAATAGACCAGACATATGTCGCATTCAAATCTTTTCTTAACGTCAAACAGTTGTCTAGGAAAACAATGGGTCCAATTACCTTTTGGACTATAACTTCAAAATTAAATACAAAATAGTGTATTGCACCGTTAGCAAAAAGGATAGGGACTAGACAAATACTTGACATTTCACATAGGTCCGAATTGACTAAATCGATGAGATAAAATCTTCTAGATTTACGCTTCTATCCAATTTCATCTTTTTTCTAAGTCTATATCTTGTAGTATGAACTGACTCAACAGAAATTCCTAGAAGCCTAGCCATTTCCTTACTTGAAAAATTCAGCTTGATCAGAGCGCAGATTTTTTGATCAGCCTGACTTAGGTTCGGATATTCCTTAGTTACCTTTTGGTAAAATTTTTCGTTGACCGCCGTAAATCTCAATTTGAACTCTTCCCAATTGCTGGTATTACTATGCGAGATAGATTTTAAAATTTGATTGATTTCAGCTGTTTTGATACTTCCATTTTCACCTTTTAACTTGTTTTTAATTTCTTTTAAAAATTCATCCTTTTCGACCAGCTGTAGTGCAGAGGTCGCCAACTCTTTATTCTTAAGTTCGAGCAGCTCCTTTGCTTTTTGTATTTCCAGTTCTTTGCTACGTTGAATAAGTAGTTTTTCGGCTTTGTACTTTGACCGAATTTGCCTGAAATAAATAATTCCTATAACGACCAAAAAGACCAAAGCGCCTAACAAGATTATACGCTGTAAAAGTGATATCTTATCTTGTTGCTCCAACTGCTCCAATCGTTGCTTTTGAATTAGCATTTCTTGCCTTTCTTTTTCTACTCTAAACTCATCTTTTATTTCTAAAAGCGGTTGGTTGGTTGAGCTCCGGCTATCAAAAAATTGCGCATCTAGCTTTTTTGCTTTTTCTTGACTGTAGAATGCTTTTTTAAAATCCCCTTTTTCAATATAGAGGTTGGCTAATCGCTCATGAACTAAAATTGAAAAATCCAAATGGCTATTATGCTTAGCGGAGATATCCAAGGCTTTCGCATAATAAATCTCACTAAGGCGTAAATCTTCGAGGCTTCGATAAATATCTCCCCAATAGGTGTACACCAAAACAAGATATGAAGGACGATTTTCTTTAAACCAGGGCTCGATTTTCGTTAAAAGAGCTATTGCTTCTTGATTTTTTTTTTCTTGAGAAAGAATGAATGATTTTTCAAAATCTAAATAAGCTTTCTGAATTTGGCTGTGAGATTTATCATATTTTAGAAAACAACTATCAAGATAAATCCTTCCTAAATTAGGTTTGTCGAGCTCTCTATAGGTAGCGCATATGAGATAATAATTTTGTACTAATCTAGCCTCGTTTAACTCTCCTGTACCCACCAGGTTCTTTTTAATTTTTAATGAAGTATTGAGGTATTCGAAGGCCTTCCCTTCTTTTTTGAAAAAACTATAAAGTCTTCCCAGGCGATTGTAAATGGCTGCCTTTGAAACATCGTCTTTCGATTCGTCCGCAAGAAAAAGAGCTAGCCATAGACCATCATAAGATTTGGCATAGTCGACCTTCTGTCCATATTGAAATGGCATTTCCAAAAGTGCCTTAATGGCGTTTGTAGTATCACCCTTCTTAAGAAAGTCTCTGTAAGCACTTTCCAATAAATACAAAGACTTATCAGGACTTTCATTACGAATAGCTCTTGCTTGTTCAAAAATATCCTGTTGAGCTTGCGCTTTCCCGATAAAAATAAACATGGAAAAAAATAGCAGTAGAAAAGCTATTGTTTTCGAAATCCTTGTATTGATACCATCGAGGACCATTTTTATTTCTTCGTGTTTACGTTAAAGAAGTCATGGACATCATTGTTATTCACAACAATTACCATTTCTTGTTCTCCTAATTGTGCTAGTACCATATTTCTAACATCTTTATCTGCAAAAAATCCAGATTCGAAATTGGAAACATATTGGAAATCACCTTTCCCATTTCCCTTTAAAAAAGACCCTATTCCTGCATCGGCCCTGGTTGTCTCAACCTCTGACTGATAGTTATTTCCTGCCAATAGAAGATCTTTCATTCCGTCACCATCAAAATCAGAAAATAAAATACTATTAATGGGTGATTGCTGTATTTGAAGAGCAAATGGTTCAAAACTAAAATTACCCCCTCCATCATTCATGAAAATTCCAGAGCGAAATTCAGTTGCTTTATAATGCAATGCTGATTCAAGACCTTTTCCAACAATCCCTTCCAAATCTTTGTTCGCAAAGTCGGTATAGCTTGGTATTGTCTGCGCTAAATGAGGTAATTGCTGGGTCATACAACCCTTGCCGCGAATAGGAACTTGCTTTCCCTTATAGTCCTTTGCTAAAATGATATCTTCCGAACCATTGTAATCAAAATCGGAAGTGTAAATTTCAAATGGTTTTTCTGGGGATGCATGAAATTTATAGTTTAAACCTAAATTACCAGCTACGATATCTTTGTCACCATCATTATCAATATCCGCTACAAATAATTTGTTCCACCACCCAACGGCATCCACTAGATTTTTATAATCTTCACTTCGCTCAAGTCTGTTGTTTTTATTTAGAAAAACTTGTATTCCCATCCATTCTCCGGTAAGTAGAAGATCATCCTTTTTATCATTGTCCAAGTCGATCCAGGTGGCATCAGTGACCAAACCTAAACCCCCTAGTTCAGGGGCTAAATCATCATTCCTGATTTCGAATTTTCCATTCGTATTAACTAGTAACAAACTACTTGCCGGATGAGGGTATCTTCCGGTGATTACCCTTCCTCCAACGAACAAATCTATATCGCCATCACCGTCATAATCAGAGGGTGTTACGACTGATCCGGCAATACCAACTTGTGGCAAGGCATCCGAAGATTTTGAAAAATTTCCTTTACCATCATTTATATAAAGTCGGTCTACTAGCAGTTTAGGAGTACTCTGGAATTCATAGCTGCCACTTACCACGTATAAATCTTCATCACCATCACTATCTACATCAAAAAAGGCGGCGCCGACATCTTCGCTTTGCTCGTCAAATGTAAAAGCTGGATTGTTTTTCTCTCTAAACGTACCATTCGATTGCCCTAAAAGCACCCTCCCTGGTTGCTTATGGCCACCACCTAAGAAAACATCTTCCAGCCCATCATTATTTATGTCAGCTTTAGCCACTGCCGGACCTGTTTGAGAAAGCTTATGTGGAAGCAATATTTGTAGATTATAATCATTAAAATAAGGGTCTTCATGTTTAAAATCCGTATCTATTTTTGTAAATAAAGCGGCTGGTTTGTTTTTAGGTTCCCTTGGAGCCGCATATATATAATTCATATAGAGAAACTGATTGACGTCAACGTCTAACAACTCTTGAACCTTGCCGTCAGGCCAAATAACCTCAAGTTTGTCAATTGACATATGTTCTCCTAAACCGAAATGGAGAATATTAGGAACAGAAGATAGAAAGCCCCTAGAATTAATTAATTGCCGGGTTTGTTTAGACCCATCTTTGAAATACAGATTTACGGTAGTTCCAACCCCAAATACATTTGTCGGAGGACCTTCAAATTCCACTTTCAAATAATATTTTATGATACTTTTAGTGGTATTGTTCTGAAGCAAAGTGACATTTTCATTAATGTTGTTTGCGACAATATCTAAATCACCATCATTGTCTAAGTCAGCATAAACGGCACCATTTGAAAATGTCGGTTGTGTATTGCTCCATGAATCTGTAACATTTTCAAAAGTTCGATTACCCTGATTTTTGAACAGGTAGTTATTCAACTTTTGTTGTGGAAGCATTTTTGCGAAACTTAGAAAATCCTCTGCTGTTGGTTTCCGCCCATTCGTCTTTAAAATTTCGAGTATTTCATTGTTTTTATCACGATCAATAACATCTCGATATACTCCATTCGTTACATACACATCGTTGAATCCGTCTAAATCAAAATCAGCAGATAATAGAGACCAACTCCAATCGGTGTTTGCTATACCTGACATATTCCCAATTTCACTGAAAGTTCCATTACCATTATTAATTTGTAACATATTGTGCATATACTGGTGATGATATCCCTTATCAACCATTAATTCAAACTGATCTATGGAAGTCATGCCCATGGTTGTTTTGGAGCGTATATAGTCTTCAGGATTCATATCCAAAGTCATTAAATCTTGCAAACCATCATTGTCTATATCAGCCATATCGCTGCCCATACTATTGAAAGACATATGTTTAAAAACTTTATCCCGAGACTCTGTAAAGGTTCCATTACCATTATTGATATAGGCTAAATCAGGCGTATTGAAATCATTACAAACATAAACGTCCATCCAACCGTCATTATTCAAATCTCCAACTTGAGGGTTCAGACCAAAACCAATATCAAATTGCAGCCCAGCTTTGACAGAAACATCTGTAAAACGACCTGTACCATCGTTGTTGTAAAGGCGGTCACTTCCTTTCAATTCAAGCGTTTTTGGGTTTTTATGAATTTTGTCCAAATCAAGAACTTTTGTTCGGCTTGTTATATCTGGTGTATTGGATATGTAAACATCTAAATCATTGTCTCGATCATAATCAAAGAAAGTTGCCTGAATGGAACGGTTGGCATCGGCTAAGCCCATTTCTTCTGCTTTTTCAGTAAAAGTTAAGTCACCATTATTGATGTATAGTAGATTGGCAAATTTATTGTCCTCGTCCTTCCAACCACCGCGGGAAACATAAATATCCAAATACTCATCATTGTTGATATCGACCATAGTGACACCTGTGTTGAATCCATCATTTATGGTAGTACCAGCTATCTCTGTAATATCCTTAAATCTAAAATTACCCTGGTTTAAATATAGTTTATCTTCAGATGAGTTTGAAGTAAAATATAAGTCTAACAATCCATCGTTGTTGATATCGCCTACAGCAACTCCACCACCGATATAGGTATACATGTATTGATAGTAGTTTGATTCTAGGGTTTCCTCTAACGTATTGACAAAATCAATTTTAGAAACATCTGAGTGTATTGTCGTAAATAATTTTTGTTCGTTTGAAATACCAACCTCGTTTTCCCTGCTGGATGATTCGTTGCATGAAGGCATAAGTAACATCAGAAATAGTAGAGTAATTACTGTGACTTTTTTACTGTAAAAATGCTTGAGAAGCAAGGACATATGCTGTGCTTATTTTTTGGTATTGGTATATATCTAAAATACGGAGTTTTCTAAGGACTGCCTAATGATCCGAATCAAAATTTATAGGCTGAAATACCCCAAATACAAAGCGGTAAGACCTTTATGGAAATCTTACCGCCGTACTTAAACTAAATAAACTAACTCAAAAATTTTAATTCCCTAAACCTGGGTGTTGGTCAATTTCCTGTTGAGGGATAGGAGCAAAATAATTGTCCGTTCCTAAAGACCCAAGGATTGGATTTGAAGGTTCGGTTAAGGGGAAGGGTGTACCATTTCCATTACCGTCATACATCGTTCCGATGGAAGTCTGAGGATTTCTGTTGCTAAGTGCTTGCTCTACTCTTTGCATACGGACCAAGTCATTCCACCTGATATACTCGCCTGCCAATTCCCATTTGCGTTCTGTAAAGGCCAATTCTTCAATTGTACCATCAGCATCACTAACGTCTACAGCAGGATCAGGTGTGTTGATATCCAAGCCTGCCGCTCTTCTTCGGACCATATTTAGCGCCTCCCAGGCATCAGCACCCGCTGAACCAGCTCTGCCGGAGGCTTCCGCATAAATCAACAATAATTCAGAGTAACGCATATAGTAGTCGTTTCTATCGCTTTGAAAACCTAACCAAGTACCTTCCTCGAAAGGCCCTACAATTTTTCTGAATATAGGATTCTGCTGATCTGCAAATTCCTGCCAAGGTAAAGAGTCAACTACCGGAGTAGAAGCATTGGTAATGATTCCTCCACCTTCAGCCAAAGGCATCGCGTCATGATAGGTAGCATCTTTTCTTGGTCCTTCAGGAAAATCTTCATAATATCTTATTTCGGCAAAGGTTTCTTGCCAACCGTTAGTAGGGGCACTACCGGGTAGACCCAACTTACCGTGTTTACGGTTTGGCAACCCGCATGGAGCGCAATAAGCTATGGTGAATAACGATTCTGTATTAAACCTTCCTTCAATTGTATATAAAGTGCTCATGTCTGGTACCAAGGCAAATCCATGACCCCCATCCATAACAGATTTAGCACTTGAAGCCGCTTGGGCATATTTGCCGGTATCATTTACAGGAAAACCTGCCCAATCTAAATACAGTCTGGCTAAAATTGCTCTCGCAGAACCTTTATTCGGTTTGGTTGCTCCATTATTTGAAGTTACGGGCAAAAGACTCTCGGCCATCAACATATCGCTTTCAATTTGTGCATAAACTTCTTCAGCCGACGCTAAGGTTGGTTCAAGATTGGCATCTAATTCCAATATCAAGGGAATTCTGCTATGAACACGCGCCAAATGGTAGAACATCAACCCTCTCAAAAAATGGGTCTCACCGATAAGAGCATCTTGAGCAGCGGCATCAGGTAGTTGCTGCCCCTCAACGCTGAATAATACTGTATTTGCCGCACGAATCATCTCGTAAACTCCTCTCCAGTTCGTAAAGGTCCGAGAGTTATCAGGAGTAATCGCCCTTTGGTCGTACTCCCTGAAATCGGCCTTGTTACTTGCCCTATGAGTGGTCATGTCATCTCCTGACCAACCATTTACATAAAAGGTCGTCATCCAAGCCGCCTTGTTCAATTTACCGTAGATACCTCTTACACCTAGTTCTAATTGTTCTGTAGTGGTATATTTAACCACTGCCAACTGAGAACCCGCGGGGTTTTCTTCCAGTTCCAATTGCTCACAACCGTTAAAAGTCATAGCAAGTACAATTACGCCGATGACCGCATAATGTGCTTTTATTGCTTTAAAAATTTTTAATTTTTTCATTTGTCTTTTATATTTTCAATTAACAATTTTTTTTAATTAAAATCCAACCTTGATGCCCAAGGTATATGTTCTTGGGTTCGGATAAGCTCCAAAATTAATACCTGGAGCGACATCTTCTATACCTTGATTTGTCCTTCTTGAAGTAATTTCTGGGTCGTACCCTGAGAAATCGGTGATTAAGAAAAGGTTTTGACCACCAGCGTAAAGTTTAATAGTATCAATACCTACCACGTCTCTAAAAGTATACCCTAGGGTTAAGTTACTTAATCGGATAAAATCTCCCTTCTCAACATAACGAGAAGAATTGAACAATTGTACGGTCGAGGGAATATCCGTTTCGTTTGATGGTGTCCATTGATTTACTTGATCGATTGCCATAAAACTTCTCGAGTCACCTGCTCCCCCTGTGATACCAGCTTGCATAATATTATAGACATCGAAGCCATGCACCCCTTGAAGAAAGAAGTTCAAATCAAAATTCTTGTAGTTTAAGGTATTATTCCAACCCCAAGTTGTCGTTGGCGTACCATTACCTATGGCGCCAAAAACTATTTCTCCATCGTCTCCTCTTAGATACTTCGCGTCACCCGGAGCTTTACCAACCGCAGCAGCTGCGGCGGCTTCAGATGATTTCCACGTACCTAGAAAGGTTGCACCGTTAAACTGACCCAAGGGTTGTCCTAACTGAATAATGTTAACGACTCTAGACTGTCCGCCAGGTGCAGTAACCGATCCTTCAATTTGATCTAAACCTCCATATAGATTTGTTACTTCGTTCTTAACATATGAGAAGGCAAAATTGGAATTCCAATTCAGGTCCTCACCATCTAAAATATCATAGCCGACAGCTACATCTATACCAAAGTTTTCAACCTCCCCAACATTTTGCCTTGTAATACCAGTTCCTAATGTCCCTGACAATGGTGTTTCCAATAAAAGATCAGTTGTGTTCTTTTGATAACCATCGATACTGAGGCTACCCCTACCATTCCAGAGTCCTAAATCAATTCCTACATTAACCTGTGTGGTGGTTTCCCATGTCAAATCGAGATTTTCGAATGCAAATCTTGGGTTCAATATTGTGCCTGGGCCTGCTGAACTGCCATCAAACGCATAACTATTTGAAGTTAAGAAGGCATTGGTCCCGAAATCGGCGATACCTTGGTTACCTACCTGCCCCCATCCCGCGCGGAGTTTAAAAGCGCTTAAGGTTTCAGAATTCTCCACAAGACCATTCAAATTGTAGGCGATTGCAACCGACGGGAAGAAACCCCATTGGTTTCCTGGTCTGAATACCGAAGTTCCATCATAACGACCTGTAGCTGTAATGAGTAAATTGTCGTCTAGAATATACTCAGCTCTTAACATCCATGAAGACAATTCGCGTTCACCGAAGTTGTTGAAGACCGTTTGGCCAGCATTCGGGGCTAACTCTGCAAAATAGAATCCATTGGGTAAAGCCAAATCATTTGCATTGTAACTATTGAATTTGGCCTTTCTGTTTTGATACTCTTGAACCCCGGTCAATTTGATATCATGCTTGCCAAATTCCTTTTGCCAAGTTAATATGTTACTTAGTTGATAGGAAGTATTCTTATTATTGCTAAAAGAGACATCCGGTATTTCATTTGGTCCTTCATTGGCATATCTCTGTATATTATAATTACTTAGTTGAGTACCAGCGACCATGGTAAAATTCAGATTGTCAGTAATATCATAACTTAGGTTCAAAGCAGACTGCAGTCTTTCCTCCACATCTTCAAAATCACTACCTGTTAATGTCAGAACTGGATTTTGATTCAATGAGCCGATTCCCTTAATTGACCTATTATTGTAGTTGCCATCTGCATCAAAAACCGGTGTAGAAGGGTCCCATGTGTTGGCCTTATATATCAAACTTCCTTGTCCGTTACCAAATGTTTGGAAATTATTTTGAATCTCTCCATGACTTGCATATAAATTTAAGCCAACTTTAAATCTGTCCGTTATTTGTGCTTCAAGATTAGAACGTAATGATAGCTGTTGGTATCCTGTGTTGATTACAATTCCCTCTTCATCCCTAAAGTTACCTGATAGGAAGTATCTTAAGCTTCCCTCAGAGCCACTAGCCGATAGCTGAATATTCTCACTATATCCAGTCCTTAATATTTCATCTTGGTAATTCGTACCACCATTGGCAGCCAGCTCTGAAATTTCGGCATCTGTAAATACCGGGCTACCTCCTGTATTAACCCTTCTTATATTCTCCAATCTGGCAAAATCATCAGGAATATCGGCCAAAGTTGGAAGAAGACTAGGCACTTGCGAAATTGTAGTGAAGTAATCTATATTAATCTTTCCTTTACCAGAACCTTTCTTTGTCGTAATAATGATAACACCGTTGGATCCCCTTACACCATAAATAGCTGTCGCAGAGGCATCTTTTAAAACATCCATTGCAGCTATGTCATTTGGGTTAATAGTGCTAAGGTCACCTCCTAAAATACCATCAACTACTACTAGCGGGTCATTGTTACCAGTGATAGAGTTAACACCACGTATACGAACTTTCACGTTCGCCCCTGGAGCTCCGTTTGCTTTAGCAACAGTTACCCCAGCCGCTCTACCTTGTAGGGCTTCTTCAACCCTAGTAAGTGGCTGATTCTCGAAGGCTTTTGAATCAACCCTTGAAACAGAACCTGTTAGATCGGTCTTCTTAACAGTACCATAGCCAATTACTACAACTTCGTCTAACTGCTGTTGATCCGTCTGTAATTTTACATTGATTGTGGTTTGATCTCTTACGCTAATGTTTTGCGTTGCATACCCCAAATATGAGATCACCAACACATCTTCTGGAGATGCCTCAATCGAGTAATTACCATCAAAATCTGTTTGAGTACCTGTAGTCGTACCACGAACTAGAACGTTGGCTCCTGGAACCGGACTATCATTTTCATCCGTTATTGTTCCTGTTACCGTTTGCTGTGCAAAGGAGTATTGCATACCCATTAACACAAAAAACAGTCCCGAAAGGAAGCATTTTTTTAATAGTTTAAAGAGTTGTTTTTTCATAATCATTGGTTTAAGTTGAAAAAGTTCTGAGTTAAAAAATTATTTCGATTTAGTATTCAATTCAAATTTTGATATTCCTAATATATCACCTTCATAAATGAGGAAAGTTCAATTTTAGATAGATAAAACTAATAATTGTACACTATCAAGATGAATATTTCACTAGACTAAAACTAGACAAGTGGCATCTATAAGCTATTTAGCCGATTATCAATGATTAATCCTGCTCAAACGTTGTAATTAAGGCCTAAGCATTTTTTAGTTTGGTATTTGAGCATTAATTATCTCAATTACACCATACTAAAAAGACTGGACAAATCACTATTAGCTTCCTTAAAAGTATTGAGTATTGTTAATTGTTAATTGACAAACATTAACCATTACTAGCACTATTTTAACTTGAGAACTTAGAGTTATTCTAATTTCTAAGTATTGAAATGGAAGTAGCTTTAATCAATTCAAGGAGTAGAGCAGTAAAATCATAAGTCCACCTGAAATCGCAACCACCGCAGTAAGGGTACTAAAGGTTTTTAAAAGTTTGGTCGTGCCAATCTCATGTACTTCCTTAAAGAGCCAGAAGAAACTGCTATTTACATGGATGATTCCCAAAGAACCCGTACCTATAGCCGCTGCAGTTAGTCCAGCGGGAAGACTTCCATTAGTTACCATGGGGGCCATAATTGAGGCTGTGGTTATTAAGGAAACGGTTATTGAACCTGTCACTGTGGTAAACATAAAACTTAGTAAAAACGGAAGTATGATTCCAAATGCCGCCAGTCCGCCAGCATCGGGTAATAATGAATTCACTATTTCAGTATCCTTTATGACTTGACCAAATGCACCACCGGTACCTGTTATCAAAATAACGGTAGCCGATTTTGCCCCCGCGGTTTGGAAAAAATCATTTAGTTTCTTCGAAAAGTCCCTTTTGTCTAAAAGTGGTAGTGCAAAGACCACCCCGATTAAAAGTGCCCAAATAGGATTTTTAATAAATGCAATGATTGGATTATCTCCTGAAAACAAATTTCCCATTCCCATTAGAACCAATGGAATTAGTAAGGCTACAAAGGGTAAAACCCGCTTAAAACCTTTAATGGCCATTTTCTCTCCTTCTTCGGAATCAACTTCTTTTGGGAGCGGAATCGCTAAATTCTTTTTGTTGAATTTTATCCAGATTAATCCTCCAATTACTGCAAATAGACCTACGGTTACGTTTATGGGTATCATCCCTCCAATATCCGTTTCTAGAATGGCGGCAACCGCTAAAGGACCAGGGGTGGGGGGAATCAGCGCATGGGCAACCGTTAAACTACTTGCAAAGGACAGCCCTAAGACTAAAACGGAATGACCCGATTTTCGAGATAAGGCGATTACTGTTGGCAGCAAGGTCAGATACGCCACATCTACAAAAACAGGAATGCCGACCAGAAAACCGATAACGGCCATGGCCAGAGGCAAACGCTTAATTCCAAAAACTTTGATAACACTATCGGCGATAACATCTGCACCCCCAGTAAATGCAAGAATCTCTCCCAGCAGTGTTCCGAAGAGAATGACAAGACCAATCCATTTTAGTGTATTTCCGAATCCGCTTAAAAGACTTTCGGTTACTACTTCGACTGAACTTCCAGAAGCTAAACCTAGAATCAAACCGGCTATCAAGAGTGCTGGAATGGGATGTACTTTCAAAATTGTAATAGCCATAATGAGTAATACAATACACCCTATTAAAACAGCCAAGCCTGTCATGCAATTTCTATTTCAGTTCGAGTTGTTCGATTTCAGAATTTTCAGTTCCACGAATGGCTTCGTATGCCGAAATCATCTCTTGAAGCTTTTCAGGATTGCTTTTTGCAAGATTGTTTTGCTGACTAATATCTTCTTTCAAATTATACAAGAGATATTCATCTGAATTCGCTAATTCAATGTTGACTTGTTTGTTAATTGCAGGACCTTCATAGGGTGGTATCATCGCCCAATCCCCTTTTCTAAATGCTGTTCTTGAAGTAGCTTCAATCACCATTTCATCACGACCAGCATTACTTTTTCCAAGGAACGAATCCAACAGTTCTTTACTATCATTGGTACTTTCACTACTTTCAACCAAGGCGGCTAGTGATGAAAATAAATCCAATTGGGAGACCATGGCATCCGATACTCCAGGGCTGATTTTACCCTTCCAATAGGTGAAGAACGGAACTCGCGTCCCTGCTTCGAATAGGCTATATTTTCCTCCCCTGAGGGCACCTGCTGGTTTGTGATTTCCTAATTTTTCTTCGGAATCATCATAGTAGCCATCATTCACTACCGGACCATTATCACTTGAAAAAACGATTAAAGTATTTTCCAATAAGCCTTCGGCTTCTAAGGTTTTGATGAACTCACCTACCATCCAGTCGGCTTCAACAATGACATCTCCTCTTGGTCCCATTCCCGATGAACCAACAAAACGCGCATGTGGAGTTCGTGGCACGTGCGGTTGTTGCAAAGCATAGTACAAGAAAAATGGTTCGTCTTTATGTTTTTTGACATAGTCTTGGGCATCTGCCAAAAAGTAGTCCGCCATATCTTCATCAACCCATTTGGCTGCTTCACCACCTTTCATGAATCCGATACGAGGGATTCCGTTTACGATACTATTGTTGTGCCCATGATGCCATTTCATTTTTAATAGTTCAGGATTTTCCAGTCCTGTTGGTTCGCCTTCAAAATTTTCCTTGTAGCTTATCTCAATCGGGTCGTTCGGGTCAAGGTTCACCACATGTCCATCCTCGATATAAACTGTTGGAACCCTATCTTGGGTAGCAGCCAAAATATGGCTGTAATCGAAACCAACTTCATTCGGGCCAGGGCTAATACGTTCGTTCCAATTAACGTTTCCACTTCCTAAACCTAGATGCCATTTTCCAACAATACCGGTATGGTAACCTTGTTTTTTCAACATTTTGGGAATCGTAGTTTGCGCTGTGTCGATAATCAAAGGCGCCGTTCCTGGAAGTATTTTGGCACTCTTATTTCGCCACGGGTAAACTCCTGTCAACAATGCATATCTGCTTGGTGTACACGTAGCTGAGGTAGCGTAACCGTTTGTAAACCGCATGCCACCATTAGCCAATTTGTCTAAATTGGGAGTCTTTAATTCGGTAGCTCCATATGCTCCAAGTTCTCCATAGCCAAGGTCATCTGCGTAAATAATAACGATATTTGGTTTTGCTTTCTCTTCGGATGTTTCAACTGTTTTTTGCTCTTCTTTACAGGAGGCAAATAAAAGAATGCAAGCAGTTAGGTAGCAATAAAATTTTCTCATAATTATCTAGCTTATATTTTGTTCTCGTTGATAAATTCGATGCGTCTTCGTACTAAATCCCCTTCTTTTTCAAGCCATTCCGGCGGAAATATCGATTTAGGGATATTGATTTCAAAACCAGGCCGAACCGTTTTGATCAATACTATACTGTTCAAAATTAGATTGGTCTCCGTTTCGGATTTGGCATTTTTAATAATTTCCAGAAACAGGTCATTTGGAACGTTCTGCACATGTAGTATTAAAAATTCGGCAGCCCTTATTCGAACCAAGTTGTTCTTATCGTATTTGGAAAGTTGCACGACTAACTTGAAAAACGGATAGGATTCCTTTCCAAAAGAACTGCACACGATCAAACCCCAATATCTTTTCCAAGGGTCGTCAGAATTCAAAGCCTTTTTGATATCCGCTTTAACCTCATCGAAGGGTTTTAGACTCAAATCCGCAATGTCAATTAATTCAGCAATCTCGATTTTGTTTTCTTGACCAAATGCAACGGGATTGGAAAGTCCCGCTTCAATGAAATAAGGCTCCGGATAAAAGCTTAGATCAGGCATTGACTTTACTTGATGCCGCAAATTTGAACGCAGTTCCAACAAAGTTGATTGATGAGAAGGTTCGGCCGCCAAATTATGAACCTCGTGTGGATCATTTTCAATATCGTATAACGTTTCGGGAGATCGCGCCTTGAAAAACTGTTCTTGCGCTTCATTTAACTTTCCATCATCAAAGAGTTGCTGCCACTCTTTGTACGCCAACATTTTATACCGATAAAAATTAAAAAGACCATCAGCATTAAACGGCTGATAATTTCTAATGTACTTGTATTTTCCTTTACGGATGGAACGCACCAAATCATATTTTTCATCAAAGCGGTCTGCATAGCCGAATGTTGTATTTCTCTCAGCAAGGTTTTCATTGCTTAAAGTTTCCCCAAGAAAGGCCTTGCCATCAATTTGTTCTGGAACCTCGACTCCTGCAAGATTCAAGACCGTTGGGGCCAAATCAATAAATTGAACAAAAGCATCGGTTCTAGTTCCCATTTTTAACGGGGATAAATGTTTCCATTTTTCCGGGACATAAACTACCATAGGAACATTCAGACCACTCTCATAAATGTATCCTTTGCTTCTGGGTAAGACACCGCCATGATCGCCGTAATAGAACACAATGGTGTTTTCCATAAGTCCATCTTCTTCCAATTGATTGATAAATTCCCCGATTTCAGCATCCACTTTTTGATGTAAATCGCGATAGTGGGCATTTGTATATCGGAAAGTTGGTGTGTCAGGATGATAGGGAAAAACAGGTACATTATCAGTTGCGGTCTTTGTACTAAGACTATCCATTTGAGCTTTAGTAAAGTGTAATTGCCCTTCATGGGTACTGTGGAAATTCTGCACATGGAAAAACGGTTGGTTTTGTTCTCTATTTCTATAAGACGCCTTTTTTGAGGAATCGTCCCAGACACTGTCGGATTTTACAAAATTGTAATCTTCCTTTGCATTGTTCGAGGTATAGTAACCTGCCTTTCGAAGATATTCCGGAAACATTTTCAGTCCATCCGGCAGTGGAGCGAATTCCATTCTGCGATGGTATTGTGAACCTACTCTCGGAGCATAACATCCAGAAATGATTGTGCTTCGCGCCACCGAACATACCGGCGCATTTGAAAATGCATTGTTAAAAACGATTCCCTTTTCGGCCAAGGATTCGATATTTGGCATAGGTGCCCCACCTTCTTCATATAATTTCAGAAAGTGCTTTGAATTATCCTCGCTAACCAGCCATACGATATTCGGCGTTTTTTGTTCTTGTATCGTATCTTCAGTTTCTTCTTTGCAGGCAACGAAAGCGATTAATGAAAAAAGCAAAACATAGGTAAAGAATGGTATTTTAAGATTTTTCATATAGTTATTGTGTCGTTTTCAAATTTAGTTTCGCCTTTTTCAAATTACGTATTTGTGCGTTCATAATTTGTATGGAAAGGAATAAATCAACATAACTTAAGGGTTTAAAACCGAATCATATGTTTTCCTTTTTCAAGTGCTATGTATTGATTCATTTTGACATCTTGATTTAAATCTTGTCCATCAACTTTTATAGTACCCGCCTTGCCATTTTTGAGACTTTTCAAATCAAGTTTTACTTTCATTTCGCCAGGAACATTCAATTCAAGAATTTTTGCTCCATTCATAAGATCCCACTTAACGTATAAATTTCCCTCGGGAGAAGGTATATGAGCTTCAATGTTTTCAATTGAAGAATTCGTTCTGATAATTTCAACCTCTTTCATCCCCGGTATAATTGGTTTAACACCCAAAAGGTATTCTGCAAATATGGCAGGGGGAAAAGCACTTTCGGTTTGGGCATCGCTTCGGGTTCTACCCATTTCCAATTTCCCCGAACGACCAATACCGTCCAATCGCCATTCTTCCCAGAGTGTGCCGTTCGTGTTTGGCGCTAACATTTTATCAAATCGAGAACTGAACATTTCCAGTGATTCATCGATATAACCATATTCAGCCAAACCCTTGTGTAGATAATATGACATTGCTGGAGTGACCATTATCAAACCGGATTCACGTCTTACATAATCATGATTGTCTTTTAAGAGTAATTGTTTGGCAATTTTATCTGCCTGTTCTTTAGTGGCAATATTCAAAGCCAAAGCGGCTGCTTGAACATGCTCGCTAAACATTTCAGATTGCTTTCCATCAATAAGCGCATCTGCAAAAAGTTGTTTTTCATCATTCCATAAATGTTGTTGTAGTGATTGGCGAAGCTGTTTTGCCTTTGCTATATACATTTTACTATCAGGCATACCCAACCAATCTAGAAGTGTTGCAAAATCTTCCAAAGCACCTAAATAGTGTCCATTCAAATTGAGGTTGGCTCCCCTTCGGTCTAGTAGTGCATGATCTAGCCAATAAGGATAAGGCGGATTTTCTATCATGCCCAAATTATTGGTAAAACTATCCAACAGCTGCATCAATTTTTGAGCCGTAGGCAACAATTCTCGCGTTGTTTTATAATCTCCCGAATACAACAAATAATTGTGCAAACTTCGAATCCATAAACAATTAGAATCTAAAATAACCATATAGCCATCGCTGGCTGCGGGGGCGTAGGCCGGAATGATTCCGTTGGCCTGTTGTTCTTGAGCAGTCTGGACTAAATATCTGCGTTGAAGTGCCGTGTCGCCAAAGATATAGTAGTTGCCAAGTGCTGCATAGTAACCCGTTTGCGCATATTGCCTGCGCTCTCGATAGTTATCAGTGTAGGCATCCGTGGTGCATACATCGATGGTCTTTGCTGAAGCTTCCATGTATTGATTTACCCAAGGTGCTTCTTTGGACTTTATGTACCCCTTCTTTTCAAAAGGGTATTTCATTTGACGGGTGCCGAAAGAAAAGAGTTTTACTGGGGTTTCTTCATTATGGACTATAATTCCGAGGTATCGATAGGGTTTGAAATAGGTAGCCTCCCAAACATCTTTTTCTCCTGAAAGGATTATTTCATCTCGATATTCAGAATCCACAATGTTAAAGGTGAATTTTTCATTGACCATAAAAGGAGCGCCAACAACTTCTATTTTCGTTCCTGATGGTCCCTGAATTTCTAACATTGGACTGCCATTTACCACTTCCCCCAAATCAAACAAGAGAAACCATGGTTTTCCAGTTTCTGTTTTGGAAATCTCCAATGGCCCTTTTTTAGTTTCATATTTTTTAAAGCTTTTTAAAACCGACTTGTTTATTTTTTTGGATAAATCAAAAGTCTCAGGAGACTCATTATTTATTTCGATTTGACTTGCTTCAATAAGATTTTCAGCTCTTATTTGATTCTCCAAAAGATATGGTACTTCACGAGGTACCAAAGCTGTCCAGGGTGTGGCCAATTCAAATGGAATATCATTTTTTTGAAACGAGGGCCAACCTTCTGTTCTAATCAAGGGAGTAGCATTCGACCAACTGGAATCATTGAAATCGAATTTCTCCCAACCATACAAATGTTTCCGCATATCCACATGGTCATTATCTATCTGCTGAAAACGACTAATTAAAGGTGCTTTGTTATCCCATGAGGGTTGACGTGAGACTTTCCAATCGGAATTCGTAACAACCGATTCTGTTTTTCCGTTGGAATTCATGTCCAATTGTGCCAACAATCCGCCTCGCTGTTCAAGATTATACGAATACTTTTCATTTTGTTTATGGACTCTGACGGCCATTACGTTTTTCCCTTCTCTGAGCAGATTTGTAATATTCAAAATATCGAAGGATTGATGGTGTGGAGCACTACGAGCAGGACCTCGCCGAACATATTCCCCATTAATATAAAGTTGGTATTGTGAAGTAGCAGTGATTCTTAATGTCGCTGTTTCAGGGATTGATGAAAGGTTAAAAGTCTTTCGAGCCAATAGTACATCCGAAGTAATGGAATCATTCAACCATACCCATTGGGCTTGCCACGGTTCGATTTCCAATTGGTCGCTTTTCTCTTGCCATAATCCCTTTACGCCATTGCCCAGGTCTTGTTCTTGCGCCATCAAAGTAGAGCAAAAACTCAACAGACCGAAAAGCAAAATAAGACTTCGCATAAATGGAAACTAGTTTTTAACAAGGTAAGTAATCATATTGAACAAAATTTTATCGGCTATAGGGTCTTTACCCAAATTCTCAACTAAGCGTAACTGCGAAATCAAGTAGCGACCTTTTCTGGAAGGAACAATTGCCATATCAGAACCCCACCATGAAGCTCCGGGTCCTGAATAGTTCATTTTATGTTCTTTGGAAAACCAGTCGAAGGCTACCGTCCCCACTAAAGTTTCAACCTTGGTATTTTCATTACCCTTTAGGTCGCGAAGGGTCGTCATCGGCCAGACGTTTTCATAAATATTTCGCATCATTCCATTTGAAGGAAGTCCCTTAAAAATAGGGTGTTCGTGCACCATGTGCGGAATACAGGTCCATAAACCAACAGCAGAATGTGCATTTACGCTGAAAGGAAATAAGGGGTTGGAACCATCACTATCTTCCTTTGTTCCTTCAACATAAACTACCGTGCCTCCTTTTTGTACAAAGGCCTCTAAATCGGAGAAACGTTTTTTGTCAGAATTTGAAGTTGGAACTGTAGCCGTTACAAGAACCGGAACAGAGATATCCATAGATTTTGAAAAGTTGATTGTTTTGATTCCTGATATTTTTAGAAATGATGAAAGGGTATTGGAAACATCCAATACCGCAATCTTAGTTTTAGGAACTTGTAATGCCCTCGTACTAAACACATCAAACTCCGTGAAATTTTCGTTTAGTATTGTGCCATCTGGTGCGGTCATTTTTGCGGTAACCCTATAACTACCTTCCCAATTTGAAGTATTTATTTTTGTGTCGAATAAACTTGAAACTCCTGATTTATATTCTGCAACTTTCTCTTTTGAATAAACCACCTCTCCTGAAGAGGAAGAGATTTTCAATTCCAGATTTCCATTTACAGAACCCAATTCGTTTATACCATTGACACTCAAAGTCAGGCCCTTTTCAGCGTACACGTTTCTTGGCTCCGCCCTTATAGAAAGTAATTGTGGTTGATTTGCAGCTTTCGTAGCCTCATAAGCATAGGACTTTGGATTACGCCATAAATCAATAAGTCCGGCACCTAAAATCCAATCCCCGGCAGCGAGCGCATGAATGCAATATCCATCAACCTCAGGATTCGAACGAACAGCTTCTATCATCCGTTTGTTGGCAGCTCCGTGAATGCTTTGCTGATCCAAATAAAATTGTTGCATGTTCGGATAGAGTTTCTTGAAACCACTTTCTATTAATAGTGCTTCTTGCTCTTCCGCTAGTCTTTTGTGATATCGATACGCCGGAGTTAAGGAATTACCATCTTTTTCGAATTTAGGATTGTTGACCGTCAAATCCGGAAGACTTCCATAGCCCAATTCCGAAACAAAAGACATGAGCCCTGGAACTACATTTCTTCCCGGGGTCTTTCCTTTATACCCTTTCGCCTTCTTTTCTTCTTCGGTCAGACCAATGGATAGATAGCCATCATATTTATCCTTGTCAATAAAAGGCCCAGGATAATTATGAATATCGTTGAACTGTGTTGGTTCATATTCATTGGGTAAATACATATTCGCTCCAAATGCCCATCCACCGGATTCATCTAAAATCAATCGTGTCGGGTCCAAAGTTCTGGTAACCATGGCCATAGGACGCATTAATTGTTTAAGCACCGGGCGATGCAGTTCGTTGAATAATTCCCATTGAACAATACTCGCTCTATTTCTATCACGCAGAATGGTTTGCGTCACTTCATTTTCAACCCTTTTTGATAAGTAAGGAGTTGATAAGGGCAATTGCATGCATTCCAATGCGGGACTACCAACAACCAAAACCCCCATCTCATCGGCCAAATCTAGCCACATTGGCGTTGGTGGATGGCGCCAAGGACGTATCATATTAAAACCGGCCTCTTTGGCCAAACGAATCTCGGTTCTTGCCATTTCCTCGGAATCCGGGTAGGCAATTCCGTTGGGATACAGACCTTCAAAAAAAGTTGCCTTGATATAAATCCGTTTACCATTGAGGTAAAAATCTTTGTTTTTTAAGGTGAGTTCTCGCATGCCGAATCGCTCACTCCAAGCATCGGAAACCTTTCCATTGACTATGACTCTTACTTCAGCTTTGTATAGATGCGGATTCGCTGGAGACCAATATTCAGCATCAGGAATTTTCAAGACAAAGTCTTTTTTGTTTTTTCCAGGATGGAGCTCCCATTTTTCTGAGGTATTTACAACTGTATCAGCCGAATCAGTTGCTGAGGTAATCCTAATTTCTAGTTCGGCGGACACTCCCTTGATAGCTGTATGGTCAAGCTCAACATGAAATATCGCTGTGTTTTCTCCGATTCTTGGCTCGATAAACACATCATCCACATAAACCGCATCGGTGGCCATAAGCTGTACTTCTTGCCAAATACCTCCCGAAATTCCTCCCCGCCATTGCGGAGTTTCCAATGGTTTAACGCCATCTACTTCTTTGTCAGACAACAAAATAGGCCCAACTACGCGGACGTTAAGTACATTCTTTTCGCCGAACTTCAATAACTCATCAACTCGAAATTCAAAAGGTGCGAATCCGCCTTCATGAAAACCGACTACCTCATCGTTCAACCAAAATTCAGACAAGTAGTTGACCGCTCCGAAGTGCATGCGAATTACTTTGTCTTTCCAGTCGGCCGGTACTTGAAATTCATGTCGATAAAACCCAACGCCCTCGTAATCTTGTTTTATCAATTCCCAACTACTTGGGACCTGTATTTTTTGTTTGTCTGGATGTTTTTGAAATATGGAATCCTTATGCCAGGCGGCGGACCTACCCTCATTAGTTTCATCAAAAATGATTTCCCATTGTCCATTCAGGGAAATTTCAGTTTGGGCAAAACAAAATGCTTGCACACCTAATACAATCAAAAGGACGCAAGCATTTAAATTTCTCATAATAAGTGTTTATCTCACTACACGCCCTGAAGCATTACCGCCCATTAATCGTTCTACTTCCGCACGTGTGGAATAATTGAAATCTCCTTTAATAGAATGTTTTAAGCAAGATGCTGCCACTGCATAGTTCACGGCTGTTTGCGTATCACTACTCAATTCAGGAGTGGTCAGGGCAAAAATTAATCCTCCTGCGAATGAATCACCACCACCAACACGATCAACTATGTTCTTTATTTGATATGGCTTGTAATTTCCATCTTCGTCTAAAGGTGCGAAAGACGGTGAATCCGTGGCTGCATCGAAAAGCATTGCTCCCCAATTGTTATGACTTGCAGAAAGACTTTCACGTAACGTAATGGCTACTTTACTCACATTCGGAAATTGCTCAATTACTTGGCGTGCAACATCTGGGTATCTTGAGGTATCCAAGGTTCCTGAATGTACATCAGTGTCGCCTGCTTGAATTCCCAAAACATCATGACAGTCTTCTTCATTACCAACTACTACATCTATGAAAGGTAAAATTTCGCGCATAGTCTTTTGGGCCAAATCTTTGGCGGAGTAATTTGAATCCCACTTCCAGAGTTTACCCCTGAAATTCAAATCAATGGAAACCGAGGCTCCTGCCTCTTTTGCTTTTTGTGCAGCAACCAAAGTAGCTTCCGCTGCAGTTTTTGATAAGGCAGGTGTAATTCCGCTTAGGTGCAACCATTGTGCATCCTTGAAAATATTGTCCCAGTCATAGGCGCTTGCGGGCGTAATTGACACTGCTGAATCTACACGGTCATAAATTACATTGCTCGGTCGTTGGTTTGCTCCTGTTTCCAAGAAATAGAGTCCCAACCGACCTTCGTCGGTACGTAAAATATAATTGGTGTCAATACCAACCGAACGGACTGAGTCCATGGTAGCTTCGGCCAGCGCATGTTTAGGTAATGCCGTAACATACCGCGCTTTTCCACCAAAATTACAGATTGAAGCTGCCACACTTGCTTCTGCCCCAGCGTAGGACACTTCTATGTTTCGGGTTTGCCGTAATCGCAAATTTGCCGGTGCAGCCATTCGGCCCATTATTTCTCCAAAGGTTACTACTTTCTTCATGTTATCTAAATAGTTGGTCTACGACCTGATTTTTGTTATTAAGTTTCTAATTTCTCTTGCATTTTCAGTAATTACATCCCAATTCTCTGATTGAATCAATGGGCGTTTTGCCACCCAGGTACCACCAATAGCAGTAATTAAATCAGATTGTAAATAACTAGGCGCATTTTCTATATTGCACCCTCCCAAAGGGATAAATTTCAATCCTAAATAATTGTACGGAGCTGACATACTTTCTAAATGTTTCATACCTCCTGAGGTAGCTGCTGGGAAAAATTTCAGAATTCGACAGCCTTCTTGAACCGCTATTTCAATATCCGAGGGCGTCATAATACCCGGAGCAAATGAAAGTCCTTGTTTATGGGCCTCTGCAATTATATTCGGATTACAACCTGGAGACACTGCAAAGTCAGCTCCCACGTCAATAACCGCCTTTACTTGGTCTACGGTCAAAACGGTACCAAAACCTAAGGTTATTTCTGGAACTTCTTTTTTGATTGCCTTCGCAGCATCTAAAGCTGCAGGCGTGCGGAGCGTCAGTTCAATGGTGTCTACACCGCCTTCGAGAAGTGCGTTTGCCAATGGAACAGCATGCTTGACCTCATCAACAATAAGGACCGCAATGATTCCGGCATCATCTATCTTTTGAATTAATTCTAGGGACATTGCCCTTTGCGCTAATGGTTGCATACTAGAAATTTAGTTTTCGGAAACAAATTTATTGCGAAGATTAGGATTAAGAATGATATCATACTAGACAAAAACCGAATCTTACCCATATTTGACTTAAGAATACTTAAATAGCCATTGAGATTCGTTTTTTAACTAAATAATCATCCAAAGCTAAATGTGAACAATCATGTCCGATTCCACTATTTTTAATTCCGCCATGTGGAAGGTAAATCGAATATTTGACTCCGTTAATTTGAATTTCTCCGAATTGAAGATCTCTAGAAAACCGTTCAATACGTTTATGGTCGTTGGTAAAAATATAGGAGGCCAATCCAAATTCCGTATCGTTCGCCAAAGCTAGAACCTCGTCGTCGGTTTCAAAGGACATTAAGGACCCTATAGGTCCAAAAGTTTCTTTTCTAAACACATCCATTTCTGGAGTCATCCCAGAAAGTACAGTGGGTTCAAACCAATTTCCTTTTTCCCGACCTTCGGGAATGTTTCCTCCATATTCTAATTTTGCTCCTTTGTCAATAGCATCCTTAATCAAATCAAACATTCGGTCACGGTCTTTTCGGGAAACCATGGGTCCCATATCTGCTTCGGAGTCTATACCATGGCCTAATTTCAATTCAGAAGCTCTTTTGACATAAGCCTTCAAGAATTTGTCATAAATACTTTTATGGACAAAAATTCGATTTGCAGCTACACAAACCTGTCCTGAATTTCCATATTTCAGGGCAATTCCCAAATCCAAAGCTTTTTCGATATCGGCATCTTCAAAGACAATGAAGGGAGCGTTTCCACCCAATTCCATTCCCAATTTTTTTATGGAAGTAGTACTATCCGCAATGACTTTTTGACCTGTTGCTGTGGAGCCAATCATGGTCAAGACAGCAGGAATTGTACTTGTAGTCATGGTATGTGCAACTTCACTGCTAGGCCCACAAAGAATATTCACAACTCCTGCGGGAAAATCAATATCATAGAGGATTTTACCAATTAAATAAGCAGAGAGCGGCGAGGCGGCAGAAGGCTTTATAATAATAGAACAACCAGACGCCAATGCTGGACCTAATTTGAAACCAACATTGAGCAGAGGGAAATTCCACGCTAAATAGGCAACAGCAACCCCAGCTGGCTGATGTACCATTTTATGTGTATGCGTATTTTCGTAATCAGGAATCTGCTCATCACGCATGTTCTTCATAGCAGCCGGGTACCATTCCAAAGCATTGATAACCCCTTCAATATCTTCCCATGCCCCAGCATAGGTCTTACCCATTTCATAAACCATTGCGGCACGCAAGTCGTGTTCCCTTTCCAGGACGGCAGTTCTAAGTTTGCTCATCCATTCGGTACGCTCCGCCAAAGATAGTTTTGACCAATATTCGAATCCTTTTTGGGCAGCACTTAACGCCAATTCAGCGTCTTTGAGCCCCGCCCATGCAATTTCGGCTACTTTCTCTTCATTAGCCGGACAAATTACGGTGTGACGCTTTCCATCCGCAGCATCAACCAATTTACCGTCGATATATAATTTTAGATATCCGAAATCCATTCCTTTTTCACTTTCAGTTAAATCATGATTTCGGTTGAATAGTGGCGTACAATAGCTTCATCCACCTCAAAACCCAAGCCCGGAAGTTGTGGTACGTCAATATAACCGTTTTTCATCTGTATCTCGGGTGCAGTTAGTGCCTCTCTAATGCCATTTTCAGTTCGGTCGTATTCGATATACATATCTGGAGGGTAAACTCTTCCCGGAATGGGTTCTAAATTGGCAATAAAATGAAGTGCTGCATGGAAAGCAATTCCTGTTCCCCAAACATGAGGAATAACTTCAACACCCCGCGTACTCGCTAAGGTAGCGATTCGTTTAGCTTCCGTCAAGCCGCCAGCACTGCAAATATCCACCTGTAAAATATCTACAGAGTCATTTTGTAACAATTGCTGAAATCCGTATCGTAAATATTCACATTCACCTCCTGCAATAGGAATGCTTGTTTTTCCTCTTAATTCACGATAGTGGTGGTAAAACTCTGGAGAAACAGGTTCCTCAAACCATCCAATATCGCAGGCTTCAACCTTTCTTGCCAATTCTGCGGCCTCACGCAAGGAATAGGCATGATTTGAATCAATCATCAACTTGATTTCATTGCCAATAGCCTTTCGAACGGCTTTAACGATAGCAACATCTTTCTCAACCGAAAGACCAACCTTCATTTTGATGGCCTTAAAACCCCGATCAACATAATTTTTGGCCTCCTGGACGAGTTTTTCGATAAGGTTTTCACCCTTAGAAAAATATAATCCAGTTGCATAGGGAACCACTTTTTTACGATGTTGTCCCCCCATGAGAACACTAACAGGCAAATTCAAGGCTTTCCCCTTTAAATCCCATAGGGCAACATCAACAGCACTTATTGAAGCTGCCAATACCCCTCGACGCGCATAATCAAGGGTTTTTCGGTACATATCAAACCAAAGTGTTTCCTGTTCTATAGGGTTCTTCCCAATTAATAGGGGGGCTATTGATTTTATCCCTGCCTGTATTACGTCCGCAGGACCATAACCTTCTCCCCAGCCAACTAGTCCGTCATCGGTACTCACCTTTACAATACATATACGCCTTTCACTATACTCCCATTGTGAAAAGAAAAAGCTTTCCTGGAGCTTATCAGACAAGACAAATGTCTCTACTTTATTAATTTTCATACGATTAACGGTTGGTTTATACTACCTAAATGGAATTTTAAATTTAGGAAAGGTAGTACAAAAAAATAGGTGGTAATTATCTAGGTTTGACCTTATTTTAACCAAGAATCGCAAGGCATAAAGAATTGGATTGGGGATTATTGACATAAATCAAGAAACAAGTTCAATATTTTGTTGCCTGAAGCTACTATATCTATCTCTAAAACTACTCGGAGAAGTGTCTTTAAAATTTTTGAAAGTCCTATTGAAATTCGTCAAAGAAGAAAAACCGACATCGTAACATATCTGTTTGATGGGTGCCTCCCCATTTATTAAAAGTTGACAGGCCTTACTGATTCTAACTTCATTGAGAAAAAGGGAAAAGGTTTTATTCGTACGTGTTTTAAAAAATCTACAAAACGCAGGCGGGGTCATAGCAGCAATTTTTGATATTTCCTCGAGGGAAATATTCTGTGAATAATTTGCCGAAATATAATTGATAACCTTATGTAATCGATTTTCACCAGCCAGTTCTTTTGGAATAGAAAAATTTGGGCCTGATAATATCTTATGGTCCCGGCTTTTTGATAAGGTTTGTAAAATACCTAAAAAAGAAATCAACTTCTCAGAAGAGGAAGCAGTACTCAGCTTTAATAATGAATCATGCACCAAAGCCTGAGTCTTTCCTGAAAATAGAATTCCTTGATTTGACTCTTTTAGGAGTGCTTTTATGTGCGTAAGTTCAGGCAAAGAAAAAAGGTCAATTCCACCAAGAATTTTTGGAAATTTTACTACTATAAAATCCACAACTTCATCATCGGTTACATCCTCATCATTGCGCCATAAATGGGGTAGCCATTCACCTACAAGAACTAATTCGCCTTTTTGAAAATTGGAAATATGGTCACCTACAATACGCATACCGTGACCTTTCAAAAAGTAAATCAATTCAAACTCTTTATGAAAATGCCAATCACCACCAACATAGGGCCTATGCACTCTTCTGGCTACAATTGAGCTGAGTGAATCTTGTTCTGAAGATTTAAACTGGAGTTTCATCGACTAGTAAGCTAGTGAAAAAAAATAGTTACCCCAAATGTCATCTTTTATGACAAATAATAAAGTATTAGGAAATATGGGCCTTTACATAAATTGAAGTAAAGGTTTATTCGAGATGTTCAGCTTATGTCTAGTTGAATGTTGTATTATATTTCAAGAATTCAAGTACTTTACCAATGCTAACCAATTTCTTTACAAAATGACTTTGATTGAAAAAATTCTCATTTGCTTATTGGGAGGATTTTTACTTCTTTCCTGCGGTTCAAAGAGTAAAAAAATGGACGTAGAGGAATCTGTAAAAGATACCTTGACAGTTTATGAGCCAAATTGGGAATCCATCAAAAAAAATTACAAAGACCCTGAATGGTTCAACGACCAAAAATTCGGGATTTTTATCCATTGGGGGGCGTACTCGGTTCCAGCATATGGTTCTGAATGGTACCCAAGACGTATGTATATGGATACCGCAACATTTTCGGCCCAATTGAAACATCAAAAAGACGGCCCTAATGAAACTTATTTATATCATAAAAAGAAATATGGCGATCAAAAGAAATTCGGATATAAAGATTTTATTCCGATGTTCAAGGCCGAAAAATTTGACCCTGTAGAATGGATTTCATTGTTCAAAAAGTCAGGTGCGCGATACGTTGTACCCGTGGCCGATCATCATGATGGCTTTGCCATGTTCGCCTCTAAGACCAGTAGGTGGAACGTGGCCAATATGGGACCTAAACGAGATGTTTTAGGCGAGCTATTTGAAGAAGGCCATAAACAAGGGTTGATTATGGGAGCCTCATCGCATTATGCGTTTAATTGGTCCTTCTACAATAAAAAAGATCATTTTGATACAGTAGACCCGGAATATGCCGATTTGTACTCAAAAAAAGGTAAAGATTTAACGGAGCCCGTTTCTGAAGAATTTAAGCAACTATGGTGGGATAGAACAACAGACCTTATCGATAACTACAAGCCTGAAATTTTATGGTTCGATTTTTATTTGGACATTCCTGATTTTGAGGAGTACCGACCAAAAATAGCGGCCTATTATTATAATAAGGGATTGGAATGGGGAAAAGAAGTTGTCATTAATGATAAGAACCTCTATCATGAAGCATTTCCTGAAGGAACCGTTATTTACGATCTTGAGCGCGGAAAACTTCCGGGCATTCGACAGTTGTCTTGGCAGACCGATACATCCATTGGAAAAAAATCATGGGGGTATGTGACCAATGAGGAGGCAAAAACGCCGAACTCACTTGTAGATGACTTGGTTGATATTGTCTCAAAGAATGGAAATCTATTATTGAATGTAGGTCCAAAACCTGACGGAACCATTCCCGAAGACCAAAAAGAAACGCTTTTGAAAATAGGAGCGTGGCTTGATACCAATGGTGAGGCAATCTATAATTCAGAGTACTGGAAAACTTTTGGTGAAGGTCCAACTGAGGAAGAAGGTGGCTATATGTCTGAACACTCAAAAAAAGGTGACTTCACGGCCAAAGACATTCGCTTTACAAAAAGAGGTGACAAACTCTATGCGATTATGCTGGACTGGCCTTCCGATGGAAAAATAAATATTAAATCTTTGGCAAAAGATAGCGAATTTGCGGAAGGCTTGATTATAAAATCAGTAAGATTACTTGGTAGCGATAACAAGTTAAGTTTCAACCAAACGGAAACTGGACTAATGGTTACCGAACTTGGGGAAAAAGTGGGGGAATTTGCCCACGCACTGGAAATAAGTCTATAGAAAAGATTTGCGTTAAATTTAAGATTTTATTTTGGCAAGGTTCCCTCGCCATCCGGCCTGCAACTGTGCTTTTAATTCAGCTACCAATTCAGGATGTTTGTCAGCAATATTTTTGGTTTCGGCAGGATCTGTTTGATGGTCGTATAATTCCACATCAATAGGTTCAGCATCGGGATTTGTTCTATCCTTCCAAGCTACAAAACGATAGCGTTCGGTGCGCATGGAGTAGCCCATCAATCTATTCTCGAACAGGTCTATATCCCATTTTTCACCTTGTTGTTTTATAATTCTGCCTTCTACCTCTTCGATCAACGGACCAAAATAGGTCTCACGCATTTCTGCGGTTAACGGATTTGCGGCCCATTCGCGAAGTGCTGGACTTGGAAACTGGCTGAAAACAGCTTTCTTCCATGCTTTATCGGGATTCCCAAGCAAAGGCACAAAACTCTGACCTTCTAAGTGTTCTGGAAGTTCTAAGCCTACCAATTCCGTTAACGTAGGATACATGTCAACTAATTCTACCAAAGCATCGGTCTTTTTTCCTCTACTTCCTTTGGGCATATCAGGTGTCCAGATGAGCAAAGGAACTCGAGTAGCAATCTCATAATTCGTTGCTTTTCCCCAAACGCCCATATCGCCTAAGTGCCAACCATGGTCACCCCATAATATGATAATGGTGTTTTCGCGAACACCTGCTTCTTCTAGCGCTCCAATCATATTACCAATTTGAGCATCGACATAACTTACAGACGCCAAATAAGCATGCTTCAGGGTTTTAGCCAACTCTCCTTCAATAGGTCCAGTTTTAGGAATACCATGGCGTACGCGCAACTCAAAAGAAGCATGCAACCCCATTGCAGCTCCATCTTCTGGCGCATTGGTCTGTTCAGACATAGGTATTTTTTCTCTATCGTATAAATCCCAATACTTCTTAGGAGCATTCCAATCCAAATGTGGTAAGCGAAATCCTAAACCAAGAAAGAATGGTTTATTGTCTTTTTCAATCATATCTTTCATGGTTGCAATCGCCAATTCGGTATGATAACCGTCAATGTATTCGTGGTCTTCTATATCAGCCATTTCATAAGCTGGACCCCGACCTAAGGCATAATGGTCGACACTATTGTTGTATTTAGCACGAACATTCGCTTGATTCTTTTTATAGATTTCTTGATTCTCTTTTGTGGCATATGCGCCAGGATAATTGGGTCTTTTAAATTTGACCTTATCTACTGCAGGTTTTCGGCTCCATGATAAAGTTGTGTCTGTAAACTTTCCATGGTAAATTTTGCCGGCATAAACGGTCTCATACCCATTGTTTTTGAAGTGCTGCGGAAGTGTAATGATATCAGGGTTTTTATCCCGGAAATAGGTGTAGTTTTCAAAAACACCAATCGTTTCTGGTCGTGCACCGGTCATTAAACTGGCTCTTGAAGGACTGCATATCGCTTGCTGACAGTAGGCATTGTTGAATAGGAGTCCCTGACTTGCCAACTTATCGATATTTGGGGTTATAGCAATTTTAGAACTATAAGCCCCCAATTCAGGACGTAGATCATCCACAGCTATAAAAAGTACGTTGGGTTTTTTCTTGGAGGCTTCCACAACCGCCTTTTCTTCTTTGCATCCTGTTAGGGAAATCAAAACAAGAAATAATATCCAGGATAGCTTCATGGGTTATTTATTTATGGGTGTTATGACGATATCATCCAAATAGAACTTCGCAGCTTTTATCTCGGGAACATCTTCTTTACGAACCTCAATTTTAAATTGGTCATCAATTTTGGAGGCTGCTGTTTTCGAAATCTTTTTGTCGATACTAATCCACTTCCGGCGTTCCAATCCGGTTAAGTCGATTGGAATTTCTTGCTTGGGATTCTCAAAAGATAGATATAGCTTCCTTACCGCTCTACCTTGAGCAAGCCAGACTTTTAAAGACAAATTGTATTCCCCTTCAGGAATATTTACTGCACTTTTGGGAGATAGGGCCACAACTTTTTCAGTCTCCAATTTTTCGTTTTTACCAAAGCCAGAAAATTCAAGACTGTTCACTCCGGAATAATAATCACCTTCGTTGATTCTAAAATATTTTGAGGATAGGCTATCGATTTCCCAGAACTTTTGATAATCATTTGGAACCGAACTTTCAGGAACCATTTTCAATGGTCTCGGATTTTTCTCAAACAAAATGGGCCCTTCAAAATCGAAAAACTGTCTTGCCAAAAGATTATCATTTGGTTTTTGCCAAACCCTAAGGTATTCGATTTCAAAATCTACAGGGAGTTCTTTTTTATCGGGTAAACCCAACCATTTAAAAATTTCTGAATCCAACCAAATTTCCATGGGATTATTTAAAACCCAATCCGTGCCAAGTTCATCTTGTGTGACTTCATCAATCAATTTTCCATCCCTATACAATTTCAGATAATCTTCGCCCCATTCAGCACCATACACATGAAAATCATCAGCTACTCGAAAAGGCAATTTGTTGTTTTTGGTTGTATAGGCCCAAGTAGGTCTTTCGGCCGGAGGGCTCCAGTCATGAATGGTGGATTTTGAACCGGTATCGGTAATATCTCCATCTTTTACCTTTGGGTTACCCATTTGCTCAAAAATATCCAACTCCTGTTCATAGCCTATTCCCCAAAAGGCGGCGGTAATGGCTGCGTTTCCAGCTTTGGATTTCACCTCCATATATCCATTCAGAAAGCGTTTCTTGGTAATTACCCCTGCAGTGGTTACCGGTAGAGGCTTTCCTTCAAAAATTCCGTAGGCATCATTATTACCTCCATCGGCATAATTTTCGTTGGCAAACTTATAGTCAGGCTCCCATTTGGTTCTGAGCTTTAACTTGCCGTTCTCAACAATTACATTATGAGGAACAAATTGAGATGGCGGACGGCCTTTCCAGATATAATAATCACCATTTTCACCTTCTATAAACCATTTGTTTCGGTCCAATTCCTTTCCTTCAAATTCATCACTGACTTCTTCATTTAAAATCCATCCACCTTCATTGTTTGGGTCTGAAGCCGGAAATACATTTTTCGATTGTTGCGCAACACATCCGGATATTATAAAGATCAAAACCAGAACTACTAAATTTTTCATTTCATTTCTTTTTGGGTGCTAAGGCCAGTTGCACTTCTTCTATGGTCAAATTTTTGGTTTCCTTTAAATAGATAAATAGAATAATGAGTCCGATCGCTACAGTAGAGGCATAAAAAAGTAAGGTTGCGCCGATGCCTAAATTTTCTAATTGCCACGGGAAAAAGGTTTGTACAAATGAACTTGTAATACTGGTAAGAAACACAAAAACAGGAATGGCAATTCCCCGATTGGAAATGGGAAATATTTCTGAAAACAAAACCCACATCACAGGTCCAATAGTGGATTGAAATGCAGCGATAAAACTTAAAATTCCAATTAAAATTAAAAGGCCGTTAATGTTGGCTGCTTTTTGAATGAGGGCACTCGAATATTTTTTTGCGTCGTCACCTCCCAATGTTTCGGACAAAGCTTCTTTGAATTCAATATCACTTTCGTAAGATTTGTCAACCAATACATCTAAACGTTCGGAATTTGGCAGTTCCGTCAATTCCGAAACATTTTCCTTTGATAGGGAATAAGTGGCACTATTAAATCCGTAGAAACAGATTCCCAGACTAATGATAATCCATAGCATTCCGCCAAGTATCATTGGGCGCCGACCAATTTTATCAACAACAAGCAGGCCTAAGACCGTAAAAATTACGCTAATTACTCCTATCCAAATGGCTTGCGAAAAAGCTGCATCCGTACCCATGCCCAATTGCTCAAAAACGGTTGGGGCATAGAAAAGTATCGCATTGATTCCCGTAGCCTGTTGCGCAATGGCCAAGGTAGCCGCAATTATAAAAGTAATGCGCATGGGTTTACTGAAAATTTCTTTGAATTGTTCCCAATCGGATTGCTCACCTCCTGTGGTTTGCAAAGATTCCTGCATTTCTGTAATCTGGTTGGTGACTTCGTTTTCTGGTATTACCTTTCTCAGGGTGTCTTTCGCTTCCCCTATTTTTTCCTTTAAAACCAACCATACGGGACTTCTGGGTATGATAATTAATAGAACAAACCAGAGTAGGGCAAAAATAATTTCAGAGCCTAACATCCAACGCCAGGTGTTTGTATCGATGCCCAAAGTGCTGACCCATTCAGCACCTGAATTGGCCCAATTCTGTATCATATAATTGATAAAATATGCAGCCGAAAGACCCACAACAATGTTGATTTGAATCATTGAAACAAGCTTACCACGCCATTTAGGTGGCGCAATTTCACCGATGTACATTGAGGCCATAGAGATAGAACTAAAAGCCAATCCACCTAAAAACCGCGCTGATATAAAAGTCCAGTAATTAGGTGCAAATGCCGAACCGATTGCAGAAATCAAATACACGGCAGCTGAAATTTGCAAGGCTCTTTTTCTACCAATTTTGTTGACTGCGTAACCAACAAACAGCAATGCCAATAACACACCCCAGGCAGCCGCACCTACGGCGGCACCCAGTTGTAGTTCATTAAGTGAGAATTCTTCGGTCAGATAGTTGGTTGTACCGGAAATCAATGCTGCATCAATGCCAAAAACAAAACCACCCATGGCCACAATAGTTGCATAGGTATATGAATTCTTTTTGTAATTGGCCATTTTTTATTTGATTTTGTCTCCTTTTACAGAATTGTTGGGCTTGGTTTTTTTGGTTTGGGTTTTACAACCCTAAAGTCCCCTCAAGGGGACAATTCTTTCAGTTCCAAATGATAGGCATGAATACAGTCATTTCTCCTTGCCCACGATTGCTCCAGGTGTAATAAGGAATCAATTGTGTGGCATAGGTTTCCATTTTGGGTTTACTTACTTCATTGTACATTCCGTTAAGTTCATCCTTACGAATCAATAAATCGGTTTCAATGGTTGTAACTCCTCCTAAAACATCGGTTTTGTGAACTGATTTTAATTCTTTGCTACTGGAAATATAAACATCAGTTATATCTGTTCCCTTGGGAAGGTCAGTAGATTCTAACGCATAAACCACAGGGCCTCTTTTGACCGCAACTTGATTTCGTACTTCCTCAATTCGTGGATGCCCTTCAATGAATTTGGCTTCCATTGGCATGTTCAAGGAAATGATATCACCAGTGGACCATTCTCGCTCTATTTTCGCAAAACTTCCCGGAGCAATTGTTTCGATTGATTGATCATTCACTTTTAAGGTGCTTCCTTTTGCCCAGGCAGGAATTCTCAATAACATCTCAAAAGGTTCTGACTTAGATTCTTCAACAGTAATTTCCACAGCCCCGTCCCATGGATAATTGCTTTTTTGTGATAGTTTAATGGAAGAACCATCCATTAGAGTCGTTTCCAATTTATTTCCTCCATATAGGTTTACGGCAAGGCCGTTTTCCGTTTTGCTGTAGGCCCAAGCAGGGGATTTAGCAATAGTTCTAACCAAGTTGGGTGGACAACAAAAACATTTCAAATAGGGTTGCCGCTCCGGAAATTCTACATTCATCTTCTCATAATCCAGTGCCCCATCAATTTTTCGTAAAGGATTGGAATAGTAATAATCCTCCCCTCCAAGACCAATACCAGATAGTCCACTGTTGTGCAGAATCAGTTCCATAATATCACCATGTTTGGAATCACCCGTCAAGGTCAACATGCGATAATTGAACATCGAATTACAAATATTCGCACAGGTTTCATTGTAGGCCGTCATATTCGGCATCATATATTCGTCAATAAAACCTTCCTCTATTTTATCCAAACGAGAAGACCTGCCGTAATGTGTTTGACCTACAGCCCCAGTGACGTACATTTTTTTGTTGGTCACATTATCCCAAAGTCTATCGAGGGCATCTATTAGCGCTTTTTCACCCGTTTCTGCATAGACATCAGCTGCTCCTGCATAGTAATAAAGTGCTAACACTGCATGACCTACGGCTTCGGTTTCCTCACGAAGCGGCACCCGTTCTTGTACCATATCGCCAATAGGATAACCCTTTGTAGCAGTGGTGTCGTTGATTTCATAAGTACCTCTAAGATTGATGAATTGTTCAGCAAGTTCCAAATAACGCTTGTCTTGAACTGTACGGTAGAGTTCCACAAGGCCCATAATTTGGGTTTGATTAAATCCGAAGCGTTCCAGTTCAGGAGTAATCGGTACAAAAAGGTCATAGAGATAATCGGCATGTTTGATGGCAATGTCCAAGAAATTGGTCTTTCCCGTAACCCGATGATGTATGCAGGCACTTGTCAGCAAATGCCCGCTATTGTACAATTCGTGATATCTCCTGTTGGAAAAAGGCTCCAAGTCATCTCGTATAATTATTGGAGTTGAGAGATATCCATTTTCCTGCTGAGCTTGGCTAATAATTTGGATGATCTCGTCCATTTCATGAACGATTTTTTCGTTTTTATTTACAGCATAAATGTACATGCTGGCTTCCATCCATTTGTAGAAATCTCCATCATGCCACCACCAGCCTTTATGTTCGCCCTCTTTGAGACCGGCAGCGATTTTGAAGTTATTCAATCCATGGCCTATATCTCCTTTCAACAAGCTTCCCATATAGGGCACCATTGTTTCTTCGGCCTGTTTCCACTTTTGGGCCCAAAAGCCTTCCGTCCATTGGCAGTCACCGATATCGATACTTTTCAACTTTACATTTGGACTGTTGGTATTGTTTATAATGCCTCGGGCGTTGTCTTTAATCATGGCAATGGATTTGCTTTTTTTCGGTTTCTGGAATTTATCTTTGGAATCTCCGCAGGATGCAATTAGAACTACAGCGCAAATAACTTGAATGCTCAATCTTAAAGTTTTTCCAACTGTCATATCCTGATTTACTGGGTGTTTTTTTTAGGCCAAAAATTATCCATTCGTTCAACATCACGCCATTCATATTCCTTTTTCAATAACCATCTTGGGCGCTCCAAAGTGGCTTCCCAAGCAAATAACTCCTTATACATTTGAAGGTAACGTTCGGGTTCTTGGTCGGCCAGATTGTTCAATTCACGTTCATCTTCCGGCAAATAAAACAATTCGGCTGGCCTATCCGGGAAGCGAATGAATTTCCAGTCGCCTTTTCTTATAACGGCACGCGCATCTCTTTTCCAGAAGAGTGTTTGATGGGGACGCTCTGTTTTTACTCCATTGATATAAGGAAGCAAATCGACTCCATCAATATCTTTCAATTCAGTATTGTTACCACCAGCGGCCGAGTAAAAAGTAGGAAGTAAATCAAAAGTGCTGATTGGAAAATCATAGACCGTGTTTGGTTTTAATTTTCCTGGCCATTTCATTAGAAACGGAACGCGTAGACCTCCCTCTAAATGTGTCGCTTTAATTCCGCTTAAGGGAAGGTTACTTGATGCATTTGCGTCCGTTGGACCGCCATTGTCATTGGTAAAAACAACTAGCGTATTATCAGCAATACCCAACTCCTTAAGTTTGTCCAGCACTTTACCTACTGCCCGATCTAATGCCAACCCCATTGCTGCCACAATCTTCCGCTTGCCAGTCAACTTTGGGAATTTCGCCAAATCTTCTGGAAGGGCATCCATAGGGGTATGTACAGCGTTGAAGGAAAGAAAGGCAAAAAAGGGTTTGTTCGCCTTGGTATTTCTTTCTATAAAATCTAAGGACGCATTGGCAATAGCATCCGTTAGATATTCTTTCGACTCTTCAAAGTTGCCAAATCCTCGCTCCATTTTATTTAATGGTTCCGCTGGTCCTTCGGTGTATTCAAAATAGCTTCTAGCGCCACCACGAAAACCATAAAACACATCAAATCCTCTTTTGGTAGG
This sequence comes from Maribacter algarum (ex Zhang et al. 2020), assembly GCF_005885635.1. Classification (GTDB taxonomy): domain Bacteria; phylum Bacteroidota; class Bacteroidia; order Flavobacteriales; family Flavobacteriaceae; genus Maribacter_C; species Maribacter_C algarum. Next base: position 360,695 of record NZ_VATY01000005.1, read on the forward strand.
ATGAAATCTATCTGCCCCGCCCAAATGCCATTTGCCATAAACAGCAGTGGCATACCCCTGTTTTTTCAGGTAATCAGCCATGGTTACTTCTTCTACTGGAAGCCCCATTTCAGCTCCATCGGCAGCAGAAACTTCGCTCATATAGGTCGGGACATTGTTTTCTTCATATCCAAAACGGTACTGCGATTTTCCTGTAATCAGTCCTGCTCTTGAGGGACCGCAAGTTGGATGCGTCACATAGGCTTGGGTAAACCGGACCCCTTGCGAAGCGAGCTTATCCAAGTTGGGAGTTATCATTTCCTTGCTTCCTTGGAAACCGAAATCTGCGTAACCGGCGTCGTCTGCGAATAGCAAAATGATATTGGGTTGCTTTTTTGTTTCTGAAGTATTTTGTTGCTGTGCAGAACATCCCAGTGGGATATAGCATGTGAATACTATAAGGAGTAGTTTTTTCATTGCAAGTGGTCTCTAGTTAATCAAATATAGTTTTTATGTCTGCGTACAGATTTGCATCATTTATCATCTGCTAGCTTTATTTTAACCCGCAACGTATGTTCGTGAATATTTAAGGTTAACATTCGTATTCTATGCGGTTATTCTGAACGATTCTTGATTCTATCTGCTTTTTGCTTTTCACTTAACCCTTGTCTGAAATAAACACCAGGAGCATGATTTACACGATGTTGTTTCATTTCTGGGTCATCAATATCTAAGCTGAGGTCACAGTCAAAACGCACCAATTTGGAACTAAACTTATCCCAATCGCCTGTTACATTTATGAAATGCGCCAATCCCCAAGTAATGCCCCGCCCATCTTTGGTATTTGTAAAAGCATCAGGTACATGCGGTGCTGCGGCATAGGGCATGAGTTCGGTAATGGAGGCAATTTCAAAATTTACCCAATCTTCAGCATACTGCACCGTGTTATGTTCTGGGCCATCTTTATAGACCAATGCGGCGACCCCTTTTTTAAACGGAAAAAGTGATGTTTCATGCCCTGAGGTAATAACCGGATTCAAGGGATGTTTGGTAAACGGCCCCAGTGGATTATCGGCAATTGCCAAGCCTTGCATGCGAACAAGTTCAGGCCTGTCATCAAAATCGGATTTATAATAGATATAGATTTTTCCATCATGTACCAAGGGATACGGGTCGTGAATGGAATTCATGTCCCATTCTCCTTTTGCTCCATTCGGGATGACTATTTTATTCGCTGCAGTCCATGGCCCGTCAGGAGAATCGGCATACGAAACCGCAACCGGACAATCATCCCCGCCATTTTTTCCAGAGGCCACTGAAAATGCTTGATAGTATAAATAGTATTTTCCCTTCCATTCTAAAATGTCGGTTGTTGTAACCGACCTATGGCCAACATTGGGTGCGGGTGGTCTTGGTATGGCAACTCCCTGTTCTTTCCAGGTAAAACCATCTTCCGAAGTTGCGTAATAAATATCCGCTAAATCCCAATCTGATGAAGGAATGGTATCGCTCGACTTTGCAGCATTCGGAATTCCCACAGGTGGTACAGGAGTTTCACGATGCGTATACCACACATAGTATTTGCCGTTGTAGAAAATGGTTTTGGAAGGGTCCCGACGCGAAATAGTGCCATCATGATTATTGTAATCAAATCCCTCAAGCTCGGTATATTTAAATTGACTGAACAATTCATTGTTCTGGGGTCTTGGAGAACTGTAATCAGTGTAGATACGTTCCATTGCCGAGCTCATTGCTCTATTCGGTTTTTCCTCTGGTAGGTGAAAAGGAAATCCGTTTTGGTTCTTAACGACTTCTTGTTCCGAACTATTTTTCTCTTGTTTACAGGAAAAAAGAACCACTGAGAATAAAAAAAGTAACGCAATTGAATCTTTCATGGGACAGATTTTAAATGAATGGCTATTTTTCGGTATTATTCTTCTCTTGATCGAATCCCTGTTGAAAAAAAACATCCGGTTTATGCCAGACCGTACTTTTTTTAAATACTTGGGGATTGTCGTATTCCAAACTCAAATCACAGTCAAAGCGCGCAATTATCGAATGTTGTTCGCCCGCTTCGCCAGCATTGACAAAATGACACAGTCCCCAAGTGAAACCTTTTCCGTAATTGGTATTTGTAAATGCATCGGTAAGATAAGGTGCTGCAGCGGTTGGTGTTAATGAAAGACTGGAAGCAATTCTAAAATTGACACCATCTTCTGAATATTGCATGGTTTCTCGTTCGTTTCCATCTCTAATCGTCAAAGCAGCTACTCCTTCTTTAAAAGGAAAATATGTGGTTTCATGCCCTGAGGTCATTACTGGATTTAATGGATGTTTCTCAAATGGCCCCAATGGGTCGTCCCCAATAACCAATCCATGCCCAACGGCATATTGGTCCCTGATATCGGGCCATTTATTGAAAGCTGCTTTGTAGTACATATAGATTTTTCCTTTGAAGACAATAGGATGTGGATCATGGGTAGCATCTTGATCCCATTCCCCTTTTTTACCAAAAGGAATGACTTCTGATGCGCCATGTGTCCATGGCCCGTCAGGAGAATCGGCATAGGAAACGGAAACAGGGCACCAATCGCCACGAAGCCCGCTTGGTTCACTAAATGCCTGATAGTAGAGATAGTATTTTCCCTTCCAAATCAAGATGTCCGGAGTCGCAACTGAACGCCATCCAGAATTTGGTTTTTTAGGTCTGGCAACGGCTATGTCTTGTTCTTCCCAAGTAATTCCATCTTCACTGGTAGCATACCAGATATCACATAGGTCCCAATCTGTTGACGGAATTTCATCGGTAGTCTTGCTAGCATTCCGTGCCCCGATTGGTGGAACAGTGGTTTGCCGTTTTGTATAATAGATATAGTATTTTCCATCGACCTTGATTGGTCTTGAAGGGTCACGTCTTGTAACGGTTCCATCGCCATTATTATAATCAAAACCTTTTAGCCGGGTATATTTGAATTGGGAAAAAAGCTCGTTGTCGTGTATGCCTTTGCCCGGATAACCGAACATCCGTTCCGTGGCAGCACTCATTGGAATATTGGGTTTCTCGTCCGGCGTTTTATGTGGAAAAACTGCAGTTGTTTTTTCCACTGAAACTGGTTCAGATTTGGTTTCCGGTTCCCCACAAGAAAATAGTAGAAAGACGATGGGAATATGCAATACGAATCTAAAAATTTTCATTCTTGGTCGGTTTAAGTTCTCACTTTAAATCTTCTAGAAATTCCTGGGCCAAATAGGCGTAGGTCTGATTTTCGGACTTTGAAAATTCTAGAATGTTGTTAAGAGTTTGGGCATTCAATACCTCGCTATTGGATAAGTGGGTCAAAAAGGCCTTAATTTGATTCTTGCTCATAACACCCAATTTTTCCGAAAGCACTTCAAGTACATAATTAGGTGCCTCATCCAAATATTTCATCATCTGGCTTTTACTGCTGGCATCCACCACGTCAAAAGCTTCCCAAAATGGACGTTGCAATTTGGGTGCATCTTTAAACTTTGTGGTCAATCGTTTGGTAATAATACTTCGGACAAGAGGCGTACTGGTTCTAAACACATCGGCCAGTTGTTTATAATGTTCTTTGTAATCTAACCTATCCATTTTTCCCATCGCAAAAATCTGATACTCCGGATTGATGCTATACAGCATATCCAAGATCATTTGCCTATCCAAAATCGATAAGGAATGTGTTTTCAATTGTTCTTGAATATCTCCATGAACCAAGTGCCATGCAGTATAGCAAGAATAGAGCGCTCCTGAAACCACTGATTCCTTTACCCTTGCAATAGTGGCCCCTGAAACGGCGTCAACTCCATTTACCGTTCTCATTTTGGGTTTTTCAACTAGTTGGTCAATGCGTCTTCGGCCCATTAAGTTTTTATCGTCTGCCAACAGCCTGTGCAGTTTTTGATAATCTGCTTCCCCAAATTCGTCATGGTCATGTTTGGTCAACGGCATCGTCGGATACCGGTCAAAACCTGCATACTCTCCCAGGAGCGTCCAATAGAATTTGATGTTCATCAACTTACATTCACCATCTGCGCAAACCGGGGTAGTGATTTCTGAAGTATATAAGACCGGGACTTTCCTTTCGTTGACCAGTGCGAGAATCTCTTGTTTATTAGTAGAATCCACTTCTATAAAAAATTCGGTGGGCTGGGGAGTCAATTGTGTTCCTTCCTTCCAGCTCAAAACAAAATATTCCGGAGGATTATCCATAGGAACTTCTACAGTTCTATTACCCATTAACAGAATCCCAATTAGTACAATAAATAATAGTTTTCTCATTTTTTTGACTCTGGAATTTTTTTGAATTTCTGATTCTCTATCAAGGCCAAATACTCATCCAAATAGCCGGTATAGATTTCTCTTGGATTCACATCATATTTTTTACATAAGGCAGCTGCGAAACCCACGGCAGCTCCCATTTGTCCAGTAGTTCGCATTACCCTTGGCCCACCAAGCCCGGCATGGGAACAACTGAAATTTCTCCCTGCCATAAATAGATTTGATATGTTTTTGGAATACAAACTGCGATAGGGTATATAATATTCCGGGGTTTTATAAAACAAAGCTTCGGAAATGAAATCGGGATTCTCCTCATCTTCCAAAACGGTTTGGTAATGTATATCCACATCGCGAATTTCGATAACCACTCCATCAGGGAATTTGCGTCCTTCCTTGGCATCGTTGAACGTAAAAATATGGTCACCGACCAGTCTTCTCGATTCTCTTTTTCCAACTAAGGAAGAAACCCATTCCAATTTTCTGTTGGCATTTGTTGGATCTTTTTTGGCATTTGCAAACGATCCATAAATGGCGCGTAACATATGATCACGAATATCTTCGGCATCATCAATTTGGTTATGGTCCGGACTACTGAATTCCCATTGCCATTCTCCGGCAACCCGTGCATACTTTCTTGCAACGGGCATGGCCCAAGAGACTTCGGGGAAAGTATGTTTAGTATTTGTTTCTTTCGACCCCCATAAAACTGAAGAACCCATCACCGCATCGTCTGGTTCTGAAGGTGTCCACAATTCGCCATGTTCTTCCCAAACTTCTCCGTATTCTTCAGAACTTTCACGACCATAATTGAATTCCGCCCCCGCCCAGTATCCAATCCATCCGTCTCCTGTAGAGTCAACAAATCTTGGTGCTTCAAATCGAATTCGTTCACCAGTCGAAGTATGTCTCGCATCTACATATTGAATGCTATTATTTTCAGCTTTTGCATCATAGGCCCTATGATTTAAAAACAAATCGATATTCTCATAACTTTTGACATTATCATCGCGCTTTTTCTGGTCCAATTTAGCTTCGGCACTTCCGTTCGGATAATGCTCCGTATCGATTTTTTTTAGGATGCGTTCAAAATTTCCATAGATACCCAAGGTATGCACCCGAATCTCCTCGCTGGCATTTCCACCTAAAACCGGTCGGTCATGAATCAAAGCGACTTTGAGTCCTTCTTCTGCCGCTGCAATAGATGCGGCACAACCTGCAAGTCCACCACCTACAACTACTAAATCATAGGATTTTGTAATCGGTGGAGCATTTGGTTCGGACTTGGTCTTCTTTCGCCATTCAGCCAACTTTTTGGTAGAAGAGGGAGGTTCTTCTTTTTTAGTTGAAAAATAGATAGCATCGCATCGTCCGTCGAATCCGGTCAAATCGACCAGTTCCATATCAATTTCTTTTTCGGACACCTTTATTTTATCGACATATTCCCAGCCCCAGCCTGAACGCTGACCTAAGATCTTTTTTAAAGGTTTTCCATCGATTTTTAGTTGAAATCTACCTGGAGCCTCCCAATCTCCGGGCACCCAATTTTTAGTGCGGACCCAAACATGATATTCTCCGTCAGATTCAAATCTGACCTTAGTAATAGCATTTTTAACCGGTTCTCCAATTCCGTGTGCCAATAAGTAGGGAGACCCCATTTGTTGTTCGAATTGTGGGTCTACGGTCCATCCCCCAGGGTTGTCAAAACTTTCAGCCTCGACTAAAACATCTTGTGCATAGGAACCGGAATGGATAAGAAATAAAAATATTAGGGTAAGCACATTTTTCATATTCAAGGAAATAATAGTGTTTCTTATTTAACTGCTGATCATCTTTCAGCGTTGGTGATGGTGCCATCATTATTTTTAAAAATAAGCTACTATACGTTTCAAGAACTAGCACTTATTATCAAGTAGTAATATTATTTTAACTTCATTTACCAAAATGATAAAATACGCCTTAAGTAACTAATCAGACCTTTAACCATTTCATGCTTATTTGGTTTTACATCATTATAAATAAAGTACATTAAATATAAGAAATGGTAATTTTAATATTGGGATTATCAACTAGACAAGATATGTACAACAAAACTTAGAATAGCCTTGGTGGAACTACCGTAAGATATTAATATTTCTCCCGAAGCTTATCCATATCCTCTTTTAATTTCTGGTCGATAACTTTAGCATAAATCTGAGTGGTCTTTTAAGATTGATGCCCCAGCATTTTGCTAATCGATTCAATTGGTATTCCATTATCAAGGGTTACAGTGGTTGCGAAAGTATGTCTAGCCAAGTGGAAGGTCAGATGCTTTGCTATATTGCATGCGTCTGCTATTTCTTTTAAGTAGGCATTTGTTCTTTGATTACTAATTACAGGTAAGAGCAAGCCATTTTGTGCAGTAATAGGATGATCTGCATATTTTAATATGATTTCTTCTGCAGCAGGAAGTAGGGAAATGGTACTTCGAGAATCAGTTTTTGAACGATTAATTTTTATCCTTCGAGTTCCATTCATTTTCAAAACGACATGGTTTTGAGATAACTTTTGGACATCCCTCTAGGTCAATCCCGTAAAGCAACAAAACAAAAATGTCCCGAAGCTGTTCCAACCTCTTGATTCCAAATCATCAATGTAGCGGTTTAAATCAATTCCTTTTTGACTCGAACCCTTGTCTCTACCTTTTATGGAATTCCAGTTTTCAGGCTTAATTTTACGTTTTATACTAAATTCAGAGCGATTGCCATTTACGGTTATTCGTATGTATATCGGAGCTTTACCGCGATTATTTAATCTGCCTGTTCTTAGGTAACTTAAGATTGCAAATGAATTGGACACTATAATTGTTTGTTTTTCATTTTTTTTACCATTTTAAGTTGATAAAAATATTTCCGTAATAATCTGATATACAATTTTTAAACACCCTTCTGGTGTCCATTTTTATGGATTTAATAAGTGCGCACCGAATAGCGCTCCAAATTGGATGATTTTCAATGATATCAAATGGATGAAGAAAAAAGAAAAGCCTATAAATCAATGATTTAAAGGCTTTTTGAATATTTTATGAAGTCTAAAAGTGACCTGGCTGGGGCTCGAACCTCAGTTGTAATCATTTGATATTCAAAAAGTTAAAATCAGTATTTTTAAAGTGCGCACCGAATAGCGCACCTGTTTGTATTTATATATTTAATGAACTTATATCTATTCAAATGTCGGTAAATTCTATTCGAAAGTCAAGAACTAGTATGTAATCGTAATTACTTATTCAAAATTTATATTTAAACGAGAGTAAAAAACACGGAAAATTACCTTTGTTTTATTGAAAGGAGTAAAAACTACCTCTATTGATTTTAGTTGTGAATTAGGAACATTAAGTTTTGATTCAGGTTTATTGGGAAAAACTAATCTTCTTTCCAATGAATAAATTTTCCTGTTTCTGGGGTTCCAGCATTTTCCCCACTTCGAAATAAACGACATAATCCGCTGCACAATTCGAATAACATTTCCCTGATTTCTGTGGTGTGATCACTATGAACTTATCATGAATCTTTTAAGCCCCTTTTGAAACGTGCTACCTCTTCCCTTGTAATTTCGATTTTCAGATAATCCTTTCCAAAGCGGTTCTTCACTAGTTCGATTTTATCCAAAAGGTATTTCATTCGATCTTGGGTTTCTTCCAATTTTTGATTGGCTCGATGGTATTTCATTTTTAACTTCACGGCCTTTATCCTTATGGTTTCCATAGAATCGGAATCGGTTTTTTTCGGCTCAAATATCTTGGGTACATATCTTTTATAATCCTCTTGAAAAAGTGACTTCAACATCATTTCAATGTTCATTAACGGAATATTTAGAGACTTTTCAATAGCCTTCGAAATTGCGATTCCCGCCTCTATGCGCTTACGATTTTTATCTTGACCGGCTATGATATCCTTTCCAAAACGTTGGTGGGGCGAGTAGTTGTGCCATTCAAAAAAGTCCATCATTGCCGTCAAGGTTTCGGCATGGGAACGTGCCACTTTTTTTGAGAATACCCGAAACCGAAGGGCAACGGCGAAACGGATACTAATGGCCGAATACGGATACTTATATTTTCTCTTTTCTTTCATTTTTACAGTAAATTTTTTAATGTTTTCAGGGGTTTCGGAGCTTTTTACAGTAAAATATCCTATCTATTGATTTATTAAAAACTATCGCACTACCTCATAAAACACTCATTTTCAAGGTATTGAAAATAGAATCAAATATCATAACACCGCTTTAGCGTGTTGTCCTCTTGCTATTCCTTTTTCCCCCGCAGGGGAAAAAATAAATACCTTTACTTCAAGGTAAAGGCTCTCGTTTCTAAAGTTGAAAAAGGCATCCATTTTAAGAAGGTTAAAGCTATTTTTTTATGGATTCAATATGAATTATTGAGAAGTGTTGCATTTTCTAAAATAGAAAAGGGCAACTTTTTGAAAGTCGCCCCATGCATTCAAAATCTTCTTGCTTTAAATAGTGAACATGAATTGGTAATTATAAAGGTTCTTAATAGCTTCCTCTTCCAAAATTTCTTGATAGTCCAAATGATTTTCTTGGGCATATATTTTCATTTCAGAACCGAATTTTATTTCAACTTCTATCTTGGATTGCTCCATCAATTTTTCCTGTGTATCTCCGTCCAGATTATTGAAATTTAGACGAAACGGTATATCTATATTAATATCCATACGATTTGAATTTTAAAGTATTCCCTCATCGGCAAAACTGTAATAGTCGCCATTGGGTACAATTAGAATGTGATCGAGTACTTTGATGTCTAAAAGCTGTGCAGCGTTCTTGATTTTTTTCGTAATCTGTCTATCCGCTTCGCTTGCTTTTAGTGTTCCACTTGGGTGGTTGTGTGTCAAGATAATCGCTACGGAAAGGGTTTTTAGGACAACCGCAAATAGGATTCTCAAATCTACAAGCGTTCCTGTTATTCCCCCTTGTGAAATTTGATAGATTCCTTTGACCTTATTGTTATTATTCAATAAAACTATTTTGAACGATTCATGTAAGCTAATAGTACTTTTATCCCAATGCTCAAAAAGAAGTTCCGCAGCATCTTTCGAGGAATTTATCTTGCGCCAAAATGGTGCGGTTATGCGTTCTTTGTAACTGACTTTAATTTCATTAACTTGTGATTTCATTGCTTTTGATTTAAACGTTATTAGTAATGAAAAAGAGGGCAGTACTTTTCCGAGAATGCCCTCTTTGTTTTTCTACAATCCACTGTTTAAGCTGCTTTGTTTTCAGACTTAGAACCCAATAACAATACTTCACTAACAATCACTTCCGTGATGTATCGCTTTTCGCCTTCTTTGGTTTCATAACTGCGAGAAGTTAATTTTCCTTCGATGGCAATTTGCTTGCCTTTGACGGCATACTTTTCTACAATCTCGGCAGTCTTGCCCCAAGCCACCATATTATGCCAGTCTGTACTTAGAACTTTCTCGCCTTTGGCGTTTTTGTAGTTCTCATTGGTGGCCAATGAAAAACGGATTACTTTTTTACCGCTTTCCAAAACGGTCATTTCGGGATTGTTCCCCACGTTGCCAATCAATTGGACTTTGTTTCTAAGATTACTCATAATTGAAAATATTTAGAATGAATTAATAGACCTGCCCGAACTTTTCGAACAGCATTTAATAGCGATTTACTTATTACACCTAGAGCGTTTTCCTTTTTGTTATTTTTTAACTTTTGTTCCGATTCATTTTTGAGGATTTGATATGATTTCATGATTTCCGGTTTTGATTTACTTCCCACAGAGCCGTCGCTGTTACCTTTTTTTGTTGCTTACTCAGTTACAATATTCAGGCTTGCTAAGACGTATAAAAAAGAGACCCCACTTTTGGTGGGGTCCTGGCTTTATGCCGTTGTGCAAGAATGGATGTTGTTTTTTCGCTGTCAAAAAAAGGTAGCAGTGGCGGTTCGGGTAGTAGGTCGAAAGCTTTGAAGTTGTGAAATTTTAAATCCTTTTGAATCTGAACAAAACGCTATATTTCAAATTCAGGTAGAATAGAATTTCAATACGTTTTAATCTGGTAATGATGGACCGATAAAACTAGTTGTATGTCAAGTAAATAGTTACACAATAAGGTTAAAAGTATTCTCCAAGGATTAAGAATCCTATCCTAATACTGTTAAATCCGTTTCTATTTTCATGATTATTAATAGAACAGTTTTCATTTAGTTGAGAATCAAACATCCTTTGGCTTTAATTCCAAGCCTGTATACAGCTTTAGTATTGAAGAACCATATTTTGGGTAGGTCAGTTCTTGTTTTATCTCAAAGTGTTTCAATAACATTGGCATAACAATTTCACGCCTATCCTCAAAATCCTTTTTAGCACTTTTCCCTGTCAACAGGTTAAAACCAAAATCAAGAATTGGTGATTTTCCTGGTGTTACCAGCATAAAACTGCCGTTTGGCCTTAGAGTTCTTTTTACTTCCAAACATACTGCCTCTAAATCAGAAACAAATTCTAAAGCGCTAACTGCTACAATACTATCAAATGAATTGTCTTCCCATATCATCTTTTCCGCTCCACCAGAAACGAGTTCCGCTTTTACATTATATTCAAGGAGCTTTTCTGCCACTTCATTATGTTTGTCATGAATATCAATTCCATAAATATTATGGGCGTGTTTTGCTAGTTCAGGTAAAAAAACTCCACTTCCATATCCGATTTCAAGCAAATGTCCCTTACTCTTTTTAGCGAGCATTCTAATAATTAGGCGAAACCTTGCCTTCATAATAATTCCCAGGAATGGTTTGAAATTCCAATCACCATGATCGACATCACCTGTTTTTATCAAATATTTTTTGGGAAGTAAATTTAATTTGGTCGAACGCATTTCTTTAAAGAGATTTAGTCAAAACGAGGCGTTCAATTGAAGGGGGGGCAATCCAAAGATATTTTAAATAATAATGTTTTGCTAATTAGACTTGGCAAAAGAAGACAATTTTACTTTTGTCGAAAAAAAATAACGATTTGACTGATTTCAAAGGAGAATATTAGTCCCACAAAAAATCTACAAGAATTAACTCTATAATTATAATATTCAAAACTTGAATATTAAAAATATTTTAAAGTGCTCGTATTCAACGCGTTAATAATAATGAGAAATAAAATAATTTTAGTTAAAAAAACCAGATAATCGAATTATTTACTAATTTTGTTTAACGAATGAAAGAAACGCTACATAAAATAACTTCCACTTTAATGGCATTAATCGTGCTATTATCCACAATGTCTTTCTCTGTGGATATGCATTACTGTGGTGGTCATTTGGTAGATTTCAGCATGTTCGATAAGGTAGATACTTGCATGATGAAAGCAGAAAAGTCGAAAGACTCTAGTTCCTGTGAAGTTATGGAAATGGAGAACGAGACAAGCTGTTGTTCTGATATAGAAGTTACAATAGAGGGTCAAGATGATTTAAAAATCTCATTCGACAACCTTACTTTTGAACAGCAACAATTTGTTTTTTCTTTTGCTTATTCCTTTATAAATCTCTTTGATGCGGTAGAAGAAAATATAACTCCGTTTAGAGACTATGTCCCGCCTCCACTATTACGGGATGTTCAAGTTCTTGACCAGACTTTCCTTATTTGATTTTTAGACAGTATTAAGTGCGCCCTGCGATAGCAATCGTTTAGGGCTCAATTTGTTGTATTTGTTTTTCTGAATATCAGAATATCAAATCTTTCATACCTGTTTAATTATCAAATCACATGCTTAATAAAGCTATCAAATTCCTTATCGAGAACAAACTAGTTGCAGTACTAATGCTCGCCTTATTTGTAGGTTGGGGTATCGTAAATGCACCGCTTGGTTGGAATACAGGTTTTCTGCCTTCAAACCCGGTAGCAGTAGATGCTATTCCTGATATAGGTGAAAACCAACAAATTGTTTTTACGAAATGGGAAGGTCGTTCTCCACAAGATATTGAGGACCAAATTACATATCCACTAACTACTTCTTTGCTCGGTATACCAGGGGTAAAAACGATTCGTAGTTCCTCTATGTTCGGTTTTTCGAGCATCTATATCATTTTTGAGGAGGACATCGAGTTCTATTGGTCACGTAGTCGGATTTTAGAAAAGCTAAATTCATTACCGGCAAATTTGTTGCCAGAAGGTTTAAACCCAGCTCTAGGGCCTGATGCTACTGGATTGGGTCAAATCTATTGGTATACTTTAGAAGGACGTGACGAAAAGGGTAATGTAACTGGTGGATGGGATTTACAGGAATTACGCAGTATTCAAGACTATTATGTGAAATATGCGCTTTCAGGTGCTAGTGGTGTCTCGGAGGTCGCCTCAATTGGTGGTTATGTACAGGAATATCAAGTTGATGTGAATCCTGAGAAAATGCGCCAATATAAAATTAGTCTAAACCAAATTGTAAAAGCTGTAAAAGAAAGCAATCAGGATATAGGAGCGCAGACTTTGGAAATAAACCAAGCTGAATACCTTGTCCGCGGCTTGGGCTATGTCAAGACCATTGCAGATTTAGAGAATGCGGTTGTTTCTTCTGAAAATTTTACATCACTTCGAATTAAGGATGTTGCTAACGTAAGTCTTGGGCCAGCAACCAGACGTGGTATTTTGGATAAGGAAGGAGCCGAAGTAGTTGGAGGTGTTGTCGTTGCTCGTTACGGTGCAAACCCAATGGAAGTCATCACGAATGTAAAAGCCCAAATCGATGAACTTAAAGATGGTTTGCCTTCAAAAGTATTGGCAGATGGCCGTACCTCTCAATTGACCATAGTTCCTTTTTACGACCGTACAGAGCTGATTGAAGAAACCCTCGATACCCTCAATGAAGCATTGACATTAGAAATATTAATTACCATTTTGGTAATTATCATAATGGTCTTCAATTTAAGGGCGTCCATCTTAATTTCTGGATTATTACCAGTTGCTGTTTTGATGGTTTTTGTAGCCATGAAAATCTTTAATGTAGATGCCAATATAGTTGCGCTTTCAGGTATCGCCATTGCTATTGGCACCATGGTCGATGTTGGTGTTATTCTAGCCGAAAACATGATACGGCATATGGATGATAAAAAATTGCGTTTTAGTGAAAGCGGCGCGGAATACACTATGAATGAAATCATCTATAATGCTACCTCTGAGGTTTCTGGAGCAATCTTAACGGCAGTCCTAACTACCATTATAAGCTTTGTACCTGTATTTACTATGATTGGTGCAGAAGGAAAATTATTCCGTCCCCTTGCTTTTACAAAAACAATGGCCCTTTCGGCTTCATTGATTATCGCCTTATTCATAATCCCGCCATTGGCGGCATATTTATTTAGAAAGAAGAATCTGAAATCTTCATTTAGCTATGTACTTCAAATTTCGCTTTTAGTATTGGGAGCAATCGCAATGTTTTCAGGCTATTGGTTAGGGATTTTTTTGATTGCTTTTGGTGTAACGGGACTTTTAAATTTAAGGCATAATCTTGACGGCAAGAAAGTTAATCTGATTAATATTATTATATCCTCAGCTGCTATCGTATTTCTGCTTGCAGAATATTGGAGACCCTTAGGCTTTGATAGAAGTGTATTTGTCAACTTGATTTTTGTAGCGCTAATTTGCTTTGGAGTTCTAGGGATATTTTCTGTATTGAGAAGGTATTATGGTCAGATTTTGGAATGGGCATTAGCGAATAAACTCTTGTTCCTAATCATTCCTGCAACGGTTCTTATTTCTGGTGTGTGGATTATGAACAACACCGGAAAGGAATTTATGCCATCCCTAAACGAAGGCTCGTTCCTTTTAATGCCTACCTCTTTACCGCATGCTGGTGTAGAAGAAAACAAAAGGGTATTGCAACAACTGGATATGGCAGTTGCTACCATTCCCGAAATAGAAACGGTGGTTGGTAAATCTGGCAGAACAGAATCTGCACTCGACCCGGCACCGTTATCCATGTATGAAAATATGATTCAGTACAAATCTGAATACATGCATAATGAGAAGGGTAAAAAACAACGCTACAAAGTAAATGAAGATGGGCTTTATATACTTAAAAATGGTACTCTAGTTATTAATCCAAATACGAATACGAATATAGATAGTGAAAATTCGAGTTACAAAGCATCAAAATTAAAAGACCCATTTGCAATTCATTCGAAACATTTGGTTGAAGATGACGATGGCGAATACTACCGTAACTGGCGACCAGAGATTAAAAACCCAGATGATATATGGAATGAAATCGTTAAGGCGACAAGATTACCAGGGGTAACTTCCGCACCGAAATTACAACCCATTGAAACCCGACTGGTCATGCTGCAAACAGGAATGAGGGCACCCATGGGAATCAAGGTAAAAGGACAGGATTTATTGCAAATAGAAGCCTTTGGCTTACAGTTAGAAGGTATTCTGAAACAAGCCGATGGTGTCAAGGAGCAGGCTGTTTTTGCAGACCGAATTGTGGGTAAGCCTTACTTGTTAATCGATATCAAACGAGAGCAACTGGCGCGATATGGAATATCGATTATTGATGTTCAGCAAGTTCTAAAAGTAGCTGTTGGCGGAATGCCTTTGACGCAGACCGTTGAAGGTCGTGAGCGTTATGGTGTTCGCGTGCGCTACCCGAGAGAATTACGCGGCAATGAAGAAGACCTTAAAAAGATTTATGTCCCAGTTGAAAAGGGAAGTCCCGTCCCATTGGGCGAACTTGTTGACATACGCTACGAACAAGGTCCACAAGTGATTAAAAGTGAAGATACCTTCCTAATCGGATACGTACTATTCGATAAGCTTGATGGTTTTGCCGAAGTAGATGTCGTAGAAAATGCTCAGGCTTTAATAAAAGAAAAAATAGCAACTGGGGAATTAACTATTCCTAAAGGAATCAGTTATCAATTTACTGGAACCTATGAAAACCAGTTGCGAGCAGAGAAAACACTTTCTGTTGTGGTTCCGTTGGCACTAGCAATAATTTTCTTGATTTTGTATTTCCAGTTCAAATCTGTTTCTACTTCACTTATGGTCTTTACAGGAATCACAGTGGCTTTTGCAGGTGGTTTCATTATGATTTGGTTGTATGGTCAAGACTGGTTCTTCAATTTCAATCTGTTCGGAGAGAACATGCGTGACCTATTCAATATGAAAACCATCAATCTGAGTGTGGCAGTATGGGTCGGGTTCATTGCACTTTTTGGTATTGCTACCGATGACGGAGTAGTAATGGCAACCTATCTCACGCAAACCTTTGACCGTGACAAACCAACAGATGAAAAGGGTATTAGACATTCAGCATTAGAAGCTGCGAAAAAACGAATACGTCCTTGTCTGATGACTACGGTAACTACAATTCTTGCTTTACTTCCTGTATTGACATCTACAGGAAAGGGAAGTGATATTATGATGCCAATGGCCATCCCAATTTTTGGGGGAATGGTGATTGATATTACCTCCTATTTTATTGTACCGGTATTGTACAGTTGGAGAGAAGAATTAAAACTAAAAAGAGCAAACTAATGAGAACTATAAATATTGTTATCTGTTTTTTGCTTGTTTCCGCTTTTTCGAGCGCTCAACAATTACAATCATTTATTAGCGAGGCACTAGATAATAGTCCAGAGATTCAGGCGTATCATCTTCGTCACAACATAGCTGAAGAAAAAGTAAACGAAGCTGATTGGATTCCCAATACAGAATTCAGCGCAGGGTATTTTGTGAGTGAACCTGAAACTAGAACTGGTGCCCAACGTGCTCGGTTTTCGGCGAGACAAATGTTGCCATGGTTCGGTACGATTACGGCTAGAGAAAATTACGCAAGCGCAATGGCAGATTCAGAATATGTAGAAATCGTGATTGCAAAACGTAAACTGGCACTTTCGGTTTCTCAATCCTATTATAGACTCTATAGCATAAAGGAAAAACAAAAAGTACTTGATGAGAATATTCAGTTATTGAAAACCTATGAAAAACTGGCACTTACCTCTGTGGAAGTTGGAAAAGCATCTGCAGTAGACGTATTGAAATTGCAGATTAGACAAAATGAGTTGCAGCAGCAAAAAGAAGTTTTAGATGAGGGGTATTCAGGCGAGCAAACAACCCTTAATAAATTGCTTAATCGAGATGGGGAAACAGAAGTAACTGTTCTTGAAAACTTAATGCCCCCAGATGAAGATAGCGTGTTCGCTGAGGATGCTTTAATGCTAAATCCAGAATTGCTCAAATATGACAAACTCTATGAATCCGTAGTACAATCAGAAGAATTAAATCAAGCAGAGCGCAATCCTATGATTGGTTTTGGATTGGATTATATGCCAGTTTCTGAGCGACCTGATATGAGTTTTAGTGATAATGGTAAGGATATTTTTATGCCGATGGTTTCTGTTTCTGTGCCTCTTTTTAATAATAAGTACAAGTCTACTTCAAAACAGAACGAACTAAAACAGCTTGAAATTAGAGCTCAAAAAGACAGTCGCCTAAATGATTTGGAGTCTGCTTTTGCTCAAGCGATATCATCGCGCAATCAAGCTAGAATTAAATACAATACACTCGAGAAAAACTTGAAGCAAGCTAATGATGCGGAAGAAATCCTTCTTAAAAATTATGAAACGGGAACTATTGATTTTAATGATGTACTCGATATTCAAGAGCTACAATTAAAGTTTCAAATCAATCAAATAAGTGCAGTCGAAACTTATTATGCGCATAGCGCAATAATCAATTATTTAATAACTCAATAAATACAAAATAATGAAAAAGCTTATAGTAACTCTAGTAGGGATAATAGTCTTTACAACGATTTCAGTAGTCTCATGTAAGGAAGATAAAGCAGCGAGAGATAAGAAATACAATACTGCTTATGTATGCCCTATGCATTGCGATGATAGTGGTAGAGACGAAGAAGGCACATGTGTCGTGTGTGGAATGACTCTTGTAAAAAATGAGGAGCATTACGAAGACGGACACACTCACTAGGAAAAATTATAAAGTCAATGGAGCAGGTTTGTTGAGAGAGAATACTAAGCCTCTTTGCGTTGCTAAACAAATAGAAGAAAATGAATATTAATAATCACACCTATTACCAATTACTTGGAGTGGCACTGTTGAGTTTTTTAATTATGTCTTGCACTAAAATATCTACCAATGTGAAAGTTAAGCATTCGGGAGCTTTGCGAAACATAATGTCAGGAAATATAGAGGCTACAATTTCATTAGATACCCTATCACAAAAAGAACATTTTTATGCTCTTGGCGCAGTAGCAGATTTAAAAGGTGAAATACAAATATTTGACAGCCAACCACATAATAGTGTTGTAATTGATAATAATATCAGTATCACCGATTCTTATGCCATGAAAGCTGCTTTACTGGTTTATGCGGAAGTTGAAACATGGAATGGTTTTAATATTGAGAATGTCAAAACGAAAGTTGATCTAGAAAAGAGAATTTTTGAAACTGCGAAATCCAATGGTATTAATGTGCAAGAACCTTTTCCTTTCTTGTTAGAAGGCGAAGTCTCTTCTTTAGATTGGCATGTGATAAATTGGAAAGATGGGGATACAGACCATAATCACGACAAGCATAAGCAATCGGGATTGAACGGAAGTCTGGACAACAACGCGGTAGAAATCATAGGCTTCTATTCTACAAAACACAAGGCCGTCTTCACACATCATTCCACCAATATACATATGCACTTTAAAACAGAAGACAATAAATTATCAGGACATGTTGACGATTTGATTTTAAATAAAAAAATGTCATTAAAACTACCAAAAAGATGAAACAGCTTTTAGATTTTAAAGATCGTAATAAAAATAGATTTCCATCAAATAGTCTTCTTTCTGCGATAATTATGCACGAACCGTCGGAAATAATTAAAACTATTTAACATGAAAAAAAACATCTTGTACTTCGGTATTGCGGTAATGATTGGACTACTTGGGGGTTACTTAATATTTGGTGCTAGTGCCGATAGTGCTAATAAAACGGTAGATAATCACGACCATTCAGAAACATCGGCTAATCAAATGTGGACATGCTCAATGCATCCGCAGATTATGCAACCGGAACCCGGAGATTGCCCAATTTGTGGTATGGAATTGATTCCTGCAGAAGCAAGTTCTGAAGGCTTAGCTGCAAATCAAATCAAGATGACCGAAAACGCATTGGCATTAGCAAATATTGAAACCACCATTGTCGGTAATCTTAAGGAAAGTAATGATGATGGGGTAATTTCACTGTCTGGTAAAATAGCTGCAAATGAGGAAAACAATGCTATTCAAGCAAGTTATTTTGATGGTCGCTTGGAGAGATTAAATGTAAGTTTTGAAGGGCAAGAAGTAAAAAGAGGGCAATTATTAGCAACAATTTACTCACCAAATCTTGTAGCTGCTCAACAGGAATTAATTACAGCGACTTCTTTAAAACAATTTCAACCGGCTTTATATAAAGCTGTTCGTAATAAGTTGAAACTATGGAAACTTTCTGAAAGTCAAATCGACAATATAGAGTCGACAGGAGAAGTGCGTGAAAACTTTCCATTATACGCAACGGTTTCAGGAACAGTAGCGATGGTAATGGCAGCAGAAGGTGATTATTTAAAACAAGGTCAGCCTATCCTAAAAGTAAGTAACCTCAATTCAGTTTGGGCAGAATTTGATGCTTATGAAAATCAAATTTCACAGTTTAAAAAAGGACAGAAAATAAAGGTTACCACGAGCGCATATCCTAAAAAGGAATTTGATGCAGTCATATCATTTATTGACCCTGTGTTGAATAGTAGTACAAGAACTGTGACGGTGCGCACAACCTTAAAAAACAATGAAAATTTGTTCAAGCCTGGAATGTTTGTTTCCGGAAAAATAAAAGGCACAGCCAAAGCTGTGGAAGAGTCATTGAATATTCCAGCAAGTGCTGTTTTATGGACAGGGGAACGCTCTTTGGTA
This sequence comes from Maribacter algarum (ex Zhang et al. 2020), assembly GCF_005885635.1. Taxonomy (GTDB): domain Bacteria; phylum Bacteroidota; class Bacteroidia; order Flavobacteriales; family Flavobacteriaceae; genus Maribacter_C; species Maribacter_C algarum. The sequence goes on from NZ_VATY01000005.1 coordinate 379,925, forward strand.
TATGTAAAACTAAATCCAAATGAGCCTGTTTTTGAAATGCGAGAAGTTACTGTAGGCCTTCGTAACGGAGATAATTTTACAGTTACTTCAGGATTAGAAAATGGAGAAGAAATTGTGACCAATGGCACTTTTACAGTAGATGCAGCGGCCCAATTACAAGGCAAGAAGTCAATGATGAACAAGTCTGGTAGGAAAACAATGACAGGTCATGAAGGTCATTCGGGAATGCAAGGCGATTCAGAAAATAAATCCAATGCCATTCCAACTATGAAAATGAAATTACCAAAGGCATTTCAAACAGCTTTTCAAGCTGCATTAAAACCTTATTTTAAAATGAAAGATGCCTTTGTAGCTAGTGATGCGAATCAGGTATCTGCTTTGGCAAAAACGACATTTGAAAAAATGAAAGGCATAGAAATAGGAGGTTTGGGCAAAATAGAAAAATCGCATCTATCCAAGAGTATTGAAATGTTTAGTGCTATCTCATCAAATTCAGACTTAAAAACCCAAAGAGCTCAATTGGTTGTTTTAAATGAAAATATTGTGGCCCTTGCAATGAATATCAAATCGCCAGTAGAAACATTGTATTTACAAAAATGTCCTATGGCTAATAATGGCCATGGAGCAATTTGGTTAAGCACGCAAAGCGATATTAAGAACCCCTATTATGGTGAAGCCATGCTGACATGTGGGAGTGTGATTAAGACCATTGAATAAATGAGTGCGACATCTAATGACACAGAATATGTTATGAAGAAAACTTGTAGGTCTATAAAGGATTGCCCTGATGAAAAACCATTGTTCATGAATAAAAACGGACATGAAATATATGAATGCGTAACATGCGGTCATAGATTTCACCGTGTAGATGATTCTGAAATACACCTTGAAAAGGTGTACTCCGATAGTTATTTCTTCGAGGGTAAATCTGGGTATCCTAATTATTTAAATGAGAAGGAAATCTTGATAAAGCATGGCAGTCGCTATGCTAAATTGGTATCCAAGTACATTGACAAACCAGGTAAGGTTTTGGATGTAGGCAGTGCAGCAGGCTTTATACTTAAAGGGTTCGAGAACGAGGGTTGGACTTGTTATGGAGTAGAGCCAAATAAAACAATGGCGGAATATGGTAAAGATGAATTTGGCTTCGACATACAAGTTGGGGACCTAGAGTCTTATGAAACCAACCAAAAATTTGATTTGATAACATTAATCGAAGTGATTGGTCACTTTAACGACCTTGATATAGCTCTACAGAAGGCTCATAGCTTTTTAAGACCCAATGGTATTATTCTCGTTGAATCATGGAACCGAGAAAGTCTGATTGTGAAATTAATTGGTAAACACTGGCATGCATACTGTCCACCAAGTGTTGTTCATTGGTTTTCTGACAAAACGATTACTGAACTTTTTGATTTTTATGGTTTTGATCGCATAAACAAAGGATTCCCCTTCAAACGAATAAAGTTAAAGCATGGGATTGCTCTAATCGATACCAACACACCAAATTTTTTTCTAAAACAACGTATTATCAAATTACTAACAAATTCATTTGGAAAACTAAAATTGATTTATCCGCCAATAGATGTCAAATGGTATGTGTTCCAAAAACGGAATTGAACTTTTATGAAAACAACAATAAAACCAATATTCAAATAATCAACCTAAAGGAGCTTCATTGCTCTCGACAATAAACAATATTATGAGCTATTCTAATTTTAAAGACCCGGTCGGTTTACTTAAACGCATGCTTCTTTCTGGAAACAAAACGGCTTATTCAATCTTATTCAGGGAGTTTTTCACCAAACTGGTTATCCCGGTTGATTTGCTATTACGAAATTCAGAGAAAAGAAAATTAAAAAATTCCAAAGATTCATCACTTCCGATTATATTGGTTCTAGGTGGTTCAAGAAGTGGAACTACACTGCTATATCAAACCTTGGAGCGATACTTGCCCGTAAGTTACATCAGTAATTTTATTGCCTCTTTTGTTAATTCCCCTATAAGCGCATATAAACTGTTCCGCAGATTGATTCCTAAATCTGTCAAGGATTATCAAAGTTATTTTGGCAGTGTTCAAGGCTTTGGTGGACCTAACGATGCCTTTTTTCTTTGGAATAGATGGTTGGGCGAGGATAGAAACCATGCACCTGAGGATATAAGCGATGAATCAAAGATTGACATGAGGGGCTTTTTCAATACTTGGTTAAATACAACAAAAAAACCATTTCTGAACAAGAACAATAGAAATTCACTTTGTGCACCCATGTTTGACAAAGTATTTCCAAATATCTTCTTTGTTGAAATCTATAGAGATCCGGTTTTTGTCGCTCAGTCCATTATTCTGTCCCGCCGTACTGTTCAAGGTAGTGATAAGATTGCGTGGGGTTTGCTAAGTAAAGACTCGGAAAACAATAATGACCCCTTAGCCTATATTGATGACATTTGCCATCAAGTCTTTGAAGTTAATCGAATACTTGACAAAAACAGAGCTAAAATCGATCCTAAAAATTATTTTCGAGTTTCTTATGAGGATTTTTGTGTAAACCCCAGGGACATAATAAAATTGGTTGGCGAAAAAGCTCTCAACCAAAAAATAGAGTCAGCAGAGCTAAAGAACTTACAATTCTCTACTACTTCCAACACAAAACGATTGAATGACGAGGAGTTCGATAGGATTGAAAACTACTTTAAGAAAAATAATACTTAATTTGAACAGGATTATCATTAGCATGATAAAAAGAAAAATACTCTCGTTATCGCCTCTTCTAGCTATTTATATAGTTATAATAGTTCTGTTAAATAACCCTCTCGAGGGGGATGAACTAAGATATATGGCGTATGCAGAAAATTTGACACAAGGGTTTTATACTAGCCCTGATAATCCTGACCTATCGAATGGCCCAGGTTACCCACTGGTGCTTTTACCATTTGTTGCTTTAGATGTTAATTTGATGATTCCAAATATTATAAATGGAATCTTCGTATTTCTTGGAATATTATTTTTTTATAAATCACTACGATTATACCTAAAACCAAAAATTGCACTTATTTCATCATATGTTTTAGGCCTTTACCCACCACTGTTGCATTTTATGCCAGATCTTTTATCGGAGTCACTATCTTTCTTTTTGATAAATGGATTTATATTCCACTTCTGTTCTTTCCACTTAAAAAAGAATAATCCTAAAAACGGGGTTCTAGCTTCTTTGTTTTTAGGATTCTTAGTTTTAACCAAAGTAATCTTTTTTCATGTGGTAGTAGTAAGTATGACAATGTTAGTGCTCATGTCTGTTTTCAAAAAATCGCAAAGACCCAAATGGTCACTTTTAATCCTAACGGTGGGTATTCTTTTTACAACACCATTCCTGGTATATGCCTATAAAGTCACCAATAAACCATTCTATTTGGGAACTCGTGGTGGAGAATTACTTTACCATCGTTCTACCCCCTTTGAAAACGAATATGGCAACTGGTTTTCTGCCGATAGAATTCTTGGTGTTAGATTTGAAGGAGACTCTGAGGAATATCAAAGGCTAGAGAAATTACGATTGAATCACGGTGAATTTTACCAACGGTTACAGCCACTTTCAAATATGGAAAGAGATAGTGCTTTAAAAGTCAAGGCAATAGAGAACATGAAAAAATACCCCATAAAATACTTAAAGAACACTATGGCCAGTACTGGGCGATTATTTTTCAATATCCCAAATTCATACAAAAACCAAGGTCTTCAAACGTATGGATACCTCATACCAAATGGTATTATACTAGTTTTCTTGGTTTTAATCGCTAGGACTGCAATTTTGGAAAGAAGTCGAATTCCCTTTGAAATTAAATCAGTTGTAATTTTTGTTTTGATTTACGGGTTTGGAATAATATTGCTCTTAGGCAAACCTCGGTATTTCATAATGATGGTACCAGGGTTAATTCTGTTTTTAGTTTATAGTTACTCTAAACTATTAAAGATTAATTTATTAAAAAAGGAGAAAAAGAGTGTATGATAGAGGTAAAATTAAATAATCCGCTTTTTAGGCAAATATTTCTATTCCTATCGGTAGGTGTTGTGTGCTATTTTGTATCAATCGTATTGTTGCTGTTCTTCGTTGAGATTGTACATTTCGAAGTTAATTTCGCCAACTTTCTAGCATCATTTATTACCATATTCGTGTGTTATTTACTCAATGTAAAATTTGTGTTTAAAAGTGGGCGCCATTCAAAACAAAAAGAAATAATAGCATTTTTTTCATTCTCAGCAATAGGCCTTGTTCTAAATATAGTATTGATGTATTTGATGACAACATACACACCAATTTGGTATGTAATTTCAAAAACCTTGATTACAATATTTATTGCGGTGTTTAATTTTATTGTTCGCAAAAAGCTGATTTTTCTCAACTGATTCTATCCAGAATTTCATGTACTTGAACAGTAAACTGCCCTAAAACAATCATTTACTTTCTATTGAAGTATGGTATTGAATATGCCTTAAAGTCTAGGTAATCATACCTGCGGCTACGGTCTCGTTTGATTTGCCGTCGACCAAAATGATGCTGCCCGTATTTCTGTTCTTACGATAAGTATCGACCATGATAGGTCGAGCGATCGAAATCTTCACCTTTGCAATGTCATTCATTTTTAGGTCTTGATTTCCCTCTACTCTTTCTAGAGTATCAATATTTATTTTATAGATTATTTCCTTAATTACAGCCAACTGTTTATTGGAAGTATGTTGCAAGTTAAACCTGGTTTTTAAGTTTAAAGGGGTGTTGCCCAACCAGCAAAGCATTACAACAATGTCTTTTACGGCTTCAGGGGTATTGTTCGATCTCACTATCATGTCTCCCCTGCCCACATCAATATCGTCTTCTAAAGTAAGGGCAACCGACATCGGTGCAATGGCCACATCAAGCTCTTCTTCAAACACGTCAATGGACTTTATTTTGGAAGTAAGTCCAGAGGGCATTACTACTATTTCGTCCCCCTTGCGAAAAACACCACTTTCGATTTTACCTGTATAGCCCCTATACTCCATAAATTTGTCGGTCTGTGGGCGCAAAACGTTTTGAATGGGAAAACGGGCATCGACCCTATTGGTATCACTACCTATATACATGGTCTCCAAAGTATGCAACAGAGGAGCTCCTTGATACCAATTCATATTGTCCGATCTCTGGACCACATTGTCTCCCAAAAGCGCACTGATTGGTATAAATCTAATGTCCTGTACCAATAGTTTGGATGAGAATTCCTTAAACTGAACGCACAGTTCCTCGTAGACCTTTTCGTCAAAATCCACCAAATCCATTTTGTTAATACAGACAATAATATGTGGAATGTTGAGCAGTGATGCTATGAATGAATGCCTTTTGGTTTGTTCGACCACCCCATGCCTGGCATCTACCAGAATTAAGGCTGCGTTAGCCGTTGATGCTCCCGTAACCATATTTCTTGTATATTGGATATGGCCTGGAGTATCTGCAATTATAAATTTTCTTTTAGGTGTTGTAAAGTATCTATAGGCAACATCGATTGTTATACCTTGTTCTCGTTCGTCCTTTAATCCATCGGTAAATAATGCTAGATCAATACCATTAAACCCTTTTTTGGAACTGGTCCTTTCAACGGCTTGTAGTTGATCTTCAAAAATTGATTTTGAATCGTATAATAAACGACCGATTAGAGTGCTTTTTCCATCATCCACACTACCGGCAGTAGTGAATCGAAATAACTGATTTGTTTCAATCATAACCTTATTAAAAATATCCTTGCTTTTTTCTGTCTTCCATGGCCGTTTCCGAGCGCTTGTCGTCAGACCTATTCCCACGTTCCGTATTACGCATTGCCGCAACTTCTTGAATTATTTTATTGATGTCATCGCATTCCGATTCAATACCACCGGTAATGGTAATATCACCAAGCGTCCTGAATCTGACCTTCTTTGATACCACTTCCTCTCCCTTATCGATTTCCAAAAAACTTGAAAACGGAATCCAGGAATCATTTCTCCAAAGAACCTCCCTTTTATGAGCAAAATATAATGATGGTATTTCTATCTTCTCCCTTTTAATATAATTCCAAATATCCAATTCCGTCCAATTGCTGATGGGGAAAGATCTAAAATGCTCTCCTTCTTGGTATCCTCCGTTATATAAGTGCCAAAGCTCAGGGCGCTGATTCTTGGGGTCCCATTGACCAAAAATGTCCCGGTGTGAAAAGATACGCTCCTTGGCCCTTGATTTTTCCTCATCCCTTCTTCCACCCCCTATAGCACAATCAATTCTTTTTTCTTCAATAACATCAAGAAGGGTGGTTATCTGTAATGAGTTTCGCGTTGCATTCTTTCCTTTTTCTTCAAGAACCCTGCCCTGATCAATTGATTCTTGTACAGAAGCAACAATGAGTTGGGTATTTAATCCTTTCGACAGATTATCGCGAAAGGCGATTGTTGCAGGAAAATTATGCCCTGTATCTACGTGTAGTAAAGGGAAAGGAACCTTTAATGGGTAAAATGCTTTTTGAGCCAACCGAGTTACAACAATGGAGTCTTTGCCACCAGAGAAGAGTATGACGGGATTCCTAAACTGGGCCCAAACTTCTCTAAGTATGTAAATCGACTCGGCCTCCAACTCATCCAAATAATTCAAATAATACTTTCCCACTATAATAAAAGTTTATGTTTGACATGTGCATAAATCGACTCCGCGGATTCTTCGGGAGAAGTAGATGGGGAAATTACGATATCCGGGTTATCAGGGACTTCATAAGGAGCTGATATGCCTGTCATGTTAGTAATCTCACCAGCCCTTGCTTTTTTGTAAAGACCTTTGGTATCCCTGCGTTCGCATTCTTCTATATCTGTATTAACGAACACTTCAAAAAAATTATTTGCCCCTACTGTTTGTTTTATATTTTCTCGGTCTTTTTTATAAGGGGATACGAACGCCGCTAGAACAACGCATCCAGCATCTATGAACAGCTTCGATATCTCACCGATACGCCGATTATTTTCAGAACGATCTTCGGGGGAAAATCCAAGGTTTTGGTTTATTCCCTTCCTAATATTATCCCCATCAAGCACATAGGTTTTAATTTTCATTTCAAACAAACGCTTTTCAAGCGTATTTGCCAGAGTGGATTTTCCAGAACCGGACAATCCTGTAAATAAAACCAAAAAAGAACCATGGCCGTTCAACTCCCTTCGTTGTGCCCTAGTTATCTTATATTGGTACTCCACCAAATTATCTTCCATGGTCGGTTGTTAATTGCTCTATTCTAATAAGATAGCCTCTTTTTGATTGTAAGCCAATTCCTTGAATAGGATCTCGAAAAGTAAAAAAATATTTTGGTTAGTATAATCTTAAAAAAATGTATTTGGCAAAAATCCGATAAAGTGCAGTAATTCTTCTTTCAATGGGGTTCAACGAAATGGGTATAGTAATTTTTATTAATCGAACCTTGACCGTGAACAACGTATTTACTAGGTGATTTCTCCATTAATATGAACTAAAAAGTGATTGTTTTCCAAGTTTCTTTTGTTGTAGTTCATCTCTTTATTTGATTTCAGGGAAATAACATTTAGACCTACTGCTGTGCAAATAGCGTGGCCGGCCGCTGTATCCCACTCCATGGTAGGAGCAAACCTCGGATATAAATGTGCACCACCCTCTGCTACAATACAGAACTTTAAGGAGCTTCCTTTGGATACAATCTCCACTTTGGGATACTTTTTTCGAAGTTCTTTAATAAACTCAGAGGTCTCTTGATTCATATGTGAACGGCTACAGACCACACTGATAGCATCTTTTGCAGGATTGGAAGGGAAAATCAAATCACTATCATGAAACAAGTCTTGTTTCGATTTATGGGAATCATCTAAAATTGTTTTATAAGATTTTTTTTTAGCAGTAATTCCATAATATAATTCTCTGCTAACAGGGGCGTATATGACACCAAAAATTGGGCTACCTTTTGAACACAATGCAATGTTCACAGTAAATTCTCCATTCTTTTTTAAGAATTCCTTGGTGCCATCGAGTGGGTCAATTATCCAGACGGTCTCCCATTCTTTTCGCAGACAATAATCCAGTTGTTCATTTTCTTCGCTGATAATCGGAAATTTGGTCCTTTTTAAAGAATTGTTGATTATTTCATTTGAAGCTAGGTCCGCTAAGGTTATTGGCGTATTGTCCTCTTTCAATTCCGTTTCAAGATTGGGCAGCTCATATATTCGCAGAATTTCTTGTCCAGCTTCAATTGCCGCCTTAATAGCTAGGTTGTAATCTTTAGTCATAAGTTTTTTCAACTAATGCTAAGCTACCCAAAGCCTTTGAGAATATAAAATTTCGGTTAGTTTTAAATGGTTATGAAAATTAGGAGATTGACCATTTTTGAACTTCTTCGCAATTACATTCAAGATAGTCATTTCGCATTAAATTAGCGTTTTTCAGCAATATTACGTTGGCCTTTTATTGATTTTTTTTTAACTAAATTATATTATCAATTTTAGATTCGTCTACTGATAATTCCAAGTTTAAGAAGTATAGTCACAATTTTGAAAATAGGAGGATGTAAAGGTTTTTCATTTTATGGCTCTATAGAGGGAAAGGAACTAGATCCTATAAGCATTTGCAATACAGTTGCATCATAAATCGTTTATCTTTGCATTGTGAAATTTTTAGCGGTCATACTATCTCTATATTTTTTGGCACTCAACGTAGTGCCTTGCGGCGATGATGCTCAAATTTCCGATTCAGCAACAACCGAGTTTCAAGTGGGTTCAGACCATAATCAAAATCACGGCGATTGTGAACTTTGCTCACCTTTTTGTCAATGCCATTGCTGTCATTCGCACACCATTGTTTTTGATTTGGACATCTTTGAGCCTATCGAACCTACGGTCATACAAGAAAGTTTTACACATTTTGAAAGCGTAAGCGAAGACCCGGTATTTACCCTCTTTCAACCTCCCAAGAGTATCGGCTAATTACCTATGTATGCGATGATGTCATCGCCCTCCAAAAAATTAGTCAATTAAATTCAAATTACTATGAATAAATATGCGATAAGCCTTTGGCTTATGCTCATTTGCTGTGCATTTGGCTATGCACAGAATACCCTGAAAATCAATATTTTTACAGCAGAAGAAAAAGAACCTTTATTCGGGGCGACCATTTTCATTGAGAGCCTGAATAAGGGAGTTACCACCGATTTTGATGGTATAGCCTTATTGGAGGATGTACCAGATGGTCAATACAATCTCCAAATCTCGTACTTGGGCTTCGAGACTTTGGAAACCAATATTGTTGTCCCTGCAGGAGACGACTTGGTATTTTATCTGAAGGAAAGTGCAAACGCCTTGGATGAAGTGGTAGTACAGTCCTCAAGGAGCACCCGAACCATACAAAGGATACCGACCCGAATAGAGTATATCGGAGTTGAGGAATTAGGGGAAAAAGCGATAATGAACCCAACGAATATTTCCATGGTACTCCGTGAAAGTACGGGAATCCAGATGCAACAGACCTCGTTGAGTAGTGCCAATACCAATATCCGGATACAGGGTTTGGACGGGCGCTACACCCAACTCCTACGAGATGGTTTTCCCCTCTACGGTGGTTTTTCAAGCGGTTTGAGTATCCTACAAATACCACCGTTAGATTTGAGACAGTTTGAAATTACAAAGGGAAGTTCTTCCACATTGTACGGTGGTGGTGCCATTGCAGGTTTGGTCAACATGGTTTCCAAAACCCCTAACGAAGAACCTGAATTGGATATCATGCTTACCCAGACCCAGGCTTTGGGAAGTACGGCCAATGTCTTTTATAGCGAACGTAACGAAAAATGGGGATGGACACTTTACGGCTCTGGTCATTTACAAAAAGCTTTTGACCCTGAAGATGATGGATTTAGTAACCTTCCTCGTACCCGTTCCTTAAGTTTCAATCCAAAATTGTTTTATTATCCTTCTGAAAAAACTACGGTGTGGTTTGGTGTCAACGGAACCTACGATGATAGAAAAGGAGGTGATATTACGAAGATTGAAGAGGGTGAAAATGGAATCCATCAGTATACCGAAGAAAACTTGTCAAAGCGAATCAGCACACAAGCTGTTTTCGAAACCCAGTTGGATTCGACCCAATCCATTTCGGTCAAGAACAGCGTTGCGTTTTTTGATAGAAGTCTTGAAATCCCTGACCTTTCTTTCAAAGGAACGCAATGGAACACTTTTTCGGAGGCTTCATATCAGAAACAGGGACTAACGTCAGATTGGGTCTTGGGAGCCAACCTTTACACTACTTCTTTTGATGAAATGGAGAATCCCTTTGAACGTGATCAACGCGATATTACATATGGACTATTCGTAAATAGCATCCATGACCTTTCGGACCGATGGATTCTTGAAACGGGTGTTCGAACAGATTATGCTGAGGATTGGGGATTCTTTCCACTCCCAAGGGTCTCCTTGCTTTACAAATCAAACACTAGTTTTTCAAGTAGGCTCGGTGGTGGACTAGGGTATAAAATCCCTGATATTTTTACGGAAGAAGCAGAGTTCATCAATTTCAAGGATGTACTTCCCATTGATAGGGAAACTATGAAAGCCGAACGGTCGTACGGTCTGAACCTTGATTTTAACTATCAAACGCGATTATCTGACGAGCTGGGCTTTTCTATCAATCAATTGTTTTATTTGACCGCTATCAGAAATGGCCTATTGCTCAACTCTTTGGATAATCGTCTGTTCCAGTTTGAAAATGCAACAGGGGAAATCTTGAGCAAAGGCTCAGAGACGAATATCAAATTCACCTTCAGGGATTTTCGATGGTTCTTAAACTACGCGCTTATCGACGCGAGATTGAATTATTTATCTGGCAATCCTCAAAAACCCTTGACCGCCAAGCATAATGCGGGAAGTATTTTAATGTATGAATCCGAAAAATGGCGTATTGGGTATGAGACCTATTACACAGGAAAACAATTGCTATCCAATGGAACGGAAACTACTGATTTCGTAACCATGGGGCTCTTGTTGATGCGCAACTTTAAATGGGGAAGCACATTCATTAATTTTGAAAATTTCACGGACAGGAGGCAGAGCCGTTTTTCTCCTTTGGTATTGCCCCCACACGAAAATCCTACCTTTCCAGAAATCTATGCCCCCACGGACGGATTTATCTTTAGCGTAGGCCTTATTTTTAAACCATTTGGAAACGAAGACAACGATTAATTGAAAATACAATGATACAAGCAGATAAATTTATGGAAGATAAAGGGGTCCGTCCTACGGCAATGCGTTTGTTGGTCTTCCGGTTCTTGGCCGAAAGCAAAACCGCCAAAACCTTATCGGACATCGAAAACGCCTTTGCAAAGGCCGATAGGACAACTTTGTACAGAACTCTTAAGACTTTCGAAGATAAAGCCATAGTGCATCAGATAGATGATGGTACGGGCATGACCAAATATGCACTATGTGAAGAAGGCTGTAATTGTGCCATCGAACAGGATTTGCACCTTCATTTCCATTGTAATAACTGTAAGGAGACGGTCTGTCTGACGGCACATAAAATTCCACATATCAATCTTCCGGACGGTTACGTTGCAGAAGATGCGAATTTGGTATTGAAAGGAATCTGTGACAAATGTAGCGGACAATAAATGCACTTCTGTTGCATGATTCCATAATGTACCTTGCATTAAAAAAGTAGTAATCCATGAAATTCAACACAACTATCCCTCACGGACTAAAAGGACATTACTTAAAAGAGATTGAACTGTATCGTTCATACCTTCAAAAGAATGATTTAACAAGGGCATGGCATCATCTTGAACGTTCGCATGTGCTGGGGCAATCTTATCCTTTGGAGCATACATATTCCCATTGGCTGATGCTTAAATTTGGTTTCAGACAGAAAAACTTAAAAGAAGTATTCGGACAATTACTAAGATTACTAGTCGGCGGTTGGAAATCGTTCATTGACCATGTACCAATCGGAAACACAGGCGGCTCTAATGTCCCGCCTTTAAGAAGAATGGAACTTCCGGTTGAATTGGAAGAAATTCTAAGGCAGTACGAAACTCGATGATGAAAAAGAAAAAAGTAAACTTACACGATATAGACCCAACGGAACACCAGGGCGAGCATTCACACGATGATGGACATAATCACAGTAGTCCAGAAGAAGCATCCAATTTTAGAACCTACCTACCTGCGATATTCAGCTTTGTAATGCTGATAGCGGGTATTGCCATTGATTATTTTGATGCCGTTCCTTTCTTTAAGGAATGGGTAAGAATCGTTTGGTACACGGTAGCCTATATTCCCGTAGGTTTTCCTGTTATTAAGGAAGGTTGGAATAGTATTCTAAAAGGCGATTTCTTTACGGAGTTTTTCTTGATGTCCATTGCAACTTTGGGGGCGTTTGCCATAGGGGAATATCCGGAAGGTGTGGCCGTAATGTTGTTCTATGCCGTAGGCGAATTATTCCAACAAGCAGCAGTTAATCGAGCAAAAGGAAACATCAAGGCTTTGCTGGATGTACGACCTAATGAAGCTCTGGTATCCCGTAATGGCGACTTCATTTCTGTTCATCCTGAAACTGTAGTGATAGGCGAAAAAATTCAAGTACGGGTGGGCGAGAAAGTACCTCTCGATGGAGTTCTACTTTCAGATAAAGGTTCTTTTAATACCGCAGCCCTAACGGGAGAAAGCAAACCCGATACCCTCCAGAAAGGCGCATCTGTGTTTGCTGGAAGTATTAATCTCGATGGGGTAATAGAAGTGGAAACTTCGAAAGAGTTCAAGGACAGTTCCATTGCGCGTATTCTCGATATGGTTCAAAATGCAACAGCCCGCAAATCTAAAACCGAACTTTTCATTAGAAAATTTGCTCGTGTTTATACACCTATCGTTGTTTTTCTCGCTATAGGTCTAACGTTGCTTCCCTATTTCTTTGTTGATGATTATGTATTTAGAGATTGGCTTTATAGGGCTTTGATATTCCTTGTGATTTCCTGTCCCTGTGCATTGGTCATCTCTATTCCATTGGGTTATTTCGGTGGTCTTGGTGCAGCATCGCGAAACGGGATTCTGTTCAAGGGTGCATCCTTTTTGGATGCCATGACCAAGGTAAATACAGTTGTAATGGACAAAACTGGAACAGTAACCAAAGGAGTATTTAAAATCAAGGAAGTGGTAACCATCTCGGTGTTTACCGAAGCAGAATTTATGCAGTACCTGATGGCGATGGAAGAGCAATCCACCCATCCGATTGCAAAAGCCATTTTGGAATACAAGGCAGATGGTGCGGATTTTGAAGCGACCGAAGTTTCCGAAGTCGCTGGAAAGGGACTAAAAGGAACGGTCAACGGAAAAACTGTTTTGGTCGGAAACAAGGCCTTAATGACCTCCAACGAAATAGAAGTATCTTCTGAAACGGATAGTATCGTAGAATCAATTGTAATGGTAGCCGTTGACGGAAAATTTGCAGGCTACGTGACCATTGCCGATGAACTAAAGGAAGATGCCCATCAAGCCATAAAACAAATTAGGGATTCGGGGATTTCCAAAATCATCATGCTTTCTGGGGATAAAGATTCCATTACCCAAAAAGTCGCCAAAGAATTAGGTATCGATTGGGCAAAGGGTGGCTTATTACCTGAAGATAAACTCAATGAAGTAGAAAAGCTCAAAGAGCAAACAGATACAAAGGTTGCCTTTATAGGCGATGGTATCAACGATGCTCCCGTTTTAGCGGCAAGCGGCGTAGGTATAGCAATGGGGGGCTTAGGTAGTGATGTCGCAATCGAGACTGCTGATGTCATTATCCAGAACGACCAACCTAGTAAGATTGCACGTGCCATTCAAATAGGTCGCTCAACAAGAAGTATCGTATGGCAGAATATTGCCTTAGCTTTTGGAGTTAAAATCATAGTACTCATTTTGGGTGCAGGTGGCCTCGCAACAATGTGGGAAGCTGTTTTTGCCGATGTGGGGGTGGCATTACTTGCAATTCTCAACGCGGTACGATTGCAGAAGATGAAGTGGGGGTAGTAATTAGAAATAAAAAAATATAAATTTCAGTCTCATAAAATGGTCTTTTTTTGAGACACCTTTTCAAAACATGAACATTGTACCAAGGGAGTCCTATTCTTTATTGCTTTTTGTGGTATTATTAATTGACATTCTCTGAGACACTTAGAGTTTACTTCAACCATTAATTAAATTTGGATTGATTTGTAATAGTATGGCACAACTTTTTTATCTTTAAAGTACGAAAGCGTCAAAACGCTGCTATAGGTGTCCTTTTAGGTGTCCTATTTTGAAAATCAGATTGTAAAATATTGATTTATAAAGGAGTAGGGTAGGATTTCAGATCCTGCCACGATTATACCGATACTGTGGTAAAATCTGCAAAATTTAAAGAACCCTTAATAATGTTACGGTTGTGTATTAATATTTCTCCCGAAGCTTATCCATATCCTCTTTTAATTTCTGGTCGATAACTTTAGCATAAATCTGCGTAGTCTTTAAAGATTGATGCCCTAACATTTTACTCACGGATTCAATGGGAATTCCATTTGCTAGTGTTACTGTGGTTGCGAAAGTATGTCTAGCCAAGTGAAAGGTCAGATGCTTTGCGATATCACAGGCGTCCGCTATTTCTTTTAAATAAGCATTTGTCCTTTGATTACTTATTACCGGAAGTAACAAACCATTTTGCAAAGTAATGGGATGATTGGCATACTTCTTAATGATTTCTTCTGCCGCAGGGAGTAGGGGAATAGTACTTCGAGAATCTGTTTTAGAACGGTTGATTTTTATCCAACGACTGCCATTCATTTTCAAAATGACATGATTTTCAGATAATTTTTGAACATCCGTATAAGCCAATCCCGTAAAGCAACAAAAAACAAAAATGTCCCGAACCTGTTCCAACCTCTTTATTTTAAACTCCTTTTCCATCATCGTGCGAAGTTCTAATTCTGTCAATACTTCCCGCTCAACTTTCTTCCATTTAGCTTTCCAATGAAAGAACGGATCTTTGTTGACCCAATTATTGGCAAAGGCAATTCGCATAATTTTCTTAAAGTTTACAACATACTTGGTTGCGGTATTTTGATTACCAATCTTCTTTGTTACTAAATGGTGATGAAAGCGATTGATAAACTTAAGGTCGATTTCTTTTACATAATAATCGTCCCGTTTGTATTCCTGTTTGATAAAGTCTTGAAGATGGTTTAGAGTTCTTATATGTCTTCTGTAGGCACCATATGAATAATCTATACCTACTAGTTCTTCGATTTGTGCATTATGTTCATCATAAATTGTTAACAAGGTCTTATAGGTTTCTTCTTTATTTAGAAGTTTATTTTTAATCACTTCTGAAGTAAAGGGCTTCTTTTTCTTTACAAGTTTTGAATGAATTGCGAATGCTCTTGATTCCAAATCATCAATGTAGCGGTTTAAATCCAGTACTTTTTGGCTCGAACCCTTGACCCTACCTTTTATAGAATTCCATTTTTCAGGCTTAATTTTACGTTTTATGCTAAATTCCGAGCGATGGCCATTTACAGTTATTCGTAAGTATATTGGGGCTTTACCGCGATTATCTAACCTACCTGTTCGTAGGTAACTTAAGATTGCAAATGAATTGGACACCATAATTGCTTGTTTTTTCATTTTTTTTCCCATTTTAAGTTGATAAAAATATTTCTGTAATAATCTGATATACAATTTTTTAACACCCTTCTGGTGTCCATTTTATGGATTCAATAAGTGCGCACCGAATAGCGCACCGAATTGGATGATTTTAAATGATATCAAATGGAAGTAGAAAAAATGAAAAAGCCTCTAAATCAATGATTTAAAGGCTTTTTGAATATTCTATGAAGTCTAAAAGTGACCTGGCTGGGGCTCGAACCCAGGACCCTCTCCTTAAAAGGGAGATGCTCTACCAACTGAGCTACCAGGTCATTATTTCATCGCCAAGTTTTTCACTTAGCGGCTGCAAATATAAGTCCATTAATTTATTTCACAAGTCGATTTTAAGAGAAATTTAAAATTCTTTTGAAATCAATTGTTTTTAGTTCAATTTTACAAAAAAGAGGAGATGCAAATAGTGTTGTTAGGTTATATGGGGAGTGGAAAAACCACTATTGGAAAAATTTTGGCAGATAAACTGAATGTCAAATGCTTAGATCTGGACCAATACATTGAGGGGGCTGAAGGAAAGGATATTTCTAGTCTATTCAAGGAAAAAGGAGAAATCTATTTTAGAAAGAAAGAAGCTGAAAGTTTAAGGGAAGTATTGTCAACAAAAGATGATTTCGTTTTGTCTATAGGTGGAGGAACACCTTGTTATGCAAATAATATGTCCGCAATCTTTGACATGACAGAAAATGGTATCTATTTGAAAGTAGGCTTAGATGAGTTGGTGAAAAGGCTTTCGAAGGAAAAAACTAAAAGACCATTGATTGCCTCTATTCCTGAAGTAGAATTACACGAATTTATAGGAAAGCACTTGTTCGAAAGAAGTTTTTATTACAATCAAGCCAGTCACGTTGTGAATTGCGATGATAAAAGTATTCAAGAAATTGTAATTGAAATCGAAAGTTTATTAAGCTAATGAAACTGAATCATCTTTGATTTTAAACTCCACTTTTATATGTTCTTGTAGCGACGTTGATAATGATATTCCTTTAAAGTCTGCCTTAACGGGATATTTTTTATGATTCCGATTGACTAAAACAGCAGTCTTCAACTGTTTTAAGGGAGTTTTTAAAAAATGATGTACGCCATAAATTAAAGTTGTTCCAGAATTCAGAACATCATCCACCAAAACAATTGACTTGTTCGTATATTCTTTTTCCGAGATAGATGTTTGAACCCCACTTTTTAACGGATTACTTTTATCCATACTTACTTTGCATAGCAAAACTTTTGCTTTGGTAATATCTTGAAGAACACCCTGTATTTTCTTTGCAAAACTCAAGCCTCCGCCGTCAATGCCAGCCAAAACAATTTCTTTTTCGTCAACGTTTGCCTCATATATTTGGTAGGCAATGCGACGTATTTTATGCTGAATTTGGTCGTGTGAAAGAATTTTGTTTTGCATACTCATTTGCTATTAGATTCAAAGATAAAGAAACCCAAATAGATTGTCTTTATTCTTCTTGGTCGCTGTGGACGTCTAAATATTCATCGATTTCCCTTCTGTCCTTTTTGGTTGGTCGACCGATGCCCTTTTTACGGTAGTAATCTTTGGAATACTGCAGCAACTCGTTATGTT
Source organism: Maribacter algarum (ex Zhang et al. 2020) (assembly GCF_005885635.1). Taxonomy (GTDB): domain Bacteria; phylum Bacteroidota; class Bacteroidia; order Flavobacteriales; family Flavobacteriaceae; genus Maribacter_C; species Maribacter_C algarum. The sequence continues at coordinate 397,216 of NZ_VATY01000005.1, forward strand.
CGAATGCTTCTTTTGGAGTGGTATCTTTTCGATAAAGGTCCACCAACTTAGCACCAACACGACTTTTCGGTATATCTAACACCGTAAATTGATAGTTGATTTGATTTTTTCGAACGACTATTTTATCCATAGGATATACTTCTCGAGCAGGTTTGGTTACTTGGTCATTAATTTTCACCTGTCCTTTTTTACAAGCTTCCGTGCCCATATTTCTGGTTTTAAAATAGCGGGTACTCCATAGGAACTTGTCAATACGCATAATGAATTAAAAATCTTTGTTAAGGTCTTCAACAAAAATAGGGGAAAATTGTATCTTGCCGACCTTAATAAAGAATGCATGAAAATAAATAGACTGATTGTTGTTTTTGTAGCAATGGTTCTAGGGATATCCTGTAGAAATGATGATGATGGCGATGACCGAATTGTCGTTCCTCCACAAACGTTAATCGAGACGGCTGTTGAAAATGATGCAGATATTAAAGCGTTTTTAGAAACTCATTTTTATAATTATGAGGAGTTTGAAAACCCACCTGCCGATTTTGATTTCAAAATAAAATTTGGACTGATTAGTGATAATCCGGAAAAACTACCGCTCACCAATTTTGTACAGACGCAGGTCATCAGAGTTACTTCTTTGGAATTTGGACGAGACGATGGAGAGGAAGTTGACCAAACTTTGTATTATCTTATTGCTAGAGAAGGCGTGGGGGAAAGCCCGACTTTAGGAGATAGAACTGTTTTACAATATGAAGGTTCCCTTTTAGATGGTTCTTTGTTTGATGGTTCAACTTCACCTCTAAATCAGTATCTCCCAGGTTTTCTTAAGGGATATGCAAATGGAGTTGTAAAGTTAAAATCAGGAACAGGACCTGTAGAAAACGGAGATGGAACGGTAAGCTATGAAGATTATGGTGTTGGTGCAATATTCATGCCCTCAGGCCTCGGATATTTTAGCGCTTCTCCTAGTTCAGCAATCCCTGCATATGCGCCTCTTATTTTTAAGATAGATGTATTAGATTTTGAGGAGGATACTGATTTCGACGGTGACGGTATACCTTCAATACAGGAGGATATTGATGGTGACGGAGATTTAAACAATGACAATACGGATGCTGATACAGAACCAAGTACAATTTTCCTAGCGAATCACAATGATACGGACGACGATGAAGATGGTATCCCAACTATTGATGAAATAAAGATTGATGGCGAGATTAAAAAAGATGCAAACGGCCTGATTATATTTCCCGATACCGATGGTGATGGGGTTCCTAACCATTTAGATAGCGATAGCTAAAGTATCACTTGAGTAAATATAAAAGCCCAGAATCATAGATTCTGGGCTTTTATATTTATAAATCTCCTTTCTATAACTTAAGGGAAAGGCTTAAAATCAATTGGTCTGGTCTGGTATCTAGACGACCTTCTACAGAGGCATCTTGAATATTGGTGTTGATGAATTTCGCTTCATTACTACTAAGACCTCTTTCATAACGTAAATCAATACCCAATTTACCCAAATTCACACCAGCGCCTAAATGAGCACCAACTGAAAAATCATTTTCAATATTATCGATGCTTATTCCGTCAAATTCGCTATCCAAAATATATTGAAAAGCGGGCCCGGCAAAAACATGTAAAGGCCCGATTACTTTTATTCCGACTAAAGCGGGTAAATCTAATTTACTCATGTCAAAAGAATCTCCGTTATAATCTGATTTTGTCTTGGAGTACACCAATTCTGGACGGAGGTAGATTGGACCTAACTTGATTTTTCCGAAAACTCCAGCGTGGTATCCAATATTTCTATCTGGTTCACGAGCGGCATCGCCGGCAGATTCAAAATAGTTGCCATTACCGTTGTAATTTAAACCACCTTTAATACCAAATCCCGAATCACTTTGAGCAAATGCAGTCATACTAAACATAGCAAAAACTGCTAGAAGAAGTGTTTTTTTCATAATCATAATAATGTTTCGTTTCTAATGCATATCACAGTATCAAAAACGATACCATGATTATTTTCTCGTCATTACCTTCAAAACGGCCTTTTCAATGGCTTTATTGTTGAGTCCATATTTCTCCATCAGTTGAGCGGGCGTACCACTTTCTCCAAACGTATCTTGTGTAGCAACAAATTCTTGTGGGGTAGGGTACCGAGTAGCAAGCATTCCGGCAATGCTTTCCCCTAAGCCGCCCAAATAGTTGTGTTCTTCAGCTGTTACGATGCATCCTGTTTTTTTAACAGACTTTAACACGGCTTCCGAATCTAGAGGCTTGATGGTATGAATGTTTATGACTTCCGCAGATATGCCTTGCGCCTCTAAATTTTCGCAAGCGGTCAAGGCCTCCCAAACTAGGTGACCTGTAGCAACAATGGTCACATCAGTTCCTTCGTTTAGCATTAGCGCTTTTCCAATTTCGAATTTTTGGTCAACCGGAGTAAAGTTTGCAACCTTAGGTCTTCCGAAGCGCAAATAAACCGGACCATCATAATCAGCAATGGCTATAGTCGCGGCTTTTGTTTGATTGTAATCACAAGGATTAATTACTACCATGCCCGGCAACATTTTCATCAATCCGATGTCTTCTAAAATTTGGTGTGTAGCTCCATCCTCACCAAGGGTAATTCCCGCATGGGAAGCACATATTTTTACATTCTTACCAGAATAGGCTATGGACTGTCGAATTTGATCGTAGACCCTTCCTGTGGAAAAATTGGCGAAAGTACCCGTAAATGGAATTTTTCCGCCGATGGTTAATCCGGCTGCAATTCCCATCATATTGGCTTCGGCAATCCCTACTTGAAAGAAGCGCTCGGGATTCTCATCAATAAAAGTTTGAATTTTTAAAGAACCTACCAAATCGGCACAAAGTGCCACTACATTAGGGTTGGTTCTTCCCAATTCGGTCATTCCTGCACCATAACCACTTCTTGTATCATTTTTACCTTGATCTACGTATTTCGTCATTGTCTTTTAATTTCATTCCTACAAAAGCGAGAATCTTTTTGAATCTAATTTCTTTATTTGGTGGAGACTAGTAATCTCCTAATGTTTCTGCATTCTGGCTTAAAGCATTTTCCAATTGCTCATCATTCGGTGCTTTCCCATGCCAAGCATGCGTATGCATCATAAAATCAATTCCATTACCCATTTCAGTATACAAAAGAACACAAACTGGTTTTCCTTTTCCTGTTCTGCTTTTGGCCTCCTGCATTCCTTTTATGACCGCTTCTAAATTGTTTCCTTCCTTGATTTCCAGAACATCCCAATCAAATGCCTCAAATTTTGCTTTTAGATTTCCCATCGGAAGTACATCGTCTGTAGCACCATCAATTTGCTTCCCGTTTAAGTCAATGGTGGCAATAAGGTTATCTACTTTCTTTCCCGAGGCATACATGATAGCTTCCCAGTTTTGTCCCTCTTGCAGTTCACCGTCCCCGTGAAGACTATAAATTAATTTAGCATCCCCATTCAATTTTTTAGCTTGGGCAGCACCAATTGCTACTGACATTCCCTGGCCTAAAGATCCAGAAGCTATACGCACTCCAGGTAACCCTTCGTGGGTGGTGGGATGCCCCTGAAGTCTAGAATCAATCAGACGGAATGTGTTTAATTCATCCACGGGAAAATATCCTTTGCGAGCCAGAACGCTATAGAAAACTGGGGAAATATGTCCATTGGAAAGGAAGAAAAGATCTTCGTTTATTCCATCCATATCGAACCCTTCATTTAATTCCATGATTTCGTGATATAGGGCAACGAAAAATTCCGTGCACCCTAAGGAACCACCTGGGTGACCAGAATTTACCTTATGTACCATTCTAAGAATGTCTCTTCTAGTTTGAATAACGTTGTCTTGTAACTCCTTAATATTGGGCATAAATCAATAACTATTTTGTTGGCTCCAAAAGTAGTGGCAATCTTTTGGGAATACAAGTGGGAGTTATGATATTTTATTAACGGTAACGGTTTTTGTTGAGATGAAATAGCTTAACTAACTTTATTTTTTCCTTAAGGAATAATGTGCCCTAGTTGTATATCTTTGCCGCTGTTATAAGCCTATGAAGTTTACATTAGAACATACCGACTCAGAAAGTAGGGCAAGAGCTGCAACAATGGTCACAGATCATGGTGTAATTGAAACTCCGATTTTTATGCCCGTAGGCACTGTTGCTTCGGTAAAAGGAGTACATCAAAGAGAACTAAAAGAAGAGATTAACCCTGATATTATTTTAGGTAATACCTATCATCTATTCCTACGACCGAAAATTGATATTCTTAAACAAGCTGGCGGCCTACACAAGTTTATGGGTTGGGATAGAAATATTCTTACGGACAGTGGTGGATATCAAGTGTATTCACTTTCTGCGAATAGAAAAATCAAGGAAGAAGGAGTGAAATTCAAATCGCATATTGATGGATCTACACATTGGTTTACCCCAGAAAATGTGATGGAAATTCAGCGCGTTATTGGAGCCGATATTATTATGGCCTTTGATGAGTGTACGCCTTATCCTTGTGATTATAACTATGCAAAACGGTCGATGCATATGACGCACCGCTGGTTAGATCGCTGTATTGCCCACTTGGAAAAAACACCTTTTGAATATGACTATTCGCAAACTTTTTTTCCCATAGTTCAAGGTTCAACTTATAAAGATTTACGAAAGCAATCTGCCGAATATATTGCAAACGCTGGTGCTGAAGGAAATGCAATAGGCGGTTTATCTGTTGGAGAACCAGCAGAAGAAATGTATGCGATGACCGAGGTAGTTACTGAGATTTTACCAGAAGATAAACCGCGTTACCTAATGGGAGTTGGTACTCCAATTAATATTCTCGAAAATATAGCACTAGGAATTGATATGTTCGATTGCGTAATGCCAACAAGGAATGCTAGAAATGGAATGCTTTTTACCGCACACGGGACCATAAATATCAAAAACAAGAAGTGGGAAGATGATTTTAGTGCTATTGATGAAATGGGAAATACTTTTGTAGATCGAGAATATTCGAAAGCCTATCTGCGTCATCTTTTTGCCGCAAATGAATATCTAGGAAAACAAATTGCAACCATACATAATTTGGGCTTCTACCTTTGGTTGACTCGTGAGGCGAGAAAGCATATTTTAGCCGGAGACTTCCAAGATTGGAAAAACAAGATGGTAAAACAAATGGACAAAAGATTGTAAAGTGACCATCTTAGATAGATACATATTAAAGCGTTACTTGCTTACTTTCATCGTAATGCTGGTGCTTTTTATTCCCATCGGGATTATGGCGCACCTAGCAGAACAGATTGGTAAAATTCAAGATAACGAGGCACCCTTAAATGAGGTTTTGGCGTATTTAGGGCATTTTAGTATCTATATCGGTAATTTCTTATTTCCGATATTTTTATTTCTATCTGTTATTTTCTTTACCTCAAAATTGGCAAGTAATACAGAGATTGTAGCCATGTTGAGTTCTGGAATCTCTTTCAACAGATTCTTGAGACCTTATATGATAGGGGCTTCAATCATTGCTGTTTTTATGTTGTTGATGGGAATGTTTGTAGTTCCTACCGCTAGTGCAGGATTTAATGAGTTCAAATTCAAATATCTGAAGAAAGGAAAAGAAGAACAAAAAACCACCAATATCTATAATCAACTTAACGAAACTGACTTTATATATGTCAGTAGTTTTGACCCAAGAAGGAAAGTTGGTAGCAACTTCACCTTTGAGCGTTTTAAGGAAGGAAATATTCTTGACTTTAAAATCTCTGCCCCAAGTATACGTTGGATTGAGAAGGATAGTACATACAGACTGACTTCTTATAGAAAGCGTAAAGTTTTAGGAGATACGGCTATAATAGAAACGAAAAGGAGGTTAGACACGCTCTTCGCCTTTAAAATAGATGACCTTACTCCAGTCTCTTATATCGCAGAAACTAAAAACCTCATAGAGCTGAATGAATTTATTGATGATCAGAGAAGAAAAGGAGCTTCGAATATCAATTCTTATATTCTAGTAAAATATAAGCGCTGGGCCTTACCTATAAGTGTTTTTATATTGACCATAATTGCGGTAGGAGTGGCATCCATAAAAAGAAGGGGAGGAATGGGCTTGAATCTAGCTTTCGGAATTGTTGTCGCCTTCGTTTTCATATTCTTTGATCGGATTTTTAGCACACTTGCCGAACAAGCGGGTCTTGAACCTATGACCGCCGTAATCGTACCCAACCTATTTTTCGGTATTTTGGCTTTTTATCTCCTACAAAAGGCCAAACGATAGTTTTCAAAAGCCTATGAAGACAAAGCTTAAACACTATTTTCATCTTCATTTCATCGTATTCATTTGGGGCTTTACTGCAGTTTTAGGAAAGCTTATTTCCATCGATGCACTTCGCTTGGTTTGGTATCGTATGGGAATAGCCTCCCTTTTGATTCTGATATTCATAATAGTTCGTAAACATGCTATAAGGATGTCTCGGAAAACTCTGTTTTCCCTTGCCCTTGCAGGCGCAGCCCTGGCGCTACATTGGGTAACTTTCTTTATGGCCATAAAGGTTTCAAATGTTTCTATAGCTCTTGCAACCATGTCTACTGGGGCATTTTTTACCGCTATTCTAGAACCTATATGGTACGGAAGGAAGATAATCTGGTATGAGCTTTTATTCGGTGTAGTTGTGATTTTTGGCCTCTTACTTATTTTTAAAGTAGAGACCCAGTACGCACTAGGGATGTTATTGGCACTCTTGTCGGCCTTTATGAGTGTGATTTTTACTTTGATTAATGGAAAGCTGGTGAAAAAAGAGAAATCGACCTTGATTTCATTTTATGAGCTTGGTATAGGCGTGATTTTGTTGTCCATATTTTTAGGAATAAAAGGTGAATTCACCTTGGAATTTTTCCGTCTATCTCAGAATGATTGGATATTTATTTTCGTTCTAGCCTCTTTTTGTACGGCCTATGCTTTCATCGCTGGAGTGCATGTAATGAAATATATAAGTCCCTATACGGTTGTCTTAACCGTGAATTTGGAACCAGTTTACGGCATCCTATTGGCATTTGTTATTTTTGGAGAGAGTGAACGTATGAATTCCATGTTTTATGTCGGAGCATTGATAATTATAACAACTGTAATTGCTAACGGAATCCTTAAAAATAAAGACAGGTTAAAAAAACGAAACAGCTCACCTGGTTAGTCTTTTATATTTTATATTTGCATGTCAGACTAATAAAATCGAAACCTACCGAAAATGGAATATTTAGATTTTGAACTCCCCATAAAAGAGCTTGAAGAACAACTTGATAAGTGTACTATCATTGGTAAAGAGAGCGATGTTGATGTCACGGAAACGTGTAAACAGATAGAAAAGAAGCTGGCGGAAACCCGCAAGGATATCTACAAAAACCTTACCGCATGGCAACGTGTTCAATTGTCAAGACATCCAAATAGACCTTATACTTTAGATTATATCAACGCCATTTGTGGAGATACTTTTTTAGAACTACATGGTGATAGAAATGTAAAGGATGACAAAGCCATGATTGGCGGTTTGGGTAAAATTGGGGACCAAAGTTATATGTTCATAGGTCAGCAAAAAGGATATAATACTAAAACAAGACAGTATCGTAATTTTGGTATGGCGAACCCGGAAGGATATCGTAAGGCATTGCGATTGATGAAGTCAGCCGAGAAGTTTGGAATTCCTGTGGTTTGTTTGGTTGATACACCTGGTGCCTATCCAGGTATTGAAGCAGAGGAACGAGGACAAGGAGAAGCTATTGCCAGGAATATTTTGGAAATGACACGTTTGAAAGTTCCAATCATTGTAATGATTATTGGTGAAGGAGCTTCTGGTGGGGCTTTAGGAATCGGGGTAGGAGATCGTGTTTTAATGTTAGAAAATACATGGTATTCTGTTATCTCTCCTGAATCATGTTCTTCTATTTTGTGGAGAAGTTGGGAGTATAAAGAGCAGGCAGCTGAAGCTTTAAAGCTTACAGCGAATGACATGAAAAAATTGAAATTAATTGATGAAATTGTTCGCGAACCTGCTGGTGGAGCACATAGCAATCGACCCAAAACTTTTGAGACAGTAAAGAACAAAATTTCAAACCATTTTAAAGAATTGGAAAAGTTATCCCCAAAAGAACTAGTGAATCAGCGTATGAATAAATATGCTGAAATGGGTGTTTTTGACGGTTAACCACTGCTTTTAACAAGCTCAGGAAAATCTGGAGAATGAATTCTCCAGATTTTTTTTGTTATCAACACAAAATTGTAACTTATAAACACCTAATTGTTGAACACCTGTGAATATCGTCTTTGGCATGTTCCGTGTTAACTAAAGGTTAATTGCATACTTTCGTCGCTATGGAGAAAACAAACCCGGTTATTGGTCGTAAGATTGACAAATCTACCATAATCAATCTTGAAAGAGGTAAAATACCGCCTCAATCTGTTGATTTAGAGGAGGTTGTGTTGGGTGCGATGATGATTGATAAAAAAGGAGTTGATGAAGTAATAGATATCTTACATCCTGATGTTTTCTACAAAGATGCCCACCGCTTTATTTACGAGGCTATTTTTAAATTGTTCGAAACATCAGAACCTGTTGATTTATTAACCGTTTCTTCGCAATTAAAGAAGGATGGACATTTAGAAGCAGTTGGTGGTGATTTTTACCTTATAAAACTCACTCAAAAAGTGGCTTCTTCAGCACATATTGAGTTTCACGCACGTATTATACTTCAGAAATATATTCAACGTAGTCTGATTAAAATTTCCAATGAAATTATTGAAGAGGCGTATGACGAAGGAACTGACGTTTTTGATTTACTAGATGCTGCGGAATCCAAATTATATGACGTTACCCAAGGGAACCTAAAACGTTCCGCAGAAACCGCTCAGGATTTGGTAATTCAGGCCAAAAAACGCATTGAAGAAATTGCGGGAAAAGAGGGAATGAGTGGAATACCCTCAGGTTTTGACAAGTTAGACAAATTGACTTCGGGTTGGCAGCCAAGTGATTTGATTATTGTAGCGGCTAGACCGGGTATGGGTAAAACGGCTTTGACTTTGACCATGGCTAGAAATATGGCGGTCAATTCAAATATTCCTGTGGCCTTCTTTTCTTGTGAGATGTCATCCGTACAGTTAATTACCAGATTGATTTCTTCCGAAACGGGCCTCTCATCTGAAAAATTAAGGACCGGAAAGTTAGAAAAGCATGAGTGGGAGCAATTGAATGTTAAGGTGAAAACCTTGGAAAAAGCACCGCTTTTTATTGATGACACTCCTTCTTTATCCATATTTGACTTGAGAGCTAAGGCAAGGCGGTTAGCCTCTCAACATGGTATAAAAATGATTATTATTGATTACCTGCAGTTAATGACTGCTGGTGGAACAGGAAAAGGGGGTAACCGTGAACAAGAGATTTCTACGATTTCAAGAAACTTGAAAGCGCTGGCAAAAGAATTAAACGTTCCTGTAATAGCATTATCACAGTTATCCCGTGCTGTTGAAACCCGTGGGGGTAGCAAAAGGCCCATACTTTCCGATTTACGTGAATCTGGAGCGATTGAGCAAGATGCAGATATTGTTTCCTTTATATTCAGGCCAGAATACTATAAGATTGATGAATGGGATGATGAAGAACGATCGCCAACACAAGGTCAAGCTGAGTTTATCGTAGCGAAACACCGTAACGGTGGATTAGAAAATATTCGTTTAAAGTTTATCGGTAACCTCGGTAAATTCGATAATCTTGACGATTTCGATTCTCCGTTTGAATTTCAGTCGAAAATGAATGATGGTGATGATAACCCTTTTATTACAAAAGGGCTTCCAAGTGCTGATGAAGCTTTCGGTAGTTCAATGAATGACGGTTTACCAGAAGATGATAATGATGTCCCATTTTAAGAATCTTTAACTTCCTTCAAAATACTTCGCCACTTTTTTTCGTTTACCTTTGAGATAGTGATACATACTTAGTTTATGCGAAACAGTCTTTTCTCTTTTCTCTTTTTTCTCTTTTCTCTGCATATTTCGGCTTCCTCTATTCTTATACCTATGGATGCTGAGGGTCAAAAAAATCACCTTAAAGCATACGGAATCACATATTGGGTTTTGACCAAACAACAAAAAGTTCAATGGTTATTGAACTACCGTGGTGGTTCTTTTTTATTACCTGATGGAGAAAGCATTCGAAAAGAATGTCAGATTAGAGGGGTTTCTTTTGAGATTCTTTCCGATGGACAAACGCAGGGAATTTTAGAATCTATAAGTAGTCCTTCTCAAAACCAGGAAGCTGTGGTTTTAGAAAAAGCTCCAAAAGTTGCGGTATATTCTCCCAAAGGAAATCAGCCGTGGGATGATGCGGTAACCATGGTGCTTACTTATGCTGAGATTCCTTATGAAACCGTTTATGACGAAGAGGTTTTAGATGATAAATTAGCATTGTTCGATTGGTTACACCTGCACCATGAAGATTTTTCAGGACAATATGGTAAATTCTATGGTGCTTACAGAGCTACACCATGGTACATACAGCAAAAACAAGAGGCAGAGGCTTTGGCTACCAAATTAGGGTTTTCAAAAGTTTCGGAAGAAAAAAGGGCTGTAGCACTAAAGATTCGAAAATACGTTATAGGCGGAGGATTTATGTTTGCAATGTGCTCAGCAACGGATAGTTTTGATATTGCTTTGTCTGCTTCCGATGGAGTAGATATCTGTGAACCAATGTTCGACGGCGATCCTTCTGACGCCAATTATCAAAGCAAATTGAATTTCAATAAAACTTTTGCTTTTAAAGATTTTACCTTGGAAAGGAATCCTTTGAAATATGAGTTCTCGACTATTGATATGACCTCAAAAAGAAGAGTTCCTAAAGAATCTGATTATTTTTCACTAATGGATTTCTCAGCTAAATGGGATCCAGTGCCTACCATGCTTTGTCAAAATCATACGGCTTTGGTAAAAGGTTTTATGGGGCAGACCACTTCTTTTGAGCGTAAAGAAATAAAATCAAACGTTTTAATATTAGGGGAGAATAAGCGGAACGAAGAAGCACGTTATATACATGGCATACAAGGAAAAGGCTTTTTCACATTCTACGGAGGTCACGATCCAGAAGACTACCAGCATAGGGTAGGGGACCCAAAAACGGAATTGGAATTGCACCCAACTTCACCGGGTTATCGCCTTATCTTAAACAACGTGTTGTTTCCTGCAGCCCAGAAGAAGAAGCAAAAGACTTAATTAGCTTTTTAAAAGTTTCTCCAAAATTCGCTCTACACCAAAATCATTATTACTACTAGTCTTAAAATTTGCAACTTTCAGAACATTTTGGTGAGCATTTTCCATGGCGAAACTATATTTCGCTTTCCCAAGCATTTCCAAATCATTATTATAGTCTCCAAATACCATAGTTTCGTTAGAGCTTATCCCAAATTCATTTTGCAGTTTCTCAAGTGCAAATCCCTTATTGGCATCAGTATGATTTAAATCAACCCAATTTAGTCCGGAAACTTTTACTTTGATTTGGTCTTCCAAGTCCTTCATTGCAGGATAGATGTGATTTTCAGCACTAATATTGTGATACACCGCAATCTTTATGATTTCGTCAGTTACCGTGCTAAAGTCTTCATGGATTTCGTAACTAGCATAGTATTCCTTTAACTGTTCAAGAAAGGGTACGGATTTACCATCAAAATAGGCATTGTACTTACCGCATAGCATAGCATGAGCACCATCAATCTTATCAATTTTGGAGAGCAAAGAACTTTTAAGGCTATTCTGAATAGGGGTGACTAAAAGCTCTTTTTCTTTTTCCTTAACGAGTGCACCATTTTCGGCTATTACCAGAATATCATTTTTAATTGGTTCTAGTTTATGTACAATGCTGGCATATTGCCTTCCGCTGGCTGCAACAAAAAGAATATTCCGTTTTTGTAGTTCTTCAAACAATTCAAAAAAACGGTTACTAACTTCGTGTTTGGAGTTTAACAAGGTACCATCCATGTCAGACACTACCATTTTTACTTGAGATAAATCCATACTTAAGAATAAGGGATAAAGGTATTTCTTATAATATTAATTATGGTGTGGTTGGATAAAGTTTTACATTTATTTTATACATCACATTCCATGCAACATTATCAAAAACAAATTAGGCTAAGATCTTATAAAAGAGGCTTCCATCTTATTTCTGACACCGTTCTGAATAGTATTCCTGAAATAAAGCATATCCAATCAGGAATGCTTCAAGTGTTTATAAAACATACTTCTGCCAGTTTGACTATCAATGAAAATGCCGACCTAACCGTTCGCGTAGATTTCGAAAGTCATATGAATATTATGGTTCCTGAAGATGCACCTTATTACGTACATACATATGAAGGTCCTGATGACATGCCCGCGCATATCAAAGCTTCATTGATGGGTGCTTCAGTGCAAATCCCAATAACGGATGGTAAGCTGAATCTAGGTATTTGGCAAGGAATTTACCTCTGCGAACATCGCGATAAGGCCTCTGGTAGGAATTTGGTAATCTCTGCTTTCGGAATATGATGTATTCTTAATAACTTGTAATGTACAAACCATAATACAAAACACATGACCACAGAAGAGTCCATCCTAAACAAAATTCAAATTTTAATTACCAATCATTTTGAAACTCCAGAGGAAGCATTCAGTTTTTTTGATGCGGATAGTAGCGGAAAGCTGAAAAAAAGTGAGATAGTAAAACTCTTAAAGCAAGCTGAAATTAATGGATTTATAAGAGGTCTAGTCGGTTCTAAGCTTATTGAAGGTTATGATAAAAGTGATGATGAAGAAATTGATTGGCAAGAGTTTAAAGCAGCTGTAGACAAAATCAAAACAGCTTAGAAGCTTTATATAAATAAAAAATCCGATTCGTTAGAATCGGATTTTTTTAAGTGAGATATATTTAAAATCTATTTTACTTTATCTACTAAGGCTTTAAAAGCATCTGGGTGATTCATGGCTAAATCGGCTAAAACCTTACGGTTTAATTCGATGTTATTTGCTTTTACCTTTCCCATAAATTGTGAGTAGGACATTCCATGCATACGGGCACCTGCATTAATACGGGTAATCCATAAAGCTCGGAAGTTTCTTTTCTTGTTTCTACGATCTCTATAAGCATATAACATTGCTTTTTCGACCGCGTTTTTAGCTACTGTCCAGACATTTTTACGTCTTCCGAAGTAACCTTTGGCTTGCTTCATAACCTTTTTTCTTCTGGCTCTTGAAGCGACTGCATTTACTGATCTTGGCATTTCTTTAATTGTTTTTTGTAGTAGGCGTCCTCAAATCGTTTCAGGAACTTTTTTAGCCTAACTCCATGGTTAATAATTTACCGTTTGCGAATAATTACTTTAAACGTAATTGTTCTTTAATACTGTTAACATCAGCTTGGTGAACCAAACCGTCATGTGTTAACTTAAGCTTACGCTTTTTTGATTTCTTTGTCAAGATGTGACTTTTGAAAGCGTGCTTTCTTTTGATTTTACCAGTTCCCGTAAGCTTGAACCGCTTTTTAGCGCTGGATTTTGTTTTCTGTTTAGGCATTTTTCCTAATGTATTTAATTATCTCACTATATGCTGAACTTGTTTCAGTATCTAACTAAACCAATATTCAGTTTCTTTCATACTAAACGCCGCTTATCAATTAAGTAAGCAGCGTCCTGTAATAGTATTGAAAACGAACTAGGTTCGTTACTTTCCTTTTGTTTTCGGAGCGATGAACATAGTCATACGCTTTCCTTCTAATCTTGGCATCTGCTCTACCTTTCCTAATTCTTCTAACTCAGATGCTAAACGGAGTAATAATATTTCTCCCTGATCTTTATAAACTATTGAGCGACCTTTAAAAAAAACGTATGCCTTTAATTTGGCTCCATCCTTTAAAAACTTCTCAGCATGTTTCTTTTTAAACTCGTAATCGTGGTCATCCGTATTAGGGCCAAACCTGATTTCTTTAACCACAACCTTAGAGGCTTTGGCTTTCATTACCTTTTCCCGCTTCTTTTGCTCGTAAAGGAATTTCTTATAATCGATTATCTTACAAACTGGAGGATCTGCCTTTGGTGATATTTCGACCAAATCTAACCCAAGTTCTTCTGACTTCGCCATGGCTTCCGCCAATGGATAGACTCCTACTTCTACATTATCACCAACCAAGCGAACTTCTGGGGAGATAATTCTTGCATTGATTTTGTGTGGGTTTTTGTTTTCCCTTCTAGGTTGGGGCCTAAATCTTTTTCGTATTGCTATGACTTATTATTTTTAGTTAAACTTAATTTTTTTAAAACGACTTTAAGGTACTATTTATTTCTGTATCGACCAAGTCAGCAAGGTCATCAACTGATATTGCTCCTAAGTCTTCTCCTCCGTGTCGTCGGACAGAAATGGTGTTAGCCGCTTCGTCGTTTTCCCCAACAATCAGCATAAATGGAATTTTATTCATTTCTGCCTCACGTATTTTCTTTCCAACAGTTTCATTTCTGTTGTCAAGAAGCGCGCGAATTTCGTTATTTTCTAGGGATTTTAAAACTTTTTCAGCATATTTTTCGTTTTTCTCACTCACAGGTAAAACAATAGCCTGATCTGGAATCAACCATAAAGGGAAATTACCACCAGTATGTTCAAGTAATAAGGCTATAAAACGTTCCATGCTTCCAAAAGGCGCGCGATGAATCATGATAGGTCTATGTTGCTGGTTATCACTTCCTTTATAGGTCAGGTCAAAACGCTCGGGAAGGGTGTAGTCAACCTGTATGGTGCCTAATTGCCATTGTCTTCCAAGTGCGTCTTTTACCATAAAATCAAGTTTTGGTCCGTAAAATGCTGCTTCGCCCTCCTCAATTATATAATCAAGTCCTTTTTCCTTTGCAGCATTGATAATCGCATTTTCAGCTTTCTGCCAATTCTCAACCGTGCCTATATATTTTTCAGGTTTTTTTGGGTCTCTAACAGATACTTGAGCCGTGAAATTTTCAAATCCTAAGGAACCTAAAACATAAAGAGATAGGTCAATTACATTCATGAATTCCTGGTCTACTTGGTCAGGAGTACAAAAAATATGGGCGTCATCTTGGGTGAACCCTCTAACCCTTGTAAGGCCATGTAGTTCACCACTCTGTTCATAACGATATACGGTGCCAAATTCAGCATATCTTTTCGGCAAGTCTTTATAGCTAAAAGGTTT
Source organism: Maribacter algarum (ex Zhang et al. 2020) (assembly GCF_005885635.1). Taxonomy (GTDB): domain Bacteria; phylum Bacteroidota; class Bacteroidia; order Flavobacteriales; family Flavobacteriaceae; genus Maribacter_C; species Maribacter_C algarum. Next base: position 412,441 of record NZ_VATY01000005.1, read on the forward strand.
ATGATTGAAAATCTCACAGTGGTGAGGACAGTTCATTGGTTTTAACAAGAACTCTTCACCATCTTTTGGTGTGTTTATAGGTTGAAAACTATCTTCTCCGTATTTTGCATAATGTCCTGAAGTTACGTAAAGTTCTTTCTGGCCTATATGCGGGCTAACTACCATTTCATAACCAGCTTTTTTCTGAGCTTTCTTTAAAAATTGCTCCAAACGCTCTCTTAAAGCTGCACCTTTCGGTAACCATAATGGAAGGCCTTGTCCAACTTTTTGGGAAAAGGTGAATAGTTCCAGTTCCTTACCTAATTTTCGATGATCACGTTTTTTGGCTTCCTCTAAGAGTTCAAGGTATTCGGTGAGCTCTTTCTGCTTCGGAAATGAAATTCCATAAACACGTGTGAGCTGCGGTTTATTTTCATCTCCTCTCCAATAGGCACCTGCTACGCTTAAGACCTTAATTGCTTTTACGATTCCTGTGTTTGGAATATGACCTCCTCTGCATAAGTCTGTAAAGGAGTCATGGTCGCAAAATGTAATTGTACCATCCTCTAAATTTTCTATGAGTTCTACCTTATATTCATTACCCTCAGAATTGTATTTCGCTAATGCATCAGCTTTTGAAACCGCTCGCATTGAGAAGGTATGTTTTCCTCGAGCAATTTCCAAAGCCTTTTTTTCTATTGTCGGAAAGTCTTTATCAGAAATACTTCCTTCTGGCAGGTCGACATCATAATAGAATCCATTATCGATGGCGGGGCCTATGGTAAGTTTAATTCCAGGGTATAATTCCTCTAGTGCCTGAGCAACAATGTGAGAAGTAGAATGCCAAAAAGCTTTCTTTCCCTCAGGATTTTTCCATGTATACAAAACCAAAGAGCCATCTTCATTCAAAGGAGTCACTGTTTCAACAATAGCATCGTTAAATTTTGCTGAGATAACGTTCCGTGCCAAACCTTCGCTAATGCTTAGTGCCACATCCATTGCAGTACTTCCTTTACTATATTCCTTTATAGTCCCGTCAGGTAAAGTAATCTTAATCATGATATATCCTTATAATAAGTGCGCAAAGATAGCACCTTGTTATGTCGCAGACAATAGGGATATGGAGATTGTCAATTCTGTTTTTTATCAAATCCCCTTTAGTTTGAGACAACTAAAAGCTCAATTTGACTAATTTAGTTGGCGCCTTTAATAAAAACTAATCAACCAAGAATCAATGAACAATAATAAGAATCAGCAAAACGAAAAATTTAAAAAATGGCTCGATATTCTGCAACAAGAAAGCTGGCAGCTTGAATTAATAATCTCTGGGTTTGCCATTTATGGTTTATTTATGGTTATTGACCCAATTCGGGTATCTATCTTAAAAGCACAAATTGATGACAACATGTATTCGGGCCTATTCTGGGCAGGATTATATGTGTCATGGTTTATTTTGACAGTTAATCTTCTCGCTCATGTAGTTTTAAGAGGTTTATGGATAGGTGCCATTGGGCTTCGTTATGTTTCGGGAGAAATTGACTACGACGCACTTAATTACAATATTAAATTTTTGAACCATCTAAAAAAAAGAGTTGGCTCTTTTGATGACTATGTTGCCAAACTTGAAAAGTATTGCAGTGTTATTTTTTCAATTACTTTTCTTTTGATCTTCTATATGCTCGGTGTATTATTGATTATTTTTCTAATGTCTTCTTTGGAAAGTTGGGTCGGTGAACCAGAGGTCTCCAATTATAAAGCATGGATTGGTGTGCCTTTGATTATTCTAATAGTGTTGGGTTCATTGTTGACGTTTATTGATTTTATTTCTCAAGGATGGTTGAAGAGAAAAAAATGGACCACTTTCTTCTACTACCCCATTTATTGGTTATTTAAATATTTGACTTTATCCTTTTTATATCGTCCTATGGTATACAATCTATTGGATACGAAGTTTGGGAAGCGTTTGAGCCTTATAATGGTTCCATTATATATAGGAATTTCTATATTGGCCGGAATGAGTTTCAGAACTTCAAATTATTTGGATTTCGGTTCGAGGTCCACGGCTGAGGTTGCGAACGTTAAGAATTATGAGGAATTTATTGAGGATGAAATGGATTACGTTAATTTGGCTTCTATTCCTTCAAAGGTCATAACCGACCCCTTTCTTCAGGTATTCATTATGTACGGCAGTGCAGTTGAAGATGATGTTTTTTATTTCTATGAAGAGCTTAAACCAAATGAAGATATGAGAGGATTTGAAAGCCCAATTAAGTTTGGTTCTAATAGCGATTGGCGTAGCTCAAAAAAACCGTTGAAAGATTATTTAGAAGCTTTGCAGCAAATGTATCGGATTAGAATAGATTCTATAAGCTTTCCAACAGAATTGGTGTTGACAGAAAACAAGAAAAATCAGAAAGGATACGAAACTTTTTTAGATATGAAAGATATGGCAAGGGGAAGACATCTTTTGGAAGTTGCTAGAAAGACACATTTGGCAGATAGTGTTTATTTCAGAAAAATAGTTCAAATACCTTTTTGGTATTATCCAGATTAGGAAAATAAACTACTTTTTCCATATAATGTTTTAAGCTTATCTATTTTTGGCGACATTTCTTGTGCTCTTAAAGATTTTCCTTTAAATTTATTATCCTTTTTTAGTTAAGGCTAAGATGTAAAAATCTCATAGTTAGTATTTTGTGAAATAGGGTGAAAAAAAGTTAAAAAAATTGCTGTATTTCGCTTGGTGAATTAAAAAAGCATCTTACATTTGCAGGCCGTTAAACAAATATGGTTTAGTGGTATTTAAAGAGGTTACGTTCTTAAAGATTAAATGTTGTTTTTATCGCCTTCTGAAAAAAAGAATCTTTTTTTCAATTAAAAGATTGCGGGTTAAAAAAACAGTTATATATTTGCAGCCGCTTAGAGAAATCTGGGTGACGAAACTGCAAGTTTTAGGAGTAGTTTTTTATTTGAAGTTCATTGACAGATTGTAGAGACAGCGCACACATCCTTATAAGGGTGTGATGTAAAGTAAGAATCATATATATGGTTGGAAGAAATTCCGAACATATAAGAATTAGATCGAGA
>NZ_VATY01000006.1 GCF_005885635.1 Maribacter algarum (ex Zhang et al. 2020)
CTTACGAGTGATAACTATTTTAATGGAAAATTATAGGTTTTACAGCAAACTTTTTCAATGTTTACTGGGGTTTCCAGCGTTTTTACAGTAAACTTTTTAACGACACATTTTAAAAATGCAATAATTTAAAGGCGTAAACCACTCATTTTCAGTCATATGAATGAAGTATCTAAACTAGCAACATCGCTTTAGCGTGTTGCCCTCTTGCTATTCAAATCTTCTCCGTTTCACTCCCAAGTTTTGAATACGCCCTAAAGGATATTTTAAAGAACAAATAGTAGGATGCGCCCTATCCTGTTTTTGCTTAACGCTTATCTATCTGAACACTACAAAAACAGGACAGGGACCTTGCGCAAAGTTTTGGGTAAGATTTGGGGCGACGTTAGAGATTCCAGCATCCATTGTCCTAAAAAACGTTAGTTCTATGACACCTTCAATTTTAATTTACTTCTCTTAAACCGACGAATGTCATATTCGTTATCGTTTAGAACGACCAATTCGGGCGGTGCTAAAACTGGTTTGGATAGAAATTAACATTAACCTTATAGGAATTGCGGCGGTAAAAGGAGTAAGGCAATTTGGTTTCAATTTGTTTTAAACAATGGACTATTATCTTTGCTACTGTTTTTTACAAACCATGTTATTACATGATTCTGCGGTCTTCTTTTTAATATTTCATTATTTTTTCTGTCGTACCAAACTGCATCGAATTCCCCTTTAGTGGTAATTACAACTCTCCATTCTTGGTTTAACAATGTGCTGTCAGCATAATTTGCACTTAAGCTAACCCAATCTATTTTTGAAAGTACCTGAGCATCCAAATGTGCAATTACTTCTGATTCATCCAATACAGCAATCCAAATGGGCTCGGATAAATGCTCGATACTATGAGTTTTTCCCTTAGAACCCCATCCAATTTTTATTGTAGCTCCCCCTCTAACGTGATTAATCAACTCTTCTTTACTCCCTATTATGGAATTTCCTTCGTTATCATTTTTGTAAGTAATCTTAAAATCTGAATCTGATTTTTCTGAATAGCAGGAAACCATTAGGATGATACTAAATGCTATAAAAATTCTATTCATTTTCTGATTCAATTCGTTGAGGGTTTTTTCATTTATATATGTGAACATCCAGCGATTGGAACTTTTCAATTTTTGTTAATTAATTCAATCGCTTTTTCCAATTCTGAATCTATATTGTTTATTAAATCTTCAACTGTTCCATCAACAATAACATCGGGGATGATACCGCTATTAGAAAGTGGCTCAGTCGAAAAAGAACCCATTACCGGTAAATTAATGTTGATACGCGAATTAGGTGGTTTAAAAAACAGAATTGCCCCACCATTTATGCCATTTTGATTACCTCCAGTCTCCTGACCAATTAATATACCACCTTTACTTTTCTTAAACAACCTAGCTAAATAAAAGGCTCCAGAAACATTATTGGCGCTGGTCAACATGTAAATATTGCCTTTGAATGTAGTATTGGAGGGTTTGATGCTCTTTTTAGTTCTATTTCTTGGAAAGACATAATATATACCTTTTTTATAATTTTCATCTTCCTTTAGATTATAGAACCAATAGTCCCATGTTTGAATGTGAGGTTTTACTTCTTCTGGAAATTCCAAAAACCTTGACCGACTTTCCAAGCCGTCGGCAACAACATTTTTTTGATAGATATACTTTTCCAACTCGTAGGAAGCATCATCCAAACCTCCTTGGTTCTCTCTGATGTCCAATACTAAGTTTTCTACTTTCTTTTTTTTCATCTCTTTGAAAGCATCCTTGAGCATAAATTTCCAATCGGTCTTGAAATCGTCTGTGGCAAAGCTTCCGATTTTTAGATATCCTATATTATTTTCCAATATTTCAAACTTCCATAAATCTTCGGGTGTTCTTGGAAAATCTTTATTTCGTTTCACAAGTCGTTCATTTCGCTCTTTTCTTGTTACTGATTTTAACGAAACCTCAAAAGTATTTTGTTGGTCTGGATTCTTAATTACCAACTTGATTTCATTATTTTGAATCGGAAATATAAGGGGATACAAAACATCGAACGCATTATATCGAAACAGGTATCCATCCACTTGCGCCTTAGTAATCTTGTTTTGAACTGTCGCACCGTCAGCGGTAATGTATGGCAATAATGTTTCCAGAATATCGGAGCTTGGTATTCCATTCATTGAAAGTACTTCGGAACCTTTCCTTATTTTATCGGAATCAGAAGCGTTATGGGTTATTATCATTCGATTGTCTATCCACTTAAACGCAAATGGGACTTTATCTTTTTGCCGATGGATGAGAGATGTAATAATTCCCTCTTGGTTATACGCTGAAACCAAAGTGTGGTCGCATTGAATAGTTGCGATAAACTTTGACATTGCCAGAAAGGTTTCATCATACGTAAGTGGTTTTTGAAAACTATTTTTCAGAACAGCCAAGTTTTTATTAAGCGTTACAGTATCATTATATCGATATAATCCGGGATGCACTTTTAGTATTGTATTGCGAATCACTTCAAAATCTTCCATTAAGTCTTTTACCGGCAATTTCGGTAAGGTACTCGGATCGATAAACTTTTCTTGGTTCCATTTACTTTTAAAGAAATGATTCCCCGTTCTTATACTTTCGTTACGATTTTGAATACCTTCCCATTGAACATCCTTACCATTGTCCAAAACGAACTTATATTCAATGCTTTCAATCCCTGTATCGAACTTTAAAACTTTCGCGTAGTTTGTGTCTTTCTTGTTAAGAAATATTGTTTTCTCCCAACTTAAAGGAGTAGTATCCCCTCGTATACCTATATATTGTGAACCTTCTGCAGGAATATCGGAAACTTCAAAGGTTACTTCTTTTTGGGCAAAACAAACTATGCTTAAAAATGCGAATAATAATGTATGTAATTTAGTTTTCATATTTAATATTTTCAATAGGACAAAGCTCCTATATTAATGAATCTTTAAAGGCTCAAATTCTTATTTAATGGTCTCAAATACGATTTGAGACGTCTAATGAACAGGTATATCTTTAATATGTTGCAAAAAGTCTTCGTGATTTTCATTTATCTAAAGTTCACTTATCATTGTTTTTTTCAAATTCTATAACCCTTCGTTTATGTTCCTCGATATCCCATTTAATGCCAAACATAGCGAGGTAATCGGATATTTTGCCCAAGCCTACTTCCGCTCTTCTTTTATCTACATTTTCGGAATCTAGGATGGGATGGACATATAGTTGATCTGTTTCCTGGTTTGTGTTCAATTGACTACCATAAATCTGTTTTTCTCCATCCAGCATGGCTATACGATCTTGGAGCATGGCTAGAAAACTCGGTTTCGCGTTGCCGGACTTAACTGCCTCTTCAAGCATAGGTAGGTATTTCTTTTGTATTTGTAAACTTGCATGTTGGATAACCAGAAACAGGGTGATATTACCTTGTTTTCCAATAGTGCTTTCCCCTAACCAGCCATTCTGATCCAATATTTGGGTTACTTCGATTGTATTAACTGAATCTATTTGACTTACTTTTTTGTTCATTGCCCTGAACTCACCTGAGTCCTTTCCCTTTTGCTCTAAAACGGTCATCAGTTCATCCCTGCTTTCCTGATCTGAATTATGGATTTCTTCCAGTCTTTGAATTAATTCTTGGTTAGGCTTTGAATCTATTTGGGCATTGAGAGGTATAATGTGCCAAGCCACTATCCCCAAAAGCGTTATTAATTTTGTTTTCATTTTTATGGTGTTTTTCTTGTTTTACTATTGCGTTAATAAATGTAGATTACTATTAAACGCTTATTGGTCCCGCTCGCCATATTTGTCCCAGAGCTCGACACGAAGTTCATTCTTAAGTTGGTCTACATCTTTGTTATCCGCATTGATCAAAATTACAATCGCTATTTTTCTATCGGCACTTATGATTACAGCTGAGGAAAAGGTTCCTAGACTTCCTCCATGATAGCTGAACTTTTGCTCCGTCTCGCCAATATTGCCATTGTACCATCCTAAGGAATATTTATCTAATCCGAAATGCATTGTTTGATACGTTGCAGGTTTTAGCAGATTGTCTTCTCCCATTAATCCTCTTAAATGCAAGCGCATAAGCTTCGAAAAATCGGTTATGCTGGTCGAAAGGTTGCCCGCGGGACCAAAATACTTTCCAGTGGCATATTCCTTATCCGGAGCAACGGATTTATAGCTTTTGCCTTTTTTTACATGACCGTGAGTATCATTAATTTCATTTTGACTTGGGAAGCCTATATAATGTCCGATTCCAACATCCTCGAATAGCTCGGAAACCAGATGTTCCCAAGTTTTGCCCGTTCGGTGTTCCAATAACAAACCTGCGATGATATATCCTCCGTTGGAATATAAATGGTTCGTTTTTATGTTTTTCGCTGGACTTAAATTGAGCGCATATTTGGCGAATGCCATTTTTTGGTCTTGAGATGACTTGATCGATTCAACAGGCATTTTTCGCCACTCCTTACTACTATCATCTTCAAAAGGATGTATCATAGCTCGGTGTGAAAGCAACTGTTCCAGTGTGATATTTAAGTAGGTATCATTTATTCTATTCTTTAATTCAGGAACGGCATCCAACAACCTGATATCCCAATCTAGGATACCATCATCAACCAGTTTAGCCGCCACCATACTAGTAATAGCCTTTGTATTGGAACCTAAGTGAAATTTGCTATCTAGCTGAATTTCATCGTTCGAGTCTACTTTTTTGACTCCAGAAGTACCATAGAAAATCGTATCATATTTGATTACCGAAGCTACAATTGCTGGTACTTTATAACTATTCCTGTATTTTGAGACAATCGCCTCGACCTCAATATCCGTTTGAGCATGGAATTGTGTACAACAAATAAATGCTAGGATAAAAAATCTTGACTTCATATTTTGTCCTTTAGTTAGTGTTATGATTTTAATGAATTGAGTTTGACCATTGTATAGGTTGGCAAGTATTATTTTCTTTAAATACTCGTATTAACCATTCACCCTTTTCGTAAACATCTTGTGAATTATTTTCCATTTGTCCTTTATTTTGGTTAGCATAAAATAATCTATATAAGGAGCTTTATTCTGATGTTGTGATATTTGAACCTTAGCAACGGCAATATCATTTTCATAATCAATTGAAATTATTTTTCCCGTTTCGCCAGTAGGTTCTCCTTCCTTTGTGTCTTTAATATAATCCTTACCTCCCCATGTTGCCAATTCCCCATCTTTTATGTAGTACAATTTAAGATCGGGATGAAAAGCTTTTTTTAATCGATTCGGTTGTCCATTTGTTGAGCCTTCAATGTAATCGATCAAAGTCTCCGTGATTTTTTCTATTTCAGTCCGTTTATTACTACTTTGAGCATTAACAAGATGAATGCTGAAAAATGCCGCGACTAAGAATAAGGTTATGTTTTTCATGATTTTTAATTTTTAATGGAATTGTTAAAGGTGTTTTCCAGTTGTTCTATTGCTTTTAGCGCATTCTTATTATTACTGAATTTCTTATAAAGTTCTTCAAATACCACCTGCCCTCGTGGGTCACCTAGAATTGACACTTGCAAGGCGTTGTAAAAAATATCGTTTACGTTTTCATTTTTTAAAGCATCTTGAAATTGTGCATAAATTGCAGGGTATCCCTTATCTGCCTTATCAATGGCAACTAAGGTGTGTGCTGCAGCCAAACGATGATCCCAGATGGGCGTTCCCAAGTTCCAATGTGGATTGTGCGAATCAATTAGTGATTGAATGGCCAAATCATAGGCTCTTGGATCTTCAAGCTCTTTCAAACCATAGAGTGCACTGATTAAGCTTTGATTTTTCCATGACGGTTTATCCTTGAGCCGTATCAAAGCGTCAAAGGCTTTTGAATTCTTGGTCTTGCCAATGGCAATAGCGGCCGTATTTACGACCCTGTCACTATAGTCGTGTAATGCTTCTAAATATATTGGATTATAAGTTGAATCGCGAGTCAGGCCAAGTACATTTATGGCGTTGGATTTCAACCAAGACTTCTCCTCTTTTATCAATTTTTTAAGCATTTCAATGGTTTCATTTTCCATTGCAATGACCCCGTCAGTGGATGTCAATGGGAGAAGACCTTGAAACTGCCATAAAGCGTTCAACCTTGTCCGCCAATATTGCTTGCTTAAAATGACTTTTCGAAGCTCATTCTTAATTTTCGTTCTCAATTCTTTAGAGATAGTCGAACCTTTAGCAATGGTCGATAATTTTCCCATAGCTGCAACCTTGCCCAATACGTCCTTACTACCCTTAAGTTCGGCGATCAATTCTTCTTGCGATGGTTTTGACCTTACTTGTTTTATCCAAACATCCTCAAAATCAAAATTGACGAACCTTGGTTTTTTCTCAAGATTATAGACATAACTATTCCGTTTTATAGGTTGAAGTTGGATTTCTTCAACTTTTCCATCAATCTCTATCTTCATTTTGCCTTGAAAAAATTCTGTTTGTTTATAGTGTGAAACGGAATCCATTTTCTGGATTTGGTCAACATGTAATTTAAGTTGCTTTTGTTCTTTATCGAACACGTGCTCCACTTTAAAAACCGGATGTCCTATACCGTAAACCCATTGATTAAAAAACCAATCCAATTGTTGGTTATTGACCTGATTTACGATGGCAATGAAGTCTTGCGTGGAAACTAGTTTTCCGGCATACGTACTGACATATTCTTTGATTACCCTTTTCCATTTTTCTTCTCCCAATTCTGAACGTAACATGTTTAAGACCAGAGCTCCTTTGATATATGGAGAATTACCATTTACAAAAGCTTCGACATCATCATAGTCATCTGTGACGATTGGATTTCTCGTATTCGAATTCCAATCATTGAGGTATGTATTCATATCTGGGGATTGCTGGTAGAGCAAAAATTCCTCTCGCCCATTCTTATGTTCATTGTACATAGCAGCAAGATGTCGCGAAAACCCTTTGCTGAGCCAGGAATGGCTCCAATCCTTAACGGTAATAAGATTTCCAAACCATTGATGTGCCAGGGCTTCACTTTCGGTAATATCCCACAGATATAGAAAATCTTCATGTGTGGTTTTATCGTCGATCATGTTCTCTGTAATTGTGGAAGTCATCATATTGCCTTTCCACCCTCCAAAATCTTGAACAAAAATTTGAGAATAGCTCTCAAACGGGTATTCTCGGTCGGTAAGATTCGAAAAGAACTCCATCATATCTGGTAATCTTATTACACTTTCCTTAGTTCCAATATATTCGTCAGGGTAGCCATAATTATTTAATTCAATATTCCCATAGGTTTGTTGGTAGTTTTGATATTCCCCGATTACAAAGGAGGTCAGATGGTTCGCGTGAGGGGTATCGGTTTTCCAATAGAAGGTTCTGGTTCCATCTTCATTATCTTTAGTGTCAATTAATTTTCCATTGGATATGGCCATAAGGGGTTTAGCAACAGTAGCGATGAACTCGGTAGTTCGAAAGTCATTCGGGGCATCATAACAGGGGTACCAATATTTATTAGTTCGTGCCTCTCCGACGGCCCAAATTTGCCTTCTTCTTTCTTTTTCAGTTAGACTGGGTTCAAAAAAACGAATACCTTTTCCAAAACTTCCCCAGATATTGCTGGGGTCGGACTGATTTACCCAATTGGAGTGATAGTCTATTTCCACCGTAAGGTCTTCATCTGGGGGGTATGGTTTATTCAAGACGATTTTTAATCCATTCTCTTCGTCCGAACCATCGTACTCAAAATCCAATTTTGTTCCATTTGCAAGTTGAACAGTATGAATAGAAAGCAATCCTGAATCGAGATAGAGGGTATCAGAGGTTGTAAGATTCGAGAATGTTATGCTGGTTGAACCTTTTACTTGTTTTTGGTTCCAATCGAATTCCAAATCCAGTATTTGGTGTTTCATATCGATTTTCCGTATTCGTTCTTGATTTACCCTTTCACTTACAGCTAACGATATCTCCTTTTTGTCTTTGCACGAAAAAAACATAAATATGAAAGGATATACAGCTAGGAAAACCGTAGACAATGGTTTGTACATTTTTGATTTCATCGTTTAAATTTTTAGAAAGAAGCGTTCCTTGTTTTTTGATACTGCCCCAATACGCCTGTAAAATTTTATCGCCCTGATATTGAAATCGGGTGTTTGCCACTGGATTAAACTGCATCCCAATTTTCTTCCTTGTTTTTCAATGGTCTTCACCAATTTTTCACCGATTCCCAGACCTCGGGCGAATTCTTTAATATAGATGCAATCCAAATAGAGGTACTCTTCGGCATCCCATGTGGAATATTGTTTCATGTATGTCGCATATCCTATTAATTCAGCATTACTTTCAACTACCAAACAATATAATTTTGGATCGGTTGCAAATAGGTCTCTTAAGAGTCTTTCTTTTTTATTCTTTATGGAATATGCAGCCTTTTCATATTCAGCGTGTAGGCAGCATAATTCCATAATCTGTGGAATATCGTCAGGACCAGCGATGCGTATTTTTGAATTTATTCTCATTTAGCAAATCGATATGTGGCCTTGATGAGAAATATATTCTCAGGCTTTTTATTCAAGATATTATTGTTCAGGCCCTCAAAAAGTCCATCATTAACGTCGCCGAACTGGGCAATGTCTTGTGACCAAACCAAATAAAGTTCCGATCCTGGTATATACTCCCATCGCAATACCATATTCGAACGCCATTGGACAAAGGAAAAATCAGGATCTAAGAAACTATAATCCATGTTGCCATCTAAATCTTCATCAACATTAAATGTACCTTCCGTTAGATTCAGTTGGGGTGTCGTAAATGTTGAAAATCTGTCTTCGAATTTTTCAGCCTTGGCATCAGTTATGTACTTAAAATCTTTGTAAACCCCTTTGGAAATAAAAGGCTGCCCCCAATACTGCAAGCTCAAATTAGGAGTAATGGTATAGTCTATCCGCAACGGAAAGCGTAGGGTTTGCTGGCTAATAGTTCCATTGATATATCTTGATGCGTTCCCAAAATCGGTGGTGGAAACATACTGTAATTGTTTGCTATTTTTGGAATAAAAAGGGGCCAAAGAAACTTGTAAAGCATTTGTGGGTTGGTATGTTAAGGTAGCATTGATTTCCCTATAATTATTATCGGCGTTGATGTCATATAAATCCCTGAAATTCATATTGAACCTCATTTTTTTACGACTATCGGAAATCAATCCTACCTGATAATCGAACCAAGGTTGACGTCTAAGCCTTGGGCCTCCCCTTAACGCCGCATTTGAATACCGATGTGGACTTATTATGGTACCACCATTTATCCACCAGTTGTTATTCAAATTTACCCAACCATTGACTCGAAAGGTCAGGTCGTTGAAGTTACCCTGAAAATCATATGTGCCAACATGGGTATAATTTATGGCATAAGAACGCACTTCTTCCTTCGGCTTGGTAGTTCTGTATTGTACCCAAGTAAAGTGCTTGATATCATCTGCTACTAGCTGAAAACCAATGTCATTGAGTTCCAACTCTGGAGACCGCCAAGTTCCGCCGGTTTCAAATCTCCAATTCCCCGATGCCTTTCCAAGCATAAATGTGCCGCCGGTTCCCGTCAAATTCGTTCTTGAAGTATCCACAGCTACGTGGTCGGCATCTTCCCTTTGAAACAAATGCGTTATGGATTGCTGCGTTCTGGCAATGGCATCTTGGTTTCCGTTAATTGTACTGAAAACCAAGTTCCCTTTTAAATAATATGCCCTGCTTTTCCATTGATGTGTGATATCCAATCCTCCGGTGTACACAGATTTGTGTAAAAAATCAACGTTCTCGGAAAGATTTCTGTTCACTCCTGTAAAAATTCCACCTACAAACGTATTATTGTTGTTAAAGTCTTTTTGTACCCGACTGACGAAATAATTGGTCAAGGGCTCTACAACCACATTTCGCTCATTGGTTCCATCTGAGATGTCTGCCACCTCTTCCGAAGTAACGCTCTCTAAAACCCCTATCGACCAACCGTCTCTGGTTTTGCCACTAAACTTGGCCGCTCCCAATATCGTGGAGATGGACGGTTGAGTAGAAAATTCTTCAGCGTTGGTAGGAGCAAATCCTTGGGGAGATCTTCCGACTCGCCTAGAATAGAACAGATTGTCTATACCACCGGTTGGTAAAAAAGCTTTTGTTGACGAAAAAGAGTAATCGTAAATATTCTTGTTCTCAATAAAGAATGGACGTTGTTCCGGAAAGAAAATTTGAAATCCGTCCAAAGCAATGGCCGATGGGTCCGCTTCAACCTGCCCAAAATCTGGATTTATCGTAAAATCAACCGTTAAATCATTTGTCACTCCGATTTTTCCATCTAGACCTGCATTTAACTTGAAATCACTACCATCTCTAAATGGATTGCCATCTTCGCTTTCATATCGGGTCAAGGATGAAACCACATAAGGCTGAATTTCCAATTGTTTTTGCGGTTTTAGTTCAGATAGTCCGTGCAGTTCTCCAAAACTGCTTACCCAACCGGGCGCGTTGATAGGGCTTCGCTGCCATACCGACCGCTCTTCGTCCCGGAAGTATCTACGTGTTGACTGAATGCCCCAAACTTGACCCTCGTCTTTACTAAATCGCAATTGGCTTAAGGGTATTCTAACTTCTGCAGTCCATCCTGCTTCATCAATATTCGTTTTGGTGTACCAGATGGGGTTCCACGTATTGTCCCAGGTAGCGCCATCATTAGAGATAAATTCATCGCCTTTTACTCCCGACACGGAGGTGGTAAACGAAAACGCTGTTCGTAAATCGTGAAAGCTGTCAATATTGATTTCGACCCAATCCCCATCAAAACCATCTCTACGAGAAAGTCGTTTTACGATACCCTTAGGGTCTTTATCAAAACATCTAAAGGCGACAAAAAGGTTTTTTTCATCGTACAAAACCTTAAGCTGTGTTTGTTCAATTGGCTCTGTATTTTCTTCGGGACTCCATTCTATGTAGTTTCCACTCCATTCCACCTTATCCCATGCCTTATCATTTATGATTCCGTCAATTTTTGGGGATTCCATTTCTCCAATGAATTGTGTATTGTAGATTCTTTTTGCGATAGTATCCTGAGCAAACATCAAACAGGGGCAAAAAAACAAACACAAAACTATACAAGACTTAAATCTATTCATCATCCAACATCATTTTAATTGTTCAGCAGTACTTTTCTAAAGGCATTCTTTGATTTTATCTTATTATTTTGAAATTCAAAAACATCGCACCCAAGCTCTATTTTTCCATTTTTCAAAAAATAGGTCCATTCCCAAAACCCAAAATCTCCATCAATTTTTATATTGCTAAGTGAAACATCTTTTACCATATCATGTGACATCATCTCTTGGATTCCTTTTCGTACTTCTGTTCTGCCAAGGAATGAGGTTCCAGGTTCCATTCCCACAGATGAACAATAGTGGCAATCATGAGTAAAAAAAGAAATCACTTCTTCCAGGTTTTTTTCTTGCCAAGCCTTTGCAAATTGTTGTAAGATTTCTTCAGTCATTTTTCAAAACATCCTTTAGGTAATCATCAAACTTCGGCGCTTCTGACTTTTTCAAGACATGTTTTATCCATGACATTCTTTCATGGGCGAAAACTTCCAATTCCCAAACACATAGCAATGACCCTTTTGTGTAGGGAGATTTCTTGATAAAATCCGGTTTATCATATTCAATCAGAAACACCTCTGTTTGTATCATTTCACCGCCTGTCCACCAATTCAACAACACCCAAACACCCTCTCTGGCCTCATGCACGATTAAAAAAGATTTCCTATAGATTGTAAGACGAGAATGTTCCACGTCTGACAACCAAACGGGCAATGCTTCTTTGATGTTCTCTAGGATTTCAAAAGAATGGAAATCGTCTTTATTTGTTATGGAATAGAGCTTTACTGACCAGTCATTAATATTCAATAACTCTGAGAACTTGATTTTCCGAGATTTGTATTTTTCAAATACCGCTGTCATCTGTCTTCTGGTTTTAGGTCTTTATATCTATCTTTCATCTTATTGATTGCCGTAATGTCTTTGTGCTTTATCACATCAAGTGTCGAAGCTGGATACTTCCGAATCATTGCTTTGGGTCTTACGGGTCTTTCCACAAAATTGCCCCCGCAACTTGGGCATACATTCCTGAACAAGTTCTGCGAACAGTCTCTACAATATGTGCACTCGAAAGAGCAAATCATTGCTTCGGTAGATGTATTCGGTAATTTTTTACCACACTGCTCGCAACTTGGTCTTAGCTCTAGCATCACAAATATTTTTCCTTTATGGTATCCATATGCCAGATATCATGTCCGATTATGGTGAAGGCCGCTGCTCTAGCTGACATAGCTCCCCCATTTGATTTACCGATACAGTTTAAATCTTCCGCTGATAAACTATCCAATAGGGCGATTGAAGCATACCTTGTCGCAGTAAATTCATTAAGTAAAAGGTCTATTGGTTTATTATCTGCCCCGGAAGGACTCATATAAATGTTTTGATCAAAACCAGCCAAGGGGGTTTTGTCATTTCGCGCTATTCGAAAACAGCGATACATGAAAATACGTTCGGTATCTACTAAGTGTTGTAGAATTTCTTTGATGCTCCATTTTCCAGATGCGTAACGATGGGAAAGCTTGTTCTCGGGCATGGAATTAAAAAATTGAAAGACTTTAGTTTTGCCATTCTGAAAGCCTTCGGTCAATTCAATATGTTCGGATAACTTATGGATATATCTTCCGTAATACGGATCAAACTCATTTTCATTTAGGTCTTTGATTGTCATAGTTTTAAGTTTCTACATCCAAAATTATAACACATAACAATAGATTGTATTTATATAATTAGGTATATAGTACTTTATATTTTATTTTTGAATGTTTTTATTATTTAAATCCTAATAAATGAAAATAGATGAAATTAGCTGGAAGATTTTAGAAATACTTCAAGATAATTCTAGAAGTGCGTTAAAGGATATCGCCGCCGAAGTCGGCCTATCATCTCCTACCGTAGCTGAGCGTATTCAGAAAATGGAAGAAGCTGGCGTGATTGAAAGCTATACTACTCACTTAAATATGGATAGGGCTGGATATCCATTAGGTGTATATATCTCCATCAAAATAAGATTTGGTCAGGTACAACGTTTTGAGGAATTCATTGGCTTGGTTCCTGAGATTTGTGAATGCCATAAACTGACGGGTCATGATTGTATGCTCATGAAAGGCTTTGTGCGTGACCCAAAGCATCTAGAGAATTTAAATGCTAGACTAGCTGTTTATGGGGAATTGACTACCTCACTGATTCTCAATTCAATTGTAAGGCGAAAAACGCATAAAGAACCTTTTTAAACTAGGAATTATTCGGAAACTAACCTGAAGGATTTAGGCCGGATGCAAAGTTATTCTAGGAGATTCGATAAAAAGATTTGGCATCCTGAAAATGCTTTTGCAGACATTAAGTTTCATAAAACGGCCGTTTTACATTACCGCTTTTGCAAATCATAGAATCTTTTTCAAAGTGTCCCAAACATGGTCTCTTTTAGTAGTTTCGTTAATTCACCTTTTATGGGATACTTCTTCTTAGTATTAGATATAGAAGTTTAAAACTAAATCGCCGCAATCAGCTTTTGATTATAACTATCCAAGATGTTGGTTGGTAGTGATTTCAGATAAATCTGAGTTGTATTCAGTTTAGTATGACCAAGCATGGCAGAAATGGCTTGGAGGGGGACATCATTTAACATAGCCTGAGTAGCAAAACTGTGTCGAGAGACGTATGTAGTTAGTTTTTGCTCAATACCACATAATTCTCCAATTTTTTTTAGCCCTCTATTATAACGTTTACGCTCCCAAGAAATCTCTCGTTCCTGAATTGCAGGATCTTCTCTTTTAATAACAGGAAAGATATAGTCGTTTTTTGCCTTTCCTTCCAAGTAGATATCAAGTATTTGAGCAAGTTGCTCTGTTATCTTAATATCATAGAGTTTAGAAGTTTTTCTTCTTCGAAATTTAATTCTACCATCGATAATGTTTTCTAACTTTAGATAGCACATGTCGGTAAAATTCATACCATATAATAGATATGAACATATGAAGTAGTTACGATAACGGAATATCGCCATATCTTTTGGAAGTTTCAATATCATTATTTTTCTAATATCCTCAATCTTCAATGCGCGCTTTTCCGTCGGTGTTTGACGTATGGAATAGTAAGCAAAGGGATAAGCTTCTCTTTCCACCAATCCTGCCTTTATACCCTTGTTGTAAATTGCCTTGATGGCCCTTAGGTATACCGAAAGGCTATTGATACTATTCCCTTTGGCAAGATGGTATTTTTCAAATTTTTTGATAAAATCGTAATTAAGCTCATTAAACTTCAAGTCCTTTCCTTTGGTAAAAGTTTTCAAAATGGATACGATTCCTCTGTAACTCCGTGCAGTACCAAAACGTTGCGCTACTTTTAAATCCTCAGCCAAAGATTCTCCGTATTCATAAAATGAATCATAATTACTTTTTCGGGTAATTCTATTCTTGATTTGCGTAATGGACATAAAATTTAACTGCCCTTTATCGTTAAGTTTGTTGATGATATCATTTGCGTTGGCTTCTTCTTTAAGTAGCAAAGTATTTAATGTTGCAATTGAAGCCACTTTGGTGTAGGTTTTCTTTACTGAACATTTTCTATAATCCCAATATTTTTCTAATATTGAATAGCCCGTCGAAATCGAAGTGGTTTTTCGCAAGTGTGTAAGACGAAAAATGATAGGGAATGAACCATCTTTTTTCGCTCTCCTAGTGTCCAATAAAAGGGTTATATAAGTCCTCATATTCTTCAAGATAATAAAAAAATTTGCAAACAATTTGCAAACAATTTGCAAACAAATGAATGATATCAAACGATATCATTTAAAATCAAAACTCATTTAAGTGTCTTAAAATCAATAAATTACAATGAGTTTTATGTTTTGAAGAACCCCATTTGAAAAAGCTTCTAAGCAGGCGGTCCTAGGTTCGAATCCTAGTGCCATCACTTCACTCAAGAAACCACGCCTATTTCGGCGTGGTTCTTTATTTTATGCAAAGGTCGAACTTGTTTAGAATCTTGGAAAAATAAGGAATTAAGCAAGGCCTCTAGTTTCTTATTTGTGAAGACAAAGGACGTTAGGATACATAATTCTAATAAAGCTATGCCATAAATGACTTTTACTTTTGACATAAGACGTAAAACATATGCATTATTATGCGGTGAGCAAAATTAGTCTGCTGGCTCTAAAACCAATGTAATTTTGTTGAAATCTGCTGCACTATTAATTACTTTTCTGTAGTCTTCAAATATTGACGGACTTATGGTATTAATTCTATAGTGTTCATCGGCAGTAATACTTATAAGGTTATCTTTCATTGTATAATAAGATTTGAAAGACAAAAGTTCTTCACCATCCTTGATGTATGTATTGTCAATATTTATATCCTTCAAATTGGCAACTTTATAACCATTTGGAAGTTTAATATTTATAGTACGATAGTAACTTCTTTTATAATCATCAATCAGAGGTAATGTACGCTTCTTATCTTGATACATTTCTATTTGACGTCCAATTACCTCACCAACCTTAAATAGGTATTTGTTTCCAGCCTTTTCGACAAATGCATCAGACTTCACGTCTACGACGAATTTTATAGGTTTGATTCCAAACAATTTTGGGTCTTCATCTACAATTTCCATTTTCTGTACCTCTACATTTTGGTTCATGGTTTTTGCCAAGCCTTTAATAATATTATCCCTGTCGTCACCAACAATCAAATTCATGTAAGGATGAAAAGGCATGGCATAATAACCGGTGAAAGATCGTTCAAGTTTTATCGAGTTTGAAGTAATGTTTTCTTCATCAAATTGAACATCAATTACCATTTTGTCAACAGTTTTGTCAGCCTCCAAAGACTTGATATACTTAACCTTGCCAATCCCTGATTTAAAGTCTCCAACACTTACTTCTTTTATGAAAAGTCCATAATTGTCGGTAAGAGCAACAGGCGGGTATCCATACCTAGTCTCCATATCGTTAGGTGAAAGATATGTTTCGAGCTTTGGAAAATAAATCAAGAAGTTGTTCAGAAAATTATGTGCTTCAAAGTCTTTGTCGAATACTAGTTTTTCTCTATCTGTAGTTATGACAATTTCATGGTTTATTTCAAGATGTCTTAAGAGCGCAACATATAGCTTGATTAGCCCTGTTGAATTACTCACCTTTTTTTCTAGAATTTCCTCTAGATCTTTTAGATTATCACCACCTGATTCTGATAAAATAAAGCTTGATTTAATCAAATTATCGACACTTCTAATTTTTGTCTCTATACTATCGCTTTTTTTAGCGGTATTATTCACAAACTCCTGAATTAGTGCTTTCGCCTTCTTACTTGGTTCGGTATAATAGTAGTTATAAATATTTTGAGCGACTTTCCCATAGGAAGAAAGATCACTTTTATTAGTCCTTAAGTTTTTATCAAGCTTATAAACTAGATAACTGCGAGAAGCTGTGTAAGGTGCCTGTTCTTCCTTTGGTAAACCTTTTAGGTCTTTTAATGCTAGTTTCCAATGCAATTTATCCTTTGACAAAGTATCTTTTACCATATCTGGTAGCCCATTATAGGTTTTAAACTGAAAAACTAAATTGGATGGTGAATAAAGGTCGAAATCAACATTTTTTTTATCAAAGTCAGATTGCAAACGAAACGCTGTCCCGCTATAGCTAGGCTTAGTTTTTTCTATATAAAAATATTCGATGATGCTACCTTTCTCAACTCCTTCAAAGGCAAAATACTTATACGATTTTCCGGTTTCTTCATCTTTGGCAGTTAAGATTTTTGAATCATCTAAATTGATGATTTTCCCTTCTTTGGTTATAACCCTAGCTTTATTTTCAATCAATTCGGAACTAGAGGAATAGGGTAGATATATTTTATTATAGTCCTCTATTTTGTCATTACTATTGAGCCACAAGGCCTTGTGTTCAAGATAATGCTCTGTGAAACTGTTGTCATCTGAAAAAGCAAATTCAACAACGTACTTTTCTTTTAAAGCCATCATAGGGTCACCGCTGTTAGCGGCCAATTCATAATTTGGAGATTCATCCCAATTATAAGTTGATACGACAAGATCTGCCTGTCCATGAATTACAATTGATGAAAGAACAATGACTAGAAAATATAAATTTTTCATAATGATTAACAAATTGAATTATTTTTTCTTTAGAACAACGACTTCTTTGTATTGCCCCTCAATTTTTTTAACAAATTGATTTATTGTTTTTAGTTCTTTAGAATCAAAGATCATGGTATTAAGTTTAAAGTCATGCGTATATTGGATTTGATTTTCTTTTAGCTCATAGGTAATACTACTATCAAAATACTCGCTTGAAAAATTAATGCCTTTTGGCAGATAATCAACTACATAATCCTCAGGAATGATTAGTTTGAATTCGTATAATACGGAATCCAAATATTTATGCTCAAGGGCAACCGCACGATCTTTATCCGTTTTGAGGTTGGAGGCAATAGTCTTATTCAGGTTCAAATTAATGTAAATTTCATCCCCTAGGGTTTTAGCATAATTAGGGATGTGGAAGTCATGATTAACAATCAAATTTTTGTCGTAGTCATATTTGTTTATTTCTTCGAATTCTGTGATTTGAAAACTATTGTCTCCTTTTTGAAAAACAGAGTTATATAAATCAATGAGTTTTGTTTTTGTTTCTTTTTTTTCTAATCGGTATAACAGGTCTATTTTTCCATAACCAGATAATTCGACCCTACCTTTCCCCCTTATATTATTTTCTCTCAACTCTAAAACCGCATAGTCTTTAAGGAAGTTTTTAGAAGGCTCAATTACTGGAACTTTTTTTATCATAAAGGAATCACGGTCGATTGAAACCAATGCCTCTTTTCCTTGAATGAATGATGAAGGCATTTCTATTGGGTTGAACCTTCCTGTCGCATCTAAGAAGTAAGATTTACCTTGATATTCATAATGTAGAATCATATGATTATCAACCGCGGGTGTTGGAACATCAGTATAACTATATGGAATACTTCTAGTACCAATCCAAGTTAAGTTCCCTTTAATACCAGCTATTTCAAGCATTTTTAGTAGTAGACTTGAATTGTCTTTACAATCGCCATACTTTTTATAAAATACTTCATTCGCTTCTCTAGGTACAAAGCCGCCTAAAGCATATTCAAATGCGATATACTTTACATTTTCCTGTACCCAATAATAAATTGACCTCACTTTTTCCAGCTCATTTTCTTTATTGGAAGTGAGTTCATCAACAAGTTGAATCAATTCTTTTGAAGCTGGTTCTCCATTCAAATTCTCGACCAATGAATAATACCATTTATATAAGTCTGATACCTTATCTAATAGTTTTACAGTTTCTCCATTATGTTCGTATGAAACTATAATGGGTATTATGTGAGGTAAAATACTTTTGTAATCAGGGGATCTATCCTCATACTTATACTCATCCACGTTTTTGATTTGCCAAGTGTAGATGTTATTTCTTCTCGTATTTTTTTCAGTAAACTCCACCGAGCCACCTTCCATATTAAATTCTTGAAATCTTAGTTGAATGTTCTTATCTACAACAATGGTGAATTTGTTGTTTTCAATGGGATAAAAATTCCCAAAATAAAAGGCGCTTAAGAAGCGAGGGTTTTTTATGGTCTGCTTGTATTTTAACTTTGTTTTTGCTCCCTTACCCAGACCTGGAAATATGAAATTAACTGATTTGACATCGTCATAAAATGAACCATCTAATTCATCCTTTTCTTTAAAGTCTGAAACTTTTATTTCTTCATATTTATCATTCTTAATGATTAAGGAAGAAGCTTCTATTTCATCTAACTCATAAAAAGTAGAGTAACTTAAAGATTGTTTAGCGTCATATTTAGCCGTTTCATACAGATATAAGTCTTCTTCAAATGCCTCTTTAGATATGACAAACTGACCATCTTCTAAACCAATATTCAAAACGGTCTCTTGATTTAGCCTTACCGCTTGTGAATTAGGATATTGCTCTATATATTTTTTGTAATTAGATGAAATTTGTGCATGAGAGATATGCCCTATGATAAGTAAGAATAGAAATAAAAATTTCAACCCCTTTTCATTTCGACTCGGAGTGGATAATGTCACCATTAGAGTAAGTTTCTTCAATTATTAAATTTCCGTTAATATCATATTTCTTGGAAACTCCTTCTTTGATGTCATGTAGGAAGGTTTCCTCTTTTTTCAAGTTTCCATTCTCAAAGTACTCTTTGGCAATACCATTTAGATTACCTAATTCATAGATTTGTTCTTTTTTTAGGGTACCATCTGGAAAGTACACGGTTCTTTTTCCATCATATTCACCATTGGCATAGTGAATTACTTCTCGTAATTGTCCGGAATCATAATATTCTTTATAAACATCGATTAATTCACCGTGCTTATACTCCAACTCTCTTGAAACTTTTTTATTATCATAATAGGCTATTATTTTACCAGTTTCATTCTCAATTGGAATCATGGGCAACTCCTCTGAATTTGTATCCAAGTAACTATAGCCAACTAGTCTTCCATATTCATAAAATCGTACAAGTTGTAATTTACCATCTGAACTGTAAGACTCTCTTCTGCCATTTAATTTATTATCATAGTATCCCGACTTAGTTCTAATAGTTCCATTTTCGTGATAAGAAATTGCATCTTTTTGGAGTTTTCCTAAAGAGTAGAAATACTTACTGTCAATAGTTCCGTCTTCAAAATAGTAAACGTAATCGCCTTCTAGCTCTCCATAGATATAGTTTGCTTTGGTTTCGGCAGTACCGTTATCATGATACCACGTCCATTCACCATGTAAGTTCCCATTTAAATATTGTCCGGCAGTTCGTTTTTTACCATAGAAATCGTGAAAGGTGTAAGGGCCATGTTTAACACCATTGACATACGTTATTGAAGTACTTGGTTTTTTATTATTGTGCTCAAATGTGATTTCATATTTTTTCTTATCGCTTTGATAACTGATACTATATAGAATATTTCCATCCCCGTCGTAAAAGCTTTCTTTTACTTCATCTCCATATTTATAGTCACTTGTTTTGATTCTAATTCCTTTGCCTGAAAAGGTAGATTGTTCACCATGAAGCAGTCCTTTATGAAAAAAGTTTATTGAAATTAATGTTCCTCCGGGGTTATAACCCCTCCACTCTCCATGGGCATCATTGTTCTTATGCCAGCCCTGCCTTTTCATCTGGCCGTTTTTGTGATAATCAACATAGTATCCATTCAAGGTATCGTTTTTGTATTTCGATATTGACTCCAATTGCCCATTTGCATAATAGGTTTTATAATCACCTTGCAAGATATTGTTTTCATAAACTCCTTCATCTGTTATAGTGCCATAAGAAGAATAGTATTTCCATTTCCCCTTTTTGCCTCCTTTTATGTCATATAAACCTTCCGAAGCTATTTTCCCATACGGGGAAAACCCTTTATAATAAAATTCTCCTCCTTTTTTGCGATTTTCATGAATTACCTCACCAGCTTTATTATAGTATTTGTAGGCAATGAATTCGCCTTTTCGATATTCGAAAATGTAGTTCAATTTTCCGTCAATATCATAATATTTATATTCACCATCAACCTTCCCTTTATCACTATATTTAAAATCACTTTCAAGGGTATTATTGCTGTAATAGGTTTTCCAGCTACCAACATAGTTTCCTACTAACGTTTGTCCTATCTCTTTTAGATTGCCATTTGAATGAAACTTTTTGTAATACCCATCAACTAATCCATTTTTGCTATTTAAATCTGAGCTCAATTCTTCATTTAAATAGTATTGCTTCTCTTGACCATTAGCTTTTCCATCTTTGAAGTTTACTATGGAACTTATTTTACCTGTAGGCGCATAATTTTGATATCTTTCTTTTATGTTTCCTTTGCTATAGTCGGCTTGGGACTTTATCAACTGCTCGCCAACATTATGATAAGCCTGATATGGACCATCTAATTTTCCATCCTTGAAGTACTTCTTTTCCTGTAAAGCTCCATTTTTGTTATAAGATAGATATTCCCCTTCAAGATTATCACTCTTGTAATTCGAAACAATTTTTTGCCTACCGTTGTTATAGTAATAAATATTAGCTCCGTTTAGCTTCCCATCTAAGTATTGAGCCGATTCTCGAATCCCCCCCTGATTGTTATAAAGACTCCAGTTTCCATCCCTATTTCCATTTGAATTGAATATGCCTCTTCCAGTCAATCTACCCTGTTCATTATACAATTGCCATGGTCCGAGGAACGAATCACCTTCCATTTTCCCAATACCTTTTACATATCCATCCTCATAAAAATAAGTTAGATCTTCTTTGCTTTCTTTATTCTGAATGCTCTTAGTTCTAACGATCTCAGACCATTTTTCATTAGATAACTGAAAAAATTCTATAATTTCTTTTTCTTTCTTCGTTACTATTTTTTTGTACGCATCGTTCTCAATTGAGTAGGATATGGTATAGGTGAAAATGTCGAAAAAATTATTTGCATTGATCCATTCATAATATTTGGCAAACTTATCTCCCCAAAAACCTCTATTACCTGAATAGTCCTTTAAAGACTCTAATAGAACATGATTTTGTTTGGTAAGTGCAATATTTATTTCATTACCCGTATCATATTTTTCATTGAGCGCAATCTTGTTATTAAGAATCAAGTCTATTTCTTCGAATGAATCGTCATCGACAGAGACTTTAATATCGGGGTTTTTTGAATTTTGATTTTTACTTTGAACCGTAGAATTTAATGATTTCAATATGGCAAATGCATTGTCGGCATCTGGCTCAATTAATAAGTACATATTAAAACACATAAGGGCCTGACTTATTAATTCTTGCTTGTAGCAAATGTTGCCTAGTTGAAAATACGGTTTTCTATAAAAAGGATCAATTGTAATTACATTCTGGTAGATTTTTACCGCCTCTTCTATTTGACCTGTTTCTTCCAAAGAAACACCCTTATTGTACAATAGAGTTTTGTTCTGAGGAAAGCTCTTTAATCCTTCATCACAAACTGAAATGGCTTCTTGGAACTTTTTTTGATTTAATAATGCAACGGTTTTATTTATAAAAAATGAGGAATGTGTATCATAACATGCAGAATCGAGGCCTTGGTCGGTAACTACAATAGTCTCATCATATCTCTTAAGCTGCATTAAGTAATACGATTTGGAAACTAATACAGAGCAATAGGTAGAATCATTTTTGCTAATTTTATCTAGATATTTCAGAGCATTTTCGTACTCTCCTTTTTCGGAGCTTTCATTTACACCTTCGTAAACCGAATCATAATCGATAAATTCAATTTTTTCTTGAGCGAAATTAAGTAGATAGAAAAATAGGAATGGGAGGACTATTAGATTTTTCATTGCACAAAGATAAAAAAGGGAGAAAGTATTCTAGGGTTTTTGTAAGTGTTTTCGATAATATAGTGGTATTAATCGTTTAAAAAAGGTGGGACAATTGGAAGGAAATATAAGAAGGGTATTTTCCGAATCGTTTCAGTGAGAAATTGTCTAATTAAAACAACTTGGTACTTTTTTTAGTCGGATCAATAGAAGGAGCTAATGGGATTTAATTTTGTGTGTTTTTTAAAATAAATTACTGGTTTTGTCGATGAACTGCACAAATAATTGACCAAAACCACAGTTTCATCGAATTTAACAACAAAAAAAGTAATATATTACTTACAATTTATAAATTAGATTATATAATATTAAAAACTATAGTTATGAACGATTTCTATTTTGAAACAGGAATTTTAGATGCAGTTCTTTCAGTTACGGTATTTGCTTTAAAAGCTACACTTGTAGTTGTGGCATTTGGAACCGGACTGGCAGTCTTCGGAGTTTTGTAAAAACATTTTTAGGTTGAATTTATAGTATTAAGTAAATTCATTAGTATAGGTAAAAAGCCCCCCAGTCTGGGAGGCTTTTTACATTGAATTCACTACAGTCCATAAAAGGTGGTGTTTTTATGTTTAATAAAATGCTTTATTAAGTTAAACAAAAATTAAGAATTATTTAACAATAGTTGCATATGCAACTATTTGTTTTTTATCTAGTTTCGCCGAGTGAAGAAAGAGTTTGATTTAATCGATTTTGAAAAGTCTATTGGTCCATGGTTGGGAAAGACGGTTAAGATAGTTGACTATTATTTACAGGAGGCTTTTCAAAATGCTGGTCTAGATTTGACGAAGGAACAAATGATAGTGCTAAAGAAGTTGCACGAAAAGGATGGACTCAATCAAAATGAACTTGCTTTTTTAACCTACCGGGATAAATCGTCCCTTGCAAGATTATTGGCAAAGATGGAATCAAAAAAATATGTCGTTCGAAAGCAAAGTGCAGAGGATAAAAGAAGTAACGAGGTTTTTTTAACCAAAGAAGGGCGAGAAATGTTTAAGAGAACACGTCCTGTTATCAAGTCGATTATGGATGTTATGGAACAAGATATCTCCAAGAAAGAAAAGCAACAAATTATAGGAATCTTAAAGAAGGTACAATTCAGTATTACTGCAAAGGTAGCATCGTTATAACCATATTATGAGAAAAATAATTTTATCCGTTTTAGGTATTCTTTTGATAATAGGGGCAGTTTTTGTCTCTAAAATGATTATCGACAGTAAAACAAAGCGAAAACCTAGAGCTGAAAAAGTAGTTAAAACTGTTTTTGCAGAAAATGTAAAAAACGGCACTATCAACATAGTAGTGCCAGCAAATGGAAATCTTAGGGCCAAAAGACGCGTAGAGCTCTATTCAGAAGTGCAAGGAGTTTTTCAAGGGGGTTCAAAACTTTTTAAGACAGGTACATCATATAATAAAGGGGAGACTATTATTCGAATCAATGCTTCGGAGTATGCAGCAAGTGTACAATCTGCAAAAAGTAACCTCTACAATCAATTGACTTCCATTATGCCCGATTTGCGACTAGATTATCCTGATATTTTCCCTAAATGGCAGGCATATTTGAGTGGATTTGATATGGACAAGATTACACCAAAACTTCCGGAAATGCCCACCGAAAAGGAAAAGTTCTTTATTTCCGGTCGCGGTATCTTAACAAGTTTCTACAACGTTAAAAACCTAGAACAGCGTTTATCCAAATATCGAATTTCTGCTCCCTTTAAAGGAGTACTTACTGAAGCTTTGGTTACAGAAGGCACCTTAGTTCGTTCTGGTCAAAAACTAGGTGAGTTTATAAATATAGATAACTATGAACTTGAGGTCGCCGTTAGCAAAGTCTATAGTGATTTGCTGAAAGTAGGTGAAAAGGTAGCCCTATCAAATCTCGATAAGACAAAAACATATTCAGGTAAGGTATCAAGAATAAATGGGAGTGTGGATCAAGCTTCGCAAACTATAAAGGCATTTATTGAAGTGAACGATAGCAGCTTGAGAGAAGGTATGTATTTAGAGGCAAATTTAGATGCTAAGGAGGAATCAGATGCTATTGAAATAGATAGAGCCTTACTTTTAGAGAGTGATAAAATCTTTATAGTTCGAGATTCTATTTTAGATGTTATTGATGTAAAGCCGGTGTATTTTTCAGATAAGAAAGTGGTTCTAAAAGAAGTGCCAGATGGTACTATAATAATCACCAAGCCAGTTGTAGGCGCCTATGCCGGTATGTTGGTAGAGATTTTTGGTGAAACTCCCGCTAAAACAACTAAATAATGAGAAATGTCATAGCATATTTCATAAAGTATCATGTTGCGGTAAACGTTATTATCCTAGCATTTGCTGTCTTTGGCATAGTGGGTATGATTTCATTGAAATCTTCTTTTTTCCCATTGAGCGATTCTAAGAATATTTCTATTAACATCGTCTATCCTGGTGCCTCTCCATTAGAGATAGAAGAAGGAGTTGTGTTGAAAATTGAGGATAACCTAAAGGGTCTGGAAGGAGTTGAGCGCGTAACCTCTACATCTCGTGAAAATAGCGGTAGTATCAATGTTGAAATCGAGAAGGGAAGAGATATAGACTTTATGTTGTTACAAGTAAAGAATGCCGTGGATCGGGTGCCTACTTTCCCAACTGGAATGGAGCCGCTCGTCGTTTCTAAATTTGTATTTGTTCGTCAAACTATAAATTTTGCAATAAGTGGAGATGAGGTTCCTCTTGCTACTTTGAAACAGGTTGGTAGAAAAGTCGAAAATGACATCAGGGCGATAGAGGGAATATCTCAAATTACGATTACTGGCTATCCCGATGAGGAAATTGAAATAGCCGTAAACGAAAATACTCTTTTGGCCTACGGAATGTCTTTCACTGAGGTTTCCCAAGCCGTCTCTAATGCCAATATATTAGTGACTGGAGGAAACATTAAAACGAGTGCCGAAGAGTATCTTATTCGGGCCAACAATAGATCCTATTATGGTGATGAACTTTCGAACTTAATTATTCGTGCTGACGCCTCGGGAAGAACAGTGCGATTGAAAGATGTGGCAGAAATAAGAGATCGGTTTTCCGAGTCGCCGAACGCCTCGTATTTGAATGGCAATTTGGCAGTTAACATTGGTATCTCAAGTACAAATACAGAAGATTTAATTGGCTCGGCCGAAAAGGTGAAGGAATACATTGAGGAATTCAATCAGAAATATAACAATGTGCAGCTAACCATTGTCAGTGATCAATCAACAGTATTAACGCAACGAACAGAGCTTTTGGTTAAAAATGGTTGGATGGGAATGGTTTTAGTTCTTATTTTCTTATCACTGTTCTTAAATACGCGTTTGGCTTTTTGGGTAGCTTTTGGGCTCCCAATAGCTTTTCTCGGGATGTTTGTTTTTGCCGGATTTTTTGATGTAACCATCAATGTACTTTCCCTATTCGGAATGATTATCGTAATAGGAATTTTAGTAGATGACGGCATCGTTATTGCGGAAAATATCTATCAGCATTATGAAAAAGGAAAGTCTCCGATACAAGCAGCGATTGATGGTACTATGGAAGTTCTTCCACCCATTCTTTCAGCCATTATGACTACAATTTTGGCCTTTTCAATTTTCCTGTTTTTAGATGGCCGAATAGGTGAATTTTTTGGAGAAGTCTCTGTAATTGTAATTCTAACCTTGGTCGTTTCTCTGGTGGAAGCTTTAATTATCTTACCAGCTCACTTAGCACATTCCAAAGCCCTTAAACCTGTTAAAGAAGGTCCGAAAACGGGAATTGCAAAAGTATTCGGAAAGCTTCGTTTAATTAACAAACTTGGTGAACGAATTATGGTATGGTTACGTGACATGGTATATAGCCCAGTTTTACGATTTGCCTTGAGATATAAATTTCTTACTTTTTCTTTTTTCGTTGTTGCATTGATGTTAACTATGGCTGCCGCCGGTGGCGGTATTATTCGTGGGGCATTCTTTCCTAGATTGGCAAGCGACAGAATACAAGTAGAACTCTTGATGCCAAATGGAACCAACGAAAAAGTGACAGATTCCATAATAACCGTAATTGAGGAGAAAGCAGAAAAAGTAAACCAGGAGTTGACCGAGGAATATATGAAAGGATATGATAAAAACCTTTTCAAAAACGTCATCAGAAATGTAGGTCCTGGATCTTCGGCGGCTACTTTGACAATAAATCTATTACCGGGTGAAGAACGCCCGAATGATTTGCGATCCGACATTGTTTCTAATCGACTGCGTGAATTGGTTGGCCCAATTATAGGGGTTGAAAGTATTATCTATGGATCAGGTGGAAATTTTGGAGGTTCTCCCGTTTCAGTTTCTTTATTAGGTAATGATATCACTGAACTCAAGGCCGCCAAAAAGGAGCTCAAGGATAACATGTTAAACAATGCCGGTCTAAAAGATATTGCTGATAACGACCCTGCTGGGATCAAGGAGATACGCTTACAACTTAAGGAAAATGCATACCTACTGGGTTTAGACTTAAGAGCAGTAATGAACCAAGTTCGTGCAGGTTTCTTCGGTTCTCAAGCGCAGCGTTTTCAAAGGGGGCAAGACGAGATTCGGGTATGGGTAAGATACGACCGGGAAAATCGTTCTTCAATCAACGATTTGGATGAGATGCGCATCTTAGCTCCGAATGGTATTAGAGTTCCTTTGAAGGAAATAGCAAGTTATTCTATTGAGCGCGGTGATGTTGCGGTCAATCACTTAGACGGGCAACGCGAGATTCAAATTTCTGCTGACGTTAAAAATGAAAAAGTAGTTAGCGCTACAGATGTTATGACCGAGCTTCGTACAGAGGTGATGCCCAAAATACAAGCCAAGTATCCAACTGTTTCTGCTTCCTATGAAGGTCAAAACCGCGAGTTGATTAAACTGCAAAAGTCCTTAAAATTTGTAGGGCTATCTGTCTTGGCTTTGATTTATATCACGATAGCTTTTGCCTTCCGTAGTTTTAGCCAACCACTTTTGTTGATTTTATTGGTCCCGTTTAGTCTTACTGCAGTGGGCTGGGGGCATTGGTTACATGGACTACCCCTTAATATTTTTTCGCTATTGGGTATAATTGCCCTAATTGGTATTATGGTCAATGATGGCTTAGTGCTTGTTGGTAAATTTAATATCAACCTTAGGGACGGAATGACCTTTGAGAATGCCATATATGAGGCTGGTCGGTCAAGGTTTAGGGCCATTTTTTTGACTTCTATTACCACAATAGCCGGACTAGCACCCTTAATGTTGGAGACTAGTAGGCAAGCTCAGTTCTTAATACCAATGGCAGTTTCTATTGCCTACGGTATCGGTTTTGCAACCGTACTGACCTTGATAATGATGCCTATATTTTTGTCTTTCAGCAATAAAGTGAAGGTAGGAGTCAAATGGCTAGCTACTGGTAATATAATTACAAGGGAAGAAGTAGAAAGGGCCATAAAAGAACAAAAAGAGGAGTTGAATTTACAAGGAGAAATTAATAAACCTCAAAATGGTTTACAGGATAACATTTCCCAAAGCTCAAAAACACTTCAAGAAACTTCATGAGAATTTAGAAGGTAAGATAGAATGAAAAATAAACGTATTATCCCAATCCTTTTCATATTTGCATTCACCTCGCTTTCTGCACAAGATAAGTTGTTAGCGAAGCAAGATGCGGTTAGGCTGGCTTTGGAAAATAATTTCGGAATCAAAGTTGCAAGAAATCAAGTTGAGATTGCAAAGAATAATAAGAGTGTACTGAACTCGGGTTACCTTCCAACTTTGACCAATTCGACCACTGCCAATTACAATCGGGATGATTCCGTAATTGAATTCCCAGGTGTATTCCGTGATGATGGTAGTCCAAGACCTGATGTCGATATATACAAAGCAGAAGCACAGCGGTACAACTCTACCTTGAATGCGAATTACACGCTTTTTGATGGTATGGGTCGTTTTTATAATTATAAGCGATTAAAAGAACAATATCAATTAAGCGAGCTTCAGGCAAGGGAAACCATAGAGAATACAATGCTTCAACTTTTTAGTGTCTATTTTGAGGTTGCTCGGATAACTGAGAACCAAAATGTATTGCAACAAGCACTCGAGATTTCTACACAAAGAATTAAAAGAGCCGAGTACGCATTTGAATATGGACAGAATACCAAACTGGATATTTTAAACGCTCAAGTGGATGTAACCAATGACAGCATCAATTTATTGAATACAAAACAGCAATTGGCCAACACCAAGCGTGATTTGAACGTTGTTTTGAACCAAGATTTGAATGAGAAGTTTCAGGTGGATACGCTGGTTGCTTTCATTCCGAAACTACAATTGGAAGAGTTTGTGGAGCAAGCCAAGTTAAATAATGTGGCACTACTGCAGACGGAGCGGAATTTAGCAATCAATGCATACGACATTAAGGTTAATAAATCAGGATATCTACCTAATATTGGCTTAAATGGATCCTATGGTTGGAATTTAAATCAAAGTGCTGCATCGGCCTTCTTTCCAGGAACAAATAATACAACATGGAATTTTGGTTTAGGAGCCAGTCTAACATGGAATTTATTTGATGGAGGAGGAACTACCGTACGAGTCAAAAATGCAAAAATCGCCTACGAAAACCAGGAATTGTTGAAACAGCAAGTAGAGTTGGAAGTTAATAGGGATATTCAAAATGCACTTGCCATATATGATAATCGATTGAACATTTTTAATATTCAGGAGCAAAATGTTTTGACCAATCTGAACAACTTTGAACGTTCAAAAGAACAGTTTCAGTTGGGCCGCATTACATCTATTGAATTCCGTCAGGCCCAGGTAAACCTTTTAAATGCTCAGACAAATAAGAATTTAGCTAAATACGATGCTAAGCTGGCGGAATTACAATTACTTCAGTTAACGGGGCAGTTGTTGAATATAGAATTCTAAAATCTTCACCGTATATTTAGTCAGCTACAATGCATCATAGTATGGCTAATATAGGTATCGGAATTATAGGAACGGGTTCAATAGCAAAGACTTTTGCAAAGTGTATCTCTGAGTTAGAGCATGTCGATTTGATTGCCCTTCTCACTAAATCTTCCAATCGTATCGGTGAAATAGAACAGCAGTTTGGAGTGACTGTTTTTTCTGATATGGCCACTTTTCTTGATAACTCAGAAATGAGTCTTGTATGTGTTTGCAACGAAAGTGGAAACCACGGTGAAGCAATTAAGCAATCTGCTATGGCTGGTAAACATGTTCTGTGCGAAAAGCCATTAGAGGTTACTCCTGAAAAAGTCGATGAGGTTATTGAAATTTGCAAAGCCCAAAATGTCATATTAGGCTGCGTATTTCAAAACCGTTGCACTTCTGACTATCAAGCCTTGTACAAGGTTGTAAAAGAAGGAACTTTGGGCAAACTCTTAATGGGAAATGCCCATATCAATTGGTATCGAAATAAAGACTACTATGCCCTAAGCGAATGGAGAGGAACCAAACAATTTGATGGTGGAGCAGCCTTTATTAATCAAGGCATACATACGATAGATTTACTTTTGAATGTTATGGGCCCTGTACATTCCGTTTTTGGCAATGTGCAAACCATGGTTCATGACATAGAGGGGGAAGATGTAGGTGCTGGAATACTAAATTTTAAAAATGGTGCTATCGGAACCATTACCGCTGGCACTTCACTTTATCCTGGGTATCCTGAAAGGTTGGAAATTTACGGTGAAAGAGGGAGCGTAATTCTGGAGGCGGGAAAAATCAAGCAATGGAATGTTGAAAGTGTATCTCCTCCGGAAATAGTCCATAACGTTAATTCCACAACTGGTGCTTCAGACCCAACAAGCATTGGTCATTTAAATCATAAAATTGTGATACAAGATATGATTGATGCCATCAAAGAAAATAGGCCTCCTATGGTAGATGGTAAAGAGGCAAGGAAATCTGTGGAAGTCATTGCTGCAATCTATCGTTCTTCAGAAAAGGGCCAGCAGGTTACCTTATAGTTTTGAATCTTCTATCTGAGGTTTCTTCCAAAATAAATAATATCCATTCACCAAAAGAATGGCCACATTTGTAATAATCACGGGAATGCTGGGAAGCATAACTCCGTAAGCTACAAAAAGAGCGCATCCGATTGAATTAATGATTCTTAGTTTACGAATATCCTTGTTGAAAAATGAAAGTAATACAAATAGACTTGCGAGGTAGCCTACAATTTCGGTTGGGTTTATATTCATGTATACAAAGCTAATCAATTACTAACGGCAATCGTTTTAAGCAGTTCTTTTTAAAAATTGTAAATTTTGATAAAATATTTTTGGAGTATGAAGAAATATATATCCGGGTTTTGTGTCTTTCTGTTGTTTTCTTGCATGGAGGAACAAGTAATGACCTCAGAAGCTGAGAAAGAACTAATCAAGGAAATAGTGACACAAGAAACTCTCGCCTATATGGAAAAAAACTATCAAAAATGGAGTTCTTTTTGGAACCATAGTGATGAGGTCTTGCGATTGGATATTTCAGATTCAGGCTTTTCACAAACAAGAGGTTGGGAGAAAAATGGTGCTCACATAGAAACTTTTTTTGTGGAAAACCCTGAGCCAATTACTTCCACTTTTGAGAACTCAAATTACCTTATTTTCTGTGACTCTGAACTGGCATGGGCGGCATTCGATCAGAAGTGGACTACGAATTCAGGAGATGAAAGTTTGGCAAAAGCAACAGTTACCCTTGTAAAAAAATCAAACGATTGGGAAATCATATCCTATACCGCAATACAATACGAACCAGATGCGGGTGAAGCCAATACCTTGACGAGAGAGTAGGATAGGAGACAGGTCATCCCTAGTTAAGTTTACTAAAGTTCAAATAAATGGTATTTGAAACACGTTAATAAGGGTGAGTTTAATAAAAATAGAAATGGATTTAGCCAGACATTGCGCGTTATGCGATTACCAAGTAGTTGACTTGAAAGATGGAACAACTTGTAGGTTAACCAATAAAAAACCCGTATTCGACAGAACCTGCCCGAAAATTGAATTGAATGAAAAATTTGAGCAAAAAATAAAAAAAATAAATATTGAATTTGAGAACGTAAAAAGAACTAAGACGGATACTTACGGCCATGTTTTGATTTACACTGTAATAAGCTTGGCAGTCATATTTGCGGGGTATTATCTTGGAAAATACGCATGGGATGGGGGAGTAATATCTACTGCACCTTTAATTGTAATTGCTGTTGGGTTAGTAGTTCTGGTTTTCGCATTTGGACCCCTGAACAAATTCAGAAATGATTTTTCAATCACAAAAGGGAACAAAGATAAACTTGACGAAGTGCTAGATTTGTATAATATCAATTATGAAATAGAATTGAAATATGGCAAGGAGATTCATGGTACCAAACAAGTTCAAGCTGAATTAAAAATAAATAAACGACATTAGATCGAATAAAAAAATGTCAAAAAACCAAAACAAAAGAAGTTTTGACAGTGGGAATCGACTGAACTTTTATTGTACCGCCATGCAAACGCATAATCTGTTTTGACAAACTAAGCCCTATTCCTGTTCCAGTGTTCTTAGTGGTAAAAAACGGCACAAATATTTCATCCATAAGTTCAGATGATATTCCTGGGCCATTATCCTGAACTTTCAGGTACTTTTTATCGTTGGAGTTAATGCCGGCTATAAGTTGAATGGTTCCATTTTCTTGATTTTCTAAAGATTGCTGGGCATTTTTCCCTAGGTTCAGCAATACCTGTGTAATTTGCTTTTCGTCCAAATAAAGCTCAAGTTCTACGGGCTTTACTAAAATTTCAATTTTCACTTTTTTCAAATCCTTTTGCTCATCTAACAAAATCTTTATTTTTTCCAAAAGGGATAGAGCAGATACTAACTCTTTATCGGGTTCCGGCATACTTAAAAATGTTCTATAAGACTGAACAAAACTCATAAGGTCACTTCCTTGATTCTTAATAACCTCTAGCCCCTTTGCTGTGGTATTAATCTGGTCTTGTGAAAAATTTTCAGGCTCGATTAATTTGGAACCTGATTTAAAGTAGCTCAATATAGATTCCGATATTGATGTAATAGGCGTAATGGTATTCATGATTTCATGTGTCAGTACTCGAATGAGTTTTACCCAAGAATCTGTTTCCTTCTCATCCAATTCTTTATGAATATCATGAACAACAACTAGTAAGAGTGTATTCTCTTCGATATTAATTGGAGTACACTTTATACTCAATTCTCGATTACCTCTCTCGTTTCCTAATTTGTAAATAGTATTCTCAAAAGGAGCTAAATCAGCGAAAAGCGCATAAAGCTCATTGTCGATCATCTTGAGTTGTTTTACATGATTTAGAGGGCGGTAATTCAAAAGATCTTGTACTGTAGGATTAGCATAAAGAATGTGTCCCTTAGGGTTTACCGTGAAAATTCCAATGTCAGCTTGTCTTAATATTTCTTGATAATACTGTTCCTGAGCTTGTTTTTTTACATAAATATCTTGAATCATTGCATTGAGCATATTCAGACTATGATTTAATTCTTCTAATGATTTTACACTTAGTTTTTCAGGAAAGCGTAGGGTGAAATCTTCATTTTTAATAGCATCAAAGAAATAAGCGATTTTTCTATTGGTTTGGTTGACAAAGTATATTAAGGAAGAAGTTTGGGCGATGAGCAAGATAGTTGCAATACCTGTTGCTATATACTGTTTTTCAAAAAAGAAATAAACCGCTGCGACGGCCGAAACGGTAATAAAAATGATACGAAGTACCATTTGTAAATAAATGTTTCTACTTACCATTATTTCCCTATTTTCTTGAGTTTATTGTAAAGTGTTTGTCGTGATATGCCCAATTGTTCAGCTGCAGCACTATAATTGCCGTCATTTTGATTTAGCGCTTTTGTTATCATCAATAATTCCATTTCCTCCAATGTACTTGGGCCTTTTTCTGAGACGATTGTACCTTTTACCTCTAAAAGAAAGTCGGTTGGTTTCAACACATTTCCTTCGGAAAGTATAACGGCTCGTTCCATAGTATGAAGCAATTCCCGTATGTTACCTGGCCATTTATATCCCATTAATTTCTCTTGGGCCGCTTGATTCATTCGAAGTCCTTGTTTACCATATTTATTTACAAACTTGTTCAAGTAAAAATCTGCCAATACTAGAATATCCCCTTCGCGTTCACGCAAAGGGGGCACCTCAACTTGAATCGTATTTATTCGGTACAACAAATCTTCACGGAAAAGTCCGTCGGCAACCATTTTATCCAAATTTTCATTTGTTGCACAAATGAGACGAATGTCGACAGGAATAGATTTATTCGAACCAACACGAACAATGGTTTTATTTTGAATAGCGGATAATAGTTTTGCCTGAGTCTGTAAAGACAAATTACCGATTTCATCCAAAAACAAAGTTCCTCCATTTGCCGCCTCAAACTTACCAGCACGATCTTCTTTGGCATCAGTAAATGAACCTTTGGAATGTCCGAATAGCTCACTTTCAAAAAGGTTTTCTGAAATGGAACCCATATCAACTGGGATAAAAACCTCATTTTTCCGGATGGAAGAACCATGAAGCTCTCTGGCAATCAGCTCTTTTCCTGTCCCGTTTTCTCCAGTTACCAGTACATTGACATCAGTTTTAGCTACTTTACTTACCAATTTAAGAACGGAATTCAGTGCTTTTGAATTCCCTACGATGTAATTTTTATTCTGATTGATAACCTGTTTCAGATTATCTTCCTTCTGTTTTAGTTTTTTGATTTCCTTTCGTGATTTGCGTAACTCATAAGCAGATTTTACAGTCGCGAGCAATTTATCATTATTCCAAGGTTTTAGTACAAAGTCGGTCGCTCCTTCCTTTAAAGCTTTAACGGCAAGGTCAACGGCACCGTAGGCAGTCATCATTATTACAGAAATCTGAGGTGCTTTTTTTCGAATTTCCCTTAACCAAAAAAGGCCTTCATTACCCGTATTCACCCCGGCTGAGAAATTCATGTCTAAAAGTACAATGTCAAAATCAGTCAAATCAGGAAAAGAAGAAATCTGATTAGGATTGGAAATCGTTTTAACAGTCTTGTACTCAAATTGCAACAGAATTTCTAGTGCGCTTAATACACTTTTGTTGTCATCGATGACCAGAATTTTTGAGTCTAACATAAAATTGAATTGTAGTTATCTGTCGGTAACAAAAAATATTCCACGAATAGCATTTGAAATCATTGTTGACAAAAGATGCCGAATTCAGTGGGTTCAAACTGGTTTTTAAAACTACAACAAGAAAAGATTAAATTTTAACAAGTGTCCATTTTTTTGACAATATATGTATAACTATTTTACACTTACACACTCATTGACAAAGACGATTATTTTTAAAGCAATGAAAATCAAATAGTTATATTCTTGGCATGTAAATCGCAAACAGTTTGGCATATCAATATATCATGAATTTAAAATTGACATTTCAACTTATTTTCTTTTCCCTTTTAGGGTCAAGTCTTTTTTCGCAAGAGAAATGGACCTTAGATGAATGCGTTGCCCATGCGATTGAGCATAACCTTCAACTAAAGGATTTTAAGTATACTTCCGATTCTGGTAGGGAGACTTATAGACAATCTATTCGAAATCTATTGCCCAATGTGAACGCAGGCACTAGCTACACTGTCAATTTTGGGCGAAGTACTGACCCTTTTACAAATGACGTTGTGACCACAGAGTTTTTCTCTAATCCATTTTCACTTGACGGATTTATAGATTTATTCCAAGGCTTTCAAAAAATGAATTCTATTAAAGCATCGAAGTTTTTGTATAAAGCGCTTAGTGAAGAAACGTTGCAGCAAAAATATCTTTTGGCTTTTCGGGTAATGGAAGCATTTAACAACATACGGTTTTTTGAAGGACTGGTAAAAATTTCCAAAGAGCAATTGGAAGTTTCAAAAACTAATTATCAGCTAGTCGAAAAACAAATTGAATTAGGATTAATGGCTGGGGCAGATTTATACGAAGCAAAGTCGGCTTTGTTAGGAGATGAACTAAACCTGACACAAAGTGAAAATCAATTGGCAGCCGCTAAATTGGCTTTGATCCAGGAGATGAATTTAGAAAACGTATCAGATATAGCCATTCAGTCTGAGCTGGAAGAAATACAGATGGTTGAAAATGAAATGGAGATGAAATCGGATTCAGTATATTCTAAAGCAAGGGAATTTTTACCCCTAATCATGGCACAGGAACTTCGGGCAAAAGCTGCTAAAAAACAAGTTGCAGTTTCTCGAGGAAGGTTATATCCGTCATTATCAATGTTTGCAGGAATTGGAACCGGTTATTTTGAGACCACACGAGATTCACTTAATAATACGCTTCCCTTCCGCGAGCAGTTCAGAGATAACACTTCCCGGTTTATAGGAGTTCGATTAAATGTTCCTATTAGTAATGGATGGTCTGCACGTTCTCAAGTAAAGCAAGCAAAAATTGAAAAGCTTCGAGCAGAAAATAATTTGAAAGTACAGGAGCAGGTACTTTTTCAAACCATTCAACAATTGGTTCAAGAATATAATTCGTTGCAGGTGGAAATCAATCAGAGCAACCAAAATATGGAAGCGCAACGTTTGGCATTCACCATTGCTCAAAAGCGATATGAGAAAGGGATGATCAATGGAATCGAATTATTTACAGCAAAAAATCTTTTTGCAAATGCGCAGAATTCGAACCTACAGGTACAGTTGCGGTCAGAAGTGAATAAGTGTACTTTGGACTTTTATCGAGGACTACCTGTTTTTAATATAAACTAGAAATGAAAGAGGCAAGAACTATACTACGGAATGATATTGCAGAGAGATATGAAATTCAAAATATGAAATTTGAATTGAGATTGTGCAATACCAGAATTAATAAAAGATATAATTCTAGGGCTTAAGAACAAAAAAGTTCAAAAGAACCTATACTAATAAAGAATAATACAAAAGATGGACATACAACTCGAAAAGAAAAAAGGACTAAGACCTAAGCATTATGGTTATATCGCTTTAGGCGTGTTGGTTCTGTTTGTGGGTTATCAATTGCTTTTTAACACTTCCGTTTCCACTTTTAGAACAGAAAAGGAAAAGCTTTCAATAGCAGCCGTAACAGCTGGCAAGTTTGACGACTACATTACCATTACAGGAAATGTTGCCCCAATTACAACCATTTATATGGATGCTTACGAAGGTGGCCGTGTAACTGAGAAATTGATTGAAGAAGGAACCATGGTCAAGAAAGGTGATATTATTCTCAAACTAGAGAACATTAACCTTTATGAGCAGATTTTAAACAGCGAAAGTAATTTGGCCCTTAAGCAAAATGATCTTCGATCAACTAGATTAAATTTCGATTCGAGACAAGTAGAAGGGCGTCGTTCATTAGCTACAGCCAGTACTGATTTACAGCGCTTAAAAAGAAATTATGAACAGAATCAAGCTCTTTTTGATGAAGAATTGATTTCGAAGGAGGTATATCAATTGTCAAAAGAGAATTATGAGCTATCGCAACAACAATATGATATTGTGAAAGCACAAACGGAAACCGATGATGAACTTCGAAAAACTTCATTGACTGGACTTGACACCGATTTGGCCAGAATGCAAAAGACGCTCGGTATGGTGTATCAACGCCTTGATCATTTGAATGTTAGGGCCCCGGCAGATGGGCAATTAGGGTTCTTAGATGCGGAAATTGGACAGAATATTACCCAAGGCCAGCGTATAGGGCAAGTAAATGTTTTGACTGATTATAAAATCGAAGCTGATATCGATGAGCATTATATCGATCGCGTGAAAAGGGATTTAGTTGCAGTCTTAGAACGAAATGGAAATGAATTCCCATTAAGGGTGAGGAAAGTATATCCTGAGGTAAGAAATGGAAGGTTTCGTGTAGATCTTGTATTTACTGAAAATAAACCTGAAACGATTCGTACTGGTCAAAGCTATAACATCAAGTTACAGCTCGGTGAGTCAAGTGACGCCCTGTTACTCCCAAAAGGAAGCTTCTTTCAAAGTACAGGTGGCCAATGGATTTTCGTTGTCACCCCAGGTAGTGATGAAGCATTAAAGAGACCAATAAGAATCGGGAAGCAAAACTCAAAATACTATGAGGTTTTAGAAGGATTGGATGCAGGAGAACAAGTAATTACCAGCAATTATGATTCCTTTGGTGAAGCAGAAAGGATAGTACTTAAATAAAATTTCTAAAAACTGTCACACCGGGCGAAGTTCGGATGTCATTATTATAAATACGTAAAATCAATCAAGAAATGATAACAATTAAAAACCTTAAAAAGAGCTTTAGAACCGAGGAGGTAGAAACCTTGGCACTGAACAATGTCAATCTAACTGTTGAGGAAGGGGAATTTACCGCAATCATGGGGCCTTCTGGTTGTGGTAAATCTACCCTTTTGAATATCATAGGAATGCTGGATAACCCAACTGAAGGTAGTTACAATTTTGCAGGCAATGAAGTCGGCGGACTCAAAGAAAGCCAACGCACACAACTGCGCAAAGGGAATCTAGGTTTTGTATTCCAAAGCTTTAACCTAATTGACGAATTAACAGTTTTTGAAAATGTTGAACTGCCTTTGATTTACTTAAAAATGGGCAAGGCAGAGCGTAAGGAAAAAGTCATGAAAGTATTGGAACGAATGAAAATAGCACATCGCGAAAAACACTTTCCACAGCAACTTTCAGGAGGTCAACAGCAACGTGTTGCTATTTCAAGAGCAGTGGTAACCAATCCTAAATTGATACTCGCGGATGAGCCAACGGGTAATTTGGATTCCAAAAACGGAATTGAAGTTATGAATTTATTGACCGAGCTTAATCAAGAAGGAACAACGATTGTAATGGTGACACACTCCGATCGAGATTCGCATTATGCACATCGAGTAGTGAATTTGTTCGATGGTCAAATTGTTACCGAAAGCCAGAATAGGGCAATCGGTGCTACAATGTAGACGGATAATCCCTTTAGGGAGAAGGTTTAGAGTTTATTCATCAATCAAAAATCTAAGTCATGGTAAATCTAAAAAATCGAATCGCTAATAAAAAGGCAGGGTTCAAAAGTGCAGTTCTGCTCCTACTTATCGTAGTGCTCTCCTCTTTTACACTTCATCAAGATTCGGAGAGTAAAGTAGGTTTGGGTGAAATACCCGAATTCAACTCAATATTTGTCTCAGGAGTAGCCAAAGTATTTTTTACACAAGAGGAAGCCAAGGAGATCACAATGAAACTTTCAGGTGATCCTTTTCCTCAAGTAATAAGAAAGGTTACAAATGGGAGATTAGAAATCTATACCGAAGGAGAGGCTAGAAATGAGGTTGTCGAGCTTTATGTGAGTAATCCAAACCTAGCATCTATTGTGGTAGCTGACAGAGCCGAATTTTATGTCACAAAAAGCATTACTGAAGAAAAACTAGAAATTACAGTGAGTGATTTTGGTGCGGCTACCCTTGAAGTAGATGTAAAAAAGGTATCTATTTACATGAATGGTGGTGATTTGCAGATTTCAGGAAAAACCAATGATCAGCAAATTAGAAAGTCTGGGGATAGCGATAGAGGAACCCTAGATAATGAGGAACTTAAGGTCATCAACTAAATTCACAACTCATGTTAAAGCACAATCTTTTAATAGCCTTCCGAAATTTCAAGAAGTATAAGAGTAGCTTTTTGATAAATATCATTGGGCTTTCTTCCGGACTTACCTGTGTGCTTTTTATTCTGCTTTGGGTAAAAGATGAGACAAGTTTTGACAAGTTTCATAAAAATGAAGGGCAGTTGTTTCAGTTAATAACAAATATGCCTTTGGATAATCAACTATTGACTTTAGAAAATAGTCCGTTTTTAGTTTCTGAAAATATAACCAAGGAATTCCCAGAAGTAGAAGATGCTGCAGGAATAGGAGCTGATTTCTGTACCCCTAAGGGTATTTTTTCTGATGGAGATGTAAGTCAGGCTGCAACTGGCATTTTTGCGACTCCAAATTTCTTTGAAGTTTTTTCATTCCAGTTACTCGAAGGGAGTAAAGAGCAGGTATTATCGAATAAATATGGTCTTGCCATTTCTGAAAACTTGGCTACCAAGCTGTTTGGGTCAAATAAAAATGCAATTGGTAAGTCGTTGGATTGGAATTATGAATGGTCGGATGGTGGCGGCGATGTCAAGCTTACTGTATCAGGTGTTTTCAAAACTCCACCTAAAAACTCCACCTTACAATTTGAATATGTGGTACATTCTGATTTGCTTATCGATGATGATCGTAATGCAGGGGATTGGAACGGGCATTATGCGAAATCATTTATACTGCTCAAAGAAGGTACTGACATTGATAATTTTAATAAAAAAATAGAAGGATATTTAGTTAGCAAGAGAACAGCAGGTAAGTTCACTTTTAGTTCTTTTCTACAAAAATTTTCAGATCGATATTTAAAGAATCCATACGAAAATGGCATACAAGTTGGCGGGCGTATCGAATATGTGAACCTATTCGTAATTATAGCCCTGTTCATTTTATTGATCGCATGCATCAACTTCATGAATTTGGCTACAGCTCAAGCGAGTAGAAAAATGAAGGAAGTTGGGGTAAAGAAGGCAGTTGGTGCAAATAGAGGCTCGCTGATCATTCAATATTTAAGCGAATCGGTTCTATTGTCCTTTATGTCATTGATTTTGGCTTTGATTCTTGTAATTCTACTATTGCCACAATTCAATGCATTGACTCAAAAATCAATTGAATTTACTTTGGAATGGCCCGAAATAATAGGTTTGGTTTCTATCGTGTTGGCTACCGGGTTAATTGCGGGTAGTTACCCTGCATTCCGTCTTTCGAGTTTTAAGCCAGTGGAGGTTTTAAAAGGGAAATTACCTACCTCTTTTGGAGAGTTTTGGATGAGAAAGGGTCTAGTGGTTTTTCAATTTACATTGTCTATTATTTTCATTATTGGAATTGTTGTTGTCAATAAACAAATAGAATTTACCCAGAAAAAAAACCTCGGTTATGAAAGGAGTAATGTGGTACGATTTACAC
This sequence comes from Maribacter algarum (ex Zhang et al. 2020), assembly GCF_005885635.1. GTDB lineage: Bacteria > Bacteroidota > Bacteroidia > Flavobacteriales > Flavobacteriaceae > Maribacter_C > Maribacter_C algarum. Next base: position 40,558 of record NZ_VATY01000006.1, read on the forward strand.
TAGGAAGTAATAATAAGCACCCGGAAACCTTCTTGTCTGAAATTAAGAATATTGCTGGTGTAGTTAATGTTGGTGCCATGAATGGAGACTTTTTAGATGGTCTTGACAATAATGGCGGCTGGTCATGGGACGGGCAGGAATCCAACAAAGGAATCTTGTTTCAAGCACCCCGACTTAGTTATAACGCTATCGAAACACTTGGCATGGAATTGCTAGCAGGACGGACTTTTTCCAAAGAGCGCAACGATGATTTCAACAAAATCATAATCAATGAATCGGCTTTGAAATTAATGGGATTGGAAAACCCGATTGGCAAAATACTTGATAAGGGTGATACCCAAAAACATGAAATAATTGGAGTTGTGAAAGACTTTCAATATGGTTCTATTCATAAAAAGGTCGAGCCACTCATTATCCGATTCAGGGAGTACGGTAGAGATATTATGGTAAAAATAGCTAGTGGTACCGAACAGGAAACTTTGGCAAAATTGGAAGATTTATTCGCTGAGTTTAATCCTGGTTACCCCTTTGATTATTCATTCTTAGACAAAGATTATCAGGCTTTGTATAAAGCAGAAAGTAGGGTCGCCGATTTATCGAACTATTTTGGGATTTTGGCTATACTCATATCCTGTTTGGGACTTTTTGGACTGGCCACCTTTACCGCTGAACGAAGAGCTAAGGAAATTGGAATTCGAAAAATCCTAGGTTCATCTATAATGGGAATTGTTACAATGTTTTCAAGTGAATTCATGAAAATGGTATTCATAGCAATAGTAGTAGCTATACCCATTGGATACTGGGCTAGCTTAAGATGGCTGGAAAATTTTGGATACTCAATTGATTTGCAGTGGTGGTATTTTGCTTTGGCAGGTCTTATTGCCATTTGTATTGCCATGTTCACGGTAAGTTTTCAAGCCATCAAGGCGGCAACCGTTAACCCAGTAAAAAGTTTACGTACAGAATGAGATAGGAGAAGAATTCAATCAAATCAAGAAACGAAAATCATGTTTAAGAATTATGTCAAAATAGCAGTACGAGGTATGGTACGTAGTAGATTGTTTACGGCAATCAACCTGATTGGCCTTGCAATTAGCATGTCTGTTGGTCTTTTGATAATCACTTTTGTTTCAGATTTGGTTTCTTATGACAACTTCCATGAGAACAAAGACAATATTTATAGAGTTCTTACATCAGATCAAAAACCAAATGAACCTTTGTTTACACTTGCTTCAACTTCGGTGAAGACTGGCCAATTTATTAGAGAGTCTCTTGATGAAGTTGAAGATGTCACAACACTAAGTCTGGGCTTCAACGGTGTTGCTGAAATAGAAGATAAAAAATTACCAGTTCAGGCCTATTGGGCGGATAACTCTTTTCTGAATGTTTTCACATTTCCTTTGATAGAAGGCAGTTCTATTTCGGCTTTAAAAGATCCATATTCTATAGTATTGACCGAAAAATCAGCTAACAAACTGTTTGGAAAGCAGAATGCAATGGGAAATACCATAAAGTTTGGCGATGATATTTATACCGTTACCGGAATACTAAAGGACATTCCAAAACTTTCCTATCTAAATTTTGAAGTGTTGGTTTCCTTTTCGACAGCTGAAGTTCAATTTTCCCATACAGATGGTAATTTTTTTAACTGGAATAATTTTTATGGAAGCTATACATATGTTTTGCTCCCAGAAGGATACGATCCTATGACTCTTCAGAGTAGTCTTGACCAGCTTTCAAGAATTGAAAATGCCAAGCTTAATGACCGAAATATTTCACTTTCCCTACAACCTTTAACCAAAATTTCTATTGCGGATTCCATTTCAAATGAAATAGGTCCCACAATCGATAGTTTTGCTATTTGGGTTTTAATCGGATTGGCTTTTGTCGTAATAGTTTCGGCATGTTTCAACTATACAAATCTATCTATCGCTCGAGCATTAAAACGCTCTAAAGAGGTTGGTGTTCGAAAAGTAATCGGAGCAAAACGTAGTCAGGTAGTAACCCAATTCATTATTGAATCCGTAGTAATTTCCCTTTTATCCTTGGTTTTAGCCGTGGTACTATTTGTTTTTTTGCGAGAGCAGTTTATCGCGTTACATGCATATATAGATCAGCTGGCTGTCATGGAATTATCGCCAAAATTGATAGTGTCATTTGTGTGTTTGGCAATTATCATAGGAATTATTGCTGGAGTATTTCCAGCTTTGTTCTTCTCAAAAATAAAAGTGCTACAAGTTCTAAAAGGATCAGCATCTTTACAGTTGTTTAAGCGAGTAAACCTTAGAAAAACACTGATTGTTGTGCAATATGTCTTTTCGCTTATATTCATAACCACCACGGTAATCGGTTACGCGCAGTACAAGAACTTTATTTCATTTGATCTTGGTTTTGATACGGAAAATATCCTAAATATTGAATTGCAGGGTAATAATGGGGATCTTTTGGCAGAAAAGCTCCAGAGGATACCTGCTATCCAAGATTTGTCAAGATCCAGTATAGTTACAAGTCTTGGTCGACAAAATAGGGTTCTTTTAAAGTATAATGACCCGAATGACTCTTCTGAGGTATTGGAGAATACGGTAAATGAAAACTACTTAACATTACACGGGCATAATTTTTTGGCTGGAAGTAATTTTAAAGAAACGAGTGGTAGCGAGGTAATAGTAAATGAAAAGCTATTAAAGAGGTTCAGCATATTTGAAAATGATCCTAACGAAGCCATTGGCGAAACGGTAATAGTTAATGGTAAAGAACATGTAATAACCGGTGTTCTTGAAGACTTTCATTATGAAAGAGCTGAAAGCCATATAAAACCGACTATCCTTCGTTTTTCCTCGATGCCAAAGGGATACATTAATGCCAAGATAATTACTGATAATGTACCTGAAACACTAGCTCAAATTGAAAGTGCGTGGAAAGAGTTGGATGAAGTTCGCCCATTAGAAGCAAAACTATATACCGATTCCATAGAAAAGGCTTTTAGCGCGGTATCAATGCTCATTAAGATAATTGGTTTTCTGGCATTTTTGGCCATCTGCATATCATCTTTAGGCCTATTAGGCATGGTCGTATTTACAACGGAAACTAGGCTTAAAGAAATCGGTATTAGAAAGGTGCTTGGTGCCGCTGGAGGCAGTCTTGTCTATTTGCTGGGTAAAAGTTATTTGATTTTACTTACAATAGCGGCATTGCTTGCTATACCCATTACTTATATCATCTTCGACAAACTTATTTTGACAAATATAGCTTATCCGAAAGCCATTGCACTAAGTGAATTGACAATTGGTTTCTTTGCTATTTTGATATTGGCTTTTCTAATGATAGGATCTCAGACTATAAAGGCAGTAAATACCAATCCTTCGAAAATTCTCAGGGATGAATAATTTAAGAAAAAAGTATCATGTTTAAAAACTATATAAAAATCGCTTGGCGGAACCTTTTAAAAAGAAAGGTTTTCACCTTTATCAATGTTGTAGGATTGGCCATTGGTTTTGGCAGTAGCATATTGATTTATCTGTTTTTGAATTATAACCTATCCTTTGATAATTTTCATGTCAATGGAGATAGAATATATCGCATAAATACCGAGCAACATAGAGATGATATTGAGTATGATCCCAGTGTACCACCAGCTTTTGCCAATGTTTTTCGTGAGGAGTATGATTATTCCGAAAGGGTAGCAAAAATTGCTTTTCAAGGTGGATTACTAATTGATATCGATGACAATGGATATCAAAAAAAACTAAAACAAGATGTTGCCTATGCTGAAGAAGATTTCTTTAACATATTCAGTTTTCCATTAATTTACGGGGGCACAGAAGTTTCTTTATCTGAACCAAATACGGCTGTTCTTACCGAAGCAATGGCTATCAAGATGTTCGGTCAATCGGATGTGGTTGGTAAAACATTCGTTTTGGAAAAGGACAAAACGATTACTATTACGGGTGTTTTAAAGAACTTTCCAAGGACCTCTCATTTCACAGACGAATTGTTTGTTTCTTTTGAAAACCTTATAGATATATTCGAATTTGCTGCAGGAGAAAATTGGGGAGGTATTACATCGAATTTGGAAACCTATACGCTATTAAAACCAAATCAGAATATTGCGAATATCGAGACGGCTTTATTGCAGCTTCCCAAAAAACACCGTCCAAATAGTAAAACTAGGCATCTTTATAAGTTGCAAAATTTAAGTGATATTCACTTTAGCCCTGATTATGGTGGCCTTGACCCTAATTTATTGTGGATTTTTGGAATCGTCGGACTGTTTCTTATTGTAATCGCCGGAATTAATTTCATCAACATTTCTAGCGCGCAAGCCTTTTATCGGTCTAAAGAAATAGGGATACGAAAAGTATTAGGGAGTTTTAAAACGCATCTATTCTGGCAGTTTTTAACGGAAACTTTTGTAATAAGTCTTTTTGCTCTTGGATTGGGATTGGTATTTGCCGCTTTGTTTCTACCTATGTTTAACGACCTTTTTAGAATTCAGCTCGAGCTAAGCGATTTGTTAAGCGTACAATTCTTCTCTTACATATTGACAATCTTGGTTGTAGTTTCATTTTTATCAGGAAGTTACCCCGGATTATTAATGAGTCGTATCGTTCCGGTATTGGCGCTAAAGGGCAAGTTAAGTCATAATGACACAGGAAGTTCTTCCACCCGGAAATTTTTAGTAATAGCCCAATTTGTGATATCCATTGTTTTAATTGCTTCCACTATAATAATATCAAAGCAAATTGATTATGCGGTCAATTCAGATTTAGGCTTTAATAAGGAGTCCATAGTAATGTTGCCCATTCCCAGTGATATTGAAGAAGAAAATTTATACAGCCTTAAGAACAGGATGAAACAAATCGCCGGAGTAGAAAATGTTTCCGGATGTTTGAGTAGTCCGGGTGCTGCCGAGAATAATTGGGGAACAGGGATACGATTTCATACAAAACCGGAGGTCGAAGAGTTCAATATTCAGGCAAAACTTGCCGATGAGGACTATATCGAAACGTTTGGTCTAGAACTAGTTGCAGGAAGAAATTTTTTCAAAAAAGATACATTGGATGAAGTTTTGGTCAACGAAAAATTGGCGAAAAAGTTAGGACTTGATTCATCTGAAGAAATGTTAGGTAAGCAAATTGCAGTTAATGGAGAAACGATAAAGGCTACTATTGTTGGAGTAGTTAAAGACTTTCATGACCAAAACTTTACCAGTGATATCAACCCTATTTTCATCGCTCCATATACCAATGCCTATGGTGAGATTGCGGTTAAAATGAACCCTCTAAATAGAAAACAAACCCTATCCAAAATAGATGAACGTTGGTCCGAAACTTTTGATGGCTACATTTTCGAATATCGTTTCTTAGATGACCGTGTTGCAGAGCAATATGAACGAGAGCAGCGGTATTTGTCCCTTTCCAAAGTATTTTCGGGTCTTGCTATACTCATAGGTTGCTTGGGGCTATACGGACTGATTTTGTTCTTTGTTGGGCAGCGAACAAAAGAAATTGGAATTCGAAAAGTCTTGGGCAGTAACGTAAGTAGTATACTGGCCCTGTTCTCCATTGATTTTTTAAAGCTGGTATTGATAGCTGGTTTAATTGCAACTCCGGTTACCTGGTATTTTATGAATGAGTGGCTGCAAGAATATACCTATAGAACGGAAATTCACTGGTGGTACTTCGCCATCGCGGTTCTTCTGATAATGTTGATTACAATGATTACCATAAGTTACCAAACCTTAAAAGTTGCATTTACGAGCCCAGTAAAAAGCCTCCGAACAGAATGAAATAATACGTAAAAAATCAATCAAAATCATCAATCATGTTTAAAAACTATTTAAAAATCGCTTGGCGAAACCTCTGGAAGAACAAAGGATATAGTGCACTTAATATTTTCGGACTGGCTATAGGCATAACCTGTGCCAGTTTGATATTGTTATGGGTTGAAGACGAAGTGAGTTTTGATAGTGTTTTTCCTAAGTATGACCAAGTATACTATGTACCGACAAACAATCAATTTGATGGCGAATGGCGTACGTTTTATGAGTCTTCTCCTGGACCCCTTGCAAAAGCAATGAAAGATGAGATTCCTGGAATTGTTGGCAGTTCCAGAACAATGGGGGAAAGTCTTTTGTTTACTATGGGCGATAAAGGGATTAATAGATACGGACGATTTGTAGACCCAGATTTTTTAAGCATATTCAGTCTTTCTTTTGTTGAAGGAAGTTTGGCCAACGCGTTTAAAGATTTTGATGCTATTGTTATTTCTAGTAAAATGGCAGCTCAACTTTATGGCCAAAACACGAGTGCTTTAGGCAAGGTAATTCTGGTCAATAACGATACAAATTACCGTATTACAGGGGTTTTTGAAGACTTACCGAGTAATGTGTCTTTTGGTTTCAATTGGGTCGCTCCATTTGAAAGACATGCAATAGGTAAAGAGTGGATGAAAGATTATCGAAATGGTTTTGCCGATACATTTGTGGAGCTTTCGCCGGAAGCCGATTTCGAAACGGTTGATTCCAAAGTACAAAAACTTATTCCCTCAAAAGTTGAAAACGATCCTAGTGAAAGATATGCCTTTTTGCACCCAATGAAAGATTGGCATCTGCGGTCTAGTTTTAAGAATGGAAAAAAAGTAGGTGGTCAAATTACCAACGTACGTTTATTTGCCCTAATTGGAATTATCATTCTACTCATTGCCTGTATCAACTTTATGAATCTTTCCACAGCGAGAAGCGAAAAAAGAGGAAAAGAAGTGGGCGTGCGAAAAGTTTTGGGCTCTGGCAAAAAAAGATTGATTACACAATTCATTGCTGAAGCAATGATTACTGCAGCTATGGCGACAATAGTAAGCGTAGTTTTACTGACAATTTTGCTGCCTCAATTTAATACCCTTATTGAAAAACAATTAGAATTTCGGCTTTTTGACCCAATACATTTACTTTCACTTTTAGGAATTACCCTAATATGTGGTCTACTTGCGGGTTGGTATCCCGCCTTTTACCTATCCTCGTTCAAACCCATAGCAGTAATCAAAGGAGTAAAAGCCAAAGGGGGAAGTGCTACCATAATTCGAAAAGGACTGGTTGTCGCACAATTTGTTGTTTCCATCATATTTATCATAAGTACTATCATTATCTATCAACAGCTACAACATGTTAAAAATCGTGATTTAGGATATCAAAAAGAGAATCTCCTCAGAATGGATGTAAATGGAGATATCATCAAAAATATCAAGCCTATTAGACAGGAAATGATTGCTTCGGGCGTGATTGAAAAAGTTGCCCTAATGAATAGCAATATTCTTGATGGAGGCAACAATAGATCGGGTCTGGAATGGGAAGGTGGTAAAAATACCGAGGAAGTGCTCGTTTCACAAAGGTATATTAGTTCTGATTTTTTTGATACGGCTGGGATAGAAATTATTGAGGGCCATGGATTTAATGAAAATTTTAGGGTGGATAGCACAAACGTGCTGGTTACGCAGTCTTTTGCAAAGCTAATGGGTCCAGGAAGTGCCCTTGGTAAAATCATTCGTAACGACGAAGACACCTACACAGTGATCGGAGTGGTGAAGGATTATTTATATGGTGACATGTATGGTACAAGCGACCCAGTCATGTTCTACAATAACCCTAAGTACACCTACCATGTATACGTAAAAGTTAAACCAGACATTGCATTAGCGGAAATTCTACCCATCATGAAAGGAGTGATGAAAAAGCACAACCCTGCTTTTCCCTTTGAATATGATTTTGTAAATGATTCTTTTAATTCCATGTTCAGAAGTGAAAAACTTATTGGTAACCTTTCGAAAATTTTTGCCTTGCTCGCCATAATCATTTCATGTTTGGGCTTGTTTGGCCTTTCCGCTTTCACTGCAGAGCAACGCAGAAAAGAAATAGGGGTTCGCAAAGTACTAGGGTCTAGCGTGGCTGGGATTGTACAACTTTTATCAAAAGATTTTATTCGTCTGGTATTGATTGCCCTCTTAGTAGCGATTCCACTAGCATGGTGGGGTATGCAAAATTGGTTGGAAAGTTTCGCGTACCGTATAGAAATCAATTGGTCGGTATTTGCAGTTGCGGGTTTTGCAGCTATTTGCATTGCTATGCTGACAGTAAGCTTTCAGGCTGTTAAAGCGGCAGTTGCCAATCCTGTCAAGAGTCTACGTACTGAATAATTCATCAATCAAAAAAATCATCAATCATGATTAAAAACTATTTAAAAATCGCTTGGCGGAACTTAACAAAAAACAAACAACAGACCATAATCAATTTGTTTGGGCTTACAGTGGGTACTGTAAGTTGTCTTACAATTTTACTATATGTTTTTAATCAAACGGGTTACGATGACCATCATGAGAATGTATCGTCTATTTATCGAATAACTTCCTCTTTCGATGGGTCGCAGCAAAATACCGATGATATAGTGACTGCGACTTCTTCGCCTCCTATAGCATTTGCAATGAAAGAGGATTTCCCTGAAGTTGAGGAAGTCACCCGGGTTATTCAGTTGGATCTGTTTTTTACGAATCTTTTGCGCTCAGCCACTAGCAAAGAGGGATCTTACGAACCTAGGGCTTATATGGCTGACTCCACTTTTTTCAATGTTTTTAACTACAAATTTTTAGAAGGTAATGCTGAAACAGCTTTGGATGAACCAGCAGATTTAGTTCTTTCATCAGGCTTGGCAAATAAACTTTTTGGAAATGAAAAGGCTTTGGGTAAAACCATTTTATGGGGTGCTGGTGAGAATCCTATGACGTTTACAGTTTCTGGGGTTTTTGATGAAAATTATAAAAAATCACATTTGAACCCTAATTACATTGTTGGTATAAATACTGCAGGTTTTGGAGGGTATGTGAGGGGAATAACAAACTTTGCGACCGAGAACTTTGCCTACAGCTATGTAAAACTAAAACCTAACATCGATGGTAAAGAAGTGGAACAAAAATTAGCTGGGTTTTTAGGGGCTAGAGGAGGCAAAGATCTTGATGATAGTGGAATCAAGAAAGTTTTGACTTTACAAAGTATTGCAAATATTCATCTTTACTCCAAAGGAATAAGGAATCAAATAGACTTAGTATCGGATATCCAATACCTTTATTTCTTATTGACTTTAGCTTTGTTTATTCAGCTAGTAGCTTGTATCAATTTCATTAATTTGAGTACGGCACGTGCTAGTAAAAGAGCTAAGGAAATAGGAATTCGAAAAGTGGTAGGTGCAGGTAAAAGTTCTTTGATAAGGCAATTTTTAGGAGAATCACTTCTTCTTTCATTATTTAGTGTACTACTTAGTATTCCCATTACAATGTTATTGCTGCCTTTTGTAAATGAAATAACACAGGGAGAGATAATTTATACCGATGTATTGAATTGGAAAATAGGTACTCTTTTGTTTGGCCTCGGAATTTTTACTGGCTTTGTCTCGGGCATTTATCCAGCCTTAGTACTTTCCTCAATAAAACCTATTAAAGTTCTTAAGAGCACAATTAATTTGCAGTCTGGAAGTGGTAATTTTAGAAAGGCACTAGTTATTTTTCAATTCGTAATATCAATTGCCTTGATAACTGCGGTCATTATCGTTACCCAACAGTTTCGCTATACCCAAAACAAAGACCTTGGCTTCAGTAAAGAAAACCTTTTAACGGTTCGGTTAAACCGTTTCGAGGAAACCAGCGCTTTTAGTGCCTTGAAATCCCAGTTTTTAACCATTCCAGGGGTTACAAAAGTTGCTGGGACGTTATATGCTCCATCTGAGATGATATTAATGGATCGGGGTTTGCATTTACCGGGAAAAAACCCCGAAAACAAAACCTTGGTAAAGCTTAATCTAATTACTGAGGGTTATTTTGAAACTATGGATATTACATTGCTTCAAGGACGTGACCTAAGGGAAGCTGACAATAATCAAATTATCGTAAATCAAGCATTGCTAAAGGCCTTCAACATATCCGAAGAAAATGCCGTTGGATCCAAACTATTATCTACATATGAACAGCAGACACAGGAATTTGAAATTGTAGGCTTAGTTGGGGATTATCACTATACTTCGTTAAAAGAAAAAATAGCTCCCTTAATGCTGGCGAAAAATAATGATCCTGGCTGGCTGGTCGTACAATCTAAAACTGACAACTATCAACAACTACTAAATAGCCTTGAAAATACTTGGAACAATATAGTAAAGGACACTCCTTTTACCTATGCCTTTGTTGATCAAGAAGTCGGTAAACTTTATGAAGAAGAAATACGACTGGGAAAAATTTCAGCAGTATTTACGTTTTTGGCGATTCTAATTAGCTGCCTCGGTTTGTTTGGTCTTATTTCCTACGTTGCAGAACAGAAGAAAAAAGAAATCGGAATTCGAAAAGTATTGGGAGCAAGCATTAATTCCGTAATAAAATTACTTACGAAGGACTTTCTTAAACTCGTTGGTATTGCCTTTTTAATCGCTGCCCCTGTCGCGTATTATTTTATGCAACTTTGGTTGGAGGGATACACCTATCGTATCGATATTCAATGGTGGGTTTTTGCTATGGCAGGTAGCTTTGCTTTGGTTATAACCTTGCTTACCGTAGGCTTTCAATCGATAAAATCTGCACTAGCCAACCCAGTAAAAAGTTTACGAACGGAGTGAAACAATTGAGCATAAAATGACTCTTTATATAAGAACGGACTAACAACTTAAATCATTATCAATCAAAATCGTCAATCATGTTTAAGAACTATCTAAAAATCGCTTGGAGGAACCTAGTTAAGAACAAGGGTTATACTCTTATAAATGTTGGCGGACTTGCCTTGGGAATGGCGGTAACCTTAATCATTGGTCTTTGGATTCAAGATGAGCTTACCTATAACAGCTATTTCCAAAACAAAACCAAAATTGCACAGGTATTTCAATCGCAAACCTTTAATAATGAAACCGGAACAGGACCAGCTATTCCGAGACCTTTGGAAAAAGCATTACGAGAAGGATACGGTGATAATTTCAAGCATTTGGTCATGGTTACTTGGACAGGTGACCGTTACCTGAAATATAAAGAAACCAATCTTTCAAGAACAGGTAATTGTGCTCAAAGAGAAACACCTGAACTATTGGATCTTCAAATTATTAAGGGAGAAAAAGATGGGCTTCGAGAAATCAACTCGATTATGCTATCCGAATCCACCGCCAAAGCGCTATTTGGCGACGAAGAACCGATTGGAAAGACAGTTCAGGTAAGTAACCAATATGATTTGATGGTCACTAGCGTATACAAAGATATTCCGGTAAATAATTCATTTAATGATACCGATTATCTGATTCCTTGGGAACAATATTTGGCCACCACAGAATGGGTAAGAAATGCTGAGGATAGCTGGGGCAACAATTCTTTTCAAATGTTCGTTCAAATGGCCGACAATGCAAATATGGATAGAACAAGCGAGTCTATCCGTAATGTAAAGAAAGATTTGAACGAGGATACGGCGGAATTTAATCCACAGATTTTCCTTTTCCCTATGGAAGAGTGGTATCTCCGTGGCAATTTTGAAAATGGGAAACAGACGGGTGGTCGCATCAAATACGTTTGGCTATTCGGATTTATAGGTGCTTTTGTACTTCTATTGGCATGTATCAACTTTATGAATTTGAGCACAGCACGATCCGAAAAAAGAAGCAAAGAAGTTGGAATTCGCAAGTCAATCGGCTCACAAAGAGGTCAATTGATTTATCAGTTTTTAAGCGAATCGTTCTTGGTTGTCCTATTTGCTTTCTTCATTGCCTTGGTGATTGTATTACTATCCCTAAACGGATTTAATGAGTTGGCCCGAAAAGAGATTGCCTTTCCATGGTCAAACCCTGTTTTTTGGGGTATTTCTTTGTTTTTCGTCCTTTTTACAGCTTTGTTGGCGGGCAGTTATCCAGCCTTGTATTTATCCTCATTTAAACCGGTGGATGTTCTCAAAGGAACTTTTAAAACTGGCCGTTATGCTGGTCTGCCAAGAAAAATACTGGTAGTGCTTCAATTTACGGTATCTGTCGCTTTTATTATTGGTACGGTCATCGTAATGGAACAGATTAATCATGCCAAGAATAGACCTGTAGGATATGATAAGGAGGGATTAATACAGATTCCTACCTTTAGCCAAGATTTTAGTGGAAAGTACGATTTGATGCGTACCGAGTTTTTAAGTTCCAATGCGGTTGTTGAGATGTCATCTTCCAGTAGTCCGACTACGCGAATTTGGTCGAACCGAGGAGGTTTTACCTGGGAAGGTAAACCGGAAGGCTTTCAAGAAGATTTAGCTTGGACCGAAGTTTCTCCGGAATATGCAAAATCATTGAATTTAAAGATTGTAGAAGGAAGGGATTTTTCTAGAGAATTCGCTACCGATTCTTTGGGAGTGCTCATCAACGAAACTGCGAAGAAGTATTTGGGCATGCAAAATCCTGTAGGTAAATTTTTGAAAGATGATGATGAGGAAGACCCGGGTCCGCCGTTAAAAATTATCGGTGTGGTTCAAGATATGATTACACAATCTCCCTATGAGCCGGTAAAACAAGGGGTTTATGTATATGACCGATTTAATAATTCTAGCTATTATAACCTTAGGTTGAATCCGGAGAAAAGCTCAAGCGAGAATATCGCGGTTGTTGAGCGGGTATTCAAAGAACATTTTCCAGATATACCCTTTGAGTATGATTTTATAGATGAGGAATATGGCGAAAAATTTGCTTCTGAAGAACGTATCGGCAGCTTATCAGGAATTTTCACAGCCTTAGCTATCTTAATTAGTTGTCTTGGCTTATTTGGACTCACATCTTTTGTAGCCGAACAGCGCACCAAGGAAATCGGGGTACGAAAAGTATTAGGCGCATCTGTGTTCAATGTCTGGAACATGCTCTCGAAAGATTTTCTAAAACTGGTGACTATTTCTTGTTTTATCGCGATACCCATATCTTATTATATAATGAATGGCTGGTTGCAAGACTATCCATATCGGGTAATCTTAGAGTGGTGGATTTTCTTGCTCGCAGTAGTAGGGGCAATGGGTGTTACTGTTTTGACGGTAAGTTTTCAGGCAATCAAAGCGGCCAAAGCCAACCCAGTAAAAAGCTTGCGAACGGAATAAAAAATAACTCCGAACAAGTTCCCTGCCCTTGGGGGAGGGCTAGGGAGGAGTTCAAAAATTCTCAATCATGTTTAAAAACTATTTAAAAATAGCCTGGAGAAATCTAAAAAGAGACCAGTCCAACTCGTTCATAAACATTGGTGGGTTAAGTCTGGGTATTGCCGCAACGCTTTTAATCGGCATGTGGGTTTACAATGAGTTGAGCTATAATCAAGAAATTACAAATTACAAGAGTATTGCCCAAGTGATGCAGAACCAAACTTTTGCAGGGGAAATAAATACTAGTAATAATCAACCAATGCAACTTGCCCCTGTTTTGAGAGACAAATACGGAGACCACTTTAAACATGTTGTTACTAGTTCCTTTACTAACAATAGATTGCTTTCTTATAATGAGAATAAAATATCTAGACCGGGCAACTTTATGGAACCAGGTATTACCGATATGCTCGGTCTGAATATGCTGGAAGGTAGCTACACAGCTCTCGAGGATCCTAGCTCTATAATCTTATCTAAATCAACTTCGGAAGCCTTGTTTGGTGATGAAAACCCTATTGGTAAAACCATAGAACTAGGAACGACAATGAAAGCTACAGTTGCTGGCATATATGATGATTTACCAATGAATAGTGATTTTAGAGATCTTACTTTCATTGCTCCATGGCATTTGTTGAAAACAACCCAAAATTATGAGGAACGACTTGGTTGGGGTAATAATTGGTTCCAAACCTTTGTAGAGACTCAGAATGGAAGTTCAATGAAAGAAATATCTGCGATAATAAAAAATGCAAAATTTGATAACATTGATGCAAGTTATCAGCGTACTAAACCAGAGGTTTTTTTACATCCAATGGATCAATGGCACCTTCATACAGAATTTGAAAATGGAATTGTTGTTGGAGGAAGAATAGAAATGATTTGGTTGTTCAGCATTATTGGTATTTTTATTTTGCTTCTGGCCTGCATCAATTTTATGAATTTGGCCACAGCACGTAGTGTAAAGAGAAGCAAAGAAGTAGGGATTCGCAAGACAATTGGTTCACAAAGAAAACAACTAGTATTTCAGTTTTTCGGAGAATCTCTGCTCATTGTTCTTCTGGCGTTTATACTATCAGTTGTTTTGACTATAGTCGTGCTTCCTTTTTTCAACACCTTAATTGAAAAGAGTTTGGGACTACCTTGGACCAATTCTTACTTTTGGTTGTTATCAATGGCTTTTATCCTTGTTACAGCCATTGTTTCAGGAATTTATCCTGCCATCTACCTTTCCTCATTCAAACCAGCCAAAGTGCTCAAAGGGGAAATAACCCGCAGTACCAAGGCTGGTAATTTTCGAAAGTCGCTGGTAGTCTTTCAATTTGCAATTTCCATAGCGCTGATTATCGCGACTATTACTGTTAATCAACAAATTCAGTATGCTAAGGAAAGACCCTTAGGCTATAATACCGAAAGAATGCTTTATGTACCAATCAATACGGCTGAGGTAATCAATAGTTTTGGTTCTCTACGGGAAGAATTAGTTGGGTTAAATGGTGTTGAAGAGGTGGCAGCTTCTGATGTTAGAATTACTGGAACCTATACAACGAATGGTGGCTTCAACTGGAAAGGAAAAGACCCCAACATGAGCGAAGAATTTAGAACGTTGAGAGCAACATATGGATTTGGAGAGATGGTTGATTGGGAAATTTTGCGAGGCCGTAACTTCTCTCGCGATTTCAAAAGCGATTCTTTGGCAATGATTCTCAATGAGACAGCCGTTGCTTACATGGGATTGAAAGATCCCATAGGTGAAATAATTCAATGGGGAGACGATGAAGACCATGAGCTGTTCAAGGTTATCGGTGTGGTTAAAGATATGGTTACGATTTCCCCTTACGAACAAGCGAAACCGAGTATGATGATCCTTCATTATGGGCGGTTTTTAAATTTTGTAAATATCAAACTTAAGGCAAGTAATGACACTAATTCAACTATTGCCCAAATAGAAAATGTCTTTGGGAAGTATGATCCACAAAGCATTTTTGATTATAGATTTCTCCAAGATGATTACGCGAATAACTTTGTTGAAGAAGAGAAAATTGGCTCTTTGGCTAGTATATTTTCTTTTATGGCAATTCTTATAAGCTGTCTTGGTATTTTCGGACTCGCTGCCTTTATGGCGGAGCAACGCACAAAAGAAATCGGTATTCGAAAGGTGTTAGGAGCGTCTTATTATCAGCTTCTGAGTTTATTGTCAAAAGACTTTTTGATATTGGTTTGTGTTGCTGCTTGTATTGCCATTCCATTAGGAATTTTTTACATGGGAAATTGGCTTGAAAATTATGATTATAGAACTTCTGTAAAATGGTGGATACCTGCAATATCGCTGGTGCTGGCATTGGGTATTACGCTACTTACAGCCAGTTTTCAAACAGTAAAAGTCATACTTAAAAACCCCGTAAAAAGTTTGCGAACAGAATAATAGAACGTATTAAAAACCTGTGATATGAAAACGATTAGATTTTTATTTGTCTTCTTAATAAGTACAGGGGTTTTAATTGCCCAGCAAAATGAAATTATTCCAGATTTAACCAAAGTAAACGACACTACTTTATGGAATCTTGATGATAGGGATATAATCAATACTACTCCAGTACATTTGAGTAAAGGTGAGGGAGATGGCATTCTATGGTTGAAATCGCTAAGCTTTGAAAATGGAACAATCGACCTTGATATAAAAGGAAGAGATGTAAGAGGTCAAAGCTTTGTTGGAATGGCTTTCCACGGATTAAACAGAAATAATTTTGAATTGGTTTACTTCCGACCTTTCAATTTTAAGAGTCCAGAGAAGAAGGGTAACTCGGTCCAATATGTTTCACTTCCTGAATTCACTTGGCAAAAGTTACGTCAAGAACATCCGGCAGTATATGAAAATGAGCCAAATCCAACTCTAGACCCGAATGACTGGTTTCATGCAACTATTGTGGTGAATCATCCTACAGTTCAGGTTTATATAAATAATTCAGATGAACCCTCTCTGGAAGTCGAACAACTAAGTAAACGTAGAAGCGGTTGGATAGGACTTTTGGTAGGAAGTAATTCAGAAGGGGAGTTTAAAAATTTAAGAGTTACTAAAGAGTAATATACGGATAGAGATCAATCAAAATCATCAATCATGTTTAAAAATCACATCAAAATCGCTTGGAGAAGTCTTAAAAGACAACCATTTTTTACATTCCTGAATATATTCGGACTTGCCATTGGTATGGCGGGCGGATTAATCATCGCACTTTACATTCATAATGAATTGAGTTATGATAAAATGTTCGCCGATGCAGAGCGCATTCATAGGGTAAATGCGGACGTAAAGTTTGGTGGAGATGAAAGTAAATCTGCAGAAACGGCTGCGCCAATGGCGGCAGTATTGGAAAATGATTTTTCTCAGGTGGAAATGGCTACCCGAATTAGAAATCTAGGGAGCATACTTATCCGAAGAAGTAATACAAACAACAACACCAAAGAACTAAATTCTGCTTTTGCTGATGCCAACTTCTTTGAAATGTTCGGTTTAGACCTATTGGCTGGCGATCCTGAAACGGCCTTAAAAGAACCCAACACTTTGATACTAACTAAAACTGCGGCTGAAAAACACTTTGGAGTAAGCAATGCTGTTGGGCAAGAGGTATTACTTGATAATTCAGACACCTATACCGTTACAGGCATTATTGACGATTTTCCTAAAAATTCTTTATTGAGAAACCATAGTGTTCTAATGGCAATGTCAGGATATGAAGATGCTCAGCAAAGTGAATGGGGCAGTCATAATTACTTTACTTTCATTAAGCTCATTCCCAGTGCGCAAATTGAGGATTTTCAAGAACCGTTACAAGGGATCGTTGGAGACTATTTGATACCATGGGTGCAAAATATTTACCCAGGAATTACAGAGGAGGCATTTAGAGAAACAGGAAATTATGTGAACTATTACTCAATACCCCTTACCGATATTCATTTATATTCGGAAGCAAGAATTGAACTGAGTGCCAACGGTGATATTCAGAATATTTATATTCTTTCATTTATTGGGCTCTTTCTGATATTATTGGCCAGTGTTAATTTCATGAATTTGTCTACCGCTCATTCGCTAAAAAGGGCAAAGGAAGTAGGTATTCGGAAAACTTTGGGGTCTAATAAATCTGGATTGGTAAAGCAGTTCCTTACGGAATCTGGGCTTATTTCCTTTATGTCACTCATAGTTGCGGTTGTAATAGCAATTGTTGCCATGCCCTTCTTCAATGAGCTTGCTGGAACGGAGATTGGCGTTCCTTTCGCAAATCCAATATTTTGGTTGGCTCTTCTTGTCGCTGCCTTGGTACTTAGTCTGTTTTCAGGATGGTATCCAGCATTTTTTATGTCTCGATTTATTCCGGTAAAGGTTCTCAAAGGATTGGGTAAAGGAAGTGTGGGAGGTGGTAATATTCGAAATTCCTTAGTTGTTTTTCAGTTCGCTATCTCGGTTTTCTTAATCGTAGGCACGCTGGTTGTTTTTAAACAACTTGACTATATTCAAAGTAAAGACTTGGGTTTCTCCAAAGACCAGGTTTTGGTAGTTCAAGATTTTTATGGAGCGGGAGAAAAAGGTCAGGCACTTCAGCAAGAAGTGCAAAAGTTAGCGCAGGTCGAGAGTGCTACGATAAGCAGTTTTCTGCCGACCCCATCTTCAAGGTCAGACTATACATACTTTAAGGAGGGATTTCCGAATCAAGAAGATGCGGTTAATATGCAACGATGGCTTGTCGATTATAACTACTTGAAAACCTTAGATATAAAACTGAAAGCGGGACGTGAATTCAGCAAACAACGAATTACGGATTCAACCGCTGTAATCATAAATGAAACTGCTGCTTCTCTTCTTGGATTGAGTCCCGAAGACGCTTTGGGATTGAGAGTTTCAAGTGACCTAGGAGATGAAAATGGAGAATTTTTTACCGTTATTGGTGTTATTGAAAATTTTCATTTCGAAACACTACGAGATGATATAGGTGCGCTTAGTCTAAGACTAGGGAGTTCAACGGGCAACATGGCAATACGTCTAAATGCAGGTGATTTTTCGAGTGCCGTAGCGGGAATTGAATCAGTATGGAAAAAGAACATACCAGAACAACCTTTTGCCTACAGCTTTATGGAAGATTCTTTTAATAATACGTATCAAGCAGAACAAAGACTTGGGCGTATTTTCATTGTATTTACGCTTCTGTCAATATTTATTGCATGTCTCGGTTTATTTGGTTTGGCTGCTTTCAATGCAGAAAAAAGAACCAAGGAAATCGGGGTAAGAAAGGTGCTTGGGGCAAGTGTAAGTCAAATTTCATATCGTCTTACAATGGACTTTCTAAAACTTGTGGGCATAGCAATACTAATCTCGTTACCTCTGGGGTGGTATGCCATGAATAAATGGCTGGAAGATTTTTCATATCGAATAGAAATTAGTTGGTGGGTTTTAGCGTTGGCAGGTTTATTAGCCATTGGAATTGCAATAGTTACGGTTAGCTATCAAAGTATTAAAGCAGCTATTGTCAATCCTGTTAAAAGCTTACGAACAGAATAAGTCTAATTTATATGAATACTGCTGTATAAATAATGGACACTTTTTGTAAAAATATTTTACAGTTGAGGTGTATATATTTTAACAAAAACAGCATAAGTATCTGATTGTAAAATAGTTAAATATGTGGCATGGAATTAGAACTGGGACGAATGTCTACTAAGGTAATCGCTTAGTTAAGAATGACATCAATCAAAAGGCTATCAGTCATGTTAAAAAACCACCTAAAGCTATCCCTTCGCAATCTTTGGAAAAATCGATTGCTGTCAATGCTCAATCTTCTCGGATTGAGCATTGGAGTTGGGAGTGTTCTGACGTTGATGTTTTCAGTTTATGCCTATTACATTGCGGATGCTAATATTGAAGACCAAGAGAATATTTATTACTTCAAGACAATTACCTCCGGAGGTGATAGTTATAGATCGAGTCCGTACCCTTTTATGGACAAGATAGTTGAGACGTCTCCTCAGGTAATTGCAGGCACTCATTTGCATGGATGGGACAATATCTGGTTGGAACGGGGTGATAAGGAACTACAAGAACAAACACACTATGTGGACCAAGAATTTTTCGAGGTTTTTTCGTTACCATTAAAATATGGCGATTCTGAAAGTGCTTTAGAAAAAAAATATTCTATCATCCTTACAGATCGGGTTAGTCAAAAGATTTTCGGAGATAAGAATCCGGTTGGAGAAAAGCTTATAGGAGCTGATTCTTTGAACCTTACTGTAACCGGGGTTTTTGAGCCTATTAGTCCGTACTCTTCTTTTCGATTGGGAGTAGTCTTGCCCAACGAATTATTAAAAGAAGATCCAAATTTTGTCTCGCAAATCAATTGGTCAAATAGTTTTTCACCAAATTTTTTAAAACTTAGTCCAGATACCGACATCGCCCAATTGGAAAACCATGTCAATCAACTGATGCGCGAAAATTACGCTGACCCTACGATAATCTCCAAGTTGCAAGCGATGCCCTATGCTGAATTACGGATGGATATGATACCCGTGGTCAAGATTATCATCAACGGCTGTATCGCTACCTCATTTTTTGTGTTGCTTATAGTTTTGGTCAATTTGTTGAACTTGAATACTTCGACGATGTTCCGTCGAACTAAAGATATTGCTGTTCGTAAGGTATTGGGGGGTACTAAACAGAATGTCATTGCACAATTTTGTTTGGAAAACGGCATTTTGGTCTTTGCTTCGATATGTATTTCCGGTATTTTATTTCTAGGAATTTTAGGCCCCAAACTAAATGATATTTTTGGTGCTGAATTTGGTAAGATTTCTTTTTCGTTTGCAAATGATTATCCAGTAGTGATAGGTGCTATTGCCCTGGGTTTTCTGGTAACATTGGTAATAGGGATACTCCCCACCCTACGCTTTATTTCAGTTCCGGTTTTAACGGGAATCAAAGGGAAAATAGAAGATATCAAGAGTAATTTCTTTTTAAAGAATTCTTTTATCATTCTCCAATTTACTATAGCTATTCTATTCATTTGTATTGCAATTATCTTGAATAGTCAAATCGGCTACATGAAGAATGCCGATGTAGGTTTTGAACGTGAAAACGTAATCGTTGGAAATATCGATTTGGAATATAAAAACCTCAAGGTGGCCAGTTCTAAGTTTGAAGCCTTATTGAATGATCTAAAAGCCAGTCCATACGTTAAAAGCGTTGCGACAAGTGAGTCAATTCCATCCGACTATTTTTTTAATTATACTACGCACTACGATACTGAAACGGGCAAAGATGTACGTGTTCGACGCTCCCATGCTGATGCTGGCTATTTAGAAACACTGAAAGTGCCTATAGTAGCTGGAAGGAATTTTGATGAAAACTTAGACAATCAAGAGAATAATCCGGTTATCATAAACCGCAGTGCGATGAAGGCTTTCGGTTGGAATTCTATAGAAGGAAAGCGTTTGAAGTTTAAAAATGATGACTTTGAAGGTTATCCGATAGTTGGAGTGATGGAAGATTTTCACTATCAAGATTTGCAGAATGCCGTAGAACCTTTGGTACATTTTTATCGTGAAAAGAATGATTTGGGTGCTCATCGTTTTCTATCAGTTCGTGTTATAGAAGGCCAGGAAAAAGTGGTTGAAAATATGATTGCTTCAGCTTTTGAAAAAATAGATTCCCGTAGAAATTATGAGCAAGCTTATCTAAGTACGAAAGTAAGCGGTCAGTATCGTTTGATTGAAGGAATGCTGACCACGGTGAATGTAGTGGCTTTGTTGACCATTTTCATCTCGTGTTTGGGCATGTTCGGGCTGATTTCGTTTATGGCAAAAAGACGAATTAAAGAAATAGGTATTCGTAAAGTTCTTGGGGCCGGAGTACTCAAAATAGTTGTCTTGTTATCCAAAGATTATATCATTTTGGTAGGTATCGCCGCTTTGATTGCTTTTCCCATGGCATGGTATCTCATGAATGCCTGGTTAGGCAGTTTTGCCTACAGCATTTCGATACAGTGGTGGATGTTCGCTCTAAGTGGTCTAATTGCTTTTTTAATTACCAGCTTTACCTTGGGTATTCAAGCCGTGAAATCAGCTTCCGTGAATCCTGTAAAAAGTTTAAGAACCGAGTAATAAGTAAAAAATAAATCCCCTCCCTTTTGAGGTGGGACCAAATTCATCAATCATGTTAAAGAATTATATCAAAATCGCCTGGAGAAACCTAATGAAAGATAAAGTTTTCACTGGATTAAATGTAGTTGGACTCTCAGTTGCGTTTGGAGTTGCCATCTTGTTGTCTATGGCTGCTTTCTTTGACCTTTCATATAATAACTTTCATGAAAATGGAGATAGCATTTATCAAGTGTATAATACCCAACAAACTTCTAAGGGTCCCGAAGCAGGAACTAGTCAGGCGGCACCCTTTGCGGAAGCATTGAGAACTGAGGTTCCCGGAGTTGAAAGAATCACCCGTTATCTAGAAGATGAAGCCTTGACAAGTTATGGCGAGAAAGATATCAATTTCGATGCGGTATGGGTCGATGCTGCTTTTTTCGAGATGTTCACTTTTCCATCGCTAGAGGGTATCAAAAACAACCCTTTGGCTGATAAATCCTCAGTGGTCGTTACTAAAGAGACGGCGAAGAAACTTTTTGGTAATACCGATGCCATTGGTCAAACCATTACTATTTTAATTGATGGGAAGGAAGAGCCTTTTACCGTAGCATCTATGGTAGGAAATCATAATACACAAAACAGCTTAGAGTTTGAAATGGCGATTCCCTTTGAAAATCATGCCGGTTATGCAGAAAGTAAAGAAACTTGGAATGCACAGTACCACGAGGTCTATTTGCAATTAGAAGATGGAGTTGCTGCACAACAATTCGAACAAAATACACGCTCTTTTGTTGACCTGCACTACCAAGAAAGTATTGAAAACCTTAAAAGGGATGGGGCTGCAGTTGATGCTGATGGAAGATATTTTCAAATTGGCTTATTACCGCTCAAGGATATTCGTTTTACCAGTTTTAGAAAAGGATATGCAGAAGTCACTAGGGCTGCCCCTTATCTGATTCTCGGGGTAGCATTTCTGATTTTGTTGATTGCTGGTGTGAACTTCATTAATATGAGCATAGCTAAAAGCTCGCAACGTTTGAAAGAAATAGGTATGCGAAAGACTCTTGGAGCTCAGAAAAAGCATTTGTTCTTTCAGTTTTGGAGCGAAAGCCTCTTTGTATTTACAGCGTCACTAGGTATTGGTATACTTTTGAGTTCATTGTTAATCGATGAATTTAGAACGATTTTTCGAACGAGTATTTCTTTAGAAATGTTGACATCCCCATTGGCGCTCTTCGGAATTTTTATAGCTACATTTTTGATAACACTGTTAGTAGGAGGATATCCCGCTTTATTATTAAGTCGGTTGGGAACAATTCAATCCCTTAAGGGAAAGTTGGAAAGTTCGGGGAGCAATCGTGTTCGAAATGCCCTAATGGTTCTTCAGTTTGGTATTGCAATTTTGTTGATAAGTGGCACATTGGTGATGTGGAGCCAAGTAGATTATATGCGAAATAAGGACTTAGGATTCGATAAGGAACAAGTGCTTTCCTTTCCTGTAGATGGAAAGAAGAACAGTTATCAAGCTGTTCAATTGTTGAGAGAAGAACTTGCTGGAAACCCTGATATTTTAGCAGTTACAGCTTCAGACAGTAACCTTGGTCGGGGAAAAGATGGAAGTCAGTCAACCAGTGTTTGGGGTTTTGATTACAAGGGTAGGGGTATCCGAACTAATGCTTTGACAGTCGATTATGATTACTTTGAGGCTTTGGGTCTTGAACTCATCCTAGGACGGTCTTTTGATAGAAGCAATACCGGGGATACCCAAAGTGTAATTATCAACGAAAGCATGGCAAAAGAATTGGGAGAATCGGACCCGCTTACGGCCTTTCTTCCAATGGGCGATAGTCTTCGTTCTCCGATTATTGGCGTAGTAAAGGATTATAATTTTCAGGATATTTCAAGAGCAATTGAACCATTGACTTTTTTCTTGGATAGGGAATCTGGTTTATCATATGCTTTCGTCAAGGTGGCGCCGGTAAACATGGCACGTTCTTTTGATGCAATAGAAAACGCATGGAAAAAGATAGAACCGAACTCCGCATTTCTCGGCTCGTTTTTAGATGAGAACATCGATAACACATTCGGAAGGGAGAAGAAGATGGCAACCATGATTACTTCAGGCTCGATTGTCGCAATTGCCTTGAGTTGTATTGGACTATTTGCCATGTCATTATTAATCGTAGCACAACGCACGAAGGAAATTGGCGTTCGAAAAGTGTTAGGGGCAAGTGTTACTTCAATTACCGTACTCTTGACAAAAGACTTTTTGAAATTAGTGATAGTAGCTTTTCTTATTGCCACTCCAATAGCTTGGTGGTTTCTTAGACAATGGTTGGAGAATTATGCCAATAAAATTGACTTGGGTGTTTGGTTTTTTGTGGCTGCAGGTCTTTTGGCGATTGTCATTGCCTTATTGACGGTAGGTAGTAGAACCATAAAAGCCGCCTTACAAAACCCAGTAAAAAGTATACGAACGGAATAGTTCATCATCAATCAAAGCTAAAGAATCATGTTCAAAAACTATCTTAAAATCGCCTGGAGAAATTTACTCCGTAATAAGAGTTTTTCTCTATTAAATATTGTGGGTCTTTCCATTGGTCTGGCCGTAACAGCTCTTATTTTAATATGGATCAACTTTGAAATTGGTTTTGACCAATTTCATGAAAAGAAAGACCGGATTTATCAGGTGTATAATGAATACCCAATCGATGGTGAGATATGGACTTGGAACTCCACACCTAAGATAATGGGCCCTACCATTAAAAAGGATTATCCTGAAGTGGAAGGGGTTTCAAGATATAATTATGAGGATACTTTTTTGTTTTCAGTAGATGACAAAAGGATAAAATCTACAGGTACAATTGTAGATCCTGATTTTTTAAATATGTTTAGTTTCCCATTAATTGAAGGGAATATCAATACCGTGTTGGAAGATGTAAATTCAGTTGTTATTACCGAAACTTTTGCAAAGAAATTATTTGGTAATGAACCGGCTGTGGGTAAATTGGTTAAGGTAGATAATGCAGATTCATTTAAGGTTACTGGAATATTAAAAGACCTCCCAAATAATACAGGTTTTGATTTTGAATTTTTGATGCCTTGGTCCTACTTACAACAAAAAGGCTGGAATGATAAGAATTGGGGCAACAATTCTATTGCTACCTATGTAATGCTAAAGGAAGGAATCAATTATGGAGATTTTTCCAAGAAAATAAAGACGCTACGCAGTGCTTATGATAAAGACTCACCAGATATGGTAACTTTTCTTTATCCATATACAAGAGGACATTTATACTCCGAATTCGAAAACGGGAAAGAAGTTGGAGGCCATATTGATGTAATACGTTTGTTCGGTATCATCGCTATTATTATTTTGATAATAGCTTGTATTAACTTTATGAATCTGAGCACCGCCCGAAGCGAAAAACGTGCTAAAGAAGTAGGTATTCGAAAAGTTATTGGGGCTGAAAGACAAGCACTTGTTGGACAGTTTTTGGGGGAGTCCATTTTGATTTCATTCCTGGCCGCGATTTTGGCCTTACTAATTGTTTTACTTGCCTTACCTTCTTTTAGCATGCTTATTGACAAACCCTTGTCTTTAAATATCATGGATATTCGATTTTGGATACTGGCTTTAGGAACGATATTGTTTACAGGAGTTTTAGCAGGAAGTTACCCCGCATTATATCTTTCAGGTTTTAGGCCTTCCGCAGTTCTAAAGGGAACCTTTATGAAGATGAAAAGTCCTGTGACTCCCAGAAAAGTTTTGGTAGTACTTCAATTTTCATCTGCTATAATTTTAATTACTGCAAGTCTGATAGTAACACAACAATTAAATAAAGTTCAAGATAGGCAAACGGGGTATTCAAAAAATAATTTGATTTATTCCATGATGGAAGGTGATATTGAAAAAAACTATATGCTAATCAAGGAAGAACTTTTAGCTGCCGGAATAGCCGAGTCAGTGACCAAGACAAATTCTCCAATAACAGAATCTTGGAGTAATACATGGGGTTTTGAATGGAAAGGCAAGAGTGAGGATAATATGACTTTAGTACACAGACTTATTGCTGACGATGCGGTTACAAAAACCCTGGGTCTTGAAATCATCAATGGTCGAGACTTCAATTTGAATGCCTACCCGACTGATTCAACCGCTGCTATTGTAAACGAATCGATGGTTGAACTCATGAATTTTGAGGAACCAATTGGACAAACGGTTAAAGACAATGGTATCGAATGGCGAATTATTGGTGTAGTAAAGGATTTTGTTATGAACTCACCTTTTCAAAAAGTGGACCCTATGGTTATTGAAGGAGCAAAGGCTTGGTTCAATGTAATTCATATCAAGTTAAATCAAGATGCTAGTACAAAAGAAAGTCTAGCGCAAACCGAGATTATTTTTAAGAAATACAATCCTGAATACCCTTTCAATTATGAATTCGTTGACCAAGAATACGCCAAGAAGTTTGATGATGAAAAAAGAACAGGGCAATTAGTAAGTCTATTTACCTTGTTGACCATTTTTATTTCTTGTTTGGGCTTATTTGGTCTCGCCAGTTATATGGCGGAAAACAGAATTAAAGAAATCGGTATTCGAAAAGTTCTAGGCGCGACCGTGAGTGGAATAACAACACTGCTTTCAAAGGATTTCCTAAAATTAGTACTCATCTCACTATGTATTGCAATACCCATTTCATGGTATGCGATGAGCCAATGGTTACAAGAATTTGCTTATAGAATTGATATTTCTTGGTGGATTTTCGCTCTTGCGGGCATTCTTGCATTGGGAGTCGCTTTTCTTACCGTGAGCTATCAAGCAATAAGAGCGGCCAAAATGAACCCGGTCAAAAGTTTACGAACGGAATAGATAAATAAATAATGCTATGTATAAACTCTTCTTAAAAATCGCTACTCGCTATTTACTCAAGAACAAGTTATATTCCTTCATCAATATCTTCGGATTGGCAATTGGAATTGCATCCTTTGTTCTAATTATGCTATATGTGAATCATGAAAAAAGCTATGACAAGTTCGAAGGTTCTGAGAATGTGCATCGTCTTTATATGGACTATTTGGAAGGTGGTGAATGGGTAGAAGGTGACGCAAACGCATATATCGTAAGTGCACCTACACTCAAGGAGGAGTTTCCGGAAGTATTGGATTTTGTACGGCTAAGACATATGAACGGGGTTGTTCTTATGCGTGACAACATTGTTTTTGATGAAAACAAAGGATCCTTGTCGGATCCTAGTTATTTTGAAATTTTCGATCGTGAATTGGAAAAAGGAGATGTTAATCAAGCCCTGTCCGAACCTTACTCAATAGTACTGACAAAGTCTTTGGCAAAAAAAATATTTGGGTCCGAAGTACCTATGGGCAAATCTTTGAAGGTATTTGATAATGACAGTCCGGCATTTACGGTTACCGGAATCCTAGAAGATGACTTACGGAATACACATATCAAAAATGATTTTTTAATCTCTTTTAAAACTTTTTATACATGGAAATCATTTGAAGGTGATTGGGATTACACCTGGAACCAGAATATCTATTTCACATACTTACAACTTGACCCCTTGGCTGATGCCAATCTCTTGAAGAAGAAAATAATGGACTTCAAAGTAGATGGTCTCCAATTTGAAAGACACAATATTGAACCTCTAGAAGACATTCACCTCTATTCAGACAAACCTTATGAGGCTGAGTCCAACGGAAGTGCAAGTAGGATAAATTTTCTCTTAGCTATTGCGTTGATTATTATTGTTCTTTCTTGGTTGAATTATGTTAATCTTTCAACAGCTAAGTCTTTGGAAAGAGCCAAGGAAACCGGAATTCGAAAAGTAGCGGGTGCGCAAAAACCCCAAATAGTTCTGCAATCACTGCTAGAATCTTTATTACTCAATTTAGTAGCCATTACTATTGCCATTTTTATTGTGGTTATGGTTTTACCCATTTTTAGCAGTTATGTTGACAAAACCTTGTCATTGGGTTTTGTTAGTGTAAAAGAATTTCTTCCCATGGCAGGTTTTATCTTATTCGGAACCGTTTTATCAGGAATATACCCCGCATTCATTTTAAGTGGTTACTCCCCCGCAAGAGCGTTGAAAGGAAAAATACGTACTTCAAGAAGCGGTATTACAATTAGAAAAACACTCATAATGGGTCAATTTTTGGCCACGATTGTTCTACTCATAAGCACAATTATCGTTACAAAGCAAATCAAATTTTTACAAGACCAACCTATTGGAGCCGACCTGAACCAAGTTGTTGCACTAAGCGGTCAGGTATTGAACACTATGCCAGATTCCTTATTTGCTGGCAAGCTAAAAACATTCAAAAATGAATTGGAAAAATTTCCTTTTGTAGAAAGTACCGCAGGTGCAAGAACATACCCTGGTGGGGGATACGATGATTTAAACTCAAGTGTGGGTATAACGTTCCCTGATGGAAGACGAGATGAAAAGAGAATAACCTATAACTATAGCGTTGACCCAAATTATTTTGAATTGATGAATATGGAATTCGTAGCTGGCGAACCATTTAAAGTAAATTCAAAAGGTAATAGCAATCAGATTGTCATGAACGAAAAATTTGTTCGGTTCATGGGAATTTCCAAGATGGAGGAAGCGGTTAATAAAACGGTAAAATTTTTTAATTCGGATTGGGTCATTTCCGGCGTTGTGAAAGATTATCACCATTTCGGATTAAAGACTGATATAGAGCCCATGCTCTTGCGTTATGAATCCAACGGAGACAATCTTCTTGTAAAACTCAACCAAAGCAATTTGTCAACCGCAAATATTTCAAACGCAATTTCACAGATTGAAAGTAAATGGAAAGAAATTTTCCCTAAAAGCACCTTCAACTATACGTTCTTAGATCAAAATTTCGAAGCTCAATATAATGAAGACAGGGCTTTTGGTTCGGCCTTCCAAATTTTTACAATCATGGCCATTCTCATAGCCTCAATGGGCCTATTCGGTTTAACATCGTATAGCTGCATTCAAAGAAAAAAAGAGATAGGGGTGCGTAAGGTTAATGGTGCCAGTATTATTCAAATACTATCCCTTCTCAATGTAGATTTTGTCAAATGGGTCGGAATCGCTTTCATCATCGCAATCCCAATATCATGGTTTGCCATGAACAAATGGTTGGAGGGCTTTGCCTATAAAACAGCGATGAGTTGGTGGGTGTTTGCCCTTGCGGGAGCAACAGCTTTAGTTATCGCTTTGATAACGGTTAGCTGGCAGAGTTTTAGAGCAGCAGTTACCAATCCGGTAGAATCATTAAGAGATGAATAAGGAAAAATAAATGAGAACGATATGAAAAAAGCAACAGCGGTACTGCTGACATTACTCTTTATAACAGCGACCTTTGCCCAAAAAAGAATCAAGGGCAACGGCAACGTCGTGACTATTGAAAGAACCACAAATGATTATGACGGTATTGCCGTATCTGGTTTTTACGAGGTAGAATTGGTCAATGGTCAAGAAGGAAATTTAACCCTAAGAGGGGAAAACAACATTTTGGACCACATCGAAACCGAGGTCAAAAGTGGTACACTGTATATAAAATCGATAAGAAATAAAACGCTTATTCCTTCACGTGGAGAAGGGGTTTTTATCACTATTCCCGTTGATGAAATAGATTTGATTCGGCTTTCGGGATCCGGAAATTTTATTGGAAAAAAAACGCTAAGAACTAACAGACTAGATATCCAGGTATCAGGTGCGCGAAATATAGATTTGACAGTAGAAACTGAATATGTATCGGTTCAGACATCGGGTTCGAGCAATATTCGAGTAAAGGGTAACTCCGAAGAACTCAGGGTACGCTCTTCAGGATCTTCCAATGTAAAAGCTTTTGATTTAGAGGTAAATAAAGCCACCTTTGAACTATCTGGTTCTTCTGATGTGGAGACTACAGTAAACGAATCTCTTGTGTCAAGGGTCTCAGGCTCCGGTAATATTAGATATAAAGGAAATCCAAAAAAAATAAATACAAAAACTTCTGGATCTGGAAATGTTTCCAGAAATTAATACCAAAATACAATGCTACTACAACTAAACAATATTTTCAAATGGGTCAATTCAGGAGGTCAACGAATCTTCCTTTTAAAGGACATTAACCTTGAAGTTGAAGAAGGAGAATTTATCTCAGTTATGGGCCCCTCTGGTTCTGGAAAATCTACACTGCTCAATGTTATTGGAATGCTAGATACATTTGATGAGGGAGAATACAATTTCTTGCACGAATCAGTACACACTCTTAAAGAAAAACATCGTGCAAATTTGTATAAAGAATATATCGGATTTGTATTTCAATCCTATCATTTGTTAGATGATCTTACCGTAAAGGAGAATCTTGAAATGCCATTATTATACAAAAAGTTCAAAGGCTCAGAACGAAAAGCTATAGTGGCCGATATGCTTGATAGATTCAATATCGTAGGCAAAAAGGATCTTTTTCCTTCGCAGTTAAGTGGTGGGCAACAGCAATTAGTTGGTGTTGCAAGAGCGCTAGTAGCAAACCCTAAACTTATATTGGCAGATGAACCAACAGGGAATCTAAATTCGCAGCAGAGTGAGGAAATTATGCAGCTTTTCAAAAAACTCAATGAGGAAGATGGTGTCACAATTATTCAGGTGACACACTCTGAGCAAAACGCGGCGTATGGTTCAAGGATTATTAATCTTTTGGACGGTCGAAAAGTTTAACAGTACTTTTTGCAATTCAAAGTTAGTCGGATTAGAACCAAACAAAAAAAGCTCCAAGTTTCCTTGAAGCTTTATTAGTAGCGGGGACTGGACTCGAACCAGCGACCTTCGGGTTATGAGTTTGAAAAAACTCCCTGTTTTAGGCCTTTTCGACGCTTTTTTTATTAAAACCGTATACGGTATCGTATACGCTGATTGAACAACTTATTTAATCAAAAATACCGATTAAAATTCGAATTAGAAAGGTTTGCGAAATCACTTCACCTGCTGTACAAAAACAGTAGCGCCCAAATTGTATTTGTTGGATCTATAGTTTTTTTTCTTCTGAAAGTCAATATGAACGATTTCCCCAAAGTTACCTTTTTGTTCTATGGTATGAATGACCTTCAAGATGTCGGTATAGTTCCCATTGAGATTGAAACTATAAGTATATAGGCTATTTTCTCCCATTTCATAAAGATGAGGTTGGTTGAAGTCCATTACTTTGATGTTGTTTTTGCTTGCTTCTTGGTTAATGGTACGAAGTAAGTTGTTCTGAATAGAAGTATCAACCAAATCCATTTTACCTAGTATGGAGTCATAGTGTACATCCTTTTGGCTTAGTATTGCCAAC
Organism: Maribacter algarum (ex Zhang et al. 2020); assembly: GCF_005885635.1. Classification (GTDB taxonomy): domain Bacteria; phylum Bacteroidota; class Bacteroidia; order Flavobacteriales; family Flavobacteriaceae; genus Maribacter_C; species Maribacter_C algarum. The sequence goes on from NZ_VATY01000006.1 coordinate 71,174, forward strand.
TTATTTGGAATATCCTTGAACTGCTCCACTTGCGTATCGAGGCGTTTCGATTCGTTGCGTAACAAAACGGTTTTATTAATTGCAAGATAATAGCTTGCAAATAACAAGACCACTATGCCGATAAACAATAACTTATTTCGATTATCTATCTTCATGGAATCCTATTTCGATTAAAAAATTCGAGGTGCTCTTTCCTGCATAATCATAATCCAGGGTCTCTACGGAATTTATCCATTCTTCTTTTTCAAGTTCTTCCACCCAAAATGAAAAAGCATTTACGTCTTTTGAAATACCGGATACTAGCATAGTTCCTTCTTCCAGCAAAATAGGTTTGTTTTCCCGGACGGGTTTGGCCAAGGGTTGGTATTTGATATCACTTAATAAAATGGAAGTCGGAATACGTTGTGCGAATAAATCCAAATAATAAGTCGCCTTAGAATTTGAAGATTTACTTAAAGTTTCAACGCGTTCTTGTTTTCTTTTTACCGAGGCGTCCAAAAACGTCAATTCGTCTTTTTTTGAACTGGTCGCTTCCATAGCGGCATTCAAATGGCCGACTTCTTCATGATAGGAATTGTATGCAAAGAAGTTTCCTAACAGCAAGACAATAAAGAATACCAGAGAAAATTTTAAAACCTGATTAAATATCCGGAAGTTCCTAAACTCCCATTTGAGGTTCTCAGTAACTTCAATAAAATTCGTGCTTCTTGCACTTTGATTCAAATTACCAAGAATTTGGGAAAAAGATAAAAGATAGGAACTTGATAGTTCTAGACCATTGATTTTATAAAGTCTTTTGTTTTCCGCTTTGGCGAGAGTTAAGCTTTCAATCGTCTTGTTTATTATGTTTATTTCATGGTTAGAAACAATCATGGTTTCTTCTTCCAAATATGGTATGACATTTGTCAAAGCTGAGACTCCTAAAGAGAAGGTAGAGATTTTGACTTTTAACTCTTGCAATTGCCTAAGAATGGAATCAACAGATTCCCTTCTCGATAATGTAACAACCGGTGATTTTTCTTTCTGAATAACTTCATAGTAAAAGTTGTTTAAATCAATATTTGGAAATGCTTGATATACAATCGCCTCAACATTCGTGTTGTTGTTGAAGTCTACTTTTTTCATTAGAATATCTGAGGTGTTAATGCATAAAAATATGGGATATTTCTTTTGAATGGAGGAAGGAAGTGCATCCAAGGATTCCAGCTCCTTTTTGTTGGTAATCAACAGTTCGCCTTTACTTTTTTTAAGTTCCAAAAGGTAATAGGCTTCACCTTTTTCAGATTCGGAAATCTCCAGACCTGAATAAGTAAACCCTTCTTTTAGATATGTACGTAGTTTTTTTACCATTAATAAATAACAGTGGGTTTGATAAGGATTGTCAATTTTTGCTTAGAATCTTCCCGCTTTCTTTTGCTAAACAACCACTTAATAACGGGTACTCTCGCTAACAAGGGTACTCCATTCCCAGAGTCGTTTTTTACTTTTTCTTCCAACCCACCTAGAATGGCTAGGTCTTGGTTTTGCATTCGTATAATAGAACTAAACTCTCGAGAGGTCAATCCCGGAGGGGCATCATCTTCGATACGTTCGCCATTAAAATCAGATTGTATTACATTGATGTCTAAAGTCACTTGCCCGTCACCGGATACTAGGGGTTTTATGCTGATGGCAAGCTCGGCATCAATGGGCTGGTAGTTTCGGACCTCAGAAGTTGTTGGAATCTGCGAACCGAAAAAGTTCTGATTGGTCACCACATAATAAGTGGTCTCACCGATGGATAGGTTCGCTCTATGTCCATTCAAAGTTGACAATTTGGGAGAAGAACGGATTTTAAGATTTCCATTTTCCTCCATGGCCTTGATATTGGCAAAAAACTCGGGAATTACCCTACCCATGTTGAAAGAACCAAAACCATCAAATCCACCTATTATTTTGTTTACTGTGCTGGCACCTAGATTGACATTGGCATCGGGAAATAACTTTCCAGAAGTGTTTACCGGTGCATCTCCGATACCCCAGCTGATTCCGGTTTCAACCGTAGCTGATTTTTTAACTTCGATAATCATTACCTCGATTAGCACGACAGGTACAGGTTTATCAATTTTTTCTATGAACTTCTTGAATCGATTGATGTTGGCTGAAGGCCCACTGACAAAGAAACTGTTCAGTTCATAATCTACCCGGATATCTAGTTCCGATTTAATCTCATCGGGTAGTATGCTTACTATTGCTTCTGCATTATCCTGATAATCACCAAAACCATTCGATGACTGGGTATTTATTGATCTTCTATTATTTCCAACGCCACCTTGCTGCCCACCTTGTGAGCCATTTCCGAAGTAATTCACCCCACCTGATGAGGTTCTACCTGATGTTCGGGTCCCCCCTGATTGAGAAGGATCACCTAATAGTTCTACGGAGCGGTGCATCATTTGTACGACCTCTATTTTGCGAAGACTAAGTTGATCCGCAGTACCGAAGAAATAGATATTGTTTTCCTTTTTATAAGTGAAATTACTTGGTAAACTTTGCGCTATTGGAGCATTATTTGGACGGGAGTTTCGATTTGAGTTATTTCCACCGTTATTCTGAGGAGCTTGTATACTTGCCCCTTTCCCAGCAAAAATATGTTCTAATAAGTCATCGAAATAGATGCCTTGGGCGTTAAAAGTCACATTTCCTGCCTGTTCTAATGGAGTAGCGGTATAGATATCGAGTTTCAAATCATATCGTAAATCATTGATAATAGATGCTATCGGTTTGTTTTTAAAATCTACATCCAATACCTTTCTTAAAGTATCCAGTACTTGATAACCTGTGTTATTTCTTGTAAGTCTACGTTGAGATTTTGAGGAGTTTTGCGAGCTCCCTTGAAAGCTATCGAACAAATAGAAACCATCTTTCGATTTTGAAAAAACCATTCCATTTGTGGAAGCTAATTTTTCCATGGCAACATCGAAAGGAACTCCGGAGAGATAAGCGTTAAGGGAATTCATTTCAAGCCCGTTGGAATACAACAAGTTTTTTCCTGTAACATCCATTATTTTTCGAAACACCTTTTCTAAGGGGTCGTTCTGAATATCTAAAGAAATAAGTTCCCCGCTTGGTTGGTAAGTAACCAAGATTTCCTTTTCCTTTGGAATTTCTATTGGAGGTGAAAATTGTTTTATGGACAATATATTTCCTGTAAATTCTATATCAAGCTGATACTCTTTGCAGAGGTAAACCAATAAATCGCTAACCGTGACATTTGAAAAATTGTTGACAATACTAATGTTTGCAATATCTGGTGAAACGGACATGTTGAGCTGATGGACCTTAGAAACAGCCAACAAAAAGTTTGGTAACGTCACATTGCTCACGTTGATTTCCAACTTCAGATTTTCCTTTAACTCTGAATTTTCAACAGACAATAGTTCCAAATTGTTTTGAATCTGTTGAATGCGTTGCGATTCCTGAGCAGTGATGCTAAAGGTTATCAGAAGGCTTATTATTAATAATAGGTTTTTCATTTTTGGTTGGGTCTGTTGGTGAACAGGTCGATTATTTTAAACCCTTTCTGGGCCTAGTTGGTTAGTAATGAATACACTTCTTCAATAGAAGTGAGCCCAGATTTTATAAGATTTAGGGCATTGTCCTTTAGGGTCATTATCCCTTTTTCTTTTAACTGATTATCAATCTCCAAATGATTGTCCCGAATAGGAACCATAAGGTCTTTGCTAATCGGTAATATTTCATAAATCGCTTTTCGACCATGGTAGCCGGTATGGTGACAAGTATTGCATCCCACGGCGGCGTAATGAGATTTTAAGTCCTTAGGAATTTCAAAACCCTGTGGAAACAATTTGGTGTCAATCACACTTTCCTTTTTACAATCATTGCAGAGCTTTCGTACCAAACGTTGCGCTATGCTCATGTTAAGTGTGCTGGCAATTAAAAACGATGGAACACCCATATCGATTAATCTGGAAATTGTGCCCCAAGAAGAATTCGTATGTATAGTGGACAAAACAAGATGCCCTGTCTGAGCTGCTCGAATGGCGACATTCGCAGTATCGGCATCCCGAATCTCCCCAATCATAATGGTGTCGGGATCTTGGCGTAAAAAAGTCTTCAAGGTTCGGACAAAATCCAAACCTATATTTTCTTTAAGTTGAACTTGATTGATGCCATCCAAAGTATATTCGATAGGATCTTCCAAGGTGAGGATATTGTCCCCTTCAGTATTGAGTTCTTTTAATGTTGCATATAGTGTGGTGGTCTTTCCTGAACCCGTAGGTCCCGATATCAAGATAATTCCGCTGGGCTGTTTCAAGCCCTCACGATAGTTCAGCAATTCCTTTTCGGAAAGCCCCACTCGTTCTAAGTCAATGATGGTACTGTCTTTACTAAGAATACGTAGTACCAGTTTTTCCCCATGAAGAATAGGCAAGGTAGATACTCTTATGTCAAACTCATTACCATTTGTATTTATCGAAATACGGCCATCTTGTGGAAGGCGCTTTTCGGCAATATCAAGATCTGCTTTGATCTTAACCTTATTGACTATCATAGGATATTCCTCTTGTGGAATGGTAAACTGTTCAATCAACTTGCCATCCAATCGAAAACGAACACGACATCTCTTCTCATAGGGCTCAAAATGGATATCACTGCTTCCTACTTGTTTGGCATCGATTAATATTTTTTCTAAAAAATCATTTGTATAGGTAAGCTGGGTATTGGTCTTTTGTTTCGTTTGTCTATAATTAGACGACAAGTACCGTTGCAATTCTTCCTTATCACATTTTTCTAAAACGACTGGCGTGTCCAAAACAATCTTTAATTCCGCCAATAATTCCTTAAGTGCGTCACTATCCGTTTTTAGTATAATTCCTCCGTCGGTATCCATAATAGGTACGATGCGATAATGAAACGCTTGTTCAGCGGTTATTTTTTGTTGAAGGTCAGTAGGTATGTTGTAGGTTTCTAATTGCATGGCTACACTATGTATAAAGATGGGGTATTAGGAAAAAAACTCACTAGGGTCACAACAATCAAAAAGGATCCCATGAGACCTGCTAAGGGGATAGTATCTTTTTCCTGTTTTCCTTTAGAAACTAGAAATACGATTAATGAAAATAATATTGCTCCCACAAACAAGATGAGAAAGGTTATGGTAGGGAAACCTAAGGCAAATGCATAGAAGAACAACAAGTCGCCAAGACCAAAACTAACGTTAAGAAATTTCATTTGTGCTACATACTTGGTGTATACAAAAAGCGCCAAAACAATTCCTGTAATCAAAAGCATGTTGGTAAATACGAAAGGGTAGAATTGTTCGAATGACGTATTCCATATATATAACAAACCAAGTAAGAATCCAATCACAGGGAAGAGTATCCAAGAAACCATTCGTTCCTTAAAATCTTGGAATGCTATTAGGGCACATACAAGCACCAATGTTATTTTTAGTAGGAGTATCAATCTTTGATAATTTGCTTGGGGCTGCCCTGTTCGTCTATCTCCCAAACGTTCAGTACACCATCGCCATCAAAGTCGGTAACGGCTTCTGCCCTTGCCTTGAAAGTAGCATTATCTGCACTTACAATTTCATAGCGATAATTCGCAGTACCATTTTCCTTTACGGTCTTGGGAGCAACAAAGTCCAACTCGTTAAAATCAACCGAGTATTTACTATACATATAGTTATGCGTGGTTTGCGCATTATAAATTGCTTTTAGCTGTGTTTGAGCTTCAACTGCTTTTGCTTTGGTAATCAATGGCATTAAATTAGGAAGCGCTAGAAGCAATAGAATACCGACAATAGCGAGAGCGATAAGGGTTTCCTGTAAATTTAGAGAAGGGACTTTCTTCATATTTTTGACTTTAATTCGGTTAAATTAAGTCATATAATAACTGTTTATTTTATCGAATATTATGTACTGTTTATCGATTTTTCGTTCGCATCAAATAATTATGATTTCACAACAAAGTCGTCTTAGCTGACAACATTTTTATACTAATTCTGAAAGTAGAACGTAGTATTGCTGAATTGAATTACAGATTTTTCGTCCTAACTATGTAAATATTAAGAAAATCTGTTTTTGAATTATTTCAAATATTTCAATCAACCAAATTCTAATAACTAATGTCCTTATTTAACAATCTAGCAGCCAATACTTTGGGTGCTGTCGCCAACTTCAATTTCAACTTTAAAACCAGAATTATGAAAAATCTAAGCGGCCTTTTGGCGGTATTAGCACTCTTTTTATGTACCCTATTTTCATTTGGGCAAACTAATCTAATACAGAATTCCTCTTGGGGAGATATTAATCCTAGTACCAACTTACCTCGATATTTTGCTCCCTACGGTGCAAATTTTGGTGCGGTCAATACCGTTGAAATCGGTATGGGGCCACATAATAATATGGTCACTTTATGGAAAGGGGTTGCTAATCTCAATACTGGGCAGGGTGAAAACCAAGATGGTGGACCTATTAGTGCATTCTTTAATCCTGATATTTCCAAATCATATCGTTTTACCGTATGGGTAAAAAAGCAAAACTCGTTTGACGGAAAAGTTTTACTTGGCCCCCAGGTATATGACGCAGGCACAAACAAAATGGTTTTGGATGCCAACGGAAATACGGTAGCTGCACCCTATTGTGTAAATGGTGATTTACCAAGTTTGGATGAGTGGTATCTCTTTGTTGGCTTTATTCACGAAAGTACGTATGACTTAGCAAATAACCCTACCCAAAGTATGGTATATGACCAATTTGGTAATGCTGTCACAAGCCTAAGTTTGACTGACTTCAAATTTGACCCGAACGCGGTTCGAATGCGAATTTTAAACATACAAGTACAGAATGCGAATGCAGCAGATGAAATTTTTTTCTACGCCCCCACACTTTATGAAATCAATAGCCAAATGCCATCGATTACTTCGATTCTAAGCCCTGTCAGCACAGCAAATACCGTTTGGAACGTTGATGGAAGCGATTTGAATTATGTAGACGGAAATGTAGGTATTGGAACAGGAAATCCTGGTGCTTGGAAACTGGCAGTAAACGGAAACATTCGTGCAAAAGAAATTAAAGTAGAAACAGGGTGGGCTGACTATGTTTTTGCCGATGATTATGTTTTGCCTTCTTTGGAAGAAGTTGAAAGACATATTAAAGAAAAGGGTCATTTGATAAATATTCCTTCAGCTGAAGCAATAGAATCCAATGGAGTGCAATTAGGTGAAATGAACAAATTGCTCTTAGAGAAAATTGAAGAATTGACCCTGTATATCATCCAACAGAATAAAGACCAGAAAGAACTCGAAACCAGAATTCTCGAATTGGAAAACCAACAGTAGTCTCTAACTAACTACGAATTACTAACTAAACTTTTATTTCAAATGAGCAAATTAGCATTACCCATTGCGGTATTGGCTCTAATAGCCAGTGTTGCATCTTATTTTCTTTTACAATCAAATTCTGAACTAGTTTATGTTGATGTAAACAAGCTTTTGGAAGGATACAACCGAACTATGGCCGAAAGGGAAGCCTTTGCCAAAAAAACTAAAGTCTTAAAAGCGAATGTAGATAGTTTAGTCACCAACTGGCAGTCAGAATTGAAAGCTTATGAAAAGGAAAGGGCTTCGATGTCAAAGAAAGAAGTTGAACTAAAACAGGAGTTATTAAATAACAAGCAACAGCAGTTGAACAACTACCAACAAGCCATTCAAAAGCAAATTCAAGAAGAAGATCAAAAGATGACCCAAACGGTTGTCAATGATATTAATGACTATGTAAAAGAATATGGCAAAAACCATGGCTACCCAATCATTTTTGGTGCAGGTGGTAGCGGTAACATCATGTATGCTGAAGATGCATCTGATTTAACTTCAGAAGTGTTGATTGGTTTAAACGCACAATACGCAGGAAATTAATATGAGCTATATCAAACACATCTTCCTTGGTATTGGATTTTCGTTGATTCTTGGATCATGCGCGAATAGAACTTTCGATTCAAGAGAAGGACTGATGGCTTATGTAGCCGATACTGATAATGGGTATACACAACACAAATCGGTCAACGGTATAGATTTTTCAATAAGCTATCGCCCAACCGATATGTTGGTCAGTCAAGAACTGACTGAGGAAATGTCAAAGGCTGAAATTGACAGTTTACGCCAGAGATATGAGCAATACCTGTATTTCAATTTATCGTTGTCCAAAAATAACAAAGAAGTGTTGAGTAGCATGTCGAATAGTCGTGCTGAATTTGGAGCAATGGTCAATCAATTGGCTTTTGGAATGAGTGATAAAGTACACCTACTCAGTCAGAAAAAGGATAGCGTAGAGCTTTTGGACTATATCTACCCTCGAGAATATGGCATGGGTGGAGCCACTAATATCATGTTCGTTTATCCAAAGGATGAAAAACTGTTGACTGGTGAATATGTTCATTTTACCATTGAGGATATCGGTATGAGGACTGGTGAAGTTGGCTTTAAAATTCCTTCTGATATACTTAAAAATGAACCTCAATTAAGTTTTTAAATAGGATGAAATCTCGTCTAGCTCAAATAGCATTGGTAGTATTTATGTTTTCCTATTTCGGAGCAAATGCTCAGTGGAATAGTGGAACTCTTTACTTTAAGAATGGAGAGGTAAAAAAAGGCCAGATTAAATTCAATGGAACCGAGATCATAAAGTACAGAACCTCGAAAGACGATAAAAAAGTCAAATATCATTTTTCAGAATTGGAAAAACTTGATTTGTCGAAAGATAATATTAATGCGGTTTATGTGTATTTATTACTTGAGGAAAACCTTTATCAAGTCGTTAGGCAATTGGAGAAAGGTAAGGTAAACCTATATAGTTTGGTAAGAACCTACTATGCGCCTTCAACAATGCCCGGAAGTGGTGGAGGGGTAATGACAATGGGCCATACCAATAATATAAATCATCTTTTTGTAAAATCTATAGATGATGAATTACCTACGCATTTGGGATCAAATCAATTATTTACAAAGAACTTCAAAAAGGCGGTATCAGAGTTTTTTAAAGACTGTCCGGTTTTGGTTCAAAAGATTGAAAACAAGGAATACAAAAAAAAAGATATTCAACAAATAGTGGCATTCTACAATAAAGAATGCAAATAAAATAACCAACGATTAAAGATGAGAAAGACCAAATTTTCACATAAGGTAATGGCGATTTTTTTAGTCCTTACGTTCATGCCAAGTATGTTTCCTGTAAACTATTTGTTTGCATCGAATAATGGACCCAACGCCCCTGAAGCGGCCTCTTTTGAGCCAGTAGACGCCACGGATATGGTAAACCTATTGAGTGGAGATGTCAGTTACGTTCTGCCACTAATGGATATGCAAGGTTTTCCATTAACACTTTCATACCATGCAGGTGTTCCTCTTGATATGGAGTCAAGTTGGACCGGTCTAGGTTGGAATGTCAATGCGGGGGCTATTAGCCGAAGCGTGAGCGGCACCCCAGATGACTGGAACGATGGAAAATCGTTAGATTTTATCTATTTCCAAGACTCTGAGGAATTTTATAATATCAATGTTGGTGTTGGTATATCACAAGCTGCTGAAGTAGGTGTTGGTATATCATGGGGATCGAACAAAAGTCTTTCGGGATCGGTTTACGGCAGTTTTATGTTCGTAAACGCTAGTATTGCCACAGACGGCGCGTATAGCGCTGGTGTTGGATTAAGTGCTGGAGGTGGAAATTTTGGAGGCTCACTAGGTATTGGAGTGTCAGGTAATGTAAATGGAGGGCCAACTTCAACAAATATTGGGGTAGGACTTGGTCATAGTAGTGGTGCTCGTGCAAGTCTGGGATATAGTATTTCAGAATCTGGAGGATCTTTTTCTTTTTCTGGAGGTTATGCCAACAATACTGCCTTTGACAAGGGTCAAGCCGGTGCTGGTGGTGGACTTTCTTTAGGAAGCTACTCTTCCGGAGATTATGATATTGATAGTAAAGGGTTTTTCATCCCTGTTCAAATTTGGATATTCAATTTGTCTTTTGGATATCGTAAAGTAACCTACAAGCTTGATAAAGCATATCCGAAACTCGGGTATGGTGGACTATACGCAAACAATGCATTTGGGAATACTCCAGATATGGACTTAGGCGGTGATGCTTTCAATGACTTTCAAAATAGATATCGCTATACGGATATGTATGAAGAGGCAATTCCAGCAAAAGAAGAAGAATTTGTAGAAGATTATGCGCAAGAAAGAGAAAAAGTCAATTTTTCTTTTGCCAGTTATGATTCATACTCAGTAAATGCTGCGGGAATCTCTGGTTTGGTGCAACCAAAGCTATTTGAAAATGCGACCTTATATGGTTTAGGTTATGCCGGGGATGATACCGATGACGCTAGTAGAAATATGAGAGTCTATTATCATAATGCTGATTCTAGTGGAAAGACCTTTGGGACCTCTACAACAGATGGTCCAAATGACATTAAGTTTTACTTCAATGGACAATTTACCGATAATGTAGCTACACCTTCAAGGCTATTGACTGCTGGTGCGGCTAATGATTTTGGAGATTACTTGTCGGCTACGAATGCAAATATTGGCCGTCAACGTTCGGGTAATTTTGTAGAAGTTTTTACCAACCAACAACTTGCCGATGGTACTACGGTAAAAATAGCTAGACCCCACAACGCAGATTATGCTAATTGGCCAGCAGATGGTATCGGTGCATATAAAATAACGGCGCCTGATGGGAAAACCTATCATTATTCCTTGCCGGTATACCACTATGAACATGTTGAACGAAACCTTTTAAAAGATAATTCTCAGAACCACGTAAATGAGAAACGACAATACACCGAATATGCAACACACTGGCTATTAACCGCAATAACAGGACCTGATTATGTCGATGTTGATAATGATAATAAAGTTGATGATGATGATTATGGGTATTGGATAAGTTTAGAACATGGTAAATGGTCTGATGGTTATGTATGGCGCTCTCCTTACGGGGGTAAAAAATACAACACGAATTTGGCAGGTGATATCGAAACCAAAGATTTTGGAAACTATCAATTTGGTAGAAAACAATTGTACTATTTAGATAAGATTGTCTCTAGAAGTCATACTGCTTACTTCGTCAAGGATCTTCGTTATGATAGTACTGGTGCCCACGGCACAAATGAACTCAGTTCAACAAATCAAACTACATATAATTATACATTTTCTACCGATTTTGTTGAAAATGACATCACTGGGAATCCTGAAAGAGTTGGGGAAAATTTAAGTTATAAAAGGGAGTATCAACTCATGTTGGACAAGATAGTAATAGTGCCAAACGAAAATGTACAAGTTAATCGAAATGAGAATGCTGCTCTTGCCTTGGATGATGGGTCCTGTTTCCCAGGTTATGATGATGATACGAATAACTGGAATCCCATGTTTAACTCAGCAGGGGGTTTTGCTGGTGCCTACGGTACCTCTTATAGATATGACCTTCATCAAGAAAGCAATGTATATGATATCACCGATTTTGAAAATTATGATTACGCAAATGCACAAAAAGTAATTGACTTTAGCTATAATTATTCACTTGCTCGAAATACGCCAAGTTCCCTGTTCTGTGAGGCTTACGGTGGCGGCAAATTGACTTTAACTGGGGTTGCCTTTAGAGGTAAGGGAGATTATGGATATATGCCTCCGTATCGTTTTGCTTATAAAAACGAAATGGATTACCCAGCGGGTCTTCGAACTCAGAAATTTACGGAAACGAATTATCAAATAGACCAAGCAAAAGACGGTTGGGGCTTTATTAATGAAAAAGAGGTAGCCGAACAAATTTACGGATCAACCGATTATGAAAAGTATGGCCCGGATAATTGGAGTCTTACTGAAATTACCACGCCTACAGGAGGAAAGATAAAATTAGAATATGAAGAAGACGACTATGAGCAAGAAGCATTTTCTAGAAAATTATGGCAGAGTAATCTGAATATTAGTTTTGCACAAGCTGATTTTAATTGTAACAATTCATCCAGTATTTGTGAATACGAAGTTTACATAGAAAACTCACAAGATTTAAGGTCAGAATTAATTGTAGACTTTAATGAATTTTTTGAAATTGGTCAAAGGGTATTCTTTGATTTTTCTCTATGCTTCATGCAAGGAAGTAATCAATTGGGAAGCATAGATATTCCGGGAGGTTTTGACGCTGGATTTATTGTAAAAGATATAAGAAATATTGGGGGACAACAGAATCTAATCCTCAGTACGAGCTTTCAAAATATTAATAATGAATTTTTTTCAAACACTAATGATTGGAGAGTAGTTTATAACGAAATACCATATCAGCCAACACATTCTTTTTTAAAATTTGACAAGAGTTCAAGCCAATTCATTTCAAGACCAAGAGGAGAATGTCCATCGGTTTCTGGAAACCAATTTGGTTTTTCAATGAATTACAAGCTACTTGCTAACAAAGTCCCCAAAGATATTCAGGGTGGTGGACTTCGTGCTAAAAGTATTATTGTTTCTGATGAAAACGGCCGGGAATATAAGACTAAATATTACTACAACAACCCTGGAACTGCTAGAGAGAAGAATGACCCAAATTATGTTTCGTCAGGTATAACATCTTTTGCACCTGAAAGCGGGGTCAAATATGTTCCATATCAATCAGAACTACCTAGTCCTGGTGTAATGTACGAATATGTGACAATGGTACCGGAATCTACGAACGGGAATGAATTGGGAAGTACGAGATATCGCTTTCATACATTGGATGCTGTATTTAACATTTTTGATCCAAACCTCAAATTAAAGTACATGTCCGAAAAGGTGAATCAGGCTACGGGTCAAGTAGAAGATGAGGAGATTACCATATTTGAATCTAACGTCAATGATCCTGGTAATGGTGATTATTTTGACACAGCAAATAAGACTTATGCTAAGTCGATTGACTTGAAGGTGAACACCTCATTGGTGGGACAATTTAGATCTATTGAAACCTTTAATGTGGAAAACCATTTAATGTCAAAAACCCAGAAATTCTATAAGAGTGGGGAAGAAGCAAAAGCCATTACTGGTCGAGGTTCGGTTACGGAGTCCTTCCAAAGTATGAAATCTATTTTCTCAACCGATGGCAATGATGCCAACCCTGTATTGAAAAATAGACTGGTTTCAGTATCTACAAAGGAAGACTATACAAGTGTAGTATCTGAGGTTAGAACGACAATAGGTGGCTTTATCGATACAGAAGTTTACGAAGATGCCGACCCTCAAACGGGTGCTTTTAGAGTTACAAAAACAAAAAGAGCGGATGGTACTGAAGTCCGAACAAGACAAGTGCCTGCGTATACAGAGTACACCGACATGGGCAGCAAAGCGGACAATATCAACAACAAACACATGTTGACACAAACCGCCATGACTATTAGCGATGTAAATATGACTTCTGGCTGGCAGACAATAGCAGCTTCGGTAAATACATGGAGCCCAAGAACCTTTTATGATGATTCTGATGTATTGACTGATGATAACATCTGGAGAAAGCATCAAACCTTTATTTGGAAAGATGATGTAGCGGCTGATGGTACTTTCGGCAGTCTTATAAATGGTGGTGATTTCAGTTGGGGGTATGGAGATTCGCAGCCGAATACACAGTGGCAAAAAATTTCCGAAACTACACGATACAATCATTGGTCATCACCTTTGGAAGTCAAGGATATCAATGACAATTATTTGGCCACGAAAATGGGAGACAATAATGAAAAAGTGTTTGCAACTGGCAATGCTGGTTACAAAGAACTGTTCTATTCTGGTGCCGAAGACCTTGACGGCAGCGTCTTTGGTGGAGAAGTAGGCTTAGGTACTGCAACTCATGAAACCAATTTATCCAACGTTCATAGTGGAAAAGCTTCATTAGAGATAGGCTCAGGACAAACAGGGTACCTTGTTTCGGTTACCGAGGGTAAACGAAACAACTATAAGGCATCCCTTTGGGCAAAATTTGCTGGGCATCAAAATGTACGCCTTCAAATTGATAGTGGAGCACCAATATCCTTTAATACAAATGAAATAGTGCGTGCGGGTGAATGGGTACAATTGAACTTCTATTTTGATATCAATGGGCAACAAACAGTCAATGTGACTTCTGAAAACGGTGCTGCTTTTGTTGATGACTTTAGATTGCACCCCGTCGCTTCTACCATGACTTCCTATGTCTATAATGAATGGGACGAATTGACACATATTCTCGGAGGCAACAATATGTCAACGCGATACGAGTACGACCAAGCGGGCCGATTATCAAAAACATACACGGAAGTTGAGGACTTTAATGGCCCTGGCTCTGGAGGTTTTAAAAGAATTAGTGAAAATAAGTATTCCTACAAATACCAATAAACGATGAAGTTATCTAATCACACCAAAATAAGAATCATCATAGTCCTTGCTATGTTTCTCGGAATTTCGAGTGAAATAAATGCACAAGGAGGTGGTTGTTTTGCAGCTGGGACAAACTTGTCATTCCCAGCTTCAGGAGGCACGCAAAATTCAGCGGTTCAAGGAGGCTGTTCCGATGGATCCACCTACGAGTGGCAAATAGGATCAAAACCATCTTGGGTTTCAGCTTTTGCAAATGGAACAACATCTGTTACCGTAATAGCTTCTGCAAATACCCAAGGAGCTCGTACCGGTACCGTTCAATTGGTTAAAAATGGTTCTCAAATAGGTGTATTTTCAGTTTCCCAAGCAGCAGGACAAGTGACTGTAGGTCAGGTAAGTATTACCTCTGGTCCAACTCAAAGATGTAGTGGAAGTGGCACCTCGGATTTTAATGCCTCGGCAACGAATGCATCGAGTTATTCGTGGACCCTTACACCAGGCGCGGGAACTATAAATAGTAGTGGAACTGTCACATGGAACAGTAGTTATATTGGTACTGCCATTGTACAAGTTACAGCAAACGGGCCGAATAATAGTACCTCAACAGCTTCAAGAAACGTCTCGGTGGTAGGGGTTTCAACCCCAAGCCTGCAGACCAATCTCAATGAAATCTGTAGCGGGGAACAAGCAACGCTTACCATGGGACCATTGCAAAGTAGCGTCAGATATCAGTTGCTTAGAAATGGAACAGTAACAGGTCAAGAGGTTACTACCAATTCCAACGGACAACCTGGAGGAATCTCTTGGGATGTTTTTTCTGGAGGGACTTATTCTGTTCGCGGGACACAGTTAGGTGGTCTAGGTTGTTCTAACACTTGGGGAACTTTGGTCATTGACGAGAATGCAGGGCTAGGGAACCCTTCAATTAATGGGCCGAGCCAATTATGCTCAGGTACCGCTCAAACCGATTTCAATATTTCAGGCAACAATGGTACAAATACCTATGTCTGGTCAATATTAAATGGAGGACCTGCTACCATAAATTCAAGCACCGGTCTTGTGACCTGGAATGGATCCACTAGCACTGCGACCATTCGATTGACAGCAACTTCCGAGTGTGGAACTACGACGAATATTAATAAAAGTGTAAGTTTTGATTTGATTTCAACCCCGGGCCTACAAGCAAATATGAATGAATTCTGTACAGGGGATCAGGTCATGCTAAGCTTAGGGCCATTGCAAAGCAGTGTGCGATATGAGCTACTCAAAGATGGAATCTTCACTGGATTTGAAGTTACTACTGACTCCAATGGGCAACCAGGTGGAACTTCTTGGGACGTCAGTTCGGGTGGTACATACTCGGTTCGGGCCACAAAATCGACAGGTCTCAACTGCTCAATTACTTATGGGTCATTACCTATAATCGAGAAAGCAAATCTTGGTAATCCTGTATTGAGCGACCCTGGTACAAGATGTAGACAAACAGGTACCTCCACACTCAATGTGACTGGAGGTTCTAGTGCCAACACCTATAGTTGGACGCTTACCAATGCGGGTAGCTCAACGATTAACGGTTCCGGTACTTCGGCCACCATTAATTGGCCTGCCAGTTTTTCAGGTACCGCTATTGCAGCAGTAGAGATTACCAGCGAATGTGGCACTACTACAACCCTATCAAGACTTATAGTGGTGACTGAGCCAGACATCTGGTATGCCGATACTGACGGTGATAACTACGAAGACCCAGGAGGGGCAACACAACAATCTTGTACCCAGCCTGCTGGAAATTGGACCAACACCCCTCAAGGACCAGATCAGTGTCCGCTGCAACCGGCTCCAGGAACAGGAACCAATGGTTGTGATCCAGATTGTGCTGATGGATATTTTAGGCCTTCAGGTAGCAATGACCCACCGCCAGCAGGCAATTACGTTCCAGTAGAGTTTTCTTTTCAAGAAGCTGGAGGCATCGCATACGCCGAATTGGTTTTTCCCAATGGTAGTTGTACACAGCCTTATGAAATCACCTTTTTAGACCCTATTGACGAGTGGGCCACATTCACCTTCAATTCGGCAACCAATAGTATGGCCATTGAAGTAGAGCAATTCGTTTCGGTCAATGGTAGTAGCTCCAGAGGAACCGGAAGTAGAGTAGCTATTAATGGCATTCAGGTAGGAATACTAGGAGCTAACCAGACAGGCCCACCCGTATTTCCGACATGTGATTTGACTACAATTAGAGTTGATGGTACTGATATACCTTTAGCTACTGATATTGACTATCCAATTTCTAGCGATACAAAGGCTATTCAAATCGTTTTTGATCCGCTGGGTTGTGCTGGTGAAATAACCTTAAAAGACTATAATAACCCTAATGATACTCCCGAATGGTCAACTTGGCTTAGCTACGCACCTGTAGGTAATAGTACGTTCAATTTTACCACACAAGATAATAATACGGGACAATCACGAATTGCCTATATCGGTATTTATAAACTGGATAATGATGAATTCTTAGGTTTGTTTAGAATAAGTCAGACATCATGTTTGGATATGGAATGGTACCCTGATCAAGATGGCGATGGTCAAGGCGATGCCACTGCAGTGCCAAGAGGTGGTTGTGATGCCCCAACAGATGAAACTTACAGTTTTGTAAAAAACAATAACGATTTATGTCCGTTTGAGGCAGGAACTTTGGAAAATCAGGGTTGCCCACCGGGTACGGCACCAGAGAATAGGAATACAGTAACGACTTTGACATATGATATAGGGGAAAATTTGACTGTAGGGAGCAAGTTTTACTTTGATGAAATTGGAAAATTAGAACAGGTTCAAGCCTGGGATATTAAGTCAGATTCTATTTGGACTTCTGCCACCTTATATGATGAATTTGGATTTGTTGCTTTGCAGACACTTTCGGCACCGATAAAGCCAGGTAGTAATTTTGAGTTTAAGGAAGGTTTTATCAAAAAAGCTGATAATGTTACTGATTATGCTTTAGACGACTACGACGGGGTCAACAGAGAAGAACCTTTACCAGTAGGTGATGCCGATGAAGTACCTAACAACATAGCCAGTGCAACTTTGGGGTGGTACTACAGTGAAAATAACATTCGTGAAGGGTTTCAAGATGTAACGAATTTTCCATTCACAAAGAGTATTTATAGCGACCTTAATCCAGGAAAGATGTTGAGAATTGTTGGCGGTAATAAGATTAATGGAGAATGGTCTCAAAAGTATGCCTTCTCAATGAAAGCTTCGGACGAATTGTCGCTTACACCTGCATTCGGAGATGTTAAATACAGCGACTTTGAAATTACTAAAACTATTTCTCGTGATGTTCATGGAGTAGAAAATGTTGAGTTTACCGATTCCGATGGTAAACTGTTAGCAACCGCAAGAAGTGGACCTGAGGGTGCTGAATCACCTTTGTTAAATGTCGACATTCCAGAGCAGGGATTTATAGATATACATATTCCGGAAGGAATTACAGGTTTTACTGTAAGTAATCCTAGCGAGGTAACTATTTATAATTTAATTACTGAGCAGAAAGAAACTGACGGTACTGTAAATTTAAGTAATGGTTTTTATCGAGTCGCAGTCAATGATATGATTAACTTTATCAAAGGCAGCATATATGTCAGTTATAAGGTTAATTATTATGATTATAGCTTGAATGTCTATGATGAAGCGGATCGTCTAGTTAAATCCTACCAACCGTTAGCATCAATAATAGCTGAAAAACCAGTATCTACATATATTTATGATGCTCTCGGCCAATTAATTGAGATTTCAAGTCCAGATGAAGGTAGTACCCAGTTTAAATACCGAGAGAATGGACAAATCCGATTTTCTCAAGATAGTAAGCAAAAAGACCCAAACGATGATGGTGATTATAGCGATTCTGAATTTTCATATTTCAATTATGATTCTGCAGGGCGTCTTGTCGAAAGTGGAGTCTACATTGAGGATTCAATCACATTTGTTAATTCAAACTCCATAATAGAAAACGAATTAGATGATATTAACCTTGATACGGACGGTCTAGCAAATGCTAGTTGTAAAGAGCAAAAATTTACCCTTTATGATAAGCTCGATACGTCTGCACTCCACAATGCCTTGTCTGTTGAAGGTATAGGAACTAGTAATTATCCTGTTCAAAAGTTTCTTAGCGGTAATGTAAGTAAAACTTACACAGTTCAAACAAATGCAAGTTCCAGTACATGGTATAGTTATGACATATATGGGCGGATAGAATGGGTGATTCAACAAATTGATGGCTTAGGGGTCAAAACAATTGATTATGAATATTATCCAATATCTGGACAAATTTACAAGATTTACTATCAGAAGCATGTCCCGTCAGAAAGGTTTATCCACCGATACAATTATAATGAGGCAGACAAGCTCGTCACCGTTGAAACATCCACGGATGATAGCACTTTTATTTTAAACGCTAATCACTCATATTATGAAAATGGGTCTCTCAAACGCACTGAGCTTGCTGACGGTGTGCAAGGTGTTGATTACATATATAATTTAAACGGATTAATTAAGGGCATAAACCATCCAAGCTTAGATTCCAATAATGACCCTTCAAAAGATTCCAACGACTTATTCGGGATGCAAATCGATTACCATTCCGATGATTACAAACGAGATGTATCTAGCGTAACCTCTCCTACATATGGCACAGATAGGTTGAATGGTGATATTAAGGGTGTACGTTGGAAAAATGACGCGATACCAGGTATGACTAACGAACTAATGTATGCATACGAGTACAATCGTAATAATTGGCTGCTAAGTGCTGATTTTGATGGTAATGGCGATTTGGGCGATACAACTGAGCCTATAGTTACATCAATTGCCGTAGTTGAAAATAATCAAACTCTTGATTTAAAGGCGAGTCAAAGCATCACACTTTTAGCAGATGACGGAGGAGAAGGTTTTCATGCCAAAGATGGCAGTATGTTTTCGGCTAGAATCACGCAAGATGCAGGAGGTACTACTATTATGGAAGGTGATTATGATGTCTCCAATCTGACTTATGATGCCAACGGCAATATCTTAAGTCTGAGAAGGAAGAAAGGCTCCGATGGTGCTGGAAACGCGATGGACGACTTAAGTTACAATTATAAGACAAAAACTAATCAACTAGAACAGGTTGTTGATATCGATGGTGATGTGCCAAATGCAGAAGACTTCGAAACACAGTTAGATTCTCAAAACTATGTTTACAATAGTATTGGACAATTAATAGAAAATAAAGCAGCAAACCTAACATATCAATATAACTCAAATAGGCTTCTGATAGGAATTAAAAGGAATAACTTAAATTTGGTAAAGTTTTATTACAACGATAGATTTCAAAGGGTTAGAAAAGAATCTTATTTGCCCAATGGTTTTGATATAGCCAAAACTACAAATTATGTTCGAGATATTGCGGGTTCAATTTTAGCCATTTATACGGAAAACACACTCGTTGAACAACCTATTTACGGGAATAACCGAATTGGTGTTTATTATAAGCAAGATGATACCAGCGTTTATGAAATAAAGGATTATTTGGGTAATGTACGTGCTACATTTATGAAATCAAATACAGATGCCATTCCCCGTTCTGCTTCTGATTATTATCCCTTTGGAGGTTCGATGCCTGGGCGAAATTTAATTAGTGATTATAGATATTCCTTTCAAGGACAAGAAAAAGATATTGAAACTGGTAAAGAGTCCTTCGATTTAAGGTTGTGGGATAGCAGTATAGGAAGATGGATTAGCCCTGACCCTGAGGATGAATTTTATTCTCCGTATCTTGGAATTGGAAATAATCCAATAAATCATGTAGATAAAAAGGGAGATATTATTATAGTAACTGATGCAAGAGCCCAGGCGGTGGTAAATCAATTCATGATTGCCTATCCAGTTCTCTATCAGAAATTACATAGTAGTTCGATTGTAATAAGTATTAAAGTAGATGATTTGAATTTAGGAGCTGCGGGTACATTAAGAAAGCAAGGAGAATCTTCTCTTGAAAGAAATTTTGGGAAGTCAAATGTTAAAGATAGATACCGAATTATGCCATTTCATAGAAAGACTAAAGACCATATGTATCGAAATCGATATGGCAATATAGTTTTTACCAAAATCCCTACAGAGCCAGATTTCATGTATTATAAAAAGAGCGGAAAGCATGCCATAGGACAGCGAATTTCAACAGCGGACGCAAAGAAAATTTTTGACAACGACCCAGAATCTTTAATTACAAGTGCAGAGCTTACCTTGGACGAGAATTTTGGAATGACAATGCAAATACTTGCACATGAACTCGGTCATATTGAATTTGGCATTGATAATGACTGGTTGGGCTTTCTTTGGTCATTAATCGAACCGGAGGATTTTTATTGGAGAGGTCACTCCAGAGGAAACCCGAATGGTGAACATGCAATATTTAGAGAACAAGGTAACGATGCCACACCGACTACGGTCATCAGCCCTAGAGATTTTTAATATGAAAACGATTTTGTTAATAATTTGGTTTGGTATAGTGTCAAATGCAATTTTCTCTCAAAAGATACCAGATAGCGTGCTTATTTCTGAGTTAAAGAAAAATGTTTTAGCTTATCGAATAAGAACAGATTTCAAATTAGTAGAACATGGTGATAATTCTACAAGAATTAAAACTGAACTTTTACGTCTTTTTCCTGAAAAAGGTGAAGATTTGTTATTGGATGTTTCAAATATACCATTAAGGTATCCTAATCCTAATATAGATCTGTTTGAAGTAACAAATTTCAACTACGAATTTTCACGTATTGGGAGCGATGGAGAAATAGAGATTGTGAATAACAGTAAAGAATATTTTGACTCCAAACCGAAGGTCGATCAATTATCTAGAAGAATGTTAATAGGTATTAATAGAAAAGAAAAGAGTATTATTTATGTATCCGGGTATTTTTACCTAACAAAAATAAGTAATGATTTCGACTTGGATATGAATAACCCAGATTCGTTCATTCAGTTTTTAAGATTAAAATTGTTTAATTATAATATGAATGATTTTTCTTTTGTTAAACAGAGGAAAAAATACTTATTATACAAAGGTTATTCCAAAGCAACATCTGCAAACTATTATATCCGAGTAAACAAAAATGACTTTGATAATTTATGTGTTACCAAAATTTAGTATTTACTTAAATGCACTGATTCTTCGTTAACAGTCATTTGGAATTGCCTGCAAACATGAATTATTATAATGGTTATCATTATGAAAATTCCTAGAAAATATAACGCATTTAAAATCACCTTAGATTTTCTTTGGGTTTTACATTTTTAAGTATTGGTCAACCCCTACAAATAATCTTACTATTTGCTATCACCCAATTTTTGTTTTCAAAAACCACAGAGAATAACCCAAACACATCAAAAAACAGCTGGTTTGAGGCAAGGTTTTCTTTCAAAAAGCGTTGTATTAATACGAAAATAACTACAAACCAAATTTCTAAAATCATGAAAAAATTAGCCCTTGTATTAGTGTTACTTTTTGTTGGCTCAAATATTCTTGCTCAAGACTCAAAATTGAGCGCAACCCTTTCCTATCCTTTGACCATTGGAGACAATTTTCTTAACGACTATACCGGCTACATTGATGTTGGTCTTCAATATAGTTTTGTGAATCTCGAGGTCGTACGGTTCGGTGTTTCGGCGAATGCCAGTTTCATAGGAATACCAAACCCAGGAATTGAAGGAGAGAAGTATAGTGGAACATTAATTTACCCAAGAGTTTTTGGCGAATTTTTACTTGGCCGAGATGGGACCTTTAGACCTATAGCTGGTCTTGGCTATGGTATTAACAAATTCAATTCCACATTAGATACTACCGGTGCCGGTTTTGATACAATAAAGCGAAATTATGAGGGCCTTATACTAAACATCGGGGCGTCTTATGACATCACCAGTTCTATTTTCGTAATTGCCCAGTATGATTGGGCCAATATTGATCGTAGCAGCAGTTTTGTGAATAATGAAAATTTTAACAACCGTGGCAGCCTCGTTAAAGTGGGCGTTGGGGTCAGGTTCTAAAATTCATTTTGTAGAAAAGATAAACCATAATATCTGTATTGAACTATACCTGATTTTCAATGTCCCAAACTTTGAAAAATACCTGCCTTATACTAGTGCTACTTTTTAGCATTGGCAATATGAATGCCCAAAACGAAGCGGCAAACTGGTATTTTGGTCAATATGCGGGCCTTGATTTTAATGGGGGTGCACCCGTCCCGCTTACCGATGGCCAACTCTGGACTCAAGAAGGGTGCTCAACGATTTCAGATGTAAATGGTAATCTCTTGTTCTATACAGATGGTGTTACCATTTGGAATCGAGCCCACAACCCAATGCCAAATGGCATGGGGCTAAATGGACATACGTCTAGTACACAATCGGGTATCATAGTACCTTCTCCAGGAAACCCAGATGTATACTACGTTTTTACTGTAGATGAAGGCACTGAGACAGATGGTCTTCAATATAGTGTTGTTGATATGACCTTGGATGGAGGTTTGGGTGATGTAACTACTAAGAATATACTTTTAGAGACGCCACTTTTGGAAAAGCTAACGGCAGTTGTACATGCCAATGGAAATGATATTTGGGTTTTGGCCCATCGCTACCCAGGTAATGAGTATGTGGCCTATTTGGTTACGGCTACTGGAGTGAGCGCCGCACCAGTAGTTTCTTCAATTGGGCTTAATGCAACCCAACCTTCACATACAGTTGGATATCTCAAGTTGTCACCCGATGGCAGGTTTTTGGCTACTGCAAGTTCATCAGGAAATTATCTTCAGCTATATAATTTCGATACGGCTACTGGTATCATCAGTAATTTTTTAGACCTATCAAGCTTCTATTCGACATTAGCAGGAACCAAAATCACCTCGGTATATGGAGTAGAGTTTTCGTCAGATAGTAGTAAGCTATATGTGGCAAGTACCATTGTAGTCAATTACCCTGTTTTAGACAATAGATTATATCAGTTTGACTTGACCAATTTCAATGCTCTTGCCATAGAAGCTTCTGCCGTCATGTTGTCTAGTCAACCCATTCAGATGGGCGGCTTGCAATTAGGCATTGATGGTAAAATTTATGTAAATCAATATGAACAAACTCATTTGGGGGTAATCAATAACCCCAATGTTGCAGGGATAGGAGCAAATTATGTGCAAAATGGGGTTTCATTATCGGGCAGACTTTCCCGCCTGGGGTTACCGCCTTTTATACAATCTTATTTCGTAGTAGGACTTTTGGCAAACAACTTTTGCCATGGCGACGCCACCGAATTTTCAGTGACCACAAGTGGGGCAGTAACAAGTATTAATTGGGACTTTGGTGATGGCAACACCTCTATTTTGGAGCACCCAACGCATACCTATGCGACTCCTGGCACCTATACCGTGAGTGTAACTGCTACCACTGCGTTGGAGACAAAAACAGAAAGTAAGGATATCACGATTTATGCAGTGCCAACAGCCAACACCGTCAGCGATTTTGAGGTATGCAGCAAAAACGCTTTCTCTGAATTTGATCTGTCCACTAAAGATACTGAAGTACTAGGTACACAACTGGCGACTGATTATTCAATTGGTTACTATCCGACTTTGACTGATGCGCAAAATGGTACGAACTTATTGCTGAATCTTTACACCAACACGAATTCAACTGAGACCATTTTTGCCCGTATTTCAAATGCGAACAACCCGAGCTGTTTTGATACCACTTCCTTTGATTTGATAGTCAAAGAAGCTCCAGTTTTGAACGCAGTAACAGATTGGGTAGCCTGTGATACGGATGGTGATGGTTTTTTCGATTTTGATTTGACCCAAAAAGACAATGAAGTATTGAATGGGCAGAGTGCGACTACTTTTTCGGTCAAGTACTATTTAAATCAAGCAGACGCCAATGCAGACATCAATGCCATAGGCCCAAACTATACAAACACTGTTTCACCAGAGCAAATTTTCTTTCGCATCGAAAATACAACCTACCCAGAATGTTTTGAAACAGGCAGTTTCAATTTAGAAGTTATTGCCGCTGTCTTGGCTTTAGACCCTCCAGATTTAGAAATCTGCGACGATGACAATGACGGAATCGTCTCTTTTGACCTTTCCACTCAAGATGCTATCATTTTGGGAACACAGAACCCATCTAACTTTAGTGTCAGTTACCATACCACGCAATTAGATGCAGATAATGGTTCAAATAGCTTGAACAAAACAAACTATACCAACACAACGGCATATTCGGAGACGATTTACGCCAGAGTAGAAAACAATAGTAATACCAACTGTTTTAATACCGTCTCCTTCAGTCTTCGGGTTTACGATTCACCTCTATCACAAACCGTAACCGATTGGCAAGTTTGTGATGATAACAATGATGGCATTCAAAGTTTTGACTTGTCGCAAAAAGACACCGAAGTTTTAGGAAGTCAATCGGCAACTCAGTTCAATATATCATATTATTTAAACCAAGTCGATGCGGATGGTAATATCAACCCGATTACTGGCATTTTTCAAAATAACAGTAGTCCACAAACGGTTTTTTATCGCATAGAGAATATTGGAAATCCAAGCTGTTTTTTGACTGATAGTTTTGATTTGGAGGTATTCGATACACCTATTGCAAATGTTCCAACGGACATGGTTCTTTGCGATATCCATGAAACCGGAATCCTAAGTTTTGATTTGTCTACCAAGGATATCGAGATTTTGAATGGACAAGACCCGAATACTTTTTCGGTTACCTATTTTTCTAGTGATGCCGATGCTGTGGCCAACCAAAACCCATTACAAAAACAAGATCATAGCAATTCATTGCCCCAGGAAGTTATTTATGCCCGAATTCAAAATAACGGGCTAACCGATTGTTATGATACTACTTCTTTTTCCATCATATTAAATCCTTTACCACAACCTTTGTTGGATGAAACCTATGTTATTTGTCCAGATACGCCCCAACTAGATATTGATGGTGGCGATTTTGAAAGTTGGTCATGGCGGGATGAAAATGGAAGCGAACTTTCTACAAATAGAAATATCAACATTGTAGCTTTAGGAGATTATACACTAACAGTTACGGAAACCTTGAATGGAGCAGTTTGCGAAAAGATGGTTGATTTCCAAGTGGTATCCTCAGGTGCACCTGAAGATTTCACAACAGAGATCAAAGGTTTTTCAGATAATGTGATTATAGAAGTAAATGTGGAGGGAACAGGTGATTTCGAATATTCAGTAGACGGCGAGAATTTTCAAAATAACAATCGAATTGAGGTATTTCCTGGAGCATATACCGTTTATGTGCGCGATGCCTTTTTATGCAGAACTTTATCCAAAGATATTATCGCATTAGGCTACCAAAAATTCTTCACTCCAAATGGAGATGGAAGACATGAATTTTGGAATATTATCGGTGCTGAGAACTACCCAGAATCCCAGTTGTTCATCTATGATCGCCAAGGTAAATTATTAGCGCAGATTTCGCCTCTCGATAGAGGCTGGAATGGCACTTATAATGGGCTTAGATTACCCTCCACCGACTACTGGTTTCGTTATGTTTTTGATAATGGAAAAGTCTTCACCGGACACTTCACTCTGAAACGTTAAAAAAGCACCATTTTTTACCGTTTTTATACAACACTTGAGGCTTATTTTCGTTTAAATAGGATAAGAAACCTACTTATGCAAACTAGACTATACTTATTGCTATCTGCTTGGCTGATAGTATCTTGCGCTCCCGTTAGGGAAATGAGCAACAAAGAGAAGCACATGCCCTCGATTGGGGACATAGGCAAGCATTCCAAATCACTGGTACATTCCACATTTCACAAAGTTGGAACCCCTTCTTTGAAGGATCCTATTGCACTTTCTGTAATGGAATTTCCCTTCACCAAATCGAAATTCAAAAAGTACTTGGAAATGGAAACGGCCAAAGGAAAAAAACCGCGATTAACTTACGTAGATTCCCTACCAAATAAACCAAAATACCTCTGTGTCGAAATCGCCGATAAAATTGGAATAAAAGAAGCCCTGAATTACGCGCATAATAATGGAGTGAAAACCTATTTGGAAAATGATGATCAGTATACAATTATCACAAAAATAGCGGTAACATCAGATAAAGCTACCATGACAGCGCTTACGAAATCAGATGCGATTTCCTTGATTGATAACAGGAATGGAAATATTACTCTTGAAGTCTTAAAGGGACAAGATAGGAGCTTCATAAATCTTTCCACAATGGAAGTCTTCGATTATGAAGTTTCTGGATTTTGTTGGGGTGAGACCAAGTACGGTAAAAAACAAATAGAGGCATTGTCCTCCAACGGTGAAAGTTGTCCAAGAGGTACGGAGAAAAAAGCCTACAAACTTGACAATTCCACATCGTTTTTAAAATTATAATCATGAAAAAGCTACAAACGTTGCTAATACTTACGGTTCTGATTTTATTTTCAAGTTGTGAAGACCTTTTGGAAGTACCGGATATTTCTATGGAAACAGTTCAACTTTTAGCTCCTTCGGATAGCACCACGGTTGTACAATCAAACGTGAACTTTACATGGGATGAGGTTTATGAAGCGAGCCAATACCATGTGCAAGTGGCTGCCCCAAGTTTTGAAAATGCCGCTCAAATCGTGGTTGATACACTTATAGTGGTTGATAGTACTTTCGCAAGCCCACGCTTTAATAGAGTTCTGACTGATAGCGACTATGAATGGCGTGTTAGAGCCCAGAATAGTGGGTATGAGACAGAATTTACAATGCATAAATTCAGTGTTGATACGTCGGGCAACTAAGAGATTCCCGCCTTTGCGGGAATGAAAAATAAAAAATTTTCTAGGTGAAAAAAAACCATAAAACATACCTGTTGTTGGCCGTTGTCCTTGGTATTTGGGGCATCATAGGATTTAAATTCTTAAGTGCCGTGAATCCATCCACACAGGAAATTGCACAGGTTACTTCTGAGCAAACTTTCATTCCCAAGAAAATTAAAGAACGAGAGACTTTTTCAATTGTGGCCGATTATAGAGATCCCTTTTTAGGAACTGTACAAGCACCAAAAAAAAAGGTGGTCAAAAGAAAATCGGTGCCGACCATAAAAAAAGAAGTAGTACCTACAAAATCGATACAGTATACTGGTTTTATAACGGACAAAAGTTCAAAACAAAAAATCTTCTTCGTGACAGTTGATGGTAAACAACAAATGATGTCCCTCAATGACACTTTTCAAGAGGTTAAATTGATTCGAGGAACTAAATCTTCTATTCGAGTGAAGTACGACGGACGTACGCAAAACATCTCCCTAACCGAATGATAATTACTAAAAAAATACAAGCGGGAGCACTCCAGTTTGTACTTTTTATAGGTGCAGTCGTAGCTGTTTTATTGGCTTCTTTTATGTTGCTGTCTTTTACGCATACCCATTTTGACAAAAAAACGGATGTCCTAATTTCTGTCATCAAAAGTGCAGATTTTGGCTTGGAATCTTCACTGAAAAAAGAAATTCCTTTGGGTGGTTCTATTGAAATTTCAAATGAAAATGACCTAAACATTGGCATTACCGTACAACGGGATTTGTGGGGTGTTTTTGAAAAGCGAACGGTTACTACATCCCATGGAAATTCTAAATATGTAAAAACAGCCCTTATTGGTGGAAAAGATGAAGTAGAAATGCCTGCTCTTTATGTAAATGATAAGCAACGCCCAGTAATTATGGCAGGTAATGCAAAGATAACTGGGGATGCCTTTTTGCCAGCTCAGGGCATGAAAATGGGAAATATTATGGGTCTAATGTATAATCGATCTTCACTTTTGTATGGTAGGCAAAGAAAGAGTGATTCACTATTACCAAAATTAAGTAGAGAACTTGAATCACAAATAACAAAACTGACGCGTTATGATTTCCGACCTGAAGGTGAAATCATAGATAACATTCCCAAAGAGGGAATAAAGAATTCATTTCAATCTCCAACTTTAATTATAAAGGATAGAGTTATTCGCTTAAAGAACACCAATTTAATTGGAAATATAATTGTTTCCGCATCCTATAAAATCATTGTCGAGGCGGATGCTAACCTTCAGGATGTCATCTTATTGGCTCCCGAAATTAGTATTGAAAATTGGGTAAAAGGACAATTTCAGGCAATAGCAACAAAATCAATAACTGTCGGAAAGAAATGTGAGTTGGCGTATCCGTCGGTTTTGGTTGTGAACAAAAAAGCAGCGTTGAACAATTCGGAAAATAACAGTTCTTCAGGTACTTTGAATACCCAACCGGCTATTTATATGGACTCTTATTCTTGGGTTGGTGGTATAGTAATGGCACTAGATGCTTCCACAAAACAACAATATGCCCCGCTTATTAAAATAGACCCGGATGCCAAAGTAGTTGGAGAAGTTTACTGCAATAAGAATTTAGAGCTTAAGGGAGTAGTAACTGGAAATGTGAGCACAGATGGTTTTATAGCTCTGGAAGAAGGAAGTGTCTATCAAAACCACTTGTACAATGGGCAAATTAATAGTAAAAATCTGGATACTTCTTATGCAGGACTTTTATTGGAATCTCGTGAGCAAAACAAAAAGGTGATGAAATGGCTCTATTGAAGAAAATAAAGGCATCCACTTTGATGGAAACTTTGGTGGCTACTGTATTGATAGTGGTCATTTTCATGATTTCCAGTATGATTATGAACAACCTTTTGGCCAATAACATAAAGCAGAATACTGAACTCGCGGAAGAACGTCTAAATGCCTTAGAATATCAAGTACTGAATAAGGGAATCAAACTACCGTATTACGAAGATTTTGAATCATGGGAAATATCCATTTTCGAGCAAAAACAAGGGCAATATTCATTAGTGACTTTAG
The DNA here is from genome assembly GCF_005885635.1 of Maribacter algarum (ex Zhang et al. 2020). Lineage (GTDB taxonomy): Bacteria > Bacteroidota > Bacteroidia > Flavobacteriales > Flavobacteriaceae > Maribacter_C > Maribacter_C algarum. The sequence goes on from NZ_VATY01000006.1 coordinate 100,466, forward strand.
AAGCTGAACACACAGTTACAAAAGCTACAGTAACGAACTATATGACCAGTGAAGACTAAAAGAGGAAAAATACCAGGCTTTGCCATTCAAGAAATGATGGTGGTTCTTGCGATTACCGCTATTGTTGTGGGGATGGCTTTTTCCGTTTTGAATTTAGTCCAGAGACAGATGGGTAGCATTGAAGATATCTATGAAGTGAAGTTGGAGGCTAACAAATTGAGGCAATCCCTTTGGATTGATTTCAATCGGTATTCCTATGTCAATTTTGATGAACGAAAAGGGCAATTATATTTCAGCAATGAGTTGGAAGAAAAGAATTATACAATCATTGAAGACATGATTTTCACAGAGAAGGACACCTTCAATGTTCAATTGGAACATAAGGCATTTTACTTTAAAAATCATGAGAAGAAAATTGGCGAAATAGATGCTATTGAATTAAAAACAAGTAAAGAATCGGGGCACCAACAAATATTTGTTTTTAAGGATAACGCGCCAGCAACCTATATAAATCATAAGCCATGAGCGGATTCAAACTAGAACAAACCTTGCCCCAACAAAAACAGAAGGCCAATTCTGAAAAGGATTGGGTATCCGAACTTTTACAAAAGGAAATTTCGTTCGGGAAGTCCTTCGGAAACAAAAAGAAGGAAGATTTCTATTCCGAATTAGGTGTACTTTTAAAAGCGGGAATCAATTTAAAGGATGCCTTGGCTCTGATACAGGAAAACCAAAAGAAAGACAAACAAAAAGCCTTCTATGGTGAAATGGTAGAAGCCCTGGTATCTGGTCGTAGCTTTTTTGAACTTCTACAAGAACGACCTGAGTTTTCAGAATACGAATACTACTCGGTAAAAATTGGCGAAGAAACAGGAACACTAACGCGAATCGTGGAAGAACTTGGAAAGTTCTATGAGCGAAAGAACGAGCAACGAAGAAGTCTGACAAATGCATTGACCTATCCGATTATTATTTTATGTACAGCCGTTCTTGTAGTCGTATTTATGCTACGAATGGTAGTACCTATGTTTGAAGATATTTTTAATCAAAATGGTGTGGAGTTACCAGCAATTACTAGAATGGTAATCAATGCCTCCGATTTCATCAAAAACTACGGATGGTTGGTTTTAATCTCTTTGGGAACAATCATTGCACTTCGAAAAACCTTTTCTCAAAAACAATGGTTCAAACAAGGCAAGGATAAGCTGCTATTGAAAATACCTTACATAGGAAGTTTTATTAGTTCCGTTTACTTAGCGCAATTCACACAAGCAGTGGCATTATTGACCGCCTCAAAAGTGCCGATGCTAAATAGTATTCAGATGGTTAGAAAAATGATTGATTTCTATCCGTTGAACGAGGCTCTGGACAAGGTTGAAAAAGGTGTCCTATCAGGAACAAGCTTAAACGCCAGTATGAAGGAAAGTAAAATCTTTGACAACAAAATGATATCCCTCGTCAAAGTAGCTGAAGAAACCAATCAGACGGAATATATCTTCGAAAGGCTCAATCAACAGTATGCGATTGAGGTACAACAGAAATCAAAACTGCTTTCTACCCTTATGGAACCCTTGATTATTGTGGTTATTGGTCTTTTTGTTGGGGTGATATTGGTTTCTATGTATCTGCCGATGTTTAAGCTGAGTAGTGTGGTGGGATAAATGCAGTTAGAGATTTCAACTCTTTACAAAAAGCGGATTTTGTAAAGAGTGCTGCTTTTTTTGATGTATATTCTAGGGAGGTCAACCCTAATTTTTAAAACATGGTCAAAAGGCGTAATGTAAAGAGTACTGAAAATAAGTCAACTAACGCTCATGAAAAAGAGAAAGACTATTTGAGTGATTCCGAAATAAAATTGTTCTTGGAGGCCTCTAAAAAGACCAGATACCCAAAACGACGCTAGCTTACATACAATTAGGCTATGAATTGGTTTAAATACCCAATAACTTATTGCTATTTGATATAACGTCAAATTATGATTCTTTTTCTGAATCATAATGTCTTGCATTATGACACTTTGCTTGGGTAAAGCAAAGTATTTGGTACTACAGCTCCTTTAAATTTTTCTTCTAAAAAGTTTCTTCAAAAAAGGTAATGGAACACTTATTAACTTACCGACGGCAGGAGGGAGGGCAATGTGTGTGGAATGGTATTTTACTACAAATACAAATCAGTTACGGAAAACCGTAATTGGATTCTTGTTAATTTTTACTACATTTAATTACCTCAAAAGTTTGCTTCTTACCATTTAATTCCCCAATGGTAAAAATACTCAGGAAAGGGTATTTTATTTAACTTTAAGAATAAAGAAAAAGATAAGTCGATAATGACCGTTAAAGCTTTTCTTGATAAACCAATTTCCCACTTGCCCCCGCAAACCCATATAATGAATTAAAATAGGGCTTTGGGCCTTAATACTAAAGCAAAATAATCAGTAATATAACAAATAGAAAAGACTTATTTAAACGTCATGGATATAGACCTTAATGCACTAAAGCCAACTTTAATACTCGCTATTACTGTAATAGTTATTATGGCAACTTACTATTGTTTTTCTTGGATAGAAAGAAGAAAATTATGGCCGGGGTCCGTGAAGTACATTATATCAATTATAATAGCTATTGGAGGCGTTATGTTATTTGTTGCTTCGCTCGAACTTACAAATGAAGAGCAAATATTACAATACTTGACTTTAATTGTCACCGCTGGAATAACGATTAGTTCTACAAGCATTTTAGGCAATCTAATAGCAGGAATAGTTAATTCATCTATGAAACGATTTAAAAAAGGAGATTATGTGATTATTGATAAACAATACCAAGGGATAGTTACTGAGTTAAAACCATTTCATGTAACCATTCAAACGGATGACAGTAATTTTGTTACGGTACCTAATCTTCAGATTATAAGAAACCCCATAAAGCGTGTTCGAAAAACAAACATTCATGTTGATACAATAGTTTCCTTAGGTTATGATGTCTATAAAGACAAAGTAAAGGAAACATTGAAAATGGCGGCGTTCAACGTAGGACTGAAAGATCCTTTTGTCCGCATTGTCGAACTTGGGGATTACTCTATTTCGTATAAGATTCTTGGACTTTGGGATGATAATATGGAGCTGGGTAAAATGACATCCGTACTCAATGAAAGTGTAATTGATGAACTTCACAGGGAGAATATTGAAATTGTATCTCCTGCTTTTATGAACCAAAGAAGATTAGATAGAGGTCAAAGTATAATTCCAACGCGTGAATTATTAACTTTTTCCAGACATAATGATGGAAAAGAACCCGTGGTATTTGATGTGGGAAAAATATCACAAGAAATACAAATACTTACAGAAGAGAAAGAAGCTATTGAGTCGAAACTTAAAGATAAAAATCGGACTATTGACGATTATCTGATTGCACTATATAGGCAGAGTGTTAAAACTAAAGAGGATAAGCTTAAAAATCTTGAAAGTGAATTAAAACGTATTGATAATGAGTTGTGACCATTCGTTTTGTATAAAACCTAACCAGTTTACTCGGCTGCATAGTTTCTCTTTGGCAATATGAAAAGCTTACCGGAGTTTTTCATATTGTAATGTGTACTATAATGTCTTGGATTATAACACTTTGCTTGGGTAAAGCAAAGTATTTGGCCCTAATCTCCTTTAAATTCTTCTTCTTAAAAGCTTCTTCTACAAGAATAATGGAACACTTATTATGCGATACGACGGTAGGAGGGGAGTGTAATGTGTGTGGAATGGATTTATTCAATAAACTCCAATGCTACTTTCTTTGCTTCTCTAAAGTTAAAAGGTGTTGATTTTGAGCTAATATATGCACCTTTAGAATCATCAATTAGTAAATTAATAAAGAACAAATCCGATTTACTTTTCTCAAGTGATTTTTTAATATCCAATAACACTTTCTGTACTTTCTTAAAATCAGTTTCCCCTGAAGATAGATTCATTATGAGGCTTCTATAAAATTCTTTATAATAACTAGATTCAAACTCGTCAAGTTCTTCATTGTATATCAAATAATAAATATTAAATAAATCTTTAAAAGGTTTTACTCCTTTATAATTAGAAAACTTAATGGAATGCATTGGATAAGGTTTGTTAGCAGCTAAACCCTCAATCATATATTTATAAGCCATAACGTGGTTTTGTTCTATTAAAATTGCGAACGCATCAGTTCTAAACCGTTCTTTTTTGTTTTCCAAATATTGAAGAGCCTTTTGAGTGCCAAATTCCTTTTCAAAATCAAGTTTAAGCATTAGGTGTATAGAAGCCCAATAGATATAACTTTCGTCATCAACACATAATTCTAATAAAATCTCTTTATCGTTGGCCTTGATTACATATTCTTCAAGACTAGTCCTTTCATTAAAAAAAGACTCCCCTGTTAAAAGATACTTTCGAATACTTTGATAAGAGTCTTTTAAATTATATTTCAATGCGTATTCAAAATGCTTGATTTTTGATAAGCCTAAAAGCTTGCTATCATTTATATTATCAACAATTTGTTTATCAAACAATTCATCATTACCAATCAGCTCTTTTAGATAGTTAAAGCTATCATCCAATACACCACTTTTATCCATCTCATAAAATTCGATACTTTTCAATAAAAAATCTTGCGGCAATTTAAATCCAAATACTTTTTGAAAATAAAATATCACGTCAACCTTCTTATAATTGTTTTTTATGAAGTGAAATGAGGTTGGGCCTGAAGATTTTGCAATAGCATCAAAATCAGTATTTTCTGCTGATGAAAGAGACCAATCATAGATAAAATTTTTCTGTTTATCAGAAATTATAAGCTTTCTACCATTATTCTGGTATTTTTCTATTGTCTTTCTAATTCTATCAACAATATTGAAGTTATCCCTCAAAATGATTTCCTTAACCTCTTCAAAAGATAAAACACTTTCATTTCGAGAATAGGAAATATTATCTAGAATACTTAGTGAGACATCAATTTCATTTCCATGTCCATTTTGGTCATACCAATCTCTTCTTAGTTCATTTAGTCTTGCTCTGGTAAGTCTATTTTCGTTGAGTTTGAAAATTCTTTCTATATTTTTGATAAGTCTTTTTTTGTCAAAAAGGATATCAAAATTATCTTGAGTATGTTGTTTGTATTCTTCTTGATATTGAACAAACTGTTCTTCTGTAACAACTGGTTCTTTAAATTTAACACCTCTATCTTCCATTAAATTATTAAACATGACGGCTAGTTTTCTTTTACCTGCATTGCCAATGTTATTGCGATAATACTCAATTTCTTGATGGGATATGTTTTTTTTCAATAATAGATTAACTAGGTCCGAGATATTATCTTCTTGAATAAATTGTGATATAAAATATCTACTGTCTCCGGGTTCAGTACTATTTATTAAATAATCTATAGCATCTTTTTCTTTGTTACTAGCAATAATTATTTTTTTAACAATAGAATCATGTCTTAAGAAACGGTAATTGTCCTTTATCCTTGAAAGTAGATTAATTAAAAAACTTTGCTCGTCTTTAATGAAGTTTACACATTTATCAAGTAATCCTGGTTCAAAATCATTTGAATAGGCTGGCCTTATTTCATTATTAAAATAGCAAGATATTATATCGATAAAATTGTTAGAATCTTTGAGACGTAAAATAAGTTTGTTTAAGACAAACCTATTACCTCTTAGAACTTCGTCAGGAACAACTCTTTCTTTTAAATTGTTAATCAACAGATACTCATGTTTTATGAATTCATAATACTTATCAATATCAGTTTTTTCAGAAATAAGATATAACAAGCTGTTATTCAATTGCTTATGTGTTTCTTTTTTAAAAAGATTATAAATGTCCGTCATTAATGATTCATCATCGGAGACCAAGTTGTGCTTTTGTATAATTCGGATAATTTCAGATTTCGCACTCATAGGGAAATCTTCTAATTTCAGATGTCTCAAAAGAAATAACTTTAGCTTTCCTCGGTCAAAAGAAGATTCTGAAAAGAAGTTCAGCAATTTCAAAGCTGAGAATAAAACTCTCTCATGATAAATTGGATAGGTGGATATTTTATCTAATAAGTAATCAACATTTTCCTTGAAATCTCCAAAATCGGCTATCTCACTTACTTCAAAGGCTCTATTTGTACTAATCCATAATGTTTTTTTAATACATTCTTCCTCGAAATATTCTTGAAAAGCTCTAATTCTAACTTCTTTAGATAGTCTATTGGAATCAGATTTAAATAATAGCTCTATTTGATTTGCCTTAATCCAATTCAATAGCTCCTCATAATCTGAATCATTGACATCCATAATATCAAGTAAAAAGGTGAGAGAATTAAATAATGAAGGATGAATAAAATTTGTCTCTTCAATTCTAATAAAATCGAGTATCTCAGTAAAATCCTTATCTACTAATGATTTTGCAACAAAATATTCCTGTATTTGTCTATGTATGAATCCCCAATAATTAGAATCTTCATTCTTAATGATAAAAGGGTTTTCGATAAAGTTGTCATATTCATCCCCAATTGCACTGTAAAGTTCCTCATCTGTCGTATAATTCTTTTGCATCAACTCATTAATCAATGAAAGCATCTTTAATAGCTTAATTGATTTTGGTTTGTTAAGAACTGTCCTTTTAATAACTTTAGACTTATGATTATCTAAAGCTTTGGACACATATAATTCCCAAATTTGAGATATATTCTGTGGCAACTTACCGTTATCGCCATAGTACTCAGCGAATAGGTTAAGAAAAAAAGGAGTATCAATATTCTCGAAGAACTTCTCCTCTAAATTCTTTATACCAAACTTTTTTTCTAAGATTGACCTAGCTTGCCTAATATTTATGGATTTTAATATAAAAGGTTGAAAATCTGTTATTTGAGCTAAATACTTACTATAAATATTTGTTCTACAACTCACTACATATTTGATACTTCTATTTTTATTCTTTGAAATAAAATTTTCGAACCCAGATATGAAATCTTGAATGTCCGCAATTTCATCAAGCCCATCAAGTATAAAGATAACCTGAGGAAATATTATCCAATCATCGTTGTTTATTAGTTCTTCAAAAGAAATGTTCTTTCTATAATATTTTAAATTGATTAAAAATGGTATAATACCTGTGCCTTCTTTTTCTTTCCAAAGCAAGTCAAAAAGCACGTTTAATTCAGTAGTTTTACCTACACCAGGATTTCCAAGGAGAATTATTTTATCAAAAGACATGATAGCCTTCCTCAAAGTAATATCGTTCTCATTATCATTGTAAGAATCAATATCGGTACCGCTATATTTGGTTATATGTCTTTCTTCGTAAAACTCCATCTAGTCTCGTTTAAAATCATCTACATTAAGGCCCTTAATTAAATTAGATTCACTCTTCTTACCTGGAAATTCATAACCATTTCCCCCAAAAGGCAAATTGTTGTCAATTCCTTTAGGGGGAGCTGAAATCGTATCGGGAACAAATTGTGGTGCTTCAATATTATATTTTCTATGGTGAATCTGGCGTATCCTATTTGACAATAAATCAATATCAATAATTTGATAACCTGGTTGGAATTTTGATTCAATTTCATCGGGCTTATTCAATGCAGCTCTTCCTCGAAAACCGTAACAGCTTCCTACGGGGTTAAAAATTTTTTCCGATTTCACACTATGATGATGACCAAATAAAAACATATCTACATCCTTGTTAATCAAGAATTTCTTTACTTCTTCTTGTTCAGTAAAATCATCAATCGAGTGATGAAAAAGACAAACGGTTAAATCTAGATTATCATCGAGAACTTGAAGTTTTTGAATTGCCCAATAAAACTGTTTTGCGCCGAAATAATGATTATTCAGATTCTTTTCTTCTAATCTACAGGTTGAGCACCTCCAAGAATCGTTGATCAAAATAAAACCCACCTTCTTATCTGAATCATTGTGATAAATATATATGGATTCATTATTTGTACAGTCATAATTTACTGTATCCTTATGAAATTTCTCTTCAAACTTTTTGAATGGCTTTATTCGTGAATTCGCTGAATTAAAATTGAATTGGTTTGATTCTAAATGGTCTTTTATGGTATCCTTATTTACATTTTGTTTTAATGATTTTTCATCAACCCAGAGAATGTCGTTCTCGTCAATATCATGATTGCCCGGAACAAATAGAAAATTCTTATTAGATAGACCAAGTTTCGCGGAAATAGGCTTGATAAAAACTTCTTCAAAAACTTCATATGGAGAACTGAAACCAGTAAATTCTGACATCTGCATTAATGAGTGACCTCCTCTATCAACCAAATCCCCCGTTATTACAATCAAATCAATTTTATCTGGTGAATTAAACTCTATAAGGTCATCTATCAAGGCGTCACGATAATTATCATGAAACTCATCGAAGTTGTTTTCAGAAAGGTGTATGTCGGATAGGTGTACTATTCTCATTTAATTTCAAAATGATAAATATAGGAAAATGACTACTAATAAATTAATTGAGCCATTCAGAATAACAATAATAGAAGTTTAAATATTTATGCTAAAAATATTAATTAAGGAATTCGGCCTCAGAGAATTTTGGTGAAACAATAGGCGAGGGGAGCGGCCATATTTTAAGGGGCTGGTTACTATTTTTCTTTGCAGTTGAATTAGTATTTAAACCTTAGAGCAGTCTTAAGAGTTACAATGGATCCTAAAATATAGCGACTGAGCCGTACATTGTTTCCAAAATTATCTGTAAGCCTTGATTTTTTTGTTTCGCAGCTGCATCCGCTCGCTCAAAGTATACTTTGCCGTATCAAGAAAAAAAGAAAAGACACTTTATTCACACTTGGTATTATATTTGAATAAGTATAGAAAACCAAACTCCAATGCTAATTGTAAAAAGAATAGTCTTGCTGCTTCTGTTTTACTCAGGGAGCGTAATCTATGCGCAAGACTATCAAAAAGTTGATGAAATTGTTTCAAAGTATCCCAATCGCTTTAGTTCGGCAGCAAAATTAGCCAATCAAATCTCTAATGATTTTAAAACCGATTCGGATAAGGCAAGAGCCGTGTTTTTTTGGATTGCTGATAATGTTGAATACGACTCAAAAGAATATGGTAAGTTCACTTACGAATATGCAGATAAGGAGGAATATCTTCGAAAGCAAAAAAAGTATGATGATAGACTTTCTAAAAGGGTTATTTCGAAAGGTATTGCCGTTTGCGAAGGATATTCTACCTTGTTTTCAGAAGTTTGTACTGAATTGGGCATTTACTCTAAGGTGGTTTCAGGAGTATCAAAAACCACTTTTAAAGACATAGGAAAGCGATTTTATCCCGACCATGCATGGAATATTGTAGAAATTGACAAAAAACAGTATTTAGTTGATGTTACATGGGGTGCTGGAACATATGGCAATGGAGGATATAGAAAAGGCCTTGATAATTCATTTTATTTAACACCTCCTGATGTGTTTATTAAACGCCATTATCCCTTAAAATATGAGGATGCCCTACTAAAATACAAAATTAGCAAAGAAAGTTTTTTGAATGCTCCGCTTGTATATGAAACTGACTTTTCGCTAATATCTCCTATGGAAGGCATCATACAAAAAAGCCAAGAAACTGTAAAATTCAGTTTTGGTTGTAAATCGGGGACATATACTGTCGACTACGATATTGATAGGAAACAAAACCCGTTAGGCGATTTAAAATGTATAGATTATAAACTGGAATTTGAAATCGAACTGAAGAACATTAAGCGAGCAAAAGAATTGACTTTGTATTTTGATTATAAGCAAGTTGCAATGTTTAGATTAAAATAACTCTGTAGCTGACCTCTACATTATGTATAATGGAAACATAAAAATTTGAAGTATTAAGGGGCTTTTAAAAAAAGGCAACTCTTTACAAATTGCACCTTTTGTAAAGAGTTAATAACTAAAGGTTAAGTTATATGAAAATTGGGCTATTACGAATATTGCAGAGCGGACCTAAAGCAAAATAATATCAAAAACAATTGAAGTAAATATTTATAGAAGTGGGTTTATTCGAAGCGGGGAACAATAAATTAAAGGTTAAGATTTGTGGTGTGACCCGTCCACAAGATATAATTTCTTGTAGCAATCTTGGTATAGATGCAGTTGGTTTCTTGCTTGGAGATAGATTTGGAAGATATCCATCTGATAAACTGAGCTTAATGGAGGTAGCTAATCTGATTAATTTGGTTCCAAATGATATGACTTCGGTGGTCTTGATTAAATCAGTTGATAAGGAAGAAATTATTAGTATAATAGAAAAGACAGAGCCAAATGCAATTCAGCTTCAAAATCCATTAATTTCTTCTGAAACATTAAAATTTTTATTCCACACTTATACCAAAGTAGAATTTATTAAAACAATTAAAATACAGGAAACAGATAATGTTAATTCCATTCTTTTAAATGCACTTCCATTTACCAAAATGGTAGATGCGTTTTTGCTTGATTCCGCAAGAGGAGGATCAGGAAAAACCCATAATTGGAATATTAGTAAAGAAGTGGTTGGGTATTTACATTCTTTAAAAATCCCAGTAGTACTTGCAGGCGGCTTAACAACGAATAATGTTCTCCATTCCGTTAATCTTGTTAAACCAAACATGATTGATTTAATGACCGGGGTAAGCCTAGAAAGGGGAATCAAAAACATAGACGAGATAAAAAAACTCCAGAACATACTAAAATTAAATGAATTATGAAATTTACTGTCTATTTCAAAAAAGCGTAGTAGCGGCATTGTCAAATTTGATGCAAGAAATCATGAACAAGTTTTAAATTAAAAAGGTTAAGATTTCCAGTAGAATTAAATAGTTGGGTTAACAATTTTAAAAATTCCTAACTCTTAAAAGAGGGAAAAAAATTAACTTGTTAAAATTTTCAATTAAATCGAATGACACCACATCAGGAATTCATAGGAAATAATTTAAAACAAATTGGCCAAATTGTTCGAAGCTGGGGCTTTCAAAAAAAAACTGATTTATATAATTCTAGGATAAGTGAGGTTATTATTTGGTTTGATAATTTTAAACCATCGGAATTAAAGGATGCCCTTTTAATACTCTCTAAAATACAATACATTCAGTATCATAAAATCAAAGGCCTAATTGAAATTGTTTCAAACGAAATTGACCATATATTTGGGAAGGACTTTGACAATGTACTTTTCTTTCCATTAGGCTCTTTTTCAGCCTCGAGCGGAAGTATGTATTTATATGAGTACTATAAAACGCTTGGATTAACGTCTAAAAACTTTAAACAAGACAGTTTTATCAGTTATTTAGATACTGATATTTCAATTGTTTTTATTGACGATATTATCGGATCGGGACGTCAAGCAACAAAATTTTTTAACGAATTTCTTATCAATAAAAAAGCAAAATGCTATTACTTCACCCTTTTTGGTTTTGAATCTGGGCTCGAATACTTGAATCTTAATGCTAATTTTGAACTAGTACTTTCAGCAAAAATTCTGTCTGATGAAGAAATGGCTTTTGGAAGTAATTCTTATGTTTTTAAAGATCTAAAAACAAGAAATAGGTTAGAGAACTTATGTGAAAAATATGGCTCGATATTGTTTCCGAAACATCCATTGGGATATGACAATTCGCAATCTCTACTTGTTTTTCCTCACAATGCTCCTAATAACACATTACCAATTATCTGGGCTAGTACCTTTAATGAAAAACAAAAAGGAGTAATATGGAGGCCCATATGGGAGCGGAAAAAATTCAAGGAAAAAAAACCTAGGAAATCAGCTACTAATAGTGACGTAGGAGAAATTGTTACCAAATATAAAGACGTACCAACAGAAACCAATACTTCTAAATCAGAATCAAAAAGTGAGCTTCGGAGAAAGGAAATTGCATATAAGGAATTGATAGAGTTGGAAGAGCTTGTTTCAGAATGGAAGCAAAAATTATCGATTTCCCAAATTCCAAGTGAAAAAAAACATTGTAAACTCGAAATTCAAAGATTAAATCAAATGATATTAGAAGTCGAACAAAGAATTGGAAAATATAACTAAATGGATTATTGGGAAAGAAGAAAAGCGAGTATCGAACATGAATTGGATGATTTAAGCATTCACCTAAAGGATTGGAGGGTTGAGCTTAGTATCGCGAATACCCCGGATAAGAAAAAGCTTTGCAAAAGGAAAATTAAAGATTTGGAAGATGAGTTGGAAAAATATGAAAATGAACTAAATAGAATCATCAAAAAAATCTATCAAGCAAAAGTAAATTACTCTAAAAAGGAGGATTTTCAACCAAATGAAATATCAACTGATATGATTTTTGACTTGTTAAAGGAGAAATCGAAGACGCAAAATCAGGAAAGAATAGAAAATGAAAAAAAAATCAATACACCATATATGTATGGTAAGGTGGTCAATCGCGATTTAAGGGATAATGAAGGTAGCCAATATACTATCAAAGGGGAAGATGAAAATACATATTACTGCAATTACTCGCACATTCTTACGGAAGGTTTTCGAACATTAGAGATAGGAGATAAAATCCGGTTTGTTTCTGATTTAAAGTCAGATAAAAATTTGGCAACATATGTTGTTAAAATCGAAAAAGACTTAATTTTCATTGAAGATTACCCTCCCGAATTAACCAGAAAAACTAAAAAACATTATGACAGTATATCAGATAATTATGACGAATTATGGACTTATTCCAAGGATTTTGTCACTGAAATTACTAAAAACATAATTTCTCTTTTAGAAATTAAGGAAACTGATGTTATTGTGGATTTCGGATGTGGAACAGGCATATATTCGAAAGCAATAAGGCAGCAAGTTAGCCTTAAAAAACCTATTATTTGCACGGACATATCTGAAAAAATGTTATCTAAAATTAATGATGGACCGTCTTATACTTTATTTCATAAAGGTGCCATTCAATTTTCAGAATTAAAACTCCAATATGATAAAGTTTTTATAAAGGAAATGATTCATCATGTAAAAAGAGGTAGGCAAAGGCTGTATGATAACATTTATAATAATTTAAATAAAAGTGGCATTTTTATCATCTTACTCTTACCTCCCAAAATTGAATACCCTCTTTTTACAGAAGCAATCAAATATTACGAAGAGAATCAACCTCATTATTCAGAAATAGAAAAAGGAATGAAAACATCTGGGTTTCTTACGGAAGTAAGTTTCGTTGAGTATCCATTAGAAATTGAAAAAGGAAAATATTTTGCTATGGTTAGAAATAGATATATGTCACTGTTATCAGAATTTACTGATTCGGAAATAGAAAATGGAATTAATGAAATGGAAAGTAAATATAAGAATGAAAACATTCTTAAGTTCAATGATATATTTGTTGTAGTCAAAGGAAGAAAAACGAATAATGAGTAAACCAAACCACCTATTACAATCTTTGCAAATTGAGTTAGCCAAGCATAAAAAAATAGAAGATGTTTTAGGGCAATCCTTTCAACGACCTATTTCTAGTATAAAGGATGGTTATCCGGAGTTCGCAGTAGGTTGGATCAATGATGTTCTGAATAAACTATTCGACTATTGGACATTTGAGAATAACCTTGAACTACCTAATGATTTTCAATTAGAAAACGCATCGGTTTTAATCAAGAAATACCCATCTTTTGAGTCAATAATTAAATCTTTCGAAAAAACTCAAAAGAAGATACTCGAAAAAAAGGGGGATTGGGGTAATATTGATGTTGATGGAGCGATTGATGTATTTTCTGAATTTATCGAAATTTTGAAATGGATTTCTAAATCTGAGAATAATCTTATAGAATCTGATAGTTTTAGACTAAATGAAAACGTAACTAAAAAAACACTTTTTCTTGTAGAATTTTTTGAAATTTTGAAATTTCGGCTATTTAAATTCATCGAATTTAATCAAGAATCAGCCTACCTACTTTTTGAAAAGAAGACTGGTCTCAAACACGAGTATATTGAAGTTGTTATTTCTGATAATTTACGTGTATTAGAAGGAATTCAAACTAGTAAACAGAGTATTTTAGAAACTACTTACCCATTAAAAACAAGTTTTATCTTGACGGATAATTATTCTATTGCTCAACAAATTCCTAAGGACGTGTTCACCCTAGATTCCTTTGTCAGCAAGTATTTAGACTATAATCGTTATTTAGAAAATTTAAGAATAATAGACTATAACTTAGGTGATGAAAAGTTTGTTGAACTTTCTGGCGAACTATTATCATATATCACTGACAAACAAGAATTTAAAATTGTATCTACATCGGATATTAATCTCATACTTGAAGAATTTTTAAATTCCGAAAGAGGTAATTTATTTGTCTTATCTAAACCTGGGGGAGGAAAAAGCTTCATTTGTAGATCCATATTAAAAAAAATCAGTTCAAATCATAATGATAGCAAATATTCTATTTATTTCGATGTTTCTTTAATGACATTGGGCGAAAAAATAGAAGATTTCATAATTCGTAATACATCAAACTATTTTGACCTGCAGGCAAATGAAATATTTGATGTTATTTATTTTTTAAATAACTACGGCAGACTTATTCTAATTTTTGACGGGTTAGACGAGGTTTTTGATAAATTTGATATTAAAGACTTTATTAGTGTTTTTGGAGAAATATCTAAATTATTTACTCATAAGTCTAAGATTATAATTACTTCGAGATTATCCTTTTTAATGTCCTCGAAACATATTTCAGAATTATTAAACAAAGAGGCTTTAATCTCGGATAAAATTGCTACTGAGCTAAACTCTGTCGGGCTTGATCCTCTTCAACTTCCCAATTTTGAAATATTAAAATTGAATGATATTCAATTAAAGGAAATCGAAGTTAGCAAGAAACATTTAAAACTGTCACGGGAAATTCCGAAAACTAATGATATCTCGATTACACCATTGGAATATCGTCTGCTTGAAAATATACCAATCAATCAGTCCTTAACCTCATTTAGCTTTAAAAATAACAAGTTTTCAAAATCAAAACTGATATACAACTACTTAATTACACTTGCCGATGATTTGGTAAAATCCAACAGTAAGACATTTCAGGATTTCGTTAATTATTTTAGTCAATCATATCAAAAGAATGTTTTGCATTTTGAACTTCTTCAATTGTTCACTTTTTTTGGGCAAGACCTGTTTATTGATAATATTCCGTCATTGAAAAATATGGCTTTTCGGGAGTTGTTTGTCGAATTTGGAGAGAATAAAATTAAATTTAAGCATAAAAATTATTTAGAATTTATGTTTGCCCTTGCCTATGTAAATAATCCGGTTTTAATTGATGACTGTATATCCATTTCAGACGAAATAAGAATCTACATTAACGAAATGAATAATGATAGATCCTATTTTAATATTTTTAATAAATATCATCCTAGTGAATTATTGGTGGACAAAGGTTACTATGTTACAGGAGAGTATGACAATACAAAAATTAGAAAATTAGATAAAAATCTGATTTTTGATGAATATTTTGTTACCGTTAAAGAATATAACGAGTTTTTATCAGCGGTAAAGAAATTTGATATCAAGGAATTTGAACATAGTTTACAACCCACAGGATTTTCACACACACCACAATATACTCGGCTAAAGGAAAAGGATTATTTTTTTGATGAGAAATTCTTGGATTATCCCGCTATTTGCCTTTCCTACTGGAGTGCTTATGCTTATGCTAGTTTTATGGGGAAGAGATTGCCAACCTCTTTTGAATGGGAATGCGCAACTAGAGGAAAATATGGCAACTTATTTTCCTGGGGCAATTCTGTAGAAATATCCGCGGCAAATTCTGCAGATTATTGGGCTGATGAATTATTGGTTGTATATGATAAATGGAAAGACCATTTTGATAAATCAGGTAATGTTAGAGGCGGGAATCCTGTGGGAAAAGACACTTTCGAAAAAAACAAATCGGATTTTGGTATTCGTCACATGTGCGGAAATATTTGGGAATATTCTTCAACGGTAAGTGAGGACTACAGCAAGGTAGTAATTTGCGGTGGATCTTTTGATAATCCATTACGTGCTATAAAAGGATCTTCTAAAGGTATTGCCAAAATCTTGACATTTAGCAATGCAGTTGGATTCAGATGCTGTAAAGAATTACATTAGATTTTATTTACTGCTAGCATAAGTTCTATTTTTTAGCTCGCTATGTTCCGGAATAACGAATGCCACTTGGCATTTCAATTGTTAAGGTTTGAGAAAAAAGGAAAAGAGTGTGAGAAGAGCGCAATTTTCAAAAATAAAACCTCCTATTTCTCTAAGAGCCCTATTTACTGAGTGGAAAATACCGGAGTAGAACTAGATTACCTATTGTGTGTCAGCTTGTTGCGACAAGTACTCTGTGAATGCCCCTAATAATTTAGGAACCGAAAAAATTTCACAACCCTTTGTCTTAACTCTTAACCTTCCCAAAAACAGATTGCAATAAGTATTCAATTGCCTCTTCATCAGAAACTATTGGTGATTTTTTTAGAATCCTTTCTTCGAAATCCGGATCAGGCTTTTCAACAATGGTTTTATTGTTGTTGCTAGTGGTGACTTTTTGTTGGTTGTTCTTCTCAACCATCGGGTAGGTTTCGTTTTGTTCAAAATTGTACTTACCATTCAAGCTGGAAAGGATTTTATAGGCACCTTCCAATTTTATGACCTCCTTGAGTATATCAATTTCTTCAATGAGTTCTGCAACAAAATATCCTTTGTTGCCGAAGAGAAATTGTTGCAATGCAATAGTTTTGCTTAAATCACTTTTCAGGGCGTTGCGTTTTGTTTCTAAAAAGGGAAGTTTGTTCATGTTCTCTAAAACAATTTCCCCGTTTTCCAACTTCTGTTCGCTTATGACCCTCAAACCTTTTGTTGCTATCTGGTCAAAATAAAATTTGAAATACTTTAACGCGATTTGCTTCTGTTTCGATTTTTTCAGCCCATATTTCTCTTCATTGAAGGTTATGGAGAAATTGTAGAATTGTTTCGAAATGAGCGGTTCATATTGTTGAAGGATGAATGAATAGAACTCTTGTTGTACTATTTTGTTCGGGACTATTTGTTTTGTTGTTTCGGACCTGAGAATAGGAACTGGTGTTCCATCCATAGGTAGGGTGAAGCTGTCTATTCGGACAAACAGTCCCTTGGAAAACAGGTATTCCCCCTGTTCCTGTTCCGATAGTTTTTTGTATTGTTCCTGTTCTATTGAACCAAAATACTTCATATTACCCTTTTTGTTGTTCTTGGAATAAATGGGAATAGTCCTGTGGCAATACCGCATCGATATCCCTAAGATAGGCTTCCAGAGCTTTTAATGTTGTATGGCCTGTAATGAGCATTAATTTGCTTTTGGCCTCCAAAGGAGTCGAGGTCTTTGCCAATTCTCGATATAAAATTGTGGTATGGGTATGTCTGAAACTATAGAGACCATAATTCTTTCCAAGTCCAAAATTGTCTTTTACCTTTTTAAAGCGACCGGAAAAGTAATTTCTCTTATCGGTTTCTGAAGTATCCCAAACCCCTCCTATTTCATATGGGGTGAACAAATCTGAATTTTTGTCCATCTTAACAAGGTCAGGTAGTTTTGCCAACAATATTTCTGGAATGATCTTGATCTTTACAGGTTTGTTCTTGGCACGAACATATATTTTTCTGTCCAAAACATCGATGTCCCCGATTTTCAAACGGCAGACCTCTATGGGTCTTAAAAAATTATAGGAAATGAACTGGATGAACAGCTTCAGTAGGGGGTCGTGTTCATCCAAATAACTGTTTATTCCTACTATTTGTTGCGGGGTGAAAGTCTTGTTTCGTTCAGGGACTGTTTTAAGTACATTTATCTTGTGTATAAAGTTCTCCCTGATGATTTCGTTGTCTTCCAAAGTGGTGAACAATGAACTCAGGTTTGTTCTTGCATTGTTCCTACTGCGGGCTGAGGTATTCTCTAAAACTATGTTCAGGTATTCAACAACTGCTTTTTTGGTGACATCTTCTATTTGGATAATGCCCTTGGTATTCAACCATTTTTGAAAACGGAGTATGGTGCTTTTGTATTTGGGGTATGAGTTTTGGTTGAGTGTTCTTCTTTTGATTTTAAGTCCTAGTTCAAAGGCTTCCGCCACGGAAGTTGTTACCTCTTTTGTTGCTGTTTCGACAGTTTTTGTTGCTTCTTTTTGCTCCTCTTCACTTGATTTATCGTTTTTGGGAGATGATATAACAGTTTTTGTTGTTTTGGCAACAATTTGGTTGTTGTGGTCATTCTTTTTATTGAAGAACTTATCCATGAGTTCGGTATTGTCAGAGTATGGACTGAACCCTGCATCGAGCAATATTAGAAGATTACGCTGTAGAACTTTTAAAAACCCGAATCTATCCCTTTTGTTATGGAATCGATTGGCACCTCCCTTTATGGGCGATTGTCTTTTAAGTTTCCCTGTTTTGGGATCGCGAAAGGAGTAATAGAGATACCAATCCTTTTTCAAAGCATTTCTCTGGTCGGCTTTGGAGAGTTTTGACCATTGCTTTGGATCAATTCCCCCAGTGTAGATTTTAGGCTCTGAATAGTTCGATTTCATGTTGAAACCGTATACGTTTTCGTATACGTTTAGTAAAAGTACGGAAATAGAAGGCATAAAAAAACGGTTTGTACGCATACAAACCGTTGGTTTTAATGGCCTTAGGCCTAGTAGCGGGGACTGGACTCGAACCAGCGACCTTCGGGTTATGAGCCCGACGAGCTACCTACTGCTCTACCCCGCGATGTATGTTAGAAAGTGCATCGCTACACTAATTTCCCATTTCAATTCTCAGGCTGAGTAGGTACCCTGTCCTGAGCGAAGTCGAAGGGTACTGCTCTACCCCGCGATATGGGTTTTATCTCACTTGTTTTTGCAACTTCAGGTCATTAAGCTGACGAGATAAAGGCGCGCTACTATTTGTAACGGGCGACAAATATACAACGGTTTCTTTGTTTTATCAAGACTTGTTGCAGGAATATTTTTCTTTGTCAAAACCGAACAATTAGTTAAAATCCATACCTTCGGACTTATACTTTTCTATGGAAGCAATCAATGATTTTCTCTCAAGAACCATTCCGTTTACCGAATGGCCTATGTTTTTGCTGCTGATAGTTGGCGGTTTGTTTTTAGTTTTTTACTCCAAGTTTTTACCTTATCGCTTTTTTGGTCATGCTATCGCCATTACGGCAGGAAGATATGACGATAAAAATGCTAAAGGAGATGTCAGCTCTTTTCAAGCCCTTTCTGCAGCGGTAGCAGCTACCGTAGGCTTGGGCAATATTTCTGGGGTTGCCATTGCAATACATGATGGAGGTCCCGGAGTTGTCTTCTGGATTTGGATGACCGCTTTAATTGGTATGTGTATAAAGTTTTACTCGTGCAGTCTTTCGATAATGTACCGTGGGGTTGATTCTGAAGGAAAAGTTCAAGGTGGTCCCATGTACTATATCACTAAAGGTTTGGGTGAAAAGTGGAAGCCATTGGCTGGGTTCTTTGCAGTGTGTGGGCTTTTTGGGTTTCTTGGTGTATTTACAGCTAACCAATTTACCGAGACCTTTATGAGCGTTATTGAGCCATCGAGTACACTTTTCGAAATGAGCGAATTAAATTGGAAATTGAGCGTTGGTATTGTTCTGGCAATAATAACTTCTTTCGTAATTTTTGGAGGCTTGACCAAAATAGCCAAGGTAGCTTCTGCGATTGTTCCTTTTATGGTTTTAGTTTATTTGATTGCCGTAATTGTTGTTATGGTTTTGAATGCTCAACAAGTACTTCCTTCTTTAAAAATGATTATTACCGAAGCATGGAATTTTGATACTATTGTAACTGGAGGTTTCTGGGGCTTGGTTATAATAGGAGTGCGACGTGCTATGTTCTCTAACGAAGCAGGTTTAGGAAGCGCACCCATGTATCACGGGCAGTCGAAGACTGATAATCCTATTAAGGAAGGTTTGGTAGCAAGTTTGGGACCGTTTATAGACACCATATTGGTATGTACCATGACTGCAGTGGTCATTATTTTGAGTGGTGCTTATTTAGAAGATTCCAGTGGCATCGTAATGACTTTATCCGCTTTTGAAACTACACTTTTTGGATTTGGTGACGATTTGTTAATGATAATAGTTACCGCCTTTGCCTTGTCCACGCTTTTCACCTATTCCTATTATGGGGTAAAAAGTTTGTCCTTTTTAACCAATGCGAAAATTGGAAAATTGTATAACGTCTATTTTGTAGCCATGATAATTTTTGCCGCTGTGGCGTCACTTGATTTGGTCAAGAACTTGATTGATTTATCCTACGCCTTGATGGTAATTCCGAATATGATTGCCGTACTTTTGTTGGCTCCTAAAGTGAATGAAAAAGCGAGGGAGTATTTTAAACAATTGAAAGATGGCAGAGCATAAAGCAGGATTTGTTAACATCATCGGAAACCCCAACGTGGGTAAATCTACTTTGATGAATGCTTTCGTGGGAGAGAAATTATCCATAATAACATCAAAGGCCCAAACTACAAGACACCGTATTTTAGGTATTGTTAATGGGGATGATTTTCAAGTAATTTTATCTGACACACCAGGAATTATTAGACCCGCCTACGAGTTGCAGTCTAGCATGATGAACTTTGTGAAATCTGCCTTTGAAGATGCTGATGTCTTGTTGTACATGGTTGAGATAGGGGAGAAGGCTTTAAAAGATGAAGCTTTCTTTGAAAAGATAAAGAATAGTAAGATTCCTGTTTTACTCTTGCTAAATAAAGTAGATACGGCAACTCAAGAATTGTTAGAAGAACAAGCGCAATATTGGCAAGAAATACTCCCTACAGTTGAGTTACATCCAATTTCTGCATTGTCTAATTTTAATGTAAAAGGGGTTTTTGAGCGTATTATTGAGTTGCTTCCTGAAGTACCTCCCTATTATCCAAAAGACCAATTGACCGATAAACCCGAACGGTTTTTCGTAAATGAAACTATTCGGGAGAAAATCCTGATTCATTATAAAAAAGAGATTCCATATTCCGTGGAGGTAGATACTGAGGAGTTTTTTGAAGATGAGGATATCATTCGAATGCGTTCGGTAATAATGGTGGAACGTGATTCTCAAAAAGGGATTATTATCGGTCACAAAGGAAGTGCCCTAAAACGAGTAGGAGTAGAGTCCAGAAAAGACCTCGAAAAGTTCTTCGGAAAACAAGTGCATTTGGAACTTTATGTAAAAGTGAATAAGAACTGGCGGAGTAATGCCAGACAGCTGAAACGCTTTGGATATAATAATTAGTCGAAAACCCTTTCGATTATTGTTTCATCTCTGCGTAACCTATTTTAGAGCAAGCCCTTGAGACATTCGTAGGGGATTAACCTTAAAATCGAGGCAAACCTGCCTGTCCGGTAGGCAGGCCTCGGAGTATTTAAATCTTGATTATCAAGTAAAACCTAGTACTTCAATAATTTAGCAGTATTTTTGCACCTCCAAAAATAAAAACATGAGTGCTATCGTAGCCATTGTGGGAAGGCCGAATGTAGGGAAATCCACTTTTTTCAACAGACTAATCGAACGACGCGAAGCTATCGTTGACGCCGTGAGTGGTGTTACGCGCGATCGTCACTACGGAAAAAGTGACTGGAACGGTAAGGAGTTTTCAGTTATTGATACGGGCGGATATGTATTAGGAAGTGATGATATTTTTGAACAAGAAATCGATAAGCAAGTAGAATTAGCGATTGAGGAGGCCGATGCCATTATATTTATGGTTAATGTTGAAGATGGAGTTACAGGAATGGATGAAGACGTGGCAAAACTTCTCAGACGTGTTAATAAACCTGTTTTTTTAGCAGTAAATAAAGTAGACAACGCCAAACGAGCAGAAGATGCTGTCGAGTTTTATTCTTTGGGATTGGGGGATTATTACACCCTTTCAAGTATCAACGGTAGCGGAACAGGCGATTTGTTAGATGCATTGGTTGAGGTGCTTCCTGAAAGTGAGAAGGATGAAAGCGAATTACCAAGATTTGCAGTTATTGGACGACCAAATGCAGGAAAGTCATCTTTTATTAATGCGTTGATAGGAGAAGATAGATACATTGTAACAGATATTGCTGGTACTACGCGGGACAGTATTGATTCCAAATACAACCGCTTTGGGTTTGAATTCAACTTAGTGGATACCGCAGGAATCCGGCGTAAGGCAAAGGTCAAAGAAGATTTGGAATTTTACTCCGTAATGCGCTCGGTTCGTGCTATAGAACATGCAGATGTATGTTTACTTCTTGTAGATGCTACTCGAGGTTTTGACGGACAAGTAGCAAATATTTTTTGGCTAGCACAACGCAACAACAAAGGCATTGTAATTTTGGTCAACAAATGGGATTTGGTAGAAGACAAAGAAACCAATACCATGAAGCAGTATACCCAAAAAATAAAACAAGCCATTGAGCCTTTTGTCGATGTACCTATTCTTTTCATTTCTGTATTGACGAAACAGCGCATTTTCAAGGCAATTGAAACTGCTGTTCAGGTTTACGAGAATAGAAGTCGAAAAATACCCACCAGCAAGTTCAATGATACCATGTTACCTATTATTGAACATTACCCGCCACCAGCGTACAAAGGTAAATTTGTGAAAATTAAGTTTTGCATGCAGATACCTTCGCATTATCCGCAATTTGCTTTTTACTGCAATCTTCCTCAATATGTTCGCGAACCTTATAAACGTTATTTAGAGAATAAGCTTCGTGAGGAGTTTGATTTTATGGGAGTGCCAATATCGATTTTTATGCGGAAGAAATAAAAAATGCTCAAAAACTGAGTTTTCCGCCATCCATTAAATCAATAATTTCTCTGGTTACTCCGTAATGATCAGTGCCAAATGACATTACTTTTGCGTTCTTAGATTTTAAGAAACGAATCTCTACTTCACTTAAGGCGCCAACATTTTGATCTCTTTTACCATAGAACACCACTAAATTTGATAGGTCTTTGGTCTTTAGCTCTTCCGTAAATTTACGGATGCCTAATCCTGCCTTAAGCATTTCACTTGCCTTTCTAATCTTATAATAACGTTCTGTTCGAGAAGGTCTTGCTCTGGTGGTATCAGGCTCTCTAAGTGTTTTCCCGTCTTTCTCAAATTTGGAGTTATGACCTTTTAATTGAAAAAAGGTTTGAAGCGAATCGGCATTCAATCTACCTGAAATCATAAAGTATTTATCCGCTAGAGAAGGCCTGGTGGCTATATAATGTGGAACTACAAAAGCGCTGTAAGAATGACCAGCTACCACAACATATTTATTTCTGTCCTTAAAATATTTGATAGCACGGTACATCATTTCCGATGAATTGTCTATTTCCTTTATACCATCTTCCAGGGTGAAGGACTTTTGCCAATTAAAGATATCAGGATTATAGGTGCTTGACTGGTGCAAACTGACAAAGTGATAGTTTTTGAAACTGTTCAAATACATCCAATCAATTTTGCCATTGTAATCATAACCCAGTTGGTTCGTTGGCCCGCCATCACCCATAATAAGCACTGTGTCATTTGCAATTGAACCCTCAGACATCCATAGCTTGGTCGTGTCTTCTGGAAAAACAGTAGGAGAGTAGTTTACCTCTTTAATGGATATTTTCTTAAAGCCATGTTTGGTTCTTTTTTCTTTTTCCAAATAACCAAACCCAATTGTTAAGAACAAACCTATTATGACGGATATTTTTAGAGCTATTTTTTTCATGATTCTATAATTTTAAAAATATCTTTATATCAAGATACTTTGCTAATATATAAAATATATCTTTATGTAAAGATATATTTTCGTATTTTTATTTTATACCCATTTAAGTGTTATGAAAGAATCGCAAGAAGATATTATCGATAACCTGGTTTCTCAATGGCACCAGGAAAGACCCGAATTGGATGCTGAAGCAATGTATATAGTCGGCAGGATCTTGAAATTGGGAAAAATACTTGAAAAACGTGCTGGCCAGGCGTTAAAAGACAGTGGAATATACTATACTGATTTAGATGTATTAGCCACTTTGAGAAGATCTGGTAAACCATACGAACTTACACCAAAGGAACTCATGAGGTCCGTTTTGATTACCTCCGGAGCAATGACTGCCCTGTTGGATAGACTGACCAGACTCGACCTGATATACAGGGCTCCTGATAAAAAAGATGGTCGTATTAAAAGAGCTGGGCTCACTAAAGAGGGTAAAAAAGTTATTGATAAAGCCATTGAGATTCGGTTCGAAGAAGCGAATGATTCGGTGCGTAAACTAAACAAGGCCGAAAGAGCTTCTTTAGCTACTTTATTGAAGAAAATGTTAACTGAATTAGGTTGAAGCTACCACCCCCCAGAAGCACCACCGCCTCCAAAGCCACCACCGCCGAAACCTCCGCCAAAGCCACCTGAGCCTCCGCCGAATCCACCGCCACTGCCAAATCCGCCACCAGAACCACTACTGCGACCCATATTGCTCAAAATAATGATGTCCCACAGGTCTAGTCCGGTTGAGCGTTTTCCTCCATTACGGCCGCCACCTCTTCGATTGCGACTTGATAAGATAATTAGAATAACAAAAAAGATGATAAAAGGTAAAAAGCTTCCCAAGGGAAAACCTTCGGAAGTATCAAAAGTCCGTTCCTCTTTAAACTCACCGCTTAATACTTGAAAAATAACATCGGCACCTTTATCAAGTCCCCCGTAGTAATCGTTTTGCTTGAATTGCGGAACGATTATAGTTTCAATTATTCTTCTAGACATTGCATCGGTTAAAGAACCTTCAACGCCATAACCTGTATTAATAGCAATCCGGCGGTCGTCTCGCGCGAGAAGAATTAAAATTCCATTGTCTTTGTCTGCCTGACCAATTCCCCATTTTTGGCCCCATTGTGCTCCGAGATAATTGATGTTTTCTCCCTCAGTTGAACTAATTATGGCAACAACAATTTGTGTAGAAGTACTATCGGAATACCGAATAAGTTTTTGTTCCAAAGCTTCTTCTTGACCTGCGGGTAATAAGTCAATGTAATCATAAACACTGGTTTGCAGCTCAGGTTTTTCAGGAATCTGAAACTGGGCGAATGAAAATCCGCAGGACAAAAAAAGAAAAACGACAAGGCTATCCTTTAGATACTTCATCGCTCAGTTCGTTTATGTCACCATGATGCCATGGAAAATGATTTTCCAATTGTTTGCCAGTGCTTAACACACCATCAATGATTCCTTGTTTAAAGTTCCCTTTTTTAAAATGGTCCTGAATGGCATCGCGTGTGGTATCCCAAAAATTATCAGGAACAACTTCATCTATACCCTTATCACCATAAATGACAAATTTCCTATCATTGACCGCTACATAAATCAATACGCCATTTTCATCTTTAGTATTATCCATCTTAAGCAAATGGAATACCTCTTTGGCACGATTAAAATGCTTTAGTCGTGTGTGCGATTCAATATGAACTCGAATTTCTCCTGAAGTGTTTTTTTCTGCCTCAAGAATGGCTTGAACAATTTCTTGTTCTTCATTATCTGATAAAAGCTTTTCTACGCGAGACATTCAGACTGATTAATCAAAATCAAAATCTACATCTGGCGCGTTTTCAGCTCCAGGATTCGAACTGAAAAGAGCTAGAGGGTCAAAATTGGCAATGGCAGCAATAATATTTGTTGGTATTTTTTCAATTTTTATATTGTATTCCCCAGCTTCCACATTAAACTTATTGCGCTCAACGTTAATTCTATTCTCAGTGCCTTCTAGTTGCGATTGAAGTTCTAAAAAATTTTGATTGGCCTTTAATTCTGGATAGCGTTCAACAACAACCATTAATTTTCCCAGAGCACCACTTAGACCACTTTGGGCCTGCTGAAAAGCTTGTAATTTTTCTGGAGTTAAATTATTCGCGTCTATATTAGTTGCCGTTGCTTTTGCCCTAGCCTCAATAACATCTTTAAGCGTACCTCTTTCAAAATCGGCAGCCCCTTGAACAGTTTTAACAAGATTGCCAATTAAATCGCTTCTTCTTTGGTATGAACTTTCAACATTCGCCCATTGATAGGTAGCCTGCCCTTTCATTTCAACAAGTTCGTTGTTTGTGTTTACATACCAACTTCCTAGTAAAAAAGCGAGAATTCCAAGTATGATTAATACGATTAATCCTTTTTTCATAAGTGTAGTGTTTTAATGGTTAGTGTTCAATACAAATAGAATGTTACAGGAACAATTCTATAGTTGTTCCTTGATTTTGGTAAGCTCGGTCTTGATGCGTTCCAACTTCGCAATGATTTCAAAGTTATCAAGTGTTTTCTTCTTATTTTCCTTTAGGTGTATTTTTGCTCCCTCCAAAGTAAAGCCTCTTTCTTTAACGAGGTGATAGATCAGCTGCAGATTCTTAATGTCCTCAGGAGTAAACTTTCGATTACCTTTTGCATTTTTCTTAGGCTTAAGCGCATCAAACTCTTTTTCCCAAAAACGAATTAGTGAAGTATTCACTCCGAATGCCTTGGCGACTTCACCAATACCGTAATATCGTTTCTCAGGTAGCTCTATATGCATTAATCGAGTGATTGATTTTCTTGGTTTGCGTATTTCAGCATATTTTCAAATTCCTTCAGGGATAAACTTCCATAATAGAAATTGATAGGATTGATTCGCTCTTTATCCTTAAAAACCTCGTAGTGCAAATGAGGTGCCTCGGAACGACCTGTACTTCCAACAAAGCCAATAAGGTCACCACGTTTTACCTTCTGTCCGCGTTTCACATTGTATTTACTCAAATGGGCATAAAGACTCATATAACCATACCCATGGTCGATACGAATATGCTTTCCATAGCCTGAAGAATTGTTATCTGCCCGGGTTACTTTGCCATCACCAGAAGCATAAATAGGCGTTCCTCTTGGTGCTGTGAAATCCATACCACGATGCATCTTACGTGCCTTTGTAAATGGATCTGAACGATAACCGTAACCTGAAGCCATTCGTGTCAGCTCTTCATTGTTGATAGGTTGAATAGCTGGTATTGCCGCCAAAAGTTTTTCTTTTTCCTTGGCCAATAAGGCAATTTCTTCCAATGACTTAGACTGAATTGCTATTTGCTTTTTAATAATGTCCAAACGTTTGGTGGTGGCTATAATCATTTCAGAATTATTAAAGCCTTCTAAAGATTTATAGCGATTAACACCCCCAAAACCAGCCCGACGTTGTTCTTCAGGTATTGGGTTGGCTTCAAAATATAAACGATAAATATTATTATCGCGATCCTCTATATTTGCTAATACTTCTTCAATTTGCTGCATTTTTTTATCTAACAGCTCAAACTGAAGTTCATAATTCTTTAGCTCACGGTCTAAAGAAAGTTCTCTAGGAGTGTTTACTAAGTTAGTGTTCAACAATAAAATCAAGCAGAAAAGTCCGAATAGGGCAGAACCCAACACAAAAAGTCCAATATTACGGTAGCGTCTTGATTTCTTTGGCTCTATCTTTCGGTAGGAGAGCGTATCAGGATCGTAATAGTACTTTACTTTAGACATGAATGTATTTTACCTATTTTTGTGTCGTTTTTACAGAACAAACAAATATAAAAATTGTTTTGTATAAATAGTTAAAATTTGTAAAACTTACCAGTTTATATGACTTCCAAAGAAATCAGGAATCAATTTCTAGACTTTTTTAAAGAAAAAAGCCACAAAATTGTGCCTTCAGCACCTATGGTCATCAAAGACGATCCAACGTTGATGTTTACCAATGCAGGTATGGTTCCTTTTAAGGAGTTTTTCTTAGGAAATAGTGCGATTAAAAACCCACGTATAGCGGATACTCAAAAATGCCTCCGTGTAAGTGGGAAGCATAATGATTTAGAGGAAGTAGGAAAAGATACTTATCACCATACCATGTTCGAAATGTTGGGCAACTGGAGTTTTGGTGATTACTTCAAGAAAGAAGCAATCGAGTGGGCTTGGGAGTTTCTCACTGAAGTGTGTAAAATAGATAAAGACAGTCTTTATGTTTCCGTTTTCGAAGGAAGCGATGACGCGGATAATTTGAAGATGGATTCTGAAGCTTTTAACCTATGGAAAGCCATCGTGCCTGAAGATCGAATCATCATGGGCAATAAGAAGGATAATTTCTGGGAAATGGGTGACCAAGGGCCTTGCGGACCTTGTTCTGAAATTCATGTGGACCTCCGCTCTGCGGAGGCGAAGGCAAATATCGCTGGAGCTACTTTGGTGAATGAAGATCATCCCCTAGTTGTAGAAATCTGGAACCTGGTTTTCATGCAGTACAATCGAAAGGCTGATGGGAAATTAGAATCGCTTCCGGCGAAACATGTAGATACCGGAATGGGTTTTGAGCGCCTTTGTATGGCCTTACAAGGTGTGGAATCCAATTATGATACGGATGTTTTTACACCTATCATTCGTGAAATAGAGACAATTACCAATTCCGATTACGGTAAAAAAGAGGAGACTGACATTGCTATTCGTGTTATTGCCGACCATATTCGCGCAGTATCTTTTTCGATTGCAGATGGGCAGCTACCGAGTAATACCGGTGCTGGTTATGTGATTCGCAGAATTCTTAGAAGAGCCATCCGTTACGGATTCACATTTTTAGATACCAAGCAACCCTTTATGTATCGTTTGGTGAATGTATTGTCAAATACGATGGGAGATGCTTTCCCAGAACTGAAACAGCAAAAGCAGTTGATTGAGAATGTCATTAAAGAGGAAGAACATTCCTTTTTAAAGACGCTTGAGCAAGGTTTAGTCTTGTTAGATTCGGTTATTGCCAATACCAAAGGAAAAGAGGTTTACGGTAGAAAAGCCTTTGAATTGTATGATACTTATGGATTTCCAAAGGATTTGACCGCACTCATTCTTTCAGAAAAAGGATATACTTTGGATGAGGAAGGATTTTATGTGGCCATGCAAGAACAGAAAAATCGCTCCAAATCGGCCTCGGCCAGTTCAAAAGAAGATTGGACGATTCTATCGGGTGATATAGAAC
The DNA here is from genome assembly GCF_005885635.1 of Maribacter algarum (ex Zhang et al. 2020). Lineage (GTDB taxonomy): Bacteria > Bacteroidota > Bacteroidia > Flavobacteriales > Flavobacteriaceae > Maribacter_C > Maribacter_C algarum. The sequence continues at coordinate 129,464 of NZ_VATY01000006.1, forward strand.
AAGAATTTGTTGGATACGACCTTTTGGAAGCCAATGTCAATCTTGTAAAATACAGAAAGGTAACTTCCAAGAAGGACGGAGAACAATATCAAATGGTTTTCAATTTAACGCCCTTTTATGCTGAAGGTGGAGGCCAAGTAGGGGATAAGGGCTATTTGGAAGCACCTGACGGAGATGTGGTGTACATCATTGACACCAAAAAAGAGAACAACGAAATCGTTCATTTCTCGAAAAACCTTCCTAAGAAAACCGACGGAACGTTTAAAGCTGTAGTTGATAAAAAACAACGCCAACGAACGGAAGCGAATCATACGGCAACCCATTTATTACATCAGGCCTTACGTGAAATTTTAGGAACGCATGTTGAACAAAAAGGTTCAGCTGTGCATTCCAAATATTTGAGATTTGATTTTTCCCATTTTTCAAAATTAACTGTGGATGAACTGCGGGCCGTTGAAAATTTCGTGAATGCTAGAATAGAAGGACAAATCCCCTTTGAAGAGAACAGAAGTGTTCCTATGAAGCAGGCGCTAAAGGAAGGTGCTATGGCTCTGTTTGGTGAGAAATATGGAGATGCCGTAAGAACAGTTCGTTTTGGACAATCCATAGAACTTTGTGGCGGGACTCATGTCAAGAACACAGGTGATATCTGGCATTTTAAAATCAAATCAGAAGGTGCTGTTGCCGCAGGTATTCGGAGAATTGAAGCAATTACTTCAGATGCCGTAAAAGACTTCTATTTCGAAAACAACAGAACTTTATTCGAAATCAAAGATGTTTTGAATAATGCGCAAGACCCTTTAAAAGCTGTATCTGCTTTACAAGAGGAGAATGCGAGACTAAAAAAAGAGGTCGAGCAGCTCTTAAAAGATAAAGCAAGGAACCTTAAAGGAGAATTGGCAAACGAATTGGAAGAAGTCAATGGAATTCAATTCTTGGCTAAAAAAGTAGATTTAGATGCCGCTGGCATTAAAGACCTTTCATTTGAAATGGGGCAGAATAAAGACAAGCTCTTTCTTCTCTTCGGAACGGAACAAAATGGCAAAGCACTACTTTCCTGCTATATATCTAAAGAGTTAGTAGCTTCTAAAGACCTAAATGCGGGAACCATAGTTCGTGAGCTTGGTAAATACATTCAAGGCGGTGGTGGCGGACAACCTTTCTTTGCTACTGCGGGGGGTAAAAAACCTGGAGGTATTCAAGAGGCTTTGGACAAGGCAAGGGAATACTTGAAGAATTAAAAAAGGCTTCTTTACAACAATAATCGAGGTTAAGTATGGTTTTATACAAACCAATTTAAACATTTAACCATGAAAAATTATCTTATTTTATTAGTTGCCTTTGTAAGTTTTGTAGGGCATTCACAAATTTCCTTTGGTGCAAAACATCGTGGAAAACCAGCCGACCTCAAAAAAGAGACGCTAGAACGTTTTAAATCAACAACCACCGTTTTTGTATTATCAGATGTAATCGACGCTTCTGAGTATGAGCAGATTCTAAAAGATACGTGGACTGTAACTCCATATAAATTAATCTCTCATGAAGATTTTAATCTCATGGAGATGCACAAAGGGAATTATTCGTTTGCTGCATTAACTGGTTTTAAAGTGGTTAAAAAAGAGATGGGGATGACCAAATCTGCATCTCTTCACACCTATTTTGATGTAGCGATGTACGATGCCGATGAAATCGGTAAGAAGCTTGCAAAGCTTTCTCCTGATTTATCAGATAAGAAGAAAAAGAAAAAATTGAAAGCTATTTTTAATGAGAATAGGGAATCTATTCTTAAGTTTTATCTTTTTCCAACTGCGGAGTTTGTTGGAATAGCACTGACTAAAAAAGATGATGAAATCGTAAAGAGTATTTACACTGAAGATGTTTTCTTCAATTACACGAAGGGAATGTTGAGAAACTATCTGCAAAAGTCCAATGCTCTAATTGCTGGAGAAAAGACATACTGGATGTATAAAAAGGACGCTGAAGCTGAAAAAATAGCTAGACTAGCATCATCAAAACTTTTCATACCTGAATATATTACTCAGAAGACTAATGCTTGGACAGCTGGAATTTCCGATAGAGACGAAAAGGAAGTTGAAAAGCTCTTGAAAGGGTATGGTTATGACTATGAACTCATTAACAAGGATGATTTAGATAATGCCATAATATCCGGTAAGGAGTTTTACTATATGCGTTATGTTAGAATGAACGCGGAGCGATTTGTTCAAATCGTAAACGCTAAAACTGGAGATGTAGTTTTTAGAGATTATATTACAGGATTAGGATACAACTTAAAAGCGAAAAACTTAGAACATTTAAGCAAGGTAATTGCTAAATCAAAAAAGAATTTAGCAAAGTAGTAAGTTTGGAGTATGAAACTCCAAACTCAAATTCCATTTACAAGAGCCCAAAATCAAATTGGTTACGAAAGCCAGCTATTGATTTTGGGCTCTTGTTTTGCAGAAAATATTGGAGATAAGTTAGATTACTTCAAATTCCAATCCTTGCAAAACCCATTCGGAATCTTATTTCATCCTTTGGCAATTGAAAAGTTGATCTCAAAAGCAGTTAAAAGCGAAATCTACTCGGAAAAAGACATTTTCTTTTTAAACGAACGTTGGCATTGCTTTGATTCACATTCCGATTTAAGTAATTCATCCAAAAAAGAATTACTCGAGGAACTAAATTCCGGTTTGGAGAAAACGTATCAACAAATTACCAAAGCAACACATGTGCTAATTACCTTGGGGACTGCTTGGGTCTATCAGAATATAGAAACTGACACGGTCGTTACCAATTGCCATAAAGTACCTCAGAAGGAATTCTCGAAAGAATTACTTTCTACAGAAGAGATTCAAAATAGTTTGGAAAATGCCATTCAATGTGTCCAATCTGTAAATCAAAATGCGAAGTTCATTTTTACGGTTTCACCGGTAAGACACCTGAAAGACGGCTTTGTGGAAAACCAAAGAAGTAAAGCCCATCTGATTTCGGCAATTCATCAAATCATGGAAACTTCGTATTTCCTACCTCGAACTTCGTATTTTGAAAGTTATGAACTCGTGATGGACGAACTCCGTGACTACCGTTTCTACGAAGCTGATATGATACATCCAAATCAAATTGCCATCGACTACATCTGGGAAAAATTTAAAGAAGTCTGGATTTCACTAACAGCATATACTACCATGGAAAAAGTAGACACGGTTCAAAAGGGTTTGCAGCACCGACCTTACAATCCTGATTCAGGGCAGCATCAAAGCTTTATGAAATCCCTCGAAAGGAAAATTACGTATCTTCAAGAGGAGTATCCTTTTATGAAATTTGAACATTAGACTTCCCTCCTAATAAGGAGGGATTGAGAGAGGTATCTCAAGTAATCATCACTATTTTAGATGAAATGAAAAAAATCCTAATTGCAGTTATAATCATCTTAACAGGAATAATAATCTTCCGTTCGAGCTCAAAAGAAAAAAAAGATAAATCTATTCTTCAAGAGAATTCAATGCTCATTCAACAGGAGATTTCTAATGTTTCAAAACTTATTGTCACTGAAGGGCATTTTGCAGAAGTCTACAATTACAAGGATTCACAAGAGCTTTTCGGGCCTTTAATAACTGCCGATAAAAAGGCTTTGGTTGTCGTGAATGCTGAGGTTACGGTAGCCTATGATTTAGTTAAAATTGATTTTGAAGTTGATGAAGAAGATAAAACCCTTCATATCAAAAGTATTCCAGAGCCTGAAATCAAGATTAGCCCCGATTTTGAGTACTATGATGTTACTGCCGATTATTTAAATCCGTTTGATGCTTCGGATTACAACAAAATCAAGGAAAATGTAAATGCTTCTTTGATGAAAAAGATTGAGGCCTCAACTTTAAAAAGTAACGCCAAAAACCGCTTACTAAGCGAATTGTCAAAATTCTACATGTTGACCAATTCGATGGAGTGGAAACTAATCTATGAGAATCAAGAGGTGGAAGAAAACTTTTCCGAAATATTCTTTAAAGACTGACTTCAGAAATTTCATTTCGTTAAACTATTGCAAACAAGCATTTTCCACTGGCAAATTGTTTTTAAATTCATAAGGAATCAAAAAATGACAAATCATGGAAACAACAAACAACAGAAGAAATTTTTTAAAGTCAACGGGAGTTTTAAGCGCCGGATTACTTTTACCCAGTTTGGGTATTGCACAACCTCCAAAAGCCTCAAAGGAATTAGGTATTCACGAATTTGGAAGGCGATCAGGATACACAAGCGAGGTAAGCATTCTAGTTTCTATGATGGACTGGATGCGAGATACTGTTATAAGGGGTGTACGAAATATTAGTCAGAAAGAATTGGATTTTCTCTTAGACGACGATTCGAATTCGATAGGAGCAATGTTAATGCATTTGGCGGGTACCGAGCGATATTATCAAATAGACACTTTTAAAGGTATTCCTAAGAAAGCGCTTAGCTTCGGAGTTTCCGATGAAATGTGGGATGCCGCAAGTAGTTTGGGGAATAAAGGCCGGGCCACTTTCAAAGGTAAATCACCTGCTTTTTATTTAGACAAACTGGCTGAGGTACGAGAATACTCCTTAAATGAACTTAAGAATCGAGACGATGCCTGGCTTTATGCCACAACCAACTTTTTTGGCAATCAACCCACGAACAACTATTGCAAATGGTTTCATGTTGTAGAGCATGAATCAAATCACAATGGTCAGATTCGTATAATTAAAAAACGAGCGGTTTAGACAACAAAACTGGCGTCGACCAATTGCAATCCATCATCAATTAATTGCCCTACTTTGGGATTGTTCAACTTGACAGTTTCCAAATGATTTGCAATTTCTTGTGCGAAATCAGTATCTCCATTGTTTTTTGCTAGTTCATAGAGCTCAACGGATAAAAGCCAATCGTTAGGAAATTCGTTAGCTATTTGCTCAAAGACCTTATGACGTGAAATGGTGGTATTGATGCCCTCCCGAAAATCACGGACCTGTCTGTAATAACTATCCAGTTTTTTTCGTTGGGTGGACATTTCTGAGCTCACAGTAGTCGATGAAATTTCATGATTAATTAAATCAAAACTATTCAAATCTGCAGGGCCGTTGTAAGCAGAAACAATATGCTCGCCAACTGCCATACTATACAATCGCTCATCGGATTTAAAAAGAACTTTCTTCTTATGGGTGACTGTACAATTGCGGAAGGTAATTAAGATGATTTCACCTTTTAAATTTCTAGTTCCAGTAATGATTTCTCCCGATATCTTGATGTTTCCTTCAAACTCTAGAGTTATGGTCTGTCCTTCGAAAATATTGTAAGCCTTTAAATCTCTTGGACTCATATCCTCAATCGCTAAATTGATGCCTTTCAGTTTTCCCATGGGGGAACCAAATCCGTCATAATGAATTTCAGCACTATGACCTACCAATTCTTTTTCGCGATAGGATAAAGCAGTAGGGCCTTCCGTTTGAAAGAATACGGGTTTTCCTTTAAAATCTATCACCTGTTTAAAATTTCCGGAGACTTGAAGTCCAGTACTTAACTCTATAGTTCCAAGTTCTTTGGAATTGATGAGCTTCTGAATACTGCTTAATCCACCTTTTCGCACCGCCATTTCGTTTGCAAATTCCTCTAAAACTTGACTAAGAAAAGCAAAATCAGGCGTCACAAAAAGCTGCGGTTGCGGTTTGGTAATATCGAAAGATGTGTGCGCTGCCTCAATAGAATAGGGTATTTTCTTTACTTCATCGGTCATACACCACGCACTTTCCCCTATGGAAGAAAGAAGTCCAGCCCCATATATCTTCGGATTTTCGACTGTGCCAATCAATCCATATTCTACCGTCCACCAATGTAGGTTTCTGATGAGGGCAATCTCACTAGGTTCGCCCATATTATTCTGCAAATTTTCGATGTCCTTTTCGGCTTTGTCGATTTCGGCTTGAGGTGTTCCTGTTGCCTCTTTGATTATCGAAAGATGTCGCACTGACTCATACAGTTCAAAGTCTTTAGCACTTGAAATCGCCTTACAACCAATTTCTCCAAAACGACGCAAATATTCCGCATATTCAGGATTCGCAATAATTGGAGCATGACCAGCACCTTCGTGAATGATATCAGGGGCTGGGGTATACTCAATATGTTCCAATTGTCGAATGTCAGAAGCAATCACCAGAACATTGTAGGCCTGAAACTCCATAAAGGCTGAAGGTGGAATAAACCCGTCTACCGCTACCGCTGCCCAACCGATTTCTTCAAGAATTCGATTCATTCCGTACATATTCGGTATATGGTCTATGGAGATTCCTGTTTTTTCTAACCCGTCGACATAGGATTTGTGGGCAACCTTGCTTAGATAATCCACATTTTTCCGCATCACATAACGCCAAACGGCTTGGTCAATAGCAGTGTAATCGCTATAGTCTTGCGGTTTAATAAATTGCTTCAAATGTTCAGGAAGCTTGTCTAAAATAGGATTACTTTCGTATGACACTTACTTTCGTTTTTCTAAAGGTAAAGTTACGAAATTCGAATTCGAAAACAGATGCAGAAGATGTTAAGAGAAAGCACAAAAAAACCGCCCGAAGGCGGTTTGTAAATTATTTTGAAGCCATTACATCAGGCGGATATTGCGTCATTATTTCAGCAACAAACTCCTTGATACGCATTTCTTTCTTTTCAATATTCTTGGTATTGTTTAAAGTGCCATCACCTTTCCCTTGCCAAACCAATTCTTTGCTTTTAGCATCAATCAGGTCAATATAGAGTGAACCTTGCGTACGGGTGCTTACATTGTTGCCTCCGCCCCAGCCCCAGCCCCAACCAGGACCAAAACCGCCACCCCAATACCAAGGGCTCCAACCCCAACCGAAGCCTCCTCCGCCCCAGTAGTTGTTATATACGTCAACTTGCTCGCGTTCTTTAGTGAAGATGCTCACCAAAATATCAGGATTTTCAGATTTCACAAATCCTTTTGTTCCCATCTCAGTTTCAATGGCGCGTAGAATTCGTTTTTTGTCCAAATCAGAAATTTGTGCTTTATCAATTCCGGTTTTATAAAATGCATAGGATTTATAAGAACCGAAATTGGCATCTCTATCATAATCGGATAGTACGCGTACAGAAGTACAAGAGCTCAAAAAAAGAAGCACGAATAGTGGGAGTGCAAGAATTTTCAATTTTTTCATAATCAATTATTTTTGGAATTCGTCAAGTTTAAACTACTCAAAAAATATCAAAAACCGTGCCGAAGAAGACTATTGAGCACTACTGCGAATTGGTTTTAGGGTCGTAACCATAAGGACAATGTCTACACCCACTTTCACAGCAATAACCTCTTTTTAGATGGTATTGCTTTGTAAAAACACGATAGCCCTCTTCTGACCAGTAAAAGTCCCCCTCTTCAATAGGTAGTATCTCTTTCATAATATAAGGGAGTCATTAGAAGCCACTAATATGAATTACTTCGCCCTCCGCTAGGAGCGAAATTAGTAGATTTTTTGTTGATAACGATAATCTCTACCCCGCGAAACAAACACTTTGTGGGGTTTTTAAGGTTTTTTAACGAGCAAATACAATTGTTGGCAACATAATTGAGTTATGCAAGGCAAGATCGTTTTAACAATTAACTTTGTGAATAGACGTTTTACTATCAACCTATGATACTAGTCTTTAAACATTTCTTTTACAAGAATTACGTTGGCTTGTCCTTCTGGCCCTTTATTATTTTAAAGAACGATTCTTTAAAAGCGGATAGCGTACTTATCAATCACGAGAAGATTCATTTGAAGCAACAGCTTGAATTACTTATAATTCCATTTTACATATTTTATATTTCTGAATGGCTACTGCGCAGTCTTTGGCATTTGAGTTTTTACCGAGGGTATCAAAATATCAGCTTTGAGCAAGAGGCGTATCATAATGAACATAACCTGAACTATCCGAACGAACGAAAGTTTTTCAGCTTTATAAAGTACCTTTGATACTGTAAAACAGTTTCTAAAGTGCATACGGAAAATCAATCGGTTCAACTTCCTTTATTAATTGAGAAACAAGTATCCCTAAGTATCAAAAGGGAAGATCTGATTCACCCCCTTTTTTCCGGTAATAAATACCGTAAACTTAAATACAATTTAGAAGCGGCAAAATCACAAGGTTTTGATACCCTGCTGACTTTTGGTGGCGCTTTTTCCAATCATATTGCGGCTACGGCGTATGCGGGAAAGTTACAGGGTTTAAAGACTGTAGGAGTTATCCGAGGAGAAGAAATTTCCGCAAAATGGGAAACAAACCCTACCCTAAAGTTGGCTTCTGAACACGGAATGCAATTTAAATTTATTTCAAGGGATGCCTATCGGGATAAAAATTCTGAAGCCTTTATAAATATATTGAAATCAGAATTTGGTGCTTTCTATCTTTTGCCGGAGGGAGGTTCAAATGTCCTTGCTGTAAAGGGATGTGAAGAAATACTTACTCCGGAAGATGCGCAGTTTGATATGATTTGCTCCTCAGTAGGAACTGGAGGTACGCTAGCCGGAATCATCAATGCATCCCTTCCAAAACAAGGAGTTTTAGGCTTCCCGGCTCTGAAAGGTGATTTTTTAATCGAAGATATTCGTAATTTTACGTCGAAGGAAAATTGGCAATTGCAGAGCGATTATCATTTTGGGGGTTACGCGAAAGTATCCGCAGAACTTATCCATTTTATAAATGATTTTAAGGAGCGGACGCAAATTCCCCTCGACCCGATTTATACCGGAAAGCTGTTATACGGAATTCTAGAATTGGTCAAAAAAGACCATTTCGAACCAAAAACAAAAATTTTGGCGATTCATACAGGCGGTTTACAAAGTATTTCGGGAATGAACGCTAAATTGAAAAAGAAAAATCTACCCCAGATTAAGCTATGATAAAACGTATTTTTCTTGTTGCCCTACTGGGTACTTTTTTATTCGGATGTAAGGTGAAACAAAAGGTCACCTATGGTAAGCGAAATACCGAAACTGCACGAACGACTCCTAAAAAAGCAATTCCGAAAAGAACAACAGATGACGGACTCTATCCTATGCCTGAGGATACAGGCAAGTTCATTCGAATGGAATTCGAAAAGCCCAAGGATTATATTGATACGTTTTCGGAAGTAGCGCAAAGGGAAATGAAAGCCTACGGAATTCCTGCAAGTATCACTTTAGCTCAGGGACTTCTAGAAAGTGGTTTTGGAAAAGGCGAACTAGCTCGAAAAACCAATAACCATTTCGGCATTAAGTGCCACACCGGTTGGCAAGGCGACTACGATTTTCACGATGATGATGAAAAGGGCGAGTGTTTTCGTAAGTACAATCATCCGATGTATTCCTACCGTGACCACAGTCTTTTCTTGACAAAACGTTCTCGTTACGCCTTTCTTTTTGACTATCGAAGTACGGACTATAAAAAATGGGCACACGGACTACGAAAAGCCGGTTATGCTACAGATAAGCGTTATCCGCAAAAATTGATTTCCCTCATTGAACAATATGGACTTGCGAAGTTTGACAAAACAGGAGCAAAGGAAATCCGAGTTGCCAGCCAAGAAGTAACAGCAGAAAAAAAAGTAAAGCCTAAAAAGAAGAATGCCGTATATCTGGTTAGGGAAGGCGATACCTTATATTCCATTGCAAGAAGATATTCAGTCTCTGTTAACGATTTGAAACGTTGGAACTATATGTATGGTGATACGATATCCGTGGGACAGGAACTTACCGTAAAGACAGAAAAATTCAATTAGCAAATGATTTACAAAAGAAGTAGCGCCCTATTTCAAGAGGCGAAAAAATATATTCCGGGAGGTGTAAATTCTCCTGTTCGCGCTTTTAAAGCTGTTGGGGGAGAGCCGATTTTTGTCAAAGAGGCGAAAGGGGCCTATTTATATGATGAAGATGGAAATCGTTTGATTGACTATATCGCTTCGTGGGGTCCATTGATTTTGGGTCATGCTTATGAGCCTGTAATCAATGCGGTCATTGACAAAGCGAAGAAAGGTACTTCTTTCGGAATGCCAACCGAAATTGAAACGGAGTTGGCGAAGTTGGCCGTTTCAATGGTGCCAAATATTGATAAGATTCGTTTTGTAAATAGTGGAACGGAAGCTTGCATGAGTGCTGTGCGTTTAGCAAGGGGTTATACCGGAAAAGATAAAATTATCAAATTTGCAGGATGTTATCACGGCCACTCTGATTCCTTTTTGATTCAAGCGGGTAGTGGAGCAGTAACTTTTGGTAGCCCTAATAGTCCTGGTGTAACTCAGGGTACAGCAAAGGATACCTTGCTTGCGGATTATAATGATTTAGAAGGTGTAAGAACTTTGGTCCAAGCGAATCAAGGAGAGATTGCTGCCATCATCATAGAACCTGTTGCCGGAAATATGGGCTGTATTATTCCTACGGATGAATTCATACAGGGATTACGTTCACTTTGTACACAAGAAGGGATATTATTATTGTTTGATGAGGTCATGACCGGATTCCGATTAGGAAAAGGTGGAGCGCAGGAAACATTGGCAATCGATGCGGATATTGTAATGTTCGGAAAAGTTATTGGCGGTGGATTACCCGTTGGTGCTTTTGCCGCACGAACTGAGATTATGAGTCACTTGGCTCCTGATGGTCCAGTGTATCAAGCGGGTACATTAAGTGGAAACCCTTTGGCGATGAGTGCTGGTTTGGCCATGTTGACAGCGTTGAATAACAAACCCGAAGTCTTCCAAAGTTTAGCTGACAAAACGGAATATTTGCATAAAGGTATTGCAGGTGTTCTAGCTGAAAAAGGAGTTGCGCATCAAATCAACCGTTTTGGAAGTATGATTTCTGTACACTTTACCGATGAACCTGTGGTTGATTTCGCTTCTTCTGCAAAAGGCAATAATGATATGTTTAAAAAGTATTTCCGTGGAATGCTTGACAAAGGAATATATCTACCGCCCTCTGCTTTTGAAAGTTACTTTCTAAACGATGCCCTAAGCTATGCGGATTTGGATGAAACGATTTCCGCTGTGGCAACTATTTTCTAGGTTAATCGTTTTGGGGGAAGATTACTTCCTAGTAATTTTATGGGTTAAAAGGGTATTTCATCGTAAAATTGTGCGATTCGTCAATTTTATGTAAGTTTTTACGGCTGTTCAGAGTTAGCATAAGACCAAACCAAAACAGAAAACCCCAGTCCCATGAAGCTGAATGTTATTGTAATCGACGACTCAGGAGTGCAACTGGCACTTTCATCAAAACTAATTGAGAAAAACGAGCACTTAAACCTCGTTGGCACGTTTACCAATCCTTTTTTAGGTTTAAGCGCTGTAAACAGCGAAGATATTGATTTGGTACTTCTTGATGTAGAAATGCCAGAAATCGATGGATTCTCACTTCAAAAGCTATTTAAAGACTCCGTAGAGGTAATCGTAAACTCCACCAGATCATCTTTTGAGATTGAAGCCTATTCGAATGGCGCTATTGATTTTATGGCAAAACCATTGTGTGCTTCGCGCTTAGACCTCGCCGTGTCAAGAGTTTTAGAATTGAAAAACCTTTTGACCTTTGAGAAGACGATTAGTACAGTTGCTAGCTAGATTGGTTTAACCTACTTATTATTTGACTTAAAGCTGTTTTAGCTTCTTTCATAACAGGTAGAAAAGGCCAAATATGCGGCATATTTCCCCCTTGTATTACTTCGATATCGGCTTTAACTTCAATCAGTTTATGAGCAGCCAATAACTGATCGGGAAATGTAATGTCTCTTTCCGCTAAAAATAAAATTGTTTTAGGAAATTTATCAAAGCTACCATGTAATGGAGAAAGCATTGTATTTTTTAAATCACCGTTTTCAGCACACATTTTTTTTGCACTAAGTACCCCAATCTTCGAAAGCATTGGATCCTTGTTTTCGAGGTTTTCAATTTCAGGATTTGACATAGTGGCATCCATGACTGGGGAAACAAGTATGATTTTGCTGGGTAATTCAGTGCTTTTCTCAATTAACCTTTGTGTTAGTGCGGCAATTAAAGTTCCACCGACCGAATCACCCAATAGGGAAATCTGTCTTGCTGGGTATTTTTCTAAAGCCTTGTGGTAAATGGAGTCAATGTTTTTTGATAAATCTGAAATTTTGTGCTCGGGTGCTTTTGGGTAATCACACATCCAAATGATATGATTCGTTTGTTTGGCGATTTCCTGTACCGTATCCCAATGGTGCTTGGCAGGACCAGAAATAAAGGCCCCTCCATGAATGAAAATTAGAAGGGAATTAGCGGTTTTTGTTCGCTTTATCTCAGTGATTCGAGTGTTTGAAACTCGGAAATCGATTGCATTGTTCCGTCTTAAAAATTTACCCTTTGGCCGATGGATATCTTCCTTTCTTATCTTTTCAAAGTCAATAGGATCCTTGCTAAAATTTCTTTTGATACCTTTTAGTTTTAGTACTAATAAGGTTAGATAGTATGTTAGACTTTGTGCGATAGGCTATTCTGTTAAATCAGATAAGAATCTTTAAATAGTACTAGTCAATAGTAATTGTACCCAAATGCTTTGGAATGATAACTTTCGTTTCAGGCGATAGTCTTTGTACATCTTCTTGAAACGGAATTAGTTTTTGCTCCACTCCACTTTGTTGTGAAAATCCGTAGGGCAAACGAAAGTTATCCCAATGGGTTGGAATGATGATTTTTGGATGGTTCGTTACTTCCAGAAGGCGTTCGTTGTATTTGTATAATCCCAATTGCGAGCGGTTCACTCCCGCCAAAAGAATATCTGGTTTTTGACCTACCAATTCCCGTTCCACAAAGTTCATCGATGCCATAGTCAGTATATTGTGTTTGGCAAAACGAGCTAAGAACATCAAAGAACCTCCTTCAATAAATTCTGAGACCTTAAGAGGCGTTTTTGGAGGTTCAGTATAGGTTCTAGAGTCGATATAGTGTTTGTCATAGAGAGCAGAATGTATCGAAGGAATAACCTGAACCGAAAAATTTTCAAATTGATAATCTTCCCCTCCTTTTACCGGATATAATTGTTCTTCGGGAATGCCATACCCACGAAGAATATTAAATGTGGTCTCTGTACCGATAACTTTGGCGCCCGTTTTTTTAGCGATATAGGGCACATCTGCTAGGTGGTCAAAATGCGAATGGTGTACTAGAATAAAATCTGCCTTGGTAATCAAACTGTCGATTAGCAAAGTATCGGAAACAAAGACATCCGAGCGTAGTACTGTTTTTCGAGTGTCTTTGTCACTCACACCAGGTCCTGTTCCTAATTTCATTCGAGTGAGGTAAGGGTCTACTAACACAGTTATATTTCCATCGGTTATCTCCCAACCTGCTGTACCGAAATATTTTAGTTTTGTGGGCTGGTTTTGAGCCTCTGTAGAAAATGAATTCAGAAAAGCGAATAGAATAAAGCAACTTGTAAATGTTGATTTTAAATTAGAGGTATTCATAATTTGGTTGGTATATGAAGTTGAACTTATTTTTTAGGACGGTTGAAATAATAGCGATTTAATGCATCGGAATTCGCTTCAATAATATCTGGACGGCCATCATTGTTCAAATCGGCCGTAATGATATCATAGGTATCCAATGACTCATTATTAAGTTGATAGACGGTCCATATCTTTCCGTTTTCTTCGTTGAAGTAAATCATATTCGGACTTTCAGAATTTCCAATGATAATATCCAAGTCGGTATCTGAGTCCATGTCAGCTAAAGTAACGGCGTAACTTTCGGCCTCAGTGTTATCAAAAGTAACCGTTTGAATAAATGGATTTTCTTCGTTGCCGAAATGGATGATGTTCGGAGAGCCGATATTTGCGGTGACAATATCTGGAAGTCCATCATTGTTTATATCACCCACACTGACCGAACGCGTGTCATCGGTACCTGTTCCAAAAGCGATTTTTTCATCAAAGCCTAGTTTACCGTCGTTGAGGTAGACATAGTTGGATTGTCCATCTCGATTAGCTAAAATTAAATCTAAATCAGTATCCCCATCGATATCTGCAACTTCTACGTCTATGGTTGAGTCTTTGGATTCTCCAAAATTCTTTGTTTCCGTAAAATTGCCTTTTCCATCATTCAGACAAATCTCATTAGGGCGCCCTCGATTGGTTATCAAAATGTCGATAAATCCATCTTGGTTCAAGTCGGCCAATGTCAAATTTCGTGTGGACGAGTATCTTTGACCGAAGGAACCACTTTTCATGAAATTACCTTTTCCATCATTAAGAAATAAAGTGTGTGGCGCCATATCATTTCCGACTGCAACATCAAGGTCTCCATCATTGTCAAAGTCCGCTAGTTCCGTGGCATAAGTGGTTTCTCTTAAAGAACCCAAGTTTTTCTCCACAGTGAAAATACCACGACCATTGTTTATAAAAATGCGATTTTGCCCAGGCCAATGTCTTCCATTGGCAACTAAAATATCTTTGTCGCCATCACCATCAATATCTCCCGCAGTAACCGATGCGGTGCGCTCTACGTAGGTGCCTAAAATGAGACGACCGTTTGTTTTTAGTTCTGTTTTTTGGGCAAAAATGGAGGTGAAACTACTAGAAATTAGAAGGATAAGTAGAATTGCTTTACTAGACGCCATGGGTATTATAACTTTGGTTGTAGCTACAAGTTAGTGAGATGAAGGGAGTTTTAAGAATTTTTTGGTTTTTAAAGGTCTCACTATTTGTGTACGGTGCTTACCTCGAAGGGTATGTACTGTAATATCGCTAGGTTTTCGTTTCTATTTTTCCTCGCCAGTTTTCTGCTTTTTCGATTATATATTCTCCATCAATTTCAAAAGTTCTTCCAATTGCAAATTTGTAAGCTTCTTCCTGAATTTCTTTTAAGTCTATTTGCTCTGGATTATAGATTCCAATAGTTAAATAAAAATGTCTGGCCTGAGTCAAACTAACTCCGTAATTTGGTCCTCCCCATACCACATCAGCGTGCTTATTGTCTTGTCCGTCATCTTCCCACCAGCATATTTTGCATATCTCAAATTCATTCCTGCTTTCTAAATTCCTATATCCACAACAGGGACAAGCTATTAAATCAGAAGGACTTCCGCTCGAAATAGTAATACCTGTTGCCTCTGATAGATATTCATTTGTGAGACCTTTAAAATCATCACGAAGTTTGAATTTTAGTATTTCATCATACTTTTTGTCATTGAAATGCCCTTCAAGCTTTTCATTGATAAATTCCCTTTGAATATTACTTGGGAGATTAGTCCATCCATCTACATTAGACCAATTTTCCATAAGCAATTGCTCTACCTCTTCCTTTCGCTTATCTTCAGAGTAGTTGGAAACTATCGAGTCTATGTATTTTTCTAGAACTTCTTTTCTTTCCATTTTAGTGAAACTTATGTTCTGTATATGGCAAGTTTGTAAATAGTACTGAACTTTCTTAAACTTCAGAACGCCTTATTTACAATAAACAGTATTGTAGAACATCTTTATTTTGTTAAGTAGAAGAACTCTCTTTCCAATTCATGTTTGAGTCTTCTAGTACTTCTTCTCATTATAAAGTATGGTATACCCATCATAAAAGCAGCATGAATAATAATGAATGGAAAAGCAAATCCAGGTGCATTCCCTCCAATTTCATCTGCTGATAAAAATCCAACAATGAAAACACCATAAATGATGATGCAAAAAATATAGAAAGGAATCATCATTACATGAAACCCATTTATTTCTGTGTCAATAATTAGTTTATCGTCTTTTTGATTATACGTGCCTTTGGCGATAGCCATATTAAAGTTCATATCAAAGAATTTCCTTCTTCTTTTTATTTTAAATCCATTAAAACTAACCTCTCCTTTATATTCATTTTTGCTAGAGGAGAAAACGTCAAAAATATCTGAGAAAATTCCCGTACTTCCTTCATCCACAATATTTCGCAATTTATGTACAAAGTCACTCTTTTCAATTACTAGTTCTGTCTTTAAAGAATCTACAAGTTTTAGTTTCTCTAGGAGTTCCTTCATTTTTTCAATGCTTTACAACGCTTGAACTAAGCGTGGTATTTCCGTTTTTTTTATTTTAGAAATCCACTTTTCAATTTGATTCATTTTAATAGAGGTTTCATTTTCTGTTCGGACTTTTAAGATACTTTTTAAATTTGAACATCTTTATTCCTGGAAAAACCATAAATACGATTCCGAAGGCACAACCAAAAAGACTAATTGTTTGTGGTGTTGGTCTTTTGCTACCTAATCGATGAAATAAAATAGATACAATAAAAACCACAAGCCCGATTATAAATGGTATCAATAAATTCCGCCAAGTTTTTTTAATATCCTCTTCTGTCATTCAGTTTTGGCAAAAGTGTTGCAACGGTTGAGCTATGAACAGTACGGGAGCAAACTAGCGTTTGCTTTCCGCCACGCACAGAGCGAAATCTTTTTGTTTTCTTTTTTTCTTTGTCCGACTAAAAAGCAAAATCCCAAAGATTTTGCGGACATCATAAAAATACGCAAACCCAGCGATTAAGCCCGAAGCCCGTATTGTTTATAGGTTGTGTTGTAGTGCGTTTTTATTTCGGTCAATCGCTTTTAATTTTTTCTCGGACTAGTATAAAACTTAGCATTAAAAAAATACACATTCCAACTGTTAACAGCCCATATTGAAGTAATCCTGCGAAAATAAGTGTACTAAACCTAGAAGTAGTTTCCATGTGGAAAAATTCAACCGATTTTTCAACTAGTACGTTTATTACGTTATAATTCTCCATCAAGAAATAACAAATAATACAGACTATACTAATTATGTAAAGCCTCACGATTTTTAAATTCCTATTATTTCGATTTGACGTCATTTTAGTTTTAAATTCCAGGTAGTAGTTTTCTGAAAGAATCAAAAATCCTTTTCCATTTTCAATCACAGAATATTGCTAAGGTCCATTCCATAGTTGTTTACCATTCCTGCAATATTACATTCTCATCTATAATTTAGGTGGTTTGGGTAAATGCACTACAACTAGTGTATAAACGCAATATCGTAAAAAAAGCTTCAAATCAACTAGAATTCAATGAAATCAAAAGGTAAGAACGATGTAAGCGTTTACAATTATTTAGAGGTGTTTGCAACTATTTAATTTTTACAAAAAAGATAAAAAAAGCCACGCTAATTGCGTGGCTCTTATAAGTTGTAAATTTGCAATAGGTATATCTATCTTTTAGACTTATCACGTCCTTTCTGCTTCCCGCGATGCCCTCTTCGTTTTTGCATTTCTTCCCACTTTGCCATTTGTTCTTTAGAAAGAATCTGTTGTAGTTTTTCTTTTTGTGCAATTTGATAATCTAAGCGCTCACTTTCACGTGCAAAACGTTCATCTACCGTTACGGGTTCGCCCAAATCATCTTTTCTTCCTTTTTGAGCAGCCATTTTAGATTCGCGAATTTCGGCTTTTTCTAGAAGAAGCGCCTTTATTTGTTCTTGTTGGCGCTCGGATAAATCTAAGGCTAAGGTCGCTTTTTTGGTTTGTAGAGTAGCTACCTGTTCTGGACTCATATTTTTTAGTTTACCCTTTCTTTTTCCTCCCTCTTGAGCAAAAGAGGCGGTTGCCACCAAAATCATTAATAATACTACTACTTTTTTCATCTGTTTTATTTTTTAATGTGTATGTGTCTGTGACTTTTGTAACGCAACTTGGTTTAGTTCGGGTTGCTTAATTATGACTTTTTTAACGTCATTGTATATAGTTAACGAACAAAAAAGGCGCTGATTGCTCAGCGCCTCTAATTTGAGTTAAGTAGGAATGTCCGTGGTGAACTCGTCCAAAGCCTTTGGGAAGCCGAAGATTCGTTCAGTATATCTTCTAGTTCAATGCTTCTGGGGTAGAAACAAGGTCTATAGTATTATCAGCTAATTCCGTGTTTTTAACTGTATCCGTACGATCGATGTTATAATAAGTTACAACTGCGATAACTAGTGTTGCGAAATACATAAAACTTTTTACTTTATAATTCATCACATTCGGGGTTTTGATTCTGATTCAAATGTACAGCGCAAAAACAGGCCAAAAACGCTGTTGTTGTCAAAATGACCTTTTGTGATGTCAAAGTATAAGAAGTTGTGGAATAGCATTTTCGCTCATCGGATATATATTCTTTTCACCGATAGATAGTGTTTTTTGTTAATTTCCAGTGGTCTTGAAAATGATATGTTCCTAGGTTCTAGAATGCGCTCTAAGTGACATTTTTGCTGTAGGCAATATGCAAACGCTCTATGTAACGCAAAGTGAAGCGTAAATTATAGAGCGTGTTGCGATAGGCGTGCGACGTAATGCTTCCAGAACCTAGTTTCTAATAATCTTATAAGTAGTAGTCTTATTAAAGGTGCTCACATTTAGAATATAAATACCCTTTGCCAGCAGACTGACGTTTACCACTACCTGGTTATCTATCACTTCATACAATTTTGAAGATACTCTTGTTCCACGTAGTGCGAATAGTGATACAACTAGTTCTGTTTCTACACCACCTTCTAAATTAATGGTAAGTTGATCCCCTTCTACAGGGTTAGGGTAAATCGCTACTTCAGGATTCACTGCAAAACTTTCTTCATAAAGTTCATCACAATCTCTACCAGAGCTTACTTGTAGGTTGTTAACAGGATCCGTTAGCGATAAGGTAACTTCATTTGCGGAGACCATTTGGGTTTCATCATTAAGTGTTACTTCGTAAGTTTCGCTTCCAGTCAAGGTTAGGGTTACTTCTAGTCGGGAATAGTCTACCGCCGTTTGTACAGAGAATGCCTCTGAAGGTTCTACGGTAACATCAAAGCAACCCACGTAATCAGCTTCACCATCCACAGTAATGCAAACGGAATACATTCCGGCATCTAGATCTTCGAAAAGTACAGATTCTTCGAAATCCTTTGAAATTCCAAAAGCACTTCCTGACAAAGTAGCCTGATATCTGTAATCTTCAACTGCTGTAATTTCAATTCCACCTTTATTCGCCTCACAGGATGGAACATTGATAAACGAATAGTTAGATTCAGGTAAGGTAAATCCGTCGTCAGACGTATCACAAACATCGCCGATACCATCATCGTCTGAATCGGCTTGATCTGTATTTGCTTCTAATGGACAGTTATCTACAATATCCAATATGGTATCATTATCATCATCAGGATCACAAACATCTCCAATTCCGTCATCGTCTGAATCTAATTGATCTGCGTTTGAAGTATTCGGGCAATTGTCGTCGTCATTCAAAACGCCATCACCGTCTAGGTCTTCAGGAGTGCTATCACAAACATCACCAATACCATCATTGTCAGCATCCTCTTGATCGGGATTTGCAATTAAAGGACAATTATCGTCAACATCCAAAACTCCGTCTTCGTCATCATCTCTATCGCAAACATCACCGATACCGTCATTATCAGTATCTAATTGATCAGGATTATAAGTCAGTGGACAATTATCTACGGCATCAAGAATCAGGTCATTGTCATCATCGTTATCACAAACATCTCCTATTTCATCGCCATCAGTATCCTCCTGATCGGCGTTAGCCGTATCGGGACAATTGTCACTTGCATTTACAACACCATCACCATCATTATCGTTGGGGTCTTCGCATACATCTCCAATTCCATCACCATCCGCATCTGCCTGATCGGCGTTTGGGGTTAGGGGACAGTTGTCGTCTACATCTAAAACCCCATCGTTGTCATCATCATCATCACAAACATCGCCCATGCTGTCACCATCAGTGTTCAATTGATCGGCATTACTTGTCAATTGGCAATTGTCATCAACATCTAAAATTCCATCGTCGTCGTCGTCGTCATCGTCTACAGGAGTTCCTTCAACAACAAAATCATCAATGACTACCCCTTCTTCGTTTACAAAGCCATCCGTATGAAATACAAACCGGAACATGATGTTGTCCGCATTGGTCAAATCGGTTTCAGTTGCCGAGTTGGCTGTAAAGTCATAGGCATACTCAGCCATGGTGGCATTTGTGCCGGTCCATTGTTCGCCTGGACAGTTTTCACAGATGTTCGTGCCTGGGACCATGTCACTGTTATACCAATTGGGCTGGCTTGTTCTAGAACCCAGTAAATTCCAACTATCACCAGTATCTAGGGAATATTCTACATAAAGTACGTCGTAATTGATTTCTATATCATAAGCCATTTGAAACTTTAAAACCGGAGTTTGAATGCTTGAAAAATCATAGCAATTAGTGACTAAGAAGCTTTTCTTATCATCAGGATAGTTTCCGGTTAAAATGGTTCCATAGGCATTGTTTCCTGTGGCAGCTGCGTTTAGAACTGCACCGTTTGGAACTCCTCTTTCCCAAACAGAGCCATCTCCTGCTTCGTCATAGGCAATCAAGGCATCATCCGAGGTTTCAAATGAATTTACTTGAGCAGCGACTCCAGATGTATTTGCAAAGAAATTTCGAACTATCGTATTATTTGTTGGTAAATCATCATTGGTAATTTGAGCAATAATTTCAATGCTTGAATTTCCTACAGATGTCAATGTTATGTTAGAGATATCTACGGTAACCGTTTCTTGCGGAGCTAATGTATTTGTAAAGGATTGTGTTTCTTGATTTCCATTGTTCAAAGTATATAGAATATCGAATCCTGAAATGGTATTTAGTCCATCATTTCTTACTACTACGGATGGAGCAATGCTACCACATTCCAAGCTTCCTTCTTCAAGGGAAATTGAGACCAATTCAATATCATTTTCGGGTGTTTGCACCGTATACTGTCCCGAAATCGAATACTGCCCAAGGGATGCATAATCAGAATATCCTGTGTCAACAGAACCTGCTCCTATACCCTGAACTTCTAGAAAATAAAGTCCTGCAGTAAGATTTTCTGAAATCGTGGCTTCTAATCCCGATGGATTACTAATCGCAACTTCAATTCCATTTGCATCTAATAGACGCGCTTGAATATCCAAATTCGGATGAACATCATGTGGACTGAAATTAAAAGTTGCGGAACCTGCTTGTGCTAAAAAGGAAAACATATCAATATCATCTCTTTTATGAATGATACCAGTATTTTCTGAGGCATCTACGTTTCCGCCATTATCAGCTTCAATAGCGGTTGCCGTATTCAAGTCGCTGCCATGATCATCAGCGATATATTCAAAATTGTTTGCTCCTCCGCCGATTACTTGAAGATCATTTTCCATGTTTGTTGCATTGGTATATTCACCAAGACTCCATTGTGCAATACTTTTATTTAAACTGAAGCCCATAATAGGTGCCCAGTTGCCATGACCTTCATAATATTCTGTTGAACCTCTTCCATCATGATCAAGCCCCATAGTGTGACCAATTTCATGAGAACCGGTATCTCCGGCTTGCTTTCCGTTAAAGATATTGTATACCCAGGCTGGGTCATCGGTATTCCAAGAAAAAGAATTTAGGAATGCCACGCCGCCCGAATCAGGCTGAGCATCATCTGTAGGTGTGAAAATACACATCATCCGATGATCTTTAGGTGTTGCTTCAAAAACCGAACGATCGGTAACCACGTTTATATTAAACGGACTAAAATCTTCTGCCATAATTTCCCAAGCAATGGTGATTTGAGCATCTGACATACCAGAGGGTTGGGCATTGATTGTTCCCCCACTAACCCAGTTGGTTCCCGTTACCGTTTCTCCGTCGAAATCCAAATAGATTACGGCAGGAGCCCCTGGTCTACTTTGTAAAGTTGTAGGTGGGCGTTTGCTTGTTTTACCCGACGATTTCTGCTGTGAATCTGAACTTCCTTTCGCTTTTTCATAGGCAATACAAAGTATCGCATTGATATCGGTTTCTTCTACAAGAACTTTGTTTGCTTTGTTTGTAAATAAGCGATAGGCCTTGTTTTCAGCTTTTTCTATTATATGACCATCAAGTTTTCCGTTGGAGTAAGTGAAACTAAAAGAGGCATCACCTTTCTGATTTACAGAACCTATAAAAGAGGTTGTTTTATGCTCTTGATTTTTAACATTCAAATTTAGCTCAAGTGTTTTTGAACTGGATAATCGAATGGTCATTGGAGCTAGTCCTTTTCCCGTTTTACTCGCTTTGGAAAAGCCATCAATAAAAGTGGTCGGACTATCAGAAACTAAAACTGAATTTTGGCTTTGCTCTTGTGCATTTAAGCAGGTGAGGCTAAAAAAAGAAAGAGCACAGAAAAGTACTCGAATATAAAAATACTTCATAGCATTGGTAGGTTATCCAGAATAAACGCTAAAGAGACCTGTTTTATTGGAGACTTTTCATTTTTTAGACAAACGGATGAAATGCAAAAAGGGCTTGGATACTTCCAAGCCCTTTTTTGATTGTTAAGTAGGTGTATTCGTGGTGAACCTTCGTTTGGCTTTTGGGAAACCAAAGTTGGTTCAATATATTTTCTAGTTAATTGTTTCTAGGGTAGAAACATTTTCTATGGTGTTTTCAGCTAATTCAGTGTTTTGAACGTCACTTGTATTATCTATGTTATAGTAAGAAACAATAGCGATTACTAAACTTGCGAAATACAGGAAACTTTTTGCTTTATAGTTCATAACGATTTGGGTTTTGATTCTGGAGCTAAACTACTTCGGATAAGCGTACAAAAAAGCCCATTGTTGCGAAATGGGCTTTTTGTGATGTCAAAATGCAGGATGTTGTTGAATAGTGTTTTTCTTCATCGGATTTTCTAATCAGTTCGTCGAGAGGTCAATAAAAATCGAGTTTATCGAGTGCTGTGATTACAACCAAAATCGTCATGAAATATAAATGGGACTGTTAAATTTGGTAATTTTCGGCCTATTGGTGTAACATTTTACTTTTTGCCGCGTCTTTTAAGTAGAAATTCATTTTTCAATTAGCGAATTAGTCAATGATAAAGCTGTTTACCTTGGTAAATGGCTTTATTTTTTTGGAAATATTTAAGAAAAAACCCGACAAACGGTTGATATATAGTAGATTGAAAAGTTTTCAGGATCTAAAAACCTATTTTTTTTCTCGTAAAAATTCATAGCGCGTACTGCTAAGACTTTAACACTTCAAATGTTAGAATATGGAGTTGCTAGTTTTCTTACTCATTTTTTAAGAATACTTCAATTCGCCGTTTTTTAGGACCATCGACGAATGGTAACCCTTACAATAATACCAGTTCATAGCGTTATACTATCTCATAAATTAACCTACGAACGTTATGAACAAAAAGAGTTTTATTTTAAGTATGGCAGCGGGTATAGCCTTGATAAATGGAGCTTTCGCTAGCACCCCAAGTAAAGAAGTTGAGGCTTTTGATATTAATACTGTAGAATACATTGAGGATGATGAGCAGATTGATTTGGGATTCGATGTTGCCGATTATCTTCCTGAGGGATTCAATCCATATAAAATGTATGTTGATTTGAATGCTGTGGAATATATAGAAGAAGAACCGGTAATCGAAGATTTTTCGCAATACCTACCAAAAGGTTTTGATGCCTATGCTTATCCAACCGATGTACAAAGTATCAACTATATTGACGAAAACGACTCATTTTCAATAGATTTCGACACGAAGAAACATCTACCGGAGGGTTTTAATGCGTATATAAAATAAAGAGTCCTCCATATTTGAGTTAGCACCTATAAAAAGACCTTCGCTTAGCGAGGGTTTTTTGTTTTAAAACAACAATGGAATCACAAACTGAAAAAGTAAAACCAAAAGAGCCACGGCAATCAAATTTAAAATCACACCAACACGCGCCATTTCATGTACTTTGATATATCCACTGGCAAAAACGATGGCATTTGGTGGAGTTGCCATCGGTAGCATAAATGCACAGCTACTGGCCATCGTCACAGGGATTAATAAATATAGTATTGGAATTTCTAAACCTATTGCAATACCTGCAACTACAGGTGCCAATACCGCTACAAGGGCTACGTTGCTCATGAGTTCGGTCATAAACAACATCAAAAAGATAAGTAGTACGGCTGTAAACAGGATGCTGATATCACTTTCGGCAATCGCACCAGAAACCATATCGACGATACCGCTAACGGCCATTCCTTTGGCCAATGCAAGTCCACCACCAAAGAGTATTAGAATACCCCAGGCGAGTTTTGAAGTGTCTTTCCAGTTGATTATGAAATCTCCTTTTTTTAGATTGTAAGGAATGGCAAACATGGAAATGGCTCCAAACATGCTAATAATGGTATCGTTCAATTTTAATTCTGGAAATATTCCATTAATCACTGTTCTGAAAATCCAGAGAAATACGGTAACTCCGAAAATCGCTAGAACCATTTTTTCTTTCCCACTCATTGGGCCTAATTTTTTTAATTCATCATTGATAACTTCCTTTGAGGCGGCAAATTTCAATTGCTTGTTTGGAAACATGACTTTGACCATCACCAAATAAATGATAACAATCATTATTATGGAAAAAGGCAACCCGATGACCATCCATTTGAGAAAGGAAATTTCAATATTGTATTCATTTTCGAGGAGGCCTATCATCACTGAATTTGGTGGTGTGCCTATCACCGTAGCAATGCCTCCTGCATTTGCTGAAAAAGCTATTCCAAGCATAACAGATAGAGCAAAATTTTGATCGCTCTTGGTAAAACCATCCTCATCATTTATTAGTAGACTGATAACAGACATGGCAATAGGTAGCATAACCACTGTAGTAGCAGTATTACTAATCCACATACTTAAAGAAGCGGTGGCAATCATAAAACCTAGCACCACTTTGTTGGGTGTTGTGCCGGTAATTCTAATAATGTTCAGTGCAATGCGTTTGTGCAAATTCACTTTTTCGAGTGCCAGTGCAAGAACAAACCCTCCGAAGAAAAGAAATATGATGGGGCTTCCATAGTTAGCACCAACATCGCTTACGGGCATGATTTTAAGTAAGGGAAAAAGCAGCAAAGGCAACAGCGCCGTAACTGATATGGATGTTGCTTCGGTAATCCACCAAACGACCATCCAAACAGCAACCGCGATTACCATATCACCCTGTTCGGAAACAAGCTCAATGGGTAAATTCAATATGATAAGGAATAATATCGGTCCGAGAAATAATCCTAGTTTGCTACTGATATGCATAGGGTTCGATTGGTGGCTCTAAGCTATGTTTTTTCTTTTGGTTTTGAAAACTTAGTTATTCTTTGGACGGATTTTCTTTTCTGAAATTGACATTATGATGCTTTTGGGTTTTCCTGATTGAACACGTAATTCATCATTCAAATTTTCTGAAATACCTACTGCTTCATAAATCATCTTTTTAATTTCTTCTTTGGGAAATGTATCCATGCTTTCAACTTTGAAATGACGAATCAATTTGCCCTTGCCCTCTAGTTTTAAATCTCTTTTTGACAATTCAGCTCCACGGTTAAATCCAAAATTGACATGTTTGGCATAAACGGAAATATGACAAAAAGCATCTTTCAATTTTTCAGATTTTGAATAGGCAATAGCGACTGCATTGTAATTATCCCAAATTAATTCATTGGTAGTCGAAACTGTATTTAAAATAAACCTACGAAGTTCAAAAACTAAACCCTGAATCGATTTTTCATAAGGAGACAGGAACTTTGTTAATTGAGGATTAGCTTTCATAGGGTAAGATTTAGTAAACAATTGAATCTGAAGGGATTTGCGGTAACTCATAATTACCATAATCAACAGTAATCTGTCCGTCTTTTAAGGTTTGCATTCCCTTATCGTTGATTTTAGTTTGAAAGAGATACACCCTCTTCAAACGTTTAAAATCTTCAAACTTTTGCAAATGAATCTCCTCAAAGTCAGTGCTTGTAAGGTTTACGGATTTCAAATATTCAAGAGAACCTAAGACTTCTATGTTTTCTCCAGTTACGGTAGTATTGTCCAATTTGAGAATCGTCAAATTTGGAAGTGTCGCTAGCTTTTCGAAAATAGCATTTGTTACCTGTGTTCCACCCAAATCTAAAACAGCTATTTGCCGAGACAAGGGTTTTAGTGATTCGAAATCGGCATCGGAAAATTGAGGCTTATTGATACATGAAACTTTGAGAAAGTCAGAGGTCTTGTCAATGGGGTCAACATGAATTCCTTTTGCTTCAATGATTTTTATGCTGTCTTGGGACGCAGCAATTACAGCTATCTCGGGATAATTATTGTCCTTCTTTTTTGGAAAAAAGGATAGAAATAGTTCTTTCTTCAATCCAGATTGCTGAATGGTTTGGTCAAAGGGATGCCCAACATCAATCCACGCACCTATTAACTTTATTTCTTCTTTGCTTGGTTGAGTTTTGTCTTTTGGAGGCATATGTTCTTCATCTGTTTTTGGAAGAGTGATACGGCGAAAAAGTTCACTTTCGATAGCATTGTTTATACTTAACACTTCTCCATTTTCGCCTCCATCTAAAATCACTTTTTCATTATGAAGCATCAATTCGCCTTTACTTTTCTTAGGACTATGACAGCTAACACATTTGTTATTCAAAATTGGTTTAATGACGTCCTCATAAATTAATGCATCTTCCCAAGTTTCCTCTGTAAGAGCAATTTCCTTTTCTTCAAAAGTTTCAAAACCCAATGCAGATTTGATATTGTTAGGAAGCGGTTCTACGAAATAATCCTCGCCATGGGTGATGGTTCCTCCTAAATGTCCTGTAGCAGATACCAATACGAACATCAATAAGGTCATAACCACTATTGGTATGGTTTTTACCCATGCAAATGTCTCGGTATTTCCGAATTTGAAGTACATTAGAAAAGAAAAAAGAGCTGTTGTTATTCCCAACCACAAATGCCACTTAACCGTTTCAAAGGTATAGCCCTCCCCAATGTATTGGGCGTAACCAGTAATACAGGTTAAGACTGCAGAATAACCAGCCCAAAGAA
Source organism: Maribacter algarum (ex Zhang et al. 2020) (assembly GCF_005885635.1). Taxonomy (GTDB): domain Bacteria; phylum Bacteroidota; class Bacteroidia; order Flavobacteriales; family Flavobacteriaceae; genus Maribacter_C; species Maribacter_C algarum. Next base: position 156,329 of record NZ_VATY01000006.1, read on the forward strand.
AGATTAAGGGAATGGCATGATCGAACTCGTTTCTTTTTCTGTCGTACCAACGCAGGAGTAACCCCAAAATGATAAACCCTATGGGAAGGTGGACGATGATAGGGTGTAAGCGACCTAAAAGCTGTTTTAGAACATCCATTGCATACTAAAGATAAATACTATTCATTGAACGTTCATTCTTTTTTTGATGGCCTGCATAATAAAAACATTGGCTTTCCATTGATCGGCAACAGGAACTCTTGTATACGGCAAAGTTGGCATATAATCGGGCGGACCGAACTCTGAGGTAATCGTAAAGGGTTTGTAGTTTTCTGCCCATTTTTGCAGAATTACCTTTTCCCAGATATCCAAATGACGATTCAGGGCTCTTTCCCATTCGGGTGCTTCTGGATCGTTTACCTGAGGTCCTTCCGCATGACCGACTCGTGCATGAATATGATGCGAACGACTGATGACTTCCTTTAAGTTCTCATCTTGATTTTCCAATAGAGATTCGTGTACGACCATCCAATGGCTAATATCCAAGGTCAGTTTTAAATCGGGAATTGCCGTCATATATTTTTCCGTATCTGGTAGGTTGTAACTGAATCGACCGCGATGGGTTTCATGATAAATGGATGTGCCACTTTCCTCTGCTATTTTGTTTGCCACATCGATAAAAGCTTTGTTTTGTTCCATGGAAAAAAAATCATTTCCGGTATGGCAATTGATATAAGCAGGATTCCAAGAGAGTAAGGTTTTAAAATGGTCGGTGTATTGTTTCAGACTTTCTTTAAAGGGAAGGGATTTATTCGTTCCATTTAAAAAACCAACTTTGAGCTTATGCTTTTCCAAAGCGGCCTTTAATTGCTTTTGACTCTCTTCGTTAGGAGGAAACCAGATTTCGATTCCGTCATAACCTGAAGCTTTAGTGCGTTCGCAAAATGTGTCCCAAGAAACTGTTCTACCCCAATCGGTGTTGAAGAATTCTAGTTTTCCTTTTTGTTGGGAGAATCCTAAAAGGGTAGTGAAGGTAAATATTAGAAGTAAAAGTTTTTTCATTGGTTATTTTTTGGTTTTGTTTTTAGAGCTCCTCGCCCTGGACTGGGAGGGGTGGATTCGCCTTGGAGAAGACGGGGTGGGTTGAAAGCCCAAGCTATTGCGTTTTGTTGGAACTTCAATTTTTTACCCATGGTTTGCGTTCTACCCCTTCCGTCGTCCTATCCGCCCGCTGGCGGATGGATGCCACCTTCCCCTGCATGGGGAAGGAGCTATTTCACATTCCATTTTCTTTACGCCAAAATCTCCTTAATAACTTCCCCCTCCACATCGGTCAATCGAAACGGTCTTCCTTGAAATTGGTAGGTGAATTGCTCATGATTAAAACCTAGAAGGTGCAAAATCGTTGCATGAACATCATGCACTGATACACGTCCTTCAATTCCGGAGAAGCCGATATCATCGGTTTTTCCGTGGGAGGCTCCTTTTTTGATACCTCCGCCGGCCATCCACATGGTGAAAGCATCTCCGTGGTGGTCGCGTCCTTTGTAGGCCATTTTTTTGTTACCTCTATTTTCCTGCATTGGCGTTCTACCGAATTCCCCACCCCAAACGATAAGGGTTTCATCCAATAACCCGCGTTGTTTTAAATCCATAATCAAAGCGGTGATTGGGCGGTCAATTTCACGGCATTTATTTCGTAACCCTAAATCAATTGAGCCTTCACGAATGTTTCCATGTGTATCCCAACCCCAATCAAAAAGCTGCACAAAACGGACACCGTCCTCAACCAATTTTCTTGCTAAAAGGCAGTTGTTTGCAAAGGATTCCTCGCCAGGTTTGACCCCATACATTTGCTTGATATTCTCGGGCTCATCATTGATATTCATTACTTCCGGAACAGCAATCTGCATGCGATATGCCATTTCGTATTGATTGATACGTGCCAGAATCTCCGGATCAGCGTATTTCGCGTATTCCTCCTTGTTGATTTTATTGATGGCGTCAATAGTGCTCTTTTTCAAGTTTCGGGAAACACCATCTGGGTCTTCTAGATAAAGTACCGGGTCACCTTTTGAACGACATTGCACGCCTTGGTAGACGGATGGTAAGAATCCACTTCCCCAAACACTTTTTCCAGCATCTGGTGTATTTCCACCTGAAGTCAGCACTACAAAACCGGGAAGATTTTGGTTTTCAGAACCAAGTCCGTATGTGGCCCAGGCGCCAATACTTGGCCTTCCCAATCGAGCACTTCCGGTGTGCATGAATAGTTGTGCAGGACCATGATTAAATTGATCAGTATGTACCGCTTTTAAAAAGGCAACGTCATCAACTACTTTTTTGAAATGGGGCATAAAATTAGAAACCCAATTGCCGGATTCCCCTTCTTGTTTGAACTCTGCTTGAGGTCCAAGCAATTTCGGAGTCCCTTTTATAAAGGCAAATTTTTTGCCTTCCAGCAATGACTGAGGACAATCTTGTCCGTCTAATTTTAGTAGCTCGGGCTTATGGTCGAACATTTCCAACTGAGAAGGAGCACCCGCCATATGTAGATAAATTACCGATTTTACCTTCGGACTAAACGGAGGCGCCAAAGTCGCCAGTGGATTCAAATCCCGTTCCGAAAAAGTCATGGCAGCTTTTTTCTTCGGACTTTCCAACGGATCACATCCCATAAAAATGGAACTTAAGGCTAGCCCACCCATACCTTGGGCACAGTTTTTAATAAAGTGCCTTCGAGTTTTAGACTGCGCTTCCCGTTGCAAATATTCCTGTATAAGTCCTTCCAGATTATCCATATTATGCCTTGGTTAAAAACTCGTCCAGATTCATAATCGCATTGGCCACAATAGTTAATGCTGCCAATTCTGCACTTGGTTTCTTCTGTAAATGAAAGAAGGGTTCTGCAGCTGCTTTATCATTCTCAAATTCTAATAATGAGTTTTCATACAGTTCTTTCAGTGCTTCTAATTTTGCAGGCGTTATTTTGCTGTATGTTGCTTTTTCAAACCCTAAAGTGATGTTTTCTTCGGGATTTACCGAGACTTGCATTGCTTTTGCCAACTCATGGGAAGCTTCTAAATATACAGGGTCATTCAATGTAACCAAGGCCTGTAAAGGGGTATTGGTAACGGTTCTGCGTATCGAACAAACTTCTCTACTACCTCCATCAAAACTCATAAAAGATGGATACGGACTAGTACGTTTCATATAGGTGTAAACAGCTCTACGATAACGGTCTTCACCTTTACTTTCAATCCATTTTGCATCACTATACACGGTTTCCCAAATTCCTTCAGGTTGAGGCGGCATTACCCCAGGGCCGTACATTTTTGAACTTAATAGCCCCGAAACGGCTAAGGCTTGATCTCGAATTTGTTCAGCGCTCAAACGGATTCTTGGGCCTCGCGCATACAATTCATTATTCGGGTCTTTTTGATAGAGCTCAGGACTGTTTTCAGAATTTTGTCGATAGGTACCCGACATCACGATTTCCTTAACTAGCGATCTTATACTCCAGTTATGTTCATTCATGAATCGCAACGCCAACCAGTCCAAAAGGGCAGGGTGGGAGGGCGGTTCTGATTGTGAACCGATATCTTCAATCGTGGAAACCAATCCGCGCCCAAAGATTTGATGCCAGACGCGATTCACCAAAGTCCGTGCGGTCAATGGATTTTGTTTGCTCACTATCCATTGCGAAAGTCCTAATCGGTTTTTTGGCCAATCTGCATTCCATTCGTTGAGGGTTTTAGGCGTATTTGGTTCGACAGTATCGGTTTTGGTCAACCAACTTCCACGTTCAAAAACCTGAGTGGTTCGTTTCATATGCTCTGGGTTTTCAATCATGATAGGCACGGTAGGGGTATCGGTATTAAGTACTTCTACCAAGGTATTATTTATGGATGCATATCCACTTTTTCCCTTCCCAGGAATATCATCCAGAAGCGCAACCCAATAGAGATTCAGAATATTGACCTCTTTGGCAACTCCATTATTATTTGTTTCGATATAGAGGTCGAATTTCTCATCCACATTTTTGAACGGAATTTTGCGAATGATGCTTCCCTGTGTTTTATTGATTTTTGTTTGCGCAAGAATTTCACCTTTGGAATTATTCTTCCGGAAAGTCAGAGTAGTTCCATTGATTCCAGAACGGTGTTTAAAATATAAGGCCGTAGTCCCGTTCGAAGAAACGTTTTCGTATTTGGCAGAGCCATCGTCCCAAAGAACGGTTGAAGCGTGGTCATCATATGAGCCGTTTTGAATATCTTTTAAGTGATGGGAGTTGTAAACGGGTTCGTTATACAAGAGGAAATCTTGATATTGTCGCACTGTTTTTTCACTTCCATTTTCAGCAACCCAAGCATTGATTTTATCTACTTTTTGCTGTATTTCCGGAGAATAGAACTTTAAGACAGGCGCTTCACTCGGCATATCTTCATCGCGTGTATTATCAAAGAAGGCCATTAAATTATAGTATTCCTTATGCTTAAAGGGGTCATACGGATGACTATGACATTGCACACATCCTATGGTCGTACTTTGCCAAACTTCAAAAGTGGTATTTACACGGTCGATGACAGATGCCACACGATACTCCTCATCATCAGTTCCACCTTCGTCATTGTTCATGGTATTTCTATGAAAGGCAGTAGCAATCAATTGATCTACCGAGGGTTCTGGAAGCAAATCGCCGGCTAATTGCTCAACTGTAAATTGATCATAGGGCATATCTTTGTTAAGTGATTTGATTATCCAATCACGATATTCATGTATACTCCGCCCCATATCTTTTTCATAGCCTTTGGTATCTGAATAACGCGCCATATCCAACCACCAACTTGCCCATTTTTCTCCATAGGTTTCTCTGGATAACAAACTATCTACCAAACTTTCATAAGATAAGTTGCCAGAAGAAAATGCGGTGAACAGTTCTTCGTTGGGGGGTAGACCTGTTACATCCAAGGCAACTCTACGAGCTATGGTATTTTTTTCCGCGGGAACATTTGGTTCTAATTGTTCACTTTCCAATCGCGCGGCAACAAAATTGTCAATGCCATTTTTAATAAAATCTGAGGATGAATTAGAAGCGAAGCCTGCTTCTTGGGCCAATACAGGAACATCAACCTTTTTAGGCAGCGAATAGGCCCAATGTTCTCCCCATTCTGCACCTTGGTCTATCCAACGGGTCAATAAATCGATTTCTTCCTCTGATAGTTTTGGTTTTTCATAGGGCATTCGAAGTTCAGGGTCGTCTTCATGAAGTCTTCGAATCAACTCACTACCTGAAGCATCTCCTGGAATAATGGCAGGTCTACCCGATTCGGTGTCTCCTAAAGCTTCGTCTTCAAAGAGTAGGCTAAAACCAGCATTCTTTTTAATGCCGCCATGGCAGGTAATGCACTTATTGTTAAGAATGGGCTTGATTTGCGTACTGAAATCTACCTTTTCGGAAGAAGTACAACTCCCTAAAAGCAACAAAATCCAGACAATGGTTGATATAAATATGTATTGATAGAACTTCCTCATGGTCAAGACAATCGACCATTAAAGATAGGAATCTTTTTAAGAGATTCCTTGCAACTTGGAATGACTATAAATATTTAGTTCATCTCAACAAAAAGTCCTTCATCCGTTTTGTTGACTTTGGTAAGTCCATGTTTTGAAAGTGATTTCATTGATTTATCCCATTTTTTACCGCTGAGTCCAGCCTGGGTTTTGAGTGCTGCCAACTCCATCGAACCTTCTGGTTTTAAAATGGAAAGAATTACTTTTTCCTCATCGGTCAACTCTACAGCTTTCTTTTCAGGGCGCATTTGAGGGAAGAATAAGACTTCTTGAATCGACGAATTGTTGGTCAATAGCATGACTAAACGATCAATGCCGATTCCGATTCCCGAAGTAGGCGGCATTCCATATTCCAAAGCACGAATAAAGTCTTGGTCAATGAACATGGCCTCGTCATCCCCTTTCTCCGAAAGACGTAATTGTTCTTCAAAACGCTCACGTTGGTCAATGGGGTCGTTCAACTCTGAATAGCAATTCGCTAATTCTTTTCCATTAACCATCAACTCAAAACGTTCGGTCAAAGCAGGGTTATCACGATGCTCTTTTGTCAACGGACTCATTTCCTTCGGGTAGTCGGTAATAAAAGTAGGTTGAATATAAAAGTGCTCACATTTCTCTCCGAAAATCTCATCGATTAGTTTGCCGACACCCATGGTTTCGTCAACTTCTAGTCCGAGTTTTTTGGCAGTTTTACGAAGCTCAACTTCATCCATTCCGGCAACATCTATTCCTGTATGTATCTTTATGGCTTCCAAAATAGGAACTCTTGCATAGGGCGCCTTGAATTCAATCTCGTTTTCTCCGACAGTAACTTTTGAAGTGCCATTCGCATCGATGGCTACTTTTTCTAGTAGTTGTTCGGTCGTATCCATCATCCAATTGTAATCTTTATAGGCGACATATAACTCCATTACGGTGAACTCTGGGTTATGGGTACGGTCCATTCCTTCGTTTCTGAAATCTTTTGAGAATTCATAGACACCGTCAAATCCGCCAACAATCAATCTCTTTAAATAAAGCTCATTTGCAATTCGCAGGTACAATGGAATGTTAAGTGCGTTGTGATGTGTCAGAAAAGGTCGTGCTGCCGCTCCCCCTGGTATAGGCTGAAGAATTGGAGTTTCTACTTCTAAATATCCACGTTCATTATAAAACTGACGGATACTATTTGTAATCTTCGTACGCTTAATAAAAGTTTCTTTCACATGCGGATTCACCACCAAATCAACATACCGTTGTCGGTATCTCAGCTCAGGGTCATTAAATTCATCGTAGACATTTCCATCGGCATCTTGCTTTGGTAGGGGAAGTGGACGAAGCGTTTTACATAAAATGGTAAAGTTCTTTACCATTATCGTTTTTTCGCCTACTTGCGTAGTGAAAAGCTCACCTTCGATTCCGATGATATCTCCGATATCCAATAGCTTTTTATAGACATCATTGTAAAGCGTTTTGTCTTCACCAGTGCAGATTTCATCTCTATTGAAATACACTTGAATTCGACCAGCACTGTCTTGCAATTCAGCAAAAGAAGCTTTCCCTTGAATTCGTCGTGACATTAATCTACCTGAAACCACGACCTTTTTTCCCTCTTTATAGTTCTGTTTGACACTTTCTGATGTAGCATCTACAGGGTATAAAGCCGCAGGATAAGGGTCAATACCCATCTCGCGTAATTTGGCCAATTTCTCTCTTCTAATGATTTCTTGTTCCGACAATTGCATTGCGCTCTTATTTAAGGCGCAAATATAGGGTTTCGGAAGGGTAAATTAAAAGGGAAATGGTTTGAAAAAAGGTTGGGTGCTCGAAGCACGGTGCAAGGTGATTCCCATTTAAGAACCATTTCGAAATAGAACTTCGCGCTTCGTGCATCGAGCCTCCAACCACATTTAATCAAAATGCAATGACTTCGGATAATTTGGAATATATTCTGAACCAGTAACTATGGTTTTAATGTCTTCCTCTAGAGATACGATCGGACTTTCAATAATTCGATTTGTTTCTTTACCATCCTTATAGAAAATAAAAGTCGGTACGCGTTTAATGCTTAGTCCCCATTCTTCTCCGGTGGGACTCTTTTTATAATGCTCTTTTCTTCGGTCAACTGCAACGATTTTTAGGTTTTCCATGGGGAAATCTGCCGCCTCTAAAGTTTTTATAAATCGAGGGACTTCCCTTTTACTATCGCCGCACCAAGTGCCCATGAATACTAAGACTTTATGTTTGGTCAGTTCGTTTTTGATGGATGAAAGGGTTTTGGTATCTACTTCGTAGGCTTTATGATTTGTATCATACCAACTTTGATAGGAATTAGAGGTGAGGCCGTTGAGGTCGATTTTACCGACCATATAGGGCTGATTGCCCTCGATTTTGATTTCTTGATTGATTTGTTGGGCTGATACTGAAGTTGAAAGGGTTGCTAGTAGCAGTACTAAAATAAACGGATTCATAATTTTCGGTTTTAAAATTCAGGACCGAAAGTTGTTCAAAATAAGAATCGAAATAGAGTTTTACGGGATGGAAATAGGGACTAGACCCCCGGTGGAAATTTAGTTTTACGAAAAGAGGGACTTGATTTCCTCGCGGGAAGAAACATTCAATTTCTTGTAGAGATTATTGATATGTGTTTTGACCGTACTTAAACTGATAAATAAATCTGAGGCAATTTCTTTGTTCGTTTTGTCTTTCAGGATTTCATTGACGATTTTTTGTTCCTGGGCAGTTAATTTCCCTAAAGTGCTGTTTTTGTGATTCTTTTGGAGGGATTTATGCCTGAAAAGCAAGAAGATATTAAGTAGTATGGAAAGCGCTAAAAGGCCTCCTAGAATCCATTTCCAATTGGAGTAGATAGATTTGTTTTGATTCGCTATTTGTTGGTCTGTGGCTATTTCGGTTTGATACAATTCCGTAAAAACTGTATTTGGGTATTTTTCTTCAAGCCTTTGGCTCAGATTTTCATAATAATCGTTTTTCGCCACATCCTTTAGATAATAGGAATAGGTTTCGTTTCGCTTATCCGATAGAAAATCAAAAATATAGAGTTCTACCAAAGGTTCATCGAGTTTCAGCCCAAATTCTTGCAAAGTTTGAAACCATTTTCTGGAATTTAATTTACGATTCGCTTCACTTCTAAAATCATAAAAATCAAAGGCCATCTCCTCTTTTAAAGCATCGATTTGGAGAAAGGCCTCCGACTTATCATTCGTTGAGCTAATCTCGCATAAAACCTCATCGGCAAAGGAAGTTGGAAAGCGTATGGTATCAGAATTATTTGCGATAAAGAGAATACTCCTGCTGTTTTCACACTTTCCTAAGAAATGATTCGAATCTAATGTCGTTTCGGAACATTCATCCACATGAATACGATAAATGCGATTGTCCATGGATAGATTATCACCCTGAAACCTGAAATATCCGAGAGAATCAACACTTGTTTTTTTAATAATTTGTTCAAGATACGGTCGCGAAAGCTTTCGATAGTCTTCAATAATGGATAGGTAAACCGTTTTTCCATCTACATTATCTGCAATTTGTCCTTCAAAACTATATTGCGAATAACTTATAAAGCCAAATAGGAAAATTAGAATGAAAACTAGCTTTTGAGTCATAAAATCTACACTTATAGTCCTCTAAAATAGGAGATTTTGTAACATTATGGATACATTTGCTACATATAAGTACATCATCAATCAAAATCCAAATCATATGAGTTTTTTAAGAGTATTGCTTGCCATCATTTTTCCACCCCTTTCAGTAATCGGTAAAGGATGTGGTTCATTTCTAATTGTTCTATTGCTTACTCTCTGTGGATGGGTTCCCGGAGTCATTGCCGCATTGGTTATTTTGAACAATCCAAATTAGATATCTTCATAGTTAAATAATATAATGGTTTTTTTAGGGTTTGACTTTCTCCTTTTCGGGGGAACTTTGGAGGAGGTCTTACCCTTTTTCATTTTACTCGATAACCCTGCCTGCCTGCAGGCAGGCAGGGTTTTAATTTTTCTGGAGCTTGTGTTGAAACAAACATGAATATCCTTTCAAAGCCCGGATCTTGCACCTTCGTAATTTATTACCTTTGCTACGATGAACAAGAAGGTCGTTTTACAAGATTTAGGCAGAAAAGACTATAAAGAAACTTGGGATTACCAAGAACAACTTTTTCAAGAAACTTTAAATCTCAAGATAAGAAATCGAAGGGAAGAAGCGAATCTCGAAACGCCTAATCATTTCTTATTTGTTGAACACCCTCACGTCTTTACCTTGGGCAAAAGTGGCGATTTATCAAATCTTCTGGTGGATGAAAAACAACTCGAAGAAAAGGGAGCGAAGTTCTATAAAATAAATCGTGGGGGAGATATTACTTATCACGGTCCTGGGCAAATAGTAGGTTACCCCATTTTAGATTTAGATAATTTCTTTACCGATATACACAAATACCTCAGGCTATTGGAGGAAATGGTCATTTTAACCTTGTCTGAATACGGACTGAAAGCACAACGTTCGGATGGTGAAACGGGGGTTTGGTTGGATGTCGGAACACCCTTCGCTCGAAAAATTTGTGCTTTGGGTGTCAGAGCTTCACGCTGGGTAACGATGCATGGATTTGCGTTTAACGTGAATTCCGATTTAGGATATTTTGATTTAATGATTCCCTGCGGAATAAAAGATAAGGCGGTTACTTCTTTGAATGTGGAATTAGGAAAACAAGAAATTGATATTGAAGAAGTAAAACAGAAATTACTACGGCATTTTGAAGTGCTTTTTGAGGCTGAGCTTATAAAACAAAAAACCTCGGTATAGACCGAGGTTGTTATTTATCTTCTGACGCAGACTAGAGTTCGATTAGTCTTGTAGGATGGTCATCAATATACATATTAAGCTCTTTTAAAATTCGATTTGGACTTCTTCCGTCGCCACCAAAATCAGAAACTATAAAACGAAACATAGCTGGACCGTTTGACATTTCGCTTGCGCTCATAGTTCCTGTAAAAATACTTCCTGTAAGGGGGTTGCTTGCATCTCCAACCCACTCAAAACCATGGGATGTGGTTTCGCTCCATCCAGCAGGTATTCCTGTATTGACTATTACCGACCAAATAGGATAGTTAAACCATTGGATTCTCTCTACACCACCAGCATCGGTTCCTATAAGTGTAAATTCATATGTTGCATTGATATTTAGGTTTAGTACCAAATTGTCAAAATCGGTATCTTGGTCGAAATTGTGCTCAAACCCATCTCCAACAATTCGAAATAATAATGCTGGTGGCGTAGGATCTTCAGGTGGGATTTCAGTTTCACAACTTTGCGTAAATATCACTAGTAGTACTAGCATTGAAAATTGAATTGCTTTTCTAACTGTTTTTGTTTTCATCATTATAATCTTTAGAATTTGTACTTGTTTTCCTTTTTATGTGAAAGGATTGAAAAGGTTAACGTTTATTAATATATAGGTTGACTATGTTGATTAGCGATTTATTATTCTAGTCTGATGAGACCCTGTGTAAATATTAAGTCTTTTCAAAATATAATTCGGATCCCTTCCTTCTCCTCCAAAATCGGCAACATTAAACTGAAAGTTTGAAAACCCAGTTGAAGGAGGAGTCTTAAAATTGCCAGTAATTACGCTTCCGGTTAAAGGATTCCCAGAGTCACCAAACCAACTTATGGTCGGTGAGCTTGTAGAAGTGTTTGTGTAAGTCCATGGGCTAGTTATGTCCACATCGATAAATATTTGACTACTATTGCTAATAATCCATTGAATACGTTCTAAGCCGCCATCGTCACTTCCTGCGAGGGTAAAATTATAGGTAGTACCTCTTTTGAGACGTAACTCGATATTCTCAAAATCAGTATCCTGATTAAAGGTGTGGAAAAAACCATCTCCATGTATTTGAAATGAAAATTTTGGAGGAGTTGGGTCTTCCGGTGGAATTTCGGTTTCACAACTTTGCGTAAATGCTACAAATACTAAGAGCATTGAAAATTGAATTATTTTCCTGACTATTTTTGTTTTCATAATTATAGTTTTAAAGATTTCACTTGTTTTCTTTTTTATGGTCGTTTGACAGAAAAGGTTAACATCAAGACAAAAAAACTGAAGCTATGGCCTCAGTTTTTAGTGAGTTAATCAATAGTTATCAAGGACTTATCGTGGCATACCTTGTTTTAACGATTTTAGATAATTAACGATTCCTTACCCTGCTTGTATGGGCGCCAACATAAACTCTTAGGTCTTCCCAAATGCGATTAGGAATCTCCGATTCGCCACCATAATCGGAAATTGAAAACCGGAAATTAACATCAGTTCCAGACCCTTGAGTTGTAATGCTTCCAGTTGCGATACTTCCTGTTAAAGGGTTGTCTTTATCGCCTGTCCATTCCAAAGTACTGTTCCAGGGGTCGTCGTTTCTAAATCTCCATGGGCTCTCCGCAGTAGTCTCGATTGTCACTCTACCATTGTGATATGTATACCAAGCGATTCGATCCATACCGCCCTGGTCAGTACCTGTATACACGAAATCATAGGTTGTTCCGCGTCTAAGCATTAGTTCAACACTATTGAAGTTAGTATCTTGGTTAAAGGTCTGATCGAGTCCGTCACCGGTGATTTGAAATGAGAATTCTGGTGGCGTCGAATCCTCTGGCGGAATCTCAGTTTCACAACTTTGTGTAAATAGTACCAATAGGAATATCATTGAAAATTGAATCGCTTTTTTCATAATTTTTGTTTTTATAAGGATTGATTCGATTGTTATATTTTATCTCTAATGAGGGAATAAAGGTTAATATACATGTATAAAAACCTAAGGTTGCTGCCTCGTGTTTTAAGTTGACCGTTAACGTAATATTCGTGTTGGTCCATCTGAAATTCGAACACGTAGTCTTTTTTGAATACGATTTAGCATTTCATCATCTCCTCCAAAATCAACAGCACTAAACGTAAAGGAAGTTGTATCATATCCTTCGTCACGTACCTCGAAAAAACCGGTTACGGTAGCGCCTGAAACGGGATTAGACCTATCTCCTGACCAGTTAATGCTGCCATAAATACCATTATGGCCATAGTAATTACTCCAGAGAGGCTGCCCTCTAAACGTAGTTCGGATTTTCCAAACATCCTCTCTACTCCAATATGCGCCTGCTAAACCGCCTTCATCAAATACAGTGTAGGTAAAATCATAGGTCGCTCCAGCCTTTAGCTCCAGTCTTATATTGTCGTAATCTGAGTCTTGATCAAAGACATGGTAAAAACCATCTCCATTAATCTGAAAAGAGAATTCTGGCGGTGTTATATCCTCTGGTGGAATCTCAGTTTCACAACTTTGAATTCCGAATGTAACTAGAGCAATAAATGCCGCTTTTATAAATTGTCTAAATGTTCTTCTTTTAGTTTTCATAATTATCTGTTTTATGGATTTCTATTGTTTTGAATCGTTTTGAGTCTTCTCTATGGCATTTTTCAGCATTTTGTCTACCATTAGTTTTAGAGAGTCTTTTTTCTTAGGGTCAAGACTCAAATCATAGACTTTATACATTTCTCGAAGTTGTTCTTTCTGTTCAGGTGGCATTTCGCTTTTTTCGATTAGCTCCAGGTAATTTTTAGAACCTCCGATTGGGTTTTCTTCTTCCATTCCACCTAGTTCGAATATTTGACCTAAAATTTTGGTCTGCTCATCAAGTAGATTCATTTCTTTTTTTTCCTTTTTAGGGTTTGATGGTTTGTTATCAGTTTGTGAATGACCGATTAGAATTCCGAATAGGAAAACAAATAATGTGACTTTAATAGTTTTCATTTTTCTGATATTTAGGATTTTATTGATTTACACTTCTTAATAGGATAGATATTCTGAAGGTTAACAGAAAGGGTATTTTAATAAATAGGTGCTTGTAATGGGAAACCTACAATTGCTTGATTTTGAGCTGTATTTGAGGATTTTAAAGCCTTCCTTTTTTAAAAAATGTTAAATTAGCTATGAACCGTGTTAACCTTTTCAACCTCCAAACAATTAAAGTGAAAGAGAAGCAACTAGATATTACCCTTGAAGAATTGAAACAGGGATCTGATCAGATTCTTAGAAGGGTATATGAAGAAAACAGGGATAAGTTTTTGAACTGGGCACGGCGGTATCATTTATCGGAAGAAGAAAACATTGATATCTACCAAGATGCCTATGTGATTTTTTACAATAACATAATGAACGGAAAAGTCGAAAGTTTTACCAGTAGTATTTCCACCTATCTCTTCGGAATTGGTAAATATTTGATATTCGATCAGATGAAGAAAAACAAAAAAAAGATAAGCTCTGAATTTGATTTGGCCCTAGTGGGTGAAGAAGATGAATTGGTAAGCACTTTAGAAATCGAAGAAGATGGTCTTACCCCTGAGCAAGAGTTGTTGCAAAAATATTTTGGAACGCTTGGAAAACAATGCCAAGAACTTTTAAAACTCTTTTATTATCGAGGGTTTACAATAAATGAGATTATGGAGTATGCCGAATATAATAGTGAGAATGTAGTCAAGGCCGCAAAATCGCGTTGCATGAAAACCCTCAGAGAGCGTATAGCAGCAAATTAACATAGATTGATGATGGATAAGGAAGTATTATTAACAAATTATTTTTCTAATCGTCTTACACAAGACGAGGAGCAGCTATTCAATGAACTATTGGAATCTGATGTAGATTTTAAGGCAAAGTTCGATTTTGAGCAAGATTTAAAGCGCGCCATTAAGAATAAAGAGAACCAGGATTTAAAGTCCAGATTAGTTTCTTTTGAAAAGGAAATAGTTAAGGAAATTCCCAAATCGACTCCAAAAAAATCGTATCGCTACCTTGCCATTGCGGCTTCGGTTCTTATCTTAATGGGACTAGCTTGGATGGGTTACCAAGATGGGTCTTCAAGCAAGTATGAAGATTTGTATGCCGCTAATTTTCGGGAATATCCAAATACTGTTTTCACTATTACACGTGGTGATACAAATGGGTCATTGGAAAGAGAGGCTTTCGTGGCTTATGAATCAGGAAATTACTTTCTCGCGATTGAAAAATTCAACCAAATGCCTTCAGAGGAACGGCAGCCTTATGTCGATTTCTACCTTGCGCAGTCTTATTTAAATTCCGGGACAAATGAAAAAGCCAGGGAGTACTTCGAAAAGACAATAACAAAGGCAGATACTTTCATAGGGGAATCGCATTGGTATTTAGCCATGATCGCTCTAAAAGAAAAAGATAAGGAAGGTGCGGAACATGAGCTTAAAAAACTCACGGAAGGGTATGATTTTAATAAGGAAAAAGCCTTAGTCATTTTAAAGGAACTGAACTAATTTTTGTTTTTCTTTCCGAAAACCATAAACCCTGCGACTATTGAAAGTAGAATTCCCAGTTCTATCCAAAACCAATAATTTGTTGCGGATAAAGGTTCTGTATTTCCAGAAACTATAAAACCTGACCAATAATAGGGGTGGGCCAAGCCGTTTTGTCTGTTGGACTCTAAAAAAGATATTTGTGACTTCTGCATTGCAACGTCCTTAGTATCTCCATTGGATAGATTTTTATAGAAAGAATCCATTAATGTTGTAGTTGAAGCATCGTTGATTTTCCATAAGGTACTGGTGAGGCTAGAAGCACCACTGTAGAAAAATCCACGTGCTAGACTCAAAAATCCTTCTCCTCGTTTTAGTTCTCCAACTCCACTTTCACAAGCACTTAAAGTGACCAAATCTGCATCAATTTGCAGGTTGTAAAGATCGCTTACATAGAGTAAGTTTTCTTGATTATCAGCATTTGAAAATGCTAAATAGGAGTACTCAGGGGCCGTATCATCAAAAACAGCATGGGTTGCTAAATGTACCATTCCATATTCGGAAAGCTTGGACGTAAAGTTTTGAAGGGAGGCATTTTCATTAAGATATGATTGTCCCGGGAAGGAGTTTAGTATTTGTTGAACTTCACGAGTATTATGCGGAAGAGGTAGCAGCTTGTCCCTACTAGGGTCCACTTGGACTTGTTCTCCTGAAAACTTGGGGGCGAAAGCAAGCAAATTACCTTCTTTTTTATTACGATCCTTAAGCTGGGCATATAAAGTTGCAGAATTGGCATAACTGATAGCATGACTTTCCATAAGGTAAGAAAGGCCGTTTTCTTCTGTATTTAATGCACCAAATGGAATGTAATTTAGGAGTCCATCTGCAATAATGATTAACTTCTTTTTCTTATTCGATGTTACGAATGGGGCTACTAAATTCTTGTAGAGTTTATAAGAAGCCTTACTCAATTTGCTTACATCTGATTTCGAATTCCCTAGCATTTTATGCACTTGCTTAATCGTATTCTCCAGGGCAGCATCTATAGGAATACGTTCGAATTGTCTTGAGGTCTTACCTGCTGCAATAGCGTAAATGGCATCATTTCCATAGAAATAGGAAATCAATTTTTCATCCTGTTTTAATAGCTTTTGTGTTTCGAGAAGAGAAAGTGTTTTAGTGTTGTATTTAAGGTCGTAATATCCTTTATAATTTGTTTCAAATTGAGTAATTAGTTGTCGATACTCCTGTTGAAATTCGAAGAGTTGCTCCTCCTGGTTACTTGGATCTTCCGATTTTTTATTGAGCAGCTTTTTCAAATAATTAATTTCTGATTTGAGCTGACGTTCTTTTTCCAACAGATTATTTGGAATATTTGCAAACGCTGTGGCTTTAGTACTTAACAGAGCTTCCAATAGTAAAACTGATTTGCTATTTTCCAAGTAATTGAATGCAATTTCTTTGTACTTTTCTTCCTTCGTTGTATCGTAAATCTTGAAGGCGGCTTCTATTCCTGACTCTAGTAAGGGAAATACATCTTCAATAAGAGCGAGCTTATCTTCCTGACTTTTAAAAGTTGATTTGATGTCATTGAAAACTTGAACACCTTCATTCACTAAATTAATAGAAGAGATGAAAGTTTCTTTGGTAGCGATTTTATTTTGGGTAATTGATTTGTTTTTTAGAAGTTTTATGAACGATTTATCCTTTCTGTTAAGCTCTTTTACACCGAGGTCATAACTTTGTAAAGCTCTTTTATAATTACCTAAGAGCATATAAATGGTTCCTTTTTCATCGTGAGCATTCCGGACATCAGAATTTCCAGAGTTTCCTAGTCTTTTCCTTACCACATTTATAGCATTATCCAGTTCGTTTAATGCCATCTGGTATTCACCATTTTTCTTGTGAATTCCTGCTTTTCCTAGATGGTATTTTGGATAAAATGCGGGATTGTTGTTGAAGTTCAATTTTGCTTCAGCTAGAAAGTGCAATGCACTATCTTTCATCGATAACCCATTATAACTTTGAGTTAGATTAAAGGCAGTGCTAATGACCATATTGATATTCTCATTTTCTTTGTTATACTCAAAAGTTTTTAGCCAAAAGTTGTTCGCCTTCTTGTAATTTTTTTGATTGTAGTAGACTTCTGCCAGCAAGTTGTAATTTCCATAAAGTGCTTCGAAATTTTTTGATTCATCAGACCGAAGGTCTCGTATGTTTTTTCCATACAGTTGTTTTGCCAACTCAAGTTTTCCCTCGAGAAGATAAATTTTTCCTAAGAAGCTATACGCCGCGGAGGATAAACTTTCAAAGGTCTCGCTAGTAAGAGAATCGGGAATATTTTTTACGTTATCTATCAGTTGCTCAAAAGACTTTCTCGAATTGTTATTCTCATAAAGTTTTAATTGATACGTTCCTTTATAGTAAAGTAGAATGTTGAAATTTTCATTAAAACGTAATTTATCCTTAGGTATGGTACTCTTGATTAATGAATCTAATTCAAGAATATTTTTACCCATTCTACTTAAATCATGATGGTAACTAGAAACACCGGTTGAATTGAACAGCGCTTGAATTAGATTTTCAGTATCCTCATTTGATTTTGCCAAAAAATAAACCTTGTCAAAATAAAAGTAGGCCGAGTCTCTTTCAAAATAATAATGCTGATTACCTTTTTCATTTAGAGAATCAATCAGACTGAGGGTTTTGGTATTTTGAGCAACCGTGCTATTAAAAATGACAACGGATAAAATAAACAAAGCTTTTTTCATGGCGAAAAGCCTTCGCTAACGAAGGCTTAAATATCTATATATTATTTTTTATCTGTCAAGTGTTATTTCAAAACGAGAAGTGTTCCCATCGAAATCTCTCTGTACAATTTCAAGGGTAATTTGATTGTCAAAATCAGTTACAGGAACCCTAATGTATTGTACTTTGCCTTCAAAACCTGGTAAATCTACTAATTTGTCAGAAGCTCCTTTTTTGTTGCCGTTATCATCTCTATACAAAACCGCTGCTCTAGCGATGTTTTGGTTGAAGGCGAAGAATTCCAGTCTTACGGGAATGCACTTGCCATTGGGTGTGTCACACGGAATTGGAAAATCTCCAACAATGCTAATATCATTGATAGACCCAATTTGCAGTTTAAGTCCATCTCTTTTCTTTGAAAGTGCTGCTATTTGAGCTTGAGCCTCATTGTACCCTGGGTCATTCGGGGATATTAGATTTAACTTGTCTATCTCTGCATCAATCACTAGAATATCATCATTTAGAGATAGTTTTTGCAAAACTGCTACGTCCAAGTAATTATCGGAAGTGAGCTGTACTTCTTTTCCATCAGGGCCGTGTCCAATATAATCTTTTACGCACGCGGTAAAGGATAGACTTATAAAAGCAATTAATAAAGTTATTCTTGTTTTCATTGTTAAGGTTTTTAGTTGAATATTCATTTACTTTTTAATGATTTAATACTTTAAAGGTTAACTAAATTTATTTTGTCAAAAGTAGAGTCAAATAGGAAGTACACCTGCTACATATGTAACAGGTCGTATCACATATGTAACATTGGCAAGATAAACCCATAACCAGCTGATATACAGATTAGTTGTATGACTGGTCAGCTTTGGGTTATAGATGGTATAAAATATAGTGTGGCTGTATTATAATAGAACATGTATACAAAAAAACCACGGCCTGGACCGTGGTTTTTTCTTGGATATAAATGATTGTATTATTTTGAAAACTTAGCGAGTACAGTTTTACTATTTACATTTCCTTTCTTAGAGTAGGTTTCATTTTTTACCATTCCGATACCTTCTGACAACCATGTTTTTGAATTTATTTGAATATTTGCCCCCATAGTTTTGGAAGCTATCGTTTCAATTAAGACATAACATTCAAAAGTACCTGCTGGAGTGGTAACGGTTTCTTTACTTAAAACTTTTCGGTCGATTGTATTTACCTCGATATTCATTTTTATACCACTCATATTCATTTTTGCTACGACATTGGCCTCTGCTAATTGCTGACCCACTTCAAGATTATTGGGAAGTTCAATATCGGTGCCCGTCATGTCGATTTCCATATCCATATCTTTATACTGATCCAGCATTTGTCTCGGCATTAATGAAATGAAATCAATTTTGATACCCTTTCCGGTGCATGAAATTTTATAATCTGAATCCAATTCTTGTTTTCCTTTGGCATCTGAATATTTGATTTGCATTGTGGCTTGGGTCACACCTCCTTGGTCTACTACATTAGTAACCAAGTAATTCGTCGTGCCGTCTAGTTTGTCTTTTTTATTATAGATGTCATAAGTAAATGAACTACCCTCTTTCATAGGGTAATACTTACTACAAAAATCTTGTGCAAACGTTGAATTGAATGCTATTAAAATAAATGTGAATGCAAGTAGCGCTTTTTTCATTTTTGTTCTTTTAATTTTGTTTAATAAATTCTACTCTTCTGTTTTGAGCTTTTCCATTTACAGTTGTGTTATCTCCAATAGGTTCAGATTCTCCCTTGCCGTCAGCAAACAATCTTTCTGCCGAAACACTATAAATAGAAACTAATGCCTTTTTCACGGCATCCGCTCGTTTCTTAGATAAGTCTAAATTGGTGTCTTTATCTCCGTCTGAGTCTGTATGGCCAACAATTTTCAATTTCATACCTTTTTCTTGGGCAAGTACCTGATAAATTTGACGTATAATGCCCATTGACTGGGCTTGAATGTTTGCGGAGCCACTATCAAATAATATTCCATTAGTCGAAATTTTACCATATGCAATTAGTTTTCTACGTAAATCAATTCCGCCTTCCGCAATTTTGAAATTACTCAAATAGACAGCTTCTACATTGGTATCTATTCCTCTCAATTGAATTTTGATTCCCTCCATTTTTGTGTTCACAGGAAGAAGTCTCGGAACATCGACTAATTTTTGCTCGTTGATCCATATCCGGAAACGTTGCTTGTTTACTGCTAACGATATATGATGTTTTGACAGCACAATATCCTTAATGTCTACCCTTACATCATTTCTAATCTCTCGCTTACCATTGATGTTATTTTCAATTATTATTCCCGGATCTATGAATTGACAAAAAGGATATTCTACGAAGCCATAGTTTTGGGGTTTTTGAAATGTCTTTGTGTCCCCGACCATAATTTGGAGGTAGGCCTGAGATGAGGTTTTGCTATTTAGTCCTTTGGTAACAACATCAAATTCCATGGTGAACTCTTCGGGTAATTCCGCAACGTCCGGAATGTACTGCGTACCAAAACCTGGTAGTATTTTCAACCATTTAGTGGAAGATTCATTAATTGTGACCAGCTCACCACTTCCGTTTGTATTCCATTTAGATGGAAAATCCCCAATGAAATCATCAGAGAAATCATCAAAGAACAAGAGCTTATCGCCAGGTACAAAATCGAATTTGCTGTAGACTTGTATGGTTTTTGGTTCGCTCGACTCAGAAGATTCAGGTATATCTGATTCTTCTGTATTTCCATCAGGATTTGAGTTGGGCTCCGTTTTATTAGTGCCCGAAGAATTTTCTCCTTCAGGAATCGGAGATTTTTTCTGCTTTCCCTTTTTACCAGGCTCCAAAATACTATCGAGAACCTCGTCAGTTTTCTCTTGCGTTTCTTTTTCCACACGACGTTCAATTGCCCGTTCGGCCGCTTTTTCAGCTCTTTTGCCAAGTTTTTTGAGAAGCTGACCGTTTGCCGTCGAAGAAAAGGCGAACATAAAAAAAATGGAAAAAATCAATTTAATTATCGGGAACGAATTTTTCATGGGTATGCTATTTAGTGTTAAATCAGATTTACAATGACATTATTAAAAAACTCGCCATGGAATGGGCTGAGTTTTTATTTCATGTCAGAAAAATACAAAGGTTAACTACCCAGGCTTTCAAATAATTTATAGAAGGTATTTTAATATGTACTTCTGGTCGGAAATATTGTATGAACGGAAAATCACATCAGATTTCTTTTAAATCTTGTGAACCACTAAAGTTTTTCCATTTTCTTTTGCCACTAATTCCAAGGTTTTGTTATTTTCCAAATCACCTAAATCTATAATAGAAGAACCATTTACAGGAAAGTTCTTAATGGGTTTTGCTTGGCTGTCATATAAGTATACCTTTTCATTTTGAAGATCCGTCACGCTCACATAAATTTTATTGTTGATATAGAATACCTGAGGCTTGCTATAAACACCCAATTCAAGTTCTATTTTCTTTCCTTTAATGGTCAAAATATTGTCGTTCATTAGAACAAGGGTATTGTCTGTGGCCGCCATGCCATGATCGTTGGAAAGGTTAAAATTAGTTTTAGTGACTTTTCCATTTAAATCAACTTGATGTAAAACACCTTTCTTATCAGTTACAGAAAATTTATTCTTGTATCTGAATACCTCATTTTCTGAAAAATCAATTTTTTCAGAGACCGCTGTCCGTACATCACCAACACGGCTTAGCAGCTTTAAGGAGCCATCTTTTAATTTGAAAACGAGAAAATCCTTGTAATTAATAACAATGTGCTTAGGTGCTGCTATGATTGGTTGCTCAGCTTTTGTGTATTTGAAACCTTTCACGATTGTAGCTTTGCTGTCGTACATAAAGGTCTTCTCCCCTTGAGTCACTACAAAACGGTAATTTTTTTTCTTATCATAATCAAATACCGCCAACGGGTTGAGATTTCCACCTTCATAAGTTTTGGTAAACTTTGTCACTTCTTTTCCATTTCTATCTAAAACCAAAAATTGGTTATTGGTGGTAAATGCCAACTGAAGACGTCCATTTTTAAATATGTCAACCTGCTTGACTTTTCCTTGTAACATGCCGCTCAATTGTTTTTTCCAGAGAATTTTTCCATTAGTGGAAATTAAATAGAGCACATTATTTTCATCTTGCGCGATGATTTCTTTTCTTTTGGTAATATGATTGGTAACGAATTGCGGATTTGTGACCAAATCAGAATCGAAATCGACCGTGAACAGATTTGTAGCACTTTTAGTTGAGCTTATTTTAGGGTTGATTTTCTGAATGACCAAATTGGTATGATAAAAGTTCCTATCTGCAATTGTTTGTGCAGCAAGACCAAATTGTGAAAGCTTAACTTTCTTTAAATCGTTTGAAAATTCGACTGAAAAATCGTTTTCGAGGATTTTAGTGATATTCCCTGAATTGGAAACAAAAAGAATGCTTGACTCTTTTGCAATTACATCATTCAATGTTTTGAAAACAGATGTTTTGCTATATGTGGATGCGTTCTTATAGTCGCGAATTATTGTTTTCAAAACAGCTTCAGTTTCAGTAAAAATAAAGGCGTCCTTCAAAAGAACGCAGAAATTTGTTTTGAAACCCTTAACAACAGGTGAAAATCGGTTATTTAAAAAGTCGTTTTTTTCGAGATTTAAAATTTCAAGGCCTTGGTATTCTATGACTCCCTTTTTTTGATTATTCAAGTATTCAGAAATACCCTCAGCACCATACGTATTCAATACGACGGCTTTTTCATCTTTAATGTAGATAATGCCAATTTCCTCAACGGAATTCATTGGCGGGTCGACGGGAGAAACTACTCCTGAAGAAAGTTCTCTGTTTTTTGCAAAAACAGTGTAGTCATCAAAAGTATATGACAAAATTGCATCTGCTTGCGAGGGAGCAAATGATGCCGTAGTATTTGTCGTTGGGCGTGTATTGGCTAATAGGTCGATATAATTCCAAGTTTGGTCATTGGCAATACTAACACCGCTAAGATTAAGGCTTTTGGAAGTATTGTTTACATCAAGTGCAATCCAATCTGAAAAGCCAGAGGTCTTAATTTCTGATTCTTCTTTAAAAATGTTCGATAATAATCTGTTACCCGTATTCAAGTTAATAAAAATAGAAGCGGGTTTGTTTTTCCCGGTAATATTGTAAAGTTTTTGAAGTGTCTCAGGTAGTTTTGTTGCCGCAGCTCCATCTAGCTGTTCAAGTAGTAATTTTGAAGAGCTAATGATAACTTTTTGAGATGTTATCAAAGTATAAAAGGACACATTTTCAACTGTGTACTTGTCAAAGGTAGAATTGGCAAATTTTAAGCTCTCTACAGATTTATTTTGAATACTGTCCAGATTTACTAGGTCCGCGGTATTGTCGGTAACATATAAAAACTCAAAACGACTATCCGTTGTTTCTGTAAGGGCCAAAATACTTTCAGATTTCGGGGATAGATACTTGAGATATTCCACTTTTTTACGAATTCTTTCAAAAGTATTTGAAGGAGACAGAGCTGATAAGAATTCATTATTTTCAATTGTATTTTTAAAGGCATTATGATCTTCGATTTTAACAATCAAAAATGCATTTTCAGGAACATAACTTAAAAGTGGTTTGACAGAGTCGTCCTTATCCGAGCAATTGAAAAGCAAAAAAAGGACAGGGACTAAAATGCGGAATTTCATTCAATTTAGTTTTACACAAAGTTATGGTTTTTAAAGATTTAACGTAAGTTGTTCGGGTAATTGCCTAAAACTTTTTCTATGGTATTTAGTGACGCCATATTTACGAATGGCTTCTCTGTGTTCCTTTGTAGGATAGCCTTTATTCTGTTTCCAGTTATACATTGGGAATTCTTCATGTAATTCCTCCATATATAAATCACGTGTAGTTTTTGCCAATACCGAAGCACCCGCGATACTCGTAAATTTACTATCACCTTTTATGATGCATTCATAAGGGGTATCCCTAAAAGGTTTAAATCTATTTCCATCCACAATGATAAATTCTGGAGGAGTTGTTAATTGCTCCAAAGCTTTTTGCATAGCCAAAATAGAGGCATTTAAAATGTTGATTTTGTCAATTTCTTGAGGATAGATATGTACCACCCCAAAGCAAATTGCATTTTTTTCTAAAATAGGTTTCAGATGAATTCGCTTTTTTTCGGAGAGTAATTTTGAATCGTTTAGAATTTCATTTTTAAAACTAGGTGGTAAAATTAGTGCAGCAGCGGTTACAGGTCCGGCTAAGCAACCTCGTCCTGCTTCATCAGTTCCGGCCTCTATTAAGCCACTAAAAGTATTCTTGAGCATTTTAAAATTTATACGTCCGAATTTATCAAAACATTCATGAACAAAAAACTTTCACAAAACGATTTAATTGGAGTGATGCTAAAAGTTCTGTTTGCATTTGATTTTTATTCGCAAAACTTTCACATTTTATTACGAACAAAAAAAATTAACTTTGCTCGGTAATAGATTACAATGAAATATATTCTTCTGGTAGCATTTGTAATGATGGGTAGTTTCCTATTTGCACAAGACAGTCCTCCTCCAATTCAAGAATCAACCCCCCCTTCAAAACCAAGAAGTCTTGACAAGAAAAGAGCGATGGGTTCTGAACCTTCTGAAATTACAATTAAGGATTACAAAATAATTTCTTTCGAGAGAGACACTACTTTTTTAGATACTACCATTACCATAAATAAGGAATACAAGTACAATTATCTTAGAACAGACGACTTTGAATTGATGCCGTTTTCAAACGTCGGGCAACCTTATAATAAGTTGGGTGTCGATTTTGAGCGAAGAAACTTATACCCAAAACTTGGAGCTAAAGCCAAACACTTCAACTATGCTGAAATGGAGGACATCAACTATTATAGTGTAGCTACTCCCATGACCGATATTCTTTTTAAAACTACATTCGAACAGGGGCAGTTATTAGACGCACTTCTCACATTCAACACATCAAGAAGATTAAATTTTTCTATAGGTTATGAAGGCATGCGATCCCGGGGTAAATACAATTTTGACGAAGGCGAATCTGGTAACTTTAGAACAACAGCGAATTATATAACAAAAAACGGAAGATATGACCTTAGGGCCCATATTGCAGCACAAAGTGTTGATGCGGAAGAAAATGGTGGCATAACGGTTCGAGATCAATTTGAGTCGGGCAGTAGTAATTTTACCAATAGAGTGAAAATAGATGTAAGATTTGATAGTCAAAGAGCGAGCAACAGAATTCTGGGCAAGCGATATTTTCTAGACCATAAATACAAACTGATTAAAAAGCAGAAAGACTCCAGTAGAGCCGAAAAAACCTCCTTGGCACTTGGTCATCGGTTTAATTATGAAACTAAATACTATCAGTTTGTCCAAGCGCAGCAAAACACCTATTTCGGTGCGGGGCTTTTGCCAAGTATAAATGATAGAGTGAACCTCAAGACCATGTACAATCAAGTAAGTCTTGATTTTTATAACGCTACGCTTGGTAGTCTTCAAGCCAATGTGAATTTATACAACTACAATTATGCTTTCAATAGTATTTTAGTTACGGACAGTCAAACAATTCGAAACCAATTAAAAGGAGAAGAGATTGCACTTGGTGCAAACTATGAAAAGCAAATAGGAGGTTTTTTGGTTAGAGGAGGAATAAAATATAACCTTGTCGGAGACCTCACGGGTAATATTATTGATGCAGCAGCAAGCTATAGCTTTAATGAAAAGCACAAGATGACTGTAGCTTTTCATACATCGGCAAGAATGCCTGATTTTAATTTTCTACTTTATCAAAGTGACTACTTGAACTACAATTGGCAGAATACGGCAACATTTAAAAACGAACGTGTAAATAGTCTGCAAGCCACCATTGATTCGAAAACTTGGGGTGCTTTATCTGCCAAAATTACGAACCTTGATAATTATACCTATTTCGGAATTAACTCCAATCCCATAGTAGCCCCTGAAGAAGGTATAGAAAATGCAATCATCGCACCCTTTCAAGAAGACAATAGTATTCAACATTTGAAAGTGAAATATATAAAGGAGTTTAAGGTTGGCGGTTTTGCTTTGAACAACACTATAATGTATCAAAATGTAAACCAGTCAAATGAAGTGCTTAATGTTCCTCAGTTGGTTACCAGAAATACATTGTACTTCTCTACAGATATTTTTAAGAAAGCAATGTACCTTCAAACAGGTGTTACCTTTAAGTATTTCACTGAATATAACATGGATGCCTATAATCCACTCCTAGGGGAATTCTATATTCAGAATACTGAAAAGTTAGGAGGCTATCCTTTACTCGATTTTTTCATCAATGCTAAGGTCCAGCAAACCAGAATATTTTTGAAGGCCGAGCACTTCAATTCATCTTTTAGCAAGAACAATTATTATTCCGCTCCTAATTATCCATATCGTGACTTTGTAATACGATTTGGTTTGGTGTGGAATTTCTTTTCATAGAAGGTATTCGTAGAACTTAGAATACTATTAAAAAGTAAGCGTATTTATTAGATTTAGTGTGAGGGCTGCTATGAAAAAATAGCACCAGGCTTTCGCCACTCGCTTTTTATACGAGATCAAAAAAGATTGATCTTGTAGAAAAGAGCTCAAACAGAGGCTCTATCCTTGCCCTGATTAAATTATTTTCATCTTTTTTAATTCTGATAATCAAGTAGTTGAATATTTTTTTCATAAGGTTTTCAAAAAAAATCATTTAGGTATTGTGTAAGCAAGAAAACCATCTTATATTTGCAGCCGCTTTGGGAGTGAGATGCTCCTGAAAGTTTGAAAAGCTGAAGTTCGAATCAAGGTATTTTTATCTTTTAGAAGAATTTCGGTTTTTTATTTGAAGTTCATTGACAGATTGTAGAGACAGCGCACACATCCTTATAAGGGTGTGATGTAAAGTAAGAATCATATATATGGTTGGAAGAAATTCCGAACATATAAGAATTAGATCGAGA
>NZ_VATY01000007.1 GCF_005885635.1 Maribacter algarum (ex Zhang et al. 2020)
TACCTCTTTAGCTTAAAAGGAAGAGCTGTGGTAAAAGCTATTGATCGTAGCCACGGAGTGATTGGAAGATGTTGTTAGCGGCGTGCCTGCTAATGAATAGAATTTGCAGAAGCACCGAAATGGTCAAAAATCAAAGTAGGGAAGCGCATTTATAGCCAATCTGTTCGTTTCGACGAAAGTGTCAGTTCGAATCTGGCAAGAGGTACAAAGTTCATTGAAATTAGAGGTTCCACAATGGAGCTTCATCGTGTAAATCGTCATTTCTTTTAAATGACGGGGCGGCTTATCGTCCTTAGATAAACTTGGTAACAAGGATAAATCTGTTAGCTGGCACAGCAAGCGGAGACTGTTTTTTGCAATACAGTACAGGTAAGCAAGCAACCAACATAAGTCATGATTTGCCAGGGGCGACCGCTTAAGCAGATTAGGACTTATAGCTAATACTTTTGGGTAGGCTTGAGATGGAGACATCAATAGGTGAAGTTGTGGTAATGGGTTACGTATAGGTCATCCAACCTAGCGGAGCTTATTGCAGCATTAAAGGTACCCGGCGGGAAACTGTTCGGTAGCTTAAAGTGCTGTGTGTCGGGAGACATACAAGAAGAAGGTTGGTATTTTGTAGGCAAAATCTACGGAGCCATTCTCGAAGCCCTTCTTCTAGGCCAAATATGTTTAGGTTCGAATCCTAGAGAAACACCTTTTAGTTCTTTTAGCTCAATTGGTGAGCAATACAGCAAAAGACTTCGAGCATTGTAGCAGCTAGTAGTTGCCTAAACCCATTGTGATATATGGGGTGGTAGAGGTGGCAAGCCTATACCATGCGGTGAACATTCTAATAGGTCGCCCTAAAAAGGGACACCTATGAACGGTGGGGGAGCCAACCCCTGTAGTTGCAAAGCGTGACTAAATAGTCACTATGCAAGCCAAGTCTAAGTTGCCGAACAGTTGTAATGATTTATGGCATCGGACAAATACGTGATTTCCAAAGCAACGGAGAAAACGTGGAAAAGTAGGGAACGCTTCGGCTATAATCCTACGAAAGTTTGTCCATAAGCGTGGGTATTCCCAGAACGCTTATTAAAATATTTTCAAACCACTTCGTGGTTTGCTAGAAGTTCCCCGCAACAACGAGGGGTGTTGTGGGGCATATCAAAAGTTCATTGAAAATAAGATTCCTGCCTTCGCGGGAACAAGATATCAAGCTAGTCTTGTTGGGTGTTTCTGTATAGCACTATTGTGTGAAGTTTTGCTGAGAAGTATTAGGTCTTCATATACAACTTGACTTGAAGGTTTTGGCTGTTTTCCAAAAAATAGTCACTACTCTGTAGGACATGGGTTCGATTCCCATTCTCGTTTTTGACGAGGTAGTTCAGTGGTAAGAACAACAGACGTAGGTGTCGCGGGTTCGATTCCCGTCAGGTATAAAAACCTGTAGCTCAGTGGGTAGAGCACTACACTTTTAATGTAGGTTATGGACTCAAAATCCATTTTCAACAAGAAGGTCACTTGTAAAAAGACCACCGGACGGTCACTCCGTATAATTGACAAAAAGCCGTAGTTATACCTCGGTTGGTTTTTCTTCGGATGAGCCAACAGTCTTGAAACTACTTTGAATTACTGAATTTTTGATGTGAAAGGCAATTTCTTTTTTGAATATCCTTCCCTCGGAAAAACCAATAAATAGTATTGGAAACACCGACCGAAGCATACCAAAAAACAAGTCGTAACGAGCTTCGAAAACCAATATTTCCGTATCGAATAGATGAGTTATTGTTGCGGTTTTTTAAAAGAGAATTAAACCAATTAATAATAAATGAAAATAGTTTAACCCGTTCGTCCGTCAATCGACTGGCGGACACAAATTTTAAGTAATGAAAAGAGTAAGAATCAATGCAGGAAAAGTAGGTTTGGTCTTCAAAAGAGGCGATTACCAAAAAGTTATTACCCAAGGTACACACTGGGTAGGCTTTCAAAATATGGTTAAGGTCTATGACCTTACCAAAGCCTTTGTTGCTCCTATAGCATTAGAAATCTTGCTAAAGGACCAAGGATTGGAAGCTATGTTGCATATCATCGAAGTTAAGGATGCCGAATTGGCCTTGGTTTCTGAAAACGGAAACTTGAAACAAGTCCTAACTGCTGGTAAGTACGCTTTCTGGAAAGGTCTGATAAACTTCGAGTTCGTTATGGCGGACCTGAGTAAGATCTACATCACAGAAGCTATCAGTAAAGCGATGCTAAGCCATCCTCAGTTGCGAGCGTATGTTCGTACTTTGGAAGTTGCGGCTTACGAGAAAGCCGTCCTTTTGGTCGATGATGTTTATGTCAAAACGCTGGAAAGTGGTACCTACCATTTCTGGAAGAACGACATTTCCATCAAAATCGCCAGAGCGGATATGCGTCAATTGCAATTGGAAATTTCTGGTCAAGAGTTGTTGACTAAAGACAAGGCCGCTATTCGTATCAACTTCTATACACAGTATAAAGTTGTTGATATTGAAAAGGCTTTGCTAGGTAGCAAGGACTATGAAAAGCAATTGTACATTGCGATGCAGTTGGTATTGCGTGCCTACATTGGCACCTATACCTTGGATGAGCTTTTAGAGCGAAAAGAAAGTATCGCTGAAGCCGTATTTGCAGATATCAAAACAGCAGCTACCCAGTTGGGTGTTGAAGTTTTGAGCTGCGGTATCCGTGATGTAATCTTAACTGGTGAAATGAAAGACATCATGAACCAGGTTTTGGTTGCTCAAAAGAGAGCTCAGGCGAATATCATTACCCGACGTGAAGAGACTGCGTCTACCAGAAGTTTGTTGAACACCGCAAAGTTGATGGAAGACAACGAAATGCTCTTCAAGTTGAAGGAAATGGAATACGTTGAAAAGATCGCCGAAAAAATCGGCAAGATTACCGTCTCTGGAAACGGAGGTATGGTAAAGCAATTGAAGGAGATTTTCTCCGTCAATAAGTAGGTTGGTTAGAATGCGTCAATGTGAGTTGGCGCATTTTTTATTTCCATTTTTCTTCAAGTCGATTAGCCAGTTCTTCTATTTGTTTTGTCATTACTAAACCATCAAGCCAATTTTCGGGAAACGATTCATAACCATAATAAATACCAGCCAATCCACCTGTAATTGCAGCTGTAGTATCAGTATCTTCTCCTAGATTCACAGCTTTTAAAATACAGTCTTTATAGCTTTCACTCTTCAAAAAACACCATAAAGAAGCCTCCAAGCTATCAACTACATAACCACTTGATTTAATTTCATTCCTATCTAAATCTTGAATATTGTTTGTAATAATCCTATCAAATTGTTGTGTTTCACTTGTAACGATTTCACGTTCTTGAAAGAATTTATTAATTCGTGTTCTTGTATTAAAATAGGCTGTCGC
The DNA here is from genome assembly GCF_005885635.1 of Maribacter algarum (ex Zhang et al. 2020). GTDB lineage: Bacteria > Bacteroidota > Bacteroidia > Flavobacteriales > Flavobacteriaceae > Maribacter_C > Maribacter_C algarum. Next base: position 3,394 of record NZ_VATY01000007.1, read on the forward strand.
TTTTTCTCTTTCTTCCATTAACTCATCTACCAAAACTAAATATATTAAACAGGAAATCGCTGCCCTTATATGACCATGGGTCAATGCAGAAACTTCCCATATAATTTCAAATCCTTTTTCAACACCTTCGCCCTTTAAAACATGATAAAGCGGAAGTATTCGCATAAGCGAACCATTTCCATTTGTGAATTCGTCTACTTCATACCTTAAGTATTTCAGGCTTTCCCAATCCTTATCTTGATTGATTTGAATTAATTGATTTATGGCTTTCATTGTTTGAATACCTATATCAAAAACTTCATCATGCGCTGTCCATTTAGCATTGAGTTTCCAGGCTATAAACTGCTTCGCAATATCAGCTAAATCAAAACCGTCACATAAGCTATCGGCTAAACAAAAAGTAAGTGAGCTATCATCGGACCAAGTTCCTGGAGGTTGATGATGAGTGCCGAATCCTTGCATGTCAGTAACTGGGCTTTTATCCAGCATAACTCGAGATTGAAATTCAACAGGCACGCCAATGGCGTCCCCAATGGCTAAACCTAAAATTCCATCCTTAATAGTTTTCATAAAATATCCTATTTAGGCTTATTTTAGTTTTAATCGTTTACAAACCTCCCGTTCCTTTGGCATATATGCGGTTTCCTCTGGAATCAACAGCTTGTCTAAAGTGTTTTGAACTACCCATTTTCGTTGTTCCTTAACATAATTCGAAATATCTTCGATTTTCAGAATATCTTCTTTTGCGAATTTTTCTATTTCCTCATTACGAATCCCTATTTGAATCGCTCTTCTTTCAAGTTTTGCCCCATACGGGTCATGATCAGGATCCCATTGCAATCGTATATTTGAGTTCTTTACCGCTTCAGACCAAACATTTCGATCTCCGTAAATATCTTGTTGGTAGCTTGAATAAACGGCAAGACTTAAGTAGCGTTCAAAAGCTTCGCGTTTTAAGTGAAGCGCTAAAACAACTTCTTGACCTTCTTTTGTTCCCCATCCATTTCGATACATCATCCAGAGAAAATTGGGTTTAATCCAGGTCATTCTGGCTAGACTGAAATCACCTCCAAAATATTGGTTTTTAATTGCAAAATCACCTATGCTTGGTCTATATGATTGGTATACAATGACTTTATCATCATCATACTGGGCCATTATATGATATCCGTTATCTGGCCACAATTCGTTTTGTTCTATATATAATTTCGTTTTTAAGTTCATTTTATTTCTGTTCTTTTGATTATCCCATCAACGACGCTAGTCACCTTGGGAACGAACTGTTTTCCTAAAAAGGTTTTAGTTACATAGATTTTATCTTGAATGTTTTTGTTAAACTCCTCAAGTTCTTTAGACGGAACCCACAGCTCATTATGAATCTTATTCCCCACATTTTGAACTTCGTATTTTTCAATAAAATCCGAACTCATAACAAAGGCAGTAACAAATCCACAATAGCCTGAAAATTCATCAATAGTATTCCATTTAAGAGCTATTTCAATAGCGTAATCTTCATTCATCACTGGATAGAAGATTGGTTGCCAATCTAACCTGGGTGGAAAAGCTTTAAAATCATTTTCTATAATTAGCTCCAATTCTTTTAAACCTACAGGACGATATAAGGTTATATTCTTCATTTTGTATAGTTAAATAAGTTCATCCCTCACCTCCATTAAAGCAAAACCCAACAAGTTTTCACCTCTCCAAAATTCTGGGTTCTGAGCTTTTTCGTTCGATTGCGCCATACCGATTCCCCAAATTCTATCTCTTGGACTTGCTTCTACTAAAACACGGTTTTTTGTATTTAACAAATACTCCTTTAAATCCTGATGCTGTGAGAATTTGTACATATTTCCTTGTTTTACGATTTGATATTTTTGTTTATCCCATTCTTCCGGTATAAACCCAACTACTTTCCTTCCCCATTTTTTGGCTTCGGCAGGAGACTCACAATTAATAATCTCTCCTAAACTATTTCCGTCATTAAACAGTCTTGCCTTTTCTGCCATCATCCAATGTTCTGTACTTTTATAAGTAATTCCATCTACAATAAAAGGAGCAATCCACCATTGACTAAAGCAGCTTTTACCAATACTCCCGTCTTTGTTAGCTGCATGGCCCCAAAAGAATAAAAACTTGATTTTACTTTCGTTATGAAAATCATTAACAAGCTGTTGTCTATTATATTTCATTTTCTATTTAATAAACTTATACTATCAAATTTGCTTTTTCTTTAGCTATACTAATCTCAGCAATACTTCCTGAATTAAAATTCAAAAAATCAGATTCAATTCCATCACTAAAAATTACTCCTTTGGTGGGCATTTTGGACTCGATTTTCAAAGTCTTACCTCTTGTAATGGTTCCATAACCTAAGCCTATCTGCGACATTTTACTGAGAAACGGCTCACGAACCACAAATAATAACTTATCATCTTCCCAATCCACTCCAGAATCAAATTCTCTCTTCTGATTATAAAAATAGCTGTTAATATTATTGGTCATGTTAAAAACAGAACTGATCCATCCGGTGGAGCCAGCGCCTGTTGACACTAAAACACCACTGGAAGATTGGCTTTCTCTTTTTCCTCCAAATTCAAGACTATATCGTGAAGATACATGTGAAGCAGCCCCAATATAAAAATCGTTAAATGCTAAAAGAGATTGTCCGTCATTCATTGTTGCCTTTGCCATGGTTACCATTTTCGATGTATGATTTCCATGAACAAAATTCTTTATTGCTGTTAGAAAAGTCTCTGGGTTATGAGGTAATAAAACCCCATCATAACGTTCTGCATCTGGGTTAACGGCCACCATTGGTAAGCCATTTATATACTTGGCTGTATTGGCAACCAATCCGTCTTGTCCTATAACCACAATCAAATCTCCTTCGGCAAACATATAGGTGGGTAAAAAAGAACGAAACAATACTTTATGCTTAAATGATGTAGAAATTGCTTTTTCAACTTCACTCAGCGAGTTATAAAAAGTATCATGTTCCTTTTCGTAGAACCCAAAGTCTTCCCCTGAACGTTCTAAATAAAACTTGGCTTGAGCTTTTGAGTTGAAACGCTCGATGAGCTGCTCAAGCCTTGTTTTATCTCTGATGACTATTACCTTATCTAGTTCCATCTTACTTATTCTTGGTGCTCATTATTGATTCCAACAACTCTGGCGAAATATTGAGGTTGCCAATTTTATCAGCATTCTCAGCCAATTCTCTAAAGGCAAGTGCAATATGGTTTCTCGGGTCAACACCTTTTGAATTGATAGCCATGAGTGTTTTCCAATCCAATTCTTTATACGGACGAAGATTGGCATGTAAAACATATTCTTTAACATCAGCTTCTTTCTTCTCGTTTTCCACCTTTATTTCGATTAACTTCTGTTTGCTATCTTCAAGTGAAATGTTGGAAGCCATATCCATTTCTTTAAGCTTCTGCTCATTTTCTTGTTTCACCACTTCCGTTTCCATTTGCTTTTCAGCAATCTGTTTTTGTTTCTCCTCAATAGCAATTTCAGTATTCAATTCGGTTTCCTTAATAATACGCTCTTGTTCAACTGCGAAATTTCTTCGTTCATAGATGGCTTGATCAGCTTCTTTTTGAAGAGACTCACGCATTTGAGCTTCTAAAGCCCGAGCCATTTCAGGGTTAGGTGTTACTCCTAAAACATTCACACTCAATATTTCAAGTCCTAGCATATTCACAGTTTTAGAATTTTGAACACTATCCAAAATCTGTGTTTCTATTTGCTGCAGTTGACGCAGTGCCTCTTTCAAGCTCAATTTTTGTATAACTCCAGCACTAGCAGTTTGGGCTTCATTAATGATACGCTGTTGAATTTTTTCGTTATCATCTTTTACATAGTAACCTTTACTATCTACTGTGAAATCAAGAACTTCAGCCAGTTGCTTTGGGTCTTTTACCTTATAGGTTATTTGCCCTTGAATAGAAACTTCTTGGTAGTCTTTCGTTGTTTCGTTAAAAATGAACTGAAAATCTTTACTCTCCATAGGAATGGAAACTATGGAAGAATTCGGAGCAAAGTAGAAAAAAGACAATCCCCTACCTTCATTCCTGATATTTCCATTTTTGAAATAGATAACGTAATTCATTGAATCGAATTTGATATAGTTTATTCCGAACATAATATATAGTTTTAAAAAATTAATTTGTGTATTTATTACGCAAATATAAAATGTGTTTTTGAATCACGCAAGATATTTTGTGTTTTTTTTACGCAAATTAAAATTCAAAGCTTGTAGATAAGGCTATATTTCGAAGATGATACCTTCCATTTTTAGTTGGAAATAGCGTTTCTTATTAAAGCTAAAAAGGCTGGCAGGCCTACCTCTGCCTATAGAAACCTTCTCGTCTAATTCATCTAAAACTTTCAGGCTAGTAATTTTCTTTTTGAAATTTCTTCTATCAATTTCACGATCCAGCAGGGTGGTGTAAAGCTTTTCTAAATCGGAAAAAGGGAACTTTTTATCGAGTAACTCAAATCCGATAGGCTCATATGTAATCTTTCCTTGTAGTCTTTCAATGGCAATTTTTAAGATTTTTTTGTGGTCAAATGCTAACTTAGGCAACCGTTTAATATCGAACCATTCTGCTTTCTTTGCATCAGTAGACGCGGTCAACTTGAAGGCATTTGGTTTGACCAATCCGAAGTAGGCCACTGAGACCACCCTACCCCTCGGGTCTCGTCCTAAATCTCCAAAGGTGTACAATTGTTCCAAGTAGTTAATTTTAGCTCCCGTCTCTTCGGACAATTCTCTTTGAACCGCTTGTTCCAAATTTTCATTTTCCAATACAAAGCCTCCTGGCAGTGCCCAACCATCTTTAAAGGGTTCGTATTTACGTTTGACCAGAAGTACAGATATATTCCCAGAATCATAACCAAATACTACTGCGTCGACGGTAAGTTGAATTTTGTTTTTCATTATATGTGTATAATATACACAAATATAGCTAAGATTGTATTTAATTCTGCTAGATACTTTAAAACAAAAAAGCCAGTTCAAAAAATGAACTGGCTTTTGTCGGGGTGGCAGACTTAAAATAACTCATATACCACTTTGACTTTCAATACTTTACCTCGCTAATTTAAAGCTATACACCGTATTGCAATTTTTAACCTATATAGACACAAATGATGTAATTCCTTATTAGCTAAAAGTAAGAAAATATTTTCTTGAAATCAATAATTGCCAATTGGCTATAATATCATTTGATATTATCATATTATGCTAATTTTAGAGTACAAAAAAAATCGAATTTATAAGGATTCAATTTTTATCTTAGTATAACTAGTAACCACCCAGTCAATCACTGCGTTTTTAAAAATTGAATTTATCGAGTTCTAATATAGCATCCATAGACAAATCCATTGCCGTATTACCTTTTGTGAATATGAGCAATAGCATTGATAATGAATATTTTTGTGACGGTCTTACAGAGGAAATTATCAATGCGCTGGCAAAAGTTAAAGAGTTGTCAGTTACCTCAAGAACCTCTTCATTTTACTTTAAAAACAAAAAAGTAACCTCAAAAGAAATAAGAGAGCAACTAGGGGTATCTGTTTTTATTGAAGGAAGTATCAGAGTATCGAAAGATACAATGAGAATTACGGTTCAGATGATAGACGCTCTTAATGATTTCCATTTTTGGTCAGAAACCTTTGACAGAAACCCAGAAGATGTTTTTGCTATTCAAGACGAAGTAAGTCTATTTATTGCCGAAAAGTTACGTGAACATATAGGTCATATTGAGATTGAAGACAAATTAGTTGAGCCCATTGATGTGCCAATCCATATTTATAGAGAATATCTAAAAGGAAGATATTATTTAATGAAAATGGGGTATGAAAACACGGTTAAAGCAATTTCAATTTTTGAAAGTATTATCCAAAAAGCACCAAACTTTCCGAATGCATATATAGACATAAATCACGGCTATACCTATATGGGAGCTATGGGACTGATGCCTGCTTTTGAAGGCTTTCAAAAAGCACAACCTTTTCTTAAAAAAGGGTTAGAACTTAATCCAAACCTTTATCGTACGCAATTAAATTTATCTTGGATAGAATGTTGGCAAAATTGGAATTTAAAGAAAGCCTATTTGCACGCAAACAAAGCATTAGAAATTCAACCTGCCGATGAGATTTATCTTACTATTTCTAATTATTTAACGGTAGAGGGCAAATTAAATTCTGCTCATAATTATATTGATAAGGCCATAGAACTCGACCCTTTCTCCCCAATGAACATTCATTACAAGGGCTTTTTATTATACCTACAAGAGGATTACAACGAGGCACTGCCATACTTTCAAAAAGCGTTAGCGCTAAATCCCATTTTGCCATTTCCACCATTGTATATTGGAGAATGCCTTTTATTTTCAGATAAAAATCAGGAGGCATTAAATTATTATAAAGGGCTAAATGGTGTCTCCATAAACGATTTAACGCAATTAGGCGGCATCACTATGTGCTATGCAAAAATGGGTGACATTGAAAAATGTAATGAAAAGATTCGTGAGCTAGAATCTTACTTAACATCTGAAAAGATGGATAAAGCCTTCAATTTTTTAATTTTGGTAAATGTTTTATTAGAGAATTATGACAAGGCTTTAGAATGTATAGAGAAAGCTTTTGAAAATCATCTACCTCTAATTTTATTATTGAATACTGAACCTATTTTAAAGCCAATAAGAAATCTTGAGAGGTTTAAAAAATTAATGGTTCAGGCTATACCAGATAATAATAACTACAAATCACAAAAAAAATATAAGCAAATCTTATTGAGTGATGATGAAATTGAAACACACGGCAGTGCGTTGAAGAAAATAATGAAAGAACATAAGTTGTACTTAAATCCAGATGTATCTTTAAAAGATTTAGCTTCTTATCTAGAACTTCCGACTAACTATGTCTCACAACTTTTAAGTCTGGGTTTTCAAAAAAACTTCTCTGAGTTTATCAATACGTATCGAGTTGAAGAATTTAAACAGCGTGTCATATTAGAGGAAAATAAAGGTTTAACCATTATGGCGGTAGCTTACGATAGTGGTTTCAATTCTAAAACAGTCTTTAATACGTTTTTCAAAAAGATTGAGGGTACTACACCCAATTCTTATCTAAGAATGAATAGAAGGAATTAGTTCCGTTTTCTAAACACGAACTTTTTTCGACTAATCCTACTGTAGATTTGTCTCATATTAATCGTAAAACGAAAAATTATGAGAAAGACTAGAAAAATTATACCAGGAGCACGATTGGCATTTGGTATTATCTTAGGTTGTATAGTTGGCTATTTAACTTCAAATACAAAAGTGTGGTTTATTTTGGGTATCGCTATTGGTGCTGCCTTAGAGTACGGCAACAAAAAAGCAACAACCAAACAATAGATAAAGTGAGCTAGTTATTTCAGTTGCAGAAAAACAATCTAATTTCAAACAATCATAATCTAGGCTACACTCCATCTTAATAATAGAGTAATGTCCTAAGGAATCGAAAATAAAAACTAATCGTTAATCAATATTAATTCTTTAAAAAAAAAGAAATTTAATAAAGTGTAGGCTTCCCCTATTATGATAAATAATGAACTGCACATACCTGAATCGACTTTGTTTTACCTTTCAGGATTTTAGTTCCTAAATTTTCCAAACTATAATCTTCCGAAGTTTCCAGCTTTCGCGAAAGCGGTTCAGAAATTAAGATATCTTCTTTTAATTCCGTAGTTAATCCTAGAATCCTTGCTGTGGTATTGAGCACATCGCCCGTAAAGAAAATGTCTTTTTTTAATGCGCCTATTTCACCTGTGGTGACTTCGCCGAAGTGCATAGCTGCTTTGAAATTTGGAATAGTGTTATACTTCTTTTCAAAATTCTGTGTTTGTTTTTCTAAAGCAGTTTTCATTTCAAAAAAACATTGAATACATCGGTTTTGTTTTAATCCGTCATCCAAATTCCAAGTGATAACAATCTCATCACCCACATATTGATAGACTTCCCCGTAATTCTTGATGATAGCATCAGAAAAACTTCGGTAATAGTCTTTGAGTAATTTGAAGTAGTTTTTATGACCTAGTTTTTCAGCAATAGTGGTACTGTCCTTCATATCTACAAACATAAAGATGCGGTTTTCATCTACAGGTTTATGGTAGCGGCCTGTAAAGAAATTATATAAGATGTTTTGACCTAGATTCTCGCTTACTTCGGCATAAATTAATGAGACTAATAGTGAAAATAACAATTGCACCCAAGTGCTTACGTGCGTTATGCTAGTAAAGAATTGGACATACTGATTCCAGACGGATTTACTGAAGACAGATTCTTTAGATACAATGCTGGCTGCTATCAAGTAAAGTATAAAAACCAGAATAAAAAGTACTGTTGTGTACAGTAGAAACTTACCTATAATTTTTTTTGGAAAGCTTTGATTGTCAAAAAGCTTATTGACTGCAAATACCTCAATCGCACCGACTAAGCAGCCCACTATAAAAACACTTACAGAGGAAAACACAAAAATGGTTGGTGTAATGGGTATCACCCATTCATCCACTTGTGATTGGTCTGCCAACACAGCATAGTCTGACCATAACAATAGTAATGAAATAGCAAGCCAAATGATTCCGAAAGGAAGTATGCGTTTAAGATAGTATTTGTTTTTGGCTGAAAGTGACATCATTACAAAGTTCGTAGAATTCAAACCACAATTCCAAAATCAAGGGTCTAAAAAAGTTTTAATGCTCATCATATAGGTTCTGATTTTCATTTCAGAACAATTGTCTTTTTTTTTAAAATCATCTTTGTACCATCAAATTACAAGAGTTTATTCATCAATCAAATCGATACAGTATGAAAACAGATTTTTATTTACTTGCTACCTACGTGCAAGAGCTACAACTCTTAGCAATACAACCGCATTTAGACGCCATCGTAGGAAAAGGACAATGGAATTTTGACCTTGAGGATTGTGACAAGGTATTGCGATTGCATTGCAACTACTGCACAAAAGAAAAGGTGATTCGTTTTCTTGACCGAAACGAACTTTTTGACAAAGAGCTTCACTATTTAGAAAGTGAGCAATATGCATATATCGGTAAAGTAAGACCGTTATCGGTTTACAATATTCCCATAAACGCTTAAACCTATCAAAAATGAAAGCAGTAGTTTATTCTAAATATGGCGCGCCAGAAGTCCTACAACTTAAGGAACTTGAAAAACCTGTGCCTAAATCCAATGAGATTTTGATAAAAGTGTTTGCAACCTCTGTAACATCTGGTGACGTTCGCTTGCGAGCTTCAGATTTTCCACCACTATTTTGGTTACCGGCACGATTGATTTTCGGATTGTTCCGTCCCAAAAAGCAAATCTTAGGTCACGAATGGTCTGGAGTCATTGAGCAATTGGGTAGCAAGGCATCAAAGTTTAAGGTTGGCGATGAAGTGTTTGGCACCACCACTATGTTGAGGACAGGAGCCTATGCCGAATATATGTGTATTCCTGAACATTGGAGTCAAGGAGTTGTTATCAAAAAATCAAAACAGCTTTCTCACAAAGAAGCTGCGGTATTACCCATTGGTTGTATGACGGCGCTGTTTCTACTTCAAAAAGCAAATATTCAAAGAGACCAAAAAGTACTCATTTATGGTGCTTCGGGCAGTGTGGGAAGCTATGCAGTACAAATTGCTAACTATTTTGGAACACGTGTTACAGGGGTCTGTAGCACTCGGAATATCGAAATGGTTGAACAATTGGGCGCAGAAACCGTAATCGATTACAAAAAACAGGACTATACTCAATCACCAGAGCGCTACGATATTGTATTTGATGCCGTAGGTAAAACTTCGAAGTCGGCTGCTAAAAAGATACTCAAGGACAACGGGAAATTCGTTACTACAAAAATGCTAACAAAAGAAAGTACAGAACTGCTTTTACAAGCCCGTCAATTGGCAGAAACAGAAAAAGTAAAACCATTTATAGATAAAGAATACAACCTAAAAAATATAGTTGAAATACACCGATATGTAGATTCTGGCAGAAAACGAGGAAATGTATCCGTGGTCATGAATCATTAAAATATCTAAATCAAGAGAATTATGAAACCACTCATTGTACTTATTGTAAGTTTTGCTATCTCAATTTTGGCTATCAAAATCATCAAAAAAGAATATGATTTTACTTTGTCTGCAAGAATAGCGATGGCCATAATGCTCGTTTTCACAGCCATTGGACACTTTGTATTCACCAAGGGAATGAAAATGATGATACCCGATTTTATTCCTTTTAAGGAGAGCTGTGTTCACTTTACAGGAATATTTGAAATCATTATGGCTGTTGGTCTTCTTATTCCAAAGTATCAGTCATTATCTGGTTGGGCACTCATCATTTTTCTATTACTGATGTTACCTGCCAATATTTATGCATCAGTACATCAAATAAATTATCAAACAGGAACATTCGACGGACACGGTCTTGTTTATTTGTGGTTTAGAATTCCATTGCAATTACTTTTTATAACTTGGACGTATATCAGTACCATCCGAATGTAGTTTCAATACAAAGCGACACTAATTATGAAAACACTAGTCCTATTTTTATCAATGTTCCCATTTCTTATGAATGCCCAAGAGATTTCCAAACTTTTGGAGGTAAAACTAATCGATAGTACAGATAATCCCATTAACGGTATATCTGTGTTGCTTGAGGAAAAAGGGAAAACATTAATAATTGAAGCTGTTGGCAAACGAAAGAAAAATGCAGATGTTTTACAAGTTACTGACCAGTTTAGAATAGCTAGTAGCACTAAGACATTTACTGCAACTATAATTTTGCAGCTGGAAGAAGAAGGCAAGCTTTCACTTTCAGATAATATCTATTCATATTTAAAGGATATTGAATATTTAAGACTGGACGATTTTCATTTTTATAAGAATGCCGCTTTCGCGAAAGTAATAAGCATACAGCAATTACTATCACATAAAAGTGGACTAGCTGATGTTTTTAACGACAAACAAGAAGCCTTTTTTGGGCGTGTAATGCAAAACCCAGAGCAACAGTATCAACCCGAAAATGTGGTAGACTTGTATTTTGAATTTGGGCTTCATAAGGAAGCAAAATTCAAACCTGGAGAAGGTTGGCACTATTCTGATATGAATTATCTATTGCTCGGGTTACTAATCGAAAAACTAGACCAAAAATCACTAGCGCAATCCATTAGAGAACGTATTGTCAAGCCTCTTCATTTAAAAGACACCTATTTAGAATATTATGAGAGTGCGAGAGACAGCAAACCTAGATTGCATCAGTACGTAGGCACCATCGATTTTAATAGTGTAAATACCTCTTTTGATTGGTCAGGTGGAGGGCTGGTCAGTACGCATCAAGACTTAGCTACATTTATCAAGGCGCTGTTCAATGGAAAGCTTATTTCTGAAAAGTCATTACAAAAGATGATAACCACCGAAGCAACTTTTGAAAATCACCTTCCCTATGGGCTTGGAGTCTATAAGTCGGTCTATAATGGTCAAACCTTTTATGGACATTATGGCTTTTTTGGTACGTATATTGGCTACTGTCCAGAAACCAAAACAGTACTTTCGTATTGCGTCACTCAGGCTACGCCTTCTTTTAATGTTTATGAATTTGTAAATTACATTGTCGAAAATTCAAAATGAATACACGTAAATCCATAGCTATTTCTTTCTTTTTAATCGCCTTGGTGATGGGTGTTGTATTCTATTCATATTTGAATTTTCCTGTAGGTTTAGAAGGGTATTTCACAAGGTCGTATTATGCCCAGTTTGCTGCGCTTGCCATTGCCATAGAATTGATAATCGCATCATATTATTTGTTTCGGGGAAATAACAAAGCAAATTTCTATCTAGCACTATTCGGTTTTACAGCTGTTTTGGATATACTATTTCATATCAGCGGTTTTCTCACAAGTAATGTTCCGATTTATGGAATGATTATGTTTGGAATCTGTGCTATCATCTCCTTTTACATTTCATTTTCAAACTCTTTTAATTTAGGCAAGATATCCCTTTGGGGTGCCTTATTGAGCTTTGTAATGGGGAACGCTATTGAGTGGTTTTTTAATTTTAGTTGAATTGTTTACACTATTTCTTGATGTGTAAATAGCTTGAATGGGAGTACCGAATTTTAGTTTATTTTCTCTTGAGTAAGGTAATGCCGTAATTACATAATGTCTCTCATTTTTGTGTTTTTTATTATCACATACAAATTCATAATAAATGTGATTATCTGAAACCCAAGTAAGTTGGCTTTGGTTATTTACTAATGCATAATGCGGATTTTCATAATCTAGCTTTCCTATTGTATTAAAATGATATACGTGGCCTAAGATGATTGTTTCCTCCCCTTTCTGAATCAAATAATTCCATCCAAATCCATCTCCTGTAAAACAAGTTTGAAAACCGATTATTTTAAACAATTCATTAATTTCAAGATTAATTTCTTTGAATGGAAGCCAAAGATGCCTTACAGGCATCGATTTCCATTTACCACTCCATTCACCAGAGAATGTATTTAAAACACTTCGGACTTTTAAATTTTTGGAATTACTCTTAGATGGTTTCTTCAATGGATGTTTTAAATCTTGGTAATTAATGAGTTCCCTTTCAATCATTCGATTTAAGTTAGACTGTTTCATATAATGAGACGACTGATGAAAATTGAAAGACTCTAAAGCTCCTTTATGAAAAAAGGATTCAAAATTTTCTTGTGTGATTCCATAGAGCTTCATTTTTTCAGAAAACTCTAAAATTTCTAGGAAATCCGTTGCCAATTGTTCTCTAAGCCTTGAAGAATTCAATTTGCCATTTACAGTATCAAATTGATTACTCGAAAAACAAGTCATTAATACTATCAGTCCTTTGATATAGATTTTGGCAATCACAACTGACTATTAGAGGGAGTGATTTTTTTTAGATTGTGGTAATTTCCACGCTATTCGTAAAATGATGAGAAGAAGAATATTTTCAACAATCACAAAGAAAATATCATCCATATCAGCTGCTGGTAAAGTACTCAAGAAACCCAAAGATGTAATTACTGCAGCAACAGTATTGTACCATTTGTTGGCCTTGTTTTTTAATATTCTTGACAAGAGTATCATAAGAATGGGTACTTGGGCCACAAAACCATAAAACAACATATTTATTTCCGGCACTTGAAGTGACATCATTTGTTCTATATAGCCTTCACGTAAAAACTCGTGTAGGTCTCTTACTATCATATTAAACAGTATGACAATCCATAAGGTAGATAGCAGAATTTTTGGGTCTATGTTTTTTGTGTTCATAATGCATTATTTTATAATTTGTTTGTTGTGAACCATTAGTTTGCTTGTACTAAATTTTAAATGGTTATGAATTTTAAATCATCTATTACGGCATTAGATTGCCCCCAATAATAACTATCATCACTGCCAGATATAATCTGAATGACAATAGTTAAATAAGTATTCTTAGGAATTTCGTTGATATCTAAATGAAACCACTCAAATTGTGCTTCAGGCGTAGTTATGTTTAGTATTGTAGCTTTTTCAGGAAGTGTAAAAGGAGTTTCATCCATTGAACTTTCAGAAGAAAAAACTGCAATGCGTAAAGTATCCTTAGCAGTATCAATATCTGAGCCTGAAAATTTATAACGCCCAACTAGTCGGAGGTTTTTTTTGTTTTGAGGAATTGAAAAACTTGTGGTTACACTATTAGCTTGTACATCATATGTCCTGTGTAACACCAAAGCATTTTCGTTGGCATCTGGTAAGTAATATTTGTACGTAAAACCTTGTCCATCATCTAGTCTTGAAACTTCATTTTTTGGATGCTCTTTCCAACCTACAGGAACGTCATAAGTGTGTTTGTCGGTGATAATGGTTTCAAATTCATTAAAGTCACCATTTGGAACTTCTATTTGCGCTACCATTTCAAATGATACGCAGAGAATTAATAGTATTATTTTGTACATAATAAAGTATTTGAAAGATTTTGTTTTGAATGCCAATTAGAAAGGCGGAAGGGTTGTGGTAACAAATTGCTAAGTGAGCTTTTTTTTGTTTCATCAAAATTTATAGCCTATGAAAAACCAAAAATTGTTTACGAATTTATGAGCTGAAATTGTTGTATCTCCCCATTCTGTTTCTGGAATGTCATTAAAATAGTATCGAAACGGTATAGATATATTAGCATATAAATGCTTAAGACCAAATAACTTCTCTTTTCTATAGCCAATGGCAAACCCAACAGTAGCTGTTTCATTTTCTAGGCTGTTATCCGAAATAAGGTGATTGTATTCGTCCTTGACGTAGGCTATACTGCCGCCGTAATAAAAATTCTTACGTTTTCCAAAATATCGGTCGTAGTATAATTCATAGATTCGGAAGTACCCTTCCACATTATCTCCATCAACAGCTGCAGATTCCCATTTACTAGACAAGTGTCTTTCTGTTAGGTTGACTTCCCCAATCATTAATCTTATTTGATTTTTATCACCGAAACGATAGCCTACCTCACCTGCAAAATTTTGAAACTTATTCATAGTCATTTCAAAGGTTTCATAACCAATAAAAAATGATGACCGGTCCTTGTCCTGAGCCTTAACTGAACTAGCTAGTAAGCAAATAATAAACCCAACAATTATTTTGAATTTATTGCTAATTGAATTTATTTTTTTAGTCATAATAAAAGATTTTAACCTATTAAATAGTTGATTATGAGGCAAATATTAGCATATTCAAATAACTAAAAAATTGTATTATGCAAGGTCTGTATAGCTATCTGCGAAATGGTCTTTTTAATCTGCAAAAGATTTTGATTTAAGAGCTGTTTTAAAAAAAAGTAATGGAGAATTCTGAAGTGGTTACCATAAATATCTCAGTGGTAAACCAATACTATAATTCTAACTTTTTAATCATATGGTGAAGAGGTATGATGCGAAAGTACCCGATAAAAAAGCGATTAGTTTCTAATTTGAAACTAATCGCCATATATGAAAAACCCATTTACAGGCTTTGTTTTGTATTATTTTATGAAATCACCATTTACTGTTACTTATTTGCTCAAAAAAACTAGTTTTATACGTTTCTGAAATAGGAATGAGCTGGTCTGCAATTCTTATTCTATTTCTTTCTATGGAATCGATTTTACTTAAGGAAACCATATAGGATTTATGTACTCTACATACCAAATTGGGCGGTATAATTTGTTCAAATTCTTTGAAGTTTTGCAAGGTCATAATCCTTTTATCAATAGTATGTATTCTTCGATAATCACGCATTCCTTCAATGTATAAAATATCTTGAAGGTTAATTTTCTCTAATCGATTCTCTGTCTTAACAAAAATAAATTCAGGAGTAGTAATTGCCCCTACTTTGTTTAAATTATCCAGAGCTTTATTAGCTGCTTGAAGAAATCTATTAAAAGTAAAAGGTTTTAGTAAGTAATCGGTAACGTTTAGCTCATAGCTTTTTAGTGCATATTCTTGGTAAGCCGTAGTAATGATTACTTGACTTTCTATTTTTGAACTTTCTAGTAATTCTACTCCAGTTAACTCATCCATATTAATGTCCAGAAAGAGAACATCTACTTTTTGGGTTTTCAGAAAAGCAAGACCATCCAGGGCATTGTCAAAAGTAGCTGAGAGCTCAAGAAACGGCACTTTTTGAGCGAACTGTTTCGTTCTTTCGAGTGCCAACGGTTCGTCTTCAATGATTATACAGTTAAATGGTCTCATTTCTTATAAATTTATTGAATAATGGTTAACCTAACACAATATTCCTCTTTTCCTTTCTCGACTTCTAAAGTGTGTTTCTCTCGGTAGAGAAGGTTTAGCCTCTTTTCAATTAGTGTATTTCCCAAACCACTATTTTCATGCCTCACTTTTCTATTTGGATTAAACTTGTTTTTACATTCGAATTTCACGATTTCCTTATGTACGGCAATGTGAATTGTAATCGCATTATCCAGTTTCTTGTTTGTGGTATGCTTAAAGGCATTTTCAATAAAAGGAAGAAAGACCATAGGTGCAATGGTCTTACCATTTGGCGAACCTGTAATGCCAAAATTTACGTAACTGGAATTGGCCGTTCTTATTTTTTGTAAAGCGATGTACTTTTCAATGTATTCAATTTCTTTGGATAGTAGAATTTTGTCCGCTTTGGTTTCGAACAACATAAAGCGCATAATATCCGACAGTTTATTCAGGTATTTGGAAGCTTCGGTGGCATCCTTTAAAATAAGGATGTCGATATTATTCAAAGTGTTGAACAAAAAATGTGGATCCAGTTGCGACTTGACCAACGCCATTTCCATTTCATGATTTTTTTGTTTGAGTTCCTCTTTCAATTTTAATTCTTCGTACCAAGTGATGAACCCTTTAGTGATTAGTGCTACCATACCTGTTGCTAAACAGACAAAAAAGCTGAAAACGATACCAACCATCATAGATTCCTCGCGTTCCGTCAGGCTCTCTAACCCTAAAAAAATGTAGATTAAAAGATTTCCAATTATAGATGCACCAATTGCAAACAAAAGTGCATATGCAATGGTGAGCACAAACTTCTTTTCACGAATCTTAGGAAAGACAAGAAAATAGAATAAATAGTAGCAAATAACAGAAGGAATTACTGTAAAATACAGGACTCTTTCAGTCGTTTCATCTACAATAGCATTATTATCCTCTCCACGTAATGAAAGGACAACTAAAACAATGGTCAAGACCAAGTAGCATAACCAAAACCCAATATGTAACCCAACAACAATTGATTTTTTCACGATTTCAAAATACTGAATAATTCTAAGTAAAAATCGATGTATTCCTTGTCTATAGAAAATAGGTTCTGCAAATTGGGAATATTTGTCTGTCAAATGATGTTTACTGAATGTCACGCAGATTTATGCAACAATTGATGAGACGAGGAATTCGAGAGTGTTTGAGCGCAAATAGGATTTAGCTTTGATGGTCATAGAATACTATTCCAAGTCTATTTTGAGTAGTTAGTCATAGTATTATAGAATTTCTAAATCTGAGATTTATTATTTAAATTATAGTCAATCAAATTTCACAAGAATTGAATTATAAAGCATCACAAACGCTTATACTTAACAATGTATCTCGGTTTATCGATTTAACGGAGTTAGAAAAGCAGAAATACATCTCTTTACTGACTGAAGTTAAGGTAGAGAAAAAAGACTTTCTGATGCAGGCGGGTGAGATTGCCAAGTATGAGTACTTTATAACAAAAGGATGCTTGAAAGTCTATACCTTAGATGAAGATGGGGCACCTCATATTTCAATGTTTGCTATTGAAGATTACTGGACTGGTGATTTGTCAAGCTTTATGACCAAAGAACCTTCTAGGTATTATATTAAAGCAACGGAACATTCAGAACTTCTGGGAATTTCGAGAGAGAATTATGATTTGTTGTTTCGAGAGATTCCAAAATTTGAACGGTTTTATCGAATCTTATATCAAAAGTCTTTAATCAGTTATATCAGACGCTCAAACTACGGCATATCACTAACAGCTGAAGAACGATATTTAGAATTCAAAAAGAAATATCCGCAAATTGTCAATAGAATTACTCAAAAAGACTTAGCCGCATACATTGGGATTACTCCAGAATTTATGAGCAAAATAATTACAAAAGTCAACCGAATGTAAAAGTCTTAAACTAGTTCATTTTTTTTCACACTTCACCATCGCAATTTTGAAGTGTGAAAAGAATAAGACTCATATCGGCAACATTCCTAATTGGTTTTGTAAGCACCTTACAAGCTCAATTTACCCAACTAGAACTCTTTTCGGGTTTTGAGAAAACAAACTTCACTTTGCTGTCTAGTTATTCAATTAATGACAGCAACACCTTAAGCATAACTACCCTAGCTTTCTTCCAAAAATTCAGAGAAAAAGAAAATCAAATCTTTGATGAAGTAGGCATACAACCTACATTATTCTGGAATTTTAATGAGACTCTATCCGTCGGACCTTCCCTATACTATAATAGTTTCGGAGGGTTTTCAGAAAGATTATCAGCTAAGCTCACCTTAAATGATTCCAACGCTCTATTTATTGTTATTCCAACTATAGCATATTCAGAAAAGAAAGATGCGGGACTAGGTGAATTCTTTATCCAATTTCAAATACAAAAACCACTTAATACAAAAGTAAGTCTATGGCTAAACGGGCAGTTCCTAACGGTCTGGGATAATTTCAAATCGCATTCCAGAAGTTTTCAACAATTACGTGTAGGTCTATCCTACAAAGGACACCAATTTGGACTTGGGGTAGATTATGACCAATACGGACTTAAACCTATTCATAAATCCTCTTTCGGATTGTATTACCGTAAAACATTTTAAACCCTATATATTATGAAAAATTCATTCAAAAAATTAGTAACGACACATCCTAATCTAGGATACAGTATTGCACGTTTAACACTTGGTTTAGTACTATTTCCACATGGTGCACAGAAATTACTAGGGTTCTTTGGAGGCTATGGCTATTCAGCTACTATTGAAATGTTCACAACACAAATGGGTCTGCCCAGCATTGTAGCCTTCTCAGTAATAATGATTGAATTTTTTGGCTCTATTTCCTTAATACTCGGTCTCTTTAGTCGGTTTTGGGCATTGTCACTTATTGGAATGTTCTCGGGTATCATTTTCACAACCCAACTAGAACACGGATTTTTTATGAATTGGTTTGGCAACCAAGCAGGAGAAGGATTCGAGTATTCTCTACTAGTCATTGGTTTAGCACTAACAATTCTAATAAATGGAAGTGGAAAATGGTCAATTGATTCTATAATCTTAAAAAACAAATAATTATGAAAAAAATAATCACGATTGCAGGCAGCAACAGTCAAAAATCAATCAACAAAGCTTTAGTAGGTTACACAGCTAGCTTATTGAAAAATGTAGAAATCATATCTATCGATTTGAATGATTATGTACTTCCTGTTTACGGGGAAGACTACGAGGCAGAGAATGGCATCCCCACAGCCGTCAAGAGATTAGATGAAATCATCAATACGGCAGATGCATTTATTATCTCTTTAGCAGAACATAATGGTTCCTATGCCGCAGTATTTAAAAATACCTTAGACTGGTTATCACGTTTAGATATGAAAATTTGGAAGGAGAAACCTATGCTACTTATGGCAACTTCCCCCGGAGGAAGAGGTGGAGCAACTGTACTGCAAGGGGCAAGCACCTATTTTCCATTTCTTGGAGCAAATCTCATAGGAACATATTCGTTACCATCTTTTTATGACAACTTTAAGGAAGGTGAAATCATAGAGGAGAGTTTTAGAAAAGAATTAGAAGATAAAACAGTCAGATTTTCTAAAGAACTCTAAACCAGTTTATGGGAATGAACTTTTCGAACAAATCATATTTCCGCTCGAATAAATGATGGGGAGTATATCTGCGCAACTTTGTATCATCATTAACAATCAACCTTTTAACAATGACCACATTAGTGAAATTAATTGTCGCCATCTGTCTAACAACTATGACAGGGCAAAATGACCCTCAGACATCATCTGATGGATATGAAAGTCTAGCGTATACAGGTCTATCTAAAGAACACCCGATAGAGGAAAGAGCGTTTACGGTTCTTACAAACAAATGCAACGTCTGTCACGAGAATCGTAATCGTAGACGTGTCTTCACTGAAGATAATATGAATGGCTGGTCAAATGATGTATACAAGCAGGTGTTCATTAAAAAGCGAATGCCCAAAGGCAAGAAAATAAAATTAACTAGCGAAGAATATCAAGATTTATTAACCTGGATATCATTCATAAAAAATAATGAAAATGGAAATCAACTTTAAAATTATCGTATTGATGCTAGGCATCTTATTTACAGGGCTTACGGCAGGATTATGTTTTACGTGGTCTAATGCCATAACCCCAGGAATCGGCAGACTGGATGATTTAGGGTTTCTGCAATCATTTCAGGCGATGAACCGAGCCATCATTAACCGCAGTTTTCTCATCACCTTTTTTGGGCCAGTAATACTACTATTCATCAATGCCTATTTGCATCGTAATGCACATCCCACGACATTTTGGTCATTTATGCTAGCTGCTATTTTATTCTTAGCAGGAATTGGGCTTATAACGGTTTTCAAAAATGTGCCGCTTAACGAAATGTTAGATAAAACAGTGCTCGAAAGTCTTTCGGCAATTGAGCTCAAAGAGTTGCGAACCAAATTTGAGCAGCCTTGGAACCGCTGGCACATACAGCGTACCATTGCTTCTTTCACATCCTTTTCGCTACTGCTAATAGGATTGATTTACTCAAAATTTTAGTGCTTTTGCTAAAGCAAGTAGAAGTAACAACAGCATGAATACGGAAATTATGAAAACAGATTTTTATTTACTCGCTACGTATGTTCAAAAGATACAGCTTCTAGCTATCCGACCGCATTTGGATGTTATCGTGGGTACTGGTCAATGGAATTTTGACCTAGAGGATAATGATAAGGTTTTAAGATTACACAGTAACCATTCAACCAAAGAGAAGGTGATTCGTTTCCTAAAACGAAATGAACTCTTTCATAAGGAACTTCATTATTTGGCAAGTGAGCAATTTGCGCATATAGGTCAAGTAAGACCGCTTTCATTTTACAATCAATCAAAAACGAACAGTTATGAAATATTTTAGAGCTATCAGTATTGGAATTATTATCTGGATTATTGGGGTGAGCGTATACAATATATCGTTTTTCATACCCATTTTAGAAAACCCAGCAGAACAAGCAAACACTGCGTTATTCATTGCAGTAATACCATTGGTGTGGTTTGGAGCAAGGCGGTATTATGAGAAGGACAATCATACCCAAGGATACAGGGTTGGACTAACATTCTTTTTAATTGCAGCCATTCTGGATGCATTGATAACAGTACCTCTTTTTATTATTCCAGACGGAGGTTCTCATTACGAATTCTTCACAGACTTGGGCTTTTGGCTGATAGGTCTTGAATTTATAGTCATAGCTGCACTGTATTGGTTTGCTAAAGTCTATACCAAAAGAACCATATCAAATTTTCAAAAATAGAATCAAAAAAGACTTCAAGAGTTGAAGCACAATTATTTATCAATTTAAAAACAAATAAAAATGAAAACTGAAAACATCGTAGTTATCGGAGGAACTGGAAAAACTGGTCGCCTAGTAGCAAAAAACTTAAAGGAAGCTGGATACAACGTTCGAGTTGTCGGCCAAAAAACGAGTCCCGCTTTAGATTGGGAAAATCCGGAAACCTATGACGCCGTACTAGAAGGTATGGATAGAGCTTATATTGTGTATTACCCAGACTTAGCTGTACCAGGCTCGAAAGAAGCAATAACTACCTTAACGAAAAAAGCTATAGCTGCTGGTATGAAAAAAGTAGTATTGCTTTCTGGTAAAGGGGAAACCGAGGCTGAAGCTTGTGAACAAATTGTGGCTAATTCAGGCTTAGATTACACCTTGGTAAGAGCATCTTGGTTTAATCAGAATTTTAGCGAAGGTGCTTTTATAGATTTTGTATTAGATGGTGTTGTGGCATTGCCTATGCCTGAAGCTAAAATTCCCTTTGTAGATGCTAATGATATCGCAGATGTGGTCTCTAAGGTGCTGGTAGATGATTCTTACAATGGACAAACTATAACGGTTACGGGTCCAAAAATGAGAACTTTTGAAGAAGTTGTTGGGATTATGGCAGCGGCTACAAAAAGACATATTCAATATGTTCCTATTTCTATTGAAGAATTTAAGGAAGGAATGCGAAAAGCCGGGTTACCGGATTCTTATGTATGGCTTTTTGGCTACCTATTTAAAGAAGTATTAGGAAATCCAGATAACCAAGAAGTTTCTTATGACGTTGAAAAAGTTCTGGGTAGAAAGGCTATCGACTTTACCGAGTACGCAGCAAAAGTGGCAGCGACAGGTATTTGGAAACAAAAGAGTTTAGCATAAAAACATAGAAAAAAAAGGCTGTGTTCACGTCATAGGTGTAACACAGCCAATAAAAATGATAAAATGAAAAAGAAATTGATATTAGGGTTGATTTTTGGAGCAGGAATCGGGCTTTGCGTCGGCATCTTCACCAATACGATTGCAATAGGACTAGCACTTGGAGCTGGCATAGGTTTAGTTTTTGGAAGTATTATTAAAAAATAGCTATGAAACGATTTTTGAAATATTCTTTTCTATCATTTATACTCATAGCAGTATGGGTGATAGTGATTTTCTTAGGCACAGATAAAGGCTGGTGGCACGCACCATTTACTCAGGAAAATGAGCCTAATAAATTTATCTCCTCAGTAGAAGTGGAACTCCAAAATGATTTCGTCGGAAGTATGGCTATTGGAGTATTTAAAGATGGAAAAATAGTGAAGGAATCTTTTCACTCGAATGGTAAGACTGTAGATAGAAACACCGTTTTTCAAGTGGCATCATTATCTAAGTTTGTTTCTGCCATTGGCGTGATGAAACTTGTACAAGATGGAAGATTAGATTTAGATGTTCCAATAAACCAATACCTGACCAGATGGCACTTACCAAAAAGTGACTTTGACGATTCAAAAGTAACAGTTAGACGTTTGTTAAGTCATACCGCAGGATTAACCGATGGTCTCGGTTATGCGGGTTTTGAAAATACAGAAGATGTTCAAACTTTAGAAGCATCCTTAACCAAAGCGAAAGATGCGGACCTAGGTAGTGATGGTAGAACGGTCGTTGGTATCGAGCCAGGAATTGAGTGGCGATACTCAGGTGGTGGTTTCACCCTTTTGCAAATTATTGTTGAAGAAGTAAGTGGGCAATCTTTCGATGCCTATATGAAAACTGAAATTTTTGAGCCATTACAAATGACATCGTCCTTTTATGAATGGGATGAACGCTTTCGCGAAAGCGTAGCAGATTTCTACAATTCAGATGGTTCAAAAGCAAGACATCGCTATTATACAGCACAGGCAGCAAGTGCGCTTTACACCACTTTGGCAGACTTAGAAAAGCTCCTTTATTTATTTGATAAAGACCATATTAATCAAAAACCATTATCAACTGATTTTCAAAAAATGATGTGGCAGGCGGAAGCAGAAACACTTGGAGCTCCCATTTATGGGTTAGGCACCTTTTTATATACCGAAATAGACAACCAAAACTTTATCATAGGTCACGACGGAAAGAACAATCCTTCCATAAATACAGCATTTCGATATAATCCCATAGCAAATGATGGCATTATTATTTTAACAACGGGCAGTAATGATTTTGCAACAAGAATTGCAAGCGACTGGGTTTATATACATACCGCAAAGGTAGATGCACTTTTGTTTGCGATGCAACAGGGTCAAATGTTACAGTGTATGGCAATAGGAGGTATGATAATCATTCTGGGAATAATCATAATTGCGTTTTTTCGAAAGCATCAAAAAAGAAATAAGTAAGTAAAATAGTCAGCGTACAGAATTATGTCGGGTGCTCATCACACCCTTAGAGTTTATTCATCAATATCATTTAAAAAACAATCAAAAAATGAAAAATCTAATAGCAGTCTTTCTAATAATTTCAAGTCCAATTTTTGGGCAAGATAAATTCGAAAATAGTTCTGAAACTATTTGGAATCTTCTCAAACATGATGCAGGAAGCATCATTGGCGGTATGGGTTATGCATATAGTAGACCGATGCATTGGAAAGAAAGTCAATGGCTTACATTTGGGGGAGTTGCAGCTGGAACCGGAACATTATACATTTTCGACGAAGAATCTTCAAAATTCTTTAGGAATCAAAAAGACGATACTCCTCAGAGTATCAGAGACTACGGGTACAAAGTAGGAAGTCCACAAAATAATTACATGTTCACAGGGGCCATATACCTTACCGGACTATTCACTAAAAATGAAAAGCTTAGAAGAACAGGTGTTTTACTGATATCTTCCGCTTCCGCCGCTGGTCTTTTACAACAAGTATCCAAGACTGTTATAGGTCGAGCACGGCCCACGAGTGGAAAATCAAAAGATACTTTCGCTCCATTTAGTTTTGATAAAAACTATGATTCTTTTCCTTCAGGTCATACCATTTTAGCCTTTACCAATGCCTATGCCATCGCCAAACAGTTTAAAAGCCCTTGGATAAAAGGAGGAATTTATGCAGTGGGACTCGTACCTGGTGTTTCAAGGCTATGGGAAGGAAAACACTGGTTTAGTGATGTAGCTCTTGGAGTGGCAATAAGCATCTTTACCGTAGAGGCTATTGACAAGTATCTTGATAAGCGTTACAACCAAAAATATAACGAAGGGACTAAAAAAATAAGTTGGAATCTAAACTTTGCTCCGGGACAAGTCGGGGTTGTAATGAACTTTTAGAAAATAACCATACCTGATTTCTTAATTGATATTAATACGTAAAGCTTTCAATAAAAATCAATAGTCATGCTTATATCCTATCCTTTAATCAGGCCAAATTATTACTGGTCTCTAATTAAAGATTTGAGGAATTTCATAAAGTCTCCTAGACTTAACCCATCGGTTGAAAAATCTGTAAAAAATAAAGTGTACGATACCATTGGCCTCTTTTTAATCAAAGTGGTTTTTTCAGTAGTAGTCGCATCATTGCTTCAGTTTATCTATGACCCTGAAAACTTGACGTCCACAAGTATGGCGGAACGTTTTTCTCCATTACTCTTACTGCTAGTAGGTGGAATTGTGTTACCTCTATTCGAAGAAATGACCTTTAGACTGTCATTAAAATTTAATCCAATGTATCTAGCCCTGACTGCGGGAGGTTTTACCTATTACATTCTAACTAAGGTAGTCTTTAAAAGCAGATTATCTCTTATGGATGATACGTTTTGGTACAGAGTAATTAGCGCTGTTATTATTGTTTTGATTGTTTATGCGGTATGTAGCAGAAAAACCGTCAATGTAAATGTACAGCGGTTTTGGGAAAGGCATTTCAGAATGATATACTACTTGTCTTGTCTAAGTTTTGCTTGGTTACACATTTTTAATTTTGAGTTGAGTTTAGTCAATCTATTATGGATGCCTATTCTAACACTTCCGCAATTATTTAGTGCTACCATAGCGGGGTATACAAGAGTAGCTTTTGGGTTTCAATATCCACTTCTCGTACATATGATAACTAACATTTTCTTTTTGAGTCTCACATTTTTACCGATAGACTAAGTTGGAAAGACTAATGAAAAAAGGTTCAGCTATTTAATTTGACTTGGGCGATAGCCAAACTTTTTCGCGAAAGCATTAGAGAATGAGCTAAGGCTATCGTAACCCACTTGCCAAGCGGCTTCTTGTACTGTAGCTTCATTTTTACTTATGAGTTTATGTGCAGAAGTTAGCCTTTCGTTTTGTAGATATTTAAAGACAGGAACACCAAAAATAGCTTTAAATTCTTTTTTAAGTCGGGTAGTGTTAAAACCAATGGCTTTAGAAAGCTCTGAAAGTGAAGGTGGGTTTTCCATATTTTCAAGAAGAATATCTTTTGCCTTATTCAACTGCTCTCTATGTAGTGGCTTCGAAGCTTCTTCTTGTTTTAATGCTAGTTGACCAAAGAAATGAGATAATAACGCGGTAATCTGACTCCTAAAAAACATCATTTTTGTTTTTCCCGAATAGCTATTTGAGAAAAAGGCATCAACGATATGTTCCATCTCTGGTGTCATAAAGAAACTAGGTCCTTCTACATAATGGTCTTTAGGGTTCACCAATTCTTGCAAAAGGTCAAAGAACAATTCGCCTTCTTGATTAGGTAGCTGTTCTAGATTACTCAACTTAGTTGCTACAACAAGACACTTCAGACTTTTATCAGCGCTCACCGTATGCTCAAATTCAACTTCTTGGTCAGCATAAAAAGAAAGTGCCAGGCCCTTCGTGTGTTTAAAATCCTTGCGCTTTTCACCATATTTTACTGCCAAATCTACATTCCCCCAACCATAAAAAGCTACAGCAATAAGAGGCTCGTCGAAGTAACACGAATCAACTTCTATTCTAGTTGTATTTGCTTCCTCAACAAGAATTACAAAATCATTGATATGGATAAAATCACGGTTCATAGGAGCATTATAAATTTACACAAATAGAATGAAACTTGAATGGATGGACACAAGGAGAAAGTTCAGAAAGTCTCAACAAAGGCTTATTAATTTTTGTACTCTTAATTAGCAACTTTAAAAAAAAATTAAACAATTATAACTCTTATTTAAAATTTCACCTGTCATTGTAAGTTGCAAAGCGAGCGAAACGAAGTTTCGTGCTGCAAGTCCCAAATCCTTACCAAACTAATCTGCTTGCGAGGCATCTAATTTCATATTAATTTGTGAATTGACGTTTAAGTTTAGCCAATTCCATTGGACTTATTTCTATTTTTAGGTATGGTTTCCCAAATCGTGGTTCTATCTTTTGGACCTTATTCAAAGTGTTTAAAATTATCTCCATATTGGAATCGTGTTTTTCCTTAAGCCGGTCATACTTGATTCGTGAGACCTTGTTTCCCTTTTTGTTCCATTCTTCCCTTGTGAGCTTTTCGAACTTCGTTTCTACCAATTTCGGCTCTTTTCTTTTCCGTACGATTTCATGCTTTCCGAACAAAGCTTCCAACATAATATTCGTTGGCAGCGTTTGCGTCTTCTCGATGTTTCTAATTATGGCAATAGCCGCTTCTACCCTCTTCCTCGTTTTCGCTTCTTCTTTGTTGATTTGGTCTGCAAAACGTTTCGATGGTAAGATTCCATGCCACTCGAAAAAGTCCATAACCGCTTCAAGGGTTTCCGAATAGGAACTTTTGAATTTCCTTGAAAACCCCTTGAACCTTTTAATGGTTCTATGATGTAGCCTTATGGTTCCGAATCCGTCCATTTTTCACCTCTTATTCGCACGATTGTTACAATTTCTTTCCCTTCTCATTGGGCCTATGGTATATATTGTTACAATTTTGACAATTTCAATTGTTTTAGAATTTATTTTAATATATTGATTTTCAATACCTTATACGCTATTTATAAAACACAACGTCGCTTTAGCGCGTTGTCCTCTTGCTATTCAAATCTTCTCCGTTTCACTCCTAAGTTTTGAATACCCTAAAAAGGGCTCTTCAATAACCAAAAAGTAGGATGCGCCCTATTCCATTTTTGCTTTACGCTTACCTATCGGGACGCTACAAAAATCAAACAGGGACCATGCGCATTTCAGTTATGGTAGGATTTGGGGGCTTCGCTTCTTTGTTTATTTTTGGCCTCTAACAGGTCCATCAGGTTTTGCATGTCCTCACCTACTTTCTTCTGTAATACCCTTGCATATATCTGGGTGGTGGATAGCTTTGTATGACCCAATAGTTTTGAAACCGTCTCAATCGGTACTCCATTGGATAATGTCACCGTTGTTGCAAAGGTATGCCGTGCAACATGGAAGGTGATGTTCTTATGGATTCCACAGGCCTTGCCGATTTCCTTTAGGTATTTATTGGTCTTTTGATTGCTGTAGACTGGGAGTAGTTTGCCCGACAATTCCTGTTCCTCTTTGTACTTTTCTATTATCCCGCGCGCCCTCGGTAAAAGTGGAATTTTCAGTGGCTTGTTGGTCTTTGTCCTTTTGGTATATATCCACTGGTTGCAATCTATGCCCATGAGAACGTGTTCCGGTTGTAACTCTCTGATATCAACATAGGAAAGGCCCGTATAGCAGCTAAAGAGAAAAATATCCTTTACCCTTTCAAGACCATTTGGAATAAATGAGGTGTTTTCCAACAAGTCCATTTCTCTTTCTGTTAGATAATCCCGCTCGTTTTTGACAAACCGAAGTTTATAGTTCTTGAAAGGGTCTTTTTCCAACCATTCCATCCTTATGGCCATATTCGTTATTTTCATAAGTCTAGAGAGGTGTTTCATCACCCCGTTATTGGTACACGTCCTTCTTTCCATTTTCGGCTGGTAGGTCCTTATGAAGTTCTCGAAGTCTACGATGAACCTATAGTTGAGCTGAATCAAATAGATGTCATCCGTCTTTAGGCTTTCCCTTAAAAACTCTCTTAGGTATTTCTCCGTGGAAAAGTAGTTCTTTAAGGTTCCAGGTCTGAGAGCGTTGTTTAAATTTCTGTTATGGTACTCGACCGCTTTCATCAAGGTCATTCGGTCTTCGTCCTCCCCGAGGTACCTTAGCTTGATCGCTTTGGCGGTAATGAGTTTACGTTCGGAGTGCAATTGCTTGTGTGCATTGAGGACTTCAGCATGTACATCGTCCAAATAGGAATTAAGCAGAATCAGGTTTTCGCTCGTTTCTTTTGCACGACACCTGAAAATGTCCCAATTGCACACCGCAATGTCACGTTTTATACTCAGTTCCGCCCGCTGTTTGTTGACTGTTATCCGCACATAAATATCCAACCTCTCGGGATCGTTCCGTTTCTTTCTGGTGAAGAAAATCACTCCTAAAGTACTGTCTGTTCGCATGTTGTAAGTCTTTTTAAGTTAAACATCATTAGTTTAAAGACTACATCCAGAAGGCCTAAATGCTACTTAAATTTACAACAAATTGCGTACCGCTTTGCACACCGAATTGCACACCAAAAAGGTGGTTTCAGATGATATCATATGAATGCAAGGAAAATGAAAATCCCTGCTAATCAATGAATTAGCAGGGATTGATACCACCTTAAAAGTGGTTCGTCGGGGTGGCAGGATCTGAAATCCTACCCTACTCCATTATAAATCAATATTTTACAATCTTATTTTCAAAATAGGACACCTAAAAGGACACCTATTGCAGCGGTTTGACGCTTTCGTAAAACAAAGATAAAAAAGCCATGCGAATGATAGCAAAATGATTCAAATATAATTAGGTCCTGGAATAATAGAAATTAGCGGTATAGTACAGGATGCAAATTCACAGAATCTCCCTTAAAATTGTTTTATGGCCAAGATTTCATTCCATTGCAATAAGCGGGGTTGAATAATTAGACCATTCCCTTAAATTACTAACTTACATGGGGAACTTGAATTCTCTATTTTTCAAGCTTGAATAATCGTTTATAAATCTCAAAATTTTAGGGATACGCCCATATGGAAAATTTAAATTGGATATTTCAGTTTCTAGGTCGACTACATCCTTTGCTAGTCCATTTTCCTATTGGCTTATTAGTGGTTGCATTATTCATGGAACTATTGACCATTGGCGGAAAACGGAAAGGACTTCGAGAAGGTACCCATTGGGTAGTTTATGTGGGAACGGTATTCGCGATACTCTCCGCCCTATTTGGTTGGCTGTTGCGCACGCAAGAAGAATACAGTGGGGAATTGGTGGACAACCACCAATATACAGGCATTGCAACGGCTGTTTTGGCCACATTGACAACGATTTTACTCAGGTTAACCATTAAGGGTAAACTGCCAGATTTCCGAGCGTACAGAGCAGGACTTTCGGTAACGGTGGTATTCTTGACCATCGCAGGCCATCTGGGTGCATCGCTAACCCATGGTGAAGATTACCTAACCAGTGTTTTACCAGGTAATACAGATGTATACGACAATACAAAAGGGTTGGCCTTACTGACGGAATTGAAGAATTCCGATTCTATTTCCTTAGCACAGCAAGACAAATTGAACTTGGAGGTTAGGGCCATATTCGCCCATAATTGCTACCAATGCCATAGCGAGAACAAATCGAAAGGCGAATTGGTCTTGGAAAATAAGAAGGGGGTTTTCAGAGGTGGTGAATCGGGGGTCATAATTGTATCTGGAAAGCCAGATGAAAGTGAATTGTATAAACGAATTACCCTTTCCCCAAATGAGGAAGGCGTAATGCCCAAAAAAGGGAAAGTCCTTAAGAAAACCGAAATCGAATTAATCAAATTATGGATTCAAAATGGGGCACATTGGTCCGACCAGGCCTTAAAAGTATTTCCCGAGGCGGAGATGGCGCTTGTAAAACCGGAGTTACCAGAATCCAACCAAACAAATCCCGTAGATAAAATTACAGCTACTTATTTTGAAGCCAAAGATGTAGAATGGTCACCTATCGTTGAAGACCGCATTTTTATGAGACGCGCCTATTTGGATATTGTGGGGCTGTTACCCGAACCTGAAGCTATTTCCCAATTTGCCAAGGATGGGAACCCCAATAAAAGGGAAATTCTTATTGATACCTTATTGGCTGATACCCATAATTACACACAACATTGGTTGAGTTTTTGGAATGATTTACTGCGGAATGACTACAGCGGCACGGGCTTTATCACCGGTGGTAGAAAACAGATTACCGATTGGTTGTACACTTCCTTGGAAGAAAACAAACCTTATGATCAAATGGTTGCGGAGCTGGTTAATCCTGTTGAGGGTTCAGAGGGTTTCATAAAAGGAATTCAATGGAGAGGTGTCGTCAATGCGAGTCAACGTACGGAAATGCAAGCAGCGCAAAATATCGGGCAATCCTTACTAGGAGCCAATGTCAAATGCGCCTCCTGTCATAATAGTTTTGTGAGTAACATGACCTTAGAACAGGCCTATGGATTCGCAACTGTTTTTGCCGATTCCGTTTTAGAATTGAATCGCTGTGACAAGCCCATTGGCAAAATGGCCACTCCGAATTTTTTGTATCCCGAATTGGGAAGTGTCGAAGGCGAGACCGTTCAAGAGCGCTTGTACAATCTTTCAAAATTGATGGTCAAACGCGAGAACGGCAGACTGTATCGAACCCTAACCAATCGTTTTTGGCACCGTTTGATGGGAAGGGGTATCATCGAACCTCTTGATGAAATGGACAATAGCCCTTGGAACGGTGATTTGCTGGATTGGCTCGCCGTTGATTTCATCGAATCGGGACATGATTTAAAACATTTGATAAAAAGAATTATGATGTCAAAGGCATATCAATTGCCCACAATAAAATATGCCAAGCAGGAAGAATTAAAGACAGATTATGTATTTCAAGGACCCATTACCAGACGCTTGAGTGCCGAGCAATTTTCCGATGCGGTGAGCCAGGTGATTTCCCCTGTATATCATGCTGTTGAATATAGCCCTAGCGAGGCGAAACTTTCGGCTAAAAGAGTATGGCATCCGGAAATAAAATTCGATCGCAACGTGCTTCCCGAACCTGGCAAGCGTTATTTTAGGAAGTCCTTTACCCTTCCCAACAAAGCCATTACCGAAGCCAAAGTTTTGCTTTCCGTAGACCACTCTTATCAGTTATTTATCAACGGAATCAAAGTATCGGAAGGCTCCGATTGGAAAAAAGTGGCAAAACTTGATGTTAGCGAATTTCTAAAACCCGGAAAAAATAGTATTGCAATAGAGGGAAGCAATGAAGGAAGCATCGCGAATCCGGCAGGAATTTTATTCTCCATGAAAATACAATACGATTCGAAAGAAGTGGTTCAAATCGACTCGGATACCAGTTGGAAAAGTGTCGCCGAGGCTCCCCACCCAAATTGGACTTCTGAGGATTACCATGATATCGCATGGACGGAAGTCCGTAATTATGGCACTGCGAATTGGGGTCGTCTAATCGATTTTACCTTTGAAAACCTAAATGGCGCTTTTGCAAGGGCAAGTTTGGTAAAACAGCATCCGTTCATGAAAGCGCTGGGGAGACCAAGTCGTGAAAACGTGACCACATCAAGAGATGAACAAGCCACCCTATTACAGGCTTTGGAATTGACCAACGGTGAATTTTTTAACGGGGTTTTAGAGGAAGGCGCAACCCTTTGGCTGGAGCGATACAATTATGATAGTAAAAAAATAGTCGAAAACTTGTATCTAAAATCATTGGGCCGAAAACCCTCTGATTCGGAGAAGGAAGTTTTACTGAGCGTTTTGGGAGACCGACCGCAATTAGAAAATGTGCAAGATGTTTTCTGGTCGACTATGATTTTACCGGAATTTCAATTTATCAATTAGTTCCAATATGCCTGCTACTTGATTAAAAAAAGTAAATAGTGATGGACAACCAAAATACACGGCGAGAGTTTCTAAAAAAGATGACGGCAGCGAGTCTGGCAGCTTCGGCGACCACGATTCCATTGGCCAGCTTTTTGAGTTCTTGCTCGACTTCGGTTCCTAAAATTCTATCTACAGCGGATACGGTTATTCTGCTTTGGATGGCAGGTGGCATGGCACATACGGAAACCTTTGACCCCAAGGCCTACGTACCTTATGAAAAAGGTGTAGAAAGTAAAAGAGTACTCAGCACCTTCCCAAAAAAACCAACAGCGGTCGATGGACTTGATTTCTCAGAAGGCCTCGAATCGATTGGGAGTGTCATGGACAAAGGAGCTATCATACGTTCATACAAATCGGCCGATCTCGGGCACATTCTCCATACACGTCATCAATACCATTGGCACACCTGTTACGAACCGCCACAGTCGGTACAAGCACCACATATTGGCGCATGGATTGCAAAGGAATTGGGTCCCGTCAATCCTGTTATTCCGCCTTTTATAAGTATGGGGCAACGCTTTACGGTCGGTGAAGCGGAGGAGTTAAAAGCCTTTCATTCGGCCGGTTTCCTAGGTACGGAATTCGGACCTTTTTTAATTCCGGATCCTTCGGGCGGACTTGAAAGTGTACGTCCCCCACAAGGGATGTCCCTTAAACGCTTTGAAGCGAGGTACAAACTCTATAAAGAACTGGCCAATAAAAGCAAGGTCATGGAAGAAGGGAGTGACTACCAACGAGAATCGTTGATGCGTTCTATGGAACAATCGTATCGATTGTTAAATTCCCCTGAGGCCAAGGTTTTTGATTTATCCGAAGAACCCAAAGAAGTGTATGACACCTACAACACTGGACGATTCGGACTGGGTTGCCTCCTAGCCAAAAGACTAGCCATGAATGGCGGACGCTTCATCAGTGTTTCCACAGAATATGAACCTTTTTTAGGGTGGGACACCCATGAGAATGGACATACCCGTGCCAAGAAAATGAAAGAATTAATCGACAGGCCTATAGCACAATTGATTAAAGATTTGGATGAAAGTGGCCATCTAGATCGAACCCTGATTATCTTGGCCAGTGAGTTCAGTCGTGATGCCATTATGGAGGGTCGCCCCGGAGAACCTGTAAAAGACCAGGTCGATCAACCCGATATTATCGAAGACGAAAAGTTCTACGGAATGCACCGCCATTTCACCGATGGCAGCTCTATTTTGCTATGGGGCGGGGGGATAAAGAAGGGATTGGTTTACGGTAAGACGGCCGATGAGCGACCTTGCTCATCTATCGAAAACCCAGTGGTTATCGATCAGGTACATCAATCGATATATCACGCTCTAGGTATGCATCCTGAAACGCAGTATACCATTGAGGGCAGACCTTTTTATACTACCCCAGATGGGCACGGGAAGCCTATTTTGGATTTGTTTGGAAATCCGCTTCAGAAAGATTCTGGCGGCGCAAGTTGAGTAAATCTGAGATTCATCTTAACAGCACGGTACAGGATGCCTATTCATGTGAAGTCCATTATACTTGTAAGGCTACTTGTTTCAGAAAGAAAAACCTAATGCAAAATAACCATAGATGAAGCGCAAAGATTTTGTTCAACTTTCGGCATTGGGTGGTTTAGGTCTAACCCTTCCCTCGGTTACTTTGCTAAATTCTTGTTCTGATAAAACCGCAGCCGCACATTCCCTGGAATTCAAAAACCTAACATCAACCCTCTTAAAAGATTGGTGCGACGGAATGATTAGGGTACAAATCAATAATCCATCCGATTTAGAAGAGCATGGTGCTATGGGCTGCCCTGCCTGTTCACATATACATGGGCGTTGTATGGATGCCGTGTACCCATTTTTATATATGGCAGATGTAACCGGCCATACGAAATATTTAGATGCAGCTGTTTTGGTCATGGATTGGGCCGAGAACAACGTATCACAAGAAAACGGAAGTTGGACGGTAGTATCCAATCCGAAATCATGGAAAGGAATTACGGTTTTTGGAGCCATCGCCTTAGCGGAGGCATTGCACTATCACGGTCATGTTTTAGATAAAGAAAGACATGCAGCTTGGACCAATCGTTTGGAAAAAGCTGCCAACTATGTGTATGATACGTTTACCATTGATTTTACCAATATTAATTATGGAGGCACCGCTATTTACGGCTTGAGCCTGATAGGACATTTACTTAAAAACGAGAAGTTTCTTAAAAAGAGTAAAGAATTGGCCGAAGGTGTGAAATCTTATTTTACCGCCAATGAGGATTTACTCTTCGGTGAATGTAAACCCCATGCAAAAAAATTAAGTGCCAAAGGGCTACATGGGGTAGACTTGGGTTATAATGTTGAAGAAACATTAAATAGTTTGGTCATGTATGCCTTAAAGGAAAAGGATGATGAGCTTATACAAATTCTTACGAAATCTTTAAATAGCCATTTGGAATTTATGTTACCCGATGGCGCCTGGGACAACAGCTGGGGAACACGACAATACAAATGGAGTTACTGGGGAAGCCGCACCTGTGATGGCAGTCAACCTGCATTTGCAATGATGGCACATATCAATCCGGCCTTTGGAACAGCGGCCATAAAGAATACCGAACTATTGAAACGCTGTACTGCACAAGGTTTGATACATGGTGGTCCGCATTATATATCCCATGGAATTCCACCCTGTGTGCACCATACATTTACACATGCCAAACCATTAACGGCCTTGCTGGACCATTGGGAACAGCTATCAGAAGTGAACACGAACACAATATTACCGAGAGTCACGGCAGATGGAGTCAAAAATTTTAAGGATTTGGATGTCTCTCTTTTTGCCAAAGGCGATTGGCGGGGGACTATTTCGGCATATGATGCCATTTACAAAGACGGCGATTATCGTCAAGCTACGGGCGGCGCACTTTCGGTATTGTACCACAACAAAGTGGGATTGTTATGCACTGCGAGCATGGCCATCTATAAAATGGTCGAGGCCTATAATCAACAACCTAATCCAGGCGAAGATTTCGCCCTGACGCCTCGAGTTGAAACCTTTAAAGACGATGTTTGGTATAGCAATATTTTTGATAGAGCGGCAACAATTCATTCCGAAGAGAATGACATTGATATTCGGTTGCTTGCGAAATCCGCACTAAAAAACAAATCGAATGAAATCGTAACTGAAACAGCATCGGATTTTGAGTTATCGTATCAGTGCTCAAACGATTCCTTGCGAATCATCGCTAAAACTGACCAATCCATTACTGAACCCACGGCATTTGTTTTGCCGATGGTTTCTCCAACCGGAGAAAAAGTCGCACAACCCAATCCGAATGAAATCACCATTCAAAAGCCTGAGGGTCTTGTAAGTATTAAGGCAAGCGTACCTCTGAAATTAAAAGATACCCAAAAGGAAAGAATATTCAATATGGTGCCGGGTGTGGAAGTGGTTCCAATAATAGCTTATTTCAAAGACAAATCCCAAGAGTTGGAAATACGAATAAAGGTTGCGTAAAACAGATGTTAAAACAAAAGAGAAATGAAAAATTGTACTACTCTACTCATAACCATATCAGTCATTATAACAATTGTCTCCTGTAATGAAACCAAGAAAGAGGTAAAAGAAAGCCCAACGGAAGAACAACCACCTAACATTGTCTTTATAATTTCAGATGATCAGGCATGGACCGATTATGGCTTTATGGATCACGAGGCCATCGAAACGCCAAACCTTGATAAGCTTGCCAATGAAAGTCACACCTTTACCCATGGATATGTGCCTACCTCTTTATGTGCACCATCTTTGGCTTCAATTATAACTGGCGTTTTTCCCAGAGACCACATGGTCTTGGGTAATGACCGGGTATTGCCAGGTGATGACAAAGGAGGAAAACCGGCATGGCTATCCACCTGGAGAGCGGATAACTATTCTACCGTAATAGAAGATTTTAAAGAGCTGAATACCCTTCCAAAGTTGCTCAAAGAAAAAGGATACCTCTCTTTTCAAACTGGTAAATGGTGGTTGGGTAATTATGAAAATGGAGGTTTTGATGATGGAATGACACATGGCAATCCAGAAAGAGGTGGACGACATGGTGATTATGGACTCGAAATTGGCCGAAAAGGCATGGATACCCTTAACAACTATATCGATTTGGCCTTGGAAAAGAAAAAGCCTTTTTTCATGTGGTATGCGCCCTTCTTACCGCATTCCCCTCATAATCCGCCAGATAGTCTTTTACAAAAATACCTTCCCAAAGCACCTACTGAATTTGTCGCTAAATATTGGGCGATGTGTGAATGGTTTGACCAAACCTGTGGCGAACTGACGGATTACATCGAGGAGAAAGGACAGACAGAAAACACCTTGTTCGTTTATGTCTGCGATAACGGATGGGTGCAAAACGAAAACAATAGCAGGTACAATCCGATTTCAAAACGAGCGCCCTATGATTATGGCATGCGCACCCCAATCATGTTCAAATGGAAAGGCAAAATCGAACCCATGCTCGATGATAGAACCTTGGTGAGCAGTTTAGATATGCTTCCTACAGTTTTGGATTTAGTGGGAATCGAACGACCGAAAGAATTGGATGGCATCAATGTATTGAATAAAACCGAACTTGAAAATAGAGAAGCTATTTTTGGTGAAATCTACGCCCATGACTTCAACACAGTCGATGAAAGTCTTTTTTATCAAATAGTAATAACGGAACCACATAAGCTTATTGTTCCTAACGAGGTCAACAAACCGAATGAAAAAATCCAATTGTTCGATATTTATAAAGACCCTTTTGAACAAGAAGATTTGGCCGATGAAAATCCGGAAATTGTTATGAAACTAAAAGCCCAGATTGAAGAATCTTGGAATGAATAAACCATACGTACATTGGGTAAAATTAAAAGTAGGCACTTTTATATAATTGGGCTAAGCCTGTTTGTACTTTGCGCCTGCGTGGATAATAAGAAAACCATAGTGTCCGAAAAAAAAGTGGCGCCGAATGTGTTGTTCATTTCTGTCGATGACTTAAACAATATGTTGGGCGTCCTAAAAACCTATCCCAATGCGAAAACTCCCAACATCGATAAACTAGCCTCTAGAGGTGTTCTTTTTTCAAATGCCCATTGCCAAGCACCTTTGTGCGGACCATCACGAGCTTCAATAATGAGTGGTTTACGGCCTTCCACAACGGGCATTTATGGAATGATTCAAGATGATAAGATACGGTCGGATAATCCCGCAACGAAAGATATTATTTTCCTTCCCGAGTATTTTAGCAACAACGGCTATCATACTATGGGAATTGGCAAATTGTTCCATAGTCATGCACCCGAAGGAATGTTCGATGAATCTGGAGGAAGGGTAGCACGGTTTGGTCCTTACCCAGACGAACGATTTGTATGGGACGGTTTTGGCACATCGGATAGAAAAAACTACGGTCGTACGAATACCGATTGGGGTGCATTTCCTGAAGCGGATTCGCTTATGCCAGATCACCAATCTGTAGATTGGGCAATCAATCGGTTGAACAAAAAATACGACAAACCCTTTTTTATGGGTGTTGGTTTTTTAAGACCCCATGTACCGCTATACGTACCTCAAAAGTGGTTTGATTTGCATCCGTTGGATAGCATAAAAACAGTTCCTTACGAATCGGATGATTTAGAGGATGTTCCGCCTGTGGCAGTGCAAATCAATGATTTGCCCATGATGCCATCAACGGATTGGGCGATCGAAAGAGGGGAATGGCCTAAAATCATTCAAGCCTATTTGGCCTGTGTCAGTTTTGTGGATTACGAAATTGGTCGCATGTTAGAAGCTCTTGAAAACAGTGAACATGCGGAAAACACCATCATCGTATTTTGGTCCGATCACGGATATCGATTAGGGGAAAAAGGCACTTTTGCCAAACATGCCTTATGGGAATCAGCTACAAAGGCACCTTTGCTGTTTGTTGCTCCCAATCTTCCGAAAGGAAAAGTCATTGACCAACCTGCAGAAATGCTTTCTATCTACCCCACCCTATTGGAATTATGTGGGCTTCCAGCCTATGAAAGAAACGAAGGCAAAAGTTTAGTGTCTCTAATGCAAGGGAAAAACAAGGAAACTTTTGTGGCCATTACGACCTTTGGCATGAACAATCATACAGTGAAATCAGATCGCTTCCGTTATATTCAATACGAAGATGGCGGTGAAGAGTTTTACGATCATAACAACGATCCGAACGAATTTACCAATCAGGCTAAAAACCCTGAATATCAGGATGAGATGGCCGCATTAAAAAAGTTATTGCCAAAAGCGAATGCGACCTGGGATCCGAACTCTTCCTATAACTTTCAACCATACTTTGTGGAACAAAAGGCAAGAACCAGTGGCGCTAAGAAATAAGTTGTTGCCCTAATGTTGATTCAGAAACAATGGCTTCCGTTGAATTGCTTTGAATCAAATTATAAATTCATCTTTTTCAACTCATCGGCAGCGTAATTGGCGGCTCTTGCTGTCAACGCCATATAGGTCAACGAGGGGTTTTGATTACCTGCGGAGGTCATACAAGCCCCATCTGTAACAAACACATTAGGCACTTCATGCAATTGATTGTATTTATTCAATACCGAAGTTTTTGGGTTGCGCCCCATTCGAGCAGTTCCCATCTCGTGTATTCCTCCGCCCATGTACGAATCTCTATATGTTGCACGAACATCTTTAAAACCTGATTTTTCGAGCATTTCTTGGGCCTGGATTATCCAATCCTTTTTCATGAGCTTTTCATTTTCTTTGAACTCAGCATCAAATACAATGGTGGGCAAGCCATACTTGTCTAATTTATCATGATTGAGGTACATCTTATTTTCATGATACGGTAGGACCTCCCCAAAGCCTAATAAATTTATTCGCCATTCACCAGGTTCCAATATTGCTTTTTTGAGGTCTTGACCATAAGCCGCTTCGGCAACCATAGTCCTGTAGTCACTGCGACCTGCGCCACCTTGATACCCGTATCCCCTTATAAAATCTACTTTCTCAGATTTCGAATTTACATTTCTGAATCTCGGAATATAAATCCCATTGGGTCTTCTTCCACTATAGTACTTATCTTCATACCCGTCTATTTTAGCGGTTGCACCAGATCCTAATTGATGATCCATGATGTTATGTCCCAATTCTCCGCTAGCATTGCCCATTCCATTCGGAAAAGCTTCCGATTTCGACTGCATTAAAATAGAAGTAGAAGCCATAGAAGAAGCACATAAAAAGACGATTTTTGATTTAAATTCGATGATTTCCTTTGTTTCCGTATCTACAATACGCACCCCGGTCGCTTTCCTTTTATCTTTATCATAAACAACCTCAAATACAATGGAATTTGGTCGGAGGGTCATATTTCCTGTTGCCTCGGCCATCGGCAATGTTGAGGAATTTGAACTGAAATAGGCACCATATGGGCATCCTCTTTTGCAACGATTTCTGTATTGGCACGTTCCCCTACCCGCACCTGGTTTTGACCCTTCGGTAATGTGCGCTACCCTTCCAATGGTCAAGACGCGATCCTTATAATTTTTTGCAATCCCCTTTTTTAAATGCTCTTCGACGCAATTCAAATCCATAGGTTTTAAAAACAAGCTATCGGGCAGTTGTGGCAAGCCCAATGCTTCCCCGCTGATGCCCACATGTTTTTCTACGTATTCATACCAAGGCTTAAGGTCTTTGTATCGAATGGGCCAATCGACCCCGATACCGTCTTTTGCATTGGCTTCAAAATCGAGATCGGACCAACGATAGGTTTGTTTTCCCCAAATAAGCGAACGACCACCAACCTGTGTACCTCGAATCCAATCGAAACGCTTCACCTCATCATAGTCATAGTCTTCATCCTTATTAAAAAAGTGTCGTGTTGCTTCATTAAAACCCCAGCGGGATTGTTTTGGGTACTTGGCCAAAACCTTTGCCGGCGTCTTTCCTCCATTAGGCATGTCCCATGGGTCCAAATGCATGGTTGTATAATCCACAGGATGCTGCACCATTCTGCCT
Organism: Maribacter algarum (ex Zhang et al. 2020); assembly: GCF_005885635.1. Lineage (GTDB taxonomy): Bacteria > Bacteroidota > Bacteroidia > Flavobacteriales > Flavobacteriaceae > Maribacter_C > Maribacter_C algarum. The sequence goes on from NZ_VATY01000007.1 coordinate 43,386, forward strand.
CGTTCAAGAACGAGTGTTTTGAGCCCTTTTTCGCACAGCTCTTTAGCTGCCCATCCACCACTTATTCCGGTTCCGACTACTATCGCGTCAAAAGTTTCTCCAGATGATTTTATTTGCATTTTTTATTATTATTTCATGAAAAAAACTTCTTCTAAGGGTATAGATACAGGTGAATTATCCGGATTGACCTCCATGATATCCGACATAAAATTCCACCACTTTTTCACAATTGGGTTTTCAGCCAAATCTTGGGAGCCTCCTTCGCCAGTTACTTTTTGAAAAGCGAAAAGGGTATGTGTGTCCTCATCAAAAAAAATGGAATATTCACTGACTCCAGAATCTTTAAGCAGTTCCTTTAATTCTGGCCAGATAGCATTATGCCTTTGGGCATAAGCTTCTTTTTGACCAGGGTTTAGCTTCATTTTGAAGGCTAGTCTTTTCATATTCTTAGTTTAGTCATCCATCTTCAGTATTTCACTACCCGCCAATAAAAAAGCTCCTGTGCCGAAATTTTGCCAACTGTCAACGCTTGCCGGTTGCGGGTCAGCACCAATATTTTGCACCCAACCTACCATTCCGGTATCTTGTTGACACTTTTCTAAAGCAGCCCAAGCTTTATAAACTGAGGACACATACTCTGATTTATCTAATATACCGTTATTGATTCCCCAAGCAAGGGCAAAGGTGTAAAAACCACTTCCACTAACCTCACCATGGTCAAAAGATTCTGGCGAAAGCAAACTAGTGCGCCAGAGGCCGTCTTCAGGTTGTATACTCTTGATTTTTGCCGCCATTTCTTTGTAAAGATTTAGGTAAAAATCTCTGTGCTTATAATCTTTTGGCATATCATCAAGAATAAGAGCAAGCCCACCAAGAACCCATCCATTACCGCGTGACCAGAATATTTTTTTTCCATTTTCTTCCTTTAAATCATCCGCATTCCCTTTCCATTGATAACGCGTGTCTCTTGCAAAAAGATGTTCTTCTTTGTTGTAAAGAAGATTATAAGTCTCCATGTAATACTTGTGCATTGTATCTAAGTGATTCATTTCACCAGTATGATTTGCGTACAACGTAAGCATTGGTGGCGCCATAAAAAGCGCATCACACCACCACCACAGTATATTCTTTACTGGGTCTTTATCCGTACCATCTCTCCACTTGTTGGGTTCGTACAAGTGTTTTTGGATAAAGGTTTCGGTTGGCTTCAAATCCACGTAATTTTTACGCGTATCGTTCATCACCAAATAGAGATAACCATAGGAAACCGTTACATCATCTGCATGAAAGTAGCGGTCGTATGTATTCCACTTGTTCCGATAACCCGTATTTTTCAGGGCTGCAAGGAAAATCTGATTCTGGGTTGTCTTATGTGCCCGTGCGATTCCAACTTGGTATGCTCCATTGGTCCAATCCGTAGGTGCGACTGCGAATATGGGGTGCGCTTCTTGCCACTCCATGGCCCGCACCATGGCCTTTTCAATTTCTTTATTGTTGAATTGTTGGGCAGAAACAGTGTAGACACATAGAATTCCGATAAGAGATATGGTCACTAAGTTTCGGAAAGTCTGATTTTTTTTCATTGTATTCTTCTTAAAGTTACGTTCTATTTTTCAAGTCTGAATTGGGCTGAAACCCCTTCTTTGGATGAAGTGCCTATCATAACGGTGTAATCTCCAGCTTCCCATATTTTTTCCATTTTGGGTCCGGTGAATTTCAGCATCTCGGGAGTTATGGTAAAAGTTACGGATTTTGATTGACCTGGGTCAAGTTCAATTTTCTCGAAGCCCTTCAACTCTTTATCCGGCCGAGTTACCGAGCCGATTTCATCTTTTAAATAGAGTTGTACCACTTCTTTGGCTTTCATTTTTCCGGTATTGGTTACTTGAACACTTACCGTTATTTCGGTGGAGGGTGTCATGGTCATACCGGATAATTGTAATTCGCTATATTCAAAATTGCCGTAGCTCAATCCATATCCAAAAGGAAATAACGGGCCATCCTCCAAGAACAAGTATCCTTTTTTATTGTTGATTTCCTTCATGCTATAGTGAAAAGGTAATTGCCCGATAGATCTCGGAATGGTCACCGGGGATTTCCCTGAAGGGGAAACTTCCCCGAAAATAATTTTGGCCGCAGAAGAATCGCCGAATTCGCTCAGGTCCCATCCGTCTAAAATGGCATCCGCTTGTTCGGCGATTGTGTTAATGGCGAGTGTTCTTCTATGCTTTAAAACTACTATTAGCGGTTTTCCAAGAGCCTTTACCCTTTTAACCAATTCATCTTGCGCGCCAACAGGTTCAATGGTCGCTCGATCTCCAACAGCATTATTGAAATAGGCTTCCTTTGCCGTAAATTCATCTCCACCCAAGAACAAAATGGTCATATCCGATTCATTGGCAACATCGACGAGTTTCTTGATTGTTTTTTCATCGGTAGGCAACAAGCTAGGTGCCCCTTTGTCACCATCGGTCAATTCAAAGCCCTTGTCTGCCACAAACGAAACGTTTTCTCCTGCAACGGATTCAAAAGCGGCTTGGGTTCCTTGATATACCAGTGGCCCCAAGAGTGCAATCTTTTGATTCTCCCTTTTAAGTGGGAGTAAATTGTTTTCATTTTTTAAAAGGATGATAGACTCCAAATCTGCTTGTTGCGCAAGCTCCAAAGATGCAGTTGAACGAACTTCTTTTTCCACCTCTTTAATATCTATATAAGGATTGTCAAAGAGACCTAAAATCATTTTTGTTCGCAATACACGCCTTACGGAACGATCTATCATTTTTTCAATGCTTGGGTCTTTTTTTACCATTTCAGGCAAATACGCATAGGAGTCCTCAGCATATAAATCTACATCGATACCGGCAACCAGACCCATTAAGGCAGCCGCTTGAGGACTTTCAGCAACCTTCATAAAATAAAAAAGACGAGCAATGTCATTGGAATCGGAAACCACATACCCATCAAAGCCCCATTGGTCACGTAAAACACCTGTCAGCAATTCTTCATTCCCATGAGTCGCAATTCCATTCAAATCGCCATGCGACGCCATAATACCCAGCGTGCGCGCTTCTTTAACGGCAGCTTCAAAGGGCGGGTAAATTTCATCGATTAAGGTTCGTGGTGATATCTCTACCGCCGCAAAATTGGAACCTCCAAGTACTTGTCCATATCCTGCAAAATGCTTGGCAACGGCACCGATATGTGTTCCGTTACCTAAACCTTCGTAATTACCTTGTACCCCTTTTATTGCGTTAATGACCATTTGGGTGGTCAGGTAAGTATCTTCTCCAAAGGCTTCCGACATACGTCCAAAACGAGGGTCTCGGACGATATCAGCCTCAGGGGAATGGCACATATGCATGCCGCGTAAACGGGCCTCCCGACCGACCACATCCCAAATTCGATTTACCAATTCAGGATTGAACGATGCCGCGGAAGTTATCGGTCGACCAAATTTGGTACATCCCTCGGCATCTACCCCATTATATGACTCCGTAACAAACAAAGCTGGAATGCCCCATCGGTTGCTTTTGATAATATACTTTTGTAGTTCGTTGTTTAGCTTGGCAGCAGCCAAGGGTGAAATGTGCTCTCCAGGATTTTTAATTCCCGCTATACCCAATTTTAATTTTTCAATAACCCGATCAGACAGTTCCAATTCACCTTTTTCATTGGCTCCAACCCCTATATTGGCGTGAAAAATCCGCATCTGGGCAACCTTTTCTTCCAAAGACATTCTTGGCAACAGATCTTCTACCCTTTCGTTTATGCGAAGGGACTTATCTTGAAAGGGCATCCTTCCCTTTTGTGCATAACCAGCGCCTAAACTAATTAGCACCAGTATAAGGGATAAAATTTTGTTCTTCATTTTCAATAATTCATTTGTGGACTAAAATACCACTATGAATAAATTAAGGTATCCTGCTCTGTCGTGTTAGGAATCTAAATTGGATATGCTAATTATGCTGGTAAATGAGAAATGAAGCCATCCAACAAACCATGTAAATAAGAAAAATTTCACCAAAATTATTAAGTACAGGACAGTACAGGATAGTACAGTACAGTGCAGGATGAACATATAAACGGACTCCAATATTTTTGACCATATTCAACGATAACTCATTCCTTAAATAAACAACTGTATGAAAAAAACAAAATCAACTTCAAACAAAATTTGGACACCGTTCCTGACTTTGTTGTTTGCATTCAGCTCGATGGCTGTGTGGTCTCAGCAAACCGTTACAGGTACAGTATCGGCAGATGACGGGCCTCTACCAGGAGCCTCGGTCGTGGTAAAAGGAACTACAACTGGGGTCAGTACCGATTTCGACGGTAATTTTACCATTGAAGCAGGTCCTGATGATACGCTTCAATTCTCTTACATCGGATATGTGGCCCAAGAAATCTTGGTTGGCACACAAACTCAAATCAATGTAACCTTAGCACCAGGCAACGAACTAGATGAAGTTGTTGTCATTGGTTATGGAACGCAACGTAAATCTGATTTGACTGGTTCCGTCGCATCGGTAAGTGCTGAAGATGTAGCGGCTATACCTGTTTCGAGAGTTGACCAAGCTTTACAAGGTAGGGCAGCTGGTGTGCAAGTTACTCAAGTTAGTGGTGCACCTGGTGCGTCTACTTCCATAAGAGTCAGAGGTGGTAACTCCATTCAGGGTAGTAACGAACCCCTTTGGGTTGTGGACGGTATTATAGTAGGTACGAATTTCAACCTAAATAATATAAGTGCCAATGATGTTCAATCCATAGAAATATTAAAAGATGCCTCCTCAATTGCTATATATGGATCTAGGGGTGCAAATGGTGTGGTATTGGTAACCACTAAAAGTGGTGCCCGTGTAGGCGGGGGTAAACCTCAAGTAAGTGTAGGTTTATATACAAGTATGCAAATGGTACCTGAGCAACCAGCGTATTTAAATCAAGCACAACAAATAGATTATACAAATCAAGATGCCATAATAAGAGGTGTAGCGGAGCCATTTCCAGGAAATCCATCGGACTACCCAGATAACGACTTTTTTGACCTTTTGCTAGGCCCATCACCTATATATAATGCAGATGTTTCTATAGCTGGTTCTTCAGAGAATGGAAATGTTAATTATTACAATTCGCTTAATTTTTTCGATCAAGATGGTCTTATTGAGAATTCAGGAATAGAAAAATATATTTTTAGATCTAATTTGGATTTTAAGTTAAGTGATAAATTAAAGGCAGGTCTCCGTATTAATTATTCAAGAATTAAACAAGAGAATGGTGTTGTTGGCTACGGCGGTCTTCTGGGTATTTTACCAACCCAGCCCATATATAATGATGACGGTTCTTTTAATGGGGCTAATGAAGTAACAGGTAATCCTTTTAACAACCCCGTTGCAACGTCACAATTGGATATAAATGAAACTACGGCAAGCAATTTGTTAGGAACGGTTTATTTAGAGTATAATCCTATTGAAAATTTAACTATTCGTTCTACTTTTAATCCCGACATTACCAATTCTAAAAACAATCGATTTACGTCTAGTCAAAGACCAGATTTACAAACGGGTGACAGTAATGCTAGGATAAGTACTACATCTATTTTTAATTGGAATAACGAAAATACCATTCAATATTCTGGAGATTTTGGTGATAAACATAATTATACACTACTTGGTGGTGCCTCTTTCCAGAAAGATGTTACCGAAACCACTTCGGCCCAAGCTTTTGGGTTTACTACAGATGCCACGACATTCAACTCTTTGGGACTAGGATCTGATCCGTCAAGAAATATAGTAACTTCTGGTTATAATCAAAGAACCCTTGTTTCCTTTTTCGGCAGGCTTAATTATACCTTTGATGACAAGTACTTACTAACCTTAGTTGGAAGAAGTGACGGTAGTTCTGTATTTGCTCCCGGTAATAAATATGAATTTTACCCATCAATAGCTGCTGCATGGAAAATTTCGGAAGAGGCATTTATGGAAAATCAAGATATCTTTCAAGATTTAAAGTTAAGAGCCAGTTATGGTAAAGCTGGTAACCAAGCTATTGGGCCTTATAGGACTTTGGCGCTCTATTCTGAGGGTAATACCTCCGTTAACGGTGTTGAGGTTCCTGGAGCGGTCTTAGGAAGACCAGCAAATCCTAATTTAATTTGGGAAACAACAACATCTTTTGATATTGCTTTAGAAGCTTCACTTTTTGGCGGCAGGCTCTTTACAGAATTTAATTATTATCAGAAAGAGACCAATGACCTGTTATTGGATGTTACCATACCCAGACAAACAGGTTATTCAAATCAATTGCAAAATATCGGATCTTTAGAAAACAAAGGTTGGGAATTTTTACTTAATTCTAGGAATATCCAGAATGAAAACTTCAATTGGAATTCTACCATAACCTTATCTTCCAATAAAAATAAGATTTTGGATCTTGGAGGAGAGGAGTTTATTGACGTAGTGGTAGATCAGATTTTAGGTGCAGGTAACTTAAGGTTAATCGTTGGTGAATCGGCGCCAGTATTTACAGGAGCACAGTATTTAGGAACCTGGAAAAGTCAAGCAGAAATTGATGCTTCGGGGCAAGATCCAGCAACAAATTTTGTTGGTGGTCCAAGATATCAAGATACAGATGGAGATGGCATCATATCCAATGAGGATTTTGAAGTGTTAGGTAATCCATGGCCAGATTTAATTTATGGATTTGAAAACAATTTTTCCTATAAAAACCTTGATCTAAATATTTATATACAAGGAACGGTTGGTAATGAAGTTTTTAATCGAAGAACGCGTAATAGCTTTTTCATTCGCGGAGAGCTTCCAAAGTATGCAGAAGTTGCTGATTATTGGTCGGCTGATAACCCAACATCAGATGTTCCTAGACCAGGGTTTGTTGAAGGTGCATACCAACCCAACTCCTTTGATGTTGAGGACGGTACGCATCTGCGTTTAAAAAATGTGCGATTGACCTATAATTTCCCAGTGGAAAAAATGGGATGGAATGGTGTAAAAAACATGTCACTTTATGCAACTGGAACTAATTTGCTACTATTTTCGGATTTCAGATTAATCGATCCTGAGTCAAGTAGTTATGGTCGAAATGGTTTGGGTAATCTTGCTCAAGGATTTTCAAATGGGGAATATCCAAACGCTAGAGTTTTAAGTTTAGGCCTTAACGTAACTTTTTAAAAAAAATAGATATGAAAACAAAATATATAGTACTATACCTCCTCATAATAACCTCATTTGTAGGTTGTGAGAAATTTTTAGATGAAGACCCAAGAGATATTATTGCTCCAGAAAATTTTTTTGCTACCGATTCGGATGCAATACAAGGTATTACGGGTATATACTCCGTAGTTAAAAATAACTCTATTTACGGACAAGCTGGGTTGGATAATTGGTATGACAACGGGGTCGATATCATAGAGCCAAATCGATCACATCCAATATTCGAGGTCATGGGTAATTACACTTTAAGTGCAGTCACTGCCGATGCATCAAACCAACTAATGAGTGTATCGGATACTTGGCAAAATCTGTATAGGGTTATCCTAAATACAAATGTTATAATTGACAGGGTTGATGGAAATGAAGCCATTTCAGCAGATGTGCAGACCGATGTTATTGCACAGGCAAGATTTCTACGTGCGTTGGCTTATTGGCATATTACCAACCTTTGGGGTGATGCACCTTTTTATACAGAAGTTCTTACACTAGAAGAGATTGGTTCACTAGCAAGAACTGATAAAGAAACTATTTTAGCCAGTGTATTGGATGATTTGGCATTTGCACAAAGCAATTTGCCGTCTGTAATTCCAGATGATGAAAGGGGTAAAGCCTCTAAATGGGCAGCAGCTATTATTGAAGCAAAAATACATATGAAAGCCCAAGATTGGCAAGCAGGATTGAATAAATGTTTGGAAATAATTAACCAATCCTCACATGCGTTATTGCCAACTTATGCCGAGGTTTTTGATCCAGGCAATGAATACAATGCGGAAATTATTTGGTCTTTGGATTTTGCCAAGGATATTACAGGTCAATTTGAGCCAGCCTTCCCAGGTCGTTCATTTGCAGGTAATAATTATTGGAGACCAAGTCTTTTTAACCCACGTATTAGGGATGAGCCAGTTAATTCAGATGATAGGCAACTTTTAAGGGATGCATTGGCGGCCAATGGAGAGGAATTCAATGGTACTGGACTTCAGATAGCATCAGTAGACTTTGTCAATAAATTTCCTATGAATGATTTACGAAGACCTCTGAATATCATGGGTGATTACGAGGGTATTCCATTGAATCACACTTACATGCCTAAATTTATGAATCGTAATTTTGAGACTTCGCCACGTTTTAATCACGGAGATAATCGATTGGTATTTAGACTTGCAGATGTCTATTTAATGGCTGCCGAGTGCGAAAATGAACTGAATGGCCCAGGAAATGCATACCAGTATATCCACCCGATTCGCCAGCGCGCTTATGAAACACAAGCCGAATGGGAACTTGTCGGGTTAAGCGCACAAGAGTTTAGAGAGGCTATTTATGATGAGCGTAAATGGGAGTTGGCAGCGGAAGCAACAAGAAGATATGACTTAATTAGATGGGGTATCTATTTGGATGTTGTTCGCAATGCTGAATTTAAAACGTATACTCCTAATACGAACATACAAGACCATCATGTTTTGCTGCCAATTCCTTTAAATCAGTTGCAGTTAAACCCGAATTTAACTCAAAATCCGGGTTATTAAGAGTCAAATTAGCTTTGTTGGAATCAGACCCAATAAATAATGGGTATCGCTAACCATTAACTGAAAAGATTTAGAGTTCAACGAAATCATAGATTGTTAGTTTGAGTTAGTTTTGAAAATGGGGTAAACGATATGTTTGCTCCATTTTTATTTTATTGATATTGCTAGTTTTTAGGAAAGCAGTATGGTACAGGACACCATAACTAATCCTGAAGGCTATTTTTAGGCGTGGTAAATAGCACGTGAATAAATTTTATTTCATGAAAAAAGCAATACAATTCGGATTCTTGTTAGTGTGTCTGACACTAACGACATCCTACTCCTTGAAAAAAGACGAAGTCGTCAAACTTGTATGTGAATATCATAAAAACCCTGTCGGCATTGACGTAGAAAAACCCCGACTAAGCTGGCAAATTATTTCAGAGAGCCAAAATTGGATGCAATCAGCCTATGAAATACGGGTGGCCGATTCTAAAAAGGAGCTACAAAGCGGTAAGAACCTTATCTGGTCTTCGGGCAAGGTAGAAAGCGACCAGTCTGTAAATGTGGTGTACGTTGGGCCAGCACTCAAATCGATGCAACGGGTATATTGGCAAGTCCGGGTTTGGAATAATAAGAACAAGGCCTCTTCATGGAGCGCCCCTGCTTTTTGGGAAATGGGAATTTTAGACAGCTCACTTTGGACTGCCTCCTACATTGCCATGGAGGACATTACTACCGAAAAGAAATCGCACCCGGCCCAATATTTCAGAAATGAATTTAAGACCAGTAAACCAATTAAATCGGCTAAAGTACAGGTTACCGCATTAGGTCTTTATGAATTGTACTTGAATGGGAAAAAGGTTGGTAACGACCTTTTTACACCAGGATATACTACCTATAACAAAAGACTGCAATATCAGACCTACGATGTTACGAATATGCTTCAAACAAACAATGCCATCGGGGCTATCGTAGGCGATGGTTGGTATCGCGGCAATATCGGTTGGAAGGGCGACTATGCCTTTTACGGGAAACAATTGGGACTATTGGTACAATTGAACATCAACTATACCGATGGTACAAGCGAAACTGTTGTAAGCAACGGCGATTGGAAAGCTTCGTACGGACCAATCTTAGAATCCGATATTTACAATGGCGAACTATATGATGCCCGTTTAGAAATGGACGGCTGGGCGGAAAGCGGATTTCTGGACGACCAATGGACAAAGGTCCAAATCTTAGAACATTCGAAAGAAATTCTGGCTGCTCCACAAGGGCCAGCCGTAAAAGCTATTGAAGAAATTAAACCTAAGGAATTGATTACAACACCAAAAGGAGAAATTGTATTCAATCTAGGTCAGAATATCGTTGGCTGGGCCCGTATGAAAGTTAAGGGAAAAGCCGGAGATAAAGTCACCCTAAAATTTGCCGAGGTTTTGGATAAAGAGGGTAATTTTTATACCACCAATCTTCGGGCGGCCAAAGCTACGGATACCTACATTTTAAAAGGGGAAGGTGAAGAAGTTTTTGAGCCCCATTTTACCAATCACGGGTTTCGTTACATTCAGGTTATCGATTATCCAGGTGATTTGAGTCTTGATGACATTACCGGAGTCGTCATCCATTCCGATATCAAACCTACTGGTAATTTTACCACATCCGACCCTATGATAAATCAGTTACAAAGCAATATTCAGTGGGGGCAAAAAGATAATTTTTTGGATATTCCTACCGATTGTCCACAACGGGACGAACGCGCCGGTTGGACGGGAGATGCCCAAGTGTTTAGCATGACGGCTGCCTATAATTTTGATGTCGCTGCCTTCTATACGAAGTGGTTAAAGGATTTGGCTCTAGACCAGCATGAGAATGGGTTAGTACCTAATGTGATTCCAGATATTCTAACGGGAGCCAAAGGGGTTGCAGCCAAGGGAGGTGCAACAGGTTGGGCAGATGCGGCGGTTATTATTCCTTGGACCGTATACCAATCTTATGGAGACAAGCGCATTTTAGAAGAGCAATATGAAAGCATGAAGGGCTGGGTCGACTATATGGCCAAAGAATCGGGCGATGACTATTTATGGAACAATAACAAGCATTGGCATTGGGGCGACTGGCTCGCCTTTGACGCCAACAATCCTGCGTACAATGGTTCTGTTACCGAAAAAGATTTGATTGCAACGGCTTACGCCTATTACTCGACAACCTTGTTGAGCAAAACTGCGGCTATTCTAGGTAAAACAAAAGATGTTGATAACTATAAGGCCTTAAAAAAAAATATAAAAGAAGCTTTTGTAGAGGAGTATATCACACCAAACGGAAGGTTGGTATCACACACCCAAACGGCCTATGCCTTGGCACTTTCATTTGATTTAATTCCCGAAAACCTAATCGAAGAAGCAGGAGCATATTTTGCGCAAGATGTGGAGAAATTTGGGCATCTGACCACAGGGTTTTTGGGCACTCCCCTACTCTGTACCACATTATCTAAAATAGGTCGTGACGATTTGGCCTTTATGTTACTGAATCGAAAGGAATTCCCCTCTTGGCTCTATCCTATCACAATGGGTGCAACCACCATTTGGGAACGCTGGGATACCCAAAAACCAGACGGGACCATCATTGAAGGTATGAACAGTTTTAACCATTATTCGTATGGTGCGGTTGGTGAATGGATGTATAATTATATCGGAGGATTGCGCATAGACCCTGAAAATCCGGGATACAAGCACATACTTTTTCATCCACATCCTGGCGGGGGACTAACTTCTGCCAATGCGGAATTCTTGTCCGTTTATGGAAAAATAAAATCCAATTGGGAAATCAAGGGCAATGATTTCAGCTATGAAATAGTAATTCCTGCGAACACGACTGCCACAATCACTTTGCCTGAAGCCGAACTGGAAAACACTATTTTAAACGGTCGTAAACCAAAATCTGATGTACAAAAAAAAATGAAACAAACTGATGATGGCGTTGTATTGGAGTTGGGCTCGGGTACCTATCAGTTTAGCTATCCTGCAAATAACTTAAAGTCATAACAATATTTTAATTGCCTTCAACGATTTCACTGGGTTCGAATCCTATTCGATGTGCTTGGGTCACAATTCTTGCTTCTCTTGGAAGCTCAAATGGCTCTTGATAAATAGTCCAAACTTTTGGAACTGTTCCACTTTTAGGAATGATTTTATACCCCAAAGAAGCTCCTGGAGTTTTTGAACTAATAGTGATTTTTCCTTTGGAAGAAACAATGGTCGGCTCTAAAGTTATAGGCTTGGTTTTTTCACCCTTCCATAATTTTGCAATGAGTTCTTTTTCCGGTAGGTTGGGTTCGTCGCCTATTGCATCCAACCATCGATCCATCTCAGTTCGCAGTTCATTTAGTTTTTCCGCATGTTCAGGATTCTTGGCCAAATTATGGAGTTCAAAGGGGTCGGCCACACAATCGAATAATTCCTCAGCGTCTTTACTGCTTCTAAACCACTGGGCTTGAATACTATCCAAATTTCCCTCTTTACGCAAGCGCAACAAATCTTGCATAGCAGGTATGCGTTCCCGATATTCAACTGGCAAATAATAGCCTTGGTTAGGCCTATAATTCCTAATGTACTTGAATCGTATATCGCGGACCGCACGAATGGCATCCGTAAAGCCATCAAAACGGTCCGCCGCCGCGTGAATGTACTTTCTCTCTTTCTTTGCTTTATGGTCTCCTAAAAAAGCCTGCCCTTGCATATATTCTCGAGGGGTTATTCCAATAAGGGAAAGTAAGGTAGGTGCGAAATCAACAAAACTTACCAATTCATCATTTCGAGTTCCAGCATGCAATTGATTTGGAAAGCGGATGATCATCGGAGTGTTTAATCCCGTATCATAAATCAGGCGTTTTTCCCTGGGTAAGGGTCCCCCATGGTCTCCGTAAAAAATGATGATGGTGTTTTCTAAGAGTCCGTCATCTTCCAATTGTTTTAGAACAGCACCGACTTGTCTGTCCATCTCAGCAATATTGTTGTACAATTTCCACATATCACGGCGAACGAGTTCGGTGTCAGGTAAATACGGCGGAATGTTAAATTTAGTGTCTTTAGAAATATGAATCGGTGTGTCTTCTTCGGCCATTCTGTTTTGAGCCTGCGAGGCTCCATAATTCTTCCATTTATAGTTGCGATCGCCCGATTGGTAATGCCTTGTTTCAATTTCTCGATAGCCATAGGGTTCGAACAACCCAGATTCATGGGTCTCAGTAAAATTGAAAATCGAAAAGAAAGGTTGGCCTTTGTCGCGATTGTGCCAATGCGCATACGGACTACTTTCATCCCAAGCCGTTACGGGTGCCTTGAATTGGTAATCTTCTTTGTAGTTATTCGAACAATAATAACCGTTCATACGGAGTAGTTCACTAACCATGCGGGCTTGCAGAGGCGGAATCGCCGCGTATTTAGGTAGGCCGGTCTCCTCGGTATTTGAAGTGGTACGCATGTGATTCGCACCGATGCTGGAAGGATACATTCCCGTGGTGATTGCAGCTCTACTCGGGGCGCATACACCTGAGGTCGAAAATAAGTTTGGATACACCACCCCCTCTTTAGCCAAACGACTCAAGTTAGGTGTTACGATGGTGGAATCTCCAAAAGGTGGAATGTACGGACCCATGTCTTCGGTAACTAGCCATAAGATATTTGGACGTTTTGGCAATTCTGCTTTTACTACGGCTGTTGAATCTATCTTTGCATCTTTGTTCTTTGTTTGACAGCCCAGGCTAAGTAGAAATATTGTCAAGACCCCTCCAAGAAATTTAGTGCTACGTTTCATCTGTAACTAATTTATGTATTATGCAGTGTTCTACGGTTTTTCAATTTGACTTAATTAACGATATACACGAGTTCTATTGCAATCTGTAGTCTTGAAACAAATCTTTTGCTTTAAGATAAATGAGTTGTTCTTCTTAAACAAACCTAGACTTATTTGTTCGTTTTTTAATCCTGTGGTGTCATGGTATGAACTTCTGCTATACATGAGTCAGAAGCCAATTCAATTGGAAGAGGCATGAATAGTCATTCTTTCAAAACTTTACTTATGCTTCGGTATACCACAGGATAGTTTAGAACACCTATTACCATAGTTTAGCTAAACAAAAGCTCTCATCGATATGAAAAAATCAAAGCGCCAATACCCGATTATCTTAACACTTTTGGTATCCTTTTTCACAACTCTTATTTCATGCCAATCGAATAATGAACCAGCTGAAGAGAATGTCATCAACAACCCTGAGCAGGTTGATGCCAGTGATGAAGAAATAGGCGAAATTACCATTTGCACAGACGCCGGTACAAACACGGTAAGAGAAACAGATATAGCCAACCCCGTCAATGTAGGAACTATTGATGACCGAAGTTGTTACGCGAACTACAAAGAAGAAAATTTTAATGGTACTGTTTGGGGCGTATACAATATTACACATGAATCAAATCATTTAGATGCCCCCAACACACTACAACCCAGAATAGAACGCTCATTATCAAGGTCTCAGAAAACTGGTGTTGGCAGTTACGCGAGTTTTAAGGGTACCGTGCGCATACTAGAAGTTGGTAATACCGAAGATGAAGGTAGCACTGGTTCGTACATTATGCAAGCCAAAGGCAAGCACACGGGTGGTGGTGGTTCAAATGACCCTGCTATTTGTTTGTACCTTGCAAAGCCCGTATACGGCACCGATGAAAATGGCAATCAGGTACAACAATCATTTGACGTATTCAGAGAACAAATAAATTATAGAGGAGGTTCAGGAGCAGAGGGTAGAGACATTGTTTTTCTTACCAATGTCCAAAAGAATACACCCACTGAAATTGAATTGGAGGTCGGATTTGAACAAGACCCCGAAGATGCCAACAAAAAAATACACTATGCCAATGCAAAAATTGGCGGCACGGACTTCAATTGGAATATTCCTGAACCTGAGAGAGGAACCCAATCTGGAATTCGGTACGGAGCATATCGCGTTAAAGGGGGACGGGCCCAAATTAGATGGGCGAATACGACTTACGAAAAAAACGAAGTGGATTAGTAGTTTTATACGTACCTCGAAAAAGCATAGTTGATTCGCTTGTTAAAAATTGAAGTGAACAGCGTGTCTGAAAGAACGTTTCAGGATTGCTTGATTGCAACAATTTCCACCGAGTAGTCTACCTAGTGTGTTCATAAGAGTTACCGTTGGAGATGCCGCGCTAGTTTTTGCCTACGTAGTTCAACAATAGATGTTTTACATCGAGCACGGTTCCTAGCTTAAGACCACCATTCGTAGCTCCGGTAATCCAATAGAGTACCATACCCGCATCGGAGCAGTCCCATTTTCCTTTTTGAAAAGTGACCACGTCATCGACTTCTGCGATTTTTCCCAAAAGCCATACCCATTGTATTCTGGAATCCGAATGGTTTTTGGCCCAATCCCACTTTTCAAGGGACACTTTTAAGTTGACATTTTGATCGGGAATACGGACTTCCTCAACCCCAAAATCCAAAATCTGTTGCCAGGTATAAAAATCACCGGCGTCATCATTGGCAGGATGATGCGTAACCACCTTGACATACTTGTGTTTTGCTTTTTTGGAAGCATCCAAAGCGAGCCCTATGATATCCGGTTCACCAGCTTCAACAATCCATAAAGGATCTTCTGCTGTTGAGGCATTAATTGCCTTTACCAAATCTTTCACGGTTTCATCTTGTTGCCATTTGGCATCGAAAAAAGTCAAGTCGTCAAAGCCACCCCACCGCCTTGCGGTCACATCACAGGCCGTCTGCATTAAGGCATGTCTTTCTTTCTCAGCCCTTTCAGAAATACGTTCAACCCTCTCAAGGTCACAGCTATGGGAATAGTGTGCCAATCTGTCTTCTAGTCCCGTCGCACGAAGTAAGGAGATGGAAACTGCCGTACCTCCAAGATCATCAGGGTCGGGCGAATTACCATCTGCAACGATCGCAATACGCCCTGCAGGTGGATTTATCGAAGGCATTCCTGTAGTATCAGACATCGAAGTATCATCTAAAACCGCATTTTTAACTGCTTCACCTTTACCCACTGGGGTAAAAATGAGTCCGGCCCAACGCGCCCTCGCCCACTCTTTGCCATCGGCACTTCCGATTTTTGCGGTCACAGTGATATGGTCTCCTTTTTTCAGTTCAACGTTGTTCCATACCTCATTGAAATTACTGCCCTCGTCGAACATTTTTAGGGTCGTTTCAGGGGAAAAAGAACCCAATTCCGTATCGTTAATAGCCACGGTAAAATTGGATTGCCCATCGTTTTCACCAACTCCAACGAACACTACATCATACACACCACTTTTAAAGTTGAAGGTTGTTGTAGTCTTCGCTTCCTTTTGTTTATTTGGATTAATGGCAAGCCATCTTCTTCCGGCATCTCTATAAAATCCCGTTCCCTCGACTGGAAAATCATCCACTGGCAAGGTTTTGTTTTCAACTACAGAAGTGCCTATTCGCTGAAAATAAGATGGTTCTGGCCAATTGATTACCACCCGCGGCCCATTATCCTTGGGAACGTAATTCTTGTCCTTTGTCAAAACGAATTTGTCAAATTCAAAACCATCTTCACGCATGCTGAATTGTATGTCATGAATACCGCTTTCTACGATATCTAAATAGATTTCGTGAGGTACACCGCAATGAATCTCTTTTGTTCTTTGTTTGCTGGCCCAAGTCCATTCATTTTTTCCATCGCACCATTGCATGCGCTGGCCATGCCCCGGCCACTTACCGTTCAATCCCACATGAATCCCGTTATCTTCACCGCCTGTGCTGAATGCCCGTACCCAAACATAATAACGACCTGGATCATTGATTTTTACCTTGTAGTGTAGCATAGCCATTTTGCCCGGTTCATTGGAAAAATTCTCACCTCGAATCAAGGAATCAGCATGGGTTACGCGAGTGTCTGGTAATATTTCCATATAAGTATGGTTACTTGCACTACTACCATGGTTTTCATCTTCATCGCGCCCAATTTCCGGTGTTTCATGCCTTGTCGTACGATACCATTGGCGCATTTCAGATTTACTTTGTTTGTAGAAGTATTCGGCCTCTATCGCAACTTGGCCATTCTTTTCTTCAAAGACATTGTTTTTATCAATTATCGGAGCTGTGAATTTGGTTTCTTGGGCATTGGATTTTAACCCAAATAAGATCAAAGCAATCATTCCAAAAACTAGTAGCTTAGTGTTCATTTTCATTTCTTTTTAATTCCGTATTGCTATACAGTACTTAGCGTATAGCAATTTTTTGTTACCAATGCTCAATCACAAAATAATCTTCTTTCTTTAATGTATTAAGCAAAGAATCAGGAATAGTTCTAACAGTGTTGTTTTGGTCTAGCTTAAATCCTGTGGCAGTTAGTATTGGCATGTTCCCCAATTCATCGTTCAAGAAATCACCTTGTTCTTTCATCCAACGGAACATTTCCTGTCGCAGCCTATTTTTTATTTCCTGTAATTCCGAATCCTCGATAAGATTCTTTTGCTCAAAACGGTCATTTTGTATATCATACAATTCCTCAAAAGATTCATCTTTAAATTTTTCCGCACCCCTTCGAATAAAAACATTGACGTTTTCCTTATCTCCTAAATTTTTATCCAACACATCAATCGAATTAAAATTCCTGATGTATTTGTAGCGTTTATCTCGAATCATTCTTGACGGAAAAACTTCAGCATTCAGGATGTTCTGATTTGTTCTGACACCATACACATATTTATGAATTTCCATATCCTGCCCTTTAAGCAGTGGTAAGAAGCTTTTGCCATCTAGATCAGATGGGGGTTTGCCCCCAGCCATTTCAATAAATGTGGGGAGCACATCTGTGTAGTGAATCAATTGATTCGATGTCGTCCCCGGTTTTACGATATCTGGCCATCGCACTACAAATGGAACTTTTAAACCAACGTCTTTTACCGTGAACTTTCCCGATACCCCGTGATCGGCACTATAGATGAATAGTGTGTTTCTATCCAGATATTGATCTACTAAATCTAAAACCAATTCCAGCTGTCGATTGTCTTCCTCAATACTTCGATAATACCCGGCTTTCATTTTAACGAAGGACTCATCATCTTTTTTGTGTTCATTAAAGGGATAGAACTTGATATTTTCAGCTTTTGCGTCAGGGACATCAAAATACTTTCCGTGGGGATATTTTGACGTAATGAACATGCAAAAGGGCTTTTTCGCCTGTTTAAAATAATGGTCAATACTGTCTACGGGAATATATTCTCTTGGAACTCCTTCTTTTGGAACAGGCTCCCATTCCCTATTCCAATCGTAAACACTCGCTGGTTTGACATGGCTCTTTCCTGCAAGTACTACTTCGTAACCTAATTTTTGCATGTGCGATGTGACACTTGTTATATCAGGCTTTGATTTGGTATGATTGGCAAAGCAACCATTTTTGAGCGGGTATTGACCCGTGAAAAGTTGCGCCCTGCTCGGGGCACATATAGCTTGTGCCGTAAAGGCATTTTCGAATAGCATACCTTCTTTCGCCAATCGGTCTAGTGCCGTCGTATGTACCTTCTCATTCCCATAGCATCCGTAATCATATATATCTTGATCGTCGGCTAAATAGAAAACGATGTTTGGGCGTTCAGCTTGAGCAGCCGTACTAGATTGCATGGCCGTTACATCTTTCTCGGTATTCTCTTTGCAGCCTACGAAAGCGAAGGTGCAGCAAAGAAGCAACAATTGTATTCCGATACCCTTTTTCATTTTATGTATAGCATAGTTCTTGCCAACCCATGACAATCACTTATTAAGAAAATCTTTGCCCCATTTTTCTCTCAGCTCAATAGCTAATTGAGAGACGAGTGCTTTGTATTCTTCCTTTTCAGCCAGATTAATTAATTCCAGCGGGTCAGTTTTATGGTCAAACAACATCCGCTCATAGGCGATGCCCTTGTCATTGGTCCATTCCGTATAGAAGTAGTCTCCCTTTATCAAGGTTACAGCATCCTTAAATTTAGATACCGCATAGTTTTTTGTACGTTTCTTTCCGTTAATAAGCGGAACAAAACTCTCACCCTCTAGTTGGTTCTCAGGCATCTTTAATCCGGCCAGTTCTACTAGACTGGGGTATATATCAACAAACTCCGTGATATTGGGTACATGCCGTCCATTCGTTTTTCCCGGGACTTTTACAAGTAAGGGGCTATGCAGCGAAGTTTCAAAGGTGCAATGTTTGCACCATAATTTGTGCTCTCCCAAATTCCATCCGTGATCTCCCCAAAGTACGACAATGGTATTTTCGGCGAGGCCCTCTTTTTCAAGTTCATCTAACAGTTTTCCAATTTGTGCATCTACAAAACTGACACAGGCATAATACCCTTGTATCAATTCTTTGGCCATCTCAATAGGCAACGCACCTTTTTCGGGGATATTGGAATAGGTTCTGAGTTCGCCAAAATTATGAAATGCTTTTGACGGTGTCGTCTTCGGTTGTTGATAGCTTTCCGGGAGGCTTACGGTTTCT
This sequence comes from Maribacter algarum (ex Zhang et al. 2020), assembly GCF_005885635.1. GTDB lineage: Bacteria > Bacteroidota > Bacteroidia > Flavobacteriales > Flavobacteriaceae > Maribacter_C > Maribacter_C algarum. Next base: position 62,645 of record NZ_VATY01000007.1, read on the forward strand.
ATGGGATACATATCCCAATACTTTTGCGGTGCATTAAAAGGCAAGTGTGGCTTCATAAAACCCACAGCCATAAAAAAGGGCTTGCCGGCTTCCTTCAGTTTCTTAAGGTCAGCTATGCCTTTAGCAGCAATTTTACCATCCATATACTCGCTGTCTTCGATACGAGCCGCTTCAAAAGGATTGCCGCGTTGTTTCCGGGAAATCAGTTCTTTATTATCTGGATTGAAATAATTCAAGGTTTCTTTGCTAGGTCTCCAAACCTCATCCCAGTCGCTCTTGCTATCATCGGGAACATGCAAAACCTTTCCGTTCGAAATTGTTGTATAACCATGGGTCTTGAAAAGTTTGGGCAAAGTAATCGCCTCCGGCACTTGTTCATCGATTCGGGTATCAAAAGTCAAAAATCGATTTCTAGTAGGTCTTACTCCGGTTAAGATACTTGCCCTCGACGCTCCACAGGTAGGAACGCTGCAATAGGCCCTATCAAAAACCAAGCTTTGTGAGGCCAATTTATCAAGGTTAGGGGAATGAATATGGGTCGCACCATAAAAATTGAGTTCCGGTCGTAAATCATCAACCGCAATGAACAAAATGTTCGGTTGCTGTTGTTGAATCTTTTCTTCGTTCTGCTCCTTTTGTTCAGCTTTGCAAGCCAGAAGAAAAATACTTGCTAGAACGAAAAGGATTGCACATCTCATAGTTAGTCAACTTCTAAAACGAATTGATTTTTAACTGAATGGTATGCTTCCCTGGTGAAAGTCTGATGGACTCAAAAGCAGACGGCACTTTGTCTCCATTGTGAATAAAATCTTTTCCTTCAAGATTGTTTAAGGAAAATTCAGCCACCATGTTTCCCGGTATTTCGATTTCGTAGGTTTGAAGCCTAGGACCGTTATGAGTATATTTTCCTTTGATGGTGCCTCGTACTGTCGGCACCTCAATGGTACTCGACTTCAACTTGCTCATCTGTGGCTTGATCGTAGCTATTCCGAATCCGGGAGTTTTTGGTTTTATTCCCCACAAACCTCTTGGAATTACATTTGCTGGTACAGCACCCCAAGCATGGTTCCAATCCAGATTGTTCTTGTATTTATTATCCCATGCTTCCAAGGTAATCGTCGAGCCGATACGAATCATATTGTACCAACTTCGATCAGTGGTATCAATCAATAAATCTAATGCATAGTCCGCCTCTCCTGCGTTATAAAGTCCGTCCATTAAAAACTGAGATCCATATACACTACATGCCATACCTCTGGATTTTACGAAGTCAACCACCGACTCAAAGTGTTCTTCTGGCACAAGACCAAAAGCCAATGGCATCATGTTGGCATGTAAAGAGGAGTGGTCCGTACCAATTCCATCTACATAAACGCCACGTTCGTTGTCAAACATTTGTTCATTGACCGCTTTTTTAGCCTTTGCCGCTCGTAGCTCAAAGTCTAAAACTTCTTGTGTCTTGCCAAGAATACGAGCAAACTCGGCCATAATCTTCATATTTTCATAAAAGAAAGCGTTAATAACCGTGCTATAAGGTTTGAAGACAAATCCATCCCGTTCTCCGGGTGTTGTGCTACCGTTAAAGTTTGCTGGCGGCCAATCTACAATGTCGGTCAACGGTTTTTTATATCCGTCAGGAAAACCTAGTTTACGCATAAAATCTCGATCGACTTTTGTCGAGGTAATCAATCCATCTTCATTGGACAATTCGTAGAGTGATTTGTGTTTTAAGGCATCGTAATAACGTTCTATTAGTTCGGTATTACCCGTATACATGTAATCCGCATGGATTAATAAAGGCACATGCTGCTGCCATTCGGTGGGCCATGTCGGGTTCTTCATAAAATACTCTATGGTACGTCTACCTATGGCAAACTCCCTATCAGTAGTATAGTGGCTCAATTGATTTAAATACGCATCAGCCTCATAGGGAATACGCTCTCTATCTCCGTCAACATATAGACCATTAAATGTTGTGGTTTTGATAGAATATTTACATAAATCCCATACCTGATTCAAAATGTCATTGTCGCTTTCAAAGCTACTAGCGCTGTCATCCCAATAGGTATGGAACGCCAATTGTTCAAAATCTTCGGCAGTCAAAGTTTCTTGGGTGCCTTCAATTTCAGCATATCGAAAGGGAACCAATGGTGGAAAACCATCTGGCAGTTGAATAGCTTGATTGGCCCTTGTATTTCGTTCGTTCTTTTGTACCTCTATTTGGTATTTCGTTTGACCTGGTTTTACTTCGACCTTTAATTCTTGGTATCGGATGTTGCTTTTTGCCGGTGGAGTTCTATTTACATTTCCCTCCTCGTTTATCATTTCCCCAACTCGTATCGTCAGTGTATGCGGTGTTTTTGCATCATAAGTAAAATCCATCGTTGCAAAAGCGGCCTTCCCAAAATCCACAAAATAGAAATCGTCTCTTTTTTCAAATAATACCGGTTTTACTTTAGTAGTAACGAACTTATTTTCGGTCGATACAATGTAGCTATCGCTTTTTCCTGTAGTAAATGTTTGTGGTTCGGAATAGTCTACCAAACGATTTTCCTCTTCCCAAATCCTAACTTTCCAGTAGTATGTTTTGCCAACTTCAAGGGATTCGCCCGCATATTCTACATCTGTGGATGCATTCGAGGCCACGCGCTTGCTATCCCAAATATCACCATTGTTACTATCGATAATCGATTGACTCGATGCAACCAAAATTTGATAGGCAGATTGAAATTTTGAACCTATGGGTACTGTCCATCCAAACTCTGGCTGTAAATCGAAAATTTTAACTTCGGTCTCTGGCGCCCTTATCAATTCTACAGTCAAATCGGTTGGAGCCGCTCGATAGGCATCGCTGTTTTTTGCAATCAAAGCATCCGTGGACTTTCTGAAGGCATTAAGTTTTTGTGCAAAAGTCGGGTCTTTTGCAAGGTTATTGATTTCCTGAGGGTCTTTCTTTAAATCGTATAGTTCCTCAATGGTTTTATCGTTTATGTAACGAAAATATTTCCAGTCTTTTGTGCGAATTCCTTCGCTGGGCGGAATGTTTTCAAAATCCCAAATATGTTCAATCAAAACGGTGTCACGTTTAAAGTCTTTTGTCTTATTGCTAGCAATGGGCATCAAGCTTTTACCTTGCCAAGTTTTCGGTTGTTGAATTCCCGCCAAATCTAAAATAGTGCTGGGTACGTCAATATTCAGGGCCAAGGCATCGCTATCTTTTTGCTTCTTTTGTCGCGGGTCAAAAACGATAAGTGGCACTCGAACAGAGTTGTCATACATGAGCCATTTACCTGCAAATTGTCGTTCTCCTAAAAAGTAACCGTTATCACCCATGAGAATGATAACCGTATTTTTATCAAGTCCTTTCTTCTTGAGCTCATTTCGAATTTTAGCAATCTCACGATCAATCCCGGAAATCATTCTATAGTATCCTTTAACACTGTGCTGATATTTTTCGGGCGTATCATAGCGCCATGTCCAACGCAATCGATTAAAACCATCGCGTACTATTTTTGGCTGTGCTTCAAAGTATTTATCCTCACCGAGTTCCGGACCTGGCATCTTCATATTTTGTAACAAAGCCTCTGATTCTTCTTGCCAAAAATATTGATCCTCAGCAGGGTCATGGGCATGGGGTGCACTAAAACTTAAGGAAAGACAAAAAGGCTTATCCGTTTTTGTATTAGCGATAAAGTCAATAGCCTTTTGCCCAGTATATCGGGTTAGGTGTACAGAATCTTTTCCTAAGGTCTTGTAGTAGTAACCTCTTCTGTCAGGATATTGATTGTTCCGATCATACGATTCGTACGTATCAAACTGCTTTTCCAAATCGTCATATCGAACACCATATTTACCATAAAAACCGGTGGTATACCCATTGTTTTTTAAGATTGTTGGATACGAATGGGCCATGTAGGATTCTCGAATATTGCCCGTCTGGAAATTAAAGTTATGCGTCCGTTCGTAAAGCCCTGTTAATATGCTGGCCCTACTTGCAGCACAAATAGGCGTAGTAACCATGGCATTTTTAAAATAGGTGCCTTCTTTGGCCAGTTTATCCATTTCCGGAGTGGAGATGAGTTCATTACCTGCATAACCCAAGGCACTGTAACGCTGGTCATCGGTAAGAATAAAGATGATATTGGGTTTCTCGGCTTGTACTTGTGCTCCTTTTTGAGCTTTTAGCGGAAGTATACAAACAAATAAAAGGGCGACTACTAGTGTTCTCATTCTCATGGATTCGTTGTTTCCCAAGTTATATTTTCTGTTAGAAAAAATAAAACCAGGCGGATATAAAAAGGCTTCCTCAAACTTATATTTTAAAGAGCCTTTACCCATCCTGTGCTGTCCTGAAAACAATTTGTGTCAATTCAACCCATTCCAGCCAATTTTTTCATTCATTTTATTTGAACGATTAATGGGTTTTTAAGGCATTCAGCAAATTGATTTAAGTAATCGTCCCATTCCTCTTTATTGGCAAACTGCCTACTTTTCTTCCACCCAAAACCCGCATAATAGATGACCTTATCGCTTTTGGCTTTCATATGGGCGAAAAGGTTACTTTCATCTTTTCCATCCGTTACAAAATGGTCATGACCTATCATTGCGTTTTTTGGCACAACTATTCCAGTCCCCAATTCCGAATCACCATGAGGCTCCCAATAACTTATCCATCCCTTTTCATCGTTAACTTCGATTTCACCGTCTTTTTCATGAAGCGTTAGTCCTGCGGAAATAGTATCGGTTCCTTTTAAGGTAATCTCAAATTTGGACAGATTGCTTCCATAATCCAATGAAATGGTTTTACTCTCGGATATTTTATTGCCTGCCGCATCCCAATCCGCATAGGTCAAAATAAAACTTGTTCTGATTGGACCTGTAGCCAAAGTTTTCCAAGAGGTAAAATTCTTGGAAATGTGATAGGTAGTATCCACTTTCTTGGCAATTCCCCCAACCCCTCTACTGATTCCTACATGAAAATTGTCAAGCCCTTCGCCATCATCCTTATGATAGCTGCCATCGGTTTCCAATTCTTTTTTATACCATTTATTGATAATAGGATAATCTACACGTTTCAACCATGCATCTATTCCACTTGATAGGGTGCCGCCCTTTACCCCATCTTCTTTCATTTTTTGGGCGGTCGGACCATAGGTTCTGAAAGCAACACGATTGTTTTCCCAGGCGTAGTCGTCGGTCCGTTCAGGAACAAATCGCGAATAACAGGCCGGAACAGTATCACCTAGCTTCAGTTTTTCCGTAAAATGAATTTCAAAAATCCGTTCTCCACCTGAAGATATTTCAGGTTGAAACAAGAGTTCGTCCGTTTCGCCGTCACCGTCAGAATCTATTTGTTGCGAAACCACTTCTTTTTGGGTTTCAGCATCCTTCAAAATGATGCCGGCCATTGCATCAGCAAGCTCGAGTGAAGACAAATCCACCGAAACGGTTTCAAAAGAACGGTTAATATCCATAGGGTTTTTTACGACAATTTGCTTATGCTTTTCTAGATTTTCAGCACAGGACAGAAAGAAAATGGAAACGCAAATAGCTGCGAAAATGTTTAGTTTTTTCATTATTAAAAATTAATCCTCATTGAATGGTTTTCCAATAGTAGCCAAGATACCTCCATCTACATATAATACGTGACCGTTTACAAAATCACTTGCTTTCGAAGATAAGAAAATGGCTGCCCCAGCCAAATCATCTGGGTCTCCCCATTTTGCCGCTGGAGTACGGTTAACTATAAATTCATTGAATGGATGGCCATCGACTCGAATTGGCGCAGTTTGAGAAGTAGCAAAATATCCTGGGCCAATGCCATTGACCTGTATATTGTGTTTTGCCCATTCGGTCGCCATATTTCGGGTCAACATTTTGAGTCCTCCTTTTGCTGCCGCATACGCACCAACGGTATTTCTGCCCAGTTCACTCATCATAGAACAGATATTGATAATCTTGCCCTGTTTGCGTGCCATCATAGTTTTAACAACATGTTTTGACATTATAAATGGACTAACCAAATCAATATCGATTACTTCTTTAAAGTCGGCCACTTCCATCTCTTCCAAGGGAGTTCTTTTTATGATACCAGCATTGTTCACCAAAATATCAATAGGCCCAACCTCGCTTTGTATCTTACTAATGGCATCGGCAACTTGACTTTCGTCGGCTACATTGAATTTGCAGCCAAAAACTTTTATGCCTTCACGCTCATAATGCTTTACGGCATCATTAATTTTTTGTTGGGAAGAGTTTCCATTTATAATGAGTGTTGCACCAGCTTTACCTAATCCTTTGGCCATGGCCATGCCTAATCCGTGCGTGCTTCCGGTGACCAATGCAATTTTTCCGCTTAAATCGAATAGTTCAGTACTCATGAGCCTATCTTAATTCAGTTATTTTGGCGACATCCATATCGTTATAATCCAAATTCTCTCCTGCCATGCCCCAAATGAAAGTGTAATTTGAGGTACCAGAACCACAATGTATGGACCAAGGTGGAGAAATCACCGCTTGGTGGTTTTGCATCCAGATATGGCGGGTTTCTTGGGGCTGCCCCATAAAATGACAAACGGATTGCCCTTCGGGTACGTCCAAATAAAAGTAGACTTCCATCCTACGATCATGAACATGGGCCGGCATCGTATTCCAAACACTTCCAGTTTTAAGTTCAGTCATTCCCATCTGTAGTTGGCAGGTGGTCACAACTCCGCCTATAATCATCTGACTGACTGTTCGGTGATTAGCGGTTTCTAAAGAACCCAACTCTATTTTATTTGCTTGTTCAAGACTTACTTTTTTTGTTGGATACGAAGTATGTGCCGGTGCGGAATTCAAATAGAATTTAGCTGGCTTTGCGGAATCATCGCTTTTGAAAACGATTTCTTTGGCACCCATTCCAATATACAACGCATCTTTATGCCCAAGTTCGTAAGATGTTCCATCTACCTCAACGCTACCACTATCACCTACATTGATAATTCCCAATTCACGTCGTTCTAAAAAATATTCAGCTTTTAATGGGTCAATCGTTTCTAGTTTCAAAGTTCCATCAGGAACTGCAGAACCTGCAATATATCGGTCGTAATGTGTATAGGTCAGATTGATCTTCCCTTTTTGCATGAGGTTGTCAATGAGAAACTCATCGCGCAGCGCGGTGGTGTCATATTTTTTTACTGCCTCTGGACTGGAGGCATATCTTGATTCATAGGTAGTCATTTCTAGATGTGATTTTGAAATTAGAATACTTTAAACTATGTCCTTAATCAATAATTGTGGACAGCAATAAAAGTAGGCAGGATGGCAAAAATGTCCATCCTGTGCTATCTTGTACTAAGTGGTGTGTGCCGAGAAATCTTTAGCGACGCGTTTAAAAAATCACCGTGAAGGTTCAAAAGTGACCTAAAGCGAATTTCTATCAATAAATCGGAAAGGGTTTTTCACCTTCCCTTTCTCCTTGTCCATGATCATGCGTGCCGCAGTTTCGCCCATGGCCTTGAAATCGGTTGAAATGCAGGTGATACCCAATAGTTGTTTTAAAGGGGTGTCATTATAAGAAATGACCCCTATATCGTTGCCCAATTCAAATTCCTGATTCCGTATCTGATTGACCAAGTTGACCAGATCCGATTCAGTTATTGTAATAAACAGATCTCCCTTTTTTAGAATCATATCATCATAGATTTCTTCAAGCACCTCAAAATCAATGTTATGCTGAACACAAAATTTACGAAACCCATGCAGAATTCTCTTGGGGTAGGGATAAACGGAACTTTCCGGATACGCTATAAACAGCTTTTCATAATTTAAAATCTTCGAAAATCCCTCTTGGAGAGAATCATAAATATCGTTTTCGAAGTCTTGATAAATTTCAATAAACGATCCCTTTATTTCCGAAATAAGATTATCCATTAAAATTAGTTTATTCTTGGGTATCTCATCTATTGCCTTTACCACCCTGCTAGTAAAACTAGAATGCTTTAATTTTTCATTCTTAAAATGTGGCATAATGACGTAATAGTCATAGGCATTCTTGTTTTTTTCCAGGAGATTCAAAAAGAGCTCCTCCTCACAATGGTAAATATGCAAATCTGTATGCGACGTACCACCAATGCTATTTATGAAGGAATTGTAAATACGCATCTTATACGAACTCAATTTATTGATTAGGAAAAGAATATTGACCTTGGAAATCAATTTTGTTCGCGCAATGTAATATCCCTTTCCCCTGATGGATATAATTACTTGGCGCTCTTTTAAAATGTTATATGCTTTTTCAACGGTATCCCTAGAAAGGAGATATTCCTCACTGAACATATTTATTGACGGAATTTTCTCGTCCATCTTTAGATTTCCAGTCGAAATATTATAAATTATCGAGTCAACAATCTGCTTGTATTTTGGTATTCTTGAATTCTCCTCGATTTTGATGTATTTAAACATTTCCATTATAAGACGTTTTGGTTCGTGGTACGCAAATCCCTCCCAACAAATAAAAGGATTTAAGCGAACAATTGTATATAGCTGGTAAAAATATTTTTCTATCTTGAAAACTGGTGTACGGTACAGTACAGGATACAAAGATTTCTTACATCTTTTATTTTCGCTAGCAAATGCAATAATTTTTATCAATGAAAAATACTGTACAGCAATTTAAATATGTCGATTACCTTTGGAACGAAAGTAAAGCTGCTGCCCTTGGTGATAACCAGGTGGAACTGTTCTTATACCGGTCAAATATACTTGGCGCAGACTTAAGAATAACAAACTACGGCGGTGGTAATACGAGTTGCAAAACCATTGAAAAAGATCCATTGACCAATGAAGAGGTGGAGGTAATGTGGATCAAAGGCTCTGGTGGTGATATAGGCACTTTGACAAAAGCGGGAATTGCTGGTCTTTATACGGATAGATTAAGAAATCTAAAAAATGTTTATGGCGGTTTGGAAGATGAAGATCGTATGGTAGGTCTTTTCAATCATTGCATTTATGATTTAGACAGCAAGGCTCCTTCCATAGATACACCGTTGCACGGATTACTTCCCTTTAAACATATTGATCATTTACATCCTGATGCACTGATTGCAGTTGCTGCCGCAAAAGATAGCCAAAGAGTGACTAAAGAAATTTGGGGCGATACCATGGGATGGGTTCCGTGGCAGCGACCCGGTTTTGACTTGGGACTTCAATTGGAAAAATGCCTGAACGACAATCCCGGAATACGGGGAATCGTGTTGGGCAGTCACGGACTTTTCACTTGGGGCGATACTTCCTATGAATGCTACATGAACAGTCTGGAGGTCATTGAAATGGCTTCGGATTATATCGAAAATAAAGTCAAAGAAAACGGAAGTGTGTTTGGTGGGCAAAAAGTTCAAAGCCTTCCTGTTGAAGAACGTCGCGAAAAAGCCGCGCAGTTGATGCCGATGTTACGAGGCCTTTGTTCTTCCGAAAACAGAATGATAGGCCACTTCAATGATAGTGATGTTGTACTTGAATATATCAACAGTAACGATTTGGACCGATTGGCGCCAATGGGTACGTCTTGCCCTGATCACTTTTTACGGACCAAAATCCAACCACTTGTATTGAATTTAGATACCAACGAAGACCTTTCAGATTCAAAAAAGGTCGTCGATAAATTGAAGCCGTCATTTGAGCAATACAAAAAAGAATACCAAGAATATTATGACACCCATAAAAGGGATAATAGTCCTGCAGTACGAGATGCCAGTCCTGTAGTAATTATTTATCCTGGAGTGGGTATGTTCAGTTTTGCCAAAAACAAACAGACCACTCGAGTTGCGAATGAGTTTTATGTAAACGCCATTAATGTGATGCGCGGTGCTGAAGCTATCACAGAATATACTTCGCTACCAAGACAAGAAGCCTTCGATATTGAATATTGGCTTTTGGAAGAAGCCAAATTACAGCGCATGCCCAAAGAAAAACCACTATCAAGAAAAGTGGCTTTAGTTACAGGTGCCGGAGGTGGTATTGGCAAAGCCATTGCAGATAAATTGGCCGAAGAAGGTGCCAACGTCATATTGACGGACATTGCTGAAGAAAGACTCAAGGAGGGTGTGGAAACATACGCAAGGGATACGGCCAGTTATGCTGTATGTGATGTTACAAAAAGTGATTCTATCGCTGAGGCTTACAAAAAAGCATGTTTGGAATTCGGTGGGGTAGATATTGTGGTACATAGTGCCGGACTGGCAATTTCCAAACCACTCGAAGAAACTACAGAAAAAGATTGGGACATTCTTCAAAATGTATTGGTTAAAGGTCAGTTTGAACTTGCGAAACAAGCCGTTGCCATCATGCGAAAGCAAGGTCTTGGTGGCGACTTCATCAGTATCGCCAGTAAAAATGGATTGGTGTCCGGTCCAAATAATGTGGGGTACGGAACTTCGAAAGCTGCCCAACAGCACATGGCCCGTTTATTAGCGGCGGAGTTGGGTGGTGATAAGATACGAGTAAATACTGTCAACCCTGACGGGGTAATTGTCGGTAGTAAAATTTGGGAAGGCGATTGGGCCGAAGGCCGCGCCAAAGCTTATGGAATATCAGTTGACGAACTACCTGCACATTATGCAAAACGTAATCTGTTAAACGAAATAATTTATCCGGAAGATATTGCCAATGGGGTTTTTGCCTGCGTCGGCGTTTTGGATAAAACTACGGGAAATATAATCAATGTAGATGGTGGAATGGCCAACGCATTTGTACGATAGATTGTTAAGTTAGTTTTTTTAAGGCTTCCATGGGGTCCTAACCCCATGGAAGTTTATTTTCAACTTTAATTTTAGAAAACCATATGAGAATAGATAAAAGTCGACTTGACGATGCCAACAAGAAAGATGAAGCTCGACACAAGGATCACTTCGATTTTTTATCGAACCAATTGACCATGAAGGGTTGTGATGTTGAGAGTATTCTAAAAAAACTATCTGATTTTCAGGTGGCTATACCGAGTTGGGCATTGGGTGCTGGAGGAACACGATTTGGACGTTTCGGATTTCAGGGTGAACCATCGAATTTAGAACAAAAAATAGATGATGTAGGCATTTTACATACACTTACGAAAACTGCTGGAGCAATCTCATTGCATATCCCTTGGGATGTTCCAAAAGATTACAGTGCGATTAAAGAGTTGGCAAACTCCCATGATATTATCTTTGACGCTGTTAATTCCAACACTTTTCAGGATCAAAAAAACGCAAAAGAGAGTTATCGTTTCGGATCGCTGAGTAACACCAATAGGTCAGTTCGCGAACAGGCAATTCAACATAATACCGAAGTCATACAAATTGGGGATAAACTAGGTTCTAAAAGTCTGACCATTTGGTTGGCGGACGGGTCTAATTTCCCAGGACAGAGTAACTTTCAGACTGCACTTCAACATACGGAAGATAGCCTGAAGGATATCTACAAAACGCTTCCCAACGACTGGAAACTCTTTATCGAGTACAAACCCTACGAACCAAATTTCTATAGCACCGTAATTCAAGATTGGGGCACTTCTTTTATGCTCGCCAATGCTTGTGGTGATAAAGCATACACACTGGTGGATTTAGGGCACCATCTACCCAATACCAATATCGAGCAAATTGTTTCGACCTTGATGTTAAAAGGGAAACTGGGTGGATTTCATTTCAATGACAGCAAATATGGCGATGATGATTCAACTGTGGGTAGCGTGAAACCATATTCCCTTTTTCTTATTTTCAATGCCTTGGTTTATGGGATGGAGAACAATCCACAGAACCCATATCCGGCATGGATGATCGATGCGAGTCACAATATCAAGGATCCTTTGGAAGATTTAATACAATCATTGGAAGCCATTCAAGAGGCATATGCCAAGGCCCTCCTAGTCGATCAAAAGTTACTGACCGGAGCGCAACAGAACCATGACGTGGTCAAATGCCAGGAGATTCTTCAAGATGCCTATCGAACTGATGTTAGGCCACTTCTTGAAAAAGCTAGACTAGAAAGTGGTGGGGCAATAAATCCCATCAACGCTTATCGGTCTTTACAGGTTCGGGAAAATCTAATCGATGAAAGAGGGACCGATTCCGTAGCATCCGGACTATAATTGCATTATAATGAAAACCAAGGTGACGGCTGTATTCGATATTGGTAGGACGAACAAAAAGTTCTTTCTTTTTGATTCGGAATTTCAGGAGGTGCACCGTGAGTACGAACGGTTCGATGAAATCACAGATGAAGATGGCTATCCGACCGAAAACCTAGCCGCTATAGAAAACTGGGCAAAAGAGGTTTTTGACAAAACTCTCGAGGTCTCGGAATATGAGATATCTGCATTGAATTTCTCCTGTTACGGGGCGAGTTTGGTGCATATCGACGAAAATGGCAAACCAGTGACACCTCTTTATAATTACATGAAACCCATAAAGGATGAGATTTACGATTCCTTCTATACCAAATATGGTCCTGAAAATGAAATTTCAAGAGCGACGGGATCTCCAAAATTGGGCATGTTAAATACGGGCATGCATATATATTGGCTCAAATATGCCAAGCCCGAAGTCTTTAAAAAAATAAAATATTCACTGCACCTTCCGCAATACCTCAGTTATTTGTTTACCGGAATTCCCGTAAGCGAATACACGAGTATAGGTTGCCATACCCTACTTTGGGATTATGAAAAGAAGGACTATCATTCATGGGTATATGAGGAAGGAATAGAGAAAAAATTACCGCCTATTACCTCATCTAGAGAAACAACCCCAGTTAGTTATAAGGGCAAAACGATTCAGGTGGGTGCCGGTATTCACGATAGTTCTTCAGCCTTATTACCTTATATTAGAAGTATATCCAAACCATTTTTGCTGGTTTCCACGGGCACTTGGAGCATCTCCATTAACCCCTTCAACATAGGAATGCTTACATCGAAAGATGTTGAGAACGACTCTCTTTTCAATATGCGAATCGATGGTAATCCTGTCAAGGTTTCCAGATTGTTCCTGGGCAATGAATACAAGCTTCAGGTCAAGGTTTTGTCCAAACACTTTAATGTTTTAGAGGACTATCATAAGAACGTGAAGTTTGATCAGGATACTTTTTTTGAAATCAATAAGGACTTCGTTCACATGTTCAAATGGTCGAGTATTTCTTCAGATGATATGCCAGCGGATACCAAAATACCCTACACTAAGTTCGAACATGCCTATCACCAACTGATGCTTGAACTCGTCTTGCTACAAGAGAAAAGTATACGAGCGGCAATTGGAAATCAAAAAATTGAAAGACTTTATATTGATGGGGGCTTTAGTGACAATGAAATCTACATTCAACTACTCTCCCAATATCTGGGAAATATGAAACTTAGCACAACAGATGCTTCCTTGGGTTCGGCCTTGGGGGCAGCAATAGTTATTTCGGATATAACCCTGGAACCAAAATTCCTGAAGAAAAACTACGCATTAAAAAAACATCGTACAGTTATCCTTAATTGAACTATTCATATGGCCCAGGAATTCAATACCGCTTATCCTTCAATGGACGATTTGAGAAACAAAGCCATGCGTCGCATACCTAAATTTGCTTTTGAATATTTAGATGGTGGTTGCAACGAAGACGTCAATATTTCACGAAATACTTCAGAGATACGAGAAGTGCAATTGCAACCAAGATATTTAAGGAATAGGGGTATTAATTCAACAAAGACCAAAGTTCTCGGGATGGAATACGATGCGCCTTTTGGCATCGCACCCGTAGGTTTGCAAGGCCTGATGTGGCCCAATTCCCCAGAGATTTTGGCAAAAGCTGCTTTTGCTCATAACATTCCTTTTATACTCAGTACCGTTACCACAATGAGCATCGAAAGAGCAAGTGAATTGACCGAGGGCAATGCCTGGTTTCAGTTGTACAACCCAGCAGAGGATGAATTACGTGATGATATCATCAATCGAGCAGAGGCTGCGGGATGTCCTGTTCTGGTATTACTTTGTGATGTACCGACCTTTGGATATCGTCCCAGGGATATACGTAACGGTCTGGCATTGCCCCCCAAAATGTCTGTGACCAATATTCTACAAATTTTAGGCAAACCAACTTGGGCCTACAATACCTTGAAATATGGTCAGCCCACTTTTGAAACTTTGAAACCTTACACACCGGAAGGACTCAATTTAAGACAGTTGGGGCAGTTTATGGACAAGACATTTTCCGGTCGTTTGAACGAAGAACGTATAAAACCCATTCGTGATAAATGGAAAGGAAAATTAGTACTTAAAGGAGTGGCCTCTGAACAAGATACGCAAGATGCCATACGTATGGGGTTTGATGGTATTATCGTTTCTAATCATGGGGGTAGACAATTAGACGCTGCCCAATCCACTATAAATTCACTCTCGGAAATTACAGCGAAGTACAGCGACCAAATTGAAATAATGATGGACAGCGGACTGCGCTCAGGCCCCGACATCGCAAGAACTATGGCAAGTGGTGCTAAATTTACATTTATGGGCAGGTCTTTTCTATATGGATGCGGTGCCTTAGGAAATAAAGGTGGAGACCACACCATTTCGATGTTAAAAACACAGTTTAAGCAGGTAATGGACCAATTGTGCTGCGAACGCGTGGAAGATTTGCCAAAACATCTTATAACCAATTAAAACCAACTTAAAATGAGTCAACACAATATTGAGGAGGAAATTGAAGAAATCGTGGGCGGGGAATTTGAAAGAGAACCCGTTCCACAGTCGAAATTAAAAAGTTGGAAAAGCTTTTTGGGAATGTACGCGGGCGAGCATGCGGCAGGGACGGAATTTATGATTGGTCCTCTTTTCTTGACTGCCGGAGTCAGTGCGTTCGACTTAATTTTTGGGCTCTTACTGGGGAATCTTTTAGCAGTTTTAAGCTGGCGCTTTCTAACGGCAAAAATTGCGGTTGAAAATAGATTGACCTTATACTACCAACTTGAAAAAATCTGTGGAAAAAAATTAGTTATAGGCTACAACCTTGCGAATGGAATTTTATTCTGTTTTCTGGCAGGAGCCATGATAACCGTTTCAGCTACGGCAGTAGGGATTCCTTTTGATATGGAGATGCCAAAACTTACCGATACGACTCCGAATGGTATGACTTGGGTCATCATTGTTGTTATCGTTGGTGCCGTAATCTCATTAGTGGCGTCAAAAGGGTATGATACCGTTTCCAAGGCTGCCAATTGGATGTCACCAGTTATCGTCCTGGCATTTTTAGCATGTGGCATTGTAGCCCTAAACCAATTAGGTGTAAAAAGTTTTGAAGACTTCTGGAACATTTGGGGAGAAGGTTCAGAACCATTTCCAGGACAGATAAAATACACTTTTTGGCATGTATGCATTTGGTCATGGTTCGCTAATGCAGCAATGCATGTGGGCATGTCCGATTTATCTGTTTTCCGTTTTGCAAAAAAGGAAAGTTCTGGTTGGACGACAGCCGCTGGAATGTATGTAGGCCACTATATGGCTTGGATAGCCGCTGCCCTGCTCTATGCAGTATATCTCAAATCCCCTGAAGCACAGGCCTTTTTATCAAACGGGGAGGCACCGCCTGTAGCGCCCGGCCCCTTGGCCAATAATGCCATTGGCATTTTTGGAATTATTGCCGTGGTCTTAGCGGGATGGACAACGGCCAACCCGACCATCTATAGAGCAGGATTGGCCTTTCAGGCCATCATGCCCAAAGTATCTACTTTTTGGGTTACCATAATAGCCGGTACGGTCGCGACCATAGCCGGATTATTTCCCGCATTTGCGATGAAACTTTTAGGATTTGTAGCCTTATACGGATTCATACTTGCACCTTTCGGAGCAATCATCGTTTTCGAACACTTCTTCCATAAACAAGCAGGAATCGTAAAAAATTATGCAGAAATGGCCAACCTGAAATTCAACAAGTCAGTATTTTTGGCTTGGGCCATCAGTTTTGGGCTGTTCTATTTTATATCGTTACAATTCGATGTTTTTCTTTCTTTTGTGACTTTACCAGCTTGGTTGTTATGTGGTGTTCTGTTTTTGGTTTTTAGTAAATCATTCCAGAAGAAAACCATTTAGAAGGATTGAGATTTAATCGGCTCAATTTAAAAAATATGTACATGAATCCAAGACTTTTTTATTTCATAAGCATATTGATATTCTTCGGTTGTTCGGAAAAACGGAAGGATAAAATCACGACACCAAACATCGTTTATATTTATGTCGATCAACTCAGTGCGAATATGATGAGTTGCGCAGGTAATCAATGGCTAAAAACACCTGCCATGGATTATATCGCCGATAACGGCATGCGATTTACCAGAGCATATACGACTAATCCGGTTTGTTCTCCTGCAAGGGTTAGTTTATTGACCGGGCGCTTTCCAGGGTATTTTACTGATGATCAGGGGGAAGAGGTTCGCGAGAACAGGGGTTCCATAAAAATACCTCAAGTATCTCAAGAGGTTCTGAATACTACACTTCCGTCCTATCTTAAAAAGGCGAATTACGGTTTGTATTATGGCGGGAAAGAACACCTGCCTGCCTCCTTATCGCCCTCAACTTTGGGTTTCACATACTTCAGTAAAAATGAAAGGCAAGAACTAGCGGCAGAGGCGGCGAAAATTATTAGAGCAGATCATGACAAACCTTATTTTATGATGGTCTCGCTAATCAACCCTCATGATATTTGTTATATGGCACTTCGAGAAAAGGCAACCAGCGAGCAGGACGCCAATATTCTCAAACGGGCTACAGTAGAGTTGACCACACTCGATAGTGCTATGAAAATACCCGAAGGTGTAAGCTCCGATGAATTTTTTAAATCCCACTGCCCTCCTCTTCCACCGAACTATGAACCGCAAATCGATGAACCGCAGGCAGTAAAAAAACTCATCAACCTTAGACCTTTTCGACAAAATGCGAGGGAGAATTTCACTGATGACCAATGGCGCCACCACCGTTATGCGTATCATCGATTAACAGAAGTGGTTGATGCGAAAATTCAAACCATTCTTGATGCCATTAAAGAAAGTGGGCAAGAAGAAAACACACTTATTCTTTTCTCAAGTGACCATGGGGATATGAGCGCAAGCCATCGTATGGAGCATAAATCGACCCTATATGAAGAGTCCGCAAATATTCCATTTATGGCGATGTGGAAAGGTCATATTCCGGCTGGAAAAGTAGATAGCGAAAATTTGGTTTCGAATGGACTAGACCTGCTTCCAACAATCTGTGATTACGCTGGAATTATAGGTGTATCCGACCCACGGGGTAAAAGTTTACGACCTCTCCTGGAAGGCAATAAGGTAAACTGGCGGGAAACACTTGGTGTAGAAAGTGAAATAGGTAAAATGGTGATAAACAAAAACGGTTTAAAATACGTTCGGTACGACCTTGCAGGATTTGAAGAGCAGCTATTAGATTTGAAAGAAGATCCATTTGAAACTATACACTTTACCAATAATCCAAAGTACCGGCAGCCCCTAGATGAATTGCGAACGATTTATGAAATGGAATGGTTTTCTGAATAGTACCAGTATTATAGATTTATCGGCAACCCGATTTCATCGGACTCGTATACTTTTTCCAATACTTGAATGTTTCTCAGATAAGTAGTAACATCCGTTTCAAAAGGGCTTCCTGACAGCATACATTCCACAAAATTTTGCTGGGTGGCAAATACACAATCCCCGGCAAAATTTATTTTTTGGAAAGTATATTCATGGGTTCTCTCGTTTCCCCCAAGGGACTGCATCGTAATTTTTCCATCTTCATATAACCGAATGGTTCCCTCATTTCCTTCTAAAACTACTGACCCGAAAGTCAATCGGGCATCTTCAGCCGTACTTTCATTGTATCGATTGGCATCGATAAAGCCTAGTCCGCCATTGGCAAAGTCTACCTGTACCCAACCAAAATCCTCTCCCTTTATATTGGTGTTCAACCGTTTTAATCGGGCATATACTTTGGTGATTTCTCCACCCAGGTAATGGAATACATCAATAAAATGAACTCCGGTTTCATACATCAACAACTGCTTCATTTCCCTGAAATAGGGCTGGCGGTTCATATAGGCATCTTCTTGCCAGCCATCGCCCATGCGCATTCTTAGATTTAGGGAATGAATCCGGTTACCGATTGTATTTTTTTCAAGTAGTTTTTTGATTTCCCTATACCAGGGCATGAACCTGAAATTTTCGTGCACCATCATCCGTACATTCGATTTCTCGATCAAGTCAGCAATTTGCTCGGCTTCTCTCAAGGTGGGTGCCAAAGGTTTTTGGCAAATGATATGTACACCGTGGTCAACAGCCATTTGACACATTTGCAAATGGGTATTCGGGGGTGTAATAATATCGATAAAATCAGGTTGCTCAACAAGCAACATTTCATTCAAATCGGCATAGGCGTTTTTAAATCCATAGGTATAGCATATCTTTTGTGCCTTTTCTACGGAAGTACCACAAACTGCTAGAATTTCTACTTCGTCAATTCGTTTCCAGGCCTCAAACTGAAAATGGCTGAAATATCCCGTTCCAATGCAAACTCCTTTTAATTTTCCCATTTTAATATGTTGAAAAATGTCGCTGTGGCTTCATGTTGTACCAAAGTACTATGGCAATAATATTCAATATTGCACCGACCACAAAAAATGGTGTGGTAGATTCCGTCCAAGCTTGCAAGTAAGGAAATGCCAACGCGGTTAAAAATGCGCCGATATTTCCGGCCATGTTCATGGTTCCGGAAACCGCACCGGAATTTTCCTTACCGATATCCACGCAGAAAGACCATGAGGGCGGCAAGGTCATGTCGGCCCCAAAAATGGCAAGGCTCAAGAAAACTATGGCACCAACAACATTATCCATATAAATACTTCCGACCAATCCAATAGCAGCCAATAGAAATCCAAGGGATGCCGGAAAAATACGCGATCGATCCCAATTTCCATTCTTAAAAATACGGTCACTCAATCCGCCAGCGAACCAATTGCCGAATGCCCCAAAAATTAGGGGTATCGAAGTATAAAAACCTGCTTCAATCGTATCTAAATTATATTCACTTTTCACATGTGGAAAAAGCCAAGTCAAGGCAAAGAAGAAAGTGAAATTGCTACAGAAGTATTGCCCCATGGCCAGCCACATATTCTTCGATCGGAGCAAAGTGGCCATATTGATCTTTTCGGATGTTTTTTCAGTATCCTTTTGTTGTCTTGTTGCTAGAATAAACTCTTTTTCATTTGCTGGGATACCTGTATGTTCTTCAGGATTGTCTCTAAAAAGAAGATACCATGCCCCGGCCCAAACCACACCGATACACCCTAAAATAATAAATGAAGTACGCCATCCGAAATCCTCGATCATCCAAGCGACCAACGGCAATGCAAAGGCGGCTCCTAACCTAGAACCTGAGAAATTGATTCCTGTAACAAGGCCTCTTTCTTGAAGCGGTATCCAGCTGTAAATAGCCCTTGACATTCCAGGAAAGGCCCCTGCCTCGCCAGCACCAAATAAAAACCTGACGACCAAAAGCGATATAAAGTTCCATGTCGCCCCGGTCAATGCCGTAAATCCAGACCAAATGGTTACGATAACGGAAAGTACCTTACGTGGCCCTAGCCGATCGGACAACATACCAGCAGGGGTTTGAAATAGCGCGTAGCCCAATGAAAAAGCGGCCAATACCCACCCCATTTGTTTATCGTTCAGGTCGAGAGCGCCGGAAATGGGTTCCTTGGCAACCGAGATGCAGACACGATCAATGTATAGCAAAAGAGCCAACAAAAAAGTACCTAAAACCATGAAATACCTTCTGGGAAAATGCTTTCTTGCGCTCATGATAGTTTTTGGATTACGTTATAAAGAGCATCGCTCTCCCCTACATTACCAGGAAAAACAATATAGGGTAATTCGGGAAATTTCGCATTTATCCCCAAGCGCCAAACGGGGACACCGTTGATAGCTTGTCCGATAATGTTGGCTCCGGTTACCTTCAACGCTTTTACAGCAATATCACTCGAAGTTATACCTCCTTTAGCCAAAATATACTTGGGCCTATTCTTGATTTTTTTGACAATTGCAATTAGGTTTTGGGACACCTGATTTACGATTTCTAGACTTTCTTCTTTGGTGTCACCTTTTATAACATCCCTTGCGGTGTATAGGACCACGGTCTTCTTTTGTACTATTTGACTATCAATTTTGGAACTGATTTCCGTTAATTCTTTTTCGACAGATGTACTTTTTATCATTTTTGCAACATCAAATTCTATGAAAACAGCTTCTGAACGCTTCTTCAAACAGGCCAATTGCGCTGTGGTTTTCGGTACATATGATCCTATTATAACCAATCCACCATTGGATTCATCATCTCTCAAAAGTTCTTCTTTTTGGAGAAGCGGTCTTAATTCTATATTCGATATGGCATTTATAAATGATGCCGCTGTTCTAAAGATAAAAGGCCCTTTCGACCGTAGGCTTGCCAAGGCAATTGCACAAAGGTCTTTGTAAGTAGTGGCATTTACTATAAAATGACGATTGTTTCCGTTGAGGATATCACTCACTGCTGCTATTGGATGATTTCGAATAAGGTCTAGGTTCAAACTATGAACTGCTGTCGCCTTAATGACACCCTGGGTCTTTTCTTCCACCCATTGCTTTAAATCAGAGGAATCATAGCCAAAAGTATTATCTCTTGCAAAAGGAGTTTCTCCTGCAGGAATAAATTCCTCTCCTTCCTTGACGTAATGGATATCATTGAAGGTATATCTTCCGCCTTCAAAAAAGGCGGGAATCAATAATTCTTTTGCTTGCTCCCAACCCAGTCCTTCCGCTAATGCACTTACTTCGTTGGGATAGTGGCCACGTAAAGTAGAATCGCTGCGACTAATTACCAGTAACTTTTTGTTGTGCTTGGCCGAGGCTTTTTTGAGTCTTCTTCCTATCAATTTGCCTAATGCATCAGCATCTTCGGCTTGAAGACTTCTGGAATTCGTCAAAATAAAAAATACCGGACTGGTCAAGATTTCCCTTTCAATAACTTCCTCCGACCATTGGGTGATTACAGGAACATCGTGAACGGTCTGTGTCCCAGTCGGGTCGTCGTCTAGAATGACAATTGTCCTTGGATTTTGAAGAAGTTCTGTACGGATTTCATCTCGATAGTCTGTACCGTGTTCCCCTTCCCGTATTGATCTTATGATTGCTTGGTCGGTCATTCGCTTCTATTCTAGTGCAATGACTCTTGCGGGCGCCCCATCCCCATTTTCTATCTTTAATGGCAATGCGACCAAGGTTACTTTTTCCTTTGATATTTCCTCGAGATTCGTCAGCCCCTCGATGATTACAATATCGTTTTGCATCAATATGGTATGGATTTCTGTGACTTCTTCCAAATTATTGACATCGGCAACCGATGGGGGCTCGACCCCCAACATATTTACCCCTTTTTCGCCAAGCCAATGGGCCAATTCAGAACTGATTCGAGGAAGTTCGTTCCGGTACATATCCGTTCCCAATCTTTTGCTCCATCCTGTATGCAAGAGGATGCTTTGCCCTTTTTGTATTTTATTTTCAATGGCTTGTAAGTGTGAAATCGTAATTGACTCACTCGGTTGAGTTAGTGTCAAATCGATAACCCAAGCTTCCGAAATGAGTCGATTCACGGGAATTGTATCCATCGTTTGATTATTGATCTCAAAATGTAGAGGGGCATCCATATGCGTACCACTGTGCGAATACAGATGCAAGGTGGTGGCGTTCCAACCGTCCTCACTCAAGGTTTTGGCCTGTTCAATGGATACGCCTGCTACATCCTCATTGATGGGCAGGGTAAGGTCAATTACTTTTTTATCAATCATAGTGATCTAAGTGATTACCATATTTGTTGCCCGGATAAATTCTACCACGCTATCCGCCACTTCAGTTGTGGTTGCAGTGCCCATAAGGTCTTTGGTAAGATTACCCTTGGCTGTTGTATGCTCGATGCCCGCCATGATATCTTTTGCCGCTTCGATTTCACCCAGATGCTCTAACATGATAGCTGCGGACCAAATCTGTCCGATAGGGTTCGCTATATTCTTCCCTGCAATATCAGGTGCAGATCCATGTATAGGTTCAAACATAGACGGAAACTCCTTTTCCGGATTAATATTCCCGCTTCCACCAAGGCCCAAACTACCCATAATGGCACCACCCAAATCGGAGAGAATATCACCAAAAAGATTCGTGGTTAAAATAACATCAAAAATCTCCGGACGCAACACAAAACTTGCCGATGCATTGTCGATGTACATTTTCTCATAGGTTACATCAGGATATTCCTGAGCGACCTCGGCAATTACTTGATCCCAATAGGCCAGACTACTAATTAGGGTATTCGATTTGGTTACATTGGTTACCTTCTTGTTTCTTTTACGTGCCAGTTTGAATGAGTAATGGGCTACGCGCTCGATACCGAACCTCGTAAAAATACTGGTATCTATAGCAACGCCAGATGGTTCTTCGGCATGTAGTATTTTACCGCTCTGTACAAACTCTCCTTCGTTGTTTTCGCGGATAACGACAAAATCGATATCCTCTTCGGTTTTGTATCGTAAAGGACTATCCACACCCGAGAACAATTTCACGGGACGATAATTAATGTATTGCTGGAACGAAGTGCGCACCTTAAAAGTATAATCCCTTGCTGGCAAGGTATCATCTATTTCAGGCAGACCGACGGCACCAAAAAAGATGGCATCAAATTCCCTTAAAGTTTCCAAGGCATTGTCTGTCATGAACTTTCCATGCTCCTTATAATATCCAGCGCCAAAGGGAAACTCCTCCTTTTCAAGTTTAAATCCAAATTTATCCGCTGCTGCATCAAGTACTGAAACACCCGCGGGAACGATTTCGGCTCCTACGCCATCTCCGTTTACGACTGCAATTTTGTATGTTTTTTCCATAATCCAGTTTATAGATTTTAATTCTTGCACAATTTTGCACAATACGTCTTATCTCAATTTCATCAAATATATTTAATTACTATAATGCAACATAGATATTTTTGTATTAATTTGCGCAAATATTTGCACAACCTTACTTCTTGTAACATGAAAAAAAACAAAGCAACATTAGCCGATATTGCGAATACTTTAGATGTTTCGATTTCAACGGTATCAAGAGCTCTAAAAGGGCATCCTAGAATTGGGACGAAAACCAAGGAAAAAGTGCTCGAGGCAGCAAGAGATTTGGGGTACATGTCCCCTAGTATGCTGGCATCCGAAGTAAGTAAACGTTCTAAGTTCATTGGGGTAATTGTACCGAAAATAAGCTACCACCTATACGCAATGGCGATAAGCGGCATAGAAAAAGTTGCCGAAACAAGGGGGATGCATATTATTGTTTGCCAATCGAACGAATCACAGGAAAGGGAACAAAGCCTTGTACACGAATTAATGGACTTGGGTGTGGTTGGTGTCATCGCCTCCTTGGCTAGCGAGACCACCGATTTCAGTCATTTCGATGCATTGAAAAACAGAAAAATTCCGTTGGTTTTTTTTAACCGTCAATGTGACGAGGTTGAAACGGACAAGGTGGTCATCGATAATTACAAAGCCTCTTGTGACGCGACGGAGCATCTCATTGCTATAGGGTGTAAAAAAATTGCTTATCTAGGTGGACCTGAAATACTTCAAATCAATAAGGTCAGAGCGGCGGGATTCAAATCTACTTTGCAAAAAAGTAGTTTGGAGCCATATACCGATTTTATGGTCTATGCTAATTTCGAGAAGCAAAGTACATTGAGCGCTGCCCGAAAATTACTGTACTCACCTATAACTCCAGATGGTGTCCTGGCCTATAGCGATCAGATGGCTATTGGGTTAATGGTTGCAGCAAAGGAACGAGGATTAAAGATACCAGAAGACATTGCTATTATCGGCTTTAATAATGAACCTGTAGATGAACTTTTGGAACCTTCCTTGACCAGCGTAGACCAACCGGCATTAGTTATGGGGGAAGAATCGGCCAACTTGATATTTAAACAAATCGATAACAAAGAGGAGGGTTACAAAAAAAAGATTTTGAAGTCCTTTCTTGTGGTTCGTAATTCTACGAATCGGAATAGGGTTTAATAAAAGGTGAACTCTTTATATTAATTGATTAAGCGAACAAGCTAAAAGGAAGTTTGATCAGATTTACCACAACCGTCTGACCGCCTTTGTTTCCGCTTCCAGTTGAGTTAGTACTCTTCCAAATCGGTTTTGGACATACTCCCGTACCGCCACCATTTCCCTTTTTATTGAAGGCAAAATAACAACATCCGTTCTTGGACGACGGCATAAACCAGGACCCCGCTCAATGCGGGGTTCTCTTTTTTATACGCCTTACCAAGCCCGGATATTGTAGAGAAGTACAGCATCAAAAAAAGGGTAACAGCGGACGGCACTATGGGAAGTAAATCAAAAACAAAAAAGATGAAATCGTACAGAATCAGCAAAAAGGAAGCGGAACAAAAGTTAAAAATCAAAAAAAGGGAAAACACTCTGGATATAATAAGTAAATCATTCAAAAACCGCTCGAAGGGTTCGGGTGGTTCAAATATAAATCCTTTAAATATTTTTAGTATGAGTAATCTTAGAAACAAAGTCCAATTGATTGGCAACGTGGGGAACGATCCCGAAATGACCGTTTTGGAAAGCGGTAAAAAAGTAATCCGTTTTTCATTGGCGACCAATGAGAGCTACAAGAACGCCAAAGGCGAGAAAGTACAGAGTACGGACTGGCATAATATGGTGGCTTGGGGCAAGACTGCCGAGATCGTAGAAAAGTATGCCTTAAAGGGCAAGCAAGTCGCCATTGAAGGCAAATTGACCTCTCGAAGCTACGAGACCAAAGAAGGCGAAAAACGCTACATCACGGAAGTGATTGTTAGCGAGGTTCTACTATTAGGTGCTAAAAACGAAAACAAGGCAGCATAGTATGACTGATCTATTAAAATTAAAGAGGGCATCTCTCGCGAAAGTTCTGCCCTCTTTTTCATTACCTGAAACTATTAAATTAAAAGCAATGAAAGACAAAGTTAACGAAATACGAATAAGCTATAAAGAACGTATCCCCTCCCCTTTTTGGCAAAAGATAAATTCCTCAAAGGATGCTGCCGATCTACTCTTTGAGCATTGGGACAAACAGACCATACAAGTTCACGAATCCTTTAAGGTCGTACTATTGAACAACAATAATAAAGTAAAGGGTATCTACCAACTTTCAAAAGGTGGGATCACGTCCACGATTATCGATCTGCGCATCTTATTTGCCGTTGTTTTAAAGTCCTTATCCGTAGCCATTATTTTGACCCACAATCATCCGAGTGGAACATTGAAAGCTAGCACAGCGGATAGACAGATTACGAAAAA
Organism: Maribacter algarum (ex Zhang et al. 2020); assembly: GCF_005885635.1. GTDB lineage: Bacteria > Bacteroidota > Bacteroidia > Flavobacteriales > Flavobacteriaceae > Maribacter_C > Maribacter_C algarum. Next base: position 88,037 of record NZ_VATY01000007.1, read on the forward strand.
AATCAAGAACGCGGCCGAACTTTTGGACATCAAATTACTGGATCATTTGATTATTGTACCCAATGGTGACTACTACAGTTTTGCGGATAACGGCCTGATGTAAAATTGAACACTATGGACATCAATATTGATATACCGTTCCGTCTAAATTTCAATAATCTGGACGGAGATACACAGGAAAAATTGATGGAGCAATCCAAGAAAGAAGTAGCACTAAAATTCGGTCCTGAAATGAAAGCCTACGCCCAAGAAAATCATTTGGACTATCAAGAAATTTTGGAAGAGGAAGCCATCAAGAACCTTTACAATTACAAATTCATGTTCACTATCTAATGAAAGGAGGTTTTTATCGATTGGGGCGACTTGTCAAAGTTGCCCTTTTCCTTTTATGGAAATGCAACGCTTTCCCATATTCAATATGGATTCCTTAAAAATGAATCTTTCTCATTCTTAAAAAACCGTGTTTCAAGCCTAGTAGTTATAAGAGCCTTTACCTTAAGGGAAAGGTATTTTTTTTGACCCCTGCGGGGAAAAAAGGAATAGCAAGAGGACAACACGCTAAAGCGATGTTCTTAGTTTAGATAATTTTTGTAAGTAATTGAAAATGAGATTTATATAACCTAAACTTATCGATTATTGAAAACAGAAGGCTGAAAAGTTTGCTGTAAAAACGCTGGTAACCCCAGTAAACATTGAAAAAGTTTGCTGTAAAAAAATCAATTAAGCATTAAAAGGAATAAAAAAAAGAAATACTCGTATAACTATGAAAGTCTCGCTTTGATTGTTGAAGTCGCCAAAAGATTTCGACGGTTCTCGAAGAAAGTAACAGGCACCCATTCACAAACCCTAGCGGCAATGTTGGACTTTTTCGAATGGCACAATTATTCGCCACATCAACGTATTATCAAAGATATTAATGCCGGGATTGAACCAAACCGCAAACGAATCGATGCGGTAATCGCGATAATTAACCCTGTAGAGAAGTCCCAGAACATTCCCATAATGAATATCGAAGCGATGCTCAAATCCCTTTTCAAAGAAGACATAAAGAAGTACGCCCCCCAATTATTGGAATCTAAACCAACGAAAAAACCAACCCAAAAAACCAACCCAAAAAACCAAAGAAGAAAAGACTACGTTTTCTAGAATAAACTATGACCGTTCTCAAGAAAAACTATCAGAAACCAAAGACCGATTACGATATGTTTTGGACCAAATCGAATTGGTCCATAGTCGTTTTGGAAAAGACTTTTTAAAGATAAAAATAACTAGGGAAGAACTCACCCGATTCAAAAGAGGACTAAAAGATCCATGAAATTAGTAAGGAAGAATAAATAGCAAAAAATGCAGTGGAATATCACTAGTTTTAATCCAAATTATAGTCCTAGTTAATGTAGAAAGATCAGTTTGAAATAATGGATAATATCATATTCATTTCAAATAAAAAAGGCTGAATCAAAAACCAAGTTTAATTTCAGCCTTTTCTCGCAATTTGACCTTCAACGCTAAACATATTGGAAATAAAACACACAGAACCAAAATCGAACGATCTTAACACATTTTGCTTATTAAAATTTCGTAATCTTCAAAAAAACACGTTTTACGCAACTTTTCTTTCCGTGGATTTAAGTTTTGTTTTTAGGTCCGAAATATCCTCACTAATCTTCTTTTCCAATACCCTGGCATAAATCTGGGTAGTCGAAAGTTTTTTGTGACCAAGCAATTTAGATACGGTTTCTATTGGAACACCATTGGCCAAAGTAACGGATGTCGCGAAAGTATGTCTTGCACAGTGAAAAGAAAGGTTCTTGTCTATTCCACATTTGGAAGCTAAGACCTTCAAATATTTATTGCATTTCTGATTAGAATAGACAGGTAAAAGCAAGTCTTCATTTTTCCCGTAAAGTTTATCCGCATATTTGTTCAGTATGGCCTTGGCCTTGTCCAATAAAGGAATCTTTACGAATGTCTCACTTTTTTCCCTTCGCGTGAATATCCAATCATCCCCGTCCATTCCAAGAACAACGTGTTCGGGTTTAAGTTGCTTTGCATCTATATAGGATAGGCCCGTATAGCAGGCAAAGACGAAAACATCCCTAACATATCCAAGTCCAATGTCCTTCAAAGAAAGACTTTCCATCAATTTCAATTCCTTGATACTCAGGAAAGGTCGATTGTACCGGTTGAAGTTTGCACGGAAAAACGCAAAAGGGTCTTTCTTGATGCAATCCAATTTAAATGCGATAGTCGTCATCTTTTTCAACCGTTCCATATGCTTCATAATACCATTATTAGTCAATGGTTGAGAGGCCTTTAGCGGCTTGCAATTCCTAAGGTAGTTCTCAAAACTAAGAACAAAGGAATAGTTGATGTGGGCGAGGTACACATTCTTTGACTTATACTTCTTCTTGATAAACAATAACAAGTATTTTTCCGTGGCACCATAATTCTTGGCCGTACCAGCCTCCAACTTCTGTACTTCATTATCCTTATGATATTGGAGCAAGTCCTTGAGTGTTCTTAATGGCACATCCTGACCGAGATATCTCAATTTTACAGACTGTGCGGTAAGGATCCTGCCTTCTTCCATGAGCTCTTTTTTACTCTGGGTAATATCTTGGTAAACTTCCATCAAGGCATCGTTTATAGACTTGGCTCCATTTACCTTGGTTTTTACCCTACCTGTATCATAAGACCAATAGGATTGTAATACAGAATGTTTTGTGCTGACATCGGCTCGGATGCCGTCTACCGTAATTCGCGCATAAATCGGGATAGTACCATCCCTTTTGGTGGAACGCTTCTTTAACCAAAATACTACGCTAAAAGTGTGTACTGTTTTCATCACTTTCGTTTTAGAGTTATTAATTCCGTTAAACGAAAGTCAAATCGCTGTGAAGATCAATTGCGACATTCTAGGTGTAAGATACAAAATTGATATTTATCAATAGGACACCTAATAGGACACCTTCAAATATGATTCTAAAACTATTCAAATGAAATCAAGGAAAATGTAATTCCTTGATTTTCATTTGTTTAGTAAAAAGATGGTATTTAAAAATACCACTTTTGTCGGGGTGGCAGAACTAAATATACCACCACAATATGTTAACTACCAGCCTTTTACAGACTTCATTTTAAATGATTAACCGAACTCTAAACTCGGTTCAAAATGGTACAAATCGATGCAAATTTTATGCGTCTTTTGCATCACCAATTTAAGGAATAAATCAATGCAAAAAAAATGTATTGATTCACTCATAAATATAAAGACTTAGCCCTGTCCAATTTTTGAGAAATACGCTTGCGAAGTCTTTCAGGTTGAATTACTTCAATAGCATCCCCAAAACCCAAAATCAAACGTTCCAATTCAAAATTGATTTTTACCTTGATATTTACTTCAATACTTCCGTCTTCATTTTCTTTTTCTATCAACTGTGAATGATGTAGAGGTTTAGTAACAACATATGGGGCATTGTACTTGTCAATCCATAATTTAATATTGGAAGCGCGTTCCCCTTGGTTAACGGTAACGCCTACTACGTCTTTATAAAAGCTGTCTGCATCAAATTCATAGTTGGAATATGGAGTTTTGAAATCATAGTCAATCGAAATGATTCGGTCAAGGGCCAGATTTACTATGCCTTTGTTCTTATTTCCCATCCCGATCAGAAACCATCTGTTGTTAAATTCCTTCAATAAGCACGGATGAAAAGTAATTACATTAGCCGTAGCAGCTTTAAAAGACTTGTACTCCACTTTCAAGACTACTTTTTTCTGAATGGCTTGATAGAGTTCGTCAAGCCAATGTAATCCTTTGAGATTCTCGTTCTTATCTAAATGAATTATGGATGATTGATGCGTCTTCTCAGTATATACTTTATCTTCTAATCTTTGAATAATTCCACCCAGTTCTGAAAACAAAGAAAAGTCTTTAAACTGCTTTAGCATTTCTACAGTTTCAGAAAGCACATTCATATCATTTTCCGTTATTGGAATATCCGTAATCGAATAATCCTCATCTTCGTATTTGTAATACTTTTTATCATAAGCAACAATTGGAGCATTGTAGCCTAGTTTATCACTTCTCATCAACTGAATATCGAGTTGCACGGTACGTTTGCTCACGTTCACTTCCCTACCTTCGTATTCATATAAGGCATCTGAACACGCTTCTATCAAATCATTCAGAGTCCATTGCCGATAGTTATTTTGAAGGCATTTGTCAATAGTTTTATAGCGGATTAGGGCGTTTTTGTTTAGGGCCATTATAATGTATTTAGTTCATTAGACAAATTTGCTCTTGCCTGCTTTTCAAAAGCGGATTGAAAACCTTTAGTTTGATAAATTGTGCTCTTGTCTAGAAAGTGTTGAAGTACTTTCTTCCTTCCCTTACGATACATAATACTGGGAATTTTAGCATATTCTTTTCTAATCTTCCGAGCATAATCTTGGTATACTTCTTCGGACTGACCTAAAATTGCTAAATCAAAATCTATCAATAACTTCTCATCATACGATTTGCCATTATGATGTTTCGTACAAAGAATAAGTGCTTCAATTCGTTGAATTCTATCTTCATCAAATCCAAGGTCTTGTAATACCTGAGTGGCTTTTATTGCACTTTTCTCCTCGTTATCCTTTTTCCAAATACTATAGATAAAATCATGATAGTAAATAGCCAAAAGCATCTCTTCAGTATTTTCAATCTCATCTTTGAACTTATCGAAATAGGCAAAGAGTTCGGTAAGGTGACCTAGATTGTGATATTTTCGAAACTTTTGTCCATAAGTGCCCGCTAGTTCATTCCATAAAGCGACAACTTCATTTTCCGTTAGTACATATTTAGAGAAAATCTTGGCGTATCTTTCTTTTAAGTCCATAGTGTATTTGATTTAAAATTACAAGAACTCAACTAACTGCGCAAAATAATTGCGTAGTACATCATCAAATTTGTATCATAATTTTAGAAATGATGAAAAGTAAACTTAAAAATCTAGCAACTGACAAGAAAGTAGACATACTCTTTGCTTGTGAATCTGGAAGTAGGGCTTGGGGCTTTGCTTCACCAGATAGTGATTTTGATGTTAGATTCTTATATACACATCCAATAGAGTGGTATTTATCAATCTCGGAAAAACGAGATAGCATCGATATAATCGATGGTGATTTTGATGCGGTCGGTTGGGAACTCAGAAAGAAACTACGCTTACTTAAAAAGTCGAACGTACCTGCATTGGAGCATTTGTTCTCACCTATAACATACATCGAAGAAAGCACATCCATAAAGGAACTACGAGCAATAGCTGAAGATTGCTTTTCTCCTGTAGCTTGTATGTATCACTATTTAAGTATGAGCAAGAAATATGAAGAAAAGTTGACTGGTGAAACTGTAAAACTAAAGAGTTTGTTTTATGCATTGCGAACAGCTTTGGCGGGCAAGTGGATACTGGAGTACAATACGATGCCACCTGTTGTTTTTAGCAAGATGTTATCTCTTGTAAAAAGGGATGAGGCTGACGAAATAAGACACTTGATGACTATAAAATCAGAGAATAACGAAAGTTATTTACACACTAGAAATGAGAAAGTCATAAATCTTATAGCAAGTGTTTTAGTTGTTAATGAAAAGTTTGCAAAATCGCTTTCTGGCGGGAAACCTGATACTGATAGAATAGATAGTTTTTTATATAACACCTTGACCAAATGAAAAGAATAGAAGAACTAAAAGCATCAGGAAATATCATATTTGAATGTATTAGCGGTAGTAGAGCATACGGACTCGCTACCGCTTCTTCTGATACCGATATTCGTGGAGTTTTTGTACTACCAAAAGAAAAGTATTATTCGTTGGAATATGTGGGTCAAATAAATAATGACACGAACGATATTGTTTATTATGAACTCAAAAAGTTCATAGAACTTCTTTCAAAAAACAATCCTAATCTTCTTGAATTGTTAAGTGTGCCAGAAGACTGCATACTCTCAAAGCATCCGCTATTCGATAAAGTCAAGTCTGAGTACTTTCTTTCAAGATTGTGCAAAGACACCTTTGCGAATTACGCTTTTACCCAAATAAAAAAGGCAAGAGGATTGAAGAAAAAAATAGTTAATCCTGTTGAAAAGGAACGAAAATTTGTTACTGACTTTTGTTTTGTTCGAAAAGAAAAGGGCGCTATGCCTTTGAATACCTTTTTAGAAAATGAAGGTTTCGAAGTGGCCCATTGTGGGTTGGCTAAAATAAGTCACATGAAAGATTGTTATAATCTGTTCTACAACCCTACTATGAAGTATAGTGGGATTGCAAGAGAAAATGCTAATGAAGTCTGCCTTAGTTCTATTCCAAAATCGGAAGTGCCAGCGGCTATTTTATATTTCAATCGAGATGGTTATTCATCCTATTGTAAAAGGTATAAAGAGTATTGGTCTTGGGTAGAAAAGAGAAATGATGAACGCTATAAGAGTAACATTTCGCATGAAAAGAACTACGATGCTAAAAACATGATGCATACTTTTCGTCTTTTACATATGGCTAAAGAAATAGGAGCTGATAATAAAATCAATGTAAAAAGACCTGACCGAGACTTCCTCCTAGGTATAAAGAATGCCGAGTTTGAATATGAAGAATTGGTAGAAAGAGCAGAAAAGTTAAGGGAGGAATTAGAAGTCATCTATGAAAAATCTAGTTTGATGGAAAGACCAGGTTTGAATATTGTAAATGAACTATTAGTTAACATTAGAGAAGAATTTTATACGCTATAGAAATTATGTCAAAAGAAATTTTAATTAAAGGATATGTTGAGAAAGTAAATAAGAATTACAATTCATTAGAGTACTACTTTGATGATGAATTAAAATTCCTACAACCTTTAAACCTCGCAAAATATGAAGTTATTAATTGCTTAATGATAGAACAATTCAATGCGGCCATAACCCTCACGAATCATATGACCGAAAGAATGCTGAAGCTTGCGCTTATAGAAAAAACAACTCATGGTTTAAAGATTTCAGAGAAGGATATCAATGAGCTAAATAAGACAATTACTGAAGCTTCCAATCTTTATGATTCAGAAAAAATGTCTCAAACAATAAAACTTGTTTACAATGAGGGGCTAATAACGGAGCAAGAAAAAACTTATTTGGACAAAGTTATTCGAGATAAAATAAGGAATAGTTTTTCCCATGCTGAAATGGAAAAAGTTAATAAAGGTAAAAAGGACCAAATAGAATTACGCTCATTTAAATTTACCGAAGTGCAAAAATCAATAAACGAAGGTAGCCCAATTCCAAAAAAGCAAATCAAAGTTTCAACAAAAGTGCCTTTTTTACAATCTGAAATTCAAAAGATGAAGGCGGAAGAAATTGCATTTCCATATTTCAAAAACATCTATAAGATAGCTAAGAACATTGACCGTAGGCTTGATGTTAAGAAAGAATACTACAAATAAATCTATCTACGCAAAATAATTGCGCACATGAGTCGCAAGTTTGTACCGGAATCATAAAGAAGCCGGTTCTCCGACTTCATGTAGCGCCCCGCCGAACGCTGGAGTCGGTGGGGCTAATTAAAAGAAATTATGGAAAACAGAATAAACATTACCGGAAAAGAGTTAATTGCAATGGGCTTCAAATCAGGAAAATGGATTCCTGAAGCCTTGGCACACATCAATACCAACCAATTGCAGGGAGATGCCCTATTAAACTACTTGGAGCAATTTCGTCCGGGGCCAATTGTGGATTTGCATTCGGAAACCATGCCGTATTCAGTGAATATCAAAGCGGAAAACGAATTGGAAGAAAAAAATGTATACTCCGTATTGGAATCTATGGATATTTTGATGCGTACGCCTACCCTAGTTGACGGCGCAGTGATGCCTGATGCTTGTCCGGCTGGACCTAAAGGAACGATTCCTGTTGGTGGAGTTGTTGCTGCTAAGAATGCCATTCACCCAGGTATGCATAGTGCTGATATCTGCTGCTCCGTGATGTTAACTGATTTTGGTTCAGCTGACCCAAAGGATGTCTTGAATGCCGCACATGCCAGTACACATTTTGGTCCTGGTGGGCGAGATAGAAATACCCAGTATCGATTTCCTACGGAATTGTTAGAGGCATTTGAAAGCAATTATTTCCTAAGGGATAATCAAATGATTCAAATTGCGAGAACACATTTGGGAACACAAGGTGATGGAAACCATTTTTTGTTTGTTGGAATTTCCAAAGAAACCGGAAACACCATGTTGATTACCCATCATGGTTCACGTGGTCCTGGCGCTCGTTTGTATACCAAAGGGATGAAAATTGCCGAACGTTTCCGGCAAGAGCTTTCTCCGGAAACCTTAAAGCAAAATGCATGGATTCCCTTTGATACCGAAGAAGGTGAAAACTATTGGCATGCTTTGCAAATCATAAGAGCATGGACAAAGAAAAACCATGAAGTTATTCATGATGCCACTTTGGAAGCTTTGGGAGTCAAAATTGAAAACCGTTTTTGGAACGAACATAATTTTGTATTCCAAGATGATGATATCTTTTATCATGCAAAAGGTGCTACACCTTTGGATGCCAAGTTTATGCCTGATATTACGGGTCCAAGATTGATTCCTTTGAACATGGCCGAGCCTGTATTAATAGTTGATGGAAATACTACGGCAACAAATTTAGGTTTTGCGCCTCACGGAGCAGGTCGAAACATGAGTAGAACCCAGCATAAGAAAAACAAAGCTGAGTTCACCAATGAAGAAGTATTCTTTGAAGAAACCAAAGGATTGGACGTGCGTTTCTTCTCGAATGAGATTGACGTTTCTGAATTGCCTAGTGCATATAAAAATGCCGCCACGGTTAGAAACCAAATGGATGAATTTGGTTTGGGTACAGTTCAAGATGAAGTTATGCCTTATGGGTGTATCATGGCTGGGGATTGGATGAAGAATGCTCCTTGGAAGAAGAAGCGCAGAAATCGATAATATTTGGAAGTTATACATATAAAATCACATCTTTGTAAAACAAATGACACCGAGAAAGTTACATATCATCCAACAAATAGAGCTTTGGCTCTGCGATTTTCGCTCAGAATATAGTGAGCGAAACGGACGCTATGTTACTTTATCCAACAGTTGATTCTATGAAATAACTCGATTAAGCGATAAAATAAAAGCGTCCAATTACAATTGGGCGCTTTTTTTGTGGAATTTTTTAAAGTAAAATGTGAAAAGTGGTAAACGAATAAAATAGCATAGTTGAAACAGAAAACAATTGGTAGACAGACAGTTGTAATAAATGTTCAAAATCCGCAATATGACGGACAGGAATTCTATTGTTCATATTTCAATGTAACTATCTGATTATCAATAAATTAAATTGATTTTTTCTTGTGTAATTTAAAAATCGTTTTCATCTTTGCACCGTCATAACTTATAAACCCATACAAATGGAAT
>NZ_VATY01000008.1 GCF_005885635.1 Maribacter algarum (ex Zhang et al. 2020)
TCCGCAAAATCTTTGGGATTTTGCTTTTTAGCGGGACAAAGAAAAAAAGAAAACCAAAAGATTTCGCTATGTGCGTGGCGGAAAGCAAACGCTAGTTTGCTCCCGTACTGTTCATAGCTCAACCGTTATACTCAATTAAAAAATAAAAAATGAGAAACAAAAAGACAGGACAATACTTCTATTTACTAATTGGAATATTAATGTGCTTTTCATCCTGTCAAAAGGAAATCTCAAATACGGATCTGATAATAACCAATGCCAAAATCTGGACTGGAAATGAACAACAAATGATTGCTGAATCTATGGCCATAATTGGTGATTCAATAATAGCTATCGGGTCCAATGAAGACATTCTGAAATTAAAAGGAAATGAAACTGAAATTATTGACGTAGAAGGTGGTTTTATTACACCTGGATTTATTGATTCCCATGTCCATTTAATAGGTGGCGGAACTAGTCTTTTGAGCGTAGACCTAAAAGAAGTTAGTACAAAAGAAGAATTTATTAAAAAAATTGCAGAATATGCAAAAAGCATTGATTCTGGCTCATGGATATTAGAAGGGAATTGGGATAATACCCTCTGGGGAGGTGAACTTCCTAAGAAAGGATGGATTGACGAATACACCACTGATAACCCAGTTTTGATTTATCGTATCGATGGGCATACTGTTTTTGCCAATTCCCTAGCAATGGAAATGGCGGGAATAAATAAAAATACTGCGGACGTCATTGGCGGAGAGATTATAAGAAATGAAGATGGAACTCTAACCGGTGTTTTCAGCGATAATGCAATGAACTTATTGTTTGATAAAATTCCTCCTTTTACAGATAAACAAAACATGTCTTCATTTAAAGCTGCGATGGACTATTTTTCATCTCACGGTGTCACTTCCGTTCACGATATGGACGGTTTGCATAAAATTTATGCCAGCTATGGTACAGCCGAATTGTTAAATAAATCTAATGATTTATCGATTCGTATTTATGCAGTAGCACCACTACCAGATTGGAATATCCTCGTCAACAGAGATTCGAAGAATAACAAATGGTTGAAAGCTGGTGGATTAAAAGGTTTTATTGATGGTTCTTTAGGTTCTCGTACCGCAGCATTGATTGAGCCCTATTCCGACAAAGCAAATTCTAGTGGTCTATTTGTAAATAGTGAAGAAGACCTCTATGAATGGATTTCGTCAGCCGACAAACAAAACCTACAAGTAATGGTACATGCTATTGGCGATAGTGCAATTAAAACTTTACTTACCATTTATGAACGTATTGTTAAAGAAAATGGAAAAAGAGATAGACGACTGAGAATAGAGCATGCACAACATATTGCACCAGAAGATTTCGAAAGATTTACTGAATTAGGCGTCATTGCCAGTATGCAACCTTATCATGCTATAGAAGATGGTCGATGGGTTGAAGAAAGAATCGGTACCGAAAGACTTAAAACAGCCTATGCCTGGAATTCATTATTGGAAGCTAGGGCCGTTGTGGCAATGGGCAGCGATTGGCCAGTAGCTCCAGCAGTACCTTTAGAGACAATTTATGCAGCCGTTACAAGAAGAACTTTGGATGGTAAAAACCCAGATGGCTGGGTTCCTGAACAAAAAATCATTATAGAACAGGCATTAATAGCTCATACAAAAGATGCAGCGTATGCATCATTTGACGAAAATATAAAAGGAACACTCGAACCAGGGAAACTTGCGGATTTTGTAGTTTTATCTGAGGATCTGCTTTCAATCAAACCAGTTTCTATTAAAGATGTTAAGGTTCTTCAAACTTATGTTGGAGGTAAAAAAGTTTATGATTTTAAAAAAGAATAAAAAAGAGTATAACAATGTATATGAAATCATAGCTCCCATTCGGTCGCTACGCTTCATATACTAACCGTTAGCTAACATTTAAACCATTAAAAAATATTTGAGAAAGTTTAAACCGATTCTTACAATAAAGAAAATTGGAATACTGAGATTCTATTGTGGAATTTTACTCGGACTTGGATATGGGTTTTTGGTAAACTTATGGTTTAGAGTATTGGATTATGGATTTTTTGTAGTGTTTGATTTAACCAATCATCATAGCATTGCACTCGACGGTTTTTCAATAAGTTCCTATAATTCTTTTTTTCTTGCATTGACTTCATCCTCGCTCGGTTTTTGTTTTACAATGTACTTCTGGACTAGCAGGCCACTTTCCGAAAATCGAAAAATTACTTTTAAAAATAGATTTGCGCACATAAATACAATTTTCATGTTTATGTTAATTCTTTTTGTATTTACAAAATTCATGACTTTCAGTACTTCATTGAGATACGATGGTTTTGGAATAGACCTAAGCGCCAATTATGGTTATTTACCCTTCCTTCTACCCATTTTTATTTTTCTTTTCAATTGGTTGACTACTTCAAGAATATTTAAATCTGGAAAATTTATAATGCTTTCGGCCATTTTGGTAATTGCATACGGAATGATACTAGCTAAAAATCAGAGAGCTAATATTTGGGTTACCGGATTTAGCATTGAAGAAATGAATGAAAGAATTAACCAAAAAGAAAAAGAGTCAAAATTGATTTCTAAAAAAATATTAGGTAAATGGACCGAAGAGCTATGGCTCGGAGCCGAAAATCTCAACATACCTCCACCTCCGTCGGCAATCCAAGTAAATGACTCAATTTGGCCACCATATTATGAAATATCCAAAGGTCAAATTAAACATTTCTTCTTAGGAATTGATTCAACATCGTACATCTTAGAAAAACGAGATAATGTAATGGCTTTGAACAGTCTTAGAACGGACTTAATAGGCTATCAGAAAAAATGGCGGATATTAAGTATATCGGACACAATTATGGTAATTGAAAGAGGGTATAATAAACATGACCGAAACTGGATTGATGGAATTGACACTCTTAAACTCATAAAAAAACGTTAGCTAACAATACCTAAACGTAATGCGGACTTTAGGGCTAAATTGAAAGGTCTGTGTATATTTATAAGGTCGCTAAATCTTATGGATTTAGCTTTGGACAAAAAAAGAAAAAGCAAAACCAAAAGCTTTAGCTTCGTGCGCAGACGGAAACGAAAAGTTTCCTTATCTCCGCACTACGCTTAGCCGAACCGTTAGCATACATTATGAATACAAAGGAGTATTTAAGTAGAATCAAGTTTTTTGGTAAAACAAAAACGGACTTGAATACCTTGAATCAACTTCATCAAAATCATGTATTTCACATCCCTTTTGAAAACTTAGATATTCAAAGCGGAAAAAAACTGCATCTAGAAGAACCAAAATTATTCAACAAAATTATCAAATCTAGGAGAGGTGGATTTTGTTATGAACTTAACTATTTGTTTCTGTCTTTTTTGAAGAGTTTAGGCTTTGAGGCTAAAATCATTTCTGCAAGAATATTTGACGACGAGGAATTTGGACCTGAATTTGACCATATGGCGATTATTGTTAGTCTGGGAAATGAAGAATGGCTTGCGGATGTTGGATTTGGAGATTTACTTATCAAACCTCTGAAAATTAATCAAGAAATCGAACAAATTGACGGAGGAAATACCTTCAAGATTAGTCAATTTAATAAACATTCATATTTACTTTCTAAATTGGTCAATGGACATGGATTTGAAAAAATATATGTCTTTGAAACCAATGAAAAAAATTTGGAACAATTTTTACCCCAATGCGAATTAAAACAGCAATCTCCGGACTCATATTTTGTAAAAAATAAGGTCTGTACAATAGCGCAAAAAAGCGGACGAAAAACAATTTTCAATTCAAAATATATTGAAAAACAGAATGGGACTAAAACCGAGTTCCTAATTAAAAACAAGGAACAAGAAAAAAGAATATTGAAAAAAGAATTCGGCATGACGATAAATAACGTATGCTAACAATGGCTATAGCAAATAGGGCATAAAGTGCTATATTTATTAACTTGGGCGTGTTTGCTAAGTCCGCCAAATCTTTTGGATTTGGCAATTAAAAAAGAAAAAATAATTACAAAACAAAAAGCTCTGGCTCGCAGACCAGACGGAAACGAAAAGTTTCCTTGCCTGCCCTACTTGCCATAGCTGCACCGTTGTCATTAATTATGAGAAATTATTCTGTATTCATGCTTAGCTGTTTCATTTTAACTTTTTCTTCATGTAAGGACAGTCGAACACAATCTATAAAAACCTCAGAAAATGAAAAATTTGTGGATAAATCCGCAGACGTTTTAGAACCGCTAAATGAAGTGGAAAACAAAGCAATTAATGATGAAAAGATAAACGGATTCGATTTAATAAATATTTCTACCGAGTTGGAAAGTGAGTTTAACAATCACTTATTGGATTTCGATGGAACAAATCTAAGTTTATGCTGTTCTGATGAGCTTTTCAATCCATTAATAGACTTGGAATATGATAACATAAAAAGTAAAATAATGTTGGATTCTACTGTTTTACTTCAAAACGGGATTCGCATCGGAATGGACAAAAAAGAATTGTTGGACAAATTCTTTATTTACTCTGAGAAAATTGCTTTTTCGTTAGCTCAGATTTCTGTGTGCGAAGATGAAAGAGGCGAATTGTACACTAAATATAAATTTGTTGACAGAAAATTGACTGAAATAGAATTCGCAAGTTTAGACGAAGAATAACTAATGACAACAAAACCTATAAACAATACTGGTTTTCGGGCTTTACTAAAGGTTTGTGTATTTTTATGAAGTCCGCAAAATCTTTTGGATTTTGCTCTGGACAAGAAAAAATAAATCAAAACAAAAAGATTTTGCTATATGCGTGGCGGAAAGCAAACGCTAGTTTGCTCCCGTACTCTTCATAGCTCAACCGTTAGCATTAATGGTAAAAAATATCTTAACTCAAGAAATTTTAAATGAAAGTTATTACTTTTTTAGTTCTATTGGTTATTGTTTTAAATTCTTCAAGTTGCACTTCAACTAAGGGAGGTTTTTCGAATTCTTTTAACAAATACCAATCTTATATTACCAAAAACAACCTTAACAAAAGAGTACTTTTAGAACATAATTATAAATATGCATCAATTTATTTCGAAGAGAACGATGATTGCATGACCAATATTTATTATCCAGACATGATTAAAATAAGTGGTGGAAAAAATATGTCTTACAAATTGGTTGATAACCGCATGCTTGATTCGATAGTTATTGATACTCTTATTTTCAACAAGAATGGTAATAGGAGCTTTCTCAAAAACAGAAATCTAACCTTCTTCAAAATAAAAAAAGTAGATACTTCTTTTACAAATAGGGTTTTCCCTTGTTCAAAAGAAGTTATCATTACTCCCCAAAAAGCTAGCTCAGCAAAAAAAAATAACTATTGATACCATTAGTATGGGAATAATAGTAATGTGAAACCGAATGGATTTTTTAGCTATTTTATGAAAATGGACTTTACTCTGACGCAACTGTAGCGCAGATGGACTTTTTAGCTTGATTGCTGAAATAAAAAAAGTAGTTCGAACCAGAACATAATTCAACGTGCTTACTCGTGGAGAACCACTAATGCTAACAATGCCTATAATTAATGCGGGCTTAGGTTTTAAGGTAAAGGTCTGCGTATATTTATGATGTCGCTAAATCTTTGGGATTTAGCTTTGGACAAAAAAAAGAAAAAGCAAAACCCAAAAATTTTGCTTAGCGCGAGACAAGAAATCCGCTGGATTTCCACCCCGCACTAATCATAGCCGAACCGTTGTAAATAATACTGAAAAAAGTTTTAGAACAAATTGAAAAAACGATTTTTAATCATACTTGGAATTCTCATTCTACTTGTAGTCGGATTTTTCGCATCAAAAAAATCAATCTAAATCCAAATTATGAAATCGGACAAAAAGTCGATAGTCTGAATGGAGTTATTGTTTACTATAATGGCGGAGTTGGAAATGTTGATGGACGGCAGTTAACAAAAGACGGGTATAATCTTGGACTCAAATATCAATGCGTAGAATTTGTAAAGCGGTATTATTATGAAGAATTAAATCATAAAATGCCAGACAGTTATGGAAACGCAAAGGACTTTTATAATTCTGAAATTAAAGACGGAAATATAAATAGACAACGAAACTTAAATCAGTTTACAAATCCTAGTAATTCTAGGCCAAAAGCAAATGATTTGGTAATTTATTCTGGCTCAATTTTAAATAGATATGGTCACGTTTCAATTATTTCTAAAGTAACCGAAAACGAAATTGAAATTGTACAGCAGAATCCTGGTCCTTTTGCAGATTCGAGAGAAAAATATACTTTACTAAATGATGACGGAAAATGGAGGATAAACAATGACCGAATTTTAGGTTGGTTAAGAAAATAGCGGGAAAGTACTATTTACAACAAAACCTATAAACAATACGGGCTTCGGGCTTCATCAAAAGGTTTGTGTATTTTTATGAAGTCCGCAAAATCTTTGGGATTTTGCTTTAAACAAGGAAAAGAAAAAACAAAACAAAAAGATTTAGCTATTTGCGTGGCGGAAAGCAAACGCTAGTTTGCTCCCGTACTGTTCATAGCTCAACCGTTAGGCATAATTTAAAAAATGAGAGTTGTATTCAAAATATTACTGATATTTCTATTTACTACTACAAAAATGACTGCACAGAGTTCAGAAGAACGTTTGACATGAGTTGAAAACTCGTTAAATCATTTAATTAAAAGCTCTAGCAATACCTAATATTACCAATAATTGATGTTAAAAAAATATATTTTATTATTACTACTACTCAATTCATGTTTCGAAACCGAAAAGGATTATTATGACCATTTATGGAAAATGGAATTTAAATCAAGAATAATTGATGCTTATATAGATTCAGATAAATATAAAGGGAAAGGAAGATATGTATTACTAATTAATCATGATGGTGGCAGGGTTCTTATAAATAATACTTTTATTCAATCTGCCAACTTGTTTTTTCAAAAAGGAGATTCCATTTTTAAGCCAAAAAACTCCATGAAATATTACATATATAAAAAAGATACTGTATTAATAAAGGAATATTAAGTATGATTTATCTTTTTTAGATTAACTCTCTTTTTGCAAGGATTATCTGATTTGAGAATGATAGCGAAAAAGTTTGATGGAAAATATGACGACTGGAAAAAGCCAGTAGTACAGGAATAAAACTATGCCTAACAAAACCTATAAACAATACGGGATTCGGGCTTAATCGAAAGGTTTGTGTAATTTTATGATGTCCGCAAAATCTTTTGGATTTTGCTTTTTAATGGGACAAAGAAAAAAAGAAAACCAAAAGATTTCGCTATGTACGCGGCGGAAAGCAAACGCCAGTTTGCTCACGTACTGTTCATAGCTCAACCGTTAGCCACAATTAAAAAATAAAATGAACAACAAAGTCAACCTTTTAATATTATTATTTAGCACTATAATTTGTGGTTTGGCAACTGCACAAGAAGAAATGAAATCTGATTATGATATTCCGTATGGAAACAACGAAGAAATCGGAAAGTACGTTACTATCAATGGGGCTGAAATTTATTATGAGGAATATGGAAAAGGAGAGCCATTACTTATAATTCACGGTAACGGAAGCAGTATTGGTAGAATGAAATATCAAATTGAATATTTTAATTCAAAATACAGAGTTATTGTAGCGGATAGCAGAGGACACGGAAAATCTGAACTAAAAACTGATTCCTTAACCTATGTACAGATTACAAAAGATTGGGAAGGATTAGCCAAACATTTAAAATTAGATTCTTTAAACATTTTTGGTTCGAGTGATGGTGGAATAGTTGCGCTCAAAATGGCTATATCGAGAAAAACTAAAATAAAAAAAATAGTTGCATTGGGAGCAAATTTGAGACCTGATTCGACTGCAGTAAATGTGTTTGCAGTTAATGCAGTTGACGGAATGAAAAAAATTGTCAATACAAAAATATTGGAAAAAGACACGACACAAAATTGGAATTTAAGAAAACAACGTTTAGGACTTTTGGGAGACCAACCAAATATACCGAGAAATGACCTCTCGAAAATCACAGCCCAAGTTCTAATTATGGCTGGAGATGAAGACATAATTAGAAATAGTCATACCGTAGAAATTTATGAAAATATTCCGAAAGCACAACTTTGCATAATGCCAGGACAGACACATTGGGCAAGAAGTGAAAGTCCCGAATATGTTAATGGAATAATTAATAAGTTTTTCAAAGAACCATTCAAAAGACCTGACTCTGATTTCACAAAACGGAAAAAATAACTGTGGCTAACAATGGCTATAGCAAATAGGGCAAAAAGAGTCAAATTAAAAGGCTTGGGCTTATTTGCTAAGTCCGCCAAATCTTTTGGATTTGGCAATTAAAAAAGAAAAAATAATTACAAAACAAAAAGCTCTGGCTCGCAGACCAGACGGAAACGAAAAGTTTCCTTGCCTGCCCTACTTGCCATAGCCGAGACGTTGTGGTTTATATTAAAGCATCCTATTTAATATGTAAATTGTGAGAACAATGTATAACTAGACTGTACTTGATACACGATTTAATATTGCGTCAACAAAAATCATTAAGACTATTTTTCGGTACAACATTTGCTATTTTTTATAAAAAAGGATGAAAACTAATTTAATCTTATACTGTTGTATATTTTTTATCTCAACTTTTGGGTTTACCCAATATTCTATAGAATCGGATACTCTAATATTTGAATATGATGAAAGTTATTTCAGTACTTATGAACATACACCGGACAGCTATTTTATTGCAGATTTACCTTTAGGCAATGGTTTTTATTTAAAATATGAGAAAGGGTTTAGCTCTCTACAGTCTGCCGAATTATTAAATTTTAGAGATTTTGTATATCAATTCAAAAAAAAATATACAAGTAATGTTTATGCCAATCTCGATGTAGATTTATTCATAGATTATTTGGGGAATAAATCTGTCTTCTTAAAAAAAGGAGACGGACACATCCAAGTTGTTCCAACAGTAGAGGTCGAATAACTAACGAAAAAAATACAAACCACAACACAACCTATAAACAATACGGGCTTCGGGCTTAATCGCAGGGTTTGTGTATTTTTATAAAGTCCGCAAAATCTTTTGGATTTTGCTCTGGACAGTAAAAAATAAATCAAAACAAAAAGATTTCGCTGTGTGCGTGGTGGAAAGCAAACGCTAGTTTGCTCCCGTACTGTTCATAGCTCAACCGTTGTAATCAATAGCTCAAAAAGAATGGATTCAATAAGAGGAATAAATTTTTTAGGTGCTTTATTTCTTTTAATACTTCTTAGAATAGAAGGAATATGGCAACTTACTGGGTACTATTTACTGTTCTTTTATTTATGGATTTATCTGATTTTTTTAATCCAAGAACTAAGGTATGTATATAAAGAAAGAGTAAGTTTTTTAAAGCATTTCACTTCCCATTGGTTAATCTTAGTCGGACTAGTTTTACCTATTTTAACTGTTATTTTCAATAGATATTTGTTTACTATATCAATTTAAAAGTGAATTGAAAAATAATTTTTAAACAAGCATAATCAGATGGACTTTACTCAGACGCAACTGTTACGTTGATGGACTTCACTCGGACGGAATAAAACCAAAACGTAAAGTTTCGTGCTTACTAGAACGTGTCGCTACTGATTACAACAAAGCCTATAATTAATACGGACTTGTGGCTTTTACGCTAAAGGTCTGTGTATATTTATAAAGTCGCAAAATCTTTGGGATTTTGCTTCGTGCAAGTAAAAAAAACAAAACCCAAAGCTTTTGCTTAGCGCGAGACAGGAAATTCGCTGGATTTCCGCCCCGCGCTAATCATAGCCGAGACGTTAGCCGTAATTCTAGAAGACAATTCTTTTATGGAATTTAATAATCCAAATCTTATATGAAAAAAGAAAATGAAATGACTTCAGTATCAAGACGTAAAGTAATTGGTCTCCTAGGCATGGGGGCTTTAGCCGTTCAATTTCCAATGAGTTGTTCACAGGCTAAACCTAAAAGCAAAGACCTTAAAACACAACTGTTCTATTTGACAATACAAGAAATCGGAGAGTTGATTAGGACAAAAGAAATCTCTTCGGTTGAACTTACCACCATAATGCTGAATCGTATTACCGCTATTGATGCTAAACTTAACAGTTACATTACGGTAATGAAGGAATATGCTTTATCAACGGCTAAAATTCTTGATGATGAACTTAGTAATGGAAAATATAGAGGTCCTATGCATGGTATACCAATTGCGTTAAAAGACCTTTTTTATACTGAAGGAGTTACTACAACTGGTGGAACCATCGTGAGTAGTTTGGTGCCAGAATATGATGCTACAGTTACAAGTAGATTAAAAAAAGTAGGCGCTATAATTATTGGAAAGTTGAGTATGTCCGAAGGTGCTTATTTAGCACATCATCCAAAATTTAAAGTTCCCAAAAACCCATGGGACAAAAGTCGTTATACCGGTGTTTCTTCAAGTGGTTCAGGAGTAGCGGTTGCTGCAGGACTTTGTTTTGGATCATTGGCAACAGACACGGGTGGATCTATACGATACCCTTCTTCTGCCAACGGTGTTGTAGGGTTGAAACCAACCTTTGGAAGAGTAAGTAGATATGGAGTTTTACCACTCGCATTATCCATGGATCATGTTGGCCCTATGACTAGATCAGTAGCAGATGCGGCTATAATGTTTGAAGCAATAGCAGGGGCTGACCCAAATGACCAGGTGACCCTAAGGGAATCTGTTCCTAGTATTACAAGTAAGCTAGATGGCACTATAAAAGGAGTACGAATAGGATTTGATAGAAAATATTCAACTGAAAACGTAGAGCCACAGGTTGTTGAAGCAACCCTAGCGGTTATAGATGTATTAGTTTCACTTGGAGCTGAAATCATCGATGTTGAAATGCCTGAAGTGGGACAAATAGTCGACACATGGGTTAAAATTGGTAATAGGGAAGCCTCCAAAATACATTCCAAAACTTATCCATCTAGATCCGAAGATTATGGAGAAGGATTCAAATGGGTTATAGAAAGTGGTTTGAAGGTAACAGAACTAGAATTTGCAGAAGCAAATAAAGAACGAAGCAGAATAGCCGAAGAGTTCTTGACGATGCTTTCCAATATTGATGCGTTTGTTTGTCCTGTAATGTGGTGTGCCCCTGGTGTCTATTCTGCGGCTGAAGTTTTGGGTGGTTTTCGACCAGTAGACCCTTCTCCTTTGCTTAATGACGTTTTTGCAAAACCGGCTGATTTTTCAGGCAGTCCGTCTTTAACTGTCCCATGTGGATTTTCAAAAAATGGAGCGCCAATAGGTATTCAATTCATTGGGAATCATCTGGATGAGGAAATGATATGTAGAATTGGATATGCCTATGAGCAAAATACAGAATGGCATAAAAAGCACCCCACTCTTTAACATTTTGTAAAAAGAAAATAAAAACTACGGCTAACAATGGCTATAGCAAATAGGGCATAAAGTGCTATATTTAAAGGCCTGAGCGTATTTGCTAAGTCCACCAAATCTTTTGGATTTGGCAATTAAAAAATAAAAAAAATTACAAAACAAAAAGCTCTGGCTCGCAGACCAGTCAGAAACGAAAAGTTTCCTTGCCTGCCCTACTTGCCATAGCCGAACAGTTACCACACATTTAAGAAATGAAGAAGAAACAAAGAAAAATATTTTACCCTACCATCTTCATTTTGGGTTTATTCTTAATGGTTTGGCAGATAACCATATATCGAAATACAATAATTGATTTAACGATTTTATTTGGGATTATTTTTGTTGTTGGGATAGCAACATTTTTAGTTGACTTTAAAAATTACGGCAAAACATATAAGTACAGCGGAATTGGACTTTACTTTTATTCCTCTATGCATTATATATGTGGATTTGGATTTATCGCTTGCTCTATTTTTACGTTAACGAATTACTATTTAGCGGACAGAACACCTATAACAGAAACGTTTGAAATTGTTGAACGGACTTGGTTACCTGGGAGTAAATACCATAGAGATGAAAAGCAACCTGCGTTCAAAATAAACTATGATGGAAAATTAAAGCAATTGGTTTTTCCTCATAAATATTATGAAAACATGGCGCTTTATAAAAACGTGGAATTGGAAGTTAGAAAAGGGTATTTTGGGTTTGATATTTTGGAGAATAAAAAACTGAGCTATTGATGTAGAAAAAACGTGTGGTAACACAACCTATAAACAATACGGGCTTGGCTGCTTAAGTTATAAACTCGGAATATCAGCGAACATCGCCAAATCTTTTGGATTTGGCATTAAATAAAAAAGAAAAAGCAAAACAAAAAGGTTTGGCTAATTACGTGGCGGAATGTTAAGTACTAACTTGCTCCCGTACTATTTATAGCCAAACCGTTGTGCAACATTAGAAAACAAATATGAAACACCTTACAATTTTATTATTTCTGTTTATCCTTTCTTGTCAAGAAAACACCAAAGTTAAGACTGATAAAAATGAAGCTATTGATGAAAAAATTTTAACTGATGAAGAAATCGGACAAGCAATATTGACTGAAGAAAAAGTTAAAATAAATTCAATCGGTATTTTAGTCTATGATGGATTTTTTGACTTAGACGCTTTTGGACCACACTCTGTATTATCCAGTATAGTTGGCACTGATGTTTTTTTTGTGGCTGAGAAAAAAGGCTCAGTAAAGACAAGTTCTGGAATTGAAATCTCAGTTACAAAAAGTATCGAAGAAGTTGATAAACTTGATATCTTACTAATTCCTGGAGGTACTGTTGGAACCGTTCGAGCAAGTAAAAATCAAAATTTAATTAATTGGATTAAAAAAATTGACCAAACAACAAAATATACAACAAGCGTATGTACTGGTGCTTGGATTCTTGGTGAAGCGGGGCTTTTAGAAAACAAAAAAGCTACAACAAACTGGTATCGAGCAAAGGAAAAGATTGAATCTTACAATGCTGAATTCGTGCAAGAAAGATATGTCCAAGACGGGAAATTATGGACTTCTGCTGGAGTTTCTGCTGGAATTGATATGAGCTTAGCTCTTGTCAACGAAATTAAAGGAGAAACTTATGCGAAATTGGTAATGCTGAACTTAGAATACGACCCAAAACCACCATTAAAGGGAGGCTCTGTCGAGAATACAAACAAAGGTTTGGTAAATCATATGTCTGGAATGTATGACCAAATATTGGACACTAACAAATAACGTTGCACAACAATGGCTATTGGTAATTGCTTGTTCTCGCCTAATTCTGAAAATCCTCGTGGATTTTCAGTTTGGTGTGTACTTGTATAGTTAAGTGCTAACCAACGCAACTACTCATAGCCGCGCCGTTAACTGAAGGCTGAAAAGTAAAATTTTAAACAATTGGTGAGATTTGTCCTGTAAAGGACCAAAAATTACAATTAACTTGACCTCTTAATTCGGATTTATAATCTGCCAAATAGTTTTTTATAAGTTCTGCCTAAAGGAATTACTTTCTCGTTTATAAATATTCGACTCCCCTCTGTAGCGGTTATAAAATCTCTATTTACAATAAACGAATTATGAACTCGCAAAAACTGTTTAGGAAGTTCTGACTGAAAATTCGATATCCCTCTAAGTGTTAAAAGCTTACCAATTTCAGTAACAACTTTACAATAATTACCCTTTGCCTCTATGAATTGGATGTCAGATAGTTTTACACGATGTTGTTTCTTATCCACTTTGATATTTATGTAATCTTCTGAGTAAGGGTTTGCAATTGATTTGTCATCTTTGAACGCTAAAATTGTGTTGACAGCCTTAAGGAATCTAGGAAAACTAAAAGGTTTCAACAAGTAGTCTGACACTTGAAATTCATAGCCCTCTAAAGCAAATTCCTTATAAGCAGTAGTCAAAATAATTTTCGGCGGATTTTTGATAGCTTTAAGCATTTCAAATCCCGAAATTTTGGGCATATTAATGTCTAAAAACAACAAATCCACTTTTTCTTTCTGTAGTAAGTCTATAGCTTGAAAAGCATCATAACAGTTGCCCACCTTATGCAAACCAGTAATTTGTTTAGAAAACTCTTCAATGATATTGTGAGCAATTGGCTCATCGTCTATGATGGCGTATTTAATCATTTCGTTGTTAAGATAATTTTTGCATTATAAACATTTTCATTACTCTCCAAAACCAAACGGTGCCTGTTAGGATATAAATACTGTAACCGTTTTTTTAGATTCTTCAAACCCATTCGATTTCCTGATTCAGACTTAGTCTCAAAATTATTGATCACTTCAAAAGTCAAGGTGTCATTTTGGTGCATCAAATTTATGTGGACAAAAGCATTTTCTCTTAGGCTTTCAATCCCATGTTTAAAAGCATTTTCAACTAACATTATAAAAAGTAGTGGTGAAACTAATGTAGATTGATCTGAAATTTTTTTTTTGAATTGTATATCTACATTTTTCTGGTATCTGATTTTTTGAATATCAATGTACTCTTGAAGGTAGTTAATTTCGCTTTTAAGAAGTGTCAGGTCTTTATCACCCTCATAAATAGTATACCGCATTATTTCTGCAAGCTTTTGAATGTACTCTGGGGTTTTATCTGATTTGGCAATTGACAAACCATACAAATTGTTCAATGTATTAAAAAAGAAATGTGGATCAATCTTACTTTTCAGTAAACCTAATTCGGCTTCCATTTTTTGATTTTTCAATAATCTGTAATTCTGTATCAACTTGAAAACCCAGGAAATAATAAAACACCCAATAACTGCAAAAAATAATACTTGAAAAATGAAAAAATAAGTCTCGTAAACAGTATTCTCCGAACTTTCCAATACTTGTTTGTAATGGACCATACCTATACTTGTAGACACAAGCAAGACAATTACAATAAAATATGAAAAGTACTTCTTTGCTACTGAAATCATTGCATAAAAGTATACTATTAAAAAACCAAAGGCAATCCATTTGACAAACAACCTATTTTTCAATACGGACTACTTAATTTGGAAAACAAATGGCATATGTCATCAGTTACATACTGATTAAACCAGGTAGTAAGCGACGCATCAATATTATTTTTTGATAATCGACTATACAATTAAGTTTGAGCAAATATTAAAATTTTTGATCAATGAAAAATCGTGCATCGCTGCTGATTCTGGCTTTATTGTGTACTTGCTCAACAATTCAAGCTCAGTCACCTATACCTAAAAAAACAATATCCATTGAAACCATTATGGATGGAAAAATCCCAATATTACTTAAGGAAAATACGGTGCCAGGCATGGCAGTGGCCATTATCAAAAATGGTAAGGTTATTTATGTAAAAGGACACGGTTATAGTGATGTAGCTAACAATATCGAAATATCAAGCACTACTGGTTTTAATATTGGCTCAATCTCAAAACTATTTACTGCTTGGGGAATTATGAATTTGGTTGAAGATGAAATACTCGACCTCGACACACCTATTGAAAATTACCTAACAAGGTGGAAACTACCAAAGTCTAAATTTGACCATAGTAAAATTAACATTAGGACCATCTTGAGTCATAGTGCGGGGTTATCTGTACATGGTTATCCTGGCTTTCATCCTAATGACACGTTGCCCACTCTTGAGGCTTCATTAAATGGTGAGAACGGTCCACAAAAAGATAATGAAATAGTCAAGGTTATTATTGAACCGAAGACCCAGTTTAAATATTCAGGTGGGGGTTATACCATATTACAACTTGTTATTGAGGAAGTAACGGGACAAAAATTTGAAATTTATATGCAAAATGAAATATTTGAAACGCTAGGGATGAACAATACAAGCTTTAGAATTGATGATAAAATTTTATCTAATTCGGCAAAGCCATATAATCATGAAGGCAAAGAAATCTACCTAGAACGATTTACAGCAAAGGCGGCCGCTGGCTTGCATACAACCCTTGAAGACCTGTCTATTTTCGCAAAAGCGCAATTCAAAAATAATTCGGTATTGTCAAAAGAGACCATTCAAGAAATGATTAGAATAATCCCTATAACAAAAACTAAGCGCGTAGCTTATGGTTTAGGATATGCTACTTATAATTTTGGGCCTATTAGCGTTACAGGACATGCAGGCACAAACACAGGATGGGAAGCCGGTTTTATGATAGATTTTGAGAAAAAGGATGGCATTATCATACTTACTAATAGTTCTAACGGAAAAAAAGTAGCTATTAGCACCCTACAAGCGTGGGGTAAATGGAGAATGATCAAATAAAAACGAGTTCTATACGATCCACTAAATGAAAAATATCATCAAAATAGCACTTCTGTGTTTACTACCAATAGCTTGCCAAGAGCAAACGGTCGAAGGGCCTTTACTTACTGAAAGCTTGCCCAAAGATAAAGCAGACTATCAAAGGCAAATAATTGGTCATCTTTCAGGAAAAGATACAATAGGGAACGGTACCATTCTTAAAAGTAGATGGGCTAAAGCGGAGCGAGAAATATCAAAAAGATATCTCATGGAATTAATAAACACTTTAGGTATTAAGGCATTAGAGCACAACTACACAACACCTAATCAATATGCAGCAATTGATTTAATTCTTAACCCATTCAAGGGTACTAATGTTTATGGAATTATTCCTTCCAATACAAATAGTCGAGAATATGTTGTACTTGGAGCACATTATGATAGTGGAAAAGAAAACGCGCCTGGGGCGATTGACAATGCTACTGGTATTGCACTTGTTTATAGTGTAGTAAAAGAACTTTTAAAAAATCAAAAAAGAAATAAAAATATTATCATGGTCTTTTTTGACCAAGAGGAAGAAGAGCAAATAGGAAGTATAGCATTCACCAAGCTAATAAAGAAAAAGCAATGGAACATACATTCTATCCATTGTTATGATATGGTTGGTTGGGACGGAGATAATGACAGAGCTATGGAAATATTCTCAGGATCAGAAAACTTGATAAACTTATATAAAGCTTCTGCTATTGCACAAAACATTCCCATAAAAGATATCGTTATTGACCCCGAAAGCTATGACAACAGATCCACCGATGCCGATGTATTTGTCCCTTTAGGTTTTAACGTAATAGGTGCTGGTGAATGTTATTATCACGGAGATTCTAATCCATATAAGGATAGCCCAAATGATACATTTGATAAAGTAAACTTCGAATACCTTTTGTCTTGTTCAAATTTAATAGAGGACATCATTACAAAAATAATAATACAATGAATAAGACACAGCAAAATATTTTCCGCATTTTAAAAAAGCATTTTGTTTATTCAACTGCGTTAGGCTTTACATTATTATTCTTTCTTTATAAAGGCTTTGTCTTTTTAATAATTGGCAGTTACATTCCACTGATTTTAATATCAGTAATCGTAATTCTTTTTGTTTTATGTTCAAGTCATTCAAAAAAGTCATTCAAAAGAATTATTAATATTTGGGCTATTATATTAATTGTATGGTCTTCTGCTAGATTGTTATTAAGCTTAATAAATCAATTAGTAAAACAAGTTCCGCAAAGTCACATATCTGAACAACTCAATATTTTTAGTGGTCTTTTGAGTTTGTTGTTTCTTTATTTCGCTATCAACTTATTGAGGTTTAAAAAGAGATTATTTTGAGAAGTAAAGCCAGCAGTTAACAACGTGTATAGCTCATGCCTTAATCTATACACAAAAATTAATTACTTATAATTTTAATAAATTTTCGGGTAACCATTCTTGCCGAAAAACGGCACAAGCCATACACGAACACGTTACCTGCAAGCATAAAAAAAACACCAATTAAATATAAATGAAAAATATAGTTGCTTAGCTAACTATATTTACTATATTTGCATTATGATTAATAATAATACTTACTTTCAAATAGAACTTACTGCCAGGAGAATAAGACAATATGGACAAAACGTACTCAAATCTCAAGGTATTGACATTACAATAGAACAATGGTTAGTAATGAATGTGATAAATGAAAATGAATCTATTAATCAAATCGATGTTGGAGAAAAACTTGTAAAAGATAAACCTACTATCTCAAGAATGGTAAATCATCTAGAAAAAAAAGGGTTTATTATAAAAACTTCTTCTTCTACAGATTCTAGAAAAGTTGAACTAACTATATCCAAAAAGGGGGAAACAATGATTAATAACCTTTATCCCATTATTGAAAAAATTCGTTTTACAGGTTTAAATGAGCTGTCCGAAAAAGAAAAAGAAATTATTGGAACTATTCTAGTGAAAATTCGAAAAAATTTAGATGCCTAATTTTTAACAAAAAAAGTTGTCTAGCTAACTTTATTATTAACTTTTAAATACAAAAATTATGAAAACAAAAATTTTAACTTTTTTAGCAATCGCTATTTTATTCTCTTGTAAATCTAATGCGCAAGATGACCATGTAAGTGAAGTGAAATCATCATTAGAATCTTATCTAAATGCTGGAGATATGAATGACACAAAAAAATTAAAGCCATATCTTCACTCTGACTTTAGAGTAGTTCTATATGATGATAAAAAAGACGCTACTTCTATTCTCGATAAATCTACCTATATCTCTTTTATAAAAAATAAAAAGTTTGGTGGATATAAAAGACATATTAATTATCAGGACATTCAAACGATTGGCGAAAATATGGCTTCTATAAACGTTATATTAACTAGTGATGGCAAACCTACATTAAAGAATTTTTATTCCTTAGTAAGGATTAAAAATAAATGGTTGGTTCTTCAGGATTATGTGATTCTAATTCCATAAAAAATTAATCCTACCAAAAGTTAGTTTAGACCTTAATTAAAATTGAAAAAAGCCAGCAGCTAACAAAGCATATAATTAATACGTACTTCGTGTTTTACGCTAAGGTCTGTGTACATTTATAAAGTCGCAAAATCTTTGGGATTTTGCTTTCGAACTAAAAAAGAAAAAACAAAACCAAAAGCTTTTGCTTAGTGCGTAGCTGGAAATCCGTCGGATTTCTGCGCCGCACTGATTATAGCCCAGCCATTGACCCGCGTTTCTTCTCTCAATTTTTTTTGATGTTTAGGATAGTAAGATAGCGTTTTTCAATCTCAAGGTAATTATTAGCAACGATTGTGTCCCAAATTCTTACCTAGAACTTTGCGCATGGTTCCTATCCTGTTTTTGTAGTGTTCCGGTAGATAAGCGTTAAGCAAAAACAGGATAGGGCGCATACCTACTTTTGATTTGGAACACTATCCTTCTTTCTGGTCCATTTTTTATAGTCTTTGTATATAATAGGGTGGTCTTCGAAATATCGTCTTGCCTTTGTATTACTTTCTTTTTGACCTCTTAGGAATGCCGCTTTGTTCCTATCCTCAAACTGGATGAAATGATAGCCAAAATAACTAAGTGAGAGAACCTGAATAGATATTACGATACAAAACAAGGTTGCCAACCAATTCGGGATTATCCGTGCAGATTTCAATCCCTTTTTAATTTCCATTGCTTTCTCCTTGTAAATGGTCATGGCGTGCTTCTGTTCCTTTGTAAGGCCTTTTATATAGTTTTCGATTCTTGAAGTGTCCGCCTTTAACTTCAAGTCCTTGAAATTCTTTGACAAGGTTTCCAACTTTTCAATTGATTTATGGAACCCTTCGATTTCCTCGGTCAGGAGTTCCATCATCTCTTCCATCTTTTTCATGCCTCTATTCTTTACGTTTATATGCCTATGCCCCGCTCCAGTGCTCTCTCAAGAACTCTTTTCAAGACCCTCTTTGCAATACTGGTCGCTATATTCGTGCTGAGCCCTAAAGTCTTTCCCGCTAGCTTGATGGTGTTCCCTTTTTTGAGTTGGATGCCCATTGTAGAGTTATTGGCTATTTGAACAGCTAGTTTGCTTCCCGACATCGAGCGGTGTACTTCACTTCCCTTTAGATTATGACCCTTATGCTCAAATCGAAAGCCCTGTAACTGGTTTTGCCTATTGATACTTGGTATGACCTTTATCCCGTTTTGTTTCATGTACTTGATATACTGGTCAAAGTCCTTTGGTCTTTTTTCCATCATTACTTTTTCGTGGGTCTGTTTGATTGCTTTACGAATACTTTTCAGTTCGCTGAGTTATTCCTGTTGTACTTCCCTTGCAGTGGTAAGTCCCATTTCCTTGGCAACTCTCTCCGCAGCATATTGGCTACGCTTTCCGATGAAGTTGTCCTTATAGGCCGTCCCATCGAAATTGATCCTATTGACATAAACATGTACATGGGTATGCTGTTTGTCCCGATGCACGAAACCGATTCCCTGATGCTCTTCAAGTTTCATTTCGGCAATGAACCTTTGGGTAAGTTCTTGGAGCCTTTCGCTGGATAAATCCTTCCCGTCTTCAATGGTCGGACTTAATACAAAGCTCAGGGTATTGTTCTTCGTTCTTATGTTCTGTTCTTGGATGATCCTGAACTCTTCTGTGATCTCCCTTGGGTTATCCCCTGCCAGATGTTGCTTATATACAACTTCTGCCTTCTTCTCTTGGTTCCATCCATAGCCCATGGATGGATCAGTATGCGATATCGATTTCCCCTTGCCTATCATTTTTTGAAATTATGGAGATGCATCCGTATTTCATTGGCGAGCTGTTCCACTTCCTTTGCCAACTTGGGATTCCGCTTTTTGAACATATTGCCTATCCTTGTAAAGTTGTTCTTGTATTTCACGAGCATCGCATAATGTTCCAGTTGTTCCGAGGTAAGCCTTTCTATGATCCTATTTTCCAAAGACGCGCTCCTGCAATATTCGGATAGGGAAAGCCCTGCCTTTTTGGCCTTTAGCTTGAGCATTTTTTTCTCATAGATGCTGCACCGGAACTGTACGAACTCTCGTTTCAACTTTTCCTTTTTTCTTTTGCGAATTCTAAGAGAAAACCAAATCAATTGATAAAATTTTGTTCATAAACTTCAACAAAGGGTGATTGTCTTCGGATTACAGCAAAAATTCGATTGACAAGTTTACAGCATACCGCA
>NZ_VATY01000009.1 GCF_005885635.1 Maribacter algarum (ex Zhang et al. 2020)
TCCGCAAAATCTTTGGGATTTTGCTTTTTAGCGGGACAAAGAAAAAAAGAAAACCAAAAGATTTCGCTATGTGCGTGGCGGAAAGCAAACGCTAGTTTGCTCCCGTACTGTTCATAGCTCAACCGTTGTGCTTCATTATGACAAACCGCTAACCTATGATAAAATTCTTTAGAAAAATTAGACAAAAACTGATATCTGAAAATAAGTTCAGTAAATATCTGATTTATGCAATCGGAGAAATTATCCTTGTAGTTATTGGAATTTTAATTGCGTTATCCATTAATAATTGGAATGAAAATATAAAGAATAACAAATTGGAAAGTTTGTTTATTACGAGACTTATAGATGATATAAATGAAGAAATATCATTTATTGATAATTATGTACACTATAACAAGCAAGTCAAGGATTTTACTAACAGAGTACAGCAACACTTCTTAAACCCTGATTTAGCTCTTAAAATGCCCAGTCAAAGTCTTATTAATTTTTACCAAGCAAGTCAGGATATTGATGCGAGACAGCCGGCTTCAACATATAAAGAACTTAATAATTCAGGGCAAATTAATCTCATAAGCAATTACGAACTAAGAACAAGGCTAATAAATTTTTATGAATCAAATTGGTCAAATTCAAACACCGCCAATTATTCAAACAGTTATAGAGAATATTTAAGAAGAAGAATGCCAAATAACATTCAAGAAGAAATTAGAATCAATTGTGGAGACATTGTAATAGAAACAGGGAATAGTTTATCTGTTAAACTTCAAGAAAATTGTCAAATAGATATTGATGAAAAAGAAGCAAAAATTGTCTTAACAAACTTATTGAAGGATTCAGAACTTAAAAATAACCTGAATTATCTTGCAGGTAACATGTATTCAGAACTTACAATGGTAAATTCCATTCAAAGAAGATTAATAGAACTAAAAAAGGAATTAGAACAGCATAAATAAAAATAACGAAAGCACAACAAAACCTATAAACAATACGGGCTTCGGGCTTAAACGAAAGGTTTGTATATTTTTATGATGTCCGCAAAATCTTTGGGATTTTGCTTTAAACGAGGAAAAGAAAAAACAAAACAAAAAGATTTTGCTATGTGCGTGGCGGAAAGCAAACGCCAGTTTGCTCCCGTACTGTTCATAGCTAAACCGTTACCCAACATTTGACATAACATTGAGCATAGTACTTCGAAATATAAATTGGACTAAAAAAAGTGGAATTCTAATTATAGTATTTTGCTTGATTACAATGCTATTGGCACAAATAGTAAAAGAATATCGAGGAACTTGGATTTATAGATATGGAGCACCTACACTATTATTCGCATTTTATGGAGGCGTTTTTCTCTCTTTTATAAATACAACATTCTTATTCATTAAGCACAAATCTAATCTTAAAGATAATCTGATTTGGATTTTTTTAAGTGCAATTCCATTTTTATATATCGGAATAATGATGACAATTGCAATGACAAGAACTATTGATTAAATGAATATAAGTTTTGACCTTGACAGTACATTAATTCCGAACGGAAAGGAATTTGAAACTGAAAATAGAAGCGGAATTGCTAAACTTTTCGGAATTGAGGAAATAAGAAGAGGAACACGTGAATTAATTTCCGATTTGCAGAATCAAGGACACAAAATTCACATTTATACCACATCGTTTCGTAGCAAAAGAAAAATAAGACAGACTTTAAAATATTATGGAATAAAAGTAAACAGAATCGTAAACGAAAAACAAAATCGGAAAATTTTAAAATCTCGGAACATTAACTCATCGAAATTTCCGCCAGCATTTGACTTTGATTTGCATATTGACGATTTAAAAGGAGTTGGAATTGAGAGTGAGAGATTTAATTTTAAAGTAATTATTGTCAAACCGACTGATAAAAATTGGATTGAAAAAATTAAAAACGGAATAAAAAACGTTGGGTAACAACGTGTATAAAACATAGCTAGTAAGTGCTAAACTGAAAGGTTTGTACTTATTTACAAAGACCGCCAAATTTTTAAATTTGGCTTTTAAGATTGATAAATTAAAAACAAAATATAAAAATTAGGCTCTGTGTTTATCCGAAAAGTTAGTATCTTTTTATACGCTACGTTTCATACACAAGACCGTTGTACGCAATTTAACAAATGATAAAAATTTTCTCCAAATTCACCATTTTCCTTCTAATACTCGGTTGCAATTCTGTCGGGAAAGAAAAAAGTAAACTAGAACTTGATAATGATGTTTCAATAAAACTTGAAAAATCTGTCGAGCCAGCACGTCAGGAAAATATGTCTGAAATTGTTAAACACGAAAAAGGAGAGTTGTCTAAAAAACAAACTTTAAAGGAACGTATTAATGGACTCAAATCTGGATGCTTCGACAAATCGATGGATATGATATTTGCAGAGAACGGGAATACAGAAGAAGTTGTGGATTCAAAAACTGAGGACTGGATTTTCGGACTTGAAATAAAAGACAGTTTACAATTTGAACCTGTTGATTTACTTCGACCACTTTGCAAAATGAGTGAAAATGAACAAATTCTTTCTGTAGCCTTTAGCGATTTTGAAGATTACAAAGAAGCTATTCACATTTTCAATTTCAGAAAGTCGGATTTCGAACCAATCTCTAGTTTTATTATTTACTCACAAGGGGGCGATGCAGAACAATTCTGGACTACGACCTATGAAAAAATGGACATCTGGAATTACAAAATAATTGAAGCTGAAGGGCACTATGAATTTGGAGAGGACAAAACTACTTCGATAATAGAAAAGCAAAAATTAAAGGTAATTTCAATTGATGAATCAACAGGGAAATTGAATAAAAAACTCATTGAAACGGAATAAAACTGCGTACAACAAAGCCTAAACGTAATACGGACTTTTGGGCTTAATCGAAAGGTCTGTGTATATTTATGAGGTCGCTAAATCTTATGGATTTAGCTTTGGAACAAAAAAAGAAAAAGCAAAACAATAAGCTTTAGCTACGTCGGTAGACGGAAACGAAAAGTTTCCTTGCCTCCGCACTACGCTTAGCCGAACCGTTGTCATTAATTTTGAAAAATGAAAATTCTCCTAACATTAACTATTGCAATGCTTTTTTTCGCAACAATCCATGCTCAGGATTCTGATAGATGGATCGGAGATGAAGACTATGCCAAAAAAAAACTGGAATTAGCACTCAAAATTCATTATGACCGAAGTAAAATGGACTTCAAACTAATACCTAAAAAGAAAAATGCAATCGATTATGCAGAAGTGATATTGTTTGAGCAATATGGACAAGAACAAATTGAGTTTGAAAAACCATATCAAATTTATCTCATTGACGATTATTGGATAATTTTCGGGACACTTCCGAAAAACTATGCTGGAGGAGTTTTTGAATTAGTAATTGATTCCTGGAATGGAAAAATTATGCGAATGTCACATGGAAAATAAATCATTTGTACTTGCGGAGGTTTGCGCCAATGGACTTACCAATATTATGGAAAATCTAACTCGGACGGAAAAAACTAATGACAACAAAGCCTATAATTAATTGCTTGGGATTTTCCTGCGGAAAATCTAAGCATTTTTACTATGTTTAGGGTGCGACGGGAAATCCTACGGATTTCTTACGCCGCAACTAATCATAGCCCAACCGTTATACGGCATTTAACAATCAAGTTAATGTTGAACTGAGTTCATTTTTATAAAAGAAGTTACATCCTGTTCATATTTCTGCGGCACAAGTTCATCTGCACCTTGATATGCGGTAAAAGCAATATTCTCGCCCCTTCGGACCGTCACTTTTTCTAGAGGGCCTTCAAAAAGTAAATGACCTGCATTTTCGTAAAAAATAAATTGAATCGGATGCCCTTTACTCCGCTGAGAATTCAACCAAGATTCAATTGAAATAGGAGAAGTTGGATACGTTCTTGTCCATACAAAATCAGTGTCCGATTTTCCCGCCCAATTGTCCATTTTACCGAAAAGAATGATTGTCGGAATTTTTAACTCTCCCAATGAATAACCCGTTGCGGCAGGTGCTTCAGAAATAATTCCTCGCACATTTTTATTAATTAACTCATTACCGGCATATAATACCGTTCGACCACCGTTTGAGGCTCCATAAAAAAAGATATTTCGACGATCCCAATTTCCATTTTGTGTCGCATAGGCAACGGCTCCCTTAAACACTTCCCAAATTAGATTTTGCTTGCCTGTATTTGTAACCTTACGAGTAACAAAGTTCCAATCTAAATCATTCATTTCGTAAGCATCGAATGATATAGTTGCGTAACCATTATTACGGAGCATCTCAACTCGTCTTCGATCATCTTCACGAAATCCCGCACCACCATGGGCGTATATAACTAACG
Source organism: Maribacter algarum (ex Zhang et al. 2020) (assembly GCF_005885635.1). Lineage (GTDB taxonomy): Bacteria > Bacteroidota > Bacteroidia > Flavobacteriales > Flavobacteriaceae > Maribacter_C > Maribacter_C algarum. The sequence continues at coordinate 4,367 of NZ_VATY01000009.1, forward strand.
GCACTTTATTTTCATCTTCTGGAGTCCATATCTCAACTGATTTATGACTAGGATTGAATTTGGCAAAAGGCTCGAGTGTAGTATACCAACCTCTTGTGTCTACTTGTTTAAGCTTAGCGGTTCTCGATGTCGATTTACAACCAATCAACCCAAAACAAACAAAAAACAATAGGATAAATTTTTCCATTATAATAACTTTAGTGATAATATCTTAAGGACTGGTTTTTTAGAAGCATGTTGCAAATTGCAATCATTTAAGTTCTAATAGGTGTATATATTGCTTTACGATTACATTAAAAACGCCGTATAACAACGTATATAACACATTGCCAAAATTTGGCTAACTTTAAACGCTTCCCTACTAATAAACCTCAGTTTCGGCTGAATAATATAAAACTATAAATATGGCAACGTGCCATATACAAGACCGTTATCTTCAATAGCTCAAAAAATAATAAATCTGTTATGATTTAATGAAAATTAAAACAATAATAAACTTAGTATTCTCAATTATAGTTGGACTGTATTTAGCTTTACATTCAACATTCATATCTGGTATGAATCCTCATTTAGAAAAATTATTATCTGCAGGTATATTCTTGATATGTATTTTAATTATTGTTTCAATTTATACAGAACCAAATAAGAAACTTCAGATAATTCAGGTAATAATTTTAATTTCAGCAATGGCTATTGGGCTTTATTTGCATGCAAAAGCTTCTGATTCAATTAATGGAGAAAATCCTAGAATCTATTATCAAACTGACAAAAATTAAATAATTAAAAATCAATAACTAATGGACATCGCTCGTATGCAAATGTTGCGAATGGACTTCTTAGCTAGTTTGCGCAGATGGACTTTACTCATGTGGAAAAGAGATGGCAATGCAAAAGTTCGTGCTTACTCTGACGTGAAGCTACAGAAGATAACAAAACCTATAAACAATACGGGGCTCGGGCTTAATCATAAGGTTTGCGTATTTTTATGAAGTCCGCAAAATCTTTTGGATTTTGCTCTGGACAGGAAAAAATAAATCAAAACAAAAAGATTTCGCTGTGTGCGTGGCGGAAAGCAAACGCTAGTTTGCTCCCGTACTGTTCATAGCTCAACCGTTAGGGCAAATTTAAAAAAGAGTAATAAAAATAATCACCAAGATTGAAGCAAATGAAAATTACCAGAAACTTACTTTTTATATTTCTTTCCATTTTTATATATTCTTCTGGGCTATTATCTCAAACTAATAAGGAGCAAATATTAGCAGTTAGAAATGCTTCAAATCAAGCTCTTAAGTCATACGATAATGAAAAAGTCCTTTCATATTTGACAGATGATGTGTTAACTACAACTGGTAGTGGGACATTATTATCAGGGAAAAAAGCTCTAGCTGATTATATTATCGATGGTGGAGAAAGTAAAATGTACTGGATACGCGATACTAAAGAAGTCTTAGTTAATGAAAAAAGAGGTTTGGCTTGGGAGAATGGGATTTGGAATGCCTATGACCCTGAAAAAGGCAGTCAGTCCATCATTAATGGGAATTATTCTGCAATGTGGACTAAAGAGTCCGACGGATGGAAAATAAAACCTCAGCTTTTTGTATCTCTGAACTGATAAAAACTTGCCCTAACAATACCTATAATTAATTGCTATGGATTTTCCTGCGGAAAATCTACGCATATTTAGTATGTTTAGTGTGCGGCGGGAAATCCTATGGATTTCTGGCCGCAACTAATCATAGCCGAACCGTTGTGCGTAAGCTGAAAAAATGAAATATATTTTAACATCTTTACTACTATTTATCACTTGCCAAACTGTATTTGGACAGACAGTATTATGCGATGCTGTTATTTACTGGAAATACGACGGAGTAATAAAAATCTACGATGAGCCCAATGGCACGCAACAAATTTCGTTGAAAAATGACATTGAAAACGAAAACTTTGCTAGCCTAAAAATAGTTGAAATAAGAGACAAATTTTATGCCGTAGCGCTAAGTTTAGATGGCATAACTCACTATGGTTGGATTGAAAAGGGAATATATATAGGAGCTTTCATGAAAAATGAAAAGGAATATATGGATTTGACTTTTTATAGTAAACCGAATGATAAGTTATCGGAGGTGATAGAAATAAAAAATTGGAAAGCTAGTTTTGTGACTATCGAGGAATGTGGGCCTGAATGGACTAAGGTTTCTGTTGACTATAATGGAAAACGGATTACTGGATGGATTGAATCTGCAAAACTTTGTGCAAATAATTATTCTACATGCAGTTGAAAAAAAGCCTACGCACAACAAAACCTATAAACAATACGGCCTTCGGGCTTAAACGAAAGGTTTGTGTATTTTTATGAAGTCCGCAAAATCTTTTGGATTTTGCTCCGGACAGGAAAAAATAAATCAAAACAAAAAGATTTCGCTATGTGCGTGGCGGAAAGCAAACGCTGGTTTGCTCCCGTACTGTTCATAGCTCAACCGTTGGCAACAATTAAAAAAAAACGAAAAACGAAAATATTAAATGAAATTAGCTTCAATTGACAACAAAACCAGAGACGGACAATTAGTTGTCGTAAATAAAGAATTAACAAGAGCAGTTAAAGTACCTGAAATAGCAGAAACTATGCAAACTGCAATCGATAATTGGATAGAAACCGAAAGTAAACTACAAAGTGTTTATGAAGACTTAAACACAAATAAATTGTCTAACACGTTTGATTTTTCTTCTGTAAGAGTTTTAGCACCAATTCCAAGAGCTTACCATTGGGCTGATGGAAGTGCTTACGTTACTCACGTTGAACTTGTACGTAAAGCTCGAAACGCAGAATTACCTGAGTCTTTTTGGACTGACCCTTTGATGTATATGGGCGCTTCTGATGCGTTTATTGGAGCAAATGATGATATTGAAATCGAAAATGAAGATTGGGGTATTGATTTTGAATCCGAAGTAGCTGTTATCACAGATGATGTGCCAGCGGGAATAAATTCAAAAGACGCTTTAAATCATATTAAATTGATAACCATTATCAATGATGTTTCTTTAAGAAATTTAATCCCTAACGAACTATCAAAACAATTTGGTTTTTACCAATCAAAACCTTGGACAACATTTGCTCCTGTGGTTGTTACTCCAGACGAATTAAATGGTAGTTGGATTGACGGAAAACTTCATTTACCCTTAGATTCTACCTTAAACGGAAAACTCATTGGGTCCCCAAATGCGGGAATTGATATGACATTTAACTTTGGTCAATTAGTAGCACATGCTTCTAAAACTCGTTCATTAATGGCGGGAACTGTAATAGGTTCTGGTACAGTTGCAAACCAAGGCAGTCCGAATGGCTCAAGTTGTTTAGCTGAAGTTAGATGTTTAGAAATAATAAAAGATGGAAAAGCATCTACGCCATTTATGAGTTTTGAAGATAGAATTGAAGTAGAAATGAAAGACAAAGATGGCAAATCAATTTTTGGAAAAATAAATCAAGTAGTTAAAGAATACAAAAAATAACTGTTGCCAACAAAACCTATAAACAATACGGGCTTCGGGCTTAATCGCAGGGTTTGTGTATTTTTATGAGGTCCGCAAAATCTTTGAGATTTTGCTTTAAACAAGGAAAAGAAAAAACAAAACAAAAAGATTTCACTATGTGCGTGGCGGAAAGCAAACGCTAGTTTGCTCCCGTACTGTTCATAGCTAAACCGTTGGCAAACATTTAGAAAATGAACGAAATAGGAGTTGAAAAAAACGAAGAAGAAGAACTTCCCATACCTCATTTATGGCGGCCAACTTTTAAAGCTATTGTGAGTGCTTTTGTTCAACATGACTACGGACTAAATAACGGATTAAAAAATGTAAGTCCTGTACCGGAAAATACTGCCGTACAAATAAAAGAATACATCGAGGATTACGGACAAGAATTAATTGAACTTCCTGATGAAGCGTGGGACACGTCTGTCTATATATGTTATGGAGAATATTGGAATGTTCTAATTGACCTATTTACTGCGGGTGAAGGACTTAGTGATTTAGTACTTAATGCAGAGGTAAGGGAAATTGACAATGAATATCTGTTTAATATTAGATTGGTTTATGTTCCGTAAATAAAAACGTTTGCCAACAATGCCTAAAATTCATTGCTTGCGGATTTCCTAAACGGAAATCACGCGCAAAAAGCTATCTTTAGGTTCGGCTGGATTGTCCTTCGGACGAATCACAGCAACGAACCTTAGCCGAACCGTTACCTGCAAGCTGAACGAACGACCAGCTGAACAAAACGAAATGAACAGAATAGCAATATTATACCAAGCTCAATTGCCACCCACAAAAGATGGAATTCAAAAACCTATGAAGCCAGGAGGTTATTCTGACAGCGGAGCAGATATTGCATTTGAATTATTGGAAAACAATATTGATGTAGTTACACCTGTTAAAAATCCAAAGCGAAACAATGATAAGGATTGGGTTTTCCCTGATACAATAAAGGGGATTGAACTGGCATTACAAAAGGGTGCAAAAATCTTTTGGCTAAATACAGTTTTATATCAACACCATACTATAGAAAATTATTTTGACCAAGAATTGGAAATTGTAGGACAAACACCTGAATCAGTTGATTTTTATGATGATAAAATGTTTACCAATAGTTTATTGAAATCCAAAAATATTCCCATTCCTAAAAACGAGCTTATCACCATTGAAAATTACAATAATTTATCCCTAGAATTAGCGTTTCCATTGGTTCTTAAACCCATTCGGGGAAGAGGAAGTCAAGGTGTTACTAAAATTGACAATCGCAATGAACTCTTAGAGAATTTAACCAAGTTTTTTTCAGCAAAAAGTTACGGAAACGCAGCTTATGTTGAACAATATTTGAACGGACAGGAAATTACAATTACAGTAATGCCTCAAGGAAATTATGTCATTAATAACAACGAGAAATATTTTAATAGTCCTTGGTGCCTACCTGCGGTCAAACGATTTAATCATAAAGACGGAATCGCACCTTACAATGGAATAGTAGCTGTGATGGAAAATAGTGAGGTTTTGAGCGATAATGAGTTACAGACTACAGAAATTCAAGAAGTGTATGAACATTGTGTTAAATCAGCAGAGTTAATTGGAATTAAAGCACCAATCAGGATAGATTGTAGGGCTAACGAACAAGGAAAATACTTTTTATTTGACCTAAATATGAAACCGAATATGACTGGACCATCAAGAGCTCATAGAAATAACCAAGATAGTCTGACTTTACTTTCTGCTAGAAAAATCGGATGGAATTACTTTAATTTATTGAATAATATTTTAAATCAAAAATGGAAGCCAGCAGGTAACAATGTATAAAAATAATAGCGGTTTAATCGCTAAAACAAAAGTAAATGAATACAAAAAAGGTCTGTGTTAAATCGAAAAGTTAGTACTTGAAAATCCGCTACTATTCTTGTACTAGACCGTTACCTGCAATTATAAAAGAGCTTCCAAATTCAATTTCAATTTATCTTATATTTACAATCTGTTATTGAATTTACACATATCAAAAACTTCTATTTCTAAGACTCCCTAATATTTTTGGGTAAGTCTTTAGTTAAACTATTTCCGCAATATGTGAAATGGAACAGTTGACTGCACCCTATTAAAATCACACTTTTTAATTAAAACAGATTTAATATGAAATCTATCATAGCACTTTTGTGCGCAATTCTCTTGGTGTCTTGTATTCAACAGAACAAGAAGAAATCCAATAAACACATAGAAAACATGAAACATAATAATAAACAAATAGTATTAGACTTTTTTATAAACGCAATCGGAAAAGCAGATTCTACTTACGCTAGCAAAGCCTTAACAAACGATTATATTCAACATAATCCATCAGTAAAATCGGGCAAAGCTGGTTTTCTAGAAATGATTAGTTTTTTGAAACAATTACCCAAGCCTGACAATCCAACAAAACCTTTTATGCGTGCTATTTCTGAAGATAATTATGTCGTGCTCCACTTTGAAGTAGAATTCGCTGGACAAAAGAAAACTGTGCTCGATTTATACAGATTGGACAATGGACTAATTGCTGAGCATTGGGACGCAATTAAGGATAGTTCTCCATCCACAACGAATGGAAATCCAGAAGTTGAGGGACCTAACATGATTGAAAACAAAGAACTTACGAATAAGAATAAGAGCATAGTAGAAAACTATGTCAACAAAGTTTTAGTTACTAGAAATTTTGAACAAATGCCTAATTATTTGAATTCAAATCTAATTCAACATAACCCAGAAATAGACAATGGATTGGTTAGCCTCAAATCGTTTTACAAAGACGTTTCAATTGAAAAAGTTCATCGTATAATTGGCGAAGGGAACTTCGTAGTGACTCAATCAAAAGGTAAAAAAGAAGGAAAGGAATGGGTTTTCTATGATGTTTATCGCCTAGACAAAGGTAAAATAACCGAACATTGGTCAGTCGGACAATTAATTCCGGAAAATATGGCTCATGCAAACGGAATGATTTAAAGTAGCGTAAAAATAACTGCAGGTAACAATGCCTATACTTAATGCGGGCTTAGGTTTTAAAGCCAAGTTCTGTGTATATTTATGAGGTCGCTAAATCTTTGGGATTTAGCTTTGGTCAAAAAAAGAAAAAGCGAAACCCAAAGGTTTAGCTTAGCGCAAGACAGGAAATCCGTCGGATTTCCGCCCCGCACTAAGCATAGCCGAACCGTTACCTGCAAGCTGAAAAATCATTTTTTTATGAAGAAATCTCATCACATTTTAATATTGATTCTTTTAGCTACCGAAATTACGTATGCCTGCTCCTGTCCATTTAGAAAACTAG